>OZ220744.1:0-4800000 GCA_965116925.1 Candidatus Poribacteria bacterium | reverse complement strand
ACACATACACGACTGCAAATGGCGGGATTGCCGCCTGACGCGCCACTTGATAAGCTGGCTACGAGGCGGAAATTGCGCGAGGGGCAGGACGTTCTATTGAAGAAGTGCGTTCAGTGCCACGATTTAAGAACTATCTTAGCGCGTCCACGTACCCCGCCGGATTGGGTGCGAACGGTGGATCGGATGGCGATCAAGCCGATGGTAGGGGAACCAATTTCCCTAGAAGATCAGTGGACGGTATCCGCATATCTTATCGCGATCACGCCCGAACTGCAAGTTTCAGCGAAAGAACAGCGGAGGCAGCGAATGCAGGCTAGCCAAGCGCAAAACGCTTTAGCTGTTTTGACAAATCCGGATGAAGTGGTAGATGAGGTGATTGTAAATCCGGATGAAGTGATTGTGAATCCAGACGAAGAAATTGTGAATCCGGATGAGGTTGGGGAGACCGATGAAACGCCGGTTGAAGATGCCTACGACCCGGAAGCTGCGAGGGAACTATTTGAAATCACCTGTTCCCTCTGCCATGACCTTTCAGACGTTGATAACGTTCCGCCAACATCGGAGGAGGAAACTACAGAACTTATCGCTCGCATGATTGATAACGGCCTTTTCCTCGAAGAGGAGGATATCAAAATCATCGCTCGGTATATGAATGAAACCTATGTGAATCCGTGATGTGGTTCGGGCGTGTTGACGTTTGTGTGAAGTGTGTCTGTTATCAAAAAATCCTTTAGGTGTAAAACCCAAATCTTTAGATTTGGGATACACACACGCTTTAGCGTGATTTTTCATTGATTTTGTAGGTCAAAAATGGTATACTTGTCTCGGCTTTCGTGGGAGAATGACAGCCCTATCGCACGATAGGGTCTCCCACGCTCCACTGTCATGGAAATGAAAGCCAGAAAGCTATTCTCCGATGAAAACTTACAAGTTCAAGTTGTATAGCAATCACGGCAATCGCGAATTGCATAAGACGATAGATGGTCATGCTCACGTCTGGAATCACTGCGTTGCCCTTCAGCGTCGTTACTATGCAATCTATGGCAAATATATCAGCAAGTTTAGGTTAATCAATCATATATCCAAACTGAAACGATTACCTCGTTTTTCCCATTGGAATCAGCTGCCAAGCCAATCGATACAGGACGTGGCTTCCCGTATTGACAAAGGGTATAAGGCAATGTTTGAAGCGCGTGTGCAAGGCAAAGCATGGGGTCGTCCCCGTTTCAAGCCCCGTCGTAAGTACAAATCATTCACCTTACTTCAAGCCGGTTGGAAGTTACTGCCGGGCAATCGTATTAGAATTGGTAAACGTATCTATCAGTATTTCAAGTCCCGTGATGTGTTTGGTAGTCCAAAACGTTGCACCATTAAACGGGACACCGTAGGTGATGTCTATATCACGATTCTAACGGACTATGATGAACCAGACCTCAATCGAGTCATGACGGGTAAAATCGCAGGCTTCGACTTCGGTCTGAAACGGTATCTCGCCGGTCATAACGGACACGATATAGAATCGCCACAGTTTTTCAAACGAAGCATCAACGTTATCAAACGTGCCAATCGTAACCATTCACGGAAAAAGAAGCAGTCAAATAACCGTGAACGTGCACGGCTTGATTTAGCCCGACAACACCGTAAGATTGAGCGCCAACGGGAGGATTTCCACTGGAAGTTGGCACACCAACTGACCGATGAATACGACGAAATCCGTCTTGAAGACTTGAACCTTAAAGGCATGAAAGCCCTATGGGGCCGCAAAGTCAGTGACTTAGGATTTGCCGATTTCGTCAAGAAATTGGTGTATATCGCCAAGAAAAAAGGTGTCAAAATCACCTTCATTGATAAGTGGTATCCCTCCAGTAAAACTTGCTCGGTTTGTGGTGTGGTCAATGAAACGTTGAATCTGCGTGATAGAAACTGGCAGTGTAGCGATTGTGGCATGCGGCATGACCGAGACCGCAACGCTGCGATTAACATCTACCGGGTTGGGGCATCAACCCTCGAAGGAGAGGACGTAAGACTATCTTCGGATAGCTGTCCTTGTTGATAGCGCAATTCGACTCCTATTGGCACGGGGCGCGCTCCGATTCTCGGAGTCCCGATAAATCGGGATAAGAATCCCAATCCTTTAGGTTTGGGAGTATGTCAATTACCGATAGGCATCCAATCGTAGGGGCGAGGTTGCCTCGCCCAACGAGTTGCCGTTTAGTCTAATTTTAACATTTCTGCTAAAAAGTTACGTTATCCTCACGATCGATTGCTGTCCAATTCGGTCATCATCCGCAGATTCAATAGGTGGGTCATGGTTCCCCCCGCCGCAGGAATCAATCGGCCTGTGTCGTATATCTTCATCGCAGCGATGGCAGCATAGGCGATATCTTCCGGTTTACCCGGCCTAACCATAAAGACATATCCCTTTTTCGACGCCTCCTCGTAGTCTGGAATGCGAATCCGCGATAGATCTGTGTCGATAACACCCGCCTCAATTCCGTTGACCTTTATGCCTTCTTCTGCCAATCGTCCTGCGTAGACCTTCATATCCATCTCTAAACCCGCTTTGGAAATACAGTAGGCAGCGCGGTTGTCAGATGCGAGCGAGTCTGAAATGGATAGGGTATAAACGATACACCCGCGAATCCCCTCGGCGATCATGTAGTTTGCAACCCGTTGTGTCAAAAAGTGCGGTGCTTTGAGATTGGTCTTAATGAGGATATCAAAATCCTCTTCGGATTCTTCAAGGATGTCGGCGATCCGTGTAATGCCCGCATTGTTGACTAGAATATCAACCCCGCCAAAGGCATCCATCGCCGTATCAAGCAATTTCTGGTGTTGTGCAAGATCGCTGACATCCGCTTGCACGATAACCGCTTTTCGACCGAGTTTTTCGATCTCGTCCCTAACTTCCTCCGCCGCTTCACGATTGTTGTTGTAATTAACAAGGACATTCGTCCCCTGCCGTGCGAGTTCAATAGCGATCGCCCTGCCGATGCCTCGACTCGAACCGGTGACGATCGCGCTTCTGCCTTCCAGTGAAACGTCTGTTGCAAAAAATCCCAAGTCTTGCTCTAATGACATGCTATTCTCCTGTTTCACGCCCTGCATTTTCCCGCAGCGGCAAATTGCGCCTCTCGTTCTTTCTGCCTGCTTTCCGCTTGCCACGGGAATTTGGCTCCGGTTTCGCGTCTGCCGATCGATAGTAAATTCGTAACGGCGTCCCGCTGAACCCGAATGCCTCACGGATACCGTTTATCAAGTAGGCTTCGTAATGAGGCTGGATTTTATCTGCATGGCGAGCAAAAAGCAGAAAGGTTGGCGGTTGGGTCTTAATCTGTGTCATATATTTCAGAGAGGGGCGCACATTTCCAGAGCGTGGGGGTTGATGGGCATTTTTGAGGTATGCGAGCAGGTTGTTTAACTCATGTGTGGGGACACTCGTTGAATACTCACGATGAATAGTAAGTGTGAGGTCAAGCAGCTTCATCACACGCAGATCTGTAAGTGCCGAAACGAAGAGCATCGGGACATAGAATAGCTGCGGCATCTGACGGCGAATTGACTTGACGAACTCATTAAAGGTGGAGTTATCTTTTGCGATTAAGTCCCATTTGTTGACCGCCAAGATGCACGGTTTACCCTGTCTGGCGATGTAACTGCCGATGGTCTTGTCTTGATGCGCTATTTCGCGGGTGGCATCGACGACGAGCCATGAAATATCACTTTTGCGAATGCTACGGATAGCGCGTTGGACGGTCGATTGTTCAAGTTGGCTATTGATAGCAGATTTCCGACGCATCCCTGCGGTGTCAATCAACTCAAACGGCACAGCGTCATGGGTAAAACTGATGTTTACGGCGTCGCGCGTTGTGCCAGGACGGTCATCGACAATCATCCGGTCTTCGCCGAGAATTGCATTGATGAGAGATGATTTACCTGCATTCGGACGGCCGACGATGGCAATTTTAATCGGTTCGGTAACGGCATCGGGACTTTCAGCCTCTGCTTCCGGCATGGCGAATACAACTTCGTCAAGTAGAATATTAATCCCCATGTTCTGTGCACACGAGGTAAAGAAGGGTTCGCCGAGTGCAAGTTGGTAAAACTCTGTCCCTTCGGTCTCTAACCGAGCGTTATCCGCTTTATTGACGACGACAAAAATCTCTTTATCCGTTTTTCTCAGCATATCCGCAATTAGCAAATCTTGCGGCATAATTCCCGTCTGCGCGTCAACGACAAACAGGATAACCGTCGCCTCCTCTAAAGCCACTTCGACCTGCCACTGGACGCTGTCGATGAGGGGATCCTCCGGATCGAGATCTAAACCGCCGGTATCCACAACGGTAAAATAACCATCATCCCACTCGACATCAGCATAAATCCGGTCTCGCGTTACACCCGGCTGATCGTGAACGACAGCGATCTGCTCTTTCGCAATCAGATTGAAGAGGGAAGATTTCCCCACGTTGGGTCTTCCAACGATTGCTACGATTGGTTGTGCCATGAGTTATCCTCCCTGTCCTTAATGGATAAAGCTGCTCCGTCGTAAATCTTGCAAAATGAACTGTTCAATGGGTGTCTGCTGATTCATACGAATATACGTCGCACCGCGATTCAGGCAATAACGTTTCAAATTTTCACAAAAAGCGTTCAATCGCTCGGTGTAACTCACGAGTGCCCCCTCATTGACGGTAATTTCTTTAGCCTGTCCCGTCTCTGCGTCTGCCAACTGCAGCTCACCCGAAAGTTGTGGGTGTATCTCTTCATCACTGAGGAGATGAATGAGTGTTAAGTCAAAACTTCGGGATAGGAGCCCTTTAATGGCTGTCTCATAACCGTCCATATCCCAAAAATCGGAGATGATAACTCCAACACCAGGTCCCTTTATTTCGGTGAGGAAACGTTGCAAGCACGTTGCCAGATGTGTTTCTCCACCCCCGGCGATTCCTTCAATCGCATCTGACAGCTTTGGAAACTGCGCTTTTCCGTACATGGAGGGGACGATAGGAGTCAGCTGATCTGAAAACGTGTAAACGGAGACGCGATCAAAACTGATTAAACCGATATAGCTCAGTGCCGCAGCAATCTGTTTGGCACACTCCAGTTTCGTGGGTTGTCCGAAATCCATTGAGATGCTGTTATCAATCAAGATGAAGACTGGTAGGTCCTCTTCTGCGTTGAACAATTTAAGAAAAAGCCGATCCAATCGGGCATAAACGTTCCAGTCGATGTGGCGCAAATCATCGCCAAGTTCGTAGGTGCGATAATCCGCAAATTCAACGCTCGCACCCCGATTGAGGCTGCGTCGTTCGCCTTTGAACTTTCCCCGAAATACAACCTCGGAACGAATTTGGAGGCGCGCAATCTGTTTGAGAAATTTTGCGTCTAAAAGGGGCATTGGTTGTCCACCTCCAAACGAATCAAAAGACAACTCAGGTTGTCATTAGTTGCTGCAACAGGATACTATTTTACCAGACCGTTGCCTAAACTGCCAGACAAATGTCTTGAGCATAAAAGATTTCCCTTGTCCTATCACGCTTTTCGTTACACCAAAGTCGTTTGAGGGTTGCTGCGATAATGGGTTTTCCTTCTCTATCAATCTGAATTTTGACTTGCAACTACCTATAAAATGTGGTATATTTTCCAAACCTTTTTGCAGCAAGTCCGAAAAAAGACGGGTGTAGCATGGCCCGGTTAATGTCTTCTGATCTAAAATATCCGGAAGGGTGGGGAGGTAAATCCTTTGCCACCTTATTTTTTTCGCCTTTTGTATGCGCCCGTAGCTCAGTTGGATAGAGCACCTGACTTCTAATCAGGTGGTCGCAGGTTCGAATCCTGCCGGGCGTGCCAACCTTTTTATGGTGGATGTAGCTCAGGCGGTAGAGCGCTTGACTGTGGATCAAGTGGTCGTGGGTTCAAATCCCATCATCCACCCTTTGTTCGGGGCGTAGCGCAGTCCGGTTAGCGTGTCTGCTTTGGGAGCAGAAGGTCGGAGGTTCAAATCCTCTCGCCCCGATTTATTGTATAGGACTTACGCATTTTAGAGCTTTGCCCTGCCAAATCCCTGCCATTTGGCTTGGTTATGGTGCCATTTGAGTGAAAAACGGTTCATAAACAGTGCGTATTTGGCAGGTTAAAAAGCCTTCTGGGCGTATCTTCTGTTGCGTGGTAAAAATCTACAAACGCCCTGAAGCTAGGCCCCGTCAGGGTTCAGAGAGACACCGGCTAATGATGAACCCCCGATATGAGGTTGAATTTTTTTTTTGGACCTGCCAGTGCCCTGCCAAATCGCCGAATCGTGCCGGTGGGGCATTGAAATGGAACTGAGTATCGGGGGGGTAGCTTTGAGGATTCAACTGCGTAAGGCCTATTGAAATTTATAGTGAATTCTAAAAATAAATAGACACTTTCGCCCCCCGGTAGGTGCGGTTTCCTAACTGTACCGGTTTGGAGTGTCTCATTAATTCTAAGATCCACTATAGTTCTAAAATCTACCATAATATCATGCGTCCGTAGTTCAATTGGATAGAGCAATAGACTTCGGATCTATAAGTTGGGGGTTCGAGTCCCTCCGGGCGCGCTTTTCTTCTGCGCCGTTAGCTCAACCAGGCAGAGCATCTGACTCTTAATCAGGCGGTTGAAGGTTCGATTCCTTCACGGCGCACCATTTTGACGTGGGCGGGTGTTGGAACCGGTAGACAAGATAGATTTAGGATCTATTGGGGTTATCCCCCGTGAGGGTTCAAATCCCTCCTCGCCCACCAAACGCCTTTTCTGATAGAATCTGGAGGTCTACTTGAAGGTTGAAGTTGAAAAGCTGGGAAACAGTCAGGTCCGTTTAAGCATCGAAATTTCTGCTGAAGAAATCAGCCAAGAACTTGAACGTAACTGCCAGACTTTGCGAACCAAGGTTTCAGTTCCCGGCTTCCGCAAAGGAAAAGTTCCCTTAAGTATTCTTAAATCACGATTTGCAGAGCATCTCAAAGCTGAAGCCATCCAAAATCTCGTCCCACCTGCCTATGAACAGGCTTTGATTTCTGAACGGCTGATTCCCCTGGGTAACCTTGAGCTTTCGCCGCCCATGAACCGGATGGAACTTAAGGAGGGTCAGCCGCTTGCTTTTGAAGCAACGCTTGATGTCAAACCTGATTTTGTCCTCCCAGAGTACGAAGATTTAGTTATTGATAAATCGCCGCCGAATGTTCCTCGTGAGGAAGTGGAGGAGTATATTCAGCGGTTACAAGAACAGTTTGCGACCTACATCCCACTTGAAGTGGACCGTCCGGCCGAGGAAAGTGACTCCGTGCGGATTGACTGGGAGTGTCTTGTCGATGGCGCGCCAATTACCGATGGGAGCAAACAGGACGCGGATATTGACATTGGCAAGGGGATGCTGCTGCCAGCGGTTGAGTCTGAGATCATTGGTATGCGTGTGGAGGAGAGCCGACAAGTTGAAATGGATTTCGATGGCGATCACGAAAATCCTGAGCTTGCCGGCAAACATGCCGTGTTTAACGTAACGCTTCGAGCAATCACAGAGAAACAGCTGCCATCCCTTGATGATGAATTCGCAAAAGATCTGGAATACGAAAACTACGAACAACTGAGGGGCGCAATTTGGAATAATCTCGTTGAGGAGCAGAAGGCAATCCACACTCATCGTCAGCAAGAGGACATCCTTGAACAGTTAATCGAAAAAACGGCGATTAATATTCCTGAATCTATTGTTGATCAGCATGTGCAGCAAACGGTTCAAAACATTCTCCTACGATTAAGGCAAGAAGGACAAACTCCTGAACAAGCAGGAATAGACATGGCAAAGCTGCCGACGGAATTGCGCAAAGATGCAATCAGGCAAACGAAGCAGGCGTGGATGTTTGATGTTATTGCCGAACGTGAAAATATTAGGGTCACGGACGATGAGTTGGACATAGAGATTCGGCGCATCGCTGAACAGCAAAATCGAGACCCTCAAAAATATGCGAGTTTGCTGAGGGAGAGCAATCGTTTGGAGGAGTTTCGAGACACGCTGCGGAATGAAAAAGTTTACCGTCTTTTAATCCAGCGTTCTTCTGCCAAACAGTCTCTGATTATTTGATAACAGGAAGGCATCCTATCAGGGTTTGAGGAGAAATTTTAGCATGAACCTTGTTCCGATTGTTGTGGAACAAACAAGTCGTGGCGAGCGCTCTTACGATATTTACTCGCGACTGCTGAGAGATCGAATCATTATTGTTGGTTCGGTAATTGATGATAATGTAGCGAACAGTGTCACGGCTCAGATGCTCTTTTTAGAGAGTGATAATCCTGATGCGGATATCGTGCTTTACGTAAACACTCCGGGTGGCGGGATAGAGGCCGGGTTAGCAATCTATGACACAATGCAGTATATCAGACCTGATGTGCAAACGTGGTGCGTCGGGCGAGCCTACAGCATGGGTGCGGTCTTGCTTGCCGGCGGCACAAGTGGAAAACGGTATGCCTTGCCACACTCCAAGACCCTCATTCATCAGCCTCTTACCAGTGGTATTAGCGGTCAGGCGTCCGATATTGATATCCATGCGAGGGAGATTCTACGAGAGCGCGAAAGGCTATACGCTATCTTAGCAGAACACACAGGACAATCGCCGGATAAAATTGAAGCGGATGCAGACCGCGATTTTTATATGACAGCCCAAGAGGCACTCGAATATGGTATTATTGATTCAGTTGCTTCCCGCCGGTCTACTGAAGAAGTTGGGCGTGATGCCTAATGTGCATTGACATCAAATAATTCATACATACATAGGGTGATATTGTAGTCATTATTGAACAAATTTGGAGATTTTTATGCAGGACATTATTGATGCCCAGCGCTGCTCCTTTTGCGATAAGAGCCAAGAGGAAGTGCGCAAACTCATTGCAAGCCCTATTGGATCTGGTGTCTACGTTTGTGATGAGTGCGTTGAACTATGCAACGACATCTTAGCTGATCTGTATGGGATAGAGGAGGAGGAAGAATACACTGAAATTTCAGATTCCTTGTCTCTCCCGCATCCCTCTGAAATTAAGGCACAGCTTGATAAATATGTAATTGGTCAGGATGATGCAAAGAAAATTCTTGCCGTTGCTGTATACAATCATTACAAAAAACTACAATTTCATACAGATTCAGATGTCGAGTTAGAAAAAAGTAATATCCTGTTAATTGGTCCCACAGGCACAGGCAAAACCCTTCTGGCGCAAACCTTAGCACGGATTCTAAATGTGCCTTTCGCTATCACCGATGCAACGACGCTGACGGAAGCCGGATATGTGGGTGAAGATGTTGAAAATATAATCCTAAAACTGGTACAAGCTGCAGACGGTGATATCACACGTGCAGAGCAAGGAATTATTTATATTGACGAGATCGACAAGATCAGTCGTAAATCCGAAAATCCCTCGATTACGAGAGATGTTTCAGGAGAAGGTGTTCAGCAAGCATTGTTGAAAATCTTGGAAGGAAAAACAGCGAATGTTCCCCCGCAGGGAGGTCGAAAACACCCGCATCAAGAATTAATTGAGGTGGATACTTCAAAGGTTTTATTTATATGCGGCGGGACATTTGTGGGGCTTGATAAAATTATCGAACAACGGACCGGACACCAAGGGCTAGGGTTTGGATCCGCAGTTCAAGCGAAGAGCGAAAGAAAGCTCCACGAAACCCTCTCACAGGTTGCGCCGAAGGATTTAATCCAGTACGGTTTCATCCCAGAATTCGTCGGACGCCTCCCTGTCGCTGCGGTGCTGCACGACCTTGACGAATCGGCTTTAACCCAGATTTTGACCGAGCCTCAGAATGCCCTTATAAAACAATACACCCAACTGCTTCATTACGATAAGGTATCTCTGCATGTCGCGGAAGATGCAATCAAAGCTATTGCCCAAGAAGCCATAAGGCGTGAAACAGGCGCGAGAGGGCTAAGGGCAATCTTGGAAAACCTGATGCTAGATATCATGTATGAGATACCATCTTCTCCTAAACTGGTCAAAGAATGTATTATCACAGCGGAGGCTATTTTAGAAAGTAAATCGCCTATACTAGTTTATGAGGACGAACAAGAAGCTTTAACTGCCTAGCAAATTAACAAAATGGGCGAATTACCTATGACGGATTACGTTCTACGTTCAAGGAGTTCATCATGAGCCAAGATTCGACCAAAGACCGTCAGGCTGATGAACAAGATAATCAGCCTGATGAAGTTGTTATACTTCCAGTTATTCCTACCCCCGGAAAAGTTTTCTTCCCCCGTATAAGTACCCCCTTAAATGTCATTCGCAAGATGGGAGTCCGGGCAACAAAATACGCCGTAAAAGCAAATCAAGATGTGCTGTTGCTCAATCAAAAGGACAAAGACGAGGAAAACCCGGGCCCCGATGGCTTTTATCGTGTTGGTACAGCCACGAGCATTGCAGATTCTTATGATCCACGCGATGGAAGCATTCGGATTGCGATTGAAGGCTATAGCCGTGCAATCGTGCTACGCTGCTTTGAAACGGATGGGTTTCTACAAGCGGAGGTAAAAATTGTTCACGAGGAATTGGAGCAATCAAACCAAGCAAAATCATTGATGGAAGCAGCGATTTCAGCCTTTGAGGAGTATATCAAAGGAAATCGCCAAACGCCTGAAGAAGCGATGATGGTTGTCCAGAAAGAGGTTGAACCGGGTCATCTTGCGGATTCGATTGCTAGCTTCACCAGTATGGAGGCGGAGCGGTTGCAAGGGGTATTGGACGAGATTAACCCGATTAAGCGACTTCAGATTGTTGTCGAACTGCTTCAGGAAGATCTAGAACTTTTCAAACTGGACGATAAAATCAATACGCAGGTGCGTAAGTCCGTTGAGCGGACGCATCGGGAGTTCTATCTTCAGGAAAAGATGAAAGCCATCCAGAAGGAACTCGGTCGAGGGGATGAACAGGGGGACCTTGATGAGCTGCGGGAACAGATTGAAGCAGCAGGCATGACCGAGGAAGCACAAGAAAAAGCGTTGAAAGAGCTTGATCGATTACAGCAGATGCCGCCGATGTCGGCAGAATCGGGTGTCATCCGCACCTATATCGACTGGCTTGTCGCTTTGCCTTGGGACAAACAGACGGAGAGCGAAATTGACTTAGAGGGAGCGGAGAAAATATTAGAGGAAGATCACTATGGGCTCGAAAAGCCGAAAGAACGCATCCTTGAATATCTTGCTGTGCTCCAATTGGTCAAGAAACTCAAAGGCCCCATCCTCTGTTTCGTTGGTCCTCCGGGGGTCGGAAAGACCTCATTGGGTCAGTCAATTGCTAGAGCAACCGGGCGAAACTTCGTCCGCATGTCCTTGGGTGGTGTCCGGGACGAAGCCGAAATCCGTGGACATCGCCGGACTTACATCGGATCTTTGCCGGGCAGAATTATTCAAGGGCTGCGGGATGCAAAATCGAGAAATCCTCTCTTCCTCCTAGACGAAATCGACAAGATGAGCATGGACTTCCGGGGCGATCCGGCATCGGCGCTGCTTGAAGTGCTTGACCCAGAGCAGAATGGGACATTTCGTGACCACTACCTAGATGTAGCGTTCGATCTCTCGGAGATTATGTTTATAACCACCGCAAATACACGGGAACCAATCCCACCCGCGTTGGAAGACCGCATGGAGATTATCGAACTCCCCGGCTACACGGAATATGAAAAGCATAAAATCGCTAACCTATTCTTGATACCCAAGCAGATCGAAGCCCACGGGCTCAAGGAGGAGAACCTCACATTCGCGGACGATACAATTTTTGACATCATTCACCGGTACACGCGTGAAGCGGGTGTCCGAAACCTAGAACGCGAAATTACCAGTATCTGTCGCAAAATCGCTAAAGAGGTTGTAAAAAGCGGCGACACAGAGGTCAAAATTGAGGTCGGTGTCGAGGATTTGACAGAATATCTCGGTCCTCCAAAATTTGCACAGGGAAAGGCGGAAAAAGAGGATGAGGTCGGTGTTGCGACGGGCTTAGTCGTTTCACAGGCTGGTGGCGATGTCGTTCCTATTGAAGTGGCGACAATGGTTGGGGAGGGTAAACTGAGCATGACAGGCAGGCTTCAGGAGATTATGCGTGAATCTGTTCAAACCGCACTCGGTTACATCCGCTCTCAATCAGAATCGCTTGAGGTGCCATCTGATTTTGAGTTTAATAAGCAGGATATCCACATCCACGTGCCTGAAGGCGCGATTCCCGTAGAGGGACCTTCGGCGGGCATTACGCTCGCTACTGCGATGATTTCTGCGATGACGGGGCAGCGGGTCCGTAAGGATATCGCTATGACCGGTGAGATCACCTTGCGTGGGCATGTCCTGCCGATCGGTGGACTGAAAGAGAAGGTACTCGCAGCGCACCGCAATAGCATCAAGAACGTTATTATCCCCGAAGAAAACGATAAAGATATCCCCGATATTCCTGAAGAAATTCGAGACACTTTGCATTTTCACAAAGTCTCTGATATGAGTGAAGTGTTAGATCTCGCTCTGAAGAAGTCCGATTCGTCTGATGATCTCACCCAAGAGGGTGATGATATGGCTGAAGTATTGGATTTACCTCTGGGGACACCCGATGCGCCTCGACAAATTCCTACAGGTGAGCCGCCTCATTAAGCGTCGTACCGTTGCCAATTCGATTTGTAGCCGTGGACGTGTGCTGATCAATGGACACCCAGCGAAGGCTGGCAAAGAACTGTCTGTCGGTGACATATTGTCAATTGACTTTGGGGAAGAAGAGCCCGCCGTGTATGAAGTGCTGGAGGTCCCTTCTGGCAATGTGCCGAGAGGGAAAGCCTCAACCCTCTACCGGCGAATCAATGAATCAGAAGATAGTGAGTAAATTCTCAGACCCCGGTCGAAGATCGGGGTCTATTTTTTTGTCTGAGTCAGGATAAACCAGAACCCGAGGAGAGAAGATTTATATGAGCGATACGAATATACATCATTATGACCTTATCTGTATCGGCAGCGGTAGCGGCGGGTTTTCAGCGGCGATGGCCGCCAAAGCCGAAGGAATGAAGAAAATTCTCTTGATAGAGAAACGTCGCGTCGGATACAGCTTGTGCACCAACGAAGGCTGTATGCCCTCCAAAACCCTGCTCGCCTCCGCGAGTGTAAAGCGTATCTTTGAAGAGAGTCCCGAGTTCGGTATCACAGCTAGCGATTTACAGGTCAATTGGTCAACCGTTCAGAAACGTGTCCGAACCTTAGTGGAAGATGATTTTTTTGCTGCACGCAGGGAGGCAATCCTCAACGCATCGGTCGATATTGTAGAAGGTAGTGCTAGTTTTACTGATCCCCATACCATTCAGGTTGGGGATAACCGCTACGTTGGTGAGAAAATCGTTATCGCCACCGGATCCGTGGTGGATGTTCCTCCCCTGCATGGGTTAGCAGAGACGGGATACATCACCAGTGATGAGGCACTCTATCTGGAACATCTCCCGAGTTCTTTGATTGTCATCGGCAGCGGCTATATCGCTCTGGAGTTGGGATACCTTTTCCACATGGTGGGGGTTGAGGTGACTATGTTAGTCCGCAGCCCGCGGGTTTTAAGGCGGCTTGATCCAGATATCGGCTTTGAATTACAGGACCTGCTTCGGCGAGATGGGATGAATATCCTGACCGAGACCCAACTGAAATCATTTACGCGCACGGATAAAGGTAAAGAGGTCCATTTTGTGCAGAACGGTGAGGAGAAGATAGTCAGTGCAGAAGAGATTATGGTAAATACAGGTCGTCGTGCCGCAATAGACGGTTTGGGCATGGAAACAACTGGCTTGCTTCTCGGTGAAAAGGGTGAGATTGAGGTCAATGACTATATGCAGACCAATGTTCCACACATCTATGCGGTCGGGGATGTCACCGGCAAAGCGGGATTAGTTTACGCTGCTACGATGGAAGGAAAGGTTGCTGGCTTACATGCGGCGGGAAAACGAGAGACTAAAATGAACTACGACTTGGTTTCCAACATCATTTTCTCTCACCCAGAGATTGGGACAGTGGGGCTTACCGAAGCGGAGGCAAAGGCACAGGGGTTGGACGTGATAACTGTGAAAACGCCGATGGACTATATTGGCAAAGCTGTAGCAATCGGTGAGATAGATGGCTTCGTAAAAATGATTGCCGAACGACCTTCAGGGCGCATCGTTGGTCTACATATTCTTGGACCCCACGCGACCGATATTATGCAGATTGCGCTGCCACACCTCTACCACAACGACACCGTTTTTGATGTTCTGAATATCCCGTATCCGCATCCAACCCTTGGGGAGGCACTCAGTTATCCGGCAGAAGATATAGCGGATGAACTGACCGCCGCCTAAATGGGTACGCTCATGTTAAGATTTAGTGCAAAGAAACCGAATATTCGTAGGGGTTGGGTCACCCAACCCTTACGGCGGGCGGGGAGACCCCGCCCCTACGATTTTGCTTCGTGTTTTGCACTTTCTTTTTACATGAGCCAATGGGTAAATGCTGTTGAATGTTCAATGCTAAGTCGAGCGAGCTGCTGGCCCGCCTTGAACCAGCAGCGAACTTGACTCAAACCGCCTAGAAACTGATATAGTAGACTACTAGCCAGATAGCTGCACAAAAAGTCTCACACTGGATTATTTCCAACCTTATATATTTCCAAATGCTAGAACTCGCCGCTCTGTAGATCAATTCAGCAGGTGGTGAGGCTTCCCGACCCTTGACCGCTAGCGAACAGAAAGTTTCCCGCCATAACATTAAACGCTCTCGGCGTTCAGACATTTGCACTCGTGTCAATCAAGAGGTCTTATCCAGCGGTGAAAACCAACGACCTCGACGAAATCAAATCAACAGATATTTAATACTCACGACGCATCACAACTTGGAATGAATTATGGAAATTCCTTTGCTTTATGACATCTGCATCATATTCGGTTTATCGATTGGTGTTCTACTGATCTGTCATAGGTTGAGTGTGCCTTCGATTGTTGGCTTTCTCTTGACAGGACTGATTGCAGGCCCTCACGGATTGGGTCTGATTCAGGCAAGCCATGAAGTCGAAATTCTAGCGGAAATTGGTGTCATCTTGCTGCTATTTACTATCGGGATTGAATTCTCGCTGAAAAATCTGCTCCAGATTAAGCGAGCGGTGTTGCTGGGCGGATCGTTACAAGTCGGATTAACGCTTCTGGTGGCGTTTGCAGTAGCCCGGTACTTCGGTCTGGCGACCAACGAATCGCTTTTTATGGGGTGCCTCGCCGCCGTCAGCAGCACAGCAATTGTGATGAAACTGCTACAAGAACGCGACGAAACGCGGACACCACACGGGCGCACCGCATTGGCAATCCTGATTTTTCAGGATATTGCCATTGTCCCGATGATACTCATCACCCCAATCCTCGCTGGTGAAGCGAGTGACATAAGCAGAGCGCTCATTTTACTGTTGGCAAAAGCCGCTGTAATGATTGGTGTGGTGTTTGTTGGTGCAAAGTACATCGTGCCACTGATTCTATCACAGGTACTTCAAACGCGCAGCCGAGAGGTTTTCTTGTTGAGCGTTCTCGCCATCTGCCTCGCTGTCGTCTGGTTGACGTCGCGTTTCGGCGTGTCTTTGGCACTTGGTGCCTTCCTCGCGGGACTGATCGTCTCCGAATCGGAGTCGAGCCACGACGCACTTGGCCACATCTCACCGTTTCGGGATGTGTTCACCAGTTTCTTCTTTGTGTCCGTTGGGATGCTACTTGATCTTCACGTGCTAGTTCAAAAGCCGTTGTTAATTGCAGGAGTGACAATCGGTGTTCTCGTTGCAAAAAGTATCATTGCAGGAGGGGTAACCTCGATGCTCGGATACCCACTACGCACGGCGATTTTGGCAGGGCTCACACTCAGTCAGGTGGGGGAATTTGCGTTTATCCTCTCCAAATCGGGTATCGAACACGGCTTGCTCAGTGACACAAATTACAAACTGTTTCTCGCTGTTTCGGTTGTAACGATGGCTGCAACGCCGTTTATTATCTCGGCGGCACCTCATGTCGCCGGTGGGATATTACGATTGCCGCTGCCAAGACGACTCGTGTCAGGATTGAAACCCATCGCTTCAACGCAGGATGTCGAGCAGACGAACCATGTCATCATCATTGGCTTCGGAGTCAACGGCCGAAACGTCGCAAAAGCGGCGCAGGCGGCAAATATCCCGTATGTCATCGTCGAAATGAATCCTGAAACCGTCCGCGTAGAACGGGCAAATGGTGAGCCGATTTTCTACGGTGATGCTATTTATGATGCGGTGCTTTATCATGCGAACATCAAGGCGGCGCGAGTGGTGGTGGTGGTGATTTCTGACGACGCTGCCTCGCGTCGAATTGTGGCAACCGCCCATGCCTTGAATCCAACGGCGCACATTATCGCCAGAACGCGCCATCTTGCTGAAGTGGAGCCGCTATACCGTGTCGGGGCAAACGAAGTGATTCCAGAGGAGTTCGAGACATCCGTCGAAATTTTCACGCGGGTGTTGATGGAATACCTCATCCCTCACGATCAGATTGAACAGTTCGTCGCGGAGGTGCGCGCCGACGGTTATAAAATGTTCCGTACCCTGTCCCAAGACGTGCCGCCCGTTTCCGATCTGAAAGTGCATTTTCCTGACCTTGAGATTTCAGTCCTATGGGTCGATCCGAAATCACCTTTTGTTGGAAAATCGCTGGCAGAAATCGCTTTACGAGGGATATACGAGGTAACAGCCTTAGCAGTCCGACGAAACGAACAGATTTTAACTAATCCGCACGGTGAACTACGGATTGAGTTCGATGACGAAGTTTATCTGCTCGGAAATCCTGAGAAAATCGCTCAGGTCGCCGATCTGTTTGATAACCCTGAAAGTCAAAACCCAATACAAACAAATGAGGAGAATCCTTCATAGAACTGAAGAACAAGAATCACAACCCCTTGCTGTCCTCCTCATAACTGCACAAAAAGCACCCACATCGGGTTGTCCCCAACCGTGTACGTTTCCAAAGGTTGGAGTTGACCGCTCTGGGAATCAATCCGGTAGGTAGCAAGTCTCCCCGACCCCTGACCGCCGGCAAACAGGAAGTTCCCCGTCAAGTCAACATTGAACGCTCTCGGTGTTGGCTCTGTTGGCTGCTGTCCGATTGCGGTGAGTGCGCCTGTCTCATCATCGGTTGCGAACCCGGCGATACTATCATGCCCACGGTTTGAAACATACACGAATTTTCCGTTGGGTGTGATATGGATCTGTGCACAGGAGTTTTCCTCATTGAAATCCTCCGGTAGCGTCGAAACCGTCTGAAAAGCGGACAAGGTGCCCGCTGAAGAGTCAAAATTGTAGGCGGTTATGCTGCACCCCTGCTCGTTTGAGGTATAGAGCACATCTATATTTGGATGAAAAACATAATGGCGGGGTCCTTCCCCTTCGCCAGCGGCAAGCACAGGAACGGAAGTATTGGGAGTTAGTGCGCCGGTGTTTTCATCAAATTGGAATTGAAAAATTGCGTTGGATTCACCGACGTGGGGCAGAAAGGCGAACTTATTGGACGCATCGGTCATGACGCAATGCGCGTTGTTTGCTGTCTCGCGCCATTCGATGGTGGGACCACCCACAACCCCGTCCTCACCGATGGGATGTACCGATATCGCCCCGGCACCGTAGTAAGCGGCGAGTAAGAAGTTGCCGTTTCCATCTGTGGAGATATAGCAGGGATCTGACTCAAGCGATACCGATCCTATGGGCGACAAATCGCCTGTGCTTGGGTCAATGCTGAAACTTGCGATTTCCTGTATCGAGCGGAGTCCTGCGTAAAGAAATTTACTCTCAGGATCGATTGCCAGCGGCCCAGGTCCGGCGCCGACCGCTACATCACGCTGAAACGTGAGCTGCCCTGTATCTGGATTCAAGGTAAAGGTTGAAATTTTATTCTCGCCTGCAATCGGAATATAAACGTAGTATGTCATCTCTATTTCCTTCTCTAAAGATATTTGTGATTCAAAACTCGGGTGAAATAATACATTATGGTGAATTCTAAAAAAATAGACACTTGCGCCCCCCGGTAGGTGCGGTTTCATGAAAATTAAAAAAATAATTCGGTAATTTGCTAGCGACGCCGGCGCGGTTGAAAACCGCGCCTACCGTATGTTTCGAGGAAAATAGGGATTACCGATTTAAATACTTAAACTTCATCTAACCGCACCGGTTGGGAGCGTCTCATTAATTCTAAGATCCACTATAAATCATACCCAGTTTTCTACCTCCACTGCATCATTAGGAGTTAATACTGCCTCAGTTAGTGGGAGTGGTGTTCCTTCAAGCTATACGCTCTTCGGACGAGTTCCGGATCCTTGGCAAACCGCTTTGTTGCATCAATTAGGTGATCAATGTGTGTGTGCATGTCCTTCTCGATTTGGGAAATACGGTCCAGTAAGTAGGTTTCTTGGCTCTGATAAATCGCCTTTCTGATAATTGAAAGCAGATACATATAGACCGTGTCCGCTTCGCTTCCTTCTATCTCAATAGCAATCTCAAATCCCTCTTGGAGCGTAACCTGTTCTGAACCCACTTGTCCCTCATATTTGTCTAGTGCTTGCGTAATCTGCTGAATAGATACAGGTGGCATTTCTGTGGCTGGCGTGTTCAATCCAAAGCTTCGAGCGCACAGTGACCTTCCAAAATCGACAAGGATATAGTGTTGCCATTCCTCTGTGCTCATCTGTTCCCAAAACCGAGCGACCCGCTCATCGACGTTCCCCAGCAGAAGGGATAGCGTTGCGTATAGTTTTGCATGTCTTAGTTCTATATCTTGACATAAATTGAATACTTCTGCTAAAGTCACAGGAGATTTATCCTTTCTCATTAATTTGACGGGATCTACTAAACAAAAGTATAGCAGCATGTTGGCGATTAAGCAAATCAAAATACAATAGGGGATCCTGTGCTCATTGGTTCGATGCCGTTGCCTACTGCAAATGGGTTGGTAAACGGCTGCCTACCGAAGCGGAATGGGAAAAAGCGGCAAGAGGGGGTCTCGTCCTAAAGGAATATCCATGGGGCGATGAATCTCCGAAAGATCGTGCGGACTTCGGTCAAAAGCACAGCGTACCGCTGCCGGTGGGGAGTTTTCCACCGAATGGATTCGGCTTATACGATTGTGCAGGCAGCGTATGGGAGTGGTGCCACGATTGGTACGAACCCGACTATTACGCGGTTAGCCCGATCCGAAATCCGACCGGCGTTGAAACAGGGGGTGTGCGTGTGCTACGTGGCGGTGCCTGGAACAACAAACGCATCCAAATCCGCGTTGCGAATCGGAGTTGGCAGCGTCCTAAGCCTAACCCACCGAATTCTGGATTCCGCTGAGTGCGGAATTAATCTGAGCCGTAGGTTCTCACCTCAGTGCCGGCAAATTATCCCAATTACACTCAAGGCAGAAGCAGTTCTCCCCGCCAATCTGCTGAACCTCCCCACCACATTCCGGACATTCTGCTATCGTGGCGGATGATTTTTCCTGATCGCGTTGCTGATGAGGGGCTTTGGCTTCGGTCTCTGCGCTGATGTTATTCCGAACAGTATCAATGATCTCTTGGGGGCGGAGTGCTAACGGCGGAGGCGTACTGCCGGCGAGATCAATGAAATCGCTATGATAGACGTTGATCTCATTGGCTGCATTGACCTGACGAAGAAAAATTGTATACTTGTTTGGAGCAATTAGGTAAGCCTCCGTGTCTAACAGTTGAATCCCTGCACCCACAATAAGATCGTATCCACTGAAGTTGATAAGCCGTCGGCTATAGCGACTGCCCCTGTTATAAACCTCAAACAGTTCGCGTGTCCGTCCGGAAGATAAAAGGAGACAATATTGACGATGTAGATAGTGGTCTAAGCGGACTGTTGGCAAAAAGACTTCGGGCTCAGCAGCACCTCTCAAGAACCTTATAAACATCTTGTACGCATCGTTGGGGACCTCATTGAGAATTTGCTTCGTGAGGTTACGGCGTGTGCTATCTCTGAGCGCGTGCAGGCGATGAATTTCCCATGAACGGAGCAGAAATCCAACCTCAACATCGAGCTCCTCGTGCTGCGCCGGTGATGTAATACGACAGAGATGCATCGTCGCCTGATCTGTTGTTTTGATGGTAAATGGGAGCATATTCATCGGATCAATCACTTCCGTATGGAAACAATGTCTGATAGCAACCTAAATTAGTTTACCACAGGGGCGAAGGCGTGTCCAGCAAAAAGGTTTGCGCTTGGATTTTACATATCTGTTTATGCAAATTTTGCTGACTGATATTGGATAATTTCGGAATGACCCGAATCCGTAGGCGGCGCATCTGGTCTCCCCGCCGTAACCTTGACCGGGAGATCGAACTACGGGAGAATTAAATGACCCTAGGAATGTCGGTTTTTAAGTTGTCAATAAAACAGAAATCGGGTATACTTACTTCTTTGATGATGTAACTTTAATTGCCACCTCCAGAGAGCAACACAATTCAATTCAACAGAAACCTTTATGACGACGCCTGCCCTGTCTTCCAGACAACCGCCCGAAAAAATTACTTGGCGAACGATAATACTTTCACTGCTTTTCCTGCCGTTCATCTATGTTTGGCACATCGAGTGTGAGGCACTGCGATACACCTTCCCGACGCTGATGGCTCCCTTTTACAGTGTCGTTTTTACCATCCTAATTTTAGTTATAATCAATGCTCCCCTAAAAAAGTTCGCAGCCAAGTACGCCTTTACGGGTGGGGAATTAATCTCCCTCTACGTCTTGATGTCAATGACGCTCCTGTTCATGTCGTACGACATGTTCCTGCCACTGGTCTCGATCATTGTCCACGCCTTCTATTTCGCCACGCCGGAGAATGAGTGGCGCGACCTGTTCTGGAAGTACCTACCAGAGTGGTTGACCATTAACGACCCGGATATTCTAATCCCTTTTTATCGTGGTGATGAAGACTTCCTTCAGTGGCGTTATATTCGTCACTGGATAGAACCTACAATCTGGTGGTGTGCCTTCAGCTTTGCCTTGCTTTTTGTGATGCAGTGTATCAATACAATTATCCGTAAGCAGTGGGCGGAGCAGGAACGGCTTGTTTATCCGATTGTTGAGCTGCCTTACCAGATTTCTTACAACAGTCGAAACTTCTTTCGCAGTGTCCCAATGTGGTGGGGATTTTCGATCGCGGCATTTATCAGTATTCTCAATGGGCTCCACCTCTTTCTCCCTGTTCTCCCTGAGATTCCGGTGAAGCATTTCTCCTTAAATATGTTCTTCACGGAAAAACCGTGGACTGCCTTTTTGACGGGCGGAAGTGCGATTCTGGTCTATCCGTTTGCGGTTGGACTTAGCTTTTTAATGCCACTTGACCTGCTCATGTCATGTATCCTCTTTTTCTTCTTATATAAGATGCAAGCCTTCATTGGAATTATATCTGGGCTGGACAGTCTGCCCGGTTTTCCTTTCCCTTATGAGCAGAACATTGGGGCGTATACAGGGGTTTCCGTGATTGTGCTGTGGGGAACACGACGGCAGATATGGCGGGCACTTCAGCAGGCTGTTGGACGGAGACCACGTGAAGATGACAACGAACCGATGCGATATCGGACGGCATTTCTCGGTCTATTATTCGGTGGGATATTCCTCGTCTGGTTTGCGATGCGGGGCGGAATGGCACTCTGGATTGCTGTCCTGTTTTTCGTGGCACATTTTCTAACCATTGCCATTGCCGTCACGCGCATCCGTGCTCAGATTGGTCTTTCCATCCATAATACAACCTTCATTGGACCCCACCATAGCCTCGTCAGTCTGTTTGGTACTCGAAGGATTGGCGGGCAAAATCTCACCTGGTTTTCCCTGTTTTTCTGGTTCAATCGAGACAATCGAAGCCACCCGATGCCGCACCAGCTCGAAGCATTCAAACTTGCGGAGCGCGGAAACCTTGATGTCAAAGGATTGTCCCGTCTGATGCTGACACTCATCATTATTGCGATGCCGTTGTGTATTCTGATGTTGGTGAATGTCTTTTTTGATCTCGGCGTAGATACCGGCAAAGTAGGCGGGCAGATCAACAGTTTTGGGGGACGCTCGTATCGCTTTCTGCACGGTTGGCTCACCGCACCGCGAGATGCGGACACCGCACACATCATCGCTATAACCATCGGATTCCTGTTTACTATTCTGCTAGCGGTGGTACGTGGTCATCTTTTCTGGTGGCCCATCCACCCCCTCGGTTACGGTGTCTCCTTCCACATGTACACCTTTTGGGCGGCGTTCATCGTCGCCGCTATTGCTAAATGGGGAGTGCTGAAGTATGGAGGCATCAGGCTTTATCGGAGGGCTGTCCCGTTTTTCTTGGGACTGATATTGGGAGATTTTGTGGTTGGAAGTTTTTGGAATATCTTAAGTATTATGATTAACCGACCAACATATACCTTTTACTATTAACCCGAATAACATGAAGGGGGTTGTAATGCCTAAAAGTTGTGACACGATGGTTGCTCTACCGAGTGCAACTAAAGAGAATCAAACGATCTTTGCCAAAAATAGCGACCGCCCAGCGACCGAATGTCAACCACTTGTGCAACGCGCAAGAGAGGCCCATCCTGCCGGTGCGAGCACGAAATGCCAATTTGTGGAACTTCCCGGAGTGACTACAACCTATCGTCATATCGGTTCGCGCCCGTATTGGTGTTGGGGATACGAACATGGGTTTAACGAGCATCAGGTCGTAATCGGAAACGAGGGGTTAGCCTCCAAATATGAGTTTGATTCACCGAAGTTGATTGGTATGGAGTTGATACGGCTCGGTTTGGAACGCGCGGAAACTGCCGCCGAAGCTGTTACCGTCATGACAGAGTTGATTACGAAATATGGTCAGGGGAAATTCAGCAATGATCAAGGGGTTCGCACCTACGACAACGGCTACATCATCGCTGATCCGAGAGAAGCGTATATCCTCCAGACTGCGGGTCATGAGTGGGCGGTTAAGCAGATTCAAGGCGCGGTAGGAATCAGCAACGTCTATTCCCTTGAGGAGGACTGGGATCGCCTATCTCTCAACGGTGTGGGCGAAGCAATTGCACAGGGTTGGTGGGCGGATACTTCAGCGCGGTTTAATTTTTCGGAAGCCTACAGCCGTGAAGCAGACCGCTCGGTCGGAAGTGGCGCCATGCGGCGAGGACGTTCCTGTGCGGTACTTAGTAAATATACCGGGAACGTTGAGATACAAACCATGATGGCGTTGTTGAGTGATCACTCCGATGGGAGCAACCCCGATGAACCGTTTCAAAGGGAAATTACGGGCGGGACCTCCATCTGTGTTCATCACGATGATAAGGGGGAGGGTGGAAACACCGCTGCGAGCCTAGTTGCACACCTCTGCGACGATGGTTCGCGGTTACCTGTCTATTGGTGTAGCTTCTATTCACCCTGTTTGGCTGTTTTTCTGCCGATGTTTATTGAAGGGAGATTGCCAGAGGTCTTAGCGATCGGTGATGAGACCCCTTCGGATGATAGTCCGTGGTGGCTCTTTCGCCAATTGAGTCTCAAACTGCGCTTGGAGGAACCTGAACTAATTCCAACTGTCCAAGCAAAATGGCAAAAACTCCAAACCCAACTGTTCACAACCGCTTATGAAATAGCGAAAGAGGGTAAATTCCTCATTGAGCGGGGATGCGAAAGGACCGCCAATCAACTCCTGACGCGATATATGGCGGAGAATGTGGAAATAATGTTGGGAACGGTTCGCGGGATGTTATCAGATGTTGAGCAATCCATTGAGATGGCTGCGGATTGAAATCTCCCATCGCTTAAAGGAAGATAAACTATGGTTGATCGTTCAATTATCCCACAACAGTTGAATCCTGAGCTTAGTCCTGAATTAGCGCAGGAGGTCGCTTTTTTTCTCAAGTGGGGGTATCTCGTTGTAGAGGAAGCCATCAGCCAAAAACAGGTGGAGGCACTGCGCGAGGCGTTGGATGAAACCTTTGACAGGAAAGGGGAGCAGTTCACCCACCAACTGTTGGAGGAGGACGACCGCTTTACATTTCTTTTGGATAACCCGCCGGTGCTTACACGCATGAAAGCCATTCTCGGCAACTGCGTCCAACTCCACAGTGCGACCGCTCGCGTGACGCAGCCGGGTGAGCCAGATCAGAACTGGCACCGTGATGGACCATGGCCCATGGCACCGGAAAACACACCTTACGGCAGTATCCCCGGTCAGATAAACTGCGGCTATTTTCTCGATGAATTGACGATGGAGAATGGTCCGATTGCGATTGTCCCCGGCAGCCAACGGGTTCCTTTCCGTCCGCCTGAAGGGCATCCACATTTCCCCGACGAAAAATTCGTCCTTGCCACACCGGGTCAGGCGGTTATGTTTGACGGATGGATTTATCATCGTGGTGTCGCCAACAACTCTGACCAGCAGCGACGGGTGTGCCTAATGTGCTACCAGAATTCGTGGATGAAGTCCCGCGAGCCGTTCGATGGGCCCCGTGTCACAAAGCTGATTGAAAATGGTACACCGGAGCAGCAGCTTCTCCTCGGTGGGATACCGCGTTGGTAGGGGTTTATGCGCCTTGTTACATAGGACGAAAAACAAAAGTAGATCAGAACACCGAAAAAGGTAACATTTTACACACAAAATTGTCTGAATCGCGGATTAAGCAGATGACGCGGATAACACGAATTCAAAACCGATCGAATCTTCAGGAGAAATCTGTCACAGCGTAATAAGATGACACGCTCGTCATTGAAATCGTAAAAATTGGACCGAGAGGTGGTGTCTATAGATGAACTTTGAAACAGTTGAAAGAAACAGTCAGAAATTTGTCCTTGTCCCGATGGAGCAGTATAACCAGCTTCTCGCGGATCTGGAGATGTTAAGAGACATTCGTGATTTTCGCGGCGCGAAAGCCGTTGATGAAGAAACCTTCCCCGCCGAAGTGATTAATCGGCTGATTCTCAATGATGAGAACCCTATCAAAGTATACCGCGAATACCGAGGGCTGACACAGAAGCGACTTGCGGATAAAGTGGGCATTCAACGTGCATATTTGGCAGAAATTGAGACAGGACGAAAATCCGGCTCTGTCAAAACGTTGAAGGTGCTTGCTGAGGCACTTGATGTTGATTTAATGTCAATTTTGTGATCGAGATTCTTGGCGTCGTGTTTGGCCCATCCCCATCGTCGTTTTATAGCCGGTGCCGCAATAGAAAGCGAAATCAGCAAGTAGGTTCGCCCAACGTAACATCTCAGTGTCCACCTTACCCTATCGCAGGACAGTTCGACACAAGGCAGGCTTAAAGGTTTTCCCATTCTTCTCTATCAATTTCTGCTTCCCTGAGAATCCGTCTGAGCAGGTTTCTCCCTATGTCACCCTTATGTGGATTAGGAATGCTAACTCTTAGATGTCCTTTGATCATAAATTGATGTTTACTCCCTGAATAAGGACCACTAAATCCAGCCTGTCGCAAGTAGTTAATCAACTCTCTGCGTTTAATTGGGCCAAATGTTGGCATCAGGCAGCGTCCTCTTTAACATTCAATTCAATGCCATCAATCTGTGGAATGGAGTGTCCCATTTTCAAACCGATTAAAATCCATTCTTCTAAAACCTCTCGTAATTCCTCTCTACAAGCCTCCAGCGTATCCGCATTTGCCCAAACTCCCTGAAGATCGGGAATGCTGCCAAAATAACCTTCCCCATCAGGTAATATTTCATAGTGTGCTTTACGCATAGCTGCTTGGATATAATTCGTCAGCATAGCTTACCGTTCCTTTCCATACTCATTGGTATTATTTGTTGTTTTCTTTGACCGTTTTCTTCGCCTGACTTGCAAGCCGCCCGGCTTGTTTTGCCAAGCGTTTGGCTTCTTCGACCCGCTTCATCAATGCGCGGTTCGTCCAAGAAACACCAGCCAAATACCGGATCTCCTTTCCATCCGTCGCCGGCGCGTTCAACGCCTCCGCAGCGAGATAAACTTGCAAACCGTTATCTGCGGTATGGCGAAGTCCCGTATTAACACCTCTGCCATCAACCTCAACGCTGAAAGTCAGACCGCCCCTTGCGAAGGCGGGGTGAAAATCTTTACTGATACCGAAGAACACGCCGTTCAATACCGCGCTCATGCCGATATCTTCGACAAAACGACGATTCCCAATACCGATATGTCCGGTGATATGATGGATACTTGGTAAGGTGAACTGCTTGCTGATCGCGAGAAACGCCGATTTGCGCTCGTAGCGTTCAATATCGTTTAGTCCGTCCTCAATACTGTCGCCAATATTTTCCAGTCCGACTGCGACGTTGGGGACAACTCCCGCCTCGCGCAGCAGCAGCACTTTGAGATTTCCCAATAAAAAACTCTGTTGGTTGTGCCGAACACTTGTCAAACCGATCTCAACGCGGTCGAAAAGTCCAAAATCGAGTTGGAGTGCAGCTTCGTCGCGTGGCAATTCGCCCTCGTTACGGAAGCCAAAATAGGTTCCAAGGTTAAATATCCCGTGTTCGATAACCTTTCCCGTCGGTATATCTACCAAGCCGCTATCCCGGCAGTATGGGGCTGCCCAAAGGTGAGAGGAGCAAAACGTGGTGATACAAAATAGGGGTATGAATAGCCGCCGCAGCGTAATCGTAGAAGCGTTAGAAATGAAATTCATCGGTCTATCCGAGGGTTTGAAACCGTTTCAAGGAGGGAAGCCACAAAAGTTGAGATGATACTATTTCTGAATGGGGATCTCTCATGTGATAGCAGAAAATTAGCACGAGATGGTTATCTCGCGTTGGGGTGGTATCGATCAAAAATAAAAAGAAGGGACCGCACACAGAGGTGTCAGCCCCTTCTATAGTGGATTTGGCGGTTTAGTCGAGATCAAGCTGCTGCATAAATGCAACCATTTTTGCTTCCGCTTGTTCGGCAACTTGCTCCAGCGTTTCGGAATCGACTGTTGTCTGCTGAATCCGTTCATCGGTGTTTGTCGCAAGACAGAAACCGAGGTTGTACTTGAGATCGTGCATCGCTTGCTCAATATGAGCGCTGACGGGCCCGGCGGGATACATCCACTGCCGCGCCCTGTTCTGTTTCAGGTTGATGTGACAGTGTCCTGTTCCGCCCTGTTTTTTTGCCTCGCCAAAGCAGTCAAGCCGCAAGATTTCTTGGTCATAGGCGAAGACAGATGCTGCGGGTCCATACCCGGCGCGGTCATCCCGCCAGTAGACTTCCAATCGGACATTATCTTCTAGCGGATATTCGACCAGATCTCTTCTTCCTTGTTGTTCTGGCGCCATCGTTCTCCCTTTCGATTGTGGAGGGTTTGGTTGGTGAAAGTGTTTGTAATTCTAACACCCCACGAATCAAAGCAGTGCGGGCCTCATCACCTATTGGCCGAATCGGCGCGCCTGTCTCAAATCCGTGTTAGTAGCATTCTACTACAAAGAACGTACAAGGTCAAGTCCTATTTTTGTAGTCTAGGGTCATTTAGTTTTTCGCTTTTTGACCGTTCGAGTTGACCCGAATCCGTAGGCGGGGCATCTTGCCCCGCCGTAGCCTTAACCGGGGGATCGAGCTATGGGAGAATTAAACGACCCTATTTGAATCATCTTGACAGCCCTTCAACAACCAAGTAAAATATGCCAAGTGCATTTTAGCTGTTGTATAACTCCCACCGAGGCGTATCGAAATCATGTCCACTAACAGATCAGAAGATTGGATTGACGGTTCTTGGATTGAAGACTATTTGACAGATTTCGTTCCTATTACGGAGTCTTGGCTCTTTGTCCATGATACGTCATGTATCTTCCCAAATCTTCATTCTTTCAAACTCTTTGACCGTGAATACGAGGTCATCTTTTTCGAGAGCGATCTACGGATACGGCAAAGTTTGGAGCGTTACAAAGATAGCCCGGAGGCACCTGCTGCCTGTATTGTTTCTCGCCAATCGCATGAGACGAATCTCCACATTCTTGACTACATTGTGCGGAGTCAATCGGTCGAGATGACGCCGCAATCGATTCTGGAATTTGCCCAGCCGGAATACAGTTGGACGCATTCGGTCAACCAATTATGTGGCGAAGATTTCTGGACGCTTTTTGAACGGCTTCAGACATACCGCTTAAACTATCCCCCGTCTATAACGCCTGCTGAAGCGACGAATCTCCTGTTTTCGGCGCAGCTGGATATCGATTTGCGAGGCAATTTATCGGTGCGGGAGGCGATAGAGATATGGCAACGGATGGAGAGAGATACAGATCTGATTGCGTGGGGCGAGAAATACCCTCGGCTGTTTCAGTCGCTCAATCTCAAGGTTCGGGCCGCGCTGCCTCTGATGGACAAGTTGGAGGGGGATGCAGATTTTGTGCATTTTCTCTGGACTTCGTATTCATTGGCACAGCATAATGAGGACTATGATCTTTTTCTTCCGGAACTCTTCGGAGATACGATCTGGAAGAAATATGGCAATACCCCACCGGAGGAGATATGGAGAGCGTGCCCTCAACTCATCCGGAGCGATCCAGAACGGGTCATGGACCAGATTAGGCAGACAGAGATCTGGCTGACCCAAGATCAACAACGATTGGAACTCTTCCAGCAGTGGGTGGGGCTTGATGCTTCTAATCTGAGCAAGACGATAGAATATGTAAAAAAAGAGATCCTCTTTTGCGTTCCGGTGCGTGAAGCCTTGCGTTTGCTTGCGGCGCAGCTCTGCCATTCTCCTGAATCGTTGGATGCAGCTGAGATTCGCAAAATTATTGAAAACATTCAGCGACGACATCTGTTTCAGGCGGATACCGCAAACTACCTACGGATTAAAGATCTGTTCCGGGCATTTGCCGATCTGGTTGCGTTGAATCAGTTAATTGCAAGAGTAGAACGCAAGCGTTGGTCGGCTGAGGAGAATCGCAGTCAAGAGCAAAATCAGGACCCTTTGACCCCCCTGACAAGGGGAGAGGCGAAGGGAGGCCCTCCCTTATCTTTCCCCCCTTCGCAGGGGGGTTGTCCCGACAAAATCGGGGGTGTAACGGGTTGGGGATATCTAGCGGATCTCGCAAAGTTAGAGTTAATGGCAGCTGAATTGGAGCAGCTTAACTTCCAATGCGATTTCTTGCCCGTCCCCGTGATTGGTAAGGTCTTGGGGCGTGTCAAGGGATTGGTAGATGAATACAACATAGAATTTGCCCAACGGATTGGGGGATCCTTCCCTACGTGGATATCCTCGAATGGAGATAAGCCACTACTGACAGTCGATTTCTTGGAGATGCTTTTTTTACCTCGCTATCAACAATACCTTCAAGAAAAATCACAATCGGCTTACATTTTCATGTTTGATGGGATGCGGTGGGATACGTGGGAGGCAATCAAACCGAAGGTGTTGAGTACGTTTCAAGGACGGCTTGCCCTCGACGGTGTTTTTCCGTTGGTTTCGATTCTACCTTCGACGACAGCATATAATAAATACGCCATTTTTACAGGCGAATTTCCGAATGGGGAGGTGGATAACGATTGGAAGGAGGCGCTGATACCCGCTTTTCAAAAACGCGGAATCCACGGTGTCCGATGGATAAATGACGGTGGAAACAATCAGGCGGAGATGCTCGCTCTCATTGAGGCAGATGATGTTCCTGTTAAGGTTCTCAATTTTTCGTTTATTGACCAGAAACTTCAGGGGGCGACACAAAACCTGTCCACGGTTTATGAGGAGATGAAGGTCAACTTTGAACGCTTGGTCCAACCGTATCTTGAGCGGATTCCGAGTGATTCACTCATCTTTCTGATTTCGGATCGTGGTTTTATTGAGTCGACAGATTCTCATGGCTTTTCGGAGGAAGCTCTTCAAATGTCCTCCGGTGTGTCACGTCATCAACGCTACGTTGGTTTATCAAACCCTCCCACGCACACAGATTTAGGGCCCTTTGTCTTTTTCAGTGCGGACCAAATCGGCTTGCAACCTACCGGAGATATATCACATTATGGGTTTGCGACGGGGCGTACGCAAGTTCTTTCTGCAAAACGTTATGTGCACGGCGGGGTTTCTATACAAGAGATGATTATACCATGTGTGGTCTTTGTACCGACCGCGAAAGGGCAATTGGAGATGTTCCCGCTACAATAAGCACGATGCTTTTATGGAGGATAAACGGACAAAATGAATATGGACATTTTGAGTCTCTGGGCATACATTTGGGATATAGTCGATGAAGAGGTTGATTCGATAATTCCGACCCTCAAGAACGAGATTGGCTTGAACACACTCAGTGTTGCGACATGTTATCATAGCGTCGATCACTTGCGCGTTCATCGTTTGGAGAACAATTTTTATAGCTCGCAGGCAGCGATCTATTTTCAGCCCGATCGATCACTGTATCGGAACACCCAAATCGAGCCGCCTGTGTCACCACTTGCGGAAGAAATGAACCCTCTGCGAGGGATCTCCGACGGTTGTGAGCGGCACGGCATGAAACTCTCATCATGGACGGTGTGCCTCCACAACTCAACAATTGGACGAAATCAGCCAGAGGTGGCGCAGCACGATGTATTTGGGAACCCGTGTTGGCACGCGCTCTGTCCGGCAAATGAGGATGTACGCGAGTATATGCGGGCGGTTGTAACGGACTTGACGACGAATTATAATTTTGCCACCGTCGAGCTGGAATCGTGCGATTATCAAGGCGGCCGTCATTACCACGGACATGAGAAAATTGGCATCCCGCTCGGAGAAACAGATCGACTCCTGCTTGGGCTGTGCTTCTGCGAAAGTTGTCGCAAGCGTGCGACTGCGGAGGGAATTGATGTTACCGCCCTTGCAAACGGTGTTCAATCGGAACTCGCAGCCAGTTTTGAATCTGGGGCTCCGATCAAGATCGGGTTTGACGAATTTTGCGATAAAATTCCCGAAATCCGTGCGTATCTCGAAATGCGCGAATCCGTTGTGAGTTCGCTCATTGCAGAAATTAAATCTGTTTCCCAAGCTTCAATTTCATCAATGGCAATGGGAGACCGGCGATATTCGGGTCTCAACACAGAAGGGGTTCGGGATATTGCGGATTGGTTTGAGATTCTATGCTACACCCCGTCGCAAGAATCCGTTGAAACATCTGTGAGGGACGCCGCAGACCTAATGAACGGGGAGGTGGATCGGGTCTGGGTTGGGACCTGTGCTTATCCTCCAGCGAGTCCAATCGCCGAGACGCTTGCCGCAAACGTAAAAGCGGTGGTAGGGCTCGGCGTCCGTGCTGTATCTTTCTACAACTACGGGATCATGCCCAAACGTAACCTCCAATGGGTCAAAGCTGCGATTGAAGGCATTGGGTAACTATCGTTTTCACATTTCACAGAAGGAGATTGCTGTATGAGATTTGAGGGAAGAGTTGCATTGGTGACGGGTGCCAGTCGTGGTATTGGCAGGGCAACGGCGATAAAGCTAGCCGGCGAAGGTGCTGATGTCGCGGTGCATTATGTGAGGTCAGCAAAACCGGCAGAAACGGTTTGCGAAGAGATCCGTGCGCTGGGACGACGCGCAGTCGCCCTTCAGGTTGACATTGCAGACCGTGCTGGGGTCAACGAAATGGTAGCGGAAGCTACAGCATCACTCGGTCCCATCGAGCTACTGGTGAATAACGCCGGCGATGTCGGCAATATGGATTTTGATCAACTTACACCCGAGCACTGGGATCGGATTATTGCAATTAATCTGACCGGTCACTTCAATGTTATCTGGGCGGTCAAGGGCGGGATGGTGGAGCAGAAGTTTGGGCGAATTGTCAATGTCTCATCAATCGCAGCGTTGGCACCGCGTCCCAGTCAGTTCGCCTATGCAGCGGCAAAGGCGGCCGTAATCTCCTTCACAAAATCTGCCTGCGATCCGTTAGCACAACATAACATTCGGATTAATTCGCTTGCCCCCGGTGCCATTAATACGGATATGATCTATGAGATCTCGGCAGAGATGCTCGAACAGCTGCGCTCAACCACACCGCTGCAACGTCTGGGCACGCCCGAAGAGATGGCAAATGTCATCGCATTCCTACTCAGCGAAGACGCCAGCTACATGACCGGCTCGACCGTCATCGCTAGCGGGGGACGGGTCCTGTTTCCGTAGGACATAGATCTACACGATTATGGTAGATTTCAGAGTTACGGCACACGGAGTGTGCCTACTACCATATAATTACCAGCTAGCAATGAAGTCTTCGACCTCAAAGTTGCTCGGCTCTTCTTCAAAGAAGTATCGCATCGGACCAGACTGGAACCCGGGAACGAAAAGCTCTTCCTCCGCTTGGAGTCTGGTATCGAGCACCTCGAACCGTTGCCAGAGGAGATCCGCCTCCTCTTTTGAAAAACGATCGGCGAACTGGGGCCCCCAGTTGATACTTATCGAATGTGGGCTAGAGGCACGCCTGCGAACCTCCGGCGGCAGCTCATCAAAGTCGGTGCTTTTCAAGATGTGGATGTGATATGCTGCCTTGGAGAGATATATCGCTAGCACCATTTTGCCCTTCTCACCTGCACCGGGCTGAAGCTCCTCCACTGCTTCGTAGTATGTTTCAGCATCCTTTTTCAAAATCGCTCGCAACGCTGCTTCCGTGAGGTCCTGCATCCGGCTGCTTGCCTGCGTCCAATTCTCGAAGGTCTGTCGTGCCTCCGGGGAGAGAAACTGCGTGAAGTTTAAGTCCGGGTAATACGGAAAAATCGTGTGCCCTCCGTGGATTGTTCGGCGCAGCTTGGCACTGTAGTTGCTCCCCCAATGCAGAATGTAGTTAGAGTACACGACGCCATCGCCACCTTTCAATTCGACGGGGATGCCTCCCGGCAAAGGGACGCGGGGATTTTCGAGCAGTTGACGGTTTTCCGCTTCGGTGTTGAGACGACGATGGCTGCCGGGCACCACCCAAAGTACATCATCGTCGTAGAGCGGAATGTTCCATTGGACATACTTGGGTCCGTTCTCCAAAAAATCCGCTTGCAGACTTGCCATAGGTGCCATGTCGATGGGATGAACATCGCGATGCCAGTGGGCTGGACCGTGATCACGTTGAGGACTACACATCAACATCATCCCGGCAATTCCCGTTTGGTTGGGGACACTCAACAGTTGACTTCCGACACCTAGGGTGTTTTCGTGCATCCATGTCTCAACGGTGTTGGCGGTTTCTTCGTTGATGAGGTTCTCGAAATGTACCAGCCGCGGCTGCGCCCCGGATTCCCACACACTCCGATTGCCTTCCTGTGCCCATATCTCCTTTTGACGTTCAACAAGCACCTCAAAACTAGCGCGAACATCGTCCAGTTGTTCCGGGGGGATAACCTCCCGCAAGATGATATAACCGTCGTCTCGCAATTGTTCTGGATTGACCTTCATTACTTCTCTCCTGTTAAATTAGGGCAACCGAATGAACCAATGAAATAGTGAGCAAATAGTTTTCACGTTTCACGCATCACGTTTCACGTCTTTCATACTTTAACTTTCTTTTTGCCTGGGCCTTCTACACAAGAACAGATCTCATCAAGAAACAGTGACATTGGTCAACCCAAGTTCAGCGACACATTTCCTCAATGCTGTCTGTTGTTCAACAGTCAAGGGAGATCCGGGAGGTCTGGGATGACCACAATCGATCCCAAGCCGTTCACTGAGGGTTGCCTTGAGGAGAGCGTGAAACCCACCACCACACGCCATGACTCTGTCTGCCACATCACAAGCCCTGTCTTGGGCAGCTTCCGCTCGATCCAAATCTCCAGCTTGGTAGGCGTTCCAAATCTCTACCCAAAGTTCGGGAGCCATGTTTGGTGGACCATCTACGCAGCCTGTGGCACCAATCGTCAGGGCAGGCAGCATTAATCGGCTGTTTCCGATTAAGCAGAAGAGTCCCATCTTGGCAAAAGCGCGGACATTACCGAATGTTACCGCAGAATGTTTTAGCCCAGCCAACTGCGGCACCCCATCCTGAATTTTCCGCATCAAGGCAGGGGTAATTTCTACGCCGGTGGCACCGGGTAAATTGTAGACAAACAGGGGCAGGTCAGCCGCAGCTGCCACAATACGGTAATGCTCGACAATCTCCGCATCGTCGCGCCCATAGAAGAAGGGTGGCACACAGCAGATCGCCTCAACGCCAGCCTTGGCGGCATGTTCTGCCATCTTGGCAGCCCGTGCGGTCGTCGGCGCACCGACGTGCATGATGTTCTTTATTCTACCGTTGGATTGATCTGCAATAACCTCCGCAACCCGATTGTTCTCTTCGTCTTCTAACAGAACGCTTTCTCCAGTACCTCCAGCTACCCAGAAGCCGTGAACACCCGCTTGGATGTTGAATTCGATGACTTTGCGAAAAGCGACTTCGTTTAACCTTCCTTCAGGCGTCATCGGCGTAATAATCGCCGGAAATATACCGTGAAATTCAGTTTTCATAACTACTCCTCCTAAGTTGTAAGTAATGATAAAATAGATGGAACTTCGCCCTAGTGGGCGTATCTCCAATTCTTTCAGGCAAGTTTCGTTATATTTTATCAACAGGGATTTTGAATATTATTTTATCTTCGCAGAAATTGGTGAGCACGTCAAGTGGAAAATAGCCTATTTGCACTCGCAATCGATTTTTTGAGGTTGATCCAGATTGGTCAATCGGCTACACTATCCGGACGTCGTACTCTGCTGCACACCATTTCTTATAGAGAAACATCCATGAGACGATTTAACGGAGAAACGCTATGAAAATCACAGCTGTAAAACTCTACGTCCTTGAGCATTCAGAGCGCAAGGGCAGTGGACATAAGTTGGTACAAGTTCCGAATCTGCGCCGCATTCAGTATACCCACAAAGGGCTACCGAGCAATCAGCCAACTCAACAGACCTTTATTCAGGTGGAAACCGATGCTGGCATCACGGGCAGATGTACCACCACGATGTCTCCTGCACAGGCCGCGATTTTGCGGGCGCAGGTGGTGGGCGAGGACCCACTGGATCGGGAAAAACTATACCAGATGCTGCACAAAGGAACGCGCTGGGTTTACCAACCGCCCGGTTGGTTTGGGGATTTTGACAACTGTCTCTGGGACATCGCTGGCAAAGCTGCGGGGCTTCCTGTCTATGCCTTGGTGGGGCGGGTGCGAGAGCAATTCCCTGTCTACCTGACGGGTGGGGATGGCACGGTGGCGGATTATCTGGGAGCCATTGAGGCAGGACGAGAGATAGGGATCAGTGCCTACAAGTTCCATTCCTACAAGGGCGGCAAAGCGGATATCCCGATTTTACGTGAGGTCCGGGAGGCTGTCGGACCTGACTATGTACTGCTCCACGATCCGGTTTGCTCTTATACCTTGCGTGAGGCAATTGAGGTAGGGCATGTCATGGAGGAATTGGACTTTGTCTGGCTGGAGGAGCCGTTCCATGAACAGAAGATGAATCTCTACCAAGAACTGTGCCGAGAGCTAACAATTCCGGTGATGGCGACGGAGATGTTGATGCACGATATTGGACTGTCCTCACAGTGGCTCATCCACGGCGCAACAGACCGCCTCCGTGTCAATGCTCGGCACGGTACAACTCAGGTCCTGAAGTTGGCTCACTTCGCTGAACTGTATGGGACGAATGTGGAACTCAACGGTCAGGGTGGGTTATTTGGACTCCTTCATGCACACCTGGGATGCTGTATTGATAACACGGATTTCTACGAGTCCTTTTCCGCTGCCGCCGATGGAAACCGCCAGCAAGGGCAGGAGTGGGGGATGCTGAATGCGCCGTTGGTTTCAGAGGGGCACCTGTCTCCACCAGACGCACCGGGGTGGGGTGCGGAATGGGACGAGGAACATTTCAGTTCTTTGGTATCAGCGGAATATCATTGACGCGGGAAGAAGAGGTCAATACCAGCTTCGACATCATCTATCGGATGGCCGTGCTGTCCTTCATATCTATCGTGTATGTCGCGCTCGGTTTCGGTGAGATCGGTCAGCGGGAAGGTCAAGGTAGCTCGACTCTGTTTAGCGGATTCGCTCATGGCGATATTCATCTCCTGATCTTGCCGTCCTAGTTGTGCTCCGTACGCCGGCTCGGTGTCATGGAGGATTGCATTTGCGAGACTCAACAGTTCGTCGGCGACAGGGATCTGTCCCTCGGTGAGCGGGTAATTCTTTAGCGGATTTTCCCATGTAATCAGTTGGTCAGGAAGCTCCAGTTCGATCTTCTCGATCACCTCTGTTCCATCCACATCAATTGTCGTACGCTTCGGCTGATAACCGATACTTTTCGCGCCGTTCTCCAGATCTTCGGGAGGTACAACGTGGATCTCTTCCCCGACAATTGTTCCTTTGCTGCCGTCAATCTGCGAAATGCCGCCCTGCCCACGCCCCAGCGAACGGGCATGGATGACGTTGGAATAGACCATCAGGGCGGTTGCGTTGTTGTCAAACTCTAGGAAACCGAATGTCCAGTTATCGCTTGTGTGGTGCCGTTTCATGCGATCAATGATTGGAATGACCGGCGTGGATTGAGCGATACCGAGGATTGACTTCGGCTCTCCATTCGCACGCAGCCGAAGCATACTCATGCCGTGGTAGCCGCCTTCGTAGAAAATCCGGTAGATTCGCCCTACCTCGCCTATTACACCTGCATCAATCACAGCGGATAGAAAACGTTCTCGTGGTGCACGGTAGTAGTTTTCTGCCACTTCCAACTTGACGTTGTTTTTCTTTGCCGCTGAGATCATGAGATCCGTCGTTGGCAATGTCACAGCGATTGGCGTTTCAACGATGATGTTCACACCGGCATCTGCCATGAAACAAGCGATGGCGTGATGGGCGACTCCGGGCACAGTGATGTCCACGGCATCCAGTTTTTCATGCGCCACCAGATCTCGGACGTTGGTGTAGGGGGTCGCACCGTACTGCTCGGCGTACTGTTGAGCGACCGTTTGGTCTATATCACAGATTGCGACGAGGTTGTAAACATCTTTCAGTTTGGCAATCACCGGCAGGTGTGCACCCCCACCGCGTCTGCCTGCACCGATCAGCGCGATATTTAGTTTTGACATGTGTGGTTTCCTTGTTGTTCCTTGTTCAGAAATAGCCTCCGCTTAACACGCTTCCTTCATCCGGATCCGTATCAGTTAGAACACCCGCTATGTGGGACACAAAGCGGGCAAATACCTCCGGCGAAAATGGATTCTCATTGAGGTATCTCGCATATTCCTCACGAACTTGTTGCCTACCTTGATATGTTGCATAGTGATGTCTTACCTGTGAACCAATTCTTTTAGCTTTCCGCAGAAGAAGTACTTCGTCAATATCGGTTGGTGTAGTGTTGATAGGAGTCATGTCAAGCCATTCACAAAGCAGGTAATATTTCGCCCCAGGTACTGCTGTTTTTACATCATGTGCGGTTGCTGAGGCCTCCTGAAACATTGTTTTATCAAGATTTGTTTTACACTCGGCACATATATAGCCGAGGTATGTTTCTCGTTTTAGGATTTGGTTGTTAAAATCTGAATCATATGACGTTTGTATAAAGAGTTTTCTTGCAATCGTGAAGTCTTGAGCTTTTGTGCGTATATGAAGGCCACCCCCGTATTCGCGCCGTGTTATAGTTGATGTAAAGTATGCGGCAGAAAAGCACGATTGAGGACCAACGTACATATCTTCATCAAGTTCGGGCAGGGATTTGGAAATCAGGTGAGGCAAAAATTCCTCGACTACTGTATTATCAAGCTTTAGTTGTCCTTTTTGCCGATATAGAAAATCACTCTCACTATCAAATATGGTATTGAGATCAATAAACTGTTTGTATTCGGAGAGCAAGGTAACCAAACGGTTAATAACGGCTGATTGCTCTCCTTCAGTGTCAATCATGGCCTGTATCCATTCATGATATTTTTCTATGGCATGATCTATTCGTTCCTTGTCGTTGATAGGGAGTTTGTCGTTATCAAGCAGTGCGTTAAGCTTATCTAAGTGTGGTGTTGGTAGTGCCATGATTCTTTTGCTTGTGACGGTATGAATTGCGGTGAAGGGTCTATATCCTGTACGCGCGAGATTGCATCTTCGAGATATTTTCGTCTATCTGCTGGTACTGTCTGCCGTGCAATCGAGAGCATTTCTTCTCCAATTTCTCGAGCCTGACTGATAATAAGAGCAGGACTGGGGGGACTTGCACCTCTAGGAATAAAGTGTAATATATCCTCTTTGATAGTATTGCCGAATTTGTTCTGGAATTTGCGTTCTTGTTGTAAAGTCGTTTGGATACCGACAACATCTTCCGCAAGGCGGCGTAAAATAGCACCGTTGAAAAAGGCGGTTCTGTGCACGTTGGACTCTCTGCCTACGACAAAGACCACTCTTGCAATATCACAACAAACCCGTACCAACTCAGATAGCGATAGACTCATATCAATGCAGTATTGTATAACTGTTAGAAATCGATTCTGCCGGAACTTACGATTTGCGCCAATTTCAGACTTTGCTGATACAAGCGGCTTCCACCCCAGCATCTCAACCGAAGCGCGGTAATTGTGATGGTAATTGAACACATTAATGTAAGGCGGGGAAGTAAGAACAAAATCAATAACGTTGTCATCTAGCGGTAGATATCTTGCGTCTCCCAATGATACGGAAATCGTTTTTTTAGCTTGTGGCAAGGTTTCAACAAGGCAACGGAGTTCATTCCATTTTGACCAGAAGGATTCCGTCGAAATACTGTAGTCCCTCAAATCTAATTTTACGATTAAGGCTTCAACCAAAGCTTTAACATCGCGATTTTTTAGTTGAGTCAAGTTAGAAATAAGAGGCGTGATGGATATGCTGTCACTAGAACTTACGCCACCTTGTTCAAAGAGGGGAAGCCCCAAAGGAATAAACTTTGATAGGTAACTGTCCGTATTTGAAATCAGGGACTTCCGTTCTTTTCTGCTATAACTAGCAAATGTGTAAACCTTTGCCAACAATTCAGCAGCTGGGTTTACTTCATAACCAAATGCTTTGTGACCTAGATGAGCAGACTCCACTAATACTGTTCCACTACCAACAAATGGGTCAAGAACTACATCATCCTTATTGGCATAGTTTTCAAGGATAGTTTGGACGAACTGAGGCGAGAATTGACCACGCCACGCGAGGAGATTTGCCCGCTTCTTGTCATCAATATCCAGATGAGCTTGATCCAAGGGTTGGTCAAACGACACAGAACTCCTTGACTCTGATGCGGGTCTGATCAATTCCATTAAGCTGCCACCTTAGCTTCTACTAACTCCGTGCATAATCGAGACATGCGAGAATTTGTGTTTGCCGTAGATCTGGAAACTCAGCAATAATCTGGTCTGCGGTCTGATCTGCTGCCAAATATCCAAGGATAAGACTTACAGGGATTCTCGTACCCTTAATACGCGGCTTGCCCCGTAGTATATCGGGTGTACTAACGATACAATCCCGCCAGTTGGTTTTCATATTATCTTCCAATTTCTTTTGCTGTATATCAGTCTAACGAAAAAAGTTTGCCCCAAAATCTGCCGGCAGTGGGGATGGCGAATTATTGTTAACGTTTGTTGGCATTTTTTATGGCGTCTCGTGTAACTATGCCTATGCCAACGAGAAACACTACAAGCACAACAACTGCAAACCATTCCATTACAATTCCTCCAATTCATTAATCTTTCGATATGCAACTCTATTGATCCAAATGATCACAAGTGTAAGCAGGAGCACCCCTATCGTACCAACTATAAGCAAAAGGAGGCTGGTTTTTCCGTAGTGCTGAATCACCCAAGCGACCAGTGAAATGTCGGTGGCAATCAGGATGGCGAATATAATTTTTAACCAACCAATTTCTTCCTTTAGTTTATCAATCCTTGCCATTCTGAGTTATCTCTTTTTAATTGAGTTTTCATCTAATGCTTTAGTTCAGCATCCGCCGCAGGTCTTAGTTTTGCTTGTGACAAGTCAGAAAATGGAAAAGGTATTAAGACAACTGTCCTTGTTGTAGGTGTGGCCATGCGGTGTCTTCCTCAGAACGATTCTAGTCTTCAGCAAGTGCAGCTTCACTGAGCAATGCAGTTTCGGGCAGCTCTTGCTCTTCGGTAAGAATCGTCACAAATGCTCGGCGTGGTTTTGACAACTAGATTGGCTCTAATAATCGCACGTTGCCCTGTTCATCAATCGTAGCTTCAATGGTTTGTAACACTGTTTGCCTCCACTCTTCTATTCAGGCATGTCAATAACCACATACTGCTGATCGACGGATACAGAATAGGTCTCGGCGGTGTACGGCCCCTTTTGCAGCCCCGATGCCACCGTCGCCCCGTCCTCTACCTCCACCGGGTACTTTCTGACACGCTTCTGCGCGGGGTTCCACCACGACTGCCCCGTTTTGATATCAAACTCCCAACCGTGCCAAACACAACGCAAGATTTCGCCTTTGCGGGTGTATCTGTATTCACCGGGCATATCAGACTGAAGAAGACCTGTCAAACGTCCCTCGCACAGGGGAGCACCCTGATGGGGGCAGATGTTTCGCACGGCATAAAACTCGCCATTAATATTAAAAACGCCGAGTGATCGTCCTTCAAGTTCGACGATTTTGCGTTCACCCGGCGGAATTTCGTCTACGGTTGCAACTACATGTTTTGCCATAAGATTCTATTGTATTGTGTGAAATGTAGCGGGCCTTACGCAAATTTAGCAGACGAGAGGTAGATTTTTGATTTTTAACCCCCTAAATCCCCCTTGTCAGGGGGACTTATGAAAATCAGGGGGACTTATGAACGCGCTGCGTAAGTCCTATGTAGTATAAAGATCAGGGGTTCAGATATCATGAACTCTCCATGAACCGAACCCCTGAACGATTTGTTGATTTGCAGAACTCTACAAGTTATACAGTTCGCGTGCATTATCCGCCATAATCCGTCGCCTTACGTCCGGCGCGATACTCGTCGGGAAGGCGCGATCGGGCGCATCGAAGTCCCAATGCGGATAATCGGTTGCGAACATTAACTTCTCTTTTGCGTTGAGCTGCTCAAGTAACAGGTCGAAATATTCCCGTTTGGGAGGTTCTTCCACCGGCTGCGAACTGAGCCAAAAATGTTCCTTCATATACTCTGACGGCAACTTTTTCAGATCGGGAACCTCCTCTTTCAGTTTCTTCCAATTCTGATCGAGCCGCCACATCAACGGTGGGAACCAAGCGAAACCCCCTTCAATTAAGACAAACTTGAGTGTGGGGAAGCGTTCAAAGATGCCTTCGCAAACAAGGCTGATCACCTGCGTCTGGAACGCTTGTGGCATACCACCGTGGTCCTCGATGTAGTAGGAGGGTGCACCCGCGCCGGTAATTGGACCGGCACCGGTACCACCAAAGTGGATGCCGATTGGGAGATCATACTGCGTTGCGGCTTCGTACAGCTTCCAATACTTCCGCCGTCCCAAGGGTTCGTCCGTCCGTGCAATCAACAGCACCTGCACAAAATTCGGATCTTCACCACGTCGATGAATCTCCTCCGCTGCCAACTCCCCATCTTCATAGGGAACGACAATTGATGCTTTCAGGCGCGGTTCGGGTGTAGTCCACTCTTCGACTTGCCAATCGTTAATCGCTCGTGCGATCGCTGCGACGTACTCCAGATTGAGTCCGCTGCCGCCCATCAATGGATTCAGAACCCCGTATTCAAAATCCCAAGCGTCTAGCAATTGCTCCTGCATGAAGGCAAGATCTGCGCCCGGTGAAAGCCCGGATGAGGGCCAGGCATCGTGCCGCGCTGCGTGGGGCATACCCCGTGGATAGTTGGATCCAGCGTGTCCGCGCCCACCTATCATCGCCTGATGCTTGCGCCAGCGTTCAGAGAGGTATGGATGCAGCGATTCCGGCGATGCAAGGGTGTTGTGAATATCGGTGTCAATGACGGGTACTTTTTCCCGTGTGCTTTTCATCTATGTTTCCTCCTTTTTGAACGTGAAATTCTGGATTTTCAGGATCAAGTTGGGGGTTCGCTAGCTAAACAAGTTTAGATGCGCTCACCCCAAATGGATTGGAACAGGATTTGCAAAGCAACCCTGATACATTTTACAGCTGATAGAACTCTCGTGCATTTTCCGCTAGAATCTTCTTCATCAGTGATTCTGGTAATCCCATCGGCAACGCCTCCTCCGGGGAATCAAATTGCCAGTGTGGGTAGTCAGTTGAAAACATCAACATATCGTCCGAATCGAGCTGCCCAATCATCCGAAGGAACTGCGTGGGATCCGGCGGTGCGTCCATGGGCTGAAGCGTAAAACGGAGGTGTTCGCGCATATAGTCCGAGGGCAATCGTCTAATCCACGGTGTAATGTGACGTAGCCCTCTCCACTCCTTATCAATCCGCCACATGACGGACGGTAGCCACGTAAAGCCGCCTTCAATTAAGGCGACTCGCAGATCTGGAAATCGGTCGAACGTGCCTTCCGTAACCAAGCTGATGACTTGGGCTTGGAAAATCTGACCCGCGCCGGCATATTCCTCTAGGTAGGTCGAAAACCAACCGCTCGGACTTGGGGGAATACCCGCAGCCCCACCGTAATGGATACCAACGACAAGGTTATGGCGGACAGCAGCTTCAAAAATCGGGTCATAGTGTCGCTTGCCATAGGGCATCAACGAGCGCACGGGTAACAGTACCTGCACAAATCCGGGGTGGTCGCCCATGCGTTCAATTTCTTGCGCTGCTGTGAGTGGATTCTGACTCGAAACAACCAGTGAAGCGCGCAAGCGCGGCTCTGGATCGAGCCAATGTTCGACCTGCCAGTTGTTGGTCGCGGTAGCGAGTGCCGCTGCCAAATATTCATTATGGACAGTTTGTACCCAATACGCGCAGTTCAGGATGCCGTAATCCGCTTCCCAGAAATCGAGCGTCTGCTCTCGCAGCAACTCTAAGTCTGATCCCGGCGGTCCGTCCTCAGGTTTCGTATCTGGAAGTGCTGATGTCGGTGCGCCTCCCGGGTAGTCACCCATTTCGGGTCCTCCGAATCCGGAGGTGCTGCAGTACTCAACCCAAAAGTCCGGTAGGTATGGGTAGAGGGTGCCTAGCGATGGTACGCGATTATGAATGTCAACGTCAATCAATGGAAGGTCTGACCGAACAAAGCTCGGTTTTGTATCCCATGTCTCCACAATTCTCTCCTTAAACAGTTGTAGCGTCTTTTATAGGATACACGCCTAGCCCCTTTTTGTCAATAGGAAGTTTCGCCGGTTTAGGGCTATTTAGTTTTCCATTTTTTGAGCGATTTCGGGATGACACGAATCCGCAGGCGGCGCAGCCGGTCTCCCCACCGTTTGTAGTAGCGCAATTCATTGCGCGTTCTTGTGCCAACTGTCGATAGCATCTGTTATCCGTGTAATCTGTTAATCCGCGTCTATCCGTGATTCAGCAATAATATGGGAGAATTAAATGACCCTATCGCCGGTTGGTGATTTGGGTTGTTTTCCAATGGAAGCAGCAGACTAACAACTTTCTGACACAACCGCATTTGGGTATAGAAATTGACAACCTTCAATCCCCTGTGTTATTATTCGTCCTACACTTATTTGAGGAGGGATGGAAATGACCGAAGTTTTTGAAAAAATGGAAGCATTGAAAGCACAAGCGATCGTCTGTACCGATTGCGGACTGGCGGAAACCCGGTTGAACGTTGTCTTCGGTAACGGCGATCCTACCTCCAAACTTGTTATTGTTGCTGAGGGTCCGTCAGCGACGGATGAACACACGCTAATTCCATTTTCGGGTCCATCTGGAGTTCTGCTTGATGAGGTGCTTCATGCGAACGACTTAGACCGTGACGAACTCTGGATAACAAACGTCCTCAGATGTCGGGCTGCTGTCCGAGAGGGGGGCGTGGTAAAGAACCGTCCGCCGAAAGCCGGGGAGATTAAGGCGTGCTCAAAATGGCTCGACGGAGAGCTCACGTTGATTAGCCCCTCGGTCATCCTATGTATGGGGAGCCCTGCTGCCAATACCCTCATCCACAAAGGTTTTCGCATGACCGAGGAGCGGGGTCAATGGTTCACAGATACACTTTACGCCCCATTCGTTTTGGCGACCTATAATCCGGCATTCGTGTTGAGGCAGGATGGCGAAGCGTATACGCGTGCCCGACAGGTTCTGATTGATGATATTGCCGAAGCGAAACGTAAAATGTTAGAAGCCCCTGAGTCCCCCAAGTTGACCCTATTCTGATACCAATTTTCCTACTTTCAGATCAGCGGATTCAGGGTTAAACCAATATCCCGCAAGATACTCTTTTTCACCTTGCAGACCATCGTATACGCTGGGTCATACACATTGCCCATATCGTACTCTACACACTGACCGAGTAAGATGTGGGGAGCATTTCCCTCCAAGCCGAGTTCGTTAAGCCAGCGGACCATCTCTGTCGTCGCGTGCTGCACACACTGATCCAAGGGGCGCGCATTTCCAGCCGCTAGGATATAGTCGTCGTTTTCCGCGCGAGGCCAGCCGATCTCTTTGCCTTTGATTACATTGACCGTAAACTGCACGTCAAACGAGATCTCAATCCCGGTTCCGACAATCTCACCGTCACCTTGTACAGCGTGTCCATCCCCGATATGAAACAGCGCACCATCCACAAAGACGGGAAGATAAACGGTGACACCTTCACAAAAACCGCGGTAGTCCATGTTTCCGCCGTGCGTTGAAGAGGTTGCTGTAGAGATTGCCTGTTTACGCGGTGGCGCAACTCCAAAACATCCCGCCATCGGCTCCAACGGCAGCGTGAGCCGACCAAGGCTCGTTTCCGGTGAGACAAGGGTCGCTGTCCATTTGTCCAGATCAATTTCCCAGTCTCCACGACCGTTCTCCGGTAGATCGGAGGCTACATATTGTGCATCTAGGACATGCGGAGCAATTACCGTTGAGGTTCTGCCCATCTTGCGATTGGGAACCAGTCGATCAAAGTGAACGGCAAGTGTATCCCCCGGTGCTGCACCGTTGATATAAAATGGTCCCGTCTGCGGATTTCCGCCTTCAGTGACTTGCTCCCCGGCAGCGTCAACACCACCGGCGTCAACGGTTGTTGTCACGACGGTATCGCCGCTGTCGATGTGGAGCACCGGTTCGTGTGCCCCAATTGCGACGTGATAAACAGTTGGGTCAAAATGATGTGTTGCCATAAATCCCTCCTCTATTATCCATACTTTAACCAATTATCGAAAAGTGGTTTGATTCGCGGGTTAAGACTTCCAAGGAACGCCGAATCGTTCAGCCACTCCTGACTCGTGGGGCTATCCGGGTTTGGCGGTTCTCCTTCGGGCGGTGCAACCACAAGCGCGTAATGCAGCGTTTGACGGATCACGCCAGATCGATTATACCCCTTGTGGAGCAAACTGGAGTTGTAGAAAACAATATCACCTGCTTTCAGTTGGACAGCCATCTGGTTGGGCATATCGGCTTTGGGCGAATGCTGTATGATATGTCGTTCAGTGCCGGTAATTTCCCGTCGGTGGCTGCCGGGGACGATGAAGAGGGTCTCATCGTCGTACAACGCCCCATTCAGCTGAACGCTGCTCCGGAGTCTGGCGAGCAGTCGTTCGAGCGGCACTTCACCATCTCGTGCGGAATCCCGATGCCAGTTGATGTGATACGGCTTGCGTTCCGAACTCACCAACAGTGTGCACAGGTGATAGCGTAACCGCGTCCCAATTAGGCTTTCGATGACATCCAAAATTTGGGGATGTGCAAGCGATTCGACGAGTGCTTGTTCTCTGATGCTTGGATGAAAGATGTGATTTACGCCCCAGATGTCATCCTGTTCGCCATCAACGTAGCGCAGATATTCATGTACCTTTTCGACGCGGCATTTGTGAAGGATGGAATCCACAGCGGCACGATATGTTTCGATATCCGTTTGGCTTAATACGCCTCTACGGATAACGTAGCCTTCTTGAAGAAATGATTCTATTTCAGAACGACTGAGCATATTGCCCTCTTTCGGTGTATTAATCCCCCCGAACAATGTGCCGATCTTCGTAACCGCCGCGTGGGAACCGGTCTAGAGGCAGATCGGCGGGGATATAGTGCCAAGCGGTGCTGTAGCGGGGGCGATTACTACGATTCTCGTAAGTCCCATGGAGAAGATTCGATGAGAAGAAGACCACCGTACCACCGGGCACCTCTACATCGACAGCTTTCGATTCGTCCACCTCTGTCCAACTCCCATGTGCCCCCTGCTTTCGGTGATGCTCCACAATCTCTTGAGACAGATGACTTTTCGGTACAACTCTCAGGCAGCCGTTCTCACGGTCAGCGTCCTGAAGATAAATACCGCAACTGACAATTCGGTCTGTATTTGTACCGAAGTAGTAGTTGTCTTGATGCCAGTCTACCGAGGTGCCGCCATTCGGCAACTTGGGAAAGAACTTGGTGCCGAATACATCAATGTCAGGACCGACGAGTGTTTGCACTCGGTCAAGAATTTCCGTCTCTTGAGCGAGATCCAGTACCTTTGGTTCAACAACGCACACCCCTTGAATTTTGTGTAAAAATCCCGCAATCGGTTTGTGGTCTTCGCCGAATTCAAAGGTCCAGTGTGGTATATCAGGTGGGACGGTGAGGCTACGCTCAACGAGATCATCGAAGAGTTCCTGATAGGCTTTGAGTTTTTCACCGTGGATTAGATTTTCAAAAATCAAGTACCCTTCTTCATGAAACTGCTGCACCTGCTTGTCTGTTAATTGCATTGATAGATTCCCCTAATTTTTACAAAATGAAGATTTTTGTTCTTTACTAGTTCCCCCAAAAAGTCAGATACGGTTGATTCTTCAATTCCCGTAGCAGAAGCAGTCCAAGTTCCCGTGCATGGTAATCGCCCCACATTGACGATTCGCCACACGGAATAGCCCTGCCTTCGGGGATATAATCCCAACCGTTTGGACGATGGTAGATTGAATGCAGGATTAAACCCTGATGCTCGTCAGATTCCGAAAGATACGGTTCAGAAAAGAGTGTCGCAGCAACTGTTAATCCCGCCTGATAGTAGCATTTCCCTGCTGCCTGTTCTCCCTGTTTCTTGAGATAATTCCCTAGTCGGATCAACCCCTGCGCCGTGATAGCGGCTGCGGAACTATCGACAGGCTCAATATCGTTGAACGGGTCTGCGGGTTGTTGGAGATAGGATCCAAGTTGAGGCAGCCCCGGTGCCCCAGTGTCCCAATACGGGATGCCGTCTAAGGCTGTGTTTTCAATATAAAAGTCGGAAGTTGCTCTGGCGGCTTTCAGTATATGATCGGCTGCCTCTGCCTTCCCGCCGTAAGGGGTAAGATCGTCGTCTGCCAGTGTCTCAAAGAACTCAAGCTGCTCGGCATAGCCTGTGATAATCCAAGCGAGTCCCCGCGTCCACGTTGTAAACGGTGAATATCCCTGCTGGCTACTTGGACAGCGATAATTCCCATCATTCATATTAAAGACCGATTCGTGTGCGACACGCCCGCGTACATCAAACGCATCGCGTTCTTCGCCGTAGTAGACGTTATAGGTTGCGGTTGTCTCGGAGTGGTGTAACAATCGCTCTAGCAAAGTGATTGGCTGATCGTTCTCGCCCATCAGTACATGCCCTAGGCTATGTCCCAACGCCAATGCCCGCAACGAGCGGATGGTGTCTGCAAAAAGTGAATGGGGACCGTTGAAAGAGGGGATATAGCCTTTCCCATCTTTTATCTTTGACCAGCGACTTGCTTGCACCGCTGATGACACTTTCAGCGCAAGTTCGTAGAAATGGAGTTCCCAATCGTTATATGGAATACGACCTTCAAGGATCATGCGCCGTAAATTACCATAGGTCGAGACGTTATTGAACCCGTGGTCGTGTACACCGATATGCGTCAGATGAGGTGCCATCTTTTCGACTGTGTTCTTCCGCCCGATTTCAAGGAACTGCTCGTCATCTGTTGCGTCGAATTGCAATAGCGCGGAACCGAATTGAAATCCCTGCGTCCACTCCGTCCACCCTCGCGTGGTATACTGACCGGCAACAGTGAACACCGGCGTCCCTTTTTCGGGAAGCCATGTGTCTTCAATTGATAAAATCTTCTTTCCCGATAGCTCAAACAGATGCTCAAGTTTCGGTTTGAGTTGTTCGACGGTAATTGAGTCGTTGATCTGCATAATGATTTTTTGTCCTATAAGAGCGGTCAGATTGTAGGGAACGCAGATCTGCGTTCCCTACCCGCTTTCACACGCTCTGATACTGAATCGGTATTTCCCCTCTGACGAATGACCTCATAAAGCAAAATGCCCGCAGCGACCGAAACGTTGAGCGATGGAACGTGTCCGAACATCGGGAGGTGGATCAGTAGGTCGCATTTCTCCTTAACGAGGCGACGGAGACCCTCTGCCTCGTTACCGAGGACAAGACAAGTCGGTGCCGTCAAATCTGCCTGAGTATAGGGCGTTGGTGCTGTCTGATCTGCGCCAATCACCCAGATACCAGCATCCTTGAGGGTCTCGATTGTTCGGGCAAGGTTGGTCACTTGAGCAATTGGCATATATTCAGAGCTGCCCGCCGAAGCTTTGTGTGCAGCGGTTGTGATGCCGGCGGCTCTATCCTTCGGAAGGATTAACCCATCGGCATTGACAGCATCCGCTGTGCGGATAATTGCACCAAGATTCCGGGGATCTTGGACCTGATCGAGCATAATGAATAACGGTGGATGATTTGAGTCTTGTGTGTTTGTGATGAGACTCGGAAGGTCGATATAACTGGCAGGACTGACAAGGGCGATAACCCCTTGATGCGGGACTTCGGTTTCTATCGGATCTAATTCCCGACGTGGCGTGAAATCACAGCGGATGCCATTTTTCTCAGCGATAGCACGGATTTGCCGGAGGCGCGGGTGATTATTTCCCTGTGCGATCAGTATCCGTTCAATTTCGCGGTTGCCGCGGCGTAGAAGTTCTAGCACTGAATTTCGACCGACAATTTTATCTTGCATATCTTTGTATGGGGAAATTCTCTATACAAACTTGGCTACCGGCACCGGACGTTCAACAGCAAAACTCTTGTGGTGGAGCTTGATACGCTCAATTTCATGAAGCGTATCCGCTGTAAAGTAGCTTTCTCCACAATGGGAGCAGCTCACCATAGGGATATTCTCAATGACTATCAAATCTCCACCCTTGCCGTAGGTTTCTGTAACTCTGCGGGTTCGTGCTCCCTCTCTACCACAAGTATCACACAGCATCTGTTCGCGCCTCATCCAGTGACTGCCCCTTCGGAGGCAGATGACACAAGACGTGCATATTTCGCCATCACGCCGCGGGTGTAGCGCGGGGCTGGAGGCGTCCATTTATCAAGTCGCGCTTGGATTTCCTCGTCTGAAAGCTCAACATCAATCCGAAGTGCTTCAGCGTCAATCACCACAATATCACCATCACGTAATATTGCAATCGGTCCACCATGCGCTGCTTCCGGCGCAATGTGGCAAATCATGAAGCCGTGCGTGGCACCAGAGAACCTGCCATCCGTCATGAGGGCGACATCTTCACCCAGTCCGGCCCCGATAATTGCGGCGGTAACACCGAGCATCTCTCGCATACCTGGACCCCCGGCAGGTCCCTCGTAACGGATGACAACTACATCACCCGGCTGGATAGTTCCGTTCTTAATCGCTGCAAAGGTATCTTCCTCGCGTTCAAATACACGCACTGGACCTCTATGGACAGTTCTATCATGACCGGCTAACTTGATGACGCAGCCATCGGGAGCGAGATTGCCTTTGAGTATTGCGAACCCACCGGTCGGTTTAATCGGTTTCGACACGGGGAAAACAACTTCCTGCCCCTCTGTTTCGACAGCGTTAGCAGCAGCTTCACCGATAGTCTGCCCCGTTACGGTGAGTTCGTCGGCGTGGAGGCGTCCGGCTTCCATAAGGCGTTTGGCGACAAGCTGAATGCCACCCGCTTCATGCAGATCCGCGGCAACGAAACGTCCACCGGGCCTCAGATTTACATAGATTGGTGTCTTTGATCGGATTTCTTCAAAGTCGTCGATCGTCAATGGAATATTGGCTTCGTGTGCAATTGCGAGCAGATGAAGGACGCCATTCGTTGAACCAGCGGTTGTCGCCACCGAGGATATTGCATTTTCGAGCGAACGTCGCGTGATGATTTGGCTGGGACGGCGGTCAGCGGCTAGCATCTCCATAACTAGTTGACCGGCTTGGAATGCGACATCATCTTTATTTTTATCCACTGCCGGAACACTGCCACTACCCATTGGTGCCATCCCAAGAATCTCAACAGCGGTTGCCATTGTGTTGGCGGTGTATTGCCCACCGCAAGCCCCCGGACCGGGGCAGCCTTTGCTAATGAGGTCATCAAGTTCTTCGATAGTGATTTTGCCTGCAGCGTGCACCCCCACCGCCTCAAAAACCTCCATAATTGTCACATCTTCTTCCTGAAAACGGCCGGGCATAATTGACCCGCCGTAAAGCGTCAATGAGGGTATGTCTAGACGGGCAAGTGCCATCACTGTACCGGGCACAGTTTTGTCGCAGCCGCAAAGCGTAACAACTGCATCAAACATATTGCCGCGACAAACCAGTTCGATGGAATCCGCGATCACCTCTCGGCTGATGAGCGATGCCTTCATTCCCTCGGTGCCCATACTAATTCCATCTGAAATGCTAACTGTATTAAATTCGAGAGGCGTGCCACCTGCTGCCCGGATGCCTTCCTTCACTTTTGCAGCAAGGCGGCGGAGGTGGTAGTTGCAAGGTCCAATCTCAATCCATGTATTGGCGACCCCCACAATTGGTTTATCTAGATCTTCAGGTTTTAGTCCATCATCGCCGAACATCAACATGGCGCGCGCTGCTGCTCGATCTGGACCATCAGTAATCACATAGCTTTGACGTTTGAGTTCGTTTCTCATACTTCCTTCCTACATCTCCGATTATTTTAGGGGACAACACCGTTGTCCTAGATTTGGTCTCCTATTGTAATTACACCGGTGCCCGCAAAAATCCAATCAGGATTCAATGATTAGCAGGAAAAATAGGAACTTTAAGATGTTGTTTTGTCCTTCAATCCTGAAATCTAGTCTGGGTTGGGTAACAACAATCGCCGCGGTTGGGATAAAGTTCTGCTCCGGCGGATGACCGATATAAAAGTGCACAAAATTGTTCTTGATAAGAAGAAGAAAATTAAATCCGTCCTTATACCCGTTTCACGCGGAACAGGGGCTGATCAAACTCAACGGTCGTTGTATCTTCAACGAGAATTTCAAGAATCTCGCAGGGAAAATCCGGTTTGACTTCGTTGAAAATTTTCATCGCTTCAATCAAGCACAAAGTATCGTCTTCGGATACAACGCTTCCAGCTTCCACATAAGGCGCAGCCTCCGGCGATTGTGACGCATAAAACAGTCCTACCATCGGTGACCGTACGAGTTCTCCCACTTCTGGTGACAGCGGTGCCGCAGAAGACTCGACCTGTTCCGCACCTGGTAAGGGCACCATGTCGCTTGGCTGCGAAAACGCGACAGGTACAGGTTCACTGCCTCGCCGGACCTTCAAAGTAATACCTTCCTCACGCAGAAGCACCTCTGTCAAATCTCGCTCTTCCATGATGTCGCAGACTTGTTGCAGGAGTTCTGTAGCGGATGGTGATTTTTCTCTCGGCATCGATTAAACCCTCTCTACATATGTTCCTGTACGGGTATCAACCTTGATTGTCGTACCATTTTCAACAAATAGGGGCACTTGGACCACCCCGCCTGTTTCCAGCGTTGCTGGCTTTGACCCGCCGCTGGCGGTATCGCCGCGTAAGCCGGGATCTGTTTCAACAATTTTAAGTTCTACAAATGTCGGTAATTCGATCGCCACAGGGGTATTCTCGTCAACTTTGACTCGGATCGTTTCTCCTTCCTTGAGGAACTTCATTCCATCGTTCAGGAGGTTTTCCGGTAGTTGATTTTGCTCAAAGGTTTCGTTATCCATGAAGTATAACAGCGTTCCATCACTATACATATATTGCATATCACGTTCTTCAAGGCGAACGGTTTCGATTGTGTCTTTTGAACGGAACGTCCGATCGATAACTGCTCCGTCGGTGACCCGCTTGAGTTTTGTACGAGCAAATGCACCCCCTTTGCCGGGCTTAACGTGTTGACAATCGGTAATGGTGTACATAACGTTATCGAGTCGGACAACTAAACCGTTTCGTAAGTCATTGAGTGCTGCCATAAAATTCTCCTTTTCCACTTTTCAAAAAATAAGTATCCAAAATTGTTCTCATCTGCTTTTCCTCGATCCTATCAATCTGCCTGCTGCAAAACCTGAATCATCGCGTCCAACGCCAAATCATAGCCATGCGCCCCAAATCCACAAATCACACCGACAGCGATAGGAGAAATGTAAGAATGCTGGCGAAAAGACTCGCGGGTGTGCACGTTAGAGAGGTGGATCTCAATAACAGGGAGATTGACAGCGGACAGAGCATCCCGGATTGCGACACTCGTATGCGTGTAAGCCGCAGGATTGATAATAACGCCATCCGCCCAGTCGATATTGTCCCCAATAAAGGAGACAATTTCACCTTCGGAATTTGCCTGAAAAATCTTGAGATTAACGCTTCGTCCCGCAGCGATTTCGATTAGGTGTAAATTGATGTCATCCAGCGTCTGGCTACCGTAAATTTCAGGCTGTCGTCTTCCCAAGAGTTGAAGGTTGGGTCCGTGAATCAGTGAGATGTTCATATATCAATTTCTCTGGGCAAGGCCTTTCAGCTTTGAAAAGCCATTTGGGGTAAAGTTATTTGCCCTGAACCGAGTTTTTTCTTCAAAACTCGGTTTCTTCCGTAATCTACTACTCAGCGGCACATTCGCGCTATAATTTAGGAAACCGTGTCAGGTCAATCGTAGGAGCTTGATTTCGTAGAGGCGAGGTCCCCTCGCCTGACGGGTTAGGAAAACCAACTCCTACCCTGCGATACGGCTCGCTGTGGATTGACAAATCCACAGCACCATGGGATTGTTTCTTGCTTGTTAAAACAAGTTCTAAAGGATTCTTTCGGAATGAAATATCCCTACAATTTTATCTGTAACCGCTTTAATTGATAGTCCTGTGGTTACGATCTGGTGATCAGCGCGAGCATAAAAGGGACGACGTTCTATAAGCATCTGCTCGATCCTACCCAATGGATTGGGTGCTTGCAGCAACGGACGATGGGTTCCGCTCCTAACACGCCGCCAAATCTCTGCTGTTGTTGCTGTCAAACAGAAGACAATACCGTTGCGCTTGAGCATATCCAAATTTGATTCTCGAAGGACGACCCCACCGCCTGTTGAGATCACATGGTTCTCTAGATTCGCTGCCTTACAAACAGCTGTGCTCTCTAAATCCCTAAAGTGCGGTTCGCCATACCGAGCGAAGATGTCGGGGATATCCATTCCGCTATCTTCTGCGATTATATCATCTGTATCGATCATCGGCATCCCTAGACGCTCGGCAAGTCTTTTCCCCACTGAGGTCTTACCTGTTCCCATGAAACCCACCAGGACAATATTTCTCACAGATTTTCCCCACCCCGCAAGGGTATTAGTATACACATATTGTAGCTAATTGTAAAGTAATTCTTTGCCCGATATGGAAGGCGCTATCAGCGTGAATTAGATTCGCAATTCGGCTTTAGAAGTACCATCTTTCGCGCAGATTACATCGCCTCAAAGAAATCAGCTAGGTCTTTGCCGTGTGTCCTTGCGTTGACCTGTTTATCGAGCTTGATAATCTTTCCGTCTTTGTCGATGACAACCGTTATGCGACTGCTCAAACCGTCCGGTTTGTCCGTCGCACCGAAGAGCAAACTAATATGACGTCCTGTGTCCACTAGCAATGGAAAGTTAAGATTATTTTCTTCAGCAAACCTCTTATGAGACGCTGCATCTTGTACGCTAATTGCAAAGACCTGTGTATCATGTTCAGCAAATGTACTCGACTCATCCCGGAGCGAGCATACCTCTGCCGTTCAGCCTCCGGTGAAATCTTTGGGATAGAACGCCAGCACAACGTTCTTTTTCCCCTCGAAGCTGCTGAGTTGATAGGTGTTGCCATCCTGATCGGAAGCGATAAGGTCTGGTGCAGGCTGTCCGACCTGAATCGGTCCCGGAATGCTTTCATTGATTAGTTTAACGAGATCCTCGCCGTGCGTTTGCGTGTTCACGTTTCGATCTATTGCACGAATGTATCCTGCTTTGTCAATAATGAAGGTCGATCGGTTAGAAGCCTTAAATCTATCCATGATGCCGCTATAGACCTTGCTGACTGCGAATTCCGTATCAGCGAGTAGAGGGAATCCAAAATTTTCTTCCTCTTGAAACTTTTTATGAGAGGCTTCATCATCAACGCTGACACCCAAAAGGACTGTATCTGTCCCCTGAATTTGGCTCAACTCATCCCGGAGCGAGCGGAGTTCTGTCGTTCAGCCGCCGGTGAAGTCTTTGGGATAAAACGCCAAGACGACATTCTTTTCCCCCAGATAATCGCGTAAGCTGTGGGCAGTTCCATTTCCGTCATTGAGTGCGAAATCTGGTGCTGCCATGCCAACTTTTAGATCTTTGAATGTTTCCATCTGTTTCTCCTTTGCACTTATTGCGCTGATAATTACGAACATAAAAACAATCATGATGCAGCCAATTAAAGTACGTAACATTGTGTACCTCCTCTAAAATGAATCTGCAGATTTGCCAACTATACATATTCGGCCTCGCGTTTTGTCCGCGAGCCAACTATCCACATATTCATGCCTTAGATCATTAGTCCACCGTCCAAATAACACCTTTCATCTATCCTCTACCTTCTTTGTTTAGGGTGCTCATCGCCCTCTACCTCAATCTTGCCAACACATCAAAAAAAGTCGGAAAGGTTTTGCTTACGCACCCCGGATCTTTAATCCGAATCCCCGGCACTTTCAATCCAATCAGCGAAAAACTCATTGCAACCCGGTGGTCTTTATATGTTTCAATCTCCGCAGGCGTAATTAGAGAGGGTGAAATCTCAACCCCATCTTGACGTTCAACGACAGGGACACCAAGTTTTCGGAGTTCTGTGACCATGGCATGTATGCGATCTGTTTCTTGATAGCGCGTATGTTCTATATTCCGAATGGTCACTGGGCTCTCCGCAAAGGGGGAAATTGCGGCGAGAGTCAACGATGTGTCGGAGATCGCTTTCATATCCAGATCAATTCCTTTGAGCCGTTCTGGTCCAATAACTTCTATATCATCGCCGCAGCGTTGCACTTGGCAGCCCATCTGTTCTAGCACATTGACGAACTGGACATCGCCCTGTGCGGAATCTGTGCTAAGGTTAGTCACCCGGACGCGACCACCGGTGACCGCAGCCGCAGCGAAGAAATAGGAGGCATTGGAAGCGTCTGGCTCGATGGCGTATTCGCGGGGTTGGTAACGTTGTCCACCTTCAATGTGAAAGGATTTGTAGTTGTCGTGAGCCACGTCCACACCGAACCCTTTCATCACTGAAGTAGTGATGTCAATGTAGGGTGTCTTCATCTCCCCCCAAACCTCAATCGCCATCCCTTTTTCCGCATAGGGAGCGACGAGCATAAGCGAAGTCAAGAACTGACTGCTCTTGCTGGCATCGAGGCGGGTTTTTCCCCCCTTGAGTCCGTTTGCTCGAACAATTAACGGCAGAAAGTCGTTGTCGAATTTTGAACGTACATCAACGTCGAGTTGCTTGAGCGCGTCAAGCAGGTCCGAAATAGGACGACTCCGACGCATCGGCGCATCGCCGTCAATAATAAATTCACCGTTGCCGAGTGCAACATAACTGACGAGCGGACGAGCTGCTGTGCCTGCATTGCCGATGTAGAGTTCAGCGTGATCGACAGGAATCTTTCCGCCATTTCCGACTACTTGAAATGAACAGTCTTCCTCATCCGCCTCGATCCCCACGCCAAGTTTCCGCAACGCCTGAAACATATAGTGGGTATCATCGCTGAAAAGGGCACCTGTCAATTGAGAACGTCCTTCAGCCAGCGCAGCGACAAGCAATGCCCGATTGGTGTAGCTTTTTGAACCGGGCACTGTGACTGTTGTGTTGATTGGTTCTTGGAGGGGTTGGATTTCGATCATTGAGGGATTTTCTCTATTGGCTCATGTTAAGAAAGCGTACACCAGCAACCGAGTTTTCGTAGGGGTTGGGTCACCCAACCCCTACTGCGGGTGGGGGAACCCCGCCCCTACGATTACGCTTTATATTTTCCACTTTCTTTTTACATGAGCTTCTCTATTTTTCGCTTAAATCAGCCCATGTTTGGTCAGCAGTTCCTGTAATGCACTTTTCGCTGCATCATCCACCGGCAGAAGAGGACTGGTGGTATAGTGGCTGCAAACGCCGAGCAGCTCCATGCAGGTTTTCAGACAACTGATTGCTGCGCCGTAGCCGTAGAGTTTGCTCAGTTCAAGGATCTGTTTCTGCAGGCGATGCACTTCATCAATCTGCTGCGCCTTCGCGGCATCATACAGTTGAACAGAGGTTTTCGGATCGACATTGGAGATTGAAATAACGGCACCTGCTGCCCCGAACAAGATTGCTCCACCCGCTAAGGTATAAGAACCGAGCATGATCGAGAAATCCTCATTGTCTTCAAGGTAGGCGAGCATCTTGAGAAAGTTCGTCCAATCCCCTGAGCTATCCTTGATTCCGACGATATTTTCCACATCCTCCGCTAAATCGCGGACAACTTCCGGCGGGATTGCGGTTTTCACCATCACTGGAATATTGTAGATAACCACGGGCAGATCCGTGCTTTGGGCGATAGTCTTGTAGAAATCGACGATGTCAGCGTTGCTGATTGATGGGTAGTAGTAGGGTGGCGTTGCCGCAACGGCATCAATATTAAAATCCTGTGCGATTTCAATATTTTGAACGACCCGTTGCGTACTTGAATCCATCACACCGCAGATAATCGGGACACGCCCACCGACTGTGTTGGCAGCGATTTCGATTGCGTGTTGCCGTTCTGTGTTTGTCAGCGTTGTGAATTCGCCTGAGGTGCCGAGCAGGTAAATACCGTGCACACCGTTATCGATTAAACGGTTGAGATGCCTCACAAATCCCAACTCATCAATCCGCTCTTTTTCGTCCAAAGGCGTTATCGTTGGTGTCAGAATGCCTTCAAATCTTCCCTTCATAAGTTTTTAATTCTCCTTGATTGTCCACTGTATCAATGGTACTTCTTGAGCGGTTGAATCGCTTCCTGTACCTGTGCTGAAATTTCTGACGGAACACGCGGGTTAAATGGGCCGCCGGTGCCGCCTACGATATCACTAAACCCACTGAGGTTCATCGCTTCTATCACAGCGGAATAGTTATAGAGGCGCTCATTCATGAAGCGAATCTCTTCAAGACCAAAGATGTCCGCTTCAATTTGATGGGAAGTTTCGTAATCACCGCGACGCTGGGCATTGTTGATTTCGTCGGAGGCACGGGCGCATAGGACAGCGATTCCGGACGTATGTCCTTTCGTACCGAGTTCTGCCGGGCGTGTGCATCGATCACCGATACCCCATACCACAAGTCCACTGTCTCCCACACCATCAATGATTGATTCTACATCTTCTACACCTGTGCCAATCTTCACACCGATAAAATGTGGTGAATCATTGACCAGACGAATCATTGCATCAAGTTCTTTTTTCTGGCGGAAGTAGTAGAGGAATCGTGCATCGCAGGATTCGCCGTACTGTTTGCCAAACTGCATGTACTGTTCATATATACCTTCAGGATTTGAGATTCCCGTTAAAGGCATTATCAGATACACATCGGGCGGACGCTGCAGGTTAGACTGTGCTTCAATGAGTTTCCCTGCATCCCCGATTGGGTTCGGCACAATACCTGACATCAGAACCCCATCACCTGCCATCTCGCGGCCTGTGGCGTCCATGATACGGGTTTGATCCTCCAAGCTGACGTGGTGGATGAGGCTCGTCCCAGCGATTGCAATCACGCGCTTCCGATCGCCTTCGAGGTAGTTATTCTGCATCAGGTAGTTGATATTTTTTACGTGTCCTGCGTAATCAATTTCGCCATCTTTGAAGGGGATGATTGGAATCGCTGTCACAGAATCTAAAGCATCTAAAAGGGTTGGTGTATCAATAGACATAGATATTCTCCCGTTGATCTAAATTCGGAATGATACTTTCTGGCTAACCAAAAATTTATTGATGGATTAAGTTTAGCAGAATTTTCGCACGATGTCAATGCTCAACATTTCCCTTGCAAAAATAGATCGATTGTGTTACACTTAAATAAGTTTAACGATATTGGCGTGTATGAAAATTTTTCCCTTTTAATCTGATCCCGTGAGGTTAGGAAAGGGCATCAACATGATTTACGGCTATCCGCATATCCCAAAAACTATTGAACTGTTAAGTGCCTCCCTCTTTGTGTAGGGGAGGCTTTTTTTATGCCTGGATTTGGTTGCTGATGAATGCACAGGTTGTACTAGATTTTATTGAGGAGATTGGCGTTCTCAAGAATCTGCCGCGTACCGGTTGGCGTATTCGCGGTATCAAAGATGCCGAGAGTATCGCGGACCACTGCTATCGGGTGTCGCTTTTGTCGATGATTCTGGCGGATGTGTTGACAGAGCAGGAGGTTCCGGTGGATGTGGAAAAGGTGATGCGTCTCGCGTTATTGCACGAGGTCGCTGAAGCGCGAGTTGGGGATTTACCGTTTCCGACACTTAAATATATTCCCGAAGAAGTCAAAAAAGCGGGGGAACGGACCGCCGTTGAATCAATGTTTGAACATTTTGGTCCCCTTCAAAAAAAATATATGCAACTTTGGGAGGAGTTTGAAAACGCAACATCTATTGAAGGGAAGTTGGTGCGAGCTGCTGATAAACTTGAGTTGATGATTCAGGTTTTGGAATACGAAAAGGTTGGCTATCGATCGCTGGACAAATTTTGGACAAATCCTTGGAATTTTCGGAGTTTTGACAATTCTCCCTTGATACAGGAGATTATTGACCTCTTGTATCAGCGGCGGGAAGATCTAACTTGAGAAGTATTGGTGTGAGGGAAGATTATGCAAATGCGTGAAAAAACACAAGTCATGACAGCAGAGGACATTCGGCGGGCGGTGGTCCGAATATCACATGAGATTTTGGAGCGGAGTCACCAAGAAATTGCGGAGCTGGCAGTCATTGGTGTTAAAAGCCGGGGAGATCATTTGGCGCGTCGAATCGCTGACAATCTGGAGCGAACCGAAGGGATTGAAGTCCCAGTCGGTGTCGTTGATGTGCGGCTCTATCGAGATGACGTGAACCTATATGATGAGACAATTAAGGTGAATCGCACAGAAATCCCGTTTGATCCCACAGGAAAACGTGTCATCTTGGTTGATGAAGTGCTCTACACCGGGCGTACTGTCCGCGCTGCTATGGACGCAGTCATGGATTTTGGACGACCCGCAGCGATTCAATTGGCGGTTCTCATTGATCGGGGGCATCGTGAACTTCCGATTGCAGCGGACTACATCGGTAAGAATATTCCGACTTCGCGTAAGGAGATTGTTCGGGTTCAGTTGGTTGAAGAAGATGGGGTCGATCAGGCGACGATCTACGAGGAGGACGATTCATGAGTCGGATGCTCATCCGCAACGGTCGAATTATTGATCCTGCCAACCAGATTGACACCACTGGCGATCTCCTGATTCGTGATGGGAAAATCGATCGGATTGACGATCGGATTGAAACTGATGCCTCTCCAACTATTGACGCAACGGACTTGATTGTTACGCCGGGCTTGATCGATATGCACGTTCATCTTCGGGAACCCGGTTTTGAGCATAAGGAGACGATCGCATCGGGCACCCGTGCGGCGGCGGCTGGTGGATTTACTTCCGTTGCGTGCATGGCGAATACCGATCCGGTAGCGGATACGCCTGACGTTATCGAATTGATACGGTCGCAAGCGCGGAAAGATGGTGCGGCGAATGTGTACCCAATCGGTAGCATCACGAAAAATCTCAATGGCGAAGTATTGACGGATGTACTAGCGTTGATAGAAGCCGGTGTGGTTGGGCTATCGGACGATGGCAAAACAGTCATGGATGCTGGATTGATGCGCGATGTGTTGGCGTTGAGTGCGAAACACAGCTTCCCCGTGATGGTGCACTGCCAAGAGCATAACCTTGATGTGGGGGCGGTCATGAATCTCGGCGAAACGTCACGTCGATTGAACCTAATCGGAAGCCCCAACGCTGCGGAGGATATTATCGTTGCCCGCGACATCATGCTCGCTGAACTGACCGGCGGGCACCTCCATGTCCTCCACGTCAGCACAGCGGGATCTGTTGATCTTGTCCGGTGGGGCAAACGCAGAGGGGTCAATGTCACTGCCGAAGCGATGCCGCATCATTTTACACTCACCGACGCAGCAATTGAAGAACATGGTACGAATGCCAAGATGCACCCGCCCTTACGCACACAAGCTGATGTTGACGCTGTTATCGAAGGAGTCAAGGACGGCACACTTGATGCGATTGCGACAGACCACGCGCCACACGCTCCGTTTGAGAAGGCGCAGGGGATGCTCGAAGCCCCACCGGGCATCATCGGATCAGAGACCTGCGTACCGCTTGTGTTTGATCGGCTTATCCACACTGGACAACTCACGCTGTCGGACGCGATAGCGAAGATGACCTGCGTTCCGGCGAAGATTCTGCAGATTGATCGGGGGACCCTCTCAATCGGTGCAGCCGCTGACGTGACATTGATAGATCCGGAAAAGGTTGCGACGGTAGATGTAACACAGTCCCACTCCAAAAGTCGCAATACTCCCTTTGACGGTTGGGAATTGAAAGGGTGGCCCGTGATGACTATCCGTGACGGTGTTGTTACTTGAAGCATGAAACGTGAAACGTAATGCGGAAAAGAACAGAGGAAGTCATTTCTAAGCGGGGTAGAGTATGGCTAAGGACGAGTGCTTCAACGATTTGCCTGCGATAGAGACCAAGAGGTTGCTTTTGAGACCGTTAGAGATGGAGGATGCCGAAGATATATTTGAGTGGGTTTCCGATCCACAGGTGACAGCCTACCTCTTCTGGCGGGCGCACCAATCGATAGAGGACAGCAGAGACTTTATTGCATGGGTAACAGCCGATGATTTTGCGTGTTGGGGGGTTGTCCTGACCGAAAACAGTAAGGTCATTGGCAACTGCTTCTTGCACAATGTCAACTTTGAACACAAAAGGGCTGAGATCGCCTTCAATATTGGTCGGCGGTATTGGGGTAAGGGTTATGCGACCGAGACCGCTCAGGCGATTATCCGATTCGGCTTTGAGAGTTGGCGGCTCAATCGGATTGAGGGGACCTGCATGGTTGAAAACCGTGCCTCCGCTCGCGTGATGGAGAAAGCTGGCATGACCCTGGAGGGCGTCTTGCGAGAATATATCTACACTAAAGGACAGTTCCATGATATGAAGTTATATTCGATTCTGAGGGATGAAATCAGTGCTCGTAGCAGATGAGAGGTACGCCCTAGATAGCAACACCGTTTATTCCCTGAAGGGGTGAGAAACGCATGAAGAAACAGCGAACACAACAATGGCTCCAAGAAATCTATAAACATCCAAAGCGGTATGAAGGCAAGGTCGTTATCATTTTGAACGACACCCAGATCGTAGGTGTAGCGGAAGACTTTACAGAGGCAAAGCACAAACGAGAAGAGCTAGCTGCTTCTTCTCCATCAATCCATGACGGAAAGATGACGCTTTTTCTTGTTCCTCGACACGTCAAGCAGGTACGGATTCGTACGCCCCGGTTCCGAAGCTTCAGAGAAGATTTGTAGAAACCTGTATATCCTGTGAATTTGCAAACGAATTACGATTTGAGAGTAAGGACGGTTAATCCAATGAAAGCAATTCTCGCATTAGCAGATGGAACAGTTTTTGAAGGTGAACATTTCGGCGCGACCGGAGAAACCTCCGGTGAGGTGGTTTTTAACACCAGCATGACCGGCTACCAAGAGATCCTGACCGATCCATCCTATAAGGGGCAGATTGTCACGATGACCTACCCGCTGATCGGGAACTACGGCTGCAACGATATCGATGTCGAATCAATTCGACCGCAGGTGGAAGGGTTTGTTGTGCGTGAATATAGTGCTTACGAAAGCAACTGGCGTTCACAATCCAACCTCGGTAGCTACCTCGAAGATAATGGGATTATCGGCATCCACGGTATTGATACACGTGCATTGACCAAACGGCTCAGAGTGCAGGGCGTCATGGATGGTGTCCTTTCGACCGAAGACCTTGACCCCCAAAGTTTGGTTGCCAAAGCACAGGCGTGGCACGGACTCGTCGGGAGGGACATGGTTCAATACGTGACATGCCCCAATCCGTACTTATGGGAGACGCGCAATCCCGAATCAAACCCCTTTCCTGATTTAACCGCTACTGCTAATGATAAAAATTCCCAACTCACAATTGACTTTGACACAACAGAGATTGAGGTGCCGTCAGCCCCCCAATTCCGCGTCATTGCGGTGGACTTCGGGGTCAAATATAATATCTTACGCCAACTGACCCAACACGGTTGTCAGGTGCAAGTTGTGCCAGCACACACCTCCGCAGCAGAGATTCTCGCCGCGGATCCAGATGGTATCTTCTTATCCAACGGTCCCGGCGATCCAGAGCCGATTGAATACGGTATCCAGACGATTCGACAATTGATTGGAACGAAACCGACCTTTGGCATCTGCTTAGGGCATCAATTGTTAGGACTTGCATTCGGCGGAAAGAGTTTCAAACTCAAATTCGGACATCGTGGCGCAAATCAACCTGTCAAACGATTTGACACAGATCAGGTCGAAATTACTTCACAAAATCACGGTTTCTGCGTGGACATTGACTCACTGCCAAACAATGTAAAAGTAACGCATATTAATCTGAACGATCAAACCCTTGAAGGGATGGAACACAGCGAGTATCCAATCTTCTCTGTGCAGTACCATCCGGAGGCGTCTCCCGGTCCCCATGATGCGAGTTATCTTTTTAAGCGGTTTACAGATATGATGCGTAAAACGTAAAACGTGAGAAAGACAAACAACGCAATGCTGCAATGAAGCAAGGGAAAAAATCCTTGCGTCTTCGTACCTTTGCGTTAAATTCTGTCCCGATAACAATACGATAAGGTTATTTACCATGCCAAAGCGAACTGACATCGAAAAGATTTTAATCATCGGCTCCGGTCCGATTATTATCGGTCAAGCCTGCGAGTTTGACTATTCGGGCACTCAGGCGTGTAAATCCTTGAAAGAGGAGGGGTATGAGGTTGTCCTTGTCAACAGTAATCCAGCAACGATTATGACGGACACGGAGCTTGCAGACCGAACCTATGTTGAACCGATTGGCGCAGATATCGCCGAAAGAATTATTGCTAAAGAACGCCCCCAAGCCCTACTCCCAACTTTGGGCGGACAGACAGGGCTAAATGTTTCTGTTGCACTTGCCGAATCGGGTACATTGGATAAGTATGGAGTTGAGTTAATTGGTGCGAAACTTCCCGCCATCCAAAAGGCGGAAGATCGAGAGTTGTTCAAAAAGGCGATGATACACATCGGCTTGGCGGTGCCAAAAAGTGGGATCGCCCATTCGTTTGATGATGCCATTGCCATTATTGATGAGATCGGCTACCCAGCAATTATCCGTCCAGCATTTACGCTCGGCGGCACCGGCGGTGGAATTGCTTACAATATTGAAGAATTTCGGGACATGGTCGAGTACGGATTGGGGTTGAGTCCGGTCAACGAGGTGTTGATTGAAGAATCGGTAATCGGTTGGAAAGAGTTTGAGCTTGAGGTGATGCGAGATGGGACGGATAACGTCGTGATTATCTGTTCCATTGAGAATTTTGATCCGATGGGGGTTCACACCGGCGACAGCATTACGGTTGCACCCGCCCAAACCTTGACAGACAAAGAATATCAACAGATGCGGGATGCGGCGATTAAAATTATTCGTGAAATTGGCGTGGATACGGGCGGCTCAAATATCCAGTTTGCGGTCGATCCAGATACAGGGAAACAGGTTGTGATTGAAATGAACCCGCGGGTCTCACGGAGTTCTGCGCTTGCCTCGAAAGCAACTGGGTTTCCGATAGCGAAGATCGCAGCGAAGCTGGCTGTCGGATACACACTCGACGAGCTTCCCAACGATATTACGCGCCAAACCCCTGCATCGTTTGAACCGACTATTGATTACGTTGTGACAAAGATTCCGCGTTGGGCATTTGAGAAATTTGCTGGCACCGATGAGACGCTGACGACGATGATGAAGTCCGTGGGTGAAGCGATGGCAATTGGACGGACGTTCAAGGAATCCTTGCAGAAAGGGTTGAGATCCTTAGAAAACGGTTGGATGGGACTCGACAGTCACCCCATTGAGAAATTGCCGGTATCAGAGCTTCCGCAGAAGCTGACCATCCCCAATATGGAACGGATCCTATATATAAAGCAGGCATTCCAAAGTGGAATGAGTATCGAACAGATTCACGGATATACACACATCGATCCATTTTTTCTGTATAATATAAAGGAGATTGTCGATTTTGAAGAAGAAATTCGGAAAGTCGGAAGCGAGAGTAAATTGGACGCTTTGGATATTTCTCAGCTGCCTGATTCGTCCGTTTCCCTGCTCCACAAGGCAAAGCAGTACGGCTTTTCAGACCGTCAGATAGGGGAGCTTTGGGACGCCTCTGAAGAGAGTATCCGAGGGCTGCGGAAGGAACACGGGATTGAAGCGACGTTTAAGACAGTGGATACATGTGCTGCGGAGTTTGAAGCGGAGACACCTTACTACTATTCCACCTATGGCATGGAGGATGAGGTCAGACCCAGCCGGAAGAAGAAGATCTTGATTTTGGGCAGCGGTCCAAATCGAATCGGTCAAGGAATTGAGTTCGATTACTGCTGCGTTCACGCGGCACTCGCGCTTAAAGAGGATAACTATGAGACCATTATGGTTAACAGCAATCCCGAAACCGTGAGCACGGATTACGATACCTCGGATCGACTCTACTTTGAACCGCTTACGCACGAAAATGTGTTGAACATCGTTGATCGAGAAAAGCCGGACGGGGTCATCGTACAGCTTGGCGGACAGACACCCTTGAATCTCGCGCTCGGACTCCAGAAAGCGGGTGTTCCAATTATCGGGACAAGTCCAGAAGACATTGCACGATCTGAAGATCGAAAACAATTTACAGAGCTGCTCGATGGGCTCGGCTTGAAGCAAGCCCCAAATGGGACGGCAACTTCGGTCGAAGAAGCGAAGCCGATTGCCGCTGCGCTTGGATACCCGGTTATGGTGCGTCCTTCGTATGTTTTGGGAGGACGGGCAATGCAGATTGTCTATGATCCGGAGGCTTTAGAGGCATATATGGATTCGGCGGTCGCAGCTTCACCGGAGCATCCTGTGTTGATCGATAAGTATGTTGAGGATGCGATCGAAGTTGACGTTGATGCGATTTCCGACGGGAATCTTACCGTCGTTGGCGGAATCATGGAACATATCGAAGAAGCAGGAATCCACTCCGGAGACAGTGACTGTGTGCTGCCGCCTTACACCCTTGTTGAGGAGCAGATTGATACGCTCAAGGAATATACTGACGCGCTTGCGAAGGCACTCAACGTGCGCGGACTGATGAATATACAGTATGCGATAAAAAACGATGAGATTTATGTGTTAGAAGTCAACCCGCGGGCATCGCGAACCGTGCCGTTTGTGAGCAAGACCATTGGGGTGCCCTTGGCAAAACTCGCCGCCCGCATCATGACGGGAAGGACCCTTGAAGAACTTGGATTCACACGGGAAATTGAGCCGGATTATTTTTCAGTAAAGGCACCTGTGTTTCCGTTCAATCGTTTTCCGGGAGCAAATTCTCAGCTCGGTCCTGAGATGAAATCGACAGGTGAGGTGATGGGGATTGATGCAGATCTGAGCATCGCCTTTGCCAAAGCACAACAGGCGGTAGGCTATGGGTTACCTCTCGGCGGTCATGCGTTCATCAGCGTAAAGAACAAAGATAAACGTGCGATCATCTTCATCGCTAAGAAGCTAGTTGATCTAGACTTTCAACTGATTGCCACACACGGCACAGCGAAGGTGCTTCGTCGTAACGGTATGGAGGTGACGCTGGTTCATAGTATCGGCAAAGGGCGTCCGACCATCCACGACTATGTCAAAAACAACGCCGTCGATCTGATTATCAATACACCGACCGGGTATGCGCACCGTCCAAATGAAGAATTAATTCGGCAGATGGCAATTGATTACGGGATTACCCTGTTTTCTACGATCGCAGGTGCGTCAGCCGCAATCAATGGCATTGACGCGCTCCGCCGTGGCGAGATTACTGTGACCCCGTTACAGGATTATTATGTAACATAAGACGTGAGGCATGAAGAAATAGAAGGAGATAATTCTTGGGAAATTTTACAGGGTGCCCTTAACCTTAGCAATATAACATGGCATACTACATACTGATGGGAAGGAGATAAAAATGGCAACGAATCAGGTTGAAAGAAACACGCGTCTGGTACGTGCACTGGATGAAATTTTAGATAGTTTATCGTTTGATGTTACTCACCCGATAAAGGTCTTGAAGTTGGCGGAAGGCAAAGAGGTTGTTGTAGTGCAATCGAATGCGTTCACAATTTCGCGTATCTATACGTCCGGGCGTCCCGATGGCAAAAGACCCCATGGGCGAGAGTCCTACTATGAGTACTTCTGCGAACAACTTGAGGATTATAAGCAGCAGCACGGTAGCGATGAGGGGTTTGGCTTAACGCCGGAGGATTGGCGTGTCTTATTCCGAGAGTCTTACGACAGGTATACCCGTTATCTGCTGTTTGCGGGCATTAAGCGGTGGGCAGATGTCAAGCGAGACACCGACACAAATCTTGCTACTACGAATATGGCGAAGAAATTTGCCCCTTCTGAGATTGCGTGGGAAAGTTACCAGTATAAAGGCTATATGCTTATGATGAACAGCATGGCGCACGCTGAACTTTGCCTTATGGAAGATGACCATCAAGGTGCATTGGATCAGGTCAATTTAGGAATTCAACGCATCGGGAAATTCTGTGGTGAGTGTTTGCGCGAGAACTATGGCGATGCGGAAAACGTTACCCGTGAACGTTATTTGAGTAACCTGATTGAGTTTCGGTCAGATCTGGAATCAGTGGAAGAGGAGTTGGAGGAACGAGGAGAGAACGACGAAGATGAGGACGATGCGGTGGATTTTCTAGCGGAGTTGGAGGAACTTTTGGATGAGGAGAACAGAAATTAAGTTTTTGCTTGCATTGATTGGCTTGCTAACTTAGGAGGTGGATTATCGACATTATAGTGAATTCAAAAAATAAAGAAACACTTGCGCCCCCCGGTAGGTGCGGTTTGTAACCGCACCGGTTTGGCGTGTCCCATTAATTCTAAAATCTACTATAAAGACAACCGCAGAGGCGCAGAGAGCACGGAGAAGAACGAATCTATATCAGTTTAATCCCATTTATTGCACAGAATACTAGACCCTTTTCTAAGGCACTTCGACCCCTTCAAAAACCTGTTTGATAATCTGTTCGGAAGAAATCTCTTCCGCCTCCGCTTCGTAGCTGACGATGACGCGGTGTCTGAGGACATCCATGCCCACTGCGTAGACATCTTCTGGCGTTACATACCCGCGATGACGGAGAAAGGCGTGCGCTTTGGCAGCCGTTGCGAGGAAGATCGTCGCCCGTGGCGATGCGCCGTATTCGATGAGATCTGTCAGTTGATCCAGTTGATACCTTGCTGGCTCACGGGTAGCGCAGACGAGGTCAACAATATAGTTTTCGATCTTCTCGTCCATGTAGATTTCACGGACTGTTGTGCGGAGTTGGATAATTTCTTGAGGAGATATAACCTGTTGAATCGGTTGAGGTTCTTCGCGTGTGATATGTCGTAAGATGGAAAGCTCTTCTGCCCGCGAGGGATAGGTCACCTGCAATTTGAGCATGAACCGGTCTACCTGCGCTTCTGGCAGGGGGTAAGTTCCCTCTTGCTCGATTGGGTTCTGGGTTGCTAGGACAAGGAATGGCGGGTCGAGCGGGTAGGTCTCATCACCGATTGTGACCTGACGTTCTTGCATCGCTTCGAGGAGTGCGCTTTGCACTTTGGCGGGGGCACGGTTAATCTCATCGGCGAGAACAAGGTTAGCGAAGATGGGACCCTTTTTGACATAAAAATCGCCTGAACGTTGGTTATAGATTTGGGTGCCGATCAGATCGGCGGGCAGAAGGTCAGGGGTAAATTGCAAGCGTTTGAAAGAGACGGCAATTGTGCTGGAAAGTGCTTGGACAGCGGTTGTCTTGGCGAGACCGGGAACACCCTCTAACAGGATATGACCGTTGCAGAGTAATCCGATAATCATCCGCTCGATCATATACTTCTGTCCAATGATAACCTTCCGTATTTCTTCAAAAATCTCTTCAACGAAGGCGCTCGCCTCCTGAATCTTTTCGTTCAACCCTGTCAGGTCAGATTCTCTCATCCTTGCTCCTTGATTTGGGCGAACGCCGAGATTCAGTCTTGAAGCTGCCTCCTATAATGTTTATAGATCTCACTATCTTCCTCGGCTGCTTCTTCCACTTTAAATTCATCTGCTTCAATGGATACCCCAACAATTTGGCTTTCAAGAAACTCCCGTGCTGTCTGATAGATACGGTCCAATTCTGAACGGGAGGGGCGATGCCTAGAAAATTGAACCATGTCACATGATAGGAGTATCTCACCAACATGATCTGTAACGCTATCGGTCAAGCCGTTGGGGAGTGCGGATAGGATTTGTCCTGTAGTAGTATCGAGGCTCTTAATTTGATACTTTTCTCCCACATACTGCTTGATAATTATCGCAATTGCTTCGTAGTATTCTTGGATGCGGTTTGATTCGCGCAAGGGTAGCACCCTCTCTAGGTCCACAAGTGCAATAGACTCAAGGGCATACTCATCGCGTTCTAATTGTCTATCCGGTTCTGTCAATAGATCAGGACTGTCAGGGCGAACAGTGCCACGGGGAGAAATCGAAGATGGCGAAGCTGATGTATATGTCGGTGGTGATATATCCCAGGTTTTTAATGTTCGTCGCCGTGGAAATAAGGTAGTCAGCGAGGGTTTGTTCCGGCGCAACCAGACATAGATACACCCTCCGAGGGCAATGACGAGCAGTGCCGGGACCACAACGCCAAGAATCGCGCCAAAAATGCCCGGATTTCCACTATTGCTATTGAGATCGTTACTCGCTGCAAAGAGATGAGTTCCCAGTGCAAATTGGACGCAAATTGAAACAGAGGTTGAATTAATTATTCGTCGCACAAATTATGTTCCTTGATTTTCCTGAAGATTGTTCGTTTTGAGATCCCTAAGATTTTTGCAGCTTTTGCTCTGTTATTGCCAGCATATTGGAGTGTCGATTGAATAACTTCCTTCTCAATTTCTGCCATTGACATCCCGACTTCAACGTCCAATCCCGATGAAGGCAAGGTTGCCGCGCTAGTATCTATAACGGTGGGAGCGGAGAGGATAACGGGAGAGCTGACTCCGGCGGATTTGAGAATATGCTCCGGAATATCATCAATGTCGAGATCTGGCTGGTTCGACATAATAACCATACCCTCAATACAGTTTCTCAGCTCTCGCACATTTCCCTGCCAATCATATGTCATCAACACTCGCATCGCGCGGGGAGTCATACCCTTGGTCATCATCCGGTTTTCCCGGCAAAATTCTTCTGTGAAGGCTTTGACTAGGAGGGGGATATCCTCGCTTCGCTCACGGAGCGGTGGTAGAGCGATTCGGATTACGTTCAAACGATCGTAAAGATCCGGTAGAAACCTTTCCTGTTCCACCGCCTTTTCAAGATTACGGTTCGTCGCACAGATGACACGAACATCGATTTCTATTAATTCATTCCCACCGACGCGCTGAAACTCCCTCTCAGCAAGCACTCGCAAGAGCCTTGCTTGGTTTGATAAACTTAATTGTCCCACTTCATCGAGAAATAGCGTTCCTCCGTGTGCCGCTTCAAATCGCCCTTTCCGCGTCTGATACGCGCCTGTAAACGCCCCGCGTTCGTGTCCAAAAAGCTCGGATTCTGCAAGGCCTTCGTTCAAGGCTGCACAGTTGAATATAACGAGGGGGCCCCGCCGTAAACTTCGGTGGTGCATAGCACGGGCAACTAGTTCTTTTCCAGTGCCGCGTTCCCCACGGATCATGACGGTTGCTTTTGTTGGGGCAACTTGTGCAATGAGATCCCGGATCTCTTGGATTCTCGGTGAATGCCCTGTTAATTGGATGAGTCCGACCCGCTCATCGATCTGGGACTGTAGTTGCCGATTTTCTACGGTGAGCCGCTGATTCTCAAATATCTTGTGGAGGAGGGCTATCAGTTGGGCTGGGTTGAGGGGTTTTGGAAGAAAATAGCTTGCTCCCATGTGGATCGTCGCTTTGATACCAACATCGGTTTCCAGGACGTTTGGTGCTGTGGCAAAGATCACGCCGACGTCGGGGTTCCGATCGTAGGCAGCTTCAAGGAGCTTGAGTCCGTCAATGCGCTCCCCTATGAGTGGGGCGATCAACACATCAATATCTAAGCGTTCGATGCGGTCTAACGCCTCGTACATCGTGCGGGTTGCAAGCACATGCAACCTTTCGCGCTCAAGCGTGAGACAAGTTGTTTCGCGCTGTCGTTGGTCCGGATCAACAACGAGGATAGTGGTTTGGTCGTTCATCGCGCTAACCTAGTTTCTGTCTGGCGATTTGGCTGATAACCGAGTTGTCTGCTTTGCCTCTCAACTGCGGAACAAGTTTACCCATAACTTTGCCCATATCTCGCATTGATGTCGCCCCTAGCTCCTCAATCGCGCCTGTAACGGCGGCTTCGATTTCTTCCATCGAAAGTTGGGCAGGGAGGAAGTCTTGCAATATATTAATCTGTTCTGTCTCAACATCAACGAGGTCGTCGCGATTGGATTTACGCAACTGTTCCAGCGCGTCCTTCCGTTTCTTAATCTGGCTGGCGATTACCTCTAAAACGCCGTCATCATCCAACTCAACCTGACTATTGATTTCCTTATCCCGGACGGCACCACGCACCATGCGAATCGCAGACAGACGATTTTTGTCTTTCGCCCTCATCGCCTGCTTCATATCTTCATTTAACTGTTCTTTGAGTCCCATAAAAAATCCTTTATTTTTTTATATAATCTATTGTCAGCAGGATGAAATAATACCCGATCTCTCAACCTTCGTCAAGCCGAAAAATGGTGCAGTAAACCTCGCAACGCAAGATACGCTTGACATAAATTAAGTCTACAGACAGGGACCAATTCTAATCGCTACAGTCCACACCACCAAAATGCTAATCGTAGTATGTAGAACGATAGTTAGGGCATAAAGTTACCATCAAACCTTTCTTGTTTTGGCGATTTAGAACCACTCTCTCAGTTTGCTATATGTTTGAGGTGCGGGGTTATTTTCCCCCGCGAGGTCCATCCCAAACAGATGATCCCGTAATAGCTGCAATCCTGTGGGGGTATCTACATCGTACCATGGCAGCAGCAAGCCCAACTGTACGTTAATCTCCTGAAGTTTCTTAAGGGTTTGACGGAAGACGACCTCGGTGCTCCATGCGATTTCTTCAAAGATAGTGGGGATTGACAACGATGCCCCGTGCTTTGAAAAGCCGATCAGGTAGTAGCCACCGTCCACACTGGGACCGATAACGATATCGCGCGATTCTAGTAAATCAAGCGCGCGTTCGACATACTGAATCGGTAACGTTGGGCTATCCGATCCTACGAATAGGAATTTCGCATAATCCTGATCGCACGCCCACCGCGCAGCAGCAATTAAGCGTTCCCCAAGCGATGCGCCCACTTGAGGGATATAAACCGGATCTTCACCGATTAGAGTTTGCAAGGCGTTCAAGCCTTCGGGCGGTGTATAGGCAATTACACGGTGAGTTGTAGAGATTGTGGAAAGGGCACTACACCAATCGACGAGGAACGCCTGATACAGGGACGCAGCCTGCTCTGGCGAAAGATAAGGTGTGAGACGGGTTTTAACTTGACCGGGAACAGGATTTTTCACGAAAACTATGACACAAGCAGCCATATTTTGCTCCCCAGTTGTGTGTTGTAACGGGTGTCTGCTTGATGGGGTTGGAAGGCGGATTGCAAATCCGATGATTCTGGTAGACTCGGCTGGCGTTGTGTCCAAGCTATAGCAATCACAATGCAAGCGATAATAATTGCTAGGAAAGCGATTAGATTTCCTTTGAGTGCTCCATTGCTGCGATCAATCTGATATTTTGCGATGCAGCCGGTGACGACAGCGAGTAAGGCGAGAATCAGACTGGCATACCACGGTAGTTGGACAATCACGCCTAGCAGGGCAACCAACGATACCCACAGACCGAACTTGGCAAGGCGGTTGATTTGGGCTTCAGCTGCACCGGCATTGTCAGGTGCGGATTCGGTTTGTTGTCGGTTGTCCGTGCGGGCTGGCGGCACATCACCACGATAGGTGGCTTCCACTAAATGGGTGAATTCTGCGAATAGCTTCTCTCGTCTAAGCCATTGGGACAGGTTGGGATACTCGTGCCTGATGAGAATTGAGAACTCTTGGCGTTGGGCACTAAAATCGGTAAACTCTTCCCATCGATCTTCTTCGACCATATAATACGGTGTTGGTCCAACTTGCAGCTCATATCCTTGTCCGGCGTGATGGGCGATTTTGCCGATCCCCTCGCGCTCCGCAATTATGGTTGCGGTTCCCGCTGTCGGCGTTGGTTGTGGAAGATCGCTTTCTGAAGTCCTTGCATCGCGTTCCAAATCGGGGTCGCTTTCACCATCCACATGCTGATTTTCATATTCCTCATTCGTTATTGCTAGACCGGTTTGACTAACGACTTCTAAGGCATCGACTAGGTCCTCGGGGTCAACGAAAAGGATAATCTGACGTTGCCTATCAGGGTTCCGTATGTATTCAGGGCGGCAACGAATCTGTTTATTGCCGAGCATTGTCTGAATCAGGTTTGATTCCCACTCGTCTGTCGTGCGGCAGATTTCAACCCAATCGTCGGTACTAAAAAGTAGGTCGTTGTTTTGAGCCACGATTTTTCCTCTGCGATGCTGCTTCGTTACACCTGACGCAACTTGTTGTACAGTGGACTACAGATCCGGGCTATAAAGAATCGCGTCATCAATTCGTGGATAATCGACAAGTTCGCTTGGATCAAATAGAATGTTTAACTCGCGTTCCGCGTTCTCAGGCGAATCTGAGGCGTGGACAACGTTGTGAGTGATATCGATCGAGAAATCACCACGAATACTGCCGGGTTGGGATTCGTTGGGCCTTGTTGCCCCATTTACTAGACGCACTAGGTCAATGGCATCTCGCCCTTCAAGGGCGATCGCTACGATCGGTGTCGAAGTCATAAATTGGATGAGGTAATCGTAAAAAAACTTTCCCTGATGTGGCGCGTAGAGTTGATTCGCTCGATCTTTTGGGAGTTGGAGTAATTTAAGTCCTACGAGTTTAAGTCCCTTGCGCTCAAAGCGAGCGATGATTTCGCCGATGAGTCCGCGTTGAACGCCATCCGGTTTAATCAAAACTAAGGTTTTCTCTGGGTTCATTTAGCTGCCTATTTGTTGTGATGTGTAATAGGTGAGGCGCAGGCAAACATTCCACCGCCCTGCCGCTCACCTATCACTGAATTATAAGTTTTTGTCTAGTTCTTTTAATAATTCCTTCTGTTTTCTTGTCAATGAACGTGGGATTTCGATTTTGATCAGGACGCGTAGATCGCCTTTGCGCTTTGACGAATCGACAACACCAGCCCCGCGGACTCTCAGCTGTTGGTCCGGCTGCGTCCCCGCAGGAATCTTCAGATCAATATCTCCCTTCAGGGTTGGCACACGCACTTTACCGCCCAAGGCTGCACGTGTGAAAGGCACCGTGACTTGGGTTACGAGATCTAGATTCTCCCGCTTAAAATTCGGGTGCGGTTGAACGGCGATTTTTACAATCAGCGAGCCACGCTGTCCGCTTGCAGTCAGGTCTCCTTGACCGGTGAGGCGCAATGATTGACCGTTTTTTATCCCCGCAGGAATCTTAATAGTAAGGGTTCGGTCATTCACCTGAATCCGCTTTTCGGCACCCAGTATAGATTCCTCAAATGGAATTGTCAATTTTGTTCGCAGATTACCGCGGCGTTGTGGGCCGAAACCGGTAGGGTTTTCCCTACTGAATACATCGCCGAATACATCGCCGAAATTCCCAAAAACCTCACGCCCAAAGATATCTCCAAAATTGGTGAAAATGTCCTCAAAGTTCGTGTACCCTTGAAATCCAGCGTTATGGACTCCTGCGTGCCCGCGTATATCGTAGATCTTCCGTTTCTCTGGATCCGATAGCACATCGTAAGCATTTGAGGCTTCTTTAAATTTCTCTTCCGCTGTCTTATCTCCCGGGTTTTTATCGGGATGATGCTGCAGCGCGACCTTGCGGTAGGCACGCTTAATCTCTTCTGGAGACGCACTCCGCCCCACCCCAAGGACTTCATAGTAATCTCTTTCTGCCATCTAATTTTCCCTGTGTGTCAAACAGTATTATGCGTCGTCGCCGGGATCAGAGCTTAGTTTTTCATCAAGACTATATTTACCGGGTCCAATCAGAATCAAGCTTAGGAAAACGATACCGACTTCGATTGCGTGTGCAGCACCTTTCAAGCCATCACCGCGACCTAGATGAAAAATGGTAGCCATTAACATCGTGATTGTCAAAAGGATACAAGCGGGTCTAACGAAGAGACCGAAGATGAGACAGATACCTCCCAAAGACTCTGAAATCGCAGCCATGAAGCCCCAAAACGCCGGTAGGAACGTAATGCCGAGACGCGCCATTGCTCCGCCGAGCCCTTCCCACCTCTCGGGACCACCAAACAGTTTCGGAAGCCCATGAAAGAGGAACATACACCCAAGTCCGATCCGAAGGATTAATAAACCGATGTCTCGATGTTTATCTAGAAATGTCAAGATCATGTGCTTGTGTCTCCTTTCACTTTTGATTGTTGGAAGATACCTAGCATGTCGCATAACATTCTTGGCTCAATTGACTAAAACCTATAGCGCAACCATTCTAGGTATTTTCTGCCCAAACTCACCCTCATGAAAATAGGGGTGAAAACAAGGAAATGATAGGCGATTTTGAGAAAATAATCAAGAAAAAAATGTGGGACAGCTTTATAAGCATAAGCACAATTTCTTGTTGACAACGGACTCCAAGTGGGGTATGTTAGAAGAAATTGTAACAGTTGAATTTATAGCTTTGTTCGTCGATAAGCAGCATGTAACTGTAAGGTATCATGAACTATTTCTGAAAAGGACGATGGATACAACCAAAAAGGGAAATTTTCTATGGCAAAAATCAAAGAGATTCGATGTATTCGTACACGGGTAAATGGGACTTGGGTTATTGTGAAGGTTACTACCGACCAACCGGGACTCTACGGTATCGGCTCTGCCAGCGACCACTACCATGCACAAACAGTCGTCACGGCGGTGGAGGAGTGTATTGCGCCTCGCCTGATTGGTCGGGAGGTTGGGCATATTGAAGATATTTGGCAGTCGACCCTCACGAGTGGTTACTGGCGGAATGGGGCAATTTCAAACACCGTATTGGGCGGCATCGACATGGCACTCTGGGACATCAAGGGGAAAGAGGCTGGGATGCCGGTCTACCAACTTCTCGGCGGTCCGTGTCGTTCTGCCGTGCCGTGCTATGCCCATGCTGGCGGCGGCGATTTTGTCGAGCTTGAGGACGATATACGGCGCTATATGGAGGAAGGGTATTCGGTCATTCGATGCCAGCTTGGCGGGTACGGTGGTGGCGGATTCATTGACGCTGATAAAGCGGGGCAGCCGAAGAACCCTTGGTCTAATGCCCCTGCCTTCGATGATGAAGCATATATTGAGAGCATCCCGAAGATGTTTGAATATCTGCGATCGAAGTTAGGTTTCGGACCAAAGCTCACGCACGACGTGCACGAGCACCTCCGTCCGCAGTGTGCGGTAACGTTGTCGAAGCTCCTAGAGCCGTACCGCCTCTTTTTCCTTGAGGATGTCCTGTCGCCTGAACAGATTGATTGGTTTCGCCTGATTCGGCAGCAGTGCACCACCCCGCAGGCGATGGGTGAGTTATTCATTAATCCTCACGAATGGACGCCACTCATCACTGAACGACTTATCGATTTCGTCCGAGTCCGGGTGTCGAAGGGCGGCGGTATTACTCCGTGCAGGAAGATTGCTACCCTCTGTGAATGGTTCGGTGTTAATACGGCGTGGCAGGAGGGCGGAGACAATGATCCCGTTAATCAGGCGGCAGCAATGCACTTGGATCTAGCAAGTTGGAGTTTCGGTATTCAGGAGGAAAATCACTTCAGTCAAGAGGAACTTGACATCTTCCCCGGTCACGCAATCCTTGAGGGCGGATACCTCTATGCCAATGATCAACCGGGACTGGGGATTGACATTGACGAAGCGAAGGCGGCACAACTTCTGGACGCTGAACGAGCGAAGGTGCCCAATTATGCCGCCGAAGATCGAAAAGCAGATGGATCGGTGGTCAGACCGTAGTTGATAGCTAAATTGGAATTGAAGATAAAATATAGTTGTCTCAACCATAGGAAGGAGATTGACAATGTTAAAAGCATCAATCGCAACCAGTTTTGATTGTCCGGGACCAGGCACCAACGGGCTTGCTTGGCAAGATGACGCCATCTGGAGTGTCGAGGGTGGTGGGACGTTACACAAAATTAATCCGCAAACCGGTGAGGTTATCGTTACCGTAAACCCGCCCACAGCGGGTTCCAGCGGACTTGAATGTGACGGTAGCCATTTCTGGTATTCCGACATCGGGGAAAAAATCCTGTACAAATTAAGAGTGTCGGATTTGGAGGTTGTCACCTCATTTCCACCGCCGGGACCGAGTCCGCATGGGCTCGCTTGGGATGGCGAATCGCTGTGGAGCGCCGATGTGCAGTCAGACCGGCACTATAAGGTCTCTCCTGAAACGGGGGAAATATTGGCAGAATTTCCCTCACCCGGCACGCGCCCGCACGGGATTGCTTGGGATGGAACGACGTTGTGGAGTGCGGACACCGACACGCATGTGGTCTCCCAAATTGACCCGAATTCCGGGGCGGTTTTGGATTCTTTTGAATGCCCCGGCGAACCGCACGGCTTGACGTGGGATGGTGCCAATCTCTGGTACGGCGATGACGCAGAGAAGACGATATGCAAAATCGCGTTGGAACGCACCTAACAAGAGGCCCTAAACTCTGAGGTCAGTTATGACACGAACGATAGGTATCGGTGTCATCGGTATGGGGTGGATGGGGACTGTGCACAGCCGCTCCTACCGACAGATTCCGATCCGCTTTCAGGACTGTGGGGTTCAGCCACGCCTAGTCATCTGCGCCGATGAGGTGGAAGCCCGTGCTCGTGAAGCACAGACGTTTTTGGGCTTTGAACGATACGCTACGGATTGGAGAGAGGTTATCGCTGATCCGGAGGTGCAACTTGTCAACATTACCGCGCCAAACAGTATGCATCTCGAAATTGCGACAGCGGCTGCCGAAGCGGGGAAGCATATCTTCTGCGAGAAGCCTGTTGGTCGAAATCCACGAGAGACGGCTGCGATCGAAGATGCTGCGCGACGAGCTGGTGTGTTGACCTGTGTGGGTTATAATTACCGATGGACGCCGCTTGTGCAGTATGCCCGGCAACTGATTGAGGAAGGCCGTCTCGGCAGGCTCACACACTATCGGGGGCGTTTCTTTGCGGGTTATGCCAGCAATCCGCACGCTGTATTGTCGTGGCGTTTTCAGCGCGAGGTGGCGGGGTTGGGCACTTTGGGTGATCTGATGTCGCATGTCGTTGATATGGCGCAGATGATTGCCGGTCCGATCAACCGTTTGGTGGGCAACCGCGAGACTTTCTTCTCAAAACGGCCGCTTGCTACGCCCGGCGAAGGTACGCATTTTTCTGTCCGCACAGATGGTCCAACGGGCGAAGTCACTAACGAAGACTATGTCGGTGCGCTGGTGCAATTTGCCAATGGAGCACACGGCACACTGGAAGGATGTCGTGTCATAAATGGTCCCGAATGTCAGATGGCGTTTGAGGTGCACGGCACACGCGGTGCGCTAAACTGGGACTTTGAGCGTATGAACGAACTCCATCTGTTGCTCTCTGACGACGATAGCACGCCTAATGGCTACACCCGTATTATGAGTGGTCCCGAACACCCGTTTCATGCACATTTCAACCCCGGTCCCGGTGTCGGTTTAGGCTACGAAGATTTGAAAATGATCGAATCCTATCAGTTCTTGAAGTCGATTCGGGATGGACTTCAAGGTGAGCCTGCCTTTCGTGAGGCGTTGGCTGTGGCTAAGGTGTTGGGTGCGATTGAACGCTCATGGGAGACGGAACGCTGGGAAACAGTACAACCCTAAATTGCTTCCTTGATTAAGAAAAGGTTTCCGTAGGGAACGCAGATCTGCGTTCCCTACATAGGTTATTTCACCTAGCGAACGCCGCAAAAATTTCATGCGCTCTCGTAAGGAGGAAATCACAATGAAAATCCGTGAAGATTTGATGATATCCGGTAACAAATTCCCAAACTTTGAACGTCCCGATCAGGATGGCATAATCAGAACGCTGGAGGATTTGATGCGTGGCTGGCCCACAATCTTGGTCTTTTGGCGTGGGGCATATTGACCGAAGGATGTTCTCCAGTTGGAGAATTATGCAAAGGATTTGCAGCCCGAATTGGAGGTCAACTACTGTAGGCTAATCGCTGTCTCCGTCGATGATGAGGAAACAACGAGGGCACTTCGTGAGCGTATCGGTGCGACGTGGCCCTTCCTGATTGACCTTGATCGGGCGTTGATCAATGAATTAGACATCGTAGACAACACGGATCCCAACCATTCTCCGATTCCCATCCCTTATACCTTCGTTCTTGACAGCGATCGCGAGATCTACAAGATTTACAACGGTTGGTGGTTTGTTGGAAGGCCTACCGTGGAGGAGCTGCGACACGATTTACGGGCACTGTTGGCGCGTCGGGACGATTATGAATATGACCGTGCGTGGGATAGCTCGGCGGAAGCGAGAGAGAAGGCGTTTCTCTGAAAGCACGTAAACCCTTTGGCTCACGTCAAAGGAAAATGCCAAGCACGAAAAGAAACAGAGTTTTCAAGAAAAAACTCTGTTTCTGTTGCACGATTTCTGAGCATGAGCGAAAAAAATATAAAAAAAAGCTAAACTTTCCCAAACGAGCGCAATATATATAGTAAAGGCGAGATCCTCTTGAAGGTGATAGAAGCAAATCAACCCCTATTTAGAAAGAGGTGTGACCATGACACAACAACGAAATCCGCAAAACTCAGCGAAGTGTCCTTTCTATATCGATCCAGAATCGCCTCTATCCGCCAAGGAGTCAATCAATCGATGTGTGGCGTGTGCCATCCGCCGCGACCAACGACTTCAGTGCGTGAAAGAGGATTTGCGCCAAATCGCGTATGAGACCGTTCTCGAAGCGGTTCCGACGTATGACCCTGCACATGAAAGTGGTGCGAGTTTCACCACGTTTATTCGTTCTCAGGTGTGTGGTAAGCTCTGGGATGAAGGGAAAAAACACCTCCGGTCAACACCATTTTTATCCCTTGATGATACAAGTTCTGCTGAATCCCAATTTTATCAGGGCGGTCCTGACCCACTTAGGAACAATCCGTCGATTGATGGGTTGGCAGCCGATGCGTGTCAGTGTGGAGGAGTTGATGAAGAGGTAATTCACCATGTTGAGATTGAGCAATTCGAGCAGTTGCTCCCCCAACTTTTAGCGGATTTGTCTGAGGGAGAACGCCGGGCCTTAAAGTTGAGATTTTTTGAGGGGAAAAAGGGGGTTGAGATAGCTAAAGTGCTTGGTGTAACGAAGGGGCGTGTGAGTCAACTGATTAACACTGCCTGTGCGAAATTGAAAAAAGGTTACCTTAACGCTTCTCAGCATCAGAAGAATAACTGAGAGATCTTGATAAATTGCGCTAAATTTCAATGTTATCGGGAGGGTGAGCTTAGCTCTTATTGAGAATTCACACCTACCTCCCATGATAGGAGGTGACAAGCCGTGTCTTTCACGAGTCAGCCGAAACTATGGATAGGTGGGGCGATTATGTTCGCTGCGCTATTCGTTGTGGGAAGTTATTTCGGAAGCCACTGGTACTACGGTGATGTCGAGCCGGTGCCAGAGCATCTGTTGACGATAGAGCCCCATTATCCAACAGCGAATCAACAAACTTCCGTTTCTGGTTCTCCAGCTGCCGAATCGCTCGAAGGGGCATTGGTTTCAGAGACAGAGGAATTATCCGGTGATGATGCTGTTTCAACACCCCTTCCGGATATAACCGATGATGAACTAGATGCACTTTTACAAGAGTTGGAGGAGTCCCCTGTTGAAAAGGGGGATTTTCCTGAAGTTCCCAACGGATTTCCCTCGGATCTCACGCCGGTCTGGATACAGTTTCCTAATTACCAGAAAGGGGATATGTATGAACACGAAATGATGTACCGTGTTCTGATTAAACTGTGGAATCAGGGGGACCACGATTTTGTGAATGGCGTCTATCAGCATGACAACGACAGAGTCTACCCGCTCTATCGCGATTTGGTATATATTGAGTGGGGCGAAACCGTTAGTGACGATCCTGATGAGGAGATTGTCAGATTTCCCCGGTTCGCTCTTGCGACTCATGCGAGATCTTCAGATCCAGATGCACTTGGGGGGCTTTTTACAGTTGAAGAGTTGACTTCGGGTGCTTATAGGACTATGTATCCCGGCGTAAAATTTGTTGACTATGGCAGTGCAGGATATGATCCTGAAACCTTTCTTGATGACCATTAGAAGCTTCTCCGTAGATATAGAGAATCAAATCTGATGTCGGTGGTATCCACCCATTTTCACGGGGTTGATACCGCTTTTTTCTGTCCATGACACGACACTATCGAATAACGTCGAATACCTCCTCCTTCTTGCAGCAATCGCCCGACCTACGGGAACTGCTCTCAGTCCCGACAGATCGAGTTGGTTGTAGGTCGATATTCATATCTCAACAAAACGCTGCCCAAAATACTTTCAGTGCCCCTCCTTTTGTTTCACTATTTTCGTGCCGGCGTAAATTCCATCAACAATTGCCTGATCCGTCCACATCTCTTCCGGCGTTATGAGGGGTGTCTCTCTGCCAAGGGCGCAGTCGATGAAGTGAAAGACCTCGCGGCGTAGCCGGTTGCTCGAATGGTCGTGGAAGGAATCCGCAACACCGGGCGCAACCTGCTCGGTCACATCAACGTAATCGCCATCCTGCCAAGTCAGCAATCGCAACGGTGTCACCGAAGCGTAGCCTTGGGTCCCCCACACTTCGACACCGTGATCGCCAATCTGCGGCGGTGCCATCCACATACTCTCGACAGACAACGTGACCCCATCGGCGAACTGGACATAGCCGCTGACCAGATCTGGATCGTCGTAGTCGCCTCGGAGGGGTTCCAATTCGGAGGGCAGCGCGGGAAGGTCGGCAAAACGTGAGAGTGCCTGCCCATGTACCGAGATGAGGGGTGGGTTACCGAGAAACCAGATTGCCAGATCCGTTGGGTGAATCCCCGTTCTGGCGAGTGAACCTCCACCCGACCCCGCTTTGTAGTGCGATCCGCGGATCGGTACGCTAGCGGCAAATGACCAAGCGCGGGCAAAGCGAGGCCCCCCGATACCACCATCACGGATAAAGCGGTGCACAATTTGTGCATCATCGCGGAATCGGAAGTTATAACCGACCATCAGAATCCTGTCTGCTTCCTTTGCCTTCTGGAGCATCTCCTCTGCCTCTGCTAAAGAAGGCGCCATCGGCTTGGCAGCGAGGACGTGGGCACCGGCATTCAACGCATAGATAGCCACACGTGGACGGACGTCTGCCATCGTTCCAACCATGACCACATCGAGGGATTCTTGGTCGATCATCGCTTTATAGTCTGTGTAAAGCGTCGGACGTGGCTCTCTGCCTCCCTCATCAAAGACCTCACGTGCTGCCCCTTCCGCCTGTTCTATATCAATGTCGCAGAGTGCGACCAGACTAGCGTCACGGTTTTCGACGACATTGTTGATATAAGCGTTACGCCCAAACCCACCGCAGCCAACCACGCCGACGCGCAGCGAACAGGATCCGTTGGTCATTGTCTTTCCTTCTTTTTGAGTGTTTTTGTTGGTTTTCCTGTCGGGAAGTTATGACTCTCTCACTTTTTCCACACCCAATGCCTCTAGCCGTGCTGCCATCTTCTTACGCCTAGGACCACCCTTGTCCATCATTTCCTTGCTATAGACGAACGGTTGCTGCTCAGTTATCTGGGTTTCAACCGTTGTTCGCAGGTCTTTGAGCGCGAGCAGGTCATCTTGGGGATCCGGCATATAGCCGATAAACATTGTCCGACGGGGCTGACCGTCCTTGCGTTTGAAGGCGGAGTGCCACAGTCGGTTATCCCATAACACAACGTCCCCGGGACAGGTCTGGACGGAGAGAACTCCCGGAATGGCATGGGGATCGAGGCGTAGACGGGGTCTCCCCCTATCCCAGTAACCGCAAGAACGGAAGAGTGCCGCAGAGTATTCGGGATGGTGGCTGCCGGGAATCAGGTTCAACGATCCGAAATCCTTGGATTGCTCGTCGAGGTATATGGCGGTCTTGAGTGTGAGGGTGTGTCGTCCCGGCTGACCGTCGGTGTGCCAAGGGGTATCGTCTCGGTTCGCCCACATATCACTACCGGCGATGTAGAGGCACTCCGTTCCCCAGATATCGCGCATGGCTTCCATCACACCGGGCTGCTCAATTAAATCTGCGAAAGCATCGTCCGCTTGGACAAAAGGACTGAGCATCCGTGTCCCATTTTCGGCGAAATAGTTGTAGACCGGTGCTTCTGCAATGACGCGACGGTGCGCCTCCTGTAGACGGTCTACCTCTTCTCCACTTAGACAACCTCTCAAAACAGTGAACCCGAATGTCCAAAATTGTCCAACTTCCAAATCGGATAACATCGGATATTTTCTCCTTCTTGCAAGAGATTCAAATTTTGGGTGCGGAGGTTCCCACTCACTCAGGTCCATACTGTCCCATATATCCGGTGCGACCTCCGAGGATTTCCTTGAGCTCCCCTTCGCTGGCATCAATAACTTCCTGCGTCGGGCTGCAGCCGGGCCAACACTGCATCCACGGTGGGGTGAAGCCGTAGAACATCGTATAACGGGTTCGCTCGGAGAGGATCGGGACGCCGGTGTGAACCAATGCCTCCGTGAAGTGCATCACCGATCCTGCCTTTGCTTCAATCTGAACTACCATTGCGGGATCGAAAATTTCTTTCCAATCCTGCGCCTCGATTCGATGTGAGCCGTCCAGAATCATCGTACCACCATGTTCAGGGTCAACGTCCGTTAGGTAGGTGGCATTGTTGAGAAATGTTGTGTTGATGTAGGGATGGTTGTTCGCTGGCACGATACCATATTTCGGTCGAATGCCGCGGTGCCACCCCATCTTTTCCGCATCCCGAAGTTCATCGCGCCGCGTCGATCGGTCGGGGTGCGGAGATTTTATCATCGCGTGGCAACACTCAAAACGTGGCGGCGTTCCCAAGAGCTGCTTCAGAACGGGGGTGATCTTTGGCGACATGATCCAATCCCGATAGATCTGGTCGTAGTTCACCATGTTGTTGATGTTCTTGATGTCCTCGGTGTCCTTCATCGTCGAGATTTTGCGTTCATAGAGGTGATCTAGTCCGCGCTTGAAGGCATCGATTTCTTCGGAACTGAATACGTCCTCCTGAAGCACCCAGCCGTGAACAGCGAAATGGTAGAGTTGTGCATCGGTCAGCATTGCTTACTCCTATCAGTGATCACTCATGTTAAGAAATAGTTCACAGAAACCGAGTTTTTTCTTCAAAACTCGGTTTCTCCGGGTTGTATGAGTTTCGTTTTTCTATTTTTATCTGCGAAAATCAGCGCAATCTGCGTCCGTAACTGCTTTTAGAACTGAAGCGCACTAAATTTTTCCCTCTTTTTTCCACCGTTCCATGAGCTCTTTCTTGTACGCCGCCTGACGTTCTGCATTCGCCTTGGCACGTTGGGCGTAATAGACAAGCCCCAGTGCCCGGCGTGGGTTTGGGGTGGAATTGGAACCTGCGCGATGAATTGTCATGCAGTGATGCACGATCATATCGCCCGGCGCAGCATGAATAGCTGCCTCTTCTTGGTAGTCCGATTCGCCGTAGTCTGTGACTCCTAGGGAAAACCCGAATACCGCTGTCTGATCGTGGGGGCGCATACCTCGACGGTGAGAACCCCGTACATAGTGGATGCAGCCGTTCTCGTCATTCACCGTATCTAGTGCCAACCACAACGTCAACGCCTCGTTCGGTTCGAGCATGAAGTAGAACCCGTCCTGATGGGGTGGTGTCTCTGCATCGCTGTGGGCGGGTTTCGTGAACCATTCCATGTTCTTACTTATAACCCCATCGTCTAGCAGCAATTCCGCCAGTTTGGCAAACCGGTCACTCTCGGTCAGTTCCTTAAAATGGTCGTCGTAAGATGCCATGCCCTGCAACCGCATAATGCTTTCGGGCTGATCCTTGACTTCGTAAAAGGCTGCCTCCGATGGCAATTGGGGCAGCGTCTTCGCGATAAACTGGTCGATATGAGCGTTTAATGCCGTTGTCTCTTGCGGGGTGTAGAAGCCGGGAATGACCACAAATCCATCTCGGTCAAAGGCATCTTTGAGTTGTCCTGAATTTTTCTGCCAATCCATCTGAACTCCTTTCCATTACCGCGTCATTTAGTTTTTTGTCTATCCCTATCCGGTAGGCGGGGCATCTTGCCCCGCTGTTTATAGTAGCACGTTTCTGTTACCGGGGCATTAACCTTCCAATCGTAATTTTACCCAGCGCGTATGGGTGACTCCCGCCACCGTACACCAGAAATAGGTCATTATATCCCCGTCCGGCAGGGTTGTCCCGCCGGGCTTGCCAAAAGCGATCTGCATGTGTTCAGCGAGGAAGTTCTCGTTCTCAGGTTCGCCGAGGGTCGCCTCTTTTCCGGCGTCAAAGACCACGACTTCATTTTCCACGTCGAAATGTTCAAGGTCTTCGGTCAGTGCCACATGGATGCCTTGGGGTTCGTGTCGGAAATTGTAGATCGCCGCCACGCGACCGTCAGGCAGCGGGATGGGGGTGCAGACCTGACCGCGCAGATTCGTCGGTCGGGGTTCGGACCAGGTGCGTCCACCGTCTTCGGAGATTACCCAGTGGTTCGTCAGATCCTCGGAGGTTCCGTACTGGTGCGTCCAGATCAGGGTATAGATCCGTCCATCCGGCAAGAGGGAGCACATCTGATCCCACCAGAGCAATGCGCCTGTGAGGTCATCTGCGACGACGGTAAACTCTCCCCACGTTTGTCCCTGATCCGCGGAGAATACCGCTGCTGCCTTCTGATCGGGCGGACCTTCATACCCTTCCGGCTTCCACGTTTCGAGGGGGTACATCCACCGATCCGGCGCGAGTTGTAGAAGCGGTCCCGCCCCGTTCCATGTGTACTTTTCGGGCGGCAGGTCTACCGGTACGACCTGCGGTGCTGACCACGTTTTGCCCCGATCTTCTGACCAGAACAGCAATATCTCCGGACGCTGCAAGGCTTCCGATTCCGTGTCAAAGAGCGTGTCGCCTTCCGTCTCAAAACGGGTTGCGTTCATCACCAAGCGACCGTCGGGCACCTCGCTGATCTTTGGACCCCGGTAACACCATCCATCCGTAGGTACGCCATCGGGATGGATACTCCCTTCGTTGACCCATGTTGCGCCCCCGTCCGTTGAACGAAGGATCTCGATGTGATTGTCCGGTGTGCCTAGCCCTTCCCCGACATGCTGGCAGGCGATGAAACTGCCGTCTGCGAGGGGGGTAATTACAGGCATATAAGCACCCCGTTCGCTCTGGTGGGAAATGACCCCGTTGTCAATGATTTTTAACATCTTTTATTTCCTTCATAATTTCTTCTGTGCTGAAGAAATTCGCTAAGGTAGATGCTTTCCTCAAAACTAATTCTTCCTCTGTTTGAATACCTACTGCCCCGGATAAGCGCGGTTCTCTAACTCAGCGATGAACTTTTCGGCGGAGATAGCTGCGGCGGCACCGGCACCCGCCGCCGTTATCGCTTGACGGAAGATGTGATCATGTACATCGCCTGCTGCAAAGACACCGTCGATATTGGTACGCTGTAGTTTGTCCACAACGATGTAGTCCTGCTCATCCATGTCGATCACACCCTTGAATAGCTCGGTGTTCGGGATGTGTCCAATGAAGATAAAAACGCCGTCAATCGGGAACACCTGCTTTTCGTCGGTCTTCACATTTCTGAGCAGCGCACCGGTGACCTTTTCGTCGTCCCCTTGGATCTCTTCGACAACCGTATCCCAGATGAACTTGATCTTATCGTTCTTGAAGGCGCGTTCCTGCATAATTTGGCTGGCACGAAGCTGGTCTCTGCGGTGGACGATATAGACCTCCGACGCATACTTTGTCAGGAATATCCCCTCCTCAAGGGCGGCATCGCCGCCACCGACAACGATAAGCCGTTGGTTCTGGAAAAAGAATCCATCGCAGGTGGCGCAGTAGGAGACACCACGTCCGCCGTATCCTTCCTCGCCGGGGATGTCCAGTGTTCGCGGTGAAGCACCGGTGCAGATGATAACCGATTTCGCGAGATATTCTTGGTCATAAGTTTTCAAGTAGAATGGGTGGCGGTTGAAGTCTACCTCCGTCACCATGTCAAACTTTACTTCGGTCCCAAAACGCTCTGCCTGTTTCTGCATCCCTGTAATAAACTCTGCGGCTTCGGTGCCGAAGAAGCCCGGATAGTTCTCAAGGTCGAGGGTCAGTGAGAGTTGTCCACCGAGTGCGTCTCCGGTGATGAGTAGCGGCTCCAGCATTGCCCGTGAGGTGTAAACCCCAGCGGCGAAACCTGCCGTGCCGCCACCAATAATGATGATGTTACGCTCTTCCAAACCATCGCTTCCGTTTCTTATCTCTGCCATCTGTTTCTCCTTCTATGTTAAAAATTTCATTCAGTTTTCCCGATGCTGCGAGTTCGGCTAAATCGTCGTCATCGCCGATATGTTGATCATCAATAAAGATTTGTGGTACATCGCGGCGACCGGTTAGCTTCTCAATTTCATCGCGCATCGCGGGATCCCCTTTGATGTTGATTTCTTCAAAGTCGATTCCCATCCTGTCAAGGATACCTTTCGCCTTGTAGCAGTATGGGCAGAAACTGGTTGTATACATCTTAACGTTTGGCATTTATTCTTATCCTCTTTTATCGTTTTCTCATTCTTTTGTCACGACGCAATGAACCAATGAACCAATTTTCTTTACGTTTCACGCATCACGTTTCACGCTCTTAGCATTTTACACTTTCTTTTAACGCGAATCACTGTCAATATCGTCTTTCCCAACGCCAGCTATCGCTTCCGGAAATGAGTGGCTTAATATCTTCGGGTAGGGTTTCGATGAAGTCAGGACTAACCTCGTTACCGGGCCACTCACGCACCATCGGTGGGGTATACCCAGCGACTAGGATTGTGCGTTCCTTGTCGCTACGGATAGCGGTCGTGCTGTGGATGAGTGATTCTGGAAAGAGCAAAACAGAACCGGCGGTTGCCTCTACCTGATAGATCAGCTTGTCATCGGAGAGGGCGGCTTCGATCATCTCTTCCCTGTCCCAAGTGAGCCGGTGGCTGCCGGGGATAAAACAGGTGCCGCCATCGTCGGGTCCCACATCGGTGAGGTAGGTCAATGTCTTGACAAAGATGCAGTGGAATTTGCTCTGTTCGATGTAGGTTCCCCAGCCGTGCTGCGTTCCGCGATGAAATCCGGTGGGGTTATAGCGTCGTTTGTGGAGTTCCTCAGTATCTGCCTCCGGATCTCTGCGATTGATAATCGCCTCGGTCTCCTCAAGGCGGACCTTGCCACCGACCACCTCCTCAACGAGCGGCACCAGTTTGGGATGGGCGGCGTATTCTAGCAGGGCGGGATCATACTCTACCAGATTGCCCAGCAGTATATGATGCTCACCACGCTTGTGGGTGTAGACCCGCTTGGACTCAAGATCCGGATCGGCTTTCATCCGATGGAGCGCGTCCTTCATGCGAGCCACTTCGTCGGTAGTCAAGACGTTCTCTAGCAATACAAAACCGTAGATGTCAAAATGCAGCCGTTGTGCGGGGGTGAGGGTAACGGTTTCGGTGTTTTCCATGAAGATGAATCCTTCCGTGTTATAAATTGATCATAGAGTCCGTATAATCCTATGGCTCATGTTAAGAAATCATGCAATAGAAACCGAGTTTTGAAGAAAAAACTCGGTTTCTCATGGTGTTTTGCACTTTCTTTTTATATGAGCGAATCCTACGCTCATGTTAAGATTTAGTGCAAAGAAACCGAATATTCGTAGGGGTTGGGTCCCCCAACCCTTACGGCGGGCGGGGAGACCCCGCCCCTACGATTTCGCTTCGTGTTTTGCACTTTCTTTTTACATGAGCCTTAACTATTAAATTCACACGTCATGTTTCACTTTGCCAGAAATTCATAGTACTGATCGACCAGTCTCCGGTATTCAGGCGGCACATCCTCTTTGAGCACCTGTGCGAGTTGTTTCTTTTCTTGAATTGTAGCCAGACGTTCTTCAATCGCTCGCTCAAGTTTCCTGAGTTCACGCAGAGAGAAATCGTAGACGGGAAACGGTGCCCTCCGGGTTCCGGGACGATTGTCCATAGCACGAATCGCGTCAAGCCAGAGTTCCCTGAGTTCACGGTCCGACTCCGCGCCGCCCACTTGTGCCTGTTCCTCCCCCTGAGCATCCCCTTGCTGCTGTGCTTCCATTGCCTCTTGGGCGCGCTGCTGTATCTGTTCCTGCTGCTCGGACAACTGTTGTTGCCGTGCCTCCTGTTCAGGCGTTAGTGGAGTCTCCTGATTGTCCATTGCCTCGAGCTCACGCTGGATATCCTCCATCTGGGCTGCCCAGCTTTCGATCTGGTCCAACGCTGCGTCGAGTCGCTCCTCCTCGGTCTCCGCTAGATTTGTCCTAGCTTGTTGTAGGTCATTTCGCGCATCCAAAAGGGTATCGAGCACCTCCCGCTGCTCTCGCTCTGAAGATTGGAAGTTCCGCCACTGCAATGCCCGTTGTGCGTCCTCCATATTCCCAGATGCCTGTTCCTCAATGATACGACGATTTGCGTCCGCGACATTTCGGGCCGCTTGGGGTTCATTTTCGTTAAGTGCCTCCCGCAGATTTGAGAGATTGCGTTGCAGTTGCTCAAGGTCTCGGCGGAGGGTTCGCTGTTGATTCGCCAACTCAGAAGCATTCCGCGCATCTTCAACGCTAATGCCATCCTGTCGAGTTTCTTCCTCAAGCGTTTCCGTTTGCTCTCGTATCTCCGATTGTTCAGCCGTAAGTTGGTCGAGTGATTCGGTCACATCCTCAAGGGCCTGATCGGTGTACTGTGCCGCGACCTTCTCAAGTTCCTCAATCGCCTGCTGCAGGTTTTCTTCGGCTTTTTGTCCCTTCGCAGCCCCCATCTGTGGCTGTCCAGCCCCCATGTTCTCTGAAGCTGCCTCCATATTTTCAGATGCTTGTTCCAATGCTTCGCCCGCTTGAACCATACGCTGTCCTGTACTGTTTCCTGCACCCTGCCCGACTGACTGACCCATCTGTTGGGCTTGTTCTGCCATCTGCTGCGCTTGTTGCGCCAACCGTCCCTCTTGTTGGCTGTTTTGCTGCATCTCTCGTTGTGAAGGCTGTCCCTCCCGTGCCAGCTGTTGGCTCTGTTCCGTGAGTTGTTCCTGTTGGGCGAGCATATCTCTCGCTTGATCCAGTAGCTCTTGCGTACCCTCGCGCATCTGATCGTCCAACTCGTTTTGATCTTGCTCAATCGTGTCTTGGAGATCCTCCATATCCATCTCTATATTATCGGCGACTTCTCGGTTGCCACCCGATCGCATCTGTGTCAAGACCTTATCTAACTCCATCATGGCTTTGGTGAGAAGTTCGAGGGCGTCCTGTTCGTGTGGCAGCGCCGCTTTCGGTTTTACAGCATAGAGTTCATCAGTCGCTTCACCCATCTTGGCGACGGCTGCCTCCAGATTCATCAGCATTTCAGGGTCTACGTTTGCGTCGCGCATCGACATGCTCAACTCATCAGTAACCCGTTGCGTTTTGTCTTTGAGTTGCTCCTGTTCTACCCCTATCTGTTTGACAGCAGATTGGTAGTCCTCCGTCATGGGGGACGGACGGGAGTGGATGTGCTTCCATGTTTTCTTGATAATTGTCCGTTGATCTGCGATTAGATTGGGGAACGGTTGTCCTTCTTGTTGAGCTTGCTGCCCTTCTGCATCCATCTGCATATACCGTTCATTGAACGGACGTACCTCGATGAAATAGAGTTCAGAGGTGCTTGTCCCTGGTCCCGTCCGCGTATTGTTATCGATAGCTTGGGCATAATAGGAGATAAGCTCCCCCGGCTCCACATCGAGCTCTTCGAGATAGAAAACGTAAGCACCGGAGATTATTTTATCCGCTTTAACCTCAACGGATTCTATTGGCAATTCTTGCGGTTCACCGGATCCGATGCTGTACATCAACGTCATTTCTTCAACGCCGTAGTCATCTGTCGCTTCTGCGAGGACTCTGACCTCCTCTAATTTTGTGGCTTTGATGTCCCTGCCCGGCTCCTTGATGGCGATTTCAGGCGGTTCATCGGGGATTGCTGTAATGGTGTATTCGATTGGAGCTTGGTTATTAAAGCCATCAACGCAGAGCAGTTTAACGGTATACTTTCCGTCGTTCAACACATCAAGAGTCATGGTGAGCGTGCGTCCATCGGGGATAAGCATGGGGACCGAATCTTCTGCCTCCACTGTGAGCGTTGCTGATTGGATGGCTTTGTTGGTCGTAATACGGACTTCTGCTTGAGATCCGACGACAGCGCGGATATTTCCCTCTCCCTGCTGTATAATCGGTTTCAATTTTGTGTATTCGGGATAGGTATAGGCAATCTCAATCGCGGTAACTTTGGGGGTGTCGAACACTTCAACGGTGTAACGTTCCGATTCTGCTCCGTTCGCTGTTACATAGTACTCCATATTCTCATTGATGTTGAAGATTTCATAGCCAAACCTGCGCTTCTCACCCTCGATTCGCACCATATCAATTTCTTGACGCCCCCCCTGTATCCCCCCGCTTGCGGGGGGAAGAGAGGTGGTGTCAGCGATTGGGTTTCCCTTTGTATAAATAAGCCGCGCTTTATCGGCAGCTTTGCCGGTCACTTCGAGGTTGATTGCAAGGCTTCGGCCCCGTAAAATGCGGGCGTTCCCCGGTTCGACGGTCAGTTTAGTTGTAAACACGGGCTCGGTTTTTTCCCAAGGACTGAGCAGGCGATTCAGAGAAGTGTTAAGTTCGGTGGGAAAAATTAGTGCGATTAGCGCGCATCCGGTGAGTGCGGCAACCGCAATACCGATGTGCTTGCGTTTTTTGCTTTTATCGACTGTGGTTCTGAAATCAATTCCCTCAGTCCGTTCTACGGCATCCGTGACCAGTCGCTGCAACAGATGTGATTTGATTGGATCGTCGGTTTCCACCTCGCCAAACTGGAGGGCACTAACGAGGCGATCTTCAAGGTCTTGGTGCTTCCGCTCGACGTTGAGCGCGACATCATGCGGCGTCAGTTTTGCCCGAAGCGGTTGAATGAGATATCTATAGAGCAGGTAGCCTACAGCCCCAATAACACCGATCAGCAGCGCAAGGCGAATGCTGCCCGGTAGCGGCATCAGCAGGTCTACGATCGCTGCACCGGCGAGAATCACGATCAGTCCAACGATAGCAATTGCACAGCCGGTCCAAAAGAGTGTTCGTTTCCAGACACGGCGGGCTGCCAAAACTCTTGCTTGTAGCTCTGTGTAACCTTCCCTTGCTGCCATTGTTTACCTCCAGTCTGTTTTTTATTTTGTAGTGTTACCGTAGTTGATAGATATATCCCTCGTCAACGTGGTGGTCGCGTCCTCCGACATGATAAACATGTTGCGGAAACTCTTTATTCGCAAGACTATTTCTCTTTCGCAATGCAGTAATCAAGCCATGATCGGTTTCGGATACCTTGATATCGGATAGAGTCAGACGGGGTTGGTTGTCTGGAATCTGGGAGAGGATACGCCGTATTTTCGTATAACTTTTCAGCGGTCCATCTTTTTCTACTTCGGGCAGAGCAAAAACAAGACGCCAAGAATTTGATTCCAACCGGTAGATCCACAAAGCCGCCTGAACATCAAAATTCGCTTTATTGAGATGACGCAAGACGTTAGCACCTGCGTCGATCATTTCCTTTGTAAGCGGTTCTTTTGCTATGATTTTCTCTATTACCACCACTTCTTCAGCCATGAAAAAGTTCCATTTTTTCTGCTGGCTCATATAAAAAGTAAGTGCAAAACGCGAAACGAAATCGTAGGGGCGGGGTCACCCCGCCCGCTGTTGCACGTTTTCTTAACATGAGCGTTTCTGCTATACAGGTTTTATACAGATCTCGCACTTTTGATACTGGCATTTTATCCATTAGACGGGGTTCTTTGCTAGAAGGTTATCCACAATTCCGTCTATTGATGAAAACGGAGAGATGTCTAGCCATTCAATTCGTGGATCGTTGCAAAACCATGTTAACTGCCGTTTAGCGAATCGGCGGGTGTTCTGTTTTAAGAGTGCAATCCCTTCATCAAGAGTTCGATTTCCGTCGAGATACTCGATGAGCTCCTTGTATCCGAAACTTTGCATTGCGACGCAGTTGCGTGGGTAGCCCTGATCTAATAACCCTTTGACCTCTTCAATTAAGCCGACCTCTACCATCTGATCCACGCGATCTTCAATCCGCCGATAAAGTGCCTCACGCGGCATGTTAAGCCCGAATGCCCGGAATGGGTAGCGGGATTTATTCCTCTTCCACTGTTGTTGTAAGGCAGAAATGGGTTTCCCTGTCAGTTCGTAAACCTCTAAGGCACGAATGACTTTGACGCGGTTATTTGGGTGCACCCGATCCGCGGTCTCCGGATCGCATCGGCGCAGCTGTTCATGCAGAGCGACGTTGCCGTGTTCGTCCGCTGCTCGCTGGAGTTTCGATCGAATCTCGGCATCCGCACCGGGACCGTCGAAAAGCCCATCAATGAGACCCCGAAAATACAGTCCCGCCCCGCCGACAACCATCCTCCGTTTGCCACGTTCCTGAATCTCTTTAATCGTGCTATCTGCCAATCGCTGATATTCTGCGACAGAGAAGGATTGGTCCACCCCCACACAATCAATGAGGTGGTGGGGCACCGCTCGCTGTTGGTCCGGTGTTGGCTTTGCCGTACCGATGTCCATCTTCCGGTAGATCTGCCGTGAATCGAGCGACACAATCTCGGCGTCGAGGTACTGCGCGAGTTGAATCGCTATTTCCGTTTTGCCGACAGCGGTGGGACCAACAATGCAAATCAGTGAAGATTTCATAGCGTGAAACGTGAAACGTAAAACGTGAAGGCCATTGGGTTCGTTCGTTCATTAGTACATTGGGTCATTGCACCATGAAAGACAACTACTCAATTGTCATCGCGCATCGGAATCCGAAGTCGCTGAACTGCTTTTCTGGACTGAGACTGCTCCGTGCCGCACAGCGAGCAAAGCGGACACTATGACGCCATGAACCGCCGCGTGCCACACGGCGATCGCTGTGTTGTGGACCGGTCGGATTGCGATCCGGTGAGATTTCGTAGTAAGTTGGATCGTAATTATCAGCGCACCATTCGTGGACGCCTTCTGACATATTGTAAAGCCCATAACCGTTAGGACCGTCAGTCCCAACTGGAAGATGCGGGGCATTCCGCCCGCCCACATGGTCCTCGTGCAGCTCATCGCCCCACGGATAGTCCCTACCTTCCAATCCACCCCGCGCTGCTTTTTCACGCTCTGCTTCCGTTGGGAGACGATAGGGTTTGCCAACCAAATCCTTTAACCACTCGCAATAGCCGACGGCATCATACCAACTGGGTCCGACAACCGGCTGGTCTGGGTGTTGAAACTTGGACTCACCCCAAAACCGTGGCGGCGAATGGTCTGTCATCTCCATAAAGGACTTATACTCCCGGTTGGTCACAGGGTATCGGGCGATGCCGAAAGTGTCCACCCATACACGGTGGATAGGCCGTTCGTTCACCGCACCGTTGTCGCTTCCCATAAGGAAATCTCCTTCGGGGATGGTGACTATATCGGGTTCAATGAGTTCCCGTGTTCGCATGAGGGGAGGTGTCCTCCATGGGCTATTTATAGTAGATTTCAGAATTAATGAGACACTGTGAACGAGCTCGTCAGAAACTTGTTGGCAGGGGTACGGCACACAGTGCATGTCTCCGATGTAAAGGGGAATCTGCCATAAGTCACGCGAACTGTTAGTTTGCGAAAGGGGATCATAATCTAACAGATATTTTTAGAATTCACTATAGTTTTCAGCTTTGTTACCATTTTGTTTGAAAAGCCGCAACCGGAAGATTGATTCCGACGTTTCAAGTCCATAGGGACTAAGAAACCCCGATTCCGTTTCTTGGACTCCGATAAAAGGTGTGTCATTATAGCACCATAACTTTTTAGATGTCAACTTCAACCTCAAGGTAACAGAAAATGGCATGGATCCGAACCGTTCCCGAATCAGAGGCGATAGGTATCGTCAAGGAAGAGTATGAAGCAGGAATCAAGCGTGCCGGGCGAGTTTACAATATCGTCAAGTTGTTCAGCATCAAGCCGGAAAGCCTCAAAGTGTTCATCAACCAGTATGAAGTCGCGATGTTCGGTCCTTCCAAACTGAGTCGGGCGCAACGGGAGATGATAGCGACAGTGGTTTCGCAAATTAATAGCTGCCGATACTGAGTGCAAGCGCACGGTGAAGACCTGCGGGAACAGGTCAACGAAGATCAACTGGTTAGTCAGATCAAAACAGATTTCCACTCTGCGGATTTGGATGCAACTACGAGAGCGATCCTAGAATTTGCAGAGAAGGTCACCCTTGCTGCCTATACAGTTCAACCATCAGATCTGGATCTACTCAGATCGCACGGCTTGGATGACGAAACGATTTTCGATGTCGTCGAAGTTGTCGGGTTCTTCAATTCCGTCAACCGGATTGCCGGTGCACTCGGCGTTGAGTTGGAGGATTTCCTTGATACAGGGGATCTGCCATCGGCACCAGTGGCTGAAGATCCGTGACGGGTGCAGAGATGTCAACCCAGCCAGACCTTGAAGAGTACCTCTCCACCGTTATCAAAGAAGGGTTATATCCAAATAGAGGAAACCTTCAATTCCACCTGAAGACTTTGTTCGAGAACATTGTTCTCGAAAATAGGCGAGTGCTTGATATCGGCGGAGGGAGCGGCTTACACAGTTTCTATGCGGCTTGTATGGGTGCTAAAGAGGTTGTATGCCTCGAACCGGAAACGGAGGGGAGCCGCTCTGGGATGGAGGCAAAGTTTAGGAAGCTAGGTGGGATTCTCGGATACAATCAGGTAAAATTTGAACCGGTTACTTTTCAAGCCTTTGAACCCGCAGGAAAGCAGTTTGATATTATCTTGCTCCACAACTCAATAAACCACCTAGATGAGACTGCTTGTATTAACCTGCTCAGCGATGAAGCGTCCAAGGCGACTTATCTGAATATGTGTTCAAAACTCAGTTCACTTGCAGATCGTGGGGCAAAGCTAATCGTTTGTGACTGCTCAAGATATAATTTCTTCGCCTTACTCAGAATTAAGAATCCTTTCGCTCCCACGATAGAGTGGCATAAGCATCAGGCACCGGAAGTTTGGGTGGATCTGTTAAGTCAGGTCGGGTTCGTTAATCCAAGGGTTAGATGGACCTCCTTTAATACACTGCGCTCGCCGGGGAGAATCCTGTTAGGCAATAAGCTGCTATCCTATTTTCTCAGAAGTAACTTCCGCTTTACAATGGGGAAGCCTTGACTTGTTCTGTGTTCGTCAAGGGCGATTCCGTCGCCATTTTGGGTTAGATATTGGGCTTCGCGCTTCCTTAATCACCGCATCCAACGTCACCATCGGTTCGTTTCCTTCTTGTTGCAGGAATGCAGGGATACCCGCCGGCACACAGAAATGTTCGTGAGGTCCTACCTTCTTCTTAACACCAGCCATCTGCACAACCCCTTGTCCACGGACAACGGAGACGATGCAGAAGCGATCAGTTCGCAAGTTCAACCCATATCCATTGACACGCGCTACAGACAACTCTAGCCCCCCAATCCCATCTCCGTCGGTAGCGGAAGCCGGGATGATTGGGTAACGCACAGGGGAGAACCTCCCTGCAGCTTTCTCGATTTCGCGTTCGAGATAGATCGTCTGATTCATTTGACGGCTGTAGACGGGCGTCTTATCAAGTTTGTCTAGGTCAATCGGTTGCGCCTCCACGTCCAGAAACACGCCCCACCCGCCGCGGGTCAACGATCCAAAGATGAACGGAACGTGATGCTGCATGGTACTGTCGTTAACATATCCGTGTCTCACCTTTGGGGGAATAGGCATGGCATAGCCTTCGTCCACTTCCGCATGGAATTCACCGAGAACCGTATTGCCGTGCAACGGTCCGTAGCCCAGATGGATCTCAACACCATCCTGATGGAGATGAAATGGCACATCCGACCGAGGACCATCAAGGTACGCCAGATTCCATGAGTGATAATCCCCATAAACGAGCGGTACAATTGTGATACCGAGATTTGGCACGATGAAACTGGCTTGCTCCGGGGCGTGCGTGTCCAACGTCGTATGAATACCGTTGCCGTTAGTGATCTCTTCCATCAGTTCGGTGAACCGATCTCGAACCTTCCGCATTGACTCCAATTTGCACGTCTCGATCCCCTCGCTTAGTGATTCGATGACTCTTGGGATGTTGGTGGCGTAGCGGTAGAACGTAGAGATCAAGGCACGAAAGTCAGCTTCCACGGCATCCATCGTTTGATTCGCTAGGTCTATCAAGAGTTCTACTGCCCGCTTGCGATGCGCCTCGGTGAGTGGATCGCACATCTCAATTTCATCAATTGCCAATCGTGTGGCGTGAAAGGCACCAATTGTATGACCGCGAAATGCGTAGCTATACAAGCGTGCTAGTGCAACATCTTCGGACGTAATCTCCGCTGGCGTGCGCCCTTTCTCGTGACTCTCACGCGCCAAGTCAACAAGTCGTGCATAGTTGGGATGGACCTGCATGGTCATTTTTTCCGTCTCCCTGTCCTTATCCCTTTGGGCAGGCACAAGACCTGCCCCTAATCTCTGCTTTGCCTAACCCGCTGTAAACCCACCGTCGATTGGTAGCGCGATTCCTGTCACGAAAACAGATTCATCCGACGCTAAGAACAGTGCACCGTAGGCAATCTCCTGTGGCGTAGCGAGGCGTTTCATCGGGTGTTGCTCGGCGAGTGCCTGATATTCCGCCTCGGTTTTCAGAACGCCTGCTAGGAGCGGGGTTTCGGTAAAACCGGGACAGAGGCAGTTGACACGGACGTTGTCGGTGGCATAGTCGAGTGCCATACCACGGGTCAGATTGGCGACCCCACCTTTTGTAGCGACGTAAGCCGCGCGGGTCGGCGCACCGACGAGACCGTAGATCGATGCCATATTGATAATCGAACCGCCGCCATTCTTAATCATTTCGGGGATAGCGTACTTTGAGCCGAGAAAAACCCCTTTCAGGTTGATGTCTACGCAGCGGTCCCAATCTTCCTCCGGCAACTCCACGACGGGCAAACGCATCGCAATGCCTGCGTTGTTGAACAGCACATCCAACTTGCCGTAAGTGTCGATCGTCGATTTGACCATCGCCTGTACATCTGTCGCCTCTGTTACATCGGTGCGGATGAGCATCGCTTTGCCGCCATCAGCTTTGATCTGCTTGACCACTTCGTTTCCCCCGGCTTCATCCAGATCCGCTACGACAACCGTTGCTCCTTCCTTGGCAAATAGGAGCGCCGTTGCCTGTCCGATGCCGGAGGCGGCACCAGTGATGATTGCAACTTTTCCTTCAAGTCTCATAGCACGCTTTTCTCCCTCTATTGCTTTTCCTGCCATGCCGCTGGATTCTCCGATTTCTCCTCAATCTGATTGCGGAGCAGCCCAATCCTCTCAACCTCTAGCTCAATGACATCGCCGGGCTGAATCCACCGATCTAACTCCCAACCGCAGCCTTTGCCAACTGTGCCAGATCCAAGAAAATCCCCCACACAAAGAGTTTCAGACTGCGAAACAAAGGAGATCATCTCTGCAAAAGTGTAGTACATATCCGACGTATTTCCGTCCGCCCAGACTTCGCCGTTGACCCGTGCAATCATCCGCAAGTTATACGGATCGTCAATTTCGTCAGGTGTGACGAGGCAGGGGCCCATGATATTGCTGTTATCGAAGTCCTTCCCTTTGGCGGGTCCAAGTGCCAACGTCATGTGGCGAAACTGGATGTCACGCGCGCTGATGTCATTATAGATTGTATAGCCGCCGATATAGTTTGGTGCGTCTTCAACCGAGATGTTCTTCCCTTCCTTACCGATATAAACGCCCCATTCCAACTCAAAGTCAAGTTTGTCGGTATAGTTGGGCCACGTCACGGGTGCCTCGTGTCCAGCGATGGAAGCGGGACTCGTGCTACCACGATAATAGTTCGGCAGCTTAAACCATTCCGGGGAGATTTCCTTGCCGGTGATCAATGCAGCGGCATCCATGTGCGTCTTGAACACGCCGAAATCCCGTAGGCTAGCAGGACGTGGGAATGGTGCAAGTAGGTTTACCTGATCTGCCGAATAAACAATCTGTTCGCCTCGGACGCCCGTGGCATTGGTGCCATCAAGCTGTTCAAGGCTCGCTTGCGCCGCTTTTCTCGATCTTTCTCCCCGTTCAAAGTATTGGATCATGTCCGACGGCAGGATGGCATCCGCACTCTGATAGGCAGCGGGTTGCCCCTGTGTCTCTGAAAGATGAAGCGCGTAGGCAGAATTGAGATCGACGATTTGATCGCCGTCAACCATCGCTCCCAGTCGCTGCTGTTTCCCAAGTTGTGTTGTGAGTTCAAAAGTAACCAGTTTCATTGATATTCCTCGGTTTTTTCTTTTTTAGGACTTACGTAGTTGGTTCATAAGTCCCCCTGATAAGGGGGATTTAGGGGGTTAAAAATAAAAAAATATCGCGCCGCTCACTAAATTTGCGTAAGTCCTGTTTTTGTCGTTTCAAGTTCTATTTCGTAATTATACCTGTTTCGATAACGGACTAGTGTTTGAATGCTGTGCACATCTATTAGTCGAATAGAATAGCACATCATCAGGAGGTTGCCAACAAAAAAGGAGAAGCGAAACCTCCGCCTCCCCTTTTTGAATTTTCTGTCCGCAGTTCCTAACGCACATACTCCTCTCCACGATGCTCCATTAACCACTGTTTCAACGGTACATCTTCATCGGTTGGCTGCCACCAGCCTTTGATATCTACCCCGTCCCCAAGTAGCTGCCGACGAATCGGATCGCATTTAGCAAGGAGTTCGGGTGGCATCACATTGTAGTCAAGTCCGCGCAGCCAGCGATAACTGTAGCCGATGAACAAGACCTTCCGTGTTACGTCCGAAAAATTCCAACCGCGGGAATGCCATAACCGGCGATCAAACAACACCGCTGTCCCCGGTTCAATCTGCAACTCAATTGCACCGTCCGGATCGCCCTCCGGATCGCTTTGGGGTGGGCGTTCATCGAGTTTGTGGCTGCCGGGGACAATTCGCATCGCGCCTCGATCCGGTCCCCTCACATCACTGAACCAATAACTCACCTTGAGAGACAACCGTGGATGTGGCCGTTCCATCTCCTGCACAGGTCTGCCTCCATCCTGATGCCATCCCGCCCCTTTTTGGGTTCGCGGTACATCGGGTCCTTCCGGTGGGTAAACGATTAAGTGAGAAATGTAGAGTTGGATGTTCCAGCCGAGGATATCCCACAACAACGGAAATACCTTCGGGTTATCAAGTAATTCGAGAAACAGATCATCCGCGGCAATGGTACGAAACTTTTTCATCAGATCGTGTGGTCCGAGTCCTTGCCTCTTTCGTTCCTCCGCATCAATTCGATTAATAGCAATGGTCATTTTGTCAACCATCTCTGACGATAGGGCATTTTCAACGATTAGGTAGCCCTCATCGTCAAACGTTTGAAGTTGTTCATCAGTAGCACAGTATTTTAGCCACTCTTTGTCCATGTCCCGCTCCTTTCAATTAGGCTCCGCTATGCGGAGTTCGTTTGGTAGACCCAGATTACCCAAAGTTTCACACCGGCGCAAAATGCTTTTGGCAATAAGAATATCAACAAAAGGACAAAAATTCAACACTTTTTGGTTCACTTTTTTGTTTGATTCTATAGTGCCATCTTGATAAAATGAGCAGTAGCACAACGTATGGAGCATGGGAAGTTCCTGATGAACACGAAAGAAATTCTGAAAAAGATCCGCCGAATCGAAATTTCCACCAACCGGCTTGTCAACAACATCTTCGCCGGAGAATACGAAAGCGTATTCAAGGGGCGGGGTATGGAATTTGAGGAAGTGCGTGAATACCAGCCCGGCGACGATATCCGCACGATTGATTGGAACGTGACCGCCCGGATGGGACAACCGTATATCAAAAAATATGTAGAGGAACGCGAGTTGGTGATGATGCTGCTCGTTGATACCAGTGGTTCTGCGGATTTTGGGACATATCAGCGAACAAAAGCCGAGATTGCTGCGGAGATCTCCGCGCTGCTCGCCTTTTCCGCTATCAAAAACAGTGATAAGGTCGGGCTGATCTGCTTCACGGACGATGTGGAGCTATTTGTTCCACCGCGTAAGGGAATAAAGCATGTCCTGCGTGTCATCCGGGAGATCTTATACTTTGAGCCACAGCAGCGTGGGACGAACATCAGTGCTGCGTTAGAGTACGTTGACCGCGTCATTCGGAGAAAGAGTGTTGTGTTCCTGATCTCCGACTTCATGGATCGTGGATACGAGAAGCGGTTACAAGTGACGAGCAAACGGCATGACCTCATCGCGATTACGCTCCAAGATATGCGGGAAGAAACGTTGCCAAATGTGGGGCTGATTGAACTTGAGGACGTAGAAACCGGTGAGGTGGTTGTCTTAGATACACAGGACCCCAAGGCACGAGAGATGTATCAACGACTCAATCTCGATGTCGTTGAAGCGCGTCGAAAGTTCTTCCAATCAAACAAAATTGACAACATCGAAATTCGGACGGAGCAGTCTTACGTTGAACCATTAATCCATTTCTTTCGGCAGCGTGCGGTGCGGGAATCATTTTGATGAAGGGCGTTTCAGAGTTCGTCGAAAAGGTTGGATCTGGTGATGGTTATAATGTGCATTAATACAGGACTTACACAAATTTAGCACACGGGGCGGAGATTTTTGATTTTTAACCCCCTAAATCCCCCTTACCAGGGGGACTTATGAACGCGCTGTGTAAGTCCTATTAATAAATAGAGGGGTAACGATTATGGCTAACAAACGGCAATCTTCTGTAGATACTGGGAATGAAGCAAGCATTAGAATCGAACCACCGGATTACGTCGCCGAAGCACAGGCTCGTGCCGCAGAATGGAAGGATCGAGCGAAAACCCGTCACAAAATTGTTGGTATTCGGACTTGGCACCTTAACCTGAATCCTACTGCAATGTCATCAATGGCGTATTCCAAGGCTGGTAGGCAAATCCAGATGCCACCAGAACCGAAAAACGCCCATGTAGACTGGCGCGGCCCCTTTGCTACACAGGCGGGGGCACTGATGGTGGAAATTACGACCGACAAAGGGCTGAAGGGTTATGGGCTCGGTGGTGGTGGCCTTGCCGGAGCACTCATCATTGACCGACATATGAAGTATTTCACGCTGGAGCGTGATCCGCTTGACGTGGAGGAGATCTGGGACAACCTCTATCACATCACGTCGATTTATGGACGACGGGGGGTTGTTATTTATGCCCTCAGTGGTATTGAGCTTGCCCTTTGGGATCTCTGCGGCAAAATTCTGGACGCACCGGTCTATAGCTTAATCACAGATGAGCCACAACTCAAGATACCGGCATATGCCACCGGCGTGGATGTCGGCTATTACGTGGCGCGAGGTTTTACCGCTTGCAAGCCGGGACTCCGAAACGGACTCGCGGAGGGAGAGGAAGGTTTTGCAAAGAACCTTGAGATCATCCGTGAAGCCCGTCAGGTGATTGGACCCGATATTGAACTGATGGCGGATATTTATCTGCGGTGGGACGTGGATTACACACTTCGTTTTGCGGAGGCTGCCGCCGATATCAATCTCAAATGGATTGAGGAAGCCATCCCCTTGGACGACTATGCGGGTATGGCGCGATTGGTTCGAGAGATCGACTCCACTTGGATTGTCTCCGGCGAACACGAATTCACCCGATACGGATTTCGTGAGCTGCTGCGCTGGAAAGCTGCCCACATGATTCAACCCGATATCAGTTGGGCAGGTGGATTCGGCGAGTGTCTCAAAATCGCCAACGAGGCAGCAGCACATGGGGTTCCGACTTGGCCCCATCAGGGTGGAACCCCTTGGGGGTTGCACCTGATTGCTTGTTTGCCAATGCCGTGTCGGGCGGAAACCTTTGGTCCCTCACGCAAATCTACAGAGAATGAACTCTATCGCTGCTTGCGTCCTGCGCCCCGCGATGGCTTCTTCACGTTGGATGACAGCCCCGGATTTGGTGTTGAGATTGATGAAAAATTGCTAGATGCCTACACTATAGACAGTCTGTGAAATTCTCTCTAATTTGAGGCAAGTTGCCATTTATTGGGTTGTTCGGCTGAATGCGGAACGTGAAACGTAATGCGTGATGCGTAAGAGATTCATTATGGGATCGCTAGTTCATTGGTCTGCTAAGTCTCATATAGTAAGCAATATAGTTATGGAGAAAAGAAAAAATGAGTGTAAAATCATCCCAATCTCCTAGTCGTCCTGTGTACTACCTACTCCTTGTTTTACCTTTCTTTCTGATTGGGTGGATAGGGGGTTGGTCTCAGGCGATTAAGCGCGGAAATGCACACTACAAAGCAGAGGCGTATGATGCCGCGCTTGAGGCATACCAATCAGCAGCAGAAGATCGACCGGAAGATGCAATTTCCCGTTACAATCTAGGAACAGCCTTGTATCAAAAAAAGCAATTTGAGAAAGCCTCCGATGAATTCAGGCGGTCACTTGATGCCGCAGATCCAGTCCATCAAGCGCAAGGATACTACAATTTGGGAAACACTCAAGTCCAACTCAATGATATAGAGGGAGCAATCCGATCCTATAAAAGTGCGTTGCGCCTGAATCCAGCAGATTTAGATGCGAAGCATAACCTAGAACTTGCACTTGAGAAATTGGAACAGAAATCACAGCAGAACCGATCTGAGTCTGGGGATGAGGGCAAAGACCAGCAAGAACAGGACCAGCAACAGCAGAATCAAAATCAACAGGATAGAGACGAACAGGAACCGGATCAGCAAGATCAGGAGAATTCGTCAGAATCAGAACAGCAGCAACAGAATCAAGAATCATCTGAACAAGAAGCCGCCTCCGAAGAATCACCGCCGCAATCAGAACAAGAATCAACACAGCAGCCGGTTGAAATGTCTGAGGAAGATGCCATTCGACTACTGGAGGCTGTCAAGGATAATGAAAAAGAGATCCAGAAGAAGATATTACAAAAGCGATTCTCAAGACGCCAGCGATCTGAGAAGGATTGGTAGGGGGTAAAGCGGAACATGGGAATAGGGAAGGTACAGGACAAAGCATTCAAACGTTCGGGGACTCGGATGTTTAGGTATCCCTCTGTATTTTACGTTTCACGTTTCACGTTTCACACCTTACGTTTCGCGCTTTTTGGATTCTTGGTTTCCGTTCTTTTTAGCAACGCTGCTTATAGCCAAGACATCACCGTATCGGCCGATGTCACCCCAAAAATTATTAGCCTCAACGAAACAGCGACTTTGCGTCTAACGATTTCTGCGGATCAGCAACTGGGAAATATTGCACCGCCAAAGTTCAAGGCGTTGCCGGAGTTCAATGTTTCTTACGGCGGTTCATCCAGCCAATATAATCTCAGCAGTAATCAGATCTCTGTGTCAGTAACTTGGACTTACGTGTTGCGACCTAAGCAGGTGGGACAATTTACGGTGTCCGAAATTCAGATCTCCCACGGCAACAAAACCTACACAGCGGATCCGATCGCCGTCAAGGTGTTACCGAAATCTGAGAAACCTTCCCAAAGCGAATCAACGCAGGATACTTTTATGGACGCATTTTCGAGCAGCACGCATAAGGTTGAAGCCTCTGTCGATAATTCACGCCCTTATGTGAATGAGCAGATCGTATATACCTTTCGATATCTCTATACTGCCCGCATCCCAAGTTTCAATAGTCCCAAATATACACCACCTTCCTTGAGGCAGTTTTGGACAACAGAGCTAGAAAGAAAACGAGCTCAGCGACAAATGATTGATGGAATCCTCTACTGGATTGAGGAAATTCAGGTTGGGTTGTTTCCAATTACTGCTGGCGGGGTCACAATTGAACCGGCGAAGTTGTCACTTCCGCTCTCTACGAGACGGGGGCGCCCCCAATCGTCCAACACGCTTATCACAAACCCGGTCGAAGTCGATGTTCGTCCACTCCCCCAGGAGGGAAAACCGACAAACTTTGCAGGCACCGTTGGTCAATATCGTATTCATGCACAAACCGACCGGGGGACAATTGAAGCGGGAGATGGATTCACCCTGCGAGTGCAGGTTTCTGGGACGGGGAATATTAAGACTGTGCCTGCCCCAACCGTTCCGACACTCCTCAATATGGCGATATATGACCCCCAGATTACAGATGCCATTGGGGTAGTGGATTCAAAAGTTCGGGGAAGTCGGACGTATGAATATGTTATTATTCCATCAAAAGAGGGGGATTGGACAATTCCTGCGATTGACTACCCTTATTTCGAGCCACAAACGGAGAGCTACCAAGTTGCACGCACTGTGCCCATTACTATTAACGTCGTTCCTAATCCGAATGGGGCAATTGGAACAACACCTTCCTACACGGCACAATCCGACATACACCTCCTCAAGCAGGACATTCGATATATCAAGCCGGATTCGCTCAAATTATCGAATCAGCACCTTCAGCCCTATAAGCGCATATCATTTTGGGGTGTCCAGACCTTACCTATCGCCGTTGTTCTGTTTGTATGGTTCTATCGCCGGCGACAAGCCAAGCGCGATCCCAAACAGCTTCGAGAGCAGTATGCCGCCAAGAACGCTCTGCAAATCATTGAGGACGCTAAAAAGCACACCACGGATGAACCGGCAGCGTTCTATGGTACGCTCGCCAATGGGTTATATCAATACATTGGAGACATCTTCGATATTTCACCCGGCGGACTCAATCCTGAGCTGGTACGTCAGCGATGTGAGGAGGCGGGCTTCCCTGAATCTGCGACAGCACAAATTGTTGATACGTTGGTGCAGTATGACTATATGCGGTTCGCCCCAGTTGATACAAATCCAACAGATATGGAAGATGCGCTCAATCGTGCTAGAACATCAATTAACGAGATAGAGAAAGAACGTCAGTTGAAGATATAATCGGTATTGTGTATAATGAAGTAAGGAGATTGGAAGAATGGAAGAATGGAAGAATGGAAGGATTGAAGATAAGAAAAAATTTGTTTCACGTTTGACGTTTCTTATCTGCTTTCTCTGTCTCTCTTCTGGATGGAAGCACGTCTATTCCCAATCGCAATCAACTTTGGAGGCGAGTTATCGGAGTGCTGATGCTTTATATCAGGCAGGACAGTATCAACAAGCGGCTGAAAAGTATGAACAGATTGCAGGTTCAATCCAAAATGGTGCCGTTTATTATAATCTCGGTAACGCATACTTTCGTCTTGGGAATAGGGGAAAAGCTATTCTAAACTACGAGCGTGCGAAGCGATTGATGCCAAGGGATAAAGATACAAATTTCAACCTCAAAGTCGCCAAAGCACGGAATGTTGATTCCTTTGACCTCGTGAAGCCACCCTCCGGTTTTTCGCTTTTATATGGTGCACTACACCCAAATGAGATTGTTTGGGCGGGGCTCATTCCGTATTGGATCGCAAGCATTAGTCTCATCGCGATCCAATTCGCTCAGAACCGTCCTTTTCAACGAGCGTTGCGTTACGTCCTCCTGATTGGGGGTATTACATGGCTTGTCTCTTTATCGGTTTTAGGTTTGAAGATTCGAGAGATTAACCTGCCGTATGCTATCGTCGTTGCAAACGAAGTTACTGTGCGGAGTGAACCCGATGTGGGGTCCGAAACAATTGCCCTACCGCTACATGAGGGCACCAAGGTTCAGCTTCAGGAGGAACGTAACGATTGGGTAAAAATCTATCTCCCCGATGAAAATTCAGGGTGGCTAACTGCGGATGCAATCGAAAAGATTTAGGAACGCTACAGTTCCAAAAAGAAAGGAGATTTCATGGAATTACTGGGTATGTTGGTTTTATGGTTACACGTTACTGCTGCCACAATTTGGGTTGGTGGTAACTTTATGATAGCGATGGTGATTGTGCCTTACTTCAAACGCTCGATGCCTCCTGTGGAACGAATCAAAATCATGACCCAGATCGGCAGAAGTTTTGAACCGATTGGGTGGGCGTGTGTGGTCGTTCTCATCTTCTCCGGTCTGGTTAACATCTTTACCGCTGGTGTGTTGGCGAGTCCAGATTTGATTGGTCCTTTCATGCGGATGCTTGGTATCAAACTCCTCCTTGTCCTTATTTTAATTATCCTGACCGGAATTCACGGTTTCATCATGGCACCGCGGTTAGCGCGGGCTGTTGAGGAACTGGAACCGGGTACCGAGGAACTGCCCGAACACGTCGACAAGATGCGTGGTCAGATGGCGGTGGTGTCGAGTCTTATCGGTGTGTTTTCCCTGCTTATTCTGCTTGCTGCAGTTGCGTTACGACTGGGAATATAGGCAAAGGATTAACCAATCATAAGGGCTATAATGCCTACTATTATAGAGAGATTATCACTATGGCTCGTAAGAGAAAACGAATTCTAAAAGCCACTCTCTACCTGTTATTAATCCTTTTGTTAGTGCTAGTAGGTGTAGGAATCTTCAGCATTATCAAACTACGGGCATCTCTGCCAATCCGCGACGGTGAATTGCAAATTAAAGAACTATACCTGCCGGTCACAGTGACTACAGATCGCTTTGGGGTTCCAACAATTACTGCATCAACGCGAAGGGACGCCGCACTGGCGTTGGGATATGTGACCGCCCAAGATCGGCTCTTTCAAATGGATTTACTACGCCGTCGTGCCTCCGGACGGCTCTCCGAAATCGTCGGCGATATTGCGGTAAAAACCGATAAACGACAGAGAGTTATTGGGTTCTACCGTGTGACCCAAGCGATTGTTGCCAACCTATCCAATGAACAGCGGGAACTCCTCGTTGCATACGCCGATGGGGTGAATGCCTTTATCAGCCAAATGGATACCGCACCTTTTGAATTTCTCCTCCTGGGTTATCAGCCAGAACCTTGGACGGTGGAAGACAGCCTCCTCGTCGTCATGAATATTTTTCAATCGTTAGCTTTCAGGGAAAATGACGAGCGGATGATGACTATCATGGAAAAGTCGCTCCCGCCGGAAGTTGTCACTTTTTTCACCCCTGATACAGATAGCTATACTCAACCTCTCTTGGGCGGAACAGACTCCCATCGACCAATACAGCCGATTCCTGTCGAAGCACTCGCTGCAATTCGCCGTGCACCCAAGCAAAGCGGAAAACGGCTAATTCGCACAACGCACCACGTCGTCGGGTCAAACGGGTGGGTGGTGGGCCAGTCGAAGACCGCAGATGGTCGGGCGATTGTAGCGAACGATATGCACCTCGGTTTGTCTATACCCAATACATGGTATCGGGCATCCCTCCGCTACGAAAACGTTGAGATTTCGGGTATTATTCTGCCGGGCACCCCTGCTGTGGTTGTCGGATCTAACGGTCATGTAGCATGGGGATTCACCTATATCTGCGGGGATTTTCTCGACCTTGTCTGGTTGGAAATTAATCCCGAAAACCCAGATGAATACAAGACACCAAATGGCTGGAAACAGTTTGAGGTTATCGACGAACGGATCGAAATTAAGGGAGGGAAGTATATCATCCAACCCGTCAAGCTCACAATATGGGGGCCTGTCAGCCAAACCCCGTTGATGGGTCAACCAGTTGCCATCCATTGGACAGCACTACAGCCCGAAGCAGTTGGCATGGAGCTGCTTGATATGGATGAGGCAATGACGGTTGAAGATGCACTATTCATCATGAATCGCTTCCGCGGTGTGCCGCTGAATGTGGTTATGGCTGATGACGCCGGACAAATTGCTTGGACATACTGTGGAAAAATCCCTATCCGAAAAGGATTTGACGGATCTTCTGCCAAGTCTTGGGCGAATGGTGACATTGGTTGGGAGGGTTATATTCCACCATCTGAATTGCCACGTGTGATTTCTCCACCAGAGGGTTTTATAGCGACTGCAAATGATCGGACGCTTGGTAAAGACTATCCGTATATCATCGGCTACAACTTCGCCAATAGCCATCGGGCTTATCGCATCAATAAGCGGTTGCAGGAAATGGATCAGGTCACAGAACAGGATATGTTTCAACTCCAGCTGGATACGGTGATCCACTTCTATGAGTTTTACCAACAGCTAGCGTTATCCGTCTTAACGGAGGATGCGATTGCAAATGAGCCACTCTTACTAGAGGCACAAAAACAGATAGCAGTTTGGGATGGTAAAGCGGGGGTGGACAGTGTAGCTTTCGGAATTCTGGTTCGGTTTCGGGACATTCTGGCTGAAGATGTACTTGAACCCTTTTTAGTCCTCTGTCATGAGGCTGATGAGGAATTTTCATACGCTTGGAGGAATACGGAACCTCCTCTTCGTACCCTGCTGAGAGAAAAGATCGCAGAAACGCTTCCAGATCCAGTGAATTATCCAGACTGGGAGAAGTTCATCCTCGCGAAATTAGAAAAATCTATTGAACAGCTGCTTAGTGAACACAATTTTGATTCGTTAGACCAATTGACCTGGGGCAGCATTCATACAACTCAAATCTCACATCCGCTTGGGTTTATTCCTGTGCTAGGCAAGATATTGAATATGCCTCAAGATCCGCTGCCGGGAGACGGTCTTTGCGTTCGTTCCCCGTACGCATCTGAACGCATGGTTATCTCCCCGGGGCGCGAAGCAGATGGAATTCTACACATACCTGGCGGTCAATCGGGGCATCCTTTATCAGAAAACTACAAGGACCAGTTCAGCTACTGGTTGAAAGGAGAACCTCTACCTTTCCTACAAGGACCAACTGCCCACACATTGACGCTCACCCCCAACCCCTGACCTTGGAGGCACTTCAATAAAGTATAGGCTTGACTGAGTCTCGGCTGTTATACTATAATTAACAGTCAGGACAAAAGAAGGATTCGGGTGTTTTTCTCGCTTTTCGGTAATATTGACCGGGAGAGTTTTTTACGACTCGCTGGAAAAAGGAGCAGACCAATATGGCGTTGACAGATGAACAGAAACAGCGTTTTTGGGAAAACGGCTACTTCGTCGTCCGGAACCTCCTCACCCAAGATGAAGTGAAAGCCCTCAAAGAACGAGCGAACCTCATCGCCTCCGGTGAGGCAGCGCATGTGCCAGAAGAATGGATTCAGGTAGAACCTGCTATCAAAAGGGGCGAGATTCAGGCGGATTCAAAGATCGAATCCGTGCGTAAGTTGTGGAACCTTGTGCCTCACGACGAAGTGATGCGAGCGCACGCTGCCAACCCGAAAATTGTGGAGGTCATCGTCGATTTGCTGGGTCCCGATATTAAACTGTACGGCGATCAGTTGTTCATGAAGCCACCGAAGCACGGTTCGCGTAAGGAATATCACCAAGACTCAAATTCATGGAAGCACCTCGTCCCATATAACCTCGTGAGTTGTTGGGCGGCGATGGACGATGCGACGCTTGAAAATGGGTGCCTGTGGGTGATCCCGGGGAGTCACAAGTGGGGACTGATCAGCAGAGAACGGGAGCAGGAAATCGAGAGCAGCGCACTTGAAGGCGAGTGGGAGAATGAAGCCCCCGTTGAACTAGCGTCCGGCGATTGTAGTTTCCACCACAGTCTGCTTCTGCACGGCAGCCATGCCAATCGGTCATCGAAGCAGCGCCGGGGATATGCTACGCACTATATGGGTTCAAAGACGAAATATTTGGGAGATGCACCTAAGCCTGATTATCCGTTGATCTGCGGTCAAGAATTTCCGAATTATGTTTAATACCATCTTCTCGACTTAACGTCTTAACAACGAGGTAACTCTCGCGGTTGCCTCATCTATAGATTCACTAATTCCGCAAGGGGGATTGATAATGCAATCAGTTCAGGTTTTGACAGCCGCTTGGTATGGCGACCGAGAGGTGGACTTAACGTTTCCTGACGGTTGGGACCTTAACCTTATCGCTTTTGAAGAACGCCCGGTGCTGACACAAGATCAGCTGCGGCAGGCGTTCCATCAACCGATTGGGTCACCGAGAATCGCAGAACTCGCGCAGGGAAAGAAAAGTGCTGTCCTCATTGCCGATGATCTCACGCGGCCCACTCCGACCTCAGAGGTCATGCCCTTCATCTTAGATGAATTGGGTGAAGGGGGCATCGCTGAAGAGGATATCTTAATTTTCATAGGGCATGGCTGCCACAGACAGATGCGGCACGATGACATCACAAAGAAACTCGGTGAGGATACTGTAAATCGTATCCGAGTCAAACAGAATGAGTTGGATGATCCATTCGTCTATTTAGGGGACACGTCGCGGGGAGTTCCGCTGCATATCAACCAGTGGGTGATGGACTGCGAGCTCAAAATTGGTATCGGTGGAACGTGGCCACACGGTACGGCAGGTTTCAGCGGCGGTGGAAAACTCGCTATCCCCGGTATAGCAAGTTACAAAACTATCAGCACCGCACACGGCACGTTGAAGGGCGGGGGCAGGGCTGGAAATGTTGAAAATGAATTTCGCCTTAACTCCGAAGAAGCCGCTCGAATGGCTGGATTGAATACAACGGTGCTCACCATCTTGGACTATAAACGCGAGATTACTGGGCTTTTTGTGGGCGATTTGGTCGAAGCACACCGCACCGCCGTTAAGGAGGCGAGAGAGGCTTACGCGGTCCAAGTAATGTCCGACGCCGATATTGTAATTACCACCGGCTATCCCCGTGACCATGACCTTCCATACGGCGGTCAGGGCGGTTGGCCCATGAGACATTCTCAACCGGAGGCAACGCGTATTCTGATTAACACCGGCACCGAGGGGGTTGGCTATCATCGGGCAGGCTTCCTCCGAGGCAGACAACTTCGTGAAGCGGAGAACCGTGAACGCGAAGAACGGAAGCCGCTGGTTAGATCGGAGGACTGGGATTATATCCTCTTCTCTGATGCCGTGGGTCCGATGGAGGTATTGGAAGTTCACCCCAAAGCCAAATTGATGGAATCGTGGGATGAAATTCTCGACTTTCTGAAGCAGAAATATCGTGACCAGAAGCCGAAGGTAGCGATATATCGCTCGTCAGCGATCGCTTATCCACGGGATTAGAGTACGGCTCTAGATAGAAGGAGAAAAATATGCAATCTGTTCAAGTTTTAACAGGTGCTTGGTATGGTGATAGAGAAGTCGACTTGACGTTTCCCGACGATTGGGACATCAACGTCATTGCGTATGAAAAGCATCCGGTACTGACCCAAGACCAACTCCGACAGGCGTTCCATGAACCGATTGGGTCACCACGCATTGCGGAGATAGCCCAGGGCCAAAACAGTGCTGTCATCATTTGCGACGATTTAACCCGTCCAACCCCCTCTTCAGAGGTGATCCCCTTTATTCTAGAGGAGCTTCAGGAGGGCGGTATTTCTGAAGAAAATATCATTTTCTTCATGGGCTTCGGTTGTCACAGAAGCATGAAGCATGCTGACTTGGTGAAGAAGTTGGGCGAGGACACGGTACGCCGTTTTCGTGTCAAGCAGAACGAGTTGGACGACGCCTACATCTACATAGGCGAGACCTCGCGTGGGGTCCCGCTCCACTGCAACCAATGGGTGGTAGACTGCGATGTAAAGATCGGCGTCGGGGGTGCTTGGCCCCATGGGACCGCGGCGTTTAGCGGCGGTGGGAAGATTGTCATCCCCGGCGTGTCGAACCATAAAACCATCAGCACCGCCCACGGAACGATGGAAAGCGGTGGAAATGCGGGGAACGTCGAGAATGAATTTCGGCTCAACTCCGAGGAAGCTGCCCGAATGCTGGGGGTGAATACAACGGTGATAACTACCCTTAACGACAGACGGGAGATTACCGCCCTTTTCGTCGGGGATTTGGTTGACGCTCATCGCGCTGCTGTCGAGACCTCAAGGGTCGCCTATGCGATTACGCCGATGAAGGATGCCGACATCGTAGTCACTACCGGCTATCCCCGTGATCATGATCTCAGCTATGGACAGATCGGTGGGTGGCCCATGCGGCATGCATCGCCGGAAGCGACGCGCATCTTGGTCTCCTCCGGGGATGAGGGTGTGTGTTATCACCGAGCGGGCATCATTGGGTCGAGACTTCGCCGTGAGGCTGAAGGCCAAGAACGCGAAGAACGGAAGCCGTTGGTCAGATCTGAGGACTGGGATTATATCCTCTTCTCCGACGCTGTGGGTCCGATGGAGGTCTTGGAAGCGCAACCCAGAGCCAAATTAATGGACTCGTGGGATGAGATTTTGGATATGTTGAAGCAGATATATCGAGACCAGAAACCGAAGGTAGCGGTATACCCATCTGCGGCGATCGCTTATCCAGCAGAGGAAGGGACAGAGGGACTTTATCAGTCGGTCTGGTCCCGCTAAAGTAGAATCTGGCACCCGTGCGAAGGTTTCGAGTTTTTGCACGGGTGCTTTTTCGTTCATCAATAATTCGCCTATAAGTTCCCTGTCGTAGGGGCGAGGTTTCCTCGCCCAAAGGGTTGGGAAACCCAACCCCTACAGGAATTGACCCAATGTAGGGGCAACCCTTGTGGTTGCCCAAAATACTGCTTCAGAAATTCGCCTATAAGTTCCCTGTCGTAGGGGCGAGGTTTCCTCGCCCAAAGGGTTGGGAAACCCAACCCCTACAGGAATTGACCCAATGTAGGGGCAACCCTTGTGGTTGCCCAAAATACTGCTTCAGATGCATCAATATTGGCTCAATTTTCAAATATTAACAGAACTTAAGCGCGATTAGCTATCAATCAGCCCTTTCAGATAGGCGACGGCATCGGGAATGCTCTGAGGACCGAGATGTTCGGGAATAATGAGTCCATCGTATTCCGCTTTCATCAGCGCCCTTACACATCGGGGGATGTCGACATCACCGCTGTCCAGCGGCACCTCGTCGTGATCCATCATGACTTGACTGTGTCTAACTTGGTTACGCGCATGAGAGAAAAAGATCCGATCCATACCCCATGTCTCAACGGGTGAATGCGGGTCTTCACCAAAGAGAGACATCCCTTGGCAGTAGGTCACGCCGTTATTGGGGCTTGGCACCGTCTCCCAAACCTCGTGCAGCACATCGATCGCCCATAGATGATTTGCCAACTTCAGATTTACCTCGTCAGCTACACCCACCACCCGCCTAAAAAATTGAATAACCGTATCCCACCCGTCCTCACCCGGCATCACCATCAGCGGTCTGCCGGGGTGATATTCGTTAAAATAGATTAACCGATCCAGCGGATAGAAAAGCACGACATCAACACCGGATTCCCCTATCCCGCGCAGCGTCCGGCACAGGGCATCTAGTTCTGACTCATTTTCACCGAGCACCGCCTCTTTGGAGGGCGGCGGTGCAATCATCCCAGATACCTGAACCCCGCACTCTTGAAGCGTATCCCTAAAAGGCTTGAAGTCGTCCGACGTCATATACCCTCGATCTGAAGCACCCGGAACCGCACCCGCGCCGAGAAAAATCTCATTCACCCCTGCATCACGACAACTCGCCGCAATTTCGTCTGCACTGCTGGAACCTGCGTGTATACCGACTCTCATAACTTACCCTCCTAGTTCAAAAGTTCATTAGTTCACTAGTTCATTCATGAACCCACGAACAAATGGTTTTCACGTTTCACGCATCACGTTTCACTCGCGGTTTTTTGATCGGTAAGCGTATCAACATTTGCAAACTAGCACCAGTTATTATGACAACATATCCTCAACATTATCTAACTCCGCCTCGGTGTACGGTTGTTGGAATGCGCTATCCGTCGGCTCTCCATCCTCCATCAACACAGGCGACGGGTTCGGAACCTCCCAATCTCCCAATTCCTCACGACGGACAAAGTTTCCGCTACGTTCCAGAGTCGAATAGAACGGTAGGAGAAACATCGTCAATTTTTCCATTAAGTCGTCGCCGGTCTCCGGTGATTCGCCTGTTTCAAACATCTCCTGAATAACCAGCTGCAAGGCGTTCCACGTGTTGTAGCGAAAATGCCCCGGACGCCCCGGTATCTTGCCCTCCGCATCGCCTTGATGGTCCCCGAAAATACGCATATACCCCTGTGCATCCGCCCCACTCACCAATTCCAATGAACCGTAGTACGGATGCGTCGGATGGTCATGCTCATACACCACAAGGCCATTCGGCTTTCGCCAATTCGGGGTGTGATACGCCGCCCCCGTCATTCTTCCCCGACCTTTCTTAATCTCGTCCCGCAGGACAGCGTGGATGTACCATACGCCGTGTAGCCCGTGCGAATAGTAATCGCTCATCGAATTGTGTGCGACATAGCCTTTGATGTCGTTCAGGTCAGCGGCTTTCGCACGCAGGTCGCCCACGCTCTCGGTATACTCCCACGTTGATGCGGTCAAGAGTGGGGTGCCGTGTTTCTCCGCCAAATCTACCATCGCCTGACCCTTCGCTAGAGAGGTAGCAAAGGGGCGATTGACAAAGGTCGGGACGCCTGCTTCAAGGAAAGGCTTTGCGAACAGCGGATACAACGAAATCGCAGTGACATCGTCGATGTACACGCCATCAACCTTGCCGATCATATCAGCGGGGTGTCCGACAATTTCAACGCCTTGGAATAGTGAATTCAGTCGCTCGCCCATATCAGGTCTAATGGTCCAAGCGTGTGTCAGCAGCATACCTGTCGTGCGGATCTGACCCGCGGGCGGGTTCATCGTATTGCCCCAGATACCGTGCATGTGCCCGCCGGGACCGGCTATCACACCAACGCGGACAAGGTCTTGTGGGGTAGATCGGGTGAAAGATGGCGTGGTCATAAACTGCTCCTTTTGAAGTGGTCATACGTTGTGCGAACAAGTTCAATTCCGCTGATTGTAGTGGAATCGGATTTCAAAGTCAAGCAATTTCACCCTCGTCCCTCACATAAACCGGGGAGTACGCAGTTAAAGTGTGGGCTCATGTAAAAAAAAAGTGCAAAATGCGAAGTGAAATCGTAGGGGCGGGGTCTCCCCGCCCGTAGACGGGTTCTGTCGATATTTAATCGTAGCCAAAATAACCACAGCAACGAAGCTCAAAAATCCAAAGCAAGGAATTGTCAACTTACCAGACCGACAGCAGACACATCAATACTGTTACCTTTTCTTCCTAACCTCTACCAGCATTGATACATTAAATACATCAATATTGGCGCGGGAAGAATCTTTGGCATCCTGACGGAGTCGGGCGGTTAGTAGATACATACCGGAAGATGGAAAGGTTAATTCACATTCACCATCGGCGTTGGTAACTGTTACTAGGGGTGTGTCATGTCCGCTGTCCATCTCCGAGTAAGCTTGAACCTCTTGGCCCGGAACCAGTTGACCTCTTGATAGAACGCGAACTGCAAATGGCTTTCCCACAAAAATCTTGTTTGGATGGGTTACTGGCACGATTTCTAAAAATGCACCGGCAGGTTCCAAAACACGTTTCGTATATTTCTTCACCGTCACAAAAGTGGTGGTCTGAGACCATCGATGTGCCGACTGGAGAATCTTTTTGCCGGGTAGTTGGTCTTTCGATTTGCCAGCCCACCTCTTTTTGCCATCTACCTCAAATTCTGTCACATATTGGACCGGATGGTTTGTTTCGATTCGATAGGTGCCCGGCTCTCGCAGTTCTATCTCCCCGACAGTCCTCGTCTGACCAACAAAAATAGATGATGGTCGTCCCATACGCCATCCTTCCGGATGGATAATCCATAAAGGGCTTCCTAACCCATGTCCAGAGACAAACCGTTGATCTCCCGCTGTGTGCTCCATACCCAACCAAGGAGATTCATGGTCCGTATAGAAAAAGTTGGGCAATATCCACTGCTGCTCATGTCCAAAAACCGGTGTAATCACGGCAGTAAAAAAAGTTGCAACAAGAATACAGGTTGTCACGTGTTTTGACATATTTGACATGGTTGTCCTCCTATGTAATTCATTTTTCTATAAAAGTTGAGAATCACGTTATTTTAACGCAAGTTGCTAGTTGATAGACCAAGCACTATAAACCGAGTTTTTTCTTCAAAACTCGCTTTCTGTCTGATTCTAACGACTTGGTTTATGTTATAGAATCCCAGTCGTCGGGCAAATGTTACTAATCGTGGCGCAGATTGCCTAATCTGCGATCCTCGCATTACCTATTACGCTTCGTTTCACGGTTCAGACAAACACCGGAACAACAACTAGCAACTTAGATTATTTTATACAATATAGGACTTACACAGTTGAACAATCAAAGCCCTGTAGCTCGGCGATGAATCGCCGTAGGATACCGTTTCCAACGCCCGATGAATCGGGCAACTACAATAGGGATAAAGGTTCGTAGTCGGGCGATTTATCGCCCGTGGTAACGTGCAATGAATTGCGCTACTACAAACTGAAGTGCGTAACTCCTAACAATATAACAATATAAATTATTCTTGCATGTAATCTCAACCATTTTCCAGAGAGTGTAGACGTATTCTGTCCAGACTCCTTAAAGTTGGCTGGTATTTTGAGATTATTGGTTGATATACTTTATATCAACCCCAAAAAATAATAAACCGATTTGAGAACAGAGGAGGGATAACAGATGCACCGAAGGGACACTCTCGCATATTTGGTTTCAGCTAGCGTTGTCGTCTTGGTTCTAACGCTGCTGATGGTAGCCGTTGGTGCACAGGCACGGATTGCCTTCATGTCTGATAGGGATTGGCACTGGGAAATCTACGTGATGGACGCCGATGGGAATAATCCGCGAAATCTCACTAACAATCCTGGTGATGATAAACATCCCTCATGGTCGCCTGACGGTAAACGGATTGCCTTTACTGCTGATAGGAATGATAGGGATTGGAACCGGCAAATCTATGTGATGGATGCCGATGGGGGCAATCAGCGAAACCTTTCTAATAATGACTTTGATGAATGGAACCCCTCATGGTCGCCTGACGGTAAACAGATTGTCTTCGTGTCTGATAGGAAGGGGCGCAGTGAAATCTACGTGATGGACACCGATGGGGGCAACCCTAAAAATCTCACCAATAATAACCGTTTTGACGAGGATCCCTCATGGTCACCCGACGGTAAACGCATTGTCTTTGTTTCCAGTAGCGGTGGGAACATTGACATCTACGTGATGGACGCCAATGGGGGGAATCAGCGTAGACTCACCCATCATGAAGATTCTGACTCTAGCCCCTCATGGTCTCCTAACGGTAAGCGCATTGCTTTTACTTCCGGGAGGCTGAGAAACTGGGAAATCTATGTGATGGACACCAATGGGGATAATAAGCAAAACCTCACCAATCATCCCGATGCTGATCGGTCTCCCTCATGGTCACCCGACGGTAAGCGAATTGCCTTCGTGTCGAATAGGACGAGGGATTTGAATCCGGACGTCTACGTCATGGCTGCCGATGGGAGTAATCCTCGGAACCTCACCAATCATCCCGAGGATGAAGAAGAGCCTGCATGGTTTAACTCTTCTTTCTCGATCTCTCCCGCTGGCAAAAAATTTACAATGTGGGGATGGCTCAAACAGATTGACCGATAACTGCTATTGTTGAGAAAACAGCGTTTGCTGAGACGCGGAAACATACGGGAGTAGCTCATAAACGCCAACGAAGGGGCGATAAGTTCGGACGATAATAATACGAATTGCCCTTTTAATCGTAAAGGGGTTGCCAACCCAATCTGACCTCTATCAATTCCAAAGAATCAGGACTTACGCACTCCAGATTGTAGTTGCCCGATTCATCGGGCGTCCGTTCCGAGACCAGGGTTGGTAACGGTGTCCAACGGCGATGAATCGCCGAGCTACAGGGCTTTGACTGTTCAACTGCGTAAGTCTAAAGAATAATAAAGCGATTTGAAAACAGAGGAGGAATAACAGATGCACCGAAGGAAGAATCTTGCACACCTCATTTTAGCTGGTGTTATAGTTTTGGGCCTGACGCTGCTAATGGTATGCGTTGACGCACAAGCACGGATTGCCTTCTCGTCTGATAGGGATGGGAACTGGGAAATTTACGTGATGGATGCCGATGGGGGGAATCAACAAAACCTCACTAACAATCCCTCTAATGATAGGGACCCCTCTTGGTCTCCGGATGGCAAGCGCATTGCCTTTTTCTCTAATAGGGATGGGCACGCTATAGATGGTAGACTCACTTCTGAAATCTACGTGATGGACGCCGATGGGGGCAACCCTCAAAACCTCACTAAGGATCGCAATGATGACAGATATCCCTCATGGTCCCCTGACGGTAAACGGATTGCCTTCGCGTCTAGTAGAGTCGCGTTTAATGGGAAGATCCCTCAATCTCTTGAAATCTACGTGATGGACGCCGATGGGGAGAATCAACAAAGACTCACTGACAGTCCCTTTTTTGATGATAGGCATCCCTCATGGTCCCCTGATGGTCAACGCATTGTCTTCGGTGCCCGTAGGGAGGGGCACTTTGAAACCAAGTTTGCAGTCACTTATGAAATCTACGTGATGAACGCCGATGGTGGAAATCAACAAAGACTCACTGAAAATCGAAAGAATGACTGGGGTCCCTCATGGTCCCCCGATGGTAAGCGAATTACCTTCGCGTCTGATAGGAAGGGGGACCTTGTAAACATTGAAATCTACGTGATGGACGCTGATGGGGGGAATCAACAAAAACTCACTGAAAATCGCGTTCATGACAGGTTTCCCTCCTGGTCCCCTGACGGTGAACGGATTGCCTTCTCGTCTGATAGAGATGGAAACCGTGAAATCTACGTGATGGACGCTGATGGTGGAAATCAGCAGAACCTCACCAATAATCGCCATGATGACATTAATGCTGCATGGTTTAACTCTCCGTTGTCGGTTTCTTCTGTCGACAAACAGTTTACAATATGGGGACAGCTCAAACAGGTCGACCAATAATTGCCATTATTGAGAAAACAATGTTTGTTGAGGTTGGGTCATAAACGTCAAAGAAGGGTCGGAAGACTCCATGTGATAATGATCTGAATTGCCACTTCCGACTTGATTTGTTCCGATCTAATCGAGACATTACCAAGCCGTTCCAGGTCCGTTCCGAGCATCCCGAGAATCGGGACTTGTCAAGGCTGCTTGATAAATCGGCATAAATCGGAGGAATCAACTATTCCGTCCGTTCTTAAACGAGACAACAGAGGCGGGACTTAATTGGAAAGGGGTTGCCTAAACAAGTTGACCTGTATCAACCCTAAAGAATAGAAAACCGATTTGAGAACAGAGGAGGAACACTCACCTAAGGTCATTTGTAAATAGGCTGGCGTATACTCCACTTAGAACCAAACAGCCAGCGAAGCAGGTAGGTCGTTATGCTAAAAGCCTATGACAAGACTTTTAGCATAACGAAGGTGCCTGATTTGCACCACTGAAGTCTATTCTCCAGTAACATGGCCACCGGGGATAAATGTGCAGTCCAAGGGCGGGCCTGGATCATGGTGGAAAATCCCGGCGTCCCCGCAATCCCAGTGATCGCCTGCGTGCCCAGGGTCTGCCTCTGAGTCATAGGTAAAACATGTAATCATTGACACAGCCAACAGGCTTAGTGCTAAAATGAAAACCGTTCCGAGGGTCAATGCTTTTCTTAACATTATGGTTAACTCCTTTCAGATTTGCAGAAGTAATCGGTTTCTGCTGCTAGAGATAGAACTTCTAAATCTTCCAATTTCGGGACAGGCATGAACAACTTTTACAGTTCACGAATTTATCTGCCCCGTTACAATTATAAAATACCAGCCAACCGATAACAATTCAAGTCACTTTTGGGAGAGTTATGACATAATATGTCCAGTCCCCTTAAATTTAGCTGGCATTTTAAGGTTATTGGTTGATATACTTCATAATTGAGGGGCGTGCATAATGTTTCGCGGTGGAATATGTTAGTGATTTTGTTTGTTTGATGCCTTATTTTGGTACAGTTTTGCATAAATTACTCAAATAGTTTGTAATAAAAGATATATTTATGCACACGCCACCCTTTAATTGGAAAGAATTGCCAACACGAGCTTATCTCTATCAACCCCAAAGGATAAAAAATACGATTTGAAAACAGAGGAGGAATAACAGATGCACCGAAGGGACAATCTCGGACATTTGGTTTTAGCTATCGTTGTAGTGTTGGGTCTAACGCCGCTGATGGTATGCGTTGACTCACAGGCACAAATTGCCTTCTCGTCTAAGAGGGATGGGAACTGGGAAATTTACGTGATGGATGTTGATGGGGAGAATCAGCAAAACCTCTCTAACAATCCTTCCGATGATAGGGACCCCTCATGGTCTCCCGACGGCAAGCGCATTGTTTTTCTTTCTAATAGAGATGGCTTTAGACACGGTCTTATAATCACTTATGAAGTCTACGTGATGGACGCCGATGGGGATAATCAGCAGAGACTTACTGAAAATCCCGGGCATGAGTGGGATCCCTCATGGTCCCCCGACGGTAAACGGATTGCTTTCACGTCTGATAGGGATGGGCGTTTTAACTATGAAATCTACGTGATGGATGCCGATAGGCAAAATGAACAAAGACTCACTAAAAATCCCGATGGTGATGATGACAGGCATCCCTCATGGTCCCCCGACGGTGAACGCATTGTCTTCAGTGCCCGTAGAGATGGGCACTTTGAAAACAAATTTGGAATCACTTATGAAATCTACGTAATGGACGCCGATGGGGGGAATGAACAAAGACTTACTGAAAATCGAAAGAATGACTGGTATCCCTCATGGTCACCGGACGGTAAACGGATTGTCTTCGCGTCTGATGGAAAGGGGGAACTTCAAAACTTTGAAATCTACGTGATGGATGCCGATGGACAGAATGAACGAAGACTCACAAAAAATCGCCAGAATGACAGAGATCCCTCATGGTCCCCTGATGGTAAACGGATTGCCTTCGCGTCCTACAGGAAGGGGGGCGCAGAAATCTACGTGATGAACGTCAATGGTAAGAATCTTCAAAACCTCACCAATAATCCCCATCATGATGACATTAATCCTGCATGGTTTAACTCTCCTTTTTCGGTCTCTTCCTCTGGCAAAAAGTTTACAATGTGGGGACGGCTCAAACAGATCGACCGATAACATCAATTATCGACTGTTTCTCCTCTGCATCGGTGCGGTTTTTGAAAATAAACGCCGTGTAGGTCCGCTTTTTTTAATACTACCCCTTGAATCTGATGTTCTTTGAGATAATCTGTTACCGCCTCACGGCATCCGGGCCATCTCCAATAATCATCCAAGACAACAAACCCGCCTTCAACCACTTTATCATATAAGGTTTCTAAAACTATCTTGACCGACGCATACCAATCGGCGTCAATATGCAGGAGAGCGATGGTTTGAAGATCTGCTGTCTGCAATGTTTCATCAAACCACCCGGGAACAATGTTGATATGCTGTAACGAGAGCCGAAATCGCCGGAAAATTTGTTTAACCTTCTCCGTCTCACCGTGACACCACCCTTGAAAATAGGTTTCCCTTGCCTGTTTTCCGTCTCTGTTGCTTGGCGGTGGCAGCCCACGAAACGAATCAAATAGCCATAACTTCCTGACTTTGCCGGAGGTTTCATCGTCTCGGTCCGCTACCCCCATCATGGCGGCAGATCCGCCATTCCACACCCCACACTCGACTATATCTCCGGGTAATCTCAGTTTGTTTACCTTTTGTGTCAAGCGGTAGAGATTTATCAGTCGCTTCACCGACACCTTTGTATATTTGGGGATCAGCTGCAGGATGAGCACAGCGAGTCTTAGAGACTTTACTTGGGGGTTGCGGATGAGAAACCACAGGATATCGAGCAACCCCTTCCCTGAGAACAAGATTTGACCGGTGAAAAAATCGGTAGATAGGAGTTTAATCAGATTCATCGTAGGTTTTTAGGTATTTGAGGTTTGAAACCGAGTTTTTTCTTGAAAACTCGGTTTCTTTCTTCCATCCCAGATCCCTGTTGCACGATTTCTTAACATGAGCCAATGGGTGAAAATGGGAACAGGGTCGTTGGTTCATTTAGCCCCAGCGGGGCGACATGTGGCACGTGTCTGAATCGCTAATGAGACCGATAGCGTATACATTGAGGCGAGGCAGCCTCTCCCACTGTGGGTTTGGGCTGCGGAAATCCTTCTCCTGATACGCCTACCCTTTTGGGGCATCGTAGGGAACGCAGATCTGCGTTCCCTACATTTACCTAGCGAATCCTCAACGCTCCTAACATTAGTTCAGGGGCTGAGGAGTATCCTGTAAATCCTTAAATCTTGATTCATACATGAATCCGCGCAATCCGCGTCATCTGGTTAATCCGCGATTCAGACAATAATTTTGTGCTCGTTAGAAATCAACTTATATAGGCTATTTTACCTCCCCATTCAGCCTATCGTGGTATCCTATAAATCCAAACATAGTCAATGCCGTTGAGGGTTATCACGTGTTCTAGCTGTCCGTTGAGCGTTCCCGTTTGCGGCACCCATCCCGCTTGGGATTCGCGGAGATGGACCACCTCATAATCTGGGACGGCCACTTCACCTGATTCGGACCAGGAGGACTGTCCAATAAAGTATTGATAAAAGAATTGGGCACTTGGTGGAAAGGTGTGAACCCGTAGCGCTTGTGCATTTGGCTTCCTATTTAGGTATTTTGCCGCAAGATCATACCCCGCACCTGCGCCAACTGTGATAATTTTTCTGATATCAGTGAGTTTGAAGCAGAGGTTGTAGTAGGTGCCGTAGTAGGGGTGAAGCCGTAGGACCGGCAGGATTTGGATCAGGAAGAGACAGAGGAGGGTCACGATAGAAAAGGTGAGTTTTTGGGAGTTTGTCTCGGTCCCAAAACGGGAGTCGATATAGGAGTAACCCCATTTAAGAAACTCAAAAAAGCCGATGGCGGCAAGTATCTCCAGAATTGGGAAAGCGGGTAGCAGATATCGACTAAACTTTTTGCTTGTCAGCGAGAGACAGAGGGTGAACAGTAGGACAACCGCCACCAACGCGAGTGCTATCCGAAACTGTCGCGCATACCCTTCCTGATGGCGTTTCCTCCACAGAAAGAGACACCCAGCGAATACTAAGGGAAGGGTTAACGGCGTGGTCTCTGTACAGAGCACCAACGGGTAGAAGAGCCAGCCGGGGTCATATAACACCTGTCCGAGGAAGAAGTGTTCGACGTTATGCGGTGTGGTAATCGCCCACGCAACGCCATCGAACACCCGCCATACGGTTCGGACCATATAGCCGGATACCACACCTACCACCACCACCGATACCAAATATAGGGTGAGTCGTCCATGTGCCCCTTTCTGTAACTCCCGATCCGCAAGCAGCGTGACACCTAACAGACACACCCCAAACATCAGAAAGACGGGATTCCAAAAGAGGGGCCACAGCGCGAAAACGGTGAGTAGCGTGCAACTCAGGAAACAGAGGCACCCTCCAAGCCCCCGGAGAAAGAACTGCCGCCACGTCTCCTCCCGATTCCGAAACAGGACGAAGCAGATAGGCAGCCACAAGAGCAGAATAAGGGAGTTGCTTTTGGCAAGGCAGGCTAGACCGAATGCAATTCCAGAACCGATAAGGTAACGGCGTTTTTGGGGTGCCCCACAATAGAGTAGGAGGGATAGGACTGTCAACAGGACAAACATCGACGCCAAGGCATCGGTGTGGACGCGACGGGATTGGGCTAAAAAGAGTGGAGAGAAGGACAGAAACGTCGCACCGATGACCGCAACCCAACGTCCAAGCAATCGATACAGCAGCATCGCTGCTACACCAATTCCGCTTAACAGGGCGACACCGATGAACCACCGGGCTAACGCTAAACCTTGAACACTTATATGCGGTTCGGTAAAAAAGGTGCGGAGGGCAGCAAGCCATATCGTTATGACACCGGGATGAAAAGTGACCAGAGTTTCTGAAAAGGCACCCATCTCGACTGCGGCCATAAACACCGTACTATGGTCTAGCCACCCAACCTCATCAGAGGTCCAGTGTGCCCCCAGAGAGAACAATCGAGATGCACTTGCAACAACGAATAAACACACGGCAAAAAAAATTGAGGAAGTTTTCTGGGAGAACGGTTTCATTGGGAGGTGGATTGTGCAACAGTAGAGGTTAGATTAGGTTGTTTTTCTCGTTCAAGGATTTGCTGTATCTGCTTTGCCAATATCCGCTTCATGCCTTCTTCATAATCCGTAATTAGCAAATATTTTCTGAAAAGCTATTAGCGCGAGAACACCACCAATCGTTTGGAGGATGTTTTTCGCTAACCTTTTGTTCATTCTATTCTCTTTAGGACTGACGCAGTTGAACGCTCAAGGTTTTGTAGTTCGGGGATTTATCGCCGCCCCGATACATCGGGATTAAGAAACGAGCAACTACAGCAGAGGCCCTATAAGATGTCTGTAGGGAACGACAATTGTTGTTCCCTACTAAAACGTGTAAGTCCTACTCTTTTCAAATGTTGCCCTCCTTCGGAGTAGGAAGGCAACGTAATCGCTTCATTACGGGGAGGAGTGTTCATCTAGAGTCATTTGTAAATACCTAATTTTTGTCCAAGCAAGTAAGGGTGTTATTGATCTGTCAAAGGCTAATCAACCCAGTGCCGGTGCATTATCAAGCAATCTCAAAGGGTCAAGATTTCCACAGCGAACCTTTTCCACCCTTGCTACGACAGGGATCCAACTTTTCAGCAATGAGGCAAAAAGGGGCAAAATGAGCGAATTTCGCCTCTTTTGCGGTCAAAAGGTTTCTGGAGTCTGTTGGTGCCCTTTTGACTCGGCTTCTGCTCAATGCCGGCCTACATTTGTGGACGCTTGAGAAATGTATAGAACCCCGCATTCATTGGATGAAATCAAGGTACTTAGGACCAAGCAAATTAGGACCAAACAGATGGTAAAGCAGGTAGGTCGTTATGCTAAAAGCCTCGCCATAGGCTTTTAGCATAACGAAGAGGCCCAATTTTAATGTGTTTCCCAAGTGCAGCCAGCGAAGCCTGGATCAAAGTGGAAAACCCCGTCGTCCCCGCAATTCCAGTGAACGCCCGGGTGCTGCCAGTCGTGTGCCTCTGCTTCATGGGTAAAACATGTAATCATTGACACGGCCAATAGGCTCAGTGCGAAAATGAAAACCATTCCGAGTATCAATGCTTTCCGTAACATTATGAGTAACTCCTTTCGGATTTGCAGAAGCAAGCAATCTACTTCTGCTGTTAGAGATAGAACTCTTCCGAATCTTTGATTCGGGACAATCTCAAGTAGGGGCAATTACCGTGCCAAAGAAAACGCTGATGCTCCAAAGTCAGTCAGCATCAGGCTTTCAACGGCAAATGTTAAAAAAGTCATTGAAGCGATTCGCCCGATTATTAGTAAATGTTGCTAGCAACTATTACTAACCGGTCCGGTGACGTTCCACGGTGAGTTGGCTCATGTTTTGAATCAGATCGATCGTATCGGTGAGGCTATCGTCGAACTGGATTTCTAACGGCGAGAGTGTATATTGGAAGCAGGGTGCCAACAGGATCGCCGCGAAATCTTCCTGTATGAGGGACAATACCTGCCGCCCAATCCTACTTCTTGCGCTTGGGTTCGACATTCCGTTGAGCTGAGAGAGCATCTCATCAACTTGGGGACTGGAGTAGCCGAAAAAGTTGTGTTCTCCGTCGGAGTGGAAGAATTGCGAAAGATTGCTGTATCCAAAACCGAAAAAGAACTGCGTTAAAAAGGCATCCGCCTCCTCCCGCATCTCCCCTTTGACAGAGATAGGATTCACCACAGAAGAACCCGCTGACTTTCCGATGAGATGAGCCAAATAGCGAAAGCTGCCGCGTGAGCAGGCAATCCGAATGTCAAAAGGGGAGTGAGGAAGTGATGGGAGATTTTCTTCCTCAACAACCTGTCCCATGCGCAGGTAGAGGTTGATTGTCTGATAATCGATGGCTCCTTTAAGCAGCCTACAGTTCTTTTTGTCCGAAAGAGGTCCATGATAGCGGTTGAGGAATAGGGCGTAGTAGTTATCTTCAAAAAAGGGCCACTGTTGACAAGGCACCGTCGTTGGGAATTGGTAGAGGGACTGCATCGCATAAAAAGGGACAAAAAGCAGATCCAGTGTCCCATTTTCAACTGCCTTAACCGCATTGGCGGGTAGTGTGAAGCGCCTTACGGTCAACCAATCAATGTGGGGATTTCCCTCACGATAGTAATCTGGATTCGGCTCAAAGCGAAAGGTCATGGCATCCGGACGGAAATACTTCAGTCGATAGGGACCTGAGATCACACGGTAGGGTTGGGACGCGTGGGAAGGTAGTGGGGAGATATTGCGCAGACGAAGTGGAAAGAACGGGTCCTCTTGAGTAAGTTGAACTCGAAGTTGGTCCTTGCCATCCGGTTTCATCTCTGCGATAATCGGCGCGATGCGGCTCGCAGCAAACGCCGCGATCACCTCTTCAAGGGTAATCGGTTTTCCATCGTTCCAACGCAGGTCTTTTCTCAAGGTCAGATGCCACTCCGAATTTCCTTGCACCGCCTCGCAACCTGTTGCGAGCCGTCCTTCGATTTCGCCATTTCGGTGAGACATCAGGAGGGGATCATAGCACAGGTTTTGCAGCCAGAAACTTAGTACTGGGTGCAAGCGGTCTAAAGCCCCCATTTCAACTGGAATCAACTCGCCGATTTCGAGCCAGCTAACAGGTGCCTCCTCATTGGGGCGCGTGGCACGAAGGCTTCCGGTGTAGGAGACCCCCATCTGCTTTTGAAGCTGTTGGGCAATCTCCTGCTGATCCGGTTCCCGTCGGTTCAGCAGTGACAATATAAATTGGATCTGTCCCGGTTGCAAGGTTGGTTCAGCCAACTGGTGTTTGAGAAGGTTCACCTCTTTTCTGCACCGGCTGACATGTCGCGCTGACATTCCAATCCCTTGGGCAATTTCTTTGTCGTTGGCTTGGGGGTGTTGCTTTTGATAGGCAATAAATTTGAGGAGGGTATCGATTTTGGACATTTGTATAAGCTAATCGGGTCTTTCGTACTATGGTAGATTTTAGAATTAATTGGACACTGCAAATCGGCGAGGTTAGGAAACCTCGCCTACCGGGGATGGGAAAATCGGGCTATGACCCCGGTAGGTGCGGTTTCCAACCGCACCGAATCTTAGGCAAAAACCTTGAATCCAACAAAACTTGCTTGACTCTTGTGGGGACGGAAAACTAGTTATAGAAGCCATGCTAGGTCTAGTAGGTTGCGTAGAAGGCCGGTTTGGTTAGGAAACCGAACCTACTGGGCCTGGGTGCAAACCGGGGCGGTTTGGAGTGTCTCATTAATTCTAGGATCCACTATCACATAGCCCTATTCTTAGAGGATTCATAGTGCGCCTTGACCAACAGAGGCACAATACTATCGTAGACCTCTTCCTTTGAATTTGCCTCGGTAATCTCTCCCGTCTGGTAGAGAGCATCGGCGCGACAATCGGCGCAGATGGGGAGATACTGGCAAGAGAGACACTGCTCTGAACGGACGTACTGCTCCTTGAGAACCAAATCAATCCCACCAATCTCCCCAGAGATATGCCCCGCCTCATATTTTTTATCCCGGCCGATAAACGTCGGACAGGTATAGATCTTTCCAGAGGGATCCAAGGTGATATTCCGTCCATCGTGGTGCTGCATGGCACACCATGTGTGCTGAGGACGAAGATCGTCGTGTAACCCCTTCTTTGCGGCATAAATCGAGAGTTTCGCAACTTCAACTGCCATTTTTTTCTCTGTTATCAACATTTGTGCCTTATCTAGGGACAGCTGTGCCGCCTCGACAGTTTCATTGTCGTATGTCGGCATAACCGGTGAGAAAGTCATCTGGACCCGCTTTTGGGAGTAACCCTTCAAGGCTAAAGTGTCAACCAACTCGTATGCCGCATCAATCCGGGATTCATCAAGGACGCAGAGGACGGTGGTATGGATGAGGCCCGCGTATTGAGACAGATTTTTCATAATCGTGGAATAGGTGCCTTTGCCACTCTGAAACGGGCGCGAGGCATCATGCGTCTCTTGATTTCCGTCGATAGTAATCTGTGCTTGAGCAAATCCGAGCGGAAGCAATTGTTCAACAACCTTCCGTGTCAAGAGTACGCCATTTGTCACCATCCCGAACCGGAAGTGGATGCCCTGCTTTCGGCAAAACCTCTGAAGTTCAGTCGCAGTTGAAACAATCGCCTTCAAGTTAGAAAGTGGCTCACTCCCGTAGTAGCTGATAAATAACCGCTCGACACCTAGTTTTAAGCAGTGCCTCTTGATAAAATCAAGGCACTCTTCGGACAGATCGCCCGCCAAACGTTCCCCGGTATGTGTCCCTTTCTGATAGCAATAACTGCAAGCGAGCGGACAACGCTGCAAGTTCGTCAGCAAAGTCACGCTCAACTCACCCCCCGGCTGAGAAGTGCTCTGATTCAGGTATTCGAGATAACGTTCCCCCTCGTTAATCGATTTTTCAACGATAAACCCTTGCGTCTGAAGTTCCTTGAGGAAAGTCAAAGCCCGTGCATCGGTGGGGGGATCTGTTGATAGATTTTGTAACACATCCCCTCCCGCCTTGTCAACTTCAATGAGTGCGCGAGACAGCGTGTGATACAACAGGTGATGGTCTGTTTCCGGATAATCATTAAGGACAACGGTAAACTGGGATAATTTCATTTGAAAGCCTCCAATTGAATAATGAGTGATGCACCACGGTTTTCATATGCAGCGCATCACTCGTTACTGCTTACTCATCAACGTCGGTTTCCCAGATGGAGTCGATCCAAAAAGGAGCACTCGAGTAACTACAACACATGAGGGGAAGCCAATCGGACTCGCCGGTTTCTGGGGTATCCTCTTCGGCTGTAAAGATATTGATGGGAAAGTTGGGTTCTGCGGTATCAATCGTTTGGAGTATCATTGTTTTCCTCCTTGTCGCAAGCTATGTTATGGGAAATTGTAAAACAGGTCTCCAGCATCCTAAGCTTGCAAATGGAACATCTAAAATGGAATAGTAACGAACACAATAAGCTTATCTGACGCAATTTATAGTGTAAACGCCCGTGGGTTCAATGTGCAACTGTTTTTGAAGGAGTGTAGACATATTATGTCTACACTCCCTAAAAATGGCTGGAGTTTTTGTGTTGTAAGTTGGTATTCTTCTCATGGCAATCGGCAGTAGTAGGTCTTGTGTAGCAGAAACCGAGTTTTTTCTTGAAAACTCGGTTTCTCTTAGTGCCTTACTCTTTTATTCTATATGAACAACCCGTTTTTGAAGGCGTCTGGACATGTTACGTCCAGATGCCCTAAAGACGACTGGACTTTTTGTTTTATAGGTTGTTATCCTTACTGTTGCAACTTAGGAGTGATCAGGTTTTTGAACCAATTCCATCTCCATTTGGAGGTTTATTATGACAAAGACAATGAATATGAATCAGAAAGCGCGTTCCAGCAAGGCAAAGAACAACTCACCGCCTTTGAACGGGAGAAGTGAGCTATTCTCAAGCGACTACACGGGGACCATCGGAACCAAGCGCCAGACATATCGCATTCATGTGGACTTAATCGCCAAACTGCGGGGATACGCCTACTGGGAACAGCAGCAGATCTCGGAGGTGATTAACCGTGCATTGGAACAGTTCTTCGAGGATAAGGAAGTCAGGCTGCGTCCCCCGAAAAGTGGCTCATCCAAGAAAAAAAGGTAACTCCAGAAATTTCCAAGTGAGTCCATTCAACCGTTGATTTCGGACTCGCTAGGAAATGGAGCGTGACAATCTAGGCTATGACCCCGGTAGGCGCAGTTGGAAACAGTGCCTACCAAACAGGAGAACGGTAGGTGCGGTTTGATGAGATTTAAGTATTTAAATCGGTAATCCCGATTTTCCTCGAAACACACGGTAGGCGCGGTTTTCAACCGCGCCGGTGTCCATAACAAATTACCGAATTATTTTTTTAATCTTCATTAACCGCACTGATCGGCACAGCTAGAAACAGCGCCTCCCAAACACGGGGAGCGAAAGTGTCTATCTGTTTTTATGATCCACTATAACTTTTCAAAGATAAACGTAGCGATAAGGGACCGTACATAAAAGGAAGGGATAAAGATGGAAAATTCATTGTACATTCTGTTGACTGGCGATGAAAGAATCATCTGTGGGACCTTGAAAGACTATTTGTGCAATTTAGGGCATCAAGTTGAAGTTGTTCGCGATGGGCATACTGCCCTAAAGAAGGTTAACGCGCAGCATTATGACTTGGTTCTCGTTGATCTCTGTATGCCCGGCATCAACGACACTGAATTCTTGGCAAAAGTTCAGCACAACGGGCAAGAAACGCCGGTTGTGCTCATCTCTGGAAATGATACCGTGAGGAAGGTAATTGAAGCCTTCCGGCTGGAGGCGAGGGACGTTTTACCCCAATCAATTCAGTTTCCCAATATCAATGCGGGACATGAGAATGGGAGACGATTGGGCAGATCACATCGGAGCCACTGCAACCCACGCGAGACTCCCAAGGGAGTACAGGCACGTAAGAACTTTCAAATAAAAAATCAATGCTTTGTGGGAAATAGTTCAGCCACACAACAGGTGCGAGAACGCATCCGGCAAGCGGTTGAAGCAAATGTTGATACGATTTTCCTCACGGGCGAAACTGGCACAGGAAAAGAGGTGGTGGCACGGGAAATTCATCGTCAATCCTCTTTGGAAGAGTGTCCGTTTATTGCTGTTAATTGTTCAGCGTTGCCAGAGACACTGATCGAAAGTGAACTCTTTGGTCACGTCAAAGGAGCGTTCACTAATGCTACGAGGAATAGACCCGGTTACTTTGAGATGGCAAACAGTGGCACACTTTTTCTGGATGAAATTGCGGACCTCCCACTCCACACACAAGCGAAGCTACTACGGATTCTTGATACCCGGACACTGATACCTGTTGGTGGCACTCAGGAGATTTCCGTCCAAGAACGTGTTATTAGTGCGGTCAACAAGGATCCCGCACACATTGTCGAATCTGGACAATTCCGCGACGATCTATACTATCGCCTCAACGTTTTTTCTATTCACCTGCAACCGCTTCGGGAACGTCCCGAAGATATTCTACCGTTGGCTGACCATTTTCTGGGGACGTACACCGCTAGAAATGGACGTATCTTTGAAGGGTTTTCAGAGGCAGCACAATCGTCCCTTCTGGATTATCAATACCCTGGGAATGTACGTGAGTTGCGGAATATTGTTGAGTGCTCTGCTACTCTTTGTCCGCCGGAGGTTTCGCTGATTGGGGCGGAACATGTCAACATACAAAAAGGTGTATCGGCAAAGCTGCTATCACAATCTGACCAATTAGCGGGCAAGAACGAGTCCGAGTGGATCTTGCAGGTACTTGAAGAAAACCGATGGAATCGCCGTCAGACCGCAAAAAAACTCGGTATCCCCTATTCCACCCTCCGTTTCAAGATGGAAAAGTTGGGAATTTCATAGGTGCAGAGATTCAAGATCTCAATACGGTATTGGCTAAACATGAATCTACAAAATGATTGTTATAGTGAGTTTAAAAAATAAACAGACACTTTCGCTCTCCATGTTTGGTATGCGCTGTTTCCAACTGCGCCGATTTGGAGTGTCTCATTAATTCTAAAATCTACTATAATTGACAACGATTCGGAACAGTTTCATACGATATTGAGGACTATGCACACAATGCAGTTTCAATCACTGTTTCAAAAACATCGGTTAAATCATCTCCTTTCACCATTGTTGGGGCTTGGGGTTTCACTGATCTTGGTCATCTATCTGGTGCGACAGGTTGACTACCCCCATTTCATCCGCCTTGCCAGAAACGTACCCCTTCGATTTTTCTTTATACTGTTTGCCTTATTCTTTCTGTTAAATATCTGCCGCGCTTTGCGTTTCCGTATGCTTTTGGACCGGGAGGATCTGCCATTGGGGGTCCTTTTCCCAATAACTTTGTGTCACAACTTTTTTGTGCGCACGCTTCCACTGATGGTCGGTGAGCTCTCCTATATTGCCCTGCTGCGCCGACACTTGAAAATCCCCGTGAGCGAAGGAGTTCGCAGTCTGTTTGAGGCACGTTTATTTGACCTGCAATTTGTTATCTTGGGTGGCACCTTTGGTCTATTGACGTTGGGACACGAATCTAGAGGTTATGTGTTGACTATTTTAGGCCTCGCTGGGGTCTTGATTATAGTGAATCGCGTTCTTTTCAGTGTGCTCCCCAGAGGTATAGAACCAATATGGACCTGCATTGTCCGAATATATCCGTGGCGTCACACCGCTTTACTAGACTCCATCGGTCATAAATTGGGAGTAGTCTCGCTTCAACTTGACCGGTTTCGCCGTCTGCGTTTGTTGTTGAAAGCCCTCACATTTTCTCTCTGTACTTATGGGATTAACGTGAGTTGTCATCTTTTTCTTTTATCAACGCTAAATGTCAATCAAAGGCTAAATGTGTTGTTGATTGTTATTTCAATTGTTATGATTGCTGCATGGTTTCCGTTTTCATTGAGCGGTTTTGGGGTCATAGAGGGGAGTTGGGCGGGTAGCTTGGTCATGTTTACCGATATGGAGATAGGGGCGGCACTCTCAGTTGGCCTGTTCATACATTGTTGTCAGGTGCTTATGACCGCTCTGTTGGGATTATTGGGTTTCGTGCTATTGACACCCCAAGTCAGCGTGCGTCTGAGGTCCGCTTGTAACCAGACCCAGAAACGGGTGCCCGCCTCCTAGGCATTGTCATTCACTTGATAAGGAGTAAGCTATTGGCAGCTATCAATTTCAACCCCATTTCAGCGAAATGCAAGAAAAAGATTTCGGTTGTAATACCTGTATGTAACGAACAAGACAACATCATGCCACTTGTCAAAGGGCTGCATACGGTACTTGATGCCCAAGCCTACGATTACGAAATCATCTTTGTTGATGACGGAAGCATTGACGACACGTACAAAATCCTACGATGTGCTCAGACAAAGATCTGCAACTTAACGATTATCCGATTAAAAAGAAACCTAGGTCAAACACCCGCTTTTTCTGCCGGGTTCTCCTACGCCACAGGGGACTATATCATCAGCATGGACGGTGACTTACAAAACGATCCCCGAGATATTCCGACATTGCTCGAAGCAATCGACGGGAAATATGATGCTATCTGTGGCTGGCGCAAATACCGCCAAGACTCTGCGACCAAACGGTTCGTTTCGAGAGCGTTCAACCTCATCCGCTATCTGATCTTCGGGGACCCGGTCCACGACACGAGTTGCTCACTCAAGATATTCCGATCAGCGGCGATCAAATCATTGTTACCGTTACGGTCAAAGATGCACGGTTGCCTCACTTCGATGCTCTATTTGCGGGGTTACAAAGTCGGAGAAATAGTCGTCACTCACCATCCTCGAATTCACGGCGAAACAAAGTATCGAAACCCTTTTCGAGTTTTCCGCATTTTTTGGATGCTACTCTATGTCCGATTCTGGTGGTATTACACCCACCGACCGCAAAAGGGCAATACGCTTGATTGTTCGCAAATTCGTGAGATTGTGAAACCGCAACCCTATAGGTTAGCGATTCAAAGTCAAAGTGTCTGGAGGATAGGAATAAAATAAATATCCACCCCAATCAATCAGGAGGTTTAACGATATGGAGATGAAAGCTGCAATTCTCGCGGCACAAGGAGAGCCATTGGTCATAGACTCGGTTCAACTGCCGAGAGATCTCTTACCGGGCCAAGTCCTTGTCAAAGTCCACTACACTAGTGTCTGTGGCTCACAGATTGCTATGATCGATGGGAAACGGGGAAAAGACCCATACCTACCACATCTACTCGGACATGAGGGATCAGGAACGGTTGAGGCAGTGGGATCCGGTGTGAGAACGGTGACAGAAGGCGATTATGTGGTGTTGCATTGTGGGATCGGGAAGGGAATTGAATCGGAAACGCCTAACTATCGGTGGCAGGGGAAATCCCTTAACGCCGGCTGGGTGACCACCTTTAACCAATACGCGGTTGTCTCAGAGAATCGGCTGACCTCTATCCCCGCGGACTTCGATCTGAGTCTCGCACCGCTGTTTGGATGTGCAACGCTCACCGGACTCGGTGCTATCAGCAAAGCCGGAATTGAGCCGGGAAATTCGGTGGTAATCCTCGGTGCCGGGGGAGTTGGACTGAATCTGATTCAGGGTGCTGCGCTGGTTTCTGCCCAACCCATTGTTGCGGTCGATCTGTCCGATCAAAAACTTCACTTTGCCCGTCAATTGGGTGCCACCCACTGCATCAATGCCAAGCGGTGTGACCTAAGTCGTGAGATTCCTCGTATCGTTGGAGACGCCTTAGCCGATATCGTCATCGACAGCACGGGGAATGTTGAGATGCTTGAAATGGCATATAAACTTACACGCACCGACGGTGTGACAATGCTTATTTCCGGTCCGAAAGCGGGCTACAATGTATCATTGAATCCGGAGCCATTGCACTTCGGGCGAACCGTGATGGGGTTTCAGGTGATTACCGAGAGTCGTCCTCACGACCAAATCCCGCGCTACATCAAACTGGCAAACGCCGGAAAGCTCAAGCTTAAAGAATTGATAACCGATTCCGCCTCACTCGACGACATCAATACAGTGGTAGAAAAGATGCGGAACGGGGAACAGACTGGACGGTGTATTATTGAATTGGACGCGAGCTAAGGATCTTACGCATCTACACTGTCTTACGTTGCGCCAACATCTACGGTCCCTATCAAAATTCACTCCGAGCTATTGTTCGTGGGTGTTACTATAAATTTAATAAAGTAGAGGCTAATGATTGCTAGCTCCTAGCCAATTTTCCCGCTGACAAGTCATCTCGGCCTTTCCAAAATTAATATGGGAGGAACTCATGATTATTTCACGCACACCGATAAGAATCAGTTTTGTTGGGGGCGGAACCGACATCTCCAACTTTTATCGAGAACATGGGGGTGAGGTCATCAGCACCGCTATTGATAAATATATCTCTGTCCATATAACAAGGGAACAGAATTATCAGATTGCTATCGATACCCCAGACCACCATGAAACAGTTTCGGCCCCGGATCATATTCAACACCATCTGATTCGAGAGGCGATGCGGAAAGCAGGTATGGCCGGCGGTGTGTCGATCACAGTTACCTCCGATATTCCCTCTCGTGGCTGTGGGTTGGGGTCCTCAAGTGCATTAACCGTCGGACTGCTCAACGCCCTCTACGCTTATCAAGGGATCGAAGTGCCAGTGGAGATTCTCGCGCATCAAGCGTGTGAGATTGAGATAGAATGCTTGAACCAGCCTATCGGAAAACAGGATCAGTATATCGCCGCCTACGGTGGGTTGCGGCGGATTCGGTTTAACAGAGATGAGAGTGTCCACACACAAGAAATTCCAGTAACTCCCGAAACGGTAGCGCATTTGGAAGAGAATTTCACCCTATTCTATACGGGAATTCAGCGACGCGCTGAAGCCATCTTGCACGAACAGAAACGTGCTGCGAGTCCCCAGACGCTTCTGCATATGAAAGAGCTCGTGTCCACGTTTTACGATGTCCTCGTAAAGGGAGACCACCATGGGGGTTGCCTTGATGAGGTTGGATATTTGTTACATCGCACTTGGGCGTTGAAACGCTCTCTCTGTGATAGTATTTCAAACTCAGTGCTGGATACTATCTATGAGAGTGCTATCGCTGCGGGTGCACTGGGTGGCAAGATTCTGGGAGCGGGTGGCGGGGGATACTTTCTGTTTTATGTCCCCACAGAGAAACAGGGGGCGGTAACAGGGACCCTCTCTGATTTGGGACTCTCACGGTTGGGCTTCCGCTTTGAACCCAAAGGCAGTCAGATCATCGAAGGAAGGAATCTTGGCGAGAGCCATTATCCCTATCGCAGGCAGCACAATACAACTCAGATCCCACACTTTCGCTTCTCCTAAAACGCGCATACATACCGCGCGGCGTTCCATCCTCAGCTATCTCCCCGAACTATAGTGAATTCTAAAAATAAAGAAACACTTGCGCCCCCCCGGTAGGTGCGGTTTGTAACCGCACCAGCTTGGCGTGTCCCATTAATTCTAATAGGACTTATGCAGTTGAACGCTCAAAGTCCTGTAGTTCGGCGATTCATCACCGTTGGACACAACTTCCAACGCCCGTTAAGAAACGGGCAACTACAACAGGGGCACCATCAAGGATCCCGACCATAATATGTAATTGTTTGTAACTGTTTATAATACGGCTGAAGGTCTATGACAAAACGTTTCACCCTGAAATAGGGACAATTTTCCCATTTGCGCGGGAAAAATGGGAAAATTTGATTTTCGCAGGCGAAACGTAACCTTTTTAACCTCGCTCATGCGACCTTCATCTGCGAGATCTGCGTCCGTCTCTACTCTTAAAACTGAAGTGTGCAAGTCCTATCTAAAACCTACTATAATTTTTATTACTGGCAATCAGGAATCAACAGAACCGGTAGGCAGAGATCCATATCCCGACAATTTTCTATCAATTTTTCAGGAATTGGGCTATAATACGAGGCATGAAGCCCTATCGTCTTATCTATCAGATGGACTCAAGCGGCGTACTGCCCGCTGCGACGGATGTCAACGATTACCTCAAGGGTATCGTCGGTTTTCTTGAAGACAGCCATATCGACTGTCTCTTCTGGCACGACGGAGCGGGCGGCAACACCGCCAACTACGACAGTGATGTGTTGGAGTTGACCGGGGAGCGGATTGGAGAAGTAGATCCGTCGCTGCTGCGTCTTATTGAAGAGGGCAACGACCCGCCGAAGATTGTCGTCCCAGCAGCAAAGAAGCGGGGTGTAGATATTTTCTACTCCCTTCGTGTCAATGACTGTCACGACTCCTTTGGTCATGAGCGATTACGCCCTACTTTCAAAGTGGAACATCCGGAGTGGGCGATCGGAGCGGGACATCCGGAGGTGCACCCTTCTGTCCACCGCAATCTCAATTTTGCGGTGCCCGAAGTGCGCGATCTGAAGTTCGCCGTCATTGAGGAAATTTTCCGAAAGTACGATTTTGATGGATTAGAGATCGATTTCCTCCGCAGCCCTCCCTATTTCATTCCGAGCGAAGCTCCTAAAAACGCCCATCTACTCACACAGTTTCTCAGTCGAGTGCGGGAGCATCTGAATCAGCGGGGCGAAGAGAGGGGTAGATCTATTCCATTAGCGGTGCGTGTGAATCCCACTTTGGAGGCGTGTCGGCTGGATGGATTCGATATTCCAAGTTGGGTCGAGGAGAGGTTGGTGGACTGTCTCATCCTCGGCAGCGGCAACATAGACTGTGACGTGGAGGCGTTTAAGAGCCTGACTGACGATACAGGAATATTGGTGTATCCCTGCGTGTACGCTTGGCCCAGTGGCTACAACATCATTTTCGGCTTTGAGGATTCCGAACCGATGTTCCGTGCTTTGGCATCTAACTACTGGGGTCAGTGTGCCGATGGCATCTACACCTTCAACTGGAACGCCCACTCCTACGTGCACCGTCCCGACAAAAACTCACAATTCGGCCCTCAGATACAGCTGCTTCGAGAGATAGATGCGCCCCAAGCGATGCGGGGTAAGAATAAACTCTATGCCGCTGACCGCCTCCTGGGAGAGAAACCGATGTTGCCACATAACTGGCTGCACGCAACGCTCCCACAAACCCTAGAGCGCGCAGAACAGGTGGATGTCCCCGTTCTGGTGAAAGAAGATCTCACCGAATCCCCTACTCCTCGGGCGATATGGTTCTCCCTCACTTACACCGATCTCACAGAAACAAGTCAAATCGAGGTTACGCTCAACCGGCAGCCGTTGTCAGAGCTTGAACCGACCGATCCTTGGCTCCCACCCGATAATACGGATAGTGCTTTGCAACAAGGGCAAGTCCACGCCTCGCGTCAGGAGATAAACCCCGATCTGCTTATACAGGGCAGGAATCACGTCGGGGTCTCAGTCGTTGCTGGCAAGGTCATCGTGCAAGGGGTGGAAATCCATGTTCTCTATTGACTTCTCGCAGTGGGGGAGGTAACGTTCCATTTAATCTGTATGAAACTGTTCAACCTGCCAATCGTTGGCGATGGCGATTTCGCGTAGTTTCCTATCGGGATTGACAGCGACCGGGTGTCCAACCTGCTTGAGTTTGTGTGCGTCCGAATGGTGATTCCCGTAGGCATAAGATTCGCTCAGGTCAAAATTGTGTGTTTCGGCAAGTCGCTGAACCAATTTGGCTTTATTCTCGCCGTAAGGATTTAAACCCACACAGTGCCCTGTGATTTCTTCTTCAATGACCTCTAGAGCGTAGCCGATCATAAGATCCGTCTTCAGGTGTTCATGGAAAAACCGTACCAAAAGTTCCAGAGATCCCGATAAAATAACAATAGCTCGTCCTTCGGTGCGATGAAATTCGATGAGGTCAAAAACTCTGGGTGAGATTCGTTCCACCAAGCGTTCCGTAAAACAGATCTGTGCTAAGCTGTGGATATGCTGATAATCTGAGCCTTTCAGATACACCTTGTTTGCTTTGGCTTGACGCAGATCTCGAAGCCGTATAAAATCAAGGAGCCATTGGGACAGGTTACGAAACGGCAGCTCACCGCCCTCAAGCAGATATTTGAGGAATACCCGCTCAGAAGAGTTGTCGATGATCGTCCCATCCAGATCAAAAATAGCACACGAGCGCATGGACGCCTCCGAAAGGAAGTTCCGCTGTCTATATTTCTGACAGAATTACAGATGGTATAACGTATTGTAGCATAGCCTACACAAGGAAGGAAAATATGTCAACCGATTTGGCACATCATATTCAGGCTACACCTTTAGTTGACACACATGAACATTTGGATCGAGAACATGTGTGGTTAGAGGACGGTCCAGACATCTTACAAGACCTGTTTGGAAATTACGTCCCCGCAGACCTCAACACAGCGGGTGCATCGCCCGACGCGATGAAACGCCTGATGGATGGTTCGGACCCGGATATCGCTGGACGCTTTGAGGGCATCCGAGAGGCGTGGGAGGCGACACAGTTCACAGGATATGGCGAAGCGGTAAGACTCATCGCCGAACACGCCTACGGGATTGATGAACTCACTGGAGCAAATATAGCATCGGCGCAAGAGAAGATTAAGATGCTGCGACGCCCCGGTGAACGTTTCCGATTGCTGCACGATGTCGCTAACCTCGATCACACCCAGACGGATGATAAGATATGGCTGTGTGCCCCGGATAGTTCTGGACTCGACTTCTTCCTCTATGACCTATCGTGGCGTAGCTTCTGCAATGGCGAAATCGAGCGAGAACAGATCCACGCCGAAACAGGGATTGAGGTGGTGGATCTCAGAACACTGAGACAGGGGATAGAGGCAATCTTTGCAAAACACGCTCCCACCGCCATTGCGGTGAAGGCACAACACGCCTACAGTCGAACCCTCAACTGGATCGAACGGAACGACGTTGAAGCGTCCGCCGCCCTCCGAAAGGTGCTAACTCAACCTGAAGAGGAAATCAGTGTCGAAACGCGGCTCTGTCTGGGAGATTGGTGCTGGGCGCGCGGTGTTGAGCAGTCAATTGAACACAACCTGCCGTTCAAGATTCACACCGGCTACTACGCGGGAAACGATCGAATGCCTATCAGTCGAATTCCTGCCGGAAACATGTGCGATCTCTTTGCGCGTTACCTCGACGCCAAGTTTGTCCTGATGCACATCTCCTATCCCTACACTGATGAGCTGGTCGCACTCGCAAAACACTATCGTAACATCTGGGTGGATCTCTGTTGGGCGTGGAGCATCGATCCATACAGCTCCCGCGACTTTTTACGTCGGTGCCTGCACGCTGTCCCATCAAACAAGCTGTTTGCGTTTGGCGGAGACACCCATTGGCCCACAAGCGCGATGGCGTATGCGATGCAGGCGCGTAATGAGATCCGTCGTGCCCTTGAAGGAGAGATAGCGGACGGTTACATGACGGAAGCACAGGCGATGCAGATCGCAACACGGATCATGCGGGATAATCAGTACGGTTGTTTCGATGTTGAGGGAACACGGGCAAACATCCATGCCGCCGCTTGATACCTAGTACCCCACGGCACAACCATCGCGGCGTGGCTCGGAACCTGCGATCAGTGTATTGTACTCCGGATGAATAAAGATCGCTTGTCCACCGCCGAAGAAGGTATATGGTGGTAGCAACTGATGTCCCTTTCGCGCCAATCCCGATAGAACGTTCATCGGTACACCCTCTTCGATAGTGACAGTTGATCCGTCCAAAACGCGGAAGCGCGGGGCATCGAGCGCGGATTGCACATCCATATTGAAATCAACGAGGTTGGACACCAATTGTAGATGTCCCTGCGGCTGCATCTGTCCACCCATCACGCCGAAGGTTACAAGGGGAACGCCGTTTTGGGCAATCATACCGGGGATAATTGTGTGCATCGTCCGTTTATGCGGCGCAATCCGGTTGACATGGTTCGGGTTGAGCGAGAACCCTGCCCCTCGATTCTGCAACATAATCCCTGTATCCCCCGCTACTATGCCCGAACCGAAACCCGCAAAGAGGCTATTGATAAATGAGACAACATTGCGATCCTTGTCAACGGTGCAGAGATAGACAGTATCACTGCCCATCGGCGGTGCGCCCGCGATCGGATCTGTGTTAGCACGATCGAGATTAATCCGCGCCCTCTGGCTGTCGGTGTATTCATCGGAGAGCAAACCTGCGACGGGAACGTCCTCAACCTCCGGATCTGTGATGTATCGGTCCAGATCGGCAAACCCCAGCTTCATCGCCTCAATTAAGCAGTGCAAGGAGGCTTCGCTGTTATGCCCCATCGACTGGAGGTCAAAACCTTCCGCGATGTTCAAGGCGATCAGCGCAGCAATCCCCTGTCCATTGGGCGGAATTTCGTAAACATCGTAGCCACGATAGTTGGTCGAAATCGGTTCCACCCAATTCGAGGTGTGGTCAGCGAAATCCTGCATCGTGAATAAGCCGCCGTTCTCGTCGGAGAATTGTACGATTTTTTTCGCGATCTCACCGTGATAAAACGCCTCTCGCCCCCCTTCAGCAATCAGACGCAGGGTATTTGCGAAATTGGGTTGGTAGAACACCTCCCCCGGCTGAGGGGCACGCCCGTTAGTCAGATAGGTTTTAGCGGCATCAGGTGTGCTCGAAAGCAGTCCAACGGCTTCTTGCCACGCTAGACTAATCTGTGGACTAACCGGAAACCCGTTCTCTGCATGTTCGATAGCAGGCTGGAGGACATCGCCTAACGTCATTGTGCCACACGCTTCAAGAATTGTCGCCCATCCATCAACCGTGCCGGGAAGAGTCACCGGATACAGGCTTCCTGTGCTGGGGATGCTAGTCAACTCCTGCTTCGTAAAGAATTCGAGTTCTGCGGCGTACGGTGCACGTCCACTTCCGTTCAATCCACGGATAACACCATCTTGCGGCTGATACACCAACGCAAAGACATCTCCACCAATCCCTGTAGACATCGGTTCAACAACGTTGAGCATGGCAGCCGTGGCAACGGCGGCATCAATCGCATTCCCACCATCGCGCAAGATCTGTAATCCGGCTTGTGCAGCAAGGGGTTGACTTGTGGCGACCGCACCGTGTTTGCACATAACAGCGGATCGCCCTGGCCCAAATCTATTGGGATGATAATCATCAAACATTTTTATCAAAAACTCCTTTAGGTGTAAAACCCAAGCATTTATGCTTGGAGCGGTTGGGGCGAAGCCTATACACACATGCTTTAGCAGTCTTTTTCGGTTTACTTTGCAAGTGAAATATGGTATACCTTTCTTTAGAGGTTGGGTATTCCATATTCTATGAGTTGGGGTCAAATCCACCATAGTTTGCATGATGCCGACGGGTATCGGGATACCCAATAGCCTCGCCAAAGTTGCCCTTCGGGGCAGTGGGCAGGGCATTGTCCATTGGAGTAGCAGAAATAAGACGGGGTTCGCCTCGCTTTCTGTGTTGATACCACAATTAGCTCTCCTATCGGGGGGGATTCGTAAGAATCCCAATCCTTTAGGTTTGCGGAGTATGTCAATAAGTTCTCCTGAGCTGATACCATTTGGAGTTCCAGATGCGACTGGAATAGTCGTGTTTCTAACCACAAGTGGTACTAACTGGTAGTTATCTCCTCTAGGCGGCTGCTCGCCAGTAAATTGTCGGGGAAAGTAGGCAAGAATCATCTAGTTCCTGTTACTAGATATCTATCTTCCTCGCCACGAATATCAACTCCCCCGGATACTTTGACCCATATGGACCCTTATCAAAGTCTGCATATACTTGCTCAATCTCAAACCCACATCGCGTCAGCAGATGCTCTGCCTCAAATCTGAAGAGGTATCGCATCGGAAATGAATGGACAAGTCTCTCTTGTTGACCATCGGGATGAGTAACATAATAGACCATTTCAACATATTCAATTTGATTAAAGCGATCTTGAGATACAATCTTGTGGCGACGGACAACCCGTCGACCATCAGAAGTCGTGAATTCCGGTTCGTCGCCCCATTCTTGCCCAACATTTTCCCTGGTCAATGATTCGAGAGAAGGGTTGAAGATATCAAGGATTAACCGACCCTGTTTCGCCAAGTGACGGTAAATGCATTGTAGGCATGATAGCTGGTCATCAACCGTTGTCAAATGCTGAAACGGTCGAAAAGGCATTGTTATCAACATAAAGGATTGTCCCAGCGAAAAATGGCGCATGTCTGCCTCTACCAATTGAATTTTGGATTGAACATCTCTTGGCTCTTTCATCAGGAGATTCCGACACACGTTCAGCATGTGTGACGATAAGTCGAGGCCGACTATTTCGATTCCTGCCCGTGCTGTAGGGATTAAGACACGACCTGTTCCACAACCCACCTCCAACACCGGCCCTCCTGACTCTTTAGCGGTTTCCACGAAGAAAGCCACATCCGGTCGATTACGGTAAGGCACAACATAGTCGTAAAGATCTGCGATGAACTTATACTCCCCATACTCTTTGGCGAAATCCATAAATGACTCCCTCAAAACGTGATTTACTCAGTGTTGTTTCCAAACTTAGTGCACAGTCTCTCGCTTCCGATTCCGCTGATTACGAGACGCTCCTTGGCGTTTGAAAGAAGTTGTTGTGTCCAGTTTACGGAGCCTCCATCAACGAGCTGGAGTTGCTGTCCGGAAGGGGTAGTGGCGTAAATGTGAAAGCACAAGTCACGATAGTAGTCCCGGCCGCGAATTCGCTCGCTGTCAAAAACGCAATCTACGCCTTTAAACTCCGCTCGAATCGGTGAAAGGAGTTGAGTATCGAGGACCGATTGACGGGCATTCGAGCTGAGATCTGTTACGGACAGACGTAGTGGAATAGCTGGACGAAGAAAGGCTCGTAACGACCGTAAACAGAAGCGAAGGTGAAGCCCCAGTGCAGCTAACTCAAACTGTAGGTTTCCTCGGTCTCGTCCTGCACTGCACAAGGCGAATGCGCTGAAGTGAGAGACTAGATTAGGGTTTTCATATTGCTGTGCCCGGAGGAGCCGGTGACTGGCTGCAAGATGAACTGAATCTGTGGATTTCGGGTTGGTACGCAGCAGCTGTCGGCGTTGGAGTGCGCATTCGAGCGCGAGCACGTTTGTCGAATCCGAGACCACCTCGGTGTTGCGAGCGGTGGAAACCGCCCAGTTCTGGTCAACCGAGGCTACCACAGAATTCGTGCCAAGCGGACAGACCGGTGATAATTCAATGGCTTGGAACTCAGGAGGCAGTACCGAGAAAGCGACTTGCTCCCATTCGTGTAGACGTATTGGAGATAGGGCTGAAGGCCGGACGAAGCGGTTAGTCTCGTAATCCGACAGCACTGTAGATGGTCGCCGTCGACTGCTACTTCGACGATAGACCTCAAGAAGGAGGGATTGCCTGTCCGTTGGGTCAAGGTGCTCGGCAAGAATCGATACGAGGCCGGGCACGCCGGCTTCACGTTCAATTCGCTCCACAATCTTACTCATCTGCATCAACACCCCCTAAATTAATCCGACGCAATGCAGTAAAGAGATCTGTTCCCACGTAGGAATATCTCCTTGCCTACGATTACAGGTGAGGCATTGAAACCATCATTGAGGACATTTTCAGCGAGGACTTCAAGCGTGGAACCGTGTTTGATTACCAGCGTGACACCATCTCTATCCGCGATATAGATACGACCGCTCGCTCCCACCGGCGACGCATAGACATCCGAGATGCCTTCCAGACGCTCTGGTCCGTAGTACGCCTCCCCTGTGCTAGCATTAAAGGCGGAGAGCATTCCTCTGTTATGTTTCAGGAAATAGAGTGTATCGTCATAGAGCAGCGGGGAGGGTACATAAGGGGTATCCCTACCATAATCCCAGACAATCGCCTCCCCACGGGTGATGTCTCCCTTTGCATCGTCGAGGCGAATCGCTTGTAGGGCATTGCCGCGAAAGCCGCTAGTGACGTAGACAATACCGTTCGCTGTCACGGGCGATGGAATTGTATTGGCTGTCATACCGCCGCATTCCCAAAGCACTTCCCCTGTCGCTAGATCGTAGCTACGAGTGCGTTGCGTTGCATTGATAATGACTTGATGATTGCCGTTGTGTTCAACGACGATGGGTGTTGCCCACGACGTCATCTCATCGCGGTCAACTTTCCACAGTTCTTCACCTGTCCGTTTATCCAATGCGACAATAAACGAGTCCCCTTCGTGATCCCAGTTGATAATGATGGCATCGCCATAGAGTGCAGGTGAGCTGCCTTCACCGAAACTGCGTCTGGTGCTCATATCTCCCAAGTCTTTCTCCCACTGGAGGTTTCCCTCCATGTCGTAACAGTAAAGACCGCGAGAGCCAAAGTAGGCGTAAACATGCTCCCCATCCGTGACAGAGGAATTTGCCGCCCAGCTGCCGGTCTGATGTGTTCCTTCATGCGGTACTTCTTCACGGGCGGTCCGCTGCCAACGGATGCTCCCGTCAGAACGGTTGATAGCGAAAATAACAAACTGGTGGACAGACGATGGAGCTGCGGAGCGGCCTCGACGGCCCCTGCGCCGTTGCGGCTCCTCTAGTGGTGCTAGTTCTATCTGTTTGTCCGTCTTGACAGCACTTGTGACAAAAACGGTATCGTCCCACACGATTGGGGTGGCGTGTCCTTGCCCCGGAATCTCAGTTTTCCATCGGATGTTTTTGTTTTCGTTCCATTCGATGGGTGGATCGCCGTGCGGCGCAACGCCGGAAGCGTACGGCCCCCGCCATTGGTGCCAATATTTCTCAAAGTCTGGGAGCGCGTTTGTCCCCCACAAAAAAGCCGAAATTACGCAAAAACAGATAAAGATGGTTATTGTCCTTTTCATTTGAAAATCTCTCCTATGTTAAGTTTGTGGCTCATGTTAAGGAATGGTGCAAAGAAACCGAGTTTTCAAGAAAAAACTCGGTTTCTCTTCGCATCTGTTCTACTATTTATTCAGTAAATTCACCCATCGCTCCCACGCCTCACGGGTCACAGTTTTCTGAACCTCACTCGCCTCCGCGGCCATGCCTCGTCTTAAGAACCCGTGCCCCACACCGGAATAGATTACAGGCTCATAGGTGATGCCGGCGGACGCTGCAGCTGCTTTTGTCGATTCAATGGTCGAGTTGATTCGGTTGTCACTCTCACCGTAAAAGCCATAGACAGGACACGTAATCTTTCCCAATGCCGCTGCATCCGGGGGGCTGCCATAGAAAACGAAAGCCGCTTTCAGTGAATCGTCGTTGGTGGCAAAGCGGAACGATTGCCTACCGCCCCAACAAAATCCACTCACAGCGACTACATCTGTCGTCGAAGGCAGGTCGCGGACGTATTTCGTCACCGCTTCGAGATCGGTTGTGATTTGGTCCGGATCTAGGTCCCGAATCGCCCGTCGGACACTGTTACCCTCAAAACTATCGGTGCCACCTCCGTTTGGTCCCATACCAGAAAGGAAATCGGGACAGATTGCGACAAAACCCGCCTTCGCAAGTTCATCACCGACCTGTCTTATCCAATCCGTTAGACCAAAGATTTCATGAATAACAATCACCGAAGCCGTCTTCTCCTTGACCTCCGGGAAAACGATAAAAGCACTGACCTCGCGCCCACTTTCCGTGTTGATTTTCACCCATTCTCCGTGTCGCGGTGATTTTTCCAGTTGTTCTTTCGCGATGTTTGCATGGCCGCCTATATGTGCATAAATATCACCCATCATCAAACCACCAATCAGGGCAAGACCGATAATTGATACAGTTAATCGGGTTAAACTGTAAAACGTTTTCATTTTTGTTTTCTCCTCAAAAGTTATTGGGGTTACGTGAACCTCCATGATTTATAGTAAATTCTAAAAATAAAGAGACATTAAAGGTAAATAGTCTTTTGTACCACGATCTGTTAGATTGTGATCCGAAACCGCAAACTAACAGTTTGCGCTACAGTGTCTAGTTAATTCTAAAATTTACTATGGTAACACTATCCAATTATCTCGCACCGAGAGAGCATCTCCCTGCCCCGTTCAGAGAGTTTATCATATTCCGTCTGGGTCATCTCAATCGGTTTACGCATCGCAAACCAAGGGAGGGAATAGCAGATCACCAACTCTGGTCTGGGGTGGTCGGCACGGTTGGGCGTGCCACGGTGGAGCGTGCGTGGATCCTGAACCCACAGCGTTCCCTTCTTCAGGTTGAGACGGCGCGCTGTAGGAAAATCGCCTGTTGTCAGCACTTCGTCGTAGCGGTTCTCCAACTCCGGGTCAGCGAGGTACTGAGTGGCAGGCAAGATTTCAAAACTCCCATTTTCGTCATAGGTATCTACCAGTGGAAACTTGATACCAAAATGGGGACACACCTCTAAGCCGACATGGGGAACGAGCTTGGAGATCCCCGCATCACGATGCCACCGTTGGTACTCGCTGCCGGGGTACGGGTTGTTTGAATGGTAGCAGGTAATGTGATAGTCGCTGGTGCCCCAGTACCGGTCGAGAAAGTCGAGCATCACCGGATTCTCGAAAATCTGCGGATCAGCGAAGGGCTGCTCCCAAGGGACGTACATCGTGTAACGGTTGACAATCTGTAGACGCCCCTCTACGACAAGCCGATCATCGGTGTGCCCACGTACCTCGACATCCTCGCCTTGCGTATTACTGTGAGTTTTCACCTCTTCCAGAAGGGGCAGGAACGCCGCACGTATCCGATCTATCGTCTCAACGGGTATCAGGTCTTCAAAGGTAACGTAACCGTTAATCTTCAACTCGGCAAGTTTCAAATCAAGGTCGTAATCAGGTTGTGCGGTCATTGGCCCCTCCTTATCGGTCTGTAATTTGTTAATGGGCGGCACAGTTCAATGGTAGAATCACCCTTCGATGATTTTTGCTTGACTTTCCTATAAATGTGTGGTATTTTACCGAAACATTTAGAAAATCAAAGGGGAGCGTCATGGACAAAGACACACTGGAAATCTTAATCATCATTGGCGGATTCGCCATTACAATCATGATATTTTTATTCAGGTTTCCAACTAAAGATGATATGAAAGACTTAAAACAGGATATAAGGGAATTAAGAAAAGACATAAGAAACATCTATCACATATTGATGCAAGGAAAACCAAACAAAGAGGAGTAACCTACTTCAGAATCACCATCCGCCGAGTTGCCGAATACCCTCCTGCCATTAAATGGTAGAAATACACACCGCTTGCCACGCTCTCGCCTAAGTCATTTTTTCCATCCCAATAGATTGCTTTGTCTTTACTTTCGTAGATGCCTGCCTTGCTGTGTCCAGCATCAAGTGTTTGGACCATGCGTCCACCCACATCATAGATAGTCAACGTAACATCTGCGTCCTCTGCCAATCGGAAAGGAATCCACGTCTCTGGATTGAATGGGTTCGGATAGTTAGGTAACAATGCTGTTTCTATTTGGCTCATGGCTATACTTGCTATTGGTGGAGCTGCTTTCGTTCCTGATATATTACTCCATTTCTCACCAGAGATAGTAATAGTTGCCCCTTCGTGAGCGGACAAAATGAAGGCTTGCCCACCTGTAACAAAAGTATCACTAAGCTTTCCAGGCAAGCTAATCGTTTCAAGATTCCAATTGCCACTTATAGTGTCTATAGAATAAACGTTATTCCGAATTCCATTGAGAGAAAATAGGTCACTTACCCTTCCTATCCTTGAGTCTTTTAAGGGTATACCCACTAAATTATGGCCTGGATGTAATGTTATAGTGCTGCGTCCGTTTGTGCCTAATGCGTCACCTTGCAGACCAATTGTAACAGCATTTGTCATATCTGTCATAATTCCCGTGTCATCATTTAAGACCTTATCTGCAACTGTCCCTCTATCTGAGTCTCCATAGTAACCAACCCATTGAGAGGTGATAGGGTCCCAAGTACTAACGCTATAAACTCGTCCTCCCATATCACGTAGTACGTCATAGAGGTCGCCTATAGAGTTTATGGCTCTTGCAATTCCATTAACTGATATTACCTTTAATGGTATATGGATAAGATCATGCCCTGCCTCCACCGATAATACAAAGTCTACCCTAGATGCCTTCAATTTTTCCTTTAGGATTTCCACATCTCCTAACAAGATCGTATCATGATTAAACTGCATAAAGGTTTTCACATCAGGTGAAAATCCCCGAATAGCAGCAATGAGCGTTTGTGTTGTCATATCCCATAAACTCTCTGTGTCATGAAAATCCACTAAAGCCATTTTACCATCAAGTGAAAATATCCTAAAATCTTCATCAGAATACACATAAGAAGCCTCAAACAGTGATTGTATTGTCGCATCCCATAACCTTAAAGCTCTATCAAGCCCAAGTGAAGCAAAAGTTTTCCCATTAACTAAAAAGTCCTCCCTTGCTACCTGATCGTATGCAGATCTGTTAAATGTCATGATATTTTGCATCGTGGTAACATCCCACAGTTTAATTGTTCCACCAGTTGCCATTGATGCAATAACCTTTCCATCGAGGGAATATGACACAGAACTGATTTTATTTATATGCCCTTCAAGTGTTGCAATCAATGTTTGCGTTTCTATGTCCCACAGTTTAATACTGCGATCAATAGTGCTGAACACAAATGTTTGTCCATCAGGTGAGAACGTGAAATCAGTTGCCCATTTATACCCTTCAATCGTAGCCATTGGCGTTTGTGTTCCTATATCCCATAATCGAATCATTGATTCACCCGTAGACTGAGAGGCAAGTATTTTTCTATCAGGGGAAAATTCAATAACTGTAATAGATTGTCTAGGTTGACCAGGAAGGTTGCCAATGTTCTGACCTGTTGTAATATCCCATAGTTTAATGGTACCATACTTATCACCTGATGCATAAATTGTGTTATCAGGTGAAAATGCCCCTGTGGTGAGTCTTGTATGCCCTAAATCAACAGCGATGCCCCTCTCAATATCCAAGACCCTAACAACACCCCAAAATGATGATGCATAAACAAGAGTCTTTCCATCAGGTGAAAATACTAAAGGCCCTATACTAAAAACAGGATCTTCAAATGTAATAATATCAGATCGTGTTGCTATGTCCCATAATTTAATCTGTTTGCCAAGTGACCAAGCAAGCGTTTTTCCATCAGGTGAAAATGTTAGACCTCTAGTTCTGCCATGAATTTCAGTAATTTCTGTGCCCTTTATTACATCCCACAGCTTAATTGTAAAGTCTCCAGATCCAGAGGCAATCATCTTCCCATCAGGAGAAAATGCTATAGAATAGATAGTAGTTCTATCAGTATGTTTATGAGTAAAAGTATTGATATTTTGCCAAGTTTCAACATCCCACAATTTTACCGTATTATCCTTCCCTCCAGAGGCGAGTAGAGTGCCATCTGGTGAGAATACAATGGGTGTTTTGATAAATGCATCTGTTTTATGTGGCAGAGTTACAAGTTTTTGACCTGTCTTAACATTCCAGATGATAGGTTCTTTTCGCAGCACAGAAGCAACTATATTCCCATCTGGTGAAAATGATATAGGTCCACGACTTTCACCAAACATGGCAATCTTCTCTCGTGTTCCAACATCCCATAAGTTGATATCCCACCCATCCCTCCCTATGCTATCACTTCTTGCCGATAGAATAGTTTTGCCATCTGGTGAAAATGCTATCGTTGAAACCTTCCATGGGTTGGACAACAGCGCAAGCTCTTTATAGGTTATTGCATCGTAAAGCCATATCCCAATATCACTTGATACAGCAAGGAGTTGTCCGTCAGGTGAAAACGCAACTGCATTTGAATCTTGGCCAACACCTCCTTTTCCTAAACGAATCCTTACGTCAATAGGTAGTCCCCATTTTTGATGGTCCCCACTTGGATTATTGTAACCCAATATGTTTATCATCTTTTTATGTTTTGGATGTTGTGATGGAATTTGTGTAAGAACAAAAGATTTGTACTGCACATCCCCATTTATATCAACAGCAGCGATATGAATTGTCTGGGTAGTGAATTGAGCAAGCGCGGTAAGATTAAGAGATGGGATATCACCATCATAATTAAATTCAACAACAGATTCCTTCTTGCTTGTCAGCTTATAACATGCTTTCACTTGAAGATAATTTGTTGATACAAAAACTGAATCCTCCAATATGACAAAAAGAATGACTTGGTGAATTCCTTCTGAATCCTTTACTTCTAATTGAATCTTAATGTTTCTTGCGCTCTCGGCGTATGTATTTGGTGATGTGAGTTCAATAGTTGGTGGAGGCCCACTTTCAATTGGTGTATCAGGATTGAAATAAGGATGAACTGCCAAAAAATCGGCGTTACACTGAGATAGTCGAGTTTTCTCATGGCTCGATTGATTCTTTGTTGACATTATATAAGTGTCATGGCGGTAATCATGTTGCAGTCCAAAAGCATGTCCCAATTCATGAGCTGCTGTTCTATATTGAAACTCACCAGGCACTAATGCACCAGCAGGTTTCAACGTAGCAGGTATTAGACTAATACCACCATTTTTACCTCTTCGACCTCCAACACCCTGTGCTCTTACTTTATTTTCTCCCCTACCAATCATATTTATACTATTATCAACAACAATGAAATAGATATTCACATTAAGATTGAATATTTGTCCTAGTTCCATTTCTATGGAATTTATTGTATCATAAATATAATAAGCGTCGGGGTGTTGTCCATCTACTCGATGCACCACTGGCTTGCCATGGACATCGGTTTCTATTTGAAAGGTCATATTATAACCATGTGCTTGCATTGTTTCAGCATAAAAGGCTTGAATGCTAAGAATCTCATCTTTCATCCTTTGTACCACATCTTCACGATACGGGCGATCGTTCGGCAAGAAATAGATCATCCGCACCATCCGGGGTTCACCGACATTCAGATTTGCTGTTATACTTCTGGCATAGTTACGATTGTCGATGTGTTTGGAATCAGTAACTCCACAAAAATCCTCTACCGAGGGCATAGGAGCTACAGCTGCTCGATTGTTGGCTACACAGGTAAAGCACACTACTATAAGACACAAAACGAAACGGAAAAATGGTGTTTTCATGCAAAATCTCGCTTGATTTTACGATTTGAGTTGGCAACAATCAATCAATAGTACGATTAAGACACAACAAAGCAATTTTCTATCTTTCAAACAACTGACGTATCAGGGTCATCAATTCCAATCCAGATTTTGAGTGCCGTTTGAAAAAGCTCGTCTGCACGTTTTACAATGGCATCTTCGTCCCATCGCTCTGCCTCAGCTATGCTCCGATCCAAGCACAACGGACTATTGAGAAAAACTAGGAGCTTTTTCTCTGTGAAGGACTTATTGCCTAACTTTGAATTGTCCCTGGTACTGATAAGAGTGAGGTTGCCCAGCTTGTGAAGATATTTTTTTTGCACATCTTTCCAGTTTTTGCCTAACTCCTCTTGCCACTCTTCAGAAAGGTCTTCATCCTGCGGCATGACATGCTCAATCGTGTAGCCTTCAACACTGATTGGCTTTTTGCATTTCTCTTTGCGTTCGTAATCCTCCAGTTTACGTAGCAGATAATCACGAGTGCTAAATCCTGGGTAGTATTGGGGATAAAGTTCTGTACTAAGAAGCTTTTGCTTGAACTCCTCATTGCTAGGAAAACGTTGACTATACGATCGCTTCGAGAAGGCGATTTTCAGACTTTGGATATAATTGTCTTTGTTAATTTGCCGTGATAGTGCTGCAAAGGTTTTGTACAAGCTGTTCGATGGAAGTTCGTAAATATCACGACGGAAGATGTAACTCTCTATCAAGCGAAGAATTTCGATTATCTCTGCTTTCTTGATTTGTCCCTGTGTATAATCTTCATAGACACCAAGTAAGAGCGAAAAAACAGTTTTAACGTTAAGGGCATGAATATCCTCAAGACAAGCACGAATTTCCGGATCTTCCTCTTGACGCAGGGCGATGCGAACATAGTGTTCTGAATAACGATTTATTTCCGCAATAGTCTCTTCTAATGCTTCCGGCTGCTTTTTATCAGCTACATACCTTTTGAAGCTCTCGTAAACCTTTTTTTGAGTTGGAATTTGCGGCATTTTTAACGTGAGATAGTCCCTTATGAAGAGGTCAAATCGCTCGTCATACTCTTCCTTAAAACGCTCCTCCATCGGATACCAGTAACTCTTACAAAGCTCTTTTTGGAAATCGGGATCTTGTCCCATCAGCACGTAGTTGCGTATGAGGTCGGTTTGCGAAAGCTCAGTTCCTTTGGAATTAAGACTCTCAAAAATCAGTTGTGGATTATCGGAAGGAGGCTCGAGCACGATGTCTACAATCGTTAGTTTCCGAATCCCCTCATACACCGCTTTAAGGTCGGCAAGGTCGGCGCGTTTGAGCTGAAGGTCAAAAAAATTGTAGCTTGTCACTAGCAGTGAGGTGTTATCAGAGGCCTCTCCCTTCTCCAACAGTTGAATCAAGGTATCCTTGTCGTGTTGGGTGAGTAACTGTTTGTAGCGCAACTTACCAGTTTCATAGGCGTTGAACAGATAATAGTCTTCTATTCTCCTTCGATCTATACCTATTTCAATGTCTTTTGCTTCAATAATTCTGCCGAGTGCGGAAAGCAACAAAGAGATGGTCGTAAGCCGTTGTTGACCGTCAATAACGAGCCATTGAGACACCATTGAAGAAGAGCGGTTATCAGGCTTCATGGAGTAGATTGCACCGAGGAAGTGAGAAGGGATATTTTTATTTTCCCCCACACGCAGCACGTCGTCCCATAATTCTTTGCATTCCTCTTTCGTCCAAGAGTACCGGCGTTGAAAAATTGGCACCTGAAATTGTTTAAGACCTTGTAAGAATGTCAATAGATCCATATTTCTTGAGTTCATGGATTTATACCTCCGTATTAATGAGTTTGAGAAAAGGGAATTATAGAATTGGAACCTAATCTCCCATGAACGGTTGAGCCGTTAGGATGCCGCCATCAACTGGGTAGGTGACGCCGGTCACCGCTGAGGCTCTTGAACTGGCGAGGAACAGAATCACTTCGGCGACCTCCGCGGGTTGCTGTAACCGTCGAATCGGTATCCGACTGCACCATTGCTGGATAGCGCCCTCCATATCGCCAGTCGCCTCTGCAAATCCACGTAGCAGGGGTGTATCAATATAGCCGGGGGCGACGGCGTTGATGCGGATGTTTTGGGGAGCAAAATCCAGAGCCATGCTTCGTGTTAGTGAGACGATGCCCCCCTTTGCGGCGGCATACGCCGATGATCCGGGCATGTTGAAAAAACTCTGCATTGACGCAATATTGACGATGCAACCGCCGCCCTGTTCGAGCATATAGGGAATGCAATATTTTGAGCAGAGGTAGACGCTCGTGAGATTTACGTTGAGAACATGATACCATTCATCTTCGGGCAATTCAACGATATCGGCGACCATCCCCTGAACGCCGGCGACATTGACAAGGACATCTATCTTTCCAAACGCTGCCGCGGCTTGTTCCGCCATGTTACGTACATCACTGGGGTTTGACACATCAGCCTTGACAAAACACGCTGTGCCGCCTTGACGCTGAATCTCTTGGACCGTCTCGTTGCCGCTCGCTTCTTGGATGTCCACCACAACCACAGATGCTCCTTCGCTTGAGAAACGCAGGGCGGTTGCCTCGCCGATGCCCTGACCACTGCCGGTGACAATAACAACCTGATCTTTCATATTAGCGGCTCCCTCCTTTTTAACGAGGCTCATGTTAAGAAATGGTGCAGCAGAAACCGAGTTTTCAAGAAAAAACTCGGTTTCTCCTCATGCTCTGCACTTTCTTTTTATTTGACAAATATTATTCCGATATGTTAAAATATGTCTTGCTAATGTTAATCTGCTTTTGGATATAGCATGGCGCGCACCTCAATTGTGCGCCTACACTCCAATCAGAGTCAAATCACATGATTCAGGAGCAATCTCATGGAGATAGGAAACATTATACTCTTTGTCAAAGACATGAAAGGTGTTACCGCATTTTACAGGGATGTTGTCGGATTGCAGCCCGACGAAGAACAACCGTTTCCGGCGCACCGTTTCTTTCGCTTTAACACCGGGCAGTGTAAACTCTGCCTGCACAGTGCAAGCAAGCCAAACGGTGGAAGACAAAAGATCGGATTTCCCGTCGAAAGTGTAAAAGCCGTTCACGATGCCCTCAAGAAGAAAGGTTTAAGACTAAGACCGTTAAAAAATGAGGACGGATTAGCGTGCTTCGATATTTCAGACCCTGAAGGCAACAGACTTCAGTTCGGGGGAAAATACTAGCGACAGTTCTTGATCGAATGGATTGTGATTTACAAATCCGATCTATTGTGCGGTATATCCACCATCGACAATAAGCGGAGCCCCCGTCACAAAAGAGGATTCATCCGATGCCAGAAAAAGTGCCGCATAAGCAATCTCTTCCGGACGACCAACCCGCCCCATCGGGTAACGTGCCTCCAACCACTCCCGCCGTTCTGGGTTGTCGAGAAACTCCCGGATCAGATTGGTGTCTATGTGGCCGGGACAGATGCAATTCACGCGGATGTTCTTCTTACCGTAGTCAATAGCCAAGTTTTTGGTGAACTGAACCACGCCTCCTTTTGAGGGAACGTACGCATCAAAACCGCCGCCGAGACCAATCGGATAGCCCACTATTCCATTGATGGAGGCGATATTGATTATCGAACCACCGCCGGACTGTTCCATCGTCCGCACCGCATGCCACGTTACCAAGTAGGTCCCCTTCAGGTTGACCTCCATCACCCGGTCCCACACCTCTTCAGGGGAGGCACCTTCCGGGAGTGCTTTCCCAGCGATAACGCCAGCGCAGTTGACTACAACATCCAAACGACCATAGGTCTCCACCGTGTCCTTCACCATTGCTTCAGCATCAGAGTTCTTCGATACATCTCCGGTGAGAGAGGTGGCATTACCTCCGTTGGTTTCTATCTCAGCAACGGTTTCAAGGGCGTTAGCCTCGTTCAAATCGGAGACGACCACCTTCGCTCCCTGTGCAGCGAATAGCACCGCTGTCGCGTGTCCAATACCGGAACCGCCTCCCGTAACCAGTGCGACTTTGTCCTTCAAACGCATACTTCACCTCCCGAACACCCAGAGCGTACCTAGGTCAGGTCTGCTAATTTGGGCATCACCTCATCCATAAGCATCGTCATGGAATTGAGCCACTTCTCCTTCGGTTCCCATTCGTGTCCCATCGCCAAGAGTACGCCAAAGCCGCCCACGTCATCGTACAGTTGACGCAATTGATCGGCGACATCGTCAGGGCTTCCGACAATCCAGAGATTGTCGAGTAGCCACTCAACTGTCACTTCATCGTTGGACATGTTGGGATCTCTCTTGAATCGTTCTTTAGGCAGGAGTTTGAACCAATACTCATTGAAGTCGCGTGCGAGGACTCCTTCTAACGCCTCCTTGCGCGCCTGCTCAGTTGTGTCTGCGATATAAATCTCCCGTGCGATACGCCACATTGACCGATCCGGGGTGCGCCCCGTCTTCTGCGCCCCTTCTTCCACCGCTTCCCAATGTGTCTGGATGACCTCTACAGGTATCAGATTGAGACTCATCGGGATCCAACCCCGCTCGCCTGCCAATACCAGCGTGTCCGATCTGGGTGAGACACCGCCCATCGCGATAGGTGGGTGAGGCTTCTGATACGGCTTGATGTGCACCTTTAAGCCGATATCGTCCACCGGTTCAGGAATCTTATAACGCCAGTACTCGGTTTCATATAGCCCCGGTTTAGGATCCTCCCAAATTTGGAGCACCGCCTCGATACCCTCTCGTGTTGCCTTTCGCCGGTCGCCGTCCGCGGCGAATCCAAACATCTCACAGTCTCCCGGTATCGCACTGGAACCAACCCCCCAATAGAAACGCCCGTGCGCGAGATGGTCGAGTTGGGCGATGCGATGGGCGACCGCAGCCGGGTTGTGGATGGGCATACATGTGACACCTGTACCGAAGACGATGTTTTTGGTCAACCCCAAAGCGTTTGCAATGAAGAGTTCAGGAGATGGGATATTCTCCCATTCAAAAGTGAAGTGTTCACCGATCCACGCCTCCGTGTAGCCCAACTTGTCCAGTGTCACCACTTGATCCATGTCGTGATCTAAGGTCTTCGTGAAATCCGCACCCGGCGGATGCAGTGGCATTGTGAAGAAACCGAGTTTCATAGGAAAGCCTCCTTGCGTTTAGGCACAATCTTGGCTAGGTTGATTTTGGCGTCGGTAGGATAGTCCATGAGCCTTTTAAGCTGTAAGACAGTTATCGTCCCTATTCTTATATCACGGCTGTCCTGTAGCGTCAACAGAAAACTTCAGCAGCCTCGGTTTTCGCTTGACCCGATTAATTAGGGGTGATATAGTAATCGTTCTATAGTAGCAGGGACATCAAAACCCACACGCCAAACGGGAGGCGGCAATTATGTACGAAGCAGAACAGTTCCCCACGATGAGCGATCGAGAAAAATATCTATTTGATCTGCAGGGCTTTATTGTCGTTAAAGGTCTTCTCTCAACCGACGAGGTGAAACGTCTGAACGAGGCTGTTGATGCAAACATAGACAAACACAGCGAACACGATCTCCGCGCAGTTGGTCCACAGTTGGAAGGAAAGTACCTCCGCAGTCGCATTAGCGGTATGCTAACTTGGGAACACCCTTGGTGTCACCCCTTTCGCGATCTGTTAGCCCATCCCAAACTCATCCCTTACCTCAATACCCTGTTGGGTCGCGGTTGGAAGTTGGATCATGAGCCCGATATACTGACTGCCACAGCCGGTACCGAAGGACTGGTCCTTCACGGCGATGGCAACGTCACTTTCAACGGATCTCGTTTCTACGCTTACCAAAACGGCAGAATGCGCTGCGGTCTAATCAATTGCCAGTTTTACATGACAGATGTGAATCCCGGCGATGGCGGCCTATGCGTCATACCGGGCAGCCACAAAGCAAACTATCCCTGTCCTGAAGACATAAAGTTGTGGGAAGCCAACCGGGAAATTGTGTACCATATCCCCCTCTCGGCTGGCGATCTGGTGATCTTTAATGAGGCAACCACACACGGCACCCTTCCGTGGAAGGGCAAGGGTGAAAGACGCACAGCGCTCTATCGCTATACCCCCAAATACCTCCACTATCACGGTGGCTATTACGAGGCAGATATGCCGGAGTGGGTCTCCGAACTGACAGAAGCCCAACAAGCGGTGTTGGAGCCTCCGTACATTTACCACCGGCCGCTGATTGAGGCAGATGGCACAACGTTAGTGAGGCCTCGCCGAGAGGGAGAGTAGGTCCCTCGATTGATTCGGAATCCAAAGAGGGAGGTGAGCTATTGAAAGACGCTTTAGGAGGAGTTTATGTATAATCTTAACGGGAAAGTTGCCCTTGTGACAGGTGCTGGCGGTGAGTACGGTATTGGTCGTGCGATTGCCACACGCCTCGCTAGGGAGGGTGCCGATGTCATTGTCAGTGACGTTGTCAGTAATCCTTATGCCTACGATTCAAGCGATTGGGAGGGAGCCCCTTCCGTCGTCCGTGAGATTGAGGCGTTGGGGCGACAGGCAGTGACTATCTTAGCAGATGTATCCGACGCCGATCAGGTGGATGCGTTAGTGAGCGAGGGAGTTGAACGGTTCGGACATATAGACATCTTTGTAAGCAATGCCGGTTCGCGGCCCGGGCCCGACCGTGTGCCGGTGGTTGAACTGGAGGAAGAAGCGTGGGACACCGTGCACAAGATTAACCTCAAAGGGACTTTTCTCTGCTGTAGAGCGGTTGCTCGACACATGATAGACCGCGGCGGGGGCGGAAAGATCATTACCATGTCCTCCGTGTCGGGCAGAACCGGTTCGGCGCGTTTCGCAGCGTATGCCGCTTCCAAATTCGGAGTCATCGGCTTTACCCAAGCCTTGGCGCAAGAATTAGCACCTCATCAAATTAACGTGAACGCCATCTGTCCCGGCGTTGTCGATACAGAGAGGTGGAGTTACATAGCGGCTGCCCTATCGCAGGAGGATATATCTGGCGAAGAGTGGCGGGCGAGTGGTCGGCACGATGAGGCGATGAGGCAACGCGATGCGAGAGTTCCCTTGGGACGGGTTGCCGTAGGAGAAGATGTCGCAAAAACGGCAGCTTTCCTCGCTTCGTCCGAGTCCGATTATCTCACGGGTCTTGCTATCAACGTCGCCGGTGGGTCAGCGATGGGTTGACAACACAAATTATAGTGAATTCAAAAAATAAATAGACACTTTTGCTCCCCATGTTCGGTAGGCACTGTTTCATGAAGTTTAAGTATTTAAATCGGTAATCCCGGTTTTCCTCGAAACATACGGTAGGCGCGGTTTTATGAAGTTTAAGTATTTAAATCGGTAATCCCTATTTTCCTCGAAACATACGGTAGGCGCGGTTTTCAACCGCGCCGGCGTCGCTAGCAAATTACCGAACTGTTTTTTTAATTTTCATCCAACTGCGCCGATTTGGAGTGTTTCATTAATTCTGAGATCTACTATAAGTTGTCTTTCCCGCGAGCGAGGATTCCGCTGCGCGGAGGAAACCCGATGAATTCGGAAGAAAATCACATGTACAATCTTAACGGGAAGGTTGCCTTGGTGACAGGTGCAGGTGGTGAGCACGGCATTGGTCGTGCAATTGCGACACGTCTCGCCAAGGAGGGCGCCGATGTCATTGTCAATGACGTTGTCAGCGATCCTTATGCCTATGACTCAAACGATTGGGAGGGAGTCCCTTCCGTCGTCCGTGAAATTGAAGGGTTCGGTCAACAGGCAATAGCTATTTTAGCAGATGTATCCAGCACCGATCAGGTAGATGCATTGGTGAATGAAGGCGTTGAGCGGTTCGGGCATATAGACATCTTTGTGAACAATGCCGGCTCTCGTCCTGGTCCCGACCGTGTGCCGGTGGTCGAACTAGAGGAAGAGGCGTGGGATACCGTGCACAAAATCAACCTCAAAGGGACTTTTCTTTGTTGTAGAGCAGTTGCTCGGCACATGATAAACCGTGGCGAGGGCGGAAAGATCATTACCGTGTCCTCTATGTTGGGTAAACAGGGTTCGGCACGTTGTGCAGCGTATGCCGCCTCCAAATTCGGAGTCATCGGCTTTACCCAAGCCTTAGTACAGGAATTAGCACCTCATCACATTAACGTGAACGCCATCTGTCCCGGCATTGTCGATACAGAGCGGGTAAGTTACATAGCGGCTGCGCTATCGTCAGAAGATATTACCGGTGAAGAGTGGCGGACCAGTGGACGGCACGCTGAAGCGATGAGACAACGCAATTCGGATGTTCCCTTGGGACGGGTTGCCGTAGGAGAGGATGTGGCAAAAACAGCAGCTTTTCTCGCTTCGTCCGAATCCGATTATCTCACAGGCCTCGCTATCAACGTCGCCGGTGGTTTAGTGATGGGTTGACAATACAAATTAAGTTGCTTTTCCCGCGGGCGAGAACTCCGCTGCGCGGAGAAATCCTGATCAAATTGGAGGGAAATTGTATGGACATTCCAAAAGACAAACTACTTGAAATCTACGAGCGGATGGTCACCATCCGTAAGTTCGAGGATCGCGTGCATGACGAATACGCCGCCGGGCGGATTCCGGGCTTCGTTCACCTTTACGCAGGGGAAGAAGCGGTGGCGGTTGGTGTCTGTGCCCACCTGTCCGATGCAGATAGCATTACCAGCACTCACCGTGGTCACGGTCACTGCATCGCCAAGGGTGTTGGTGTCAACGAGATGATGGCGGAGTTGTATGGACGTGCCACCGGTGCCTGCAAAGGTAAGGGCGGTTCCATGCACATCGCCGATATAGACCGGGGTATGCTCGGTGCTAACGGCATTGTCGGCGGCGGTGTTCCACTGGCTTGTGGGGCGGCACTCACGGCACAGGTGCAGGGCAGTGGAGCGGTTGCCGTCAGCTTTTTCGGTGATGGCGGTGCTAACGAGGGCACCTTTCACGAGGGCTTGAACTTGGCAGCCATCTGGAAACTCCCAGCCATATTTGTTGTGGAGAACAACCGCTACGCCCAATCGACCAGCGTGAAATACGCCTCGGCTGGCGGCGACATTGCCGCACGCGCTCAAGCCTACGGCATCCCCGGCGTTACTGTCGATGGTTTGGATCTGTTCGACGTTTACGAAACAACAGGTGCAGCGATTAACAGGGCACGAGCAGGAGAAGGTCCCACACTGTTGGAGTGCCAGACCTACCGCTTTTATGGTCATTACGAAGGCGATACGCAGGGATATCGGTCGAGGGAGGAAATTGAGGAGTATCGAACCAATCATTGTGCCATCCTGCGGTTCCGAAATCGTGTCGTCGAACAAGGATTGTTGGCGGATGGCGAACTGGATGCAATTGATGCACAGGTTGCCGATGCCATTGAGGCGGCGGTCGAATTTGCTGCTAACAGCCCCTTCCCCGATGCGAGCGAAGTGACGACAGACGTTTACGTTGATTATCAGGAGGTGATATAATGGGCGAAGAACGTACAATGACCCTTGGATTGGCTATCCGTGAAGCACTTCATCAGGAGATGGAGCGCGACGCTTCGGTCATTATCATGGGTGAGGATATCGTTGGCGGTGCCGGATCAGACGAGCCGGGTGCCGAGGATTCTTGGGGCGGACCGATGGGCATTACCCGCGGGTTAGTCAGCAAGTTTGGACGCAATCGGGTGCGCGACACGCCGATCAGTGAGGCGGGCTTTATCGGGGCAGCCGTTGGTGCGGCGGCAACGGGCTTACGCCCCATTGCTGCGTTGATGTTCATCGACTTTTTTGGTATACCCATGGATCAGATTTACAATCAGGGAGCGAAACTGCGCTACATGTTCGGCGGCAAGGCGAAGGTTCCGATGGTCGTCCGTGCGCTGATTGGGGCAGGGGTAAACGCGGCGGCACAACACTCGCAGAGCCTCTATTCCATCTTCACACACATCCCCGGCTTGAAAGTGGTAATCCCCACCACGCCCTACGATGCCAAGGGACTGATGATTTCCGCCATTCGGGACGATGATCCGGTGTTTTTCCTTGAACACAAGACGCTGTTAGGTGAGAAGGGACATGTGCCTGAAGAACCGTACACCGTCCCTTTGGGGGTGGCGGAGGTCAGACGCGAGGGCAGCGATATAACTGTCGTTGCCATAGCGAAGATGGTCAACGTGGCACTATCCGCGGCGGAGACGCTTGAAGCCGAAGGGGTCAGTGTTGAAGTAATCGATCCACGGACGCTCAGTCCGTTGGACGGTGGAACCATTCTGGATTCGGTGGAGAAGACAGGTCGCCTCGTGATTGTCGATGAGGACACCCCTCGCTGCAGTCTCGCCACAGACATCGCAGCGTTAGCAGCAGACGAGGCGTTCTATAGTCTTGAGGCACCGATTAAACGCATCACCGCACCCCACACGCCTGTGCCCTTCAGTCCGACATTGGAAAATGCCTACATCCCCTCTCAAGAACGGGTTGTGGCAACGATTCAGGAGGTCATGTCTGTATGACACCTATCGTGCTTCCCAAATCAGGTTTCAGCAGTGAGGCGTCAACGGTTATCGGATGGAGTGTGGCAGAGGGGGACCGGGTTGAGGAGGGACAACTCCTGTGTGAGGTCGAGACCGAAAAAACAACCATTGAGATTACTGCACCCGCATCGGGGCTCCTACGCAAGATACTTATCCACGAAGGGGAGAAGCGACCCGTGGGTGTGACGATGGGCTTTATCGGCGAAGCGGATGAGCCTATCCCCGAAGTTGAGGACACTCCCCCCCCAACTCCTGAAGCAACGCAGGCAAGCGCAGCTCCGAGTCCATCAACGCGTCCGCGTCGTGCGGCAACGGGGCGGGTACGGGCATCCCCCGCCGCCCGGAAGCTCGCAGCAGAACACGGAATTGACCTAACAGAACTATCGGGTAGCGGTCCCGGTGGCGCGATAACAACCGGGGATGTGGAACGTGCAATCGAAGATAGTCGGGCGGCGTCGGATGTCGATCTGGTGCCAATGAGTTCAATGCGTCGTGCGATCGCTCGGATGACGCAAGAGAGTTTCCAAAGTGCCCCGCACTTCTACCTGACATTAGAGGCGGATGCAGCGTCGCTTTTGAATGACCGTCCAGCGAACATCTCAATCACCCACTGTTTCGTCAAGGCAGCCGGATTGGCACTCCGCGAATACCCTCAAATGCGAGCGCAGGTTGAGGGCGATGCGTTTGCCATCCCGCACGCAGTGAACGTCGGGCTAATCACCGCAGTGGAGGATGGGCTGGTTGTGCCTGTGATACGCGATGCTGATCAAAGTTCGCTTGCCGAAATTGCCGAAACTGTGCGTTCGCTGGTCGATGGGGCGCGGTCTGGAAAGCTTTCGGCGGATGATGCATCCGGTGCGGGGTTTAGCATTACGAACTTGGGGATGTACGACATCGAAACCTTTCATGCCATTATCCACGCGCCGGAAGCGGCGATTCTCGCTGTTGGAACAGTTGTGGAGAAGCCTGTGGTCAAAGAGGGGCGGGTAGTGCCGGGGGTGCGGGTGGCACTGACGCTGTCGTGTGATCATCGAGTTGTTGACGGTGTAATCGCCGCACAGTTCCTGAGACGGTTGAAGCAACTGGTGGAGGATGTATCGGCATTGGAGTGATACGCATCTGAGTTCTGAGAAAGTGGGAGACACATTGCCAGAATTGATAAAGTTGGAGACGCTGAACGGGCAGAGCGGGACAGATCGGCGGAAAACGCGGGTTGCACTCGCACAGAGCGATGATCCAGAAGCGTTGCAGCAACTACTCAAACAGTACTGGACATGGCACTTTGAGGAATCCTTAACGGAAACCGCCCGGCTGCTGTTAGCAACAAATCTCGGCTGGGAGCAGATGCGCCCTCTCACAACGCCGCCGATCGGAGAGGTTATCTCACCGCTCGGTCATGCCCTCAATCACACGGATCAAAACGTCCGTGATGCCGCCTTTCAGGTTTTGGATAACATGGTTGGCATCCCTACCGGAGAGGTGCTGATCGGTGAGGAGTTGACCCCACTCTGGGTGGAGGGATTCCAGATAGCTTGCTACCCGGTGACGAATGCACAGTACCAGCGGTTCATTCAGGCGACAGGGCATCGGCATCCACAATCTTGGGAGGACGGAGCATATCCAGAGAAGAGGGGAGATCACCCGGTCGTGGAGGTGAGTTGTGAGGATGCGGAAGTGTATGCAGCGTGGGCAGCTTGCCGATTACCTACCTTTGAGGAGTGGGAACGGACATGCCGCGGTGACCATGGAAGTATATTTCCGTGGGGAGATGAAATCGACAGACCGCGCTGCAACACCGTAGAGCTTGGCGCGGGCGGCACAACCCCTGTGGGTGCCTTTCCAGATGGGGTTAGCCCCTTCGGTTGTTACGATATGCTCGGTAACGTGTGGGAGTGGACGAGTACATGGTATGACGAAGACAACCCACACTTCCGCGTGGTACGGGGTGGGGCTTGGTACTACAATCACGATTATAGCACATGCACAAGTTACGATTTCTTCAGTAAGGAGTACACGGAATTTGTGATTGGGTTTCGCATCGCTCGATAGCGGGTTACTCTTGTTAGTGTCAACAAACCGACGAATTGACGCACTATCCCTTCTCTACTCCAACCGGCGTCTTTGAAACCGGAATCTGACGGACATAGTTGACGAGTGCTGCCCCCATCCCATCAAAGCGGATTTCGATCTCATCCCCCGTCTGATAGGTCGGCCGATCCGGGAAAGAGAGTTTCATCGTCCCGAAGTAGTGCAGATGCACATCGCCGGGGATCCGAAAGTGGGAATACTTGAAGTGGTGATCCTCAAGATTGGCGAGGGTATGGCTCATATTCGCTTCGCCCGTGAGGAGATCGCCAGAATGATAGATCTCCTCCGATTCCCGCACAATGCGGCAACTGCCTCGAACATCTGCAAACGACTCATCGGTTACTAACTCAGGACCAACGGCACAAACGCGCATTTTTGAGAGAGCAAGCCACAGATAATTCACACGTTCCATAGGGTGATCTGCCCACTCGTTGCCGATCGTAAAACCGAGCCGACACGGAATCCCATCGTCGTCAATGACGTAGCAACCCACAATTTCCGGTTCCTCGCCGCCATCTTCTGAGAAGTCGGGGATATCCAGAAAGTCGTTGTGTCCTCGTAGAATTGTCCCGTTCCCTTTATAGAACCATTCGGGCTGACTCCCACGCTCACCGGATGCGGGCTTGCCACCTTTCAACCCCATCTCAAACATTTTCTGTGAATCTGTTTTTGTCCCCTCATCGGTGTCAGTGATTGTGTGCATCTGGTCGCGCGCCTCCATGCTGCCGAGGTGCGTTAGTCCTGTTCCAGAAACTGTGCAGTGGGCTGGGTCTGGATGGTCAAGTGGAGGCAAAATCCAGCCGCTCGCATCCCCCGGTCGTCCGGTAAGAAGCTGATTATACAACACCTGATCTGCAGCTTCAGTAGCCGTCGCTGCAAGATACGCATCGATAGTCTGCCCGCTTCTGCGAGCCTCAAGAAAGAGGTTATAAATTCGCGTCCACTCCGCATTGATGCTGGTCAGGTCAACAACATACTCACCATTAATACATCCAATTCGCCTGCCCTTTTCTGGCAGTTGAAACTGAATCAATCTCATATTCCTAACTCCTTTTGAGGCCGTCCACTTGTTTGTTCCCTATTTTCTGATTTTAAGTTGTCCCCATGATGTTATCTGTTTCCCCTGTTGATGGACAGACAAATCTTTATCGGTAACTGTGATAACAAATATGGCTTCATCTTTCAGCGGAGGAACCCCATCGTCGGTAACCGTGAGCGTGACGGTATAAGTGCCGGGTTGCTTATAAACATGCGTGACCGTTTCTTTCCGATCGGCGCTAGAGCCATCGCCAAAACGCCAAACGTAAGTTCTAATTCCGCTATCGTCTTGCGAACCTGCAGCGCTCAACGTAACCGTTTGATCCGTGAAAACTTTCTTCGGTGTGACGTCAATAACAGCGACAGGAAATTCATTTGTATCTGCCGGACCGGTTATTTGACCATTTGTCGTGATTACGCCTAACTGATTAGCCTCCGGATCCGAAAGAAGAACCGCTGTAAATTTGATTGCAGAAGGATTAACATCAACCACGGCAAAAGTAATGGTTGCAAGAGTGCCGTCTCCATTGGAAGCATCAGCCAGAGAGGCCGCCGCCAATGTAACATTATTATCAGTAATAAGTGGTGGCACTACAAAGGCATCCGGCAAATAATCGGTATTCTTTGCGTCCACAAATGCAAGCGTGTTTGGATTAAATTCCACAGTGAATTGATAAGCGGCAACATTTTCTCCGCCGTTGATGTCTACATCTACGGAAAATTCCTTCCCAACGACTGGAGATTCCATCTCTAACGGTTGGATAGACACGGTGGCTCGTGCCAAAACCAACGACGGAATCGCTAGCAAGATAACAACTGCACAAATTGCTTTGAATCCCAATTTAATTGGGACTGTAAGTTGCTTTGAATTCCGATCCCATTGAGGTTGTAAGGAGTTTCTCATACAATTCTTCCTTCTTCGGATACGCAGCCCAAACCTGTGTGTAGGGAAACGCCAGATCCCGATTCGATTGGGACGACTGAGAATCCGATTATAGCATACCTACTAGCCCAGTCGCAATGCTAAAATCGGATTGAGTTTCGTGCCTCATGATACTCTTTGTCACGTACTTTATCGCTTCTTGAACAATCCTCTCGTACAGATTACCATTGATAAATTGCTGGTTCTTTTGATAAAATTCCATCAATCCGAACAGGTGCACTGGAATTGAATATAACAATGTCAAACAAAACCCTAGACCAACTCCTTACTGTTTTCACCCTTCTTCTTGATGTTTGTTTCATCAGCGCATCGATTTTTCTTGCGTACTGGCTCCGATTTGAATCGGGCTGGCTAGATGGGGTCGCCATCCATAAAGGAGCACCACCCCCACTCGATTACTATTTCCAACTTGTCCCGCTGATGGGGTTCATCTGGATCCTTGCGCTTCGAGGGGTTGGGCTTTACCGGATTGAGGGGCACATTACACTCGAAACAGTAGCGTCCATCTCAAAAGCGGGGGTGATTGCATCAATTGCCACACTCGGCGCGATTTTCTTTATCTATCACAACCACCAATACTCACGCTGGGTGATGATCTTATCGTGTGGGGTAAGTGTGATTCTCCTCTGTTTCAATCGGCTCGCGGTTCAGCGCTTCAAAGCAGCGATTCAACAGTTGGGAGTTGGCATTAACCGTGTCGCGGTTGTCGGTTTTAATAGGACGACACAGCAACTGATCCACACGCTCCAAGAGAAGACAGGCAACGGCTACCAATTTGTCGGTGTTCTGCTCGGTGAACTCCCTCCCTCACAGCCGATCCCTCACCGCATTCTTGGTGAGTTCACAGAGGTTCGGAGCCTCGTCCAGAAATATCGGATTGATGAGCTTTTCATTACCTCACCGGCGATTTCCCACACAGAGATTTTGCAGATTGTAGATGTGTGCGAAGGGCTATCTGTACGGCTGCATCTGCTACCAGATCTCTATGAGGTGATGATTGGTCGCACACGGGTGGCGGATTTTGATGGCATTCCTGTGGTCAGGTTGAAGGAACTACCACTTCAAGGTTGGCGTGGGATGATTAAACGCGGAATGGATATCCTGTTGAGCAGCATTGCACTGATTGTTTGTAGTCCATTGATGTTCAGCATCGCCCTTGCTGTGAAGCTTTCGTCACCGGGAAGGGTTATTTTTCAACAGGAACGGGTAGGACGGGATGGTAAACCTTTTTACATCTATAAGTTTAGATCGATGCGGCAAGATGCAGAGGCGGGCATTGGACACGTCTGGGCTTCAAAAGACGACCCACGACAGACAAGGCTCGGCAAGTTTCTAAGGCGTTGGTGTTTGGATGAACTGCCCCAATTCTTCAATGTCGTCAAGGGAGATATGAGCCTCGTAGGTCCCCGCCCGGAGATGTCGGGATTGATTGATGATTTCAGCAAATCGATCCCACATTACTTAGACCGGCACCGCGTCAAATGTGGACTCACCGGCTGGGCGCAGGTCAATGGACTCCGGGGGAATACCTCGTTGGAGGAACGTATCCGTTATGATCTGTACTATATCGAGAACTGGTCAATTGGCTTAGATATCAAGATTCTTCTCAAGACACTCTGGTCAATTAAACGCGCTCCACAGCGGGATACAGAAGGATAGCCTGTCCACAGGGTGTAGGACATTTATCGGCAGGAGGAAAGCACACCTTGAAGCATGATTCAGTACACATCAACTACGTGAAAGAGTTTACTAAACTCAGTCTCTGGTTTGTTCATAAACGCCTTCGCGAAGGGGAGAGCGACTTTGAAGCGTTGGTGAATGGTCGGGTAAATATTTACCGGAACACCTCGTTCTACGACGGCAAACATCACCCAACCAACGGGGAGGCTGCCCCGGAATGGACGGGGATTCTAAAAGAACTGCGGGCGGTTTTCGACCATTATATAAACGCGCTATCTACCGAACAACTTGAGGCAGCGGGATTAGACCTCTTGTTGCCCTATCTGAAGAAACGCCCGGATACGCTGCCACCGCCGGAGACCCGACCTTACGAGTGCTGGAGTTACGACTACGGGGGTGACCAGCTCAACATTCACATCCTCAACGTCTATCAACCCCGATCCCCTCTGAGCGATATGTGGATTCCGTTCGCCGCCTCCCTGCTTCGTTTACTGCAAGACTCTCAAGTCCGACGTTCCGATGTTGAAATTGTCCGCTGCGGAAGTTGGCTCAATTCCGTGCCACCATTTCAGAAACTGTTTCCAGAACGTTGGAAACAGAGTGCGGAACCGAGACCGGAGGTTCGTTACACCATGGGGCATTGGGGGCAGTTTACAGATCGGTCAGGAGATTTCCACGCCCGGAACGGTGCACTATTTCGGGAGACGGGGGAGTTTCCGTTTGCTAATATGCAGTGCGAATGTCCTATTGACGAAGCTCTCGCCTATCTGGAGGGCAACTTCCCTGCCGTGGTACAATACAATAAGCAACAGCCCGTAGGTTGGGTTGAACGGAATCAATGAAAAACACCACATATTACAATTGGATTTGGAGAGACGATTCTGGTTGGAAGTTCTCAAGTAGAGTGAAACCCAACGCTTGATCGGCGGCGGATTAGGATGTTGGGTTTCACTCTTTCTATCGACAAGACGGTTTTGTTGAAATACAGAATATCTACTGTCGTTGATATGTATTCGCTTTTAACCGTTCAACCCAACCTACAACTTACGCATCACGTTTCACTTTCCGTATTTGAACCGTGCAATCGCGCCTTGTTCTATTAACTCTGCGCGTGCATAGTGCGCTGGCATCTGAGGCGATTTCCACCGTCCCGCCACCTGCATATTCACAACAGACGCACCCGCTTGGGCAAGCGAAATGGCAGAGCCGATACGCAGGGAGTGTCCAGAGATTTTGCCTTCGATACCTGCCGCACGCGCCCTGCGCTTGATAATTTTTCTCACGCCATCAATCGTTATCCTATCGCTGGCGATGTTATCACCCGAACGAACCCACCGAAAGAGTGGGCCTTTGGTGATGTTTGCCGCTTCACAATACCGCTTTATCGCCTCCTGCGTGGGCTCACCAATATACAATGTCACATCGGGGATGCCCGCCGTACCCGGGTTGGTCTTTGACTGACGAATCCTCAATGCACTATTGACATCCTCCACATCGGCTGCGACCACTTCACTGATTCGTAACAGACAATCACTCATCAATCGAATCATCGCCGAATCCCTCAATCCAGCAATGGTTCCCTCCGCTTCGACAAGCGCACAAATTCGATCTACCTCCTCCCATGTTATACCATCCACCTGTCCTCGTCCTCTGCCCTTGCCCTTACGCCGAATGCCAGCGAGTGCCTTGTCCGTAATCTCAAAGAGGATTCCCCCACCTTGAGTTTTCGTCGTCCATTTGACCGCAGCGACAATTTTACTGATTGTCGCTGGCGACTTTCCATCTTGATACAACCCCGTGATGTAAGTTGCCAACAGATTATCGTTTAGGACACGTCCATCCAACCATTTTTCCAACTGTTGCATTGCAAGCCGATACGTCTCGACAGTACTCGGTGCAAGGCTAGCTTTAACCAATTCCTCCGTTTCGTCGCTGATAGTGACTTGATTCCAAACTGATGCATTCATGATCTTTCCTCCATTCTAAGTTCCGTAAGCTCTCTAAATTCTGCTGAAATGTTATTCTACATAATTGCGACAGGTGTTGTCAAGTTCTTTTTGACTTTAATTATTTTTTGAGAAAGGGAGTGATAATAGGTATACCATCGTCTGTCAAACACCGATAAACATTGACTCCGGCGTCGGAGGCAACCCTGATAACTTGGGCTTTACAGCCCTTCAATCCAAGTAGCAAATGGTTCAATGTCGCTGTTAATAAAAAATCACACACTAAATCGGCAAGTCTTAGGCACGATCGCTAAAACCCAAGCCACCACTGGGTTTTTGACAAGAATCACTTATACGTCAAGACCATAGAATAACATATCTGTTTCTGAAGTGAATTCCCTAACGGAATGCCAACACATTCCCTTAAACAATTCAGGTTCTTAACGTAACGATAAGAATCCCTTTTTGGTTGATGGTGTCAACCATATTTACTACATATTCCTGCAAAAGATAAAAGGAGTCAACAAACAATGAAACGATTTTACACACTTTTGGCAATAACTATCGGCTGCTGCTTTTTGATGTCATTAATTGGATGTGAAGAAATCAAACATCAGATTCATACCGCTATAGCCCGGGATCTAAACGTGGCGATGAACACCGAAGCACAATCGATTGAGGCCGGCACGCCTACCGTTCTTAAGTTTCACCTCACCGATGCAAACGGTGAACCGTTCACTGACCTGTTAGTACATCACGCCCGGATTCTGCACGTTTTATTGGTGAGTGAAAATTTACAGATCGTTGGGCATATTCACCCCGAAGATTTTGATTCCCGGAATGTCATGGAGGAACGAAGAGGCATCTATACGGTACAGTGGTCTTTTCCAGAGGCGGGCCGGTACATTATTGCATTGGATGTCGTAACCCCGGAAGGCGCATTTGCGAGACATCTCTATGTGGATGTCATAGGTGAACCGCAAATGGGTGCACAGCCTCGTGATTTTCGCCGAGAAAAGACTGTCAACGGCTATACGGACGAAGGCAATGACCGATACACAAAACCGATATGGATAGCTGATGCCGAAAATGGAAACACCTATCATGTGAAAATGGAGGCACCCGAACGGATAAAGGCAGGTGAAGTAGTTCACATCGCCTATCATTTTTCGCGACGTGGAGAGCCAATAACAGATTTGGTTTCGTTTTTGGATGCACCAATGCATTTTGCTATTGTGGATTCTCAACTTGACAGCATTGTTCATACACATGGAATCCTACCAGCTAGTGAGCCTATGCCTACTGAGTCTCACGGTGGACATAACACCGTTCATGATGCCACCGATTCGCAACAGATGCATCATGGCGCGAACATCACCTCATTCGGCCCCACTGTCAACCTGACTACCACGTTTCATAAAGCCGGTGTTTATCAAATTTTCTGCACAGCGAAACATACCGACCAAATTATATGGGTCAGTTTCATGGTTGAAGTTGAAAATTAAGGGTGCATTTTGCGGCAGGCTTGTCATATTACAATCCAAGAATCCTCCGGAATCTTTGAAAATCTACAAGACAGTGCTCCCAAGAAACCAAAGCCTTCTCCAAACAGGCAGGCTATTACACAAATCGAAGCCATGCGGCGTATTGGGATGGTCGCAACAAATTCGGTGAGCACGTTGTAACCGGCATCTATTTCTACCAGCTACAGGCGGACAATATGTCCCTCCTGCGAAAGATGGTCATCCTGAAGTAGATCCGTTTTACGTTCCATTCCTTTAAAGGGAAAATTAAGGACTCTGATACTCCGGGGTCCTTAGTTTTTCCCCATCCATCTGTATCACCCACGGACCGCCACATGGGTCTTCTAGCCGAACCCCGCAATCAAAGAAAACTGTCGTTGCATTGATGACAGATATCTTCCCGTCTACCTACTTATTCCGTTACTTTATGACGCGTAATGTCCTTACCGATAGGGTTGTTTTTATTCAGCATTTCTGTGTGTCGTCATGTTATAATTACCCAAGTTGCTAGATAGCCCGCAGGTCGAGTCGCGATTCGGAGGGCACGCCCCTATCGTATGTGTTGTGTAGGTTGTAAACTCTTCCCGATAAATCGGGATTTCGCTTACGCTCAACTTGCGGCTTATCAACTAGCAACTTGCGTTATGATAGTCAACAGCTGGGTGTGCCACAGGATGTAGACAATATTAAAACCAGCACCTAGCACATATAGGAGTTACGCACTTCAGTAGGGAACAACGACCGTTGTTCCCTACGGGATCCTTGATAATGCTTCTGCTGTAGTTGCCCGATTCATCGGGCGTTGGAAATTGTGTCCTACGACGATAAATCGCCGAACTACAGGACTTTGAGCGTTCAACTGCGTAAGTCCTATTCGTGAAGAACTTTTCACCATCCTGAATGCGTGTAACCCCAAACCGGAAACGCGGTTTTGTATTGCTATAGAAGAAGGTGAAGCGTGGCTACTCGGCGACCTTCCCGCGATCAAGGTCGCTTACCCGAATGCTAGAGACAGTGTACTGAATCATTACGAAAACGACTAGGGATAAGACATGAGAATTGCAAAGATTAACTTTCCTGCACCTCTGCTAAACGCTTTGCGTAATGGTAAGTTGGTGGTTTTTGCCGGGGCTGGTGTTTCGATGGGTGAACCTGCTTGCTTACCGAATTTTGAACATTTATCCACAGTCTAGCGAGGATGACCACAGCACCCTTAACGAGGGTATCCGTCGTCTAGCGGACCTTATCCGGCGTGGTGCCGTTGATTGGCACCGAGAGATTACCGAGATTGCGGCAAGCCCTCCCTCTCTTGACGAAGAAACAGAAGATTTCATTAAGTACCTACCTAGGTTTCGCCCAATCTCGTCTGCTCTACATTTATAGCATAAGGGTATTTATAGGGAATTTAAAAAATAAATAGACACTTTCGTTCCCCCTGTTTGGTAGGTGCTGTTTCCAATCCCGACAGGTTGGTATCCCGAGTATCGGGACAAGCCGATTTGGGGTGTCTCATTAATTCTGAAATCTACTATAGTACTCCTGTAGGAGGGATCGCCGGATCCCGACCCTCTACTCATATCTCGTTGTCGCAGCAACGCCCGCTGTTTGTAGTAGCGCAATTCATTGCGCGTTCTTATGCCGGTTGTTGTTGATGTCTTTTATCAATGTAATCCGTCAATCCGTGTTTATCCGTGATTCAGATGGTTTTGCATCCCGATGGGATATCAGGGCAATAATATGGGAGAATTAAAAAGCCCTAATTTACATCACGAATAAATTGACTTACCCATGGAGCTGTGATAGCATACCTCTTCAATTCAGCTGATCGTCGTTTTATGCAGGATCGGCTAAAAAATCCCAAATAAAAGGAGTGTTTTAATGCTTGTTGACATCCACACAAATCTCGGTTGGTATCCCGATCACTATTCCGACGAATTTGTCGAATTCGCGCTTGCCGCCAAGAAAGCGAAGATGCGAATTACGCCGGACGTCTATTTCGCCGGTGAGGAGGAAGAGGAAAAAAATGCTTTCGACTCCACGCCTGAAACCCTACTTGAAGCAACCAAGGATTGCGATAAGGTTGTTGTGTTCGGGCTGAAAGCGCCCTTCTGCGGCATCAATATCCCACAGGAAATGGTCGCTGACTTTGTCAACCAGCATTCAGACCGCTTTATCGGTTGGTGTTCGGTCGATCCAAACGATGAAGATTGTGTGGATCAACTTGTCTATAACGTCGAAGAACTTGGGCTTCGCGGACTGAAAGTCGCACCAATCTACCAAAACTTTGATCCGCAGGATCCGAAACATCTACCGCTTTTCAAAAAGGCTGAAGCGTTGGATATCCCAGTGATCTGGCATCAAGGCACCTCCTTTGTTCGTCCCGGACCGTTAAAATATTCCAACCCGGTTATGTTGGAGGATATCGCAGTCGCCTGCCCGAATCTTCGTATGATTATTGCACACATGGGACATCCGTGGGAGACCGATTGCGTGGTCCTGATTCGTAAACATCCCAATCTGTATGTGGACATCTCCGCGCTCCATTATCGTCCGTGGCGGCACTATCAAGCATTCATTACAGCACTTGAGTACGGGGTAGAACATAAGCTGATTTTCGGTTCCGATTTTCCCTCGGCTACCCCGGAGCAGGTTATCGCCGGACAGCACAAGGTGAACGATATTGTCCAAGGGACTAAGTTCCCCAAGTTTCCTGAAGAAGCGATTCACAACATTATCTACGAAAATTGGAAACAGTTCATTCAACTCGACTGACTAAAACTGTACGCCTACACCAACAGAGACCGCCTATGAGAATTACACAGATTGAACCGATCCCCGTCCGAGTTCCCTTGAAGGCGGGCTTAACAACAAAGACCGCCCACGGCGAACATATCGACTCGCCCTACGTCATCGTCCGCATCCACACCGATACGGATTTAGTCGGTCTGGGCGAAGCGACGGTTGCACCTCGCTGGAGTGGTGAAACCAGTCGCGGTTGTGTCGCTGCCATAGAGGAACTGATTGCCCCCGCACTCGTTGGCACAGACCCCACCCAGATCAATTCGCTGCGAGCGATCATGGATAAAGAGATTAAGCTCAACCCATTCACAAAGGCGGCGGTAGAGATGGCGCTGTGGGATTTAGCCGGAAAAGCAGCAGGGGTGCCTGTTTACCAATTACTCGGTGGACGCGTACGGGACGAAATTCCGATCAAGATGGTAGTCGGGGCGTTCGCTGTTCCCCAAGCGGTCAGTCTGGCGGAGCGATTCCTCGATTGGGGAGTCCGTTGCCTGAAGGTCAAGGTCGGACTCGATCCAGAAACGGATCTGCAGCGTGTTAAAGCGGTGCGAGAAGTTGCCGGTCCGACGATTCCGATCGGCATTGACGTCAATTGTGGTTGGAGTTTGGATACTGCCCGTCGTATGCTCCCCAAACTTGAACCTTACGATATACTCTTCGCAGAGCAACCTATCTCTCCCGATGATCCGGCTTCGCTAGCACAACTCAGGGAGGCGACACACATTCCAATCATGGCGGATGAAAGCCTCTTCACACTTGCAGATGCGTGGCTGCTAGCCAATGCACGTGCCGCTGATATTTTTAGCGTGTATCCCGGTAAGCACGGTGGGTTGAGTGCCACCCTCGAAATTGTACATGTCGCAAAAGCTGCCGGCGCAGTGGGTAGTATCGGGAGCAATTTGGAGTTGGGGATTGGGACTGCTGCGATGCTGCACGTCGCAGCTACAATGCCCACTATTGACAGCGAAACTTACCCAGCAGACCTCATTGGACCGCTCTACCATGAAGCGGATCTACTACAAACCCCACTTGCTCTTGGACCTGAAGTTGCTCATGTCCCCGAAGGTCCCGGACTGGGTGTCGAGCTGGATGAAGAGCAGTTAGCACATTGGAGAGATAAGAGCGCATGATGCGAGGGGCATCGGGACATATAAAAACGACTTATGCAGCCAACTGTAGGCGGGGCATCTTGCCCCGCCCTGAAACGCGTGAGTCCTATAAAGATTACCATGCGAAAGGAAAAACCGTGAAAATTACCCAAATTGAGCAGATTCCTGTGGAGATCCCATATATGGAGCGTGTGCGAGACCATCTTCAGAAAGGCTGGAACTTCGGCAATCGCGCAACGGATGATGAACTTCAAGCAAATCGAAGCGAGTTTGAAAGACAGTGGCGTGAATCGTCGCCGCCCACTGTGGAAACGTCGATCTATCGTGTGCACACCGATGAGGGCTGTGTGGGAATCGGCGAAGGCGCAGGTATCCCCGAAGAGAAACTCCAGACCTATCTAGGCAGAAGCCCCTTTGAATTTATCATGGATGATAGCGCGGGACCTCTTCAGATCGCCTTTTACGACCTGATGGGTCAGGCGGTCGGACTGCCGATGGCACAGATGTTCGGTCCCTGTCAGGAGAGTGCACCAATCGCATATTGGTCGCAGTGTTTCCCGCCGGAGGTGATGCAAAAGGAGGTAAAAATTGCGCTAGAAAGCGGCTTCCGAGTGCATAAATTCAAACGCCGCGCCCACACTGACGTGGTGGAACAGGTTCAAGCCATTGCAGATGTAGCACCGGAGGATTACGAACTCACGATTGATGCTAACACTACCTTCGGCACTGTGGAGCGCGCCCTCTCCTTCGGTCGACGGTTGAAAGAATATCCCCATGTCAAGTGCTTGGAATCGCCAATCGTTCAGGAGGACGTTGAGGGGTATCTGCGGCTGAAGAAAGAACTTAGCCTCCCGCTAGCAATCCACTTTGGCTCACCCTCCCCAACAATTTCGCTTCCCTCGCCCGCCTACGACTATTACGTGGTGGGTGGATGGTTCGCTGGCATCCTACGATGTGCCAACATCGCCTCCGCTGCGAACAAGCCGTTCTGGCTCCAGATGGGTTTTACAGGTGTCTCCGCAGTCTTTATGGTACATCTCGCCGCCGCCCTCCCGAATGCGTCATTGAGCCACGTTTCGCTTTACATACTGCTAGAGCATTCACTTCTTGCTGAACCGTTGATTATTAAAGACGGGCTGGCAAAGGTTCCGGACGGACCAGGACTGGGGGTGAAGCTCGATATGGATGCGGTTGAACGGTATCGGGTCGGCTAGTATAATTTATTAGTTAAAGGTTGTGTCGGGTGAAGATGGGAGCATCGCGCCGTATTCATCTCTTGGATTACATTGACAGGAAGTCAAAAATGAAAGTTTTTGCAACATTCACGCTGCTGATTTTGTTCCTATTCGGCCCCTACTCATCAGATGCACTTACCCTTGCAACGCCATCATGGGACTCCAATATAGCGAATCTGGTGAAGCACACCGATCTAGTTGTCCTGGGGAAAGTGACAGGCATGAGGTTAATACCCGAAGCCCACTCAACGTCTATCACCCTAAGCGTGGAGTCCGTGATAAAAGGCGACCCAGCGGTCGGGGATCGTCTGCTGAGGTTTAGAGTTATGGGCAAGGCTGGCATGAAAAAACACAGAGGCAAGCGCATAAACTGGCACATATCGGGTAGCCTCAAATTTAGACTAGGCGAGCGGCTCTTGCTCTTTATGATAGGATCTCAGGTCAACTACCATATCTTTCGACCTGGTGGAAAAGTAATGGTAACGGATAATAAGGTGCTTATCCCTTACACATATAAGATTAGTCAGTTTGATGAGTTTTATAACGAGATGCGGGAGCGGAATACGAGTCGAGCTGTTGAGCTCCCGCTAGATTTAGTTGTCAAGGTCGCTAAGGCGTCGATCGCAGATTATGACGCGATCATGGCGATAGAGGCAGAAGTGTCGAAGGCAGTTTCGCTGACGCGGGACGAGCGGCAACATGCCAGTCCACGGACGACCCTCTCGGTAGAGTTATTGAAACGACTCGAAGAAACAGCCATCCAGATTCTTGGAAAGCGAGCGGACAGCATTGGCATATCGCGTCTTGAATCGGTCGATGGCGAGCGTAAGCCTATTGCTGATGAATCTGTAGAAATACCCGATCCCAACCTCCGCGCTGAGATTGAGAGGGAACTCAGCAGAACGTCCATTGCTCCGATCACAGCAGCGGATATGGAGAGTTTGACCACGCTTGAAGCCGATCGAGCTGACATCAGTGATTTGACGGGGCTTGAAGCGGCAATCAACCTGACTGCCCTAGATCTTTTTGGTAACGATATATCGGACATTTCACCATTGTTGGGGTTGCCCAATCTGACAGACCTGACGCTTTCTCATACCGGCATCACGGACCTATCAGTGTTGTCGGGATTGACCCACCTGACTGCCCTAGATCTTTTTGGTAACGATATATCGGATATTTCACCGTTGTCGGGGTTACCTCACCTGACAAAACTAGTGCTTTCTGATGTCGGCATCACGGACCTATCAATGTTGTCGGGACTGACCAATCTGACCTACCTGTGGCTTTCCGACAACAACATTACGGACCTATCCCCGTTGTCAGGATTGGCTAATCTAACCAATCTGATGCTTAGCAGGAACAGCATCTCGGATATATCAGCGTTATCAGGGTTGACTAATCTGACAAGACTGGAGCTAGGCAGCAACAGCACCTCGGATATATCAGCATTATCGGGATTAACTCACCTGACAAGGCTAGAGCTAGGTAACAACAGCATCATAGACATCTCCCCGCTGTCTGGCTTAACTCACCTGACAAGATTGGAGCTTCACGGCAACAGCATCACGGACATCTCCCCGTTGTCAGGATTGGCTAATCTGACCAATCTGACGCTTAACAGCAACAGTGTATCGGACATATCGGCGTTGTCGAAGTTGCCCAACTTGGTACATCTGACACTTCGGAACAACGCCATATCGGATCTCTCACCTCTGATTTCAAATACGGGATTTGGGAGGGACAATTCTGTTAGTGTGGATGGAAACCCCCTGAGTGTCGAATCCATCAACATACATATCCCTACCCTCCAGAGAAGGGGGGTTCGTGTTCGGTCTGACACCCCGGTGAATATCCCCGACCCAAATCTCCGCGCTAAGATTGAAGTTGTGATTGAATCAGAACTCGGCAAACCGGTAGGGGAGTCCATTACACTGGACGATATGGCAATGTTGACGACGCTTGAGGCTTCTAACGCCAACATAAACGATTTGACAGGGCTTGAAGCAGCAACTTCGCTGACATGGCTGTATCTTGGCAAGAACAACATCACGGACATCTCAGCGTTGGCGGCACTGGCTACCTTAACAGAATTGTCGCTTTTCGACAACAGCATCTCGGATATTTCACCCCTCGTGCCAAATACGGAGCTAGGGAGTGAAGATATAGTTGATGTCCGGGGAAATCCCTTGAATGCCGAATCCATCAACACCCATATTCCCGCTCTCCAGAGCAGAGGGGTTGAGATCTTTTTTAAGTGAACATCTTAGATTTGATTGTGGTTGTCAACCAGATTGGAAATGAAGTTCAAAATCTGAATGTCGATGTGAATGGAGATGGCGTTGTCAATACGCTGGATTTAGCTGCAGTGGAAATGATTCTGCCATAAAACGATAGTAGAAGCACTGGCACTTTTACTATGCTAATGAGGTTTACCAATCTTGCCTATTCACACTGTACCGTTAATTGTTAAAATCCACTATGAAACGGAGAAATAAATTATGAGTGTGATCCCAACTGTCACATTCCAAATTCTCGGTCCAAATGAAGGAGCACCGGAGGGATCTGCCCACGGCTTATGGTTTAAGGTCAAATCGGATCCCCTACCAACAGCCGACCTTGTCGTGGGCTTGAAAGTCCGCTCATCTAACGGAGCGGTCAAACAATCCGGTGCAATTGTGATTCTGAAACATGAAAGCCATTCCGCAGATTTCATTTACAAAACAGTGGAGGGTGAGCTGGATGTGTGGCTGGAAATCGAACCTTTTGATGCGCTCGCCAAATTAGAATTGCCTATTTTTACAAACGAAGGGTATGTTATAGAAGCAGGGCGTGAATTCCCGGAGTACAGCGTAGGCAGCTTATCAAAAATGGTGCCTTACCAGTGCGATGGACCTGATCGCTGCTTGTGGACAGACGAGAACCGCTGAAACAAAATTCAAGTGCATCAGGATTGACTTAATTTGTCAAATGTCAACAGAGCCCATCAACGTGGGCTAATTAATTCTTGTCAAAGGAATAGAAAAATGAATTTAACGAAAAAATGCAAACGAATCAACTTGATCTGCCTTGTGATTATTGGACTTATCGTTTCACTAAGTTTCACCACTTCTAACGTTAGCGCGCAAAAACGTAAATTTCTCAGCGTGGGCACGGCACCGCCGGGTGGGGCGTTTTTCGTCGTCGGTGGTGCGATCGCGCAGGTCGTCAGCAACCATACAGACGACCTGAACTGGGAAGTTTCTGCAGAAGCGACCAAAGGCACACAGGAGAATATCCGGCGTCTCGCCAAGGGTGAGTTAGAATTTGCGCTTGCCAATGCCGCTATCTCTTATTTCGCTGTTCGGGGTGAAGGGGCATGGAAAGGGGAACAACCCATCCGAGTGGTGATGACCCTTGCGCCCAATGTTGCCCTCTTTATCACGCCACGATCCTCCGGCGTAAAGACCCTTTCGGATTTGAAGGGAAAGCGTGCGGTGGTGGGCCCCGCAGGCGCGGGATTTGAGTATTTTCTGGAGCCGATCTTGGCTGCACACGGCGTGACTTATCAAGATTTTACGCCGCTTCACAACACCCAAGCGGGTGCCGTTGATATGCTCGCTGACGGTTCCGCCGCCGCTGCGTTCTTGGGTGGAGCGGTCCCGACCGCATCGATTACACGAGCCGGTGCGTCCCAGAACATCTTTTTCATCCCGTTTGATGATGCAGCGAAACAGCGTCTGTTTGAAAACTACCCCTTTTTTAACGCTGTTGTTATCCCTGCGGGGACGTATCGGGGTCAAGACGAACCCTTCCACGGTATGAATGTCGGTGCCATGCACCTGATTACCGCTGCAAATTTGGATGTGGAAACAGTTTACCAGTTCACCAAAACCCTCTATGAACAGCGTGCCGAAGTCGTGAAGATACACCCCGCGGGTAAGGCGATAAACCCCAAGAATGTTGTGAAGGATACCGGCACACCGTTTCACCCCGGGGCAATCCGCTATTACAAAGAAATTGGCATTTGGCATGACGAAGGTTCAATGCCCTCTAAATCTTCAGGGAACTAAGTGGAGGTCGTGACCTGTGCAATTTGGTATATTCTACGAACACCAGATCCCGCGTCCGTGGAACGATGGCGATGAACTGAAGCTATTCCAAGACGCCCTCAATCAGGTCGAACTTGCGGATCAACTCGGCTATGATTATGTGTGGGAGGTCGAACACCATTTCCTTGAGGAGTACTCTCACTCCTCCGCTCCCGAAGTGTTCCTCGCCGCGTGCAGTCAGCGGACAAAGCAGATTCGGCTCGGTCACGGCATTGTGCTGATGCCGCCCGCATACAATCATCCCGCCCGTGTTGCCGAGCGGATCGCGACACTCGATCTCGTCTCAAACGGACGTGTGGAGTGGGGCACCGGCGAATCCGCTTCGCACATAGAACTCGATGGTTTCAGAGTCGAACCTGAACTAAAACGTGAGATGTGGGAGGAGTGCACCCGCGAAGCTGCCAAAATGATGGTGCAGACGCCATACGCAGGTTTTGAAGGGAACTACTTTTCGATGCCGCCCCGAAACGTTTTGCCAAAGCCGGTGCAGAAGCCGCACCCACCTATCTGGGTTGCCTGTCCCAGTCGAGACACGATGCGGTACGCGGCACGGAACGGTATGGGCGCTTTAACGTTTGCGTTTGTCCATCCAGATGATGCAAAGTTTTGGGTCGAGGAGTATTATGAGATTGCCGAGAAGGAGTGTCAGCCCATCGGTCAGGCGGTGAATCTGAGTGTCGCAATGGTGAGTGGTTTCTCATGCCATGAGGATGAAGAGACAGCCATCGAGCGAGGCTTGGAGGGCTTACGATTTTTCACGCATGGACTCTCACACTATTATGTCGTAGGATCCCATGTCCCCGGTCACACGGACGTTTGGGAGTCGTTTCAGACAGCTCCAGAGCCACCCCGTGAAGCGAGAGGCGGCATCGGCACACCAGATCAACTCCGCGAACATCTGCTGAAATACGAAGAGATGGGGGTAGATCAGGTAGTTTTTATCCAGCAGGCAGGCCGCAACCGTCACGAAGATATCTGCGAATCTTTGGAACTACTTGCATCGCGTGTCATGCCCGAATTCAAAGAACGGGACGAACTACACCAAAAGCAAAAACTTGAAAGGCTTGCTTCCATAATTGAAGCTGCTGAGTCTCGTATTCCACCGCTCACAAAGCTTGACGAGATACCTGCTGTCACCGCTTATCCCGCGCTGAGGAAAGAACTTGAAGGCAAGCCGCCCGAAGAGGCGGAGATGTCGGAAGATGGGAAGGCGTTTCTTCTCGCTATCGAAGGCGGGCAGCGCGTGAAAAAGTAGGGCTTGCATCTGCATTCGTTGCCATTAGGACTCTCGGTCTTGCGTAGGGGCGGGGTCACCCCGCCCTTACTTGCGAAAAAACTCGGTTTCTTTTTTCCAACTGCACTTCTACGCCTGTTCGCCTAGAGATTCTATTACCTCCGACAAATGAGCGACCAAACGCGAAATACCTTCCTCTCCCCTCTCTGCTGAGGCGGTCCGTGCATCCTCTCCCATCTGTCCAAACAGCGGGTCGTTTGGATCAAAGCACACACCAGGATGGCGATTCTCGACAGGAGGAACTTCGCCCTTGGGCCAAGCTGATGTATCCCGTCCTGAATGCAGGGTGTTTATATCGATGAACTCCGGGAATAGACAGAGTCCGTAGGAGGTCTCCTCCCGCGCCGCGTGATCACCGGGGAGTTTTACGGTTTCTCCGCAGATTGACATTTCTGTACCCCATAAAAAAAAGGTGTTGGGATGCGCTTGTTGGACCGGCGGAATATGTTTTTCTAGTATCCCCTGCCAAGGATAGTGTCCTGCGAGTAGCACGATAATCCGAAACCCAAATCTGATCAGCTGTTTGGTGGTATTGACCAGAATCGCAACGGTCGCTTCCTCCGGTTGATAGTGCGTCCAGAGAAAATCCCCGTGGCCGCCATTTGCGCCCCACCACATCGTTGGTAGGATAATTCCGCCGGTGTTTTCGGCGATCCGAATGCAGATGCGTTCCGCTTTAAGTCCATCATATCCAACAGGTAAATGCCACCCGTGATGTTCGATAAGACCAAGAGGCCAGAAGGCGATTGGGGTTGCTTTAATACAGTCCGCCAATTCGTCGGGACGAAGTTCTTGATAGCGTCTCCATGTTGGTTGAGTTGGTTGCATCGTTAATCCTCTTCAATCTTTGCTTGCTTCATGACAATGTGTTCGTGTCGAGAAATCGCTGCAACGCTGCTTTCGCCTGATGCCGAATCGGAGTGCCGTGTGCAAAACAGATGGCATCGAAAGGATACTCCATCAGACCTACCAGCAAACTTCGGGCTTCCCCACGGTCCGAAATAGCTGCAAGCTGATTGGTAAAGATACCGATCTCACCGTCGGGGACACCAATATCCGCCCGTCCGCCACATACCACATCTCCCACGATGAGAAGTCCCTTCTCTTGTTCTACCAGAAACGCGGTCTCTTCCCTCCAACCAGCGTGCGGAATATGAATCACTTCAACAGCGTCCCACAACCGATCTCCACCCTCAAAAGTCCCGTCTATCGTCGTTTCCGCTTCTGACAATCCAAGCGCGTTAAGGTAAATTTTACAGCCCCATCGCTGTCGGAAAATCTCCCCTTCTCTGAGATGCCAATTGCAGGTCAAGAGGATGTGGGTTGGCGTACCAATCTCCTCGATTTGTCGAATCTCCGCATCCGTTAAGGGCAGTGGATCAACCAATGCCAAGACGTTTGCCCGGTCTATACGAATCGCACAACTATTCCAATCGTAAGGTGTTTCAGGTTTGCCGTGGCGTTCCGTCCAGTAATAGACATCACAGTAAAGATGTTGGAACATTCCCAATACTATCCTAACGAATCAATCTTTGAATCTAGTATGACAGCAGTCGAGTTCGTCGTGAGGCGATCCAAAGCCTTTAGGTAGCGTTGCGGAATCTTCGCTTTGACACGGATTGACTCGCCCTGATAATCCGTATCGAACACCTCACCATGCTTATACAGATAATCTAACGCCTTCCCATCCTGATAAGAGAGTGCGAGCGACATATCTACGTCCTGAGTCGAGAAGCGTTCAGCAAGTAGGTCTTTTAGTGCTTCCAGCCCCGCGCCATTCTGCGCCGATATTGCAAGGCTGTCGGGATATTTACTTCGGAACAGCTGGATATGCCCTTCCTCCTCCAGAAGATCAATCTTATTAAACAGCATGAGCGTTGGTCGCTCAAAGGCACCTAATTCTTTAAGCACCTCATCGACAGCGTTGATCTGGCTCTCCGCTTCGGGATGGGAGACATCAACGACATGGAGCAGCAGATCCGCCTCAGCGACCTCCTCTAACGTTGCCTTGAATGCAGCCACCAAATGGTGTGGTAGCTTTTTGAGAAAACCGACCGTATCACTCAATAGCACGTGTTGATTATCCGGTAAATCGAGGAGGCGGGTTGTTGGATCTAACGTTGCAAACAGCTTATCTTCAGCCAACCGTTTTTCGCTCGTCAAAGCGTTAAAGAGCGTCGATTTCCCTGCATTGGTATAACCGACAAGTGAGACATTAATCATCTCCTGACGTTGCTTTCGCTGTACGCGGCGATGTTTTTCAACTTTTTGGAGTGCTTTTTTTACACGTGAAATTTGTGTGTGAATCAACCGTCGGTCAATCTGTAGTTGGGTCTCGCCCGGACCACGTACCACACCGCCGGCGCGTCCAGCACTTACCCCTGCAGTGCCACCCGCACCTGTACCAAGCCGAGAGAGGTGTGTCCACATTCGGGTCAAACGCGGCAACGCATATTGCAGTTGGGCAAGGTCTACCTGTAATTTAGCCGCTTTAGTCTGTGCGCGTTGCGCGAAAATCTGTAGAATCAGGCTCGTTCGATCGACAACAACGATATCAAGGGATTTTTCCAAGTTACGAGTCTGTGCGGGTGTAAGGTCGTTATCAAAAACTACTGCCTCTACCTTGAGTTCACTGACTATCGCCTCCAATTCCTCTAACTTACCTCGTCCGATAAAATAGGCGGGATCAGGCGTTTCTTTCGGCTGTATGATTTCGGCTAGCACTTCCATTCCCGCCGTTTCCGCAAGCCTTCTCAATTCTTCGAGTGAGCTTTCTGCGTCGCTCTGCAATTCATTTTTTAATTTAACCCCAACAAGGAACGCCCGCGCTGGGGAGGTCGTCATGGTATCCTGTGTTTCGTGCATATTGTCTCCTTTCGGCGATAATGCGTATCAGTCAGTATGAACTTCGGGGTTCAAATTTAATTCGTTAAATCCAGATGCAGGGTATTTCTTCGCAATTCTTTCGGTCAATCTCCTGAAAATTCCTAGATAATTATTCGCTTCCCTCGATTGAAATTGTGGGGCAGCGAGTGCTTGAAGATGGAGAGAAATACACAATCACGTCTCTAATGAAGCGAGATCTCAACCTATCGGGACAGTAGAGAGGAGGTGTGCTGTAGATCAGCAGAAATGTAACATGACAAGCTAACACTGGAGGAAAGACGGTTTGGGGAGGAACTATAGTGAATTCAAAAAATAAATAGACACTTTCGCCCCCCATGTTTGGTAGGCGCTGTTTTCAACTGCGCCGATCTGGAGTGTCTCATTAATTCTAAAATCTACTATAATATACCCACACACGCACAGAATTGAGCATAGTTCCATCTACGCTGTTGTGGTATGATTCTATTCTGCAAATTGAGCGGATTCGCTTAAAAAAGTCTGAAGAAGTACGTCCGGTGTCAAATCGGAGGTATCAATCTGGATCTTGTTCGGAATCAGAGACGCGTCGAATTCTTCTTGGAAACGACCGAGAAGCATCGGAATATCCTCTGTCTTGATCAGGGAATACTCGTGAGGATCTGTCTCCATACGCTTCTGAATCACTTCTGCACTGGCAGTCAAATGCACCAAGATTGCGTTCTTCGGCATCTCCTCTTCATACTGGCGTATCTCACTCGCCACACCACCGGGATAGTAATAGTGGGGACCATAAATCGCCTCCTCAATATGAAAACCACCCAACAAGATATGGTCAAGGCGGTGCATCAGGCGGATGTGATAAACGAGCTGCATCCGCTGAAACCGCTCTTTGAGCGCAGGAGAGAGGTTGGTCATCGTCTCTCTATCTTCAGGCGCTAGATGTTGACGGTCTGGGATGGTAAAGTGATCATCAAGGTGATGATTGATGTCACGCTCATGCCCCCAGTCCATAAGCCCCTCAATTAAAGTGGTAACGCCGGTGTATTCACAGCCAACTACAATAACGCGCATATTTTCCTCCGATGCAGTAGAAAGGGTTTAGCTTTATTTTAATGCTTTGATACGACCTTCTATCTCAGGTATAAGTTCCTGTAGATCAGGATTGGTACGAGCAAGCTGGAGAGCCCGCTTGTACTGGGTCATAGCTTCCCCATCGCCCCCTCGTTCAGCGTAGATCATTCCCAAATTGTAATATGCCTTTGCATCACCCGGGTTAACGCTCGCTGCCCTCTCGAATGCAACAACAGCCTCATCGAGTTTACCCTGTGCTTTGTAAGCATTCCCTAAGTTGTTGTGTAGATTTGCCAAGCTCGGGCTAATGCGAACCGCTGCTTCAAAGTGGGTTACGGCTTCATCAAACCGGTTCTGATCATAAAGAGAGATTCCTAGATTATGATGCGATAAAGCGTCGTGTGGACTTATTGCAACAGCCTGTTTGAAGGCAGCAATGGCTGGGTCGAGTTTGCCCTGTGCTTTGTACGCATTTCCAAGATAGTAGTGAGCGTATGCACTATCCGGATTGAATTGAATCGCTTTCTCGAAAGCAACAATAGCAGCCTCAAAATTACCTTGCTCCATGTAGGAGCGGCCCAGATGGTTATACGCCTGTGCATTATCCGGGGCGATTCGGACTGCTTCTTTGAGCTGCACTATCGCAGCCGCATTATTCTCTTGTATGCGATAGACGAGTCCTAAACTGTTACGCGCCGCTACAAAATCCGGCTGGATACGGATCGCATTTCTGTACGCTAGCGCCGCTTCATCAATCTGCCCTTGGCGATAGTAGGCGTTCCCCAAGTTATAATGCGCTTCTGCGAAGTCAGAGTCTATCTCAATCGCCTTTTTGTACGCTAAAATCGCTTCATTGAATCTGCCCTCTTCCTGATAGGCATTTCCCCGATTGTAGTGTTCTGCTACCTCCTCATCATGACAGGAAATGAAAATAGCACTTGTTCCAATCAGGAAAATTGCAAGGAGGTATTTCATTCTTAACTCATTCATATCGTAAAGTCCTGAATAGATTTGTCATTAATAACAAACGGTAAAACTCACTCCACTATTACTAAACTGAAACCTCTCTCCAGTCAATCCGATTTTCGTCTTGATTTTTCTCCGATTTTGCGGTACAGTGTAGCACTATTAGGACGCGATGTCAATAGTGAAAGATTCCCACTCTGGTCAGATGGCAGCCCCCAAAAGGAGTAAGAAATCTGTACCAAGTCTCAAACTTATCTTTGATAGGTTGTAAAAAGGGCAGACGATGAACACCACAGAAAACTCTCTTGACCCCATTACATCAGAACTCATTAAAAACGCACTAGACGCCTTGGTTGATGAGATGGCACTGACGCTGGTACGTACAGCGTACTCATCCAATCTGAAAAATGCGATGGACCTGTCCGCAGCAGTGTGCGACGCTGAGGGGCAACTCATCGCACAGGGATTGACATTGCCGCTCCATCTCGGATCTGTACCCGAATTTATGCGGGCGGTCATCGCTAAGTTCGGCGGGCAGATGTGTGATGGTGACATCTACATCACCAACGACCCGTATGAAGGCGGCTCTCATCTGCCTGATATGTATCTGTGCAAACCTATTTTTCTCGACGATCCGATCCCCATTGCCTTCGTGGTCTGTATCGCACACCACACCGACATCGGGGGCAAAACGCCGGGCGGAAATGGTTGTGACGCAACAGAACTCTATCAGGAAGGTTTGTGTATCCCACTGCTCAAACTGTATGACAAAGGTGAGGCGAATCAAACGGTTTTCGACTTCATCGCTCGCAATGTACGTATCCCGCGTCAGGTCCTGGGTGATTTGCGGGCGGAATTGGCGTGCCTGCACGTTGGTCACGAGGGAGTCCGGGCGTTATTCGAGAAGTACGGTGTAGTACAACTCTCAGCCTATTTCGCTGAGCTGCTCAACTATGCTGAACGAACCGCGAGATCAGAAATTGGTGGTCTACCCGATGGCACCTATTCATTTACTGACTACCTCGACGACGACGGTATAGACCCTGACCCGATTCCGATTGCGGTGACCATCACCATTACCGGTGACCAGATGACCGTTGACTTTACAGGCTCATCGCCACAGGTCAGAGGGGGCATCAACTGTCCACTCTCGTTTACACAATCGACAGCCTACGCTTGCGTACGCTGCTTAATGGGAGCGGATGTTCCGAACAATGGTGGCTACTTCCGCCCAATCACAGTCATTGCACCAGAAGGTACTATTCTCAATCCACTAGCACCGGGACCAGTTGCTGCACGCGGCTTAACCGGTTTTCGTATCGCTAACGTGGTCTTTGGTGCACTCGCCCAAGCCGCGCCCGACCGGGTTCCCGCCTGTGAAATCGGAGGCGACACCGGTGTCAGCATCGGCGGTTACGAGCGCGTCGTGCAGGATGGAAAAACGGAATTGCGAGGATTCGTATTCCTTGAATTTCTCTACGGCTCATGGGGCGGGCGTTCGGATAAAGATGGGATCGACGGTGCAGCAAGCAGTGTCGTCAACTTTTCCAACAACCCCACCGAAGTATTAGAAGTTGAACTACCACTCCGCATCGAGAGCTACAGTTATCTTCCCGACACCGGCGGCGCGGGAATCTACCGCGGGGGACTGAGTTTGGTACGAGATTTTCGCTTGCTAGCCGAAGAAGCAACACTACAGATCCGAGCAGATCGGACAAAATATCAACCCTACGGACTGCAAGGAGGGGGTGCAGGTGCCCCGTCACAAAATATCTTGAATCCTGACGGCGAGGCGCGTGAACTGCCTCCCAAACCCACAATGACTATCCAACGCGGCGATGTCTTCCGTCATATCGCCGCGGGTGCAGGCGGGTGGGGAAATCCTTTTGATCGAGCCCCGCAAGCGGTGTTGAGAGATGTGCTCGACGAAAAAGTTACGCTCGAACACGCCCGCGATGCTTACGGTGTGGTCATTAACCCGCATACATGGGAGGTAGATAAGGTTGCTACCGACCAGCTACGAGCAACAGAGTAGTACAACAACCACGCAATTGTTCCACAAAAGGAGTATACGATGGCAAAGCAATACCGTGCATGTTTAATTGGATGTGGTCGGATGGGTGCCACAATTGATGACGAAATGGAAGGACGGCCGGAGCGTTTCCTTTGGATTCCCTACTCCCACGCAGCGGCAGCTGTGGCGTGCGATCGAACGGATCTGGTAGCAGTGTCAGATGTGATCCCTGAGAAGGCAGAAACCGCACGCCAACGTTATGACGCGCAACACGCCTACACCGACTACCGCGAAATGATTGAAAAAGAACAGCCGGATATTGTATGCGTTGCTACCCGTCCACCGCAACGTGCCGAAGTCGCAATCTTCGCCGCTGACCACGGCGTGAAAGGTATCTACGCCGAGAAACCGCTCTGCTGCTCAATGGAGGAAGCCGATGCCATGGTAGACGCTGTTGAGCGCAATGGCACCAAATTCAACTATGGAACACAACGGCGCTTCATGCCGTTTTATCGCAAGATGCGCGAATTAATCGATGCGGGTGAGATTGGTGATGTGCAATGCGTTATCGCCCAATACGGTGCCACCTCTGCCCTATGGGGTTTGACCCATGCCGCCGATATGCTGCTCTACCTCGCGGGTGATGTAGAGATCGACTTCGTGCAAGGTTCAATCATTTGCGACCCCGAAGATTGGGACGGCAACCGTCTCAATACTGACCCCGGAATCGGGGGCGGCTATGTTCGCTTTTCCAACGGAGTCCACGGTTACAACACCGCAGGTACAGGTCCTGAATTTGAAGTATGCGGCACAAAAGGAAAGATGCGCACCATTAACAACGGGATGACCTGTCAATTTCGCAAAGCGTCGGATGCCTCTCGTATCCTAGAGGAGATGCCCTTCCCAGAAGTACCCCGCGAGAGCGGCACGGAGATGGGCATTAAGAACCTTGCCGAGGCGTTGGATACCGGAGAGGAGACGCAGGGACCGATTCAACTTGCACGTCGCAGCCAAGAGATGCTGATGGGCATGATCGAATCCGACCGTCTAGGCGGTATGCGCGTATCGCTACCGATGGTCAATCGCGGACTCTATGTCGGTCGACCCGATTGGTAGGAGGGGTTCACAATGAGTTTGGATCAAGCGTTGCAACACCTGAAAATTGATGGGTGGTATGTTATGGAGGGGGTCATCCCAGAAAACAAGGTTGATGCCGTGCGTGAGAGCGTCGAACAATCGACCCTTGTACATCGCAATCCCAACGCCCCCGGCGGTATCGGCCATGTGCCGGGGTTTATCCGCTACGATCAATCAATCGCTCCATACTTGGCTGATCCACGTATGCTTGCCCTTGTCGAGGCACTGTTAGGGCCCCATGTGCGGGTATCTTTCACGACCGGCACAATCAACTATCCGGGCAACGAGCGTGGTGGGTGGCACGGCGATTGGCCCTTTAATCAGAACAACGCCGGTCACATCCCTGCCCCGTACCCCGACGCAACGATGCACATCACAACGTTGTGGATGCTCTCACCGTTCACATGCGAAAACGGAGGCACCCTGATTGTCCCCGGCAGCCATCGATCGAACAACAACCCAACCGGAAACAACGGCGTAGATCCGAATGTTCCCTACCCAACCGAAATGCAGGCGACAGGACCCGCAGGCAGTGTGCTCGTGATGGACAGCCGGATGTGGCACGCTACCGCTCCAAATCGTACCGATCAACCACGGACTTCGGTAGTGGTACGCTATGCACCGTGGTGGCTTAATCTGGATGTACTGATGGACGGTTCGGATGAGCGTATCCGCATCGTAGACGAGGCGGGTGGACAGGAGAACAACGTACCACCCATCCCGCCGGACGTTTACGACGCTTTCCCCAACAACGTAAAACCGTTGTTCCGGCATTGGGTGAGAGAGGATACTGTCTCGTCCTAAAATAGGTTTACATAAAATTCCCGATTCACGGTTTTCACGCATCACGTTTCACGCTCTCAGCATTTTGATAGTGACAAAAGCTTGATTTTTTGCTATAACATGATTCTATCTACATGTTTCCGATCACTGATAACCTTTTGAGGAGGCGGACATGCCACAATTTCACCGTGAAAGTCGCGTCGTCGTATGGGAAGGTCATGTCGCTACCCCCGGCGTAGAACGATTGCAGAATGGCGATATCCTCATTACTGCACGTTATCCAGATCCCCATGCGGAACAGCCGCGAACCATCTCAGGGATGAAGCGTTCCCGTGACGATGGAAAGACGTGGGAGGGTCCTATCCATCAATTTATTCCGTCGCGTCCTGACCATCCAACCTCATTTCTCGCTTATCACGGCATGGCGGAGCTTAACGACGGAACGATATTGTTACCCATCTCTGGCATAGGAGGTCCTCATCAGGGCATATATCTATGCCGATCTACAGACGCCGGCGAATCTTGGTCCGAACCTGAGCTTGTCGGAGACGGGATTGCTAACTTTGATTGGTCCGACGTGCACACCTACGGTAAAATCCGCGAGTTATCCGATGGCACATTGCTCATGCCGGTGTGGGGACGCCTTCGAGGCGAACGGGTTGCAGCAAGTGCGCAGCTACGGTCAGTTGACGGTGGTCGCACTTGGGATGAAGGCGTCGTTCTCTGCCGCGGTGTCATCGCTCAAAACGAGCTGATCGAACTACCCGATGGCAGACTGATGGCAATGGTTGCAAGTGACGACTCCCCCGCGGGGCACGGTATGATGCCCCTCTACTGGACCTTCTCAGAAGACAAAGGACGCACATGGTCCGATTTGGAACTGACCATGTATCCCATCTATGGACATTCACCCACACTATTTCTCACCCGTAAAGGCACACTACTCTGCTCATACCGCTGGGTTGGCGATCTGGATCAAGGCTGGTGCGGCGTTGGATTTAGTGACTACTCCCACGAAGGCGACTGGAACGGCACATGGCGCAACTCACCCACACTAGTATGGTCAACCCGCTCTGTCCACGAGCCGGTAACCGTCGGTCGTACAATCGGCGGCTATTCTAGCATTATCCCACTGAATGATGACCGTTTTATGATTTTCTACTTCATGTCTTGGGGAGGCGACCAAGGCTCGGAGACACGCGACATTGAAGGTGTAGTATATGCGGAGGCGTAATCCTTGACTTCGGAGTGAAATCCACGGTCAGAGAATCGACCGGGGAGGTAACCATCCCAATGAACATAGCTCCATACGATGCCATTATTGTTGGTGGGGGACACAATGGGTTGGTTGCTGCAGCCTACCTCGCACGAGCCGGGTTGGAAGTACTGGTCTTGGAACGGCGGCACGTGGTGGGTGGTGCCTGCACGACTGAGGAAATTTTTCCCGGCTATCACATCTCTACCTGTTCGTTTATCGTTCACATTTTACAGGACAAGATTGTACGCGACTTGGACCTCTATAAGCACGGCTATCGCGTACAGGCACTTGATCCAGAGCGATTTTTTCCATTGCCTGATAATCGTTATCTGCTGCATTGGGGGGATACCGAGCGTACCTGCCGGGAGATAGAGAAATTCTCCGAGCGAGATGCCGTTGGCTACCGCAAATGGATCAACTTTTGGAAACGGGCGGGTGGGCTATTCAATGAATACTTCCTCACTGAGCCGCCGACGGTCGCCGAGTTGTGCGAGCGCGTCAGCAGTACCGGGAACGAAGCGTTACTTGACCGCCTGCTCAACGGGACGCTTACCGAATTGCTCGACGAAATGTTCGAGACGGACGAAGTGAAGGCTTCGGTCATGCACACGCTAGACATGAAGAACATGGATGAGCCGGGTGTGTTGTTCGGCTACGCTTCGATTAAACCGAACCTGCTGGCTGCCCCACACAATCTCGGCTTGGCTACCGGCGGAATGGGAACGCTTACCACAGCGATGGCACGAGCGGCGCAGAGCTTCGGCGCAAAGATTCGTCTGGGTGCAGAAGTCAAGCGAATTCTGATCGAGAATGGGCAGGCACAAGGTGTGGAGTTGACCGATGGACAGGTGTTACACAGCAAGTTAGTCCTTTCCAATGCAGATCCTAAGCGAACGTTCCTAGGGTTAGTCGGTGCTGAACATTTAGAACCCAGTGTTGTCCAAGCAGTCACCGAACTAGACACTGACTTTGGTACGTTGAAATTTCACGCAGCAGTCAGTGAACTGCCTGACTTTAGTCGGCACCTCGGACCCGATTACGACCCACGCTATGTTGCTTCAATACGCATCTGTCCATCCACCGACTACTATCGAAAATCGGCACAGGACGCGATGGAAGGGCGCCCCACGCGTTACCCAATCATTGATGTTCAGATTCCAACTGTCTATGATCGAACCGTAGCACCAGAAGATACTCACATCGTTTCGATGTGGGTACGATATGAGCCGGTTAAGCCGAAAGACGGGACATGGGACCAACTGCGTGAGCAAGAAGGCAACCGGCTAATTGACGTACTGACCGAATACGCGCCAAACTTCCGTAAATCTATCATTGATTGGCTAGTGTATACGCCGATGGATCTGGAGCGTCGGGTATACTTGACTGACGGCAATATTCATCACACGAGTCATGTCCCCGGGCAATTACTGGGTGACAGGTTGTTCGCACGTGGTGGCTATCGCACACCGATTGAGGGAATGTATATGTGCGGTGCCGGAACGCATCCGGGGGGCGAAGTAAGTGGCGCACCCGGGCACAACGCCGCACATGCAGTTCTCGCTGACCATGAAAAAAGTGGAAGGTGAGAAGGGTCGAAATCTATAAAGAGATTGCTGTTGCATCAATTTCACTTCAGCAATCCGCCATCTGAATTGTCCCAACCAGTCCTGATTTTACCTCGTTCAGCCTAAGGAAATTCACAAAACTCTGAAGGCTTAGATCCGTTTATTTGCTCAACCACTCATTCGTATATCCCTGCAAACTGACCGCAACTCTCTGACCTATCCAAGGTGAGGAAAAAAGCCAAAGGAAAACAATCATGAAAAAAGTACCGATCCTGTTTGTTGTAATGTTGGCGATGTGTCAAGCAACCGGAATCCACGCCGAAGAAGTCAAACTGACCGCCGGTGATGCTGCGGCGGATGACAATTTCAGCACGTCTGTCTCCATCAGCGGAAACTACGCCATTGTCGGTGCCCCGGGTAACGATGATGACGGAGACCGGTCTGGTTCAGCCTATATTTTCTTCCTCGATGGAGGGGTTTGGGCTCAGCAGGCGAAACTCACTGCCAAAGATGGAGCGGGAGGCGACTTCTTCGGTCGTTCTGTATCCATCGATGGCGACTGGGCGATCGTCAGTTCTCATCACGATGATATATGGTCAGGTTCAGCCTATATCTACCAGCGCGATGGAAAAAATTGGAAAGAACACGGTAAACTCGATCCCGACGATGGGGAAGCAAATGACAGTTTCGCTTTTTCTGTCGACATCAGCGGGGACACCGCCATTGCCGGAGTACCCCAAGACAACGATAAAGGAGCTGACTCCGGCTCGGTGTTTGTCTACGTACGCGTTAAGGACAAATGGGTAGAGCAACAAAAATTTACACCCCGCGACGCGGAGGGAGGGGACATCTTTGGTTCTGCTGTCGCCATCGACGGGGACCACGCTATCATCGGAGCTCTTTGGGACGATGATAAAGGAAATCGGTCCGGTTCGGTGTATGTCTACAAGCGCGTCAGGCAGCTTTGGACACAGGAAGCGAAGCTCGTTGCCAGCGACGGGGCGAGGAACGCCGAATTTGGATTTTCCGTTGACCTCAGTGGAAGGTACGCTATTGTCGGGGCGTATGGGCACAATAAAGGTACTGGTGCGGCGTATGTCTTTGTGCGCGACGGAGACAAATGGAAAGAAGAGGCGAAACTTACAGCCAGCGATGGGCAACCAAAGGACGACTTCGGAATTTCCGTCTCCATCAATGGAGCCACCGGAAATATTGGTGCTCTCGTGGGATCGTACCGGCACGATGCTAAAGGAAGCAACTCCGGCGCGGTCTATTCCTTTTTGCGTAAGGGTAACGCTTGGGTTGAAAGGGCGAAGCTGATTGCTAGCGACGTAGAGGCAAGCGAGAGATTCGGCGTTTCCGTCTCCCTCAGTGCCAATCATGGCATCACTGGTTCCAGCTTGAAAAATGGCGGTACGGGTGCAGCCTATATCTATAATGCCTTTGATTTGGCACTTCCAGTCGAACCCTTGGGGAAGCAGGTTGTCTTGTGGGGACAGATACGCAGAAATGCTCTGTACCAAAACTTCCCAAATCCGTTCAATCCCGAGACATGGATCCCGTATCAGTTGGCAGAAGACGCCTTCGTCACTTTGACTATCTCTGATTTGACAGGTTACGTTGTCCGTACATTCGACGTCGGACATCAACCCGCCGCTATATATACGTCAAAAGAGAGAGCGATTTACTGGAATGGTCGTAACGATACAGGCGAACCTGTGTCCAGCGGCATCTATTTCTATCACCTACAAGCAGGCGATTTTGCCACGACGAAGAAGATGATAATCATCAAATAGTCTATGCACCTCATCCTATTTGATGATAGAGACGCAACTCTTTTGTGAGGCAGATTCCCAATCTGCCTCACAAACACGGGATCCCTTTTTCGGTGAAGCTATGAACCCAAGACGTTCATCAGCCGCTTCTCTGCCATCAATGATTTCTACGCGCGCTGTATGGCTAGCTCTAATTTTAATCCCCATCAATGCCTATTGGCTGGTAATTTCTCGACAACCCTACCAGTATCAATCCGTTCCCACAATTATATCGCCTTTCTTTAATGTCATCTTCATTATTGGTGTGCTGCTACTTCTAAACTTTCCCTTAAGGCGATTCGCACCCCAACTTGCTTTGACCCAAGGGGAATTGATAACAGTCTATATTCTGCTCAGTTTGACCTCTGCGATTCAATCGTTCCAAATGATGCAAACGCTCACAACCATCATGGAGGTCCCCTTCCGGCACGCCACGCCTGAAAATGAGTGGAGAGAACTGTTTTGGCGACATATTCCGTCATGGCTTTCGGTCAGCGATAGAAATATACTAGATACGTATTATAAGGGGGATTCAACCCTCTATATTGACAAACATATTAACAGTTGGCTGATGCCCTGTCTGTGGTGGTCGGCTTTCGTCGTGGTACTCGTTTTTGTGATGATCTGTATCAATGTGATTGTCAGAAGGGCATGGGTTGAAAATGAGAAGCTATCCTATCCAATTATTCAGCTCCCCCTAGAGATGACAGATTCGACGTCCGCAATCTTCAGGAATAAGGGATTGTGGCTTGGGATTGGCATTTCGGGTGGGGTTGCACTAATTAATGGGTTGGGTTGGATTTTTCCCACCATCCCGTCCATTAAGTGGAGCCCTTACTATCACAACTTAGGCACATATTTCACAGCCAAACCGTGGAACGCAATGGGGTGGATACCAACTGGGGTTATTCTTCCAATGGTTGGTTTATCGTTCTTTATGCCGTTAGAGATGTCCTTTTCTTGCTGGATTTTCTATTGGTTCTGGAAGATTCAGAAAGTGGTTGTCGTCGCAATGGGACTTCAGTTCGTTGCGGGTTCCTATGCCGTTGTTCAAATTCAGCAGTCATTTGGCGCGCTGCTCGGCATTGTATTGGTGGCATTGTGGTCAAACTGGAGACATCTCGTCGCGGTTGTTAAGCGTATACTAGGCGACAGCAGATTGGACGATTCTCATGAACCGATGCGCTATAGCACCGCGCTCCTCGGTACTATCGGAGGTATCGGTTTCCTAACACTTTTTCTCTGGCGGGCAGGGCTCGCCGTTTGGATCGGTATCACCTTTTTTATACTCTACTACCTCGTATCACTTGGCGTGACGCGGATTCGAGCCGAATTCGGTGCCCCGTTTCACGATTTTGTCTTTACGGGGCCCGATCAAATTCTGCCCGATGTTCTGGGATCTCGTCGTTTCGGTGCTCGGAACTTAACAGTGTTGACAATGCTTAATTTTTTTAACTTTACCTACCGCGCGCACCCGATGCCCCATCAAATCGAAGGATTCGCTCTAGCCAATCGAACAAGGAGAGGTACTAGCGGGTTAGTTATTGCTATGACCCTCGCCCTGATTGTAGGAACCCTCAGCTTCTTCTGGGTCTATTTGCATATCGCTTTCGAGTCCGGAGGTAGCTCCCTTGAACGATTTGCAAATGCCGGGTATGTTCGCCTACAGAACTGGATGCTGAATCCGTCTGAATTTGATTATACCGGGGCAGGGGCTATAGGGGTTGGTTTTATGTTTGTCCTCTTCTTCACTGTGATGCGAAGGTTATTTTTATGGTTTCCGTTTCACCCGGTGGGGTACGCCATTTCCAATAGTCATGACATTAATGTCTTCTGGTTCTCTGTTCTTATCGGCTTTATCGCCAAGTGGATTGTCCTTAAATATGGTGGGCTCAAGCTCCATCGACAGGCGCGGCCATTCTTCCTGGGACTGATTTTGGGAGGATATATGGTTGGGGGTTTCTGGACAATCGTAGGCGACATTATCCACATGCGAATCTTCTTTGGCGGCTCACGGTAGATACTGGGGTATACCTTCACAGTATGCCGTATTCTGTTTCAAATGGAGATAACAAAAACTGATATAACTCATTAGCAATCTGGCTTTGTTATTCAATTTGGTTGGTATTGGCTTAACTGAAAATGTTAAAATGTTGGTAAGGTTGTGCAACCGAGCACCACTTTGTCGGATTTGGTTCTATCTGACATTATACGACAGAAATACAATCGAGTAAGAAGTTAGGAGGAATCGCTATGTTTTCCCGCCACATCATCGCCAGCCTTAGTATTTTGACTGCTATCGGTTCGGTCATCGTTATTCTGAACCTATCTTCGTCTTCAACCCCTGCTCAAGGTGCTGGGCTTAAGGCTCAGATGCAACAAGAGATTATCCAAGCACTTCAAGAAACCGTCGAATTACGTGAACAAACACTTTTGCAGGCGGAAACTAAAGAGGATATTGGACTTATCACCTCTATAGAAGTAAGAGAAGCACAACTTAAACTATCTGAAGCACGGCTTCAACTCGCAGTAGCACAAAATCAACCTAATATCGCGATCAGGGAGTTTCGCGAGTACAAAGCCATGCACGAGGAACAGCTCCAGTGGATTATGTCAAGGGCTACCGCAACAGACAGTGATGAGACAGAAGTAAAACTTGAACTGTTGGAGCAACGCATCCGTTTGGCGACAATAATTCGCGATATGCAGTAGCTTTGCCCTCGCTTTAGAAGAAGGTAGCAAATCATGAAGCCTAAAGAACGAAAAACGATCTCAATGGACAGCGTCATCACATGTGATGACGAAATTCTTTCGGGTACACCTGTGTTTAAGAGTACACGCGTTCCCATCAAAAACCTGATGGACTATTTGGAAGCCGGCGATAGCCTTGACGAATTCTTGGATGATTTTCCTTCTGTAAGTCGTGACCAAGCTATCCAAACATTGGAACTGGCAAAGGAGATGCTGGTAATCTACCGATGATACCGAAACTACGCAAAGCATTACTGTCTATTCGACCTCACCAAGTCGTTTACATTGAACTCTAGTCTGCCGTTACAAATGAGCAAAGATCGAGGAATAGCCTAACCACTGGAGAAAAAAATTATGAAAGCTGCTGTTTTATATGGACTGAACCAACCGGTTGTCGTAGAAGATATCGAGATGGAAGCGCCCAAAGCAGGTGAAATTGTTGTCAAGATGGCAGCGACTGGCGTCTGCCATAGCTGCCACCACGCAATCACCGGCCTGTTGAGTGTTCCGTTCCCTATCGTGTTAGGAGATGAAGGTGCAGGCGTGGTCGAGGAGGTCGGTTCAGGCGTTACCCTAGTGAAACCGGGTGATCGCGTGATTCTCTCATGGGTTCCATCGTGCGGTCACTGTAGCTATTGCACGCAAGGGTATGGCAATCTCTGCATGAAGTCAAGACAGGGCGGACGTGGAAACCTGCTTGACGGCACAACGCGTTATAAAAAGAATGGGGTGCCCATCTACCATTTTGGGATGGTGGCTTCCTTTGCAGAATACAGCGTGATTCCGCAGGAATGCGCTATCCCGCTCGATGATGACATCTCGCTGGATACGGCTGCCCTCATCGGTTGTAGTGTCACAACAGGGGTTTGTGCAGCGACCAATACCGCTCAAGTGAGGCCAGGAAGTAGCGTCGTGCTTTTTGGTGCCGGCGGCATCGGCTTAAACGTCGTTCAGGGAGCAGCCATCGCCGGTGCTGAGAGAATTATTGTAGTCGATCTGGTGGACGCAAAGCTGGAAATGGCACGCCAGTTTGGTGCCACGCACACAATCAACGCCAGCGAAGTCGATCCGATCCCAGAGATTCAAGCCTTGACAGATGGGTTGGGCGCAGATTATGCGTTTGAGGCGATCGGCACACGCACCACCTATGAACAAACAGTGCAAGCAATACGCAATCGAGGAAAAGCGATCTGGGTTGGTGCGCCACCTCTCGAACCGCTGTCCCTCGACGCAGCGATTGTGTTCTGGGGTGAAAAAACGATAATGGGCAGTAACTACGGTTCGGCGCGTCCCCGCTATGACATGCCACGTCTACTTGCGCTTTATCGCGCTGGTATTCTCAAGTTGGATGAACTGATTACCCGAACCTACCAATTAGAAGAGGTGAATGAAGCGTTTGATGACATGCTGAACGGGGAAGTTGCACGCGGACTCATCCGCTTCTGATCCGGGGGATCACCTCTCTTTATGTGTGATAGCAAATTCAGGCGAAGACGTTTGGGCTTGGAGTATGCCAGAATCTTTATCACTTTCGCCATGCTTTGATCCGTCCCCAAGCCGTGGTTAGCTGCCCAGCCGGAGAAACGCTTAGAAGCGGACCAACCCCTAGCTTCATGTTGTCTTTTATCTCATTCACAGGCAGCGCACGATTCCAGATGCGCACCTCATCGATGATGCCGTGGAAGTTTCTGAACCCTGCGAAAGTTCCCCCGATTCGCAGGTCATTCTCCTTATCTTCCACTGGAAATGTCAGATCTGCCGCCTTATCCTCATTTACCAACTTCCCATTGAGATAAACACGTTGCTCAGCCTTCTTCCAGGTGCCGGCAGCATGATACCAGACATTGAAATCTACACCAGCCTCCTTTTTCTCTTTATTGATCTCCCGTGATCCCTCCTCCACACTGAGTTGGAGGTTAAACTTAGAATACTTTTGAAACCGGAGTGTATAACCGCCGCGTCCGTGCGTGACAACCCAGTCGTTGGTCACCGATTCTTTGGCAATAAGTCGAGGAAGATTTGCGTTGCCTTCTCCTTTCATCATAAACCAACACTCCAGTGTACCGTCTGAGCCTTCCATCTGGAGTTCCTTAGAATCTTTCGTTTCAATGATGACAACATCATCTTCTCCATCAAACTCTAACGCCTTGCCAAACTTGCCCGGAACCCATTTTGGTGCATCTAACTTACCGTCGTGACCAAATCTGGACCTATCAAAGGCCGTATCTCCTTCCCCTTCATTAAATGGAAGGTACAGGATTAAAGATTCATCATTTGCATATTTCTGACTAGGAGCTAAAGACGGAAACATCAAAAGACTAGCTATCGCCAAAACGAGAAACAGTGTCTTCATAACCTTGTCCTCCTATTTACTATTTGTCAGTAATTTTAACCTTTACCTTCTGTGACTGCTCCACGAAATTAGTTTGGAGGTGCACCACAGCGTCTTGATTACATCAGAGACAGGCTCTGCCGCTCGCTGGCTCATTTCTCCGACGTTAGGGTTTGAATGGACTATTAGTACCGCTCTCTTTTAATCTTTCCAAAACATACACATAACCCACTATGAAACGGGGAAGATAGCACTCAAAACTGTCGAACAATTTCTTATCGTACTTTTGGACTAGAACCGTCGATATTATAGCACAGATTCAAAACAGTTACAAAAAAATGGTAAAATCTCAGAAAGATATGAAAAACTGTGTTGGAATTTTGCTAACATTCGTATCTTGCAGCTACAAATGCAGTTTATGTTCTATTTTTCCGGAATCTGTGTTATAATATTACTCGAGCTTGAACTATCTGTTTCCAATTCATGCAGCTCCATCAAGGATACTATCCACAGTGAGGTTAGAGGTTATTTGGGACTGGCAACCAAATAACTCCATCATTAACCTGCTCTGATTTCTCCTTCGCAAGAGGAAGAGTTGGTCGAAACGTATCAGTAGTTAAATTCTCATTCCTTAACCGTTTTGGGGTATATCTCCCCTATTTTGTTGTAGTGTGTGAAAGTTAGAAATTAACTGAAACCTAGGAATAGGAGGATACGGTTATGAGGACATTGTTGCTCACTTTCGCGATAGGCAGCCTGTTAATCCTTCCATCTTTGACCAACGCCCAGAAATATGCAAATGACGACTCTCTGATCCTGTACCTCCCACTTAATGAAGGAGAGGGAGATACAGCTTTTGATCGCACTAAACTTGGCAACCATGGTAAACTCGAAGGGGGTCCACAATGGGTGCCAGGAAAGCATGGCAAGGCAATAGAATTTGATGGTGATGACGATGTTGTGATCATCGAAACGAAAAATTCCAATGAACTCCAATTGCATAAATCCGCAGGCACAGCCGAGTGTTGGTTCCTGATGAAAGGAGAGGGCATCTCTACCGCTCCGCGACTCATCGCTAAGGAATCAATTACTAACGATCATTGCGACTGCGACGCGTTGCGCGGTGGCTTTGCGCTCAAGTTTAGAAAACACGGAAAATTTAACATCCAACTCAGCGTGGAAAAGGGGTCAAGGAAAAACAATGACCCGAATCCGGACGCTATTATAAACAACGATGTCTGGTATCACGTCGCCGGGACCTGGGAGGAGGGCGAGCATCGTGTTTACCTCAATGGGAAATTGGTGTTCGAGGATGAGGGAAACCAGGCACTCCCACTGAAAGATGTAGACAACGACCTCCGAATCGGTGGGACTTTCGCAGGTCTCAGAAACTTTCAAGGCATCATTGATGAAGTGCGCGTTTGGAATCGCGCGCTACCCATAAATGAGATAAAAGACAACATGAAGTTGGGATTCGGTTCACTGCTGGGGGTTTCTCCCGAGGGTATGTTAACCACTACTTGGGGACAGATCAAAGCACGATTTGAGTGATTGCGTTAATAGCATTGACCGGCAACGCGTTCCCGATTGCACTTGCTATCTCGTAATCGTAATAGATTCGTACTCAACATCCTATTTAGGGTGTGTTGACATTTGACAACGCGTAGGCGGGGCATCTCCCGATGCCGTTCCGAGTATCCCAATCTATCGGGATTTCACCGCGCTCAACCTATAGGTCGAGATTCATATCTCGACACCCAAATCTCAGAGGATAAAGTCATGAGGATATTGTTTCTCACTTTCGCGATAGGCAGCCTGTTAATCTTTCCATCTTTGACCAACGCCCAGAAATATGCAAATGACGACTCTTTGATCCTTTACCTCCCATTTAATGAAGGGGAGGGTGATACAGCGTTTGATCGGACTCGACTCGGAAACCATGGTAAACTCGAAGGGGGACCACAATGGGTTCCGGGCAAGCATGGCAAGGCGATAGAATTTGATGGCGATGATGATGTTGTCATTATCGAAACGAAAAATTCTAAGGAACTTCAATTGCATGAATCCGCAGGCACAGCCGAGTGCTGGTTCCTGATGAAAGGAGAGGGCATCTCTACCGCTCCGCGACTCATCGCCAAGGAGTCAATTACTAACGATAGTTGCGACTGCGATCCGTTGCGCGGTGGCTTTGCGCTCAAGTTTAGAAAGCACGGTGTCAAACTTACCCTCCAACTCAGCGTAGAAAAGGGGTCAAGGAAAAACAATGACCCGAACCCGGAGGCTGAGGTAAATAACGATGTCTGGTATCACGCCGCAGGGACTTGGAAGGAGGGCGAGCACCGCGTTTACCTCAATGGAAAACTGGTGTTCGAGGATAAAGGAAACGAGGCGCTCCCATTAAAAGATGTTGACAATGACCTCCGAATCGGCGGGAGTTTTGCTGGTTTCAGAAACTTCCACGGCATCATCGATGAGGTGCGCGTCTGGAATCGTGCACTGCCCGTCAATGAGATAAAAGACAACATGAAGTTGGGATTCGGTCCGCTTCTGGGTGTTTCTCCCGATGGTATGCTAACCACAACTTGGGGACAGATCAAAGCCCGATTTGAGTGATCGCGTTAATAGCATTGACCGGTAAAACGTTCTCAATCGCAATTACTATCTTCTAATGGATTGGCACTTAACATCGTGTTGAACAACACGATTCTTCAAAATTTTTGACACTTTATAGTGAATTGAAAAAATAAATAGCCACTTTCGCCCCCCGGTAGGTGCGTTTTGTAACCGCACCGGATTCACTCTAATCCGGTAGGTGCTGTTTCCAACTGCGCAGGTTTTGAGTGTCTCATTAATTCTAAGGTCCACTATAGTTATAGAACCCAATGCTCTAGCTTTGGGAGATAGACTAACTGTATTCCCGATTCCGTTGCGTGGAGATAACGTTTACAGAATCGTGGATTCACGGTTTGGCATGCATCAGCGCGATACAACCAAACCGGAGGTTTCGTAAGGACTTGGCCGCTCCGTCAAGAGCCGGAGATAGGGACAACCCAACGAAACCAAACCCTTGTATTTACAAGGGTTTCGTGGTTACTATGGTTTGTAATCACTAGGCATAAAAACCGGGATTACAATATCTTCTTGTAAATGTGGGCAGAACACTGTCCATGGCACGCTTCTCAGCCCCAACCTTGCATCGGGAAGGCGCCGTCAAACTACCTTTGAATAGCAAATGTTATCAATAACAAAATCTCACTAACAAACGGATTTGGAAGTAGCCAAATCCTTTAGGTCTGAGAATATGTCAAAGGAGGAACAACTGATGTTTAACTATGTCATTGCAGCATTGTTAGTCATTGTCCTTGTGTTTATACCTATCGTGGGACACACCGCGGCAGACACTGACGGTTTGGTTATCTACCTCCCAATGGATGAAGGGAAGGGAAATGTGGCAGAAGATTTGAGCCCCTTGGGGGTAAATGACGGTAAGTTAATTCAGGATGCCAAGTTTGTTGCCAACGGAAAACACGGCGGCGCAATTGAACTGGATGGCAAAAGCTTTGTAGACATGCCTTGGCATGACTCCATGGATGTTGGGGCTGACGACTTCTCTACAGAGATTTGGTTCAATTATGACGAACAGGCAAATGCTGGAAGTTTAATATGGGGATTCAATGTCGGTGGTGGCGAACCGCAGTTCTGGATCAGAACGCATCCCCCAAATAATATCACATGTCTCTTCTGGGATGGTGTAGAACCTAATGGCCCCATCGTGGAAACGCCAAAGGCGTATAATGATGGCCAGTGGCACCATTACGCTTTTGTCCGCAGAGGTGCTACACTCGACATATATGTTGATGGCAGAAAAGTCGGCTCAGGTAAGGGAGACGAGGCTTCTGTTACCAGAAATCAGGCTTTCGGCATCCATCTCGGACAGCGCGTTGATGGGAACAACCCATACACAGGCCTCCTCGATGAATTCCGCTTCTGGACGCGGCAGCTGAGTGAAGAGGAGATTAAGGCAAATATGGAGACAGGACAAGACGCATTCTTATCCGTCAATCCTGCCAACAGCCTTACTACAACATGGGGACAAATTAAAGCCTCACACTAACCACGGGATATACTCCGTGCGTGAAATCAAAGTAGCAATCTGAGAGGGTGATCTCCTTGCTGTTTCGGTGGCAGTCTGTCACTACACAAAGGGGATTGCCCTCTTTGTTTATCAGAACGATTAAAAAAAATATCCGCTAGAGCGCCTTGAGGAGGTAATTGATATGGCAGCCTATCGAGCAGCTGTTATCGGTTGTGGACGGATTGGGAGCACTATCGACGACGAAGACGATGTACGACCCCATTTTTTTTATCCGATGGCGCATGCGCCCGCCTACGTCGAAGCAAAGGGAGTGGAATTGGTCGCAGGGGTAGACCTGTTGCCGGACCAGTTGGAGGATTTCAAACGCCGTTGGGGCGTCAATGCTCTCTACACCGACTATCGGCAAATGCTTGCCAACGAGAAACCTGACATTGTGAGTGTAACCACCCGGCCTGCGGAACGAGCGGAGGTGGTTATCGGGACAGCGGAAGCGGGTGGGGTCAAGGCAATATATGCAACCAAGCCGATAGCACCAAGTCTTGCTGAAGCTGACGCGATGATCGAGGCGTGTCGAAAGCATGACGTCCTTCTAGTGATTGCCTGTCACCAAAACTGGAGCCCTTGGTTTTTAGCCTGTCTAGAAGCCATTCGAGCGGGAGAGATTGGTAAGCTAGCATCAATGCTTTGTAGCTACATGCACGGCGGACATACCCTTTCCCTGTTTCGCCTGTTTGCCGATGCACCCGCCAAGTGGGTCGTTGGACATATCGACAGTGATAACAGGCGGAGCGGCATGATTCTCTACGAGAATGATGTACGGGGATTCATCACCACCGGTGGCTGGCATCAATTCGATTTCATCGGAAGTGACGGTTGGCTCTCCTCCCGCAACGAGCACGCCGACTTTGAGATGTGGACCCGTTACCCGGATCGCTCCATCAGTACTCAGACCGGAGAACCTGTACGCCGGCAGTTTCCCAACCCAAAGCGCTTCGTTAGTTCTCAGCAAGCCGCTATTGAAGCACTCATTAAAGATCTCGACGAAAGCACAGAAACGCTGTGTCCCGGGGAATACGGGCGTGAAGCCCTTGAAATCGGTATCGCGATGCGGGAATCGCACCTGCGGGGTGGTGAGAAACTCGAACTGCCCCTAGCCGATCGAAGCCTAAGCAGTGGGTAGCGCACATCAAACATAATCGCCAATCAACTCAGATCAGGAAAGGGAAAATCGCATGGCTCAACCTATAGGAGAAGCATTTCGTGTTATCAACGAAAGTGAACCCAAACGTATTTACCGTGGTGCCGTTGTTGGGTGTGGCAGGATGGGCAGCACCATCGACGATGAAGTAATCGGTAACCCACACTACCCTTGGCCCTTTGCTCATGCACCGGGGATGCTTGAAGCAAGAAACGTCGATCTGATTGCCGCTGCGGATGTCGACCAATCAAAACTCGATGATTTCAAACGGCGTTGGGGGGTCGAAGCCCTTTACACCGACTACCACGAGATGGTCGAAAAAGAGCAACCTGATATTGTTTCTGTGACAACCCGACCAGCGGAACGGGCAGAGGTTACCATCGGCTTGGCAGAGCTGGGCGTCAAAGCAATCTTTGCTACCAAGCCAATGTGTCCTAGCCTTGCCGAAGCGGATGCCATGATTGAAGCGTGTCAGAAGCACGGCACGATTCTAGCAATTGCCTGTCACCTCAACTGGTACAACTGGTACACCAATGCACGACAGGCAATCGCGGACGGAGCAATTGGCGAACTGCGATCGATGATCTGCCATAGCACCTCCAGTCTGTCAAACCTGCACAGCCATACCTTTGCCCTCCTCCGTCTCTTCGCCGGTGCGCCCGCCAAGTGGGTTTTCGGTGTGATGGATAGCGATGAAGCAGCCGCAGCCGATCAAGATCTTTCCGGAACCGGATACATCGTTTACGAGAACGGTGTGCGGACATATATGAACAGCCGAACTGACACTTCAAGGTTTGGATGGACGCTGGAATTTCTCGGAGACAAAGGACGCATCGTCTCGCGCAATGCCCACGCACAGTTTGAACTCTGGAGCACGCATCCGGAAGACGGCAGCCCCATTCAGTGTCAATTTCCCAATCCTTGGCATCCACGTAGCTCACTGGTGGACGCTATGGAAGGGGTTTGCAAATCTATCGAACTCGGGGAAGAACAAATCTGTCCGGGAGAGTTTGGTAGAGAGGCTTTAGAGATTGCTATCGGTATGCGCGAATCCCATCGACGCGGTAATGTGCGAGTAGATCTACCACTAGAAGACCGGAGCCTGCGGATAGGGTGAAGATACAAAAACAAAGAATAACGATCCAACACCCCGTTGAATTTGAGGTCGGAAATCCGCGGTTTGAGCAGATTTCTGTCGTGCTCCTCCGAGAATCGGGGACCTAAACTTTTGTCTGCCTAGCTTCTATGGAAGAAGACATGGTGACGAGGAAATCATCGGGAAATACGCTACGTGGAATCGCCATTGGGTTAATCCTAATACCCTTAAATAGCTATTGGCTTGTCCTCGCCAAACAACCCTACCAGTACCAAGCCGTCTCTACAAACATGGCACTGTTCTTCAACGTCATTTTGTTCATTTCCATCCTCGCTGCGCTGAACCTACTGCTGAGAAAGTACCTGCCTAAAATTTCCCTCTCCCAAGGCGACTTGATTGTCGTCTACGCGATGTTGACTATTGCATCAGCTTTAAGTGCAACTGACATGATGCAGACGCTCGCACCCATCATAGAACACGCCTTTGGATTTGCAACTATTGAGAACGATTGGGGGACCCTTTTTCATAAATATATCCCCACTTGGATAGCGGTAAGTGACAAAAGGATATTGGAACCCTATTACAAGGGTGATTCCAGTCTGTACACCCTCCGGTATATTGAGGGGTGGTTTGTACCGGCATTGTCGTGGGTTAGTTTTACAATTGTCTTGGTTTTCGTGATGCTCTGCATTAATGTAGTCATAAGGAGACAGTGGGTTGAGGAAGAAAAACTTAGCTATCCCATCATCCAACTGCCACTCGAAATGACAAAGGTTGGCGAAGGCTTTTTCGCTAATAAGCTGATGTGGATTGGATTTACCGTTGGGGGTGGTATCAGCCTTATCAACGGACTCAATTACCTCTATCCCGTAATACCCGACCTCGGTTTCAACCCTTATCGTCATAATATCGGTGCCTATCTAACAGAAAAGCCGTGGAATGCTGTCGGCTGGATGCCCGTAGGGCTTGTTCCCTGTATTGCAGGACTTGCCTTCTTTATGCCCTTGGATATGTCCTTTTCCTGCTGGTTTTTCTATCTATTCTGGAAAGCCCAGAAAGTTGTCGGAAGCATGATCGGTTTTCGTGGAGTCGCTGGACTGAGTGGCTCTTTCTATCTCGCACAACTGAACCAGCAGACCTTTGGAGGCGCTATGGGGATAGCAGTCATCGCACTCTGGCTGAGTCGAAGGCATCTCGTGCGTGTGTTCAAAACAATCATCGGTAAAAGGGGAATTGATGATTCTCATGAACCGATCCGGTACAGATGGGCGATCTGCGGAATCCTTGGTGGGATGGCATTCATCACCCTATTTTGCTACAGAGCCGGGATGTCGATAGGGGTCATTCTGCTGTTCTTTCTGTTGTACCTTGCCTTCTCAATAGCCATCACCCGAATACGCGTAGAATTTGGGACCCCCATACACGACTTTGCTTATGGCGACCCACCAATCATGATGGTTAATGCGCTTGGCACACGAAGTATTGGAGCTGCCAACCTAACGATACTTTCCTTTTTCTTTTACTTCAACCGTACCTACAGACCACATCCAATGCCGCACCAGCTTGAGTCCTTCAAACTCGCACACGAAGCCAGACTAAATAATAGAATATTACTCTCTGCAATACTCATAGCCATGGTATTCAGTGCGTTGATATTCTTCTGGATTTACCTGCATATCGGATACAAGGACGGTGGAAGTTCACTGATGCGTTTTGCTGCTGATGGTTTTCGCCGGCTTGAACAGTGGCTCACCTTTCCCACAGAAGGTAGGACAAGTGACTTAGCTAGTATGCTCACCGGGTTTGTCAGCGTTATCTTCCTTATGGCAATGCGGATGAGATTTCTATGGTGGGGACTTCACCCCGCAGGGTACGTTATATCGGCTGGCTATGCGATAAACCCCTTCTGGTTCTCTATTTTCCTTAGCTGGTTCGCCAAATGGATCATCCTCAAATATGGAGGACTGAAGGGGCACCGCCGAGCCATATATTTCTTCCTTGGTTTAATTTTAGGAGAATTCACGCTTGCCAGTTTCTGGAGCATACTGGGTGTTATACTTAGCAGACGAATGTATGGGTTTATATACTAACCCACGTTGCTAGTTTAGAAAATCAACCTCCTATATCCGCAGGTCGGGCATCTTGCCCGATCTCCAAAACTCCAATCAGACGACAGATGTATAAAATACGTCAAATGTCAACAGCGATTAGGAATTTTTGAGAATTTTGTGGTATAATGCGTCTGTCAATATAGCGGCGACGACAACGTGAACAGGAGATGATAACCGATGGCCGACTACCGATTCAAAATTGGGATGTTTCTTCAAATGACAGGCTTACCTTTTGACCAAGAACTTGCCCTAGCGGAGGAGCTCGGCGCAAAGTATGGTTGGTTCACTGACCTCGACTGGGCAATCGGTGGTGAAGTAACCGATGCCAGCGTCGATCAGCTTGGTGAGCGAGCTGCCCGACACGGGGTCGAACTGTTTATGCTTGGCACCGGTGGTGCTTTTGGTCATATCCACTTGGCAGATCTAGAGTTAGACACGCTGCAGGACCATCCTGAGTTCCGAAAAGACTTTAATCTCCTCACTCAGAGTATGCGAGCTGCCAACCGTATTGGCGCGGATTCGGTGTTGGCTTACACTTTCGCATGGCCCGGCGAATATTCAGCCGGCAAGCCGACATGGCCCATGCGTTGGCTGACGCGAGGAGGTATCATCACCGACGTTGATATGGAAAAATTGGTCAGAATATTCGCGATCGTGGCGGATGAAGCTGAAAAATATAACATTGATGTTGTCCTCGCCAATCTGCCGTGGCACTATACTAACACCACCAACCACTGTCGCGCGCTTGTTGAACGGGTTGGCTCCGAGCGGATTAAAATTATGTGGCATCCGTCCGATAACCTGACCGTCGGCGAATTGGATTCGGCGACAACAGGCTTTATGAATGTGTGCCCTTATCTCCATTCGCTCCATGTGAAGGATTTGCGCGTCAATGACGGCTTAAAACTTGATTTTGAGTACTGCCCGTTGGGCGAAGGTGATGTCGATTACCTGACAGTGCTGCGTAATCTCCGCGACTACCGCTGTGATGTCGTTTTTGCAGTCGCCACACACTACCTGCCATCGAATGGCTCCGGCGCAGACGCAATGCGAATTAACTTTGCTAATCTCAAGCCGCTTATTGAACAAGTCGAGGCAGGCGGGTAAAGAAGACACCGTAGGCTACTGTAAGAGCAAATTTGTACGTTCCCTCTACCAACAAAACGAAAGGAAACACGCCACATGAACAATGACGCAGATCAACGAAAAATTAATTGGTATAGACCACAGATTGACCGTGAAGTATTTAGATCTCTCAACCAACGCAGCGATTGGAAAGGAATGCTCCAAACCCTCGGTCACCTTGGATTACTTGCACTGACAGGAACCGCCGCTTTCTACGCCGCAGCGCACTTGCCGTTGCCGGTATTACTGTTAATTCTATTCCTCCATGGAACCATCTGGGCATTCCTCCTGAACGGATTCCATGAACTGGTTCACAACTCGGTTTTTAAGACGAGATTCTTGAATGTCTTCTTCCTGCGAATCTTTAGTTTTCTTGGCGCATATAATCACGTTCGGTTCTGGGCGAGCCACTCCGAACATCACAAATATACCCTGCACCCTCCGGACGATTATGAAGTCGTGTTCCCAGTAAAGTTGACATTCACCGGCTTCCTCAAAAGTGCGGTTGTGAACCCATGGGGGTTCTACGCTCGGTGGAAATCGATTATTCGACTCAGTCTCGGCAAGTTAGATGATCATGAAAAAACAGTCATGTTTCCCGAGTCGGATATGGAGAAACGACGGGAGTTATTCAACTGGGCTCGCACCCAACTCGTGGGCCATGCCCTAATCGTCGGTATTTCGCTCTACTTTGGTCTCTGGCTGGTGCCGGTCCTTATTACATTAGCTCCGGCATACGGTGGCTGGCTCCTCTTCCTCTGCAATACCACCCAACATGTAGGACTTACGGATAATGTGCCCGATTTCCGGCTCTGCTGTCGGACGATTATCCTTAATCCGTTGGTTCAGTTCCTATACTGGCACATGAATTTTCACATAGAACACCACATGTATGCCGCAGTCCCATGCTACAACCTAGGGAAATTGCACAGGCTAATTAAACATGAACTTCCGTATTGTCCGACCGGTCTGTATGAGACCTGGAAGGAAATTATTACGATCCTAAAGATACAAGAAACCGATCCGGAATACCAATACCTACCTGAATTGCCAGCACCGTTAGAGGCTTGACCTAAACTTGTGAGAGGACCCAATGAACAATACCCTTCAAGAATGCTACGAATACTATGTAGATCTCCGTAAGGAGATGGATCAATGGCTGAAGCAGAGCATGGTGCTCGATCCGCCCGGACCAAACGGCGGCGGCGAAGACGAAGCCAACTACGCCCTAGCGTGGTTTCCACACTACCTTGTGACCGGCGATAAAACCGTTTTGAAACATTTCGGAAACCTGAAATCCGCATTGGCAGGTTGGATTGAACGCGAATGTCTGCACGGCTATGAACCGGAGGCGGAAGCGCACCACGGCACGGAGCCGTTTCTGCTATTCCTACCACGATACATAGATCTTGTGCCGGACGATCAGGAAGCGCGCTCAATGCTGATGGATGCCGCCGAGCACATCGGGAATTGGGTGGGGGAGATCCCCGCTTGGTACGACTATGACCGCGACACGTTTTGCGGCTACTACATTGGCAGCCGAACAGTCCATAACGATGCAGATACGGCGTATGAACTTGCCGAGCACTTCCGATTCATCCATATCGCCCTCGCAGCATATCGAATCACGGGAGAGGAACGCTACCTCGATTGGTCGCTGCGCTATGGTCAGAAACGGGCAGAGCGAATTATCGCTGCTAAGTCACCAATGCCCCTGCTCTGGGATTTGGACGGAAATGGCGTGGGCGAAGCGGAAGTTGAAGAGAGAAATCTACACGGGATAGCCGCTCACGGCACGCATCACCTCTCAGGCGATCCGTTGGCGGGAATTGAAAATCTCCTCGCCTCCGGTGCGATTTATGCGCTAGGCGATCTCTACCATCTGTCGGAAGATACAATTTTCAGAGATGCGGCAAAACGAATTGTCGAACCACTCGTTGAATCCGTACTTGATCCGTACCATGATCCTGCTGCTGCTGCAATCAGTTACTATCGCCGCACATTTCAGGACACGACTTTTGATCAGCCTATGCGCGGTCAACTGGTAGGGATGCCACCTATACCAAGACACCTGGCCCTCATCTTTCCGCAGGAGGTCCGACGACGGGAGCACGGCGTCGGTCGCCGTGCAGATATGGCATATTGGGGCGAATGGTCGGACGACGGTTCGGTGCAGCCGATTCGAGAACCATCAACAGCAGCCATGACCCTCGCTTACCAACTCAGCGGTAATCCGGAGTTTGCGATGCGGGCATTCCAAAGTGCCTCCACGCGCCTGAAGATCGCACGGAGAGTGCTTCGCGGCGGCAGGGAACACGCGGATATGGGCGGTGCCGTCTGCTCAGTTGCAGCAGGACATGGACGGAATTGGGGACATGGAGCCGTCACCTCGTGCTACGGGCCTCTTCTGCTTGGTACGCGTGAAATCCAGAGCGCGGTTGTGCCGACCTTGGAAGTACGAACGCAGGACGGTGAGCATTGCCTACCTCGGAATCTCCTATCACTGATACGACCGCCTATGGAGGGTTACGGGGATGTGGTATTCTATAATGGTGGCAATTCAACGGTATCCTTCTCTTGGCGACCAAAAGTGAAAACGGATGCAAATTCCGATTGGCGTGACTTACAGATTGAATCAGGAAAAATCGAGCGGGTGAGTTTGAGCCAAACTTATGGTGAATTCTAAAAATAAAGAAACACTTTCGCCCCCCGTATTTGGTAGGCGCTGTTTCCAACTGCGCCGGTTTGGCGTGTCTCATTAATTCTAAGATCCACTATAGTTGGCTCTTCCAAAACCACCATTAGTGAAAGTAAAACGGATTGATCAAGGAGACACATCATGGTCATCGTGATGAAAGTAGGAGCGGAACAACAATCTATTGACGCTGTCATCGCTCAAATCAGGGAACTCAACTATACACCCCATCCTATTCAGGGCACAAAGCATACCGTCATCGCAGCGATTGGGGACGAACGCGGCAAGCATGAGCTGCTATATCCTCTCCGAAGGGAATTACAACGTCATCCTGTGCGAGCGGGGCATCCGTACCTTTGAAACGGCGACGCGGAACACCTTTGACCTGAATGCAATTCCGGTAATCAAGAAGATGAGTCACCTGCCTATCATCGCCGATCCGAGCCACGGGACAGGGCATTGGGAATATGTCAATCCAATGGCAAAGGCTGCGGTCGCCGCAGGGGCGGACGGACTGATGATCGAAGTGCATCCGGATCCTGAAAACGCATTGTCCGATGGGGCGCAATCGCTCCGCCCAGACAAATTCCGGCAATTGGTCACAGAACTCAAACCGTTCATTCAGGCAAGTGGACGGACATTTTAGCGCGCCTAGAACCACTCGAACGAACTGATTTTTGCCTTCGCTCATGTCAACCTTATTTAGGACGGGTCACGTTTCACGCATCACGTTTCACGCATTTCTCTCTTGTTATTCGCCCCAACTTCTAGTAACATGGTATCAACATTTCACAGATATGGAGGATTGAATCAATGACACTACCAAGAATGGTTCGTATAAAACAACATTTTGATGCTCCCGTCGTCGCAGATTTGCCCGCAGCAGTTAAAGAGGAATTGGATCAAATCGGCACGGCGTCAATCATCGGCAAAGGAGATACCGTCGCTATTGGCGGTGGCAGCCGAGGGGTTGCAAACATCGCCACCGTTATTAAAGCAACGGCGGAATACCTCAAGGACATCGGTGCAAACCCGTTTGTCGTACCAGCGATGGGGAGCCACGGGGGCGCAACCGCAGAAGGACAGCGAGCCGTACTAGAACATTATGGCGTCACTGAAGAAACAGTCGGTGTACCAATCAAGGCAACAATGGAGGTCGTCGAAATCGGTCAAACCGCCGACGGATTGCCAGTATTCCTTGATACCTACGCCGCCAACGCGGATCACATTGTTCCAGTCAATCGGATCAAAGCACACACCGATTTCAGAGGCACGGTTGAGAGCGGCACCCTGAAGATGTTGACGATCGGATTTGGCAAACAGCACGGTGCGAATATGTATCATCGTGCCTTCTTCCACTACGGATTCGAGCATATCATCCGGACAGTTACCGGCTTGCTCATAGATGCTGGAAGGGTTGGTTTTGGAGTTGGACTGGTCGAAAACGCACACGAACAGACAGCGAAGGTCGCCGCCATGCGCGCCGATGAAATCATGCGTCGCGAACGTGAACTCCTCGTCGAATCCAAGTCGCTGATGGGACGTCTGCCGTTTGATGCCTTTGACCTTCTAATCGTGGATTGGATGGGCAAAAACATCAGCGGGACAGGCATGGATACCAACATCATCGGTCGAATGATGCAGATCCTTGAACCAGAGCCAGAAAAACCCGCGATTGTACGAATCTTCGTCCGAGATCTGACCGACGATAGCGATGGTAACGCAACAGGCGTTGGATTGGCGGACTTCACCACAACACGCCTTGTGGAAAAGATGGATCGGCACGCGACATATATGAATGGTATCACCGGAATGGGACCGCAGAAGTCGAAAACGCCCTTCTATTACGACACAGACCGCGAGGCTATTGAGATCGCATTGAACACGGTTGGACTCACTCCGCCTGAAGAATCAAAAGTAGTGCGAATTGAAAGCACCCTCGGTCTCGCAGAGGTGGACATCTCCGAAGCCCTGCTCGAAGATGCAAAACTCCGCACCGATTTGGAGGTTACCGGCGAACTGAAGCCTTTAGCGTTCGACACCGATGGCAACCTACCGCCGTTCCATGAAGAGTAGTACGCCCTCTATCAGGAGGCTGTTATGACCACTGTTGAAAGAATTCACGAGCAAGTTCAGAGATTACCTGAACCATTACAAGCAGAAGCATTGGATTTTATTGAATTTCTAATGCAGCGCCAAAGTGTGCGAAAAGAGAATTTGGATTGGTCACATCTTTCATTGGCTGCAGCGATGCGCGATATTGAAGAAGAAGATGTAATCTACGATGAATCCGATTTGAAGGAGAGGTGGGTGTGAGAAGGGCAGGACAGATTGTTCTGTTCAATTTTCCACAGACCGACTTGGGTGCTGGAAAACAACGTCCAGCACTCCTGCTAGCACAAATTCCCGGCAATTATGATGACTGGCTAATTTGTATGATTTCATCAAATCTCAATCAATATGTTGAAGGTTTTGATGAAATTATCAATGAAGATTCTCCAGACTTTGTCCGTTCCGGTTTGAAAACGGCGAGCGTTATCCGTACAACTCGTCTCGCTGTGGTCTCAGGGAATATTTTGACTGGAACAATAGGCGAAATTTCTCCCGACCGGTTGATGCGAGTGAAAAATAACTTGGGAGACTGGATAAAGAACGTTCAGAACCGGTAAAAATGGGAACAAAGAGGAGGATTGTTTGAAACGTATAATTGTCGGGATAACGGGAGCAAGTGCCGTCATCTACGGTGTGCGTCTGCTAGAGACTCTCACCCGATGCGACGACTATGAAATCCACCTGACGATTTCCGACTCCGGCGCAAGGGCGTTGTGGGAAGAGCTGCAGCTCCGTGTAGATCTGGACAATTTCCGCCTTAAATCCCTAATCGGCTACCCGTCAGATCAGGTGATTTACCACCATCAGTCCGACATCGGAGCGTCGATTGCCAGCGGCTCCTTCCGCACTGCGGGTATGGTCGTTGCACCGTGCAGCATGGGAACTATCGGCGCGATAGCGGCGGGCATCTCCCGAAATCTCATCCAGCGCGCCGCCGATGTCTGTATCAAAGAGCGGCGTAAACTGGTCCTCGTGCCACGAGAAACGCCGCTCAGCGCCATCCATCTCGAAAATATGCTCAAGCTATCCCAACTCGGCGTGGTGGTGCTGCCTGCCATGCCGGGTTTTTACCACTTCCCCAAAACGGTTGACGATATGATCAATTTCATCGTCACAAAGGCACTGGATCAATTTGACATCGATACAGATCTCATCCAACGGTGGAAGGAAGATCCTTAATAGTAGTAGGCACACTCCGTGTGCCGTAACTCCGCGAACAAGGTTGCTGACTTCGCTCATTCACAGCATCTAATTATAGTGAATTCAAAAAATAAATAGACACTTTCGCTCTCCATGTTTGGTAGGCACTGTTTCTAACTGCGCCGATTTGGAGTGTCTCATTAATTCTAAAATCTACTATAATTCCAAAATCCACCATAAGTGGAACCAGGAGTGAACCATGAAACTAGCTATCTGCAACGAAATGTTTGAGGATTGGGGGATCGAAGATGTTTTTCTGTGCGCTGCCAAACTCGGCTACGATGCCGTGGAACTCGCACCTTTCACGCTTGCAGAATCGGTGGTGGACATCAGCCAAGCCGAAAGAGATCGCATCCGAAAAGCGGCAGATACAGCGAAAATCGAAATCGCTGGACTACATTGGCTGCTGGTCTCACCAAAAGGATTGCACGTCAATCACCCCGACGGAGATATCCGCGAGAAAACACGCGACTATTTTTTTGAACTGATTTCGTGTTGTGCTGATCTGGGTGGGAAGATTATGGTCATCGGTTCACCCAATGAACGCAACGTACTGGATCCACTGGCACCAGAGCAAGCGTGGAGCTATGCACAGGAAACCTTCGCAGCGTGTGCAGAATTCGCTCAAGAACAGGGTGTCATTTTGTGCATGGAACCGTTGGCAAGCCAACATACAAATTTTATCAATACACCGGCAGCCGCAGTAGAGATGGTCAAAGCAGTCGATAATCCGATTTTTCAAATCATCCTTGATGTAACGAGTACAGCAGCCGAAAACTTGGACATGCCCACACAGATCCGCAAATACGCCGAACACGTGGCGCACTTTCACACCAACGACGATAACGGATATCTCCCCGGCTCCGGTAATGTGGATTACCCACCAATTATCGAGGCATTGAAGGAAATCAATTACACAGGCTATCTCTCGACCGAGGTCTTCAACTTTGAGCCGGATCCAGAGACAATTGCCCGTCGAAGCATCGAGTTTTTGCAGCCGCTGGTTGGGTGAGAACACCGCATCGGATTTTTCTTGACACCGAAACTAAAATTGTGATATGCTTTACATAATCTGAACAAACAGGAAGTTGAAAGGTACTATGCAAACCCTGAACCGACAACCACAATTTCAAATCGCATCTCATCATTGGCACTGGTGGTGGCATCGTGTTGAGGGGAGCAGTGTGCCTTTGTTGAGATAAATCTTTGGACTCATATCTAGAAACCAAAGCCGTAGGCATACGAACCCCGTTGTCTACGGCTTTTTTTATGCCTATTTTCTGTTGAGCAAGGAGAAAAAATGGAAATCCTAAATCAACTCAAGACCGATCAGAACGGTTTAATTCCTGCCATTATACAGGATGACGAAAACAAAGAGGTCCTCATGGTCGGCTATATGAACCGCGAGGCTGTGCGGAAGACATTAGAATCAGGGCGTGTCTGCTTTTGGAGCCGCTCCCGCCAGGAATACTGGATCAAGGGGGAGACTTCAGGACACACGCAAACCGTGCGAACGGTCGCCTTTGATTGTGATGCCGATGCGCTACTAATCAAAGTCGAACAGAAAGGCGGGGCGTGCCACGTCGGCTACCGTTCCTGCTTCTTTCGGGAAGTCTCCCCCGATGGTAACTCTACGCACATTGTTGGTGAAAAGGTTTTTGACCCAGATGCAGTATACTGATAGTTTTCAAGGAGACTTCGATGTATTACCCAAACTTAGAAGATTTTAGAGAAAAAGCACAACACGGCAACTTGATTCCCGTCTACAAGACGATGCTGGCGGATATGGAAACACCTGTATCCGCATTTTACAAAATCGGAGGAAGTGACCACGCATTTCTGCTGGAGAGCGTCGAAGGCGGTGAACACGTCGCCCGATATTCGTTTCTCGGCAGTGATCCATCAGTCCTACTTAGGGGCAAGGGCAATCTGGTCCAGATTGATAACCTCCGAACCGGGGGTACGGTTGAATTCAAAAGCAAAGACCCGTTAGAGGAGCTTGAAGAGTTGATGGCTCACTATCAACCCGTTGAAGTCGAGGGATTGCCGCGATTTCACGGTGGAGCGGTCGGCTACCTGAACTACGACATGGTGCGTTACGTCGAGGAACTCCCCGACACTACCGAAGATGATCGAGAACTACCCGATTGTTTTTTTATGGTCACCGATACGCTGCTTGTGTTTGACCATGTGAACCATCAGATCAAGGTGGTCGCCAACGCCCACATCAACGGCGATGTTGACCAAGCCTATAAAAAAGCACTTGATCAGATCGACGAACTGATCGCTAAACTCAAGCAGCCGTTGTTGATGAATTACACAAACAAGCCGGTTGTCAGTCCAAGCGGTGTGCCCGTCACCTCAAACTTCACGAAGGACGATTACCATCAGGTTGTCCTTCGGGCGAAGGAATATATCGCCGCGGGGGACATCATTCAGGTTGTGCCATCACAGCGCTTTAGTGTTCCGATATCGGTCGATACATTCGATGCGTATCGTGCCTTGCGCACTGTCAACCCATCGCCTTATATGTTCTACCTCAAGTTCGATGAACTCCAGATTGCGGGTGCCTCACCGGAGATGATGGTGCGCGTTGAGGACGGTGTTGCGGAGATGCGCCCAATCGCAGGAACCCGTCCACGTGGAGCGACTCCAGCCGAAGATGAGGCATTGGGGATGGAACTGCTTGCCGACCCGAAGGAACGGGCAGAGCACGTCATGCTCGTTGACCTCGGACGTAACGACCTAGGGCGCGTCTGCGAATACCATACTGTGCGCGTAAGCGAGATGATGATAATCGAACGTTATTCACATGTGATGCACATCGTTTCGCACGTTATCGGAGAGTTGCGCGAGGGGCAAACCCCCTATGATGTGATACGTGCCTGCCTGCCCGCTGGAACGCTGTCCGGTGCCCCGAAGATCCGGGCGATGGAGATTATCGACGAGCTTGAACCGACCCGCCGGGGACCCTACGGCGGAGCCGTTGGCTATTTCAGCTTTTCTGGCAATGCGGACACAGCGATCACGATTCGCACCCTCGTCGTCAAAGATGGAATTGCCTACATCCAAGCGGGCGGTGGTATCGTCGCAGACTCTGTGCCCGAAACGGAGTATGAAGAAACGGTCAACAAGGCGCGAGCGGTGTTAAGGGCAATTGAAATCGCTGAAGCGGGATTAGAGTAGATCGACGACAGGAGGCAAACCGTGAGTGTGAAACTCGACCAAGTCATCCCTTGGGGCAGATCATTGCAAGAATACACGCAGATGTTCAATCTCTCCGATGAGGAACTGAACTTACGTATCCTCGGTGTCGGTGACGGCCCTGCCAGTTTTAACACCGAGATGAATACCTTGGGGCATACGGTTCTGTCAATTGATCCGATCTACTCGTTTTCAAAAGCACAGATCGAGCGGAGAATTGAAGAGAACTACGATCCCCTCATCTCTCAAGTGGAACAAAACTCTGATAACTTCGTTTGGGATTTCTTTGCGGATCCAGTGCATTGGGGGCACTACCGTCTTGAGACCATGAGGAAGTTTCTGGAAGATTTTGAGGCGGGAAAGGTGCAAGGACGTTATCTGCCTGAATCTCTGCCCACACTCAGTTTCACCGATTCCCAGTTCGATCTGGTACTCTGCTCGCATCTGCTTTTTCTGTATTCTGTTCAGCTATCTTTCGATTTTCATCGGGATTCTATACAGGAACTCTGTCGCGTTTCTCAAGAGGTACGAATTTTCCCACTGTTGACATTGAATTGCGAAAAGTCACCCTACATTACACCGATCCAATCACATTTTTTGGAAGCTGGATTTACGGTTGATATTTGTCGCGTACCTTATGAGTTCCAGAAAGGCGGCGATGAGATGATGAGAATCCGCAGAAACGGTTAGGAGAAGAAACGATGATACTTATGATTGACAATTACGACTCATTCACCTATAACCTCGTGCAATATCTCGGCGAGTTGGGAGCGAACCTTGTTGTCCATCGCAACGACAAAATCACGCTTGACCAGATTGAAGATCTCGCCCCTGAGAAGATTGTCATATCGCCGGGGCCCTGCACACCACGGGAAGCGGGGATCTCCTGCAATCTGATCCGTCAGTTTGCAGGGCGTGTTCCCCTGCTCGGTGTCTGCTTGGGGCATCAGTGTATCGGCGATGTATTTGGCGGCGATGTCGTCCGCGCCGGACGTCTGATGCACGGCAAAACCTCAATGATTCACCACAACGGTGAGCAGATTTTCGACGACCTCGAAAACCCATTTGAGGCGACACGTTACCACTCTCTCATCGTGAAAAAGGAGACGCTGCCGGATTGCCTTGAACTCACCGCGTGGACAAATCAAGACGAAATTATGGGATTTCGACACAAGAACTATCCGATCTGGGGGGTGCAGTTCCACCCAGAATCAATCTTGACCAGCGAGGGGAAAAAGCTGTTGCAAAATTTCCTGAATAGTTAGGGCGTGTTGACATGTGTAAAGCTGTCTGTAATCGTAGGGGCGAGGTCCCCTCGCTCATTGACCAAAGCGGATTGGAAAGTCTAAACCGGACGGGTTGAATCGAATTATAGATTGTAGGTCAAGATTCATATCTCGACACTTATAGAAACCGAGTTTTTTCTTCAAAACTCGGTTTCTTTGCACTATTTCTTAACATGAGCGAATCTATTTACTGAGTGACTCCCTCATAAATGTCTTGAAACTGCTCTAACGCCGCAGCTAGGTTCGCAGCGATATCCTCTGCCAATTCATCAGGCTCCGGCAGATTCTCGGTATCCTCAAGGCTTTCGTCACGCAACCAGAAGATGTCAAGACTGACCTTGTCGCGCTGCATCAGTTCATCGTAGGAGAAAGACTTAAACTGATCGGTCTCTTTCCGGTCATGGCGGTTGTCGGGATTGTAGCAGGCGATGAAATCGTGAAGGTCGTCGTAGCGCATCTGTTTCGTTTTCAACGTGAATCGCTGATTGGTGCGTAGGTCGTATATCCACAGTTTCTCTGTCCACGGGGTTTCGCTGGCGGGTCTGCGGTCGAAGAACAGCACATTTGCCTTGACACCTTGTGCGTAAAAGATGCCCGTCGGGAGTCTAAGCAATGTATGGACATCGCATTCGTGCAGCAGTTTCCTGCGAACGGTTTCCCCCGCGCCCCCTTCAAATAGGACGTTATCCGGCACAACAACCGCTGCCCTGCCATTGATTTCCAGAATTGTTTTGACGTGCTGAAGGAAGTTAAGCTGCTTGTTGGAGGTGGTCGCCCAAAAATCTTCCCGCTCGTATGTGAGCGCGTTTTTTCCCGCCCCTCCCTTTTCATCTACAATTGTGATGCTACTCTTCTTGCCAAAGGGCGGATTGGTCAATACCATGTCAAAACGCTCACCCGTATCCGAAATCAGGCTATCCCCTGTTTCCACAGGACTCTTATCTCCACCGATGCCGTGAAGGTGCAGGTTCATCACACATAGCCTCACCACACTGTCCACAAGATCCACACCGTGAAAGGTCCCGTCTCTGAGAAACTGCTTCTGCTCTCTATCAAGTTGGTCGCTCTTGCTCGATAGATAGTCATGGGCTGCTAAGAAAAAACCGCCGGTGCCGCATGCAGGATCGCAGATGGTTTGCTTCGGTTCCGGTTTCATCACCTCTACGATTGCCTTGATTAGGGGACGGGGCGTGAAGTATTGGCCCGCACCGCTTTTGATATCTTCTGCGTTTTTCTGCAATAACCCTTCGTAAATGTCCCCCTTCACATCGATATCTAACCCGATCCATGTTTCATCGTTGATCAGTTGAATGATTCGCTTGAGTTTGGCGGGGTCTTGGATCCTGTTTTGGGATTTTCTGAAGATCACCCCTAGCGTACCGCTCTCCAGTGCCAACATGTCGAGGATCTGGCGATAATGCGTTTCAAGGTCGGCTCCCTCCTTGTCAACGAGACTCTCCCAGTCTAGCCCTACAGGAACAACGGACTCTTTTCTAAACGGCGGTTTGGTCTGCTCGTCCGCCATTTTCAGAAACAGAAGGTAGGTCAACTGCTCCACATAGTCGCCATAGCTGATCCCATCATCGCGAAGGACGTTACAATAATTCCACAGTTTTTGCACAATGGCTGATGAATCGTTTGACATTTTTGGAGGGTTCTCCTGTATTTATATCAGTCAGATAAACAGTATACGCATTGGCTGTAAACCATGCTAGTGGATAGATTCGATCTATCGCATTAACTTTCCATCTGCTAGCCCAATAATTCTGTGGTTCAAATGGATCTTCATCTTCAGCACGCCGAGTAACCTGAATGCCCAGGGCAGGGAAACAGAACGCTGGTGATGAGGTTTTTGGATTGCATCATTTTTCGCATTTACGATTCATTCTCAATCTCAATATTTTTAATGAGTTCATAGACACGACCCGCTTTTTCTTGCTGCTCCAGAAATTTTTGGTAACTCCTATAGGCATCCTCAATGAGTCCTTGGTACAGAACGACTCGCGTATTCTTGGCTTCCATAGCTCTCCTAGATTCATCCTCTTGTTCAGAAGTCTCCCAATCCTCAGGTCGTTGCCCGACAAGGCATACTACTTCAATCGGTTCGTTCTTCCCTGTTGCCTGAACAATCTTTCTCAGCGCATTTCTGTATTTATCAACTTGATCTTGTAGTTGGGTACTTCTTAATTTCCGTCCGGCGCGTTTAAGTTCAATAATGACATGTTTCCCCGATGTCATTTTGTATTTGATGTCAAACCGGCCCCTTTTCTCTTCCTCAGTTAGGGTCGCATCAACCTCATCAAAGGCAGCTCTAACATTTTGCTCCATCAACGGAGTTTCTGTCGCCCTATCCCAAGAAGGATCGAGTAACCAGAGGTGCTCATAGAGATGTTTTTGTATTACCTTTTCAACTACATCGTCCCTAGCTTGGTCACGTAAGGTATCAATTATCTGCAGCCTCTCTTGAACGATTTGGTAGTAAAGCGAGGCTTCAATATCATCCAGTTCTGCGAAGATTTGGGTAAATTCTTGGAGGTTTGCGGGAGATACATTATTGAGGGCAGAAAGTGAGCCTTTGTATCTAAGGTTTTCAAACGCTAATACGCTATACTTATATAGTTCAATTCTCTCCTTTTCTTTCAAAGTGAGTTCACCAATTTTTCCAAACATTTCTTTTGCTTGCCTGCGCTTATCTGAATCCAAGCTCTTCAGCCATTCATCAATTGCAGGGATACGTCTGGCTTCTTTTGCCCCTGCTTCTTTACGCCGGTGTCTCCACTGACTCTCAATATTTTTCAATGCGACTTGAACCCAGTCCTTAATTGCTACGTATCGCGGGTCATCCTTGATAATCTCTTGACGGTTACTTGTTGCAATATCGTCTTGGTCATCAAGATCTAAGAAATCGGCGTGGATTTCGCCGATGATATACTTTGTATATAATCCACCTTCAGTAAAGTCTTCAAGGATATCTTCCTGTGCCAGTTTCCCACGAACCATGATGACGATTTTGTTGAGGTTGTCATCGGGATCGTTGACATCTAGTGCTTCTTTGACCGTGCCAATCCAACCTGTTACTTGATATCTATCCACCTCAGTGTTATCTTCTCCTTTTACTCCAATTTGACCATCTCCCGGTTCGTGGTATTCAAGTTTTTTTGAGTTGCACAAATCTACGTACTTCTCACTTCCTTCGCCGTAATGCCATAAATAGTGGAGTTTATGGAAGTAGTCACGATCAGCGATTGTAACCGAATCGCCATTGATGCGAACTGTGAAATATTTTGTTCCAATGATGCTGAACCGTCGCGCCAGTCGTTTTCTCAAGGCAATGGGGGTTTGGTATACTCGTTTCTTTAGTTCTGTGAGGACAATCCGCGTTCCATCGCTATCAAGAGTGATTTTGTCATCCTGCAGCGAATCGGGGTGATAGGTATTGCCACCTTGTTCACGAATTTGTTTTTCAATCTTCCGCGCCGACATCTCAAAGCCGTTCTTTATCCCATCTCTAATGGTCTGAACCTCAACAGTATCGGCAATTGAAAAGAGAGATAGCTTCCCGATACCCTTGCGCCCCATAACGGGGCGTTTGTAGTTGGTGGTTTGCACCATATTCCGCTTCTTATCCTCCTCACGGCGATCGTATCCAACAGTAAGGTACTTGTTGTTAATGTCATCATACGTCATGCCGTGTCCATTATCAGTGATGGTGATTTTGCCATCCTCAATTTCAATATCAACTTCTGAAGCGTCGGCATCCCAAGAGTTGGCAACCACCTCAGACAAAACCGCGGGCACATTGCTGTAAAGTTTGATTCCAAGGTGGTTGAGGACGTTAAGGCTGATACTCATTTCGTACTTGAGTTCACTCATAGTTGACCGCCTCCAAGTGCTTTTGGATACTTTGACCGATAACTGTTGCGAGTTGGACAGGGACTGCGTTTCCGATATGGACACCTATGCGCGTGAATGAGATAGAGACAGCCGGGTCTATAAAGTCGTAATCTGAAGGAAATGTTTGCAGAAGTGCCCCCTCTCGGAGTGATAGTGCTCGGTCTTGCTCGGGATGGCCGAACCGCCCTGTACCGAAAGAATAAAACTGTGTTGTGATGGTCGGGGCAAGATTATCCCATTCCATACGGGCGTAAACAGACTTGTAAGTTGCGCCTGATGCCTTCTGGTGGCACGGGGCACGCAGCTCAGTATCCCAATCTAACCACGTCCCGCCGGGCGAGGACTGTTTTATCCGTTCTTTGTTGAGGACCGAGAGGTTCCGCGACCGATGAAGAGGGTCTTTGTCACACACTTGACCGTCTGTGATTGCGGGGAGGCCACCAATGGCATCCTTGACGACCTGATAGGATTTCAAACCCTTTTGCTCAGAGGGGGCGTACGTTTTAGGAAGAGGGACAATCTCTCCAAACTTAGAAGCAATGAGTACAAGACGGCGGCGTTTCTGCGGCACCCCATAATCGGGGCAGTATACTACCTCATGATGAACCTGATAGTCTAAATCATCAAGCGTATCAACAAAATCTGTAAAAACCTGATGTTTTTGGATGAGTGGAACATTCTCCATGGAGACAATTTCAGGCTTAACCTTCTTGATTAATTCCTGCATGTTAGCGAGCATTCCCCACCGATCGTCAGGTATTTGATTTTTGAATTTGCGCATATGATAGGAAAACGGTTGGCATGGGGCGCACCCAACGAGCAGTTTGATGTCGCCTTCTGGGTATAACGAGGAGAGATATTCGTCGGTTACTGAAGCGATGTCTTTGCAGATAAAGTCTGCCTCGTTGTTTTCCTCGTAGGCATATTTGCACGTTTCGTCAATGTCAATCCCCGCGTTCACCTTTATGCCGGCTTGCTCAAGCCCGTATGTCAGACCACCAACCCCACAAAATAGATCTACCGCGGATATTGATTTTGATTTATTGTCCATAACGTTCACCGACCGTGAATACAGGAAATGGGTATGCCGATAAGCCCTTATTTTACATCCCACTAAGTTCTTTTCTATATGCCTCTCTAACCAGAAAACCAAAAAGTTTTGCAATCATGCTGATGGTATACAGATCAACCCCAATTGACAGCGGTATCTGAGAAAAAGAAATCTCTCTAAATATCCAGCCATTTGGGGGCGTTTTTTTACTTGACAATCATTATATCAGGTTCTTTTTCTAAAATATACAAGAAAAAAAATGAAGCAAATCGGTATCGCTATTTACATCTCACCCCCGTACGATTCGGCAATTTGGCAGGGCCCTGGCAGGTCCAAAAAAAAATTCAACCTCACATCAGGGGTTCATCATTTGCCGGTATCGCTTTGAACCCTGATGGGGCCTAGCTTCAGAGCATTTGTAGATTTTTACCACCCAACAGAAGGAGCGTGCAGACGGCTTTTTGACCTGCCAAATACGCACTATTTATGAACCGTTTTTCACCGAAATGTCGCCATAACCTCGCCAAATGTCAGGGATTTGGCAGGTCCCTGACAGGTCAAAACTCTCAAGTGCGTAAATCTTGTAAATAATAAAATTCTATTCACACTAATATTATTACTTAATCACACTAATTATAACACAATTTTCACCAAAAAGCAATTTATTTCTCTGCTTTGATCCGCTCAAGCAGGACGCTGACAGGCTCATCGTTCGGGTCTTGCGGCACCAGTTTTCCGGAGAAGGCTTTTTTGAGAATGGACTGCCGCAATTGCTCGGCGCGTTTCAGTTCCGCCGTGATGGTTTTCTCTACTTCGTCGGCAGCGGAGAGATGGCGTTCAACTTCTTCGACAAGGATCTGCTGCTCTTTTTCTGGTAGCATAGGCACTGCAAGAAGTTTGAGTTTTGTGCCGTTTACATTTGCCTGCCCCGCCTGCTGAGACACGACCGATAAAATCCAATTTTTACCATACACGGAGTTAATATAGTACGCTACAATCATCGAATCAATATGTAGATTAAACTGTACCCGAATCAAATATGAAGCAAACGAACATGGATTGGGGTTTCCTGTATAAACTGCCGTTTTGCCAACTAATTCACGGCTATTTGTGCGATTGAATAGCAAATCGCCTTTATTTAGCAACAATTCTGGAAATTCATCGTGTTCTTTCGGGAGGTACTTCAGATTATCAGGAGCGATGTTACCGTCAACAATATTCCCCATCCTCAGCACAGGTACACCATTTGAATCATCACCTGTTTTTTTTGAGGAACCGTATTGGATTTTTGTCAAGAGTTGTTCAACAGTTGCCCAAGTCCACTCTTCTGGCAATTCGGGTAGATTGTTCGTATCAGGTGCAATAGGTTCTTTATACTTCGCCTTCCATCTATCATCTTTGAGTATTTTCCCCTTTGCCTGCATCTGCTCAAGCTGCTCTGCCTCCCACTTCTCGCGCCGCGCTTTGAGAATGCGCTCAAGTAGTACAGAAGCAGGTTCAATCTCGTCTTGATGTTCCAGTCGCCACTCTTCGGTCAATTTGCCTTCAAAGGCAGCTTTCAGAACGGATTGGCGATAGCGCTTGAGTTGGGATTGTGCCTTGTGGAGTTCGTTTATGCCCGCATCAAGTTTGGTGAAAAGCTCTTCAATTTTGGCGACGATGCGATGTTGTTCAGGAAGTGGGGGAAGGGGAATTGGTGCCTTTTCTAGGAATTGAAAGTGTCTCGCATATCCTTTCTCTGGAAGTGAAATTGCTCGTGCAAAATAATAAAACAGTTTGGGATAGTACATTTCTTGAGGTCTAATCACCTTTATTCCATCAGCACCAGCTACAAAATCAAAATCCACATACTTGAATGCCTTAGTATGGTCACCAAAAACTACAATCGGTAACTGACACTCAACTGTTAGTTCCTCATGATTAGTATATCCACCAATAAAAGACAGTCCTTGGTCTATAACCGGAAGCTTTCCTACTGTTTCATAGTTTTTTTGTTGAAGTTTCTTTTTGCCTAGAGACACTTTCTCAACAGCACTTCTAACCGTCGTCCATACCCACCCATCGGGCAACTCAGATAAATCTACACCCGTTTCGCTCATATCACATCCTTCTTTGGATTCATTGATTTTGTTCTCTCTGTCATGATTATATTATATATCTCATGTGCAACAAACAGACGGTTTCGCTGGCCTCCAGTTATTTCCTGGAGTATGCCTTTTTCGATAAGGTAGTTCACCCCTCGCTGAACGGTAGAATACGTTATTTCCCAAGTCTTCGATAATGCTGAAACTGAAATAACAGGACTTGCAAACAGATAGTCAATTAAGTGATTTACAATCTTTGGCACCCTTTGACCGACTGCAATTTCTTTGTATCGGTTTTGTAGAGCACGCAATTTTTGAATCGTCAAAAGGGCATCTTCTGACTGTTGACGAACTCCGTTTAAGAAAAATGTGATCCACGCCTTCCAGTCCCCTTTTTGGCTTACGTTCAGCAGCAATCTATAATACTCGTCCCTGTGCTGTTCAAAAAAATCGGAAAGATACAGGAGAGGCTGCGATAGCAAGCTCCTTTCCAATAACATAAACGTGATCAAAAGCCTACCGATTCTTCCATTGCCATCAACAAAAGGGTGAATTGCTTCAAACTGATAATGAACCAGAGCGCACTGGATTAGTGCTGGTCCTTTTGCGTTGGAATGTATGTATCTTTCCAAGTCCGAAAAACACCGCTGCATTTCTGGCACTGGCGGAGGAACATAAGTTGCCTCCATCAAAGTACATCCGGGGCTACCAAGCCAATTTTGGCTCGTTCGCACTTGCCCCGGGGTTGCATTTTCACCCCGCACCCCCTTCATTAGGATCTCGTGTATTTCACAGATGAGCCTATAACTAATCGGCAAATCCTCCAATCGTTTAATTCCATATTCCATGGCTAGGACATAGTTGATAATCTCTGTTACATCGGACATAGGAGGTCGTTCTGTTTCATCCGCCTCAAAGAAAAAGAGGTCGTCCAAACCGGATTGAGTGTTTTCAATTCTTGAACTAGTTACAGCTTCACGCCGAATAAATGGTCTAATCAACAGATGTGGATTCGGAAGCAGTTGACCTGCACCGGATAACTCCCCAAGCCTACTGTCTGCTTCTGATAGCAGGCTCGCCAAATCCCAATCCAGTTCGATTTTTGGTGGGAGTGGATTCGGTACATAAGCCCAATATGGAGGCTGGGTTATTATACGAAGGCATTTACCAGCAGTTGAATTTTTGAAGTCTTCCGGGTTCATTTTTTGTCACTTTCCATTAATAAGACACAAATTTTATTTGTATTTTTGCAAGTTTTATTTGCATTTTTGCTAATAAGACGCAGCGTTATTAGCGTTTTGTTAAGTTCTCGCTAATAACACTATAGAGTCATTGAGAAACATATCAAGGTGCCTACCTTACGCCGCCAAACCCTCATTCAACGTCTCAAGAATTGTATATAGCGCATCGCCAAATAGATCATACACCTTGCTTGCCCCACCTTTTGCTTGAAACGGTACGTTCTCAAAATCATCTATCTCAATGCGTACCGATGTAGCGATGTGGTCTTTTATCATTTCCAACCACGCCATCTGTTCTGCTGAAAATGAGCCCTCCTGATTATTGAGCCATTCTTGGAACCGTTGATCGACGGTCTCTTTATAAGGCTCAAGCGTTGCGGTATCGTCGATTGCAAACCGAACCAACGAGATGATGTCCGTCAACAACTTGTCTGGTCCCGCTCCCTTAACTTTCAGTTGATCCAACTGCTCGTACGCCCGCCATAGCTCCGCTGTTGTTAAGCGATACGGTGGCTTTTTGATCGCTTCAGCGAGCTGTTCAACCTGTTGATATGTGAGATGTCGCTGGCCGTACGGTTTGCTGTAGAGGATCTGGATCGCTGTCAGTTCATCCCTGTTCTCTGCAATAAACTGTTTGAAACTCTCCACGCGCTGCTCTGCCCACGCCTCTGCCCCTTGATCAAATCCCGCAAAGGTGACGTTATCTTGGCTTACGGTGTCTATTGTCTGCTCCTGCTGCCTTTTGAGGTCAATGAGCGTATTGCGTAAGTCCGGGTTATCGAAGGGTTTACACGCCTCCATGATAAGCCAATCTGCTCTTTCCTGAATTTGTTCCTGCGTTAAAGATTCTGCGGGGGATTCAAGCAATAGCCGAATATGCTCCGGTACTAGGGTTTCCGTAGGTGATGCGATCAACCCGATTAGCTGTTGATCTTTATCTGGATCCATCGCATCAAACAAGGTGTGGATCATACGCTGCAAGGAGAGACCCCCTGACACTTCGGTGACTCGCTTTCGCTCATCGTCTCCAATCTCACGGTCAAGCTGTGCGAGCCTGCCCGCCAACGAGGTTAAGGTATCGGGGTCTCGATTGCCAAGCATCACAGACTCAAGCAACTTATCAAACGGTACGCTCCGTTTTCGCTCAAGCGGTCGGGAATCGGTTTTGTCATTCTCACAAACGCCCACGGCATCGACAATTACGAAACGGGTTTTGTGATGGGTGTCGGGAGTGACCCCGTGTAAATCTGTTGATGAAATCGTGCGCGTGCCTCTGCCCTTCATCTGCTCAAAATAGACCCGCGATTTGATGTTTCGCATGAAGATGATACACTCTAAAGGCTTGATATCTGTGCCGGTGGCGACCATGTCCACCGTTATAGCGATGCGTGGATTGTATGAATTGCGGAAGCTGGCGAGCAGGTTTTCCGCTGTATCGCCCGTCGTGCGGTAGGTAATTTTTTTGCAGAAGTCGTTGCCCTTTCCAAACTCCTCATGGACGATACGCAGTATGTCCTCAGCGTGGGAGTCGTCTTTGGCAAAGATGAGCGTTTTCGGGACATGCTTTCTGCTGGGAAAAATCTCTGTGAACAGGTTATCTCGGAAGGTTTGAATCACTTTGCGAATCTGGTCGGGTGCCACCACATCACGGTCAAGTTGATTCGCACTGTACTCCATCTCCTCATCCAACATCTCCCATCGGGTCTTGCGGGTGAGTTTGTCCCTTTTGTCAACGTAAAAGCCGGGAGGGATCTCGCCGCCTGTCTCCGAGATCTCAGTCTTGATGCGATACACATCATACCCTACATTCACGCCATCGGCGACCGCCCGCTCGTGGGGGTACTCCGTGACCAAGTTCTGATTGAAAAATCCAAGTGTCTGCTTTGAAGGTGTAGCGGTGAGACCTACGATAAAGGCATCAAAATACTCTAGCACGGGTCGCCATCGGTTATAGATCGAGCGGTGGCACTCGTCGGTGATGATACAGTCAAAAGTCGAAATCGGAATATTGGGGTTGTACTCTATCTCTGCAGCGGATTGATTCCCCAAGTCACCGTTGAATAGTGATTCACTCTCGTTCTCCTCATCAAAATCCGAATCTCCTTTTAGCATCGAATACAACCGCTGAATCGTGGTGATACAAACTTTACTTACCTTATCTATCTGGTTAGTAGTGAGATGTTGCACATCGTAAAACTCGGTGAATTTTCTGCCATCGTCCGGCGTGGTATACTGCTGAAATTCTTTGAGTGTTTGTCTTCCAAGATTGCTGCGATCAACAAGAAATAGTATTCTCTCGGCTTTTGCGTGCTTGATTAGACGATAGACGAAACTCACGGCGGTGTATGTCTTCCCGCTGCCAGTTGCCATTTGGATTAACGCGCGTGGGCGATCTGCAGCAAATGACTTCTCTAGATTGGTGATTGCCTCGATCTGACAATTTCGTAAATCCTGCTGTTCTAGTATGGGCAGTGTCTGGAGATAGTCTCGTAATGTTCGTTGCTGCCTAATCCACTGTAACAAGGTCTCCGGCGTGTGGAAGGCAAAAACGCGGCGGGAGCGGGAGTCCGGATCTCGTAGATCACGGAAGAACGTTTCAACACCCGTGCTTTCATAACCAAACGGTAGGGGGTTTTGATAGTATTGCAGGTTGCGTAGAATCCCGGTGAGGTACTTCTCGGTTTGCTCGGCTACACCGCCAAGGGTTGTGCCCTCCGGTTTGGCTTCAATCGCCCCAATCGCTTTTCTGTCAACAAATAGCAGATAATCTGTGGGGCCGGAGGACATAGGATATTCACGTACTGCGACCCCCTGCGATGCGCCAAGATTCATCTGCTCTCGATCTTGGATCGTCCAGCCTGTTTTGGTAAGCAGTTGGTCAATGTGCTGTCTTGCTCTGTCTTCGGGTTTCATATCTTCTTTATCTGCGGCGAGGGGAAATTGTCGTATAAATACCACCGTTATTCTACCTGAAATCTACCCCTGATGTCAAATATCGCACCTACTTTATAGGGTCATTTAGTCTTCGGTTTTCTCCCCGTCTGGGTCGGGATTTGGAAATCCCTCCTACAGAAGAGCTAAATACCCCTAACGCGTAAAAATAAATTGTTGATCTACCCACCTATCTATGGTATCTTATAACGAAATTATTAGGATTTGTCAGGCGGAGTTCAAGAGTCAGGAGGTATTTATATGAGCCAAATAGGAGCCACACCGATTACTGCGCCGGGCTGGACCGGCAAGCCCAAGAATGGCGTCGCAATCGTCGATTGCGATGTCCACCACAACTTTCGCAACCCCGAACAATTACTACCATATCTGTCAACATTCTATCAGGAGCATCTGCTAGACCAAGGTTTGCATCTGGGTGGGTATCCCAACATCCCAATTCGGACCAACCGCACAGACCTGAAAGGTCGCATGAAGACCAAAGATGTTCCGGCAAAAAAAAATACCGGCGGCGATCCACGCGATTTCAATTTCACGCTGGAATTCTTGCAAGAAACACACCTGGATCCTTGGAATATCGACTACGGGCTCCTGACCGGCCCCCCGGTGTTTTACGGATATTCGGGACTGCCTGATCCAGATTGGGCTGCCGCACTGTGCACGGCGTTCAACGATTGGACGATCGAACATTGGCTCGACCGCGACGAGCGTATCGTCAACGCCATCCTCGTTTCGCCTTCAGACCCGCCCCAAGCAGTCGAAGAAATCAATCGACTGGCTGACCGCAAGGACACCGTTGCCGTCATGGTGCCGATGGGGACAAGTATGCCCTTCGGCAATCGCTTCTATCATCCCATCTGGGAGGCGTGCGAACAGCACGGACTGCCGGTGGTTTCCCATATCGGTGGAGGCGGTGGCGCAGCGAGGACCATCCCAACCCCAGTTGGCTATCCCACTTACTATATGGAATCGCGGATGAGCCGACCTACCGTCGCTAGCGCACATGCGACATCTCTGATCTGCGAAGGTGTGTTCGAGAAGTTCCCAGACTTTAAATTTGCCCTCATCGAAGTGCAGCAGCTCTGGGCGGTTTCTGTAATGTGGCATCTCGACACCGACTGGAAAGCACTGCGCGACCAGACCCCGTGGCTCAAGCGACTGCCGAGCGAGTATTTCCGAGAGCACATCCGAATCGGTTCACAACCGATGCACGAGCCGGAGAAACCGGAGCAGATGTACCAGATGTTGGAGATGCTGCACGCAGACGAAACGCTAATCTTCTGCTCAGACTTCCCGCACTTCGACTGGAACGATCCGGTAACGACCTTCCCCAAGCTCGATGAAGACCTGCACCACCGAATCTTTGCCGGTAATGCGCTCGATATGCTCCGGATAGACACAGGGAATTAATCATGGCAAGCGTTGTTATCGGTAAAGTGGCGGACATCCCACCGGGCGAACGCAAAATCGTCGTACCGTTCCGGGGCAGAGCTGGTATTGGCGTCTTTAACGTCAACGGATCATTCTACGCCGTACGCAACATCTGTCCCCACAAGAACGGTCCCCTCTGCACCGGCGAACTCAGCGGTCGGGTTAGTACCGATGCACCCGCCTCTACCCGTGGCTCTACAATCTCCGTTGACGGCTTAGGCGAGGTGCTGCGCTGTCCATGGCACCAGTGGGCGTTCGATATTGCGACCGGACGTTGTTTGGTAGATCCAGAGATACGAGCCAAAACCTACCCAGTTAAGATCCAAGGCGACGATGTCGTTGTCGAATATGAAGACTAAGGCAATGTTAGAGTGAATTCAAAAAATAAATAAACACTTTCGCTCCCCATGTTTGAGGCGCTGTTTCTAACTGCGCCGATTTGACGTGTCCCAAAACAGATTCGCTCCCCATGTTTGGTAGGCGCTGTTTCTAACTGCGCCGATTTGGTGTGTCCCAAAACAGATTCGCTCCCCATGTTTGGTAGGCGCTGTTTCTAACTGCGCCGATTTGGTGTGTCCCATTAATTCTAAAATCTACTATAAACAGATAAACTGTGGATGTGTGCAAAGGAGAAAAATCATGTCAGGAAGGCTAGAAGGTAAAGTTGCAGTTGTCACAGGCGGAAACAGCGGGATCGGTAAAGCGACCGCCCACCTCTTCGCCCAAGAAGGCGCGAAAGTCGCCATCATGGCAAGAAGGGTAGAGGAGGGGGCTCAAGTTCAGGAGGCTATAAATAGCGAGGGAGGCGAAGCGACATTCATCTCTTGCGATGTCTCAGATAGTAGTGCTGTTGATTTGGCTGTCGAAGCGGCGGTCTCAAAATACGGTACGATTAATATCCTCTTTAACAACGCGGGCGGCGGAGCCGGAGAAAACTTCCCCAACGAAGGAGATGAGGGGTGGGATCGGGTAATTAACGTCAACTTGTCAGGCACCTTCTACATGTCGCGAGCGGTCTGGCCCCACATGGTAGAGGCAGGCGGCGGTGCTATAGTCAATAACTCCTCCATTGCCGCTGTCATCGGATTTAGTAAAAACATGTATGATATAACCGGCAGAACGCCGTCGTCCTCATATTACGTGGCAAAAGCGGGTGTCGAGGCTTTTACACGGTACACATCAAGTACGGGCGGACAGCATAATATTCGAGTCAACTGCGTGCGCCCCGGCCAAATCCTTACCCCGGGGGCGACCGGCGGCAGAGAACATCACTATTTCAAGCCGATCTTCGATCTGTCCCAGATACTAGACGGTCCGGGCTATCCCGAAGATGTAGCAAATTTAGTACTTTTCCTTGTTTCCGATGATTCCCGATTCATAACGGGCGAAATCATAAATATCGATGGTGGCACCCCAAGAAAACTGTAGAAAAACGCTCATGTTAAGATTTAGTACAAAGAAACCGAGTTTTTTCTTCAAAACTCGGTTTCTCTTCGTGTATTGCACCTCGTTTTTACATGAGCCAAAATCGTTCCCATAGGAGAAAACAGTATGCCTCAAATGACAGGAAGTAAATTCATCGCAGATACAGTCCACGGTTACGGAATTACCCACGTCTTTTTTATGCCCTACATCGCACCGAGGGCGTTGATGGAGATGGAAAAACTGGGGATAAAGCGCGTCCAAACCCACGGGGAAAAAGGCGCCGCATATATGGCAGATGCCTACGCTCGTGTCAAACGCGCACCAAGCCTCTGTATGGCGCAGTCGGTGGGTGCGGTTAATCTCGCCGCTGGACTACAAGATGCCTACCTCGCTTGCTCCCCGGTCATCGCTATCACCGGTCGGGAGAGTCAAATCAACCAACAACGCCACGCGTATCAGGAAGTAGATCACATCAACCCGTTTTCAGCGGTGACCAAATATAGCGCATTTGTCGCTACGCCGGAACAACTCCCGATCTACCTGCGTCAAGCCTTCCGTTCCGCCACATCCGGCACCCCGGGACCCGTACATCTGGATCTCGAAGGTCTCGCCGGTCAAGCAGTCGTAGAACGCGAGGCGGATCTGGAAGTTATTATCGAAGGACCCTTTACCCAACTGCCGCCTTTCCGACCCGAAGCGGAGATCGAGGTAGTAACAGAAGCACTCCAACTGCTCGCCAACGCCAAACGTCCCATCATCGTTGCCGGTGGCGGTGTGACCGCTTCAGGAGCGCGTGCCGAACTTATCGCGCTTGCGGAGAAACTCTCCATACCGGTTGCCACCGCTCTCAACGCGAAGGCGATGTTCCCCTACGACCATCCGTTAGCGGTCGGCGTCCCCGGCTCATACTCGCGAGATTGTGCGAACCAAGCGGTCTGTGAGGCGGATTTGGTGTTCTTCATTGGGAGCCATACCGGCGGGCAGGTGACCAACGGATACAGCATCCCGCCGCAAGGAACGCCGGTCATCCAACTCGATATCAATCCAGAGGAACTGGGCCGCAACTACTCGATTCAGTTGGGGATGCAGGGCGATATCAGAAACTCGCTGCGCCGCATGATTGATGGTGCGGAAACCGCTGAACCGCGGACAGAATGGATCAACCGAGTCCAAGAACTGGTTCGGAACTGGAAAGAGAGCGTCAGCGATATGGCAAACTCGGAGATCGTGCCGATGCGACCGGAACGCCTCTGCAAAGAACTGACCGACCTGCTGCCATCTGATGCAATTCTGGTCTCCGACACAGGGCATTCGGGAGTCTGGACCGGCACGATGCTCGATCTCAAACATCCCGATCAGATATTCATTCGCTGCTCCGGTTCGCTCGGCTGGGGGTTGCCTGCGGCGATGGGTGCCAAATGTGCTCAACCGGATAGACCCGTACTCTGCTTCACCGGCGATGGTGGCATCTGGTATCACTTGGGAGATTTGGAAACCGCCGTGAAATCCGAAATTAATGCCGTCATTCTGGTCAACAACAATCATTCCCTGAATCAAGAGCAGGGCGGCGTTGAATCTGTCTACGGCGGACGGACCAAAGGCTCCGATGAACTCTGGCTGTTCCCTGACGCCGATTTCGCAAAAATTGCCGAATCGATGGGCTGTCTCGGCATCACAGTCAATAAACCGAGCGAACTGTCGAGTGCACTGGATCAGGCTTTCTCCGCGGAAAGGCCAGTGGTTGTCGATGTAAAAACGCACGTCGAAGGCATTGCTCCGCGGGCGTGGACACCGTCATAGATGGGTGTGTTACCGCTTATCCCCTGACAAGGGTTAGGTCCTTTGTTTCTGATCACACTTAAATTTTTAGGGTAGGAGGTCTACCATGCGGAACTACCCGTATCCAAGGGCTGACGGCGTCAGAAGTATCGCCTTCGGAATCATCTTTAGCCTTCTGACCTGCGGGATTTACTCGCTGTATTGGCAATACAAACAGATGGAAACGCTCAACGGCTGGTTAGGGAGAACCGATTATCGTTTTTGGCTTTGGCTATTTCTCTGCATCCTGACGTGTGGTATTTTTGGTCTCTACTACGAATACAAGATGGCTGTAGGAATCAACGAAATTCAGGAGAACAGCGGTCTGCACGTGAATCATTCCTTAGCCGTGATTTGTGTCTTGCTCGCGTTTTTTGGTATTGGCATCGCATCGCTTGCAATCCAGCAGTGGGAAATCAACAAATTCTACAATGCACGCGAAGACGTTTAATCACATACATCTTGCACGATTTTTCCTGATTGGACTTGCCCTTGTCACTGTATACACGGCATGGTCAAGCATATCGCCCGACAAGATGAAGTTCATGCCTTGTCTATTTCGCCTCATCACGGATATATCGTGTCCCGGCTGTGGCATGACCCGTGCCTGTGTTTCCCTTGCACAAGGTAAATTTGCTACAGCTTGGGGTTATCATCCGTTTGTGTTTTTTGTGGTTCCGTTAGCTCTTGGTATCTCATGCGCTCCGACCCGGCTTCGAGATACTTGGCTACAAATCTCCGCCCCCATCCGAAATACCCTTGCGGGAATTGGAATCGCTCTCGTTCTAGGACTCTGGATTTATCGCTTAATCTATTTCTGATACACTATAAATGAGTGTTATGTAGTATTGAACGAATCTATGAAAAGGAGAGAAACCGATGTCAATAGCAATGACACCGCAGCAGGAGAAGGACTTTGACGAGAAAGGGTATATTATCCTCGAAGATTTCTTGACACAAGAGGAGCTAGACCGATTGCTTTCAGCCATTGACGAAGTAAAAGTTAGGGTTCGTCAAGCCGAAGGCGGAGGACCCAATGACCCTTTCACCATCCGCAATGCGTTAGCCCAGCACGAGGCGTTCCTTGACCTAATTGACCACCCCAAAATGCTGCCGTTGGTTGTTGACGCTATCGGCTGGAATATCCAGATCCGAACCACGCATCTCGACTACCGTCCACCTTACCCAAAAGACCTGAAGCCCGGTGCTATTGGCGTAGGTGACGGAGACGACCAGAAAGCTGGCTACAATAATCTCGGTTGGCATCCAGATCTGTCGGGCAAAGAGCTTTTTGAAGGACCATCGCTGGACGGGCGGTTGCCCTTTATGGAGATTAAGGTGTTCTACGTCTTCTCTGATTTGAGTGAGTCCAATTCCGGCAACCTCTGGTTGATGCCGGGTAGCCACCTGCGCCCCCTACAAGAATGGCGCGAAGCGCAAGGTAAACTTGATCTCTCCGAGGCAGTTGAACTCAGGTTGAAACCCGGGGCCGCGGTCCTGTGGCGCACAGCGACTTGGCACTGTGTCGGACCGAATCTGTCGGACAAAACGCGCAAGATTATGCACGTCGGCTACCACTACCGGTGGCTCCGTCCGGCGGACTTCATTGAGCAGTCACCAGAGTTGATTGCCAAAAGTTCACCGATACGACAGCAATTACTCGGTGCATTGGCATCGAAGGACAATCCGTTGGGGACTTCCCCTGAGTTTCAACCTCACTCTCAATACTGGATTACAAAAAATCCGGACGATGTTCCATTGAAGGCTTGGGCGGAAGCACAGGGACAATAAAAGCATTTACCTGCGATTGTGAATCGATACGCAGCACAGATGGGTAAAAATAGAAGGAAAGCAATATGAGCCTCGAATCGATGGATTATCATGCCCAAACCGCCAATGACATCGTCCGAGAAAACCAACTGCCGGGGGATCCGCCAACCGAATGGGACATCAACGGTTGGGGCGATCCAACCATTCAAGGCTTCGGTCATGACATCAGCATCAATCGCGGTGAGACAATCTTCTTCAAGATCAAAACTGACTCGACCGACTACCGGATAGACATCTATCGAATGGGGTACTACGGTGGGATGGGTGCGCGTCGTGTTGACACGGTCAAGCCATTGGTCAAACTGCCCCAGCATCAACCGGAAGGTCTAAGAGACGAAGCCACTCACCTCTACGATTGTGGCAACTGGGCAGTCTCAGCATCTTGGGGTGCACCTTCAGACGCAACGTCGGGAATCTATTTTGCGCGTCTGGTACGACAGGACTCAGATCCCATAGGTTGGCGGGCGGACAACAGTCAAGAAGGCCCAACGGAGAAACCAACTGCCTCACCACACGCCTACGGCGCGTTGGGGCATGGACGGCTTGCCAATGCCCTGCGTGAACCGCGAGCCAGCCACATCTATTTCGTCGTGCGAAACGACGACAGTCACTCCGACATTCTCTTCCAAACTTCCGATACCACTTGGCAAGCCTACAACCCCTACGGTGGTTACTGCACCTATGGCCGCGTTAACCCGGGTTTCCCACGGTCAATCGGTATTCCGCCCCGTGCCTATAAGGTGAGTTACAACCGCCCGCTCAAGACACGCGATTACCGGGCGGTCAATACGGTTTTCAACGCCGAATATCCTTGTGTCCGCTGGCTTGAAGCCAACGGCTACGATGTCACCTACTTCACCGGTGTCGATAGTGATCGACGCGGTGAGGAGATTCGCAAGCATCGCCTGTTTCTGTCGGTCGGTCACGACGAATACTGGTCTCTTGAGCAGAGGCAGCATGTCGAGGCAGCGCGCGATGTAGGGGTGAATCTCGCCTTTTTCAGCGGTAACGAAGTATTTTGGAAAACCCGATGGGAGACTTCCATCGACGGAGAAGAGGTGCCGCATCGGACGCTGGTCACCTACAAGGAAACACACGATAACGCCAAAATTGATCCCGTCGCTGATGTGTGGACCGGGACATGGCGTGATCCACGACCGTTCAATCCGGAGGGACCGCAGCCCGAAAACGCCCTAACCGGCACCATCTTCACGGTGAACGCATGGCGCAACGACCCGCTCATTGTGCCAGCCAAATACGCCGCCCTACGATTCTGGCGTAACACAGAAATCTCCAAACTCAAGCCGGGCGAAAGTGCCGTTTTGCTGAAGGGCCTGCTCGGTCATGAGTGGGATGAAGATATAGACAACGGCTTTCGGCCCCCCGGTCTATTTCACCTATCAGAGACAACCATCGACAACGTTCCCTACCTTCAGGACAACGGGACAGTTTACGATTCGGGCACCGCGACGCATCACCTGACGCTCTATCGTCGCGAGACACCCAAACAGTCTGCAAATAGCGCAGGTAACTCTACAAATCACCGCGGTGCGTTGGTTTTTGGCGCAGGCACAATACAATGGGCTTGGGGCTTGGATGCACACCACGATACCGAGACAGGAATACCGCCGGAGCGTGCAAATTCTAGCTCCACCCGAGTGGGTATGGATCTGAACGGTCCCGATAAGAACATCCAACAAGCGACCGTCAATCTGTTTGCCGACATGGATGTGCAGCCGCAGACGCTACAAGATGACCTGACACCGGCGAGCGCGTCCACCGATGTGCAACCTCCAGCTTCAACGGTCCTCGTTCCAACCGATGGTGCGACGCTGCCTCCGGAAACTTTGGTCATCCGCGGCACCGCTCAAGACACTGACGGTCAAGTCGCCGGGGTCGAGGTATCCGTAGATAATGGCCTCAGTTGGCACCCAGCAAGTGGATGTGAGACATGGAGCTATGAATGGCAGCCGACAGAGCCGGGAACCGTCACCATCCTAAGCCGAGCCGTCGACGACAGTGGTAACTTGGAACGCCCGGGACAAGGTGTGACGGCCACGATTCATTCTGTCCAGTAGATGCCGATTCTTGCTTGGAGAAACTCGTAGCTGGCTCTACGACAAACTGATCGCTATTTACGCCAGAATAGGACTTATGCACTTCAGTCCTAAGAGCAAATAGGGACGCAGATTTCGCTGATTTTCGCAGATAAAAAGAGATAGGACTTACGCAGTTGAATGCTCAAAACCCTGTAGTTCGGCGATTTATCGCTGCAGAACACAATGTCCAACACCTGATGAATCGGGCAACTACAATGGAGCCACCATCAAGGGTTCTGTAGGGAATAACGATCGTTATTCCCTACGGAGGTGCGTAACTCCTACCCAATCTGCAATCAACCATAAGAATCCCAACGATAAGATGAAGGCAAAATGTAATTGTTTGTAGCTGTTTGTAATACGATTGGTGGGCATGACGAAACGTTTCATGCTGAAATAGGGGCAATTTTCCCATTTGCGCGGGAAAAATGGGAAAATTTGATTTTCGCAGGCGAAACGTAGCCTTTTTAATCTCACTCATGCTACCTTAACACCTCATCTTTTAACTGCGTAAGTCCTACAGAAGAAAAAGGAAGATTGCTATGAAGACTTCACCTCAAGAGAATGTTCAACAATGGATTGAAAGCTGGAAACGTGCGTCAGTCGCCTTAAAAGCGGTGAAACGTCACGAACTCCGTAACTATGATCTTGCAAAAAACCAAGCCATAGTGGATGGGATGTTACAATGGGCTTTTGAAAACCGAGAGTTGCGATTGAGTAGCGGGTTGGTTGAACAACAGCGCCTCTTTATGAAAATGAAGCCATCGTAAGTGACTTAGTGGTGTTAGTCTCGTGTAAACGCCTACTTCCCAAAATTGGTAAAGGAGAATAATCATGCCGATGCTCAATATTGGATCCACCAAGCAGCTCTTTTTCGATGATTACCTGATCGAGAGCTTGGTCAACGCAAAACAGGGACTGAACCCCGCGGTAAAGGTGGACAACAACCCTGTCATCCGGCCGGAACGTCCGTGGGAAGGAAACTTCATGCGGCCCAATAAGGTGATTTTTGACCCGATTGACGGGATCTTCAAAATGTGGTATTCCTCCGCAACCATCACCGTCCATTTGGAAAACGGGAAGCCGGTTCCGGGTGGTGCCGCGGGGCTTCTCTTAGACACTCAAGGAAGCGTGATGTGCCTGGCAACCTCTGAAGACGGGATTCACTGGGAACGACCATCGCTAGGACTCGTCGAATTCGATGGCTCGACGGACAACAACATCCTTCCTACACAGGAGGGTCTACCCCCAGCACCAGCATTCCAAGACCTACGCGAGAAAGATCCCGCCAAACGGTACAAGGCGTTAATCATGATCGGCGACACACAGAAACGCGGGATGCAATACGATCTCTTCTATTCTCCGGATGGGATCAACTGGACTCCCTATAAAGGCAATCCCGTCATTGATACAGGACAGGAGTTGGGACGTTGGGCGGGTCGTTTCCAAGGATGGGACCCGATACGCGAGACGTACTACGTCACTATGGAAGCAAGCCACCACTGGCGAGGTCCTTACGGAAAACGGCTTATCGGCAGGGCTGAGAGCCCAGACATGATCCACTGGAGCGAGCCGGAGATTATTCTTGTGCCGGACAAAGACGACTTCCCTGACACCGAGTTCTACAGCCTACCGGTCATCACCTACGAGGGTGTCTACGTTGGACTGCTGTGGATCTTCCGCACCACCAACGTGACCCATCATCCCGAAATCGTCTTCAGTCGAGACGGATTCCACTTTCAACGCAACTACCGAGAGCCTTTCATCCCGCGCGGCGGTGCACGAGGGGATTTCGATTCCAGCAGCGTCTACGCTCAAGACACCATCATTCACGGGGATAACATCTTCACCTACTACATCGGCACCAACAGCCGATCACCTGAAATTGCTCTAGAGTTGGGCGACAAGTCCGCGGAGGGTATTGGACTGGCAGTCTCACGTCTGGACGGGTTCGTCTCTCTCGACAGTGGGAAGGGTTGGGTGGTCAAGGATAGGTCTGAGGAGGAGCTGCGACACATCTATGGCGAGCGGCAAATCTTCCATGAACCTGAGTCCTTCGGTCAGATGACGACTCGACCATTCGGATTTTCCGGATCGCGCCTGTATCTGAACACAAGCATGGCACCGATTGCTGCGGGTCCAAGTCCCGGCGAAGTAAAGGTAGAAATTTTAAGGGCGAACCATAAGAAGTTGCCCGGATTTAGCTTCAACGATGCTGACTCAATCACGGTGGGAAGCACTAGCCAAGTCGTTTCGTGGAACGGTAATTCCGACGTGAGCACACTGGCTGGCAAACCAATAAAGCTGCGTTTCTACTTCAAGAACGCCAAGCTCTACTCATTCCAATTCAAGTGATATAACGATAGCTATCGTAAATCCATCGGTTTTCTGTTAAAGCTGAAGTAACCTATCTTTCGCTCCAGAGGAGCAATATGTCTATAGAAGAGCGATTCGTCCAATCCCCGCGCTCCAGCGGAGCGCAATGTATATAGAAATGCGGTAGCCAGAGTTCAAAACCCCGAACGGCTCAAGGAGCACCGTGCCATGAAATTAACAAAGGATCAGCTTCATCATTTCGATACCGACGGTTGGGTACTCCTGAAAAACCGGTTCAGCCAAGCAGAAATCGATGTCCTAAAAAATGAACTCCCGAAGATTTTCGCCATGCGGCGCGAGGAGGTCTGGCGTGAAAAGGATGGGGAGGCGGTTCGCACTGCCTTCGCCGCACATACCTACAACGAGGCGTTTAGCCGCTTGGGACAGCATCCCCGCTTAATTGAGCCGGTCATGCAGCTCCTTGGTGGACCGGTGTACATGCACCAGTACAAAATTAACGGGAAAGCCGCTTTCAACGGCGATGTCTGGCAGTGGCACCAAGACTACGGCACATGGTCCCGCGATGACCAGATGCCACAACCACGGGCGATGAACATTGCCGTGTTCCTTGACGAGGTAACCGAATTCAACGGTCCTCTCTACCTTATTCCGCGTAGCCACAAACAGGGGGTAATAGAGGCGGGACATGACACATTGACGACCTCCTATCCGCTGTGGACACTCGACAAGGACAGGATCCGTCACCTAGCAAACGAAGGCGGGATCATCGCACCCAAGGGGCTGCCGGGCACCGTGCTGATGTTCCACTCAAATATGGTGCACGCCTCCGCGCCTAACATCAGTCCGTGGGATCGGGTGATTGTATATCTGAGCCTCTGCCATGTGGATAACCACATCCGCCAGTTCAAACGCCCAGAATGGATCGCTCACCGTGACTTCACGCCGATTGAACCATTGGACGATAACTGCCTGCTAGCACTCGCTTAACTCAATAATCGAATCAATCACCGGTCGCCGTGGATTGACAAATCCACTGCATATCAATGGGCATGGCTTGGATATACCTATTCAAGTCATAGACTCTCGGCGTAGTCGGAGCCGAGTAGGACTAGTAGTTAATATCCTTTGGTCTGGTCGAAACGGCTGAGCAGATCGTCATCCCCCATCATAAATCGTTTCAGATTCTCACAGAATGTGTCCATCCATCGAGGTCCCCGCATCGGCGAGTTGCCAGCCATATGAGGGGTAATAATCACATTCTCCATCTTCCACAAGGGATGATCATCTGCCACCGGTTCCACCGGCAGCACATCCAAACCGGCACCGCCGATAAGTCCCTGTTCCAATGCCTCCATCAGTGCCTCTTCGTTGACAATCCTACCACGACTGACATTGATTAGTAACGCGTGGGGCTGCATACGGCGAAACGCCTCCCGATTGAACATCTCCTCCGTCTCCGGGGTGAGCGGCGCGCAGATGACAACAACATCGGAAACCTCTAGTAAATCATGGAAGCGGTCTAATCCCCAACACGCCTCCACATAATCGGGAACCGTCGCAGGCATCGGATCTACGGCAAGTACCCGCATCCCAAAAGCGTGTGCGCGTTTCGCTGTCTCACGCCCGGCACCCCCTAGTCCAATTACCCCCATGGTACTATCGATTAGTTCCCGCGCCATCAAACGGTTGTTACTCCAACTGGCGTTGCGAGTTACCAGTGCGACATCCCGTGTGAGACCTAAGATGAGCGCGAATGCGTGCTCCGCTAAGTGTATCCCGACAAAGCCCTTCGCGGTTGTGATAATAACATCACTCTTTTCAATCTCCGGGCTCATCAGGAAGTCAATCCCTGCCGAATAGTACGCCATCCAACGTACCCGCTTCGCTGTTGGGAAATATTTTGGTCGAACATCACCAATCAGGATGTCTGCGCTAGGGAGTTCTGCCTCAAATTTCTCTTCAGAGCCGGCGACTATAAGTTCAACCTGATCGGACACCGCACGGATCCGCTCCGCGGACGCATCGTCCATATTCATTGTCACTATTTTGGTTGCCATAACCTCAGATTAAATTCCTTCCTTATCAGACCAAGCCACCAATCTTTCACAAAAGGACACTATGCCGGCATAGTCCGCTTGGTATACTCGCGACATAGTGCTGCGATTTCGGGACCGCCTCCGCAGATCAAGATGTCGTTGTCGATCTGCTCCTTATAGTTATCAACATTAATCGAATCACAGAACTCAATTCCTGCAGCTGTTCGAGCAGCGTTGACTCGCGCACGCGCCGCAGCCATTTCGGGGCTGTAGGGAGGATCATGTGCGTCCGGATCGCCGAACGAGTACCCCATGTCACCGGGACCCCACTCGGTGTAAGTAACACCCGGCACCTTACAGGTTGCTTCACAATTCTCTAGGGCACGGCGATTCTCGATTTTCAACCCGACGATTAACTCGCCCTCCGGGTTCAGAGGCCAGACATCTGCCTTTCGCAGGTATTCCGAGTGATCCATTCCCCAGATATGCCCCGGACCGCCGCCGGCACCCCGGCGCCCCTCATCCAACCCGTCCCCTACACCAATGTCATTAAAGGGAAATCGCATGGATTCGACCAGTGCCTTCACCGCTCCCGGAGTCTCGGCGTGACAAAGCACAAAGCCGTGAACACCGCAGTCAAGGTAGTGTGTTACCATCCAAGCATTTGCCCGCATCACGTGTTCGTCGGTGCCCTGCACGGGCAGTGTGACCAACACGGTCGGTGTCGGATGTCCACTCTTTGTGGGTCCCGCTGCTGCCAATCCCCTCATGAATTCCCGCACGCCCAGTATGTTCAGTGCGACATGCTCTTGTTCGAGCAGGAGGAAATCGTTATCCGTATGACAGGCGTTAACACCGCCCTCGTATGACAAATCTCCGCTGCCGCCGTAAATGAGGGTATGTCTCCCCTCAAGAAGTTCAATAGCACGATTGACTCTACCCATGAGATTTACTCCATTTCTTTTTTATTCGCGTCTCCGCTTTTTTAACACGATAATAATAATAACGATGAGAACAATGGCAATCCACCAATTATGTGTGACCCAACTCCAGAAGATGTTGAACGCAATCCAAGCTAGGACTTCAATTCCGAGAATAATCGCCGCCTTATTCCACGGAAATTCCGCGTATCGTTCACGATATTTGGTGGACAACCACCACGAGATTCCTGCTGTACCCAGCACAACGACTAAAAACAAAAGATTCACCAGTGATTGGGCTGCGCCTAAAATCGCTTCCATGTAGAATAATCCTCCTTCACCATATATGTTGAGTTTTTTACACGTTCCAGACCTGATTATAACGTTATTGCCATTCTGCTGCAATTTACCGAATCCGGTCCGGATAACTGTAGACGGTCATGCCTTTGCCACGCATAAACCCAATCAATGTAATTTTACCCTCTTGCGCCATTTCGGCGGCAAGGCTTGATGCCGCCGAAACCGCTACAATCACTGGTATTCGGGCGAATAACGCTTTTTGGATAATCTCGAAACTGGCTCGTCCACTCACCATCAAAATGTGTTGATCTAATGGAAGTTCTTCAACCAAGAGTGCATGTCCAATCACCTTATCCACTGCATTGTGTCGCCCGACATCCTCGCGTACAATTTGCAGCTCTCCCCGTTCATCAAATAACCCAGCGGCGTGCAATCCGCCCGTTGCTTCAAAGACCGATTGTGCTGATCGCAGCGTATCATTGAGCCGGTACAAAACAGCTGGATCTATCTGAATCTCCGATTTTATTGGCGGAATCTCCTGTTTAACCGATTCGATAGTCATTTTGCCGCACAACCCACAACTAGCGTTCGCGTGGAAGTTCCGTTGCCACCCCTCCTGCTCTTCGAGAACCTGCCCATTCGTAAGGTGAACGTTTATGATATTTTGCAGGTCCGGCTCCTCGATATCCTCATCCTCACAGTAGGCGATTGTCCCGATATCATCGGACGATTTTATCAGTCCCTCCGTGTAGAGAAATCCTGCGGCGAGATCAAAGTCATGTCCCGGTGTGCGCATCACAACTATCAGACTCTGTCCGCCCACCCGAATTTCGAGAGGCTCTTCAACTACGAGAGAGTCCTCAGCCGGAGAGGGACGGGAATTACGCCAACGTATGACCTTTTTCGTCAATATCGATTTCATAGTAGACTGGGAAGCCGAGAGGTTCGGGACATCATTTTACAAAAAAAATAAACGCTCATGTTAAGATTTAGTGCAAAGAAGCCGAATATTCGTAGGGGTTGGGTCACCCAACCCTTACGGCGGGCGGGGTTTCCCCGCCCCTACGATTTCACTTCGTGTTTTGCACTTTCTTTTTACATGAGCCAAAATAAAAATAATGTACTCCAACACCGACTATGGTAGATGATAGAATTACTGATACATTTGAATAATATCCTCAATAGACATTTCTGTTTGATATTGTTGGATTCGCTTTATATTAGCAAAATCGTGTTCAATCGGATTGTAATCCGGGGAATAAGGGGGTAAAAACATCAGACTCGCCCCTGAAGCCTCTATTAACTGTCGGGTCTTTGGCGTTTTGTGAAGTCGTGCATTATCAAGGATTACGACGTGTTTTGAAGTCAAGCGTGGACATAACTGCCCGGCTAACCAATCATTGAAATCGTTGGCTTTGCAACTGCCTTCAAATAACCGTGCCGCAGTGAAGGTATCTTCAAAACGTGCGGCAATAAGTGTGGTGGTCCGAGTGCGTTGACTGGATATAAGGTCAAACACGGGTGTGCCTAAAGGCGCATAGCCATACCGTCTATAACCGTCGTCTCGAAAGCCACTCTCATCGGCATAAACTACGGATTTACCAACGATTTTGACTTGTTCGAGTTGTTGACGATAGGCGTGTCGTTTTTCATCGCACCGCTCCTTATAACCGAGGGTCTTTTTTTTTCGCGTGTACCCTAGCCGTTTGAGGCTATACCCTATACAGAAGGTCGACACTCCAAAATGAACGGCGCGTTCTTTGAGGGTCTGGTCTGGAAAATCAGCAACATGTTGTTTCAGCGCATCATAATCAATAGACCGGGGCCCTCGGGGACCGGGGCGTTGATAAGCGAATGGATCCGGGGCGTTTAGCCACTTATAGATAGTGGTCCGTCCGACGTTAAACCGTTTAGCGGCTTCTGTTTTGCTGCCGCCGGCTTGTATGAAATCAAGGACGCGTTTGCGTAAATCGGGTGAATATCTCATAATACTTATATCGTAACACATTTCTAAATAATGTTCACTTATTTATATTATCTACCATAATTCAAAAATGCTAGCCGATTTCTGACATTGTATCATAGCCCTAGTACCATGTATAGAGAAAAATACCTTGACAAAATAGTGGGAAATCAGCGAAAATTCTGTATTGTGATTGTCAGTAAGAACTTCCTCAAGAGAATTAATTTCATTAACCAAAGGACTACTAGTAACATAGCTTGGAGGGATGAATGATCCGGCTCGGAATTGTTGATTTTGATACATCCCACGTGGTTGAATTTACAAAGCGGCTCAACCATATTGATGTAGATGAGGAGCAGTGGGTAGAGGGGGCAAAAATTGTGGTCGGTTGTCCGGGGGAATCGCTACTATCTCCTGAACGCATCCCCGGCTATACCAAACAGATGCAGGAGTACGGCGTGCCGTTGGTGGAGAAACCGGAGGAGATGATTGGACAAATCGATGCCGTGCTCATTGAGTCGGTCGAAGGTAGTTTCCACTATAAACGCACAGCACCGTTCTTGGAAGCTGGATTGCCCGCATTTGTGGATAAGCCCTTTACCTGTGACCTATCGGAAGCGAAAGCCCTAGCAGCACTCGCCCAATCAAAAAATGTCCCAATCTTCACCTCCTCCTCGTTGCGTTACGGTCTAGAAGTTGTCGAGATCAAGAGGAAAGAGGAAGAAACGGGAAAGATTCTCGGTGTAGAAGTTAGCTCGCCAGCACCGCTCCAGCCACGCAATCCGGGGTTATTCCATTACGGACTCCACGGCGTGGAAACGCTATACGCGCTGATGGGACCTGGGTGTGAAGCGGTTTGGTCGGTCTCGAACGATGATGTGGATGTCGTGACCGGGCGTTGGAAAGATGGACGAGTTGGCACAATGCGCGGCATCCGGAAGGGAACTCAAGGATACGGTTTCACCGCCTATTGTGAAAAATCCATTGTGCGAACCTCAATCAATGCAAGTTACATTTATCGTGAACTTCTCAAGCAGATTGTCCAGATGTTCGAGACCGGAATGCCGCCGATTGACATCTCTGAAAGCATAGAAATTGTTGCCTTCATTGAGGCGGCGGCCAAATCCGCCGTAAACGATGGAGCGAAGATGGCGTTGGCATATACTGTGGAATGAGACCTCTCCAAGGAGGGCAAAAAAGGCGTTTGAAGGTATAGGTGAGATTGTCATGGCACAGATTAAATTGGGTTTTATCGGTTGTGGGTCGCATGCCACCCGGAATCTGCAACCGTGTGTTCGGTTGGTCCCCGAAATTGACTTTGTTGCAACGTGCGATATATCAGCCGCGAAAGCTGAGAGCAACGCCATACGCTTTGGTGCCAAACAGTGGTATACAGATTATCGGGAGATGATTGAGACAGAAGAACTGGATGTTGTTGCGATTGTTGGGCACCCCAAGACCATGCACACCGATATGGCGATCGCTTGTATGGAACTCGGAAAGCACGTCTTCATCGAAAAGCCACCTGCAATCAATGTGGAAGATGCCGAACGGCTTTCCGAAACCTCTGCGAGAACGGGAAAATTTGGCATGGTCGCGACGATGTGGCGCCATGCACCTGCACACCGGATGGCAAGGCGAATTATCACGCAAGCAGAATTTGGAGAACCTATCCTATTTGAAGGGCGATACCTAGCACCGAGCCCAAGAGGTGCCCATGAAGCGCTAGAGTGGGCATACCTGCTGGATCAAGGGGTTCATATTGTGGATTGCATGAGATATCTGGTGGGCGATGTCACAAGACTCCGCGCTTTTGAGCATTTCGGTGAAGGTGGTAGAATGGCGTTTGCTGTCTCTCTACAGTTTGACAATGGTGCAGTCGGTACGCTAAACATGGTTGCGGGAGCACCAGCACTAGAAACGTCGGTGATGGTCGCTGGCGACGGTGGACATGCGGTCAATGTCCACAACATGCAGCGCGTTCAATATCTCAAGCCAGATGCGTGGCGGGGAGTCGGCGGCTATCGGGATTTTCCGACCTTAGAATGGAATCAAGGCACACATTATCGTGGCTACGGACGCCACGGCTATCTTGAACAGATGGAGCATTTTGCCCAGTCAATCCTCTCTGGCAGACAACCCCGGGCAAGCCTTGCTGATGCTTGCGAAGTGATGCGGATCTGTCAAGCGATTGCCGATAGCCACGGACAGAGTGCCTCAGTTCAAATCAAACGGAATTGAATAGGAAGGGGAGGACAGCGGTGCCACAGATTAATGTTACAACCAAACCCAACGGTGCAGGGCGCAGTTGGCTGGAAGTGGGACATTATGAAACAGATTCGTTCGGGCGCAAACAGTGGATTAAGCGGGAGGTCCCCCATAACGATCGACGGCTGACAACGGACCGTCAATATTCGGATCGAGGCGAAACCGTCGACTGGATTATACTGGTGCCGGATAATTACCCTCTCACTATCGTCAAAGTCAACTATGACCGCCTCAACCCTAGACAACTGGAGGTCATCTGGGAGCCAGAGGGTGGACTGTCCAAGACTGACCGCGAAGATAAAATAAAACGCGTATTTGAGCTAACATCAGGAAACGAAGAATTGACCAATTTATTAAAAGAATTGTTGGTTGAAGAGGAAAAATCATGAGTTTGTCAAACGCTGTCATTACCAGAGAGCAACTTTGTAAAAAAATAAACCAACTCCCACAGGTCGATCTCGGACATTTTCCAACACCTTTGGAAGAGTGTCCGCGCTTATCACAAGCGTTGGGCGGTCCCCGCATCCTCATCAAACGTGAGGACTGTTCAGGACTTGCGTTCGGCGGGAACAAGGTGCGCCAATTAACCTTTACAATCGGCGATGGAGTCAATCAGGGAGCGGACACAATCATTCAAGGTGCTGCCTCGCAATCAAACCATTGTCGGCAAGCTGCCGCCGCTTCGGCAAAATTGGGGTTGAAGTGTTATCTTCGGCTCTCTCGGGACAATAAAAGCGTCAGGCAGGGGAATGTACTGCTAGACGATTTGGCTGGCGCAGACGTTGAATTTGTTGACGCATCTATGGGGGCCGAACTTGACGCTGTTAAATATGCTCTCGCCGAAGAATTGAAGGAAAAGGGTCTTAAACCTCACGTCCTAGCTGCCCCCAGATCAACAGCTCTCGCCGCCGTTGCCTTTTCGTGGTGTATTGCCGAAATCCACGAACAGCAGGGGGCGATGGGGATTGATGCCGATTGGATTTACGCGGCTTCAGCGGGCGGAACACAAGGCGGATTGATCCTCGGAACGAAAGCACTGGGCATGAACCTGAAACCCTTTGGAATCGCGCCAATCGGCTGGGCGGATAGAGCAGAGCGCATCCGAAATGCTGCAAACGATGCAGCAGAAATCTTGGGGATTGATATCGTTATTAACGATGACGATGTACGTAACACCGATGATTATGTGGGAGAAGATTACGGTATCCTCACGCCCGAATGTGTTGACGCCCTGAAACTAGTGGCGCAAACAGAGGGAATCTTCCTCGACCCCTCCTACACAAGTAAGGGGTTCGCCGGCTTGGTTGATCACATCCGAAAGGGGCGAATCTCCTCCGATGAGACGGTAATTTTTCTGCATACCGGCGGCACACCGGCACTGTTCGCGTACAACGAGGAGTTGATTTAGCAAAGGATTTGTCCATCAATTTGACTCGGATCCACAGTACGTCCGAACTGGCTTAAAACGGTCGGGAATAGATCAGCAGTCCGGATAAACTCTGTTTCGATGGGAAGATTGATCGCGAGCGGTACGAACATCTGTTCTGCATTGAGGGCTCCGTGAGTCGCGTGATGCTCAGGATATTCATAGCGGGCGCGCAAGTCGTATCCGGGGTCGGCACTCAGCACTAGATCGCCCGTTCGGTCCCCTTGAAAAATTTGCCAGAGTTGAACCAGTCCATCAGGGTACTCAGATTCATAGGTTTGAATGAGCGCATCGCGGAAAGACAGGTTCTGATAGGGGATTCCGTATCCCAACGGATCGTCCCCCTGAAACTGATACGAAAAAGTTTCGGCTTCGCAGGTGATTTTCCCGACTCCGCTCCTGTTTTGTACAATGATGGATCCATCATCGCTTTGCCCCGCAACGAAAGCCAATCCTTCAATTTCTAACAGTGGTTGGACGGCCCCCATCCGACTCAATCGTTCAAAAGAAAGACGCTCACCCCAACCGTTCTGTGGCTTGGAGGTGGATCTCCCGTTCCCACTCGCTCCCTCCCTAAAATAGAGATGTGTCATCCCGTTCCCTGAAACCATGCTGGCGGATTGGGTTCGCTGTCTCCAGAGTAGTGGATAGTGGAGACAACGCCAACCCAAATTATCCAAGTGACGTGGGAGGTCAATATGCGTGTGGGTGTTGCTCATCCCGTGATCACTTGTTATCATAATCAGGGTATTATCAAATTCATTTGACGCTTGCAAGATTTGGCAAACCGCGCCAACAGCTCGGTCCACCTCTCGATAGGCATCAATGACATTGGGTGCTCGCGTATGTGACAGATGTGAAAATGTGTCCACAGCGGGAAAGAGGCACATCACAAACTCAGTGCCTCCTTTAACAGCTTTCAGTAACTTCCGGGAGGCGATGATATTCGCAAACTGCCACCGCTTAGAGAAGTGGGCATAGGTGTATACCAGCGGCTTTATCCAACGAGTTGAGTTACTCGATGGTGGGCAGCCGCGTGTCAAAATATTATAGATATTATTCACAGGTGAGAAGAAGTCGAACAAGGTTGGACTGTCCGGCAGGTGTGCTGAAAAAAAGAGTGCTTCCCTCCCCATGTAACTGCATATTCCGGGGCTGCGGAATCGGTGCGGGTTTTGGAACTGCTTTTTGGATAGCCAACGGATACCGGGGATATTCGCAGGACCCGGAAACTGTCCCGTAAAAAATGGGATGAAGGCCGGACCTGTTGTTGATGGAAACGCGGTAACGGCTTTTTTGAAGGAACCTCGGTCTATCACATATTTCTTGATGTTTGGGAGAGTGCCATCTTGGACTAAATCGTTAAAGACCTGGTAGGGTGAACCGTCGACTAAGATGAAGATGAACCGTTTCCAAGAATGCTTGGAAGACATGAAAAACCTTTCTTGGTTCGGGTATCTTACCTCAACCGCCCAGGCGCGTCAGTGGTATCCGAACAAAGAACACCCCCGGTCCACCGGGCTGATCCTGATTGAGATCATAAAAGAGGGTGCCAAGGGTCTCAGCATCAATCTGCACCGTGCGGGGCCAGCCTCGCCCCATGATGCGCCTGCCCGGATTGTGAACTTCAATTGCGCCCTCAATATCCCACGTTGCCCCATCATCACGCGATACAATCAGTTCGTAGCTAAACTCCCCATCCACGCCAACGCCGTAGACAATGTAGGTTAAGGCAATCCAACCGTTTGTCAATATAGTTAGGTCATATCCAGCAACCCCAAAGTGCGGAAAGGCATTTAACGCGTGCCATGTGTTACCGTCATTCGTTGAACGAAGCCCTCTGACCATGTTCCCCGGCACCCCTACCGGCACGGGCGCAACCGTCTGCGGGGCACCGCTAATTAGCGTTCCTGTGGGGGTACGCACAATCGGCACCATGCCGTGGTTGCGTCCATCGCCAAAAGTCCGAATCTGATTCGTCCCCATATCGTAAAGCACGGTACGGTCATAGAACGGACACACCCACGCATCGGTTGACCATTCGACCGGTGCATGGCGCATACAAGTATAGTTGGTATGGTCAGTGATGGGGTAATCCCGCGATTCTGACCACGTTTCGCCCTCGTCGGAACTGATCGAAAATTGCGGTTCCCGCCACAACCTTTCTCCCGCTTTATGATAGCAGGACCAATTGAGCAAAATTCGTCCATCGCTCAAGGTTGTCAACGAGCCGGGATAGATTGAACAGTTACGGATGGTAGGAATGGGAGTGGAAGGACTCCACGCCATGCCGCCATCGTTGGATCGGCTTAACAGCAGTTCCTTCCCACCACCGCCCTCTTTATTATAGACAGCAAGTAGTGACCCACTCTGCGTGACACAGATCGCTGGATGAATGTGCCCACCGATCACATCGGCGATGCGCGTCGGTCTATTGTTGTTCATCAATTCTTCTCTCTTTATTAACAGGTTTTAAGGAATGAAACCATTTGTGGCCATTACCTATCAGATAAGGTTAATGTTAACATATCCATATTCAACCACAGAAGTTGGGTTTCCGCTTCTCGAAGAAGGCCTTTAAGCCTTCCGCTGCTTCAGGACACCGAGCGGCGTTTGTGATTGTCCGTGTCTCCTGCTCCATTTGTGATTCTAGTGATTCTGTCCATGCACTATGGAATAGCCGTTTGGTCGCACCGATCGCCTGTGTTGGGCCTGCTGCTAGTTGTGCTGCGAGCACCTGTGTTTCCGCTGCCAGCGCATCATCCTTCACTACCCGGTTGACCAACCCCCACGTTTCCGCTTCTGATGCTGAGAGTCTCTGGCTAGTCAAGTACAGTTCAAACGCCCGGCGGAACCCCACGAGCCGTGGCAGATAGTAGGTCGCGGAGCAGTCCGGTGTTAGCGCGATCCGTGAGTAAGCCATCGTAAACTGTGCGGATTCCGCTGCTAGTGCCATATCCCCGATTAGTGCTAAACTCATCCCTGCCCCGGCTGCTGTCCCATTGACGGCACAAATTAGTGGCGCGTCCATCCGTGCGAAGCGCGAGATAGCTGCGTGTAACCAAGTCGTGAGCACCTTAATTTCAGTTGCCATTTTCGGTCCGGCTGACGGAAAGTGCTTTAGGTCTGCCCCGACACAGAACATCCGTCCTGCACCCGTTAGCACCACCACTCGCACCTCAGGATCGTCATCGCAACGGATTGAGGCCTCCATCAGTTCCTGTCCCATCTGCATTGTTAACGCGTTTCCCGCCCGAGGCCGATTGAACGTGATTGTAGCAACCCCATCGCTCAAGTTCCATCCAAGCGTTTCGTAGTTAGACATTTCACCTCTTCCCTTTTTGTCTAATTCTCATTTACAGTTTAGTGGTTCCTTCTTACTAACTCACTGCACCCAGGCCGGAGTATCAATACCCTTGTCAGTTTTTAACATTTTTTGAATTCCTCACTTAAATTGAAGAGGGATTCATAAATAGATACCTCAGTTCATTGATGGCTCACACATACGCTCGTGTGAACAAATCGGGGAAACAGAAACCGAGTTTTTTCTTTAAAACTCGGTTTCTCTGCACGATTAAAAGCAATAAGCACATTGCTTTGAATCCCACCTGTCCTGATTTATCAGGGATGCATCGAGGTCCCGTGCGCCGTAACTCCGCGAACAACGTTTCTGACTTTGCTCGTTCACCGTAAATCGTCATAGGTGGTCAATTTGAGCCATCTAATCCTGAAAATCCTTAAATCCTGAATATCCTGATTCAGACAAATAATTATGAGCACTCCTCACTTAAATTTTAGCTGCTTTCGTCATTATATTTTCTTTTTTAAATCACGTCAAGTTTTCAAGGCAGGGTTACTCAGTTAAAATAAATAAAGCATTGTATTAAGTTACAGCATTCGCTATAATCTACCCGTCGAAAGTAACTCGTCGAGGCGGTTTCAAATTCATACAGGATATATATTGTAGAAAGGAACAGTAATGGTCATCAAATTTATGAGGTTTAAAAGATGGTTTAGCCATGTTTTATCAAAGCCCAAACGTAAGTACAGAGGTTTACTATGTTGGACAATTTTAGTTACAGTCACATTTATCGGCTGCGACCTTCATGTGCTAGAACGAAGACTTACCGTACCCACACAGTTCCAATCCCTTGATAGCAATTCACCCTTCTTAAAAGCACACATGCACAATGGGAAAGTCTATATCCTGTCATCGTGGAAGGTTGATTCAGAAAACCAAATGGTTACCGGACAAGGGGAAATCCTTAATATCAACCGAGAAACTCTGCGAAAGGGTGAATTTACGATACCAATTGATTCGGTTGCGATTTTTGAAACCAACACTGCGAAACCTTCCTCAACTATCGCCTCAATGACAATAATCACTGGTGCCTCAATCGTGCTAACCGCGTTCTGCCTTGCTAATCCAAAGGCGTGTTTTGGTTCATGTCCAACCTTTTATGTTTCAGACGGTAATCACCCCATCCTTCAAGCGGAAGGGTTCTCTGCAAGTGTCGCACCTGTTCTTGAAGCATCAGATATTGATGCACTGTATCACGCACAACCAACAGATCGCTGCTTTGAAATTCAGATGAAAAATGAGGCACTTGAAACCCATGTGGTGCGCTACGTAGATCTGCTCGCGGTAAAACGACAGTCAGGAGAACGGATTTTTTCAGCAGGTGATGGAACTTTTTGGGAAACTGATACAATCGTTAATCCTAGTGCGGCTTCTGCGCCGGAGGGAGATTGTCTGCCCCTACTCCGAAGCATTGATGGACAGGAGCGATTCAGTGAAGCCGATCCCGAATATCTTGCCACGCGTGAAACAATTGACATCGAATTTGATGCTATGCCAGATGATCGCACTGGAGTCGTCATTGCAGCCCGGCAAACCCTGATGAGCACGTTTTTATTTTATCAAGGACTCGCCTATATGGGACGTTCCGTGGGAGAATGGATTGCAGCTCTTGAAAGACGCGATGTGACCGTTGAAAAAGCAAGTACCGGTATCGGGCGAACACTTGGGGGAATTGAAGTGCTTTTGCAGGATGAAACGGACGAGTGGATCCCCGTTGGGAAAGTCAATGAGACAGGACCACTAGCCACTGATGTCCATCTTGTGAAATTACCCCTCATAAAGCGGGAACGAGTGAAAATCCGCCTGCGTCTCACACAAGGGCATTGGCGTCTTGATGCCGTTAAATTGGTTAAGTTAGGCAAGCAACTCAATCCCATTCGACTGCCTCCTGTTACAGTCAATCAGAATGGAGTTAGTGCTGATCAAGCACAGCAACTGTTGACTGATCCAAATGTTGCTTTAACAACATTACCAGGGGAAACATACACCCTCATTTATCATCTGCCAAAGGACTTCGAGGATTATGAACTTTTCCTTGAAAGTCGTGGTTACTATCTCGAATGGATTCGCGAAGAGTGGCTCGCCGATGAAAATCCTGCGCTTACCGCGATGATGCTGTTTAATCCTGAACGTGCGCTGCGTGTTTTAGCACCAGAGTTTAAGAAGATTGAACCTGATATGGAGGAGATATTCTGGAGCAGTCGTTATGAAAAACCTAAATAGATACAGAGTTATACTTATGCTTGTTACACTGATTCACATATCAGGCTGTGCTAGTACCACAGCCCCCCAAGGGTGGCTTCCACGACCGTCTGTTGCTCAACACGAAGGTTTTGGTGGCTGGATATCTGTCGGATATCGCACCGGAGATTTAAAACGAACAATACAGGGAGAGTTAATTGCAATAGACTTAAATCAAGTTTTTATTTTAACTGTGGAGGCGTTAACTTCCATTTCGACCGATAGTATTTACGACATGAAATTAACCGCTTATAACGCAGAACATGGTCAGCTCGCAGGATGGACATGTCTGGGTATACTGTCAACTATCTCTCATGGGGCTTTTCTGGTCTTGAGTGCACCAGCGTGGATAATCGGAGGATCCTGTGTAACAGGAACTAGATCTCATGAGCCACAAATAACATACCCTGAAAAATCGTTGGAGGCGTTTCGTGCCTATGCCCGTTTCCCTCAAGGATTGCCTGAGGATATTGATAGACAATCTTTGAAACCAAAGAAACCGGGCGTAAAGGTATCAATCTCGCCAGAAGCCCCGGAATCTCCACAGCAACACCGGAATTCCACCAAATTTTGAGCCAGCTGCTACTCACACTACCGATATTTGAGTACGCGTGGGTGTAGCGTCTTTACAACGTATAACAACAAATAATAGATGACTCTTCGCCTTAAGTTGTTGGTAGCAGCCATACTCTTTATGCTGTAACTGATTTGCACATAGAAACTATATCTACAGTTTAACTAGCAACTTGCGTTATAATAGCACAAGGCTACACAAAATCAGATTCTCGCAAGCGCATTGCTATCTTATCTCTGAACTGTGTCGTCACCCAAAGTTCGCCGGGATCCGGTTCAAAGAGATGCGGATATGATGGCCCCCTGCCTTTCATGCGTAGGATCACGACCGGCTCAGACCAAGTCTCACCCTCATCATCCGAAAACGCGAGCGAAACTTCCTCGCGATGCCAACTCGTTGCCACTGAAGACAAGTTGTTATCCCCACCACGTAGTGGATAACTCGTTGTGCCTTCAGGACAAAAGCGGTTCCACACCAACGCCAATCGACCGCTTGCAAGACGGAGCATCGCCGCCGGCGCACTGCTAGCGTCAATATCGGTCGGTTGTATCACACGCCACGACAAACCCTTGTCCCATGAATATGCCGACCAAAACTTGCCGAGATTTGTCCGTATCAATAGCCACAATCGCCCATCGGACAGTTCGACCAGTGTAGGTTCCATTGCACCGTCGTGGTGCCCGTGTCCGCCGAGATCAATGATATTGCTGTGCTGCCAAGTCTCGCCGCTATCCGCAGAGACATAAACGCAGATGCCGTGTCGGTCCGGATTGCGTAACAACCGCTGAATCGGCACAACGACCTCGCCGGTGGAGGTCTGAATCATGTGGATCAGTGCCCCGCAGTAACCCTCGAAAATTTGCTGCCGTCCGGACCACGTCAATCCCTCATCGTCGCTACGAATCGCCCACACATTGAGATTAACATCTTCGGCCGCTTGGTGGAGGTCATCATCCCAAACCCACTTGAAGCCCTCCATATCCATGTAAACGAAAACGATAATACCTTCATGTGTGCGTACCATCACCCCACTACTACTCGGTTTTCCGGGTCCCTGCCCAGCGTATATCGGGCGCGGTGCCGACCAAGTCTCACCCTTGTCCGCACTGACAACCGTTGCATTGTCTTCAATTGTCAAGATCTTTCCGTCAGCGAGTTTAATAAACGGTCCGAATCTTTCGATCGAAAGGGTGGTACAACGCGGATCTGTCCACAGATCCTGATCTGTGTCACGCATTGGACTAATCTCCCAAAGATTAAGATGAAAGTTAGATGCAATACTGTCCTCTATCAGTGAAGCGCATTATCGACCGAAAACCTCCCGAATTATCTTGAGGTTCTCATCTCCCTCCGGATTCAGCGTAAACAGGGCACCATCGCATTGATGGTCGACAACTGCGGTGCAGAGCTCCCGCACCAATTGCGGATCGCCAGAAGCAGACACCGGCGGATAGAGAGGTCTCTTGCCACTGGTCAATGCCTTCAGCTTTGTCACCTCACGGGTGTACATCTCCGACAGAGGCAGAGGTTCCTCCTGAATCCCCGCCACCGAAAGCGGTAGCGCGAGATCGCCATATCCAAACATCTGATAAATGGTTTGGAGTGCTATCCCCTCATTCAAGCCGGACACAATCTGACATAACGCTGCTGCCCACTCGGTTGCTAGGTTGGTCACTGTTGTCGCCCACCCAACGACGCCGCCAAACGAACTTCCGCCGGTGAGATAATCCGTCGCAGCTTCCCACTCCGCGTAGAGATGCCCACCCAATAGCGCAATAGAGGGAGGAAATACATCACTACCAAATACCTTCTCTGATCCAGCAGCACACCGTACCGCATCTCGAAATTCCCGCATCCGCTCTGCCAAAACAACCGCACGGAATTTTAGCCACTCCAGCACCGCGTAATTGTCACCGATGTAGGAGAGAAAATCCCAGAAATTCAGATTGACTTCCAAACCCGTGAGCAACCGCTCCTGTGTTAGATGATTCAAGGCTCGATGAAGTTGGAATAGTCCCTCTTTCATTGAGTGAAAATCGTAGCCAAGTCGGAGTGCCTCCTCTTGGCACGCCTCGCACGCACACGCGAAAAGTCCAGATATATTGGCTGGCGCGGGATAGCGTGCATGGTCCACGTCAAACCCATCTATGTCATAGCGTTTAATCACGTCGACCAGACAATCGCGAGTCCACTCGTTGATTCGCCTGCGGCTTGGGCACAGACCGATCCCCCACTGCTTGTAGCGCGTGTCGAGGGGGTTGCCGAAGATATCTATCATAGCGTATTCTGGATAGACATCACCCCCGTAGCTCCACAAGCCGAGATGTCCCCAAATCTCAATACCAGCTTCACGGCACGCCTCGATGACACGCAGCAACGGTGTATCATCAAAGCCACCTACTGTGCCGGCCACCGGGGGGTAGATGCCGTCTTTTGCCTTCGGCCACAATGCCTCGCGGGAACGCCAATCCTCAAACGGTCCCCGCCGGACAATTTCGTCTGACGCACGAAATCCTGATGTGTGGCAAACCGAACTTTCGGGCATAATGGTAGTCAGCCCAATTTCATCCCTGAGTTTTTTTAACGAATCAGGGTGTTGGGCAACATATTCTGTGCTACAAAACCAGATGAAACGTTGTGGATGTTCAATCATAGCAGCCCCACTCGTTGAGTCTATTTCCGATGCAATCATTATCGCTTCTTAGCCTTCCATGACGCCTGCCAGTATTCACCGAGGTCTAGGTCCCCCTGAATTTTATCCCCGTTGATGATGCCTTCAAAGCGATACCCCACACCCTGACCCTCATAGCGAATATCTGTCTGTATCTGCACGACATTTCCCCGTACATTTCCCTGTAACGGCTCAGTACCGTATTGAGAGCGGTAAGTTCCACTTAACATATCACCATCCTGCTCGAATCGTAGACTGTGCTGCGTCTCTCCCGAAAGGAATTGAATCCGCATGTCCCACTCACCATTCAAATCATACATAAGCCTACTCCTTACTTCTGCGACGAATTGAGCACTTCACGGATCCGTGCCGCCACAATTTCGTCTTCGCCCTCTTCCATCATGTAGGGCATGATAGAAATACCGTTCTCATTGTTGTGGAGTTCGATGCGTGGTTCCCCTGCCGACAACTGATCCCCAACCTCTGTACCGTTCATGCCAACTGTCGCAGCCTCCCAGTTAATCTCAAGCACCGGTGCGACATTCGATCTACCCGGTTCACGGATTGAAGTGGTCACAGTGTCAATATCTTTCACAGCTGCAGTGATAACCCCCAATCGTCGCTCCCACTCTTTCCACTCCGTCTTATGGTCTCTTGCGACCCACTGCTCCACCGCTGCTAAGAGTCCCATAATTTCCTCTTTACCTGCCTTCATCGGACGCGCCAAGGCGTGATGGGGAGCACCATTGAGAAAAGCTGCCTGGAGTAAGTCTTTGCGTCCTAGAACCAAGCCAGAGGCTTGGGGACCTCGAAGACATTTGCCACCGCTATAGGCAACGGCATCAGCACCCTGCTCAAGATACCAGTTGGGCACATCGGGTCTCTCTGCTGCCGCGTCTACAAAGGTCGGAACGCCATGTGCGTGACCAATTTCTGCCATCTCCTTCGTCGTTATCCCTCCTCGTTCCTCGGCATCTCCGAAAACGAAGAGCATCGCAGTCCGGTCATTGAGGGCAGCTTTGAGTTCGTCTTTCGTGTCAACCTCAATCATCTTGACCCCGACCATACGTATGGCATGATCGTAGACATTCCGATGGCAAGTTTGGACGATAACCTCGTTTTTCATTCCGGAGGTATCAGGGAGTCGAATCATCTTCTCAGGGTCGCTTCCAGCCACACAAGCCGCTGTGACTTGACACAGTGCCGCAGCACAACCATCGGTGACCAATCCCCACTCACAATTCATCAACTCAGCAATTCGTGCGCCTACACACTCCATCAGTTCGTCGAGATTGACATAGCGTTGTGAAGCGAAGACCATCGCTTCGCGGACTTCGGGTAGAATGACTGAACCGCTTATAATTGTATAAGTACCACGACAATTGATCAACGGTCGCACACCGATCGATTCATAAGTAGGATAGTTCATAAATTTTCTCCTATTTGCGTAATTTTCATTCCTTTTAGGGCTTACGCAGCGCGTTCATAAGTCCCCCTGATTTTCCAAAATCCCCCTGACAAGGGGGATTTTGGGGGTTAAAAATCAAAAATCTACCCCTTGTGTGCTAAATTTGCGTAAGCCCTGTCTTTAATATGTGCCGCATATCTGTTTAGCATCCTCCGAAAGTGTCATCAAGGAGAGACCCTTCACTCGGATATGCTCAAGCAACCCTATTTTAGCATAAATTGCACCCAAAATCGACACTAAAACTTACTCCTGTGAATATAGGATTTGACACTCTTTTTTGATAGACAAGGTTTCGGATGTATGCTAATATAGCCAACAGCATTTTTTCAAAATCCCAAAGCAGATTTCCTCTACATACATAAAAGAAGGAAGTAGGAGATTTGCCTTTGAAATGAAAGGCAGGACATGGACAATAGAGAAACTGTTCAAGAGACCGAGGAAGATATCGGCAAAGTTGAAGTGCCACCTGTCAGCGGCGTGTTCGCTCAACCGTGGTCAATGAACAAAGTGTTCGGCTTGCTCGCCGTTTTTGGACCCGCCGCGATCGTGGCATCGGTCAGTATCGGCGCAGGTGAAACTATTGTCGTTGTCAGGGCAGGGGCGTGGGCACGCTATGGACTATTATGGCTTGTGCTTTTAAGCTGCGTCGTCAAGGGAGTCTTCGTCACCTACCTGCTCGGACGCTACACAGCGGTTAGTGGAGAATATATCGGGCATCGGCTTGTGCGGCTGCCGGGACCACGCGGCTGGTTACTGATTGCAATCGTGTTGATGGAGATGATTGGGGCCCCGCTCGCTTGGGTGCCTATTGCGAAGCCGTGCGGAGATCTGTTCCATTATTTCATCAGTGGTATGTTGCCAGCGTCTCTCTCGGAGGTGACCTATGAAAACATCATCACGTGCGGCTTCATCGGCTTGGCTCTCGCGTTTGGCTTACGGCTCTCATTTGAACGATTGGAGAAACAGCAACTCATCATTTGCACCATTCTCGTTGTGGGAACCATTATCGGAACCCTGATGGTGCGTCCAGATTTGGGAAGAGCGTTTATCGGAAGTCTCAGCTTTGGAAGACTGCCGGAGTTTCCCGAATGGGCACCGCAAGATGCCGTTGAAAATCCACTCCTAACGATGGCAACAGCATTTGCCTACGTGGGCGGTTCGGTGATGGGATACATTGTCTATGCCAACTGGGTTGGACTCCACCGGTGGGGGATGACTGGTCATCAAAAAATTGAAGCGATTCAACGACACGCTTTCACACACGATAAGATTGACTACCTGCCCGATGACCCGGAGCAGGTGTCCCGCTTGCGGAAAATTGTCGCACCATTGCGCTGGGACGTTGGCATGGGAGCAGTCGTTCTGTTCATTGTAACGGGAGCATTCATGTTGTCCGGTGCCGCTGTTCTCTACCCACTCCAGAGTGAGTTTAAGGGCTGGAGCCTGCTCACCGAACAACGCCATGTCTGGAGCAATATCCACGGCTCGTTAATCTGGGTCTATTACATCTGTATTATCGCGGCACTTTGGGGGACTTTGCAGGCGCTGCCTGAAATCTACGCCCGCGTGTCACAGGAATTTTTCCAAGCAATTTGGCCCAACCGGGAGTGGAATTATGATAAAATTCGACGCTGGGTGTGTGTCTATATCTTCATAACCACGTTTGTCATCGTTTGGCTCAATATTCCGTTCGACATCCTCACGCAGATCGCTGGATTTATTTTGGCAAATCTATCAATCGCCCTGATGATGCTTGGTGCGCTATATTTGAATTTCAAACTGCCCGCTGTTTATCGAACACGGTGGCCAATGTTGCTCGGCGCGATCGTGTCAGCAGCGATTCTGATTGTTTTCGCAGGAATTAGCGGCTGGGGGTTGATCGGGAAGTTGTTTGGGGCAGGATAGTCGCGTGAAAGGGAGAAAACGAGAGAACGGGAAAACGAGAAAACCGACCACAGAGACGCAGAGTTTTTTTCCTGTTTTTCTCTGTGTTCTCTGCGTCTCTGCGGTGAAAATACGTTTTACGCATCGCGTTTCACGTTTCATTTTGAAGGTAAATGATAACCGTCTTTCATCACCTTGATCTGGTAGAGACTGTTCCCCGATGTAACATATAGGGTTTTGCTCTCGTCCCCGCGACCAAATGCAACATTGGTCGGGAGTTCCGGCGTCGTTGGGATATACGCTAGTTCCTCCCCTTCAGGGGAGTAGACAACGATCCCCGGTCGAGTGGTATCGCGCACGGCGACATAAAGGTTTCCGTCTACATCGACGACCAGTCCATCAGGTCCATCTTGTGGGGCGTAATCAACCAATACTTTCCGAAACGTGGCAGTCCCGTCCTCCGCTAAATCGTACGCCAGCAACGCCATACGCCCTCTATGAAGCGGTGTCTCTTCAGGTATTCGACCAATGCCGGTCATTCCGTTGTCATTGCTGACCACGTATATGGACTTTTGGTCGGGAGATACTGCCACACCGTTCGGCTTGCCCGCATCGGTGATAATGCGGTGAATCGAGCCATCGGGATCAATTCGGTATACCGCCATGATTGGCTGATCTATCGGCTCATGCCCAAGATACCGGGGGTCGCTGAAATAGATTCGCCCTTTTTCATCAATGGTAATGTCGTTGGGCGCATTAAATGGTCTCCCCTCATACAGGCCGGCGATGATCTCACTTTTACCTGTCGTCATATCCGTCCGAGTGACGCGGCGTCCACCGAAGTCCGCGCCTTCGGCGACAATCATCCGCCCTTGGGCGTCAAACTTGATGCCGTTGGACATCCCGCTCGGTGAGCGATAGACGGAAGCCGTTCCGGCCTTGGGATCATATCTCCAGATGTGTCCCGCCTGCATGTCTGACCCATGCGTAAAGGTAATGTCACTGAAATAGACACTGCCATCCGGTGCCACAGCGGCTCCCTCTGTGAAGAACGCATCGCTGAACAATACCTCCAGTTTGGCGTCTGGGGAAACGATGTCTGCATCCCCGATCGACATTGACGAGTGATCATCAGCCATTCCTGTTACAGGGGCAGCAAGACCGACTATTAGAACAAAGGCAAAACAGAAATGTTTGAGTTGAAGCGATTGGATTCTCAACATATTTCATTCCTTTCTTTGGTGTAGTGTTATCGTTCTTGGTGTAATGTTATCGTTCAGGGTTGAAAGGATTTTAGCAAATCTATCTAACTAGAGCAACAGAAAAAAAATCATATCCTCATAAAGGGACCCGCTAGATATATGTAGGGAACGCAGATCTGCGTTCCTTACCACATTCATCCCCAAGTGGGGAGAAGGGACTTAAATGGCTACAGTAACGATTAAAGATGTGCAGACAATCACAACGCAACCGGCTGGCTCACGGCTGGTTATCGTCAAAATTATCACCTCGGAGCCGGGGTTATACGGCTTGGGCTGCGCGACCTTTACGCAGCGGTTCCACGCCGTCGTCACCGCGATGGAAAAACACCTGAAACCCTTCCTGATCGGACGCGATGTCTCCCGCATCGAGGAGATCTGGCAGATGGGGATGGTGCATAGCTATTGGCGTAACGGGCCCGTTTTAAGCAACGCAATCTCTGGTGCTGACCAAGCATTATGGGATATCAAAGGTAAACAGGCAGGGATGCCGGTTTATGAGCTTCTCGGTGGTAAATGCCGTGAAGCCGCTGCGGTCTATGGACATGCGGGAGGCAATTCGCCCGAAGCCGTCGCTGATAGCGTCCGGCAATTCATGGAAAACGGCTACCGCTACATTCGGATTCAGATGGGCGGCTACGGTGGCGAGGCAAGCCGAATCGTTAAACCGGAAGGCGCGCCTGACGGGGCATACTTCGATCCACGGGAATACACGCTGAATATATTGCGGATGATTGAGCATGTCCGAGCTGAAGTGGGGGATGAAGCTGAACTCTTACACGATATTCATGAGCGACTGCACCCCATCGACGCAGTCAAATTCGCTAAGGATGTTGAGCCGTTCAATCTCTTCTTTCTCGAAGACCCGCTTGCCCCAGAGGATCTGGAATGGTTCGCTAACATGCGCCAACAGTGTTGTACCCCAATCGCGATGGGTGAACTGTTCAACAATCCCCGCGAATGGCAACCGCTAATCGCCGGTCGTCTAATCGACTTTATCCGGATGCATGTCAGCCAGATGGGTGGGCTGACACCTGCACGTCATGTCGCAGCATTTGCCAACATGTACGGTGTCCGCACCGCGTGGCACGGACCCGGCGACACGTCGCCGGTGGGACATGCCGCGAACCTGCACCTCGACCTATGGGCACCAAACTTCGGGATTCAAGAATGGTGTAACTTCCCTGAACACATGTATGAGATTTTCCCCGGTCTGCCAGAAGTTCGGAATGGATACATGTATCCCAGCGACAAACCGGGATTGGGAATCGACATCAACGAGGATCTCGCAGCGAAATATCCATGCGAAGATCAGGTTGAGTGGTGGACACAGACCCGCCTGCCAGATGGCAGCCCAACACGTCCCTAAAATAGCTTTCACGTTTCACGCACTAACCAAAGGAGCTCAAAATGCACGTTGGCACACAAAATCTTTCAGGAGATAACTGGGACGCCTACAAGGTGCTTCCCCAGTTAGGTGTTAATCATGTTTCAGCCAATCCACCCGGCAACTGGCTGGATTGGGATGTGGACGTTCTATCGCAGTTTAAGGAGAAATTAGCCTCCCTAGACATTTCGCTCGATATGATGATTCTGCCGTTAGCGTCGGGACCTGCGAGAACACAAGGCGCACCTCATGTTTTCCTCGGTCCCAGTCCAGAACGGGATCGGGAGATTGACCAGATCTGCGACCTGCTCCGCAATATGTCGCGAGCGGGCATTCCAGCCGGGCGGTACAATATCACAATTCTTGGTCATCTACGAACAGGAAGGCGGTTTGGACGGGGCGGCGCAAGCCTGTCGTCGTTTGAATACCACAAACTCGACCAAACATTGGACGAGTTTGAAGACGGACCCGCCGATGCGGACGAGATGTGGGAGCGAATCGACTATTTCCTTTCGCGAGTTGTCCCCGTGGCGGAGGAGTACAAGGTACGGCTTGCCTGCCACCCACAGGATCCGAGCATCGGCGATCGACTATATCGAGGCGTTGCCAGAGTCATGGGCACCGTCGAGGGACTCAAGAAATTTGTCCACATGCACGAAAGCCCTTACCATGGGTTGAATTTCTGCATTGGGACGGTGTCGGAATCGCTGGAAAATCCGGGGCAAGATCTCTACGATATTCTCCGCTACTTCGGCGAGCGGAAGAAGCTGTTTAACATCCACTTCCGCAACATCAAGGGCGGTCTCCTTGATTTTGTTGAGGTCTTTCCGGACGAGGGTGATGTAGATATGCTCAAAGCGTTGCGTACCCTCAAAGAGGTTGACTATCCGTATATGGTGATGCCAGACCATGTGCCGGGGATCTCTGGTGAAAATCCCGGTGGCGTCGGATTCGGGTATTGCTTCGGTTATATTCACGCCCTGATGCAGGCAATTAACGAACCTTCGTCATAGGTGTGTGAAGGTAGTTTTATCCATTTTTGCAATCCCTCAAGGGAACCTGATATGAACGATACGACGGAATTCAACGTTCCGTGCGGTCAGCGGCAACTATTTCTCGACGATGTCGGGATTGAACGCCTTGAGAACCTCACCCGGACGCTGCACCAACCTTCCAAAAAGGGGGCGGTGGTTCGGAGTGCCAACCCGACCCAGACGATCCAAACGCGCACCGCACCGGCTTGGGATCCAGAGGAAGAAGTCTACAAGTTTTGGGTTATCGGGACGGACGAGAGTTACCGCGTCAGTGCGGACGGGCTGCACTGGACGCCAAGATCTGAACCAAATATTGGGGGACCAATGGCGGTTCGCGATGCAAATGATCCGGATCCGGGGGGGCGATACAAAGCCGCGCTCCTCAACGCAGGTTTCGCGGTTTCACCGGACGGCGTGAACTGGACAAAGCTGGATGTGCCCCCCGTGCCGAGTTCAGATGAAGGAAACTTCTCCTACAACGAACAGGAAGGTTTGTTCATCCACACAGTGAAACGTTCCGGTCCCTACGGCAGATCACTCGCTATGGCTACCAGCACGGACTTTGAAAACTGGGATGACTATGGGGTTGTTTTCCACGCCGACGAAGTAGATCAGGAGATGGGCAGAGACGTTATCGAAGCGCGTCTCTCTAATCCCAACCTCCGACAGACGGAATACAACACGCCCGAACATTACAGCGTACAAATCTACAATATGGGGGTGTTTCGGTACGAAGGGATATATATCGGGTTACCGTCTATGTATCATCACACCGGCAAAGTTCCTACCGATTGGCCCGGTTTTGATCGGTTGCGTCTATCTCCGTACATCCTAGAGTGCGTCAGGCAGTACGGAGACTATACCGGTTTCTACAATATCCAGATGGTATGTAGCCGCGATTTGAGAAACTGGATACGTCTCGGCGAACGCAAACCGTTCATCGAAACCTCAACGTTGGGTGGCGGTGCCTACGACCTGCAAGGGTTGCTCGGTCCCTCTAACGCTGTCGTGCGCGGTGATGAGTTATGGTTCTACTACACGGGCACCAAGCAGTACGCTTTCATCACCTCCGGCGAAGTGCCGGGGTACGACGACTACCATCCCGACACCGGCGCAGTCTGTCTGGCGGTCCTGCGGCGCGACGGGTTCATCTCCCTCGATGCTGGGGAGGAGGTTGGCACTATCTGTACGGAGCCCTTTGCGCTGAACGGTGATTCTCTCTTCGTCAATGTCGATGTGCCTAACGGCGAGCTCGGCGTTGAAATGCTTTCCACCGATGGCGATACGCTTACCGCCTCCGCCCGACTTCACGGGGACTACTCCGCTGCGCGGATTGCATGGACTGAGGGGGATATCACCCAATTTACGGGGCAAACTATCCGTCTCCGCTTCACCCTGCGAAACGGACGCTTTTACTCCTACTGGCTCGATTCAACCTCGACTTAATTAGGACCTGCACAGCCAACTGTAGGCGGGGCATCTTGTCCCGCTGGGGCTAAACGAACTGCTGAACCAATGATTTTTACGTTTCACGCATCACGTTTCACGTTATCAACAACTGCAAACTAGCACCATTGGTTAATACAAACCAACGAGTTGATTGGAGTGTTAATAATGAAAGGAATTGTTTTTTTGGGTAACCGCCAATGTGCTGTCAAAGAGGTTCCTACCCCAGAGCCGGGGAATGGAGAAGTTCGGATTCAGATGAAGGTGTCGGGAATCTGTGGCAGTGATCTCCACGTGTATCGACCCGCGGAGCCAAGAGATTGGGTCCAAGGACATGAATCCTCCGGGGTGGTTGAAAAATTAGGTCCGAATGTGACCAACCTCAAAGTGGGAGACCGCGTGACCGTCCATCACCATCAAGGGTGTGGACAATGCTATTATTGCTCGTTGGGAGATTTCGTCTGGTGCCCGGACGATAAGGTCGTCAGCGGAGCATTCGGTGAGTATGTCGTTGCGAACGAACGGAATTGTGTGGTACTCCCAGATCAGATTAACTTCATCGACGGTCCGTTTTTCGCCTGTGTTGGAACCACAGCTTACGCTGCCTTGAGGCGACTCGGGGTAGAACAGTATTTCCCACAAACAATCGCCGTATACGGTCTAGGTCCTGTGGGGTTGAGCACCGTGTGCATTGCGAAGTCGATGGGGGCACGGGTTATAGGGGTCGATATCATGGAGGAGCGGATCGAGGTTGCCAAGAAGTGCGGTGCGGATGCTACCGTCAATGCCGCAACAGAGGATCCGGTTGAAGCAGTGGTCGCGTTCAGTGGGACGGAAGGCGTGGATTACGTTGTCGAAACCTCCGGCAGTGCCGGTGGGCGAAGCAGCATCATCCCGTCGCTCCGCCGTGAGGGGAAAGCCGCACTTGTCGGTGTCGGAAGCGATGACAAGGTCATTAATCCGGGTGACATGGTTTATCGCCGAATCACCCTGATGGGATCCGTTGTCTTCCCAATTGGATGGCTAAAAGATTTCGTGCGGTACTGTGCCCAAACAGGATTAACGTTTGCACCTGCGGTGACGCACCATTTCCGCGTTGATGATGGCATCGAGGCACTCCGTGTCGCGGACGAAGCGAGATGCGGCAAGGTGATATTTGATTGGGATTAATGATTTTAAGAAACAGGGATGGCTTATGTTAGGAAATCGTGCAATAGAAACCGAGTTTTTTCTTCAAAACTCGGTTTCTGTTAGCGTTTTGTACGTACTTTCTTTTTTCATAGGCAATAGGGATAAATATAATGGAAACTACAGTCAAACAGTGGCTGGGCGAGAGCCGCAAAAAACTTAAAGCGGGCAACTTCACAGAAGCCGACCTTCAGCAGCTAGAGGTGATTCTGACCGAACCGAGACAACTGATATTGTATCTCTATTCAAAGTCGACAAACATGCGTTCAGCGATTGCCAGTTGGGCCCTGTATGACCCAACAGTCCCGTATGAACCCACCCTGCCGTCGCAGGAGGTCCCATACGATTCGGTTATCGAAGCGGTCAACGACGGATGGCGGATTGTTCAATTTCCGAGGGCGGAACTCTACCAATTTTCGGATATTGATAACACCTATCTGGGTTACGAATTCATCTTGGAAAAATCGACTTCAGACTTGTAACAGGAGGAAACGATGAACGATATTCAACCCACTATGGATGACAGCCAAGTGATGGATTTTATTTCAAGGGGTTCCGTGGTGCTGGAGGGAGTTGTCTCCGACGAGTTCAATCATCAATGCGAAACTTTGCCGGGCGGCAGCATCAACGAATTCGCCTGTACACCCGAATTTCGGGCAGAAGTCCTATTGCACCCGGAAGTCGCTGGCGTTGCCCGCTCTCTGCTCGGACGGAATTTCTTTATGCCGATAACCGCGCACCATCATCTGTTTGAAGAGGCACACACCGGACAGACATGGCACTCCGACGGTCTCTCCGAATACGGTTACGGCGTCAATCATTTGCAATGCTACTACTATCCGCAGAACGTTACACTTGAAGACGGTCCCACAATGGTGCTTCCCGGCTCCCACCACCGATTGGTTGACCGAGAGGCGATCGCCCATTACGGCGACATCTTGGGGCAGGTCTCCTTGACTGTTCCCGCCGGGACGGTGGTTTTAACGCACTACGGCATCTGGCACAAGGCGGGACCGAAGTTGAACGCAAAACGTCGTGGGATGATTAAATTTTCGTACTTCCGAAATTCGCCACCGAAGCGGGATTGGCTGATAGAGTCGGAGGAGATACCGCCTTACGCCAACCGAGAGCGACACCTTTACGCCAACGAAGTCGAGTCCTATCGCGACATGGCACGACGCCAACGCACATGGAACTGGCTATGTGGGGTGGATACACCCCCAGAGGTCAGCCACGGTGCCAAACTCTTCATCGACGCTCGTCCGCTCAGTGAGATTGCGAACGAATAGGAGATTCACCATGAAAGTGCTAATTGTTGGGGGCGCAGGACATGTCGGGACTATGACGCTGCCCTACATGAAACCGCATCATCAGTTTCGTGTTCTCGACCTCTCCCCGCCCAAAGATTCGACCATCGAATATATCGAAGGTTCGGTGGTCGACCCGGATGTTGTCCAGCAGGCGATCAAGGGCATGGATGCCTTCATCTATATGGTCATGCAGCGTCCCACCAGTGATTCCTCATCATTAGCGAATTTTGATGATATCATCGCCAACTATCAAGTGAACGCAATGGGACTCCATATTCTGTTGCACGCCGCGAAAGAGGCAGGCATCACGCACGGCATTTACACCAGCACGTTCACCGTCCATGAACGGACACGGAATTGGTATCCATCTGAGGAGGAGGTCCCACTTGATAATCCCGGTGTGTACGGTTTGACGAAAGGGTTTGGGGAGCGGATCTGTCGATACTTCTGCCGTGAACACAGTATGTCGATCATCGCCTTGCGAATCACAGGGCCCCGCACCCGTCAGCAGTGGATCGAGCAACGTGGGCAACCTAGGTCCGGTCATCGACACCTCTGGGTGACAGATGAGGAAGATCTCGCGCGGGCTTATCTTGCAGGGCTTTCTGTCGAACATACCGGCTTTGATGCCGTATTCATCGCCGGTGATGAGGAGCAGCAAGAGATTAATCTATCAAAAGCCAAGTGCCTGCTCGGTTGGGAACCCCTGACACATACCTATGTGAAAACCGATTAATCTTATAGTAATAGGCATACTCCGTATGCCGTAACCCCTATAGTAGTAGGCATACTCCGTATGCCGTAACCCTTGTGCAAATTACGGCACCGCACCCAATGGGTTGGGAGACCCAACCCCTACGAATTCCGGTGCACACCCAATCGTAGGGGCGGGGTTCCCCCGCCCGCGCTTACCGTACCAATGAACCAATAATTTTCACGTTTCACTCTTTCCTCGCTGCACACCTTCTTTTGACATGAGCCTTTTTTTATTTCTCCTACTCCATCTCATCAGCAACCCTTACCCCACAGCCCCAATCCAGTTTACCTCCGTCACAAAGGAAGCGGGCATCCACTTCAAACACCATAATGGTGGGAGCGGACAGCGATACTTCATCGAATCCCTCGGCGGGGGCGCAGCATTTCTAGACTATAACAACGACGGTTTCCAAGACATCTACCTCGTCAACGGGGCAGACCTCCCTCCTCTCGCAGAGAATCAATCAGATGAGGGTGAACCACCGCGAAACGCACTCTATCGCAATAACGGCGATGGGACATTCACCGATGTCGCAGCGGCAGCAGGGGTCGCCGATACAGGATACGGCATGGGCTGTGCGGTTGGAGACTACAACAATGACGGGTTTTCCGACCTGTACGTGACAAACTTCGGGGCAAACGTCTTTTTCCGTAACAATGGTGATGGCACGTTTTCCGATGTCACGAGGGAAACGGGCACCGGCGACATGCGCTGGGGGGCAAGCTGCGCCTTCGTCGATTACGATAACGATGGATTTTTAGACCTCTATGTGACAAACTATGTGAAGTATGACATCGAATCCGATCAGGTCTGCATGAATAAAGGGGTGCGTGTTTATTGTGACCCACGCCTCTATGAAGGGGAACTGGATATCCTCTATCACAACAACGGCGACGGGACCTTTACCGACGTGACGAAATCCGAAGGCTTTTCTGGAGCAACAGGACGGGGACTCGCTCTCGCTTGGGGGGATTACGATGACGATGGCGACATGGATGTCTATATCGCCAACGATGCCGACCAAAATTTCCTATACCGCAACAACGGCGATGGCACCTTTGCCGATGTCAGCTTGACCGCAGGCGTAGGATTCAGCGAAGATGGCGAAGCGGAGAACGGCATGGGCACTGACTTTGGGGATTACGATAACGATGGCTACTTAGATCTCGTCGTTACCAACTTCCAAGACCAGACAAACACCCTCTACCACAATGAGGGAAACGGGCTATTCTCGGATGTGACCTATGCATCACAAATTGGGACAATGAGTTTGTCCTACTTGGCGTGGGGTGTAAGTTTCTGCGACTACGATAACGACGGTTATCAAGATCTGTTCATCGCCAACGGACATCTGGACGAGAATGTTCAAGCATTTAACCCGACCGGATTTTATGAACAACCCAATCTCATCTTCCGCAACAATCGAGATGGCACCTTTGACGAGGTCGGTGTTGATTCAGGTTCCGATATGCAGTTGGAGAAAGTCAGCCGTGGCTTCGCTTACGCTGACTACGACAACGACGGCGATCTCGACCTACTCGTAACAAACCTGAAGGGAGCTCCAGACCTATTGGAGAATAAGGGGGGACAAAATACGTGGTTGATTCTCAAACTGATTGGGACGCGCAGCAATCGGGATGCGATTGGAGCAAGGGTCAAGATAACAACCGGTAACCTAACACAGATTCGGGAGGTTCGGAGTGGCTCAAGTTACCTATCGCAGAACGATATGCGTTTACATTTTGGACTGGGAAAACATCGCCAAGCCGATCGGGTGGAGATCCGTTGGCCCAGCGGTCTAGAGGAATATCTTGAAGGAGTTGAGCCAAATCAAACTCTCACACTGGTCGAGGGGAGCGTAAAATCGAGTCAGTAGGGGCGGGGTATCCCCGCCCGTAGAACGTCTTAAAAATCGAAGATATTCACAGCCCTATCCTTATTGACAGTCTCTATTGATACAAATCCCACAGGAGCACTGTGCCGTCTCGGCTCCCACTTGCGAAGGTGTCCCCATCCGGACTGAACGCAACACTGTTGACAACCCCCGTATGCCCTGTGAGGGTAGCTACGAGCTGCCCCGTGGCAACGTCCCATAGCCATATATCGGAGCCTCCACTTGCGAGGATGTCTCCATTCGGACTAAACGCAATACTAGTCACATGGCTCCCTGCAAACGTAGTTGTGGGTTGCCCTGTGACGACATCCCAGAGCTGCACCCCTGTACGGATCCCACTTGCGAGGGTAGTACTATCAGGACTGAATGCTAAGCTATAGACCCAAGACGTTTGGTCATCGTCTTTGAGTGTTTTGAGATGTGCCCCCGTGCGCGTGTCCCATAGGTGCACGGGGCCGTTCTTATTTCCAGTTGCAAGGAGACTGCCATCGGGACTGAACGCAATGCTGAAAGCACGGGATATATGTTTGTCGAGTGGAGCTTTGTACCGTCCCGTGACAGCGTCCCACAGATGCCTTTCGCCATCTCCTCCTCTACTTGTGCGTGTGCCCCCAGCCGGACTGAATGTTATGATTTTGACTAACCCTCGATTCCAGTATGTCCATTTATGTCGTCCTGTGACGGCATCCCACAGGTGCACTACGCCTTTCCGGCTTCCAGTTGCGAGTGTGTCTCCATCCGGGCTGAACGCAATATCGTAAACCGCCTCCGTATGCTTGGCAAGTGTGGCTTCATGCCACCCCGTGGCAACATCCCACAGCCTTGCCATCTTGTCTACGCTTCCGCTTGCAAGTATATCCCCATCTGGGCTAAACGCAACAGTAGTGACCTCCTCTGTATATCCAATCAGTGTCGCTATGGGATACCCTGTGGCAGCATCCCACAGCCACACCGTGCCATCCTCACTCCCACTAGCAAAAGTCTTTCCATCCGGGCTAAAGGCGATGCTATTGACTCTAGACGTATGTCCTCTGAGTGTCTGATCGTACACACCCGTGGCAGCAACCCGTAGCTGCACCGTACCATCCGAACTTCCAATGACGAGCAGATCTTCCACCGGGCTAAACGCTATGCTAGCACTCCCCCACGTATTTCTTGTGAGGGTCCGCTTGTGTTTACCCGTCACACCATCCCACAACCGCACCGTGTCGTAAAAACTCCCACTAGCGAGGGTCTTCCCATCCGAACTGAACGCTACGCTAGCAACTCCTCGCGTATGCCCGATGAGTGCTTGTTCGTATCTACCTGTCGTGCCATTCCACAACCGCACTGTGCTGTCTGAACTGCCACTAGCAAGCGTCCTCCCATCCGGACTGAAGGCGACACTCATGACTCCAGACGTATGCCCCATGAGTGTCTGCTTGTATTTGCCCGTCACACCATCCCACAACCGCACCGTGCTGTCTGAACTGCCACTGGCAAGCGTCCTCCCATCCGGGCTAAAGGTGATGCTATTAACTGAACCCGCATGTCCTTTAAGTGTTCGTTTATGTTTACCCGTCACACCATCCCACAACCGCACCGTGTTGTCTGAACTGCCACTGGCAAGCGTCCGTCCCTCCGGACTGAAGGCGACACTATTGACAAAACCCGTATGCCCAGTAAGCAGGGCAACCTCTTGAAGGGTCGTTGTATCATGGAGCCAAATACCGATACCACTAGCGATAGCGAGCAGAGTGCCATCCGGCGAATACTGAAGTTCAAATATCTTGCCTTTACCAAAGCGCGCCTTGACACCTTTGGGTAAGTTCCATTGCGGGGAATCTTGAGCCAAGGTACTTTGTGAAAACAGGGTTAAAAGAACAAGTAACGTCACAGTCGTTTTCATGTAAAGTGCTCCTTTTTTTTGAAGTAGGCTGCCATTCAAATAAGCCTTGGATTGATAAATAACCTCAGAAACCGAGTTTTTGAGAAAAACTCGGTTTCTCTTGCTGGTTTATACGCTTACTTGACGATTACCATCCGTCTCGTGGCGGTATAATCTCCCGCACGGAGTTGATAGACATAAACTCCGCTTGCTACCGATTCCCCGCTTTCATTGCAGCCATCCCAATACGCCGCCTTTGTCCGATCCGTGTAGTATCCCGCAGGTTGATACCCTATATCTAATCGACGCACCAGCGCACCTTTTGCGCCATAAATGGCAACCTGGACATCGGCAGTATGGGTGAGTTGATATGGAATCCACGTCTCTGGATTGAATGGGTTGGGGTAGTTGGGCAGCAATACTGTCTCTTTCGGAGTCAATGCTGCGAGAAGTTGTTCCAACACAGCGATGCCCCGCAGATAGACGGGATCTGTCAGTGCGATTTGCTGCGCTTGGGTGAGCCAACCCTCGACTTCGGCGGCGGTGAGCGTCTCAAGTGACTGTGAATGCGCTGAAGGCGCGGCTGCCGCATTGCCTAGCATACTAGCAACTGTGACGAGATCGAAAATATTGACAACACCATCCCCATTGACATCGGCATCATTTTGTTCCCTCTGCCCAAACCGTGCAGCAACGAGCACTAAATCTTGGGCATTCACCACACCATCGCGGCTGACATCTCCAAGTAGTGGTAGATCCATTGTAGGGGTGAGATTCCACAGGAGCATCGTACCGTCCGAACTTCCACTGGCAAGCGTGGTGCCATCCGGGCTAAACGCTATGCCTCTAACCATCCTCGTATATCCAGTGAAGGTTTGCTTGGGTGCACCTGTCATGGCATCCCACAGGCGGATAGTTCCATCCGTATGTCCACCGGCGAGCGTGTTCCCATTTGGGCTGAACGCAATATTCCTGATTCTCGTATGTCCGGTGAGCGTTTGCTTATGTACACCTGTCACGGTATCCCACAGGCGGATGGTATTGTCGTAACTCCCACTTGCCAGGGTCCGTCCATTCGGACTGAAGGCAACGCTATAGACCCGATCTGTATGTCCGATAAGGGTCTGTGTCTGCGCCCCAGTAACGGCATCCCACAGTCGAATGGTATTGTCATAACTCCCACTTGCGAGAGTCTGTCCATCCGGACTGAAGGCGACGCTAGCGACTTGCCCCCTATGCCCGGTGAGGGTCTGTTTGTGTTCACCTGCCATAACATCCCACAGAATCACCGTCCTGTCCGCATCCCCGCTGGCAAGCGTCCGTCCATCCGGACTAAACGCAACGCTATGGATCGGAGACCTATGCTTGCTGAGAACTCGCTTGTATCCACCCGTGACAATATCCCACAAAATCACCCCGCTGTCTACACCCCCACTAGCAAGTGTGTTCCCATCCGGGCTAAACGCGACGCTATAAACCTCGGACGAATGCCCATTAAGTATCTGTATGTGTTCACCCGTGTGAGACCAATCCCCAGCAAGTATCTGTATGTGTTCACCCGTGCCGACATCCCACAGCCGTACCGCGTAGTCTACACCGCTAGCAAGCGTCCGTCCATCCGGGCTAAGCGCGATGTCATAGACCTCAGTTACATGCCCTGTGAGTGTATGCTTGGGTGCACCCGTAATAACATCCCACAGCCGTACTGTACTGTCATAGCTCCCACTGGCGAGCGTATTCCCATCCGGGCTGAAATCGATGCTCCTGACCTGATCTGTATGCCCCGTAAGCGTCTGCTTGTGTTCACCCGTAATGGCATCCCACAGACGGATAGTGCGGTCCCAACTCCCACTGGCGAGCGTCGTGCCATCTGGACTGAACCCAATGCTATGGACAAAATACGTATGTCCTGTAAGTATGTGTTTATATGCACCCGTTACAGCATCCCACAGTCGCACCGTGTTGTCATAACTTCCGCTTGCGAGTGTTCGTCCATCGGGACTGAACGCTACGCTACTGACCACATATGTATGCCCTGTGAGGGTCTGCTTGGGTGCACCTGTGTCAGCATCCCACAGCCGTACTGTACTGTCCCAGCTTCCACTCGCAAGTGTATTCCCATCTGGATTGAAGGCAACGCTCAAGACCGTAGACGTATGCCCTATAAGTGTGTGCTTGTGTTCACCCGTCGCGCTGTCCCACAAGCGAATAGTCTCGTCCGTACCCCCACTTGCGAGGGTAATGCCATCTGGACTAAACGTAACACTAATGACCCCACCAGACGTATGCCCTGTGAGGGTCTGCTTGTATGCCCCTGTTACGGCATCCCACAGACGGATTTTACCGTCCCAATCCCCGCCTGCGAGGATATCCCCATCCGGACTAAATGCGATACTACCGATCCTATCTGTATGCTCGGTGATCAGAGCGATCTCTTGATGGGTCATCGTATCGTAGAGCCAAATACCAATACCACTAGCGACAGCGAGACGGGTGCCGTCCGGCGAATACTGTATCTTACGCATTGCGCCTTTACCGAGACGCATTTTGGCTCCTTGCGGTAAGTGCCACTGTGGAGAGTCTTGGGCAAAGGTGTTTGATAAAAACAGGAGTGCCACAAAGATAAGCGTGAGTGTGGAAAATTGCATTGCTTTCATTAGATTTTGTTGGCATCTCCTTTCATTAAGTTCCATTGATATTTCAACAGAGCCAGATAGGATCTGACATGAATCGGTGCCGAACGGAAACTCATTTGGTTTATCGGCTATATGCAATTTAGATGCCACAATTATCTTGAACCGTGCGAAGCGTATTGTGCAGAAAAGCAAGTACTTCGGCAAACCCGTCTTCTAAGGGACTTTGCGCCTGCTTTTAACATGAGTTGAGATTGCAAAGGGAGGGTTGTGTTCACAAAGAAGATGTTCAAATTATGAACTCTCTCGTTGCAGAAATGATACACCGGCACTTGGAATGGGAGAGTAAACTTCAATTGTGAATAGGTGTAGGTTAGAGCAGCGTGGGTTATTACAGCACCAAATCGAGGCGGTTTACAACTGCATCTTCGTTGATTACTACTACTGGTTCAGGTCCCACAGGATCGTCGTTCCGTCCCATGACCCGCTTGCGAGAGTGCTGCCATCCGGACTGAACGCTAAGTCCCGGATGAACCACTGACCATGACCAGTGAGTGTTTGCTTGTGAACGCCTGTGGCGACATCCCGCAGACGGATGGTGGGGGCGTCGTCGTCACCCCCACTTGCAAGGGTAGTGCCATTTGGGCTATACGCAATACTCATCACAGCCTCCCCTGCAAATGAAGTTGTGACCTGCCCTGTGATAACATCCCAGAATTTCACCCCGTCAAAGGTTGCACATGCGAGGGTGCTGCCATCCGGACTGAACGCTAAATCCCAGATGAACCCCTGAACACGACCAGGGAGTGTTTGCTTGTGGACGCCTGTGATACCATCCCACAACCGCACTCTGCCAAAACTACTCCCACTCGCAAGTGTCCCGCCATCAGGACTGAAGACGACGTTGTTAACTTGTGCTACATGTCCTGTGAGCACCCCCTTGGGTTCACCTGTGGCGACATCCCACAGACGGATGGTCTGGTCCGCACTGCCGCTTGCAAGCGTGCTGCCGTCGGGACTGAATGCCACACTATAGACCGAACCTTTATGCCTAAAGACCCTAGTTGTATGCCCTTTGAGTGTTCGTTTGTGCTTACCCGTGACCGCATCCCACAGACGGACGGTATCGTCCTCAGCCCCACTGGCGAGGGTGCTGCCATCCGGGCTAAACGCGACGCTATAGACCTCTGCCCTATGTCCCTTGAGTCGCCTAAGTTCTTCACCGGTTCGTGCATCATGTATCAAAACCCCGATAGAACTGGCAACTGCGAGACGACTACTATCGGGAGAATAGGCTATCTCACTTATTTGACCCTTACCGAAGTGGGCTCTAGCACCTTCAGGCACACTCAATTCCGGAGGATCTTTGACGATAAGGTCTGGATTAAATAGAGAGGGTCGAGTTATCGTTAAAAAAACCAAGACGATTATTGCGATTGAAAGGACTATAACAATTAGTATGGAAATTTGCGTTGATTTCATTAGTGGAATCTCCTATAAGCACAAATTTTTGATAGGATTGACTCATTCAACCATCCACGAATCCCTTCGACGCTATTTCTCATCAGGTTTGTTGCCTTGCAATTTCGCGTTGTTCTCTCGGACTAGTTCTGCAACCGCCGGTTCAAGGGCATGTCCTCGAACATCTGACTTGCGAATCACGCCTTCGCCATCAATGAGGTACATCTGCGGAATAGCACGGATACCATAGATCTTCGCCACCTGATTATCCCAACCGTTTCCATCAAAAACTTGGGGCCAAGCTATCCCTTCCTTTTCTAGATAACCCACCAATATATCCCGACTATTATCAAGGCTAATGCCAATGATCTGGAAGTTCTCATCCTTATATTTCTCGTATACCTGCTTCACATTGGGCATTTCAGCGATACACGGTGCACACCAAACCGCCCAGAAATCGAGTAAGATCACGTTACCTCGATATTTCTCCAAGGACAGGTCGTCGCCATCAAGGTCTTTCACATTGAAATCAATCGCCTTTTTGCCGACCAGTGCATCCGGTCGCCCTCCGTATGAAGGGTTTGCGGGAACCTCGCCGGTGCGGTTCTCCTTTTCTAGTGCTAGCAACCGCTTCGCGGTCTTCGCAGATGCGCGCGAACCGTATTTTGGGTGTTCAATTAATTGATGATACGCTGCATCCGCTTTGTCATGCTGACCGAGCCGGTCATAAGCTAATCCCATCTCTAAGAGAGCGAGCGCGAAATAGGTAGCTTTCGGATAATTTTCTACAAGTTGTTGATAAGCCTTAACCGCCTCCTCGGCATTTCCAGCTTTGGTCAAGGCATTGCCAAAAATGTAGTAGACCTGATCAATCCGTTTGTATTTCGGATGCTCCGCGATAAACGTACGCGATTTCTGAATCAGCATATTAAGTCCTGCCGGCTCGCTCTCTTGGAGGGTCATTTTATGGAGCCGCTTGATCTCTTGATACTTGTAACTGGTTTTGATTGAAGACGCATCAACAAAAGAGATGCAAAGTGTTGCGAGTAGGTAACCGACCACGATGAGTAAGAAGTAGTACCGGAAGTCATTGTCAGAACGCATGATAATCCCTCCTGTTTAGTTTGATTGGAATATGCCCACTATTCCGATGACACAACCTAACTGCGCCACCTCTATTGAGTGAGTGCTTGCTGATAGGAATAATCCAGCAATAGTTTAATCTCCTCAACCTGTACAGCTTGTAAAAACGATTTCACTGCTTCCGGCGTTAATCCATCCCCATCCGCAGCCTGACACCAATCAACAAACCGAAAGGCATCCCAACCTTCTGTTTTTTCAACTGCCTCAACATAATCTGTGAGCGAGTCTGATTCGGTTGAACACTCTTGAAGCAGCACTAACGCCCGTTCGCGGAGGGCAGGAAAGGTGGAATGCACTCCAACGCGCCTAAACCAGTATTTCGCGTTGCTATAGTCCGGCTCGCGGCGGTGCATAATGCCGTGCCAATAGCTGCCTGTTTCGCTTTCGATACCTTGCGAGATTGTGTGTGACGCATCAAGCGCGTCGTTCCAGAGCAGCAAACCGCTCTGCATAGCGTATCCCATCGTTGAATCCTTAACGGATTGCCCATCAAAGAGCGTTTCTAGCGACAAACTCTCAATTCGATGGGTGAGTTCGCTGTCCCACTCTGCGCTTGGGGCGAGCGGTGGCAGCGGGTCGCGGGTTTCTAGTTTTTCTACAATGCCTGCAATTGTTAATGAATATGCTAAGCTCATGACACCCTCCTTTTCGTAGTGGCACTATGACTGTGCACCCCCCTCAGCAATGGCGAGCAATTCCTCGTCCGATAATTCAAGGTCGACCGGTTCAGAGAGCGGTTGCGCTACCTTGTACGGTGTCTTCGCATAGATCTCAACAACGTTGTCATCGGGGTCGTAGCAGTAAATAGCAAGGGCAATGCCGTGGCTGACAATACTGCGGAAACGCACCTCCTCCTCTTTCAGCCGATGATAAAATTGCTTCAGGGTTGGTAGATCTTCCACAATGAAAGACACTTGTTGAATAACCTTTGCCCCCGCTGGTACGTCTCTGCCCGGACAGAGTGCAACTTCATGGTGTTCCTCGTCTGGCTGTGCACTAAGAAAGGTGATGTTACCATCAGGGTCTTCGTCGGTAACTGTGAGCCCTAAGATGCGGGTGTAAAAATCTTTGGACCGTTGCAGATCGGTACAGTAGATTCCCACATGGCCCAGTGCTTTAACGGCTAACATATTTCTCTCCTTCTGTTCTAAAAACAACGGATTAGCAAAAAGTTGCCCCGAATAGGTAAATCCAAATTGGACCCCCTTAATTTAGCACACCATCCCCAAATAAGTCAACCTGTGCAATTTTTCTCAAAGATTCTCAGCTTTTCGCTGGATTAACTAGTTGAAAACTGATATAATCGTGGTTGTGGTCTTTCAATCCAACCAATGAGGAGTTGCAAAAACAACACATGGAAATTTGGGAAATCCCGTTAATTCTCGTTACCGGTGTCTTCGCCGGTTTCCTCAACACCGTTGCCGGCGGTGGTTCACTACTTACCCTCCCGGTTCTAATTTTTCTCGGTTTACCTCCGGCAACAGCGAATGGGACCAACAGGGTCGCAGTTTTCGCCCAGAATGCCAGCGGAATTATGGGATTCCGCCGCAAGGGCGTTTCTGATTTTGGCTATAGCACGCTTCTTACCCTCCCTGCGCTGGTCGGAGCATGGTTAGGCGCCCAGATTGCCGTTGAAATGGATGAGGTTATCTTTAACCGCGTTCTCGCCGGCATCATGATTGGCGTGCTAATTATAACCCTTTTTAATCCAACTAAGAAGTTGCAAGATGGACCTGAAGGTTTGAGTTTACTTCGCAACATCATCGGGAGCGTTGTCTTTTTTTTCGTAGGTGCACGAGGTAACTGGTATACCTACTACGACATAATACGCAAAATCATCGGGATGTTCGTCTTTTTTTTCGTAGGTATCTACGGTGGTTTTATTCAGGCAGGGGCAGGGTTTATTATCATTGCAGCACTAACGCTGACGAACGGTTTCGATCTGGTTCGCACCAATGCTATCAAACTGTTTGTGGTCTTTTTTTACACCGTTAGTGCCTTAGTTGTCTTCATTATAAGTAAAAATGTGGATTGGTATTTTGGTTTGACGCTTGCCGTCGGGAATGCCACCGGTGCTTGGATCGGTAGTCATTGGGCAGTCGAAAAAGGTGATAAGTGGATTCGGGTTGTTCTTGTTGTCGCCGTGGTGGCGTTTGCAATTCGACTCGTTTGGAAGACACTTGGATAGGAGAATGTGCCCGGTAGGGAACGCAGATCTGCATTCCTTACCGGCAACTCGGGCGAACCAGCAACACCGGAGTCTGTCCCTACGCCGCCTCACCATCTTCATCGATTTGCGCTAGCAATTGCTCGACAGCAACATCAAGTTGACTGTCGAGCAATTGCGCCGCTTCACCAAGTGGGCGGTCAACTTGAAAATCGACCGGGCGGGCGGTGCCCTCCGTATTCTCGCCTTCCAAGGTTGTGACCCTTAACCGGGGTAATCGGAAGATTGTACCATCAAGTAGACTCCAACCCCAGGTCCAGATGACCGCGCCAGCTGTAGGCATACCGACCACCTTACCGAGTCCCAACTTTCGGAACCCCTCGCTAAACATCTCCGCATTGCTTCCAGAATGTTCGTTGGTAATAAGAATAACAGGCTGCTCCAAGATGCGATTGCCTGCAAGGTTGGTGTCTGTTGTGCTGATTAACCCACGATAATTCGATTGGGTATAGGCTCTGCGGTGCAAAACATCAAGGATGAAAGGGGCGATATGTCCGCCGGGGTTAAATCGGACATCAAGCACGACCCCTTCTCTGTCGTGGGTTTCGGTATCGAGGTCAGCGATAAACCGGAGGTAGGCTTCGTAAGACATCTCACGGATGTGGACATACCCAAGTCGTTGATTGCTCTTTTCGTGGACGTAAGTCTCATTCCAACGTACCCATTCCTTGTAACGGAGGTTTCGGTGCTGACCGCTGTCAATGGGCTGGACAGTTAGCTCTCGACCTCCCTCCAACTGGGGTTTATCGTTGAGTTTCACAGTCACCCGCTTTCCCTGTTTTCGCTGGAGTTGTTCAGGTAGGTTGACCCCTCGATTAAGGGCAACTCCATTGACCGCAACCAGATACTCCCCAACCTGTGCGGGTTCTTCTATAAGCGTTAGTGGAGATTGGGGAATAATTTCTGAAATCTTGAAGTGCCCATCCTCTTCCAATGTCTTTCGATCGAAATCCGCACCGAGAAAGCTATCTGGTGCGTTGTCAGTCCGGCCACCCGCACCGAGATGGGAGGCGTTCAATTCTCCAACCATGAGATTCAATAGTTCACGGAATTCTACCTGTGTTTGTACTCCCTCTACCATCGGACCAAACATCTGGTGTACCTGCTCCCAATCACAACCGTGGAACTGTGGATCGTAAAATCCATCTCGAATCAACCGCCACGCTTCATCGAAGGCTTGCATCTTTTCGAGATGAAAGTTGACCTCAACCTCTGCTCTCGTATCTAACGCCTTCGCATCTCCCTCCTTTGCACCATCTTCGCCCATTCCTACGGAATGAATGCGTCCCCCATCGGTATAATAAAACTTTTTGCCATTCGGTATGAAATGCACATTCCTTTTTCCGCTGGCGGTCCCCGTCAACTGCTTGGGTAGTTCACCGCGTTTATCCTCTTCAAGAGACAGACTCCACAGGTTCTGCTGCCCTGTCATAGCAGCACGGAAGATGAGCGTTTTGCTGTTAGGACGAATACTTTCAGCAGAGGCATTGAGTTTGAAATCGGTGAGGAAACGGAGCCGGTGTTTAATCCCTTCAAACTCTATCTCAACCGGCTCAATCTTCTTTTCAGGCTTCTCATTCTTCCCCTTTTCGCTCTCAGTACTCTGTTCGTTTTCTGATTCTTCCGAGTTTTCGGGCCTTGAATCGGTATCTTCTTTTTCAGTGGACTCTGCTTCGGGCGGCTGCGGCTTATCCGGCTTTGCCTCCCGAAATAGCCGATCGAAATCTTCTTCCTTGAAAACCGGTCGAATCGGCTTCAGATCTACCCTCGCAATCTGTGACTCAGCGCGGTATTGTCCCGTGTTAAAGACGATAAATTTTCCGTCTGGTGACCAGAGGATATCACCTGTGCTGATATTACTCAAAAAGGTCAGCTGTTTGGGAGTATCCGCTTCGATATGCTGAACATAGAGGTTGCTGAAGAAATTGGTATCTGTCGCGATAAAGGCTAACCATTGGCTATCCGGCGACCATTCAAACTCTGTCGGCTGTGGCACACCGATAAAAACTTGATCGGTGATGAAAGATCGTTGCTCCTCGGTTTCTGTATCCATCAACCAGATTTCGCCTTCAATCCCCCCTGTATCGGGATTCATAGGGACCTGAATATAAGCAAGCCACTTCCCATCGGGTGAAAACTTTGGTGTGTATTTCTGCTCTGGTGAATCCGTCTGTTGCGTTTCCACCCGCTCTTTGAAGTGGTATTGAAAGACTTCGTTGTGTCCTGTCCGATCCGAGATGTACACGACACGGTCGCTTTCAGGGTGCCACTGCAACTGGCTCTCACGGAAAGGGGTGTCCGTTACCTTGAACGAATCCCCGCCCTTTTTGACCTTATCCCCTTTATCTGCCAAATCCGCGAAGACCTCGCCATGAACAATAAAGGCAACCTTTCTACCGTCAGGAGCAAGTTCAAATTCATTAATACCAGAGGTGTAGCTATGATGCTGGATAGGGTTCGATTTTTCGTCGGTCTGAAGGATAATCTCCACCGGCTCAGACGTTCGGCTTTCAAGGTTTAGCAGCCAAATCTGAAAGTCGCGTTCAAAGGCAATCCATTTTCCATCCGCGGCAATAGAGGGACGCAACACTCGCCCGTTGGTAAAGTGAGTAAACTGCACGGTCTCCGTATCACCTTCCAGCGTCATATACCAGATATTTTCCTCGTCGTCACGATCGCTCAGGTAGAAAAGCCCAGTGCCGTCAGCGTTCCACATCGGTCTCAGATTTTTGCCGAGGTATTGCGTCAATCGACGGTGGTCGTCCGCTCCAACTGCTTCACTGACTATCCAGATGTCAGAATGCCCAGACGAATGCTGTCCACGCCGCCACCATGGGAATCCATTATTGTTAAAAGCTAACGTCTTCCCATCGGGTGAGATTGCTAAATTGTAGTGGGTTTCTCGTGGATCGCCAGCAACTTGGATCGGTGTCCCTCCGTCAACATGGATCTTATAACCTGCACCTCGAATCCCATCATAATCGGAGGTAAAGTAAAGCCATTGCCCATCGGGGGACCAGCATGCCGGCGGGATCGATTCGTCGTGATAGGTCAAACGTTTCGGTGGCTGGTTCGATTGGAGAGAGATGGTGTAGATATTTCCACCACCTGTACGCTGAGATGCAAACGCCAACTGCGTTCCGTCGGGAGAGAAGATTGGATCTGAATCATTGCTTGCGTGAGATGTTATACGGCTCGCCGCTCCGCCACCTGCGGGGACAATCCAAACATCTCCCGCGTAGCAGAAAGCGATTTTGCTACCGTCCGGCGAGAGGGACGGCTGCCGCAAATACGGGAGATTTCCATTTTCAGCTTTTTCATCGGATTTCATTGATACGCTTTCTTCCGTCTATAAGGATCCTATGTTCAGATGGGAATGACTGTGGAAACAACTCATTCAAAATCCCGCTTCGTAACCAGATACTTTTTAACCGCATCGTGATTCAGGGTGTATCCCAATCCAGGGCGATCCGGCACCAGAAAACAGCCATCTTCAAACGGGAAGTCCTCATTGACCAGGGTGTTTTCCCAAGCCATGGGCCCAACCATATCATACGGCTGCGTCAGGTGAGGCATGCAAGCAGCCACATGCAACCCCATAGCCGCCCCCGGTCCGTACGCCACCGTTTGTGACCAACCACCCATACCCAATTCATGGGCAAGGCGTGATTGATTAATCGCCTCAAAAGCAGTCGAACCTCCAACAATCGCGTAATCAAGTGCCTCCGCCTGAAACCGCTGGATGAGATCTTCGCTGTTATAGACGTGGTCCCCCACAGGGAGGTGGATGGTCTGTCGCAGACGACGCCACTCAGAAAAGGTGCCCCCTGCCGCGCGTTTAGTTATCGGACTTTCTAGACTCTCCACCCGATGCCCCTGCAAGCGACGAGCAAGTTCTTGAGCCACCCAGACCTCCTCAAGCCGCCAGCGAATATCGGGGCGTACTGCCATGTCCGGTAGGACTTTGTGGATGGCTTCAATGCGGTCAGCAACATAGCGGATGCGTTCCTCTGATGTCGTCTCTCTGCTCGTGATGCACTTCATCTTGTAGGCACGAAAACCGTGTTCCCATCCCCACTGTGCGTCCTCTGCTGTGTGCTGCGGCGTCTTGTAGCCAGTACATTGGGTGACAAAAATGCGATCCCGGAGTCTGCCACCAAGCAAACTCCAGATCGGGACGCCGAGTACCTGACCGCGCAGATCAAGTACCGCCTGTTCAAAAGCACCCACCATTGGTGTGGTCGAATCGGCGAGATTAATCTTTAGTACATCCTGACCCAACCATTCGCTCAACGCTGCCTCCATGGTTGCCATCGGCGTAGCACGCCCTATCTGGGTAAGTCCTGTCAGTCCTTCGCTGGTTTCGACTTCAGCGATGCCATGCTCTGACCGTTGGTGTGCTGGCTGACCATAAAAGTCATCAGACCACCACCATTTTCGTTCGGGCACGTTGACGATATAGAGTTTGATACGGGTGATTTTCATAACTGGTGGTGTCCTCCGTTGTTTCAAAAACTGATTGTCAACCCTTTTATCGACGGATCGGTTCCAAGCCGTGCTCCCAATCGCAGTCGAGGCAAAAACTTATCCCCTGTGCGAGGTGCTGGATCTTGCCGTCACAGATAGGACAGGTTGTGACTTCTGAGGCAACAGACGGTGAGGGAGAGGCTTTACGTTTATCTCGTTCACCGATTCGGAGATGTGTGCATTCGTAAATGTGCTCGTTGCATTCAGGACAACGGTAGAAAAAATTAGAGTGCAATCCGGTAATGTCCGGCGGGATGATGCAATCTAACTCGTAAATAACTGCACTATCACGGACAAGTCGGGCTTTCCCTGAATTTTCGATAGCGATTGCGTCCACCTCGTCAAGATTTGGCTCTAGCTGTATAATGAGTTCATTAATTCGATAAGCAGCAACAGCCCACGGCAGTTCTGTTACCCCAAAGATGATACTCGTCCGCTGCGGCGCAAGCCGTTCAAAAATATGGTTGCCGGCGAGTATCTTCACCGGAACAAAACCGTCTTGAAACGTAAAATAAGGATCCGCCGTATTCAGGTCGTTCATAACTTGCACCGCCCAATTCTTGAACTTCAGTTAGCAAATCCACCTACATTTAGGTTGGGCTCCCTAGCCCGACTGCACCAATAAACTAGTACCTTACTGCCCCTTTACGCATTACGTTTCACGTTTCACGCTTTTTGCGTTTTGCACTTTCTTTTGACATAAGCCTTCAAGCTATATATTGGCTTACGACGCATCAACGACAGTGTTTTTCAGGACGCCGATCCCTTCAAGTTCTACCTCTACCACATCCCCAGCCTTTAAGGCTGATGTTGTTCCGGGGGTTCCAGTGAAGATAACATCTCCCGGTTCAAGCGTCATCGCCTGCGAAACGAAACTGACAACCGCTTCCACAGGGAAAATCAGATCCGCGGTAGTCTGCGATTGCACAACCTCGCCGTTTATTCGTGTCTCCAATTGCAGCGCGTTGTAGTCGAGACCGGTTACAACGGCAGGACCGACGGGACCAAATGTATCGGATGCTTTTGCACGCCACCACTGCATGTCATTGCTTTGCCATGTTCGGGCACTGACGTCGTTACCACAGGTAACACCTAAAATGTTCGCGGCAGCTTCTTCGGGAGTGGCTCCTTTCGTGCGGTTCTTGATGACAACGACCAATTCACCCTCTGCGTGAACGTTATCGTCACCATCCGGCAGCACAATGTTTCCCTCCGGATCGTTTAGGCAAGTAGGCGTCTTGATGAAGATCTCCGGATTCGCTGGCTCTGGCGCACCGTCGAGATGGCTTCTATAATTCAGTCCAACTGCCAATACCTTCCCCGGTGTGACCGGCGCGAGCAGTTCTACATCCCCCAATGCGACTGTATTCCCGGTTTCGCTATGTCCGGTGATTGGATCGCCATCTATTTCGTTAATAGTGTTGCCTGAAAGCGTCCCGTAATTTACATTTCCATTAGATTGATATCGAACAAATTTCATAAAAACCTCCAGTAATTTCCCCATAAATGGTAACAGGTTTTTGAATTAATAAGGATAAATTTCCTCGTAAACAGCGAACAATTTATCTTAATTCGGCGATATTGTCAAGCGATAATTGATAGGTAGCCCTGATAAAGTGTTGCTAAAGTTAAGCAAAGTGTGATAAAGTTAGGTGCAACATTTCTAAGGCTTACTATGCACTTTCGACAGTTTAATTCTTACTCATTTATAAAGGAGAATTCATGTCATACGAACAATTGCTTCCCACTACGGTGATCGGTTCCCATGCGATGCCGGGTTGGTTTTGGACAGCGATGGAGGCAGAAAAACGCGGTGAGTACGGACCGACCGACATAAGAGAGGTTTATGATGACGCTGTCCGGCTAGCAATCCTGGACCAGAAGGAGGCCGGCGTTGACACTATCACGGACGGTGAAATGCGCCGCTGGTATTTCGTACAAACCTTCTACGGACGGATGGAGGGATTAATTGAACGACCTGTCCTCCGCCAAACCGGACTGTATGCGTACGATAGCGTCCCACGTTACAATCTTGAGGGTCGGGTGCACATCCCAGCTGGTTTGGGTATCGTAGAGGAATTCCAGTTCCTGAAAGCAAACGCCGGCGAAGGACAGCGAATCAAGGCGTGTTGCCCAGGTCCCCTGACGTTGACCATGCACATCCAGATCCGGGATGGCGACCCGTATAAAGACCGTGTCGAACTTGGCTGGGAATTCGCCGAAGTTATCAACCAAGAATTGAAAGCCCTTGAGGAAGAAGGGTGTACCGAGGTCCAACTTGATGAACCGAGTTTCGGTATTATCCCCGGCAAACTCGAAGATTGGGTGGCACTGCTCAATCGCGCCCTTGATGGGGTCTCAGTGCGAAAAAACCTACACATCTGCTTCGGCAATTTGGGGTCACGTCCCCGTGGCAAACGCCGGTATGACTGGATGTTCCCAGCGTTGCTAGATATGAATGTCGACTGCCTGTCAATGGAGTTCGCCAACCGCGAAATGATCGAGCACGATATCTACAGTAGATTTGAGGGACAGTTTGACTTTATGGCGGGGGTTGTGGACATCAAGAGTTTTTGGCAAGAACCGCCTGAAGAGATCGCCGATCGTATCCGCCAAGTGTTGCAGCACTGTCCGCCCGAACGATTGAGTATTTCGCCCGACTGTGGCTTCTTTCAACTTCCACGCTGGATATGTTGTTTGAAACTGAAAAATCTTGTCGCCGGAACGCAGATCGTCCGTGCTGAACTGGAAGGCAAATAGAACAACTTACTTCATAAAAATAGTCCCTTGTACCACGATCTGTTAGATTGTGATCCCAACAGGCAAACTAACAGCACTACATTTGGCAGATTGCCCGATGATTCCAGCGTTTGCCGAATTAGCAACATTAAAATGGCAACACGCCCTAGTTTTATCAGCGAGATCTGCGTCCCCCTTCAGACAATAGAGGTATGAATGTCCGTCCCCCTAAACTCATGAAATCTTTCTTATCACGTTTCACGTTTCACGTTTTACTCCTTATCTACATCCCCATCGCCAACGCCCAACAGACTGTTGACGAAATCGTCTCAGCTGCGATACGTCACCAGAACCTCGGATTAGCTTATCTCGAGGAATCCCAACTACATCAAGCGATTGAGCAGTTTCAGGGGTTGATTGACCTTGCACCCGATGAATCGATCGGTTACGGCAACCTCGCCGTTGCACATCTGCGCCTCAAACAGCGTGAGGAGGCAGAAATATGGGTCAAACGGGGGCTTGAAGTTGAACCGATGGACAGCCAATTACATTTTATTTTGGCGGAAATCTATCAATCGCAAAGCAGAACTGCGGAAGCGGTTACAGCGATTCAGGAAGCGGTGAAACTTGCGCCGGATGATCTTGAAACGCGATATAAACTGACACGTCACTATCTCAGTCAGCGGAACAACCCAGCCGCGATGGAGGAGGCGATTTCCCACCTGCGAGAATTGCGCGAGCGAACCCCAGCGAATGTAGTGGTATTGCTCAAGTTAGCGAACGTACTTTTACGACGAGAACAGGTTGAGGAAGCGAAGCGGATTTGCATGGAGTTGAATGCCCTGCTATGGGATGCCGATGAAGACTTTCTCAAGTATCTGAAACAGGGACTGCTTTTGATAGACCAAAACGATATCAAAGGAGCCGCCCGATATATTCAGATTTTTGAAAACGTCCAAAAGCGAAGTCCCCGCTATCAACAGGGAATCGGAGAGTTAGTGACAAACATCTTGGGGCATCCAATCGAGAGCTTCAGTTCCGGGTTCAAGGCACGAATCAAAGCAAAAGAGACGCCACCAATCGGAGTGAACTTTGCCGATGTAACTCAGGAGGTTGGGCTTGACGACCTGAACGGGAGACGCTCCAAAATTCTGCTAACAGATTACGATAACGACAGCGATCTCGATCTGTGTGCCATTTTTGCCACCCCAAATACTAAACCTAATCTCTTTCGGAATGAAGGTGGAAAATTTGTCCCCACCGCTACAGTCGGCAGTCGTGGAGACACCGGCACATTTGCTGATTTCGACAAGGATGGCGACCCAGATCTGTATCTGTATGGAAACACGGGGAGCGTCCTGCTTCGCAATGATGGAGCGGGTAACTTCACCGAGATGGCGGACTTTGATGGAGCCCAATCAGATCAGAGTCTAAAAGCCCAATCCAGAGGACCAAATCTATTTGTTGACTATGACCATGATGGAGATCTGGATCTTTTCATAACGGGGAACCGAGTGGAGATGTACCGCAACAATGGCGATGGCGTCTTCAGCGATGTTAGTGACCAGACCTTCATCCCATCGGAACGATCCGGCGCACGAGATGCAGGGCTTGGCGATTTTGACGATGATGGCGATATTGATCTGTTAATCGCAAATGATGGAAGTGGCTGTACGCTCTACACTAACCTACGTCAGGGCAAGCTGCAGGCATTAACCGATGAAATAGGTGTCTCTCAAAACCATGCCTTCACAGCAGTCGCAGTTGGAGATTACGACAACGATAGCGATATTGACCTGTTTCTAGCAACCGATGGCGACACACCCCATCAACTCTATCGCAACCGCGGCGATGGCACCTTTGCCCCTGATGTCCGTTCGTATGATGCAGCCATCAACGCTGCAAAGGAGGTGCGCGGTTCAGATGCTCATTTCCTCGATTACGACAACGACGGTTTCTTGGATCTATGGCTTATCGGCACACCAAGAGAGGGGAACGGACGTGGCGTTTTCCTGTTTAGGAACGATGGGACTGGTCGCTTCACCGACGCCTCAAATCTCTTGCCTGAAGGGATTCAGAGTGGAGGCAATGGCACAGTTGGCGATTACGATAACGACGGAGATCTTGACCTCTTCCTAATTGATTTCGCTGGTAAGGTTGTCGCGCTGCACAACGAGGGTGGAAACCAAAACAGTTGGCTGCAAGTCAAGTTAGAAGGTGTCAACGCTGGTAACAACAAGAACAACATTGACGGCATCGGCGCAAAAGTGGAACTCAAGGCGGGCGAACTGTACCAGATGAAATACGTTACCGATCCGATAACACATTTCGGTTTGGGGAAAGAGAAACAGGCGGATGTGCTACGGGTTGTCTGGACAAACGGTGTTCCACAGAATGTCATCACCCCTCAATCGAACCAGCGCATCCTCGAAAAGCAGGTATTGAAAGGGTCGTGCCCATTCCTCTACGTCTATGACGGTAGTGGTTATCAATTCGTAACAGATCTCTTGTGGCGCAGTCCGCTTGGGATGGTCACACCGATGGGATTTCTCGCAGCTGCTGAAACCGCAGATTACGTCAAAATTCCCGGGGACCTCATAAAGCCGAAAGCGGGCGTCTACTCACTTCAGATCACGGAGGAGCTATGGGAAACAGCCTATTTCGATATGGTCAAGCTGCTTGCCATAGATCACCCCGCCGGGACTCAAATCTTCGTTGATGAGAGATATACGACACCGCCCTTTCCAGAGTTCAAAATCTACACGGCGAAAGCGATTCATCATCCGCGCATAGCACTCGACCATCATGGATACGATGTCTCCGACGCACTCAAAGCTGTCGATTATCGCTATGCGGTTGAACACGAGCCGGGGGTGTTCCAGGGTGTCGTTGAACCCCACTTCATCGTCCTCGATCTGGGGGACGTGCCTCATGATTCGGGACTTACTCTGTTTCTCAACGGCTGGATTTTCCCAACAGATACCAGTATCAACCTTGCACTCTCACAGAATCCGGCGATTAATCCGTACTTTCCTTATCTACAGGTTCGTGATAAGGAGGGAAAGTGGCAGACGGTCATCGATCTCATCGGCATACCCGCAGGTAAAAATAAGACTATCTGCATCGATCTGACGGACAAATTCCTTTCGACAGATCGGAGGGTAAAAATTGCATCCAATATGCAGATTTACTGGGATTCAGCGTTTTTCTCCATCGACGGAGAGGACGTGCCGATACGCATCACGGAACTATCTCCGAACCACACAGATCTCCACTATCGCGGTTTCTCTAAGATGTATCGTCCAACTCCCCATGCACCTCACCTGTTTGATTACAATGAAGTTACAACAGCGAAGCAGTGGCGTGACCTAGCAGGACATTACACCCGGTACGGAGAAGTGACGCCTTTGCTAGAGGAAATTGACGATATGTATGTCATCTTGAATGCCGGAGACGAGATGACCGTCGAGTTTGATGCAGCTGAATTGCCACCATTGGAAGAGGGCTGGGAGCGGGATTTTATCCTCTACAGCGATGGATGGGACAAGGATGGCGATATCAATACCCTGTCTTCACAGACAGTTGGACCACTACCATTTCACGACATGTCCGCCTATCCGTATCCCAATGCGGAAAAATACCCACAGACCCCAAAACACCTTCGCTATCAACTAGAATACAATACACGCCGCGTAACACATGAACTGCCACAATTTTGAGTTATATCAACAGAAATTGTAGGTCGAGATTCATATCTCGACAAAACACCGAAGCCATTATAGAGGTACTCACATGAGGTATTAAAAAATGCACGCCAAAGCACTTGTCAGTGACGAGAATCAGAACTTTAGCTACGCTGACGTAACTCTGTCGGATCCGGGACCGGAACATATTCTGATACGGGCGTTGTATAGCGGGGTTAGCATCGGAACGGAGTTCGCCCTGATCCGTAACAAGATTTCTACTTGGGGGCAGTATCCAATATGCACCGGCTATCAAGGGGTCGGTGTTATCGAGCACGTTGGCGAGCAGGTTCATACTTTCAAGGTCGGCGATAAAATCTACTACCGCGATAACCGGGAGGGGATTCATCTGTCCGACGGACAGGAGGTTTCAGCCGCATCTGGCGTTCACTGCTCTGCCGCTGTCGTCAATCCCCAGACAACGCACGGCTTGGAACTACTGCCCGAAGGTGTTCCCGACGACGCTGCGAGCCTCTTTGTAATGCCAGCAGTCGGCTTGAACGGCGTTGATACAGCAAACCCTCGGATGGGGGATGTTGTTGCGGTTTACGGTGCTGGATTGGTCGGATTGGGAGTCATGGCTGCTTGTAGCCATCGGGGCTGCATCGTCGTTGCCATTGACCTTGAGCAGAACAGGCTGGAGGTCGCCCAAAAACTGGGCGCAGATTACCTCATCAACGGTTCCACCCAGAACGTAGTGGAGGAGCTCCAAAAGATTGCACCTGAAGGTGCCGACGTTGTTTTTGAATCCACCGGTGTGCCTGCGTGTGTGGATCCGGCAATTGAACTGTGTAAGCGACACGGCAAGTTTGTGTATCAGGGGCATTACGGCACGGAACCGCTCTCCTATCAATTTGCACCGCCCCACGGCAAACGGCTGACGATGTTCTATCCGTGCGACGACGGTTTTGCTCCCTGTCGACGCGCTGTGCTCAAGAATATGGCGACAGGCGTCCTGCCGTGGCACCATACGATTACACATCGCGTCGAATCGGAGAACTCACCAGCCTTCTACGACGCTATCAACAAAGATAACGCCAAAGATGTGGTCGGTGCGGTCATACGATGGTCGGACGATTGATTATTTAGGTCTTACGCAGTTGGTTCATAAGTCCCTCTGATTTTCCAAAGTCCCCCTGACAAGGGGGACTTTGGGGGGTTCTCGCGCCGCGTGCTAAATTTGCGTAAGTCCGGTTATCGAAATTCAAGCTGCTAGGCATTGAAAATCCATCGATTTTCTCGTAGGGGCGGGGTTTCCCCGCCCGTCAAGTGTTCTACTTTCGCTCCAGAGGAGCGACATGTCTATAGAATACAGGTATGTCCAACCTCCGCGCTCCAGAGGAGCGCAATGTGTGTAGCGAACATGTCTAACCCAAATGTCCCTAAGCCCCAGAGGGGCGATATGTGTATAGCAGACATGGTAAAGCCAACCCTAAAGCCCCAGCGGGGCGACATGTGTGTCGTATTGAGTTGATGCATGATAAATCGAGAAAGACCCTCTGGATTATGCTATACGAATAAGTTCAGAAGGAGGAGGCATAGAATGAGCGGAATACTAATCACCGGCACCAGCGGATTTATCGGACGAGCACTCGCCGCATCAATGGCGAAAGACCACGAAGTTTTCTGTATCTCTAGGCAAAAGACAGAGGTAGAGGGTGTAACGGCGATTCAAGGGGATTTTACAGCACCCGACGACCTAAAAAAGTTGGATCCGAACCAAATCGATGTAGTGGTTCACCTAGCGGCCGTAACGGGCGGCGGAAGCGAAGAAGAGCAACTGCGTGTCAATGTCATGGGATCATATCAACTCGTGCGATACTTCCTAGATGGCGGCTGCAAGAAGTTTGTGCTCGCTAGTTCAATCGCGGCGGTCGGATTCCAGTCTCCCCTGTTCAGACCGTTGCAGTTGCCGATGCCCGACGAACACCCATGTCTCGATCGGATAGGATACGGCTTCTCAAAGTATCTGATGGAAGAGGTCTCGCGCTATCTGGCGCGTCAAAATGAAGATCTGGACTTCATTAACATCCGCCTAGCGAGCATCGCCCCCGATGATCGTGAATTGACACCCAAAAAGGTGGGACCGGTAGGACAGTGGGCGATAGGTTCGATTTCATACATGTATCTCGGCGACACGGTTCGTTGTTTGACGCTTGCCGCCGAAGCCGCGCATAAACCGGGCGTTCGCATCCTGAACGCAGTAGGGAGCCAAGCCTGCGTCGAGGATACCGTCCCCGAAATCATCCGTGGATGGTACGGCGCAGATGCCGATCGGATAGATCTCTCCCACTACACACGCCCCGGGCACGAAAGAGATCCCGTATACGAGATCCACCGAATCGAGGAAGAGTTGGGTTTTGTCCCTGAACGGAGTGTGCTCGGAAATGAGGACTAATACGTAATGCGTGATGCGTAAGCAAAACAGTCTTGAGTCCGTTGAATGCGTAGGGGTTGGGTCTCCCAACCCGTTGGGCGAGGAAACCTCGCCCCTACGCAAACAAACTCCTACGATTAGATACGTATCAGCATCCGTAGGGGTTGGGTCCCCAACCCGTTGGGCGAGGAAACCTCGCCCCTACGCAAACAAACTCCTACGATTAGATACGTATCAGCATCCGTAGGGGTTGGGTCTCCCAACCCGTTGGGCAAGCGTGTCTTAAATTACGAAACACCTCGTATAAATACCGACACCCTCTAGCAACTTGGACACCACAGCTAGCGTTGCCAGCGGTAGCGCACAGCGTCCTTCCCTGCCATCAACGCAAACTCCCACCGTTGACACCACGTCTCATAATCGGTCTGTAACGCATCTGGACGGAATTTGCTGCGCATGAGGAACGTCGGATAGAACGGACGGCCCGATGGCATATAGGCATCGTGATAGCGCAGGTCAAAACTCCAACGAACCTCGTCCGACTCGTTGGGGAGTGCGTGATGCAACGTATAGTTGTGGAACAGGATCAGTCCACCTGCGGGGACAGGCAGCGGTTTAGACTGGATGGGTGGACGTTCTTCATCAGGTACGTTCAATCCGGGCGTATACGCATGTTGCCGGAGACCATACTTATGGCTGCCGGGCAGCACCGCCAAACAACCGTTCTCCAACGTCGCGTCCACGACAGGCACCCAGATAGTCAGCATAAAGTAGGGATCAGTGTCGGGCCAACACACGCCGATATCCTGATGGAAATGGGTCGGAGACCCACCGGTCGCACGATGCGGCAGAACCGCCCGAATGTGCTGGATGGGGTTGCACACAATCTCCGAACCGCAGAGCGATTCCGCCACGTCTAAAATCTTCGGGTTCTTCAGAAAGTTGAAGGTCGCCTCGCCGCGTTCCTGCATGATGTCTAAATTACCAGCGACTTCTGGGACCTCCTTCGCTAGCAGAAGCAACCGCCGCGTAAACGGTTCGTCCTCATGCAGTGAACTTAACTTGCCCTCCGCGTACAGCTTCTGTGCACGTCCGTCAATAATCTCGGAATACTCGTCAATGACCGGCTGCAGGTCGCTCGCATCCAGTACATTTTCCAATCGTAGGTAACCGTCCTCGTGGAACGAGGAAATCTGAGCCTCTGTCAAGTGCATAGTGGTTATCTCCTTGTGATTTATGGTGAACTAGAAAAATAAGTAGACATTCACCAATAACTCCGACCCTAGCGAAGTTTCCAAAGTCCCCCTGATAAGGGGGATTTATGGGGTTGACCGTGCATTGGCAGTGTCTAAGCAACTCTACAATCTACCATAGTAATCGGTTCGGGGGCTTGTAACAGCTCCCGCCCGTTCAAGATTCGTTACTGAAGAAAACTACGCTTGCGAAGCAGACAACAACGCCTTTTCGACAGCGGTAGGCAGTTGCATCAGGTGAAAACGGTTTGCTGCATAGGCATAGTCTTCTCCGCTTTCATCTATAACGCGAATGTAGCCGTGAGCTGCAGCGTCATCATCAGGAATCACACGATACAATTTCCCCACCTCAAGAGAAGCAGGGTATCCTTCATTATTGAGACATAGACCAAATTGCGGAAATTCGTTTTCTTTTTTTCTCATCGTTAATCAAGAAACGGGAGTTTGAGTTTGAATTCTCTCTTACCAAGTCCGTGTGCCTCATACCAGTGAATCTCGGCAAGACGTACTGAACCATCAATCAAACGGACATTTGCTATGCCCTTTAGCTTACGCCACCTACCCTGACCATATTGCCGTCGCAACCGCGCCCGGTCACGGATGCCACTGCCACGGGCAATAGTTTCAATTTGAGTAATTTCCCCAATAATCTCAAAGTCCATTATAGGAAACGCTCAGACGGTCAACAAGGGTTCAAATTGGTTTTTTCACGTTTCTTCGTTTCATCCTTGCCTAATGAAAAGGTTCTGTTGTCCGATGAATTACTAGTGAAACTCTTCCGCTTAGGGTCAACCTTTCTCACCCGTAAACTTCTCAAATCGTACTCTGGACGAAGTTCGTCGTCCATCTTGGTCTCAGTTTTCTGCATAATCTTTTCTTTTCCTTGCCTCTAACTACACTATCTACCTCGACCATAATTCTTGCGTGTTAAAGCGAAGTGCTGCTTGAATTCCTTCCTTAGTCAAGCGTGGATGTGCTTCAAGGAGTTGCTCAACAGTTTCACCTGCAGCGAGTTTTTCCAGAATCAATTCTACTGTGATGCGTGTACCTGCGATGAAAGGATTACCCATCATGATTGATGGATCGGATTGTATAAGCTTTGTGTCCATAACTTGCTATGCCTTTTGTTGATGCTGGTCAATAATTTTTCCCAATGCTCTCAAGGCAGAATTCACTGATTTAGCATCAGGGAATATTTTGGCAACATCATCATCAAGCCTAATAATATTTGTGCCTTCCCGGTATCTCTGGGCATATTTGCCCCGAACCCCTTCACTGAAATCGTATTCATCAAGTAAATCCGAATCTTGCGGATTAGTTGTTGCTTTCTTCATAGGTTATTCTTTCATAGGTTGTTGCCCGTCGGGCAGAGATGATGCGAATGACATCCCCTCTTTCTGTATGAACAATGACTAAAAGTCTTTGTCTCTCAGAGTATCCGATAATTACTAACCTCTCCTCTTCTTCTGAGTGAAGTGGATCAGGAATGGTCAAAGACAGGAAATCGGAAAAGACCGTACTCGCTTCCTCAAAAGAAACACTATGCCTTTTCAGATTTTCTTCTGCTTTTCGATTATCCCATTCAAATTTCAGTCCCACGTCTTTTTCCCACTCGCAACGCTTAACAATACGAGCTCAGCTGTCCACTACACGGGCCTAGGAAAGTAGGGAGCACCGAAAAACTCCCGACGAATCAAAGCCCACCACTAACTGCAACAGTTGGTTAGGCATAATCTGCTCATGATATTCCATATTGACTTCCCATTGGTGAACGCAGTATGTTATCAATCTGATTTGCCATATCTCCCGTTTGGAATGATTTTATTGACTCAACAAACAGGGCATCAAAATACATCCGAGCTTCTATAAATAAAAAAACATCGTTTTCTTTAATCTCACGGGCTGTTTGCTCTCCTAATACTCTCTCAAAGACTATTCCAAGAATCCCCCACGGATAGCGGGATTGTAGGCTTCCTCCAAAACTCACATGATAGAGCAAGTTATTTATATCCTCAAAAAGTGGAGATATAATTCTGCTCTGATACATCAGTAATTCATCTGGAAGCATTCCATTGGTAAGCAACTGTTGAAAGAATGCGCCTCGTAGATCTTTCGTAATTTGTTCAATGATGTTCTGAGTTTTTTCTGGGTTCAATTCAAGTCTGCCTACTGCATTTGGAATGGATTGTAATACAACAAATATTCCTAATCCTGTTAGCGCAGAATGCACCATGTTCTCACCTTCCCTTGAAAGTTTGAACTTCTTAATTTTCATTTTCTTCAAAACATCAGAGTCCATGAAAAGAATGCTTCCTATAGCCACAAGAACCTCAGGAATATCTGTTTCCGCATCAGCCCATCCGCGAGATTTTGATCTTCTATTAATGCCTAGTAAATTTTTCAGCAATGTTCGCATGATATCACCTCAACCTAACTCCAAATTATGCAGATCTTTTTCTGCATAATCTTGATTGAAAACTTTCCAGTTGAAACCACTGGAAAAACTTGATAGAATTATACAACCCCTTCCAAACCCTTGTCAAACTCAAAACTGTAGTCAAGAGAAAGCCCCAGCCATGCGACTCTCGACAAAACTCCTACTTCTCGGTTTCCTAATCCTGCTGATCAACAGCGCGTACCTGATCAGCTTCGGCGAACCGACCCTATTTTACATCGGGAACGTCCTAATCCACATCGTCCTCGGCGTTGCACTAATCGTCCCGTTCATTGTCTACGTGTGCAAGTGTTTCGATGGGATGTCGATTATCGGTAAAGGCGGGGTAGTTTCTCTGGGAATCGGGGCGATTTCGGGTGTGTACCTGATGTTTGTCGGTGCCACTACCCCTAATCGCTGGCTGCTCGTCGTCCACATCATCACCGTAACACTCGGCACAATCCTATTTGTCGGACACCTACTGATCTTGGGGAGACGCACGGAGACCGAATTTTCACGCAGAGCAGCGCAAGCCACCGGGATCGTTCTCCTCATCAGCCTGCTGTTCCCCATCGTGGCGAGGCTAATCCAACACTATCGACCCAACCCAGATTACCTTGTAAAAAACCCACTCTCTCCGCCAACCAGCATGTATGAGGAAGGCGGCGGCACCGATGGTCCCTTCTTCCCCGCCTCCGTCGAGACCTATACCGGCGATCTGATCCCCACCGACTTCTTTCTGACCTCCCAAACCTGTGCCGAGAGTGGATGCCACCCCGACATCTACAAACAGTGGAACGAATCGGCGCATCACTTCGCCTCCTTCAACAATCAGTGGTATCGCAAATCGGTCATGTATATGCAGGCTGTCAACGGGATCCAACCATCCAAGTGGTGCGGTGGATGTCACGACCCCGCAATCTTGCTCAACGGCGTGATGGATCGACCGATTCGGGAGAATCTGCACACACCCGCCGCCCAAGCCGGACTCGCGTGCACAGCGTGCCACTCGATGGAGAAGGTCAAAGATACAATGGGCAACAGCGGATATGTTATCAAATATCCACCCCTTCATGAAATGGCAGCCAGCGAAAATACCGCAATCCGCAAACTTCACAATTACCTCATCCGCCTCGATCCCGAACCCCACAAAAAGAGTTTCCTTAAGCCGTTCCACCGTCAGAACACCGCAGAGTTTTGTTCCACCTGCCACAAGGTACATCTTGATGTGCCGGTCAACAATTTCCGATGGTTTCGTGGCTTTGACGACTACGATCAGTGGCAGATGAGCGGTGTCTCCCATCAGGGGGCGTTGTCCTTCTACTACCCCGAAGAACCGAAGAAGTGTGTTGACTGCCACATGCCGTTAGTTCCCTCGAAAGACGCAGCGAATATCGACGGAAAGGTTCACAGCCACCGCTTTCCCGCAGCGAATACGGCACTCCCTTTCGTGAACAAGCACGACGAACAACTCAAGGCAACAATCGACTTCCTCCAGAATAATCAGGTGAGCGTCGATATCTTCGCGCTCAGTCCTGCAACACCGATTCAACCCCAATTTCATGGAGGTGTTAGTACCTCCCGCCCCAACCCTCAACTCCGCGCATTTAGTATGATGGAGGGCGGAAGTCAGGGGCACGCTATCGGCACAGTAACCGACATAACAAAGATTGTCGCCCCCATCAACGATTCCAACCCAACAGTTCAGCGCGGTGAGGAGGTTCGGGTTGATGTTGTTGTTCGGACAAGGAATGTGGGGCACCGATTCCCCGCCGGCACAATTGATGCCTTCGATCTCTGGTTGGAACTGAAGGCGACGGACGAAAACGGAAAGGTCATCTTCTGGAGCGGGCAAATTGAAGCGGAAGATGGAAATGGACCCGTTGATCCGGGGGCGCATTTCTATCGGGCGTATATGTTAGATGAACACGGAAACCTTATCAACAAACGCAACGCTTGGGCGGCGCGGACTGTCCTCTATGCGAACACCATTCCCCCCGGTGCTGCGGATACCGTTCACTATCGACTCTCCATCCCACCGGATTGCGGGGACGAGATTCAGCTGCACGCAAAACTGAATTACCGCAAATTCAACTGGTGGCATACACAGTGGGCTTATGCGGGCGTACGAGACCCGGAGGACACCGATTTTCAGGTGGATAAAGGCTATGACGATGGACGTTGGATCTTCACAGGGAATACATCGGATGTCGCCGGGAAAGTCAAGGCGATTCCCAATCTGCCAATCGTCCCCATGGCAGAGGATACGGCAACCTTACGGGTAATGGATCAAGAAAACTCAAACGATCCTATAATTGGTCAATCAAGAGAAAGTCCGCAATCGAACCACCGTGAGCGTTGGAACGACTACGGTATCGGGCTATTTCTTCAGGGCGATCTCAAGGGTGCGGAAGCGGTGTTCCAAAGAGTCACGGAAATTGAGCCAGACTATATGGACGGCTGGGTCAACGTCGCACGGTGTCGCATTCAAGAGGGCGATATGAGAGGGGCGGAACAAATGCTTGAAAAAGCAATGGCACTCCAGAAACGGCTTCCCCCTGACAATCCCCACCGAGCGAAGGTGCATTACCTCTACGCGCTAGTCCAAAAAGCGTACGGAAAATATGACGATGCGCTCGAACATCTACGGACAGCCGCCCTCCAATTTCCACGAGATCGACGGATTCTCAATGAGATTGGCAGGCTGCTCTACCTTCAGCGAAAGTACGAAGCAGCACTCGCTGAATTTCAGAAGACATTGGCGGTCGATCCAGAGGATCTGGATGCCCACTACAACATGATGCTCTGCTACCGTGCGCTCAAAAATGAGGTGATGGCAGCGAAAGCGCAGAAACTGTATTTGCGGTTCAAGGCGGATGAATCCGTCGACGCCATCACCGGCATCACCCGTCGTGCTGACCCATACGCGAATATCGAACGTCAACGCATCCATGAGCACACCTCTGGGTTGAGCGAGAACCGAAATGAGTGAGTAGTTTTATGCTCAAGCTGCCACTTAATACAAAATTATGGTGAATGAGATAAATAAGTAGACATTTACCAATAACTCCGACCTTGGCGAGGTTTCCAAAGTCCCCCTGATAAGGGGGATTTAGGGGGTTAGCTGTGCATTGGGAGTGTCTCATTAATTCTAAGATCTACTATAACTTGAACTGATGTTTTGTGCTTGGGACAATTCAAATTGTCAAAATCTAACAAAATCTAACACTTTTTACAAAAATTCTGTAAAGTAGGTCGAGGATCATATCTCGACACTCAAATGTCGATTTTAGAAAATCCATCTACAATAGGGCAACTACAAGTTGCTTTTATAGTGAATTCAAAAAATAAAGAGACACTTTCGCCCCCATGTTTGGTAGGTGCTGTTTCCAACTGCGCCGGTTTTGAGTGTCTCATTAATTCTAAAATCTACTATAGTCTTTCTTTTTTATTCGCAAAGATTCGCGTTAATTCGCGGATGTTTTAATACTTTTATTTAACCCCAACAAAGGAGATAATCAACAATGGCTTACACACTTGAAGACGAATTCGGAGACATCATCGGCAAGGCAAGACGTGGGAACGGTCTGAGCGTTAGCGACGTTGCTGCCCAAACAAGCATCACAGAGGCACAACTGTCTCAGATGGAAGACTACACACTGGAACCGACAGAAGACCAAGTCCACAAAATCGCAGAATGCCTCAATCTCAACGGCGCACGATTGGCGGACATTGCGATGGAACGCTGGGGACCCCAACCTGTCCCACCGGGCTACGACGACGCTTTAGAAGTTGTCACTATTACCGCCGATGTTGGCGGCTGGCCCGTCCATGCGTACCTACTAGTCTGCAAAGCGACCAATGAGGCTGCCATCATCGACACCGCTGCGCACCCAGACGATGTGCTGCAGAAGGTGGAAGAGACCGGCGTCAAGCCGACCTCAATCCTGCTGACCCACGCCCACGGCGATCACGCCAACGGTTTGATGGAGGTCGAACGGGCGACAGGCTGCCCGACATACATCCATGCACGGGAACCACAGCCGCGCAGCACCCAACAATTTCGACTCCTAAGTCATGGAGATGACGTGGCGGTCGGTAACCTCTCTGTGAAAACGCTCGACACCCCCGGACACACGCCCGGCGGTTGCAGCTTCCACACCCGTTCCACAGTGATTGTCGGCGACGCGCTATTTGCGGGATCCGTCGGCGGTGCGAATATTTCGTACACCGATCTACTCTCCGGTGTCAAGAATTACCTGCTCTCACTGCCCGACAATACGAAACTCTTTCCCGGACACGGTCCTGCTACAACCGTCGGCGAAGAAAAAGCGCATAACCCCTTTTTCTAGGGGTGACATCCTATTGAATTAAACGCAATCTGATACAGTTGGAACCAAAAAGGAGGGTAAACGTATGCAATCCGAATCTCTGCAGAACTGGACAGATCGAATTGTTATTGACGAGGCAATTCTGATTATATCAATATCTTAAACTATACTAACCCAAGTTGCTAGGTTAGGAGTTGTGCAGTTGAACGCCCCAAGCCCTGTAATTCGGTACTTCATCGCCGTAGGACATCGTTTCCAACGCCCGATGAATCGGGCAACTACAGCAGGGGCACCATCAGGGAGCCCGTAGGGAACAACAATCGTTGTTCCCTATTTTTATTGCCTCTTTACCAAACCAGCAATTTAGGTTATAATAACCCCCATGACACAAAACCCCGAAATAGATTCCACCGAATCCAAAAAAGGAAAAATCTACCTATGGCTCGCGATCCTGATATTCGGTGCCGCCTCGGCGGTGGTCGCCAAGTTGATAATGATCGGCGAAAACGCGCTGCTCGACGGACGGAATCCGATAGCGTTCTGCAACCTGCTATTCGCCGGAAACGTCGTCGCTGGACTGACGCTATTGATCATCTTCCACAGAGACTGGCGACCCTCCAAACTCAAAAAACTGACCCCCAAACAGTGGCTTATACAGCTTATCTTGGCGGCTACATCAGGCGCATTGGCACCGTCGCTGATGTTCCAAGCCATTGAACGAACCTCGGTCACAAACATTGTGCTGATCGAAACAGTCGAAATCCCACTGGGTCTATTCTTGGCGTGGCTATTATACCGGGAGAAATCGAGTTGGAGCGCGGTCATCGGTGCGTTTCTGGCTCTGGGCGGCGTCGCAACAACCCTCTGGTTACAGACGGGTCAACCCAGCGAAATGATGCAGCAAGGTCAAATGAGCGGCGGTATTGGACGCGGCGAAATCTACGCAACGGTTGGCACATTTCTTCTAGTGCTTGGGGCAGAACTCGGGCGTAAGCAACTTCGATCAATCCCTTTGGGGGTCTTCAGCGTTTTCCGCAATTTTGTCGGCTCGATCATCTTTCTGGTCGTCGTGCTCATTATGCTTGGCCCAGGACACTTTATGGATCTTTTCAGACCCGTTCTCTGGGGATGGATGGCGTTGTACGGGAGCGTTATTGTCGTTGGCGGTCAACTCTGCTGGTTTTCGGGGATCAAACGAGTCACACCGGCTGATATTTCGTTAGCCTCTGCATTTTCACCAATTGCTGGGGTCATCTTCGCATTCCTGATACTCGGTGAAATCCCAATGACCGCGCAGATCATCGGCGGGGCGGTGATACTCTGCGGTATCGGCGTAGGGCTTGCCGGAGACCTGAAATTCCCACAACGGGAGGCAAAACGGACCCGATCCGTCAAATCGGAAGACAAACCCAAGGCGTTTACAGGTGTTTAAAACCGAGTTCACCGAGGAGAGAATATGCCCAATTCCAAAGATCCCAAATATCGCGTTGGCGTCATCGGCTGCGGGAGGGCAGGCACAGGCCGCGCCCGTGCTTTCGACCTCCATCCGTTGTGTGGGGTCGTCGCCATCGCCGACACCGATCCCGAAAATTTAGCACTAGGTTGTAGACATTTCAATGTTCCGGGCTACAACACCTTCGACGAGATGTTTAAGAGCGAGCAGATCGATATTGCGATGCCGGTCCTGCCGGTACGCCCCAACGCCGATGCTGTTGTCGCTTCAGCGGAGGCAGGTGTCAAGGCAATTTTCTGCGAGAAACCACTCACCGCTAGCCTCAAAGATGCCGACCGCATGGTGGAGGCATGCCGCTCGCGTGGCATTCACTTCGCCGCAGGACTTGTCATCTCAAGCCATCCAGATTACCAGAAAGCCTACGAATTGGTCGCAGCCGGTGAGATAGGCGAAATCCAGCGGATTGACCTGTATAGCCCTAACAATCAGGGTGGGTGTCATGGGCTTAACTTAGCCCGCAAGTTCGCAGGCAAGGCACCCGTCGATTGGGTAGTCGGCTGGGTGGACGGTGATCCCTTCAGCGACCACGAACATCCGTACGATGAGGCTAAGACCGGATTCGGAAAGATCGGCGGTTACATCCGCTTCTCCAACGGGGTAGAGTGCTTCAGCAACTACAAGGAGATCGGGTGGAAGGGCATTGAGATCATCGGTTCCAAGGGAGTGATATATAACTGGAACAACACTGGTCTTGGTCTCCATCTCTTGAAGAACAATAACACCCAGCGGGGACCCGCCGAGCTTAGAGAAGTCAAAGGTTTGTTTGAAGAATATGACACGACGGAACGAGGTTACGACGACGAAGGATGGCTCGATCCAGGCACACCGATGAAAGGGATCGTTCAGGCGATTGTCGATTCACTGGAAACGGGTGCCCCGCTCAAGATAACCACCGGAGACGACTTACGCCATGCGTTAGAGATAGCCATCGGCTTGAGGGAATCCCACAGGCGAGGACACACCCCTGTGAAGTTTCCCATTGAGGATCGAAGTCTAGTGATGCAGCCACAGCAGTCACGCTGGCATTATAAGAAAAATATTTTGGGTAGGGAGTGGTATATGGAACAGATGCGACAGCAGAGGAGAGATTAATGAACATTGAGGAAATTCAACACTTTCTCACCGAGAAGCGAAGTGGATCTCAGCGAAATTCAAAGCATTCTCGACGCAAGGATCGGGATTCAAAGCAGCTCGACGGTTGGTTGCTGTACGATTTTCGGGGGTCAAATCCAATTGCACGAAACGTCGCTGGCATTGATGATCCCGGTATCACCCGACGTTGGTTCTGCTATATTCCATCGGAGGGAATGCCGATATGGCTCGTCCACCGGATTGAAGTTTCCCATTTTACCGACGTTCTCGGCGAAGTCAGGAGCTATACCGATTGGGGTGAACTACAACGTGAGATGGAAACCATCCTCGCGGATAGTAGTCGCGTTGCGATGGAATATTCCCCTTTTGCTGCCATCCCTTACATTTCGAGGGTGGACGCCGGCACAGTTGAATTGATACGCTCTTTGGGGATTGAAGTGGTCTCCTCCGCGGATCTAGTGCAACAGTCCGAAGCACGCTGGAACGCCGATCAGTTTGCTGGACATCTGGAATCGGCACATCTGATACTGGAAATTAAAGACGAGGCGTTTGCGTGGTTGCGAAAACGGTTACGCGATGGAACACCGGTAACGGAGTATGATGTGCAAAGTTTCATCATGGAACGCTTTGACGCTGAGGATCTGATACCGGGACACCCGCCAATTGTGGCGGTCAACGCAAAAGCTAGCGATCCGCACTACTATCCGACAGCGGATCAACACCAACCTATCCAGCCGGGGGATTTCGTACTGATTGATTTATGGGCAAAGCAGAAGGCGCCGGACGCCGTCTATGCGGACACGACCTGGGTTGCCTACGCCGGCACGAACGCCCCTCAACGCTATGTCGAGGTATTCGAGATCGTCCGTGATGCGCGAGATCTCGCTGTTTCGTTTATCCGGGAGAGCTTCGCGACGGGTGAGGCGGTTTACGGCTATGCTGTCGATGATTTGGTGCGAAGCTACATAACACAGAGAGGGTATGGCGAGTTTTTTATCCACCGGACCGGACATAGCATCGGGACAGAGATACACGGCAACGGCGTCAATATCGACAATCTGGAAACGAAAGACGAGCGTGCGCTAATCCCCGGTGTCTGCTTCTCGATTGAACCGGGAATCTACCTCCCCAAGTTCGGCGTTAGGACTGAGATTAATGTCTTTATAGCGGATCTCACATCTGAAGGCGTAGTTGTGACAACCCTCCCCGCTCAAGAAGAGGTCTTGATGCTGCTTTAAGGAATAGAAAAACCGAGTTTTTGGCAAAAGCTCGGTTTCTGAGGTCTTGGTAGTCGTCGTCGCAGGTTAGGAAACTTGCGCCACCATTGGAAGGAGAGGAGGGATTTATTCCCCTGCGCCATCCAGCGTTATGGAAGCCTCTTCGCTGCCAGATTCTGAGACAGAGGTTTCAGATTTCAGATCCGCTGACTTCTTGATCAGCTTATCCACACGCCCCTTGTTCAGTTCAAAGATCTGCACTTTGTCCCCGCGCTTCACGTAATATGCCCCACTTTCCTCCACCCCAATCAGGAGTGTTCTCGCTGACCCATCCTTGAGCGTGGCAGTGATTGACATCTTCGGTACATCAAGTCCATACTCTGAAAGCTCTTTCGCTTCTGCAAAATCGTCGGTCTCCAACGAACTCATCAACTCCGTGATTGCCTCGACCTCCGTTCCATCGGCAGCAGAGACGATCGGTTTAAGCATCTGCCACACGCCCGCAGCATCAATCTGCAGCTCGATCTCTTCCTCCTCCGATCTGATTGTCAAGTGGGTTACATCCTCCTTAAGAAAAGAAAAAATCGTCCGATCCCGCCACGAACGATAGCCTTTATCAAAGGTGGATTTCAGATGTCCGTTGACGATATAGACATCGTTAGAATCTGCAGCGCGGACATAGCTGTAAAAGATTCCTGGAGTTGTCTTCCCGGCAAATAGGTGTGCGTGGACGTTGCCACTTGTGTCAATGAGTTTAGCCTCAACGCCAGAACTGTCGACTTCAAAGACAGCTTGCTTCTCCGGGTTTGAGGATGCGCGCTGAACCGTTTTCATCTCGGCAACCTTATCAAGCAATTCCTTAACAGCCGTCTGATCAGCGGGATAGTTATCCATTGTCTCCACAAGCCACAGATCTGCCTGTTTGACAAGGATCGTGGTTGTCAACCCAAATGCGGAGATGATCTCGATTTTCGCGACGTTCTCCTTGTTAAAGTATGGAAACAGCAGTCCAGCCTCCTCAACCTTCTTCTGCTCCTCACTTTTGCCGAACGGATTCTCGAATATCAGGACCAATAAACCTAAAACGACAAGCACACCAATCAAGACTAAAAGTTGTTTTATTTTCATGATCTCACCTGAATTGACGATGAAGCCGGATTTTATGACGCTGATCCATACGCTTCAACCAAACGTTTCGCCCTCCTTCTCAAGAAAAATCGAACCAGTCCAAAGGCGATGACAAGAAGCGGCACACCAGCAATGCTTATAAACTTGAGGAAGAATTTTTCACTTTCGGAGATCTCTTTCAATGGGCGGTTTGTGGTGCCGTGAGATCTTATGTTAATCAGTTCTTCGCCGAGCGTAAGCCAGTCTACCGTATTCAGGAAAAAGAGCCGACCGTCCTGTTGCCCCTGTTGTAGAAATTGGGAGTTTCCAACCACAACGATTTGGGTCGCTTCGCCATCGGTCCTTGTCGTTCGCTCTTCCTCCGCCGGTTTAGCCGTCACCGCTTCGTCGGATTCACTATATTCGGCCGGTGGAATATCTTTACCTGCATAAAAGCTCTTGAACGTTCCTGAGAGCGACACCGCAACGGTATGCACTTGCTGCATGGAAGCCGGCGGTTGGAATTGGCGATTCGTCGGGCTGATGTTGTAGGGACTTTGCGCTGTCCAACCTCCCCTGCTGGTTTTGGCCAGCGCAATTGTTTCAACAGATGGGTCCCCTTGCGGGATCAGTTCAAGCGAACTTGTCCAAGGCAACGTTAAGCTCTCCAACTGGTTCGTGATAATACTGTCCTTCGATAATCCCTCTGAGGTCTCCCCGGTGCGGTATTGATACTGCTTTAGCACCTTGATGAAATAGGCGTAGCCTGTTGTTACCGTCATGAACCCCTGTGAGTAGGTAAGCTGACCCATGGAGACATCAAGCACAAGGTTATCGTTGAGTTTGACGCCGTAGTGTTCCAACAGATCATTCAACCCTGTTTTCAAAGGATTCACACTCAGCCCCTCATATTGGATAAGGATCGGATCGATTAGAAATAGTGCCCGGCCACCTCGCATGATGAATTGATCAATCTCATATTTTTCACGTTCCGTCAGCTCTTTTTTCGGTCCTGCGATAATTAATGTTGCGACATCCGGATCAATCGCTTTGCCAGCGTCGATCGGTACTTTCCGTACATCGTACTGTTTGCTCAACTCTTGACGTAGCGGCCCAAACGCTTGATCGAAAACATCTATCTCATCATGTCCCGAGAGAAACCCGACCGTTTTCACCTCTTCGCTCGTTACCTTAAGAATTGCAGAGGTCAAGTCATACTCAAGGTTGGCGGTTGTTTGGACGACTGAGAGAACCTCTTTTTTATCCTCATAGAGGACTGCGATACCCATATACACGTTAGCGACTTCTGCTTTGTCCTTCTCAATGACGTTCACCTGTACTTCAGGGATCCCCATAAACCGAAGTTTCTGCTTTTCGGCTTCGTCCTCTGCCGCAGGGTCAATAAAGTTGATCTGCAAATTTTTGGAAAAGGCACGATATTCCTCAAGCATATCGCGGACGGATTGGCGAATCTGGGCAACGCGCGATGGCTGCCGTGAAAAATAGGCATCAATCGTCACAATGTCGTCTAGTCGATCGAGGACTTTTTTGGTCGATTGCGAAATTGTATATCGCTTCTCCGCTGTGAGGTCTGCCCGAATAAAACGACGGCTTGATAGGAAATTGACCAACGCAACAATGCCAAATACAACGAGAATAAAGGCGAGTGTATTGCCGCCATATTTTAATGTTTTTGCAGCCATAGATCTATCTCCATTTCTGAACTGTAACCATCAAGACGCTTAGATAGAGAAAAAAGCCGATAACGGAAAAGTAATAGATGAGGTCCCGCGAATCAATAACGCCTCTCAGAATGCTGCTAAAATGGGCACCCAAGCCGAGATAACTGAAAATCGGGACAATCCAGTTCGGTGCATTGAAAAGCACAATGTCTTCACCGATGATAAGCAGCCCAAAACACATCACAATCCCAAGGATGAAGGCGATAATCTGATTTTCCGTAATGGTCGAGGCGAACATCCCAATAGCAAGGTAAGCCCCTCCCATCAGGAAAAGCCCGATGTAGCCGCCGAGGATGGGACCCCCATCTGGCTCCCCAAGATAGGCAACCGTAATGGGTATCGAAAGGGAGAGCAGAATAGTTACCCCAAGCAGGCAAAAACTGGCGAGATATTTCCCGATGACTACTTCATAATCCTTAATGGGAAGCGTCATCAAAATTTCAACTGTGCCTATCTTCTTTTCCTCTGCCCAGAGCTTCATAGTGACCGCCGGAATAAACAGCAGGAATATCCACGGCACCCAACTGAAGAAGCCTCTCATTACGGCTTGCCCTACGAGGAAAAAACCTCGAAAGAAAAACCAAGCACTAAGTGCGAGAAAAAATGTGATAAAAATATACGCAATAGGCGAATTAAAGTAGCTTCTAAACTCTTTCTTGAAAATTGCTGCGATGTTATTCATTTCCTTATTCCACATGTTAAACGCGCCATAAACTGCGCTATTACATACAGGAAAATCCCCCGTCAGCTTTCGACTGCAAACAAGGAAATTTCCAGTCGGGACTTAAATCTAATTAGGTCCCATCCAGTCTGAAAAGTAAACGGATTAATTTTACGCGGTGGTAGGTTGGGTTGTAGATTCGTTGCCGGTCAGTTGCCGGAAGACATCTTCAAGGCTAACTGCTTCCTGACGCAATTCTGTCAGACTCCAGTGATTCTGGACCACAAAATGGAAGAGCTCCTCTGCCGTGTTCTTCCCGTTCTGGGATACGATTTGATAACTGCACACATCATCATCGGATTTGACCCGTTTGAAATCTGAAACTAGATTTAAGGCTTCAAGCTTTGCTTCGATCTCTTCACGGGGACCTCGGATGGAGATGTGAACTACCTCTTCTCCACGCGCCCGTCCAGCTAACTCGTCCGGTGTACCGTTTGCAACGATCTGCCCATCATTAATAATCAAAATTCGGCTACAGGTCGCTGAGACTTCAGACAGGATGTGTGTACTGAAGATGATCATCTTCTCTTTGCCGATTTCTCGGATCAGATTCCGAATTTCGATAATTTGGTTGGGGTCAAGCCCGGAGGTTGGCTCATCAAGCACAAGGATCGGTGGGTCATGAATCAAGCTTTGCGCCAAGCCTAGGCGTTGGCGGTAGCCTTTGGAGAGCTCACCGACATCCTTTTGGATCATCTTCTCAAGCCCACAGATGTCAACGACATCTTTAATACGCTGGGAGTGCTGGCTCTTTGGAATATCCCGGACTTGGGCGATAAATTTAAGATAGTCGATAACTCCCATATCTGTATAGAGGGGTGCACTTTCAGGCAAGTAGCCGATCTGTTTACGGACTTCAAAGGACTCCTCAAAAACATCAAATCCAGCGACTTTCGCAGTTCCTTCGTCTGCTGAGAGGTAACAGGTTAAGATACGCATCGTTGTGGTTTTGCCCGCACCGTTTGGACCTAGAAAGCCTAGGACCTCCCCCGCTTTCGCATCGAAGGAGACGTTATTTACCGCAACGGTTGGGCCATACCGCTTCGTCAAATTTATCACTTCAATCATGCTCGACAATCACCTCTATTCCTTTGAATTTCTAAGATTGATTATTGGCAAGACAAGGACAAATAATAGCATTTCAATCCAAAAAACGTCAAGCAAAAATTGGAAGTAATTATTACCCTATGCAGGCCCCCGATCCGCCAGACACAGATTGAAAGTGAAACGTGAAAACAGTTTGTTCATGGATTCACTAATGAATGAACTCTTGAACGATGTAGGGAAGGAGGTGCTCCGTAATTTTGGCAAGGAGGAGGAGGAGGGGTAAGTCATGAATCGCTTTAGCGGGCAAAAATATAGGGGACAACACCCCTCAAGGAATTGCCCCCTACAATTATGCTGTTGTATGAATTGAGGTTTACGTTTAGATTGCCGCGGGACCTTTTTCGCCGGTGCGGATGCGGATCGTTTCCTCAATTGGCAGGACAAAAATCTTTCCATCACCAATTTTTCCGGTAGAAGCCGATTGTTGTACAGCATCCACGACCTGATCCACACTCTCTTCAGCAACGACGATCTCAAGTTTTAGCTTAGGTACAAATTCAATGGTATACTCGCTTCCTCGATAAAGCTCCGTGTGACCTCGACTCCTCCCAAATCCACGGACTTCGGTGACGGTCATCCCACGGACACCCACATTGTTCAAAGCCTCTTTGACATCTTCAAGCTTAAAGGGACGGATAATGCACTCTAGTTTTTTCATGAGTTATCTCTCCTTTGTTCAAAGGGTGACGCTCACAACCCCTCAATTCTGTGAATATAGTAAAGCGTAAAAACGAAAAAAAACGCTTAACAGTTTACGTTTTACGCTTTACTCTCATGGTTATCTACAACTGAAAAAGAAATTCAACCAATTAAATATCATAGTAGAGATGAAATTCGTGTGGATGCGGACGGAGATTGATTGCATCAACTTCGTTTTCACGTTTATACTCTATCCATGTATCAATCACGTCCTGCGTGATTACGTCGCCCTCGAGCAGATAGTCATGGTCATCTTCTAAGGCATCAAGTGCCTCAGCTAAGGAGCCTGGCGTTGATTCAATTTCTGCCAGTTCTTCTGGCTCCAGATCATACAGGTCTTTATCTAACGGTTCACCGGGGTGAATCTGGTTCCGAATACCATCAAGACCTGCCATCAGCATTGCACTAAAGGCAAGATATGCGTTACAGGAAGGATCTGGTGTACGGAGTTCCAGTCGTTTCGCTCTCTCGCTCTGAGAATATACAGGGATGCGGACACACGCACTCCGGTTTCTTTGTGAATATGCAAGATTCACCGGCGCCTCATAGCCCGGGACCAACCGTTTGTAAGAATTGGTTGTCGGTGCAATGATAGCACACAGCGAGGGTAGATGTCTCAGGAGACCGCCAGCGTAATATAACGCCGTTTCGCTTAACCCAGCATATCCCTGCGGATCATAGAAGATGTTTTTCCCATCTTTCCATAAACTCTGATGGCAATGCATACCTGAACCGTTATCCTCAAAAAGTGGCTTGGGCATAAAGGTCGCCGTCAGGTTGTGGGCGCGGGCTGTATTCTTGATAATATACTTGTACAGTGCCATCTTATCGCCCATCTGGGTCATGGTGTCAAATCGCACATCAATCTCACACTGACCTCCCGTGCCAACCTCATGGTGGTGAAGTTCTACATCAATCCCACAATCGATCATCTTGAGGATCATCTCAGATCGAATATCTTGTAGTGTATCCGATGGCGGGACAGGGAAATAGCCTTCCTTGTAGCGCGGTTTATATCCGAGGTTCGGACCTTCATCGGCACCTGTATTCCAACTCCCTTCAACCGAATCAACAGAATAGAAGCCTGAATGCTGATCTTGACCATAGCGAACATCGTTGAACACAAAAAATTCCGCCTCAGGTCCCCAATAGCTGGTATCCGCGATTCCAGTGCTTTTGAGGTATGCTTCCGCTTTTTGAGCGATATGCCGCACATCTCGGCTATAGCTTTCTAGGGTAATTGGATCCTTAATATTGCCAATGAGACTAAGCGTCGGAATTTTGCAAACTGGATCTACAATGGCTGTATTCGGATCCGGGAAAAGGAGCATGTCGCTTTCGTTAATCGCTTGGAAACCGCGAATACTTGAACCATCAAAACCGAGTCCATCTTCAAACAGATCTTCCTCTAACTCTGTTGCGGGAATCGAAAAGTGGTGCCACAGGCCAGGCAGATCCGTGAATTTAAAGTCAATAATTTTGACCTCTTTTTCTTTAGCAAACGCAACAACTTCACTTGGTGTCATCTAAACTCTCCTTAAACATTAAAAATATTGAGCCAAGCAATGATGGTTAAACTAAGCAGGGTTGGCACTGCCCAACAGGCTCGTTAAGAACGCTTATAAGAAGCCTCTCAAGGGGAGACATTTTTACCACTTTCATACACCCTACTCAACGAATTATTGGAAACTATGGAATTTGAAAACGGGACACCTTAAAGATATAGAGCAAGCGATATGCCAATAGGTAAATCGCTGTTAAAATGAAAAGTCAGCACCGAATTTTCTCTACCTCGTTTTTTCTTATTTGTAGCAGAGAATTGGCTCTGATAGGTAGCTTGCTCCTAATTGGCTTACTATGTGAGATATCCTTTTAGCAAAAAATTAGTGGAGTGATATAAATGCCTCAATCCATAGATGCTGAATTATTGGGCAGATCACTGCTAAAGTTTTTAGCAATGTTATTACCTACTGATTCAAATCTCTCACAAAACGACTGGCTTCCGGCTCAACTTGTCCCGCATACTTGTTACCCGGTTTTCGACGATAAGGCACTTTCGCCGGCGAGGATAACTCTTCAAATGTAAATGCACAGATTCGCATACCGGGGTAGAGTTTAACGGGCATCCGCCCCAGATTTCCCAGCTCCAATGTCGCAGTCCCAACCCAACCTGGATCAAAAAGCCCCGCCGTGCTGTGGACAATAATGCCAAGTCTACCAAGGCTACTACGACCTTCGAGCCGCGCCATCACATCGTCGGCTAGCTCAAGGGTTTCAAGCGTTGCCGCGAGGACAAATTCCCCCGGCTGCATGGTAAACGCTTCACCATCGGGGACTTCCATCTTGTGCATCAGCTCGTTGAGATCAATCTCTTCACGGAGATCGATATAGGGGTACTTACTGTGCTCAAACAACCGGAAGGTATTCCCTAGCCGAAAATCAATGGAACAGGAACCGAGCTGTTTAGCGAGATCCGGGGGAGGAGTGATCTTAATCTTCCCCATTTCCTGATAACGAACAATATCCCGATCTGATAAAACCATCCACCTTCCCTTTTCGTTACGACTCAATCCACTCTATTTCGCAGTAATATACGGTTCATTATATACTAAAGTCACCAAAAATGTAAAGAGTTATTTCCTCGCAGCAGAATTTTACAAAAAATGAATAGAGAATTGCTGCTGCCAACGAGAACAATTTTTTTATATACAATAACGCAAGTTGCTAGAAAATCTGTAGGTCGGATTTTCATATTCTTGATCACAGAAAACAAGCAGCTTGGATCACTTCGTAAATACAAGTTCTTCAGCATTTACCCCCGCATCAGAAGCGAGATCTGTCAGCACCTTGGCGACCTCTTCCGGCTTGAATAGAGTAGACTGTGCAGCAGCGACAGCAGCTTCAGGTGATTCTCCACCCCTTTCTGCAATTTCAGCGATCGCCCTGAGTTTCAAGGGGGTATTGAGATTGCCGGGACAAACAACGTGCACTCGGATATTCAACGGCTCGACTTGGTTTTTTAAGGTAAATCCCAATCCTCGCACACCACCTTTGCTAGCACCGTAGGCGACAGATGCACTGGGCCCCGTTACCCCTGCTCCCGACGCAATCAGCACAATTACCCCACCGCCACTTTTTTCTATTAACGGGACAGTATGTTTAGTGCACAGGAAGGTCCCCCTCAAGTTGACCCTGATGACTGCATCCCACGCGTCCACATCGAACTGATCAATACGCACCGCTGCACCTAGCAGGATGCCAGCACAGGTTACCAACACATCAAGTCTCCCAAAGTCCCGTTCGACCGATTCCACCATTGCAGCAACGTCCGCCTCTTGAGAGACATCTGTCCGTATAAACTGGGCAGAGCCACCCGCCGCTTCAATGGATTGGACAGTTGCCTTACCATCTGCCTCATTCAGATCAGCGATGATAACTTTGGCTCCCTCTCTTGCATACATCACGGTTGTAGCGGCACCGATGCCGGTCGCCCCGCCGGTGACAAGGGCAATTTTATTCTGTAGTCGCATGGTCTTCCCCTTATACAGATTTGAACTACCTTATAATTATTGGATCTTCATCGTTTTCGGCTTCTCTCTTTTCCCATTATCGTAATTTGAGGGTACTCAGCGCAACGAGCATCAAAATCAACCCAATAATCCAGAAACGGAGCACAATCTTCGGCTCGGGCCAACCGAGTTGCTCAAAATGGTGATGTAGAGGCGACATCTTGAACACCCGCTTTTTTCGCGTTTTATAAGATACAACTTGGATGATTACGGAAAGTGCTTCTGCAACAAAGATTCCACCGACAATCACAAGCAAGATCTCCTCTTTGATCAAGATAGAAATCGTTCCAAGTGCTGCACCGAGAGCTAACGAACCCGTATCTCCCATGAAAACTTGTGCTGGATGACAATTATACCATAAAAAGCCCACACCGGCACCAATCAACGCAGCACAGAAGATAGTCGCAGCCTCTCCACTAGCTGGAATGTGGGCGATGTCGAGATAATTTGCCAATTGTTGGTGGCTTGTAAGGTAGCCCAGCACCCCAAATGTTGCTGCGACAAACAGAGTACAGCCGATTGCCAAACCATCAAGCCCGTCCGTAAGATTCACTGCGTTCGACGCACTGACAATGACGAACGCCGCAAATGGAATAAAGAATACGCCGAGGTCTGGACGCAGTTGCTTAAAGAAAGGAATGATGATTGATGTTCTTTCGGTCAAACTGTCTTTGGGAACGGGGCCCCATTGGTAGAGGAAGTAGGCAATGGCAAGGGCGCCGACTGTTTGTAAAAAGATCTTATGCCAGCCCTTCAATCCGAGCGATTGTTGCTTGGTAATCTTTCGGTAATCATCCAAAAAACCGAGTCCACCAAACCACAGGAGACTAAAAGTGAGGACAAAAATATAGGGCTGATCCAAGCGCGCCCATAGCAAAATTGAAATCAGCACGGACGTAATGATCAATACGCCCCCCATTGTCGGTGTACCCTCCTTGCTGAAATGTGTTTCGGGACCATCATCCCGGACATGCTGACCAATCTTCAATCGTCTCAGATGTCGAATAACGAAGGGACCTAAGATGAGGGCTATAAGTAGCGCGGTTACTGTTGCATAAATGGACCGAAAGCTGATATAACGAAAAACATTCAGCGGCGAAAAAAACTCTGTTAATTGTTCAAAAAATAGATAGTAGAGCATAGGTAATTTTTGATATTAAGGTTTATCCTTTGGAAATTGAAAGCAATGAGAAATGAGGAAAAAAAGTAACCGCTTCCTTCCGCTTAACCGACAATTTCAAGCCTGATTCTGTCCAAACTATTAGGTATCAAATTTCAGATTTCACGCATCAGTTCTTCCAGGATCTGCTCCAATTTTATCCCGCGCGATCCCTTGATAAGCACTGCATCACCGGGTTGAGCATATTGGGTCAGTTCTTGTGCCGCTTGCTTTGGCGTATCACAGGAGATGATGGACTCAACGATGCCTTCTGCCCCTTCACCAATCGCGCGACTATGAGGACCGACAGTAACCAATAGATTGATATTGGTCGGAATAGCCTGTCCCGTTTTCAGGTGGAGCGCGTGAGAATGTTTGCCAAGCTCAAGCATATCACCGAGTATTGCAATTCGCTTGCCAGCTATTTCAATATCACTGAGAAATGCCAAAGCAGACTTGAGGGACTCCGGGTTTGAGTTATAGGCATCGTTGATAATGCGTAGATTGTTGTGCACAATTGGCTGCATCCGCATGTCTGCCGGCTGAAAACGTTCTAGTCCAGTACAGATTTCTGTTGGCGTTAAACCCGCCCAGATACCAACGCCAGCAGCAGCAAGGGCGTTGTAGATATTGTGTTTTCCCAGACAAGGCAAATGCACTCTGTTGGTTTCGTCCCCACCAATCTTTAGCGTGAACGAGGACTTTCCAAAACCGTCAATCTCAATTGCATCTGCAGAAATATCCGCATCATTTTGCCAACCGAATGTGGTGATTTGACCACACACACGGACGGCAAGCCTCGGCGTCATCGGATCATCGGCGTTAAGGATGGCATGTTCGACATGCGTCAGCAACGCCCCTTTCTCCTTCGCAACTCCTTCAATTGAACCCAGCAACTCCAAGTGTGCCGGTCCGATGTTAGTGATCACACCAACGGTTGGTGTTGTTATCTGCGATAACCGCTCAATCTCTCCGGGCCAACTCGTGCCAATCTCTAACACAGCAATTTCATCCGCTTCGCTAAGTTGCATTAATCGTAAGGGAATGCCAATCTGGTTATTATAACTTTTCTCAGAGTTGAAGACAGAAAACCGCTGTGCCAACACAGAAGTTATTATGTCCTTTGTCGTGGTCTTGCCGTTGCTGCCCGTGATAGCGATGATTGGCAGATCGAACTTGCGACGGTGACAGTTGGCAATACCTCCCAACGCAATCAACGTGTCGTCTACTTGCACAATAGTCGGCGGTGCAAGTTGGGAGAGCTCCGCTACCGGTTTCGAGACAACTGCCCCGATCGCGCCTTGCTGCCACGCGCCTTCCAGGAAGTTATGTCCATCGAATTTTTCACCGACCAATGCGACAAAAAGATCGCCCTTTTTAAGTGTCCGTGAGTCTGTCGAAACCTGCGTTATTACAGTGTTGGGAGTGCCTTGGATGAGTTTGCCCTGCGTCGCCTGTAGGATTTCAGCAATTGTGAGGTTCATAATGATGGATGGGGTATGAGCAATTGTTTGCTGTGTCCAGTCTGCTCGAATGGACAATAATAGCAGACTGCGATTGAACAGATTAATTTGGCTCTATTCTCTGGTGCTTTGGTTATCTGGGATTTTTCGATTTTGTCCGCGATTCTTTCGATCGCGCGAACAGCACGTAACAGAAGCCAGAAAGGAAAAATATAAAAGAGTGCCACCAAAAGTAGGATCAAAAACTCAAATGCTGGCATATTGCATCTCACCTCCTGACGCTATGGTTGAATGAAATTGCCTCATCAGTGCGCCTTCAACTGGTCAAGAAATTCCCCCGCGACTTCCCTGTCATCGAAATCAAATCGAACGCCATTGATCTCTTGATACGGTTCATGCCCCTTGCCCGCAATAGCGACAAGATCACCACTCTTCGCCAACTCAATCGCATGACCGATCGCAGTCCGGCGGTCCTGAATCAGATCGTAACTTACGCCGTTGGGTAAACCCTCCACAATGTCGGCAAGGATCGCGTCTGGCTCTTCGGTGCGTGGGTTGTCGGAGGTGATTACGCTGTGATCAGCGATGGTTGCGGAGATATTGCCCATCTTCGGACGTTTGCCACTGTCCCGATCTCCGCCGCAGCCGAAGACGGAGATTAAATTGCCCTGCGTAATTTTTCGTGCAGCGATCAACAGATTTTCCAAACCGTCGGGCGTATGGGCGTAGTCCACAACAACGGCAAAAGACTGTCCCCGGTCAACCAATTCAAACCGCCCCGGCACAACGGTAGATTCCAGTCCCACTTGGATCGCCTCAAGCGGACAGTCGTGATGCACCCCTATCCCAATCGCAGCGAGAGCGTTATATAGGTTGTAATCCCCCAACAGGCGCAGATTCGCTGAGATTTTTCCCTTCGGTGTATCCACAAGGAATGAGAGCCGTTTAAGTGTTGATTCGATATTGCTGACTGACAAATCCGCCGGTTGTTCAACCCCAAAGGTAAGGCTTGGGAGGGTGATTTGATGACGAATTGAATCGGAGGCGGGATCGTCTGCGTTCAGGATTGCCAGACCGTTGTTAGGATTGAGTTGCCGAAAGAGCATCATCTTGGCGTTTAGGTATTCTTCCATCGTTCCATGGTAATCGAGATGATCTTGTGTTAGATTGGTGAAAACCGCCGTTTCAAAGGTGAGCCCAGCCAATCGGTGTTGTGCAAGCCCTTGCGATGAGGTTTCCATGATCACATAATCTACGCCAGCATCCGCAATGTCTCGAAATAACCCGTGAAGCGTCAAAGGCTCAAGCGTCGTAATCGTTGGCTCCACAAAGACATCTGCGTAATGGGTCCCTACCGTGCCCATGAGCCCCGAATTCAGTCCCGCAGCGTTGAAGATCGAATGCGCTAAATGTGCTGTTGAGGTCTTGCCGTTCGTGCCGGTAATGCCTATTAGTTTCAGCCGATCTGCCGGATTCTCGTACCAGTTTGCTGCGATGAGCGAGAACGCGATACGTCCGTTTGGCGTTTGGATATAGGTGATACCCGATGGGATCGACTCCGGTTTTTCCCCAACAATCGTTGTTGCGCCATTTTGGAGGGCTTGTGGAATAAAGGTGTGCCCATCAACGTTGACCCCTTCATAGCAGACAAAGGCGTACCCCGGCTCCACGGCTCGACTGTCGCTCGCAATGCCGGTAACGTCTTTGTCAAGCACCCCAGTTGACGAGAGAATATTTACTCCTTTGAGTAAGCGATGTAAGTTCACCACCTAGTCCACCTCCGACCTTCAGAAAATTCTATAACGAACAAAGCGAAAAAAACACAATCACTGTGTAAAAGAAAACCCTGTTTTCGTCTTATTCGTTCCCTTCTTCTAGGTCTAATTCCTCTTTAACTTGATTAAGTCCTTTGCGGGCAGTTTTGATAATAGAGGCTTCTGACCTGCCGTCCCGTGCTAATTTGCGAACCAATTTTTCTAAACTTCTAAGCCGTTCATATTGAAGCCTGATTTCTGCGGGTATGTCTTCGGGAGATTTTGGGTTTTTCGCCGGATTCCTAGCATCAACGGCTATCGCCATATCCATCACTTCTAAGACCCAGTCAAGAGGCAATCCAATCTCCAGCTCTTGATAACGGTCTTTATATAATCGTCGATTACGTGAACGTCGAAATTGTGGGTCTTCAACCCTGCGTTTCAGCCCAAACAGATACACCATAGGAAGGTCATCTTTGATTCTAACGGTATGTTTCCCGTGGTCTCCCCCATAAACATCAAAAATGGTGTCAAACCCTTTTCTGCGGCCCGCTGTCATTCGGGGGTGAGGTCGTCTTAGCGACAAAAGAAGCAAATCACCCACTTCCTCTTTGCTAAACTCCGCTTCAAATCTGCCATAACCGATTGGCACGTCAGGGAGGCGAAAATTGATAGTGGCACCGACCTTTATCTCCTGTTCTGTTATATTCCGAATAACTTGGACAACCTCTACGACGACATCTGTATACTGCACCTGAATCTGTGGGTCTGTTTCCTCCTCTGCTGCTAACAGTTTCCCCACAATAACCAACTCTCCCCCGGAGGCTAAACCTACCACGTCTGGGACAGCCCGAACGTCACTTGCAGCTTGGTTGACAACGACCAGTGCCAATATTGTAATGCAAATCAGGCATCTCACATTTACTCCTTCCAGCAGCTTATCTTCCGGGGATATCGCAACCTAGACGATAGAAACCAAGTAACCCTAATTAATGAAGTGCTGATTGGTTTCCTGCATAGCTTGAAGTTGATTTCTGAACAAAGAGATCCCTTTGATTCAAATACCACATCGCTTCACTCGCAATCCTCTGGAACATCGGGGCGGTGACACGACTGCTCAACGGGGCACCCACCGGTTCATCAACAACAACAATAATTGAGAGTAACGCATCCTCCGCCGGAAGAAAACCTGCAAAAGTAACAGTCACTTTGCCTTTGACGTATCCCTTTCCACGTTCCGCTTTCTGTGCTGTGCCGGTTTTGCCAGCAACAGCATATCCTTCGACCCGTGCCCTCAACCCGCCGCCGACTTCCGTCACCCCGACAAGCATTTGTGTCATTGCCTGCGCGGTTTCTGCAGAAATGACGCGACGAATTGGCTTGGGGGACGACTGCTCTATCACGCTTCCGTCCTTATCAATAATTTGCCGAGTGATATACGGCTTTAGCAGCACACCCTTGGTAGCGATGACATTAATAGCATTCAACATCTGCAAAGGTGTCACGGAAATTCCCTGTCCAAACGGAACAGAGGCAATCGTGTAGTCATCCCACTTCTGGATGCCTCTCAAGCTGCCGACGCGTTCGTAAGGCAGATCGATACCGGTTTTTTTACCGAATCCGAACCGGCGCGTATAGACCTCCAACTGCTCCTTATCAAGATGTCTTGCAGCCTTGAGGACACCGATATTACTAGATTTTGCGATAATTTCGCTGAACGTTAGCCACGCATTGGGCTTAATATCGTGAACAACATGCCCATTGGACAAACGATATTCTCCCATCTCGCAATACTCACGCGAGTCCGGAGACATCAGCTTCTCGTTGAGGAGTGCAGCAGCAGTAACAATCTTAAATACAGAACCGGGCTCGTATTGCATCCAGATGGCGCGATTTCGCTTGGCTGACTCTTCACTCCTTGAGTAGTGATTGAGATTGTAGTTCGGATAATTTGCTAATGCCAAAATCTCGCCGCTTTTGGAATGCATGACGACTGCACTCCCTGCTCTCGCTTGCCATTCCTCGCAACCGGCCGTCAGTTCCGTTTCTGTGATATGTTGGAGGTACTCATCAAGTGTAAGGACAATGCTGCGGCCATATTGCCCCGCTTGTTGATAAAGTTGTGGTGGACGAATTGGGCGTCTCTTACCATCGGCAGTGATTCGATTACTTTTTGGCTGTGATTCTGGAAGATTACTTTTGTTGCTAGTACTTAGGTAAGTATCGTATTGGTGTTCAATCCCGTCGATACCTCTATTTTCAAAGTTGGTGTATCCAATAATATGAGACGCTAGCTCGTCTTTTGGGTAGGACCGTTTTCCATGGGTTCGATATCCGACCCCATAAATGTTTCTAGTGACTTGGCGGATAGCGTTAAGACGTTCATAATCTAAGTTCCTTTTCAGCCAAACAAAACGCCTTTTCTTTTGCTGCAATACCGACAAAAGTCTATCTTCCGAGACATCAAGTAGCGGCGCAAGTTTACCAGCAATTTCATCAGGTTTATCTCTCAACGCTTTTGGGTCAGCATAGACTGAGATTAAGTCCTGATTGATTGCAAAAACGCTTCCGTGCCGATCTAAAATCGTAGCGCGCTTTGCCTGAGAACCCACTTGCGTCTTACGCTGATTCTCAGAACGTTCGCGTAGCACCTGACCGTGTACATACTGGATTAGAAACAAACGTCCTATCAATAATCCTAAGCAGAGTTCCAAACCGACCCATACAATTGTAATCCGGGAAAAAGATATATTGTTGACTGCTCCCAAGTCTAAAGCCTTGGGATTCTGAATAGACTGATTGGTAGACATTAGTATCTCCATGCTATTTTCTTGTTTCGACGAGACAAGCCACGTATGGCTGGTGTGGTCTTACTATCTCTCCACCCCGATAAATCGGGATCCTTGCGGACAAGCGTTTTACGTCTCCGTGTGTCCCACGGCGACGGTTCGTAGATTTATCGCAGCGTTAAGGTCTCGGTCTTGGGTATGCCCACAATCGCTGCAATGGTAAGTCCTATCCGATAGTGACAGGCCTTTGTCTTTTGCCCCACAAGCCGAGCACGTCTTACTCGACGGGTAGAAGGGGTCTGCCTCTACAATTTTAACGCCTAACCGTTCTGCTTTGTATGTGAGCATAGACAGAAAACTGGATAATGAAGCGTCCGATAATGCCTTTGCAAATCTGTGGTTTTTTAACATACCGGCGACATTTAGCGACTCAATCCCAATACGACTCGCACCATTGACGATACCCGTTGTTGCCTTGTGTTGAGCGTCCTGTCGAATGCAGGCGATACGGTAGTGTAGCTTGGCAAGTTTCGCTTTCGTCTTATGCCAATTCCGACTCCCTTTTTGCTGACGGCTTAACTGACGTTGCAACCGTTTTAGCTTCCGCTCGTAACGCTTTAAGGCTTTGGGGTTTTCGTGATATACACCTTCGGACGTGACCGCTAAGTGATTGATACCTACGTCAACACCAACAACAGGCAGATGTCCATTGGCAGCAATAGTATCGTTAGCGAAAGTATCTACAGTGATAGAAGCGAACCAACGGTTAGCAGTCTTTGAGATTACAACTTTGACGATAGTGCCGAGGTGTCGAAGTGTTTGGAACATGCGAACCCAACCTATCTTGGGTAGTTTTATACGCTGTCCTTCGATAATAGTTGTGCCTCGACCGGCGTCTGCTTGAAAACTTTGACCCTTAGAACGCTTCTTGAATTTCGGAAACCGACTCTCACCTGACTGCCAACGTTTGACTGCGTTGTGGAAATTAAAGTAAATCGCATTATAAGCAGCACGTTGATTTAACTCGTCACACCACTCATATTGCTCACGTTTAACTGAGTTAAATCGCTTGTTTAACTCTATGTGTGAACGCCACTCCCCATTGGTTAAGCCGTCCTTGAAATCAGCAAGAACGTGATTATACGCAACACGTGCATACCCACAATGTTGAGCGAATTGGGTCGATTGAATGTTGTTTGGATCTAATGCGATTTTGTGAGTTTTTAACATTGGAAGTGTCTTTCTGTCTTTCGTGTCCATGTCAGTGGATTGTGGCAGACCCTATCGTGCGATAGAGTTGACATTCTCCCACCGAAAGACAAACCAAGTACCCCCTACTTTGCCAAGAAAATCAACTAAAATTACGCGGTCTGATCCAACGCTAAAGCATTGGGATTGTTTCCAGTATTTTCATAAGGTATTAATGCAGAAGTGTAACAGCGTGCACGACTAGTGAAGAACTCCACACAGATTGAATTGCTTGCCTGAAACATGAAGCATTTCACCCACTACATTTCACGTTCACAAATCACACTGTAGGAAACAGCCCCAAGGAAGGGTGTATTCTGTGATGTCCCAAAGATTGAGCACGCAATTATAGTGAATTCAAAAAATAAATGAACACTTTCGCTCCCCATGTTTAGTAGGCGCTGTTTGCAACTGCGCCGATTTTGGGTGTTTCATTAATTCTAAGATCCACTATAAACACTCGATTCACAGATCTTAATCAGCACGCAGCACATGGGCTTGCTGGGAGGGTTGAACCATCTGAAGATCCTTAGCGATTTCGTGAATCCGTTCAATAGAAGTGAGTTTCGTTTCCTGTATTTTGAGCCTATTGATTTCGTTGTGGAGTTGATCTCTTCGCTGCTCAAAGTCCTCACGCATTTGCAGCGCAACCTTGTGCTGGCTTGACGCAAACCATGCACTTAAAAAAAAGATACCAATATAAATGGCAAGCGCGAGGTATGCAAAGGGATGAAATTTTGACGATGGAACTGGTTTTTGATATTTCATGATTGTAATAGTCTCTGATGATTCCTTTGCAAACCGCCTCGTCCGGTTTTTAAGAAACGTTTAATCTTGGGTTTTAGATTCGTAGATCTTCATCGCAACCCGTAATTTTGCGCTTCGGGATCGAGGATTGTGTCGAATTTCATCGGGGGTTGGAACTATTGGACGTTTGGTTAGTATTTGAAGAGTAGGTGTATGCTGACACACACAGATAGGGGTCTTCGGTGGGCAGATACAGCCACGCGATAGAGTGCGAAACTGTTCTTTAACAATTCGATCTTCGAGAGAATGGAAAGAGATGATGCATAAGCGTCCACCGGGCTTCAAAGCAGCAGCAGCGGAATGTATCCCGGAATGCAGGTTTTTAAGCTCATCGTTAATAAAGATTCGTAACGCTTGAAAAACCCGTGTCGCGGGATGGATGCGCCAACCTGTTGATTTGGGGGGAATCGCATCCAGAACGATTTCAGCCAGTTGACCGGTTGTTGAGATAGACTTGCGTTTTCGGGCGTGAACAATCTGGCGCGCAATTTTTTTCGCCCAACGCTCTTGACCGAATTGCGTAAAAATCATTGCAAGCGCGTCCTCTGGATGGCGGTTTACGACGCGCGCTGCTGATAGAGACTGGCTAGTATCCATCCGCATATCTAAGGGACCAGAGTGGGTGAAACTAAACCCTCTCGCTGGCGTATCAAGTTGCAAAGATGACACTCCGAGGTCTAGTAAAATGCCATCAATTTGCGGAATCATTGCTTCCGTTCCCCCCGAACCCTGAGACAACTGGTGCAGCCGATCCAAGTGGGCAAAATTACCATCAACGAGTGTCACCCGTTCCTTGTATTCATGTAGTTTCTGCTTGGCAATAGCCAACGCCTCCGAGTCCAAATCAATCCCAAGTAGAAACCCTTTCGGCGCAGACTGATGTAAAATAACAGCGGCATGCCCACCTAATCCAACTGTGCCATCCACATAAAAACCGTGATTTTTCGGTTCTAAAAATTGAATCACTTCATCGACTAGAACAGGTATGTGGTTACCACCCATCTCTTTCTGAATGTCCCTCGTTTTCGTTTCACCCAATCAGGCATACCCTCCTTTCCTACGCTGATTTGGAAGAGTGCTTGCTAAACAGCCTAAACCGTTCACCCCAAACGAAAGAATTATATCATAGCCCCATCCCATGTCAAGCGTAAAATTGGGCACAGCACACGATGTACAAAAACATAGGCAGACGTATTCAAGCAATCCCCCACGGATTAAAAATCGTCAACAAATATCACGCGTCCTCTGTGAGGATTTGATGGAGAGGGACGTCCCAAGCCTGCGGAAAGGTATCTGCCACCATTTGCGCTTTGTAAGCCAACCCAATCCAAACTGCTTGTGGACATTGCGGTAGGAATCGATCATAGAAACCGGCACCGTATCCGATCCGGTAGCCCTTGAGGTCAAAAGCGACACCGGGAACAAAAATTAAATCGATCTGGTTCAAAGGAAAGGGAGAACAGGTTGCCCGGTTCGGCTGATACATACCGTATGGGTGGAGAATAAGATCTTTTTTCGCATCTACGATACGATATGGTGTAAGGTTTCGCTGCTTCATACGCATCACAGGGGCAAGCGCAATTTTATTCTGAACCAACAGATAATCAAGCAACCCACCGGTCTCCACCTCACTTCGCATGTCGAGGTAGATTAGGACTGCATTGGCTCGGTTCACCTCAATCCAATTGATTGCACGGTCAACAATCCGTCGGCTTAGTTCAGCTCTCACACTTGGTGGAATGCTGTCCCTTTTGCGGAGGACTTCCGCTCGAAGCCGCTCGCGCGCCTGTTTCTGATTCATTTGGTTTGTACGCTTCCCCTTCACGCCTGCCATTCGATCTGGTCAATATACTTGGCAAGGGTATCGCGGAAGGTTGAGGGTTTCATTTTGAGCAGCTTTGCGGCTTGCGTTTTGTTCCCCTGTGCTTTTTTCATTGCCCAACCGATGAGTTCACGCTCGGTCGACCGGATAATCTCTTGGAAGGATATCTCACTCAACGTCTCATCTAAGCTTATCTGTGCCGGTAGTTTCAATTCAAGCGGAATATCATCGGGAGTAATATCTGCACCGTCTCCAACCGTTACAAGCCGTTCGATCACATTTTCTAATTCGCGGACATTGCCGGGCCATGGATATGCTGCGAGCACCGCAACAGCTTCGGGAGCAATATGGATAGGAGCATTAGGCGAGAACAGATCTAAAAAATGATTAATCAGAAGGGGAATATCCTCGACCCGCTCACGCAACGGTGGCAGAAAAATCGGGACAACATTTAGACGGTAAAAGAGATCGTCTCGAAATTCCCCATTCTGAACCTTCGTCCGCAAATTCTTGGTCGTCGCAGCAATAATCCGTACATCCTCTCCTTGTGTGCTTCTGTCTAGGTTCAACTGCTGCCCCTCTAGTGCCCGTAGAAATTTGACCTGTAGGGCAATGGAAAGGGCATCAATATCTTGAAGAAAAAGTGTCCCTCTACGCCCAAACTCGTTTTCCGTCTGCTTGTCTCCAAATAGCTCTCGATCTAACGCTTCGGTAGGCACGCCTGAGCAGTTTGCGATCCTAAAGGAGTGGAATCTACGCCCACTGTTAAAATGAATGGATTTTGCAACGAGTGTTTTTCCTGTGCCATGTTCCCCATAGATTAGCACAGTACTCTGAGTATCGGAGATATTTTCAAGCAGGTCAAAGAGGTCTTGTATCGCTTGACTTTTCCCGATAATATGATGATATGGAGACCGTCCTTTCATAGGAACTTTTAGTTGTGAACGCTGTTTATCTCTGCCGTGCAGCATTTTCAGTTTATCCAGCATCTTAATCAGTTCTTCGCTGGAAAAAGGTTTCTTGATATAGTTATACGCCCCGAATTTCATCGCTTCCACAGCAGTTTCAACACTCGCATAAGCGGTCATGACAATCACAATAATATGGGGTTGTTCCTTCTGGACGCGCTTGAGAAATTCAATGCCGTGCATCTTCGGTAGGCGCAAATCAGTAACAAGCACATCGAAATGTTCGTTCTGCACAAGTTGGAGTCCAAGTGCTGGAGACTCGACCGCAATAGTATCGTAGCTCGCTTCGCGCAAATCATCTCGTAGTGTAATTAGTTTGATTTTTTCATCATCAACAACCAGTACTTTCAATCCTTTTCCACCCCTCTCCTAATCGGTAATTTGACGGTGAACACGGAACCCTGATCCATCTTACTATCGAATTCGATGACACCTTCATGTTGTCTGATGATTCGGTTGGATACCGAGAGTCCCAGTCCCGTGCCTTTCTCAGTAATCTTCGTGGTATAAAACGGGTCAAAAATCCGATCTTGAACAGACGTGGGGATGCCGATTCCTGTGTCCGTTACTTGAACGAAAATTGTCGATTTACCAAGTAGCGCATCAAAGCCGATCTCCCCAGTTTTGAAGGACAATACACCACCATCGGGCATAGCCGCAATCGCATTTAGGGCAAGGTTTAGGACAACCTGCTCCAATAGGTGTTTGTCCCCACGGATTAGCTCCAGTTCTTCTTGGAAATGTTTCTCAATCTGAATATCCTTTTCGTCAGCGCTGTACGCAATCAGACCAACAACTTCGGTGACAACCTCATTAAGAGACACTGACGTGAGTTCCAGATCACGTTGACGTGAGAAATTGAGAAGCTGCCCGACAGTCGATTCAATCCGTCTGAGTGCTTCCTCCATGAGCCCCAAGTATTCTTTGGTCTGTCGTTCGTTCTGCGGATCGCGCTTTATCCGAAGGATGCAGTTGAGTAGACCGTCAAGGGGATTATTAATCTCATGTGCAACCCCTGAGGCCAACTCGCCTATCGCCGCCATCTTTTCTGATTGAACCATCTGCTGCTCCATCCGTTTCCGATCGGTCACGTCTCGACAAACCAAAACCGTGCCTAAGTAGTTGTCATCCCTGTCACGCACGGCGGCATACGTGTTTTCAAAGAATTTATCCTTAATCTGTAGACTCTGCTGTTCAATCACTGCGTGTCCCTTCGATAAACCCTCTGCGATTTGCAGGAGTACCCCGTCAGCCTCTGGGGATTGGAGGGCTTCTGTATCGAGTCCGAATTGCTCCTTTTGAATCTGCTGTCCTGCCTTATTAAAAAGTGACACATGGTTCTTGTCATCGACAAAGATAACCCCTTCCTGCATACATTCAATAATCGATGTGAGTTTATTTCGCTCGAAAAGCACCGCACCCCTTGTCTCTTCTAATTCAACAACCTTTTCCTCAAGATTGTCTTTCAATTCACGGGTCTCCGCTTCACGCGCTCTCGCGGTATCCATAATTGATGTTGCAAGATAGACAGAGAAAAATAGGGTACTAGTGAACACGAACAGCACACTTGAGATGTAAATCGGATCTCGCCAGAGGGTTACAGGCAGAAAATTCTGTAGATGGTAATGGGGTAGGACGTAGTAATACTCCAAGAAAATGAGAGCACTTAAAAGGATTGTATTGAGTGTGGCAAGGATGTAACTAACTTTTTTAGAAAGGAGTATGCTCGCGATAACGAGATGAAAGATAAAATAGAAAATAAACGGGTTCTCGACGCCACCGCTAAAGTGGATGAGTGCTGTCAAAGAGAACAAATCTAAGATAATATGTCTGCCCGCATGACGCTGAATTGATACGAGCGGCTTTTCTGTAAGATGTTTGGGATAGATTTGCGGTTCAAAGTTGTAAAGGGTCATCAATGCCGCGATGATATACAACGGCGTTGGATTGTCAATAATGTGGAGCCCCCAGCTTGCAATGCTTACAGTCAGCAAGACACCCGTTATGGCAATCCAGCGGAGTTTAACAAGCCAGCGGATTCGCTTGATGAGTTCAATTCCAAGAGGTAAATCTGTTGAATTTGCAACCATGTTGATATGGACAACTGACAGCCCCTAAAGAAGTATATTAATCGCTACTTCTGAAACTGGATTTCCCCGTGCACCTCGATCGAATCGATAATCGCCATGACCACCGCATCAATAGGCTTGTTTTTGGTGGCATCAGTTTGGCGCGCTGAACTTCCTGCTGCGGTGAGCACCAGCTCGCCGACGCCCGCACCAACAGCATCAACAGCCACCGTATATCGACTGAGGAGCGTTCCATCTAGCTCGGTATCCTGCACAATCAGCAACTTACTACCGACCAGTTTTTCATCTTTTCGTGTGGCAACGACAGTTCCCACAACTTTTCCAACCGTCATGCGAAATCTTTCCCTGTTTATTCTTAGTCCGAAAAACGCAAATCATGCAAAATATAAGGCATCATGAAAACATCATTGACAAAGTTATATGGCTGTAGGTATAGTAAACTGAAGCTGTCAAAAAGTCAAGATTTTATTCTAACTCTATCCAAGGTTCATGAATTATAGGGGGAAAGCTGTGTCAGATAAGGTTGGTTTAGCGGTCATTGGTTGTGGTGGAATCGCAAATGCACATCTGCGAGGCTATCAAGCACTCGTGGAAAAAGGGGTTAATACCTTTTCAATTGAGGCAACGTGTGATGTGCGTAGGGAAGCGGCGAAAAATTATGCGGAACAGGTTGCAGAATTGCAGGGGACCATGCCCCGCGTTTACGATGATGTTGAAGAAATGCTAAAAGCAGAAGATTTGGATGGAGCGGATATCTGTACGTCACATGCTTATCACCATATCTCCGCCATCCCGTGTCTTGAATCAGGCGTTGATATTATGACGGAGAAGCCGTTTGGCGTAACAATAAAAGCAAGCCAGAAGATGATTGAAGTCGCGGAGAAACATGGACGACTTACCGCTACGGCAGAGAATTGTCGCAGGACACCCGGACAACGAACTGTCAAATGGGCACTTAACGAAGGAAACATTATCGGGACACCCCGAATGTTCTTCGCACAATCCGCGGCTTGGAACGATCCAGCAAGTATTGGGGATTGGCATTGGCGGTTAGGCAAAGAGTTCAGCGGCGGCGGTATGGTGATGGACAGCGGCGCGCATATGATGGACACCATCCGCTACTTCTTCGGTGATGTCGAAAAGGTTTACGCTGAAGTCCGTCAAATTGATGGACGATTCGCCAATCACGCCGAAAAAGGGAAGGTGCCCACCTGCCATGAGGATACTTGGGTGGCAATCATCACTTTCAAGAGTGGCGTGGTCGGGACGTGGAGTTGGACAGTTGCCGCACCGTGCGCTAACCATCTGAATGTTGCTTTCTACGGTGCCGAGGGTGTCATTCGTGACAGCGGCGATGTCTTTCATCCCTTTACAGCTAAGGACCGAGGGGAGGCGGAAAGACTTGATGGGACAAGATACAATATGCGAGAACTCCGCGAAATGTACCTTGAGACGTTGAGCGATGAAGAGAAAGCACGGCTTTTTCCCCATGAAATTGAGGACGGTTTCGCCTTGGAGATCTACGACTTCATCGACGCAATCCGGAATCGGCGGTCACCGGAAGTGGATGGCCGGACCGGTTTGCAAGCCAAAGCCATCTCAATCGCAATTTATGAGTCAGGGCATTGCGGAGAGGTCGTAACTATCGCTGATGTGCTTGATGGAAAGGTCGATGGATACCAGCAAGAGATTGATGAGCATTGGGGGCTTTAGGCAATCTTGGAGTCGTTGATGTAAGGAACGCAGATGTGCGTTCCCTACCGATGAACTGTATCCGCTCTTGGGGAGAACGGCTTGATAAATCTCAGTGAGAGTCGCTTGATGCCGGTGAGCGATAAGCCACAAAATGAAGGTGCAGAACAAGGCGAAGTTTTGACAGTTGAATAACGGACGAAAGCAGGTTAAAATATGGCTGAGGCAGAAGTATGAGGTTCATTTAAGTCTCCTTTCAAAATTGTGGTGATTTCTGAAAGGATAACCTCTTTTCTGCCTTTTTTTACCTAAAAATTGTACTAACTTTAGTTACAACTCCGCTACGACTTCCATCCCCACCCGGTGCTCTGGTTTGGTCTGTTTCGTTGAAAGCAGGCGATAATTGAATCGTAGTAGCAGATCTGTGACCTTCCGAACTTTATAATCCGCAGTGATACGGACTTCGTGGCTCACCCCTTCGTAGAAGTTATATCGTGTGAAAGGTATCCCGCCCTCGCTGCTTCCGTGATTGAGTCGATAGGTAAAATCAAATCGGCCTTTGTTGATAAAGGAATAGGTTAGCCGATTTTCCAACGAGAAAGTTCGGGTTCGGGCTTCCGGCGTGTCATCAAGATGTTCACGATCGGCAGTAGATTCGTGGCTGCCGGCAACGCCAAACTGCAAAACACGACTGAGTTCATAGTTGCATTCAAGCGTGTTTGTGCGCTCAAACTGCGTCAGATCGGAAATCGCTTCTGATGCGTTCCCGTCTGGATCGAGTTCAGTAAACTGTTCATCTTCCCGCCGCTGTTCCCATTTTGTCTTGAATGAGAGTTTCGATGTTGGGTTCAGCGTTAAGTCCACCTCCCAATCCCGGCTATGTCGTCGTCGTTCCCTGTTATTAATTCGCTTGTTGAGGAGACGATTGGTATCATATCCGAGGTCTAGACTCAATAGCGGCGATGGGGAAAAGTCGAGTCGATACCGCTGGTTGACTCTCCCAAAAATTGTGCGTTCGTTTCGCAGATTACGCAACAGATAAAGACTTGCTGGATCTGGATCTTCCTGTTCTTCGGTTATATTGATAACAGCCTGACCGCGAATAGCATTTGCTAACCATACTAAGTTTCTCTGTGTTTCGGTTTGCTTGGAGCTCGTGGTTACGTTACTCCTCCGACGCGACGTGAAGCGTCGGGGCTGAAAACGCAGGCTCAACTTCATATCAATTGCAGAAACGGGCTTGTCCTCGACATTCTGGATGAATTTGATATAGTCACCCTCCTCGAAATCTTCTCTGTAATGCAGATCGTCAATTTTGACGTAATGTCCTTCACCCGGCTTAATTTCCCGTCCTGTAAACGGATTTATGTTTGTGAAGATTTCGCGTCGTTCTGTCGCCAATTTCTTGTCGAGTTCATAGGTGAGCTGCCCGTCCAATGCGCGGTTGAATGGCGTGAGGCGCATTTCAATATCCGCCAACTGTGTCTTTGAGTCGGAGTTTGATTCTCGCTCCGCTTTGAACACCCGCCGGGAGATATTGGTCGAGACGTTTGCCCACTTGCGCGGCTGAGAAAAGAGACCCGCCGTCCAGGTCCTCGCGCTCGTCTCCTGCTGCCAATCCGAGAAGCCTAATGCCTTTCCATCAAGGGTGAGTAGAGGTTCTTTATCGAAAGCCCTTTCGATCGCGTATTTCGTGTTAATTGATACCCACCGAAAGTCGACAAGATCGAGCCGTCCCGTTGAAATATTTCGTTTTCGGTTGAGGTTCACGTTATCGTCGAAATCGAGGTCAATTGCTTCCAACTGTTCGATGGAGGCGTTTAGATTAAGCAGGAGAATGCGTTGGGAGAGTTGTCCATGTCTACGGGCTTTACGGAATTGGTCTTGTCCCCTGACTTTCGAGGTGCTCCTTCGATAATCGCCTCTGAGGCGGGGGAGGTATGGGCGTTTCATCAGTCCTTCCCGTGGATTGAAATCAAATCCGCCGTTGAGATTGTTGCGAAGGGTAACATCGGCGAGTGGGGTAGCTGTATCGAAACCGTTGAGACTTTGCTGATTTGTTGATTTCTTGAAACGTTCCTCTGTGCGTCCTAAGCCGTAATCGAGTTTGAGCCAAGTGACCGGCTTTACCTGTAGGTCGAGATCTACGGCCTTTTCATCGGGGGTTTGGGCTGTACCCACGTCACCCAATAGATACAGGTCGTCGAACTGTTCATCGGTGTACTGTTCCTCGTATCGAAACCGTGTGCGGTTGGTGCTCGACGCGCCGACAGGTACGAAGTCCGCATCGAGAGATCGGAGTTCCAGATTCAATAGCAACTTCTCGGTTGATGAGTTGGCGAGGAGTTTCCAAGCTCTACTCAGTGTTTTACGATCTCGGTTGGAGAAAGTGTTCTGATCCAATGCGCCGAAAGCAATCTGTCCTTCCAGTGTCGGGGCGTGTTGTAGGAAACCTTGACTTTCGGTGAAATCGAGGCGTCCGCTGATGTCCCATACGGTGCGTCGCTGTGGCGCGATGAGGAGGTTGCCAGCCCCGTCTGCGTCCAACTCGTTTCGCTGAAGTGCCTCAAACTCCCCTTCATTTATAATAATGAACGCATTTTCCGGATCATTTAGATCCGATTCAACAGCGTAGCCGAATCCAACCGTGACACGCTCGCCGGGCAGATTCAGCACACCGCTGACGCCTTGTAGATTTCGCTGATACGCCAAGTCTTCGGGGATATATTCAAAATCGACGCGGATTACATCGTTACTTGTGATTAAGTGTTTGCTTGTGAATTCAATAATAGGATCGCCGTAGTCACGGATCACGTAATCATTGTTTTCTCCACGCCGCATCCGTTGACCGTTCAACCAAACAATTTCGGTGCCCGCTTTCACGATGACAAACTCACCATTGGCATCAATGCGATATTCGCTGCGTCCCTCCTCGCCCCTAATTGTCTTGCTGGCAGACTGCCCCTTGGGGATAGCACTCGGTATGAGATGAAATTTTCCCCACTTAAAATCTCCTGAGACCTGCACCCCCTCTAGCGCACGATTAAAGAATATATCCGTATCGCCAAGCGATCCCTCAAAATCACCCAACAATCCCGTGACATGTGGACTTGTGATGCGGATGAGTTTCTGATCTATATCTTGAATATCTTCGGTTGTGCCTTCAGGTTGGATGGGCAGGTCTTGGTCTGAAAGCAGTGCTGTGACACTGACATTCTCCGAAACTTTGCCGTCAACACTGATTCGCAAGGCTCGTTCCGGGGACAATGCTCTATTGCTGCCAGCCGAGACACCGAATGTGTGAGTCCCTGTCACCTGCACTGGAGGCAGTGCTGATTCCGGTGGACGTTGTCGGGGCAGATCTGGACGGGGTTCAAGTTTGATTTCACTAGACGGTTGCTCCAACGGTTGATCTTGTCGAAAGAGATCTCGTTTATACCCCTTTTTGATTGCGAAGGGCAAAGCCCGGTAGGTAATTTGAACGGTGGCTTCGGGAGGGTAGTCCTTCAGGAACCTGAGCGTTCCCGCGCCGTAATCGATGAGATAATCCAAGTTTTTGGTGAGTCGCACACCGTTAATTGTTACGCGTTCACTGTCACGGATGGGGGGCCAATGCTTTAGAATAAAAGAATCAGGAAGATCTTTGAATCGGGTAGATTCGGTTTTCTGCAAAAGGGAAAGGGGTGGCAATTGGAGCGGGTCGCCCTCGGACTTTGCGGTATAAGGCACGAAAATGAAAATGCCAATGAGTAAGAAATACGACGTTACGAAAAGTTTCCCCATGAACAGATACCGGGAGCCAAAAGAGGCGTGATAGCGCAGAAGTAGTCAGAGCCTTTGGATTAAGAATTACGTTGATGTTTTTTGAGTCTAACTTGCCTTATTGTCTCTTTGTTTACGCGATCCTTTTCTTTCTTCATGTTTTACGTTGCAAGGGATTTCCGATAGGTGAACACATCAGTCTACCTTTACATCAAAGAAATAATAGATACGCGGCACAAGATATGATATAATAACGCGTTGCAAAATTCAGCAATAACTTTGAACGAAAGAAGCATTTTTGCAAATATTACATCACTTGATGGGGAGGGTTCACGATTGCCAGTTGCTCTGGATCCCGATGAAATCGGGGCGAAAATTATTGATGGAAAACAGCTCGCCAGATCTGTTCGGCGCGAAATTCGACGCCAAGTGAAGAAACTGAAATTTACCCCCGGACTTGCAGTGGTCCAAGTTGGAAACGATCCCGCTTCGACGGTCTATGTCAGTAACAAGGAGAAAGATTGTCAATATGTTGGCTTTCATTCGGAGGTACATCGAATGCCGGCGGAGACGCCGCAGGCAGCGGTCATAGAGCAGATTCACACGTTGAACGGTCGTGAGGATATACACGGAATTATTGCTCAAATGCCAGTTCCTGATTCTATTGATGGAGACGCTATTATCAACACAATCGTGCCTGCAAAGGACGCCGATGGGTTGACCCTTGTGAACTTAGGCAATCTCCTCATCAACCGTGAACAGACTGTTCCGTGCACGCCGGCAGGAATTATCCGCCTCATCGAATCAATAGGTGTGGAGATCGAAGGGAGTCATGCGGTTTGTGTGGGGCGCAGCAGCCTAGTTGGCAAACCTGTCGGGTTGATGCTGCTCAACCGTAATGCGACGGTCACCTACTGCCACACGAGGACTCGCGAGCTTGCATCGGAAACCCGGCAAGGAGACATTTTGATTGCAGCAGCCGGCAGACCCCAGCTGATTACGGCGGATATGGTAAAACCGGGGGCGGTCGTGATTGATGTGGGAATTACTATCGCTGAGAATGGTTTTGTCGGTGATATTGATTATGAGGGTGTCAAGGAGGTTGCCGGCTTTATCACACCTGTCCCCGGTGGCGTCGGTCCGATGACACGCGCGATGCTATTAGAAAACACATTGAAGTTAGCCTTGGCTCAACAAGAGAAATAGGTTTATCAGTTGATGGATAGGTTCAACGTTTGAATTCGCGTATTACGCATCATACAAAAATGGAGGTTTATTATGGGGTTTCCCGGATTTGATCTTAACGGTAAGGTGATGTTAGTTACAGGTGCAGGTAAAGGCATCGGTCGAGGTCTCGCACTCGCTGCGGCACAGATGGGTGCTGATGTAATTCTGAATAGCCGGACGCTCTCAGATCTCGAAGAGGTTGCGGAAGAGATACGGGCAGCGGGCGGTAACGCTGAACCCGTCGTTTTCGATGCGAGCAAAATGGATGAAATTGAACGCGGTGCACAAGAGGCGATCGATGTCTGGGGACGGGTTGATGTTCTTGTCAATAACGCTGGTACGAACCGCCCGAAGCCTGCACTTGAAGTAACTGAGGACGATTGGGACACTGTTTACGACTTGAATCTCAAGGGATTATTTTTCCTCACACAGACGCTCGTGAAACCGATGATTGAACGGGAAAGCGGAAAAATCATCAACATCACCTCAACGATGGCGTTGGTGGGTGGTCCGTTACGAACGATTTACTCCGGCAGCAAAGGTGGGGTTGTGGCATTGACAAAAGGACTCGCGGTCGAATGGGCACCACACAACGTAACGGTGAATACTGTTGCGCCTGCGTTTACACGGACGCCGCTTGCCAATGAGCTCCTAAAGCGCAAGGAGTTTTATGATGATGTTGTACGTCGCATTCCGATGGGACGGGTCGGTGAGGTCGAAGAGGTTGTTGGCGCAGTGCTGTATCTCGCTTCGGACGCTGCCAACTGGGTGACGGGACAAACCATCGCTGTTGATGGTGGTTGGGTTGCTTGGTAGATGATTCAATGATGCAGCTTGAGCAGGCACACAAGTACCAGTTCTTTCTGGAGCTGACTCGTGGCTTCCAGCCAATCAATTACGAATTCGGAATACGGTTTCCAATAAGGAGTGAAGGATGACGACGAACGTTTCCACAAATGGAGTCTCTATGCCTGAAATGGTTTCCATCAAGGCGACTAATATCTCTGCGCCACCCGGATGGGCGTTGATGGAGCGTAACCTGATTGACCTCATGGAGGAAGCTGCCCCCGTGATGTTCAAGAAGTATACGGAGCCGGGGGGTGCCCTTTACTTCGCCGAAGATTTCGACGATTTGTACGAACAGTTCTACAATTGGTGTCTGTTCTACGCCATCGGTGCCGATGAGAGCCTACTCAACCTTGCGCTACAGGGCTGGAACGCGTCGACCCGAATTAGTGATGACAGCTTCAATCATCGCCTTCGACACAATGATTTTACAAAAGTGTTCAGACCGTCGATGTACAATGAGTTCTGGAATCTGGCGCAATCTACGGAGTGGCATCATCTCGGTGAGGGCAACATGGCGTTCTACGATTTCGGCGTTGCTTGTCCTACGGTTTCGGAGAATGTCCGTCGGGCACGAAGATTTGCTGCGATGTTCATCGGTGAAGATCCGGAAGCCCCCAATTACGACCCTGAGCATAAGATCCTTCGATCTCCATTTCATTCTAGTCAGGGACCGAGATTACATGCAGATGCGAATTTCGTGAACACCATGCTGCTCGCCGGAAGATATCTAGGCGGGGAGGTCAACTATTACGGTGTGCGTGCGAGTCTTTATCCAATCGTCGAAGACCTTGAACTGAATTGGTATGAAGATCCAAAGCGTAGGGAAGAGATTGTCGAACTGTTCGAGAAGATGGTCTTACAGGCCGACACTCCCAATAGTTTGGGTGCTACCGCGCTCGTTACCAATGCTTACCTGTATACAGGCGATGAGAAGTACAAGCGGTGGGTATTGGAATACACGGAGGCTTGGCTGGATCGGATGCGTCGCAATAACGGGATTATGCCTGACAATGTGGGGCCTACCGGAAAGATTGGTGAGCACCGCAACGGTGGGTGGTGGGGTGGACAGTATGGTTGGAACCACTATCAGGGCTATAATATCATGTTTCACTCACTTACCATCGCCGCAGAATGTGCCTTACTGCTCACCGGGGACTACGGTTATCTCGAACTTCTCCGCTCACAGATTCAGCTGCTGTTGGAGAATTCGATAACACGGGAAGATGGTCAGCTTATCATGCCGACGCGATACGGTCCCGATGGTTGGTGCTATGATCCGCCCGTCGGTCCCTCAAATGATGACATCCTGCCCAAGAGAGGTGTCTACACAGGACCAATTCCGTGGCGGATGCAGGAACTTGCCCACCTATATCATGCCTCAATGTCTACAGAAGACTATGAACTGATTACGAAGATACGAGATGGGGAGGTCGAGCGCGATTGGAATGAAATTGGAGACAGGGGTGGCGAAAAGAATGGCGGCGAAACAGAGTTTGCCCGTTTTCAATATTACGATGGGTTAAATCCCAATTGGCCCGAGAAGATATTGAGTGCGGAATACCGATGGGCATTGGAGGCTTTCGACAAAATTCGTCTTGATGATCGTACCGTAGAAGAAATTGTTACAACGAATTTCTTTCCGCCGAACCCGGTTTTCACGAAAGGACTGACACAACTTACGATGGGTGCACCGCAATCGGTTTACAACGGTGGACTCCTCCGAGCGACTGTACGCTATTATGATCGGGACAACGCTCGCCCGGGCTTGCCGAGAGATGTCGCCGCTCTTGTCGACAAATTAGCATCAGATGGTGTTGGAATTCAGTTGGTGAACCTTAGCACGACTGAAACGCGAAACACTATCGTGCAGGCGGGTGCTTTCGGAGAACATCAGTTTACCGGGCTCAAATACCGAGAGATGAGTCAAGAGGAGTTACATCAGAATCCCTATCTATGGCTCCGGTCGGAACGGGAATACGCGGGAAAAGAAACCCCGGTCAATGGGAAGTATTTTGCAGTCGAGCTTCCACCTTCAACCTCTGTCCGGCTAGAGGTCGGCATGCGTCGCTTCGTGAATGATCCGAGCTATGCTTTCCCGTGGCATGGGGAGACGATTCCGGTGCCGTTTCAATAGCTTCGTGGAAGTTGCTGTGTGCCAGTGCGAAATACCGCTAGTCCTCGTTTGATGTCCAACCAAAAAAGAAATTATTCGGGTAGCGGTTCCAGTGATGCACCGACAGGACGCGGTCCCGTTGGACGCCACGGAATTGAATCGTAGGATCGGTATGCGATATCAAGATGTGGCGTTTCGAGACGGATATAACCTTGATGGCGTGAGTCCAGAGCGGCTTCCAACACGCCCGATGTAAGCAATGTCCGTTCGACTGGATAGGTTGGCACCCCGGTGACGAACATCTCTTCGATATTCAAACTGAGGTAGCTGAAGTGTGGGTGTGGATCCCCGTGTAGATAGAATTCTGAGCCGTAGATCTCACCACCGACCCGTCCCGCGTAAGCTAGGTCTGTTACATAACCGTTCAGCATTAGGGCAGCACCGCGGAAACCGTCCCGATATTCTAGCAGAAAAAGCGCGGGATTTTCGCAGTGATCTTCCATAGCTCCGGACGGTTTATTCTCAATTGGCGCGCAAGCAGCCTCCGCTATTTCCCGCCACCATGCTCCGGCTTTTCCCGCTTTCCATACCGCATCACCTTCCAGGCAGGTCACCGCAGCGACGCCGGTTTCCCCACCAACCCGCCGCTCGACCATACACTGAAGTGTTTCTAGCGTATGAAAACCGTAGATGTCGAGTCCCGAATAGCCGATCGAGACTGCCTCTGTGATTGGCGCGTCCAACGGGTGCTCCAACCACGGGTTTCGATAACCGAAAGGCAGCGATGAGCCCGCCATGAACGGGGCACCGAGCTGCGCCGCACGGTCAAACATCCATTTAGCGTCATGCCAGTTATAGGAGAGGTGTTTGTCATTAAAGACAGGGACACCTCTGCCGCTTGTTGAAAAAACGCCGCAGATCTGCTCCATGAAGTATTTGCGCGGATAGAGTTGTTGGTCTTTTTCGTTCCAGGCGTAGTCGCCGTGCTCTCCGATCAGGAGGACACCATCGACAGCGAGCTCGCTTCCGCCGAGTGTCAACGCCTTGACGATACTCGGATATATCGGCACATTATGTGCTGCGGCGAAGCCGCGACTCAGATCGTTTTCAGGGAACTGATCGACATACATCGATGCAATATCGACACGCGGCTGGATCAACCCATCGTCTGTGGGAATCCCTTTCAGGAACTTGGTAACGATTACATCGGCGTGCGACCCCGGACGATACTCGGTAATGATTGCTGCAATTTTTTTGCGTTCAGACATTTTGCTATCTCCTTTTAGATTTCATAAATCACACCCAACTTGATGCTTTTCTCCGGTGCTTCATCGATGTCACGATAGGCTTCCGCGGACTCATTGAACGGGACAATCGGATGAACCAAACCTTCTACCGAAAGGCGTCCTTCCTGCAACAGTGCGAATGCCTCCGTATGCAGCCGCTGTGTGTCCCACAAAGGGTGACCAGGGATGGGTTGGCTCACATCACGGGTCGAAATCATTTTCAACCGATTTCGGTGCCACTCCCCTTCAAGGCTTAATCCACGGGCGTCTCCTGTGTAATACGCCGAAGAGACGATGGTTCCCATGTAACCTGTGGCGCGCAGCGCATCGTTTAGTGCGCCATAAATGCCACTTGTCTCTAAGGAGACATCAACGCCAACTTTGTCTGTTAGGTCTTTGATGACTAGTCCAGCGTCTTCAGCGATTGGATCGATAACCACATCTGCACCGTGACGTTTGGCAAGCTCGCGGCGGACCGGAATTGGGTCGGTTGCGGCGATCCACCGTGCGCCTTGAAGCCGTGCGATCTGTACCGCCATCTGTCCGATTGCGCCAAGCCCAAATACCGCCACACGATCGCCGAGACCGATTTTGGCATCCCGCACCGGACTGAGTGCGACACCTGCCGGATCCAAATACACAATCGCTTCAGATGACATCTTATCTGGGACTTCGTCTAAACGCTCTTCGTGGACGGTGTGTGTTTCACGGATAGGCAGGTGTCCGAAAACGCGATCCCCTATCTGAAAACGGGTGGCATTTTCACCGACTTCAATCACTTCGCCGATTGTCATGTTACCCAACCGCGTTGGAAATTTCGGGGGACCCCCTTCTCCGACATGCATCCGCCGTTCCCACTCAAAAGGGGATGTATGGTCTTTCGTTTCGGCACGGTAGCCGCGAAGTTCTGATCCGTGTTTGGGGGCAGAAAAGATGCTTCTCAGACGCACTTCTCCGGAATTGAGTGATGGCTCCTCGTATTCACGAAGCACAGGTGTCCGTGGTGCAACAGCAATGAGTTCTCTGGGCATTTTTGAATCCTTTTGAATTATGTCAAAGCACGCCCCACGCCCTCTCTACACCAATCTTCTACATGGGTATGGCAACGTGCTCCGTCCAAAAATAGAAACCGCTTGGAGTAAACGGATATGAATCCCGATTTATCGGTGCAATTCTTACCATCAGCGCAAAAGTCTGATTTGGGGAGCGTAAGTGAGCGATTTTCATTATAGTTATTCCATGGGTGGTTGTCAACGGAATTGACTCCACTCAACCAGAAATATAGGAAAAATTTGTAGCGCTACTTTGGAATTGACCGTATATTTGGGACGTGGTAAGATATAATCTGAAGTTGCGGATAAGGGTGATTGTCAGCAACTGAAGGCTAAGTACCTAATGCCGAAATATGGCACGGTTTGGATTGCCCCCATTCCGGTTCTTAACGAAAGGGTCTATGTCTACATCAACAATGCCTCGTTCGGTGCAGCAGCGGATAACGGCAACGTTGTTCATCTCGCAGAGTTTATTCAGCGCATCAATGATTTTGTCGTTTACACTTTTGCCGATTATTTCTGCACAACTGAGTGGGACAGATCGTGCTGCGGGATTACCACCTACAATGATGATGTTGGGGCGAGCCATTGCTGCCTATCCTGTGGGCTGGCTCATGGACCACATAGGACGGCGGCTGGGTCTGGCACTGGGGTATTTATTTACTGCAGCTGGATCAGTGCTCTGTGTGTTATCAATCAGCATGTGGGAGTCATTACCGTGGCTCTGTGCTGGTGTGTTGTTGATGGGCATGGGACGTGGGGTGAGCGAACAGGCGCGTTTTATTGCGGCGGAGGTCTATCACCCGGTCAAACGAGCGGGGGTGATTGGTCTTATTGTTTTCGCAGGGACTATAGGGGCTGTAGGGGGTCCGCTGCTGGTAGCTCCTTCGACTTGGCTGGCGACAACGTTCGGCTTGCATTCCCACGCTGGTCCTTATATGGTATCGGTAGTGCTTGCTGCCCTTGCGCTAATGCTGACCCTTCTCTTGCTGTATCCTGATCCTATGAAGATAGGGAGGACGGTGTCGGGAGACCTGGGCGGGGTAGACGAGAAGAACACCGGACGCAAGTTGTGGCAAATTTTTATTGACAGGACCGTGAAACTTGGTGTCACGGCGATGATAATTGGTCAGTTCGTTATGACGCTAATTATGGTAATTACGCCACTGCACATGAACCATCATGCCCATGGGGCACAGGCGATTTCGTGGGTGATAATGGCGCATACGTTGGGGATGTACGGGCTTTCGAGCCTGACGAGCCGTCTGGCAGACCGTTTAGGGCCGGTAACAATGATAGTCGCCGGTGCGTTGATACTGGGTATCTCCGCCGTACTAACGCCAATTTCCAATCAGGTTGCCATGCTTGCTTTTAGTCTATTCCTGCTGGGACTGGGCTGGAATTTCTGCTTTATCGCGGGATCTGCGCTGTTTTTCAGCGGTCTTCTGCCTGTCGAGCGTGGTCGGGCACAGGGTGCCAGTGAGATGATGGTGGCTTTGGCGGCGGGGGCAGGCAGTTTGGGAACAGGTGCGGTGTTTGCGGAAGCAGGAATCGTAGCCGTGAGCACAATGGGACTTGCCTTTTCACTAGTGCTGATTGTCGCATCGGTCTGGCGGTTGTTTGCGATGAGATGATAAGAGCGTGAAATGTGAAAACATTGGTTTATTGATGCAGCAGTAAGGAACAACGATCGTTGTTCCCTACGGTTTCTTAACATGAGTCAAAATATATGGAGGGAATGATGATTGGCGTATTAACTCACCATTGGGCAAAAGAGGAACAATTTGATGAGGCTCGCGAACTCTTAGACCGCAATGGGCTAGCACAAAGTAAAGCCCCCGGATTCATTAGTCGGGTGACGCTTGTCTCCACCACCGACCCGACAAAGATAACCTCGTTGGTGACGTGGGAAAGTAATGAAATCTACGACGCTTGGCGCGCTTCTCCGGAACGGGCAGCCGTAATGGAGGGCGCATCAGTATTGTGGTCGAAGCCTACGGAATCAGAACGGTTTGAAGTTGTGGGTAGGTTGTAAAAGTAACACTCAAATGACGAAACAGTAAGTAGGCCTTAACGGTATCTACATCTTTCCACAAAAAAATTGTGGGTAGCGATAACGGTTCTGGAGGTCGAGGTGGTCACCTCGACCTCCAGAACCCTCCTTGCTGACACAGGAGCCTTTGGAACTACTCGACAAATGACCCCTCCTGCTGCACCCTATCATAGATTCGGGCAAACTCCTCGGAGCCATCGTCGTCCCAAAGTTCCTGTTTGAGTCCTCGGATAGTACCTTCCTCTCGCCCTGTGAGTCGGCTCACCGGAGCGAAAGACGGGGTATAGATCTTATGCCCGCCTGGCATATGCAGCACACCAACATGCTTAGGAATCTCCGTCGGTTGGTTTGCCGCCACCCGTGCTAGGGCATCTTCGTCCACCTCAATCCCCAATCCGGGACCTTCTGGGACAGGCGAGAATCCTTCGATGACCGGAATCCGTTCTGTCGTGACATCTTCCTCATACTGGTCGTCGAGGTTTACTGTGTGACCTGTCATCGTAGGCAAAACAGCCCCCATGTGCAGTGCTAGTGCCTTGGTGAGCGTACCACCGGTCAACTGTATAATCACCTGAAGATTTGCCTTCCCACACGCAAACCCTCGTATTAGGCTATCACCGATACCGCTCTCGCCAACCATATAGGCATCTGCAAGTCCGTGGATGATTTCTTGGACACCGCCGAGTTGTGGAGCGTGCATGACAATTGGGAGACGGCTCTGTTCCCGTAACCGTCGCCAACCGTCTATATCGTTTCGGACAATTGGATCCTCAATGAAACCGACTACGGGGTGATTCTCCAATTCACGCACAATAGGCAGCACTGCTGCCAAGCTACGGTTACTGTTGAAGTCGTAGTGAATCTTAAATCCTTCCGGTGCCACCTCTTCTGCTAACCGTGTCTGCTCCATCACGTCATAATATTCGCAGGTGTGCATCTTAAAGGTCATGTACCCTTGGTCTACTGCCCGCTGAATTTCGTCGCGGAAAGCTTCTGGGGCTGCGGGTCTCGTCCACGCAGCGACAGAAATTGCGTCTCGCACTTTCTGTCCCATCAGTTTGTAGGCAGGGACCTCTAAGTGTTTGCCCATCACATCATAGAGGGCACCACACAGCCCTATATTCAAATTGTTGTTGATGAAGTCGAAGGGGTTACAACCGATGAGCGGTTCGACGGTTGACCGATCAGGTGCTGAACAACGATAGTCGCCATAGCCGACTAATCCATTGTCTGTGTGTACTTTGAAAATTGTGCGGTGGTTAATAGCCGAGAATCGTGCTTGATGATCTGTATTGCGTGCGGGGATACGTGGATAAATCGGGATAATCTCAATATCTGTGATTTTCATAATCTGAACTCCTATTGCATTGGACAAATCAGTGTACAGCTTTGCGTCCGAGTTAGATGAATTCTTTAATCTGTTGCACGTCCACAAGGAGTTGTGCAACAATTACCGATGAACCCTCATCAGCTTTCAACTATGGTAATTCTATGACAATTATTGCACTCAAAACCGGTAAAGTCAAGTGCCTTTTCGCTTGAGAGTTCCCCGTTGCTTTGCTATAATCATAAGGTTTAGAATCACCGCCCCAATCCTTCACAGTTGATGTTACAAGTTTCAACCTTAGAAAGGCTGCAAATCCTTGCAACAATTCGACGAGAGCCATGTCATGGAGAGGCAGACGAGACGCGATATGTCGATTTTTTACGATCATAAAATTGAGACTATGTCGAGAAGCGACTTGGATGCGTTACAATTTACCAAGCTCAAATGGCAGGTTGATCGATGCTATCACCGAAGCGACTTTTACCGAGAACGTTTTGATGCAGTGGGTGTATCACCGGCAGATATCAAAACCCTAGATGATATCCGCAGGTTCCCTTTTGTCCACAAGGAGGAGTTACGCGAGGAGCAGGCACAGCACCCGTTTTTGGGGAGATTTACCGTTGCACCGGAGACAGCATTCCGGGAGGTGCACCCAAGCACCGGAACCACAGGCACACCTGTCAACACAATTTGGAGCGCGACAGACGTACAATACATCACGGAAGTGACAGCTAGAACACTCTGGAGTGTCGGTGTCCGTCCGGGGGATATTTTGCAAAATGCTTTTGCCTATGGGCTTTGGGTGGCGGGGTTGGCTGTGCACTATGCCGGGGCAAAAATCGGTTGCCTAGTAATTCCAATCGGCGCGGCGTTAACCGAAAGACAGATTGATTACATGGTGCGTCTCAAGAGCACCGTTCTCGTTGCCACGCCTTCCTATGCCATCTATCTCGCCGAACAACTGAGGACGCATAATTATAGCATATCGGATATCAATCTCCGGATTGGCTGCTTTGGTGGAGAGCCGGGCACGGAGGTGCCAGCAACACGCCGAACCATTGAGAGAGGTCTCGGCATTGACGCCTACGACTACTACGGGCTTGCCGAAATTGGTCCTACTTTTGCCAGTGAGTGCAGCCACAAAACGGGGTTACATTGGAGTGAGGACCTACATTTGATTGAAGTCATTGATCCCGAAACGAAAGAACCTGTCCCGGAGGGAGAAGTAGGGGTTCTCGTCATCACGCACCTTGAGCGGTGTGCCACGCCGATGATCCGGTACTGGACAAATGATCTCGTGCGGCTTGACCGATCTCGGTGCCCGTGTGGACGCACCCATGCCCGTTCTCCTGAGGGCATCTTGGGCAGGGCGAACGATATGATTGTTTTCATGGGTGTCAACTTTTATCCGATGCAAGTGGAACAGGTGGTGCGTTCCTTTGAAGAACTGAGCCCCGAGTACCGTATCCGGTTGACACATGACGTTTCAACGCATCGAGATATCTGTATTATTGCGGTTGAGTTGGAGCAGAAGGAAATGTCTGAGGAACAGGTGTCAGTCCTTCAGGTAAGGGCTGCAGACGCGCTCCGGGAAGCGTTGGGTTTCCGACCGGAGGTGGAATTTGTCGACCAAGGGGCTTTGGAGCGCACAGCATTTAAGGCGAAACGGGTGATGGAAGAGAGGCCAGCGTTTGCCAAGAGGTTGTAGCACTTTTTGGTTAATTGGCACATTGGTTCATTAGTTCATTTACAGGAGGTTTGAAAACAAGGATGAAAGTAACCCGTCTCTATACTGGCTCCGATGGCGAGTCTCATTTTGAGGATATAGAGATTCCCGTTGAAGATAGCGGTGACATTGGCAAAATGTCGCAACTTCAAGATGCGACAGGGATCATCTTTCGGGAAACTGGTCCTAACTACGACTATGATTGGCATACTGTTCCACGAAGACAATACGTCATCACGTTAAGCGGTGGGGTTGACATTGAGGTAGGTGATGGCACGACAAGGCGATTCGGTCCGGGGGATATCCTTTTGGCAGAAGATACTACCGGCAGAGGGCATCGTAGCCGGGCGGTCAACGCCCAACCGAGGAAGAGTATTTTTGTAACGTTGGATTGAGATATTGGTGGATCGGAAAAAAGGAAACAAATCAGCAACATTCACGTTGCATGTTATGCTATACTCCATTCAAATTGCAACCTTTCACTCACTTTGTTCGTTTTTATTGACGGATTATCCGAACCCTTAGCCGAATATTTCAAAAAAACGAAAAGGAAAAGAAGGTTCTGAATTAAGAATTGTAGTTGTCCGCCGATGGGAAAGATTAAGCCAAATCAGTAATCACGCTCAGGAGTTGAAAAAAATGAAATCGCTCAGAGATAGAGGCATAGTAAAACAAGGATTGCTTATAATTTGGAAGAAAAATTGCATTCATCATACATGGATGTGCCTTCTACCGATGCTCGTTATTGCCTGCAGCGGTTCCCTTGGGAAGGTTCAATTGGAAAACGTCAATACTGTTATCGCACAATCTGAAACGGCGATTGAACAGGCACACCTTGCAAACGCTCAGTACCTTGCGTCAGATACCTTGCAGCAGGCGGAAAATGCCCTTGCAAGTGCGAAGGAAGCTGTCGCTGCGAAGGACGGACTCGGAGCAATGCACCTAGCGTATAACGCCTTGACCCAAGCACAAATTGCTGAACAAGAAGCGATGTATAAATCCGAGGGGAATGGGCTAAATGCTATCATTAAACGCAAGGAAGCGGAAATTGTTATGCTTGAAGCAAATTTGAAAACAGCAAGTGAGGCACTAGAAAAATCTCAAACGATTGTCCAGCAATTGGGTATGCAAAAGGATCGGCTGCAAGCTGACATGGACCAAAAACTTCAAGAGACTGAAGGTGCAAACCGAGAGATATTGCGAGATTATAATAAAACCAAAGCCGAATGCGGTTACCTTCAGTCAAAACTGAATACAACCCAAACACAACTGCACCAAGCGCAGGGTCAAATGGAAGAATATGAGCGTCAGATTCATCAATTGCGTAGTGAATTGGCAGATGCTCAATCGTTGGTAGATAAAACTCGCAAGGAGGCGGCGGAAGCACGAACGCAGGCAGCAGCGCAAGCGCAGCACTATTCAAAGCACATTGAACAACTAGATCAATCTAATGTATTAAAACGACGGGGAGATACGCTAGCTCGAAAAAAACAGGAAGCAAAGGCTTATGTTCAGCAGCAGCGCAAAAAACAAGCGGTTCGTACCAACAGTACCTCACTGACCCATGAACAGATTGCAAGCGGCAGAGCAGTCATTAGCGATTGGGCACTTGCGTGGACAGCAAAAGATATACACCGACACTTGAGCAAGTATGCTCAGGAGGCGACGCTAGATCAAACCGTTATCCGCTCTAGCAACGAAGAGCAGACTCATCTTAATCGTCTGCAAATGGTTGATATTTTGAAAAAGATGATGGACGTTGAGTGGCAAGAGACGGATTCCAAGTTTGATGCAGATGGAGAGAATGTTATTGCTGTCTATCGGTTTAGTCGTCTTTCGCGGAAAGCGGTGAGTGGAGGGGTGCCCGCTCTGCACGATTTGTGGACGCGGGAGGTGTGGGTGCGTCAAGTTGGGGTTGAGTGGAAAATTTTCCGTGAAAGCTGGCGGATTTACGAGGCGGTGCCACGGTATGGTACTGCTGTTAATTAGGAGGGTAAATTAATGCGATCCGGCAAAACTGAATTTTCCACCACATTTCAAAATCCCAACACCCGTTTCGGTGTGATCGGCATTATTGGAGCGGCCGTCATCCTTCTAGCGATGGTACTTGGGCTACAGGTTATTGAAGATACTGGGGCGATTGATCCCTTCCTCCAACAGTGGAAACAAGCTGTCGAATCAAAACAACCGAGGTTATATCAGCAGCTATGGGATTCGACCGCACGAACCAAAAACCAGCGTCAGTACGAACGCGCATTGAAACTCTTCAGTAGAGAAAAGGTTGAAGTAGACATAACTGAACATCTTCCTCAAAAAGATCTCGGGGACACAAATCGACGACAGATTGAGCGCATCCCTGTCACGCTCTACCAAGATGGCGAGGTTTTAGTTATGATTTATAGGGACATAACTGTTGAAAAGCGAGGGCTCTTGCAACGTTGGAAACTGATAGACGATAGAATTCATGATGAGCTAGAATATCCCGAAACGACCGAGGAGTATATCGCTCAAGATCAAGAGATCGTTGCTCGATCTGCCAATCCAACCCCCGAAAATCCTCTGTTGCGATCCGTTGATGCTCCAGTGCCTTCCAATAGTGTTGTTACACCGTCTCAAGCCGCTGCACCAGAAAGCTCCTCACCGATTGTCGGTGAGACACCGCTCGATACCCAGCTTAAATTGAGTCAAGTTTTGGGCGAATGGCAGCAGGCTTGGCAGGGAAAGAATCTTAGAACCTATATGTCGAAATATGCAGAAGACGCAGAGATTACAAGGGTCACTATTAACAAGGGACGCGAATACTCAACTCGGTTGAACAAAAAACAGTTGCGCGAAAAAATGAGATCCCTTAATGAAAGGTATAGCGAAATTAAAGTGAATATTTTTCATTTGCGAATCAACGGGGATAGTGCTGTAGCGGATGTCAATTTCTTACAAGAATTTGTCGGCACCCGCGCCTCTGGAAATCAAGTCGTTTACTCGGATTTTGGCAAGAAAGAGTTGGTTTTTATGGTGGATCCCGCCGACGGTGTCTGGAAGATCTACGCTGAGAATTGGAGACATTATAAAAATGTTCCCAAATATCCGAAACTCTAATCCTTTTGGATTAAATCGTTATCACCGATTGCCTGAAACCGTGCATTCATCTCTACGTTTTTGTTATATGGAAAAATCTTGGCAGCCATCTTCGGCTGAATACTCCCAAAATTTCAACCTAAAGGACAAGAACGATGATTAAAATGATACGTATAACACCAGTTCTGTCGCCCATGGTTTTACTCACTATTGCCCTATGCTTGCTTGGTTGTGGCGGGAGTTCCGTTGAGAACCCGCTTCGAGAGCCGGAAGAAACCGATAATACACTTACACAGGTAGACCTAGAGAACCAATCGCTTAACGTCAAGGTCGAGGTAAGTAAAGATACCGTCCAAGCTGGTGAGACAGTGAACATGACAGCAACTGTTGACGAACTTCGAGGCTCAAACATCATCTTCAATTGGATCAACACAACCGGTTACGGCACATTGACCCCCATGGATGAAAATAAGGCGATTTGGTCTGCGCCAGAAAAGCCGGACGGTGTAGTCAAAGTTGAAGTGCTCCAGCTTGTTGTTACGGCTATTAGCCAAGTCGTTTCGGTGCAATCGTCAGGAGTTGATACTGATACTGAAGTTTTGACATCAACCCAAACCATACTACTCACTGTTACAAATTGACAACTGGTGCTCCTGCTTTGTCATAGCCAAAATTTTAGCTGATTCGGAACTGATATTAAATGATTGTGTGTTTGATCAGTTCTTTGGGGAGGAATGATAATGCGACAGGTCCCCACCTGTATTTTGAAATTTAATAGAAAGAGGAAAGGGCGCAGTATGCCAAGCACGAACGAACACCGTAGCCATTGGTGTCTGGTCTGGGTTGGGAGTGCAGTGTTTTGGCTGTTGTGCGTCTCCATAGCCTCGGCTTCCTTGCGCCCTGTGGTTGGTGCAAGGGCACTTGGTATGAGTGGAGCGTTTATCAGCAGTGCTAGTGACTCAACGGGGGCTCTCTGGAATCCCGCGGGACTTGCAAGCCTTGAGCAAGGCAGTTTGGTGTACGATCTTTCTCAAGGCGCAGTTTCCTTCGGGTATCCGATCCACTACGTGGGAACACTCGGCTTCAGTGCCTTAGATTTGAATCGCGAAGATCGCTTCTTCCACGACCATCGGAATAACCCGGTCGGAACATTCGAGAGAGGCTATAATCAAGTTCTCCTGTCTTATGCCCGGTCAATTGGCAGCCGATTCCAGCTTGGCGGGAATCTTGGATATAATCGTGCCCCGAACCCTGACAGTCAATGGCGGCCAAGCTACGACCTCGGTGCTATTGTTAAACTACCGCCCCATCTAGTCCTAGGGGCAAGATTGATAGATATATCTGGAGTGACCATTCTAGATCGGGAGGGAAGGCTCCTGAAGCAGTTTGATCAGACATTTGCCGTTGGGATCGCATGGAAACCGGTTCAACCGCTTCAATTGAACAGTGTGTTGGATACAGCGTTATGGCAACTCAGACTGGGAGGTGAAGTCGGCGCGTATGGACTCGCGCTCCGGTTGGGGACAGCAATTGACCTGATAGGACTCCAACCAGAACCTGACTGGAGTATGGGATTTTCTGTTGATGTCCACGGAAAGCATCTCCATTACGCCTACTTGAGCCAGCCAGACGTGGCATATAAGCATCTTCTCGCCGTTGGCTTGACATTTGATTTATCTGACCGGGCAGTCTCGGCTTCCATGAGCAAAGAGGGGGCTTCTGTGACGAAAATGAGGACCTCTGTGGCGGGAAGGGCGGCGACCACGGTGAGTAAAAGGAAAACCTCTGTGAAGGGAAGCGAGAAAACCACAACGGAGAGTCATCCCAAACCTGCGCCCGACAATACGAAGCGAATCGCCAATGATACAAAAGCTGCTAAAAATGCAAAATCTCCAACTGAGCAGATTGCGAAGCAATACGGTGTCGAAGTCGATCTCATCCTCGCTCTGGTCAAAAGGGAGTCAACCTTCAATCCCAAAGCAATTTCGCCCAATGGCGCCGTTGGGCTGATGCAACTGATGCCGGCGGCGGCACAGGATCTCGGTCTCAAAATGCCCTCCTATCAGAATGTAAGAAAGCCGACACCAAATCCCAGCGTTGATGAACGCTTCCACCCGCTTAAAAACCTAGACGCGGGAGTCAGATATCTGCACGAAATGCTTAAAAAGTATGATGGGGACTACGGCCTTTCACTTGCCGCTTATCATGCGGGATCGGGAAACGTGCGGAAAAACGGTAAGCTCAATCCGCAAACGGAGCGACATGTTGGCAAAGTCCTCAAAAACTACTATCAATACAAAAGAGATACCGCATTGAAAAATACTGATCTTCGCAGATTAGATGCTGTTCTTAGGTAGTACTAAAGTTAGTACAATTTTTAGGTAAAAAAAGGCAGAAAAGAGGTTATCCTTTCAGAAATCACCACAATTTTGAAAGGAGACTTAAATGGACCTCATATTCTGCCTCAGCCATATTTTAACCGACTTTCGTCCGTTATTCAACCGTCGAAACTTCGCCTTGTTCTGCACCTTCATTTTGGGGCTTATTGCTCACCGGTACCAAGCACCTCTCATTGAAATTTATCAAGCCGTTCGCCCCAAGAGCGGGTACGGTTCATTGGTGAAATTCCTACTTTAGGAGTTGTAAGGAACCCTGATTGAGTGCGAGTCTCAGCCTTTCGACTGAAAGAAAACAGGGTCCGGCTTGACCCATTCCTCCTCACCATCTGCCCATACTTCGCGTTTCCAGATGGGCACAATCTGTTTGAGCCGATTCATCGCATAATGGCATGCCTCAAACGCCTCTTTGCGATGCGGAGAAGCAACCGCAACCGCAACACTGACTTCACCAATCTCTAATCGTCCTACACGATGAATCATGGCAACACGGTCTAGCCCCCACTTTTCGTGGATCTCCTGTGCAATTTCCGCCATCTTCCTTTCTGCCATCGGTGGATAGGCTTCGTATTCGAGATAGGAGACCTCCCTGCCTTCCGTGTTGTTACGAACAACGCCTAAGAAGTGGACAATTGCCCCGGCATCTGCCGCTTCGACCGCTCGGATCACATCTCCCAATTCAATATCTTCACTGGTAATCTTAAACATCTTGACCTCCAGTCACAGGTGGAATGAAGGCGACCTCATCGCCATCTGAAAGCTCACTATCTGGCGTGGCATACTCCCAATTCACAGACGTTTGCATCACATCGTAGTATTCTGCGATTTCGGGCCACTCCGCCTCAAGGCGGTCCAGGATAACCCTCACGGTTGCTCCCTCTGGTAGGTCCATCTCTTCTTCGTCTCGATCTAACTCTTCGTGCAAAACTGCAAAATATTTAACTTTAACTTTCATCGCTTCTCCAACGAAAATCGTAATGTCTAAACCGTAAAATGAAATCAGAAACGTTTACTCAGAATTGTTTAATATTATACCCCAACGCAGATTTGAATACAAAAGAAATCTACCAGGATTCAAGCGTATCGTGATTTGGAATGATGTGACTTTTCGTATTGGATATGATAAGATAGAAACAGGCGCGAAATCGATCGCAGAGCGGATGGTAGTAAATCCTGATGCAGAAGCGAAGTGGCACGGATTTTCTTTCGCATAAAAATCGATGATATGCTAAAATGCTTGAACCAAGAAAAACGTGACACAAATCCTTGATTAGGCACCTGTAGGAGACCAACAGATGGAAAAACGACAATTGGGAAAAGATGGAGATCATGTATCTGTAATCGGCTTCGGGGCGTGGCCCATCGGCGGAGCGATGGGTGCAGTTGATGAAGGGGCAGCAATTGCCACAGTGCACGCGGTGCTTGACCACGGCATTACACTCATCGACACCGCACAATCATACCGTGTATCGGAGGCAATCATCGGCAAAGCGTTGAAGGATGGTCGGCGGAATCAGGTTTTTCTCGCCACAAAGGTCAGCCGTGACTATTCGCCGGAGGGTATTCGGCGTGCGATGGAGAATAGTCTGCGTGCCTTACAAACAGACCATGTAGACCTCTATCAAATCCACGGTTGGAATCCACAGTACCCAGTTGATGAAAGCATCGAAATGATGGAGAAATTGCATCAAGAAGGCAAAACTCGCTACATCGGCGTCTCCAACTTCGACGTTGAACAGATGAAACTCGCCGCCCAAACCGCACCTTTTCATTCACTTCAGCCGCGCTATAACCTGCTTGACCGAGAGATTGAGGCGGAAATACTGCCTCACTGTGAAGCTAATGGCATCGGCATCCTCCCACACAGTCCATTAGCCAAGGGATTACTGACCGGCAAATACACGCCAGACCATCAATTTCCGGCAGACGACGAGCGTTCAGGGATGACCCGATTCCAAGGGGAGGAATTTCGGCGAAACTTAGCAACAGCGGCAAAACTGCAAGCCATCGCTCAAGAACGGAATCTCACACTCATTCAACTAGCAATCGGTTGGCAGTTGCGGTTTTCGGGAATCACCTGTGTTCTTGTCGGCGCAAAAACCCCCGAACAAATCGCCGAGCATGTCGGGGGACAGGGTTGGCAATTGACAGATGCGGAATTGCAGGCAATTGAAGAGGTGCTAGCAGAGGGATAAAGCATGAATCTTGAAGATATTAAAAAGGTTGGTATTGTCGGTGCGGGCACAATGGGAGCGGGCGTTGCAGAAATCTTTGTACGATTTGGCTACACCGTCATTCTGTACAATAGGAGCCAAGAAGGGATGCAGCGCGCCGTGGAGCGTCTCCAATCTAAGATCGCCGTGACCCCCGCTCCTATCGAGGAAAATACAGATGTCACAGGGGCAAAAATTTACACCACCCATGATTTGACAGGGCTTGCACAGGTCGACCTCATCTCGGAATCAATCGCTGAAAATCTGAAAGTAAAACAGGAAATCTTTCGGCAACTAGATGAAATCTGCGACGCAAATACGCTTTTTACAACAAATACTTCAGGATTAAGCATTTCGCAGATTGCCAAAGCCGTTTCTCACCCCGAACGATTTGCGGGGGTGCACTTCTTCAATCCGCCCGAAATCGTCCCGGCGGTCGAAGTTATCAAGGGGACAGAAACTTCCGATGCAACCTGTGAAATCCTAATCGACCTGTTGAAACTGATGAAAAAGCAGCCGATTCTAGTGCAGAAAGATGTCCCCGGATTTGTCGCCAGCCGTCTCCAGTTTGCTGTCGTGCGCGAAGCGTTACACCTTGTCGAGGAAGGAATCGCATCACCTGCCGACATCGATGCGGTGATGAAGCATGGATTGGGATTGCGTTGGGCACTGCTCGGTCCGTTAGAGATCGCAGATCTCGGTGGGCTTGATATTTTCAATACAGTTGGAAGCTACGTTGCCAGATCTATGAGCAATGCAACCGATTCTCCGAAAGTGCTTCAGGATTTAGTCGCAGCGGGGAAATTGGGTGCTAAGACCGGTTCCGGCTTTTACGACTATCCACCGGGAAAGGCGAGCGCGCTCATCGCAGAGCGAGATGAGAAACTGCTGGAGATACTACGTCTTAAATCAAGCGGTTCTTCGTAAATTTCTAACCCCCTCATCTTTTGTTGGGAGCAGATAGTAGCCATGGCAATCGAGAAATTCACCATTGCGCGGAACGATGATATTTATGAATGCTTTCCCTACATCTGCCGTTCCCGAACCGGCAGAATTATTCTGACCTATCGCGAAAGTAACGGCCACGTCGCTAGCGAGTTTTGCCGCCTAATCGTCCGAGTCAGCGACGATGCAGGATACACATGGTCGGAACCGCAGGTGATTCGTGATGAAGATAAATCAACCGGTGTCTTGACAACATGGAACTGTCCCAAAATACAGCAGCTCAAAGATGGACGGATCCTGTTGCTCTGTGATACCTACCTCTTTCCACCGGGCGAGTGGGGCGAAGGAGAGGCAAACTGCCACATTGTGCTTTGGTTCAGCGATGACGATGGGGAAAGTTGGTCAGATCCGATCCCAACCCCGGTTAAAGGCATCTGCCCGGACATAGTTACGGAGATGGACGATGGCCGGTGGCTGCTGCCGAGCAACGTCACCAATCCGAAAACTGGACAGAGTATCCAAAATATCACAACAAGTCGTGATGAGGGACAGACATGGGATGCGCCACTGACCATCTTCGACAATCCCGATTACGGGCTTGGTGAAGCCACTATCGTGCCTTGTCCCGATGGAGAATTGGTCGTCTACCTACGGGAGGATTTGGGGCAGCCATTACAAAAGATGATTTCTAAGGATGGCGGTTACCGGTGGGACGGTCCCTGCGACACCTTAAACCCAGCCGCTCACGGGATGCCGGTCGCAGGTCTTACGCAAGATGGGTTTATGTTAATCACCGGGCGTTTTGGGCTGCAATCTTGTTGGCGTGTTGACATGTCCGCAGAAACTTGGGGGGAACGATTGGCACGGCGAACGATTGTTATTCCAAGAGTCCCCGCCAACGAGGCGTTCATCGCCCGTAGACAGCCGGGCCCCAGTGAGTTGGTAACAGATGATGAGGTGATTGTCGCCGCAGGTGGTTCATCGGTGCACACATTCGCGTTTCTGGAACCGCTGGAGAGCGCGCTCAACCCGGACAAAGCAACCCAAAAAGGTTTGCTGCTCCCGCTAGACCTCGACGCTAATAACCTCGGTGCCGACAGCGGTTATGCCGCTTGGGTCGAGTATGAGCGGGGAAAATTCTTAGCCGTCAACTACATCAACGACGACGCACCGATGGCGCAGATTCGTGGGTATCGGTTCAGCTTGGAGGATTTCTGAGATCTATGCAAAATTAGAACAGCGTACACATAGGGGAGGCGAAGCATGGCAACAAAACTTGGTGCTGAGGATTATATTTACGAGGAATTGGCAGATTGGGCGAAGCTGCCCGAAGGTTGGAGTTTTAAGGAGGTTGCCGATGTCGTGGTGGATTCGCAAGACCGTGTCTATGTCTTCAATCGAGGCGAGCATCCCATGATAATCTTTGAGCCGGACGGCAGCTTTATCGCCTCATGGGGAGAGGATCTGTTTACCCGCGCCCACGGCGTTACCATAGGTCCTGATGGAATGCTGTATTGTGTGGACGACGGCGATCACTCAATCCGAAAATGTACCCCCGATGGCGAAGTCTTGATGACTATCGGCACCCCCGGCGAACCCGCACCAGCCCACAGTGGGCAACCTTTTAACCGTCCTACCAAAGTAGCCTTTGATCCCAAAACTGATGAACTCTACATATCGGACGGATACGGTAACGCCAGAGTGCATAAGTATTCTCCTGACGGGGAGCATCTTTTCTCTTGGGGAGAGTACGGAACCGATCCAGGGCAGTTCAATTTGGTGCATAGCGTCTGTACCGACAGCAACGGGGTGGTATATATCGCTGACCGGGAGAGTCACCGTGTACAGATATTCGATGAGGACGGCCGCTATCTAGACCAATGGAATAATCTGCACCGCCCCTGTGGACTGCACATCGAAGACGACTTGGTCTACATCGGTCAAGTGCCTACCCAACTTGAGGTGAACGCCGATTATCCCAACATTGGCGGTTGCGTCACCATTCACGACCTCAACGGTCATCGTCTCGCTCGATTGGGCGATGTGTGGCGTGGAGAGGGCCCCGGACAATTTATCTCCCCTCACGGCATAGCAATCGATTCACACGGAGATATATACGTGGGCGAGGTCTCCTTTGCCGCCTACGGCCGACATCTTTCTCCGCCCAGAGAAGTTCGCAGCTTCCGCAAGTTGGTCAGAGTCCATTAAAAAGAAATGCAGATCGCGTTTAAAACACGTAGAACTTACGCAGCTAACTGTAGGCGGGGCATCTTGCCCCGCGCCAACTGTACTAAAATGTGTAAGCCTGTAGCTAGGGCACTTGCCCCGCGCTGAAATGCGTAAGTCCTATCATTATCATCTAAATCTGGAGGAAGCACGATGCAGTTGACAACCGAACAGCTTGAAGAATTTCACACCCGCGGCGTCCTTATCGCCAAAAATGCCCTTACCGACGAGGACTTGCAGCCAGTAATCGATGAGATATCCGAGTTCATCGATCGCCGAGCGCACGAACTCAAGGCAGAGGGAACAATCGAAGACCTGTGTGAAGATGAGCCGTTTGAAACCCGATACGGACGTCTGTTCGCGCAATCCAAAGAGATTGGCAGCGGTCTCGACATCATGAACTATCGCGGCAAGGCGGTCTTTGAATTTCTGTATAATAAAAATCTGCTCGATGTCATCGAATCGCTCGTAGGACCGGAAATCATCTGCAACCCGATCCAACACCTGCGACCCACACCCCCGATCCGTTACTATGAGGACAGCAACCCCGGTTCACACATCGGTCCCCTACATCAAGACGCCGGAGTTATCATGCCGGAGGCGGAAGGCTCCGATATTATCACTTGCTGGCTCCCATTGGGTGATGCGACCGCTGAGATGGGGTGTCTGGAGGTTTTGCCCGGCGTAGTCAAAAAAGGGTATCTACGGCATCAACCCGAAGGCGGGACCACCATCTACCCCGAAGACGTACCGGAGATTGAACCTGTGCCGATGGTCTGCTACAGAGGGGATCTGGTACTCATGAGCCGCTTCACACCACATCGCGGGATGCCCAACCGCTCGGATAAGTGCCGCTGGTCAATGGATCTGCGTTACCACCCAATCGGTCAACACACGGGCCGCACAGGACACCCGGACTTTGTCGTGCGCAGCCAACGCGATCCCGACAGTGTGATGCACGATCATGCGGAGTGGTGTCGGCTCTGGATTGATGCCTTTGAGAATCCGAAGGGCGTGGTCATGCACAGGGCGGATTGAGATTGTATGCGACTTCTGAATAAAGTATGAACCACCAAAGAGGGTAATCATAATGCAAGAGATCAAGGTTGGCATCATTGGTGCAGGCGGAATTGCCGGTGGCAAACATCTGCCGGGACATCGAAATGTCGAAGGCGTTTCAATCATCGGTGTCTGCGACATTGACCGGGAGCGTGCGGAAAACTTTGCGACACAACACGACATCAAACATGTCTTCACCGACTACAACGAACTTGTCGCAATGCCTGAGTTGGATGCGGTCAGTGTCTGTACTCCGAATAATTTTCACGCTCCGCCATCAATCGCCGCACTTGAGGCGGGAAAGCATGTGATTTGCGAAAAGCCGATCGCTGGAAATGCAATCGACGGTCAGGCGATGGTCGATGCCCAGAAAGCATCGGGAAAAGTACTTCAGATTGGGTTACAGTCACGATTTAATCCAGAAGCGCGAACATTACGCAAGCTGTACGAAGAGGGATTTTTTGGCGATATTTACTACGCTCGTGCAATGGCAATGCGACGACGGGGTGTACCTGCGTCGCCATCGTTCATAACGAAATCAATAGCGGGTGGCGGCCCCCTGATTGACATCGGGGTGCATATCCTTGATGTATTGTTGTGGATGATCGGCGCACCGAAACCGATCGAGGCATTTGGATCAGTCGCGCAGAAATTTGGAAATCGAGCCAATGTGATTAACGATTGGGGGACATGGATCCCCGCCCAATTCGATGTCGAAGATTTTGCGATGGGGGCTATCCGCTTTGAAGGCGGCTTAACCGTGACGTTGGAAACCGCGTGGGCATCTCATATCGAAAATACCGGACAGACCTTCTTCATGGGAGATAGAGCCGGGGCGACATACAGTCCCACACGCATCTATATGGATAAAGACGACGAAATGATCGACTATGAACCGGAACTCCTTACCGGTTTACTGGGGGAATTTGAGTCCTTCCACAAAGCAATTCGTGAAGGATTGCCGTCACCTGTGCCTGCAGAAGAGGTGCTACTCGTTGCGAAAATCTTCGATGCCCTCTACGAGTCCGCCCGAATCGGTCGGTCTGTACCGATCCAATGAGTGCACTGCAATTTCTCGGCTCTCTGTGTCAAGTTTCTATAGTGAAAGCAAGGTTATAACCGAACCATCAACGCGGCAAAGGGCAATTCGTTGAGAAATCGAATTCTTGTCACCCAAACCGGCGGCTGGGTCGGAGATATGGTACTGCTCACACCGGCATTAAGAGCACTGAAAATCGCGTATCCCCAATCTCACTTGGTGCTACTGATTCGTCCACTTGTTGCAAACCTGATGGCAACCCACCCATATATTGATGAATTAATGGTTGACAACAGGGGGAGGGCACTCAGTCGTTTGTCATCTTTCTGGAAATCGGTACGCGAAATTCGCCGGTCAGACTTCGATCTTGCGGTTGTCCTTCACCCAACCTCCTTTCGTAATGCTTTGATTCCATTTCTGGCAGACATTCCTGAACGGATTGGATCAAATGTAAGCGGTCGGGGCATCCTACTGACACGGACTTGCGCGGATCGGACGGATCTCCACGAAGTACACCGTTATCTGCGCGTGTTGGAGTTAATCGATATCCACGAACAAAACGCAAAACTGGAGTTTTGGCACACGGACGCAGATCGTCAGGCGGTGCATCAGATACTTGCAAGGTACGGTATCTCTCCCAAGGAGCACCTGATCGGAGTAAATCTCGGCACGACGTGGCGTACAAAGCGTTGGTCCCTAGAGAATTTCGCAGAAGTGATAGCGCAAGTACAAAAGCGTTTCGATGCGCGGATACTACTGACAGGCTCAATCGCTGAAATTCCACTCGGCGAAGCGTTAGCGGAGATTGCACAAGTGGAGGCAATTAATCTAATTGGGAAGACAACGCTGATGGAGCTCGGTGCTCTAATCGAAAGTTGCAGCCTTTACCTGACCTGTGACAGTGGTCCGATGCACATCGCCACGGCTGTGGGTACACCGACAATTGCCCTGTTTGGTCCCACGAGCCCGATTCGCCACGGCCCGTATGGCGAAAACCATAAGATCATTGAAAAGTCGGTGGAATGTCGTCCTTGTTATAAGCGGAATTGTATGCGGAAGGATCAACCACATCTGTGTATGACGGAGATTAATCCCAATGAGATAGTCGCGCAGATTCTAAAAGTGACCTGACGGGAGATAAGCAGATGAAACAGATCGCTGTCATCGGTAGCGTTGTCATAGATTTGGCAGTGCAAACGCCACGCTTGCCTACTAGGGGAGAAACGCTGCTGGGGAACAATCTTAAAATCGGTCCCGGAGGTAAAGGTGCTAACGCCGCAGTCGCTGTGCAAAGGGCAGGAGGGACTGCGGTGCTGCTCGGCTGCATCGGGGACGACGACTTTGGACGTATGGAGATGGCTGCCCTGCAAGAAGAAGGTGTTGATGTGGAGGCCGTCACAATCCACCCCGAAGCCTCGACAGGTGTGGGCATCGCAATGATCGACCCCGACGGTGAAAATACCATCTTGGGGGTCTTGGGAGCCAACGATTATTTGAGTTCCGATGATGTGAGGCGGGCTCTGACATTGCATCGGGAGACACTAGACAGTATCTTGGTCAACTTTGAAGTTCCCGAACCCGCCGTAGCGGCTGCCGTACAACTGGGGGTAGATTACGGTATTCCGGTGATTGTAGACGCAGGTCCTGCCCGTCCTTACACCCCTGAAACTTGGCGGGACTGCACGATTCTGACACCCAACGAACAGGAGACGGAAACCTTGGTGGGCTATCCCATTTCAGATGACGCAACAGCAGAGCAGGCTGCACGTGAACTAATCGGAATGGGACCGGGTGCTATCGTGCTACATCGGGGGGCACATGGTGCCCTGCTCGTAACGCCGGACGACACGATTCACATTCCGAGTTTCTCAGTGAACGTAGTAGACACAACCGGGGCAGGAGACGCCTTCTCCGGGGCCCTCTCTGTCGCCGTGGCGGAAGGGCTGCCGCTTGTAGACGCTATCCGTCGTGCCAACGCCGCCGGTGCGCTGGCTATCACCCGCTTGGGAACGCTACCCGTCATGCCCACCCGTCAGGAAGTAAATGCGTTTTTGGAACGTCAAGGTGAGGAGAAAACAGGATGAATCAAACTTATCAATACGCTGGCTTGCACAATGCAACACAGGGTGGACTCAGCGTCGATCAATGCGCCGCCCGAATCCATCGATTCGCCTACGCGGCAGAACGATTGATGTTTCTACAAGCGGCCCACATCATCAGCACACCGGAGCGAGATGTCAAGGTGTTGTTAGCAAGACTTCAGTATGAAAACTCGCAGCACGCGTCTCAGTTCAAAGCCCGACTGCCTGAACTGCGCGTCTCTAAGAAAAAAGCGTATCAAGCACCCGATGCGTCCTTGCAAATCGTGTTCGATGAAGCGATGTATACGGCAAACAGTGTCGAACTGCTGGCAGCACTGGCAAAAGTGTTCAAACCCGCGCTTCTGGAGGCATACCAAAGGTATGTCGGCGAAACCAACGGTTTGGCTGACTATCCCACTGTGCGTATCCTGAAAACCGTCATCGCCGAAGTAGAGGAAGGCTTGGGTCTGCTAGAAACCGCCTACCACGATGTCGTTGATACGTCGAAAAAAGAAGCAGAAGCGGAGACTTGGAGCGAGACACTTCATAACCTGCTTGCAGCTGCCGGAGGCATTGATGGCACAGGCGAAGTGAATCTTAATGCGCTGAAATCCGTTCGAGCGACTACCCCATATCTGATTCCGAAACAACTCACCCGTGATGATACCTTTCCGCGTGTTTGGGATATTATCCATGTTGACAATGAGCGGGTAGAAGAGCGATTGATGCAGATGATTGCGACCCGCCTCGGAGAAACCACGATTGCCGAAGCGTTGGGATTTGTGCTGTACGAAATGAAAGGGCATCCGTGGGAATTTTACGCCGATATTTCCCGTCACCTCTGGGATGAGATGCGCCATTCCGTCTTCGGTGAGGCAGCGGCAGAAGATATTTTCGATGAGCGTTCTGCGATGCCGATCCGCGATTGGGAGTCTGCCTATCTCTTCAAGATGGATCCTCTGGAGTTATACGCCATGCTCTTCGGCGTCGAAGCCGGTCTCATGAAATATCCACCCGGCAAGCGCGAAGAGTTCGAGTTCTGCCGCGATGCCGCTCGTCATCCCCTGATGACAACCCTTCAAGACTTCGATTGGGCAGACGAGGTGTTGCACGTCCACATCGCCCGCCGCCGCCTAAAGGAATGGTTTGACGGCAGCCCAGAGGAATTGCAAGCATTGGGTCAAAAAGGGCTAGACTTCCGGGCGAGGGCGCGAGCGATGCATCCACAGTCTCCCTTGCCCAACGCGAGCGGAAAAATCAAGGGGACTTAATGATCAATGGTGCTAGTTTGCAGCTGTTGATAACGTGAAACGTGAAAACTGTCGATTCATTAGGTTTATTTAGCCCCAGCGGGGCGACATGTTTATAGTATACGGATAAACAAATACCCTAAAGCCCCAGCGGGGCGACATGTGTATCCGAAAGAATGAATCAACCAACCGACTCCCCGATAAATTGGGATCCAAAGTGACTTGAACAATGTGAAAAAAACTTTCTCACTAAACTAGCACCAAAGGTTAGTATTCAAACTAGAATTGTATAATTCTCTAAAATAAACCCATTTTGAAAATAAGGAGACTTTGTCAGCTACCCCGCCCTGAAGGAGGGGGCTTGTTTGTCCGTCCAACGGGTCTTATTGGGATACGCGGTCTTGGCTCGTAACTTTACACACCCGCCACCGCACGGTCGCAGCAACCGTTTAGAAGCCGTTGCAATCCGTCGGTGACGAAATTGTTTCGACTTCCGGGTGAAACCTCAGACATACTGCTTGGTAGGCTTTGCCTACGCAATTTTACCTTTCCCATCGAAGGGAGAGGGCAGCGAAAAACGAGCGTTTCTCCTAAGTCATCGAGTTACGAGCATTATTCTCTCACAAATCTACCTAAAAAGTGTAAGGTAGATTCCAAAAACAACAAAAAAGGAGCGCAGTTTCCTCCCCGCTCTAAAGAACGGGGTCTCCACTGCGAAGATTTGATGAAAGTTGCTGATGCTGTTGCTCACATTTTGAAGGCAGAAGGTGTGGAATACCTATTTGCCTATCCGGTCAATCCAATCATCGATGCCGCTGCCGCCGTAGGAATCCGCCCAATCATCGTCCGTCAAGAACGTATCGGGCTTCACATGGCAGATGCGTTTAGTCGTGTATCGTCCGGCGAACGGATCGGGGTGTTTTGTATGCAGAGCGGTCCCGGCTCGGAAAACGCCTTCGGTGGCGTCGCGCAGGCTTATGGCGACTCAGTGCCAATCGTGGTATTGCCAATGGGCTATTCGCGTTCCTTGACCAATGTTCCTCCCAACTTCAATTCCTTCCTCAACTTCCAGAATGTTACCAAGTCCTGCGAGCAGGTCATCCTACCGCAGGCAGCACCCGATGCCCTGAGACGCGCCTTTACTCAGGTAAAGAACGGCAGACCGCGTCCGGCGTTGGTGGAATTTCCCAACGATGTATTACCGGAGGAACTGTCTGAACCCTTGAACTACCAACCCGCCCCGGTTTCGGGCACCGCACCAGACCCGAATGAGATTCCAAAGATTGCCAGCGTCTTGCTGGAGGCGGAACGACCCGTGCTATACGCAGGTCAAGGTGTCCACTACGCCAAAGGGTGGGACGCTTTAAGAGAACTCGCGGAGCTCTTGGAGGCACCCACGACCACCAGTCTCGGCGGCAAGAGTGCTTTCCCTGAAAACCATCCCCTGTCCCTCGGCTCCGGTGGTCGATCCCTGCCGAAACCTGTGCACCACTTCCTGCAAAATGCAGATGTCATTTTCGGGATTGGGTGCAGCTTCAGCATCACCAACTACGCACCAACCATACCAAAAGGCAAAACAATTATTCATGCCACGTTGGATGCGGCGGATCTCAACAAAGATGTAGCCGTGGAACATGCTTTGATTGGGGACGCTCGACTGACACTGGAGGCGTTAGTCGATGAAATTCGCGGGCGTCTAAACGGCACCCCACGAGGCCGCCGTGAAAGTGTGACACAGGAGATTCAAACGGTCAGGCAGGAATGGCTATCACAGTGGAATCCCAAACTAACCTCTGACGAGGTTCCCCTCTCCCCCTACCGGGTAATTCGGGATCTGATGGCCACTGTGGATGTGGCAAACACCATCATCACCCACGACGCCGGAAGTCCGCGCGACCAACTTTCACCCTTCTGGGAATCGACCACGCCGCTCTCCTATATCGGCTGGGGCAAAACCACGCAACTGGGATATGGACTTGGACTGATGATGGGCGCGAAGTTGGCGGAGCCAAACAAGCTGTGCGTCAACATCTGGGGGGATGCTGCCATCGGTTTCACCGGCATGGATTTCGAGACCGCTGTCAGAGCGGGTATCCCCATCCTGTCAGTCCTGTTCAACAACTTCTCCATGGCAATTGAATTGCCGATTATGCAGCTTTCCACTGAGAAATACCGCAGCACAGATATATCCGGAAACTACGCTGACATGGCAAAGGCATTCGGTGGCTACGGTGAGCGGGTGGAAACCCCTGACCAGATTATACCTGCCATCAAACGCGGAATCCAGAAAACAGAGGAAGGGGTTCCAACCTTATTGGAATTTATCACAGCAAAGGAAATCGACTTTTCCATGTTTTGAGTAAAAATGTCCATAATCGTAGGGGCGAGGTCCCCTCGCCCATTGACTAATGCAATTGACTGTAGGTCGGGATTCATATCTCGACACCGAAACGTCGATTTCGGAAAAGGGTTGGGAAATCCAACCCCTACGAAGGACCATGTATCTGTACACACCTCGCGACTATCTGATTGGGATGAAATGTCAACAGAATCTAACGACTTCTATAGGAGAAAACTATGCAAATTTCCGAAGAGTTACGACAATCGGTCATCCGCTCGTTGCCCGAAGTGAACGAGATCGGCGACGAAACATTGCGGAATCAGGTTATTGATGCGTGGGCTTACTCCCTAGGAAAAAGCTCATTCAAATCCATCGACGAAATTCGTGCATCGGGCAATCCAGACACACCACCGCTCAAGCGAGGGACACAGACCCACCATATCCGCGGGGTCACACTGCTTGCAATGCGAACCTACGACGAACTGACGGCGATGTTTCCTGAACTTGAAGTGGATCGGGACCTCCTGATTGCCTGTGCGTTGTGCCACGATGTGGGCAAGCCGTGGGAATTTGATCCAGAAAACCAAGCCCGCTGGCGAGAATCACCGGGGGCTGCCGGGTTCCCATCAATTCGGCATCCGGGCTACGGTGTCCACGTCTGCTTGACCGTCGGGCTTCCTGAAGCCGTCGCACATACAGCGGGTGCACATTCGGGTGAGGGCGAGTTAGTCGTCCGCAGCTTGGAGAACACAATTGTCCACCACGCGGACTACACCTTCTGGCGCGTACTGGACGCCGGTGGTCTCTTAGAAAATGATTAATTGCGAACGTGTGAATCTATCTCTTCTAACGCAGCAATCGCGTACTCGCGGATGATAGCGTACTCGTCGTCATACATCACCGTTGATAATGCACGGCTAGCGGCGTCAATGCTTTCATCGGTCCCTTTACACCTCCGAGCTAACGCATTCACCGCATTGCAGCGAACCAACGGATGGTCATCCTTCAAAGCCGTTATCAACGCCTCTGTCCCTTCACCAATAGTCCCTAGTGCATTCACCGCATTGCGACGGACCCACTCGGACGGATCATTGAGAGCCTGAATCAACGTGGGAACCGCCTCCGCAGCCGGTTGACCGATGTCTCCTAAGGTATCCGCTGCGGTCGCACGTACCCACCACGCCGTATCGCTGTTCAACACAGAAGTTAGTCCAGGAACAGCGGCTGCCCCGATTGCGCTCAAGGCATACGCTGCGTGGGTCAGGATAGGCTCCTCCGTAATCTCAACGGGTTCAGCAGCCCCCCGTAGTGTTTCTATCAGCGGATCGACCGCAGACTCACCAACCGCACCGAGGGCATAAACGGCGTTCAGACGAACGGGCGCAGAGGCATCACGCAACATACCAGTCAACTCAGAGATGTGATTGCCATTCCTGCCCCCATTTCTTGCCATCGCGTCATCCCCTCCATTTAACCAACCCCATACATGGTTCCACACCGCTTCCTGACCGGGCGTCGGTGCTTCGCTGACCACTGTTGAGGTAATGCCATTTGCATTCCAAGAGGGCTGTTGCGGCTCTTCCGTGCGGGTGAGGAGAAACTTGATCATGTACCGATTCTTGTTGCTGTGATTCGTTCCCCAACTGCTGTGCCACTGATGGTAATGACCAATCGTTATCGTGCCCGCCTTTCCACAAAGCAGCGCACCAATCTCCGGATCGCTGTAGGCATTGTTGTAGTGCCGCATACTTTCCAAATCGTAGTACTGCACCCCCGGTATAACCGCCGTCGGTCCCATATCCTCAGTGACCTCCTGCGGATAATACCATGCCCAAACAGACCGAAACCGATGGTGTCGCCTCCATTCAAAAAGCCATCCATGATCCTTCGTCGTGAAATGTTTCGATCTACCGTCCTGATGCCAAGCACCGCCCTTTTGTCCCGGCTGCTTCATATGTGCGTGACGGTGTGGGTGCATCATGTAATTCGGTCCCAGAAGACTAGTCAAGACACCCCGAACAGTCGGATGGGCAAAAACCTGATGCAGCGCAGGAACTTTTTGAAGGATATGATTCCGCGGATCTCCCTCTTTCTCAAAGATTGCTGCAGTCTCTCGGTAGATTTCTTCATGGAGGTCGGGTAAATCAGGATGGACTGTGATATACCCATTCTTAATGAAGTTCTGTACCCCTTCGTCATTGAGAAGGTACTGCTGATCGATCATGATAACACTCCTTTCACCCATGTAATTTAACATCCTCACCAATAGTGCTGTATTCCTTCAAATTTGATTCCACCTTGTCTTCCACCAACAGTAAAGTAAATTATAGCAAGAATCAGTCAGAAAAGAGAACCTAAAAGAAAGTGATACATAGGGCTATTCATTTGAGGGGTGCTCATAAACCCAACTGCCGAAATAATATCATCAGTTTAAGTTGTGATTCAGATGGCTTTGCAGCCCGATTTATCGGGGTTGTCGAAGCAGTCTTTTATCCGTGTAATCCGTTCAATCCGCCGAATCCGCGATTCAGACAATATAGATACAATTCCTCTAATCTGATACGAGTATCTTCTTGACTTTCAGAAGAATCTCGTGGCAAAATAGGAATCCATAATCATGACCCCAAAATCAGTTATCTCAAACAAAGGAATCCGCCATGCAAAAACCACGCATCATGTTCTACCACGATGGACGGCATCCGCTTCTTTACATGTACGAGCCTGCGATGCAGAAAGAGGAGTGCGAGGCAGCAGTTGATGAGCTAGCTGGCACTCCCGTTGAGGCACTGATGTTCTGCTTGGGGGACGGGCGAACAGTCCTACATGATACGGAGGTCGGTGAGCTATGGGGGCACAATGTCCAAAAATGGAACCATCTCATCTTTCGTCGGACATACCAAAACGCGCTGCACTTAATCCAAGAAGGTAACGATCCTTTGCGGATAATCTGTGACCGTGCCCACGATGTGGGATTACTGTTCTATCCCACCCTGCTGATGCAGCTAGAGAGCGGCGAGCGAGGGGGACCGGGGTACGATATTCGCAGCTCGGATTTTCGATTGGATAATAAGCATCTGGAGATTGGCGCGACGGGTAACATAGACCCTGATTTCCCCGGTATCCACTGCGCCGATTTCATGCACCAAGCTGTCCGTGATGAACGATTCGCGCTCATCTCAGAGGTGCTGACCAACTATGAAGTCGATGGATTCGAGCTCCAATTCAATTTCTGGCCCCACTACTTCCACCCAGATGAAGTGGAGGAGGGTCGTCAAATCATGACCGAGTGGATTAAAAAGGTCTATGCAACAGTAAAGGAGAGTGGCTCCGAGCGGGAATTGGCAATCAGCATCCCATCGAATGTCGAGACCTGTTTGTCTCGCGGGTTGGACCCACAGGAATGGATGCAGCAAGGCATCGTGGATGTTCTCATCGCCCAAGCACTTGCAAGACCTGAGCTGCGCGATCCCAACGGCACTTCCCTGACCTATGAAGCACCCCTCCTTGATGACCTCCGTTTCTTGGTGGAGTCTGCCAAAGGGACAGAGTGCCGCATCCATGCTGCTATTGATAGCAATGTAGACTCTGACCGTTTGGGTGAAGCGTCAATTGAAATGATCCGCGCCGCGGCTTGTAATTACTGGGCACAAGGCATTGATGGACTCTACATCAGTCAGTGGTTCACAAATTGGCCCTATGAGGCTTCGTTCTACGAAAAACTCCGAGAGTTGCCACATCCGGATATTATGGCACCCAAGGATAAATTCTATCATATCCCCACAGTAGCCGGTCGCTTTTCGAGTCCGGAACTCACATCGCAACTGCCTGCCGACTTAGAGGTAAACGTACCCGTCCAGTTGGCACTGACAATCAGCGATGACCTTCCTCGGTGGGAGCAGGTGGGCAGAGTCCACGAGGTTCTCCTGCGCGTGCGAATCATGAACACCACCGAAAACGACCAGCTGCGCTTTCAACTCAACGGTGTGGAGTTACCGACCCATCTGCTGTGCAAAATCAACGAGATGTACCGGATGCGGGCACCGCGTTACCGCACCGGTTCAGGCTACTGGTTCATCTACCGGCTTAACCCAAGCCACTGGCCCCAAAAAGGGAACAACGTCCTTGAAGTTATGCTACTAGAACGCGATCCTGATGTAACCCCTCAGTGTTACGTCCGCGATGTTGAGTTAGAAATTAAGTATCTTCCGGGCAAGCATTTCAACCACGATTAGATCGACTTAGATCATAGAAATCCAATCCGCTGACAGCTGCTATACATATATATTGCGCTCCTCTGGAGCGCAGGTATCGGACCTATCAACGTTCTATAGATATATCGCTCCTCTGGAGCGAAGGGCAAAGCACATTAGGTCTAACCGAAAACGAATGAATCTTCAATACCTCGGTCAGGAGGAAGTCTAAATGGAAATCGTACTCAATTCTAAATTCTTTACGGAGCTATCTGTCGAACAACTTGGTGAGAAAACTATTGAACTCGGCTACGATGGGGTGGATATCTGTGTCCGTCCGGGACACCCTATCCACGTTGACAACGTAATTAAAGAACTCCCCAAAGCGATGAAGGTCTGGGGTGGGCAAAACCTCACCTGTCCATTGGCTACAGCAGCGACGGATATAACAAATCCGAATGCGCCAGAGGTGGAGGGGCTATACGCTGCGTGTGCAGAAGCGGGCATCCCGCGCCTCAAAATCGGATTCTGGCGGTTTAACGAGGGAGACGATTATTGGCAGGTGATTGATGCTGCGCGTAGGGAACTTGAGGGGTTTAGCGCGTTTAGTGAGAAATATGGGGTACAAACCTGCTATCAGATTCATAGCGGAGCCTGTATTGGATCAAACTGTGCAGGACTGATGCACCTCATTAGAGGTTTTGATCCGCAGCACGTCGGTGCCTATCCCGATCCCGGTCACCTTCTTCTTGATGGTGAGGATTGGGCAATGGGGTTGGCGATGATCGGAGATTATCTGTCCGTTGTCGGAATTAAAGATGCCCTCTACCTCTCGCAGCCGGATCATACTCCCCCTTATGTTCCCTGTTTCGTAAAAATGGGAGACGGGGGTGTCGATTGGGGGCGTTATTTGGGGCTTCTGTGCGAAAGCGGCTTTGATGGTCCCCTAACGGTGCATACGGAGTACCGCTTCGATGAATCGATTATTCGTCAGGTAGGATATGCGGAGACCACCCCGCCGAATCTGGAGCAGTGGGCGGAAGAGGATGCCGTTTACCTTCGGAATATACTATCCAGTTTAGGCACGAAATAGGTTTCCGAAATTGTTAGGGTTCATCATCCATCAGCACAGAACGCAAACGCATTTTCAATGTGCTGAAGTTTGATTAGCTCAAAATTCCAAGACAGGACAATTGCAACAACGTCGAATTGGCAGGGGACATCTAAGAGCTTGTGCGTTTGCAGATAACTCAGCGCAATCTTAGAGATTTGCCTCTGTTTGGTGGGGGTAACAGCCGCTTGTGGTATGCCGAATTTGCTGCTCCGCCGCGTCTTGACTTCAACGAACACAACCCGTTTTCCGCGTTGAACGATAAGGTCAATCTCACCTGAACGCGTGCGATAGTTCTGAGCGCGAATTTGATACCCTCGCGCTTTGAAGTGTTCGATGGCAAGGGCTTCGCCGATCTTTCCCACCTTAATTCTGGAATCGCTCATCTTACTGTAGCTTAAAGCTGCGCCGATGGATAGGGCAAGGTCCAAGTTGGGCGATTGCCTGACGATGCAGAAGTGTACCGTATCCTTTGTGGACTGGGAAACCGTAGCCCGGATAGGTTTCATCGAGTGCTATCATCAGGCGATCTCGCGTGACTTTTGCAATAATCGAGGCGGCGGCAATAGACTGGATAAGAGTATCGCCCTTTGGAATTGCTTCGGCGAGTAAAGAGATTTCAGGAAGATGTGTACCATCCACAAGGGCGTAATCCGGGGCAGGTGTGATTTGTGTAATAGCTTGAGCCATCGCACCCATTGTGGCTTGGAGAATATTGATTCGATCAATCTCCTCATTATCAACACGACCCACACCCACCGCCACAGCTGTGCGGTAGATCTCGTCGAACAGTTCAGCCCGCCGTTTAGGAGTCAGCTGTTTTGAGTCTGTCACACCTGAAATCTGACAATTGATAGGAAGAACAACCGCTGCTGCGACAACAGGACCCGCTAATGCGCCTCGTCCAGCCTCGTCAATCCCCGCGATACGCTGATAGCCCTGCTGTCGTAAGGTTTGTTCAAACTGTTGTATTTCCGCTGGATAGTTCCCTCTATGCGTTATCGGTGGTTTGCCGCCTTTCACGGATTCGTATACCTTTTCCGGTTCGATCTCGTAAGTAGTACAGTTTTGCTCGGCGGATGGCACCGTATCGAATAATTTGGATACTTTCAATATTTGGTGAATGCGCCGGAAAGGTCCTTTCACTCCCTTCGCCATAAGCAACACGACGGACGGTAAATGTCTCACTCAACCCACCGTTAGATCGTCGAATGACCGTTCCTTCATAGGCTTGGATACGTTCTTTTGAACCCTCTCGGATACGGGTATTGACCCGCACGAGATCCCCGGGCCCAAAGTCAGGAATATCGGTTTTCGTATATTCGCTCTCAACAGATTCAATAAGATTCATTGTTTGATTCCTCCTTTCATTCGGGTGTTTATAGCCTTGACACTGCCCATGATATAAGCAGGAGATAGGGAATATTAAGAAAACGAGGTGGCTTCATGTCCCGTTTTCCGGTCTTCACCTTTTACGCATGACTCTTTATGTCTGAATTCTTCCGAGACTTTAGATAGGCAATATCTTCAGCCGAAAGCTCAACGTTTTCGAGCAAGTCTGGACGACGTTCAGCCGTCCGCTTGAGAGACTGTTCGTGTTGCCAGTGCGTAATGTTTTCATGGTGCCCACTCAACAGAATATCGGGGACCTTCATTCCCTCAAACTCAGCAGGGCGTGTATAATGTGGACAATCCAATAAGCCTTGGCTAAATGAATCCTCCTGTGCTGATTCGTAATTGCCCAACGCCCGCGGCAAAACTCGACCAATCGCATCAACGAGCACCAGTGCTGGAATTTCTCCACCGCTGAGGACATAATCACCGATAGAAATCTCGTCTGTGACTAGCTTCATTCGTACCCGTTCATCAATGCCCTTGTAGCGTCCACAAATCAAGATTAGATGCGCTTCAAGAGAAAGGGCTTCAGCACATGACTGGTTAAAGGGAGTTCCTTGTGGGGTCAGGTAAATAACACGCGCAGTTGATTCTGGATGCAGTGCCCTGATCGCGGCGAAAAGCGGCTCCGGTTTCAAAATCATGCCTGCGCCGCCCCCGTAAGGGTAGTCATCAACTGTTTGGTGGCGGTCTGTCGTAAAGTCGCGCAGGTTGTAAACATTGACTGCCAATATGTCTCTCGCTTGTGCACGCCTCAAGATGCCAGCTTGCAATACCGGCAGGATGACCTCTGGAAAAATGGTAATGATGTCAATTCTCATTCAATGACCTGGACGACAACTCCATCTTTGACGATAATTTCTGCCTGAGACAGTTTGGCGCGGATGTCATCCCCTACCTCAATTTTGACAGGCGCATCATACGTTCCGCTGGTAAAAAGGGTATCGATCTCCAGTTGCTTAACCTGCGCTAACTTCTGGCTGAGATTGCTTTTCACCTGCTCCTGTTTTTCGCGTTCTTGGTGAATCTCTTCACGCAACTGATTTACATGACGTGGATCTCGCTTTTGCGCTTCCGCAATCAAACGTCGACTTTGGAACTCCTCTTGCTGCAGCCATGTTTCAATCTGGCGAATCGTGTGTTCTAACTCCTGCGTGAGTTGCTCCTTGAAGGCAGCGGTCACAATATTTTTCAAAATCACAGGTCTTTTGACAATAACAGCCATATCTCTCCCACTCATTCGTTATAGTGAGCCGGTAGGATTCCAAATGCTTACTCTACCGCTTGACGGTGTTCGACAATCTCAAGTATTGCCTTTTTACGTGCTTTGACTCCCGCAGCAAGTAGCAGAGATCGCATTGCCTTGGCTGTGCGCCCCTGTTTCCCAATGACTTTTCCTAAATCTTCAGGGACAACGCTCAGTTCGAGAATAGTCACAGTGTTACCTTCGACTTCGTTGACGCTGACCTGATCTGGGTAATCAACGAGGGATTTTGCGAGATATTCAATCAAATCCTTGAGCATAGGATCCCCCTAAAAACGCAATTTTACACTAATAGGACCCACGCAGCCAACTGTAGGCGGGGCATCTGGTTTCCCGCATCAACTGTGCTGAAGTGCGTAAGTCTGTACGCGAGACATTAATTTGCTTCTTCTGCGGATTCTTCAGCAGAAGCGGATGCTGCTGCCTCGGAACCTTCTTCTGAAGCAGGCGTTGACTGTGTTTCTAAAGTTGAGGTGGGCTGGCCCTCTTTTTCGTTTATGAACTGTTCCCAAACACCAACTTTTGACATGAGATCCTTGGCTGTGTCAGAAGGTTGTGCACCAGTTCTCAACCATTTTAATGCTTTTTCCGCGTCAATTACGATGTTTGCCGGATCGGTCATCGGATCATAATGCCCAATCCGCTCAATAAAACGTCCATCTCTTTGACTTCGAGAGTCAACGGCCACCAGCCGATAAAAAGGACGTCTTTTCTTTCCATGCCGCTGAAGTCTAATTCGTACTGCCAAATGTTACCTCCTATTTCGTAAGAACCTTTTCTATGAGTAGGGAACAACGATCGTTGTTCCCTACTCATAAAATAAACCGTGCTCCAAACTTAGCGTGATTTACGTCTTTTCCTTTTTCTACGTTTCTTTGGTTTTCCTTTAAGTGCAGGTTTCCCTTTAAGTGCAACCGAACCACCACCACCAAGTTGCGGCACGTCCACCATCGGGTGTTGCTGCATCATGCGGTTCATAAATTTGAGCTGATCAACCAATTGATTGACTTGGCGAACGGTTGTACCGCTTCCCTTGGCAATGCGCAACCGACGACTGCTATCAAGGGGACGCGAATTCCGGCGCTCCATCGGCGTCATTGACTGAATCATCGCTTTCGTATATTTCAACTGCGATTCGTCAACCTGCATGTTTTTCATCGGAAGCTTATTGACGCCGGGAATCATCTCGACAAGTTGGTCCAATGGTCCCATGTTCTTGATCTGTTCAAGCTGCATCAACAAATCATTGAAATCTAACCCCTCCTGTTCAAGCAGCTTACGCTCTAATTCGTCGGCTTGATCTTGGCTAAAAACAGATTCAGCCCTTTCAATCAGGGTTGCAAAGTCCCCTTCTCCAAGTATCCGAGACGCCATCCGATCCGGATGGAATTCCTCCAATGTTGTCGCATCGATCTTCTCTCCAACGCCAACAAACTTGATCGGTTTCTGCGTTACGGAACGAATAGACAGTGCTGCGCCGCCACGTGCATCACCATCCAACTTGGTCAGGATAACACCATCAATGTCCAAGTTATCATTAAAATGCTGGGCAACATTGACCGCATCTTGACCGGTCATCGCATCAACAACGAGTAAAATTTCGGTCGGATTGACGGCGGACTTAACCTCCCGCAATTCATCCATCAGTGCTTCATCAACATGTAACCGGCCGGCTGTGTCAATGATCACAAAATTATTCCCACGATTCAACGACTGCTTGACAGCAGCTTGAATGATGGTCGCAGGAGAGACCTCAGTTCCCATTGAGAACACAGGCACATCAATCTGTTCACCAAGCACTTGCAGCTGCTTAATAGCCGCTGGACGATAGATATCTGCTGCAACCAAAAGGGGATTTCGACCCTCTGATTTGAATCTCAGCGCAAGTTTGGCTGAAGCTGTCGTTTTCCCACCACCCTGTAGACCAACCATCATAATGATTGTTGGACCACTTGGTGCTATAGTGACCGGTGCTGCTTCCTCTCCCATCAGTTTTGTGAGCTCATCGCCGATAATCTTCGCTATCTGAAGATCTGAGGTGAAGCTACCGAGCACCGCCTGACCGAGAGATCTTTCCCTGACACCGTTGATAAATTCACGGACGGTTTTGTAATCCACATCCGCCTCAAGCAATGCGAGACGAACCTCCCGGAGTGCATCAGATATGTTTTTCTCGGTCAGTTTGCCTTGACCGCGTAGCGATTTGAGAACCCCTTGCAACTTGCCCGATAAACTTTCAAACATGATATTTCCTTTGCCTGAGACATAATGGGTAAAACCCAGATGAACCCCTGAGTGCGTTCCTGACCTCCATCTGCATAAGAACAGGTTTGCGAATCAATTAAGATACACCATCCACCTCCAAATTGTCAATGGAAAAATGAGATAGGGGCATTTATAGTGAATTCATAAATAATAGGACTTACGCAGTTAAAAGATGAGGTGTTAAGGTAGCATGAGTGAGATTAAAAAGGTTACGTTTCGCCTGCGAAAATCAAATTTTCCCAATTTTCCCGCGCAAATGGGAAAATTGTCCCTATTTCAGCATGAAATGCTTCGTCATGCCCATCAATCGTATTACAAACAGTTACAAACAATTACATTTTATCTTCATCTTATCGTTGGGATTCTTATTGTTGATTGCAGATTGGGATTATAATTTATAGTGGATCTTAGAATTAATGAGACACTCCAAACCGGTGCGATTCTCCGGTTACAACTTTTCAAACAAAATGGTTAAAAAGCCGAAGGCTAAACGCCCCTAAAAATGACATGAAAGTTCTTGACACCCATACTAGCGGTTGCTATAATCTAGCAGATGTTATATTGGAGGGAGCCTGTGAAAAAAGATAGAGTAAGTAACCACAAACAAAATGAGATCGGTGTGTTGCCCTTCCCCCCATTGCCGGTACAGATAAACGCTTCTCCGCAACCCCGATCAACAAATCAAGCCGCCCTAATAATAGGGATGATTGTGGGCATCAGCCTGATCGCACTCCTAATCTATGCTGTCCCTTGGATCTCAGTGTCGCAGACATTAACAGACTCTTTCGATTTATTGTCTACCCAAGTCAAACAGATCCAGTTTGCCCAAATTAAACAACCGAAACAGACAGCTGTTCCGCTTGAAACTTCAACACCCGCGACATCGACAGCTGAAACTACGTCGAAGCCAGAGACCTCAACACCGGCAGCACCAACAGTTGAAACTACACCGACTCCAGACGTTTCAGCACCAGAAGCATCGACAGTCGAAACCTCATCTACCGCAGAGGTTTCAGCACCTGTGACACTGACAGCCGAAACCTCATCTGCGCCAGAGGTTTTAACACCCACGACGCCACCGACCGAAGCCGTGCTAACAATTCCGATTCCTGAGCCGGATCCACGGCTACTTATTGGGCGGTATCCAGTGCGAAAGTATACCGATATTCGAGCTGAAATCTCCCAAGGGGATACACTCTATAATTTCGTTCGGGCATACGAAAATCGGATTTTTCCAAAAAAATATCGAGATTGGCAGCAATTGGCGCGATATAACGGCATACGCCCACCCCAGTACGCTTTGAAACTTGGTGCAGAATTTCGCATCCCAACATTAGCACACACCGTTCTGCCCAAGACCGGCTATGAAGCCGAACTTAAGGAGATCCAATCTGAACTAGCAAAGCAGCCCAATAGTCCAGATCTGCTGAATCAACGAGCAATTATCCATTTTAAGCGCAACGAATTAGATCAGGCGCGTTCAACGCTGCGACAGGGAATCAGATCAGCACCAAAGAACGGCAGCCTACATAACAACCTCGGCTTTATCTACCTGATTATTGAAGATGACGAGCGCGCCCAAGGCGAATTTGAACTTGCGATTAAACATTCCGAGAAACCTGCAATTCCACACTGCAATCTGGGCACGTTATACATGACAATGAACAAACTTAATCTAGCAATTCAGGCTTTTGAAAGTGCGCTAGAAGCAGATGCGAACCTACTTGATGCAAAGTATAACCTTGTTCTTGCGAATGAAAAGGTTGGGAATGTGAATGTAGCGCGGGAACATCTTCGTGAGCTCAACCAGATTTTATTCGATGACCCTGATGTGGTATCGGCACTTGAACGCTTGACTTCGCCCCAAGTGACAGGTGAGTGAATAAGACTCCTTGCCAAATAAATAATAATGATGGAGAAGACCATGAACCGCAGAAAATTCATTCGAGTCGCCGCAGTGAGCGTAGGGGGTTTAACGCTGCCGCTCCGTTCTCTGCCTGCTGAAAACGACATCCCTAAAGAGATACTCAAACCGGCATCAATGATTACACCAAAGGGCAAGTTTTATGTCCTTCAGATTGATCAGGTGCCGGTTCTCAAGGCTGAACACTGGAGGATGGGGATAACGGGATTGGTTGAAAAACCTCAACCGATTATGTTGAATTACGAAGATATAACAGGCATGGAATCCGTGACGACGATGCGGACACTCAAGTGCATCGGCGATCCAATCGGTGCAGAACAGATGAGTAATGCGATGTGGACCGGTGTACCCCTACGAAATGTCCTTGATAAGGCAGGGGTCAAGGCGGAGGCAAAGGTTGTCGTATTCCGCTGTGCCGACGGTTATCATACCGCGATCCCGATAGATCGCGCCCTCCGTGAGGAGGTGCTCTTGGCATATAAAATGAATGGCGAACCTCTCCCGGCCGACCACGGTTTCCCGGTCCGGCTGCTCAATCCCGGTCACTACGGCACAAAGAATCCGAAATGGATCATGAACATCATGTTGGCGGAATCGCACGTGGGGTATTGGGAAGAAAAGGTTGGGACCCCGTTGCCCGCGTCAAACTGGCAACCCTAATCGGTACACCTAGTAATGACCAGGTTCTTCAAGCTGGTGGGACATATACAATCAGCGGTGCCGCCTTTGACAGCGGAAACCATGGAGGGATTGAGCGGGTCGAAGTGAGCATCGATGACGGCATCACCACCAGTGTCGATGATGTTAGCACGTGGGAGGCAGCGGACATTTGGGGGAGTGACTCACCGTTGGCATGGTATCTCTGGAAATATAGGTGGCAGGTGCCCGACAATCCGGGGGAGGTGGAGATCTCCGCTAGAGCCATCGCCAATGATGGACTGACACAAAAGGAAACAGGCTTCGATGCAGATCCCGCCGGGGCGGTCGGCTATCACTTTGTTCGTGCAGAAATCGTGAAAGGATAGCTCTGCGTGTTACCCATACGCTCTTAATTTTTCTATTGATTTTGAACGTAACACTATGATAGAGTGTCAACCTGTTACGAGGTTTCGAGATTCTGTACCCCAAACGAAGATCAAAAGGAGAGAACAAATGGCGAAGAAAATTGTGCTGCTCAGTTTTTGTATCGCGATTGGATGTATCGTTGCTGCATCAATGTGGTCAACGCCAGCCGATGCACAGGCAACAGGTGAAGCCGCGGCAGCAAACGCGGTGTTCATTGATTTCAAGCATCTTGCGCTGCTTGTCATCGAAAGCGTTATTTTTAGCATCGTCGGAGTGATTGTTCTGATGGTTGGCTATAAAATTTTCGACTTGGTTACCCCCTTTGACCTCGATCATCAGATCGCCGAAGATAACAACACGGCGGCGGGAATTGCTGTTGCCGGTGTAATCATCGCATTGGGACTCATCGTCGCTGCGGCAGTCGGTTAAGCCATACGTAACATGACCGCCACAGAAATCAAACCGGTAGATGTCCCAGTTTTTCCTCTCATTGCACAATAAATTGCGACAAACCTTTCTGAATTTAACGCAGAGACTTGGAGAAACATAACAAAATTTTGCTCTGTGTTCTCTGTGTCTCTGCGGTTAATTTTCATTATAATTTTATTATTTCCTACCCATATTGAGAAATCGTCCACCGTCATTTATCTAGAGCACCGTATTTAGTAGAAGTTGACACCAATACGGGTTATCGTCGCAGAATCATTAAAAAAGAAATCTAAAGCTCCAAATACACCGAACTTAGGCGAGAGTTCAAACTCCATACCAAGCGTTCCTGCAAAATCACGCAATCCAGCAAAATCACTCCACTCGGTATTACCCTTAAAATCTTCAGTGCCAAAGCTTTTCCCTATTGCTGTCCACCGGTATGTATAAGATAGTCCGAAAAAAGGCAATGCTATAAACCCCGGGGTAATTTCAACGGGTTTGAAAACACCAACATTGACCGAAGGGCCTAAACTCAGCGTCCTTTTAACATCCTGAATTGTCTCGCTTCTAATTGGCTCAGGCGAATCAATAGTAACCTCTATCGTCGAGCGTCCAATTTCCCGAACAAACGTAACACCAAAACCGATATATGAAAAATAACTCAATGGGGTCACTCCAAGTACACCGGTTTTCCCTATTGTGAACGCAGCAAGAGGATATGGGGGAATTGTGAAATCATCAAGAAACTGAGGAACGGTGGGATTATCCAGTAATCCAACACCAGCAGTAAAAATTGCCGCTGAACTTTCGTTAATAGTATATTCAAGCCCGCCACGGATTATTTCTCCATTCTCCAAGAAAATAAGATCAAATCCCAATGTGTTTTTTCTAGGGGATAATTTATGGGGAGAGGATTGGGCAATAACATTCCAAGGAGTTAACGAAATTGCTACAACCATGCACATCCCCAAAAGAAATCGCAACGTCATAAAATCTCCTTCTATCGAAAATAAGGAAACCCCAAGTCACCCCTTTTCATGTAGCTAACCGATAAGCAGAGGACACCCTAATGGCATTCTCCCCATTATAATGTGTCCCCAATGAATTGGAGAGAACATAGGTTTCTTTCGTTTTTCCATTTTTATCTGCGAAATTTTGCGTAATCTGCGTCCACATCTACTTCTAGGACTGAAATGCATAAGCCCTATTATTGCTTTCCTACCTACTAATTCCAATACGGCTCATCCTCTAGTAGATTCTCACGCAACACTTCTGGAATCAATGTAATCCCCAGTCCTGGTCCATTCGGCACAGTCAACTTCCCATCAGCGACTTGGACCTTCTCTTTAGCCATTTCGTCGATGAGTGCATTTTGGCTGATCCGAGTCTCCGTTATAACGAAGTTCCTAACCGACGCGCCGAAATGCGCTGTCGCCATATTCTGCACCAAGCTGCCGACATTATGTGTTGCAATGGGGATATAGAACATCTCCGCAAGGTCAGCAATCTTTCGACAACCTGTCAACCCACCCGCGAAAACAAGGTCTGGATGGATGGCGTCCAACGCCTCGTTCATCAGAAACGGTAGGAATTCACGCGGTAACTCCAGCTTCTCTCCGGTAATAATCCGTACCGGAGATGCCTGCTTGAGTGCCTTCCAGGAATCTGAGTACCACACCGGCAACGCATCCTCTACCCAGAGCGGATTGCTAGATGCAACCGCCCGCGCCAACCCAATCGCAGTGGCAAGATCCCATTCGTTGTGGCAATGGACGATGAAATCAGTCTCGTCCCCCAACGCCTCCCGACAGTTTTCATAGCCCCGACGAATCAGGTCTAATTCTGTTGCTCGCAACGTTTGGGACATCTGTCCGGGGCTGTATCTGCCTTCAGGCAGTCCATTTCCCATCAAGCGTTCAAATCCAAATTTCAAGGTGCTCCAGCCTTGCGGTGCTTCCTTCATCCGTTGCGACCAATCTCGACACGAAACGGGATCAAACCAATCATCGGGACCGGGGGTATTGATATAGAGCGGAATCTCGTCTCTAAATCTGCCTGAAGTCAACGTTGAGACAGGTCGATTCAATAACTTACCGACTACATCCCAGAGTGCGATATCCACACCGCTAACCGTCGGGATGTTTGATCTGTACGGATGCTGCATGTTCACCATGTGGGTGTACAACTTATCAATTTCAAACACATCCTGACCGATAAGCGTCCCTCGCAGATGTTGCAGATGTGCTCTTACCATTGGTCCAGAAGCCCCCGCCTCACCGATGCCGTAAACGTCGGCATCGGTTTCAACCTTTACGAGGGATTGACCCGCTTGGTCTTTCAACTGCATGGCTTTCACATCTGTAATCCGCACACGGTTTTTCTCGGATTCCGAAAGTGCTTCTAAAGTTGTCATAGAAGTTCCTTTACCTCCCTTCCGCAGACAGACATATCAAGCCTCAACTATCTGCCGAGCGAGAACCTCCTCATCTAGCTCAGCACCTAGCCCCGGTGCCGTTGGTGGGGCAATGTAGCCGTTGTCAAACACGAGCGGCTCCTGAAATATGTCGGCGTGAAGATCTGTCCGATTAAACTCCAGTATCAGGAAATTTGGACTGCATGTCGCGACCTGAACCGCGGCGGCGGCTGCGACGGGACCACAGTACATGTGAGGCGCGATGCTTGCATAGTGTGCCTCCGCCATGCTCGCAATCTTCTTAGACTCCAAAATACCTCCGCAGTGCCCCACATCTAACTGTATGATCTGCGCCGCCTGCTTCTGAAAAACCTCGACAAACTCATACTTGGTCAAAAGACGCTCACCGGTCGCAATCGGAATACTGGTATGCGATGCCACCCGTGCCATCTCATCGACATTTTCCAGCGACACCGGCTCCTCAAACCAGAAGGGATAGTACGGCTCTAGCATCTGTGCAATCCGAATCGCACTGGAAGTCGTCAATTGTCCATGAGTGCCAAGTCCAACTTCTACCCCATAACCGACCGCATCCCGGATGCACTTGAAGATTTCGCCCACACGCGCTATATCTTTCAACTGAATATCGCGTGGTGCGGGAAAGATCGGGAATGGGTCAAACTTCATTGCGGTGTTACCCTTCTCCATCAAGTCGGCGGCAATTTCGCCCGCCTTCTCGGGGTTCTCCCATATCCCCCCGTGCGGCATGTAAGCATACGCTCTCAACTTTTCATGGTATTGGCCACCGAGCAGATTATAGACCGGTTGGTTCAAAGCTTTACCAACGATGTCCCAGCACGCCATCTCAATCGCACTCAACGCCGGCGTCAGAGCCAACCCAGGGTGCCTAAAGTCATGGTCAGTCGCATAGATTTTTTGCCACAACAGCTCGATCTTGAACGGGTCGGCACCAATGACAAACTGGGTTGCCAAATCCTTGATGACCTCAATCGACGATTTCTCTCTGCCCGTCTGACCGGTTGACCACTCTCCAATTCCCTCAATACCTTCGTCGGTAATCAGTTTCACGAACAGCCAGCGGCGTCCGCCTTGATAAGGGGGAATGTTCTCAACTAGGAATGTTTCTACATCAACAATTTTCATCTGTTAATCTCCTTCTGTTGATTAAAGAATTTGCTTTTGTCATCGTGGATGATTTCCTCATTATACGCATTAACAGTCCGCTGTCAACGATAAAAGGGGAGGCTCACAGCTGCAATCAAGCCAAACTTTTGCTTGATTTAGCGGGAACTTAGTGTTACACTGAAGCGCACGTTTACTGCAGCACTAGACGCATAAATGTAGACGAAGACCATTGTTGATAAAATGAATCAATTTGTCACTAGGTGGCCGCAAAGTTAGAGGTGACAAGGCGGTTGACCTTTTCAAACATTTCAATTTAAGGAGAACCTCTATGGCACTGAACAATCCAATTCTTGATGCAACGCTTAACAGTATTAGTCTCGAAGAGATTAAGAAGGAAATGGGACCGCCCCCTTGGTCCCATGCAGTTGTCCTCGCCGACCATGTAGCGGGGGTAGTGATTTATCAAAATTCAGGTCAAATCAATGATAATCATTGCCACAACTACGACGAATGGTGGATTGTACTTGAAGGGGAGATTGACTGGGTTATCGAAGGGCGAGAAGATAAACCGGTCCATGCAAAGGCTGGGGATTTTGTTTATGTACCCGCAATGACCTTCCATCACATTTTTCCCAAGGGCGGCAAACCATCCGTGCGTCTCGGTATTGCACTCCCCGGAACAGGAGGGCATCTCCACGAGAGACCTGATCGGAAAGTGAAAGTTACGGTTGAGTAGCGGTGGGTTGCTCTAAGAATATTGTGCCTCTGTTAGACTGTCCGGATTTTCACTCGCTGTCTGCAATAGCGGCAATTTGGGGGGCAGCAGCATTGATTAAATCTTGGGTGTTAAGTTCCAGACCTGCTGCGGGGTCGCCGCTGCTGATATTGACTTTTTGGCATTGTGTAATTGCTTCATCAAAAATGACCAGCACGCTATCAGGCAGTCCTAACGGTGCAACGGCACCTTGGACGCATCCGGTCACAGACAGAATCTCTTCCGCTGTAGCGAAACTCAAGCGTCTCCATGCTTGGGGAACGTAGGCACGCACAGCCTTCGGGTTGACGCGTGCGTAACCCAGCACGCACGCCATGACATAGTGCTCATCTTTGTCACGGAGCAGGATAGATTTAACCATCTCGTCCTTGGACACGCCGCGTTGGGTTGCCGCTTCCTCGACGGTGAAAACAGGTGCACTGTGCTTTAACAGTCGATAGGAGATTTTGTGTGCATCTAGTAGGTCAATGATTTTCGTTCTAATAGTTGTCATTTAGTCTCTTGGTATATACAAATTTGCGGGTAAAATGGGTAAAAACGGCAAGAAAGTCGTGGAGATACATTTGAGAGAAGAAAGAGAGGGATGGGAACCTGCACTATCCCTCCCTTGATACTACTTCGTCTGTCCCGCGGCAGATAACGCCTTTGCACTGACGCCGAGAACGGATAAGAACCCCTCCGAATCCGCGTGGTTGAAGTCGCCGATTGCTTCCATTGAGGAGGTCTCCTCCGAATAGAGTGAGTGAATCACGCCGCCAGCAGAATGGAATGCGATATTTCCCTTATACAGCGCAACGGTAATATCCCCAGAAGCCATGCGGGTGAAGGGCTCAATGGAGGCGAGCATTGATTGGGTAGCGGTATCGAACCAATAACCTTGATAGATCTGTTCAGCCACATCAACGGATACTCGATCGAAAACCCGACGCGCCCGTCGATCCAAAATCAGTTGAAGTAGGAACTCGTAACACCGACCGAGCAATTCCATCCCCGGCGATTCATAAACCCCTCGGCTTTTAATCCCGACGAACCGATTTTCGACGGTGTGAATCCCGATGCCAACGCCGTTTCTTCCGGCGATGCGATTGGCTTCTGCGAGGGCTTGGAAAGGAATTACCGGACTCCCGTTGACCTCCAGCGGTATACCTCTATCAAAGGTGACCGTGAAGTGTTCAATTTCATCGGGAGCGTCCATCGGGTGGACACCCATACCCGGTGTAATAAAGCCGGCAGGTGTTTTGAGGGATTCTAATCTGCCTGCTTCATGGGTCAAACCGAGCATGTTCGCATCGGTTGAGTACGGTTTCTCATGGGTCGCTCGGATTGGTAAATTGTGTGCATTGCAGAAATCGATCATCTCTTTTCTGCCGCCAAACTGTTCAAGAAACACCGGATCGCGCCATGGGGCATAGACCTCAAAATCGGGATTCAACATATTGGTCGCAATCTGAAACCGCACCTGATCGTTGCCTCGACCGGTACAGCCGTGGCCCAATATATTGATGTCACGCTTCTCCATTTCTGGCAACAGTGCCTCGACAGTGATATGCCGGGCGATACCGGTCGTATTCCAATATCCCCCTTCATATTTCGCTTGGGATTGGATGACCTTGAGCCCCGCCATCGCCAGTTCATCCTTCGCATCAACGATAACCGCCTCTTGGGCACCACATGCAAGCATTCGCTCGCAAATTTCGTCCATGTTCTTTTCATCGGGTTGTCCGAGATCAGCAGTAAAGCAGACCACATTGACCCCGTTATCGACTAGCCATCGTGTGATGGTACAGCTATCGAGTCCACCCGAAACCGCTGCGCCAACAGTTTTGCCTTTTAATTGATTAACAGTCATTTTTGTCTCCTTACGGTAAGTTTTACGTTTAATTGTACACTACGATCTAGAATAAAGTCCAATCGGATTTGACATACGTTTCTCGAACTTCTACAATCGGCAATTCCCAACACCTTAGGAGTCGCGCCCTTCAGATTGTAGTTGCCCGATTCATCGGGCGTTGAGGGACATGCTCAGGCTCCATACCCATCGTAGGCGGGGCATCTGGTTTCCCCGTATTGGTTAGGACCTGTCAATATCCTATACAGTGGTATAGCGGATGAAGAAAAGTGCCTTAACAATTCTATTTCTGACGATGTTTCTGGTCATGCTTAGCTTGGGTGTCATCCTCCCACATCTAGCATATTATGCGGAGGAGTTGGGTGCAAGTGCTACACAGATCGGATTCTTGATAAGCATCTATTCAGCGATGAAATTAATTTTCGCGCCGATGTGGGGCCGTCTCTCAGATCAGTATGGCCGGAGACCTGCAATCCTGATAGGGCTCGTTGGTAACGCAGGGGCACTAGTTCTGTTTGGTGCAGTGAGGAGTTTGCCTTGGCTATTCATTGCGCGCGGTTTATCCGGCGTATTTTCTGCAGCTATTCTACCAACGGTAATGGCTTATGTTGCGGATGTCACGACAGAAGAGAACCGGGGGAAGGGGATGGGGCTGATGGGTGCTGCGATGGGGTTGGGTTTTATTGCGGGTCCCGGTATCGGCGGAATTATCGGCAACCACAGTCTACCATTTTTCCTCGCCGGTGGGTTGTCCTTGGCGACTTTCTGTTTCGCGCTGACCCTTTTGCCAGAATCTCTCAAACTTACCGAACTTCCCGATACACAGGAAGCAATTATCTCTCCTTGGTCAGCAATGAATCATCCACTGACACCGCTCTTTCTCGTTGCTTTTTTCTCAGCGTTTATCTTTGCAGGATTGGAGACAATTCTTCCACTGTCCATCAAAGATCGACTGAACTACGGGTCAAAAGAGCTAGGGGTGATGTTAGTGATTATGGGAACATTCATTGCCCTGCTGCAGGGCAGTGTTTTAGGAAAACTGATTAACTTTTGTGGGGAGTTCAAACTGATTATCATCGGGTTGATGTTGAACGCTGTGGGACTAGCACTACTCCCTTGGCCAAAAACATTGGTGATGCTCACCCTTTATCTGTCGATTGCTGGAATTGGCAATCAGATTATCCGCCCAACAAATGCCTCGTGGATTTCTAAGCAAACCAAGTTCGGTCAAGGTGCCACAATCGGCGTGATGGACGCTTTTCTCAGCCTTGGACGGGTCGTGGGACCTCCTTTTGCGGGGAAACTGTACACGCCTGAAACCTTCCAAATCTCCTGTTGGATTGCCGCAGGCATCCTTGTCGCGGTATCTATCTGTCTGTTCTATCCGTTGCGACGGGTTGGTCAATGAGCAGGGCTAATGAGAAGGAGTTAGAGGGGGGACGGTTCAACGCAGCATAAGACTTTGAACGTTCAACGCCTTGTAGTTCGGCGATTTATCGCCGCCGGCAACTATTCCCAACGCCCGATAAATCGGGCAACTACAATCTGAAGTGCGTAACTCCTATCCTAAGTTGGATTTATTCACGAGGGGTATCGGAAGCGGGGACAATCTTGTATACAACTTCACCGGGCTTAATATAGCTGAGTCGTCGTGCCAACCGCTCTTTGGTGAGTTCGTCCGTTTTCAATTTTTCCACCCGAACTTTTAAGCGATCGCGTTCGCGTTCGAGTGCTGCCACCTCGTCCAAGGATCGCTGTTTGATCCGGCGGGCTTCCTGCCAATCCTGAAACCCTTCCACAAATCGATATAGACTAATCAATAACATAACAACAGCGAGAATAGATAGCCCAGATTGGATCAATCGCATTGGTACGGTCTTCCTCACTCTATTAATTTAGGTTGGCATTTTCAATCCTTCGGCGGACCATATTTCTTGACTAGCATTTCAACAACAACCGGCGGCACCATCTCTAACAACTTTTCATTACTCACCTGCATTCCCCCCATCTGTGCCACCTGCATGACTAGCGTCGAACTCAGATGGGCATACTTAGTATTTGCCATCATAAACAACGTATCTACTTGTGGCGCGATTTGGCGATTCATCAGCGACATCTGGAACTCATTTTCAAAATCGGAGAATGCTCGAAGTCCTCGAATAATCGCAGAGGCACCGCGCTCCTGTGCGTACTGCGCCGTGAGCCCTGAATACTGATCGATGGTGACGCACGGATAAGGTTGGATGACAGCTTCCAACATCTCGATCCGTTCCGCCAGTGTGAAACGCGTCTTCTTAATGGGATTAACACCGATTAATACAGTCAACTCATCGAAAACGGAGAGCGCGGAAACTCGATTGATCAAATCCACATGACCATTGGTGAGGGGATCAAAGCTGCCAGGGTAAACGGCAATTTTTTTCGGCAAGGCTATCTTTCCTTTCTTCCAAAAATTCCATTTAACGATGCTCAGTCAATGCCTTTGCTTTAAGGAATCTTAACACACTGCTATTGTGTCCGTCAACCCCAAAATCGACCACAAATTAAACCGATTGACATACTCCTAAACCTAAAGGATTGGAATTCTTACCCATTCCGTTAGGCGTAACTTGAGCATGACTATCTATTGTCTGGTGCAACTCACGATTACCGTGATTAGAATACAACTTGAACTTGTAGGTTTTCATTAGGAATTGTCTTTCTGTCTTTCATGCCTTTTCAACGAGGTGTAGGGGACGTTAGCGAGGGTGCTAACGGTTGAAATCCCCTACGAAAGACAAAAAAAGTATACCATGTTTGACCTACAAAATCAACCAAAAACGTGCTAAAGCAATCTATATAGGCTGCGCCCCAACTGCTCCAAGCATAAATGCTTGGGCTTTAGACCTAAAGGGAGTTTCGGTAAAAATGATTAGGAGAAAGATGTTGTCTTCTACAAACGAAGTCTAAAATATGGTAAAATAAGAAACGATATTATCCTCGAAAGAGAAAGGAAGATAGATGGTAGGTCCATTAAAAGGAATACGAGTATTAGATCTTACGCGTATTTTAGCGGGTCCCTACGCAACGATGATCTTGCGAGACCTTGGCGCGGAGGTGATCAAGATCGAGCAGCCCGGAACCGGAGATGAGGCAAGGGATTTCGGTCCCTTCAAGAGTGACTTTAGTCTCTACTTTATGAGCGTCAATCGGGGCAAAAAAAGTGTCACCTTGAACCTGAAGTCCCGGCGTGGCAAGGAACTCTTTTTGGAATTGGTCAAGGGTTCGGACATCCTTGTCGAGAATTTTCGCCCCGGGACGATGGAAAAACTCGGCTTGGATTACGAATCACTCAAAACATACCACCCGTCTCTCCTCTACGCTGCTTGCTCAGGATTCGGGCAGACAGGACCGTATGCAATGCGGGGAGCATACGATATGATTATTCAGGGAATGGGAGGAATTATCAGTATAACCGGCGAGCCAAATCGGCCGCCTGTGCGTGTGGGGACTTCGATTGGCGATATAACATCCGCATTGTTCACCGCTATCGGGATCCTCTCCGCACTTCGACATCGAGATCAAACTGGGGAAGGACAATTCATTGACGTTGGGATGCTCGATTGTCAGGTAGCAATCTTGGAAAACGCAATGGTCCGCTATTTTTCTACCGGCGAGGTTCCACGTCCGTTGGGCAGGCGACATCCAGCAATAACGCCGTTTGAGGTCTTTGAATCCGCCGATGGCTATGTGGTTATCGCAATCGGAAACAATGAACTGTGGCGGAAATTTTGTGAACATGTCGGTCAGCCTGAATTGATCGACGATGAGCAGTTTAACACAAATGCGCTGCGCACAGAGAACCATGAATCCCTTTTCCCAATCCTTGCTGAGATCATGCGCCGCCGCACAACCGATGCGTGGGTTGAGGCTTTGGAGGAGATCGGTGTACCGTGCGGTCCAGTAAACACCGTTGATAAGGTGGCAAACGATCCCCAAGTGCTAGCACGAGACATGATCGCTGAAGTCGAGCACGACACAACCGGCACTGTTCAGATTCCGGGGATGCCGATTAAACTCTCAGAGACGCCCGGTCAGATCGATGCCCCCGCGCCAAATCTCGGAGAGCATACATCAGAAATTTTGACCGGCTTGTTAGGGCTGGAATCGGAGGAAGTTAATCAATTGAAGCAGGCTGGAATCGTGTAAAACGCGGAGGAAATTTCCCTATGAATACTTCTACACTTGGTCTTTGGTTTTTGGCTTCAGCATCATCGGCGGAGACTAACACCCTACCGGGAACAGATCATCTAACAATGGATGGCGATCTCGCCGCCCAAATGGTAACGAGTTTGGACGAGTTTGTGGCACAAGCGGTAGCAAGCTCTGTCGAATCGCGTCAACAACTGTGGAATCGGGACTATCGCTCACATGAGGCTTATACTGCTTCGATCGCGCCAAATCGTGAACGCTTTAGGGGGTATATCGGCTGCGTGGATGAGAGAACCCCAATTGATGCTATTCACTATATTGCGACAACGGCACAAACATCCGAAATTGCAAAGGCAGAAGATTATACCGTGTACGCTGTAAGGTGGCACGTGTTTGACGGTGTGGATGGAGAAGGGCTCTTGCTAGAACCGGAGGGTGAGCCTGTCGCCCAAGTAATCGCACTTCCTGATGCGGACTGGACACCGGAGATGCTTGTAGGATTGGCAGACGGAATACCACAGGAGGCACAGTTTGCCCGACGTTTGGCTGAACAGGGCTGCCGGGTTGTCGTACCTACGCTGATAGACCGAGACGATAGATGGTCGGGCAATCCGAAGATCGGGCGCATGACCAACCAGACCCACCGTGAATTTATCTATCGCATGGCGTTTGAATTAGGACGACACATCATCGGTTACGAGGTACAGAAGATCCTCGCATTGGTGGATTGGATGAGCCATGCCGAAAATCATCCACCGATTGGAGTCATCGGCTATGGCGAAGGAGGACTACTGACCCTTTACACCGCTGCGGTGGACACACGGATCGATGCAGCGGTTGTGAGCGGTTATTTTCAGTCGCGGGAAGCGGTCTGGAAAGAGCCGATTTATCGAAATATCTGGGCACTGTTGCACGAATTTGGCGATGCGGAAATAGCAAGCCTCATTACACCACGAAGACTGATTATCGAAGCTAGTCAAGGTGTTGGGGTTGAGGGACCGCCACCGGTACGTGACGGACGCGCTGGTGCTGCGCCGGGGAAATTAGTTTCACCGCCACTGGAGTCGGTGAAAGTGGAATTTGATCGAGCCCATGCGTTGTATGAGCGATTGGGAGTTGGGCAAAATCTCAGTCTTGTGGCGTCAGACAACGGTATCGGTTCGCCCGGATCTGATGCTGTATTGACGAGTTTCCTAAACGCACTCGGTCAGGACCAACCGCTCGTCGCACCGGGAACGCCGCCACAGGATAGACGCACAGGATTTTCACCTGAAACACGGCAACATCGCCAATTTCATCAACTGATCGCATTCACACAAGATGCCCTGCGTCAAGCCGCATCTCGACGTGAAGCACTTTGGTCAAAAGCGGATCGCTCGTCAATTGAGCACTGGCAGGAAACCTGCCAATACTACCGTGATTATCTCTGGGATGAGGTTATCGGCAGATGCCCACCGCCGAGCATTCCGGCCAATCCTCGTACCCGCCTGATTTACGATGAACCGGGTTTTAAGGGGTATGAAGTTGTCCTTGATGTTTGGAAGGAAACGTTTGCATACGGCATTCTGCTGGTTCCCAAAGGAATTAAGTCGGATGAGCGTCGTCCAGTGGTGGTTTGTCAACATGGATTAGAGGGCAGATCACAGGACGTCGTCGATCCGAAAATCGAATCCCCATACAACGCCTACGGTGCGGAGTTGGCAGACCAAGGGTTCGTCGTCTACGCGCCGCAAAATCCCTACATCGGTCAAGACGCATTCCGCGTCATTCAACGCAAAGCAAACCCCGTCAAGTGGTCGCTCTTTTCGTTGATCACCCGCCAGCACGAGCAGACGCTTGAATGGCTTGCGGAACAACCTTTTGTGGACGCTGAACGGATTGGATTCTACGGACTCTCCTACGGCGGCAAGACTGCTATGCGCGTTCCCGCCCTACTCGACCGTTATGCGTTGTCCATCTGTTCGGCGGATTTCAACGAGTGGATCGTCAAAAATGCGACATACGATTCTCGCTACAGCTACATGTTTACCGGCGAATACGAGATGCCAGAGTTCAATCTCGGCAACACCTTTAACTACGCAGAGATGGCGTGGTTGATTGCACCCAGGCCGTTTATGGTTGAGCGTGGACATCACGATGGTGTGGCATCGGACGAATGGGTCGCTTACGAATATGCAATCGTAAGACACCTTTACGCCAATCTCGGCATCCCCGATCGGACAGAGATTGAGTTCTTTAACAGCGGACACGAGATTAACGGGCAGGGGACGTTTCGCTTCCTACACCATCACCTAACTGAAGGAGCCCCATCATAATTATAGGATAGTTGAATCTCCTTAATTCGACATTTAGACAACGGTTATGAATCACCCACACTAATTTCAAAGGAGCACAATGGATCAAATTCACGACGCTGTGCGTCAACAGTTTAGTCAACACGCCAAATATTATGCCCAGAGCAAGGTTCACTCAGAGGGAGAAACACTGGGAGTGCTTGTCGATTTCGCAGAGCCGACTGGCACCGAAAAAGTCCTCGACATCGCTACCGGAACGGGCTTTACCGCCTTTACCTTCGCACCAAAAGTCTCGCACATCACAGCGACGGATTTAACCCCCGCGATGCTGGATCAGGCGAAAACACTCGCTAGTGAACGCGGGTTACAAAACATAGATTTCCAAGTCGCCCCCGCGGAGGCTTTGCCCTTTGAAGCGGAATCTTTCGATCTAGTCACCTGCCGGATCGCTCCCCACCATTTTCAGGATGTACCGCAATTTTTGTCGGAAACCTATCGGGTGTTGCGTCCGGGAGGATTGTTCTGCATGGTGGACTCCGTCTGCCCAGAGTCAGAGCGACTCATCGAATGGCAAAATCGCGTCGAAAAATTGCGAGACCATTCCCATGTGTGGGGATATCCCCCTTCACAGTGGCGAGAGATGATTGAGGAAACCGGATTCACGATCAAGAAAGAGGTACATACACATAATGCGCTTCAGCCATTTTCGTGGTGGGCTGATCGCCCCGGTAACTCGCCTGAGCTAGTTCAGCAGCTTCGTGCCGCTTTTGATGAGCTAACACCGGCGGAGGAACCGATCTTTGCCATTCAGCGAGAACCAGAGGAATTGTACTTTTCATGGCCCATGTACTGCGTTAAAGCGCGAAAACCAGCTTCATAACTGATCAGTAACCCTTTGCAGCTTGCACTTTCGTTTTCAATGAACTCCATAGATCCAGCTGCCTAGTACATTGTCAGATAAATGTAGCGCAAACTGTTAGTTTGCGGGCTCGGATCACAATCTAACAGATTGTGGTACAAAAGCCTCCTTCAGATACTTTCCCCACAAAGCGGCTTGGCTATGGCTATCCCAACCGAGCGGTAAGTGCCTTATCATGATTTATTTGACAGAGCACTAGTCCAATTACCCCAATGAGCTAATGAACTAATTTTTTCACGTTTCACGCATCACGTTTCACGCCTTTATCGTCTCGCACTATCCTTTTGCATGTGCCCTAGCTCTTCACAGTCCCTTTGTTCGGTTCTCTCGGTATCAGTTCCAGCGGTTGAACAATCTGCCGGCGTTCAGGGGTCAGACGCTCCAACAGTTCCGGTGAGGGTTGATAGCCGTATCGAAAATTACCCCAAGACGGTCCATAGCGGTAGACGATAGTTCGGCGGATACCAGGGTTTACCCGTTTCGCTGAACCGTGTGCAGCTCCATCAACGAAAAGCAGTGCATCGCCGGCTTTGATGTGGATTTCAACAGCCCCTTCGATCCCTTCAACTGTTGCTCCCACCGCCATTCTGTGTTCGTCATAGTGCGGGTGTCTAAAGTTAGATTTGTGACTGCCGGGGATAATCATAGTGCCGCCGTCGCCAGGTCCAAAGTCCGTCAGCGCGATGAGGATATCGATCTGTCCGCACATGAAGCGACCGTTATGATACCGGAATTGGTTGCGATGGATGGGGGGATAGCCCCCTGAGTGCAATCCAATAGCCTCTCCCGGACCTCGAAAAGTAGCAAAATTCTCATCTATAAACAGGGGACCGTGGTGGTAATCAAAGCTGCCCTCCCCTCCTACAAAGTGTTTCACTTTGTCGATCCATGAAGGGTGATCAATCAGTCGCTCGAAGGGTTCGCCCGCTTCATAGATTTGCTGTAGATTAAAACCGTCGGTCGTACCATACCGGTGCGCGTGGACATAACCGTACCATTCACCCGCCTCCAACGGTGGTATTGCATCAAGGCATTCGTTGAGCTCTGCGACCTCTTCGGGGGTTAAAGCATTTGGTAAAACGATATAGCCGCGTAAGTCAAACAGATAGATTTCGAGATCGGTAACCATAAATTCTCCTTCGGTTCGGTGTTCGTTATCTCACTACATAAATCCTATTAGGTTTAATCACCATCCAACGCCAAGACCTTGCGAGCAAGCGGGGACAGCCGTGCTTGGACTTCAAGCGACAGATATTTCCTCTGTTCAAGCTGCTGCGGCAATCCACGCTGCGTGAAATAGCCGTGCATGACCCGCCGCCGCCGCCCCGATGGGTTGGCAGATGCCCCGTGAAGGATATGTGCGTTAGTAATGACGACACTACCGGCAGGGATTTCAGCATAGACCACACCCGCTTCATCGTCGGGCGGTGGCTCATCGGTCTGATGGCTGCCCGGAATCAGCCGGGTCGCACCGTTATCTTTGTTCATATCATCAATTGCCCACAGTGAATTGGCAACGATGGGCCCCGAATCGGGCGCGGGTGGCCCATCACGGTGAAGACCCTGGTTGTCTTGATTCTTCAGCGGTTCAAGAGAATTGAGGCTAGAGAGGATGCAATCTTCCCCGAGCAGATGGCGGGCGAGATCATAGACAGGGCTTCGCAAAAATATCGACTCAAAGAAGGGGCCCTTGTTTACAAGGTTAGAGGCAAAATGGTAGCCTTCAACCTTCCGGAGTCCATCCCGTTCAGGATCGAAGGTTGCGTAGATGTTATCTAGCACCCCCCGAAGAAATCGAAGTTCATCTTCGGTCAGAACATTCAAGGCTATGGTAAATCCATTCTCCTCCAGATTCCGGAGGTGGTTCTGCAGAACTTCGTCGGCTGGTGGAGATTCACTGTTGAAAGATTGCATCATCTTCGCACGTCTAGCTTGGATCGAATCGTCAGTTGTACATGTACCTAATACTGTGGCAGTAACGTGGAGGCATATCTCATTTATCGGTCCTGCACAGATCCGTCAAATCCAATCGGTGTATCCAGCACCTTGTCCTGAACAGGATAGCTCAAAGCCGCTTCGTTCAACTCAATTCCCAATCCGGGGCCTTCGGGCACCGTCAAATAGCCTTCCTTCAATTCCAACGGTTCTACAAGCAAATCGCTCTTCGGCGGCTCAGCTTCACCGGTATACTCCTGAAGTGCGAAGTTGGGAATTGACGCATCTAGCTGTACACACGCTGCTGTGCTCACCGGGCTAAGCGGGTTGTGTGGAATAACTTTGACGTGGTGCGCCTCCGCCATCCCCGCTACCTTCTTGCACCCTGAAAGTCCACCGCAGAGGCATAAATCCGGACGGATGTAGGAGGTAGCCTTGGCTTCAAGAAGCTGCTGGAACTCAAAAATACTTGCGAATCGCTCACCTGTCGCGATAGGTAGGTTACACTGTTCCTGTACGTCCCCCATGATCGCCGGACTGTCGGGTAGCATTGGGTCTTCATAGAAATAGGGGTTGAACTGTTCCAAACGCCGCCCCAGCCAAATCGACTCCGCGGGATTCATCTGCCGGTGAATCTCAACGCAGATATCGACTGAATTGCCAACAGCCTCGCGTACCGCTCCCACACGACGTACCGCCTCATCTGCCCACTCTGCGTACGATTTATGGAGATGAAAGTCTGACGGGAACGGCGAGAAACGGAGCGCAGTGAAGCCTTGGTCTGCCTTTTTCACAGCATCCGCCGCTAAGTCATCCAAGGTTGTGCCGCCCACGTGCATGTAACAGCGGACACGGTGGCGCGTCATACCTCCCATCAGGTCGTAGATCGGCACGCCAAGTCGCTTCCCTTTGATATCCCATAGCGCGATGTCAATAGCTGAAAGCGCACCTTGAATGACCGACCCCATAAAGTGCGATGACCGGTACAGCCACTGGTAATGATGTTCGATGAGCGACGGATCCTTGCCGACCAGATACGGCGACATAACCTCTAACATCGTCTTGGTTGGTCGTTGCCAACCGTGAACGCCACCCTCTCCAATCCCAACGGTGCCATCTTCACAGTGAATCTTTATCAAAAGCCAGCGATCCCAGAGAATCGTTTCTACACGTTCAATCTTTGTTTTTTGCATTGGGTTCTTTTTCCTTTACTGAATGTCAAGAAAGTTCAAGTACCTGCCCATCATACGACAGATAAACATTTTCGGGCAGATCGATGTCCTGTTCTGTGCATTGATCCGCGAAGTACCGATGATCGAGCCGGTGCATGATATGCGTAAAGTAGGTCTCTTTAGGCTGTAGTGTCTCAACAACCTCTAGTGCTTCTCCGACCGAGAAGTGGGTTGGATGGCGAGGATTAAAACTGAGTGCATCAATGATCAGCAAATCAATACCTTGTAGTAAGGCTCTAGAAGAATCGGGCAGCCGCTTTACATCGGGCACGTAACCGAAGTTATCAATTCGATAGCCGTAGGTTTGTACAGCAGCGTGTTCAACCGGAATTGGGATGAGTTCAAATCCATGCAATTGGAACGGTTCTTGCACAATGTTAGGTAGCAGATGACCCACGCCACCACCTTGGAAAGTTTCTTTGCTAAACATATAATCAAAATTGCGCTGCAGGAGGCGAATGGTCTCCTCTGGACCGTAGATGGGCATATCCATCTGTTGTTTACGGCACGGCATAACAATGTCATTTGTACCGCTCACATGGTCTGCGTGACAGTGGGTAAAGACAACAGCATCAATCCAATCGATTTCGTTTCGGTCAATCTGGTCGATGAAATTGGGACCGAGATCGAATTGTAAGTGCTTATCATCCCTTTCGATATGAATTGATGGGCGCGTCCGGTAATTTTTGGACCCAAACTTTCGGGCATCTTCACAGGTTTCACACTCGCATTTATATTCGGGAACACCTGTCGAAGTGCCTGAACCGAGAACAGTAATTTTCATACACCCTCCCCATGGCCTATTGAAAATGGCTGCCAGACCCCCCGCGGATCATGGCGCAATCTATGATATATCAGGCATAGAAATTATGCAACATCAAAATCCGAACTTGCCAATCCGACCAATCTATGATAGAATCTTCCGAATCATCAAAATTTTCCGATACCTGATAATTGAAAGGTAATTAATATCCCACAAGAGATCAAACCAATGCAGCGCATTCTGTTAGATACCGATACCGGCGTGGACGATGCCTTAGCAATCATCCTCGCGCTCAACTCGCCGGAGTTGAAGGTGGAAGCAATCACCTCCGTTAGCGGCAATGTCCATGTCGATCTCTGCACACGCAATTTGCTGATGACGCTAGAGGCGATAGGATTGAGTGAATATCCAATCTGCGCCAAGGGCGAGTCGCAGCCGCTGATTAAACCGCTTGTGACAGCAGCACATGTCCACGGCTCGGATGGACTTGGAGATGTGACACGGTTGTTGAAGCCTGATGGTTCACGCCTCTACCCAGACCCCCAACCGCAGTTGGCAGCGCTGCCCGCCGTTGACCTCATTATAGACCTCGCGGGACAGTATCCCGATGAACTGGTTCTCGTGCCGGTTGGCCCGCTGACAAATATCGCCAAAGCAATAATCAAACATCCCGCGCGGATGCGAAGGATTCGGGAGATTGTGTTAATGGGAGGTGCCTTTGAAACTTACGGAAACGTCACAACGACGGCCGAATTTAACATCTTCGCCGACCCACACGCAGCGCAACTTGTTCTCGACTTTGGTGTGCAACTCACCGTAGTGCCGCTTGACGTAACGCACCAAGTGATTCTGACAGGAAAACGCTTAGACGCTGAAATCGGTAAACGGGACGATAGATTATCGCAGTTTCTCCGAGATACTACACGCGCCACGATGGACTATCATCAATCGCACGAAGGATTTTATGGAACTTATATTCACGACGCACTTCCCATCGGTTTACTTACCCATCCCGATCTTTTTGAGACTGTGGAGGCTTTCGTGCAGGTAGAGACCTCAAGCGATCTGACGCAGGGCATGACCGTCGCTGATCTACGCCCAGAAAGACCACGCCCAAAACCGAATGCCCGTGTCTGCGTGGGGGTAAACGCTGAAACCTTCCTTCAGCATTTTTTTAATCGCATCCTACATGGCTAGAAACAGTGTCATTGTTTGTAATTATTTGTAATACGATTAAACCAATGAACAAATAATTTTCACGTTTCACGCATCACGTTTCACACTAAGGCAATTACACTATGGAATGGGTACTAAATCTTTTCTCCGAATATCTCGAAAACGATTTCAAGAAACGCCTCGGCGTTCCAAAGCCAACAATCGACCAGCTATGGGACGTCTTTAAGGTCTTGTTTCCCACAACGACCGCACGTCTTTTGGTGCAGGAACCGGTGGGCAACACGGTGAGATTCAAGCTGCTTGCCTTCTATCACGCCGACGAAATGGGACCGCTAGTTGATGATCCGATGGGCTACATAAAGGATAATTTCGGCGGTGGGAAGTTCAAAATCAACTTCTATCAGGGGATGCAGTTCATTGCAACAATAAACTTTAAGCCGGAAGGTCCTGAAATCTGGCGTGATTTGCCGGAGTTAGAGGAATCAAAGATACAATGAATTCTCAGCTAACGCTTACAGAATGCCCAAGCTGTCATAGCAAGAACGTGCAAGTAGTTGGTAAAGATGGCTGGTTTTGCCTCGACTGTGATTGGGATAATCTGTCCACTGTCACCGGCGAGATGGATTCACTGATTTCCACCCTGCGGCACGGCGATAAGGAGGCACGGCGAGAGGCAGCACAGGCATTGATCAATATCGGTGATTTTGAACGCCATCTCGCAACGAGTGATGACCTAACGCCTCTGATCGAAGCCCTCGACGATGCGGATGACGATGTCCGCTATTTTGCAACCGTTGCGCTGGGACAGCTTGGAGATAAGCGTGCGCTGCCGAAACTGAAACAGGTCGCACGAGAGGATGCTGCAACTTTGGCGCGAGAAGGGGCAAAGACTGCAATCGAACGACTTGAAATGGTGAGTGAACAATGATTACTCTCTCCGATCTGCCCACAGTGAATGCCAGCCTGAATACAATCAGCACCATTCTACTGACTATCGGCTTCTTGATGATCCGGCGGCGAAAAATTGTTGCCCACAGAAACTGTATGATTGCGGCGTTTGTAGTGTCGGGACTCTTCCTGACCTCCTACCTCATCTATCACTACCACGCTGGATCAACCCCCTTTGAAGGGAGCGGGTGGATTCGTTACGTCTACTTTGCCGTTCTTATCCCTCATATTATCCTCGCTGCTTCGATCCTCCCGCTCGCTTTAATAACGCTCTATTTCGCTTTGCGGAAACGATTCACCAAACATCGGCGTATCGCCCGTTGGACGCTTCCGATATGGCTATATGTCTCCGTAACTGGAATCATCGTCTATTGGATGCTCTACCATCTTTGAGGATAACGCAATTCATATTGAAATTGGGGAAGACCGTGTAGTATACTGTGAATCGAATCTGTCGGAAAAATTAAAAGTAACAACGAGGAAAATAAATCCATGCGTTCTCAAAATGCTGCTACTCCCCAACATCGCCAAGATTCAGAGCGACCTCAAAGGCCTGCTCAACCGATCGATGCCCCGGAAATTCGTGAAATCGGTGCACCTATCAACGGTGAACTCCAATACAGTACACGCCGCCTATTTTTACAGCTTCAGGTGTTCACAGGCTGCTCTCAGCCGCATGAGCTGATCGAACCGCTAAAAGCGAGTGACTTAGAAGTTGTTCTCTATCACGATCTGAATGATCCGAAAGGCGTCGGCGTGCTTTTTATGACAGAAGATGCGGATGCCCTTGTGGTTGAGACGAGACGAATTCTCACAAGTGAGCCATTCGATGCTCTTTACCCAAAACCTGAGTTCACCATGGTCGGTAGGACCTATGCCTCTGGACGGGAGCCGGACTTGGAAGATTGGCTGCTCGTTAAACCGCGCCGCAATACACTTAACCCTGAGCTCTCGTGGGCAATCTGGTATCCGCTCCGTCGGAAACCGGAATTCTATCGACTGCCTCAACAGGAGCAGGGAAAGATCCTGATGGAACATGCGATGATTGGCAGAACATACGTGGAGGCAGGATACGCGCATGACATTCGACTAGCGTGTTTTGGGTTGGATGCACACGATAACGATTTCGTAATCGGATTGATGGGTACGACGCTTCATCCCTTGTCGCACCTTGTGGGTGAGATGAGAAAATCACAACAGACCGCTCAATATCTCGAATCACTCGGCCCATTCTTTGTAGGCAAAGTTTGCTGGCAGAGTCCTTGTGATATTATCTGAGGGAAAAAATGAAAAACATCGCTGTAATCGTCACCAAAGAACTGTATACCTATTTTGTTTCACCCATCGCTTACTTCGTATTCTTTATTTTTACAGCGGTTTCCGGGTTCCTATTCTATGTAATTCTGGGGAGTTTCGCCGCTTATCAGTACTCAACGACCGACGTGATCCAGACCCTGTTTAACAACATCAGTGTCACCCTCCTCTTTTTCACCCCAGCTTTGACAATGAAACTTTTCGCAGAAGAAAAGAAAACAGGTACAATTGAACTGTTAATGACCTCTCCGCTCAAAGATACCGAAGTCGTCCTTGGGAAATTCGTGGCGAGTTGGATCATGTTGTTCGTGATGCTGCTGTTAACCCTGATTTTTCCGTTGATAACGGCTCGGTTTGGTAGCTTAGACATCGGACCAGTTATTAGTGGATATTTGGGGTTATTACTGCTCGGTTCGACCTTTCTCGCGCTCGGTGTGATGATATCTTCAATGACCAAAAACCAGATCGTTTCTGCTTTGACTAGTTTCGGTTTGCTGCTTTCTCTTTGGATTATCGGTTTCTTATCGAATCGTGGTGGAAAGATTGGGGATTTCTTGGGCTATCTGTCTCTCACCGAACACTTCAGCGATTTTTCACGGGGTACTGTATCCTTCAAGCATACCGTTTACTATCTGAGTTTCACCATCGTCTGTCTTTTCTTTACGGTTAAATCATTTGAATCATCAAAATGGAGGTAATGCCGATGCACGAAACGCCACGCCCGGAAGATACAAAATCACAAACAGGCGATAAGTGGGCACCGCTGCTCGGTTTTCTCACACTTATTCTTCTGTTTGCAACATTGTCGAGTGTCTTTCTGCGTCAACGCCTCGTTGTATGGATTTTCCTTGTGCTTGGAATCGCGGCCCTGATCGCTTTTGTGGTTCTGAGACGCCAAGCGGTATCCCGCTTCTTTGTGAGTCGTCAAGTTCGCTACGGCGCAAATGTTGGTGTTACCATTTTGCTAGTGACCGGGATTGCTGTCATTGCCAATGTTATCGTCGTGCAAAGGTTCGATACCTCCGCAGATTGGACTAGCGATAAGATATACACCCTGTCGGATCAGACGAAAAACATTCTGCACGGACTAGATCGAGAGGTTCAGGTGATTGCCTTCTTCAGCCTTAATCCCACTAGTGATCAATTGGCGCGCGATCATCAACGCGCACAGGCTTTATTGGACATGTATCAACGCGAAACCGACAAACTCACGGTCGAGTTCGTGGATCCCTATTCAGGGGCGATGAAGAGCCAAGAATATGACATTCAGTTTGATGGGACAACCGTGTTCGAGAGCGGGGGCATCCGGGAACAGATCACAACTGTCGATGAGCAGAAGTTTACCAGCGCGATTCTTAAAGTGGTTCGTGATGAATCGCTTAAAATCTATTTCTTGACGGGGCATGAAGAACAAGCGATTGACGATTTTGAACAGAAAGGCTACAGCCAGACCAAAGAGGAATTAGAAAAGCAGAATTATAGGGTCGAGACACTCTCTCTGGCAACCCAGCCAGAAGTCCCCACCGATTGTGCAGCACTCATCATTCCCGGTCCCAAAGCACCACTGATGACACACGAAGTCAATGCGATTTCCAAATACTTGGATAAAAACGGCAAGCTGTTCCTGATGCTTGATTCCTCGGTGAACTCGACGAAAGACCCAAATCAAGGGTTGGTTAAATTGATGGACAGCTGGGGAGTTACAATTGGCAACGATCTCGTTTTGGACCGCATCCGCCCTGCTTTCTTTCTAGTCGGTGGCAGTCAGCCGGAAGCACCAACGCTTAGTGACTTTGAGTTCCATCAAATCACACAGGAGGTGTATCGACCAGTGACATTTCAGCTCGCCCGGTCTGTTACTCCGAAGACGAATGCAGGAAGCAACCTCAATGTTAAATCGCTCGTAAAGACCACCGATGAGATCGGCGGCAGTTGGGGAGAGACAAAACGGAGGACTGATGGCACTTTTGAACCAGATCTTTCGTATACTGAAGGTGAGGATACACCGCCGCCGGTGTCTCTCGCTGTTGCTATCCAGCGTGAAGGGCGCGAACCAACCACAGGTGAGGATCCATCCACAGATACACAGGAAGAAAGTAGAACGCGAATCGTTGTGGTCGGAGATTCCGATTTTGCAAACAATTTCTTCTTTCACGGCACCGGTGGCGGTGATTTCTTTCTCAATGCAGTCAACTGGTTGACGCTGGAGGAGGATCTGATAGCCATCCGCCCGGTTGACCCAAGCGAGCGAAGCCTACGCATGATGACACCGAGCGAAGTCGCCTTCGTGCAGATGATGGCAATCTTCCTGATTCCATTAGTCATCTTTCTAACCGGCGTGGCAGTCTGGTGGCGACGCCGGTAATCCTAGACTCTCATCGTGGCATATCATTTGTCTTTTTCCAAATATTCCTGATAATGCTGTGGATAGATCTGGATGCCCGCCTTAATCAGAGGAGTGAGTGCCATAATTTTCGAGAGTGAGCCTGTGGGCACAATCTGCCGCTTGGTGATTGCACCCATAACATTAACTTCTCCCATCCAGAAATGGTGGGCAATATCTCCAGTCATGGCAAGTTCAACGTCCGGTTTTTCATCGCACTCACCATAGTGAATCACACCCTCACCCTTATGTGCAACAAGCGTAATGGAAGCCTCCGGTTCTGTGTAGGTAAATCTTACCGTTAATTTCAGCAATACCAATTCTCGCTGCACTTGTGCCTGAGATTTCAGCCGCTCAAACAATCCACCGATACAGGTGTAGAGTTCCCCCGCAGTCTCAAAAACCGGCATAGCTGAGAGTCCTTTTCCCTATCTTCACGTTTTACGTTTCACGCATCAACTCCAAAGCCTATCGTGCGACCGCTCTTTATCCCACTCTGTTGTCGATCCAAAGTACTCTGACTCGTCCGGATGGAGATTCCGCTTTATGGCGTCCGGATTGAGCTCAATACCGAGTCCCGGTGTATCCGGCACCTCCATAAATCCGTCTTGGATAATTGGATTAGGAAGCCCAGTCACCAAATCATTCCACTCCGGATCATCGACGGAATGGTTTTCTAAAACAAGGAAATTCTCTGTCGCTGCGGCGCAATGAATGCTCGCCATCGCACATACCGGTGTCCCCGCCATGTGTAACGCCATAGCGACGCCGTGCTCTTGAGCGAGATCGCCAATCTTCTTGGTCTCCAGAATCCCGCCCGATGTCGCGATATCCGGATGACATATAGAGATGGCTTTCGCCTCAAATAGGGGCTTAAAATCTTCCTTGCAATAGATATCCTCACCCGTGCAGATTGGTGTTGCACATGCATTTGAAAGTCGGACGTACTGATCCGTAAATTGCCACGGCACCATATCCTCTAACCACGCAAGGTTGTACCTCTCCAAAGCCCTACCGAGACGGATACAGTCCTCGATTCCAATATGACCAAAGTGATCGGTCGCAAGCGGAATCTCGTAGCCGATAATTTCTCGCACAGTTTCGACATACTCACATAAAAGCGCGATCCCTTTGTCCGTCAGACGGATGCCGGTGAACGGATGCATCAAGTTGCCTGTATCAAGATGTCCTGACGGTGCACAGAGAGTACCCGGAATATCTCTAACGAGTCCAATACCAACGTCCATCTTCAAGAAGGTAAACCCGCGATCCATCCGTTCCTTGAGTTTGTTTCCCATCTCCTCCGGATCTTTAAGCGATGGCGTGTCCGCGTAGCAGCGAATCTTGTCGCGGAATTTTCCACCCGCAAGTTGATAGCAGGGAACGCCATAGGCTTTACCGGCGAGATCCATCAGTGCCATCTCGATTCCACATACACCGCCGCCCTGACGCGCATGGTGCCCAAACTGCTTAATCTGGCGAAAGATCTTATCGACGTTGCAGGGGTTCTCCCCCAATATCCGGCTTTTGAGCAACAGTGCGTATGTTTTGCTCGCTCCGTCACGCACTTCGCCGAGTCCATAGATTCCCTGATTCGTGTCCAACTTGAGAATCGGACCGCCCGTTCTTGTCTGAGTGAGCCGCATATCGGTAATTTTCAGTTGAGATGGACGAGAATTTGTGTTCACATTTGATGAAATTTCTGTAGATGTCATTAAATCTCCTATTGATTCTTTAACTCAGAATATTGAGTGCAGTGTCCAATGCTTTCAAATGAGCCGCTGTCCGTTGGTCAAGGGACCAGCTTGTTGGTGTCTCACAAATCATGACATGGTCTGCGTGAAAGTGGAAAAGGTAAGAGACCAGTCCTGCATCGCCCCAAGCGGGATCTACCCGAAAAACACCGTCAGCAATCGGCAGATCGTTTTCACCCGCTTCTCCGTCAATCGGACCAATCTTTTCAATTTGGCGAGCTATTTCAGGCCCAATCCATCGCTCATTGCGTTGGGCTTCGTAGAAGTATACCCCCTTCGCTTCCCAATCTTCGTGGAAGTCAATACAAAAATCGAAACGTTGTCCTCCAATCGTTTCTTTAACGAGGTCTACCTCAGCGACACCGGTTTCTTCAAATAAGCGATTCAGATCTACGCCCCGCTTGTTTTCCCTCGTGTTATGCACATAACCGTAAGGGTTGATACACGGTAGAATCAGGAATTTGAAACGTTGCAATAGATGGGTATTATCCCGCTCCAAGAAACGCAGAACCGATGCTGGCCCGGCGGGCTCATCACCGTGAATGCCACCAGTGATCAGGATGTTTTTGTGCACACCTAGACCACTCTCCAACAAAACGCGATGAATAGGATAGTTGTCCACAACACCGACGGTTTCTATCCGCGTGTGGGACGATTTTAGGGCTGTCAATCGTTCTGTGAAGCAGGTATAATCTCGGTGCACCACCTTTTGTGCCCTTCCTCTAAAGTTCCTGAGTCTTTACCCACTCTGCAAAGTCTGCATTGATTTCGTCCGACCATGCCCCATCAATTTCACCGGGCGTATATTTCCCCTCTTGCAAACGTTGGTGCCCAAAACGGTCACGCATACGGATGTCCTCAGAGCGTTCAACGACCTCCTGTGCTAGGTGTGGTGGAATAAAAATGACCCCTTCACGCCTTCCGAGCACAATATCCCCCGGTAGGACTGTCGTTTCACCGATGCGAGCCGGAATATTGATTCCTGCCAAGGTTACATCAGCGATGGCACTAGGATCCACCCCACGGACAAAAGTGGAAAAATCCGGGAGTGCATAAATGCCGTCAAGGTCACGGATGCCTCCGTCGATGACCATACCGGTTCTGCTACGCGCAAAAATCGCATTGCCGAGGTTGTCCCCCGCAAAAGTGCCATTCTTCACCTTGCCGAATAGATCGACAACGATAGTGTCATTTTCGAGGAGCGTATCAATCACCCACGAGTTTTGTCCGCCGATGCGCTTATCCTTCTCTCCCTGTTCTGCAACGACGTTTTGGAAGTCTGGACGCAGCGGAACAAACATACACGTCACCGCCCTTCCGACCAAGACGAGATCCGGATGTAGGTTCATCCAATCCCCATCAAACTGAAAACGGTAGCCGTGCCCTTGAAGTACACCCCACGCCTCTTCGATCGTCACCTTTTTCATCCGTTCAACGATGTCGTCCGACACGCGGGGTCTCCCGTCAGGGAACCGCTCCCCTTCCCATTCTCTCGTAATTTCGAGTATATTTTCCTTGTTAACAAGTTGCACAGTTATTAATTATCCTTCCTTTGACTTCGAGGTATGCACGTAGGGAGCGCAGATCTGCGTTCCCTACCTTTGTTGAATCAGTATTCTACTATAGACCCGCTTGCGCCCACACGGTATCCAACGACTCCGCAGCGGTTTTTGCAGCCTCCTGCGGTTCCATCGCATTGATTTTCGCGCTAAAAGGCTCAACCGTCACGGGACCATCATAGCCAATACCGTTGAGAATCTGCATCAATTCGGCGAGCGGAATCACACCCGTCTCAGCCGGGATGCAGCGCACACTGTCAATCTGATCGTCCGGGTCAATTCCCGCAGGGGCATCGTTGATGTGAACGTACACCACATCTGCTTTGGAGAGTTTTCTGACGTCGTCGAGCGTGGAACGGCAGGTATACCAGTGCCACATATCGAATAGCAGTCCGACGTTGCCCGTCCCAATTCCAGCGGCGAGTCCGAGCACAGCGTCCATCGTATAGGTGAACAGATGTTTCGCTGACTGACGGCTCGTTGCAGGACCGATAAACTCAAGACCGAGCGAATGTCCATAATCCTTTAGGATCTCCGCAACCGGACGCAGCCGCTTGATGTGAAAATCCCAGTTCTCTTGGAAGGTGCGGTCATTTGAACTCGGTGACACAACGGTTGTTGTGCGATGGCAACCGAGATCTGCGGCGAGTTTCGCTAGGTCGGGCAACTGCGATAGGCTTTCGTCGAACTCCGGGTCGCTCCCACGATAGTTGACCGCCAATCCCCAACCGCCCATCTTCAAGCCCGCCTCCACCCAAAGATTTTTGACATAATCAACAGACTGCTCACTTGCTAGCGCATTCGCTTCACTGATATTCAAGTCTAGCCCCTCAAAGCCCGTCGATTTTGCCAATGCCAGCCCTTCTTCAATATTCGCCTGAATGCCAATAGCACCCGGGCTCAGATTTTTGAACATATTATGCCTCCATGCACAGTTTGGCACACCCATACTTTCTTAAAAAACGGTTACTTCAACACTTGTAATCTAAGTCTCTTATAGATCGCTTACGGAATGACGGTCTGACTCATCAAGCACCTCAAAAGGTAGCTGTTTGTCTTGCAATAATCCGATTTGACGCCCCGAAACGATATAAACGTGGTCTTTAGAAATTCGTGTTGTTCCACCCTCCTGAATCAGTAATCGCCACGCTTCTCCCCAATCTGCTTCGGGAAGTTTGATAACTGGCATTTTGTTGACCTCCATTCCGTTGTCGTTTCTACTTATCCACCCGATACTTCTCCAACGCATCTAGATCCAATTCACAGCCCAACCCGGGCGATTGCGGCACGGGCGTATACCCCTTCTCAAAGGTAAACCCTTCCGTAATCAGATCATCAATGCGGGTCCAGCTCCCGACGAAATCACTGGCGAGGACACAGTTTGGCGCGACAGCGGCGGCGTGAAGATAAGACCGCTCCATAATCCCAAGATCGTTCCCGGATCCGTGCCACACAGGGATGCCTGCTGCCTGTGCAATCGCAGCCGCTTTGACAAAGTTGACCATCGAGCCACCGAGGTTGAGATAATCTACTGCGTCCGCACGAATCGCTTTAATCACATCCGACGCACCGCCGAGATGGAGTGCTAACGGGAACGGTAATTCCCCGCGCATATAGCGATACTGCGCTAGCACATCGTCCCGCAAGCCCTTCTTCGGGATAGGATCCTCAAACACCTCGACATTTTCAAGTTCCTTTATCTGGTCGGCAAGCTCAAGCGTCTGCTCGACGGTATAAAAACGCTCATTCGGATCGACCGTCATTTTGAAGTCCGATCCGCCAACCTCCCAGACCGCTCGTATCCGTTCCGCCATCGGCTCTTGGATTCGGCATTTTGTTTTCAGTCCAGTGAACCCTCGCTCAATGGCAATTTCTGTACTGCGTCCCGTATGCTCCGGCGTCTGATGCCCGATCCAAAAATCCGCTCGCACCTTATCCCGACAGGCACCACCCAGAAGGGTATGAACAGGCACATCAAGCCGTTTGCCAATGAGGTCAAAAACCGCCATTTCAAACGCCTCGTATCCGGTGGGATAGGGACCGGGGTCAATCTCCCAATCCTCTGGCGATTCAGGATTTGGCTTGAGTGGATCTGTGCGAAAGACGTTCTGCAAACACATCTGCATCACATCCCTGCCCTTCAACTGTTCAGCCGCTTGAGCTACCGCTTGTGTGGATTGCCCTCTCCCAGTTTCACCGATTCCAGTGATACCTTCGTCAGTATGCATCCGAATAATCTGCTTGGGCACCCTTGCCCAATCGGGATAACCGCCGTATTCCTCGCTGTGCACCGCTTCGGGGTATACTGGAACAACAACCGTCCAAACATCGATCTGTGTAATTTTCATTTAAGGCCCCTTTCTACCAATTCTGTCTACCAACGTAAAGCCCACGATCCGTCAACGGCAGCGATACCTTCGCGCCGCCATGCCGTTGCGATTCAACGAAACCGAGAATCATCTCCTGACTGCGGCAAGCGATTTGAATATTGCCCGTCGTTTCGCGTCCCTCCTCAATCGCAGCAACTATATCGTCGATTGCCCCAACAGTTCCGCTCTTACGCGGCGGTTCAGGGAATGGGACCTCTTCGAGGATGTTCCACTCCTCCTGTATCTTGCGCCATTGACACGCCACGCTGTCGTTAAACGTGCGGAGCTTACCCTTTGAACCACTTACCTCAAACTCAAAACCGCCACTCGCTAGCAGATAGCCGCGGACACCGTTCTTGAACGTTACATATCCCATCGGAATCCCCGGATCGTCGTCCACACGATTCCCGACAAAATCCGCTAAATCTACATTCACGTCGCCCTGCACATACTCGATTTCAGAATCGCTTGCCAGATAGAGCAGCATATCAGAGGTATGTGTGTGTCCCCACTGCGCCGCACCGACACCGGCATGACCAATCACAGCTTGAATATCACCCAACTCTCCCTGATCTATCAGTTCTCGCATTTTTTGAAAGAGGGGCATATAGCGGCGTTGCGTACCGTAATTGAATTTGACATCGTGCTTTTCGCACGCCTCTAACATCGCGTCTGCTTCTTCCATTGAGCAGCAGAGCGGTTTCTCGCAGTAGATGCCTTTGACCCCATTTTCCGCCGCAAAAACCGTGATTTCGGCATGTGTCGCCGGACGGGTGGCGATACTCACAATATCCGGCTTCTCCTTCCGAATCATCTCACGATAGTCGGTGTAGCCCTCTGGAACGTTGTACCGCTCTTGGATCGTTTTCACCTTTTCCGGCAGGACATCCGAAACAGCAATCAAATCCGTGTGTGCTGAAGCAATATGTCCGGCGGCGTGCGAGTACGGAATCCATCGAAAACTTTGGGGATGGTCTCGAACCTCGTCATCGATTGTCGCCCCCATCCGGCCGCAGCCGATGAGGCAGGCACTGTATCGTTTCGTCATGTTTGGGCTCCTTGATTCAATTCTGAATATCCCTTACGCATACAGTATCATATCGTAGGTTGGGTTGAACGGTTGAAAGCACCTCACTATCAAGGACAGCCGAGTTTCTGCCTCTCAACACGACTTCCGATAGATAGCGAGAGTGAAACCCAACACTTGAGCTATTCTATTACGCATACAGTATCATATCGTAGGTTGGGTTGAACGGTTGAAAGCACCTCGCTATCAAGGACAGTCGAGTTTCTGCCTCTCAACACGACTTCCGATAGATAGCGAGAGTGAAACCCAACACTTGAGCTATTCTATTACGCATACAGCGTTGATGTCAAGTGGAAATCTGCAAACGCACTTGATGTTTTGGCGTGTTCTGATATAATGTATATCAAATTGGTTTATGTTAAGAAATTGTGCCACAGCGACCGCATTTTACACATTCTTTTTCTATATATCCCACAAGTCAGGCACCAATGAACTAATGAACCAATTTTTTTACGTATCACGTTTTACGTTCTTATATCTACCCTCAAAAGGCGGACCTTCCTATGCAAACACCTATTAAACCAAATCGACCTCGTACCCGCGAAATTGGCATCCAAATTGGGGTTCTACCGACCGGCGAACTCAACGGAATGATCGACGTTCCCGGTGTCAAAGTAGGGCATGTCACACGCGTATCGGGAGAAGGACCGCTCTCCCCCGGCAACGGTCCCATCCGCACAGGCGTGACAGCTATCTTGCCGCACGATGGCAATATTTTTTCTGAAAAAGTGACAGGGACAGCGCATATCATCAACGCCTTCGGTAAATCAATCGGCTTGCCGCAACTGCTTGAACTCGGAAATATCGAAACCCCTATTCTCCTAACAGGTACACTCAACGTCTGGACTGCTGCCGACGCGCTTGTGGATTATGTCTCAGCCCAGAATCCGGGCGTCTATTCATTTAATCCAATCGTCGGTGAATGTAACGACAGTTTTCTCAACGATATTCTAGGGCGTCATGTCCAGCGGGAGCATGTCTTTGAGGCGTTGGAGACTGCGTCTCACACGAATGTCGAGGAAGGCGTCGTTGGTGCCGGCGTAGGTATGAGCGGTTTCGGCTGGAAAGCTGGAATTGGAACCGCTTCGCGTGTGGTTCAAGTGGACGGAACTCCGTATACGACTGGTGTTTTGGTCTTGACTAATACCGGAGGTGCCTCTGATTTGAGGATAGACGGCTTTCCGATTGGGGAGCACTTAACACCAGAGGATATCTCAGAGGAGCGACCGGGGTCGATCATGATCATCGTTGCGACGGATGCGCCGGTTTCCCACCGACAACTCACCCGCGTAGCCAGGCGGGCGACGTTTGGGCTCGCACGAACCGGGGCAATCGCATCGCACGGCAGCGGTGATTTTGTCATCGCCTTCTCAACAACCAACCGTATCGGGGTTTCGTCCCCAGCATTTCACGACGAGGGCGCGTTAAGCCTTCTGTTTCGCGCCGTCATTGAAGCGACCGAAGAATCGATCATCAACTCGCTGCTCAAAGCACACACGGTTGTCGGCCGTGACGGCAACGTTAGATATGGCATTCCAATCCGCCGCGTCCTCGAAATCTTGGAACTCCAACCGCCCGAAACATCTTCTTGGGATGAATAATATTTCGGTAGAATAGAGCAGGGCTGCTAGTCTTTAACGAAAAACCCTTTTAGGTCTAAATCCCAATCCTTTAGGTTTGGGGGTACGTCAATCTCGTTTGTCATTTGTATATTTGCATACCTCTAAACCACCAATTTTCCACGTGACATTGGGATCGACTTCTGCTAAAATAGGTCAAATTCTTATCCAACTAAACGTCTGAAAACGTAGGATAGAATCTTAGGTACTAAATAGGAGTTACGCACTTCAGTAGGGAACGCAGATCTGCGTTCCCTACGAATCCCTTATGGAATCTCTGTTGTAGTTGCCCGATTCATCGGGCGTTGGAGATAGTGTCTTGCGGCGATAAATCGCCGAACTACAGGTATCTGAGTGTTCAACTGCGTAAGTCCTACTAAAATCAAAAAAGGAGCGAATATGGAACAGTCCAACACAAATGTCAGTGATTCTTCATCGGAGAAGGTCGATGGCGGTTGTTTGCCCGATTGGGAGGTTGCAGACCTACCCGCTCCGCCACCCTACCGCTTCAGTCGCGCGTTTCGCACCGTTTTGGGCCCGGGGATTATCGCACTAGGCGGCTCAATTGGCAGCGGCGAATGGCTACTCGGGCCGGCAATCACCGCACAGTACGGTGGACGACTCCTATGGATAGCGACAATCGCCATCCTACTCCAATCTTTCATCAACACAGAGTCAATACGCTACACGATTTATACAGGAGAACCGATGTTCAGCGGTTATATGCGCTGCAAACCGGGCTCACGGTTCTGGGCATTTTTCTATTCAGGTATAGACTTCTTCGGCATCTGGCCCGGCTGGGCAGCGACCGCTGCCACAGCTATCGCAGCGGCATGGTTGGGATATATGCCGGGGGAGGCGGATCAAGGTACAGTACGACTCTTTGCGTATCTGGCGTTCTTTCTATGTTTGGGAATCGTCCTATTTGGCAAAAAAATATACAACGCCCTTGAAAAAGTCCAACTAGCAATGGTCATCTGGATTATCGGCTACCTGCTCCTGATCGATCTGTTTATGGTGCCCCCCAAGGTGTGGTGGACCGTGATCAAAGGATTTTTTAGTTTTGGGGCGTTGCCATCAGCAGAGGGCGGTAATATTGATTGGCTGTTACTCGGTGCGTTTGCTGCCTACGCGGGAAGCGGTGGGCTAGGCAACGTCGGTATCAGCAACTATGTCCGCGACAAGGGGTGGGGTATGAGCAGCCTCGTCGGTGCAATCCCCTCTCTGATTGGTGGACAGCAGGTGACGCTGACGCATATCGGCAAAGTCTTTCGGATAACCCCTGAAAATTTGGAACGCTTTCGCGAATGGTGGAAATATAACCGCTTCGAGCAGTATTACATCTGGGTCATCGGATGTTTCTTTGGTCTGGCACTGCCCGCCATGTTGACAATTGAATTCGTTCCCGCAGGACAGGAGATCGATCAATGGTCAGCAGCAGCGTTTCAGGCAGATGGGCTTGCCGCAAAAGGCGGACGAATCTTCTGGTATCTCACGCTGCTGTGTGGATTCTGGGTGCTCTTTTCAACCCAGTTGGGCGGTGTGGACGGAGTCCCACGTCGTTACACAGACATTATTTGGACCGGATTTGCAAGTGCGCGGAAAATGGAAGAGCATAATGCGAAATGGATCTATTATCCAATTCTTGTCATCTATATCCTCTGGGGTGTTGTCGCACTCTATCTGGCAAAGCCGTTTTTTATGATCTTGGTCTCTGCGACAATCGGCGGGTACTTGCTCGTGATTACCGCGCTGCACACCCTCTACGTGAATCGAAAATTCCTACCGAAAGAGATTCAACCCTCGATTTGGCGGCAGATTGGACTCATTGCCTGTGCAGGGTTCTACTCAATCTTCGGAACGTTGACAATCATTCGGAATGTAATTCCTAAATTGATTTCGCTTATATCGTAATAGGAGAAAACGAAGTGGATTTAAACCTTAAAGATAAAGTTGTCATTGTCACCGGTGCCAGTCGAGGCATCGGGAAAGCGATCACGCTCGGTTTCGCAGCGGAAGGCGCGAAATTGAGCATCTGTGGCAGAACACAGGAGACACTCAACGCAGCTGCCGACGAGGTTCAGGCACTTGGAGCGGAGGTATTTGCCAAGCTTGCCGATGTCACAAAAGGCGAGGACGCCGACGCATTTGTAGCAGCGACACTAGAACAATACGGACGGGTTGATGTGCTGATTAACAATGTCGGCGGGAGCAAGTGGACCCCGACCCCTGAGATTTCCGATGAGGAGTGGCACGAAATCATCGATCTGAACCTCGTTTCCGCCGCCCGCATGAGTCGAGGCGTTATCCCAACAATGCAGGCGCAAGGAGGCGGCGTTATCATCACCATCTCATCAATTTACGGACGAGAGGGCGGTGGACATATCACCTATAATGCGGCAAAGGCAGCAGAGATCAGCATGTCGAAGTCTCTCGCGGGTGAGCTTGCCAAGGATAACATCCGCGTCAACAGCGTTGCCCCCGGTTCAATTCTATTCCCCGGCGGCGGCTGGGAGCGGCGGCAAAACGAAGATCCAGAAGGGATCGCTGCATTCGTCGAAAGCGATATGCCGCTAGGTCGGTTTGGAAAACCTGAAGAGGTAGCGGATGTGGTGGTGTTCCTCGCCTCTGACCGTGCAGGCCTCGTCACCGGTGCGTGTCTCAACGTCGATGGTTGTCAGTCAAAATCGAATATTTAAATGACTGGTGTTTCAAAATGTACACCATTACTTCAGCGGTTTCAGCAGAACGTTCATAGTCCACAGTCAATCGGCGAAAGCAACCGAATCAAGAAAAGGTGCGCTCCACAATCCAACGTAAGGGGACGACGACAAATCCTGTCCCGATATATCGGGATTCCAATCGACACTGATGCATCATATATAACCAGCCGCCTAATTCTCCGCGATAGCCAGCATCAGCACAGATTATATGCCAACTAAAGACTTCTGTTAATAACCCTGCCTCTACTAGCTGCTAGTTTGGTCGTTTCGACTGATTGACTGTCAATGATAGCTAAGGATTGATTTAAAATCCACTTTGACCTTTTCAGGATTTTGACCCTGTTCTTTGAGTATTTTCACAAGTTCATCGTATTGTTTCAGTGCTTTTCGATGCTGTTCTATCGGTTCCGCATGCTTTTCGGCAGAAGCGTCAGTAAACATTTGAATTTCCAATTCAGACACACGTTTCACATCTGAAATCACCCCTTTTTTTTCACGACTTAAACGGAAATAGAGTGATATCCATTCATCAATAAGGTCATGAGTTCCGAACCGGATTTTGGCAATTTCCGAAAGTTTGGCACGTGCTGCCTCCGGATTTGTCTTCTTAAGTGAGTTGAATTTAACGAGCTGCTTTAATGCTTCCGAATCCCAGCCGTGAGTTGAGGCAGTTAGTTCCTCAGGAGAACGTAATGGGAGGTTTACTCCTTTGGCCTGTTTGTAAATTTGAGAGACCCGATCTAGCTCTTCCAAGGCAACTTGATAAGCCTCAATTTCTTGGATATGTTTTTCAGCGTCAAGGTCTGACAGCATTTGAATTTGCAATTCAGCAAAACGTTTCAATTCCAAAAACGATCCTTTTCCATCGCGCCTTAGTTGGAAACAAAGTAGAACCCATTCATCAACGAGCGGATGGTCTCCGAATAGGTGTTTCGCAATGGTAAGAATTTCGGAACGCGCCGCGTCCGGAGCTATCTTCTCAAGGGGTGACCTAAATGCAGTGAACATCTTTTTCATAGTAACCTGAGTACTAGAGTGGGATGGTTCAGGAGGACTATGCACGTCAGACTGGTTCTGCGGTATAGTTTTCTCCAATTTATGAGACTGGCTGGCATGAGACTGGATGGGAAGAAGAAATCCTAACCCAAGCAGGATTAAACCGAGCATACTAACAATTACAAATCGCATTGTTTCCTCCTTTATAGCAATTTTGAGAATTTTCACTAAGAACCTGTTTGAAAAATCCAAATTAATCTCTGAAAGTTATCATTTTACGAGTAAATGTCCTCAAAATCGGTTGGTTTTGCCCCTAAAATGGTAAAAGATGACATTCTCACCTACTTTCGCCCCATGTTCCTATCTGTCTTCGGGGGCAGCGCGTGGGTATCGTTTTCAAGGGGGAGACGCCGTTGGTGCTGTATCTTTTGTCGCACGGATGGATCAACAGGCGGCTCCTCGATAGTTTCTTCAATCTGCTGCTGCGGTTGAACATTGAGCGGTGCCCGCTCTTCCCGTTGTAGCACTTCCCCTTCCGAGGCGGTTCTCAGCAGTCTCTCCAATTCTGCCCAATCTTCATCTGAGAATTCGTTTAACAGTTCCTCAAATTCTGCCCACTCGTCATCTGATGAAAATTGGGTCGGTATTTCAGGGTAGGTAGTCACAGACTCAACCGATGGATCGGACGGGGTTAATACAGAATGAGTGGAATTTGGCTGTGACTCTGTTGATGTAGATGGCGTAGTGCCCGCGGTGGGTAGGCGGATTAATTCTCCACTTGCGATTCTCTGCTCTACTTCCTCATCTGTCAGTTGTGTGGACTTTGGCATGAACAAACTCTGCGTGACTTCTCCGTTCTCACCCTTAATTGTGACCTGGGTAACTTCTCCATTTGCGATTTTCTGCTTTAACTCCTCCTCTGTCAATGGAGGTGGGATAATAAGTTCGTTACTCGCGATTTCCTGCTCTAACCCCTTCTCTATGAAAATGGTTTTTCCGAGTCTATCTTCAAACGTCCAAGTCATTGGCTTGCCAGTATGGTTTTCTAGGGCTTCTATTATGCGTTGAAGAACCTCCGCTGGTAATTCTCGCAAATCCCCTTTCGACAGTTTGCGTATATCCTTGATATTAACGACTTCGCTATCTGTTGAAACTTCAGAACGATTCGCCCCACCCTTTTCAAGCATAGATGTACCATTCATTGGGAAACTATTACCCGACACTGTATCTGTCCAATGTACACCCTTCGTGGATGAATCCCCTGTAACAGCGTTTGCTGTTAAAATTGCCTGTTCGTTTACTGCAGCGGGATTTGATTCAAATGCCTGGTGGTACAACACACCACCCCCACTCACTCCGATAACCGCCGCAACCCCGACTGCTGCGAATTTTGCTTTCATTGAGAATTTCACGGCTTCTATACCCCCCAAAATAAATGTTCGACCCGGCAATATCACGACACCACCCAACAGTTTTTCGATTCGGCCGCGAACCTCCTGCTTCGCACGCTTGAGGCGGTTGGCAACCGCTGCATACGATAAACCGGATTCGACCCGCAGCTGATCGTAACTTACCCCTTCAATGTAACGGGCTTCCATCAGTCGACGGTCGGTTTCCTGTAGGGTACTGATTGCCTGTCGAACAACAGTTTCAATTTCAGCCTTCAGTACAATATCTTCAGGGGATGGAGCGGCTTCAGCGAAATCTGTGTCGTTAGCCGCCTCAAAGTGGGTTGTCGAATCGCTTCGCCGCCGGAACCAATCCTTGCAGGTGTTGTGTGCAATCTGTTGAAGCCACGGTCGAAAGCGATCTAACTCCCGCAAGGTTGCCAACCGCTCGTATGCCCGAATAAATATCTGTTGTGTGAGATCTTCGGCATCCGCCGGATCTTTGATATATGAAATGACCAGCGCATAGATTGTTGTTCGGTGTATCTTGACCAACCGATCAAACGCCGACGTATCGCCCTCTAACGTCTGTCGGACAAGGTCAATCTCATTGAAAGGTTCAATCTTCATGGTGGATATCCATCCTTTTAAGATTCAACAACGTAAGACGATATGGTCAGGATTTTTTATCACAAAATTGCTGGTATTCAGGTGGGACGGATGATACAATTGTCTCTTGGACGCTCAATTTCGTTGAAATCCATCGTTCTCGTGGGTTTGTATCACGCAGCGTTTATGCCGTTGGAATCGCATCGTATAACGACGCATTGAATCCAACGAAAAACCTATCTCCGATCTGTAGCGTGGGTGCACGTAGATTGCCGCTTCGTCCCATAATCGCCTTGAGGATGGTGTCTTGTGAATCGGCATTTGGGTCGAAAACATCAACCTTTTTGCCCTTAGCAACATGAATGGATTGGGCGGTTTTGATACGCTCCCAAACCTCGGTCGAATTCAACTTCTGCTTACGGGCATCCGTTCGACTGTCTACCTGAATGTTGTTTGCGTCAAGAAACTCTTGCGCTTTTCGACAAGACGTTCAGCTATTTCTAAAAAACATCCAATTTACTTTCATCAATTTCCTCCATTTTTTGTGATTTGTGTATGAATTAGCGGGAAGGCTTACACACTGCCACAGGACTTACACGCACCTCATATTGTAGTCGCCCGATTCATCGGGCGTATCGGGGCATCGGCAGAACCCACACCCATCGTAGGCGGGGCATCTTGCCCCGCATTGGGGATAAAGCATTGAACTACAAACTCAGCATTCAACTGCGTAAGTCCTATTCTAGTGATCTGATGTATAACAGACTTGTCCACCAACAACCGTCAATAGGTTTTCAGAAGAGCTATCAAGAATCTGTTCAATAGCCGGGCGACTATCGTTTGGAATTTTCACTGCAATGATATCCGCCTGCCAATCCTTTTCCAATCGTCCGACCTGTGTCAAGCCAAGTGCCTTTGGGCCGTTACAGGTCACCATGTCGAATAACATTTCAGGCCGGATATACGGTTGGGTACTTGCGAGGAACCTCAACTCATCGAGTAGACTCAGAGACCAATTACTCGCTAGACTATCCGTCCCGATGGCGACATTGATTCCGCTTTCAATCAGTTGCACGACAGGATGATCGGCATGATAGAAGTAGTGGTGGCTCCGCGGGCAGAACACCACAGATGCACCACTTTCAGCGAGGGTTGTCACATCTGTGTCAGTCAGATAGTTGCAGTGGGCTAAGAGCGAATTTTTGTGCAAGACATCCAACGTTTTCATATACTGCATTGGTGTTGCTTGCGGAGGGTGCCACCCAGCCGTTGAAATGCCAAACGCTTCTAGGTAGCCCACAAACGCACCCGTACCGCTGGAGAGAAATTCAAGTTCATCCTTGGTTTCCGCGATATGCGTGCAAACCGACAAGCCAGATGCGACACATTGACGATAAACCTCAGCCGATGTAGAATAGGGGGCGTGTGGGGACAATGCAGCCGTAAACAGCGAATCTGAAACAGGGGGAGCACCCAAATACGTCGCAAGTCGAGCGAGCCCCGTGGCAGCGTGTTCGCCGGAAAAACCGAGTACCTCAAAGAAAACCACCTTCCGAATCGGAGTCTCCCGTAGAACCTGTGCGGATCTCCCGGTTCCGTCGATATCTCCCACTGTCGTCACACCACCGGCTAGACTTTGCTGCACTCCTTGACGAACAGATGGTCCTATTGCTGAAGGGGTCCGCTTCCCAACGATTTGAAATACCCAATCGGTAAATTTGGGGGTACGCTGAACTGAATCGGCACTGCTTGTTAGATCAAGGTGGGTATGTGCATTTACCAAGCCGGGGGTGAGCACCGCTTCGCCGAGGTCGTGTGTCGGAGAAATGCCGCTGCTCCGAACCGTCGGATAAAGTCCAACATCGACTATCTTTGAACCTTGAATGGCGACAGCACCGTTCTCAATAACCGTGCGGCTATCTGGCATTACATACTTTGCACGTAAAATCATATAGGATCCCAACTGATTCCTGTAGGGGCAACCCCCGTGGTTGCCCATCGTATTAGACTCTCTTTGTGCTTTGCTCTCTTTTTATATGAGCCTCAACAAATAAGGAACTTCTATGAATTCCAAGATCACCGGACATGCAACATCACAAGCGACACAAGCCTTCGCCGATCGGATGAACGCACAAAATTCCTCCTTCGAGGCAAATGCGTATCGCCGACTCACCGGCACAGATCTGATAACGTCCAAAATCGGTTACGGCACGTACCGCGTGCACGACCAGAATGAAACACAAGTTGAAACGCTCGAAACCGCAATCGAAGCGGGGTGTAACCTGATTGATACCTCCAGCAATTACACCGATGGCGGCAGCGAAACCTTAATCGGCAATGTCCTGCAAAAAATGATTTCCGCCAGCAAGATTCAACGGGAAGAGATTATCCTTGCCTCCAAAGTTGGCTACATGCAAGGACAAAACCTCGAACAAGCCCAACAACGGGAGGCGTCAGGCAACCCGTGGGAGGATGTGGTTAAATATATGGAGGGCTGCTGGCACTGTATCCACCCTGATTTTCTGACCGACCAGTGGAAGCGTAGCACAGATCGACTGGGATTGGAGACTATTGATATTTATCTACTACACAATCCGGAATACTTCCTGTCCGACGCCAAAAACCGATCTTCTCTATCTAGTTGGGACACAATTCGAGATACCTTCTATGACCGTATCTATCGCGCATTTGTCCAAATGGAACAGTTCGTAGCCGATGGAAAGATCCGCTACTACGGTGTTTCGTCAAACACCTTCCCTTCCTCACAAACCGACTTTGAGTACGTCTCCCTCACTCGCGTTTACCAAGCGGCTACCAAAGCAGCAGAAACTGTGTACGGAGACCATGCAGTGAACCATTTCAAGGTCATCCAACTTCCGTACAATCTGCTTGAATCCGAGGCGTTGACCGAAGCAAACAACGAAATCGACGGAAAACGCACGACTGTCCTTGAAGCAGCACAGTCGCTTGGACTTGGCGTTCTCGTGAATCGTCCCCTGAACGCTTTCAAGGACAATCAGATGACCCGTTTGGCACAGTATGATCACCGTCCAAACGCCGATTATCCTCAAATGATGTCCCTAGCAGAAGGCGCATTAACCCAAATCGAAACAAGGTTGGAGAGCACACTGAAAGGTTGGGGGATTTTCGATTCGGTACAAAATCAGGTGAATGTTCAGCTCTTTTTCGATGTCGCCCAACAACTCGGTGGATTTATGCCGCGTGTCCAAGATCGCAATCACTGGGAACAAATTTTACAGCAGCACCTGATTCCACAGATTAATGCCTATCTGCGCCAAACCGGAGTCGCTTGTATGAATCAACATCAAACGGAGTGGGAAGGCTTACTCGCTGAATATGTACAGGCACTCAACACCCTGTTCGTAATCATAACGGAAATCTTTAACCGTATGGAGGCGGAGAAGGTTGAACCAATCTCTCAGGCTTTGAACCAACACCTCTCCGATGAACAGGGGACGTTAAGCCTCTCTCAGCGAGCCTTAAACTTCGTGGCTTCATCGCCGGGGGTGTCCGTTGTCCTGAACGGAATGAAACGCGAAGAATACGTTGAGGATGCGATGGGGATTATGGAAATGCCTGATTTCCCACAGCCGCTTGCGCTAGTCGAAAGCGTAGCACAAGAAATGTGAGAATTTTCACATCTCATCTGCGTTATTAATAACCTAAGTTACTAGTCGTTGAAAGGTCATCAATTTTCTGCTAAAGGTGAAGGCCTTTATCTTTCGCTCCAGCGGAGCGATATGTCTATAGAAAGCAATACGTCCAATCTCCGCGCTCCAGAGGAGCGCAATGTGTACAACTAGAACGCATCACCACGACTCAAAACGATAGGGAGCAACTTGCGTTATCAATAATCCCACCGAGCCAGCTCCATCCAAGCGGTAAGTTCGCGCTGCGTCGGTGTAAGGCGTTCTCGAATCTCCGGCGGAAAATAGAAATGATGGCAGTTTCCACGCTCACGAGTCATCACGTTGTAATGCGCGTGGACGTAGTTATAGTAGAGGTTCGCTCTAACGGGCTGTGTGGTTTTAGGTAAGCCATCGTGGATGACAGTTTCAGAGAACATCAGGACATCGCCCGCTTTCCCGGTGACAGCGATAGCACCGGGCATCTCTAAGCCTTGGTAGTCCTTCCAAGTCAGATCGAAGTTACTTTTGTGGGAGCCGGGTAGTGCAACGATGCACCCGTCCTGTGCACCATTATCTGTGAGAAAGAACACGACGTTGAACATACGGCTTCGGATAACACCGTTGCTATACGAATAATCTGTGGTAGGAACGCCGCGATGCCAGCCACCCTGTTCCGCCCCACAGAATTTAGAGATGGACCAAGTGTTGATAAGTTGCGGTTCTCCCACAAATTCATACAGATAGGGCAGGATACGCGGATGGTCAATAAGTCGATCGAAGATGCTGTGCAGTCGGGGCAGACCGTTGAGCCGAATCTGATGGATTCGCCGAGTTTCGCGAGTGGGTCGCCCCGGTCCGACAGTTTCCATCCACTTATCTTCATAGGTCTGGCTTTCAAGTTTGCTCAAGGTTTCCAAGTACTCCGCACACTCCTCAGAAGAGAGGACATTTCGGAGGATCAGAAAGCCGTTGAGATCAAAGAGAAAGCGTTCCTCGATTCTAACCGACGTGTTTTGGCACTCTGACATTTTTCTACCTTTGGGCGTAGTGTAATTGATTATGCTTCTATGGAGATCGTGAATCCACGATGTTGTGCCCCATTAGATGATTTCTGCGAGTATCTCTGCCTTGACCCATTCGGCCAGGGCTACTGCTTGCTCTGCACGTTTTTGTGAAACTACCTCGAACTCTTCAGGATAGCGCATATCCACCCCGTATGGCGTTAATACATCGGCACTCTCCAATCGTTCGGCCAAAGTGGCATTTTGACGCGCTACTAACTGCCGCAATCGTCTAATATCGTGGGTTTGGGGAAATTCAATCTGATAGCGCACCAAAAATGCTTTGATATATTTCTCAACAGCTTGCTGGGCGTGGAATCCACTGACGAAATAGTCGTCTAGCTCGCCTGCACAAAGAAGTCTCGCCGCCTGAAGATCCAAGTTAGCTTTTTTCAACCACTGTTGTACAAAATCCGCCACTACCTGCTCAGGATGCCTCATGCAAAACCACTCCGTATTTGTGCGCCGGAAAAGCCAATCCTCCGATGACCGCTTTGGTTTCCTCGAACTCCATCTCCCCCATGACCCATATATCCACCTCGTATGGTACGTCCGTTAAACACGCTCGCAGTCGCTGCCTTTCGTCGCGCTTGGCCACCGGATCGGCTGCCACCACCAACAAATCAAAATCGCTGTCGGGGCGTCCTCGCCCTCGCGCCCGTGAGCCATATAGGATAATCTGGCGTATCGGCTGATCCGTTCCAGCGAGAATCTGGTCCTTCAAGAGCAATGCGGCTTGGCGTTCCTGTTCGGTGGTCATAGTTTTTTCCTTAGCAGACGGATTTACTGAAGGGCGTAAGTCCTATTTGGTTTAAGTGCGCCTACCTTAATACTCGCAACCTCTACCTTCCCAATTTTGGCATAAGGGGATTTGCTGAATACCTGAACTTCCTCTAAGCCTGCCCGACGGATTGAGTCCAGATATTGGTCTTCAGGCAGTGCCCCGGAAATACAATTCGCCCAATTGCTAATCGTTGATCTCAACCACTTGGGCAGATGGTTTGCGACAATGTCCGACACCAATAACTTCCCGCCCGGCTTCAGGACGCGATACGCTTCCCTAAAAACTATATCCTTATCCGGTGCGAGGTTAATCACGCAGTTAGAGATAATCCAATCAACGCTTTCATTTTCGACCGGCATCGACTCAATCTCGCCTAATCGGAACTCAACATTTTTTGCGCCCGCTTCCTCCGCATTATTTCGTGCCTTTTCGATCATTTCCGGCGTCATATCAACGCCAATCGCTCTCCCGCTTTCACCGACGAGGGATGCCGCAAGCAACACATCAATGCCCGCCCCTGAGCCGAGGTCTAGGACAACATCACCCTCACAAATATCAGCGTACATCAGCGGATTGCCACAACCGAAGGAATTTTCAACCGCATCGGGGGGGATACTGCAAAGCTGCGCGTCGGTATATCCGTTCGGATTTGCGGATTCCCCTGTGAGAGAGGCTTCAATATCGATTTCTGTATCGCAGCAATTAGAAGATGTACAACAAGATTCACCGCTTTTTACCAGATCTGCGTAATGTTCACGGACGATTGCTTTAATCTGCTCTGCATTGTGGGTTGTCATATTATGTCTCTCTGTATTGAATGAGTGAACGCCTCGCGATCATGATGGTCAGTGCCGCAAATCCACGCAAAAATCCAACAGATCAATCAACAGGGAGCGCATCTCGCTCCGTTGAACAATTCGGTCGATCATCCCGTGTTCTAACAGGAACTCTGCCTTTTGGAAATTGTCAGGGAGTTGCTGTTTGATGCTTGCAGTAGCGAGGGGACCGGCGAAGCCAATCCGGGCACCCGGTTCTGCGAGAATAATATGCGCCAACGAGGCGTAACTCGCAGTAGATCCGCCAAAGGTTGGGTCTGCCATCACGGAGATATAGGGGAGTCCTGCTTCTGCGTGTTTCACACAAACCGCTGAAGTCTTCGCCATCTGCATCAGCGATAGCGTGCCTTCTTGCATTCGCATCCCGCCGCTCCGCGAGACGATGATTAAGGGCAATTTGTTCTGGGTGGCATATTCAATATTACGAGTAACCTTTTCTCCCACAACCGCTCCCATTGTACCGCCTCTAACCCCAAAATCGCTAATCGTAATCGCGACAGGCTGTCCACCGATTTTCGCTTCACCGGTAAGGATCTCCGACTTGAGACCCGTTTTTGCGTAATCTCGTGCAAGCTGCTCTTCGTAGTCTGGGAAATCTAAAGGGTTAGTTGAATACAGACCGGCGTCATGTTCATCAAAACTGTTCCCATCAACCAGCAGGTCAAGCCGCTCATAGGCGGTCATCGGGTAGTGATAGCCGCATTTTGGACAAACCTTATGTGCATCTAAAAATGTTTCCTCAGGAATCTCTGTGCTGCAACTTTGACAGGTGATTACCGCTGAAGTCGCCATGTCTGTACGCTCCATCTGTGTGTAGGAAAAGGTTTTATGGAGTTGCTAATTTGTATGCACATGATACCTTTGAAGGGAATGTTTGTCAAGCCCAAATACAGAACCCAATTTATGTGAACTGCAGCTGCTATCACATCGTGTGCTACTCGAAATAGAACGAAATTCATCCTTGAAGAACGCAACCATTTGTGATATTATTTTGCGGTTTTGTTCTGAAATACGAGAAGAACCTGACGTCGTTGTTGCAGAATTACAACAATCGAGTATCAAAAACAACTCAACTGAACCGGAGTAACAGCGTCTAAAACTTTTTGAATGCTCTAGATATTCAAAGGTAAATGAAAGCCCCGGATGATGGTCAAATGTTACGATAGCACGGTTATTTTGTAGGTATGCTCTACGCTTTCCATAATTAACTGACTTTCTCTCTTCTAAAGCTGGCACAAAGTTTGCTGCGGACTATTAGCCTAATGGTTTTTAACTTCAGGAATCTTATAATCAGTTTCGTTAGATTGAGCGGTTTTGATAACAACTGATAATTTGGAAGGAGAAAGTTCATGTTTACGCAAATATACCGATCCATCACAGCATTTCTTTGTATCATAACACTGTTCTGCTTAATTTTAGGTTGTGGTTCTGAAGATGAAACTCCAGTTCAAGCGGACACCGAACCACCGGCGACACCAAGAGGCGTGAAAAGCATCACCGGTGACGGTCAAGTGATAGTTGAATGGTTCCCGAATGGCGAAGCCGATCTCGCTGGGTATGACATCTGGCGTGACGACAATGGTGATGAAGAATTTGACCTGCTTGCGGAGGTTTCAGCAGATTCCTCTGCCTTTGTGGATGAGGAGGTCATCAATGGACGTACATACTCTTATGCAATCTCTGCCGTTGATTACGATGGCAATGAAAGCGACTTGAGCCCAGAACAGGTCCTTGATACGCCCCGTCCATCGGGAAACAACACAATCTTGAATGACTTTAACCTAGCTCCTAACCGAAGCGGATTTGATTTTTCGCAGCCGGCAAGGGGTGCCATTACTTGGGATTTGTCTGCAACCGATGTCTATTTTGGATTTGATACCGTGGTCAACGTTCCGTACCTCTATTCGGATAATTTGACAGAAATGCAGGACATGGGCTACCATGAATACTTCGATGAGGTCGATGTTTCACCTGTGCGAGGTTTCACAACTGAATTCGTTGAACTTATTGAGGGACATGTGTATGTACTATTGACTCCTGACGGACACTTCGCCAAGATTCACATCATTGCTGTTTCCAATGCGGCGGTCACTTTTGATTGGGCGTACCAAATAGATCCGGGTAACCCACAGCTTGCCCCCGCTGCCCGCGCAATTAGCGAACCAAGCAGATAAGGAGTCTTACAAAAATGAAAAAGTGCCTTTTCGCGCTTATTGTCTTTCTCAGTTTCGCGACAGCTTGGAATACTATATCGGCTGAATCAACTGCTGATGAGACGCCTACGGTCCCAGCAGAGACACAAGCGAACGCAAAGACCGGGGAATCACCAACCTCTCTAACTCTAGGAGGAACCGTCATCCCCCGCGATCCAAATCGCCAAACGGATTCGCCAAATTATGCCCTCTTTCGACCACACGCGCCCAAGTATTATCCTCAGAAAACCGCCCGAACAGCTATACTTCTATCGGCGACGTTGCCCGGTTTAGGACAAGCCTACTCCGGTCGTCCCGCGAGAGGCGTAGCCTTTCTCGCGGCCGGGATTGGATTGATCGCAGCAGGGGGATTCCATTTGGACCGTGCCATAACTTATAGTGACCGATCAGATCGTTTCAACACAGGATTTGACGACCCGCATGGCGACAGCTTGCTGACAGCGGATCAAGGGCGTGTCAAGGCGCGAGGTCATGCCCAATTTGGGGCGCTCTTTCTGGCAAGCGGAATTGGTATCTACATTTGGAATATTTTTGATGCAGCCAAAACAGTCGACGAGTATAATGACCGAAGATTTCCAGTGCAGGCGCAACAAAGTATATATGGAGAACCTTATTTAACAATTAACCGCCGCTTTTAGCGGGTGTATCAAAGTGGTCAGGTGATAGCCCTCGGAGAGGAATCCACCTGATAACTTATAATTTTTTGATGTGAAACCAGCCGCTTGTTGCGCATCTCAGACCCCAAATGAACCTCCCGAAGGTTTCATTAGACAAGGAAATCTACACCGTGCGAGTCATCCAAATTCTGTTTGTTAGTTGTTTCATCTTTCTGACCTTCTCTCTGGCTATTTCAGCAACCTATTCGCTGCTTGACATCAAGAATCTCGATCAGGTGCCTATTCAGATCGGCGAGGTACTGACCTACAGCGTTAAAATTAAAGGATTGCCTGCTGGAACACAAGTTACAAAGGTCGTTGAAAAAACGAGGCTGGCGGATCGGCACGTCTATCGTTTCAGATCGGAAAGGCAGACCGGAAGTCTTCTTGGAAAGTTGTACCATTTCCACGACCAGACAGAAAGTTACGTCACAACGGATCAGCTATACCCACTAAAATATGTTAGGAATTTAGAGGATCAGAAATATCGAGCACGCGTTGAAATTGATTTTGATCATGGCGAGGGAACGGCTCAATACACCAAAAACTCAGCTAACAAGGCTTTGGACATCCCAATCGGGACACAGGATGATCTGTCGATGATTTACTTTCTGCGTTCAAAGGAGTTGCAGGTCGGTCACACCTACGCATTTCCAGTGATAGTCAAGGATAAGTGTGAGCATGTGACCCTTGAAATCCTCCGTCGCGAAGTGATAAAAACCAAAGCATTGGGTCGTGTGGAAACACTGATGCTACGCACCTCACACGGCTATCTGATGTGGCTCACGAACGATGAGCGCCGTATTCCCGTTAAGATCGAAGCCAAGACCCCGCGTATCGGTAAGCTAGTTGGTGTATTGGAGAAAGTTGATTTTTTGGATTAGAGAAGAAAAGTGATAGATCTTCTGCAGCAGTCAAATACCTATCAATCGCTTGTTGAAACCCTGACCGCTCAGTTTTCAGGGGGGGAGTGTGCCCCAACCTCGTTAAATCAGCAAATAGATCGTCCCAAACCGTGGTTACGCGGTCTGCATGGCGCGTCTACTGCTTACCTGCTCAGTGCATTGGCAGCCGATTTCGCCGACAAATCGTTTCTCGTTGTTGTGCCCACGCAGCACGAAGCCGAGAAAATCATCCAAGATCTACCCGCCTATCATTTTGAAGATCCCTATCTCTTTCCGCAATGGCAAAATTTCCTTTATGACGGTATTTCCCCAACAAAAAATGTTGTCGCAGAGCGGCTAATCTGTTTGTATCAGCTGTTGCAGGGAGACCGCACGTTCATTGTTACATCGATCCAGGCGCTGATGCATAAGATTCTGCCCCAATCCGTTGTAGAATCTGCCTTCCTGACCCTCCGCATCGGCGATGAGATTGCCCCCGACAAAGTGGTTGACCAACTGCTGCACAACGGTTATCAGCACGTAGATCTCGTAGAGGCCAAGGGCGAATTAGCGCGTCGTGGTGACATACTCGACGTTTACCCGTTGACTACCGATGCGCCCATCCGGATTGAGTTCTTCGGCGACGAAATCGACGCTATTCGGTTGTTTGATCCGGCTTCACAACGCTCTGTTCCCGATGGAATTGATGACGACACCGAAGCAATTACGCTGTGTCCAGTTCGAGAAATCATCCTGTCCCCCGAAACCCTCAATCTATGGAAAATTCGAGCAGAAACACTGATTCAAAACAACGAATCGCCCAAGTATCGAAACGCAGTCAACGAGATTACGCACCGCCTCGAAACAGAGACAAATCCGGAAGGGCTAGAAGCCTTACTTCCGATGTTATACGAAGATAGTAGTACCCTCATGGATTATCTATCCCCGCAGACTGTGGTTCTCATGATTGAGTCTGCTTGGATGGCGCGTGAGGCGACTCAACTTATTGAAAATACGAAAGATCTTTATGAACGAAAACTAGCATTTGATCAGTTTATGGTGTCACCCAATGAGACGTTTGTGTCGTTTGAACGGGTAATCTCTGATTTGCAGACCTGTCCCTTCGTTCGCACCTCGTTGACTCCGCCAACACTCAATACAGAGGAACCGGTTGAAGAGATTGCGTTCGGTATGCGTCCGCTCGGTCTTCCACGCAGCAATTATCAGATGATTATGGATCAGATCAAAGGGTGGACCGACGAGGGCTATTTCGTCAACTTCTTCTGTGATAACCTAAAGAGCACAGATCGGCTACACGATATTTTAGCAGATAGGGATTTACCTGTAACCCAGACGGCAGTGAATATTGGTAGCATCAGCGAAGGATTTATCAGCGAAACGCTCAAGCTCATCACACTATCTGAAGATGAGTTGTTTGGACGCGAGCATCGTCGGCACCGCAAGACCACTTTTAAGGAAGGCACTCCTATCCTGAGTTTAATTGACCTCAAGGAAAAGGATTATGTGGTGCATGTCTCACACGGAATCGGTCGTTACGCAGGGATTCGCCGCCTCGACATTGATGGGAAACCGCAGGACTTCCTCGCACTAGACTATGCAGACGCAGGTAGGTTATATGTGCCGACCTATCAAATTGACTTCGTGCAGAAGTATATTGGCGGCCAAGAGGAGGGAAGGGTACGTCTAGACAAACTCGGCGGAACGTCATGGGAACGGGTCAAAGCCAAAGCCAAAGCCTCCATAGAGCAGATGGCAGAGGAATTACTGGAATTGTATGCGATTCGTGAATCTCGTGAGGGTTATGCCTTCCCAACAGATACGCCTTGGCAGAAAGAGTTTGAGGTACTGTTCCCTTATGAAGAAACTCCGGACCAGCAGAAAGCAATCGAAGAGGTCAAACAGGACATGGAACGCCTCCGACCCATGGATCGGCTAATCTGCGGAGATGTCGGATACGGAAAGACCGAAGTAGCACTCCGTGCGGCGTTCAAATCGGTGATGGCAGGAAAACAGGTCGCCCTGCTTGCCCCGACAACAATTCTCACGTTGCAACATTTTAATACATTCCAACAGCGTTTTGCCCCTTTTCCTGTTCAGGTAGAAATGTTGAATCGCTTCCGAACGGATAAAGAAGCAAAAAGGGTTGTAGAGGGATTGGCAAATGGCACAGTTGATATCGTTATCGGCACCCACGCCTTGCTCTCAAAAAATATTAAGTTCCGGGAACTCGGTTTGCTCGTCGTTGACGAGGAACATCGTTTCGGGGTGAAGCACAAAGAGAAGATTAAACAGATGAAGCAGACGGTTGACGTATTAACCTTGACAGCAACACCGATTCCGCGTACACTTCATATGTCCCTCGTCGGCATCCGCGACTTCAGCGTAATCAATACGCCCCCGGAAAATCGCCTGCCAATTGAAACTTACGTCATGGAGTATAATCCCGATGTGGTTCGAGATGCGATCTTGCGAGAGATGGAACGGGGTGGACAGATCTTTTTTGTGCACAACCGTGTCCAGAGTATCGCAAGCATTGCTGCCACAATCCAAGATCTCGTGCCGCACGCTAGAGTCTGTATGGCACACGGGCAAATGCCTGAACGTCAACTCGAAAAAGTGATGATGGAATTCGTCAACCACAAACATGACGTTCTGGTTTGCACCATGATTATTGAGTCTGGCGTAGATATTCCAACCGTCAACACGATTCTGATCAATCGTGCAGACGCGTTTGGGTTAGCCCAACTTTACCAGCTACGCGGACGAGTCGGGCGCGATCAGTATCAGGCTTACGGCTATCTGTTCTACCCGCAAGGATGGGCAATTACAGAAGGTGCTCAAAAACGTCTACGCGTCATTGAAGAATTCACTGACCTCGGTTCCGGGTTTAAGATTGCCCTCCGCGACCTTGAAATTCGGGGAACAGGCAATATTCTCGGTTCAGAGCAGCACGGTCATATCATCGCCGTGGGTTACGACATGTACTGCAAACTTCTTGAGGAAGCGGTACAAAAACTCAAGGGTGAGAAGGTCGAAGAAACGGTCGAAACCCGGATTAACCTTCCCATTGAAGCCTATCTGCCTGATGAATATGTCCCCGACGGCAGGCAGAAGGTCGCACTTTATAAAAAGATCGCTGCCCTAGAAACGGTAGTAGATCGGAAAGAACTTGAAGAGGAGATGGTCGACCGGTATGGCAAGATTCCCGAACCTGTTGAGATGCTCCTCGAAATAGCCGACTTAAAACAACTCAGTCAACAGCTTGGGGTTGATGGAATCGCCGCAGGCGAGGAAAGCATTAAGGTCACATTTGATGAAACCAAAACAAGCCTTGATCCCCGCAAGCTAATTCGGCTGATTGAGCAGGATCGGCGAATCTCAATTACTCCCCCTGTACGTATGACGATCCGTTTGAAAGGATTGGAGGGAAAGGCTCTCTTGTTTGAGCTCAAGCGTGTTTTAGGGAAACTAATGTGAACCGTGATGCGTATTGCATAACTGCGCTTTTGACATACTTATCCTTTAACAGTACGAATACATTACTAACTGCGAAGATGATGTCTTTGCAATCTACCTATCAATCTGAAAGGAACGATATACACCAATGAAAAAAAAGTTGATAATTTTCGTCGTGACGGCGGCAATCGGTTTAAGCAGTTGGCAGATTGTCCAATCGCAAGATGTAGCCGGCCCAATGGATGAGAGCCAGATTATTGTGGCGCGGTACGAATGGAACGGCATACACGAAATTTCGCTTGCAACACTTAATGCGGAAATAGCAGCACTATCAGAATATAAACAGAAGGGCTATCAGTCCAAAGCTGGTAAACTCATATTTCTGGAAGACCTCATCAACCAAAGGCTAATGCTCCTCGCAGCTGCTGAGGTAGGATTCGACAAAAATGAGGAGTTCCTTAAAAAAGCGGACGATTATAAGCATCAGTTGATGGTTGAACGCTTGACCGAAATTGAGGTCGATGAAAAAATTGCCATCACCGAGGAAACACTTCGGCAGTATTACGAAGAAAATAAAGATACGTATGTTGATGAGGAAAAAGTGCGGGCAACCTGCATCACGGTATTCGATAAAGAACTCGCACAGACCACACTGGAGGAGATTCAAGCCGGTAAGGACATCTTTGATGCAGTAAAAGAACTTTCGGAAAAAGGGGTATTGACAGGACCTGGTTCAAATCCGGGAGATCCCGGTGATACAGGCTTCTTTGCCCGAGACGTTTCTGCACGAGCCCAAGCATTCGTTGACGCGGTTTTTGCAATGGAGGTCGGCGAAATGACTGATGAGGTTTTTGAACAAGACGTTGAGGAAGATACCTATTATATGATTTTCCGAAAGGAAGAACATCAGCCAGAGCGCCAGCAGACCTTTGAAGAGGTCAAGCCAAGGCTTGAGTATCCCCTAAAACGTGAGATGAAGCGGAAGCGTATCCTAAAATGGTTGGAAATGCTTACTGCCGAGGGCAAACTCAAAACGTATCCAGAACTGCTCCCTCCACCTGTGATGCCCGAAGAGGAAGAAGATCCAGAAAACGAGAAATCGGAGCAGTAGGGGAACACAACATAGGCTAGAGTCATCGCGTTCAGAAATTCGCTGAGAAATGGTTGTAACAGTCGAACAATTGTACATCACACAAAATTTAAGGAGGTATTACTGTGAAATTATTGGGAATTATTAGCTTTATCTTAATTGGTGCCGTTGCTGTTAGCGTTTCGTTGAATGGTTGTGGCGGAAAAGCCGGAGCTGAGGGCACTGTGATCGCTGAATTTGAATGGAATGGAAAACACCACATAACGCTTGAGGAGATGCTACAAGAGATAAGTGAACTCCCTTCGTATAAACAACCACAGTACCAAGAAGCAGAGGGCGGGTATGAGGAATACATGAACCTAATGGCAGAAAGCCGTCTCATACTTTGTCTCGCCAAGGATCGGAAACTTGACGAGGATCCTACGGTGCTTAAAAAAGTGCAGGACTATTACCACGAACTGCTCGTTGATAAGATCACAGATATCGAAGTGGATCAGAAACTTAAACCAACTGAGGAAGATTACCAGCTTTATTATGAAGAAAATAAGGAAGACTATGTTGAGCTGGAACAGGTGCGGCTGACCTGCATAACCCTCATGAATGAGGAACGAGCAAAAGAAATTTTTCAACGAATTAAAGATGGGGAAGACATCGCTGCCCTCGCTACAGAATTATCCGCAAACGGGGAATTAATCGGTCCTGGATCAAATAACGAAATCCCCGGTGACACCGACTTTTTCGATAACACGATGTATTCGCGGCGCGCAAAACCGTTTAGCGATGCGGCGTTTGAACTGGAAGTCGGTCAAATGAACGAAGAGATTCTCCACATTGAACTCGACGGGGAAAACTATTACCTAATATTCCGTAAGGAGGAAGCCCAGCCAGCACGCCAACAAACGCTTGAAGAACAAAGTGTACGACGCAATGTGGAAAGACACGTAGAGAATCAGAAACGCGAAGAACTTATGACTGATTGGCTGATCCGACTCCACGAACAGGCGAAGGTCAAGACCTTTTCAGATCGAATCCCCGATGCACCGGAGGAGGTCGAAGAGGAAGGGGGAAGCGAATCGTCTGATGATGGTGACGCTCCTGCTGAAGCGGAAGGGGAAAGCGAATCGCCTGATGATGGTGACACCCCCACCGAACCTGAAACAGAACCGTAAAACGTCGAACCTTGAATTAAGGAGGCATACCTCTAAATGAAGATATTGCGTTTTTGCGTCCTAGCTCTATTGATCCTTCATTTTGGAATCAATCCCGTTGCTGCACGAAGATTTGATCAGATCATCGCTTATGTCAACGAAGATGTGATCACCAAATGGGAGCTCGACAGTGTTGTGAAGCAAAAAGCAGTAGAACTGCAGCAAGTCTACCGGTTCAGTGAGCGCGAAGCGATGGAAAAGGCGGAACAGGAACGGGCTGCACTCCTCGATCAGTTGATTCGCCAAATGCTTCTCGTCGAAACAGCATTAACGCTAAAAATTGAAATCACTGAGGCTGAAGTGGAGCAGTATATGCAAAACTTCAAGGATCAGTACAAGATTGAGACTGAAGAGGAACTTGCTCAAGCGTTAAAAAAGGAGGGGTACACCCTGATGTCTTTCCGTGAACAAGCTAAACGTAACCTGATGGCGGAACGACTTGTCATGCAACGTATCCTCCCTAGACTCCAAATTCGAGGTTCGGACATACAGAAGTTTTTTGAAGAAAACCGCTCGCAATTGCCAACTAAGACAGACAGAGTCCATCTTCGACACATCTTCGTCGCTTTCAAGCCAAGCGAGTCAGACCGCAAGCTAGCCCTTGAGAAGATCGATACAATTCGTCAGGAATTAGCGGCTGGAAAAAATTTTGAGGAACTCGCGCAACGTTATGCTGACGATGAGTATAGACAAGCAGGGATTGGGGCATTAAACGAACTGCCGATTGCAGAGATGGACAACCTTTCAGCTACCTTCCGCAATACACTTTCAGGGCTCAACACCGGCGGGATCAGTGAACCGGTTGAAGGCAATGATGGGTTTTACCTTTTCAAAGTTGAACGTAAAGATGATCAGACCATAGCGTTTCGTCATCTCGTTGTCAGTTTGAAGCCGAGTGAGCAAGCGATTGAAGCTGCTTATGAACGTGCAGATAGCCTCTTGCAGCGGTTAAATCAAGGTGAAGATTTCAACGCGCTTGCACAACAATACTCCGACGATTCGCAGACGAAAGCTAATAGTGGTGATCTCGGGATTCGTTCGCTCAGCGAGTTAAATCCCGAAACCCGAAAAATTATCGAAGGACTTTCCATCGGAGCACATAGCACGCCCCTTAAAACAACGTATGGCGTGCATATTTTCAAGATCGATAGTCGCACGGCTCCTGAATTGGGCGACGCTGAAAAAGACCAGATTCGGATGATGCTGCGTCAGCAAAAATTCCAAGAGGAATGGCAAATTTACACGGATCTGCTCAAGGAAAATTCCTTTATAAAAATCAAAGAGGAACTTAAATAGGAGTAAGCTGTACCCTCCTATCAGAATCGCTTGACTGACAGTGAAAACTGAAGCAGAGGGAGGCGATTCTCGGATAAGTTCTACTGCTCTCGATGACTCGATTTTGCAGTGTAGCAGAGGAAAGGTAGTATGGCAAGGAGGGAAAAACGGAACTGGCAGAAAACAGTAGGCAACGGGAAGAAATCAAACCCCCGGTTGCCCAACCTACCTTGTTTCCGATCCCTTGATCGTTTTTGGGGGGACGTACTTTACGTTTCACGTCTTGCTCCCTGGGTATATCGTTTTACCCTTCATCTCCTATTACCTACGATTCTCACGCTTAATTTAATTTTGTCCGCGGGCGAATTAGCCGCCCAAACCGACCCTGCTCCCGCTGCCGAGCAAACGGCTTCGGACGAACAGGCTGAGGTGTCATCAGAAACTTCGACAGCTGAAGATCCACCTGCTCCCGAAGTGCCCAACGATGGAGAACCACCCACAGAACCTCCTGAAGAAACGTCAGAAACCCCACCAGCGGCAGGTTCACCTACACCTGAAGAACCCACCCAAGCCAGTCGAAAACTCGATCCAGAGAATATGTTACCTGAAGCAGGAGACCTGCTTGCAAAAGGCGACAATCTTACCTTTCACGAGAACCTGATTCAGATTCACGGCAACGGACTGATCAAATACGACGAGGTTGTGCTCTACGCAGATCATATCTGGGCGGATTTCGATGAAAATATGATGCGGGCATCGGGAAACGTGCATCTTCTCGTCGGAAACGAAGAAACCTATGCAAACGAGCTCCTTTACAACATTGAAACAAAAAAAGGAATTATTCGCGAGGGATTCAGTTTCAGCGACCCGTGGTACTACCGCGGCACCGAAATCTTTAAGATTGAAGATGATGAGTCTTACATCCGGGGTGGGGCTTTGACAACATGCTCTCTCAAGCATCCCCATTATTACTTCAGTGCATCGCAGATTATCGTCAGGATAAACAGAGAGTTGATCGCCAAGAATATTGTTCTGAGAGTTGGTGGTGTTCCCCTCTTCTATTTTCCCGCCTACCGTCGCGATCTTCGCCAAGAAGACAAAGTCGCCAAGGTAATCGTCAAAATCGGAACAAGTAGCTATCAGGGGGTATTCCTGAGCGTAATTTTGCCACTTGCACGCCGATTTCGATATGACAGTGCCCTGCTGTTTGATCATTCTGCTCGTCGAGGAAGTGGGCTCGGTGCTGACGGCAAATACCGTGTAAATGATGCCAAGTTCCAAGAAATCATTGTACCTATTCCTCCCAATGCAACGCCAAGTGAACGGACGAAACTAGAGGAAAAAGCACAGGAGTTAGCGGATCGGCTGGAGGGCGAGTATGACCGGTATAAGCTGCGACAACTGTTTCTGGAATATCAAATCTCTGAAGAAGATATCGCCGCTGCTCGTGAAAAGGTAGAAAACATCCATGCCCAACTACAGGAAGCAAACGGGGACTTTGCAGAGATTGCAAAAGCTGACTCGACCGATCAGGACACGCGCTATCAGGGGGGCGACATGGGATTTTTGGTGCGCGGAGAGCGCGATGAGGAAGATGAACTGCGGCTGGATCCTATCCTTGAAGAGGCAGTCTTTCAACTAGAACCCGGCGAAATCACGCCGATTCTGAGAACGGAATCTGGTTTCCACATTTTAATGGTTGATCGTGTGCTTGATGTATATGGTGAACGAGAACTCCAGATCCGTCGAATTGATATAGCAATTGAACCAAGCGAGGAGACCCGTAACGCAATCCAAACCACCGCTAAGGAAATTCAAGAGCGCGCAGAAGCAGGGGAGGTTCTCCAAGAGTTAGTAGGGCAATATGAGGGAGTTGAACTGTCTGAAGCCAATGAAGGCGCAGGGTTTCTGTTGAATGAAATGGATCGACGTTGGAAACACCCTGTAACCCGACTAGAGGGCCCTGGAGAGGTAACCTGGCCCATAAATACCGAGCGAGGCGTCTATATCCTTGAGTTAATCGAAAGGGAGCCGACCCCGACCTTTGAAGAAATTGCACGTCAATTTGAAGCGGAGTGGGCGGTGATGGAAGCGCAATTCGGGAAAGCTGCACCGACAGAAGAAACTGGAATTGAACAGTTGGAAGAAGGAACGGAGGGACAGGGTGATAAAGAGATAAATGGGCACGAGGAAAGAATGGAAGCGCAGAGCCATATAGGCACACCAGAAGATAGTGCACAAATTCCTTTGAACCCCGATCAAATTGGGGACGGTGAAGTGGTAGATCCCTCAGAAGAATCGGAGAAGGTGCAGATCTACCAACAATACGATTACCGGGGGCGCTGGGAGATGCCGACCGTAATCTACACACAAGCCCAGCGACTCTATAGCGGTGAGCATACCGGAATAATCAAGACCCGTAAAGGGTATCGTCTAATTAAGATCGATAAAAGACGAACTTATAGGGGAGACTTTTACTTCTATACCAATGATGAATTTTCTTTCGATCGCCGACAGCCATTCAAAACTGGGAGACGATGGAATATGCGGTGGGGGCACCGGCACACCTTCTATACCCCTTGGGATAACCGAGTGAGGCAACGACGACCCGTGAGTTTTGTGGGACGTGTCGCGTGGCGAGCAAAAGATTTTGAAGAGGAGGGATTTGGAATCAATGAATCTATGGTTAATTCTTTTGGTGTGCTCACATGGGGAACCTCCTATTCTGCACTGGATCAGGAAGATAGAGATGAGGAGGGAAACCTAAGATTTTCAAGCAAGACAATCGGGGAGTTCTTGGGACGACTACAGGTTAATCATACTTTAGACTTCACCGGCGAAGGAACAACAAACTTGCAAAAATTACCTGTACTCGAACTTGCGCTCTCACGTATGCGTTTAGATCGGCTGCCTGTTTTCAAAACTATTAATTCTAGGCTAACCAAGGTTGCTGATGCGCTGCACACAGATCTCCCAATTCTTTCGATGTTCGCTTTTCCAACACTTGAGAGCACCAGTTTTGACTTAGATGTGAATCTCGGTAATTTTTTCCGTGAACGGTTTCGAGACGAAGAGGATGTCTACTTGCAAACCATGGATCTCGGTTTTGATCTTCGTAAGCAGTCGGTACTGCAAATAATGCCGAATCGAGAATTGCGCTTCGACGCGGATCTCGACACAAACCTCATCTGGCATGACAAAGACCGAGAGGGAAATCCGAATATTTTTCGGGGTATATACAGTACGCGGTTGTCTGCCAGCAACCTGCTGTTTCGGATCTATGACATCAGTTTCATTCCGGGGGCGCGTCGGATGCGCCACCAAATCAACTCAAGGGTATCATTTGATTACTCACCGCCTGTTGACAGAGAAGATGCTCCCCAACTCTATCCTTTTGGTCCTAGTGTCTACTTCTTTGAACGAAAAAACCTCGCCTATAACTTCGATACCAGTATTGAGGTTAAAACCCGTGGCAGTAGATCTGCACTCCGCGTGCTTAATTTTAGCACACGAATCGCAGCGGATTTCACCAAATTTGAGGCGTTGGGTGAACGTCGATATGTACCGATTGAAAGTAGAATGACGATAGTTCCGCTAGCGAGCCGAAACCTGAATATCACGTTCAGGTCGACACATGACCCGAACGAATCGCGCCTCGATGGAAAACGACTCAAACAGGTTGGTTTCCGGTCCAACGTCAGTTATCGCCGCGATAAATGGAATATATCGTTCGGAAATTCCTTTACCAAAAGGACGCAATACGCCTCTCGAAGTCTCACAGGTAGCTTTCGATTTCGTCCAAGCCAATTACTTGAATTGAACCTTAGTGTCAATTATGACTGGATCGAAAAACAGTTCTACTCGCAAAGTATAATGCTACGGCGAAACTTGCACAATTGGAACATGACGATTCGATGGCACCGCATCGGGATTAAGCGAGAACCTCCCTTCGATAATGTACGACAAGACTTCACCTTTCAGATTAACCTGATTGCAGAACCCGCCGCTTCAGTCGGAGTTGGCTATGATGCCACAACAGACACGTGGGGATTCCGCACCCTGCCCGCTGGCGTTCCTTACGACTCCTTCGGGGTTGGAAACTCACTTGGACGCTCTTACTTCTAATGCCAAACCCGCAGTGCGAAAAACGACTAATTCTCCGGCTTAGCGGTGATCCCTCGTGTCTCTTGAGAGATGCTCTCCTTTTTTCACTCAGGAATCAAGAGTTTGCGTAACATAATCACCGAGATACGCCATAATATAACGCCTTGTCTCGCATAATCGGGACAAGGTTTTTTAGTGACCTAGGGTCATTTAGTTTTCGGCCTTTTGTTTGTGTATGTCCATGTTTTTAGTGAAAGTGCGGCGTGACATTTGATGCCGCACTTGCTATACTTCACCTTAAAAATCTCCCACAACCTTTGAGGTGAAATATGACCCAAACAAAGTCTGGTCACTTGATAGATATTTTAGCAGAAGTTACGGATCCCCGCAACGCCAAAGGGAAGCGGCACCCTTTGTGTGCGATTCTTGCCTTGTCGGTGATTGCAATCATGTGTGGGTATCGGAGTTATAGTGCGATAGCCCAATGGGGACGTACCTATTCACCTGCGTTAATCCAAGCCCTTGGCTTTACGCGCGCTCAAACGCCTTGTGCGGCGACGTTACATAACCTGTTTAAGCGATTGGACATCGGCAAGTTGGAGGCAGTGTTGAGCCAATGGGTGACTCAAACCCTTCAAAGCGTGTCCGGTGCGTCAGGCTCAATGGCTGTGGCTATTGATGGCAAAACGCTTCGTGGCAGTGCCAAGCAAAACGCCTCAGTGAGCCATCTGCTCTCGGTCGTCAGTCATCAACTGGGGGTAACGATTACCCAAAAGGCAGTCGATACCAAAACCAATGAAATCCCTATCTCCACTGAGATACTTTCCGCCTTTGACGTCAAAGGCAAAATCGTAACGACGGATGCGCTGCTGACACAGCGTGACTTTTGTCAAAAAGTATGTGCTTTGGACGCCGATTATGTGGTGCCGGTGGGATTGAATCACAAACAGTTACATCACGATATTCGCTGTTTGTTTGACCCACCGACAGATATAAGTGCAACTCAACCGACTGACAACGCGCTTCAGCAGATGCACACCGAATTGAACCAAACGCTTGATACCTATCAAACCGTTGAAAAAAGCCATGGGCGCATTGAGACACGAACGTTGACAGCAAGTACCGCACTGAACGATTACATACAGTGGCCTGGAGTTGAGCAAGTGTTTGAGTGTTGTTACGAACGGATTGACATATCAACCGGTCAAGTGAAGCAAAAGACCCAATACGGGATAACGAGTCTAACTCCAACCGAGGCATCAGCAAAGGACTTACTCACTTTGCGACGCGGACATTGGACCATTGAAAATCAGTCTCATTGGGTGCGTGATGTGGTTTTAGGCGAAGATGCCTCTCAAGTGCGCTCCGGTGTGATTCCGCAGGTAATGAGTGCTTTGCGCAATACCGCACTAGCGGTGTTGCGATTTGCTGGATACAATAGTATCACACAAACAATGCGCTATTGCGCCGCACACCCACTACACGCTTTTAACTTAATCAACGGGAAAAACTAAATGACCCTATTAGTGACCAATTTTGTATTGACCACTTAACGTATATGTGCTATATTAAACCTCATGGAATTACAAATATATGTCTTTGGACTTATTTGATTGGCTGCCCACCGGCCGCGACTAGTCCTTCCAATTACCATGAAAAACGGTGTTGCTGACACCTCGGATCTATGGTAAAATGGGACTCATCGATTACTCGATCCAAATCGAATCGCCTATAATTACGGAGAGATCTTCAGCCAAAGGAAAATCTATGCCGGAAGAATTCATTGATATCCGCGGCGCACGCGAACATAATCTCAGAAACATCGATCTCAAACTCCCTAAAGACAACCTCATCGTTTTCACCGGTGTCAGCGGTTCCGGAAAATCATCGCTAGCATTCGATACAGTCTACGCTGAAGGCCAACGCCGCTACATCGAATCGCTCTCCGCTTACGCCCGCCAATTCCTTGGACAATTGGAAAAACCCGACGTTGACTTCATCGGTGGTCTCTCCCCATCCATCTCGATTGATCAGAAGTCAGGCGGGAACAACCCACGCTCAACGGTCGCAACGATCACAGAGATTTATGACTATCTGCGCGTCCTGTTTGCGCGTGTGGGCACACCGCACTGTCTAGAGTGCGGCGCGCCGGTGGGCGCCCAAACCACAGAAGCAATTATTGACCAAATCGTCAACCTACCACCGCAGACCCGCATCTTAATCCTTGCTCCAATTGTCAGTGGGCGTCGTGGAGAGTATCGTGAGCACCTTGAGGACGCGCTCAAGGCGGGGTTTGTCCGGGCCCGAATTGATGGACAGATCTACGACCTGCCGGCTGAAGTTCAACTTGACCGTAACCAGCGACATAACATTGAAATCGTCGTTGACCGAATCGTCATCAAACCTGATGTTCGCAGCCGGGTTGCAGAAGCGGTTGAAACCGCGCTGCGTATGGGAGAGGGCCGCCTGATTGTGAACATTGTCGAAGGAGAACCGGACGCGGGAGATCTCTTATTCGGGGTGGATTACACCTGCGTGCACTGCAACATCAGCTACGAACCCCCTGCCCCCCGAAACTTCTCCTTCAACAGTCCTGCGGGGATGTGCCCAACCTGTAAAGGACTCGGAACACTAACGAAGATGGATCCCGATACGGTTGTCCCTGATTCAACGCAATCAATTCGGGAAGGGGCGATTGTCTTTTGGGGGCAGCTCGGCACCCTACAGACGCGACATCACGCCGAGAGTTTGGCAGCACACTTCGGCTTTAGCCTTGATACACCGTGGGAACAGTTGAGCGAGGAGCACCAACACGCTATCCTTTATGGCACTGGAAAAGAGCAGATTCCTTTCGTCTATCGCTCCCGCCGCAATCGCCACTACAAATACCAAGCCGCATTTGAAGGCGTGATTCCCCCCGAAGAACGGAAGTATTTCCAAGCGACCTCAGAACTTGTGAAACGTTACTACGGAAAATACATGGTGTCCGGCACATGCTCAGATTGCAACGGGACACGACTCAAGCCAGAGGTCAAGGCCGTGACAATCGACGGACAATCCATCCTTGATGTCGTTGAGATGGCAGTAGGGGATTGTTCCAAGTTCTTTGAAAAACTCCAACTACCGGAGCGTGAGACGTTCATTGCGACTGATCTGCTGAAAGAGATTCAGGGACGCCTCTGGTTCTTGATGAATGTTGGGCTGCACTACCTCACCTTAGATCGGACCGCACCCACACTTTCCGGCGGCGAATCGCAACGGATTCGGTTAGCCAGTCAAATCGGAGCGGGCTTGCGAGGGGTAGTTTACGTCCTCGACGAGCCGAGTATCGGCTTGCATCCGCGCGATAATCAGCACCTTCTCACGACGCTCAAGCATCTCCGAGACCAAGGCAACACCGTAATCGTTGTCGAACATGACGAAGATACAATGTGGGCGGGAGATATGATCGTTGACTTCGGACCGGGACCCGGAATCAAGGGCGGTGAGATCGCGGCAATCGGCACACCGCAAGAGATTGCCAAGGATTCAACCTCCCTGACAGCACAATATCTCCGTGGGGAACAACAGATCGAAATTCCCATTGAACGTCGTGCAACTGGCAGTCAATGGATCGAGGTCTGTGGCGCGCGTCACAACAACCTCAAAGATATTGATGTGCGAGTTCCACTCGGAGTTTTTACCTGCGTGACCGGTGTCAGTGGATCCGGCAAAAGTTCGCTCATCAACGATATTCTATACGAAGCACTTGCCCGCGACCTGATGAAGGCACATGCACAACCGGGAGAATATGATCTCATACGGGTGTTCACTACAGAGGAAAAATCTTCGAGCGATCATACACAATGTGCATCTTCAGCTCCAATTGACGAAGTCATCGATAAAGTGATTGACATTGATCAGTCACCGATTGGGCGCACCCCGAGATCAAATCCTGCCACATACACCAAAGTGTTTGATCAGATCCGCGCGCTTTACGCTGATATGGCTGAGGCGAAACTGCGTGGTTATAAACCGGGGCGTTTCAGTTTCAATGTCAAGGGTGGTCGGTGCGAAGCCTGCGACGGCAACGGCTCAAAGCGGATCGAAATGCACTTCATCGCTGATGTCTGGGTAAAGTGCAATATTTGTCAAGGAAAACGGTACAATGACGAAACGCTACAAGTTGAATACCGGGGAGCCAATATTTCCGATGTGCTCAACATGGATGTGCAAGAAGCGTTAGAACACTTTGTGAACATTCCGAAAATTGCGAAGATTTTGCAAACCCTGCACGATGTCGGTTTGGACTACATAAAACTTGGGCAGCCAGCACCGACGCTCTCTGGTGGCGAAGCGCAACGGATTAAACTGGCACGGGAGCTTGCTAAACGTAACACAGGCAAAACCCTCTATATTCTCGATGAACCAACAACCGGGTTGCACTTCGACGATGTGAAAAAACTTCTAGAGGTGTTGCACCAACTTGTCGGTGTGGGTAATACCGTTATTGTTATTGAGCACAACTTGGAGGTAGTAAAAACAGCGGACTATCTTATTGACCTCGGTCCCGAAGGGGGTGAAGAGGGGGGCTATGTTGTTGCAACAGGGACACCGGAAGAGGTAGCAGCCGTTGAGGAATCGTATACAGGGATAGCTTTGCAACCAGTGCTAGAGCCGAAAAGGAGAGAAGGGGGGAAGGCTGGGAAGGTAATCTCTCAATCTTCCAATCTTCCAATCTTCCAACCTGCCAACCAACTTCATGAGTCAGAAGGGAATTATCAACTTGCCCAGAGTAATGACCTGCCCGAAGATGCCAAATACATCTCCGTGCACGGAGCGCATGAACACAATCTGAAGCACATCAACGTAGATATTCCTCACCGGAAGTTCACAACATTCACCGGTGTGAGTGGTTCTGGGAAATCGTCGCTGGCATTGGACACAATCTATGCAGAAGGACAACGACGCTACGTCGAATCCCTTTCAGCGTATGCACGACAATTTTTAGGACAGTTAGAGAAGCCAAAAGTTGAGAAGATTGAGGGACTCTCGCCAGCAATTGCGATTGAGCAGAAGGCTCCGAGTAAAAACCCACGGTCTACGGTCGGGACAGTCACAGAAATTTACGACTATCTGCGTGTGCTTTATGCACGAGTCGGAACGGCTCACTGCCCGCAATGCGGGTCGGAAATCAGCGTTCAATCCGTACAGCAAATCGTTGACAAAATCGTGGCATTGGCAGGTGGGGCTCGGCTTTACGTCTTGTCCCCTCTGGTGCTGCGACCTAATGAGGATTATCCCGATGCTTTCCAGCGCTTACAGCGTGATGGCTACGCTCGCGTCGAAATTGACGGGGAGGTTCACCCGATTGATCGGGCACCGAAGATTGGAAAGAGTATCCGACACGATGTCAAAATTGTCGTCGATCGCCTCGCCCTTGAACCCGATGAACGGGGACGCCTAGCAGAAGCGGTTGAAACAGCAACACAGCAGAGCGGTGGCACCGTAGCGGTGGGAGTGATAAATGAAGGGAAGCGAGCGGGTAGAAGATCGGAGATTACACATCATGTCTTCAGCGAGCACTTCGCCTGTGTCCCGTGCGGTTTGAGTTTCCCTGAACTGACACCCCGTCACTTCTCATTCAACAGCTCTATCGGTCAATGTCCGGCGTGCGAAGGTATTGGAACAATCGGGCAACGTTTGTATACCTGTCAGGAGTGCGAGGGCACGCGCATTCAACCCCTAGCAAGAGGCGTAACGTTGGGCGGGGAAACCATCGCCGAAGCGACAGCGATGCCGATTGGTAGGACTGCCGACTTCTTTGAACACCTCGATCTATCAACACATCAGATGGAAATCGGCGGAACACTGCTCAAAGAGATCCAACAACGACTCCGATTCCTCGTCGATATTGGATTGCACTACCTGACGCTAGATCGACCCGCCCCTAGTCTCTCAGGCGGAGAGATGCAGCGCATCCGTCTGGCAAGCCAACTGGGCAGCGGACTCACAGGAGTGACGTACATCCTCGATGAACCGAGTATCGGACTACACCAGCGAGATCAGGAACGACTCTTGAACGCATTGAAAGGACTTCGAGATCTCGGTAACAGTGTCCTAGTTGTTGAACATGACCTGGAAACTATGTTGGCATCGGATCACATTCTCGATTTTGGTCCCCGCGCAGGAAAGTTTGGCGGTGAGATTGTCGCCGCCGGTTCGCCGACTGAAATCCAGCAGAGCGAAAATTCGTTGACGGGTGGCTATCTCACAGGGAAACTCAAGATTGAAGTCCCGCCGCAAAGACGTCAGGGCAAAGGCGAATGGATTGAGATGATAGGCGTCCGAACCAATAACTTGCAGAATATTGATGTCGAGATCCCGTTGGGGACACTGACATGCGTAACGGGGGTGTCCGGTTCAGGAAAGAGCTCATTGATTGAGGAGACGCTGTATCCTGTGCTTGTGTCTAATCTGAACCGAACGCGGATGCGGGCAGGAAAGTATCGATCGATTTATGGGTTGGAATATCTCGACAAAGTGATTAACATCGATCAACAGCCAATAGGGGATACCCCACGGTCAAATCCTGCCACCTACACCGACCTATTCACCAAAATCCGCTACCTCTTCGCCGATCTGCCGGACGCTAAGGTCCACGGTTTCGATTCCCGTCGATTCAGCTTCAATCAGAAAACAGGACAGTGCGAAACATGTCGTGGGCACGGCTTCAATAAGGTTGAAATGCACTTTCTCGCGGATGTGTGGGTAAAATGTGAAACCTGTGGGGGAACCGGCTATAACCACGAAACGTTACAAATCCGCTACAAGGGCAAAAACATCGCTGATATTCTGGCGATGACAGTGCAGGAAGCACTAGAACATTTCCAAAGCATACCGACTATCTATAGACCGCTGCAGATGCTGTACGACGTTGGGTTGGATTACATTGAACTCGGTCAGGCGGCGACAACACTCTCTGGCGGTGAATCTCAACGGGTCAAGCTGGCGCGTGAGCTCTCAAAGCGGAGCACCGGTAAAACTATCTACATCATGGACGAGCCGACAACAGGTTTACATTTCGATGATGTACAGAAGCTACTGATGGTACTCAACCGCTTGGTAGACAAAGGCAACACAATTGTCATCATTGAACACAACATGGACGTGATCAAATCCGCCGATTGGATCATTGATCTAGGTCCCGATGGCGGGGCTGAAGGTGGGAAAGTCGTCGCCATGGGGACACCAGAGGAGATCATGGCTACAGAGGAATCTCATACGGGACGGTTTCTGCGGAAAGCATTCATAGCATCAGCCTGAGTGAAAACGGGAAAACGAACAGGCGAGAAAGCGAGAGAACGAGGAAGGCTGGGGGTGTGGGCGCGTGGCGGCGAATCAAACATTCGCCGCCTCACACACGCTCTCCCGTTTTCAGGTTTTCCCGTCTTCCCGTTTTCTCTTTATAGGAGGAGGTACATTTGGAATCCAAACTTCAAGAACTCAAAACACACCTGATGGAAATCAACGACTTGGGATCAGCAGCTTCGATCCTCCACTGGGACCAGACCACCTACATGCCGCCGGGCGGTGCAGCTGCGCGGGGTCGTCAACTTGCCACATTGAGTCGCCTCGCGCATGAAAAGTTCACCGATCCAAAGATAGGGAAACTCCTTGATGATTTACAACCTTCCGAAGAAAGTCTTCCCTACGACTCTGATGATGCCAGCCTGATTCGTGTCACACGACGCGGATATGAGAAAGCCACAAAAGTACCCTCTTCGTTCATGGCAGAACTCCAGAACCACGCAGCCGAATCGTATCAGGTCTGGACGACTGCGCGACCGGAAAACGACTTCGCTGCCGTGCAGCCCTACCTCGAAAAGACACTCGATCTAAGCCGCCAACTCGCCGATTTCTTTCCCGGCTACGAACATATCGCGGATCCCCTGATCGACTTTGCCGACGAGAGCATGAAAGCCTCGGTTGTTCGTCCACTCTTTGCCGAACTCCGCGAACAACTCGTCCCGATTATGAACGCCATCACCGCCCAACCAACCGCCGACGACAGTTGCCTACGCCAGACCTTCCCGGAGGCACAACAACTAGAATTCGCCGATGACGTCATCAAACGCTTCGGCTATGACTTTGAACGCGGCCGACGCGATATGACCCACCATCCGTTCATGACAAAATTCTCAATTGGCGATGTACGTATCACCATCCGGACAAAGGAAGATGACTTGAGCGAAGGGCTATTCAGCATGACGCATGAGGCCGGACACGCACTGTACGAGCAAGGGACCTGCACGGACTATGAAGGGCTTCCCCTCGACGGTGGACCGTCGTCAGGGATTCATGAAAGCCAATCGCGTCTCTGGGAAAACGTCGTCGGGCGAAGCCGAGGCTTCTGGAACTTTTTCTACCCGAAGCTCCAATCAACCTTCCCAGACCAACTTGGGAGTGTGCCCATAGATACCTTTTACCGTGCGATTAACAAAGTGGAACGTTCACTTATCCGCACAGATGCCGACGAGGTCACTTACAACCTCCACGTTATGCTCCGGTTCGATTTTGAGCTCGACCTGCTTGAGGGGAAACTCGCTGTGAAAGATCTCCCCGAAGCGTGGCGTGAGCGATTTCAAGCGGATTTTGGAATCGTCCCACCAGATGACCGCGATGGGGTGCTGCAAGATGTCCACTGGTATGGTGGCTCGATTGGCGGTGGTTTTCAGGGCTATACATTGGGCAATATTCTGGGAGCACAGTTTTTTGCGACCGCTTTGGAAGCACACCTTGAGATTACAAGCGAGATTGAAATGGGGGAATTCAGCACCTTACACGACTGGCTCAAAGAGAACATCTATCAGCACGGCAGCAAATACACCACACCCGAACTCATTGAGCGCGTTACCGGCGGATCGTTACGCATCGAACCGTATATCCACTATCTGCGGTCAAAGTACGGAGAGTTGTATAGTCTATAATAACCCAAATATACACGTACCCGTAGGTCGGGCATCCTGCCCGACCCCGCCGATCTAGTCAGGTTAATTCGTAGGGAACGCAGATCTGCGTTCCGCTTCTTCTGACGCATTACTTATTATGTTTCATTAGCTCCAGAGGAGCGACAGGTGTATCATAACTGTCTAGCAACTTGGGTTATAATAACCGAAGTATTGAATCGGGCGAGGACACCCGCCCTACAAATTATCGAGCAGCTTGGAGCAAGCTAGGAACACCACCCTACTACACGACACATTCCCCGCTGCCTCACACATCCGCTCCCTCGCTCCCACACAGGTAGCACCGCAGTAAAGTGTGGTCATAAGAGATAGCGTTGAATAAGAGCCTTAATTTTGGCAGCCGGTCTTCCGCGTCGTCGAGGGGGTTGCCACGGTGGGGGTGGCACTTGATAACCGAGCAGCTGTCCCACTGTCCAAACATGGTCAGTCCTTCCCGCCGCCATCGCGGGTGTTCTTTCTACCCATCGCCGCCGATTATTGGGCAGGTACAACACCAGCCGGAGACTCTGATGCGGTGTACAAAAGTTGTAGACACACCCCATTAGATACATCGCTCGCTCAAGCGTTTGCAGCCGCCGTGCCACTCCCCGTCCCCGACGGACTAGCATCGCTAAACGTGCGCGAAATGTCCCATTAAGCCGCTCGATGTAACTCACATGGGCAGTGGGGGTCGATTGTGTCTGTTCTATCAAGGTCTGTACCTGTTGTGATGTGCCACAGACAATGCGTCTGATGACTCCCATCACGCGCCTGGGTTGCTTTTGAGAATGCTGCTTGATGACCTGTACAATGCACAGATGTCGCCACAGACGAAGGTGCGGACGTCCCCGTTTGCCGGTGCAAATGGGGGTGCGAAAGACCTCCTTGATAGTCGAAACATACGCAGCCAAACCATCAACGCACAACAATAACGGTCGATACAACGCACATTGATACACCTGTTGAATAAGACACCGAATCAATGCACCGTCACGCCGACCCCTGACGACACCGGCGAGCCACAACCGAGTGGGAACAGCAATGGCTTGAGCCAGCCAAGCGATGCCCCCCTGGTATTTGACCCGTATCTCATCAGCCTGTACCTGACCTAAGTCATGTGGGTGCTGCACCAAATGCTGATGAACCTGCTCGCAGTGGACACCGGCGCGCTGCTGCCAATTGGCTACGGTTCGTTCATCTATGCCAAACGCAGCAACAATCGCCTGAAGCGGACACCCATAAGCCAATAGCGTGATGACTTGGGTGACAAACTCAACTGAATAGCGAAGGCGATAGAACGCAGTCCCTTTGCTCGGCGTAAACGTCGTCTTGCACTCATGACAGATGTAACGCTCGGGCTTGCGACTATGAACTCCTATATTCCCCCGGTCAACTTTTCCACTTGCCGGGCAGTCGGGATTATGACAAAATATCTGTGGGGGATCCATTGGTTGACTCTCCTTATTGTTGGGATACATAAAGATAGTCAACGGATCCCCTACTTGTCAAGTGATTACTCCACACTTTAGTGCAGTGCTACCCCCACACACAGATCCAGGAGAAAACAATGATAATCAAGACAGGGGACGAACTTCATCAACTGGTCAAGAACGTTCTCTTGGCCGCAGGTGCCGATGAGCCAAACGCAGAAGACGTAGCAGAGCATCTAGTTCTGGCAAACCTTAGCGGCGTTGATACACACGGTATCTGGCATTTACCGCGTTATGTGGAATCCTCCAAATCCGGTGAGATTGTAGCAACAGCCCATCCGGAAATTCTAAACGAGACCGCCACAAGTGCCCAAATAACAGGAAATTGGACCTTCGGTCAAGTCGCTGCCAAATATGCGATAGAAGTCGCCATAACAAAAGCGAAAGAGAATGACATTGCCGTGGTCGGACTTGTTCAGGCAGATCATATCGGGAGACTAGGTCATTATGTGGAGATGGCTGCATCTGAAAGACTAATCGCTATGGTTTGGGCGGGAGGATACTCTGAAGAAGAACCCGCAACCGTTCCCTACGGTGGCAGCAAAACGGTTCTCCATACCAATCCACTAGCAATGGGATTTCCCTCCGGCGATGCGCCGCAAATGATGTTCGACTTTGCAACAGCAGCAGTTTCCGGTGTCAAAGTTCTCAACGCCCAGCGCAGAGGGGAGCCGTTACCGCCCAACTGCATTGTCGACAAAGATGGGAATCCCAGCACGGATGCGAACGATTTCGTTAATGGCGGTGGGCATGTCCCGTTTGGCGGGCACAAGGGCTATGCCTTGATGATGGCAACAGAGTTCCTAGGGCGAATCTTCACAGGAGCGGATGCTTTTGTTGATCCCAAACACGGCGGTCCGATTATGCGGCATCAAGGTGTAACATTTATCGCTTTCAAAGCGGATCTGTTCCAACCCTTCTCGGATTATGCGGATCGCGCTGATGAAATGGGACATCGCGTCCGGGCGATTCCACCGGCACCCGGCTTCGATGAAGTCCTGATGCCCGGCGATCCAGAGGTTCGGACACGCGCCGCCCGTCAACGCGACGGTATCCCCATCGCCGAAGATATATGGCAGTCCGTCACCGAGACAGCAACATCGCTAGGCGTGGAGGTTCCCTAGGTGAACTTCAGATTATAGGGAACGCAGATCTGCGTTCCCTACTCACCCAACCTACAGAAAGGAGATAAGAACATGAATCAAACCACTGATACAGTAGGGCTCACTGAGGATCAGATAGATTTCCACAAGACGTTCGGTTATACGGTACTGAAGGGGTTATTCTCAGCCGATGAACTCGCAACAATCCACCAAGAATTTGATACTACCATGGCAGAGCAATACGCACACAAACCATACGATGGTACAGAGCGACACTGGGCACCGATGACGGACGAGGAAACGCCTTTCTTTGCGAGCCTGATGGAGGACCCCCGTTTTTTGACTGTTGCTAAACAGTTGTACGGTGACGATGTGCTCGGTATCGGCACAGACGCCAATCGCTATACCGGTAACACACGTTGGCACCGTGACACCGGTACGGTTCATCAGTACGGCGTGAAGTTTGCGTTTTATTTAGAACCGGTAGACGGGAATACAGGAGCGTTGCGTGTCATTCCTAGTGCCCATCGACTCCCTAATGATGACGAGTTCGCCGATGGTGTCCGGTCACTGCCGCTGGAGCAAGTACCGTGTACCGCACTCGCTTCTGAGCCGGGAGACGTGGTTGCATTTGACCTTCGCATGTGGCACGCCTCTTATGGGGGAAGCAATGACCGCCGTATGTGCACAGTCGTCTATTATGCAAATCCCAAGATCCCCGAGGAAATTGAAGCACTCCGTAGGCAAGGCGAAGGTAACGCCCAAGCCGGGGTCAAGGCATTTAATCCCAAACGGCAGTATTTATACTCGAAACGATGGATGTCCAATCCGCAGGGCAGCTTAACTCGTCAATTTTGGATTGACCGCCTGACAGAAGTCGGCTACTTTGATGCCCCGGGGTCGGTGGAAGTATGACGATCACCTATTTCGCAAAGTATGATAACATCATATTATAGTGAATTCAAAAAATAAAGAAACACTTGCGCCGCCCGGTAGGTGGGGTTTGTAACCGCACCGGTTTGGCGTGTCCCATTAATTCTAAAATCTACTATAATCAATGGTGGTAGTTTGCATTGGTTTAGCAGTTCATTTAGCCCCAGAGGGGCGACATGTCTATCGTACACGGGTAAACAAGTAACCGAAAACCCCAGCGGGGCGACATGTGTATCCTAAAAATAAATAGACACAAAAAGTAGTAGGCACACTCCGTGTGCCGTAACTCTACGAACAAGGTTATTGATCTTGCTTGTTCACAGTGTCTGATTAATTCTGAAATCTACCATAATAAACCAATGAACTCTTGAACAATGTGGAAAAATTTTCTCATTAAACTAGCACCAGAGGTTATTGCCGATCTTGATTGTAATACTATATCCTAAATTCTGAGGAGGCAACATGAATAACATCTCTCGTCCATTGCGCGTCGGTGTCGTCGGCTGCGGCTCCTTCGGCCGCCACGCATACTCAGACAACGTAGTCAATCACCCAGACGCCAATCTGATTGCAGTGTGCGATGTCGATGAAGAACGCGCCGAAACAGTCGCCCGCGAGCTGTTTGACGCACACCCACAGCGACCACGTGCAGCAACTTACACGGATTATCAAGAGATGTTCGATCAAGAATCTCTTGATGTCGTCATGGTTGGCACAATGGCGGATGTCCGGCCGACTGTGACCATTGCCGCACTCAACAGCGGTGCCCATGTGCTAGCAGCCAAGCCGATGGCACCCTCACTCACCAACGCAGAAGCGATGCTTCAAGCGGCGGAGCGGGCAGACCGAATGCTGATGGTCGGTTACAATTTTCGCTTCCGTAAAGATGCACAGGCGGCACACAACTTCATCCGTAGCGGCGGATTGGGAACACCTCGCTTCGCACGCACGTGGATACACGCGGAAAGCGTCCCGGTTTGGGGACCACATTACATCAAGTCCCGGTCCGGAGGTGGCTCACTCGCCAGCACCGGTGTGCATACACTGGATCTAGGGGTTTGGTTCCTCGGTTGCCCCACTCTCCTCTCCGTAGAAGGCCGGGCGAGCGCACGTTTTGGAGATCTCTCCACGTTGCCCCCCGATCTGGAAGCAGTCCGAGACACCTACGATGTTGAGGATTTGGTGAGCGGCTATGTGACCTTTGCCGATGATATTACGTTGTCGGTTGAGAGTATGTGGTTGGCACCCCCGAAAGCGAGGGATAGCGGTGTTGATGTGTGGGGAACGGAGGGTTTCGCTTCATTGTCGCCGTTTCGGTTATTGACGTGGCAGGACGGCGATTACGTAGATGTGACGGAGGACGTAGCCCCCGGCATCGCTGAAACATTCCAAGATAACCCGAGGGTGCGAACCCGCACCGAAGCACTACATTTTATCGATTGTGCACTCGGCAAAACGTCACCGCTCATCACACCGAAGGAGATGTGGACGGATCAGGCTATTGTCGATGGCATATATGCCGGTGGGCGATCCTATTCATGACCATACCGTTCGGGATTCCAGTATTTTGCTCCTAATGGCTGGTATTCGGGGACAGGCATTCTGTATTCATACAGATTTTTCACTCATTTAATGGCAGTCACCATCTCAACTTCAACTGACCACAATGCGTATCCAGCGATTGCACACAAGCATGCGCTTGTCGAAGCCAAAGACGCTCAATAGAACATTTGAGCAATGTAAAGGAGAATATAGATGAATTTTAGACAGAAGTTGGTATACACGCTGTTTGGGGCATTGCTCGCCCTTGTAGGTATGTTGTTTGGCAGTACCATTGCCCCACCCGTTACAGCACAAAAGGGAACGGATATTGTATGCACCTCGTTGGCGGTAGTTGATGAGACGGGAGAGCCTCGCATTCTTTTAACTGCCAACCAAGAGGGGGGCACCTTAGCTATCATGGACAAAACGGAGAACTTCATCGCTTCATTGACTACAGAGAAAAAAAAGCCAGCCTTATACCTCGTTGATCAAAAACGAAACGGTAAAGTTGATTTGGTTGTCAATGAATACGGAGGAAATATATTGCTCTCTGGCGGTCCAGGGAAAGGTGGAGTCCTCATGAGTATGTATGAAGGAATGGGAATAATAACTGTCGCTGATAAATCGGGAGAAGTTAAAGGGCATCTTCCTGACAGCCTAAATGTGCGATAACCTATCGCAGCCAGTATAGTCTGGTGTGCCATTAAACTTTTTATGAAAAGGAAATTTTGTCATGACGTTTGCACAATTCTGTTTTTCCTTTAAGGGGAGGATTAACAGAACTTTGTTTTGGGGTTGTACCATTGTTAGTGCTATAGTCATATTCTGTATTTTTCTAATAAATGAAAATGCAGGCAAGCCAGGTGGTCCAATTATAGCATTCTGTTCGTTCCTTATCTTACTCTTCATAGATATTACTGTTGTCGTAAAACGTCTGCACGATACTAATCGATCTGGTTGGTATTGTTTGGCAGGCTTAATACCGATAATAGGAACTTTCTATATTTTCATCATGTGTGGGCTTATAAAAGGCACAGATGGAGAAAATGATTATGGGAAACCCTTTCAAAAGCTAACCTGAACAACCGGGGGTCTAGTGGAGACTGGACACCCACTTCCCCCAAAGGGAGAATGATATGAATTACCAACTACCTGACTATAGGGAAATTGATATTCCGAGAACAGATGCAGATCTCATTACCAACAATGGCATTGACAAATGCCGTAACCAAGATTATGAAGAAGGTATTGCCGATTTCAACGCGGCACTCCGCTTAAACCCAAACCATGCACATGCAACCTATAATAAGGGACGTGCAATGGTTGAATGGGGATATAAACAAGTTTTAGTCGGACACGATTTTATCAACGCCGGAATGAATGAATTCGCCAAAACTTCTGATATGCAGGCGGATGCTCTCCAAGAATTGGCGCGATCACTCCATGACGAGTTCCGAAGCCTCGACTATCTTGCTTAATTCCTTCTCTTGAAGCGTTTGATTGATTATCTGTCCGACGAGGAATACCCGGACTGGTCGCCCGATAGCAAGCAAATCGCCTGTATGTCGCACCGTGAAGGGGAGTGGGATATCTCCGTCATGAACACCGACAACTCGAACCAGAACAACCTCACCCTATTTCAAGGAGATAGTCGTCGCCCCACGTGGTCGCCTGATAGGCAGCGGATAGCCTATGAGAGATACTTGGACGGAAATACAGACATCTTTGTGATAAACAAAGACGGGGCGAAGCCGGTCAATATTACTAATTCGCTATATGGTGAAAGTCTCCCTAATTGGCACTAAAGAAAGCCCCCGACCACAAGCCGTACCCAGCGGATGTTGTAGACCTCATCCTCGTGGCACCAAAACGCGACCAGCACATCGCCATCGGGCAGCAGGGCAAGGTTAGGACAACCGAGCTTTAACGAGCGCAGTTCCTCTGTAGCGGTTGCTTCCCCGAACATTCTTGTGAGCCTATCACCCTGCCATAGAACCTGTGGTTCGTCGTGTCTCCATTCCTCTCCGTCAAGATGCGCGATAGTACCACACAGCCCCGGCGGGTCAATGCCACGATAAACACAAACGACACGCCCATCCGGCAGTGCTAAGAGCTTACTAGTCTCCCCATTCAAGCCCGTCGGACGTGGTGGAGTCGAAAACGTCTTGCCATCCTGACTGACCGCGTAGTTGACCGCCTTTGTCTTGCCGATGCGTTCATCGAACCCCCAGCCAACAGCGAGCAGTCGTTCATCTGCCAACTGTACAACTGACTGCTCAAAATGGACAACCCCGTTGGCAAAGTCGTCGAGGATGTCAACGTATGTGGGCCAAGTCACCCCCTGATCGGCGGAAACCAACCCGATAACCTTCAGACCGTTGGGAGCTGCGCCGTCCCAACATCGCAGGCATGACACCGGAGCCAACCATCGATCGTCCGCTAACTCGACAATCGTATGACAGACCTCAAAGGGTTGCCCCACCAGAGGCGGTGAGATGTGCTGGGGTTGTCCCCAAGTCAAACCGTCATCCGTGCTCCGCGCTACCATCAAATCCATCTCAACTAAGCCTGTCGTGTCCGGATTCCAGATGCCTTGTTCGGGATCATCGCGGTAAAAACGAGCGACGAATGCGACCAGTTCGCCGTCCGACATCCGTCTCGGTCGCCCGATGTGTGTGGTGCGCCGCGTCGGATACTGGATTAGATTATCGGGGAGCATCGGCACCGGTGCGTCCCAAGTTTGTCCACCGTCATCGCTGCGACTGATATAGGTCCGGTAATCCAAACTCTCAACCGCCTCACCGATGTCAAACGCGGCAATGAGTTCGTTTTCGTCAATGACCACCAAAGTTGGGTGCCACGCATGTCGAGCGCGAAGATGCGGCTTCGGGTTACGGTAGATGTGACCTGTCCCGCGAATCTCAATCATCGGTTTGCCCACTCCTATGTGTGCAATGACTTAAACCCTCAAGGGAGGATTAGAATCATCTCAGACCAATCCGTTATTTTTTAGATGCACCACCAGACTTTTCATCTCTTGAATAACTCTGTTTTCCCTTGTGGACATCATTCCAAACAGCACCCGCGGTGGAATATCCCGCTTCCTCGTGGTGCCTGCGGAAGTCTTAGAGATAAAATCTCCGTAACGGTCAGGAACGATTCCTAGATATTTGACTGAGAGGTAATGTTCCAAGGGTTGTGTTTGCACTGTACCATCAAGGATATTTCCAGTTTTCCTTCTACCGTAACTGACGGTATAGCATCTGCCACTTGCCTTGTTGACAATCGTATATCCTGCCTCATCAATAGACTCATTCCAGCATTTCTCAAATCCATTTGTTGGCATCCGTTCCCTCAGGTCCCGTGCCGACCGCATAACGACTCTTTCGCGAATCGGGGTTCTTGTGATGAGCAAATCCGCCTCTTGGACCTTTTGCGGAGCCGGTCCCTGCATCAGATAGACATTATCCAGAGTATATACCACACCACTGTTGACACCTTTTGCAAGGTTAAGATGTCTTTCAACAATATCCTTATTAAGAGGATGAAGCTGGTATTGACCATTTGAGTTAAAAACACGGCGTAATCTTCTTCGGCATTCAATGTCTGCATACCGGTTGTTCGGAATGGACGTTTCCACTTTCAACTCATAATCTACAAACAGATCATTCGTTGCATTGACCCGTGTTTCTTGTGTGTTTGCTAGGAGCGATAAGCCTGTCTGACTTTTGGACAAAACCCGACCAATAAGATTATCCTGTCGTAACGTGCGTATCTCTTGAGAAATCAGTTCAAGTGTAGGCGCGTCCATATCCTCAATCATAATTTTATGTTCCCACCGTGTGCCTCTTTCATGGGCAAGTATCTGGAGCTGCTGCATCTGACCATCAGAGTGGATATACCCCAATACTGTCCACGGATCAAAAGTGGTACGGTATCCGCCCGCGGCTTTAGAGATATCACCTGCTAGCACACAGTCTCGTCTTTCATAGCGTGAATAAACACCAAACTGAAATTCCAAGTGATGAAAAGGTTCTAAGGCTTCCAAGAGATCCGTGGCAAACGATGAACCTTGAGGAAAGGGTTTGAAAATAGATTGAGTTTGTGCGGGATGGTTGAGAGCATCAAGGAATTTTCCGATTGGAATCCCGTGTGCATCACCCTCCTCGCCGCCGAAGACCTTGGTCTTGGTCTTAAAAGGCGGATTGCGTAAAAACAGATCGCGCTGAGAAACCAGCTTTAGCGCAGGATCATCAGACAAATCTTCAAGGGTGGGAGCATCTCCGAAGACCTGCTCCTGAAGCGCACTATCTACAGGTTCGCCCGATTCAATACCACGTTTGACTTCGGCAAAATCAACAATGTCATTTAAGTTGTAACGGAGCGGCGCGCTCGAAGCTTGGTTATCGTAGTTAAATCGGCGGAATCGTATCCTCGGCTTAATCCGAAAAACAGGGATTAGACCGTAATCTTTCAGTAACGCATACAGAGTGACTGTATAGGATTCGGCATGAATTTTCCGCTCTAAAATCCCGTTTTGCGTAGAAAATCCTCTGTCTGCACCGTCTTCTCGAATTAGGTGCTCTTGGACGGGGTCACTGTCATTGCCAAAAATGATCATTCGGTGTTCTTCTCTGCTATCGTCTACCATTTATGGAGCCCTCCCCTGTTAAAAATAATCCGAGGCATACTAAAACTGAGCAAAATTATATCATGACCTAATGACAAAATGACAAGAAAATTAATTCAAACCTATCTTTGCCGCGATCCACTACTCAAATATCTCAACTTGCGGGGTGTAGGACATGTCTTCATCGAGCGGGTAAATCGGTCGCCGGACCAGCTTGTGACCTAGCGTCTTAATGTTGGGACTTGCTGCGCCCGGGACATCAATAGTCATATTTCGGACAGCCCACTCGTCATAAAATTCATAGGGTGTATGCGGCAACTTCTGAATAATGACGTCAAACGTTTTTGGGTCTTGGCCAACAGCGGGATACAGCCACCGATCGCATAGTATACCGCCTTGGGTAGCGGCGACGATAGTGATGTTGCTAGCCCTGAGAACAGCTATCGGCACATTGTCTCTTATCGCGAGGGCTTCCACTGTCACCTCTACATCTATCGGGGTAAAACGGGGGTCTTTCGTGCCGCCGAGTGGTACGGTGATAGTGCTGCCTAAACCCGCTTCCATCGCGTTCTCAATCGCCGGCTCATCTCGGATAGGAAAAAGAACCCGTCCTACGTAGTCGCTCTCTAAAAATCCTCTTAAAATCGCATTGCTAGTACCCGGCGCGCCAGAGCTGGTGGCGTCGGCAGCATCTGAAAAAACAACCGCGCCGTCCGCTTTCTTTGCGTTTTCAATCGCCTCCTCCACACTGTACAGAACGCACTGCATCCGTTCACGCATGTCCCAGAAGTTCTGACCGATTCGCATCGCTTCCCGCTCAGCCAATTCCCTGTTACTGTCGGTGACAACGATGATTCGAGATCCCTGCTCCGGACAGTCTGTAGGTGGATGACCCAACATAATCCCCGCTGCTAAGACATCATCCCGTTCTTCAAGCCGTTCAAGATGCCTGATGAACGTGCCGTGCACACCGGTCGCGGTCTTGAGCTCGTCTCCACGCACCATGGTGGGCGTGTACACGCTGCCGATAATTGGCTTCGCGCCATCAAGGATACTCAGTAGCATTGTGGCAGTCCGTTCGCCCAACTGATACCAGTCAATGTGCGGGTAGGTATGCAGAATGGCGGCTCCGTCCATAATCTCCAACATACGCCGGGTGACAGTGCCGTGCATATCCAGAGAGATAACAATGGGGACATCCGGCCCCAAAATCTTACGGGTTTCTTGAAGGATGTAGCCTTCTGGATCCTTCTCTACCTCGGCAGCCATTGCCCCGTGCATAGCGAAAAACAGCGCGTCTGCCCCAGCACTGTTTTTCTCAATCGCTTCCAAGCATTCTCCGGTGATTCGCTCAAAACATTCGTGAGTGATTGTGCCACCCGCGCCCATGCTCGCCCCATAAGTGGGCACAACCTCCAAGTCGGACCGTTGAGAAAAAATATTCAGCGCACCGTTGATATCCTCACGACCAGCGTTAAATAAATCCTGGCCCAGGTGGACGCTAAAATCCTCATACGTAGTGGGATTCGGATGGAACGAATTGGTTTCTTGGAAATAATTGGCAACGATGATTTTAGGCATAACACTCCTTCTTATGGTGAAGTCCAGAAATAAGTAGACACTTACCAGTAAATGTGACATTAACAAGACCGCTAATTCCCCCCTGATAAGAGGGTAGGGGGGTTAAGTGCTTATCCGCTATCAGTTAAGCAGTAGTTTTATCCCCCAAGTCACATTAATTCCCGAAATGCCACATAAACGTCATTTGAGCCTGTGTGCCATCGAGCTGTACACGATAGGTGCGGCCCGAATCCAGTTTCATGAGCGGTCGATTTCTCAGATATTTGAACTCTAAGCCCAAAACAAAATCCTTCGATATCGAGAAAGTCGTGCCAGCCAAAAGCTGATTGCCAAAGGCATTACCTTTGGCAAGGGGCGATCCGGGTGCCCGTTCACGGGTCCAAATATGATTGACACCGACGCCAATGTATAAACTGTGAATCCGCCGCTCCGTTTCGGGTAGATTTGATATGAGATTGATAATGTAACTGATTTCAGCAGGCACAAACGTTACACTAGATGATGGATCCGTACCGATGAAGGTGTTATCATTGTAGGGATCGCCCTGCTTCTGTAGAACACCAATTGATGATGCTAACCCCGTGTGAGTTGAAACTGCGAGTTTATACTGCGCCCCGAACATTGGTCCACTTCCGTAAATGCCATCAGTGCTAGCCTCTGATGGGCTATGGAATCCTCCATACAGTCCGAAGCCCTCTTGGAATCTAGCAGACGAAACAGATGGAAAAATGAGAGCCATACATATAAGACCAAAAAGTATAATCAATCTATGACGTTGGGAATTCATTCAATCGATCTCCTTTGATTCAGTCTTTTCCGGTTTGCGACCAACGTCTCAACGATCGTATCCTTCTCCATGCAGAGTAGCCAGCTGCCATCAAACCGACGAGCAGGAGGTCGGGAAGAAAAGTAATCCCCATATACCGGACGCGGCGAAATTCTTGGTTGTCCTGGTGACGAACTAACTCAAAATCTATATCCATCTCGGTTCGGGCAAAGATACGACGCAAACGAGTTAAATAACGTGACTCTCCGATAAAGCTGCCGAGTGTTGGATGACGTAGACGAATCGCATCGCGCTCACTGTCGGTAATCCAGTTGGCGTACTCAACTTTCGCGCTCGGAAAGTCCATTTTATTCGGGGTAAGAATGTATACGGTAACATCCGCGCCCTCCCGCGCACTAATCGAGGTTAGGCGCAACGGGTAGATTAACCGCTCCGCCCTATATGTCAATAAGATTGGATCAATGGGCTGGTCGAAAAAGCGGGCTGACCGACGCGCACCATCCGTAAACTCCACGCGCAATCGCATAGCGGTGAATACCCATTTCTGATCGATGTAGCCCTGTAGTATTAAATTGTCGTCAATGGAATGACGATAGCCGTGTTCGTCAAGCCAATCGGTTAGTGCCATCGGATTATCGGCGGTGAGAATAGCGGTATCAAAAGCCCCCACCTCTTGCTCAGAGATGACAGTAACCCCCTCCTCTTCGCTAGCACTATCAAATACAGCGATGCCGTCACTGTCCTCTGTTGTGAAAACGTTACACCCCGAACTTCCGCCGCCCCCGCGCCATCGGGTTACTGGCATTGTAAGGTCATTCAACTCCCTAAAGATCCGCCGATCTACTGTGTCAAGTTTAGGGATGGATGGTGTCGGGATGACGACAGCAAACTCTGTTACTTCACCGCTGATGTTGATACTAGGAACGAGATTGACCTGTTGTGTTTGCGGATTATAAGCGATGAACGCACGTTGCCCGGTACCGTTTAATTCCTCCTCCGGTGGCGCAAACACAACACAAGGAGCGTATCCATCAGTTGGAAGGAGTAGAAGCAGCGCAAACAGCCAAATAAAATCAAAGTGCCTTGTCATTGTTGAACTCTCCATGGATCGTGAAAAAAATAATATTCCCAAAAGATTATTCACGGTTATGTCAATCGCTCATGTTAAGAAATGGTGCAACAGATCCCGAGTTTTTTCGGACAAACTCGGGGGCTCCTAGCATTTTGTACTTTCTTTTTGATGGTTTTCACGTTTCACGCATCACGTTTCACGCTCATCCGTTTTGCATTTTCTTGTTACATGAGCCATGTCAATATATCCGATTCTGTGGTCTCCAAACGTTCTTTTCTTTAAATGCAGTGCCACCCTATCCGTCTACAACAAGGGCCACACAAGAAACGCCGTCGATGTCACCCCAAAATACACAAAGAAAACCAGTAATAGGCGACCCATAATCTCTCTAAATTCCAGTTTAACAATGGCAAGCATTGCAATCGCCCAGAAGGGCTGAATCATGTCAGTCATCATATCGCCCCAAGCGTATGCAACAACTATCTTTGAGGCATCAACACCGAGCGCGTTACCCGCGGGTATAAGGTATGGTGCTGTAACCGCCCATTCTGAGCCACCGGAGGGAATAAAATAATTCAAAATACCGGCATACCAATAAGCAATCAACAGGAACGTGTTTTTGCTTCCTATGGCAATGAAGGCTTGGGTGAACGCAGTCGCAAGATTGGTAAATTTGAACAGCCCAAAGATACCGGCGTAGAATGGGAACTGAATAATAACACCCCACACAATTTTGCCTGCGTTTTCTGCTGCTTTAAGAAATCGCCACGGATACCAATGTAGGAGAATACTGAGCATCAGAAAAAAGAAATTGACGGTATTCAGGGTAATAGCATTGGCGAAGCCTAAACGGACAACGTTGCCAAAAAGCCAAGCCAGTCCAGCCATTCCGACAATCAAGTTAAAACCGGGCCACCAATTCAGCCGTATTGATGGTGACATCAAATGTGGTTTTTCAGGTGCCTCGAACAGTTGCAACTGTTCTAAAAGTTCGGGTTTGATCCGGTAACTGTTTTCTGCTGAAGGGTGCATCACCGCCATCAGTGCGGTTACCACAAGGATCACCAACACAAGCAAGATAATGTTAAAAAGGCTAAAAATGGTTTCGTTCGCTGGAATCGTAGTCTGGAGAATCCCACCTTGGATTAGGAAGTTATCGGGCGTATTCACCAAAAGCGGCGCGGAAGCGGACAATCCGGCGTGCCACGTACACCCAAGTCCGAGATAAGCTGCTGCCACAAGCAGCCGATAATCGACCTTCTGATTTCGGTGCACCAAGAACACGGCAAACAGCGCACTTGCAATCAGACTGAAAGCCCAACTGAGCCAAGCAGTAACCATCGAAAACAGACTCATCAGAATAATTGATTGCGTCGGCTTATCCGGATTTGGTAACGACGCCAGCTTCTGAAGGATGCGTCTGACAATCGGTGCACTAGCGAGAATATACCCTGTCATCATCGTCAGACAGACCTGCATCCCAAACTCAAGCAACACCCAAAACCCATTGCCCCACGCCTTTACCGCTGACACCGGGGAAGCGTCTCCCCAAACGAGGGCGAAAATAAAGCAAACTGCGGTCAGTATCCAAACAATTACGAGGGCATCTGGAATCCATCTTTCGGTCCAAGTTGTTAGCACTGCTCCCCAACGCTGGAGTATATTGCTGTTTCGCTGGTGGTGGTCTGTCATGGGTTAAAAACTACCAATCTGCTCATTAGATTGTATCTGAACCTCTCGTCGCCTGAGTATCTGTCCGGTCAACCATAACCAAATCGAAAAGAGGTAAATCACGAAGATTATCGTAGCATAACCAATCCCATACAGTCAAGAATCTACTCATCGTAGGCGGGGCATCTTGCCCCGCCCGAAGCATTAAATGATCCTACTACTCTGTTGCAGTTTTTCAATAACGATTCGCTTGTACAATAGGGATAATGACGAAGCAAAAAGCTATTTATCCATTGGTTTGATAATAGCGTGGATCACCACTCCGATCGCCAATCCATTTGAAATTCAGGACGCGAAAGTAGTCGTCGCCCTTGCTACTCTCGCGCCAATCTTTCAACACTTCCCGATGACCTAGACGTTTCATCATCGCCCATTCAGAGATCCGGAACACCCGAGAATAGGTGTCCCACAAGGTGAGACCATCACAGCCCAATTCATATAAGGTTTGCGCGGAGTACAGGGAGGCGGCTGGAGGTTGACGGCGGGGATAAAGGTCTGGATACAACTTCACCGGCGTGTCCTTCACCAATTCCACCATCGGTCGAATCCATTCTGCCGCGTTCGTTGCAAAAGTTGGATGGGGCATCAAGTAATCTACCAAGCCCTCTTGCACCAAAGTCTCAACATCAATTCCCCATACCATATTACTTTGCATGACCTCGCTAAGATTATATTTACCAGTGCCGCCAGCGACTTCTGGTCTAGAAGTCGGATCAACCCCCGGTGCCCGAAGCCGACTTTCCATTGTCGAGGTAATATTGTAGGCAATTTCGAGCTTCCGCCCCATTTTTTCGCCCATGGCATCGACAGCCGCCCTGAGTTCACGCGCAAATTGGGTAACAAAGATGGACAGAACTCTCCAGAAACGTGGGTCGTCGTCCGGACAGTCACGGGGATCTTCTCCATATTCCTCACGAAATTGCTGAATCACCGGTGCTTCATATAACACAAACGGCTGGGAGCGACAAAAAATCACATGCACCCCATCAAATCCGTATTCCAGTGCTTCACAGAGGAGAGAAATCCACAGCTGCCGGACTTCAGGAAAAGCCAAACTGAGATGCGCTATCCCCCTACCGTGCTTATCCTTGCAACGAAATTCGGGATGCCGTTCATAGAAGCTTCCCTTTTCCATCTCTAACGGCACCGCTTTCGGTCCCTGTAGACGGAGGCTTGGGAAGATGCGTATGCCAAGCGCATGGGCAGCTTGTACCACCTCTGTCATAAAGTCAACCCCCTGTTCCTCTAACTTCTCAAGCGTCACGTCCCAACGTTCGTGAGCAGCGAAGCGATCAAAGGGATTGTCACTGTCGGTCAGTGTGCGCCCAATGCGGCTGCGATAGGTACAATTTTCGCCTTTGAAGGTCGCCCACAGCATAATCTCCACATCGCTGTCCCGATACGGCTCAAATTGCGCCCAGATATCTTCCTTCGTGCGCAGTTCGGAGAAAATACCGGCATCGTTCATAGCCACAAGGCGTTTGGTATCCCTCCGAGGCAATTCCTGCTGGTATTCCTCGATCTCCGCTTCAGAAAGGGGGACGAGTCGTACATAGACCAAGTTGCTGTATATCTCGCCGTAACTACCTCCCCGACCACCCTCGTTGAAGCGACTAATGATGAGGTCAACCCCGGTGAGATCCGCGACCTTCCAGAAAGCCTCAGAAACTTGGTAATCTGAGAATGCCTTCGTTGTGTGGCTCCATCGCAGTTCCAGTGGAATGCCGTTGAGGTCCTTTCCAGATTGCGTCTCTGCCCTCACGAGAGTGTATGCCGGATCATCGGTCAAACGGAGGCGCGCATGAGCATCCCCAAACTGGCCCGGGTAATGGACGCCCACATATATTGCATGGTAGCCTTCACAGTTTAAGGACAATGTCAGCGGTTCGGAATTCATCCCAGGACCAGAATAGATCATTGTGCCAGCAAACTCTTCGGTTTCATAGTCAATCAACCGCCAAGTGCCGTGCCGATAGTCCCGGTCAAGACAGTGAGTTGGTTGACACTGGCTTAGATCTGAAATAATCATATCTTTCATTGTGGTATCCTACTTGTTGAAACAGTGGCGATTCCATATCTAGATGACAACAGATTTGACGCTTGCCCCTTCTAAAGGTTGGGTTGTAAGTTTGGCACCGCTTCCCAGATTAGAAAAGGCTTGAAAATCGAAACGGAATTGGATAAAATGCAGGGAGTGTTTTCAATACCCGGTCAAGAATGAGAGAGCTCCTGTTCAAACTCAAAATAGAAAACGTGCTAGATAATCCATAGTACTATAGTGAATTCTAAAAATAAATAGACACTTTCGCCCCTCACTTGGTAGGTGCGGTTTGATGAGATTTAAGTATTTAAATCGGTAATCTCGATTTTCCTCGAAACACACGGTAGGCGCGGTTTTCCCCCGCGCCGGTGTCGCTAGCAAATTACCGAACTGTTTTTTTTATCTTCATGTAACCGCACCGATTTGGAGTGTTTCATTAATTCTAAGGTCCACTATAAAACGCTGAAAAAGAGAGGTAGGAAACATGAATAAAGCAGGGCGCGGCTGGTCCCATGCAAGTCAGATGAAGCCGGCAGCGGAATATGATATTCGCTACGATTCAGGGCTGCTGAAAAAGGAGAGTGCCGGGTGGCCACGTTACTTAATGGTATCCACACCGACTGCATACAGAACAGCACAACCCTATCTATCCAAACCGCCCGCAGGGGTAGCCCATGCGATGTGGTTGGATTCCAAACATCAAAAGGAAATAAGCGATAGTTTAGCTGATGACGCGGAGTTAGTGGTTGGGCTGGGCGGCGGACGGGCACTAGATGCTTCAAAGTTCGTAGCGTTAGATAAAGACCTGCCGCTTGTCATGGTGCCAACGATTGTATCAACGGGAGCGATCATCCATGGAGTTGTAGCGAAATGGGAAGGGCGGAAAATCGTTGGAGCACTCGATGATTGGCTCTGGGTGGACTGCGACCATGTTTTGGTGGATGACGACCTGATTCTCGAAGCACCCTATTATCTGAATACCGCTGGACTCGGTGATATACTATGCGGGTATGCGGCACCCGTAGAATGGCGTTGGCGTGCCAAAAACGGCATAGGCCCCCCTTGCGACGAAACAGTAATTGCGGATGTCCTCAGCCACCATGAAGAGATTACCCGAGGATTTGAAGCCACTCTTGATACGCACGGAAACTTGACAGGGAAAAGCGTGCGGCACATCATGAAAAGTGTACAAGAACGCGATTCTCGCTGGATTCAACGACCGGAGGCTGCAAGCGGAGACCACGATTTCTGGCTTGCCCTAGAAGAAAAGCATAACACAAGCTACATCCATGGAGAGATGGTCGCGTTCAGCGCAATTATCATCGCTTGGCAATGTGACGAGCATCCAGAGATTCTGACGAATCGACTAGACAGATGCAAAGTGCGCCGCCGACCAAGGGAGGTAGGCATAAGCCGCGACGAACTTCGCGCGGGATTGGAGTTTGCGCCGAGCTACATGGAGCGAAAGGATACCAATACCATCCTGCGCCATCAACCTGTTACAGGGGCGCAATTTGACCGACTCTGGGAGTTCTTGGAAACCAGCTAATGAGTCCCGCTGAAAGGAAGCCGATGAACGAATCACGTGTTTATGATAACGATAGGAATATATCCGCCTCCCAAGATCTCCAACCCATTCCCGACCGGCTGATTGTCTTGACCTTCGATGACGGCAATAAGTCGGATGCCACCTATGTAGCACCCTTACTGAAGAGTTACGGTTTCGGTGGGACCTTTTTCATCACTGAAGGACTCAACTTTCTCAAAAACAAAGACCGCTATGTAACATGGGAAGAGGTTAAGGAACTGCACGAAGCCGGTTTTGAAATTGGCAACCACACCCGCCATCACAAAAACGTGAACAACCAATCGAGCGAAGAGTTGCTCGCTGACCTGCGACACATCGATCTACGTTGCAAGGAATACAATATCCCTGTACCTGAGACATTCTGTTATCCGGGTTATTCTAACGGACCTGAAGCTGTGAAAGTCTTGACTGAGAAAGGATTCCTCTTTGCACGACGCGGCATTGCACCGGAGTTTACCTGCGATTCAGAGGGAGGACGAGGACCCGCATACAACCCAGCGAAACATCATCCGCTGCTCATCCCGACGACAGGTGCTTCGGGACCGCACTGGACCTTTGACGACTTGGTGTGGGCAGTTGAGGGGGCAAGAGATGGACAGATTGCCGTCTTGACCTTTCACGGTGTACCCGCACTTGAGCACCCTTGGGTCAACACAGATCCCGAAACATTTGAAGCCTACATGGATTATCTTCACGACAGCGACTGTACTGTTATTTCCCTGCGTGACTTAACAAAATATGTTGATCCCATCCAAGGTAGGAATCTTCCGTGCTATTACTAAATCGCTCGCATTCCAATCGGAAATCTTTAATCCAACGGAGAAAAAATGATGCTAACGGGACGAGTCAAATATTATAACTCAGACAAAGGGTATGGATTCATCGCTCAAGACACCGGTGAAGGAGATGTTTTTATGCATATCTCCGCGATCCAGGGTGGATACGACGAAATTCACGTAGGACAGCATGTCAGATACGAAGTAGCTGTTGGCGATAGAGGTCCTATCGCCCAGAACGTCAAAATCCTGCTTACCCCACTTGAGCAGAAGCGATTGAGGCAAGGTAAGGCAGTGATACCTCGCAACTATGTCCCACCTCAGCAGCCAAGAGATGGTTCTGAGAAGGAGGCGTTTGCCTCGTCTCAAAGTCCTACTCGACCCACACCGGCTGCTTTATCAACTCCAAGAGTTAAAACAGCAACGTCTGAATTGATTGATACTCCCCCAGATCAGAAACCTTCTCCTCCGCACACTCCCAAACCAGAACTAGCCTCCTCGCCTGATGAACAGCCAACCTTTGGCGATCTCTACACACAGAAACAGATCCGTCTTCAAACGCCCATGTTTTTTGGATTGTATAATCATACGCTGCTACCTGTGACAGTCACTGGATTCACCAAATACGACTTCGTTTTACAAGTTGCTCGGAATCCCAATCCTATCGGGGGGGAAGCAGAAAGACAAGAACTGCCGAAAACCGATGTCAAATACTGTTACAAGGCGAAGGATGCTACGGACATACAGTCAATTATCCGCTACAACGAGGAAATTAAGGAACAAAACTTAAAACCCATAATACAACGAAAAAAACGCTATAGTCTCGATACGCGAACTATTGTTCAAGCGCGGCGGGCTCGGCACACAATCGAAGTCACGATGCTGGAAGGAGAAGTTTTTCGGGGATTGGTGGATTGGGTCAGCAGGTACGAGATTAAGATGATTTTAGAAAACGAATCAAAAATCGTTGTTTTTCGGCACGCTATCTGTGATTTTAAGGTGTTTTCATCGGAGGAACAGGTGGACAATCAAAGTGCTGCTGGAAATGATTAGCAAACCATCCGTGAAAAGGTGACAGGAGAGAGAATCAGTTGATGAAAGGGGTTCATCAACCGGACACCGTCCCTATCAGACTTGGTTAAAGCGAGCGCAGAAAATCAAATGTATAGATGCCTGTCTTGTGGCCGTCCGCCCAAATCAACCGGATCGCGTAACGACCGACACGCTGTATATCAACGAGTGTAAGGTTTTTGGATAACGAGTTGGTGGGTAACAGGCGTAGCGGGTTTTTATCCGATTGCTCTGATTGGCACCGTGCACATGGGCACCTTTGACGTAGCAGTTGATGGGAATACTCGCTTTGGTGTCCATCGTTCCATTGAACACTAATTGCGTCTGGAAGGCGTTGAATTTGGGTTGGCTGAGGTGTCATGTGCAGGCTATTCTGCGATATCTGTTGTGGTTAGCATGGTGGTAGACACCTAGTGTTAAGGGACCATTTGTCGCAGTGGCGTAAGACCTTCCCACGAAACCCAAAGCGAGTATATCATATTCAGACCACAATTTCAACCTTTTTTGATTCACTTAACAGGGGTTGGCTGACTACAGCTCCAACCTGAAGGATAGGGCTGTAGTCAGCAAGATTGATAAAGCAGCTGTTGAGAGGGTTTACGGCATCCACTAAAGGATTAGGCACTTAGATTCGATTAAGATTCTAGCGGGCAACCAGTGATTCTAGAGGGGGTTCAAATGATGAAACTTCTGAGCGAAAATGCTATCGCACAATATAATCGGGAGGGGTACTATTTCCCTGTCAAGATACTAGACGCCGAACAGGTCGCAGCCAATCGATCACAACTTGAGAAATTTGAAGCCAATCAAGGCAGCCCCATTGCGGGAGCGCAGCGAAGCAAATCTCATCTGCTCTTTACATGGGTTGACGATCTGATGCGCTATGACAAAATTCTTGATGCGGTCGAGGATCTGATCGGTCCCGATATCCTCTGCTGGAACACGTTCTTCTGGATCAAGGAACCACTCAGTGAGACTTTTGTCTCGTGGCATCAAGATCTGCGCTATTGGGGTCTTGATACCGACCACTTGGTCAGCGTCTGGTTGGCACTTTCACCGGCAACACCGGAGACCGGTTGTATGCGAGTCCTACCGGGCAGCCATAAGGGTGATCTCCTGCCCCACGCGGATGAGTATAAGCAGCACAACCTCTTGACCCGTGGACAGGAAATCGCGGTGGAGGTCGATGAAGTCGAGGCTGTGGAAATGCCGCTACAACCGGGTGAGATCTCGTTGCACAATGTACGGTTGGCACACGCATCGGGACCCAACCGGTCAACGGATCGACGCATCGGTCTTTCGATGCACTATATGCCCACCCGCACCAAGCAGACCATCGGTGAATGGGACAGTGCAGCACTTGTGCGTGGCACGGATCGGTTCGGCCATTTTAAGGAGGCTCCGCGTCCAGCCAAAGACATGGATCCTGCTGCGGTTCAGTTCCATGAGAAGGCGACCAACGCTGTCCGTGAGATTCTGTTCAGCGACGCTGAGAAAGTGCGTCGGACACTTTAACCCATCTATAATACGTTGACATACTCAAGCCACCTATTGTTGAATTTCGTTTTTGGAAGGTAGGATATGAATCAACTCAAGGTCGGTATAATTGGCTGCGGGGCGCATGGACGTGGGCATATTCAAGGCTACATGGAGATTCCCGAAGCAGAGATTATCGCCGTCGCAGACGTAAATCCAAACAGGATGCGAGAGGCAGCTATCGAATTTGGTGTCCCATACCATTACACCGATTACCGTGAAATGCTCAAGCGTCACCCACTGGACGTTGTTAGTCTTGCCCTGCCACCGTCCGCCAACCGTAACGCGGCGGTGGCTGCCTTTGAAGCGGGTGCCAATGTGCTGATCTCCAAACCGTTGGCGATGAATCTCGCCGAAGCGGAGGAGATGACCGCTACAGCAAAGCGCTGCGGGAAACTGATGTCAATGGGTTTACAAAATCGCGCCAATCCTGAAGTGCAGGCGTTGCGTCAATTCCTTGCTGATGGGAAACTAGGCAACGTTTACCACACGCGGCTCTGGCACGGGCATGTGATGCACATCCCCGGCACCCCCACTATGTATAAGCGTTCCCTAGCAGGCGGCGGCGTGCTGTTCCATACAACCGTCCATCTTCTCGACGCGACCCTCTGGGCGTTGGGTAATCCGAAGCCGGTACGCGCCTCGGCGGCAAGCTACCAGAAAGTGCGTAGGATGAAAACCCCACTCATCACATGGCAGGGATCAGTGACAGACTGCGATATTGAAGACTTCAATGTCGGTTTGGTGCACTTTGCAGACGGTTCGACGATGGCGGTGGAAAGCAACTGGATGATGCACCCACGCTCCCGTCCTAGTGGCGCCGAAATCTTGGGCGATTGGGGAACTGCCAGCCTAAGGCCTCTACGGGTTGCGCTAGAGGAAGGCGGTAGCATTGTAGATGTGACACCCCGCACCGATGAGGCAAGCCAGTTTGGCAGTGTCTATCAAGACTTCTGCCGGAGCATTCTGGAAAACCGTCCGCCCATTGTTCGGTTCAGTGAAATGCTCGATGTGCAGCGGGTGATGGACGCGCTGTACGAGGCAGCCGAAAAGGGCAGGGAAGTTACAATCGCTGACTGACCTCTAGGAACGATTTATGGTGAATTCAAAAAATAAATAGACACTTTCGCCCCCGGTAGGTGCGGTTTCCAACCGCACCGGTTTGGAGTGTCTCATTAATTCTAAGACTCACTATAGGCAACACTACGAATAAAGCGCAAAAAGTTTGGCGTTGTTGAGGTAGACCCTGACTTTGAAGAGTCCTGCCGATTGAGAAACCATCTTATCCTCAAGACCGTCAGTGCCGGTGCCTGCCGATGCCTTCCGATCGTCCTTCCATATCACCCGATGTTCCGTTTCATCGCCAGTAAAAGGCACACAGTCATCTTTGGAGAAACCAGAGATCACCCGGTCAAAGGGATCTACTAACTCCACCTGCAATGACCCTCCCGTAGCATCGGCGTTTATCCACAGCGAATCCGGCCTGATGCTGAGAGATGTCGTGGTCACAAGCCCCTCTTTCTCTGCTTTTAGACAGACCAATCGATCCTTCTGAATCTTAGCTAGGCTTATCCCGCGGCGGGTCGGCTCACCATGGCGAGGAGGTTCGCCGTGTAGGTCGTTTGAACCACCATAATAGACCCAGATCTCCTCGCCACGTACAAAGGGAGCATGTGGGGGATAAACACACCCAGAATCAAAACTGCCGCGCGGGCCACAGACCAAAATCCGTTCACGCGCACCCGCACGATGCCACGTCCGACCGTCCTTCGAGTACGTAAGTTGAACGTCCATCTGGTTCATCCATTCGGGCATCCACGGTTCAATCTGATTCTGGGCGATCCAACCCTCGTTGAGTGTGTGGAACACAGACAGGAATCCAACCCGAAAATCGCGATACGCCAGCGAACTCATACCGTAGAACTCGTGGTCCTGCGGGGGATCTTGTGCGTCGGGTTGGACGATAATCTCTCGCGGCGTCCAGCTTTCAAAATCATCGCTCTCAGACATGCAGATAAGCCGGACGTTCGGCCTACCTCGCAGGTAAACAACGTACTTATGGAGTTGGGGATCCCAATAAGCGACCAAATGCGTGTCCGACCCCTCTGGGATGACCGGGTTGAGCCAGTATTTAGGAACGTTCCAATTAATCCCGTCGGACGAATACGCAACACAAACCGGCTGAACGATCCCGGCAAACCTCATTGACGCACTCTGGAACATAAAGAGCATTTTGTATCGCTTGGCGGGGTCTAGCTCAATGGGATCCTTCATGACTCCGGTGCCCGCACCCCACCTGAACATCGGAAAGACGAGGTTATTCGCTTTGCTCCCGTTGTCCTCGACGAGGTTGAGGATGGGCTTTTCCCAATGGTAGCCATCTCGTGAAACAGCATAGGCGAGTCCATCCGCTTCTTCGCCGCGAGCGTCGCTTAATCTTCGTCCCACGCCATACCACATCTTGAAAAGGGCGTCCTCGTCGTCGTAGATCACGTTGATGTAGCTGCCAATGCGCCACTCATCCTCCCAAGGTTCGCTTTTCTCAATCAACGGCTCATCAGACACCTTCTGCGCCGGAACAACGCCTTTTGTAGCACCCTCAAGGCTCTCTATGTGTGCATCGTTAATAAACAGATAGGCAGTTCCCTTGTCTGTCATATAATTCTCCCTCGCTTCTGATAGACCCCAATTTCACGTCAATACTCGGTTAAGTTAACGCAGGTTGCTAGTGATAGATATATTGCTTTGAATCCCAATCTGAGGCTCCCTATGCCTGAACCATCGCTCTCGTAGCCACAGATTTCCTAATCTGTGATCGGCGCATACCTGCCACCAATATAACCGGGGTAGGCTAACCTGCGATTACTTCGCAGCATATAATTGCACGCACAGGTTCGTAGTAGCGCAATTCATTGCGCGTTACTTTTTGTCCAATTCCAAGTGGAAAATATGGTAGCAACTTCGGTTATTGTATCATCTCCCTGCTATGATATTCCACACTAATCCATTAAACCTTTGCCCTATGCCCCAATTACCGACTTTCTTCAAAAATGTGTCCAACAATCGAAAATCTGCTTGACATCCGCCACAAATGCGTTGATTATATTGGCATAGCCGATTCAATCTAAGAAGATAGGCGTCGAATTTCCCGATAGGGTTGTGCATACCACTGTTGCACCCGATCAAAACTGTTCTAACGATTTAACGACTCGCTTGATAAGGCACGGATCAATATAAAAGGAGCTTTTCGATGAACCGCCCTAATGTCATTCTTATGATGGTAGACCAGATGCGCGGTGATTGCATAGGTGCTGACGGCAACACCTATATTGAGACACCGAACCTTGATTACCTTGCCGCCCGCGGAACCCGGTTTCGACACGCTTATACCGCCTCCCCTTCCTGCATCCCGGCGCGGGCAACGCTGATGACGGGGATGAACCAATGGCATACCGGCATCCTCGGTATGGGGGGCGGACAGGGACCGATCCCAAACGACTTCCCACACACATTGGCAGGTGAATTGACCGGTGCAGGCTACCGGACGCACCTCATCGGGAAAGGACACTTCACTCCCCAACGCGCCAAGATGGGGTTTGAAAGCCAAGAGTTAGACGAATCCGGACGGATGTTGCGCCACGGCCTGAAGGACGAATACCGCACTTGGTTTGATGCGGAAAAACGGCGCGACATCACACCCGATGACCACGGCGTTGATTGGAACTCTTGGGTTTCCCGCCCGTGGCACACCGAAGAGTACCTGCATCCAACGTCATGGACGATGAGCCGTGCGACCCATTTCCTCTCCCAACGGGATCGGGAACGTCCTTTTTTCCTCAATATCTCCTTCGCTCGACCACACTCTCCCTTTGTACCGCCCGCACCCTATTTCGAGATGTATCATAATGGTACGACACCGTCTCCGTCTGTCGGCGACTGGGCTACCTGTCACGACAGACCAGACGTCGCGGTTGACCCCAACGCATGGCGCGGAAAACACTCAGAAAGACGAATCCATCGCGCACGGTCTGGCTACTACGGTGAAATCTCCTTTATCGACACCCAAATTGGTCGGTTGATGAACTGGTTTCGGCGGCACCAACCGGACACTTTTGCGGATACGTGGTTTATCTTTACCTCCGACCACGGCGAAATGCTTGGTGACCATAACCTGTGGCGCAAAACCTACGCCTACGAAGGCAGTGCTCGTATTCCCTTTATTGTCACCCCACCGACTCGCGGTTCTGCAGCTTCCCGCAAAGTAGCCGATGAAGTAGTCGAACTGCGCGACATTATGCCGACTATCCTCAATGCAGCTGGCGTCGATGTTCCAAAAACTGTTGATGGGCAGAGCGTCGTCCCGCTAACACAGCAGCCCGACCCGAATTGGCGTCCTTACATTCACGGCGAACATTGTACCTGTTATTCCCATGAACAAGAGATGCAATATGTCACCGATGGGAAACGGAAGTTGATTTGGTTGCCACGCATCGATGAACTTCAGTTTTTTGATCTTGAAGAAGATCCTGGAGAGTGTCATAACCGGATTGACCACCCGGAATATCAGGCTGAAGTCGCTAAATGGAAGGGATACTTGGTTGCGGAACTAGCAGCGCGGGATTGCGGCTGGGTGACAGATGGAGACCTAGTTTCCCCACCGGCGGAAGCCCCTCTAATTTCGCCCTACAAAAACGTGCGTTGGGAGGGGGAGGCGTAAAAATACAATGCCCTGATTCATTCGAGATCGTCCTCTGATTCAGAAGGCTCATATAAAAAGAAAGTGCAAAGCACGAAGAGAACCCGAGTTTTTTTTCTTCAAAACTCGGGTTCTGTTGCACGATTTCTTAACATGGGCGATTCAGAAATAGATCCGGAACGATGAAAAAAAGAGGGTTGGGTATCCCCCAAACTCCGATCTGAATTGTGTTTCGTCGTCCTCAGTTTCAGGACGTGTGCCAATTCCGATGAACCCACCGGCGGAGAGGTAAATATCCTGTGCGAAGTTGTATTCAAGCTGTAGAGAGGGAAACACCGAAGGATCAGAAACGTTCGATAGCACGACACCACTCAACGAGATAAGCGGTGTGATTTGGAAGGTGAGCCCGGGGACGAAGTAGTGTCTGCCCATGAGGTAGACCGCTCCATCGGTGTAAGCCAGTCGGTCTAGGTTGTCGAGATAATCCCCCGGCTCCCCTGCCCCTGCGCCGCTGAAATGGTATTCGATAAACCCGTAAGACACCCCGCTAAAACTGTAGTCCAGGCCTATTGATGCCCGGAGATAGTTCTCTGCTTCCCCGTTTTTACTATCGAATGCGTTGGTGTAGACATAAGCGGCTTCAAGCCAGAATCCGGCACCACCGATCCCCCGCGCTATGTCAAAGCCTGCCATCAGATGTTCACGAAATCCCAACAGCGAAATTGAGAAGTCCGTTTCTAGCGCATTCAGTTGGCTCCGAAGGAAAAAGGCACTCTTTTCAAAAGCCAAATTCTCGCCGAAAACATAGCCGGTATCGAACTCTCCCAACACACCAATCGGAATCTGAACCCGAATCGCATCCACGCCGATTCGATCCTCCGTGTCCAGTTGATTGTAGGCGTAGGGGGCAATGACATCCGTCGGGTTCACGACCCGCGCACTCCCCCACGCGATAGCTTGGCGACCAATTGTGATGTCGCCAAAATCAGCACCATACACAATAGAAGCACGATCAAGGTTGTGAAAGAGACCAAAACTACTATCAGGATCATTTCCGTCAGGATAGATAGCGGTATCAAAATCCACAACGCGATGGTGGAGTGAACCCGCAGCACCTGCGATTGGCGGATCAGAAAACAGGGACGGGTCTTGAATACGGGACGCGAAATCGTAGGAGAGGTCAAACGAAAGCGCATCGGTGGGGATGTAAGCGTAATTAAGCCGCAGTCGGTTGTTCACCGCACCGATAATTGGTTCGTCCGGCAAGGGCGGATTCAAACCCGTGGAAAAGTTTTTGTAATATCCACTGATTTGAAGATCAGCATTGGTGGGTCCGGCGATCACGGTTACAATCAGAAAGACGGTAAGTACGGGGAATTTTCTCACGATTTTTTCAATCCAGTTTCAGGAAAATGAATCCTATATCCACTATGCCTAAAAATAGTCCTGCTCATGGGTTTAGGACTGTGGTATAATAAATGTATGTCGGGCGTATCTTTAGAAAAAATCCAATCGATATCAGGAGAAGCGTGGCTTCCCCTCCCTAACGGTGTGGAAGTTTCCACTGGAAAACAAAAAATGAAGACAATTCCTATTCAGATCAACAATGAAGATTACGAATGGTTATCCGTTCAGGCAGAACAACGGGGGCTGACTGTCGCTCAAATCATTGAGGAAATGGTCAGGGACGCATCGGAAAGCGCAGAAAAAGAAACGGAATACCTGTTGAGTGATCCGAAAATGAGGGATCGACTTTTGAAACCCCGAAACAGTACCGAAGAAATTCCTTATGAGATCGTCCGCAAGAAACTTGGAATTTGAACCCGAAGCGTTTGAAGACCTTGCGTGGTGGATTCAGCAAGACCGCAAGAAAACCCGACGTATCCTCAATCTGCTTCGGGAAATTCAGCGAGATCCCTTTCGTGGAACAGGAAAACCAGAGGCACTGAAAGGCGATTTATCAGGTTTCTGGTCAAGACGAATCGATCGGGCGAATCGCATTGTTTACAGAGTTGAAGAAGGTAGAATCATCATTTCGGCATGCAGAGGGCATTACGACTGAAAAAAGCGAAATCGCTATTTCACCACGTCACTCTCAACTTGCCCGTCCTTCAGCGTTATCAAACGTCTCGCCCTCTCCATCACCATTGGATCATGGGTTGAGAATACGAACGTCATGTTTGTCTGCGTATTGAGGTGACTCATCATATCGAGTAGGTCTGCCCCCGTTCTCGAATCGAGGTTTGCAGTCGGTTCATCAGCAAGGATAATCGCAGGTTCAGAGACCATCGCCCGCGCAATGGCGACACGCTGTTGTTGACCACCTGAGAGCTGCGGTGGGTTTCGGTCTGCAAATCCCGCCAGCCCAACCTCCTCAAGCATTGCGGCAACGCGTCGATGCCGTTCTGCTTTGGACACGCGCTGCAAGAGCATAATGTATTCCACGTTCTCTTCCACCGTCAGCACGGGGATGAGGTTGTACGCCTGAAAGATGAAGCCGATGTTGTCTCGGCGAAAATCGGACAGCTCATTGCCACTCATCCCCGACAGCAGCTTGCCTGATAGCCAGACCTTCCCTTCTGTCGGCGCATCCAACCCAGAAATGATGTTGAGCAGCGTCGTTTTCCCTGACCCAGACGGTCCCACCAATGCCGTGAACTCCCCTGATTGAATCGTCAAATCAACTCCACGAAGGGCTTCGACGGGCACACCATTTCCTTCATATACCTTCGTAATGCTCTCTATGACAATCACATCGGTATTCGTCAATGTTAAACTCCTCGCACAAAACCTAATCCGTGAAACAGATCCCTCTGCTCTTTTCTTCCACCGCCCCTGCTGACTTAGAAACTCCGACGCATCGCAGTCGCCGGGGCTATCTTCGCCGCGTATCGAGCCGGGTACAACCCAGTGATAATGGTGAAGATAAACACCCAGATCGGATACAAGATGAACGGTTCAATCGTCATGATAGGGTAGATAAGCTCCTGTATCGTCACGCCCATCATTTCAATACCGGTGTAATCAATGCCGACCTTTGTGAATATCCACGTCAAGACGAAACCGAGGATAGCACCGAGGACGATACTCACAATCGCTAATGCTCCAGCTTCAAATAGGATCAGTCGTGCCATCCCAAAAGGGCGCGTCCCTACGGCACGCAATACGCCAAACTCGAACATTCGTTCATACAGCGACATGAAAAGCGTGTTGATAATCCCGAATACAACAACACCAAAGAGAATAACTCCCATGATGTATTTGCTATACTTGGACATCTCAAACATGGCTTGTAATTGAGGTAGAATTTCCGTCCAGCCTAATGCTTCGTTGTCATGTTGTGAATAGTGCTCCCAAAATGGAAGATCTGTATCCCGTCCGTATTTTGTGTCAGTAAATTTGACCGCAATTTCATGGACACCGGAACCGATGGCAAGCATCTCCTGGGCTTTTCCCAGCCGCACAAATGCCATACCCCCGCTCATTGCATCACCGCTGAGATGATAGATCCCTGAAATCCGAAACATCTCTTGGGACAGATCACCTGTCTCCGACTGAGCGACGGTGACGACGACCCGATTGCCGAGAGTGACCTCAAGCAGCTCTGCCAGCTTCACGCCAATCACAATATCGCGGTCATTGTTCCCTTCAAAGTATGCCCCTTCCGTAATTGCGTCATCGATTTGAGATAAAAACCGTTCTGTCGGTGGTTGGACCCCCACTAGACTAATTGCGCTGACGTTTGCTGGCGAGGTAATCATCCCGAAAGCGAGCGTCCGGGGTGTGAACTGTTCGACAATCGCTTCCTGAGAGAGACCATCGACTACTTCATCGAGTTGATTGATCGTCATTTCGACTGTCTGCGTATCACGGAAGTCTTTTCGATGAATCTGCCCATCGCCAAGAAACGAAGCGGTGGCAGTTTTGACCATGTTCTCCTCCATCCCAACCCACAACGCATCCATAAAGATAAGCGCAGCCAGACCGATACCAATCGCTATCGAAGCGATAATGGTGCGCCGTTTATTCCGAAAGAGATTTCTCCAAGCCAGTTTAATGAGGGTTAACCACATGGTTTTGAACCGTGAAACGTGATGCGTGATAAAGTGATTTGTCTTGCCCTTTGACCATCAATTTCAATGGGCACGCATTGCCCTAGCTGGCAGAATTCGTGCTGCCTTTAACGCGGGAAATATACTGACTATCCCTGCCGACAGAATGACGGCGATCGCAGGAATAATAAGACTTCGGACGTTGACCTCGGCGTACATCGTCTGAAATTTGATGCCGCCGTAAGTAAATTCCTGTGGCATCGTAATGCCATATATCGATAGCAGATAGTTGCCCACAGTACCGAGTCCGGCACCAACGACGATGCTGCCGATGGCAATGATCAGCACCTCGCAAACTACCAACCAGAAGATCTGTCTCGGTTTCGTTCCGACCGCCTTCAACACACCGTACTCGCTTGTTCGCTCCAGCACCGACATCAGTACCGTATTCAGGACACCAATAGCAACGATGAGCATGATAATAATCCGTCCGATAGCATCGCCCTGCTTATCCGCCTGCATCGCCCGATAAAAATCCTTGGCGACCACCTGCCACGGGGCGACATCGAGCGTCGAATCATCAAGAGCAGCTTCGATTGCCTTTGTGATTTTGTAGACACGATTGATGTTTGACACAATCACAACAATTTCGTGGGAGCGTCCTTCGAGCACCAGCAACTCCTGTGCATCCCCAGTGTGGAGATAACACGCCATCCGATCTGTGACGTCGTCGCCGCTTTCTGCTATGCCGACAATCTCATACAATTCGTTAGCGATTGAACCATCGGCACCCTGCGAGACAATCACGAGTTCGTCGCCGATTGCTGCAGAAAGGTTTCTCGCAAGCCCCTTCCCTAAGACCGCTTCACGCGCCGGATGCGCTGAGATTACCTTCCCATCAATGATTTTCCGATCAAATCGGGTCGCTTCGACTTCACGCGCCACATCAACGCCGATGATTTGTACGGTGGTGCTCTTTTCGCTAACCGAGCCGAGTCCCGCCGAGTAAACCCGCGGCGTCCACGCCTCTACCCCTTTTACGCTTTCGATGGTTTCCCCGATCGACTCGTAGTTATCCATCGTTTTGTAGAGCGACGGTTTATCAAGATAGTCTCCCCGATGCACCTGAATATGCCCCATGCGGTTCTGCGTGAACATCGCAATAATGTCGGAATACGCGCCATCAGACCAGCCGATAAACACGGACGAGAGTGTAAACCCGACAATCATTGCGAGTGCGGTTAGGATTGTGCGTCGTTTTTGACGGAAGATGTTGCGGAATGCAATTTTAAGGGTCATCATAGTCTAAAACGTAATGCGTAAAACGTAAATGAAGTTGATTTATCTCCGCTTCTGAAGGTTTCGGCGGGTAAAGACTTTTTCGTCAATACCCTTGTCAAACTCGGCGTCCACGAACCGTACAACGGTCTTGTGCCCCTCTTTGTTCTGCGGTATCATCTCCATTACTGAGGGTATAGTCTTTCCGTCGAACGATCTGATCTCCTTGAAATTCATAACTCGTGTCAGACGCCCTGTTTCGTCGTAGAAATGCTGCCAAACCGGAATCCGATCACTCATTCGGATAGCAACGATAAGTTTGCCCCAGACAATCGGTGAATCCTCTTTTGGCAGCAGCTGAATGTAGAGATGGTCAGGTTGGGCATCCGCCGGTGTGATGCGTTCGTAGGTGTAATCGTCGAGCATGGATGACTCTTTGACGAGGTCATCATTCGTAAAATCAGACCCCATCCAAGATCCCATCATCATTGACGGTGGCACTTTCATCACCTTGTTCGTCTTGGGGAGATAGTTCCACATCTCATTTCCAATCCGCAAGGTCGCAACGCCCTTCTCTTTTTTAGGTGAGTTTATCAAGATGAAGGTCTTGTCCATCCCCTGCGTCCAGACCTCCAAAGCCAAAGTTCTCTCCCAGTGTGGCGTAACAATCTGCATCTCCATGTTCGTCTGGCTCGTTTCGCTACGATAGAGTTCGTCCATTTGTTTGACAATAGCTTCGATATCAATATCTGCAGCATGGCTTTCTGCAAAAGCAGGAAGGTGAGCGATGAACAACGAAAATAAGACTACCAAACCGCATAAGATCAAAAGATTCAAGGTGGAAGTTGGGGTTCGATTGCTAGCCATATAAACAAGATTCCTTTCCGATGGGGATTACCCCATCGCCTACTGATTCTTGGACATTTTTGCGAATGTGGTTAAAAAAAAGAGGTATATTATATCTATTGACTACAGTTATTCGACGCAATTGACAGGGAAGTGTTTAAGTGTCCACTGCTCGTTTGCCATTTCTCGCTTTCCCGTTGACACTGAGGAAAAATTTTGCTACGATGATATTTATTTCAACATTGAGAACCGTCCACTGATCGAGAGGTATTCAGTCGAACCTTGCAAGAAAGGAAAATTCCCCATGCGAAAGAAACGGATCATCTACATGAACGACGCGCGTCACTACTACCTGTTTGTCTTTGAGCCGCCGATGACGCTGGAGGACGCTTGGGTTCCCGTTGACGAAGTCGCCGGCACAGCGGTGGATACCTTCTGCTACGGCGTTGAACGGGGAGATGGGTTGTTTTACCCGTCCAAAATTGGTATGCGCTTTGGGGAAGACATCCAACCTTTCGAGATGGCTGCGTACTGGCGCACATGGCACAACATGCAGAGTCTAATTGACCGAGGGCTAGATCCATTGCGGGTTCTCATTGACCGATCACATGACAAGGGGTTGGACTTCATTGCTAGCCTGCGGATGCCCGCTCATGGCGGTATGGATCCGGCGCATCGGCTACAGAACGGTGGTCGTGGTTTGGGGCATCAAGAGGTACGCGATCGCCAATTCGCCGTGCTAGAGGAACTGGCGACCGAGTATCCTACCGAAGGACTGGAGTTGGATTTCGCATTTCCGGGAGGCAGCGCTAACATTCGGGACGAGGACGCTCCCGCCATGATCCCCGTCCTGACAGAATATATCGAGCAGATCGCCGAGATGGTCAGAAGCCGTCGTGGCGATTCGTGCGATCTTGGCGTCCGCGTGCTACCCACAGAGGAGATGAATCTAGCACAAGGTCTCGACGTGCGGACGTGGTTTGAGCGCGGTCTAATAGATTTTGCGGTTCCGATGCGTTACGCCTACATGGTTCTCGATCCCGATATACCCATCGACTGGTTGATTGAGACAGCACATCAAGCGGATGCCTCGGTCTACGGTATCCTACAACCTTATGTCCACGATGCCATGACCGGAGCACCACAACGGATATGGCCCACACCCGAACAGATGCGGGCAGCGGTGGCGAACAACTGGGCGCGTGGCGTTGATGGTTTGTATACTTGGTTCATGCGTTGGCCCCTAGGGGAGGTAGAACGCAGTATGCTGACCGAACTTGGTGATCCAGAGCTAGTGAAAGAGGGGGACAAGTGCTACATGGTCGCCCGAAACCGCGAAGCCAAAGATGATAAAACCCACTATCCGACACCCCTGCCTGTCGATATTAACGCCTCAGATGTCGGGACGCGGCATCCGATTCCGTTCTATATTGCCGATGATGTTGCGGGTGCTAAGGAGCGGATACGTCAGATCCGTCTCAGGATTAACATCACCGACCTTGTCTCCGCCGATAGGCTCGATATCCGGCTCAATGACAAGTCCCTCAAGGACGAGAATTGTCTACGCACCTACGGCTCAGAGATCAACGCTTACGGCGGTCAATGGTTGGAATTTCACCTAAGGAACATTCTGCCGAGACAGGGTGAGAACCTGCTAGAAATCATTCTGGAAAAAAGGGCGCAGGGGTTGGTCAGCCCGCTCAAGGTAGAGGAGGTAGAACTTATTGTGGAATATGGTCCATACCCCTCTGCGCTGCAGCAGCCGTCCCCTTACTAGCATATCACAGGGGGAAGACAAGATTTTTTAGTCCCAAAACTCCATAAGGAAATGCTATGAAAGTCGTTGAAGTCTCAGGCTCCCCCCGCGAAATTGGCAATCTCACCGGCGAAGCGTTGCGTGAGGAAATCCGCGAACATCTTGCTCTCTTCCCGCCAAACATCGACAGTACCGTATGGGCACAGCGGTTTCCACGCTTCCTGGAGACGTTGAAAACCCATCTGCCGGCGGTTCTCGCGGAACTTGAAGGGATAGCAGCCGGTGCCAACATCCCCCTCGACACCATCTTCCAACTGAATCTCCCGATGTACGCCAATGAACTAGTGGTTGATGAGGGATGCACGAACGTTGTATTTAACGGCGGATCGGACGGACCGCTTTGGGGGAAAAACAACGATGGACTTGCTAAAGATGAACGTCGTCCGCCGTGTGCACGGGTTATCCACCGAGACGACGCAATTCCTATGGTAAACTTTACCTTCTGCGGCATGATTGCGACAACCGATGCCATGAACGCCGAAGGTGTAGCGGTAGGACACTCGTCGGTTGGAAGCGTTTTCCAACAGAGCGATGACTTCGTCCCGATACGGCTCTGGGCTTACGAATGCCTGATTCAGAGCCGGACAACATCGGAATTTGTTCGACGCCTGTCCCAACTCCCAACCCGCGGCAAAGGCTACAGCCACGTCTGCGTAGATGCGACTGGCGTGATGTGTTCCATCGAAGCACCATGCCCAATAATGCAGGTACGCAACCCAGAACCAGATGCACATCACATGAACTGCGTCAACTGCTACCAGCTGCCAACGCTTGCAGATGCCGATCGTCGCACCGAAAGCGGTAAGTGCAACGCCAAAGCGAGACAGGGCTTCCTTGAACAAAGTCTCTCCGAGTTATCCGACTACAGTCTAGTGGATATGAAAAGGATTTTGCGTCACCACGGTCAACCAAGCATCTGCCGCCACGGTGGGATGGATGATTCGCATACAGAATATTCGATGATCGGACTGACACAGAGTCGACGGGTGTTGTTCGCAGATGGAAACCCTGTCAAGAACTTTATCAAGAAATTCAGCTATAAAAGATAAAACAGAAGGAGATTAAGATAATGCAATTGGAAACGCTTTCCTCGTTTGAAGACCGACATCACGAACAGTTTATGGAGCAGGGCTATCTGCGTCTGGGCAAACTCCTGTCGCCCGACGAACTGGCTGCCATCCAACAACGCATAGACGATATTATGCTAGGTAAAATCCGCTATGAAAACATGCGTTTTCAACTTGACCCTCGGTATACGGGGAGCGATATGACCCGTACTGTAGGGAACCAAGAAGCAACCCTGAACTACCGGCGCATTGACGATCTGGAACAGGATCCGCTCTTTCTCGCCTATATGCAGAAGCCCCTCATCCGCCAAATCACCCGTCGCTACATCGGGGAAGATGTAGCGGTTTTTCGATCTATGTTCATGAACAAACCCGCCGAGCGTGGGACGGAACTGGTGTGGCACCAAGACATCGGGGTCGGTTGGAAGATTGATACCAATCCCATTATCACGGTGTGGACCACCTTCGATGCAGCGACCGTCGCCAGCGGTTGCATGCAGATTGTGCCGGGCAGCAATAATCTGGGGATTCTCAACGAAAGGCACTTCACGTCGGAGGAAGATCAGGCGAAATATACCCGCGATGAAGATGTAATGGACTTAGAAGCGGAGGCGGGAGAAGCCGTTCTGCTACATAACTTTTTGCTGCACCGTTCAGGCGTCAACACGACCACGTCACCGCGTCGAGCATTCAGTGCGACCTATATGGATGTGGAAACTCGCTCGGTGGTTACGGGCGATACCTTTCCGATAGTTTTCGGGGAGGGCGCACTTTCTCCAAATACAGTAACGGGTAAATCAGCGGAGCGTATAAAGTTTTTTCATGGATAAGACTTATCTGAAACGTGATGCGTAAAACGTGAAAGCAATTGGTTGGTCACGCACCTATGAACTAATGAACCAATGCACTAATGAACTCAACCGGTTTCTGTCGCACGATCTCTTAACATAACGCAAGTTGCTAGTGTTGAAAATCGATCCGTTTTCTGTTAAAGATCAAATTCTATCTTTCGCTCCAGAGGAGCGATATGTCTATAGAACCACGATAGAGTTAATCCCTGCGCTCCAGAGGAGCGCAATGTGTATACAAGAGCTGCAGTTATGGCTTGGGCATGTCTCCCAAGTCGAGCCGGTTTGACAACTAGCAACTTAGGTTAACATAAGCCATTAGATTCAGTCCCAAACTCCCTCCGAGGATGCCGTGATGGAAGGACCGTTTCAACTAGCGGATAGTGTCATCGACGCTGTTATCAATAACACGGGGCCCGCCGTTTTCCTGCTTCGCCGAATCAAAGAGACACCAAAATACGCGTACTACCGCGCGCTTGTCGGTCGCACGGACGGCAACCTCGCAGCGACGCTGAAAGGTTGGCTTGACTCCGACTACCGTGTCTTTTCCTTTCAATATGTTGAATCAACCGACGCAGCATTCCGACAGCAATGCGCGATGTGGCATCAATTAGAGGGACCCGACGGAAAACTGGATAACGAACGGCATCCGGAACCAAACGATGGACAGGTTATCCGATGTCCCGTATGCTCGACCTAACGATTTTCAGTATAGTAATCTCACCTTAACAAACACGCCAAATCGTTCGGAGAAATTCCATGTCCATGTGGCTCACCAATCAGCAGCTTCAGCACCTACAGCGCGCATACCAAAAGCGGGTGGAATGCCCTGTGCCAACGCAGGTCATCTCTAGCGGCGAATGCTTCCCACCCCCACAAACGCAGCAGCAGGCACAGGTCGAATCGCTGATTCAGGAGGAGGCAGATCTGTATGCTAGTCGTCAGGGCATCCCACGCCAAACCTATCTCCGTTCCTCTAGCGGTATGGCTGCCGCATTTCTAGCGATGAATCAGGTCCATGGTGAAGTCTACAACGTAGATACCGATGAAGCCGAAGATTCAGAGGCAGCGGGTGCACGGAAAGACGAGACCAAGGACCAATTTATCTTCGACGTTCATACGCACCACGTTCACGATGACTACAGTTGGGAAGGTCAACTCTGGATACGGGACGCTGCCCGCGGCAACAACCAATCCAAGATGCCTTGGAATCCGGAATTGGTCGAGCAGGAACTCGATCTGAAATATTACAAGTTCGATTACTACCTGAAGGACATGTTCTTCGACAGCGACACAACCATTGCGCTGCTCAGTACATCTCCGTCTGTCGATCCATACAAGATACTTCTGTCTGATGATCAGATGGTAGCCACACGCAATCTGGTCAATCAACTGTCCGGCACACGACGGGTGCTAGCGCACGGCGTGATTTGGCCCAGCGTTCCAGAGTATCTGGAGGCGATGGACCGCGCTGCCACAGAACTCAAGGTGGATTCGTGGAAGGGCTACACCATTGGCGACGTTCTGGGTGCTGAACCTACCTTTGATAAACCGTGGCGCATGGACGATGAAGATTTGACCTACCCGACCTACGAAAAAGCCCACAAGTACGGCGTCCGAAATATCTGCGTCCACAAGGGGGTGCTGCCTATCGACTACGAGAGCATCCCAAACTGGCACTATGCGACGTTGGATGATCTTGGGAAGGCTGCCCAAGATTGGCCCCAACTGAATTTTCACATTTATCACGCTGGCTTGAAGATGTGGCGCGACGCCCGCGGGGTGAGCGAAACTTTTGAAGGGACTGGGCGACTGCCGTGGATTGACGAGATGGCTGCCATTCCCGAAAAATATGGGGTGTCGAATGTGTACGCCGACATCGGTCTCTCCTTCGGTGCGTTGGCGATTACGCATCCGAGGATCGCAGCGGCAATGTTGGGGATACTGATTAAGGGCTTAGGCGCGAGTCGTGTGCTGTGGGGCACCGATTCGATCTGGGCAGGCTCACCGCAATGGCAGATCGAGGCACTACGCCGCATCGAAATCCCGACAGACCTGCAAGACAAATACGATTTGGAGCCGTTGGGACCCGCCGATGGTCCCGTGAAAAATGCCATCTTCGGTATTAACGCCGCCGGTCAGTACGGCATTGAACTGGATAGCAACGGTCAACCGATTGTAAACTATAAGGACGATGAACTTTCACGTTTGAAAGCCGAGTATCTGACTGCGGGCAACCAGCGCGACAATCTGTTCTGGGGTTGGATTCAAAATCAGAAGCAAACTTGAGTCAACCTCGTGTGGTTAAAATGGATTTATAGTGAATTCAAAAAATAAAGAAACACTTGCGCTCCCCCGGTAGGTGCGGTTTTATGAAGTTTAAGTATTTAAATCGGTAATCCCGATTTTCCTCGAAACATACGGTAGGCGCGGTTTTCAACCGCGCCGGTGTCGCTAGCAAATTACCGAACTGTTTTTTTAATTTTCATGTAATCGCACCGGTTTGGCGTGTCCCATTAATTCTAAAATCTACTACAGATTTACGTCGGGAAACTAGCAATAGAGGTATGAATGCTTAAAAACGCAAAACGCGATGAGCTAATCCCTCCGTCTTCAAACAGCGATTCCCAACCTGTGAACCGAACACGATGGCGGGCAGTGTTTATCGGCACGTTGCTTCTCCCTGCCAACGCCTATTGGATCGCTTCCGGCGAAGCGACCTCAACGACTGTCTCCCTCTTTTTCAACATCATTTTTATCCTATTCATACTGCTCCTGCTGAATCTGCTGTTCAAGCAGCTTGCCCCCAACTCCGCATTGAATCAAGGCGAGCTGCTGATTGTCTATGTGATGCTGTCGATCTCCTCTGGGATTGCGGGACTCGACATGATGCGGGTGCTAATGGCAGTCCTAGTGGGACCGTTCTGGTATGCCCGTCCGGAGAACGAATGGGCGGAACTCTTCTGGCGGTTTATCCCCCCTTGGCTCGCTGTTCAAGACAAGGAAATTCTAAAAGGCTTCGCCGAAGGTGAGTCCAGTTTCTATCTGCCTCAAGTTGTACAGGCATGGCTATTCCCCATCCTCCTCTGGTCTGGATTCATTTTTCTACTGGTGTTTGGGATGCTCTGCATCAATGTCTTGGTACGCAGACCGTGGACAGAGGCGGAAAAACTGAGTTATCCCATCATTCAACTCCCACTTCAGATGACCGATGGACGCTCCTCTCTCCTTTCCAATCGAATGATGTGGATTGGGTTTGGATTGGGCGCGGGACTTGATATTCTCAACGGGCTTCATTTCCTGTCTCCAATTATTCCCGGTCTCGGTGGGCGGCTTTACGACCTCCGGCCCTTTTTCACAAATAAACCGTGGAATGCGATAGGTTGGACCCCGGTTGCCGTTTTTCCCTATGCGGTTGGACTTGCGTTCTTAATCCCGCTGGATCTCTCATTCGCTTGCTGGTTCTTCTATCTGTTCTGGAAAGGAGAGCGGATCCTCGCAAACCTCCTCGGCTTGCACTCCATCCCAGAATTTCCCTATATCGAACAGCAGACCACAGGGGCGTACTTGGGGCTATTTCTGATCGCGCTCTGGATGACACGGCACCACCTGAAGCGGGTCGTTTCTGCTGCGATTAGAGGCAGGCGTGGGGAATCAGTGGACGAACCGATGAGCTATCGGGCTGCACTGATCGGACTGATTCTTGTCTTTGGGACACTGCTCTTTTTCTGTCAGCAGGTAGGGATGGCGCTGTGGAGTAGCTTCCTCTTTTTTCTCATCTACTACGCTATCTCAACAGCGATTACACGGATGCGCGCGGAGTTAGGATCCCCGGTCCACGATCTGCATTTCTCAGGACCGGATACAACATTGGTCAAAGCGCTAGGAACTCGCGTCCTCAGCTCAAACGAACTGACCATGTACGGGCTTTTCCACTTCTTTAACCGTGCCTATCGTGGGCATGTGATGCCTCACCAACTCGAAGGATTCAAACTGATGGAGCGGTCACGGTCAAGCCACCGACGCCTGCTGTGGGGGATGATTGTAGCAATCGCGCTAACAGGACCTGTGGCGTTTTGGGCTTATCTCAGCGATGGCTATAGATATTCCGGCGCTATTGGGTATGCTTGGCGACCGTTCAATAAATTACAGTCGTGGCTGTATCACCCACTGTCTCCGGACTACGGCGCAATGGGTGGACTGATTTTCGGTATGGCCACGACGCTGTTTCTAATGGTGATGCGGATGCGCTTTATCTGGTGGGTGTTCCATCCGGCGGGATTTGCGGTCTCCAGCAGTTGGTCAATGAACGTGTTCTGGGGATCGATTTTCGTGAGCTGGTTGTTGAAACTAATTCTGTTAAAGTTAGGTGGCGTCAAAACACATCAAAAGGCGATTCCGCTGTTTCTGGGATTGATTTTGGGTGAGTTTGTCGTCGGTGGATTCTGGTCGCTACGCGGTGCTATCTGGAATGTACCGACATACCGATTTCTGTTCTGATCGGCAGACACTGGAAGCCTCTCAGAGTATCTTCTCTACCGTGACAGGCAGCTCAATACTGAAGTTTGCACGATCGACAGCCTCATCGTTCAGAATGACGACACCAGTCTCCTGATGCGGCGCGTCGGCTTTCAGATGCACGGAGCGCAGACCGCCGAGCCATCGACGGGCGTCCGATACATAGATGAGATCCCCTTCCTGAATAGAAAGTTCGTCCATCAACTCAACCGGCAGCCGCACACGGTCAGCGTCAATCGCATCTGTACGAAACTGGAGGGGTGAGGAAGTTTTCGGTTCAGACCGATTCGGTTCGCCGCCCTTAAACAGCCGCATCCCTTCGGACAAGGTAGCAATACAGAGTCCGGGGAGTTCTGACTTCGGCCGCGGTTTGGTAAAGAGCGTGATGCCCACACCGAGTACTACTGTGACTAGTGTACCAAACAGTCCACGCATATAGATGTATCCCTTATCGGGAGGCACACCGTGCGCGAGTGGTTCAATTAGAAAATAGAGGGATTTGTGATGGGTGACGAGGGTAAGTAGGGATCCCAAGAGCAGTGCCCAGAACGCTGCTGCCGATGTGAAACGGGACCAAAGCACACCCATCAGCAGGACCACAATCAGCGATGGCAATATCGTTGTGAAAAACTTTGAATGCGCCGTATAGATCTGATCATCCAGTTCAAAGATGGGAACGAGCACCAACCCCAAAAGTGTCGCGCCAACGGCTGCCAAGCGAGCGGCATGGAGATAGTATTTGTCGTCTTTTCCCGGCACAACAGTCTTCCAGATGTCATTAACGCCTACGGCAGAGACGGCGTTAATGAGCGTATCGAGTGTGGACATCAACGCTGCCAACAGCGCAGCGATAACCAGACCAAACACCCCCGGCTGGGTGATGACTTTCATCACCATTACAAAAACGCTCTTCGCCTTTTCGGGTGCTTCGGGCCAACCGTAAGTATCCATCGCTTTGCCGACCCACCCCCCATTGCTGACAACGATCGCTGCGATAGGCATCAGGACAAGCACCATAACAATCATGGCTTTGCGACCATCGTGGACGGACTTGACCGACAGGAAACGCAGGATGATGCCCTGATTAATAAAAAAGAAAGCGACGGTGCCTGAAAGCGCGTCGCCCCAGAACGTGCCGATGAAGTGAAAGTTTGCGGGCTCGTTGAATTGAGGGAATGGAACTTTATGCGTCGCCGGCAGTCCATTCCAAAACGCGTCCCAGCCACCAACGTGATTGATGCCGAGCACGAAGATACCGATACCGGCGACAAGCAGGATCATGCTCTGGAACAGATCCGTCATGAGCACCGACATCTGTCCCCCGCTGTGCATATAGGCAAGCGAAATGATTGCCACTATCACAGCACCCACCATTATGGGCATCCCTATGACACGGTTCAGAACGACAGCGATCGTCTGTAGGTTCATGCCGATGTAGCCGACAAGATACAGCACGATCAGGATGAGTACCATGAATCGCGTGCGTCGATCGAACCGACGTTCAAAATACTCAGGGATGGTGCTTATGCGGTTAAAATAGATAATCGGGAACCAGCCGAGCAGGAACAGCGGCATGATGAACCAGTCGTTCGTGTAGTACGTCATACTGGCAAGCCCGCTGTCGTAGCCAAGATCGGAGTAGTTGATAAAACTGTAGGAACCGACAAGAGTAGCAATACATGACGCGGCGACCAACCACCAGACAAAGCGTTGTCCACCGAAGAAGAAGTCCGCCGTGGATTTCGTATATCGTCCGAAGTAGATACCACAAGCCACAATCGCTGCGAAGTAGAGGACAATGACGGTGTAATCGAGTGTATGGAGTGAGTCGCTCATTTGCCAGGGGGTCCCTCCACAGAAAAGATCCAAATCAGGTGGATGCCAGCAAACAGGAAGAAGCCGACGACGAGCACCCAGATGATCCGCCGGTCAGCGCGTAGTCCCTTATAAACGATCCCGGCACGCAGCGTCAGCCAGAGGGAAGCAAAAAAGAACAGTCCGCCGAACAGGTATTGATAAAACCACGCAAACCAGTTGTCCGACAGAATGCTGCGAGCGAATATAACAAATTGATCTATCATAAGCAACTACCCTAAAAATATGATTTCGTTTTATAGCCAGTCGGATTCCTTAAAAAGGGCTATTCGATCTCCATTTTAATTTGGAATTATAGCACAACCCCAAAAACCGGTCAACACCTTTTCGGCGGCACTATAACACGATCAAAACTTCGCTTGTCATTCCATTTGGCACTCCGTTTTGCTCCTGTTGATTTTTGTGTTCTCAATTTTTCAGAATTCTGTTATAATTATAGCTAGGAACAGCTTGCTCAACCCGTCCTATAGGAAGCAGTCGGATACAATCCACACAAAGGAAGGTAACAAGATGGCGCATCTGACCGAAGCCCAAGTGGCACAATTTAAGGAAGAGGGATATCTGGTCGTTGAAGACGTGTTGGACCCCGAACAAGACCTAGATCCAGTCATTGAAGAGTACGCAGGCGTCTTGGATCAACTCGCCCAAGAACTGTATGATAACGGCGAAATATCTTCGATGTATGATGACCTGCCGTTTGGCGATCGACTGACGAAAATTTACGCTGAATCCGGTAGGGTACATGCACAGTATTTCGATTTTTCTTTACCGCAGCAGAATGTGCAGCCAGACACACCGATGTGGGTGGGACCGAAAGTTTTCCACCTTCTCCGTAACGAGAGACTTCTTGATGCGATTGAATCGTTGATTGGTCCCGAAATTTACTCGAACCCTGTGCAGCATGTACGGCTGAAGCCGCCGGAGCACCTCTGTCCAATCAACGAAGATACCGGACGTCCCCAGATAGGGGCGACCCCATGGCATCAGGATACTGGGGTTGTCACACCAGAGGCGGATGAAACCGATATGCTGACAGTTTGGTTCGGCTTGTGGGATGCTACGATTGAAAATGGCTGCCTCGAAGTTATTCCCAAAAGCCACCGTGAAGGATTACTGCAGCACTGCATTACGAGCACCGACCTGTCAAGAGGATTTGGTCGTCACATTCCGGGCAAATTTCTGCGTGAGCCAGATAGCGTACCGATCCCGCTCAAGCGCGGAGGCGTCCTATTTTTTCACCGTCTCAACTGTCATAGCTCGCTGCCAAATAACAGCGATAATATCCGCTGGAGCTTCGACCTGCGCTACAACCCAACGGGTCAGCCGACCGGACGCAGTGCATTTCCAGGCTTTGTTGCGCGCAGCCGCTCCAATCCGGAGAGTGAGTTGCACGATGCCGAGGAGTGGGCAAATCTGTGGTATGAGACGCGCAGCCGGCTGTCGGGGAGCGATGACAATCCCACCTTCCACCGCTGGAAAACGGACGATCCTAGATGTGCTTAAACGTAGATAACTAGTGGTGCTAGTTTGTAACTGTGGATACGTTCTCCGGTCAGGTATCACGAGTGAAACGTGATGCGTGAAACGTAAAAAGCGGGAAAGCGAGGGATCACGTTTTTTTCGTCTTTCGCTTTCCTACAATCGAACGCTAATGACCCATGAAAGTTCTTGATGCCATAGCGCATATCATGAAGAAGGAGGGCGTTGAGTACCTCAGTGCCTATCCCACAACCGCTCTGATCGAGTCAACCGCCGAGGTTGGCATACGACCAATCATCTGCCGTCAGGAACGGGTAGGGGTCGGTATCGCAGACGGCTACGCACGAGTAAATAACGGAAGCCCACCGGGGGTGTTCGCCATGCAGAATGGGCCCGGTGCCGAAAACGCCTTCGCAGGCGTTGCCACCGCCTACTCAGACGCCGTGCCCATGCTATTGCTCCCACTGGGTCACCCTAGAGCACGTGATGGCGTATTCCCTCTCTTCAGCTCGGTACGCAGCTTTTCAGACATCACCAAATCCGTCGAGCAGATCAGCACCGCTTCGCAGGTTGGCGAGACAATGCGCCGGGCATTCGCTAGGCTCAAGATGGGGCGGCCTGGTCCCGTCATGGTTGAGATCCCCACCGACATCGCGGACGCAGAGGTAGACGCATCAATCCTTGAGGGTTACAAGCCCGTCAAATCCACACTTTCAAAAGCCGATTCTCAGGATATCCTTGCGGCAGCCCGCGCGCTGCTGGACGCAAAAGCCCCCATCATCCACGCCGGCCAGGGTGTACTATGCGCGGACGCCACCGAGGAGTTGGTGGAGCTAGCAGAACTGCTACAGGTGCCCGTCATGACCACGTTGGCGGGAAAGAGTGCCTTCCCCGAAAAGCACCCTTTGGCTCTGGGGAGCGGCTCAAGTGTTATGAACGGCTGTGTCTACCACTTCTTGGGTCAAGCCGATGTGGTATTCGGGATCGGCACCTCCTTCACAAAGCACGGCATGACCACGACTATTCCTTCGGGTAAGACCTTTATCCATGCGACAAATGATCCGATAGACATAGATAAAGATTACTACACCGACTATCCTGTCGTTGGGGACGCCAAGCTAGTACTGCAGCAGTTCATTGAGGCTTGCAAAGACCTGCGTCCAAGCACCAACCAAGCCGACAACAAAGTTGCAGAAGAGATCGCATCTGTTCGGAAAGCGTGGTTGAAGGAGTGGACGCCCAAACTTACATCGGATGAGGTTCCCATCACTCCCTACCGCGTCATCTGGGAGTTCATGAACAATGTCGATCCGGCGGAAGCGATTGTCACCCACGACTCTGGAAGCCCTCGCGACCAACTAATGCCGTTCTATCAATCAGGTGGTCCCCGAACGTACCTAGGCTGGGGCAAGTCGCACGGACTTGGAACCGGACTTGGGCTTAATATCGGGGCGAAACTCGCTGCGCCCGAAAAATTCGTGGTCAACTTTATGGGGGATGCTGCATTCGGGATGACAGGGTTGGACTTCGAGACAGCTGCCCGAAACAGTATACCAATCCTCACCGTAGTGCTGAACAACTCCACCATGGCTATAGAGACGACGCACATGGCGAGATCTCATGAGTTGTACAGGACACGAGACATTGGTGGGAACTATGCCGATATGGGACGGGCTATGGGAGGCTGGGCGGAGCGGGTAGCGGATCCCGCAGATGTCGGTCCGGCGATTCTACGCGCTCGGAAAGCCACCGAGGACGGACAAGCGTCACTGCTTGAATTCATCACCAGCGAGGAAACCGCCTTTTCGTACAGGCGTCCCTTCGGATAGTAAGCCCGGATTGTGCCATCAATTGACCTTGGGAGTCCGCTCGTCTGAAACCATCGGTTGTCGCCACAGCGACGGCATCAGCAAGGCTATCACCGAAAGCAACACAATCCCTAGCACTGCGTCAATTCCGATGGCAAATGGTGTGCTGCTCATTGACGCAATAGCACCTACCATAAGTGCCCCCAGCGGACCAGCACCGATGGCGAGACTGATAACGCCTAGTGCCCGTCCACGCATCTCCTCCCTAGAGCGCAGCATCACAAGGGTTGACTGCATTGTTGAAAAGCCCGATGTCCCGAACCCGAGAACAAATAGCACCGGAAGGGCAATGTAGTACCACCGCACCGTCGAGAAACATAAGAGCATAACCAACCCAAGCATTGACCCGCCGATGTACAACCGTCCATGGAACCGGATAACCCCTATCGAAGCGACACAGATCGCACCAAAAAGCGCGCCTAGCCCTTCAGCGCCTAGGAGCGTTCCCATCAGTCCGGGACCAATCAAAAGGACATCGCGAGCGATAACCGGAATCATCTGTGCGTAGGGAAAGAGCAGCAAATTCATTAGGATGGTGACGAGTACGGTTGCCACCAGCACATTGTCGCGCCTCACGTACCGGAACCCTTCCACCAAGTTGCCAAGGACGCTAGACAACCCAAGACGGCTCCGGTCGACAGGCGGCAGGTTCACCGCTGCGATTAGGGCAATCGCCACAACATAGATTGCACTAACAACGATGTAACCTCCCAACACATCAACCGTGGTTATCAGTGCGCCCGCCAACGCCGGACCGATCATACGGCTCGCCTGCATACCGACAGAATCCATCGCCATAGCGTTGGTCACCCCTGCTCTGCCGACAAGATCGTGTATGGCTGAACGTCGGGAGGGCATATCCAGGGCCCACCCGATGCCGGTACACCCCATCACGACGTAAGCGTGCCAGAAACGTATCGCTTCCATCTTGAGCAGCAGCACCATCGCAAAGGCAGCGACACAGCTTATTACCTGTGTCATGATGAGGATTCGGTGCTTATTGACCCTATCAGCCAATACACCGCCCACCATGCCAAGTATCAGAAGCGGCAGCATCCCGAAGAAACCGACCAAAGCTACCGAAAATGGTGAATCCGTCAACTCTAGGACAAGCCAGCCCAGCAGCGTCAGCTGCATCCACCGGCAGATATAGGCGAGGAAGTTCGCGGGCCAAAGCAACCGGTAGCTACGGTTACCAAATGCCTCGAAAGTGCGCAAGGAATGCCCCCTGCGCATCGTCAGTCGTGAATTATTTACCATTAACCGTTGAGGATTCCCCTATAGAGGCCCGCTCGCCATGGATTGGCAAATCCACAGCACATCGTTAAAAAATATACTACTGTCCACCACCGAAGATTTTGCCGCCTAAACTCCAGATACTAACGCCTGCAAAAGCAATCTGAATCAGCGCAGATATAAATCCGCCGATCCACATCACACGGTGCGTCCGATAAGAGCTAGGGAGTTTGGAATTCAAGCGCAACGCAAGAACCATGACAAATGAAATCGCAAAGTTTCCCAAAGTGCCCGCAATCTGCGTGAGAATATCAAACTTTAGATCTGTCCAAATGACAATAAAGGTGGAGACGAAAAAATAGGTACAGATGAAACGCTGGATTTTAGCATAGGGCCATTCGCGGGAGGGCCACAGTGCCTCTAAAAATTCGTGCGATACACGGGTAAGGACTTCGGGCACCGCTTGTAGGGTTCCCCAAAGGGCGGCAATGATACAGATGTAGTAAACCCAGACCAACGAGGGATGGATGTTACTCCAGACGTGAGCCTGCTCGGTAAGTAGGCTCCATCCTTCAAATCGACTTTCTAGTGGATACAAGACCGCAGCGCCAGATATCATAAATGCCGCCGTTACAATAAACAGAACGACTGCACCCATGCCAGCATCCCACCGCAACGGTGCGACAAGTTGTCGCAATCGGCTGACCTGTTCCGGTGCATCGGGCAGGTAGTCAATCGCATCGTGCTTGAAAGCATAGTCGCGGATGGCATCAATATTTTGATGTCCTGTCAACCCCCAACGGTGGAGGCCAATCCAGTTAGCGTAGACGATATAACCCATCGCCCCACCACCAACGTAAGCAAATGTTGTCGCCATTGTTAGCAGCGGATTCTGACGCGCATCGTCTGGTGTCCACTCTGGAAACGCTGGCAGATGTCCTACATTTACGGATCCAATGAATGCTTGCCAGAGATCTGGACGTACCATCAGGGTGCCGATAATCGTTCCAGTCACAAGGATCAGGCAGATGATCACCTGCTGCTTTTCCAGTCTATTATATGACATCTTCAGGCTGAGTAGCAAAGCGAGACCGATGAAGGCAGAGGTAAAGATATTTTCCCAAATCGGTTCGGGGATTGATTGCGGAACTCCGTTAAGTAAAAAGTGAAATAGATCTGCACACGGTTTAGCAATTGGCACCCAAGCCATCGGACCACCGATTAATTCAACTAACATAATCATAAGCAAAAACCAACCGCGCGGTCCGGGTAGCCTTACCAGCCGATGTCCAAGATATTCACCGCTAACGGCGGTGTAACGTCCGAGCAGATAGGTAAGAAAAACGCCTTTAACGATACAACTTATAAGCACGAGCCATAGGAGGTCATAACGTGCCCAAGCACCTGTACGGACAACGACAATCGTTTCGCCGGCACCGATACTGACCGATGCAACAATTGCGGCAGGTCCAAAGACAGCCATTAAGCCGAGCAGTTTCTGCATTGACCACGACTGACCAAACACCCCAGTAACAGGTGGAATTTCGACCGTGCCTATCTCCTCTTGATTCTCGTCAATTGTTTCTTTTTCCTCCATAATTTCTCCTGTTGGTTAGGGTAGAAAAATAATCCGGATAATTCTCCTCCAGTATCCCAGTGAAATTGATAAACTGCCAAAGTAGTAGGCACACTCCGTGTGCCGTAACTCCGCGAACAAAGTTCCTGACCTCGCTCGTTCACAGTGTCCAATTAATTCTAAAATCTATCATAAATGACCCTATCGCTCAGCAAATTGGACTAGCCAACATTATAGCCACATCATGTAAAGTGTCAACAAAAAACAGGAAATGAATCAGGAGATGCCCTATTGTTCGGTGATCCGTATCCTCACCCTAATACAATCTCCTCCACATTCACCAGATAAATCTGGCGCGAGCCTTCATGCACAGCATGACTTTGACTGTAGCAGATGGCACTCCAAATTCCCTTGTGGGTACAGGTTTCTAACCTGTACTTGCCCGGAGGTCAGTCAATTTGTGCTACAACCGGGGTTCCCCCAGTGTCCTGATTGCTCAACTACCTAATTCCTAAACAGATGCGATTGCCCTCCCTTATGTCCAAAAAGAGGTTGAAGGCTAGGATAAATCATGATAACATCAAACGCAACGATATTCATCACCTATTCAGCAATCTATGGTAAAAATAAATAGACACTTTCGCCCCCCGGTAGGTGCGGTTTTATGAAGTTTAAGTATTTAAATCGGTAATCCCTATTTTCCTCGAAACATACGGTAGGCGCGGTTTTCCCCCGCGCCGGCATCGCTAGCAAATTACCGAATTATTTTTTTAATTTTCATTCAACCGCACCGGTTTGGCGTATTTCATTAATTCTACGATCCACTATAATATCCCAAAAAATGATACAAATACCCTTGATCCGTAGGAGCAATTCCACATGTCAATCCGTTTAACCCTTCTCGGAACAGGCACACCAACACCACTCCTCCATCGTGCGGGTTCTAGTTATCTGGTCACCCTAGGCGAGGAGAAACTTCTCTTTGATTGTGGTCCCGGTTGTGTGCGGCGGCTACTGAAAAAAGACGTGTCACCAACCCACATTACACACCTATTTCTGACCCATCTTCACTACGACCACTGTGTCGATTACGGCTATCTGGTGTTGTCACGTTGGGATCAGGGGGTCGGCAAAATTCCAGAGCTAAGTGTGTATGGTCCCCCCAACACAGAAAGGATGACCCAACTGCTCTTCGGTAAATCCGGTGTATTCGGACCGGATCTGGCAGGAAGAACCGAGCATCCCGGCAGCCATTTCATCTATGAAAAGCGCGGGGGCGTGTTGCCACGCAAGCGACCAAACCCAACGGTAACTGAGGTCGCTGACGGCACCATAGTGGAGTGTGCGGATTGGCGCGTAAAGGTCGCAGAAGTCGTTCACTGCCAACCCCAACTCACCTGTCTCGCCTACCGCTTGGAGACACAGGAACATGCCATCGTCTTTGGCGGTGATACGGGGCCAACAGCAAAACTCACCGAACTCGCAGCGGGTGCCGATGTGCTGGTGCACATGTGTCACTTTATCAATGGAGTTGTTACAGATCCCAGATTGACGAGCTGTTGTTCAGGACATCTGGACGCAGCGCGTACCGCGCGTGATGCCCAAGTCAGCACACTGGTGCTGGTTCACCTAACGGAGCAGGTTGCACGCCCTGGTATACGTGAACGGTTGTTGTTTGAGGCGGGACAGATTTTCGACGGTCATATCATCTTTGGGGAGGATTTGCTCGATATACCGCTCGATGGGATAAAGGCGGAATTGATTCAATAGGTGCTGGTTGTAGGTCGAGATTCATATCTTGACACCTGCTTATAGGCTAACCCACTGTAGGGGTTGGGTTCCCCAACCCGTCGGGCGAGGAAACCTCGCCCCTACGATAAATGTCAACATACCCTAGCTAATCAGCACGGTTCGGAGGCCACATTCTTGGAAAGAAAGGATCTGTGCACAGGTCCCCGTGTTTCACATAGGGTCCCAATTGGGCACCAATCAAATTATCCCTACCATGCTTGTTATAGGTCGTCCCGCCGGGCATCATGTTGAGCGCAATCGAAAGACGTGGTGCATCCGTCCGATTGGGACCGGAACCGTGAAAGGTCAACCCCGTATGGAAACTGACTTGACCCGCTTTGAGTACGCAAGGAATTTCCACCCACCGCCGGTCACCTTGAGAAAACCTCTTTTCCGAAGCGTGTAGGTCTTTATTCGCAAAACCGGCGGCGTCTTTGATTAACCCCCATTTATGTGATCCCCTAACAAAACACATACTTCCATTGGAAAGGTCGGTGTCCTGTAAGGCAATCCAAGCGGTGCAGAAGGTGGTAGAGTTGAACATAGTCCAGTGGGCGGCATCCTGATGCCAGCCAACATTGCCATCCAGAACCTCTTCCGACTCGGAACCATTCCCCGGTTTGTAAAGAACTTGGTCGTGCACCAGACGGACCTCCTGAGTCCCCATCAGTCGGGAAGCCAAATAACCAATTTCGTCGGATTGGATCAATTCGCGGATTTTGGCGTTCACCCACCAACCGTTGACCACATGTGCCAATTTTGGACTTTGGGGGTCGAATTTCGGTGGCTGCCCCCAGTGCATTGAATCGAAATCCCGCTCGCCGCGGATGGTGCGGCAAACTGCACTACGCAGCTCCTTCACCGTCGCGTCATCGAATAACTGGGGACCAATCCAAAAACCTTGATCGCTGTATGCCTCTCGATCCGCTTCTTCTAATTCAATGCCGACCGTCTGAGTTTTCATGTCTCTGTTTTATCCGTTTTCAGAGGAACAGTTACAATTAGACAAATGCAAAGACGCGCGTCGGGGCACCGGAGCTCCGCGCTAACTTCATCGGCGCAATCGCCACGTGAAAGTTCGTCGGCAGTTCGCTCAGATTACAGAGATCTTCGACCTGCGGGATACCAGCACCGAGAAAAACGAGATGGGCGGGCGGTAGGCCGTCGTGCTGAGGCGGATGTCCAGCCATCGAGTCGATGCTGCAGGCATCCGTTCCAATCGTCTTGATCTCTTTCTGGACAAGCAACCGCGCCGCATCCTCGCTGAAGCCAATCCATTGACGGTTGAAACTATCTTGGTACGCATATTGATCCATGCCGGTCCGCATGAAAACGATGCTATCTGGCGGAATATCGCCGTTTTCGGCAATCCACTTCTCGATGTCTTCTGCCGTCACGGCATCGCCCGGTTGTTTCACGTCTGATAGGTCTATCAGCACGGCAGATCCCGTTAATTTGTCCTGTGGAATTTCAGCGACGGTGAATCCCTCGGCGTACATCAGGCAGGGAACGTCAATATGCGTCGCACAATGCCCGGATAAATCTACTCGGCTTTCAAAGTAGCCATCCTTGTCGATTGTTGCTGTATCGTAGATTTTGACAGGGTCAATCGGAAGTTCGCGTGGACTGTTTTCATCAACCGTGTAAGACAGATCTACTACTTTCTGAAAATTGATTTGCATTGTTATCCCCTTTTATATTATTCGGCGGAGCAGCCATTGAGTGTCGTCAATTTTTCCTCCGCAATCTTGTAGTTCTGTGACGATGCAAAATAAGTTGGGGTTTATGTGCCAAAATATAGATGAATACTGATTCTATTTTAACCGCCGAGCGTTAGCTCTCCTTACTTATCTTAACTCAAGTTGCTAGTAACCCACATAGTAATAGGCATACTCCGTATGCCGTAACCACTGTAGAGGACACGTAGGTTGGGTTGAACAAAGTCAAATAAAAATAACAACCGTACAACTCGATGCCGCTGCACAACTCTCATTCAAATCTCAAAAACCTGAGTGAAACCCAACTTATCTTAACTCAAGTTGCTAGTAACCCACATAGTAATAGGCATACTCCGTATGCCGTAACCACTGTAGAGGACACGTAGGTTGGGTTGAACCAAAGTCAAATAAAAATAACAACCGTACAACCCGATGCCGATGCACAACTCTCATTCAAATCTCAAAAACCTGAGTGAAACCCAACGCTTTTCCCAGCAGATGTCCGGGAACGTGAGGTATGAAGTTGGGTTTCACTCTCTCTTCGATGCTATCTACAGAGTCTCCAGTTTGATAGGTGTTTGATGTGTCCAAATCGGATTTCTTGACTGCGTTCAACCCAACCTACGCACTACTGGACACCGTTGCCAACGCCCGATGAATCCCAGATAAATCGGGATTAAGAAACGGGCAACTACAGTCTGGAGCGCGTAAATCCTGAGTTGTTGCAATTGGACGAAATTGAGAGCGCGAAAGTGCTGTGCGAAAATTTTTCTGAACAAAAAGATAAGGTTTAGCGTCTAAGGGTTCAGTCATAAATTTTACCTTCTTAATCTGCTAAAGTCAAATTGTCTAATTTTGAAGTTTGCGTTTGTAGTACCTCCGCACCTTACTCAATGGAAAGTTCTTTGTTGTTTACCGCATCACCCAACAACAATCACTGCAAACGCCGATTCAATCGCAAAAATGCGGTTACATGATGTACCAGAGAGGAGATTCAAATGCACCGTTTGTGCACTGTCTTATTGATGTGCTGTGCTATGAGCTTGTTGTTCTCCAACTCCCAATCCGTGTACGCGCAGGTTAAAAAATCCTCCGATTCATCGGAGTCCTTGAAACGGGGTCGGAACGGAGTTGAAAAGCGCGTGGATCGGAAGCAAGTTGAAGCGCGAGACAACGGTGGAGATTTCTATCGCGTTATCATCGAAAATAACCTGTTCCGTCCGCTGGGTTGGCAAAGACCAAATCGAGATCCGGAATACGCATTGGTCGCCACATGGATTGGCACACGAGGAACAGTTGCAAAAGCCCTCGTGATGGAACGAAAATCCAGCCAACTCTATTATGTAGCCCAAGGAGAGAAGGTTGGCGACGCAATTGTCGAAAACATCGCAGCGAATCAAGTAAGCCTCAAAGCCTCAGATGACATTGTAACCCTCAAAGCGGAGTCAATGCAGTTTCTCAGCGGTTCAAGTCGTTCAGGAGAAAAATCAGGTGGAGGCGGAAACTCTGAAGCTTCCGCAGAGCGTTCAGATGATGAACGCCAAACTCAAAGAGCCGGACGGCGTGGGGCGAATCGGGAACGCGACGCATTGCGCGAGTGGTTACGCACCGCCTCACCGGAAGAACGTCGTCGGAAGCTAGAGGCAATCCGACGAGAACGTGGAGGTGGTGGCCGTCGTGGCGGCAGAGCGAGGAACAATGACAGCGACGCAAAGAAGGACGAAGATGAAGTAGATTGGGACGAGATAAAAGGGAAATGATTCAGGACTTATGCACTCCACCAGATTGTAGTGAACGCAGATCTGCGTTCACTACGAACTACAGGGGGTGAACTGCTATTACAAGGCATTCTCGATCTTTGACCGTATCCCGTATCAGCAGCTGCAACCCCGTATCACCCCCTAATGCGTGCTTTCTCGGTTGGTCAAGGGGCACCACCGAGTCCTCATCAGAAATTGAAGTAAAACCTCCTTTGCCTCCGGCGTACCGATGCGATATAAAGCATGAACCGCATCGCCGCGCACATACCGGTTTTCATCGGAAAACATCCCACCCAACGCATCAACAGCATCAACCGCATGGGAACCAATCCGCGCCAATGCAAGGAGGGCATCTCGCCGGACCCTTTCATCCCCATCCTGTAGTGCTGCGCTTAATGCGGGGATGGCTGTTGACTCTCCTTGACTGACTGTCCCTAACGCTTCCGCCGCACGGGAACGAACCTCCTCCGATTCATCTTGCAACACTCCTACTAATTCCGGAACAGCGGCATGTGCGGGAGAACCAATATCTCCTAACGCCTCCGCAGCGGTCTCACGCACCTGTGAATCTAGGTGTTTCAAGTTGCCTATGAGCGGGTCAACCGCAGGCGCGCCGATCGCATTCAACGCATAATAGGCATTTCGCCGTGCCGTTTCGGATTCGCCCCCAAACGCCTCCATCAACGCAGGCACCACCTGCTCTCCAAATTCGCCTAACGCATAAGCAGCACTGAGACCCTTTGACTCCGAATCATCACCCATCCCTTCGATAAGTTTCGGTACAGATTGCATCGATTGACCGTTGCTCGGTGTATCTCCGTTCGTTTTTCCATGATGCCAGTCCCAAACGTGCTGGAACATCTTTTGGTGTACACCATTGCCAATCGGATCACGCTGATCCCACTCCACCTGTTCGTTATTCCACGAAGGCGACTCCGGCTCCGACATGCGAGCAAAGAGGAACTTCATCATGTAACGGTTCTTGTCGGTACGATTCGGCATACCGCGATGCCACAAATCATAGTTTACAATCGCCACCGTGCCAGCTTTGCCACAAACCGGGAGTTCATCGCTGACCGTTGCGCCGTCAGGGGTATTATAGTAGTGACTCCCCGGAACGATTCCAGTAGGACCGAGCTCTATGGGCGTATCCTGTGGATAGTAAAAAACCAACAATCTTCGCGTGTGATGCGACCATCGCCTGCCACCGTCTTGGTGCATTCGCTGTCCTTCACTTTTCGGTCGATTAAAGTGAGGATGGCGATGGGGCTGCATGTAGTAATCCTCACCCAAAACACTGATTAACCCACCGATAACCCACTTATCATCAAAGACCGTTTGAATCTCAGGGATTCGAGGCAACAGGTTATTCCCCGGATTACCCTCCTTTTCAAACACCTCTTCTGTTCGCTCATAAATGAAATCGTGAAAACTCGCTGGGAGATCCGTGTTGACGATTACATAACCGTTAACAATGAAGTGGCGCATCTGGTCGTCAGTGAGAAGGTATTTCTTATCTACCATTTTTCTGTTTTTTTTCCTTTCGGCTGTCACTCATATTAAGAACCTGTTTTAAAAAGATCGATTCTACTCAAGAGTTCATGTTTACGTTTATTCATTGGAGCTGTAAATACCATTCCAATGAAAGGGCTAAACATGACCCAAACAACCTATCCCACAGATTTGACCGATGCCCAGTGGGACAACCTGTTACCCTATCTGCCAGAACCTTCACCGGTAGGCAGACCGCTCAAATGGGGGTTGCGCGCAATTATCAACGCTATTTTTTATGTAGTCAAATCCGGCTGTCAATGGCGAATGCTCCCCCATCAGATGCCACCATGGCAAACGGTCTATTCCCGTTTCAGAAAATGGAAAACTGATGGCACATGGATTCTGATTCATCAAGCACTTCATAACCAAATCCGTTGTGATATTGGCAAAGCCCCTTCACCGACAGTCGCTATCATTGACAGCCAATCGGTCAAGACGACCGAACTGGCAGATAGTAGCGGCTTTGATGCACATAAGAAAGTCAAAGGGCGTAAACGTCATATAGTCACCGATACCATTGGCATCCCATTGGGAGTCAAGGTCACCGATGCCAATGTCAGTGATAATCAAGTCGCAATAGAGTTACTCAAAGAGGTCTTTAATTGGCACATAACGATTCAATTAGTCTGTGCTGATGCTGGTTATCGTGGAGAATTAGGTGACTGGTTATATATGGCGCATCAGTGTCGATTGGACATTGCGCCATCTGTTAAGCAATCAGGATTTACAGGGGTCCCATTGCGATGGATTGTGGAGCGCACCTTTTCTTGGTTCGCTTGGTTTCGCCGATTGACTGTGGACTATGAACGGTCTGCTCAGACTGCTGAAGCTATGGTGTATATTGCTTCCATTTACTTGATGCAAAACCATATCAAATGAATTTTAAAACAGGCTCTAAGAAATCGTCCAAAGAAACCGAGTTTTTTCGGCAAAACTCGGTTTCTCTTGGGTTCTGTTGACATTTACTAGTCCGTAGGTTGGGTTGAACGGTTAAACGGCAATCCCTATTAAGGATAATAGAGGCTCCCTCGTCCAACAACACCTGTTTATAGACAGATAGAGTGAAACCCAACTCCGTTTTTCATCGGGACGCTTCCTGTTCAAAAAACTGTTTCGTGAAAGTGCGCTTTTGTACCACGATCTGTTAGATTGTGATCCTAGCGTGCAAACTAACAGTTCGCGCTACATTTGGCAGTTAAGAGTAGGTTGGGTTGAACGGAACTAAAAAAATACTGAATATTACATAACCCAAGTTGCTAGTTATTGAAAATCCATGGGTTTTCCGTTAAACTTGAGGGGATTCACCCATACCCCCTCAAAAGGAGAAACCCATGGACCTACAAATTGTAACCATTTTCTATCTCTGTGACAAGCTGTTAGAAGCACTTAACTCAAAAACCTCTCCACAGGCGCAGATGACTGACGCCGAGGTCATGACCACCGGAGTCGTCGCTGCGTTGTTTTTCGGTGGTAACTTCCAAGTGACTTGTGACTTTCTACACACTCATGGCTATATCCCCAATATGCTGTCAAAAAGTCGTTTCAATCGACGGTTGCATCGGATTAAACCGATGTTCATCACATTGTTCAAAATCTTAGCCGAAAGTTATGTAAAACTCAATCAACAGCAGATTTATGCGATAGATACACTGCCTATTGCGGTCTGTGACAATATCCGCATTAGTCGGTCAAAACTGTATACCGATGAGGCATTTCGTGGGTATCAAGCGTCCAAGCGTCGGTACTTCTATGGCTTGAAAGTTCACCTGTTAGTGACAGCGAGCCAACAGCCTGTTGAGTTTTTTCTAACGCCAGCAAGCATGAGTGATGTCGAGGGATTACAGTATTTTGATTTTGACTTACCACCGGGCAGTTGTGTCTACGGGGATAAAGCATACAATAACTATGAGATAGAGGATATATTGGCAACCATTGGAGTGGACCTCAAGCCGACACGCAAACAGAATTCCAAGCGACCTTATCCACAGTGGGAGACCTATGTGGCGGCTTGCCATCGTAAGTCTGTCGAGACCGCTGGCAGTTTAATTGAGCGATTGCTGCCTCGTTCGATTCATGCCGTAACACAACAAGGATTTGAATTGAAAGTGGTCTTGTTTGTATTAGCAAGCAGTATCTATCAACTTTAACTCCAACCAACTACTCAATTATAGGTAGCAACTTGGGTTATTACATAGGACTTACGCAGTTGATATAAATATCGCCGCTGCCTTCGTGGCGCGTCACCTGCTCTTGAAGAAATTGGGGGTTCCCAGTCTGTAATAGTGGGTACAGGTTGCCTAACCTGTACGGGGTGTGCGATGTTTGCCAGCGAAGTGCGTAACTCCTAATTACATTTGAATTGCGAGGCTTGATTCCGCTTGAAATCTCCCAAATATAGTGAAACCCAACGCTTGATTGTTGGTTGGATTGAGTGTTGGGTTTCACTATACCTATCTATCAAGGACTATTGTTGAAAAGCAGCACCACTATTGTCCTTGACATAGATTCACATTTAACCGTTCAACCCAACCTACACCACTGGAACGATATTAACAAAAAATATCACATCTATCCTCACAGGGAAGCGAGTTCAACGGGCTCAACCTGAAGGTCCTCAGTCAAGTAACCCGCTTTGACCCCCGGCGAATGTTCAAAAACGAGTAGCCAATTTTCCGCCTGCGCCTGTTTCAATACCCGTTCCTTGTTTTTCATCGCAGTCAAAGCGTCAAGATCAAATCCCATTACGTAATGTGTTTTCAAGTGCGAAGGTGTCGGGACCAAGTCCGCCAGAAAACACGCGGTCAATCCCCCTGATTTCACCGTAACAATCTGATGGTTGGGTGTATGTCCCGGTGCAGACAGTATCGCCACGCCGGGGGCAACCTCTACCTCCCCGGAGATAGGCGCAACCTGTCCCCGCTTTTCAAGCGGCTCCCAAGTGTATGGGAGATAGCTGGGGCTACTGCGTGGGTCAGGATCTTTTGCATACGCCAGCTCCCCCTCGTTGATGTAGTAGACAGCGTTCGGGAATGTGGGTCTAAATTCTCCGGCTTCTTCCTGAAAGCAATTCCCGCCGGCATGATCGAAATGCAGGTGCGTCAAAATAACTTTATTGATATCCGCCGCCTGTACCCCCACCGCTGCGAGACTTCTCAGCAAATCCGTCTCGGATTTGTCAACACCGTACAGAAAAGCAAATTTTTCATCGTAGGCATCGCCGAGGCCGGTATCCACCAAAATGTTCTCCGTGGGCGTCCGAATCAACAGGCAATTTAGCCCCATGAGGATTCGGTTGCGATCATCAGCAGGATGGGTGCGTTCCCATAGCACCTTCGGTATCGTGCCGAACATGGCACCCCCGTCCAGTCGGAATGTGCCATCGCTTACCACAAAAAGTTCAAACTCACCAAATTCCATAAAATAATCACCTGAGTTCGTAGTGAACGCAGATCTGCGTTCACTACAACTTAGTTCTTCAACGGCTTCCCCGTCTTGAGGGTGTACTCGATCCGCTGATGTGTTTTCTCCTCACCACAGAGTCTAAGAAACGCCTCGCGCTCCAACTCAAGGAGATAGTCCTCGGATACAGATTGTGGTGTAGAAATCTCCCCACCACAAAGAACTAACGCAAGCTGATTCAAGATCTTCACATCGTGATCACTGAGCTGCCCGGCGCGTTGCGCGAGATCGATCTCCGCTCTCAAGCGGTCAAGCCCCGTTTCTCCTAGCACAAATACCCCCCTCGGTTGAGGCTGCTGATACCCCTCCGCTGCCATCGCTAGTACCAGCTGCTTGGCATCATGAAGGTGATGCGCCCGATTGATTGAAACAGCATCCGTCTCACGGAGATAGCCGAGCCGCTTCGCGCCCGCAGCACTCTCAGATACTTTGGCATAGGCGATAGTTTCAAAGGCACGCTTAAAGTGCGGAAACAGTTCAGCGTCCGCATCTAACGGGACGCCTTCTAGGCAGCGGATCGCCATCTCCTTTACACCGCCTGCAGCCGGGATAAGCCCAACACCCACCTCAACCAGACCGATGTAAGTTTCGGCAGCAGCACAGATGCGGTCTGCCCCGAATGCAATTTCGCATCCCCCGCCCAAAGCCATACCTGTGGGCGCAGCGACTACCGGCTTGGGGGAAAGTCTGAATCTCATGTTCGCCCTTTGGTAGGCGGAGATCATCGCCTCAAGCGCATCCCAATCTTTGTTTCGAGCCCGCTCAAGCATCAAGGCAAGGTTCGCACCGACGGAGAAGTTGTCCGCGTGATTCCCGATGACGAGTCCTTCAAAATTGCGCGCTACCTCATCAAGTGCCTCAAACATCATCTCAATGCTTGGGTTATCAATCGTGTTCATCTTGCTGTGAAACTCAAGACATAGGACCCCATCGCCCATGTCAATGAGGCTCGCGTCCGCATTGGATTTCACGGGCTGGCTGTTGGACGATGTTTTGTAAAACGAGGTACGCCCTGAATCTATCAGATTTGCAACAAGCGGCGGAATCGTATGGCTTTCTGATTTCATCCGTTCAACGGATTCCGATACACCGATTGCGTCCCACGCCTCAAAAATCCCAAGCTCCCAATTGCCCCCCCACTTCATCACATTGTCAATACTCTCTATATCGTCCGCGATTTCGGGGATGCGCGCCGCTGCGTAGCGCATCGTATGGCTGAGGCATTTCCACGCAAACCGGCCCGCACGGTCATCGCTGTCAATCAGTCGCTTCAGTCGCTCCCCTGCGTCTGTAATTCGTCTGACCTCACCGATCGAATCGAACCGGACCTCCGAACGAGGCACATATTCGAGTGTATTATAGTCTAACGTCCAGATCTCACCGCCGTTTCCACCGCGACGCCTCTCATAGAAGCCGCCGCCCGTTTTCTCGCCGAGCCAGCCCTTTTCAACCATCTGTAAGATAAAATCGGGAACCCGAAAAACCTCGCGCTGCTCATCGTCAGGTGCATTCTCGTAGACATTGTTCGCCACATCCACGAGCACATCAAGCCCAATGATGTCTCCCAAACGGAAAGTCGCACTCCGAGGATGCCCCATCGGTGGACCCGTAATCGCATCCACCTCGTCAATCGTATATCCTTCTTCAAGCATCAGGTGGATGGTGTGCAGGACTGAGAAAATACCGATCCGGTTGGCGATAAAGTTCGGCGTATCTTTACAACGGACAACCCCTTTACCAAGCGTGTGTTCCGCAAAATCGGAGATAAATTCGACTATATCCGAGCGGGTTGCGTCCATCGGAATGAGTTCGATTAGGTACATATAGCGCGGCGGATTGAAGAAATGTGCCCCGAGAAAGCATTCCCGGTAATCGTCCGAGAGCCCTTCAGCGATTGCACGAATCGAAATCCCGGAGGTGTTAGAACTCACAAGTGCCCCGCGCCTGCGATGCCGGTCAATCCGCCCATGCACCTGCTTCTTGACATCAAGGTTTTCGACCACCGCCTCTATAATCCAGTCTGCCTCTGCCAGCCATTCGGCGTGATCGTGAAAGTTGCCAATCCGAATCAACTCCGCGGCGTCGGGGACGTAAAACGGCGAGCGGGTTTTCGCGCTTTTCATCCGATCCAACGCCGATTGTGCGATCCGATTCCGCACAGCGGGACTGTCGAGTGTCAAGTGATTGGCACGTTCCTCAGCGGTGAGCTCAGTGGGCGGAATATCCAGCAGATCGCACGGAATACCAACGTTGGCAATATGGGCAGCGATCTGAGATCCCATTGTCCCCGCTCCAACCACAGCAACTTTCTGGATTTGGCGATACTGACTGTTTTGCAAGAAGTTATCCTTTCTAATATCTCCGTAGGGAACGCAAATCTGCATTCCCTACGTTTACCAAGCACTACTCTGTTTATCAGGATGATAACTCAGAATATTATATCATCTTTCGGCGGAAGAAAGGAAAAAAATTGACAGGTTCGGGGTTGTCTGATATGATGAACGAAAATGCGAAGGAGGTAACTCAATGAATATTCTCATTACCGGTGCATCCAGTCAACTGTCACAGGCGATAGCGACTGAACTGAAGGCTGACCACAGTGTACGCCTCATGGACAGTGTACCGGTTCACGCAGCAGAAGGCTGCGATTTTATTCAGGGAAACATCTTGGATCCCGATGATTCGTGGGAAGCGGTTCGGGGGATTGATACCCTGATTCATACCGGCGAACCACCGACCGATCTGCCATCTGATGAATTAAAGCGTGAGCAGATGCTGCTAGACTTGGCGACACGAGGCACACATGTCCTCTTCAGCGCAGCGGTTGAAGCGGGGATAAAGAGATTTATCTATGCGAGCACTCTATCTATTTTCAACAACTACCCCGACGATGTGTATATCACCGAACTCTGGAAACCTCTCCCGTCGCCGGAAATTGTGGAAATGACAAAGTATTTGGGTGAGTTGACCGTTCGCGAGTTTGCGCGGGAACACCTCGTCACGGTAACAGGGCTGCGGTTGGGAGAGTTAGTGTTTGAGGAAGCGGTTCAGGGGGAAACGCCAAACCTTGCATGGCTCGATATCCGGGATGCCGCGGGTGCGTTCCGCTGCGTCTTGAATCGGGACAGTAGCAACAGCGCATGGTGGGCACAGCGGTGGGCGGTCTATCATATCTGTGCGGATATCCCCAACCCTAAATTTCTGATCGACCAAGCACGGGGGATCGGGTATCAACCCACTCACGATTTTCAGAGCCTCTACCTGAAGACAACCGACTCATCTGCGTAGCGTAAAAGTTAAAAAAAGATGACCCGTTTGGACCTTGTTGCTACGAGTGAAGAAAGGGAAGAATGGAAGCAAAGGAAGGTTGGAAGGGTCTCTACGCAATCACGTTTTACGTTTCACGTTTCACGGATAGGAGAATTCAGTTATGAAAAAAGTGCTTGTCTTGGGCGCGTCTGGCAATATCGCCCCTTACGTCACGCCAGACTTGGAAAAGGATTACGATCTGTATCTCTCGGATATTGTGCCGCATCCAGATGGGAAACCGATTATCAATGTTGATATAACTTCATATCCAGATGTATTGGAGGTATGCCGTGGGATAGACGCCATCATGAACTTCGCTGTCCTCCGCGATGATCCCGTAATCAGTTTTGAGGTGAGCACGAAGGGTGCATATCACGTGATGAAAGCCGCCGCCGAACTTGGCATTAAGAAGGTGGTTCACACCGGTCCCCAATCAATTCGTCACGCATACGATCCCGAATTTGACCTTGACGATGTGCCACGAGCACCGGGTGTCGGCTATTACGGGATTACCAAGTACCTCAGCATGGAGATATGCGAGATTTTCTCCCGGACATACGACATCCAAACCGTCTGTTTTCTCTTTAACGGTCTCGGCGCGAAGCCAACGGAAGCTGTCCAAGGCGATTTTCCACCCTTCACAGTGGTGTGGGAAGACCTGCAACACGCCTGTCGCTTGGCATTAGAGATTGAATCTGTTCCCGGCAACTTCCAGTCCTTCAACCTACTCAGCTATTTCGCACAGGGAAAATACCAAGTCGAGAAGGCAAAACGGATATTGGGATTCACGCCAATGGGTGGGCTTGAGGATTACTTCCGGCGGACGACGGATTGACAACTTGATGTGCTCACACTTGACTAGGTTCTGTTGACATTTCATCGCAACCAAACCATCAAGAAGGAGCACAAACGCATAATCCTTCGTAGGGATTGGGTCTGCCAACCCTTTGTTCGCACGTCAGAGACGATTTCGGACTTTTGTACCACGATCTGTTAGATTGTGATCTTTGTTCTCATTATTGTTGTTTGACAACCTTATCTGCTTTTGTACCACGATCTGTTAGATTGTGATCCCAGCCTGCTAACAGTTCGCGCTACTTATGGCAGATTGCCTGATGATTACAGCGTTTGCCGAATGAGCAGTATCAAAATGTCAACATGCCCTAGTATCGTTCACGGTGTACACTAGCCAGACGATACCGGTCTTCTTATACACCGTGTGCTCCTTCAACGTCAACGTGATTCGCGTGGACGGTTCGGCAATGAGCGGAATACCCCCGCCGAGTACGATTGGGATGATAGCAACCTCCACCGTATCGACGAATCCTTCTTCGGCTAAGCTGCGAAATAGGGCACCTCCACCGAACAACCAGATGTCCTTTCCCGCTTCCTCACGGAGCGACTGCACCACCTGTCTCCAGTTCTCACCGACGATCGTGACATCGTCGTAGTCGCTCTGCCGTAACGTTTGCGAGAACACGAACGTTCGTGTGCCGGGTATCGCCGCCTGTCCGTGGCTGCGTGTGACCTCGAACGTCCGCCGGCCGAGCAGATAGGTATCGAACTGCTCGGACAGCCCGGCGAAGTCGATATCAGGATCCATAACAATCCAATCAAACTCGTCGCCGAAACCAGCGATGTAGCCGTCCAAACTTATGGCAACGCTATAGCGGATTCGTCTCATATTTCAACACCTATCGAAGATAAGACTCTTATCACCTCTGAAGATCTACGCTACTGGAGAGAATGTGTTCCGTCATCGCCTGCTGCGCCTGATCCGCCTCTCCCTTTCTCAGGGCATCAAGGATTTTCCGGTGTTCCAGTAACGACAATTCTGCCCGCGTCTCCTCACCTGTTGACGGCTCAGCGAGACTTCCCTTAATCCACTCTTGCAGATAACCCCGTATCATGCTCAGAAGGCTGTAGAGTATCGAATTTTGTGTTGCGCGTGCGATGGTCAGGTGAAACTGTAAATCGAACTCCAAGTATTTCTCAGGCTGTCCGATCGACGCTTCCATCCCCCGCAAGGTCTCCTCGATCGCCTCAATATTCTCAGGTGTGACGCGCTGTGCAGCCAGAAACGCTGTCTGAGATTCTAACATAAGCCTAGTTTCGATAAGGTCTTGAACCCTTTTACGGTCAAGCAGCAACCCCCACTGTAACGTTTTCTCCAGATACCGCTTATTGCTGTTAGAAACAAAGGTGCCATCTCCAACCCGTCCGTCTATAATCCCCATGACGGCAAGGGAACGCAACGCCTCTCTCAAAGAACTCCGCCCCACCCCCAACCGCTTACACAATTCCCGCTCAGAAGGCAACCGGTCCCCGGGTTTCAGCACGTCCCGGGAAATAAGGTCAACCATCTGCTCTACAATCCCATCACTCACAGAGGTGCGGGTATCGGGCTTCATTTCTTTCACCGCTAATTTTTCCTGTTCTTGCATTTTCATAACATACGATAGTGAAAAACGCTGCAATGGCATTGGTAGTTAATATGTTATCCTGCCGTTTTTGCAAGAGACCAGCACTTCGCCATTCTCTTAAGTTCCGGCAAATGCTCATGCCAATCATGTAAGGTCGCTGGATCAAAATCAGCCCCATTCGGCCATACCAACGTATGGACTTCTGGATCAATCTGAACCTGATTGAACAAGGAACCATCGCGAAGTGGCCCGAACAATTCTCCTTCTAATGTGTCTTGGAAGTCTATAATCTGTTCCGTATTGTCATCAAAACAGACTCGAAGTGTGTAAGGTGCCTGTATTTCAAAAAAAACGACGCGATATATTGGATGACTCATGCCGCCCTCCTTTATCGAAGCGGATCGATTTTGAATGGCATTTGGCCCGATTGTAATCGTTCCCAATCTGCCAGCAATTCTCTCTGATGCAACTCTGCCCAAGCCTCTACCAAACGGTGCTGCCGTCTGGGTAATTGACCAGCGATTAATTCAATCGTATCAACGGCATATACACCAACGTTCTCTTGGTAATAAGCATGAAAATGAGGGCGATGATGAGGAGCTCGAGGCTCCACATACATCCGTATTATGATACCGAAAAATCGACAAATCTCAGGCATTCAAATCCTTAATAAAAATTTTGCTTTACAATTCCCCAATTTTGGGTTAAACTTATGCCACAAAGGTCAGACCATTAATTATTATGCGAATAAAACGTTCCGTTGTCAAGCAAAATTAAGAGCTAAAAGCTACGGCTCATCTAAAAAGAAAGCGCACAGCAGAAAGATAAACCGAGTTTTTTCTTGAAAACTCGGTTTCTGTTGCACGATTTCTTAACATGAGCGAAAAAGAAAGTGCAAAACACAAGGCGCATGAAATGTGAAAACAATTACAGGACTTACGCATTTCAGAGTTTTGACCTGCCAGTGCCCTGCCAAATCCCTGACATTTGGCGCGGTTATGGTAGCATTTCAGTGAAAAACGATCCATAAATAGTGCGTATTTGGCAGGTCAAAAAGCCGTCTGGGTGCCTCTTCTCTTGCGTGGTAAAAATCTACAAACGCCCTGAAGCTAGGCCCCGTCAGGGTTCAGAGAGACATCGGCTAATGATAAACCCCCGATGTGAGATTGAAATTTTTTTTTGGACCTGCCAGTGCCCTGCCAAATTGCCAAATCGTGTCGATAAGACATTTTGTGACTTTGCGTCTTTGCGTTTATTTAACCTAACCAAAATGATAACGAGGAGACAACCATGGGTCAAACGGTCGATATTGGAAAACGTATTGAATTGGTCCCGATGGACCCTCATTTCCACGATATTACAATCGCCCTATACCAGCAGGGGCAGGATGAAAGTCCCCTGTTTTTAGTGCATACCTACAGCCAGATGGAAGGGGCTCAGGGGCGCATCCAGTTTGCGGTTAATACGATGACGCACATGGGAAATTTAGTTGAGGATACAAATGGACTGCTCCAGTTTCCCTGTGAGGCAGCACACCAGCTAGCCTGCAAGCGAACTTTTCTGGAGTCCTGTAAGCTCTCTCCGAACGATTCGGTGGAACCGCGTCCCTTACAGATCTTGGACAAAAAATCGGGGCTTACCATCACGGTTGATAGCCTTGGAGAAGGGATTTACCAAGTGCGGGCTGATGGCGAGGGCAGACGCGCCGAGAGGCGTATCTCCGCAATTGCTGGCGGTTTAATGAAATTGGGAGAGATGGAAGAGGTGGATGGAACGCTCGATACGGTTGCGTTTCCGTGTGGGCACTCACATGACGCGCTGCTCGGTTTGCTGCTGGTTCGCGCCCCGAATGTACGTGCCATCGTGCGGGAACAGGAGATGGCAGCATCGCGTGGCGTCCTCGCAGCCCCAAGCCAACAGAATTAGGAGGAAAATATGGGAACCCAAAAACAAACAGTCGGACCGATGACCGGTAAGGAACGGGTTTTGGCAGCGTTGAAGAGAGAACCTGTGGACCGAACACCAATCTGCAATCCAACATCTGTCGCCACAGTAGAACTGATGGACTTGGTGGACGCACCATTCCCGGAAGCCAACCGTCAACCTGAGTTGATGGCACGTTTAGCCGCCACCGGGTATACTGAGTTAGGTTTCGATACGATTATGCCTGTTTTCACGATCATCCAAGAATCCTCTGCGCTCGGATGCAAGATCCAATGGGAGCAGAAGGATAATTGGCCCACGGTCAGAATGCGTGAACCGATCTGGGAGGATGTCGATGAAATCAAGATCCCATCAGACTTTTTGACGCATCAGGATACCAAATGCGTGCTCGACGCGATTAAGATTCTCAAGAAGGAATACGGGGATGATGTCGCTATTATTGGAAAGACGATGGGACCTTGGTCTCAGGCCTATCACTGTTTCGGCGTGGAGCCTTTTTTGCTGCTATCTCTGGACGATCCGGGCCAAACGAAACTCGCGCTTGATAAGTTGAAGGAAGCCACGATAGAGTTTGGAGTCGCACAGATTGAAGCGGGAGCAGATGCACTGACCCTACCCGACCACGCAACGGGCGATCTGGTCAGTGGCGAATACTATGAGCGTTACCTCCGCGATCTACACACTGAGTTTGTCGATCGGATTCCCATTCCGCTGATTCTGCATATCTGTGGGCGGACGGTGGACAGAATGGAATATATCGCCCAAACAGGAATGGCAGCCTTCCACTACGATTCCAAAAACGAACCCGGTGAATCCATGGAAGTCGTGAAGGAACGGATCTCTCTGGTCGGAAACATTAACAATCCTGAGACGCTTTTCTCAAAAGGGCCCGAAGACGTTAGGGGAGAAGTCTACAAGAATCTGGAGTCCGGTGTGCAGCTTGTCGGTCCAGAGTGTGCGATTCCGCTGCAGACCGCTATTGAAAATCTCAAAGAAATTCCCAAAGCGGTGCAGGATTGGCACAAAGAACATGTGGAGTTGAATTAAAGACCGGACAGAGACATTCCGTGTTGGTAAGGATGAAGAATATGGTTCAGCTAACAATGCAGGTTCCTGATGAATTGGCAAGACGAATTCAGCCGATTGGCTCTTGGCTTCCAACTGTTATCGAGTTGAGTCTCATCGGATTCAAGACCTTGGCCGCTGCTACCGCATCCGAGACAATTCAGTTTTTATCAAAAAACCCTGACCCGCAGGAGGTACTTGACTATCACGTTTCTGAACGGGCGCAGGAGAGGCTTCAACGCTTGCTCACACTAAATCAAGCGGGATTGTTATCGGAGATGGAGCAACTTGAACTCGATGAACTGCAACAAATTGAGCATATTGTCATCATGCTCAAGACACAAGTTACATCACAGCTAAAACAGGGAGCCTAAGTGCCTTCCGGTCTATCTACAAGTGTACGTCAATTCGTCGTAAGGCGTGCCGGCAATCGCTGCGAATATTGTCTCTTACCCCAGTCGTTTTCGTTGCACAAGCACGAGCCAGATCACATTGTGCCCCGTCAGCATGGTGGAAATACGGATGAGAGAAATCTTGCACTTTCTTGTATGTACTGTAATCGCTACAAAGGACCAAACGTAGGCTCATTCGACCCACAGACAGGAACACTCGTTCCATTTTTTAATCCGCGCACTCAAAACTGGGACAGGCATTTTGAGTTAGAAAAAGGGGTAATCCGTGCTCTTACTGCTGAAGCACGAGTAACAGTAAAAATTCTGCGTTTTAACGATGAAAAACGTATTGCGGAGCGACAACGTCTGATTGAATTAGGCTTATACCAATAACAAAACATCAACTTTTGCGAGAATTTACTTAAAATCCAAAGAGAAAAAACTATGGCAGAAATTACTGACATTCAGAATGAAATTATCGTAGACGAAATTGAGGAGTTTATTGAGCGTCCCGATGAACGGGAGCGCGCTATTAACACATTTGCCCAAACCACCCCTGAGATGCAAGACATCGCCGCAGCACTCATCGACGGAGACAACGATGGTGTGGATGAGATGACCAAAGCCGCCCTAGAGTCAGGCACCGAAGCACTCGAAATCATGGATGACGGACTCATCGCAGGGATGGGGATTGTTGGGATCAAGTTTCGAGAGAACTTTATCTTCGTCCCGGAAGTCCTCGCCTGTGCGCGAGCGATGAAGGCTGGGATGGCGTATATTGAACCGATTCTATCTGCCTCCGGTATCGATCCCATCGGGACTGTAATCATGGGAACGGTGAAGGGCGATCTCCACGACATCGGCAAGAACCTCTGCATTATGATGTTGCGGGGGGCAGGATTTGTCGTACACGACTTGGGGGTGGACACTTCGGACGATGAGTTCATCGAAGCGGTAGAAGAGCATGAGGCACCCGTGCTCGGAATGTCAGCGTTGCTCACCACAACGATGCCGAATATGGGCAAAACAATCGAAGCCTTTATTGATGAAGATCTCCGGGAAGATGTTAAGATTATGGTGGGCGGTGCCCCGGTGACCCAAGAGTTCGCCGACGATATGGGGGCGGACGGATACGGCAAGGATGCCCTTGAATGCGTGGCGTTGGCAAAGAAATTCCTCGAAGAAGATGACGAGGATTGGGACGATGAGTAGGATTGACCGCTCCCAAAGTTGAAACATTGGGATTCTTATTAGTAATCACTTTGTATCTCCTTCGAGAGTTTTTAACGGACTTACGGGTGTGCCCCGCTAAGGGCACCCCTGCCGTATACCTGCTTCGATGAGATTTGCCATGCAAAATAGCGTGGTCTTACAGCCCCTCCACAGGCATTTTTACGTCTCGGCGTGTCCCGCCGCGACGGTTATACAATTTTGGACTTGGTTTTCGTCCAGTATGGCTTGGTTAGCCACCCGTCCAAAGTCCCCATGTCACTGGAGAGGCGGGAGACCTTGCAAGGCTGCAAGGGTGACATTCTCCCGCTTTTGGACGTATCAAAAGTATACCATCATTTATACGCAAAATCAACTAAAGTTACGCCGTTTGACCCAATGTTAAAACATTGGGATTGTTTTCATGAACTAATGCACCAATAAACCAATGAGCAAAGAAGAGTATCAAAAACGTTTAGATAAAATATCAGAGATGTTCTCAAGCATGGTTGCCCATGCCGACGTGCAATCTATGCATCGATGCCCGTACAAAAACCGCTTCGATCAATGTACTGCTAAATTTGGGTGCCGAAACCAGCGAAAACCGCCTAGCGAGGGTTTGGTGGGTAGGGAACGCAGATCTGCGTTCCCTACTAGCGTTCGCGGGGCACCAGAGGAGGAATTACTTTTGTGTGGTGGAGACGATAAAATTGACTATCGGACTGCGTGGGAAACCGAAGCTGCCGAAGGTGCTTTCCTCGACAGCGAAGTAAGCTACGGGGTAGGAACAGTAACGCATGACGGCAAAAAGCATCCGCTCGCAGCCGGGAAGACCATTTTTGATTACGCCGATGAACTCGCAGTTCAGGTGCCGACCTCCTGCTACCGCACCGGACAGTGCCATGAATGTATTGTAGAGATCAAAGAGGGGATGGAGGCGTTGCGCCCACGGAACGAAGCCGAGTCGTTTTTGCGGGAGAACTATCGGCTCGCCTGCCAAGCGATGGTTAAGGACGCCGATGTCAATATTGAGTTCCTGCCAGTGCGGCGTACTCCCAAGATCCTTACCCGCACACACGAAAAACCTCTCCAAATTGACCCATTAGTAACGCGCCGCGAAAATATGGTTTACTATGATGATGAGGCAGTTGACAAATATCGCGGTCACATCTACGGCTTGGCGATTGATCTCGGCACCACAACAGTAGTCATCGACTTGGTCGATTTGGAGACAGGTGAAAGCGTCCATGTCAGTTCCTTTGAGAACCCACAACGATTCGGCGGCAGCGACATCATGCACCGCATTTCGTATGATGGAGAGTTTGGCGGGGAGTTACGCTGGGCGGTCATCAACGCGCTCAACCACGAGATTCAGGAGATGGCGAAACAACTAGGGTTTGTCCGCCAAGAAATTTACGAGATTGTCGTGGTCGGCAACTCGACGATGCGGGACATCTTCTTTAAGCTAGATGTGCAGAGCATCGGTCAAAAGCCTTACCAATCGATAATCGAACATCAATATCACGCCGGCGATCGCAAAACCACGTCGCTCATTGAGAAGACGCGGCGGCTCGGAATCCGAGCCAACCCCAAGGCACAGGTGTATGGACTGCCATTGATCGGCAGCCATGTCGGTGCCGACGTTGCAGCGGATCTGGTCGCACTCGACATCGCATCCCAGAAAGAGGTCGTCATGCTAGTGGATGTCGGCACAAACACCGAAGTGGTGGTCGGACACCCAGAGCGGCTGATTGCCGCTTCCTGTCCAGCAGGTCCCGCTTTTGAGGGCGGCGGCATTAAATACGGGATGCCGGGCTACGACGAAGCGATCGAGTCGATCCGATGGAAAGACGGTCAGGTTGAATATAGTACAATCGGCGGCGTTGCCCCCCAAGGGATTTGCGGTTCCGGTCTAATCGATCTACTGGCAGAACTCCGTCGCCATGACCGGATGACTGAAATGGGTGTATTCGGGGACAGAAAAACGCGAGAGATACCAATCGTACCAGAATACGACATCACCTTCTCCCGCGAAGATGCTAGCAATCTAGCTCAAGCGAAGGCTGCCAATTACTGCGGTCAATTCATCGTTATGCGAAAGTTCGGGATCAATCCGGCGGACGTGAGTCGCCTCTATCTGGCGGGTGGCTTTGCCAACTATGTGGATGTTCGTAATGCAATTGAGATCGGTTTTTTGGCACCGGTGGACGAAGATCGCATCGTCAAGATCGGCAATGCCGCGGTACAAGGGGCGAAGGAGGTTCTCCTCTCACGCAAGAAACGTGAGGCTATCGAGCGTCTGGTCAAAGGGATTGAACATGTCGAATTGGAAACAACCGCTGACTTCTTTGAAGTATTTGTCGAAGGGTGCCAGTTTAAGCCGATGCCGATGGACTTTGTGTGATGAATGGGCAGATTAGGACTTACGCATTTCAGTAGGGAACGCAGATCTGCGTTCCCTACTAACGATGATAGTCAGAACGCAGGATATTCAGATGGCATACAGCGATTTCAAAAGTGTAGAACAAGTTATTCAAACATATCCCCTACAAATCCGTCCAGAACGATTTATACCCGATCTGCGGCTTGAACCTCCCAGTTGGTTTATTGAGAATCTAGATTTCTTGTTGGACAGACAGGCGATTCAAGAAAGTGAAACGTTTTTAAGGGAAAGTTTCATTTTTCCGTTTTTGCAGCAGGCGTGGAAGCGCCATGAAACCCTGAAATTGTGGTCCCAGCGCGCTCTGAATGTTGACAACGAGTTGTATGGGGAACCGGATTACTTTGTGTCAGCGTGGGTTGATGGCGTGACCGATAAGCTGGTGGATCGTCCCCTGCTAGCAGTGGTAGAGGCAAAAAAACAGGATTTTGAAGGAGGTTGGGCACAATGCTTGGCGGAACTGATAGCGTGCCAAAAGCTGAATGCGGATGAACAGGTTACCGTGTATGGAATCGTGTCAACAGGGATTATCTGGGAGTTTGGCAAGTTGCAGACAAATATCTTCGCGAAACATCCGCTTGCATACTCAATAACCGATCCTGCCAAAGTATTCGGAATCCTTGACTTTATTTTTACGGCATGTGAAAAGCAGCTCAACGGCAGCCATAACTCTTAATCGAGAAAGAGGTAAACATGCTAACGATTCAGCAGAAACAGCACTTTGAGACGTTTGGATTCCTTGTCCTTCGACAGCTATTTACCCCGCATGAGATTGACATCATCCGTCGTGAGTCTGACGCGGTTTTGCGAGAAAACCGTCAAGGCAAGCCGTTCCCCGGAGAAAAGCGGCAAGCCATGATCCCGTTCTTCGAGTTGAATCCCCGACTCCAATGGCTCATTGAGGATGACCGCATCTACGCGCTAGGCGAAGACCTCCTCGGACCTGACTTCATCTTGAACGCTACCGAGGGCAACCTCCATGTCGGCGACACCCAGTGGCACGGCGGGGGACTTGACCCAGAACCGGTGCCTCACATCAAGATCGCATTCTACCTTGAGCCAAACATCAAAGACACAGGCGCACTGCGTTTCATTCCGGGATCTCATAAATTAGAATATAGGAAACGGATACAGCCGTTGAGTGCACAGCAGGATAATCCGACCGCGATGCCGTTTGGGGTTGCAGGCGCGGATGTGCCCAGCGTTGTCGTCGAATCGCAACCCGGCGATGTCATAGTCTTTCCAGAAACACTATGGCATGGTGCGTTCGGCGGTCCACCGGGACGCTCCCAACACGCCATCAACTTCATGGCAAACCCCGTGACAGATGAGGAAATCGCTTACGTCAAAGGACTATATGAAGGTTGGAACTATTCACTACATCCACCAGAGGAGCTGGTCAACAGTGACCGTCCTCGACTCCGACGAATAGTCTCAAGGTTGGTGGAACTCGGTTTCGGTCCTCCGAAGCGAACACCACTGTTTGTGTAATATAGCCATCTATTGCACAAAATGTGACCGTTACGCAAAACTGCTACAACGAATGCAGATGTCTATATCAGTCGACAAGGATTTCAACTCACGTAAAGCCGAATTGCTTTCCTATCTCAGGTTCAGAGCCATCGAATATCTTAACGAGATAAAGCAGGAGTTTGGCGAAAGGCAATTTAGGCAACGAGCGACAGCAATTAACCGTGCACTTGCGAAAGAAAAACAGCAGTTAGCTGCTGTTATACGGCAAAATGCCGGGCGAGAAGATTGGCAAACGGATTCAATCCTCCGAGCCAACCTTTTGTTAATGCACTGTACGAATGTCGTGATGCTTGAGAGCCGGAATGACGTATGGTCCTATGACTACATGGCTTTTTCTCGCAGAATGGGTGAACTCTGGGAGCCTTTCGTCACAACTTGCTTTGATTACCCGATACGAAAAGATGTTACCTTATTCATCCCTCCTTTATTTGAGGAAATCAGGAAAAGATTGACCAACGAGGTTCGAGATTTTATTCAAGGGTTAAACATCAGCAGGGAAGATAAAGAACAACTTCTCCGCTACTATGACCAAGTTTGGCATCTTGTCACATCGGGTGAAATTAAACTTGAATTGGATCTGCATTTCTCAATTGAAGGTACGCGGTATGTAGTCGATTGTAAGAGCGGTTTCGGCTCAAATGAAAAAGGAAACACCAACCGTTTATTTCTGGTTGCTAGTATATACCAACACATAGAGCCAGAAGATTATCGGTGTCTTCTCTTGGTGAGAGCACCTGAAGATGAAAATAACCACTACCTTCAAATACTGAAGGGGTCAGACCTCTGGGAAGTTTATTGTGGAGCAGAAACCTATCCGAAAGTGTTAGAATATTCTGGCTTTGATTTAGGTGGATGGATGCACGAAAATGTTACTTGGATGGATGATGTAAGTCCCCAATTCCGAAATTCCCTTGAACAAAACGACTTGGTCAAATACTTGACATGGTAACCCCCAGACCTCAACGATATAGAGATACGTTCCAAGCTCATTATACCGATTCGCCCGATATTGTTTCATACATGGTTTCTCGGCTTAAACCAACCGCAGCGGATTCGATATGGGAACCCTGTGCGGGAGCTGGTGACTTAATTGATGGAATTATTCGGTTATCCCCAAATTCGCAAATTCGGGCATCTGAACTTGACCCTCAGGCATCGACCACGCTCAAGGAAAAATATAAGCAATTCCAAAATATCAAGGTCGTGCATGAGGATGTGCTTGAACTAGGACATTCCCCCTTATTTGAGCCAGAAATCCGTTTCAACCGCATCATTGCTAATCCTCCGTATGGAGCTTATCAGTCTCATCATAGAAGAGCCGTTCTCAAGAAGTGCTATCCGGGGCTCTATGTGCGCGATACCTATGGTGTAATTCTTTATCATTGTTTTCGTTTGCTAGATCAGGAAGGTCGCTTGGTATTTATCATCCCGGATACATTTCTATGGCTTCACCGCCACGATTTCCTACGAAGAACCTTACTGAATGAATCAACCATTGAGGAAATCGTACTGTTCCCATCAAAGTTCTTTCCGGGAATTAGCTTTGGGTATTCTGGGCTATGTATTATCTCTTTAATCAAGCTGCCCACTCACAGGGCGCATCAAATAAGAATAATTGAGAACCTTGCTAATGCGAATGTTTTGATGGAATTGGCTCTAGGATATGAGTCAAAAAATCGGTGTTTAATTACAAATATCAGTCAAAAGGAAATCCTATCGCGACCATGTGCAGAATTCGTGAAACCATCACAAGACGATGGAATTACGCTCAGTAGCAGAGCCAACTTGACTTTGGGCGATATAGCTAACGTGCGTACCGGCTTTTACTCAGGTAATGACCGTCATTGGGTACGCCGCGCCAACGCTGACATACCACGTTCAAAATCTTTTGCAGATGTCGAAGTTGATAAAATTTCCGATCTCACAGTGCCACCACTTCATGGTATTGATGGCCCCAACTGCTTCATCCCAGTATTACGAGGGGGTGCAGCTCGCTTTGTAAAACAAACGCAATGGTATGTTAATTGGAGCAAGGAGGCTGTTTCTAAATATCGAACACCGGGAAAGAATCCGGCTCGATTTCAGAATTCTCAGTACTATTTTTCGGAGGGAATTGGTGTTCCAATGGTAGCGTCAGCACGTCTCACTGCCACATTGCTTGAAGGTAGATTATTTGATCAAGGCATCGTTGGCATCTTCCCTAAGAATGAACAACTCTTGATGTATTTTCTCGGTTTCTTAAACACGGAGCTTGCAACTAAATTGCTTCGTCAGATTAACCCGACAGCCAATAATTCAGCAAACTACCTGAAACGTATGCCCATTGTGAATCCAACGGATTCAGAGCTGAAACAGTGCAATAACTCCGTATCTAAAGCAATAAAAGAATCTCAGGAATATGGAGATGTGTCGAAAACAACATTGAATGAGATAGAAGATGTTTATTGCAGAATATGGTGTAAGTCAGAAGGTTATTAAACCTAAGCATAGTCAAGCGAGCCCACAACCATGAATACATCCCCCACCAAAACAGCCCATAACTTTGACGCTTCACAGAGGTCCTCATTCCGCCATCTGCTTCAGGAGACAGATACATTCCTCACTTGTGTGGAAGTGGTAACCTCGCGTGGAACTATGACCGATCCCGATGGAGAGCGGGTATTGGAATTGGCGCAAAAGCTGGCAGACAATCCGCGCATACACGGCTTGAGCATCACCGATAATCCGGGCGGCAACGCTATGATCGGTCCCGATACCTTGGGGAGAGACCTTCTCTCCCGTGGACAGGAAGTGATTATCCACCTGTCCTGCAAAGACTGGAACCGCAACGCGCTTCAGAGCCGAGCATGGCAGCTTGCTAGCGAAGGGTTTCACAATATCCTAGCGTTGTCGGGCGATTACCCGATCGATGGGTATCGTGGTCAAGCGAGTCCCGTCTTTGACACCGACTCCGTAGGATTGCTGAAGATGTTCGCTGACATGAACGCCGGTATGACGGTAGGGGCAGGGAGAAGATCGCAGGTGTTGGAGCGCACCAATTTCTTTTTGGGTGCGGCGATCAACAACCACAAACGTTACGAACGCGAGGTTATGCCACAGTATTTCAAGCTAAAAAAGAAGATTGAGAACGGTGCTGCGTTCATCATCAACCAGATCGGGTACGACTCACGCAAACAGGATGAATTGTTGAAGTATATGACGACCCACAATCTGAATGTCCCGGTGATTGGCAACGTCTACGTTCTCAGCCGACCCGCCGCCCGTTTTTTCAATAAGGGGAACATCCCCGGCGTGACCGTAACCGACCAGCTGCTTGACCGAGTCGAAAAAGAGGGAAAATCAAAGGACAAGGGCAAAGCCTTCCTCTTGGAATTCGCAGCTAAGCAGTGTGCCATCGCCAAAGGACTAGGCTATCGCGGCGTATACCTAGGCGGTCATCTACGCTATACAGACTATGTGAAAATTCTGAAGATAGTAGATCGCTTTGGTGAGGACGATTGGAAGGATTTCGCCAAAGAAATTTGCTTCCACTATCCCGACGAATTTTACTTCTTTGAACCGGAAACGGATACCGGACTCAGTTCAACTGAGATTAATCGCGAGTATCTCTTTTCAAAACGGCCGGAAGCCTTGAAAACCGCCAAGAGAGAAATTCCCTTGGGCTATAAGATGAACCGTGTGGTGCACGACCAAGTTTTTGAAAAGGGGAGCGCGGGATTCAATGTCGGTAAGCGGATCTCTCAAGCGATTGACGGGGCAAGCGAGGGGATAAAAAAAGCCATGCACGGTTTGGAACAAGCGGTGAAGGTCACCGCCTTTGACTGTCGCGACTGCGGCGACTGCTCGCTGCCCGATATTGCGTATCTATGTCCTGAATCTCAGTGCGTGAAAAACCAACGCAACGGACCGTGCGGTGGAACCCGTCAGGGTAAATGCGAAATTGGAGAGAAGGACTGTATCTGGGCACGGGCTTATGGCCGTCTCAAAGCCTACGGTGAAGAAGAAACGATGTTAGATGGTCCAGCGATTTTCAAGGACGGTGCCCTCAACGGCACAAGTGCTTGGGGCAACACTTTTCTGGAGCGAGACCATCACGCGAAGAATAACGAGTAATACGTAATACATAAAGGGCTTCTTTACGCATTACTCACTACACATTAGAGGGGTAAAGATGCAAATAAACGATCAGGATTTTATCATCATCGGCGAAAATGTCCATACCACGCGGGTGGTACGCCGAAACGGAAAACTGGTTACGAACAATCCAGATGGAATTGAATCCGTCCGCTATTTGGATACAAATAAAAAACGCCGCTACCTCGTTATTCCCGAATCTATCAAGAAATCCCAAGAATATGAGGAGGGACGCGTCAAGCATGTCATCATCGCGGTTCAGGCGGCGATGTCGGGTGAAGAACCCCACGCCAGCGAAGGTGTGGAGTACATACGCAAAATCGTCCAACGGCAGGTCGATTCCGGCACCGACTTCCTTGATGTCAATGTTGATGAAATTTCGTGGCGGCTTGAAGAGCAGAAGGAAGCCATGCGCTGGTTGGTACAAGCCCTTCAGCAGATGACTGACACACCCCTGTCCATCGATTCCTCCAACAGCGAAATTATAGCGGCAGGACTTGAGGTGTATGATAGCAGTGTTGGGCGGGCACTACTCAACTCCGCATCGCTGGAACGTCTTGACGCATTGGACCTCGCCACACAGTACAATACGAAGGTTATGGTGACAGCCGCCAGCGAATCTGGAATGCCACAGACCCCCGAAGAGCGAGTCGCCAACGCCTCACGCATGGTAGACGCAGCGCACGACAGAGGTATTGCGACCGAGGACATCTTCATCGATCCGCTGTTCTTTCCGATTGGGGTAGATACAGAGAACGGTAACCACGCTTTTGAAGCTATCCGACAACTCCGTGAGAAGTATGGTCCCGCTATCCATATCAGTGGTGGGTTCAGCAACGTCTCCTTCCAGATGCCCTCCCGTCGTCTCATCAATGATGTGTTTATGATTCTCGCGGTCGAAGCCGGTGCCGATAGCGGGATCATCGACCCTGTGACCAACAATCCGCAGAAAGCCCTCGCCGTTGATCGATCGTCAAAAGCCTATCAACTGACCGAAGATATGATGCTGGGCAAAGATCGCTTCTGTAGAACATTCCTGCGTGCCTATCGCAAGGGAGAATTGGAGGGTTGAACCGTGGCAATGTATCAAATCCTATATTGGAAAGATATTCCGGCGCAGGTCAGAGTCTTTGAAGGTAGAAAACCAATCTCACAGCAAATGCCTAAACGTTTTCAGGTTGAGATTGATCGCACAGCGATGGAAACAGGTTTAGCCGGAACAGACGACTACCTCGATCAGTGGCAGTGGACAGAGAAGCGGGAACGTCCCGGCGAACCGGAGGATATTCTGAACGCACTTGTAGAAGAACTTGAGACAGAACACGATAATAAGATTCAAAAGCAGAGAAGCTATAGTGAATTCAAAAAATAAAGAAACACTTGCGCCCCCCGGTAGGTGCGGTTTGTCACCGCACCGGTTTGGCGTGTCCCATTAATTCTAAAATCTACTATAATAAAAAACTCGTCTGTACCAGATGAAAAAGTCATACATAGATTAGAACAGCAGAAAGGAACTTTCATGCCTATATTCCAACCCGACAATCTGCGGCAAATTGGCTATGACCTCTTTGAAGCCGCCGGTTGTACAGCAGAAGACACCCGATCGGTTGTTGACCATCTAATCGAATCCAACCTCTTCGGACACGATTCCCACGGTGCCATCCGTTTCTACGAATATGCCCGTGCCATACGAGATGGTAGATTTCAACCCACCGCAAAGCCTGAAATTGTGAGTGATAATCCCTGTGCTGCGGTGGTAGATGGACACAGCGCGCTTGGACAGGTCGGGGCAACCTTTGCGATGAACCTCGCAATCGAAAAAGCAAAACAATACGGAACAGGTACCGTCGCACTGCGAAATACGAGCCATGTTGGGCGGGCGGGTGCGTATCCTTTGATGGCAGCTCGAAACGAGATGATGGGAGTGGCCTTCGTCAACGCCGGCAATCTCGGCTACCAGATCGCTCCCTTCGGTGGTCTCGACGGCCGCCTCAGTACAAACCCGATCGCGTTCTCTGCCCCACGCCGGAACGATGAGCCGATTTTAGTTGATATGACCACCTCCGTGGTGGCTGAAGGTAAGGTCCGCGTTGCAATTAATCAGGGGAAACAGGTGCCGGAAGGTTGGCTCATTGATTCACAAGGCAACCCGACCACCGACCCGAACGACTTTAGAGCCGATCCACCTGGAGCCATCCTGCCGATGGGTGGTGTCGTGGCACACAAAGGCTACGGACTTAGCTTTGTGGTGGAACTTTTGGGCGGAACTCTCAGCGGCGAGGGGTGTGCTGCCGGGGAACGCACAATGGTAAGCAATGGTGTGCTTTTCACCGTTTATAGTATTACTCACTTCACCAGTCTCGACGCCTACTACAATGAAGTGGAGGACCTGATTCAGCACGTCAAATCGAGCCGCCTTGCGCCGGGATTCCAGGAGATCTTGACTCCCGGTGAACCCGAATTTCGCACAGCCGAACGAAAGCAGGTCGAGGGTATTGAGATTGATGATACAACTTGGGCGGCTATCTGTGAGGAGGCACGTGGCTTCGGTCTCGATCCAGAACATTGGACAACGGGATAGAAAGGAGCAAACCTGAGTAGCGTGAAAATTCTATTGAAACATCAGAGGACTTTAGATGAAGACATTTTTGGATAGATTGAAAGACCCCACCCCAATGATTTATGACGGTGGGTTTGGCTCACAACTGTTTACTGTGGGCATCGCATTGACAAACAGCACTCTGGCAAACGAATTGCACCCGGAAACGGTCATCGACATTCATGCAGCTTACATTGAAGCGGGTGCCGATGCAATCGGAACGAACACATTTGTCGCTTCTCCCCTGCACCTCGAAATGGCGGGGAAAGATGCAGCCGAAGCTGAGAAAATCACGCGGCAAGCTGTCGTACACGCGAAAGCAGCCGTTGAGAGAAATGGAAGGGATGTATATATTGCAGGGTCAGTCGGACCCTCGCCCGGCGCAATCGAAGCCGATAGCGGCGGTGTTGACTTCGGTATTGCGAATGATGCCGTCAGAGACGCACATGAGCGGATAATAAACGCCCTCGCAGAAGAAGGCGTAGACTTTTTCTGTATTGAAACTATGTTCTCCGCGAAGGAGGCTGCAATCGCTGTTGACGTTGCGAGAAAAACAGGGCTTCCCATCGCCGTGAATATGACCTATAAATACACCAGAGATCGACGGACGAAAAAGGTGATATACAAAACGGATTGGGGGCATTCGGCTGCGTCTCTTGTTGAAATTCTAGCCGAAGGGGAATTCTCCGACGGAGACAACCTACTCGATTCTGTTCAGATCTTAGGGCTAAACTGCGGTGCAGAATCGAGGCGTGAGGAGCATACGGGAATGCCCTATGCGATAAACGGCATCCAGCAGCTGCGCGAAGCGATGGAGGAGAAGGGGATTAATTCAAAGCGACTGATGGCATATCCAAATGCGGGTATGGCACGTTTAGACGAGAACCAGCAGACATATTGGCCCCAAGCACCGGAGGAGATGTCGCCTTATCTGCCAGAGTTGATCAAAGAGGGGGCTTATCTGATTGGCGGCTGCTGTGGGACAAGTCCCGCACACGTCAAGGCGTTTCGGGAAACCTTATCTCACCTAAGATGAACAGTGGCGTAGGTTGGGTTGAACGGTTAAAAATGAAGGCTCATGTTAAGAAAGGGTGCAACAGAAACCGTAGGGGCGGGGTCTCCCCGCCCGCGCTTCGCATTTTGCACTTTCTTTTTATATGAGCCAAAATGAATACCTCTCAAGCACAATAGACGTTCTACCTGTAAATAACATTCTCTTATAGATACAGTGAAACCCAACACCTTAATTCAATTGACAATCAATTGTTGGGTTTCACTAGCGTTTCGGAGATCTCGAGCAGTATCTAACTCCAAAATCTAAGAGTAATGCTTGGTATATTTCAACCGTACCGTTCAACCCAACCTACGTACCAAAGCCCCAACGAAGCGGTATATTCATAGGATACTTACTTTTGATCAAAACGCTACGAGGCAAGCGAATGAAGATCACAAAAGTCGAGCAGTTTATCACAGCGGTCCCCCACATCCCTGCCATTGAGAAACACCGTCCCGGAGACTACCTCGAACGCCCCATCCCAATCATCAAAGTTCACACAGATGAAGGCATCTACGGCTTAGGTGAAGGTGGAAGGGGACAGCGATTTGACGACGCAATCGAGGGGTGGATCGGTGTAAACGTAATGGATCTGAAATGGCAGAATCTCGGCGGTGCCTTCGGCTCGGCAATTTTCGATATTGTCGGCAAGGCACTCAGTGTACCCGCTCACAAACTGATGGGGGCACAGCACTGGGAGAGGGTTCCCGTCGGTTATTGGTCGTGCCCGATGGAGCCAGAGGAATTTGCAGCGGAAGCAGAAGTTGGTGCCAAGTTGGGTTTTAAGACACACAAGCTCAAAGCGCGTCCGTGGAACATCGCGGAGACCGTCCGACTCATGACAGAAGCAGCGGGGGAGGATTACGGGATTATCGTCGATCCAAACTTCTCTTTTGAGACCCCGGAGCAATCGATCCGTCTTGCACACGAGTTAGAAAAATACAACATTGAAGCGTTTGAAGATCCGTTTTCGTATCACGAATACGGTTGGGACAGCTACCGCGACTTTCGCAGTCAGACCCACATCCCCCTCGCACCTCACATCGCAGATCCGAAGATGATTATAGACGCCATCAAAGCAGACGCAGCGGATATGTTCAACACCGCGGGTAGTCCGATGAGCGCGCAGCAAAACGCTGGCATCGCTGAAGCAGCGGGGTTGCCGGTGTGGCTACAGGTTGTTGGACTCGGTTTGGGCGTATCGGGTGCTTTCGGCACCCACGTTCATGCGGTTATCAAGAACGCAACGATTCCAAGCGATTCCCTCCATTTCGTCCGTGAGAATGATCTCATTTACGGCGCATTGCCCCCAAAGGATGGCTTCGTCGAAGTACCTACCACGCCCGGATTGGGGATTGAATTGGATATGGAGGCGGTGGAGAAGTATCGGATCGCGTAATGGAAATACCTTGCAGCTTCTCTTGAATTGCGCCCAGCCTATAGACGCACATTCATCTCAAAAGGTGGGGAAAACCATGCACGCGATCATTCGGAAAGCATTACGCATACTTTCCCGATTCTGTTTGCCAATTCTGCTGATTTTCAGTGCGACCGGATTGTATAGCAACACTGAGGATTCATGGGAGATGCTCGAAAGCGAGCATTTCCAGATCTACTACCAACCCGACGAGACCCACCCCCAAGATATCGCCGATATTGCCGAGGATTTCTATCCGCATCTCAATCGCCTGATTGATGGGATAGAGATCGGCAAGATCGAGATCTGGATGTGCAAGACACAGGAACAATTCCAAGCCGCCGCCCACGCCCCCATCCAAGACTGGGCGGTCGGTTGCGCCTTCCCGCTCAGTCGGCGCATTGTGATCCAAAACCCGCGTGTCATCATTGATCAAAAGTTCCAACTCTCCCAAGTCCTCCGCCACGAAATTGTGCACATCGCTTTCGGACAACGCACCAAATCCACAATCGGAGACATCCCCTTGTGGTTTATTGAAGGGATTGCGATCTACCTCTCCGGAGAGTGGGCACCCCACCGCCATGATGTCATGTTTGAGCATATCCTATCGAGATCAATCATTCCGCTCGCAGACCTGACAGAACGGTTTCCAATCCCCGAAAGGGGGGCGCAGCTGGCTTACGCCGAAAGCCTGAATGCGGTTGCATGGCTGGTAAAAATTGCAGGGGTTGAAAAGTTATGGGAGGTTATCGACCTACTTGGCGCGGGACACGATCTGAATACCGCCTATAAGCAAGCAATCGGCTGGGACCTCGCCACATTCGATGCGGAATGGCAAGCCTCGCTCTCCCAGCGTTACTACTGGGCAGCACTATTCTCAAATTCATACCTTTTTTGGGGCAGCCTTGGGCTGGTATTTATTCTTGTGTACCTCCGACGCCGACAGCGCATCCGCCGACGACTCACTGAACTTGAGCGGCAGGAGTCACAGGTGGATCCGTTTTTTAGGCAGGATAACCAAAGCTAGGGCGTGCTGACATTTGACAACGCGTAGGTTGGGTTGAGCGTAGCGAAACCTAACAAGACGCCCCGCCCATAGCTCAGACATCTCGCGATAAGAGTAGGACTTTCAACTCGCCCGACCTTCTCACTTGGTCCAATACCAGCAGATAATCTGTAGGTCGAGATTCATATCTTGACACCCAAATGGAAAAAGAAGCTAATCCGATAACGGGGCGAGTTTCACCGGCTTTTCGACCAGTTCAACGGGTGCCTGACAACACACACAATCCCCCGGCGCAGCGGCACGTATCGCACAGGTGTCGCAGTAGTAGTAGAGGTCGTGGAGTACCCCATCGTGGACGGATTGGAGTCGAATCGCTTCGAGCAGATGCGTTTTTGGAAAGGTTCTCCCTGTAATGATGAGCGTCTTGTGGTGCAAACGTTCATCGACAAACAACGCCTCCGATAGATTTGTACGCAGCAGTGTGTAAAATACACCGTCCGTCGTCTTAAAGCCGTATAGGTGTTCGTGATCGGTAGGGAGATCCGCACGATACAAATTGTGCATCACCTCCGCGAGACATACCAGACCCCCACGGATCCGAATCTCTTTCGCTCCCTCAACGTCTTCCGTCCTTTGCGATTCGGTTGCTATGGTATTTTGCCCCTCCATATTGGCTGCTGCAATCGCCACAATTACCAGAATCAACCCGCCTAACCAGAAAACTCTGCGATTTTGCCGATAAAGCATTGGTCGCCTCTCCTTTCCCCACTACGCAGGTGTGCTTATGAATGACTCCCTACCAATTTGGGATATTCTTGTCTCGCCGCATTCATATTTTCCCATCCATGTGGGATTTTGTCCATCTATTTTTGGCTTGACTTCACTATTTTCAGGTGATAGACTTCAGAAGACCATAAGATGGTCAGATGCTGCTTCGCGTTTTTTACTCACGCTTCATGTTTCAGCGTTGGGGTTCACTCGCGTTCAACCCAACCCACGCTTACCACAAGCACTACGTACAATCCACAAGAACTGATGTAGAAGGATAAGAGAAAATGACTCCATCAAAGCAGACCATAGAGACAAAAGATACCCACGGCATCACTACTGACGCACCGGTGCCCATGACCCCAGAACAGAAGTTCTTCTTCGACCTCCGCGGATGGATACTCCTGCCCGCCGTGCTGTCAGAGGATGAAATCGAAGAAACGAAGGAAGAGGTGTATGCCGGTGCCAGACAAAGCTATGAAGGCGCACTCCAGAAACTACTCGATCATCCGGCAATCGTAGGTATTCTGAATGAAATCTTGTCCGAGGATCCGTTTGTGAAAGACGATTGCTACGGTTTCCGATGCGAAGGCTCCTTCACCACCGTCAGGCCACCGGGATGGAGTAAGTCGGAGCGAGGCGACGGGGGGCTGCCGCACGTCGTGCGTCCGCCGCAGCAAGCCAACGCCATGCGATATCAGGTTGCGGGCAGTAAGATATTCGCTGGGCTTACGCGGGTGGTGTGGGAGCTTGAAGAGGTAAAAGCAGGCACCGGAGGCACCTCCTTCCTCAGTGGGTCGCACAAAGCACATTTCAACTACGGAGGTCCAGACCCGTACCGCCCAAATATCAGCGATTCGCCATGGGAGATGAGCATGAGAGCGATAATGGAGGACTACAGCTGCCCGCCGGGTTCAGTGGTTATCTTCACGGAAAGCCTCGTCCACGCGGCGAACGATTGGACCAATCCTGACAATCCACGCTGTGCCGTCTTTAACTGTTATAACTCAATATGGGCGCAGTGGCACAGGCTCAACCTGAGCCACGAAACGATCGCAGCGATGCCGTCCAAGCGACAGTCCCTCTTCCGTGGGACGTGGGCAATTGGCGGGGGTCCTGAGGGCAACCGTGAATATTCATTGGACAACCGAACCGTATAATAGCAAAGGAGAAACGCTAGTGCATCCCGACATGATCAATCCTAAGAAACACCGCCAGCTTTTCCTAGACGACTTCGCGTTAGAAAGCATGAAAAGTACCACCCGTACCCTGCACTCCCCAAAGAAGTGGGGACCGGTCATCAACGGGGTGGGGGTTCAGAGTCGATCTTGTCCGCAATGGAATTCGGAGAAGAAACTGTGGGAATGGTGGTACTTCGGTGAGCACGCATACTACGCGATTTCCGAAGACGGCGAACATTGGGAAAAACCTTCTCTGGGGTTACATGAATCGAACGGCTCCAAGGATAACAACATTGCCTTTGACCCGGGGTATAAGGGACCGGGACGCCCGTATCATGTGATACGCGATGAGATGGATCCAGATCCCGGACGCCGCTATAAGTGCTTATTCGGTGCCCACAACCGCCATCCTGCTGTGTCGCCAGATGGATTTGATTGGACCCTCGTTGATACGCCTCCCATCCCTAGCCAAGACGAGTCTCAGTTTACGCACGACCACCAATCAAACCAGTTTCTCGCCATGGTCAAGTTGAGTACGGAGTGGGGACGTTCCGTGTGGCTCTCCGCCAGTTCAGACTTCAACACCTTTTCTGAGCCTGAGCTAATTTTCCACACCGACGAAACCGACCGGGAGAATCGCCGCCGCCGTGTCCGCAAAATTATTGAAGACCCCGCATATATCACCCCACCCATCATCGACGACGAGGACTATATCGCAGAGTGTTACAACATGGCGGTCCTGCCGTATCAAGGGTTCTATATCGGTTTTCCGACCATATTCAATCCCTTCGGTGCCGTTCCCCCGCCGGCGACAAACTACACCCGCATCAACCAGATTGAGTTGACAGCTTCGCGGGACCTCCATCACTGGGAACGCGTTGCCGATCGCAAGTTGTTCATCGAAATTGAACCGTTTGATGGCGAAAATTACGGCTGCAGCCAACTCCTGATGGCAGGGCATCCCATCGTGCGTGAGGACGGTGAGATCTGGTGCTACTACAACGCCCTGCGTATGCCTTCAAATATCGAACGGTATAAAGAGTTCAACCGTGCCAAGGAGCTGTTTCGGCTGAATGTCAAGCCTGAACACTTTGAAGATACCGGTGCGTTGAGCCTTGCCAAGCTACGACCCGACGGCTTCGTTTCGCTCGACGGCGGTGAATGCGGCACAATTGTCACAAAACCGTTTGAACTGAAGGGCGAAGATGTCTACATCAATGCGGACGCGACTTGGGGTGAAATCTATAGCGAGATTGTCGATGCAGAGACGCAGCGACCCCATGAGGGATTCTGGGTGCCGGGAGAGGAACCGCCGCCGTTTACCGGCGACAGCACCAAAGCGAAGATTCGGTGGAAATACCCACACGACTTGGTATTCGAGAAGCCGGTGCGCCTGAAGTTCTATCTGCGCCAAGCGCGTCTCTTCTCGTTCTGGATCGAGTAAAAGAGGTCAGAAATGAGTCATACATCCTCTGCTGGGCGTCGTTTACGTGATGCACTGGCGATAGAAAACCCTTTGCAAGTTGTCGGTACGATTAACGCATATTCAGCGTTGATGGCGGAGCGCGTAGGGTTCCGATCGATCTATCTTTCGGGTGGGGGCGTGGCGAACGCTTCTTACGGGCTGCCAGATATAGGGATGACCACCCTGAACGATGTGCTGGAAGATGTGCGTCGTATCGCCAACACCACAGAACTTCCGCTGCTCGTCGACGCTGACACTGGCTGGGGGAATGCGTTTATGATCGCCAAAACCATCCGCCAGATGATCCGGGCGGGTGCCGCCGGCGTGCATATTGAGGATCAGGTGCAGGCAAAACGTTGTGGTCACCGTCCGAACAAGGAGATAGTGAGCGCAGCGGAGATGGTTGATCGGATGAAAGCCGCTGCCGATGCTAAAACAGATCCGGACTTCGTCGTGATGGCGCGGACGGATGCTGCCGCTGTTGAGGGGTTAAATGGAGCTATTGACCGCAGTTGTCGTTACGTGGAAGCGGGTGCGGACATGATCTTTGCTGAAGCCTTGACGGAACTGAATCAGTACCGAAAGTTTGCAAATGCGGTGGACGTTCCCATACTGGCGAATATCACAGAGTTTGGTAAAACACCGCTTTACACGATAGAGGAACTCAAGGCTGCTGGGGTCAGTCTCGTGCTTTATCCGCTATCGGCATTCCGCGCTATGAGTGCGGCTGCGCTCAATGTGTATCAGACGTTGCGCCGCGAAGGCACACAAAAGGCCGTGGTCCATACCATGCAGACGCGGGCGGAATTGTATGACTTCCTAGACTACCACGAATATGAACGCAAACTCGATCAACTCTTGAACGCGGATCGGGAAAAAGATTAACGCTTCCAACAGTTCCCACTAAATTAACAGAGGAGGAAACCGATGCAATCTAAAAGCACTGGGGGATTAGCCGGCGTGATAGCAGGCGAAACCGCAATCGCTACGGTAGGAAAAGAGGGCGTTGGACTCACCTATCGTGGGTATTCCATTCACGATTTAGCGGAACATGCTACTTTTGAAGAGACAGCCTACCTGCTGATCCACGGCAAATTGCCGACACAAACCGAACTTGATAGCTATAAAAAGAAGCTGATGGAATTGCGCGGTCTACCGGCTGGGCTGAAAATAGTACTTGAGCAAGTACCGGGGGATGCCCATCCGATGGACGTTCTGCGTACCGGCTGTTCAGCCTTGGGAACGATGGAGAGTGAAAGCAGCGAAGGCGATCCGATTCACATTGCGGACAGGCTGACTGGCTGTTTCGGTTCAATGCTGCTCTACTGGCACCATTTCCACACGAGCGGCAAACGGATTGATGTCGAAGCGGACGATGAAACCGCCGCCGGTCACTTTCTGCGTCTGCTGCATGGGGAGCAACCGGACGAACTGAAACGCAGAGCCGTTGATGTGTCGTTAATCCTTTATGCAGAGCATGAATTTAACGCTTCGACATTTGCGGCGCGGGTCGCAACCTCCACCCTATCCGATTTCTACTCCGCGATTGTTGGAGCTATCGGAACGTTGCGTGGTCCCCTGCACGGCGGTGCAAACGAAGCGGCGATGGAACTAATCGAACAATTTCAGACACCGGACGAAGCCGAAACCGCTATTCTAGATATGCTTGAACAGAAACAGTTAATCATGGGCTTTGGTCACCGCGTTTACAAAATTTCCGACCCACGCTCCGATATTATTAAAAGTTGGTCACAGAAACTCTCCGAATCGAGCGGAGATAGGTTGCCGTACGAGATCTCTGAACGCATTGAGGGGGTGATGTGGCGGGAAAAGAAGTTGTTCCCGAACCTCGATTTCTACAGTGCCTCCGCCTATCATCTGTGCGGTATCCCGACACCGATGTTCACCCCCATCTTCGTGATGTCGCGAATCACCGGTTGGGCTGCCCATGTCATTGAGCAAAGAGCCGATAACCGGCTGATCCGTCCACGGGCAGATTACATCGGTCCCGAACCAAAATCGTTTGTGTCGATAGAAGAACGGAAGTAGACTTCGATCGGAGTGACAGGTTATAGCAATACCAAAAAATTAGGAGCAATACCCATGCTTACAACTATTGAAGGCGTATATCGCAATGGTAAAATTGAATTCTCAAAGACACCCCGTGATGTGTGTGATGGCACCCCCGTTATTGTAACCTTTCTGCCATCTCATTCTGTAGATTTGCAGGAACGTGGCATTGATCAGGCGCAGGCAGCAGCTTGGCGGGCACAGTTAGCAGCCTTTGCAGAAGACTGGGAAAGCCCTGAGATGAATGTCTATGACAACTATGATGAGGCAAAATCCGACCTACAAACGCGGTGATGTAATCTTATTTATAACTACAAAATTATGGCTACTATTCTCATTGTTGATGACGAAGAAAATGCTTCAAAGATGCTCGCGCAAGCGTTAGAATCGGAAGGCTACGACACGCTAACAGCTTCGAGTGGTGAGGAAGCACTGCAGCTGTGCGCGTCGAAAACGGTCGATTTGGTGCTGCTAGACATCCTGATGCCGGGCGGTATAGATGGCGTTGAGACCCTGACCCGTCTGCGGCAGATTAAACCACAGTTGAACGTTGTGATGATGTCCGCGCAGAAAGAGATTGAAACGGCGGTTAAAACGATGGAGTTGGGGGCGAGACGTTACCTGACAAAACCCGCTGGTATTGATGAAATCGTATACGCTATTGAACCCTTTCTAGAACTTTCGCGCCTGTCACAGGAAAATGAGGCACTGAAAGAGCAGATAGGTGCTCAAGACGAAATGGTTGGAGAGAGCGTTGCAATGCAACAACTCCGATCGCAGGTTAGTCAAGTAGCATCAAGCAATTTGGGTGTACTGATCACAGGAGAAAACGGCACCGGCAAAGAACTAGTTGCCAATGCGATCCATAAGCAGAGCCAACGCAGCCGAAAGCCGCTTATTCGGCTCAACTGTGCAGCATTGCCGGAGGAACTGATTGAAAGCGAACTGTTTGGACATGAACGTGGTGCCTTCACCGGTGCAACGGTACGACGACAGGGGAAATTTGAACTTGCTGATGGCAGCGCACTGTTCCTCGATGAAATTGGCGATATGAGTTTGAAAGCACAGGCGAAAGTGCTGCGCGTACTGGAATACGGTGAACTAGAACGCCTCGGCGGAACGCAAACAATTCACGTGGATGTTCGGATTATTGCTGCAACGAATAAAAACCTTGAGCGAGAAATTGAAGAAGGGAGGTTTCGGCAGGATCTCTACTATCGACTGAGCGTGGTCCCGATTACTGTCCCTCCCCTCCGCGATCGCACGGATGATTTGCCAGTGTTGGTGAAGCATTTTGTCGAACGGTTTCATAAGGACAGCGCACGTGCACCTAAAGTCATCGATCCATCGGCGATTCAACTGCTGCAATTATACCATTGGCCCGGCAACATACGAGAGTTAAAGAATATTGTCGAACGCCTGCTCATTATGGTCAATCAAGATGTTATCCTATCGACTGACGTAGAGAATGTCCTGCCAATTCCAAAGACCGTTTCCCAACCCGAGCCCATCACTGTTCCCCAAGAAAACCAATTCCAAACGGGCAAATCTCTCCTGGAAATGGTTGATGACGCTGAAGCGGATCTCATCCGTAATGCCCTTAATGCAAACAGTTGGAACATCAAGCGAACCGCTGAACAGTTGAAAATCGAGCGCAGCAATTTCTACAAAAAACTGGAAAAATTTAACATCAAGCGTCCGGATAATCTGTGAAATATTCGCCTAGAGTGGAAAGCAACGACCATGGCTGGGCTATCACAATCACAGAAAGAGAGCAGTACCGATGATAGCGATGTCCATCCTCATCTTTGCGCTTGGATTAGTGATCGGCAGTTTCTTGAATGTGTGTATCTACCGCCTCCCTCAAGGCCTCTCTATTCACTCTCCACGCCGCTCCTTTTGCCCCGAATGTCGTACGCCGATTCGCTTCTACGATAACATCCCAGTCCTGAGCTACCTTTTCCTGAGAGGACGTTGTCGCCACTGCGACGCGGCAATCTCAAGGAGCTACCCACTAGTCGAACTAATGACAGGTATCCTGTTTCTGTTCTCACTGTATCAATTCGGACCGACACTCACACTTTTGCACAGTTGTCTGTTCATCAGTATAGTAATACCTATCGCTTGGATTGATGCGCGATGGTACATCATTCCGAACGCCATTATCCTTGTTGGGCTGATTACTGGCACCGCACTAACTTTCCTCATTGCGTTGACCCGTCACAATCCGAGCTATCTGATTGATCACCTCATCGGAGCAGTAGCAGGCGGTGCCTCAATGGCGTTAATCGCGGTTGTGGGAACGTTTCTTTTTCGCAAAAAAGCGATGGGCGGCGGAGACATCAAATTGATGATCTTAGTTGGACTGTTTCTGGGGGGCTGGCCCCATCTGCTGATTGTGATTATGGCTTCCGCTTTTACAGGCTCAATCATCGGATTGTGCCTTATCGCGCTCGGAAAAAAAAGTGGCGGTGGAAGTCGAATACCTTACGGTCCTTTTCTCGTAATTGGTGCAACCCTGGATCTATTTTGGGGAAATGAAATCTGGAGCTGGTATTTAAGGCTTATCGGCTGGCAATAGACAAATGTGGAATGGTATCTACACGTTTCATTTTGCGCTTCTTTACAATGGTTACATTTGGTGGTAAAATGTGCCCAGAATCAAGAAGGATAACTCAATATCAATAGCGTAAGGCGGTGAAACCAAAAGACAGGAGGTCCGCAATGGATGAATTGGTCAGAAAAGCAGAAATCTTAATCGAGGCGTTGCCCTACATTCAGACTTTCGCTGGAAAAACCATCGTGATTAAATACGGTGGTGCTGCAATGGAGAATGACTCACTCAAACACAGTGTGATGCAGGATGTCGTGTTGATGAAGTATATCGGCATGAACCCCGTTATCGTACACGGCGGCGGCAACCAGATTAGTGATTGGATGCGGCGAGTCGGCAAGGAAGCAGAGTTTGTACAAGGCTTGCGGGTCACCGATGCGGAAACCGTTGAAATCGCTGAAATGGTTCTCGCGGGGGTAATCAACAAAGAAATTGTCTCACTGATTAACCTGCACGGCGGGAAAGCGGTTGGGCTTTGTGGAAAGGATGCGAACCTTATCCGCGTGCAGAAGCATTGTCCGCAGGTTGTTGATGAAAGCGGAAAGACCACCTCCGTGGACATCGGTTTTGTCGGGGAGATTGTCGGTGTTAAGCCAGATATACTTTTTGCCTTGGATCGGGAGGGTTATATTCCGGTAATCGCGCCAAACGGTGTGGGAGATGATGATTGCACGTATAACGTCAACGCGGATACGATGGCAGGAGAGATAGCCGCTGCCCTGCAGGCGGAGAAACTAATTCTGCTGACGGATCAACGCGGTATCTTACGAGATTTGCACGATGAATCCTCATTAATATCAAGAATAAGAACAGACGAAATTGAAGGGTTAATTGCCGATGGGGTGATTGGCTCAGGGATGTTACCGAAAGTCGAAGCATGCGTGAGGGCCCTCAATGGCGAGGTGTGGAAAACGCATATTATTGATGGTCGAGTTAGCCACGCAATTTTGCTGGAGGTGTTTACGCAATCGGGTGTCGGAACTGAGATTCTCGTGTAGGAAACATGAAACCTAAGCGACGGTAACTGCCGCGCCCCGGTTGTTCGCGCTTGTGATAAAACAGGTTCCACCTTCCGGCAGCGTTTGAAGGAACATCTCTGTCTTCTCTTTTAAGGCAGGGAGGTCATTCCCAATGGCAAAAATTGCCGGTCCCCAACTGCTTACTCCCGCCCCTGCTGCGCCGTTGTCCCGTAAAAAGTCAAGTGTCCGTTGCAGAATGCCGCCTTGGGCATCAATCTCGACCTTCTTCCAGCCCAAGGTCTGAACCTCATTAATCGCGGATCCAAAGGTGTGGCGGTCCGCTTCAAAGATTGCCGGCAATAATTGAAGGAGGATGAGGTGAGAGAGTTGTTCGGCGGTAGATCGAGGTTGGGGACAGAGGGTTTTGAAAAGCTGAATTTCTGTCTCGCCAGAGATATGCGTACAGCGTGGAACGACAATGAGCAATTCCCAATCCGGGAAGGGATGACGGAGGAGAAGCGGTGGTGCAGGAACGTTACCCGCTGCGGAGGAGGGCAAAAAAGAGGATTTCTGATCGGGGAAACGGTGTCCACCATCAAGGATAAACCCGCCCCGTTCAAAGGCAGTAATGCCGATCCCTGATGTTCCGCCACGCCCAACGGTTTCTGCTAAATCTGCTACGCTCAAATTTAGGTTGTAAAGCGTATTCACCGCTTGGGCAAGACCTAAAGCGAGTTGTGTCCCGGAGCCAAATCCAGAATGTGGCGGGATTTCGGAAGTGAGTTGAAGGTGGATGCCCGGGAAACTGTATTTTACCCGCAGCTTTTCAAGGAGGGCTCGCGCCCGCTCCTCGTACCGGATAGACTCAATTTGGATCTGATCTGCCGGTTCAGCGATAATTTCAAAATGTGGGTCATTGATTGCAAGACCAATGCTCCCGTCAATCCTGTTCAGTGAGCCGTTGAGATCGATGAGGGCAAAGTGGAGCCGTGCGGGTGTTCTGATTGTGACCGAGTTGCTGCCGTTAGTGTTCATTCGTTCACGGGAGGTATGTGCCGATGTGTCCATCACCCGATCTGTTCATCTCTCTCAATCAATCCGTCCCGAATGTGGAGGATGCGTCGAGCATGTGCTGCGATTTCGGGCTCGTGTGTGACCATGATAATCGTGTTTCCCGCCTCGTTTAACTCATCAAAAATCGCCATAATTTCACCGCCAGAACGGGTGTCCAGATTTCCCGTCGGTTCATCAGCAAAGATCATCGACGGGTTGTTTACAAGTGCCCGTGCAATCGCTACACGTTGGATTTGCCCACCCGACATTTCATTCGACTTATGGTGAACACGATCCGCGAGTCCGACGGATTCCAACGCTTCAAACGCTCTGCGTCGCCGTTCCTTGCGACTCAATCCACTGTAGATGAGCGGCAATTCAACATTGTGCAACGCGGTGGTTCGCTGTAAGAGGTTGAACGATTGAAAGACAAAACCGACCTTCCGATTGCGAATCTCAGCGAGGCGATTATCCGACAGTTTACCGACCTCTTCCTCTTCGAGATAGTATTCCCCCTCTGTCGGCTTTGCCAGACAACCGAGGATGTCCATCATTGTGGATTTCCCCGAACCAGAAGGACCCACAATAGCAATAAATTCTCCACTTTCGGCGGTGAATGTCACGCCCCTCAACGCATGAACCTGTACATCCCCCATTTCATACACTTTTGTCAAATCACGAACATCAATTAACATTATGACCCCTCTATTCTATTTATCATTTGGACCTGTTTTTGTGAGTTGTTCCATAGAGGGAACAAAGACACGATCGCCCTCTACAAGACCACTAGTCAACTCAAAATGGGTGTTATTTCGCTGCCCGACTTCGATACGAGTCCGAGTCCCTTTCTCGTCCTTTTTCTTGTCCTTTTTGCTCTCGGTATCTGTTTTTGAAGTCTCTTTATCAAGCAGAACGAAATATTTCTTTTCGCTTTCGATTTCTGCTTCCAGCTCTTCGATCTTATCCGTCTCAGAGAATAAAACGTGTATTTCAGTAGGTCCCGACCGCAAGCCGCGCGGCGAGCCGTCAAGTAAGATTTCAACATTGCCACGTGTACCACTCGGCGAAATCTTACCAACCTTGCCAGAAAACTTCTTGCCAATAAGGTTCTGTACTTCTATCTCCTGATCGGATTTGAAACGGTCTATAGAACTAGGGGGTACATTTACCTTAACGGTCAACACCTCCGAATCGATCACCGAATCAATGGGAAGTTGAAGGATATTGTCGGCCTCCATGACGATAATGTCTACATCCGCTGACATGCCCGGCAGGAGTTCAGCGGGTGATCCGACCACTTCAATCACTACCTCGAAAGTAATCGTACCATCTCCCTGTTGTCCACCCCTTGGGTCAGGTGTATATGCACTTGGCGCAATTTCACTGACCTTGCCTTCAAAGACCTTATCGCGGTAAGCGTCAACGCGAATCTCCACCCTTTGCCCCAGTTCAATCTTGGCAATATCCACCTCGTTGATTCGCGTTTTGACAACCATTCTGGAGAGATCCGCAATGGTCAGGATGGCAGGTCCCTGCGAAAATGCGGAGCGTCCAGAGGTGACAATTTCACCCTCCTCGACGTTGAGGCGTGTAACCGTTCCTGACATCGGCGCGATAACGGTTGTCCAAGTGACACGTTCTTCTTGGGCTTTTAGGGTGCTATCAGCTTCTAGGAGTGCTGCTTGTGCACTAGCCTTAGCATGAACGGTGAGTTGTTTTTCTTCATCCGTTGTCTCTAGAATCTGTTGGAGTCGAGTCTCTGCGCTTTTCAACTCTGCTTCAAGTTGTCTTTTTTGCGCTGCTTGTGACTCTCTAATGGTAACGAGATTCTCTTGATGCAGTCGAAGGGTTGCCCGGCGGCTTTCAAGTGCCTCTTTTCTCGCATCAATGGTTTCTTGTTGGGATTCAACCGCCTTAATCTGAGACTCGACATCTTTTTGAGCAGTTTCATATTGAGAAAGGGCATTTGCACTAGCCGTTTCCGCTTCCTCAAGCACCCGCTTCGAGACCAATTTTTTTTCAAACAGTCCCTGATTTCGTTTCAATTCGGATTCAGCTGTCTCAGAAACAACCTTTGCCGATCCTTCTGCCACCTGAGCTCGCTCCTGCCGGAGTTCGGCTTGCTGTAACTCAATTTCAGACTGACGCAAAGCGATCTCGTCCTGTTGAAGTGTGTTTTTCGTTGTAGAAATTTGGGTATCAGCTTCGGTCATACGTTGACGTGTGTTTGCATCCAGCGACGCAAGCGCCGCCTTGGCGGATTCGACAGCGTTTTGGGCTTGTGTGATTGCGCTTTCTTGCTGCTTCTCTGTCATCCCGATACGCAGTGTCGCCTGTTCCACTTGTGCCCGCCGCGCATCTCGATTCGCCGATGCCTGCTTCTTTTGTTCGATGACCTGTTCGTCATCAATCTTGAGCAGCGCCTGTTCTTTTTCTACGACATCGCCTTCTTTGATATAGAGCGTCTCAATCTCCCCTTCGACATTTGAGCGCACATCCACGGAGATTAAGGGCTCAAGATTACCGGATTCCCTAACTTTGACGATAAATTCACCGCGTCGAACAACCTCTTTCTTTTCGTCTGTATCATCTTTATCTTTTTTACCAAATATTTTGGTCGCACCGATGGCAACCACAGCGACAAGGACCAGTACGCTGATAATCAGAACAATCGTTCGTTTCCTGTTCATTGGATAACTCCCATTGCCCGTTGCAAAGCAACTTGCGCGATTTTATAATCATAAAAAGCTCGAACCTGATTGGTCAAGGCTTGCGCAAACTCCGTCTGGGCATTGAGCAGTTCCAGTAGGATTGAGAGCTCCTGCTCGAAACGGCCTCTAATCACTTGGAGACTTAACTCGGCGTTTCGCACCTGTGTATTAGAGATTTCCACCGCTATTTCAGCCCGATTCAAGTTTAGGTAGGCTTGGCGGACATCTAACGCGATAGAACGCTCAAGATCGCTTGCATCTTCACGGACCTGTTCAAGCGATAACTCTGCCTCCTGAACACGCCGCTTTGTCACGCCACCGTCAAAAATTGGAAAATTTAGCGTCGTTCTGACTTCCCAACTACGGAAGTCTGTGAAATTTTCGCGTTCATGCAGGTAATCATCAAGGTTGACACCATAATTATATTCTGCATTTAGCTGAGGCCAACGGTCCAACCTTGCCAGCGTCAAGCCCCATTCCAACTGATTTATTGAGGATTGGAGCTCCTTAAATTCAGGGCGAGTTTCAAACGCTCTCTGGATAGCCTCCTCGACGGATAACTCTATGACTTCAATTTGTCCTTTATCCCTGTATAACTCGTAATCGGTGTCTTCAGCAACAGTGATAAGCGTCGCAGGGTCTAAACCCATGATCCGGGGCAAGGTCGCCATTGCAATTTCAAGGGCGTTCTGATCATTCAGCAGACTCAATTCGTCGTTTGCTTCTCTGACTTGCGCGGTTGCAACATCAGCTTCAATCTGAATGCCCGCCTCAACAAAGGCTCTTACCCGGTTCGTATTCTCTCGCGATCGTTCCAAGATTTCCCGATCAACCTTTACTAGCTCCTGCGCCTTGAGGACATTATAATATGCCTGCGTCACTTGAAAAATCAGATTCTGCTTTGTTTGTTCGTTGCGACTCATCGTCGCATCACGTCGCTCTTTTGCCTGCGAGAAATTTGCCTCTCTTGCTCCGTTATCCCACAGCGTGTATCGTCCGGTCATACCCAAGTCATAATTTTCGCGCTCAAATCCGAAATCCAGCGCATCTGAAAAATTGTAACGACCATCGAGGAAAATATCTGGATAGTAGCGAGCACGCGCGTCCTTGACACGCAAACCGTCAATGGCGAGGTTAATACGGGCATTCCGCATATCGGTTGAATTTTCAACGGCGAGTTGAATACATTGGTCCAAGGTGAGCGGTTGGGAGAGATCAATTTCCTGTTCTTCTTGGGCAACTGCTGTAAGAGAAACAAAGATTAGCGCACAAACTAAAACGAACCATATCCTCCATCGGATCATTCTAATCTCCTATCGGTTATTTATATCAATTTGTTTCATTTAGACAGAAGTAAATTCTGTGTAGTAACACTATAGTGAATTCAAAAAATAAAGAAACACTTGCGCCCCCCCGGTAGGTGCGGTTTGATGAAGTTTAAGTATTTAAATCGGTAATCCCGATTTTCCTTCAAACATACGGTAGGCGCGGTTTTCAACCGCGCCGGCGTCGCTAGCAAATGACCGAACTGTTTTTTTAATTTTCATTTAACCGCACCGGTTTGGCGTGTCCTATTAATTCTAAAATCTACTATAAATAAATGATATGCAAGATTTTGTCCACTGATTTTATCGCATACGTTTGTAGGTGATTTGACAGTGACTTTTGACGGAATTAGAGATTGAAAGTTTAGACTGAAGATGGGACGCCGTACCGGGAACTTCATTCCAACGGTATGGTTGGCAGGAAAAGCACCACTCCCAAACAAATTGGATGAGAGAGGCTGTTAAGACGGTGGGGTAGTCGGAGAATTCCTGTTTTTCCTTGCAACACCTTAGTAGATGCTGCTACACTTATTTTGTAACTCGATCCCCGGAGGGTGTAGCTGAAAAAAATGTGTATTGGCTCAGGTGGAAAGAAAGAAGCAGTTCGATCCGTCAACCTGTGTGACTCAGTTCGCATATTGTGAGGCGAATAATGAAACAAATTTCAGTGTCTATCGTATTTTCTATCGCAGTCTCACTTATTACGGTTTCGGCGTTAGATGCCCAATCTGTCGATGCAACAACTTGGTGGCTAATTGTGAGCCCTGACGTTGATGCCCGTTCTCGAAGTAATCTCGATTCATTGGTCAATTTACTGAAAGAACGCGGAAAAGTTCCGTCGAATCATATTCACCGTATCGAAGGCAGCGAGTGCACCCGCGAGGGTATCAAGGGTGTCTTAGACGATCTTCGCAGTGAAATGGGACAAGGAGATCGCCTTATTTTTTACTTTCGCGGCTTTGTCACGAAACCGAGAGGATCTAATTCAATTTTCTTTTTGCCATATGAAGCAACACCAGACAATTTGCAGGGGGCACTTGAAGACCGTCAATTACGTAGTTGGTTTCGTGAACTGTCTCCAAATAAAGTAAGTTTCATTCTAGACGGTTACACCAGAGATCGGAACTTAGTGGCTTATTACGGCACTCGTAGGTTGCCTGGGTCTGGGGCGTTTTTATCCATTCAACGTGCGAAGTTAAGCACAGAAGATCTGTTAGTGCAAGCATTATTGGGAGCGGTAGGAACCGACGAAGCGGACCTTGATGGCAATCGGCAAGTCTCCATTGAGGAACTCCACATACACCTTACCTCAAATTGGGATGAACGCACCTTTCGGCTTACCCAAGGGGTCCTGCTTTTGCTGGGCAGGGTCCAGGAAAGGATTGTCCTAAAATTAAGCCCAATGCTAAACGTTGCGACGGTGCCTGATGGGGCCTCCGTTTTTCTCAATGGACAAGAGATAGGGGTAACGCCGCAAAGCCTTACTGATAACTTCCAACCGGGAACATACAACGTAGAAGTCAATAAACTGGGATACCTGATTCCACCCGCGTATTCCGTAGAAATCGAACAGGTTCAGGGAGAATCGATTAATCTTTCATGGGATTTGAAGTCCATCTCCGTTCACGGCAGCGTCAAAGCTCCCGATGGCGTCCCCCTTGAGGGAGCAGCAGTATGGATAGATGGAACGGCGTATGAGCAGAATCCGCTATTCCTCAAAGCAGATGGACAGTATCAACTATTTGCGAACATAGCTGACGCTACATCTCAGGAAGATCAATCAGATAAAAAGGTGTTGGAGCCGGGTACAATGTATACCCTACGTGCCGCAAGTGGTGCGCTCTATCATGCGGAGGCAAGTTTTACCCTCGCCCCACACGGATCGGTCGAGCGTAACTTGACCCTTAGCAAAAAAACGTGGTTTGAAGTTGCTCAGATGCAGTTTAATCGAAAAGCTCACGAGGATGCAATTGCTGCCTTCCAAAATGGTATCGAGGAAACCACCGAATTTCCACCAATGTCCCCGGAGTTTACCAAAATGCTTTTCGACTCTTTTTCAGAGGTAGTGGATAAGGTGAATGTCCAAAACATCGCTTACGTTGTCGTAACAGCAACACTAGCAGATAGGCTTAATCTTCAAGAAGAATCCAAGGTTTATTGGGCGCAGGTAAAATTGCAGGCGGCAAAAGGTTCGGCATCTTATGAACTAGCGACAGAACGACTACGAGAACTTAATTTTGGGCGTCGCCTCATTAATATCGGTGTCTTGGTCTTATTCGTTGTGGTGTTGATTTCTGGAGGATATGCTATCCGTAGGGCGCTTCTACGTGCCAAAAAGTAAAGGGGATAAATTGATGTTCTTTTTTGGCTTTAAAATCTTAGGTCGCGCACAACACCAGCATCTGCTTAATCAACAAAAAAATCTGCGCCGCCAGATCCAAGAGCTTGAGGAAAAACTCAACGCTCTGACAACAGAGAGAGATGAACTTGAGGCTCGTCATCAGGCGGAAAAATCAGCACTCAATCACCAATTGGAAACCCTCCGGCAGACAGCACAGGACCATGAAGAGCTGCAGCAGCGCATTGCGGAAGATATGGAGAGCGTGACCAAAGAACTTGGACTGAATTCAAAGCAAATTGAGGCACTCTGGGCGGATCGATTCGATCTAATTGATCTGTATATTGATAAACTATACTCACTTGCAAAGGACTTCGCGTGCGCCAACCAGGAGATGAGAAAAAATCGTGGGTTGTTCTTATTGCTGGTAGATCGCCGAAATATGGATAAGGATAACTTCTCGGAATTCCACGATGGTCAAATTGAACATTTAACAGAGAAGCAATATCAGGGGATCAGTCAGATTCCACAGATTTTTTCTTCTAAAATCAACGAGATATTCAGCTATATGGGGGAAAAGGTCATCTTAAAGGACAAAAGTGGTGAAATTACCGGACATGAAGAGCGGGATGGGGCAATACTGATCGATCTAAGTGGGATTGCCTTTAGATCTCGTGTAATGGTTGAAGGCGTACGAACCCATCGCGTATTCGACAAAGTAGAACGTTTGCAAAAAGGAAGTGCCAGACACAATGCTGCAATTTACGCTTCATCGCTTGATGAGGTTATGATGTCAATTGTGATTAGCGAAGAGACCGGTGAGGTCACACTTTTCCGTGATGGACGTTTTATCGAGAGCTATGATCCCTACACGGATCAGGAGACGGTGCGTGAAGAAAAAGTAGTGCCGATGAAGCGTAAAGAATCTTCGGAAGAATCAATAGATATAGAGGTACAACAGGAAGAAACAGTGACTCAAATATCCACCGAATGATTGAACCGGTTAATCAGACGAAATGCCTCATAAAATGGCGTTGCGGCATTTCTAACGACGAATGGGATGAGAAATAGCCACTTCGCGACATTAGATATTGCTGCCCCGCAAGTAAATAATGGCAGAAAAACGCCCCGACGTCGAGGTTTGGTATCGGGGCGTTTTGGGTTGAGCCGCGTTTTGTTTCAACGAAAGCTACCCCCATCAATATTTTCAAATGACCGTCGCAATGCCCGCCGCCAGATACAATTCGCGCTTCTTTTAACAGCTCGGCAACCGCCTCCAAAAAGGCTTGAAAACAGTGATAGGCAATGATATAATAGCCATTCCGAAGCCAGTGAAACACTGAAAGGGCACCAATGACACGTCAAGCAGCACCCTTATTCTGCAAATTATTGGTCATCATTGCAACCCTTACATGGACGATTGACCTCACGCTTGCAGGTGAGCGTGACGAATATGTTTTTGCCTACAAACTCTTCCAAGAGGGTGCCTATTTCATTGCTAAGGATGAGCTTAAAGCATTCATCCAAGACTACCCTCAGAGTGCAGATGCTGATGACGCGCGTTTCCTTATGGGGGAATGTGCGCTGCATCTTGAGAAATATGACGAGGCAATCCAGCACTATAAGCAACTCCAAATTGATTATCCAGCTAGTCCGTTGCGTTTAGATGCAGTTCGCGGTACGGCAACGGCTTGGTTTCGTCAAGGCAGATATGAAGAGGCAATCAAGGCTTACGAAAAAGTTGTTGATAGCTCAGACGATTCCCCCGTCATCTCCCATAGCCTCTATCTCATCGGCGAGTCTTATGACAACTTGGGACTCTATCAGAAATCTGGCGAATATTACGAGCAAGTCCTCACTAAATATCCCCAGTCGGATGAAGCATCAGATGCCCTGTACGCGAAGGGTTGGAGTTTATACAGACTTAAAAAATACAGTGAGGCACACGACGCCCTAACGGACCTTATCAGAAAATATCCCACCCACTATGCTATTCCAGAGGCTTCCTATCGTGCAGCCGAATCCCTGTTCAACCTTGGCGATTGGGTAAAGGCACAACAGGCTTACCAGCAAGTCATTGACACCTACCAGCAAGACGAAGAACACCGGCAATTGGCGATAGATGCTCGATTCAGACTTGGTGAGTGTTATTTCCAGCAGAAATTGATGGGAGAAGCGAAGAACACTTTTGAACTTTTATTGCGTGAACGCGGAGCATCGCCCATTGTCGCGGAAGCCCAATATTGGATTGCCGAAGTCTTGTTGGAAGAGGAGAAATATCCTGAAGCAATCCATGAATATCAAAAAGTTGTTACCCTCTACCCACAAAGTGAAGTTGTCGATGATGCCCAATATGGGATCGCAACAGCGCATTTTCTAGAAGGCGACTACCCCAAAGCAGGTAGTGAATTCAAGAAGGTTGCAGAAAACCGGCGTTCTGAACTCAGCGATGCAGCCCGTTTCCGCCTCGGCGAATGTTTCCGCCTGCAGCGAGAGTTTAATTCCGCTATTCTCCACTATAAAAAAGTGGGGCCAAAGTCAGGATACACAGACGATGCGCTGTATGGGAGGGCTACTAGTGCATTTGAACTGCGAGACTATTCGCAAACCGTTGAGGTATTGAACGCGCTGTTGAGTGCCCAACCATCTAGTCCCCTCAGACCCTATGCCCTTTATCAACTTGGACTGGCATATTTTAACCAGCAAGCGTATCAAGAAAGTTCCCAAGCCTTTGATAGCTTCCTATCCGAAAATCGTGATACCCACTTGGAAACCGCCCCTACTGATGAGGCACTGTTTTGGAAAGCACGCGCCCGATTTGAGCTAGAAGATTATTCGGCAACCCTCCAAACCTGTGAGGAATTGCTTCAGCGTTTTCCGAACAGCCGCCTGCGTTATAGAGCGGAATTCTTTATCGCAGAGAGTACCTATTGGCGTGAGCAAACACCGCAAGCCTATCAATCAGCGCGTCAAAAATATCAAGCTTTGCTGGAGAAACAGTCACAGATTGCTCCCGACGCCATCGGGGCTGAGTGGGCTGAAAAGTGTCGCTATGGAATCGGTTGGACCCACTTCTCTGAGGCGACACTCTCAAAAAACGGTGCCGAACAGCAAAAACATTATCAAGCAGCGGTATCAGCTTGGAAGGAAGTGCTTGCAAACCACCCGAATGGTACGCTTGCGGATAAAACGCAATATCATATCGGTATCGCTTATGTCAATCTTAAACAGTACGATGATGGGATTCAGGCTTTCAAGCAAATTCTTTCTAACTACCCCGGCAGCGATTGGGGTGACAACGCACGGTATCAGACGGGATGGGTGTTTTATAAGCAGGAAAGATATCCCGAAGCAATCACCGCTTTCAGCGAAATGCTCAAGGCACACCCCGGGTCACAGCTTGTCCCAAGAGCCATTTTCGGTATCGCCAATGCCCACTTCAAACAAGGGAAGTACGCACAAGCAATTCGTGAATACCAACGGGTGGTTGACAAGTATCCCAACCCGATTCGCGAGGCGGGTGCCGAAAAAGCTATCGATCTCCGGCCAGAAGCACAATACTATATTGCGGAAAGCTTTTTGAATCTTAAGAATTATCCTAAAGCGATTGCCGCTTATGAAAAGGTGCTCCAACACCATCCCAAAAGTGAGTGGGCGGACGATGCACAGTATGGGATTGCAACCGCTTACGAAAATCTAGGTCAAAAAGAGAAAGCAATACAGGCGTATCGGACGCTGACGCAGAAATATCCCAACCGTGAACTCGCTTCAGATGTTCAACTCCAAATTGGTCGTCACTACTACGATGAAAAAGACTATAAGCGAGCGATTGCCGAATTTCAAAACGCAATTAACCAATATCCCGAAACCCCAGCGGCGTGGCTAGCGCAGTACAACATCGGTAAATGCTATATTGCGCTGGGATCCTACCGTCAAGCGATTGGGGCATTTGAGAGGGTTGATGCGCGGAGTGATTTTGCAGCCACCGCAGCGTATGAAATCGGTTATGCTTGGTACGATCAAAATAATCCAAGTCGAAATCTTCGTAACGCTGTGAAGGCACTGCTTGCCGTACCTGAAAAATATCCCCAAAGCGTTGACGTTCCGCGCGCCTTACTGGTTGCCGGTGAATGCTACAGGGAGTTGGGCGAATTGGACCAAACCGTTGCAGTATACCATCGTCTCCTAAACGACTATCCGGATTCGGAACAAGCGCAGTGGGCGCAGTTAGCATTGGGGGATACCTATCGTGCCCTACAAAAATATCAGCAAGCCATCGAGGCTTATGATGTAATTCGTGAAAGGGGTACGGAACAATACTCCGTTGACATTGTAATTGATGGATTGCTCCGTTTGGCAGAAACGTACGCAGAGATAGGGCAAAACAGAGATGCTGGCACAACCTATTTGCGTATTCGTTACCTGTACAAGGATCATGATCCATATAGGGCATTTCAAGCAACGGTTTATGCCGCCGATGCCTTTGCCAAAGCAGGTGAGACCTTAGCTCAAGCAGCGTACACCCATCAGGCGAAGGATGAGTATGAAAACGCGATTGAGTTTTATGAGTCGAGTGTTCCACAAGTGCAGGAGGCAGGGGAACGGAAGAAATGGGATGCACTATACGATTATGCGACGAATAAACTTCAACAACTTTTTGAATAAATTTGGGTAAGCAGGATGAGCGAAAGAAGAACGGGTAAGAGTGGAAGAGTAGCAGAATGGACAAAGCATTCTACGCAATATGCTCGACGCAGAATCTTCCTCGTTTTATGTTTTACATTTTGCGTTCTACTCAGCTTGTCACAAGTCTACGCCCAAACACAGGAATCATCGGATACACAGTTGGAATCGGATCTCCCAGACGAGGTTATCGCAGAGATTATTGATACCACCCGAATCGTGCTTGAGCCGCGCAGCCGTTTTAGCGACCCGTTGATGCCCCAGCTAATTCACGCCGTTGCCCTATATCCCAAAGAACGTCTCTGGAATCTACCACCCACCACCACGCCCCAAAAAGCTGTTAAACCCACCGCTCCGCCACCGAAGAACTATAAGGTGCACCTCAGTGCTTATCCTAGTTTACCAGAATCATTGATCTATCAGGTGCTTTTCGCGGGACGTACGAATCAGACACACGGCTTCCTCCACCTGAACCGACAGCAATTTGGTAATACACGAACCAAAGAGCGGGGAGATTATAACCTTGACGGAATTCGCGGTGGATTAAATCACCAGTATCAGGAATTGAGTGAAATCTCTCTTGACCTTGGACTAAACCTCAAAGCGCTAGAGTGGTTGCCACCTACATCTGGGGAGACTGATCAGGAAGTTTCCAACCCTCAGAAGGATTTGAGGCTTTTCCGTACCGATCTGAATTGGCAGCAGCAGATTTCCCCAACAATGTGGTCAACATTGGACCTCGATACAGCACTACTCCGCGTTGACCACAATGGATCCAACCTGCGGGATGAAGCGGCAGATTTACGTCTCAATTTTGATATGGCACTTTCGTGGCCCTTCCTGAACCCAATTCACGCTGGTGGTAATGTGGAATATTTCTCCGCGACAGCGGATCGGTTCGGTAGAGATACTTGGGGGACAATCGTTCGCCTATATGCCCGCGATGAGTTCTCGCCATTTGGTCCCTTTGTCTGTAGCATAGGTGTAGAAGGGGTTAGTCTTCGCAACAGTGATGGAGCCGGCGACGAAGGTAGGGTAGACGCTCCGTTAAACGGGACAGACGCACCTCAACAAAGCGGCCCCGAAACTAGCGAGGAGGAGGCAGACCCACAGTTAAACATGACGGATACGCCTCAACAGACTGACGCTGAAACTAGCGAAAATAAAGTGGACTTGCAGTTAAACCCGTCTCTTGGGTTGACAACCCACCTCGACAAACATTGGTTAATCCGAATTGAAGGGGTTCGGACAATTACCCGGCACCGATTGACGACACTTTACTTTGACACAGATTACATCAGCCTCAACTCACTCCTCCGTCCGGAAAAGGCTTGGAACACACAAATTACACTAAAGTATCATCGTGGTGCGAAATTTGAAGTCGATCTATCCGGTTTCGCAAGACAGATAGACGATCTCGTGGTCCTTACTCCCCTAAAGGAACCTCTCGAAAAGATTGGTGTGTCACCTACCGAAACTGCCAAGGCGGAGCTTTCATGGACTCCGACGAATATTGAGGCATCAATCTACGGCGCGCAGCTGCTTATTTCCGCTCGCATTGTTGACCGGCTCGACCTGCGGTTTCGATACACACATGAGGTTTCGATGCCAACGATGGGTGAGCAAATCCCTTATAGAGCAGCGGATCGTATCGATCTGGATGTAGTGTATCACCTCCCATCGGAGTTCCATGTCGCGCTTAAAGCCGAATTGCGGGGACCTAGATATGTTGATATGATGAATGACAAAACATTGAAGGGATATCTTCTATTGCAACCCAAACTAAGCAAAACAATCGGCGGCTATATTGATGCCTTTGTTGGTGGCGCGTTTGCGATTGGAGAGTATCGTCTATTAGAAATGTATGAACTGTCGCAAAGTAACTTTGATTTCGGGATTGAGTTAAAATTTTGACCGCCTTACCGCGGGATAGGAAAACAAATCTATCATGGGCAACCCGATTGAGATGATCATTTTAGGATTAGAACAGCTGAGTGAGGGCGGAATCCTTCTCATACCCCTGATTGGTTGTTCAATCTGTGCACACGCGATTATTATGGAACGGATTTATCATCTGCGCCGTGAACGAGTCATCCCATCACAGTTTGTGACCCGTAGCATCTACCATGAACTTGTGCAGGGCAACCCCGAAATCGCAATTCAGATGTGTGAGAGACGCCCGGGCCCTTTGACAAATATTCTTCGCGCTGGAATAGAACACAGAAACGCCGATGAGGAAACGCTTAAACGGGTCATCCGTTTATCCATCAATGGCGAGAAACCGAAATTGACACGATACCTCCATATTTTGGGAATGTTGTCTGCTGTTGCGATATATATAGGCTTGCTTGGCACATTTCTCGGCATGATCGCCTCATTTGGCAATCTGTATGAGGTGGAGGGACAAGTGGGGCAGTCGAGCGAGATTGCTGCCGGTATCTCCCAAGCCTTAATCACAACAGCTGCCGGGTTAATGATCGCATTACCAACATATGTTGCGTACTACTATTTCAACAGCAAGGCGCAGCTCTTTTTAACAGAACTAGAAAGACACGGTATGTCTCTGGTCCGCTTCCTTGTCACTGAGGAACACAAGCTATTTCAGGATGGATTTGAAGATATTCAACGTTTGATCCAAGAGGAGGCAAACTGATGAACACACGAGGTGAAGTTAAACTCAGTGCTTTTTTTGGGATTGCAATCGTCGAACATCTGGTCCTGATTCTGGTGTTAGCTATGGCAGCCTATACAAAACCTGTGCCAAAGGTTCATGACACAGCCATAACTGTGGACATTCTGATAAATGAACCGGAACAGAAGCGTATGGAAGAGGAAATTCCTATCGCTATGTCTCCGATTCGCCAGCCTGAAATGCCCACCGAATTGCCACCAATCCAATCTGCTCATAATGTCCAACGATACCTAAATCCTGGCGGTCCATCAGGTGGCTTACCCGCCCAGGCCCTATCGCGGGCTACCGACCAAGATCCGAATCGTTTGGCGTTAGGCGCAGCCCCTGTAAAAGGACGAAATCAGACGCTGCTCGACGATTTGGAGGCGACGAACGCAAGAGTCCGGGAGAAACCACGGGTTGATGAGGAGGGGGCCTACGGTGCCCCAGCGCGTCGAGGCGTTCGAGATACGGACCAGTTCAAACATAAAGGGGAACGCGGACACAGCTTGACCAAGCAGGTATCCACCGGAAACGTGACCCATACCGGGCAAAGTAATGTTACCGATGGGGTTGGCTTCGAGTTTGAAATTTCCGGTGAAGTCAGCGGACGCGGCTATCGCTTGGGAAAACCCATTCAAACACAAGGCAAACAAGGCGGCGGCGTCCAGATCGGCTTCAAGGTGAAACCGGATGGAACGGTGTACGATGTTCGAGTGAAGCCCGGTTTTCTAACAACAGTCGGCGAAGTTCGACTCAAGGAACAAGCCAAACGATATGTCGAAAGGATTCGATTTAATACTTTGCCCAAAACGGTGCCGCAGATCGATCAGTCCGGGGAGATTTTCATTAATTTCACAACGCAACTGAGCCAGTGAAATTCTTTTGCGTGCTATCGGATTATCTTAACGATATGGATCGCTTCCTCAGAAATATTGAAAATGGTTGTTGACAATTTTTTGCAAAACGATTATAATGAAGCAAAACTTCAAACAGGATTCTTGAGAATCCTGCTAATTTACCAATCTAGTTAACGTTAGGAGGAATACCCATGAATCGCTGTTTTGTAAACCTTGCACCCTACATCGCGCTTGTCATAATAGCGGCGGTGATTACCGGTTGTGCGAACATCATGCCGTTAAGTGTAAAGGTCCAAAATGCAGACCGTAAATTTGAGCAAGCTCAAGGTATGAACATTCGCGCGGATACCCCGGAAAATAGGAAAGAAGACCTCGCCAAACGGAAAGAACTGTATGATACCGCACTTGCAGGGTATCTCGAAATTATCGCGCAAGATCCGAACGGAAAGTATGCAACCTATTCACATTTCCAAGCAGCGGCGATCTACAAAAAACGTTTTGAATGGGATAAATCCACAGAGCATTATCAAGCGATTGTAGACATTGCCCCCACCGGCTTCTTGGGGGGGCGCGCAAAGAGTAGTATTGCTGATATCCGTAAAAACCGCGATGTGATTAAAGAAAACAGGCGTACTTATCAAAACCACGCTCCACTCAGCAAAGATTTAGCTATGCGTGCGAAGGAAGCTACTGCGCCCGAAGACATAGAACTGTACAACCAACAAGCAGAAGATAGTAGAGATAAAGCCGTACGTGCACTTTACGATGAAGCACGGGCTTACCAAACACTCGGTAATTCCGAAGAGGCAATTAAGCAGTTTGAACGGGTGGTCGCAGAGTTTCCTGAACATAGGCTAGCACCCCAAGCCCAGTTCCAAGTTGGTAATATCTACTTTTACGAACTCTATGACTACATAGGTGGTTGGCCCGCCTATATCAAAGTCATCGAGAAGTTTCCAGATTCCTACGAAGCCTCCGATGCGGAAACCTTGCTGAAGGAAACAGAGACAACCCTGACAGAGATTGCTCAAGATCAGGCTGACATTAAAAAGTATACAAACCAGAAAGCACTCGACTACATAAGTGCAGGACGGGATGTGCTCCCGAGTGATTTGTATGTTGCGGGATACGCGGATCGGATCGCTCAGAACTTCCAGAACATCGGATCTGGTTGGGTAAAAATGAGAAACTACCCGGCTGCAATTGCTGCGTACCGTAAATTGGCAGAAAATCTGTCATACAAAAAGTTCCATGCTGCAGACGCACTGTTTCGGATTGGCGACCTGTATCAGAAAGATGGACAGTATCAGCGCGCAATCGCTGCCTTCGAGGATATGTTAGATAAAGCACCTGAATCTACTTGGCGGGATGAAGCGGTGTATCAGCTAGCCGTTTGTTATCGTGCTGTCCGTGAGTTCGCGGAAGCCTATGAAGGTTTCAAGGCTTATATGAGCTTAGACAAAGAAGGCAAATACTACCGCGAGGCAGAGCAGATTGTCCGTCAGTATGAGCTGGATCAGGATGGCGATGGCTTCAAGTTCTATGTCGAACAGGAAGCCGGCACCTCCGATAAAGATCCTAACGACAATCCAGACGTTAAGAAGCAGCAAGCCGAAGCCGAAGAGGGACAGGGTGGTATGTAAGTGGCAATATGTTGCCGCGTGAATTATAGAAAAAGCAGGGAAGACCATTCCCTGCTTTTTTTATTTCTACTTTAGAACCCGAGTTTTTTCTTCAAAACTCTGTTTCTATGAATGCTTTGCACTTTCTTTTTACATGAGCCTCTACTTTTTGATCTCAACTTCAGATAGGACTTACGCACTTCAGTAGGGAACGCAGATCTGCGTTCCCTACGAACCCCTTATGGAATCTCTGTTGTAGTTGCCCGATTCATCGGTCGTTGGGACGAGTGTGCAGAGGCGATAAATCGCCGAACTACAAATTGATTGGCAATGGGCAGCCTCCCTTTTTCCGATGCCACGAAAATCTCTCACCAATTGGAACCACTTTTGGCGTGAACCCTCTGTTCTGATAGCCGTTATTCTCATCAGCGCGCTGCTCCTCCTATTCGTAGTGTTTCCGCTGTTTCAGGTGTTCAAAACCTGTTTCATCGCGAAAGATGGTTCAACACTCACGCTCAAATATGTCTGGGAACTGTTTGCTAAATCCTACAATCGGCAGCCGCTCTACAACAGCATCGTCTTGGGTATCTGTGTTGCGTTGCTCGGCACAACCGTCGGATTCGCCTGTGCCTACGCCGTCACAAAGACGGCTATGCGGTTCAAACGATTGCTCCAAGCTATCACGCTCCTGCCGATTATCTCCCCGCCCTTCGTTATCGCACTTTCCGCAATCCTCCTATTTGGTCGAAACGGCATAATCACCCGGAAACTCCTGCTCGAAGGACTCGGCATCGATCTCTACGCAGCAGGTTTCGACATCTACGGTCTGACCGGGCTAGTCATTGTTGAGACGCTCGCCTACTTCCCCACCGCCTATCTGGTGCTGGTCGGTGTGCTGTCCTCCATTGAACCCGCGTTAGAGGAAGCCGCATCAAACCTCGGTGCATCTCGGTGGAAAGTCTTCCGCACTGTCACAGTCCCGCTCTCGTTGCCGGGGATTGTCAATGCGATGCTGCTGCTGTTCATTGAGTCGATGGCAGATTTTGGCAATCCGCTTATTCTGGCGGGGCGATTCAACGTCCTCTCTGTGCAGGCGTATCTCCAAATCACCGGCAACGACAACCTCCCCGGCGGGGCGACACTGGCGATGGCACTCCTACTGCCCTCGCTTGCCGTCTATTTCCTACAGCACTATCTCCTACGCCAACGCAGCTTTGTCTCGCTGACAGGAAGGGCATCAGGCACAGAGGGACAAACGACTGATAAACGGGTTCAGTATCCGCTGATGGCTATCTGCTGGGGGACGGTGGGCTGTGTTCTTCTTTTTTACGGGTTGGTGGTCGTTGGGTCATTCACCACGTTGTGGGGTGTCGATTATTCGTTGACACTGAACAACTACGTGGAAGCATTTCGACTGGGAGCGGATTACATCTTGGACTCCCTCCTGCTCGCAGCGATTGCCACACCGTTGACAGGATTACTAGGGATGGTGATTGCATTCATAGTTAAGCGAAAACAGTTTGTGGGACGTGGGTTAATGGATGTGACCTCTATGTTGAGTTTTGCCGTGCCGGGGACGGTGGTCGGCATCGGTTACATTCTCGCTTTCAACCAACCGCCGCTTATGTTGAGGGGGACAGCGGCAATTATTGTGCTGCTATTTATCTTCCGCAACATGCCTGTCGGAATCCGTGCCGCCGCCGCTTCGCTAGACCAGATAGACCACTCGTTGGAGGAGGCATCGACCAATTTGGGCGCAGGCAGCCTGACCACGTTTCGCCGGATCCTGTTGCCGCTGATTGCACCGGCATTTTTCGCCGGACTTGCCTACAGTTTTGTCCGCTGTATGACCGCCATCAGTGCAGTGATCTTTGTTGTCTCCGGTCGGTGGAATCTGATTACTGTGGCAATCCTCGGCTTCGTCGAAAACAGCGACTTCTCGCAGGCAGCTGCGCTCTCGATTATCCTCATCCTGTTTGTAATGGCTGCTTTGGGACTAATTCAGCTCGTGTTGACGTTGCTTTTCAAGCGACGTATCACGGATTTTTTTAGATATGCAAACACATCTTGCGAATAATTTTAAGGCGTACCGACATATTATGTCAGTACGCCCCAAAAGGTGGCTGGTATTTTACAGTTGCGATGTTGACAAATTTTGGAAAATAGTGTAGAGTAAACAATGATGGGGGCCCCGAGTGCCAGCTCAAAGCCCCCTGAAGCAAGACGAGAGATAGACTCGAATCGCTTCGTGATTGTTAGGGTGGATACCTAACAATCGTTTCATAGTATACCCTTTGATACCATTGGTTTCAATCGAAAACAAGGGGGCTGCGCGATTTGAGGACGCAGCCCTTTTTTGTTTTCGGTCGGAACGGTGGTAACGGGGAGATTTACAGATGTTTTCAACAAAAGGACGGCTGAAAGTCACGTTGTTTGTTGTTGGATTTTTGGTAGTTGGTTTGAAGATCTGTGCCGTTTTTCAAACACAGGAAGTTGAAGCTCATCCACACACTCTGATTCAATCTACAGTTACTTCAACAATAACTGTGGTAGAGTTGACTACAATAGAGCCTTATTCGTATCGTTGCGATAGAATATTTCCAGATCTCAAGAATCTTGCCATACAAGTATGTTATGGTACTGTAACCGGCAAGAAATATACCGATCAGCTTGTGGATTATGAAGTAACGACCTATTATTTCGATGACGGGCACGAGGTATATTGGGAACCAGGCGGTGAGAGAAAATTAACTGACACGTACAGGGATGGCACCGTCTCCTACGAACATTATGGGTGCGACGGTAGTCTGTGTAACCGCCAAATTGCTTAACTTAGGAGGTTATCATGAGGTTCACGCATCGTTTTTTCCGCTATCTTATTGGTGGGAGCATCGCTGTGTTACTTTTCATCTGTTACATAGGTTATAGGGCTTACCAAAAGCAGGAAAAATTTGAGGATTTTATGTCGAAAACTCAGGAATTTCAGGATTCCATTGATAAAGACACCAAGCAGCCAGAAGGCGAAGCTCTCGCCCAAAACGATCAACCTTCTCCAAATCCACAAGGGGGGAGAACCCAGTCCCCTCAAGTAAAAGCGAAAACGTTTCTACCGGATAAGGATTGGGAGGAAAATATAATGGTTGATAAGTCGAAGTCCCCGGTTATTGTAACTCCGGAAGATATGGTCAAGCAGCGCATTCGTACCCCTGATGGGAAAATTCACACGATATATGTGCCTCGGGGCCATCAGGTCAAAGAGGGGGCGACACTCTCGGAATCCTTTCTCCGCAGACCACCTCCCTTCAATAGGGAGGAGCTAAACAAGGGAGGACGAATTCGGAAATCGGATATTCCAGAAGGGGAAGATATCGAGACGTACATACATAAGACAATTTTGGCTAGAGCTTATGGGGTCTCCATTGAAGATGTTGAAAGAATGATTGAAAGTGGAACGATTCAACTGCCAAAAGTCATTGCGAAGTCGGTCGATGAATTTTCGGTTGATGAGTTTATGGACCACGACCATCCCCTGCAAAGCAAGGGCGAGGTAAAACATTTAGAGAAAACACCATGGGGCGTGGGAAATACCAATTCTTCGGGGGGTATATCTGATGATTCTCAATCGCAAAGTCCAACTTCTGTCTCATCCAGTGAGGCGGTGTCTGATGTACCAAAGATGCCCGCTTCGCCAACCGTATCCTATGAGGGATTATCACCGGCGCGTCTTGATAAAGCGCAACAGTTGATAGACCAGTACGGTACAGAGGAAGGGCTTCGTCGTTTGCGGGAGATGGACCCCGAAGCGGCTCGACGGTTTGAGCAGGAGCGTCGTCTGGTGCCTTCCCGTGATGTGCCTGATGAGGGTCAATCGGAATCAGAATCAAAGAATTAACAGGATTTTCAGGATAAAGTGGTTGTTATCCGAACTATCCTGATACAGATTGGGGGTATATTCAGAATCTCAAGAATATACCCCTTTTTTTATGTCTCGTTTGTTATAAACTTGGCAAAGAGTTTCTCTATGCGTGCTGTGTATCTGTGTGCGTATGTCTTGGCGTTAAGCGATGCTGTGCCTTGAATCACGGATACGACTCACATAAATGTCAACACATCCCAACAACTTGTGTTAAAATATCATCCCTAACTCCATTAGGAGTTGCACACTGAGTTTGTAGTAGCGCAATTCATTGCGCGTCCAAACGGGCGATAAATCGCCCGACTACAAACCTGAGACTTTACTGTAGTTGCCCGATTCATCGGGCGTATCGGGGCAGGTCCCGACTTATGCCGATTCATCGGCCTCCTCAACAAGTCGGGATCGGGATCCTCGTGCCGTTCCGGGCATTCCGGTGGAATCGGAACTAGCGAAACACGAAGCGAAACCGTAGCAGTTGAAAGCGAGGCTTTGGAGGAATGGAAGGAGGGAAAATCTCAAATTCTCGGTACGGAGATTGACTCAATTTGTCAAATGACAATTTATCAAACTATTTTCTTCAACTTGAAACTATTAGTTTGAAGTTGAAGAAATCAAATTTGCAGCTGCGCGCTTTTTGTTGTATAATCGGACATTGGAAAGGAAAATGGTCCAGTAGGGCCGGTTTCAAACTTTCTGATCAAGGATATTCCTTGAGTTTTGTGGGAGCTCCGAGTTGCCGCTCGAAGCCCCCTGAAGCAGCACGAGACATAACCTCGAATCGCTTCGTGATTGTTAGGGAGAACGCCTAACAACTGTTTTATAGTATACCCTTTGATGCCATTGGTTTCAATCGAAAACAAGGGGGCTGCGCGATTTGAGGACGCAGCCCTTTTTTTGTTTTCGGTCGGAACGGTGGTAACAGGGAGATTTTACGATGTTTTCAACAAAAAGACGGTTGAAAGTTACGTTGTTGGTTGTTGCAGTATTGGTAATCAGTTTGGGGATGTTTGTTCAACTAGCTGTCAGCGATTGTGTATCAGCAAAAAAGTGGTGTTGTGGTGCTCTCAAACAAGCGCGGAAATACTGTGGTTCTAAGCATTTTGATGCGGTCAAGTGCGCCTGGTATCAACAGATAGCTTTTATAGCGTGTGGGGCCGCGGCTGAAGAATGTGGCTATTCTGTCTACCATGATTGCCCTGGTAGTGGGGGTTGAAGAACAACAAAGTCATTGTGAAAAGCAATCTGTGGTTATGGGTTGGGGATCCTTTGGTTAATCGAGGATTTTTTGTTTTTCAGATTAACAATAATTGAGAAAACCAACTCATGACAAATCATCTTACTACCACCATCAATTTTACATTCAGGAGATTGATACCGATGACAAAAGAGCCAAAAATAAAAGTGATGCTTGGCGGTAGTGCAGTGTTGATAGGAATAGGGTTTTGTGTTTGTGTGTGGTTTTTTCTCCGGGAGCATCAGGGCAAGGGACAGCTGGATAACTCCAAAAAAACTTTCTCCAACAACGGGGGGACAATGGAAAACAGAAAGACTGAGATTTTTTCCCAAGATCCCCGTACCTCACACGGGGAAACAAATCGGGATGAAAAGCTGTTGACTAAAGAACAGAGATTAGCCCAACTTTCCAAGGCGGGTATATTCGTATTTGAAGATGTACTCACACCAGCTGAACAAAAAAAAATGCTTGAAATCATGGATTCGCCGGAGTACCTTGAAATGCTGAAAAATGTCAGTACTCGGAATTATTTTGACTTTTGGGAGTCCAAAGGTTTTTCAGTGCCTCGGGGGTACGACAAGAGCTACCGTATGTTATTTCCTACCGGGGAGCCCGTGGATTATGAGCCGGAGATGCGTCTAAAGGTAGCGGAATTGTTTCTCGCTGCCGAACCCGTAGACATAACAGATCCAGTAGCAATGGCACACCAACGTATAGACGTATACGAGGCACTTAACAACGATGATCTTATGTCTACATGGTATTCTGCACAGTTCCAGGAAGATTGGGATGGAGTCTTCCTATGGTGGAAGGAATACATGCAGGATAACCCCGCTTTGGTATGGATGACCGACGTGCAGCGAAATGCGGCGAGTATTGTCGCAGCCGCAGAGACAGCCGGGGTCGATGCCCCTGAAACACAGGCTGCCGCCCCTTCGTGGGATCTATCGTCTGTTATGGAAAATCCTTCAGTACCTTCTGACGCAACGACGGGGAAAGGTCCAAGTATATCCCCGCCAGCGACTGATGCTTTAGCCCGTCCTGCAATTCCCAACCCTGAAACCGATGCCGCAGCGACACGAGCACCGAACTTGACCGATGTGCCCAAAGCACCGACCGCCCTTCCTACCGTAGAAGGCCTTGAAGCCTCTCTGAAAGAACAATTTTCATCAGAGCGGTTTGAGCGGGCAATGTCTACTTTGGATCGGTATGGCCCTGAAGAGGGGCTTCGTCGTCTCAGGGAAAACGATCCAGAAGTCGCCAATCAGATAGAACAGTATCATAAACAAGAGGAGGTTCCCAGATGAAAGTGTTTATGGTAGCGTGGGTAGTGTTTTGTTTCTTGGTAATTGTGGGGTTGTTCATCGCGTATGCAACAGACACTTTGCCCGGTGTACCCACTCCCAAACAGGTAGAAATGCAAACAGAAGATGAGTGTTCGCCGTGTGAAGAGAATCTAAAACGTCTAAAAGAGGCGATGGAACGGTGGGAGCGTGAGCGTAAAGATGCTGATGCGACTGATGGGGGGCAATCAGAGTCAGGATCAAAGGATTAACAGTTTGTATCAGGATAAAGTGGTTGTTATCCTGATACAAACTGGGGGTATATCTTCGGAATCTGAAGAATATGCCCCCTTTTTTTTATGTCCTGTTTGCTCTGAATATGGTGAAATTCCGATCTTATCGGGAGTGTATCTGTTTGGGTATCCGTCGATGTCAAGCGATGTCCCACCTTGAACTACGGATATAACTCACATAAATGTCAACACTTCCTACCAACTTGTGTTAAAATATCATCCCTAACTCAAGTTGAATGGCCAACGCTTTGTAGTTCGGTGATTTATCGCCGATGGACGCTGTTCCCAACACTCGATGAATTGGGCAACAACAGTAAAGTCTTCATCAGGAGTTCGTAGGGAACGCAGATCTGCGTTCCCTACAATCCGAAGGGCGTAAGTCCTACCAATATAACCATTTCAGGAGGAGCACATTTATGGCAGCATCACAACTGGCAGCACAGTTGTACACGGTCCGCGATTTCACAAACACTCCAACCGAGATTGCCACAACAATGAAGAAGGTCAAGCAACTCGGCTACGAAGCCGTACAATGTTCGGCACTCGGCACTATTGACGCACATGAATTGAAAAGAATCGTCGATGGCGAAGGCTTAATAATCTGCGCCACGCATACGGACTACGATCGTATGCGCGACGAACCGCAAGCGGTCATCGACGAACACAACCTATGGGGTTGTAAACATGCGGCAATCGGCGGCTTACCCCAAGAGTACCGCAGCGCCGAAGGCTACGCACGGTTCGCCAAAGAAGCCTCGGAAGTTGCCAAACGACTTGCGGAAGGTGGACTGACTTTCTCGTACCACAACCACAGCTTTGAATTGGAGAGGTTCAACGGGCGCACCGGATTGGAAATTTTGTACGAGGATAGCGATCCAAAATATTTCAACAGCGAACTCGATACATACTGGATCCAACACGGCGGCGGCGATCCGGCGGCGTGGATACGCAAACTAAAAGGGCGTGCCGATATCATTCACCTAAAAGACATGGCGATGGACGATCGCACCCAACTGTTTGCAGAGGTCGGTGAGGGAAATCTGAATTGGCACGCAATCCTCGATGCCTGTAAAGAAGCCGGTGTGGAGTGGTATATCGTCGAGCAGGATACCTGCCAACGCGATCCATTTGAGAGCCTAGGGATCAGCCTGAGAAATCTCAAGGAGATGGGGATTCACTGATAATAGCTAGATTCTGTTGACATTTCAGCACAACCAAACAATCAAGGGCCGTACACAGGTGTATGATTTTTCGTAGGGGTTGGGTCTCCCAACCCGTTGGGCGAGGGAACCTCGCCCCTACGATTACGGACACATCTCACATAAATGTCAATACGCTCTAAAAATCGTTAAACACCTTCACCGGCTGTCCCGTTTCAATCGACTCCCACGCCGCAACGCCGACAGCGACCGATTTTGCCCCATCAACCGCATTCGGGGACGGCTCTGTATCTTCCTCGATACACTCCTGAAAATGGCGCATATAACGGATGACGGTTTGACCGTGCCCGTAAACGCTCGTATCAACCTCTGGTGGGCACGTCATCTCCAACGGCTCTTTCGCTGCCAACTTGTCCAAAACCAGCTTGACCTGTCCGCCTTTGTTGTCGGTGAAATCGCCAATCATCGTGCCGCCTGTGCCGTAAATCGAAACCTGCATCATCGGCATAGGCGGATGGACGATGTCATACAGTCCCATCGCTCGTGCAATCTGCCCATCCTTAAACTTCAGATTGAGAAAGAAATTGTTCTTTATCGGATATTCGGGGGTGAGTTTCCCTTTCGCGCCGTAGGCGTGCACCTCTTCGACATCGCCCAAAAAACTCCGCAAAATATCAACAGGATGCACCACACCGCCATACATCAAATCCTGCGGCTCGTGCAATCTCCAAGGGGTAAAATCGTAGACAGGGCGCATATCATGGACGTAGTAAGCGTCTGCTGCCATAATTTCCCCCAGTTCACTGTCATCGAAAAAGCGGCGCATCGTCTGGAATTGTAGATCAAAGCGCATCGTTTGACCCACCAGAAACTTAACCCCTTTTTCCCGCACTAACTCGACGAGTCGTTTTGCGTCCTCAAGGTTAGTCACCATCGGTTTCGTGCAGATAACATGCTTTCCGGCTTCAATTGCGGCGGCACAGTGTTCGGCATGAAGGTGGTCGGGCGAATAGACCGCAACCACATCAATGTCGTCGCGAGAAACCAACTCCTGATAGTCGGTTGTCCAAAATCCTACCCCGATTTCCGTCGCGTAATTCTCTAACACATCCGCTCTCTTGGCGCACATCGCCCGGAGTTCGTATTTGAGATCGGGCACATCCTTGAGTAACGTTGCAGTTGACCCCATATTGGTGGGGTTCATCCCAATTACTCCTAATCCAATTGCCATTTAATCCCTCCTTCTAATCACCATTTTTCACAAGGTATCGGTAATCCCGATTTTCCTCGAAACATCCGGTAGGCGCGGTTTTCCCCCGCGCCGGCGTCGCTAGCAAATTACCGAACTGTTTTTTTAATTTTCATGTAACCGCACCGGTTTGGCGTGTCCCATTAATTCTAAAGTCTACTATAATTACTAAAGTTTAGACAATTTTAATGCAAAAAGGCAGAAAAGAGGTTATCCTTTCAGAAATCCATCACAATTTTGAAAGGAGAAGTTATGTACCTCATATTCTGCCTGAATGCTATTTTAACCGATTTTCGTCCGTTATTCAAGTCTCAAAACTTTCATCTAGGGTCATTTAGTTTTCGGCCTTTTGTTTGTGTATGTCCATGTTTTTAGTGAAAGTGCGGCGTGACATTTGATGCCGCACTTGCTATACTTCACCTTAAAAATCTCCCACAACCTTTGAGGTGAAATATGACCCAAACAAAGTCTGGTCACTTGATAGATATTTTAGCAGAAGTTACGGATCCCCGCAACGCCAAAGGGAAGCGGCACCCTTTGTGTGCGATTCTTGCCTTGTCGGTGATTGCAATCATGTGTGGGTATCGGAGTTATAGTGCGATAGCCCAATGGGGACGTACCTATTCACCTGCGTTAATCCAAGCCCTTGGCTTTACGCGCGCTCAAACGCCTTGTGCGGCGACGTTACATAACCTGTTTAAGCGATTGGACATCGGCAAGTTGGAGGCAGTGTTGAGCCAATGGGTGACTCAAACCCTTCAAAGCGTGTCCGGTGCGTCAGGCTCAATGGCTGTGGCTATTGATGGCAAAACGCTTCGTGGCAGTGCCAAGCAAAACGCCTCAGTGAGCCATCTGCTCTCGGTCGTCAGTCATCAACTGGGGGTAACGATTACCCAAAAGGCAGTCGATACCAAAACCAATGAAATCCCTATCTCCACTGAGATACTTTCCGCCTTTGACGTCAAAGGCAAAATCGTAACGACGGATGCGCTGCTGACACAGCGTGACTTTTGTCAAAAAGTATGTGCTTTGGACGCCGATTATGTGGTGCCGGTGGGATTGAATCACAAACAGTTACATCACGATATTCGCTGTTTGTTTGACCCACCGACAGATATAAGTGCAACTCAACCGACTGACAACGCGCTTCAGCAGATGCACACCGAATTGAACCAAACGCTTGATACCTATCAAACCGTTGAAAAAAGCCATGGGCGCATTGAGACACGAACGTTGACAGCAAGTACCGCACTGAACGATTACATACAGTGGCCTGGAGTTGAGCAAGTGTTTGAGTGTTGTTACGAACGGATTGACATATCAACCGGTCAAGTGAAGCAAAAGACCCAATACGGGATAACGAGTCTAACTCCAACCGAGGCATCAGCAAAGGACTTACTCACTTTGCGACGCGGACATTGGACCATTGAAAATCAGTCTCATTGGGTGCGTGATGTGGTTTTAGGCGAAGATGCCTCTCAAGTGCGCTCCGGTGTGATTCCGCAGGTAATGAGTGCTTTGCGCAATACCGCACTAGCGGTGTTGCGATTTGCTGGATACAATAGTATCACACAAACAATGCGCTATTGCGCCGCACACCCACTACACGCTTTTAACTTAATCAACGGGAAAAACTAAATGACCCTAACTTTCATCTGTTTTGTGTCTTTGTTGTGGGACTTATCACACAGCGCGAAGGTGCGACGCTGACCGGCATTTATCAAGCGGTTCGTCCGAAAACGGGTTACCACTCGCTGGTGAAGTTCCTTTCGCGTGGCAAGTGGGACGCCGATAGAGTCGGTCACCATCTGCTGAAGTTGTTACAGAGGTGTTTCGATAACTGGGTCTACGTTTACGATGAGACGCACGCACGAAAGACCGGCGAGACACAATTTGGACTTCATTTTTTCAGGAACCATCGCTATCACACACGCAACACGAATCAATCGAAGTTTCACCATGGTCATCAGTTTGGTGCATTGGGATTACTTTGTAGCACCGTCCACGAGACGATACTTTTTCCGGTGTTTGTCAAGTTGATGTGTCCACAGACAAAGCGCGACACTAGTGAGTCAGTCCTCAAACGGATGTGCAGCCGCATCCCTGCGGGACTGATTATCTTTGACCGGGGATTCGCTCGACAGAAAGTGTTTGGCTGTGTCCTTAAAGCGGGACATCACCTGTTGTGTCGTGCCAAGTCGAATGCAGTGTTCTATCGGTTACCTACCGCTGCCAAGCAATCCAAACCCGGCAGACCTAAGAGATACGGCAAACGGATTCATCTGCCGTATCTGCGGTATAAAACGACTGACATTGACGACAAACAGTATGCCATAGCAAGTATAGTCGCCCGAACCAAAATGTGTCCACAACCCGTTCGGGTCGTGGTGATGCGAACGCGTGACAAAAGGCGTAAGCCGTTTCGATACTTCTGTGTCTTTACCACTGACTTAACTCTAGATTTACCGCAGATTGTTCGATACTACCAAAAGAGATGGTTGATTGAGACCGCCTTTCGGGACACCAAGCAACACTTCGGATTTGACACCTATCGGGTCAAGTGTCGAAAAAGTATCAATCGGTTTGTCCAACTCAGTTTCATAGCCAGTTGCATGACCCAACTGTTATTCGCTGTCACTTCCCATACTGACACGCCGGTAACCATCGAGCAGGTAACTCAGACATTGGGCATTGATTGGTATCGACCCGCTAAGTTGACACGCGGGTTGATGGTGCGGTATCTACGGGCTTTAATGGAAAACCGATTAGTTTCTGCGATGTTCGGTAAAAACATCAATGCCGACGATATTCAACAAACCCTTGATACGGCTACATCAAGAAAATAAAAATTGTCTAAACTTTAGTATAATTACCATTTTTCACAAGTATTTGAAATAGTTGTTTTATAGAACTTGGAGGAAAGATCGCTTTTCGTGTAAAGATCTCTCTGTGTAAAGGAAACGTTTTTTTGAGTTTACCCAAATGTCAAAATCTGATATATTGTAACCCATAACCGATCCAAAATAAATCTTTTTCTGGGAGCAACACATTATGGACTTCACATTGACCGCAGACCATGATGCCATCCGTCAGACCGCACGAGAGTTCTGTCGTCGTGAGCTTGTGCCACACCTCCGCGACTGGGATCGTGCCGCGCAACTTCCACGCGAGGTTATACGGAAAATGGGTGCAGAGGGTCTGCTAGGGGTTTGCATTCCCCGGCGTTACGGCGGGTTAGGCTTCGATTACTTGAGCCTCGGCATCGTCTCCGAAGAGCTAGAGCGTGCCGACAGCGCGTTCCGCGTGCTGATCGCTGTCCACCTTGGGCTTAATTCGCTGGCGTTGTTTCAGTGGGGAAACGAAGCACAAAAACAGGGTTATCTTGTCCCCCAGGCGCGTGGCGAGAAATTGGGGGCGTTTGGACTGACCGAGCCCGGTGCGGGCAGCGATGTCGCCGGTATCAGTACGACCGCACAACATGATGGGAACACCTACATCCTCAACGGCGAGAAAATGTGGATCGGTTGTGCCGATATCGCTGACCACTTCCTCATTTTTGCCTACACTGATCGCGCGGCAAAGCATCGCGGCATCTCTGCGTTCATCGTTGAACGCGACTTTGACGGCGTAACCACTTCCAGCATCCACCACAAACTAGGGGGTCGCATCGGCAACGTGGGTAGCATCACCCTGCAAAACGTGCGCGTGCCCACCGAAAATCGCGTCGGCGCGGAAGGCGATGGCTTCAAGATTGCGATGAGTGCGTTGGACAACGGACGCTACACGGTCGCGTCAGGCGCAGTTGGTCTGATAGAGGCGTGTCTTGAAGCAAGCGTGGCTTATGCCAAGAAACGTGAAACCTTCGGGCAACCCATCGGCAAACACCAGCTTGTTCAACAAAAAATCGCCAACATGGTTGCTGGACGCGACATTGGGAGGCTGCTCTACTATCAGGTCGGTTGGATGAAGAATCAGGGAATGCGTTGTACACGCGAGGTCAGTCTCGCCAAGTGGACAAACTGTCAGAACGCCTTCCAAGCCGCGGACGATGCGATACAGATCCACGGGGCACACGGCTACAGCGACGAATATCCTGTAGAACGCTATTTCCGCAATGCACGTGGGGCGTTGATCTATGAGGGAACGCAGGAAATTCACCAGTTACTTCAAGCGGAGTACGCGCTCGGCGATCGGGTTGATAAACCTGTGACGCAACCGCTGCCCTCTTATCCGTTTGAATAGTCCCTTGATAGTGAAGAGAAACCGAGTTTTTTCTTGAAAACTCGGTTTCTGTTACACGACTTCTTAACATGACCCCAAAAAGAAGTCTGATATTATGAGGAGTGGCATATTCCCAAAGGTGAAAGAGGAACATACATAATGACCTTGAGTCCATTGGACGGTATCCATGTTCTTGACCTGTCGCGGCATTTGGCAGGGCCCTACTGTGCCATGATGTTGGGCGATTTGGGCGCAGAAGTCATCAAAGTTGAACGCCCCGGTGTCGGCGATGAAACCCGTCAGTGGGGACCTCCATTCCTCGGTGGTGAGTCGGCGTATTACCTCTGCTGCAACCGCAACAAAAAAAGCCTTACACTCAACCTCAAGGACAAAGAGGGTATCGCTATTGCCCGGAAACTCGCAGCACAAAGCGATGTGTTAATCGAGAATTTCCGTATAGGTGGTTTGGATGCAAGCGGTCTGGATTACGCATCTCTCAAGGAGATCAATCCACGTCTGATTTACTGTTCCATCAGCGGGTTTGGACACACAGGACCCGACCACGAATTGCCGGGCTACGACTTCTTGATTCAGGGACGCGGCGGTTTCATGTCCATCACCGGTGAACGCGAGGGCACCCCCATGAAAGTTGGCGTAGCAATTGTGGATGTCGCCTCGGCACTCTTTGCGTGTAACGCTATCTTGGCTGCGTTACTTGCCCGCGGACGCACCGACGAGGGACAACACATTGACATCGCACTCCTCGATTCACAGATTGCGTTGTTAGCGAACGTTGGTAGCAACTATCTCTGCTCAGGTGAAGTGCCGGGACGCTGGGGCAACGCACACGCCAGCATTGTGCCGTATCAAGCGTTTCAGGCGATGGACGATTACCTTATCCTTGCCATCGGCAATGATGGACAGTGGGAACGCTTTTGTGCAGCAGCCGGGGTGAGCGCGTGGTCGGCAGATGAACGGTTTGCCACCAACCCGCAACGTGTTGCTCACCGAGCGGTATTGATCCCGATGCTAGAGGACTTGTTTCGTCAACAACCCGTCGCTGAATGGCTGAGACGCTGCGCTGATGCCGATGTTCCCGCCGGACCGGTCAACGCTCTCGATAAGGTATTCGCGGATCCACAGACGCTGGCACGAGGGATGCGGGTGGAGATGCCACATCCAACGGCGGAAACGGTGCGATTGGCTGGCACACCGCTTAATTTATCAGGGACGCCAACGCAGATGCGGCTGCCACCGCCGCTGCTCGGAGAGCACACCGACGCGGTTCTTACTAACCTGCTTGGATTGAATGACAAGGCGATCGCAGCCCTGCGTCAAGACGGAGTTATTTGAAAATGCAGACGAAAAAAATAGGATGTCCAAAAGCCCTTGCTTCACGTTTCGCGTTTCACGTTTCACGCTTCAGGGATAAGTTGTCCACATTGAAAATTTGCTTCCGGTTTTGCACGCTACTCTGTTGTATCACACTATATAGCTGCGGAACGTCTTCAACAGTTGAAGTTCTACCGCCCGCACCACCTAAGCCATCGGAAGCTGTTCAACGATTGCAGGCAAAAATTGAAACCATGCTGAACGACCCATCCTTAGTTTCCTCAAATGTCGGAATGAAAGTTGTTTCACTTAAAACGGGAGAGGTACTTTATGAGCAAGGTGCTGAAAAATTGTATCATCCAGCGTCAACAATGAAATTAATCACCGCAGCAACAGCACTGGTTAAACTCGGTCCAAACTACCGTTTCCATACCACGCTTTATACGGATCCCGTTGAAGATAATCTGGGGAATATCTACCTCAAAGGAGGCGGTGATCCACTGTTTAATAGCAATGATCTGGAGAAGATGGTCGAAAGATTGGTGGAAGTGGACACGAAAGCCTTGCAGGGCGATATTGTGGTAGACGAAACCTACTTTGACGCTATCCGGCGGGGTAAAGGGTGGATGTGGGACGATGGTCCTATCGGTGGGTACTACCCGCATCTAAGCGCGCTGACGATTAACCGTAACGGTGTACACCTTCGTATCTCCCCCGGCAGTAAAGTTGACGATCCGGTTCGCGTCCATCTTGACCCCCCCACACAGTATATGAAAATTGTTAATCATGCCACTACAGTAGGGGTATCAGAAAGAACACGACTGACAATTAAACGAGAGGATGGATCTACCGAGGCTAACGTCCTGATGATTGATGGAGTCATGACAATTGGTCAAGCCGAGATGAACCGACGTGTAGATGTACTTGACCCGGCACTCTACTGCGGTGCCTTATTACGAGAAATGCTTGCAGAGCGGGGTGTAACCCTTTACGGGACAGTCCGCTATGGTGAAGTACCTGAAGAGGCGGTGGAAATTAGCCAGCATATATCGCCACCGCTATCCCGTATCCTCCGGGAGATGAACAAGCCGAGTGATAATCTGATTGCTGAACTCCTGTTGAAAACAATCGGTGCTGAACTGAGAGGAGCTCCGGGAACAGCGGAGAAAGGATTGGGAGCGATTGGCAATCTTTTGGGCATAATTGGGATGGATAGGAGATACTATACCTTTGCCGATGGTTCGGGAGTATCGCGCTATAATTTAGTAACCGCTGCGCTCCTAACGGATTTGCTGGTCTATATGTTCCACGATTTTGCGGTGATGCCAGAATATCTAGCATCGTTGCCAGTTGGCGGGGTGGATGGAACGCTGACACGGCGGATGCGGGGTATGTCAGCAGAAGGGGTTTTACGCGCCAAAACCGGAACGTTGAGGGGGCTAACAGCACTTGCCGGCTATACCGTAACTGCGGATGGGGAAACGGTGGCGTTCTCGATTATAGTGAGCAATTATCTCGGTTCCGTGAGTCCGCGGCGCGCCCTACAAGATAAAATTGGCGATATACTCACACGGTTCAGCAGACAGGATTCTTATGAAGAATTGGAAAACGGAGGAAGGGGAAATTAAGGAAAGAAAATAAAAAAGGAGTGAATAATGGCAGAAAAGTCAAATGAACAACCCTCGCATCTAGTCCGTTTCGGACAGACCGATTTGTACGTCTCTCGTCTTTGTCAGGGGACCGCATTTCGGAATATGCCACGGGAAGTGGATACAATGGGGTTGCGTGTGCTGCAACACTGTATTGAGGTAGGTGTGAACTTCTTCGATTCATCAAATGCTTACGGGTGGGGCGGGGCAGAAGAGAACTTGGGGAAGGCGATTGCAGGACAGCGCGATCAGATGGTTATTTGCACCAAAGTCGCGGCATCATACGCGCCAGAAAAAGAGGATAGTCCGGGGAAGCCAGCGTGCTTCACCCGTGATTTTCTCTTTGAACAAGCCGAAGGCAGCCTCAGACGGCTACAGACCGACTACATTGATCTCTATCTACTCCATCAACCCGATAAAGCTACCCCAGCAGCAGAGGTCGTTGATTCAATGGACGCGCTAGTGCGGTCAGGGAAAATTCGATACTGGGGTGTCTCCAACCATAGTGCGTCCCAGGTGAGCAAGTACGTCGAACTCGGTCAAAGCACGGGCAAAGCACCTATTGCAGGCACTGAGGATTACTATAACATCGCTGGAGAATCCTTGACTGAAACAGGCGAGTCTCGTGTGCATCAGCTGGAGCAGGAGATGTTTCCCGTGTTACGGCACTCAGGATTGGGACTTCTCGCTTTTAGTCCTTTGGACACCGGACACCTTGTGCCGGGGCGTAATATCGATCCGGATACACCGCTAGCGACACTGATAGATGTGTTGGACCGAGTAGCTCAAGATCTGTGTGTGAGTCGTGCTACAGTTTGTGTCGCTTGGGTGCTGACCCATCCAGAGGTGACAAGCGTACTGGCTGGTGCTGAACATCCTGAGCATGTTGAGGACAATTTCGCTGGCACAGAGATAGTATTGCCGGACGAAGCGATTGATACCTTGAACGCTGCTAGTGCAGCCTATAGAGAACAGTAGGCGCGAAAAATGCGTTAAATTCAGTTTTTCTCTGCCTCTCCGCATCTCTGCGGTGAAGGAAACTTTCTTTGACAGAACAATTGTTTGTTAGAAACAACTCTCCATCAACCCAAAACTAACGGAGGAAAAAATGAGACTTATCCTGATCGGTTGTGAATACAGCGGCACAACGACATTAGCCCACGCAATCAATGAATGGACCAAAGAGACAATGGGCAAGGAGTTTACGCTCATCCATGACCACTTCAAGCTGCCGGATACCAAGCCCCACGGACCTGAGCTTACTGAGGAAGAAATCGCCCAGTTCGACGCGCTTAGTCCGCGGCTGACAGAGGTTATAATGCGGCACAACCTCTACTATCACACACCCGCCCAGTCCTCATCGGGAGAGGACTTTCTCGGAATCGGTATCCATATCGAAGATGGAATATATGGACCCCTATACTACGGTTACGGGGGACCGGGTGAACTGGGCGACCGGCAAACGATAGCAAAAAGCCTTGAGCAGCGTATCCTCAACTTTGCACCTGAAACTGTGCTTGTCTTGGTGAAGGCTTCCCCCGAAGTTATTGCCAAACGGATGAAAGAAAATCCCCATAAATACCCCGTTGTACCTGAACAGGACATCCCAGATGTGTTGCAAAAATTCGAGGATGCACACCAAAATTCGTCAATTAAAAACAAGATAACGCTGGACACTTCCACGGCAACGGTCGATGAGACAGTCGCTGAATTTGCGGAAAAAATCCGACCACACCTGAGCGAATCTGAACTCATGAAGCTTTAGCTTGCACAAGGGAAGTAGGCGAACCCATACTGAAAGGAAAAAAGGGAATGGTGGACAAAACTGATCTCCTTACCCCCGAAGAAATTCGGGATTTTATCCTCAACGGGTATATCCAAATTCAAGCTGATTTCCCGACCAACATTCACGAGGACATCTATCAGCAGATCGAAGAGGTACTTGCGAAGGAAGGTAACCCGGGAAACAATCTGCTGCCCCGGATCCCTGATATTCAGAGGGTTTTCGAGCATCCGAAGGTTTGCGGTGCATTGACGAGTCTGATGGGTCCAGATTACCTGATGCACCCCCACCGCTACTGTCATCTCAACTCACCGGGGAGTGACGGACAAACTTGGCATAAGGATGACTATATATTTGACCAAAAGGTGCGGCATCATCGCTTTCGATGGGTGATGGCTTTCTACTATCCACAAGATGTCACCGAAGACATGGGACCGACAGGGGTCTTACCCGGAAAGCAGTATTACAATACGGTTTCCGACACAAATCCGAGGCAAAGCACTGAGCAGGCGAAGCCGCTTTGCGGGAAGGCGGGCACGGTAACACTTGTCAATTTCGATTCGTGGCATCGGGCGACAGCAAATCGTAGCAACAAAAAACGTTACATGCTGAAGTTTCAGTTTACACGGATGCAGGAACCCTCTCAATCCCTACCGGGTAACGGGCATACGCACTGGCAACCTGCGGATAACGACAAACATCAGGCGTTATCGAGGCATGTCTGGAGATGGCTCTCCCAAAGTGATGGCAGGGATTCAATGCCCGTCGCACCCGACGAAAATGGCTCTGTGTCACAACTGATAGCGGGGCTACGAGATACAGATGAGGGTGTTCGTCTGAATTCAGCTTACGCGCTGGGCGGGCTGGGGGAATCCGTCGTACCGGCACTAATGCAAGCGTTACAAGAAGAAGCCGAGGCTTTGGCGAAAACAAATGTCGCAAAAACTGCAGCGAATCCACAAGGGGGCAATCCAGCAGATTTGTATGCCTCCCAAGCGCTGACCGAGGTGGGGCAGTCCAGTGTGCCGGCATTGATTTCGGCGTTAGGGGATGTGTCTTGGCCCACCCGTGCGGCAGCCGCGGATACGTTGGGCAATCTGGGCTCGCTTGCGGAAGAGGCTGTGCCCGCATTGATTCAGCGACTCCGTGATGAGAGTTCGTGGATCCGCCGTAATGCAGCGGAGGCGTTAGGAACAATCGCAGCACCTGCTGAAGATATTGTACCCGCATTGATGCAGGTCTCAAGCGACTCGGAGATGTTGGTGCGACTCAACGCGGTGATGGCACTCGCAAAGATTGGTCAATCCGCGGACGGTATCGTACCAGCATTGGCAGGCAGGTTAAGCGATGAGGACCGGTATATTCGTTACTATGCGGCTGCGGTGTTACGTCAGATCGGAACGCCTGAAGCGCAAAATGCTTTATGGGACGACCTGTTGACCTCCCGCTGGTGCCCTATAACAACAGCGGAGACCCCTTATTGAGAATTAGGCGTCTACTTCCCCTCGCCACAGCCGTTGCATCTCTTCACAGGAAGCTAGGAGGGAATCCAGTGTACCTACCCCCTCAACCCGCCCGGCCTTCAGGACAATAATCTTATCCGCACGACGGAGGGCCGGCCGGCGATGGGAAACAACAAGACAGGTAGAATGGTCTGTTTCAAAGACGCGATCCCACAGCACCCGTTCTGTCTCCACGTCGAGTGCAGAAGATAGATCGTCAAAAACAAAGAGTTCCGCAGGACGGATAAACATCCGTGTCGCAGCGGCGCGTTGTATCTGCCCTCCCGATAGCTTGACTCCCCGTGGACCGACGATTGTATCTAACCCGTTTTCGAGCGTCGGGAGGTCCTCCTCCATCACACCCAACCGGATCGCCCGGTTAAGTGCCTCCGGGTCATCTGGTAATCCCATGAGAATATTGTCTTTGAGTGGTTCGCTGAAAAGTTGCGGAACTTGTGGGGTGTAGGCACAGCGGGGCGGCACGAAGAACGATTTTGAATCGTCTACCATCTCGCCATTCCAGCGAATCTCCCCGGACTCCTTCGGCAGCACCCCTAGGAGGGTTCGCAGAAGAGTCGATTTGCCCGCCCCAATTCGTCCGGTAATCACAATGAATGAACCGGAGGGTATCTGTAGATCGATGTCGTGAATCCCATTCTCCGATCCTTCGTAACGGTAGGTCAATCCCTTGACTGTTAATTCATGGAGTTGATCGGCGTCCGTCTTGACAGGGACCGGAACAGCAGGCAGATCGCCTCGGAGGTAGACCGGACTATGTTGGGCGAGTATGCTTGGTGGTGTCTCATCACTGATTCGCTCCATTCGACCAAAGGAAATTTCTGCGCGTGCATGGTGTGTCATCACCGTACCTAGTAGCGAACCGCTCCTAGCAACTTCACCCACGTACGCCATAAAGAGGACAATATCTCCGACGGTAAATTCACCTGATTTCAGCTTCTCCGCAGCGAGTATGAGAATCACGCCTGTTGCTATGTTTCCAAGATTTTGATTAATCGAGCGCAGGAGTTGTTCAAGCAGGTTATCTATCAGGGTCGATTTTCGGCGCGCATCGTTAAGCCGGCGAAAGTGCGAGATGACATTTGACTCCATCGTTGCAACCTTGATCGCCAATACTGCCTGGAACATTTCGTTGATGAAGTTTGTTGACTGCGCTGTGGCAACCCGTTGTGCTGTTCGATATTTATGGATATATTTCCTTGCTGCATCAATAATAATTACGACGAGGATAGACGGAATGACCGTAACGAGTGTAATCATCACGCTTATCCGCACCATCACGATGATCGCGAGTACGGCAAAGATGAGGTTGCCCCACAGATGAATGTACCGCTCCAAGTACCTAACAATCGTTCCCACGTCATCACGGAAACGATTGGTTACATCGCCAGAGGCACTTGAAACACGGCGCGGTGTGTGCACGTTAAGCAAGACCGCCATCAGGTTTTTGCGAAGAAGCGATTCTACTGCGTACCACCACCGGGGCCAAACGACTGCCGATCCAAACAGGACGATTACATCACCAACCTCAACAGCGATAAACAGTGCTACACAGGTCCATACGTCGAATCCCGCTTGTGCATCGCCTGTAAGGGCATCGAAGAACCCTTTCAGGACCAGTCCGGTCAGAAGTGGGACAAGGTCATCTGCCCCGCGAAACAGTATTGTGAACAGAAAGAGTCCCGGACGATAACGCAGAAGTTTTATGGCAGCTTGCCCTGTTCCCATACGGTCTCCTTGTATACTGCACACCACAAGTCCGGGATATGTCCACCCAAATTAAGGCTTTTGTTTATCATGTCGCTATCTCCTAAGACCACAACACTAACATCGATAAGTCATAAGGTAGCACATCTGATCCAAAAGAAGCAAGATTTTTCCTATGCAGTTAATGCAATGCGCTCCCGCACCGGCTATGTCAACGGATCAGGAATTGGGAGTTGATATTTTCGCATGACCTCTTGAATCTGTTCCCACGTGCTTTCTTCGACAAAGATTCCCTCCCGCATCCGTTTTTCCTGTTCACCCCTGCCCCGCTCACCCGGAATGCGGATTGCCTCAACCCCGGGTAAACGTTTGGAAGACTTGATGTAGTCAATGAAGCGATTGACCTCTGCATTGAAATCTGACAGGTCCACAAAACTGGCGATGTTGATAACTGTGATGAACACACCATTGCCCACCCTTGAACCCTCTTGGCTGGTACAGCCCGCCCCACTCAACGCGCCAGAGAGGATATCGACAACGATACTGAGTCCGAATCCTTTTTGTGCAGCGATCCCTCCAAAAGGAAGCAGCGCGCCGGGTGGAGATCCATAAAAATCCTCGACATCGGTTGTCGGATTTCCCGCAGCATCAATAAGCCACCCCTCCGGGGCAGCTTCCTTCCGATGCCGCCTCACCCGCACCTTTCCTGCTGCGACGACGCTTGTGGACATATCCAACAAAATAGGCTCGTGCCCTTCAACCGGAATGGCACAAGCCAGCGGATTGGTCGAAAGCCGTCCCTCAATCCCTCCATAAGGCGCGACATTTTGACCGCCACCATGGTCGTTCACCGTCAAGATCCCGATCATATTCTCTGCCGCCGCAATCAGCACATATCCCCCTAATCTGCCGGTCTCGTTAGAACGGGAAATCGTGACCGTACTAACATCGGTCGCTTTTGCCTTTTCAATTGCTAATTTCATCCCATGTGTCGCGATTACGGGTCCAAATCCCCAATTTCCATCAAGGGCTGCCATTGAAGGGGATTCGCGTTTGACTTCAATTGTTGCCCCCGGTCGAATCAGAGACTCCTCAATTTCGCTAACGTACTTTGGCAAGTGAATAATCCCGTGCGAGTCATGTCCGACCAGATTGGCGTCAACCATGGAGCGTGTCACAACTTCAGACTCTGCATCAGAGATACCCATCGCGCGGAAAACCTTCAGGCATGTTCGCGCCAATACCTCCGCAGTGAAAACTGGCATTATCAATCTCCTCCGGCTATTATCAATTGTGAATTAACAATTTTTAATCCTAAATGATTCCATGTATTAGGGGCTCATTATAAGGGTACTAGGAAAGTTTGTCAACACCATCGGCGCACGGATACCTAGGGTCATTTAGTTTTTGGTTTTTTGACCGATTTTGGAACGACCCGAACCCGTAGGCGGGGCATCTTGCCCCGCCGTTGCGTTAACCAAGACATCGAGCTGCGGAAGAATTATGGTGAATTAGACAAATAAGTGAACATTCGCCAAAGTCCCCCTGACAAGTGGTACATCCCGATGAAATCGGGGGGGATTTAGGGGGTTGTTTGTGGGTACAGATTTCCCAATCTGTACATGTCCATTGGAACTGTCTAAGTAATTCTATCATCTGCCATAAATGACCCTAACGGATACCACTTTGGGATTGACCGTGTCTGGTAAATCTGATAAGATAGGCTTCGGAAAGGAATCATAGTATGTCGAATCAGAAAATTAGAATTGGATTCGTCGGTGTCGGCAACATGGGACAATGCGCCCACTTGAAGAACTATGCGAATTTGGATATTTGTCAAGTAGTTGCGATTGCCGAGATACGTGAGTCCCTGCGTCGAAAAGTCGCTGCCCGCTACGGTATCCCAAATGCCTATCCTACACACGAAGAGATGTTACAAAACGAAGCGTTAGATGGTATTGTGGCTGCCCAACCCTTTGGTCGATACGGGATACTTGTACCTGAACTTCTCAAGGCGGGGGTCCCCGTCTTTACTGAAAAACCACTTGCCGCTTCCATCGAAGCGGGCGAAAAAATTGTGGCTGCCATGAGGACGAGTGGGACCTGGCACATGGTTGGCTATCACAAACGCAGTGACCCAGCAACAATGTACGCAAAGACGGAAATCGAGCGTTTCAAAGTATCGGGTGAACTTGGCAAAATGACGTATGTTCGTATTCTGATGCCTTCGGGAGATTGGGTGGCTGGCGGCTTTAATGACCTGATTCGAGACGACTCCCCGGCCCCTTCACTGGAGTGGGATCCCCCCGCCGCCGGCATGAATGAGGAAGTCCGCAACCAGTATAACGGTTTTGTCAATTATTATATTCATCAGATCAATCTGACGCGCTACCTGCTTGGAGAACCCTACACGGTCACCTATGCCGATCCTTCTGGCGTACTACTAGCGGGACAGAGCGAGAACGGCATCGCCTGCACCATTGAAATGTCCCCTTACAGCACAACGATTGATTGGCAGGAATCTGCGCTTGTGTGTTTTGAGCGGGGTTACGTGAAAATTGACTTGCCGGCGCCGTTAGCGAGCAACCGGCCCGGTCGTGTTGAAATACTACGTGACCCCGGCGAAGGCATTCCCCCAGAGACCATAGTGCCACAATTTCCTTCAGTACATGCCATGCGACAGCAAGCGATTAATTTCGTAACGGCCATCAAGGGAGAGACTGATCCGCCCTGCACCTCGGAGGAAGCGTTGGAGGATTTGAAAGTCGCTCGGACCTATATTAGATTATTTACAGGCATTTATAGTGAATTCAAAAAATAAAGAAACACTTGCGCCCCCCCGGTAGGTGCGGTTTGTAACCGCACCGGTTTGGCGTGTCCCATTAATTCTAAAATCTACTATAATTCCCAACGTGTGGCGCATACCGGATCTAGACCGAAAGACCTGTGTCTTCTTATCACGACAAAATTATTAACTCTCCTCGCAAAATCGTATAGTTAATCAGAGTGAGGCGGGGCTTGATCAAAAATTAGTAGCAGAAAGGAGCATTAATTAATGAGCAGCTTAATAGTTGTCCATCCCCGTTTTGACGGCGTTTGGCCCTTTGCAGCAGATCACTTCCACACATTGTGGCAGGCACAGGGAGATGTCGAATTCATACGCCTCGAACCCAGCGACGAGCGAAATCTCGGTGAGATCACTTCAAACCCCGCTGAAATTAAACGGCTCGCGTGTCTTAGTGTGCCCGTGACGTTGGAATGTCTGCAGCGTTTTACGGAACTAGAGGAGGCGACCTTTCAAGGGAGCTACGGAAGTAGTGTATCAGAGGGACCGATTCAGGAGCATATCCAGCAGGCAGGAATCACGGTTTATAATCACCCGACCGAGGGATTTTGGGGCCAAACTGTGTCGGAATACGCTCTTGCGTTGACGCTGTGCGGATTGCGTCGTATCCCACAACTACATCGTGCGATCCTTAGCAGCTTAGTGCCTTGGGATTACGAAGCACCCAACGGCATGGGGACTCCCGGGGGACGTGGACATCAATTTGGTGATGATTCAAACTTTACCAGTGGCACGATTGCAGGAAAACGGGTGCGTATTGTCGGTGCTGGAAACATTAGCAGTCGCTACGCCAGTTTTGTGCACATGCTGGGTGCGGATGTAGCGGTTTGGGATCCGTATGCCAGTGAACCCTGTTTTCATCGGGCGGGTTCTCGGAAGGAATGGCATCTTTCTGAATTGGTTAAAGACGCTGAAATCTTCGCACCGATGGTGCCTTTACTAGAATCAACGCGGGGCATTGTTACCGCAGAGCATATCAACGCGCTGCCGAAAGGTTGTTTAGTAGTGCTGGCAACGCGTGCAGGGATTTGCGATATGGAAGCAGTGCGAAGGCGGGTTCTTGCCGACGAATTGAGCCTTGCTGCCGATGTCTGGGATGTCGAACCGCTTCCGTTAGACGATCCACTTCTGGGGCGACATAACGTCGTCCACACACCCCATAACGCCGGACGGACCATTGATGCCAACCAAGCATGGGCGGAGAAATTAGCAGTACAATTTAAGCCGCAATAATGTGAGCGACGAGCAACACCGTATGCCAAACTACCCAATCCATAAACTTATCACCGATTTTGACGAAACAATATCGGAACGGGATACTATCAGCACGCTTGTGCATACAGCGGCTGACAACCGTGGGCATGAGAAAGAGGAGTTTCTCGCAGCTTGGCAGGAGATGGTGGAATGGTTTTTGACGCGGTATCATCGAGTGTGCGATGCGTGGCAGGACCATCGGCATTCGCTTGTTGATTACCTAAAATCCTTTGAGGAACTGGAAACAGCCTCCATACAACGGGTAATAGCGAAAGGCTTTCTGGAAGGACTAACAAAGGAAAGATTAAGAACGGTTGGGCGGAACGTTGTCAAGAAACCGGGGGTTGATCAGGCGTTGTCCCGACTTCGTCGGGAGGGCGTTGCGATTGAGATTTTATCTGCCAATTGGTCGAAAACTTTGATTCAAGGGGCAACAGAGGGGCTATGTGATCAGATAATCACCAACAGTTTGCAGTATGATGCGACAGGGCGTTCGACCGGGAACATCCATCTGCATGTCGTTTCGGCACGAGATAAGTTGAGAAAGTTCAGGTCACGAAAAAAAAATCCCCCGAACCCCGATGGAACCGGGGACGGGGGAGTAAAACGGACGCTGTATATTGGAGATTCGATCTCAGATTTTCTCGCTATCCTTGACGCAGATTTAGGGGTGCTGATTGGGCAGAACCACACAGCAATGCAAACGATTGAACGGTTTCGCCTCCCAACCCTGCGACTCCAAGAGGGTACGCGATTCGATGCTTCACGGCGTTATCAAGGAACCATTCTACTCATTGATTCATGGAAAGAATTGGACGACTTTCTCTCAGCTACAGAGTAAGCATCTCGGAACCATTCAGGCCTAATCTGCTGCCGGTTCATCGACCTGAGACGATAGAGAATCAGTCAACTCAGATTGCTCTGAATCCGCATTAGATTCAAGCTGTGCTTCGCCTGTCGGGAAAGCGCGAATCTTCCGAAACTTAGACACGCCTGTACCTGCCGGGATAAGATGTCCCATAATGACATTTTCCTTCAGACCGACGAGCCGATCTCGTTTGCCAATAACTGAAGCTCTCGTCAGTACATTGGTTGTCTGCTGGAACGAAGCGGCAGAGATGAAGCTTTCCGTGGACAGGGATGCCTTCGTGATTCCTTGTAAAACCGATTCAGCTGTTGCAGGCTGCCCGCCGTTTTCAATAACGTGGCGATTCGCTCGATTGAAAGCTGTACGTTCTATTTCCTCCTCCTCAAGAAATTCGGTATCACCCGGATTCTCGATTTTGACCTTACTTAGCATCTGCCGTACAATGACTTCGATGTGCTTGTCGTTGATACGCTCGCCTTGTGTTCTGTATACATCTTGAACTTCATTGACCAAGTAATTCTGAACCGCCTCTTCCCCTTTCACTTCAAGGATATCGTGCGGGTTGATTGGTCCATCTGTCAACCGTTCTCCGGCAGCAACTCTATCATTATCCTGCACAATTAAGTGTTTGCCTTGTGGAATGCGATGGCTTTCGTGATAGTCTCCGTCCACCACACGCAGGATGCGTACACCACGACTGGCACTTTCCAACTCGACCTGTCCCTCAATCTTGGAGATGACAGCGGTATCCTTCGGTCGTCGCGCCTCAAAGAGCTCAGTGACCCGTGGCAACCCTGTCACAATGTCTCGACTTTGCCCTTTTTCGCGCGGAAGCCGTGCCAAGACCGCTCCTTGTTCCACGTGCTCTGTAGCTAGCTCCAAAACAGTTTCATCTTCTTTCAATTCTTTAACCGGAACTGAAAGGTATGCTCCTGTCGGCATCTGATAGCTAATCACGTCTTTCCCGGTATGGATCTCAATTTGTGGCTGATCTTCGCCTCTGTGTTCGATAATGACCCACTCTGCTGAACCGGAGGTTCTTTCCTCACGTACTGTTTTGCCTTTATCAATGTTCTTGAACACAGGGGATCCGGCATGTTCTGTCAGAATCGGTACTTGATACGGATCCCACTCAAGCAGCAGCGTTGGTTGTTCGCCATTTTGGGAATTTCCTTTAGTTACTGCTTGCCCGTCTTCGACGTATAATCGCGCGCCAACATCAGCGGTATGCCGCTCCACCGTATATCCATTGTCATCAACAATCCGGATTTGTGCATTTCGGGAAAGCACAACCCTTTCCGTTTCTGTATCGGACTGTTGATCTTCTGATGCCACATTAGCTTCAACCGGGCGTTCAATAAATCTGACATTGTAATATTGAACCGTCCCATCATGCCGAGCTTCAATCCTTGATTGGGACCCACCACCACTGACAGTGCCGCCGGTGTGGAACGTCCGCATCGTCAACTGCGTGCCCGGCTCCCCGATCGATTGTGCTGCGATGATACCAATCGCCTCACCAACATCTACGAGATGATTGCTTGTTAAATCGGTGCCGTAACATTTTGCACAAGCACCATATCGGGCTTCGCATGTCAACACAGATCGCACACGGACTTCAGGGACACCAACTGCTTCGACCTGCTTTGCTGCTTGTTGGGTAATCAACTCATCCTTTGGCACTAGTACTTCACCTGTGCTCAAGTCGATGATGTCATCGGCAGCTGTGCGTCCAAAAATCCGTTCTGAAAATGGACTTTCCTCCTCTTCATCTGTCGTCTTGGTAATACCTCCAAGCGTTCCACAGTCGATAGTTGTTATCATGACATCTTGTGCAACATCAACTAACTTCCGCGTCAGGTAGCCGCTACTCGCTGTCTTAATAGCGGTATCGGCAAGTCCCTTGCGCGCACCGTGCGTTGAGATGAAATATTCAAGTACTGACAATCCTTCGTGGAAGCAAGATTCAATCGGCTGCTCGATAATCTCTCCAGAGGGCTTTGCCATCAAGCCGCGCAAGCCTGCTAACTGGCGAATTGAATCCCGCTTACTTCGGGAAATCGCGCCTGAGTCCACCATGATATGAACGGGATTGAATCCTTCAATTTCATCATCACGTCCTTGTTCCAGTCCATCAAACAGGGCGGTTTCAATCTGTTCAATCAGTTGATGCCAGACATCAATCACTTTGTTGTACCGTTCACCCTCGCTCATGCCCATGTCGCCTCTCTGGTAATCGGCTTCGATCTGCTCCACCTCTTTTCGTGCTTCCCTTATCAGCTCCGCCTTCTCGTGCGGGATAATCATGTCTTGCATGGCAATAGAAATCCCACCGAGCGTTGCATAATGGAAGCCGAGCCGCTTCAGGTCATCTATAAACGCGACAGTTTGGCGATTACCCAATTCCTCAAAAGCACGAGATACTAAGTCTGAAAGATCGCGGGAACCCATCTCTTGGTTGGCAAATGGCAACGTTTGTTGCGTCTCGGCATCGGTAAACAGTAATGTATCAGGGATAGCCTGATTAAAGATTACTCGTCCTACCGTTGTGACAATTGGCTGTGCTGCTCCCTCAAAGCACAGCTTTACGGGATCATGCAGTCCGAGTGCACCGCAATCGTGTGCAAGCATAATCTCTTCCGTATCCCGATAGGTGCGTGGGATTGGCACTTTGCACACCTTCTCCCAATCCTCCTCTGGAACAGCCTTCGTAAGGAAGCTAACTCCCATTGCGACATCTCGGTTCGGCACTGCAATGGCACCACCATGTGCTGGCTTGAGAAGGTTTCGTGTAGCCATCATCAGTAGTTTTGCCTCAACCTGTGCCTCAACACTTAATGGCACATGCACTGCCATCTGGTCGCCATCAAAATCGGCATTGAACGCCTCACACACCAGTGGATTGATGCGAATCGCTTTCCCCTCCACAAGTACAGGTTGGAACGCTTGAATTCCGAGTCGGTGGAGTGTTGGCGCACGGTTCAGGAGCACTGGATGCTCGTCAATTACCTCTTCCAACACCTCCCATACCTCCTCCGTGACCTGCTCCGCCATATTTTTGGCTCGTTTAATCGTATGAGCATAGCCCTTCGCCTGCAACTTATGAATGATGAACGGCTTGAACAGCTCCAATGCCATCTTCTTCGGCAAACCACACTGGTGCAACTGGAGTTCGGGTCCAACCACGATCACGGTTCGTCCCGAATAGTCCACACGTTTGCCCAGCAAGTTTTGACGAAAACGCCCCGGCTTCCCTTTGAGCATATCGGAGAGGGATTTGAGGGGGCGATTGCCCGGACCCCGTACCATGCGACCATGGCGACCATTGTCCAACAGCGCATCTACTGCTTCTTGGAGCATTCGTTTCTCATTGCGGATAATCACTTCCGGTGCACGGAGCTCCATCAGGCGTTTCAGACGGTTGTTCCGATTAATAACGCGCCGATACAGGTCGTTCAAATCGCTAGTAGCAAACCGCCCACCGTCGAGAGCAACCAACGGGCGCAGGTCCGGTGGAATTACCGGAATGACCGTAAGGATCATCCAATGTGGCAGATTCCCGGACTTTTTGAAGCCCATGACCAGTTTCAGCCGCTTGGACAGTTTGCGAGATTTCTGTTTACTCGCGGTCGCTTCGAGTTCTGCGCGCAGGGTTTCGATTTCCTGATCTAGATCAATCTGTTCCAGCAATTCTCGAATGGCATCTGCCCCCATACCTACACGGAAACTATTGGGAAATTTATTTTGGTATTCTGTGTACTCTTCCTCTGTCAGGAGCTGTTTTACCTCTAAGCCACAGTCTGGGTCATTAATCTCTAATACAATGAACGACTCAAAATAGATGACGCGTTCAATCTCACGAAATGGGAGGTCTAAAAATAAACCGATCCGAGAAGGCAGTCCCTTGAAAAACCAGATGTGTGATACCGGTGCTGCTAATTCGATATACCCCATCCGTTCACGACGTACCTTCTGTTGGGTAACTTCAACACCGCATCGGTCACATATTACCCCTTTATGTTTAATCCGCTTGTACTTACCGCAGCCGCATTCCCAGTCCTTTTGCGGCCCGAAAATCGCCTCACAGAACAAGCCATCTCGTTCGGGGCGAAATGTACGGTAGTTAATCGTTTCAGGTTTCCGTACTTCGCCGCATGCACAGTTACCTGTTGCACAGCCACTGGTTCGTTGATGACATGCTGTCTTTTTTGACCATTCCTTAATGTGTTCTGGTGCAGCAATCCGGATTGAAATTGCATCAAAATTGTTCAGATTTCCCGACTGTGTTGTTTGTTCTTGGATTGGATTTGACATGGCTGTTCTCCCTTAGTATTAACAGTTAGCAATCGGTAATTGAAAATTAAGCATTGATTTAGTAGTGTGGTGCTTTTGTCTTGGTGTGAGCAGCTGTAAACCCCATTTACCAAGCGAATTCCAAATCCATGACGTGGGAAGGATCCCGATCCTATCGGGACAACATCGCAGTATCAGCACAACGAAATCAGATTAAGATCCGCATTATCTTTTAGGCATGGGGCAATTTTTTTGTAGGTTGGATATACCTTACACAGGTCCCTGAGCGGCTGAATCAGATCTCACGTTCCAACTCCCAATCCTCAGGGGCTAGGTCAAAAGTATCTAGGTCGTCAGATGTCTGCTCTAGGTCCACATCTAGACAAAGACTTTGCAATTCCTTCACAAGGACGTTGAATGATTCTGGAGTGCCCGGCGCAGGGGCATTCTCTCCTTTAACAACAGCTTCGTAGATTTTGCTCCTTCCAACGACATCATCGGACTTAATTGTGAGTAATTCTTGCAGGGTGTACGCAGCACCGTATGCTTCCAAGGCCCATACTTCCATTTCGCCGAGACGTTGACCACCTTGCTGTGCTTTACCACCGAGTGGCTGTTGAGTCACCAACGAATAGGGGCCCGTGCTGCGGGCATGAATTTTATCATCCACCAAGTGATTGAGTTTGAGAATGTAAGTATATCCGACAGTAACTTCTTGAGCAAACGGTTCCCCGGTGCGACCATCGTACAACTTGGCTTTTCCGTGTTCTGGCAAACCAGCTTCTTTTAAGAGTTTACGGATCTCCGGCTCCTCCGCACCATCGAAGACCGGTGTAGCAATGTATAAACCAAGCTCCCTAGCCGCTCTGCCCAAATGTGTCTCCAGAATCTGTCCCGCATTCATGCGACCGGGAACCCCCAATGGATTCATGATAATCTGGATTGGTGTGCCGTCTTCCAGATAGGGCATATCCTCTTGTGGGAGAATCTTTGAAACGACCCCCTTGTTGCCGTGTCTGCCGGACATTTTGTCGCCGACCGAGATCTTTCGGCGGGTCGCCACATACACCTTCACTAGCTTGAGAACGCCTGGCTTCAACTCATCTCCCTTGCGAATTTTCTCAATCTGCGCGTCCCGTTCCTCCTCCAGATCTCTAAGACGGCCTTGCGCCAACTGTTCAATGCGCTCAATGAGCTCCATTGCATCAGTATCCGTAACATGGAAGTGCTCCAACGGAACCCCTGCATCAAGCAACTCCTCTGTGACAATTTTTCCTCTCCTAGCAATGAGGTCTGTGTCGTCAGAGACACTGCTAGCGAGTTTCTTACCGAGCAATGCGTTGCGAATTTCGGCGTTCTTGCGTTGATTAATCAATCCACGTTTTGCTTCCCATTCCTTCTCCACCTCTTTTTCTTTGGCAAGCTCCCGTAGTCTCGTTTGACGGTCAGGCTCTCGCTCTTTCCGAGAGAAAACCTTAACATCAACCACAACCCCTTCTGTACCGGGTTTGACATATTTAGATGCGTCTCGTACCTCGCCAACCTTCTCACCAAAGATCGCACGCAGCAGTTTTTCTTCGGGACCGAGGTCGCTTTCGCCCTTCGGTGTTACCTTGCCGACCAGAATGCTTCCGGGACGGACAAGCGAACCGATGCGAATAATCCCCTCCTCATCCAATTGCGCCAAAGCTTCCTCAGAGACATTGGGAATATCTCGCGTAATTTCCTCACGTCCCATCTTTGTATCACGTGCTTCTACCTCAAACTCTTCAATATGGATCGAGGTGTAGGTATCGTCAGTGATAAGCGACTCGTTGAGGAGGATGGCATCTTCATAATTATATCCTTCCCAAGACATGAATGCGATTAGGATATTGCTTCCGAGGGCAAGTTCTCCATTTTCAGTGGAGGTTCCATCGGCAATCACTTGACCCGCTTTTATCTCTTCTCCGACATCTACACATGGACGTTGGTGGAGACTAGTGCCACTATTCGATCGCTTGAAGGTCGTCAAGCGGTATACATCGTAGCCCATTTCACTGAACGACTGTTCCCCACCAGCAATCCGGAAGGCATCATCGGTACGAATAATGATTTCAGCGGCGGATACGCTTTCCACAACGCCATCCCGCTTGGCTATCACAACCGCTCCAGAATCACGAGCGGCTTTATGTTCCATGCCCGTTCCAATCAATGGAGCCTCCGGGCGGATGAGCGGCACAGCTTGTCGCTGCATGTTACTCCCCATCAAGGCGCGGTTCGCGTCATTGTGCTCAAGGAAAGGGATGAGTGCAGCAGAGACACCGACGATCTGCTTGGGGGAAACATCAATATAGTCAATTTCTGGCGCTGACTTCCGCGGAAAATCGTCCTTGTGGCGTGTCACCATCATGTCGTCTTCCATTGTTCCTTTTTCATCAAGGACAGCATGCGCTTGCGCGATGGTGAACGTATCTTCCTTGTCCGCAGCCAAGTAATCAATCTGATCAGTTGCTTTGCCTTTCGAGACCTTGCGATAGGGTGTCTCCATAAAACCGTAGGCGTTTACCCGGGCGTAGGTACTTAAGGAAACAATTAGCCCGACGGATGGACCTTCGGGTGTCTCAATTGGACAGACACGTCCGTAGTGAGTTCGATGAACATCTCGCACCTCAAAGGTCGCACGTTCCCGATGCAGCCCGCCAGGTCCCAGTGCACTCAAGCGGCGTTTATGGGTTAATTCGTCTAGCGGATTGGCTTGCTGCATAAATTGGGACAGTTGGCTTGAACCGAAGAAGTCTTTAATTGCAGCGGTCAACGGTTTAGGATTAATCAGGTCGGCGGGGGTTACACTCTCCAAGTCTTGAACCGTCAATCGCTCTCGCGTTGCACGAGTCACTCGCAACATTCCCATCCGTACCTGATTCTGCAACAACTCGCCGACAGCTCGAACTCGACGATTACCGAGGTGATCGATATCGTCCATCTCCCCTTCTCCGTTCTGTACTTGTATCAGGTATTGGAGAACCGCGGCGATGTCCTCTTTGCGCAGCACTCGAACCTCCTCATTTACTTCTTCGTCTCCGTTCCGATACAGGGAGAGATTCCCCAATTTTTCATTGAGTTTGTACCGTCCTACATCTGCGAGATCGTAACGCACTGGATCGAAAAATAGCTTCTCAAATCGGTTGTGTGCACTATCGATCGTCGGCGGATCACCCGGTTGCATCTTACGAAATATCTCAACGACTGCGAGATCTTGGATAGTACCACGATAGACTTTGAGAGTATTCCCTGCTTTCTCAATAGTAAAGTTATCTCTACTGTTTTTGTTGGATATACGATATCGTCCCTCCGTCAATACTTGCACAATCGCGGAGGCGGATAGAGAGGTGCCACTGTTCTTAAACTGTTGGTGCCAGGCATCTGATACTGGTGCACCCTCCGTCAAATCATTTTGGAGGTTTGACGAGCCCTCGTCTGATGACACTTCAAAAATTAGCGGCAGATTGTAATCTGATTGGAGATCGCGCTTGAGCGTATTCCGGAGGAAACGGATATCTTCTGCCTCATCTGCATCTAAAACCTCAACTTCTTTGACTTTTGCCTCACGCAATTCATCAATTTGCTCTTGCGTCAACTCCACATTCGCTTCAAGCAAAAGTTCTTCAGTGGCAGGGTGTTTGACAGGAGCAGCTGTTACTCGATCAATTAGGGAATCGTCGAGCTTAACCTGCTCTGCCTTGGCATACAGCTTGAGGATAGTTTCATCCGTTTCCCAACCCAGAGCTCGTAGCAGAACGGTGACGAGCATTTTTTTCCGTCGATCGAGCCGGACGTAAATCATGTCCTTGATGTCGTACTCAAACTCAATCCACGCACCGCGATACGGAATAATCCTTGCAGTGTTGAGTATCTGCCCACTGGTATGGGTATCTTCCCCAAACGTTGCACCGGGCGATCGTTGTAGCTGGCTGACAATCACTCGTTCAGAGCCGTTGATAATGAAAGTACCGTTTTCCGTCATGAGCGGGATTTCGCCCATATAAACTTCGTTTTCTTTTATGTCAATAAGCTGATTTTCACCGGTATCCTCATCCTTTTCTCTGAGAACCAATCGGACACAAACCTTCACCGGTAGCGCATAGCTGAATCCACGAGATTGGCATTCATTAATGTCGTATTTTGGGACACCCAGTGAATAATTAACGAACTGGAGCTCGGAAGTTTCGCTGAAGTCGGGAATTGGAAAGATTTCGTTGAAAACAGCTTGTAGACCCTTATCTTTCCGTGCTTCTAGAGGGGCATTTCGTTGCAAGAATTCTTCGTAGGAGGATTTTTGAACCTCAATGAGATCCGGGAGATCCATAATCTCCGGAATTTTTCCATAAGACAATCGTTCGCGTTTACCATAATATTTGACGGGTTTGTCGTATTTGACGGGCTGGGGCATGCTTTCACCTGACCTTGAGATTAGAGGATGAGGGCATTTCTGAATTTTATTGCCTGAAACGAGCGTAACGCAGTATTATATACCAACTATTATCCCGTGTCAAGCAATTTTTTGGACATCTATCACTTTTTATCAAAAAAAATCCTTTGACTTCAGAAAAAATCGCTGCTACGATAACAGTGAGCTCTTCATGACCGTCCCTCACTTTACGGTAAGTGATGCTGTTTCGCCGATAGCCACTTGTTACACACTCAATAAAAATATGAATCTGACAGAACACATTAAGGTTCAAGCACAAAAACTTGGATTTGAATTGGTTGGCATCCTCCCCGTTGAACCGAGCCAGACCGTTGATCGTTACGAACGGTGGTTGAAAGATGGTCATGCGGGGGATATGGATTACCTCGAAAAACATCTACCGCTGAAGCGAGATCCGCGCCAGATCCTCCCTGAAGCCCAGTCAATCATCGCGTTAGCAATTAATTACTACACACTTGACCCGCCTAAATCACTTGCGGAAGACCCATCCCGTGGACAGATTTCTCGATACGCGTGGGGAACGGATTATCACCGTCTTATCCGATCGAAATTAGATCAGTTGGCGACATTTATCCAAAAAACCGCCGAAGAAAAGGTTAAAACCAGAGTTTATGTAGATACCGCTCCGGTCCTTGAGCGGGAGTACGCTGAACGTGCGGGAATCGGGTGGATTGCTAAAAACACGAATATAATCCACTGGCGGGCAGGTTCTTGGTTTTTTCTCGCGGGGATTTTAGTCAGCATCAAGTTGGATACGGACATACTATCGCTCCGTGGCAGTTGCGGCACTTGTACCCGCTGCATTGAGGCGTGCCCCACAGATGCGATCCTAGCACCCAACATTCTTGATTCCCGGCTGTGCATCTCCTACCTTACCATTGAGTTGAAAGGGAGCATCCCGCACAAACTCCGTCCGCAGATAGATAACCTAATCTTTGGTTGCGATATCTGTCAGGAAGTCTGCCCCTGGAACAGTAAGGCTATACCGACAAAGGAGCGCGGCTTTTATCCACGCAAGGGGAATCTCGCACCCACGCTGCTATCACTTATCAACATGACACAGGAACAGTTTAGCAAACGTTTTAGGAACAGTCCAATCAAGCGAGCGAAACGACGCGGCTTTCTCCGAAATGTTGCAGTCGCGCTTGGTAATTGGAAGGATCGCGCTGCGGTGCCTGCCCTTAAGCAGGCGTTGAACGATGACGAGCCCCTAGTTCGTGGCCATGCTGCATGGGCATTGGGGCAGATTGGTGGTAAAGCGGCAAGAAAAGCACTACAGACGCGTTTAGACACGGAAGGTGAGACAGAAGTTATTACAGAGATTAAAGACGCACTGAACCAAAACTTTTCCAAGGATTGAAGGAAATAGTTGACATGGGGATATTCCATCAACTTGCAACGGACTTTTCTAACGCAACACTGAAACGCTTATCGGTTAACTTGCGTTAATGAAAATGTAACTTGCGAATCGCTTATCGAAGGAGGAATGTCCGTTGTATATCGATCAAATTAAAATCAGTGGTTTTAAGAGTTTCGCCGAAAATGTGGAGTTAATATTGGAGCCGGGGATCACAACCATTGTCGGTCCCAACGGCTGTGGCAAGAGCAATGTGTCAGACGCAATTCGTTGGGTCCTGGGCCAACAGAGCCCTCGCGCCCTACGTTGTGCCAATATGCAAGATCTCCTTTTCAACGGTGGATCGAACTTTAAACCAGCACAGCGAGCACAGGCTTCTCTTCATTTCGCCAACATTGAGGGAAAACTCGCGCTCGAATCTCCGGAGATTGCAGTTCGTCGTCAATTGACACGTAGCGGTGAAAGTACCTATTTTATTAATGACACTCCATGTTTGCTACGAGATATTACTGAACTCTTTATGGATACAGGAATCGGCGTCGATGCCTACTCTGTCATGGAACAGAGCAAGATTGACCTCATCCTCAATACTCGTCCCGAAGAGCGCCGCTTCCTGTTTGACGAGGTTGCAGGTATCACCAAATACAAGCATCGTAAAAAAACGGCACTTAAAAAGCTAGAAGCAACCGAGCAGAACCTTGTGCGGATTAATGATGTTATCCACACGGTGCAGCGTGAAACTGAATCGCTCAAACAGCAAGCTGCACAAGCCAAACGTTATCAACAGCTCCATGGTCAACTGAGAAATCTCGAACTAGACCTTAGCCGTCGGGAGCATGGACGATTTGCCAAAGAATTGACTCAGACACAACTCAACTTCGATGAACTGATGGTTGCTGTGACAGAAGCTAATGAACAGATCGATGCCAATGAGCAGCAAATCGAAGAGGCCACAGCGCGCCGAGCCGAGTTAGAGAACTTAATTCGTGAGGGGCAAGGAGTTGTGAACGGATTCACTAGCAAAATCGAACAAACAGAACGAGAAATTGCAGTTTATAAGGAACGACAGCTAAATATTCAGCAGCAACGTCAACGGGCACTTCAGGCAATTGAATCGCTCGAGAAACAGTCGGTGGAACTGGAGGGGCAAAAGGAGGAGCGTGAGCAGGAGCACAGACAGGTTGATGTTTCGCTTCAGTTGGAGGAAAGCAAACTGACCGCGCGGCGGCGGGTTTTGACCGAACTCAATACGCGGGTGACGGAAGCCGAAAACTCCGTGGAGACAGCGCGGGAAAATTTGCTTGAAACCACGAATCAGGTCTCACAACTAGAAACACAACTTGCGTCGCTCAACAACAAGCTAGAATATTCAGCTGCCAATCTGGATCGAATTACAGAACGCTCAAACACCTTAGGTACTGAACTGGAGACGGAGAAAGAGAGTCATACAAAGGCGCAACGGCGTGAACAGCAGCTAAATGCTGACCTAATTCGCCTTGAAACTGACCGACAAAAGGCTGAGGAAGAAATCCAACGTTATCAGGCGGAACTCCGCAAGCTAGAGTTGGAGATGCGAGGGATGCAGGACTCACTCGGTACTAGTGCTTCGCGGTTTAAGTCGTTAAAGGATTTGCAAGCCACCCATGAAGGTTACTATACAGGTGTACGTGCGATCCTGAAAGTCCGCGAAACGGAACCGGAACGTTTCGGTGGCATTTGTGGCGTCATTGCTGAACTCATCCGAACGGAACCGGACTACGAGTTAGCAATCGAAGTGGCATTGGGGAGCGCGATCCAAAACATCGTTACAGAAACCGCTGAAGATGCCCAGTCCGGCATTGAGTTCCTCAAGCGGACGAAAGCGGGGCGGGTGACATTCTTGCCCTTGGATATTCTGCGAACGCGCCCATTTAAGGGCGATGGCTTGCTAGGGGAGGCTGGTGTAATCGGCCTGGCAGCTGAACTCCTAGACTATGATTCAAAATATGAGGTTGCGGTTCAGCAACTGTTGGGAAATACAGTCGTGGTCGAGGACCTCGATACAGCGATAAAACTAACACGAAGTTTCCGTCACAACGCGCGCCTCGTCACGCTGGAGGGGGAGTTAATCAATACTTCTGGCGCGGTTACGGGTGGGTATAACACCAGTTCAACCAGTGGGCTTCTGAGGCGTTCACGGGAGCTAGAAAGCCTACAGGAACGTATTAATCAACTGACAAGCCAGCTTAACCAAAAGGATACCAGAAGCAAAAAACTCGCCGGCAAGTTAGCGGAACTCCAACAGACCCGACAAACCCTCATCACACAAGGGCAAACACACCAGATTGAGTACGCGAGTTTATCAAAGGTTCTGGAACAGGGGCAGCGGCAAATCAGTCAGCTTGAGGAGCAGCTGAACGGTGTAGCACAGGAAGAGATAAACTTGCATCAGGAAACAGAAAAAGCAAAAGCCGATCAGGATGCCCTTCAGTCTGAATTGGACAGCGCAGCCAAGACGCGCCGCACGCTACAACGACGCATCGAGCGATTGTCAGAACAGATTCAGAGCGAAAAGAGTAAACGGGAGGAAGTCACCGAGTCCTGTCAAGAACTTGAAATCGCCTTAGCAGGCAAACGGGAAAAATTGCAGAGTCTGAGTTCTGAAATCCTGAACCTTCAAAAAAATCAGGCACAGATTCGCGACAGGGTCGCTGAACATCAAGCGGTTATCGATTCTGACGATCAAACTCGCGAAGAACTCTCTTCACAGATCGATGAAGCACAACGCAAATTTCTCCAGATAGAGCAGGAAAAATTCGAGGCTGAGGAAAACGTCAGGCGGCTAGAGGAGGAGCATGTCGGCTTAATCGGACAGATTGCGGAAGCGCAGAAACTGATGCGCAAAGCGAGGAGAGAATTTGATAAACATAATCGCCTGCGGCATCACCTAGAGGTCACGACAACCCAGTTACAGATGCAATTGAAGGCTATCTCCGCCCGAATCCTAGATAAGTATCAACTCACAATTGATCAGATTGAAGTCGAGGATAATCCGGTTGACGACCTTGAATTGATGGCGCAAATTGATACGTTGAAAACCGAGATTGAAGGAATGGGAGCTGTTAATCTTGTAGCGATAGAGGAGTACGAGGAGCACAAGCAGCGCGAAGATTTTCTTGTCACTCAACGCGAAGATCTAGAGAAGTCGCTCGAATCGGTCAATCAAGCAATTCAGAAGATTAACCGGACTTCGCGTGAGACGTTCCTCGAAGCATTTGAGCAGATACGCGCTAACTTTCAGGAGGTGTTTGCAGAACTCTTCGGAGGCGGGGAGACGGAGTTGCGTTTGACAGACGAATCGGATGTATTAGAAGCGGGGATTGATATCATCGCTTGCCCACCGGGTAAGAGACCACAGAGTATCACACAACTCTCCGGCGGGGAACGGTCACTTGTTGCCATTGCCCTGCTCTTCGCCGTGTTCAAGATTAAGCCGAGCCCGTTCTGCGTTCTGGATGAAGTTGATGCAGCACTCGACGAAGCGAACGTCCTCCGCTTCACGAATCTTATTCGGAAATACGCCCAACAGACCCAGTTTATTATCATTACCCACAATAAGCGGACGATGGAGATCGCCGATATCATGTACGGTGTGACGATGGAGCAAGCAGGCTTGTCAAAGGTTGTTTCAGCAAAGTTTGGGAATGAGCTTGCAGCGTGAAACGTGAGAATCCTGCACAATCACGTTTTACCCACACCGCAAACATCTGCTCCGCCTCTACCATTCCCCTAAACTTCTCCTAAAAAAAGCAAAAAAATAGGCTCACATTAAAAGAAAGTGTGGTGGACGAAGAGAAAGAAACCGAGTCTTTGGCAAAAACTCGGTTTCTTTCGCACGATTTCTTAACATGAGCCAAAAAGTATAGTACGGTTTATTCTTCCGCTTCCGATTTCGCTTCAGCAATTACCTTTTGGGCGAGTTCATCGGGCATCTCCTCGTAATATGCAAACTCCATCGTGAAGTTGCCCCGTGCACTGGTAATCGATTTAAGATCTATCGAATATCGGAACATCTCTGCCAACGGTGCAGTCGCTTGAATCACCTGACGTTTACCCACCTGCTCAACCCCCATAATTCGCCCGCGTTTACTATTGAGGTCGCCGATAATGTCCCCCATGAACTGTTCCGGGACGGAGATTGTGACGTTCATGATCGGCTCAAGCAGCACGGGTCTAGATTGGTTTGCCGCCTCTCGAAACGCAAAAGACCCAGCAATCTGGAAAGCCATATCTGAGGAATCAACGGGGTGGTGCTTACCGTCGTAAAGCTCAACTTGAGCGTCAACGAAGGGATAGCCGGCGATCAGACCTTGAGCCATTGACTCACGGATACCTTTCTCAACCGCGGGGATGTAATTACGCGGGATCGAGCCACCCACAACCTGGTTGACAAACTCAAAGCCGGAGCCGCGTTCAAGCGGGGAAAGGTTTATCCAAACTTCACCAAACTGCCCGCGTCCACCAGATTGACGCTTATACCGACCTTGGACACTGCTCGCCCTACCGCGAATTGTTTCCTGATAGGAGACCTTTGGCATTTCGACATCAGTTTCAATGCCAAACTTGTCTCGCATTCGGTTGCGTATGACAGTGAGATGTATCTCGCCAAGACCGGAGACCAGCAGTTGTTTCGTTGTGCTATTCCGTTCAACCTGGAACGATGGATCTTCCTCCATCATCCGGGAGAGGGTCGAACTCAATTTTTCGTCATCCCCTTCTCGTGCAGGCACGATGGCGAACGAGATAACCGGCTGCGGGAATTCCGCTCCGGGAAGTTGGAATGAACTGCCCACATCGCAGAATGTGTCGTTCGTTTCTGCAAGCGTCAGTTTAGAGACAACTCCGATATCGCCCGCAGAGACTTGGGGTGTGTCAATAGAGGTTTTCCCATTCATGAACGCGAGTTTGCCGATTCGTTCATTCTCATCTTTCGTCGAGTTGTAGACCTGAGAATCGCCATTTAAGACACCGGAATAAACACGGAAGAAGCTCAGTCTGCCTGCGAACGGGTCTGCCAATGTCTTAAAAACTAGTGCTGACAGCGGCGAATCCGGGGAGACTTCATAGGTTGTTTCGCCATCAGTTCCTGTAATCGGTCTGGCATCTACCGGGGATGGACAGCAGTTGGTAACCATGTCCATCAGAGGTTGGACACCGATATTCCGCAGGGCATCGCCACAAAGTACAGGTACGAACTGATTAGCAAATAGTCCTGTCCGAAGTCCATCACCAATCTCTTCATCGGTGAGCTCACCTTCAAAGAACTTTTCAATCAACTCATCATCGCTTTCCGCTGCGACTTCAACAAGCTGTTCCCGCATCTCTTCTGCTTGTGCTTCAAGTTCGGCAGGAGTCTCTGATTTTGGAGCAGGCTTATTGTCCTGCGGTTCTGTGAAAGCTCCCATCTGGATAAGATCAACGACACCTCTAAAGTCGGCTTCTTTGCCAATTGGCACCTGCATCACAGCTGTTTGGGCTTCAAGAATCTCATCAACGCTCGCAAGCGCGTTTTCAAAACTAGCGTTCTCTTTATCCATTTTGTTGATAAAGATCATCCGTGGGAGTTCATATCTATCAGCGGCTTCCCATACCTTCTCCGTACCCCCTTCGACCCCGGTTGTTGCATCAATCACCACAATAACAGCATCTACCACCCGCAGTACGCTCTCAAGATCCCCATGAAAATCTTCAACACCGGGCGTATCAAGAATATTTAGCTTGTACCCCTTCCACTCGGCGACACACGCAGAACAGTTAATTGTCATCCTGCGCTCAATTTCATCTGGGGCATAATCTGAAACTGAACTCCCACTATCAACCTGTCCCATTCGCTCAATCGCGCCCCCATTATAGAGTATCGCCTCGATGAGCGAAGTCTTCCCTGTGCTCGAATGCCCAATAATACCAATATTCCGAATCTGTTCCGTCTGATATTCCTTCATCAAAAAAACTCCTTACGGTGTCAGTCTAACCAAAAACATCGCAGAGATATGCCATTAAGCAGATCTGTAAAACTTTTGTTTGTATGAGCTGGCTCTGATGTCATTTACTCGGTTCCTCTGTAGGTCCCCTTCATGTCGTTTACCCTTGAAGTCGTGCTAGGAGGTAAGCATCGGCATCCAAACTGACAAACATCTTAACCCGAATCAACCAAACGGATTGACAGTCAGCTTCAAATTTTTCAGAATCTTCTTGATTGAGAAAAGGAGGGACCCATTAAGGTGTCATCTACTAAACCTCGACCCGATTTGAAAATTCCTAAAAATCTTGGTGATTGTAGCACACCCCCATAGGAAATGCAAGCAAAAAGAATTCGATCAATTTTTCCCTTTACAATGGCACAGCTTTCCTCTATACTTTGGATGGGCGCGTATACGACGGCATAAATCTCCAATATCTCTCCTAGTAGCGGTCTAGAACTCTCAAGATGTTGGAGGAATCGGACGGATACGGAGGGAACTTGGGAGGGGTCACAAACTTTTGCCGTGCGGTACGAGCAGATTTTGATGTTCCATCGAATTGGAGTCCTACATGAAAGGCATTTTTAACGTTCTAATCTGTTTACTCTTTCCGATAGCTTGGGGGGCACTCATTAACTGGATCTTTACCTTTCTCGAACGTCGTACCGGCCGTTCAACTCCCCACAACCCTAAAATTGATTATCACATTTGACTTTATAGCGCTAGATGAACGTCGATATCAGTGGCATACCTATTAATATCTTGGGGTTGATTGCTTTAGGGTGCATCAGCGGTTTCCTATCTGGTTTCTTTGGGATCGGCGGCGGACCACTAATCACCCCGATCCTCAATATCTTGTTCGGCATTCCCTTCCCAATTTGCATCGGAAGTACGCTTTCTCGGACGGCCGGCACCACTTTCTCTGCCGTATTGCGATATTGGAAATTCGGCAATATAGATGCGAAACTAGCATTGATGATTGTGGGAGGTAATTTTGTCGGTATTGAGATTGGGGTATATCTGCTCGACTGGCTGGAGAAACTGGGAGAGATTAGTGTCGGAAAGCAATCAATGCCCGCGCTTCAGTTTTACTTGCAATGGCTCTTCTTCGGAGTGCTTATCACCGTTTCAGGATTGATTCTCATCGAATCGCTGATTCACAGAAGAAAAAGCGATCACAAACAGCCACTCAGCTTACTTCAAGACCTACCGATCCCACCTTACGTTTCCTTTCCCATCACCGGTGTTCGCCGAATCTCACTCCCGGCAATTGTTTACTCAGCACTCGTTATCGGTATTTTCACAGGATTGCTCGGGATCGGCGGCGGTATCCTCTTCGTGCCGCTACTGATCTATGGGTATGGCGTTGAGACGCATGCAGCGGTTGGCACAACTTCGCTTATCGTATTTTTTTCTGCTGCTTATGGGACTGTTACCCATGCAATGCGGGGCAATGTCGATTTATGGCTGGTTGTGTTTTTGCTGGTTGGGTCCACAATCTGTGCACAGGTGGGGGTAATCGCAAATCAAAGAATACAGGGCGATTCAATCCGCTTCTGTTTTGCGTTTATTGTTTTGATTGTGGCGGGGATGATTGGCTTTAATCTACTGCGCCTAATCTACGGATAGTTGAACGACAGGAGGGTTGGATGTTGTTTCCCGGTATTGGCATGGACCTTAGTGATACTTACCTGGAAGGAACGCTAGCGAAGGTCTCGGTTCTCAATGTTGATCCCCGTCCAGTAGTTTCACTTGTTGTACAATCTTCTTAGCAGCTTCATATTTGTCCTTAATCATTTCCTTGCCTTCAGGGCATAACTTATTCCAACTTCGTTCTAATTTTGCCTTTATCCAAGCTGTTCCTTCGTCAATATCCATCTGATGTTGCACAAAAACAAGATAAAACAAAGATGGAATTTGATCAATATGAGCTATGGCATCAGCACTGGCAAGGCAAACTGCTTCTACTGTTTGTTTCTCTATATCAATACTCCCTCGATGAGAAACAATGCACTGCTTGACGGCGGTTATCTTATCGTTAGGATAACCGAGAGATTTTAAGATTTTATCAGCCTCGCGAGCACTATGAAGATGGTGGTCTGGGGTAAGGGATTTTTTCTTGATACTGGCATAGTCGTGTAACAAAGCAGCAATTTCGACAATCTCTGAATCTGCTTCCAACTTCTGTGCTAGCAGCTTGCCGTATTTTACAACAAGTACGATGTGATGACTCCAAATACCATATCCATACTTGTTGGTTTCTTTTTTACACGCTTCTTCAACAATGCTTCTGAGTGTTCGGTGCATCTGCTTCACATTTCAGCCCTACGAACACCCACTCGTCGCACCGCAATTCAGACAACGATAACAGGTGCCGTTCCGCACCATGATTGTCCCACAATCATGGCAAGGAGGCGCGTCCGACTGCATCGCTGCGACGCGTTTTTCGCGCGCTTCTAGCTTCTGGGCATTCTCTTCCTGATTAATATCATCTCCATAAGGGTGTAGCTGCTCTGGTTGGGCAAGCTGATCACCAAGACGCTCGTCTTCCTCGGCAAGCATCTCGCTTTGGGGCAGGAATTTCAGTGCTAGCCAACGGAATACATAGTCAATGATTGACTTTGCTATCGGGATATCCTTATTGTTGGTGAATCCCGCAGGCTCAAATCCGACATGGCTAAACTTATTGACCAGCGATTCCAGTGGGACACCGTACTGCAACGAGATAGAGGTCATTGTCGCAATCGTATCCATCAACCCAGAGATGACGGAGCCTTCCTTAGACATTTTGAGAAACACCTCGCCCGGTGTGCCATCTTCGTAAAATCCGACCGTGATATAGCCTTCGTGACCGGCAACGCTGAATTTATGGGTGATTGAAGCGCGTTCATTGGGTAGACGACGGCGGATGGGGCGCGTTTCCTGTTCCTCTTCCCCTGTTTCTGCTCTCGTTGTGCTGAGAGGTTGCGACAGTTTCGATCCATCCCGATAGAGTGCCACCGCCTTCAGTCCCAGTTTCCACGCCTCAACGTAAAGGTTCTCGACCTCTTCAACCGTTGTCTCGTGGGGCATGTTGATGGTTTTGGATATCGACCCACTCAAGAATGGCTGCGTCGCGGCGACCATGCGAACATGTGCCATCGGCTCAATATAACGTTGACCATAATTCCCACACTTGTTGGCACAATCGAAAATGGGTAGGTGTTCAGCTTTCAGATGCGGTGCACCTTCGATAGTCATCATGCCACAAATTACCTTGCTTGCTTCTTCAATCTGCTGCTGTGTAAATCCCAATTCACTTAAAAGGTCAAAATCCGACGCGTTATATTGCTCAGGATCAAATCCGAGACGCGCCATCCCTTCCTCTCCAATGGTGTAGGCGTTAAACGCATGTACCAACTCAAAGACGGAGGGTAACGTCGCTTCAATCTGACCGAGCTCCTCATCAGTCAAACCCTTCCGTCTAAGTGAAACATTATTGATATGCGACGAACCGATCAGCGAGGAAGTCCCTTGCACATAAGTTACAATATCGTCAATCTCCTCGTCCGTATAACCAAGTTTCTTCAGCGCACGAGGCACGGACTGGTTGATAATCTTAAAGTAACCGCCACCCGCCAACTTCTTGAATTTCACGAGCGCGAATTCAGGTTCAACGCCGGTCGTATCGCATTCCATCAGCAACCCTATGGTGCCGGTAGGTGCTAGCACTGTTGCCTGTGCATTCCGATAGCCGTAGCGCTCACCCATTTCAACCGCATCATCCCATGTCTGTTGTGCTGCCTTCAATAGGTTCGGCGGGCAGACATCTGGGTTAATGCGATAGGCTGCAGAACGATGTTTACTCATCACATGCAGCATCGGTTCGCGGTTCTTCTCGAAACTAGGGAAGGGCCCTTTGACCGCGGCCATCTCAGCGGATGTTCGATACGCCTCACCACAGAGGATTGCCGTGAGCGCGCCGGCGATCGCATATCCTTCTTCGCTGTCGTAGGGGATACCGTTGACCATCAGCAAAGTTCCCAGATTGGCATATCCCAATCCGAGTGGTCGATAGTCGTGGCTATTTTGAGCGATTGGCCCGGTTGGATAGGAGGAGAAATCCACAAGGATCTCCTGACCGATGAAGAAGATTCGGCAAGCATGCTTGAACCCTTCGATATCAAAGTTTCCATCTTCATCGACGAATTTGAGTAGATTGATAGAAGCGAGATTACATGCGGAGTCATCAAGGAACATATATTCTGAACATGGATTACTACTATAAATTCGATCGGTATTCGCACAGGTGTGCCAGTCGTTAATCGTCGTGTCAAATTGCACCCCCGGATCCGCACAAGCCCAAGCGGCTTCGGAGATTTGACGCATGAGATCTTTGGCTTCAAATGTTTCGCAGATTTCGCCCGTCGTACGCAGCGTCGTATACCATTTATCACCGCGTAGATAGGCATTCATGAAATCGTCCGTGATTCGGACAGAGTTATTTGAGTTTTGCCCTGAGACAGTCTTATACGCTTCCCCATTGAAGTCAGAGGGATAACCAGCAGCGACAAGCGCTGCTACTTTCTTTTCCTCATTCACTTTCCAGTTGATGAAGTCAACGATTTCTGGGTGATCCATATCAAGGCATACCATCTTTGCCGCGCGTCTGGTAGTCCCTCCAGATTTGGTCGCCCCTGCTCCCCGATCAAAAACCTCAAGAAAAGACATCAGTCCGCTACTTGTCCCACCGCCGGAGAGTTTTTCTTGCCGTCCTCTGATCTTAAAAAAATTCGTTCCGGTCCCTGAACCGTATTTAAAGACACGCGCCTCATTTTTGACCAACTGGAAAATCGACATCAGGTCATCGTCAACAGATTGTATGAAGCACGCGCTGCATTGTGGGTGGTCGTAGTTGTTTTCTGTCTGGACCACACCGTTCTTTTCAACGTCCCAATACCAGTTGCCGGTTCCGCCTATAATTCCATATTGATGATATAGTCCGCAGTTAAACCAGACCGGCGAATTAAACGCACCGCGTTGCATCACGAGCAGATCTGTCAGTTCCATCTCAAAGGCATCAGCATCCTCCGGTGTGGCAAAGTAGCCGCCAAAGGCTTCGCCAGCGTGGCGGATGGTATGAGCGACCCGTTGGATGAGTTGACGAACGCTTGTTTCGCTATCCGTTTCAGGCACACCCGCTTTACGGAAATATTTGGACACCGCAATATCCGCTGCCAACTGCGACCAGTTCGATGGGACCTCCACCTCGTCTTTCTCGAAGATTGCCTCGCCTTTTTCATTATAGATTACCGAACTTCGAGGTTCCCACTCGATTGTATCGAATGGATGCACACCGGGCAAGGTATACCGTCGATCGATTTTCAAGCCCTGTTGTTGTGCAGTTTCTTCAAGAGCAGAGGGTTTGATGTCAGCAGTCTTATCCGATGGGGCACCAACTATCGAATCCTGATTAACACCAAAATTGTTGGCTTGGGACATTTTGATTCCTTTCATTTCTTTCTATGATTGCTAAAAAAATTGACAGATTCAGCAATTCGCTTACCTGTAATTCGTTTATAATTCCCCTTAATCTAACGTTCTTCCTGAACTATCGGTTTCATTAATCTAATCATTAGGTGTCAATTGACGGAGCTCGTTTTCAAAATCTGCTGCATCCTTGAAATCACGGTAAACAGAAGCAAACCGAATATATGCGACACTATCCAAACTTTTGAGCGCATCCATAACAATTTCACCGATGATATGACTTTCGACTTCGGATTTGTGCATACCGATAATTTGTTGTTCGACATCCCCAATCAGGCGATCGATGGTTTCTTGACTAATCGAGCGTTTTTCACACGCCTTCATGATATTGCGCTTTAGCTTTTGCCGGTCAAAAGCTTCGCGGCGCTGGTCCTTCTTGATAATGAAAAGATCCAACACTTCAGCCCGCTCATACGTTGTAAACCGTTTTGAGCAATGGAGACACGCTCGGCGTCTACGGATGGCAGTCCCTCCGTCAGTATCCCGCTTGTCGATGACTCTTATGCTTGAACCATTGCAGTATGGGCATTTCATAGAACACCAATATATTGTGTATAATTTCTTTTGTCATACAATATGTGCGATTAGGGCTAATATGATAAACGATTATTTATGATCTGTCAACAGTTTTTTAACAGAATTTCGATAGTTTTTTCTAAAAATTAACAACCGAAATTCAAACAGATAATTCTTGCCGAAATTTGTGAAGATGTGACACAATAAAATAACTGGTAAAATTTCTGACGAATTGGCAGATCTATCGGTTTTGGTTTGCAGGTGCTAATCCAAGTTATCCGTGCGCGATCAAAGAAAATGCGAGAAGGAGATTTTCGTGTATTCGACTCAAGTCGCTAAACAAAGGGCGATTTGAGTCGTCGAAAGCGCATCAACACACTGGAGAGAAAGCTATCTATGAAGAAATCGAGGCATGACCTGACCCAAGGGAGTATTTTCAAGAACCTTATACATCTCGCTTGGCCCATTGCTCTCAGCAATATTTTGCAGGACTCTTTCAGTGTCGTCGATATGATCTTCGTCGGAAAATTGGGAGCCGAAGCGATTTCCGCTGTTGATATGAGCTCGAATCTTCAGCGACTGATTAGCGTGCTTTCACTTGGCATCTCCATGGGAACGGTCGTTCTGGTTTCTCAGTCAATCGGTGCACAGCAGAGAGAGCAAGGGGAGAACATCGCGATGCAGGCACTCATTTTGAGCATTGTATGCCCCCTTGCAATTGCGTGTATAGGCGTTCCGCTCGCTGAAATTGGATTGAGGTTACTCGGAGCAGAGGAAGAGGTGGTACGACTGGGCGTTCCTTACTTGCGTATCACACTGCTCGGTGGTGTCATGATGTTCGTATCAATGACATTGGGTTCCGTTTTCAGGGCGGGTGGAGATTCACTGACACCGATGGTCGTCATGATTGTTTCAACGGTCTTAAACATTGTTCTTGATCCCTTGCTGATATTTGGGATTTGGAAATTTCCGCGTCTGGGTGTTGCAGGATCCGCTTATGCAAGCGTGATTGGCAGAAGTGCCGGCGTTGTGATTTTCCTTTACCTCTGTTTCATCGGGCGCAGCGTCATCTCATTGAAGCACGTTAAGCGCCGCGTTGACCTGTTAGTAATGGGTCAAATCCTGCGCCTCGGAATTTTTAGCTCAATGCAAGGATTTTTGAGACACGCCTCCCGGTTGGGGTTTATTCGAGTTGTGGCGATTTATGGAACGAACGCTGTGGCTGCCTACGCTATCTGTATGCGCCTTCGCATCCTCGTGATGCACTTGGGTTTCGGATTCGCAAACGCTGTCGCACCCATGGTGGGGCAGAATATCGGAGCAGGTCAGATTGACAGGGCAGAAAAATCTGCCAATCTTGCCGGTGGATTGGCAACGGTACTTATGGCTGTGCTTGGAAGCTTACTGTTTCTTTTCCCCCATTTTTGTATTAGGGTGTTTACTGGACAAACGGAAGTTATCACTGTCGGGAGTGTTTACCTCCGATACCTATCAGCCACTTTTGCATTTATCGCGATTTCTATCGTATTTGGTCGTGCCCTCAACGGGGCGGGCGATACCGTTTCCCCCATGGTGATGACATTCATCTGTCAACTCGGTATTGGACTGTTGCTAGTGATCTCGCTTTCCTATTTAGTGGGAATTACGGGAGTCTGGATTGGCATCGCCCTATCAAATGTTGTACAAGGTATGTTGATGTGGTTGTGGTTTAGACGGGGGACATGGAAGACCAAAAGACTAGTGGGTAAAAAATGATGTTAGTATCACGCCGATGGCCTAAAAAGTAAGCACCTACGGGTTAGCAGCACATTAACCGCGCCAGATCTCAAATATTTGTATAACGTCGTTTGCAAGCAGCTGCTGTGCAATCATTTCAAGTTTGGGTTGATCTAAGTCTCCGTGTATCCGGTATTTCTGTCCTGTCTGTGCGGTTTGGACATCTGGGATTCCCATATCGCGCAGCCCCTTGAGAACACTATCACCCACAGCATCCGTTACCCCCGGTTTCAATCGTACCTCGATGGTCCACACGGAACTATCGCCTTGTCTTGGGGTATGATTGTCGGAACGGCTGTAGACATAATTCTGCGTCACCGGATCAGCAAGCAGTTCCGCGCCGACGCGCTCGATTGCGTGAGAATTAATGTCTCCTTCGATCCAGTAGATTTGGACGGTGTGCACCGATTCTACACCGGTAAGTCCGAGATCCGCGATATCCTGAAGAATACCTTGTCCGATAGCGTCCGGTGTTTCGGGTTTATAACTAACTTCAATTTTCCATTTCAATTTTCGATTTTCCTATTTTAATTTCAGTAAACTAAGAAGGACTAAAACGTGCCAACGGAAGAAGCCAGTGCCCGAACGCTGTTGATTATTGTCAGCGTCATCGGAGCTATTTTTACAGTTGTAATGATTATCCTGTTTTTTAACGCGGCTCCTGCCCGCTCCGACATTCCAGATCACCAAACTTACACAGATCCAGCCGCTTGTCTGAAGTGTCATCTTCGTGGGACCGAGCAATCACCAACCATGCCGCATCTCAATGTTGGCAGCTGTCATATCTGCCATCAGTTAGCAAAGGAAAAGGAGCCTAATTGACCAAGTGGCTCTGTTTTCCTATCGTCCGACCTCCCATGCCAGATGCTGTAACTCCGGTCCGATCAGTTTTTCCCACGCTAACTGTACTGCAGCCGTTGAGCCAGGTGTCGAAATAACCACTTTTCCTCGGTACACGCCGGCGGTAGCACGCGATAGCATCGCTGCCGCTCCGACTTGGTCATAGCTGAACATCCGGAAAAGTTCGCCAAAACCGGGTAAGGTTTTCTCTAGGGCTTGATTCAACACATCAAAGGTTGTATCGCGTGGGGCAATACCGGTGCCGCCGTTGAAAAGGATCATCCGTGCATCACCTGCTGCGAATTCGTCCAGGACCGCCTTGACCTGCTCCGGTTCATCCTTGATGATGCGATATCCCACGACCTCATTTCCGCCTGTCGCTAGTTGTTCGCGGAGGTACGCTGCGTTCTTATCTGTTTCCGGTGTGCGTGTATCACTGACGGTGACGATTGCTACGAGCACAGGACCGTGTTCCGCAGCCATCTCCCGATGCTGCTCGGTGCTCGCTGAAGTTTTTTCTGCCATCTCTGTTCTCCTCAGAATTGGACACTGTAAAATTTATTCAAAAATCCGATTGATATAGGATATGCCAAACGTATTACATTGTCAAGGTTAAATAGAAACTCAATCTGGGGGTTGATGCAGTCAGAGTGATCATGATACAATGAACAAAACAACCTTTGGAATCAAAAAGAGTTGAGAACAAATTTACCGATGTCAAACTAAAACAAGGAGCATAATATGGTTCCCCTGATTAGCAACATTGGCTATGGTCTCTTAGGTGCCTGTCAACTTCCACGGTTCTGGTGGAAAGTCACCCTCAGAAAGGTAGGGCTGCTTGACGCAGAATATCCCGACTGTAGCGGTGGGCTTGACACATCGATCCTCGAACTTTTAGATTTAGACAAAGAAACAACGCTCGCCTACCTGCGAGATAATATGCCGAACTATCTCGAATTTGAGGCTTGGATTCTCCAGCAAAAGGGTGGGAAGATTGACCAACAAGCGGTGGCAGATTGGAACGCACAACTCCGATCTCGTGAGCACCGTCCAGCGAAAATCGAAGAGACGTATCATGACATCGGGCTTCCTGATGATGCCGGCATCACGTCCGCTGTGGTTCTGAACAATTTACAGGATTGGCAGCTTTTCTATGAGCGTAACTTGGATAACGATTTCGCAGGGCTCACCGGGCGCGTTGTACCACTGATCGCGAACATCGACTACGGTGCTTTGGAGGTCTGTCAACTGCCCCGAACTTGGGTTAAAATCCTACTGAAAGCGAAAGGCAAGCTTCACCCGGACTATCCGGACATGACCGAAAACGGATTGGACCCGCGAGTCTTACGCGTACTTGGAATCGAACCCGCCGATGCCGTCGCCTATATCCGTGAAAACCTGCCTAGCTACACTCAGTTTGAGGCGTGGGTGTTAGAACAGAATGGCGGTGAAATTGACCGGGAAAAAGCTGATGAATGGAACACCTTTATCCGCAACCGCATCCATAGGGATGAGAAACGGATAGAGATTCACGCAACCGTTGGTCGTGAAGATGACGGCACACTCAACTCTGCGGTGCTTCTGAATCATATAGAGGATTGGCACCTTGCCCATACGGATCTCATGCAGGCCTCTGCGGCGTGATTATAGTGAATTCAAAAAATAAAGAAACACTTGCGTCCCCCCGGTAGGTGCGGTTACATGAAAATAAAAAAAACAGTTCGGTAATTTGCTAGCGACGCCGGCGCGGTTTTCCCCCGCGCCTACCGTATGTTTCGAGGAAAATCGGGATTACCGATTTAAATACTTAAACTTCATGTAACCGCACCGGTTTGGCGTGTCCCATTAATTCTAAAATCTACTATAAATATGGTGAATTAGAGAAATCAGTAGACATATACCAATAACTCTGACCATTACGAGGTTTCCAAAGTCCCCCTGATAAGGGGGATTTAGGGGGTTGGCGTGTATTGGGAGTGTCTAAGTAATTCTAAAATCTACCATAGTTCCATCTGGCTGTGGAGTATTCATCCCTCACGTGCCTTGATCAGTGTACGCACACGATCTGCATCAACCGTGTTTGTCGTAACACCGTCGCGCTTGATTGAGGTGCCGACAATAACGCCATCCGCATACTGCAAGACTTCAGGAAGGTTATCGATTGTCACACCGCTGCCAACGAACACACTGGCTTGAGGAACTGCCGATTTCACGGATTTTACCTGATCGAGATCGGTGCTTTTGCCCGTTGCTATGCCTGTAACAATCAGGGCGTCCGCAAGTCCGCGATGATAGGTATCCTCCGCACTAGCGAGGATATCGATCGGTGCCAGTGGCGTCGCATGCTTCACAGCAATGTCGGCGAAAATTTTAACCTCGCTTTTGAGGGTAGATCGGTAGCGCAAAGTCTCGTGCGCCTTTCCTTGAATAATACCTTGGTCGGTGAGCATTGCGCCGGTGTGAATGTTCACACGGATAAAATTCGCGCCCGCGACCGTTGCGATTGCTATTGCCGATTTTGCGTCGTTGCGCAGGACGTTGAGTCCGATTGGTGTCTGGGGATGGTGTCCTCGAATTTCGTCCGTGACGATCGCTAGTGCTGCAACGGTATGGGGTTCGACGTTATCCGGCTGGAAGGGCACATCGCCATAGTTTTCGATGATAACCCCATCAATTCCATTATCAATCAAAACCCCCGCATCTGAAAGCGCACGGGTGCGAATTTCATGGAAGGGTTGGGTTGATTGGGGGCTGCCGATCAGTGAGAGTAGATGGATTACGCCGATGATCGGTTTGGAATGACCAAACAACTGATTGATTCCTTGCATATTGCTAAAATCTTTCCCTCGCAGGAGGCGATCGTCACTGCAAATGGGATAACATCGCCAGTGGCGTTGTTGCGAGCAGACCCGCATCAATGGGAAGCAGCACGCCGGAAATCCAGCGGGACTCATCGCTAGCGAGGAATAGCCCTGCCCATGCGATGTCCCAAGCGGTGCCTTCTGTTCCCAACGGGCCCGACCGACGGCGGAGATCGCGTAATTCATCGGAAATGGTGGTCGTCATTGGGGCGTAAATGTGACCCGGTGCGATGCAGTTGACTCGAATGTTATCCCGCCCATGATGTACCGCCATATTGCGCGTTAAGGAGACCGCACCACCTTTCGATACCGCATAGGGGATGTTGCGCCAGATATTTGCGCGCAGTCCATCAATTGAAGCGATATTGATAATTGAGCCACCACCTGCCTCAATCATCTTGGGGATAGCGTGCTTAGATGCCAGCATCATACCTTTGAGATTAACCGCCATCACGTCATCCCAGACATCAGGATCTACATCAACAACCGTCCCTGCACCACCGATGGCGGCACTATTAAATAGGATATGCAGCTCACCGTATCTCTCAACGGCTGCTTCAACCATCGCTTGACAGTCATCGTTTTGGGAAACATCGCCGACGAAAATTGACGCCTCCCCGCCTTCCTCCTCAATAACAGCAAGGGTTTTCTCCGCATTTGAGAGATTTCGGTCTACCAGCAAGACCTTGGCACCCTGCCGAGTAAAGAGAATTGATGTCGCTCGTCCAACGCCATCTATCGAGGTGCGACTTCCCGCTCCGGTGACAATGGCGACTTTGCCTGCTAACCGCGTTCCGCTGTTTTCCATTATTGCTATACTTCCTCTGATTTGATTTTTTTATTCACGTTAAGAAACGATTTCTCTCCGTGCTTTGAACTTTCTTTTTTGATTGCTTTCCCCTACGCCATAGATTCGCGAGGTCTTCACCTCAAAGCATTTATCATACAGATGCTTCGGTGTAGCGTCAACGGAAAAATTATGTCTCTCAACAATCTCGCTGGTGAACTCCTTGACAAGTCGAGGGGTTATGAACAATAATTTGTTAGGCAAACTTGAAACATGTAGCACCTGAACAGACACTATATTTTCTCATCAACAATTGAACGTATAAACCGAGGGTATTACAACTATGAAAATACTGTTGACAGGCGCAGCCGGCTTTGTGGGACGTGCTGCAGTCGATATCTTGAGCCAAGACTATGAAGTAACGGCCTTCGATATTCGCCCGGTGGAGGGCTACGATAACACCGTTCAAGGGGATGTGCTTGATTATACAACGCTCGAAGCTGTAATGGCGGACCACGATGCGGTTGTGAATACGATTATGGCACCCAATGGGAGCTATGGCATGGACGGTCCCGGCTTTGATATTAATGTGCGGGGTATGTTTAATCTTCTTGAAGCTGCCCGTGTATGCGAAAGCCAGCGATTTGTCCATACCTCTAGCGGGGCGGTCCATGGTGGCTATCCGGAGGATACTTTCCTCACGCATGATCTATATCCGCTCAAAGCCGCTAGCTCCTATGATCTTTCTAAGCTAGTGCAAGAAGAACTCGCCCGGAATTATCATGAACAACACGGTCTTTCTATCGCGTGTATCCGACCGTGGGGCATCATTGATTCAGATGAAATGGTGACGACTGATGGTCATCCTGTCAACGGCTTCTATTATGGCTCGATTGATAGACGAGATGTTGCGTCCGCGTTAAAACGCGCTCTAGAGGCACCGGATATTGGCTACGATTGTTTTTATATCTTTGCCACACCGGGCGGTTATAAAAAAGGAGATACGGCACGGACAGAGAGGATGCTGGGTTGGGAACCGGTTTATCGTTTTGATGCGGATCTTTGATCTCATTCCTGCAAGGAGTCGCTTAAATCAAAAAATGCTTGAAATCTGGTGAGGGTTGTGAGAAAATTATTGGTATCTAATACATGAATTTACCATCATTTCATTGACAACAAATACCAATTCAGCTTGGAGGCACGTTAATGGGTAATATAGCAACAAGCAACTTGGGAAATACAGGGGTTGCCTTAACTAACTTGGGTTTTGGCGGGGCACCACTCGGAGATCTCTTTGAGATTCTCAGCGAAACGCAAGCGCAAGCGACGCTGCAAGCGGCATGGGATGCCGGCTTGCGCTACTTTGACACGGCACCGTTTTACGGCTATGGGAAAAGTGAGCATCGTTTCGGACATTTTCTCCGTCAACAGCCACGTCAGGATTTTGTGCTTTCTACAAAAATTGGGCGTGTGCTGCGGGCGACGCGGGACCCCGATAATTTTGACAAAGGGATGTGGGCGGGAGGATTGCCCTTCGATCTTTATTTTGACTATAGCTACGACGGGGTGATGCGCTCTTTTGAAGACAGTCTCCAGCGGCTCAGCTTGAACTCTATCGATCTCCTGCTCATCCACGATCTCGATCACATGTTTCACGTGAACGACACGCGGATCAACGCTCACATGGTGCAGCTCGGCACCAGCGGTTGGCGCGCACTTGAGGAACTTCGTTCCAGTGGGCAGATAAAAGGGATAGGGGCTGGCGTGAATCAGATGGGCACAATCCCACGCTTTTTGGAGATGGTGGACCTCGATTTCTTTATCGTTGCGATGCCGTATACACTGCTGGATCAGGATGTCTTGGACGCTGAGTTTCCACAGTGCGAGGAACGCGGTGTCGGTGTGGTGATTGGTGCGGTGTTTGCCTCCGGCATTCTGGCGACAGGTGCTACGGAGAATGCGTATTACGCCTATGCCCCAGCACCCCCTGAAGTATTAGAAAAAACGCGGCGCATCCAAGCGGTCTGTGACCGACACAATGTACCGCTACGGGCAGCGGCATTACAGTTCCCGTTAGCGCATCCAATCGTCGCCGCAGCGATTCCGGGGGGACTCATGCCAGAGCACGTTCAATCAAATGTTGAAATATTTGAACACCCTATCCCCGCGGATCTGTGGAGTGAACTGAAGGCAGAGGGGCTGCTGCGCGAAGACGCACCTACTCCTTAAGCTATTGTAACGCAAGTTGCCACCTGTCGCCCCTCCGGGGCTTGGACGCGCAGTTTCGGGATTGCTATACACATTGCACTCCTCATGAAGTTTAAGTATTTAAATCGGTAATCCCGATTTTCCTCGAAACATACGGTAGGCGCGGTTTTCCCCCGCGCCGGTGTCGCTAGCAAATTACCGCATTATTTTTTTAATTTTCATCTGGAGTGCAGTCATTGGCTGCACCTCGATTCTATAGACATATCGATCCTCTGGAGCAAGGGTGGTTACGCCGATGATTAGTATAGTGCTGGGTTTCACGGCTTGTGTTCAACCCAGCCTACAACAGCGATCATCGGTAAGCATAAGCATAGAAACCGAGTTTTTGTCAAAAACTCGGTTTCTCTATTTTGGCATCTATAACTCTAACTGAATCGAATTGAATAGAGGTCTGCATCCTTTAACAGGAATCGCAGACGGACGGGCTGCCCTGAAAGCCGACTCACATCCGTACCATTCCTCCACGTTACTGTCCGTTCGAGGTCATCACCGAATACCTCCGGACAATCGTCCAATCCAAAGCCGGGGAGGGCGTTGCCGGACATATCTTGAATTTCGACCTGAATACTGCCTACCCCAGAGGTTGAGAAGTTAATGGCGAGCTGATCTCCTTTGAAGGTCAGCGGCTTTGTTACAAATTCCCCGCCGCTCAACGGACCCTGCATTGAGACAAACCCATCAATTCGGATTGTATAACGCCGCCAGCGACAATCGTCACCCTGATGCGAATCTTCACTCGCATAGATGGAAATCTCGTCGGGCGCGCCGTCAATGTGCGATTCTGTCTCGACCAATCCCCAATTCTGATAGTTGTCACCGTAGAACCAGTTACCTCTCAACCGCAAGCCGGGACGGATAAACGATTCGGGCCAAACGTTGAAATGATTCCCATCACGGCTGCTCATGAACATCCCATCCGTCACAGCTGTCCCCTCGCGCTCGGACACATAGCCTCGAAGGCGGCGATACTCAAGCTCTGGCAAGGCTTTCGTCGATTCCGTCCACCCCCGATCGGTATATCGGGTTGGAAAGCCGAGGAAGATATGCGGGGCGCGGTAGTATGGGATAATCTGATTTGTGTACAGTTCGCTGACTCGGTCGGGTGAATAGTCTAACCATTCAGGATCAGACCAGTTGAGGAAATCTTTCGATGTCCCTGTGCGGATGTCGCGTCCCTCACGAAAGTCTCGATGGTATTCACGGTATTCGCCACGCACCGCATCCCAAAAGGCGAGGTTCTGTGAGTCAAACGCACCTTTGGTGATTACAGGTTCATCGCTCATGAGTGACCAGTGGATGCCATCGGCGGACTTGAACGCATACAAACTGCGGTCACCTGAGCCGAGTGCCTTGTACCTCTCGTCCGGCTTGCAATCCGGATTCTCGTCCTTGAAAGGTGCGAAGTTGTGTGATCCAACCCCCTCCCAGATAATGTTGTTCTGCTTTCCGCCATCAAACTCAACCAAGCCGAGTTCCGGTTTGGTCCAGTGTATTCCATCGCGGCTCTCGGCGTAGCAGACCACCTGCGGGTGGTGGTCATTGTCAAAGCCTTCTGTTGTATAAATGACATGGCTCCCCCGGTAATACATCCGGTAGAGATCACCATCCTGAAACACAGTTTTATAGCCGCAGGTGCTACCCTCCCACGGATTATCATGAACACAGGCGACCTCTTGCGGTTGCGGGTGGTGTAACCGTTGCGTTGCACCAGCTATTTCATCAATCAGATAATTGTCAACGAACAGTTCCAGCCGATTGCCGATGTCGATGGGTGAAACCGCTTGTGTCATTGCGTCTCTTGATAGTGTAAGCATTGCGGAAGTGAGAGATACCATAAATATCCTCCTTGTTGATTTTGGCTGATGCCGTCAGTTTGGATGTCGAGATATGAATCTCGACCTACAATTGATTCAACCTGTATGGTTTGAAGATGAAATTTTCCCATTTTTCCCGCGCAAATGGGAAAATTGTCCCTATTTCAGGGTGAAACGTTTTGTCATAGATTGCCAATCGTATTACAAACAGTTACAAACAATTACACTTTCATCTTATCGTTGGGATTCTTATTGTTGATTGCGGATTGGGATTATAACTCAATCTACTATTGGTTCAACCGTTCATTAGATTGATGGACCCTATAGGACTTACGCACTTCAGTAGGGAACGCAGATCTGCGTTCCCTACGAACCCCTTATGGAATCTCTGTTGTAGTTACCCGATTCATCGGGCGTTGGGACGAGTGTGCAGAGGCGATAAATCGCCGAACTACAAAACGTTGAGCATTCAACTGCGTAACTCCTACCCTATACAACCGTCGGTTATGTACCATCACACAAGGGGCTACTTTAGTCAGCCAAGTATCAGAGATAGAAAACAACGTCAGTTACCCCGCCCTAAAGGACGGGGTTTCCACTGCTAAGAAGTTGGTGAATTTCATAGTAGGTCTGAGTAGCCTTCCTGTATAATTTGCCCAGAAGCCACTCATAGCGCGGGTTTCCCACTTTTTCAACTTTATCAAACTTTTCAGAAAACTATGAAAACTATGAAATTCCGAGGATTTCTTAACGGTGTTTTTCAACTAGTACTCAGTCATATAAGTTTTGCATATCAACAAGGGGGTCGGGTGACCCGACCCCTACGAAGTATTATGAGTCTCAATCTATATAGACAATCATAATTTGCCTGACAGTGTACTAGGTTCTGTTGACATTTACTAGTCCGTAGGTTGGGTTGAACGGTTAATCGTCAATCCCTATTGAGTCCAATAGAGCCTCCGTCGTCCAACAACACTTGCCTATAGACAGATAGAGTGAAACCCAACTCCGTTTTTCACCGGGACGTTTCCTGTTCAAAAAGCTGTTTCGTAAAAGTGCTCTTTTGTACCACGATCTGTTAGATTGTGATCCTAGCCTGCAAACTAATCCCGACGCGTCGGGACGCTACTTATGGCAGATTGCCTAATGCTTACAGCGTTTGCCGAATGAGCAGTATCAAAATGTCAACACGCCCTAACAACTTGAGTTCCTATCAGTCCAACAAATATTGTAACAGGAGTGGGGCAAAAAAGAGATCGAAAAGCAGAATTTTTGCCACTGCTTGTTGAACAAGCAATTACTTTTTCGCGGGGATTTTTGCTGTTGACCCTACTGCAACAAAGGGGTAAAATGACTGTTGCATATTTCCAAAGTAAGCGAGGAAAATCCATCAATCCGTGAGCAAAGTCATAGGAGTATAAAATATGTCCACTATCAAACGACCCACACCTGAAATTATTGAGGCGTTATATGAGTTGGGAACCGATGCCGTGACCTCCACCATGGAAGCGTTGGGTGTGCGCCGAACCTTTATGGAGGGGCCCATCGCCCGTGTGCCCGGGAGTAAAATTGTCGGACCCGCACTGACACTCCGCTTCACACCGCAGCGCGAAGATCAGATGCGAGGCTACCAGATACCGGGTGCCTCCGCCGAAGAATCGGAACCTGAAGGTGAGGAAGCCGGTGAGAAAACCTCCGCCCTGTGGGAGGTGATGTTTGAAGTACAGGCTGGCGATGTGATCGTGGTTGACGGCAGGGGTGACCTCGCCACAGGCTGCTTCGGAGAGATGTTGATGACCTATTTCCAAGCGCAGGGTGGGGCTGGTGTTGTCATTGATGCCGGCATCCGGGATTCTGTGCCGATCTTCCAAGAACTGAAGGTGCCGGTTTGGTCGACCGCTGTGACCACCGGTGGGGCAGGGCACATGAACCTCTTTCCCGCTGATTTCAATCTCCCTATCGGTTGTGGGAAGGTTTTGGTCAACCCCGGTGACATCATCATGGCGGACGACGGCGGTGCGATTGTTGTACCGCCTCGGCTGATACCGCGTATCCTCGACATCGCCGGTGAGCGTGAGGAGCATGAGGTCTTTGTCCGAATGAAGTTACAGGAGGGCGGAGATCTGCGGAAGTATTATCCGTTCAACGATGAAGGTAGGAAGGAGTATGAGGAGTGGTTGGCTGCCCAGAAGGGGTGAGTTGGTAGGGGGTCAAATTGAGAGAAGGTGTTTTCCGCTTTTCGTTTTTAATGAAAGGAAAGCTATGAATATTTTTCGGTTCTGGGGTTGTATATCCGCGAGCTCACCAACGGCTGGACGGTCTATAACCGGAGTGGTCAAGCCCAAACAATCACATTGCCGTCATCTGCGACCTCCGTATCTGATAGGGGAAGCACCGCTGCGTCCCTGACTCACCTGCTTCCCGACCTTGATGGTGAAATCTATATCGCGACCCGAAGTTTCGCTGATGTAAATAATGATGGTGTCGTCAATATTTTAGATTTGGTTCAGGTTTCCAACAGCCTTGGTAAATCCTCTCCAGACCCTAATGGTGATGGGGTGGTCAACATCTTGGATCTGGTCTTTGTTGCACAGCAGTTTAGCCAATAGCATCGTTGGGTTACGGCATACGGAGTATGCCTACTACCTTAACGCAGATGGTTACGGCGCACGGCGTGTGCCTACTACTTTCATTGAGTTGGGTTTCGCGATCACCGCTCAACCCAACCTACGGATAATGAACTCATGAACGCAATAAAGGAGATGCTATGCTCTCAACACACAACATGGGTGGAGTATCCATCCAACCTGATGAACTGCAAGCGATGCAGGCGAATGACTATATCCTCCACGCCCGCGATAAAAAATTAGAGAAGGTTTCTGTGGAGAAGATTCGGCTGCCGCGCGATCCTGAAGGACATACGCAACGGTTGTGCTTGGCGCAGGCACCGAATGGCACAATCTATGCTGCCCAACACACGCTGCTGCACAGGTCCACCGACGGTGGCAAAACGTGGGAGCATCTTCGGCGTGATCCCGATGTATGCATCGGTTGGCGGATAGCGTTCAACGATGAGGGTGTCATGTTAAACGTCAAACCTACGGTCAACGGCACACCGCCGACCGTGTGGGAGTCGCACGATGAAGGTGAGACATGGCGGCTGATTGGAAGGATTGACCCCGGTACGTCGGATGTATTGTCGTTGGGTTTCAGCATGACCCGTCTGGACGATGGTACGCTGCTCGTGCCGGTGTTAGTGGGGGCGGATAGGATTGGGGACCGTGAGGCAGCTGAGATAACCCCCGCTGTATGTCGCATCTACCGTTCGCAAGACGGTGGACGCACATGGTCAGACTATTCTGTACTCGGCGAGTGGTGCTGTGAAGTCAATGTCGCACAACTGCCTACGGGCAGACTGTTGGCGGCGATTCGTTATCAGCGTCCGAGTTTGTCCGACGATCCCCCGGATCTGTTGGAACGGACCGGTGCGCTCGCTGCCGGTCACACATTCCCGTATAAGCATGTATTCGTCGCCCATTCGGACGACGCGGGCGATACATGGACGCCGCCGCGGCAACTTGCTACGGTGCTGGGGCAGTGCTACGGATACGGTGTTGGTTTGTCGGGCAATCGTGCGGTGGTGGTGACCGATCATCGCTATCCCCGCAATATGAGTAGCGGCAGGGCGGTAGTCAGCCATGACAACGGTGAGACGTGGCAGGATGAGGTGTATTACCTCAGTCATGGTCATGCGGCTGGTTACGCAGCGACAATCAGTCTGGATGGGGAAGAGATGTTGACGCTGACCGGCTCCTGCTATGGCGACGTGAATTCTTGGAACAACTGCATCGGCAACACCGACTATGTGATCATCCGCTGGCGGCTAGTTTAGTATTTTGTCGAGATGTGAATCTCGACCTACAATTTACTTTTGTACCACGATCTGTTAGATTGTGATCCCAGTCTGCAAACTCACAGTTTGCGCTACATTTGGTAGTATTTTGTCGAGATGTGAATCTCGACCTACAATCTCCTTTTGTACCACGATCTGTTAGATTGTGATCCCAGTCTGCAAACTCACAGTTTGCGCTACATTTGGTAGTATTTTGTCGAGATGTGAATCTCGACCTACAATCTCCTTTTGTACCACGATCTGTTAGATTGTGATCCCAGTCTGCAAACTCACAGTTTGCGCTACATTTGGTAGTATTTTGTCGAGATGTGAATCTCGACCTACAATTTACTTTTGTACCACGATCTGTTAGATTGTGATCCCAGTCTGCAAACTCACAGTTTGCGCCACATTCGGTAGTATTTTGTCGAGATGTGAGTCTCGACCTACAATCTCCTTTTGTACCACGATCTGTTAGATTGTGATCCCAGTCTGCAAATTCAAAATGTCAATACGCCCTAGCCATGTTCGAGAACCTAGGAGGGAAAGATGTCAGGAACTGACTGGTCGGAGATCAAGCGAGCGCGGGTTGAGGCGGCAAAACGTCCTCGGCGCGTCATCTTCAACGATGACACACACGAGTTAGCACTGGAGGACGCAAACACGCCTGAAGGTTTCCTCGCACATCGGATCGCGCCGCTCGTCGAAACGCAGGTCGGTGCTATTTCTTGGTCGGTATTGTGTGGACAGTTTGACGCTCCAGCTTACGACAGCAAGGTGCAGCCGATCTACGGTGACGCTCAAGGTGCGCCGGTCAAGTATTGGCACAGGGTGACTGAGAACGTTAAGACGCTGGTGAGGGAGTATCGTTGTCCATTGCACCTAGTTTGTGACTTCGCGCACAAGCACGACATGGAGGCATTCGCGTCGGTACGGATGAACGACGTACACGATAGTTTTATGGATGCCAACGCCATGACCGTTTGGAAACGCACACACCCGGAGTTCATGGTTGACACCCGCGAGATGCTACCAGAGTTTGAATTGTACACGACCGCGCAGGACTTCTCGCATAAAGCGGTGCGTCAACGTAAACTCGAAATTATTGAGGAGATCTGCCAACGGTATGATGTGGATGGGTTTGAGCTGGACTACATCCGTCACCCGGTGCTGTTCAGTCGGCGGATGCGCGGCGAGTCGTCTACGGTAGACGAGATTGAGGTCATCACATCAATGATGGGGGAGATTCGCAGCCTGACGGACGCCGCAGCACAGCGGCGTGGTAGACCGTCCCTCATCGCTGTGCGAGTCCCGGATACCTTCACCACATCCCTTGACAACGGCATGGATGTCGCAGCGTGGCTCGAAGAAGATCTGATTGATATTCTGATCATCGGTGGTGGATATGCGCCGTGGTCGCTGCCGGTTAAGACATGGGTTGAAGCGGCACAACCGCACGGTGTGCCTGTCTACCCGTGCGTGAATATGGGCAAAGAGTCGCTGCCGTTGGTGCGTGGATTGGCATCGAATTGGTATCGCGCCGGTGTTGACGGACTCTACTTCTGGAACCTTGGGACGCCGTTTGAGTTTATGACCGGCGATCAGTTGGTCGAAACCCGTCGTCGGTGCTATGCCTGTGTGCATGAAGTGGGAGATGCGAACATGTTGGTTGGCAAAGATAAACTGTTCAGCGTCGATAGTGCCGCAGGGGGCATCCTGCCGTACTACGCACACCTATCCGCACCTCGTCCCCTACCGCTCAAATCGAAGGGTGGTGCACTGCGTACCGGCGTGATTGGTCGCCTACCGCTGATAGTCGGTGACGATGTGGCATCGCATCCGCCGATAAAGGTAACTTTGACTGTTGAGTTTGATGATTCTTCATGGAAGGATGCGTTGCTAGTTCGGTTAAACGGTGAGCCATTGACCAACAGCCGATTCATTCCCGCAGCGGAGGTCGGAACGGATCGCCAGTTCCGACCAACCGTGAATCCCCAACTTGCATACCATGTACAGGTGCCGCCGCTGCGGCCGGATAGAAACGTTGTGGAACTAGCAGCTCGGAACGATGTCGCCTTGCCTGAAGGTATCGTCACGATTCTTGGACTGGATTTGACACTTGAATATGCGTGACTTAGTGGTTATGTGAATCTCCAAAATGAGAAAATAATGTGGACGAAGTGGACAGAGAAAAAACTTGAGAACTCCTAGTAAGGATTCGTGTCTATATTATACGGACAGGCAGAAATGTTCTGGACCTAGCGGCTCGAAATATGGTTGTCCTCCCTGAAGATATCGCCACGATTCTTGGACTAGACTTGACCCTTGAATATGCCTGATAAGCGATGACACACCACGATGGAGGATTAAGATGATGCAAGTAATCGTTGAACCGAAGCGACGCACGAATCGACTGGGTGGGGTTGACGTGCCATCGGCAGAGGTGCTCAAACAGATGCACGACAGCCAATATATCTTGCACGCTGCCGGCGGTAAACTCACCCGCGTTCCGGTGGAAAAGGCCCTGCTGCCGCATAGCGATGACATGAGTCCGCAGGGCACACACGTGGACGTGGGACCGGATGGCACAGTATACGTAAAGCAGTCCCAGGTCCTATGCAAATCCACGGACGGGGGACGCACATGGACATCACGATCCCTGATAGGGATGGAGGATCTGCCGGGAGGGCATTGGCGGATTTTGCGGGACGGGACGTTCATCGGTGTTGATTGCTCGACAGGACCGGAGATGCGCGATCCAGCGGTTGTGTGGGTCTCCCAAGATGAGGGGATAACGTGGACAAAACGGGCAGAGATTCCGGTCGAGATGAATCTGCCCGACGGCAGACCCTACACCGAACGTTACACGCATCGCGGACTGAACCGCCTTCAGGACGATACGCTGCTATGGACTGTGGACATCCGAGATACGCCAACCACCATGAATGGCTGTTACACCTTCCGTTCAACAGATGGGGGGCATACGTGGCAGGGTCCCATTCTGATGATTGATTGGGGTTCAGAGGGTGCCGCTGTGTTGGTGCCGTCGGGTCGCATCTTTGCGACAATGCGCTATCAACGTCCTCCCTTACCAGCCGACACCGAGGAGATGATGCGACCGATGGATGGCTCCGACGAAGGGAGAGGCTTTAAGAACGTGTTTGTGATGGAGGCTGCGGATGGCGGTCAAACGTGGAGCCCGCCGCGTATGCTTTGCACAGTGTACGGTCAAACCTTCGGCTATCCTGCAGCCCAGAGCAACGGGACTGTGGTTGTGATTCACGATACACGCTATGGACCCGGACCGCCTGGGTCGCGAGCGATGATCAGCCGGGACGAAGGCAAAACTTGGCTGGACGAGGTTTACTATCTCGATTCCACCACCTTCACCGGCAGCTACAGTGCTAGTGTGGTATTTGCGGATGATACGATTCTATCGATCTGTGGTTCCAGCCAAGCCCCCGGATCGTGGGATGAGGTCAGAGACAACACCGATATCTACGCCATTCGTTGGCGGCCGACGGCAGGGTAAGTCTCCCCGAGCTCCTGTGAAATAGTCGGCGAGTTCCAAACAACCGAGGTGGTTCAAAGAATTGCACCGCCTTGTGCAACTCTGTAAAGTGTTTGACGTTTTATTGGCAGCTGTTCAAAATCTGAACACTGCCGTCAAACATTCGCACATCATTCAATATTTCATACTAAATCTAGGGGCATTTAATTCTTCGAGCGGGGAAACCAGATGCCCCGCCTACGATGGAAGGAACAATCTGCCATCTACCCGCCAAAATCTGATATTACTTAGGACTTATGCACTTGGGTTGCGAAAATCTCGTCCAATTTCTCATTACCTATCACACCCCCTCGAAATGACGGGCTAACCGGGGCGCAGGTCTCTCAAACGGTGATCCCTCACCGATTCCGACGTTTCCTCCGATAAATTGGAGGAATTCTTGATAAATCGGCATCTGCATTCCATAGAACGAAAACTATAGTGAATTCAAAAAATAAAGAAACACTTGCGCGCCCCCGGTAGGTGCGGTTTGATGAAGTTTAAGTATTTAAATCGGTAATCCCGATTTGCCTCCAAACACACGGTAGGCGCGGTTTTCCCCCGCGCCGGTGTCGCTAGCAAATTACCGAATTATTTTTTTAATTTTCATGTAACCGCACCGGTTTAGCGTGTCCTATTAATTCTAAAATCTACTATAAATGACCCTACTATTGGGAGGAGTCAATCCGGGCAACTTCGCAGAAAGCTGCAATATCAGGGAAAATCTTATACCGACTTTGGGACTTACTGTTTTATTTGGCATATTAATTGCTCATATCGAATACAACAAGTTGAGCGTAGCGAAATCCCGTTCCGCACCATCTTATAGTGGTTTAACACCTTGCATTTTGCCAATAGGCGAATTTTGAAAGGAGGAAGTGGCACGTTTATCAGTCTCTATCGGATAAACGTATCCACGAATTGTTATGGCGAACTTAACCCGTTACTCCTATCTCGGTCTTTTTGCTTTGACGCTGTTTGTGTTTTTTATCGGCTGTGGTGATGACGAAGTTGTTGATGATATAGGGCCCCGGGTTGTGGCAACACCGGAAGGGGTTATCAAAGGAACCGTTGTAGATCTGGTCACACAGCAGGGCGTTATAGATGCCCAAGTTATATTGGTTGCACAAAAGAAACTCCCAGGGGGCGATATTGAGCGGGAAAATGTCGCTTCAACAGCCACCAATTCTAGTGGGAGCTTCATATTTGAAGAACTAAAAACCGGTGAATATGTCTTGGAAATCAATCCCCGTGGTTATCTGGGTCAACAAGCACCGGTGGAAGTCACTCGCAAAGAGCCTGCAATTGTTAATTTTCTTGTTGAACCCGGTGTCAGGTTTAAGGGCATCGTGGTCTCTGACGATGGCAATGTCGTTGCAAATGTTCTTATCTCTTTAGGTGAACGCGCGGCAGTAACGAATGGTGGTGGACAATATGAAATTTCCCCGGTCTCCAAGGGACAATACAACTTGATTGCGGAAAAGCCGGGCTATCACACAACACACATATCGAGTATAACTGTCGGTGATAGCGACATCTCGCGAAGGATCTCTATTCGACGCAAAGTAACGGGACAGATTGTCTTCGTACGCGCCGATGTTGTTGGCAAAGACTTCTTTGGGATTTCAACGATTAACGCTGACCGTACAGGCGAAAAGTCTCTAACAGACCTTTCTGACCTACAGCCTACCTGGTCCCCTAATGGTAGAGAAATTGTTTTCAGTCGTTCAGAAAACAGGGGGCTACCACAAATTTACATTATGGATAACCGCGGCGGCAGTGCCAGATCCATCAGCGGGGACCATTTCAACGATCGACACCCGGCTTGGTCTCCTGATGGTCGCCGCATCGCCTTTGTTCACGCGCGAGCCTTGGGGCAACCAGCAATTTATACCATGAATGTGAACGGAGGGAATCGGGTTCGACTTGCCGACTCCGATGTAGACGCTAGGCCTACATGGTCACCTGATGGCACTCAGATCGTCTATACCTATGCACTTCTGAAGGGAGGCAAACGGAATCTTTTTGTGGTGGACATCGAGGCATTTCTCGCCGCCAAAGACGCGCCCCCTACGAAAGCGGAACCAGAACCGAAGCCGGAACCGGAACCAGAGATAGTACCGGAGCCAGAACCGGAACCGGAGATACCCCAAAAGCCAGAGCCGGAGCCGGATCCCCATCAAACCCCAGATGGTGAAGAGAAGAAGGAGGGGGAGGGCGATCCACCTCAGGCACCGATCGCCGATCTACCAGCACTCGAAGAAGGGATTCAACGTTTGACAATTAGTGCAAACCACGATATCCACCCGGATTGGAGTCCAGACGGTTCAAAATTAGTCTTTACTAAAGAAACCGCCCCGTTCGATGCTGCGGTGTATGTCGTAGATCTATTTTCGCTAAGCCAAATCCGATTGACCGGTGCGGAAGGTTACAACGGCTATCCGTGTTGGTCTCCTGATGGTACAAAGATTGTTTTCAGCAGTGATCGTAATGGAAGTTTTGGCATTTGGATCATGGATGCAGATGGCAGCAATACCGCTCTTGTTTTTGATGAGTTAAGTCAGGATGATATTATCAGCCAACACGCATGGCGTGAGTAAAACCCAGTGCGCCATAAAAAAATTGCTTCAACCAATCACACAAAAATTCCAGTTACTTTTGGAGTATGGACATGATATGTCCATACCCCTCAAAAAACTGGTTGCAAATGAATGCAAGGAGGTTTATATTGTAGGCGGTGATTGATTCAATTTAGCATTTAAGTAGCAACTTCCGTATAGTGTAATGTTCCGGGGATTCAAGGGGATGTTGCGCGCTTAACCATGCTATCTATTAAAAAATTGTATTTCTAACGAAAACATGCTACAATGCTTTTTCAAGTAACAGTGTATGAGTGGTGGCTGACCAATCAATGAGCTGCCATCCTTCCCAATCATTGGGGTTAGGTAGAAATGACCTGTTACAAAAACCTTTCATTCTGAACCGCCTAAAGCAGTATAAATATAGAAAATGGACGAAGTATTGTCCATTGAGCGAGACACCGTAAGACTACCTTGGGGCTAGTAGATGTAAATTGATGTTGCTGAATCCTCTTCGGGTAGTAAGTGTTGTTAATAGCGGAATCTCACATGCGCTTGGGACTTTACAAATCCCGATGTCATGCTTCTGTTGTGCTGTTTCAGCACTCACAGAATCGTGGACTCACGGTTCGGTAACGCCCCTTTCGGGCAAACCGGAACTGGCACGCTCACATGTGGGAGTATGTCAAAAGCCAATTATTCGCTTTAAGGAGGTTACCCTCATGAAATCTCATTACAAGTACCGTTTCTGGTGCGTTTCTCTATTGGTCCATCTATGCCTAGCGATGGTTCTCAGCGTTATCATCGTCAACCAAACTATTCGGAGCGATGTCGATGCTTTAGAAGTGAGCATTCTCAAAGTTAAACCGGTGCCGCCTGTGGAGAAAACCCCACGCATAGTAGCCCCTTCCATCGTACCTACGCCCACGCCTAATTTTCAAATCGAGCGTCTGTCAGCATCGGTACAGACCCGGGCTTTTACACCCCATCCGGTGAAATCAACTTCTGTATCTGTGCCGAAAGCCACAGCGGTGGATGCCCCGGTATCTCAGTCTCCGGCACAATCTGTGCGTGCAGAAATTTCTGTCCAAGGGGCTTCTCAATCTTTTCGCGCCAATGACCGTCCCGCCCACTCACTTGCCACTGCTGTTGATCTCCCGGTTCAGTCGGATGCCCCGTTAGCTGCGGGACTGAGCGGAAACAGTTCGCTTTCCGGCACAGGCAGTCTTGGCGAAGGTAGTGGTAGCGGTGTTGGGCGGGGTTCCTTCGGTTTAGGAGGTGGTGTGAGCCAAACCCCGACCAGAGGAGGCACGGGTCTCGGTTCGCTGGTCGGTGCTGAAGGCGCGTCTAACATCGACGATACACTTGCCAATGTCGCCGACAAAGTAACGCTAGGAGGAGAAGTGCCTGAACTTCCTGCTGGCAGTCCTGGTGCTATAATTGTGGGTCGCGGTCGAGATATCATGGGTCGCTTAAACCTTGCTCGTTTTGAAGATCCGCTTCACCCAAGCGCAGATATATGAAACAGTGGAGTCGGAAATTTCCGATTTGGGGCAGGTCTGTCCTATTTAGTACAATCACTGAATCAAAAGACTAAAATCAAGACCCAACTTGTTGAAGCGGTCCACCTGAAGGATGCATCGTTCTTTCAGACGCCGATTCTTTTTATGGAACCGGTATCAGGTGGCTCACGGATAAGTCCAGAACACAAGAAGCGGGTATTCAATTCCCACAGCATTCCGATCTGGAATACGAGGCGTCCGAGCGGATTGAGTAAATACACTGATGTTGAAGTCCAAAGATTGCGAGAATATGTAATCAATCGTGGCGGATTCCTCTATCTAGCAACGCATGGAAATACAGATAACGCATTGAAAGGGACAAGAAAGGTGCTGCGAGATCTCCTGCCAGAGCATCCACTTGGCTTTGTTCCGAATGATCACCCGGTTTACAACACCTATTACTCGCTAAACGGTCCTTTGCGTTTTCCCTTGCGGCATGTCGTGTATGGCGGAATAACCATCCCCCTTCACTTTGGTCCCTATTCCGAATTGCAAGGTATCACGATTGATGGTCGTCTTGCTGTGTTAGTAGATACCGAGCAGATGATGCATGTGATCGATGGCAAAGTTCAGAAACCGTTCTATGGTCACTTGTACAATCAAAATCAAGTCCTAGAAGAATTTGCACCCCACGCGGCGCGGCACATGATTAACATTGTGGTCTATGCCATCACCCATGGGAATATTTCGGATTATAGCAACTACGTTCCCGAAACACTTAAAAACTCTGGTGATGATAGTTATCGTAAAAAAGCACCAGTTGTCATACAGAAATTGTAAATTTCTGTAGGAGTTACGCACTTCCGTAGGGAACGCAGATCTGCGTTCCCTACGGACTCCTTATGGAGCCTCTGCTGTAGTTGCCCGATTCATCGGGCGTTGGCAACGGTGTCCAGCGGCGATGAATCGCCGAACTACAGGGCTTTGACCGTTCAATTGCGTGAGTCCTAGCACGATTAATTTCTTTGTTTTTTGAACTGTCTTCCGCTATCATCTCATGAAGATTTAACCTTGCATTTTGTCAGCGGGCAAATTTTGAAAGGAGGAAGTGGTTGTTTATCGATTCCTGTCGGATAAATATATTCCACGAATTTTTATGTCGAACCTAATCCGTTACGCCTATTTCAGCTTTGTTGCTTTGACGCTATTTTTATTTTTATTAGGTTGTGGAGATGACGAAGATGATGTTGTAGATGTAGGTCCTGTGGTAGTATCAACGCCGGAGGGCGTGGTCAAAGGTACGATTGTAGACTTGGTAACGGAGCAAGGGATTGGGGGTATCCAAGTGACGTTGTCGTCGTCGAAAAAGTTGCCGGGGGGAGATTTTGAACAGGAATCGATAGCGTCAGTCACGACGGATGGGAGTGGTAACTTCCTTTTTGGCGAACTGAAAGCGGGTGACTATATAATACAGATCTATGCGCCCGGTTACTTGGACCAGCAAGCGTCGGTAACGGTGACGCGTAAAGAGTCAGCGACGGTTCATTTTCGCCTTGAACCGGGTGTGAGGTTTAAGGGTACAGTGGTATCGGACGATGGCAATGCAGTTTCCAATGTTCTCATCACTCTGGGTGACCGTGCGTCGGTGACCAAGGGTGGTGGTCAATATGAGATATCGCCTGTATCGAAGGGCGTGTACAACTTGACAGCGGAAAAGCCGGGTTATCAGACGACGCATATACCGGGTCTAGTTGTAGGTGATAATGATATTTCCCAAAAGGTCACGATTCGTCGTCAAGTAAGGGGTCAGATAGTTTTTGCGCGTGGCAATGTAGCGGGTAATGACTTTTTTGGTATTTCAGTGATTAACGCGGATCGGAATGGAGAAAAGGCGTTGACCCATGTGTTTGATGTCAACCCGTCGTGGTCCCCTAACGGTATGGAAATAGCGTTCAGTCGTTCAGAAAACAATCGTCCGCTACAAATCTATATTATGGATAATCGTGGTGGTAATGCGATGCCACTCAGCGGAGACCATTTTAATGATCGTCATCCAGCGTGGTCACCCGATGGTCGTCGTCTAGCATTTGTTCATGCGCGTGCGTTGGGTCAACCTGCAATTTACACTATGAATGTGAACGGAGACAATCGTGTCAGGCTTTCCGACTGCCACGCAGATTCTCGACCTGCGTGGTCGCCCGATGGGACTCAACTCGTCTATAACCATGCTCTGAACGAAGGGATACGAAATCTTTTTGTGGTGGATATTGAGACATTTCTCGCCGCCAAGGAGGCACCGCCAACACAAGTCATACCAGAACCGGAGCCGGAACCGGAACCCGAAGCAGAGCCGGAACCGGAGCCTGAGCCGGAACCGGACCCACCCCAAAAGCCGGAACCGGAGCCGGATCCTCATCAAACGCCGGATGATGAGCAAGATAAACAGGAAGGTGAAGGTGACCCACCCCAAGCACCGAGTGCCGATCCACCAGCACTCGAAGAAGGGATTCAACGTTTGACAATTAGTGCACACCACGATATCCACCCGGATTGGAGTCCAGACGGGTCGAAATTGGTGTTTACCAAGGAAAGCGCGCCGCTGAACGCTGCGGTGTATGTTCTAGATCTGTTTTCGCTGGTTCAAACCCGCCTGACGGGCGAGGTCGGTTACAACGGGTATCCGTGTTGGTCTACCGATGGGACGAAGATAATCTTCAGCAGTGACCGCAACGGTAGTTTGGGTATCTGGATGATGGATGCCGACGGTAGCAATACAGCCCTTATTTTCGATGAATTGGGGCAGGATGATATTATCAGCCAGCAGGCATGGCGTGAATGATGAGGCATGGCGTGAATGATGGTATCTGCCCTATCTGAAACAACAACATTAGCTTTCAAACCGAAGCGTCGCTGTTTAGCGGCGCTTTTTGGGTTTTATGGCAATCCAATCGATAGACTCATAGCACTTGGCTAAAGCGTCATTCATATGATAAAACTTCAGGAGTAAGGGGATAAAAATTATGTCCACCGTTTCGCGTTCTTGGTTTATCTCTTTAGCAATCCATCTGTGTCTTGCTGCTATTATTGGAGGGTATCTAGTAACACAAACCCAATCATTTAAGGATTTGATAGGCATTGAAGTTTTGCAACCAGCGAATCCGCCACCCAAACCCCAAGTTCGGAAACCCGTCATCAAACCCGTTCAAAAGCCAGAGGTGCCAGTCAAAAACACGGTCATCGTTGAACCGGTTAAAACCCAACCGAGAACGACAAATGCGGCTGGCGTTCGTACAGCCACTGTCCAACCGCAGACCGTCTCCACGTTTTCAAATCAAGCCTTGAAACTTAATGCCCCCCTCAACCCCAATGTGCCAAAAGTGGTCTCCAATACACTTATTCCTAAGGGCGTAACACATACAGATGCCCCTATTTCTGATGCGCTGGCATTATCTTCATTTGTCGTCATAGGCACAGGTAAAAATGGTGGGCGCATGAGTCGTGGGATTGGAGGCAGTGGTCGTGGAATGTCGTCTGGGGGGACTGTGCAGGTCAGGATCACTGATGGGTTCAAGTTGCCGTTGGAACTTGCGATGGTCAAGGAGGTTGGAGCCATCGGGGACGCCTTGGACGGGGTAGTTGATGGCGTTATGCTTGGTAATCTTGAAGTGCCACCCCTGCCCCGCGGCGAGCCGGGAGGCCGCGTTGTTGGTAGAGGTCGTGATATTCGTGGGATCTTTCGTTTTACGCGCCTTCGCCATGACCTCTCTGATTGGTGGGCAGATGCGTCTTCGTTGAACGCGTGGGCAAAGTGGTTGAACGAACGGACGAAAATTAAAACAGACATGAACGTCGAGGGCGGAGCACTAAAGTTGACTGACGCCAATGTGATGAAATCACCGATTCTCGTCATGACTGGACATAATCCCGCTCTTACTAAAGCAAAAGGTGTAAGAGCATTGGACACCGGGCGAATGCTTCGCAGTATCAAGAGTAGTCAATTCTCTCGATTAGAAGCGGTCTCGTTGCGGCGCTATCTGGTTGAAAAAGAAGGGTTCCTCATTTTTGATGACTGTGGTACCCATGCTGCTGACCAATCAATGACCCGTCTATTTCTGACTAATATGCGGCACATCATGCCAGAATATCATGTGGGACGTATCCCCAACAGCCATGAAATTTATCACAACTTCTATCAGATGGGTGGACCACCCATCGGCTTTGACATTTACCATCCCGGTAGGACAATCGGTTTTTTTTTAACGAGTGGACGCCCTGCTTATAATCTATCACGGAATTTTCTTGAAGGCATTTTTATCGGCGACAAACTTTCTGTGCTGATCATTCGTCGAGACTATATGTGTGCGATGGAGTCAATCAGTCTGCCAAGCCGTCGGGTGCGCTACTCGCCCGGCGTCTACCGTTTTATGACCAATGTTGCCATCTATGCACTAACGCACGGTCAAATTTCAGATTACTCCGGCTATGTGCCGGCAGATAAGCAAGCGCAGCAAAGAATCCCAACTCGTGCGCCGCAAGCCGCAGCAATTGGAGCGGTTGAATAGCATCTGTTAATCAGGCGCACACGGCTGCATTTCTATTACCCATCACATCTCAGGTTTCACCGAAGCACATTGATTCATAATCCGATCCCGTACCCCTGAAACGAGGGTCTGCAACGCCACGGGATTCTCATCTAGGAAAGGCACAACGAGATCCGCATACGCCTTACACGGCTCGGTGTAAACTGAGAAATTGGGGATAACATCCCGACGATACCATGCGACCGCCCCCTCAAGGTCGCCACCGCGTTGTGCGACATCTCGTAGCAGACGGCGCAGCACCCGTTCATGCGGTTCAACATCAACGAAGAGTTTGACATCCATCAGGTCTCTGAGCGCTGCCTCCCATAGGATAAGATGCCCTTCGACGATAATCAGATCACTCGGCTGAATTGTGGCAGGCGCATCTCCTCGTGCAAACGACCGCGTTCCTTCGGGCGGCGTTTCAATCGGTTGACGTGCGATCAGTTGACGGATATGCCCAAGCAGTGCCTCCCACCGAACTGCCTCCGGATGATTTGCAGTAATGACCTTCTCCCGTTCTTCCGGCGGGTATTCCGACCAATCCCTGAAGTAGTAATCTTGGTGCAAAATCACCGGCGAAAATTCTTCGAGTGCTTCTGCCAGTACTTTGGCTAATGTCGTTTTTCCTGATGCTGAACCACCCGATATCCCAACCGTCACCGGTTTGAAGCTTTGAGGCATGCACAACTCCTTATCGCCAATCAAGCGTGGTTGTCTCGCAACTTATCACGGATTATACTCCCAATTCGCCTTTCGAGTTCCGTATTTTACCCCATTGATAACAGTCTGATGGCAGTTGAGGCAGGCATTATAGGATTTGACCCCATGACTTTCGTGGTCAAATTGGATCTCCGGGGTATTGTGAACATGACAGGTGAGACAGGTATAAGCCTCGTACACAGCATCTGTATGGACACTTAGCCGATCGTCCGCTTTCTTGACTGTATATTCACCCTCGTTTTTTTCATCGGTTACCAGCCAGCGATTATCCGTCTCTTTTGTTGAAATCGTTGTCTGTCGAGAGAGGGAAGTCCCATGCAGATTAAACTCCCACTGCAAGTCCTCTGAGACAATCCCTCCACTATCTAAATCGCTCTGAAAGTGTGGATCAATCGTAAATAGCAGTTTCTCCGACGTATGGCATTTCGCACATGGGATGTCGTGAACCTCAGTCAAAGGAAAGAATTCATCGTGGTCTAACTTTTCTCTACCATGTAGGACAACGGAAAGCAGCAAGATTGGTGCAAGTGCCAGATGGCAGCGGAGAAGAATCCGCCGTGCGCGATGTGTGGTGAAACTGACCGCGACACCCGTGCCAAGATTGAGTAGTGCTAACGTAAACGCCAACCACGAATGCCAAACGAGCGGTTGGGCTGCTGAGTGGATGAGAACAAGCGATAATCCTAACGATGCGAGCCTTTGATGGTATTTGAGCCAGACCTGCCGGCTCCCCCATCGGATTAACCGTGTTCGCAGAATGTAGCCACTTGCGATAAAGATAATGATAGCACCGATGATGCTAAGCGTATGCCGTGCTTCACCGAAACTTGATCTGAGAATGAAGAAGGCAGATATAAGAATCGCTCCAATAACACCTTGAGCGATTTGAATGAATGGATTCATCGTGGATCCGTAATAAAAAAGCCGGGTCAGGTGATGGAAATGTCGTTTCAACGGAAGCATTCCAGTTGATAGGCGAGGCGAGTGCCAGTCGGACCTCGAAACGAATGAAAAATACCTAGGGAAACCACAATTCCCAAAACTGACCCGGCTATTAATTTTTGGAGGCAAATGTGATTACAATAGTAATACGCAATCTTTGTGCCAAGACTGACATCCCGCCGAAGCCTGAAATAATTAGAACATAACTTCGTTAAGATGTCAAGTTTTGTGCAAATATTTAACAGGGGTGTTCAGGTTTTGAACAATCTGAACCCGTTTTTACTTGACGGTGACATACCGTGCTTGCCCCTCATGTTTTACGAGTAGCAAGACTTTGTCTTCACTTATCACCCTCTCCACTGCCGATTTGAACTCTGCTACGCTGTGAACAGGCTGATTCTCGACCTCAAGAATTAGGTCCCCTTTGCGGAGTCCCGCTTTAGCAGCCACACTGCCCGGCGTCACACCAGCAATTAACACCCCTTTGTCAGAAGTGTGTCCAAGCTTTTCAGCCAGATCGGCTGTCAGGTTCTGAACGGAGAGGCCTTTCCAAAGATCTACGTGTCCCTCAGAATCTTTGCCATGTTGAACAACCCGTGCGGAACGTTCACCAAGCGTCACAGAGATGTCTTGCGTTTGACCATCCCGCAGAATGGAAACCGAGACAGTGGTTGTTGGCTTATACATGGCAACTGTAGTGCGGAGGTGATTCACATTCTTAATCGCTTCACCGTTAATAGCGACGATTACATCACCTCTTTGTAAGCCAAATTCTGCAGCAGGTGTCTCATCATAGACATTGCTGATTAAGGCACCCATCGGTCTATCCAACCCCAGTTTCTCAGCCAGATCTGAATTAATCTCCTGAATCGAAACACCAAGCCATCCGCGTAGGACCTTTCCATGTTCGATTAATTCCATAGCGACCTGCCTAACTGTGTTAATCGGTATGGCAAACGCGCCCTTTGATGGGCTGCCAGCGGTCATGCCGATGATTTCACCTTTTGCGCTGACAATTGCACTACCACCTAAACCGGGACGCTGATTCGTGTCAATTGCGAACCAGTTTTCATAATTGACGATGTGTGGATTGCGTCCAACGCCGCTGACCATCCCCAAGGAAATCGCAGGTTCCTGATTTTCGGTATGCCCGAAGGCAACCATCAATTCACCAAGGACGACATCATCCGAGTCACCGAACTTCGTCATTGGAAGTCCATCGGTATCAACTTTCAGCACAGCAATTCCTGTGTCTTCGTCAGATGCAACTACGTCAGCATCAAGGCGTGTGCTGTTCTGAAGTGTGATAGTAATTTCCTTGCTGTTGTTAACCAATTCAACAACGGTAGCAATGTGCCCCTGTTCATCAAGCAAAATACCGGATCCGAAATTGACTTTATTTCCAATCTCGTGCGGGAGTATATCTTTAGGTATCACATTATACTCCCGCTTTTCCTGATGCGGATCAGGGGAGAAGAAAAAGTAATCTTCCGACTTTTCATCTCGGCCTGAGTTTGGGCGCAACCAACGATGAAATTCCTCTGGAGCAAACGGGAATACGTCGCGACGTTCAAAGTTTTCAAAGCGAGGTTTCCAATCCTTATCTCTGTCGGATTGCTCAGTTTCAATTCCAACAACTACTTCTCCAACTTCCTGTGCGAGCACGGTAAAACTTTTGCTGAGTGCTTGCAATGTCTGCCGTTCATCTGCCGCCCATGCAGCATGTTGGAGTATGCCAAAGGCGAGTACACAGATGAGAATGACGCTGCGCGTTTGAAATACATTCGCTTTCATCAAATCTTCGCAGTGGAGACCCCGTTCTTTAGAGCGGGGAGGAAACTGCGCTCCTTTTTTGTTGTTTTTGGAATCTACCTTACACTTTTTAGGTAGATTTGTGAGAGAATAATGCTCGTAACTCGATGACTTAGGAGAAACGCTCGTTTTTCGCTGCCCTCTCCCTTCGATGTGAAAGGTAAAATTGCGTAGGCAAAGCCTACCAAGCAGTATGTCTGAGGTTTCACCCGGAAGTCGAAACAATTTCGTCACCGACGGATTGCAACGGCTTCTAAACGGTTGCTGCGACCGTGCGGTGGCGGGTGTGTAAAGTTACGAGCCAAGACCGCGTATCCCAATAAGACCCGTTGGACGGACAAACAAGCACCGTCCTTCAGGGCGGGGTAGCTGACTTTTTAACCTCCCTTATGGTTTGAAGGGTAACACACTGTACATATAGATAAGTTCCACGAAAAATTACTATACCGTTCAGATCATGTTGGAAACTAGGGGGATAATAGGGTATAATTTCTATAAGTGTCGATTAACAGATTTCTAAAGCGTCTATTATGATGCTTTTACCCGTCTGGCTGCTAAAATGAAAGGGAGGATTCACCATGTTTCCTAAGACAATTTCTCAAAAGCAATGGATTCTCGCCGTAATGTTTATTGTAGCGGGCATCCTTATCCTACCAACTTTGGCTCAAGCACAGAAAGTCTTGTTTGAAGATACTTTCGATAAGGCGAATGACAAATTGAACGGTACAGGAAAATGGCACACGGTTTCTGGAGCGTGGGCTATTAAAAATGGCAAATTGACACAGAACCAGCGAAACGGTAAAAATCTGATCCTTGTATCCGATGGTCATTGGGATGAAGAATGGAATGACTATTGGTTCTATTCAACGGTCAAGCTTGCGGCCGGTCAAGGTCCACTCCTCATTTGGCGATTCCACAGTGATGAAGGGGCGGGTTTTGGCGGTAAGGATACTCTGCCACCCCGGATGCAACAGAGCCTGCGTCGTCATGTCATTTACTGGGAACTGAACAAAGATGGAAAAAGATCCGTTGTGATGCGGCATATACGGCACATTGTGAAAGAGTTTGAAAAAACCGAAACGAAAACGAAAGTTGATAGGGGCAAAGACTACTGGATCAAGGTCGAAAATCACTCGGCAGGCTACCGTGTTTTCCTCACAGATAATGCTGGAGCAGCGGCCTTAGGTGATTACGGTCCTGCCCTCTTTGATGTGAAGGATTTCAATATACAGGGAGAGGGGCGAATCGGTTTTGGGACACTAGAGGCGGTCATCGAGGTAGATAACGTGTATGTCACTGAACCTGAAAAGAATCCTTTCGCTGTGGAGGCGCAGGGCAAGTTGACAACCACTTGGGGGTTACTGAAATCAAGTGTAATCCAATAGGGTTACGAAAGGAATAAGACGAATGAAGGTTGTGGTGTTTGGCGCAGCCGGCTGGATGGGGCGAGCTGTGCTTGCCAATCTAAAAGGCAAATATCAGGTTCGTGCCTTTGATCGGGGACCGGAGGCATGGGAGGGTTGGAAGGATATTGATGGCGAATGGCAGGGCGGGGAGGTCATCCACGGAGATATTGTGGACTTCTCCGCTGTTCACAACGCCACAGAGGGGATGGACGCGATTATTCATCTCGCAGTCTCTTTCGGGGGCTACGGCGTTGATGATTCGCAGTCATTCTTGATTAATTTGAAGGGTTTGTGGAATGTGCTGGAATCCGCACGACAGCGCGGTATTAATCGTGTGGTGCACATCGGCTCATGCCAGACTGTGCACCCCAAAGGGATATTTTTTACGGCGGAGGTTAGAAGACCTGATGGTAGCCAGTACGCGGTATGCAAGCGTTTGCAGGAGGAGATGTGCCGGCAGTTTCACGACGCTCACGGGGCCCGCATCATCGTCTTGCGTCCGGATTATATCGTGGATAGTCGATTGGGAATCAACAAGCGCCGAGAGGAACTAGGCTCCGAAGATGCGCCGGTGCGGAATGGCTGCGTCTGTCGACACGATCTGGCGGAAGCCTGCCGTCTCGGAATAGAATCCACGACAATTGACTTCGATATCTTCCATATTGTGGGCACCCCCGAAGCTGGTAAAACTTGCAATGTGGAGCGGTCACGTAGCGTGCTGGGGTTGGAGTACAAGGGGGATCTGGAGCAGTATCAGTGATGATGAAAGAGAGGTTTAGGCAGCTTCCAGCAGGGTTTGAGCAATCTGTCGGATACCTTCCTCTTCCTTATCATATTCGGCGAGTTTTACCATCTGAAGACGCCAAAGAATCCATGGGATGTCTTCTTGTGGAAAATCTGCTGGGTCACCAACGAGGACGGGAATTAGGCGTTTGCTGTAGCGTTTTTCACCAAGGGCATACTCAATTTCACGACGTACCCACCTTGAGCGGGTTGCCTCCGGCGTCAATAGAACAACCATTGCCTCAGACTCTTTTAACGCCTGAGCGACCTGTTCTGCCCAATTGTCTCCGGGTAAGATCTCGCGTGTGTCATCCCAAACCTCCAGCCCGACTTCCTCCAGAATTGCCACCATTTTCTTTACAAGTGTCTCGTCGCTGTGAGCGTGGCTAATGAAGACTTTCATCATGATCCTCCTTTCCTAAATTCCCCAGATCATAGTTTATTACAAGCGCCTTAGGTGGAAAGATTAGTAAGGGAAATAATAACATATTGAATCGGAATTTGACAGAAAAATTGTAAGAGATTTTATCAGTTTTGGCGGTGGCTGATATTCTCTTTTTACTTGATTTGGTTTGAAGATTGGTGTAGTATCTCCACACAGAGGAACAGAATTACGGAGAAGTTCTACGAATAATATATAAATAACCCAAGTTGCTACCTATAATTGAGTAGTTGGTTGGAGTTAAAGTTGATATATACTGCTTGCTAATACAAACAAGACCACTTTTAATTCAAATCCTTGTTGTGTTACAGCATGAATCGAACGAGGCAGCAATCGCTCAATTAAACTGCCAGCGGTCTCGACAGACTTACGATGGCAAGATGCCACATAGGTCTCCCACTGTGGATAAGGTCGCTTGGAATTCTGTTTGCGTGTCGGCTTGAGGTCCACTCCAATGGTTGCCAATATATCCTCTATCTCATAGTTATTGTATGCTTTATCCCCGTAGACACAACTGCCCGGTGGCAAGTCAAAATCAAAATACTGTAATCCCTCGACATCACTGATGCTTGCTGGCGTTAGAAAAAACTCAACAGGCTGTTGGCTCGCTGTCACTAACAAGTGAACTTTCAAGCCATAGAAGTACCGACGCTTGGACGCTTGATACCCACGAAATGCCTCATCGGTATACAGTTTTGACCGACTAATGCGGATATTGTCACAGACCGCAATAGGCAGTGTATCTATCGCATAAATCTGCTGTTGATTGAGTTTTACATAACTTTCGGCTAAGATTTTGAACAATGTGATGAACATCGGTTTAATCCGATGCAACCGTCGATTGAAACGACTTTTTGACAGCATATTGGGGATATAGCCATGAGTGTGTAGAAAGTCACAAGTCACTTGGAAGTTACCACCGAAAAACAACGCAGCGACCACCCCGGTGGTCATGACTTCGGCGTCAGTCATCTGCGCCTGTGGAGAGGTTTTTGAGTTAAGTGCTTCTAACAGCTTGTCACAGAGATAGAAAATGGTTACAATTTGTAGGTCCATGGGTTTCTCCTTTTGAGGGGGTATGAGTCAATCCCCTCAAGTTTAACGGAAAACCCATGGATTTTCAATAACTAGCAACTTGGGTTATAAATAGAACAAAGGTAAACGATTATGGGAGAAATAAAGTGGCTGGTTCGTGCTGGAGAGGACGGATACCTCATTGACGAATTTGCCCGTGGGTTCGTTGCGATTGGCTGGCATAAAATTGGTGATTTAAGTGCGGTAAACTCTGAAGAAGAAATTAGTGAGCTATATAATTATGCGTATCCTGATGAAAAACCGGTTAAAGCGAGACTTGCTATATCCATGATTTACAGATTCCGTTTTACTCTTGAGAAAGATCAAAGGGTGGTAACCTATGACCCTCAGCAGCGCGAATATCTCGTTGGCCATATCACAAGTGTCTAATTAATTCTAAAATCTACTATCACAGTTCAAATGAAAGTAAATCAAAGGATCCCGATGAGCACATACAAAATAGGTTCGTTTGAAATGCTTGCGGACCGTATAACAATAGACCCTGAAATCTGTCATGGCAAGCCGTGCATACGTGGATTGCGCTATCCTGTTGAGTTGATACTAGAACTGTTGAGTGCAGAAATGACCATCGACGAAATTTTGGCAGACTATGACGACTTAGAGCGTAACGATATCCTAGCAGCTTTGGCATTTGCAGCACGCCTGACTCAGGTTCAACGAATGCAGGCTACCATGATATGAAGTTTTTAGTAGATGCCCACTGCCGCTATATTGAGCAAATTGTAGAAGCATTTACAACGTACGATTTTATTGAGATAGACCGAGCATTGATTATTTTTCATACTTAGTTAGCTGTCTGACAACCGATCTGGTGTCATTTTGGAATTACGTTGGCTAATGCCCGACGAAAGTCGGTATTTTATAAAAGGATATTCACACGATGACCAAACGCCCCAAAATTGCGGCAATCGTCACAGAGTATCGCAAGTATTCCCACGGTCAGCACATCGTTGATCGCTTCTTGGAGGGATACGGCTGGAACGGTCGGCACCACCATCCGCCGATGGATCTGGTCTCACTCTACGTTGATCAGCGACCTGAAAGTGATCTGAGCTGTGATCGTGCAGAACGCTTTCCTCAAATGAAAATCTATCCGACCGTTGCCGACACCCTAACTCTGGGAGGCAGCGACCTTGCCGTTGATGGAGTCCTACTAATCGGCGAGCACGGCAGCTATCCCACCAACGAAAAGGGGCAGCATCTCTACCCACGCTACGAACTTTTCATGCAGGTTGTCTCGGTCTACAAAACTACCGGTAAAACTGCACCCATTTTCAACGACAAGCATCTCTCTTGGAACTGGGATTGGGCAAAAGAGATGTACGACATCTCTCAAGAGATGGACTTTGCGTTCATGTCGGGATCGTCCCTGCCGGTGACTTGGCGCACCCCGTCCATCGACATGCCGTTGGGTGCCCGCGTCCGGGAGGCACTATGTATCGCGATCGGTGGCGTTGACAGCTACGACTTCCACGCCTTGGAGACCATTCAGTGCATGGTGGAACGCCGCGAAGGCGGCGAAAAAGGTGTCAAATGGCTGCAAGCCTACCGCGGCGACAAATTCTGGGAAGCGCATCACGAGGAGCTGTGGTCGCGTGAACTGTTTGAAGCCGCCCTCAGCCGCAGTCACACCCTCACCCCCTCACGACAGGGGTTCAACAACATTTTTCCAACCTTAGACGAAATGAAGCAGCTGGTGGAAGATCCAATTGCCTACCAGTACGAGCATTTGGATGGGCTCAAAGCGACGATGATTCTGATGAATGGACTGGTGCAAGATTTCAACTTCGCCGCTCGCCTCGAAGGTCAAGACGCTCCGCTGTCCACACAGATGTACCTGCCGATGCCCCCAGCCCGCACGACCCTTGCCAACTTCTTCTCACCGTTGGTCAACAATGTTGAACAGATGTTCCTGAGCGGAGTAGCGACCTATCCAGTCGAGCGCACGCTGCTTACTACCGGGTTGGTCGCTGCTGGTGTAGAGAGCCTTTTTCAGGATCAGACACGACAGGAAACACCACACCTGAATATTTCTTATCAGCCGACGGAAGAATCGACTTTTTGGAGAACATGATCAAAATGAATGAGAGGATAGTAAACTATGTCTCAAATTATCATCACGGGAAATCCACGCTTTGAAGATGTCAAAGTATTGGTGGAGATGCTTCCTAAAAGCGATCAACTTGCGTTGAGAAATTATCTCGCAGCACAGAGCGATCTAGATCGCACGACAAAAAAGAAAGATATTATCGAGCGATTCCGTACGCATATGCTAAACGAGCAGCAGATCAATCAAGCCGTTCAAGATGCCATTAAGTGCCTCAGATTTTGTGGCACAAATCGAAAAATCTATAATACTGGAGAACGATGAAAAATGACACCCAACCCGCCCGTCAAACGCATCGCTGTACTTGCTACCATCTATCGTTACCTGTCACATGCCCAACATTTTGCTGACCGCCTTATGGTCGGCTACCCTTATGAGGGACGCTGGCATCGCCCCGATACCCAAATCGTTTCCCTCTACGTTGACCAGAGACCTGGAGGAGACCAATCTACTGACCGCGCCCGTGAGTTCGGTTTCTCCGTATACCCGACGATCTCCGAGGCGTTGCGCTGTGGTGGAGAGAAACTCGCTGTCGATGCTGTGTTACTGATTGGTGAACATGGTGAATATCCAAGAAATGAGAAAGGTCAAGTTCTCTATCCACGCTACGAATTTTTCAAGGAGTGCGTCAAAGTCTTTGAGGAGGACGGTCGCGCTGTACCGATCTACAATGACAAACATCTCTCCTACAGTTTTGAGAAGGCGCAGGAGATGGTGGACGACGGGCATCGCTTGGGATTTCCGATTCTCGCCGGATCGTCTCTGCCAGTAACTTGGCGTCTGCCAGATGTCGAATTGCCGTTGGAGTGCGAGATTGAGAGTGCCTTGATGATAGGGGTCGGCGGTTCCGATCCGATGGATTATCACGCACTCGAAGCCATGCAGTGTATGGTTGAACGCCGCAAAGGTGGTGAAACCGGGGTCAAGGCGGTTCAATTAATAGAGGGGGAGGCGGTCTGGAAGGCTGGCGAGACAGGGCGTTGGTCAAAAGAACTTTTGGAATCAGCTCTCTCTCGATGCGACAGCCCTTGTGGACTGACGGAAGAAGATGGTCGAACTCAAGATCTGCTCCGCAGCGGCGAACTCCAAAAGCTGGTCGAAAATCCAGCAGCCTATCTTATCGAACGCAACGATGGACTCCAAACCACACTACTCATGCTCAACGGTGCAATCAGAGACTACTGCTTCGCTGCAAAACTGAAGGGTGTACCGGACCCGGTATCCACGCAATTTTTTCTACCACCGACACCCAACGTGACCTACTCCGCCTGCCTAGTTGCCAAAATTGTGGAGATGATTATGACCGGGGGCGCGCCTTACCCGGCAGAACGCACTCTGATTGTCAGTGGGATGCTAGAGAGTTGCCTCACTTCGCGGATACAAGACCATCAGCGTCTGGAAACCCCGCATCTGGGGGTGAAGTATCGTGCGCCGGCTGAGTCGCATCACGGACGGGCTTGAATTTTATGTTTTACGATGGCTATGGTAATGGAAGGATATTTCTGTTGATTAAAGCAAAGATAGTATGAAGGAGAACAGTATGACACCAGAGGTAGCACTGCAAAAGCGAGAACAGGTGATACGCGATGGCTACTGTGTGGTAGATGACGTCTTAACTGAAGATTTTTTACAGGAACTGCGAGAAGAATCAGAACGCTTGATCGCCGGGCATGAACCACCACCTGACGTGAGGTATCAAGGGCAACATGTAGGTGTGCGGGGTGTGGACAACCCAATTATCCAGAAACTGTTGGATTGGCAACCGTCACGCGTAGCACTTGAGCAGATGGGCTTTGGGGACTTCGAGAGTACCGGAGGGATTATCATCCTTACTAAGGATCCTGAGGAACCTGCGCTCTATTGGCACCAAGATTGGATGCTATGGAACGATCCAATGAGTTGTTCGCCATGGCCCCAGACCATGTTCGTGTCCTACTACTTAACCGATACAACCGTTGAAAACGGCTGTCTCAAGATTATCCCCGGCACCCATCTTAATCGGATTCCACTGCATGATCAACTGGTTCCAGCCCACGAACAAGGAGCTCGGTTTGTTGAGGAGGACCATCCGATCATGTTCAGTGATCATCCGGATCAGGTAAATGTCTTCGCTAAAGCAGGGGCACTCGTCTTGGCGGATGCCCGCGTCCTGCACTCGGCACACAGGAACCTGACAGACGAGCGACGAACCCTGATCTTAGCGTGGCATAAGCGTCCCATGACAATTCCCGACAATTGGGAGGACGATATTCCTGAAATCATTGCCAACCGCGATGCAAACGTAGAATATACTGGCTCTCGTATCCCTAGGGAATTGCTCACATAGGACCTATACACTTAACGAAAAACCCTTTAGGTCTAAATCCCAATCCTTTAGGTTTGGGAGTACGTCAATACAGATCCCCCCGGTTCGTTGAGGGAGCTCCGTGCCCTCCGACGAACCGGCTCCGTTACATGAGAGCCCAAGCCCCTCGACTGATCTTATCGTTCCGCCTCAATTCTCCCTTTTGAACCAAATCTTCAGTGCCGTCCCCCCCATGATTTTGTCTTTTTCGCCCTTGCTGAGGGAAGGCAGATGAAAGTCGATTAGATCTACCAGTTTCTGGTAGCCCGGCTCTTCAAGGATCCACGGAGAGTCTGTGCACCACATCATACGATCGGGTCCATAGGCTTGGTAGATCCCCCTGACCATCGGTTGCATGTCTTCGTAGGGCCAAGGCTTCTTGGAAAAAGCGTATTCTCCCGAAACTTTAATGTACACATTGGGGAATCGTGCCATGTCGATAACCCGTGGATAGGTTGCAGGTGGCAACGGCTCATCGTCAAAGCGGGGACGGCCCCAGCGGTCTACTACGCTAGGGGTACTTGGCATCACACCGAGGTGATCCAGAGAGATGTTGAGGTTGGGGAAGGCAGTCGCCAACATCTCAACACAGTCGATGTTGGCACTACCTGTATAGATATTAATATTGACGCCCAACTCGTCCGCACACTGAAACAGAGGGTAAGCCTTCAGAGCCTCGACACGTGTGGCATTCGGATCGCCGAGATCGCCGATTCGGATGCCTTCAATGCCGGTAGCTTCGACCAACTCCTTCAGGCGCGTGGGCGGATCTGGATCGTCTGCATCCACTAGTCCAGTAGCAGTAAAGCGGTCGGGCCACTTCTGGACGCAGTGGGTTACATACCTATGCTCCTCGATTCGAGTGCCTCCCATATCAATCAACACCGTCTTGGCGATATCCGCCGCGTCCATCTCCCTCAGCAATTGTTCGGCGGTGGCTTCTTTGTCCGCCGGTGCCAAGCCACTGACGCCGCGCGGGTATACGTCGCTCAACTTGGCGAACACGTGCACGTGTACATCTACCTTATCCATGCTTGTTATACCTCCTGCCTTTCGTTCCGCTCTTTCCCGTTTCCCAATTTGTTCGTCTTCCTCATTTACGACAAAACTAAATACTGTTTTGCGAGATGATTAAGTGCTTCTTTATAGACTTCAAACATAATCGACAGACGAAAAAAGACTTCACCGAGATCATATTCCCGTGCCATCGTATGTGATGAGGCTCGTTCATAGTATTCGCGCCCAAAATCGACATAAAATTGTGTATTCACCGGACGGTTTTTATACCGACGACGATATTCGATCCACTGTGGAAAGATGCCTGTAGTATAAAGTGAGTAATTGCCAATATGGGAGTAGATGAGGAACTGCCGGCGGGTATCTGCGTTTGCTGCCTCTTGAGCCATGTCCGTCAGATAGTGATGGGTCTGTTTATCATGTCGATGGACGCGATACAATCGATCTGTCCTAACGAACAGACTGAGGAGATTCGCGATATAGTTGATTACCTTCTTATCCCCTATGATTCTCTGGTCCATTAAGCTGCGACGCAGGAGTACACTGAAGAATAGAAACGGTGAAATCTCCAATATCAGCAGACTTCGATCGCGGATCTTGTTGAACAAGGATTCACTGTTTAGCATAGATTCAAGCGTTCTCGGTAGATGATGGATCAACTGAGCAATCTCTTCATAGCTCCGCCCCGGCTTGGGGAAACTCTCAATCAGGAATTGCAGATCCTTATCCACCAACTGGCTGAAATCTGTCCTAGCAAAATCGGGTGTTTGCATTACGGTAACCTCCTCTTAGTCGATCAATCAAAGATAGAAGATTATCCCAAAATGCTGTAGATTTGTCAATGCACAATGAACAATGTCCCAAGTGCTGTACAGTATTTCCCTGAACGTTCCTCAATGGATAAAAGTTGATTTGCCTAACGTGTTGAGCAAAGGAAGGTGGTCTACCAATTTTCCAAGAAACCCTTGTGTAAGTGAAATGATGATACGCCTTGAATTGGGCTTATCCTTTGATTAAGGTGCTACGGGTCGCTAGATTGGATTGCCATAAAACCCAAAAAGCGCCGCTAAACAGCGACGCTTCGGTTTGAAAGCTAATGTTGTTGTTTCAGATATGGGATTTGCCTTTTACTCACGCCATGCCTGCTGGCTGATAATATCATCCTGTCCCAATTCATCAAAAATAAGGGCGGTATTACTACCATCGGCATCCATCATCCAGATACCCAAACTACCGTTGCGGTTACTGCTGAAGATTATCTTTGTCCCATCGGTAGACCAACACGGATACCCGTTGTAACCCTCCTCACCCGTCAACCGGGTCTGAACCAGCGAAAACAGATCCAGAACATACACCGCAGCGTTCAGCGGCGCACTCTCCTTGGTAAACACCAATTTTGAACCATCTGGACTCCAATCCGGGTGGATATCGTGGTGCGTACTCGTTGTCAAACGGTGAATACCCTCTTCTATGGCTGGTGGATCGGCACTCGGTGCTTGAGGCGGATCACCCTCACCTTCCTGTTTATCTTTCTCCCCATCCGGCGTTTGATGCGGGTCTGGCTCCGGTTCCGGCTTTTGTTCTACCTCTGGTTCAGGGTCTGGTTCTGGTTCCGGCACTATCTCTGGTTCCGGTTCTGGTTCCGGTTCTGGTATGACTTGGGTAGGAGGTGCCTCCTTGGCGGCGAGAAATGTCTCTATGTCCAACACAAAAAGATTACGAATCCCTTCCTTAAGCGCATGGTTATAGATAAGCTGACTACCGTCGGGTGACCACGCTGGACGGGAATCCGCATGGCAATCCGCAAGACGAACACGATTGTCTCCATTTGAATCCATCGTGTAAACCGCAGGTTGACCCAACGCACGTGCATGAACAAACGCTAGACGACGACCATCGGGTGACCACGCTGGATGTCTATCATTGAAGTGATCCCCACTGATGGGTCTGGCGTTCCCACCACCGCTGTCCATTATATAGATTTGGAACGGACGGTTGGCTTCTGAACGACTAAACACTATTTCATTGCCACCCGGCGACCACGACGGATTAACGTCGAATAGGTGCGTCAGCGGCTTCTCACCCGTACGGTCCGCATTTATCACTGAAATACCAAAAAAGTCCTTGCCCGCTACATCACCACGAGCGAAAACTATCTGACCCCTTACTTGACGACGAATCGTGACCTTTTGGGAAATATCATTATCACCTACAACTAGACCCGGTATATGCGTCGTCTGATAACCCGGCTTTTCCGCTGTCAAGTTGTACACGCCCTTCGATACAGGCGATATCTCATATTGACCACCACCCTTGGTCACCGACGCACGGTCACCCAGAGTGATGAGAACATTGGAGACTGCATTTCCATCGTCCGATACGACTGTACCCTTAAACCTCACACCCGGTTCAAGGCGAAAATGAACCGTCGCTGACTCTTTACGTGTCACCGTTACCGACGCTTGTTGGTCCAAGTAACCCGGGGCATTCAGCTTCACTATATATTCGCCTGATTTCAACTCGCCAAATACGAAGTTGCCACTCCCATCCGTCGTGACTGACGCTATCGATTCCTGTTCAAAATCTCCCCCCGGTAACTTTTTCGACGACGACAACGTCACTTGGATGCCCGCAATCCCCTGCTCTGTTACCAAATCTACAATCGTACCTTTGACCACGCCCTCCGGCGTTGATACGACCGCAGGACCTACGTCAACAACCTCGTCATCATCATCACCACAACCGATAAAAAAGGCGAACAGAAATACACCAAAAAAAATGGGATAAGTATAACGGATTAAATTCATCATAACAATTTGTGCGTATGTTTATTCAATAGTGCTAGATAAACATACCGCTTCCTCCTTTCAAAATTCGCCTGTTGACAAATCGTGCAACTCTTTCAATTTTTCCCTAACCTTGTTTGACGTTTGAACAGCAACTTACAATTTCTGTGTGACAACTGGGGCTTTTTTACGATAACTATCATCACCAGAGTTTTTAAGTGTTTCAGGAACGTAGTTGCTATAATCCGAAATGTTCCCATGTGTGATAGCATAAACGACAACATTGATTAGGTGCCGCGCCGCGTGGGGTGCAAACTCCTCTAAAATCTGATTCTGATTTTGGAACTTGCCGTAGAAAGGTCTTTGAACTTTGCCATCAATCACATGCATCATCTGCTCGGTATCTACTAACACAGCAAGACGACCATCAATCGTGATACCTTGCAATTCGGAATAGGGACCAAAGTGAAGAGGGATGAGATGTCCGATAGTCCCAATAGTGCGCAGGGGAAAACGCAAAGGACCGTTTAGCGAGTAATAGGCGTTGTAAATCGAGTGATCATTTGGAACAAAGCCGAGGTGATGCTCTGGCAGGAGGTCCCGCAGCACCTTTCTTGTCCCTTTCATTGCGTTATCCGCATTCCCGTGCGTTGCTAGATAGAGGAATCCGCCACGATTGATCACATATTCTCGCAATCTTTGGACTTCAGCGTCAGTGTACTTACTTAATCCACCCGGACGCGCAGTATTCCAGATCGGAATCCTGTGGGAATTGTACACTCTCTTCCGATGTTCTGGAGTTACCTTTGAGCCGCCGGGTATCGGTTCCATAAAAAGAATCGGTGTCTGAAAGAACGATGCATCTTTCAGGTGGACCGCTTCAACAAGTTGGGTCTTGATTTTAGTCTTTTGATTCAGTGATTGTACTAAATAGGACAGACCTGCCCCAAATCGGAAATTTCCGACGCCGCTGCCTCATATATCTGCGCTTGGGTGAAGCGGATCTTCAAAACGAGCAAGGTTTAAGCGACCCATGATATCTCGACCGCGACCCACAACTATAGCACCAGGACTGCCAGCAGGAAGCTCAGGCACACCACCCCCTAGCGTTACCTTTTCGGTAACGTTGGCAAGTGTGTCGTCTATGTTAGACGCGCCTTCAGCACCGACCAGCGAACTTAAACCCGTTCCTCCTCTAGTCGGGGTTTGGCTCACACCACCTCCTAAACCGAAGGAACCCCGTCCAACCCCACTACCACTACCTCCGCCAAGACTGCCTGCGCCAGAGAGCGAACTCCCCTCGCTCAATCCTGCCGCTAACGGGGCATCCGACTGAACAGGGAGATCAACAGCAGTGGCAAGTGATTGAGCGGGACGGTCATTGACCTGAGATGCGCTTTGGACAGAAATTTCTGCACGCACAGATTGTGCCGGAGACTGAGATACCGGGGCATCCACCGCTGCGGCTTTCGGTACAGATACGGACGTAGATCTCACCTGACGGGTTGTGAGCGTTCGGGTCTGTACTGACGTTGACTGAGGTTCAATTTGAAACTTAGGCACTGGTGTCGGCGTGACAATAGGTGCCTCTATACGGGGTGTTTTCTTTACAAGCGGCACCGGTTTAACTTGTAGAATACTCACTTCTAAAGTATCAACATCACTCGGAGTCGTTTGATTGATGATGGCGACACTGAAGACAATCGCAAGGCATAAATGGACCAATACAGAAACGAACCAGAAGCGGTACTTGTGGTGAGATTTCATGAGGATAACCTCCTTAAAGCGAATAGTTGGTTTTTGACATACTACCACATGCTAAAGTCCGATTTAGAATTATTGAGACACTCCAAACCGGTGCGATTGAAAACCGCACCTACCGGCCCCGATAATTAGTTTACCCCGATTTATCGGGGGGATCGAAACCGAGGGGCGAAAATGTTTATTTATTTAGGAGTTACGCAGTTGAATGCTCAACGTTTTGTAGTTCGGCGATTTATCGCCTCTGCACACTCGTCCCAACGCCCGATGAATCGGGTAACTACAACAGAGATTCCATAAGGGGTTCGTAGGGAACGCAGATCTGCGTTCCCTACTGAAGTGCGTAAGTCCTATTATTTTTAGAATTCACTATAGGTTACTATCTTCACATCTTTCAGGGCTGTTATTCAACCGCTCTAATTGCTGCGGCTTGCGGCGCACGGGTTGGAAATCTTTGCTGCTCTCGCTTATCTGCTGGCACATAACCGGAGTAATCTGAAATATTCCCATGTGTGATGGCATAGACCACAATGTTAATCATGTGCCGCGCCGCGTGGGGGGCAAATTCCTCTAAAATCTGATTCTGATTTTGGAACTTGCCGTAGAAGGGTTTCTGAACTTTGCCATCGATCACATGCATCATCTGCTCGGTATCAACCAAGACAGCAAGACGACCATCAATCGTGATACCTTGTAGCTCGGAGTAAGGACCAAAGTGAAGAGAGATGGTAGCTCCGAAAGCTCCGATCTTGCGCAGCGGAAAACGCAAAGGACCATTTAGCGAGTAATAACTGTTGTAAATCGGGTGATCATTGGGAATAAGACCAAGTTGATGCTCTGGCAGGAGGTCCCGCAACACCTTTCTTGTCCCTTTCATTGCGTTATCTGTATTTCCATGCGTCGCTATATAAACGAATCCCCCACGATTAATCACATACTCCCGTAGTCTTTGGACTTCAGCATCCGTGTATTTACTACGCGCAGTATTCCATATTGGATTGCCATGAGAGTAGAACAGTTCCTTCTCGTGTTCTGAACTTATCTTTGAGCCGCCGGGCATCGGTTCCATAAAAAGAATCGGTGTCTGAAAGAGTGCCGCATCCTTGAGTTGGACTGCCTCAACAAGTTGGGTCTTGATTTTAGTCTTTTGATTCAGTGATTGTACTAAATAGGACAAACCTGCCCCAAATCGGAAATATCCGACGCCGCTGCCACATACAACTCCAAAGGGGTGAAGCGGATTTTCAAAGCGGGCAAGGTTTAAGCGGCCCATCATATCTAGACCACGCCCCACAACAATAGCACCGGGGCTTCCAGATGGAAGTTCAGGCACACCCCCGCCCAATACTACCTTCTCGGTGACATTGGAAAGCGTGTCATCAATGTTAGTTGCCCCTTGGGTGCCTACCAATGAACCTATGCCAACATGACCTCTGGTACGGGCCTGATTCACATCATTTCCTAAACTGAAATCACCACGCTCAACGCCGCTACCACTGTCTGTGCCAATACCCCCAGAACCAGCAACCCCACGGCTCACGCGATCACCGTTTTTACCTGTGCCTATGACGACGGGTGAAGACAATGTTAGCGCGTCGGGTGCATTAGAAGCGGGGTCATCCGTAGGTGCTACACTCTGAGGCATAGGTGCATTGGGGTCGACCACCTCCGGCACATTGGGGTTGAGGGGGGCATTAAGTTTCAAGGCTTGATTTGAGAACGCGGAGATGGTCTGCGGTTGGACAGTACTTGCCCCAATCATGGCCATATTCATCGTTCTTTGTTGGACTTTAACCGGTTCAACGGTGACCGTGCTTTCAATTGGCACCTCCGGCTTTTGAACGAGTTTGATGACGGGTTTCTGAACTTGCGGTTTGGGCGGCGTATTCACTGTTTGAGGGATTTCAACGCCTGTCAACTCCTTGAATGATTGGTTCTGTGTTACCAAATACCCTCCAATGACACTTCCAATGACACTAGCAAAACCGAGGTGAATTGCGAAAGAGATAGACCAAGCACGCGAAAGGGTTGACATAATTTTCGTCCCCTTTAGCATGGATGTTCCCCAATCCTTCCAGAAAATACCAAACGCGCTGAACGAATGCTTGACTTTCTGAGCGATGCGTTGTTTGGCGCGATGCAGTCGACTAGCGATGGCACGATGCGACAATCCGTGTTCCTCTGAGATTTCATCATAGCTGAGGTGGTCAATGTAGAAATCGTGCGCGACCGCCCCATCCACAGCAGGCAGTGAATTAATTGCCTTCAGGATTGTCTGGTTCAACTCTTTTTTCATCAGGAATTGTTCCGGCGTCGCCTCAGCAGCAGACAGACTCGCAATTGGATCCGCGTCTATCGGGCAAGATTTTGATATTTCCTTCTGCTGGTGGATCCATGTCACGCAGACATTCTTCACAATTCGCGATAGCCAACCGGCGAACCGACTGGCATCGCGCAGTTTTGGAAGATTTTGATACGCTTTGATAAAGACTTCTTGCGTTAGATCTTCGGCATCGTGCGGATTTTGTACGATAAGCCGCGCCCGGGCATAGACCACCGGCTGATATTTCTGGACCAAGGTGTCGAAAGCCCGTAGATTGCCTTTGAGCGTTTGATGAATAAGATTTCGATCCGTTGGCATAATCAATCTCCTAGGGCGTGTTGACGAATTAAGACGTTGATCTGTATGTAACAACAAAGCTATGATTCAGGATTACAGATTTCAGCATAAGTGGTGCGGGGAAACCAGATACCCCGCCTACAGTTGGCTGCATGGGTTCTATGATTTATGTGTATCAAGACAAATTTAGCAGGACAAAATAGCGGTAATACAGATATTTTTATGGACTCAAATTGCATCTGATGGTAATTGAATTCAGCGTACCGGTGAGGTTTTTCTTAACACCGGACAGTTTTAGTGATAGTGGTGGTTATTTGTCGCCCTGTTTGAACCAGCCCCACATTGTAAACTTTTTACCTGCGGGAGCAACTGCAAAAGGTGCAACTTCAGCTGCAAAAGTAGGGGTAAACCATGCAGGACTAAAGTCATCCTGGCGATGTTTAGTGACTCTTCGTCGATTCCCCCCATCGGCATCCATCACGTAGATTTCATAGTTCCCATTCCTATCAGACGCGAAGGTAATCCGTTCACCGTCAGGAGACCATGAGGGAGACCAGTCATGCTCGGCATGTTTAGTGAGTCTTTGCTGATTCCTCCCATCGGCATCCATCACGTAGATTTCCCCGTTCCCATCCCTACGAGACATGAAGACGATGCGTTCACCGTCAGGAGACCATGAGGGATACCAGTCCTCCTGGGCGTTGTCAGTGAGGTTTTGTAGATTCCTCCCATCGGCGTCCATCACGTAGATTCCAAAGTCGAAAAAGTTGTCATTCCTATCGGACATGAAGGCAATGCGTTTGCCGTCGGGTGACCATGAGGGAGACCAGTCATGATCAAGATCTTCAGTAAGTCTTTGTAGATTACTTCCATCGGCGTCCATCACGTAGATTTCGTCGGGTCCATGCGCTCTGGAACTGAAGGCAATGCGTTTACCGTCCGGAGACCATGCGGGATGCGAGTCACGCGTGGGGTTTTCAGTGAGTCTTTGTTGATTCTTCCCATCGGCATCCATCACGTAGATATCATACTTTCTCCCATTCCTGCCGGAACTGAAGGCAATGCGTTCACCGTCCGGAGACCATGCGGGATGCAAGTCCTCCCAGATATTAGTCGTAAGTCTGCGCTGATTCTTCCCATCGGCATCCATCACGTAGATTTCAGGGGGACCAGCCCTATAAGACACAAAAGCAATCTGTGCCTGTGCGTCAGCGGTTACCATCAGTGTTAGACTCAAGGCTACAACGCCAGTTAAAATGAAATGTGCTAGCGTATATCTCCGTTGCATCTGTCTTTCCTCCTCTGGTCTCAAATTGGTTTCTTATCCTTTGGGGCTGATACAGGTCAACTGGTGTTGGCAACTCGGATTATTTCTGAAATGCCACATCAAAACCCCTCAAAGCGGATATTTGTCCTAGGGTGAAAACATTGGCAGATCTATTTTACATGATTTGATTCAATTCGTCAACAGGCTCTAATGCAATTACCTAGGGTCATTTAATTCTTCGGGCGGGGAAACCAGATGCCCCGCCTACGGTGTAGGAGTCAATCTGCTATCTATCCGTCAAAATCGGTTAAAAAACTGAAAACTAAATGCCCCGAATGCGATCACATTACTCATATTACGATATAAGCACAAGTATAGTTATAATTATAGACACAAATTCCCACTAGGAGTTCTCAAGTTTTTTCATTAAATCTGGATTAATTCTGTCATAGCTGGGGTGACGGTAGGCGAGTATCAGGTTCGCAAGTAAAATTTCGCCGGGTGCCGAGGCTTTAGCCAGTGTCAAGCAGCATAGGCACTAAGTGTCTGCTACCGTGTAGACTACTACAAATCTAGGTGAATTCTCTAATGATCCACCGCACCCCATTTTTCTTTTGATGGACTCTGCCCTCTCCTCTATGGTAAAATACCAAATACCATCTTTCAATCCAATCTTCAATCTGGAGCAGTGAGTAGGTGGGCAGTGAGTTCACAGAATTTCTGTCAGAGGGGAAAGCGATGGATGAAAAAAGGCAATACCGACATCAAGGGTTGACAATCTGCACACTTGGCGGGGTGGGACACGGTAAAACGATGCTGGCTGCCGGAATAATCAAGGTGGTTTCACGGATTGGCTCTACCCAGATGGATGCGGATGATTTTGAAGCGCAGCAACCAACGCATCACTCAATAGGATTACAGACTTACGTCAGTTATAAAGCGGTTGATTATGAGACAAGTGGTAGACATTACACACATCTTGATGGCATGAGTCATGGAGATAACGTCAAGATGTTGATCGGTGATTCGCCGGGGATTCGTGGCGCGATTTTGGTGGTGAGCGCAGTCGAAGGTGTAACGGCAGAAGCAGAAGCCGAGATTCGGCTCGCTAGTCAAGTTCGTGTCCCCACGGTTGTCACCTTCCTGAACAAGGCAGAGAAGGTCAAGGATCTAGAATTAATCGAGATTTGCGAGATGGAGATCCGTGAGATCCTTACGGATTGCGGTTATGCGGAAGAAGAGTCACCCATCATCGTTGGCGACGCGGAGAAAGCCTGTAACTATAAGGGACAAAATCTTAATTCGGATCACTGGAAACCGATTGTCGATCTCATCTTCGCGATGAATCGTTGCATGCCGCAGCCGCTGAATTCACTTGAATTGCCTTTGCTGATGCCGATCCGTAAGGTTATTGACAGCCCCAAAGGCACCTCGACACTGTACGGTGAGATGGCTCAGGGCGGTCTAGCGGTGGGGCACCCGATTGATGTCGTCGGCAAAGGGGATCGGATTAAGACTCGCTGCGTTGGTCTGCGACACGCCGACGCCGCCTCCTCGATTGGCGTGAACCGTGATGAAGCGGGTAAAAATACAGAAGATGAGGTCCGAGTCGATGCGGAAATGGGGTGGATTACGCCGGGGCAGGTTGTTTCACAACCGAAGAGCATCAAGTCGCACACCGAATTTGTGGCGGCGGTTTACGTGATGACCCAAGAGGAGTGTGGAACGCATATCCCCCTTGTTGGGAATGATAAGCCGGAGATCCATCTCTGGACAATTGACGTTACAGGTCATCTCCATCTTTCGTCGGAGGTTGCGATTATCAATCCGGGTGAACATGCAACCGTGCAAATTTCGCTTGATGTGCCGATGGCACTAGCAATCGGCACGCGGTTCGAGATCAAGAAGATGGAAGTAAAGATTGGCATGGGAGTTGTAACGGAAATTATAGAGTAGTAAAGTATCTGATTCACTAGCCGCGAGACCACAAAGGGAGTGATTATGGAGAAGATATACAACCACATCGAAGGTGGTAAGGCACAGCTTTGCGATTCACTGAAAGAATTGGTCAGGATTCCGACTGTGAATCCGCCCGGCACAAACTATGCAGAAATCGTGCAGCTGCTTCAGGAACGGTGCGAGGCACTCGGCATGAGCACAAAGATTGTGCCGGTCCCCCAAGCTGAAGCGCAGGCAGTTGTGCCACACGCAGACGATTATCCGCGCATGAACCTGATCGCGAGGTGGGACGTTGGAGCAGAAAAAACGGTCCATTTCAATGCTCACTACGATGTCGTGCCTGTCTCCGGTGATTGGCGTATCGATCCGTTTAAGCCAGAGATTGTCGGGGATTGGCTCTACGGTAGGGGAGCAGATGACATGAAAGATTCTATCGCCGCCCTGCTGTTTGCGATGGCAGCACTACAGGAGAACGGCGTTCAACCCGCTTTCAATATCGAATGTTCGCTCACTTGCGACGAAGAGATTGGTGGCGAGCTAGGGGCAGGGCATGTCGTACGCAACGGGTGGGTTCAGGCAGATTATGTCGTCAATTGCGAAGGCGGATCTGTTCTCAACGTGGGTTTGGGACATAACGGTGTATTGTGGTTGGAAGTGAAAGTTCACGGCAAAGCAGCTCATGCCGCTAATCCAGACAAGGGATTGAACGCCTTTGAAAAGTCCGCTGCTCTCGTCACGGGGATCCAACCCCTGAAGCAGCAGTTAAAAGCGTCAGACCGTGCTTTCAAAACCTTTTCGGGCGATGACCGCTATCCCACACTTAACATCGGCGGCATCTTTCACGGCACGGAGGGCGATAAGGTCAATACCGTTCCTGCACAGACAATCTTCTCCATAGATCGGAGAATCCTCCCCAACGAGCGTCTAGCAGGGGCGGAAGCGGAGCTGCGTGGGGTAATTGAGGAGGTCTGTCAATCCGACGCGGAAATGAAGGTAGACGTGGCTTCGATATTGAAGATTGACCCGTGCGTTGTGGAGCCTGAACATCACTTTCCTCAAGCATTTGCACGAGCAGTGCGTAGCATCCGTCGTCAGCCAATTAAGTTCAGTACGACAAGCGGCTTTACCGACCTGCATTTCTTCGTCGAAGAGGGGGGGCTGCCCGGCGTCGGTTATGGTCCAAATGGACAGGGTGCCCACGGTATGAACGAGCGGGTTAGTGTATCAGATCTGGTTAAGACCACAAAGGTATATGCAACCTTCATGGTAAAGGGAATTTCGTAAAAACGGGAAGCAAGGAGGACGCACAATGATACTCAATATTCCACTCTTCGCATCTGGGGCAAGTGAGCTCACCGATAATGATGGGCTGCAATTAACCACCTTGCGACAAGCACCAAAGACGACCGGGCGCAATGGCTGGCGGGTTGTCGAAGAGGAAGTTCTTTGGCAGCCGTCCGAAACAGCAATTGTCATCGTGGATATGTGGAACAAACACTGGTCATGGGGTGCAACAGAGCGTGTGGATATTATGGCACCACGAATGAATGCTGTCGTTAATACCGCCAGGGATCGAGGGATACAGATTATTCACGCACCGTCAGATACGATGGATTTCTACGACGGGCACCCCGCGCGGACTTGGGTCCTTGATGTCCCGCATATAGAAATGCCCGATCTGATTGAACGCCCAGATCCACCCCAGCCAGTTGATTCGTCGGATGGCGGTTCGGATACCGGCGAGGAAAACAGCTTCAAAGCGTGGCACCGTCAACACCCAGCAATCGAAATTAAAGATGGAGATGCCATCAGCGACAACGGTCAAGAGGTGTATAACATCCTTAAGCAAAAGGAGATTAAAAATCTACTCTACATGGGCGTCCACACCAATATGTGTGTACTGGGTAGATCTTTCGCGATTAAAGCGATGGTTCAGTCAGGACAATTCAACGTTGCACTAGTTCGGGATCTCACTGACGCAATGTACAATCCGTTCAAGCCCCCTTATGTCAGCCACGAGGAGGGGACCCAACTGATCATCGCGTACATAGAAAAGTTCTGGTGCCCGACGATAACGAGTGACGATCTGACCGCAAATTCGCCTCAGTAGATTGGTGTATGCTAAGGCAGTTTTTCAAAATCGCCAGCTGACCCTTGCTACACACGGTGATTGCGCTTAACACGATACGGATGTGAGCAAAACATGAAACAGACACGTTTCTGGTCGATGTTATTCGGCACGCTTCTTGTGTTTGGCTCTATGCTAGCCGGTGCTTCAGAGAACATTCCTATTGCGATTGCCCATCAAGGTCAGTTTGCACCACGAGGGGTCAGTGATGGGATTGGCGGAACGGTTGTCATCTGGGAGGACTTCCGTACTGGCAAAGATTGGGATGTTTATGCTCAACGGCTCAACCCCGATGGGATCCCCTTATGGAATCAGGGTGGTGTGGCGATTTGCGAGAAAAAGCGGGATCAACGATGGCTGCGGCTGGTGCGTAATGACGCACAGATAGTTATTGCTTGGACGGATCAACGTGCACCGGGGAATTGGGATGTCTACGCCCAAGCGATAGATCTGTCAGGGAATAAGCTGATGCCTGACGGGGGTGTTCCCGTATGTACACACCCGGCTGACCAATCTGATATAGAAATGCTAAGCGATGGATCAGGCGGAGCGGTTATCGTTTGGAAAGACCGGCGTCGAGACCCCGACTTACATGATCTCTATGTCCAGCGAATTAACGCTGCCGGTCAACCGATGTGGGAACATGATGGGGTCCCGGTTTTCCCTTCCGAAGCACTTCAGAGCACTCCCCGGTTGGTTTCTGGCGACGCAGATAGCTTCTACGTTGTCTGGTGGGAGGTCATCGGTTACGAGCTGTGGGATATCATGGTGCGTCGGATAGGCATGGACGGCAAACATCGTTGGCAGGCACCAACGGTTGTCTCACCGATGGAAGGATTGCAGGGCGAGCCCCGTGCTGTGAGCGATGGACAAGGCGGCCTTATCGTTGTCTGGCAGATCTACGAGAATTTTATCAACGATGATTTTTACGCGCAGCGGATAGATCCAGCGGGGAACAAGGTTTGGGAGGCAAATGGTGTGCCGATTTGCAACGCGGAGGGTATTCAGAAAAATCGAACAATTACAAGCGATGGACATGGGGGAGTGGTAGCCGTTTGGCGGGATGAACGGGATGTCTTTTCAGATTTGTACGCTCAACGAATCGGTGCTGATGGCACCCCTCGGTGGAGAACCAATGGAATCCCGTTGTGCACCGCTGGAGGCTATCAGGATAAACCGTTCCTGACACAGCACGGCGAAAACGAGTTTTTTGTTGCGTGGCTCGATTTTCGAGAAGATTATGGCGATGAGAGCAATGATGCTATCTATGGGCAGAAAATCAATTTAGAGGGGAAAGCACTTTGGACTGAAAACGGAATTCCTCTATGCACGGCGGACGGCGTGCAGCAACCGCCTTATGTCGTCGAATCCGAGTCGGGTCAATTAAGCGTTATGTGGAGCGATGCCCGCAGCGATATTGGTGATATTTACATGCGCCATGTCAAATGAGATACAATATCTATCAATTCTCGATTCGCTTTAGAAATTTCTCAAGAGCAGCCTACTCTGTATAACTACTTATGCGTTTATGGTATATTATCTCAGATATCCATGCTAACTACCGTGCTTTTCGCAATCTGCTTCTGCACGCAGAGCTAATTGATGAAAACAATAAGTGGGTTGGTGGAGAGGCGCGTCTATTTCTCCTCGGAGATTATGTCACAAGCGGTCCCGATTCCAAGCAGGTTATCGATCTGATCCGATCGCTAGAACGTCAGGTTCCCGATCAGGTGATCGCGCTTCTTGGCAACCACGAACTTCTCTTACTCCGTGCCGTTCACGACAAGCATCATCGCCAAGTATGGTTGGCAAATCCCGAACATTGGCAGACGATTGCCTCATGGGCGAGGCCAAACGAGGAATTGGACAATTGGTTGCGGCGTCTGCAAATTGATCCGCTCTCGACACAGGCAATCGCAGAGATTTATCAGGCGGTCGCGAAATCCGCTCCCGATTCAGATTCGCTGATTAAGTACGCAACACAGCAGTGGCGTTTTAACCATCCCGCCTTTACCTCAGATCTCTGGGAGGCGTGGTCTCTATTTCTTCGTATCATTGAGTCGGACGGAACGTTAGGATGGATTGAGGAGCTGCCGGTTGCTTACCGGGAAGAAGAGTGGGGGTTTTTCCACGCCGGACCACCAATTGAGCTTGAGGACGGCATCGACGACCTAAACGATCGGTTTGATGCGCTCCGGCGGACGGGCAGATTTGAGCACCCGTTGTTAGCATCTGATGGCTCGTTGAACAGTCCGGTGGGCACGCGCCGCTGGTGGGAGGATGTATCACAGGTGGAACTCCTATTCAATCAGTTTGAGATTGGACGGTGTGCTTTCGGACATGATCCGAAGGCGATCGAACCACGTGGGATACTTGGAAGTGTTTGGGACAAAGCGGTGAGTACCGATCCGTATATGCGTGGGAACATCGAGGGCATGATTCGGATTGGTAACTCTGGTGTTGATGTCATCTATACGGATGCAGCAATTTCAATTCTTCAGGACATCTACCCACAACGAACGTTTTGCACGGTGAATAGGCTGATCGGCTGATTATTCAATCTACCTTAAATTTAGCGGTTGGAAGGGCCTCTTAATAATCTTCGGTGCGAGCAGATAATGATCGAAGTTGAAGCAAAATTTCAGGCAAAATCACCGCAGGTGTTCAATCAGATTCGATCGCAGAAATCGGCGTCAAAGCGGAGAATTAGAAGAAGGAGATCATCAGTGATATGGCAAAAGCACAGAATGTTAAAGGTATTGCGCCGGAGAAAAGCCTTGAGGAATGTGCACGAAGGATTATCACAACCCGGCTGCATGAGATGATGTCTTTCAAAGAGGGGGTGATTGATGGGACAGATATCGAGTACGTTCATGATATGCGGGTCGCTTCCCGACGGCTCCGCGCTGCGATGCGAAACTTTGCGGATTGCTTCACCCGAAAAAAGAAGTTTCGCAGGCACTTCAAACGGGTCGAGCGGATTACAAGCAGGCTGGGAGACGTGCGCGATTTAGATGTGTTGATTGATCGCTTTCAAAAAGACCTAAAAACGGTGCCAGAAGATGCACAGAGTGGTGTTCAAAACTTAGTAAGACATCTCCAACGAGAACGGGAAGAGCGGCGGGTGCCGATGCTTAGGATGTTTGAAGAGTTGGACAAGAGTAGCTTCGAGCGGAAGTTCTTGAAATTTTTCAAGGTATAGATATGGCAAAAGCGTGGAAGACAAAGGGGATTCAACCACAATCGAGCTATCGTTGGAATGCACAGGTTATCCTTGCTGTGAAGATTCAGGAAGTATACTCGTGGGGGGAATTTATTCGCGACCCGGATAAAATCAAAGAACTTCATAACCTGCGAATATCAATTAAGCGGCTGCGCTATTCGATGGAGTTTTTCGCCATCAACTATGGTGAGGAGTTCAAAGATTTCCTGAAAATACTGGCTGATTTGCAGGAACAACTGGGGGATATTCATGATTACGATGTCGTCGAGAGGGTTCTGACGGATTATTTGCAAGAGCTTCCGAATCAAGGGGATACAGAGGCCGATGCGATTGGCATCAATGCTCTCCTGCTCCGCTACCGTGAGATGCGGAAAGTAAAGTATCAATCGTTTTTGCAGGGGTGGGATGCCCTTGAGGAGGCAGATTTCAAAGATCAACTCCTTAAAATCGTTACAGGTGAATCGGTAGCAGAAGCACCTTCTCAGGGGGTTTAGGTGCCTCCATCTCTCCATAGCTGAATTTAAGAAGCAGACCGCTCAATTCAGACCGCAAAGGAGACGCAGAAAATGGTGGTGAATAACGATTATATTGTCGGGGTAGATATGGGAGGCACGAAGATCCTAGCTGCCGTTATTAATGCTAGGGGAGAAATTGTTCAGCAAGCCAAAACAGCGACAAAGCCAAAGAAAGGGTCCGATGAAGTGATTAAACGGATCGCGCGATGTATACGAGAAGCGATTGACGGTGCTGAACTTCAACCTTCCCAAATTCGTGCAATCGGTATTGGGTCGCCGGGCCCACTTGATCCGGAGACAGGAGTCATTATCTTCGCGCCTAACCTCGGTTGGTCAAACGTGCCGCTCAAAGCGAAACTAGAAGCAAACCTTAGCATTCCTACCTTCGTTGATAATGATGTCAATGTGGGGGCACTCGGTGAATATGCCTTCGGCGCCGGACAAGGAGTAAAAAATCTTGTCGGGATTTTCGTCGGCACAGGAATCGGCGGTGGTATTATCTTAGATGGGAAACTCTTTCACGGTGTCAATAAAACCGCGGGGGAAGTCGGTCACATGATTGTGAAAGCGAACGGTCCCCGGTGCGGTTGTGGCAATTTCGGCTGCCTAGAGGCTGTTGCCAGTCGTACCGCAATTACTAAAGAACTTCAGAAAGCCATCCTGAAAAAAGGGAAGAAAAGCATACTCACCAAGCTGAATGGCGGCAAACTCGACCAAATTCGGAGTCAAGCCATTGCTAAAGCTGTCAAGCGTGGCGATAAGCCGACGATTAAGGTGATGCAACGCGCCGGGAAATATCTGGGAATTAGTGTCGCCTCGATTGTCCATTTCTTGAACCCTGAAATGGTTGTGCTCGGTGGGGGTGTTATCGAGGCGATGGGGGATAGTTTGTTAGATCCGATCCGCCAAGCGGCAGCTAAGTATGCTTTACCTACAACAATGGACGGTGTTCAGATTGTCGAAGCAACCCTTGGCGATAACGCGGGTGTGATTGGGGCAGCCGCTTTAGCGCGTCAAAGATTATCCTGAAACGTAAACGGACGGAATTATCAATAGAACAAGGAGGCGTAAATGCCGTATAAAATCTATCCCACTGCTGCTGCCGATGCTTCAACGACGTTTCAGATTGAACTTGATTCACGCGCAATTGAGGCGATGGAGGAGATTGAAGACAGTGGCGCGCAGGGAGCGACACGGGAGGAGATCTTACGAAAGCATCTTAGCACAGACTATGACAAAGGCTACCGGGGAACCGCTTACGGGCTTCACGGAGTTTCCGAGGGCTTGACCCCAGCGAGGCTTGCCGAAATGCTTGAAGTACATGGTGAGCCCTTTGATCCCTGTGCAGAACGAGATACATTTGATCACAGTATGATGGTCAATGTCGAATCGGAATTGGACTCACAGCTGGAATTTATTCCTGACCGTATTTTCGATGCCATCGTGGACACCTACAAGCAGGAACTAATCAGTAGTTGAGATTATCGTAGGACTTACGCAGTTGAACACTCAGATACCTGTAGTTCGGCGATTTATCGCCGCAAGACACTATCTCCAACGCCCGATTCATCGGGCAACTACAGCAGAGGCTCCATAAGGAGTCCGTAGGGAACGCAGATCTGCGTTCCCTACTGAAGTGCGTAACTCCTATTATCGGTTAAATTATGTTGCGTAATAAGTAACACTATCAAACTAGGAGGGTATATCATGATTTTAGAAAACTGGGTGGTATCGGCATCAAAATTCAAAAGAGCATTTCGCGCAATTACCGACCATGTGGTGACGCGGGTGAATCTCGAACCGCTTGAAGATGGCGAAGGGACGGTAGGGGTGAAAGCCGTGTGGGAGGGTGAACGTGGCGAAAGCACCTTAAACGTAGACGCGCCCTCCTTGAAAGGTAACATCAGAACGGTAGGAGATAAGGTGCCAACAGTCGAATACTGGCAAAAGGAGGATAAGCGCGGCATTGCGTTGCGAAATCCGAGAAGTATCTCCTGTGAATTCGACGAGGAGACGTTCAAGAAAATTGAGACGGGCAAAGCAGCCGGGATTGCGGTCGCTGCCGGTGCCGCTGTTGGACTAGTCGGCTGGTGTGCCCTAGTGCTTTTAGGTCGAGCAGCACTGGTTAAACAGGAAGCAGAATCCGCTTCACCACGCCAGATTGAATCGGACCCCGCTAGCGGAGATCCGGACAACGGGTAGGAACCCTAACACCTGATGTGTGATAAGTGAATCAGAAATCGTTGTGCACTTTCACAGTTTGCCCAGTCGAGAGGGATTCGTGGGCTGCCAAGGCAACAGCGACAACCCGCGCACCATCCCGGACAGAAGGGGTGGGTTCTTGGTCTTCTAGGATCCATTGTGCCATTTTGTGAAAGTAGAGCAGTAGTTCATTTGCATGTCCTTCGATGAGACGTTCCCTGTCAGCCGGTGGAGCGGCATTCAAGGTCTCACGTTCCAGCACACCGTCCATGCCGAGATCTAAACCGGTTAAGGTGCCTTTTGTACCGTAGATCACCAGTCGCTGATGCGCCTCCGGTGGTGAGTTGACCGCGCTGCATATCACAGAGACGCGTCCAAGCGCACCGCTGGTAAACTGAAGATTGAGAATCCACGTATCTTCTATAGGATAGTCTGGGATAACACCGCTGTTCAAAGCGAACGCATGCACGGTGTCAATATCTCCAGCAAACCACCGCACGCAATCTATGGCGTGAGCACCTCCGCCAAAGAGAAAATCCTGCGGTGCTGTAACCCGCCACGGCGTAATTTCACAGACCCTGCGGATATCATGGACATAGCCGGTATCGATCAGCGTTATTTCCCCTAGATTGCCTTTATCAAAGGCACGACGTGCCGCGGCGATCTTCGGAAGGTGGCGCCACGTCATTGCCGCAACGAATTTAAGTCCCGTTCGATCCACCAGATGCACCAACCGCTCACAATCCGCCATGGTGGTCACCATCGGTTTGGTACATACGACATGTTTTCCTGCCTCTAGTGCCGCCGCCGCATGTTCACCGTGCAGGTGGTCGGGGGTGAAAATGCCGACAACATCGACTTCAGACCGCGACAGCAGCTCGCGGTAGTCCTCGGTGACACATCCGATCCCATGATCCTCATGTGCAAATTTTAGAAGTGCTGGATCTTTGTCTGCCACCGCACACACCTTTATTGGGCTATCAGCGTTCTGATTCAAAAGTAGAGCACCCTTGCCGACTCCTAACCCGATGATACCCAATCCGAGCGTTGACATTTCGATTATGTCTCCTTGACTTTTTCCTTGAATTCACGGATCGACTTTTCCAGTTCATCGTTTTCGACGCTGTGGTGGACAAAAAAGCTCCACATGCCTCGGGTCGATTTCTCTGCGTTTGGACAAGATCCGGGAACATACTGCACGTAGTCAGGAAGTGGGACACCGACGGAAGTCTGCCGCATCGCTTGCATACGTTGATACTCCACTTCGATGTAGTTAATCTCACCTCTGCACCCCAGCGATTCGGGTCCCCATACCGGATACAGCCAGTAGTTGGGTTGGGTCTCTGGATAGACATACGCCAGCCGCGCACTCGGAACATCACTCAGTTCTACCTCAATCTTTTCGACAAGTTCCCGCCGCCGGGCGTTGAACCGGTCAATCTTTTCCAACTGAGCAAATGCCACCGCACCCTGAAGCTCACTAAAGCGGAAATCGTGACCAAACGAGAAATGTCCCCGCGTTGGCAAGCCGTTGACAGGTTTCGCTTCTGGTCGTTCCAAGTCGTACAGATACCACGGCATCCCGGAGTTCGAGAATTCCGTCGCCCGTTTATAGAGTTCCGGATCATCTGTGGCAATCATTCCCCCTTCGCCCGACGTGATATGCTTCGATTGCTGCATCGAGAAGCAGGCAACATCGCCGATGGTGCCGACCTTGCGCCCCTTGTAGTAGGCATCGTAGGACTGCGAGCAGTCCTCCACAACCTTGAGATCGTGCTTCCTGGCGACAGCCATAATCTCGTCCATCAGCGCTGGTTGACCGTACAGATGCACAACGACCACAGCGCGTGTCCGTGGCGTAATGCACGCTTCAATTCCTTCAGCTGAGATAATTTGTGTCCTTGGATCCACGTCGGCAAACACAGGCACGCAGCCAATTGCAACGACTGGAAAGGATACGAAAATCGGCGCGATAGCCGGACAGATAATTTCGTCACCTACCTCCAACCCCAGACTAGCGTAAGCCGTCGTATTGGCACTGGTCCCGGAGTTTACAGCGTGGACATATTTCCGACCGAGGTGTTCTCCAAATGCTTCCTCAAATCTCGGAACGAAGTTGCTTCGTCCCCACCGCCATGCGTCTTGACTTTCAATGACTTCTCGTAGATAGGTCAGTTCCTCTTCTCCAAAGCAGTTTCTTGGCATGTGGATCCCCCTCTTTTTATGAAGTTGTTATTGTAGGAGATAGTGTAATGTTCTTTTGCCTACTTTATCAGAACGTATCCTTCTCGTCAACCCAAAATTGTCAGCTGTTTTCACATTGATCGCCGTTTTGCTTTCTGCTATAATGCCGAATGACAAAAGGATAGTGACTATTTCAGAGCAGGCTTGATACCAAAGTTCTCACACAAAATTATGGGAGGAAAATCCTCATGAATCTCATTTTTGTCGGATGCGAGTACGCAGGCAAATCGACGATAGCAGCAGAAGTCCTGGAATGGGCAAAACGCACTTTAGGCGGAAGCAGTCATTTCCATGACCATATGAGCGTTCCTTCAAGCGAGTTGATGCCAGAGGCGCAAGAATCTTTGCTGACCCTTCATCCCCAAGCAGTGGAGATGCTTCAACGATATATGATTGAGTATCATGTCTCGGAGGCTTTTTATAGCAACCCAGATCACAACCTGATGGGCTTGGTCATTGAAGAGGCGGTCTATGCACCGTTATACTACGGTTATGGCGGGAAAAACAGCAAGGCACCCTTCCGAAGCCCGGAAGGGCAGCGGACAGAGATGGCGCGACGCATAGAGGGGAAAATCCTTGAACGTGCACCGGGGGTGGTACTGGTTCTTTTCAAAGCCTCCCCAGAGGTGATTGCGAAGCGGATGAAGGACAACCCGCACACCCACCAAGTTGTGCAGGAGAAGGACATTGAGCATGTCCTACAACGGTTTGAGGAGGAATTTGAGGCGTCCTTAATACAGAAGCGAATCGTCCTTGATACCACGACTGCGACTGTCGAGGAGACATTGGCTGAGTTCGTAGAGAAATATGAACCGTTCTACACCGACGCGGATCTGCTGCGGTTACGTCAGCATTCGACAGCCTAAACAAGAGGTCAACTCAGTGGATTAGGGAATCACCAACTGAAAACCCACCGCTCCCGATTTGGGATAGGCGGACTGACGGGCACCCCACCGCGCAGATGGGACTCGTAAATACCGAATCCGATGTCTTGACTGAGGAGCGTCACCCGGAGGTTGCTTTTGCCGGGTTCTCCAGTTTTAATTGAGTGGATGAGGTCACGGATAAGATGCACCGTACCACTCCGCGGCGGCACCTGCTCAACCGAAACCGTATCCCACGCATCCGACGCTGTATCTCGACGCCGCATCTGCACCGCTTCCCCATCGTTCACGACACGGAGGACGCCGTTAGTGCAGACCAATTCAATCTCCCTACCAACGCCGGTGCCTGCTACATGTGCGGTCGTGCCGTTATCAAACTTGATCAGCGCAAACAGGATTGAGGTATCTTGGACAAATTTCATGCCGGAGGTATCCCCCTCTGCCGGGTTGAGTTGTGAGATAATTCCCTGAATCGACACCGGCTCCGGGTCACCGAGCATATACAGCAGCAGGTCAATGAAATGACCTTCAAGTGCCTTGCCTTCAAAGCCTAGTACCGATTGGACTTCTCCCAATTCTCCGCTTTCGGCGATGGTTCGCGCTTGCTCATAGGCCGCCCAGTGACGATAGATGGGGCCGTACTCCAAATGAACGCCGTTACGTTCAAATGCGTCTCGGATAGCATCCGTTTCCACAAGTGACATACAGAGCGGTTTCTCCGCGTAAACACCCTTAATGCCGTGTTCTGCAGCGAACACCATCTCTTCCGCATGTTGTTCGGGGCGCGTGGTGACACTGACGATATCAAGGTTTTCTTTCTCAATCATCTCACGGTAGTCAGTGTAAGCAGCAGGAACATCCCATCGTTCCACAAAGTTCGCTAGTCGTCCCTCATGGATGTCACACGCAGCGACAATTTCCGTCTCATCTATAGCAGCGTAGCCCGCTGCGTGAGAGTAAGGAAGTGCCAAACCGCCACGATAAGGACGCTGTTTTCTTCTTTCTATCTGTTCGTCTTCGATAGTGTTTGCCATGCGGCCACACCCGATAACACCGACTCTAAATGCCATCTTCTTCTCCGTAATTGTTAAAACCTCGATATTTTAGAGACCTACTTGCAAAAATAGTGGGGTTATGCTATGCTATTAGATATTATTCTTTATATTATCTAGCAAAATAAGGACTTATACTATCCATGTTATCTAAAATAGCACAACGCAAATCCCTGCATCGGTCATTGTTCAACATGGGGATTAGCGGAATTACATTGACCAATTCTGGAAGTTTAATTGAACCGCAATGGGTTGAAATTACACAACACGAAATCTCGATTGCTAATCTTCCACCCGCTTTTGAAGGATTTTCGATTGTTCAACTCACAGATTTGCATCACAGCTCGATTGTAACGCTGGACTACCTTCAAGCCTGCTTTAATCAGGTCGTAGGTTTGCAACCAGATCTAGTCGTAATGACCGGGGACTATATCACGTACCAAGAGGAATATGCGCAGCCAGTGGCACAGGCTATCGGTGAAACTATCGTTGAGGCTGGAATTCCCACCTATGCCGTCCTTGGTAACCACGACCATTGGAACAGTGACTGGAACGATGACTGGAACGACGATGCAGATGTGTCTCCCTTGCGAAACCGTTGGAAGGGTGACGGTCTTGAAGTAATCAATGCGTTGACAGCGGAGGGAATCAAAGTATTGATGAACGAATCCGCTCTGTTACAGCGCGGGAATGAACGTCTATGGCTCGTTGGCTGCAACGATCTCCTTGCTGGGGATTTCGATTTAGAACGTGCGTTAGCGGCACTGCCTGCGACCGATGAACCGCGTTTCCTCCTAATGCACAACCCACAACCGATCGAATCGATCGCCCACCACGGATTTGATCTGGTCCTGTCAGGGCACACACATGGCGGACAAATCTCCCTACCGTTTGTTCCCCCCAAGGTAGGGAGCAAATATCTCGCCGGTCTTTTCTATGTCGGTGCGTCGCGGCTTTACGTTTGTCGAGGACTCGGGGTCACAGGCGTTCCAATCCGATTTATGACAACCCCAGAAATTGCGTGCTTCCGCCTGGTCCGTTCTTCCACGGTACGGTCAACAAGCACTAATTTCCTAACTCAACGCAACTCCCGATCCGCGTATTATAAAAGGCTCGAAAGATATACACGGCTCGAAACCGCATCTTCCAAAGGCTGGTCTGTTGGGGTGTTTTCGAGCAATAGGTCACCCTTATAACCTCCTGCCACCAAACGTTTGCCAATCGCTGCAAAATCAACATATCCGTCACTGACCTGTGTCAAAACACCGTCCGCCGTTTTCTGCTTGAAATGCACCGACGTCAGGTCTTCCATTTTTACAGTGCTCCAGAATTCCTCCGGCGAGTTGACCGTTGTGCCATCGTCGCGATAGGTGTTTGCCTCGTCGTAGGTCAACAAAGCACCACCCTCCACCGCCAAATCGAGCGTAAAGGTTGCTGGTTGTCGTGAATTTTCAACCGCAAAGACCATTGGACAGTTTGGTAACAATGACCGATACCGTTTAACATTGGCAACCGCAGCCTGCGGATCTGTTTTCCCGCCCGTAGGTGCAAGCCCGACAATCCGCAACCGTGCGTCCGCTGGACACAGTAAGTATGCCAGTTTTTTCGCTTGAATAATCTGTTGCGTGTCCGCTTCAATGTCTTCAGGCGCACCGAGCCACGAGTGCGACATGGCGTAACTCAATTTCAAATCCCTCGCCAACTCAACAAATGTACTGACACGCGCAAAGAGGGGACCATCCTCCGCCGTAACCGCCGAATCCTGTCCCCCTTCCCAGATCGCATCACAAATCGCCTTCCATTGCTTGTCTGTATAACGTCCCATCGCCGTTTCAATCTCACCAATCAAGCCGCCAAATTCGGAGTTACGGAGGTAGTCTCCTTCGCGCACCTCCATATCTTTGAAGCCGTGGTCGCCAAACTGGCGGGCGAGGTCTTCAAACCGGGCACCATCATCAATGCGCTTCGTCCAAATATTGGTTACAATGCCGAGTTTTTCAAATAGTGACATCTTCTCCACCTTTGTCTCATTTTTATATGCTGCGTAAGTATACCAATTTTCGCTGAAGATTTTCGTTTTGAAACGTTATCAGTATAAAACAAAAAGAGGCGCGTGACAATTAAATTCTATAGGACTTACGCAGTTGATTCATAAGTCCCCCTGATAAGGGGGATTTAGGGGGTTAAAAATAAGGCTCATGTAAAAAGAAAGTGCAAAGCGCAAAGAGAAACCGAGTTTTTGTAGGGGTTGGGTTGCCCAACCCCGATAAATCGGGGCGGGTACCCCGCCCCTACGGTTTCTGTTGCACGCTTTCTTAACATGAGCCAAAAATAAAAAATCGCGCGCTGCGTACTAAATTTGCGTAAGTCCTGTAAATTTCAAATCGGTGGAATTTATGGTAACAAGGGGGATTGCAGGAAGGGCATCGACAATGGAAAGGTATGATTATTGGACAGCAACTTCGCTTTCCTCTTCGCGGTCAACCTCCTTGATTGGAAACTCCTTCATCTTGGCGTCTGCGATTTTTTTAAGCTGCCACTGTTCCAAGATCTTGATTCGCCGGTGGCGGATATCTATCAAACCGAGCCGCTTGAACTCATTAAGGAGTGCACTTGTCGTTTCCCGTGCCGTTCCAATCAAATTTGCTAGTTCCTGCTGCGAAAATTTCACGTTCAGGATAATACCTTGGCTATCACGCACACCGTGCTTCTCTGCTAACGACATCAGCAGGGCGGCAAGTCGAGACGGTGCATTTCGGAATACTAACTTTTCAAGTTGGTTCTCGATCTCCCGCCGTCGCAGTCCGATCAGTTTGGTGACATGCATCGCTAGGTCCGGCTTCTTCTTCAGCAGCATCTCAAAATCCCGACGCCGTATCACACAGATATCTGAATCGTCTAGCGTCTCCGCGATTGTGCCGCGGGGACCATCGTCGATTAACGCCATCTCACCGAAGATTTCACCGTTTTCAAGCACTGCCAACGTCAACTCTTTGCCATCGGGCGATAGCTTATAGATCTTGACCCGTCCCTCTTTGAGCAGGTAGACCACATCCCCCGGATCACCTTGACCGTAAATCCGTTCACGTCGCTTGTAATGCTTCATATATGAAATACGGTCAATAACGTCGATTTCTCTGTCGGTCAAATCCTTGAAAATATCAAAATGTTTCAGATACCAAATTTTTTCTAGTCTTTTCATCGTACCAAACCGTAACGAAGAATTGTTGTAATAATTTTATATCCGGCTAAAATTGTCCCTTTAACGGTTCCTGTAATTTTCGATTGTCCAATCCGCCTCCGGTAGCTAACCGGTACTTCGCACACACGTAATCCCATCTTGGCTGCTTTGACTTGCATCTCAACCGTCCACCCAAAGGTCTTGTCCTGCATATCCATCGCTAACAACTGCTCATAGCGAATCGCGCGGAAGGGACCCAAGTCAGTGTAGTGAACGTGAAACAGCAGCCGAATCAGAAAGGTGGCGAGAGCATTGCCAAAACGAGCCTGCGGAAGCAAAGCCCCTTTCTCACGTACACCACGAATCCGCGAACCAATCACCATCTCTGCGTCCCCAGCGAGAATCGGTTGGATAAGCAGCGGCATCTCTGACGGAAAGTCGCTATAGTCGCCATCGAGGAAGACCACAATTTCTGGTGCGTTTAGCGCAGCAATCCCAGCAAGACACGCAGAGCCGTAACCTCTGCGTTCTTCTCTTACTACCCGTGCTCCCGCAGCGCGAGCCACTTCAGCCGTTCGGTCAAGACAACCGTTATCAACGACAATAATCTCTTGAACGCACCCCTTGGGAATATCAGCGATGACCTTGCCAATAGATTCCTCTTCATTGAAGGCGGGGATAATAACGGATACGTTCATTTGGCATACTTCCAAACCTATTTGTCAGAGGAGGGTTTGAAACCCTCCCCTGAAGATATGTGCTTCCTTAACCCTACTGTCCACAGGGGTTGCACGGGTTGCAAGGATTCACTCCTGCACATGGATTGCAAGGATTACAGGGATTCTCTCCTGCACACGGGTTACAGGGGTTCACGCCCGCGCACGGATTGCAAGGATTCACTCCTGCACATGGATTACACGGGTTACAAGGATTAGCTACCACTGCTGTAGCTGTCGAACCGGCCAAATCCACGCTCACCTTTATTGTCTCTGCCAATTTGAGAAAGATGAATTGCGGCACTTCAATATTATAATCGGGAAGATTCAGCGAAAAACCGCCGTTGATTATCAGGAGATCACCCGGCAGCCTCCCCTTGGTGGCTTCGCTCTCGTCGAAATAGGTGACCGTAATATCTTTTAGTTGAACGGTGTTCTTAACCCCGTGCAGTGATAAAGTGCCTTCAGCGTCCACCATGAGCGTCTTCCCATCCATGAGCATGTTATCAGAGGCTTTGATTACTTTGTCTATGGTGAGCATCGCTTTGGGATACTTGGCTGTCTCCAAGAAATTATCCCGCATATGTTCATCGCGTTTGTCGATCCCTGTCTTCAGGCTGGCGAGATCCAATACAAAGGAGGCCTTCAATCCCTTCATGATGTCCTTTGGGTTGACCTGAACACTACCCGTGATTTTGCTGGTTGTGCCGACAATTTTTTCTAGCGGAGCCTTGGAATCGAAAGTGAGTACATCTCTACCTCTGGGGTCATCAATTCCAAAGTGTTTCATCCCCGAACATGGATTGCAGGGATTACACGGATTTGTCGCTGCTCCACCGCATGGGTTGCACGGATTCTCAGCAGCGAAAGCTCCCGTTGATAAAATCATCGCAGCTATCATGCCCACAATCAGGGCATAACGGTTGAATCTTGTCATGATACTTCTCCTTTTTTAGGTTAAATTTACGAAAGAGATATTGATAGGACTTGTGCAGCGCGTTCGTAAGTCCCCCTGATTTTCCAAAGTCCCCCTGACAAGGGGGATTTAGGGGGTTGGGGATTTAGGGGGTTAAAAATCAAGCATCTACCCCTCGTATGCTAAATTCGCGTAAGTCCTGATTGATAATTATTTCCCTTTCAGCACGTTGATCTCTTGTTGCCAACGTGTTTTCTGTTGACTGTCCACCTGAGCGCGGACAGCTTGGTGTAGCGCAGCAAGTGCCAATTTTGGCTCTAAAGCTGCGCTATAACCCTCGTAAAGCGCGTACAATGTTTCGGCTTCGTCCGGATTTGCATCAACCAACCCTTCCAGAATCTGTGTTGCCTCTTGAGGACGATCCAATTTGGTCAACGCTCTCGCTTTATACAGCAAGCCGTAATAGTAATTTGGAGCGGAACCCAACGCTATTTCGGCGTAATCAAGTGCCTTTTCCGGTTCCCCTAATTCGACATAACAGAGTGCTAAAAATGCGTGCGCGTCGATTTTGGGGGACGCTTCTGGATTCCAGTTCCGATCTTGTCGCCAAACTTCGTCTGAACGGATAAAAGCAGGAACCGCTTCAGCGTATTTCCCTTGTCGAGTCAACGCCCAACCCAAATTAAAATAGGACTGGTACATCCCTGGATCCGCTTCGATCGATTTCTCATAATAAATTGCCTCTTTAACCGGATCCGTCGTATGTCTCGCTATCTCGAAGTAACGATTGGTGCGCATATCCCCATCGCCAATACCACCTATCGCTTCGCCTCTTTCATTGTAGCGCGTATTACCATCGTCTTGATAAGTGCCCATCGTCAAATGAAGCTCAGCAATCTGATCTCTAATTTTAGAAATCCATCCGCTTCGTGTTTCACGCTTCAGTGCTGCCTGATAAGCATCCATCGACTCTTGGAGACGTTCCGTCCGGGTATAGACTTCGGCGAGGTTCTCTAACGCATAGAGCGAATAAGGATTCTCGTGCTGCGAATCGAGTGCAACCGCTTTTCGATAGTTCTCTATCGCCCCTTCTGCTTGGCTCTTTTTCCAATACGCGCCCCCAAGCCAGTAATAGAGTTCAATCTTATCGGACATTTCCACGCTCGCTCTTTCCAGAAAAGAGATGGCAGCCGAATAATTATTGTCGCTATATGCCATCAGTCCGAGTTGATAGTTCGCACCAGCGTGGTCGGGATGCAGGTAGATTGTCATCAGGAAATGCTTCCGAGCGAGTGCTCTATCCCCGCCATCATTGTGTGCCCTGCCCTCTTGAAAATGGAGTTCATACAATTTGGAATCTAGTTCAGGGCTTTCTGTTGGTTCGTGAGCCAATCCAACCGAAACCACGGCGATTGTCGTCGCAAGAATAAGGAAATATTTAATCGTATTCATGATAAAGTCCTATAATTCAAGTCTCTTATTTCGACCCGATAGTTGATAGGGTTGTGTAGGTTGGGTTGAACGCGAATCGTGAAACCCAACACCATACTAACAATCGGCATAACCAATTTCGCTCCAGATGGGTTTTAAGAAATTAAACAGGTAATTCTATATTTCCCCAGACCCGGTAGGTGCGGTTTCATGAAGTTTAAGTATTTAAATCGGTAATCCCTATTTTCCTCGAAACATACGGTAGGCGCGGTTTTATGAAGATTAATTTATTAATTCGGTAATAATCCGACATAGTGTAGCAGTTGCTGTGACCCGTCTTTAAACTGCTGCATGAAGGCAAGCACTTTGTCTTGAAGTGCCTGCCAGTCATTACTGAGCCGATGGAGATGTATAACCGACTGACGCACCCAGCGCCACAACTTCTCAATTGGGTTTGTCCACGCGGCATAGGTCGGCAGTTGCAATATCTCAATAGGGAGTTTGGCGAGTTTGCCGATTTTGTTTGACGGTTTGCCTGTCCAGTTAGGCGGTGTGGGTTTGGCAAACGTCGTTGTCTGTTGCAGGAGCGCTGCGGTGAGGTTCGGATGAAAGTGTATCGCTCGATTATCCTGAACCAGATAGATACGTTCGGCTTTTGGGTAGTGTTGGCAAATCTGTGTGTAAAAGGTATGCAGTGCGACCACTGTGCAGGTTTCGACCTGCTGGTAAATGACCTCCCCTGTGTGTGGATTGAGCGCACCGATGCCATAACAGGTTTCTTCGGAGCAGTGACTGCGCCGTGCCAAGGGCTGCTTCGTGCCGGTCTCTGCCCAGTCTGTTGCGAGGGTCGGTTGTCGTTTGAAGCTAAACTCATCTTGGTAAAGCACAACGCAAGTTTCCAGCGTGTCACGTGCAGTTTCTAAAGCGTGCTGGACGCAAGAAAGTTTTTCAGTATAATCGACATCCGGACTCCGCACATAGTCTCTGGCACGCTTATAGCTGATCCCCACCCGTGAGAGGATTTGGTGAATGCCCGGCACAGAGATGTCCCGCAACCAGGGTACGACCTGACCGAGTGTGTGCAGCGTCCAGCGGGTTTGATACGGAGGGATTTGCCCCGGATCTTGACCGATAGCTTGTAAGAGTTCTGATTTGGCCATTTCAGCCGACTTGGGGAAAAAAGCAGGTTTTCGACCCCGACCGGGATTATGAGACAGCCCACGCAGACCTTGTTCGCGATAGCGACGCAACCACGCATAGACGGTGTCAGGGTCGCGTTTTTTCAACAAGCCCTTACGTGCAACTTCATGCGGAGAAACGCCTTGATGTATTTTCAACAGTGCCGTTGCTCGTTCTCGGAGATAAGCCGGTTCGCCTTTATCTCGGAGTTCAACCAGGGCTTGGATTTCGGATTCACTCAATTCAAGTGTATGATGTTTTGCCATCAGAGAATACCTCCTTTGGCACTACGATAACACAAATAACAATATTACCGAATTATTTTTTTAATCTTCATTTAACCGCGCCGGTGTCGCTAGCAAATTACCGAACTGTTTTTTTAATTTTCATCCAACCGCACCGGACATCGCTCGGAAATTACCCAATTAATAAATTAATCTTCATGAGGAGCGCGATGTATAGAGTTTATCAGTTCAATCAATCAATAAACCAATGAACTTTCTATAACTATCTCACATCTAACACCATTTTTCAATACGAATATTCCGAAAGTCCCCTGAGATCGGATTCAGTTGTAAAAGGGCTTGCTTGATAGTGGAGGGTGTGTTATCATTATTCATAGCATTTCTGCCTCAATTGATTCATCCAAAATCGACAACAGAAAGGAAACCAAATGGCTGTTTTTTTACACACCCGCGTTCGAGTAAGTGACCTCGATAAATCAATTAATTGGTATTGCGATCATCTGGGTTTTGTCGTTAAAAGTCGAAGCGACAAATCGCCTGCCGGTAATCAGATTGCACATCTGGAACTACCCGGTAACCTGCACACCGTCGAGCTAACCTATTCACCCGATTATGAACTCAATGTCCCGGAGGATTTAATGCACTTCGCCATTGGGGTTCCAGATCTCGTCGCTTACTGTGACACGTTGGAGAAGGACGGTATTGAAATTTGGCCCGACGGTTGGCGCGAACAGTTCACATCGGGCGGCATGAAGATGGCGTTCATTGACGATCCGGACGGCTACGAAATTGAGCTGCTGGAACGTAAGGAGGCATAGACCAACCATGAAGATTGGATGTGCCGCCTACTCATTTCGCCAGTATTTGACAAGTGCTGAAATGAGTCTCGAAGGTTTTCTTGAAAAAGCGGTCGAAATGGACGTAGACGGCGTCGAATTGACCGCTTACTATTTCCCGTCAACGGACGATGATTATTTGTACACCCTGAAACGTCAATGCTACCTTCTTGGGTTACAGGTTTCGGCAGCAGCTGTTGGAAATCGCTTCACAGACCCTGACCCCGGTGAACGTGCAGCACAGATCGAGTATGTCAAGGATTGGGTTGATATCTCCGTTAAACTTGGAGCACCCTGCCTGCGTTTGTTTGCGGGAGGAACGCCTGAAGGGCATAGTGAGGCGGAAGCCCGCCAATGGACAATCGACGGTTTGAAGGAGTGTGCGGAATACGCTGCGCCTCGCGGTGTCTTGCTGGCTTTGGAAAATCACGGAGGGATAACGTCTACAGCAGATCAGGTTATCGATCTGATTACGTCGGTTGATTCCGAGTGGGTCGGCGTGAATTTGGATACAGGCAACTTCCGTCAAGACCCCTACGGTTCGCTGGCGCGTGTCGCCCCTTACGCCGTAACCGCCCATGCAAAGACAGAGATCCCAAAAGGAAGCGACGACAAGGAGGAAGCAGATTTTTCCGAAATCGTCAGGATGCTCAAGGCACAGGGTTACAAAGGGTATCTGTCAATTGAATATGAAGCCGCCGAGGATGCAATGACCGCCGTTCCCCGTTTTGCCCAGATGCTGAACTCTCTAGTTTAGACAGTCCGGGCGATCTCATCTCGCCCGCTACCACTCAACGACTTTTCCTGAATTGCTCTATTCCTCAGATGTTATATTGCGAGGAAAATGTGGAAATGTGAAACAAACAAGGAGGATGCCGATGGCTACCAATCAAACGAGAGTCGGACTTGCCCGAACCGGCGAGCGACGCCAAAATGTCTTCACCGCTCTGGACCTCGTGCGCGACGATGTCACACCAAAGTTGCGCGAGCAGGTGATGTTGAAGCCGAATTTCCTTTCCAGCACAAATCAGCTCGCCTCATCACACGTTGACGCAATCCGTGGCGCAATGGACTTCTTGCTGACTGTGCCGGAACCACCAAAAGAGATTATCATCGCAGAAGGTGCCAACCAAGCATTTTCGGGAGAGGCGTTCGAGAATTTCGGTTACAAATCTTTGCTCGACGAATATGCCATTCCGATTCGGCTAGTAGACCTGCATCAAGATGAGAATTGGGAAGAGACTCCCGTCGTTCTTGCTGATCGCAGCGAAGTGCCCGTGCGGATGCCCAAAACTGTGCTCGATTGTCCATGCACAATTTCTGTTGCGGTTGCAAAAACGCACGATGTCGATGTGGTGACGCTTGCCCTCAAAAACATGATTATGGGAACGCTCCATCTCTCAGATCGTATCAAAATGCACGGCTACCATAGCCACGCCGATCGAGAATTGCCGCGTGAGGCGCAAACGCTGAACATCAATCTGATTCGCCTGTCACGCCATCTGTGCCCGGATATCGCTGTGATTGACGGCACCCTTGGCTTGCAGGGGAACGGTCCCGGAGGTACAGATTCGATTCCGCTCGGAATTGCTGTTGCCAGTGCTGATGTGTTTGCTGCGGACGCCGTAACCACGAAGGCGATGGGATTTGAACCGTTGGAGATCGGTCTGTTCCACTATGCGGATGAAATGGGTTACGGGGTCGCAGATCTTGAGCGGATTGATGTGTTAGGCACACCTATTGATGAGGTGATAAAGCCCTTCAAGCCACACGAAACAGCACACCTACAGTTCCAATGGCAGGAAGCCGATGCAGCACGTTACCTAAATATCGGCTAGTAAGCGATTATTCATCAGTGTGAATTTGGCACATTCGTATGCTATCAACATGGGTAGAACCAAAGCAAGAAAGACCAATCTTCCAAGTTTCTGCTGATGCCATGGGAAAGGATGGAAGGAGGCAAACCAACCTTCCATCCTTCCAATATCACACTTTACATTTTGGTTTCTGTTGCACGGTTTTTTAACATGAGCCATGGAGGACTATATCATGGAAAATCTCATCTTTGAAGATTGGGTTTCAATAGTTTTTCGCGTTGTCGCAAGTCTATCTGTTTTTGCTGGTTTAATAGCCTATGTCGTAAGAATCCACTTCAAACAAACCTATATTAACGACAAGTTAGATAGTTTAGATAAGAAGATAGATGGTCTGGATAAGAAAATCGACAACAGGGAAAACAGACTGGACGATAAAATAGACAACATAGAAAAAGGACTGAACGGCAAAATAGACAGCATAGAAAAAGGACTGAACGGCAAAATAGATAATCTGTCAGGTAATCTCAATGCAAGAATGGACAGAATTGAGGACAAACTGGACAAACTATTCTTTCATCTCATCGGTATAAACAATCAGCAACCGGAAGGTCATCATGGAGAGCAAAAGGATAAAGATGAATAATTTTGTCACGCATCTCTATCATCTTTTCCTAATCTATACTCGAAACTGTATAGCGTACAGGTCTGCCGCTGCCATAACAAAGCGGAGACGAACCGCCCTACCCGCCAACGAACTAACATCGCTGCCGTTCTCCCATCTGACAACCCGCTCAATTTCATCCCCAAAAATCTCAACACACTCAGATAACCGATACCCATCAATTGGCTGTCCGTTGGCGTCTTGGATTTCAACGCGCAAGCCTCCCGCTACAGATGTCGTGTAATTAACGACTAACTTATCTCCCTCAAAAATCAACGGTTTCGTCAAAAATTCACCGCCGGCGTAGGGCGCATTAACGGAGACAAATCCGTCGGTTCGGAGTGCACCGCGCCGGAGGCGGATAGATGGACGCCGGTAATGCTCCATAAAATAGACCGACATTTCTGCAGATCCCGTTGGAACAACACCCACGCCAATGTACAGATTTCGGTCTGTCCAACTGTCGGGATCGGATCCAAGCCCCAAGAATGGTTCCATAAAACGCCGATCCCAGTGTACGCCATCGCGGCTGGTCATGAAAACACTTTCGGAGAGACCGCTGGCTGGCCAATCCTTATCGAACTTACGGTCAGGGACAAAACGTTTGGGGAACATCAGGTAAATGTGGGGCGCGCGGAAATACTGTGTGCAGGCGTTTTTGTAGAGATGTTCTATTGGCGAATTTCCCAGATCAATGAATTCCAAGTCGGACCAATGACGGAAGTCATCTGAAACACTTCGGCGAATGGATCGGATGCCCGGCGGAATCCAACCCCGTGCATATATCACGTACCGGTCTTGCATCGTATCCCAGAATGCAACGTTGTGGGAATCAAACATGGGCCACGGATCGTCTGGTGCTATCAAGATCGGATCTCGATCCAGCGTCTGCCAATGTACTCCATCTGGGGAGGTAAACCCTCGCAATGTCGCACGTTTATCTATTGGAGGACCTACCCCAATCGCTTTGTAGCGTTCCGAGTCTGACGTATTCGGGTTGCCATCTCTGAAAACACACAACGCCTTCGCCTCGGTCCCTTGCAGGACGATGTTGTTTTCCCGGTTCCCGTTGAACTCAAAGATTCCCAACGTAGGACGTTCCCAATGTACGCCATCTGTGCTCTCTGCATAGGCTGTACATTGGTCTTCCCATGTCGATTCCGAACCGCACCCCCGATACCACAGCCGATAGCGATCGCCCTCTTTCATCACCACCGGGTCATAACTTATCGATCCCTCCCACGGCTGATTGAACTCAAGGACGACCTCTTGAGAGATGGGACTGTGCATTTGAAGGTCAACGCCATTCATCTCCTCGATCAGCCAATCATCTACAAACAACTCTAACCTTGAATTGATATTCCGTAGTCCCTCCATTTATCCCCTCCAGTTGTTCTAATTGTCACCGTCGAGTAACTGTTCAACGCTCAAACTGTCAACGTCCAATTCCTGAATCCAATCCATTACATCGCTTATCTGCTGACGTGCATTCTTTTCTTGTAACACCAATATTAACTGTCTGCCGGTATCTCTCAGTGCGACTTTCACTTCCTTCGCCGTTGGTTCAACATCTAACGCTGCGCGATATTCCTCTACAGCGTCTAGAAGTTCATCACGATGGATATAGCACACGACAAGACTATTTCTCGCACGAGCAAGGTGGTTCTTAATGCGTGGTGAATGCCGGTCATCGACAAACTGCCGCTCAAATTGGGATTCAATTGACAACAGATTTTGATAAGCAATTCTATTTGTCGGCGTAAGAGCTAACGCGGATTCAAAAGCCGCTATCGCTAAAATTGGCTGTCTTCTCAACAGATAAAGATAACCGATGGTGTTATAAATTTCTGTGGTTTTTGCCGAGGGGGCGATCTTTTCAAACTCGGCAAGCGCGGCGGTATAGCTTCTTTGATTCATGAGCGTATTCCCGCGTGCAACGTGTAGATTCTTTGAGATGTTTTCTGCCTGTAAACTCTCAGGTGTATTTTCCAAAAGCCACTCCAACTCTTTTTCGGCACTTGAAAAGTCGCCGGCAAGTTGATAAGTATTGATGAGACTCAAGCGGAGGTTCACCTGTTTGGGAGACAGCGCAAGCGCAAGCCGTAACTGACCTATTGCTTCATTGTACCGTTCTTTGCTGTCGAGGTGTTGTGCGTAATGATGGTAGGCAGCAACGAGGTTCTTACGAGATTGCCAATCATCAGGTTTTGCGGAAAACGCTGACCGGAATGCCTCAATCGCCTGTGGATATGCCCCCTTTTTCAGATACAGTTCGCCGAGTAAACTGTGTGCATCGGCATCAGCATCTACCTGAATAAGTTGGAGATAGGCATCAATCGCCTTGTCGATATGCCCTGATTTGCGATGCGTATTGGCGCGTTTCCACAAGACATCCACTAGGTTTGCATACGCGATATTCAGCGTTGGAGTCAATTGTAGTGCTTCCTGATAGGCAGCGATTGCCTCCTCCCAACGCCGGGTGCCTGTCAACTCTACACCATAATTGCTCAGATACCCCGCGAGATTCTGTTTGATTTCCAAGTCGGCTGGATCGAATTCAAATGCCTTACGGTATTGCGTGATGGCGTTTTTGAGGCTACCCTCCCTCGCATAAGCATCGCCCATAAGGCGATACAGAAGCGCATCCTCCGGCTTGAACTGGAGTGCTTCGCCAAAATACATCGCCGCTTTTTGATACGCTTTAACGTTCAGTGCCTCGATACCTCGCTCCCGAAATATCTGATAAAGATTATTCCGAGGCGTCGGGTCGTAGGGGTTCATTTCGAGCGATTTTCGGAAAGCAGCTACGGACTGGTCGATTTCTCCGGTCCGATAGTACATCACACCGATTGTGTTGTAATCATTGGACGAAGGCATCTGCTTGAGTGTTTCTTCAAGTAGGTCCACCGCTTGTTGGGAGAGACCAACTCTCTGGTATACCTGTAGAAGGGTTTCCCGTGCCGGGTCGAAGTCTGGGTTTATTTCAAGACAGGCTTTGAAACTAGCAACAGCTAACTCAGTCTCTCCCTTGTCGTCGTAGATGGTCCCTAGCAGGTAATGTGTGCGTGCGTTCATTGGGTTGGTTGCGAGCTGCTTTTTTAAGATGTTAATGGCAGCATCGTGTTGAGGCGTGTTTTGTGGCGTGGCATAAACTTTCAGTAATGTTGCTCGATCCCGAGCGGTTGGACGTTGTGCAATTGACGCCCAAAAACTCACGTCAAGTGGATCAGGACTATGCCCCCACAGCCCGATAGCATGTCCAAATTCATGAAGGCAAACTGTTCGAGTCTCTTCCTGCGACACTTTTTCTGATAACGAAGGCTTAGGTAGTGAGAGGATAATTTCGACGGAGAAATCCCCGGTGCGGTGGCGTGTGAGCTCCGCCTTTCCATAGGTCATATCCATGTAGGCTGCTTCGCCATGTCCCCAACGCACCCAAATATCAGCGTCCTTACTCGTTTGTAACTCTTGAAACTGAATGTTTCCATCGGAGACCGCTTCCCACTGCTGCATCGCATACCGCAGCGCGGGAAGGTATGCCGCTTGTAACGCCGGTGTAATATAAACAGTTATCGGCATTTCGACAAAGCGGGTGATCCTGCCGTGAGAGAAAACTGTGATCTGATCGAAATAGTCGTCAGCCAAGGCCGAAACGGGGTAGATCAGGAACATCACAGAGAAAACGATACCTCTAAGGGGCTCACAAATCTTCATGGTTGTTTCCTTGTGGTATTGGACCTTCACAAAATATGGTAAATCAGAGAAATAAGTAGACATTTACCAAAGTCCCCCTGATAAGGGGGATTTAGGGGGTTGGTTGTGGATTGGGAGCGTCTAATTAATTCTAAAATCTACCATAAATCAATTATCGCTTCATCCGTAAACTATTGCAGACAACGGTCACACTGCTAAAAGCCATAGCGCAGGCAGCCAACACCGGGTGCAGTGCCCGTAACATCATCGGCAGGAAGGTGAACGGGTGCAGCACACCCGCTGCCACCGGAATGAGGAGGACATTGTAAAAAAAAGCCCAGAACAAATTTTGCTTGATAACGCGCATCGTCGCTTTGCTGAGGGCAATCGCTTGTGGCACAGACCGCAGGTCACCGCTTATCAGAGTCACATCAGCCGCTTCCATCGCCACATCGGTGCCTGTGCCGATGGCTATGCCCACATCCGCTTGGGCTAATGCCGGTGCGTCGTTAATACCGTCGCCAACCATCGCCACACCTCCGATAGCTTGAGATTCCCCCTCCATGTTTCCTTGTAGCTTCTTCACTTCCGCCGCCTTATCCCCCGGCAGGACTTCAGCGAGGATCTGATCAATTCCGAGAGCGTTGCCGATATTTTCTGCCGTAGTTCGGTTATCGCCGGTGACCATCACCACCTGCAAACCGAGACGGTGCATCTGATCAATAGCTTCCTTGGAACCGGGTTTGATGGTATCCGCCACAGCGATCAGCCCGGCAGCTTTGCCGTCAACAGCAACCCAGATCACGCTTTTCGCCCCCGCCTGTAACTTCGCCGCTTCAGCTCCCAAATCGTTGAGATCGACATTCTGCTCGCCCATCATCTTGAGGTTGCCCAAGACGACCTGATGCTCTTCGACCTGAGCGAGGATGCCATGTCCGGCTAAGGCTTCAAACCGGGAGGGCTCCGCTAATGACAGCCCACGTTCCTGCGCCGCTCGTACGATGGCTTCACCAATCGGGTGTTCACTCCCCCGCTCCGCCGAAGCAGCCAACCAGAGAATTGCAGCTTCTTCCTTCTGTCTCTCTTCTATTTCGCCCCCATTCCCTAACGCTTTGGTGATAACGCTTGACCTGTCACCCTCTGCAATCACTACATCCGTCACCGATGGCTCACCTGTCGTAATCGTGCCAGTCTTATCAAGAATGACCACCTTGAGCGAATGAGCAAGTTCAAGTGCCTGGCTGTCTTTGAAAAGGATCCCCTGTTCCGCCCCTCTGCTTGTGCCGACCATAATAGCAGTCGGCGTAGCAAGCCCAAGTGTGCAAGGGCAAGCGATGACCAATACCGCTACCATCCGGATCATTGATGGTGTAAAACCAACGTCTATGATAAACCACCAAACTAGCAGGGTCACAGTCGCTATTGCAATGACAGCGGGCACAAAAACACTCGCCACCCGATCAGCGAGACGCTGAATTGGTGCTTTGCTCCCCTGCGCCTCTTGGACGAGTCGGATAATCTGTGCGAGCGCGGTCTCTGCACCAACCTTGTGCGCTTCAAGCTTGAGCCGCCCCTGTTTATTGATGGTCGCACCAATTACCGGGTCACCCTCTCCCTTATCCACCGGTATGCTCTCTCCGGTGAGCATACTCTCGTCAACAGTAGAATTGCCCTCAACAATAACTCCATCAACAGGAATCCTCTCTCCCGGTCGTACGATCACCACGTCGCCAACAGCCACCTGCTCAATGGGAATATCAATCTCTTCACCGTTACGCACCACACATGCTGTGTTCGCTTGCAAACCCATCAACTTTTTGATCGCAGCACTGGTCTGATCCTTCGCACGAACCTCTAACAGTTTACCGAGTTTGATTAGGGTGATTATGACCGCCGCAGTTTCAAAATAGACATGGCTGCCTAAGGCAGTGCTGCCCAACGTCAACGCAACGGTGACAGGCAAGCTGTAAAAGAAGGCAGCGGACGACCCTATCGCAACTAACACGTCCATGTTGGCAGCACCGTTGCGTAACGCTTTGAAGCCACCTGTGTAGTAGTCCCACCCTACGTAAAATTGTACCGGCGTGGCAAGAACAAACATCAACCAGTTGCCCCAAAGGGCGTCAGACCAAGTCCCTAATAGCGCAAAGTCGCGAGCCATGCTAAAAATAAAGAGCGGGAGGGAAAAAGCGGCACCAGTCCAAAACTTCCGCGTCTGTTCGTCGATTTCGGCTTTGCGGGCAGCCTGCTCAACATCTTCTAGTTGCTGATCGGGATCCGCTTCGACGACACCGTAGCCTGCCCCTTCAACGGCAGAAATAAGATCGGTGGGAGTCACTTGACCGGGGAGATATGTTATCTGTGCCTTCTCTGTAGCGAAATTTACTGTCGCAGAGACCACGCCCGGTTGCAGCGTGTTAAGTGCCTTTTCGACGCTCGCGGCACAGTTGACACAGTGCATCCCCGTGATCGGCAATTCGATTGCGCCTATCGCCACCCCGTAGCCGCTGTCTTTAATTCTCTCAATGATGACATTTTCATCCAGTACAGATGGGTTAAAAGCGACCGTTGCTCTCTCGGTGGCGTAGTTGACATTTGCCGCGCTCACACCTTCTAATTTCCCTAGCTCACGGGCGACGGTTTCCGAACAGTTTGTACAGTGCATCCCTGTTATGGGCAGTGTAACCTGTTTTTCAGTCATAGAGCTCTCCTCCCACACTCCAGGCCCGATTTTATCGGGGCTCCGTATGCCGTCCTCCCTCGTAGCCACAGATTTCCTAATCTGTGATCGTACCGTAGAGCCTGCCTCAATGAAATCAGGGTTCCCAGCTTGTGAAATGAACAAATGCACCAATTAGATTATACTAATCTCCGATTCGCCCTTCATACGCTGAGATTTGCTCATCAAATTGCAACGTCCAGCCAATCTCATCCAAGCCATTCAACAAACAATGCTTCTCAAAATCACCGATTTCAAAGGGGTGTGCGGTCCCGTCAGGCTGAACCACCTGCTGCGCCTCCAAATCAATCATCAACCTATATCCTTCCTGTGCTTCGATCTGCTTCATCAGGCCAGTAATCACATCGTCCGACAGAGCGATGGGTAGGAGGCCATTTTTGTAGCAGTTGTTACGAAAGATGTCTGCGAATGAAGGCGCGATAACTGCCTTGAACCCGTACTGTTGCAACGCCCACGGCGCATGTTCCCGCGAACTGCCGCAGCCAAAGTTCGCCCCAGCAACCAGAATACTCGCCTCCTGATAACGGGGATCATTCAGGACAAAGTCCGGATTCGGATCTCCATTATCGTGAAACCGCCAGTCATAAAACAGAAACTGTCCAAAACCGGTACGTTCAATCCGTTTGAGAAACTGCTTAGGAATAATCTGATCGGTGTCTACATTCAACCGATTCAACGGTGCTGCAAGTCCAACATGTTCCTTAAATGCTTCCATTATTTGTATCTCCTTCAAAAGTATCAATTATAATTAACCTAAATGCCACCTATTGCAAATCCATCGGTTTTTCCGTTAAAGCTGAAGTACTCTTCCCTTCGCTCCAGAGGAGCGATATGTCTATAGAAAAGCAATGCGTCCAATCCCCGCACTCCAGCGGAGTGCTATGTATCGGGTTCGTCAGTTCAATCAATCGTGGAGCGACTGATGTATAAATCCCCCAAATCCAGATTCAGGTACAGAACACGGCAAGAGCCTTCTTCTCACGTTTCACGTTTTAGTCGTCCATTATATCAGATTTCAGGTGGTAGATGGAAGAAATTGTTTTGCGAATAGCGTTACGAATCCGTTTTGATGGTGGGAGGAAGGCAAAGAGACGTGATACTACTGGCTGAAGGCTTGGGCGACAAAGACCAAATCGAGAATGTTGACCACGCCATCACCATTGGGGTCTGGAGCGGATTTACCGAGTCCGTTGGCGACCTGTACCAAATCCAAAATGTTGACTTTTCCATCGCCGTTGACATCAGCGGGATTTTTGGCTTTGAGATACATTTCGCCGTCAAGGTCAGGGAGGAGGTGGGTCTGAGATACAGCGTTGTTTCCCCTATCGGAGACAGGGGTAGCAGATGCTAGCAGAGAGATGGTTTGGGCTTTACCACTGCGGTTATACACAGCCCAACCGTTGGTGAACTCTCGAATATACAATCCCTCGATGTTTTGATAGCGTTGTGCGGTGGGTCCGGCGGGTTGTCCGAGATTCGCATCCCAAAACGGATACCAGTGATGGTGGTGTCCGGGGAAAGATTGAGTCCTGTCCCACCCGACGTTATAAAGCACATACCCGTCGGACAACGTGAGACTCATGGTGGTAAAGAGACGCATCCATCGCCGATTATTCGGGCTGTCTGGCGATTCGGTTGGGATACCCCACCCCTCTAAGCAGTTGATTTGGGGTGCTCTCATATTCGCTTCTAACCAGATGAGTGCATCTTCAATTTCGATAATTCCCTCACGGGTATATTCAAAGTGTCCGTTTACTCTGTCTCGGAAGGTTTCCATAAAGCTGCCGTTCATGTACGGTGCTGAGAACGGAAGTTTGCGTCGATTGTTATTGCTGATTATCAGAAAATCGTTGGGGACCTGGGCGCGGATACGCCTGAGCAGTGAGGTTTTTATCTCCAATTCTTCTGCTGCGGTGGTGTAGTGTATAGACCAGTCGGGACTTGCGAGTGTAACGCTGCCTTCGTTCCACCAATCAATCAAAATGCCGTCGTATAATCCGCATTGTGAAACAGCAGCGACTCTTTGAATGATGATGTCTTGGACTTCGGGCTTCCTGAAATCTATTAAGAAAACAGAATCCGTTTCTGGATTCTTAACTAGATTTCCTGCCTCATCTCTCAGCCAATGTGGCCAATCTTCGGGATAATGAAAACCGATATCTGCATCCCGCACACGGATTTCAGCGAGTATAAGCATGTTGGGGGTCTTGGCGAGTAACGCATCGCGTCTTGATAGTGCGTCTCCTATGTTACCGCTGAGTTCATAACCTTGTGGGGTGAGTTTGAACCGAAGTCCGAAAGGAGGATACTGCCAATACAAATCGTGGTATGACAGTCGATCTTCACTTGATAGATCGGGACGGTTAATGATTGTCTCTCTCCAGGGTGCGAAAATAGCGGGCAGATTGCGATTTTCGATTCGGTCTTGGATTGGAAGTCCGGGGAGTTTACAAACTTCGTCACGAATAAGATCTGTCAAGGACAATTCATCAAGTGGAGTATAATCAATAATCGAGTTACCCTCAATACGAAGCTCTGTTAACTGGGTCAGTTGAGCGAGTGGGTTGAGATTACTGATTCTGTTGTTATCAAGCCACAAGATTTCTAACATGGTTAAGTTTGCAAGGGGACTTGTATTGACAATCCGGTTGCCACTCAACTTTACATCACGTAGGTTTGTTAGATTCGCTAGTGGCGTGATGTCAGTTATCCATGTGTCTTGTTGCCACTGGAGGGTCAGCCATTGTAATCGTATTAGCTGAGATAAAGGCGTTAGGTCTGAGATACGGCAACCGGCGAGATCAAGCCCTCTTAATTGGGTGAGGTTCTGGAGTGGAGATAAATCTGAAATCGGATTTACCCACAACCCTAGATGATCTAACTTGGTTAGGTTTGCCAGTGGGTTAAGGTTGCTTATGTTGTTGTGCGGAAGGATAAGCGATCTTATATTGATAGCATATTCTAAACCTGTTAGATCTGCTATCTGTTTCTGTCTTGCATTGAGTTTGGTAAGTCGTAACATCTCCTGCTGGGTGATAGGACTGTTGTCGGGGATATTCAGAGTTTCCCTGATGACGCTTTCAAGGTTTGGGTCGGGGATTTCTACCACTTGAGCAGCTGCTTGGGATATGAGAAGGGTTGCCACGACGGCAAAAATCAGAAAATGGGAGGACGGGAAAACGAGAAGACGAGAGAACGGAGATTTCATAGTAGTTCTTATCCTGCTAATCCTTAAATCCTGATTCAGACAATAATCCACGCAAACAATAATCCGCGCAATCCGCGTCATCAGTTTAATCCGCGATTCAGACAACTATATCAGTCCGTAGGCTGGATTGAACGTGCACCCTGAACCTCCTCACACCTATCCCATAAATCTACTCAGCGTTCGGCGGACCCCTATAGCCAATACTCTCCCAACCCGCCACATCACCCCCCAACAGTCGATAGGGATGCGGAACTATCCGCAACGAGCGATCCGCCAACGGCAAAGAAATCCGTCGGTGTCCACCCTCGGTAGATTGCTTCAGCGCAATCGCAATTTCCAACGCTTGACGATATCCATGCCCACTGTCCAGCACATCCCGACCCGTATCAAACGCCTGCATGAGCCACTCAATCCGGCGCGTAAAGAAGTCGTCGGGTGAAGGGGTGTCAAGAAAATCAGGGTAAACCGGAGTCGAAGCTGCACCGCTTCCTTGAATAAACACAGGCTTAGGACCGGTCATCCACACCTGCCCATTCTCCCCCGCGACCATGACCGGACAGGATCCACCCGGTTCGGTCGGTGGCACAGGAATCTCACAGACGATGCCGTTGGACAACCCCAGACGACCATAGGCGGGACAGTCAATCTCCGACGCAGAAACATCAACCGGCGGCATCCAGTCCAAGTCCGGCGGTAACGTCCAACCTTCGACCCATTCCACCTCCATACCGGTGAGCAACGGAAGCAGCGTCAGTTGAACGCAGCCCCCGCCCGATACTTCACGTGGCAATCCACTCGGAATCGCAGCAGCGGTAAGCTTGCCGATATTCCCGGCACCGATCCAATCAATTGTCTCTAACAGATACGGAACACCTGAGTAGACACTACCGCAACTGAAAACGGTGCCCCGCTCACGACAAATACGCACCATCGCATCCGCCTGAGACAGTTCAACCGCTATCGGTTTTTCGCATGAGACCACCTTGACGCCAGCCTCAGCGCAGGCGATCACCACATCAGGATTGTGCGAAGTCGGGAGAATCGCCGAAACGATGTCGGGAACTTCTCTCGCTAACAGATCATCTAACGAATCAAAGACAACTTCAACGCTGTATCGGTCAGCGAAAGTCTGTCTGCGGTCTTTGGCACGGTCAACCAATGCAATAATTTCGCAGGCTGGATGGGTGGCGTAGGCGTGTAGATACCTGCTCCCCCAAGTTCCCGCCCCACCGACAACCGCAACTCTATACTTATTCATTTTCCCAATTCAACTCCTTCAGCGTGACGGTTTTCTACCACCGCTGAACGCATCCGGCTTCTGAGTGTCAGAGGGCCAATATCCGTTGGGGTCTTCCCGCCACAAATTCCCGCACAACCCCGAAATCACCCGCCATTCCGCCGCACCGAGGTCTGGATCTGGGTGAAACAGAAATCGCTTCAGCCCTGCCCGTTCGGAGGTTGCCAAGATGTTATGAAGATCTCTTGCCGTCATCGCGTCGCCAGCGTGCGGACTGCGCCCCGTAGACACCCAAGCGACGACCTTATCATCGTCCCCGATAGCCTCTAACGCACGTTGCGTTTCGCTCCACACAACCTCCGAGAAGAACTCCTCCGGGAACCCCATCTCCATATCCATCAACGAGTGAACGCCCGGCAGGTCAATACCAAATAACGATGTTACCACCGCAAAGCAATCCGCTTCCGTCAACGTGGGATTCCACTCAGAAAGTATCTGCACCCAACGGGCAATCGTTCCGTACATCCCATCAAAGCCCCGGTGCCAGAAATAGTGCTTAGGGAAGATGTAGTCGAAAAGCGACGCCATCTGTTGATAGTTCTGTCCGGTGAGCGAAGAAAAGGTCGCCGTGCGCGGGATACCACCCAATTCCACTTTACACTCCAACTGGTCGAGTTGGGCGCGTACAGCCTGCATATAACCCAAGGCAGTTTCTTGACGGGTCCGCAACCAGTAAAGCACATCCTCATTGATATCAAATAGTGTCAGTGCTGCCAGCATTCCACCCGGCGCCTGATACCGTACCAGAGACGGCGTCAGGTTGTGAAGCCGTTCCCATAAGTGTGCGATACCTCGCTCCAAACGGGGGATGTCCTTCCCTAAAGCCGCGAAACGATGCCGCTCATGCTCACGGATCTCAAGCAATTCCCCACCGTGATGGAAGGCTAATTCGTAGTGCTGTTCCCCCGGACCATCAATGATAACACCGTGCGCTTGCGGGTAGGCGTTCATCGTATCCTGAACGCTGGCGGCAAATCCCACCGCACCATAAGGATCTTCCTCCAACGGTCGCGTCCCACCGCCGCCGGGGACGCTGAAGGTCATAATATGCCAATCGCGTGAGGCAGCATCGTCCAACATGGCGTGCAGCTGTTTCGCTTTCTCCAAATCACGCGGTGCCTCCGGCGGTGGACTCACCCCAAATGATCTGTATACCTCCGGGTCAGGTGCAAAGGTCCGAATCGTTGTGCCGTCATCCTGCATGAACTGCAAGTAACCGAACACGATGCCACGCACACCCCCATCCTCCCAAGCGTCGAATGTCCGTCGGTAGTCGGGCAGCCAATGTTCAAGCGGGCTATGGACAAAAATCCACGGTATCATAGAAAACCTCCTCAACTGAGTATCTTGAAAAGACTGTAAACTTTTTCTGGGTTTAGCTGTCGAAAGACAAATGATGTATGCTCATGTTAAGAAATCATGCAACAGAAACCGAGTTTTTTCTTGAAAACTCGGTTTCTCTTCGTGCTTTGCACTTTCTTTTTATTTGAGGCATGATGTATAACCAAATTTCGTCCATATAATAGAGAACTTCAATGACAAAAACCGTTTTCTTCGATTTCTTTGCGACACTCATCTTTTGGACGCAGCCGCTGCGTGTAACTACTCGTAAAATTGGCGATAGGTATCAACTGCGTCTAGATTGGTCTGTCTACGACGAAGCGCGGGCAATTCTAACCGAAGCGTATGAAGCCTCAAAACCGACAGATAACATACGAGATACAATATTCAGACAACTTGATGCCTGCTGCGTTTTTCTTAAAAAATTGGGAGTGCACGAACATATAGATCAGATTGCGTGGGAAGTTTTGCAATACGAACACGCCCTATTTTCTCGTAACAACGCCACGCTTTACGAAGATGTCTTGCCAACTTTAGACCGATTGCAGCAGATGAACCTAAAGATGGGGATCATTTCCAACTGGGATACGCCCTTACACGCCATGGTTGAAGGACTTGGACTTGCCCCCTATTTTGAGGTAATCGTCGCCTCCCATGATCAGCGGGTACGGAGTGCCAAACCGGACGCAGCCATTTTTGAATACGCTTTGAATGCCGTTGGTGTTTCCCCAGAAGAAGCAGTTCACGTCGGAGATTCCTTCGAGGCAGACATCATGGGAGCGCACGCCGCCGGCATCCGTGCGATTCTCCTAGACAGAGATGGAACGCAGACTGGACAATGGGGAGAGACCATCCAGACCTTACATGCGTTGCCAGATCTGTTGGGCATTTATAGTGAATCTGAAAAATAAATATACACTTTCGCCCCCTCGATTTCGATCCCTCCGATAAATCGGGGTAAACTAATTATCGGGGCCGGTAGGTGCGGTTTTATGAAGTTTAAGTATAGGAGTTACGCCCTTCGGTTTGTAGTAGCGCAATTCATTGCGCGTTCTTCCCTCCCCCTGCTTGCGGGGGGATAGAGGGGGATACTGTAGTTGCCCGATTCATCGGGTATGAGAAACAGTATCCTGCGGTGATGAATCGCCGAACTACAAGGCTTTGACCATTCAACTGCGTAAGTCCTAAAGTATTTATAGTGAATTCTAAAAATAAATATACACTTTCGCCCCTCACTTGGTAGGTGCGGTTTGATGAGATTTAAGTATTTAAATCGGTAATCTCGATTTTCCTCGAAACACACGGTAGGCGCGGTTTTCAACCGCGCCGGTGTCGCTAGCAAATTACCGAACTGTTTTTTTATCTTCATGTAACCGCACCGATTTGGAGTGTTTCATTAATTCTAAGGTCCACTATAAATCGGTAATCCCTATTTTCCTCGAAACATACGGTAGGCGCGGTTTTCAACCGCGCCGGTGTCGCTAGCAAATTACCGAACTGTTTTTTTAATTTTCATTCAACCGCACCGCATAGGCACAGTTGGAAACAGTATCCCGATAAATCGGGAAGTGGTATCCTAACCGCTTATCCGTCATACAGCATAAGCGACCGAACCATCTTTCCTCAACAGAGTCTGACCGGTGTTCATCGGCTGGTAGGGTCTCTGCTCTATCAGACTATCGTCCAATTCCACGCCAAGTCCCGGTGCTTCGGGAATGGGAATATAACCGCCCTCACGCTGATAGCACGTTTTATAAACCGCATTGTCGGGTGATTCGTCGCCCTTGGTGTACTCCTGGGTGATGAAGTTCGGGATACTCGCGTCGAGGTGTAACGAAGCTGTCGTAACCAACGGTCCCAAGAAATTGTGCGTAACAACTGCACTGTGGTACGATTCAGCGATTGCAGCGATCTTTTTGCATTGGGTCAATCCGCCCGCCAACGCCACATCCGGTCGGACATACTGAGGTCCACCCGCAGCGAGCAATTCACGAAATTCCCAGATCGTCGTCAGACGTTCACCATTCCCCAAGGGAACGGTCATCCGTTTGGCAAGTTCCGCCTGCGACACAATGCTGTCAATCTGGATGGGATCCTCAAGGAAGTAAATATTAAAAGGTGTCAACGCTTCTGCCAAGACAATCCCATTCATCGGCGTGAGTTTGCGATGGACCTCGACGATGAGGTCGAGATCGGGACCACCTCCCTCTCGCGCCGCTGCAACCAGATCGCGAGCGGTCTTGACCAAGCGATCCAACGCCATATCCTGATAGCCACCGATTACCGGATCAAACTTCAGCGCAGTGAATCCTTCTTCCACCGCATCTTTCGCGCTCTGAAACATTGTCTCCGGAGTCGATCCACCCGCCATAAGATGTAGGCGAATCTTGTCGCGACAATTCCCACCCAATAACTCCCATACCGGTGCACCGAAATGCTTACCTTTGATGTCCCACAACGCAATATCTACCGCACTGATCGCACCACAGAGGGCGGTGCCGCGAAACGGACCCATGCGGTAGAGATACTGCCAGTGATGTTCGATGCGCAGGGGGTTTTGACCGATTAGATACTTTTCAAAGGTTGCGACGATTCTGTCGACCGCTTCGGGATAGCCCCAGCAGGCGGTCTGACCGATGCCACTGATACCGTTATCGGTGTGAATGCGAACCACGTAACCACCACCGATGAAAAAGGATTCGATTTTGTCAATTTTCATGCTGCACTCCTTGATGGATTGATTTTAAGTAGATGAAATCGTATCTCAAACTGCGCTCAGTATATCAAAGATTGCGGAGAGCGTCAACGGTATTTCAAGGATTGCTAGGGCTATTTAGCTTTCGGTTTTTTGAGTGATTTTGGAATGATCCGAATCCGTAGGCGGGGCATCATGGGTTTTAAGAAATTAAACGGGTAATTCTATATTTCCCCAGACCCGGTAGGTGCGGTTGGATGAAGTTTAAGTATTTAAATCGGTAATCCCGATTTGCCTCCAAACACACGGTAGGCGCGGTTTTCAACCGCGCCGGCGTCGCTAGCAAATTACCGAATTATTTTTTTAATCTTCATCCAACCGCACCGGACATCGCTCGGAAATTACCCAATTAATAAATTAATCTTCATCTTGCCCCGCCCGAAGAATTAAAGGATCTTAAAGGATTGTCGAGAGCAGTTGTAATATCAAATTTTACGATTCTCGAAAAATTTCTGCTACATCCTATAGTCGGAGCGAACATCTAATCAACCTTATGTCCAAAATCCCGTCAAAGCGTTCACAGAGGTAAAATCAATACAGCAGGAGCCTAAACCTTATTGTGTATTCATCTCTTATTTTATCGATTGCTTGAGTCTGGTAACCAAAGTAGCTGCACCAACGTTAAGGAAAATAATGATATGGAAGGCATCGGGATTTTCAAGCGATACTTCGTAGCAACGCCGCAGCTTGAAGGGCAATGACTCCTTGATGATGGCAAACAGATTTATTACTGGAGATCGGTGGATGATCGAAGTTGAAAATCTCACAAAAAATTACGGACCATTTCAGGCATTAAAAGGAATTTCCTTTCGTATCGACAAAGGCGAAGTTATCGGTTTTTTGGGCCCAAATGGTGCTGGTAAAACCACCACCATGCGAATTTTGACCTGCTTTATGCCCGCCAGCAGCGGAAATGCAACGGTCGCAGGATACGATGTTTTCAAACAATCCTTGGATGTTCGTAAGCATATCGGTTACCTACCCGAAAGTGTGCCGCTCTATCCAGAAATGACCGTCACCGGCTATCTCAAGTTTGTGTCAAAAATTAAAGGCGTGCCGCGAAGCAAGCGTACCGAGCGATTGGAGGTGGCGGTTGAATCCTGTGGTTTGACCGAGCGGCGAGGTCAGATTATCGGACAGTTGTCCAAAGGCTATCGCCAGCGTGTTGGTTTGGCGCAGGCACTAATCCACGATCCAGATGTCATTGTTCTCGACGAACCTACAGCCGGACTCGATCCACGGCAGATTATTGAAATCCGTGAACTGATCAAGGCACTTGGCAAGGAACACACAATCATCCTCAGTACACACATCCTCCCCGAAGCGAGTATGACCTGTGAGCGGTTGATTGTGATTAATGACGGTAAGATCGCCGGTGGTGTAAAACTTTCGGAAGGGCGCGCCGTTTCCATTGACACAGGTGACGATGGGCATACAGAGTTGGGCGATACCAAAACCCTTTATATAGAGGTATCGGGTCCAGAAGCAGAGGTCAAAACCGTCCTCGAAAATCTCCCCGGTGTCAGCCGTGTCGAAAGCCGAGGCTTAAACGATAACGTCAATCCAACATTCCACATCAATTATGAACTGAATACAGATATTCGCGCAGCAGTTTCATCAAGCATCATTCAGCACGGTTGGAATTTGCTTGAGATGCGTTCCATCGAAATGACACTCGAGGAACTTTTCTTGCAGCTGACAGCCGGCGTAGAAAGTGAGACACAGACGGACGATGCAGCAAGTTTAGAGCCGTAAGATTCATAACCGTTCCCGTTCATTCTCATCGGGAAAATTGAGAAAAGTCACTAAGGTTGAAGGTTTTATCTATTCATCCGTTTGAATGGGGACTTACGCATTTCCTCTTAAAGTCCCCCTGATCTTCCAAAGTCCCCCTGACAAGGGGGATTTAGGGGGTTAGATGCGACCAAATAACGACTTTTCAGCAAAATATACCAATTTTCTGTTCAATTCGCGTAAGCCCTATGAATATTTTTATAGTTCTCAAATAAAATGCTTGACGTTGTACGGTCCATTAATGTATAATTTTAGCATCAATAGGAATAATTCCCACCGACAGCCGTCCGCTGCTATATTTCGTATTATCTTGAACGCCTTCAAACACCGATTTGATGCCTCTTCTATGTTACCCGTTTGGGAATTCCTTATAATTCACCACTTAACCAACCACTATTCTGCGTATCCTTGTCTTTCTATCTTAATTTAATCCAACTTTCTTTTCGATAATTTCCCACCACTATGCTGCCAACGATCATAAGTTGTAGTCTATAAAAACAAACTAGTGAGTAATTGCACATCTTTTTTTATGAGGTTGCTACTTACCTGTTACATGATCGTCCGGCGTATACCATCTTTTCCCGAAACGTAGCGTTAACCGTGGAGTGTCTACTGCAAATGCTTTGTGCAATTTTGGATTAGTATGAAAGACATGAGTATTAGGCAATCTGCAAGCAGTTAGAATCTCGCAATGAGGAGCAACAAAATTATGGAGAATGTGGACATTGTCAAACTTCAAGAGATGACGATCTCCGAATTGAATGGTATGGCTCGGAAGCTGGGGCTGACAGGATACAGTAGCCTCCGCAAACAGGAGCTCATTGCCCAAATTGTTGAAGCCAAAGCAGAAAGCAGCGGCCTATTGTTCGGAGAGGGTATCCTTGAAATTTTACCAGAAAAATACGGGTTTCTTCGGTCATCAAGCTATAACTATTTGCAAAGTACCGATGATATTTATGTCTCGCCCTCGCAAATACGAAAATTTGATCTTCGTACAGGTCACGAGGTTCAGGGACAAATCCGGCCCCCTAAAAAGGGAGGCGATAAAGATGAATTTTACTTCGCATTGTTGAAAATTGAAAAAGTCAATGACGAAGCCCCAGCAGTCGCAAAGGATAAAATCCTTTTCGATAACTTGACCCCTGTTTACCCTTATGAGCAACTAATACTTGAACATAATCCGAAAGAGTTTTCTACACGTATTACGGATTTGATGTCCCCGATCGGTAAGGGGCAGCGTGGACTGATTGTAGCCCCACCTTACAGCGGCAAAACCACAATCTTAAAAAATATCGCACACGGTATTGAGAAGAATCATCCGGAAGTGATGCTCATTTTCCTGTTGATTGATGAGCGTCCGGAAGAGGTGACAGATGTTTCCCGGTCCATAAAAGGGGAGGTTATCAGTTCAACCTTTGATGAGCATCCAGAACGACACGTGCAAGTTGCGGATATGGTCATTGAAAAAGCGAAGCGATGGGTCGAATATGGCAAAGATGTGGTGATTATGCTCGATAGCATGACACGTCTCGTGCGAGCCTGTAACGTTGTCGCACCGCACAGTGGTAAAACATTGTCAGGCGGTATTGACGCACTGGCATTTATGAAACCGCGTCAGTTTTTCGGGGCGGCACGAAAGTTTGAGGAAGGCGGCAGCTTAACGATTATAGCCACCGTATTGGTTGATACCGAAAGCCGAGGCGATGAGCATATTTATGAAGAACTAAAAGGGACTGCAAACATGGAGATCCACCTAGAGCGTTCTCTGCTAGAGCGGCGTATCTTCCCATCCATCGACATCGGCAAATCAAAGACCCGACGCGAGGAACTGCTGCTAAAACCAGAGATACTCAGCAAGGCATGGATTCTGCGCAAATTCATGGGGCAGATGAACACCGCTGAATCAATGGAACTCCTTGTCGAACACTTAGGAAAAACAGAGACAAATGAGCAGTTTATTGATATGATGATAAACAACACCAAAGCTAACGGGCCCGCCCGCAGTGGACGGTATCAGTGGTAGGGCTGAGTTGACCATTAAGCAACAAGGAGGTGAAGATCCTCATGAAATCAGATATCCACCCAGAAACAATGGAATGCGTCATCAATTGTGTCTGTGGTGCAACATATACAACCTATTCTACAAAACCCCAAATCCGCGTAGAAATTTGTTCAAAGTGTCACCCATTTTATTCAGGACAGCAGACAATTGTTGATACGGCGGGACGTGTAGAAAGCTTCCGTCGCAGATACGGTCTTGCCGATGAAAATTAAATGAGCCATAAAGTTTAGTCATAAAGGCCGGCAGCTGAACCCTTCAGAATGCAAGCGTTGTGTCGTGACAGCACTGAATGGGGGGCTATCAAACAGGAGAGGGCAGGGGTCAACTGATAAATTGTACAAGCGACCGTCTGCCCTTCTGAGGTTCTGAAAAAAATCGCAGTAAATAGAAGGTGGAGGAGAAAGTAACGCATGGGGTTTCAAGTATCTGATAAACATATTGAAGAATACCATATGCTCGGTTACACAGTTTTCCGAAAGATTCTTCCCCCTTCACTGATTCGAGATCTGCGACAAATCAGTGATAGGGCGAGAGCAATTGCCCGTGAGCAAAGTGGTCCTCAAGTGCAGCGACTCCAACCTGTTGCAAACTACGACCTTGACCAGCAACCTTTCATTGACTACGCCAATCTACCACCACTAGTTGATGCCATCGCTAAGATCCTAACGCCGCGTCATCGGCATGGCGATCGAGACCACTTTGGCATTCTGTTTGAACCTGCGGATCTGCCATATTGCACGCCGTGGCACCGTGACTGGCGCGATAACGCCGCAGGTTTGCTACTCTCAATGTGGGATGAGGTGTTTAACGACATCAACCATTTCAATCAGATCAATTGCGCCTTGTATGAAGACAGTTCGACATGGTTTGTCTTCGGTAGTCATCTGAGGCGAGACTTACCAGCGGAAATTGAACGCTTCCCAGATCGACCGATACCGGGTGTGGACCTTGACGGCAAATCCGCTGAAGAGCGGGAACCGCTCTGCCTCGAATACTGTCGCAGTATGCCCGGAGCGGTACAGTTGCATCTAGAAGCAGGGGATTTCGCGCTCTACCGAAATACACTCTGGCATCTGGGCAACTACGTCCCCTATCGCAAACGAGCAACATTACACGACAGTGCTTGGACGCCTGAGTTTAAGGCGTGGTACAAGAAAGCGCGAATCGAATCGACCAAACGGCGCGAAGCTGGTTTCGGGATGGAAAATCCAAATCTCAACGCTACCAATGAAACGGTGTCAACCTCCGCTTAATATTAAAGTGATAACCCAATTATGCTTGAGAAGTTAAAAGAGATAGAAACAAGATATCTGGAAATCGAAAAAAGTTTAGCCGATCCTGCGCAGATTGCTGATCAGCAAAACCTGCAAAACCTTGCAAAGTCGCACGCAGAACTCGCACCGATTGTTTCAAAGTATACGGCGTATCAAAAAACAACGAAAGAGATTGAGGAAACCGCCGCCCTGCTTGAACAAGAGACCGATGCTGAATTCATCGCCTTTGCCAAGCAAGAGCTTGACGGGCTTACTGAACAGAAAAACGACTTAGAAACAGAGTTGAAAATCTTGTTAATCCCGAAGGATGCAAACGACGAGAAGAATGTGATTGTAGAGATCCGAGCGGGAACAGGGGGCGAAGAAGCCAGCTTATTTGCCGGAGAGCTTTTCCGGATGTATTCAAGATATGCCGACCAGAAGGGCTGGAAAATAGAGCTCCTCAACTCCAATGCAACCGGCTTGAAAGGTTTCAAAGAGGTTATTTTTTCGATTAATGGAAAATGGACATATAGCCGGCTAAAGTTTGAAGGCGGTACACACCGTGTGCAGCGCGTCCCCACAACGGAAGCCAGTGGTCGCATCCACACATCCGCGGTGACTGTCGCCGTCTTGCCGGAGGCGGCAGAGGTTGATCTCAAGATTGACGCAGAAGATTTGCAGATTGAAACGTTCCGTTCATCAGGACCAGGCGGCCAGAGCGTCAATACAACCGATTCAGCGGTACGAGTCACATACATTCCTACAGGGCTCACCGTATCCTGCCAAGATGAAAAATCTCAACATAAAAACAGAGCCAAGGCAATGAAGATTCTGCGATCCCGTCTACTTGAGCAGATGCAAGCTGAGCAGGACGCTGAACGTGCGCAAACGCGGAGATCTATGATTGGCAGCGGCGATCGAAGTGAAAAAATTCGCACGTATAACTTTCCCCAGAGTCGGGTGACAGACCATCGGATCGGTCTAAGCGTTCATCAGTTAGATGCAGTTTTAGATGGAGACATCGACACTTTCATTGATGCCTTGATAGACGCTGACCAAGCAGAGCAATTAAAGAACCTATCGTCGTGAAAACTTGGCACGTGATCGATCTTATCGAGTGGACGACAGAGTATTTTGAACGTCACGAAATCCCCACCCCGCGGTTAGACGCGGAATTGTTGCTCGGACACCTCCTGCAAAAGAGCCGTTTACAACTCTATCTCTCCTTCGAGATGCCTGTGTTCCAAGAGGCGTTATCGAAATTTCGGGAGCTAATCAAAAAACGGATAGCGCACACGCCTGTGAGTTACCTTACCAACCACAAAGAGTTTATGTCATTGGACTTCTATGTAGATTCACGTGTGCTAATTCCACGACCCGAGACAGAAACTCTAGTTGAGACAGTATTACAGCATCAGCAGGAGCCTTGCCGGTTCGTGGATATCGGAACAGGTTGCGGTGCCATTGCGATTAGTTCTGGTCATCACCGCCCTGATTGGGAGTTGATTGCCACAGATTTCTCAACGGAAGCCTTAGAAGTTGCTCAGCAGAATGCACTCACTCACGACTGCACAGATCGACTCACGTTCCTACAGGGCGATCTGTTTGAACCGCTGCAACAACTACCCAACCCCCGTTTTGACTGGATTGCTTCCAACCCGCCTTATGTGGGCACAGACGAGGCGTCAACCCTTCCCTTGGATGTACGAGAGCACGAGCCGGAAATCGCGCTCTTTGCTGGCACTGATGGTCTTGACATCATTCGACGGATCGTAACAGACGCACCACAGTTTCTGAATCCGGAGGGAAAACTCATCTTGGAGATCGGTTATAATCAAAGCCACCCTGTTCAAGACCTCATTAAATCACAACTAGCATATAAACGCTGTGAAGTTATCAAAGATTATGCTGGTATTGAGCGTGTGGTTCTCGCCAGTGTTTAGGTTTTGTTAACATTTGACGGTCCGTAGGTTGGGTTGAACGGTTAAACGTCAATCCCTATCAAGTGCAATAGAGACTTGGTCGTTCAACAACACCTGCTTATAGACGGATAGAGTGAAACCCAACTCAGTTTTTCATCGGGGCGTCTCTTTTCCTCAAGTTTATTTCATACGCTCATGTTAAGATTTAGTGCAAAGAAACTGAATGTTCGTAGGGATTGGGTCCCCCAACCCTTACGGCGGGCGGGGAGACCCCGCCCCTACGATTTCGCTTTGTGTTTTGCACTTTCTTTTTATATGAGCCATTTCATAAAAGTAGTCTTTTGTACCGCAATCTGTTAGATTGTGATCCTAGGCCGCTTCCATACGGCGCAGGAGAACAGTGTCTTGCCGAAACACAAACCCATATCCCCTCAGCACCATTCCATTATTACTAGCGTCAACAACCGGCGAGTTGTCGCTGCCCGCAAACTTCAGACACGCAAACACCGTCAGCGTCAAGGACGCTTCCTCGTTGAGGGGTTTGAAATCTTGCACCTAGCACTGGATGCAGGGATACAACCGATCGAAGTCTTCTACTGTGAAGAACAATGCGGTGAGAAAGCAGTACAGCAGCTTCTCAATCGCTTGCGAAAAGCGGGCGCAACCCTTGCTCCAGTATCGACTCAAGTGTTGCATACACTATCGGCTGCTGCAGGCAACGTATACGCATCCCCCAATAAGGCACCGCCCCATGTCATACAGACACATATTGTGGCAACTTTTGCCCGATTTGAGGTGTCCTTTCAGGACATCGCTTTGACCGGCGATGAACTAATCCTTGTGCTTGATGGAACACAAACGCCAAGCAATCTAGGGATGATTCTCCGTACTGCAGATGCCGTTGGCGCTGCAGCCGTTTTTCTGATCCCACCCTGCGTGGACATCTTCCACCCTAAATCTGTAAGAGGAAGTCACGGTTCACTGTTCAGCGTCCCCCTTATGGAGATAGCTGACATTCCAGGGCTTTTTAGATGGTTGCATGAAAAAGGATTCAGAACGATGGGAGCGGATCCGCATCTCGGCAAATTCTGGAATCAGGAAAACTGGAAAGGTCGGGTCGCCATCGTTCTGGGGCATGACGTGCGAGGCATATCCGATGCTGTGCGGGCCCAAGTCGAAGGGTGGGCGCGGCTACCTATGACAGGCAAGGTGGAATCGCTCAACGTGGCGGTGGCGGGGAGTGTGTTGATATATGAGTGGTTTCGGGCGAACCGGCTCGAGTCATAAAACCGTGCGAAGAATCTGCACCTCCGCACGGTTCATCAGTGTCGAACTCCGTTTTAGGCGTGATGGTGTCCGTTCTGATAGTGGGAACGGAGCAGATCTACACCGAAGTCATCCTCGATATGTCGCCAAACGGTGTGGATATGGTTTGCGCTGTTTTGCGTGTTGTCATATTCCACAAAGAAGAAGGGACCGTGAAGCCGGTAGTAATGCGGCTGGCCGCGATTCGCCGGTCCTGCCCAAGCGAAGTGAATATCATTTATACCCGCATCGCGCAGCTTCTGCTCCTCAATTTTCGCCAACTGTTCAGGTAAACGATCGATGTAAGTGTCAATAAGCTGCGCTAAAACCTCACGTTGTGCGGTTGTCATCGACTCGACTGCCAACCCTTCAGCGGCATCAAGTTGGACTTTTGGAACATCTCGCGTCAGGATATCCGCGGGGGCCGTTTCGTGGATAACCGTTCTGCTTTTCTGATCTGGATTGAAAGATCCCAGAAGCTGTCTGGCAAGGTCTTCTTCTGCGGACAATATCCGCAGCCCCTTATCGGGTCCATGTCGAACCTCTGCGGGATTGGATCCAAAGAAAAACGGATTTGGCGTAATCAACTCCCGGTTCACAACGGTAAAATGGAGCGAGACGTGATGTCCTTCCGCCCGCCATCCCCAAGGACCGTGGTTCGTCGGATCTCCAAAAACGCTGAAAGCGTAGAGTTCGGGATCTCGGGCAAGTTGTGCAACCCCTTCCATCCGCTCCTGCTCACCGAGTGTAGCTTCCAAATCAATAATTGCTGTTGCTTTCTGATAGCCTGTCCGGCTTAATCCGGTGGCGAGCAGACTGAACGCCGCCTCTCGTTGCTTCTGATTCATTTCTTGGAGATATACCCCTTTGCGATCGAACATCTCGCGTGGGATGTAGTGCCAGCGTTGACGTTCACCATCTTCAAACGCGAATTCTGTCTTTCGCCGCAGCGCCGGCGTCAAGGTCTCTAAAAAGTTCGCGCAGGCGACTGCCATCCGTTCAGCCGTCTCGGAAGCAGGAATCACGGTAGATGTAGGTGAAGCGTTATGCGTATGTTCTGTCATGTTGAAACCTCCTTTGACAGGTGAAAAATTCTCAGGGCTTTTCACGCAACCTTGCGCAGACGTTGCCTCGCATGTTGACGCGCGATCCGTACATCGAAATCGATCTCTGAACGGTTGGACATACCGAGATTGATGCCGTGTGCAATCTCTAACTCAAATCCCCAGCGGATCCAATCTTCAAGCTCTGATTCAGGGAGATCTCCCGCTGCGATGACCTTCATAATACTCAACCCCTTGCCGAGGTCGTAAGCACGCTGGAGATACTCAAGATGCCGATCAAACGGACCACCCTCCAACATTCTACCCTCCTTGTTCGCTGTTGCCAAGATGACCTGAATCTCAGAGTGATCGATGACGGCGTCCATCACAGGTCCCGTAAAGAGGTGCGTCGAGCAACCGATGACACGAACAATCCCTTCATTCTTGGCATCCAGAAATGCTGACAAAGCTCCATCCCGCGATTCCAAATCTTCAGGTGAGGAAACGCCATGCAACAAAAGCACGTCGATGTAATCGGTCCCCATTTCCCGGAGGGAGCGTTCGATACTCTTGCGGGCACCGTCATAATCCAGGGCCCCCGTTTTCGTTTGGATAACCACTCGGTCACGCGCAAGTCCCTTCAACGCCGCACCCAAATGTGGCTGGCTGCCATACCCTTCAGCCGTATCCCAGAAGGTAATCCCCTGATCAAATGCCTCACGTAACAAGTTACCGCCCTCTGCGTAGCTTGCACAGACCTTATTGAGATGTCCCGCACCAAAGCAAAGGCGCGAAATTTCGAGTCCTGTGTTTCCGTATTCAAGACGTTCCATGTTGCCCTCCTTCATTCCAAAAGCCCGATTTCCTTATACTGTTCAGCATTCGGATACAGAGCCATGACGGATTTATGTTTCAAGAACCCCAGCTTTCTATAGAAGTCTTCCTGCCCAATCACACAAGCCAGAAGTACTTTTTCAGCGGCTAACCTCTCCGACATCGCGTTCATGATGCGTGTCCCTATCCCTTGTCGTTGAAATTCCGGTAGTACAACGATATCACAAATGAAAGCGAAGTATTCCCCATCAGACAATCCTCGTCCGGCACCAATCAACTGAGTACCGCGGTATACAAAGCAGCAGACCTGACTCGTTTCGTAAGCGCATTGTAGCCGTTCCGGATCGTAGTTGCCCAACGGTGCCAAGCGATACACCTCAACCAATTCTGTCCAGTTGACAGAATCGATTGAATACTCGAATGTGATGTCATCCATGTTAATTTTTCCCCTGCTCCTATCCAAGGCATCAAAAACTATTTTCCGGTTTGGATCATGTTAAGAAACCGTGCGACAAAATCGGGATTGCCTAGCCCGACTGCACCAATAAACAAATGATTTTCACGTTTCACGCATCACGTTTCACGCTCCTTGCGGTTTGTACTGTCTTCTGACATGAGTCTCCGATTTTACCCGACCAAGTCCTCGCCATCATACCGTTTCCCGTCCTTCGCAACCCAGAGCCTATCCGTAAAGGGTTCGTTATTTCTTGCGTTTCTCGTGTGAGCCGGTATATACTGAATGATATACGCTTTGCGGACGCCCTCTGTCAGATTCGGACCACTCCGATGAAAAAGTAACGATGAGAAAACCGCCATACTCCCCTTTTTCAGCGGTACGGAAACCCCCGGATTATCGCCGGAGTACCCGACCTGTCCTAACACTGTTCGCTCATGTGGCTGCGTGCCGAGCTTATGAGTTTCGGGCAGCACCCAGATACAACCGTTTTCCAGTGTTGAATCGCTCAGTGCCAGCCAACAGGTATAATACTGTTCCGGATCGAGTGGTGTATATCCGTTGTCCTGATGCCACGGAAACTCTTGGGGTGTTTCAGGATATTTGAAGACCGCCTGATTCCAGTAGAGACGGACATTTGGACCGATGAGATTTGTCGTCAGTTGAACAAATTTATCCTGTTTGACGAAGGATAGAATCTTCTCGTTTTTTTCCGCAATGAAGGAAGTAAACACAATCTCGTCCGGGCGACTAATCCCCTTTCCGCCATCCGCTTTAAGTTGTTGGTTCGCTTCGTCGACATACCTCTCAATCTCAGTGGTGAGATTATCAATCTCCGCCTCACTGAAGATATTTTCAAGGACGAAAAATCCCTTTTCTTGAAACTGCTCTTTCTGTGCTTCACTGATCCGCATTTTTTCCCTCTGTCAGTTACCCCGCCCTAAAGGACGGTGCTTGTTTATCCGCCCAATGGGTCTTACCGAGTTCCGCGCTTCTGTCCCCGGACAGGGGGGGCGGGGTCGTTCACTACCGACACACCTCCACGCAAGGCTACAGCAGCCTTTTTAATGTTTATTGCAGCGTTATAATCTCTATCCAATACTAACCCACAGTGTGGACAGGCATGGACACGCTCTGATAACGATTTGGGTACAACTGAATCACAACCTGAGCATTTCTGACTGGTGTGCTTAGGGTCAACTTTCGTCAACGTCAAGCCAGCGTTTGCAGCTTTGCTTTGAAGTCTTAATCGAAAGCGGCCCCAGCCAGCGTCGGATATGCTCTTAGATAGATACTTATTCTTTAGCATGTTCTTGATTTTCAGGTCTTCAACAGCAACTTCTTCGCATTGGCAGAACAACCAATGCACGGTCTTCCCCTGAAAATCACGGCGTTGATTGCCGATATGTTCGTGTATCTTGGCAACATGCTCCCGCTGTTTCTCATAGCGGACACTGCCTTTTTTACGACGAGACAATATCTGTTGCGCTTTACCAAGTTGCTTTTCTGACCGGCGGAAGTGTCGAGGGTTGGCGACTTTATCACCATCTGAAGTGGTCAGGAAGGATTTCAGTCCTACGTCTATCCCGATTGTGGTTTCAACGGGAAGCTCAACAGGGTCTGGTATCTCAACCACTATACATACATACCACCCACTCGCTTTGCGCCGTACCGTCAACGTCTTAATTTTCCCATCGGGCAACGGCCGGTGGTAATGGATTTTAACATGGCCGATTTTCGGCACGACGACTCGCGCTGTCCGCTTGCCGATAGCACGTACCAACTGCTTTGCCAAGTGCTTAAACGTCATTGACCGATACCGACCGGCACCTTTGAAGCGTGGAAAGCCGGGGTTTTCGCCCTTCTTACCACGGCGAAAAAACGCTTGATAGGCTTTGTCTAATCGGTCAATCGTATCCTGCAAAACGTCAATATGAAGCGATGCGAGTGTGTCTGATTCTTGGCGAAACGGCGTTAAGGCTTTTTCTTGGGTAGGAGTTACGCACTTCAGTTTGTAGTAGCGCAATTCATTGCGCGTTCTTCCCTCCCCCTGCTTGCGGGGGATAGAGGGGGGGACGGGCGATGAATCACCGAACTACAAGGGTTTGACCATTCAACTGCGTAAGTCCTATTGGGTTGATTTCTTAACGGACTGACCGGTCTGTTCGTAGGTTTCCTTACGCCATGCAAGTGCTTGATTGTACAAGTTGCGAAGGATTTCAAGCCATGCGACCAGTATATCGGCTTGCTTGACTGTTGGATAGGCTCTGTATTCATAAGTCTTTTTCATAATCAATGCTTTGAATCAATCAAGAAAGGAAGCGCAGTTTCCTCACCGCCCTAAAGGACGGGGCTGCTACTGCTAAGATTTTGGTGAATGTAGAAACTGATTTCACGATAGTTTAGCATTACGAAAAAAAAGAATCAAGCGGAAAAAATGATGTGCGGAACGTATTGCGCGGCTAAAAATAACGATGCGAAATATCAAACTCACAATCGAATACGACGGTACAAACTATCACGGCTGGCAGATTCAACCCAACGCTATAACGATTCAAGCAGCCCTCCAAGATGCACTCACAAAAATTACCAAGACACAGACGCAAATCATTGGAGCGGGGAGGACGGACACAGGGGTACACGCCGCCGGTCAGGTTGCCAATTTCCACACCCATTCCCAGATGCCGCCGATTGCATTTCAGAAAGCACTCAATGCCACCCTGCCGCGGGACATTGTCATTGTTGATGCAGAAGAGGCCTCGCTAGATTTCCATGCCCGGTTCAGCGCAGCGAGTCGGACCTATCGATACACGATTCTCAATCGTACATATCCCTCCGCACTCCTACGGAACAATGCCTACTTTTTTCCCGACGAAATTGATGTGCAAAGTGCGGACGCAGCCTGCCAATCACTCGTCGGGGTGCGGGATTTCTCCTCCTTTCAACGCTCCGGCAGCGATCGGATTAATCCAATCTGTGAGATTTACGAATGCCGATGTTGGCGGGAACAAGATCTGGTCTATTTTGAAGTTGAGGCGGATGCCTTTCTGCGGGGTATGGTTCGTGCCATCGTCGGCACCATCTTGAAGCTGCACGACAGAGAAGATGGCGTCAATCAATTGCACAAAATTCTGGAGGCACGGGATAGGTCAGCAGCTGGTGCTTCTGTACCGCCACACGGTTTGTCACTATTACGGATAAAATACTAATATTCGTGTGTAAATTTTATGCAGTATCAAAAAATCGGTTGGCACATTCCTTGCCCGTACTCCATTGATTTTTAACTATAGAAAGGAGTACGAGATGAACCGAATGAGTGCCTCAAGGTTCGCACGGGTCACATTTGGAATGGTGCTGGTCGCTTTGTTAAGTGATGTAATTCCCTTGACACACCTTTACGCACAAGTGCGCCCAAAGATGCAGATTGCTTTTGTCTCCAATCGGGAAGGAAATAGCGAAATTTATGTAATAGATGGAGGCGGAAAAAATCTCCGCAATCTAACGAATAATCCTGATACTGACAGAGATCCAGCGTGGTCTCCTGATGGTCGAGATATTGTTTTCAGTTCCTTCAGGCATGGTGGGATTGGACATGGACACTCGGCTATCTACGTGATGGGTGCTGATGGAAAGAACGTCCGTAGGTTGACATACAATCCTGAAGGTGCTGGTCAACCCGCTTGGTCCCCTGATAACCGTCAAATTACCTTTTCATCCTATCGCTATTACGCCGGGGATTCAGGTCCCCAAATCTATGTTATGCAGGCTGATGGTGCAAACGTTCGTAGACTCACCGACCATTCCGCATTGGACTACCACTCCGCTTGGTCCTCTGACGGACATAGAATTGCTTTTCAATCGGATCGAAATCGGCTTGTAGGGTTGGACGATGACATCTACGTCATGGCTGCCAATGGTAAGAACATCCGAAACTTGACAGAACACCCTGGACGCGACCGGCATCCCATGTGGTCGCCAAATGGTCATCAGATCGTGTTTGCTTCTATACGGGTCGGAAATTTTGGCGACGGAAACTTTGACGCTGGAAACTACGACATTTATATTATGAACGCCGACGGAAAAAACATCCGTCGTTTAACAAAAGATCCAAGTGATGAGATCCTGCCAGCGTGGGCTCCCAACGGTCAAAAGATTGTCTTTTCCTCAAACCGAGAGGGAAATTATGACATTTATATGATGAATGCCGACGGAACTAACATCCGCCAGCTCACAAACCACCCAGCAGATGACTGGCAACCCACTGTTACTTTTTCTGTTTCTCCGGTAGGTAAGCGAATGACGGTATGGGGACGGTTGAAGCAAGCCGAAAAATAAACTCGCACCAAACTGTCACTAGCCGGTCGGGCGAATTTGCCCAATTCCGTGCAATCGAGCCGTTCTAAACTCTGAAAATGGGACTTTTTGACTGGCATATAACCTGCACTACATGACAAATTCAATAATTCAAAGTAAAGGTATGAGTTTGTCATGAAATTGCCAACAATTGCCATTGGATCCCACCGGGTGAGCCGCCTAATTATTGGTGGTAACCCATATAGCGGCATTTCCCACCATTCCCCGGCAAAGTCAAAGGAGATGGAGGATTACTATACCGCTGATCAGATTATGGCAGACCTGCGCGAAGCGGAACGGTGCGGGATTAACACCGTCCTAGCACGAGCGGATCGCCATATCATGCGGATCCTGAATGAATACCGAAACAGTGGTGGAAAGATTGAGTGGATTGCACAGACAGCGAAGGGGAATGAGTATACCGATCTGGCGGCGCATATTCGATTGATTGCCCGCTATCAACCAATTGCTATCTATCATCACGGGGGAACAACGGATCAGCTTTACGACGACGGAAAATTGAATACGTTGCACGATGCGTTGAAACTGATCCGAGATTTGGGGTTTTCCCCCGGTTTGGGAACGCACGAGCCTCACATTATGAAACAGTGCTATCACGAAGGATACGATGTTGACTTCTACGTCTGCGCGCTTTATAATCATACCCGCCATCGTGAGATGTATCTTGATGCAGATCGGGACGCAGCAATTGCAGCAATTCAAGCCGTGCATCTTCCGGTAATCTCGATTAAAGTCCTCGCCGCAGGCAGAAGTGAACCGCTGCTAGCGTTTCGATTCGCACTCGAACATATCAAGCCGATCGACGCTATGGCAGTTGGGATGTATACAAAAGGTCATCTCAATCAGATTTGTGACAACGCGACACTGATTACCCGTCTCATTTAATCCGCCAAATGTCCAAGATAGAAAATGGTGTGAATTTCATAGTATGTCTCAATAGCCTTCCCGCATAATTTGCACCAAAACCAGTCATAGCGTGGGTTTCCCCTTTTTTCATCTTTATCAAACTTTTCAAAAAACTATGAAAACTATGAAAAATCCAAAGATTTTTTAACGGTGTTTTTCAACTAGCAACTTGCGTTAGATTAGTAGCACAAACTGTTAGTTTGCAGGCTGGGATCACAATCTAGCAGATCGGGGTACAAGAGTAGATTGTAGGTCAAGATTCATATCTCGACAAAATACTTGCGTTAATTAGACCGTACACAATCCAAAAGGAGAGTCGATGAAACGGATTTTAGAACCCGAGGTTATGGACACCCGTGAAGAAGCGGAAGCGTATGATGCCATGGATCACTCTGCTGTCAATGCGGCGTTTGTGGAACGTGTGGTTGAACTTGGTGCGCGCGAAGGACATTTTCTCGATCTCGGCACAGGCCCCGCCCAAATTCCCATCTTTTTAGTCCAAAGTTGCCCTAAGATCCGAATCACCGGGATTGACCTCTCAGTAAACATGCTCCGACTCGGTGAGCAGCACGTCGCTGAAGCCGGGTTAGCGGATCGCATCTCATTGGAATGTGTTGACGCAAAAGATCTGCCCTACCCCAATCAATCCTTTGATGGTGTGATTTCCAACAGTATTATCCACCATCTCCCCGATCCGATGGCTGCCTTTCGGGAAATCAGCCGTGTCAGCCGCCCCGGCAGTTTGATTCTCATCCGCGATCTGATGCGTCCCGATACGCCTGAAGCTGCCCAAGCCCTCGTTGACCGTTACGCCGCTGACGATACCCCCTACCAAAAGAAACTTTTCTACGATTCCTTTCTTGCTGCCCTTACCATTCCTGAAATTGAAGTGATGCTCGCTCAAGCACGCCTCACCGACGCTATTGTCGTCCAAAGTTCAGACCGGCACTGGTCTGTTGAACGTTCCCTAGCATGATAAAAAACTGACCTCTCGGTGGTGTTCAAGTTCGCCTGAATCCGATGCAACGATTCATAGCTGCTTGAGCGATACAGATATCAGATATAGAGGCCCTTTTTTGCTTTCAATTTTTTATACTGCGTGATAAAATAAGCAGAAATACACAATGGGAGAACCAATGAAAATCGATCAATTGCCCCGTAAATTCCGGCTGATAGGTATAGTGTGCTTGGTCTTACTAGTCGCTGGAATTGGAACAGGCTACTATCTGACACGCCAGTATCCTAAAGAGTGGAATTACTGGAAAAATCTTTCCGGATCTGAAAAACGCCAAGCAATTAGCTTGGAAATAAAACGGTTCTGGGAGAATATTTTTCCTCCAGGACCGCAGCCTGAACGCTACGCGCATGTGACCGCAGAAACACTGGAGCATTCAATACGTCTCGGTGCCGATTGGATCGTCGGTATGCAAGAACATCACGGGCGATTTCAATACTGGTATGATCCTGTTAGCGATAAATTCAGCAAGAAAGATGATGATAACTTTTTACGTCAAGCAGGCACTTCATTCTCACTGGCGTTGGTTTATGAAATGACAGGAGATCCCCGTTATCTTGAGGCAGCACAGAAGAGTGTCCAGTACCTACTGGCTTTCATAGAACTACTCGATACCGACAAAGCCTACTTCCTTTTCCGCCAGAAAGCGAAACTCGGCGGCATTAGTCTCCCCATGTTGACAATGCTCAAAATTCGTCAGCTAACCGGAACCACTGAATTCGATGCGATCTTGGCGAAATTAGCAAACATGATTCTGTTTCTACAGGAAAAATATAACACAGGTCAATATAAAAGCACCTATGTGTACCTTGGCGACTACGAACATGAAAAAAACTCCGGTTGGGAATCACGAATTTATCCCGGCGAAGCACTTTATGCGTTAGCGGGCATGTATCAGGCTTTCGGCGATAGCCGTTATAAACAGAGTATGGATTGGGCGTTAGAGTTCTACTATAGAGAAAAATGGAAATCACACGCCTTCCTCCCGTGGACCATTTCCGCTTTCGCATCGCTCTATGAGCAAACTAGCGAACAGAAATACGCAGACTATGTTTTTTTCTTGAGCGATCAACTACTGACGCAACAAAATTTAGAAGCTGATGATGAAGCTTATGGTAGCTTTCATAGCATACCTTCCGCGAACACGGGAAGTTACATGGAGGGACTCGGCGACGCTATCCATGTTGCACGATTGATAAAAGATAAGAAACGATTAAAGCTATATCAAGAACGTGCAAAAATGGGATATCGCTGGCTGTTCCTGCTTCAATATGGGGAATCCGATGCCGCCGCTTTGAAACGGCCCGATATGGCACAGGGCGGATTTCGCAAGACCCTCACCGACTCTCAATTACGGATTGACAACACACAACATGCGATTAGTGGTTTTGTAAAAGGGTTACGCTTTATTTATCAAATACCGCCCGCTGTGCAAGGGAGTGATTACTTCCAGTAGGATGTTATGAATAAAAAAAACACAAATCCGACCACGAAAATGAGTAAACTATTACGGCACATCGCCTTGGTCGCAGGAGTAATAGGTTTCGTAACGTCTTTTGCTCTCCTACTATTTTCTTGCGATTCTGATCGACCGAAACCACTAAACCGCGCAATTCTTGACCGTTCACTCGAACTCGGTACACAGTTTTTGCTCAATCATCAAAATTCGGAGGGCAATTTTACCTACATCTACGATTGGCTTAAAAAAACTTATGTTCCCGGCGACAGTCAGGTGCGACAGGCTGGAGCGATGTGGGGGTTAGCGACGATATATAACGATGCCCCGAACCCAGAAGTCGGAGCAGCCGTTGAGAAGGCGATGGATTTCTTTGCTCAAAACTCAAAACTTACTCCCGATGGTCATCGTTATGTAACTTATCCGGGGGACAAGGCCGGACGGATAGGAACTGTGGCACTTTGTGCGCTTTCTCATATTGATTACCTGCAGGCTGCCAAATCTCAGATTACCGAAGAGAAATTCCAACACTATCGCCAACTACTCAAAGAATACCTTGGATTTCTCATCAGGACGCGAATACAGACGGGCCCAACAGCAGGGCTCTGGCATCAAGGATACAGCATCGCCGACGGACATCCATACGGCAAGCCTTCTCCCTACTTCGATGGTGAATCCCTTCTCGCGCTCACTAAAGCAGCGAAGTATATGGGACGCGAAGATTTGCAGCCCACTATTATCGCTTCCGCCGATGCAGGCTATCTTCACAATATTCAAGAGGCACTTCAGAAAGATCCCGATTCCTCTATAACGAAAGGATACTATCAGTGGAGTTCCATGGCTTTCTTTGAAATCGCAACCTCCGGCTGGCCCAATACGGAGAAATATGCCGATTACGTCATTGACCTCGCTAACTGGATGATTGACGTTCACAAAACCCTCGAACGAACACGTAACACTGCCTATGCGTATGAAGGCATTATCCATGCCTATCAACTTGCCGTGCAGCGCAACGATACTCAGCATATCGAGAAATTTGCCCATGTTATTGAGACTGGCTTGACAAAATTAACCTCGTGGCAAGTGGGCAGTCCATTGATGAACAAATTTATACACAGCCAACCGACGGATGATCCACTCGCGATAGGCGGGGTCCAAAACCATAGCCGTGAGTCCCCCTTGCGGATTGATGTGGTACAGCACCAGATGCACGCCGTTATTCTAGCACGCCGTTATGTGTACAAGTGAAATTTTCCATTCCAAAATATTACAAGCTTCGTTCATGTTAAGATTTAGTGCAAAGAAACCGAGTTTTTTCGGCAAAACTCGGTTTCTCTTCTTGCTCTGCACTTTCTTTTTATAAGCCACAAGTTTTTTATATTTTATGGTGAAATCTAAAAATAAATAGATACTTTCGCCCTCCACCTGGTAGGTGCGGTTTTATGAGATTTAAGTATTTAAATCGGCAATCTCGATTTTCCTCGAAACACACGGTAGGCGCGGTTTTCCCCCGCGCCGGTGTCGCTAACAAATTACCGAACTGTTTTTTAATTTTCATTCAACCGCACCGGTTTGGCGTGTCTCATTAATTCTAAGATCCACTATAAATGACCCTATACAACTGAAGAAAGCCCCCTGAGGTTGACAATGAATTAATTATGTCCGGACAAGAATTTTGGTTCGCGCTCGCGTCGGTTGACGGTGTGGGACCAATGCGAATTAAGCGTTTGATTAATCGCTTTGGGACAATTGAAGCTATCTTTGATGCGGAACTTTCCGAAATCGCGCGGGTGCCACTCTTCAATCCACTCTTGGCAGCACGGATCCTAAAAGCAAGGATACGGGTTGCTGAATTTCGCCGACACATCAAGTGGTTCAAAAGTCGCGGTATTGATATTCTCTGTGTTGAAGATGAAGGCTATCCCACGCAACTCAAGGAAATCTCAAACGCCCCGGCAATCCTTTGTAAAAAAGGGAACTTATCCCAAGTCAGTGAGAAAGCGGTCGCTGTTGTCGGTACAACAAACCCCACAGAGCTGGGAATTGTGACGACGCTTGAGCTTTCAACACGCCTTGTTCAATCAGGATTGATGGTCGTTAGTGGACTTGCCAAAGGGATTGATGAATCGGCACACTGCGGAGCACTATCCGCTAATGGCACAACCGTTGGTGTCGTGGGGAGCGACCTGCTCTCAATCTATCCAAGCGAAAAGCAGGAACTCGCCGAACAGATTTGTGAAAACGGCGCACTTTTTTCCGAACACCCTTTTACGACGCAACCAACACCCACCAATCTTATCCTTCGGAATCGAATCATCAGTGGGCTTTCAATAGCAACAATCGTTATTGAATCGGAGGAAAATGGCGGTGCAATTCGCACGGCTGCTTTTGCTTTGGAGCAAGAACGTCTCGTGTTTACCTGCAACTGGGAGAATCGCTCTCGATTAAGTGAGGGACCGCGCAAGCTCATTCAGCAGGGTGCTTACCCTATCTCGCTGAACCAGCTAGATAAGGTCGTTGATGTTTTGTCGGACCCCGACCATCTAGAAAAAATTCAAGCCGCTCACCTCACAGAGGAACAGATGGATCTATTTTAGGTCTATAGTGGTGAGGTCTCACGCCCAATCAATCTTGGGGAGGCAGACTGCTACCTTCTGTCTTTCAACAAAAAATTTGTGTTTCTTACGAAAATATGCTACGATTTTTATCGAAATTTCCTTTAGGTCTAAAACCCAAACATTTATGTTTGGAGCAGTTGGGGCGCAGCCTATACAGATTGCTTTAGCATTTTGAGTCTAAACTCATCAAATCTTCGCAGCGGAGCCCCCGTTCTTTAGAGCGGGGAGGAAACTGCGTCTCTTTCTTGTTGAAAAAAACAGTGTGAATCGGGTACAATTACATTGGTTTTCGTGGAAGTGTGCTACGTCCGGATCCCATCGGGAGGTCTCCCACAACGGTTCGCACCGGATATGAAAGCCAGAAAGCCGAATCGCAATGGTTAAAACATACCAATACCGAATCTATCCGACTACTAAACAACGTAAGACGCTTGAAGAAGTTCTTGAAGCGTGTCAAACGCTTTATAACCAAGCTCTAGCTATGCGGAAACAAGCCTACGAGAAACATGGTGAATCCTTGAGTTACAAGATACAAGCGAATTACCTAACCCCCTTGCGTCAAGAATCCCATTTCTGGTCATCTATTCATATTGACGTGCTTCAAGACACCTTACGCCGTCTGGATAAAGCCTATCAAGCGTTCTTTCGGCGTGCCAAGGCAGGTCAAGACCCCGGTTTCCCACGCTTTAAGGGCAAAGGTCGTTACCGCTCAATGACCTTTAGCCATTTGTCTAAGCAACTGATTCGTAACGTCCGCAAGCGTATGGCTCGGATAGTCGTGCCGAAAGTCGGGCATGTCGCTATCCGCTATCACCGTCCATTGCCTGACGGCACAATCAAGAACTTAACTATCCAACGCAAGGCAAGTGGTTGGTATGCAAATATCGCTGTTAAGGTTGCCGATGTAGCCGAAGTTGAAGCTCAAACAACTACTGGTATTGATGTTGGACTTGAATCATTTCTGACCACTTCTGATGGTGATAAAGTTCATAACCCCCGCCACTTCCGTGAATCAGAAAAGCAACTCCGTAAAGCCCAACGGATACTGTCTCGTCGTGACAAGGGAAGCGTTCGCTATCAACAACAAAGAGAAATTGTTTCTAAAATACATGAACATATTGCCAACCAACGCCGTGACTTCCACTACAAAACGGCACATCGGCTGTTTTCACAATGCGACGAGGTTGCCGTTGAGAATTTGACAATCCGTAACATGGTGCAAAACCGTCACCTCGCTAAGAGTATTTCTGACGCTGGTTGGGGAACCTTTCAATTGATACTGCAAAGCAAAGCTGCAAAGGCTGGCAAACAGTTGACGAAAGTAGATCCTAAGGATACCTCTCAGAAATGTTCAGGTTGTGATACGATTGCCAAGAAGTCGCTATCTGTTAGAATACACGATTGTCCAAATTGTGGTTTACAGTTAGACCGTGACCATAACGCTGCAATAAACATCAAAAAGGCGGCTATCGCCTTGCGTGGAGGTGCGGTGGTAGCAAACACCCCCGAAAAATCCCGATTCATCGGGGAAAGAAGCGCGAAACCCGTAAGTCCCCGTGGACGGTATCACAAGCCCCGTCCTTCAGGGCGGGGTAGTTGACTCAATTAATACAGATGCTATTGTGGATAATATTGCCTTTTTTCGTTTTTTACTTTACTTTTTTTCCAAAGTTTGGTAGAATATCGCCCATCAAACATTTGGCAATCAAAATTTTTGAAAAAAATGTGAAGATTTCTCTTTACAAAAGTCACAAAGTTTGATAGGCTAAATGGATAACAACGTTTAACCTGCGTTGTGGCCACACGCGGGAAGCTTTCCCAAAGTATGAGAAGGTCACCGCGAGTAGAAACGCAAAGGTCAAAATGACCATTCTGTGAATGCTTTTGATGTCTGGCTTCGTTGGAAGCAAGTTATTTTTTTAGTCGCAACTTGCCCTTGCCAGAACGGAGTCAATTGAACTTGAGAGGCTCTCACATAAACGAGAGACACAAAAAGTTCATACGACATAAGATTCGTAAACCTTAGCATACAAAAAATGAGTTGCGGCAAACAATAGGAGATACGAAACAAATGTACCAATTCACGCAGCACAAATTCTGGGGCGTACTAGCCCTTATAATATCCGTCATGTTTGTTGCCTTTGTGGTCACCGGTTGTGGTGGAGGCAATGATGATGATGATGATGATACTACTACAACAGTAGGAAATGATGATGACGACGACGCTGAGGGGCCACCTGATGCAACAATGGTCACGGTAGATCCTGCTCCGGGGGCGACAATTCCATCAAATACCCAGTTCTCACTGACGTTTGATCAGGGTGTTACCGCGGCAACAGTCAATGGTGCTGCAGCCACCGGGGCTGGTCTCAACTGGACCGCATCACCGGCATTGCAGCAAGGACCGGGGCAAAGTCTGAATATCGGGTGGACAAACCGAAGTGGTTCCACCGGTTCCCAAGCGGTTGGTCCTTATACTGTTGAGGACCCGGATACAGATCCTCCCGTCGTTACGAGTGGCACAGTGGCTGATGGAGCCGCAGATGTCGATCCCGCGCCGATCAATGCGGGTGGTTTCCGGTTTGATTTCGACGAACCGGTCACAGGCAGCGTTAAGTTGACCGACGAAGCGGGTGCAGATCTCAACTGGATCGCAAACGTCGCTGGTCAGACGGCAACGTTGACCGCGGTTGCAGGACAGGAACTCGCCAACGAAACAACCTACAAGGTTGAGATTGATGTTGCAGATGGTTCCGGTAATGCGCTGCAATCATCGATTACCTTCGTCACCAAACCGAAAGAGTAAATAAACCGTTTTATTCTTCGGTGTCAATTTTTGAAAAAGGGCAACGTGTCATAGGCATGTTGCCCTTTTTTTTGGATGAGAAGTTTCCAAGGAATCATATAAGTCTGTTTGCAAGATTGCCATCAAAGGACTTTACAAAGAACACAAAATCTGATAAAATAGCACTAATCTAATCTGGCTTTTTAATAAAGGATCAAAATCTGCCAAATTTTTTGAACGGTTCCTGAGGTTGAGTTGTCTAAACGGTTGAAAGCAGCAAAATCGGGGAGAAAGTTCTGTGGAACGAATCGAAACGTTGCTTATTGATGAACTCCGTGAAGGAGATATGACCGCATTAGCGATTCTGGTTGAAAAGTACAAGCGGCTCGTTTATCGAGTCGCTGTTCAGATTACAAAAAACCATGAAGACGCAAATGATGTCATGCAAGATACGTTTCTGAAAGTGTATGAGTCTATTCACAGCTTTCGCAAGGAGGCTGCTTTTGAAACATGGCTTTATCGCATTGTTGTCAACCATGCTACGAATCTCGTCAAGCGTCGGGAGCGCCGTCGTGAATCCCCACTTTCAAGCACTAGTGAGATGGAGATTCATCCGGAGCTGAGGCGAGCCACAGATCTAGCAAATAATCCTCACCTGAACCTTGAAAGAAAAGAGCGGCAAAGATGGGTCACCCAAGCGGTAAATAGTTTGCCACTCAAACAAAGAACCGTCGTTATTCTCCACGAGTTTGAAGGCTTAACACATCCAGAAATTGCTTCGATTCTCAACTGCTCCGAGGGAACAGTGCGTTCCCGGCTGCATTACGCTAGGCATAAATTGAAAGATTTGTTGAAGCCTTATGTGGACGCAACAGACTCTCCTCCAACAACAAAAAACGGTTGAACCCGCAAATGTACCCAAGTTGTTGCACGACTTAGCCCGAAACATAGCGAGGAAAACATGAAACCTCAATGCCGCTCAATTCAACGGTGTTTGTCTGATTATATAGACTATACACTTTCAGCTCGGCAAACCATCATCGTGGCGCAACATCTACGATTTTGTCGGGATTGCCAACTCGAATTGAAATCTTTGCGACGGATAGAGGCACTGCTTCGTGTGCATCTCCCTCCACAACCCCCGGAGGGGTATTACGATCAATTTGGGGAGCAGTTGCAGCGGCTGATTGAAAAGCAACCTCGTCCTATATGGTGGGGCATTACCGCGTTTGCCCAAACAACGGCTTGGAGATTTCAACAGTTTCTACATCAATCTACTAGTTCTTTCAGCAAGCTAATTAGTTTGCCTATAAGTTGGGTTAAACAGTCTCCTGCTTATGCGTGGATGCTACTCGTCATTCTTATCGGTCTGTCTGCATATCAAGCCTTCCAACCCCAAGAACAAGATCGTTCTCACACTGTAAACTTGTCGCAGGTTGTAAAAGTCCAGCCAACCTCTCCTCCGAAGGAGGGTGAAAATCGAGAATTAATCAGCAACCGAGAACGGCTTGTTGCAACGACACAGACACTTTCTGAAAATGTTGTTCAGAGCGGACAAAGTATCGATAAGGAGATTGAGGTTATTGAATCACTCGCAGAATTGTCAAGATGGGAGGGCTACCAACCAGACCCCGTTAGCGACAGTAATTTCATTAACGATAGTGATACGTTCAAAGCAATGGCGATTGATGATGCTTCCCCCGACCTAATGACGGTTGCTCAGTTATCAAGCCCTGAACCGATTGCCGCGAAAGAAGATTTTTCACAGCCCTTGGGGGTTGTGGCTATTCCTACTTCAGCGGAAATTGGTTGGAGTGACAATCGCTCACTAAATGGTGTTGTTGAGATGTTGATGAATGTACCATTACCGAGCTTCTCAATTACGGAAGTTTATGATTCTGTCAAACTTTAGATAGACAGAACCCCAACTTCCATCTAAATTTCAACAAAAAACTTGTGCTGTTTACGAAAATATGCTACGATTTCTCATGCAAAACGCAGATCTGCGTTCCCTAGCTTGAAACCCCATTGGGGTGAGGGGAATATTTTAAGTTAACAACCCCCTCTAACTATGATCCGAAAGGAGATCTAATGAATCCGAAACTTTTAGGTGCCCTCGCCGGAGTCGCTTTAGCTGTCGTTCTGTTTTGGCCGGCAGGTAGTTCTAAAAAAGTTGAACGACTCTATAACGAAGCAGAACAACTCTACAGTCAAAATGATTACGAAGGGTCAATTGAAAAATACAATCAAGCCCTTGAAGAATCTGTTAAATGGGGGGTCAAGACCGAGGTTATTGACAAAGACTTCCAAACCCTTGCAAATTACAAAATTGCCGTTAACTATTCTAAATGGGCGGAGCAGAGTGGCGATATTACCTACTATGACAATGCAATCGAGCAGATTGAAAAGGTTGCACCAAATGCCACTGTGCCGAAACATCAGGAGGGGTTAACCTACCTATGGGGACACGTCCTTTACAAACAAGAAAAATTTGAACTCGCCGAACCGAAGTTTCACACATTGATTGAAAACTTCCCCAATAGTCTATTCGTCGAAAATGCTTGGTATGCAATTGGGCAGCTCAATTATAAACTGCAAAAGTATGACTCAGCACGCCGAGCGTATAAAGAGGTGCTAGACGGATTCCCAAACTCAGAGTTCAAAGATGATGCACAACACCTAATTGCACAGTCTTTCCTAAACGAAAAGAATTACGAGCAGGCGTACCCAGAATTTGATAAGCTCGCCACCGAAGAATTTAAAACCTTCGCAGACCTGCAAGCGGAGGCGATGTATAAAGCCGCTTTCTGTTTGAATCAACTCGCCCGTGATGAAGAGGCAATTGGTAGATATACCCAATTTATCACCGAACACCCAACAAGTGGTTATGTAACCGCTGCCTACTTTGACATAGGCGCGATTTATTCAAAACAGAAAGACTATGACAATGCGCGAGTCAACTATGAACTTGCCTTGCAGAATACCGACGATCGAGATCTGCAAGCTGAAATTCAGGTAACGATTGGTCGTACCTACTACGAGCAGCAAGATTACACCAACGCAGTGGAATCGTACAATACCCTGCTTGAAGAGTATCCGGAATGCGATTTTATTAGTGAAGCGAAGCTGGGTATTGCCGATAGCTACTTCAAGTCGTCAGTTTGGGCAGAAGCTGCTGTGGCGTACCAACGTGTGCTGGACGAGCACCCGGAAGAGACCGATTTTGCCCCTTATCTCACATACCAGATGGGAGAATCAAACTATAAGCTAGCTTCTGACCTAAAAGATGCTGGTGAAACAGATTCAGCAAATGCCTCTTATGAAACAGCACTTATGTGGTATCAGAAAGCGGTTGATGACTTCCCGGCAGATCCGGTCGCATCTCATGCACTCTATGGTGCTATCTGGGCGTTGAACGCGCTCGGGCGGAAGGATGAACTTGAGGCTGTTGCGCGGGAATTTATTGATAAAAACCGCATGGATAATGAGCTTGACCTTCTTGCTGCTGAAGTGCAATTAAAGTTTGCAGATCTCAAATTTAATGATTTCAAGCAGTATGAGGATGCAGCCGCGGAATACGCTAAATTGTGGGAGTATCGCGACTTTCCGAAGTTTCACTTGATTAAATTGATCGGAAAATTTCAGGAAGCGCGTTCATACTACGAAGCATCTAAACCGGAAGGTTATCGTGAAGGCGATCCGGACGCTGTCTTTAATGAAGCACTACTCCAGAATGCTGTAAATGCTTATCAGCAAGCAATAGAAAAATTCAAGGGACCAGAGATTCAGGGAGGAGAAAGTGGCACCTTCCTCGCCGGTGTCGAGCAGGGACGCTATGACGATTTCCCGCAACGCCCAATGCAGGTCGAGGCATGTGTTATGAATCAAGCCCTTTCCCACGAAAAACTGAATGCATGGGGTAAGGCTCGTGAGCTCTACACAGCGATTCTCCCCGAAAGCGATAACTATCAACGTGCACAGCTGCTAATTGCACAAAGTCTTGTCAAGGAAGGCAAGAACAGCGAAGCCGTGGCGCACTATCAGGCGATAATGGATGCTTTGAATACAGACAATCGTTCGCTCGCAGAAATTAAGTTGGCAGACCTGCTGCGCTCTGAAGAACGATATGCTGAAGCAGCGGCTGAGTATGAAAATGTCGTCGCAGGTAACCCAACTGGTGAATATGCCGACGATGCACAGTATCTTGTCGGACTTTGTTACTATAAAGCAGCGAAAGCCGCAGCCGATGACGCAGCTCTCTTGGACAAATCTGTTGCCGCCTTCGAGAAATCGATTGCGGATTATCCGGACAGTCCGAATGCTGTTGAGTCATATTACGGTTTAGCACTTGCTTATCGTGACATGGCACTGGCTGGAAATACAAGCGTATGGCCAAAAGTGCTGGAAGTTGCCGATACTGCTTACGCACAGCATGGCAGTAGCGATAACACCACAGTCCAAAAGACGTTGGGGCATATAGATTTGGTCAAAGCAACCGCCATCGAAAAACAGGGCATCGATTCTGAAGAAGAGAAAGCTGAACTCATTGCGAGTTTGAGGCGAATTGCTCAGAATACCGGTGCACCAGAAGATTCTCGTTCACGAGCGCAGTTGAAAATCGGGCACCTCTATTATGGTGACGGGGCGCATGAAAAAGCACTTGCTGAATACCAAGCATTTGTTCAGATGTTCCCCAATAGCGAGCTCGTGACGAACGCGCTATATCAGGCGTCTGTTTGCTACTATCAAATCGGTCAAAACAGCACAGACGAAGGAGCCCAACAGCTTGCATTCCAGAATGCTATAAGTACCGCAACACAAGTTACTGACAGAAACCCCGATGTGGATGCGTCAATCAGTGCCTATTACACCATAGGACTAGCCAAGCATGCACTGAATGATAGCAAGGGAGCAATTGCAGCGTTTCGTCAGACTACCTCATATGAAGGGCAAACAGAGGACAAACCCCGGCAAGATCTAATTCGTCAAGCACATACCCGTCTCGCAGATTTGAATACCGCTGTCGGCGACCATGCGGCAGCCGTGCGAGAATATCAGTATGTGATTCAGCATACTGACGATGATGATCAGAAGGGACGCTCCTATTTCTCCATAGCGTATGCCCAAGACGAACATCTCAATCAGTATGATGATTCGCTCCTCAACTATCAAAATGCGATTCAGCTTTCTAAAGATACGCTCATCAGGGCACAAGCGTACTATCGAATGGGTCTGATTTATCAAGAAAAACTGAATGATCCTGAGAATGCGCTGAAAGCATACGAAACCTTGATTAGCCAATTCGGTGCTGAATCTAATACCAGCATCCAATCCATGGCAGCAGACGGGGGCATTCGTCGGTCCGACCTCTACCTAAAATTGGGGCGTGTGGACGATGCAATCGCTCAAGCAGTCGCTGCACGTGAGGCGGCGCAAACGGTTCCACAGAAAGTCTCCGCACAATATAATCTTGGTTTGCTGTACTTTGGTGAAGCGCGGAAACTCTTCTCAGATAAACCTGGAACCGACTTACAGCCATATATTGATGCGAGTCGGAATGCCGCAACCGCCTATGTTAAAGCCGCTAATATAGCACCAGTCGATAAGGTCGATAACACCATAAGTCCATTTGTTCAGAACGCGCTCTTTACCGCCGGGCAAATTTACTATTCGCTCGGCACAGGGATCAAACTTCCTGATGATCTCAATAGCGCGATTCCAGTGCTGAAGCAATTCGTTGAATATGCGGACAAGGGCATTTTCGCAGCCTCGGCACAGGCAGATGTGGCGAAAAACATTCAGACTGTATTGGGCTACTTGGCACCTACCTATTATGAACTAGGGCGAATGCAGCTCGGTTTCGACGATGGGTTTTCTGAAAAGACCATTGAGTTCTTTGAACAGTCAGCGGGTGTGTTCAAGGATCTCGCTCGACGATTCCCTAATGCAGCAGAAGCTCCATTCTGGCAGTATCAGGCAGGTGAGGCGTACTTTGCAGGCCAACAGCACGAGAAAGCTGTTGAAGAGTATAGCAAGGTTCGCCGCATCAATCCGCAACATGCACAAGCAGCTGAATCTCTTGCCGCTATTTCAACCTGCTATGCGTTGCTGGAAAAAAATACTGACGACGAAGCAGAGAAAGAGAAGTGGTTGGACAAAGTCTTTGAGATAAATGAGATTCTCGCAAAGAACTATCCGACCAGTCCCTTTGCAGCCGAAGCGTTTCTCAACATCGGTAACACCTACTATAACCAAGGTGTTCTCCCGGAGGTAGAAGAAACAGAACGTATCCGCTTCTATACGATGGCTATCGAACAGTATGAGAAGGCATTGGCAGTGCCCGGTATCAATGCGGAATCGAAGGAGAACGCCGAACTTTTCCTGCGTGATACGAACAGGGCTCTCTCAGCAGATGTCTATATTCAGGCTACTGCTAATTTCGATCGAGCAAGAGTCGCAGCTGAAGATCAACAGAAAGAGGCTGTTGAACAGGCTATCGCTGGGTTCCAAGACATCATCAGAACATATCCGACCACTAAATACGCTGATCTCTCTTTGGTACAAATTGGTGAAGCGTATATGCTGTTAGCGGTCGAAAATGATGAGTATTATAACGACGCACTTGACTCCTTTGATGCACTGTGGAGTAAATATGCGGAAGTTCCACCCAGCGATACACAGGTCAACAGAGCGTTGACATACTCGCAAAGTAAGATTACTGAAATCACGAATTATATGAGAGATCAAAACATCCCGCGTCGTACCGGCGGTGGCGGTGGTGGCGGCGAATAGGACACCACCCATGTTTTTGATTCATTAGCTCCATTTCAGCAAAGGCGTTTGGGATATCTTTCCCAAACGCCTTTTTTATATATCTAAAATAGAACGTCTAAACAGGAGAGCAATCCATTGGCGGCGCGGTCAATAACTTCAGTTTGGCAGAATGATTTAACCTCCCAATCACAAAAGAATTCCTCACAGAGCCCTCGGCGGTATAAACATCGCGATAGACACCGTAAGTCCTCACACCATAAACAACAAACACGCCGTCATCTACCTCCAGAGTTGCTGACTCAGATTCGCGCGGAGAGCCATGGACGCGCTTACGTTCAAAAGCAGATTCGGAAAAAAACACCGATGGTTTTTGAACTTTACGGGGAACATATTGAAGGCATCATCAGCCGCCGATTGACTTACTCCCTTGCTGTCGTATCAGTCAATGGAGTGGAGCATCATCTGGAAAAACTCAACATCAAGTATATGTATAAGCGGGATGAAAAGCCTCAAGTTGTGCAAGATATTGAAGTGGATTTGGAGTTGAAAGCGCAAAATTTGATCTCGATTGTTCACAGATCTGAACGATTTCAAGTTGACGATCGTGTGCTTGTGCGTTGCTGCAAGGCAAAAATTCCGGTGCGCTTAACTCTCAGAGGTGGGGAGATTATCACAGGGGTGATCCGGTGGTTCAGCCAGTATGATATGAAGGTGCTTTTAGCTCATGGGGGTAACGTTATCGTATTCCGGCACGGGTTACATCGTTTTGAAATAAGCCCACGATAGGCGTAAAGATGGGAAATGTACTAATGAACAAAGTGCTTTTACGTTTTACGCATCACGTTTTACGCTTTGTATGTAGGAGTTACGCACTTCAGTTTGTAGTAGCGCAATTCATTGCGCGTTCTTCCCTCCCACTGCTTGCGAGGGGATAGAGGGGGGACGGGCGATGAATCGCCGAACTACAAGGCTTTGACCATTCAACTGCGTAAGTCCTAGTATGTTTTACACTTTCTTTTAACATGAGTTTTTTTATTATACATCCTCCCGTTCATAGTTAGCACGGATAACAGTCTTAATGCCCCCACGGACGTGAAAATCTCCAACGATCTCGACCCTCCGCGGATTGCATGCCGCAACAAAATCTACCAGAATTTTATTGACAACATGTTCGTGAAATATTCCAACATCCCGGTAAAATAGAAAATACTCTTTCAACGATTTGAGTTCGACACATCGCTCATCGGGGATATAGGCAATCTGAATTGTTCCAAAGTCTGGCAACCCGGTTTTGGGACAAATCGCCGTAAATTCCGGAGTCGTTACTTCAATGGTGTAATCTTTATCGCTATACTCATTTTTCCAAGTTTCGATGCTCGGCGTTTTCATTTCACGGACGTTGCTTTGTAGTCCATCATAAGATTGATAATGCATAAATAAAGAAACCTCCCTTGAATCTTCTATTGCAGAAATAATAACACCATGCTAGACAGATCGTCAAGCAGCAAGGTTGATAGAATATATCTGCCGCAGTCTCTAAAATTTATCGGATAGCTTCACACAAAACGCGTCTGCAAGGCGGCTTGTGTCATTTTGGTTCTCCTCAATTACATGTTTTTCTCTCGACGGTATGAGGCTGTCATGATATAATCTCACTACCGCTCAGATAAAAAGAGAATGCCACCAAAAAGGAGAGATTGATTGCTATGTTACAATTAACCCATCCCATCGTTGACATTGCTATTACGTGCAGTAACTTTGAGGAGTCGCTGCGCTTCTACCACGAATGTCTAGGTTTGGAGGTTGTTCTGGATATTCAGATACCTGAAGATGTTGCGAAAGGGGCAGGATTGGCACCGCGTGGATTTCGCCAAGTTCGCCTGCAAGCTGGACAAACGCTCATTAAATTGATGAGCATCGAATCGCCGCCGTCAACACCCTCCTACGATTTCTCAGCAGGTGTGCGCTGGCTCACCTTCTTCGTCGAGGACGTGTGGGGAACCGTCGAAAGATTAAAACAGAAAGGGGTGGAGTTTTTGTCTGATCCGGTCGGGGCTCCGGATGCCGGCGGTGTAGTCTGTGCAAGAGACCCTGATGGTATTCTGATTGAACTGGTGCAGAGATGATACTTCGGATATGGGAAACGTTTTTCCACTCTATCAATCTTTTCGCGCTTATGTTAAGATAAGGAGAACTTTATGGCTGCACAATTTGTTGCGGATTTTGAAGCTTATATGCCCGCTGACTTTAACGACAAACCTTACGGTAAGACGGGGCTGATAGCCGTTGCCGATAAGGCAGGTATTGATGTCTGTGTCGTATTTCCCGGCGGATTGCCACCCAATCCAGCAGAAATCAACGCTCATCTGCTCGAAGAAACGAAAGGCGAACCGCGTATCGTTCCGGGCTGCCTGATTAATCCCACAATGGGTTCCGCTGCTTGCGATGACTTAAAACGATCCGTTGATGCAGGTGCTCGGACAGTCAAACTGATGGCAGCAGCACATCGGTATCGTCTTGACGCACCCTGTGTTGATCCCGTCATGGAACTTGCCAAAGCACTTAGCATTCCGGCTACCATCCACTCCGGCTCACCGATGAGCGGATGCTCACCAGAGTTTATTGGAACACTTGCGAAACGCCACCCAGATGTGACAATCATTATGGACCACATGGGCTATCGTGAGTGGACGCAATTGGCTGTACAAGCCGCAGTTGAGAATTCCAATATTTATCTCGGTACAACCCTTATTGCCGCTGCTGAACCGATTACCATCAAGGGCATTGCACGTGGCGGACGGATTGGCGCAGATCGCATCGTTTTCGGATCTAACTCGCCTAGCGGAGACGCTGTAAATGGCGTCAACGGTATCCGAAATATCGGGTTTACCGACGAGGAAGCTGCAAGCATCCTCGGTGGAAATCTGAAGGCAATTTACGGTCTATGAAACTCGACTTGGTTTGCTGGAGCTATTTGACTTTGCCGCGCCCAGCGATTTTCCAAACAGTTTCCACCTGCTCATTTCTCACTGCGACCAACTCATCGTGCAGATTGCTTGTCATCCCTTGATGCAGGGGAATAACAGCCAACTGATCGCCAACGCGGAATTTCTGCTGCGATTCACTCACATCAAGATGTCCGTGTTCGACAGACATCCCATATATCTTGACATCTGGATGTCCGACGATGTGGCCATAGGGCGTGGGCGGATAGCTGGTGAACGTCTTGGCGCCACCGTCAACGATGATTCGATCTGCGGTTGGGGTGCTCACGACCGTCACAATCATCCGCAGGGCGCATCGGTCCGGGTTGAGTGCCTCCGATCCAGAAATGCGCGTCATGCCTTCGTAAACATACGAGCCGCTACGTGTCTCCGTGCAGCCGATATCCTTTGATGCCTGCTCGGCACCTGTCCCGCCCCCACTGATGATATTGATGGGGATCCCTGCACCATTTAGGAGATCTACCGTTTCATCAATGAAAGGCTTTGCACGGATATTGCTCCCATAGGTCATAATACCCTGAAAATCAAGTCCGGGCATCTTAATTATCTTTTGGGCGAGTTCAAGCGTGGCTTGGGGGGATTGCACACCGACCCGGCCTCCCCCTGTGTCCTGTTCAATGACCACGCGCACAGTGCAATCATCTGTCACTGCCTGTTCAGAGATTCCTGCAGCGGTTACCTCCGAGTCAAGGGCGACGGTAATCTGCGCTCGTTTGACTAACCGTGTCAATCGCTGCAGTTTCGGCTTGCCGACGATATTGTAGGGAATCAGGATATCATCAAGACCGCCATCGACCATAGCCTCTGCTTCACCAAGTTTTTGGGAGGTGATTCCTTTTGAACCGGCGGCAACCTGCATTTCGGCAATCTCCGGGACCTTGTGAGTTTTTGTGTGAACGCGCAAATTGATGTCAATCTCTCGACAAAGGGAGGCCATATTATAGATATTACGTTCAAGAACATCAAGATCTACAGTGAGTGCAGGTGTATCTAATTCAGAAATGTGCATATCATTCTCCTAAACCATCAAATTAACGAACAGCCCAACCTGTTCAAGGTTAAATTGCACGCATACGGTCAATTAACTACTAAATCGCACGCATACAGCCAATTAATAAATTGAGGGGTTAGGAAGTACGATTCCGTGCTCGTCGTAGTGTTCCCAACCCCTCATATATCGTAACTCGTTACTATATAGTCGGTGTCGTGTCTATTTGTCAGTATCTTTAGTCTCTTTGAGATACTCAGGTTCTTGTTTTGGGGTCTCCTCTGCCTCTTCGGCGGTCTCTTGCGTATTCGGTTCAACTAGGTACTCGACCCGAAAATCTCGGACAGATATAACGGGGTAAACCCCATCAAAGCCTACAATCTGTCCTTTGACTTCAACCCCATTAACGCCTTGGTTTGCCTCTTGTATTAACTCATCAAATTTATCACCATCACTAAAGACGACCTTCTGATCCGGACTCACAACCATCGCATGATTGATCTCTGATGTGTCAGCACGCCAACGTCGCCAAAAAGGAACGTTGCGTATGTAGCTCCGTGAAAAGCCCGGATGCGCGTAGATATTGCCAGTGACTGTCGCTTCAGATTTGGTAACCCAAGCTTTGCTCCCGCTTTGACTGCCGCGAAAGCGTTGATCGTTCAGTTGACGGATAATGTCATAAATGTCAAAAGTACGACCCTCATTGTACGGATTCTTACCCCGTCGTGGGGTAACTTCAACGATGGTTGTAAAATGACGTTTGCGCCCCTTTTTATCGACAGGCGCGTAGAAACTCACATCTTCCGGATTAGCCCACGGTTTTAATAAACGTCGGATCTGTCGGGCATCATCACCATTGACGAACCCAAAAAGGTGGATTTTAACACTTTCCACTTCCGCATGACTGGAATTGGTAAAACCAGCAAAAAGAAACATGGAAAGGATGAGGAGGTTGAGTTGGAACTTACGGGATAGCATTTTTGTTCACTCCTTTAAGTAATATCGCTTCGTCCTGACAATTTTTTCGTCAAGATATTTGAAAAAATCAGAGACTTCAATATAGATCTATACGATCCCTTTATCACCCGAAAATCATAGCGATATTTTAGCAAATCTTGTGCCATTATAGAAACAAAGAAATGCATCCTCGAAAATAACTCGCGAAAGCGCAATCGGTGGGACATCGGCAATTAGCACTTTACACTTTACTCCGTATCATTTTCGCAACACAGTCGTTAAGGGGACACAATTACTTACCATTACTAATTGACGCTTTGATATATGATGAAGTTTACTCCAAAAGACGAACAAAGTCTAATGACCGATTGATGTAGGGGTTTCAGAAACCCCGCTCCCCTCCTTGACGTTGACTCAAATAGTGTGTTGATTGCTGTATCATGGAATTGATGATCGAAAATCTATTGCAGCGCAAACTGATTGGACCGTCATCACTGAAACTAAATATCGGAGCGGACTATAACCCGTTTTGCATCAACTATATGGTTCTAAAGGACCAGGGACGCATAGGCAAAGTCTGCCTTCCCTACTGCACGGAACTGTTCATAATTGAGGGGAATATCTCTTGAGGTATCAACGAAACTTCATCATCGCGATTATTTCGCTGGTCGTCCTTTTTGCCATCGGGGTTGTCGGATATTGGATGATCGAAGGGGATAATCCACACCATAAATGGACAGTGTTTGATGCAATTTTCATGACTGTCATTACATTGACGACAGTCGGATACTCCGATGACAATATGTCCAAGGTAGGAAGGGCTTTCACCGTTTTTCTATTAATTGGTGGACTTGGTATCTTTGTGTATAGTATCGGTGTTGCGACCGCCTTTGTTATTGAAGGCCAATTCCGAGAGGTGTTTCGACGAAGGAAGATGGAAAAATCAATCAATAAACTTTCAAACCATTATATTGTTTGTGGCATAGGGGATACGGGAGTTCATGCGCTCGAAGAAATGCTCCAAATGAACATGGATTTCGTTGCTATTGAGTTTGAGCAGGAACGGATCGATCATTTGCTGGAAACGAAAAGTTTCCTGTATGTTCATGGGGATGCAACGGAAGACGAGGTTTTGATTCGTGCGGGTGTTGAACGAGCACGTGGATTGATTACTTCATTGTCACGCGATCAAGATAACCTATTTGTTGTCCTATCTGCGAAGCAACTGAATCCGGAATTGAAAATTGCCTCTAAAGCGGTTGAAGCCAATTCGCTTTCCAAACTAAAACAGGCGGGCGCAGATGAGGTTGTCTTAGCAGACCATATCGGCGGTATGCGGCTGGCTTCGACAGTTACACGTCCAATCGTGGTCAACTTTCTCGACATTATGCTCCGGAGTCAAGAGACAACCCGCTTTGCTGAATCCATCATCCAAGTCGGGACCCCATTAGTGGGGCTCACTCTAGAAGAAGCACGCATTCCAGATCGAACGAACCTGATGGTTGTCGCAGTGCATAAGCGGAGTGGGGATTTTATCTATAACCCTTCTGGTGGATTGAGGTTGGAGGCTGGCGACGGCTTGATCGTCATCGCAGATAACGAGCAGCGACAAAATCTAAACAAGTTGACGGGCGATACGCTTTAATGCTTCAATTGCCTTCAGACCCAAGCTGTCCATATTGTTTCATCACAGCTTGTAACCGATCCAAAGGGATGGCATAGATCGTGTTCCCATTTCTACCAACTGTGGTCACTGCTGTGGTCATAGAGTTGAGGATTGCCTCCTCTGTTGCTTCAATGACGGCTTGATACAGCGCATCCATCCGACGATTGGCAAGCATCGTGATAGGAAATGTCCCATCGTCCGTCCGACGCGAAATCGTGTTAGCGGTCGAAAAAGCAATTACAAATTCGCCGCTGCTAACGGTACTCGGTGTGCCGGTACGGGCAAGTCCATGTGTCACCCGCTTGGCGAGTTGCATCAGTTGACGATGCACTAAGGGGGCGTCCGTTGCGACAACGATGATGAACGAGCCATCTCGACCCCACTCTGGCGTGAGCTCTGTAATTTCTCTGCCGACAGGAACGCCACCGATCTGTAGTTGATGGCGCCGCCCACCGTTGGAATTAACCAACACTCCGACTGTATATCCCCCGCGATTTGCGGGCAACACCCGTGAAGATGTACCGATACCTGCCTTAAAACTGTAGCACCGCATTCCTGTACCTGCGCCAACGCATCCCTCTACAACAGGACCATCTACAGCATTTTCTATCGCCTGAACTGCGTGTTCTGCGGTGACGTGCAGCCCGCTGATGTCATTCAGTCCACCGTCATAGCATTCTGCAACGATTGGCAGAATGATGTGGTTATCCGGGTAACGTTTGATCATGTACCGCACAACGCCATCGTGGACAGGTCCAACGCTGAGTGTATTCGTCAGCATAATTGGGGACTCGATCCACCCCGCTTCATTAGCCCACGCCAATCCTGTCGCCTCACCGTTACCGTTGATCGCATAACCCGCACCAAACAACTTATGTGTCCAGATATCGTCGCGTGGAATGACAGCAGTAACACCTGTCCGAACATTATCGCCGGCTTTCAACGTGACATGCCCCACCTTCACCCCTGCGACATCCGTGATTGCATTGTGTTTACCGGGCTCGTAGATACCGATTTTAATACCGAGATCCCGTGCCCGTGCCCTGCCTTCGGGAACGCCACCACCTTGATCGGAGTTAGCAGGTATCCAGCCCGATATCAAACATAAGCACAAGCAGAACCATAATCTCATGTTTTGTCTTTTTATCAATTTGTTCCCTCGCTATTATACTTCACTTCAATTCAGGTTTCCCGGCGAGAAGCCATGCAGTATACCAGTAGCTTGCGGTCGCGGTTGCTGCGTCACTCATGCGTTGCACCGCTATCCAACCACTGAATTGGAACAGCTTTTCCAGATACGATGTGCCGTAGGTATCTTCGCCTAACTTTGCCCTGCGGTCGGCATGAAGAAGATTGTCGGCGTATACATAGCTGTCAAGTACGATGTCAAAAGCATATTCCAACGGGTCTTCAATTTCCGACGCCATCTTCGGTGTGAGGGGGATCTGTTCTGCATAAGCATCCACCATATCGTCCTCAAAGCGTTGGTGCACACCATGTTGGTTGGTCAACTGCCCATTGTAATTTTTGACAACATGCAACGGCATGTGAATGTCCTCAATGTAGTGGGCGAGTGCACCGGCGGTCTGTACAATTTTTTCGGCGTCTCCCGATTTCATTGCCTCAGATAGCAGTTGTGTGTAGTCAGCGATACGCCACGTCGCCAAGCCGCGTTTTGTAACAGCCTCCACGCCAAATTTCGCAACAGCCTCATCATAGTCGTGGGGAAGTTCCACAAACGGATAGGGACCGTAGATATCAATATCGAGAAAATGCCGCGGACCTTCGGCGGGATCGCCTGTTTTGTAGACATTAAGACTAGTCAAGGATAACAGTTTCTCCTGTGTATCAAGGACAAAATGGGTGTCCCCTTCAGAACCAAGCAGCACCGGCTCCGCACTTCGATCTTCAAAAATGTCCGCTTTATCTCCCAACAGATACAGCTTATCCGCCTCTTTCCGAATCGGGTACTCCTGTTCACCTATCGTTACGTACCATCTTCTATTTTTTCCACGAAGCGAGACTGGGGCGTCTTGTGGGAAGTCAACTCCGTGCGTCTCAAACACTTGGCGCAAATCCTCGGTAAACTGCCCACTGTTCAAATTTTCTTCGTACTTCAACCCAATCCGAAACAGCAGCACCCTTCTCCACCGATCGGGATCGTTCGAGTGATAGGCGAGTTTTTGGCGGTGTTTATCGAAAAACGGGGAAATTTCTGAAGGCAGCGAATCACAGGCGGCGTTAGTCATTCGTTCGTGTGCGTTGCTTCCCCACGGGAAGGCTTGAGACGCGTAACAAACGACCAGAATCACATAAACAAACGACCAAATAGAGGTGGACCAGATTTTTGTTTTCATCGTTAAAACGGGTGCGGATTCAACCCGATTCCTTTCAGTTGTTCCATGTAGATACGACGGATATTATTAAAGATGTCGATGTAGGTGGATGTCCGATAATCCGGATAAGTCCATTCCCAAGGCTGGAAGGTCTTACGGTAAAATTTGAGCGTAATCTCGGCATAAATGCCATCTTGGAGATAGATGCGGTGTGCATGGTCCTTCGTCGAAGCGAGAACCAACTTTGCCGCCGAAATATAGCCCGGATCAAGATTAATTGGACGGGAAGCTGTATCCCCCTTCGCAAACTCACATTCGACCATATTAGAGAAGTGCTTAGCGGACGCAAGCTCCTCAGCGGGGATAAGTCTCTCAAAACTCACGAACTGACGCTTTAGATCCTTTCCCATCTCCGCTTCATAGTAATTGGTATAATCAAAAGGCAGCAAATCGCTGGCAAAATCGACCCGTCCAAACTGCTCTGACAATCGTTGGTGTACGACGGAGAGTGAATCTGGAATTGCCGTAATAATTCCAACAATCAGCTTAACAGGTGGGTGAGATCTGATTTGTCCCATATTTGCGTACCTTCAAGAACTTACACGCTTGACACCAGATAACGGTCAGGCGACTGCCTCCTCTCCAAGGTGTTCGGCGAGCCACAATCTCAACGGAACATCCTCATCAGTCGGAGAGGTATAGCCGTGCCAACTGGTGCTAAATCCCAGTAACTGCCGTCGAATTGGATCACAGCGGTCAATAAAGTTTCCAACAGTCATGTCATCTCTCGGACGGAGCCATCGGTAGCTATAGCCATAGAATAGCACCTTGCGCGTAATATCCGATTCATTCGGGCTTCGGGAATGCCAGATACGCCGATCGAAAATGACTGCTGTGCCGGGTGGGACACACACCGGGGTTGCCCCTTCCGGATCTGAAACATCATCGGGCGGAAACTCTAATTTGTTCTGGAGGTGGCTTCCCGGTATGACGTAGAAATTCCCCCGACCCGTTTCAGTCGTATCGGTAAGGAAATAGCCAATCTTGACCGAAACTCGTGGACGGGGATCAGTTTCCAACTCGGCGTTCAAACGTCCACTGTCCTGATGCCAGCCCAACCGCTGCTTCTCCTGTGCTGCGTCGGACGGCGGTGGAGGTGTGACATCCATATGGGTGAGGTAAAGCTGGATGTTCCAACCGAGTATCCCCCACACTTTTGGGAATGTCTTATGCCAATCGAGCAGATCCAGAAAAACTTCATCCTGTCCCACAAAATCCAACTTGTGCACCCACTCGTGACTCTCCATCTTTTCCTCCGCCCGGTGGTGGGTGTCGATCCGGTCCACCACCGCCTCAATGTCAGAGGTCATCTGTGGTGTCAGCGCATCAGGGACGATTAGAAAACCGTTACGCTCAAAGTCAAGCCGTTCATCTTCAGTTAGACAGTAATCCAAACATGCAGTGTCCATACATGCCTCCTTTATCTATTTTTCTTGGCTCATATGAAAAGAAAGTACAAAGCACGAGGAGAAACCGAGTTTTTTCCTCAAAACTCGGTTTCTGTTGCACACTTTCTTAACATGAGCCTTTTTCTTTTACTGTCCTCATTCGCGTCCATGAGACACGCAATTTATTAGGCACCGCCAATCCTATTCGGTATAGACCGCTTCAATCAATCCCTTCATATAACCGATGGCAAAGAGCCGTTCCATACTATGCTCATCCGGGATGCTAGCATCGCCCATTTTCGGGAAATGGTCTGGACGTGCGACTCCTGCATAGCCAACATCACGGTAGGCGCGTACACACTCTGCCATGTCAGCCTGTCCATCGTCATGGAATGCTTCAACGAACTTATCAGGTGTTCCTTGCACATCTCGGAAGTGAACAAAGAAAATCTTATCCTGTCCTCCGAAATGCCGAATTACTTCAGGCAGATTGTCGGTCATCAGAGAGAAGTTACCCTGACAAAGGCCAATCCCGTTGACAGGACTTGGCACCAGATCTATCAGTTTCTGATAATTCTCCACACTGCTCATGATTCGGGCGACCCCTCGGATGGGCGACAGCGGTGGATCATCCGGATGCATCGCCAATTTGACATCAGCTTTTTCCGCAACCGGCACCACACGCTCCAGAAAATACTTCAGGTTCGCCCATTGCTGCTCTTCGGTAATGACACCATGCTCGGTCAGAGGTGCGTTCTTCATGTAATCATGGTCATAGCCACTGACCTGAGACCCACCGCGTGAAGGAATTGTGACAGATGTCCGAAGGACAAAAAGAATAGGCATCCACGCGGGGCACCACACCGGAATCTCCAATGCCCCCATGTTGCGAATAAATTCGCAGATAACATCGATTTCTTCATCCCGTCCCGGCAAACCGAGTTTTATTTTCTCCATCGGGGGACGGCTCTCAATCACCTGTAGATTAAATCCGCTATCCTCGTATGTAGCTTTCAGACGGGCAAGCGACACGTAACTCCACGGCTGTTGTTCATCGCTTGCGTTCGGTATCGGATTCAAGTCCAAACCGCCAACCACATACTCAACACCGGCTTGCCGAGCTAATGTCCAAACAGGGGTCGGTTCCGGTCCAAGGGCTAAAGCGATCTTTACCATTTTCGATTCCCTCCTTCTCAAGGTAAAAAAACGTATTGCAGGTCATCACGTTTCTATAGGTTCCAACAAATTATATCACAACCATCAACGGCTTCAACCGAAAAAGAGTGCTAACGCCGGCGAGGTTACAGAGGTACAAACCGCATTGTCACTGCGAAAATTATCCCGACTAATTGGAGTTGATAAGCTTAATACAAAAATTCTCGAAGCGAATCCAATGTTCGCCCTCCGGGGGACCATTGTAGCACTGGATGCTCACTTGGTCATCACCCGGTGAAGGCAGTTCACCCGTTGCCGCTGTTTGGAACTCTGTGCTATCTGAAGGGCAATACTGCGCCTCCCACGAATCCGCAGTAACTATCAAGCGCAGTCGGACGCTCTTCGCTGCCATCGCTGCTCTACCGGGGATGATGTAAAGATCGCCGTCGATGAGTTCCTTGACCTCCTTGAAAACCGGTTTGCCATCGTTATACCACGTAATTCCCGCCTGTTCGTACTGTTGGGTGGGAAGGGTATGGTTGGTGATAGTCACTTCGATGGCATAAGTGCCATCGCTGCGGTCTGGCGCAGTTCGCAACAACGCATTTCTGACTGTATCTGCTACGCCGGGTCGAACGCAAATTTCCAGTCCTCCGTCCCGTAGACGCCAATCGTCCGAATCCTCCCGCAGCCACGACCAACCTTCATCGAGTTGGCCGTCGAAATTATCTTCAAAGATGATTTGTTCATCAGATGAATTCATGCTAGTACCTCCATGTTTGGGCGTTAGGCTTTTTCCCTCAGGGCGAGGTATTAGATTCTAGCCAAACGCACGGTTAAGTTAAAAGACGCTATCCACCACTTTCCTGATTATCGAAAGCTGTGAAACTCGAATGCCGAGCAATTTTTTGATTTATAGTGGATCCTAGAATTAATGAGACACGCCAAACCGGTGCGGTTGCAAACCGCACCTACCGGGTTGGAGTGAATTCGGTACAGTTTCCTAACCGCACCTACCAGGGGCAAAAGTGTTTATTTTAGGACTTACGCAAATTTAGCGCACGGGGGGTAGATTTTCGATTTTTAACCCCCTAAATCCCCCAACCCCCTAAATCCCCCTTGTCAGGGGGACTTTAGAAATCAGGGGGACTTATGAACCCGCTGCGTAAGTCCTATATTTATTTTTAGCATTCACTATAATCAACGCTTCAAACCTCAATTCCCAACTCCCGATTTGCGACATTCTGGTAGGTGTTGAGTCTCCCACCGACGACCTCCTCCATGCGGACAATCCGGCCCGCCTCAGAGGATTCATGGCAAGCCATCACAAGGGCAACAGCTAACAACCCTTCCTCTGCCCCAACCTCGACTGGCGTTCCATTGTCGATGGCGTCCAAAAGTTCCGCGAGTTCCATGGCGAGGATGTTTAAGTCGCCACCACCACCCACACCCGATCCTGACTGACCGTAGCGTGCGAGTCGTTCACCACCGAAAAACCGAGCGGTACGATCATCAAGCGCAAAATCTGGAACGAGTGCCAGCACATCATCGTCATCAAGCACACCATCGTGGTCGTCCCGAAAGAGACGTAACGGCTGACCCGTACGCACCGACGGCAAATCGATCTGACCGTCGCTGCCAAAAATCGTGAAACGACGGAATCCAGGACCGTGCGCTGCCTTATCATATAGCCACTGCCCCAACGCATCGCTTTCAAATTCAAGGGTTGCCATCATAAGGTCAGGGGCATCTGCTGTCTGAATATCGGGATAGGTATGCGCGTAGTGATCGTGAAATCCCTTTACGCGCGTCCCTTTGAAGATACGCTCATGTTCCTGAAGACGAACCTTGCCCGTTACCTGACTGACAGGACCAGCCAAGTATATCTGCATGTCAGCGTTGTGAACGCCAGATTCCAGAATAGATCCACCTTGTTTGCGAAGATATTGCCACCCGCCAGCGGACGCGCTACGACCGCCACCCGCAGCAAAATCTAGGACAGTGCGGATGTCGCCGATAGCACCCGCCTCAAGCAATGCCTTCGCTAGGCGGCTTACCGGGTCGCGCCGGTAGTTCTCTGCTATGGAGAGCACAGTGCCGTGCTGCTGAGCAGCGGCTTGCATTGTCCGGCACGCTGCTACGGTGGGTGCCATCGGTTTCTCGCACAGCACGTGCACACCATTTTCCGCTGCAACTCCAGCAATCGAGTGATGTGCGGAGGCCGCAGCAACGATGTCCAGTACCTCTATTTCACTCGCGCCTGCGATGGCGTCCTCAAGTGAACGGTACACTTGAGGGCGATCACCAAAAAACTCCTCCGCTTCGCCAGCCACAAATTCGGCACGTTCCAATTCCGGATCAATCACTGCGACAACTCCAATGCGTCCGGGCTCAAAATCCTCTAGGGTACGATACCCACGCAGGTGCCGGCGTCCCATACCGCCGCATCCCGCTAGGGCGATCCGATGACGTTTGTACATTTTTCTTTCTCCTAATTCCAGTTATCAATCCTTCTGCTGCTGATCTGCTAACAGACTGATAAGCGACGTAACATTGGCGAAATTGATTTCCATCGCCTCTACATCAGATCCGCTGGGTGGGCGGAAGTGGGTGGCGACTGCAAGGAATACCTCACAACGGTGTTCAAGCAGATTACCCATCAGCGTAGGATAATCAACATCACCTTCACCAAAAGGACGCCACTCATACCTACCCTTGGGACCATCAATCACATGCACGTCCTTTATGTGCAGTCCATGGAGATAGGGACGGACGTGAGTGAAGCCTGCTGTCGCTACATCACATTCCGCGGAGAGCAGGCTATCGCCAGGTGACAACTGAAACTTGAGCCTTGGAGAGCGGAGCCGTTCAGCCAAAAGGCGAAAATGGGTCGTTGTAGAGATGTGGTGGAACGGGCGCATACCAAGGACAACATCAACATTGTACTGTTCCGCCTGTTCCAAGACCAGAGAAAAAATGTTGATTAGCTTATCCATATCGTCATCAGCAATGATACCGCCCCGCGTTGCCCATCGCATGGGCCAAGTCGGTGCCCTTCCCCAAGTTCGTCCCTGTTGTGACCATTCACCGGGCCAAGATAAACCGTAGGCGAGTACCGCACCCACGTCCAATCGTGCGGCGATTTGCATCGCCCGAATCAAAGCATTGAAGTCCTTACGAAACGCCGGGTGGTCCTGTATCGAGTCGGGCTGCAGATCCATGAGACGAATGTAATGAAAGGGATGTTCCGCGCAGATCTGAAAAAGTTTCAGTCCATGCCGGGCGACGCGTTCTCCCATTCTATCGACCTCCGCGTCGCTCATTTCAGCGATAGCTGTTTCACCAGGCAATTCTGCGAACCAGACATACTCTGCACCTATCCGTTTCGCAACAGCAAGTGCCTCGTCAAATGGCAGCTTCATTTCGTCAAGCCAAATCCCAAATTTGAGATGATATTGCTGCCGATTAGTCTTACCCATCTGATAGCTCCTCATTTTCACCATCGCTTAAATGCGTAAGTAGGTATACCAGTCACCAATCCAACAATTCCCCAGATGCTGCCTATCGTGAACGCTCCCAAGACCAAACCTAAGAAAAATGGGAACGTCCGACGATAGGTCTGTATGCCCCCATGCCTGAGAATCGCTCCCTTTACCACCCAACTGATAAGAAACGGGAACCACAAATGTTCAAAAGGCAAGTACCCCGTTATCGGATAAGCTAGCGGATGCAGGGGCCACCATAAGAACCGCAACCGCAGGACTGTGTTGACGAACACAACCAACGCACCAATGCCAACAGCACTCAGCGACTGTGTATCCGGTTCTATTGGGCGTACAAGCCACCGCTCAATTACCGTATAGGCACCAATACCGCGCCCTTCACTGATGCCACCCCATTTGTAACTGAATTGCAGAAATGTCCAGAAGGTTATGATGATACCCACAACGACGGAAAACATAATGACTTTGCCAAGTTTGCGGGTATCCATGCCGGACCTGTCTGCCAGTTTGAAGCTTTCAAGCATATACGGCATTGGATGGTTTCTGAACTGTTTCGTGAACGTCCAGAATGGGGCTGCTGCTGTCAAGGTCTGACTTTCGAGTTTGCGGCTACCTACCATCGCTATGAAGAATTGAAGCGGACCGTAGTGGAAAATTCCGTGTATTGGGGGACCCAGCTCCGCTCGCGTCCGCGTGTGTGCAAACGCAATGATGAAGTAAACGCTGAAGAACGCCAATCCAAACTGAAGGGTCGTTCCCGCTTGATATGAAAAGAACACCAGAAAACTGAATCCCAAAATGATCCCGATTACTGCCGTTCTATACTTCATCGGCTCATCGGAATCGTCCACATCTGACTCTGCCCCGATAGCCCGCTTTATAACCTGCCAAATCGGCTTCCGTCCCAGCCAGAAGGCGACAATAGCGAGTCCCAGATATCCACCAAAGACCTGCTGTGCAACAAATGGATAGCCGGGCATGTTAACCCCTGCCATACTGCCTACGACTCGTTCTGCCTTCCATAGCAGAAAAAAGAACCAACACGAAAAGAGGAGATCGAGCGGGATCGCGAAAGCGAGACCAATAGCGAAAGGATTAAACTGGACAGGGAAGTTGCCCATCGCGTTAAACGGGCGTTCTGTAAAGTAGACGTTGAGATTGTATCCGAGTGGAATCTGCGGAAGCACGGGAAACAGGAAGGTTGTCCCATTAATCAGGTTGATGCCAGCAGCTAGCCCAAAGCCCAACCAGAGGAGTTTGTTTCTAAAAAATGGGTGATGTCCGTTGCCCTCACGACTCATCTCATAAGGTAAATGAACGAGTGGATAGGTTAATTTCTCCTTCTCAATCCACTGCCTCCTGATGATAATGTTCAGACAGAACATGGTGAACGCAACCACCGAAAGAAAAAGCGTCCACCACACCATCGGTTCAAGCCATCCTTTAATGTGAGCCGCGGTGTAAAATGTCGATTCTCCCTTGTAAAACCCGAAAAGCACCTGATCGTCATTTACAGTCAGGCGTTGCGATAGATACTTCCAAAAGAGGTTCGCCCAATCGTTCTCCGGTGTCGCAGACCAGCGGGCAGTGCCCAGCGTACAAAATATAGATTGGCTAAAATCGTGACCACTGACACAAACCGCCAAGAAGAGCATCGTGTAAACTGTCAGCAGCTCCTGCTGACTCAATGCAATCCGCGGCAGCCACCGCTTTAACAACATATTCACTAGAATCAAGGATAGGAAAGTAAAAACAACGTTGTAAAAAATCGTCATTGTGGTTGGGTACTGTGTATTCCAGACTGTTTCCCACTGTACGACGATATAGACGTTGATTGGTACAAGCGCTAAACCGATAAGTACCGCTCGTAAGGTAACATCGCCTTTGCTATCATTTTTTGTCGGGTGCTCCATGCTTTCCTCAATCCCGTGAACAGTACGAAATCCAACGAGAGCCAAGACCCCAGGATCCGCTCGACTCCGCCTACGCTATTATATCTATTCCTTCCTACGTGTCAATGGAAAAGTGTTAGCTACCGACTACTCAGGCCATTTAGGTATTTCTATATTGACGAGTGAGGTATCAATTTGCTAAACTCTCGTAACACAACTGTTAGATTATAGATCTATCCGGGGCAGGGGTTGTCCGAGTCGGAGGTTTATCATGATTATTGACGTACATACACACCTTTCCACCCGCGAGCAGTGGGGCAAAGTCTTTGTTGAGGCGTTTGACCGGGGATACACCGGTTACACCGGGATTGACTTAGAAGTGACACCCGAAATACATTGGGAGGCGGTAGCACCAGTTTCGCGTGCAATTGTCTTCGGCATTAATTCCATTGCGCTCGGTATGCACACACCGAATGACGCCATCGCCGCGTACGCTAAGACACACCCAGAAAAAATCATCGGTTTCATGTCGGTTGACCCAAATAATCCGGATGCCTTGGACGAAATCGATCGATGCGTCAACGATCTGGGACTCAAGGGCATCAAAATGAGTCCGGTGTACCAACACTATGATCCAAACGGCGATAGAGCGCGACGGGTGCATCGCCGCGCGGAAGAATTGGGACTCCCCATTCTCACACATGCGGCGTACCATGTCATCGCCAATACACCGATGGAGTGGGCAAATCCGCTGCTCTATGATCCTGTGGCTCGTGAATTCCCGAACCTAAAAATTATCCTCGCTCACATCGGGCTCCCTTGGTACACGGATGCAATGGTGATGATCCGTAAGCATCCAAATGTGTTTGCCGATGTTTCTGGCGGCGTCCCCCTGCGACCGTGGTGGGGGTATCAGGCACTGGCATTCTGTCATGAGAACCGTGTTATACACAAGCTGCTCTTCGGCAGCGATTTCCCAATCGCCACCATTGAGGAAACTATTGACGCACTCCGCACTGCCAACCGATTTGCCGAAGGCACCAATATGCCACAGGTCCCAGAGCAGGACATTGAGGATCTCATCCATCGTGATTCCCTCTCCCTGCTTGGGTTGGATTAATGAGGTTGAACCTAAAAAAATCAACCCTGTTCTACTCTATTCGTCTATAGTGTCAAGAGGACAGAGAAGTATGACAGTAAAGCAGCATCACAGCAGCAATCAGCGAAATATAATGATAGCCACTTTATTTTTAGACCGCCAGCAACTGAAGTTACCCCTACAAAGTCTGCCGCAATCCATAAGAGTTAGCATACGGTTGAGGATACTTCTATGCCTACTTTTTCTGACAACCACTTGGCTCTTCATGCCTCTGACAACTTTGGCTCAAGCTCCACCCATTAAAGAGGACCGAATCGCGATTCAGAACGCCCACGATTTCTACTATTCCCAGAAATATTCAGAGGCGATTGAAGCGTATAAAGTGCTACTAAAGACACCCCTACACCAACCCTCAAAGGATGCAATCCGTATGAATTTAGGGCGTTCCTACGAGAAACTTGGCGATGATGCCATGGCACTTCAAAGTTTCCACGCGGTGATCGATGATGATCCAGACGGTTCATATGCAAGCCAAGCGGTGCATCGAATTGGGGCACTTTTTCGCGATCGGTATCAGTACAAAGAGGCGATTACCCGATGTCGACAACTCGCCAACAAATATCCGAAAACGCAAACCGCAGCGATCGCGCGTTATTTGATTGCCCAATATACTTTTGCAGACGGCGGATATGACGAGGCTATTGAAAGTTACCGAAGTTTCCTAAATGATTTCCCGACCTCTCCGTACCGTAACAGTGCGCTCAATAGCCTTATTCGACTGTATCGAATTCGTCACAGGTACACTGACGCAGAGGAATTAATACAGGTTGAACTGAGCCACAAGCCGGACGATATCAATCTGATGGATCAGTTGGCGGATCTCTATAAAGCGCAAGAGAAATACGACGAGGCGTTATCCCTATACCGTACTGCTCTTAAGCAAAATCCGAAAAATACCGATATTCTCAAGAAACTTGGAGAGCTATACGCGGAGCGAGGGCAGCAAGATCTTGCAGCAGAGCAGTGGGCTAAAATTGTCCAAGATGATCCGGATCAAGCCTATCGATACCAGCAGCTAGGGTCAATATACACATCTCACCAGATGTATCAAAAGGCTGTCGAAGCCTATGAAACAGCTCTCAACCTCAGTCCCAAAAGTGCTCAACTCTACAACCGGCTCGCGGATGTCTACAAAATTCAAGGGCAGGTTGATATGGCGGTCAATACCTATCTACGTGCGTTAAGTGTTGTGGATATTGGCTACAGTGGGCGCGATACACTTATCCAAAGCATGACGGAGATCTACGAAGGTGCTCAACAGGAACGTCTATTTGGGGAGATAATTGATCGACTCCAAGTGATGCTGGGAACGGCGTCACAAAATCCGAGTCTCGTTCTGTCTTTGGCAGAGGCCTACTTCTATCGTGGAGATTTAGATTTGGCACTCAGAAATTTTAAGCGGCTGCATCAATTTTACACCGCTGACCGTGGGCGCCTCCTTGAAAAGTATGCACAAATTCTGGAGCGGAACAAAAACCCTAAAGCGGCAGATTTTTATCAGACAATTGCTGAACTCTTTCCGAATACGCATCTGGCTTGGGTGGCACAGATGAAGTTGGTGCGATTCTATGAGCGGTGGGGACGGTGGGATGATGCTTTGACAGTTTTAACAAGTATGACGCGGCGGAACAACCAGCCAGCTGCACAACTGCTCTTGGGACACGTTTGGTTACACGGAATACGAGATCCGGAGGCTGCACTGCAAGTTTACCAAGCGTTAGCCAATCAACCACTGACGACCGACCAGAAAATACAGATTCAACTCGGTATAGCAACGTGTTACATTTTGCAAGGGAAGTCCAAAACAGCAGAGATCGCGCTTCGTCCGATTGCTGATGGGAATAGCAATTTCAAGCTGGATGCCCAAAAACTAATCGGTGACGCACACCTGCTCCGGGGGGCTATCGAATCGGCGGTTGCAGCATACAAGCGTGTGCTTGATATTGCGATGTCCAATCCGTTGAGCAACGATTCACTAGACAGAATTGTCCTGATCCAGTCCAACTCAGACTATAGCAACGAACCCCTCAAACGTTACCTCGAAGCGATGCAAAGCGATTTGAGTGGAGACACTGATGCAGCATTACAACTATGCCACGAAACGATGAAGGAATATCCAACTGCACTCATAATCGATGATCTCTGGATGCTCATCGGTGGAATTCATGAGCGTGAAGCGCGATACACCGATGCTATCGCAGCATATCAGCAGGTCACCGTTTTGGAGGGGAGTCCAATCGCAGCGGAGGCAACAGCGAAAATCGCGGACATCTACCGTTGGAAACTTGATGCGCCTGACAAAGCACAAGAAACATACTCTGCACTCATTCAAGATTATCCTGAGAGTGTGATTGTCGCCTACGCCCGGCAGCAGCTTGATGCGCTTATGAAATTGAAGCATTAAAAAAACCTAAACAAAGAAGGGAGAGAGTTAAATGCCTGTAATCAAGTTTGAGGAAAAATATCGAGCCGAGGGGCTACATGCTCTGATTTTACAAGGCGAAGTGTATTGTCTACCTGATAACGTGTTTATCGTTCCTAAAAGTTCGCTTAATTGCTTGGATGGGGTAAAAATTCCCTACAGTTTGGTCAAAGGAAAGGAACATGGCTTTCACTCGAAGAAAACGGCGAAAGCATTATACGCCAAAGCATCAGATTGAGATTCTCCTACCTCTATTTTACAATGATGGGATCCTAATAGAACCCGAAAAGATTGATCAAACTGTACAAGAAATTGTTAATGAATTTAGGGGATGCCGCATCACATCAGGTGAGGGTATTCCAGCTTTCAATGGATATTGGGTTGATGAGGAAACGCTTTATAGAGACGCAGTAAAGTCTCTCATTGTTGAAGCCCCACAAACAGACACCAATTTTGAATTTTTGAGCAGATTCAAAAAAACCTTAGAGCAACGTTTTGAGCAGATCGAAATCTATATAACTGTTCAGGAGGTTAAACGGATTGTATAAAAAATGAGCACAAAAAAGGCAGAAAACTCAATCTGAATCTCCTGCCTATACCCACGAAACACGAATCCTGTTTATACGCTGAACGACTCCCCGCAACCGCATTCAGACCTCGCATTGGGGTTGGTAATTTTGAAGCCTGACTCCATCAGGCCGTCTTTGTAGTCCAAGGTTGAACCGGCGAGATAGAGTGTGCTACGTGAATCGATGAAGACCTTCAACCCATGCTGTTCAAAGACCTTATCACCACTCCGTAGTTCATCAAACCCAAGATTGTACTGAAAACCGGAGCACCCTCCACCAACAACCTGCATCCGCAGACCGTGCTCCGCGTCAGCATCTACACTCTCTTCCCCCATTGTGCCCTGCATTAACAGTTGTGCTTTTTTTGCCGCAGCTTCAGTGACTGTAATCATTTTAATTCCCCTTTTTCATTCAGATGCGAATTGTAATTATGGATAGCAGCTTTTAGAACCTTCTCAGCAAGTGCAGCATAGCGCGCTTTATCCGGCGGTAATCCTCCAAGTCCTTCATCAACTTCCCGATCCGTTATGTTCAATGCTTCTTGAATTGTGCGTTCCTTGATTAGTTCCGTGATAAGGGAACTGGCTGCAATTGCAGTTGGACACCCAAACGCCTTAAACTTCGCTTCGACAACCCGCTCTTGAGAAACCTTAATCGTGAGTTTCATCATTTCGCCGCTGGCAGGTGTGCCTACAACCCCCACTCCGTCCGCGTCTCTGATTGTACCAACGTTCCGCGGATTTTCGTAATGCTCCATAACTTGTGGGGTGTGCATATCCGGCTCCAAACTTCATGTTGAGTCGAAAATACTAATCTATATTATATTGCACAAGCACTATAATGTCAAATTTTAGGATCATTTAATTCTTCTGATGGACAAGGTCCTTCACGTTTTACGTTTCACGTTTCACTATTGAGAGTCGCATCTTGTAGCCGGCGGAGCTTGAGTATAAAGGAATCCTCGTCGAGCGTTACCATGTCGTAGGTAATCGCTGCGCCTTTCGTCAAATCCCGCTTCAATTTAGCTCCGGGTGCCAAGCCTAGCGGCAGCAGATTTTCCGAACGGGCAACCTCCGCTTTTTCAATCAACCCGTTGACTGTATACCCACCGCCACCATCGAGGATCTCCCCCTGCTTCAGATCTCGTTTTGCGACAGTAATCACCTCTGCGGTTGGCGTGGTCAAGGGTGCGCCGGTGGGCTGCCCGTAGAGTGCTGCCTTGATAATAGAGATAGGTGCTGCCACCGCTACGAGGTGATAGGGACGGTAGAGGAGAAAGTTCTTGCCGTTACCACCCGGATAGAGATGGTAACCGGTCAAATCTTCCTGAATAAAGGGATGGTCAGTTCGGATGACCACAAAAACCCCCATCCGAAGCGGTGAATCCAACGGAGTAACCCCATCATCCGCTATACTATTGGCTAATTCAACCACCCCATGCCGACTCAGCAGCCCTCCCTCTTCTTTCAGGCTGAAAGTCTGCGGAATCTGAGAGAGATTGAGTGAGGGTTCGTGCATACCCCGCACGTCCGGCGGCAGTCCGGTCATATTCGCCAGCGCGGTCATCTCAACCTGTGCTTTGGTGCCATCTCGGAACGAATTAAACATTTTTAAGTTGATTGTCCGCCGCTCGATCATCTCTTGGCTGAAGCCGAAACGCTCTGGCACCGTATCCGGCGTTCCTTCTCTGTCATCGCCGTAGAAGACTGTGCCACGACCGGCGGCAACAATCTCAAATCCGAGTGCCTTTGCCCAGTCCACGATGTTCATGGTCACACCGGGCTGATCGCCGTCTACCAAGGTATAGACAACGCTAGCGGTATCCGCTAGATGGCTTAGATAGGGTCCTATGGTCACATCGGCTTCCACGTTGACCATCACTAGATGTTTGTTATGGGTCAACGTATGATATGCCATACGGGCACCGACCTCTGGAACCCCGGTGGCTTCCACCACCACATCTATCAGATCGGATTGGGGTAAGAGCAGCCCATCTTCGGTTATCGCCCGTTTGCCGCTGTGGATGGCTCCGTTCAATTGTTCGACATTGTGTGCAATTTTTATAGCGTCCGCCGGCACGCAACTCGCTGTGTAGGCGTGTCTTGCGTGATCCAAGTTGATATCGGCGATGGCACTAGTCTCAACCCCCTCCATCTGGGAAAGTTGCGCCACTAACCCCGCACCGAATTTGCCAGTACCAATAATACCCACGCGGATGGGGTTATTCTCTGATGCACGTTTCGCTAATAATGTACTGAACATTATAGTCTCCTTATGTTACACAGATGTAGGATGATTCGGATCAGTTTGTTTTCAGGCAGAGAATTTCATGCCACAGCCCATCCACCTTTCGTTCTAACTCCTCAAGTGTTCCATCATTTTCTATCACGAAGTCTGCGTACTTTACCTTTTCGGATAACGGCATCTGCGAATCAATCCGCGCCTGCGCTTCTGCGTGACTTGGGGGGCGATTTTGCGCGATGGCGCGCTCCAACAAACGCTGAAGTTGAGTTTGCGTGGAAGCCGTGACCACGACTATGACATCTACTGTATCTTGTGAGTTCGCCTCAATAAGCAACGGCGCATCAATCAGGACGATGCAATCTGCATCCTCGGTAACAAGCCGATTCGCTTCGGAACGAGATTGCTGGACAATCGGCGGATGCATAATTGCGTTCAAACGCTCACGAGCAGCTTTGTCATTAAAGACAATTGCGCCAAGCTTTGGACGGCTGACATCACTGTATTCGTCAAGAATGTCAATCCCAAATGCCTCAATCAAGGCTTCCATGACAGGACTTCCACGTTTGAGCAGCTGATGTCCAATCTCATCCGAGTTAATCGGAATCGCGCCCTTTTTTGAGAGCAGTTCGGATACGGTCGATTTGCCACAGGCGATGCCCCCCGTAACACCGACGATAATGCCGCGATCAGAGGCTATTGGTTTCATAGATAGAGAACCCTTGACAACGAACAACGATCGTTGTTCCCTACAATCGAAAATTTAACCTTGCGAACCTGTTAGTATCTGCGTTACAATTTGCCCATCATGACAGAACAAACAACACACGCTACGGCTGACCCTACCGCTCCGACTCCCGTTCTAGTCTCTTGGTCTTCAGGCAAAGACTCCGCTTGGACATTTCACACCTTGCGCCAACAGGCTGAACACTACGATGTACGCGGTATCTTCACAACCGTGACCCAAACCTTTGACCGTGTCTCCATCCACTCCACACCCTCTTGGATCCTGAAACTGCAATCCGAAAGGCTCGGTGTGCCGCTGTATGAGATACCGATACCGTACCCCTGTTCCAACGCACGATACGAAGCCGCCATGCTACAGTTTTTAGAGCGTGTGCGTGCGTTGCCCGAACATCTGACGGTATCACATTTCGCATTCGGAGACCTATTCCTAGAGGACATCCGCCGTTACCGCGAAGATAAACTCAGGGGGACTGGCTTTACGCCGCTCTTTCCGATATGGGGACAAGACACGCCCACACTCGCTCAAGAAATGATCGTATCCGGAGTGCGTGCTATAGTAACCGCACTCAATCCCACCAAGTTGCCAGCGGAATTCGCAGGTAGATGGTTCGATCGCCAATTTCTCGCCGACCTCCCCGCAGAGGTAGATCCGCTAGGCGAAAACGGTGAGTTCCACACATGTGTCACTGATGGACCAATGTTTACATCGTCCATAGAAGCGCAGCCCGGTCGTATCGTCCAAAGAGACATCGTTTCCGCCGATGATGACGACAGCGACGACACTATTCATGCGAGAAATCCTTCCCCCACGTACATCTATGCTGACGTGGAGCCTATAAACTAATATTGCTGATACCGCTGTTCATTATAGTTATCTAAAACGGCGATTCTGATGGTAGACCCACCATTCCACAATCAGCAGCAATAGCGCGAGAAAGGCTGCGTACCCCCAGATCTCTCTATTCACTTCTGGCAAATTAGATTGTATCCGTTCAGTACCACTACCCGCATTGGGGGCATCCGTTAATTGGGGCGGCGAAAGGTCTGATTCCTGTGGGTTAAGCAGATTGACTGCAAATCTGCCAAACGGTTCGCCATCAACAAATACAGTGTAAACGCCAACCTGCGTTGTATCTGTAAAAACGATTCGGGAATCCCGCATCTGTAGCTCTTGTATATCGCCGTTAGGCATTTGAACAGCTATCCGCTCAACCTCACCGATATGCTCAAGGTGGATTCTTACAGGCTCACCCGTTTTAACAAGGTCGGGTTGGATTGGGGAGGTCGCTGCCCCCAGCCACTCCAAACACTGAGACATCAGAATAGGTGCAGATGGTATAGATGTCGCAAAGTTTGAAACGTCCAGATCAAACGGATCAAACGCAAAAACAGCCACTTTTTGATCGTCCTGCTCTCCGAGCCAAATCAGCGGTGTCCGGTTTGTTTCAATAAGTGGAATGCCCCACAGTGGCAATTGGACCTGTAGCGATGCTTTGACCGCCAAATCGATCAACGAGACATCGCGCATCACCTCATGTGTGGGGTGCTGACCGATGATCTGAGTCGGCTGACTGTTCTCTTGCGTGGGCATAAAAGGAAGCCCATCGATCGGGTTCAGGAAAACAATATTCCCTTCGGGGACCGGATCCGGGACAAACTGATCAAAGATAAGGATATCGTTCCCTCCTGTGCCATGATAATCGGCTGTCTGAACCTGATTGAGGATAACATGCGGATCCGTTTTGAGAATCGCACTCAGTGGCAGTTGATTTCGATCGCTGACGAGTAAAACCTTCCATTTCGGTGGTGGCTGCAAAATCGCCGCAGCAATGTTATCAACAGAGAGGTCATCATCAATATCAAGGCGGGTAGTGACGACTTGTCCATAAAACCTTTCGTCATCCTCAAGAGAAAATAGGACTGATGTTGTCTCTTTCGGTGGTAGGACTACGTTTTTGTCTTCAAAAAACGACTTCCCTTCAATTCCCAACTGTACCTGAAAGTCCTTGGGGGTATCTGCAAAACTTTGCACACCAACGAGCACTTGGTAGCGATTCGGTGGGGTTAGTGCACGGGTAACACTAAGCTGGACGATTCCAACGTTTTCACTTCGGTTTCCCACACCGATTTTTTTAAGTTGAATTGGACTTGCGGCATTGGAGAGCATCCCAAAATTGTCGCTGATAAAGATAACGCCGACTGCATCGGGATTCTGCACAGCCTGCGCCCCCGGCACACTTGCATAAACAGTGACGGAATCGAATACCGCTTTGAGCGTTGGAGGAGTGTCCACCACGGACAGATTTTCAATCGCCTGACGCAATTTTTCTGTATCCGATGTAAACGCCTGACGGATATTATACGGTGGGCGAGATGTATCCATAATCATCATCTGCCCATTTGCTCCAAGCTGATTAATCAGTTTTAGGACCTCCGCTTTTGCCACATCAAGACGGGTTTTCCTAAGATCCGTTGCTCCCATACTTGCCGACGTATCAATAATGACAATCGACTGCTCGTGCAAGCCGCCGAGTTGACGCAATGCTGGACGGGCAACGCCGCCCACCACAACCAGCAAAAACAGGATCTGAAATGGGAGCAAAAGTGAGTTTCGCAGGCGCTGGAAGGGAACGTTGGCTTTCATATCCTCAATCGCTTCAAGCCAAAGCATCACGCTGGGAACGACATAGCGTTGGCGACGCAGTTTGAGGAAATGCAGCACTATCACGATTGGAAGGAACGCTAAAAGGTAAAAAGCGGAAGGGTTCAAGAAGTGCATCGTTACATTGTCGCGGGTGCCTCCTCAGGGGAATCGGTCTTACCGTTCTCTTTATCCGCAAGTTTCTCCAGGACCTCCTCTGCGTCCTGGCGGCCAGTTTCGCCGTAGTCCGCCTTTAGCTTATCACACTCTTCATGAACCCTGTCATAGTCATGCAGCTCGTAGTAGATATTCGCTAAGTTTTTGTGCATCTCCCTGAAAACGCCAGGCCAGTTCCGTGTCGGCTCCAGATCGATCAGGCGCGTCGCTCCTTGGATAGCGTTGTTTACAATTTTATCGAGCTCCGCTTTCTCTTCGGCGGGAAAACGACTGACATCCTCGCCGTTCTTTTGCATTTCCTCAATCCGCTCATTGTACGCACCCAATCTATTTAATGCCTTATCGCAATCGTTGTAGGTTCTTTCAATACTGAGAGCACCTTCAAAAATCTTTGAGAGAAACCCCAATTTCATAATAACCTCCATCTAAACGCTGGTACATTAGTTTTTAATTATTCCGCCTCCTTCAATGATAGGGCAGAGATCGCAGAGACGGCTGCTACAGAAGTTATTGTAGAGATAGATCGCGCCCTGCTGTTTCTTTGCAGAAGGAGAGATAAGTTTAATCGGTTGTTCTTGGCTGAAAATTTGTGCCTCGATCTGTTGAGTGATACGATTCTCTTGTAGTTTTGGATAGCTATTATACAGTCGCTGCACCGCTTCTGCTAGCGTTGGACTTCGGGACTGTTCAGCCCATAATAACGTAATCGGCAACAACTTGTTGACAATAATGTCAGCGGCACGATCCTTCCCAATGAGTGCAGCACCGCGTTGCGGGATACCTTTTCCGAAATGGGAATGGGCTTCCCAGTAACCGGAGGAAGCAGGCGTCAATCTCTCTCGCAAGCGGCGTTGAATACCCGTCAAAGCTCTCTGATTCGCTGTTGCTGCACCCTCAATTAGTGGCAGAAAATCCATCATCAGAGTATCCTGACAACGACTAATGATTTGGGCGATGGCTGGAATGCGGCGGGAGGGGTAATTGGCTGGGCGCATCTTGGCAAAATGCCACTGTTCTGCTGTCATACGTGTGGAGCCTTTGTACTGTTCAGCGGATTCCCAAATTGATTCTAACCGTTCGATAAACCTCTTGTCCTCTTCGTCCCATTCGGTTTCCTGCTGAGATTGTGAAGGCAGCAATCCTGCCACGCCAAACAGAATTGCCTGAATTGATTCATCGGATTTGCCAAGGAGTTCCGAAAGCGGCACCCGTTGCGCCAATTCCCGGAAGGATTTGCGGTTCTTTGTATAGCCCAACGCCTCCATGATGCCTTCGTACAATAACTGTTCAAAATCAACTCGAACCGACACGCCTCGCATCACATCAGCTTTTTCCAGGAGCCGCTCTTGCCCCAGTTCGTCGAAGAGGGATTGCACATACTCTATTTTGAGCGTTTTGCCTGTCACCCGGCACGCGTTGGCAGATGTCTCTTGACTTTCCCTTCTCTCGTCGAACAGGTCACCAATCGGGGCGTCAAGTCGATTCAGGATTTCGAGCGTCGGAATCCGCTTGCCGTTCTGAAGCCGTGTCCTGAGGTTGATATCATCGTTCAAGTAGACGACATGCAAGATGACACGGTTGTACCTCGGATCGAGATGGTGCTTGTGATTATACCAGCCAGACGAATTGATGTGGATCTCCACATCACCGGCATATAGATCCCCATCAATCAAGAGCTCCGCATGCACAAAATCGGGTCCTGCATCGCCATTCCAAAAGCCCGGTTTGAGCACCTGAATTGGACGCCCATCTGTGGACCTGAGATCAAAGTCGATGAACCGCTGCTCGTCCCACACAGTTTGGACAAAATGCTCGTCGATATTCTTGAGGTCTGCCATTCAGCACCTCAACCTGAAAATGGTGTTATTCGCTATCAGCGGGAAATTACTGCCCAACTCCTATGATTATTCCCCCTTCGCCAACTCCCCATCGCTGTCCTGTATCTATCGCATCAATCGCGTATAACGTTGGGAGATTGCCGGCGTTTTCACGTGTCCATGTTTGCCCACCATCAGTAGTGTGCAAGATGGCACCAAAATCACCAACAGCCCAACCTGTTTGCGAATCAACGAAGACGACATCATACAAACTATCGTAAGACTGCGTCTCCTGCTTTGTCCATGTGACCCCTCCATCTTGGGTATGGAGAATCACACCTTCTTGCCCCGAAATCCAGCCTGTGTTTTCATCGACAAAATCGACGCCTTTCAGATTATTGTCAACGCCAGCGTCCTGGTTTTCCCACGTTTCGCCACCATCGGTGGTCCTCAGAATCGTTCCAAAAGAACCGACTATCCAACCGATTGTGGGCGAAGCAAAATGGATCCTTTCAAAATTATTGCGCGTATTCCCAACAGCCACACGCTTACCTGTGCCAGTCCAGCTTTCACCGCCATCGGTGGTTTTAATGAAGGTGTCGTTTTCTCCAACCATAAATCCAGTTTGGCCATCCACCATCCAAGCGTCTATCAGACGGCGACGCAGAACTGCGGGATTCCCCTCCCGATCTAGGCGACTTTCATTAATTGCCTCTTTAAGTTCCCAAGTTTGGCCGCCATCAGTTGTCTTGAGGATAGTACCCCTCGTCCCCGTGATAAAACCGACATTTTTGTCACGGAAATAAACATTCCAGAAATAAACTTGGCGTTCCATCTCGGCTATCTGCTCGACTATTATCTGTGTCCAAGTCTTTCCACCATCGGTTGTCTGTACAATCAACCCGTCAGACCCCACAGCCCAACCATTCATTCCATCGATAAACTCCACATCCTGAAGATGTCCCCACACACCATCGTTACGCACGAAATCATCATTCCGCAGAATCGTCCATTTCCCATCTCCATAAGCGGAGGGGAGTATTAACAGCCCAGACATCATTAAAACCAGCATTAGGTTCAAAATTTTTGTTGATCGCATTGTACGCTCCTTGCTATAATCGTTTGAGGCGAATCTATTTAGCGGCTTAGTTCGATATAGATAGGAACTTGCACCAGCTTAACTATGTCGCTAAAATATCTATCAGCGAAACTCATTTTACAGTTTTTTTTATCTTACGTCAACAAAAATTTCCTTTTAGGGATTCCTATCTGTAAACGACGACCTATTCAACTGCGTGGTGTGCAAAACATAACCGTATGATAGAAAATCCGTTTTTTTAGATGAACATTGCAACTTCTTGGGTAGATTGGTGTGTTTCTAATCAAGCACCCGCGGAGGATCGATTATGCCAGATCTGGACGATGAATTGATGAAACAGTGTCAACAAGGGGATATAGAGGCGTTTGATCTGATCGTGCGCCGAAATCAGGTCCCTCTGGTGAATTTTATCGCTCGGTTCCTAGGTGATCAGGACTCCGCTGAGGACTTGGCACAGGAGACATTTGTTCGTATGTTCAAAGCAATCAAACGATACAAATCGGGAGCTGCAAAGTTTAGCACCTGGATGTATCACATTGCCTCCAATCTGTGCAAGAATGAGCTACGAAATCGGGGGCGACGGAATCGCTTCTTCGTCGACAGTGTAACTACCGAATCCTCCTCGCCAAAACCGATCGAAGAAGATCTGATCGCAACTGCTCCTGCACATGTCTCCCTACAACCCGGGAACCAACTTGAACAGAAAGAACGCGAACACGCTGTGCAAAGTGCAATTTCAGAACTCCCTGAACGGTATCGGCTGCCATTGATTCTCCGGGACCTGCAAGAATTGAGCTATGAGGAAATCAGCCAAACGCTAAACCTTCCGCTCGGAACGACAAAATCGCGTATCAACCGTGCGCGGCTTATGTTAAAAGATAAATTAAGAAGTTTTGTGGAGTCATCATGAACTGCTTAAAAGCTGAAGAACAATTTTCTGCGTACCTAGAAGATGAACTAGACTATCAGGCGGTTAGGGCTTTTGAAGCCCATATGAGTGCCTGCGAGTCGTGTCGTCGAGAGTTTACGCTATTCCGTGAGTCATTGGATCTGCTGCATCAGTTGCCGCAGATTGAGCCATCAACCGAATTCGATGTTGCCTTGCAAGCCCGCCTCGCGGATACCCAAGTCGAATCAATTCCGTTCTGGCAACGCATATTCCAGCCCTTGCAGGGTCAAACTCGTCTAGTGTTGGGTGCCATTGCGGTGCTGCTTGTGATGGTCGCAGGTTTTTATTTTTATCGACAAACCGTGACTAAACCCCCGTCGGTCGAGATTGCTGTAGATCCAGAGACTTCAAAGCATACACCACTTGCTGAAGAGCGTGGGGATGAGCAGCAATTTCCTTTAGCCGTCCCTAGTCAAGAACTACAATCTTTAGTCAATTTTCCAGAATCCTCGGTGCTTGATCTACAACCGGTACGCAAAAGCCAACAACCACAATCCCCGATGTCTAATCTACAACAGCTGCGTGGAAGCCAACAGTCGCAACTCCCAGTGTTTGACCCGCAGCCGGAGCGTAAAGACCAACAACCGCAGCGTTTAGAACAGAACTATATTTTGCGGACCATTAAACACACAGAAGCTCCTACAGGGGGAGGCTTGTAAAATGTATAAAACAGTTCAGACACAGAATAAGAGACGCAATGCACCTATTAAGCTCTGCTCAATTCGTCTGTATCATAAGTCAGTTGCTCTCGCTATTGCGCTGTTTTCAGCTTGTCTCTGGTCTGCGGTTGCCGAAGAAAGTGTGCTGCAATCCATGGAGCGTGAATTTCAAGCGATAGTAAAATCTGTGCAACCATCTGTCGTTGAGGTTGTGGCGACATGCAAGGGCACCCCGCAAACGATTTCGGGGGCACCGGGAACATTATTAACTGATAATCCGATGACCGCGCTCTCTTACGAGAACATCGGATCCGGCATTATCATTAACGCCGCTGGCCACATCGTAACAACCGCGGGCGTGGTTGAAAATGCGACTGAGATTGAAGTTGTATTTGCAGATGGACAACGCACCTCGGGAACACTACTGGGTATTGATGCCCTAACAGATATCGCCGTTCTCTCTGTTGAGAACGACAACCTCCCTCAGACAAGAATTGGCGATTCCGATCAGATTGATATGGGATCATGGGTCATCACGGTCGGTAGCTCTTATGGGCATTCTCCAACCCTCTCTTTTGGAACGGTCAGCGGCTTAGAGATTTTACCCGATCGGCCATTTTACGATGCAATCAAGGTCAATGCCTCTGTGAATCCAGGGAACAGTGGAGGAGCTGTTGTTAATACATCAGGGGAAATTGTTGGGGTCATTGCGGCAAAGATGGAAGATCCGTATCTCAAGCAGATATCACATTGGCTCAATTCGCCGACTCCAGAATTGTTCCAGAAGCAAACCGCCATGCTGAATACCAACCCCTTCGGACGGACTTGGACGAGAAGCGAGGTTGGCTTTGCTATTCCGATTAATACAGTGAAACACATCGCCGAACAACTGACTCAATACGGTAGCGTTCCTCGCGGTTGGCTTGGGGTTTGGCTTGAACAGGAACACGAGCGAACTACTGCTGTTGGTGTCCGCGTCACAAAAGTTTCAAAAGGAAGCCCCGCTGAGAAGTCCGGCATCAAACATCAAGATGTTATTGTTGAATTTGAAGGGCAACCTGTCCGTACATTCCTTGAATTCAAAAAACGGGTCGCTAGCTTCCCACCTGATACCCGCATTACGGTTAAAATTTACCGAGATGGACAATTTCTTCTGCGTGAAGTTGTACTTGGGAACAGAGAGTAACACGCTCTTCTCAGTCGTTTTTTGACCGATTCGGAATGACCCGAACCCGTAGTCGGGGCATATGGTCTCCCCGCCGTAACCTTGACCGGAAGATCGAACTACGGGAGCATTAAATGCCCCTGGCTTTTCATAAATCCCTTTGACAATTTTTTGACAATCTGCTATAATTAATATCGCTTCAAACAGAATCAAAGAAGCATTTCAAAACTGCATAGTTGTCGATTCAGGTGCCGGCAATTGATGGAGATTGCCGGAGAATAGGGAAGTGCGGTGAGAATCCGCCACGGCCCCGCCACTGTAAACGACGTTAAAACGTGTCCAGAAGCCACTGTCCCATTTCGGGATGGGAAGGCGGACAATGCGTTGTCGTAAGTCAGGAGACCTACCTGAATCTGATTTCACATGGTAGCTTTCGCGGGAAGGCTGTGAACGGGGTTCTTTGCCGACTCATCGTGCTTGAGTATACTTCCATATCATCACAGGTGCAAATGGCGGACCACACCCCAGCTTTCGGCGTGAAAGCTGGGGTTTTTTGTTTTTAGGTTGTAAAACCTACAGCTGACACCGCTATATCACTGATGAAAGGAAGATTCAGTTATGCATATACGCAAGCACAGTTTCACGTTTGTACTCACTATTTTCATTTTTGCTACCTTGAGCGTTTACGCCCAAGAAACCGAAAATCTAGCAATCGTTGCAAACGGTTTACGGAAACCAGAAGCCGGCATTTTGCCGTCACTCTCAATTGTTGATCTTGATGAGCCTAATCTGAAACAGGCTGTTGAGAATGAGATTATTCCACTTGGGGAGATCATACCAAGCGATCTAGAGGTTCAAGGGAATCTCCTGTATGTTCTCATCCAATACCCAGACCCATTTTTTGATCCGCGCGGCGGGTCTATCGAAATTATCAATCTGTTGACCCGTTCACATGTCGGAAGCATCCCAATCGACTCCGATACCACTCCCAAGCAGATTATCCTTATCCCTCCCTCCAAAGCGTACGTCACAGGTCTATACAGCGATGTGATCCATGTGGTAGATCTGAACCAAAAAAGCGTTGTTAAGCGCATCCCCTGCGGTCCTATGCCGGATGGCATAACGATTCTTAACGGAAGGGCTTACGTCGCTAATTCAGCGTATGCTAAGGAACCGGGCACCTGGAACGTCAGCTATGATGATACAAGCAACGTCACAGTCATTGATATAGAGACCGACACAGTCATAAAAACCATCCCAATGCCAATAAACACAAACAGTATCACGAGTGATGGTGTATCTAGGGTGATTGCAGTGTCAGCGGGTATTGGTGGATGGAATCCTCAAGGTCCCGTCCCAGGAACGGTTATATTCATCGACGCAGTTACCGATGAAATTGAAAAAACAATTGAGCTTGAAGGGAGGGCAGGGGGACCTACCATTGACAGCATGAAGCGTGTCCTTATTAGCTCCGGTGGATTGCTTGTGTACGATCTGGTCAGCGATGCGTGGACACACGATGCCGACAACCCACTCACAGATTTGGGCGGAGTCGGGGCGATAGATCAGAACGATAACCTGTATATAACAAGAGCGGATTGGACGGGCGGTAGAATGGACGAATTGTATGTCGTTGACTCCAATGGGACGCTGCTCAATACTTATGGTGTTGGCCCCGGAGCATCTCTCGTCACCGTTGCACAGGTCCAATCGATAGGAGTTGCGACCGCTAATGTAAATCACGATGGCGTGGTCAATATCCTCGATCTGGTTCTTGTTGCAAGCAACTTCGGACAAACGGGTAGAAATCTCCAAGGCGATGTCAATCGCGATGGAGTTATTGATGTTTTCGATCTCGTCCGTATTGCGAAGTATTTCGGACAAAATGTCAACTGATCAAGACATAAAAAAGGGTGTAGGGAACGTAGATCTACGTTCCCTACAAAAGTTTACTTACCGTATCACTAAAACAACTTCGTTCATGTTAAGATTTAGTGCAAAGAAACCGAGTTTTTTCTTCAAAACTCGGTTTCTCTTCGTGCTTTGCACTTTCTTTTAATATCAGCCAAAACCTTTAATCCAATCTAATTATCCGTCAAGTTACCATTCTAAAATCCTTGAATCCCCATATCTGTTATATTTCACGTCTGCTATCCTTGCTCCTCTGTCTCGGTTATCTCGCTTGTGCACCGAAAAGCGGTGAACAAGTTCCGATATCATGGACTGTCACCTTTTTTCCGCTCGGTGCAAAAGTCGAATTTGACGCGGCGATTCGGGAGAGCGTCCAAAAAGTCACCGCCCTCGATCCGGAAGGCAGGTTAGTCGCTCAGCTCGATCTCGGAGGATATGCACGCAGCACCGAATCCCTCTATTTTCGCTGGGAAAAGGGGCAAACGTATCAGTTTGAAGTGATATATCAGAACGGTGAATCTGCCTCTCAAACGGTGCAGGCACCCCAAACCGATCCGCGCGGGACGATTGAAATTGCTATCCCTTACGGCACAATCGAGGCGAACAAGACCGTTGAGACAAACTTAGGGGTATCAACGGCAGCATCGGCTCAGAAGGCAGCACTGGTCTTACAAGGTGTCGAGATGACCGCAACCGTGCTAGTCCGAAATGGCTTGGAGGCACCCGTCTCCTTTAATGTCGTGCTTCAGGTTCCAGCATCATTTCAAGTGTTACCACATAACCCAGTGTGGGATAGCGAGGTGAAGGAGGCTGCTCTGAATCCCAGCTCAATCGGAGAGGATGTCCTATCCTACCGTTCATCAGGAAAATTCACAGTTGAATCAGAGGTCTGGTACAGCCAATTGACCTTAAAAATCCCAGATGAACCGCTCCCTAAGAACGCACAGATCCACGGCCACCTGTTTTTTGAAAATGCGTCAGGGGATCGGTGGGAACGGAGTGCAACGACACCACTGCGTTCTGCTTCCCTCGATGAGATTGCAGGGCAACTTCAGATTGAAAATATTACCATGCCGACAGGTCCCGGCGGTCTTTCTGATCCTCGCCAACGACCGGACACGATTTCCTATCCACGTCCACTCTTGGGGGGACTCGGCAAATGGTTCGGCGCAAAAGCTAGCCCGACGGATGAATTTGAGCCCGTCGCTTATCAAACGGTTCACATCCACAATCAAGGACGCGAGACGGTTCACGCGATTGTCGCATCAATGAACCGTGATACACAGGACGGAGAACCGGTCCCTTTCCTATCTCCTCCAGACGCGGTCAACGCCGGCACGAATCGCAGCCTCGCGTTTGTCAGTTTGGCGGGAGAAAGCGTCACCCCCGTTCCTCTGCCAATTTATCTCAATCCACTGTCCCAACAGCATCAAGATTTCATTGGGGAAGGGCAATATGAGCGTGCAATCGAGGTGAAAATTTGGGGAAGCGACGCAACCGCGCTCCGCACCACGCGACCGCTGCTGATTGTGACACCCAATCTCCACGCACTGCTTGTTACCAGCCTTGTAACCGTAATGACAGGACTAGGGATTGGATTGCTACTCTGTTTTCACTCACAACTATTCACCCGGTTTTCAACCAAGCAGCTGATCCTCATCTCGCTATTTGGCACAACGATATTTATTGCCGTCAACGTTCCATCAACCCTGCTGACTAACCTGATTTCCGCGCTACTCGGTCCCATTTCATCTCTGGTTACAGGTCTCATCAACGAGATGCTATACTACGCTTTGTTGACATCGTTGCTGATACTCATCCCCAAATTTGGGGTGATTACGCTCGTTACCGCCGTTCGACTTCTATTGGGAGGCGTCACGCTGGGGCTACTCACGCCTACCATACTGCTTCATGCTGTCACCGCTGTACTGCTGCTTGAAGTCGGTTTCCAGATAGCGCGAAAGATTACTCTGGATTCCGGCGTAATTGGAGGAGCGAACCTGCTGATCTTGGCGTTAATCTTCGGTTTATGCGATGCGCTCACTGTCTACATTGACTTCCAACTGAGCATGACACTCTACCGCCTCTTCTACGCAGATTGGTATATCCTGACACGGATCTTGGTCGACGGTTTTACCTATACGTTTATCGGTGTCCTTCTCGGAAAGCGGCTGGGTTCAGGGTTGTGGCGGGTCGCGGAATAATATCAAGATTCCCTGTTGATGTTTCTATCAGGATTTACGGACCTCATATTGTAGTTGCCCGATTTATCGAGCGTATTGGGTTGTAGTTGCCCGATTTATCGGGCGTATTGGGTCATAGACAGAATCTATACCCATCGTAGGCGGGGCATCTTGCCCCGCCGTGGCACTAAAGCGTTGAACTACAAAATCTCAACATTCAACTACATAAATCCTATCTATTTTTCTTGCGAAACTTGCTTCTCTTATGCAATCTGGAAAATTCTAATCAACCTTAATGGAGGTCTTTTATGAAGAATCAAAACCTACGATTGAGCATATTGCTCGGTCTACTGATTTATGTTTTTGTTCCAACATACACTGTGGCAAAGCCCCTCAAGGGTAATGTTATTTTTGTACGGGGTGGTATTATTATTGAACTAGAAGAACACCTCAAGGATGCCAATCAACCCGATCCACCGCATCCGTTACCAAGCTTAACTATACGTGAAGCAGCTAAACCCCCAGAAGAACTCTTCCCTGCTTGGATCGACGACCAACGCGCCCTTGCAACTTACGATTGGAAACCTCAAACACCCTACCACATCGCACTCCGATCGACTGACGGCAGTCTATTGGAGACAGACACTACTGCACCGCTCAAACCGCTCCCTTATCGTATCCGTACCGTCGAACTGGAGGAACCGCTGTCGCTACTGGCGAACCTGCAACGTCCAGCGACACCGACGACAATCGCTTTTTCCCCCAATGGTGAACAACTCGCGATTGGGACAAACGCTGGGCATGTGGCAATCATCAACCCGCTCACAGGGGATCGAATCTGGAAAACACGAATCTCCGAAGGTTACGCCAAACACGCAGCCTTCAGTCTAGATGGTAAACATTTCTACATCGGCGAGCAATCCCCTGACGGGTTCATCTACGCTTACGATCTATCGACGACAAAGCCAACGCTGTTATGGAAATACCGCATGGCGGATGATATCGACACCTCAACCCCACAGAATCCGGACGATGTGTACGCATGGGTACAATACCCGGGACCTTATCGAATCTCGACTACGGAGGGAGGCGATCTGCTGGTGGTCGGAAATCACGCGTGGACAAAGGAGGGTGTGGGTCTAAAAAAAGCGCAACTCTACCGTTTCGATGGAAAAACAGGAATGCTCAAATGGAAATGGCCCCCCGACCAGACCCTTCCGATGACCATCAGTTGGTTCGATTATGGCCGTGATGCGAAAACAGTCGCATTGCTCGGCTATATTAGAGGTGGTGAGAATACCGGGGATTTCAAGTCCGGCACGTTATACGTCATTGACGGTGAGACAAGCGAAACAGCGTGGGAGTATACCTTTGATCCACTTAAACCATACTTTGAGGAGGTGACCTTCTGGCGCGGGGTCAGTGTCTCACCCGATGGAAAGTTCATCAATGTCACGACAGATGACGGACGAGCATTTATCTTTAATGCGGCATCGACACCGGAGGGAATCAAGCCGCTGTGGAATACGAACCTCACGACACCGCTCGAAGTCAGTGGCATCCCTATCATCGCCACCAACGGAACAATCGCCGCCACCAACGATTTCGCACTCTTTGTGACCGGCACCACCTTTATCCCGTACCATTTGCAGAAAGGCGCGCAACGTCCCCCTTCAGCCCACCCGAATGGGATGACCCTGTTCGCTCATAGGTGGTCAGGGGAGAAAGTGTGGCAGTGGACGTTGGAAAATATGCCGCAAGGATTGCAGGTTGATGGGACAGGACGATATGCCGTTATCAGCGTATCCAAGCGGGGACAAAACGTTGAGGAGCAGCTTCACGGTATCTCTGTCTTTGATCTCACCGCGGCGGGAGGTGGCCTCTCTAAGTATCTCTACACCTATCGCACGGAGGGGCAGCTCCCCTACGATACGATTGCCATCAGCGCAAACGGACAGTTCATCGCCCTCATCGAAACACCGATTGCGATGCCTGATGAGACAGTCCGAGGCGGAAATCGGGTGCATATCATTCGATAGATCACTGCCCCCTCACATCGTCCTCAAGATTGTTTTATCGGGTGCGTTTAATTCTTCCCCATAAGGTCACCAATCTCCCGTTTGAAGAGACGTTTAAGGAACGAACAGATCCCCATGAGGGACTGCTGTCCCATGCGGGATGGTTGGTCAGGTTAATGGGATTTGCACCGTCAGCATCCATCACATAGATTTCCCAATTGCCATCACGGTCCGATTGGAATGCAATCTGATTCCCGGCCGGCGACCAATCGGGGCTACCATCTGTGGCCGGGTGATTGGTCAGGTTGATAGGGTTAGTGCCATCGGCATTCATCACGTAAACTTCCGAGTTCCCGTCACGGTTAGAAGTAAATGCAATCCGATCCCCGTCTGGCGACCAATCGGGGCTGCTATCCCATGCGAGGTTATTGGTCAGGTTAATGGGGTTAGCTCCGTCAGCGTTCATCACAAAAACTTCCCAGTTCCTCACCTCGATCTCGAACTCCCAGTCTCTATTGCGGTTAGACTCGAATGCAATCTGCATTCCATCCGGGGACCAATCAGGGTTCCGGTCCTCGGCGTCATGATTTGTTAGGTCCCGTGGATTTCCTCCATCAGCATCCATCACCCAAATATCCTTGCGGAGTCCAGGACCCCAGTTGAAGTGCTCGGCTGATGTGAAGACGATCTGCTTTCCGTCCGGTGACCAAGAAGACCCAAAATCCGGTCTTTCTACCGACTGAGTCAAATTGACGGGGTTGGTGCCATCGGGGTTCATCACATAAATCTCACCGTAGATCGGTGCTCGTTCCTGAAGTCGGTGCTCATCCCGAAATGACATAAAGGCAATCTTTTGTCCATCAGGCGACCAGGCAGGTGCACCGTCATATCCAGGCTGTTCAGTGAGTCGGCGGAGTCGTTTCCCATCAGGATTCATCCGGTAAATTTCACTGTTCCTCCCATCACTGCGGAGGGAGATAAAGACAATGCTTGTGTCAGCGGTTTGTGCGAGACTTGTCGATGCCAAGAGAAGGCACGCAACGAGAGCCAAAAGCCCAATATGAAGGCAGCATATCCACCGCCACAGTTTCGGCAATATAAGTTTCATTGTTTTCCTTCTTTATCTATCTGCAAAGTAGCTCACAAATTTTACCGTACTCCATAAGTATTGCCGCGCTTGACCTTGCCCCATAAGGTCGCCAATTTCTCGTTTGAAGCAACACTTAAGATAGGGTCAGGTCCCCATGAGGGATAAAGGTCAAAATTATCAGGATCTTGGGTGAGATTACTGGGATTCGTCCCATCAGCGTTCATCACATAGATGTCCCCGAATGGATCGTCCCGGTTAGAGTCGAAAGCCAGCCGCGTTCCGTCCGGTGACCAAGAGGAATGATTGTCTTCTGCTGGGTTGTTGGTAAGGTTAATCGGGTTAGTTCCATCAGCCTTCATCACATAGATTTCTAAGTTGCCATCGCGGTCAGAAGTAAATGCAATCTGCTTCCCGTCCGGAGACCAATCCGGTCTACCATCTTTCGCTGGGTGATTGGTGATGTTAATCGGGTTAGCACCATCAGCGTCCATCACGTAGATTTCCCAATTACCGTCACGGAGAGAGGAGAATGCAATCCAATTTCCGTTTGGCGACCAATCCGGGGTCTGATCTAAGGCATCATGGTTGGTGATGTTAATGGGATTTCCTCCATCGACATCCATCACGAAAATATCCGAGTTGACGAGGGTATGCCCATCAAATAGTTCAGCTGATGTAAAGGCAATCCGTTTTCCGTCCGGGGACCAGGTGGAAACGCCCTCCGCTTTTTCTACCGACCGAGTCAGGTTGATGGGATTGGTGCCGTCAGCGTTCATCACATAAATTTCACCGCGGATAACCCCACGTTCAGGAATTCGTTTCAGATCCCGATATGACACAAAAGTAATCCGCTTCCCGTCAGGAGACCAAGCAGGCTCGCCATCAGATTTCGGTTGTTCAGTGAGTCGGCGGATTTGTTCCCCGTCAGGAGTCATTAGATAAATTTCGGCATCCCAATCCACGTTACGGGTGGACATGAAGGCAATCCTTGTGTTAGCGAGTTGTGCCAGACTGATTGATGTCAAGAGAAGATTCACAGCAAGAGCAAAAAGCCCTCCGTGAAGATAGCGGGCTTGGATCTTCCGTTTGACCCATGCAAGTTTCATCATCTCCCTCCTTTATCTATACCTTTAAAGCTAAACGAGCGTGAACCGTGATATCAGTTCAAAAACCTATCTATTCCCATTATGATGATAAGAATACCAACCAATCACACAGAAATTCCAGTCACTTTTTGAAGTATGGACGCATTACGTCCATACTTCAAAAAACTAATTGCAAATTGAAGGCAAGGAGGCTTATACTATAAATCGTTTTGAGTCAGTGAAAGCCGATGCCTCTTGACGTGGAGAGTTGTCGAAACGCTGTTCCTAATACAGATCACCGTTGACAAAAACCAAAAATGTCTAAAAATTCAGTCACTAGCATCGGAGGGGATGCCTTATCTGTGGGAACTTCCAAGGTTGGGGCTGAATTGGCAGGTGCACAAATGCCCAAAGTCGACACACTTCTCAAACTCATTGCCTATCAACAACAGCATCCGCACGCCGGCGATGCGGAGATTGCCGAAGGGATCGGAATCTCGTCGCGACATGTCAGACGCTGCAAAAAAGAGGTGAACCTTCTCAAACATCAGTTAGCGGAGTCCGCCTTACAACCGGGGCAGATTCAATTTCTGCTGTCACTGCTGAATCAATGGGCACCGGATCAGCAGGAAATTGCACAACACTTTCAAAAGCAGATCGGCATCTCTTATACCGGAAGCCTTCGTATCAAACACCCCGACGAGTGGACACCTCTGAGCTGGCTCGAAATCGGAGAATTGACGGATATTGAGATGGGGTCTTTAGACCAACCGGATCCGATGCTGTTTTCTTGGCTTCAGTTCCTATGCTATGATCCCCTCCTGATGTCCTACCAAAACGGGGAGATCGAAGAACGGCTTGCAATCAGTTGTGAAGCGGTAAACGGACATTCGGAGTGGCGTCTGACCTTGAGAGAGGACCTCCGTTGGAGCGATGGAAAGCCGATTACTTTTGAAGAGGTCATTGAAGCATTTTCTGCGAGTCGCATCGCGCCGATTATCACAGAGATTAAACCTGACGGCAAGACACAACTCCGCATTCAACTTTCTCAAGCAGAGGCGCTCTTTCCCTTTTGGCTGCGCTATATCTGCCCACTCCCTTCCCACTCAGCCCAACCCTACTGTGTGACTTCTGGTGCCTATCAATTAAAGCGTTTCCGTCCAGATATCATGACCCTTTACTTCGAGCACAATCCGGATTATTATCGTGGCGAGGATACCTGTATCGATTGGTTGACCGTGAAACGTTTTACACGACCCGCCAACGCCATTAAGGCAATCGAGGATGGGACAATTGATCTACTCTATTTCTATATCTATGCACTACAGCCGCTCTATCAATTTCCAACGACAGCACCTTGTCAACAGTGGCCCTTTTTTCAGGATAACTATTACGCCCTACTTCTCAACCGGCACCGTGGGCCCTTTGCGGATAAACGGAACTGTAATTTGCTGAAACAATCCATCGATTATCGGGGGATCAACTTTTATCTGAGCGTAGGCGAAGGTGCTGAGGAACCGGAAATTGTACAGTCTTCTCAGCCCCTTGATATTCGGATAGCTTGTTCGAGGGTGGAGTACCCTGCGGGAGGAACATTACATCACTTGGCGCATCTCATCGGACAATCAACGGGATCCACTGTGGTGAATCCTACCCCTGTCAAAGGAGAGATGCGGGAGGAGGCGGATGCTTTTTTAACTCAACTTTTTTTGGGTTTGGAGTACAATCGCCTGTCGCGATTTTTCCATTCCGATGGGAGGTACAACTTTTTTGGGTACACCAATCCCCAAGTTGATGCGCTGCTCGCTCAACTTGATCAAACAACGAACATGGCAGCAAGAAGACGGATTGGGAGACGGGTGCTGTCCCTGCTGCAGGAAGATTTTGCGGTGATTCTGCTGGCACCCTGTTTTGAATACACAGTCTCGCCGTTAGAAATTCAGTTCGACGATAACCTCACCAGTCTCCTGGATCTACTCCAAAATATGAACCAAGTCATTGTTGAACGCCGTCAGTCCAGTTAGCAACCTCGCTCTAAGGCGATCGCAGCCCATGAGCGAATGTACTGATTCTCATCTTGCAACGCTTCTTCCATCACAGGAGTAAGGTGAGGAAGTTGCCCCATTTTTGTTAATGCAATCATAGCATTTTCCCGCAACGGCGAATCCGAGAGAGACCAACGCGATACCGTTCTGTCATCATTCAATGCCTCTATCAGCGCAGGCACCGCTGACCGAGCCAACGGACCGATATTCCCCAGTGTATCCGCCGCATTCCGACGAACCCACTCAGAATCATCCTGCAAAGCCTCGATTAATGCGGGCACGGCACCGTGTGCAGGTTCACCCATACACCCCAACGCAGCAGCAGCACCTGCACGCGTCCACCAGTCCGTGTCACTCAACACTTCAGTCAGTGCAGGCACGGTAGACTCACCTGCAGCCGCCAGTCCATAGATAGAATCGAGTTGGCTCGGATTGGTGAAATCCCCGCGGTCTAAGTTTCGATTCCAAGTCACTTTCGACTCTTGACGTAGTGCTTCTATCAATGTCGGTATCGCAGGTTTGCCAATGCTTCCCAACGCATACGCCGCATTGAGGCGCGTCGCCTCATTTTCATCGTTCAGCCCAGTCTGCAAGATCCCCATCAATTTTGAAAGGTCTTTGGGGGTTGATGCTGTCGTCGGATTCATTTCTCCGTTCTGCTCCCCGTGATGCCATTTCCAAAGGTGCTCCCATATCCCTTGATGTTCGACGGGAGCGGTCTGATTAGGTGTCCAGTTTGGATTTTCCGCATTCCACGAGGGGTGTTGCGGCTCCTCTGTACGACAAAAAAGAAACTTCAGCATGAACCGCACCTTATCGCTTAGATTCTCTGTTGCCCGATGCCAAAGTTCATAATGCACGATTGTCACCGTGCCCGCCTCACCGCAAAGAGACAACCCAGCCTCCTCCGATGGGGTCATATAGTATTGCGTGGCCGGCTGAATCGCTGTGGGTCCCATATCTTCAGTGACATCCTGCGGATAATAAAAAGCCATTGCCAAGCGTGTCCGGTGATATCGTACGTTCCCACCCAACGGATAGTCCTTATGCCAGTCCTGCGCCTTGCTGCCCGGTGGATGGTAATGGCAGGCACGGTGTTGGTTCATGACATAGTTTTGCCCAAGAATACTGATGAGTGCACCGTGAACTGCCGGATCATCGAACACCTGCTGAAGCATGGGGACTTTGGGAAGCAGCAGATTATTCCCCAAATTCTCCCCCTTTTCAATTAGCCCTAGTGTCTGCTGAAAAACAGATTTGTGAAAATCAGGCGGGAGTGCTGGTTTCACCACCACATATCCGTTGATGATGAAGTCCCGCATCGCATCATCGCTCAGGAGATACCGTTTATCAATCATGTTGTTTTCCTTTCTGTCAAGCCCGGCTGTTGCCTTCTATGATAACACAAGTGCTAGGTTCTGTTGACATTTAACGGCCCGTAGGTTGGGTTGAACGGTTAAAACCCAATCCCTATCAAGTCCAATAGAGGCTTAGTCGTTCAACGCCACCTGCTCCTAGACAGATAGAGTGAAACCCAACTCCGCTTTTCATCGGGGTGTCTCCTTTTCAACACATTATTCCCTCAAAGTGGTCTTTTGTACCACGATCTGTTAGATTGTGATCCCCGTCCGCAAGCTAACAGATCGCGCTACATTTGTCAGATTCCCCGATGCTTACAGCGTTTGCCGAATCAGCATTCTCAAAATGTCAACACGCCCTAGTCATTGAAAATCCATCAGTTTTCCATCTCCATAATTTGTGGACCGGGCTTTCTAGCCCGACCATCAAAGCCCCAGCGGGCCGATATGTGTATAGAAAACACAGTAAAACCAACCCTAAAGCCCCAGAGGGGCGGCATGTGCATAATCTAAGTTCAATTTTTTGTGGTTGCTCTCAACCATAAGGTAAAATTTGCACCACTCTGATCAGGTTCAACGTCCTCAAGCCGAATATCCCCACCAAGATCCGTCATCACCTTCTTAACAATCGCCAACCCAAGTCCCATGCCATCCCGTTTGGTGGAAACATGTGGGGTGAACAATTTCGGTCGGACTTCCGGGGAGATGCCCGGTCCCGTATCGGTGAACTGCACGAAGACTTTGGATGGGTCAGTTGACACATAAGCACGAATTGTTAAACGCCCTTTCTTCTCTCCTTCCTCCGACATCGCTTCGAGGGCGTTATTGATAAGGTTCAAGAATGCGCGCTTGAGGTGGTCGGCATCCGCGCTGACGAGGGGGAGATCAGCGGGAAAGTCAACCTGACAATCGATATGGTCGGGAAATTCATCGAAAAGTGCTAACGTCGCATCGAGTGTCTCGCGCAGGTTGACAGGGGAGAGTTGTGGTGCGGGCATCTGGGCGAGCACAGAAAACTCATCGAGTAAGCGGCGCAACCCCTCAACTTCAGTGATAATAGTTTGGGTGCAGCGCTCCAGAAGTTCGGAGAGATCATCAGGATTATTGCGGTAACGACGCTGCAGGCGTTGCGCCGACAACTGAATCGGCGTCAGCGGATTCTTAATCTCATGCGCCAATTTCTGTGCAATATCCTGCCACGCCGCAATTTTTTCCGCACGCCTTAACTCTTCAGTGCGCGCTTTTAGGTCGGAGACCATCCGGTTGAAGGCACCGGCTAAGATGGCAAACTCATCATCGGTCTGTACCGCCACCTGATAGTCAAGGTTTCCATCGGAGATCTGCTCCGTGCCGGCGACAAGTGACCGAATCGGCGTGTTAATTCCCTTCGCGAGGATTCTGCTAATAAAAAAGGCAACGACCACAATCAACGCCGCCGTGATTAGCAGGGCGATAACAGTTGTGCGACTTTCCGTTCGGCGATATGCGGTTCCCTCCGCATCGATATCCGTTTCCAGACGGTTCAGTTTGTTTTGGATGGCTGACATCTGGGCTTGCATCTGGGCAGGCGTCAATGCCATTGATTTCCCGACAACCATCGCCCCCAAGCGTCCCATTCCATCCTCTGAGAAGATCGGCACCCCACATATCAAGAAACCTTGGTCTGCCAATTCGTGCGAGATAGTTGGAGCATCGGGTAACGCCTCCAACGGCGGTAAAAAAGTGGTAAGCGTTTCGGAGGGGTGATTCGGGTTGGTGCTAAAAACGAGATGGCCGTCCCAATCGTAGACAGCGATGAGGTAACCGCCGTAGGTGTCCGCGAGTTCGGTGGCTCGTATCTCGACAGCCTTGGGATCAAAATCATCCAATACAGCAACCAAGTCCTCATCGACCGCCAAAAGTTCAGCGGTGTCCGTCAAGGGTAGGTTCTCATAGAGTTCAAGTGTATGCGCGAGTTCACTGGCGTCCCCAATGATTGCTGCGGAATTCGTAAGCGTCAACGCAATCTGGTGGTTTGCCCAACGCTCCACGCTCCGACTAATGAGGTGATAGGCGACAAGGACGAGGACAACAGTGGGCAGTAACGCCATTCCCACAAAAAGAATCATCAGCTTGCGTTGAAACTTCAGGCGATTCATGACCATAGGATGTGAGGACAGTTTACACGCATCTTGGCATCAGAATTCGTTCTGTAATCGCTGCAAAATATGCGAGGGCAGCGCAGGAAGATCCGCCGTGGCAACACCATCGTCGACCTGTGCGGTCGTCATCATGCCGGGAACAACCGCGCTGATGGCTGGATGGGCAAGGATAAATTTGAGGGCGGCTTGCGGAAGGGTTTCAATCGCGTCCCCGACAATTTCTTTGACGGTTTCTACCTGTTGCAAGTCGTTTTGAAGTTGTTCAAGGGACCAAGTTTTGCGATAGTCATTATCGGCAAACTTCGTGTCCGGCGTCAGTTGTCCAGACAGTAGCCCTGATGCAAGCGGTTGTCGGACGATGATGCCTACACCTTTGGATTGCGCCGCTGGTAGCACCGTTTCAGCCATCAATTGATTCAAGATGTTGTAGGTCAGCATCATTGTGGAGATGCCGGTCTCCTCAATTGCTTTTAGTGCTTGTTCTTCGCTACCGAGTGCCATGCCGTAGAAACGTATCTTCCCCTCAGCTTTGAGTTGTTCCATTGTCTCGAAAGCTTCATCCCACTGTTCGGGAGACGGAGGCGCGTGGAATTGGTAGGTGTCTATCGTTTCGCGTCCCAATCGCTGTAAACTCCCCTCCACGGAGGTGCGAATGTAGTCACGGGAAGCGTTATACGACGGCCGTTGTTCCCAGCCCTGACTCACCCAGCCATCGGAGTCTATTTCATAGCCGACCTTCGTAGCGATAACCACCGAATCTTGCATGTTAGCGAAAGCCTGTCCGAGCAGCCGTTCAGAGCGACCACCGCCGTACTGATCGGCGGTATCGTACAGAGTAACCCCCTGTTCATACGCATACTCAAGCAGGCGGATTGCCACTGCTTCGTCTATATCGCCCCATTCTCGTCCACCGAGCTCCCACGTTCCCATGCCGATTTCAGAAACAGTCAAGCCTGTCGTTCCCAAACCACGATATTGCATTGCTGCTCCTCCGATTGACAAATAACCTGTCAGCCGGTTTTCCAATATCGACCGACAGGTTATCAATCAACCCAAAATTGCCCCGTTACTAGTACTCTGTCAGGCAAATTATGCTTGTGTATATGGATTAAGGCCCATAATACTTCGTAGGGGTCGGGTCCCCCGACCCCCGCACTAGCAAATAAGGGCGGGGAGCCCCCGCCCCTACAATTTATTTTCGTGCTTTGCACTTTCTACATGAGCCCTGATTGAAAGCAAACGATAACATATATGAGAGGTGTACATCATTATTGTCTGAATCACGGAGTCAGCTGATTACACAGAAAACGCTGATTACGCAGAAAACATTGATAGCCAAACAAAAATGCTACCGGACTTACGTTCCTTCAACAAGTCCAATACACAGAAGTCCCGCGCAGCCGACGGAAACCTTCGCTCCAGCGGAGCGATATGTCTATAGAAGGTGATAAGGTCAATGCCTGCGCTCCAGCGGAGCGCAATGTGTATGCACAGCAATACGGTTAATCTACTAAGATAGCTACACATGCACGCCCCTCACATATATAATAATTCCAAAACTTATCTGATTGAGTACTAGTACTCAGTCAGATAAGTTTTGCATATCAACAAGGGGGTCGGGTGACCCGACCCCTACGAAAGTATTATGAGTCTCAATCCATATAGACAATCATAATTTGCCTGACAGTGTACTAGTGCTCTGTTGACATTTACTAGTCCGTAGGTTGGGTTGAACGGTTAACCGTCAATCCCTATCTGCTTCTAGACAGATAGAGTGAAACCCAACTCCATTTTTCATCGGGACGCTTCCTTTTCAAAAAAACTGTTTCGTAAAAGTGGTCTTTTGTACCACGATCTGTTAGATTGTAATCCCCGCCTGCAAACTAACAGTTCGCGCTACTTATAGCAGATTGCCTGATGATTACAGTGGTTGCCGAATCAGCGGCTTCAAAATGTCAACACGCCCTAGCCAATCAAACCTGTGTCCTTCAATGTTTGACGCAGCGTCTCTTGATTGGCGGGTGTGAGTGGTGCAAGTGGCAGCCGCAGCTGACCGTTGAGTTTCCCCATCAGCATGAGAGCTGTCTTCGCGGGGATGGGGTTGGTCTCAATGAAGAGATCCACCGCTAACGGCATGGTCTTGTAGTGGAGCTTTCGAGCGAGCTCAATATTACCCGCTTTGAAGGCGTTGCACGTCTCAGCGATATCCGCGGGAGCCACATTCGCAACAACCGAGATCACGCCCTTTCCACCAACCGAGAGAATCGGCAAGGTATTGATGTCATCGCCTGAAAGCACAACAAAATCGTCAGGGCACATCGACACCAATTCACTGGAGCGTTTCAGTTCACCGGTTGCCTCTTTGAGTCCGACGATATTCGGGTGTTCGGCGAGTCGAGCGACAGTGTCCGAAAGAATGTCTGTCCCACAACGAGGGGGAACATTGTAGATAATAATCGGGATGTCAACGCTGTCGGCAATTTTCATGTAATGCGCGTACAATCCCTGTTGGTTCGGTTTGTTGTAGTACGGCGTCACGATGAGCGCAGCATCGGCACCGGCGTGGGCCGCGTGCTCCGTTGCTCGCAGGGTCCGCGCCGTCGAATTGGAACCTGTTCCTGCAATGATTGGCACACGACCGTTCACTGTCTCAACCGTGAGCTCTATCACACGGTCATGTTCCTCTTCGGAAAGGGAGGGAGATTCACCGGTCGTGCCGCAGGGGACGATGCCGTGTGTACCGCCATCAATCTGGAATTCGATCAGTTCTTTGAGTTTGGCTTCATCAAGGGATTCGTCATCTTTGAATGGTGTTACAAGCGCGACAAAGGATCCTTCAAACATTTTTTGCCTCCTTACGGTCAAGGTGATGTTTTGGTGAGTGAATTTTACTATTCTCTCAGATTTTCCAGCATTCGTCCTCAAACAGCTCGGCGTTAAAATTGGGCTTATTTTAACCCATCTTCATTAGTGTGTCAATCTCAATATTAGGATGGTTACGAATCCTCTCAATGACCACAACTAGGTTTCTCTTCGTGCTTGGCACTTTCTTTTTATATGAGCCTCTTTTTTTATAAATTCCGTAGGTCTAGTACCAATGAATCAATCGTTTTCACGTTTCACGCATCACGTTTTACGTCCTTAGCGTTCTGCATTTTCTTTTAATAACGCAAGTTGCTAGCGTTGAGAATCCATCGGTTTGTCGTTAAGGTTGAGGGATTCTATCTTTCGCTCCAGAGGAGCGATATGTCTATAGAACGACGATGCGGTCAATTCCTGCGCTCCAGCGGAGCGCAATGTGCATGGCAAGGCGAGTTAACACACCTCATCAGTGTTGTTAAACCTAACCAGTTATAGGGAACGACGCTTATTGTTTCCGACTCTTATGTAGATTGGGACTGGTTTTTGGATTTCGCGCTTCAGGTGGATTGGAACAGGGGTTTCGTAGAGAACGCAGATCTGCGTTCTTTGCACAAATTGACGTCTACCAATCCCAACGGACGACTAGCAACTTAGGTTTTAATATGAGCTACTTTTTTAGGAAGTTATTATCCATTGTCCTATTCCTGCTCCGTATATTGCCCATCCAGATACCCAATCCCGCCAAGCTCGGTCGGGACATGAATAAAGGTGACTGTATCCGCAGCGAGTCCACGCTCAATCGCTGGCGCAAGCTGATCGGGATGCTCAATATATACCCCTTCCCCACCAAGTGCCTCGGCGACGCGATCAAATCGGATTTCGCCGAACACCGTCCCCATGCGACGCTCTGGCGCACGGGAATCCGCTTCGATGCCCCACGCACTGTCGTGTGCAACGACAGCGACGTAAGGTGTATTGAACCGCAACGCCGTTTCGATCTCCGTAATCGTAAATCCTGCTGAACCATCACCACTCAAGAGCAGCACCGGTTTATCCGGTCGCGCTAACTTTGCAGCGACCGCACCCGGTACACCCCAACCGACAATTCCGCTCGCGCCGCAGGTGAACCAGTGCGCCGGATGACGGTTCCAAAGGGTCATGTGCGCCCAACGTCCGATGTTTCCGCCATCGAGTAGAAAGGTCACGTCCTGATCCAGAAACGGTTGAATCTCCCGGCAGATTCGTATTGAGGGGAGCGGCGTTACGTCCTCATGTCCACGTGTTGCCCACTTCGCTAACAGTGCCTCGCGACTTCGATGCACCTTTGCTAACCACGCCTGATGTTTCCACTGACGGCTTTTTCCTGCATCGTTCATCCCCTCAAGGACAGACCGCGGATCGCCGACAATCCCAATCTCCGGCTCAATTGTCTTTGATAGCTCATTCGGATCAACATCAACACGGATAAAACGAACCGTCTCAGAGAAGACAGGAGGGCGACCGTATCCCACACGGTAGTCGATACCCGCACCTAACACCAGTGCAATGTCAACCTCCGCAAGACACCCGAATGCGCCGTTGGTTTCACCACCAAAGGTTGTACCGATATACTCATTCAACGGCGTCTCAATACAGCCCCGCGACCACATATTTGAGAAAATTGGGATATGCGTTAAATCAGCGAATTGGGCAAGCGCACCGCCAGCGTCAGCGTAGAACGCTCCGTTTCCGACAATAATGACAGGACGTTCTGCGTCACACAGCTGTTCAACCGCATCACAAGTCAGATCTGGATCGCCGGCAGCTTGCGGGTTGACCTGAGTGATGGCGGGCGAAGCTTCCTGCAAACGGGGGACAGCTGAATCCGGCATCTGTGCACTAAAGACATCGCTAGGTATAGTCAGGTGCACGGGTCCCGGACGCCCAGCGAATGATGCTCCCAGTGCATTGGTAAATTCATGCTCCAAGACATCAACGCGATTGACAAACCGAGCATACTTACAAACTGGCGCCGCCATACCCACCTGATCCAATTCTTGGAAATGACCCATACCGCGTGTATCCGTGGTGGCACATCCACTGATCAGAAGCATCGGTCCGCCATCCCAGAAGGCGTTGGCGAGTCCGGTGAGGGTATTCGTGTGTCCCGGTCCCGCACTCACAGCGACCACCCCAAGCCGTTTGGTCATCCGTCCCCATGTATCCGCCATATACGCGGCAGATTGTTCGTTCCGCACGTCAATCACCGGCATCTGCAAATCCACACAGGCGTCAAGGAACGGTTTGAGCCCATTACCACAGAGTGCGAAGACGTATTCCACGCCGCGCCGTTGAAGCGTTTTAACCAACCAGTGTGCACCGTTCATATAATGCCTCCCGATAATCCTTCCAGAAAAGTTAGCGTTCAAAAGTTTCAGCACTGCACTTCATTGTGTTCTCCACGAAACGCCTCAACCTGCGCTGCAGTCGGCATGGATGGGGCTGCGCCGAGCACAGTAACAGCTAAGGCACCCGCAGCATTAGCAAAGGCAACCGCGTCCACAAAATTTTCACCCCGTGTGAGCCCCGTTGCGAGCGCACCGCAGAAGGCATCTCCCGCCGCGGTCGTATCCACGACCTCGACAGAGTACGCCGGAACTTGTTGCGTCAGATCCGGTGTCAGCAATAGCGCACCTCGCTCACCAAGCGTCAAAATTACGGCAGAAAGCCCTTTCTCCAACAGCACCTTGGCAGCGCGTTCTGCGTCCGTTGCAGTGGAAACCCTAACACCCGACAGCGATTCGGTCTCCACCTCGTTGGGGGTGAGAATATCCACCTGCGTCAAAAAGTCATCCGGCAATTCCTGTGCCGGAGCCGGGTTAAGCACCACCGTTACATCGTTGGATTTTGCGATCTCTGCGGCACGTTGGGAAGCGGCGATCGGTACTTCCAACTGTAGAAGAAGTACGTCCGCAGCAGCAATAGACTCCGAAGCCCGCTCTATATCTGCAACGGTCAGTCGCATATTTGCCTGCGGGACTAGCACGATGCTATTATCGCCATCGGCGTCAATCAATATCGACGCAACCCCTGTCCCGATTTCCGTATCTCGGATGACATAATCCGCGCAGATTCCCTCCTCGGCATGGGCAGCCATTAAGGTATCTCCAAAAAGATCCGCTCCGAGCCTACCGATCATCGTCACGTTTGCCCCCAAGCGTGCGGCAGCAATCGCCTGATTACTCCCTTTGCCCCCGATAAACATGCCGAATTCTTCCCCCATAAGCGTCTCGCCTATTTGTGGACGGCGTCCCGCTTTGACCACGAGGTCCATATTGAAACTTCCGACAACCACAACTTTCGTATCCTGTTTGTTCATTCCTACTCTCCCATTAACGGCATGTCTATACCTGTGCAACGATGAAATCGAGTAGATTATAGTCTGATGGATAGGGTTTGTCAATAGGGTTAGCCGGTTTCCGTCGGGACTTGAGGATACAATACGTTATAGCCCTGTGATAGGTTCTACGAAAAAACGCTTGTCCCACACGCCTGATTGTGATAGAATGAGACCGCAGTTAAACGCTACAGATCTGGCACTTGGAGGATATCATAATGAATCTCATGGTCATTGTACTGGATAGTTTCCGTCAAGACCACGTCAGCACCTATCATAAAGGCACACCTGCATTTGAAGGCATCGCGCCGTGTCAAACCCCCAACATCGACCAGTTCGCGGAGGAGTGCGTCGTTTTCGAGAACGCCTACCCAGAAGCCTTACCCACAATCCCAATCCGCACTCAACTGATGACGGGACAGCGGACGCTTCCGTATCGCCCTTGGCAGCCGTTAACCCCGGAAGATGTGGCAATCGCACAGATCCTGAGCCAAGAGGGGTACATCTCTGGACTTATCTCAGATACCTATCACTACCGCGCACCAAGAATGAATTTCCACCGCGATTTCCACGCTTACCGTTGGATTCGCGGACAGGAGTATGATCCGTATGTGTCCGCCCCGCTGAAACGGAATCTCAACGACTATATCAACGAGAATTTCCCCGAACAATGGTGCAATCGAATCACTCAGTTTTTGGCGAACACCGACCAGTTCGCAGGTCCCGAAGATTGGTTTGCTCATACGGTGGTGGATGAAGCAGTTGACTGGCTTGAGGATAACCGTCCACATGAGAAAATCTTCCTCTGGATCGATTCCTTCGACCCCCACGAACCGTGGGATCCGCCGGATCCGTGGGATACCTATACCGATTCGGACTATAACGGACCCCGTATCGTTATGCCGATGGGCGGCATGGCAAGCGATTGGGCAAGCGATGCCGAGATTAAGCACATTCAGGGACTTTATGCCGGCGAGGCTGCTTTTGTAGATCATTGTCTTGGTCGACTCTTTGGCCAGTTGAAACAGCTTGGATATTACGACGATTCGTTAATCTTCCTGCTCGCAGACCACGGGCACCCCCTCGGCGATCACGGGAAGTTCCTCAAGGGCGCGGATCGAATGTACAATGAGCTTCTCAAGATCCCCTTTATGGTGCGTTTGCCCAAGGGTGAAGGTGCACGCCGAACCGGTGCAATCGTACAATTCCAAGATTTCCTGCCGACGGTGCTTGAAGCACTCGGATTTGGGAATAACATCTCGTCGATGCACGGTGACAGTTTCCTCGGTGTCCTCAAGGGGAACAGCGACTCGCATCGCGACACAATTATTACGGGATACCACGAAGGTGCGGATCGGTGTATTCGGGATGCGACATGGAGCTATATCCAGCGTCCTGAAGGCGAGCCTGACGAACTCTACAACCTGCTCGAAGATCCACGTGAGCGAAACAACCTCATTGATCAGCAGCCAAATGAGGCTATCCGTCTAGCATCACAGTTCGGGAACTACTTCTGGCGACATGGCGGTGCGACAGCTGTCAAGGGGATTCAAGGCAAGTACGAATTGGCTTCCGGGCGAGTGGAATAGAGGACGGGGCTCAAGAAAATTAAGGAAGGATCCACAGCTTGCAGTTCGCGTCCAATTCCCACATTCCGACGCCGCCATTCTACGGCGCAAGGATTGTCACCGACATCTCGTTAGAACAGGTCTACAACTATATCAACCCTGTAGTCCTGTTCCGCGTTCAGTGGGGGTATCGTCGTCAGCAAGGTATGTCGCAGCATGAGTATGATCGCTTCATCGAGCGGGAAGTTGTGCCGATATACCAACATTACAAGCAGCTCTGCATGGAGAACGATTGGTTGCGTCCATTGGTGGTGTACGGCTATTTCCATGCCCAGTCGGATGGCGATGACCTCATCATCTACCATGCCGATGCCCAGACCGAATGGCTCCGTTTCACCTTTCCCCGTCAGACCCACACCGAAGAACGACGCTGCATCACCGATTACTTTGCCAGCGTTGATTCTATTCAGATGGATGTTGTAGCGTTTCAGCTTGTCACGGTTGGCTCCACAATTGCCGAAGCTATGGAACGGGCAATGGCTGAAGACAATGAAGGGAGATACCTGCATCTGCGTGGGATGGCTATTGAGACGACTGAAGCGTTGGAAGAGTATGCCCACAGGCAGATCCGTCTTGAACTTGATATCGCCGCAGAAGATAGTCCGTACATCCTCGATCTGTTTCACGGAAGCTATCAAGGGGCGCGTTTTCGGTTTGGGGATGCTGCCTGTCCAGATTTAGCAGGGCTTGCCAAACTATGGCGACTGCTTGAGCCGGGGCGGATTGGTGTTGAACTTTCAGAGGAATTTCAACTGACACCAGAAGGTTCGGCCGCTGCGATTATTGTGCCTCACCCGGAAGCGAGAATATTCAACGTACAATCATCTTATAGTGAATTCTAAAAATAAACAGACACTTTCGCCCCTCGGTTTCGATCCCAATTTATTGGGGCCGGTAGGTGCGGTTTCATGAAGTTTAAGTATTTAAATCGGTAATCCCTATTTGCCTCGAAACATACGGTAGGCGCGGTTTTCAACCGCGCCGGCATCGCTAGCAAATTACCGAATTATTCTTTTAATTTTCATCCAACTGCGCCGATTTGGAGTGTCTCATTAATTCTAAAATCTACTCTCAACATCCCTCTTCAAAAAACGGACGCTCATATAAAAAGAAAGTGCAAAACACGATGAAAAACCGTAGGGGCGGGGTTCCCCCGCCCTGTTGCACGATTTCTTAACATGAGCCAAAACGGAAAGATCATGAGAACATCTCACAGATACTTAGATCCCACAGCACTCTCCCGGCTCGGCGGTATGGAACTCGTCGCCCGTCTTGTCGTGGAGGGTTTTATCACGGGACGGCACAAAAGTCCATATCAGGGCTTCAGCGTTGAATTCGCAGAGCATCGGCAATACATGCCCGGCGACGCCATCCGTTATATCGACTGGAAAGTGTACGGCAAATCTGACCGTTACTACATCAAAAAGTTTGAGGAAGAAACCAACCTCCGCGCCTATATCCTGCTCGATGCGAGCGGATCAATGAACTACAAATATGAGGACAGTGGCATCACCAAGTTTGAATACGCCTGTTATCTCGCCGCATCGTTGACATATCTCATGCTCAAGCAGCGGGACTCGGCGGGTTTGGCGGTCTTTGACACACATATCAGGGAATACATCCCGCCGCGCGGTGCCGCAACCCACCTACACGCCATTATGTCTACCTTAGAAAGCATTCAGCCGGGCGAAGAAACGAGCATCAGTGCCACTTTTAACGAACTTGCCAAACGGATTATTCGTCGTGGATTGGTCATCGTAATCTCCGACCTCCTCGATCAGCCGTCAGAAGTGCTCTCTGCTCTCAAACATTTTCGCCATCGCAAGCACGAGGTGATTGTGTTCCATCTGCTCGACAAAGCCGAGATGACATTCCCGTTTGAGGGCCCCGTGGTTTTTCGCGATATGGAAACAGACGGAACCCTCTCAACACAGGCAGAGGCACTCAAAGCTGGCTATCTGGAACACTTGAATGAGTTCATTCAAGCCTACCGGCGGGGGTGTGGTGCCAGTCTAATCGACTACGTACAGATCGATACAGCAACACCGTTTGATTACGCGCTGTCTTCCTATCTTTCACGACGAAAATAACAGAAATGAGGACAATGCAAACACTATTGCAGCCCCAACACATTGAGGATTCAGAGCAACTTGAGGAAGTGATGTCTAGGCCTACACCGGAGGTCGTTGAAGCGATAGGAGAAACGTCGGGCGACCTGCTTATACTCGGTGTGGGTGGAAAGATGGGACCGACGCTCGCAAAACTGGCAAAACGCGCTATCGATGAATCAGGTTCAGGTAAGAGAGTGATTGGGGTATCCCGTTTCTCATCACAGGGCTTACAAGCAGATCTAAATCAGGCAGGCGTTGAAACCATTGCGTGTGATCTGCTCAATGAAACCGAGTTGCAAGCGTTGCCGGATATCCCCAATGTGATTTTTATGGCGGGCAGAAAGTTCGGCTCCACCGGCAATGAACCCCTGACATGGGCAATGAATACCTATATGCCCGGACGGGTTGCCGAAAAATATCGGAACTCCCGAATCGTTGTTTTTTCAACAGGGAACGTCTATCCACTGACACCCATTTCACACGGTGGTGCTACGGAGATGCACCCTGTGGAGTCGATTGGCGAATATGCACAATCCTGCCTCGGTCGCGAGCGGGTGTTTGAGCACGCCTCAAATCAATTTGGTACACCTCTCGCAATCCTCCGTTTGAACTACGCCATCGATCTGCGGTACGGCATCCTGCTGGACATCGCAGAAAAGGTTTATTACGAAAAACCTGTAGATGTGACAATGGGGTCCGCCAACGTCATCTGGCAAGGAGACGCAAACGCAGTCGTACTGCGTGCCCTCATGCACTGCCAAAGTCCACCGATGCTGCTTAATCTCACAGGTCCAGAAATCGTTTCGATTCGCTGGCTCGCCACACGATTCGGTGAAATTTTCGGAAAAACACCCGCCTTTGAGGGGGTAGAGGCAGAAACCGCACTCCTGAGTAACGCCGCTCGCTGTCATCAACTCTTCGGTTATCCGCAAATGTCACTTGAACAGATGGTGCAATGGGTGGCGCATTGGGCAGAAATTGGAGGAACAACCTTGGGGAAACCGACGAAGTTTGAGGTGCGGGATGGCAAATTTTGAATTTCAGAACGCCCTACTTGCGGATCGACATCTTCCGTGTCGCCGTAAAATCTCCCGCTGTGAGCGTGTAAAAATAGAGACCACTGGCGATAGACTCACCCAATTGATTGCGTCCGTCCCAATACGCTGCACGGCTCCGAGCAACGTAGAATCCTGCCGCCTGATGTCCCAGATCTAACTGACGCACTATCGCTCCTTTTGCGTCGTAGATTGTGAGTATCACATCGGTGGCATACGCAAGATGATACGGTATCCACGTCTCTGGATTGAACGGATTCGGATAGTTGGGTAACAGTCCTGTCTCTTTCGGTGTCAAGGCAGCGAGGAGCTGCTCAAGGAAGAAAATCCCTCTTCGCAACCTTAAATCCGTGGGATCTAACCTCTGTGCTTGCGTGAGCCAACCCCGAACCTCCGCCGCGGTGAGGGCACCAAGCGTCACGGGATGTGCGGAAGGTGCCGCCGCGGTCTCCCCTATCGCCCCGGCAACCGCGACGAGATCCAGGATATTCACCACGCCATCCCCGTTGAGGTCAGCATCGTTCTGTCCTCCCCTTCCAAAGTGTGAGCTAATGGTCACCAAATCTTGGAGGTTCACCACACCATCGCGGTTGACATCTCCGAACACCGTTGGGAGCGGGAGTTCCCACAGGAGCACCGTGCCATCCTCACTCCCGGTTGCCAGCGTCCGTCCATCCGGGCTGAACGCCACATCACTGACCCAACCCGTATGTCCGGCGAGAGTCCCCTTCTGTTCCCCCGTGGCGACATCCCACAGACCGGTGGTCTCGTCTCTACTTCCACTTGCCAGCGTCCGTCCATCCGGACTGAATGCAAGACTCAATACATCATGTTTATGCCCGGTGAGAGTACGGAGGTGTTCACCCGTGACGGTATCCCACAAACGGACGGTAGCATCATAGCTGCTACTTGCCAATATCCGTCCGTCTGGACTGAACGCCACATCACTGACCCCAGCGGTATGTCCGGTGAGAATCCCCTTCTGTTCACCTGTTGCAATATCCCAAAGACGAATGGTATCATCCCACCAGCCGCCACCACTTGCCAGTGTTTTCCCATCTGGACTGAATGCGACACTATCAACCCCAGACGTATCCTCGGTGAAGATCTGCCTATATTCACCTGTGGCGACCTCCCACAAACGGATAGTCTCGTCCAAATTTCCACTCGCCAGTGTACGTCCATCCGGACTGAACGCTATATCACTGACGCCCGTATTCACGGTGAGAATCCCTCTCCGTTCACCTGTTACAGCATCCCACAAGCGGATCTCGTCATAACTCCCGCTTGCTAGGGTACGTCCATCTGGACTGAATGCTACGCTCCGTACCCACAACGTATTCACTGTGAAAGTGCGTGTGTGTGCACCTGTGACCGCGTCCCACAGCCGGACGGTCTCATCTCGGCTGCTAGTTGCTAGGGTACGTCCATCTGGACTGAATGCTACACTCCAAATCGAATCCGTATGCTCGGTGAGTCTGTGTTTGTGTTTCCTTGTGGGCGGAAGTTCCCACAAGAGCACCGTGCCATCCCCACTCCCGCTCGCTAATGTCTCCCCGTCCGGGCTGAACGCAAGGCTAGTGACACTCCACGTATGCCCCGTGAGAGTCCCCTTGGAGACACCTGTGGCGACATCCCACAGACGGAGGGTATAGTCCCATCGCCCCCCGCCACTGGCAAGCGTCCTTCCATCCGGGCTGAACGCAAGACTCAAGACATCATGTTCATGCCCGGTGAGGGTATCCTTGTGTTCACCCGTTATAACATCCCAAAGACGAATCTCTCGACTACTCCCAACTGCTAGCGTTCTCCCATCCGGACTGAACGCGATACTCCTGATCCAGAGCGCATGCCCGGTGAGGGTATCCTTCTGTTCTTTGGTCACAGTTTCCCATAAGCGTACTGTATCGTCACCCGCACTGGCAAGCGTTCTCCCATCCGGGCTGAACACAATACTACTGACCCAATCTGTATGCCCGGTGAGGGTATCTTTCTGTTCCCCGGTTACAGCATCCCACAAACGGATGGTCTCATTCCCACCCACACTCGCCAGAGTCTTCCCATCCGGACTGAACGCGACGCTACTAACAGAAGGTGTATCCTTAATTGTCTGTTTATTCTCACCCGTTACAACATCCCACAAACGGATGATCTCATTACTCCCACTTGCCAGTGTGCGTCCATCCGGGCTGAATGCGACGCTATTGATCCAATCTGTGTGCCCGGAGAGGGTTTGCTTGTACCTTCTCGTCATCCCATCCCAAAGATATACCGCACCATTCTCCTCCCCACTTGCTAGTATCTCCCCATTTGGACTGAACGCTACACTCCTCACCCCAGACGCATACCCGGTGATCGTCCCCTGCTGTTCACCCGTGGTGACATCCCACAAACGAATGGTCCCGTCATTACTCTCGCTTGCCAGTGTCTCCCCGTCCGGACTGAAGACAACATTTTCGACCAAACCCAGCTGTCCGATTGTCAACTTGTTTTCACCCGTCACAGCATTCCACAGCCGCACTGTACCACCCCAACTCCCACTTGCCAGCGTCTCCCCATCTGGACTGAACGCAACGCTAGTGACCCTATCTGTATGCTCGGTGAGGGTTCGTTTGCGTTCACCTGTCGCGGCCTCCCATAGAAGGATGGTCTGGTCCCCACTCACACTCGCCAACATCTCTCCGTCCGGGCTGAACGCGATATTCCAGATCACAGTTGGATGCCCGTTTATCCACTTCTGTTCACCCGTCATAACATCCCATAATCTCAATCTGCCATTTGAATGTCCACATGCCAGCGTTTCTCCATCTGGGCTAAACGCAACGCTCTGTACCCAGGATCTGGAATCGCTGAAACTCCACTTTTCTTCACCCGTAGCGACATCCCACAGACGGACGGTCTGATCTCCGCTCCCACTTGCTAGCATTTTCCCATCCGGACTAAACGCCACGCTATGGACAGTCCAACTATGCCCGGTGAGGGTTCGCTTATATTCACCTGTGGCAGCATCCCATAGGCGGATGGTATTGTCCTGCCAACCGGCACCGCTAGCGAGCGTCCCTCCATCCGGGCTAAATGCAATAGCAGTGACCCACGATGTATGCCCGGTGAACAGGTCAACCTCTTGAAGGGTCGCCGTATCATAGAACCAAATCCCGATGGAGCTAGCGACAGCAAGACGCGCTCCGTCCGGGGAATACCGCATCTCAACTATCCTGCCTCGACCGAGGCGCGCCTTGACACCTTCGGGTAAACGCCATTGCGGAGAATCTTGGGTGAAGCCATCTTGTAGAAACAGAGCAAAAACAAACAAAAGGCTTAACTTGAAAAACAATCCCTTTTTCATGGGGTAATCCTCCTTTTTGAAGTAGAGAGGTAACACCTTCTATTCCAGTCAGTCGAATTTCTTATCTCACCCCGATAATTGGTAGAGTAGGCCTCCTAGCCCACCTTCGTCCCAATCCGCGGCGGTTATCGGACAACCTGTTTGAGCCAGCCCCACATCGTAAATTTTTTGCCCGCAGAAGCAACCCCAAGAGGTGGACGAAACCACGCAGGAGTGACGTCCTGATCGAAAAACTTTCCAGTGAGATTTTGAGGGTTCTTCCCGTTGGCGTTCATCACGTAAATTTCAAAGTTCCCCTCCCTATTGGATGCAAAGGCAACCTGTGCCTGTGCGTCAACACCTATCATTGACAACGCCAGGCCTAAAGCGAAAACGAAATATGTGGGATTGTATCTCCGCTGCATTTTCTGTTCCTCCTTTGTCCCCCAAAAATTGTTGCCAAACGAAATTCACCAGTTCATCAACCACCAAGCAATTTAGATGCCACAGTTACCTTGAACCACCTGAAACAATTGTGCGAAAAACCGACTTTCTCGGCAAACGCTTTCTCTGGGGGACTTTACATCTGCTTTTGACCTGAGCCGTCATTTCAAATGGAGCGTCGTGCCAACAAAGCAGTTATCGAAATTGTGCCACACCACCGTTGCAAAAATGCTACACTCGCTATGCTCATTGACTGTCCTTAGATTTTTCTTGAACACTTCACATATATGTGCTATATTGCAATGCTACTTGGAAAGGAGACCGTCAAATGGTAGAATCACAAGCCGTTGTTGAAAAACGCTATCATGATGCCCTGGATTCCCTCGTCACAAAGGTCCAGAAAGATCGAAATATCATCGCTGCCATTCTGTGCGGCAGCATGTCCTACGATCAGGTCTGGGACAAGTCCGATATCGACCTCTTGCTTGTTCAGAGGGAGGGAAAAGGTGACCCCAGAGGTTACACTTTAACAGAAAACGATGTCAACATCCATGCGGAAGTGGTACCAAGGGGTCAATTGAGACAATGGCAGGAGGCAGCCCTGCAAGGCTCATTTGAGCACTCCTTCTTCTCCCGTAGCACCCTCCTTTTCTGCAGCGATGAATCAGTCAAGACATGGTATCAAAACGCCAATCTACATAACATCGGTGCGAGGGATAGGGCACTCCAACTCCTCATTGTCGCAACCGGATTGCTTCCCACATTGAAATATACCGAAAAGCAGTTTTATGTCAACAGCGACCTCAACTATAGCTTCCTATCCATCCTGCGTGCAGTAGAAAGCTTGGCGAGAATTGAAGTGATCCTGAACGATGAAGTGCCATCGCGAGAGGTCATCCAGCCCGCCCTTGAATATAATCCTGACTTTTTCCGCGTTACCTATTCAGATCTGATTAACCGTGAGAAAAATGAGGCGGTCATCCAAAACGCCCTAGATACCATCAATACCTACCTCGACGAGAAACTGTTTATCTTTCAGCCAATCTTGGATTTCTTAGCCGAAGCGAACGGTCCCCGATCTACGACAGAATTGAACAGCTATTTCCAAAAGAAGATCGGCGATAATCGTCTTGACGCTGCCTATGAATGGTTGGCGCGAAAGGGTATCATTCAGCAGGTATCTACCCCCGTAAAACTCACGCTGAAAAGTCAGATTGAGATGGAAGAAGCCGCCTACTATTATGACCGGGAGGCAGCTACCACAATGGACGAATCGCCTCCCCCGCAATTGAAGTCGGACGCACACCCACGAATCATGGACGCGCTGAATACCTTCGTGGATAAGGTCAAAGACGACCGATACATCATCGCAGCGATTCTCACCAGCAACCTCGCAGCAGATAATGTTTGGGAGCATACCGATATCAACCTTCTCCTCATCGGGCGCGACGATGCAAAATTCGATGAACACTATAGCTTAGTAGAAGGCGGCGTGAATATCAATGTGACGATGCATCCACGAAAACGATACCAGCAAATCCTAGAAGGAGGATTGCAGGGGAGTGAGTTGCATTCAGTTCTCTCCAGAAGTCGGGTACTTTTTACAAGGGATGAAGTTGTTGAGGAATGGCATAACAACCTTGAGCGCGTTGGCGAAAGAGACCGGGAAACACAATCCATAAACGCCGGTAATAGTATCTTCGCACTATTGACAAAGGCGGAGAAATGGTTCTATGTGAAAAAGGATCTCAACTATAGCTTTTTATACATCATGTTTATGGTTCAGCAGTTGGCACGGGTTGAAGCCATCATACACGGGGAAGTGCCAAAGCGGAAAGCCATTTATCAGGCCATAATGCATAATCCCAATTTCTTTGACGCAGTTTTTACAAACCTGATCAATAAAGAGAAGGATGAGGAGACAGTTCGTCATGCACTTGAGACGATCGATCGCTATCTGGAAGATCAGACCTTCACCCTTTTTCAACCGCTTTTCGACTTCTTGGCGGGCGCAGGCGGCACGCGCACTGCCACTGAGTTGAGCGACCACTTCGGAGTGCGGCAGGCTTGGGTCGGACTTGTCTGCGAATGGCTGGCTCAAAAGGGGGTTATCGAGCAGTTTTCTGCCCCGCTACGGCTTACCAAGGACAGTCAAGTTTCCGTTGAAGAGGCTGCATATTACTACGATGAAAGCAATCCATTTTTGGAGGAGATGAGGCGGTGAATCACTGCTACGCTTGCAATGAGCAATGGGGCGTGCATTTTTCACCTAGCACGCCCTATTCAGACCACATTTAGTAGTGCTTTCGGTGCACACTTATGTTATAATGCCTCGATCCACACTTCCTTTAAGATAACGCAAGTTGCTAGGTTCTGTTGACATTTCATTGCAACCAGACCATCAAGAGGGAGCACAAACGCATAATCCTGCGTAGGGGTTGGGTCTCCCAACCCGTTGTTCACACATCAGAGACGATTTCGGACTTTTGTACCACGATCTGTTAGATTGTGATCTTAGCCTGCAAACTAACAGTTCGCGCTACTTATAGCAGCTTGCCTGATGATTACAGCGTTTGCCGAATGAGGAGCATCAAAATGTCAACACGCCCTAGTTATTAAAAATCGATCAGTGCGTAGGTTGGGTTGAACGGGAACCGTGAAACCCAACAATGTCCCCCCTCCGTAGGTCGGGCATCTTGCCCGCCTCATAGCCCCAGCGGGGCGACATGTATGTGGTATCGTAACGCAACTAGCAACTTAAGATAAAGCAATCTCAGTACATTTGGATTTGCTCTGAACTTCTACCCATCATATATCAAGGCAAGCATGAAAATCACCGAAGTCAAAACCTACAATCTCAGTTATCCATTAATCGAACCGTTTGCAAACGCACGATCATGGTCAAAGACGAGGAGTGCGGGTATCGTGGAGATTCGCACCGATGCTGGCATTACAGGCTGGGGCGAAGGTACAAGCACGCCATCGCAAGCGGCGATTGACACCTGCTTGATTGGAAAGGATCCGTTTGATATAGAGGTCATCTGGGATACATTGTACCAGGGCAGGAGTAATGCCGCCGCTATAAGTGGCGTGGACATCGCACTATGGGACATTGTAGGAAAAGCGTTGGATCAGCCTATTTATCGCCTTCTCGGTGGAGCGTTCAGGAATCAGATTCCTGCTTATGCCACCGGACTTTTCAAAAAAGATGTGCCCGACATCACCCAAGCCTTGATGGACGAGGCGAAAAGTTACGTCGATCAAGGATTCTCCGCCATGAAAATGAAAATCGGATTTGGGGAAGCCTACGATGTTAAAAATGTAGCCGCTGTGCGGAAAGCGATTGGAGATACGATTATCCTTGCAGTCGATGCGAATTGCGGTTATGATGTTGGGACAGCAATTGATGTTGGCAAAAAAATCGCTGAGAATGATCTCTTCTGGTATGAGGAACCGATCACGACAGATGATGTGGAGGGATACGTCGAGATTCGCCGCTCACTCAACATGCGAATCGCCGGCGGCGAAGGCTTACAGGGACGCTGGGCGTTCCGAGACCTGATCCAAAGACGTGGATATGACATCGTGCAACCCGATGTGAGTATCGCGGGGGGATTCACCGAATGCCGTAAGATTGCAGCAATGGCAAGTGCCAACCATCTCCGTGTGCTCCCACACATGTGGGGCAGCAGCATCCGTCTCGCCGCCACGTTACACTGGCAAGCAACGATTCCAGATGCGCCACAGGCGTTAAACCCTATCCCTTCGTTGTTTGAGTTTGATATGACAGAAAACGGTCTACGTACAGATCTCGCTAAAGTGCCGATTCAGGCGATTGAGGGATATGTTCCCGTGCCGCAGGAACCGGGCTTGGGAATTGAGATTAATCGAGCCGTTCTAGAAAAGTACACGTCATAGGATGAAATGTGATGAGATCAACGACACGTTGGTTAATTGGCGGGGTTACTGTTTTATATGTTTTAGGCACGTGGTTGCTGTATCCGCATCGGGTTGAGAGCGGGGAGCAGGTCGAAAAAGAAATTCAGGCGACTACAACTGATGGTGAATTTAGCCATGAACTGTTTGACCAAGTTTTACAAAAATATGTCGATTCGCAAGGGCGAGTCAACTATGCCGCGCTCAAAAAAGATCCGGGGACGTTGGAATCCTATTTGGATCTGCTTGCCGTGAACGCGCCCAGCGATAAAGCGACCTTTCAGACCGGACTCGCCTTTTGGATTAACGCCTATAATGCGTTGACAATCAAGGGTGTCCTTGACCACTACCCAACAACAAGTGTTCGTAAAATCAAACTATTCGGTGGTTTCTTTTCTCGTATCAAGTTCCAAGTGGGTGGGCGCAGCTACACCCTGGATAACATTGAGCATGACATCATTCGATATGAGTTTGGCGATCCGCGCATCCATTTTGCCTTAGTTTGTGCGTCGATAGGATGCCCAATTTTGGAGAATCGAGTGTTTGTTCCAGAAACGCTTGAAGAGCGGCTCGACAGTGCTACAGCGAAGTTTATTAATAATCCAGAAAAGGTGCGTGTAGACCGTGAAAACGGTGTGTTATACCTCTCACAGATTTTTGAGTGGTACGCAGAAGACTTTGAGGACACCCACGATAGCGTCATTGATTTTATTGCAGAATATCTTCCGGAAACAGATGCAGCATTTCTTAAAAAGGAAGGGATACAACTTCAATATTTGGAATATGACTGGCGTCTCAATGCACAATCAGGCGTGGGAAAACAAAAGTGAGCTGTTACTGGGGTTGGCTGGTGCCCGGGGTGGGAGTATATAATTTTACGCGGTTTCTGCCGGGATAACTATGGTGAATTCTCTAAAAATAAATAGACACTTTCGCCCCTCCGTTTCGATCCCGATTTATCGGGGCCGGTAGATGCGGTTTGGAGTGTTTCATTAATTCTAAAATCCACTATAAATTCTTTCCAAAATCAAAACAGCGATTGGAAAGGGAAAGATGGCTACACAATATCGCTTTCTCGTTTCTTGTAAGAAAGTAACATATACGGAATGGACGATGGAAATGCAAGCGGACAGCGGCGAGGTTCCTATGTCAATCGTTCATCCGGACTCAGAGACAGATGAGGTTCTAACAACGAATCCAATTACGCGAACAATTGCGGAGGTAAAGGTTATGACACACTACCTTCGTCAATTGAACTGTCATAGCGGCAGGGGGACCGCCGGACACAACGACTCGGTGATTCGGAACATTAGTCAGCGTCTTTCGCAGTTACAACTTGGACAACAGATTACCGTAAAAATCTCTTGCTTTGAGCATAAAGGGTTAAGATCAAGGTTATACGAGATCAATTCGCTTGGCGTGTCTCCTCCGATTAACCGTGCCCGACCTCTGGTCGCAACGCTTTCACAGGAGCAGAAGACACGGGTTCCCCAGGTGCTCGTTGATGCAGTTACTAGCTTAGAAAATCATGTTGACACCCTGCAACGGGAACTTCTGGCAACACAAAGAATCTTACGCGAATACGGGACGCAATTAGAATCGCAAGAAAAACAGATCCAACAGTTGTCAGTCGAAAATAACCGACTGAGGGAAAGCAGCGGTTCACAAACAGCACCCACCCAATCCAGCGGTCCACACCCGCAAGAAGCGGTTACATCGCAAACAGTCTCACCAGCTGAGGAGGCAGATGAAGATGACATTGATACCGAAGCTCAAAGCCTGTTTCAGCAATTTATGAAATCCTCAAAGATTTCATAAATTCAGAACAAACCACCTGCCACTAATCCCCCAAAAGCCGCCGTAAAGAAAACTAGCGTTCTATCACCCACACCATCAAACAAATCTCTCGCATGTTACGGGAAGGTACGCGCCTATTTACCTTCCTCGACTAATTTAGCGATAAATGCAACGATGTCAGCGATGTCCTGATCTGACAACCGATCCTCGGAAAAGAAGGGCATAATAAAACCACCCTTACGGACGTAAGCAGCGATCTGATGTTTCCGTTTTTCTAAGTCTCGCGGTGGTCTCCTTTTGACAAGTTGAGAACCGATCCCCGACTTTTTAGCCGTTGGATGGCAGACGTTGCATGCCTGACCATACAATTTCCAGCCTCTCTGTGTGTCGCCTTCCATCGCCACAATCTTATCGGCGGCTGCGCTCGCAGCGTCTTTATCCAGCATTGTGATCTGAAACTGCGGTCCTTTGTTATCTCCAGAGACATGCGCGAAATAAGCCATCAAAGCTGCAGCCTGTTCCTCTGGAATTGCGGTTGGATCGACTTTGTTAGAAGGAATCTTCTGCAAAAAATGCTGGTAGCAGAAGCCGCCACCACCGGCAGCCCGCTCGAAAATATCCGCTGTAATCATGCCACCTTTTGCCGTGCCACGGTGCGGTACACCGACGATGCTGTGTCCCGCCCGTATCCGACCATCAGGGTTTATTGCTTCGTCAAAATCTGCGTGGCAGTCTGAGCAAGACATTCCACTAGCTTTGGCGGGATCGAGCGTTCCTCCAAAAGAGGGATCGCTGAAAAGTTCCCGCCCCATCTGGGCTTTTTCAGACATTTCTGCGTTTGCTATGATTGTCAATGAAAGTGTTAAAAGTGATGCTAGGACATAAACAACAATTCTGTACATCCAAAATCTCCTTTCGTGTATAGTCAGTTGCAATGGACCAAAACTGCCATAATAGTATCAGAATGGGTATTGATCGTCAATGAAAATCAATCCAACTCTAGGGGCATTTAGTCCGCCTGTAGGAGGGATCTCCGAATCCCGAAGCTCCCGATTGCGACCTCCATCTGTTATGCTGCAGCATTCACCGCTTGGATGAGCGCAATGATATAGCCAAACTGAAACGCCCACGCTTGCCGCACCCGACCCGAAACCCCCGGCGGCGAGACATCATCCGGATGATGTGGTGCATGGTCAGGCATCAGCATGTAAGGATATCCTACATCTGCAAGGACCTGCGCGACCTTGTACATATCCACATCGCCTTCATCGGGCCAAACCTCCTGAAAATTGTGCAGCCCACCACGGATGTTACGGAAATGGATGTTAAACAACTTCCCCTTTGCCCCAAAATACCGCACGATTTCGTACAGTTCTTCGCCGGGATTTTCTAACCCTTCCGAAGCAGTTCCACAGCAGAAGTTGAATCCATGGTAAGGACTATCTACCAACTCAACAAAACGCTTCAATCCTTCAAAGACCGGGTAATTCCACAATTCGACACCCTTCAAAACCGGTGCCGGCAGGTCATTGAAATGACAAGCCATCTGTACATTATTCGCCTCTGCCACCGGAATTATCCGCTCCAAAAAATAAGCTATCCGTTCAAACGCTTCATCCCGGCTCACCCGTCCAAGTTTGGTCAACGTTTCATTATCAAACTTGGACATATCGAAGGAACTATATGTAGCTCCGCCGCGCCCAGGTGTTCTCTCTGTCCGGTAGATTGGGAAGTGAACTGTATGGAAGTTATAGTTTAACCCGCGTAGTCCGGCCTTGCCTGCATTTTCAATATCTTGACAAACCGTATCAAGGTCTCGGTCACGCTGTGGGTCTTGCGCGAGGGTGATACTCTCCGGTAGTCCGATATGAATCATCTCAAGACTAACGCCTTCGGCTGCAGCTTCCTCCTTGTGCCGGAGCAGCGTTTCGATCTCTGTGTTCTTGACAGAGGCATCCATGTGTGTCACACCGTGTCGGACGAGAAATTGCAATTCTGGTTTTGATGTTCCTATACCTTGAACACCCACGTGCATTTTTGCTTTCCCTTGTTGTGATTGATTCATTGCTAAATTCTCCTTAAATTCGCGTCAGTTTGTGTGATTCGTGGATGGAAATCGCTTTCGCCCCAACTCTGATTAAAAAGAAAAAAGCTGCATACCTGCGATTGCTATCTATGATGTTGCAGCATTCACCGCTTGGAGAAGCGCAATGATATAGCCGAACTGAAACGCCCACGCCTGCCGTACCCGTCCCGAAACCCCCGGCGGCGAGACATCATCCGGATGATGCGGTGCATGGTCAGGCATCAGCATATAAGGATATCCTACATCTGCAAGTGCTTGTGCGACCTTATACATATCCACATCGCCTTCATCGGGCCAAACCTCCTGAAAATTGTGCAGCCCACCACGGATGTTACGGAAATGGATGTTGAACAACTTCCCTCTCTCTCCGAAATATCGCACAATCTCGTACAGTTCTTCGCCGGGATTTTCTAACCCTTCCGAAGCGGTCCCACAGCAGAAGTTGAATCCGTGGTAGGGACTATCCACTAACTCAACAAAACGCTTCAGCCCCTCAAAGACCGGATAATTCCACCGTTCAACTCCCCTTAAAACTGGTGCCGGTGGGTCATTAAGGTGACACGCCATCTGCACATTGTTTGCCTCTGCCACCGGAATGACGCGTTCTAGAAAATAGGCTGCCCGTTCAAACGCTTCGTCGCGACTCACTCGACCCGCTTCGGTCAACGCTTCATTGTCAAATTTTGACATATCAAAGGTGCTGTATGTCACTCCACCTCGTCCGGGTGTGCTCTCCGTCCGTTGATGCTGAACTATGCAGAAGTTATAGTTCAGGCCACGGAGCCCGGCTTTGCCCGCATTTTCGATATCTTGACATACCGTGTCGAGGTCTCGATCTCGCTGTGGATCTTGAGCGAGGGTGATACTCCTTGGAAGATTGATATGAATCATCTCAAGGCTAACACCTTCGGCTGCGGCTTCTTCTTTGTGTCGAATTAGCGTTTCAGCCTCTGTGTTTTCGACAGATGCATCCATGTGCGTCACACCGTGTCGGACGAGAAATTGCAATTCTGGTTTTGACGTTCCTATACCTTGAACGCCCACGTGCATTTTTGCTTTCCCTTGTTGCGATTGACTCATGGTTGAGCTCTCCTTTTTTTAGGTCGGTGGGGTATCTCCCCGGTCTACACACTGTTATTACACTTTGCTAAAAGCTGCTTTCTTATTTGGAATACAATAGATGAAATCCATGAAACATTTTAACTGAGATGAACGAGCGGCGTCAATAGAAAAGAATTGACCCCAATTGTGGCGATATGATACACTCATCTAGGGCATTGTATGAAAGTGGTCGCAGGTGCCGAACCCAAACCGGGAGGAGAAACGCATGGACATTGATAAATTGAAAGTCGAACTAGAGGAATACGGCTTCGTCATCATACATAATCTGATTCCCACCGATCAAGCAGCCCACATGACAAACCGCTTGATAGAAATCATGCGTCAGCAGCCGGATAAAGACATGCCAAATCAGAACCTACGTGGCGTGTTTAATTATGACGACCAAGATACGTTCATCCCACTCGTCACCCACCCGGTCTACTTGGAGTTGGCAGCGCACATGCTGGGTCCCGGCTTCCAGATGGCAGAGGTCGGTGCACGGTGGATCAAGCCAGGGGCAGAAGCGCAAGGTCTCCATGCAGATGTGCCGATCGGCTGGTTTCCCCAATCCGGCTTGACCATACCGGACGCCTGCTTTCTCATCAACTGTATCTGGATGTTGACCGATTTTACACTTGAAAATGGTGCCACGCAGGTGATGCCGTTCAGCCACCATTCCCGCCGAACCCCGCGATCCGGAGTTGACTACGACCATCTAGTAACCGCCGAAGGGCCCGCAGGTTCTATCGTTATCTTTCACGGAGCCATCTGGCATCGTGGAGGTGCTAACATTACTATGGACAAACACCGCATGGGCGTGTCGAGCGGATTTCACGCTGCGTGGATGGATCCAGCAGCCGGGGGGTGGTATCTAATGAAGAGAAGTGTGCGCGACCGAATGCCGCCAGAAATCCAAGCGATGAATCGGCATGTGGTCGAGGACTAAGCCGATTTACTTTAATAGTAAATTACGGGTTGCTTTGAATCCCGATCTTATCGGGGGGAAATGAACAAGGAGCGAGTCATGGCGGAGAAAAAGGCATATTGGGGATTATTAAGCACCGCCCGAATCAATGAGCGAGTAATCCCCGCCATCCGCGCTTCGGGACGGAGCAAACTCTTGGCAGTAGCAAGTCGCAGCAAAGAAAGGGCGCAGGCTTATGCCAAACAGTGGGACATCCCCCGCGCCTACGCCACGTATGAGGGGCTGATCGCTGATCCAGCAATCAATGTGATTTACCTCTCTTTGCCCAACCATCTGCACGCCGAATGGGCTATCAAGTGTACAGAGGCAGGAAAGCATGTCCTGTGCGAAAAACCGATCGCCATCACGACCGAAGGCGTGACTCAAATGGCACAGGCAGCTGAGAAAAACGGTGTCATCATACAAGAAGCCGCGATGATGCGCTTCCATCCGCAGACCCAGTATCTGCGCGAGTTGGTCGCTAAAAGGGGCATCGGTGACATCCGTCTAATCCGAGGCGTTTTCGCCTTCACCCTTGAAAATCCGGGGGATATCCGACTGGATACAAATATGGGCGGCGGATCACTGTGGGACTTGGGCAGCTATTGCGTGAGTTTTGCGCGGACGGTGCTACAAGCGGAGCCGGTTGAGGTCAGTGCCTATCAGATCAGCGGCGACACCGGCGTTGATCTGAGCTTCTCTGCACAGATGCGATTTCCTACCGGTACGCTTGTTCAGTTCTTTTGCAGCTTTCAGTCATTCGCTCACATCGAAGCAGATTTCCTCGGTACTGAAGGGAGAATCCATGCGGATATACCGTGGGCGAATCATATCGGTGCTTCAGCCCGCGTGCAGATTACCCGAAGCGGTGATGCTGAAGAGACATCAACCTTCAGCGACAGTATGGAGGGTAATACAACCGATACAAAGACGTATGAGAATATCAATGCCTATCAATGCGAGGTCAATTCGATGGTGGAAAGCATTCTGAAGGGTGCCGAACCAGTCATCTCGCTGACAGACAGTTGGAACAATGTCGCAACGATAGTCGCTCTACATGAATCGGCACAGACAGGCAAGCCTGTCCGACCCGCAACGCAGAATGACAAACTCACCTAACGTGACCGCTGAGAGTAAAGTTCAACGATCGTTGTTTGGAGGTTCCTGATGAAAATTAAAGAAATTCGCGCCGTCGACGTAAATATTCCACAGACTCCCCCAAAAACCAAGTCACGCCGCCCGACGTGGAATAAAAGTGCACCGCGTGCTTTGCCCATCAATAAATATCCAGAGTTCTCCCGATTGCCGGGCCAAATGCCCGGTATGGGTGGTGGGCAGGTGTGGGTGCAGGTTACTGCTGAGGATGGAACGTGGGGACTGGGATCGTGCAGTTTTGGTGATTCCGTGGCGGTCTTGATTGACCGTGTCTTTGCACCACTGTTAGCAGGTCGGGATTGCCTTGCCACCGAATTTCTCAACGATCTGATGTGGCGTTCAATGCAACGGCTCGGGGCGGCAGGTCATGCTGCGGTAGCGCAGAGCGGCATAGATTTAGCGTTGTGGGACCTCAAGGGAAAATTACTGAAGTTGCCTGTATATCGCTTGCTCGGCGGGCCATGCCGAGATAAAATCGAACTCTATGCTACAGGCGATGATCTCGACTGGAGCATGGAACTCGGTTTCAAGGCGTTCAAAGTTACAAACCCCGCACATTACGCTATGGGCATTGAGGGGTTGAATCTGGTTGAGGAGAAGCTCGCAGCAGCCAGAGAAACAATTGACTCCAACGCGGAATTGATGCTCAACGCGGTCATGTCATACAATGTCGAGTTTGCCGTGCAGATCGCTGAACGGCTGCGCCCCTTCCGGATGCGTTGGCTGGAAGAACCTTTGATTCCGACAGACCTTGAGGGGCACATTGAGTTAAAGAAATCGGTGCCTTGGATGCCGATTGCTACCGGCGAAGACCACCACGGGCGACATGCGTTCCGGCAACTCGTCGAGCACCGGTGCGTGGACGTAACACAACCCGATCTGAAATGGTGTGGCGGGCTTTCCGAGGCGGTCAAGATATATACCATCGCTGAAGCAGCAGGAATCGTAACAATCCCGCACGGTGGCGGGAATACGCCTTTCGGTCAACACTTCGCTATGGCACTGCCGGAGTCACCGATGGCGGAATACTGGCTCGGCACAGACCCCGGCATTCCACTCTCCGAAGTGTGCCCCATCCCCGGCATGGCGATGCCGAAGGATGGCTGCTTAATTCCTTCGGACGCGCCGGGATTCGGCATGGAGATCAAAGAGGAATGGATAGAACCGTGGGTGCACGGATAAACCCCATTGACCGTATAGATAATCCAATTGACGATCTGCGCGAGTATATTATAGTGAATTCAAAAAATAAATAGATACTTTCGCTCCCCATATTTGGTAGGCGCTGTTTCCAACTGCGCCGATTTGGAGCGTCTCATTAATTCTAAAATCTACTACGATTATTCACAAATTACACCACACAAGCCGCAGCGAAAGGAAACCTTGTCATGAAAATGGATCGTAATCGATTCCTTGAGGAGGGATATGTTGTCCTACGCAACGTCATTCCGGCAGATGAACTAGATGCGCTGCGTACAAGCTACGAGATTCTAGTTGAACGGCAAAAAGTAATCTGGGCACAGGAACGCGAGCCGGACGACCCACCCGGCGGTGTGTGGGAGACCTCTGCTCAACCGCGACTGCTCCTGCACCGAAATCCGCTCGCAGACTTGATAGATAAAGATACTGCCAGTGCTGTGGAGATCTGGCTTCATGAAAACACACAAGGTGCCAGCAGCGAGTTGTTGGGGGTGTCAGATGCAGCGGTCACGGAGATGATGTTGATGTGTAACCCGGTACGAGATCGAGGCCCCGCCCATTGGCACCGTGATTTATATCCCCCTTACGGTGCGCCGTTGCAAGGTTATGTGGACGATATCATCGAGTCGGGGCCAAGATATGTGCAGTGGAATCTCTGTCTCTACGACGATGAGGTACTATGGGTGGTACCCGGCAGCCACGCGCGTCTCAACACGGCGCGAGAAAATGAACTACTGCGGACAAATCGTCATATCCCGTTTCCCTGTGGCGTTCAGACGCACCTCAATGCGGGTGATGGCGTGGCTTACATTCTGCCGATTTTACATTGGGGCAGCAACTATAGTACCAAAATGCGGCGCACAATTCACGGTGGTTTTTCAACTTTCACCCAGTACGAAAATCAGAATTATATGAAATATCTGTCAACCGCTGCCCAAGCGACATTTGACCGCTGGATACAGAACAGTAATCAGATGATAACGCACACCGAATCAATACTTCGAGCCGCCATTGAAAAAGATGCTGCCGCCTACCACGCGAGTCTCGAAAAACTCCATCCGGGCAGGGGCGAGAAGGGCAAAATGCTCTCAACAGTATACCTAAGCAAGATCGCCAAACGCGTATATGAATGTAAACATCCCAATTTTGAAAATCTACCGCAGGAAACCCGTGACTCGACAATTCGATCACATCCGATAACGCTCCAATGGGGGCTACCTCTTGCAGATCGATTCTCTTTTGAAGAAGCGCGAACCTTGTGGGACCGGTTCAAACCGGTTGATGCCCGCATCCAATCGGATGTTGAAGCCGCCGCCCCCGGATATGAGAACCGTCCGTCGCGGTATCACTTCAATGAGATGCCCACCGATTTCAGCGTCGAAGATTTCACCGCTAGCTGGATGCAGGCAAGGTAATCACGCAAATTGGTGCGTATAGAGGAGAGCACGTTGCAGAAAGAGCTCGAAACTGCCATACAGGCAGCCAAAGAAGCGGGTAAAATCGCGATGAAATATTATCAGGGCAGCTACGGCATTCGTGAAAAAAGTGCCAATAACCCCGTTACCACCGCTGACCTGATGACAAATCAGCGGATTCGAGAGATCATCTACCATACTTTTCCTGACGATGGATGGCTCTCTGAGGAAACAGAGGATTCTTCCGACCGATTGGCAAAATCCCGCGTGTGGGTTGTCGATCCCATTGACGGCACAGAGGAATTCATCGCAGGCATCCCCGAATTTGCGATTTCGATTGCCCTCGTGATTGATGGAATGCCAGTTATCGGTGTATTGCACAATCCCGCCACAGCAGAACTCTTTTATGCTTATGCCGGCGGCGGTGCATTTTGTAACACAACGCCGATTCGCTGCTCGACATGCCTAACTCTAAAACGAGCAACCATGCTTGTGAGCCAGACCGAACATCAAAAAGGAGTGTTAGCAGGGCTAGTCCCACTAGTCGCAGAAATCCAATATATCGGCAGCGTCACCTATAAACTGGCAAAACTTGCGGCAGGAATAGGGGATCTCTATGTTACTGTGCGGCCTAAAAACGAATGGGATTTCTGTGCAGGTGATCTCATCTTGCGGGAAGCCGGCGGCGTCTTGTGGGATAAGGCAGGTCAGACCATAAGATACAATAAAAAGGGAGTTAGGCAGCCTACGGGCCTGTTCGCTGGCAACCTAACTCTTGTACAACAGATACTCCATCGTTACTCAAACGAATCGGTCTATGAAGGTGAAAGACCTTTGGAAGGTTAGAGAAGTTCCTGAAGGTACTGCACTCGCGTATGATGACGCAATTTCCGAAGTGCCTCGTCTTCAATTTGACGGACCCTTTCCCGGCTGATGCCAAGGCGCCGTCCAATCTCAGCAAGGGTGTACTCCGTCCCATCGGTCAAACCGTAGCGCAGCTTGATTACAAGCGTTTCACGACCCGCTAATGTACCGAGGACCGTTTCAAGCGACTCTTTCTCTGAATTAGAGAGCAATTCTTCCTCAGGAGTCACCTGCGAATCATCAGCTAGTAAGTCAGAAATCGTTGCATCGGGTGAAGATTCACTTAGGGGTGAATCCAGCGAAATTGTCCCCTTCGTGCTTTGGAGAATTTCGATGACACGGCTTTCAGGCATCCCTACCGCTTCCGCGACATCTTTGATGCCCGGCTCACGTTCGAGATCTCTAGCGAGCTTGCTCTGTGCCTGCTTGATAGATCGCCGAGTTTCCCCAACGTAACAGGGAATACGAATGGTCTGGCTCTGCTGATCTAATGCGCGCTTAATCGCTTGCATGATCCACCATGTTGCGTAAGTACTGAAGCGATACCCTCTTGCGAGATCGAATTTCTCCACAGCCTTCATCAAGCCAACACTTCCCTCCTGCATCAGGTCGAGGAACGAAAGTGATGATTTGTTGAAATTATGCTGTTTGGCAATACTTGCAACAAGCAGTAGGTTTGCCTCAACAATTTTCCGCTTCGCTTTTTGGATGATTTCAACAGCGTCGTGCAAGTCGGCCTCCAGCGTCTCAAGGCGTTCACACTCTTCAACCTGATCGTCTGGTGTCATTGTGACATCCGCCTTAACGTGCTTTTGGTAAACCTTGACTTCCTTTTGAATTTGTTCCAAAAGCGTAGCAACGTGCATTGGACTCCACCAAATTCCGTTCGTTTCTTTCTGTTTGGCACCGCGTCGGCGACCGGTTTTTGGACGTACCCGCTCTAAGATACAAAGCGGCAGCTGATGCAGTAACGCCGTTACCTTCTGTTTCCCATCTTCAAACTTTTGAAACAGTTCAACCTCTTCTTCGGGGGTAAGCAGGGGCGTACGAGCAATCTCCTGCAGATAAGAAAACGCCTCATCTCGGTTACCGTCAGCAACATCGCTACGTCGGCGAAAAGAAGAAATCAGACTATCCTCTGTTGTATCTTCCGCAATAGAGTCCTCTTCATCATTAACTTCATTCGTTCTATCGGTGGGTACTGACAGGAATTCATCGTTATCTTCAAACTCCAACTCATTCGCTCGCTCATCGTCAGTTCCACTATGTGTGAATTTACGTTCTTTACTCATTTCTTGTTCATCTCCATTCTGCTAAACTCTGTCGAACCTTAAAAAGGTCAAAAATATATAAAAAATCCATAAATCTCCTACTATTTATCAGTCACATTTATACAATGCACATGATGTCTGAAACGTGATATGTTATAATAAGTATCAACGACTTACATAATCATTCATCAACTCGGAGGTCACTATGAATCAACTTACCAAAACCGATATTCTTAGACGTCTTCAACAAGGCGAATCATTTATTGGAGAAGACTTGACAGATATCGATCTGTCGGGGGCTTCCACCGATTTAACGGAAGCAAACTTCAACGCCGCAAATCTTTCCAATGCTAACCTTAAAGGTGCAATAATGAAAGGCGTTTTCCTGGTTGGAGCAAATTTAACCAACGCTAACTTTGAAGGCGCAGACCTTGAAGGCGCGTTTCTCAGCGGTGCGGTACTTTCTGGCACAAATTTTCGAGGCGCGAATTTACGCCAAGCTACAATTGGGGCACCAGATTGGGTCGTTTCGGATGCGTTTGGCAGCCTAACGAGCTTTGAAAACGCCGACCTCGAAGATGCAACTTTCGGTGAAACTGTCGTAAAAGGCGTTATTCTGTTTGGAGCTAACCTCAAGGGCGCCTATTTATATGAGGTCGATCTTTCAGAAGCCGTGTATAAATCTTCAGACCTTGAAGGCGCTGTTACCAAAAAAGCATTTCAAGAATCAATTTGGGATTGAACGCCGAAAATTTTCTCAAAGGGGTATATACTATCATAACTGCCAACACTAATGTCAACCCCTAAATTAAAACAACATTTATTTGATCAACATTGAGACGCTTTTTTACCCGATTCAGTTTACAAATAATTTACAAGAATTTAGCTGCTCCATCAAGATCATCTTATAGTGAATTTAAAAAATAAAGAAACACTTGCGCCCCCCGGTAGGTGCGGTTTGTCACCGCACCGGTTTGGCGTGTCCCATTAATTCTAAAATCTACTATAATTCAGCCAGAGACACGGTTCAGCCTCGAAACTGCATCTGACACAGTTTCTGGTATAGCCCTCCATTTTTTAATAACTCTTGGTGTGTGCCGCTTTCAACAATCTCCCCACCATTCAGGACAAGAATTTTGTCTGCATGAACAACGGTCGAAAGCCGATGGGCGATAACGAAGGTTGTCCTGCCTTTCATTAGGTTTTCAAGAGAGGCTTGAACCAGCACCTCCGACTGACTATCAAGTGCTGAAGTGGCTTCATCAAGCACAAGGATAGGCGGACCCTTCAGGATCGCTCGTGCAATCGAGAGACGTTGCTGCTGACCGGTGGATAACTTGGCACCGGATTCGCCAATCTGTGTTTCATATCCTTTGGGCATTTGAATGATGAAATCGTGTGCGTTTGCTTGTTTTGCTGCTTCAATTGCCGCCTCTCGTGTCGCTGCCGGGGCACCATAGATGATGTTCTCTATTACCATCCCATCAAATAGGATAGTATCCTGCGGCACAATCGCGATATGGCGTCTAAGATCGTCCAGTGCCACTTCGGAGGTAGGAATCCCGTCAATTAGAATCTCGCCAGAATCTACTTCATAGAAACGAGACAGCAGATTGAGTAGCGTTGTTTTTCCGCTTCCACTCCGACCCACCAACGCAATAACTTCGCCCGGCTTCGCATGAAAACTGATATGCTTGACGACCGGCTCGTATTCATAGCCGAAGGAGACATCTCGAAACTCAACCTCACCACGAACCGATGGTAGCTTCAACTGTTTGTTGCGCTTGGACGCTTCCCTCTCAAAGTCAAGAACATAGAAAATTCTTTTCGCAGAAGCCAGACTCTGCTGTAGCACATTGTTGAAGAGTCCAATGGTTTTGATCGGCTTAAACATCAAGCTAGCTACCGCAATGTACCAGATAAACCCACCGATTTGGAGTTGACCTTGAACAACCTGCCAGCAGCCAAATCCAAATACGGTTGCAACACCGATCGCACTAATAAATTCCACAAGTGGGGGCAACATCGCTGTGAGTCGCACACGGCGCATAGCGGCACGATACTGTCCCCTGTTTGTTGCGACAAAGCGGCTACGTTCTACCTCCTCCGCAGTAAAGCTCTTGATAATTTTAAGCCCGAACAGCGTTTCTTTCAGTTGCGAAGAGATATCCCCAATCTGTTGTTGAATTTCCGAGCTAGTGCCGTGGATACGTTGCCCAAATCGGTGAATCAAGTGGGCTAGCAGTGGAAAAACGAGCAACGCAAGCAACGTCATCTGAACACTTTGGAACAGCATAACTGAGACAAAGACAGGGATGGAGACAGCTGCGCGAATGGTGTTTGCTGTAGATCCAATGGCGTACTGCCATGTCCGGACATCATCTGTGACGCGTGCCATCAAATCCCCTGTCCGATGCGCTTTTAGTAATCCCAAAGGAGCAAAAAGAATGCTTTCGTATAACTCGTTTCGCACTCGGGTAATCAATTGATATCCAACGCGCGCCATTAGGTAATCGTTACAGTAAGTAAATCCCCCTTTAACTACGACGAGTGTAAGGATGATCCCTAATACCCAGCCAATAAGTTTGAAGGCGTCGGTCGCATCTGTAATAGTAATTTCGAGACCATTAATGAACTTTTCAAGATGGAAATATCGGATCTGAATAGGACCATCTTCAAAACGCTGGGTGGCGATTAACGTGATCGCCTCAACTGTATATCCAAAAATGTAACCGTAGCCTGCATCACAAAGAGAAATGACCAACGCACAAACTACCGCTAATACGATTGAACCGAGGTGCGGCGATAGATACTTTGCGAAACGCGAGGATGTGGACATTGTTAGCACTTTTCCGCAATCGTTATGAGCCGCCTCGACTCCGTCAGAAATGGGCTATAATCAAAGTCGCCGTACATCGCACGCACCTTCAAGCCCGCCGATGCTAGCATCCCTTCCAATTCGGTCGGGAAGTAGAAACGAATGCGATTGACTGACTCCCGAACTGCGCCGGTGGAGAGATCTATTACTGTTCGATGGTCGGAGAGCCAGCCAGATGCCGGATCGTACTCGACCTCCGCAAGTGCTAATAACGATTCGGACATCCACCACCAGTTGCGCGTTTGATTCAACTGAAGCACCACGTAAGGATTCCAGTGCTCCAGCAGAAATCTCCCGCCCGGTTTGAGCGATGCTGCAACCGCTGTAATAATCCTTTTATTTTCATTATCTTCAAAAAAACCGAAGCTGGTAAAGAGATTAATAACAGCATCACAGACCGGCTTCAAAGGGATATGGCGTGTATCCCCTTCAACGAGATGTAGACGACTCTGACTTGAAGATCCATTTTTCTGCGCTTCCGCTAAAAGGAAGCGGGAACTATCTAAGCCGACAACCTTCATGTCTCTGTCTGCCAAGAGTTGCCCATGCCGTCCCTGACCGCAGCAGAGATCTAGGACAGTCGCTCCTTGCATAAGTTCAAGTGCTTCACAAATGAATTCGACCTCCTCTGCTGTTTCTGCTGCCGGAGGGAGTTCGGAAAGGAGATAGGTCTGATCCCACATCGTGCGTCACATTCTATACCGTCCAAACTGGATGGTTTTTGTCTTGGCTGCCGTTCCTACCTTGCAGCGTATTTTCAACTGCTTGACATTGAAATCGACAGCATCAATCACTCCAATTGACATCGTTGTGCCTGATGCGTCGAGTAACCCGACCAAGCAACCTTCAAAGTATTGGGGAGTTTCGACGACCAAATTCTTCAAACTTAAATGATTTTTCAATCGTGCTTGGATTAGACTCGGCGGTGCATCTAGCGTGACCAATACCAACGATCGATGTCCCCATTCCGCGTAAAAAACGCGGTCATCGACAAAATCGGAGAGCATTTCCTGTTCTTTGGGGTTCCCCTGCCGTCCATTGAAGAATGGGGTTCGTTGCCCACGAATCTGATCGAAGGGTAACATCTCCTGAACACAATCTGAAAAATAGCGCGCGAACCTCGACTCACGGTACTTCCTGCGAAATTCGTCGCTTTTAGAAGTAACGCTCCTATGCGGCAAGAGACGATGTGTCTCTATTACATCGTTGCCCTCAAAAGGAGCGACAATCGCCTCCAGCTCGCGTGACCGATGGAGACAAATCAAGTGCGTCGGCTTAACCAACTCGATTTTATGCTGCTTTAGAATAACCGCGGGGTCCCCTTCTATATAGCCTGTGGTATCGACCACAATCAAATCTACCCCCGTTTTCAAGGCAGCATCAACCATCAAACGTGTCCCTGCCACGCATTGCAGCAAGTGTCGTTCTGGTGAATTCCATCCTACAAAATAAAGCGCATCAGGTTCGCCATCAATCTCTTTAAGGCGTTCCATCGAATCGTTTGGCGCAACGACTTTCAACCCAATCGTGGTCGGTGGTCCAATCTGTGATTGCCCCACATCTGCATCAACGAAGCCAACCTTCAGTCCACTCGTTACACCCCGCTCAATGAGAAACCGGCAGAACGTTGACTTGCCGACATCCGTTGCGCCAATAACCAGTACAATCTGTTGAGGTTGTACCACCTTACGGGCAAGGATTTCCCAATCACGATTCGGTTGGTAGAGATCTGCCATTTACTTTATACGACTATTCAGTATTAGGCTCATGTAAAAAGAAAGTGCAAAATACCGAAAGAAACCGTAGGCGGGGCATCTTGCCCCGCCTATCCGTGCCCAAAACTTAGTTTCTGTTGCACGCTTTCTTAGCATGAGTCTCAGTATTAATCCCACAACAACTTCATTGAATATGCAGTTCATACCGGAAAGTAACACCGGCACTGTCAAGCAATCTATCTAAATTCTCTTTCCCTGTAGGACCTAACAGCCTTTCAAGCATAGAGGTTTTGCGCTCTGTGCGAACCACTTTCGGTTTCCCTTCAATACCGCCAAGTTCTCCCGCACGTTCAATCGCGTCGGGTAAGTTGCCAAGTTGATCGACTAACCTATGTTCCAACGCTTGCTGTCCCGAAAAGATTCGCCCGTCAGCGAGTGCAACAATTTCCTCGCGCGTCAAATATTCCTGCCGCCCTTCAAAGACAGCATCAATGAACTGATTGTGAACATCATCAAGCGTTGCTTGCAGGAGTTCACGTTCTTCGTCCGTCATATCGCGCACCGGTGAACCTGTATCCTTAAACTTACCACTCTTAACAACCTGCTGTTCTAATCCAACCTTTTCGTAGAGACCTTTCAGTTTTGTAAATTGCATGATGACCCCGATGCTGCCTGTCAAGGTGCCGGGATTCGCAAGAATTTCATCGGCAATAGCGGCGATATAATAACCGCCGGACGCAGCGGTACTGCCCATCGAAGCCACAATCGGTTTTTCCAATTTTTTCAATTCGCTATGGATCTCTTGAACGGGGGCAACACTCCCACCCGGTGAGTTAATACGCAGGACGATTGCCTTAATGGCTTCATCATCACGATACTTATGGATCTGACCAATAGTGGTTTGTGTGCGCGAAATGGTCCCAGTGATATCGATGACTGCAACCTTGTCGCCAATCGACCCACTTTGCACCAAGGTCCGTCCAATCAATAAGAAGAACACCACTCCAATAACAACAATTAAAATGATAATCACTCTTTTTCGACGAGTCATAAGTTATCTGGTGAATTTCCCACTATGTGTTTTTTATTATGTAACGCAAGTTGCTAGCTTCTTCAAAACTCGGTTTCTGTCTGATTCTAACGACTTGGTTTATGTTATAGAATCCCAGTGGTCGTGCAAATGATGCCAATCGCGGCGCAGATTGCCTAATCTACGATGCCCGCATTACCTATTACGCTTCATCTGCCGGCATCTCCGCTTCGCCAATGAGCATGACTGGAATCCCATCGCGAATTGGGTAACGCCGCTTGCATTGACCGATACAAATCAACTGCTGATTTTCCTGATTATACTCAATATCGCCCTTACAAGCCGGACATGCGAGGATCTCAAGTAATTCGCTACTAATCTCTTGTGCCTGTGAACTCAAGGGAATCCCCCATAATTGTGTGCCCCTTCGGAGTGTTTACCGATTCTTGACCTTCTACTTACCGTGACACTTTTTATACTTTTTACCACTTCCGCAAGGACATGGCGCGTTGCGCCCTACCTTCGGGAGTCCACCAGCCGCCTGACGGGAAGCAAATTCAGCAGTGTCACTCGCCGATTGCCCATCGAGCGTTCCTGCAATGGCACCCTGGGTGTTCATAGCTTCCCTACGACGGGAAGCCTGCCTTGGTCGATCGCTTGGAAGGGGTGTGGTTTCAATACGCGCTTTGAAGATATATTCACTGACCTCCTCTTCAATTCGTCGGTGCATCGCTTCAAAGACGCTGAAGGCTTCATTTTTGAAGACAACAATCGGATCTTTGCCAGCATAGCCACGCAGATAAATTCCCTCTTCGATGTAATCAATATTGTACAGATGATCTTTCCAGTGGTGATCAATGCGGTCGATCAGAATCAGGCGTTCAAGCGTACGCATCAAATCTGAACCCATTTCGACTTCACGTTGTTCATAAAACTGGCGCAGCAATTTGAGGAGATATTCCCGCAGTTCGGATCGACTCATGTTCAACGGTTGCTGCAAATCTGTCGCATCAATCGTGAAAGTATTCGCCCCCCAAGTCTTAAAGCCTTCAATCGTACCGTCGTAAACATTTAGTTGGTTACCTTCTTTCCTGATGACGTATGTATTCTGATCCGCATCATCGGAGTCATCGGAGACCAACCATTCGCTGCCTTTTTTAGACGTGGAAACGGATACATTTTCGGACAGAGCAAGACCATTGCCTCTAAGTTCCTGCAACGAACCCGCCGAGATCGGTTCGCTACTGTCTAACTGATTTTGGAATTCTGGGCGAATGCTCGATAATTTCTCATCATTGATATGTTCGGGCAAATGTTCCTCAAGGTAGTCATCCAGCACATTCTCGATCATTTCCCAAATTGTTTCTTTGAGATCGTCCCCTTCCAAAATGCTATCGCGCAAACTGTAGATACTTTGACGTTGCGAATTCATCACGTCGTCAAACTTGAGCCGATTCTTCCGCATCTCGAAGAAGACCTGCTCAACCCGCTTTTGTGCTTTTTCAATCGCGTTTGTCACCGCTTTGTGTTCAATCGGTACATCTTCTTCCATGCCCAACCGATCCATGATACCAGATAAGCGCTCAGATCCGAACTTCCGCATTAAGTCATCTTCGAGTGAGAGGTAAAAGCGAGAGGATCCCGGGTCGCCTTGACGCCCGGCGCGTCCACGCAATTGGTTATCGATCCGTCGTGCTTCATGCCGTTCTGTAGCAATGATATGCAAGCCCCCCGCCTTTAACACCTGTTCCCGATTTGGGGCGCAAATCGTTTCAGCTTCAGCGAGAGCCTCCTGCCATTCTACGGAACCTTCGTCAACAGTAGATGGGTCTACTTTCTTCTTCAGAAGGATCTCTTTCGCCAGGCCCTCCGGATTTCCACCGAGCAGGATGTCTACACCGCGACCCGCCATATTCGTTGCAATCGTTACATTGCCGGGAACACCCGCCTGGGCGATGATTGTCGCCTCACGGGCATGTTCTTTGGCGTTCAGCACTTGGTGTTTGATATCACGCCGTTTTTTGCGGAGCAGCCGACTCAATTTTTCAGAATTTTCGATTGAAATAGTGCCAACAAGCACAGGGCGTCCCTGCTCATGCTGCTCTATAATATCTTCAAGAACCGCCCGGTATTTTGCATCTTCTGTCTTATAAATCACATCCGGGTGATCCATACGAATCATCGGCTCGTTTGTGGGGACAACAACGACATCCAAGCCGTAAACATGTGCAAATTCAGCTGCTTCCGTCTCCGCTGTACCGGTCATGCCCGCCAACTTCTCGTACATCCGGAAATAGTTCTGATAAGTGATCGACGCACCGGTTTGGTTTTCCTGCTTAATCTGTACCCGTTCTTTGGCTTCAAGGGCTTGATGGAGCCCTTCGTTAAATCGCCTACCCTCCTGCAGCCGTCCGGTAAACTCATCGACAATGATGACCTCGCCACCCTGCACGACATAGTCTACGTCACGTTTATAAAGGGTATGTGCAATCAACGCCTGATTGACGTGATGCACCAAGTTCATGCTTTCGTGACCGTAGAGATCTTCTACTCCTAGAAGGCGTTCGATCTCTTCCACACCCTCCTCAGTAAGGGCGACAGTGCCGCGTTTGCTACTTTTTTCGTCACGTTCATAATGTCTTTCACTTTGCAATCGTCGCACCGCAGCGTCTATCTTTTTATACAGTTCAACCGGCTCCCCTTGAGGTTCAGCGATAATCAGCGGGGTCCGCGCTTCGTCAATCAGGATGCTGTCGACTTCATCAACGATGGCGTAATGATGCCCGCGCTGGACCTTTTCCTCAAGCGTCTGCCCCTTATTGTCCCATAGATAATCGAACCCGAATTCACTGTGCACGCCATAGGTAATGTCCGATTTATATCCCAACGCCTTCAAATTATGGGGCAATCCACTGTATGTTAAACCCACACTCAATCCGAGGAAGGTGTAAATCTTTCCCATCCATTCCGCATCACGCTTGGCGAGATAATCATTGACGGTCACAACGTGGACCCCTTTACCCGCCAAAGCGTTCAGATAGACGGCGAGCGTCGAGGTTAGCGTCTTTCCCTCGCCTGTTTTCATTTCGGCGATTTTGCCTTGATGAAACACAACTCCGCCCATGAGTTGAACGTCGTAGTGGCGTTGGTTCAACGTACGCACCCCCGCTTCACGCACAGCAGCGAACGCTTCGGGCAAGAGCGCGTCGAGGGATTCACCGGCATCCAATCTCTCTCGAAAGTGCGGTGTCTTTGATTGGAGGGCAGCATCGGATAAACCTTGCATCTCCGGCTCCAACTGATTGATTTTGTCCACAATCGGTTGGAGTGCCTTCATATCCCTGTCCTGTTTACTGCCAAAAACCTTAGTCAAAACTTTTTGAAGCATGAAACATCATCACCCTTTACAATTTACAAATTTCCAACATTATCTAATTCGCTCATGTTAAGATTTAGTGCAAAGAAGCCGAATATTCGTAGGGGTTGGGTCACCCAACCCTTACGGTGGGCGGGGAGACCCCGCCCCTACGATTTCACTTCGTGTTTTGCACTTTCTTTTTACATGAGCCTCTAATTTTACTTAGGACTTACGCAGCTGAACGGTAAAATCCAACCCCTTCCGCTACGTGGAACCTACACTTCCGTTTTAATGCCCCACCGACACGATTCGGCAATTTGTCAGGGCCCTGTCAGGTCAAAACGCTGAAGTGCGTAAGTCCTGCTTACTTATCCTTTGACGTTTGACACACGATTTAGTTACACTTCATTGTGCTTTTTCTTCAGTCTCGGCTGTATCGGGATTCAAAACAGTCCCAGAAGGTGGTGCCTCCGGAGCAACCGGGCTCGAAACGTCTTCTTCATCCTCTAATAAGTTCCCCCCGTCAACCCGTCTTCTCAGTATTGTATAGATGAGAGTATTACCTGCCGAAGCAATCGAAAAGAGATAACCAATAACCAAACCCGCGATAAATAACAGAGACAACGTCATAAAAATCGCGGCGATATTCAGTGTAATTGGCAAATTGGTGAGTTCGGAGCCAATATCAAATACTTTGAAATGCTCCATGTATGGTAACGCAGCAAGTTTACCAATTGAACCACCAAGCCACCGATCCGCTTGCCACATAATCTGCTGTATATCCGTAGGGATCAGAAAGTGGGTTGGCAGCATCGCTAACGCAAACCCAATCAAGCAAAAAATTATCCAAATCGGGAGGCAAATCACCTTCACGCCAAACAGAAGGGTTTCGTAAACAAGAACCCGCCACGGTTGATTCCAAACCATCGCAAGGTGTTGATACGCCGTTTCAAAAGCATCCGAATCCGCAGCCGCAACCACAGAGGGCGCGAAAAACAGACTCACCCCCAACCCAACAAGGAGATAAGCCATCAGCAATCCGAGAAAGAAGGCAAAAGGGGTCAAGACCGATGCGAACATTAGAATGAAGCGACCCACTGTTGGAATCTTTCCCAGCAAACCGACAAAGATCGGTATTAAAGCCAAAATCACGAGAATCACAACTAAACCCACAAGCGTCCCGAAAACCGATTTCCAACGATTCCGCACAAAAACCCAAGACGCCTTCATGGAAAAGAAATGATCGCCGCGCAGTTGCTCAATTGTAATTTTCGACACCATCGTGCTCGTTAAGAAAAAGAACACGAACAGGATAAATGTGCCGAGCCACATCGCACCTATTGTAATGTCCTCAAAAGCATAATCGACAAGAGGACAAACGGGCAGGAGTGCGTAGGTCTCCCAAAATTGTTTGACCGCACCACCACCTGCGATGAACAAACTTGCATATACCAATATCTCATAAATGAGATAACCGAGGACCAGCCCGAAAAGATGAACTAAAATCTTCTTTACATCGAAACCGTAACGTCCGGCTCGGAAAATATCTCGGAAATCGAAATGCAATTCAGCCATTGTTTTTATCCAGTTATCGGACAATTTCCCGACAAATTATAGCACGGTATCAGCCAACTGTACATCAAACGTTTAGCGTCCAAAACCTTGATATATGGTGCATCAACATATAATACATCAACTACGATCTTCTGTCAATAATAGAAATCTCTGAAATTTGGGCAATCGCATCTGTCATAGGAATTAAACAATCGTAGCCACAGATTTCCTAATCTGTGATCTCCGCGGGTTAGGATAGGGGCATTTATGGTGAATTCTAAAAATATGATAAATCCTATTTCATATCGTGGGTACAGATTTCCAATCTGTACGTGCCCAAAAGGCAACACATCTGCGGTACAAAAAGGATTTGCCCACTGTTCTGATTGCCGAATTCCTATAACAGATGCGATTGTCCTCACCATAACGATATTGCATCTGACCAAACATCAGAGTATAATATAAACCGTTGACACCCAGGCTATCCATTTGTCATTATACCATACATGGCACCCCAGCATTTATACCCACTGTCGGGTGCAAGCTCTCCCAACGACGACAGATTTCCCAATCCTGATCCTTTTTTGCGTTGGCATTAATAGAGCCATACTTATGAATTGGTCTCAATTGTAGTGAATTCAAAAAATAAAGAGACACTTGCCCCCCCCCATGTTTGGTATGCGCTGTTTCCAACTGCGCCGATTTGGAGTGTCTCGTTAATTCCAAAATCTACTATAATTAGGACTTGTGCACATGGTCAGAAAATAGGGTATAATAGGGGTGATGAACCCACTCCAATGCACTGAATATGACTATCAAAACTTACGCATTTCAGAGTTTAGACCTGTCAGTGCCCTGCCAAATCCCTGCCATTTGGCGAGATTATAATGTCATTTCGGTGAAAAACGGTTCATAAACAGTGCGTATTTGGCAGGTCAAAAAGCCGTTTGGGCGCACCTTCTCTTACGTGGCAAAAATCTACAAATGCTCTGAAGCTAGGCCCCATCAGGGTTCAGAGAGACATCCACCAAAGATGAACCCCCGATGTGAGGTTGAAATTTTTTTTTAGACCTGCCAGTGCCCTGCCAAATTGCCGAATCGTGGGAGTGTGCAATGTCCATACAATGCCATTGGGACAGGCATTAAAACAATTCAGTTTTTAGGGAGATTAGAAAATGGCAACCACAAAACTAATCGACGCAGAAATCAACGCTCAACTTGAGGAAATATCGGGGTGGACGGTCGAAAATGAAAAGCTGCACAAAGAATTTCAGTTCGAATCGTTTGTAGAAGCCTTCGGTTTCATGGCGAGCGTTGCCCTGATCGCAGAATCAATGAATCATCACCCCGAATGGTTTAACGTCTATAATCGCGTGACCGTTGATCTCGCAACACACGATGCCGGAGGAATTAGCGCGTTGGATTTTGAATTGGCGCAGAAAATTGATGCGCTTTCGTAAAATCTAATGCGTAGGGGCTTTGATTATCGACTGGCTTACTACCTTCATCATTCGTATATTGGGGGCAACCATCCGATGGCTTCCCAAGGGGTATGCCCTGATGCTGGGGAGCGGTCTGGGAGGCTTTCTCTATCTTGTCCTAGAGAAGCGCCGTCGAATCGCCCTAGAAAATCTGCAAATTGCGTTCGGTGATGAAATATCTGCTGATGAGCGTGCACAAATTTGCCGCAGAAGTTTCCAACAGATAGGCAAAACCGCAATCGAATTTTTCCGTTTTCCCAAATTAACTTTCGACAACATCTGGGACGAAGTGACCGTTGAGGGAAAAGAGCATCTGATAGGTGCATTGAATCAGGGCAAGGGGGCTATCGTTTTTCTGCCTCATCTTGGGAACTGGGAACTTCTGGCGTTGGTTTATGGTGCACTCATCCCAGACCAAGCGAAGGCAATCGCGTTTCCACTCAAAAACAGATACCTTAACCTGCTTGTCTCTCAATATCGAGAGCGGTTGAGTCTAAAGTTAATCACCCGGAGGAGAGCGGTTAGGGAAACCCTTCGTGCGCTTAGGGAGAATTTCGCTATCGGATTTTTTGCAGATCAGAATGCCGGACGAGAGGGGGTGTTTGTCGATTTCTTCGGGAAACCAGCTTCCGCTGTCCGTGGACCTGCAACGCTCGCACTCAAGACGGGTGCACCGCTGCTCCTGTCGATGGATATCCGTCAACCCGATGACCGGCATCATGTAATCATCACCCCGGCGATTGACCTAGAAATATCCGGCGATCTTGAACAGGACGTACAAATCAATACCGCGCACATCCTGAAAATCCTTGAGACATATATCCGACAATATCCAGATCAGTGGCTTTGGACGCACAATCGGTGGAAAACGCAACCAGACCCAAAATGGCAGATGAAACGACAGATTCGGAAGAGAGGTATGAAACAGAGCGCATAAATTGTCCTGCTTCATGCTGTCGAAATTAGAAGTACCCCAATAACCATCACTACTGCTGCCGCAAACCGCAGTTTTGTTTGTGATTCCTTCAGCAGATAGCCGCCAAGCAGCACAGCGAAAATCACAGAGCTCTGGCGGAGCGCGACCACGTAACTAACGCTTTCGGTCATATAAACATAAAGAATAAGCATATAGGAAAGCATACATAGCAATCCGGTTACGATAGCCTTTTTCCATTCTCGACGCCCAATATCTACAACTTCCTGTAGTGGGGAGGAACGCAGGATATAGCCGCCGTACAATACCATCGTAATCATACTTTCCGACAAAAAATAACTTGCGGGTTGCCAAGGGTGTTGTTGGTTTGAATGTGCATAAAATTTGGACATCCCAGCCTTATCAACCAGCGAGTATGATATCACCGTGCCGAGCGTTGCAAACGCCCAAATAGAGGCAGGTTCCCTGATATACTGGAGCAGCCCCTTGAACGTCAGTCCACCCTCCCGTTGTTGAAGCAGATAGATCGAAAATACAATCAAAAAAATACCAATCAATCCCTGTACCGAAAGCCGCTCATCTAAAAATAGAAAAGCAAAAAAGGGGATGAATCCGGGGGCAGATCGCGCAATCGGATAGACATAAGAGATTTCACCGGACATATAGGCGCGGCTCAAGCATACCCAGTATAAAAAATGAATGACACTCGACCCAACGATATAGCCCCAAACCGATTTTGGAGCGATTGGCAATTGCAGCGAAAAGGCAAGTACCGCTACACCCACCGTAATCACTCCAATCCAGAGGAAGAACAGTTGTGGCGAACGGCTTGCTTTGCCATAGTAGTTCCATAGTGCATGGAACAAAGCGGACAATAGAACTAGGGCGATAGAAATTGGGGTCTGCACAGTTTCTGTAGAACGTGCTGCATGTTCTACTTTCTCCTCCATAGATTCTCAGATATGCTTGTCGAACAACGAAATATGAACAAGTATATCACATCTCAATTTAGTTTTGACAGCACCATCCGCTTGTGATATAATGGAAGTTGTAAAAAATTGGGTTCCCATCACCAACACAATTTCAGAGTGCCGTATTCTATTATAACGCAAGTTGCTAGTTATATGCGACGCAGTAAAAGGCGACTCCCAATATCCGTAGGTCGGGCATCTTGCCCGACTCATAGCCCCAGCGGGGCGACATGTGTATAGAAAACAGGATAAAACCAGCCTTAAAGCCCCAGCGGGGCGACATGTATGTGGTATCGTAACGCAACTAGCAACTTAGGTTATTATAGTGAATTCAAAAAATAAAGAAACACTTGCGCCCCCCGGTAGGTGCGGTTTGTAACCGCGCTGGTTTGGCGTGTCCTATTAATTCTAAAATCTACTATAAACAAATGAGGTGAATTGCATTGAAATCCACAAGCCAAATTATCGAAGAAGTAAAAAAAGAGATCCCAGAGGTTTCTGTTGAAGAAGCTCAGAAAGAGAAAGCGGAAGGTGGAGATGATGTTGTGCTGCTTGATGTCCGTGATGAGGACGAATATCGCGCAGGATATATCCCTGATGCGGTTCATGTCACGCGAGGAATGCTCGAATTCTCGATCGAAGACGAAGTGCCAAATCGGGACAAGAGAGTAATCGTCTATTGTGCTGCGGGAATGAGATCCTTGCTCGCCGCCAAATCCCTAAGAGAATTGGGATACGCGGATTCCGTATCCATGGCGGGTGGATATCGAGACTGGTCAGCGTCAGGACTCCCAACAGCCAAAGATAAGCAGATGACGCCGGATCAGTTGGAGCGGTACAGCCGCCACTTTATGTTGACTGAAGTCGGCGAAAGGGGACAGTCGAAGCTGCTAGACGCTAAAGTGCTACTCGTTGGAGCAGGCGGTTTAGGTTCACCGGCAGGATTATACCTTGCAGCGACAGGCGTTGGCACGCTCGGCGTGGTTGATTCAGATGTCGTTGAGTTAAGCAATCTACAGCGACAAATCCTACATCGCACGGAAACTGTTGGCAAACCGAAGGCAGAATCCGCAGCTGAAACAATGACTTTCCTGAACCCTGATGTCAATATTGTTCCCTACAATATGCGACTGTCAGAAGACAACATCATCGATCTCTTTAATGAGTACGACTTGGTCGTTGATGGCTGCGATAATTTCGCAACACGCTATCTAGTCAACGATGCCGCAGTGCTGACAAACACACCCATTGTACACGGCAGTATTTTCCAATTTGAAGGGCAGGCAACCGTCCTCAAGCCACACGATGGACCGTGCTATCGGTGCATGTATCCAACCCCACCGCCGCCCGGCATGGTCCCTGGCTGAAACGAGGCTGGCGTCCTGGGCGTGCTCCCAGGCACTGTTGGGCTTGTGATGGCAACTGAAGCGGTCAAACTGCTGCTCGACGTTGGCGAACCGCTGATCGGCCGCTTGATGATGTATGATGCGCTCAGCATGAAGTTTCGTGAGTTGAAGGTGAGTCGGGATAAAAACTGCCCGATCTGTGGTGAAGCACCCACGATTACCGAACTCATTAGTGATTACGTCGAATTTTGCGAATTGGATCATTCCGAACCACTCGCAACCGCTGCCGACTAAAAAATAAGGCTTCTATTAAAAGAAAGTGCAAAGCACGAAGAGAAACCGAGTTTTTTCTTGAAAACTCGGTTTCTTTGCACTAAATCTTAACATGAGCGAAAAATAAAACGTAAGTAACTTCGCGCTACGCAAACCTTTTATTTGAAAGGATCTAATTTATGCTCCCTTGTCCAGGTTGTAATAATCCACTTACGCAATTTCCGATCGAACGGTCGGATGTGGATCTGATGAGTTGTGATGGCTGTCAAGGCGTTTTTCTCAATCGCCCCGGTGGAGAACTAGAGAACGTGGATAACGCAACATTTGACGAACTTGTCGAAGCCTACGGCACCGAATATCCAATTGATGTAGATCCAAGCACCGTTACTCTACCAGAGGACGTAGAAGAAGCCCTTGAGTAGAAAATATCAATGTCCTATGGCATTAGTGATCTAGGTTCATCAGCCTTGCGAAGGTTCAAAATCTTCGCAAGGTTGTATACCAATTATTCCCCAAATAAACTTGCAGTGGGTCAAGCTCCTCAAATTAAGTCCCTACCCTGTCCGCAATGGATCCCATTTCTAAATTTGCCCAATCTCTTCAAAAGCGTCCTAATATTCAAGGGACCATTCTCCGTTTTCCTGCCCCAGCCCCGTTAATAGACTGCTTTCTGATTCATATTACGGTGACTTCTAAAAATAAATAGGCATTTTCGCCCCCCGGTAGGGGCGGTTTCATGAAGTTTAAGCATTTAAATCGGTAATCCCGATTTTCCTCGAAACATACGGTAGGCGCGGTTTGCAACCGCGCTGGTGTCGCTAGCAAATTACCGAATTATTTTTTTTATCTTCATCCAACCGCACCGGTTTTGAGTGTCTCATTAATTCTAAGGTCCACTATAGGAAGTACGGATGACCATTCTTGAAGCGATTGTGCTTGGTGTTTTACAAGGCATAACAGAGTTCTTGCCTGTGAGTAGTTCTGGACATTTAGTTCTGATGCAGCATTTCTTAGGGATAAAGGAATCACAAGTCTTTTTCGATGTCATGCTCCATCTCGGAACCTTGGGGGCTGTTATTATTGTTTATTATCAATTAATCGGGTCTTTGGTGCGGACCGGTTGTTCCACGCTCTTTCAGGCAAATTTCTACCGACACCCCCGACTTACAATCAGTAACACACCTGATCTCAGGCTAATCTGGTTTCTTCTGCTCGGCTCGATTCCTACCGGGCTAATCGCGCTGTTGTTCAAAGATTCACTTGAGGCGATCTTTGGCAAACCGATGATTGTTGCCGGTATGTTAATTATCACAGGTCTAATCTTGCAATTGTCACGTCTCGGACATAGGCGGCGACAAACAGAAACTCCCTTACGCACATGGCATACACCACTCGTTGGGATTGTCCAAGGACTTGCCATCATCCCCGGAATTTCCAGATCTGGGTCAACGATTTCTATCTCACTGTTGTTGGGTCTGTCGCCTCAGATTGCAGCGCAATACTCTTTTCTACTTTCCATCCCTGCAATCTTGGGGGCGGTTATCCTCAAACTCAGAGATATAGAGGAAATTACAGTTGCCCCAGCCGTTATTGTTGCTGGAACATTGACCGCATTCATTGTGGGTTACGTCGCGTTACGCTTTCTGCTGGCGATACTCAATCGTGGGAGGTTTTCTATTTTTTCTTACTACTGCTTTGCGTTGGGGATAGCTGCAGCGGTATCAATCAGACTAGGAGCGTAACGTAGCCAAATTGTGCAACAGAAACCGAGTTTTTTCTTCAAAACTCAGTTTCTCTAAGTGCCTTGCACTCTGTTTTTACATGAGCTAACGTAACAAGGTAAGTACGACTAACTCGCTAGGAGTCTACATGATGCAAAAAAGATTGACTAAAACTTTCATCTACAGTTTCATATTTATCTTTCTGTCCATCACACCAAGCGTTGCAAAAACAAAAAGGATTGGATTAATCTACGACATAGGCGGTCGTGGAGATCTTTCGTTCTGTGATGCCTCCTACGCCGGTGCCAAGAAAGCGACCGATCAGTGGAAACTTGATCTCAAAGAAATCACACCCGGACAGAGTACCGACATCGAGTTTGCCTTGAGGCAGCTGGCTCGGTTGAAATATGACCTCATCATTGGGGTCGGGTTCCTCTTTCAAGAGCCGATGGATCGTGTGGCATCTGAATTTCCAAAGGTCAAATTTGCGATTATTGATGCCGAAACCAAACGGGAAAACGTCGCCTCGCTCATCTTCAAAGCACATGAGGGAACCTACCTAGTAGGAGCAATCGCTGCACTGAAAACCGAGACAAATCGGATTGGGTTCATCGGGGGGATGAACGTCCCACTTTTGCACGCTTTTGAAGCAGGTTATTACGCCGGGGCAAAGGCTATCAATCCCGAAATCGATGTCCTCATCGACTATGCCGGCGTCACACCGAAAGCCTTCAGTGACCCCGCCAAGGGAAAGGAACTCGCACTGGCGCAGTATAACAAAGGTGCTGACGTAATCCTCGCGGCGGCGGGTGCAACGAGCTTAGGAATACTTGAAGCCGCCAAAGAAAAGCAGAAGCAGATCATCTGGGTGGATGCGAACGGAAACCATCTCGCACCGGGACTTGTCCTGACGAGCATGATCAAAGGCGTCGAACTCGCGGTCTACCAAACAATCCAAGCTGTCGTTGAGGACAATTTCACCGGTGGAATAAAACTATACGGTCTCAAAGAAGGAGGCATTGAATATATCGTCGATGCTAACAATCAGGAGATATTATCGCCCGAAATCCTGAAACGCATTGAAGCACTCAAAAAGCAGATTGTTGATGGAGAGATTGTCCCCCCGTCGAAAAGAGAATAATCAGGTGTCGGTGTAATTATAGTGAATTCAAAAAATAAAGAAACACTTGCGCCCCCATGTTTGGTAGGTGCTGTTTTCAACTGCGCCGATTTGGAGTGTCTCATTAATTCTAAAATCTACTATAATTGAATTGTTGTACGAATCAATTCTTGAGATCTATCGATTAATGGGAGGGAGGTTACGGCATACGGAATATGCCCACTACCTTAAAATTTCCCATTTTACCTGTGGTATTGGGGGGTATGGCATACGGAGCCTTGATAGGATCGGGATTTAGAGCAATATACCTATTACTGGTAACCTGTGTTATCCTAGATAGCGATTCCTTTCTGATGCCGAAAGATATGTACTTTAGCTAGTGTACCACAAAATACGGAGCATAATTATGAACGAACGCGAAAAATTCCTATTCGATCTGCGGGGTTACCTCCGGGTCGAAAACTTCCTGACTCCCCAAGAGGTCCAAGCACTCAACGAAGCCGTTGATGCCAACCATGACAAATACACAGAGGACAGCAAAATGTACGGGCTTGGCATGGATGGTGAACACCATCGCCGATCTATGATGGGGATGCTGACTTGGGAACAGCCTTGGTGCCAACCGTTCCGCGATCTAATAGCCCACCGAAAACTCATTCCTTACCTCAATGCCCTTTTCGGTCGTGGATGGAGAATGGACCATGAGCCTTTTTTGCTAATCTCTAGGAAAGGCACCGGTGGACACGGATTACACGGTGCGACAAGCAGACATTTCGACGGGACGCAGTATTATACCTATGCAAATGGCGAGATGCGCGTCGGCTTAATCGTTTGCCAATTCCAGTTGGCTGATATCAATCCCGGTGATGGTGGAATCGCGGTAATTCCGGGCAGCCATAAAGCGAACTTCCTTTGTCCCGAAGATATCATGCTTTACGACACCAACCAAGAAGTGGTGTATAATGTGGAAAGCAAAGCGGGAGATCTTGTAATCTTCATGGAAGCCACCATCCACGGTGCGCTGCCTTGGCAAGGTAATCATGAGAGACGTTCCCTACTCTACCGATATTGCCCAAAGTCTATGCACACAAGCGGCGGTATCTATCAAACCAGCATGCCGACATGGGTTGCTGAGTTGACAGAAGCGCAGCAGGCAGCACTTGAGCCGCCTTACATGTACAACCGGCCCCTTATTGAGGACGACGGAGTGACCCTAGTACAACCTGGCCAAGAGCCGGAACCCCACAGACCACGCGGCAAAGCTGAAATGAACGCGAAATAAAAGAAAACTGACCATCTCAAATTCGTCAACGGATCGGAGAAATGATGCTATGAACGAAGCGATGCCAGCCTCTCCCTCTACATTTCAACCTTCCCGGTCACGTATTACCTTACGCTCTGTGATCTTGGGTTGCATCCTTATGCCGATTAATGCCTACTGGATCGGAATGGAAGAGATGCTCTGGCACGGATTTCATTTCTCCGCAACCTCTATCCCGATGAATGTCATTTTCATCATTTTCGTGCTGGCACTCCTGAACTACATCGCCCAACGATTCTTTCCTGCGTATGCGTTGAGCCAAATTGAACTCCTCGTCATCTATGTCATGTTGGCATGTGTCACCGCTGTGGTTGCCCACGATAACATGGTCGGGCTCATGGGACCCCTCTGCCACGCTTTCTGGTTTGCCACCCCCGAAAACGAATGGAAACAGATTCTCCAGCCTTACCTTCCGAGTTGGCTCGTCATGGGTAACACAACCATCGCCCGCCCTTTTTATGAAGGAGGCGCTAATTTCTTCACCGAAGGTTATCTGCGCTACTGGATTGTTCCTATCATGAGTTGGACAATCATCTCCTCCCTGATTTTCGCGCTCGTCGCCTTCGTAAATGTCCTGCTCCGACGCCAATGGATTGAGCATGAAAAACTGCCATATCCAATTACCCAACTGCCACTCGATATGACTGCGCCTGGAATGGAGCTCTTCCGAAACCGAGGCATGTGGTTAGGGTTCACGATTGCAGCAGGCATTGAAATTATCAACGGAATCAACTTCCTTTATCCGTCTTTCCCAATGATACCGATTCGCGAGGAGAGTGCGGATATCTCGCGGTGGCTTAACGAGGAGCCGTGGGATGCGATTGGACCAACTTTCTTTCACCTGCGCCTGTTTTTTATCGGCTTATGCTTCCTTTTGCCACTGGATGTGAGTTTTTCAACAGCGTTTTTCTATTGGGTCCGCAAAGCGCAATACATTGGAGGAAAGGCGGCTGGATGGTATACAATTCCTTACTATCCTTTTCAACCGAACCAAGCAATGGGCGCGGCACTAGCGGTTGTGGTGATAGCAATGTGGGCAGGACGACAACATTTTCGAGAGGTTGGTAAACGGATCCTTGGCATGACCACATCTATTGACGATTCGACGGAACCGACGCGCTATCGATCGGCAGCATTAGGGATTGTAATCTGTCTCGTCCTCCTCTATCTAATCTGCAATCAAGCGGGGATGTCCATGTGGGTATTTGTGCTATTTTTCGGACTATACATGATGATTACAGCATCTGTGACTCGTGTCCGCGCTGAACTTGGACCACCCGCCCACGACATGGCTGGCGTCAATCCACAGACCGCTTTGACAACCGTATTTGGGATCCGTCCATTCGGGCGTGGTAACCTTGTTATGTTCTCGCTTTTTTCGTGGTTTAACAGCCAAAATCGCAGCCAACCTATGCCGCATCAACTTGAAGGCTTTAAACTGGCGCAACGCACCGGCATGAATCATCGCAAACTGTTGTGGGTGATGCTCTTTTCGATTGTGATAGGTGTTTTCTCGGCATTTCTGATGTACCTTTATGTCTTGTATACGCATGGAGGCAGCAAGGCGGGAATGATTTTGGGACCCGGCTGGGGGGTTTACAACCGATTGGCTGGCTGGCTGCAGTATCCTCGACCAACAGATGTTTTCGGATCTATGGTCATCGGTCTATCATTCCTATTTACGATATTTCTCGGTATTATGCGACTCAAGTTTATCTGGTGGCCCTTCCACCCAGTCGGCTATGTGATAGGCATCAACGGTGGAACGCTAGATCAATTCTGGCTTGTGTTAATCCTCTCCTCAATCGCCAAGTTCGTCATACTCAAATATGGTGGAGCGCGTCTCTATCGACGTGTGTTACCCTTCTTCCTAGGGTTGGTTTTGGGCGATGTGGTGAGTGGCAGCTATTGGGCTATCCTAGGTGTAATTTTAGAGACACCGATGTATGTCGTGTGGTTCTGGACAGTACAGTGACCTCTCTGTGTGTACCGGCAAAAATCCTAGGTCTTAGCACCTTGTTCGCCGTCAAACGATATATCACAGCAACACCGCTGGCTAGCGTCGAAACATATCAAATCAGAAAAAACTTGAACTTACAATCCAATTGGATGTACAATATTAGGATGGAAGCGGATTTGGGCCGTCCTGAAACGACTCAACCTATTAACTTCTACCCCCTAAGCGTGTATATTTTCGGTCACCTGATTGAGCGTTGATTAGACAGATTCTTAATTTGCGAGTGGATTCGCAGACTTTTTTCAATCGCTTTACGCGAAAGGAGTTACATTATGCTAACTCAGCAACAGATCGACTTCTACCATGAAAATGGTTACATTGGTGTTGAAAATGTGCTTTCGGAGCAAGATATCATCGACCTTCGTCGTGTGACAGATGAATTTGTCGAAAAATCCCGTGAAGTCACCGATCATACTGACGTTTTTGATCTTGAACCCGGTCATTCCGCAGAATCTCCCCGCGTACGCCGAATCAAGAATCCAGCAGCTCAACACATTGTCTATGATCAGGTCCGAACTTACCCCTCCATTATCGACATCGTTGAGCAATTAGTGGGACCTGGTGTTCGCTCCATGGGCAGCAAACTGAATATGAAATACCCCGATTTCGGTAGCCCTGTTGAGTGGCATCAAGATTGGGCGTTCTACCCCCATACCAACGATGATGTGTTGGCAGTCGGCGTTGCCATTGACGATATGTCGATGGAAAATGGCGCGCTAATGGTCATCCCCGGCTCCCATAAGGGACCAATCTACGACCATCACCAAGACGGTCGTTTCGCAGGGGCAGTCACTGACCCCAATTTTAGCCCGGACGGTGCTGTGCCCATCACAGTCAAAGCCGGGGGCATTTCGATTCATCATGTCCGCACCCTCCATGGGTCTGCGCCCAACTCCTCTAGCACACCACGCCGCTTACTGCTTGCCGCCTACACTGCGGCTGACGCATGGCCCCTGAGCGGAGACTGGGAGGCTTTAAGTGCCAATATCCTGCGTGGCGAACTCACGAATCAGGTACGTATGGTTGAGGCTCCGGTTCGCATGGCACTCCCCCGTGCAGAGCGCGGCGGGTCGATCTACGAAACCCAGACCATTCTAAAAAAACCACTCTACGCTGAGAAAACCAAGTGAATCTCCGGCCAGTGTGAAGGAGTGACGGGTGATAAATAAATCGCTCGTCACTTCTCATCTCTCACAAGGCACGTTTGATGTAGCTGCTGTCACGGTATCTCCCAAATATTTAGTGATAGCACAACCATGATAGGAGGCACCCATCATCCGTGCACCCCACACCAAGCCATCCAGCCAAACCGAATCTAACCGCCCAGATTTGCAAGCTGCTTTTCATCGGTCTCGTAGTTCTGCCGCTCAACAGCCTTTGGGTCGTTGACACCGGCATCACAGGACACGGCGTGAACTTCACGCGGGTATCGCTGTTCATGAACGCGATCTTCCTCATCTTCGTCTTGAGTCTGATCAATCCGTGGCTCAAGCGTTATGTTCCGAGGTTCGCGCTGGACTCAAGCGATATGGTGTTAATCTATGTGATGCTGTGCGTCTCGTCAGCCATCGCAGGGCACGACATGATCCAGCGACTGTTCCCACTCATTGGGCACGCATTCTATTTCGCCGCACCTGAGAATGAATGGCAGGAGCTCTTCCATCGTTATGTGCCACGTTGGCTTGTTGTCACAGAAAAATCGATATTGGCTGGCTATTACAAAGACCGCGGCACATTTTATGACAACACCTTTTACGTTGCCGAATACTTCAATGCGTGGCTAGTGCCGTGCCTCGCATGGTGTACCGTTATTATCGCGCTGTTGATTTGTATGCTGGGCATTAACCTCCTAGTGCGTAAACACTGGACAGTCCATGAGCGTCTCACCTATCCCCTCGCGCAAATACCGCTAGATATTATCAACAACGGTCCTCGCCTCTTCAAAACACGCCTGATCTGGACTGGGTTTGCCCTGTCCGTGGCATTCAACGTGATTAACGGCATTCACACCCTATTCCCCGTCGCCCCAAGTCTCTTTTATGGACGCTACCTGCTGAGTCAGTATTTTACCGCGAAGCCATGGAACGCACTCGGTTGGATTCCGATTGAGTTTCACCCATTTGCAATCGGATTGGCATTCTTTATGCCGTTGGATCTCTCTTTCTCTTGTTGGTTTTTCTACTGGCTTTGGCGGCTGGAGCGGGTAGTGGGAACAGTCTTCTCCGGCGGCAGCATGTTAGCCGGGTTCCCCTTTACATGGGAACAATCCATCGGCACTTGTGCGGCAATTTTAGTTATGACATTGTGGGGGCTGCGATTTACCGGGCGGGAAATTCTACGGAGCTTTTTTAGAATGCCTACCACCGCCCAAAGCACTGGAGATCAACGACGCGAGATTCTGGAGAATCGGGCGGAGATGCGACGTTATCGCTGGGCAGTTTTTAGCATTTTCGCGAGCGTAAGCTATCTCATCGGATTCTGCTACGTTGCGGGGATGTCCGTGTGGGTGTCGGCGGTCTTTTTCCTAATCTTCTTTGGGCTTTCAACGGTTGTGACACGCATCCGGGTCGAGGCAGGCTACCCGATGCACGATTTTGCGTTCCGACCCGAGGACATTGTCGTGACAGGGTTCGGTACACAAGCGGTTGGTCCCACAAGTCTTACACTATTCTCCTATCTCCATTTTTTCACTTATGCCCATCGTAGCAACCCCCAGCCGCATCAATTGGAAGCATTTCGGCTTGCAGATCGGATGAATCTCTCCATCAACGGGATGCTAATCGCAGGTATTCTGATTGCCACGGTGGTTGGATCTATCGCTGCTTGTTGGGCGTACCTACACACCGCCTATCAATATCAAGGGAGTACGTGGCCCGGTTGGCCCATCTTTAACCGTTTACAAAACTGGTTAAGCTATCCGCGGGGAACGGATGTCAAATCACTAATTTTTATGGGTGGTGGATTCGGTATCGGACTAGGGTTTCTGATGATGCGAAGGCTTTTTATCTGGTGGCCCTTTCATCCGGCGGGATACGTGATTGGTGGGACATGGTCGCTCAATCTCTTATGGTTCTCAATTTTCCTGAGCTGGTTGGCAAAATTAATCATCCTTCGATTCGGTGGGCTCAAGTTATATCGACAGGCAAGCGCGTTTTTTATCGGTCTCGTTTTGGGAGAGTTTGTGACCGCAAGTTTCTGGGGTGTGATTGGAACAATTTTGGGTCAGGCAACCTATCGATTCATCTGAACGCCTGAATTTTTGCAGCTTGATTCATCGACAATCACCGGTCAACAATAATCCACCCACCATCTATAAGTTCAGTCGTTGCACAACTAGGTCCCCCATCTTTATCTGTTCCCATATATCTCGCCATAAGCACCTTATTCGGGTTTTCGGATACCTCTTTTACCATATCCCAAGTTACCTCTTCTTGGCGGAGAGATTTGGGATAACCCGTTGAAATCCAAATCTTCGCCCTTCTGCACCATTCACAATCCGGCTGACCCGCCAACTCCCCGATATTGACGTAGAAGAACCGTTTCGCGGGAGTTCCTCGCGCGAATGCCCCTGTAAAGTTGGGAACGCCTGTGTTGCGCTGCGGTTTTACTGTCGCGTCAAAATCAAACGTAATGTCTTCCCCCGTAGATTCGGTAACCGAAATCAAATTCCCGTTGTTTTCCAAAGCGAAATTGACTCCGATTGGGGGGCTCACAACAACGATGCGCATTGGGATTTTGTATTCCATAAGTTTACCCTTATATTTGCTCTAAAGTTTGTAACTGAGTTGACGTTATATCAACGAACCGCCGCGCCTGTTGTCCTAAGTGGATATACAGGGCGATCTGTAATCGGCAGGTGAACAATAGAAGCCAGCACACCGAGGATAATTGCAATTATCCATACAGGCGTGTATACCCCCGTCGCGTCATAAATTCTGCCACCAAGCCAAACCCCAAGAAAACTGCCCACTTGGTGGCTGAAAAATACAATGCCGTACAACGTCGCTAGGTAGCGCGGACCGAAAATTTGCGCCACTGTGCCACTCGTCAACGGCACGGTAGCCAGCCATAAAAAACCGATTGCAGCACCAAAAATCATCGCCGTAGTTTCCGTTACCGGAAAGATCAAAAACAGGCTGATAATGATTGAGCGACCAAAGTAAAGACCACTCAGCAGATATTTTTTGCGATAATGATCGCCTAGGTAGCCAAATAGTGTAGAGCCAAATAGATTAAACAACCCCACCAGCGAGAGTGCAGTTGCGCCGGCCGTACCTGATAATCCGTTATCGGTGAGATAGGCGGGTAAGTGGGACGCAACATACGAAACGTGGAAGCCGCAAACAAAAAAGCCGATAGTCAGCAGCCAATATCCCGAATGCTGGCTTGCTTTCGCTAGCACCTGACTGAGCGAATCGGAAGACTCCTCTGTGAGCTCGATCCCTGCAAGCTGTTGTTTTCGAGTTGGATATCCGACTGCTAGTAAGGCAATTAAGCCCACAAACCCTGCAAAAATTGCAAAAGTGGTTCGCCAACCATAGGCATTCAAGATGTGTTGGGCGACCGGCACGACAATAAACATCCCGATCGAACCAGCGGCTGTGATAAAGCCAAATGTTCTGCTACGCCGTTCAGGTGGAACCACCTGCGCCACCGCACCCAATACAACGACATACGACACGCAGCTCAGAGACACCCCAGATAACAGACCAAAACCGAGCATCAAACTAGTCCAATGCGTCGTAATCGACATCAGATACATTGATACAACGAATAGTAACCCACCACCTATCGCCACCCAGCGTGAACCGTAACGATCTGATAGGATGCCCGCAAACGGCAGACCACCAATAATGCTTTGAATCGCTATAGCTAGGCTGAACAGTTCTCGCCCAATACCAAGTTCATCGGTAACCGGTTGCAGATAAATGCCAAATGTCTGCCGGGTTCCCATGCTAATCAGAATGATGCAGATACTATATCCTACGATGTAGTTTTCACGTCGCGCCACTAATCATCTCCTGTTTGCTTCCTCCTTATCGAAGCCTACTTTAGCCCTAAAACCCCGTCTTTTAAGGCGGGGATACAGGGACGCTTTAGCACCGTTTTTCAAGGCTTTAACCTTGATTCTAAAGGGGTAATATGGTATAATTCTACTATCTACGGGGCAAGGAATTACGACTTCGGCAACCTTGCCGTTGTCCTTGCCCGCCCCTTGCAACGGGATAGCGTAGACGTAGAAAACATCAGACACTACAAAAATAGAATTCTAACCGGCACCTCTATCACGCCTGACGTGATATAGCCGCATGGATTCAATGTGAGTAGGATATACCTACCACGTATCGGTAACATTTCACCTCAAAGTGTTTCCGTAGCGCGTCCCATGGCCCGCGCCGCAACTGCGTAAGTTGTGTTGCCCCATAAATTGAGGGGGGAAGCCTTTTCTAGAAGAAGGCAGATGGCCCCATAGCACTAAACGCTAAACTCTAAGAGGTAGAACGGGAATTGGCTATCAAAAGAATCCCCGTTCTTTAGAGCGGGGAGCGGTCAAAGTTTACCTCGGAAGTCCCACCGTTTAACGACCTGTTTTGATATTCCCCCAGGTGGTTGTTAATTTTCGTTTCGGCTCGACCGACAGGAGTAGCCCCTTGGCATCCAACTCTACCTCCTTTTTGGTTAGAGCACGGTCATAAAGCTGAAACTCGTCCATAACAAAAAAAGCGGCTCGACTCGTCGTCCCCCCGATCCGAAGGTGCCCCCTACCCTGAATGAAACCGCGTTGAACATTAAACTTGCCTTTTGTTTCGCCATTGATATAGATTGTCAGGTTGGAGGACTTCTTGACACCCGCAATATGATACCATTTTCTCTGATCAAAACCGCCACCTGCGCCATCGGGACCTATTGCATCAGGTCCAATTCTGCCAAATTTATACACAAGGGATAAACCGGGATCGGTCAGAGAGATGCCTGGGGAATCCCCTTTCTCATCACCAACTAAGATGTTAGCCTTTTTCAAAACACTGTTGGGTGGACGAGGAGGCGGAGCAATCAGGGGCTCGAGGACATAGAACCAAAAGGTGTAGGTGTGATCGTTATACTTATCCATTCTGTCAAAGGAGTCAACGCGGAACTGGGCACTGATGTTGTTGAAAATTTTTAACGCGCCCGTCCCTTTGTATACCTCCGCGGGTTCATTGGTGATTGTGGCACCAAACCGAAGTTTACCACTGTTACCGCCACCGGTCATGTCTTCGACCTTTCTTCCATCTAGCTGCTCATCAAACGTGAAATACAAAATCATGTTCGGATCTATAGCCGCCGAGACGGAGAAAATCGTCATGAACAGAAACGTGGTAACAAAATTTGCTACAATAAGCGTTCGCATTTTCAATTCTTCCTTAAATCCACCGGTGCCCCCCAAATCAAGGTGATTCACCATCCTCAAATGATATAGCCCCGATGGAGAAAATTCCATCGGGGCTATAGTCGGACACACCTAGCCTAGCATATCCTCAGAAGTCCATCGATTAACGCCCCGTTTTAAGACGCCCCCAAGTGGTAGTCAATTTGTTTTGTGGCTCAACCGACAGGAATACGCCTTGTTCCATCAACTCCACCTCTTTTTCGGTTAGAACCCGATCGAAAAGCGCGAACTCATCCATGGCAAAATAGGCGGCTCGGGTCCGCGTACCACCGATACGGAGCCGTCCTTCACCTTGAGGGAATTTTTTGGGCACATCAAATATCCCTTCCTCCTCGCCATTGATGTAAATGATCAGGTCTGCCCCCTTTTTGATACCCGCGATGTGATACCATTTCTTCAGCTCAAACTCCGATCCTTTTCCGTCTGGACCGAGTCCGTTGATTCCGCCCTGTTCACCAACCTCGTAGAAGAGGGCAAAACTGTTGCCGCTAATCTGGACGGAGGGCGATTTTGAAAAGCCTGCATTGAGTACCTGCGCTTCATCAGCATTTTTCTTGAAGATCGATCGCGCTTCACCTTGATGAAATCCCTCGAAGAAATAGATCCAAAAGGCGACGGTGTGATCTTGATACTGATTCATGCGATCAAAGGGTTCGACGCGGAATTGTGCACTGATATTCCCTGCAATTTTTAGAGCACCGGCCCCTTTGTAAACCTCCGCGGGGTCGTTGGTGAGTTTTGCGCCTAGCCTCAGTTTACCATTGTTACCGCCACCGGTCATATCTTCAATTACCCGTCCATCCAGCTGCTCTTCAAACGTGAAATACAAAATCAAATTGGGATCTAGAGCCGCCGAGGCAGAAAAAACCGCCATGACAATAAATGTAGTGATGCAACTTACCGTAATGAGCGTTCTCATTTTCAATTCCCCCTTTAACGGATAGTTTTGATATGGCTCCAAGTGGTTGTCAATTTGGCCTGTGGCTTGACCGACAAGAATATCCCCTTAAAAACTGCCGCCACCTCTTTTTCGGTCAAGGGACGATCGTAAAGCTGAAACTCGTCCATCGCGAAAGAGGCAGCTCGGCTCGTCGTTCCGCCGATACGAAGTTGCCCCTTACCTTGGATAAAGTCTCGTCTGACCTTAAAATTGCCTTTTTTTTCGCCGTTAATGTAGACGATAAGGTCGCTTGCCTTTTTGACACCCACGATGTGATACCACTTCTCCATGTCAAAACCTTTACCCTTGACGGGTCCGACCCCAAGAGCTCCTTGGTCGTCAAATTTATATTCAAGTGCTAGATCGGGATGGGTCAGAAAGATACCCGGTGCGCTCCCTTTTTCCTCACCAACTAAAATGTTCGCCTTTTTCAAAATACTTGATCGTGCACCCATGGGGTTGAATATATAGATCCAAAAGGCGTAGGTGTTATCTCCATACTTATCCATTCGGTCAAACTCTTCCACACGAAGTTGTGCACTGATGTTGTTGAAAAGTTTTAGAGCACCTACCCCTTTGTGGACCTCCGCAGGTTCGTTGGTGATTTTGGCACCAAACCGCAACCTACCGTCGTTGCCGCCGCCGGTCATGTCTTCGACCATCTTTCCATCCAGCTGCTCTTCAAACGTGAAATACAGAATCAAATTGGGATCTAGAGCCGCTTGGGCAGAGATAACCATCATGAACAGAAACATTGTGATGAAACTTACCGCAAAAAGGCTTCTCATTTTCAATTCCTCCCTTGATATTGAACTTTAGCTAGTTAAATTACACACATCAATAGCCCCATCAGCGATCTACCCAAGCCAAGACTATTCTCAGTCTCAAATAATATAGCCCCGAAGGATAAGATCCGTCGGGGCTAAATAGAACGCCTCCTGCTTAATATACGATCAGAGTCTATCAGGGTTCTAGCGGTTAGTGCCCTGTTTTGAGATGTCCCCAGGTGGTAGTCAATTTTGTTTCAGGCTCAACCGATAGGAGTATGCCCTTGGCATCCAACTCGACCTCTTGTTCGGTTAATGGACGATCATAAAGCCCAAACTCATCCATGGCAAAAGAAGCGGATCGTATGTTTGTCGCGCCAATACGAAGGTGCCCCTTACCCTGAACGAAATCGCGGGCAACCTTATATCTGGCTTCTTCTTTCCCGTCAATGTAGATTATCAGGCTGCCACCCTGTTTGACACCTGCGATATGATACCACTTCTTCAGTTCAAACTTCTCACCCTTGCCGCCGGGACCGACCGCTTCAACACCTATCGCCCCTTGGTCGCCAAATTTATATACCAGTGATAGACCGGGATCGGTAATCCAGATGGCTGGCGCGTGACCTTTGTGAGCCTGCCCTATAACGTTGCCCTTTTCCACAACACTTCCCTGTACACAACATGGATCTTTTCTGACACCGTATATATAGAGCCAAAAGGTGAAGGTGTTCTCTCCATACTTATTCATTCGGTCAAACTCGTCTACGCGGAACTGGGCACTGATGTTGTTGAAAATTTTTAGTGCCCCGGCTCCTTTGTATACCTCCGCGGGTTCGTTGGTGATTTTGGCACCTAACTTGAGTTTTCCATTGTTCCCGCCGCCGGTCAGATCTTCTACCATCTTTCCATCAAGCTGCTCATCAAACGAGAAATACAAAATCATGTTTGGATCTATAGCCGCCGGGACAGAAAGAACCATCATAAACAGAAATATGGTGATGCAACTTACCGCAAAAAGGCTTCTCATTTTCAATTCCTCCCTTGATATTGAACTTTAGCTAGGTTCTGTTGACATTTTATTGTAACCAGACAATCACGAGGGTGCACAGACACATAGCCCTTCGTAGGGGTTGGGTCTCCCAACCCTTTGTTCACACATTAGAGCCCTTCGTAGGGGTTGGGTCTCCCAACCCTTTACACATTAGAGATAGCTTCAGATTTCTGTAGGTCGATTTTCCAAAATCGACACCCCCTAGCACATCGCACGATAGTTTTGGCTTAATCAACCCGGTTTGTTGCACGCCACGCTGGATATTCTGGCGAGATATGAATCTCGACCGACAATCTCCTTTTGTACCACGATTTGTTAGATTGGGATCCCAGCTTGCAAACTAACAGTTCGCGCTACTTATGGCAGATTGCCTGATAATTACAGCGTTTGTTGAATGAACAGTTTCAAAATGTCAACACGCCGATCTCCCCAAGCCAAGACTATTCTCAGTCTCAAATAATATAGCCCCGAAGGATAAGATCCGTCGGGGCTAAAATAAAGTACCTCCTGCTTAATATACTATCGGAGTCTGTCAGGGTTCTATCGGTTACCGCCCTGTTTTAAGATGCCCCCAGGTGGTAGTCAATTTTGTCTCAGGCTCGACCGACAGGAATTGGCCCTTGGAATCCATCTCAACCTCTTTTTCAGTTAAGGGACGGTTATAAAGCCCGAACTCATCCATCAGAAAAGAAGCGGCTCGAATTCGAGATCCACCGATACGAAGATGCCCCTTACCTTGGATGAAATCTCGTTTGACAGCATATCTAGCTGCTTCTTCGCCGTCAATGTAGATTATTAGATCTGATGCCTTTTTGACCCCCGCGATGTGATACCACTTTTTCAGTTCAAACTTCTCACCCTTGCCGCCGGGACCAACCCCGTCGCCCGGTACAGCCCCTTGGTCGCCAAATTTATATGTCAGTGTGAGTCCCGGATCGGTCACAAAGATGGCTGGCGAGTTCCCTTTCGCATCACCAACTAAAATGTTGGCTTTTTGCAAAATAATCTCCTCTGGACAACACGCCTCATTTCTGACACCGAAAAGATAGAGCCAAAAGGTGTATGTATTCTCTTTATAGCTGTCCATCTCCTTAAAGGACTCGACGAGGAACTGAGCACTAATGTTGTTGAAAATTTTTAATGCCCCTGTTCCTTTGTAAATCTCCGCGGGATCGTTGGCAATTTTGGCACCCAACTTGAGTTTCCCATCGTTACCGCCGCCGGTCAGGTCCGCGACCATCTTTCCATCGAGCTGTTCATCAAATGCGAAATACAAAATCATGTTCGGATCTATAGCCGCTGGTGCAGAGAGAACCGTCATGAAAAAAAACGTGGTAACGAAACTTACCGTAATAAGCGTTCTCATTTTCAATTCCTCCTTTTATACTGATTTAGGCTGAATAATCAACCAACTATTGCAACATTTTTCACCCCCAATAAATCGGGAGTGCCCCCCAAAATCTTCCCGGTAGTTGAAATAATCTGAAGTTCCCTGTCCACGTAATATGGATAAGCGTAAGCAAGGACTAGCACATACCCAATAGCTCCTCAAATTCCATCGGTTACCGCCCCGTTTTGAGCTGTCCCCAAGTGGTAGTCAATTTTGTTTCAGGCTCGACCGACAGAAATATACCTTTGGAATCCATCTTTACCTCTTGTTCGGTCAAGGCGCGGTTATAAAGTCCAAACTCATCCATGGCAAAAGAGGCTGCCCGCTGCCGCGTTCCACCGATGCGAAGGTGCCCCTTGCCTTGGACAAAATCGCGTTGAACCTTATATCTAGCTTCCTCTTTGCCATCGATATAGATTGTCAGGCTTGTTGCCTGTTTGACACCCGCGATGTGATACCATTTTTTCAGTTCAAACTGTAAACCCTTGCCGCCGGGACCGACCGCCTCACCCTCAATAGCCCCTTGGTCGGTAAATTTATATACCAGAGATAGCCCTGGATCGGTTATAAAAACACCCGGCGCGCTCCCCTTGTCAGCAGCGTCCATAACATTGGCTTTTTTGAAGATGCTTTCCACTGCACAACACGGATCATTTCTGACGCTATATAGATAGAGCCAAAAAGTGTAGGTATTGTCTTTATAGCTATCCATTTCCTTAAAAGACTCAACGAGAACTTGAGCACTGATATTGTTGAAAATTTTTAACGCCCCTGCTCCTTTGTACACCTCTGCGGGTTCGTTAGTAATTTTGGCACCTAGCTTGAGTTTCCCATCGTTCCCGCCGCCGGTCAGGTCTTCAACCTTTCTACCATCGAGCTGCTCATCAAATGCGAAATACAAAATCATATTCGGATCTATCGCCGCCGGAGCAGAGTAAACCGTCACGGCTACAAAGGTAATAAGGAAACTGAACCCAATAAACGTTCTCATTTTTAATTCCTCCTTTTATTCCGGTTTAGGTTTTCCGGTTTAGGTTGAATAGCATTCAACTTAAGCTAGTTATTGTAGTATTATCAGCAGCCCCATCGGTTAACGATTGGTTTTAATATCGCCCCAAGTGGTTGTCACTCTCCTTTCGGGTTCAACCGATAGAAGTATGCCTTTGGCGTCCAACGCTACCTCGTCTTCGGTTAAGGCGCGATCGTAAAGAGAAAACTCATCCATAACGAAATTGGCAGAGCGTTCCCGCGTACCACCAAGGCGCAGTAACGCCTCGCCCTGAACGAAATCTCTTGGGACATCGTATCTGCCTTGTTCCTTGCCGTTGATATAGATTATCAACTCGTTTGCCTTTTTAACACCCGCGATATAATACCACTTCTTAAACTCAAACGCAGTGCCTTTGCCACCAGGACCGACTATTTCCTTGGCACCTATAGCCCCTTGGACCCCGCCACCTCCTTTGTCTTCAAATTGATAGATAAGGGATAACGGATCTTCCTGAAGCAAGATGCCTGGTGCCCAACCTTTGACATTGCCCTCTAGCACTCTGCCCTTTTCCAGAATGCTTGCCCTACCTTCTCCACATTTTCCACCGCAATGTTCCCAATTCCAAGGCTTAGCGGTGTTACCTAAGATATAGATCCAGAAGGTATAGGTGTTATCCTTATACTCATTCATTCTCTTAAAGGGTTCGACACGGACCTGAGCACTGATGTTAGTGAATTTAACCGCCCCTGTACCCTTGTATATCTCTTCAGGCACATCGGTGATCTTGGCACCCAATTTGAGTTTTCCATTGTTGCCCCCACCGGTCAAGTCTTCTATCTGCTTCCCATCAAGCTGCTCATCAAACGAGAACCACAGAAGCATGTTCGGATCTATCGCAGCCGGTGCAGAGAGAACCGTTATAAACAGAAACGTGGCGATCAAACTCGCCCAAATAAACGTTTTCATTCTCAATCGCTCCTTTTCAAAATCCGACAATCCATTCCAGTTTAACCGCCCTAAAAAAATTAAAATCATCGTATCATATCCATTAAATACATGTCAAGAAAAAATTAAATTTTAGATCGACATATTTTTTTTTTAGTATTATAATAGATTCATGATGCAATAATCTGCAGAGATTTGCAATGAAGTGAGCAGATTCGCAGCAGTTCTGATTCGTCAGCATAACTTCAGTTGGTCAATGAGATTCGCAAGCGAGTCGCCATTCGTGCAGACAATGTGTCGGCACGATGCAAATTTCTGTAATAACCGCAAACAGGAGGATATTTAAATGCAAAGGTTGAAGAGATTTCCAATCAGCACTCTGGTCTTTATCTTTTTGATAGGCTTGTTGCCAACCTTAGGATATAGCCAGATCCAATTGGATGACCCGCTCCTCGTATTCTACTTCCCTCTGGATGAAGGCAAGGGGGATATAATAAAAGACCTCGGTCCCAACAAACTGGAGGGGGAGATTGAAGGAGGGCCAGCATGGGTGGATTCCGTAGATAAAAAATTTGGAACCTGCCTTTCATTTATAGACGGGAAAGAGCAGTCGGCATTTGTAGCAGATGTTCCAGCTTTGGATCTCGGCGAATCTGATACCACCCTCGCTGCTTGGGTTAAGACTGGCAAAGAGGTAGGTCAGGGCTTTGTTTATATCAAATGGGATGGCGGGGGCTGGTATATCAAGCTAAGGGATAAGTTGCTCTTCACCCGCTATCATATACCTGCACCCGTCGGCTTCGGTGCTGAGATTCCTAGCAAAACTGAGATCGCCGATGACGTATGGCATCACGTCGCCTCCATGCGTACAAACAAAGAAACAGTCTCGCTGTTTATTGATGGCAAACTAGACCATAAGGATGACGCGGGTTCAGCACCCGGTTCCGCTAATACCCCCGCCAATTTGGAAATTGGTCGGTTTAAAGAGGAACGTTTCTGGGATGGAGAGTTCGATGAACTTTTCCTGATGAAGCGAAATTTGACAAACGACGAACTTCAACTGTTGATGGACGGACAGTTTTTAGCGGTTGAATCGAAGGGGAAACTTCCTCTCACTTGGGGGAGTCTCAAAGCTTCTAGGAATTAATGAGGCAGCGTTAGAGATTTTTCCATCGTCTAAATCTTACATTTAAAAAGATATGCAAACAGTAGGAAAGCGGACTGAATTTTGGGTTCGTTTTCACAACAAATTGCGGTGAGGAATTTGCCGAATTCATTCGTGCAGACTTCTCACCGCAATTTTTTATCTGCTAGGGGAGAAATCTGCGGATGAAAAAAGCATTGATTATGTTGACTGCCCTTGTCGCAATCAACATAGCGGGTTGGCAGATTGCTCAATCGCAGCAAACAGATCCTGTTACCGATCCCGACGAGTCGGCATCTGTCGATGAAAGTCAGATCATCTTGGCTGAATATCAATGGAACGGCAAAAAAATCGAGATTTCGCTTGCGGATTTCAAGGCGGCGATTGGAGAATTGTCAATTTTTCAGCAGGAAAACTACGCAAGCAAAGCCGGCAAAACAGAATATCTACCAGAGTTCATTGACGAGAAGTTGAAAGTCCTCGCAGCAATAGATAAAGAGTTGAATAAAGATGAAGAGATAGTCAAGAAGGCGCGGGAATACAAACACACGCTCTTAATCGAGCGCCTGACGCTGATTGAAGTCGATGAAAAGGTCTCTCCCACGGACGAGGACCGGCGGCAGTATTACGAGGAACACAAATCAGAATACGTCGAAGAGGCAGCAGCACGAGTAACCTGCCTCAGTGTCTTGGAAAAAACGCTTGCACAGGAGGCATTGGCACAAATCAAAGCTGGAGTAGACATCAGTGAACTGGCAAAAGAACTGTCAGAAAAAGAAAAATTGTTTGGTCCTGGTAGCAACAAGACAGATCCGGGGAACACAGGGCTCTTTACCAAAGATGAATCCCAAGACTGGCAGGTTTTTGTTGATGCCGCTTTTGACATGGAAATCGGCGAAATCACGGAAGAGATCCTTGAACTTGAGATGGATCACGAAACGTACTACCTCATTTTCCGCAAGGAGGAACACCTACCGGAACGGATAGCGGATTTTGAGGAGGTCAGAGACTATATTGAACCCTCCGTTAAGCGTGAGAAAAAACGGCAGCGAATTATTGAATGGGTGGCAGAAGTCACCTCGACAAGTGAACTGAAAACCTACCCCGAACGGGTTCCTGAAACAGTGCTGGATCAAGAGGAATCGGTGACAAACGCGGAAAATATTGTCATTGCAGAGTTTGATTGCAACGGAAAGCAGCAGATTACGCTTGCTGAAATGATACAGGACATTCGCGAACTCTCAGAGTATACACCTGAGCGCTATAAAGACAAAGCGCGCCTTGAAGAATACGTAACCCTGATGGCAGAAGGTCGCTTAATACTCTGTCTCGCCAAAGCTCGAAAACTCGGAGACGAACCAGAAATCCAGAGAAAAAACCGAAGGTATCTCCACACGATGCTAGCCAATAAACTCTGGAAAATCGAAGTTGAAGAGAAAGTCGAAGTGACAGAGGAAGATATACAAGCCAGCTATGAAGCGCGCAAAAGCGAATTCGCCGAAGAGGAACAGGTACGGCTAACCTGTATCACGCTTAGGGACAGTGACCGTGCGAAGGAGGTTTTTGAGTCAATTCAATCGGGCAAAGACATGATCGAAGTCGCGAAGGAGTTGTCAGATACCGGAGAATTGACCGGTCCCGGAGCGGATCCCCTCAACCCCGGCGATACCGGTTACCTGACCCACGATACCTTCCCGAAAGAGCAGCAAGCCTTTACTGACGCCGCTTTTGCAATGGAAGTGGGACAGACTGTTGATGATATCATGACTGTCAGCTTTCAAGGCAGAGAATACTATACAATTTTCCGAAAAGAAGAACATAATCCAGCAGTCCAAAAAACGCTTGACGACTCAGAGGTGCGGCGGATAGTAACAGCGGATGCCCAAACGGAAATGCGTAATGCACTTACGGCTAAACTGCACACTCAACTCCGTAATAAGGCGAAACTCAAAATATATTTTGACCGAATTCCAGAGCAGTCAGATAAGTGATAACAACCGATTTATGGTGAATTAGACAAATAAGTGAACATTTGCCAAAGTCCCCCTGACAAGGGGGATTTAGGGGGTTGTTTGTGGGTACAGATTTCCCAATCTGTACATCTGCATTGGAACTGTCTAAGTAATTCTAAAATCTACCATAGTTCATTAGCTCACTAGTTTATTAATGAACTAAAACTTTGACGATGTTAAAATTAGGAGGATTGCCAAATTATGCAACCAATCAATGATAGCCAATGGCAGCAATTCGAGGAGGAAGGCTATCTCCGCCTCGGTAGAGTGATGGACGATGAAGAACTCGATACTTTGCAGAAGCGCATTGATGACATCATGATGGGCAAAGCCCAACTCCCCTATGACCAGATAATGATGCAAATTGATGGTAAGACTGCTGACTACAGTAAGATGGAGCCAATGACCAAGGGACACAAAGGTCCGACGTTAAACTACCGTAAGATTACGGAACTTGAGCTTGACCCATTCTTCCTGTCGTATATGCAAAAACCTGCTTTCCGGGACATTTGCGCCAGAGCCTATGGTCCCTCTACCTCGATTGCTACCCCGCGTGCAATGTTTATGAATAAACCGGCGGACACAGGAACTCACCTTCCTTGGCATCAGGATGTATTTCGGAACCTTGACAAATTTTCAGACATTATCATCTGGGCGGCGCTCGATCCTGCGACCCTTGATAGTGGCTGTCTCAGGGTAATTCCAAAATCTCATCACCGTATCTATGAAGGAAACTTCCCAACAGAAGAACAGTTGGAAGTTCTCTTCGCAGTGGCGGATCCCATCACCCTTGAATTAGAGCCGGGTGAAGGGGTATTGCTGCACGTCAACCTAATTCACACTTCCGCGGTGAATGATACCGGTTTGCCGCGGCGGGCATTCAGCGTCGCTTATATAGATGCCGCGGCTAGGACAAACGATGGTCAGCCGCTCCCCACTATTTTTGGTGAAGGCGCTTTGATCCCACAATTTAACTAACCAAGTAGAGTTTCAATTCCGATGGCGTAGGTTTTCTGAAACTGAAAACTTACGTCATTGTGACACTACCATTCCGTGAAGATCGGCACGATTTCGCAGAATCAGGACTTACCGAAACCGATGGTGGTGCCCGTCCGATGAGATTAGACTGTATTGCTGCTCCTTGAAGTTGTGCCTATCAATAGTCGCTAGGGAGTGCAATTCCTTCCTAGCATCACAACATCCGCTTACCCCTAAGAATCACTTGCTCTTTGTTTCATTGAAGGGTGGGCTTCATACCTCAACATGCCAGTCAAAACTAATTTCACAGGGGGGCAGTTTAATGCGCGAAGATTCTCGTCGAAAATCTGCGTATAGTATGGAATTACTTTTCATTTTGCTCGCTTTACTATCGTTAGGCTGTGGAAGTGATGATGAGCAAGAGAATGGAGACCATCCCGATAAAATTGTGGGTAACGACAATGCGGAGATGGTGCTGATTCCTGCTGGGGAGTTTGAGATGGGCGATCCCTTCAACGAAGGTACTACCTACGAGCGCCCCGTCCACACCGTTTTCGTCGACGATTTCTATATTGATGTCTACGAAGTAACCAACGCAATGTATGCGAAATTCCTCAATGCGATGGGAAAGCATGTGGGGGATACCGGTCATATCTGGTTGGATATCGGCGACGGTGATGAGATGATCGAATCGGTTGGGGGGCAATACCGAGCAAAGGCGGGGTTTGAAGAGTATGCCGTGGTTGAAGTGAGTTGGTACGGTGCATCGGCGTATGCCCAGTGGGCAGGCAAGCGCCTACCGACCGAAGCGGAGTGGGAGAAAGCCGCCCGCGGTGGGCAGGTCAGGGAACGGTATCCGTGGGGAGATGATGAGCCTGATGGAAGTCAATGCAACTACGCGGATAAGAATACAAGCTATTCTTGGTCAGATCCGAACGCTGATGACGGCTACCAAACAACTGCTCCTGTAGGGCTATATCCTCCAAATGGCTATGAGCTATACGATATCGCTGGAAACGTATGGGAATGGTGTGTAGACGAATTGGATGTAGAGTTTTACGAAAACAGTCCAAAAGAGAACCCGGTATCAGGCGGAATTACACTCTTGATGCCTGATAACTTCAATAGTATTAGAGAACGTCGCATACTTCGCGGGGGGTCGTGGCACAGCACTCCGGAGATCCTTCGTGTCGCGTACCGCTACAGCAGCGAGCCAGCGGTCACACTCAGTTACTTTGGCTTTCGTTGCGTAATGCCTGTCGATCCTTAATCTTATTTTAACTTCGCTCATGTTAAGATTTAGTGCAAAGAAACCGAGTTTTTTCTTGAAAACTCGGTTTCTCTTCGTACTTTGCACTTTCTTTTTATATGAGCCTTTAACTTTTGAACAATCCGCATTGTGATATTCTCATGCCATTATTTGAAGAAAGGATCGAGCAATGACAGCACCCCATGCGTGGGCACCTGCTGAAGGTAGTCTACAAGAAATATTAGAGAAATATCCAAATCCTCTCAATGCGTTGGTATCAGGCAAAGTACCGGCAATTGTCCTCCGCCAAGCTTTCAACCCGGAGCACTGTGTGGGTCTTATAGAGAGACTCTATGAACGTGGCTTGATATACGATCCTCGTCCAACTGAAAACAACGAAGAGAGTAACAGACCTGTGTACGTTGGTCCCGCTTTCGTTAGGTACAATGCCGATCCCGACAAACTCTTCGCCTACGCTGCCGACACCCACGAACTTTTCAAAACCCTGTTTAACGGGTATGACGATCCAGTGAACACCTTCTACAAGATGTTGTCGTGTCTGGCACCGGACAAGCGCGTGATGACCGCTCGCGAGCCGGACGGACGCCTCTACGGTCCCGCCGTTTTTCGCGCCTATTATGCCGACAGAGGACACGGACCGCACTTTGATTCCGTAGCAAAACGACAGAAGCTGTTCCATTATCAGGTCGCGCGGTTCCAGCATCAGTTGGCTGGGGTAATGTGCTTCCAGAACTCCGAAAATGAGGGTGAAAATGGAGAACCCTTCCTCTATAACTGTCCTTGGACACCCGTTGTGCAGGAATATATCACCGCCGGCACGTTTAGCCAATATGTCGTTGACCAAGGTATTCCCCGTGCTCAAATTCAACTCGAACCCGGCGACCTTTACTTCTTTTTCTCTGAAAATATCCATGAAGTGCCGCCGGTAGTGGGTGAGAAGCCGCGCATTGTGCTCGCTGCCTTCTTTGGCATGTCCCCGGACGATGAAGAAATTTTTGTCTGGTCGTGATGATGCTACCATCGCTTTGCACTATTGTTAGCCACTGAAAGGGAAAACAAATGAAAATTACGAAAATCGAAACGTTCCAGATTGAAACCCCGCGCTATTACCAAAAATACCCCGTTGACACAGGCGAAGCACCATCAGGCCACGTTGTCGTAAAGCTGCATGTGGCTGACGGACTTGTAGGGCTAGGAGAGGCGCCGGACAGCAAGGCTGACGATCTAGGCGCGCTAACAAAGCGCTACAACGATTTGTTGGTTGGACGCGACGCTACTCGGATTACCGAGATTAATGAATTGATGCGGGCGCAGGACTTTGAGAGCACAGTCTTCAACTCGCACATAACAGCCGCCATCGACATCGCACTGTACGATCTCAACGGCAAGGCCCAGGGTGTGCCAGCCCACAATTTAATGGGTGGGAAAGTGCGAGACAGCGTGTACTTCTGCTATCCAATCATCGGGGTGCACCTAGAGGACGGCTTTGAGCGGAATGCTCACTATCTACAGCGGCTAGTGGATTTGGGGCATCATCTGTTTCGCTACTACGTTTCAGGGGACGCCGATCGGGACAACCGGTTCATCACCGAGATGAAAGACCGTTTCGGGGACAAGATCAAACTCAAAGCCTTCGATTTCTCCGGACGTTTCTCAGATTGGGAGACCGCCCTGCGCTATGCAGACGTGCTACGTCACCATAACCCGTATAATTTTGAACAACCATCAAACAATTTGCGGGTATGTGCAGACTTTGTCAAGCGAATAGATGTACCGGTGAGTCTCCATATCAACACCCTAGAGCAGGGTTACGAGGCAATTGAGCGTGGGGCGTGCACCGTCCTTAACTTGGCGTGGGTTTGGTATGGACCGACTTACGTGCGCCGGATGTTCGCGCTAGCAGAAGCCGCGGGCTTGAAGACCTTGCTTTCGACCGATCAGGATTCAACCGTGGGCACAGCCGGGGCAGTGCATCTCGGAGTTTCGGTGCCGAACCTCGATATTCCTGCTGACCCTGCTGGTCCCCTACTCTATACAGTTTCACCTGCCAAAGAGCGCATCCGAGCCGAGGAGAGCCACCTGTATCCACCAGAGGGACCTGGTTTGGGCATCGAGTTGGACGATGACAAGATGAGGGAGTTAACAATCGCCTCCGCATAAATATCCCCGAAGGAATAATGCGTAAGGGTTTTTCTTACACATTACGCCGAGTAACCAGTCCAAGAAAGAATCACATTGAGTCCGACAGACAATCGTTTTCCCGCTTCGACCCGCCGCCCTCAGCCAGAAATCCGTTGGCGTGTAATCTGGCTGGCGGTGGCTATCATCCCCTTTAATAACTATTGGGTTTACGCGATGTTGCGGTGGGCACAGGGACTCCCGACGACCATGTCGCTCTTCTTCAATGTGATTTTTATCTTTGCGATTCTGCTCGTGTTGAATTATGGAATTTCCCTATATTCACCGCGACTGGCATTGACACAAGGCGAATTGCTGACCTTCTACGCCATGCTCTCCGTCGCTACCGCAATCGCCGGTGCGGATTTCTTCGCCGTAATTATCACACATATCGCCGTCGGTGGTTGGATGGCAACTGAGGAGAACGAATGGGCAACGTTGTTTCACCGTTACTTCCCCGATTGGCTGGCGTTGACCGACAAAAACAGCCTCAGAACCTATTTTATCGGTGAATCGACCCTTTACCTTGACGAGCATCTTCGGTTATGGTGGAAGCCTGTCCTTTCGTGGTCTGGGTTTATTGTCGTCCTTGTGTGCACAGCATTTTGCATCAACGTCGTTATGCGGAAACAGTGGATTGAGATAGAACGACTCAGCTACCCAATTATCGAACTTCCGCAGCAGATGACTGCCAAAGGTTTCTTTCGGAATCGATTGATGTGGGCTGGGGCGATTCTCGCTGGTGGTATGGACATCGTCAACGCGCTGCATTTCTTGTATCCAGCCATCCCAGGACTCGGTGGCGATTTTTTTGATCTGCAACCCTATTTTACTACGAAACCGTGGAACGCTATCGGGTGGACACCTGTGACGCTCTTCCCCTTTGCTGTTGGGATGGCATATTTTATGCCGCTCGATCTCTCTTTCGCGTTCTGGTTTTTCTATATCTTTTGGAAATTTGAGTTGATCATGGGGAGTATTCTCGGGTTTCAGCAGATCCCCAATTTTCCCTATATCTTTGAACAATCGTTTGGCGTTTGTGTCGGTGTACTGATTCTAGTGTTTTGGAGTGCACGGCATCATATACGAAATGTACTGATAGGCGCGTGGCACGGCGAAAAAGCGTCTGAGTCTAACGAACCGATTTCTTATCGTACCGCAGTCCTCGGAATAATTATCGGTTTCCTGCTGTTAATCGGTTTTTGGGTAGTAGCCGGGATGTCGCTCTGGGTTGCTGTCCTAGTTTTTATCATCCATTTTATAACCGTGACCGTTACAGCCCGCATCCGCGCCGAACTTGGACCGCCCCTTCATGATCTCCGCAGGATGGGACCTGATGTCTTAATTCCACAGATGTTTGGTATGCGGCGAGTCGGTCCTAGAAACCTCAGCCTGTTCGCGCTCGTGTTTCCTTTCAATCGCGCCTATCGGGGCAATGCCATGCCGCCGCAACTGGAAGCACTGAAACTCGCCGAGCGGGCGGGTATCTCAACGCGTCGTGTCGGATTCGCGATACTAATCGCTGTTGTCATCAGCCCATTGCCGTTGTTCTGGGGTGGATTGCAGCTCGGTTACGAATCCGGTGCGGTGGCGTTTTGGGGCGGTGGTGTCTTTCGACGAACTCAGAGTTGGCTCACCAACCCGATGCCTGTGGACATCTTGGGAATCTTGGCAATGCTCTTCGGTACGCTCTTCACCTTCGCTCTCACCGCCTTACGTCATCGTTTCGTTTGGTGGCCCCTCTATCCCGTTGGGTACGGCATCACAGGCACATGGGCGGTCAACTTTTTTTGGTCTTCGGTGCTCGTCGCTTGGGTGATTAAGTTGTGCATCCTCCGCTTTGGAGGCATAAGGACGTTTCGTCGCCTAGCACCGTTCTTTCTCGGAATGCTCTTCGGCGAGTTTCTGCTCGGAGGTGTATGGGCACTAATTGGTGTGATTGTACAGAGACCGATGTATCGGTTTATCTGGTGAGTGCGAAAATCCTCATTAACTCTATTCTCATCCAATATCATTTCCAATAGGAGGCTCACCTGACAGTACCGCTTGACTTTTCCTTATTACAATCTATAATGAGAAGAGCTGCGTGTCACTTTCATAAAGCCCATAGTGAGTTTAACGTTGTGGCTCATGTTAAGAATTCGTGCAAAAGCATTGACTTACCTCAAAAACCGTAGGCGGGGCATCTTGCCCCGCCGTCAACGCGTTCATCGTAATTGCACTCCGTTTTTACATGAACCAACGTTGTTTTCATCACCTCCATTGGAGGCATAACACAGTGCCCGAAACGACCTTCCACAACGGTCTGACGCTCAAATCCTTTTTTATCACACTGTGCCTCATTCCGATCAATATTTACTTCGTTGTTCAACTTGAAGTCGTTCGTTATACATTTCCCACGCTCGTCCATCCGCTATCAAATGTCGTTTTCATTCTGTTTTGGCTAATTCTGATTGGAGCCATCCTCAAGAAAATCTCCCCCAAGCTTGGAATTAGTCCGCCAGAGCTTCTAACGATCTATGTCATGTTGGGCGTCGTATCGGCTCTCTGCTCGGCTGACACGATGCAAATCTTAATCACCATTTTGGGGCATCCCTTCCGCTTTGCAACACCTGAAAATCAATGGCGCGAACTGTTCTGGAAGGAACTGCCCGCTTGGCTCACCGTCCAAGATGAAAAGGCACTAACCTCCTATTACGAAGGGGGATCTAGCTTCTATATAAGACGGCACCTGTATGCGTGGCTCCGCCCCGCGCTGGCATACATCGTATTTATCTTTGTGCTGATGTTTGTGATGCTGTGCATCAATACGCTGTTACGGATTCAGTGGACGGAGCGGGAACGGTTGACCTACCCAATTATTCAACTTCCACTAGAAATGACAGATACCAGCAACAGGTTCTTCAAGAATAAACTGATGTGGCTTGGCTTCAGCATCGCTGCAGTGATTAGTATAATGAATCTGCTCAATTCGATTTACCCCGCCGTTCCCTATATTCCCGTCAAGCGTCAGAATCTACATCAATATTTCACCGGCCGCCCTTGGAATGCGATGGGCTCCTTCCGGGTTTCGTTCTATCCCTTTGTCATCGGTATTGGTTTCCTCATACCACTAGATCTCCTCTTCTCATGCTGGATGTTTTACGGAGTCTATAAAATCGAGCTAATGATCGGCAACATAATGGGGTGGCGCAATCTGCCGCGTTTTCCCTATTTCAACGAACAAGCATTGGGTGTCTACGTTGCACTGCTCGTATTTGTGTTGTGGATCGGCAGAATCCATTTCAAAGGGTTGGTGCGCCATCTGCTAGGTTTATCTTCACTTGATGATTCCCGTGAACCGATGCCATATCGCTTGGCAGTCGCCGGCATAGTTATTGGATTGATATTCTTGATGGTATTTTCCTACAGGGCGGGGATGTCCTTGTGGGTTACGCCGATCTTTTTCGCGATTTACTTTCTAGTCGCGATAATGATTGCGAGACTCCGTGCGGAATTGGGTTTTTTAGTACACGATTTACATTACATTGACCCGCACAACACGCTCGTCACCGTATTTGGAACACGCCGCCTCGGATCGAGCACATTGACCGTCTTTTCGTTATATCAGTTTTTCAATCGTGCCTATCGAGCTCATCCGATGCCCCCACAACTGGAAGGCTTGAAAATTGCTGAAAGACGAAATATTAATCCGCGTCATATAGCTGCAGCGATTCTACTTGCCACCTTAATTGGATCCGTGAGTGTTTTTTGGGTGTTGTTAGACAACTACTACCGACACGGCGCAGAAACCGGGTACTATGGACCATGGGCACTAGGATATGGACGCGCCATCTATGGCCAACTCGAAACATGGCTGAGCTACCCCCGAGAGACAGATGTTCCAGCTATCGCTTTCATGGGCGGCGGACTCGGTCTCGCAACACTACTCATGTTCCTAAGGACGCGCTTTCTGTGGTGGCCCCTCCATCCACTCGGCTATGCCATGGCAAATAGCTGGGGGATGTTCAATCTGTGGGCTTGTCTCTTTGTTGCATGGATAGCGAAAGCAATTATCCTGCACCACGGCGGACTTAGAGCATACCGACAGGCGATTCCCTTCTTTTTAGGACTTGCCCTAGGAGACTATATGTTTGGCAGCCTTTGGAGTATTATTAGTATTGCAACCAACACGACTCTGTATCAATTTTTTCCCTAGCGGACAGACCAGTTGTTCTAAGCTGTTTGTTAGGACTGACGCAGTTGAGTGCTCAAAACCTTGTAGTTCGGCGATTTATCGCCGCAGGACACAATGTCCAACACCTGATGAATCGGGCAACTACAGTGGAGGCACCCTCAAGGAGTTCGTAGGGAACGCAGATCTGCGTTCCCTACGGAAGTGCGTAACTCCTACACAATTTGCAATCAACAATAAGAATCCCAACCATAAGATGAAGACAATATGTAATTGGTTGTAACTGTTTGTAATACGATTTGGCGAGCATGACGAAACGTTTCATGCTGAAATAGGGACAATTTTCCCATTTGCGCGGGAAAATTGGGAAAATTTGATTTTCGCAGGCGAAACGTAACCTTTTTAATCTAACTCATGCTACCTTAACACCTTATCTTTTAACTGCGTAAGTCCTACTCTTTGTAGTGGATATCAACACATATAGTTGGTGAGATGAAAAATATATCGACAGAACCTCAAAATCCCCGTTTTACCCTAATCGAAAATACCCCTGTGCCCTTCCAGAGTGGTTTAACGCTTAAATCATTCGTTATCGCTTTCCTGCTAATTCCGATCACCGTTGCGTGGATCATTCAGCTTGAAGTGGTTCGCCATACCTTCCCAACGCTCGTTCATCCGCTCTCACATGTCATTTTTACGATTTTTTGGCTTGTTTTGATCGGGTGGATATTCGGTAAAATTTCCCCCAAACTCGGTCTTTCCCAACAGGAACTCCTCACAATCTACTTCATGCTGTGTATTGTCTCCACCCTCTGTTCGTACGACTGTATGGAGATTTTCGTGCCGATCATGGCGCATGCGTTCCGGTTTGCCAGTCCCGAAAACGAATGGCGTCAACTGTTTTGGCGACAACTTCCAGAGTGGCTCACCGTTCACGATGAAAAAGCGGTGACTGCGCTTTATGAAGGGGGAACAAGTCTCTACGTTGAGAGATATATAAAGGCGTGGCTTGGTCCGGCGGTGGCGTGGATGGCGTTTGTCTTTGCGTGGATGGTTGTGATGCTGTGTATCAATGCGCTGTTACGAATCCAGTGGATCGAGCGCGAGCGGTTGACCTACCCTCTGACTCAACTCCCGTTAGAGATGACCAATCCAAAGTTAGGATTCTTCAGAAATAGGTTGATGTGGCTCGGTTTCGGCATCGCTGCCCTGATTAGTATTGTAAACCTGCTCCATTCCATCAACCCAATTATTCCCTATATCCCTGTCAAACGCCAGAGCATCAGTCACTATTTTACCACCCGCCCTTGGAACGGGATGGGCGGTGTGCAGGTCGCGTTCTATCCTTTTGCGATTGGAATTGGCTTTCTTATACCGCTGGATCTCCTATTTTCATGCTGGGCATTTTTCTGGATCTACAAAATCGAACTAATGATTGGTAGCATTATGGGCTGGCGAGGTCTGCCGCGCTTCCCTTATCCTGCCGAACAGGCCTTCGGTGTATATATGGGGCTGCTAGGATTCGTCCTCTGGACTGGCAGATCACATATCAAAGGGCTAGTGCGTCATCTGTTCAGTTCCCGTGCCTCCCCATCGCAACTTGATGATTCCGGTGAACCGATGTCATATCGCCTTGCTTGCGTGGGTATCCTACTTGGTCTGATTTTTCTAATGGTATTTTCCTACAAAGCAGGCATGTCGCTGTGGGTGATCCCAATTTTCTTCGCGATCTATTTTTTGATATCAATAATGGTAACGCGGCTAAGGGCAGAGTTGGGGTTCCTAGTACACGGTTTGAAGTTCATCAGTCCACATAATATGATTGTTGTCGGTGTTGGCACATGGCGACTTAATACCAGCACGTTGACCGTCTTTTCGCTGTACATGTTCTTCAATCGCGCCAACTGGGCAAATCCAATGCCGGAGCAGCTGGAAGCCTTGAAAATCTCGGAAAGGCGGCAGATTAACCCGCGTCATACTGCTGTTGCGATTCTGCTCGCGACAGTGATCGGATCGGCGGTAACTTTTTGGCTTTTGTTGGATATCTACTATCGACATGGCGCGGAATCTGGATACTTTGATCCCGCTGTATTGGGGTTTGGGCGTGATGTCTATGTGCAGCTTGAGAATTGGCTGAACTCTCCTAAAGAGCCAGATCGACCAGCACTTGCCTTTATGGGCGGTGGGCTTGTGTTTACCGTCTTATTGATGTTTTTGCGAGCACGCTTTCTGTGGTGGCCGCTCCATCCACTCGGCTATGCCACAGCACAGAGTTGGGGGATGGCGAACCTTTGGTGCTGTCTCTTTGTCGCTTGGGTGTGCAAGGCTATCATCTTGCGCTATAGCGGATTCAACGCATATCGACGCGCAATCCCATTCTTTCTGGGGCTCGCGTTAGGAGACTATATCTTGGGTAGCCTCTGGAGTATTTTGGATATTCCAACCACTATCTCTTTATACCTATTTTTCCCTTAATATACGAGGGCGTATCGTTTTGAGCCAAAGCCTTGGTCAACCGAGTCGCTTCAAATACTGTTTTACAATGTCTATTCCCACAAGATCACTATACGCTGTCTGGATTTGGTCGGTAACCGGTCCCGGCACACTGCCATCACCGATGGTAGAACCGTTGATAGAGGACACAGAGCAGAGACAAAAACTGGTGGAGGTCACAAAAGCCTCGTCGGCTGTGTAGACATCGTAAAGATCAATGTCTGCCTCTTGCGCCTCAATGTTCAGACCCTGGGCGAGCTCGATGACAGTCTCACGGCTTATACCTGCTAAGACGTACTGCTCCTTGGGTGTGACAACTACCCCGTCTTTGACAATGAAGAAGTTGCTTCCAAGGCCCTCAGCGATATTACCGTTAATGTCCAACAAGATAGAAAAAGCGTCCGGGTTCTGTGCCTTTACCTCCTGATCGGCAAGTAAGAGGTTGATGTAATTGTGCACCTTGACCCTAGGACTCATGCACTCCGGCGGCGTTCGCCTTATCGAAGGGATGACGACGCTCAAACCGTCTCGGTAATACCGTGCCCGCGCAGCAAATGGTAAAGGATTACACTCGATGATTACCGTCGGCTTATATTCGCCCGTTCCCGTGGCAACTCCCCTGCTGATCCGCTGTATCACCCAGTAGTCATCATCTGCTCCTAACAGGGGCTGATTTGCCGCGAGCACCTGCATGGTCAGATCTGCCATCTGTTGTCGGGAAATCCTTGGATCTAGGCGCATATATTTTAGCGAATCGTACAACCGATTCAGATGTTCTTGTAGTTTGAATATCACCCCGCCGAAGGTGCGGGTCGCATCGAAGACCGCATCCCCGGTCACAAATCCCTGATCCCGGAAGGATACCTTCCCTTCGCTCTCTGGAACTATCTCTCCATTGATGTATACCATACGTTCTTGAGCCGCCATGTCGTTTACCTACTCCTTTCAAGTTGCTAGGAACTCTCCGAAAAGTCTGCCCACACTCTATCAGGACTTCCAGTCAAATATCACACCCAACAGAGCCTCTGGCCTGTTCTTCATCGTCCCATAGATGCGCGGTGCTTCTGTTATTGAAACCCGATGCGTTACCAGCGGTGCGATTCGGATGACACCCAACCGGACAAAATGTAAAAGAATCTGTAGGTCTTCGAGTGTGAAGTGAGATGAGGATTCAATTGAAGCCCTTTTGGAATGAAGCATGCTCTGATGGAACTTCGTCTCGCCCCGACCAGCTAGGGCCCCGATGGCTCCGTATAGGGCAAGCAGGTCATTCCTATAAATATCCTCAAATAACGTCGGTGCCCCACAGGCATCAACGATGCGGTCATAGGGAGCTCCGTGCTTCAGCGCCTCGTCTTCAGATGGCTCTGAGACGTTTATCACCCGGTGTGCGCCGAGCGTTCTGGCAACCTCAAGCCGCCGAGGATTGACATCTGTCACGGTCACATAAGCACCGAGGGCGCGCGAGGCCTGTGCCACAGATTGGCCAATAAGCCCTAAGCCTGCCACCCACACATTATGGGCCGGTCCAACACGAAGGCGTCTGGAGTGCCGCATTCCTACGCCGGCTACGCCAAAGAGAGCACAGAATTCACGTTCGACATCGTCGGTAAGTTTAATGCAGAGTCGAGATCTTTCATTGGTGGTTTCAACGTTTACCAGATGCCAGCCACGGTGGCCCCCGTGGACACCGAGAAAAACGACATCACCCACCGAAAACGCTTCGACCTGATTCCCCACACCGTCGACAACGCCGACGTGCTGATAGCCGGCACGAGTAGGATAATTTGTTCCACCAAAGTCATTCATCAACGCATGCCGCTCGGTACCATTGGTCACACCTGAATAGAGCGTGCGAATCCGTATCTCTGTTGGGTCTGGAGCTGGCGGCGGTCCCAGATCAAAAAATGCCATTTCACCCTGTGCCGGAAACTCTATGCCAATATTCTGCATTGCTTCAACCTTTTGATTGAACTGTAAGCGTTGTTCTTCTGGAAATTTTACGCGTTGCCTCCTTGTCCGGCGACAATTTCTATCGCTCCGGAAGCAGCGATGTCAATCCACCATCAATCACAAAATTGGCACCGGTGATATTGGTTGCTCTCTCGCTGCACAAAAACAGTGCCAGTTCTGCAATTTCGTGCGGTGATGTAAAGCGTTGGGTTGGATATTGTGAACGCCAGACCTCCCACTGTTCGTCTTTGGTACGGTTAAACAGTTGCGCTGCTTGGTCAACCGCTGCCTCCAATAACGGTGTCTCCACCGATCCAGGCGAGATAGCATTGGCGCGGATGCCGTATTTTGCCAAATCTATGGCTTCGCTCCGGGTGAGCGACAGCAGTCCGGCTTTGGTCACTGAATAAACCATCGCATCTTCCTGATTTGCCAAGCCTGATACCGAAGCGATGTTGAGGATGGCACCGCCCTGTCCTTTAATATGCGGCACCGAATACTTCGCCATTAGAAAAGCGGAGGTGAGATTGACGGCTAGCGTCTTATCCCACATTGACAGCGAAAGTTCTTCGACATCTCCCGGACAATCGACAATGCCGACGGTATTGATCAGGCAGTCAATCGTCCCGGAATTGTGGGCGATCGTCCCACAAAAACTGCGTACCGAGGCTTCATCTGCAACATCAATAGTTTCGCTGTGAACGGTTGCACCTGATTCGCGGCATTTTTCAGCGATTTCCGAGAGTTCATCTTGACGGATGTCGCAAAGAGCAAGCGTTGCCCCAGCAGCCGCAAACTTTTCCGTGATTACCTCTCCGATGCCACCGCATGCGCCGGTAATGATGACTACTTTGTTTTTATAGTTTTCCAATCGCTTCGCTCCGTTGCACGGTTAGCTATCCACTTCATCGAAATTCTTGTGCCAATAAATGGATTCAATTGCACGATACTTTCCCTCTGTTTCAAAATTCATGCTGTGAACCTTGGGGACGCGTTGATCCGTCCGATTGCTGATTGCTTCGGCGTCACCGATGTAAAATCCTGCGTGTCTACGAATACCGCCGTCAGGAAATTCTGTCGGTTCCCAGACGAGGACACTGCCAACTTTCGGCTCTTCTATCTTGTCCCAACCCGACCTCTGGAGATTCGCCTCTAGGCCCCGGACAGTTGTGTGTAGATCATCTATCAACTTACAGTGGAAAAGCACCGATGAAACGAAATAGGCGCAAGAAAGTATTCCATCTCGCAGGATATCTGTTTCCTCCCCGTCAACAGAAGCGTATAGATTTCGGAATAAATCCGAACCAATGCTGCGGTGAACCATCAGCATATAATTCTTAAAACGGTTTAGCTCAACTTTTTGCGCCAAAATATTCCTCCGATTAAAGACTGATACAATTTTTCTAAAGCGTACCCCGCCTATTACGCAAGACCCAATTTATATCCCCCAAACAGGGCACGGCCCTCCGTCTGCCAAAAGCATTCCACATCAACAAACCCAACGTTTTTAAGCCAAACAACCTGATCTTCAACCGTTCCAAAGGGATCGTGGTTGTCGCGTATAGGATCATCAGGCTTTCGGACCAAATCGTGGTTGGCAAAGCAACCGCCCGGTTTCAGCAGTTGAAAGATTTCTTCGTATAGCACCTGTTTACGGTCATCAACCACATGGTGGATGGCTCGCGACGAAACTACGGCATCAAATTCTCGATCTGTAGGCAAGGTTGCCAACCAATTCGGAGAATCAAAGTTCGTGACAATGAACGACAGTTGATCTTGCCACTCTGCTAGCCGCGCTTGCCCATGCTTTAGCATTTCTGCTGACCCATCGACGCACACCACCTGTGCGTTTGGATAAGCAGTCAGAAGCTCGCGTGTTACAATCCCGTATCCCGCACCGAGATCTAACACCTCAATAGGTTCTTCAACGCTGCATCGAATCAAACCCACGAGCGCGGTAATCTGTTCCGCCCGTTCCGGGTCTGTTTTGTCGCCATCTTCTATCCACTGACGAACATATTCGGGCGAATCCCATTCGTGTGGCATCGCATTTCTCCTCTCAATCCATCAGGACTGGATTACCTCGCCGTACTTGATTGTTTAGCGAATTGCTGCTAGCACGTGTTTCATCAATTGGTCGATACAATCTGACTCTATCCACCGCACTACGACCACCAGATCGTTTTCCGGTTCAACCCAAATCATGTTCCGCCCAGCACCCAGAGCACAGAAGCTCGTTTCTGGTGCGCTTGGGAATAGCTGCCTATCCGTATTGAGCCACCACATATAGCCATAATCCGGTTCAACCGGACACGGCGTGGTCGCTAAATCTATCCACCGCTCCGAAAGTAGCTGCCGTTCGCCCCATCGACCACGTCGCAGAAATAGATAGCCGAACCGCGCATGGTCCCGAGTACTAATCCACAGCCCACCGCCCCAATGACCTCCCCCACTGACCGACTGCATCTTCCGTCCATCAATTGTCAGCCACGAATTTCGATAACCGTGCCATCGCCAACTGTTGGAAGCACCGATAGGGTCCATCACGTTAGCTTTTAGCAGCTGCGGCAACGGTTTGCGCCAGATACGCAGCAGAGAGAGTGCCAGTCGATTAACACGGACATCATTGTAAGCAAAGGTGCTGCCAGGGGCTGGAAGCGCATTATCAGGACCCCGCTCTCCCTGACTGTCAGCATAGTCGGGTTTGTCCCAAAGCGTCCCCTTCCACTCACTCGTTTGCTGCAGCAAGTGATGCCAAGTAATTTGGGCGTTGTGCGGTGAATCGAATCCAGTGTCGTTTACATAGTATCGAACAGGTTGATGTACGTTTTGAATTAATCCACGGTCTAGCGCCAATCCTGCCATCGTGGACAGGTAGCTCTTGGTAATACTAAACGTCATATCGACGCGCTCCGTCTCACCCCACTCGGCGATGATGTAACCGTGCCGTAAGATGAGCCCGTTGGTTGCAGCCCGGTCTTTTATCGATCCGATGACCTCAGGGTGGGATTCTTCCCTTTCCATCTCGGTATAGTGCAACCGCATTTTACGAGGCCATGCGGTTTCGACCGTCTGGGCATAATGGATTGCCTCATTGAGAGAGTCAGGATCAATACCCACATCTTCAGGCTTTCTGCGCTCCCAATCGTCTCCTCGTTCCGGATAGTATATATTTTGTGAAAATTGCATTTAAGATCTCCTATTTAATCCCGATAGTTAACAAGAAGCACCTCGTGGAGACTTACTGCCGGCACAACAACCGTTGCAGCGGCGTTTCCTGACACCTCTAGATTTGTCTCCTGTAGCGGCAATCGTGCCGATTTCACCGCGAAGTCATTAAACCGAACCCGAATGTTGTGGATGGGGTTCACCTCACGGAGCGACAAAAAAGTGGTCATCTCCGCATCGTGTTTCTCACGATTGGCAATGCGCCACGGCAGCAGTGGGGTGGGATTGTTGAGCAGATGAATCATCAACTCATTCGCACCTCGGTAGGCAGCGGTCACCTCAATAGCCTCCGGCATCTCAAACTCAATAGGTGGAGGTGTTCGCTTCACCAAGTCGATGATGAGCTGTTTCAGTGGCGGGTACGGATTGTTCATATATGCTCCACCCACATCACCACAGATATAAATCGCTTTGCCTTTCCCATAACGGTTCATTGTGATAGCAGGTTCGGGCGAATCGTAGTCCAGCCGTGGGTCAAAATCCTTCAGTAGACGCTCCCCTTCCAGACAACTGCGCGTACAAAGCACATGAACGTCGGCATCCGGCAGAACGGACACCGAAGACTCTTGACCATAAAAGCAAATGACATAGCCGAATTTGCGCGACAATTCTGCATCTTGCGGGACGTATATGATACCGTGATCATTTGTGCCTCCACGCAGTCCTTGGTACTCCACGCCTAATACATCGGAGAGGGCAAATTTGCCCCGCTCACGGCCAAGTTCGTCGAGCAGCGATGTCTCATAGGTGGCGATGAGCGTGCCACCTTCATGGACAAATCTTCTGATAGCCTCGCACTGTTCGTCGGACAAACACGCGCTGTTTGAGAGAAAAAGCAAACGGTATTGTGACAACGTCTCATAGTTCAATCGCTCGTCCAAAACGAAGTCGAACAACAGATGTGACCGATTCAATATTTCGTAGGCACCGTAAGCGTCCTTCTGCCCAATCTCATGGAAATAGGTCTGCCCCGTATTTTTGGGAATCTCCGACGGACGAAAGTCCCGGTTCTGCTGTGAGTAGTGGAGGGCGACGTATTTCACTGTGTCGCCTTTGATGTAATCGACCCGTTTCTTAAATTCGCTGAAGACAGACTTAACTGTATCCTTATGGAGAATTGTCGGTCCATCGAAAGGATTGCCGCACGGGGCTCCGCCGTTAGCGATGGCGGCAAGGCCAGCGATCGCAGGGGAAAATATGTCAGGGTAAGGTGCACCGCCAAAATCCTGTAGTGATTGAGTGACGTTCCGGAAAAGACCAAAGGGCGTACCGGTTGACCGCAGCACCTTTGCTGTAAAGTTGGGTTCTCGTAGGGACCGAAATGTCTCTACGAAAAAATAGCCACCAACATCTTCCAGATGGAATGAGTTGAGCGGGTGTCCGTCTGACCAATCGGCGGTTGGTCGAATGTATGAATTCATGTCGAGAATCACATCCGGATACTTTGCCCTAATCCGCCGGAAGAGATGGTGCATAAAGTCCTTCATCTTCTCGTACCGCCAGTTGACAAAGTGGCGGAAGTCCAGAGAATCAAAGTCAACCTTTCGGGGAATTTCCAACCCTGTTTCTTCCCGAAACAGTTTTTCGCAGTATTCGCAGCAGCAGGAGGGGTAAAAAGGACGCTCTTCGTGAGATCCGTAGTTGGTGTCATCGAAATAGAAGCCGTCGAGGTCAAAGTTATCCAGCCATTCGATGAGATATTCCGGTAACCAGTCCCGATAGGGTGAGTTAAAACAGAACCAGCCCAGATTTTCGATTTCAGGTTCCGATTTTTCGGAATGCTCGGAACGACATCTACCATCATCCAGAAACTGCATTAACCATTCCGGATGCAGCGGTTTGAGCGGTTTGGTATATATAACGGGATAGTAGCTGAGAATGAGGATGCCCCGTTGGTGCGCCAGTTCCAAGAATCTCGGCAGGCGGTCGTTGTCAACATTGGGATACGACGGAATCATCTTTGAGCGAAATCGGGGAGTACCTCTGTTAATCTCACCATCGACTACCTGCACCTCCACACCGACTTCATCGATGAAGTTCACCCATTCTTCGACAGACAATCCGACATAAGACTCCCCCGGTTGCACACAACTTGGATAGCACTCTATGCGACATACACGCTTTTCGTAGGGTTTTTCTGCAAGCCTTTGGGCAGTAGATCCAACTCGATTCACTTTTGATTGTCTCTCCTCTGCACTCATAGGGTGTTCTCCTCAATATTCAACTCAATATTATTCTAGGCTCTACCTATGTTATCTGGTTAGCCTCCCACGCTTGCTTTTGATACTATCGTTCCTTCAATAACGTTCAGAAATTGGAGGACTTCACTTGTTGCTGGTTGTGTGTTCTGAAATTTGGATTGATACTCTCTGAGAATCCTATTTAGTCTTATCAGATCCGTCTGACGATCTGCGGTCGCTTCTCTGATGCGCTCAAACTGAGCACGGATTTCTTCGGCAGATACACCATCCGGTTTCCGCAGCCAGTTGCCATCTGGGGCTTTCGTCAATAGGTGTGCTTCGACGGCATTCAAGGCACGCTCCGCCATCCAATATCGGGCCCCTTCAGGTCCACCTAACCTTTGATAAAGCAAAGCCCCGACCGCGGCAAGAATTATCACCACAACAAGCCCGGTCGTCGTCACACGCCGATAACAGCCCTTCCTCTGCGCCATATATCACAGTTTCCCCTCGCGGATTGTTAAATCTGCTTGCAACTTCCGGTTGGCAATAACCATGGTGCCGTGTGTATCGAAAAGCTCGAATTCGCCTTCGATGACATCAAAAACAGCGACATCGGCGACCGCCCCGATCTTGAGATGACCCAGATCATCTTCGCGCCCAATTGCTCTTGCCGCAGCAATCGTTGATTTCTCAATGACCTCCTCAAGCGAAAGCCCAAGACTCAAGAATTTTGATAACGTCGTCGGAAGATCGTAGACAGGACCGTTGATATTGCCGGAGTGCAGATCTGTACTGATGACATCCGAGATAAATCCCTGCTCCATCGCTCGTTGAGCGACTTCAAAATTAAAACTCCCGCCGCCATGTCCGACATCGAAGATAATTCCGTCTTCGCGGGCTGCCCACGCATCCGGGATAACCCGTCCTTTATCATCAACGATACAGTCGCCATTTCCTTGAAAGCAGTGGGTGACGACATCGCCGGGGCGCATCAGTTTAAGAACATCGGGGAGCGGAACACCAGTCCCGATGTGCACCATGACGGATGTATCGGCAATTTCAGCGGCTGCAATTGCCAGCTTCAACGGTTCAACACCATTATCACCAACTTGGGATTTACCCTGACGCACTTTAACGCCGACAGTAATGTCCCGATTCTGCATGAGCGTGTCTGCGACCTTCTCAGGGTTGGCGTACTCAAGCTCGTGCATTTCACCTACAGGTCCATAAACGAGACCGATGCCAGAGATATGGACATAGGTTAAGATGTGCGTTTGCGCCGGCTGTGCAATATACTCTCGAAAACCGGGGAATGTCGCCCAACCTGGACTACCAGCATCAACTATTGTCGTGACGCCAGTCGTTGTGCAGACCGGATCCGCTTTAACTCCCCATGTCGTGACACCTGCGTAAACGTGGGCGTGGATGTCTACTAAGCCGGGAGTTACATACTTCCCGTCAACGAAAACCGTTTGCGTCGCCTCCCTTGCAGAAATATCATCCTCGATTGCTGCAATCTTTCCATCAATAACTGCAACGTCGCGCCGGTCATGCAATTTCTGCGCGGGGTCAATAACGGTTCCACCTTTGAGCAATATGTCATATTTCATTTAGACTACTCCTCATATTTTTCTTATGCTTCTACCTTATCGCTATACTTCTGAAATCGGCGATACACTTTTTCACTGAAAGCCCAAAAAGAGAACGCAGCTTCTTGACCGTGGAGCGAACCGGATGCCAAAAATAGAAATTTCTTCACGAAATCCAGCGTCATATCCGATGATTTTTTTACTATCTGACGCCAAGGAGAATTAAGCGGAAATTCTTCGATTTCAAAATCATATACTGCCTCCGGGGGCACTATTGGCACACCGTCCTTGAGCGCGTAAACATATACGTTCGTAATGGCAAATTGACTCTGTTCAATCGTCTCAATTACCTCTACTGCATCTCTCATCTGCCAAATTGGTTCGTCAATGAAGCTAGCTTTGATCGCCTTCGTGATGAGATGGTCGGGCAATTGTTGCAAATACAGCATATTCAAATTGTTCAGATCAAATTTACTCATGATCGTTTGCCCATTCTCCACGACTGATACTACGGAGGTCCGCCGGGCAAATCAGATAGTCTCACACCCCCCGTTTATCTCCCCAAATATCAACGTGAACCCGCGGCGAATAGCGATAACCGTGTTCCTTACAGATGTCCACAAGCCACTCCTGTTTAGGTGCCAACTCTTCGGGGGTTATGCCTTGAGGCATCAGCACAATTGTTTCTGCGGGGATCGGAATTTCTGCTTGTAGTGTCTGGATCTCTTCAAGATCCGCCGGTTGATCAACAACAAATTTGACTTGGCACTCGTACCGATCAAGGAATTGCCGAATCACATCAAGGCGGATGCGTCCACGCTCATGTCTACCAAAGTAACGATTATCATCAGGCGGATTGGAGTTTCGCAGTTTGGGACTCATGGAGATAAGGTGCGCCGCCACAGGTGCAAAAATGGTCGCATTCGTTTCGATTGTAATGTGATGACCACGTCCCTCAAGTTCTTGGCAGAGCTGGGTCAACTCCTTAACTTGGATGAACGGTTCGCCCCCTGTGATGACAACATGCTTACAATCATATTGAGCAATCGCATCCACAGCTTCTGTAAGGGTGATGTCTTTATTCTCTGGATTCCAAGAGGTAAAAGGGGTATCGCAATTGTGAGAGAGTAACCCTTCGCTAACATAAGTGCCAGAAGCAGTCTTGAGTGAAATCACCTCTTCAGTGTCAGCATGTTCAACATTGACAATATGCTGGTGTGCTTGGCTAGAAATGCCCCAGAAATTCCATTTATTGAGAGATTGCGGTTGACATAACGAATAGAATCTTAAAATTTCAGACGTTGTTCCACCCAATCTAACTCCGTGGGATTCGTTCGTTGGACAAAATCCGAGTTTGGCTGCAAAGTCAATCGCCTTTTGTTTGAATATTCCCTCCTTCTGAGCAAAGCGGATTGTACCAGTATAACTCCCTTCTGCATCAAAAAAACCTGCCAACCAACCACGACAATAACTTTGGTCTTGTGGGTACGCTTTCAACCACCGCTCAAAGGATTCCGCCCTCTGGGATTCTGTAAGCCACAACGCCTCCATTACACTATAACTTTTGAATACTGTAGGCGGGGCATCTTGCACCGCCTTAGGCTGATGTGGGGCAAAATGTAACCGATAACCCGCACGTTTGGCAAACTGCTGGAATTGTTCCAATAGTGAAAAGTTCGATAAGGCGAGTCGGAATCGGCGATAACTTTTATTCCCTTTTCGTAAACTCCAAAAACAGCCATCACCTTCCGCCATACCACATAGCCAACCTCTTTCATACGCTTCCATGTCCACTTGTAGATCTTCGGGTGGGAGTACACAGCGAACCGCTCTGCCAATGCTAAGGTTTCGTGCCTTTCTCCAGCCAACATGAATCTTAGAACTATCTTGAGTTCGAGTTGTTACCTGATATAATAGATGATCCGATGAACAGGCGAATTGTATCCCATCTTCCGTTAAGAAACGGACCATGGGGGCTCGACGGACTGCGGTTTCAACAACTTGGGTTGGTTGTAATTGCAGGTGCCCTCCTTTATCTTGGCGCAATGCACCAACTACCCAATCACCGGGACTGAGATTTTCAATGGGAATCCATCTGAGATCTGAAGTTAAAACACGCGTACCTATCGCAGAACACCACACGCATCTCAGATTGCAGTAGCTAGTCCGAAAGAAAACAGAGGGTACACCAACCAGTTTGCCTTCGCCCTGAATTGTGTGGAAAAATTCGCTGTATTTCATAATTAGAAAGACAAAGCCAATTTGAGTTGTTGAGGCGGGGTTGGGTGTCCGACCTGATACCCTTTCTGAAGCTTGTCGTGGTGAAGTCGCCCCCACTCCTTTTCAGCTGCCTCAAGGTGGGAGTCAAACACCTTCTCCGTTTGCTGAAGACCTCCATCACGACGACCGTAGCGGCTAATGACAGAGTACCCATTGTCCGTCAACGATTGGGCAAGGTAAAGATGATAGACCTTGTCCGATGTTCCCTCCTGATAGTAGAGGTGCGCAACCCGTCTTGAAACTAATTTTTCATCGAAGGGAAGGAAAATTGCCTCCTTTGAAGGGAAATAGAGGGAGGCGTTCCAGTCTCTATTCATACGGGACTGGTAATTTGTATAAGCGAAAGTGCACAACTGCTTTTCGTCTGCCGAATGAAATTGGACCCGCTGCTCAGGGATTGAACAAAGTTCATCCAAAACGACTGGCAGCCTTTCTCGAAGAATTTCTGGTGTCTCTTGGATTGAGGAGTGTGCCACCTCCAACCCTGCCGCTTGTGCGTCTTCCAAGAGTCGCGTCTTCCAATCCAAGAAACTCGCTTGAGAAACGCCGGCGGTGTACAACTCCAATCTCATCTGTTACTCTCCTTTTTTCAAGAAAGTTAGTCGTTTTCCGGCAGATTTCTCAAGGCGATTTACTCATTGGTATATCTCAGGTGGGAAATAGAGGAAGGTAAACTTTTTAACCCTTCATGTGAAGAAGTTTACCTTCCGCGTGGTATTACCCTTATGGGGTATCAGTCCGCAAAAGCTAGACTGTCCCCTCAATCAGTTCAATCTGTACGTTATCTGGACCCTTGATGAAAGCGATTGGCAAACCATTTGGTTTAGCGTCCTCAATCTCGGCTCCTTTTGCTTCCATCTCTGCAAGGGTGGCATCGAGGTCTGCTACCCCAAACGCCAGTTGATAAACACCCCAGCGCGGATTGCCACTGGTCGGTTCCACTTCCATGTCACCAAATTTTGGTGAAAGGAAGATTTTCTCTCCACCAATATTCATCCGAACGATTGGCAAACCGCGTACCTCTACCCGCTCCGTAACCTCGCCATTGAGCATCTTTTCGTAGTAAGCGACGGCTGCTTCAACATCTTCGCAACGCAGATGAACGTGATGAAATGTGTATCCCATTAGTATATCCTCCTAAAGAGTGAAATGTTGTCTTGGTCGAAGCCTATATCTCAACCTGATACGACGATTATTATAGACTAAAAGCAGAGCGGATGTAAATATAATTCTCTGTTGATGCCTATAAATTCTCTCAAGCCACTTTTGAATCTCAATGAAATTGGGGTTAAAACAGAGATTGTGCATGTTGCAGATACCCTTGAATCCATGGACGTGTTCGATCGCTCATCCCGGCAAAATGGTACAAATCCAGCCAAAGCGTCATCCCACGTAGGAAGGCAAGCCGCAGGTGAGTCGGAAGCATAGCCCTTTCGGTTTCAGATAATGGGCAGATACTTTCGTAGGCGCGCAGAAATATGGATTGCTGATTCAGGGTTAGAGGAGTATCTTGATAAACGGCGGGGAAGAACATCAGTGCGTATCCCAAGTCATACAGACGGGGTGCTGAACAAGCGGTATCCAAATCTAAGATTGCACGAATGCCCATACCATCAAACTTGAGGTTTTGAGCGCGGTAATCGCCATGTATGAGCCAGTTCTGTTCGTATTGCGTATCGTCTATTGCACCGACTGAATCCCTAAGTACCTCGATTTCATGAATCCATGAATCAATTTGGGCTAATGACACCGGACCTTTCTCCACAACAGGTTGGAGGCGGGATAAACGCTCTTGCAGTTGTATAAAGATCTCCGTTTCTAGAGGAGGTCCGGCAAGTTGAATTTGGGGTTGAAACTGAAGGAGTTGTTGGTGTAAACGTCCAAGCATCTTCCCCGATGTGCGTAGCTGCTCCGAATTCGCAACGTCGTAGTCAGATCCCTCGATAAATTCAGAGAGGGCATACACCTCCCCTGTTTCCATAGGGGTGTCACACACGCTGAACGTTTCTCCACTATTGTTCGGCAGCAACCGAGGAACAGGAAAACCTTCCTGATACAGAAAGTTTTGGACGATGTGCGTGAAGGCGATTCGTTGGAGGTCGGGTTGTACAGGGGGCTTCTGATTTCGCGCTGACCTATAGATTTTCAGGAACCATATCCCCCGGTTCGTCGCGAGTCGCATCGTTGTACTCATTGCGCCGGTGCCGATTGGTGTTGCGGACTCGATGGTGAGGTTGTAGCTCTGATGGATGGATACCTGAATAGAGGTAGCAAGATCAGAAAGCATAATGGGAATTTGCTATGACACCTGCGACAGCATCGCGCCCTGCTTTTCGTAAGTTGTTCGGAGTTGGCCACAGGCGGCGGCGATGTCTCTGCCCTTACTGAACCGGATCGGTGCGACATGGTGCCCATCTGCGACGATGCGACGGAATCGTTCGATCTGATCAAGCTCAGGACGTTGAAAATCGGCCCCTTCAATCTCGTTGAAGGGGATAAGGTTTAGCTTGCACGGGAGCCGTCCCATTAGTTTGCGGAGGCGTCTCGCGTCTCCAACACTGTCGTTCACACCGCGAATCAGGACATACTCAAGCGTGGCGGGTCGTTGCGTCGCAAGTGCCCATTCCCGTGTGGCATCGAGGACTTCATCAATTGGATATTTAGTATTGATAGGCATCAGGCGTGTGCGGACTTCGTCTATTGTGGCGTTTAACGAAAGGGCGAGATTGCACTTGAACTGCTCATGGGTAAATTGCCGTATGCGCGGAGCTAAACCGGAAGTGGAGACGGTGATCTTCCCCTCAGATATGCCTAACCCATTCGTATCTGTCATCAAACGGATGGCTTTCACGGTCTGATCGTAGTTTGCCAACGGCTCCCCCATCCCCATGAACACAACATGGGTCACACCTTTTTCACTGTCTAGTTCACGTTCAATTGTTATCAATTGGTCCAAAATCTCCGCCGCTGTTAAATTACGGAAAAATCCCATCTTCGCAGTCGCGCAGAAATCGCACGCCATCGCACAACCCACCTGTGACGAAACACAGACGGTGATGCGGTCTTGATCATACATCAGGACGCTTTCGACCTGACTGCCATCAGTGAGTTCAAACAAGTATTTGACTGCCATGTCGGCATTGGAAGTTGTGCGCGTGAGGACACGTGCACCGCTGATGTAAGCGAGACCTGCCAACGTCTGTCTTAGCTTATGAGGCAGGTTCGTCATTTCTTCGAAGGTCTCCACCCGTCTACGATACAGCCATGACATCAGTTGCTTCGCACGATATTTCGGTTCGTCCCACCCTGTCACCAATTCTTCTAGCTCCAGCAGCGTCAACTCTTTCAAGTTGATTTTGTCTGTCTGTGGATGTTGTATTGTCATGATATTAATAACTTGTGGCTGGTAAATCGATTGGGTGTTCCGAATGGATTACACAAGCCACAGCACCTTGGTGGAAGGTGTCTTGGATTGTCATAACTGCTTTGAGCCGGGGCTTCTTCGGCAAATCGTCTGTTAGTGCCTTACCCGTCAAGTTTTTGTCGCAAAAGCTGGTTGACTATCTGTGGGTTGGCTTTGCCTCTAGTGGCTTTCATCACCCGGCCGACAAGGAAACCGATCGCCTTCTGCTTCCCGTCCCGATAATCTTGTGCCGGACCTGGGTTTTCTTCGATGACCTGATCAACAACTGATTCGATTGCAGACGCGTCGGAAATTTGACTGCGTTGCACCTGAAGCTGGAGAAGATCGAATGGAGTGCTAACCCGCTTGTTCAAATCGATGACAATGTCGGGCTTTAAGAGATTCTTCAGACGATCGGTCTGTTTAGCTTTGGACATGGTAGCTATCCCTTCTAAAATTGAGTGAAACCGTAATAAATCCCATCTATAACGACGCCGACTTCACCCTGATTGGTTTCCCGTCCTAAGCGGATCAAAAATTCTTTGAGTTCTAATAAAGCGAATACTTGAGAACTACCTGACGGTGTGTCTGCCTGCAAAATATTGGCAATTTCAGCCATCGTTTGTTGATTCCTTACCCGTCAAGTTTTTGTCGCAAAAGCTGGTTGACTATCTGTGGGTTGGCTTTGCCTCTAGTGGCTTTCATCACCTGGCCGACGAGGAAACCGATCGCTTTCTGCTTCCCATCTCGATAATCTTGTGCCGGCCCTGGGTTTTCTTCGATGGCCTGATCGACGATTGACTCAATGGCAGACGCGTCGGAAATCTGCGAAAGCCCTTTCTCTTCAACGATCTGTTTTGGAGTTTTGCCGGTTTCAAAGACATCGGGCAGGACGGATTTAGCAATTTTACCGCTAATCGTTTGGTCTTTAATTAGCTGAATCAGTTCGCTGAGGTGAGCGGGTGTTACTTTCGCATCCTGAATCTCTATCCCTGCATTGTTCAACAGCCCCGACAAGTCACCCATGATCCAGTTACTACTCGACTTCGGATCGCTGCTGAGACGTGCTGTTTCATCGAAAAAGTCCGCCATCTGTCGTGTGGCAGTAAGAAATTCTGCATCGTAGGCAGGAATGCCGTATTCTTTAACAAAACGCTTGCGACGTTCAGCAGGTAGCTCCGGCAACGCTGCTCGGATCCGTTCGACTTCTGCTGCATCTACCTCAAAAGGAACAAGATCGGGTTCAGGAAAGTAGCGGTAATCGTGAGCTTCCTCTTTACTACGCATGGATGCAGTCCTGCCGGTGTTGATGTCAAACAGTACAGTTTCTTGGATAACTTCGCCTCCCTGATCAAGAATTCGCGCTTGACGCTTCTCCTCATATTCCAAGGCGGTCAACACATGCTGAAATGAATTCTTATTTTTTAACTCCGTTCGTGTCCCTAATTCCTTGCTGCCAATAGGACGCAGAGAGATATTCGCATCACAACGGAAACTACCTTCCTCCATATTGCAATCGCTAACTTCAACATATTCGAGGATTTCTTTGACAGCGCGCCAGTATGCGATTGCTTCTGCGGGGGAGCGCAGATCGGGTTCACTGACAATTTCTAACAACGGCACACATGAACGGTTAAAGTCTACATAGCTCTGATTTGGATTTCCTGTCACATCCGCATGGACTAGCTTGCCCGCATCCTCCTCTAAGTGAATACGATTAATGCGAACACGCTTTGTTTCGCCATCCAGTTCATAATCGACATAACCATCGTAGGCGAGGGGTAGGTCATACTGTGAGATTTGGTAACCTTTGGGCAAATCTGGATAGAAATAGTTTTTCCGATCGAACTTGCTGTAAGAGGCAATCTTGCAATTTAATCCTAAAGCAGCGCGGATTGAGAACTCAACCGCCCGCTGATTCATCACAGGCAGCACACCGGGCATCCCCAAACAGATGGGGCAGGTTTGCGTGTTCGCCTCGGATCCAAACTTAACCTCACAGTTGCAGAAGAGTTTGCTGTTTGTCGATAATTCCGCGTGAACCTCCAAACCTATAACGGTTTCGTATTTGTACGCCATATTTTGCTCCCCAACCGGGATATCGATTAAAACCCCAATTGATATTACTTCATTTTTCTTGTCAACCATCTTCGCGTGTTCAAACGCTCAGGGAGTTTCCAGAGTTCAAAGTAAAGCACTGGACCGATTAGTGATCCGGTTTCACCGACAGTTCCGAGAACTTGGTTTGCTTGAACAGTATCACCTCGTTTTACAGATGCACTCGACAAATGTGCATAAAGGGAGGTATATCTATCCCCGTGGAAAACAATAACCGTATTGCCATAGCCAAAGATTGGTTCAAAATTTACCACAATACCATCTGCAACACAGCGCACGGGCTTCCCCTTCTTCGCTTGGATGGTTAGCCCACGGTCAGTGCCGCGGTCGGCGGGTGTTTGGTTCGGCACAATCACGCCGACAACGGGCCATGGGAGCTTGCCAAACAACGCCGGCCGAATACTTCTAATTGTCTGCGCTCGTTTCTCGAGATGTTCGTCACTGACGATTCCAAGGCGCTTCTCCAACTGTGCACCGGCAGCTTTTAGCTCCCTTATCGCTTGGTTATAAGTTCCCTTCTCTGTTCGGTATTTATGCAGGAGTTGTTGGCGTTTCTGTTCCTGAGCAAGGAGGAGTAAACGTTCAGCTTCTTTAGCTTTTGATGCTTCCTTTGCTAATTGGATTTGGTGAACAATTTCAGTGGATTTTTGTTCAATTTCTACCTGTCGAAGTTGGATTTCCTTTAGCATATTTTGATCTGCTTCGGCGATAACGCCCGTATACTTATACTTTTCCACAAGATCTTGCATATCCTGAGCACCAAACAATATCTTCAACAGGTGCTCATCTTCCTTATTATAGCCTAGCTTATAAATTGCACGAATCCGCTTTATAGCCCGTTTCTTTTGTTCCTTGTCTTGAGAAAGCAAGTTTCCTAATTCTCTCTGAAGTTCCCCAGCCTCAAGTGTATGATTTTCAATCTCTTGCTGATACCGGGCGAGTTCTTTTTCGTTAGCGGCTAATTTGGATTCAATCTCTTGTAGTTTCTGTAAGACTCCCTGTTCCTTTTGGATAATCGTGTTTCTTTCTTCTTCCAGACTACGCTTTTCCTCCTTTTTCTGTTCATGTTCCCGCTGCCACTGTTCCGTCTGCTCCGGAGTTTGCGCTAAGAGTAGGGCGGGAGCCTGAAGGAGAATCACAGCGATAACATAGACAAAGGGACTTAAAATCTTCAAGCCAAATAGTTTCAAGACAGGGCTCCTTTAATTAGGGGAACGATTTCCAAAATTCCAAAAGGTTGATACTCGTTCTGTTGAATACGTACGATGCAAGATCAAGATCTGCCCCCTATCAGGATTGCAGCCTGCTATTTGCAACAGTAGGATTTGTGCAGGAGATAAGTGACGACCTGAGTTAGTTAGCAAGCGCATTGACAATTGCAACGTTTTCTTCGACTTCGCGCTGGCTGATCATGCCAATTGTCATTGCGTGAACGCAAGGCAGCCCCATAACAAATTCGATGCCTTTCCTCGGACCGTCGTCCTCGGCTAACTTGCTCTGTCCGAGCACCTTCATGCCGTAGATGCCTTTGCCAAATGCTGCCATCTGTTCCATGGTCCGGATAACGTCAGCGGGTGATGCGTCCATGTGGACTCCGGTGTAGTTAATCCGAGCTAACACAACTTCGACCCATTTGGTCATGGCAGCTGTTTGGAACGCGCCATAGTCGTGGCACGAAACGCCGTGCGCCCGTATAAGCCCCTGTTCTTTGCACCGCGCTAGGGCTTCCATCGCGTCCGGATAGCGCGTGGGCCAATCGAAGTCAGTGAGACAGTGCAGCAACACAATATCGACGTAGTCCGATCCGATCTCCTTCAAGAATCGTTTGACATCGGCTTCAACCGATTCCCTAGTGCGAGAGGTCGTTTTTGATGTGATAACGACTGAGGATCGATCTAATTCTTTGAGGGCTTCCTTGATGTAGGAGTGACTGCCATATTGATCTGCGGCATCCCAAAATGTCACACCGTGATCATGAGCAAAATGGAGCAGGTCAACCAAACCTTTCAATCCCAGTGCCGTCTGATCCGATTTTCCACCCCAGCCGTGCGTACCTGTTCCAATCGAAAGCCGCGAAACTCGCAGCCCGGTTCTGCCAAAATCAACAACTTGCATGGAATTACTCCTTTAGGTTAAAGATGATTATACCTGTCTGTGATTGATTTTATCTTTATGCACAGTATATCATACGACATTGGTGAGGTCAACCCTATTCACAGAAATCCGAAACGCTCTCGTTCAGAGGAATAATGTTATTGAGACGCAACCGAGCCGGAATTGCTAACTTTTATTTTTTTAACGTATCGTTCAAATTTCTAGTTACCTACATTTTTTCTGTGAGAAACCTCTTGACAAATGTTCCCCATAGGTTTATAATCTTCTTAAGTCTGGGATGAAAATGAGTCTCAATTTCAAAAAAAGGAGGAAACGATGAGCCAAGATAATTTAACCGCTGAGATCCGCTCTGTTCCAACCGATCAGAGCTTTCCTGTTACAGAAGCAATCCGATCTCGCCGAACAATTTTTCAGTTTAAGCCGGATCCAGTGCCCCGAGATGTTCTCGAAGAGATTCTTGAGGCCGGTATCTGGAGTCCCAATCATCACCTAACCGAGCCGTGGCGATTCACTGCCATCGGTGAAAAAACGAAGCTAATCCTCGCTGAACGGTATAGTGAAATCCAGATCGAAAAAATTACATCCAACCCAAAAGCCGCTGCAGCTGCAGATGAAGCAACCCTTGCCAAGGTAGGAGAGCAAGGCTTCAAGAAGTTCACCTCCAAACCCACAATCGTAGCGGTTTCGTGCATCCAAGACGGAGACGAACAGCGAAAGCGTGAAGACTATGCCGCAACGTGCTGCGCTATGCTGAACATTCAACTAGCTGGTTGGGAGCGAGGGGTTGGGATGCAGTGGAGCACCGGCGCAATCACACTGGAACAGAATACCTACGATTTGCTCGGTATTGATTCCGATCAGGAATATATCATCGGATTTTATTATATGGGTTATCCGGCTGAAGTGCCCACGCATGAGCGAAAACCCGTGAGTGAACAAATCCGATGGACGGATTGAAGGACCGATGAGCTAACCTGCAATGAGATGAAGCTCACCCGCTCCGACAATTCAGGGATATGTCAAAAATCTAGCGCCGAATCCTAACACTACCCGCCTTCATTGCGCTTTCAGCTTCTTCGGCGGTTGCCCAGTTGAAATCACCGGGGAAAGTATGTGCAAGTGCGGAGTAGCCACCACCGAAATCAACTGCTTCTTGAAGTGATTTACCGTTGAGCAGGCTATAGATCAATCCTGCGGAGAAACTATCACCGCCGCCGACACGATCAACAAGTTCGAGGTTTTCGTAGATGCGTGATAGATAGAAGTCCGATCCATCAAACAGGAGCGTGCGCCAATCATTTAGCCAACCGGTTTTTGCGTCGCGTAGGGTGGTGCCAATCATTTCGATATTGGGGAATGCCTCACAAACCCGTTGTGCGACCTCTTTATAACTTTCTGGATCAAGTTGGCTGAAACCTTCAGTTGTACCCTCTGCTTTGAATCCGAGTGCCATCTCGAAATCCTCCTCGTTACCGATGAGCACACAGACGTGGTCCATCATTTCACGATTCGCAGCCTGTGCTTGCTCTGCGCTCCACAACTTGGATCGGAAGTTTAGGTCATAACTCGTTTTTACATCTGCGGCGCGTGCTGCCTGAAGTGCTTCTTTCGCTACCGCTGCTGCGGACTCAGATAGTGCCGGAGTAATGCCGCTCAGATGGAACCAACGAGCACCATCAAAAATCTGCGACCAATTAATCTCGCCCGGTTGGATGTTTGAGATTGCTGAATAGCCGCGGTCATAAGTAACGGTGCTAGCACGAGGCCCCGCGCTTAATTCGACATGATAGAAACCGTTCCGTTCTAGCCCAACGCCGTCAAACGGTGCCCACACAATGTGAGACGTATCGACGCCTAACTCACGTCCTTTATTAGCGATGAATTTTCCCGACCAGTTATCAACCAAGCGAGAGACCCATGCGGTGCGTAGGCCTAACTGAGCCCCATTGACTGCGACATTCAACTCCGCCCCGCCGGCATCCATCAACAGTGTTGACGACCCTTCAAGTCGCCTAAACTCGGGCGAAGTGAGGCGTACCATCGCTTCACCAAATGTAACTAAATCGTACATATCAACCTCCTTTGGGGAGCCCACTCCGATAAAATCGGGTTGAACCCTAAATTGTATGATGTATCCGAGCAGACTGAGTTTGAGTATTTATCGGTTTAATGAATACTTGAACTCAATTTACCCGTTCGTGGATTAACTAATCTGCTCATTCTCCCCATCTCTTTGCTCTACTTTTGCTTGGTATTCGCGGTGTAGTTGTTCAATACAGTCGCCACAAAAACAGTAGACCCTGCTATAACCGCCGACCTCCTTCTCTAGCAGTGCGTCCATCGGAAATTCCTCATGGCAGAGTGCACATTCCTCAAGCTGAACACCGGGACCGACTCCTTCGTTCCCTTTACGTCTAGAAATAATCTGTAGAACAATCCAGATAACCAACGGTATACAGATAATCCAGATGATGAAAAATAGCATAATCAGTTAGCCTGTTCAGATTCAAACTGCGTCAAACGCGCATGTAAAGAAATCGTGCAACCGAAACTGGGTTCTGGCAACACCTAATGAATAATGGTTTTCACGTTTCACGCTTTATTCGTATCGTTCTGCGTCGGCAGGTTCAACAGCGTCGTCGCTCATTGAAACACCCAGTTTCTCTGCACACTCTGAAATCTGCTGATGGATAGTATCGGGGAGTTCAATACCGTCCTCCAAACGCTGGACGCGATTCCGATGTTCAAAGTCACCGGGGACAAGCACCTCGTTAAAGCCCGGTGCAGGAGGGATCGACTTGATGCCATCTAGGAAAGCACGCACACCCTGTTGATATCCGTCCAACGCCGTCAGTGAGTTGACATTGATCACCTGCATAAAACAGCCACCCATCGCGCCCTTTTCAATATCGAAAGTACCAGATAATCCCCCAAGCAAACAAACTAGCAAGCCGATTGAGTAACCTTTGTGCAAGCCAAACGGCAGAAGGAATCCACCATCATAAAAGTCCGCAGGCTTGACGCTCGGATTTCCGTTCTTATCCACTATGTGCCCTTCAGGCAAATCTTCGCCTTTGCTCCGTGCGACTTGGATTTTGCCCTCGGCAATCATACTTGTGGCAATATCAATAACAAAAGGTGCATCGTCGCCGGTTGGGACGCCCACTGCAATCGGGTTGGTGCCTGTTGCACCGCCGGCACCGCCAAAGGGCACTGTAATTCCCTGCATTCGCCCACCGCCACCGGTCGTAATAATGCCGATACAGCCTGCGGCCGCAGCCGCTTCTGCATACTCGCCCAGCCGACCAATATGACCGGTATTAACGATACTTACGCTACAAATATCTGCTGCTTTTGCTTTCTCGATTGCACGGTTCATCGCCTGTCGAGCAATGTAATGACCGAAGCAGTTTTTCCCATCGAAAAACATGGTGTTCGCGGTTTCCCTAGCGACTTCTGGTTCCACATTGGGAACAATTCCGCCACCTTCAATGCTGCGCAGATATGCGGGGATGCGGAGGACTCCGTGTGAGTCGTGTCCGGCAAGATTCGCGTTGACCAGAATTTCTGCCACATCGTCAGCGATGTGGCGGGTCGCGCCTGCTGCGACAAATATCCGTCGCGTGATAGAATGTAGGTGACTTGCTTGAAGTCTATGTGTTGTTGCCATAATTGATATTCCTTTCATGAGTGAGTAAGTGAAAAATGTTGCTCAGTCTAACTTTCCTCGAAACATACGGTAGGCGCGGTTTGAAACCGCGCCGGTGTCGCTAGCAAATTACCGAATTATTTTTTTAATCTTCATTTAAGTTAGCTGCCGTCATTCTCTGATTCCGATAATTTCAGAGGTCTGTTGTTGTAACTCTACAAGGTCATAAAACGCACCCTTCTTAGCCATCAATTCACTGTGTGTACCGACCTCTACAATACGTCCGGCATCAAGGACCACCAGTCGGTTAGCGTTCCGAAGGGTCGACAGGCGATGAGCAATGGCGAAGGTTGTCCGATTTTGGATCAGCCGGGCAACCGCCTCCTGAATCTCCTTCTCGGTCTCGACATCCACCGACGAAGTCGCTTCATCTAAAATAAGGATCTTTGGGTTGTGTAGGATAGCCCGAGCGATAGAAACGCGCTGCTTCTCTCCACCTGACAGGTTGTTTCCTCGTTCTCCGACATTTGTGTCGTAACCATCCGCCTTTGCCACGATAAAATTATGTGCATTCGCCGCCTGTGCTGCCTGCATGATCTCCTCGAAAGTGGCACCCGGGTTGCCATATCCGATGTTCTCGGCAATTGTTCCGCTAAAGAGAAACGGCTCTTGCAGCACGATACCAATCTGACGGCGTAGGTCTTCTAGACGCAGGTTGCGTACATCCACACCATCGATTTCAATGGCACCACGGTCTACATCGTAGAACCGGGTGATTAGGTTCACGGTGGTTGTCTTGCCTACTCCAGATTTGCCTACGAGCCCAACCATCTCTCCGGGAGCAACGTCAAGATCCATTTCGTGAAGGACCGGTTTGCTCTTGTCGTAGCCAAAAGTTACATCTTTGAAGGTTACCTGTCCTTCTATTTCTGCCAGGGCAGTTGCCTCTGGATCATCGTAAGCTTCGGGTGACGCATCAATGACCTCAAAAATACGCTCCGCGCCGGCAAAAGCCCGTGTCATCCAGCTGTTGACGCGACTAAGCCACTCTAAGGGACCGTAGACCTGCCACATATAACCAGAAAACGCTGTGAGGGTGCCTAAAGTTAAGTTGCCTCGAAGCATGTCCGATCCCCCAACCAGCCAGATGATTATTCCGCCACATCCGGTCAGAAAGCTAGTCACTGCAAAAAACACAAGCCAGTGACGCGCGGTTCTCCTAGAAATCCGCATCAAATCACTGTTCTTTTTCTCAAAGTCTCCTATCTCCCGCATCTCTTGCGCGAAAGCCTTTACGACATGGATACCAGCAAATGCCTCGTTTAATCGCGCGCTCAGATGTGCCCAGCTCTGGCCATGCTTGTTGAAGATGCGGCGCATACGTCGCCAGAAGAGCCTACCCCAGATTATGATGAAAGGGACGGGAAATAGCATGCAAAGAGTCAGCTGCCAGTGCATCCAGAACAGAATACCGAGTATGGCGAGAATCTTTAGGATGTTGATTACCAAGTAGGGCAGCCCATTAACCAGAAATTCCCGTAACATGTCGCTATCCCGGGTGACACGAGACATCAGTGCCCCTACCCTACGGTCTGAGTAAAATTGCATGGTAAGCATCTCTAACCGTCGATAAAGGTGGCTTCGGATATCCGCTGTCATCCGTGCACTCAACCAACTAACTATCCATCCGTGTGCCAGCTCCATACTCCAACTTAGTATCCGAAGGCCAATCAGCACAAGTATCCACTGTCCCAGAAGTGCTGCCCTCTGATCTATGCTGCGAGCCGTTTCCTCCTTTAGCAGGAACACATTATCAACAATCTGCCGCATCACCAGCGGTGGGAGAAGATCTGCACCGATAGTTACCAGTGAGATGAGTGCCAACAGGACAGCGCGCCCCTTATAGGGTATCAAATAACTAGCAATTCGTCCCAGCGTTGCCAACCGACGAATACACGCTGTGCATATTCCGTTCTTCTCCGGTAAGAGCCTACCACATTTGGAGCACCGTGTCTGGTCAAGTTCTGTGTTAATCAAAAAATCATCTTGCTGACGGAGCTGCTCAAGTCCAAGTGCCACCTCAGAGAATTTTTCTGCAAGCGAGCTAGAGTAGGGGACAAAAAGGGTCGCCTCTTTCTTCCTATCGATTTCTAAGCGTCCGCCACCGACTAAGGGTTCGGTCTGCACAGCCGCTAATTCCCTGATGGGTATGTCAACAACCCCGTTGACTCCTTCTGCAGGCACCACAATCACGCGCCTATCTGTGGCGATGAGCCACTGCTCTCCAAAGGTGCCATCAGAATTCAGATCTGTGGACACACGAATTAACTCTTCTTCTTCATGAGTCAACACATCCTGAATTTTCTGGCTGACTGTATCCGGCATCTGTTCGAGCAGTTTCATCATAACCTTATTTACCCCGTCCCAAAAGTTGCTTTGAATCCCAATCCCATCGCGGCAGCTGCGCTTTCCGCTTTGGGTGACGGTCCCTTGAGATATTATTCGCACGGTGGAAACATCGGTCGATGTTTCGCAGGTGGTGACATAGCAACAATCTGGTCGCCCCGCCAATCAATGGTGTAGTTTTCAAAGCATATACTCTCTACCGTCCGTGCTTGGCGCATTGGGAAAGTAATGATACTTGATGAAGGGATCTCATTGCCAGTTATAAGTAAATATGACTGGCTGAATATCTTCTGAGATTCCACACCATTTACTTCCAGACGAACCTCTTTCTTCTCCACCCAAGACGGGATACGTACCAGCAGCGGTCGTCCACTTCGGTTTTCAATTTCAAGGCGTCCTGTTCGCGAAAGGTGGCTGGTAAGACGTACCCCTTCCGCTTTGTGGCTAAACAGCAGATTGATGCGGATGCCGGCATCATCTGAAGTAATGATGGAGGATAACGCTTCACACATCCCGTCCACGGCACCAGATGTAATATCATACGTTGTAATAGTCGCATCTGGGTTTAAAAGGTAATCATTGGGCGTTGGAAAACTGAAGCCACCACGCAGGCGTGAGGCACGACGATGAAGGCTATCATCTGTTTCATCGGGGTCGTCGGGCAGATCATCTACATCAATAACCTGTGAAGGCAGGAGATGTCCGCGAAGTATACGCTCTGCGTCCTCGAAGTAGTTTGCCCATCCGGCGTGCCCCAAAAGTAGCGCAGCACGCAGTAGGTCGCCGGTGTTGTTGGATTCGCCGCGGGGATGAAATTTATGCAACGATTCCATCGACCAACCAAAACTGCTGTTGAAACGTGGGCATCCGACATCGTAGATGGCTTTAACTCTGTTCAACAGATCTGCATCGTTGGTGAGGAGCGCAAGGTCAAGCATTCCGGCAACTATGGCGTTGAGGGAGTGACCGTGTGTCCCCGCTTCCTCCTTGAGCCTGCCTTCAGGGGTGAAACAGTGTTCCAGCGCGTAGGAAGTCATCAGTCCTGCTAATTCCAAGGCAGCTTCATCATTTGTGATACGATAGTTCCGAACCAACGCATCAACAGCGCGACCTTCTTGTGACGGCTGATGGTTATATTCTGAGACGTAAGAGGGAAGCCGATCAAGTTGGATGGCTCCGTTGTCATCCAGTGCAGCGCGAACAGTCCGAATCATCCGCCGACTCCACTCGGGTGCCCGCTCGTCACCACGACGGATCAGACCGTTCAGAGCGTGTGTGGATTCCCGTATGTTATGGAGATGGACAAAACGTTCACTTGTATCGTTATCCGCTGTGCCGGGCAGATTGTCCGCCTCATCGAACAGAGCAATCTGAAGATCGGCAAGATCCCTCCAAATAGCTTCGTCAACGCATTCCCCGGTGGTGCGTTCCGCCATGCCGATAGCGTGAATAGCTCTAGCGACATCGTGGCACCAGTCCCACGCGCCAGAGTGACGAAAATCCCCCAATTCTCCTTCAGCAAAGCCGATAGACCAATACGGCATGTGTTTATTCGTCGAATCAAGTCCACCTACAAGCGAATTCAACCCCAGTCGAATATGATTCAGCATATCTACCGGTTCAAGATGCTGCATCTATTATGCTCTCCCTTCAGATTATAACCTATAGTAAACACGAGAAATAAGGATACATTTACCAATAATTTCAACCGGCGTGAAATCTTCAAAGTCCCCCTGATAAGGGGGATTTAGGGGGTTGGCTGTGTATTGAGAGTGTCTCATTAATTCTAACATCTGCCATAAGTTGCTAGGGGATGTTGACTTATGTGAGCCATATCCAATCGTAGGGGCGAGGTTTCCTCGCCCGCCTCCTGCCCCTACTTATAGTTTGTATCAAATGACCCCATGAGTTAAACGAAAGGTTCATGTTAAAAGAAAGTGCAAAGTTGCTTAGACTTATTGCCAAAACAAAGGTGTCCAAGCCGTACTGATTGGCTTCCGTGTTTGAGTGCGGTAAAGACTGTTTTCTGATATGATGGGCAGGAAGCTGGGCACCGTCTCAGGACCAAAAGCAACGTTGAAAGTGGTGATTAACACTGTTTTCAATTTTTTATTGAGGAAAGTCCATCTCTCAACTCCAAAAGTTGTGCTTCTGGTAGGTTGGTGATTTCAGAAATAAGCGTCATTTCCATTCCCTTAGCCAGCATTGCCTTTGCCGTTTCAATTCTCCCTTCAATTCTGCCTTTCTGTTCACCTTCAAGCAGCCCTTCCTGCTTGCCTTCCTGCTTACCCTCACGCAAACCGTTTTGAAAAATCTGCCGCCTTTCTCTCTCTAACGCTGTGACTAACATCGTCTTCACCTCCTCTTCAGTCCGATAAATGGACTCCAATGACTCATAATCGTCAGATTCAAGCCGACCATGAAACGCTAACTGCTTAAACCAGTTTAAGAACAGACTCACCGCCTGTCTGTCACGCTCCGATGAAAACAGATTCAGCAGCTCTACCTCTAGCACTTTTACATCATAATAGGATTCTGCCAAGAACAACGTTGATACGATGTTCCGGATCTTTAATAACGCCTCCTGACTGTATCGGTTCTCGGCAATCAAAAAATACTGGAAATCTAATGCAAATGCACCGAGGGGTGGCGTCTGCTCAATTAACGCCGAAAGGTTGACCGGTGCCGTCCAACGTGCCTCTCCGTTGTAAAGCACGATTGGAAAGACCGCTGGTAATTTTTTAATACTTTTATTATTGACGAGAAAATCCATGTAAAAGTTGGTGATATAGTTCAGCACCCGCAACGCCATGAACGGGTCAACGGTGGATTGAAACTCGATGAGAATATAAATATAGACCTCGCGATCCTGAAACTGGATTTTGTAGATTAAGTCACTCTCGGTCTCTTTGTAGTGTTCAGAGATAAAGGATTTATCCAAAGGTTCACAGGTATCGAAATCGAGAGAATGGACCCACTCTTGGTTGACAAAGGTCTCAATCAGTTGTCGAAAGATGGTACGATTTGAGAATAGTTTCTTATATCCGCTGTCGTGAATGTTCATCCCTAACACCTTATCAACTCATGCTCAATTATGGACAACCGGTCTAGGTAGCTGTGCCGATTGATGCCTGCTAGGCAATAAACATCACCATTCCAACCATCATCGGGGCATTTGATACTATTTCAAAATCACCATCTTCCGCGTGGCGGAATAATCTCCTGCCGTTAGGGTATAAAAGTACACGCCGCTTGCCACCTGTTCACCCACATCGTTTTTGCCGTCCCAATAGATTGCCTTTGACCGATTCTCGTAAGCCGCTGCGATCCGATGTCCAATCTCAAGGGTACGGACAACCTGACCCTTACTGTCATAGATGGTCAACGTCACGAAAGCGTCCTCTGCCAACCGATACGGTATCCATGTCTCCGGGTTAAACGGGTTCGGATAATTGGACAGCAGTTCCGTCTCCTTTGGGGTTAGGGATGCCAAAAGTTGTTCAAGGATTAGAAATCCGCGTTTCATGATGGGATCCTCAGCCTCAAGTGCCCTTGCGTCGGTCAGCCAATCTTGAACCTCTACCGCTGTGAGGGTCTCAGGTACTTCTGGCTGCGCTGAAGGCGCGGCAGCTGCACCCTCAAACATACCCGCAACGAATACCAAATCTAGAATATTGACAACCCTATCCCCGTTGACATCCGCATTACTCTGCCCAGACTGTCCGAAACTGGATGCAATCAAGACGAGGTCTAGAATATTCACAACTCCATCGTTGTTGACATCGGCTATAGTTTGTGGTCTTTCCTGTGCCTGGTTGTCAAATTCTACTGAGATTCCCCGACTCTGGAGGATTGGGATATGCGTGTGGATAGATTGATAGCTCAGGGGATTTCCGTCTAACGCAATGTGAGTTCCACGCCTTAATCCTGTATTTTCTACCAAAGGGGAGAGGTCCGATACGTTGTTGTGAGTCAGATTCAGTCTCCACAGATTAGTCAAGCCCGCCAAAGGGGAGAGGTCCGATATGTTGTTGTTATTCAGATCCAGATATTGTATGTTAACTGCACTATCAATCCCGGTAAGGTCTGCAATCCTGGTAATGTTTGCACCCCCCCCTGTGCCCGCCCATAATATCCGTAATGATAATGATAGCATCGCATGCGATGTGATTGGATCACCGGGAGCTATTCCTACCTGCCCCCGCAATCTCTGTGCTAACATGGCATCCGGTACTGACACAACATAGGGCGGCGGTATCATAGAGGCAACATCAATCGGGAAGTTGTTATTGGAGAAATTCCCATGTACATCAATAACTTGAAGAGTCACCGTTGTCGCTGTGTCTGCTGCTCCTAAGGCAGTTGTGACAAACTCAACGGTGCTATGTGTGCCAGTTAATCGCTTAGAAGCAACGACTTGTAAATCCTTAACTGCGTTGGCCAATAATAGTGTGACAAGTAATTGTGCTTGATGGAGACCATCATCATCCTCGACCTCAAAGCGGAGGCGAATGGTATTCGGTGGAGAGACAAAACTTGGTGGTAACATGCGAACCTGTGGGACGGAGACATCGTCACTGCGCTGTGTTGGGTTTAAGTAACGATGGACATCCAACCATTCAGTACGAGAAGCTGAATTGAAGACGCCAAAGGGGCCTCTTACACCTATGTTCCCCTCGTTGGGAGGTCCCATGTCATCCCCAACATGCTTATGGTGTAGTCCAAACGCATGCATAAGCTCGTGGGCAACCAGTTCCTTGTTAAAATTCTCAGACGGCTGGGTGCGTATAACTGCACGTCCGCTCAAGGCACTACCGCCTCCATTACCTGAGTGACCACCACCACCATCTATAAAGCAAACATAAATGGTGCGTCGCGAAACAAAGTGTTCGTCGAGTTCGTCCCAGACCTTCAGTATAGGACGAGGATGATCTTGATCATAGATATAATACGCTTGGTTGAATCTGCCGTTTACATGGTGCACAACTGCCTTGCCAGCGGCATCGGCTTGAAAGGTAAAGGTTTTTCTGCCAAACCCGTGGACTTCCATCCAATATGCGAGACCGTCCTGCATTTCCTTTATCAACTCATCTAGCTGTGCCTCTACATTCGGCCTCGGCTGACTGTCGTTGGGTAAGAAGTAAACCAGTCCCACTGTGTACGGTTCGGCTTCTTCATCTGGAACAACTCTGACGCCTCTATCCCGGAGCCCTGGGATATGGGCGTTAAGGGATAGACTACTGAGGGGGTTGCCCCACAAATGCACATGATCCCCAGTCCCCAGGCCCGTATTTGCCACCAGGGGTGAGATGTCTGATATGTTGTTGTCATTCAAAGACAGGTATGTGAGGTTCGTTGCACTTTCAAGGCCGGTCAAATCACTTATGTCGATATTTCTGGCGTGAAGATGGGTTAAGTTTGCCATGTCCACTGTGGTGATTATTGCCCCCGATGCTTTGCCAAGAAGGTTCTCAACCGCAGCGCGGAGGTTGGGATCCGGGAGCTTTACTTCTGATAATACCGTGTCGCTAAGGATTATTGCCAGTGCAGTCCCAGTAACAGATGCCTCAACGCTGTTCTGCTCCCCGTCCCCCAGCGTGAGAATACTCTGAGCCCTGCCCTGTTCATCTGTGGTTGTGTTCGTTGTACTCAGTATGCCGCCACCGGAGACGACAGTAAATGTTACCGGCACCCCTGCAAATGCCTGTCCCAAACTATCCCTCACTAAAATGGTAAGCGTGTTATTTGACGCCGTAATCACGCCTGAGATGTTCAAGAGATCTGCAACGGATCGGGAATCAAACTTAACGTTAACCCCTCTGCGTTGGAGGGTTGGGATATATGTGTGAATAGATTGATAGCTCAGGAGATTTCCCTTTACATACAGGTCTGTTAGGCGGTCTAAACCTTCCAAAGAGGAGAGGTCAGATATGTTGTTGTCACTCAGATGCAGCCATGTCAGACTGGTCAAACCTTCCAAAGGGGAGAGATCCGATATGCTGTTGTCATTCAGACCCAGGTGACTCAGCCAAGTCAAGCCCTCTAAAAAAGAGAGGTCCGATACGGAGGCACCAGGAAGCCCCAAGGACCACAGCTGAGTCAAACCTTCCAAAGGGGAGAGGTCCGATATCGGAGTGTTAGAAAGCCCCAAGGACTCCAGTTGGGTCAAGCCCGCCAAAGGGGACAGGTCCGATACGGGGTTGCCATACAGAAAAAGGTCTGTTAGGCGGTTTAAACCTGCCAAAGGCGAGATGTCCGATACGGAGGCACCAGAAAGATTCAGGTACTCCAGTTGAGCCAAACCCGCCAAAGGGGACAAATCCGATACGGGAGCTCTATCAAGAGACAGGTGATTCAGCTGCGTCAAATCCGCCAAAGGGGACAAGTCCGATACAGAGGTGCCAGAAAGCTCCAGGTGATTCAGCCGCGTCAAACCCGCCAAAGGGGACAGGTCCGATATGGGGCCATTAATCACCAGCCTAGTCAGGTTAGTTGCACTTTCAAGTCCGGTCAAATCGCGTACACCATGGTGGGCTTCAAGACTGGTTAAGGTCGCCATGTCCGCTGTGGGGATTATTGCCCCCGATGCTTTGCCGAGTTGTTCCGCTATCGCAGCGCGGAGGTTGAGATCCGGGATATCTACCACTTGTGCTGCCACACTCGGCGGAACAATCAGGCACATCAACAGAAAAAAGTGAAACGAAAAAGTTGTTGCTTTATACATTCTTTACCTCAAAAGGCAATAGGAGTTACGCAGTTGACATAAAGTAGCGCAGATTGCCCAATCTGCAAGCCGATCACAGATTAGGAAACCTGTGGCTATGATTGGGTTGTCATGGCTATGTGCGTAGGGAACGCAGATCTGCGTTCCCTACAACTGCGTAACTTCTATCCTGAAAATCCTTCAATCCTGCAATCAAGGGGGAGCACACAGACAATATATGGCCCTTCGTAGGGGTTGGGTCTCCCAACCCTTTGTTCACACATCTCGTAGGGGTTGGGTCTCCCAACCCTTTGTTCACACATCAGAGATAGCTTCGGATTTCTGTAGGTCGATTTTCCAAAATCGACATCCCCTAGAACATCGCGCGATAGTTTTGGCTCAATCAACCCGGATTGTTGCGTGCCACTGTGTATTTTGTCGAGATATGAATATAGACCTACAATCTCCTTTTGTACCACGATCTGTTAGATTGTGATCCAGCCTGCAAACTAACAGTTTGCGCTACTTATGGCGGATTGCCTGATGATTACAGTGTTTGCTGAATGAGCAGCTTCAAAATGTCAACACGCCCTAGCAACTTACGTTAGACTAATGTCCAATCTGTGCACTACACAACATGCGAGTGGGTCGGTAAACCGTCGTGGCTATGTTCCATAATACTGTGGTGATGTTCACCAGATTCTTCGACCGGATCAATATGGATAACCGCCCTAGAAAGATAGGTCAGATGATGGAAAAGCTGATGTTGAACCTCTTTTGCTATTGTGTGTCCTTCAGCGACGGAGAGGTGCGGTGGCACAGCGATATTCACTTCCGCATGTAAGCGGTGCCCAATCCAACGGCTGCGGACATCTGTTACCTCCTCAACCCCCTCAACATGGTGAGCGGCATGGTTTATCTCATCAATGACATCAGCCTCCACACCGTCCAACAGGCGCGTAAACACCGCTTTTCCCGACTGCAACACAATCCCAAAAATCGCGATGGTAATAGCCACTCCGACGATGGGATCTGCAAGCGGATGGACGAACTTTATCCCGAGTACTCCCACGAGGACCGCGAGGCTTGTCCAACCATCAACGCGCGCATGATAACCGTCCGCAACGAGCGCAGCACTTCCAATCTCTTTCCCAACCTTAATCCGAAATATTGCAACCCCTTCATTGCCTATAAAACCGATCACCGATGCGGCAGCAACGACCCAAAGATGTCCAACAGTTTTAGGGTTAAAGAAGCGGTTGATTGATTCGTATCCTGCGTAAATTGCGCTGAACAGTATCGTAAGCACAATTGCGATACCCGCTAAGTCCTCAACGCGCCCGTAGCCGTAGGTAAACCGTTTGCTCGGCTTTAATCGAGCGAAGGAGAAAGCAATCCATAACGGAATCGCAGTTGCCGCGTCACCGAAGTTATGAATCGTGTCAGCGAGCAGTCCAACACTGTCCGAAATCACAACCACACCGACCTGTAACAGCGCGGTTACCATCAATCCTAAGAAGGACCACTTTATTGCCCAAATGCCTCGCTCCGTGGTTACAATGGACGGGTCAACGACGCCGTGCGTATGACCATGTTCGCCATGGTCGTGGCTGTGACCGTGATCATCGTGTTCCCCATGGTCGTGGTGGTCATCGTGGTCATGACCATGATCGTGATGGTGGTCATGTCCGTCGTGTTGATGCGCTTTTTTCCTAAACATTAAAAACCACCTCCTACAATGCGTTCATTAGTCCATTGGTTCATTAAAAATAGGACTTACGCACTGTCAGTAGGGAACGCAGATCTGCGTTCCCTACGAACTCCTTGATGGTGTCTCTGTTATAGTTAACCCACGTTGCTAGTTATTGAAAATCCATGGGTTTTCCGTTAAACTTGAGGGGATTGACCCATACCCCCTCAAAGGAGAAACCCATGGACCTACAAATTGTAACCATTTTCTATCTCTGTGACAAGCTGTTAGAAGCACTTAACTCAAAAACCTCTCCACAGGCGCAGATGACTGACGCCGAGGTCATGACCACCGGGGTGGTCGCTGCATTGTTTTTCGGTGGTAACTTCCAAGTGACTTGTGACTTTCTACACACTCATGGCTATATCCCCAATATGCTGTCAAAAAGTCGTTTCAATCGACGGTTGCATCGGATTAAACCGATGTTCATCACATTGTTCAAAATCTTAGCCGAAAGTTATGTAAAACTCAATCAACAGCAGATTTATGCGATAGATACACTGCCTATTGCGGTCTGTGACAATATCCGCATTAGCCGGTCAAAACTGTATACCGATGAGGCATTTCGTGGGTATCAAGCGTCCAAGCGTCGGTACTTCTATGGCTTGAAAGTTCACTTGTTAGTGACAGCGAGCCAACAGCCTGTTGAGTTTTTTCTAACGCCAGCAAGCATGAGTGATGTCGAGGGATTACAGTATTTTGATTTTGACTTACCACCGGGCAGTTGTGTCTACGGGGATAAAGCATACAATAACTATGAGATAGAGGATATATTGGCAACCATTGGAGTGGACCTCAAGCCGACACGCAAACAGAATTCCAAGCGACCTTATCCACAGTGGGAGACCTATGTGGCATCTTGCCATCGTAAGTCTGTCGAGACCGCTGGCAGCTTAATTGAGCGATTGCTGCCTCGTTCGATTCATGCTGTAACACAACAAGGATTTGAATTGAAAGTGGTCTTGTTTGTATTAGCAAGCAGTATCTATCAACTTTAACTCCAACCAACTACTCAATTATAGGTAGCAACTTGGGTTATAGTTACCCGATTCATCGGGCATCAACGAATGAGATCTCCAGCGATAAATCGCTGAACTACACGGCTTTGAACATTCAACTGCGTAACTCCTAAAAAAGAATGGTTCATGTTAAGAAATAGTGCAAATCCCGTTCCGCCTGTCCTGATGGAATCGGGGAGGACTCCGATATATCGGGATTTTCAACGTGTTTTGCACTTTCTTTTCGGTTTTCTGGTTTTCTCGTCTTCCCGTTTTCGGCTTTTACGCATCACGCTTCACGTGGCAAAGGTAAGTGAACTTTTGCACTATCACGTGACTGCGATTGCAACGCCCCTAGCATAATCTCCAGTGTGTGCCGGGCGCGGCGCGGCGGTGAACTACTCGGCACATCATTCCAAACCATCTGGGCAAGTTCTCGAACGGGATGAATCAAGCTATCGCCGAAGTAATCTCCGTAGGTTTCACCTTCGGGTGCCGGTGCTTCCGTCGCTGTTCCTTCGGGTTGATCTGTTTTCCACGCCTTGCAATGGTTATCGTTCAAAACGTAGCGACCATTCGGGCCCTGGAGATCGAATTCGCAACCGGCAGGCGTCATCTTAGCACTGTTCACGATGCCGCGCACCCCGTTGGAGAACTCAATAATAATTGACGATGCTGGATCGAGGCCAGGATCTCTCCCACCTTCCCCCTTGTACTCAAGACCGTAGTCTTCAAAGCCTTGCTCGTGTGCAGCGATGAGCCAGACTGGATCCGCATCGGCAAAATAGCAGACCGCGTCGATAAGATGCGTACCGTTACGGAAAAGCATTGACCGACGCCCTCCCATGTGTGCGATAATACGGGTCAGTCCACCGATTTCACCCTCCCGAACCGCAGTTCGCACCCCTTGGTAGAGCGGCAACCAACTTCGTGTATGATCCACCGACATTTTGGTTCCATTCCGCTCAACCGTTTCAATAATCCGATCCGCGTCTCCGAGGTTGATTGTCAGCGGTTTCTCGCAGAGAATCCCCTTGACCCCAGCGTCCGAGGCATCACAGACCGGGTTGGTGTGATAATCGTCCGGCGTCGCCACGCTGACGACATCCAGATTCTCCTTTTCGAGCATGGCGTGATAGTCGTTATACTCGCGGACAGAACCACGCGTAATCTTTGAACGCTCGAAGAAGTTGTCAAGAACATCGGGCTTCAGGTCACAAACTGCGACGAGTTCAAATTCAGGGGCATTGGCGTAGGCATATCCATGATATGATCCCAAGCCGCAACCGATAACGCCTGCCCGTAATTTTTCGTTGCTCATTGTTCACCTCGTTATATTGGTTTTTCTTACAACTCAACAGATTGCGGTTGAGGGAGTCCTGCAGGGAAGCCGTAAGGAAGGTCATTCCGATCTGCGGGCAGGGGCCAGCTTTGCCCACCTAGATTCTGGAACGACTTGTAGCGACCACAGAGCCATAAGAACATCTCCGACACCTTGATTGTGTCGCGGAACTGCTCCACATACGCCCCACCAGGACCAGTGTATTGAGCGGTCGCAAAATCGAAATCTGGTTCGGTTACCCAATCCCGTTGTGGCGGAGTCGTGCGCCAGTAGAAGTATTTGAGTAGGTTGCGGATGCCCGAAGCAGTTGACGGACCGCGGCGATGCCAAATATGGTATACGGTTAGGAAGATAGAACCGGCGGGCGCGGTAGTGGGCATAGCACCCTTGATACTAGCCAAATGTCCCATGAACCTCGCTTTGTTTCGCACAAGATGGGTGCCCGGCACAATCTGCGTTGGTCCCATTTCAATGGGCGTATCCTGTGGGTAGTAGAAAACCTGCAAAAAGTTGAGTTCGTGCGTGTAGTGATAGTTGCCGTCCACATGCCACCCACCCACAGCCTGAATGGGACACTGCACACGATGATTGCTCATCAATATTGGCAGGTGAAAGTTAGCCCCCAAAAGAGAACGCACAGTGCCAGCAGCCTCCGGATGAACTATCACGTTTTCAACGAACCAATCTTCCATCAGGATGCCGCTTGGCTCCATATAGGAGTGTTGATCGCAGTATTCCATCGCCCTGCGATTAATGTCATCAGGGACAACACCCTCAAGCATCAGATAGCCGTTCTTGCAGAACTCTAGCACCTCAGTATCCGTCATGGTTGGTTTGCTGTCATAGGTCTTCCGTTCCGATATTCGCATAGCTTACCTCCAGCGTTCAAGAATGAATTCAGCGCCCAAGCCGTAGAACTCTTTTTCATCTACAGCAAGCAGCGCCATATTCGGGAAAGAAATAATCCGCCAGCCATCCCGGACCGCTTCTATGACTGTCTGATAGGGCCAATCCTCTGGATCAGGTGGTCCCTCACGAAGTTCTCCATCCTCAACCAGCAGCATACCGACTACCGCCGCTCCGGGGGAAGTGGTTACTGCTTGCAGATAGAGGATGTCCTGCCGTTTTGGGGTGTCTGTCCCCACAATGTCTGTGATACCCTCGCGCAGACCGGCTTCCGTCAGGGTTCCCTGTTGGAGTTCCGTCACTAGTGCCTCTACGGTTTCTTTTTGCGTCTCAGTCATCGAGCTTTTCCTTCTTCTTGGTTGTGATTCTACTGGCAAAAGTTCCAATTATCCCTCCACCGAATTATACACGAATTTGGTTGCCTTGCCAATAGAAAACGTGATACGATTAAAAAATACGCTGCACCTTCAGTACTTCACCAATCTTCGAGTATAGACCCTGTATCAGGGAGTCTCGATCTCGTTGTAAATGTCCTACATCAGAAAGGAATCACCATGTTAAAGGCAGGATTTATCGGTGCGGGTGGCAGAAGTCAAGGCGCGCACTATCCGAATGTGAACCGTCTCGAAGATGATGTCGAGCTGGTCGCAGTATGCGAACTTGATGAAGAACGGTTGAATCAGGTCGCCAATAAATATGAGTTCGCGCATACATTCACAGATCACCGCGAGATGCTCGACAGTGTTGACTTGGATATTATCTACTGCGTGATGCGTGAAGAGTGGATATTGCAACCCGCGCTCGATTGCCTCAACGCGGGGAAGCATATCTTCATCGAAAAGCCGCCCGGTGCTAACAGCGATGAGACGCAGCAGCTGCTTGACACTGCAATCGCAAATGATGTCTATGCGATGGTCGGTTTTCAACGCCGTTACGCCGCAGTGACCCGTGAGGCAATGCGCCGCGTGGCAGAGAAAGGGCGTGTTTCTACAGCAATAACTACCTTCAACAAGCAGATTCTCGGCGGTGATGGCAAGGAGTTTACCACCACACTCTGGAACGATGTGTGTCACGTTGTTGATCTTTTGCGGTATATGGCGGGTGGTGAACCTGTTGAGGTGACGGCGTATCGGGACAAATTCGGCAGCGAAAGTCGAAATTGTTACACCGCTCTCGTCCGCTTTGATAATGATGTTACTGGTGTGCTACTTGGGAATCGGGCGTCAGGGGGTCGGGTGCTTCGCTCAGAACTGCACGGCGTGGGAATTGGGTGTTACATGAAGATTCCGGCAGAGATCGAAATTCACGAAGACAACCAGAGCCATACGATGGGCGGTTGGGAAGTTGATGACATTGACGAGCGAGATACACCTCGATATGAAGGTGTTCTAACGATGCACGAGCACTTCGTAGACTGCGTCCGTAACCAAAAAGTCCCGATCAGTGATCTGCGTGACGTGATCCATTCGATTCACCTTGTTGATCAGATTGAAGGGGCTTTGCCTGACTCCTAAAATGGTCAGAAACCATGAAGTGCGCGGGAAATAAGCTGCAGCGTTAGCCGGTATCGGACACCACCGGCTAATGCCTCAATATCTTGTATCTGTCAATTGAGTTTCGGCAGAAGTTGGACCTCCCGCCTTAACGCAGAAGAAGGGCATTATGGAAATAAATCAGATCAAGGCACACCTTGAAAGCGACAAAATCCAGAAGATTAAGCTCGCTGGCTTCGATATTGATGGGGTCATGCGCGGCAAATACATTTCGCTCGATAAATTTTTCTCTGCTATCGAAAAGGGCTTGGGCTTCTGCGATGTGACATTCGGCTGGGACATGATTGATCAACTCTACGAACAACCGACCGTCACGGGATGGCATACCGGGTATCCCGATCTCCTCGCCAAGATTGATCTGAGTACATATCGCGCAATACCTTGGGAGCCGCATACAGCACTGTTTCTGCTTGACTTTTACGAGAGCGAAGATCAGCCACTTACGGTTTCACCACGCCAGCTGCTCCAAACAGTCGTCCGCAAAGCGAATGATATGGGATTCCAGCCGTATATGTCAGCGGAGTACGAGTACTTCATCTTCCGAGAGACACCCCATTCCCTAGAGGATAAAGGATTTGAGAACATGACGCCGCTCTCGCCCGGCTGGTTCGGCTATAGTGTGTTACGAGCATCTGCAGCTGCGGATTATGTTCACGCAATTATCGATGGGATGAAGGAATATGATGTTGAACTAGAAGGGATACATACGGAAACGGGACCCGGCGTGTATGAAACCGCCATTCGCTATGACACCGCCTGCAGCGCCGCAGACAAAGCTGCACTGTTCAAAACCGGCGTGAAAGAGATTTTAGCCAGACACGGACTCGTCGCAACCTTCATGGCAAGGTGGAGTCTAGACTATCCCGGTTGCAGCGGTCACCTGCACCAGAGCTTATGGAATTTAGAAGGTGACACAAATCTGTTTGCCGATGAATCCGATGCTTCGGGCATGTCTCAAACGATGAAGCACTATATTGCGGGACAGATCGCTGCAATGCCTGAAATGATGGCACTCATCTGTCCAACAATCAACTCCTACAAGCGAACAGTCCCCGGTGCTTGGGCACCGACCAGTGCCTCGTGGGGAATTGAAAATCGAACTTGCGCCCTTCGTGCAATTCCCGGCACCTCCCCTAAATCCACGCGGACGGAATATCGGCTAGCCGGTGCCGATGGCAATCCACATATCGCTATGGCGGCAAGCCTCGCTGCTGGGCTATACGGCATCGAACATCAACTCGACCCCGGTGAACCGTTTAACGGCAATGCCTACAATGCCCCTCAAGATCGGTTTGAACTCTTGCCAAGATCGTTGGCGGAAGCAACGGATCTGTTGACAGACAGCGAAATCAGTCGAGCCTGCCTCGGTGATGCGTTTGTGGACCATTTCGTCATTACACGCGAGCATGAAATTATGGAATTCCATCGCGCTATAACGGATTGGGAACTCAAACGCTACTTTGAGATTATCTGATACTATGCTCCCCCAACCAATTCAGCTAGCAATGTTCGACATGGCGGGAACCACTGTCAACGACAAAGTCGACGGACACCCGCTGATGGTCATCAGTATGATGCGCGCCTTTGCGAAGCACGGGATCAACCTCGCCCCAGACCTAATTAACAAGCATCGGGGAAAGCAGAAGTCCGAGGCTATCCAAACCCTTCTAAAAGAGGTTGCAGAATTATCTCCCACCAATGTCGAGCGCATCGGCGATGATGTGTATCGTGATTTTCTTCATGAACTGGAAAGTAATCTTTCGAGTATATCGGAGATTGACGGCGCAACCGAGCTTTTCCGATACCTCAAATCCAAGGGTATCTATATTGGGGTGGGGAGCGGCTTTCCGATGCAGGTGGTTCAGGCAATCGTCTCCCAACTAGGCTGGCTGGGCCAAGGACTGCTTGACTATGTAGGGAGTGCCGAGCAGATCGGTGTAGGACGTCCCAACCCGAAGATGATCCATGACGCAATGCAACAGCTCGGTATTACAGATGGAAGCAAGGTCCTCAAAATTGGGGATACTGTGGTGGATGTTCAAGAGGGCAAGAACGCCGGTGCTTGGACGGTCGCTGTATTGACGGGGTCTCAGACAAAAGCACAACTGATGGCAGCGGCACCGGATTATATTCTATCGAGTATTCGAGAGTTGAGGACGTTGATTCCTCAGTAAACGCACTCTAGTACCCGGTGTGGCAGTTATCGGGCGATCTGTTTCAGCCACCCCCACATCGTGAATTGCTTACCCACAGGTGCGACTGCAAACACAGGTCGATACCAAGCAGGTTCGTAATCAAATGCTAAAGGATTGTTGGTGAGTTGTCGAGGATTTTGTCCATCGGCATCCATCACATAGATGTCCGCCTTGCCATTCCTTCCGACGTAAGAGAAGGCAATGCGTTTGCCGTCGGGGGACCAAGAGGGATCAAAGTAGCCCCAGGCATCGCCATCTTTGGTGAGGTTGCGAGGATTTTGTCCATCAGCGTCCATCACGAAGATGTCCCAACCCCCTCTATTAGATACGAAGGCAATGCGTTTGCCATCGGGGGACCAAGAGGGTGACCCATCACCACGACGGTGTTGAGTGAGTTTTCGACGATTACCACCATCGGTGTCCATCACGTAGATGTCCTCGTTCCCATCCCTATCAGACACGAAGGCAATGCGTTTGCCGTCAGGAGACCAAGAGGGAGAATGGTCAACCGCAGGATTATCTGTGAGTCTTTGAGGATTCTGCCCATCGGTGTCCATCACGTAGATTTCACTGTTCCCATCTCTATCAGACACGAAGGCAATGCGTTTGCCACCAGGAGACCATGAAGTGTGAAAATCCTCCGCCGGATTGTTTGTGAGGTTCAATTGATTCCCACCATCGGTGTCCATCACGTAGATGTCCCAGTCCCTCTCGAAGGCAATCTGTTTGCCGTCCGGTGACCATGAGGGATCGTCCTCATCTTCGGGATGATTGGTGAGTTTTCGCTGATTCTTTCCATCGGTGTCCATTATGTAGATGTCCTCGTTCCCATCCCTATCAGACGTAAAGGCAATCTGTGCCTGTGCGTTGACACCTACCGCCAGCGATGCCAGCCCCAAGGCTATAACGCTGACTAAAATGAAATGTGCGAGACTGTATCTCCGTTTCATCTGCTGTGCCTCCTTCTGTCTCAAAGTTAGTTATTGGACGACCTGCTTGAGCCACCCCCACATCGTGAATTGTTTACCGGCAGGATCAACTGCAAAACCGGAATGAAACCACGCAGGATGAGACTCATCCGGAAAAGGGCTGTTTGTGAGGTTTTGGGGATTGCTACCATCGGCAGCCATGATGTAGATGTCCAAGTTGCCCTTCCTATCAGAGACGAAAGCAATCTGCTTGCCGTTAGGAGACCATGAGGGCAACTTGTCAACTGCGGGATGATTGGTGAGGTTTTGGGGATTGCTACCATCGGCGTTCATGACGTAGATTTCCATTTCATCTCCCTTAGGTGCAGAGGTGAAGGCGATACGTTTACCGTTGGGAGACCATGAGGGTGCCCAGTTGTCACGGTGGCTGCCTGTGAGGTTTTGAGGGTTGCTGCCATCGGCGTTCATGACGTAGATGTCCCAGTTGGCACCCCTATAGGAAGCGAAGGCAATGTATTTGCCATCGGGCGACCATGAAGGATAGCGGTCAGTATGGCGATTGTTTGTAAGGTTTTGCGGATCACTGCCATCGGCGTCCATCACGTAGATGTCTGTCTTCAACTCCCTATCGGAGGCGAAGGCAATGCGTTCACCGTCTGGCGACCATGAAGGTTCCCACTCACCATGGGGGCTGTTAGTGAGATTTCGAGGATTCCCGCCATCAACGGACATCACATAGATGTCCCAATTTCTGTTATCTTGGGAGGCGAAGGCGATGCGTGTACCGTCTGGCGACCATGAGAGAAAATCGTCCGCCCAACGATCGTCGGTAAGTTGTCGAGGATTGCTGCCATCTGCCTCCATCACGTAGATGTCTACGGTGTGAATCCTCTCAGACGTAAAGGCAATTTGTGCCTGCGCGTCAACCCCTACCATCAGCGTTGTCAGACCTAAGAGGATAATGCTCGCTCGCATGAAATATACGAGATTGTATCTTCGTCCCATTTACTGTTCCTCCTTTCCTGATTCTATCGGGACACTCATCGGGTGCCCTGTTTGAGCCACCCCCACATCGTGGATTGCTTACCAGCGGGCGCAACTGCATAAGCAGAACGAAACCATGCAGGCTGAGATTCAGCTGCTAAAGAATTTTTGGTGAGATTTCGAGGATCCCCACCATTGGTGTCCATCACAAAAATGTCTAAGTTCCCAGCCCTATCAGATGTAAAGGCAATCTGTTTGGCATTGGTGGACCATGAGGGATAAAAGTCTGCGCCGCGGTAATCCTTAGTAAGGTTCCGAGGATTATTCCCATCGGTGTCCATCACATAGATGTCTGAGCGCGAATTGTGCCAATCCGTAGCCCTAGATGTGAAGGCAATGCGTTTACCACTAGGAGACCATGAGGGATGAGAATCCGCACGGTGGGGGCTTTTGGTAAGGTTTCGAGGGTTCTTTCCATTGGCATTCATCACGTAAATGTCCCAGTGTGCTTCTTGCCCAGACCTAGAACTGAAGACAATACGTTTGCTACTAGGAGACCATGAGGGCTGCCAGTCAGCACGACGATGACTTTTGGTGAGATTTCGAGGGTGCACTCCATCGGCGTTCATCACGTAGATGCCCCAATTTCCATCCCTATTGGAGGACCTGAAGGCAATGCGCTTACCGTCGGGAGACCATGAAGGGTAAAAGTCATCCGCCGGATTGTTTGTGAGGTTTAATTGATTCCCACCATCGTCGTCCATCACGTAGATTTCTAAGTTCCCATCTCTCTCGGACTCGAAGGCGATGCGTTCACCATCGGGGGACCATGTGGGGTGCCGGTCGGGTGCGGGGCTGTCTGTGAGTTTTCGAGCGTTCCCCCCATCAGCGTCCATCACATAGATGTCCCAGTTCCCAGCTCTATTAGACACAAAGGCAATCTGTGCTTGTGCGTCAACGCCTACCATCAGCGTCGTCAAACCTAAGAGGACAACGCTCGCTAGCACGAAATATGTGGATTTATATCTCCATTGCATTTGCTGTGCCTCCTTCCCTCTCAAGAACCTAACGCCTTAGAACTTACGCAGCTAAAAGATTAAGGTGTTAAGGTAGCATGAGCGAGATTAAAAAGGTTACGTTTTCCATGGGAAAATCAAATTTTCCCATTTTTCCCGCGCAAATGGGAAAATTGTCCCTATTTCAGTATGAAACGTTTTGTCATAGACTTTCAATCACATTACAAACAGTTACAAACAGTTACATTTTCATCTTAATCGTTGGGATTCTTATTGTTGATTGCAGATTGGGTACGAGTTACGCCCTTCCGTAGGGAATAACGATCGTTATTCCCTACAGGATCCTTGATGGCACCCCACTGTAGTTGCCCGTTCCGTATTCACTTGGCTCATTGACTACGCGTAGTCAAGATACCCCGAATTACCGTCTAAGCATCCTTCAGTGGGGTATGTCTATAGAATGAATATTGTCACTGGCTCAAAAAATTTACCGCATATTTGCATGCACTTGCAACCCGTTTTTAGAAGTATGGACACAATCTGTCCATACTTCCAAAAAAAAGTGACAGGAAGTTTTGTGTGATTGATGGGTATCCTTATAATTCAGAGTGGGGAGAGGTAGGTTTTTGAGGCGATACTTAGAATGGAGGAGTCAACTGCAATGTCAAATCAGTCTTCCGTGCGTTCCCACGCTTCCGCAAACGCTGCCGAACCATCATCATCCCAGAAGTACATATCAACCGGCTGATTATAACCGGGACCGTGTCCATCTATGAAACTTGGACCGGTGCCCAGACCATCGCCCACAGAACGGACGGGCAGCCGTGCGTAAATCGGCGCGAGACCTGCATATTGAATCTGTATCAAAGCGCGTGGTAATGGTTCAGGTTCAACTTTAGACCAGTGAGCAAGCGCATCACGATCAAGCGTCACGCCCAACCCCGGCTCCTCTGGCACACGCGCTGTCCCGCCAGCAACCTCTAACGCCGGTGTCACAACGTCCTCTTCCCACAAATGGGTGCAGGTAACGTGGTGAAGTGTCGCCATCGGGAAGACCGCTGCCATGTGTGCGATAAATGCTCGTGTGATGTTACCACCTGTGTTCTGCATCATGAACGGCACATTCGCCGCTTCAAACAGGCCTGCCCGTTGAATAACCTGTCCAGGGGAGGCGTGACCCAGCATGTACCCGTCTGCGAGTCCCATCAACGCCTCCCGTCCACCTAGCGGTAGATGGTGGAAGTAGATCGGCAGCGGACATTTGTCTCGCAGTATGCGATACCCTTCAAAATCGTGCGTACGCAACGGGTCTTCAATCGCTCCTGCAATAGGGAACTGTATCAATTCCCGCGCCAAGTCCAAGACATGTTCCACCGTATTGTCGAAGTTGATATCGTAATGAATCTTAAAGCCCGACGTTGCGTTCTCCTCAAGCCTAAGCTGCATCGCCTCGGTCTGTGCGACAACGTTGTGGCAGTGGAAGGTGTGGAACTTGAGCCATGTGTAACCCGCAGCGGCTGCGTGCTCAACCTCCTCTGCCATCTTTTTAGGTGTTTGTGAGACGGTCCACGCCGCCATCGGTACGCGTGAACGGGCTTGTGGTCCGAACAGTTTGTAAGCAGGAACGTCGTTGTATTTGCCGACCAGATCGTAGATTGCTGGCGCGAGGGCGATAGGGAGCGATGGGTGCGCTAACCAATCGCACGGATTCGTACCGCGCAGCTGCTCAATCCATTCATCCATCCCATCCCATAATTTGCCGACATGCTCACCTAAACCTTCCAACCCGTTATCCGTGCGAACAACAAAGACCGTGCGATAACGGAAGTCAGGACCCTGATAGCGCGTCAATGCCTCGCTATTCCATGCTTGAAACGGTGGACAGATAACGTGTGTTTCGATATCGGTGACTTTCATGGTTATGTCGTCTCCTCTTTAAGCAGGTTGATAACCCTCGTGCATGTCGTCAATGAAACGGTGAACGGAAGTCGCTGGGATGAAAGCGAGGTACAAGAGAATCATGGCTAAAGTGAAAGTGCGGATAGGTAATAAGAGGTAAAAAAGGACATGCAAGGCGATCCCAGCAGGCATCAAGTATTTGCGAAATTTGGGGATATACAGCCCGAAAGCCAGTAGAAATTCCAGTATCACAGTAGTAATTGCAACAATACAGCAGATCACAGAAAACCCAGGGATATTTGCGTAGTCATACCCCGCATAATAGTTGTAAACGAGGAGTTCCATACGGGCACCACTCAAAAATCCCCAGTAAAGTTTTTCATAGGCGGTCCAGAAATAGACCATCGACAATTGAATGGCAATGAGGCGTAGCCCCCACAGATTGCCGATTTCAGGTGGTGGTGGTAAACTTGATTTTAGCGAGCGGCGGAGTGCCAACCAACGATCTAAGGAATATGAGCGGCCACACGGTGTCAGCGCGATGAAGAAGGTAACCATGACCAAGAGGAAGGTGTGATGATGCCTGAATTCTCCATGTATGCTAAACAAAATCGAGGCAATGATGGCTGTGCCCATTGATGACACGCGCGTCCATAGCCCGACACACATAAGCCCACTAAAGAGGAAAAACGCAGAATTGAGTAGAATGGCACCCAGCCGTACATCCCGACAGAGTATCAGTTCACCTGCCCATTCAGACCAGATGAGCAGAACCAATCCGATTCGGATTAAGCCCACGGAACGGGTGGAATCACGATAACACAATGCCCAGTTATAGAAATGCTGTAGGAGGCGTAATATGGCTTGCAAGGCTGATTATGTTTCCGCTGTTACCCTTTATTATTCGATGCGTTTATCCACATATAGGGTTTTCCATCCGTCACGGGTGCCGATACGGGCGTTTACCCGCAAATCAGCAACATTCCCTACTTTCTGTCGTAGACGTTGCCCCACCGCCAACACACCTTCTACCCACATGATCCGCCGCGCAGAGTGATGTGATCCCAGCAATTTGTCACGACCTAATACTTGGAAACGGTCAATGTACTCGATACGGCCATCTGGATGTCGAATGAAAAATTCTACATCACAAACGCCGATTCCACGAGTATGATACATCCGCCATGCCCGGAAGGCGTCTGATTTACCCTTCAGGACCTGTTTATAAAAGGGACCAAATACGACATATAGCGTCAGAAGTGTAAAAACGACGGCTCGGCAGATAATCACTAACTTATGCCCTTCGAGTCCCGCACCGAGGATCCCGATTCGATCGGGACATTCCGATCTATCGGAACTTTCAGCTGCCGCATCCACTGTCGTTTTTTTAGGTTGATATTGACTGTCTAGCGTCATCGAAATCTTCGCTGTGGAAACCCGGTCTTTTAAGGCGGGGAGGAAACAGTGCTCCTTCTTAGATATAGTTAAAGTTTAATCGTGTGAGGAGTTTGAAACTCTCACGTTTGGCAGACTGAGTGAGACGTTTGCCCTCCAACGCGTATAGGGAATAACCTTTTTGCTCCATATATCCGCTAACACGCGTCAATCCATATTTTACATGCTTTACCAGTGTGTTCTTGGCTATGCCCTTGCACATTGTACCGCCGTAGCGTGGGCGTCTGCCACCCTTCTGTGGGTTCTGTCTGTGCAATTGCCGCCGTGCAATGGGTATCGGACTGACATAAAACACACCAGTATTGTCCACTCGATCTGTATCGCTTCCGACTACATGGTATGCCAAGCACCATGAGTCTACGCAATGGGCGTTGAAGTCGTTGGACATCTTGTTGCCAGACTTCTTGAGTCCGAGCGAATCACGAATTGCTTTTGTTTCAAAACCTTTGAGTGTGACCAATATCCAACGCTTCTGGATTTCAGCGTAGAACCATTGCTTCCCTACCTCAAGGGGGCTAAAAGACTCGTTCCAGGTACGGGCACCTTTCGATGTCCGTGCTTTGATATCCTCAACACAGACATGCGTTATCGGAAACATCGTGGACAGGTAGTCGAGGATTCGGAGTTTCCAATCCCACCGTGTCCGTGTGCCGGCGGGTATCCGTTGTTTATTGACCATGCGGTTGGTGCGGTGCTTCCGATTCGGACACTTCCGTGACCGTCTACCCCGCCTCAATTGACGCCGTGCTTCAACTTTTTTGCTAACCTTGTTATGAGCGTCGGCTTGTACATTCAGATATGTCGATTTCTCTGACTTGACAGTGAATCCTTCTTTCTTGCTACCGGGGTCAATCCCAACGGCTATCTCTTGGGTTTGGGTGCCAGAGGGTTCGCCATTCAACCTTACACAGAATACGCCATTCCGAAAAAACGGTGTGGCTTTCCCCGACTTCACCCACTTCCTTGCCCTTGCGGGTGTGGTCGGCATTAAGGGGTTACGCTTTTTGTCAACGACAGGAACAAACATTGTAAATCACTCCTGTGGGTGTGTGTATTACCCCATCGACATCACGGCATCAGAGCGGAATCAGGCTTGGGGAGCACCTGAAACATCAGTTAGGCTGCCACGCCTTAGACCCGCGATATAATCGTCTAGTCAACGGTTTAACTTGCAAGTGCCCGTTGGCACGGGATTGCAAGCCTCGCCCTTCAGGGCGGGGTTATTGACTGATAGTTCTTCTTTGGTTCAAGGGTATCAATGTGCATCTCACATAATAACTGCCTTAAAAGCGGACGACCAACTCCACATCTGTCAACACGATGTCAGAGGCAACCTTCGGGTGACGTTCCTCAAGCACAACCTTGACTTCGTGTGAACCGACACCTAGAGGCACCTCCATCTCAAAACACAACCACGCTGCCCCGCTCACGTCCGAAATACGATGCGGGTCATTGATGGTACAGTAGCGAATTGTGGGATTATCAAGGACTGTCCCATCCCACGAGACCCTCACCACATCGCCACGCACCCACTGATCCAGTCGCACCCGTAGCTCAATCTGTTTCGGGGTGTCAGGCGATAAATCGTCCACTACATTTAGCCTAATCGTTGGACCCTCACCGGTGATCGTCCGCTTCAGAGCAACCGGGACATCGCCCCAAAGGCGGTCATTTCGGTAAGCACCCCGCCATTCTCCTGTCTCCTGTAGAAAGCGATGGGTTGCCGCATAAATTTTGTCCGTGCCTTGCAATGTATCGGGTGATCCAATCTGCGAAAGCAATTCTCGTCTCGAATTGCGGTTTGCGTGCCAGTTAAAGACATAGATGCCATCTGCGCCTGCACTGTGGTATCGACTAGCGATAGCGCGGGTACGCATTCGGTCTTTGGTCTCGGCATCTTCAGGTCCCACGAAAGGGTCGGGCAAGCCGCCATCAAATCCGGGGTAGACCGCAATCGGCTTATCTCGGCACAGTTCAACAAAAGCTGCGACATCTAGGGAAGGATCCGTCGCAGCACCACCCGCAGGAATCAGGATGTCCACCAACCCCTCGTTTACCCAAGTCGGAATGTCGTATCCGATGTTGCGGCACATCTCCAACGTACCAGACACACGCGCCGCTAAGTAGAACGGTTTCCCGCGCTTCTGCGCTAGCGCGTCGGTCATCTGTCGCACCGCTCGTTGAAGGTCGGTCAGGACGTATCGGAATCGGTACGCATCGTCGGCAGGTAGGTGAAAGGCGTGTCGTTGCCAGTCCAATTCGACGCCATCCCAGTCATATCGTTCACAGATTTCTTTGATGTGTGCGTAGCGATGTTCCCGTATTTCGGGGACAGCGAAGTTCCATGAGAGCGCGAACCACTCCGATGTCTGATCGCCGAGCAGCCACTCCGGATGTTTGATCCGCATCTGTGTCAGTTCCGTGTGATGCAGTGTTTCCAAATCAGCGATCTGCGCTCCACTGAAGTGATTATCATTCATGCGTACTGAGGCGTAGACATGCATCCCAAGTTGATGCCCACGATCAATAATGGCTTGCTGCGGATCTTCGCCGCGCTCTGCCATCCGACGGATGTTTTCAGTGTGGATGTATGACGGAGCACTCTCATAACGCCGACCATGGACATCACCGAGCTGTTCAAGGACATCACTTTGCCAGCGAGCGGCATGTTCCCCTATACACCAGAAATGGGCACCGACCTGCGTATCTTCTAGAGGGGCGTAAGCCTTTTCCAGAAAAGCATTTACAGACTGCGGCGGCTCAGAGTAGCCGTGGGGAGCACCATCCCAATTGTAGATAATCCGATAGTCAGGAGGAGTAGGCATGTTTGTTTTCCTTTTGTTGGGGCATTGGTTCATTAATTAACGCAAGTATGGAGTACAGATCTGTGTTCTATACAATGACGAATGTACTAATGAACTCTTGGAATGAACTCTTCTTTGTTATTCCCACTCAATCGTGCTCGGCGGTTTAGAGCTGATATCATAAACGACGCGATTGATACCACGTACCTCGTTGATGATGCGATTGGAAATGATGCCCAAAACGTTGTGAGGAATCTTCGCCCAGTCCGCTGTCATGCCATCGGTGCTCGTCACAGCGCGCAAAGCTACAACGTTTTCGTAGGTGCGTTCGTCACCCATCACGCCAACACTCTTAACAGGAAGAAACACAGTCAACGCCTGCCAGATTTCGTCATATAGTCCTGCGTTCCGTAACTCTGCGATGAAGATTTCATCTGCTTCCCGAAGCATGTCAAGACGTTCTTGCGTGATTGGACCCAAGATGCGGACGGCTAAACCGGGACCGGGGAATGGATGCCGTCCTAGAACCTGTTTCGGGATACCCAGTTCTGATCCGACCGCTCGCACTTCATCCTTGAACAGTTCACGAAGCGGTTCAATCAGTTTGAACGGCAGATTCTCAGGAAGTCCACCGACATTATGGTGGGTCTTAATCGTCGCCGATGGTCCTTTGACGGACACGCTCTCGATTACGTCGGGGTAAAGTGTACCCTGCGCTAGGAAGTCGATCTGTCCAATTTGCTCTAATCCTTCTTTGAATACTTCAATGAACTGATTTCCAATAATTTTACGCTTCTGCTCCGGACTTTCAACACCCGAAAGATATTCGAGAAACCGTTCGGCAGCATCAACGTAATAAACATCAATGCCAAGTTCCCGAAAGGTTGACAATACCTGATCTGCTTCATTTTTCCGCAACAGACCGTTATTGACAAAAACGCAGACCAGCGCATCCCCGACCGCACGTTTAAGCAGCGTCGCGAGCACTGTCGAGTCAACCCCACCACTTACGGCACATAACACGCGAGCACCACCCGTTTCGGCGCGAATCTTCTCTGTTGATTCGGCGATGAAGGATTCCATCGTCCATTCATCGCTACATTCGCAGACCTCATAGACAAAATTGGCGAGTAGCCGGTTATCATCGCGTGTGTGGATAACCTCCGGATGGAATTGCAAGCCGTAGATGTCCCGATCCAAATCTGCAATCGCTGCTATTGGGGAATTATGGGTGTGGGCGACAGGATGAAATCCATCAGGTAAAACATCAATTCGATCGCCGTGACTCATCCAGACATCTACCGTCTTCGACAGATCCGCAAACAACGGGATCGGCAGATCCACGGTCAATTCTGCCGAACCAAATTCGCGCTCATCGGCGGGGTGCACTTTTCCGCCGGTGGAGAGGTGCGCGATAAGCTGCATACCGTAACAGATACCGAGAATCGGTACGCCGAGCGTTAAAATCTTCGGATCGAGCAGGGGGGCATCTGTCGCGTAGACGCTTGCAGGACCACCAGAGAAAATGATACCTTTCGGTTGGAGGGCTGCCAGCTGATTTAGCGGAATAGTGTAGGGATGAATCTCACAGTACACCTTGTGTTCGCGGACACGCCGTGCGATTAACTGTGTATACTGCGAACCGAAATCTAAAACAACTATGGTTTCACGTGTCATTGTGTCTAACCTTCTCATCTATTAAGTCGTAAATCTATTCTATCACAGATTATTAGGGCGGTCAATCAAGCATTTACAAAAATCGCTTGGCTTTAATTATTCTATGTGTTATAATAGGGCGATTTAAGGACTATATGTTTTTAGTTAGTGTTGATTTATCAACTTCAAAATTATAGGAATTCCCAAGGAGGTAAATTCTAATGGCACATACACTACCTGACCTGCCGTATGCTCACAACGCTCTGGAACCACACATTGACGAGCAAACGATGCAAATCCATCACGGAAAACACCATCAGGCTTACATCACTAATCTTAATACCGCTCTTGAAGGGCTTGATGATTTGGCAGCCTTGTCGGTCGAAGACTTGTTACGTAACATCGACCAGGTGCCAGAAGACAAACGGCAAGCTGTTATCAATAATGGCGGCGGTCATGCCAACCATTCACTCTTCTGGACCATAATGGGCCCCAACGGTGGTGGTACCCCTACGCCGGAGGTCGCCGCTGCAATCGAGGCCGCTTGTGGGTCGCTTGAGGCTGCCAAGGAAGAGTTTACCACCGCTGCAACAACCCGTTTCGGATCCGGCTGGGCATGGCTCGTTGTTGATGAAACCGGCGGTTTGCAGATCTACTCGACTGCTAACCAAGATAGCCCCATCATGCAGGGACATACACCGATACTCGGTCTTGATGTCTGGGAACATGCGTACTATCTAAAATATCAGAACCTGCGTCCTGCCTATATCGAGGCTTGGGCGAACGTTATCAACTGGGAAGAGGTCGCCAGACGTTACGCCGCTGCAAAAGGCTAAGGCGACGATTGCAAATGAGATAGCGTGCCTTCAGATGTTTCACTGAAGGTACGCTATATTTCTAAATATATATCATTAATCTTGTTCAAAATTGAATACACAAAAGCGATGAAGGGGAGGAGTAAGTCGAACGGTCTTGACAGAGCGGGAAATCCACCGGCTGAGAGATTTCCCCAAGTAACCCCGACTGAAGGTCGCCCTGGAGCTGCTAACCTGAAAACGCTGAGTAGGGTTAGCCGAATTCATGCACGTTACGCATACCAATGAGTGCCCTTTTACACACAGTATTTGATTGACAAAAGGGAATTGGAGTGGTACCACGGTAAGGACTTTAGAGAAAGCCCTTCTCGTCTCCAAGTATGTCCTCACAAGTTGTTCTCGAAATTTTCAATCGAGACAACTGAGGGTTGGAACGGGAGGGCTTTTTTATTGGGTATATTCTTAATAAAAAATTAATACGTGAAGCGTAATGCGTTTTTTATTACGTTTCATGTCTCACGTTACATGTGTCAAACTTAAGAGGAGATTGTTATGGAACTATCAGGAGCAAAAATACTGATTGAAAGTCTCAAACAGGAAGGCGTGGAGTATATTTTCGGTGTCAACGGCGGCGCAGCGATGCCAATCTTTGACGCCCTCTACGATCACCCTGATGTGAAACTAATCATGATGCGGCACGAACAAGGTGCGTCACACGCCGCCGATGGCTATGCACGGGCGACCGGTAAGGTCGGTGTGACGCTTGCCACTTCGGGCCCCGGTGCCACAAATCTAGTGACCGGTATCGCAACCGCCTATATGGATTCGATTCCGATGGTGGCAATCACGGGGCAGGTTTTTACCCATCTAATGGGGAACGATGCCTTCCAAGAGTGTGATGTTATAGGCGTGACGCGCCCGGTATGCAAGCACAGTTATTTAATCAAAAGTGGGGATGAAGTCGCTGAGGTCATAGCAGAAGCATTCCATATCGCTAGCACGGGCAGACCTGGGCCCGTCGTCGTCGATTTCGCCAAAGATGCGCAGATCCACGAATCGTTATTCCGTTACCCAGAGAAGATCAATATCCGCAGCTACAAACCGAAGGTAGAGGGACACCCACGCCAGATCGCAAAAGCGGTTGAGCTGATTCACAACGCCGAGCGTCCAATACTCTACGCGGGCGGTGGTGTAACGCTTTCCAACGCCTCTGAAGAACTGCGTGAGTTAGCAATAAAAACAGGTATTCCAATTACCGTAACACTAATGGGCTTAGGCGCGTTTCCCGAAACCCATCCGCTGGCAATGGAGATGCCCGGTATGCACGGATCCTGCTGCGCTAACTATGCGTTTACCGATTCCGATCTCGTCATTGCGGTCGGTGCCCGATTCGATGACCGTGTTACCGGGGACTTGACGAAATTCGCGCCGAACGCGAAGAAGATCCATATTGACATTGATGCCTCTTGCATTGGCAAGAACGTTCCCATTGATGTGCCGATTGTCGGCGATGCCAAGCGCGTATTAGCGGAAATGAACAAACGGGTGCATCGCGTAGATATCGAACCCTGGATGCGCCAAATTAATGAGTGGAAAGAGCAGTATCCCTTTGAGTATGAACAAAATGGTGATAACATTATGCCGCAGTATGTAATCGAGCAGATTTACAACCTTTACCCGGATGCGATAGTCGTTGGAGATGTCGGACAGCATCAGATGTGGGCGGCGCAATATTTCAAATTCACCGAACCACGTCAATGGTTAAATTCCGGTGGTCTCGGCACTATGGGGTTCAGCTTGCCAGCAGCAATCGGTGCACAGCTTGGCTGTCCTGACAAAACGGTTGTCAACATCAATGGCGACGGCTCATACATCATGACGATACAGGAACTTGTTCCCGCTATCACCATGAAACTCCCGCTCAAGATCTTCATTATCAACAACATGTATCTCGGCATGGTTCGGCAGTGGCAGGAACTCTTCCACCAGAAACGCTACGCCGCTGTTGACTATCACGATAACCCCGATTTCGCACTGCTCGCTGAGGCATTTGGGGCGACCGGGATTCGTGTTGAGCGAATTGAAGATGTCCGTCCGGCACTGGAGAAAGCAAAAGGCATCAACGACGGTCCCGTTGTTATCGACTTTATCGTTGATGAAGAGGAAAATGTCTTCCCAATGGTTCCTGCGGGGGCGGGACTTGGCGATGTGATACGAGGTTTGGCATAATGACTGAAGAACGACACATCTTTTCCGTACTTGTTGAAAATCGCTTCGGGGTCCTCGCGCGAATTGCGGGGTTGTTCAGTGGGCGCGGATTTAACATTGACAGCCTCAATGTCGCTGAAACTGATGATCCGGACGTTTCACACATGACAATCGTTACACATGGGGACGCGCAGATCATTGAACAGATTTACAAACACCTGAACAAGCTGATTGACGTAATCAAGGTGACAGATCTTACTGTTGAAAACCACGTCGAGCGGGAGATTGTACTGATTAAGGTCTACGCCGAGCCGCAACGCCGTGGCGAAATTCTCCAAATTGTCGAGATCTTCCGTGCCCACACAGTGGATGTCGGGCCCGACTCCCTAATCATCGAAGTGACTGGCGACGAAGGGAAACTAAAGGCGGCGATTGATCTGCTACGTCCCTACGGCATTCAAGAACTTGCCCGCACCGGTAAAATTGCAATTATGCGCGGTGCCGCAAAGTAATGCCACGCATGATTGCGTTTTCACGTTTTACATATAAGGAGTATTCATGGCAACAATTTATTACGATAGCGATGCAGATTTTGATTTACTCAAGGAACGGACTGTTGCTGTCATCGGCTATGGCAGCCAAGGACGCGCACAGGCGTTGAACCTCAAGGACAGCGGCGCAAACGTTGTCCTCGGGCTGCGACCCGGCAGCCGCTCCCAACCGGCAGCAGAATCGGAAGGATTGACCGTCAAAAGTATTGACGAAGCCGCTGCTGAAGCAGATATTGTCCAGATTCTCATCCCGGATGAACAACATGGGGCGGTGTATCGGAATCAGATCGAGCCGAATCTGCAAGCCGGTAACATGGTGATGGTTTCACACGGTTTCAGCATCCATTTCGGTCAGATCATTCCAGCCAGCGACATTGACGTGGCGATGATTGCACCGAAGGGACCGGGGCTGCTCGTTCGACAGGTCTTTGAAGAAGGCGGCGGCGTACCGTGCCTTATCGCTATCCAGCAGGATGTAACGGGACATGCCAGAGACATCGCACTCGCGTATGCGAAGGGGATCGGTGGGGCGCGGGCGGGTATCATTGAGACTACCTTCCGCGAGGAGACGGAAACCGATCTCTTCGGCGAACAAGCGGTGCTTTGTGGCGGGACGACCGCCCTGATTAAGGCTGCTTTCGATACCCTCGTCGAGGCTGGCTACCAACCGGAAATGGCGTTTTTTGAGTGTTTGCATGAGCTGAAGTTGATTGTAGATCTGATCTACACGGGTGGACTCAGCAAAATGCGCAATGATGTCAGTAACACGGCGGAGTTTGGCGATCTCACCCGCGGGCCTCGTGTCATTGATGATGGCGTCCGAGAGCGTATGCGGACAATTCTTAAAGAGGTACAGAACGGAGAATTTGCTAGGGAGTGGGTACTGGAAAATCAAGCGAACCAACCCGTGCTACAAGCCCTCCGTCGCCGAGAGTCAGAGCTAAAGATCGAAAAGGTAGGGAAGGATCTACGAAGTATGATGAGTTGGCTTGAGGAGTAGTAATCGCACCTTGAATCCCAGATTTTTATCAAAGTCGTCACTCCGGTTGCAACCATACTGCCGAAGTGACGATTTTTTGTTTCGGTCTTGGAAAGGGCATTTTTCTTTATGAACACAATCGAGAAAGAGGTCGAGCAGCACGAAAAGCGCAATCTCGTTGTGTTTGCGGCTAACCAAATCTTTATGAGGCTCGGCTGGATTTTCAAGACTGAATCGGTAGTAATGCCGGGGTTTCTGGATGTCTACACTTTATCGGGGTTTATCCGGGGACTGCTGCCCCTCATCTCTCGAATTGGACAAAGTATACCTCAGATTCTTATCGCACACCGCGTGGCAAAAATGCCAAGAAAACGAATGGTGTTTATACTTTCCGCCTTCGGTATTACCTTTCCTTGGCTAGTGCTGGCACTGAGCCTTGAATTTGGAAGTTGGTCAAACAACACAATCGTAGCGATTTTTCTGACACTGTATGGCTTGCACTGGCTGACCTACGGCAGCAATGTCCTAGCGAACGGCACACTACAGGGAAAACTGATTCGTCCTAGAAGACGGGGTCGCCTATTGGCTTATGCCAGTCTCATCGGCTGTACGCTTGCAATTATTATCGTCTGGCTTGTGATGCCCCGTTGGGTTCGCGGCGACACTGCCAATTATGCTTGGATATTTGGGATGACGGGGATGTTCTTTGGCTTTGCTGCGTGCGCCAGTCTGTTTTTTCGTGAACCCCCTGATGACCATTCGGCGCGAACCGTGCCTTTTCTCAAATATCTCAGTTCTGGACTGATGCTGCTGCGATATGACCGGAATTTTCGTATATTCGCAATAGTCCTGATGTTATTCTACACAGGTTGGCCCATTTTTCCGCACTATACCGTTTTTGGAAAACGAACGTTAGGATTAGTGTCAAGAAACTTTGTAACGCTGTTGATTGCACAAAACACAGTCAGCGGACTCGGTGCCTTAGTGATGGGGAATATCGCAGATCGGCACGGCAATCGGATTGTGATGCGCGTGCTAATCTTTGTCGCCGCGTGTGTGCCTCTGCTGGCGGTCGGTTTGAGTCGCCTGCCGATGGGAGCGCACTGGTACTGGCTTGTATATGCCTGTTTGGGATTCACACCGGTATCGGGTCGTATTCTTACAAACTACACACTTGAGATTTCTCCACAGGAAAAACACCCGCAATACTTGGGATTGCTGAGTGTTCTTCAGACAGTACCATTGCTGGGATCGCCGGTGGTTGGGCTGCTGATTGATCGATTCTCTTTTGAATCTGTGTTTATTTCGTGTTCTGTCTTAGTCTTTTGTAGCGTCCTGCTGACCTTCCGGTTGGTTGAGCCTCGATTTAGCCGTTCTGTTTAATTGGCAGAGACAGAATCACCCTGATGTAATCATGTCATAGGAGTGTAATTATGCCTGACGAACTGATGACTACCTTTGAAAAACTCTGGATTACCCTTCGCGCTTCGTGGTGTGACAATCACGATCTCAACGGCGCACTAGCGTTCAGTCATGACCGCGCAGCGATGGACTTCTTTCACCGCATTGTACAGGTGAACGTGGACGATGCCCAAGTAGACAGGTTGATCGACGATGCGATTCGCCTGTTTCAAGAGAAACAATACGACTGCATGTTCACCCTTTCGCCACTAGACCGTCCTGCTAACCTTAGCGAGCGGTTGGAGAGGCGTGGCTTCACGGAGGGCATGTTGGCATCGGCGATGGTCTATGATCCATCCACTACACCACCGCCCGCCGAAACTGTCGCGAAAGTTGATGTTTCACTCGATAAGGAATACGACCTTTGGGCGGATATCATGTGCCGTGGATTCGGTCATGACCAGACGATGGGGGAAGTCGGACGCGATGTGCTAGTCGTGCCTGAAGTGCGCCGCTATCTAGCACGTGTGGACGGTGCGCCGGCAGGTACAACGCTGGTCTACTCACAATTTGGCATGGGTTACGTTGACCATGTCGCAACACTGCCTGAACATCGCCGCAAAGGGATCGCTTCTGCTATGATCGCACGAGCGGTTGCAGATTCACAAGCGATGGGCAACCGATGGACAACGCTGGAGACAACAACGGGCAGCAACGCCGAGCGGATATACCAACGACAGGGATTCCGCATTGCCTATCATCGACGCCGCTATATTATGCCTCATGGGTAGGGGTAAAAGTGGAATCCATAGCAAAAGAGGTATCTCAAGAAACATCTCGACAAAAAAGGAGTTCACAACATGGCACTGCAAGCGTGGATACGCATCGGTCAACCCCTTGAACCGGTGATGAACGATTATGAACGGATCTTTGATGCGTGGGAAGCTGGTGGAATCAAAGGCTTTGTTTTTGGGCGCACACTTTTTGCCGATGCACAGGGTCAATTCACCATTCCTGCTTTTCCTTCCAACCCGCAAGCCTATCGCAATCGCGGGTTGGAGCCAAATGTCCGAGACACAGAAACCGATCCCTCGAAAGAGAAGCTGCTCCATGCGATGCTCGATAACGCCAAGTCACGCGGTTGGGAGATTTTCATCTTTGCCCCCGGCAGCGGTGCAACGGGTGCGAAACCGCTTCCGCTGGAGGAGGATCCCTACGGCGCGGTTGCTATGGCAGCGGTCTGGGATGAGACATTCGGCAGCTTTCCACAGGTCGATGGCGGTATCATGGATGGTTGGACAGAGTCCGCTTATGAACTGGAGTGGCATCACGGAAATGCCGTGTTTGCGGATATTCCCGAATCAACCAAAGCCCAAGCTGCTATCAGAGGATATAATCCAGACAGACTTGAACGTGGCAGACGCCATCTCCATGAGCGTTTTCGCAATCTTACCTCCGCCGAAGTCCGCTATTACGGAGCCTACGGCGTGCTATCGGAGATGAACCTCTTCGATATCAATGAGGATGCGATTTACTGGCTCCGCTGGCGGCGGGAGGATGGAATTAAAACAGGGGAGGCATTTCGGCATGAACTGGATAAATCCCCGCGCAAGTTGTTATTGGGAAATGGTCCCCGTTCAGCCGTATTTTCTGGAATGACTGCGCTCGATTTCCATGCTTGGGATCAAATTGTTGATGTGCTGCTCGTCAAACACTACTTCTGGCATCGGGGTTTCGACGGAATGTACGGCACCGTCGCCCGTTGGATAGGACAGATTCAAGAGTGGAATCCGCATTTGACCGAACGGGATTGCTTTACCGTGCTGAAAGCGTGGATGGGTATAGATTTGCCGGAGGTAAACTCTCTATCGGACATGGATTTGGGGTTTCCCCAAGCTTTCTTTGATCAAGTCGTTACGACTGAAACCGAACGGGCACTTGCAGCGGTCAGTCAGCCGGAGAAAATTGTCCCTTGGGTGGACACAGGGCGGATGCCACACGGCGGGGATCCAATGACTGCTGGAGACCTACATCGCATCCTCACAGCTTCGGAGGCAGCAGGTCTGAAACGTTTCCTTTTTCATAACCATGCACATCTCACATCGGCGGAGTGGTGCGTGATTTCTCGGCTATGCGGACACCCTTGGAATGAAGACCCCAACGGATATTGGCCCCCCGCAACACCAAAACCATCGAGTTACTGATTGATTGGAGAGGAGGTTCACTATGGCTAGCTTAACGCTTCCTGTGCGTTGGTACAGTAATGAAACTCAACACGGTGAATTGGAACTTGAATTGAATCGAACCGCTTTCATGATTGTGGATAGCGATTGTGGGGCGGGAAATCGGCATGTGGAAGATGGGATTGCGCCGGCGTTGGCTGCGGCACGCACGGCAGGCATGAGGGTTGTTTTTATTCACAATGACTTCTCCCTCGTTGATGAGCCGGGCAGCATCAAACGAGAGATCCACGGTACACGCTGGGGTGATCCCCTTGCTGAAACAAGGCAATCACCTGCCTCAAGAACGCCCTATAAACCGAACTATTCCCCGTCGATCCAGCCGTTACCGCATGAGCCAGACTTTCCCAAACGGGAGTGGTCAGGATTCTATGAGACGCATGTCGATTACCACTTGCGGTGCTATGACATCAAGAATCTGGTTGCGGTTGGTTTCAGCCAGCGTGCCTGTTTATACCAAACCCTCGCCGGTGCAGTCGAGCACAATTATCGGGTCATCATGCTTCGGGATTGCACGCATTCCGCCGAGTATCCTGATACAGTCGATCCAAGCTTACCAGAGGGAGGCTGGCTGCGAAAGGTCATGTTGCGTAATTTTGAACATATTATCGGGTATACCTCGACCTCATCGGAGTTTGTCACAGCGTGTAAATCGCTTTGAGCCTCAATGCAATGGGAGCGTCAAAGATCTGACTTACGCATGTGCCCTCAACCGCCCAACATGAGCGACAACCGATTCGGATAGCCCTTTAAGGTCATAGCCACCCTCTAGTGCTGAGATCAATCGTCCCTCACAAGTTTCTGCCGCAATTTCGCAAAGGATATCGGTCAGACTCGCAAAACCGTCTGCGGTCATATTGATCGCCGCTAGAGGATCTAAACGGTGTGCGTCAAATCCAGACGAGATTATCAGGAAATTGGGAGAAAAATCGAGTAGGGCCGGCTTAAGGAGGTTTTGGAAGACTTCGATGTAGTCACCGGATCCACTGCCCGGACGCATCGGTATGTTCAAAGTTGTGCCAACAGCGTTACCCGTACCCGTCTCGTTTGCCATACCGGTGCCGGGGTAGAGAGGCACTTGATGCGCGGAAAAAAAGAAAACGGAAGCGTCATCATAAAAGATATCCTGCGTCCCGTTGCCATGATGGACATCCCAATCGATAATTGCGACACGCTCCATTCCATGTTCACGCTGTAGGTATCGTGCCGCGATTGCAACGTTGTTGAACAGACAGAAGCCCATTGAACGGTTCGGAGTGGCGTGATGTCCGGGCGGACGGACAAGGGCAAAGGCGTTGCTCACGTTGCCTGCTATGACAGCATCTGCTGCCCTCAACACCCCTCCAGTCGAAAGGCGTGCAATGTCATAAGACGCGGGCGAGGTTGGTGTATCGTAATCGAGGGGAAGATTATTTTCACAGTACCACTTGATCTGATCAATATGCTCTCGAACGTGTGCATAACAGGTCTGCTCAATCGTCGCAGGAGTGGCTTCGATCTGGTACAAGTCCTCCCAAAAATCAGAGGCTTGCAGTGCCTTGATGCTCGCCTGTAGACGTTCCGGACGTTCGGGATTCTGCATTCCGGTATCGTGGTTGAGATAATCAGTGTGGTATACAAAACCTGTCTTTTTCTCAGAAGTCATAGTTCTTTCCAAGTTGGGTGTGGGTATTCATTTCACTATTTTAGATTGTAGTTTATTTTCAAACATTCCGCAACTGTTTTCTAATCTTGACACCCTCTTCCACTTCTGCTATGCTATTTCAATTGCTTTCAAGAGCTCATTTACATATACCATCAAAGTAAGGTAAAGATGAAAATTCAAAAAATCTTTCTAGGTGCGATTTGGTTTCTCATCAACCTGATTGCCCCAATTATCGGTTTGACTCAAGTACACACATCGGGAAATGTCGAATTCCACATAGTCGGTGAGGGCTCGCTTGCCGCAATTGGGGAAGATGGACTGACTAGCAACTTTAGATTTACCAAATCTGGAGAGGCCTACTATCTCCACGAGCTATCGGAGATTTGGGTCGGTGATGCAAATGGAAATGTAGCGAGTGCATGGGATTTAGATCCCACTGACCTGGGTCCCCTCGAAATTGGGGAATGGCAAGCCGCACCAACGAATGTTGCAAAAGTAGATCCAGATGAACGACAGACAATTATAGCACGATACGACTCATCCGGGATCGCTGGTTTTCCGCTCAATATCGCAGTTGGTCAGCAGAGTTTTTCTTGGAGCACCAATAATCAGCCCGATGCAGGCGATTTCGTTGTGATAAGGCTGACTGTCAAAAACAACGGCAATGAAACACTTGAGGGTATCTATGTCGCAACGATGGCAAACTGGGATGTCGATGGGACCGATTTAGCAACTGGGGAATTAAGCCAGGATTGGGTGGATTGGGATGAAGCACATCAAACGCTATTTACCTATGATGGAGATGATACCGATGGGCTTAATCAGGTACATACAGGTCTCACCTTGCTGGACGGGAAGTTGAATACCCATCAGATTATCCCGTTTTTCGATCTTGAGAAGCGACAAATCTTAGACCTGTTTTTAGATGAAGGTCGATCCCTTTTCATGGCTAATCCAGATATTTTTACTGCCAGAAAGGACCATTTAGAGGCACTTAACCTTCCACCTTGGGATTATGTATCCATTATTTCAGCGGGTCCTTATGACATACCGCCTAACCAGTTTATCGTTGTTACTTTTGCTCTCGTCGCCGGCGAAAACTTAGCAGACCTACAGAAAAATATCAATGCGGCAAAAACTGTTACCTTTACGCCGCAACGATTAACTGCTGAAGTTGTCAGAGGAACCGTTCGGTTGAAATGGGGGGCAGCGATCAATCCAGTGGTTGGCTATACTGTTTTGAGACAGGCAGGGAGTGAGGATGGATTCCGGCAGGTTGGGCGGATTATCACAGGAACCACCTTTGACGACAGAGAAATTCAGGGCGGCGTAGAATACACCTACAAAATTCGTCCTGTGCACGCCAGCGAGCAACTGCTTGAATTTGATTCCTCTGCCGTCAGTATCAGCCCAGATCATTTTCCGGATGTGCCGACAGGTTTAGCAGCAACACGCGACGGAGACCAGATTATCCTCGGTTGGACAAAATCTACACGTAATATCAGCCGATATTTTATCTATCGTAACCACACCGGTCGTGACCCATGGACGCGGATTGCATCGGTCCCGTCCGGAACTTCTACTTTTGTTGACCACGATGGCTACCCGGGTTCCCGGTATTTCTACGCAATCACTGCGACGAATCCATCCGGTGGAGAAAGTCAACTCTCTCAAATCGTAGATGTCACTCTCCCTGAAGAAACCATCGCAGCCCCTGAATTGAACTTAGACAAGGTGATTTTTGTCCCAAATCCATATCGTCTGAACGGGGGCTCGCATCCAATGGAATTCCGCAATCTACCCGACCGTGCAACAATCCAAATCTACAACAGTACCGGCGATCTCATCAAACAGATTGACCATCGCAACAACACCTCAATTCAACGTTGGGATGGACGGAACGAGGTTGGGGAACAGATCGCCCCCGGTATCTACGTCTATCACATTGAAGCCTTGAGAGAGGGGCAAAGGGGAAAGAATTCGGTGAGTGGAAAGTTCGCGGTGATCCGGTAAGATAAAAGGCGTGATACAAAAAAAACGACGCTACATGATATGTGCGTCAGCCGTCTGTATCCCAAACATAAATGTTTGGGATACAGACCTAAAGATTTTCGCTCATGTTAAGATTTAATGCAGAGAAACCGAATATTCGTAGGGGTTGGGTCCCCCAACCCTTACGGCGGGCGGGGAGACCCCGCCCCTACGATTTCGCTTCGTGTTTTGCACTTTCTTTTTACATGAGCCAAGATTTTTTAGATAAATGCCGGGAAGGGGATTTGAACCCCTACGGGCGAAAGGGCCCACTAGATCCTGAATCTAGCTTGTCTACCAATTCCAACATCCCGGCGTAGGCCGTTTGCTGCCGGTTTAACAACCGCTACAGTCTACATCAGACGCGGTTAGCTTGTCAAGGAATTTCTACTTCCGAACAACCTAGACTCAATTACACCCACTCACCTCCGCGCTTTAATCTCCGCCCATTTAACGGCTATTTTGCCGGTGGGTTCGACCGCAGCGACTGGAACATATTTGTCGAGTGACCTCCCACGGTCCCCTAGCTCTTTGGCTTCTTTAACTTGAGCAGCGGTCAGTACGTGACTGAGGACCACCACTTCATCCATGATGCCTTGGACATATCCTAACTGATCCCGGCGGACTTTACCAGCGTCCGGGTCACGCAAATCGTGGCCAATGGTCAACGGGAATTCAGTTGCTTGAAACGCGCCTCTCTGTTCCTTAACCACTTTTTCCTTCCCGTTAGTATAGACTCTGACCTCTTTGCCATCTGCGACCGCGGCAACATGATACCAATCATTCGCTACAAGAAAATCTGGATCTACCGCAGCCGTTCGGCCACCTTCCGTATTGGCATCAAATGCGAACCCGCCTAACTTAAACCCTTCACGAAACGTTCGCAGTGCATAAGAAGCCCAAAATCGCTTGTTTGACTCCTTAAAAGGCGCGTTTTTCCAAACCAAGGACTGATCTCTTCCGAAATCGGGTCGTGTAAATTTAACCCAGCACATCAACGTGACCTGATCCTTCGTATTCAGACTGTTGTCATGAGGGACCTCAAAGTAGGAGTCCGCCCCTTCCTCTAGTACAACGCCGCCGCCAACCTTGCCCTGTGGCGTCCATCCGGCACCCCCTTTGAATTCTCCGTGGTTGTTATTGGGAGAAGAATCCTTGTGTGCATTCGCTTTGACATCAAACGTCCAATAGCCGAGAAGCTTGGCATCAACATCTACTAGAAAAGTGCCGAGAAGGAAAATGAGCACTCCCCCAAAAATGATAAACCGTCGAGACATTGGTCATACCTCCTGTTAGTTGAGTTAAACCCCGCTACGGTTTTGAAATCCTAACAAAGATTAAACTACTTTGCCATTTTGATCTCGCCCCATTTAACTGCTAACTTACCTTGAGGTTCCACGCCGAAGACAGGCTGGAAACTCTCAAGCGACCTCCCTTTTTCGCCCAACTCCATGGCTTCTTTGATTTGACCTGCGGTCAGCGCATGGTCTAAAATTACCACTTCATCCATGATACCTCGAACAAATCCCAGAAAATGTCGAGCAACAGGTTCATTCGGATCGCGCAGATCAAACCCGATTGTCAACGGATTATCAGAAGGTTGGAATACCCCCCGCTGATCGCCAGCTGCTTTCTCTTTTCCGTTGGTGTAAACTCTTACTTTTGTACCATCAGCAACCCCTGCAACGTGATACCATTCATCCACGACGAGTGGAAAATCCGGATCAATTGCCGCTGCTCGTGCCTCCGTCATATTTGCGTCAAACGAGAACGAGCCTCGACTAATCCCCGGTCGGTACAGTCGCAAGGCGTACGAAGTCCAGAATCGCTTATTTTCTGCATAAGGCGCATTTTTCCAAATCAAGGAGCCATCTTCACCGAAGCCTGTAAAAGCCCCGGGGTCCGTAAACTTGACCCAACACATCATGGTGATTTGCCCTGTCTTCACATTCAAGCTTTCATGATGCGGGACTTCAAGCCAAGTTTCTTGACCATTCGGTAGTTGCAGCCCTCCCTTTACCTTGCCCTTGTCCGTCCATTGTGCTTCACCGACGAACGTTTTCGTTTCTCCATGATTGCGGCTTGGAGAGGAATCTTTCCCTAGATTATTTTTATCCTCGAAAGCCCAATAACCGAGGAGTTTGGCATCAGTGTTAGTCAAGGGGCAACACAAAAGATAGATTAACAGCACGCCGAAAACTAACATAATACGAAACATTGATTACCCCCCTATCTATAGCTGCAGCCGAATACGTGAGAATGCACGGAGTTTGCCGACCCCCATCAGCAAACAACCGATCTGAACAACTTCTATTTCCGCGCCTTAATCGCACCCCATTGGGTGGCTAATTTACTCTCGGGCTCAACGGCAAAAATGGGATTGTACCCTTCAATCGGTTTCCCTTTTTCGCCTAATTCCATTGCTTCTTTGATTTCAGCTCCGGTCAGTGCCTTGTCAGCGACCACAACCTCATCCATGATACCGTTCATAAAAGCAAAATGTATGAGTATGGGACGCAGGTCATGACCAATCGTTAGGGGCAACTCAGAAGCCTGAAACTCGCCCCTTTGGGGTCCCTTTGCTGTTTCTTTACCGTTAGTATAAACTCGGATCTCCGTGCCATCAGCAGTCGCTGCAATGTGATACCAGTTTTCTTCCAAGTCAGCCTGATCCGGAAATTTTGGATCGACCACTGCACTGCGTCCCTTCGTCATATTGGCATCAAATCCGAAACTGCCGAATCTTGATTTGGGACGCCACACGCGCAAGGCATAAGAAGCCCAAAATCGCTTGTTTGTTTCAAACGGTCCATACTTCCAGATTAAGGACTGCTCCCGACCATCCCCTGTAAAATCGCCGGGATTACCAAATTTCGCCCAACACATCAGTGTAATTTGGTCCTTCACGTTGAGGCTATTATCGTGAGGCACTTCAAGCCAAGACTTACCATCAAATTTTATCCCGCCGCCTACTTTGCCCTTCGCAATCCATTCCGCTGAACCTTCGCCTTTGAGCTCCCCATGATTACGATTTGGGGAGGAATCCTTGCCAAGATCCTTTTTGCTCTGGAAAGCCCAATAGCCGAGGACTTTTGCATCAGCGTTGGTCGTCAAACAACATAGAAGGCAGATTAACAACGCCCAAGTGCCTAAAACGGTACGCAACATTAAAGATTGTCCTTGCATCTGCGAGCCAGATTGGGTAGTGAGTGTGTGTTTGATTTTAGATACAGACAACTCCTACCTCCGTGCTTTAATTGCGCCCCATTGGGTGGCCAATTTGTCCGCGGGCTCAACAGCAAAGATCGGATTGTACCCTTCAATTGGCTTTCCTTTTTCACCCAATGCCATTGCCTCTTTGATCTCGGCAGCGGTCAATGCTTTATCCGCGACTACAACTTCATCCATGATACCGTTGACAAACGCATGATGTGCTAATATAGGACGCAAATCATGCCCAATTGTTAGAGGCAGATCAGAAGCCTGAAATACGCCTCTTTGGATTCCCTTTCCCGTCTCTTTGCCGTTGGTATAGACCCGAATTTCTGCGCCATCAGCGGTCGCTGCGATGTGATACCATGTTCCCTCTATATCTCCTTGGTCAGGAAATTCTTTATCAACGGCCGCACTGCGTCCCTCTGTCATATTGGCATCAAATCCGAAACTGCCGAAGTTTGATTTGGGACGCCACACGCGCAAAGCGTAAGATGTCCAAAATCGCTTGTTTGTTTCAAACGGTCCATACTTCCAGATTAAGGACTGTTCCCGACCACCGCCAGCGGCAAAATCGCCGGGGTTGGCAAATTTAACCCAACACATCAGGGTTGCTTGATCTTTGAGGTTGAGACTATCGTTGTGTGGCACTTCAATCCAAGCATTATTTAGACTCAATCCGCCGCTTACCTTACCTTTTGCAGTCCATTCGGCACTTCCATCGCCCTTTATCTCTCCATCATTGCCGAGTGGACTCGAATCCTCACCGAGATCATTTTTGTCATCAAACGTCCAATAACCGAGGACTTTCGCATCGACATTCATTGTCAAGCAACATAAAAAGCAGATTAACAAAATCCCAGTACTTAAAATCATACGAAACATTGGAAATTCTCCTTTCACTTTCTAGCCAAATTGGGGAGTGAATGCATCCTTGGTTTAAGACGCGGACAATAGTCACTTCCGCGCTTTAATTTCCCCCCATTGCGTGGCTAATTTGCCTTTGGGGTCAACAGCAAAAACGGGACCGAATCCCTCAAGCGACCTTCCTTTGTTACCCAAATCCATTGCTGCATTGATTTGAGCCTCAGTCAATGCTGTATCTACGATTACGACCTCATCAATAATCCCGTAGAGATATTCGCGCCCAGCCAACAAGCCGGGACGTAAGTCGTAGCCAATCGTTAAAGGGAGATCTGTTGCTTGGAATTCCCCCCGTTGCGGGGAGGCTTTCTTCTGTTTCCCATCGGTATAAATTCGGACCTCTGCTCCATCAGCGACGCCCGCAATGTGATACCACGTTTTGTCTGCATCCCCTGGGTCAGGAAAGTCTGGATCCGCTGCCGCGCTTCGACCTTCTGTCATGTTGGCATCAATGCCGAAACTACCAAACTTGGTATGTCTGCGCCATACGCGCAAGGCATAAGAGGTCCAGAATCGCTTGTTTGTCGCAAATGGACCGTTCTTCCAAACGAGGGACTGATCCCGACCTGTACCACCAAATGGATCACCCTCGCCACTGAATTGAACCCAACACATCAGCGTAATCTGATCCTTCACGTTAAGACTATCATCGTGAGGGATCTCAAGCCAACCATCTTTCAGTTTCAACCCGCCACCTACTTTGCCTCTTGCAATCCATTCAGCAGTTCCGTTGCCTTTCGCCACTCCATCGTTGCGGTTCGGAGAGGAATCCTTGCCAAAGTCCTTTTTACTGTTGAAAGCCCAATAGCCGAGAAGCTTGGCATCAACGGTTATCAAGGGAAAGCAAAGGCAGTAGATGATGACGCAACCCAAAATAATTATTCGTCGAGACATTGATAACACTCCTTTCATCGAAACAATCTATCCACCCGTCTTTGTCATAGGAAGATAGATAATATCAATTTGTGTTATTGGTCCGTTTTACTTGCTTCCTGCTTTAAGTTCCCCCCATCTGACAGCCAATTTGCCTTGAGGGGCGACGTCAAAGAGCACGTCAAAATTGTCAAGCGATTTCCCTTTTTCGCCTAACTCCATTGCTTCTTTGACTTGGTTTTGGGTTATTGCCTTATCGAGAATAATTACCTCATCGAGGAGTCCAAAATGATAAGGCTTAGATCCACCGCGGTCCGGCGGAATACGTAAATCAAAGCCAATCGTTAACACCTGTTCCGAAGGTTTGAACTCACCCCTCTGGTCAGCGGATGCTTTTTCGACTCCGTTGGTGTAAAGTCGCACCTTTGTGCCATCAGCTGTCGCTGCAATGTGATACCATTCGTTTACTTCGGGATGGTCTTTATCCCCAGGGGCTGTAAACACACGCCCCTCCGTCATTTGCGCTTCAAATATAAAACTTCCCAACTTCTTTCTTGGACGAAGCTTTGCCAGCGAATAAGAGGTCCAAAATCGCCGGTCTTTCTGATCCCCCTCTAATATAAAAGGACCGTTCTTGTAAATCAAGGATACCTCGCTGGATTCCCCTAAAGCGCCGGCATCAAAATTTGCCCAACACATCAGAGTAATCTGATCTTTGGCGTTGAGGCTATCATCATGCGGGACTTCAAGCCATGAGACCCCATCCAATTTCAAGGCACCGCCGACTTGTCCCTTTACATCATGGACGGCAGCCTTTTTCAGCTCGCCGTGATTGTCAAAGCCCGAAGAATCCTTCCCTACCTCATTTTTGTTATCAAACATCCAGTAACCGAGGGCTTTGGCGTCAACGTGGCTAGGCAACACACTGAAAAAATAGATGCACAGAAATACAAAAATTGGTCCAATGCGATACATGGATAACCCTCCTTTTGTAAAAAAACCCACTATCCATATCAATATGAGTCAGATAGTGGGTCTAGAGTCATATTTCCACAACGTACAAGCCGCTTACTGTCTTGTCGATTTAATCGCGCCCCACTGCGTGGCTAATTTGCCTTCGGTTTCGACCGAAAAAATCTCCACCATCTCGGTGAGGGACTTCCCTCTTTCACCGAGATTAAACGCCTCTTGAACCTGAGCCGGGGTCAGTGCCTGATCGAGAACCATCACTTCATCTATGGTGCCCCGCAGGTGACGTCTCGCACCGCCGACCCGGTCCACCGGAACGCGGTGATCGTAACCAATTGTCAAAGACTGCTCGGAATTTCTAAACGGTCCGCGTTGGGCACCTTTTGCCCTCTCTTTGCCATCTCGGTAGATTTTAATTTCAGTGCCGTCTGCTACTGCCGCAACATGGTGCCAATCATTTGGTTCGGGAATCAACGGATCCCCGGGCAACACAGCCGATCGGCCGCCTTCTGTGTTCGCATCGAATCCAAAAGTACCACATGCACACCTATCACGCCACTTAACCAATCCATAAGATGACCAAAACGTCCGATCTTTCTTGTCGCCTTCTAATATAAAGGGACCATTTTTATAGATTAAACTCTGTTCTTCTGCGGGACCGCTAAAACTGATCCAACACATCAAGGTCACTTGGTCTTTGACATTTAGGCTATTGTCATGAGGCACCTCAAAGTAGTGTGGTGCTTGGTCCCCGCCACCTGTTAGGTTCAACGCACCGCCGACCTTTCCTTGCCGTGTCCAAGCCCCTGCCTTCAATTCCCCATCATTTCCGAAGTGTGACAAATCCTGCCCGAGCTTCTTTTGGTCGTCAAAGGTCCAGTAACCAAGGACTTTGGCATCCACACCTATTGGTAGAAACTGGCAGATTAACGAGATGCCAATTAAAAATAATAAGATCGTGCGAAACATAATATTCCCTCCCTAATATCCTTATCTATCCTCCTTTAATTTTTATGAAAATTGCGGAAAGGGGGCAAGTCACACTTGCCCCCAAGTATTGGGTTATTGTTTATCGACCGGTCTTAATTTGTGCCCAAGTCATGGGTAGCTGTGACTTCGGATTCACCGAGCGAAGGTTCGCATCTTCAAACCAATCGATCATGTTCCGCCAGAGGAGCCATGAATTGCCTTGACCGAGCTCCTTCTGACCGAAACCCATGTTCATATTGGTAATTTCGGCGCTGCCACTCAGGACATAAGCCCCTCTTTGAACTCGTCCATAGACGATAATGGCAATATTGGGATCACCAATATCTTCGGCTGCCACTTCAGCGTGCCCGGGCAATAGACCCCTATCATAGCCGGGGAAATCGCCGTCACCCACGAAGGTCGGATCCGGGGATTTAGACGTATCAATAATGCCGCCCACCATATCTTTGGTCAACGGTGTGCCCTCAACGTACGCGAGACAGCATTTGTCCGCCACGGGGAACCCAGCCAACGCCTTGTCCATACCGTCCCAAAGGGCTACCAACGGTCTATCTTCGGGATCCCGACCGCCGGTGCTGATGACGCCATGACCTTCGTCCATGAACTCCTTCAGTTTGTTGCCATTTTGCTCAATCCACGCCTGCAGGTCAGGGCTATCTCGCCAGATGTGGTAATTGAAAACAACAACATCCCACTTGTCGCTCCAGAGTTCCCTTTCAAACCTTGCGACATCGTCGCCAATGATCTCCAGAAAGTCTTTGCCCTCTGTAAAGCCGAACTGCTTGAAGATGGCATCGTACCACGTGCCTTGAAGTGCGGTTTTAATTTTTCCACCATCGAACGCAGCGGGATCTCGGGCAGGCGGGCCCCAAACACCCCACGATTCGGGTGTGTTGTTAAACACTAGGACAGTGACATCACGTGCGTCAACAGTTGAGGGTAAGCTCCAAATGACTCCAATAGCAAGGAGCGTTATCAGGATTAAAGATACTTTTGTCCGTAACATTATCTTAGCCTCCTATTTATTCAAAGTGTCTATCCGAAAAATCCTATGGAACTGCCTAGATATTGTGCTAGGATTCCCATTTGAAATTCAGATAGGTTTGTTAATCATCCTCAGTTTCCTGAGTTAGTATTGTTTGGTAACAATACCCCTTCTATAGAGAAATTTATCAGAAATGCAACAACTTGTCAATCGAAAAATTACAGATTTGTTAAAAATGTTAAATAAATGTAGGCTCATGTTAAGAATTAGTGCAAAAGCATTGACTTACCTCAAAAACCGTAGGCGGGGCATCTGGTTTCCCCGCCGTCAACGCGTTCATCGTAATTGCACTCCGTTTTTACATGAGCCAATAAATGTAATATTACGTTTGGGCAAACAATTCTGTCAAATAGTGTATCGCTAGGCTAAAAATCTTCGCAAATTCTATCACGGAATCCAACTTTATAAATCAGAAGACAATCCTTGACAAGAAACGAGAGATAGGCTAAAATTGCACATGGAAAGTCAATCGACAGTTGGAGGAGTGAAGTGGCAGGCATAACGCGGCGCGATTTTCTTAAAACATCGGCGTTGGCAGGGGCAGGCTTGATGACAGGCTGCTTGCGGAAAAAGCCCGAAGGGGTAATTTTCAAAGGCTGGCCCTATGAGCCGGACCTCGTGCGCGAAAATATCGAATATTTCGAGCGTCAATCTAATGTCGACGTCGCCTACGAGGCAGTGTCGGGCAACTACCACGATAAAATGGTCGCCTTGTTCGTCGGCAAAACACCGATGGATTGCTGCTACGTGCGCGATGATGATCTCGCGGAATGGGTTGAAGCGGGATGGCTGCGTCCTTGTGACGATCTACCCGGGACCGACCAGTATCTGGAAGATATCTTTGATTATAATGCCGACGCTATGACCTACGGGGGTAGACGCTACGGGCTGCCCTACTATACCGACTTTACCGTTTGGCTCTATAACGAGCAGATGCTTGAGGCAGCAGGCTTTGACGCACCAGCGCAAACTCTGGACGAGTTGACGGAGCAAGCAATCAAAATCAAGGAGGCACGGGTGAAATCGCCCGACGGGGATATTGTTGAATATCCGATTGTGCTTGGCTTTCGTCAGAACGTCACCGGCTTCGGCGACTGGTGGGCCCTGAATTACGCGAGCGAGGTCGATCTGTTTGACGACGATTTCAACCCAATTTTTCCTGACGATGAGGGGCGACAAGCGGAAAAAATCCTTCAGTGGCTTGTCGATGGCATCCACAAGCACCATATTATTGACATCAATTCATTGACGATGCCAGATATTCGAGAGAACATCGCAGCGGGTAGACAGACGTTTTGCCTGATGAGTAAATACGATGTGGAATGGATAAATAACCGCGAAAACTCCGCCGTCTCTGAAACCTATCTGAGCCAACGCGGCATCCCCGAAACAGAAGCCCTCCATGCAAAGGTTATTAAGATGGCACGCCTCCCTTCTCTTGAACCCGAACAACACGGCACGTTGGGGTGGACGCGAATGTATAGTCTGACAGCTCACTGCCAAGAAGATCATCTATTGGACGCATGGAAGTTGATGCAATTCCTCGGAGGCAAGGATGCGACTGGTGACTATTACACAGCACGACGTTGGTTCCAACTCCGGGGCTTGGGGTTCGCGTTCATCTCTCTGATGGACGATCCGGAAATCGTCGCGCTGACGGAGAAGTGGGGGAACATCAAACTAGTTAAAGAGTTATCACAGGTCGCCCGCATCCGAGAAAACATCAAAGCCCCGTGGTTCCCTGATTTCAACGTTTACTACCAGCCGGAGATCCAGAAAATCCTGCTGCGTCAGCAATCTCCTCGCGATGGACTGGGGCGGATGGCGAAAAGGTGTCAGGAATTCAAGCGGGAGTGGACCTAGTGCGTCGACAACTACGGAACGGACCACTTCGCGAAGCCGTCAATTTGCGTGTGCCAAGGTGCGAGCAGGAAAGGGTGAAGTGGCAGGAATAACGCGGCGTCATTTTCTTAAAACTTCGGCGTTGGCAGGTGCTGGCTTGATGACAGGCTGCTTGCGGAACGCGCCTGAAGGCGTCATTTTCAAAGGCTGGCCCTACGAACCTGATCTTGTCCGTAAAAACATCGAATATTTTGCACAGCAATCAAACATTGACGTCGCCTACGAGGCAGTGTCGGGCAACTACCACGATAAAATGGTCGCGTTATTCGTCGGCAAAACACCGATGGATTGCTGCTACGTGCGTGATGATGACTTTGTCGAATGGATTGAGGCGGGGTGGATCCGTCCCTACGAAGGTATGCCCGGAGCGGATGAATACGGCGATGACATCTTCGACTATAACCTAGAGGCGATGAGTTACAAAGGGGAACGCTACGGGCTGCCCTATTACACCGACTTTATGGTATGGGCATACAATGAGTCGATGGTGCAGGCGGCGGGATATGAGAAAGCAGCGCGGACGCTGGACGAATTGACGGAACAGGCGATAAAAATAAAGGAGACAAGGGTCCGCAGTCCTGCTGGCGATTTGGTCGAGTATCCGATTATGCTCGGTTTTCGGCAGGTCGTTACTGGCTTCTTCGATTGGTGGACATTGAACTACGCCTCTGAGATTGATCTGTTCGACGACGACCTTAATCCAATTTTTCCTGATGATGAAGGCAGACGCGCAGAGAAGATCCTTCAGTGGATTGTCGACGGTATCCACAAGCACCGTATTATCGACATCAATTCCCTGACTTCGCCCCTGATCCTGGAGAATTTCGCAGCAGGGCGTCAAGCGTTTGCGATGATCATCCGGCACAATATGGAATGGGTCAATAATCGAGAGAACAGTGCCGTTGTTGAAGCGGATCTTCGGGCACGGGGTATCCCCGAATCTGAGACCCTCTATGCTAAACCTCTTAAAATGACATACATCCCCTCCCTCGAACCGGGGCAAAATGGCACGCTCGGCTGGACACGGATGTACTGCTTAACCACGCACTGTCGTGAGGAGCACCTATTAGACGCTTGGCAGCTAATGCAGTTTCTGGGCGGCAAAGATGCAGCAGGTGACTACTACACAGCGCGGCACTGGTATCGCTTGTGCGGTTTGGGCTTTGCGTTCGAGTCCATGTTCGACGACCCGGAAATTATCGACCTGACTGAGCTATGGGGCGACATTGAGATGGTCAGGGCATTGTCAGCGGTGGCACGCATCCGCGAAATTATCAGAGCCCCATGGTATCCCGATTTCAATTTCTATTCGCAGCCGGAAATCCAGAAGATTCTTATCCGCCAAGTTTCGCCACGCGATGGGTTAGCGCGGATTGCGAAGCGGTGCCAGGAATTGAAGCGAGAGTGGACATAAACTTGACAAGGAAATTCGATTGTGAATGAAAACAACTTAGAGGACCAGACCAGCGCAGGAGACAAAGACGCTTCGCGCTTAACAACAAAAGAACGTGGCGACCGCATTTTCGCCTACCTGCTCAATGTTCCGAGCGTTATTCTCATCCTTGCGCTGATTGCGTATCCGGTTGTCGTATCATTGTGGACCAGTCTGCACCGTTATAATTTGCGGCGACCAGAAGACCACGCCTTCATTGGCTTGGGCAACTATATTGATGTATTGACCAGTTACGATTTTTGGCATTCGCTGCGTGTGACCCTCTATTTTGGGGGAATGTCTGTGGCACTGGTTATCGTTGTTGCAATAGGCATTGCCGTGCTATTCAACGAACAATTCAAAGGGCGAGGACTCGCACGTGCGCTGCTACTGATTCCGTGGGCGGTGCCGGGTATCGTCAACGGCTTGATGTGGGCAGGGCTATTCGGTGAACACGGCGCATTCAACCAGATGATAGGTGATTTCGTCGATATGTTCAATCGCCTGACAGGGGCTGAGATTGAGTATCTGGGGATGGCTTCGCCGTTTGTTGCACTCAACGCCGCGATCGCTGCCCACGTCTGGCGAAGTGTGCCGTTCGCATGTATTATCTTTTTAGCCGCGTTGCAGGCAATTCCCGGTGAGCAATACCGTGCAGCCCAAGTGGATGGTGCAAGTGCTTGGCGTCGCTTCCAACATATCACGCTACCTTGGTTGCTGCACCCGATTATGATTGTCGCTATCATTGAAACGATGAACGCTTTCCGCGGTGGCTTCGACATTATCTACGCATTGACGGCAGGCGGTCCCGGCGATGCGACCTACGTCATCGCTTGGCAGACTTATAAGGAAGCGTTTGGTCGCCTCAACTTCGGTGGGTCAAATGCCTACTCTTATCTGATTACACTCATCACGATGGGACTGGCGATTATTTATATTCGAGTGCTGTATCGTCGAGGCACCGTCCAAGGATAAGAAAGGGATCTTGTGAATAGAGAGGTTGTCAAACGAACGATTTTATATGTACTGGTGCTGATTGCAGCGTTGTATATTGTAATACCGTACTTGTGGGTTGTGATGGTCAGTTTCATGCAAGAACGCGAAGCAACGCAACTGCATTGGATTCCACGCGATCCGACACTCGAAAACTACCTAATGTACTTCCGTGTATATGGCGACAGTGCGGAAATCGGTGCGGCGACCGCACGGCAGTTCCCTCGTGCTATTGTCAATAGCTTCATCATCGGAGGCACGGTGATGTTTATCAATCTGTTCTTCGGATCGCTTGCGGCATACGCACTGGCACGGATGAATTTTGGTGGTAACCTTGCCCTGCTGTTGTTCTATCTCGGTTCCCGCAGTGTGCCGGGCGTGGCGATTATGATACCGATGTATCTCGTCATGCGTAGTTACGGCTTGTTAGATACCCACATTGCGGTCATCCTCGCCCATGTAACCTTCACGTTACCGTTCACTATCTGGATTCTCAAGGGCTATTTCCAGACGGTGCCGCTCGATTTGGAACGTGCGGCGCGGGTCGATGGCTGTTCCCGTCTCGGTGCACTGTTCCGTGTGTTCCTGCCAGTAACGACGCCCGGTATGATCGCGGTGGGCATTTTCTCCTTCATCTCGTCGTGGGGCGAATTTTTCTTTGCCCTCTTGTTCACCTCCACCATATTTTCAAAGCCTGTAACCGTGGTAGCATCAGACTTTGCACAGGAGTTACAGATCGACTTCACAATCATCGCCGCCGGTGGGGTTTTGGTAGTACTCCTACCGATTATCCTCGCATTCATCTTCCAGCGATTCATTATTCACGGCATTGGTGGTGCGGTGACGGGATAGCTTTACAAAAGGAAAAGCGGCTGACGGTTGATACTTATAGTGAATTCAAAAAATAAATAGACACTTTTGCCCCCCGGTAGGTGCGGTTTTATGAAGTTTAAGTATTTAAATCGGTAATCCCTATTTTCCTCGAAACATACGGTAGGCGCGGTTTTCAACCGCGCCGGCATCGCTAGCAAATTACCGAATTATTTTTTTAATTTTCATGTAACCGCACCGGTTTGGCGTGTCTCATTAATTCTAAGATCCACTATAGTAACCATCGAAAATAAAGCCGACGGAAGAAAGGATAGGTAATTTTCTGTGAAACGAGGAACCGTTCTGTTAATGTTAACATTACTGGTATCATCGGCATCAGCAGAGGTACTTCGGCATGATTTCAACAATTTGGATTTGGAGGGGTGGGTGATTAGCGAGGATCATCAGACGGTAGCTATTGAAGATGGTGAATTGATTGCAGGTGTCCCGCCTCCCCAACCGGACAGCACCACTCTCGTTTTGTTACCCCTTAAAGGGATGCCCGCTAGCGATTATGATGTAACGGTGTCTGTGAGACTCGAGCTTTTCTTGTTTCAGCCGATTGTTGCTAATGGAGCAGGAATTGGACTTCGTGGGCATTCAACTGAAAAGTTCCTCGGGCTTGTAAAGGACGATAAGTTACAAGATCCACGATCGCTGAGTGACTTAGGTTACTATTTTTTTATTGGCCAAAACACCGAGGGAGAGTGGGGTGTTGGAGCATCAATTTGGCATATAGAACGGGTGGCGGTAAATGCAGAGGGTTTTATTAGGGGCGTCTTCATAGAGAATGAGTTGCTGAGGTTTTCACCGTTTGATGTCAAAATGGGTGAGTGGTATCGTTTTAGAGTTGTTGCAGATGCAAATTTATTCCGAGTTTTTGTCAATGAGGAACAGATACTGGGTTTGAGGGACGTTCGTTATACTGAAGGAACAATCTATCTGTCATCGGGATTTGGCAACATTATTCGCTTTGACGATTTTGAGGTAAAATACGATGCTCCTGCCGCTGTACAACCGCGGCGAAAACTGGCAACAATGTGGAGTGAAATAAAAAGAAAAACCCAATAGATTGAGGTCTGAAAAATTGAAGTAATTCGGACGAACTTTTTAGGGGACAGGAGGGATTCTTTGGCAAAAGTTGTTATTGAACATCTTACGAAACACTTCGGAGATGTCGTCGCGGTAGACGACCTAACCCTTGAAATTGTCGATCGCGAATTTTTGACGTTGCTGGGACCGTCGGGTTGTGGCAAGACCACGACGTTAAACATTATCGCGGGCTTGGAAGACCCAACAAGCGGACGGGTGTTCTTCGACGACGACGACGTGACAAATGTTCCACCCGAACGGCGTGATATCGCAATGGTTTTTCAAACCTACGCGCTATACCCACACATGCGGGTTTACGATAACATCGCCTTTGGCTTGCGGATGCGCCGTACACCGGCTGATGAGATTGAACAACTTGTACAGGATGCAGCGAAGGCAATGGAGATCGACCACCTGCTCAAGAGGAAGCCGCGTGAACTCAGTGGTGGGCAACGACAACGCGTGGCATTAGCGCGTGCCATCGTCCGGAATGCACATGTGTTCCTGCTCGACGAACCGCTCTCAAATCTCGACGCTAAATTGCGTGTGACAATGCGCACCGAACTCAAACGGCTGCACGCTGAATTGGAAAAAACATTTGTCTATGTCACGCACGACCAAGCCGAGTCGCTCATTATGTCGGATCGGATTGTGGTGCTTAATGAAGGCAAACTCCAGCAGTTGGGGACGCCCGAAGAAATCTACAATCAACCTGCCAATGCCTTCATCGCTGGCTTTGTTGGAAGTCCGCCGATGAATTTCTTCGACGGTCAGCTGCAAAACGGTGGAGATCAGTGGCTGGTAAAGGGGCAGGGATATACATGTGAATTTACGCCGGGACAGACACAACGCTTGATTGAGAACGATTCGGCAGAGGTACAGCTCGGGGTACGTCCGGAAGATATCGAGGTGTTGCCGAGCGAATCACCCACCGCCCAAGCCAACGTTGTGGTACGAGAACCGTTGGGCAGCGATCTGTTTCTTACCTTGGAATTGGAGGGCGTGACTTTTAAGGCGCGAACCCACCCCGACGCCCGCATGGACCGCGGCGACAGTGTGCCAATCCGTTTTAAGTCCACCAAGGTACATCTCTTTAACCGCACCACAGGGGCAACGTTGCTTGAATATAGGCGGTAAAACAACCGGAACCCCTCTACGGAATCTCAAGCGGGATTGTTGCCAAAAATGCTGCTTCCGTTCGCCGGTTATGGGTCTGTGCGGCGACGACAGAGCCGTAGATATTGCCGAGATAGAAAATACCCCCAAGTGTGCCAAACGTCCAACCTTTACGCGACGAAACGCCGTTTTCGGCAAACCCGTCGTAAGCCGCCCACCCCAACACTCCCAACAGGAACACAGTGAGCAGCGCATCGCTAGAGCGTCCTACATAAACCCTGCCGCTGCCGGGCAAGACCGTGGACAGGAATCCCGCCAACAGTGGACTTTTGGACGGAAGGGTTCTCCCCTTTTCAGCGTATCCTTTGTAGGTTGACGCACGGTGACCAACAACTTCTGGCAATCCACTCAAGTCAAACTGGTCGAAGTGTTGGATAGCATTCTCCCACCGTTTTTGCATCAGTTTGTTCATGCCAATCAGTATCTGTGACTTCCAGCGATACTCTTCTCCCTGAAATAGATCCTGTGTTTCCTTGAGAAAGCGCGCAGATTCGTCGTACTGTTCCATTAGGAAATAGGTTGCCCCTAGCTCATATCGTGCTAAATTGGAATTGGGCTGCGTTTGGAGAAGCGTTTCGAGGAATTGAACGGCGCGTTCAGGCTGGCCACCCAAACGATAGCTATCGGCGATTCGGCGTAAAACCTCATCCCCCAAAGTAGTCGGCTGAGAAAAGAGGTAACGCTGATACTCACCCGCTGCACGGAGGTAGTCGCCTTGAGCGTAGAGATAATCTGCAAACTTGCGGATATTTTCAGGTTGATAATAATCAATTGGGGGGGTGTCTGCAATTGCCATCAATGCGGGAAAGACGCAGCAGAGCGCGGCGAGAAAAACGGCGTGACGACAAATCATTTTGTCAGCGCCTCCCGTGAGTATCCCTCAACCGGATCAATGTACTTGCCGCTTATTTCGTCAAAGGGGTAGTGCGTGTGCAGTGCCATTCCATTATCCCGCAGCAGACGGTCAGCAGCCAACAGTACACCGCGAGAGAAGCCGTATTTTTGGATTGCCCCCATCCCGAATCGGGAGCAACTCGGGGAGAAGTTGCAGGCGGGTAGATCTTGCGTCGAGATATATTTCTGGTAAATACGAATAAGCCCAGTCGAAAATAGACGGATCGGTGTTGATTCTCTGGGATTGAACGGGATGGCTTCCTGTTTTTGATGTGAGATTTGGATCGGATTCGCACGCAAGATAAAAGTGAGGTCCGCAGCCTCCTCCGGTACGGATGCCCAGTCCCACGACGAAACACACAGAACCAGAATGCAGATACTGAGTAGACGAATTACCATTTGCCCTCCTCGGTTTTTACATCAGTGGCGTCCGAATAACTGTCTCAAGAATGTGAGCACGTGGGGACTGCGAAACGAGAAACAGGATTAAATCTGCGACCTCTTCTGGCAAGGTTAGATGCTCGATGACATCCGCCGGGTGATTATCTCGACGCATCTTGGTGTCAACAGGTCCCGGACACACCACACTCGCTTTGACACCGTGTGGACGTCCTTCGTTATTCGTGGTCTCGGTGAAACCGACAACGCCAAATTTAGAGGCGCAGTACGCCCCGCCGTTGGGGTGCCCAAATTTGCCGGAGACCGACGAGACGTTGACGATGTGCCCGGACTTCTGCTCGCACATGTGGCTGAACACTGCCTGCGTGCAGAGAAAGACGCCTTTGAGGTTAACGGCGATATTGAGATCCCAATCCTCCTCACGAATCTTGGGAATCGGGTTGTGGATCGCAACGCCCGCGTTGCTGACAAGAATATCAACCTTGCCGAATCTGTCGAGCGTCCGTTGCACCATCGCGTCCACCTGCGATTTTTGCGTTACGTCCGTTGGTATTGCAAGGACTTGCCGACCGAGTGCAGAGACCTCGCCTGCGACGGCTTCAATCTCTGAGAGCGTTCGCGCCGCAAGCACCAGATCTGCACCTTCCTGTGCAAAGGCGAGCGCAGTTGATCTGCCAATTCCGCGTCCACCGCCGGTGATAATTGCAACTTGGTTTTCGAGTTTCATGGGTACGGTTTTCCCTTCAATTGGTGGAAACAGGCTTCGGCATGGCGCGTTTATTGTCCGCTCTCGACAGCATTTTCTTCGATGTAATCGAAATTGATGTCGTAGCCTAGCCCCGGTCCCTGCGGCAAATGGACATATCCCTCATCGTCCATAGCGTCAATCTTTGAATGCAGCCAAGGCTCGACCTCATCATAGTCGATAAACGGGTGGAGGAGGCCCCGCTCGTAGAATTCACCGGGGATACCCATCGCGCCTAACACATGGAGATTTCCACCGCCGCCGCCGTGTACCTCCATCGCCATGCCAAACGACTCTGCCAGATGCACAACTTTCATCAACGGTGTAATCCCTCCCACATCTCCCACGCCGCCCCGCAGGATATCCGCAGCACCGCGCAGAATCCACTCCGCTCTGGTGAACATCTTTCCCTCAGCGGTTTCGGGACCCACAACCGGGATATCCAACTGTTCTGCCAGCCACGCATAAGAAGAGGTACTGTGTTCATCCATCGGCTCCTCAAACCAGTAGTAGTTGAGCTTCTCAAGTTCCCTGCCGATATAGAGTGCCTGTTCTCGACTGTAGTAATGGTAGCAGTCCAACATCAGAGGAACATCGTCACCGACCGCCTCTCGCACGGCAGCACACGCTTTGACATCCATCTTGGGGTCAGGAGCCCACGGAATAGGTGGCATCCAAGTGTGCAGCTTGATCGCCTTGTAGCCACGCTGTATGCACCACTCCGCGAACCGAGCATAGTCATCTGGGCTGCTAAGCCCGTCCGGCTCTTCGTCACCGCACATGGTGCTGGCGTAGGCGAGGACTTTGTCTCGATAGCCTCCCAGCAGCTTATAGACCGGCTGACCAAAGCAGCGACCCGCGAGATCCCATAACGCCATGTCCGCTACACCGATCACGTTGTCTGTGAGGTTTCGATGGATGCGCTGCCAGTGCTTGAGCCGTTGCCATAGTTTTTCACGATAGAATGGATCTTCCCCAACCAGCGCAGGCTTGAAAATTTGCTCCACGATGGCGGGGCTGCCACCAAAGGCGTAACCCTCCAAGCCTTCGTCGGTAACAATCGTTAGCAGCGTTTGAGTTGCGTCATGTTCGGGCCCAGGATGTCCGTGGCCCTCTGAGTCCCTAACCTGGTTCGTCTGATATTTGAATGTTTGGGTTTTTATATCTACAATCTTCATGATCATTTGCCCTTTACATTTTACCTATGCAGCTTCTCAATCATCCCAAACAGATTTTGCAGACAGATTCGAGAAGCTTCCTCCCCCGCTTCGGAGAATGCCGTTCCGCCCGGACGGTTGAGCAAATCATCCTCAATCTTTGAGGTCGGACGCCAATGCGTTTCCAAGCAGAGATGTCCTTCATAACCGTCGTCAACGAAGGCTTGAAGTTGTCCTTGCCAATCGATCACGCCTTCACCGACCGGAACAGACTCCATCTCACCCGTTTCAGGGTTTTCGCCAGCGTCTTTCAGGTGGGCATGCACCATCAGCGGCTTGAGCCTTTCATACGCGTTGGGATAGGGCATCTCGCCTTCTGAGTGAGCTTCGTTGGCTGGGTCCCAAATAGCGCGGATGTTGGGAGAATCAATTTCACAGATAAATCGCTCTGTCAGTTTGGCGGTTGATAGGGAAGTTGAGGCTTCGTTTTCCATCCCTAAAATCATCCCCTCCCCATTCGCCATCCGCACCGGCTCGTCATAGGAAGCGATAATCTCGCCCCACCGTTCCTTGACGTTATCCGTTTTCCAAAAGACGAAAGTGCGGATAAGGTTGATATCAAACGCTTTCGCTACCTCGATACACCGCTCAAGAATTCCAAGATGTTCCTGCCGTTCCTGCGGGTTATCAATGTCACATTTGAAAAACGGCGAGGCGATTCCGACGATTTGAACCCCCGTTCCATCAAGAATCCGTTTCATCTCATTGATATCGCTCTCCGTTAATTCCTGCGGCGGCTTATCCCACACAGATCGAATCTCGATTGAGTCAAGATTCAACTCCTTTGCGACATTGACAACCGTTTGAAAATCTTGTGAAATCTCATCACCAATAACACCTATTTTGAACATGGCTTTCTCCTTACCTGCAAAGCGCAGTAAATTTTAATTTACGCTCCACTCAACGATATGAATGCCCTTCATCGGGGAAGGTCCCCTGCTGAACTTCTAGCTTATAGTGCGTCACAGCCCGGTGGATCTCTTTCCGCATATTTGCATACTGCTTGACGAATGACGGCGTGCGGTCAAAAAGTCCAAGTATATCATGAAGCACCAACACCTGCCCATCACAGCCCGCCCCCGCTCCGATGCCGATTGTCGGAATCTGCAACGACTTCGTGATTTTTCGACCCAGTTTCTCTGGGATAGATTCAAGGACAATTGCAAAGCAACCAGCAGCTTCAAGGTCCTTTGCGTCATCGGCAATCAGCACGGCTTCGGACCGCTTGCGCCCATGCACCCGAAATTTCTCACTCGTCTGCGGTAATAACCCAACATGCCCCATCACCGGAATACCATCACCGACAATGGCTTTTACAATCTCCGGCTTGTTACCCTCAAATTTCACCGTATCAGCACCGGCATCACAAAGGGCGCGCGCATTTTTGACCGCCTGCTCCGGAGTTTCATAAGCTTGATGCGGGAGATCCGCGATAAGTAAACACGTTGTATTGGCTCGTGCCACGATTCGGGTGTGATGGAGCATATCCGCCATCGTAACCGATCGCGTGTCTTCATAGCCCAAAACTACCATGCCGAGCGAATCGCCAACGAGGATGATGTCGATATCTGCCTCATTGAGGATACGCGCCGTTGGGTAGTCATACGCGGTCAGCATCGCAATTTTTTGTCCATTCTGTTTCATTGCCTGAATGAGATCGATTGTTTTTTTCATCGTTATTTTACGTTTGTCTTTTATCGTTCCGATTCTGATTGCGAGACGGGTGCCAAACGACACATCCCAAACTTTCCCTCGATCCCCGTGAACGCTGTGCAAAACAACATCGCTTCTAAGCGAGATTTCTTATCCTCTTGATCCATACGCTATCAATGCTGTTATCTTACGGTTAGAACTCAAAGACGCACTCCATCAACGCCCACCATTCCTCCGGTTTTCTTTCAGGCACCGGCTCTTGATAGGTCCGCATCAGCTCATCCCACTCACGGCAGCGTGGATGCTGTTCCAGGTATCGCGGGAAATCCTTTTCAACGTCAAACGCATCAACGGTTTCCATTGCCATGAACATCCGGCGACCTAACAGGTAGATATTCATCTTCGTGATACCAATCGTGTGCAGACTCTCTAGAACTTCGGGCCAAACGTTGCTATGATATTCTTTGTATTTTTCGATAATCTCCAGATCATCTTTCAAATTGATTGCCAAACCAAAATGTTTCATTCCTGTCTCCTTCATTGTGGAAATGGGGCTGAGGGTATGTAAAATCTTTGTATAATTATCACTGAATTATTATGGTTTGTCAATAGCAATCTCACGAACCATAGGGCAATCGTATGTAGATATTGTGTAGGATTTACACCCTTGAATTGCGAAAATCATTGCCTATTTCATATCGTGGGTACAGATTTCCAATCTGTACGTGCCCAAAGTGCAGTACATCTGCGCTACAAAAGGGATTTACCCAGCGTTCTGATTGCCCAACTACCGAATTCCTATAACAGATGCGATTGCCCTTCACGAACCAGAATTCCTGTTGACATAAAACCCTGTAGTAAGTATAATGCAGTGGATTGTCAGGCACGGCGGAATTGTCAGAGAAGAGGCAGTGAAAGTCTCTAAACTTGCATCAGTAGCGGGGTAACCATGTCGAAAAAGAAAAAAGATGAAGCAACTAAAAAGCAGAAAGATCAGCAAACTGGGAAAGATTTCATCAGGCTCCAACCGACGGATAAGCCTGTAGAAGAACGAAATAAATTGAAGCGTAAGTTCTATGAGAAAGAGCTTGCCCAACTTCAGATAGAATTAATCAAACTCCAAGAACATATCCTGACCCAAGGCTTAAAGGTAGTCGTGATTTTTGAAGGGCGTGACTCCGCAGGCAAGGGCGGAACCATCCAGCGAATTACAGAGCCACTGAACCCACGGATCTGCCGGGTTGTTGCGCTAGGCACCCCAACCGAACGGGAGAAAACACAATGGTATTTTCAACGATATGTTTCCCATCTGCCGGCAGCCGGTGAGATAGTATTTTTTGATCGAAGTTGGTACAATCGCGCCGGGGTCGAGCGGGTAATGGGCTTTTGCACTGCGGAAGAATATCATGAGTTTTTGCGTTCCTGCCCCGAATTTGAGCGGATGCTGGTGCACTCCGGGATTATTCTGATCAAATATTGGTTATCTGTAGATGCGGATGAGCAGGAACGCCGTTTCAGAAGGCGAATCAAAAATCCGGCCAAACGTTGGAAACTCAGTGAAATAGATATGGAATCCCGCAAAAGATGGATTGATTATTCCCGAGCCAAAGATGAGATGTTTAAGTATACAGATATCAAACAAGCCCCTTGGTATGTAGTTGATGCTCATGACAAAAAACGTGCGCGGCTCAACTGCATTCACCACCTGTTGACTCTGATTCCTTACGAGGCACTCGCCCACCCAAAGTTAGAATTACCACCACTCCAAGAAGATACCGGATATATGCGGCCACCCATGACAGACCAAACCTTTGTGCCAGAAATGTATCCTTGAGTTTGCAAGTCTCCAATCCACACTATCATAGACCGATTGCGCGCAATCTTAGGTGCAATTTATGTTGCAAATATTTACTTAACGCAAGTTTTGTATACCATATATAGCCGATTGTTAAAAATAGAATACTATATATTGTGTGATTATTACAGAAAACACAATTTTTTGTAACTTTTATGCAGCCTTTCACGTTTCGTATGACGAACTTACCGAGGCATCTATTGTATTATTATATTGAGGTGTTACTAAGGAGAGCTTTGAAATGCCCAAACATCATACTTACGTCGCAACCTGTATAAAAGAGGCACCGCTCCAGTGGGGAATTGAACTTGAGGCGTTAGACAATCCAGTACCATCCAAAATTGTGCGGTTTCCAAATTTGACGCAACCGCTTACTAAAGCACCATATTTTCAGTCCGACTGCGATCCGATAGCTTATTTTAAGCTGCTAGTCAAAGGGATGCCGGAGATGCTTCGAGACTATCATGCACGCACTCTCAGACGGATTCAGGGACAAATGGATCAATTGAAAGTCGGCGATTGCTGCTACGTCAAGGTTTCATACATTGATAGCAGAGGTGGGGTCAGCCCCTACAAGTACAACATCGAACTTATTGATACCCCACCTTGTGAATCGCACCAGAGCTCAGACACGGCAGATTCTGAAAATGTGGGGCTACCTTCTGCTGCACCGAGTATAGATAACCTCTACCCTCCTTTCATAGAGGAGATAGGATCGGATTGGGGAGAAGCCAGTGACCTTCCTGACGATGAGCAGTTAAACTCGCCGATCAACAACACAGAGCCACTCGAGCTCATCACGCAATTGCACGAGGAAATCCAGGAACTACAAGGCGATTTGGACCGGATCAAAAATAGAATTGCAGAAGCAGTGGTTCCAGCTTGTCAGAGTTTGGGACAGCGGGTAGTGGCGGATTCAGAGCAAGCTGCGAAGGAAACCCCGGAAGTTGGGGAAATAGAAGAAGGTGATTCGGGTCTACCGGTAGCAGCAAACGATCAACGAAAAGAAATACTCCTCAATTTAGATGAGCAGTGTGCCATTGAATACATAATCAACCAGCAGGTAGTCACCGAATCACAACTGAGAGACGTGTGCCATATCTCCAATCCGATTCGCGTGATGAACCATTTGATTGAGAAGATGGAGCAGTGCAATTTTCCTTGGATCTCCACGGAAGAAAGCCAAAATGGAGAACTCATTTATATGTGGAGTGCCCCAGAGTGATTAGGCTTATAGTAGATTTTAGAATTAATGAGACACTCCAAATCGGCGCAGTTGGAAACAGCGCCTACCAAACATGGGGAGCGAAAGTGTGTATTTATTTTTTGAATTCACTATAGTTCCCTTTCACACTGTTCGCGTAGATTTGAGCGATAATCGCATTTGTCCTTAACCCTTCCTGTCCCGTACAGCGGATTGGCACACCTGTACGCATCTGACTGACGAGGGCTTCAACTAACCCCGTGTGCATATACGGCAATGGAGGTTGGTGGAATGACTCGCTTTTGTCCTTCGTTTCAAGCGTCAGGTTTCCGCTATTGAGCGGGGTGCAGCGCAAACTCCCCTCCGTACCGTAGACTGCCACTTCGTCAATCGAAACGCCAACATTCCAGTTGATATTTGCAACAGCATGTGCCCCGTTTTCAAAGCGTAAAGTGAAGACAGCAGAATCATCAACTGGATGGGGCAGATAGACGTTTTCTGCGTACCCAGAAACAGACGTCACCTCCCCCAATAGATACATCAGCAGATCAATCCGGTGGCTCCCCAGATCCATCAGGACACCGCCACCACTAATTTTCGGATCAGTGCGCCATGCGCCCCACTCATGGCTGCTCGGATCATAGGAAGCGGTGTGATTGATTTGCCCTAGCACAACTTCCCCGATTGCTCCCGCCTCCATCAATTCCTTCATTTTTACGATATTCGGAAAAAAGGGTCTGTAGTAAGCGATTGTAAGCGTAACGTTGTTCCCACGGCAGGCATCAATCATCTGCTGACACTCGGCGACATTCATGCCCATCGGTTTTTCACAGAGAACATGCTTCCCCGCCTCCGCGGTGAGAATCGTCTGTTCACAGTGCAGGTACGGCGGTGTTGCGATATAGACTGCGTTAATCTCGTCATCCCCTAGCAGCTCTTCAACTGTGTGATAAGCGCGTTTCGCGCCATGTCTCGCTGCAAAATCCTCAGCCTTCTCTCTATCACGCCGCATCACCGCAATTAGTTCGGAACCTTCGACGGTATAGAGTGGTGGTCCACCTTTGTATTCTGCCACATCTCCACAACCAAGGATTCCCCATCGTAGTAATGTCATATCTTCCCCTTTGCAAATTGAACAAATGAGTTGTCGGTTTTCGTCCAATAATCCTTTACGGTTGTAGCCGGTTCAACCAATTTTGAACGCGAAGTTGTAGAAACGCCTGCGCCCTACCTGACCAGAGATTATCAAGCGTCAACCCTCGAAAAATTGGCATAGGACTCATCTGAAGACGTAGGTCTTCGGTGAATTCTTCAAGCGATTGATCACCCAATCCATGCGACAATCGCTGTAACAAAGTCGCTGCATCGGCAAGGTCTCTGACAGAGGCGTGTCTTTCCGTGAGAGCGTCGAGTCCTACTACTGCGTCATCCAGATCTTGTTCCCCCCGATCGCTCCACCACCGGTCAAGCGACTCTACTGCTGATGCAAAGCGCGCCTCTTCCTCTCGAAATTCTTCTCGCTGGTACGGATTACAAATATACTCACCAAGCCCTGTGAGGATAGATTCTCTCGACTGCGTGGGGTTCAATTGCCGGCGAAAAAAGTAGTAATCCCCCGGATACTGCGTATAAGGCGTCAAGCGATAAGCGAGTGAAGCGGTGTGTTTTTCCGCAAGCCCTCTTTCGAGCCACGCATCAATCTGCCGCAATTTGGGTTCAGGCAAGATGTTATTCGACTCAAATCCTCCTTCCGGATCAAGAAAGAACGCAAGCGGTAAAGGAATCAATCCGTGTTCCCGCATGATGTCAATCGTTTCATATTCGACACTTCTGATAATCACCGCGCTTCCTTTGGGTAGCTCTGCCGCAATTCGATGGCGCAGATTTGGGTGCGGCGCAAAGCCATTTCGTCCGGCTTCAATGTTTTCAATCCACCAAGGGCAAGCCGTGATCGATGCTCTGCCATCAATGACCTTAGATATAGTGTGTAGGGCGTTCAACATGACCCGCAAGTAGTCCCTACACTCCGAACAGATACAGGCACCCGGATCTGCGAACCAGAGAACAAAACTGTCCGCCACGTCCGCGAAGGTCTCGATCAGATATTCCTGATAGGGTAGGATGCGTTCTTTCCCACGCTGCCAGCAGAGGGTGATGCCGGTGTAATTGACATCTTCTGCACGCATTTGGGGGTAGCGCAGCCATGTTAAAGGCGGCACGGTTCCGCTTGAAAAGCCGACATGGGTTTCCATCCCCATCACACGGGCATACGCCAGCGCGTCGTGCCAGACCTGATAACGCCACGCATTGGAAGCCAATTCCGGCTCGTCCGGATGGTAATACTGCGTAGGCCAAATATAAAGCTTTAGTAAGTTGCAGCCCGCTGCATTGAGCAGTTCAATGTACCATTTCCAATCAGCGAGGCTCCAAGTATCCGTCGTCAGTGGTGCGATATTCCACGGAATGCTTGAAGCGTACACCCCCCGTATTGTGTACGGCGTGTCATCGTCGGCGAAATTGCGAACCATCCGAAACTGGACATCATCTCCAGTCCTTCCAACCAAGCGATAGCCCTGTTTGGCATGAACGCGGATCGCCCGATAATTCTCCCGATAACAGGTCAAGGCGAGTCCCTGCTTCCCACGCTCGCGGGCAATACCTTCGATCCGGCCCATCAGCCCTTGGCCGATGCCTCTGTTGTGGAAGGTATCGACAATCCCAATGCCTAAACCCGGATAACCATCTCCTCCTCGGTCAACGTACCAGACATGCCCAACCAGCTTTTCGTCGCTAAATGCGCCGATATGGACGCAGCTCGGATTATGGAGTTCTTCAGCAATCTTCGTGACCGCACCTTGATCAAAGGGGTATGGATGATAAAAAGAGCGACTTGCCTCGGAAAGGCCCTCAAAGAAACGGGGAATCTTCGGGACATCAGCGTCAGTGAGGAAGCGGATGGTTAAGTTTGTTGTATTGTCGCTCATAATACCCTCTCTTGTTGGACAGAGCAGCACCTTTGATTTAGCTCGAAATTCCCCCAGTTGCGCGCAGCAGCGTTTCCTGCACAAGCAGTTCATGTGACATCGGTCGATCCGGGGGCTGCTTTCCCTCAATGGTTGCTATAAAGGCGTCTAATTCCAGTTCATAGGTTCTTTGACGGCTCTCCCCATCGATCTTTACAAACTGCTCACCTTCTTGGTAGCCATCTTTCGCTTCCGCCAAACAGAGGCGAATTTGCAGACCGGGTTCAAAGGGTTCAACAATGATCGCGCTCCCCTGACTGCCGTACACCTCAAAACGACGCGCCGCTGGTTGGGTTTCCATCGCGGCGATGTCGATAAAAGCAAGGGCGTTTTCAAACTCAAAGACTCCCAAGGTATTATCCTGAAACGCCGATACTGAGCCTGCGTCGTTCCGTAAGAATGAAGTCACCTTCACCGGACGGCCCAAAATCCAGACCACTTGGTCGAGCATGTGACCGCCCAAATCAAAAAAGATGCCGCCCTGATGCGTGTTGCTGATCCGAGTTCGGGCATCTTCAGTTATATTTGTGGACATATGGGCACGCACAGCAAACACATCGCCCAAAAAGCCGGACTTTGCCCAGCTAGCAACCTGCTTGAAAGCAGAATGATAGCGCAGCATATAGCCCATCTGAATGAGCAGCCCCCTGGCCTCCGCAGCCGCTACTACCTGCTGCCATTGCGTCCAGTTATCGCCGGCAGGTTTATCGTACCAGACGTGCTTGCCAGCAGCGACAATCTCCTCGGTCTGATCGAGACTTTCCGCGTTGAGACCCTCGGAGGAAATCGCCACAATGCTCTCATCCTCTAACATCTCGCTCTTGTCGTCGAACCAGTGAACACCCTCAAAAGCAGTGCTACCCGATCCTTCAAGCGAGGCGCGCTGCTGCGGGTCAGGTTCAAAAACCCCTGCGATTTCGACATCATCGTTTACCTGCATCGCCTGCAATTTGCCGGAGGCGTGTCCATGTTTCGTTCCATACTGAGCCATTCGTATTTTTGCCATTTTTCTCTCCAAATTTTCCTTACGGGTTCGTCCCGATCAGATCGGGATCTATAATTTCTTACGCCAAGGGTTAATGCGCTCTAACTATACTCAGAAATCCGTACTGTGTCAAGCACTTTGAATTGATTGGATTGACGATAGGAATTTCCACTTGTGCACGGTGTCACGATAGGGTATCATAGACGCTGTTGATCCAAAATTTATCCATATTCCGCTATGCACCGGTCAAACTCATTCCATACGATTGAGAGGAAATTTTATGCAAAACTCTTCAAGCTACGGCACAATCCTCATTGTCATTGATGGTTGCCGTCCCGATGGCATCCAGCAGGCGAATACGCCAAACATTGATACCCTGATTGCACGGGGGGCTTACACTTTCAATGCACAGAGCGTTGTTCCATCGTCTACACTGCCGTGCCACACCTCCATGTTTCGGGGCGTAACGCCATCACGGCACGGTATCACAACCAATACATGGGTCCCGATGGTGCGCCCGGTGCCGAGTATCGTTGAGGCCGCTCATGCAATGAAAAAAACGACGGCGTTTATCTATAACTGGGAGCAGCTCCGAGATTTGGCAGCACCGGGTTCACTCGATTTCTCCTATTTTAGGGAGAATCTTGACGATCCGGAGGGTGATCTAACGATAGCACAGATCGCAGCGGAACACCTGACCGCCGAACAACCGGATTTCTGCTTCGTCTATTTAGGGGTGGTAGATATTGTAGGACATCGACATGCTTGGATGTCTGAGGAATATATTCAACAGATTGGCATTGCAGATCAAGCAATCGGGATTCTGCTCAAAGCACTCGAAAAGGCAAACCTGCTGGAACGCTACTTTATCCTTGTTCAGAGCGACCACGGTGGGCACGGAAAGAGTCATGGAACGGACCTACCAGAAGATTTGACAATTCCGTGGATAGCAGCTGGACCGAAGATCAAGCAGACCGGCGAGATCAAAGAACCAGTGCGAATCTTTGACACTGCCCCGACGCTCGCTCATGTTCTCGATCTGCCATTGTCCGAAGATTGGGAGGGACAGCCAATTATGCAGATTTTTTGATTATCGCATTAATCGGAAGTCCCCTCAAATGCCAGCACACGCAGCGGAATGGCATCCGCGCCAAGGGCGGGCAACGGCTGTGCAAAAACGTACACACGATTCTCGCGGAGATCTTCCAGATGTGCGAGACTCTCGATTAACGGGATTCCCCGGTCGAATAAAATGTGGTGGTTAATCAGTTCGCGGCTGCCCGGCACCTCAAGTCCGGGACTGTCTATGCCGAGTAGTTTTACCCCCGGATCCACCAACCATCGGAGCGCGTCAGGCGTGGGATAGGGCGGTCCCCCGCCTTCAACCGCAGCACGACGATCCCAACCGAAATAGATAAAAACGATGTCACCCGCTTGGATTCCTCCGGCTTGCGCTGCTGCCTCCTCAAGACGTGGACGCTCAATGGGCATTGACCAAGGCACGTCGCTGAGGTCCAAGATAGCCGCCTCACCGAAGAACTGCTCAACTGGTAGCTCACCAACTGCAGCACCATTCTCGACCGCGTGCAAGGGTGCCTCAACGTGAGTTCCCGCATGACCGCTCAGCCCAATCTGTGTCACCACGTACCAGCGACCTGACGCCGGAGCGGTTTCGGGATCGCTGACGATGCTGTCAATCTGTGTCTCATACCGGACCCACGGATGCTGCCCCTTACTCGGAACCAGCGGACGTGAAAGATCAACGATGCGACTGTAGTGGAAAGTCGGTGCGGTCACTGTTTCTCCCCTCCTGCACGCGCGAATCGTTTGAGTGTTGCAGCAGCTTCTGCAAGCGAATCGTAAGTGGGTAACTCGCCGGTCTGCGTTACACGTCCGTAGTATCCAGCCTCACACAACGCTTGCAGGTATGCTGCGTGTTCTGCCGGGGTTGTCTGCGGACGGCCTCGACCCGGTTCAGCAATATGTGCGTGGATCAGGTATAGACCCGCTTCTGCAAGCGTATCGAATGACTCGCCGTTCAGTCGCATGTGAAAGAAATCCGCCATCAACTGGATGGCGGGGCGGTTGACCTGCCGAACCATTTCAACCCCTTCTGGAACCGTATTGATGAGGTTTGCATCGTCGTAATTATACGGTTCAAGGGCGACCTGTACCCCACGAGGTTCGCCCAAGTCGGCGCACATCTGGAGGAAGTCGTTCACCTGTTCCAATGCCCGTTCACCAGAAAATCCGTCGGGGACAAAGCGAGATCCACCGCTGCCGTAACCGATTACTGGGATTTCAGCTTGCTGCATCGCATCAAACAGACGTATCACATAGTCACGCACTCGTGCGTTGTCAACCTCCGGTCCGACCACTTTTGACCGACCCAAAAAGCCACACATCGCTGTAACAGGCACCGGCGACGCCTGAATCTGTTCAAGTGCCTTTTGTTCGATTGTACCAGCGTCCTCATCAATTCCAAGGAGGCCGGGAGAGATTTCGGCGTAGTCATAACCCCACGCCGCAACATCTTCCAACTGATCTAGGCTTCCAATAAGCAATCCAACCTCCATCGTCGCAGCCTGCGTCTGCGGTGTTTTCTTACCCATAACTCACACGTCCTTCCATAAAATTCTTGAGTAAAACCCTAGGCTCTGTTAAACTAACAATTAATGCCGAACTTTAAGATGATTATATCACGATTCAAAATCAGAAAGGATAAGAAATATGCCGACAGACCTTGCACACCACATCGAAGCGACCCCTCTGGTTGACACACACGAACACCTACGAAAGGAACCAGATTGGCTAGAAGACGGTCCCGACATCTTACAAGACCTGTTTGGAAATTACGTTCCCGCAGACCTCAACACGGCGGGCGCATCGCCCGACTCGATGCAACGCCTGATGGATGCTTCAGACTCAGATATTGCCGGGCGTTTCAAAGGTATTCAAGAGGCGTGGGAAGCGACGCAGTTCACCGGATACGGCGAGGCGGTGCGACTCATTGCAGAGCATGTCTACGGGATTGATGAACTCACCGGAGAAGCCCTAGAATCAGCGGGTGAGAAAATTAAAGCACTGCGCAAGCCCGGTGAACGTTATCGCCTGCTGCACGATGTAGCGAACCTCGATCATGTGCAGACTGATGATTTCAGTTGGCCCTGTTTACCCGATCATTCCGGGCTGGACTTCTTTCTCTATGACCTCTCATGGGCTGGCTTTTGTAACGGGCAGATCGACACGGAACAGATCCACGCCGAGACAGGCGTTGAAGTGAAGGATCTCCGCACACTCAAGCAGGGGATGGAGGCAATTTTCGCGAAGCATGGACCATGCGCTATTGCTGTGAAGGCACAGCACGCTTACAACCGAACCCTCAATTGGATCGAACGGAACGATGTTGAGGCATCAGCGGCACTCTCCCAAGTGCTAAACCAACCCGCGGAGGAGCTTAGCGTCGAAACCTATCTCTGCTTGGGCGATTGGTGTTGGGCGCGAGGAGTTGAGTTGTCGATCGAACATAACCTTCCATTCAAAATTCACACAGGCTACTACGCAGGAAATGACCGAATGCCGGTAAGTCGGATCCCTGCCGGAAATATGTGCGATCTCTTTGCCCGCTACTTGGATGCTAAATTTGTCCTGATGCACATCGCCTACCCCTACAACGATGAGCTTGTCGCCCTAGCAAAGCACTATCGCAACATCTGGGTCGATTTGTGTTGGGCGTGGAGCATAGATCCGTATAGCTCCCGCGACTTCCTGCGTCGATTCATACACGCGGTCCCATCGAATAAAATATTCGCTTTCGGTGGAGATACAGGATGGCCCACCAGCTCAATGGCTTACGCGATTCAAGCGCGTAACGAGATTCGCCGCGCCCTTGAGGGGGAGATTGCGGACGGCTATATGACCGAAAAACAGGCGATGCAGATTGCCACACGCCTGATGCGAGACAATCAGTTCGCTTGTTTTGACGTGGAGGGCACACGCGCGAGTATTCATGCTGCGGCTTGATAAGAGGTGGCAATTATAGTGAATTCTAAAAATAAGTAGACACTTTCGCTCCCCATGTTCGGTAGGCGCGGTGTGATGAAGTTTAAGTATTTAAATCGGTAATCCCGGTTTTCCTCGAAACGTATGGTAGGCGTGGTTTTCAACCGCGCCGGTGTCACTAGCAAATTACCGAATTATTTTTTTATCTTCATTCAACCGCGCCGGCGTCGCTAGCAAATTACCGAACTGTTTTTTTAATTTTCATCCAACTGCGCCGATTTGGAGTGTTTCATTAATTCTGAGATCTACTATAAATCCTCCCAACTTTCGCCGGGGTTGGAAGACACCGCCCCGGCACTTTGCCTTATACGGAATTTTTAACTCGGTCAAACGGGATTACCGCCACCGCTTCAATCTCAATCAGCCACTCAGGATTGACCAAACGGCTTACTTCAACCAACGTGCTAGCGGGGTATGGTGGATCGAAGAACTCAGCGCGTACTGCGTGGATATCGGCGAGTGTAGACATATCGGTCACGAAGACGGTAACCTTGGCGATATCCGACATCTCTCCTCCGACGCTCGATAGGACGGTCTGAATGTTTATCAACGTCTGCCGGGTCTGAGCACGAATATCATCTACCCCGACCGTGTTGCCGTCAGGGTCCTGTGCAACATGCCCAGAAATATGCAAAACCTTGCCCTCCGGCTGCCAAGCAGCACCCGAAAAAATCCCAAAGGGCTTGACGACACCCGGTGCGTTAAATCCATCTGCCATATCAATTTTTCTCCTTTATTCACTTGATTTTGGGTGAGGCAACGTAACTGCCAAGTATTATATCAAATGTCCTTTTTCCCTGCCAACGAATACTCAATTCCTCACCCACCATCTACCCACTTAGAAAGTAGAAAACCGTGCCGAATTAAAAATAAATTGAAGAATATAGCGAAGTGTGCGTTAAAAAATTAAGACTGCAAAGCGTTCTACCACTATAGTTTATAGGACTTACGCAGTTGAACACTTAGATACCTGTAGTTCGGCGATTTATCGCCGCAAGACACTATCTCCAACGCCCGATGAATCGGGCAACTACAGCAGAGGCTCCATAAGGAGTCCGTAGGGAACGCAGATCTGCGTTCACTACTGAAGTTCGTAACTCCTAGTTTAAATGAAAAATCTCCAAATGTCCGATGAATCTCAGAAGTAAATTTCTGCTATAACAAGACTTACGCACTTCAGAGCTTTGACCTGTCAGGGACCTGCCAAATCCCTGACATTTGGCACGGTTATGGTGCCATTTGAGTGAAAAACGGTTCATAAACAGTGCGTATTTGGCAGGTCAAAAAGCCGTTTACATGCACCTTCTCTTACGTGGTAAAAATCTACAAATGCTCTGAAGCTAGGCCCCATCGGGGTTCAGAGGGGCATCCACCAAAAATGAACCCCCGATGTAACGTTGAAATATTTTTTTGGACCTGCCAGTGCCCTGCCAAATTGCCGAATCGTGTCGGTGAAGCATTGAAATGGAGGTATAGGTTCCGCGTAGCGGAAGGGGTTGGATTTTACCGTTCAACTGCGTAAGTCCTATTATTTCGAGTGACCGACATTTTTAAGGTGTAACTCAGTATCAAGAGGTTTCCTCACATGTGCAAGCTAAACAGCATCGTAGCTTATTATGAGCGGGGAGATGAAATTCAACGGCTTTCATCAAGTGGAGGACAACTTGAGGAGACTCGTATTCGGGAACTGATCTCATGCCATCTGCCAGCGACGCCAGCTGTAGTATATGACGTGGGCGGTGGTCCCGGAAACTATGCCTGCTGGCTTGCAAGGGGAGGATATGAGGTTCATCTTGTGGATCCCGTTTCGCTTCATGTGGAACAAGCATCCACAGCATCACAAGCCCAACCCAACCATCCGATTGCAGAGCTCTGCGTTGGGGATGCCCGTCATTTAGATCGGGGAGATAACTCTGTAGATGTCGTTCTCATGCTGGGACCATTGTACCATTTGACGGAGCGAAACGAACGAATCTCGGCATTACAAGAATCGTATCGAATCCTTCGCAAGGGCGGCATCATATTCACCGTTGCTATTTCTCGATATGCTTCAACTTTACGCGGGATGGCAGATGGTATCATGGATCCGGAGTATATCAAAATTGTAGACCGCGATCTACGGGATGGGCAGCACCGGAATCCAAACGAACATCCAGCGTACTTTACAACGGCGTTCCTTCACCGGCCCGAGGAACTCAAATCAGAAATAGAAGCTGTGGGATTTGATCTTGAGAGTCTATTTGGCATTCAGGGCCCCGCTTGGCTGCTACAAAATCTTGAAGAACAGTGGGCTGATCCAAATTGCCGTGAGCGTCTGCTAAATATTGCCCGTTCTCTTGAAAGCGAGCCATCAATAATTGGTGTAAGTACACATATTATGGCGATTGCTCGTAAAACGGAAGACACCGCCTAAACGCGAGAAATAGACCGGCGATGATAGAAAAAACGAAGTAAAAAACCAAAGGGCGACCGAATGAAAACTTTAAGAAGTTATAATATTGCCGAACAATTATCGAATGTAGAGACAGATCGCCTCTGTTTTAAGATTATTGAAATGAGTGATGTAGATTTCATTCATCAACTATATTCCGACTGGAGGGTTTCACAACATCTAGGAAAAGTGCCATTTCCTTTCGGATATGAGGACGCGAAACGGACGACTTCTCATTGTGTCTCGAAGGAAACTACCGAAAACAGTATGACTTTGCTAATTAAGAAAAAGGAGGACTCTCGAACTATCGGGATTGTCACCTTGAGAAAAGACGGAGAATTGGGGATACTGGGTTACTCTATTCTCCCCGAATTCTGGAACATGGGATTTGCAACCGAAGCCTGCAAGAGCATTGTTAATTTTGGGCTTGAATATTTGGAATTGTCAACAATTCAAGCAAGTACCACTGAAAATAATATGGCTTCGATGAAGGTTTTGGAAAAGTTAGGGTTTTCCCTTAAAGAAAATGGAATAAAAGAAAACTCAATCCATAGTGGAGAAAGACTTGTCAGAAAATATCAAATTCAAAGCCAATAGACAAGGAATCCGACTTGTAGCCCGGGCGGCAATCGTCCGCGATAACACAATTCTACTTGTTGCGTTTGATGGCGAGAACGGTTTTCATTTTGACATACTCCCAAACCTAAAGGATTGGGATTCTTAGGAGTCCCTTTCCGATAGGAATCGAATTGTGCTATCAACAAGGATTGCCCGGCGAACCGGGACTTACGTCCTCTCCTGCATGGGTTGATGCCCCAACCCGATAGATATTGACCGCAGCATTGCGATCTCTATCCAACTGCGTGTGGCAGTTCGGACACTGCCACGTCCTATCACGGAGGTTCAACGCATCATTGACCGCACCACAAGCGGAACAGGTTCGACTCGAAGGATACCACCGATAGATGAACGTGATTTTAACACCTTTTTTGGAAGCGATATACACCAGCTTCAGAACGAAATCAGCAAAGCCGAGATCGCTGACCTTGCGACCCCAGAGCGCTTTCATGCCCTGTAGGTTCAAGTCTTCAAGTCGTATCTCGTCATATTCATCGGTCAGATGGTGTGCGAGTTTCCAATGGAAGTCGCTGCGCTGGTGGTCGATGGTGCGGTGTTTACGGGCGAGGTTCAGTCGTGCACGTTCTCGGTTCTTTGAACCTTTGCGCTTGGTGCTGTGCTTACGGCTCGCACGTTTGATGGCGTTAATGCTCCGCTTGAAAAACTGTGGTGATTCTATATCGTGCCCGTTATGACCGGTGAGATACCGTTTCAGACCGAAATCGAAGCCTGCGATTTTACCCGTCATGGCTCGGTTCAGGTCAGGTTCCTCATAGTCCGTTAAAACACAGATATAGACATCACCGACGGCGTCCCGCTTGATAGTGCAGCGTTTTGGAGTGCCAAGTATCTCGCGGGATTTGAAGTATCGGTAGATTCGTTTACCAATACGGATCTGATTGCCCAGCAAAAGTTTCCAGCCGGCTTGGAGTAATGTGAACGACTTATATTTCTGACGCGGTTTGAAACGGGGACGCCCCCATTTCCGACCCGCAGCACGCGCTTCAAACATCGCTTTGTAGGCTTTATCAAGACGTGCTGCTACGTCCTGAATCGATTGGCTCGGCAGCTGATTCCAATGGGCAAACCGAGGCAACCGTTTCAGTTTAGAGACATGATTGATGAGTCTAAACTTGCTGATATATTTGCCGTAGATTGCATAATACCGACGCTGGAGCGCGACGCAATGATTCCAGACAGATGCGTGTCCTTCTATTGTCTTATGCAGATCACGATTGCCGTGATTAGAATACAGTTTGAATTTGTAGGTTTTCATGGAATTAGCTTTCTGGCTTTCATATCCTGTCTCAAAGGCTGTGGGAAGCACCACCGTGCGGTGGTGTGAGACCTTCCCACGAAAGCCACCATAATTATATCATGTTTTACCTACAAAATACACAAAAAAAATAACGCTAAAGCATGGGTGTATCCCAAGCATAAATGCTTGGGATACACCCCTAAAGTGATTTTTGATAAGTTTATGAGAATACCTATCAAACGATACCACGATTTATTGATTAACTATCTCAAGCCGCTATGGCTCGAGGACGGAAGCGTAAATGTCTAAAAATTCAATTCTCTCTCAAATGCCTATTGATCTAGGCGACAATCTAATATTGCGGTTTGCACGTCCCGAAGACGTGGACGCCCTCGCTGAATTTAACGCCCGCATCTTCGAGGATGAGAAAGTAGGAGTTGGGATACGCGGTTTGATGTCAGGTCGTCATCCAACGGTGAAAGCGAGCGATTTTACATTAGTGGAAGATACCCGCACGAACAAAATCGTCTCGTCAATGTGTCTCATCTCCCAGACGTGGGCATACCGTGGGATCCCGTTCAAGTTTGGGCGACCCGAAGTGGTCGTCACGGAACCGGAATACCGTCGACGCGGCTTGGTGCGAAAACAGTTTGAGGTGATACACGCCTTGAGTGCAGTGAAGGGTGAACTGATGCAGGGCATCACCGGCATCCCGTGGTACTATCGCCAATTCGGGTATGAGATGGCAATGGAGATCGACGGCGGAAGAGCCATAGCTGGAATCGATCTGCCGAAACTGAAAGATGGTGACTCCGAAAAATATCATCTGCGTTCCGTGGTAGACGATGACCACACCTTCATTCGAGAGTTGTACGACTGTGCTAGTTGTCGTCAACCTTTCTCGACCCTACGGTCAGAGGCGGAATGGAATTATGAGTTCGGCGGACGTTCAGAAAACGATTTTGCACACTGGAAATGGCTAATCATTGAGACGGCGGCGGGTGATCGGTTGGGCTACGTACAATACTACCCGTGGATAGAGGACAACGCACTATACATCGTTCGGATCGAACTCAAATCCGGCGTAGGCTATCTTAACCTGATGCCGGGTATGTTGGGTGGATTGTGGAAAATCGCGCAAGCAATGCCTGCATACGGAAATCATAAAGACCAAGAATTGAAGGCTATCAACCTGGAACTTGGACGCACACATCCCGCCTACCACGCCTTGCTGGGAAATAAAATCCGCGTGGATGAACCGTATGGATTGTACATCCGTGTGCCGGATCTAGTCGCCTTTTTACGGCATATCCAGCCTGCTTTAGAAAAGAATCTCGTAGGAACTGTCGCAGAAGGCTATAACGGCGAACTGAAACTGAATTACTACCGAAGCGGCATTCAACTAAAATTTAACGGCGGAAAAATAACGGACATCTCCAACTGGTCGCCCGATTCAGTCGAGGACGGCGATGCGCGCTTTCCAGATCTGACTTTTTTGCAACTCCTGTGTGGTCGCCGTCGGTTCAACGAATTGAAAACCAATTTTGTCGATTGTGATGGACGGGACGAAGCGGGTGTTCTGCTCGACTGTCTATTCCCACCGTTCACCGGAAATGTCTGGTGTTTGTCATAAAGGGGTGTTTTACATTGGCGAAAAAAAGAAAAAATCGGCAAAAACAGGATCTCTATCAGCGACGACTTGAAGATAAAGATCTCGCCTGGTTGGCAGAACAATTTCAGAAACAGGCTGCACAAGACCCGGATCTAACGCTGGAAGAGTTCGCAATTCGTCACGGCGTTGAACCCAAGTGGATTCGCAGTGTTATCAATGTGGGCTGGAATACCGGGTTTAAAAATGTCATCACCGTCTGGCACGGCACGACGATTGATAGAGCCAAGGCGATTATGACGGAAGGATTCAAGGCGCGGGCGCGGGCAGGGAAGAAGATCTGGTTTACCCAAAAATCAAGGGAAGCTCATACAAGGGCAGCACAGCTCGCACAATCTCGTGGGAAAGCACCGGTGGTTTTTCGTTGCCAGATTAATATCGGCAAATATACCGAATTTGACAACCCACGTCCGCATCATTACGCCTTCAAACACTCCTATATTGATAAGGCAGTTATCTCCAATGTATCCGGTTTGGAAGTGAACAAAGAAGGCAAATTTCCACAGACGAAAGAAGACAAAGAAGAATTAGTCGATATTATCATTACCAGAACCTCCGGCAAATATGGTGTGTTGTTGTGGATAAATGCCTATCTGGAGGGGGAAGGTCAAACGCCCATAGGCGAAACCCATCCAGCAGTCGAGAAGATTTATCGGTGGGTGGAAGTGCAATACGCTGGAGACCGGGAGGAGGCAATCTCTGAAGAGGAGATGTTGGCACAAGTGAAAACACACCTGAATGGAGAGATCTAATAAATGACTATTTCGTGGAAAAATCTGGGTTCTGAAATACAAAGTGCAACTTTGGGCACAAATGAGGTAGGAGAAAAAGAGGGTGGAGAAAACTAAACGGCTGCAGTGGCTGCGTGCAATACTTTGGGTGCTAATTGCGCTGTTCGCTATACCGCTTTTCGCAGAAACGCAAAATTCGACGCGCACCATCAATGCCACATGGGTGGATACTCCCCCGGTTATTGATGGCAAGCTTACCGACAGTGTATGGCAACACGCCCAAGTTGCCAACAAGTTCTTCCGTGCAAAAGAGGGAGACATTCAGCTTGCACAGCTAAACACTCAAGCAAAGGTTTTGTACGATGAGAATACCCTCTATATCGGTGTGCATTGCGAGGAACCGGACATGAACAGTCTACGTGAAACGAAAACGCGCCGGGATTCCCCTGTTTGGCAGAATGACTGTATCGAAGTGATGCTTGATACCTATCATGACCGTCGTAACTGCTACATTTTTGCCGTCAATACGCTCGGCACACAGACAGATGAGCGGGTCAGCAACGAGAGTGTTTTCGACATGAGTTGGGATGCAAAATGGGAAGCGAAAATAAAGAAACACCAGAATGGTTGGACCGCAGAATTTGCGATTCCGTTCCGTGCACTCCGTTTTAATCCGCGCAATACCACATGGGGGATTAACTTTTGGCGGGTCCGTCCGGTAAACAGTCAATCCTATTCTTGGGCACACACCGCTTTTTTCTCACGTGTGTCGGAGTTTGGCAATTTAACTGGCTTAAATTTGGAAAAGATCAAAACAGAGCAGAAACTCGGTATTCTCCCCTACGGTAGCTATCGCGCGATAGAAAATCGACCCAATGACCTTGATGGTGGGTTAGACCTTATCCTCCCAATTTCGACGCGCCTCACCTCAAATGTGACTTTTAATCCCGATTTTTCACAATTAGAGAGCGATCCAACCCAAATTAACATCGCAAGTGACCGGGAATTGTCTCTCCCTGAACGCCGTCCATTCTTCCGGGAGGGTGCCGAGTTGTTTGATCTACCGCTCAATCTATTCTACACCCGTCGTGTTCAAGAAATTGATTTCGGTGCCAAAACAGCAGGTACAATGGGCGGTGCTAATTTCTCGGTTGTCAATACCTATGGCAAAATGATAGATCGATACGATGCCGATCAGAAAAAGCAGGCGAATCTTTTAGCTGGGCGGGTGAATTACAATATCGGTGAGCGGACTGTCATCGGCGCAATGGGCACACACAAACACCAAGCTGACCGCGATGTAGGACTCCTATCGCTCAACGGTCGATTTGGACTTCATCGAAACTGGACTGCGACATCGCAGTATGCGGTTGACCTCATTGATGGTGAAACGCACTGGGCGTATTATACCGCGATGGAATGGCTGCATCAAGGGTGGCTCGCCAACATTCGGCTCGAAGAGATTCAGGACGGCTTTCGTCCAAATGAGATGGGGCTTGAAGATGAGGCGTTCCGTCGGAGCCGTGCCCGTGTAAGATACAACTATGAGTTTCCGGAGGAAAATTTGGTGCAGCTGTTTCAGATTGATACGCGCCATTTTCATCAAATCAATGCACAAAAATTACTACGGGAACGGCGGAGCGAGTTCCGTTTCAATATTGATGTTGGTCGGTTTGACCTCTTCACTTCCGGTGGGTTTGGTGTACTCCGCGAAGTCGGTCAACTTTTTGACACCAAGTTTATCGGTTCAGAGGTTGCTTATGAAGCACCGTGGTGGCACTTAGGGGTTGGAAATCGTTTCGGCACACGTCGAGATGAGTTCAACCGATTTACTAGCTGCTCTGCGGGTGTCAACCTCTTCGGCAAGCTGACTGCTGATATAGACCTTGAGAATTTCTTTTGGCGCACGTATCGAAACACACTGATTTTCCGGCTCCGCAGTAACTATCAATTAACCCGAAAGATCGGTTGGCTCATTTTTGTTGAACGCGTTGATGAGCGGCTGCAAGATGAGATTAGCTACAATTTCAACGCAATCTTCGACTACGAGTTCACCCCAGAAAGCCACTTCTTCTTTGTGTTTGTGGATAGCCTGCCGGGTGAGCGAGCTGTGTTTACGAAACTCGCGTATCTGTTTGAATCCAACTTCCCAAATTTTCGTCAATTATGGTGAACGCTAAAAATATAGTGAATTCAAAAAATAAATAGACACTTTCGTTCCCCATGTTTGGTAGGCGCTGTTTCCAACTGCGCCGATTTGGAGTGTTTCATTAATTCTAAAATCTACTATAAATAAACATTATAAAGTAGTAGGCACACTCCGTGTGCCGTTACTCCGTGAACACCACCGAATAAAGTAGTAGGCACACTCCGTGTGCCGTTACTCCGTGAACACCACCGAATAAAGTAGTAGGCACACTCCGTGTGCCGTTACTCCGTGAACACCACCGAATAAAGTAGTAGGCACACTCCGTGTGCCGTTACTCCGTGAACATCACCGACAAACCAGACCGTGATGATTTTCAAGGGAATGGGAATACGGATGAAAAAGACAGAATCAAATTTAACGAAAGCAGAACATCTTGAAATGTCCCGCAAGGCGTGGGACGCTTACCACCCACATTATACATCATTTAAGCTAAAGAAACGCCCAGACTTTCATCAATTTTTTGCAAATGGAGGTGTTGAGTTGAATGATGTAGAAATTGCACTGGCTGGCGATGTCAAAGAAAAAAAACTGTTAGACATCTGTTGTGCCGGCGATGCCACGCAAGCCTTTTCGTGGGAAAATCTGGGTGCCGAGGTTGTTGCTTGTGATTTTAGTCCCGTGGCGATTAAACTGGCAAAACGCAACGCCGAGAAAATTGGCTCCCGTATTGAATTCAAGGTTGCCGATGCCCAAATCTTGGCACCAATCGCGGACAATCAGTTTGACATCGTTTATGCCACCTATATCTGCTGGCTGGAAGACCTGTATCAAGCTGCACGTGTATGGCATCGTGTCTTGAAACCGGGTGGACGTCTGTTGTTGTCTGCCGATCATCCGGTGGTAAGTTGCTTAAAAGAAACGGGTTGTTCACTTACGGTCATACGTGACTATTTTGACGACTCGCCAGAATACTCCAATTTTACAGGAACGCCTATCGCCGATGAATACGGCGGTTGGGATGGAAATCTGCCAATCGTTGAATTTTTTCACCCACTTGCGGATGTTATCAACGCAATCGCAGAAGCGGGTTTGTATATCAAGAAGATGGTGGAAACACGAGCGCAGGCTGAGCAATCTTCACTGCTATCCCAACTGCCCAAATATATGGCTTGGGTGGCAGAGAAAGTAGATTCTTAATCCGTTTTGCGTTGATTTGTCAACTGAAGGACTTATAATGCCTGAATCAGACCAAAAAGACCATGCCGAAACCGTAGCAATCGCAGAAAATGTACTCTGTAAAGCATTCGGGGGCGATGTGCGGCTTAAAATGGAAACAGAATTTGATACAGATCGGGCGACGGTCCTTCGCTGCTGTATGCTAGAAAGTCCTCCCGGTGTCCCGCAAAGTGTTGTCATCAAAAGGGCACTGACCACTGATGGAACGGAATTTCATCCGAACTCACCGGATGAAATGGTTCCCCGATTCTTCAACGATTGGGCGGGACTCGAATTTTTGAGCGAAATTTCAGATGGAAATTCGCCAGCCGCACAATTTTATGCCGGAGATTGGGAAAAGGGGCTTATGGTCATTGAGGATTTAGGAGACGGGCGGAATTTTTACGGGAGTCTGCGCGGAGAATCGCCCACAGCTGCAACGGGGGAATTAATCAAACTGGCAAGGGCACTGGGGAAAATGCACGCCCTGACGATTCCTAAAAAGGCGGTGTACGATAGCATCCGTGACCGACTCGGTCCCAGAGACAAGCCTCCTTCTATAACCGGCGAATGGCAGCGGCTTATGGGAAAATTAGATGAAGTCTGTGGAAGGATTGGAGTGAAAGCCCATCGTGGAGCAAAGACAGAAATGAAAACGGTTGCGACATTCATTGCTGCCCCAGGGCCATTCCAAGCTTATACGCACGGCGATCCGATTCCTATGAATGCGCTGCCTGTCGGCGATGAAAGGAAACTCTTCGACTTTGAGTTTGGTGAGTTCCGACATGCACTTAGAGATGGGATCTACGGTCGTGCCTGCTTCCCAACATGGTACCATATTAACCGTGTGCCAAATGATGTAGTTGAAAAAATGGAGATGGCGTATCGTGTCGAGCTTGTGAAGGGATGCCCTGAAGCAACGGACGATACGCTTTTTTTTCGATCCGTTGTCGAAGCGTGTGCCTACTGGGCAATTCACTCTAGGCTCAATTTCATAGAAAAGGTATGGGAAGAAGACCATAAATGGGGAATCTCAACGCAGCGTCAGATTCTCCTATTGTGTTTCGACATCTTTGGACAAGTGTCGGAGGAATTTGGACATCTGGAAGTCCTCGGTGCAACCGTCCGTGATATGGCTACTAAATTGCGGAAACGCTGGGCGGATTTGGAGGAGATGCCGGACTATCCGGCCTTCCGCTAACACAATGAGTATTAAAGAGTTCAAAGTAGAGATAGTCGTAGGGAACGCAGATCTGCGTTCCCTACTTTCTAATTTTAGCAAACATAAAGAGTAGCGAGTTTTACCGCATAATGTTTTAGCACTAAGCATTACGAAATCAAAAGGAGGATTCAAAAATGGAATGTAATAATGTTCGCGAAGAACTTGTCGCCTACATCGACGACGAGCTTTCTTCAATGGGTAAGCATACAATCGAGGCGCATCTTGCGGATTGTAAGGAATGCGCCGCCGAACACGACAAACTGAAAGCAACAATTGAATCAACGCATAAGGCGGAAACGATCCAGCCAGCACAAAATTGGTGGGAAACATTACAGGAACGTCTGTATGCACCTGATTCCGATCTCGTATCCGCCATCTACGCTTTACGAGAAGCAATTATCCGTCTGGAAAGCCGTGTAGATCGGGACGGGGGACGTTTAGGGCCGGCGAAAGAAATTATGACATTGGAGGAGGTCGCCGCTTACCTGCAAATCGAACCAGACGTGGTGTGGAAGCTGCTCAACGAGATCCCTCACTTTGAGGTGGGCGCTGAACTACGATTCAAAAAATCCAGTGTTGACGAGTGGATTCGTATGAAGGAAAGCGGAAATCCCGGTGATCTATTTGATTGGGATCTTTCAACGGGATGGCTGGATCGAGTGGATCGGTTGTGACACTAAAACAAACATGGACACAGAAAAATGGAAATTGCGACCGTTGATAACAATCGTATTTGTCGCTTAAAAGGCACACCAAGAGAAATTGGTTTTAATCACGGACGTGCTTTGAAAGATGTTTTTGAGGAATATATCCACCTCTATGTCGATGCCGGGTTACAAAGGCTCAACCTCATTGATGTAGAAAAGTTACGGCGTGGTGCACTGCCATGGCTTCGTAAATTGCCATTACGATTTCAGGAAGAGATAGAGGGAATGTCGGACGGATCTGGAGTCCCTCTAGAAAGGCTTGCACAATGGTGGTTTTCGGAAAGTTGTTTTTTGAAAAATTGCAGTGCCTTTGTATGCGAGATTGATGGAAAGGCATGGGTGGGTCGAAACAACGATGCTTGGCTCCCAGACCTGTGGGGATACACCATCATTCGGGAGGTTGAGGGACGCCTTCCCACGATGACTTTTGGTCTCCAAGGGGACGTTTTTACAGCAACAGGCGTGAACAAAGAAAAACTCTGGCTCCATGCCAACGCCCTCCCTACCTCTGATGCACCGGCTCCAGAAAAACCGTACTTGGACTTTTATGTATTCATTCCAGAAGCACTTGAAACATGTCGCACGATTTCAGATGTAGAGAACCTGTTGAATACTGTTGACCGCATTGGTGGGATGAACTTATTCGTTGTCGATGGCAAAACCAATGAATTTGTTGTTTTTGAATGTGCTTGTTCAAGCCACGCAAGAAGGGATCCACTTCACGGAAGAATTGTCGCAACAAATCACAGTTGTTCGACAAACAAACGTATCAGCGGCAAAGCCCCTTCGAGGTCAGAACACCGCTTTGACAGAATAGAGACGCTTCTTGAAAGAGAATTCTCTTCACATTTGCCCGATGATTTAATTCGTATTCTTGCTGATACAGATGTCGAACAACGGAGAGAGGCAGACAATTTTTGGACAGTCTACGCCAATGTTGCGTGCCCAAATCTCGGATTAACTTGGTTCGCCTACGGGGGGACGCCCGCTGCGAGTCAAGGAATCTGGCATAAAATTGATTGGCCATGGTATCCAAATTAAAACTTGGTAGGTCGGGCTTGTATACTATCACATAATTCAATGAATCTATGCAACAACTGCCTCCGTCCTTGAAACGTAATCAGAACAACCCAAAAGCGGAGAACACCTTCAAATAACAAAACTAAGAAAGGAGGACAAAGCGGATGACCAGAATATATGAAGCGGATAAACTTAATGCGGGGAACCCCCAACTCATTCTTGAAAATCAGCATATTTCAGTGCTATTACAACCGGAAATTGGCGGCAGAATCCTTGATGTTGAAGCAAACGACTTTCCTTTTTTACACAGAACCCATCCAAAATCCGTACAATTCGGTTCCTACACAGAATATGGCGGGATTGAGGAGTGTATCGGCAGTCCGTTGAGGAACCAGCTTTGGAAAGCACCGTGGAGAATAGAAAAAGGAACGGGGGATGTCACACTATCTGTCATTTCACCGACGCGATTCGGCAGAGTGCTGCTTTCCAAAACGCTATCCCTCGAACCCAATGCGCCAATCTTGAGGGTTGAGTACAGTTTTACCAATTTCGATCAGCAGTTTAACAAGTTTACGTTTGGCATTCATCCCGAACTCTGTCTGGGCAATGCCTTGAAAAACAACATTTATCACCTGCCCCTTGACGATCAACTCTTGTCAGGGAGATTTACTGAACTCGGATTCAAGAAATCTGTCACCCCCAGCGCGGGTTGGGCAGCAGTCACCCACGACGGAATGGCATTCGGGATGCTTTTCCCTCCCGGTGTGATAGACAATCTTGAGATCTACTACCCACGCATCGGTACACACTTTGTTATTCAACCACTGATTTACGGTGTTGGGCTATCTCCAAATCGGCGGGCGAGTTTTGTAAGCATGTTTTACTTTGGTGAAGGCGATGTGGACACGATTCGAGATCTGTACACATCGAAGATCGATGAGCTGACGATGAATTACGGACCCATTGATGCCTTTCCAGAACGCATGATGAAGGCAGCGCAATGGGGGACACAAGTAACACTGCCGTTTAATCAATTCGGGCAACCCTCAAGCCAACCCGGAGCAGCACACCCCAAAATTGCGGATCCAAACCCTCAAGCACCACCGGCTGTAACCGCGGATTTTCAACCCGATAGCCAGACGGAGGAACCCGATGGCCCAAAGATATTGCGTGAAAAGCAACGTTTTGATCACCCACAGATCACTGACATCCAACTTTCCAATGTGAATGGGACAATTTTGGTAGAGGGGTGGAGGGAAGATGCTATTGCATTGGAAATTACCCTACAAGTTCAAACGGGAACCGGAGAGGACGCAAAACAGCAGATCGAAGCTGCGCGTCCGGAAATCATCCAACGCGGGGAACGCCTAACGGTTCGTGCCAGAGATGAAGCCCAAGAAAAAATTACGGTTAACCAGTGTCTACGCGTTCCGCAGCATCGACTACGTGCGCTTGAATTGAATTTCGTGAACGGCGCAGCGACCATAATTGACGCAGAACCTGCTCGGCTTAAAATCAACAGCGCGACAGGTGTTGTTACCATCAAGGGAGAAATTGCCGAAAGCGCGGAATACGATATCAACACCGCCAGCGGGAACATTCAGATGGAGCTAGCCGAATCTGTCGCTTGCACAATCAATGCAAATAGTGTCACCGGGGTGCTGAAGTGTGATTGGGATTTAATTGACGCGGAGGTTCGGACAAATTGGATTAGCGGAATACTTAATGCGCCAAAGGCAAGCCTACGGCTTACCAGCATCAGCGGAAACATTGTTCTCACCAACGCCACTCGTGGGAAAGCCGCTGAACAAGACGATGAAACTGTCGCAACAACACCGTAAAATGAAGGCAGGGTTAGACTGTTCTGTTTTTCTTTTTTCGCACTGCCCGCGTATCGGACACGGTTTATGCCGAACTTCACGACTGTGATGCCGAGTTGAAGGGAGTAAAAAGTTCTGGATAACCAAAAAGTCAGCGGTTACAGCCGCAAAATAGTGTTATGTGGAAAATATTCGGTTTAAAAAAGAGTTATACAACACAGGAGGAAAATACCTGATGGCGACAAGGATCCGAACCCATCTAATGTTTGATGGCACTGCTGGAGACGCAATGAATTTCTACGTTGGTCTATTCCCCATGTCTGAAGTGACTGATGTGTCATACTACAACGAAGGTGAGCATAAAGGCAAAATTCAATACGCCTTTTTTACTCTTGGTGGTAGAGAATTCATCTGTATTGATACTCCGATAAAGCATGATTTTGGCTTCACGCCCGCTATCTCAATCTTCGTTGATTGTGAGTCACAAGAAGAACTTGAGCGGTTGTACTCAGCACTTGCTGAGGATGGAGAGATATTTATGCCATTAGACAACTACGGGTTTAGCGCACGATTCGGTTGGGTAAGTGATCGCTTTGGTGTCTCGTGGCAACTCAACCTTCCATAGGGGAAAAATTGCCGATAGGTGCGATTACTATATCCGCGGATTCTAATCTGTTACCCTTTAGCTGCATTCATACCTCAAAGTTTCAACTGGAGGGGACAAATAAAAACGCCCCTAAATGCCTGAACGTGGGGCGCAGTAATACAGATTACGATATTCGCAATTTTAAGTGACCGATCAGGATACCGGAGGTCGGTGCTGTATCCATGGGTGCGCCCGCTCAAATGCCCTCGATGCAGCCAACACTGTTTCTTCATCTTCCTTCCTCCCTACAATATGGAGACCGATGGGCAGACCGTCGGAGGAGAAACCTGCGGGCACGGTAGCAGCGGGGTGTCCAATCACATTAATCGGTAACGTAAACGCACCATTCCAGTACTGATCCGGGAAAATCCTATTAGGTGACCACTTGCCGGGATACTCGCCGTTGGGGAAGGCAGGGAAACACGATGTCGGCGAAAGCAGCAGGTCATATTTCTCAAACAGGTCGGTCATACGCGCCTTCAAGAGATCTATCTGACCGAGTGCCCTAGCGTAATCGGTTGCGGTGACTTTCGCACCGTATTCAAGAAGGAATACAGCAAATTCGGTCATCTGATCTCCATAGGTTTCCAGATACCTGCCTTGGCTGCTATACGAATCCGCCGCTATGATGGCACCGAAAGTGTCATAAGGCGGGTCCATCGCCAAGTCGGATTCTTCGACGTGACAACCGAGACCCTCAAATAGCTGTGCTGCCCTTGAGGTAACCTCCAAGACATCGGGTTCCACATCAGCGAAGCCAAAATCTGGGCTCCAAGCGATACGCAACCCCTGAATCTCTCTATCTACTGCAGCGATGAAATCGGGTGGTGTTTCTCGGAGGGAGGTGGGATCTCTGCGATCGTGCCCGGCAAGCGTCTGGAGCAGTAAGGCAGCGTCCCTCACAGTGCGGGTAAGGGGACCGTTCTGTGAGAACATGTAAGGCATCGCAGGACCTTGCAAGCCTGTGTAGCCGGAGACGCGCCCCTGCGAAGGCTTGATGCCGTAAACGCCACATAAGTTGGCGGGTATACGGATGGATCCGCCACCATCGCTACCGGTAGCAAGGGGACACAGGTACGCTGCCACAGCTGCCGCAGCACCACCGCTGGAGCCTCCCGGTGTGCGATCGGTGTTCCAAGGGTTGCAGCCGGAGATACCCAAGCTGTTCTCGCAAGTGCCGACCATGCCGAACTCTGGAACATTGGTTTTGCCGATGACAATGCCTCCAGCTTCTTGCACACGCTCCACCACAGCGGAATCCCGCTCCGGTATCCGATCCTTGTATACCACCGAACCCGAAGTCGTCCGTATCCCCTTGGTCATTTGGGTGTCCTTGATAGGGATGGGCAGCCCGTGTAGAGGCCCTAGTTCATCACCGCGGATAACTGCCGCTTCGGCAGCTTTGGCAGTTTCCATCGCCTCGTCGTGGGTCAAGAGCAGGAATGCGTTTAGTTGTGAGTCCAGTCTATTGATGCGGTCAAAGTATAACTCGGTCAGTTCTACCGGGGAAATCTGTTTCGTCGAGATCATTTCTAAGAGATTGGTCGCTGAAGCGAAAGCCAATTCCGCGTCTATCATGCTATCTCCCTTCCATGTATGGTCAGCAGGCATCCGTTGCTATAGTAGATTTTAGAATTAATGAAACACTCCAAATCGGCGCAGTTGGAAACAGCGCCTACCAAACTTCCATGTATGGTCAACAGGCATCCGTTGCTAACTCGATAAATTACAGGGGACAGATTTTCAATCAATTAACCGCTTACCTAATGAGCCGACTCTGAAATAGCACCGCGGCCCCCGGCATGATGTAATGTTGTCCGTTTGTGGCTGCAGGAGCACGTCGCTGGAATTCGTCAGAAACCCCATGAGCATCGGCTGAATCATGTACAGAACCCATCGATCCCACTCCTCCGATAGCATTGACTTGCGCGTCAACGCTGCGACAGACTTCGACTGCCCTCATAGACGTATATTTTGTTCCCGGTCCACTGCTAGAGGGCTCATCGGTAACGATAAAGAGTACGAGCTTCCGATCATCAGGTGTTTGCAGTTTGGGTACACCTTCCATAATTGCATCCAACAGATGTTCGTCGCCGCGCTTCGGTCTCTGAAACAGTTTTTTCACCTGTTCAGCACTTAATGGCGGTTGCGTTATCGTAATCAAACTTTCACCGCCTCCTGACTGTGCCCAGAACCGGATGATTCCAAATCGATAATCTATCCCCTCACTATCCAGAACCTCGACCAATGTATCCAGTCCCATGCAAGTTTCATTCACTTTTTCGTTCATGCTCAAGCTGGAGTCATACACAAATATCAGATCGACGGGTTGTTCCGCCGTTGCAGCGATATGTTGAGCGATGCGTCTGAAAATTCCATCAATCTTAGTTATAGATTTATCTATCAGAGGGGCATGGTCAACCCTACGTTGATATTTGTCAATAGCGTACCACTTCCCGTCGGTCAGGTCAGTCAACTGCATCTGTATCTCTTCGCTGACTCCGATGATGTTAATCCGAATTTCCTCTTTTTTACACCAATCCAGAATCTTCCCGATAACCTGATTTTTCCCGTCTTTTCCTTCCCAAGACGTTTGCAATTTTGAGTTTGTCACAACAACGAGGTGCTTTTCGGCATCCCACCGGAATTGCAAATCTTCAATACCTTTCATAATCGCGTCGAGCCCGTGTCCAGCGGCACGCCCTTTAAATTTCGGTGGTGGTAAATTGCGAAAGTCGTCTTCAAGTTCAGTGAGTCCTCGCTGCAACGGTTTGACTGTGATCCGTGATGTTTTACCAGCATCTTGAAACCAAACGAGCCCAAACCGATAATCAACCATCGATTCTTCAAAGGCATTCGCTATATCAACAATCCGTTCTTCGACTATCTTGCCCGGACCTTTCATCGCCAAACTTCCATCAATAATAAGCACCAAATCTACCATCTGGTTCGCGCTTTGACGGCTTGCACGCTGGGCAATTTCCACGAGGCTTTTCCCAATATCAACCGTTGGTTCCTCCCTTTTCTTTAAGGCCTCTGGACTGATCATTAACCCTCTTCTACGACGGGGGGGTTGCACCTGCGCTTGTGTGATTAATTCCACGCCATCAAGGCAGATCCAGGCTGCCAATGTCATCAAGGCAATTCGCCACTTCCAAACGTGATATTTAGATGATTTCATCGATTCCCTCCATCTATGCGATATATAGCGCGAAACAACAAACTCAATAATAGACTCACTCAGCATCTTCAGTGCCTGTAGCCCATTTTTCAACCTTTTTCCTTACGGACCGAAAACCAAAAATAAGGCTTGTTTTGTGATGCTGGTATGCTATAATTTACCTTTCACCCAATCTCCGATCAGGAGCAGTTGAGCACACAATGAACTATAGAGATTTCCTTAAGAACGCCTCCAAAGCATACTGCCAACGAGCCGCACGCCGGATAGGATTAACGGATCGACTTCCGGCATCAAAGTTGCGCCATCAAATTGTTGAGAGATTTCTTAATCCAGCATTCTTGAAAGACTTGGTAGCGCGCCTTAACTCTTACGAGCGTTTAGTGCTGATGATCCTTGCCTTCTCATGCGGGGAAACGGGGGTTCCGTTTCATCTATTCAATCGGAAGGTTAATCAAATGAGCCGCGGTTGGTCTAGCAGAGGTGCCGAAATTCTGCATACCCTCGCCGAATCAGGCTTTATTTTCACATTCGCAGCAAGCGGTATGCAATATCACTATATTGTCCCGGCTGACCTGCGTTTGTTGCTACAAGAAATTTTCGCGGAAGATATGAGCGTGACCCTGAGGCACCCCAAAGAAACGCCCATGAATATTCGCAATGACGGTTTTGCACTGGTCCGGGATACTTTTACCTTCCTCTGCTTTGCCTCCCAATACGGAATACGGCAGACGCAACAAGGCAGCATCTACAAGCATACCCAGAAACATCTTCTCAAACATTTTGAAGTGCCGAACGACACACCAAAAGTCTACGATCGGATCAACCCAGCGGCGGAAAATCCGGATCGTTTAGCTCTGATCTTTGATTTTTGCCGACACCAAAAACTCATTTATCGACAGGATGCTGACCTAGTATGTAGTGAAGCCGGCAAGGAATGGATCCAAAAAACCGATCCAGAAAAACTCTTGGACATATACAACCACTGGTTGGAACATGGCATGTCGAAAGACCCATCAGTGCCAATTGCACAATCCATTGTGCGCATTCTCTCCCCAGAACAGTGGGTCCTGCTTTCCTCGATTCAAGATCAAATCTCCACATTCGCAGTGAGTGCTACTTGGAGGCAAACCCTTTATTCTCAGCTTGAACGTTCCTTAGTTAACCACCTAACCTATATGGGAGGGATTACATTTGCCCATCTAGGGGATGATGTTGCAATTCAGGTAACAGATATCGGACGACGCCTTTTCTATGACGAACCGATTGAGAATTACGAGTTTGAATCATCGTTTATTGTTCAACCCAATCACGAGGTGCTTGCCTCAAGTTATCTAGCACCCGAACTTCGCTGGAAGCTCAATCATATTGCAGAACTCCATCAAGCAGATCAGATGTCCACCTATAAACTCTCCGCCCAATCAATCTACAACGGCTTGCGTTCAGGCTTCTCCTTTGATGAAATCTTGATATTTTTGCAAACTCATTCCAAAACGGGTATTCCGCAAAATGTTGAGATCTCTATCAAAGATTGGGCAGAACAGTATGGTCAGATCTATTTAATGGATGTGATGCTGCTACGCTGCAAAAACGTGCATATCGCCCAAGAAATCAAAACCTCCAAACAGATTGGGAGGTATATTCTCGGTGAGATTTCCCCAACGGATTTCGTGGTATCACGCCAGCAATCTCAGAAACTCCTCGCACTCCTTGAAAAACAGAACTATATGCCATTGCCAGAAGTCGTTACCTTTAAGAAAGGATAGAACTGCACACACGGCAAAAGGTAAGGAGACGTGTTATGCCTAACAATAGCGTTATCGGCAACGCTAAAAGGTTGCGGTTTGGTAGTTTTAGGATTTCCACCCCGTTCTTATCGTCGCTACACTCGCGACCATCTTGACCGCGCTTTTCATCCGTGATCCGAAGCAGGCAGAGGTATAATCAGAATATTTGCAATAGATTTTCAACCGACCCTTGCGGTGACCGTACCCACCGTTAAACTAGAACATATCAATCCCCACAATTAGCCGCCCGATCCAACCCCCGGAACGCCTTTCATCATGTTCTGAACTCGCGGTCTATCACTATTTATAAATGCCGCATTAGGCTTCAGAGCATAGGGTGACCAACGCCGCAGAGAAGCCATGTGCGCTTCAGTTGTCGGCTTGGCGGCGAATTTTAGAGCGATATAGCGACGCCCCGCCCAACCCCCGAACATCCCGTGCCACAGACAGTGATTGAAGAATACAACATCACCCGGCTGCGCTTCAAGCGGAAAGCATGGCAATTCTGATCCGGAAACTCCGAAGGTACTTGGGCTCGAATCCGCTTTCTGAGCGATTAGTGGTCCAAGATCCATGTGGAGCGGCAGCCGATGTGAACCGGGGATAACGCGCAAGCAGCCTCGATCTTTCGTCACTGGATCGAGATAGACCATCACCTTGATGCGCAGGTAATCAACCTCTGCGACGCCTTGTCGATCCGCATGCCATCGGTGCTCGCTGTGAGCAGTAAGGTTGCCTTCAGAACCAGACCAGATGAACTCGCCCGGCATCAACTGTTCAATGACCTCATAGATGCGATCGTCTTCAACAAGCTGCGTAAAAAAGGAGCTGTGTTCAACGATGGTTGTCGTACCCTGTTCTTCCCCGGTGAAGGGCTTGCCACCACGTTCTTCCGTCAGCACCTTGTCGAACTGATGCGTAATCTCGCTCATCTCCTCCGGCGAGAAGTACTGCCGCATAAAGAGAAAGCCGAAAGTGTCAAAATACGATTCCTGCTCTGCTGTTAGCATTGCACGCCTCCTTAGTTTTAGTCAATTTCCCGCATTAACCCTTGGTGTGGGTTGATGAGGATGTCGTTTCCCCATCGGTTAAGCGTTCAAGAGTTCAGAACTTCATTCAATGAACCAATGAACAAACACGCAAACTACCAATCAATCACTGACCCATCATCTGGATCATAGGTCTGGGCGTTCTGCCAGTCGTGGTCGATCTTATCCTCCATCGCATCTTCATCAAGTTCAATCCCCAAACCGGGACCCGTCGGTAACTCCACGAAGCCGTCCTTGAAAACAAACGGGTTCTTGAGGTAACCCTCCCCTAACGTTGTATGCTCTTGTGCGAGGAAGTTGGGAATCGAGGCATCTAACTGAATGCACGCCGCAAGCGAAATTGGTCCCAATGGATTGTGAGGCGCGAGACCAGCGTAGTATGCCTCCGCCATACCTGCAATGATTCGGACTTCACTGATTCCACCTGCATGGCATAAGTCTGGCTGAAGGATAGAAGCTGCACCCTTCTCCAATATTTCACGGAAGCCCCACTTAGTGAAAATCCGTTCCCCGGTAGCAATCGGCAAATGTGTGCCCCGCGCAATTTCTGCCATTACATCTACATTTTGGCACTGACACGGTTCCTCAATAAACATCGGCTGGTAAGGCTCTAACGCACGAATCAGCAGTTTTGCTGTCTGCGGACTGATTGCACCGTGGAAGTCAATGCCAATATCGACATCAGGTCCAGCGGCCTCGCGCAATGCAGCAAATCGTTCAGCGGCACGGTCTACAAATCCTTTCGATTCAATTAGTCGAGCAGGTCTTCCACCAGCAACACCTGTCTTAAATGCTGTGAACCCTTTATCAACCCACTCTTTGATGGTCTCAGGATCACCGCCACCTTTGTACAAACGGATGCGATCGCGTGTCGGACCGCCCAACAACTGATAGACAGGAACGCCGAGCGACTTCCCCGCAAGATCCCAGAGTGCTTGATCTACGCCACTCAATGCACTCGTCATGATGGGACCCCCACGATAGAAGGCGTGGCGATACATCGCCTGCCAGTGGTGGACAACGCGCCGTGGATCTTTGCCAATCAGATAAGGTGCAAGCTCATCGACAGCCTGTGCACAGGTCTTGGCACGTCCTTCGAGGATCGGTTCACCAAGCCCCACCAATCCCTCGTCGGTGTGAATCTTCAAAAAGAGCCAACGCGGTTTAACTAAAAATGTCTCGACCTTTGTGATTTTCATCGAATAACTCTCCTCTAAAATATCCGATATGAATTAAATTTACAATAACGCCTACGTTTCGAGAAACTCATACCGTGCATTAAGTTGAACTCATGACGTGATAAATAACCCTTCAAAATTTTGTGTCGTTATCTCACCAATTTCTTCTAGCGACATGCCGCGCAGTTCGGCAATCTTCTCTGCTGTTGCACGAACATACGCCGGCTCGTTGCGCTTCCCGCGTCGAAATTGTGGTGCTAGCCATGGACAATCCGTTTCCACTAGTAAGGCATCCGCGGGAACTTTTTGAGCGACCTCCTGCAAAGCGTCTGACTTGCGATAAGTCACCGGACCACCGATGCCGATGTGAAATCCGAGTGCAAGGCTCTGGCGCATAATTTCAACATCACCCGAAAAACAGTGCATCACACCACGTACCCTGCCGCGCCGCGCCTGCAAAATTGGGAGGATGTCGTGGTAGGCTTCACGGTTATGGATCACTATCGGGAGGTCCAATTCCTCCGCCAGATCTAACTGACGTTCAAACGCTGTTTTCTGAATCGGACGGGGAGAGAGATCTCGGTAGTAATCCAAACCCATCTCGCCGAGTCCCACGACTTTCGGGTGTGCAGCAAGGTCGCGAAAGATACACACAGTTTCGTCAGCCAGATCTTTCGCATCATGTGGATGCATACCAACGGTCGCGTAGATCTGATCATATTTTTCTGCGAGCGCAATTGCCCCACGACTGGTCTCCAGATCAAATCCGATGACCATCATCGCGTGCACCCCGGCCTCTTGAGCTCGTTCCAAAACAGCTCCCCGATCTGCATCAAATTTATCTAATTGAATGTGGGCGTGCGAATCTATGAGCATGAGAAACAGTCCAATTTTTTTATCTTGATCGGGAGGGCAAGGTATAGGACTCAAGCATCTGTCTCATTCCCTGCGCTTATCTTGTGCGAATTGAATTGCCAAGGCTTGCAAAATTTTCTCGACATGCTGGCGATTTTCCCGATCGTTGAACGTCTGCGCTGCCTCTGCTGCGCGGTAACGGTTCCCCGAATAATAGCGGTGAAACAGAAAGAAGAACGAAAGGAGCGCGTCGTCATAGTCTCGTTCGATTGCAGCATCAAGGGTAACGTAACCGAGCACTCCATTGAGAAGCAGGGCATTCAACCCATTTTTCCAGTCGCCAGCGTAAGTCTGTCCTAGCCCTGGCAAAAGGGTAGAGAGCAGCCGCGCCACCTTTTCCGACTTCTGTGACCGACCATGAGCATCTAAAAAGAGCCTGTCAATCTCAGTAGCAGCTCCCGCTGCACTGGGAATTTTATCGAAATACGCGTGAAACACCGATCGCGCCTGTTCCCACTTGAACTGATACAGATAGGCAATCCCCCGTAAGAAACGAGCGCGTTGACGCAACCGTGCCGACTGGCTCTGCATATCAACCTTGATCAGTTCTACTAGCGCGAGATCGTAGGTGCCACTAGCAATCAGTGTCACAGCGAGCTCAACCCGCCTCTCCGCCTGCAATTCGGTTTCCGTTGTCAATTGGACTGCCGCAATCATCGCTTCAGCCGCTTCCGCCCACCACTCCTGAGCGCGGTATGCCAAGCCAATTTTGAACTGTACCTCACCCGCCTGCGGAGGGTCGGCATCGAAAAATAGAAACCGCTTGTATTCCGTAATCGCCGCGTTGTAATCTCCCAACGCAAAGAGGTGATCACCAAGGTCAAGCGCAGGATTCGAGACGGAGTCAGTTACAGCACTGAAGAACAGCAGTGTAACCGCTACTATAGTGAAACGACTCATCGACTCTATCCCCCTACAACCTCATGTTATCAAATCTCAACCCTACATGCAAGCAATAAAAAAAGGGGCGAACATTTTCAGTTTCGCCCCTCTTAACATCATTGAAGATACGCGGTTTACGCATCACATTTTTTTAATATACTGGACGGTCTTTAACGTGTCCCCACGTCGTCGTCATCTTGCCACCGGGCTCAACAGAGAACGGCTCAAACGGTTGTTCGTGTCCGCTACCAAGACCAACGTCCCACAACTCAACTGCCCCTTCGAGAACAGCATCCGGGCACGGTTTGGCGTGGCCACCCTCTTTGGCAAAATTGACAATTGTCGCTGCGCCTTCTACTTCGTTCAGATGATAGAGGGCTCTTGTATCCGCATCTGGCACCCACTCGGTTTTAGGAACCTCATAGTCGCCTTTGTAGCGGGCACCTTTTGAGATACGGACCTCGTCAATCAGTCCGTGGTAGACAGAGTGCGTCGCACCACCACGTTCGCGCCTTCCCATCTTGAACGTATCTTCATGCGCCCAAGCCAGTTTATTGCCAGCGTGCTCGCCATCGTCCCCCTGTTTGCCATTGAGAAACATATGGACTTTTGGCGGATCCCAGACAACTGCGCCGTGGTTCCAAACATTGACCCCGACACCGAGACCACTGTTTTCCCATGCCCAACCGTTATTTTTGCCGTCCTCTTTCGCACCTGCGATAGCAGATTGGAAGAGGCCATCCTTGTTAGCACTTTCCCAATGATCCTCTTTGTTGAGAATCATTCGCTCCCCTTGAGAGTCAAAGGGTTTGAACCATGATTCAAAGGTAAACGGACAACAGAGGTCATCGTCGAAGAAACACGGGTCATGCGGTGCTGACACATAACTCTCAAAGTCAGCACCATCAATAAATACCGCCATCTGAGCGGTTGCATAGCCACCTGCAACTAAAGTTATTGCGAGTGTAACAAATAGTAGGCGTTTCAATTTAATTCCTCCTTATATTGAGGTTAATGAAATTCTAGAGTCAAAATCTGAAATTCAATTGACTCTAAAACTAAATTTATGATAATGGAAGTTCATCATCATATCTGCTAGGGAACGCTCCGATTCAAAAAAATTATCGGAGAACAAACCCCTAAAATCCATTTTGGATCTACCACTATATAAGACACTGGAAATTATATCATAAATAAAAATAAAAGGCAATACTTTTAGAAACGAATTCCGAATTTACCAATTCGCTCTAAACCCATAACTCGATAATATTGCTCATAATGCCGTTCGGGCTCGCTGAAATACGAAGTGTTCAACGACCTGCCCAATACGACAACCGCCCAAAAATAGGTTCAGATACCCGTTCTCAATTTTGGATCAGGGACGAGTATCTACTCCAAATCTGGTTTTAGATTCGATAAGGATAGCTACTTCAGGATAACCATGCGGCGGGTGTCTGAAAACCTATCCGCCTTTAGGGTATAGAAATAGACACCACTCGAAACAGACTCACCCAGTTGGTCCCTACCATCCCAATAGACAGCTTTCTCTCTGCTGATATACCGTCCTGACCGCTGGTAACCGATATCCAGATGACGCACCAACTTACCTTCGACATCATAGATACGAACGTTTACATCTGTATTATCAGCGAGGGTATAAGGAATCCACGTCTCTGGGTTGAACGGATTGGGAAAGTTTTGAAGCAACGCTGTCCGCTTGATATCCCCAAACATCGTCAGTGCCAAGTCACCGCGTGGCTCAACCGACAACGGTATGTTGAGACCGTCGACATCTCTCGTATCAAAGATATAAACGGAGCCGGCATCACCCCCGCCCTCTTGACTATCCCATTGAACGCCGATGGCAGCGAAGTTGAATCTTCGTCCGAATTTACCATCAAGGGCAACGGCACTGCCCATGTTGTCGCCACCCGGTAAACCGGGTTCATCTGGTCCTTTCACAGGTATGACTCTCGCCTGCAACACCCAATCGGCTCCCACTTTCAAAAAGGCGTAAGCAGCACCGGAGTTAAGGCCTCGTTTCGTATTTGCAAAAGGCGCGCCGACGAGGGCACGGTTCACATCAAGGGCAACCGAATGCCCGAAGCTAGCAGTTTCTTGAGGCTCGTCCGCGGTCAACTTCGCCTCCTGTGTAACGCCATCTCCAACTAATTGGAAGATATAGGCAGAGCCGGAGCTGCGCTTCTTCGCGTCATTTTCGTCTTTGTTTGCTCCAACGATGATTCGATCCCTGCTGACATCAACAGCAGCACCGAAACTATCGCCGCCATCCCCATCTTCGGGGGTAATCTTGGCTACCTGTGCCCAAGCGTCCCCCTGCCGCTTAAAGACATACGCTGCGCCGGAGAGTCTCGCAGGTGCAGCGGCGAGCGGGGCACCGACAACTATCGTGTTTTCATGAACCGCGCAGTCCCAACCGAATCGGTTTTTTACACCCGCATCGTCCGCCTGAAGTTTGGCTTGTTGTTTCCATTGCTTACCGTCTAGTTGGTAAACATAGACAGCACCTTTCTCCTCGTCATGAAAAGGAGTGCCAGCGACGAGAATTTTCCCGCTGAGGTCAACCGAATATCCGAACCGGTCATCGTTTTGGACACCCTCGCCTTTAAGTTTTGCCATTTCCTCAAACCCTTTGGCTTCACGTTTGTAGACATACACTAATCCTGGTCCGCCACCTAACAGTGCGCCTGCCTTGCGTCTTTTGCCACCATGTTCGTAGGCACCCACGACAGCAATGTCACCTTCAAGGGCAACGGCACAACCGTACCAATCCATCGTCCCCGCATCGGGGGTCTTAAAGTGGTCTAAAGTCTCCCACCTCTTCCCCTCTCGTTCCATGATGAAGGCACCCCCACTATGTCCCCTATGCGAGGTGTACCCAGCAATAAAGGTCGTTCCACTGATGTCAACGGAATGCCCCCAACTGGTGCTTCCGCCATCGGGCCTAGGAACAACCTCTCCCTCAACATCAGGGACAGCGGCATAGCCCAATGTGACCTGTCCAACTAATAGGATGAGACAGGTAAAGATAATTTGCAAGGTTTTCATTGATAACGCTCCTTTCAGGATGAACCACCTTTTTCAATAAGCAGTTAATTGTAGGTCGAGATTTACATCTCGACCTACAATTACTTTACAAAACCTATTAAGTCGCTCTCTCGGATAAGGATAACTATTTCAAGATAACCATGCGGCGGGTATCTGAAAACCCATCCGCCTTTAGGGTATAGAAATACACACCACTCGAAACTGATTCACCCAGTTGGTCTCTACCATCCCAATAGACAGCTTTCTCTCTGCTGATATATCTTCCTGACCGCTGGTAACCGATGTCCAGATGACGCACCAACTTACCCTCAACATCATAGATACGAACTTTTACCTCCGTATCATTAGCCAGCGTATAAGGAATCCACGTCTCTGGATTAAACGGATTGGGAAAGTTTTGAAGCAACGCTGTCCGCTTGATATCCCCAAACATCGTCAGTGCCAAGTCACCGCGTGGCTCAACCGACAGCGGTATGTTGAGACCCTCCACATCGGCGGTATCAAAGATATATACAGAACCTTCATCATCGCCACCTTGAGCGTGTGCGTCCCATTGAACACCGACAGCACCGAAATTCAACCGTCGTCCGAATTGACCATCAAGGGCGACAGCACTACCCATATTGTCACCACTGGTCAGGCCCTTACTTTCATCCGGTCCTTTCTCAGGTATGACTCTCGCCTGCAACACCCAGTCGGGGCCGACCTTTAGAAACGCATAAGCAGCTCCCGAATCGTCACCCCGTTTCGTATCGGTCGAAGGCGCGCCGATAAGTGCACGGTTCACATCCAGCGCAACTGTCAAGCCAAAACCCGCACCTTCTTGGGGCTCGTCCGCTGTCAACTTCGCCTCTTGTGTAACGGCATCTCCAACTAATTGGAAGATATAGGCAGAACCCGAGCCACGCTTCTTCACTTCATTCTCGTCTTTGTTCGCTCCAACAATGATACGACTCTTACTCACGTCAACAGAAACACCGAAACTATCACCGCCATCCCCGTCATCGGGGGTAATCTTTGCAACCTGCGCCCAAGCGTCTCCCTGCCGCTTAAACACATAAGCTGCGCCGGAGAGCCTTGCAGGTGCAGCAGCGAGCGGGGCACCAACAACTATCGTGTTTTCACTAATCGCGCAATCCCAACCAAACCGATTCTTTGGAGCCCCATCGTCCGCTTGGAGTTTAGCTTGATGTTTCCACTTGTTTCCGTCAAGCACGTAGACATAGACAGCACCTTTCTCTCCATCATGGAAAGGGGTTCCAGCAATAAGGGTATTTCCACTGAGGTCAACAGCATATCCGAACCGGTCATCATTCTGGACACCCTCGCCTTTAAAGTTTGCCATCTCCCCAAACCCTTTCCCTCCGGCGTGACGTTGGAAGACATACACTATTCCCGGTCCGCCTCCGAACCTTCCACCTGCGGTAGGTCTTTTCCCGCCGTGTTCGTAGGCACTCGCGACGGCAATGTCACCTTCAATAGCGACAGCATGTCCATACTGATCCCTCGTGTTTCCGTCGGGGGTTTTGAAGTGATTTATAAGATCCCATCTCTTCCCATCGTATTCAAGGATATAGACACCGCCGAGATCACCTGTATAAGAAGTATACCCGGCGATGAGGGTTGTTCCACTGATGTCAACAGAATGCCCCCAATTGGTTTGTCCTCCCTCAGGCCTATGGATAACGTCTCCTTCAGCATCGGGAACAGCATAGCTCAGTGCGACCTGTCCAACTAGTAGAATGAGACAGGTGAAGGTAATCTGCAAGGTTTTCACTGATAGCACTCCTTTCAGGATTAACCGTTTCCCCAATCAACGGTTAATTCACTGCGTCGAGAGGCAAATTTCAACCCACAGGTCACACCACTACATCAAAACTAATTATATCGTACGGGTTGAGTTGAACGGTTAGAACAAATCCCTGTAAAGGTAGGCTGGAGCACTGCTTGTTAACAACACTATTGTGTGGCTAAATCAAGTGAAACCCAACACTCTAATTCACACGCAGATTATCGAATGCTGGGTTTCACCATGTAAAAGCTTTCAATTAGAATCACACCTAGCAATCCAAGTGGAAGGTTTGATGTGTTTCAAGGAAAACTACTTGAGGATAACCATACGGCGGGTATCTGAAAACCCATCCGCCTTTAGGGTATAGAAATAGACACCACTCGAAACCGACTCACCCAATTGGTCCCTACCATCCCAATAGATAGCCTTCTCTCTGTTGATATACTGTCCTGACCGCTGGTAACCGATGTCCAGATGACGCACCAACTTACCCTCAACATCATAGATACGAACGTTTACCTCCGTATCATCAGCCAGCGTATAAGGAATCCACGTCTCTGGGTTAAACGGATTGGGAAAGTTTTGAAGCAACGCTGTCCGCTTGATATCCCCGAACATCGTCAGTGCCAAATCACCGCGGGGCTCAACCGACAACGGTATGTTGAGACCGTCCACATTCTGGGTATCAAAGATATATACGGAACCGTTATCATCACCTTCCTGATGATCCCATTGAACGCCGATGGCAGCGAAGTTGAATTTTCGCCCGAATTCACCATCAAGGGCGACAGCACTGCCCATATTGTCACCACTGGTCAGCCCCTTACCCTCATCCGGTCCTTTCTCAGGTATAACTCTCGCCTGCAACACCCAGTCGGCACCGACCTTCAGAAACGCATAAGCAGCACCGGAGTCATCGCCGCGCTTCGTATCGGCAGAGGGTGCCCCGACGAGTGCACGATTCACATCGAGTGCAACCGAAAGACCGAAGCCGGCACCTTCCTGAGGTTCGTCCGCGGTCAACTTCGCCTCCTGTGTAACGGCATCTCCAACTATTTGGAAGATATAGGCAGAACCGGAGCCACGTTTCTTCACTTCGTTCTCGTCTTTGTTTGCTCCAACAATGATACGACTCTTACTCACATCAACAGCAGCACCGAAACTATCGCCGCCATCCCCATCTTCGGGGGTAACCTTTGCCGTCTGTACCCAAGCGTCTCCTTGTCGCTTAAAGATATACGCCGCGCCGGAGAGTCTCGCAGGTGCAGCAGCGAGCGGGGCACCGACAACTATCGTGTTTTCATGGATCGCACAGTCCCAACCGAACCGATTCTTGACACCCGCGTCGTCCGCTTGAAGTTTAGCTTGCTGCTTCCATTGCTTGTTTTCAAGTTTATAAACATAGACCGCACCCTTCTCCTCGTCATGAAAAGGGGTTCCGGCAATGAGGGTATCTCTGCTGAGGTCAACAGAATACCCGAACCGGTCATTGTTTTGGATGCCCTCGCCCTTCAATTTTGCCATCTCTCCAAACCCTTTGCCGCCCTGACGCTCGTAGACATAAACCCTCCCGGGCCCCTCACCTAACGAGTCGCCTGCGGTGCGTTTTTTCCCGCCATGTTCGTAGGCACTCACAACAGCAATATCACCTTCAATAGCGACAGCCTTCCCGTACCAATCTCTCGTTCCGTTATCGGGAGTTTTGAAGTGCTCTAAAATATCCCACCGCTTCCCCTTTTGTTCCATGATGAAGACACCTCCAGCATTTCCAACATACGAGGTGTACCCAGCGATGAAAACCGTTCCACTGATGTCAACGGAATGCCCCCAATTGGTGCTTCCTCCTTCGGGTCTAGGAACAACCTCCCCCTCGACATCGGGAACAGCGGCATAGCTCAGTGCGACCTGCCCAACCAATAAAACAAGACAGGTAAAGCTAAGTTGCAAAACTTTCATTGATAACGCTCCTTTCAGATTGAAAACTCCTTTCAACTGACCTTTAGGTCCCAGTATCCAATAATTCTTCTTATTGGACAACCTCTAGCTAGCCTATTTATTGTATCACGTTTTAGTTCTTAGGTCAACAACGATTTTTCAATTTAATTTGCTAGTGAATAACATCGGATAAAGGCTGCGCTCACCTTTGCGGCATCGCCTGTAGAGCTTTCCTCACCCCAGCAAGATTTCGCTTGGCTTCAGTGTAGTCAGGATCCAAGCGGACCGCTGTCTTGAAGTGCTGGCGTGCCTCGACGAAATTTCCTCGTTTAGCCAAGGCGAGCCCAATGTGATTGTGCGTCTCGGCGTGGTTGGGTCGTAGGCGCAACGAAGCCCGATAGTATGGGATTGCTGCCTCAATTCTATTGAGACGATAGAGTGTGTGGGCAATGCCGTGTAGGACATGGGGATCTTCCGGGCGAATTCGGTTAGCCTCCACATAATAGCGCCCCGCCGCTTTGTTCCGCCCCTGCCCTATCAGCGCGTCGGCGAGCATACGATTCGCCTCAAAATGGTCCGGATTCCAGTCGACCGCCTCTGAAAGTAACGTAATAACCTCGTCGGCTGCATCGTCTCTTGAAAGTGTCAGCAGCTCTGCCCGCCGGAGAAGGGCTTCTGCGATGATTGCCCCTAGATTTTTCTTGCGGAGCTCTTCAATATCTGAAATCTTTTCGGCAGAAAGTGTGAAATCAATGACCTCGTCTAGGGAACCGGTATGCTTGAGCAGGTAATCTTTGACAATTGGAATCTCATTCGTCTCGGTGATGTAGCTCAAACTGGTTGCGTAATCGAGCACCGGCAAATCATCACGGTAAAGGCGAGCCCCCGATGCCAGTTGAGCGAGTTCATGCGGCCCTGCCAGATATCCTCCGAGAAAGACAGGAATCCAGTTAAGCCACTGTTTAGGTCCGCCCCAAAAGGTGTAGCGCAAGTCGCGGCGCACGGATTCATTAGACGATAACTGTTCTAAGGTGGTGGGGCTGATCTTGAAATCTGTATCGTTCACACCAATCAGGAGCAAATCGGAGGAGTTGTACCACAGAAAACTCTGCGGAAAAGCGTCAAGGAAGGTTTTAATCACACCCCGGAACTGATCGGTTGTGAGCGACGGTATTGAAACCAGTTGGGTGAGGAGACCACCGGGCCGAAGTCGTTGCCGGGAACGGTGGTAGAAATCAGCAGTGTAGAAAAACGCAATACCGGGGCGAAAGATTTGGCCCACCTCAATGGCAATTATATCATACATAACATCACTGTGATTCAGGTAATTGAGCCCGTCCTCACTAATCAGCTTGACCCGTTCGTCTGCCATCCACTTCGAGTCGAAATGGTCACGGATAAACTCAAACAGCGTCGGTTCGATATCGACACAATCGAGACGGTCAATATCGTATATCAGAAAACGGCTTGGCGTTTGTCCGGTCCCTGCTCCAACAACCAAAACGTTTTTTGGATTCGGGTGCAAGAGGGCTGGAATATGCGCCCCAACTACCTGCTGATTTTTTAGATTGCTTCCCTGCCACCATCGGTCAATTTCAAGTTCAATCCACTTCTCATCTCTTCGGATAACAGCCAAATCTCCATCAAATCCCTCACGGAAAGCCACCAGTTGCCGTCCACTCGCAAGAAAATCGGCGGGTATCTGAGTCCCTGAAGCAAAAGGGACACAGACCCAGATCAGTAATGCTCCGGCCACTGCTCCTCCTCGCAAAAGCGGTGAGAAGGTTTTGTCAATCCAGAACCATGCAGCGAATCCGGTTAATAAACTGACGCCTGTAATAAACAGGAGGCTGAACTTTATCCCAAAGATGGGCAGCCCCACAAATCCAATCAGCAGCGAGCCGAGAATTCCACCCAGCGTGTTAATTGCTGCCATCCGCCCCGTCCCTATACTTGCCCCTGATGCACCTTCGACAACCATCCGCACCGCAAGCGGAAATGACGCGCCCGAAAGGATCGCGGGCGGCAATAGTAGAAGGAAATACATCCCCAACTCATTTTTGACACCTGCCCAAAAAGTATGTGGAAGGGTCATAACAGTTAGCACCGATAGCCCTGTAAGAATTTGAAATAGACCAAAATATCGTGCGCGCGGTGTTGACCGATCGAAGAGACGGGAAGCGAGAAAACTACCGAGGACAATACCGACTAGTATCACTGTCAGTGTTAAGGTGTAGGTGTATACGCTATTCTGACGGGTCAAAAGTCGCAAGTAGCGTGTCCAAAGCACCTCACTCCCAAGGACGACAAAGCCAACGGAAAAGAACAGAATGGCAATGGGGAGCTGCGCGGCGGTAAACCGTTCCGTAGCTATTTTGCCCTGACTTGCAGGCTCCTCTGAATCCTGATTCAATTGAGGAAGCTGATTTTTGGCGACGGGTAATAGCCAGACAGCAATGCCGCACAGGAGGTTCAAGGCGGCCCCCAACTGAACAGTGAGCCGAAGTCCGAGTGTTGGCAGCAAGAAGAGCCCAGCTGCTGCACAGCCCACCGCTGCGCCCAAGGTGTTCACCCCGTAAAGCATTCCAACACGATTGGCGACCCTTGCATCGCTGTGAACGAATTGGCGGCAAAAGAGGGGAAGTGTGCTGCCCATGAGGATAGTAGGTGGGAGGATGACGAGAGACACCAGCACCCCGCGTGCTATGAATAGAATAACGGCATGACCCGCTAGAGCGCGATAGATTGGGCCGTAGAGGCTCTCCGTGAAGTCAAGGAGGTAAGGACTTGCCATAGCGAACAGTCCAAGTCCGATTTCGATCAGCGCGTAAAGCCTTAATGGTCGCACCGTGTTTTGGCCAATTCGTCCAAACAGATAGCTGCCACAAGCCAGTCCGAGAAAAAAGACCGCTAATACTGTGCTAACAGCAAACGTCGTGGATCCAAAGGCCAGAGAAGCCTTCCGTATCCACGACACCTCGTAGACTAGCCCCGCGAAACCAGAGAGGAAGAAACAGACAATTGCAATGCCGTTTTGGATTTTCATAATAATGCAATCAAGGACAACTCAAGTCGTGCAACCGATAGACTTTTAACTCAGTCGTATGAACTGAGGCTATTCAGGCTTATTTAGTCGCCTTCAGCGAGAATAGTTGTGGGACTGAGTCGTTGTGCGATGTAAGCCGCCACCAGCCATCCTTACCTTTTTCCATACATGGAAAGGCTTTATAGCCACTGCGTGCAAACTCGTGAAAGAACTGAATCCGTAATCCAGCATCCAAGATGGCATTCAGTATCTCACCAACGCTGTGCTGCCATTCGTAACATCCAGCTTCTATGACTTCTGAACTTGCATAACTGGGCTGGCCACCCTCGTAGAAGTCGCCCTCCTTTTTTTTGAAGTACGGATATCGCACCCGTAGTTCCTGAACTCCATCTAGGTTCTCTTCCGATTCAAATACGTGTGCGAATGGGTGACCATCCAAGATGTAGAAAATACCGTTGGGTTTGAGAAATCTAGCGATGATATTTGCCCATCCAGACAAATCTGGCAACCAACAAAGCACCCCCATCGCCGTATATACGATGTCGAACTCTTCATCCAGTACATCGGGTAGGTCGTAGATATTGGAACAGATAAATCGGGTATTCAATTGCAGCTCATCATTCAATGCTTTCGCCAAATCGATTGCGGCGTCTGAGATGTCAACCCCCGTCGCTTCCGCTCCCAATCGAGCCCATGACATCGTATCCATACCAAAGTGACACTGAAGGTGCAGCAGAGACTTGCCTTCGACAGAACCCACCTCCGTTCTTTCTATATCGGTCAGCGTTATCCGACCATTGCGAAATCCCGCCACATCGTAAAATTCAGAGGCTGCATGAGCAGGGGTGCGCTCGTTCCAGTTCTTTCGGTTCGCTTCTATGCGATAATCCATAATTGTGCTCCGCTAGCTCCACGATTCACCGATGAATCGGTTTGAAAAATGTTGAGCACGCCAATAGGGCAAGTGAGCCTCGCCCTTACGGCAACGTTCATGATAGATTGCCATTATTGGTGCCAACATCAAAGAGTGGGAGGCGATCGACTTCTGCTTGCAAGACTAAATTGACATCACCGACCAGCTATGCTAAAATTAGGTTCTCAATCGGAAATTATAACTTATTGAAGGTGGGAGTTCAAGGAGGGAAAGCAGTAGATGCAGAAACAGAGCAAGGGACAAATCTTCGTAAAAGGACTGCGCTTAAGGTGTCCGAGATGTGGTGAAGGTCGAATGTTTACAGGTATGTTCAAAATGCGTTCGGAGTGCGGTAGCTGTAGCTTCGGATTTGAACGCGAGGCAGGATACTTTGTCGGGGCAATGTATATTAACTACGGTATGACTGTTCTTATTGCATTTGCTGGCTATTTTGCGTTGGGTTATTTCACTTCTATCTCTTTTCTTGCAAACTTCATTCTGTGGGTAGCCTTCTGCGCCCTTTTCCCCATCTTCTTCTTCCGCTATTCTCGCAGCTTGTGGTTGAGCTTCGACTACATGTTCAATCCTGAAGAATCACCGGATTCACAACGAGAAGGAACGAGGTCACCGCCTTCCTCCTAGGCTAGACGTCTTCAAAATCTCGGAAGTGCTCGCAACGAGCAGGGTGACGTAGTCGATTTAAGGCTCTCATCTCAAGCTGTCGAATCCGCTCTCTGGAGAGATTCAGGAACGCACCAATCTCCTGTAAACTGTGTTCCTTTCCATTTTCCAATCCATATCTTAGGGAAATGATTTGCTGTTCGCGCGGCGGTAGCTCGGTCAAGGCTGCTTTCACTTCCGCCACCAAATTTTGCCGAGTGAGTTCCTCTAGCGGATTCGGGGTCTTTTCACACGCGACAAAATCCTCAATTCCACCTTGTCCCGAATTATTATAAGTCTCCAGCGATACGGTATTAGTGGTTAGTCGGTCCAGTAGCAGAAGCCGATCCACAGTGAGCCCCGATGCCTCAGCGACCTCTTTTCGGCTCGGTTCGCGATTGGTCTGCTGATGCAGGCGTGCTTCCACCCGATTCACCTTCCGAATCTCACCGAGGATATACGCCGGCAGACGAATCATCCGCCCATGATTAGCAATACCACAGCCAATTGCCTGCTGCATCCACCACGAAGCGTACGCTCCAAATTTGACACCACGCTGCCAATCAAAGTGATCAACCGCCTGGAGAAGTCCGATGCTCGCCTCTTGAACCAGATCGAGTAAATCAAGTCCACGCTCCCGATATTTTTTCGCGATGCAGACTGCTAGTCTTAAATTCGCTTCAACAATGTGGTTCTTAGCAGTCTCAGCCTCTGCATTGTATAACTTTATGTGTTGCACCAAATCCAAAAGATACTCTTCGGTGGACTGTGGGAGGGATTCAGCTATAATTCTGCGGTTCAGGATAGCAGTAGATGGCTGGTTGTCCAGAGAAAGGTCAGGCAGGTAGGCGACCAACTCCTGATAGAGCTCATCAGATTGCAACCGACGCTTTTCAATCTTGATGAACAGGTTGGTTTCTTCCTCTTGAGTTAAACGTGGGATTTTACCAATCTGGTGAAGGTAGGTCCTTAATAAACCGTCCTCTTGATCTGAATAACGGGTTTCAAACGCTTTGGCGTTATCATTGGCTGCGTCAATTGGAAATTCTTCTGGTGACTCTTGTATTTGTGCATCGGTGGGTACAAAACGCAGCTTCGGGATTGTTAAATCGTCAACGGGCGTTTTAGTAGGACCTTTTAGCGGTATAACTTCATTTGTCTGCAGCACCATTCTTTCCCCCAACACTTGAGTCTTTAGCTTGCCTGTAAACTGCCTCATTAACTATAGGCAATATATGTGCCACATTGCGACAAGATGGAAATTGGGAGAAAATAGAAAAGAGAAATCAGCAATAAGCTAACCGTGAAAGCGGAAGGTGACAAGATTGACGGCTATCAACTGAAGTGCGCTACTTTTTTATTATCGTATTTTGATTGGCAATTCCAAGCTGGTTTATGCCTCGCGCCATCGTCACCTGAATGTGACGATGTAACACAAAAGCGACACAAATTCCCATTAAGTCCGACTCAAATCTCGCTGCAACCCCAATTCATTAATCTTACGATGCAACGACTGCCGCCGAATACCAATCTGTTCCGCCGTTGCTTGAATGTTCCAGTGATTTTGCTTGAGTTTGTGCTCCAAGAAAATTCGCTCAAATCCTTGTGAAGCCTCCTTAATTGTTGCAGCATCAAGTAGGCTACGAAAACCTACATCCCCCACATCTGCATTCTCGTCCCTTTCACCCCTTCCTTGATCAAGGAATTCAGGAGTAGATTCAGCGCTGTTCTCAAAGATTTCCGGCACCAAATCGCGTATGGAAATCTGTGGACCCGTGCAGGTGAGGATTGCATATTCGATCGCTTTCTCCAATTCCCGCACGTTTCCCGGCCAATGATACTGCTCAAATGCCGCGAGCACCACATCGTCAAAACCAAAGGTACGCTTCTGTTCGAGGAGGTGAGAATATTTGTGGAGAAAATGCCACGCCAACAATTCAATATCTCCTTCGCGCTCGCGCAATGGCGGTAAAGCAATTATCGGCTTCAAACGATAGTAGAGATCACTCCGAAACTTTCCTGCTTGCACCGCCGCCCCAAGGTCACGATTGGTTGCAGCGATAATCCGAACATCAACCCGCTGCACTTTCACCCCAACGCCCTGAATCTCTTTATAATCCAACACACGCAGTAATTTCGGCTGCATCTCCAGACTTAGATCGCCAATCTCATCAAGAAAAATAGTCCCACCGTGTGCCTGCTGAAATTTGCCCGGACGTTGGTCAACCGATGTCGCCACCCGTCTCCCGATGCCGAATAGTTCTGCCTCAATTAACTCTGCTGGAATTGCGCTGCAATTAACAACCTCAAAGGGACCCCCAGAACGTGGGCTATGCTTATGGATGGCGCGTGCGACAAAATCCTTGCCAGTGCCGCTTTCGCCATAGAGTAAGACATCTGTTTCTGATCGCGCAACTCGCCCGACAGTTGTCATCACTTCAATCATGGCAGGACTCTTGCCAATAATTTCATAATCATCGGCATAATCATCGGCAAAACCTATATTGTCATCTTGAGCAGGAGGCTCGTGATCGCGCTGGCTCAACACCTCCTTGACAACTTCGATTAGGTGGGTGTAGTTAATCGGCTTGCTGACATAGTCGTAAATCCCCAATCCACTTGCCTCAAGTGCAGTTTCCGAAGAACTGTTAGCAGTAATAACTATGGCTTGCGGTATCGGGTGTTGTTTCTTGCTCTGCTTAAGAACTTTTAGCCCTGCTTCTCTATCCAAAATTCCCTGTGCGTCCGGCATCCAGAGATCGACCAGAATCAAGTCATAAGACGGATTTTCGTCTAACTGTGCAATAGCCGCATCCCGATTATAAGCAAAATCAACGGAGGCATCAATTGATGTCTCCATCTTGAGTTGTGCATCAATGTATTTACAGGTCGCCTGTTCGTCGTCTGCAATTAAAATTCGTGCGTGTTTCATGATTTGTATCCGTTAATGCGTAATTGCCTGAGAAAACGGTAGAGATCGGTTACAACCGAACGAAAAACGTCGTTCCTATACCAACTTCGCTCTCCACCCGTACTGTGCCGCCATGCGCTTCGACGATGTTCTTTACATTCACCAGACCAAGGCCCAATCCACGTGGTTTAGTTGTATAAAAAGGTTCAAAAATTCGATAGAGTTCCTCCGCAGGGATGCCCACTCCTGTGTCCTTGACGATGACAGTAACTCTGTCCTGCTGAAGTATTGACACCTCTACGACAATTTCCAATGTCCCTCCCGATGGCATCGCTTGACAAGCATTTTTAATTAGGTTTGTAAAGACAATCCGCATCTTATCATCATCGAGGCGCCGTGGCGGAATTATCGGCGGCAGATTCATCCGAACTTCGATCTGATTCTCATCAATCACCGGTTGTACCATCTCCACCGCGGACTTCAGGATGGGTTCAACTGCTTGTCGCTCGAAATTCATGTGGGAATCTTGGAAAAAGCTGAATTCATCTTCGATCATTTCATCCAGCTTTGTTACCCACCCAATAATCTGATCCATTTCACTAACAATCTCTGCGGGTTGTTCTCGCAGCTTGAGAGGGTCTTGCTTTTGAAAATTAACCCGGATCATTTCCGCCGGAGCGCGGATTAGGTTCAGCGCATTTCGCAACTCATGCCGAACACGCGCCGACATCACACCAAACACAGCCTCTTTTTCTGATCTGACCAACTGATCTTGCGTCGTTTGCAACTGACTAAGCAAATACCGCAGCCGAAGATGCGCTAGGAGTAAGCTACTGATTCCACTACTAAGAAGCAATGCTAGGGTTGATCCAGTGACTTCAACCCAAAGGTCAAAGAGAACGAACATCCCGCCGACAAAAAGCAGATGACATAGTATCAGACCGCTGCCGAAGAGTAGCATAGATCGGTAGCTATGTCCGCTTCGGTAAATTAACATTGTTACCGCGACAGAAAGCACCGCAAGACAAACAATATAGAGCCGATTGCCGCCTCGACTGAGTTGCCAAACGAAATCTTGATTTAACAGACCGTTGAGCAGATTTGTCCGCAGAGCGAGTGCTGACAGTTCGCCCACTGGGGTCGCCCTTTTATTGACACCTTCTGTTGTGATGCCAATCAATATGCACTTATTGCTAAATTCGCGCAAAAATTGGTTCGTTTCATTTTCCGCCATTGATAGAGCATCAATAAAAGAAACAGGCTGAAACACCTTCTCATCGTCGACAAATCGAATGAACAATCGTCCCTGTGAGTCAACAGGAACACGGACTACCTCTCCCGTCGGCGAGTCGAATTCAAGATATTTTCCAACCCAAAATTCCTCCTGCAATTTTATAGATGTGGGAAAAACACCATAGGCTTGACACAGGATCGACATTGCGAAGGAGTAACGATAAGTCCCTGTGGCAAGGTCTTTGACGACAAGCTGGGCGGAACGAGCGATACCATCCGAATCGCTCAACGGGAAATAACTAAAACCCCAACCCTGCGCTTGCGCTAAGTTGTCGGGTAAGGTGCGCCAATCGGTGACTTCTGGCAGTGCCCCCGTGGGCTTTGGCTTAGGGTAGGGGCGGATAACAAATAGCTTTTTACCGGGAATCCGTTGTTCATCCTCCCACTCGCTGTTGAACCACACAATTAAGCCAATTGCTTTCGGGTCGGCTTGCTGGAGCGAGTGAATCAGCGCAGCGTAAATGTGGGAGCGCCATGCTGGTGCTAGTCCAAGTTCCTTTTCACTTTTGGCATCAATCGTAATCAGCGCAATTTGAGAGGAAACTGGGGGCGAAGGAGGCACAGTCCACCGTAGTCGGCTATCTAGCGTCTTCAGTTCAATAAACTCAAAAGTACCCAGATCACGTAGAAACCCAACCACTATGAACGGCAGCAGGCTCACGATGCCGATCAGGAGATATACTTTCTGAGATTGCGCTAGTTTTGAGAGCATAAAGTCTGGTGAGGTATAAAATGTGCAATCACCTCATCTGCTCACGGGCTCATCCCCCTGTTTTCCCTCTACTGCTGGCTTCCTTGATACCATGCTGTCGTGAAATTCTGTTGAGATGATTGAATCTGCACAGCAATCCAGACCGTATCTTCCCCCTGCCTCTCATGGATTAACTGCTGATTTACGGCAATCTGTTTGGCGTTGTCGGAGAGGACCTCACTGTCAAAAACCACGAACAGCTGCCCTTTTTCATTGATGTCAAGATCAGCATTGAGACCAGCATGGTGAAGCAGTTGAGCATACAACAAAGGACGACGTGATACCTCCACCTCAATTTTGTTGAATATACCGTAGATTTTTCGAGCCAAGTCCAGGTTGGGCGCAGGATACGCGGGATCTTCCACATTTTCTCGGACAGAGCCAACGACGACAGGAGAGACCAACAATGCAATCTCATCGGGAAGCAGATCGATTTTGCGACGAAGGGTTTCTAGCTCATTTTGACTTACCTTCACCGCAGGCAATCCCTCAAAATCCGAAGCGCGATTCCGTGTTTTTCGCTTATTGCCAACGGGCAGCACATCCGTTGCGGGATCTTCATCAAAATCTTCATTGATCCGCCTCCCTTTTTGGGCTTCCCTACGCTGAAGGCCTTCATTGATTAACGTCCGAACAAGGACCTCACGTCCACCTGACAGGGTCGGTAAGCGGGTGTCCTCCTCTATTTTTAATCGCATCAGCGAGAAGGGTGGCATTCGCACCAAATCGTCTGCAGCGAGGACCATGCCTTTCTCCAGAAAACGCCACTCCTGTTCGCCGGTTTTTAGAACTTCTATCTCACCAAATGTAAATGTTGCTGTTGACTCTTCCAATTCAGCATACGAGGTGTATGCCAGCATCATACAGAGTAAACAGATTGTAACGGTTAAGGTTTTGTGGACTATCATCGGTTTTCCTCCTAGTGTAACTTATTTCGGTTCATTGGTTCATTCATGAATGAATCTACTAATCTACTAATGTACTAACGTTGGAGAGTGCGTTCAAAAATTCCATCAGCCATGGAGTGGCGAGGTCCGCATCAATCCGTTTTTGGGTGAGGTCTTTTGGAATAGAAAGCTGGATCGGTTCTCCCGTAAAGGGACTCTCACCATATTTTTCCCATGCATCCTCAACAGTTTCAGCCCGGATATTCACCGCTTGGAGTGATTGACACCCTTCCTGCCATGCAGCGGCAAAACCGTCGTTGATAAGAGTTGTCTCAATCGGAATCCAAGCCTGCCCGTTGACTGTCTCGTAGTAATCGCTGGGTAAGCCTATTTCTTGCGCTTGTTTAACAGAAATATTGCCCAGATTAAACGCCATTAACACATGATTTGGTAGCTGAATGAGTGCTGTTTCGATGCCGACCGATTCAAGTAGAGAGCAGTAGAGGACTGTGCTGTCATCACAGTCACCAAAGGTAGATTTATCGTCATCTCCTGAGTGCTGCCCCATAAGACTTTCCAACATTTCATGGGGATGCTTAATCTCATCAATTGTCCCCCTCTGCCGCGGTATATTTGGATCCCGCGCATACGATACGCCGTGCAGAACATTAAACAACAACATGGCAACATACAGGTTCTCCGGCATATCCGCGATATCAATCTCCGTCTGAAATGCGGTACGCACCTGATTGATGAATGCACCAATCGCCGAATCTGCCACCGAACTTTCCGAGGAAATGAAACAAGCAAGTTTCGCAACATCATCCAACTGGATTGAATGATTATCGTGTAACAAAAATGTTACAGGAAAAGTTCGGTAGGCGGAGCCCCCGCTCTCAATCACTTGAATCTGTGCCTCAACAGGCTGATTTTGCGACAATTTCAGTGCTTTTGGTGTTAACACCAGTTGTTGTATTGGCACCGAAGCCCGCTCTAACGGCTGCATCTCAATAACAGACGCAACTTCTGTGCCGTTTTTGCTGACAAATTCAGGAATAAAGAGTTTAATATGAACGGTTATCTCTTTATTGCTCTCGTTTTTGAGCCAAATCCTGCCGATCTGATTGGCTTCCTCAAGTGGATAGTAATACTCTCGATCCGCCTCTGTAATTACCAGCGGCGTGGCACTATCCAAAGTCTCCTTCTCTAGATCTCGATTCGATGTAGCATAATAGCGACGAAGCACTGGATAGAGATCTCTTATGCGAACCTCCTCAATGAGCACCGGCAACTTCCGAAAATCGAAGTTGAGCGAAAGCCCAACATAGGTAGTTGGTGGCAACGTCGGAGGGATGAGATACGCGACGTTAAAATCCATCCATCTATATCTTATACTACCACCCAGCGAATAAGTCGGTGACTCGGACGTATACAAATCTTTCTGGAATCCTGCACGGATGGCAAAATTTCGATTCGGCAAAAATTCTGTGCCGAGCTGCAACCGGTCTGTTAGGTCTGCGGAGATTAACCAATTTGAAATAGGATGATACGCAATACCAAATTTGTATGCAGTCGGGAAAACTTTTTCTCTGACATCTGAATCGTGTCTTATCCAAGTGCCGTAACTCAATCCTTCCCCGGATCCAAAACCGATGAAATTTTGTGCAAGTACCCCCAACTTCCAGCGGCGATGGGGCTGGTACAGAAGACCAACATCCGTGCCCCAACCCGTTGCTGCTCCCCTCGATCTGTCATCTAGTGCGATTGACCACGTAAAGTATTTCAGATTTGCCCCAAGGGACAGTTGAGACAAAGGGGCATAACTATAAGCAAAGTTGAAACTGTCGCGATTTGAGTTCAACTCTTCATCTTCAATACCAACCTGCAGCCAATCAACGCCCAGTGCCATCTTCTCGGATGTCGGCAAGACTGCGCTGAGATAGCTTGTTTGCAGCGCATCAAACAACCCGGACGGCGTCTGTTCAAACCCTACAGCATATCTGTCCAAACGGGGCAGTCCGGCGGGATTCCGACGCACAGCGTTTTCGTCGTCCGCAACACCGATGAATGCCCCTCCCATACCGATAGCACGGGCACCTGTTGTCGCCTGCTCCTCAGCACCATATATCGCATCTGTAGCGCATAGCACGAATAACACTGAAAGACAGCAGCACACTCCAAATATCATGCGAAGTGTACTCAGTTTTGTCAAGACTCTTTCGGTAATCCATATCATTGAGACTGAAAATTCTTTAATTAGGTAACGAGACGCAAATTCTAAAATCTATGACAATAGAAATTCCCCACGTGCCCGCTGGCGAGAAATTTACACTGTGACAAGAAAAATTTTGACAGCCGGCAACTTTGATTTCATAATTTTACCATATTTCTAACCGTTTTAGCCATTTGCTTCAGCTTCCAGAATCCCGTCACTCACGTTTCACGCTTCATCCCCTAATCATTCTGTACCACAACAACTTTTGTCCCCAGCGCTCCCTCGCCCTCAACGGTGACGAAATAAAAATTACTGACCACCCGCCGATTCTCATCATCGCGTCCGTCCCACTCGAAAACATGTCCCCCATCTGACAAGGGTTCCGATTCTCTTAGTGACCGTCTCAAGCGTCCGGCTTCATTATAGATTTTAATTGTTATATCATCAGGACGATTTAATCGAAATGAGATCCACGTTGATTCCCGGCTGGGCGAGAACACCCGCGGTTGGCAGGTTAGATTGGAGATAATCGTATTTTCCTCCGTTTCTACAGCGGGTCTTGTGGTGATGGCATATCGTCCAAGCGTCGAAACCACCGTTGAGATTGTCCCGCGCTGTACATTAATTGTCCCACCAATAGGGAGCCATGTTTTGCCATCCCAGCGGGTGATTGTCAAGGTTTCTTTTCTTTTAGAGCTTGAAAGTAGTGCTGCATCTTCAACGGAAAATTGGAGGGTTGCCGGTTTCAACTGGTGTAACCGCAGATCCTCAGGTGCAAAATCGTAAGCCTGAAACGGTATAGGGGAAACAGGGAGCAACGATTTTTCTGTCACCGGGTTGACTGTTATGACAGTTGTCCGTGGCAAGCTGTTCGGCGGAAAGGTGATTTTTGCCCGATTGTCATGGCTTTCCACCGTGCCGCCAGTTTCACGATCTACACTCGGATTGAAGAATATACGCACTTGATCAACTTCTCTATGTCCCGCTGTATCTTCCACAACTAACCGTAATGTGTGCAGCCCCGATAAATTCGGCGCGTCCCATAACGCTAATATATCGCGGGTCACAGGGGTTGAAAACGTCGGCGGTTTGGATATGGGTAACCAAGTATCAGGAGACTCTCCGGGTCCGTATTCAATGGTATATTCCTTGAAATTCCGGTCATCTGCGGTGCCACGAATCTCAATTCTCTGTGACACCTGCTCGTTCTCAGCGGGAGAAAGAATCTCGACCTCTGGACGATGTCTATCAACTTCAACCGTGACTGATATAGTGGCAAGATGTTCCCTATCGTAATCACCATTCGGCGTATCCCGTGCCACTAACTCAATCGTGTATAAACCGGCGGCGACTGTGCGTGTATCCCAGCGATAAAGTGTGTCGTCTATAACAGGCACTGTTGAAACAAAAGGAGGCAGAGGTTCATCTGAAGTAGAATCACTGGGAAAGATACGGATCTGGTAATCCAGAAAATCCGTTTTATCCATCGCAGTACCTTTGATTTCATAAACGCCACCAATCACAGCGTTCTCCTTTGGCGCAGTAATAATCACGGTTGGGGCGAGGGAGTCAACCACAAAGTCCCTGCTTGCCCCCGTCAAATCTTGGTTGCCTTCCCTATCAATGGCATACACCGTAAAGCGATGCGGTCCCTCTTCGAGACCTGACAATATAGCGCGTTTAGCAATGCCCCTCTCATCGTCGGTAGGCATCAACTGTCCGTCGTCAAGTTGGTAAACATAACGAAGCTCTCCGGCGGGCGTACTAGCATCACCACCTTCAAACTTAAAAACAACGCTTGTGTCCCCAACAACTTCACCATTTTTCGGGCTATCATCGGTAATTCTCGTACGAGGCGGAGTCATCTCCGGACTGAAGATGCTTAACCCACCGTTATCCTTACTACCAAACCAAAGCATCTCGTTCATTTCCGCAATTGTTGAGATGTTATTGCTGTTGAGTCCATGACTTGCAGTCAGTATCCGTTCAAACTGACCGTTTTGGAACAAACTGACACCATCAGCCGTACCGACCCAGATCCGATCTCCATCGCGGTAAAGTGCCTGTACGCGGTTATCCACCAATCCATCGTCAGTTGTCAGTGAAATAGTGGGATCCAACGTTCGTCCGTCAAAAATCTGAATACCGGTATCTGTACCAACCCAAATCTCACCGCTAGACACTTCTAAAATCGTGTGAACCGAGAATTTTTCAGGCAGGCTATAAATTGGTTCCAAATCTATCCCATCGTAAACCCACAGATCGCTACCACCCTCTTCGTTGCCAACCGTACCGAAGTAGATTCGTCCCTGCGAGTCTGTGAACATAACGACGATTGTCCGGTCAATCTCCAGAAATTGATTCCTTTCCCACTGCTGCCCGTCATAGCGATCTAAACCGGGGAGGTCATCCGTTGGCAAAAACCCTGTTCCAGCCCAAACATCGCCACCTGAATCGACGATAAGCGATTGAACACTATTAACGTTAATATCTGGAATCCGGAAGACTTCCCATGATACTCCATTGAAGACGCCTATGCCAGCGTTCGTACCAACCCAGGTTCGGCCCCGAAAATCTTCAGCTAGTGTGCGAATCTCATTTCCCGGAGCCCCGCTGACCAGCTCAACCCCGTTCCGCGTATAGAGGCTCAATCCATTACGCGTTCCGACCCAAAGCCTACCCCGCTGATCTTTCAGCATTGCTGTCACGCTATTGTGACTCAATCCGTTATCTGTGGTGACTGACTTCCACGATCGATCTGAAAAATTGACCCCATTATCTCGTGTCCCAATCCAGATCTCGCCGGCTCGTGTTTCAAGCAGAGCTTGGATATTGTTGCTTGCCAAACCGTTTGCTCTTGTCAGATGCCGCCAACGTCCTAAATCACGGAGTGCCATCGGGGTGAACTGTGCCGGTGGGTAAAATTGGCTGATGCCGGCGGTGGTCCCAAGCCAGATTGTCCCTTCCCGATCACTCATTATGATTTGCACATTGCTGCCGATTAGAAGCCCATCCTGCGCCGTTACAACATGCCAAGTTGAACCGTCGTAAACCGCCGCGCCGGCGGTTGTACCGACCCAGAGATTACCAAAGTTGTCTTCCAAAATTGCTTGCACATCACCATTCGGTAAGCCATCGTTTACGCTAAAAATTTCCCACCCGACGCCATTGAAACGGCTGATAAGATTTCCGCTTTGGAGGCGATTGCTCTGTGAAAGTCCAAACCAGAGGGCCCCAGTCTTATCCTCATAGATGACCTGCACACCTTGATTGAGTTGTCCAACCTCCGCACTATCCACCGTGCCCCAGACTGCGCCATCAAACCGGTTGATGCCTAGCGGTGTCCCGATCCAGATTTCACCATTTTGGCGTTGGATCATTGTCACAACGCGCCCACCGATACCGATCAATCCCGTTCCTTGGGTATAATGTTGCAACCAATCAACCTGTCCTCGCGAATTGTCCCATACTCCTCGATAAACCCCGGCATCCGTTGCAACCCAGATGAAGCCTGCGGTATCTTCAAAAATCTTGAAGACATCAGCTCCTTGGGGGCCTCCGTTCGACCTGCCGGCCTCGTGCCAGAAGCCATCCAAACGGCTCAATCCCTTATTCGTCCCCAACCAGATTTGCCCCAATCGATCTTCAGTGATGGTTCTAACATTGTTGCTGCTCAGATTATCACCGCTTCGTGTGAAATTTCGCCATTGAAAATTTTGCTGGGCAAATATGGCGTCAGGTGTTAGAAGAAAAAGAATAAGGAAGAGCGTAAAAGGTGAAAGGTAAAACGGGAAGCGAAAACTATATTTGAAAAATAAGGCGATACGTTGATGAGGAAATCGGGGTAGAATAAAATAGAGAAGGGTGCTCATTGTGCAGATGTCCAAACTAACAGCGCGAATTGTTTTGTTATCATTCGTTATCTTGGTCAACAACCGCTTGAACCATGTGTGCGACGAATTTCACCATCAAACCACTGTTCTTGAAAGTTGCCTGATAAGGGGGATTTAGGGGGTTAAAAATCAAAAATCTACCCCTATGTGCCAAAGTTGCGCCAGTCCTGTCTTCATTGAAATACTTCTCCTATTTACTGATAATCATTTTCCGGGTTGCTTGGAAGGACGCTGTGGAAAGGGTGTAGAAATAGATCCCGCTGGCGACGGACTCACCGTATACATTCTTCCCGTTCCAGTACGCTGCGCTTCCTCGAGTCAGATAGCGTCCGGGCTTCAGGTATCCCAAGTCAAGTTGACGAATCAGTGCCCCAGCAGCGTCATAAATCCCAATCGTGACCTGACCGGCTGAAGCGATGTGGAAGGGAATCCACGTCTCTGGATTGAATGGATTTGGATAGTTTTGCAGCAACTGATTATGCGCTGGGACAGATGGGAAAAGGAGATATTGCAAGACCTGTCTAGCCCGAATAAACTCCGGGGAATTATTAGGCATCAACAGGAGTTCGTGGTAAATTGATTCAAGCTGCTTGCGTATCGATGGTGGAATTAAGTACAGGGATTCACCAGCGGATTGCGGAGCAGCACGGGTTTCACCAATCTGATAAGACTCACCAAAATGTGCACTTACCAGCAGAGAATCATTGAGATCGATAACGCCGTCACCATTGACATCTGGATAAATATCCGAATGTGTCGGAATTGGCTGCCCTATGGATCGCACGACAATGCTAAGATCGAAAATGTTTACAACCCCATCGGCGTTGACATCCCAAGGGCGGACAGGGTCTTCGACCATCACTTTTAACTCGTGAATTTCACAGTCGAGTCGCTCTTCATTTGAGTCGACAAGAATCATATTTTGCAACTGAATTTTGCTCGATCCAACAGCTTTTGCCCGAAATGAAGCACCTAACATGATGCCGCTACCAGTTACTCCGCTAGCTCCGGTTTTGGCAGCACTGACATCTTTGTATATCCCATTTATCTGGTCTGGTGGCTCTGTCGGCTGATGCCCAATTCCAGATTCTCCAAAAACAGTTCGGAACTTGGTGACAGTCACAAACGTAAGTACATCAGGATTGGTCCATTGCAAATCAAACTCAAATCCTCTTAAGTCGATAACAGATTCGACGAAAACGTCGACTGCAAACTCCTCTCCTAAATTGATCCGTCGAGCCGACGGTACGATCCTCACCGCACAACTTGGGGCTCGGAAATCTCGGACCTCAGACCAATCACTGACCCTACCGAAACTACCGGCACTTACACGCCACCAATAGTGGGAAATATTGTTCTTACCCTCAAAGGATAACTCGTTGGCGGTAACAGTCATAAACTGCGTGCTTGCCGCAGTAAAATTTGAATTGTTTGAAATTTCGACATCATAGTAAACTGCATTTTCAACGGCTTCCCATCTCAAGTTGATTTGTGAGGGATTGACCAACTCGCCCCTTTGCGGTTCAAGGAGCACCGGCCTTGGATAACTCGAATTCCAAATCGTAATCGTTCCTTCAACTGACCCCACAACTGCAAGTTGCGGATGAGTTGGATTGAAAGATAAATCATGTACGATTTGCGTATCGAAAGATTGGAGTTCAAAGCGGGTGGGGACATCCCACAGTTTAAGGGTGTTGTCAGTCGGTGAATTCAGCAGACCAATGGCGAGGATTCGTCCGCTCGGATTAAAACGGACTGACATAACTTGGCGGTCATAGGTCGCAAATGGCTCTGCATCCCCAATAGGATCGCTGGATTCTAGCGAATTGATGTGCCAGAGTCGAACAGTTCCATCCCTAGCCCCTGACGCGATGAGGTTGCTATGGGGATGGAACACAACAGAAAGAACCCCTTGTGTATGTCCAGTCAAGCTGTGGAGTGGTGAACCATTTGAGGCATTCCAAAGACGCACAGTGCCATCCTCTGATCCGGAGGCGATTATGCTGCCATCTGGGCTATACGCAACGGACCAGACAACGTCTGTATGCCCTTCAAACGTCGCTAGAAGTTTACCGGTGTCGGTTTCCCATAGCTTGAGCGTTCGATCTCGCGAACCAGAAACAATGCGTCTGCCAGAGGAATTAAAATCTACAGATGTGACTTGTCCAGCGTGCCCCTCGAACACACGAATCTGTTGTTGTGTCGATATATCCCACAACCGTACCGTCCCATCAACTGAAGCAGATGCTAGATTGCCGTTGGGGCGGAAAGCAAGGTCTTGGATTTTTCCTGTGTGTCCAGTGAGTGTGTAAATTGGCTCATCGGCACCGGGCTCCCAGATGAGAATCTCATTCGCACCGCCGGAGGCAAGCCACCTTCCATCAAGGCTAAACGCAACGGCAAGCGCACGGCCTGTATGTCCGAACAGAAATTGGTGTGGAAACTCAGCATAGCTGTTTACACAGAAAAGGACAGCGAAAAAAACTGAAAGCGATAAAATTAAGCGTTTCATGGTATCCCCCGGAAACGTTAAACGTAAAAATACGATTTTTAAACAAGCACAATCTATGCCAACATAAACTGTCAACCGCAAAAATACGCCGAGGATGGGGAATTGGTAAATTTGAAAGGAGGTTCGCCTGGTTAAGCGTGAGAGTCTACCAAGTGGAAAATTTTACGTTACGGATTCCACCAATAAGTCATCTTTCCGACAAATGTGGTCTCCGCCAGTTTAGCATTTGAGCTGTTGCTGTCATAGATTTGGTTGAAAACAAGGTAGAAGTCGCTGCCGGGGCGGTAGATGTAGTTGAGTAGAAAGTTGGTGGAAAATACATTGCTATCGCTGTTCCATTGGGCAAACAATTTAGTAAAGAATCTTGTGGAAAAGGAATAGCTCACACGCGTACCGAAAATGCTCGCATTGAATGAACCCGCAGGAAGGGTAACCCGATTAAATTGAAAACGCGGCTCAAGACTGAAGTGCCCATTTGGCTTGAAATCCGGTCCGATATCAAAACCGACCCTTTCCCCATCGAAGAACCCCCCAAAATTCGTTCCTAATTGGAGAGACACTATTTTCGTATCATCGGTGTTAATCGACACCCGGAAGGAATTGAAATGATATTCGTCAACCGGGATCGTTATATCATCGCGAATTTCAAAATCCTCGTCGAGACGTTCAAAGGTTCGCTGTGCCTGAAAACCAAACCAGCCTCCACCCTCTAGCTCAAACCAGTTCATGTATGTAAACTCTCGGGTTGCTAGCTCATTATCTCGATTGAGAATGAAATCAAATTCCGGTCCCGCCCAAATTTGACGAATCCCAAATTTAGCAAGTATAGGTGTAAATCGCATCTCACCGCGGAAGCGGCGAACATCCTGCCGACGGACAAATCCGACTTCGGGGTGAAAGTTCTCGCCAATATCTATGTATGAACCCTCCAAACGTAAATTCTCATTCCGCCAATCACCCCCAAAGTACAAAGCATCCCTTTGGTCTGACACATCATCTTCAAAAGTACGAGCCCAGAGCCCACGGAAGTTGATATTATCGGCAGGACGATACGCAACGTCAAATCCACCTGCGCGGTTGTATGTGTCAGCGTCTTGTTTATTGACCGCAATCAGTCCAACGGTGGAACCTTTAAAGAAGTCCCGTCTCATCCGCAATACGGAGTAGTTTGTGCGTGGTTCATCAACGATTTCATCCGGATCAGTAACAGAGGGATCGGTGTGAAACTTGTCCGTAAACACATTTAACAGACCGATTCCGTAAGGTCCCACTTTGCCGGTAATCTTGCCGCCGGTAATAATCGGGACCGCCTGCCCTTCCGCAAGGCCAATACGGCGACTGTAAAAGAGGAGCAATGGAGGCGGTCGACGGAAACTGGTGCGTGGGATACCGAAATCAAACAGCCCGGCACCTTCTAAGAAGAAAGGCCGTTTCTCTGGAAAAAACAGACTGAAACGGGTTAAGTTGACCTGTTCCTCATCCGCTTCAACTTGAGCGAAATCGGTATTGAAGGTGAGATCGGCGATAAGATTTGAGGTAATCCCATACTTGGCATCAAGACCAACTTCAAACTCCCCGTTCGTATCATTGTCTGCCTCAATTCGGCTCACCCCCGGCAAAACGTAAGGCAACAATTCTAGATTCCGGGAGGGCGCAATTCCTTTCAAACCCACCAAACGACCAATGTTGGCAGTGCGATATCTGGCTTGCCAACCATGTGCTCTGGAAATCGGCGTCCACATCCCCTCCTCCTGATTTCGCATGACGCTCCGTCCCATGTTCATTCCCCATGTCATTACATCGCTTTGATTGAAACGGAGTTGACTGAACGGAATACCAATCTCCGCTGTCCAGTACTTCTCATTGGCTTTTGTGCGACAGTCCCAGACGGCATCCCAGTTTTCGTTCCGACTGTCTCCGTTGTCCATTATAGCGACATCTTCCATTGCCCCCAACGGATTGACGCGGAAGAAAAATCCGCTCCGTTGGTCGTCATAGGTATCTAAAAGTACAAAGACGTTGTCGTTGTCCCATAGATTGCCGTCGCGGCGCATCTCGTTGGCAGCCACCTTAGAAATATCCGAGTCAAAACAGGTAAAACCGAAGTAAATATTTTTCTCATCGTAAAGAATTCGGACCTCCGTTGCTTCCGTCATCGGCTGCCCCTCGTCCGGTTCCATTTGCACAAACCCACCGATCCGCTTGGCGTTCTGCCAATCAGATTCGGTAAGATCTCCATCAACCTCAATGGCTTGAAAGGTTCGATATGCTTCGGCTGTATACTCTATAGAATCCGGGCTTGCATTTACAATCAATGGAACTGACAAAAAGCAAACAGCCAGATAGAGAAATAATTTGCCGTTATGGGTAATTCTACAGAGTGGAAATTGGTTCCAAAAACTAAAATGGTCAGTCATAACTTGTCTCCCGTAACGAATCCTAAGCTTCGGGCAAAGTTTTCCATGCGGAGGTTCAGGCTGCTTTGATTGTTCAAAACAGTTCAAAGCACCAGTCCATTCATCAACCTACAGGTGTCGCTGAATCTGATTAAAACTGTGCGAATCGAGTCTATGATAGTCTGGAATATCGTACCGATTCCCACGGACATCTGTTACAAGCAGTCGGGCAGGTGGAAACTGCCTAACGTTCTGATGGAGCCCCTGTACAGAGAACGTGATCCGGCCGCGCGATGTTTCAACCTCCCAGTCATGGATGCCGAATCGCTCCTTGACGCGATGAACCTTCTGTATGATAGGTGTAAAGTATCGCTTATCGAGCTCCTCGCGAAGGATTTCGCGGCTTTCGGAGTTGAGTCGTGATGGATCCTCAATGATGCCGATCTCCACCTCCTCTCCAATCCCAAGCGAAATATAACGATCGGGATCACTCAACGGGAGAATGCGACGCACCGCCACGCGAGTGTAGCAGACCTCCTCTAGGATTTCCAGACGAGGAGCACCCATCGGCGACCGAAACAGGCGTATCTTCTCCGGATCCAAATATCTCGGCGTGAAATCATCATCTTCAACTCCGATTGGGAGTGGAGGACCCGATTCCAAAGCGGCGATACCCTTAGACATCTTTTCTTTTTCCGTGTTCATGTTTACCTCTCAACAGCTTGCGCCTCTGAGCGAATCTCGGAGGCTTGCCGCTGTGTTTCAACGAGGTTGTAGTAAATTCCCTTCTGCTCCATCAACTCCTCATGCGATCCACATTCGACACCCCGCCCCTTATCTATGACGAAGAGGCGATCTGCATTCCGCAGTGTGGAGAGCCGATGGGCAATGGCAAAAGTCGTTCGGTTCTGAACAAGTCGATCAATCGCCTGTTGGATTTTGCGCTCCGTCTGAACGTCAACCGACGAAGTCGCCTCATCAAGAATCAGGATGCGTGGATTATGCAGAATTGCCCGTGCAATTGATATCCGCTGCCGTTCTCCGCCGGACAGCCTACCACCCCGCTCGCCAACCTCTGTGTCGTATCCGTCAGGAAATTTCACAATGAACTCGTGGGCGTTGGCAGCCTTTGCGGCGGTAATGACAGCTTCCATCCCCGCTCCCGGCTTGGCGTAGGCGATGTTCTCCGCAATGGTTCCATTGAAAAGGTACGGTTCTTGGAGTACGACGCCAATCTGCTGTCGCAGGTCCTCAAGGCGAATTTTCGTTATATCTATACCATCAATGGTGATGCTCCCTGAATCCGGTATGTAAAACCGGCAAATCAGATTAATCAGTGTCGATTTGCCTGCTCCAGAATGCCCAACTAAGCCGATCATCTCACCCGGTTTGACGTGGAGGTTGATGTCTCGGAGGACAGGCTTATGCGAATCATAGCCGAAGGTCATATTGTGGAATTTGACCTCTCCTTGGAGTTTTGATTTTGAGACGAGCCTACTGTCATCTAACTGCTCTGGCTCGGAGTCGATGACCTCAAAGATCCGTTCCGCCGCTGTCATCGCTCGCGATGCCCAGTTAACCATTGGACTCAAATGCCGTAACGGTCCGTAGAACATCGCTAAATAAAAGTGAAACGCCATCAATGTGCCGAATGTCATTCCGTCAGTGAGAATCTGCAATCCCCCAGCATACCAGACGATAATCGTTCCTAACTGAACAGCAAACTGCAGCAACGGATAATAGGTTGCCCAAACCTTTTCGGCAACCGTGTCGTAATTGCGGGCATCTTCGTTCGTATAGGAAAACCGTCCGACCTCACTCTTCTGCTGACCAAACGCCCGAACAACACGGATACCGGAGACCGAGTCGTTCACAATATCGTACATCTTCGATCTTCGCCGCCACGCCCGATGCCAGAGTCCACGAACCTTCTTCCAGAACCACCTTGCGCCGAGAACTACCAATGGGATTGGAATTAGGATAAAGCACGCCAACCTCCAGTTCATCGAAAATAGGAAAGCACCAATGCCAAAGAGCATCAACAGGTCGATAACAAGGAACTGGAGTCCATCCAATAGAAACCACTGTAGGCGCGTACTATCCTCTGTGATATGAGAGATAACAGTCCCAGTCTTGCGTTTATCGAAAAATCGAAGGGAAAGCCCATGCAGTCGCTCGTAAATCTGGTCACGGATGTCTGCTATCATGCGGAAGGTCAGCCATGCGGCCAAACGCCCGCGAAAAATATCAAGGATATGGGTGAGGATATGCGCCACTATAAGACAACCGACGGCAACCGTCAACGCAAGTGCTGCTGTCTCAAACGACCGAAAGAATTGACCCACCGCCGTTTTTGCAGCACCTTGCGCTGCTGCGAGGTCTTCGTTTAACTTCAACACATCGTCAATGAGGATCTTTGTAAAATAGGGAGGCATGAGCGCAATCAGTGTTGAGACAAGCATGAGCAACACCACCACAGCCGCCCGCTTCTTATGTGGCTTGAGATAGGAGAGAATGCGCAGCATAACACGATGTTTTTTAGTGCACGCCGGACACGGCAGAAACACATCGGGCAGCGGTAAGCCACATGCCTTGCAGAACTTCTGCTCTTCTTCGTACTCCCACATCGGTGCTTCGTCGCGTTTCCCTTGCCGGTGCTCAATCTCCTCACTGAGAAATTTCGCTATATACCCAAACTTCGGTATCAGCCCATTTGAGTAACGGATGAGATCAAGGGCATCCCCCATCATCTCCAGAACGAGAATTCCCCCGTCAACGACCGCTTCTGAGCGCACCTCGATCACTTCGCTATATGGCACGCGATGGAGAACAACGCCTGCTGCATCAAGTGCTAAGAATTCTGTCTCGGTCAGGACGAACCAACTTTCACCGAACAGACCATCGGGATTGAGATCGCTCTGTGCGGCGAACCTTACCTTGTCTAAAGAAATGTTCGTCGTCCTTAAAGCTGTTTCTATTGAAGTAGGTAATGTATCTAACATCTCTTGATGTACCAACGGTATTAGTTTCTCCTACGGGTAGATTTGTGGAAGCTAAGCAAAAGAAAAACCAAATCTCAAGCCGCTTGTGGCATTTGAACGACGAGTCCACCGAACAACCTCGGATAATCGGCTACCTTTTGCCAATTTAGCCCACAGTCATCGGTTTGGTATAGAACGGTGTCATCCACAACTACCAACGCAGCCAGCCCGCCAACGATAATAATCTGAAAGGTGTCAATATTCTCACCAATCTGTTCAGGCAGACCAGCGACCAACGCCCAGCTTTCGCCTGCGTCATCGCTTCGGTAGAGTTGGGCATCTACCCTGCTGTGGGGACCTCGCGATGTGGAAACTAGGTATACATCGCTTTCAGGGAAGCAAGCGCATGCCCGTTGATAATAGTAGGGCATACCACTCCGCTGGTGCACAAACGTATCGCCATAGTCCCTACTGATATAGAACCCGCTAGCGGTCGCAGCGAAGACGGTCGCTGGATCGGATGGATGCGTAGCAACCTGATGTACATCCATCTCCAACCCTTTCTGAAGGTTTTCCCAAGTCTTGCCACCGTCACATGAGCGGACAACCCAACCGACATGAATGTTCGCGTAGATGGTTCCGTCCGTAGAGACCGCCAAAGAGCGTACATCCGGAGGTCCACCCCACGGCGTTTTCCACAGCCTACGTTCTGGCACCGCGTCAAAACTGTCGATAAAATTTAACTCACCATCGGCGACCCATGCGAGCCGAGCGCGTTCCGTGCCCACGAGTAACCGATCATCAGATGTCCAACAAACGCAGTTCAGGGTGATGTCCGTTGATATCTGCTGATTCCACGTCCCCGAAGCATACGTCCAAACCTCATGGCCATTAGCGATAATAGACAACCGATCTTGCCCCACATCTCCCGAAGTGATTGATGCAGGCTGAAATGGAGCATCGTCGATTGGTTCACCGTTGAAGTCTAAGATGCCCTCTTCTGATAGTAACCAAACCGTCTCTTGGCTCATAGGAAGTGCTCCCTTCTCAAAATAGGGTTCGGGAAAAAAGAATTAACAAAGGAAAGTATCTCATTACATGGGCAATCTTTCACCAGGTCCCGATGTTGTTCGCTTGCTTGGAATGTGGTGTGTTCAATTATACGCCTCACGTTTTACGTTTCACGTTTCACTTTACGGATTCCACCAATATGTTAGCTTTCCAACAAGTGTAGATTCGTCAAGACTGACGCCCCCACCGTTGCTGTCATAAATCTGGTTGAAAACGAGGTAGAAATCGCTGCCTGGACGGTAGATGTAGTTGAGCAGAAAGTTGGTGGAGACCACATTATCGTCGCTGTTCCACTGGGCAAACAGTTTCGCAAAGAGTTGAGTCGAGAAGGAATAGGCGAAACGACCGCCAAAGACATTTGCATTGAAGGGTTCTTCCCCGGGGAGGGTTATCCGATTAAATTGATATTGAGATTCGAGGGCGAAACGTCCACTCGGTTTGAAGGTTGCCCCGATGTCAAAACCTCGCCTATTGCCGTTGTAGAACTGGCCAAAATCCACATCAAATTCCGCAGCAAGCATTTTACTTTCATCGGTCTGAATCCCTACCCTAGCAGATGCAAAGCTATACTCATCAATGGGGATGATAACACCATCTCGGATTTCAAAATCCTCCTCAAGGTGTTCAGCAGTCTGCCGCACCTCAAATTGTAAGCGACCACCTTTCTCCAGTTCAAACCAGTTGCTGTAGCGGATAGAACGGGTCTCTAAGTCACCGTCCTGATTGAGGACAAGGTCAAATTCCGGACCCGTCCAGATGCGGCGAATCCCAAATTTTCTGGGCCAAGGGGTAAAACGTATATCACTCCGGATTTGACGCATACCCTCCCGCCGGATGTATCCAACTTCGGGGTTAAAGTTCTCACCGATGTCGGTATATGAACCACCCACCCGAAACCGGTCATTTCGCCAAGTGCTGCCGATATACCACGCATTATCGCTCCCATCTGCCTCATCCGAATCGGCAGTATACGCCCATAGTCCACGTACATCAAAATTGTCTACCGGACGGTATGAAAAATCGAATCCGCCAGCGCGATTGTAGGCATCTCCATCTTGCTTATTGATACCAATTAATCCGATACGTGAGCCGCTGAAAAGGTCCCGCGTCAACCTCAACACGGAGTAATTGGTGCGTGAGACATCAACAATGTCCTCCGGATCTGTATCATCGTGCAATTCATTCGTCAACACATTCAACATACCGACGCCGTAAGGTCCCATTTTGCCGGTGATCTTACCACCTGTGATAATTGGGATGGCACGCCCCTCTTCAAGACCGATGCGGCGGCTATAAAACAGCAGCAGCGGCGGTGGACGGCGGAAGCTAGTACGACCAATGCCAAAATCAAACAACCCTGCTCCTTCTAAAAAGAACGGGCGCTTCTCAGGAAAGAATAGGCTGAAGCGCGTGAGGTTGACCTGTTCCTCATCTGCTTCGACTTGAGCAAAGTCGGTGTTAAACGTCAGATCCGCTGTAAGGTTAGAGTTGATACCGTACTTGAGGTCCAAGCCGACATCGAATACCCCATCGGTGCCGGCATCTCCTTCGGTATGACTCATCCCCGGCAATACATAAGGCAGCAGTTCCAGACGCCGAGATGGGGCAATCCCTTCTAAACCCGCAAGGCTGCCGAGATTACCGAGACGGTATTTCGCCATCCCCCCATACTGCCTAGGCACCGGCACCCATATCGCTTCCTCATTGTTCTTGCGAACGCCCCGGCCCACATTCATCCCCCAAGTCATCCTGTCACTTTTGTCAAAACGGAGTTGGCTGAACGGTATACCGAGTTCGGCTGTCCAGTGGTCACCATTGATCTTCGCCTGACACGTCACAACCGCATCCCAGCTCCGATTTAAGCTGTCTCCACCGTTCGTTACGGCTCTGTCTTGGTATGCCCCCAACGGGTTGATGCGGAAGGCAAACCCGTTGCGCTGATCGTTATAAGTGTCTAATATCAGAAAGACGTTGTCGTTTTCATGCAGGTCTCGTGCGTCATGACGCATGTCGTTGGCAACCAGCTTGGACATATCTGTGTCGAAACAGGTAAAACCGAAGTAGATATTCTTATCGTCGTATAGGATGCGGACCTCCGTCGGTTCGCTTATCGACTCACCTTCATTAGGCTCAATTTGGAAAAACTGATTAATCGGACTCGCGTGCTGCCAGTCAGACTCATTAAAATCACCATCGACTTCAATGCTCTGAAATGTTCGGTATGCTTCAATCTTGTACTCCATCTGACCGGAGTTAGCACACACAGCGAATGGAAGTAACAGATAGCAGATCGCTAACAGGAAAAAATAGCTTCCGTGTCGCAGAATACCACCACTTGAAAACTGACACCAAAAATTGAGGTAATGAATCATAAACGGTCTCCTTTCAAAATGGCTCCAGAATTGATTCTATTGAGCAAGTCCTGATGTTGTTTGCTTGCTTTATAGGTTTCACGTTTTACGTTTCACGAACTACGGATTCCACCAGTAAGTCATTTTTGCGACAACCGTGGATTCGTCAAGTGCGGTTTTTGTGCCGCCAGTGTCATAAATCTGATTGAAAACGAGGTAAAAGTCGCTCCCGGGACGGTAGATATAATTCAACAGAAAGTTAGTGGCGATTATGTCATCGTCGCTGTTCCATTGCGCGAATATTTTTGCAAAAAGCGTTGTCGAAAAGGAGTAGCCCACACGAGCACCGAAAATGCTCGCATTGAATGCGTCTTGCGGAAGCGTTACACGGTTAAACTGAAATATAGGCTCAACATTCAAACGCCCGTTTGGTTTGAAACTCGCGTCGAGGGTAAATCCCCACCTGCTTCCATTATAGAAGTTGCCAAAATTCACACTATATCGCCCTGCAAGTGCTTTCGTATCATCGGTGGAACCTCTAATCATCATTTCAGTGAAGGTGTATTCGCCCGGCGGGATAATAATCCCATCTCGGATTTCAAAATCCTCATCAAGGTGTTCTGTGGTTCGTTTAGGTAGAAAACCAATGTAGCTTCCGCTTTCAAACCGAAAATAGTTGGTCAATGTGATCTCTTGAGTTTCCAACTGGTTGTCTTGATTGAGGATAAAATCAAACTCCGGGCCTGTATAGATTTGACGAATCCCAAATTTGCCGAGCCGGGGACTATAACGCACTTGACTGTTGATTCGGCGGATTCCCTCCCGCCGGATAAATCCGACTTCAGGGTTAAAGTTTTCACCAATGTCCGTATATGAACCCTCCAAGCGAAGATCCCTGTTTCGCCAGGTGCTACCCACGTATAAGGCATTGTTCTGACCGGAGATGTCTGATTCAAACGTGCGAGCCCAGAGCCCACGTACATCGAGGCTATCGATTGGCCGATACGTGAAGTCAAATCCACCTGCCCGGTTGTATGTGTCAGTATCTTGCTTGTTGATGCCGATTAACCCGATGCGTGAGCCACTGAAAACGTCACGTGTCAACCTCAACACGGTATAATTGGTACGCGACAGATCGATAATTTCATCCGGATCGCTCTCATCATAAAATTCATTCGTTACTACATTTAGCATTCCGATGCCGTAAGGTCCCGCTTTGCCCGTAATTTTGCCTCCACCGATAATCGGGATGGCACGTCCCTCCTCAAGACCGATGCGGCGACTATAAAACAGCAGCAACGGCGGCGGACGGCGGAAGCTAGTGCGTGGAATACCGAAATCAAACAGTCCTGCCCCTTCTAAGAAGAACGGACGCTTCTCCGGGAAGAACAAGCTGAAGCGGGTAAGGTTGACCTGCTCCTGATCCGCCTCGACCTGTGCAAAATCGGTGTTAAATGTCAGGTCCGCAGTAAGATTGGAGGTAATACCGTACTTGAGGTCCAAACCGTAGCCAAATACCCCGTCGGTTTGTTTATCTTCTTCGATACGATTCACCCCCGGCAGGATATAGGGCAGCAGTTCCAGATTCCGTGGGGGAGTAATCCCTTCCAAACCGACTAAACTGCCGATGACATCGGTGCGGTATCGCGCAAAGAATCCATGCGCTCTGGAGAGTGGTGCCCATGTTGCATCCTCTTGGTTGCGCATAAGGCTTCGTCCCAAATTTAGCCCCCATGTCATATCGTCACTCTTACTGAAACGGAGTTGGCTGAAAGGAATACCTATCTCCGCTGTCCAATGGTTATCATTGATTTTGGTGCTACATTCCCAGATCGCATCCCAAGCCTGATTTCGACTCTCTCCGCTGTTTATTAAAGCCATGTCTTCCTGTGCTCCTAGCGGATTGACACGGAAGTAAAATCCATTGCGCCGATCGTTATAGGTATCCAGAAGGATAGAGACGTGGTCGTTTTCACGCAATCCGTCCTGACCACTGCCGTCTCGGCGCATCTCGTTGGCAACTATTTTGGACATATCAGAGTCAAAACAGGTAAAACCGAAGTAAATCTCCTCAGCGTCATAAAGGATGCGTATCTCCGTAGGTTGCGAAATCAACTCTCCCTCGACGGGTTCATACTGGATGAGTCGAGTGATAGTTTTTGCGTTCTGCCAGTCTTCCTCGTTGAATTCTCCGTCAATCTCAATGCTCTGATAGGTTCGATATGCTTGAGCGCGGTATTCCATAGCGTCCGAATCTGCATTCACAGTGAACGGAAACAGCAGACAGCACATAGACAGAATAAGAAAAGATTTTCCACACCGTGACGTGATAGGTACTCTGTTAAAATGGCAAATCATAGACGGTTTCCTTTGAAAAAAAACAAATATTTACAAATGTCCTATGTTTCATGCGTTACGGATTCCACCAATAAGTCATCTTCGCAACAACTGTTGATTCTTCAAGTTCTGTTTTCGCACCATCACTATCATAAGTCTGGTTGAAAACGAGGTAAAAATCGCTGCCGGAACGGTAGATGTAGTTGAGCAAAAAGTTAGTGGAAATCACTTGATCGTCGCTGTTCCATTGGGCGAACAACTTCGCAAAAAGGGTTGTGGTAAAAGCATAAACAATGCGACTCCCGAAAATATTCACATTGAAAGGATCTTCGTTCGGGAGATTCACCCGGTTAAATTGATATTGCGTTTCAAAGGCGAGGCGTCCGCTCGGTTTGAAGTTCGCCTGGATATCAAACCCGCGATTTGTACCATTAAAAAAGGTGCCGTAATTTGCCCCGAATCGACCGGAAATCTTCCGCCCCTGATCCGTATCGATCATCGTTCTGAGGGTAGTTAAGTTGTAATCGTCAACCGGTATGATAATGCCATCACGGATTTCAAAATCCTCGTCAAGAAATTCGGAGGTTCGTCGAATCTCAACGTTGATCCAACTCCCCTGCTCAAGCTGAAACCAATTAGTGAGTGAAAATTCCCGCGTTTCCAGCTCATCATCTTGGTTAAGAATATAGTCAACATCCGGTCCCATGAAGATGCGTCGTACTCCGAATTTTCTGGGCCAGGGGGTGAAACGTATCTGTCCACGGAATCGTCGGCTGCCCTGACGGCGGACGAAGCCGACTTCAGGGTTGAAATCTTCACCGATGAACGTATATGTTCCATTGAATCGGAGTAGACTGTTTCGCCAAGTACCGCCAAAGTACATCGCATCATTCTTGCTAGAAACATTCTCCTCGTAAGTTCGTGCCCACAATCCACGAACATCAATACTGTCGTTTGGGCGATATGCGAAGTCCAATCCTCCCGCACGGTTGTATGTATCCGGATCCTGTTTATTAATCGCAATCGCTCCGATGCTAGAGCCACTGAAGATATCCCGTGTGACACGCAGCACCGAATAATTTGTCCTAGACAGATCAACAATTTCATCTTGATCCGTAACTGATGAATCGGTCTGAAATTCGTCCGTCAACACATTCAACAGGCCAATGCCGTAAGGTCCCACCTTCCCCGTAATCTTGCCCCCACCGATAATCGGGATGGCGTAACCCTCCTCAAGACCGATGCGACGACTATAAAAGAGGAGTAACGGAGGCGGACTAAAGAAACTCGGACGAGGAATACCGAAATCAAATAGTCCGGCACCCTCCAAGAAGAAGGGGCGCTTCTCCGGGAAATACAGACTAAAGCGCGTCAAGTTGACCTGTTCCTGATCCGCCTCAACTTGAGCAAAATCCGTGTTAAGCGTTAGATCTGCGGTAAGGTTCGAGGTTAAACCGTACTTCAGATCCAAGCCCATGTCGAATACCCCATCGGTGCCCTCATCACCCTCGATTCGACTAACCCCCGGTAGGACATAAGGCAGAAACTCAAGCCGTCTTGACGAGCCAATGCCTGCCAAACCAACTAGGTTACCGAGGTTAGCGGTTCGATATTTCGATCGACTCCCATACTGTCTCGATACCGGAACCCACGTGGCTTCCTCGTTCTTTCGCCGGATGGTTCGTCCAAAATTCAAGCCCCAGACCATCGAATCGCTTCTGTTGAAACGGAGTTGGCTAAAAGGAATGGCAACCTCCGTTGTCCAATGGGTATCATTGATCTTGGAGCGACAGTTCCATACAGCATCCCAACTCCTGTTCTGGCTATCTCCGCTGTTTGTCAACGCTATATCCTGCATTGCACCTAATGGATTGATGCGGAAGAAAACCCCACTCCGCTTATCGTTGTAGGTGTCCAAAAGGATGAAAACGTTATCATTCTCACGCAAATTTTCTGCATCTCGACGCATTTCGTTGGCAACAATGTTATCACGACCGGAACTTGAACAGGTAAAACCGAAGTAGATGTTTTTCTCATCGTAAAGGATACGGACCTCTGTTGATTCAGTTATCGGGGCCCCTTCATCGGGCTCGGTTTGGACAAATTGATTTATTCGCTTTGCATGCTGCCAGTCGGTTTCACTGAAATCCCCGTCAATCTCAATGCTCTGAAAAGTTCGATACGCCTCGGCTCGGTATTCTATCGGTTCAGCGGCGGAACTTATACAAATCGGAAATAAGAATATAAAACTTAAAAGAAATAGGTATTTTCTAATTTCAGGGAATTGATGCAGATTGAAACTCATACTTCCTTCTTTTGGTACTTAGGTGTTGAGATGCAGCGTATATTTAGATATTAGAATGACGAAAAAGGAGAGGAAGGGATTAACCAAAATTGTGCGATAGGCATTCGGGTGGGTTAATTATAGTGAATTCAAAAAATAAACGGGCACTTTCGCTCCCCATGTTTGGTAGGCGCTGTTTGTAACTGCGCCGATTTAGAGTGTCTCATTAATTCTAAAATCTACTATAAATAAATATAAGGAGAGAAAAGATCGAAAATTGTCGATCCTATTAGGGGGCTAGGCTATAAATTCGCGTATCTTCCAGAGTATCCTTAAATGGGCCCTGTTTGTCCGTTTGCAATGTGACAATAATCACGCCCATCCTCGTGTCACGTTGCTCATCTTTTTCAATCAACCGATGGGGTATTTCCGCAAAAAGGACCCTGCGGTTTCCACCGAGTGCCCCCCATCGCAAATCAATGGGACGTCCATCGTAGACTTTTTTGCTTCTAGCACCATTCCGCATTGAGTAGATCTCGACATGTGCCGTGAATTTGGACTCCGAGAGGCTCCTGGGCCCAGTTCCCGGTGTCAAGATACTTCCGGTCTGGATTAATGGACGACCGTTTTCATTCAGCAAGAAAATGTCGAACTCAATCCGATCAAACCGAAAATTAGTTTCAACCTTGATACCTCCGAAATTGTCTATTGTACCGGTCTCACAACCTAAAATTACGACTAGACATCCCCAAGCGAGCCAAGGCAAAATTTTTCCGACTGTTTTATCTTTTAAGAAATCTACGTTCAATTCCAATCTCCATCTGCTGATTCATTCCTTTCAGAAGTGCAATCCAATCCCCACGCCAATCGCAGTGCCGTCAAAATCGAGGTCGAAGGGAATCGCACCGCTCCCCTTGAAAGTCTTGAGGATCCGCTTTGCCTCAAGGGTAAGGGTAAGCTGGTCGTCGAGAAGTAAATACGTTAATCCGACTTGAACATTCCCCGTCAAACCAGAATTCCCATCATCAAGAGTGATTCCTTGTTGCGCCAATAGGACAAGACCACTGCCACCAACACTCAAGTGTGAATACCCCACGCCGCCCCCAAAGTAAAGCGGAAGGAAATCACGGAGCAGGACGGGATAATAGAGCAAGCTGAACGAAATGGGGATAAAGGTAGCGGAAAGGTCGGCGGCGGTCGGTGGTGGTAGGGCTGTAGCATTTGTCCAATACCCAATCGCTATTTGGGAAGATAACTCCGGCGCGTGTTTCAGTTTCAGAGAAGCAACCGGCATCAACCCGGCGTTGAGTGCCGGCGCGCCGAGGCTGTTCAACAACGTTGTAAGCTGCTCCAAGCTTGGCTTATAAGAAAAGAAAGAGATGTGGAACGATGCGGATTCGACGCTACGCCCTACAACATTATGTAGTAGATTAGGACGCTCGCCTTCAGGCGGCGCGTCTGAGACGACTGTCGATCCAACCGAGATATTTCCTACGAAGCAGCCAATAAGCACTATAAGTAGCAGTGGAGAAACTATGTAAGATCTGTCCATTTCTTGTTATATTGTCAACGGTCCTATTCCCGTTTTTGGTTGTCATTACATTTCATATATCAGCTTCATCTCGGTTGACATTGATAGATGGCTCTACCTTTTGTTCCGCCGAGCGGCGTCACCACAAAGTACGTCTCCAACAACTTGCGAATTGGTTGATCGACTCGGTAACAGATCAGGAGCGTAGCCACATTCGGTGCCTCTGCAACTTGTTGAAGGAACGGTTCAAGAGGACCAAAATCCGCTAATTCCGGTCCATCCTTCGGATGCCAATGGTCATTATGAGCGTAAGGTGGATCTGTGACGAGGGCGACTTCCCCATCAATCAAAGCCAGATGCTCCCGAATCCGAGTTGCGTCGTGTTGTGAGAGTTCTACATCAAGGTGAATCTGTTGCGCGTGATTAAAGATCAATCGGCACCGTTCCTGATAAGCTCTTTTCAGTTTATCATTCTCGGTTTTGTACGCTTCGATCGCATGTAATCGCTCCTCAAGGGCACTTCGTTCCTTCATCCACCGAAAATTTTGCTGTGCCGTTTCTAACACAACCGGATGCAGGTCTGTCCCGATCAATTTTTTTATTTTCCGCCAAAAAAGAAGGTACGCTGTGCAGAGGATGACGCCATTACCGCAGAACGGATCATACACTGTAATCGGCTCCCGTTCTTCCTCAAACAGTGAATTAAGCATCACATACGCAACACGAGGCGGAAATCGTGGTGTTCGTGTTGACACAGCTTGATAGAGTGTCTTACCAACCTCTATATATTTATAAGTGACAGGACCCTGTGGAAGATGCATGGTACGTGAAACGGTAATCCGTCAGTCTAGCGTTAGGGTGACGAAAAATCCTCTCAAAAGGTAATTAAGATGACGTTGACCGCCACGGAATACAGTGTGCAGCAAAACGTTTGAGCGCGCCACTTTTAACGATAATTGCTTCGGGCCGCAGCACAGTCGCGTACATCATAAGTAACGAAATTGTATCAAGCAGAGACCGGTAACCAGATAAACCGGAAATATCAATATAAATCTTATTAAACTGTTCACCGAACTCAAGTGCTGCTTTAACATCGAATCCATCTAGGACCTCAAAGTGCAGGTCAGGGTGCATTTCCCGGGCACGCTCAATACACTTAGGACTAATGTCAGTACCGATGACCTTCTGACAATGCGGCGCAATCAACGCGGTTGTCGTCCCCCACTCACAACCGATTTCTAGCACAACATCATCTGTATTCACCCAAACAGGGATGGTCTCACGGTACTCTTTAACGCCGCGTGTACCGATAAATTCCGTTTTCGCCTCAAATAGTTGGTTCTTGCTCGCCATACACTTTTTGAACAGCAACTTAAATTATCATAAAAAAAGGGAAATTGGGATGAAGCCGATTCCACCCAATTTCCCTGAAAGTAGGTACAGTGTGAAGTGCTACATCATCGAGCCAGCCGGCAAGAGAATAACCTCTGCTCGCCGGTTCTGGGCGCGCCCCTCTCTCGTCTTAACTGGAGCGATAGGTTCCGTATGTCCAAGTCCACGAGATTGAATTGTATTCGCTACGCCTTTGCTCTTGAGATATTGCACAACCGAATCTGCACGAGCTTGAGAAAGATCCCAGTTGCTGCGGTATCTTCCCCTGAGTACCGGGCTGCCATCCGCGTGACCCTTGACGAGGACCGATGCCTCAGCATCTGCTTGAATCTTTGCCACTGCTTTATCAAGGGCTTCCATGGCAGCTGCAGTCAGGTCGACTTTCCCACTGGGGAACTGAACTGTAGCCACCATCATTGGTTTGGCAGCAGCCATCTCTTTAGTTGCAGCAAGTGCCTTTTTTGTCTCCATGAGTGCAGCTTCCAAATCGGATATCTTTTGGGCTTGCATTTTGGTTGTATCCTCAACGGCAGCAATCTGGTCCTGGAGCTTCTGATCTCCGGACATGGCGGCCTGTTGTGCCTTTTCCTCAACCATATTTGCAGTCTGCATAAGTTCCTCACGCAGTTTGGCGTCCCCACTTTCAGCTGCCTCTTTGGCAACTGTAATTGTATCCGCATCACCCTGCTGAGAGGCAGTAATGGCAGCTTCTTTTGCCATAGACACCTCTGACCTCAAAGCATCCCCTTGAGCATCAACCTTGCCACTCAGCTCAGAGACTTGGTTACCCAGATCAGTGTGTGCCGCTGTATTTTCTTGGTTGTATTTATCCATCTCCATGGCAAACTCTTCTTTGCTCAATTTACCGCAGCCACTGAGGATAATACTAAAAACAAAAATGCTAACAATCGCTATTCCTGTTATACTTCTCATTGTTACCTCCTCGGAAAAGATTCATTCTAAAGTGAACGAATATGGTTTATGGTATGACAATTTCCAAAAGTTTGCCATATTGTAGCACAAACCAAATTTTTATACAAGCAAAATTCTATTGTTCGACATAATTGCTTCAGTAGGCTTGCGTTTTCCCTAAAAATCCATTGACGTACTCCCAAAGCGAAAGCATTGGGATTCTTATCCACTATGTTAGCCAGATTTACATAGGTGCCAATCAAATCTGACACCTATCGGGGACACCATCGCCCCAACTACGGGACTCAACAGGAATCCCGATACTTTGTTCCAAAGGTTGATTGCACCAACACCGTCTCGGTGGTATTCAAAGCTACAGTGATTGCAGTGATAGTTCCGGTTTGTCGGTTTCTTTCGATTGCCACACCGTGGGCAGGTCTGAGAGGTGTATGCCTCGGATACAACCTTGACTTTGAGTCCTGCTAACTCTGCTTTGTAGCATATCATGAATTGGAGACGGGCAAACGCCCATTGGTGAACCTTCTGGTTAGACTTCTTAGAAAACTTCGCTCTATCCCGGATACTTTTTAGGTCTCCAATCACTATCGTATCCGCCTTCGCCTTTAAGCAGTCGGATATAAATCGAGATGTGATTTTATGTTCGGCGTCCTTCAGTTGAGCGTTCAACTTTGCCAGTATCTTGGTCTTAACTCGTTTGAGACGATACCAGCGATTACTTCGTTTGATACACCTATCCATTTTAGATTGGATATGTGCCTTAAACTTGTTGATATACTGTTTGATAGCCCGTAACGCACGACCATTGTAGATGATGGTCTGTTGTCCGTCATGAGAAACTATCGGGTGAATCTCACCCATGTCTATCGCAACCGCTTTGTCTGTTTCACACTTGGGGGGTGTATGCACCTTGTAGACAAGTGAAAAGTAGTAACTCCCCCGTTGGAAGTACATCTCCACATAGACCGGTTTGACATCTGATTTGAGGGTAATAGGCGCATTGCCTTTACCATTAGACAACCTGACGACACCATCTTTGAAGGCGATGCCATTTTGAATCCAACGCACCTTGTAGAAATGAGGAGTCCGTTTTGGTGGCTTCGCTTCAGGATTTGACTCGACAGCCCGAAAGTAACTCTTGAGCGAATCAAAATAGGATTGGATTATCGCTTGTACCGTTTGTGAGTGTAGATTGTAGCCACGCAAACGCATATACTTTTGGACTGCACCTTGTGATAGCCAAAACCCTTTCTTCCGCTTGACTTTCCAGAGTAAAGACACAACTTTGCAATAGCAACGACCAGACTCGTGAGCAAGCATATCCAAGTCAGGGGTCTTATCATATTTCAGCTTCTTGGTTGTATACATGGGGAGGGTCCTTTCGGTCTTTCGTCTTCCTGTTCGATAGGGTGTGGGAAGCACCACCGTGCGATGGTGTCGAACCTTCCCACCGAAAGACGGGACAAGTATACCATATTTCTCCTGAAAAGTCGATGCTAAAGCAATCTGTATAGGCTGCGCCCCAAATGCTCCAAACCTAAAGGATTGGGATTTATAGTGAATTTAAAAAATAAACAGACACTTTCGCTCCTCATCTGGTAGGCGCTGTTTCCAACTGCGCCGATTTGCAGTGTCTCATTAATTCTAAAATCTACTATAGACCTAAAGGGTTTTTCGTAACATAAAATTAAAATGTCTTTGTTTGTAATGCAATTCATAATCTATGATATAATCCTCAACTTTGAGGTGGAAACAATTTTCGCATTTTCGCGGGAAAAATGGGTAATTTTGACATCTACAACAGGAGGCGATAGAGACATGGAGAAAATTGGCGTTGGGATTATTGGGTTAGGGATGGGAAAGTCGATGTTTGGGATTCGACAGATTCCCGATACCGATCTGGAAATCCGGGGGATTTGCGATACAGATGCGGATCGGCTGGAAAGCATCCGTACAGAACATAATGTTCCGTTTGCAACGATGGATTATCGGGAACTCCTCCAGCGGGATGAAATCGACATCGTGGGCATTTACACACCGGATCCACTTCACGCACAGCACTGCCTTGACGCTCTCGATTGTGGCAAGCATATAATCTGCACAAAAGGGTTTGTTGACAGCCTTGACGATGCGGTTCGTGTATTGCAGAGGACGCGGGAAACCGGTTTGAAACTCATGGTTGGACAGACCTGCCGCTTTCGACCAGATTTTATGCACACGCACCGATTAATGGAAGCTGGCAAACTTGGCAATATCGTCGCAGTCGAAGCCCATTATGTCCATGATATGCGCAGCGTGCTAACAGCGACACCGTGGAGACACCAGATGCCTCAGAAAACGCTCTACGGCGGACTGTGTCATCCAATGGATCTGATTATCTGGTTTCTCGGTTTCCCCAGTGCCGTACATGCGATTGCCCATGAAAGCGGAATTGATGAGCGATATCCGTCAGGTGAGGGACATTTCAACGACAACTGGATGGTCAATCTAATCTATGAGGATGGGCGGCTCGGCCGTGTCCTAGGGCTTTACGGTCTCTGTCATGCACCGATGCCAATGCTAGGGCTATCGGTCTACGGAACTGCCGGCAGTGTTGTCAATGGGGATGCGATTTTCGATGATGACCATCGCAGCATCATCCCCGTCGAAGAGGCCGCTTCTATAGGGACAGATGAGATTGCCGATGTTGGACATATCGGTGAAGTGGTGCGTTATATGCTACATTTTGAAGACTGCCTCAAGCACAACAAACAGCCACTAATTAACGCAGAGGTCGGTACGAAGGTCATCGCTGTGTTAGATGCCTGCGAGCGGTCTGCAAGGAGCGGGAAGGCGGAAAGGGTGCAGTCAGCTTTTTAGCCGACCTATGAATGCTACAAAAAGTTCAGGGGTTTAACAACCCTTGAACCCCTGAACACAAATCGTAGTTGTGTGAAATGAGAGGATGAACGCGCTACACTAGCGGAGAACTTACCCACGCGAAGGTTCGCTCATTGTTTCCTGCGCTTTACGTGAAAGCTCAGCGAGATGCCCATCGTTAGCCATCACCTGTTCTAAGTGCACTATCCGTTCAGGGCCCGCAGTACCTACCATCTTCGGACCATATTTGCGGTCGATCCAGAACCGCGCTGAGTTGCCGATGTAGGTGCGTAGGTCCTCCAAACGATTTTCGGGATAACGTTCACAAAGGTTCATGGTAAACATCCGTCGGCGTGTGCCGCCGCCAAACGCAGCGTGCTTGGTATTGTGATTGAAACACACCACATCCCCCGGCTGCGTCTCGAATGCGATTGCTGGCACATCCTTGCCATGAACGCCCCAGTCTGCTTCACTCTCCCGAATCTCCTCCTGAAGCCGATCCGCGTAACCATCCCCAAAGAGATGGCTGCCGGGAATGACGCGCAGGGCACCGGTGTCACGGGTTAGATGATCGAGGTAAAATGCAATTTTGAGGTGGGTAGGATCCTCCGGTTTGTGTCCCCCATCAGAATGCCAGCGCGTATCTCCGACGTAGTAGTTCCCATCGCTGCCCATATAGTTGAAGTCGTCACCGAGAAGCGTGGTCGCTATTCTCAATATACGGGGGTCATCTAACAGAGACGATAAATATTCGCTCTGATCGATGAACGGAACGATACAGGAGCGTGCTGTCCCCTCGTGGGGTTTCCCGTTATGGCCTCCTCCACGTTCCGCCCAAACCGCTTCAAACGCATTGATGATTTCCTCGCTACGGTCTGCCAAGAATCCGGGGAAGCTTAGATAACCGAAGGTCTGAAAAAAATTGATCTGCTGATCCGTCAGTTTGACATCTTGATTGTTCATCAAATCTTCGCAGTGGAGCCCCCATTCTTTAGAGCGGGGAGGAAACTGCGCTCCTTTTTCGTTGAAAAGTTGTGTGAAATATGGTACAGTTCTTATGGCTTTCGTAGGGGATTTCTACCATCCCGAACCCTTCGGGATGTCCCCTACACCTCGTAGAAAAGGAATGAAAGCCAGAAAGCTAACCAGCATGAAAAAGACTTATGAATATCGCGCCTATCCTACGACGAAACAGCGACATACTTTTTTGTTTTGGCTTGCCTTGTTGCGAAATCTCTACAATCAAGCGTTAGCGTGGCGGATAGACGCTTACCAGAAAAATAACGATTCTGTCAAATGGACGACCCAAGCCAACGCCTTACCTGACTTGAAAGCAGCATCCAAGGCATTTGCAGGACTTCACGCGGATGTTCTCCAAGATGCGATGCGCCGTTTGGATAAAGCGTACAAAGCATTCTTCCGCCGTGCCAAGAACGGGGCGGCACCGGGCTTCCCCCGCTTCAAAGGCGAAGGGCGATACCGGTCAATGACCTTTAGCCACCTGTCCAAGCAGCTGGTCCGGAGTGTACATCGTAAGTTTGCCAAAGTCGTTGTTCCGAAAATAGGACACCTCAAGATTCGTTATCACCGTCCTTTACCTGACGGCAACATCAAGAATCTGACGGTCATCAAGCGAGCCAGCGGTTGGTATGTAACTATCTGCGTCGAAGTGCCAGCCCCTATAGAAGTCCCTGTCCACACGACGATTGGCGTAGACGTGGGACTTAACTCGTTTGCTGTCGATTCTGATGGCGAACATATCCCAAACCTCCGCCATTATCGTAAATCCGAAAAGAAGCTTGGCAAACATCAATGCGTATTGTCTCGCCGCAAAAAGGGGAGCCGCCGCCGAGCAAAACAACGTGAGATTGTCGCCCGTTGCCATGAACGGATAGTGAATCAGCGCAAGGATTTTCAGTTCAAGGCAGCCCATCGTCTCCTTGAACGATGTGATGAGGTCGCTGTAGAGAACTTGACCATCACCAATATGTTGAAGAACCACTACCTCGCCAAGAGTATATCTGACGCGGGATGGGGTAGCTTTCGATTGAAACTGCAAAGCAAGGCTGCAAGTGCCGGCAAGCAGTTCACGAAAGTGAAACCTCACCATACCAGTCAGCAATGCTCCGGTTGTAATGAAGTTGTGCCTAAACAGTTGTCGGATCGTCTCCATGATTGCCCCCATTGTGGGTTGGTCCTCAATAGAGACCATAACGCCGCGATAAATATCAAAAAGGCTGCTGTAGCCTTGCGTGGAGGTGCGTCGGTTGCAAACGACCCCGAAATCCCCCGTCAGGGGACAGAAGCGCAGAACCTTGTAAGACCCGTTGGACGGACGTTTCAAACAAGCCCCGTCCCTTCAGGGCGGGGTAACTGACCGAAATCTCCTTTCCAAGTTTCAACGGAGCGAATTGGTATACCTAAAAATCGAAACTGGAACGCTACTCAAGCGGGTCATGCGTAACAAAGCGAGGTGTCGCAAACGGCAAATGCGTTGACCCGCGAGCAAGAATATGGTTCTGATTGCCCTCGCCCCATTCGGTATAAGATCGAGCGTTGGCATAGTGGCAGACGTACGCCCGCCGAAATCGGTCTTTTGATCGATTCTGCTTAGATCTATGGATAAGGTGACCATGGAAGAAGATGACATCTCCGGCATTGGCGGTCGCCGGTACTTCGCTACCTTCTTTTACACCGACAATTTCGGTCAGCCTTTCCTGAAAATCGTCGGTATTGTCCGGTAGTGCTACCTCCTCATAAATTGGGTGTAGGTGAGAACCGGGAACAACATACATGCAGCCGTTCTCCTCATCGCAATCATCGATCGCTATCCAAGCTCCGCACAACGTATCCGGGGCAGTTTTGATGTAAAAGGAATCTTGGTGATAAGCCTGACCGGATTTTTTCGGAGGCTTTAGGAAAAGCATTGACTGCATCGCCATTACATCGGGACCAATCAAGGTCTCAAGCACATCAAGGATGCGGAGATGTAGCAGAAACCGCTCATGGATTGTCAAGTGCCGGTGGAACTGGATGAAGCGGAAGAACTTATCCTCCATATCCGCAGGGGTGTTACCCTCGCTTCTCGGTGTAACTCCTTCCAGTTGGCTGAAGTCGACCTTCCCCATCGCCATATCCATCGAATGACGGTCAAGTTCACGAAGGTCTTCTTCACTCAGCAATCCTTCAACTTTCAGATAGCCTTGTGTTCCAAAGAAGTGCCGCTGATCAAGGGTGAGTTGATATTTTTCTCGTGGTTGCTGTTCCATCAGCAATCTCCTGTTCTAACTCTGTACAATCATTAGCTTGTTAGCATCAGTATCGGAACTGACAAATTAATGTCCAAAAGCACAAACTCTGAGTTATTTTCTTGACACAGCCGGAGTTGATTGAATGATAGCAAATTCCCCATAGACACTACGCAGAAGGCAGCCAATCCATCGTCTCATCAATGGGCCAAATCGGGCGGTGTAGGTAGCGATAGGGGAGGCTAGCGTAGTTCACAGTGCTGACACCAGGGGTGTTTAGCTCTATGGTGCCAGCAACGACCGGATCAAAGGAGGCGCGATGGGCTTGATTGGATTTGACAACGAGGATCTGTTTCTCCTCCAACAGGATACCGGCACTCTTGAAAAAATCTCGGTCCTTGCCGGTCCCTCGTTGGGAGCAGATAACGTCGATTTTATTCCCGGTGCGCAGCACAACCCGCTTACCCACATTTGCCTCACGAAACGCTTCCTCGTTGACTTCACGACCCCAACCACCATGTGTGGGACCACAGATCATGTACCTGCCATCGTCAATAGACTTGACCTGAGCCGTTATTTGCAGCGGTTGGTAGAAGCGTTGGTCAATCTTGCCCCCCACGGTGATGTTGAGTTCTGCGCCTACTCCGGCTGCTATGCCTGCGCGCACCACTTCTGCATCACGGATAGTGAGTGCACAATCCTGCGCCCCACAACGAAGCAGACTTTCCAGCACGGCCGGACTATCGGCGGGACAGGCACTGCCGGGGTCATCACCTAAGTCCACCAAGAGAATCGGCTTTCGCGGATCAGCCATTGCCATTTTTACTCCCGCATCAATAGATTGTATCGGGCGCACCATTTTCAATTGCTCCCGTTGCTCCCACAGATCCCTTGCCAACTCTTGAGCCAGTCGTTTGGCGAGTTCCGGGTCGCCGTCAGTCGTCGCTATGATTGACATACCGGCATCCGCAGAATCACCGTACCCGTAGCCGCCGAGAATGGTGATATTGATTACCTTGGGGGTCTTTTCCATCTCCGCTCGCTTTTCGTTCAACTGATAGAGTAGCAGTCCTTGCTCCTCTTGCGGCAAGTGTGACCAAGTGCTTTGACCGATATTGGGGCCAATGATCGGCACAAACACTCGATGGGTAACCGGATTAATTTTGCCATCTAACGTTTGGAGTAGACATTCCGCCGCCTCCAATCCCCGCTCATAACCGTCAATATGGGGATTGGTGTTATTAGGAAAAGGAACGAGTGCTTCAACCTCCTCGTCACTCATGATAGCGTGAAAGTCGTAAGTACCGACCATAGGAATATCCCCTAGAACCCGCCGCGCTTCCCGCACCAGTTCGCCTTCAGCATCGGTATAGGGTGCTTCTGCGACCATCGCTCCATGAAGCGCGAAGTAGACGCCATCTAACGGTCCCGCCTGCTGCAAGCCTGTCACAATCATATCACGACAGCGCCGGTAAACTTCGGCATGGATGATGCCGCCGTGGGCGAAGCCAATTCTGACGGTGGGAACCAGTTCTACGTCGCCTCGCTTGGCGCCTTCTACAAAACCGCCGATAAAATTCTTGGGGTGTGTAGCGATCAGAGTTTCTCCACGCTGGACATGGACAGTATCCATAGTATCGTTCTGTTCTAAAGCAAAGGTGTTGGTCTCATGATGAAGACCAGCGATACCAATCCTCATTTTTCTCTCCCTTTAGGAGTTACGCAGTTGAATGTTCAACGTTTTGTAGTTCGGCGATTTATCGCCTCTGCACACCCGTCCCAACGCCCGATTCATCGGGCAACTACAACAGAGATTCCATAAGGGATTCGTAGGGAACGCAGATCTGCGTTCCCTACTGAAGTGCGTAAGTCCTATCCCTTATTAAAAATTGACCTCTGCAATCGCTCTACCCTCTAGCACCTGTTCAATAATCCTAAGTGTTTTCTGGTAAGCGGTATTAATCTGCTCCTGCCGCGAGCGGATTTGGCTGTCGATTTCGCTCAGTCTTTTCTCAAACTCACCCACCATTCGCTTCACCTCCGTGGGCGATGTGCCGCCGAGACTCCGGTTATTGTGGAGGGAAAGTGTCGGATCAAGAATGCACTGGAGTTGCGCGATGGATAGGTCAATACCTTCGGAACGCAACAACTCTTGCGTTTCCTGCCAATCTCCAAAGGTTTTCTCCCGTTTCGCCAAGCCCTCCACGACGCTCCCAACTATCCCGTGACACTCTCGGAATGGCAAGCCCTGTTCGCTAACGAGGAAATTGGCTAGCTCTGTTGCCGTTGCGAAGTTCGCATTGGCGAGCAGTTCCAACCGATCTGTGTTGAAGTCGAGTGTCTCAAGAAGACCGGGCAGAATCCCCAAGCAAGATTGAACCACATCAAACGCACCCCACAGCGGTGGTTTGTCCTCTTGGAGATCGCGATTATATCCTGTAGGCAACCCTTTGAGATTCGTCAAGAGGTCCATAAGGGCTGCATAAACCTTCCCCGTCCGTCCACGTGTCAATTCCGCGATGTCGGCGTTCTTTTTCTGAGGCATGATCGAGCTGCCCGTCGCATACGCATCATCAAGCGTTGCGATGTTAAATTCATAAGTTGTCCAGTAAACAATCTCCTCACCAAGCCTTGAGAGGGTGGTCATCAGCAGTGTCAGCGCAAAAAGCGGTTCAGCGATAAAATCGCGGGAGCTAATTACATCCAACGCATGTTCATGCGTCCTATCAAAACCGAGCAACTCGGTTGTCAAGTTTCGATCGATTGAGAAGGAGGTCCCTGCGAGCGCACAAGCGCCGAGTGGATTGAGATTGGCAAGGTCGTAAGCTGTATTCAACCGCTTCTGATCCCGGAGAACCATGCTGACGTAGGCTGTCGCCCAAAACCCAAGGCTGATTGGCTGTGCGTGTTGTGTATGCGTATAGCCCGGCATGACCGTTTCGGTGTGTTCCTGTGCGATAGAGAGAAACGCACGACACAAATGGGATACCCCCTGCTGTGTGTCGAGGAGCTGTTCGCGGATATAGAGATGTGCATCGACAAGTACCTGATCATTTCGAGACCGAGCGGTGTGAAGTTTTCCGCCATACTCACTTCCGGCACCTTCGATGAGGTAGGACTCCACATTCATGTGGACATCTTCTTTTTCAGGTTTGAGGACAAACTTCCCATCACGGAAATCCGATTCCGCCTTGCCCAGCCAATGCAAGATCTGCCGGAGATCATCATCAGAGATAATTCCTTGCCGTGCCAACATGATAGCGTGGACTTGACTGCCCCAGATGTCATGTGGGACCAAGCGTGAATCGACATCAATGGACTGTGTGAAGTCTTCAGTTTCAGTTGACACCTCGGAGCGAAATCGCCCGCCCCAGAGTTTGGTAGAAGTGTTCATCGTTGGCCAGCCCCGAAGATGGGAAGTGGTGAAAGTTCGTAAAACCTCTTATTTTACGGCATTGGATTGGGCGGTATTATAGCATGAAGCGGTCTCGGTTGACAAGCGGTGATTAAACCAATGTCTGTAGCACAATCGTGTGGGTTTCGTTACTCAACGAAAATAAAAAAGCCCACACCAATTCTCACTGGATATGGGCTTTCTCCGTGAATGCATTTGAATTTATGACGAGTCTCTCACACACCAATTGAGGGGATCTCAAGCTTATTCGGTGAATCAACGACGAAATTTGTCGCGGCAAGGTTGACTGCCTACTACCTCATGGAACTTTTGACCTGTTCCAGCCAGATTGCCGCCTGTTGTCGAACCTCCTCATTTTCTGAATCACTTAACTTCTCAAGTATTGCAGTCGCCAATTCGTATTTCCCTTGAAGCACGTAGGTAACCCCCAGATAATATTGTGCATCTTCGTAAAACTTACTGTCCGGATAGGTGTCGATCACCTTCTGGAAAAATTGCTCTGCTTTCTGGAAATAGTCCTTCTCGTTGTTGCCCCCAGCATTATTCCCATAATAGATCGCAAAATTTACATATAACTCAGGTAAAAGACCCGTTTTATTATCCCGATCCTGTTTTACAACTTTATCAAATAGGGGTTTCCCCTGTTCAAATTTGCCGCGCTTGATGTAAATCAGTGCAAGTCCAGCGTTAGCTTTTAAATCCTTTGGATTCTTCTGAACCGCTACCTTCAACTCCGTGAATGCCTCCTCCTCTTTGAAGATGCTTTCCATCACTCCGAAAAATTCTTCTGGAGGACTAAAGCCCGGATTGAGACCAATTAATTCTCCCTCGGAATTGACAAATGCAACCGTTGGATATCCACTGACACCGTATTTGATACGGGCTTCCTCATTTTCGGGGTGGTTTGTATCTTCAGGATTGACCTTGAGGTTGACAAATTTTTTCGAGAGTTCAACGATTTTCGGATCTGTAAACGTTTCGGCATCCAGCCGCTTACAGAACCCTCACCATTCGGTGTAGAAATCCATCATGATTGGCTTGCCTGTTTTTTTCGCCTCTGCCAATCCTTTCTCAATTGACTCCGCCCACTCAATCTTCTCCTCTGCCAGCACCATTGGAGCCACAACAACAAGTAATACTAGGGTAACAAGCACGATGGGTTGTCTTTGTCTCCAAACAGAATTTAACATTGTTCTTCTCCTTATGTTGAAGGAATTTAGGGATAGAAATTAAAAATCCAAGCCAGTTTACTAATATCTTAAACGAACAGAAGCAAAAAAAGTGTAATTTGTATTGCAAATTACTTGTTAATTATTCTCCAGGGATCGGCTGGTCAGCAGCAGATTCTGTTTGCATCTGCTCAAGAGCTGAAGCACTAACTGTTTTACTGTTGAGCGTTATTCGACACTTTTGGCAGGTCGTGACGAGTTGCACTAGATTGCCGCGCCTACCCAATTTATTCTGCTTCTGTTCCGTCTCAACGTAACGTTTGCAGCGAGGACACCACTGCTGTTGCTGTGTCAACATTTTATATCCCTCCTTCATCATTCTTCGTCAATGAGCAGTTGCTCGGTCATGCTTAGCCACATTTCAAAGGATTGTAGTTTAATACCTATTGTGATAACAGTACGTTGGCTTTCTAACGCCTCATTTCACTTTCCAACGCAGAATTGGGAGAAAATCTTACCCAAAATATCCTCCGTTGTTGTTTTTCCAACAATTTCGCCGAGGCAATCTAAACTGCTGTGCAGATCGACCGCTACAAGGTCTGGAGGCATCTGTCGGGTGAAGCTCTCTATTGCATGCCCAAGCGCAAGCCTTCCACGACGCAGCGCGTCGTAGTGACGAACATTTGTAACAATTGGAGAATCCCCCCATATCGCATCTCCCTCAAGAAGTTCTTGGTGAACTGCCGATTTCAACTCTTCAACCCCTTTGCCATCAAGGAGAGAAATTTGGACCACCGGCCTCTGAGGCGCGTCGATATGGAAGTCTGCGGGAGTTGTTACAATGGATAGGTCGATTTTGTTCAGAATCAGGATTGATTTACGGACCTTCGCCGCACGGAGTAGTTCTCGATCTTCCTCAGTTAAGGACCGGGATGAATCAAACATGATTAAAAGCAGGTCGGCACGGTCAAGATAGGCTTTGCTCCGCATTACCCCTTGCTGTTCAACAACATCTGTCGTTTGATGTATCCCAGCAGTGTCTATTAAATTGAGCGGAATCCCACCAAGGTTCAGTGGTGCTTCGATTGTATCCCGTGTCGTCCCCGGTATTTCCGTGACTATCGCTCGATCTTCCTGTAACAAAGTATTTAGTAAACTCGATTTCCCAACGTTTGGTCGTCCGAGTATTGCGATGTTCACACCTTCCCGCAGGAGTTTGCCAGCCGATGCGGTCGCAATCAACCGGTCCAAGTCATCAAGGATGTCTTGGGCAGTTTGCCGCATCACCGTTAAATCCATGAAATCGAGTTCTTCTTCAGGAAAATCGATAGATGCCTCGACTTCCGCAAGCAGATTTGCAAGTCGATCGTTGAGTCCGTTAATCGTTTGGGATAGCTTGCCCGATAACTGATCTACTGCAATCTGGCGAGTGAGATCGGTCTTTGAACGAATGAGGTCCACGACCGCTTCTGCCTGCGCTAGGTCCAGTCGCCCGTTGAGAAAAGCACGTTTGGTAAATTCTCCCGGTGCCGCGAGACGTGCTCCAGCTTTCAACGTTAGCTCAAGCACACCTTTGAGGGGAACAATACCGCCGTGGCAGTTAAATTCAACCACATCCTCCGCTGTATACGATTTTGGAGCCCGCATGATGCCGAGCATTACTTCGTCAATAATCTCTCCCGATGATGATTGGACAACATGTCCATAATTCAATGTGTGGCTCGGCAACTCAGCCGGTGAGATGTGGCGAGGCGATCGAAAAATCTGACAGGCAATGGGAATAGCAAGCCGACCGCTTACTCGGACAATACCGACACCTCCTTCGCCCCGCGGTGTCGCAATGGCTGCAATTGTATCCCATTCAATCATACTGCTTTGAATTTGACTCATATCTTTCGCGTGTAGTAACAGCAACGCGCCGCATTATTCCCTCACCCCGGCTGTACGTGCGAATATGCTCATCCGATTGTAAGGTAACGTGAATAATTCGACGGTCGCGAGGCGGCATCGGGTCTAGGACGATTTCTTGATGGGTCTGTTTGACCTTCGCTGCAGCACGATAAGCCAGATCTGTCAGCATCTGTTCACGACGTTCGCGGTAACCTTCCGCATCAACGAAGACCTTTTTCTTTACGAGAGATGACCTATTCAAAATACAATTCAGCAAATATTCAACGGCATTCAGTGTTTGCCCATGTTTACCAATCAGTATGCCGGGGTTATCAGAACTTACTGTAAGATGTACACTTCCATTGATGATTTGAGATTCAATCTCCGCCTCAAGCCCCATATGACTTAGGATCTCATGAAGTACCGCCTCTGGTGTCGAAGAAATATCCTCTTTTAGGGTCACACGGATTTTAGCAAGCTTTGCCCCTAAGCCAAGGATGCCTTTCGTGGGTTCATGTATAACCTTCACACTCACTTGATCACGACTGACACCAAGTTCTTTAAGGGCTGCTTCCAAGGCTTCCTCTGTTGTATTTTCTTCAACTTCAATATATTGGTGCACGATTCAGTATCCTCCCGAATAACCGCATAATATCTATAGTTATTTGAATGGTGTTATTGGAATCTATGATGCGCGTTCCGCATCTCATGTCCTACGGCTCGCGTTTGGGGACTGTCGTTTCTTGGATTGAGGTTGTTTTTTGGTCGATGAGGTATTAACAGGGGTTGTTTCTTCCGCTTCATCGGATTTCCACAATTTGGGTAAGTATTGTTGACCAATGGTAAAAATATTGTTACATAGCCAATAGAGTGCCAACCCTGACGCAAAGTTATAAAGGATAAAAACAAAGAGCACAGGCATAAATTGCATAATCTTCGCTTGCATATTGTCAGTCGTAGGTGCCATACCGCCTGATGTTTTCTGTTGTAACCAGGTAGTGAAGCCGTTGACAATCGGTAGTAATCGAAATGCATCCCCGATGAATGGAATTGTAAAGGGAAGAGTGAATAGGACATCGGGGGAAGCGAGATCATCTATCCATAAACAGAAAGGGGCCCCCCGTAGTTCAACCGCGTTGCCAAGGAGTGCAAATAGTGCAATGAAGACCGGAATCTGTGGAATCCAAGGGATGCACCCACCGAATGGATTAACACCGTGTTCTTTGTACAGTTGCATCGTCGCCTTATTGAGCTTCTGTGGATCATCTCGATGCTTTTCACGGATTTCTGTAAGCAGGGGTTGGAGCTTCTGCATCGCCTGCATGGATTTGTAACCTTTACGGGTCAGCGGGTATGAGATCACCTTCACGAATAAAGTCAGGAGAATAATGGCAACTCCATAATTTTTGATGATACCGTAGAAGAAATTCAGGAGCCAGAGCATGACCCACGCAATATACCAGAAGAAACCAAAGTCGATAATATCAGCGAGTTGAAGGTCTTCTTCTTGAGTTCCCGGTGGCTCGATTCTCTTTAGAACTTTGTACTCCTTTGGACCAACATAGATGCGGAATTGGTCTGCCCGACTGTTGTTGGAATCCAATGAAAATCCAGGGACAATGAGGCTCGCGGCTTCCGATGGAGCAGTAATAGTCGCCGGGGTCGTTGTGCCGTTGTCTGAGAGGGTTTCCAGTTCGTATGTCGCGTTGATCACTCCATCCGGAATCATGAGTGCAGCAAAATACTTATTATTCATACCCGCCCACAAGACCGGATCCATCGTCTGATCGTCATCAAATTCTTTAGCCGGTTTGCTAGCACCACTGCTCAACGCTCTGGCACCTTCGTTTTTTGAATTGTGTCGTCCACGACCATTTTTGAGTTCATGTGCAAGAAGGTCAGCATTAATCCCAGGACCCCAACGGAGTTTATATCCGTTACGGTTATCGCTCATCGTATCAAGAGAAATCAACGGTTGATTGGATAAATTCTGGAACGTTAATTCGAGGTCAACGTAATATCTATCATGATAAAACGTAAATTTTTTAAGGACCCTGAGGTTTTCTCCAATCTGCTTGCTAAATGTAAGGGTATCTTGCAGGTTTTGATCTGTAAGAATGAGTTCTGTTTTGTCTGTTTCCCAGAACGTGTCCATAGCATCAACCGTCAACCCCTCATTAAAAAAGTGAACTGACAAGCAGTTTTGGGCTGTTTCTGGAATCAGGTTAAACAACGATTTATCCACACCGGATCTGTCCGGATATTCTTTAAGGCCCCATTCATGTGCGTAAGCGAATCGTCCAACTAAAAACATAATATGATATTTCGCAGTTTCAACCTGAACCGTTTGATCCTCTCTAACCGGTTGTCGGGGACGCGATGGGGACTCTACCTGCACTGATTGAATTGTATCAACTGTTGGTTCACTGGAAGCTGACGATGAATCTGGTGAGAGGGGTGAGGCTTCCCTCGATTGCTCAGTCGCTTGCTCGGTTGTTTGTTCAGGCTTGGGGAGTTTTCGACCATAAAACCAACTCCAACCAAACATCACAGCAACCATAAGTACAAGGGCTAAGACATAACGTTTCTCCATTTAACAAATCTCCTCGTGGCGATTTTTTGACATAGAATTTTACTTCAGGGGATGGTAACCACCAGGGTGATATGGATGACACTTAGATAGTCGTTTAAGCGCAAGCCACCCTCCTTTTATAGCTCCATATTTTGTAACTGCCTCAAGGGCATATTGAGAACATGTAGGATAAAACCGGCAGGTTGGCGGAAAGAGAGGTGAAATCAGTTTACGATAGCAGTGTATGGCGTAGATGAGTAAGATCTTCATGGTATTGACAAGGTTTGCAGAGCCGATCAGGTTTACATACGCACTGAACTACTTGGATCTACAAACCTTGGCTCGCCGCAGCAGTTGCAAGAATGACGCTTGAACTTGCTGACATTTTACACCGACCGCCGCAGACCTGCCAACAGCAACAATATCATATCCTTGACATATTTGCTGTTGTGATAGTCTAAACGATTCCCGGATCAGACGTTTGAGGCGGTTCCGTTTAACACTGTTTCCAATCTTTTTACTGACGGTGATACCCAAACGGGTGGAGTATAAAGACTGTCTGAACACATAGATAACAAGATGCCGGTTCCAGTACTTTTTCCCCTTTTTATAACCCCGTTGAAATTCCCAACGCTGCGTCAGTCTGTCCGGATGAACTTTACGCGCCATATTAAAATCTCTGGAGTCGAAGTCGCTGCTCCCACTGCTGCCCGTCAATTTTCCCTTGCAAATACGCAATATAATTTACAACTTGAGCCTCCAAACTCATCTGCGGTGTACCGTTTTCGTCCTCTGCCATCACCCGTATAACATCAATCGTATCCGCCTGTGTTTGCGCTGCATGCACAAGCGCAAAAATCATGAGGAACTCCTCCTTGATTGCGCGTTCGGAGAATGCGTACGGAATAAAGTTAAGCATCACGACGTTCTGATCTTCCCTCAGACGCCCATTCCTCAGTCGCCAATGAACGACTCGAATTTGTTTCTCATTAAAGAGTTGCCGCAAGACTTCACCCCGTAACGAAATTGGCACCTTAGGGGTCACGATAGTAGGTGGTTGGTCTACCTCAGGTGAATCTGGAACATCATACGGAATAAAACCGAGCAACGCTGCGGGAGGTTCCCCAACTTCAAATGCAATCACAAGGGGTTCACTGTTTTCTGGGTGGCGTATGACCTCATGAAGTTGTCGTCCAGTTTTCTGTCGGTTCGTTTTTCCCCACCCTTCCATCAGGGCAAACTCATAGTAATAATCTTCTGGAGCATGTAGGGTACAACTCAGCAGTAGGAATGGAAGGCTCAATATTAACGCATTAGAAACAGACACACGAGCACACGAGTGCATAAGCGGAGGTACAGAAAAGCATTCGCGACTCTTTGCGATTTTTCTCAATAGATACAATTTTGTCTCCGCTGAAATCACATCTGCCGTTTTTGGCTTATCTTGTCAATTTCCATCAAGACAGAACTTTAGTTGATGTACAGGTACTTTTTCCAAGATTCGTCATAGGACCGACCATTGCGGCTCAAGTGCAGATAGGAGATAATTGAGGGTGCCTTGGGCGAACGCTTGGGGAACATACGGGCTTCATGGGGTGTGCGATCGCTCTTCTTGGCGTTACACCTTTTACACGCTGTCGCCACATTTTCCCACACGGTCGTTCCGCCTCTCGAACGAGGTTTGACGTGGTCAATTGTTAGCGTTGACGGTGGAAAATGTTCTTCGCAATATTGACATGTGTATTGATCTCGAATCAAAACATTCTTACGTGAAAATTTCACAACACAATGAGGGATATGGACATAGTTCACCAAGCGGATTACCAACGGTATCTTCATCGAAATGGTTGGCGAACGAATCTCGATATCAGAAACTTCCTCCATGCACGCTACACCCTTGACAAGCATCTTCATTGCACGTCTTAGGTTGCAAACGTTGATTGCTTCATAGCTTGCATTTAATACCAGTACATTTGATTCCATGGTTCCTGTTCCAATTATGAAGCTGAAATTACTGAAAACATGAAAATTAAAGTTATTGTAACACACCCATCTTTGAACCTGCAAGCAAAATATCTATTCTCCATCCCTTGACTAGCTTGATCTCAAGCGGGATTTTCTTTGACATACAGAACACTTGGTGATAAAATCGCAGCGAGCAAATCGGCGAACGAGGAATTCAATGAATTGGCAAATCATGTTTAAGCGTCGTACATCACGTTTCAGGTTTTATAGAGGCGGTGCTCTAGGTGACTTTCAACACACTAAACCTCACGCTTTCCACCCCACGCCTGACAACCTGCGATGGTCTCGGAGGTCCAATCGAGCCAGAGCGAACCGTCGCACACGTTTCTCGTTTTTTATCTCCTTGCTACTGCACCTGATAGCGGTCCTTATGGTTAGCATCAATTTGCCACGATGGTATCGACCGCCTCCGCCACCGGATCCGATTGTTGCGGAACTGATTGAGGTCGAATTTCACTCCCAACGTCTCCACCCCGTAGATATCAAAAAGCCGGTCTTTCATATCAACGTTCCCGACCAACCTTATATAAATAGTGTGCCCTCCAGACCATTGATGTCCCTAAAGGCTTCAGCAGTGCAGGTAAACCAAGTGGCTTCACCAATTCAGTCAACAGCTAAACCCCTAAACACAGCAGCTCACCTACTACCCACATCGGATACGCCCTTTGCAGAAGCAGCCGAAGACGATTGGCATTTGCAGGAATCAATTGGCGAACCATTGGAAACTGTAGCCGAAATTTCTCAATCAAGATTCACCGAAACTAAACACGATCTTTCACAAACACAAACACCACAGATCGACAGCGTTGAGACACCATCACTCGACCACGAAGCACAGATTGGATCTCTGCTTCAGACAATCGCCAGCGGTATCGCGAGCGGGAAAGATTCGCCAACCGTAGATATTGTCTTTCTGTTAGATACCAGCGGCAGTATGGAAGATAATATTCGGGCAGTGGGAAGGCATTTGGTTGATATGGTAGAAGTCTTTCGAGCAGAACAGTTGGATTTCACAATGGCAGTCGTACCGTTTAAGTATCTGGTACAACACTTTCATCAACCGACGAAGGATTATCAGCGGTATGAACGCCTCCTCGAAAACATCAAATGTGGTGGAGCTGAGCGGGCTTATGAGGCAATTGTCAAATCGATATCGAGGATAAAATTCCGCCCGGAGGCACGACGGCGTTTTATCCTCATTACCGATGCACCGTGCACAGGTCCCTATACAATTCAAGAGGTGCTACAACAATGCTGGGCGGCAGAGATAACATTGGATATAATTGGGGGCGTAACTGATAGAACCGAAGCCGATGATCCGCTCAAAGCTGAACGTGAGCAAAAGGCACTAGCGAGAAAAACCGGTGGGATGTGGTTGCCCATACCAACTAATTAATACTCCTTCAATCCCCCGTCCGGAGTAATGAGCGGTGGGCGCACATACGGCTCAGGAGGATAATGCTTGAACGCCTCTTCATTGAGTTCAATCCCAATTCCCGGCGTGTCCGGAGGGATTAAATAGCCGCCTTCCCGCTTAATTGGCTCCTTGACAAAATCGCGTTTCGGAGATTTGTCTTCACCCAACGGATACTCTTGCACAGCAAGGTTGTGAATAGCTACATCGATCTGCACACACGCGGCGGTGAGGACACAACTCAACGGATTATGTGGCACCACACCGACATAACTTGCCTCTGCAAGCGTCGCGATTTTCTTGACATTTGTGATCCCGCCAGCGAGCGACAGGTCGGGACGGACGAATGCAGCACCGTTGTGGTTCAGCAGATCTCGGAATTGATAAATCGTGTAGAGCCGTTCCCCCATCGCAAGCGGCATAGGAACACTAGCCGCAACGTACTCCCACGCGTCCATGTTCTCAGGTTCGATCGGATCCTCGAAAAAATATAGGTCATACGGCTCAAGTGCCCGTCCCACCGCGATGGCTTCCGCTGGAGTAAGTCGGTTGACAACATCAATCATGACATCTACCTCCGGCCCCACCGCGTCTCGAACCGCTCCGACCCGCTGCTCTGCATTGCGAATCATTGTGGTATAGCTCATGCTTTCCAGACCGCGTCCCTCCTCGAAATCGAATACACCGAAATCACCGAACGGATACAACCTAACCGCAGTGAACCCTTCTTCAACACGCGCAGCTGCCTGCTCTGACAATTCTTCGGGCGTGCTTCCGCCCAGATGCGTATATAGGCGAACCTTCTCCCGCGTGGGTCCGCCGATTAGTTCATAAACTGGTGCCCCATGCACCTTGCCCTTGATGTCCCACAAAGCAATGTCAATCGCACCGATGGCGGACATTACGTCTGCGCCGCCCCGGAATAAACAGCGACGGAATGTATGCTGCCAATGCCGTTCGATATGTAGTGGGTCCCTGCCGACGAGGTACTCGGCACAATATTCGACCCCTGCAATCGGCAAAAATGGAGTGCCGCCAGTGCCGCTAGCGGGATGGAGTTCACCAACCCCTGTGATTCCCTCATCCGTCTCAACTTTGACGTACATGAATCGGCTCGCCCGAAGCGTCTCAACTTTAGTGATTTTCACGATCTTACACCCTCCCTTAATCAATTTTTATGTTAAGCCGATCGTATTTTAACGCGATTGGATCTGAATAACAACAACTTTTACGCATTTTAGAGAAGCTTTCACGACAATTAATTTGACCGAGGAAAAAAGCAATCTGATTGACGATGCACTGTGTATATGCTATCATATTTAGAGTATTAAAATCGAAGTTACCCCTCTTGGAAATTGAGATATTTTGCATCTTTTTTTCGTGTTTTGCGTTGTATTCACTAGCCTTACTCCGCTTAGTTCGGACGGACATGATAAGCGGAGGTACAAGTGTCAACTTGTGTTATTAAATTCTTAATTCTATGGCGTGATTAACGACCAATGAAAGACATTTCATGTTGTCTCGCTTCACCCTATCAATACAAGTAAAAAAATGGGAATTAGAAGACATTTCAGGAGTAAACTAATCACAGGAATTTTAACGCTGATACCGTTGGGTGTCACCGTCTTTGTGCTGAAGTTCCTCTTCACTACAATCGATGGCTGGCTTAAGCCGATAATGTCGCCGATAATGTTAGAGTTGGGGTTGAAGGAAAAATATCACATCGGTATGGGAGCACTAGCGACAATCCTGCTCGTCTACTTAGTAGGTTTAATCGTCTCCAATTTTTTGGGACAAAAATTACTTGGGGCAGGCGAGAAAATTTTAACAAAGATTCCGCTCGTGCGAGAGGTCTATGCACCTGTCAAGCAGGTGGTGCAGATGGCTTTGATGACCTCAAATACGAACAGGTTCTCACGAGCGGTTGCGGTTAAGACTCCCGGATCAACGATACGTGTTATCGGCTTCGTTACAGGAGAGTTCCAGGAAGAAGGGAATCCCGTTCCAGTTGCTTCTGTCTTTGTCCCAACCAGTCCGAACCCGACAACAGGCGTTTTGCTCTTCTGTGATCCAGAAATCATCTATGAGACAAACATGAAGGTTGAAACTGCCATGAAAATGCTAATTTCAGGCGGAATTGTTGCCCCCGACGACTTCATGATTCGGCAACAGATGCAACAACAAATCAACCCAAATCCCAAATCTGAATGACCGCACAACCTCTTAATTCATAAACCAATACGGAGACATAAATGGCTGGTATAGATCTACGCAATAAATTAGAAAATGGTGGCATCGTATACGGCACAATGCTGAGTCTATCGCGTAATCCTCGGTGGGCAAGAGCGATTGGCCAACTCAACTTCGACTATGTAATTATTGATAACGAACATTCAGCATACAGTCGGGGAGAGGTAGCGGATTTTATCTCGGCGATTAACACGACAGGAACGACCACAATTGTCCGCATCCCAATTCCCTCATCTCACTATGTAACCATGGCACTTGATGCCGGCGCACACGGCGTTCTCGTCCCATACTGCGAAACCGTTGAGGAAGTGCAGGAAGTGGTCGCAGCAGCAAGATGGCGTCCGTTGAAAGGCGCGCTCGTGGACCGCGTGATGGAGACGGGGGAATTCCCAAGCGAGGTATCGAAAGAATATTTACAGGAAAGAAATCGCAACACCGTTGTCATGATTGGGATTGAGAGCGTACCTGCCGCCGATAATTTGGAGGAGATCTTAAAAATCGGTGGGATTGATGCAATTTTCGTAGGTCCCAACGACATGAGTATCACAATGGGTATCCCAGACCAGTATGATCATCCGGATTTTGAGGAGATGATTCGCTTTGTCATTCGCACATGCGGTGCGCGAAATATCCCCGTCGCTGTCCATCTGCAATCTGTCGAGCTATCAACAAAGTGGATTCAAGAAGGGGTCCGATTTGTCCTGCACAAGACCGACGTGGGAGCTCTACACGAAGGCTTCCAACGCGACTTTAATCAACTGCGACAAGTTGGCGACGAAATCTCCGGGCAAACCACCGAAAAGGCAAAAAAATCCGACGTGGTTATTTAACCGAGGGCCCTGATTCAAGAGAAAGCGTCACGGTGAAATTCGCTCAATCCGCCAATCGTCATTAGGTTGGCGGGTGTAGCGAAGCCGGTCATGCAGACGGCTTGGACGACCACTCCAGAACTCAATCATGTTGGGGGATAAGCGATAACCACCCCAATCTGACGGCAGCGGAATCTCTTTGTCCTGATATTGTTCTGCTAACTGATTGAATCGTTCTTCCAGTACCTTTCGATCCGGGATAACTTCGCTCTGTTTTGACGCCAACGCAGCCAAACGACTATCGACAGGCCGACTCTGAAAATAGTTTTGGGAATTTTCACGAGAGACCTTGCTCACCTGTCCGGTGATACGCACCTGCCGATCCAGTTCGCGCCAGTAAAAAACCAACGCGGCATTCGGATTCTCTGCGAGTTCCGTCCCCTTTTGGCTTTCGTAGTCCGTGTAAAAAACGAAGCCCCGCTCATCATGCCCCCGAAGCAGTACAACCCTTGCCGAAGGTATACCGTCCCTCGTTGCTGTTGCCAGCGTCATAGCGTCCGGCAGATCAATTTCCGCATCGACCGCGTCTTGAAACCACTTCTCAAACTGATTAAAGGGATTCGCATCCAAGTCCCGCTCGTTCAAGCCGGCGTCGGTATATTCTCTGCGAAGTTTATCCATATTTATGGGTCTCCTCGCGGCTAACGCTCGCGCTTTACGAATCGGATCGAATCTCGGCAATAATGGCGTCTGTCATTTCGACAGTACCGACTGTTTTCAATCCCGGCTGCTGGATATCAATGGTACGGAATCCCTTGTCAATTGCACGGTCAACAGCATTTTCAATATCCGCAGCTTCCGTCTCAAGGTCGAAGGAGTGTCGGAGCAGAAGGGCTGCGGACAAAATCTCCCCTATCGGGTTGGCGACCCCTTGTCCGGTGATGTCCGGTGCGGTGCCGTGAATTGGTTCGTAGAAGCCTTGCTTGGTATAGCCGTAGCTTGCCGACGGGCACATACCGAGTGAACCAACCAACACACCCGCTTCGTCGGTGAGGATATCCCCGAAGATATTTCCCGTTACCATGACATCAAATTGGCTCGGGTTTCGGATGAGATGATAGGCACACGCATCAACTAGGATATGGTCTAATTCGACATCGGGATAATCCTGACTCACCTTTGTCGCAACTTCTCGCCAGAGTTTTGAACTTTCCAGCATGTTCTCCTTCGCCACAGAGGTGAGTTTTTTAGACCGTTTCCGTGCGAGTTCAAAGCCAGCGCGTACCACACGGTCAATCTCTCGTGTCGTGTAAGCAAGTGTATTGCAGCCGCGTTCTCCATCTGCGTGTGGTTCAATGCCACGAGGCTCGCCGTAGTATAAACCGCCAGCCAACTCACGGATTACGATAAAGTCTAATCCTTCACCGATGATCTCGTCCTTCACCGGCATAACGGGTGCCAACGCTTTTCTTCCACGAATCGGGCGTAGATTCACAAACAGGTCAAGTTCTTTGCGTACTGTTCCGACTGCGCGTTCTGGACGTTCTGCGCTTGGGACATCTTCCCACTCCGGTCCCCCCGCCGCACCGAATAGGATTGCATCGGATCTTCGGCATAGATCCAACGTTTCTTGCGGCAGGGCTGTACCAGTCTGATCAATCGCGCAGCCGCCGAGAAGTCCGTATTCATATTCAAAGCGGTGTCCATATTTGTCTTGGATAGTATCTAAGACCCGAATCGCCTCAGTTGTGACTTCTTGACCGATTCCATCTCCGGGTATTACGGTAATTGTTGCATGCATTAATTTCTCCTTCAAAACCTTCCTAAAGTAGGTATAGCCCCGATAAATTGGGATACGATTCGCCAAATCAGAATTCACGTCAATTTGTTGCTTGTTCCATAATCTCCGTCATCCGAGCAACAAATGTGGGTGGGTCCACGGTGTTTCCGTCAACCAACAACGCACCTTCGTAAAGCTGTAAAATACAGTTCTTAATAAGGGTTTCATCGCCTTGGTTCTGGTTGAGTTGTGCGAGATTCTTTATCAACGGATGGGAAAAGTTGAGTTCTAAGATGCGTTTAGAGCCGGTGAAATCCTGATTCATCATTTTCATCATCCGCTCCATGTGGGCGTCCATACCCTCTTCACCGACAACCAAAGTTGCTGCCGAATCAACCAGCCGTTTGGAGGCGACCACGTCTTCCACCTTATCGCCAAGGACTTCCTTGAAAACAGAAATCAGGTTGGGATCCTCAGTTAAGGTGTCATCTTGGCTTTCTTCGTCCGCCTTGAGATCTATATCCGCCTTTTCGATGCTTTTTAGCGGTTTTCCGTCATATTCAAGTAGGTGGGGAGTATTGAACAGATCGACGGGATCGATGAAGAACAACACCTCGATCCCACCCTTCCTAAAATATTCCAAATTGGGATTCCGTTCTACCGCAGTTCTGCTATCACCTGACAGATAATAAATCTCCTCCTGATCCTCCGACATCCCGGCAACATAATCCTTCAGCGAAGTAAACTTGCCGCTTTCGGTTTTGGTTGACTCAAACCGCAAGAGCTCAAGCAGCCGATCCTTGTTGACGAAATCGGAACTGAGTCCTGTTTTGAAGAGCAAACCGAAATTCCTGAAGAATTTCTCGTACTTTTCTGCGTCATTTTTCGCCCAGTCTTCTAACAGAGAGAGCACTCTGCCCGTTAAGGTTTCCCGGATGCGTGTCATGATGGGACTCGATTGTGTCACCTCGCGGGACACATTCAAGGGTAGATCTTCAGTATCCACCACCCCTGACATGAATCGAAGGTATTCAGGCAGGAGTTCTTTGCAATCATCCTGAATAAAGACCTTGCTCGAATACAGGTGCAGCGAACTCAGGTCTTCCTCCCTGAGAAATCTGAGCGGTTGTGTCTCTGGTATAAACATCAACGCTTTGAAATTCACGCGACCTTCGAGAGAAAGATGCAGGTGACCGAGTGGCGGATTGAGGTCGTTAGATATGAATTTGTAGAACTCATTCCGTTCCTCCTCCGTCACTTCATTCCTATTCTTATGCCACAAGGCACTGACAGTGTTCACCTGCTTACCATTGACCGAAACAGGAAAATCGACAAAATTGGAGTATTTCGTGATGACCTGCTCAACGCGATACGAATCGCTAAATTCCTTGGATTCGTCTTTCAGCTTGAAGGAGATTTGTGTGCCCCGCTGTGGACGTTCAATCTCCTTGATGGAAAATTTGCCTTCACCCGTTGACTGCCACCGGAATCCCTTTGAGTCGACATCTGCGTGGCGCGTTTCAATAGTAATCTCGTTCGTGAGCATAAACACCGAATAAAAACCGATACCGAACTGACCGATTAGGTTGGCGTCGAAAGGGGTATCCCCTTCCTTCATCTGCTCCAAAAACTCTAGCGTTCCTGAGCTAGCAACGGTGCCGATTCTTTCGGTCAAATCGTCCTTGGTCATGCCAATGCCTGTATCCGTAATCGAGAATGTCTGTGCATCGGAATCGACGGCGATGTCAACCCTTAAAGGTGTTTCAGGATTTAGGATATTCTTATCCGTCAACTGCCTGAAGCGGATTTTATGTAACGCATCGGAAGCGTTGGAAATGAGTTCGCGGATGGCGACTTCGGGGTGAGTATAAAGCGAGTGAACAATGAGATGCAGGAGTTGCTCCATCTCTGCTTTATACTCAAATTCTTGGATTTCTTCGGTGTTGTTGCTATCAGCCATGATTCAAAATTCTCCTTTCGTCGTAACTTTGTCAAATTATTGAATGTGAAAGATTTATGTTGTCTGCCATATCTAAGGCACCTCAACCCTGTTCGCCATAACGACATACACCGGATCCGTGTATTCATCGGTCTGTGGGGTGCAATCCAAAAATGTGATTTCTGCATAGCCGCCCGCCAAACGGAAGTAATGCTGCACCAATTCCGCGTGTTCAACGTCTGAGGTTACACGCCAGATATACACCGCTTTCGTTGGGAACAGTCGATTGGAGAAAATGACGATGAACGGACCATCTGGCTGAAGGATGCGATGCACCTCACGAAAAACCTCGACGGGATTAGTCAGGTACTGCATCGAAACAGTCATGATCACCGCTGTAAATTCTCCATCACCAAAAGGGAGTGTTGGATCGGCGTTGAGGTCATGAATTACATGCTCGTCAAGGACAGGATTGACCTGAAGTTCTACCGCGTTCAAGCCTAATCCGACGATACGTTGAGCGGGAAATCCTTCGGGAAGGTGTGAGAAGGCGCTGCTCATCAGGTCTAATATGTCAGCATTTCTCGGTAAGGTTTGATTGAAGAATTCCTTGATTGCGGCGATTGCGTAGTCGTCAATATGGGTGACGATACGGGGTTCGGCGTAAAACAGATGATCATCGGTTTCGTCAATTCGTGCGAAGGCTTCAGGGGGGAGTGCTGTTTTCATTTCCAAATGATCAGAAAATTTAGCGTATATTGACAATAATTTTATGGTTTCCGAGTCTTACCGCATACTCAATTGAATTTTCAGCAGCCGCCGTAATTCCTTAATCGGCTGCTTATGGTCATCAACCCGTAGATCGATATACCGATCATTAAAACCACCCTCTCCACCGTTTTCGCGTACGACAAGTAACGCTGCTGCCTGCTGCCCACGCCGATCCCCACCTTTTTCCTGACCCGCAATGAGTGCTGCCATCAGTTTTTCTGCTAGTTCTCCCTCTGTTTCCTCAAACGCCTTCCCCATCGCATCAACCACCGCCTCACCGGTCAGTAAGTTGCCTTGTGCCGAGTAATTTTCTCCACTGCACACACCCGCCCATTCGAGACATTCATCGCCGGTATAGTTAGCGACGTTACCGTCTGCATCAATAATACCGACCTGACGCTGGGATCTCCCATCATCGCCGGCAACTAGCCGATCCAATGCTTGTTGAGCGGTAAGTCCGTTTTCCAGAAGTTCTAAGCCCTTTATCCCATAAGTCGTATTTGTCCACGATTGGGTCGCAACTGCACCAACGCCTGCCTTTGCCCACGGTACAACGGCTCCAACGGCAAAAAACTTGGATTGAACGGCAACTCCGAGATCGCCATTCTCCGGATCGCGCCCAACGATTGAAAAGGTTGTGATGGGGCGGTCAGGCACTTTAGAATTAGACGGATGAGATTCTGTACCGGCGAAGGTAAGGATCCCGGTATAGATTGTCGCACAGACAAACTGGAGAGGCAACATGCAGAGAAATCTCCTTTGCGTGAGATGGGAAATAGGGAATTGGAGCGGCAAAAAAGGATCGGTAGATTGCTCCACCTTCTTCTCTTCCAATCGTTTGTATTTGACGGCAATCGGGGCTTAATGTTTATCGGATCGAATCTTCATCGCTTCCGCATGTCCCTGAAGCCCCTCAATTTGAGCGAGTTTGACGACAGCTGGCGTGACCTTTTCTAAGGCGGTTTTGGTGTAGGAGATAATACTTGTTTTCTTCAGGAAGTCATCGACACTCAACGGGGAGGCGTACTTCGCTGCTCCGCCCGTTGGCAGGATGTGACTAGGACCGGCGATATAATCACCAACAGATTCGGGGGTATAAGGTCCTAGCATAATCGCACCCGCATTACGGATAGCACCGACCCACTCAATTGGATTTTCTACCTCTAACTCAACATGTTCAGGGGCGATTTCGTTGGTGATCTCTACCGCTTCGGCTAAATCTGCGACGATGAACGCTACACCGTAGTTTTCAAAAGCACCGGTCAGTTCAGATTGGCGGGGCAGCTTTTGAGCCTGTCGTTCAATCTCAGCACAAACTTGCTCCGCAATGTCTCTTGATGTTGTGATGAGAATGGCGGAACATTCCACGCTATGTTCTGCTTGTGAAATCAGGTCTGCTGCAACATAGGCGGGATTTGCGGTGTGATCGGCGATAATGAGGACTTCGCTGGGACCTGCCAGTTTGTCAATATCGATGGGACCGTAGACCTCTTTCTTCGCAAGTTGGACATACAGATTGCCCGGACCGACGATCTTATCCACCTTCGGAATGGTGTCTGTTCCGTAAGCCATCGCACCGACCGCCTGTGCACCGCCACACTTGTAAATCTCGCGGACACCACATGCCGCTGCAGCGACAAGCATGTGCGGGTCAATCTTCCGATTTCGCATCGGTCCCATGAAGACCGCAATCTCCTCAACGCCCGCAACTTTCGCAGGAACCAGATTCATTATCAGCGAAGAAACCAACAACTGACTTACGGACGGGACACATACACCGACACGTCTTAACGGACGGATGAGATGTCCCAAAACGACTCCATCCGCTTCGGTGGATAGCCAAGAATTCTGTAGCTGCTTCTGATGAAACCGCTCAATGTTCGTCCGCGCCAGCTCGATCGCATCATGGAATTCCGAATCGACCTGAGCGGAGGCGTCGTCAATCTCCACATCTGTGACTCGCATCTCCTCAACAGTGATCCGTGGAGCGTCAAGCTTGCGCGTATACTTAACAACAGCTCTGTCGCCATCTCTTTGGACATCTTGCAAAGTCCTACGGACAGTCCTTAGAATGTTTGAATCCTCTAATCCCCCACGTAGATTAAGTTTTTCGATAAAAGCCGCCGCTTCGTCCGAGTGGGCATCAAGAATGGCGATCACAGAAAATTCCTCGTTTCTCGTCAATGTTCGTATAGATTTAGGATTTACGCAACGGCATACGGAGTATGCCTATTACCTTTTTGGCTCATGTTAAGAAAGCGTGCAACAGCAACCGAGTTTTCGTAGGGGTTGGGTCACCCAACCCTTACGGCGGGCGGGGAAACCCCGCCCCTACGATTTCGCTTCATATTTTGCACTTTCTTTTTACATAAGCCACCTTTTTTTAGTCCCTCGCCCGGGTAATATCTGCGCCAATACCCGCCAGTTTCTGCTCAATGTTCTCGTATCCACGGTCGATATGATAGATACGGGAAACAACCGTTTCGCCTACTGCTGCCATGCCAGCGAGAACAAGCACCGCACCCGCACGGAGGTCGGACGCCATGACAGGCGCGCCACTGAGTCTGAGCTTACCACGTATCACCGCATGGTTTCCTTCGACGCGAATATCTGCTCCCATTCGATTGAGTTCGCTCGCGTGCATGAAGCGATCTAAGTAGATGCCTTCCGTAATAGTGCTAATACCCGGCGCGATACTGAGAAGTCCCATCATCTGCGCCTGCATATCCGTGGGAAACCCCGGATATGTATCAGTGGCGATATGAACTGCTCGGAATTCTCGTGGCGTCCTCACGCGAACGCCATCATCTGCCCAATCCAATTGAACACCCGCCTCGATTAATTTTTCGGCTGTAGCACCGAGGTGTTGAGCGGGGGCATCCTTCACAAAAACGTCTCCCTTCGTAATAGCACCCGCAACCATGAATGTTCCGGCTTCGATGCGATCTGGAATGATGGTATACTCCGTGCCGTGAAGCTGTTTGACCCCATCTATTGTCAAGGTAGATGTGCCAACCCCTTCAATATTTGCGCCCATAGCATTGAGGAAATTCGCTAGGTCAGCGACCTCTGGTTCGCAGGCGGCTCCACGAATAGTGGTCGTGCCTTCCGCCAAGGCTGCAGCCATCATGACGTTTGCGGTTGCCCCAACACTTGAACCGTGCGGTCCTCTCAGATACATCTCCGCACCAATCAATCCATTCGTTCGTGCTATGATATAGCCACTGTCAATCTCAACCTCTGCACCGAGCTGCTGCAACCCTTTTAGGTGCAAGTCTACCGGACGAGGACCGATGGCACAACCGCCGGGGAAAGAGACTTTTGCGATACCTAAACGTGCCACGAGGGGACCTAGCACATAAATTGATGCTCGCATCTTCCGGACAAGGTCGTAGGGAGCTTCGTAAGCAACTCGGTCCCCCGGTTCGATATAGAGCGTTGAATTCTCTAACTTCGTCGTCGCTCCCAATACCTCTAGCACCGCGCAGAGGCTATCAATATCTCTCAGATTGGGAACATTGTGAATAACGCTGGAACTGTCTGCCAGAATTGCGGCTGCAACAGCTATGGGGAGCGTTGCGTTTTTGGAACCACTGACTGAAATTGTGCCTTCGAGCTGCTTGCCACCGTTGATGATTAGTCTATCCATGATGAATTCTCCTAACGTAAGAATCTGCGGTTCACTTCGGCTTGAATTGGAAGCCAATCTCTGAATCCCGTTTAACCCTATACCGAAGTTGGAAAAAAATAGCTTCAGAATAGATTGATGATGTCTATATGCATCAACGATGCCAAGTTAAAAACCGTTTCGTTGTGGGCTTTGTGGGGTCGTTTACCCTAAAATTAGTGTGTCGGGATAACCACATGTCATCGTGTTACCCCGCTCATTATTTATAGTAGATTTTAGAATTAATGGGACACTCCCGATGCACAGCTAACCCCCTAAATCCCCCTTATCAGGGGGACTTAAAAACGTGCTGCGTAAGTCCTACTGTTTTTCGGGTTTCCGCCATAACTGCCACTCTTCCGTCACCTCAACAAGTTGTTCCGCCGGTGCATCTCGGACCTCTAAAACAGCTAGCGTGTCCTGCGGAATCTGCGCCAAAATTTCCTCAAAGTCAAGATCACCAGACCCCGGCGAGTGATAGGCTTCAAGATCCTTGAGGTCGTGTAGGTTCACGCCGATGAGGTTCTCTGCATACGCTTCTAGCCAACGCTGCGACCAACAGAGCCCCACCCGCTCCTGAAGCATAGCGTGTCCGACATCGTGCCAATACCGCATATTGCTTCCTTTGAACTTCTCTAAGAACAGCCCAACCTCGTCAAAATTAGGGATTTGATGGTAGCGCGGACGATTCTCGATCGCCAAGTAGATCTCCATCTGCAAAGCTATCTCATTCAGCGTGTCAAGACTGAACAGCACAGCGTCCTGATGTTTCGCCTCCTTGCGTTTACGCCATTCGGTCGCTTCCTCTACCTTCGCCCCAAATGCCTCAAATTCTCGTTCACCGTATTCGTAGAAACCGTACATCAAGTAGGAGCGGTCGTAGGTATCCACCTCGCCCAAGTGGAGCACAACGATTGGGACCTCGATCTCGACCGCCAACTCCATCGTCCGGATCGTCTGTTTAACCGCTTCGTTTCGCGTATCCCCATCAATACTTGCTAAGTGGATCGGATCATTCTCCGCCTGCGATTGCGGGAGACCATGCAGAACGGGACAAAAGTTGTGGATCGAGCAGATTCGTGTCGTCGCTAGGTGGGGTTTAATCTGCTCAATCTGTTCCTGCGTCAGGTGTCGGCTGAGTTCAATCGCATCAAAACCGAGTTCCTTGAGTTCGTCGAGCAGTGCCGCTCCATCAGGGCGTTTCAAAGCGTTCCACATGGTCGAAATCGCTAACATCTCATGACTCCTTCACAAGGACTTTTCTACCGACAATTTCGAGTTTACCCGCTGCATACCAACGCACGACCTGCGGATACAGTTTATGCTCTTCAATATGAATCCGCTTAAACAGGCTTTCTTCATCATCATCGTCGAATATAGGCACCGCAGCTTGTGCGATGATAGGTCCAGTATCAATTCCTTCATCAATAAAAAAAACGGTTATGCCACTGACTTTAGCACCATACGCTAGTGTATCGGGTACGGAGTGCGCTCCCGGAAACGCAGGCAGTAGAGACGGATGGATATTGATAATACGGTTGCGGTACTTCCGCACAAACGCCGGTTGGAACAATTTCATAAAACCCGCTAGAACGATTAACTCTACTCCGTACCTGTCAAGGATTTTTGAAATTTCTGCATCAAACGCATCTCGATCCGGAAAATCTCGCACCCTCGCTACGTGGGTGGAAATACCCGCTTCCTTGGCACGGGTGAGCGCGTAAGCTTTTCTCCGATCACTAATCACCACAGCGATTTCAACTCCACTATTTTCGTCGCGGTGAAGCTGATCGATTAACGCTTGTAAATTGGTTCCGCTGCCGGAGGCTAAAACTGCAATCTTCATGTTCGCTGAACTGATATCCCTTAAATTGAATGAATCATACTCAACAAAATGCCCAGAATTTTACCGATATCGTTGATATGATATTCGTCCAAATCGATATAGACGGTTTGCTCTTCTAACTTTAGAAATTTCCAAACGCTTCCCGTTGTGATTCCCCCGTAGATTGTAGTGATATTGTTTTCCTCGCGCTCGTTAAATAATCTGGCGGCAACCATTTCCGCCACGCATTGACCGATACCATTCATAGGGTTATCATTTTTGGCTTCGACGATTGCAATGACGGGCGTAGTAATAAATAGTTGCTCGGTGGAGAGACTAATGATAAAATCGCACGCGCCGCTCAACCCTCTTTTTCTGTCCACATTAAACGCCTTACCTGAAAACAGACTAATCTGGTGATGTGTCTGTTCCAGCAGTTCAACCAAAACTGGGGCGACAATCAGTTCTGATCGCGCCTTTTCCGTATTGATAGCGATCCCCAAAGACAGGTTTCTTTCTAGCGTCTGGCGAAGAAAATCGCTGATTTCGACTTCTGCCGCCGTGGAAAAGACACCTCTTGATTCATCAGTAATCAGTTGAAAGACCTTTTTAGCTTCACTTAATGTAAAACGATTATAAGCCATCTTCCATTTTCCCTTTTTAGATTAACCGATGTAGGTGTTGACCCCAGATAGCGGTCTGACTATGGACATTGCACATCATTACGATTCACAGGTTTGGCAGGGCACTGACAGGTGAAAAAAAATATTTTCAATGCCCTATACGGGTACTCATTATTGGCGGGTGTGCCGAGAACCCCCATGGCCACTATACTTGAGCGGTTTTACATAAGTGTGCTATGCTAAAGCGGTTGCCTGTGAAAGGTCTGCTGACCTGCCATATTCGCCTCGATTTATGAGTAAGATGCCACTGAAAGGTCAATACGGTCTAGCAATTTGCATTATTTAGGGCTTACGCAGTGCCTCTTAAAGTCCCCCTGATAAGGGGGATTTAGGGGGTTAAATGCAACCCAATAACGACCTTTCAGCAAAATATGCCAATTTTCTGTTCAATTTGCGTAAGTCCTGATTATTATAACCTATTTTCTGACCATGTGTGTAACTCTTACCTCTGTCAGAATCGCGGATTAACGGATTACACGGATTAAAAAACCTGCCTATCCGCGTCATCTGTTTAATCCATGATTCAGATAATTGCTACTCAGTCTACAATTCCAATTCGTTGCTTGGGCAAAGTCACTTGTAGCTGCTAAACGTTTATCGCCGCTAGTACACTGTCAGGCAAATTATGCTTGTCTATATGGATTGAGACTCATAATACTTCGTAGGGGTCGGGTCACCCGACCCCCTTGTTGATATGCAAAACTTATATGACAGAGTACTAGGCGACGGAGCCGAGGCGGTTTACCGGATTCACAGACAACAATCAGCGGAGGTGTCCAATCAATCTCTGTGTTGAGGAGAACTTGCAAGTCAGCAATTACCGCCGCAGACGGACGATTTCCCGGACGCAAATGGATGATTCCGGTAATGGTTTGTCCCTCATGAACTGCCAGCGTCCCAAAATCGGAATCGTGCGTTAACACAAATCGGTTCATTGCATGTGCTTCACGCAGGATGTCTCGGTCTTCATACCTATTCCAGTTTTCTTCGCGTCCAGCCACCACATCAACCCCTCGCGCTCGCAAAAACTGAATGACGGAAACTGCAATATCTATGTCAGCGACAAGCGGGGGTAGCATTATTAAGCTCTATCATGGTTGGTTGGGAGATCGATTATCACTCCATTGCGGACTGCCCACGAAGGATATGTACGCTTTGAAGCATACGCCCGCACCGCTTGGATGTTTTCTTCGTTCAACTCCGGGTAGTCTGCGATAATATCCGCCTTAGACATGCCGCTGGCAAGCAACCCCAACACATGCTCGACACTAAGGCGAGTTCCTTCGATAATCGGTTTACCATCAAGAATTTCTGGATTGACAACAATTTTGGTCATCATTGCACCTCCCTTGAAATATTTTTATAGTAGATTTCAGAATTAAATAACACTGAATTCACTATAATTCTCTGAGCGGGGTAATCTGCCATAAGTAGCACGAACTGTTAGTTTGCGGGGTGGAATCACAATCTAACAGATCGTGGTACAAAAGACTATCTACTTTCGCTCATGTTAAGATTTAGTGCAAAGAAACCGAATATTCGTAGGGGTTGGGTCCCCCAACCCTTACGGCGGGCGGGGAGACCCCGCCCCTACGATTTCGCTTCGTGTTTTGCACTTTCTTTTTACATGAGCCTCTACTTTTAATGTCTATTTATTTTTGGTGTTCACCATAGTTTCGATTACCATCACCGCTATCGGTTTGTCGACATTCATGCCTACGGTGGCGTTAGCACCGATAAGATCGAGATTCAAAGCAACATGGCGGCGATGTCCTCTGGTAGCTGAACACCATTTCTCCGCTCGAAACTCTCAACGCTTTCGTAGTCATTACGAAACGTAGTAATGATATTTATTCCCTTGTTTCTGGCAAGGGTCAGGTCTGATTTGGCTCTTTCCCATTCTCTCAGGCGTAACCACGCCACGCCACGATTGTAATACGCCGGGGCAAGCTCAGGATTCAGCCCTATCGCTGGGTTATAATCTTTGATGGCACGGATTACGGCACGCTTAGAAGTCGGCGATTCCAGTCGGAGCGTCAAACCGTCAACTTCACCTTTGCCCCCGTAAGCCCTACCGCGATTGTTATAGGCGACGGCATAATCAGGTTTGAATTGTATCGCTTGGGTATAGTCTGCGATGGCGGACTCATACTCCTCTTTTAAGTGGTACGCAACACCACGATTGTTATAGGCTTCGGCATAGTCAGGTTTAAGTTGTATCGCTTTGGTGAAGTCTACGATGGCAGATTCATACTCCTCTTTTAAGTAGTAAGCCCCACCGCGATTGTTATAGGCGATGGCATCGTCGGGATTGCGTTGTATCGCTTTAGTAGAGTCTTGGAGAGCACGGTCATAATCGCCTTTAGCAATGAGCATTTTTAGCTTTTCTGCCGAAAGTTGCTCGATTAGTTCAGCTGCTCGATGTTTTCGCATAGTGTCCCCCTTTCAATCAAGATCTCATATCAGCATATCACAAACTAAGAAGTGAAGCTTTGATAACCCCTCCGTATTTAGTAATCCCTTAATTTGCCACTAATTTAGCTTCATTGGTAAAATCTACGATGGCCCGGTCAAAATCGCCTTTGTTGAAGTAAGTTCCCCCGCGATTGTCATAGGGGGCAGCACTATTCGGGTTGAGTTTGATTGCATGTGAGTAAGCTTCTATAGCCTCGTCTGTTTGCCCAAGCGTCATTAAAACGTTACCTCGTTGGAGTGCTAATTCAGCGCGGAGCTCTCTTTCAGATGCTTTAGACAGCGAATCCGCCTGAACTTGCATTTCTTCAGCGGCTTTTCGTATATCGTCTACAACATTTTGCCAACCATCGCTTGCAGGTTGCCACTTGTTAATAGGCTTGCCTTTGTCAGGAAGAGCTTGAAAGTCGCTGAGTTGATGATTTAGCCAATCACAATCCTCAAGAATTATTGGGATGACCCTTATCTTGGAGTTTAACGCCTCTGCTAATTCCTTGTTGCAGTTTTTAGACGCAAGACTCGTGGCGGAGACGAGGTAGAGAAGTATATCCGAATCAGCAAGGTGTTTGAAAATATCTTCACGCCACTTGGTGCCTCCGGTCATTTCGGCATCGTGCCAAGTCACTAGCCTGTTTTGCTGCTGCATCACAGAAAGGCGCGCTATTAGTTCATCTTTAGCTGCTGTATTTTTATGTGCGTAAGTAATGAATCCTTTTAGTGGCTTGTTCATTCTCTTACCTCTGTCTGAATCAGGATTTACTGGATTCAAGGATTCTCAGGATTTTGGGACAATGGGTTGGTTTTTTCCACTATAGCGATTTTTTGCTGTCAGAATCGTGGATTATCGCGGATTAGGGAATTACACGGATTAAAATATCTGCACTATCTGCGCCGCTGGACGTAGGAGAGGCATCCCTGCCCCGATACGCCTCCACAATCTTCTCACTGTCAGAATCGCGGATTGGCGCGGATTAACAGATTACACAGATTAAAAATCCGTGATAGCCGATTCATCTGTTTAATCTGTGAATCCAACAATTTATCCGCTGAATCTGCGAACTCCTCCATTCTTGCTACGTCGTCCAATCTTCTAACTGTAATCCAAATAATCCCTGGACCCGATGAAAATCGCTGTCAGAAGTTATCAGAATCGCATCTAACGCCAGTGTTGTCGCAGCAATCCAGAGATCGCATTCATCTAACGGGGTGCCTAGCTCCTGAGCTGCACGTTTTATCTTTGCGTAGAAATCGCCTGCGTTTTCCGGGATTGGGTCGCATATCAGTCCAGAAAACAGATTGTTGGCTTGACTCTCTAAAGATTGTCGTCTCCGTCCAACAGGCAACAGTTCGACACCAAACAGGATCTCACCGCGCACAATCGGGCAGGTGAAGGGATAATCGGTAACTTGAGCGGATGTGAGACGATCTTTGACCCGTGTGTGATTCGCCATAAGATAACTGCATGTTGATGTTTCCAAGAGATACTTTGTCATTGACTTCCCTGCTTGTTTGTCACAAATGGTGAATCAAACCGCACAGGCATCTGATTTTCCTTAATTACCTGAAGCAGTATCTCTGCATCTTCTAGGGTAACCTCCTGAGATTTTTCGACGGCTTCAATGATGCGTTGTGCAATTGGATTTTTGTCCGTCGGTGTCGGCTCTAAATTCTCAGAGATATCTGAATCGGTCGCCACTTCGTGTGTCGCTTTCTCCACTTCCTTATCTTGCAGAGTGTTCAGATAGTCAACCCCCGCTTTCAGTTTTTCTGTCGAGAGTTGCTTGATTAACTTAACTGCTTGCTGTTGTAGGTCTGCTTTTCGCATGGTGTTCTCCTTTCACTCTGTTTGCCTCCTATTGTCAGAATCGCAGATTACCGGAGATTAAGGGATTACACGGATTAAAAAATCCGCGCAATCTGTGTAATCTGTTTAATCCGTGATTCAGACCTTTTCCGCTCCCTCCACAATTTTAATTTCTTCAGGAGTAAGACCGTATAACAAGTATACTATCTGATCAATCTCATTTTCAAGGTCGGATACATCGGCATCTGGGTTGGTGCGTTTGGTGGCGAGGATCTGATTGACAAGTTTGCTGATAGATGCTTTCTGCGCGGGCTTAATAGAGGGAATAGGGATTTGAGACACATATTGAGCAATAAATCTCACAAACCCGCCTCGAATCTGTGTACTTGTCTTTGTGTAAAACCAGAAAACGGCTTTGCTGTTGAGCAGACCGAGAATCCACGTCTCCTATGTTGGCAAGAGATACGAAGTATTTCCCAAAAAATAACCGCTATCGGGCAAACTCCGTGCCTTGTGCTATATCAGGATAAACAACTTCGCTCATATTAAAAAATCGGGCAACAGAAACCGAGTTTTCAAGAAAAAACTCGGTTTCTATAACTGTTTCATGATTTCACGGTTTACCGCCCATGCACCCGCCGACGTATTAGAGATCACTGTTATAATTGTATCCTTCGCAAGGCATGTGCTCTTGAAAGAAACGCCGGCATCCCAACCCATGAGAAAGTGAACTGGATCTCCGCCCTCCTCATGGTCAATCCAGACACCGTGACCGTAAAATCTGTTATCTTTGTCTTTGACCGCCTTTTCCAAAAATAGGTTCGTCAACCGTTTAGAAAGGATTTTTTCGTCAAAAAATGCCCTCCACAACTTGTCCATATCTCTTACCGTTGTGAAAGCGCCCGCATCAGACGATCCGATAATTGGTAAGGTAAAAATGTTGGTTCTCCATCCGTCGTCCTCGTCAATATATCCGAAAGCCGTGCGTTCTGGCAAACGATCCATCGCAAAAAATCCCGAATCCCTCATATCGCATAACGCAAAGATATTTTCTTGTATAAAGTCGATATAGGGGGTTCCTGAGATTTCTTCAATGACGATTCCCAGTAGAATAAACCCTCCGTTTGAGTAGGAAAACCTTTCCCCTGGGCTAAACTTCATTCTCCCGTCACGAAATAGCGGTATGTAATCCTTGAGACCCTTTAAGTCAAAACAGGGGATATCCAACTGAAAATTATCGACATCCTCAATAAGTTCTTCATCGTAATAGTCGTAAACCCCAGAAGTATGGGTTAAGAGATGGTGGATAGTGACATCTTCTGATATATGGGGAAAATCAATATTTACACAGTCACATAATCTTGAAGTTAAAGAGAGTTCGCCACGATCAATCAGTTTTCCGATTCCAAGTGCAGTCAGAAACTTGGTTCCTGACGCTATTCCGAAACGGGTGTCGATCGTATTCGGAATTTTATTGCTCCTATCCGCATAGCCGTAGGCATTTTCAAATTTTACGTTTCCATTGAGTTTAACGAAAACCACGCCTGAAAAACTCGTTTCACTGACAGCCCCCTCTATTACCTGATTTAATCGACTCATTCCCATGCCTTCAACTATTCCACCGGGTGCCACCGGATAGCTTAAAAATCGGTATGACGACAATCAACAAAAATATATCACGCACCATGAAGAGCGTCAAGGTTAAATCTACCATCGGCGGGAAAGGATGGTGCACTACCCGAAGGAGCGTCAGCGTTTCGTACTTGACCCGCCCTCCAGGTATATGATACAGTGATTTGGAATCTGCAGCCTCGTTGAAACGGTTGGTTCATTCATTCTTCTTACGTTCCACCCTTCGGATACACATGTCGCCCCGCTAGGGCTAAATGAACTGATAAACCAATGATTTTCACGTATCACGTTATTAACAGCTGCAAACTAGTACACTGTCAGGCAAATTATGATTGTCTATATGGATCGAGACTCATAATACTTCGTAGGGGTCGGGTGACCCGACCCCCGCACTGGCAAATAAGGGCGGGGAGACCCCGCCCCTACAATTTATTTTCGTGCTTTGCACTTTCTACATGAGCCCTGATTGAAAGCAAACGATAACATATATAATAATTCCAAAAATTATATGACTGAGTACTAGCACCATTGGTCAATAGGCTGAGGTAAAAAACGATCATGTCCAAACTTCGCATTGCTGTCATCGGGGTAGGAGCTGACCGCGGCTCTCGCGCTCGTCAGTACATAGAAACAATCACACGCCTGACCGATCACTACGAACTCGCCGCCATCTGCGACCGCAATCCCCAAGTGCTTCAGGAGGTAGCGACTCAATACAAGGTCCAAGCCTGCTACGAAAGTGTGGCTGCGCTTTTTGATGCAGAGCAGCCAGATGTCATACTCAGCTTGGCACCAAAGGATTCTCATATCGTCATTGCCCTTACCGCAGCGCGGCACGGCGCACATATTATCACAGAAATACCAGTAGCGTTGACACGACGCTACGCCGCAGCAATTGCCGAAACGTGCCGGTCAGCAGGGGTACTGTGGGAGGTGGGAGAGCAGGTCTGGCTCTGGCCCGCAGAGCGTCTCAAGCGACAGATTATTGAAGCGGGAGGTATCGGTAAACTTACCCATGCCCGGCTATGGTATCTGACCGGACAGTATCACGGTTTCAACGGAGTCCGGTCTCTGTTGGGGGCAAGGGCAACTCGCGTTCTCGGCTACTGCGGAGAGGTGGAAACTGAACCGTATATTGCCTACGGTGGAGAACCGGAATCAACGATAAAATGGGAACAGGCGGTGATTGAGTTTGATAACGGTGTGAGCTGCCTGTTCGAGAAGCCGCCGCGCGCCTTTCCGTTGCGGGAACAGACCTTTTCAACGGGCTGGCAGGTCGAGGGCACAAAGGGGCACTTCGATCGAAACCGGCTCACGTTGTACGGAGAAGCACAACCCTACGATATTATAGAGCAGTATACTGAAATAGATGGAGAACGTATACTTGAGGCGGTCCGGGTGGACACCGCCCCGCCGATGGTTTGGGAAAATCCCTTCAAATCGTATCGCATCGGCTCGCCGGATGACGTTGCGAAGGCGAGTATCCTTGTCAGTTTTCACCGTGCAATTACACAGGGAGGGACACCGCAGTACGGTGCCGAAAACGCACTACATGATTGGGAGATCTGCCTTGCTATCCGCGAAAGTGCGCGTCTGGGAAACGCTTGGATGACACTGCCCTTGGATAGTCCAACCGAGTTAGAGGGTCAGATCGAGGCGGAGTTTGTCCGACGATACGGACACGATCCGATTGAGGAGACCGAAATGCTTCTGGACACCTCTTTTAGCCGGTCAGCCACACTGTGGCCCTTCGCGCATTGGCTTTGAATTGGGCTCATGTAAAAAGAAAGTGCAAAGCACGAAGAGAAACCGGGTTTTTGTAGGGGTTGGGTCACCCAACCCTGATAAATCGGGGCGGGGGAACCCCGCCCCTACGGTTTCTGTTGCTGATTCTTAAACAGCCGGATGCTGATTGTGCCACTCGGTTGCCCCTTCGTAGGCGTGACCAACCCGACACAACAGCGGTTCTGATAGGTGCTTGCCCACCCACTGAATGCTTAGCGGAAGCCCTTCGCTGTTGAAGCCACACGGCACGGACAGTGTTGGTGCCCCGTTGAAATCGAACGGCGCGGTGAACCGTTGGAATTTCGGCTCGCGGCTTTCTGGCATCGGACCGTATAACTCTTCTGGCGTGACCGGGCGTGGCGGTGCGGACGTTGAAGGGCAGACGAGCACATCAATCTCCTCAAACACACGGCGAAGATGCCCTGTACAGGCAGCGCGCAAGTTGTTGGCTTTGGCATATTCCGCCCCTGTCACCTTTGCCCCCTTATCAAGCCAGCCACGGAACCAAGGACCGTAGTCGTCTCTTCGGGAGGGGTAGGTTGCTTCATGGGCGGCAACCGCTTCGGCGGAACACAGCGTCGGCCACGCAGCCACGTATGGGTCTATATCCGGCAGCTCCACCTCGACAATCTCAGCCCCCAAATCTTCCAGAACCTTTACGCCAGCTAGCACCGCCTCTGCGAGCTCAGGGTCGATGTCTTTGGTAGCATATTGCAAATCCAATCCGATACGAACACCTTCCACACCCTTGTCTATGCCTTCGAGCATGTTGGGCACGGGGGCAGGCAGGGACGTGGGATCCTTGGGATCGAAACCGGAGATGGCTTCAAGCACGATACCTGCGTCGGCACTGCTTCGCGTCAGGGGTCCAACATGGTCGAGTGATTCCGCCAAAGCCAATACGCCATAGCGACTGACTCGCCCCCATGTGGGTTTGAGACCAACCGTGCCACACGCTGCGGCAGGGAAGCGAATCGAACCACCGGTATCGCTACCAAGAGAACCGTAGCACAACCCCGCCGCTGTCGCAACCCCGGATCCACTGGATGAGGCACCCGCGAATCGTTCAGCGTTCCACGGGTTGATGGGAATCTGGAATTTGGGATTGTAGCCACCCATCGCGCCTTCCGTAAGATTAAGCTTGCCGAGCAGCACGGCTCCAGCCGATTCTAATTTTGCAACAACGGTAGAATCGAAGTCAGGAATATGCTCGGCGAGTGCCTGTGTTCCTCCCATCGTGTGGACACCCTTGGTGAAACACAGATCCTTCACGGCTATCGGTACTCCATGGAGTGGGCCCCGATACGTGCCAGATGTGATTTCTGCCTCAGCCTTCTGAGCTGCCACCATCGCGTGGTCTGCCATGACGGTGGCGTAGCTTTTGAGGCTGCTATCCAGTTGGTCAATGCGCTCCAGTATTGCAGTAGTAATCTCCACAGGCGATATATGTTTCGCTCTTATTAGTTCGGATACATCAGTAATCGTTTTGAAGTGAAGTGGTCTTTCGCTCATTTTTTTGCTCCTAACAAAAGTCTGTCACTAGACGTAATGTACCGCGTTTTCCCAAATTTTGATTAAGTACTTTCCTCGAACATACTACAAAGTCAAGTGAAAACGATTCCTTAGCACTGATTAACATCACCAAAAGCGGTTTCAATCAATCACCTGTACCCTGAATTGCACAAACTTTAGAACATATAAAACAAAGTCAGTTTGGCTTGAATCCTGATTCCATCGGGAGGGTCTTCAAGAGTTATTTATCCACTTATAATCACCTTTATCAAGCTTTTTGAACTCCCAGATAATATTGTCGTCAGAATCTTGGTTACCAATGACAATGAGATATTCAGTATCTTCCGCTTCCTCCCATGTTTCATCGACCTGCTTTGCCATGTCGGCTAACTCGTCAAGTTTGTTTTTTAACCATTTTACTCTTTTGCAAGTGGTTTTCTCACTCTCATCCCAGTCATAACAGACGAGCACCTTTAAGGGCGATCTCCACATTAGCAGTTTCCACATTTCTTCCTCTATATACTCGTCGTTCTCATGTTCAATGAGCACATCCATGCAAGGTGGATAATAATATCCCTTATAAAATGATTCACGGCGATGATAGACTCCATCGAATTTGTTCCCTTTTTCACAGGAGAAATCGATATCTTTTTTTTCGATATCTTTTTTTAATTTCTGTAAGACCCTGTAGAAAAAGGCATCCCGACCATCCCCATCTTTGGCCCCCAACATGAATTTTGTCCAGTTTTTCCAAGGACCGTTGTAGGCATCATCAATAGCCTTCTCGCATGACTGTTTGTCCTCTTCCCATTGCGAACAAAAGGACCTTTCAAACTGTTGTGCAGTTATCAGCTTCTTCATTTGTTTCCCTCGAATCAGTGACTTAGGCTCGTTATTATAACCTAAGTTGCTAGTTGTTCTGGTGTTTGTCTAAATCGTGAAACGAAGCGTAATAGGTAATGCGGGGGATCGCAGATTAGGCAATCTGCGCCACGATTGGTAATGCGGGGGATGCCACGATTGGCAACATTTACACTACTACTAGAGTTCTATAGCATAACCCAAGTGGTTTGAATCAGACAGAAACCGAGTTTTGAAGAAAAAACTCGGTTTATAGTGCTTGGTTTATCAACTAGCAACTTGCGTTATTATAACGCAAGTTGCTAGACAGTATGTAGGTCGAGTTTTCATACCCGATGCCTATCAGAAATAACCAACTCACGACACCCCTGTCGCCCCTTTGGGGCTTTAAGGTCAGAGTCGCGATTCGGCGATCGCTCCTACCGGGTGTTTTCTGTAGGAGGGAATTCCAATTCCCGACTATTGCGTTCGTTTTCAGTACTTGGTTTATCAACTAGCAACTTGCGTTATTATATCACGCCGAAAAATATCTGCCAAACATATCCGCGATGACCTTGATGTAATCGAGCTGAATCACTTGTAATTGAGTTTTTAGATTTAACATGATATACTAGACATGTTCATAACAAATAAGCAATCAAAGATTTATTCCAAAGACGGAGAGATATATGCCACGGGAATATGGGATTGAACGGGTACGAAACATCGGCATCATGGCGCACATTGATGCCGGAAAAACAACGACTACCGAACGGATTTTATTCTATACCGGCAAGAAGCATAAAATCGGTGATATTGACGATGGTACAACGGATATGGATTGGATGGTTCAGGAGCGCGAGCGTGGTGTGACCATCACTGCGGCAGCGACAACCTGCTTTTGGCGTGACCATGCGATTCATCTGATCGATACGCCGGGGCACGTTGACTTCACCGTCGAAGTTGAGCGTTCCCTGCGTGTACTTGATGGGGCAGTTGCCCTATTTTGTGCTGTCGGCGGCGTTGAGCCCCAATCCGAAACAGTGTGGCACCAAGCAGAACGTTATCACATTCCACGAATCGCTTTCGTGAACAAGATGGATCGGTTAGGTGCGGATTTTCCGCGTGTCGTTGAAATGATGAAAACACGATTGGGTGCTAATCCGTTACTCCTCCAACTGCCAATCGGTGCTGAAAGCCAGTTTTCAGGTGTCGTGGATCTTATTCGTATGAAAGCCCTCCGTTGGCGTGAAGAGGACCAAGGACAGACCCTTGATGTGACGGAGATCCCCACGGAATTGGCTGCAGCAGCGGAGGCAGCGCGTGAAGAGTTGGTTGAAACTATTGCGAGCGAAGATGATGACCTGTTGGAGAAGTATCTCGAAGGCGAGGAGATTACGGAAGCAGAACTTCTGCGTGGGATTCGTCTAGCAACGTTAAAAAACAGATTGGTCCCGGTGTTATGTGGAACGGCTCTGAAGAATCAAGGCGTCCAACCGTTACTCGATGCCGTCATTGATTTTCTTCCGGCACCGGCTGACGTGCCACCGATTGAGGGCATCGTCCCGCGCAAAGACCGCAAGGAAGAGCGGGAGTCGAAAGATGAGGCGCCGTTTGCTGCGTTAGCATTCAAGATTGCCAGAGATCCGAATGTAGCTAAAATTGTTTACTGCCGCATCTACTCTGGGACACTCAAACGTGGGGAGGTCCTCTACAATGTAACAAAAGACACAAAAGAGCGGGCAACGCGGATCTTGCAGATGCACGCCAATAAACGGGAAACCTGTGATGAGGCGTACGCAGGAGACATTGTCGCGCTTGTTGGATTGAAAAGCACTACCACTGGAGATACGTTGACGACCGCCTCGCGTCCAATTCTGTTGGAATCTATGGTATTTCCAGAGCCGGTCATCTCTGTCGCCATTGAACCGAGGTCCGAAAGGGATAAAGATGCGCTTGAAGAAACGCTTGACTTCATGATGGAAGAGGATCCAACCTTTACTGTACAGATCGACGATGAAACTGGGCAGCGTGTGATTTCAGGTATGGGCGAACTTCATCTAGAGATCTTGACAGATCGGATGCTGCGCGAGTTCCAAGTCAATGCGCGTGTCAGCAAGTTACAGGTTGCCTACCGTGAAACAATTAATCAAATCGCTGAAGCCCAAGGCAAATATATTCACAAGGTTGATGATGAGGGCATCTACGGGGATGTTATACTCAGGTTGGAACCGCTACCGAGAGGGATAGGATTTGAATTTGCGGATGAGAGCAACGAACTAGATATCCCTCGCCAATACGTCGCTGCCGTTGAACGAGGGGCACGAAGTGCAATGTCAAACGGGGTGTTAAGCGGCTTCCCCATGCAGGACATCAAAGTGGTTCTCACCGGTGGTTCATACCATGAAACAGATTCATCAGAAAACGCCTTTGAAGCCGCTACCGTCATTGCTTTTGAGAATACCGCCCAAAGGGCAGCTCCTGTCCTGCTAGAACCGATTATGAAAATTCAGGTGATTGCGCCAACTGAACATATTGGTAAGGTGATTGGCGACCTCAATTCACGCCGTGCGCAGATCCACGAAACCGGAACGGTGGGAACAGCGGAATCTATTGATGCCCATGTTCCGTTAGCGCAGATGTTCCAATATACAACGGAATTGCGCTCGCTAACTCAAGGACGCGGGATGTTCACGATGGAGTTCTCCCATCACGACGTTGCCCCTGCCAGTATACGCGATACTGTTGTGAATAGACCGCTGTTTTAACATCAAAACGCCTAAATCGAATGAAAGGAGCACCGATGAGCAAACCTAAAATTTTATATCTGCCCACATCAGGGCATACCGCAGAGGTTTTCCCTCCAGACGTTTTTGCGCGATTTCAGGAGCAATTTGATGTAACGCTGAATGAAACCGGCTCAAGCTATACAAGCGACCAAATCGCCGAGCGTGTTGCCGGGTTCGAGGGGATAGTTACGGGTTGGGGTGTGTCGCCGATAACCGAAAAGGTGATGGCTAACGCAGACGCCCTCCGAATCATCGCTCATTCAGCAGGTTCTATAAAACTTCTTGTCGGTGAGGTCCTCAACAAATATATCCTACCACGTCAGATCTGTGTGTTCAGTGCCAACGAAGCAATCGCCTACAACGTTGCCGAATACACGATTGGTGCAATGATTATGACCACCCGCCGATGGGTTGACTTTATCTTGCACACCCGATCGGGGAAGTGGAATCGTCGTGAAGTGGCTTCAAGGGCACCCTCTTTACGCGGAAGCACTGTTGGTATCGTCTCAGCAAGCAAAGTTGGACGACAGGTGATTAAGCTTTTGCAGTCTTTCGAGGTCAGGAAACTAATCTACGATCCGTATCTCTCAGATTGGGACGCCGGCACGCTTGGTGTGGAGAAAGTTTCGCTCAACGACCTTTTTGCCACAGCTGATATTGTGACAGTTCACACGCCAAGTATCCCGGAAACAGATAAAATGATTGGTGAGGAACAGCTGAAACTGCTTCGGGACGGAACCACGCTGGTCAACACCTCACGAGGGAGCGTGATTGATCATGATGCTTTACTAGCTGAAGCGCGAACCGGCCGTATTTTCATCACGCTTGATGTCACAACCCCGGAGCCATTGCCACCGGATAGTCCGTTTCTAGGGCTGCCAAATGTTTTTGTCACACCCCATATCTCTGGAACAGGTGCTTACGGCTACTCCAAAATCGGCGAGTCGACACTTGCAGCATTAGAGGATTTCTTCGCGAATAGACCCGTTGTTGGGGCAGTAGATTTCAATCGGTTCGATTTGATAGGATGATCCCTTTTTCCCAACTCTACTCAACCGATAGTGTGTGGGCAGAATCCTTCATATCTGTAGGATTGACGAAAAAACTGCACCATTTGGTGCAATTTCAAAAGTCCGTTCTACACCATTTGGTGCATTTTAGTGCCTTAAAGTCAATTAATCCGCGACAGAAATCCCTGTTTCTGTGGATATCCTTGAACTTATAGGACATGGCACACTAATTGCTGTTATGCCGATACATTACAGTTTACTTTTACATCGTACATGATGTGAGGGTTTGCTTAAATCTTTATACACAAACAAAATTTTTGGAGGAAAAATATGAGTGCCAAGAAGACTTCAGGGGCTTTGATGACCTCGTTGATTGTTCACGGAGTCGCCTTTGTTATCGCAGGTATCTATCTCGTTACCCAGACCCAGCAGTTTAAAGACTTAGTCGGTGCTGAGGTGCTACAGGCGAAAGAGCCCCCCAAACCGCAAGTTCGTAAACCGGTCATCAAGCCGGTGGTCAAACCGACCGTTCCAACCACAAATACAGTGGTTGTCGAAAATGTTCAGGTCAAACCCAGAGTGACAACAGCAGCGGTCGTGCGTCCGACCTCCGTACAACCACAAACTGTTTTGGAATTTTCCAATAAAGTAGTAAAATTGGATGCCCCTATCAACCCGAACGTCCCCAAAGTGGTCAGTGCCAACGCACCAGTGCCGCAAGTTGTGACACATGCCGACTTGCCCGTTTCTGACGCTCCCGGCGCACTAGCGTTTTCCGCACCCGTCGCAACGGCGCCAAGTGCCGCACCCGCTAACATTGGTCGTGGTATCGGCGGTGTCGTACAGGTGAAGGTCGCTTTTGAACGTCCGGCTGGACTCGCTATGGTTGAACATGTTGGTGCAACTCGCGATGCCTTGGGTGATGTTGTTGAGAACATTACTTTGGGTAACGTAGAAGTGCCTCCACTGCCCCGTGGCGAACCCGGTGGTCGTGTCATTGGTCGTGGTGCCGATATTCGTGGCGTGTTCCGCTTCACCCGTGTCCGTCACAGTCTCTCTGACTGGTGGGCTGATGCCTCCTCGCTGAACGCGTGGACGAAGTGGATGAACGAACGGACGAAGATTAAAACCGACATGAACGTCGAGGGTGGCGCGCTCAAGTTTACCGATGCGAACCTACATAAAGCACCTATGCTTTTCATGACGGGTCATGACCCAGCACTTACCCGTTCCAAGAACCTGATGAGTCGTCAGTACGGTGGCGGTAAATTGGACAACCGTCTGTCTGAAACTGAAGCAGCCTCACTCCGTCGGTATCTTGTCGAAAGAGGCGGCGTCCTTGCTTTTGACGACTGTGGTGTGAACGCACCAGCGCAGGCAATGATTCGTCTGTTCCTCGCTCAGATGCGCTTTGTTATGCCTGAATATCAGGTAACACGAATTCCGAATGACCATGAGATGTACAGCAACTTCTATGAGATGGGTGGACCACCGGTTGGATTCGACCTGTGGTGGTGGGGAACTCACCCGCCGAAACGGAACTATCTCGAAGGGGTTATGGTTGGCGACCATGTTTCCGTGTTAGTATTCCGTCGTGATTATATGTGTGCGATGGAGTCGGTGAGTTTGCCAACCCGTAGTGTCCACTATTCACCAGGTGTTTATCGTTTCATGACCAATGTTGCAGTTTACGCACTGACACACGGCTCGATTTCTGACTACTCCGGTTATGTGCCAGAAGATACAATGGCAAAGAAGAGACTGCCGACCAGTGCGCCTGAAGCTGCGAAAATTGGTGCCGTTGAATAAAGCCTACTGATTTGGACAAACCTTCACATTATGTTACATAAGCAGCCAAGCCATTCGCTTGGCTGCTTTTTTTTTCAAATATTTCGCAGGCATGCAATCACTTGTGCACAGATCTGGGGGACTTTGACGATTCCTGTTTTTGTGGTATAATGCCCTACCTGCGAAACTTCATGGTGTCTTTCCAAACGGGATGAGATTTTTCGCTCCAGTCCATTTTTTGCCGAACAAAAACTGGATTTACCGTCCTAAATACAGTACATGGTATAATTGCTGATCTACAACGTCTATTCAACGGGACACGAACCCCAGATTCAGAACCCAATTTCTAAAATGAGGTAAATGATGATGAACCGAATCAGTTTCAAAAACGTATGTGTTGGACTTATTCTTATCTGTATGCTGGGAATAGGTATATCATTGATAGCTAAAGCGCAGCAGGAAGACGCTCCCAAATACACTATCTTGGTTTTCGCCAAATTGCACCTGACCCCCACCGGAGATGCGGAGGTCGCTGAGCAACTTCTAAAGGAGAAGTTGCTATCAGCGGCAAAAGGGATTGAGGGTTTGAAGATTACCGCGCTCAAGCGGATGCAACTTCCAGGACCGGGAGCACCCCCGAACACCGATCAACCTGATTTTGTAATGATGGCTGAACTGACGGATGAAACGGTATTTGCCAAACTCATTACAGCAACACCCACCGCCTTAAAAGAATATGGTGAGGGAATGAAGGTGGAAGCCGGCGCACCTCAATTTGAACTGTATCAAATCTTGGGAACGTCAATGGAGTAAATCCATAGTGGACCTTAGAATTAATGAAACACGCCAAACCAGTGCGGTTGAATGAAGTTTAAGTATTTAAATCGGTAATCCCTATTTTCCTTGAAACATACGGTAGGCGCGGTTTTCAACCGCGCCGGTGTCGCTAGCAAATTACCGAACTGTTTTTTTAATTTTCATAAAACCGCACCTACCAGGTGAGGGGCGAAAGTGTCTATTTATTTTTTGAGTTCACTATAATTTTACACGCGATATGATACCCTCAAAATGCCCACCGGGAGGACATTGATGAAACAAATCTTTCAACACATCTATCAAGTCGTGACAACTGTTTTTGGGGTCGCTATGCTACTTATCGGTTGTACGCAAGAAGCCACCCGCAAAGCCGATTGGGAAACCCATTTCACAGACCTCCACTTCGCCAACTCCCAATACGGTTGGATTGTCGGAGAAAAGGGGTTCATTGTTCACACGAATAATGGTGGCAAAACGTGGAATCGCCAAGAAGTTGGGACAACAGAAGATCTCAAAGCGGTCTACTTTACGAACCTAAAATACGGCTGGGTTGCGGGAGACAACGGTGTCGTCGCTTCGACCGATGATGGTGGCAGACATTGGTATCTCCAAGACAGCAATACCTCCGGCATGCTCAGAGATGTCTTCTTTGCTGATTCCCACGAAGGCTGGGTGGTTGGGGAAGATAACTATGTAATCGTTACAAAGAACGGTGGAAAGACTTGGGAACGCCAAAGTTATGCAAGCGACTTTCCCCTCAACGAGATCTGGTTTGTTGATGATCAGCGCGGCTGGGCAGTTGGCGAATATGAACGTATCCTTCATACGAATGATGGCGGAAAGACGTGGCAAGAGCAGAGCACCCGCCACCAATTTGCACGAACCCGACTGGTCAACGACAATAGGCGTGTCATTTTCGTAGATGATGATGAAGGCTGGCTCGCGGGCACCGATGGCTCAATTTTCCATACACAGAACGGCGGGACCCAGTGGAACATGCAAGATAGCCGCATTCCGAATATCAACGGTCACGTCAAGGAAACCGTCAACGGCATCCACTTCATAGACAACAAGCGTGGTTTGGCGGTCGCCGATATCGGATTTATCACATTCACCGAAGATGGCGGCGATAACTGGCGGCTGTTAGACAGTATCACAGAAAACAACCTAATGGCTGTTCAGTTCACAAGCGGAACCGAAGCGTGGGCGGTCGGTTGGCATGGTACAATCATGCAATCGACAGATGGCGGGAGCACATGGACAATGAGGAGCGGCACCACAGCAAACGATCTAGAAAACATCCAGTTCACCTCGGAGAACCGTGCAATTGCTGTCGGACAACGCGGGGCTATCGTGGTATCCGAAGACGGTGGGGAAACGTGGGAGGAGGTTGATACTGATATCTGGGATAATATCCGCAACGTCTTTTTTATCTCTGACAAAGAAGGCTGGTTGATTGGCGAGCGGAACATGATTGCCCATACCACCGACGGTGGACGGACCTGGGACCGTCAATACGCCGGGGCGGAGCACATGCTCAACGGCATCTACTTTGTGACATCGAAAAAGGGTTGGGCGGTCGGTGAACTCGGCACAGTCATACATACCGCTGATGGGGGCAAATCGTGGGTGCCCCAGACGCCAACCGAATTTCACTCGCTCAAAGGTGCCTTCTTCCTAAATGAAAAAGAGGGTTGGGTGGTCGGTTGGCCCGGGGTCGTCTACCATACAACTAACGGTGGATTATCGTGGACATCGCAGACCTCCGGAACCTTTAACGAACTGTATGGGGTTCACTTTACAGACAGCAACAACGGTTGGATCGTCGGTCAGTTCGGTGAAATTCTGCATACAAAAGATGGGGGTCAAACATGGCGGTTTCAACCGAGCCGTGTTGAGGAGAATCTGAACAAGGTCTACCTCGCTGACACGTCGTACGGGATCATCGTTGGCGACAAGGGAGTGATTCTGACTACGACCAACGGCGGCGCAAAATGGGAGAAACAGGAAAGCGGCACGGAGAACGATCTCTTGGGATTCTCATTCTCACCAGAGGGAATGGTCGCAGTGGGACGCGGCGGGATAGCGATGCGGTATTCGATTGACACAGAGCAGCTCCCTGTAGCTTTGCCACCTGTAATGGAGATTGTTGAAGAGCCCGAAATCCCTGAAGAGGAGGTAACGGTCGAGGAGGTAACCTACCATTGGGATATTATCCGTCGCGCGACATGGCAGACCGACTTTTTAGATACCTACTTCCTTGACGAGCACACCGGCTGGACGGTGGGCAGGGGCGGCGTTATCGCTCACACGACTGATGGCGGTGCAACTTGGCTACCACAACATAGCAGCGTTGATGCTGATCTGCATCAGGTTATGTTTGTTGATAAATCGCATGGATGGATCACAGGCAGTCGTATGCTGCTCCGGACCGAAGATAGCGGGAAAACATGGCAGGTTGTGAAGGGTGTTCTGCAAAACTTCCGCCGTGTCAACACGATGCAGTTTATCAGTCCCAAAGAGGGCTGGCTAGGCGTCGGTGCTGCAGAGATGCTGCACACTACCGATGGCGGGCTGACGTGGAACCGCCAGCGGACCGGAATGAATGAGAACCCGATTGTTGATCTTCATTTCATCAACGGTCTCGAAGGATGGGCAGTCCTGCGAGAACGTCTTGATGGCGGAGCGAGGGAGGGCGGAGTCATTCTGCATACCACCGATGGGGGCAACTATTGGAAGGTCCTTGACAACACCAACCAGCCCGCTATCGCCGTCCATTTTGCCGACTCAAAATCAGGGTGGGTTGTGCTGACGAATGGTGCATCGATCGCAACCCATGACGGCGGCATCACTTGGAAGCGCGTCCTTTCTGATTCAGATAGCGGCTGGCCACCCCGGCGAATTGGTCGAATCACCTTCCAAAACCACCAAACAGCGTGGGTACTTGGAGGGGATGGCAGGCTCTTCATCACACGCAACGGCGGTCAAACGTGGAAAGGGACAAACGTTCCACAGCATGAAAGTTCTGTCAACGCTGGGATCGCAGACGCAGATGGAGAGGATATCGATTGGCTCGCACTCTGGCTGGAGGAGGGAGGGGAATCAGACGACAGCACCGGCGAACAACCCGATGACATCGACAATCCGTTGGATGAGACTTTCGCGGAACAGTTCCAAACAGAGATGAGCGATAGACGGCAACGCACCGGACGTTTTACACCAGAAGGCGACCTCGGTGGTGAAAACGTGCAACCTTCCAACGAAGTACAAAGACAGCGAAGGGCTGCCCAACAAGACCGTCCGCAACCGCAACGAAACAGGAGACGCGGGAACCGTTTAATTAACAATATCCATTTCGTTGACGACCAGATTGCGTGGGCAGTCGGTGAGGCTGGGCATATCTTCCACACGACAAACGGTGGAAAGACATGGGAACGACAACTCGGCGAACAACTGGATGATTTTCGGGATGTCCTGTTTCTCAACGATCACCAGGGCTGGATCGCTGGGGATAATGGTCTGTTGCTGGAAACACAGGATGGTGGAGGTACATGGACGACCTTGAATAGTAGATCCCGGCAACGATTGATTGGTGTCCACTTCCCTAGTCTCGATCCGAAATGGGGGTGGGCGATGCGGCGTGATGGCACGGTCCTCTACACGACCGACGGTGAAAACTGGTCGGCTGGCGAGACGCCGATGCGTCCTGGTTTCTTTGAAGATGATCCACCGCGGTCTTTCTCAATCAACGAGGTTATGTTTAAACAATTCTCCGAAGGTTGGGCAGCCGGTAGCGACGGACAGATTATCCACAATCAGGACGGAGGCCCCATCTGGACGCCCCAACGGACATCAACCGGGAAAAACCTTTACGGGATCGATATGAAGCACGCACCGCTTGGCTGGGCGGTGGGCGACGACGGCATTGTTCAACGTACCATCAATGGCGGCGGCTACTGGAAATTCCATGAAACCAATACGGGCTACAGCCTGTATGATGTCTCATTCATTACCAAGCGTAAGGGTTGGGCGGTTGGAGCCTACGGTATCATACTCCGAACCACCGGCGGTGGATTTAAGTGGGAGCCCCTATCTAGCGGCGTTACAGCAGACCTCTACAGTGTTACTGCACTGTCTAAAGATGAAATCTACGCTGTCGGCAGCAAAGGTACAATTCTCCATTCAACGGATGGCGGGGACACATGGGAACAAGAGCATACCGATATCGGGAATAATTTGTACCGGATTGTCCGTGCGAAGGAAGGAGATACACTATGGGTTGTTGGGCAGTGGGGTGTCGTGCTACGCAGGAAGATTGGCGATACACAGGTATCAATGCGGTAGCTGCCACAATATCAGCGCAGTCATAGAGACAGATAGAAATCTAACGAGATTTTTTCGACTACGCCCATTTTTTCCGAACTAATGCGAGGTCTATCTGCCTAATGAATCAAATCCGAGCCCGCTCAAACGGGTATCCAAAGGGCACAAAATGTTCAAATGGAAAACAGAGGAATTCGTTAGGAAATAGACCAACTGATGGACATAATCCGAGAAATTTTTGCGCCATACTCCCTCGCAACGCTAGGGACCATTGTTCTCAACCTGATACTCGCATTTGGACTCGGTCTGGTCGTTGCTACTGTTTACCGGTGGACCGCCGATATAGCAGAAAATGCAATGACCGATGCACTAATCATTCTCTGTATGCTCATTGCCGTCGTTATGGTGGTGATTGGCGATAGTGTGGCGCGTGCCTTCAGTCTCGTAGGTGCCCTGTCAATCATCCGCTTTCGCACCGTGGTTCAGGATGCGCGGGATATTGCCTTTGTCTTTTTCTCCTTAGCTGTTGGCATGGCAATCGGTGCCGGTAATCCACCGGTGGCCGTCATTGGAACCTTCCTGATAAGCATCGTCATTATCGGACTTCACCGCTGGCATATGGCTCCAGCCAACGACGGTGAATTTCTGCTAACTTTCCAAATGCCACTTGAGACCGAGCAGGAGCAGAGTTATAAACCGATTTTTAGTGAGCAGGTGGTATCCAGCCAACTCATCGGTCAGAGAACAACAAAATCGGAGACCGCTGAGTTGAAATTTCATGTAAAATTGAAAGACCCGAAACGTTGGACCGGTTTTGTCCAAGAACTTTCTGCATTAGAAAACATCACCGGTGTGAGGTTAGAGAAGCATTGACATACTCCCAAACCTAAAGGATTGGGATTCTTAGGAGTCCCTTTCCGATAGGAATCGAATTGTGCTATCAACAAGGATTGCCCGGCGAACCGGGACTTACGTCCTCTCCTGCATGGGTTGATGCCCCAACCCGATAGATATTGACCGCAGCATTGCGATCTCTATCCAACTGCGTGTGGCAGTTCGGACACTGCCACGTCCTATCACGGAGGTTCAACGCATCATTGACCGCACCACAAGCGGAACAGGTTCGACTCGAAGGATACCACCGATAGATGAACGTGATTTTAACACCTTTTTTAGAAGCGATATACACCAGCTTCAGAACGAAATCAGCAAAGCCGAGATCGCTGACCTTGCGACCCCAGAGCGCTTTCATGCCCTGTAGATTCAAGTCTTCAAGTCGTATTTCGTCATATGCATCGGTCAGGTGGTGTGCGAGTTTCCAATGGAAGTCGCTGCGCTGGTGGTCGATGGTGCGGTGTTTACGGGCGAGGTTCAGTCGTGCACGTTCTCGGTTCTTTGAACCTTTGCGCTTGGTGCTGTGCTTACGGCTCGCACGTTTGATGGCGTTAATGCTCCGCTTGAAAAACTGTGGTGATTCTATATCGTGCCCGTTATGACCGGTGAGATACCGTTTCAGACCGAAATCGAAGCCTGCGATTTTACCCGTCATGGCTCGGTTCAGGTCAGGTTCTTCATAGTCTGTCAGGACACAGATATAGACATCACCGACGGCGTCCCGCTTGATAGTGCAGCGTTTTGGAGTGCCAAGTATCTCGCGGGATTTGAAGTATCGGTAGATTCGTTTACCGATTCTGATGTAGTTGCCCGGCAGAAGTTCCCAGCCGGCTTGAAGTAATGTGAAAGATTTATATTTCTGACGTGGTTTGAAACGGGGACGACCCCATCGCCTGCCAGCGGCACGCGCTTCAAACATCGCTTTGTAGCCTTTATCAAGACGTGCCGCCACGTCCTGTATCGCTTGGCTTGGTAACTGATTCCAATGGGCAAATCGAGCCAACCGCTTGAGTTTAGAGATATGATTGATCAGTCTAAACTTGCTGATATATTTACCATAGATGCCGTAGTAACGACGCTGGAGTGCGACGCAGTGATTCCAGACTGAAGCGTGTCCTTCTATTGTCTTATGCAGATCACGATTGCCGTGATTGGAATACAGTTTGAACTTGTAGGTTTTCATGGAATTAGCTTTCTGGCTTTCATATCCTGTCTCAAAGGCTGTGGGAAGCACCACCGTGCGGTGGTGTGAGACCTTCCCACGAAAGCCACCATAATTATATCATGTTTTACCTACAAAATACACAAAAAAATAACGCTAAAGCATAGGTGTATCCCAAGCATAAATGCTTGGGTTTTACCCCTAAAGTGATTTTTGATAAATTTTTCGGCAGAAGTTGATAGGGGCATATCAGAGATGGGCAAGAAGATCCTTATACTAATTCTGGTTGTCGTCGTCAGTGTGCTGTTGATATTCCTTTTGCGCCAAACGCAGCGGTTTGCACATAAACAAAACCCATTATACGGATTGGCACCGCTTCAACTGCCACACAGCTCAATCGGTAATATTGCCCCAATTCCGATGCGTGAACTATCGGGCGCTACCTATCACCCACAACGCCAGACCGTGTTTGTTGTCGGCGATGAGGGAGATATCTACGAGATACGGACCGACGGAGGATTGATACGAAAGGGACTGTTGAAATACACTGACACCGAAGGGATTACAGTCCATCCGGAGACAGGGTTCCTATACGCTGTAGTTGAAGGGGACGAAGAAATCCTTGAGATTGCCCCTCAAAACTTTTATATCACACGAAAATTCAGCGTTAACCGGCAATTTGAGGGCAAAGAGCTACTAAAAAAAGGAGGCATGGGACTGGAGGCAATTGCCTTTATTCCAAACGCCTTCCATCCCGAAGGCGGTACATTCTGGGTCGGAAATCAATCTTTCAGTCTAAAGCAGGGGAAAGAACCGTCGGTCATCTGTGAAGTCGTTGTTCCACTCGTTTCATCGAAGGCCACTTGGGGTACTGACAAAACCAGAACAAAGACAGTAGAGGGACGGATCTCTCGTTTTTTTTCGCTTTCAATCATTGACATCTCCGGGCTTGCCTACGATCGGGAGCGTCAGTGCCTGCTTGTTATGAGCGATACGACCAACCTGTTGCAGGAGATGACGCTGGATGGTAACGTCCGCCGTCAGTATCTGATACCGGGACATGATCAAGAAGGAATTGTAATCGACAAGATGGGGTTTATGTATATCGCCCAAGAGAATGGGGAAATCATCAAACTCGAAGACCACCGAGATTGAAAAAACAGAAAGATCTCTTGACGAGGTATTACGATGAAGAATCATGATCGCATTCAAAACCAACTCTCCGCATATTTGGACAATGAGCTAAGTCCAGAGCAATGCACGGTTGTCGAAACACATCTGAGCGAATGCCATGAGTGTACCGAGATGCTCGCTGATTTTCAACGAAATCGTCAGTGGATTGGCGCGTTAATGTCCGAAGCACCCCCAATTGCAGATACAGTTCTGCCACAGTTGACAGACCGAGGTCCCGTTCGACGAAGACTGCTCCCCAGCTTTGGTGAACTTTGGGACTGGGTGTGTCGCCCAGCCATCAGTGGCGTTGGAGCATTAGCGATGGTTGGCTTGGTCTTGGCACTTGTCTATTTCAATCTGATGATGCCGGGTTCCGAAGACACATATACAACCGATTCCCTCGATTTCTACCTGACGGTTCACACCGAGGACACTGCATACAATCCTCTATACTCGTACGCTGTTGCAGATTCATTTGGCCTAGACACCAATATACCGGACACCACTATCGAAGACAGTACCGATCTTCTTCTGGAAGTTCACCTAGGAGATTAACAGCCATGATCTTAAAACCAAGATACGTGGGTTGGTCATTACTAATCGTGTTTACACTGCTGATTTTGCGGCCGAACGCGATCGCAGAAGCATCGCCTGAGTCGCTGAAGATCCTCAAGCGCATAATGAACGCGGAGGAGAACGTTGCTTACGTCGGTACTCGCATGATTGTTATGAATACGTCGCGTGGGACAATCGCTCGTGAGGAAACTGTTATCCATCAACCTCCCGATATTCATGCCGTCGTCGTATTGCCAATTTTGGAAGATGGTCGTTCCCGAAGACTCGGCAATCAAGAATCACACAGAGATAGCGAGCGAAATCGGCGTGAGGGCAGACGAGACAATAGGCGCGGGGATCGAAGAAGATTTTCGCTGAATTGGAAACGGATGGCAAGTCTCTCCCAAAAGGAGGTTGAACTGCTCGCACAGAACTATACATTCGATTTGGTTCCCGCGGATCCGATCGCAGGGCAGGAAACCGATCTGGTAACGGTTTCTCCACAATATGAGGCACGACCCACAAAACATCTCTACCTTGCGCGCGACACAGGAGTCATTCTGCGGATCGAAGACTTTGCCCCGGACGGGAAACTCCGTTTTATGTCTGTCTACACACAGATTAGCTTCGAGGAGGAGGCAGTTGCACAGAAGTTAGTCGAGTGGAATCGTAACGAAAAATCTCCGGCTGAAAGGAGACGCCGGCGAAGCCAGCCAATCACGCTCGACGAGGCGAAAACGGTGTTAGGGGACAAACTTATCGAACCCACTTATCTTCCACCCGGTTTTCAACTTCTAGAAACCCGATATTTCAAACACCGTTCGGAAACAGTTTATCTGCGATATACAGACGGTATGCTGACTTTTACACTGTTTGAATCAAAAAGGAAACAGGGAAACAGTCGGAACGGTGAGCGGAAGGGCACCGAACACTTACAGATTCAGGGAACAGAAACTCGGCACGAAAAGCGCGGACCAACGCATATTTTGCAATGGTCTATTTCTGATCTGAATTTTACGGTGATGGGTGAGCTCCATCAAGATGAACTCATAAAGGTTGCCGAGTCGCTGATTCTCGCCGCTAAAAAATAGGTCTGTGGCTCATGTTAAGAAAGCGTGCAACAGCAACCGAGTTTTCGTAGGGGTTGGGTCACCCAACCCTTACGGCGGGCAGGGTCTCCCCGCCCCTACGATTTCGTTCATATTTTGCACTTTCTTTTTACATGAGCCAAGTCTGTTTACTCTGTAGGGCTATTTAGTTTTCCATTTTTTGACCGATTTCGGGGTGACACGAATCCGCAGGCGGCGCAGCCGGTCTCCCCACCGTTTGTAGTAGCGCAATTCATTGCGCGTTCTTGTGCCAACTGTCGATAGCATCTGTTATCCGTGTAATCTGTTAATCCGCGTCTATCCGTGATTCAGCAATAATATGGGAGAATTAAATGACCCTAGTTTACTCTGTAGAAGTCCTTGATTTTATATCGCAGTTGGTTTAGAATTGTATCCTAGAAGGCCATTGGTGTGTGACACCACAGGCAACCAACACAGATCAAGTCTAACAGAGGAAAACGAGACCTATGAGAGATTGGAATCAAGATATTGTCAGGTATCCAGACCCGTCCATTGAAGAAATTGACCCCCGTTTCTCAAAATATAAAATCGGCAACTCAGCGGTGGAAAGACTGTGGACAGGAGCGCGATGGGCGGAGGGACCAGTATGGTTCGGGGATGGTCGTTACCTGCTTTTCAGTGACATCCCGAACAACCGGATAATGCGTTGGAGCGAGGAAACGGGTGCAGTCAGCGTTTTTCGTAGTGCCTCCAACAACAGCAACGGTAACACCCGCGACAAACAGGGGAGACTCATCACCTGCGAACACGGCTCACGCCGAGTTACCCGTACCGAGTATGACGGCAGCATCACGGTGCTGATTGACAGTTTTGAGGGAGGGCGGTTGAACGCTCCGAATGATGTGATCGTTCACCCGGACGGGCATGTCTGGTTCACCGACCCCGGATACGGCATCCTCATGAACTATGAAGGGCATCGCGCTGAGTTCGAGTTGCCGACCAATGTCTATCGGCTCAACCCGGATACCGGCGAGGCGACGGTCGTCACGGACGAACTCGACAAACCGAACGGTCTCTGCTTCTCTCCCGATTTTTCCAGACTCTACATCTCTGACACCGGCATCTCACACACCCCCGATCATCCGAGTCACGTCTATGTCTATGATGTGGTAGACAACGCTCGCTTGACAAACGGTAAACCGTTTTGCGACATGGGGTCGGGGTTTTCGGACGGCATCCGCTGCGATGTCGATGGTAACCTCTGGTCAAGCGCGGGTTGGGTCGGTGAGGGATTCGACGGCGTGCATATTTTCGCCCCCGATGGCGATCTCATCGGCAAGATCCATCTTCCAGAGGTCTGTTCCAACGTTTGCTTCGGCGGCGTTAAGCGGAACCGGCTGTTTATGACAGGCAGTCAATCCCTTTACTCCGTCTATGTAGAAACGCAAGGCGCACAGATTCCGTAAAGTCGGGCGGGATTCATATCTCGACACGGCGACCGTCGAGTTTGGAAACTCGACCTACAAGATCTTTACGACGGTTTCGTGCTGGCGGTACACCCGATCATAGCGTTCCTGATCAATTGCTATACCTAACCCCGGCGCGGTGGGCACTTGGTAATAACCATTTTCAAATTCGTATCCCTGCATGTTATAAAGATCAAAATGTAGCGTCGAATCTTCAGCAATAACGAATCGCTCCGTCACTGCGCCGAACTGGATATCACCGCGTAGACCGATCGCTGCAGCATTGTAGTTGTGCGGACAGATCATTGTCGCATAGCCGGAATCTTCGATGTCGCGGGCGAGTGTGTGGAAGGGCCAGAAACCCATGTCTAACATATCAGGCTGGATACCGTCCAGCAGCCCTTCCTCCATCAGCTGCCAGTAAATGGTGTTGCGACCACGATGTCCCTCGCCGTCCACCAGCATCGTCTCTGGTGACCACCGGTCCCGCCACTCCTTGAGTTTTCGGTAGTCTGCCACGTTCTCAGTGACCATCTCTTCCATCCAGAACGTTTTAGATGGGCCCGTTTCACGCACAAAGGTTTCCAAGAGCGGCAATTTGCCGTCGTAACCGTTGTTTGCGTCAACAAGGATTTTGATCTCTGGACCCACCGCTTCCCGCACAGCGTGCACCACTTCAATGTCACGCGCCACGCCGGCATTCGGCTCAAACCAGCGACCCGGTCGACCAAGTTTCAACTTCATTGCCCGCCAACCGTTGTCAACGGCGTCCTTCGCTTCACGAGCCACAGCACTGGCACCCGCTTCGGGGTGCACCATGTCTTGGAAGTAAAGGGTAGAGTCGTAGCTCTCAACCCAATCACGAACACGGTCGCCAAGCAGACGGTACGCAGGCACATCCAGTGCCCGCCCCATCAAGTCAAAGATGACGAAATCAATGAATCCGTGCTCTCGCAGTAACTCCTCCCAGCGAGGGTTCACCCCTGTAACACGACCTCCGCTCACGCGATAAAACTCGAACACGTTTCTGCCCAGCAGCAACTGAAGTGTGGCATAGAGCACCGTCAACTTGTCCCGGTTCATCGCGGGTCGTGCGTTTGTTACACCGGTGAGACCACTGTCGGTGGTTACTTGTACCAGCCATTCACGCTGATTGTAGCCATAGTTTTCGCCCTTCGAGTTACGACCAACAATTCGACCCATACCCGGAGCACCGAAGTATGTTTCGACCGGTGCAATCTGAATGTCTTTGATAATGTGTTTTTCTAACATGGTTTCCTTCGGGTTAGGCAGGACTGAAAAACTTCACTCCACCTGCCATTCGTGCAAAGCATACTTTTCTTGGAATAGGTCCTCATCAACAGAAATGCCGAGTCCGGGGCGTTCCTCCACCTGATATGCTCCGTCCTTGAAAGGGGGAAACGGACCAAAGATGTGAGGGAGGTTGCGTTCGTCCTCCAGCGACACGAAGGTCTTAGATGCCGCCCCGAATGCCAGCGTCGCAAAAGTTCCGAAAGTGCCGTTGCCGAAGTTGTGCGGGATTGAACGTACTTCTGTTCCGCGCAACGCCCCCTCAATCTCTATCCAACGGAGGTAACCGGCGCCCACGATGTCCGGCTGGTAGCCGTCAATTAAGCCGTCCTCGATGAGATGGCGAAAGGTTTCGCTGATGGGGTCGCGGTCTGTTTCGCCACACACCAGCAAGGCTTTGGAACCGTGTTTTGCCTGCATCTCTCGCATGGCGCGGTAACCAGCCACGTCGTGCGTTATCATCTCTTCCAGCCAGTAGATGTTGGCGGGGATTGTCTCCCGAATGAAATCTTCGAGTAGGTCAAGCCGGTCATCATAGCCGAAGTTGGCGTCAACGTAGATATGGAAATCTTCTCCAACAGCTTCCCGAACGCCCAAGACCACATTGACATCCCGCCGCATACCGGCTTCCGGCATCATCCAGCGACCGCCGCGTCCAGTTTTTATCTTGAGTGCCCGATACCCGGCAGCCTTCGCCTCGGCAGCCTCTTCGGCGACCTGCTTCGCGCCCTTCTCAGGGACAAGGAAATCTTGGAAGTAGAGCGTGGTGTCATAGGCTGGCACGGCATCGCGCACTTTTCCCCCGAGTAGGCTGATAGCTGAGACGCTGTGGGCTTTGCCGTAGAGATCGAAGGCGAGAGCATCCATCCATCTAGTGCTGCGGAAGGTACGGGCTACTTCTGCGCCGGGACCAGTGACGACCCCGTTCTCCACCTGCAGCAGCGAGTCCACTTCTCTGCCCAGCAGTGATGTTTTCAACAGCTTGAGCAGATCTTCTACCCGCCCCTGCCGTATCGCTCGGTTAGCGATGGTCACGCCCTCTACACCGCTATCGGTCCGGGCGCGCACAATCCACTCTAACCGTTGCTTACCAATGTTATCTGAAAATGCGTTTTTGCCTAGCTCCTTTGGGTAATACGAAGGAACCGGTGTTACCGATATTTCTGTGATTTTCATTTTAGTATTTTGTGGGTTGGTTATGCCGGCCGCAGCGAAGGAATCTCACCGAGCTTGACCGGTGACACGCCAAAATTGATGCTATTGTGGCGTTGCCTGTGATCGGCGGCGGATTGCCTCCATTTTAGCACTGATTAAATTTTAAGTTTCACTACCTACCGGTTAAAAATATCGTGGCTCATGTAAAAAGAAAGTGCAAAGCACAAAAACAGATCGTAGGGGCGGGGTCTCCCCGCCCTTACTTATCAGTGCGGGTCGGGTGACCCGACCCCTACGAAGTTTATGTTGCACGATTTCTTAACATGAGCGAATATCGTTAGACATTTTACCGATATTCCCACACTACAGTCAACAAAAATATTGGGCTTATATGTACCATTAGACAAGTTGTACATGTGCAATAATCTGCGTCAGAAATGAACACTGAGGATTTATGTTGACACGGGTTTGTGAACACGTATAATGGGAAAGCAGCTCCAATATTTTGGCCTCGACAATGGGTCCACTGAAGTGCCACCGTTAATTTAGACCACAAATCTTCGATTGCTTGTCGGTTGATTCAAACAGAGTTGCCGCATTTTCAACCAGTTGGTGCTTCCACTTTGATAGTTGTTCAGCACTGAGGTTGTGCCTTCGACACAGTTCGGCTTGGGAACTGTGACCCATAAGTACCTCAATAATAACTTCCGCCTTAAATTGAGGGGTGAATCTTCTCCGTTTTGCCATCGGAAATCTCCTTTCAATTGGATTGCTATTGTATCACAATCTTGGTTTAGACAGTGGCCCTAATTTCCGATGGCAGTACAGAAAGCCAGAAAGTCGAATCCCATGAAAACTTGCAAATACACGCGGTTAATATTTATCAGCGTCGTAGTCGTCTGCTTTGTTGACTTTCGGTTCATAGCCCATCACATCGGACATTTAGGAATTTTGGAATGAATGAAGATCGACTAAATGAATTATTGGAGCGATGTGAATCTCCGATAGAATGTAAGTTGTTAAAGAACCTATATCCACATCTGAGAACGGATCGCGCTCGTGAGCTGCGTGCCCAGTATAAGATAGATTATTTCAATAATATGTCGGTGACTGTCCCTGATTTTGCATTTCCCGATATGGAGATTGCTATTTATTGTGATGGGTTCAAATGGCGTACCGGCAATTGGTATAAATTTCGGACAGATCGGATGCAATCAAGGGAGTTGCAATTGCGTGGTTGGATCGTATTGCGCTTTGCAGGGAGCGAAATACACCGTGATGGCGAAATGGTTACTGATACTATTCAGCGAGCAATAGCACGTCGGGAGCGGCAACAGAACTGGCGGGCGGAGAGACACCAGGATCATCTAGTTCCGACACCACCACGTATACCGCGTCGGAGTCCAGCGCAATTGGTTTTGCATAGCGGTAAACAGCCGTTAGATTTGCATGGTGGTAAACAGCAGAAACCAGAGCGCGGAATGTGTGGTGTTATCGTTCTTGCTTGTGTGATTGTAGGAATACTTTTATTGTTGGATTTTATTCTCTAAAGTGATAAAAGCCTCAAGACAGGCACACCTCCCCACGCCTCCCTTGTGGAGACACTTCAAAAGATGGGGATATGTAAATGGAGAGCAATCATGCCAGACATAAAAAAAGAAAAATTAGCAGTTGATATAGTAGGCGACTACCTAAAAGAAGAAAAGAATATCCACATAAAAAACGCGATACATCTAACCCAAAAAGGAGGCGATCCGCCCGACTACTATTTTGAAATAGGGGATCGCAAAATAGGATGCGAAATCAGAAACTTTGACATTGTTGACCAACCGGCATGGAAAAAAGGTAAAAATTTAGCAAGGGAATCAGGCATTATAGAAGACATAGAAAAAAGAATAAAACAAAGCCTGCACGAAAAAGGAATTCCGCCACTAGATTGCAGTCCGCACTTTATAAAACCGCCAACAGAATACACAAAACATGCAGAAAAGATAGCAGATTTAATCACAATGATGCACAACGAATCAATCACAAACAGCCAAGAATACGAACAGAACGACCCCGAAAAATTTTACAGGTTATTCATAAAAAACAACATATCAAGCATAGATATTCTCTACTACCCAGACCGGGCAAATATAGATGAAAAGTACACCTTCAGGCACAGTAGAGCGGGATTCCTCAAAATAATTGAAGTCGAAGAAATGCAAGCCGTCATAGACGAGAAAAACAAAGATATACCGTGCTACAAGGTGAACTGCGACCAAAAATGGCTGATAATCGTCAACGACGGAACCATAGACTACTTCACGCTAGCGGACGCAGCAAAAGAAGCTCAATACACATGCAACTTCGACAAAGTTCTGTATATTCAACTAGGCAGCCGCAAACAAAAGCCGACAGGATCACGAACCGACACATTCACCGTTTACGAACTAAAGGCAGAGTCGCGGGCGAAGTTGAATCAATAAACTGACGCGCTTATAAATAAATGATAACCCGTGTGGGACTTGTGAGCTTGATGGGCGATAAAAGCCCCAACGGAGGCACACCTCCCCACGCCTCCCTTGTGGCGAAACTTCAAGAGATAGGGATTTGAAAGGGAACTCAAATGACTATTAAACAAAGGGTAAAAGATATATTCAATGAGATAGATGATATAAGACATCCACCAACAGAAATTATAACCGTTTCAGAATTAGAAGAAAAGCTCATGGAATATGAAGGAGAGCCAATCGGCATAATATATCCAAGTAATACAACACAAGCATGGGAATCAACTGACTTATCAGATTACCGCCATTTTATAAGCGCGGCACTGGACATAATCCGAGAAGGAAAGTCCACGACATTCAATAGAATCATGGAGAATCTAGGATTGTCACAGGAAACACTTATTAGATTTATCAGACCTGAATCAAATGATAGAATGGAAAGAATTGAAGTTTTATGCCGAGAAGTGAAAGCAATATCCCCCACGTTCTCAGCGCTCTTTAGAAATATAACGCCAACACAAACAAGGCTAGAAATAAAAGTTGATGATAACCCAATCATAGCAATACTCGGCGACTTCAAAAAGATGTGCAAGAGATCAGAAGAAACAATGCACAAAATAATACAAAATCAACCTTATCCAAGAAGCCAACAAGAAGCCCCCGCTGTAGCAATCACACAAATATACAGGAATTGGGAAAAACGAGGAGGGTATCGTGACGAAATCGCCACAATAAAAGGAGTATGTCATGATGATATAAAATGTGATCTCATTGGTAATGAGCTAAAAAAACTACGCAATGCCATTGAACATGCGGGGGACAACCCAACAGTAAATGAGGTAACAAACTTCATAGAAAAAGTGCAAGGTTTAACACCAGAAAATATACGAATAGAGTAAGAATCTAACTCTATTTCTAGGTAAAACCCTCCCAGTTAGGCTTTTCTTGTGAGGTAGATAGAAATAGTCCGATAATAATCCTTATCGGATATGTTTACCTAAAATCGGGCAAAATCTGAAAATAGAGATCCAGTCATAGCACGGATCTTAACAGTCTCAATTCGGAATATCGCGGAAACATTGACTGAAACTGATGTGGACGACTGCCAGCGCAGTTGAAAAGGAGAATCATGGCAACGACTGAACATACAATTAATGATACTCTTGCCGTAGTATTGAGAGGAACCCGTCGCGCTTGGCACCAAACTGATGTTATTCGTTCAGAAAACACTGGTATGTTGAAAGGCAGTAATGAACGGCCTGATATTTTAGTTACAGAATCCAATGTTTCTCCTGTAGTGATTGAAACTGAGGTCTTGCCGGCACCTACTGTTGAATCGGACGCAATATTACGTCTTGGGAAACAGATGCGCGGTACGGGAAGGAAAATTTTATCATCTATTGCCGTACGCTTGCCCCGGAGGCTGAGAACAAAGGAGGGATCATTTTTACAGAGCGAATTAGAAAATGCGAGTGATATAGAAATGGCACTTTATACTGGTAGTGATCCGTCTGCACATTCTCGTTGGCCGCGCTCTGGTTGGATTCTTGGGCGTGTCTCTGATCTCTCAATTCTTGTGCAGTATGCGTCAGTTCCACCTGAAGTTATCGAAAAAGCTGCAGATCAATTAGTTACCGGGGTTAGTGAGGCGGCTGGCTTACTAAAGGAAATGCTTGAAGAACATCCGGGAGCGATTCGTAGGATAGGTAAAGAATTGCGGCAGGCAGACAGTGACCAGACACGACGTATGGCCGCAACAATTTTAGCTAACGCCTTTGTGTTTCAAGAGAATCTAGCGGGTGGCCCAGATGAATTAGCAAGCGTTAATTCGCTTGAACAACTGCGAGGTTCAAACAGGGGCCTAACCAAGTCTGCTGTTCTGACTGAGTGGCGAAAGATACTCCAAGTTAATTACTGGCCTATTTTCGACATTGCTCGCCGTATACTTGAAGTGATTCCAACAGCAGAGAGCCAGCTGCTTATTGAGGGTCTAGCTGAAACGGCTGACGAACTCTTACAGGCGCGATTGATGCGTTCTCATGATTTGACTGGTGCTGTTTTCCAACGCCTCATTGCCGATCGAAAATTCCTTGCGGCTTACTACACGACGCCGGGGGCAGCGGCGTTACTGGTTGGGTTGGCTATTACCCCAGATACACCACTAAAAAGTAAATCATGGTCGAGCGCGGCTGATGTGAAAACACTTCGCATCGCTGATTTTGCATGTGGGACAGGAACACTGCTTTCGACTGCCTATCAGCGTATAAGTCAATTACACGAATTAGCCGGTGGCGATGCTAAAGCACTTCACCCTGACATGATGGCAACTGCCCTTGTTGGCTGTGATGTTCTGCCAGCAGCAACACATCTAACAGCATCAATGCTAGCGGGGGCACACCCAAGCGTGAAGTATAAACAGAGCTCCATACTAACTGTGGCTTATGGTAAGCAACCTAATGATGAGGTCGCGCTTGGATCGTTGGACCTGCTGGAACCTCAAGGAAGGTTTGAAATCCTCTCCATTACTGCGAAAACTATAGAGGGTATGGGAGAGGCTGAGCAGGATACTTGGCGTTCCCTTCCTCATGCGTCTTTTGACGTAGCAATCATGAATCCGCCTTTTACCCGTCCCACTGGACATGAGGGTGAAAAGATTGGTGTTCCCAATCCGATGTTTGCTGCCTTCAGTTCAAGTGATGAGGAACAACGGTTGATGAGCAAAGCTACGAAACATTTAACGAAAGGAAGCAGTGCTCACGGTAATGCTGGGGAAGCTTCAATTTTTTTAGTCCTTGCTGACCGTAAGCTGAAGTTAGGTGGCGTATTGGCTTTAGTCATGCCTCTCAGTCTCATTTCAGGTGAGGCTTGGGAGAAGTCCCGGGCTCTTTTGGCTAAGCATTACAGTAATCTTGTAATAATTTCTATAGCGGGGGCCGCTAGTGCAGATCTATCGTTTTCAGCCGATACACATATGGGGGAATGCCTGATTATCGGAAGTAAGTCTGAGACAGGAAGTACAAGAGCAACGTTTATAATACTGAACAAACGACCACAATTTCCGTTGCTTGGAGTGATTGTAGCTGAACAGATCCGTCGGTTGATAGAGAGTAAGAATCTCCGCCGCCTTGAAGATGGTCCAGTAAACGGTACTTCTCTTCGTGTGGGCGATGAGGTGATTGGTCAAGCGTTGGACGCTCCTTTACCAGTTTCTGGCGGTTGGAATTTATCGCGTATTGCGGATCTTTCCCTGGCTCAAACGGCGTATCAACTGATAAATAAAAAAAGCATCTGGTTGCCCACCATGGATAAGTCAGAGATTGTTGATATACCTCTGACAACGGTAGCGAAAATCGGAGAAATTGGCCCCTATCATGCGGACATTAACCATAATACAGCGACAGGAGGCATCAGAGGGCCGTTCGATATTTTTCCAATTACCTCCAATAGTGTGCCAACCTACCCCGTACTTTGGTCTCACGATGCAGAACGTGAGCGAACCTTGTCGTTTGAGGGAGATAGTGAGGGGGTTCCACGACAAGTATCCACACCAGAGGAACAAGCTATAGTGGATCTTAAAGTGAAAAGTATTTGGGATACCGCATCACATTGCCATTTCAACCGCGATTTCCAGTTCAACAGCCAATCAACAGGGATGCAGTTCACACCCCGGAAAACCATCGGTGGCACTGCATGGTTGTCGATTAGTCTTTCATCCGTTGATCAGGAAAAGGCTCTCGTTTTATGGGCAAACACGTCGCTGGGTTTGTTGTTACATTGGTGGCATGGCAATAAGCAACAGGCGGGAAGAGGGCGTATAGGTAAAAAAATGCTGCACACTTTACCCATTCTCGACGTAACGGACCTTGAACCAAAGTTGCTCGCTGAGGCTGTGAAGCTATTTGATGCTATGAGTGCACAGCCACTTTTGCCCCTACATGAAATTGATAGAGATCCTGTCCGGAAGGAATTAGACGAAGCGTTTGCAAGAAATGTATTAAGATTGCCAGAGCCAATTCTCACATCTGGCGGCCCACTTGAGTTACTCCGAATGAAGTTAAGCCAAGAGCCTTCTATACGCGGTAGTAAATAGGCCTAGGACTTACGCAGTTGAGTGCTCAAAATCCTGTAGTTCGGCGATTTATCGCCGCAGAACACAATGTCCAACACCTGATGAAGCGGGCAACTACAGTGGGGTCACCATCAAGGAGTTCGTAGGGAACGCAGATCTGCGTTCCCTACGGAAGTGCGTAACTCCTGCCCAATCTGCAATCAACAATAAGAATCCCAACGATAAGATGAAATGTAATTGTTTGTAACTGTTCGTAATACGATTGGTGGGCATGACGAAACGTTTCATGCTGAAATAGGGACAATTTTCCCATTTGCGCGGGAAAATTGGGAAAATTTGATTTTCGCAGGCGAAACGTAACCTTTTTGGTTCATGTTAAGAATTAGTGCAAAAGCATTGACTTACCTCAAAAACCGTAGGCGGGGCATCTGGTTTCCCCGCCGTCAACGCGTTCATCGTAATTGCACTCCGTTTTTACATGAGCCTCTCACATATATCCCTCACAATACCAATGAACATAGCTCCTCAGAGAAAACTGGGGGCAAGTGAAGCGGAAAGCGAACTTGACATTTTCTCTGGCATAGAATATTCTATAGATATCTTATTCGTTGAAAGGTTATGATTGGCACTATGCAAATTTCGCAGGCTTCTATTGAACAAGCAATCAAAGCCGTTGTTGCTGATGCAAGTCCACCAGTTGTTGCAGCCTACCTTTTCGGATCTCATACAACAGGGAAGGTTTGGGCGGAAAGCGATGTCGACGTGGCACTCCTATTTGGTGAAACGGACGCGTCGAACCATCTAGAGATTATCGGGAGGCTAGTGGAAAATCTGTGTCAAGTCTTGGGAGACGTTGAAGTTGATGTTGTGAATTTGGACGGAGTACCAACGCATTTTGCCTATGAAATTCTGCGGACGGGACAACTTGCCTTTTGTGCCGATCCACACGAGCATATTCGGTTTGAGATGGGTATCTTTGAAAAACAGATGGATGAAGAACCGTGGCAACAGATTGGTCACGATTACTTGATGGAGCGTGCAAAAACGAGGCAGATGTTAAAAAAGGGGAAGGACATGATAGACCGGGGACGCGTCGAACATTTAGTGAATTATGTCCAAGAGATGCTGAATCGTTTACAGAATCAGCAGGGGAAGGGTTTTGAGGAATTCGCTGAAGACTTTCAGGCAGTAGATGCGTCATTATACGAACTTCAAACGATGTTGGAGGCAATCAGCGACATTGCGATGCACGTTGTCACCGGTGCTAATCTAGGATCGCCTAATAGCCGTCCTGAAGCGATTGAAATGCTCGCCAAGAATGGGATTATACCACAGGAACTAGCAGAAAAAATTAGCCAATCTGTCAGGATGCGGAATGTCATTGTCCATCATTACCCTGGAGTTAATCTGCGTATAGTTTACGATGTGATCCAGAACGATCTCGGGGATATTGTCGATTTTTGCGCTGAGATTGTGAACTATCTTGATTTGTCTTATTAAGTCAGGACTTACGCACATCATATTGTAGTTGCCCGATTCATCGGGCGTATCGGGGCATGAGCAGAATCCATACCCATCGTAGGCGGGGCATCTTGCCCCGCATTGGCACTGAAGCCTCAAACTACAAAACCGCAGCGTTCAACTGCGTAAGTCCTATAAGTATCAAATCGAACGGGAGGAGTGGGCAGTTGCGGCATACGGAGTATGTCTACTACCTTCAACCTACGGTATGGTGTTGGGTTTCACTCAATCTATCTATAAGCGGGTATCGTTGAAAAGCGTCGGTTCTATTGTCATTGATAGGGATTCGCTTTTACCGTTCAACCCAACCTACAGACTATCAAATATCAACACACCTCAGTTATCACGGTGATTTGGCAGCTTTGGAAGGTGAGTGTCGATTTAGGAGGATTGGTCTATGCCGAATCTGCGTTTTGCAGCACCTAAAGAAAAACGGGTGGCAGTAATTACTGGCGGGGCTCGAGGTATCGGTGGAGCGTCTGCCCTTCGGATTGCAGAGGAAGGGCGGGATATTGTCATAGCGGATATCCTCGAAGAGGAAGCCGCCGGTTTGGTCAAAGAGATCGAACAGATGGGACAGCGTGCCCTGTTTATAAAAACGGACGTGACTGATTTCGCTGCCGTTCAAGCAATGGTCGATCAAACGGTCAAAACCTTTGGGCGTTTGGACATTCTCGTCTGCTGCGCCGGGATTCTGGGGATAGAGGCACCGTTCCACCAACAATCTATCGAGCAGTTCGATAAAGTTATGCGGATTAATATCTACGGTGTTTACCACGCCCATCAGGCAGCCATCCCTCACATGTTAGAGCGAAATTGGGGACGGTGTGTGACAATCTCCTCCGGGGCGCGTAACGGCGCAACGAACCAAGTCCCGTACGGTGTCTCTAAGGGAGCAGTATTCTCGTTTATTGGTGCACTTGGCAATGCGTATCCCAAACAGGGGGTATTTGTGAACGGTGTGGAACCGGGGCGTGCGCTTACGGAGATGGTTGTCCCACGCTTCTCCGCTGAATTTCTCGCCAATCCAGGAACCCCAGTCGGGCGGTACTCAGACGCGGAGGAGTTGGCAGAAGTCATTGAGTTTCTCTGCTCGGAGCGCAATACCTACACTACCGGGGCTGTCTGGAGTGTGAAGGGTGGAACGGGATAGTGATGAATGGGTGAGATTGAGAATCGCTGACAGAGGAGGAACAAGCGGCAATGCGTGATGAGCTCACAGAAGGACAGATCGAATCCTACCAAACCAACGGCTTTCTGGTTATTGAGGATTTTCTTGATGCGGACGAGTTGGAAGAGTGGCGCCGATGTACCGAGGAGTCCGTTGCGGAGCGTCTGGGAGGTGCTGTGGATTTCATGACAAATCAGATGGATCCAGACGCTTTTTACGCGAGGGTATTCACACAGTGCCTGCGACTTGCAGATACGCATGAAGGTATGAACAAACTGATTTGCGATCCACGGATTGGGCGGATGGCTACCACGTTGGCGGGCGTAGAGGGCATCCGAATCTGGCATGACCAGGCGTTAATTAAGCCACCCCACGGGAATCCGACCGCTTGGCATCTGGATGTACCCTATTGGTCGTTCAGTTCCCGCGATTCTCTATCTTTGTGGATGGCACTGGACGATATCACGCTTTCCAACGGCTGCCTCTGGTATCTGCCCGGCGTGCATCGGGTTGCACGATTCGACAATGTCGGCATTGGAGAGAACTTGGGTGGATTGTTCAAGGTGTATCCCGAATGGCGAGAGATTGAGCCGCAGGCGTGCCCGTGTCCTGCCGGATCAATTGTATGGCATAATGGTCTCACCGCCCATGCCGCGGGACCAAACATGACGACTCGACCGCGCCGTGCGATGACGTGCGCCTTTATGCCTGACGGTTCGACGTTTAATGGTAAGCAGAATGTCCTGCCGGACGACTACTTTAATTCGCTGACAATTGGTGATTTACTGGACGATCCACAGCAGAACGAACTGATCTGGCATAATTCATGGGCTGACCAGTGAAACGTGATGCGTGAAACGTGATGCGTGAAATTTCGTTCCGAAGATCGCGATTTATCGGGACGTGAGACCCATTTGTTCATTAATGTCGGTTTCGTTTGCATGATGTGATTATGAAATCGAAACCGTTGGTGGATTGATAAAATCGTGATATTTCTGTGCAACCTGACCCGTCGCAGCATCGCCAGCGTGGATGAGTACCCGGAAACGGAAATTCATCTCCTCACCACTTTTCATCGTGTAAGAACCGTCTCTGCTGGGGTCGCCTTCAAACGTGCCGGTCCCGAAAATGTTTGTTGTCATTAAGCCGTAGTTGCGGACATGCCAATATGTCGGATAGCGCGGGTTAGAAGTGTGGTCAAATACAGCGATCCCCACGGGCGTTCCTTCAACTGTCCCCGAATAGTCACACCACTGCGCGCGCTTGCCCCACGTCTCGCCTTCGTTAATCCCACCGTAAGCGTTTTCAATCTTTCCGCCATCGGAGGCGTTCATCGACGGATTGACACGAACCGATATAATTCCACCCTCTTTGGTGTCACCGAAATGGACATCTCCCGCAGATGCGATCAAGGTCAAATCCAGATCGATAATGGTTCCCGTCTCAGGGGTATTGTAGATGCGGAAGTGTTGTCGATCTGACATCAACTTTTCGCCTGCCCTGTTCACCCAATCGTTTTCGGTATAGATTTTGCCGACCGTTTCTCCCCCACTTTTATCGGTAAAGGATTGATGCACCACCCTGCCAGAATTTTCGCCCTCTGCCCACACATCTACATCGTTGACCTCACCGTAGGCCACGTATAGTGATCGGTGATGGACGTGGTCGCTGGATTCTTCACTGGTTTCGCCACGGGTTATCGGGTTCCCTCCGGGACCAAAGACCGGGAAGAAGTACGGACGAAATCCATCCGATCCGTAGCGGAAGGTCGTGAATGCTCTGCTGTCGATTGTGACATCAATAGCATCGTTACGTTCATTGAATGCAACACCGTCACTGCCTTCAACGCTTCCTGATGAGAGGATATATGATCGTTCCTGATGGGCTTGAAGTCCATCCAGAATCCATGATAATGTCGCGGTCTTGCCATCGCTGTTGAGATCAGCAGGGATGGCTGCGCCGCTCGCCTGATCCGTAAGCGTGACCGGTCCACCCGCGATCGCTTCGATTTCTTGACTCTCTATATCAACACTGACAGGACAACCGTCCCTATTGTGTTCACCTGCATTGACGATAACGGTAATACGATTTTTGTCTGCCATACATAACTCCTTGGGATTTATGATTAATGTACCGTCCCATTATATCACCTTCCCCATCGTTAGCACAACCATCAAAGTAGGGAACGCAGATCTGCGTTCCCTACTTTTCCGCACATACACATATTTATATTTCAAGATGAAAAGATTTCAAACACTCGCAAGATTAACGCACAATTTGATGTGGCAAGTATCTTTATCGCGCAACCCAACCGCCATCCACAGACATAGCGTGCCCGGTGACAAAAGAAGCCGCATCCGATAAAAGCCACATCACCGCTTGGGCGACATCTTCTGGATCCCCTATCCGTCCGATTGGATGCCTCCCAAGCATCCGTGCCTTGCTTTCAGGGTCGTTCATCCCTCTCTCTATCATTGGCGTGTTGATATGACCTGGGCATACCGCATTGATTCGGATGCCTTCAGCAGCATATTCCATTGCAGAAGCCTTGGTCAACCCGACGACACCGTGCTTGCTTGCAACATACGACGGTGTTCCACCGGCGGCGGCGAGTCCGTATGCAGACGCCGTATTTACAATGGAACCGCTAGATTGTTTGAGCATCTGGGCAATTTCGTACTTCATGCACAGCCAGACGCCTGTGAGATTGACTTTGATGGTAAATTCCCAGTCCTCCTCTGTACAGTCCACCGTGCTGCCCCCTCTGCCGACACCGGCATTATTGAAGGCACAGTCCAAACGGCCGTAGGTTTCGATCGTCCTATTGACCATTGCCTCAACTGATTCAGCCTTTGACACATCCGCCTCCACAAAGATACCTTCTCCACCGGCACCCTGAATCAGGTGCACGGTCTCTTCACCACCCGAAACATTGAGATCAGCGACAACGACTGTTGCCCCTTCGCTTGCCAAAGTCAGCGCAGTTGCCCGACCGATCCCGGAACTTCCACCCGTTACCAGAGCAACTTTATCTTCTACCTGTCCTGCCATTTCAGTACCTCCCCGATTGATATGAAAGTCCTCTTAATTCGTCAATCGTACCATGTTTTTGGGAATTGATCAATCGTCTCTTGATGTTTTTAGCACTTGATTCATACAGCATTTCGCGCTATACTCAAACGTAAAAGGACATAAAAGGAGGGTACATCCATGGACTTGGGATTGAATCAAAAGGTTGCCATCGTCTGTGCGGCGAGCAAGGGCTTAGGGAAGGCGAGCGCAATGGCGTTGGCTCACGCGGGCGCAGACGTGGTTGTCTGTGCCCGCAACGAGCAGGCACTCAATGAAGCAGCGTCAACAATACGCGCCGAAAGCGGCTCACGGGTGTTGCCCGTGGTTTGTGATCTCACAAGAGAAAGAGACATTGAACGACTGGTAGAAAAGAGTGTGGACGAATTTGGGACCGTTGATATTCTCGTTACCAACGTTGGACACCCGCAGATGGGTGCCTTCTCAGACTTAGCGGATATAGACTGGCAGGGTGGCTATGAAGGTGTTTTGCTCCCGGTGATTCGGCTCTGCCGCTTGGTCATTCCGCACATGCGGCAGGTGCATTGGGGACGCATCGTGCACATCACCAGTATTGCTGTCAGAGAACCCGGTACACCTTACCTGATCTCCAGCGTTTTTCGGGCAGGCGTGGCAGCGTTGAGCAAGTCGCTCGCCAACGAACTGGGGCATGCGGGGATTCTGGTCAATACCGTTTGTCCTGGACCGTTTCGGACACCGCTCGGTGAAGAACTGATACAGCGAACAGCGGCAGCACAGAATAGAAACTATGCAGAAATTGAAGCAGAGACAGCTCAAACCTCTGTTATCGGTCGGATGGGTGAGGCGGAGGATTTGGGGGCACTTGTCGCCTTTCTATGCAGCGAACAGGCTAGGCACATCACTGGACAGATTATGTCAGTGGATGGGGGAGCAGCACGTGGATTATTTTGAGAGACCGGTAGCCAGATTACTGTGTATTCAACAATTGATTAAACAACGTCCGTGTGGTTTCCGTGCACCAATGGTAGTCCTTCAAAAATTGCTGTGTCCCATCTTCGTAACCGAGTCGTTTAGCAAGCTGCTCCAACTCAGGAGTTTTATCCGGTAAAGCGTCCAGCGGTCGGTCATGAACGATTCGCAAGCTGTTCTCCACATTCCTCAGAAATTCATACGCAAGGAGCAGCTGTTCCCGTTGATCTCGGTTCAAAGCCCCAATTTCATGCAGCCTGTGAATCGCTTCAACAGTGTTCTGCACCCGCACTTGTGGGTGTGTCGTACCGTGCATTAACTGAAGCGTTTGAGCGACAAATTCGATATCGATGAGTCCCCCATATCCAGATTTCACGTCGATCTGCTGTTTTCTTCTGCGTCTCCGGCGGCGTGCGGTAGCTGAAGTAAACGTTGGACGCGTCGTTTGCGCTTCTTTGCGCTGCCGATTGTGGATAATATGAGCAATCTGTTCAGCGGTTAGCGGTTGACTGTAGGCAAAGGTATACGCTTGTTTAATAAACTCTTGGCCTAATTCGACATCCCCAGCAACGGGCCGGGCACGGATCAGTGCCTGACGCTCCCACGTCTCCGCGTCTTTTTCGTAGTAATTCTGGTAGCCTTCCAGAGACAATGCAATCGATCCACCTGAGCCAAATGGACGGAGTCGCAGATCGAGCTCATAGATTCCACCGCCTCCCGTATTCCCCTTCATCCGATTGACTAGTTCCAATCCGAGTCTGCTAAAATAATCGGCGTTGGACATGCCCTGCGTTGTTTCGCCTTCAGCGGAGTAGACAAGCATCAAATCGAGATCTGCGCTGAAGTTGAGTTCCCGCCCGCCAAATTTCCCCATGCCAATCACGGCGAACCTTGCCAAAGGCAGATCCACCCCTGTCTTTTCATCGGTGGAAGCCGTTTGCCTCTGACTGTTACCTCCTTCCAGCGGCTTCCCATATTCGATTTGCAATTCTGCGTTGATATGGGAATACATTGCCTGCAAGGTCCCCTCCGCAAGATCGGAGAGCTCAGCCGTCGTAGCCCATAGGTTCGCTTGTCCCAGAATATTCCGCATACCGATTCGTAGGACTTCGCTATTTTTATACCGCCTTAATGCCTGAAACATCTGATCCGGGGTTCCATCTGCGATTTCCTGAAGTGCCTCCATACGGATGTCGGATGCTGTCTTGGGATGGTCCATCACCGCCGGGGCGGTCAACACATCAAAGGATTCTGGCTGCCCGGTGAGTAACTCAGCTAGGAAGCGACTGGTTCCACATAGCTTGGTCAATAACTCAAGCGTGGTTGGTTGTTCGTTGAACATCGCGTAGTGCGCGCTACGTGCTCCGACCTTGCTTGCGAAAGTTTCGATGTAATGAAGTGCCGTGTCAGGGTCGGGGGATTCACTCAACAAACGCAGCAGTGTCGGTGCAAGATCGACAAACAATCGGCGGACATGCGGGGAAAATCGCACACCATTGGGCCCTTCCGCCATTCGCTTCAACCGCCCATGGGCTTCTCGCGCATTAGCGAACCCAACGGGCTCCAGGAGGTCCCGTATCACCCTTGGCTCAGTGGCGATGAGCACAGCTTCTATACCTATTTCACCATCTGAAACCGGCGATGTTAAAATCTTGCTAAAAATCGATCGAACTGCATCTGTATGTACCGTATAGTCCATCTCAAACGCTTCTAAAGCAGAGCTAGCTTCGCTATCTTGATACCCAATCCGCTTGGCAAGTTTGATTAGTTCCGGCTCCTTTGTAGGAAGAGAATAGCGCTGCAAATCGGCTAGCATCTGGATACGATGCTCAACCGTCCGCAGGAAACGGTAGGCATCGGCGAGGATATCCCGATCCATCTGATCAAGCACCCCATGGTGGTACAACAGATCGATAGTTTGCAGCGAGTTGTAATTCCGCAATGCTGGGGTGGGACCCCCGTGGATGAGTTGAAGGCATTGGATGGTAAACTCGATATCACGAATGCCGCCGATACCGAGTTTAACATGCGTCATCAGGTCATCGCCCTGCTCCCGGACTTGGTTTTCAATCCGTGCTTTTGTCTGGCGAACCTCCAGTTTTATCTCCGTAATGGAGGATTCATCAAGGTATCGACGATAGACAAAGGGCTGGATGGTACGAATAAACTGCTCTCCTAACTGAAGATCCCCGGCAACAGCACGAGCTTTGATTAACGCTTGGCGTTCCCAAATCTCACCCCATCCCTCGTAATAGGCTTCGTAGCTGTCGATGGAACGGGCAATCACGCCCACCCGGCTTTCAGGTCGCAGCCGGACATCAACACGGAAAACATAGCCCGCCTTGGTGACTTGGCTCATCCCGTTGATGATAAATTCGCAGAGTTTGGCAAAATATTCCTGATTCTCAACGCCTTGATCGGTTATCCCATCGTGTGAGTAGACGAACATTACATCGATATCCGAACTGAAGTTGAGCTCATATCCTCCAAACTTGCCCATCGCTATTACAGTGAGTGTGCTCGGGACCTTTTCGCCGTTGGGGAGTTCACCCCAAGGGACCCCCATTTTGGGGGTAAGTTCATCTGTACCGATTTCATAGCAGACTTGTAGTGCCGCCTCCGCGAGGTTTGTCAACTCCCGCGTTGTTGTTTCAAGATCGGCGTCGCCTAGCAGATCGCGCAGTCCCAGTCGTAAACTCTCCTTCCGCTTATAGCCGCGAATCGCGTTCAACTTCTGCTCTGCCAGATCAAACGGCTGCACCGCTTGCGACAGTTCGCCATACATCGTTTCACGGTCTTTCGGGTCTCCCATCGACCCAGCATCCATGAGGTCGTAAAAGTACTCAGGATTCCGCACTAGGATATCTGAGAAATAGATACTGGATCCAAAACAGGTTGATAATATTCTCAGAAGGAAAGGAGCATCATGCAACAGGCGATAGAGCCAAAGCCGATCAAATGTCACGTTAGTAAAACGCTCAAAATTGTTTAGTGCTGCATCCGGGTCCGGCGAATCCGCCGACGCACTCAACAAATGGCTGACAATTGCGGCAAACGCTTCGCGATATGGGGGAACGTCTGCTAAGTTGTTGAGGCGGCGATTTACACCTTGAACATCCTGAAACCCATACGGTCCAAGTATTTGATTAACCACTTCCGGCGAGAGGTCATCAGGAGAAAGAATTAGATCTTTTGGAGTGAGGTTTGAAGTCATATTGTTTCCTTTTGTTTGTGCGGATTTATCGTGCAGCCTTGTTGTTTCTATGATCTGATGAGGTTTCAGAAAATACTTCGGTAATTCTATATTTTCCCCCAGGCCCGGTAGGTGCGGTTTCATGAAGTTTAAGTATTTAAGTCGGTAATCCCGATTTTCCTTGAAACACACGGTAGGCGCGGTTTTCAACCGCGCCGGTGTCGCTAGCAAATTACCGAATTATTTTTTTAATTTTCATCTAACCGCACCGGACATCGCCCGCAAATTACCGAATTAATAAATTCATCTTCATTAGATCATGAAACGTCGAGATCAGGAATTGAAACGGATTCTTCAGCAAGCACGTTATCATCGTGGACACCATAGGTGTTTGGTGATTGAGAATCGGAGATTAAGATCAGAATTACGAAAAAGGAGTGGCTCATGTTAAACAATGGTGCAATAGAAACCGAGTTTTCATAGGGGTGGGTTTCCCAACCCGTATTATGGGCGGGAGACCCCGCCCATACGGCTTCTCTTCGTGCTTTGCACTTTCTTTTTATATGAGCCAAAGGAGTACACAATGGCAACGGTTAATACATCACTTAAATCAACAGAAATCCTGAAAATTATACCAATATCAAGCCCAAGCGATTCGGCACATCAGTCCCCGCTGAGGGCCAACGAACTCGCCCATTTGCAGGCGTTGGTCCGCGAAAAAGATGCGCGGATTGAAAAATTGACGGAGGAAAACCAGTACAGCCACACTCAAATTGAGCTGCTGGAGGACCGCATGGCATCGGAAATTAAGCGATCAGATGCCATGATTGAGCAGATGCAAACCGCTTCCGAAGTATCAAACAAACGCGCTCAGGCGATTATTATGCACTTGAGCCAGCAGGTTGAGCGGCAAGCAGAGCAGATTGAGATTTTGCAAGAATCGCAGGGCTTTAGTGGCACAATTCGCCATACCGTTAGACAGCTGAAATCAAGTATTCTGCGCAAACCTCTCCCCGCAGGATCAAAATATGGATATGAGGATTAGTGCTCGTATGTCATCGCATGTTTCGCGGCACGACAGACTGCTTCTGCCATAACCTCTGCTGCGATAACCCCAACAGTATTGACCGGTGCGTCGTGTGTTCCGATCGAAAGCGCGAAAATTGTATCACCATCGGACATGGTGTGCACCGGGCGAATTGTCCGCGCTAAACCGTCATGCGCTAGCTGCGCGACTTTTGTAACTGCTGTTGGGGAGAGGGCAGCGTTTGTCCCGACGACACCGATGGTTGTATTCGTATGAGTAGGTTGAAATGAATCTCTCTCTCCCTGTTCAGATAACTTTTCTACAATATCCACAAACTCCCCCGTCTCCGGGTGCTTCGCGCCTGCCACAATTCTTCCTGTCGCTGGATCAAAAATGTTTCCGACCGCGTTGACGACGACAATTGCCCCGACGATTAGTCCTGATTTCAAGGCGCGACATGCTGATCCGAGGCCGCCGTTTGATGGCTGAAGTCCTGGGCCCTTCCCAACTGTCGCGCCTGTTCCAGCACCGACCTGTCCCATTTCAACTTGTGCACTGGTGGCGTTCACACAGGCGCGATAGCCCATCTCCCGATCTGGACGGACTTTTGGATCGCCGACCCCTAGATCAAAGATGACAGCACTTGGCACAATTGGCACACGCACTGGCCCCGCCGGGAATCCAACACCACGCTCCTCAAGAAACTGCATCACCCCGCCCGCTGCATCCAATCCAAACGCACTGCCACCAGTGAGTAAAACTGCATGAACTTTCTCCACCAATCCCCCCGGACGAATCGCATCGGTCTCCCTAGTGCCGGGGGCAGATCCTCGGACATCAACACCGGCGACGGCTCCAGACTCACAAAGAATCACCGTACAGCCTGTGCGTGCCTTTTCATCTGTCGCATTGCCAACTTTGATGCCATTGATAGCAGTGATTGTATCGTTTTTTAACGGCGTACCCATTTTAATCGAATACTGTGTTGGATAGGGGCTAAATCAATTTGTGCAGTGCCTCAAAATAAGCGCGGATACCAGCCATCCCTCGATGCACATCTACACCCAACTCTTTTATCCGCTCGGAGCCTATTTCCGCGGGTTTCGGAAGTTTGGATTGAACAACTTCTGCTTTACTGCCGGTTACCTCGCGTGCCAACTGTGCCAATTCTTGGTTATACACAAACAGGTCGCACAGGTTGAAGACCTGACCAAATGCTACGGGGTTATCCACCGCCGCCGTCAGGGCCCTTGCAACGTCATCAACAGCAACAACATCGCATCCGAATGTGCTTACGTACTTTGTATCCGTTTGAACCGCCTCAAGGATGTCGCGCCAGACGGTCTTCTCTAAATTCGGATGAATGCCATATATCCACGCACAACGGAAAGGGGTCGTGTTCATGCCGAACTGTGCATAGTATGTCCGACATGCCGATTCTAAGACAGTGTTGTACATGACATAGGTACTTTGAGGAGATACCAGCGGCGAATCCTCTGTAATCGGCGTTTGGTACACATCCGCCGGTGTATAAACATCGGGGCGGAGGAGGTAGGTGCTCGTTGTACAGATAAATTGACGGACACCGGCGAGCCGGGATAACTCAAGTAGTGTCAGTGATCCGAAGATATTGGAACGGAGGTACTCAAGTTGTTGGTTCTCTGTCGTAGAATCATAGGCGATATGGATGACAACGTCCGTCCCCTCAACCAATGCGCGTAGTGCATCCTCATCGGTCATTTCTCCCCTGCATATCTCGATTCCTAACTCCTCAAGCCAAGAAGCATCTCTTGTCGGTCGTACAAGCGCGCGTATACGGTGCCCCGCTTCGACAAGCGATCTGACTGTATACGATCCGACAAACCCTGTGGCTCCTGTCAGCGCAACGTACATGCTAATATCCTCTCCTGCAAAGAAAGGCAATTGTCTCAGCTGTTAATATGTGTCAAATGTATCATATTTGGTGGAGAATGTCAACGTTCCAATTCAGAGAGTAATAAATCGATTCTCGACAGATTTCCATTCCCGCGTAGGGTCATTTAGTTTTTGGTTTTTTGACTGATTTTGGAACGACCTGAACCCGTAGGCGGGGCATCTTGCCCCGCCGTTGCGTCAACCAAGACATCGAGCTGCGGAAGAATTAAATGACCCTAATTCTCGCGACTTACCAATTGACACGCTTTTGGCTAGGCTGTATAATATGTGCGTTTTACGCAATTTGCAACAATTCCAATCAACGAGGCGGCCTATGCCAACTGAGATCAAACCTTTTGTCGAATCGAATGATGTGCTCGATCAACCCGATAGGCTACAGGATCATGCGAAACGGGATGGGTATCTTTTCTTTCGGAATCTGATTGATCCTGACACGATTCTCCAACTCCGCCGAGATTTTCTCGAAATCTGCGACAGGCACGGTTGGATTAAAGCAGGAACGGATGTGATGGACGGCATCCGAAACGGAGGACCGTATCGGGAAGGGCAGGAGGAGTATTGGCCCATCCTCGACGACTTTCAAAGCTTAGAATCTTTCCACGCCTTTGCCCACTATCCCTCAATTCTTGATGTCTGCGACAAGTTGTTTGGCGAACCGACACTCCCCCATCCCCGAAATATCGGGCGGATTATATTTCCCGAAAATATCAGGTATACGACACCTGCCCATCAAGACTATATTCACATTCAGGGCACGGAGGAGACCTATACCGCTTGGATCCCTTTGGGCGATTGTCCGCAATATCTTGGCGGCTTGGCGGTGCTCGCGGGGTCCCATAAGTTTAGCGTCCTACCGACAATACGGGCTGATGGGGCAGGTGGCTTGGGCGTGGAAACCGATCATTTGAACCTCGTATGGGTCTCGGCGGATTATCAAATTGGCGATTTTCTGCTTTTCCAAAGCCTCGCCGTCCATAAGGCACTCCCTAATCAAACAACAGACCGCTTGCGTCTTTCCGTTGATTATCGATATCAAGGTCAATCCCAACCGATTACGGAGGGTTCACTCCTGCCGCACTTCAATCGCATGTCATGGGAAGAAATCTATCAGGATTGGCAATCAGAAAAGTACCAATACTACTGGAAAGATGTGGATCTGGAGTGCGTACCTTTCACGAGAAAATATCACGCAGCCAAAGATTGACCTACCCTCTCACCCTAAAAGAAAAAAATCGCCAAGGAGAAGTGATGAAGATTACACAGATCGAAACCATCCGTGTCGAATCCCAGCCACACAACATCTGGGTCCACGTCCACACTGACTCTGGTATCGTCGGTTTGGGGGAGACCTTTTATGCCCCATCGGTAGTTCAGGCGGCGATTCACGACTTTTTCGGACCGCTCCTCATTGGACGTGACCCTTTCGAGATTGAGCGTCACTGGGAGGCGATGTTCCGTCTGTCCGATCATGCCGGGTACGGCGGAGCGGAGATGCGGGCGATTTCGGCACTCGACATCGCCCTCTGGGACATAAAGGGTCAAGCGGTTGACTTACCGGTCTACGAGCTCCTCGGCGGTGCAGTTCGCAAGCGCATCCGTGTCTACGCCACCTCAATGCCTTACGAAGGCGCGGGCGAGACAGCAAAACAGCTGCTTGATGAAGGCATCAACGCAATTAAGGGAGGACCCACTATCCCGCTAGCGATTGCGAGCGATGGTCAGTTTCTTTCGCAAAAAGATCTTGACCAAGCACTCAAGCCAATCCGTGAGATCCGGGATACGGTTGGCTTGGAGATGCACATTGCCAATGACGGTCACGGCAAGTGGGCGTTGCCCGTAGCGATTCGGATCGCGCAAGCGATGGAGCCGTACGATATGATGTGGCAGGAGGATCTGATGCCGCTGCTCAACCCGGAAGCTCTCCTACGACTCCAAGAATCCACGAAAACGCCGGTCTGCATTTCCGAACGTCTCCTCAGCCGGTGGCAGCTTCGGCTGTTCATTGAGAACGGCTCCGCCCGTATCGTTATGCCAGATTTAATCTGGACCGGCGGTGTTTCGGAGACGCACAAGGTCGCCATCCTTGCCTCGGCGCATCAGGTGCCATTTGCCCCGCACGATGCCACGGGACCTGTGAATATCTTCGCCTGTTCCCACATCTGTATGAGTTCTGCAAACGCTATGATACAGGAGCATGTGCCCGCTTTCCACAAAGGCTGGTATAACGAGTTCGTTGACCCAAACCTAGACATCCGTGAGGGCTTCCTCCACGCCCCGCAGCGACCGGGGATCGGCACACGGCTAAAGCCCGAAGTCCGGGACAGATCGGACGCCATTGTGACCGTGAGCGACGAACCGGGGCAGAGCACCGTCGACCATTGGGGACCAACGTCGGTACGTAGCGAGGAGACAGAGGCTGAAGTTCAACGGTTGAAGGAGGAACGTCTCCCATAGTCTATATCATAACGCAAGTTGCTAGTTATATACGACGCAGTAAAAGGCGACTCCCAATATCCGTAGGTCGGGCATCTTGCCCGACTCATAGCCCCAGCGGGGCGACATGTATATAGAAGACAGGATAAAATCAACCTTAAAGCCCCAGCGGGGCGACATGTATATGGTATCATCACGTAACTAGAACCTGTAGGTCGAGATTCACATCTCGACACCAAACCGTCGATTTTGGAAAATTGACCTACAGAAGTGATACAATTTGTACAGAGATTAGGGTCTATTGGTTTGAATATGCCGGCTACTAGCAACTTAGGTTATCATAATAAAAAATGAAAGTGAGAAAACGTGAAAGTGGGAAAGAAAATCTAACGCAACGACGCAAAGAAAAATTATTCGCACAAAGGAGATTTAATTATGAGTATCAGAACGAATAAGTTGAAGCAAAAATTAGCAGCCGGCGGATTGGTGTTAAGCGGCGGTGTACGTCTCCCTGAACCGGGGCTTGTTGAAGTCATGGGATATGCCGGCGTTGATTATGTCCTAATTGACGCAGAGCACGGTTCTATGGGCTGGACAGAGATAGAGCGGATGGTTCTTGCCGCCTACGCTGCGGATACCACACCGATTGTTCGCGTCCACGAAAACGATGAAGCGCGGATTATGCGCGCGCTCGATCTTGGCGCGATGGGGGTACTTGTCCCACACATCCGCACCGCAGAGGAGGCGCAGCATGTGGTGGATGGTGCGTTCTACCCGCCGCAGGGCAAACGCGGCGTGGGTCCAAGTCGAGGTATAAAGTTCGGAGCGGTGTCGTCGGCGGAATATTATGCGAACATCAACAATGAGATTTCGGTATCATTGATGATTGAGGATGCCGAAGCGATTGACAATATCGCCGAAATTGTCGAGGTTGAAGGTATTGATGTCCTGAATGTAGGGACAAGTGACTTGGCAGCTTCGTTGGGTGTACCGGGGCAACCTCTGCACGAGAAAGTCGCCGAAGCCTCTGAGAAGGTGCTTGCTGCTGCTGCGCGAAAAGGTATCGCTGTCGGCTACCCGACCCGCGGCTTGGACGATGGAATTGAGGCGATAAAGCGCGGGTTCCGTGTGCTGTCTTGTGGTAACGCAGCACCGCTGCTATTTGAAGCTGTCAGTCAAAAGTTAGAGACATTGCGAGGCGCGGCGTAGCTCGGCTGGAAAGGCGAAAAAAGTTATGGAATATGTGAACTTCGGAAACGCTGGCGTTCAGGTGAGTCGATTGGCACTCGGTTTAGGATTCAGAGGACAGGGCGATGAAGCCGAGGCACAGCGGGTTATCGAACACACAATTGATCAGGGGATTAACCTGATTGACTGCGCCAACGTATACGGGACAATGGATGATCGCGCTAATATTGGTCGCTCAGAAGTTATTCTGGGGAAAGCACTGAAGGGCAAACGCGATGATGTTGTGATTACCTCGAAGGTTGCCAGCCAAATAGGCGATGGACCAAACGACATAGGGCTATCCAGATACCATATCATGCGCGAAGTCGAAAGATCGTTGACTCGCTTGGACACAGACCATATTGATGTCTACCTTGTCCACATGTTCGATGAATCGACTCCACTTGAGGAGACGGTTCGTGCATTGGATGACCTCGTTCATTCGGGCAAAGTCCGCTACGTCGGATGTTGTAACTATGCGGCATGGCAGGTCTGCAAGGGCTTGTGGGTCGCAGATCGCTATAATGCAACGCCGTATATGTGCGTCCAGAATCAATACAATCTGCTGACTCGGCACCTTGAAGGCGAAATGTTCGCACTTGTGCGGGATCAAGGGTTGGGAGTCATGGTATACAGTCCGTTGGCGGTGGGACTGTTAAGCGGCATCTATTCACCGGACCGTCCTGCGCCGGAAGGGACGCTCTGGGCAACACGGCTGCAAGATCAATTTCCAGCAGCAGTCCAAGGGGCTGCGAGTCAGGTTATATCGACCGTGATTAAACTTGCGGGCGAATTGGGGGTGACCCCTGCACAATTGGCACTGGCTTGGGTACTATCTCACCCGGAAATTACAGTCGCGATCACCGGTGGAGACACAATCGAGCACCTGAACGATAACATCGGTGCAGTTGGCTGGACGCTCGATGATTCCGTGCGAGAAACACTTGACGCTGTTTCAGAACCGTTCAGGTTCACGGCTGGGTAGGCTTTTATAGTGAATTCAAAAAATAAATAGACACTTTCGCTCCCCATGTTTGGTAGGTGCTGTTTCCAACTGCGCCGATTTGGAGTGTCTCATTAATTCTAAGATCCACTATAATGGCTCTAGCAACAAAACAGGAGTGATGGGAAAATGAGATAATTTCTTTCTCGTTTCCAGCTCTTCTCTTTGCGTCTTTGTACCCTAGCGTCCTTGCGTCAAAAATATGGTCGGAGATTATGAACTCAACAAAAAATAAAATCGAACCTATCTGGACAACGATAGACGAAAAAACCACATATCCCATCTATATTGGAACCGACATTATTCCTGAATTTGGGACGCTCTTTAAGGAGCATCTGCCGCGTTGCTCCCAAGCGTTATTGGTGACCAATCAAACCATTGAAGAGGTTCACGCCGCTAAAATCGCCCAGATCTCTGAGAGTCTCGCAAATATGGGAGTAGATCTGATCGTCGAGGCGATCCCAGAAGGGGAAAGAACCAAATCGTATTGGGGCCTTGGAATGTTGTACGATTTCTTCGCGGAGCATCAGTTGGATAGGCAATCCGTGATTATCGCAATGGGTGGCGGTGTCATCGGCGATTTGGCTGGATTTGCTGCGAGCACGTTTCTGCGCGGACTCCCGTTGGTGCATATTCCCACTACACTCATCGCTCAAGCGGATAGCAGTCTTGGCGGGAAGGTTGCCATTAATCTGGCGAGAGTTAAAAATATAGTCGGCGGATTTTACCATCCAAAAATGATCTGCATTGATGCTAGCTTTCTGCAAACACTCAACGCGCGAGAGTTAAGAGCGGGGCTTGCCGAAGTGGTTAAGTATGCTGTAATTATGGACGGTGAGCTATTTGACTATATAGAAGCTAACGTAGCGAACATCATCGCGAAGGATCCCGATGTTTTAGAAAAACTTGTCAGAAGATGCTGTGAGCACAAAATTGCGGTTGTGGAGGAGGATCCGGAAGAGCGAACAGATCGCCGGGCGATTCTAAATTATGGGCACACGATTGGACACGCCCTGGAATCACTTTACCACAGATATTTACACGGCGAAGCGGTTTCTGTGGGCATGGTCGCTGCCTCATATCTTGCAGTCAAGACGGAAATTCTCCCTCACGCAGATGCTGAGAGACAACTGAAGTTATTGTCCAGAATTGGCTTGCCGACCGATGCGTTAGGTGTTTCGATCGATCCCTTGCTTCAACCGATGTTACACGATAAAAAGCGGCGGGGTAACACTTTGCGATTTGTGCTGCCAACGAAAATTGGGGATATAACCATAAAAGATGTCCCCAAAAAAGATCTTCCTGATTTGCTTCAATACTTGGTAGAAAAGCAAATCTTTAGTCCGTCAGAGGAAGCTACTGCTACCGATGAAGCATAGTCCGTAGGTTGGGTTGAACGGTTAACCGTCAATCTCTGTCAAGTGTAATAGAGATTCAGTCGTCCAACAACACCTACTTATAGACAGATAGAGTGAAACCCAACTCCGTTTTTCATCGGGAAGCCTCTTTTTCAAAAAGCAGTTTCGTAAGAGTTCGCTTTTGTACCACGATCTGTTAGATTGTGATCCAGCCTGCAAACTAACAGTTTGCGCTACATTTTTCAGATTTCAGATTGCCTGATGATTACAGCGTTTGCCGAATCAGCAGCTTCAAAATGTCAACACGCCCTAGTACTCTGTCAGGCAAATTATGATTGTCTATATGGATTGAGACTCATAATACTTTCGTAGGGGTCGGGTGATCCGACCCCCTTGTTGATATGCAAAACTTATATGACTGAGTACTAGCAACTTGCGTTAATTAGGAGAAAATCCAAAAATTCCATATTCAGAAATGGAGGAATCTAATGGGTGAAACAACACAGAATGGTTTCGATCTGTTACTCAAAGGTGGTCACGTTATTGACCCCAAGAACAACATCGATCAGGCGATGGATGTTGGGATTGCAGAGGGGAAGATTGCGCGTGTGGCGGAGAACATACCGGGCGCGGATGCAGAAAAGGTTGTCAATGTCGATGGGCTTTACGTCACGCCCGGCTTACTCGATATACACGTCCACGCCTACGCCGGCACCGGTCAGCGCAACGCCTACTGCGGCGACAACTCCCTATATCCCGATGGATACAATTTTCGCACAGGTGTGACGACGGTTCTCGATGTTGGGAGTTCAGGGTGGCGGAATTTCCCCGACTTCAAAGACCGCGTCATCGACCGGGCGAAGACCCGTGTTTTTGCACTGCTCAACATTGTGGGACACGGCATGGGTGGCGGTGCCATCGAGCAGAATATACCGGACATGGAGCCCGAAGCAACGGCGAAAGTTGCTGAACGCTATCCCGATATTGTTGTGGGTATTAAGACCGCGCACTACGCGGGTCCTGAGTGGCTTGGGGTTGACCGTGCTGTGGAAGCTGCGAGATTGACGAACTTGTTCGCCATGATTGATTTTGGCGCATTTCGTCCGGAGCGTCCCTATCCGGAGATGATACTTGAGCATATAGGTCCCGGCGACATTAGCACTCACATGTACCAAGCCGCGATACCGATGTTTGATGAGAAGGGGAAGTTGCAGCCTTATTTCGCTGAAGCGCGGGAACGTGGCGTCAAGTTTGACGTGGGACACGGTGCTGGGAGTTTTGTGTGGAACCAAGCCATACCTGCCATTGAACAGGGGTGGATACCGGATTCGATTTCGACAGACCTCCATACCGGCAGCATGAACGCTGGGATGAAGGACATGGCAACAACCATGTCAAAGATTCTGAATATAGGTGTTTCTCTGTTTGATGTTATCAAAATGTCAACGATTACCCCGGCAGAGATGATTAATCGCCCGGAATATGGGCACTTGAGTGTTGGAGCGGTAGCAGATGTCGCCGTGCTCAAACTCAATGAGGGTGAATTCGGTTTCCTAGATGTCAGGCGGGCACTCTTTGTAGGGAATCAGAAGCTAGAGTGTGAATTGACCTTGATTGATGGGCAGGTTGAGTGGGATCTGAACGGACGCGCTGGTGTGGATTGGGAGGAGTATTACGCAACGGCATAGGTGTGCCAAGCGTTTTTTCCAACAAATCCACCATTGACCGGTAGTAATGGGGATTGCTAGACAAACAGGTTTACCTAGCAATCCCTGAAGCAGATCGCACCTATGACTATCTTCCGGTGAAGGCGGTTTTCCGCTCAATGATGTATTCTGTCAATGGACTGGGGTTCGCCTGAATCCGCACATTGACTAATGCGGGTTTGTCCGAGGCGAGGGCGCGTTCTAACGCACCGGGTAGTTGGTGGGCGTCCTCAACATATTCGCCGTGCGCACCGAGCGCTTCCGCCACCTTGTCATAACGGGTGGGCAGCAGCTCGGTTGCCACACTTTTTCCGAAGAGTTGCACCTGCTGGTGGTAGTCAATCCCCCAGACACTATCGTTCCCAATCACAATGACTACGGGTAGGTTGTGCCGCACGGCGGTGTCCAATTCCATCGCACTGAATCCGAAGGCACCATCGCCGGTGAGCACCACCACTTTGGATTGAGGGAGTGCGGTTTGAGCACCCACGCCATAGGATACGCCCCAGCCGATCATTCCGAGCGTGCTATTGGTAAACCAGCGTCTAGGACGAAGACTGGGATAGTAGGGGGTTCCATAGAAAGAGAAGTCGCTGCCCTCAAAGATTAAACAGTCATTCTCGCCCAGTAGGGAGCGCAGATGTTTGTGAACGGACATCGCGTGTAACGGGGTGGCTGGTGCCCCCCGGCTGTCCAAATCCTGCTCTTGGGCATCGCGGGTGCCTCTGAGTTCTTCAACTATCGGATTTTCATTCCATCGATATCCCTCGGCTTCCTGCGCTAACTGCTTCACCACCGCACCGACATCTCCTAAAATACCAACATCCACGCCGCGTGAGAGACCAATCTGGTCCGCTGATGGATCCACTTGGATGATACGCACATTAGCAGCGAGGGTCGGCTGTCCGCCGAAGGAGATGGTAAAGTCCAATTTCTTACCGAGCAACAGCACAACGTCTGCCTCATCCAAGCGGCGTGAGACGAGGTTGACCCGTCCGTCCGCGAATCCGAAGCAGTAGGGGTGGTTATCGGGAACAAGCCCACGGGCTATCTCCTCGGTAAACAGCGGAAGCTGCGTTATCTCCAAGAACCGCTGCAAATCCTCCCGATTTATGGAGTCGGTTGCATTTCCCGCTAGCACCATAGGTCGCTGCGCGCTCTGGATCAATTCTATTGCTTCTTTTACAAGGGTTGGATCGCCCATGACTTGACCGGAACGACGGTACACTTCGGGTGGGTCGAAATGTACTCGGCTCGTGTCCACTTCAGCACTTTGGACATCTACAGGGATGGTCAGGTGAATGGGACCGCGCCTGCCCGCTAAGGCGGTGCGGAACGCGCGTGCGAAATACTCCGGGATCCGGTGCGGATCAGAGATGAACCATGACCCCTTCGTAATCGGTTTTGCCATCCCAACCTGATCGATTTCTTGTTGTGCGATTCCCTGTCCCAGTTGGTTCTGCGCTGCGGAACCTGTGATGTTGATGACCGGCGATTCCATGTGATACGCCAGCGCGAGTCCGGGGATAGCGTTCACATGTCCCGGCGAAGTAAACATTGATATTCCGGGGGAGCCGGTGATTCGCCCCCACGCATTTGCCATGTCCACCGCAGCCTGTTCGTGGCGGGTATCAATAAACTTAAATCCCTCATCCGCCATAACATCCATCAGATGCAGGGTGTGATCTCCTGCTAGGGTAAAAATCTGGTCTATCCCTTCCGCCTGTAATGCTTGGACGATGAGGTGTGAACCTGTTACGTTCATATATTCTCCTTGTGTAGGGAACGCGGATCTGCGTTCCCTACAAAGTACGTCAAAAGTTCCTAAACCTCCACCCTTACCGCTCGACCGGATTCCCCTGACTCGATGACGGCATTCAAAGTAGCGAGGACTGGCAGGTTGTTACGCCCACTGGTCTCCGGCTCAGGTCCGCCATTGACCCAATCGGCAAACGTAGTAGCAACGTGCAGATCAAGTTGGCGTGAGCCAGTGAAGTCCGGATCAATCTCTACCTCACTCAATTCAGCTGCTCGGTTCTTCCCGATCAGCAAAGTCTCCGGACCGCCAAAACCTTGTGGGCTGTGTAAGACAACTGCGCCATGCTCGCACTCGGCGCGGAATTCACTGGTGTTCACACGGGCATCAGAGGTAGATACGATCACGAAACGGGCACCGTTATCGAAGGTAATTTCGGCGGTAGCGGTGGATTCACGATTCCAAGTCGTCTCCGGCGGTCGATAAGAATGGCCGAACACCTCTGCTACGGGTCGATTCACCATCGCAATTAGCGAATCAATTTCGTGGACGGTCATCTGCCAGAGTTGCGAGTGCTCGGAGTCGGGATACTCGCTACCGCGGGCTTTGTAGGAGAACATGTGCCCGGTCTGCGGCTCGCCATAAGCCCCCTCGGTCATCAAACGTCGTACCGTGCGCTGGCCGGGCAGGTATCGCCACTGTTGCGTTACAACGATTTTTAGCCCACGCGCCTCCGCCCTCTCAGTCAGTCGCCGGGCGGGTGCGAGTTCCAGTGTGAACGGCTTCTCCACCATGACGTGTTTGTCGGCTTCGATTGCAGCCTCCACCAGTTCATCGTGCGTACGCGCCCAAGTAGCGACGACAACACCGTCACAATTCGACTGTTCTAACGCCTCCGGGTATGAAGTGTAGGCAAGATGGTCCGATAATTCGAGATCGCTAATAGCGGCTTTAAGACGCGGTTCATCAATATCAACTAAGCCGACCAATTCAAACCTGTCGGGTCGCGCCAGAAAGCTGCGTGCGTGCGACTTCCCTCTACCGCTGCCCACGACAATCATACGCAGTGGATTCCCTGTTTCGATGCGGTTTCCTCCCACTTTGGTTTCCTCCTACTTCGGACATCCCGCGGTTTATGTTTCAACTATTCCTCTGCCAACACTTGGATGCTTGCACACGGAAAGGCAGCCACTTTCGCATTCTGAGGCAGCTGCTCCGCAAGTGCATTGACAAGTACATCCCACTCACGATAGAGGATGTCGCCGGGATGATCCTTGTAAAACTCATCTGGCGGAAAATTCTCCGACCAAACTAGCACTTGGTTTGGAGATTCGATTTTCGGTGTGGGTAACGCGATCGGGGTATTTCGCGCCCTCCGCCTAAGGTAACGTGGATAGTCTAATAGATCATAGAGTCCGTGATAGCAGAACCCATCACTCGCAGGATTAACGGCGATAGTGTAGACATCATCAAAATACCGTCGTGCCCAGAATGTTTTAGTGGTCTGAATTGCATCCGAGTCAATCGGATAGCAGTTTAGCACGATCACATCTGTTTCTTGGCGAACAGCCTCTGGGATCTGCGTCCCATAGGTTTCCAGGGCAAAACGTGCGCCGGCTCGGTGTGCCTCCACTAAATCGCCGACAAATAGACCGGCTATTTCGCGTCTGCTGTTGGTGACGAGGTTTACAATGGCATCCACTCCAACGACTCTGGCAGCCGCTTCTGAGACATCCCGGGCATCAGTCTTGTCGAACTGCTTCTCAACGGCTGCATGACCTCGTCCCGGATAGTAATTGTGGAAGTGGAACATCGTGGAAAAACCGGATACACCGGGCACAATCAACTTTGCCCCACCACCAAATCCGACCGCTTTGTGAGGGTAAATACCGCCCAAGCAGATTTTGAAATCAGCGTCTGCCACAACTGGGTTGATATAGATCGGCATACCCTCATCTAGGTTCCCCAGTGCCCGGAGATTTCCGCTCATAAAGTCGTGGTTTATTACTTCATAAGACGCTGCAATATCAGCCCCCACTTTCTTCACTATCTCCTCATCCGTGAGAGGACGATGTGAGCCGGGACCAATAACAAAGCGAATTTCGTTCTTGGGGATGCCCGCTTGGTGCAGTTCACGGAGTAGGAGCGGAATAACCGCCGCTGCAGGCGTTGGCCGACTAAGATCATCCACGACGATAACGGCATCGCTTTTGCCACGCGCCATTTCTTCAATACGCGGTGTACCGATAGGCTGACCGAATGCAGCTTCGATTGCTGCGTCCGATAACTTGGGCGCATCGTTAGGCGCGACCATTGTGACTTCCCAATTTTCGGGAAACGTCAGTGTAATCTCCTCGTCGCCATACCAAGCGCGAGAGTACATCTTAGCGTAGTTTTTAGACATAACGGACCTCCACCTAATACATGATACGTAATGCGTAAAAGAAACCACAGAGACACAGATAGGTAAATTGTTTTTAATCGCTCTGCACCCTCTGCAACTCAGCGGTCGGTTTTTAACTCCTTACTCGCTACGTATTATTCGCTATCGCTGCTGCCGATAATGTAATGCAGCCCGAATAAAGTCACGGAACAGTGGATGCGGTTCAAGTGGCTTGGATTGAAATTCGGGGTGGAACTGCGAGCCAACCATCCACGGATGATCAACAACTTCAGTGATTTCAACTAGATTCTCGTCGGGCGATACCCCGCTAAAATACAACCCTTCGGATGCAAGGGCTTCCCGATAATCGTTGTTCAATTCATATCGGTGACGGTGTCGTTCTAAGATTATGGGTTGCTTATACGCCTCATAGCTTTTTGTGTTTTCCTTGAGAACGCACGGATAGAGTCCAAGTCGCATTGTGCCACCGAGATCGGTCTGTTCTCGTTGATTTAGCATCAGATCAATCACCGGATGGGGTGTTTCCTCGTCAAACTCGGCACTGTTTGCACCTTTCAGTTTTGCGACGTGCCGTGCAACATCAATCACCATGCACTGCATACCAAGACACAGCCCAAAATATGGAATCTTCTGCTCCCGTGCATAGCGTGATGCAACAATCATCCCTTCAATGCCCCGGTAACCAAAGCCACCAGGAACGAGGATCCCATCAATTCCCTCAAACTCCTCATCCAAGTTTTGGTCGTCGCTCAGTAGGTCAGATTCAATCCATTTGACATCTACGGCTGATTCGTTGGCAATGCCCCCATGTTTGAGTGCTTCCTTCACACTGAGATAGGTATCAGAACCTTGGACATATTTACCGACAATCGCTATCTGGGTCCGGTGTTTGGGGTGCTTCAGTTTATCAACCATCTTTGCCCACTCAACGCCATTCGATTGACGTTCTTCTAACCCAAGTCGCTTTATCACCAAACGCCCCATGCCTTGTCGCTCGAAGTTCAGTGGAATCTCATCAACTAGGTCGGTGTCAAGCCCTTCAACGATGTATTCCTCCTGAAGTCCACAAAGGAGTGAAATTTTCTGCCGTATTCCTTCCTCCATCGGTTGACTTGTGCGGCAAATTAGGAGATCGGGTTGGATACCGTACTCTTGTAGCGTACGGATGCTATGTTGGGTCGGTTTGCTCTTGCTCTCTCCGTTGGGAAGAGTATAGATTAACGAAACATGAATAAAGATCGTATTTTCGCGTCCGACCTCTACCGCCATCTGTCGAATCGCTTCCACAAACGGTGGCGTCTCAAAATCTCCAATGGTTCCGCCAATCTCCGTAATGACCACCTCCGCATCGCTATCGCGCCCCAGTTGATAGATGCGTTCCTTAATCTCATCGGTGATGTGCGGGATAAGTTGCACGGTCCCGCCCAAATAATCCCCACGCCGCTCTTTGGCAATGACCGCATTGTAAACCGAACCCGTTGTAAAGTTCGAGTATTGATTGAGGTCAATTCCCAAGAATCGCTCGTAATTGCCGAGATCGAGATCGGTTTCCGCACCGTCCCGCGTCACGAACACCTCACCGTGTTGGAATGGGTTCATTGTGCCAGCATCCGAGTTGAGGTACGGGTCAATTTTAACCACCATAACCTTGAACCCACGATCGATGAGCAAGCGACCAAGCGATGCTGTCGTTATTCCCTTTCCGATGCCAGAGATTACACCACCAGTTACGAAGATGTACTTTGTCATCTCAATAGCAACTCCTTCTATCGGTTAAAGATGCAAGCTATCTATGCCTTGCGTACCCCGTAGTGTGTAAACAAAATGAGCAATCACATTAACTTCAGTTCATATCGACAAAAACTTTACCGCCTCTTCAACCGTCAATTATCTCTGATATTTCCTTGTTCTTTCTTAAACCGCCAACCCACAGGTATCTGTTCAATCACGCCCGATGTCTTCCATTCCTTGAATTGTTTTTGCATCTCCGCCCATCGCCCTCGGTCAAACAGGACAATCCCATGGTTCAGCGATTCTAACAGGGTCAAATGAAAGTTACTGAACATGAGATCGAGTTCGGATTGGCTGTACGCAAAAATATCGATTGGAGCAGAGGTGAGTAGCGAATAGTCGTAGAGCCGATCTATGAAACGTTTCCCATCATCAATGCACAGTCCGATCAGCACATCATAATCGCTAGCGACTGACCAGTTACCTTTCGCCATAGAACCATACAGAACGATGAATTCAATCTCGTCACCTTTCTGCTTGAGGACTCGATCTACGAATTCCCATAACTTTTCAACGTGTGGTCGGTTGGATAATAGTTCTCGCAAAACGGAGCACCTCCTCAGCATCTTGAACCGCTTGATTTGCATCTTGATCAAAGTATTGTTCAGCGGGAACACCGCTTGCAAAGGCATCTGGATAACGGGAACGTCTCATCGTCTACATTTCTCAATTCTATCGGAGTGACGATGAGACGTTCGGAATGTAGAAGCGATTTAATCGGATACACGCATTAATGACGGCTTGATCCACCTGTAAATGTTGTTCAATTTCCTGAATTAGTGTATTTAAGTTGTGCCCTAACGCATCATTTTGGAGGTGGTTTAGGATGGCTTTAATTGACTTTTCAGCTGATTGTTGTGCAGTGAAGCAGCACCACGCAAAGTTGTTGGTACTTAAAAGATCTGTTGCGGCCTTAAATTCAGCTTCGGACTGTCTGAGCCAATCTATAGATCGTACCATAAGTTTGCCTCAACTTTGAAACGTCTACGGAGTGCAACGAAGATTCCTCCTGAATTTTTATCGAGGACACAAAAATTAAGAAGCCTCACAAAGGGAAAAAATATGAACAAAGCACATTATTTTTCGCAAATCGCCCCGCTTTTTCCGCAAGAAACCGATTTGCGATTGTTATCGGATATATTTTTTGCGTGTTGAGACTGGATCAAGGTTTTCAGATTTTCCCTAAAAACCGCTTAAAACGTCCGATAAGTGTTAATGGTAGGTCTGCACTAAAGTGTGGAGTAGTGAAATCGGCACTCAAGCTTGCAAAATCGTTCATACAGCAACAAGGCATTCATCAGAGAAATCCTCAATGAACACGGGGTTTCGAGGCGTATTACCGATGTATGACATTTCTGGGTGTGCCTCGGATTTTGCCCATAATTTCAGACATTTGATGCCTACCACACTTAACTGCGGTGCTACCGTGTTAATTATCGGACATTTAAGATTGTCTAAAGCGGTTTAATCACTCTTGCTACTCGCCTCAGTATAGAATTTTGGGTCTTCGCACTCATCTTCAATATACTGTTTGACATCATCACTATAAAAAATGAGTTCGCACTGATTACGCTTTTCATTTGCGCGACCAAACATATCTAAAATTTCTTTTTCCTTATCCCGCGCTTCTTCCCCTGTGTCAAGAGGCACAACGCCTAAACACTCAACATCCTGAACGAAATACCTTTGTGGATCTTTTATTTTATTATTAAGCTCCTTTCAAGGGGTTATTCCAAAGCCAATCCCACCAAGCACCCTCCGGCTAAAGCCCCAGCCCCAAGAGGGTACCCCGATATTATAGCGCGCTTCCGACGGGATCGGATTTCCTTCTTATACGCTTCCATGTAAGACGCAACATATTCAGGCGTTTTTTCGGCAAGTGGTAAAGATGGTAGCGTTACCTCCTTAGTATCAGCGCGGCTTATCGGCACCAACAGAGCCACCATTCCCACCATCAACACAGTTCCCTCTATCAGTCCAGGTGGGCCAAGACTGGGGGCAACTGACGTGCCTTCTATCGGAAGCGGATCGCTAAATCCACCTGCTGAAAAACCCCCAGTTCCAGAACCCGCACCTTCGTTTTCTCTAAGACCCTGAACAACCTTAGCTATTACTAGAGCTATTGCTCCCCCACCTACGCAACCTCCAACACAACCCTGAAAACGCCACGGGCGCGCATCAAAGTCGTTCTCTGCATCGCGCACCGCAGCCGCTTTTGCATCAGAATCCAGAACAGGTGTACCCTCCGCCGCATCTCCACTGCACACAATCACCACACACAGAAAAAACACCAAGCCAATCTTAAATGCCATTTTTACCTCCTTTTGGGCTGACGATTTTTGTGTTTGTCTGTTTAGCATCGCGTTTCTCTTTGTCCAACCGACGATCTTTTTTTTATTTTTCCCTTGACCTACTTTCTATTTACATTACTCATCGTTCCTATTTAATTTTTCAATTGTTGCACGCAGTTGTCGTATCTCTTATTGACTTGCTGCTTATTGTTCTTACCCTTGATCGCTATTCAAACAGAAAACTGCCGTTATTCTCGCGAATTCAAGATTTCAAGCACCCGGTCCAAATCGGCGGGCACATCAACCCCAATCAACGTATGTTCTGTCTCAACGACACGGATGCGGATACCGTGTTCAAGGAAGCGCAACTGCTCAAGTCCTTCGGTGCTCTCATACGGTGTGCTTTCCCATTGGGTAAACTCAAGGAGTCGCTCTCGGCGATAAGCGTACAGCCCTACATGCCGATAGTTGGGGTGAACTTGTAGCCAATGATTTGAGAGATTGCCGGGGATTGATGCTCTAGAAAAATATAACGCAAAACCCTGAAGGTCAGTCACAACTTTAACAACGTTGGAGTCTCGATAATCCGCTTCATTTTCGACCCGCTGCTTCAACGTGCTGACTTCTACGCTGGGGTCATCAAGAAACGGTTGAATCATCTGATCGATGACCACCGGCTCCAGCAAAGGTTCATCGCCCTGAATGTTTGCTACAACATCGCAATCGAGTGTTTCCGCGACAATCGCAACCCTTTCGGTGCCTGTGGGACAGTCTGGTGATGTCATAACCACCTGTCCACCGAAGCCGTCAACCGTATCGTAGATTCGCCGGTCATCAGTTGCGACGATGACAGCATCCAGTGTTTTGGCACGGGCCGCTCGCTCATAGACTTGCTGCACCATCGGTTTGCCGAGGATGTCCACCAACGCCTTGCCCTGAAACCGACTTGACGCATAGCGAGCGGGGATAACTCCAACGATTTTCACAGCTCTGAATTCTCCTTGGCGTTTACGTGATTCAGGGTCTACCGCTAAAGGCTCATTGCTAATCTGAATAAAATTTATCACAGGTTGGCTATTTGTGCAACGAAAAACATCAGAAATTTCAGAGTAGAGAATCCTTTACCACGGATGAGCAATATGCTATAATACAGCGATCCAACTATTAGTCCCGAAATCTCCGCAAGAAAGGTTAGCCATGGGCATACAGTTTTTCATTGTTTTTGTGCTTTCAATCGCTTTTTTATCAATGGGTGTCACAGGCTGGCAAGGCTTTGTTTCGGTCTCGTGGGGGGACGGGATGCCTAAACTAGATTTTACAGCGAACTACTTTGCTATTTTCCGATGTTTCGTTGGCTTCTTGTTATTTCTGATTAGCTTATATCTGATGGGGTTCTTTCTCTATCTCGAAGAACGAGAAAGTGGTCGGATTATGAAAAATATCAAAAGTTACGTAAAACTCAGGGAATATCTTGAATTGAGAGGACGTCCGAAAGAGTAGAGAACACCATGCTTAAAAATGATCTCCTCCTCCGTGCTGCACGACGACAGACAGTAGAACGGACGCCAGTGTGGATGATGCGCCAAGCGGGTCGTTCGGATCCCGTGTACCGTGCACTCAGAGAACAAATCAACCTCCCATTAGAGCGGCTATTTCGGACGATACCGTGCCCATTTAGTGATCAAGAAATCGAATGGGCGATTGAAATTTCTCTCTTACCCAAGCGCATCGGGGTTGATGCAATCATTGTGTACAAAGACATTCTCACGCCGCTTTGTCCAATGGGCGTACACTTTCGATTTGACCCCGGTCCCGTCTTAGATTCCCCTATTCGGACCCAAGCCCAGATCGAGGCGTTACGTCCCCTTGACAATCCCGCTTCAGAGATGGCATTTACCGGAAAGATTATCAGCGGGCTGCGTAGGGTATTGGCGGGTGAGTTGCCGTTGATTGGCTTTGCCGGATCGCCGCTGACTTTAGCTTTCTTTATGGTCGCAGGAACCAGCCCGATGGCAGCCGGCGGAGGCGTTTCAAACGCGGCACGTACCGTTTTTCAGATGATGGACGAAGAACCACATCTATTTCACGAACTGCTGCAACGTTTAACGCAGATGACGATTAATTATCTCAACTACCAAATTTCGGCGGGCGTGCAGGTGGTGCAGCTGTTTGAATCCATCGCTGATCAGATTGATTTACCGAGATACCAAGCCTTTGTCCAACCGTATCACGAACAGATTTTTGCGGCGTTAGATCCGAGCGCACCTTCTATCCTATTTACCAAAGAATGCCCCTATCTCTCGTTGATGCTGGAAAGTGGTGCTGACGTTTTGAGTGTCGGAAAATGCGTTGATCTGGGGGTCGCACAGAAAGAAGCGAAAGGCAAGGTCGCCTTTCAAGGAAATGTGGACAACGCAATCCTGAGAGATGGGACCTGTGATGATATTACCACCGCCGTCAATAACTGTCTACAAGCGGGCGGAAAGGTTGGGCATATCCTCAATCTCAGTCACGGACTTCACAGGGACACACCGTTTGAAAACGTGAAGCACTTTGTGAGCGTCGCAAAAGATGTAGGCGATTAGGGGGTAAAAACCGTTGAAGAGGGATACCAATCCTGAATCGAACTCAAGGGGTTCATACGATAGCATCCTGCTCATCGGGTTTGGGGGACCGACCCCCGGTTGCTGTCAGCGGTACGATCCATGTCCTGGGGAAGCGCACTGCTTTGTCGAGGGTATCGTCGGGAATGCACCATCGAACGCTGCGCGTGTGAAGGAGGTTGCGAGCCACTATGTAAAACTCGGCGGATTTTCGCCCTTTAACGAACTGACATTTAAGCAGGCGGATGGGCTTGGGGACGCGCTTAGAAAACGGGGCGTTGATTTGCCTATCTATGTAGGGATGCGTAATTGGACGCCGTACCTTCATGAGACGATAGCGAGGATGGTCGAAAAGGGGCATCGCAACGTCCTTGCGATTATCATGTCTGCCTATCGGTCTAAAGCCAGTTGGGAGCGTTATCAGAACGATGTTACCGATGCAGTCGAAACGGTAGGCGACCAAACACTAAACATTTGCTATTTAGAAGATCTGTGGCATCTACATCCCAGCTTCATCAACGCCATCGCGGAACGCATCCGTACTGCATGTAACGATATTTCTGAATCACGTTTTGCTGAGGCTGCCCTGATCTTTACCGCTCACGCAATCCCCGAAGTTGCAGCGAAGACCTCCCCATACCCCGAACAGTTTCGTCAAACCGCTTCAGCCGTAGCAGCCGTTCTTGGGACCGATTTCGATATTGCTTACCAGAGTGCGCCCGATAACCCAACCGTGCCGTGGACGGACCCTGACATTAATGATCTGATTCGAGAGAAAAGGGAGACGGGTGTTCAGGATGTCATCGTATCACCGATCGGCTTCCTCTGTGACCATGTCGAAGTACTTTACGACCTCGATCTGGAAGCTAGGGGGACCGCCGAGGCGTGTGGTATGAATTTTATCCGTGCTGGCACCGTCGGTGAGCACCTCGAATTTATTGATATGTTAGCAAACCTTGCGTGTGCGGAATTTCAAACAGTAAAGTAAAAACTATAGTGAATTCAAAAAATAAAGAAACACTTGCGCCTCCCCGGTAGGTGCGGTTTGTAACCGCACCGGTTTGGCGTGTCCCATTAATTCTAAAATCTACTATAAACTGGAATTCACCATAAGCGAAAACAGAAGAGGAGGAGCAACACATGTCATCGTTTACAGAAATCGTCAAAGTTGATAACCAAGATATGGAACTTTACGTCTCTATGCCCGATGGTACGGGCCCTTTTCCGGCTGTGGTGGTTGCCCAGCACGCCGGCGGCGTTGATACGTTCATCTGTACAATGACCGATAGGCTAGCGGAAGCCGGCTACATTGCTGCTGCCCCAGACCTCTATCACCGATTAGGACCCGATGACCCACGAGGTCCACGGGAACTCATAGACGCGGAGATGATTGCAGACGTTCAAGCCACCGTAGACTTCTTGCAGAACCACAACGCTGTCGATAGCGAGGCACTCGGCATTACCGGCTTCTGCATGGGAGGCAGAGTGGCATACCTGATGGCAGCAGCTCTCCCGCAGTTCAAAGCTGCTGAAGCCTATTACGGCGGCAACACCATGGTCGCTTTGGGAGAAGGAGGTGCGTCACCGTTTGAACGCACCCATGAGATTGACTGTCCGCTGCTGTTCCACTTTGGTGAGGAGGACGCCAACCCATCCCCGGAAGATATGCAGAAGATCGACGCTGAATTAACGCGCCATAACAAGGCACATGAGTTTTATACATACCCCGGTGCCGGACACGCCTTTATGGATTTCTCCGGCGAGCGTCACCATGAGGTAGCAGCAACAGCTGCTTGGCCCCGGACGCTGGATTTCTTCGCTCGGCACCTAGGCAGCTAAAGTAGAAATAAGGAACATTGATATGGATTTTGTGAAACTTACAGGGGCACAACGTCAATTTTTTGATGAAAACGGCTATCTGGTCGTTCCAGATGTGCTATCGCCGGAGATAATTGACAGACTCACTCACGTCAGCGACCGGTTGATCGAATCGTTTGATGCAGACGGGGCTTACGTTCAAAGACGCCCCGGTATTGTCCAAGAACCGGATTTTCATCCCCTGATCACCCAATCGCCGACGGTTCCCTTGGTTGCCCAGCTACTATCCCCTAATATTCAGCTGCACACAACAGCGATCATCTATAAGTTTCCAGAACCGGCAGACGAAGAAACCGTAAACCAACGGGGTTGGCACCGTGATAGCGGTCTTGCCGAAGATCTACGCCACAGCAACCTGCCGCGTGTCAGCATCAAAGTCGGGTACTGCTTGACTGACTTTAAGCAACCGCGTTCCGGCTTTACACTTTTCGCACAGGGATCACATCTGATAGATACGCCGTTACCCATCCCGAAGGGGGAGGCAGATCCCGTCGGAACGGTTGAACTTCCTCTCAATGCCGGAGATGCTTTCCTTTTTGAAAATCGTCTCTTCCATACTTCCGCCCCAAACCTGACTGACCGTGTCTCGAAGGTGGTGATTTTTGGCTACGCTTACCGCTGGATGGGCGGGGCGCACAGAGCGATGCGTCTTGTCCAACCCGATGAGACTGTCTTAGCACAGGTTGATGACGTTGGCAAACAGTTGCTGGGAGCGACAAACGATGGTTTAATTGATTGGGCAAAACAACACGATATTTTCCCAGAACCTACGCCGTGGGTGATGGAGGTCTGACATCGAAGTGCTAACAATCGAGAGGTGAAAATATGTCCGCAGAACTAACCGATGCACATCTTGAAGAGTTGGAAACGAAAGGTTACGTTATCGTTCCGGGCTTTTATACGGGCGAAAGGTTGCGCGAAATGCAAGCGGCACAGCGAAGGTCGATTCCTACATGGGATGAGGTGAAAGATGATCCGCCACAGGGGCGGGCAATTCTTACCGATTTCCCGCCGCCAGAGATAGCCTTGCTGCGTGGCATTGTTGACTATCGGGCGTGGGAATTTGCACGAAAGTGGCTCAAGACAGAACATATCCACTTTCGCGCCGGTTGCATGATTGCCCGCTATCCGGGTTTCAAAGGAGGTGGCGTGGGCAGCGATGCCGCTAATTTACATATCGACAACGGAAATAACTCCTTGCTGCCGCCCTCCGATACACTGCGTGAGTTTGGTCAACTCGGCTTCTGGGTACATCTCGAAGATGTTGATGAAGACCAAGCCCCACTGCGGCTACTTGCCAAGGAACATGGACGCGACACAACCAAGTATGAACCGTTAATCTGCAAGGGTGGAACGCTGTGTATGTTCACCAATTACACGTTGCACTCTGCAAGCGATTATCTCCGTGAGGACGGTCAACGCTTCACATGGGGATTTGGGATTGGCAGAGCCGATAACTATTGGGAAGGGTTTAGACATTATACGGATAAGGGAAAGAACCCGGTGTTCAGTCAGTTCATCGGAACATTGACAGCGAAAGAGCGTGAGGTGTTCCGCTTTCCACCGGCGGGGCATCCATACTACACACCGCAAACCTTGGCAGCTTTGGAGGAGCAGTACCCCGGCTGGAATGCCAACGGTGAATATTAGCTCTCTTTCCGAATCCTTGTTGAGGAAGGTTGTGTTTTCCTTTCAGCGGGAAACAATCCATTATGGGAAATAACAAACCGAAGGACTGTTGATGAATTTCTCTCGCTCCTTTTATGGTGAATTAGACAAATAAGTGAACATTTGCCAAAGTCCCCCTGACAAGGGGGATTTAGGGGGTTGTTTGTGGGTACAGATTTCCCAATCTGTACATGTGCATTGGAACTGTCTAAGTAATTCTAAAATCTACCATAGATTGGTGAATCCAAAGGAGGCGTGCATGAAACGTATAAAAAGCAGCTTACTATTCGCAATCGTGTTTGTTGGAAATCTGTTATTCACTTATCCAAAGCAAATGGCAAGCGCCGAAGGTGGAAAGATTGCTTTTTCATTGGACCGGGGAGGAAATCGAGATATTTACATTATTGATGATAATGGTAAAAACCTCCGGCGATTAACAGACCATCCTGCAGCGGATAGAAGACCCGCTTGGTTGCCGGATGGACGCCATCTGGCATTCTGTTCAGATCGCGATGGAGCTTTTAGCATTTATACGATGGACCTCGCTGGGAAAAACATAAAACGAATTGTAGACACAAATAATAGACCTGTTATATCTCCCGATGGGCAGTGGATTGCTTTGACCCCCGCTGGATTTCTGCTACTTGTGGATATTGACGGACTGAAGCGAAAAGAAATTCACTGGGGGCGCCCACAGGGTGCCACCAACATGGCTGCTTGGGCTCCTGATGGCAACAGGTTAGCCTTCACAATCCGAATCCCTGGGGTATTGAATGATATCTACGTCATTGATATCACAGGAGAAAACCTTCGACGGTTGACAGACCATCCTGCACAAGATTTGTATCCCGCTTGGTCCCCTGATGGAAAGTGGATTGCCTTCTGGTCAAATCGAGATGGAGGTAATGCCGTTTATCTGATGGAAGCAGATGGAACAAATTCTAAGCGGTTTGCGAATGGAAGATCTCCTGAGTGGTCGCCCAATGGTCAACACATCGCCTTTGTTTCACACCAAGAGGGTATAGAGGGAATTTTCATTATGGATAAGGATGGCGAAAATATCAGACTATTGGTTGAGGGAGGGGATAATCCTGCCTGGTTCGGTTCAAAGCTGGGGGTATCAGGTTCAGGGAAGTGGATAACGCTCTGGGGACAGATGAAACGGGGAAAACGAATCCAATGAAATTGGGTCAGAAGGATTAACGACACCCATGAAAAGTATGAAAACCATTTTACTGGTTATTGTTGCATTTGTCGGAAGTTTTTTCCTGATTCACCTAAACCAAATGGCAAGTGCCGAAACCGGAAAGATTGTTTTCACATTGCTCCGTGGCGGAAATGGAGGGATTTACATCATTGATGATAATGGTGAAAACCTCCGGCAATTAACAGACCATTTGGCACATGATTCCTATCCTGTTTGGCTCCCGGATGGACGCCATATAGCCTTCGGTTCAAATCGCGATGGTGCTTTTAGCATTTATACAATGGACCTTGCTGGGAAAAATATAAAACGAGTCGTAGAGGCAATTGGTAGACCGGCCGTATCTCCCAATGGACAGTGGGTTGCTCTGACTTCCGAAGGGATTCTGTTACTTGTGGATATTGATGGACTGCAGCAGCGAGAGATTCACTGGGAGGGTCAGCAAGGTGTCACCGGAAAGGAGGCCTGCTGGTCTCCTGACAGCAAAAGATTAGCCTTCACAATCCGAATACCCGGAATGAGGAATATCCCTGGAGTGCCGAATGATATTTACGTCGTTGATATCACGGGGGAAAATCTCCAACAGTTGACAGACCATCCTGCACCGGATTTGTATCCCGCTTGGTCCCCTGATGGACAGTGGATTGCCTTCCAGTCAGAACGAGATGGAGATAGAGCCATTTATTGGATGGAGGCAGATGGAGCGAACCCCAAGCGACTTGCTAATGGGAGAAGACCAGAATGGTCGCCTGATAGTCAACAGATTGCCTTTGTCTCACACCGAGAGGGTATAGGAGGCATTTTTATTATAGACAGGGACGGCGGAAATATCAGACTCTTGGTTGAAGATGGAGACCATCCTGCCTGGTTCGGTTCAAAGCTGGGGGTATCAGATGCAGGGAAGTGGATAACGCTTTGGGGACAGATGAAACGGTAGTCTATTATGGTATTTTCAGATTGAGTCGTTGCACTGTGATGCAAAATAGTTGACAGGATGTGAAAAGTATCAATGGCGTCGGTCGAGATTCACATCTCTATTAAAAAAAAATGACCGACGACATCTTATAGAGGGAGAACAGAATGAGCCAAACCGAGAGAGTACCTGCCGACCAATATCGTACAGTCGTCACGCGACCCGATGACTTCGATGCGTTCTGGGACGGGCTACTAGCACAGTCGGCGGAAATTCCGCTGAACGCGACGGCGGAGTTGGTGCCGCTACGCAGTACACCAGAGATTGAAGTTTATGACGTGCACTACGACAGTCTCGACGGTGTGCGTATCGCTGGCTGGTATGCCGTGCCGCGTGAAAGATCAGGGAAACTGCCTGCCATCATACAGGTGCCGGGTTACCTTCAAGATCCCCCCATTCCGCGGTCATGGGCAGAGGACGGTTACGCTGCGTTCTCCGTCGCCCCGCGTGGTAAGATCCGCAGTAACCAACAGTTTAACCCCGGTTACCCAGGCTTGTTGACGCATAATATCGTTGATCGAAACACCTATACCTATCGTGGCTTTTATATTGATGCAGCCCGGACGATTGATTTCTTGCTTACGCGCGATGAGGTTGATGGCGAGCGAATCGGTGTCTCCGGCAGCAGTCAGGGCGGTGGACTCGCAATCTCCACAGCGGCGTTGCGTCCTGAAATCCGTGCCGCAGCGGCTGGTTGCCCGTATCTCTGTGGATATATGGATTCAATTGAGTTGACGCATACCTATCCATACCAAGAAATCCGTGACTATCTACGGCTCTATCCTGAGCGGAGAGAAGCGGTGCGTGACACGCTGGCGTACTTCGACGGTATAAACTTTGGTCCTCGGATCACCTGTCCTATTATGGTCTATATCGGTTTACAGGACAACGTATGTCCGCCAGAAACAGGTTACGCTGCCTTTAATACCATCGCCTCCGAAGATAAGCAGATCTACCCCTACGACGGACACGGTCACGATGCCGGCAGCGTTCATCATGGAGCAATCCTAAAAGATTTCTTCAAAAACCATTTGCAAAACTACTGATTTATCCCTTATTAGTCCCATTTTACAGGAGTCATTATGTCTAATACATCTCGACCCGAAGATTTTGATGCGTATTGGCAGCAGGTCTGCCATGAACTGGAAGCGACTCCCATCGCCCCCGAAGAGGAACATCTGCCGATTCGATCGACGGAGTTCTGCGAATGTTACACGGTACGTTTCACCGGCATTGGACCCTATCGATTGTTCGGCTATTTAAGCATTCCGCATGGGGACGGACCATTTCCGACCCTGCTGCTCGGTCCAGCATATCGCAGCGTTGCGGATCCACTGCCACAGGGAGACGCCAACGAGAAACGTGGACGCTTTCTCGTTTTTTCAACCGCTGGACGTGGACAGCGCAATGCCGATAAACCGTATGCAGGATTATTTCCCGGCATGATGACCGAGGGCATTGATGCACCAGAGACCTCTATCTTTCGTGGGTTTGTTGCGGATTGGTTGCGGGCTGTTGACTACCTGCTGACACGCCCGGAAGTAGATCGCTCCCGCCTCGCAGCAATTAAGCAGGAGGGTATGCCATTATTGACAGCAGCGCTCCGACCTGAAGTGACCCATGTTGTCGCTGCGCCTGGGAGTTTTTACAACACCGGCGATCAGGTGCCGGACGAGGTTGAAGATTATCTCCGTTTATATCCGGAGAAGGAGGCACAGGTCAAGCGGACGCTTTCCTATTTCGATCCGATTTTCTTTGCCCCCAACGTGCGAGCGCGGACACTGCTTTTAGGAAACCCAGATGCTGTCGCACCATTAGAAGAAGCGTTAGCCGGTGAAACTGATGTCCGGCAGAGCGAGCGTTCCTCCTATAAGGACGGGATGTTTCAGGAACAGTGGATTGCCGATCAATTTGGCTTTGAGGACATTATCATTCCTTCACACTGGCAGTAGCTTATGTTGGTTCATTAATATATTGGTTCATTGGTTCATTAATGAACTAGTACACTGTCAGGCAAATTATGATTGTCTATATGGATAGAGACTCATAATACTTCGTAGGGGTCGGGTCACCCGACCCCCTTGTTGATATGCAAAACTTATATGACTGAGTACTAGTACACTGTCAGGCAAATTATGATTGTCTATATGGATAGAGACTCATAATACTTCGTAGGGGTCGGGTCACCCGACCCCCTTGTTGATATGCAAAACTTATATGACTGAGTACTAGTGGACTAATGAACAAATGAACTATAGTGAATTCAAAAAATAAATAAACACTTTCGCTCCCCATGTTTGGTAGGTGCTGTTTCTAACTGCGCCGATTTGGAGTGTCCCATTAATTCTAAAATCTACCATAAATAAGGGAGAAACAGGATGAAACACCCAAAATGTAACCGAATCCCTCAAACCGGATATACATTCGGGGGGTACTTCGCCGATTATCTCACCGGCGTTACGGAACAGTGGTTGAAGGCGGCACCTTTGGCAAATCCGGCGATGTTGGAGATCTTCCGAGATCGGGATCGGCAGCCGCTCCGCGATATAGTGCCTTGGGCAGGTGAGTTCGCCGGCAAATATCTGACGAGTGCCGTGCAGATCCTCCGACTCACCCAAGATGCAAGCCTGAAAACCTTTATCCGAGACTTTGTAAATCAGCTTGTTCAACTCCAGGACACAGACGGTTATCTGGGCCCTTGGCCCCAAGGGAGTCAGTTGACAGGTGAGGCACCCAACGTCGGAGGTAAAGGAGGAAATACGTGGGATGCTTGGGGACACTACCATATTATGCTGGGGCTAATCCTCTGGCATGAGGAGAGCGGGGATAAAAAGGCACTTAATAGCGCAATTAGAATCGCAGACCTGATCTGCCAGCAGTTTTTGGGGAATATAGGTAACCGCTTGGTAGATACCGGTAGCACAGAGATGAACTTGGCAGTCATCCACACCCTTTGTCTCCTCCACCGGAAAACGAAGACCAAACGGTATCTGGACATGGCACTTCAGATCGTTGATGAATTCGCTGCAGAGGGTCCCGATGGTCCCCTCGCTGGTGATTATCTTCGGAGTGGGCTTGCTGGACGGGAATTCTACGAAACGCCGAAGCCGAGATGGGAGAGTCTGCATCCGATTATGGGCATGGCAGAGCTCTACTGGATCACTGGGGATGATCACTATCGAATAGCCTTTGAGAGGATCTGGTGGAGTATTGTCAAGCTGGACCGGCACAATAACGGTGGTTTCTCATCCGGCGAGAAGGCACAAGGAAATCCGTATCATCAGGGGGCAATTGAAACCTGTTGCACGATTGCTTGGATTGCTGCTAGCGTGGAGATGTTACGCCTGACCGAAAACTCCGTCGTCGCAGATGAGATCGAGTTATCGACCCTGAACTCGGTTACCGGACTGCATTCCCATACCGGGCGGTGGGTGACTTATAACACACCGATGGACGGTGTACGTCGTGCTAGTGCCCATGACATCGTGTTTCAAGCGCGGGAGGGCAGTCCTGAACTGAATTGCTGTAGTGTCAACGGTCCCCGCGGGTTGGGTATGGTCAGCGATTGGGCATTGCTGGGCTGCAGAGGTGGATTGATACTTAATTGGTATGGACCTTCCACCATGAAAACTCGGTTATCATCGGGGGTAACTGTTGAGTTGGCGCAGGAAACGGAATACCCCCGTACAGGGAAGATTATAATTAATGTTTCGCCCTCACACCCCGCACAGTTTGTTCTGAAATTACGCATTCCCTACTGGTCTTCCAAAACGAGCGTCAAATTGAACGGTGAGCGCGTGAAATCGGTGTCCGCGGCGACCTATCTCGTACTGGATAGGGAATGGAGCACTGGGGATAAGATTGAGCTTGAACTGGATATGTCGCTCCATTACTGGGTCGGTGAGAAAGAGTGCGACGGAAGGGTTTCCATCTACCGGGGGCCCATTTTGTTGACCTATGATCGAAGACTCAACGCAATGGATCCCGACGAGATTCCTGCGCTCGATGCCACAGCGATCAAAGGGCGGTTGATAAGCAATAAGGATACGCTGCCAACCGTTGTGCGTGTGGAGTATACCGCTCCAGATGGTTGCAAACTGAGGCTTTGTGACTTCGGCAGCGCAGGCGAAGGTGGATCTCCATATCGTTCATGGCTGCCGGTAGCGCAGATAGACAAAACCCATTTCGCGTCGGATAATCCACTGCGTAGCGGACGACCCTAGTAGCAGCCGGACGCTAGTACGAAACTCATGAAAACTCCTGCCGTTTTCCGACACAAATCTCAAGTTAAAAAGGAGGCGATCATTTCAACGCCCAATTCTGTAAACGTTCCGAATTCAACGAAACCCAAGAAATATCTAGGGTGGTGTAGTGTACTTCACATCATCAACGATGGCTACATCTCCAGTCTATCTATCCTGCTTCCGTTCATCGCAGTAGATCTGAATCTAACCTACGCCCAATCCGGTTTTCTTAAAACCGCAAGCCATGGAGCGATAAGCGCGACCCAAATACCCGCCGGGATTTTCGCTGAACGAATCGGAGACATTCTGATCCTCGGCATAGGCACGACATGGTTCAGCTTGAGTTACATCGGGCTGATTCTGGCGTTCAGTTATCCCTTAGCACTGATCCTAATTTTTTTATCCGGGGTAGGTGGTGGGGTATATCACCCGGTGGGAACTGCCCTTGTCTCAAATGTTTATCCCCCTGAAAAGGCGGGACCGGCAATCAGCACGCTGAACTTCTTTGGCGATGTTGGAAAGGTGCTTTTCCCCGCTTTAGCGGGCATCTTGGTCATTAGGATTGGCTGGGGCGCAAGCTGCACGGTGTTGGGAACGATCGGGCTTGCAGCCTCTATTTTGTATATCTTCTTTTTTCGATCAGATATCGGTACAAAAAGGAAACAGACTACACCGAAAGCGGAAGGACAGAAAGGTAGTCGTGCAAAGTGGAGGACGTTTCAGGCGTGGGGAATAGCACAGCCGACCCAGTTTACGATTTACTCAATCCTCGGACTTTTGGATAACGGTATCCGGGCTGCTGTTACAACGTTTCTGGCATTTCTAATCAAGATCCGTGTTGAAGCGGGTGCCGTGGGTGGGTTAATGTCCTTAACGTTTTTCGGCGGTGCTCTGGGGAAACTGTTGTGCGGACTGCCAATTCAGAAGTTGGGCATCAAAAAAATCATTCTGCTGACAGAGTTATTGATGATACTTGGCTGCTTTGCGCTGCCTTCAGTACCTTCAGGATGGATTCTTGTGCTGTTCCTGCCGCTGTTTGGGTTTATGTTAAATGGAACCTCCTCTGTCATTTATGTCGGAACCGCCCCAACGCTCAATGCGGAATTCCGTAGCCGAGGTTATGCGCTGCACTATACCCTGAGTTTCATCGCTTCTGCGACTGCGCCATACCTTGCTGGTTTCGTCGGGGATACCTACGGTCTGAAAGCCATCTTTTATGCAAACGGGGCAGTGATGCTATTTGCGCTGCCACTCGTTATGTTCTTGAAAGATAGGGTGCATTCTGGCGAAGCGTCTCACTAACGAAAGCGTAATGAAAACAGGTCTGCGTCCTTCATTGTGAAACGCAGGCGAATTGGGATCCCATCCAGTTTACTAATATCGCCGTCTCCCTCCCAACAAACGATTCGTTCTAATTCATCACCGATAATCTCTGGGCATTCACCCAGGGTATAGCCTTGAACAGGCACCCCACTCGCCTCCTGAACTTCAATGCGGAGACTTCCAGCTGCACTGGTGGAATAATTAATCTCCAATTCCTTCCCAGAAAACGTAAACGGCTTGGTTACCATTTCACCGCCCGTGTAAGGCGCGTTCACCGAAGCAAAACCGTCAATTCGGAGCGTCATGCGATCAAGGTGTGCTGTCTGCTGGTCATAACCTCTCTGAACATACAGGGACATCTCGGTCGGACCGGTCTGTACAACCCCAAGCGCGGGATAGTTTGTCCGTGATGTCCAGTTGGTGTAACCGATTCCCGGACGAATAAAGCTTTCCTTGAACGTAAAGTCGTAATGCGTTGTGCCCGCCCGCGTGGTCAACAGTACTCCATCCGAGATGTCTGCCCCACCGCTACTGACTGGGTCCGGGCAGACTTCGGCAGCTTGCTCTTCCGTCAATGCAGGTCTATTGAAGTGGATGCGACCAGGAAGTGAAATGTAGATATGAGGTGCACGAAAGTACGGGTGCGTTTGATTGGTATACAGATGCTGCGAGGGGGTTGCACTGCCGGTATCACTGAAGGTCATCGGGGTCTGTTCTGTCCAGTTGAGAAAATCCGTTGATGTTGCCCGTGCTGTTGACCGAATGCGAGCATCACTGACCATGTGGCGGGCGTAGAGGACATAGCATCCCTCAACCTCTGACCAAAACATTACATTCTGAGAATCAAAGTTGTTTTCCAAAGCCATCGGAACAATGGGTTCATCGCGCACCCGCGTCCAGCGAATACCGTCGGCGGACGTATAACCCACCAGACTGCTCGGTTGCCGCTGATCGCGGGCGTTCGCCTTGTATCGCTCGGCTTCGGGAACACCCGGACGTGTGTCAACAAACGGGCAAAACTGACCGTTGTGCCGTAGAATCGCGTTGTTCTTTGTTGAACCGTTGAGTTCAACGATCTCAAGATCCGGTTTTGTCCAGTGGATGCCGTCCCCGCTTTCCGCATAACAGGTCGGGTGTGGTCTCTGTCCCATGAGACTCCCCCGGTAGTACATGCGATATATGTCTCCGTCTTTGAGAACCGTTGTATAAAAAGCGAGACGGTCTTCCCACGGTTGATTGTACCGGATAGCCACCCCCGCAGGCTGGGGGTGATGCAGCTTGAGGCTTGTACCATCAAGACTGTCAATGAGATAGCGGTCAACAAACAATTCGCGTTGTGAACCGATGTCGTAGACTTCAGCGGTTTGATGTTGATGTCCTTCGATTTGACGCATTGGATCCCATTCCTTTCGTCCCAATTAGGTAATTTCTATCAGCAGAAGAAAGGTTACTACACCTACCCCGAAAACACAAACAAAAAATATTAGCGAAAAGATCTGTTTGACGCGCAACCGAAGATCTGCTAAACTTTTCGTTATCAGATACTGTTCTGGAAATCTTTCAGTTCCTCTTGAGGTGGCTCCGGAGATGCGTACCATTGCAAAACTTGTTCTCAGCTTTTATATCTGCCTGCCCTGTGGCGTTATCAACGCCGAGCCGGAGAACGCGCAGCGTCTGTCCCAATCTATCGGGGTCAGCTTTGCGGACCCCCAAAACGGAACTGTGCGTACTAGCCCACCAAAAGTTGAATCCCCCCTATTAGAGCATGGAGGCAACGAAACCGAAGAAGCAGGTACGCCAATTGCCGCTGCCGTGGATCCCTCGCTGTATCATTCGACCTCCGAACAACAGATTAGTTATGACGATGTTTATGGACTTGAACTGACATTGCCCTTCGCGGGGAGTGTAGAACTGAACGTGACAACGAAAGACGCAATCACCGTCAAGCTTGAAAAACATGGGACAGGTGCCAATGAAGAAGTTGTCGAAACCTACCTCGATACAGTGCAACTCGAAATTTCCACGAAGGACGATATCCTGTTGCTGACTCCACGCCTGCCAGAATCTTCCGATTCAGATGCCCAACTGACTCGTCTGGACTGCTTTATCGAAACGCCGCCCGATCTAACCCTCAAAATCCAGACGGAATCCGGAGATATTCGGATACACGGGATCCGTGGCAGCGTGGCTTTGACAACGAATATTGGCAATGTCCATCTTGACAAAGCGATGGGAGCGTATCAAGTCAGCGTTCAAGAAGGGCGAATCTACGGGAAGATTCTCCTGACCGGTGATAACAACATATTTGCAACGCGATCCGGTTCGATAGATCTCGTGATTTTAGATGAGATTGCAGCAAACATGATTCTCGAGACACATGATGGGGCAATTTCGTTGCGTTTGCCAGAAAGTTACCCGGCGGATCTTGAGATACGGATTGAGAAAGACGACCCACGCGCGATTACCATTGACTTGCCAGTGGAACTTGAGACCGCCTATGTGGGAGATATTGTCCAAGGCTGGATCAACGGCGGCGGTCCCTTGATTAAAATGAGCGCGAGCGAGGGAATCACCATTTTACCCGCTCAATCTGTGTCCACTAAATCCGAAACGGACGATAGCGCGGTAGAAGTCGATGATCCTTACTTTGAAGACGATCTGAGTCCACCCCCGACGGTTAACGTCCCCCGCGCGTCGGCACCGCCGGTAATTGATGGCGACCTGTTCGAGGAAGCTTGGGCAACGTCGTTACCACTTTCCCCCTTCTATCAGGCAGACGCGATTACACCAGCAAACGAACCGACACAGGGGTTTCTCCTGTGGGATGAGCAATACCTCTATATCGGTGCTAGAATGTATGATTCGCAGATGAAGCAGGTTCAAATTACGCAAACTAACCCAGATTCAACGGTTTGGCTTGACGACACATTAGAGATTCTAGTGGATCCGAATCCGGCAACGCCAACTTATCACCACTTCGTTATCAGCCCGATTGGTACGGTTTTCGATCAGCACATCGAGGCGAATTATCCGCTGGATTCCGACCTTAAAGCTGCTTACAAAAGGATAGCAAAGCCTGATTGGGATTCTCGTGCTCAAGTTAAAACGCAGATTACTCCGACTTTTTGGACTGTAGAGGTTGCACTGCCCCGTGATGCACTTGAACCTTCATCACTCAAAAACTGGCGGTTTAACCTCCATCGCAAAGTACAGGGAGATCCCACCGAATCCTCGTTGAAACCGACTGAGTACAGCTACTGGTCACCTACTTATGACACAATTCAACCTTGGTGGCCCCATTGGTCAGATCGGATGGGAACCATACGTTTGGCAGAGCCAGAAAATTCGGAGTCCGCACAAGGCTTTGAATTTGTAGAACAGTTTTCGCTCGCCGCCATTGAGATTGAGGGTAACAGCGACATTCCAACATCAGAACTCCTTGAGAAAATCCCCTTCCAGCCGGGGGACATCATTTCTGTTGATGAATTGTCATGGCTCAGTCGTGAATTTGAAGCACTCGATTGGTTTAGCGATGTGCGCATAGAGACAAGCAACGCCGTCAAAGAGGAGGTTGAAAAGCCCAATGAATCGTCTGTCATAGGCGAGCCCGATCCACCGGACACTGCTGCGCCGCAAGTCGAGGATCTTAGCGATGGGCCGCCGCCAATCCCTATCTTCAAGATAAATCTGCGTATCCGTGTAACCGAAACCCCAACAGGCGTTGTGGAACACCTCAATATACACCGAAACAGATACTTTATATCTCCATTCCTGCGTGCAGCATTCGGGTTGAAGCAAGGACGCACCTCAATCGAAAGGCTGGATACCAAATGTCAACTGATTGAAAACCTTTATAGGCATCACGGTTACGACCTTGTGCAAATCACCCACCAATTTTCCGGTACGCGTCTGTTGATTCACATCGACGAAGGGCATTTGGACGACATCCGTTTTTCTGGAAATCGTCGAATTACGCTCACAGAGTTGACCGACGCGCTCAGTTTCAAGCAGGGCGACGCTTATAGCAAACAGATTGGCACAACGCGCCTCAATCAGATGCGTACCAAACTCGATAAAAATAACCTCTACTTCAAGCGGATCAAAAGCTGGGAGGTGAAACGGGAAGCGGATCGGAACGTGCTTGCCATTGAGGTTGAGGAGCAATCACGACTCAAGGTGAATTGGCAACCATTCCTCGACTTTAATCGTGTACACGGCTTAATTTTGGGTGGAGGTACAGGGGTTTCCACCCGAGAGGTAGACGCGCAAATCTATGGAGAGGTCAGCCATGGACTGTCGAGCGAAATTTGGAATTATCAAGTAGGGGCTGAAAAGACTTGGTTCGACCGCCACGCCCTAGCTATTGGCGGACGTGTGTACCAGCAGACTGATGCCAATCGCTATGCTGGATGGTCTGAAGGTGGCGAATTCCTTGGTGCTTTCTTCCTGGGGTCTACCTCCCTAGATTACTATCAGCGCAAGGGATATCGTGCTCAAGTAAGAGGTAAACTAACGCGATCAATGAACATCACACTGGAATTCACCGATGAAGATCACGAAATCCTATTTAAGTCAACCGATTGGAGTCTGTTTAATAAAGATGTCCTAAAGCGGGGTAACCTGCGAATTGACGAGGGACATTTCCGTAGCGTAACGGTGGGATATAATTTTAATAGCTTGAAGGCTCCGGCCCCGATCCGATCGGGATCCTTGCTTTGGGGGACCCGTCAAATGCAGAATTACCGCGCCAAGCACGGTTGGCGGGGGAATTTCTCTCTTGAATATGCGAACGAAAGGCTCAATAGCGACTTCGATTTTAATCTCTATCACTTTACGATTGTGCGTTATAACCAATTGCTAAGTCACCACAATCTGGATTTTCGTCTGGAAGGTGCATTCTCTGATAGACCCCTTCCCAGACAACGCCTACTCTATCTAGGCGGTATCGGCACCTTGCACGGTTACGATTTCAAGGAGTTCGTCGGGGATAATACGCTCCTCTTCAATGTGGAATACCGGGTTCATTTTGGGAAAATCAGGTATTTGGATGAGAGTGAGGGACCTCTAGGTGTAGTGACGGCTTTCTCGGATACAGGATACGCTTGGTTTAATGACGAAACCTTTAAGTTCAATCGTTTCAATACATCGGTTGGAGTCGGAGTATCTCTCTTTATCGGCGATCCGTCCTTTGTCCTTGGGGTTGAGATTGCGCGTGCGTTGCGGAAGGGACGCAATCCCATCCCCATCTTGCTTCTGTCACGGAGATTTTGAAAAACTAGCAAGGCTGGAACTATAGTGAATTCAAAAAATAAATAGACACTTTCGCTCCCCATGTTTGGTAGGCGCTGTTTCCAACTGCGCCGATTTGGAGTGTTTCATTAATTCCGAAATCTACTATAATCCCTCTTTAGGAGAAGTGTCTCGGGCTAGAAGCATAAGACTCACGGTTTCGAGAGTTTCACCGCCTTGATGCGACTGTTGTAGTGATCACAAATCAACAGTATATCCTCCCCATAGAAACAGAGTCCATGCGGTTCGTTCAAGCTAGCTTCGGTGGCAGGTCCTCCGTCTCCTGCGTCGCCCGGTGTATCGCTGCCGGCAACCGTTTGCAGCGTGCCATCGGGGGCGACCCGACGCACCCGATTGTTGCGCGAATCGGAGAAGTACACACCCCCGTCCCCGGTGACCGCCAATCCCAACGGCTTGTGGAGTTGTGCCTCTAGGGCAAGCGTACCGTCGGGGGAAAACCCAGCCTCACCGCAACCCACAACGGTTGTGATAATACCGTTGATGTCCACCCGGCGCACAACGTGCTGAGTGAGGTCGGAAAAATAGAGATCTCCCTTTGCATCAAACCTAAGTGCCGATGGGCTGCCGATTCGTGCTTCTGTTGCGGGACCTCCGTCCCCGGTGTAGCCTTGAATGCCAATCCCCGCTACTGTGCTGATACGTCCTGTATCAGCGTCAATCCTACGAATCCGACCGGCAGCGTCCCCCAGATAGATATCTCCATCGGGTCCATGCGTGACCGACCAAACAACGGTCAGTCCAGCCCCTGCAGCGGGTCCACCATCCCCCCGATCTGCGCTTTCGCCTGTTCCAGCCACTGTATGGATTACGCTGTTCGTATCCACCCGCCGTACCCGTCCATTCAGCGTATCGGCTATTACAACGCGGCCGCCCCTATCCACCGACACATCATAAGGATTCAAGAAATATGCTTCAATCGCAGGACCGTTGTCACCGCCATAAGCTCTGCCGCCGCTACCGGCAACGGTTCGGATAATTCCGGTGGATGGATCAATCGCTCGTATCCGATCACTCTGCATATCGGCAAAGTAGATATGCCCGTCGGGTCCCACACAAATCCCCCTCGGACAGGAGAGGAACGCCTTAGTCGATGGACTACCATCACGGATGCTGTCGCCACCCAAAACGGTCGTCACGATGCCGGTCTGTGGGTCAATCCGGCGTAAACGCCCTGAAGAATCGCTGTAGAAAACCGTGCCATCGGGATCAGCCCAGATGCCGGATTCGATGGGATTGCACTTCGTTTCGGATCCGGGGGTGCCCTCTTCTCCCCAGCCGGGGATGCCTGTACCCACGAGCGTCGTCACAACACCGGTTTGGGCATCCACCTTACGCACCCTAAAGCCACCTACCTCACCGACATAAAGGTTATCGTGGCAATCAATGAAAATGGCGTCCGGCGTATGTGTGCTCGCTTCAACTGCGAGACCTCCATCGCCGTTGGACGCCGCTTGACCTGTGCCGAGAACGGTTGTAATTATTCCGGTCCGCATATTAATCTTGCGAATCCGGTTGTTTCCGTTGTCGCAGACGTAGAGATCGCCTTTGGAGTCGAATGCCAAGTGTTCAGGAAATCCGAACGCTGCCGCTGATGCGGGTCCACCATCGCCATGAAATCCGGCAAGGGTGTAGTTGGCACCGCTGTAAGGGCGACTCAGTCCCTGCTCCAATGGATAGTAACGGGTGTTCTGACCTGCAAAGGTCTGGATAATGCCGGTCTTTGCATCGACTCGCCGTACATTGCTATCCCATTTGCCGCACACAAAGATATTCCCCTGGGTGTCAACCGCCACACCGGTTGTCGTGTCAAACTCAGCCCCTAGCGCCGGACCGCCATCTCCGCCGCGCCCCATCACTCCTGCCCCAACTACGCGGGTGATGATGCCGGTCTTGTAATCGATACGACGGATCGTATTAGCCCCTTCGTCGGGACCTCTCGCACCTAGTTCGGAAAAGAAAAGGTTGCCCGCTTTGTCGAGGCAGAAATCGTGTGGGGTGTACACGCGGGCATTGATGGCGGCCCCCCCATCACCTGAAATTCCCGGCACACCGTCACCTGCGAAGGTGTGTAAGATGCCGTCTTGATCTATACGCCAGATGCGGTGGGCGCGGATATCGGCAACAATCAGGTCGCCATCGGGACGGCGCACCACACCCATAGGCCAGCCTATATCTGCGTCCTTAGCGGGTATGCCATCACGGTAGCCAACCCCTGCAATAGTGACGATGGTATTGGGTTTGAGTGCCTCGAAAAGTTTAGGTTGATTCAATGTTGCCATCTCCTCATCTGATAAATGTGTGGGCAAATGGAAACGGGCGAGGGAACCTCGCCCCTACGATTGACAAAGGTGCATATCTTTACCTCCGTAGAGGTTGGGTTCCCCAACCCGTAGGGTACCGTGCTGTAATTTGCATAGCGATTACGTATACAAATATGCCTACTACTAATCAACGGTGCTAGTTTGCAGCTGTTGATAACGTGATGCGTGAAACGTGAAAACCATCGGTTCAGCACTTCATTTAGCCCCAGAGGGGCGACATGTTTATAGCACACGGAATAAACAAATACCCTAAAGCCCCAGAAGGGCGACATGTGTATCCGAAGGGTGGAACGCGAGAAGAATGGATGAACCAACCAACTAATCAATCAATGAACTCTTGAACAATGTGGAAACGACTTTCTCACTAGCTAGCACCAAAGGTTACTAGTACACTGTCAATATGGATTGAGACTCATAATACTTCGTAGGGGTCGGGTCACCCGACCCCCTTGTTGATATGCAAAACTTATATGACTGAGTACTAGCAGCTTGCGTTATATTACCTATTCAAAAAGTAGAAGTGATTGGTAGGTCCGTGTCCTCTCCCAATGTCGAGAGAATAACGGATAGCGTTTGTGATGTACTCCTTCGCGGACTGAATGGCAGCGATGAGGTCTTTTCCAAGTCCTAGGTGCGTGGCGATTGCTGCGGAGTAGGTGCAGCCTGTGCCATGCGTGTTCTTTGTTTCAATCCGCTCTGCCTCAAAGAGGGTGAAAGCCCCATCAACGTACAGCACATCGGTCGATTTTTCCCCTGAGAGATGTCCCCCTTTGACCAGCACGCTCTGGCATCCATATCCTTGAATTATTTTCGCTGCCACCTTTGCATCATCGATTGTTCGGATTTCACGTTCAGCGAGCAGTTCGGCTTCATCAACGTTGGGCATGACGACTGCTGCAAGCGGCAGCAATTCCATTTTCAAACGCTCAACGGCATCTGGTTTGAGTAAGGGGTACTTACTTTTGGAAAGGGTTACCGGATCAATCACGATATTACTCGGCGAATACTGGCGCAATTTCTTTGCAACAGCCCTGACAATTTCGACCGACGATAGCATCCCTGTCTTGACTGCTGCGACATCAAAATCTGAGAAGATAGCGTCGATCTGTGCGTCAATGAGATCCGTTGGTAGGTCAGAGGCGCGGGTTACTTCGCGTGTATTCTGTGCCGTAACTGACGTGATGACGGATAGCCCATAACCGCCGTTGGCGTGGATGGATTTGAGGTCAGCTTGAATCCCTGCACCTCCCCCTGAATCTGAGCCAGCAATCGTCAAAATCTGTTTCATGTGGGAACTCCCGTCGTTATTTCAGTAGCTGTTGTAGATACACCTTCGCCTGCTGCACGCCGTCCTCCGGTGACATCACCCCAGACATCACCGCAACCCCATAAGCACCGGCATCAAGACATTCCGAAACCCGTTCAGGGGTTATTCCACCCAACGCAAAGACAGGTATGTTGACTTTCTCTGTAACTTTCCGCAGCCCCTCCACACCAACAACGGGACCGTAGCCCGGCTTACTGAGCGTCGGGTAGATTGGACTATAGGTGATAAAATCCGCACCTTCGATTTCCCGCTGCTTCGCTTCAGCTAACGTGTGGACGGAGACGCCAATGATAAAGCGACGGTTCGTCTCCTCGATCACTTTTTTTACGGACGCTGAGTCTCCCGGCAGATGGAGACCATCTGCCCCGATCTCCGTAGCTATCTCAATACGTGAGTTAATAAACAGTTGGGCGGAATAGACGTGACACAGCTTGCAGAGGGGTTCAGCTAATTTGATATACTCGGCATCGCTCAGATCTTTTTCCCTGAGTTGGATGGCGGACACCCCTGCATCTAAGAGAGCATGGATGGTGTCGTACAGCGTCCGGGGCGCACAGATTTGCCGGTCAGTGATAGCGTAGAGTCTGAAACGGAGTGAATAGGTAGGCAAAGGATTTGTAGCAGCTTCCACTGTTCGGCGGTGCACTGTCTTTTTGGGCACTTTCTATGCTTTCTTCCAGTTATAGCAGCGGTTCATTTTGCTTAACAACTACCGCAGGCTCAACGGCTTGAAGCGTCACCCGAGCACCCACTTGAAGTGGACAGCAGTAGTCGGTCTGTACGACATAATGCCTTGTCCCAACCCTCACGCGATAGGTCAGATCATGCCCCTTAAAATCACGCATGATAATTTCGCCGACACCGCTATTTTGACCTGTCCCGTCCGGTTCAATCATCACCAAATGCTCTGGACGAATCGAGAGGAGGACCCTACCCCGCGCGGATGGTGCAATCCGAAATTTGCCCAAGGGCGTCTCAGCACAGTTTCCTTTGGCTTCACCGTCGATTAGGTTGGTGGTTCCCAAAAAGTCTGCCACAAAAGGTGTTTGTGGACGGTGGTAAACTGTTTCAGGTATACCGATCTGCTCAATACGCCCCTCCTGCATGACCGCCAACCTGTCTGCGAAGCAGAGGGCTTCCTCCTGATCATGCGTGACAAACACCGCACTCATCCCCGCCTCCTTCAAGAGGGTTCGGATCTCCTCGCGTGTAGATTGACGCATACCGGCATCAAGGTTGGAAAACGGTTCGTCCAGCAGGATGAGTTTGGGGCTTGGGGCAATTGAGCGAGCGAGTGCCACCCGCTGCTGCTGCCCACCGGAAAGTTCGTACGGCTTTCGATTTTTGAATGGGGTCATCCCCACCATCTCTAACACTGTCATGACGCGCGCATCGCGCAATTTTGGGGGCAGCTTCTTGAGTCCAAAAGCGACATTCTGCGACACGTTAAGGTGAGGAAAGAGCGCGTACTCTTGGAAAACAATCCCAATGCCCCGTGATTCGGGTGGTAGGTGGGTTTTAGCCCCTTCAAAGCATTGTCCGTCCACGTAAATCTCTCCCGCATCAGTGCGTTCAAATCCGGCAATCAGGCGTAGTGTGGTTGTTTTTCCGCAGCCGCTCGGTCCCAAAAGGGCAAAAATTTCGCCGGTGTGGACTTCAAAAGAGAGGTCTTCAACCACCGGGGCTAGGTTACGAGCGAATCGTTTGGTGATATTGCGGATACTAAGTAGAGGCTGCATTACAACTCCTTCAATTCCGTGCAATGCGAGGTGCAAGATATGAAACGTGAAACGTAAAACGTGAACGACTCATTAGAATCCTGGACCTCTTTTTTCTCATTTCGTCCATTTGCTAATTATGTTTGTGCTTCTACACCTTCATGTGATACTCTCACGTTTTTCATTAACAACAGACCTACAAATAGCGCGGAGCAGAGCACAATTGTGAGTGCATACCGTGCTCCTTCAGCGAACATCGCTTCCGTTGTGTAGCTCCAGACGTTCACCGCCAAGGTCTCATATCCTGCGGGCGAAAGCAGGAAGGTCAGCGGAAGTTCCTTCATTGCTGCGAGAAAAACGAAAGCGATGCTGACAATAACCCCGCTGCGCAACAGTGGAAAGGTGGCTTTGAAAAACGCTTTGAGAGGGCGATAGCCGAGTGATCTGGCAGCTTCCTCCAAACGGGGAGAGGCTTGATAGAGTGCACTGCGGACGGGACCGATCGCCTCTGCGAGAAAATGTACAGTATAGGCGTAGATCAAGATCCAAATAGTCTGATAAATCACCGGCACTCCCCGAAAAAAGAAGATGAGCGCGAGTGCGAACGCTAACGGCGGTGTCGCATAACCGATATATGCACCACGTTCTAATGTACGGCAGATCAAAGATGAATATCGCACACCTAAATAGGCTAAGGGCACTGCCAAAGCAGCGGTGAGGAAAGCCGCGGGGGTTGATACCAGCAGAGAGCCAGAGAGTGCTTGGAAGAAATCCTGCATATATGAATCATCCACCCCCTGCAGCGTCCAAAAGCTGATTGTTACAATCGGGGCAACCACGCTGGCGAGCGTCAAAATACCGAGATAAACGTAGGTAGGTATCCTCCAGATACCCAGAAAGATTAAGTTGGCTTGATGTGATGTCCCGCTGCCCGTGCGGTGAAACCGACTCCCACGTAACAACCGCGCTTCGAGATAGAGCAGGCTGCCGGTGAGTGCAAGCAGCATCAACGCAAGCCACGCGGCGTAGGTACGGTCAAAAGCGGCGGTGTATTGCGCGTAGAGGGCATAGCTGAAGGTTTCGTATCGCATCAGAGATACCACACCGAAGTCCCCGAGCACATGCAATCCAACCAAGAGTCCACCGGCATAGAGAGCGGGCCGAAGTTGTGGAAGGATTGCATGAAAGAAGACCTCCTGAGACTTGCTGCCGAGGCTATAGGCGGATTCCTCAATCGCAGGGTCCAACCCTAATAGTGCCGTCCGGAGGTTTAGAAAGAGATAAGGAAATGTGTAGAAACTGAGGGCGATGAGAGCACCCCAGTATCCCCGGAGATTTGGAAAACTTGGCCCAAACAGGATGGCAAAGGTTCCGTGGGGACCGCTTAATCCCAATAAAGCGTAAGCCATTACATAACCGGGGATTGCCAATGGTAACACCCCAAGCAACGTAAAAATCCGTTTGCCTCTGAGATCCGTCCGTGTTGTTATCCATGCGAGCGGTGCTGCTAAAAGTACGCCGGTCCCAACCACCCCGATGACGAGGAGGAGGGTATTACCCAAAAGATACACGGTCCGAGTGCGGAAGACGATTTGGATCAACTCTCCCGCTTCCGCCTCGAATGCTCGCACAAGGAGGTAAATCAGTGGCAGCACTATTCCAGTCCCGACGGCAACTCCGGGGACGAGGAAATACCATGGTGGAAAAGATCGCGTCTCAGAATGGATCACAAAATGTCTGCCTCACGCAGCAGTTTCAAGGTTCCTTCTAGGTCATCCAACTTTTCTAGGTTGATCTCGGGTGTTAGTTTTATGAGTTCATCCGGTGGCAGCAATTTTGCGCTAGGAATGCCCGCCTCCGTAACAGGATACTCAAAGACCTCACTGATGAAGAACTGCTGCACTTTTGGGGATAATAAATATTCGACAAAGCTGCTCACCTCTTCGGTGTGACTGCTGCTTTTAAGGATACCGATTCCAGCGACGTTGACGAGGTTTCCCGCATCGCCGGCTCCGAAGAAAGCTTGTTCCACAGGAAAGCCAGAGTCACTCTTTTTGAAGCGCATCAAGTAATAGTGGTTGGGCAAACCGAGGTCAATTTCGCCAGCGGCAAGTGCCCGAATAATAGGTGTGTTCTTCGGGTAACTTTTCGCCCCATTTGCCTTCATGCCGCGCAGCCATTCCTCCGCTTTTGCCTCTCCCTCAAGGACACGCATCGCCGTTACAAAGGCTTGAAATGACGCGTTCTGCGGTGCCCAGCCGACACGCCCCTTCCACTTCGCATCGGTCAAATCGAAGATGCTGTTGGGCAGTTCCTCCGCCTTGACCCGTTCAGGCGCGTAAGCGAGAACCCGTGCACGACCGCTTGTTGCAGTCCACGTTCCGTCAGCATTGCGAAATTTGGCGGGGACTTTCGATAGGACAGATTCGGGTAGGGCTTGAAATAAACCGTGTTTACTAACCGCGCCGAGTGCGCCTGCATCTTGCGCCCAGAAAAGATCGGCGGGGCTTTTTTCCCCCTCTTCCAACAGAGCCACCGCAAGTTGAGCGGTGTTACCGTAACGCACCTTGACCGTGATGCCGGTTTCCTTCTCAAACTGCTTGATAATAGGGTGAACCAAACCCTTGCTACGTCCTGAATAGACGACCAATTCTCTGGTATCGGTTGCGTTGACCGTCCACACAGTTAGGAATAACCCTAGAACTCCAACCAGATATCTCAGCATTGTAACCTCCGAAAATTGTACAGTTATTTTATGTTCATGTTATTGATATTGAGATTCAGTTTCAATAACACGGGTATAATTATAACCTGTATTCATCGGTTTGTCAAAGAATATCTGATTTGCAGTAGAATTTTTTTGCTACGCTATTGCCGGGACGGATCTTGTGCCAGCAAATCTTCTAATTCAGTCCTTATAGACCGATTCACGCAGCCCCTTGATATAACCGATGGCAAACAACCGTCCAAGCGATGAATATCCAGCGTGTTCGTTGCTATCGCCCTCCATTGTTGGCACATGATCGGGACGCAGCACGCCATCGAATCCAATATCCCGATATGCCTCCAGACACGCTAACATATCGGTTTTGCCATCGTCGTGGAAGGTCTCCTCGAATTGTTCCGGCGTTCCCCTGACATCGCGCAGATGCACAAAGAAGATTTTGTCCTGTTCTCCGAAGTGGCGAATAACTGACGGCAGATCGCCTGTCATCAGTGTAAAGTTGCCCTGACAGAGCGTGATCCCGTTCACCGGACTCGGCACCAGATCAATCAGGCGCTGATAGTTCTCAACGCTCCGCATAATCCGACCAATTCCCCGGATGGGAGAAAGTGGTGGGTCGTCGGGATGCATCGCCAATTTGACATTTGCCTCCTCAGCGACCGGCACGACGCGCTCAAGGAAGTATTTCAGGTTATCCCACAACTGCTCTTCAGTTACGAGGCCGAATTCAGTGTTTGGCTCGTCGCGCATCTGTTCGTTGTCGTAACCCGTCACGAGTGCGCCGCCGCGAGACGGGATCTCTATGGAGGTACGCATCCAGTTGAACACCGCCATCCACTCATAACACCAAACCGGAATGCCCAATCTTCCCATATTGCGGAGCAGTTCGCAGGCGGTCTCGATTTCCTCGTCACGTCCGGGCAATCCAAGCTTGGCGTTGTTCAACGGTGGACGGCTCTCAAGGACAGCGAGTTCAAATCCCCCGTCCTCGTAAGCCTTTTTCACCCGTGAGAGTGAATTGTAACCCCACGGCCGTTCCGCTAGCGGTAGGTCTTCCGCATCGTTCGCGGTGTCCATCGCGCCGACCGCATAATCAACGCCGCACTGCTTGACCATTTTCCACAGTGATGAGGGTTGTGGACCAAGCATCTCTGCAATCTGAATCATATATCTTGTCCTTTCTTAAACCAATAGGAAGTCGGGATTCGGAGATCCCTCCTGCAGGAGAATCAAATGTTCCTAGATGTCTGTGAATGGGGAACGCTCGAAACGGCAGTCCGGCTCGACAACTCGCGGATCTTCCTGTGCTGTCAGAACGCTCATGAGTTGATCGGAGAGTTGTTGTCGGGTTTCCTTATATTGAGCATCCTCTGCTACATTGTTCAAGTAGTGCGGATCTACCCGCAGATCGTAGAGTTCCTCCGCCGGAAACTTCCCAAATCCGATCTCGAATAGCCTCTGCACCTGTGTCTCCTCACGGTGGTGGATCATCCACGCCTTCGTTGGACTGGCATCCATGTCCGGATAGACGAGTCTGGTATCATCGCACAGATCGTCGAACGATGGCGGCTCCGCAGTGGGATCGTCCAAACCCTTCGGATCACCCATCGGCCAACGGTCGGGAGTAAAGTTGCGGATGTACAGAAAATCCTTCGTGCGGATGGCGCGTTGCGGGTAAGGCAGATTTCCCTCCCGTGCTGTACCGACGTGCCGCTCTCGACCGGTAACAACAAACGTCCGTTCTGGATCCACCTGCTCGTCTTGCGATGAGGTCAGCACATTTAATAGACTCCGAGCTGTCATATCGCTGTGGGGCTCAACACCAGCAGCTTCCATGAAGGTCGGTGCCAGATCCATGAGGTTCACAAAGTCATTTAATGTGCGACCTGCGGGGATATGTCCGGGCCAACGTGCCGCTAGTGCCACCTCGCAGCCGAGGTTGTATAGGTTGCACTTGCCACGAGGGAAGCCCGGAATGCCGTGATCGCCGCTCACAACAATTAGTGTATTATCCAACTCTCCCAATTCTTCTAGGCGTTCCAGAAGTCCCCCGAGCCCAGCATCTACAGCAAGGCATTCACCCAAGTAATCACAGACATCCTCGCGTACATCGTGCACGTCCGGCAGAAAAGCGGGCAGCCGCCCTTTCAGGTCGTCCGGGTCCAATCCCCAGAGTGCTTTGCCAGATCCGCGCTGCCATTTACGATGTGTGTTCGTGGGACCCCACCAGTAGCAGAACGGTGTATCCGGTGGACGTGCCTCCAGAAAGGCGTCGAAGTTTTGGCGCGATTCATCGTAGAGAATTTGTTTTGCACCTTCGACTCCGTGTTCAGGAACGTTTTCCGTGGCAACGAACGAAAACTCGCCGAACTTCGTTCCCGCCGGTGCGTAGCGCGTCCGGTCTCCGCCGTAGGGGGCATCGCGCGGCACCCCCGGCGACCACGCTTTATAGGTGTAGCCGATATGGTAGCCCGCTTCTTCCAGCAGTAAGGGATATGAGGGGATGGACGGATCCCAGATCGCCCCTTGAAGGATTGCGCCGCGTCCCGTCTGCCAGAAGTAGCGACCCGTAAGTATAGAACTCCGGCACGGTGTACAGGAAGGTGCAGGCACGAAAGCGTTGGTGAACAGGACACCCTCACGTGCTACGCGGTCAAAGTTCGGTGTGTCCAGCAGGGCATTGGGCGTGTTATCCCCTTCGATCTGTCTATACGCACTGGCGTACCTTCCCCAATCGTCAGCGAAAGCGAATAGGATATTTGGGCGTTTGTCGGACATTCTTGTGTCTCCTTTGTCTGAGTGCTTGTTATAGTGATCCGCGTCGGTTGACGTTATCTGTTATCACCATCTCCTCCAATTTGACCTCTTTCTTGCCTATCGGATAAACAATCGGGTGGTTCATCGGGATGATACCCCAAGTTTTTCTGGATTCAGTTTGGTATGTGTTAAAATCTTTCATGTTTATAATACCTTTCCAGCAATGACGCGCATTGAATTTTGCCCATCCTCATTTATCTGAGGAGTGCTCATAATTATTGTCTGAATCAGGATATTCAGGATTTAAGGATTTTCAGGATAGCGTACCTGATGCGCGAAAATGGGACAAGGGTTGAACCAATGGTTTTCACGTTTCACGCATCACGTTATCAATAACTGTAAACTAGTACTCTGTCAAATAAATAGTGATAAGCCACTCACCGCTTGACTTGGATAGACATATCCAAGCCGCTTTGTGGGGAAGTATCTAAAGGAGCCTTTTGTACCACAATCTGTTAGATTGTGATCCGAGCCCGCAAACTAACAGTTTACGCTACATTTATCTGACAATGTACTAGTACACTGTCAGGCAAATTATGCTTGTCTATATGGATTGAGACTCATAATACTTCGTAGGGGTCGGGTCACCCGACCCCCTTGTTGATATGCAAAACTTATCTGACTGAGTGCTAGTACTCAGTCAGATAAGTTTTGGAATTATTATATATCAGGACTTACGCACTCCAGATTGTAGTTGCCCGATTCATCGGGCGTTGGCAACGGTGTCCAGCGGCGATGAATCGCCGAACTACAGGACTTTGACCGTTCAACCGCGTAAGCCCTATATATGTTATTGTTTGCTTTCAATCCATATACACAAGCATAATTTACCTGACAATGCACTGGCACCAGTGGCTATTTATGAGCACCCTTCATTTATCTTAATCCAACAACGTGCGTAAGTCAAGGGACAATTTCAGCGGGGTTGAGGCAAAAGAACCACCACTGTCCTCCAAAAAAAATTAGGACTTACGCATCCAACTGTAAGCAGGGCATCTGGTTTCACCGAAACACTTGTCGAGAATCGGAAGCCTCTCCTACTACATAAGTCCTAACTTTAACAGCACCCTTGGCAAAATCTAACAAAATCTAACACTTTTAGGATTTACGCAGCCAACCTTAGTGCTCCGTTCCGAGAGTTTTTAACTTGCATCCCGCCTGTCCCGATCATCGGGGATTTATCGGTGCGGGGCATCTGGTTCCCCCGCGCCGACTGTGCTGAAATGCGTAAGTCCTAAAAATAAAAAAAGTCGCTGACATTTTTCGTCGTTTGGGTACATAATATAATGAAGGGAGGTAACACATTGAAGCAAGATGACCTACAAATCGTTCACGCCATCCGAGGTGGCGATTCCACAGCCTTTACAGTGCTTGTTGAAAAATACAAAAAGGCGGTGTACAGCGTCATCTTGCCGAAAGTGCGGGACTTCCATCAAGCCCAAGATTTGACATCGGAGACGTTTGTCACAGCGTATCTGTCGATCGAATCCCTTGACGCACCGGAAAAGGTCGGTACGTGGCTGTGTGGGATCGCGCGGAACCTCGCCAACAAGTGGCTCTACCGGGAGAAGCGAGACGATTTGAGTCTTGAGGGGTTACTCGAAAACACTTGGGAATCAGCGCACAAAGCTCGGCTGCTACAGGTCAGTGCAGCGGAAAAAACGCCTCACGAAACTGCCGAACACGCAGAGCTGCGTCAACTGCTGTGGCGTTGTCTCATTTCGTTACCTGAAATTTCTTCTGAGGTCCTGATCCTATCCTACATCCGCGAGATGAAGTCCACTGAGATTGCAGAATTTCTGGGGATCTCACAGACGGCGGTTACCACGCGATTGTCGGACGCACGCGAACGATTGAAGCAGGAGATGATTCGTATGGTCGAAAACACGATTGAGAACCAACCTCTGACAGAAGACTTTACCGAGCAGGTTGTCACAGAGGCGATAAAACGGGGTGAGCGGTATCTTGCCGATGGCAATTGGAAAAGTGCCCGCGAACAGTTCCAACGCGCCGCAGACGTTCAAGCGGACTACGCCCCCGCATATCGAGGACTCGGTATGGTCGCACGGGAGATGATTGAGGAGCAGCTTTCTCTCCCAGATGGAACGGTTGATAGCACGTTGATTGAAGAAGCGTGTACCGAACTCGCCTGTGCCTATCGACTCGGCGCACGGGACCCCGATACGGTCCGGGCACTGGCGCATCTGTACCATCAGTTTCAACGGTGTGAGGAATATGTGGATCTGCTTTGGAACTTTGCCATGACGACGGACGATTTCGACGCTGGTTTCGACGCCGGGTGCAGGAGTATCGCCGAGATGCAGGAGCCGTGCGTCGCTGACCACAAGCGAGCAGTAAACGCCCACAAAACGCTGCTGAAGCGGTTTGACGATCAAATAACCCTGACCGACCAACTTGAGTCATACTTCCACGTCTTTGATGCGTACCGCAAGGTCGGATGTGCTACCGATTGGTTGGAACAGACCGAGCATCTCGTTGAGCAGATCGGTGATGAAATCACACTGATGCACCGTGCGCTTTACACGCGTGAACGTGGTAAAACATTACGCGAATTGGGACGCTACCGGGAAGCGGTTCATACCTTTGAAGCGTTCATCGACTGGCTTCAAAATACGGAGATAGCGGATCCAGAAAAGCAGGCACTTCTCATTGGGGCACAGGGTGACTATCTCCATCTCGCACCGACCTATTACCAGCTTGGTGAACATCAAAAGGTGAAGGGGTTGCTTGCTGAAGCCGAAGCCAATCTTGAGAGTTACCTCATTGAGCGAGACACCGCATTGGCAAGTATCACCGATGAAAGCGAGGCAACGCGGAAACGGCTGGAGCGGACTTACCGAAACGCCGGAGGTTATCCCACGGGAGGCAGCGTGGCAGATATCCGTCGCTGGCTGAGTCGGAAGTATTTCATAGCGATCCACATCGCCACGACCTGCCTCGCTCTGGGCTGTGCAGAGGTAGGAGAGGGCGAAGCTGCTATCCGCTTATTGAACCGCGCAGCGCGACACTGGGACCAACGCCGAAATTATATTGAGGGGGAGGTCAGGGTGTGGTCGTCCGGGGGAAGACTCATGGCGTATCTGGCAGCGATGACCCTAAGATTCCGCAATGATCGTGAAGCAAGCCTCGAATACCTCAAGCGTGCTCACGAGGATCGGCGGCGCGCAGCCCGTGGTTCGATTAAGCGTTTTTTCGAGGAGGACGAAGCCTTTGAGTCCGTGCGGCATAACCCCGATTTTCTTGCAGTCGTGAATGCTCCGGTTGTTAGCCAGTAGCTTTCATCGTTTGAAATTCGCACAAGAGATTATTCAAACGCAACGGAGAAGAGCTCCGCAGCGCGCAGTTTCAGATGCAGGGCAATCGGTTTTCCCTCTGGTGCCCTGATGTCCGACTCGCCGTTCCATGTCACAACCTTGTCCGACCAATCACCGGTGAGTGGATCGCAGTCGGACGCAGCACGTCCCGCTACTCCCTCAATTCCAATACCAATATTACCCGCCATCGGTGCACGGAAGTTCAGTCGAATCTGCCGACCCGATGGGAGAATTGGTATCGTCCAAAATTCGCCTTCGTTGTCGGTGGTCACCGCACAGAGCCGGTCCTTCTGCCAGCACGCCCACCCCATGTTCGCTGCGGCAAAAACCGGGGACCAACGCGGAAACTTATGCGGGTAAATCGTTCCAGAATAGGGAATGGCAATCTCGTTCGTACCAAAGGGTTGGAGGTCCTTCCCCGTGCCGATAAACTCGCAATCCCACTCCCCTAACTCGCCGGGTGTCAAGATGGGACCGCCGGGAATCTGATTCCACGCGATACCATCCTCGCTCGAATAGAGCCGAACCTCACTACGCTCGGTGTAACGGTGATACAGCATTGGAATCATCAACTGATACTCTGGAAGTTCAGGATAGGGGCTATAACCGTTCAGGTAGAAATCGTAGTCCGGCGGATCATCGAGGCGGGGCCAAATAATCGGCACCACGGGCGTCCAGTGCATAAAGTCCTCTGCCTCTGCCCGTCCGATCCAGCGTCGTCCGTTTCGCATCATACGGGTATACATCACGTATCGCTCCAGCGCTTCGTTCCACAGTACGGTGGTGTCGGTATCGCTTGGATGCAGCATAAACGGTTCGGGTAACGCCGTCCAGTTGACACCATCGGGCGAAACAGCAGCGAACATTCCAAACCGTCGCTCTCCGGATATGCGGTCATCCCGATGGCGCGGTTGACGGTTGAAATATTCGATGAGATGCGGCTGAAACATGCCCTCCTCGAATTGGGCGCAATAGATGAACTTATAGCGTTGGGATTCGGGGGCGTGTGGATCGATGAAAAAGGTCATCCCGTCGAAGCCACGCTGTCCCGGCACACTGATTTCACTGCGCGTCGGTTCGCCCCAGTGAAAGCCATCTCGCGATTTAATTCCACAGATAGCGACAGAGGTGATGGTGTCGGTATGCGCCACCGACCCTGACCCCAACATTGAAACTCCGTTGACTTCGATATACCACGTGCGATGCTGCTCTCCATCGAAGATGACGCGCCCCCAGCCTCCGTAATTTTCCATTTTCCCTGCTTTACACGCCGGTTGTGCTTGCAGCCGGATGCCACGTGGGACCAAACGGGGTTCGGCTCGCATGGGGACCTGTGGTTCGGGTGGCGTACTGACCCGGTAATGATCTCCTTCCGCCGTCAACCAAGCAACCGCACCGCACTGTATGTCTCGCCAATCTGTAAATAGAATTTTCTTTCTTGTCACCCTTGCCTCCTCAACAAATAAGATGTAGTATTTTGTCGAGAAGATATGAATCTCGACCTACAATCTGTTCAACCTGCATGATTGGGCATATTCCACCCGTGCTGGTCAATGGGCGAGGGAACCTCGCCCCTACGATTACGGACACGTCCCGCATAAATGTCAACACGCTCTAGTGAATCATGCACCAACCCGAATGGGAGCAGTCAGTCCCCAACCCAAGAACCGACGCGCTTCTTCTTCAATCACCTCGATCCCTAGCCCCGGAGTTGTCGGGACTGGGATATGGCTATCTACCTGATCAAAAATCGGATCTGTGAGGTTCTCTCGAATCGGGTGGGGCGTCCGATCAAACTCCATAACGGATTGATTGATGTAAGGTTCGGGACAGTCGGAGGGCGGGTTTGACGGCTGACAAGCCAACACATGCAGCGTTGCTGACAGGCTGATACCAGTGCCCCAAAAGTGTGGATTGAAGTGGACACCGAAGGCGTTTGCCATGTGACCGAGCTTGAACATCTCTGACACTCCACCCGCGATGGCGATATCCGGCTGGATAATGTCGAACATACGGCTAGCGAGGCGTTCGGCAAACTCATACCGCGACTTCAGGCTTTCGCCACCGGCGATTGGCATCAAACCCAACTGTTGAACGAGCAGATTGCCCCCATCATTGTAAGATCCACACGGTTCTTCAAACCACATCAGGTCTGCGTCGGCAAGTCTTTGCGCCACCATGACAGCCGTTGTCGGACTGTAAGCCTCGTTTGCGTCCACCATGAGATGGGTTTGCGGACCAAGCGCCTCACGCAGATGATACACCCGCTCAATATCCTCATCAACCGGCTTGCCACCGATCTTCATTTTCATGCCCGTGAAGCCAGCTTGAGCGTATCCAAGTGCTTCCTCGGTCAAGGCATCTGGAAAATCGTCCTCTGTGTAGTAGAGTCCGGTGGCGTACACAGGTATGCGGTCACGCACACGACCACCTAGCAACTCACATACCGGCAACCCGGCGGCTTTTCCAGCAATATCCCACAGCGCCATGTCAAATGCGCTGATAGCAAGCGTCTGCGATCCGGCAAAACCGTGACCTTGATATCCAAGCTCATATAACATCTGCCACATTGTCTCTGTGCGTTGAGGATTTTTGCCGATAAGCAGTGGAGCGAGAAACTCCATTGTCCGTGCGTCACCACTTTCGCCCCAACCGTACGTCCCGTCATCAGCGGTAATCTTTACCACGGCTTGCATCCGTGCATCTGTCCATCGCTGAGACCAGCCGAACGGTTTCGATAATTTTGCTTCAAGCGGATATATCTCGATCTGTTCTATTTTCATCAATTTTCCCTCGTTGTGGAGAAATTTATTAGGTTCTGTTGACATTTACCAGTCCGTAGGTTGGGTTGAACGGTTCACCGTCAATCCCTATCAAGTCCAATAGAGGCTCCGTCGTCTAACAACACCTGCTCATAGACAGATAGCGTGAAACCCAACTCCGTTTTTCATCGGGACGCTTCCTGTGCAAAAAACTGTTTCGTAAAAGTGCGCTTTTGTACCACTACCAGTCCGTAGGTTGGGTTGAACGGTTCACCGTCAATCCCTATCAAGTCCAATAGAGGCTCCGTCGTCCAACAACACCTGCTCATAGCCAGATAGCGTGAAACCCAACTCCGTTTTTCATCGGGACGCTTCCTGTGCAAAAACTGTTTCGTAAAAGTGCGCTTTTGTACCACAATCTGTTAGATTGTGATCCCAGTCTGCAAACTAACAGTTCGCGCTACATTTGGCAGATTGCCTGCTGATTACAGCGTTTGCCGAATCAGCAGCTTCAAAATGTCAACACGCCCTAAGACAAAGGGCAGAAATTATCTATCCCCGTCCAAGTCGCTGATCTTCTGCCGCCAGCCACTCGGTATAGTCACGGGGCATCGGTTCAGGTGGTGCTAAATCCTGTTCGCGTCGCCATCGGAGCAGCGGATGCTCAAGACATTTTTGGGGTAGGTCAACCCGTTTCCCATACGCCGCCGATTCAAAAATTCCCATCATAATGCTCACGATGTGATGCCCCTCTGCACCGCTGCACTCGTGGTCTCGGTCTTGGTCTAAGGCGGAAACGTACTCTTCAACGAACCAGTAATCATCTAACTTGGCTGGACTTGAGCGGTCAAAGTGTTCCGGGTAGACAGGCTCCAACGGTTCCCATTGGTCAGGCTTCCCCTCCGGAATGTAGACAGGTTGCGACAGACGCCACGCGCCGCCTTTGATGAGCAGACACGCCGAACCGAATAGTTTGCCTTCGGTGCCGACGATTTCCATCACCGGATTCGTGCCGCCCGGAAAACGGTGCTGCAGCAGATTCGCGGTGACACCGTTGTCGAAGTGCAGCGTCGCGGTGATCGATTCGCCCGCAATCGTTCCCATACCGAGCGGAGACGGGACAACATCTTCGGGTGTGATGGGGTGACCATCGGTCAGCGCAACGGCGGAGACACTGTGACAATGTCCTGCAAACTTCAGCATATTGTTCAGTTGATGCGTACCGATGTTCATCAATCCCAAACCACCGTAGTAGGCTTTTCCACGACTATTGATGTAACGCAGTTCGCCAATCGCTCCTGCCGTGAACGCTTTGTACATCGCCCGCATGAGGGCACCAACGCGCCCTTGGTGATGCACCGCCACCCGAACCCCCTTCTCCTTTGCCTTCGCCATCACCGCAGTGGTGCCTTCAAGGTCAACGCACATCGGCTTTTCAACTTCAATATGGATGCCGTGTTCCAACACCCGCATACAGAGTGGGTAATGGAACTCTGTTCCCGTCGGGATAGCGACAAGGTCGGGTTGGGTCTGGACAATCATCTCGTCCAGGTCAGTAAACCGGGCGGCGACATCCAACTCGTCGCCGAGGGTATCCAGTCGTTCCTGAACCAGATCGCACAATGCGACCACTTCGGTACGCGGATGGGCATGATAGGCGCGACTTGCGGCGGTACCCCGCCCGCGACAGCCTAAAATTGCGACACGATAGGTTTTCATAAGACCTCCTAAATCCGTTGAGGACCTTCGTTGCTGGGTCATTCTCTACTACGCTTTCGGGCTTGACGTTGCCTGTGGGTAATGGTATATTAAACCGCGTGTTTATTGTATACGGTTTTTAACATTAATTCAACCGGATATTGCCATCCGATTTTCTGGGCGCGTCTAATTCCTTTTGCCACGAATAAGATTTCAACCCTCTAAAACGCAGCTTATTATCTTCAGTGCAATTATCATTATCCTTGTCCTAATTGCGCTGATTTATCGTCAGACCTCTCTCTGGGAGCCGGATCAGCGTCTCCTTGCCCTCCTCCCCAATGCCCCGATCTGCTATGTCAGCGTGAAGGACCTTGGGCGTTTCGTCGAGACCTTTCAACGGAGCGAATTTGGGAAGCGGGCTGGGCAGATGCCTATCCTTACAGAGATCCGAAGGGAACTCTGGTGGCGGCGGCTCATGTATCAGAAGCAGCGGTGGGAATTGGAAATGGGGGGCAAATTAGACCTCAAGCGGCTTCAAGGATACCTAGGTGAAGAAGCGATCTTGGGCGTCTATAAGCGGCACGGCAAAATTTCATTTCTGCTCGTCAGTGCCCTCGGAGCGCAGCAGAAACTGGAAATTGCGACACTCACTGCGACCGCTCCTGTTAATCCCAAATATAAGCGGTTGAAAGAGAATTATAGAAAACTGGACATCAACACCATCACAGGCTATCCGGAAGATTTCAGTTATGCCTTTATTGGCAAGATTGGGCTGTTGGCAACAGATAAATCTTTGATTCAGGATACCATTGACATCTACGCTGAACAAAAGCAGGGCTTTACCAAGCTAGCGGCGACAGGGGACTATCTGGGCAAAAATTATGATACCGCTCGTAACACCATCTATATCAATCCCGGCAAACTTACTGAAGTTGTTAAGCTTGACCAACCCCTCAAATCATTATTACAGGGGACCGATGTGTGGACGTTCAGCAACCGCTATGAGGATGGCGTTATCTACTCGCAACATCGAATGATTAGGAACACCGATTCACAACCCCGACAACCCCCACGACCGGCAGACGAAAAACTGTTTTCGATCCTTCCCGCGACGACCACACTTCTGATTGCAAACAATGACGCAAACCTCACAGAATTGTGGCAACAGGTAAAGGCGAACTTGTCCTTGAAATATCAACGAAGTGGGATTGATTTATCACGCCATCTTGAAGATAGAACTGCGTTGGCACTGCTCCCTTCTCCGGCGGGTGCCCCCGCGTTGGTGCCTCCGATTCTCCTGATTTGCCCGATTCAGGACAGACCGAACTTAAAAGCCGCTTTAACAAAACTTAAACGAAATAAGATTTCTATCAACGGTAAACCACTCCGATTTCCGGCTCCGATAAGGCACCAAGGAATTGAATTACAACCGATACAACTCCAATTCGGATTGATCTTTGGTCTAAAGGGTGGATATGCGCTTCTTGATGATTACTGGGTCATTGGCACAACGCTCGGCGGGGTGAAGTCTGCTATTAACACCTTCACCGGGGGGGAGGTCGCGCTGGCTCACACAAAAACACCTGACTCCTTAAATCGCCCAAAACACAGCCATATCCGGATTCAGCCAAGCCTTTTGATTCCAGAATTGAAACGTCTGCTTCCGCTTGTGGGTTTGATGTTTTCACAGCAGACTGACGCAAAATTGATTCGACACATAACGAATAACCTGTCCCCATTAGAAGGGCTCGGATTAATTACCGCCGGCATCAATTTCAACGATAATCTTGTCGATGCCGAAATTCAGATTATCTTGGGAGAAAAGTAAAGGAACCACCAAGGAGTTAGTATGGAAAATCAGGAAATCAAAATTACACATATTGAAAGCGAACTCTACGAATGGGATAAACCGCCAATCTGGAACGGTCTGCATGTCTATGACAAAGGCCGACTTCATCTGGTGCGGGTGCGAGCAAAGAGCGGAAGAGAAGAGATCATTGGCTACGGCTTCAATGGAGGCACAGCAGCAACGCGCCCACTTCAGATATTTCCAATGTATGTCGACGAGTTTAGACCACAGTTGATAGGAAAGTCCCCCATAGATACCGCGTATGTGTCTCAACTGGCGGATAATATTAAGATATACGGTCCGGGTGGCTATCACACACAGGTACTCGCTGCAATTAATCAAGCATGTTGGGATATCAAGGGGAAGGTTACAGGGAAGTCAGTTCACCAGTTACTCAATGGTCAGCAGCGACGGATTCGCGCCTATATCGCCGGTGGATACTACGGTAGAGATAAAGGGCTTGATGAGCTGAAGGAAGAGATGGATCGCAACGTCAATGAGTTTTTTGCGACTGCCGTCAAGATGAAGATCGGGGACAAAGACGCGGGATTTGACACTGACATCAAACGGATAGAAGCGGCGCGGCAGCAGATTGGACCGAATATTACCCTGATGGTAGACGCCAACTGTGCGCTGACTGTTGAGCGAGCGATGGCATTTCTCCCTGTACTGAAAGCAAACGATATTTTCTGGTTTGAAGAGCCGATCTCCAGCCACGATTACCGGGGACATAAGGAATTGGCTGCAGTCGCTAAAGATTACGATGTCTTGATCGCAACAGGTGAAAACGGCTACGGTGTTCATTACTTTCAAACGTTAATCGATTATCAGGGGGCAGATGTTTTCAATATTGATGTCGCGATTCTAGCCGGCTACGAACCGGCTTTAGCGGTGGTGGAAGAATCCGCAGCCCATCAAAAGTTAATTGCCCCCCACGGGGCGCAGGAACTTCAGGTGCATATTGCAGCAGCGCGTCAAAACGGCTTAATGCTTGAATACTACCCACCTGCTGTCGATCCGTTAAGGGGTGAAATGTTTCACCCGCAAATGTCATTGGAAAAGGATGGATACGTGACGGTGCCGGATAGACCGGGCATCGGCTTTGAGCCGAACATGGCTCTCCTTGAGCGGCATCGTGTTGGGTGAGATTTAAGATGGCAAGAAGGTAGGGACATTTACAGTGAATTCTAAAAATAAACAAACACTTGCGCCCCCCGGTAGGTGCGGTTTGTAACCGCACCGGTTTGGCGTGTCCCATTAATTCTAAAATCTACTATAAACACACAAGGAGACTCAGATGAGTTTAACGGAGAAACAGAAAGCGGATTATGAACGCGACGGATTTGTGATTTATGGACCCCTCCTGTCAGAGGAAACATTAGAAGCCTTGCGTGAGCGGATGGATGCCCTAGCAGATGGATCGCATCCCAATGCGGAGAAGGCGGGAGTACGGCTGGAAGCTGCCGCCCAGAGAGGTGAACTTGAGAATGTGCCGCGTCGTGACAAGGTCTGGCAGCTTTTAGATCCCCATCGTTACGATGAAGTAGTCTTTGAACACGCTAGCAACCCGAAAATCCTAGACGTTGTTGCGGAGCTGCTTGGTACGGAGGACATCAAACTCTTCCATACCCAGACCCTGATGAAGCCTGCCTTCCACGGTTCGATTGTTTCTTGGCATCAGGATTCGGCTTACTGGACTTCTGTGGATCCGCCGACACTTGTGAGTTGCTGGACAGCGTTGGACGATGTGACGGAAGAGAACGGTTGTTTGCGATTGCTCCCCGGCAGTTACAAGAAAGGGATTTGGCCCCATGAGCGGCGGGATTTTCTGCACGCTCAAGGCATCGATGAATCCACAGCGGTGCCGGTGGTGCTGAAGGCAGGTGGCTGCAGTTTTCACCACAGTTTGACCGTCCACGGCAGTGGCGAAAATCGGACACCGCATCGTCGTCGAGGACTTGCGACCAGTTACATGCGAGCGGATTCCAAATGGGTTGGCGATCCAGATCAGAAGCGGGACTTTCCACTCTTGCGGGGTAGGGAGTATCCCGGATGTGTTTGAACGGATCAGATGTTAAACCAAGCGGTGTAAATATGAAAGCCGAGATTTTCGTATAGATTCACCGCTGCGGTACGATAAAACTGCGTGCCAATCTCCGTCATGGCGATGCCCCGGTCGTGCAGGTAATTCAGAGAACTAACCATTAACGCTCTGCCGAGTCCGACCCCTCTGTGATCTTTATGGACACCTGTCCACCCAATGACGCCGGGTAGCGTTCCGCCGATTTTTTTCCGATCATGCAGAACGATGCCCGCGCAGATGCCGACAGGTTCTCCGTCCTTTTCGGCAAAGAAGAATCCCTCCGGCGCAAAATCTATCTTCTTGTTGACACCCGAGAAGGTTTGGGTCCAGAACTCCTCTGGTGTCGATGAACTGCCAAACACCGCATTCTTGACATCCGCCCATGTTTGTTCATCGTTTTCTCGAAATGTTCGCAGGTTATACCCAGCTTTGATCGGGGACGGCTGCGGCGTGTAGTTCCGCATGTCAAGGCGCAGGATAAGTTGGTCATGTTTAACCTCAATTTCCGCTCGCTCAAAATGGCTCAACATCTGACGATAAGGGGCATCCAGCCAATTCGACACGCCAATCTGCTTTGCACCTCTGCCTCTGAGATAGCTGATACACTCCTGCATTGGGGGAAGGCTGTGGCATTCGCCCCGGAAGTTGTCGGGCACACCCGCCCAACGGATTTCTCCTAACCCCTCCTCTACCATAGCACCGTATGCAAAACTGATTAACTTGTCGTCCATAAAACCGAGCGCGAAAAAACCCGATTGTTCCAGCACGTCCAAATCAGTCGGGGCAAGCGGATCAAATCCGTGTACATTGTCGTAAGCCTCATTTATCAAGGACAATGCTGCGTCTCGATTCTCTGTGTTCAGTTTTTCGACGGTTAGGTGGCTCATTTTGTGCCCTTATCTTCTTTGTGGTGATGAATCCAACGTGAAGCGGAGAAAGCGACATACTCGTTTTCACACTGCCATATCAATGACTACATTTCCCCACTCATCCCGCAGTGCGGTGCAACGTGGCGGGACCAGAATTGTCGTGTCATACTCTTCGACAATGAACGGTCCATCTTCAGATTTGCTGCCTAACCCCTCACGAGATAACACCGGCACCTCAAGCCAACCGGTCTCCCTACCGAAGTAACAGCGGCGGTTTGGTGGTAAGGTTTGAGAGCTTGGGGGTTGGAGATGTGAAAACTGAGATTTGGCAGTTGGGATAATCGCGGTCAAGCGCAGGTTGACAACCTCTATCGGGTCATCGGGGGCGCGGTGTCCGTAGGTACGCTCGTGGTCGGCAGCAAACCGCTCGCCCAATGTGTGGAAAAACTGCGGCTGTCCGATATTTGCCTCAACTATGGGCAGCGTCAGTTCGGAGGATTGTCCGGCATAGCGCAGGTCTACCGCACGCTGCAAGACGACTTGCGCCGCGTTTTCTCCTTCTGCCATCAATCCTTCCCGCGCCGAGACTTCCAGTCGTCCCAATGTCTCTTTGAAATCATCTATGTCCAACTCAGTAACTAACTGCTTGTAGGTTTGAACGAGATGATAGGCGATGTCCGCGTAGAGTAACCCGAACGCACTGAAGAGCCCGGGAGAGGGAGGAATGAGGATTCGCTTCATGCCGAGCGATTCTGCCAATTCTGTTGCATGTAGGGGACCGTTGCCGCCGAAAGCACATAGCACAAACTCGCGGGGGTCGCGTCCGCGCTCTAATGACACGGCTCGTGCTGCCCGCGCCATATTCGCTGCGGCGATACGATAGACGCCATGAGCGGCATCGGACGCGCTCAAATTGAGTGGAGCAGCAATTTTGTCGTGCAGAGTTTGATGTGCTTTCTCCGCGTTCAGTGGCAGCGCACCGCCTGCGAGATGCTCTGGATTGAGGTAGCCGAGCACCACATTGGCATCGGTGAGCGTCGGTTCTTCTCCGCCCAACGCATAACATGCGGGACCGGGGACCGCACCCGCGCTTTGTGGACCGACCCGTAGTGCCCCACCCATGTCCAGATACACGATACTTCCACCGCCGGCACCGACCTCAGCGATGTCAATGGCGGGCACACGCAACGGATAGCCTCCTCCTTTGCTCAAACGGGTGCCGACCGAGACACCTCCACCGACTTGGTATTCCGGAGAGTGCATGATCTGTCCATCTTCGATTAACGATGCCTTCGCCGTAGTGCCACCCATGTCGAGCGTCAAGACATTCGTTAAACCGACACGCTCTGCAAGGGTAAGGGAGGCGATGACCCCCGCCGCCGGTCCTGATTCGATGATGTGAATAGGTATCTCGGCGGCGGATTCAGCGGACATGACCCCGCCGTTGGATTGCATGACATAGAGCGGGAGCGCGTCATCTGTGTGAGTGAGCTGTTGGTTCAGTCGGTCGGATAGTGAGCCCAGATAACGGCTGACGACAGGTTGCAGGTAAGCGTTGATGACAGTCGTACTAGTTCGCTCATACTCTTTGATTTCGGGCAGGACATCGCAAGACAGAGAAACGGGTAGGTCTGGTGCCAACTCGTGGATGAGCTCACCCAACTGCCGCTCGTGATCAGGATTGATGTAGGCGTTGATGAGGCAGACCGCGAGGGATTCAATGTTTTGTGCCAGCATCCATCGAATCACCTCCCGTGCCCCTTCCATATCCAACGGACGCACGATTTCACCGTTCGCACCGATGCGTTCCGCAACCTCACGCCGTAAACGCCTTGACGCTAACGGGATCGGCTTCTCCCACGTCAAATCGTACAGACGAGGGTAGCGTAGGCGTCCAATTTCAAGCACGTCCCGGAAGCCCTTTGTTGTGATAAGACCGGTCAAAGCACCTTTACGTTCCAAAATCGTGTTAGTCGCCACCGTTGTGCCGTGCACGACTTCATTGATTTGACGTGGCAGCAGCGGTGTCAAGCCTGTAGCTATGCCTTCTGCGTAATTGTTTGGCGTGGAGGGCACTTTTTGTGTCAACACCGTGCCATCATCCCCTATTAGGACAATATCGGTGAAGGTGCCGCCGATATCAATGCCGAGGCGATGTGTCTTTTGGGTTGAATTCATATTACGGTTCCTTATCCATTGACCGATTGTTGCTTCTGAAACGACTCTGGACTCATCTACGTTGGTATTTACATGGACGCCAAACTAAAGGTCAATCAAGCCGCTCAAAAACTGAATCTCTCATCTAAAAGCGTCAAACGCTGGCTCAAGCGAGGCAAGCTAAACGGCGAAAAGGTAGACGGGAAATGGTACGTTCAAGCTGATGCCATATTTGAACATTACCTAAACCCTAATGCCCACATGGATACTCAGCTAGCCCTTGAACACTTGCAGGATAAAACGAGACACTTGCAAGAATTATTAGATAACCGAGACAGCCAAATTGAATCCATGACCCAGCATATAGAGCATCTCTCTCAACTGTTGGCTGTTGCCCACAGGTCGCTCCAACAGGTTACGGATCAGCATAACCTCTTGATAGAAGATAATCGAAAGCCGTCTTTCTGGAAACGCCTATTTGGCCGTTAATTGTCGCGCATTGGTCAATCAATCGTTAGTTACATCATGAAACCCTGCGGACTAAAGCGATAACCTGTTCAGCGAGCTCAATAGCTTCTCTAGCTGCTTCTATATCCGGTTCTTCTGAATCTTCCATCGGATAGCGCATTGTTACTCCATACTCACCTAAAATTTCTGCAGCTGACATCAATTCCTCGAAGACCAATTCTCGTGCCGCACATAGCTGCGTGAGGTAAACGAGGTCGTGCACAAAACGGAAGGATATTGACTGAGCAATCAGATAACCCTTTAGGTACTTCTCAGCACATTGCTGGGCGTGATAGCAAGCCATCCCTGGCAGAGGTTTTTCGGGTCCCAATGCTCGACGAGCCATCTCCAAGTCTTGATCTGCCCTCTCAAACCAAGCCCGTTCAGGCCGCACGTCGTTCATACAACACTTCTCCTTCTTTCAGCACCTTGTGGATAAAAGAATACGGATCATCACGCTGTGCGGCGAGGACTTCCGGGGAACGGATAATGACATCAACAGGCAGGACAAAGTGCTCGGCAATAGCCCGACGAATTGGATTACCGCGTTGTGGCTGTCTTACGTCAGCGCGCATCACGACCAACAGATCCACATCGCTGTGGTCCCCAACTTCTCCGCGAGCATGGCTGCCGAAGAGGATGACTTGCTCTGGATTAAAGCGTTCGACAATCAGTTGCGCTATCGCTTGGATAGTGGTTTTGTCAATATGAGTTTCAATAGTGTTCATAAGATTTTCTTGTACATTTCCTTTTGCTGGTAGTCAAAAGCCAGTTTCTTTATATTCTCCTGAACATCCTCAACTGTTTTCTCCATTTTATCTACGATTTCGGTGTTGGCTCATGTCAAGAAATCGTGCAACAGAAACCAAGTTTTCAAGAAAAAACTCGGTTTCTCTTCGTGCTTTGCACTTTCTTTTTATGTAAGCCTCGGTGTTTTCCTCATTGTCTGAATCTGGATTGACAGGATTTTGGGATTCTTAAGATTTGGGGACGTATCCTTTCTTATCCCTATATCGCTTGGAAGCCATATCCAAGCCTTTTCTTATTGCCCAGATGGATACTCTTAGGTCAATTCTCGAATCTCCGGTCCGATACCTCTGCACCCGATAGCATTTCTCCAGAAAGCATTGATGGAGATATAGATGTTCCTCTAAAACGACTCAAAACCTCTGCATCTTTTTGTCGGAATATGGTATTTCCACCTTCTGCGGCAGCCCGGTGTGGATAGACTCCGTAATCTTCTCTACCAGCAGCGTAGAAACGATACCGGGCCGCGCTGGAACATAAGAATCCGTATCGTTACGGATGGCTTCCACCAACAACGGCATCCGTTCAATAGGTCCGGGTTTCAAGGTTTCATCGCCGCCAAAAGTGACCTTGCTGAAATGCTCATATAAGACTGCGGACTGCTCGCCATCAAAGAATTCAAAGAACCACTTGGAAATGACCGTGTTACTTCCGGCATCGCTCATCAGAAAGGTAGCCACCGAATCGTTCGCAAAACGGATAGTCGCCGCAGCTGTGTCCACCGTATCAGGGCTGTCTAACTCCCCATCGGGATGGGTAATCTGCCCCCCTGTTGCGTAGACCTCCACCGGATCCGCGTCGTGAATCCAACAGAGCAGATCCACCGCATGAACACCGACATCATAGAGCGGACCGCCGCCCTCTTCGGCGTGCCAACGCCATCGACTCAGATCTGCCGGTCCCATCATACACTGACCATGGCTCACCTTCGGAGAGCGTATCCGTTTCTTAATCTCCCGCGCCGCGCCAGAGAAACGGATAGAGAAGTTTATCATTAGCTTCCGATTAGCAGATTGCATTGCCTCATAGATGCGTAGGCAATCCGCCGTTGTCATTGCCATCGGTTTCTCTAGATATAGATGCTTCCCAGCATTGAAAGCGGCAATCGCCAAGTCAGCGTGGGAACTGTGAGACGTAGCAATTGAGACAATATCCACCGATGGATCAGAGAAAACCCGGTCCGGATCAGTGGTATAGTAATCGCCGCCGTACTGTTCATGAAAATTCTTCGCTGAATCAGATCGGACATCACAGAACCCGCGCACCTCAACGTCCGGTGTGTCCGAAGCATACCGTGCGTGACCATTGCCCGCACCGCCACACCCGATGAGTGCCCAACCGAGCTTATCATTAGTCGCCATTTTCACTCCTCCCTCGCTTCTCTCAACTGCCGACCTGCTTCGGCAGCCAAGAAACTCATATCATTGCTCAAGTCGAAGAACACAAACCCCTGATCCTTCCGTTTCAGTAGGTCCTCGCCAGAACCGACAGGGATGCCGCACGGTTTGCCAACCCGGTTGCAGGCGTCCAGAAAGTGTTGAATCGCTTCCTCATGTTCGGGGCTGCCAGCCGCAACCCCCATCTCAAGGGATAGATCGCCGGGACCGAGAAAGCCAATATCAACGCCTTCAATCTCCATGATGGCTTCTGCATTCCGAATCCCTTCCCGGTCCTCAATCTGCGGGATGACCACCACCTCATCGTCAATCCACGTCTTGTAATCAGGTCCCCATGTTCCCGCTCGACCGGATCCCGAAGACCGTCTCCCCCGCGGCGGATAGCGGCAGGCTTGGGCAATCTGCGCCGCTTGCTCCGGCGTGCTGACATGCGGGGGAACAACCCCAAACGCGCCAGCATCCAACACACGCCCTATGGTCTCCGGTGCATGGTCCCATACACGCACAATCGGCGTCGCCCCACGCGATTCAATCGATCGGAACATATTCGCAATCTCTGTGATCCCCACCGGTGAATGTTCGGCATCAACGGCAAGCCAATCAAACCCGGCAGCCGCCATCACCTCTGCCGCCTGTGGCGATCCGAGATTTAGCCATGATCCAATGGATACCCCTTCACCTGATAACTTCTCACGAATTTTACTTCTCATCGAAAATCGGCGGTAGACCTCCTTTGCTGCCGAGGCACCGCACCTCCTTATCAAAAAATAAATCCAACAAATCACATCATACCAAAGTTTCACCGCCTCTACAACGAAAAACTAATGGACCAACACAATCAACGGAATAACAAGAGCCCCATAATAAGCAACCCCACATTGACATACCCATCAAACTGCCCTTGAGGGATTAGTCTGCTCAATTTGCCGCCGAGGAATATCCCTACCAAAATTAGTGGCAGAGAAGTCCCGTACAGCCTGAACACATAAGGCGTCCATAAGCCAGCCAATCCGTGACTCGCCAAGATTAGAAGACCGGTAAACACAAAATAACTCTGCAATGTGGATCGGAAACGATCCGGCGACCAATCACGAAGTGTCGCATAAATCGTGATTACCACCCCGCTGGTGTTATAAGCCGCGCCGAGAACTCCAGCAACAAACCCAAAGAGATAAGCAAGTCCGGAGCCACCGTTCACCCGGTGCCGATCGATTATCTTCAGATGCCGATTCACCAGATTATAGAGACTGAACAGGATGACCACTGTTCCTAGAAATACTTTCATCAATCCTTCCGGAACGCCTTTCAACAGAAAAAGCCCCACAGGTATACCAAAGCATGACGACAGCACCAACCGCCACACCGCGTTCAGATCCGCAACACGCCAATTCCGCAACAGAATAATAGCTGCAATCGTCATTAGGACAAACGCCACCAACGGCGTAGCGGTCTTTAGTTCAACAGCCATCGCTAACAGAGGCATAGCGATCAACGCCTGACCAAAGCCAAGGGTCGAATGTATAAAAGTCGAAACAAATAGAATGGAAAAGATTAAAAGATATGAATCACTCATCTGTACCCATACCTCACGCCTCACGTTATTTATCAGGATGATAGCTAGCGATTTGGATTATTTCTATCCCCACTTGAATTTACAACGCTTTTGTGCCAAAATAGAAAATAGATAGCGTTTGTCAATCCAATGCACCAATGAACTAATGCACTAATGAACCAATGAGGAGGCACTCTCAATGGATACCCTTTCGACAGAACTGTTTGATGAAATCTCAAAAATTCCGTGTATTAACTCCCACTCCCACATCAGTCCTGAGATAGACCGGATCGCAGAAGCACCCGACGCCCTCGCTTTCTTCAAACATCCCTACCCCGCCTCCGATTTGGTCTCGGCAGGGATGTCCCCTGATCAAATGAAATTAGCACTGGAGCCGGGACTTCCACTTGCAGAACGCTGGAAGATTTTCGAGCCGTATTTCCGATACACCCGTCTGACTGGATTTTCGCAGTGCATCATTGAAGGCTTCCGAGATCTACTCGGATTCCCAGACTTGACCGCCGAGACAGTCGAACCCATTTCAGATGCCCTCCGCGAGCGCAGTAAGCCGGGGTTTTATCACGACGTGCTGCAGCGACGATCGAATATCGCGCTCTCAGTGGTCAACATGGAAGACCTCATCGAAGTGGATCGAACGCTGTTCCTACCACTGCCACGCTTGAACCGCTTCAGTATGCTTCACTCCGCCGACCAAGTCCAAGCTATTGAAAAAGACTACGACGTTGCCATCACGAATCTCGCCCAACACGTCGAAGTCATTCGGCAGGTATGTCGGGATTGGAAGCGGGCAACCGTCGCAGGGGTAAAGATGTCGCAGTCCTACCATCGCCGTATGGATTTCACGACACGCCAGAAGGAAGATGCTGCAAAGGTCTTTGATGGATTGATGTGCGGGAAGTACGCTGGGCTAGATTCCGAAGAAGGTATCCTCTTGGAAGACTACCTCGTTTTTGAATGCTGTCGTGCCGCCTCCGATGCTGATCTGACTGTCCAGTTCCATCAGGGCATACGGGCTGGAAATTACGGAAGCATGGAAGGGTGCACCCCCGCGCCGCTCGCCGAACTGTTTCAGACCTTCCGAGACGCACGTTTCGATCTCTCTCACGCCGGTTATCCCTACCTTCGAGAAGGTGCCGTGCTCGGCAAGGCGTTCAGCAATGTCTACCTGAACATGTCTTGGATCCATATTATCTCGCCGATCGGTTCACGGCTCGATTTGAGGGAGTGGCTTCAGATGGTGCCCTATAACAAAATCATCGCTTTCGGCGACGACCTCCAGCATGTCGAAGCAGTCTATGGACACATCAAAATGGCACGCCAAAATTTCGCGGTCACGCTTGCAGAAATGATGCAGGAAGGATCGATTTCAGAATCCGTCGCCCTTGACGTCGCGCAAGCCGCCTTCCACGACAATCCCGCAAAAGTTTACGGAGTCAAATAGTAGTAGGCACGCTCCGCGTGCCGTCCACCAAAGCTAGTAGGGGCGGGGTTTCCCCGCCCATCAAGGCATCAAATCCGCCAGCTTAATGAACTAATACTAATTTGTGTTACTTAGGCAAACGCCGCACCCATAGGTAGAGCGCAAAATTCATCCCACCAATAAAGCCAAAGATATACGATTGAATCCCCACCAACATATGATGTGCATGCCTCAAAGACAATCCGACCACAATCGGAATACCCAGCGCAAGAATTACGAAAACAGTTGTCCCCGTAGCACCCCTCGCCTCCCAAAATGTAATTTCGCGTTTCAGCACGCGCAAATAATCACGCGCCCACATCCGCGATATCCAACCCCCTTGAATGTAACCAAGAACAATCCCAAGGGCAAAACCAACACCGCACCATCGTGCATCTACGGCTTCAGCTATTGCCATAGCCGTCGTCCATGTAAGCTGTCCTACCAACGAAGTTACCATGAAAGCAATCAAGATGAAGGGTCTCATGTAGAGCGGCAGCAAGCGGCGACGCAGTTTGTTGGGCTCATGTTTAGCTGTTTTTCTGGGGGGACTATTCACTGGACTTCCTTCTGGGACAGGCACCGCCCCAAACACAATAAATCGAGTTGTCCGTTTCCTCGGCCCGGTATTCCTTTTACCTCAACTCCGCAAACCTTCAAGGAACATTTCATTATCTTCCGGTGTGCCGATTGTTACTCGTAAACAGTTTTGCAACGGTCCCGGACGATCGAGGTTGCGGACAAGCACACCGTGATCGAGCAAACGTTGAAACACTTCATGGCAAGATTGATCTGTCCGAAAGAGGACGAAGTTCGCATCCGTTGGGAATGGGTGGATGCCCTCTATCGCTTTCAGCGCGTTGAAAACCCGTTCTCGCTCGCCCCGAATTAGCCGCAGATGTTGAACCAATCGTTCGGGACGTTTGAGCAGAAGCGTTGCAGCAATCTGTGAAAAACGGTTGAGATTATACGGCAGGCGAACCTTGTTCAGCTCATCGACGACCTCTGGATGTGCAACGACGTAGCCGACCCGTAAGCCCGCAAGTCCATACGCCTTGGAGAAGGTGCGGGTGATGACTAGATTGGGGTGACGCTCCCGATCTTCCATAAGAGACTGCCCGGAAAACTCGTAATACGCTTCATCGAGGAGCACAAGCGTATCAGGACGGGAAAGCATCTCGTGAATCACTGCTGCCGAGAAATTGGTGCCTGTCGGATTGTTGGGATATGAGAGGAATACAAGGTTAAGCGCGTGGGCATCAAGATGAGCTGTCCACGCCTCCGAGTCCAGATCAAACTCGTCATTAAGCGGCAATCCGACCGCTTCAAGCCGCGCAACTTGTGCGAGAATCCCAAACATCGAAAATGTTGGGGTCGGAAAGGAGACGCACGCCTCCGGTCTGCCGAAAGCTAACATAAAATTGCCGATCAACTCATCAGATCCATTGCCAACGACAATTTCCGTCTTATCAACCCCCAACCGTTCACAAAGTTGTGTTCGCAGCAGGTCCGAACTTGGATCCGGGTAGCGATTAAAATTGAGTTGGGCGAGGGCTTCGGTCAACTCCTGTCGAATCTCCGGTGGTAGGTCAAAAGGAGATTCATTCGCATCCGCCTTAACTCGGTGGGGCGGTTGAGCAACATGGTAGGGCGTGAGGTCCGCGAGATCGTCTCGCAAAAAGGGGCGAAGGTTCATTGATTAAAGTCCTTTTCTAATCAAAATTCAATGATGATCCAGATGACAAATCAAGAAAGTCCTGACACGTAATCGACAGCATTTTGAAAAATTGCTAGTCCATCTCCTTCTTCAGGCAGATTTTCTCGTGTCCAACGGGGATGGTTGAGGCGTGTTAGGAATCGTTCCGGGTGAGGCATCATCCCGAAAATCCTGCCAGTGGGATCACAGATTCCAGCGATGTGGCGATCGGAACCATTTGGATTATCAGGATATTCCGGTGCCCCCCCATTGCTTGAGGCGTATCGAAACACCACCTGGCCATCGGCTTCAATCTGATCCAGTATCGGTTGCGGTGCGGTGAACCGTCCCTCCGCATGAGCGACAGGCAGATAAATACGAGACTTCAACCCTCGCGTGAAGATACAGTTACTCTCTTGAGTTTCCAACTGAATCCAACGGCATTCAAACTTTGCAGAGGTATTCATGGCAAGGGTCATCTGTTGCCCCTGCCGCAAATCGAGGCGGGGGAGCAACCCAGCACGCACAAGCACCTGAAACCCATTGCAGATACCAATCATCAAGCGTCCCGATTCGACATAAGTGGCGAGCGAATCGGCAAGTTTGTATCGCATCTCGTTTGCTAACAAGGTGCCGGCGGCAACATCGTCACCGTAAGAGAAACCGCCCGGAATCGCTATAATCTGATAATCCATGAGGTCAACCTCACCGGCAATCAGTTGGTTGACGTGAACCAGTGATGTTTCCCCACCTACAAGTTGAAAGGCGTGATCTGTTTCATAGTCGCAGTTCGTGCCTGCGGTGCGAAGGATAAGGACCTTCGGTTTCATCTCAATTCTCTCCTATACTAAAGACCTTAAGCCAAGGGATTTTACCATCGAAACGTTCCCTGCCAATTCTCCTTGAGCCGATCTATTGTCGTCTCCACAATCGTGCTCCCATCGGTGCCGTTGACAACAAAATCCACACCCTCAACCACGGTGCCGATGCAGCCAATCGGGACACCCGCTATACCCTTCTCAAACGCTTCCTTCACTTGCGGTGACAACCCTGCCATCACGGGATGGACACCTGCCATACACCTCTCAAACGCTTCCTGTTTCTCCGGCGCGACTTCCACGATGAATCGACTGTTCGACTCTGAGAAAAGTAACGCATCATCCGATGTAACATCGGGGTCGCGGGGTAGGTCTGTAAGCGAAAGGTGCATACCAAACCCACCGGCAAACGCCATCTCCGCCGCAGCCACACCAATACCACCTTCGGAGCAATCGTGGCAGGAGCGCACAAGCCCCTGATCAATCGCAAGACTCAACGCCTCCATCGTTCGCTTCCCCTCAGCGGGTCGTACCTTCGGGGCAACGTTTCCGATGAAACCGTGAACCGCGTAGTAGTGCGAACCACCAAGTTCAGCATAGGTCTTACCAATGACATAGACTCGGTTGCCGGGCGATTTCACGTCCATCGACACCGCCTTGCTCACATCCGGCATCACGCAGATCGCAGAGATAAGCAGGGTCGGCGGAATCGCAAGCTGCTCGCCGGTGGTGGTGTCACGGTATTCGTTGTAGAGGCTATCCTTACCAGAAATGAAGGGGGTGCCATACGCAACAGCGATGTCGTAACACGCCCGCGCTGAACGCACCAAGCCACCGAGACGGTCATGTTTGTCGGGATTGCCCCAACTGAAGTTATCAAGCAGCGCAGTCTGCTCCAAATTCCCACCCACAGCGATGATATTTCGCAACGCTTCATCAATCGCCGCTGCTGCGCTGTGGTACGGATCAATGTCCCCATACTTCGGATTGATCCCGTTAGCCACAACGACCCCTTTTCGGGAGCCGAGAACAGGCGTTGTGATGCAAGCGTCGCCGGGACCGTCATTCTCGCGCCCAACGAGCGGCTTGAGAACCAACCCGCCCTGAACCTCATGGTCGTATTGCCGGATAACCCACTCCTTGCTCGCTACATTGGGGCTTGCGAGGATACGACAGAGGTCTTCGGTGAGTGGGGGTGAACCGATTTGACCCGGTTCAGGTTCAGGGTGTTGCGGCGGATCCCAGACCGCCTTTTTCGTATGGCGAGGCAAGCCGTTGTGGAGGAAATCCATGTCAAGGTCTCCTACAACCTCTCCCCGGTAGAAAACGCGCAGCCTGTGGGTATCGGTGAATGTACCGAGTACAGTCGCTTCAACCGATTCTGATTCACAGATCGCCATCAATTCTTCTATATTCTCAGGCGGTACGGCAATTACCATTCTTTCCTGCGCCTCGGACAACCAGATCTCCCACGGATCAAGGACTGTATATTTGAGCGGTATGTTTTCCAGATGCACCTCCGCACCTATCTCCTGGCCCATCTCCCCAACGGCAGAGGAAAATCCACCGGCACCGCAATCCGTGATATTGCGATAAAGCTGCCGATCCCGGGCACCCATCAGGGCATCGACGATTTTCTTCTCCATAATCGGGTTGCCGATCTGCACGACGCTGCCGAGGCTTTCGGAGGTGTCGTCCAACTCCAGAGAGGAGAACGTCGCCCCATGAATCCCATCCCGTCCGGTGCGTCCGCCGACAGCAACGACCAGATCACCAGGTTCCACCGTTTTATCACACCGATCCTTGGGGATCAGACCGACGTTGCCACAATAGACGAGCGGATTCCCCGTATAGCGTGGGTCAAATAGGATAGCCCCATTCGCCGTCGGAATCCCCATACGATTGCCGTAGTCCCGTACACCCGAGACAACGCCTTTGAAGATCCGTTTTGGATGGAGCGCGCCTTTGGGGAGTTCGTCATAGCTAAGATCGGGGAGGCCGAAACAGAAAACATCCGTGTTGAGAATAGGCTTCGCACCCAACCCCGTACCGAGCGAATCCCGAATCACGCCACCGATTCCTGTGCCTGCGCCGCCATACGGCTCGATTGCGGAGGGGTGATTGTGCGTTTCGACTTTGAAAACGATATTGTAATTATCATCAAACTCAATGATGCCCGCATTGTCGATGAAAACGGAGACACACCACTCCGCCCCAATCTCCTGTGTCGCCCGCTGGATATACGTCTTGAACAGTCCATCAATCATCTCCGTCTCTCGCCCTTTTTCCGCATACTCAATCATGCTCTTAAATGTTTTGTGAACACAATGCTCTGACCACGTTTGGGCAATAGTTTCAAGCTCGACATCGGTGGGATTTCGCTCCAATTTGGCGAAGTGAGCTTGGATCGCCTGCATTTCAGCGAGATTCAGCGAAAGCAACCCCTCCTGACTGATGCGTGATAGTTCATCGGCATCGGCGTTTAAGATTGGAATCTGTTTAGCGATCATCGGATACCTCAATGGGGTGTAATTAGAAAAACAGAATAAAAAAACCCCGGCAGCCGGGGTAAAAGCGTAGTAAAAACAACCAGTTTATCAAAACTATTTTGCTTGCATGAGTAGTATACCTTAAAATGTGTCCAAGATCAATCTAAAATCCGACACAGAAACTTATGGAATCAGTAGATATATTTATGGACATTATGTCTCTGAAACCTTAATGCCTTCTGGTAGTGTGCGACCTGTGTCTTGGTATATTTCAAAGACTGCTATGAAAGCATCTTTAATGTTTTCTATCGCTTCATCTAGAGAATCTCCTACGGTTATTAATTCTGGGAGTTCTTTACAAGTTATGGTAAAACCCCCTTCGGGTTCGGGTGTTGCGATAATGCTTAATTTGTATCTCATCGTGGTCTCTGTGCCTCCTTCGTTTGTTGCTTGGCAGCGCACCTCCTACATCGTCTACCCCATCACATCAACCTACATTCTCACCGGCGAGTGCCCACACCGATGCTTTGTCTAACGCAGCACGTTCATCAACAGTCAATTCCCAACCCACACCGCCTAGATTTTCCTCAACCTGTTCTGGGCTGTCAGGACCAATCATCGCTGCGGAGATCTCAGGGTGTGACAGCACCCATGCGATGGCAACTTGGGCAGGCGTTTTTCCACGTTCCGTTCCAATGCGAATGAGCGTTTCTACCACCCGATCAGCGTCAGGTGTCATCATCTTCTCGAATCCTAACCGTCCTTGTCCCCACGGCGTATCGGACGGCGGTGCTACACCGTGCCGAAACCGTCCCGTCAGCAACCCGATAGCCAGTGGACTATACGTCATCATCCCCAACCCTTCCGCACGGCAGAAAGGCATAATCTCCCGTTCAGGAGAACGATCCAGCAGATTATAATGGCTCTGCACACAGATAAAGGGCGCAAGGTTGCGACGGTCACTAATCCACAATCCCTGACACACCTGCCACGCAGCAAAGTTAGCGCAACCGATATACCGCACCTTCCCCTGCCGTACAAGATCATCTAACGCTCGCAGCGTCTCCTCTATCGGTGTCGTCGGATCCACATGATGGAGCAGATAGATATCGATGTAATCTGTTTGCAGGCGCGATAGACTTTTTTCTACCTCACGCATGACATGAAAACGTGATAACCCCCGGTCGTTCGGTCCCATTGGGTCATTCGTTCCCTTGTTGATGGGTTCGCATACTTTGGTGGTAATGACAAACTGATCCCGCCGTCCCTTAATAGTCTCGCCGAGGATACGTTCAGAATCCCCACGCTGATAGGTGTTCGCGCAGTCAATGAAATTGACACCACCCTCGATCGCGTGTTCGATTGTTGCTCGTTGGATTGCTTTATCGGGTCGCCCACGAAAGGCAACCCCCAGACAGATGGGCGATACCTGAACGCCCGCCGTACCAAAGTTACGATATTCCATCAATTTTCCTTCCCCAAAAAGTCGTTTCCTCACGTTGAGAAAATGAACCAATCCACCAATGAACCAACGTTTTTTTACGTTTCACGCATCACGTTTCACGCTCTTTGCGTTTGGTACTTTCTATTCACCTGAGCCAAGTCATCTAAGTCAAAGTTAAAATGGTGCGCCCCTGATCCGACCTGTATCGGCGAATGGGGATCGACTTGCCGGTCCTGATCGATTCCGTGATTGCAGCATCAATCTCCATGTGACGTAACCCCGCCCAACCGTCTGCAACGAAAGGTCGATGCTCCTTGATAGAAGCGACAAAGTCGGCGATTAGATCCTCGAATTGGGTGCCATATGTACCCCCATCTAACTGTCGTGCATCGCTCCAATGGGTCACATCATGCGAACCGTGTAGGTGCCAATACGCAGTGCCCGCGATGTTGTCAATCGTCGCCTCTCCCAACTCACCAATCCACTTAATCTGAAATTGCAGCCCCAAATCCTGTGAAACTGTCAACGTCCCCACCGCACCGCTCTCAAACTTCAGACACGCCGCCTTGTTTCCCATCTCCTCACCGTCGGCATAGGCAAAAACCTCTTGTACCTCTCCGCTCAGAAACCGCACTATATCAATGATGTGATTCCAGGATCCCAGAGCAGTGCGAGCCTGGATCTGCCGAAGTTGCCCCAACTGACCGCTCTGGATGACCTCTTTCACCCGCTTTACATTGCGTGAGGCGTGGAGACAAAAACAGATACCAAAGTGTACATCGTGTCGTCGCCATTCGTCAATCATCTCTTGGGCAACTGGTACATCGGAGGGTTGAATTCTGTACTGCCCCTCCGCTCCCGCCAACGGCTTTTCGGTGAACACATGCAATCCCCGCCTCAAACAGTTCATGACAAGTTCATACCGATACCCCTCACTGACAGGGATATCCACGATGTCGATCTGTTCAGCGTCGAGCATCTCGTCCACATTGGTATAGGCTGGCACACCGTACCGTTCTGCCCCCGCCCTCGCCCGTTCCTCAACAATGTCGCAGACAGCGACAATCTGGCAATCGGACAATTTGGCAAACGACGGCGCGTGGTGATTAGACCCCTGTGCACGATAGCCAAGAATCGCAACCTTGAACATTGAACTTCCCTTTCTCCTTTACCCAACAGTATCCCAAAGGGTCGTCAGGTATTCGCGGCTCCTTTGCAGGACAGCGGAACGCTCATCGTCTGGGACATTTTCGCAATTAATCAGATGGACGCGGTCTCCCGCATTCCGTTTGAACGCCTTGATATACAGTTCAAATGGACTGTGTCCCGTCCCCAACTCAATTGACCACATGGGACGCGGCCGATCCTTTGCCAGACTATGGTCTTTCCAACCCACAACCGGTATCCGGTTAGGATACTCATCAACAAGCAACCACCCGTACCCCTCTGCGCTAGTCATGTGTCCGATGTTGAGGATAATGCCAGCGTTCTCACACGGCATCGAGTCGAGCAGGAGGCGGCAATCGTCCAAACCCTCCACCCACGCGGTATGGTGAATATCAACCCCGATTCGCAGCCCCTCGCTCATAAAGGTCTCTGCCACCGCGTTCATGCAGGCAGCGAGTCGTTTGATCTCCGCCGCTTTTTCCACCGTAGGCACCTTAGACCTGCCACAACTCGAAACAGGGTGCGTTAAGTATTTGCACTCCAACGCCAATGCGTAAGCCGCATACTCCTTTAACCCCGCAACCGTCGGTTCGATTCCCGCATCGCTGTCGATATTGATGTCCCCGGAAAAATGGAGCGCGCCGATTTCTAACCCAGCGTTACGCATCGCCTTGCGGACATGTTCAGGATCAGAATCGAGAACGTTGGGAAATGGGCTTCCACTCCTACCCTCCGCATTTACAGGTTCTGCCCCCCGACTCGTTAGCAATAAGATGAAATCAAAACCGAGTCGCTTAATCGCCGCTAAAGTTTTTTCAAACGACAGATGATGTCCCACCGCGTGGGTCACAACGCCAAATCTCACTGTTTTTCAACTCCCTACTTTATGCCCAATTTTTGATTATGCCCTTCTATCACTCGAAAAAAAGACTTGCGAAGTTCATAGTTTTTCTTGTAAAATTTAAGATGTGCCCCTTCGCACCCTTCACCCCTATGGTCAGGTTCCTGTAATATACCAATGGCGTGATGAATGTATGACAACTTCTCCTCAAAATTGGACGCTTTCAATTTTGGTTGATTCTTAAAAACCTAAATGATACAATAGACGCACTACAGAAGAGGAGTGATACAACATGGAAAGTATAATCAAGCACCTTCCACAAATTATCACCGCTAGCGTTGCTTTGATTATTCTCTTTAGGGGTATTCCTACATCAAGGGACATTCAGCGCATTGAAAAGAGAATGGACGAATTTTCTAAAGAGTTAAGAAGTTTTGAAAAGAGACTCGATCAGTTCGCCCAAGACCTTCGAGATGACCGACAGAGATTCTTTGAAGCAATATCAAACAAGAATTAGGAACGATTCCACTCTGGTTGCTTACACCCAGCAAGCCTCACCTTAAATCGAACCCTTTGCTATCTAAAGGCTGGGGATAAGTTCAGTTGGTTCGAGTAAATACGAATCCAATTCGTGCTAACAAGCACTCAAATCACCCGCCCGGAGAAGCGAATATCATACCGAATCGAATCTCTGGGAACTTCTGATACGCTTAGGAGGACTAACAATGGAACTGCGCGTTGAATACTGCTCCGCTTGAAACTACCTGCCCAGAGCCGTCAGTTTGACGGACGATTTATTGAGCAAATTCAAAACAGACGTTAAAGGACTTACCCTCGTTCCCAGTGGTGGTGGATGCTTTGAAGTCTCCCTGAACGGAAAGCTGATTTATTCCAAGTTGGAAACGGGAGAATACCCAACCACAGGACAGATTGTCTCTGCCATCAATGGTGGCTAAAAACAGTTTTTATGATGCGTGGTGGGGTATTCAGCAAACCATCACGCATCACATCTATTCCTACCCCATCAACCACCGTTGAAATCGGCACGAGAATTGAACCTGCTAGCCCTACCAACTGCCCCAATACCCCTCTAATACCCCTTTTCCTTGTCGATTTTATTGACCAACGGTTCACCCTTAACATCGTGGTGTAGGTTCTCAATAAACAGCTCCATCGCACGCTTGCCAATGTTCTGGGATCCACCCGCGGTGTGAGACGCCAAAATCACATTCGGTCTCATCCATAGCGGTCCATCTTCAGGATACGGTTCCGTGTAGGTGACATCCAGCCCCGCTCCCGCCAACCTACCACTATCAAGTGCAGCGATCATAGCATCTTCATCAACCACTTTGCCGCGGCTGACATTGACGATATAACTGCCTTCCGGCATCGCACTGAACTGATCGTGCGATAGCAGTTTGTGCGTCTCCGGTGTAATCGGACAGCAGACCATCAGAATGTCGGTCTGGGCGAGGAAATCGAGCAGCGAGTCCATCTGACCGAGCTCATCAACCGTATCCGGCTTTTCGACAGGTTCTTTATCGACAGCGATCACCTTACAGTCGAACGCCTTCGCCCTTACCGCGACAGCACGACCGATACCGCCAAGCCCAAGAATGCACATGGTCATGCCTGCAATTTCGATGGTTGGCGTCCATTCCCAGTGCTTGTGTCTCATGAAATCGAGTTGGGTGATAATGCCTCGCGTCAGCGAGAGCAGGAGCGCGAAGGCGTGTTCGGCAATCTGGGGACCGTACAATACGCGGCTGTTGACGAGGCTTACATCGCTCTCCATGAAGGCGGGGAACCGCGCCCATTCAACACCGACAAAGGGTTGTTGTATCCAGCGCAACGCTTTCGCTTGAGGAAAATCTGATTCACCGACGGTGCCGTAGACAATTTCAGCATCCGAGACATGATCGCCGAGTTTTTCGCCTTCGGGCAAGAATTGGATATCAAGTTCCGATGGGGCATCTGCGAGCATGGCTTCAATTTCTGGGCCCGGGCGGTGTGCGATTAAGACTTTTGGTTTGGACATTGTAATTTCCTTTCTCAAATTTTGTGAAATGTGCCATAATACATAATGCACAAAAGACCTAACATAGGGTATAATATCACAGATCGATTATCCATGACAATCATCCATTTTACGGGGATTGTTTCAAAGTCGCTCCTAAAAATCAGCGGCTCCCGTTGACTTTGGATTAACCCACAAGACAAAAGTGTAGTTAGGACTTACGCAAAGTGAATAGACCAGGATCTACGCATTTCAGAGTTTAGACCTGACAGGGCCCTGACAAATTGCCAAATCGTGTTGATTTATCGGGACCGGTAGGTGCGGTTTCATGAAGTTTAAGTATTTAAATCGGTAATCCCTATTTTCCTCGAAACACACGGTAGGCGCGGTTTTCAACCGCGCCGGTGTCGCTAGCAAATTACCGAACTGTTTTTTTAATCTTCATCTAACCGCACCGGTTTGGAGCGTCTCATTAATTCTAAAATCCACTATAGTTTACACTAGGAACTTATCCCCGTTTCTCTGCATTATAAATCTTCCTTCATATTTCGAGGTTTGAGGTAAATCAAACACACTATGAAAATTGCGTCAACTGATACACTAGAGACAGAGTCACAGAGTGGAGAAGACAAAGCCAAAGAACAGAAACGCACCTTTTTCTTAGCTGTCGCTCAAGGCACATTTATACGCATCTCCTTCGCTTTTGCTGATTCCACGACTGTCCTCTCCGCTTTTGTTTATAGACTCACCAACTCAAATACCCTCGTTGGGTTGGTCGGTTCAATCGGCACTGCTGGTTGGATGTGGCCTCAGCTACTTATCTCAAATCTCCTAGAACATCGCCCCCGCAAGATGCCCTTCTACGCGCTCGGTATGGGTATCCGTACTTTCGCATGGGTCGCAATTTTTCTGTCCACGCTGCTCATCGGTCCTCGTGACTTCGGGCTGCTTGCTGCCTGTCTTCTCTGTTTTTATTTTGTCGGCTCTTCGTCGATGGGTGTTTCGACGATTCCGTACATGGATATTATTTCTAAGGCAATAGGACCGCATCGGCGCGCACGGTTTTTTAGTTTGCGTAACATCACCGGCGGGATCTGTAGCTTCTTCATCGGTTTTTTTGTCCGATATGTCTTGGACGATGATTTCGGATTAGCGTTTCCACATAACTACGCGATCCTGTTTGCCTGTGGTGCTGTCTCTGTTGGCATGGCGTGCGCTATTTTTCTGAGAATCCGTGAACCTATTAGCCCGGTCCAATCCACACGCCGCACCCTTCGACAACATCTGAAGCAGGGACCGCAATTTATTCGGACAGACCGAAATTATCGATTATTCCTGTATTTTCGGATCTTCGGCCATGCCGCAGGGATGTGTGGTCCCTTCTACGTCCCGTATGCACTGAACAAACTAGCAATTCCCGAAGCGACGATTGGACTGTTCATTGCTGTCAGCGCAGCCAGTGGTGTCATCTCAAACTTTTTATGGATCTACGCCGCAGAGAAATATGGTGAACGGTGGATCCTGATTCTCACATCAGCAATGGCTTGGGCATCGCCCTTGATCGTTGTTTTTGTGCAGTACCTGTCGCCGGCTTGGCGGGTGCCCGTCTACCTGTCAATTTTTGCCCTCAACGGCGGAGCGATGAGCGGTATGATGGTCGGCTTTATGACGTATATGATCAATATCGCACCGCCCAAAGTTCGTCCGACCTATCTCGGTTTTATGAACACGATACTATTTCCGTGTGGTTTCATGCCGGTGTTAGCAGGCAGACTGGTAGGGCTACTGACTTACGAAGGGATATTCTTGATGTCCGTGGCAATGGGAGTATTTGGATTTTTAATAGCAACACGGCTGAAAGATGTGTATTATGAAGAGGAGACCGCTTAAAAAGGAAGCCGAAACCAGCTATGAAAACCGCTTCAACGGACATGCCCGAATCACAGCCCCAAGAGGAAGAAAACAAAACGCGAGAACAGAACCGTAACTTTTGGATCGCCATATTTCAAGGGATATTTGGGCGAATCTCTTTCTCCTTATCGGACAGCACGACGGTGCTTTCTGCTTTTATCTATAAGCTCACCGCCTCCAATACCCTCGTCGGCTTGACCGGCTCGCTGATGTCAGTGGGGTGGATGTGGCCCCAACTGCTGATCTCCAATCTGCTCGAACACAAACCGCGCAAGATGCCGTTCTATATCTTCGGCATGAGTGTGCACACCGCTGTGTGGCTTGCCGCTGCCGCATGTACGGTTTGGATCGGTGCACGGAATTACGGTTTACTCGCTGCGGGTTTCATCTTCCTCTATTTTCTAGGCACCTCATCGATGGGCGCGTCGTCCGTTGCGTATATGGACATTATCTCCAAAACGATTGAACCGTTACGACGTGCACGATTTTTCAGTATAGGCAATTTCATCGGCGGGTTTTTCACCATATTCATCGGTTTTCTGGTTCGCTACATTTTGAGCGATGACTCTGGATTAGTCTTTCCGAATAACTATGCGCTTCTGTTCTTTGGCGTTGCGCTTATGGCGGTAATTTCGCTTTTCGTTTTCCTTAAAATCCGCGAGCCAATCCGTCCCGTTCAAACCGAACGCAAAACGTTCTGGCAGCACATCAAACAGGGACCGCATTTCCTCAAGATGGATCGGAATTATCGAGATTTCATCGTGTACCGAATCTTCGTCAATGTCGGACGGATGTGCATGCCTTTCTACGTACCTTATGCTTTGGACAAATTGAGCATTTCAGATGAGACGATTGGGCTGTTCCTTGCGGTTGGGGCTGTCAGTGGGGTGCTGTCGAACATCTTATGGGGCTATATGAGTGGACGGTACGGTGTTCGATGGATACTGATCTGCACCGCACTGCTCGCTTGCACGGCACCGCTGGTGGCAATCTGTATCCAGTTTCTGCCACAGGCATGGCAGTTGCCGTTCTATTTTCTGACGTTTGTACTCGGCGGTGCCTCCATGAGCGGTATGATGGTCGGATTCATGACATACATGATTAATATTGCGCCTCCACTGAACCGCCCCACCTATATCGGTTTCATGAACACGCTGGTATTTCCTTTCGGTTTTATGCCGGTAGCTGCAGGTCAACTTATCCAATGGATCGGTTATGAATATACCTTTGCAATCGCGCTGGGCGTGGGATTCTTTGCATTCATTACATCAACCCGCTTGGAAGAGGTATACCACGATGAAGAGTTCAGGTAGGCTCTGCTGACATTGCACTAATGAACCAATGGACAAACAAGCAGCACTTAAAAAAGGGATTCAAGAGTTTAATAATGGCGATTACTTCGAGTGCCACGAAACTTTAGAGGACGTATGGATGATCGAGATGGGACCCGATCGTCCCTTCTATCAAGGACTACTCCAACTGAGCGTTGGCTGCTTTCATCTGTTGAACCGAAACTATGTGGGAGCGGAGAGCCAATGGTCGAAAGCCTATGCAAAGCTAATAGCCTTCGGTGACCAGCATTTGGGGGTTGAACTCAAACCGCTCACTGAGGGAATTCTTCGTTGTCAGGAGATGCTAGCGACGGTCCAGAGTGGACAGAGAAGGGAATTTGACCTTTCAATCATTCCCCATATTCAGTCCACGACGTGAGGCTGCCCGTTATCGTAGGGGCGAGGTCTCCTCGCCCGATCCGATTTCATCGAGGATTCTCCCTTCGCCCGACGGGTTGGGGAACCCAACCCCTACGAAAGCATATATCGTCCGTCAGTTTGAAGCAGTCTTTTGTACCACGATCTGTTAGATTGTGATCCCCGTTTGCAAACTAACAGTTCGCGCTACTTATGGCAGATTACCCGATGATTACATCGGTTGCCGAATCAGCAGCATCAAAAATGTCAACACGCCCTAGATAGCTCGTAGGGGCGAGGTGACCTCGTCCAACGGGTTGGGAAACCCAACCCCTACAAAAGAATATATCGCCCACTAGCTTAATGAACCAATGTACCAACACAAAGGAGATAAATTATGCCGATACCAAATGTGAATAGAAACACCCTTACGATAGATACACCCCTTCCACCGCCAAATTGGGCACTTTTGGAGCGGGAACTTATCCACGCCCAAACCCTCGCCTGTGAGACATTTTTTGACCGCTATTTTGACGAACGTGGTTATCTGATCTGCATCCCGCGCTGGGGCGGGAACGACGGTCCCGACGATGCCATCGAAAATCTCACAGGTTGGCCCATCTTGCACGCGCTCGGTGCCTCAGATAGCATCTTGGAAATGTATAAACTGGCATGGGAGGGACACCTACTGCAATATACAGAAGCGAAAACAGTGGAGGTCCCAATCGCCCGCGAGGGGATGTATTATAAGGAGTTCTCCGTCATGTTCGACTGGTTTCATCACGGCGAAGGGCTTGCGGTCTTTAACCTGCAAGGATTGTCGGATCCCTACGATCGCACCTTCCAAAATCGGGTGAGACGTTTCGCCGGCCTCTACATGAACGAAGATCCCCAGGCTCCGAACTACGACCCGGAACATAAAATTATCCGCAGTATGTTCAACGGCAGTCGAGGTCCCCTCCTCCGCAAAGCGACTGCGCTGGATTGGGCGGGTGATCCGATCGAAGTTGAAGGACGTTTCGATGCGAAACATGGCGAGCGTAATTTCGAGGAGATGTTAGCGCATTTCAAGGACTATACCGACATCGTCGGCGACCATCCACTGAATCTTGCTTCGACAACCCTTGCGATCAACGCCTATATGGTCACCGGTGAAGAGAAATACAAAACGTGGCTCCTTGAGTACGTTGACGCTTGGGCGGAGCGGACAGCTGCCAACGGCGGGATTATCCCCTCTAATATCGGTCTGGACGGCACAATCGGAGGGGAGTGCGATGGCAAATGGTACGGCGGGTGCTACGGTTGGGGATTCACCGTTGTCGTTCCGCAAACGGGCGCATTGGCAGATCGCAACGCCCATGTGCGAGGGGTTGCCGGTTTTGGAAATGCCCTGCTTGCTACAGGCGACCAAAGCTATGTCGATGTGTGGCGGAAAATGATTGAGACGATCAATTCAAACCAGAAAACAATCGACGGTCAGGTGATGTATCCCAGTATGTATGGAGACGATGGTTGGTACAGCTACAAGCCGCAGCCGTACAATCAAGGCGCGTTAGATGTCTACTACTGGTCGATGAACCGTGATGTCCTCAAGTGGCTGCCCACGGACGGCTGGATCGGATATCTGGAAGGAAATAATCCGGACTATCCGACAGAGGCGTTCCGACGCGACTTCAGCACACTCCGCCGGAAAATGCAGGGGATGCATGAGGATACCACAACGCCGGATACGCGACTCTCGGACGACACGTTGGCTTTTAACCCTGCGGTGGGCAGCAGTCTAATAGAACTGATGCTCGGTGGCATCACACCGCGATTCGGTGAACCCCTACACTGTCGCGTCCGCTATTTCGATCCTGCGAACCGTCGCGCTGGGATACCGGAAGATGTCGCCGCACTCGTCGAGAAGTTGACCGATGACGAGACGACGCTCTCGCTTGTCAACATCAACCCCATCGAAGAGCGGACGGTTATCGTTCAGGGCGGCGCGTATGCCGAACACCAGCTTGTCAGTGCCGCTACCGATGACAAAACCGTGTCGATAGACAAATCCGCTCTTACCGTCCGTCTGGCTCCCGGCACAGGTAGTCGTATCGTTCTCAAGATGAAACGTTATGCAAATCAACCAACGCTCCTATTCCCTTGGGACAGAGATTGACCGCTTCCGTCCAACGTCCAAAAATTAGAGGTTCATATTAAAAAATCGTGCAACAGAAACCGAGTTTTTTCTTGAAAACTCGGTTTCTCTTCGTGCATTGCACTTTCTTTTTGCATGAACCAAATTATAGTGAATTCTAAAAATAATAGGACTTACGCAGTTGCACGCTCACTCGCCCTGTTTGGAGAGTCTTAGACTTGCAGCTCGGTGATTTATCGTTACAGGACACCGTTGCCAATGCCCGATAAATTGGGTAACTACAGCCGAAACACCCTCAAGGAGTTCGTAGGGAACGCAGATCTGCGTTCCCTACTGAAGTGCATAACTCCTAAATAAATAGACACTTTCACCCCCCGGTAGGTGCGGTTTTTAACCGCACCGCATTCAATCCTACCCGGTAGGTGTGGTTTGCAACCCTGGTCTCGATTTATCGGACCGCACCGGTTTGGAGTATTTCATTAATTCTAACGCGAGTTGCTAGTTGTATGTGACGCAGTAAAAGTCGACTCCCAATATCCGTAGGTCGGGCATCTTGCCCGACTCATAGCCCCAGCGGGGCGACATGTGTATAGAAAACAGGATAAAACCAGCCTTAAAGCCCCAGCGGGGCGACATGTATGTGGTATCGTAACGCAACTAGCAACTTAGGTAATTCTAAGGTCCTATAGAAAGGAAAATCCAATGAAAGTCACAAATATCGAACGCATTGTCGTTGATGTACCGTTTACCCCGCGGCAGCAAAAGATTACCCGTACCAGTATTTCGTCGGTTTACAACTGGTCTGTGTTGGAACTATGCAAGGTTACAACGGACACCGGGCACGTCGGTTGGGGTGAGACCGTTATCCGCTACACTTACGGCAGAGTAACCGACCAGACCGTAGCAAGGGTCCTCGGGCAACGCCCCGCCGAACTGATGAACGAGGATTCGCTCGGTGCCGGGTTGCAGATGGCACTCTTTGATGTCGTCGGTAAGATCCTTGAGGTGCCGGTCCATCAACTGATTGGCACAAAGGTGCGAGATTGGACGCCGATCTCTTGGTGGTGTGTTGATTCCTCCCCCGAAGATTGGGCAGGCGAAGCAATGGACGCTGTGGCAAACGGCTACACCAGTCTCAAGAATAAGCCGCGCCCGTGGTGGGATATCGTCGCCCAAGTTGAAGCAGTCTCCGAGAGTGTGCCGCCGCATTTCAAGTTAGACCTCGATCCGAACGGTTCGCTCCAGAACGCGTCCGCTGCGATTCCAGTCATGAAGAAACTGGAGCAATGCTCTAACGTCGCTATGTTTGAAACCCCCATACCACAAGACGACGTATTGGGCAATAAACAGATCCGCCAATCGGTCAACCGACCGATCGCTATGCACTTCGGGAGCCCACCTTACATCACTAGCGTCCGTGAGCGGGTGTGTGATGGTTATGTTATCGGCGGCGGGAAATCCGAGGTTGTGCGGCAAGGTGCCTTGAGCGCAGAAGCACAGATGCCCTTCTGGTTACAGTTGGTAGGCAACGGCTTAACGACGACGTGGGCTGCCCACTTGGGCGCGGTCCTCACCCACGCGACTTGGCCCACGATTAGCTGTATCAACATCTACAGCGATCATCTCCTCAAAAAGCCGATCGAGGTGGTGGGCGGGTATCAGCAAGTCCCCGATGGACCTGGACTCGGTGTTGAGTTAGATGAGGATGCTGTCGAAAAATATCGGGTGTCTCAAGAGCGGTTGGACGGCTTTGAGAAACGCGGAGAACCGATTCACTCAATGCCGGACGTTATCAAGACGGTCGTCTATCCAGACGGCAGCTGCGTCCACATGGTAGATCAGGGGCTTGGATACTTCAACGCAGGCAACGGTCCCGCCTATGTAGAGGGTGTGCGCTTGGAGCTCCGCGAAAACGATGGATCTAACGACTGGCGGGATCTGTTCTCAAGGGCACAAAAACAGCCGGTACGCGACCGCTGGCGATAACTAAAACGAGAGGTTCATGTAAAAAAGTGTAGAGCATGAAGAGAAACCGAGTTTTTTCTTGAAAACTCGGTTTCTTTGCACTAAATATTAACATGAGCGATTAAGACGGGATAGCCTGTTATCCCTAATGACCAAAGGAGGTCCCCCTATGTCATTGATCGCTGAACGGATAGACGATCCTTTACTTTGTGTGGTACATATCGGGAAAGGTGAGAGGATTACCGGGTTATTGGCGGAGTTGCTGAACCCTGTCAATTCAGAGAGTCTTCACGAATACCGTCTGCCCGCAAACGCAGATGTCGAGCTTCACTACCACGATTACGATGAATATTGGCTCTTCACGGCGGGGACTCCCAAGGTGACGCTGCGCCTCCCAACGGGGATCACGAAGACGGTGCAGCTTGAGCCGGGGGATATGGTGGCGTGTGTGCGGGGTGTGGAGCATACACTGTGGGCGGATCACGAACTGATCTATTTTCAGTTTTGTAGTGTCCTTGAAGGCAGCGAGCGGCGTGGGCATCTAATCCGATCCGATTCCGCGTAGGATATTTGTTGAGAAATCGGTAGTTAGCGGAGGGCATTGACCGCCACTGGAGAGTTTCTGTCCACAACCGGCGGAGGTTGCCTGTTAATAACGCAAGCAATTTAGAGCACCTACAGGTTGACTGATTAATCAAGCAAATATTGGTTATTTCTTCTAATTCGCGATTAAGTCCTCATTGTGTTGCACATTCCGTAGGCCTAGTTCGCCGCATAACACATAGAGCTTATCCCCCGAAACTGCAACGTCCAAGGCGGGAGCCGGAAGGGTTTTGAGATGATCCCGCTTCCTAAATTCGATTGTGCCGTCCCATTTCAATACATGGACGCCTTCGGTTCCCGCTGCCACGTACACGGCGAAATATCCATAGGCATCTATCCCATAGAGGTGAGCAAAGCGATCGGAAGCTGTCCGGTTATTATCGAGTCTCCATATCAGCCACTTCAGTGATGTGGGCATTGAAACCACGGCATGTTCTGTAGCTATAAAGACAACACCCTGATCCAACGGTGTAAGCACCTCAAGTTCACGGCGTTCTTGAGGGTTAGCACTCCGATACTGCTTGGCAATATCAGTTGTCCTCCCGGCTTCCCAATCTTCGCGAGAACCCATCACAAATTTCATCTCAACAACATTCCCCGGAATATCCCCCGTGGTTCGCTGTCCGCCGGGATGCTCGACGGTCTTGAACCAGAGACCCGTCCCAGGGGTTGGTTCTCGCTTAAAGTCTTGATACTCTACCATCTCATCACCGGCAACGAAGGTCTGATAACGGTAAAGCCCCATTGCTACAGCAGCTGCACCGGGTAAGGGATCCAAAATTCGTTCAATCTGGGGTGAGTGGGGTTTTCCCACGTTGAAGACCACAGTGATACCCGCACGGCTTGGAATACTAGCACGGAGTGTACTTAGGCTATCACTCTCCCCTTGCAATGTCAAGACCAGTTTATTGTCCTCACATCCGATATCGGTTCCAACCGGGTCTTTGAGTGGGTTTGGAAGGTTGAGTTTAGCTAGTTCGTCTGCCAACCTCAGATGTGTGACTAGTGTCGGCCGGGTTGGGTCACCGACATCCATGACCAGTAAGCCTTCTGTATTAGTGATGTAGGCGATCGCAGCGGTTGAATGGAGGGCAAGGGCTGCATTGTAACCGGGAAGTGGAAGCGAGGATAGCAGACGCAGCTTGCCGTTATCCCCGCTTTCTGCTATTGATAACTGTTTGTAACTGGCAATATAGACGCGCCCGTCTCGAACAACGATGTCAGAAGGTCCCGCAATCGTTTCATTAAGTGGCAACTGGTCAAGGGTCTGTTCTATAGCACCGTTGTCGGACAGCTGAATCACGGTCAAAGTCCCCGGCGCAATCGCGCGTTCAACCTTAAGCATAGACGGACTACAACCGATGAACACAAGGAAAAACATTAAAAACGGGGAAGATTTGCATTTCATTGGACTTGCCTCCTTGCTTATTCTGGTACATGAATCCGCTGTTCAACCACATCGTTCAAGGTAATTTGGAGTTTCCAATAGGCGTTTCCCCAAGTTGGCTCCTTGAGTGTTTCCATGTCATATTGGTTCTCAAAAGCATGAACCCATTTTCCTCCCGTCCGCGATGCTAGAAGGGGGGCTACCTCTGTATCCGCACCGTGGATATCGAGAACAACCCCAAGTGCACGGCACCACTCAATAACGGATAGAGGAGAATAGCCGCCGCATATCGGAATATCGTTACCAAAGACGATAAGTCGACGCTGGGCATCTGGACGAAACACACACCGCTTAAGTGCGTACTGAATTGCATTCAGTTGAATATCGGTGCGGAATGGCTGAAGCGGAATGTTGTTTATGACCTGAATGGCTTTATTGAGATGATCGTTCAACGGAAAGTATCTGATATATTGAGGACCATCAACGAATTCAATGTCGGATGTGATAATACCCACCCGGTAATCTTTGGTTGAAGCTTGGTATTGCTGAATCTCACGCTTGACAAATGCAACAACATCGTTGATGTAGGGGCGCATTTCCTCTCTACAAGAGATGATAAATACAACATCAACCTGATTTGAACGGTTACGTGCCAACCTTGGCTGTTGAATCCGATTTGAATCAATCGAGTCAGCAAGGGCAATCGATCGCGTCGATTTCTCCTTATCCGCCGGAGATTGAAGGGCACCAGTATGATTGGAAAGGGTATTTTTAGAATTGATTGCTGCTCCACCCGATACAAAGGGAATTTCAATGCTTGTGCTGGTGTCCTCCCCTGATCCTCCTTCGGCGGCATTACCACCCATCCCTCCGAAGCCTTCAGCGTTTGTCATGCTTGCCGTCAGTAGGGAGTTATCGGAGGAAGACTGAAAGGGTAAAGGGGTAGAGCGAATCGCAGGCTGTCCAGAATCCTGACGCAATCGGGGAGGTATTCTCTGAGACCCAACATCTGCTAACACTTTTGGAGAGCGAATCGAGCTAAGAGGTTTGTGTGATACTGATTCGCGTTTCAACGCGGGTTGTTTGATGGAGGAAAGGGTGACAGTGAACGCTTCCTCTACCTGAATGGCAGCGGGCTTTCTCAGCGCGAAAAACACCATAACAACTAACAGATGCACCACGAGGGACAAAATAACGCAAAACAGAAAGTGGTGGTTTCGGATTGGCTTTTGCCGATATGGTGAAGTCCTGCTCGTACAGGGTATGTTTTTCATTGAGACCTCCATTGTATGCGGCTAATGGTTTATCCGCTCCCAGTAAGTTGAGTAACTGAAGTCTGGACTCTGTGAATGTGTATGGCACGAATCACAGACGGTAACCGGCAGCGGCTTATAAACCGCTGCCTCCGGTTGCATACTGTGCTGTTTTCCTGGACCGTGACACGCTTCACAACCAACGTTGTCTGATATATCCTTCTCTGCTACCATTTCTACTTCAAAACCGTATCCTGTGCCATGACAATCGAGACAACCCCTCCCTTCCGCTTCAAAGGGAGTTGCATGTTTGGTACGCTTCCAGACATGATAGGCATACGCATGGCAGCGGGCACACACTTCACTCCCAACATATGTATTGGGATGCGCATCTATCAAATGTTTTTTCTTTTTATCCAGCTCACTTTCCTCCGACATAAATACTTCCCTATACCCTTCGATGAGTTCAAAAAAAGCGGGGGCATCTGGTATGTTCACCGATAGAGGAATCAAAGTGCTTGCAAAACTCTGGATACCCCTTTCATCAGGATTAAGAGTAAGGCGGAGATGGCGTATGTGGGAAACACTAGGTCCAGCGTTGGCGATAAGCGTGTGATTCACTGTTCGGGGCTCTGACATGGGACTGACACCGGGGGCTTCAAATAGTATCAGATCAATGCCATCTATCTGCTCAGCGAGTTGAAACGCCATATTTTCATCGGTGACGTGTGCCAGTAAAACTGTCAACGATATATCCGATGGTAATTCGCTGAGTGTTTGGGTCAATGAACGCTCAACATCAACAACCACTATATCAGGAGAATAAGACTTGGCAACAGGCTCGAATGCTGCTGCTGTTACGCCAACAATCGCAATCTTCAGCACACGATCACCTAACGTAACTTCCCGGATGCGCTTTGTTAGGAAAGCCGGTTCTCCTTGATGAAGCAGATTACTGCTGAGAAAAGATAAAGTATCTGCCAAAGGAACTTGGGCGTAAGCCTTAACCTTGAGGGTGCCTGGGCCGACGTTTATAGCGTCAAACCTCAATGCGTTCAGAAAGCAAGCGTGAAGGGTACTCGCCATGCCGTCTATCCGATCCGTCTGGTTTCCATTGGCAAGCAGCAGCGCCCCATGAACCATTCGGAGTTTACCCAATATGCTTGCACAACGCATCAATCCCCCTAAATCGTTAAGCGGTTTTGGAAAAATATAACCCTCATGCCCTGCCATATAAGCAATATGTAGCCTTAATTTCTCAGGCAGATTGTCCACCTGAGGTTTCGCAATCCCGCCCCTTGCCCACAAGAAGACAAAAAAGAGAAATATACCCACGACCATCAGAAACCAACCCCATAGCCTTCTCATTGTACAACTCCGAAGAGTGGAATTTCCACTACTTTTTCTGTCCCTTGTTCCTCAATGTAGATACGAACGGTATCTCTCAATTGGCCTTGGGGTACATCTGCCTGTGCTGTTGCTGTTATCTTATACGTATATCCCGGCTTTGTCGGCTCTACAATCACCTTGACGGAATCACCTTTCACCTGTGCTCGGGAGAATTGAATTGGTATCTCCTCTGAGTTCTTTAGTTCGACTGTACAAGACTTTTCTTCGCCGGATGGTATGAATCCCAAGAAGAAACGTTCAGGAAAGACGGACAGATCCCCCTCAACGATACCCTCTATAGGGATTTCAATGGTAATTGGAGAAGCAGCCGCCCCTTCTGTGGCATAGACGTTGTTCAATTCAATCTCTATACGCTCCGAAAACTGACCCGGGGGCAAATTGGGACCAACGGTTGCTTCAAGTATTACGCTATCAGGAGTAGCCCCAGGAAATTCTTGGATTTTGACCCCATCTGGGACTGTAATTCGTTCGATTTTAAGCGGTTTGTTCTTAGGTGCTTTAAACTTGATGGTACGATGAACAGAATCTTTCACACCAATACGCCGTAAGAAAATATTACTCGGTGTGACCTCCAACGCATCCACCACGTTACCTGTGATAGTAAGTGGATACGCCTTCGTATAGGGGTCGTTTGAAATCACGACGAAAGACCGATTAATACGCCCTTTTTCTCGAAGATTCGCCTTGACATGGATGGAGGTTACCTCTTCCGGTTGGAGAACCTTTTTGCCCGGAGCACTCACGGTGCAATCACATGCCCCCATAACCTGAAAAATTTTCAACGGCACGTTCCCTTTGTTGCTTACAGCGAAACTATACTCAAGGGAACTCCCACGAGGCATCGTACCGAAATCGTATACAATTTTGTCAAATACGATGTTAGGCACGGCGTTCTTTTTAATAGGTTGAGATTTCGATACGACGAGACAGTGCCCTTGCCACATCTCGGATACCTCTTCCCTTGATATGACCAGAGGGTTAGTCATTTCATCCGATATTCTCGCAGTGTGCTTGTCTATTGCTTCCAACACAGAGAAATGGTTGTTGTTGACAAAGGCGATAACCGGCTTCTTAAGCGCGAGTAACTCGGTGTACTTGAGAATCCGTCCTACTGCTGAAAACCCTTTCGCTTGAGCGGCTTTCAGCAGGTTAAACATGTTTGTGCCTTGCTCATTTACCTTCGCCAGTTGCGCCAACTCCTCTAATTCTGCGTCAATACCATACATTCGGCATAAAATGAGTAACGCCCGAGGGCCGCATAAGATATCGTCAGCGTCTTGTTGTGGAAGTTCTTCCACGGTGGGTTGTTGGGCAAAAAGATCCTGTCCCTGTAGCATAATACATATCAGAAAAGTACTGACAAAAACAGCCACTCCCAAATTTTTCGCTGCCATAGGTCAAACCTCCTTACAGTTAAAAATAGTGTACTGACTCTGCTCCGGGAGGCGGCTCCGTGAGAAACACATCCTCTGGAATTTTGATATTGGCTTCAAAGTCCTTGAACTGTATCTGTTCTCGAAAACGGGTCTGCTTTACCTCTGTCTGGTTGTGGAGATCATAGGTTTCGCTATACGTAGAAGTTGGATACCAGATGTCGTCTTTATAGTGTTCCCACTCAACCTTTTGCACCTTTATGAGGGTGTGGTTTTCTATAGTTGTAGCACTTTTGTACGTTATATGAATCTCTTGTATGCGATAACCTCTATCAAGATTGACAACCACATCTATATCAGATAAAGGTCCAATCAGGGAGACGCGAAAACACTGTTCCTCCTGTATCATCTCATAACCTCTTGACTGAACGCTGTCATCGGGTGCTTTGACATAAAGACTAACAATCTCATCAAGTGGCAACCCTTCTACCTCCGTCCAAAACAGGGGAGAGTAGTATTGGTCAACTACTTGGTCAAATCTGTGCTCAGGATAATAGAACACTTTGTGCCAAGCCGCTTCATCTTGGGGTTCGTGAATATAAACCTCCATAATTCGTTCTTTGTCATAGATCTGCTTGAGTGTCATCTTGGGATCAAACTGGGTGTGTGGAGTAATCTGAATCAAAGCAAGCATCCCATCAGCGAAGAAGCATTCGCCTCCAGCTGCTTGATTTATGCTCTCTGTACCCGCGATATTAGCCTCCTTGCTGGTAAATGCTTGACTCATAAAAGAGACACGGCATGACTTTATAAGCTGGTCGTGGTACTTGACCCCTTCGAGCACAACGGCGAGGCCCTCTGTATTAGCAGAGACATCCCGTTGAAATATAAATACGGTTCCCAGAAGCAGAAATGCCGTCAACCATTGTCGTCTGCTTATTATTAACATCTTCTTAATTCCTTTTAACGTACTGTAAACTGGTATAGTGGCGAGGGTGCACCTCGCCACTACAGAAACTTGAGAGTAAATGAGAACCAGTCGTCGACATCCAATTCTCGTACGCTGTTCCTCGCTGTCTGTTCTTCGCTAAACTGTAGTAACTCTAGCGAAACAGATATGAAAGGACACTACAAAATAACAGTGTCCTCTCACCGATTCTTTAATTATAGTCATTACAACCACTGCCGCGCATCGTATACTTCGGGCCCCTCCAATAAGTAGACGGTCTCTTCCTTTGTGAACACGTTGGCTTGGAGTTGCTCCAATCATCGAACGAGGTTACCTTGCACGTGTGATCTTTGGTACGAGATTCATAGGAACTATATCCACTCGTCGTGTAATTGATCTTCTGAGTCCCCAAATTCGTGTGATCGGTTTTCCCTGTCTTTTTACTGGAAGAACAGGTCCATGTAGGCGCACAACCCTCGGTAAAGACTTCCGATTTGCTATAGCATATTCCACCGTACATTGTCTGCATCTGACTCGCATTCAACGTTTGTGGATCGGCTAGTAGGTTGACAGCCACCACGACGAGAGCCACAAGGATAATCCCGGCAAGCATCATGCTTCTCATTTTTCTCACCCCCTTTCAATAGGAATTTCGCTTGAAACGGGTGGTCCAAATTGATAATCCGCTTCAAGCAATGTCGAAATCGTTCGGCCTTCATTCAGATTGGTGTGAATGGAGGCCTAGTGATTGACCAAACACCTCTCCCTAATTCGAGATTAAGTCCTCATTATGTTGCACATTTCTTAGATTCGGTTCACCACACAACACATAGAGCTTGTCCCCTGAAACCGCAACGTCCAAGGTAGGAGCCCGTAGGGTTTTGAGATGATTCCGCTTCCTAAATTCGACCTCTCCATCCCATTTCAAGGCATAGACACCTTCTGTCCCTGCTGCTATGTACACCGCGAAATATCCATAGGCATCTATCCCGTGGAGGTGAGCAAAGCGATCAGAAGCTGTACGGTTATTCCTAAGTCTCCATGTAAGTCCCTTATGTCTTGTGCTCATTGAGACCACGGCATGTTCTGTAGCTATAAAGACAACTCCCTGATCCAACGATGTGAGTGCCTCAAGTTTACGGCGTTCTTGAGGATTGGCGAGGCGATACTGCTTGATGGTATCCGCTGCTTTCCCCGCTTCCCAATCGTCGCGTGAGCCCATCACAAATTTCATCTCAACAACATCGCCTGGGATACCTGTTCCTCCGACATATTTGTCAGATTTAATCCAGATTCCGCCCCCGGGCCCCGGGACTCGCGTAAGGTTTCGGTATTCTACTAGTTCCTCCCCAACAACAAAGACTTGATAACAGTAAAGCCCCATCTCTACGGCGGCTGCACCGGGTAAAGGGCCCAATACCCGTTCAATCCGGGGTGAGTGTGGTTTTTCTACGTCGAACACTACAGCGATGCCTGGACGGCTTGGAATAATGGTAAGGGCTGTGTTTAGACTTTCACCTTCCCCCTGCAACGTCAAGACCAGTTTATTGTCCTCACACCCGATATCGGTTCCAGTCGGACCTTTGAGCAGGTTTGGAAGATTGAGTTTTGCCAGTTCGGCAGCTAGCTTTAAATGTGCGATCTGTTTCGGTTGGGTTGGGTCACTGACATCTAGGACCAGTAAGCCTTCTGTATTGGTGACGTAGGCGATTGTAGCTGTTGAATGCAAGGCAAGGGCGGTATCGTAACCGGGGAGTGGGAGCGAAGACAGTAGGCGCAGCTTGCCATTAACGTTACTTTCCGCTATCAAGAACTGTTTATAAGTAGCGATATAAGCACGCCCGTCCCGAACAACGATGTCAGAAGGTCCCGCCACCGTCTCGGTCAGTGATAGTTGGTCAAGAGTTTGTTCTATAGAGCCGTTATCCGAGAGTTGAATCACAGTCAAAGTCCCCGGCGCAATCGCTCGTTCAACCTTAAGCATAGATGGACTACAACCGACGAACACAAGGAAAAACATTAAAAACGGGGAAAAATTGCATTTCATTGGACTTGCCTCCTTGCTTATTCTGGCACATAGATCCGCTGTTCAATCACATCGTTGAGGGTGATTTGGAGTTTCCAATAGGGGGTCCAGTTTGGCGGTTCTAGCTGTGTCATGTCGTGTGGATTCTCAAAAGCCTGAACCCATTTGCCTCCCGTCTGCGATGCCAAAAGAGGGCCCACCTCTGCATCCGCGCCATGAATATTGAGAACAACCCCAAGCTCACGGCACCGTTCAATAACGGATAGAGGGGAATATCCACCGCATATCGGAATATCATTACCAAAGACGACGAGCTGACGCTGGGCATCTGGACGAAACGCACACCGTTCAAGTGCGTACTGAATCGCATTCAGTTGAATATCCATATAGAATGGTCGAAGTTGGACACGGTCTAGCACTTCAAGGGCTTTATCAAAATGGTCGCTCAACGGAAAGTATCTGATGGATTGAGGTCCCTCACAAGCTTCAATGTCAGAGGTGATGATACCTATCCGGTAATCTTTGGCTGATGCCCTGTATCGCTGAATCTTACGCTTAACAAATGCTACTACGTCGTTGATGTAGGGGCGCATTTCCTCTCTACAGGAGATGATAAATACAACATCAACCTGATTTGAACGGTTACGCGTTAATGTTGGGGATTGAATCCGATCCGAATCAATCGAGTCAACACGGGTAACCACTCGCGTTGATTTCTCCTTATCCATCGGAGATTGAAGTCCCCCGGTGTAATTGGACAAGGTGTTTTCCGTGTCCATTGTTTCTTCGCTTGATACGGAAGGAGCTCCAATACCTCTGCCGTTGCTGGCCTCTAATCCTCCTTCGGCGGTGTTACCAACCGTGCCTCCAAAGCCTTCAGCGTTTTCCATACTTACCATCGGCGGGGAATCATCAGAGAAGGACTGAAGGGATAAAGAAACGGAATGAATCGCAGGTTGCCCAGAATCCTGATGTAATTGGGAAGGTGTTCTCTGAAACCCAGCATCTGCTAACGTTTTTTGGGAGTGAATCGGGCCGAGAGGTTTGTGTGAGATTGATGTGCGTTTCAACGCGGGTTGTTTGATTGTTGAAAGGGTAACAGTGAAACCTCCCTCCACCTGTTCGACGACAGGCTTTTTCAGCGCAAGAAACGTGATAACAGCTAACAGATGCACCACAAGGGATAAAATAATGTAAAGCCGAAGGTGGTGGTTTCGGATTGGCTTTTGCCGAGATTGTGAAGTCTCGGTTGTACGCGGTATGTTTTTCATTGAGACCTCCATTGTATGCGGCTAATGGCTTATTTCCACGAGTTTAGTCAGCCGAAAAGTAATCCGAATTCCCATCAAACGGTAATTTTTTGCCGAAATACTCCCGGAGTACCTGATCTTTACGGAAAACAAATATATAATCTATCCCTAGTTCCTCATAAGTGATGTCGAGTTCCGGGAACATATTATCTATCTGCCTATTGTAATCAGATACCTCTTTATCGATGACTTTCACTGCAGCTTGATACTCTTCTTCAACAGCTGGATCAGGTTCTGGATACGGTCCCCCCTGAAGGCGGAGTCTCCGGTAGTGTTCTTCGATATATTTTTCATATTGTTTGGTGAGTTTAAATTTTCGATCTCTTAATTCTTCGATAACGGGGAGCATCTCTGCCAACTTCGCATAACGCTCTGCTTTGAGTTTGATTTCAGGGGACAACGCATCGGCGAGATTCTCGCTCACTGGTTCTAACTCAAAATCGTCAGCTAATTCGTCTAGCATCGAATCCACGGATCCATCGCTGGCTGTTTTGGAATCGTCCTCATTTTCAACCGCAAAACTTTCTTCATTTGATTGATCAGTTTTCGCTGAAAAGACATGCCGATTGTGAATGTAAGACATCTCAATCCCCTCTTCCTCATGCGGTGCTAACCCTACTTCCTGCTCAACAAGGTGAGGCAACCGATACGAGGTTACAACAAAGTAAATTACTGAGATTCCCAAAACAAACAAACTGAAAATTAAAAATCTTTTCGACCAGTTCATGATTATCTCCTTACAAAATTTTCGTGTCACACCTAACAGCAACCAGATTCCCAATCCCGGCAACAGGACTGCCATAACCAACTTCACTACGCCTGATGCTGGTGTAGCATTCTGCTTGTTTCATTGATTTCAGTACATTGGGCCCAATAAAGCTCCTTGTGGAAGATGAAACTCCTTTGATTCTCCCTCTAGCAACAGTGTTATGCGGTTCGGTTCTATCTGTTTAACTTTAGCACCGGCGAACGCTTCCCCAACTGTGACATAGTGAATTTTTCGATCTTTACTGTTTTGGACAAGTGCCCTACTTTTTCCATTCTCGCTGTCAATGACGGTAGCGATCAATTGAAACGAGGGACCTTGCTTCGGTTTTCTATGCCCAAGTGGACGGAACAGATTATTGGTAACAATGACACGATAAAAATTCGCTGCTGATGGTTTCCCTTCCATTTCCCTCTTATCTCGCATCTCTTGGAGTTGTGGTAACCGTTCGCTGGGAAGCCCTTCACCATCTTTCGGATTCGCTATTGCTACGCTCTCCTTTTCCAGCATTTCCTTCACACGAGAGGGAACATTAGATTCACCAGCACTGCCTTGAGTCTGAGCGTTTTGGCTGCCAATCGGGTGAACCCCAATGATAACCAGTAAAATACAAACGATAGTTACAACAAAGCACACACTCGCTAACCCTCGATTAAAACCGAAATTAAACATGATTGTGTCCCCTATATACAGGTTAGGGAAAATGAGTCTACTACACTTTTCATCAGCAACACGTTAGAATCAACTTTCAAATCTTTCAAAGAATGTTCAAGAACAACCAAGTTCCCAATCCAAACAACAGCACTCCTGTTCCCAACTTCACCGGCATCAGATGCCGTTGCAGCACACCACCGAGTTGCATTGAAGTCGTTCCCCAATACACAAACCCGAACACCACCAATAGTGGCACGATGAACATCAGATTATACAGAATCAGGTACGCTAAGGCATGGCCCCGCATCCCCTCGACACCCATGACAAACGTAATTGTCGGCAAATAAACCTGACCTGTACAGACCAACTCCAGCGCAGAGATTGCGAACCCCATGACCAACGCACCGATGATCACCCCTGATGTCCGCGTCTGCTCACGGATAACCTTGTGAATCCGCTGCTTCAACGACTTGGGCAACTGCAATGTAATCTCTTTAACCTTCCCCTGTTTTGCTTTATAGGCATCGTACAGGCTCAAAAACGCCAATGCAAACGTCCCAATCGCGGCAAGTAGATAGACGCACTTGGCAACCAGCGAAAACTCGTTGAGGAAGGAGAGGAATTTGAGCAGTCCCAGCCCTAACAGCAGGTACGTCACAAACACGGCTGCGGCGAATGCACCTCCAGCGACGAGCATCTCTTTCCTTCCTCTCCCAACAAGGCTCATGTAGGAGATGAAGAACACGATAGTGGCAAAGGCACACGGATTGATCCCATCAAGCAACCCCGCGCCTGCGACAGCCAACGTGCCGAAGGCGTTAAAGCGTTGGACGATTCCGTCTGAAGCTTCCCCAGCCTTGGCTTCCGCTTGGGGCAGACGAGACGCAACCCCTGTCTGCAAGTATTTCTGGATAACCGTTTCCAAACGTTTTTCATCAAGTTCGTCTAACAGATACTCATCGCCGATGAACACCGCAGGTGTGGTGAGCCGTTTCACTTCGGGAACCTCGTAGAGAGCCCCCATCGCTTCAAGCAGTTCTCGGCTCTCTTTGGCATACTTCAATTCAACGACAATCTGCGGATATTTGGTTTTCAGTTCTTTCAGAATCGTACTGGCCCTCGCACATTTTTGACACCCGCGTTTGTGGAAGTAGGTGATATAGATGGCACGATCATCCGGTGAGCTCTCTTGATGGTCAAATCCGCTATCCTCGGTCAAATCATCGTAGAATGCCAAGAGCATTTCAAGGTCGGCGTTGGGTGTAACCCGTTCTGAGACCGAGAGGTGCTGATTCTGTCTTGAAATCACTTGCAGATCGGAGGCAATTCCAATCTCCAAAACACCAACCGCTTCACCTTTAGCAGGGTTAGTGACAATCGTCGTATTTCCCACCACAATCGGACTATCCAAGGCGACTTCCGAGGATTCATCCTGAGCATGGATTAGAACAGACAGCCATGAGGCTTTTTCAGCGAGTATATGCGCCTCATCTTCCCCTCCGTGAAACACCCCCATGACCACGTCGCTCTTTCCTATGATTTCTTTTGACAAAGCCTCCAGTGCTTCTGTCGGATCGGATAGAGTAATACTGGGGTTATAGGCGGTAATTTCCGCTTGGTATGACTGGGATATTAAGTTAATGACAGCGACTTTTATCTGTGCGGTTGTATTGTGAATGATATAAGGTGCAAATGGATTCGGAGAGGAAATGGAGAGATTGGTGCAGATAACAGGTAGGTCGGGATGATTCCCGTAGAGTGCAGAGAGCGTGTCTGTCGAGAGGGACAGATCCTGAGGACCAAGACAGAGCGCATTGTAATCCATCCCACTCAACGCTTCGAGGGCAATCTGGTATATGAGTTCATTGTTGGGGTTGGTGGAATTGAGAATGTTACCTGTGTGCAGATTTAGGGCATGTGGATGTTCCTCACGGAGTGACTTAATTACCGTATGGCGGCGGGCTAATCCGCCAACCTGTTCAGCACCGCAGCCGTGTAGCCTAAGCAATCCTCGTTCCTCACCAGAATAGATCAGCGTCAGTGTAGATGAGGAATCTGCGATGGCTTGCGTACAAGGCAACGAATATCCAAGTATAACGAGGAAACCGATTTGACATAATAGATACGAAACGCTACGGTTCATCAGAATAGCCCCCTTCGATGCGAATCTCCGAGTTCTAACGACTGATGACAAGTTTATTGACAAGAAACGAAAAAATGCTTTGTCTATCTCACAACAAATAATATCAGTAAATCGCCCAAAGGTTTAGTCATTTTTAGTTCGAGCGATTTAGCCTGCGGTCTGTTTATCGCCCAAGACCGTCTACGCATAAACGAGCAATTCTTGTGCCACCTTTCCTTTTGAGCGTTATTTTTTCTGTGGACATGCCGCAACGGGACGTTTGAAATCCTTACAGTGACTGAATCCAGGCGACCTCCACATATTCTTTATTTTTTTGTTAAGGGGGAATACAAGAATCGTATTCAGGAGGGGAGGTGTGCCATTGATGGCACAAGTTGTGCCACTGATGGCACGTGTTGCGTCAAATATGGCACAACCTTCGCTTACAGATTGTACTTGGCTAATTTGCGCTGAAAAGTTCGGCGGGATATATTTAGGAGGCGCGCTGCTTCTGTCCTATTTCCACCTGTCTGCTCTAATGCTTGACAGAGATACTGTCCTTCATAACGCGCCAACGCCTCTTCCAACGGTAAGAGGGTGTCATCACTCATTTCTGCCTCATCGTCCGGGTGGGGTGCAGAATTAGTGGTATTCAACGGACTGGCTTCATCATTCTCTGTTACTAGAGAGGAAGGGGTGCCAACGTGAGAAGACCGAAAATGCAGGTATTGGGGTTGAATATCTTCACCGTTGCTTTCAATCACGGCACGTTCGATGATGTGTATCAGTTCACGCACGTTACCCGGGAAGGGGTATGTCTCCAAAGCCGCCGAGGCTTCAGGTGTCAATGATGGAGTTGACACTCTCATTTGACTTGTAAACTGACTCAAGTAGAACTCGGCAATGGAGGGGATATCCTCTGTTCGCTCACGTAACGGTGGGATCCAAATCTCCATGCCATCCAAGCGGTTGTAGAGATCTGACCGAAATAGCCCTGCCTCCACCTTCGCTTGGAGGTCCGCGTTGGTGGCTGCTATCACCCGGATATCCGCCGTTTTGCCCACCGTTGCACCGACCGGCGTGATGACATTATCGTCCAGAACGCGAAGGAGTTTGACTTGGCTTTCGATAGGCATTTCCCCAATTTCGTCGAGAAATAGCGTTCCGCCATCGGCTGTTTCAAAATAGCCTTTATGATCTGCATCTGCTCCGGTGAAAGCACCTTGAACATGGCCAAAAAAATTGGATTCCCAGAGTGTAAGGGGAGTTGCACCGCAGTTGACCGGCACATAAGGTTTTGACGCCCGGGGCCCTCCAAAATGAATAGCTTGGGCGACCAATCCTTTACCGACACCGGTTTCACCTGTAATCAGAACTGGTATCTTGCTGTGGTTGCTGAGTTGGTCGATGGTTGTATGAATGATTTGCATGGCAGGACTTTCACCAAGAAGCATATTTACTCCCTCCTTTCCAATTCAAGTAAACTCATATCAAAGCGGGGAATACGAATACGGGTTGAGTCGTCTATTAACCCCTGATTATTGCCTTGGCTCATATTAGGAAATAGTGCAAAGAAACCGAGTTTTGCCGAAAAAACTCGGTTTCTCTTTGCATTTTGCACTTTCTTTTGATATGAACTATTGCCTTTATGTACGGTTCCGTATCGCCTCAAAGAGCCGATTCGCAACGTCGGTATCTTTAATGCGTTGTAGCGTTGGTATAGGTGTCCAGCCAATAATCTCTCTCAAGTCAGCCGGACGCATCGGATTGCAGACCGAGCAAGGGGCGTACCGTTGCTTAACCTCAAACATCTACATCGTCCCGGAGTTTCCGTGCGGCAGTAGATGCGAGTTTATTCACGGTCCAACTCTTTTAAGTTGACAATTTCGGTGTCATTCGCTTGCTCCGATTTGAGGTAGGCATTCGGATCGTAATACAGTGCCCCATCTGGCAGCCACTCCCACAGGGGACCGAGGTCTTTTTGAATCCAATCGATATAAAACTGTGGTAGCTCAGTTGTTTCCTGTTCAAAATAAGCCCGGAACTTGGAATCACTCTCAAGCCGTTGAAGCACTTGTGCGTATCGCCCAATTTTATGGCGTTTTGTGGACATACCTCGTGGCACAGTCAGTCCTCCTGCAAGCGGTTCATCATTTGCTTTGCAACGATTGGCGATGGCTTTCCACGAAAATGTATGGTTACCTAAATCAACCATGTGTTCGTAGAATTCAGTCCATGAGTAATTGTTTGGTTTGACGTTCATCATATCGTTGTTCAGGAAGTGAAATGGCAACGGAATAACGCGGTTTGCGCGTTGATAATCGAGATTGAGCGGTGCGGCTCTTCCATAAGCAGTCAGCAAATTATAGGACGGATACGCACCGGGTGTCATATCCACAAATTGTTTGGTCAGTTCAAATGGGTCAGCACCTTCATCGGTGTCAAGCCCAAATACAAAGTTAGTTTGTACATAAGGGATATACTTCAGGATGGTATTGACTTGGTCAGAGATTTTCTGGACTTTTTCGAGACCGACTCTCGAACCTGTCTTCGATTTATTGCCGAGGTCATACCACGACTCGATACCGGGTAGGATTGCCTTAAATCCGTTTCGCTGGAGCCGTTTGAGATGAGGTTCTGACAAGAGCGATAGACTGCTTTCGGCAACAAAAGTGATGCTGTCCGGCGGTATCGCTTCCTCAATTGTCCCCATGTAGTCGTCAAATCGAATCCCAAAATTCGGGTCATGCCAGCCAACCAAAGGTCGTGTGAACTGATCCAAGAGAAAACGGAGATCATCCTTGATGATATCAAAATCGAAAGGACGATAGGGGATAGTTGCGTCAATGCAGAAAGCACAGGTGTACGGACAGCCCATGCTCCCAAGCATTGGAACCCCCTTTATCAATGGTGCCTTTTGCAATATCGGTTCAATAAAATGCCAACGTTCCCGGACGCTAGGAAGTGCCGTTGGTTGTTGTTTCGCTGAAATATATGTCCCAATCGGCCGGTATTGTGAACAATCGGATAAGATCCCTTGAATCGCAGACTTGTCAGTAAAGCCGAGAACGTAATCGAAGTATTGCTGTGCATCTTCTGGATAGCAACGGGCGTGGGGACCGCCTAATACGGTGATAGTGCCTTCTGAGCGAAGCCGGTTGCTTAACGCATAAGCAAGTTGCGCGCCCTGCGTGAAAGTCCCAATGAAGGCTACGTCTAGATTGTCGGGCAAATCTTCAATCACATTCCCAAAACCGGTGTAGCACACGAGTGTAACATCATGCCCGGCCTCTTCACACCAAACACCTATCGCTTGAGGCATAACGCTTGCGTAATTGCTGTGGAGAATATGCTTGTATATGGATCGGGTCCTACTATTGGTGGTAAGGTCAATAATCCCAATTTTTTTCGGCGAGTTCATTATAACCCCTTTTTGATAGTTGTTCTGAAGACAGACCTGTGCACTGCCATTGGAAAGTCAGACTGTTGTCTAACCCAAGATTATGACACAATATGCATCTGATTGAAAGAAGATTCCGAAGGAGGCACCTTATGTCATCAGTCGCTAGACGGATAGACGATCCTTTATTTTGTGAGGTACATATCGGGAAGGGTGAGAGGATTACTGGACTATTGGCGGAGTCGCTGAACCCCGTCAATTCAGAGAGTTTTCACAAATATCGTTCCCCCGCAAACTTGGATGTTGAACTTCACTATCACGATTACGACGAATATTGGCTCTTCACGGTGGGCAATCCCAATGTGACGCTGTGCATACCGACGGGGATCACAAAATTCATATCCGGTTCCGTATCTCCTCAAAGAGTCGATCGGCGGCATCGGTATCTTTAATGCGCTGTAGGGTTCGTAGGGGTGTCCAGCCAATAATATCTCTCAAATCCGTCGGGGGGATCGGATTGCCCGCAATGTTGAGGCACCAGTGGACACCGATCCGATATTCTGTATAGGGTGTATCCTGATATATCAACCGGTCGGCGTTCCTGTAAGCGCGACGATCCCAAGCCTCGCAGACCCACCCCGCAGCCACAACGCCGCACCCGTTGACATACATGAAGAGCAGGTCGCCGGGGCTAAGTTTTCCAAGGACCTGCTCGCCGTAGGTCTTATAGTCTTCTGGTATGTATCCCGAAGTAAACGCGCGGTTGTGTTTAATCCACTTCGCATGGGGGCTGTAACCGAGGGCATCGGTGTCAGTATTGATGTAATAGTAGTTCATATTTTTCCCTTTCGTATCCCGATTAAGCAAACAACCCTGCTGGCTTCTGATGTTTCTCCGTTCCAATACTATTCCAGTAGACGAGTAATGACTATAACTTTATCGATTTTCTTCGAGTAACTTTGCCATCTCGTAGTCTTCATCAGCACTAACACGGTTGCCCATCTTCGCGTAAGTCGCCCCACGCCCCCAATACGCGGGGATAAAATTAGAATCCAATTCTATAACTTGATTGTAAACTTCAAGGGCGTTGTCATAATCATCTTTTTCGTAGTAATCATTAGCGGTCTTATGATAAGCGATGACCTCATCAGACTTCGGCCCAGATCTCTTACTATGTGCCTCATCAAAATCAAAAGAGTCCGGCATCTTATAAAGAAATGCCAAGATCTCATTGACAACTCCATTGACATCACTATAAATCTCACCGCCTGTAAATCGCCCACCCCATCGACTGCAATAGCCTCGACTCAGAACGATCCTGATGGAATGCAGGCTTATCCTGATGGTACTCCCAACCATCACAATAGATCGCGATTTTCAACTGGGGAAATGCGAAATCTGGCTTCCGTACTCGATCCATAGGAAATTCGTATTGTGCACATAAGAGATCCCGTTCCTTTACTCTCAAGCGAGGATACAGGGCATTTAACAGCATTTCTTCTATTGGCGATCCACATTGTTCTAACAGTTCATCTAGATTCATTAACTCCCCCTTTTCACTTTTTAGACCTACCCGTTACGGAGAAAAGATATTCAGGCTACAACTCATGGCTTACAGACCGAACAAGGAGAATACTGTCGCTTCGCATCCGTCAATGAGATGGGGATCTTGCTATATCGCAAATAGCTGCAACTGCCGCGATGGTATTTCTTTCCGGTGCGGGTAATGTAGACCGTGGACGCAGTATCTGCGTCAGTCCCTTCCAGCCTTGTGATTAGCTTCTGCACTGAGGCATCCAACGCTTCTACTGAGGCACGCAACCTCTTCATCTCGCTCGCTAGTTCAGCGATTTCACTACTCTGTACCGCGCCACTCTGCACTGCGCTACTCTGCGTTCCACTGCTTGAGTTTGTGCTAGAATAGGGCGACGTAGAGGACTTGGGCGTGCCGTGGTAGTGGTATGTTCCGGTACTGCGGTTATAGTGTCCACCACTGCTGTCTGTGCGACCGCTGTGGGAAAATACCCCGCCATCCAATAGGAGCATCAAAGCAACTATCACAGCTCCGATGCTGCCAAACAAAAGTACTTTTCCTGTAGGTCTTCGCATAAGAATCTCCTTTTTCGGTAAATGAACCTAAGTTGTTAGGACGTGTTGATATTTTGATACTGCTCGTTTGGTCAACGCTGTAATCATCGGGCAGTTTGCCATAAGTAGCGCGAACTGTTAGTTTGCGGGTTGGGATCACAATCTAACAGATTGTGGTACGACAGACTATCTACTAAAATAGTCAACTTCCTTCAAACCTGTCCCGGCATCTACACCGGAAAGGAAATACACCTCAAGCGTTTTATCCAAAGTAATATTCAGAGGGTAAATACGGTTATCGGATATTCTCACATTACTCATCAGAACCGAACCGATAATGTCGCGAGCCAGCCGTGCGGTGTCCTGTTGATGCCAATAGACGGTCGTTTTTTGGCGTCCTGTTCGTTAAAATAGTTAATCATCTTTGACCAGACCACTGCGTCAGTGATTCCGCCGGTGTAGATTATCGCTGTCATCAAGCCCGCACCTATCAACTGCACTCTCTTCCCTTTAACCACCCGCAGCCCGTCTGTTTTATGCCAATATACAGCGTTTAGCGTCGTGCCACCGCCGATGATAGTTGCCAAAAAGAAGCCGCTCCCCTTGAGGTACTGGTTATTATAGATTTGCCCAGAGCCGGGGATAAGCGCGGACAACAGACCGCTGAGCGTCGGGTCTTTCTGTATCGTCGGCAAAGGGGCGACCCTCGGCGCAGGGCGCGATGGACGCCGGTCTATCTTAACAACATCTTGCATACTATACGTAAACACCTTGCCCTTTGCCGTCTCTATCGCCACAGACACATTGGGGATCTCCCTGATAACTGTGCCTTCGATAACAGTGCCATTTTTCAGGTGTATGGTATCTGCGATGGACGCCGTGACAACAGACATTCCGATAACTAGCAAACAGACACAAAGCCGCATTTATTAACCTCCGATATTACGTAGGACTTACGCATTTCAGCACAGTTAGCGCGAGGCAAGATGCTCCGCCCCGATAAATCGGGACAGGCGGAATGCAAGTACCTACGATTGGCTGCGTAAATCGCAAAAAGTGTTAGATTTTGTTAGATTTTGCCAAGGGGGCCGTTAAAGTTAGGATTTACGCATTAGCAGATACTTCTGACTCCCGACAAAATGTTGCAGGGTAAGTCCGAGCGGATTTCCAATAAATCGAGAGCAGGCTCGTGCCCGGGTATGCCCCATCCACAGTTGGCTGCGTAAGTCCTATTATGTTTATTCAGTCCGGCACCACGACAAACGCTTGCGCCATCCGATAGCACGCAAAATCAGAATCCCGTAGCGCGTAGAGTTTGAGTTCCCGTTGCTCTTTGGTGACATACTTCCATTCATGTGAGTAGGGGCGTATCTCCTCGTTGGTCAGCTCCCACCGCGTAAAGCCCAACACCTCCAAGGACTTCATCGGTGTGTGGAAAGGGATACGGTGGTAGATGGTGAACCCAATCGCTAGCCCGTCACGGAAACTTATCTTGAGCCTCGACCCGTCGAGCAGCCGATAGTTGGTAGTCTGAAGATGTTCCGCGTCGATAGTCGTCTCTGAATCGAGGTGAGACAGCCGCCTGTCGATGTAGTCGGGGCTCCGCATCAAAAGCGGTACAATATCTATCGTCGTCCGATCGCCGTAATCCGAGCACAAACGAGGACCCCCCCGCCCTGGAAACGCACACCCTGCCAATAACATCATCATCAACAGATACCACACCATTTTTTGCGTCAATGTTTTCTCCTTCGTGATTTAAGCACATTCGACTCGAAGCGAACTACAATCTCACGGCACATCGCTTGCAAGTTATCATATTTACTAGTCACAACCGCGAGCTGAACGTTCTCATACAACCCACCGGTCCGGGAGCGGACCAACTCATCAGCTATCTTTGAATTGTCGAATATCCGCAACGCAGCGACCCCCAACGCTACGTTGTCCGATTCTTTCAACCCGACAATCTGCAACTCGTAGTGGTAGGGGAACCGGTCGACAACGGTCACATTCGGCAACCGTTCCAACATCTCGACCGTGTGCTGTGCAATCGCCGCATCCAAGCCGTTTTTGCCGGTTGCATTCACCCACACCCGAACCTGAAGGGCAGACGGATCGGCTTGTGGGAACGCAAAGATTACCAACCACGCAGTGAAGATGGATCGTAAAAACATCGTTTAAGAATCACCCCTTGATCGCGGTGACAAATTGCAGGATCTGTCGAGTCGTATTCCCAGCCGCATCTGCGACAGCAATTTCAATGATGTAGGTTTGTCCGTGAATCAATTGTTGTCCTGCAAATACAGTCAGTGTCCCAGTCTGTCCCACCACATTGGAAAGCCAGTTGAGGTTGACCCCAGCCGGATCTGTCAACTTAATAATGCCTGTCACCGGCTCATTAAAATGGAACTGTAGACCAGCCGTATTGATTGGAGCCGGATTCACATTATCTGACCCATGAGTCACCGTTCCGCTAAGCATCACCGGCGGTGTCGAATCTACGGCCGGCGGCAGAACATTCACTGTTGGTGGTTGAACCGTTACTGCTGGTGGATGCACGTTCACCGTGGGCGGTTGAACCGTCACCTCTGTCGGCTGAATGGTTATATCCGGTGGTTGAACCGTTACATCTGGCGGCTCAACATTTACCACGGGTGCCGGAGCGATGGGCGTATCTTCTTCAACGCCACAACCAAACAATCCTATCGCCACCAATACTATATACAGGAATCGCATTTTTTTCCTTTGCACAGTTTAAGGTTTGGTATAAGTTTACATCTTTACAAAAAGTCCGATGAAAAATATTATCGGATATTCTTGATTCAGTCCGAGTACCTTTGATAAGCACTTGATTAACCTGGTCCGTTCTCGCCGGAAATAAAAGATTCTATCTTCCTGTTCGGAATACTACTACCCCGTTTAAGAAAGTCAGTATCCTTAATCCCCATTGAATTTAACCAGATGTCCCAATATGCTTCGATAATATCAAAGTCTTGTTGATAAGGGATACCGGAGCCCCTCTCACTTTGGGGTGCGATTTCAAGCATCAGGAACGCCACATTGTAACGACTAAAATTTTCTCCGATCGGCTTTAAGCCTTCACCGTCACAGATTCTCGCTCTCCAGTTCGGATCATCGCGTAATTCGCCGATTTTCATGAACGTGCCCTCACGACGCCTTGCTTCAATGCTCCTGTCGAAATTGAGGTATCCATCAGACAGGCAGATGATAAGGTTTCGCTTATTCTTGCCAAAGTAATCCTCTGCTTCATATTTGAACCACTCCCAAATGTCAGACCCTGTTTGGGGGTGTTGCTCAACAACTTCGTATAATTGGGACATTCCTTCAAGTAATGCCTCTTTCTGCTGCTCAAAATAAGTCTCCATCTCTTGAATGCTATCCCATTCGCTCCCCTTAATTGTGAGTTTTTCCATGATCTTCCATTCAATTGAAGGTAATGACGGTTGATTGGGGACAACAACAGTAAGAAAGCCTTCATACACAAGGGCGGATTGACCAATATGCTTCTTGGCAACGTCTACAAACTGCACAGCAATCTTTTCCGTAATCTCAATATCTCTTTCTATTTGGTCGGAATGCCTCGTTCGATCTGATGTGTCAAGGATCACAATGATATTTAAGATATTAGGCAAAGCGGGTTCTTGTTCGTCCGAAGGTGAAGCAGATTCTTGTTCGTCCGATTTGCATCCGTTTAAGAGGCTAAAAAATACTGCACACACAACCACAAAAAAAAACATTTTTCTCATATAAAAATTCCTTAAACTGTTGCGAGCGATTGTTTGTATGTTTCGAGCGTGTCACCTGCCAACTGCTGGATGTCTTTAATTTGGGTTGCGACATCAGCCGGCAACTCGGTTCTACTCTGTGCCACATATCGACACCACCCACTCACAAACTCGTGTGCTTGTGCTTCTAACTTCTTTACGTCAATGACTTTTTTGCGCTGATCTTTTAACAGCTCCTCGATTTCGGATTCACATTGATTAATTTCCTTTTGAACACTTTCAACCTGCTCATTGAGTTCAGTAATCTGGTTTTGTAGGATTTCTTTCTCGGCATTTAAGCGAGCAATTTCGACGTGAATTGGGTGTTTATGAGATTTAATAAGTGTGTCTAGCCTTTCCTCCTCATCTCTTTCGCAATTCTCTCTCTCCTGCTTCAAATCGTCAATCCTATTTTGTAAATATAGTATTTCTTCAGTTAAAGCGGCTAATTCAATCAAACGGTCGTTCTGTTCTACTCTTTTCAGCCTTTCTAATTGCTCGGGTCCATCTGGGGATGGCTTCCCTTGATTCCACACCTTCATAACCCAAGATATGCCAAGAGATAGAAGCACTGAAACCCCGAAACCTAAAAGGATAACGGATAAGATTTCCAGCAAATTATCTCTGTATAGATATTCTATCTCGTCCCCTTTTATAAATCGGTGCATCTGCTTTGAGATCTTGATTGCAATTATTAAATCAATGAAAAAGGTAGCTGCGAGTACGCCCCACATATCCCATTTACGCTTACTTTTTGAATACATCTCGAACCAATAGAAGATAAATGCAAGCGTGAGGAAGATAAAAGGGAACGTGAGGACGTACCCATTTTGGGATTTCCACGCCTCAGATAAAGCATGAGGGATAATAATATGTTCCTTTTGGTCGGGAGTTCCGACACCTTCGGTGAAAGTTCTATCTCCCACTGAAGCATAAAAAATGAACAGATAGCCAATCAGCCCTACAAGCACAAAGGCGGTTAAAACTGCGAACCCCTTCTCAAGAGCGGAGAATCGTAAAACTGAACTTTGGTCAATAGTCAGCGGTTCTAATTCGACTGCGGTTGGTGCTTCCAAATCGGTTTTGATTTTAATGCTGGCAATCTGCTTTTCCTCTAACGCTAAAGCCTTCTCATCAATTGCGGTTTTCAACGTATCAATACGCGGGTCTGGGGGAGGCGAATCAGGTTTTATGGGTGCCTCCAATTCTGTTGTCAATTCAGAAGTCTTTACCTCCTTCACAGAGTTTTCTTCGGTCAAGGTCTTGATGTTGTCTTGCAGATCCAGTTTCCGTTGTTCAAGTCGCTCCTTATCTTCAACTAAGGCTGTTATATCTGCTTGAATCTGTGAATGGCTTCTTTCGATTTCCAATTCCTCATTGCGAACAATGACATTGAGATGTTCTTGCAATGCTTCTGTGACACCTCTACCCGCTGCTGCACAGGCAAATCCGTTGTCAGCACTATGGTAAGGTCTACCGTTCAAACTCGGATTCGCACCGTTTTCATGCCCCTCATTCATAAATATTTCTCCTGTTTAAATGTTGGTGTTTCGTCCTCAACCATATCTGCCCTCACGTCGGTCTTTCTTCTGAAGCGCGTCAAAAAATGTGATGTCCATTTTCGCCACCAGACGGAGCTGCCAATGTTGTGAAGTTCTTGGAGCAACTGGAACGCATCATCAGCCGGGTACTCAAAAAACTCTCGATACTGGTTAATACGGTGAGATGTAAGTTTCCTATGGATTTCGCGTTCAAGTTTCTCTGGTTCTTCACAAGGGTACTCGTGTGCCACCTCAAAGGGCATTGGGACACCGGTTACACCCTCGTAGAGTTCATCTGCTCGTTTTTCGGCACTTCTTGTTGTATAGCCGATTTTTATTAAACCCGGCATCGCTTCATTCTTCAAGATATAGACACATCCCATATACTGCCTCGCTCTAACAGATAAATAAAATCAATTACCGATTCAATATCGGCAAAAGCTCTGTCCCCGTTATACGGATATTCGCAGTAATACCTAACGGTTCCGCTGTGCATCTTCGAGAAGCTCCGCCATAGCGTAGTCATCCTCAGCTAGTTTACGATTCCCCATTTTGCCATAAGCTGCACCACGTCCCCAATATGAGTAAGACGAATCAGGATTCAACTTTATTGTTTTAGTATAGTCGGCTATAGCGCGAGTATAATCAGCTATTTCATAGTAGGCATTCGCTCGACTATGAAAGGCAGACGCAAAATCAGGATACAATTCTATCGCTTTCGTAAAGTTTGCAATCGCACGGTCATAACTAACGTTACCACCAAAACTTACCAAGTCATTCAAACCACGATTATAAAAAGACTTTGCACGCTCGCTAATTGAACTATCTGATATATCAAGACCTCTAGACTCCAGAGCCCTCTTAATAGTCTCAATGACCTTATCAATTTGAGAATTAATTTCACTCCCTGTGAATCTTAATACAACCCAGCCCAGTAACTGTAACTCTCTTGATTGCCACCGATCTTCATAAAATGACTGTCTGTCTTTATGCCATTTGTAGCTATCACAATAAATAGCAATTTTCGCGTGTGGGAATGCAAAATCGGGGATTGTGTTAGGAGGCAGATGGATGGGGTACTGAGCTTCTAATTTCTCTCTAATAGCAAGGGAAAGCTGAGGATATAGATTCTCCACCAAACGCTTTTCTATCGGCGATTCTTCATGACATCGCTTCAATAATTCATCTAAAGTCATTTTTCAAATCTCCGTTTCCTGTAGTTTCGTCACAAAGGAGGCGTGGGGATGTGTGACTACCTTACCGTATTTAAGAATTACAAATTTGCCTGTCTGCTCATCTTTTCCCTAACCTTACGGATGGCTGATTCGATTGCCTCAAACTCACTTTCAATTTGTTCCATGTTAAAGACTATACCTTGACGAATGAAGTGATAACAGAGATCCTCCCAATTCTTGCCTTGGTTCCAAGCCGCCCGGCTCATTGAAATCCATAATTCGGGTGGAATGGGGAGTATTAGGGGTTTTGTTTCGTCAAATCGAATGCCAGTTGAGACGCTAAGAGCCTCCCCGATTGAAACGCTCTGGTTAGAAACCCTATTGACGATATTTTTACATTCATCCAGTGTCAGTTTTTGCTCGCTAATAGCAAGGGCTAACAACCATTGATCGTCTTCATTCTCAAGTCGGGATATTTCATAGCTATGTTTAACCCCTATCTCTCCTTGATCAACCTTCCACTGAATACCCGTTGGGAGTTGGAATATGCGATGTCTTGAAAGCAAGAATTTGTCCGACATATTACCTACTTGCTGCGCGATCGCTTTATAGGAACGATATTTTTGATACAAAATATCAACAGCTTCCCCAACTTCAGATAATTTTTTCCCTTCAGGGGCAGCTAGATACTCCCTAGCAATTTTTTCCTCCATTACCTACCTCGCCTCTTGAGCGCATCCATTACCATATGACCAATGATTGTCGGTTCATCTTTCAAACCTCGCTGTTTGCCCCACTCCAATAAATCTTCATGCAATTCACTAGGTATTGCATATTCAACAACACGATTCGATTCACGACTTTTTTCCGTTACATACGCAGTCAACTCTGCAATCGAGGCTTTGTGACCTAACCGTTCTAAAGCCTCAACTGCATGAGTCCGATTCTCCCTGTCTAAGCCAAGAATCCATGAGGTTCGTTCTCTCATTGCCTCCTGTGATTGTGCCAAACGTGAACCGCCCTGATAGGTGCTTTGCGCAATAGGGGAGGCATATTTTAGATCGAGAACTCCCCTATCTACCAGTTCCTTGAGATCATCAGGCAATGCGGCTAAACTATAATATCTCATAACGGTCGTACGCGTTCTGCCCAGAAACTTAGCTGCAAGTTCTATTGCTTCATCTGCTGTATATCCATCACCGTTATACCGTTTGAATATTCTTTCTGTCCAGTATGCTTGGTCGCTATATGTCAGATCTCCCCGCACCTCATTTTCAAGCCATGAACGTTGAATGGCTTCATCGTCGTCTAATTCAAGTATAAAAGCGGGAATCTCTTTCAGTCCCAATTCTAAACATGCCTTGAACCTGCATTGTCCAGTAACGTGTTGGTAGTCGTATCCGGAGGCTGTATTTGGATGGGGGCGAACAATGATGGGCTGATCTTGCCAATAACCGTGTCGCTGAATAGAGGCTTTGACTTGATCCACATTCTGTTCTACACCTTGCCTACGGACATTGACTTCGCTCTTAGGATCGATTAAAGCCACTTGGATTTGCGTAATTTCGCTCATTTTATTTTTCCTTGTCTTTGTTCTTTCAAATCCCCACCACTTGAAGTTTCGCCGCAAGGGAGGTGTGCGGGGTGTTCCTCGCTTGGGGCTTTGACTGTTCTTTCACAACGATGTCCGATAACCGGATTTATCGGATATTGCTCGGCTTTCTGTCGGTGTAGGCTTCAAATTATATTGATGTGTTTTTGATAGGAGATAGGTGCTGTTGATATTTCATCGTAACCAGAGAACCGTGGCAGCGAGACTCAGAAATTCCAAATACCTCATTCCGATTGAAAGATTCGATAAAAGATTTTAGAAACCCCACCCCTACCGCCGATATCGCACCCGCTTCCGAGGCGGCTTGGGCTTGACATCCTTATCCTCAAAGAATTCCTCCAATATCTGGTTAATCAGCTCCGAGATTCCGTATCGCTCCCAGTAGGCGTATCCCTGAAGCTTCTCAAGCAGGTCCACACGGACATAATAGGTGTGCCGTGCCACCTCATCTGCCGGAAGCGAGCATTTAAGATATTGTTTTGCATCAGATTCATTTCCGTTGGCGGAACGATTGTTTTTTTTCAAAGAGGTGGAGGAATTCATTTTAGGCTCCCATAGGGTTGAAGGGTTATTAAGTTTGAAATCGGCAGATTAAGCCGATTTCCGCGCTGCGATACTAAAGAATACAGAACCCAACAAAGGAGAGTCAAACTTATTTTCTTCAACTTGAAACAAATAGTTTCAAGTTGAAGAAAATAAATTTGCATACTAAAAAATGATTGGATATTCTTTGGTGTGTAAACATGTAAACATTGTTTACAAGTAGATCGGTTTTAGCCGATAAACCCTTATGTAACAACGATCCGGCGTCCATCGCCGAAGGAGATTAACATGGCAGTTCAAATCATCAACCCGGTAGACAACGGGTTCCCGATGGAATCCTTGAAAGTTGAGGCGGAGGCAGAGACCGAAGAAGAATTTGCGTGGATATCCCTTCTCTGCTGTTCGTATGGGCACTACGAAACACATATCGACATCGATTGGGAAGAAGATATTGATGTGTGAGAGGGACATACCCTGTGGGTTGGGAGCATTAGGGAGGGTGCGGAACGGCGTTAGTCTGTTTCACCTTCCCTTGATCCCACCCCACATCTTCAAGGAGAAAAGCGATGATTCCGGGACTGGTATCTGTGATTATTCCAACCCATGACCGTCCAGACTATTTGCGAGAGACGGTCAATAGTGTCCTCGCCCAGACCTACCCTTTTATCGAAATCCTGATTATCGATGATGGTTCATCGGACGAGGGTGCCGCCACAAGATCTGCCCTCAAGCCGTATCTTTCAGCAGGTTCCTCTTTCTCCCGGACGCCCAAAGTCACCTATCTATACCAGAAAAACGACGGATTGGTCTCTGCCGTGAACCGCGGATTGGCGTTGGCACAAGGGGAATATATTCAACGGCTTGATGACGACGATCGCCTCTTACCGGAAAAGGTCGCTCGTTCCGTCGAACTGTTTCAAACCTATCCGGAGGTCGGATTGGTCGCAACGGGTTACTATCACATTGATGCAACGGGGCGACGGATCCGTACCCGCTCACCCCGTCGATGCCCGGATTATAGACGGTTGTTCAATATGCTGATGGGATGTATCTCCGCCTGTGCGGGAGTGATGGTGCGTTCCCTCGTCCACCAAAAGGTCGGCGCGTATAGAGATATCAAAGCACAGGATTATGAGATGTGGATTCGGGTTGCAAAGGAATTCAGGGTTGAAACGATCAACCTTCCGCTCGCAGAGTATCGACAACATCCGGGGGGCTCCGTCCACATCAAAGACAATCGAGCGAAGATGGAGCGGGATATCCTTAACTTCACGCGCGAACAGATAGAAAGTACCCCTTTGGACCACCTGATCCCCAATCTTCAATCCGAGCCACATGCCTACGCGTTACGTGCTGCGATCTACCTACAGAAAGGTGGGGAATACGGCAAGGGAATCCTGCTTGCCAAGAAGGAATTGGAAAAGGGGCTGCAACTCGCACCGAACGATCCGTTGCTACGGCTCTGGGAGGGGGTGTTGGCTGTCAATGCGGACGGACCTTTTCCCCAGCACGAGGATCTCCCCTCACCGTATCGAGAGCAGGCAGCAGCCCTCGCCCAATTCGGTGAGCAACACAGACAGCTTTCGGTGGGAGGTATTTCCCAGTTATCCCCGGAGGCGATAGATCTCCGTCGTCAATTCGGTAAGTTCTACTCCACCTTAACTCAACAAACATTCAAAGCCGCAGTCGGCAAACAGTAAGGAGTAGTTCAGCGTAGGTTGGGTTGAACGGGAACCGTGAAACCCAACGGCCTCAACTTAACAAATCAGAAACCGAGTTCTTCCGAAAAAACTCGGTTTCTCGTCGTGTATCAACCATCAATTGGAGGGTTCTATGAAGCTATCTCAGTTTACTGTCTCTGTGAACGATTACCCGAAAAGGGACCAACATCTACTGTACAACACGCTCTCCCGTGCGTTGATTCAAGTTGACAAAGCGGAATGGGATGTGCTACAAAACCTGTCGAAAGACGTTCCGACTGAGCATCAGTGGCGCACAATCATCGAACCGCTTCGGAATCAAGGGTTTCTCGTTCCGAAAGAACTCAGCGAAGGCGAGCGGTTTCTCGAATACCTCAACCGATCCCCCGACCAGAAAGGCGGAGAGGTCAACGTCACGTTACTGACGAACCTGCAGCGGTGTCCCTTAGCGTGCGGATACTGCTATCAGCAGGGCACGCACGACGGGGAACGTTTGGAGGGTGATCTTTCGGACGAATGCCTTGCGTTTATCAAGGCACAGTGCGAAAAGGTGGAGGCGGAACGTCTCTTTATCAGCTACTACGGCAGTGAACCGCTCTCGAACCTGAAGGCGATCGTCTCAACTGCAACGGAACTGAAGCGGTTCTGTGGGGAGAAGGGTATCCGCTTCCATTTCGGGATGGTGACCAGCGGCGTGTTGCTGACACGGAAGGTTGTCGAAACGCTGCGCCCCCTCGGATTCACCCAAGCGCAGATCACAATTGACGGGAATCAGAGGACACACGATGCCTCCCGTCCCTTTCAAAGCGGCAGAGGCACCTACGCGACAATCATGAAAAACCTCGCCGAATACGCGGGGTTGATTCGTACCGATGTCCTCTGCGTTCTGGATGAGTCGCGTGTGGCTGCCGCTTATGAACTGATCGACACCCTGGCGGATAGCGGCTATGCGGACAGAAGGGTTCGTGTAACATTTTCGCCGGTGATGGAGACCAACGACAACGAGACCATCGCCGTCTCTCAGTTGTACACTGATAAAGGCCAAAAGACCGCTGCGGAGAGAGAAATCCTCGTCAAGATTGCAAAACTCTCAATCTATGCCGCAGAGCGGGGGCTTTTGGACGATCTCCTTCCGAGTCACACATGGTGCGCGATGCAGCGGCACGACGGACGGAATTTTACCCTAGAGCCTTCTGGTAAACTGTACACCTGTACCACCTTTATCGGTCGGGATACAAAATACGAGGCGGGGCATATCGCCACCGGATTTGGCGGAATCGACACCGTTCTTAAGGAGCAGTACCAACGTTCAGAGAAATGTCTCTCTTGTTCGTATCTTCCGATATGTTCTGACTGCCGAGTCGATGCCCTCCATCAGAGGGGAAAGATTACCGAAGCGAACCCGAAGAAAGAAGAATATGATCTGATTGTGCCGGAACTGATTAAGGCACACCACAAAGCAACTGTGGGGAAGGGTTAGAGCATGCTCCCTTCCCTTAAAGGTGCAACATTTCAAAGGAAGGGAGATTTTTACACAAAAATGTCCAAAATTGATATCCTTATCAACCTGATTAACTATCAGAAACAGAACCCGTCAGCAAAAAAGAGACAACTCGCCCAAGGGGTTGGGATCACACCGCAATACCTGAGTCAATGCATCGGAGAACTCAACCTTCTCAAGGAACATCTAACTCCGTCTTTGGACGCGGATCAGATCCGTTTCTTACTGTCGGAACTTGACCAAGGCGATCCCTACAAAAGAGAGATCTACAGACGACTCCAAGAACATCTGAATCCCTCCCCTTACACCGGCATTATCCGTATGGCAAGCCCGGACGAACATCCGCAGGCGAACGGGCTCTCTATCGGGGAGTTTACCCGCTCTACTAATGGAAACCTCCATCCAGCAATCCAATTCTCGCTGGATCGGCTCTGTTATGACTCCCTTTTCTGGATTAATAGGAACGGAGAAATCGAATGGAGACTCGCAACTGCAATCGAGCCGGCGAAGGACTTTTCATCTTGGATAATCACCTTGAGATCCAATCTCCACTGGAGCGATGGAAAACCGATTAGACGAAAGGACGTTATCCAGACAATTTCGGAAAGCCGTCTCGCAAAACTGATTGATGAGATAAAACCTGCTGGCAAAAACCGATTCCGTATCCAGTTGACAAAAGCGGAATCAACATTTCCGCGACATATTGCCAGTCTCCCCATCCGCCCAGCCCATTCGCACCATCCGTATCGCGTGACGTCCGGTGCCTATCGCTTGAAGAAGAGCTTCAGCCCGAAAGCCATCAATTTTCGACTTACGCGGAATCCAGATTACTATCAAGAGAAGAAAGGCGGAATTGACTGGATCACCATCAAACGCTTTAAGCACGCCGCGTATGCAATCAAAGCCCTCCTCGACCAAAAAATCGATCTTATACGCCTTGATGCGTTGCAACCTATGTACCAGATTTCCAACGACCTACCGTTGCAGCAGGCCCCCTTTTTCGGGGAAGCCTACTATCTGATGTTCCTCAATCGTTGTCACGGTTTGCTCAAAGACGAAAGCAACTGCCGTTGGTTGAAGGAGGCGATCGATTATCAAGCGATTAACCGCTATCTTCACGGCGGACAACACCTTGACGAAAATGTGACGAAAGTTACAAAGCACTCTGCCCTTGACTTGAATATAATTTATCCGAAAGAGGTATCAATGGCTCTCTATGTGGCTAATCAAGTTGGAAAATCGGTAGGAAAGTCGACAATTAATCCCGTTTTTCTTGAAGAAGATGGGCTGCAAAATATGTGGGGAGAAGCAGATGTCTTTTTAAGCCGAATTTTCTTTGGGGAGCATTATAACCGATTGTTTCAATACTTTCACCCTCAAGGGAGAACTAACGCTTTTGGCTATGCCAATCCCGAGGTGAATGCGCTGCTCTCTCAGTTAGACGAAACGATGAATATACCCCAAAGAAGGATGATTGGACAGAAGGTGATTTCGATTCTACAGGAGGACTTTGCAATCATTCTCCTCAGTCCCCATTTTCAACACCTTCTGTCTCCATTAGAAATCCAGTTTGACGCCAAACTTACGAATTACGCAGACCTGATCGAAAACATGAAACACCTCGTCATTGAACGGTACTGAGGTCCAATAAGGATAGGACTTACGCAGTTGAGTGTCAAAATCCTGTAGTTCGGCGATTTATCACCGCAGAACACAATGTCCAACCCCTGATGAATCGGGCGACCACAGTAGACGCACCATCAAGGGTCCTGTAATGTAACTGTTTGTAACTGTTTGTAATGCCATTGGCAGGCATGACGAAACGTTTCATGCTGAAATAGGGACAATTTTCCCATTTGCGCGGGAAAATTGGGAAAATTTGATTTTCGCAGGCGAAACGTAACCTTTTTAATCTCACTCATGCTACCTTAACACCTCATCTTTTAACTGCGTAAGTCCTAAAGGAGCAAGATTGAAGAATCCCCCGAAGGCACAACTCAGCAATGGAGCATCTCCAAAAGAAATGGTCGAACTTGTCAACCACGAGTGTCTCGCGGCTTGTACAACAGCTAATCCGGAGGCGTTGCGTTCGGCATTCGATTATGCGGTTGACTCAGACACCCGTGCGTGGTGGCTGCGTCAAGAGGATCGGTTGCAGGCGTTGGTGGGCTGGCGATTTCTGCCGTGGGATAGTCAAGTGCTTGGCTGCTCGTCGGGTTCAGTTGGAGGGTTGTGGGCGGAGGGGGAGTATACTGAACAGTGCCATCGACTTGATAGCGTTCTGAAGGCGTGTATTGCGGATGCGGAGGATCACGGGGTTCGTTTTCTGTCGGTTCGGCTCCCTGAAGATGGATTAGCCGCGCTCCACGCAGTCGAAGGGGTGGGGTTCAGGGTTATCGAATCATTTCTGACCTTTGGGCGAAAGACCGCCGGTGAGATTCCGTTTGACGGTGGATCCGATTTTCATATCCGACTCGCGCAGCCGGACGAAATGGAGGCGGTTGCGTCAATTGCTTATCGCGCCTTTCAATCGTTTCGGTTACGGGTCGATCCGCAGATCCCTGAACCCCGCGCCCGTCATTCGCGGCGTGAATGGGTGCGTAACGGGTTCAAGGGACGTGCCGAAGCGATTTATGTTGCGGAGAGCGGAAAGCGCATTGTCGGATTTGCGCTGCTCCGATCGAAAGTAGGTACAGAAACGGTAGGGGAAATTGAATTGATTGCGGTGGATCCGGCGTTCCACGGCAGGGGGATCGGTAAAGCATTGGTCGCGGAGGCAATTCGACACTATCAGGGGAAGACATCAGAGATCCAAGTCGGCACGCAAGCCAAAAATCTTCAGGCGATTGGACTCTATACCCGTATGGACTTTTCGGTCGTCCGCTCTGAGCTCTCCTTTCATCGGCATTCCGAAGCGAAAGCCTGACAATCTGAAAAGGAGGTGGCAAAGGCATTTTTAGGGCATTTGGGGAATTTGTCCCCAAATGGACCCTATCGGGAACGGATTTGAAATATCAAAACGGGTTCTTAGCCATCACGGTTTTGCCAATCAATTTCATCAAGGGTCTGCGCGGTCAGCACGTTCTCAAAGAGTGAATCCAGATGCGAGAGACTCCGTATCAACGTAATCTGGTTGGTTACAGATTCGGGAATGGAATCGAATCGGAACCGCAACAGTTTGAGAACTGCCTCCTGTTTTGCTTGTGTTTTACCTTGTTCAATGAGATGTTCCGCCATTGTCTGCGCCATGACTTGTGCCTCCTCCCTGACACCCAACACGCAATCTGTCACATATCAACAGAACCTAACCATCACGGTTTTGCAAGTCAATTTCATCAAGTGTTTGCGCGGTCATCACGTTCTCAACAAGGGCATCCAAACGGGAGTGACTCCGTATCTGAGTAATCTGGTTGGTTACAGCTTCGGGGACGGAATCAAATCGTAACCGTATCATTTTAAGGATAACCTCCTGTTTCGCTTGTGTTCCACCTTGTTCGATACCTTGTGCTTTGCCGCGTTCAATGAGATGTTCAGCCATTGTCTGTGCCATGACTTCTACCTCCTCTCTGTCTGAGGGTTGTTGGATGTGTTGGTCAAAGAGTGTTTGTAATTCTTCGTGTTCCTCAGCCGGACGGCGATGCAAAATCAGCAATAGCAGATAAGATATCGCCCGACGCCGCTGATGCGATTGTGCGTCTCCAAGCGTGTTGATGTGCGACATCGCTTCGATTAACGCAGTGCTTATCGCTTCCTTGTCTGAATGTTCCTTTCGTAAAACCGTTAGTAACCAGCCAAGCGGATGATCGGTTTTCGTCAGGTTCGCTTCCTCTGTCTCCTTTACACTGAGAAACAGGGTATCAAATTGTGGGACAAACCGAGAAAACAGATCGGGGAGGTCCATTATTGCGTTGAGGGTCAGCGGCGTGCTCCATCTCTGATCGCCAGTATAAAACACAATCGGGAGAATCGGACGGAAACGCCACTGACTTTTGGGCACATCGTTCGACTCCCATTCCCGGCGTTGGGAATCCCAAATCTGTACCATGTAGAACAGCACCCGAAATCCCATTGTCAAATCCACCGTGGATTGATGTTCAATAAGGATATAGATTAGCAGTTCATCGGTTTCCGATTCGTGGTGTAATGGCACACTAAATACGAGGTCAGACTCCTGTTCTCGAAGGTTGTCAGGAACAAAACTCCTGTTAATCTGAGCGAGTTGGCTAAAATCGATCAGTTCTACCAACTCGGCTGCGACGATTTCTAACAATCCTCGGACGTTCTCTGTGTCTTGGAATAACCATCGGGCACTCCGGTCAGGGAAGTGTTCAACCCGGATGTCGAAAAAATTGATTGTTTCTGTTTCTTCTGCCATAGCTCCTTAGTTTTCAAACAGGCTCTACAGATTTGAAGTATTGAGGCAGGTGCTTAACCATCACGGTTTTGCAAGTCAATTTCATCAAGTGTTTGCGCGGTCATCACGTTCTCAACAAGGGCATCCAAACGGGAGTGACTCCGTATCTGAGTAATCTGATTAGTTACAGCTTCGGGGACGGAATTAAATCGTAACCGTATCATTTTGAGGATAACCTCCTGTTTTGCTTGTGTTTTACCTTGTTCAATACCTTGTTCAACGAGATGTTCAGCCATCGTCTGTGCCATGACTTTTACCTCTTCCTTGTTTGAAGTTTGCTGATAGATAGATACAGTGAAACCGAACACTCAATCTGTCACATATCAACAGAACCTAGCCATTACGGTTTTGCCAATCAATTTCATCAAGGGTCTGCGCGGTCATCACGTTCTCAAAGAGTGAATCCAGATGCGAGAGACTCCGTATCAACGTAATCTGGTTGGTTACAGATTCGGGAATGGAATCGAATCGGAACCGCAACAGTTTAAGAACTGCCTCCTGTTTTGCTTGTGTTTCACCGCGTTCAATGAGATGTTCCGCCATTGTCTGTGCCATGACTTCTACCTCCTCTCTGTCTGAAGCTTGTTGGATGTGTTGGTCAAAGAGTGTTTGTAATTCTTCGTGTTCCTCAGCCGGACGGCGATGCAAAATCAGCAATAACAGATAAGATATCGCCCGACGCCGCTGATGCGATTGTGCGTCTCCAAGCGTGTTGATGTGCGACATCGCTTCGATTAACGCAGCGCTTATCGCTTCCTTGTTCGCATGTTCCTTTTGTAGAACCGTTAGTAACCAGCCAAGCGGATGATCGGTTTTCGTCAGGTTCGCTTCATCTGTCTCCTTTACACCGAGAAACAGTGTATCAAATTGTGGGACAAACCGCGAAAACAGATCGGGGAGGTCCATTATTGTGTTGAGGGTCAGCGGCGTGCTCCATCTCTGATCGCCAGTATAAAACACAATCGGGAGAATCGGACGGAAACGCCACTGACTTTTGGGCACATCGTTCGACTCCCATTCCCGGCGTTGGGAATCCCAAATCTGTACCATGTAGAACAGCACCCGAAATCCCATTGTCAAATCCACCGTGGATTGGTGTTCAATAAGGATATAGATTAGCAGTTCATCCGTTTCCGATTCGCTGTGTAATGGCACACTAAATACGAGGTCAGACTCCTGTTCTCGAAGGTTGTCAGGAACAAAACTCCTGTTAATCTGTGCGAGTTGGCTAAAATCGATCAATTCCACCAACTCGGCTGCAACGATTTCTAACAATCCTCGGACGTTCTCTGTGTCTTGGAACAGCCATCGGGCACTCCGGTCAGGGAAGTGTTCAACCCGGATGTCGAAAAAATTGATTGTTTCTGTTTCTTCTGCCATAGCTCCTTAGTTTTCAAACAGGCTCTAAGAAACAACGAGAAACTGAATCTCGATCTGTTTCCCAACTGCTTTGGCAATGTGCTTTAAGGTCAAGATGGCATCGCCAAGCTGATGATCTTCATAGTCGGTCATCTCAAGATTGTCAATGATCGTTGGTGTTACACCCACTTTTTTCGCAAGCTGCTTTTGGCTCAAGCCCGCAGATTCACGCAGATCATAGATTTGTTGCGCGATTTCGGCTTTAATCCGTTCCGCCTCCAGCGAGGCAATCCGTTCGGGATCCCCTTTGATATGGAGACGATGGAGAATTTCCACAGCATCGGTTGTCGTTTGTCTTTCTTTGATCATATCTCAATTTCCTCGGTATGTCGCTGAGGGTTGCGTAAAAAAGTTCGTCGTCTGGCAATTGCTTGTTCGATTTCTTTTGGGGGCACCCGTTTTTCTTTGATTATGCCATGTGAAATTACGGCTGTCAGGGTGGCATCGGCTTCAGTTCCATAAAAGAAGTAAAGCAGTCGATATTGGACACCTCTTAATTGCGTCCGCAGTTCATAAATATGGTCGCGCAGGTAATCGGCTTCGGGGCGTCTAATTTCGCGTCCAAGTATCTTGAGACGTTCAATCATTCGCACACACTTGTCCTCCGCTTTCACCGGTAATGAGGAAAGATAAAGGCGTGTTGGAACGCTTCCATCTGCCTCTCTGTAGAATACAACGTTGATTTCTGGCATTTTTGGGATGACATACTCAAGTAAATATCAATTCTGTTTCATGGTATATATATACGCCAAAAACGACAGAAAATCAAGCAAAAAAGGATCTCCGCTATAGGAAAGGGTAATGAGATGAAAACGATGAAAGCTGCAATTCTCGCAGCACAGGGAGAGCCGTTGGTCATAGACTCCGTTCAGCTGCCGAGGGATCTTTTGCCGGGCCAAGTGCTTGTCAAAGTCCACTATACTAGCGTCTGTGGCTCACAGGTCGCCATGATCGATGGGAAACGTGGGAAAGACCCGTATCTGCCACACCTGCTCGGCCATGAGGGATCCGGAACGGTTGAAGCGGTGGGGCCCGGTGTGAGAACCGTGACTGAGGGCGATCGGGTCGTCTTGCACTGCGGAATCGGGGAGGGGATTGAATCCGAAACGCCGGACTATCGGTGGAACGGAAAACACCTCAACGCCGGCTGGGTGACCACCTTTAACCAATACGCGGTCATCTCCGAAAATCGGCTGACCCCTATCCCCGCAGATTTTGATCTGAAACTCGCGCCCCTGTTCGGGTGTGCGGTTCTCACTGGACTCGGTGCTATCAGTAAAGCGGGAATTGAGCCGGGAAACTCTGTGGTGATTCTCGGTGCCGGGGGAGTTGGGTTGAATCTGATTCAGGGTGCCGCACTGGTTTCGGCACATCCCATCGTCGCTGTTGATCTGTCCGATGATAAGCTTCGCCTCGCCCGTCAACTCGGTGCTACCCACTGCATCAATCCCAAGCAGTGCGATCTAAGCCGTGAGATCCCCCGCATCGTAGGAGATACTTTAGCCGATGTCGTCATTGACAGCACGGGGCATGTTGAGATGCTGGAAATGGCGTATCAACTCACACGCACCGACGGCGTGACGATGCTGATTTCGGGACCGAAAGCGGGTTACAACGTATCGTTGAATCCAGAGCCGCTGCACTTCGGGCGAACTGTGACGGGGTTTCAGGTGATAACCGAGAGCCGTCCTCACCACCAAATCCCGCGCTACATCAAACTAGCGAACGCGGGGAAACTTAAACTCCGAGAACTGATAACCGATTCTGCCTCACTCGACGATATCAATACAGTGGTGGAGAAGATGCGGGACGGAGAACTGACAGGACGGTGTATCATCGAACTAGATGCGAGCTAAGGAGGACGTATGAAAATTTTAGTGACCGGAGGCGCGGGATTTATCGGTTCGCACCTGACCGATAGGTTGCTCCAACATGGACATGAGGTAGTCGTCGTTGACAACTTGGCGACCGGATACCGACACAATCTCAACCCGCGTGCAAGATTCTACGAAGTATCTCTCTTGGATTCGTCGCTCGGTGAGATTTTTGAGCGAGAGAAGCCGGATATTGTGAACCACCATGCCGCGCAAAACGGCGTCCGCCAATCCAACGCAGATCCGGTTTTTGATGCACAGCACAACATTATCGGTTCAATTCGTCTTATTCAGTGTTGCATTGAACACGGTGTGAAAAAGGTGATTTACGCCTCCAGCGGCGGGACTGTCTACGGCGAGCCAATCTATCTCCCTGTTGATGAGGCGCACCCCATTGCCCCCATTTCTCCCTATGGAATCAGCAAACATACCGTAGAGCATTATCTGTTCCTCGCCGCTGCCAGCGCGGGACTCAATTACACCGTCCTACGCTGCGCCAACATCTACGGGCCGCGCCAACACCCACACGGAGGTGCGGGGGTCATCGCCATTTTCGCAGAATCAATGCTTAGGGGAATCTCACCAACAATCTTTGGAGATGGCAGCTCGACCCGCGACTACCTCTTTATCTCGGATGCGGTTGAGGCAAACCTGCTCGCACTGACGGGCGGTGATAGAGAGATTTTTCACGTAAGTACCGGCATAGAAATTAGTCTCAACGAGCTATTTTGCCGATTGAAGCAGGCTCTCAGCTCCTCCATAGGGCGCGAGGATATAGTTAAAATGTCTCCGGTATATGCCGAGCCAAGACCCGGCGAAATTCATCGTATCGCACTCAGTCCTGAGAAAATTGAGAGGGATTTGGGGTGGGCACCTCAGATTTCTCTCGAAGACGGTTTGGAGCAGACTGTTCCGTATTGTCGTTCGCTTGTGTCACGGTAAACCTAATCGGTGTATTTTGATTGGCGACCAGTTACAGTTAAATCACATTTGAAGAAGCCAGTGAAACAAACCACGCAATCTCGTAAGAACACAGCATTTCCTCATACGGATCCAGATACTTCTCAGGCTATACGGCTTGTCGGGCAGAGTGCTGCGATACAGGGCGTGCGTGAATTGATTCGCAAAATTGGTCCTACGGATGAAACGGTTCTGCTTGAAGGAGAAACAGGAACCGGAAAAGACCTCGTCGCACAGTTGATTCATCAGGCGAGCGCACGGCGAGGGCAATCGTTCGTTTCGGTCAATTGCGCGGCACTTCCTGACACACTCATTGAGAACGAGCTCTTTGGCCACACCAAAGGTGCGTTCACTGGGGCATCTGAGGCGCGGAAGGGCGCGGTTCAACAAGCTGAAGGTGGGACACTCTTCTTGGATGAGATTGGGGAGATACCGTTGGAATTTCAGGCGAAGTTGCTGCGAATCATTGACATGAAAACTGTTTCACCGCTGGGCGGGACAGAAACGTTGGTTGATGTGAGGATTATCGCTGCGAGCAATCGGGATTTGAAAACAGCAGCACGTGACGGTGCCTTCAGGTCAGACCTATTTTACCGGCTTAACACCCTCCCGGTTTACCTGCCTCCCTTGCGGGAACGACGTACTGATATCTCCGCTCTTGCTGATTATTTCTTGGGAGGATTTATCATTGAATTTCAGCGATCTGTTGGACTTGAAACGGATGTTTATCCCTTATTGGAAGGATATCCTTGGCCCGGAAACGTGCGTGAGCTCGAGTCGGTGCTCAAACGCGTGTTTCTGTTGACGGAACAATCTAAGTTGAATGCCACTGATTTTGCACCCCACTTGGACGATGAGACAGAAATGAGTGATGACACCCTCTTGCCGTTGGAAGAGGCGTTGGCACGTTATGAACGACAATATCTCTGTCAGGTGCTGGAACAGACGGGTGGGGATAAAGACGAAGCAGCGCGCCTACTGGGCTTACCTCGAAGCACCTTGTACCGGAGGTTAGCGAAATATGGACTATAATCTAAGAATCGTCCCAATATTGGGATTTTGCATCCCAGATTTGGGACAGGCGTGGGAACCTGTGTTCATGCGGGTTTGTGCATATTATAATGTTGATGTAATCTCATATTTGAGAAAAACCCTATTTTGAGTCAGGTTCTTGTATGTCCCTTGGCAGAAGCAAATAGGGGATTTGTGGATTTTGCTTTGATTCAGGCACCACAAGGGTTTCAAGCCTCACGTCGCGACGTAGCGATAGAAGAAATAGGGGGAAAAAGGAAAAGTGGCACAAAAATTGCTTATTGTGAGTGCATGTGTAGACGGTCTTGGGCGAAAAACACCCCGAATTACTAGCATTAAGCAAAATGACTGGAATTTTGGGTGATTTGCTGATACTATTCTTCTGGGATAGACAAAGCATTTTTTCCTTTCTTATCCACAAACTTATCATCAGTTGTTAGAACTCGGAGATTCATGTCAAAGGGGGCTATTCTGATGAACCGTAGCGTTTCGTACTTATTGTGTCAAATCGGTTTCCTCGTCGTACTTGGGTGTTTGTTACCTTGTACGCAAGCCATCGCAGATTCCTCATCTACACTGACGCTGATCTATTCTGGTGAGGAACGAGGATTGCTTGGGCTACACGGCTGCGGTGCAGAGCAGGTTGGCGGATTAGCTCGCCGCCATACCGTAATTAAGTCGCTGCGCGAGGAGCACCCACATGCCCTAAACCTGCACACAGGTAACCTCCTCGATTCCACTAACCCCAACAATGAACTCATCTGCCAGATCGCCCTCGAAGCGTTGAGCGGGATGGATTACAATGCCCTCTGTCTTGGTCCGCAAGATCTCTCCCTCCCGACAGACACACTCTCCGCTCTTTTCGGAAACCATCCCGATCTACCTATTATCTGCACCAATCTCTCCATTTCCTCTCCGAATCCATTTGCACCTTATATCATTCACAATACAACCGCACAGATTGAAGTTGCCATTATTAGCCTAATATCCCAGTCATACCAAGCGGAAATTACCGCCTATAACCCCGGTATCACTCTATCCAAGCCAACAGAAGCACTAGAGGCTTTGTCAAAAGAAATCATGGAGAAAAGCGATATAGTGGTAGGGGTGTTTCACGGAGGGGAAGATGAGGCGCATATACTCGCTAAAAAAGCCTCATGGCTGTCTGTTCTAATCCATGCTCAGGATGAATCCTCGGAAGTCGCCTTGGATGGTCCGATTGTGGTGGGAAATACGACGATTGTCACTAATTCCGCTAAAGGCGAAGCGGTTGGCGTTTTGGAAATTGGACTTGACCCCGATAGGCAAATCATTTCAAGACAGAATCAGCACCTCTCGGTCTCAGAACGGGTTACACCCAACGCCGACCTTGAAATGCTCTTGGCATTCTACGACGATTTGACCGAGGACAGCGGATTTGACCATCAAGAGAGCTCACCGGATGATCGTGCCATCTATATCACTTACTTCCACAAACGTGGATGCCAAAAATGTGCGAGAGCCAGTGCGATTCTGAAACGGCTCCAAACGAAATATCCACAGATTATTGTTGAATTGAAGTATGCCAAAGAGAGCCGAGAACTGCTTGAAGCGATGGGTGCTCTCTACGAGATTCCCGAAGTGAAGCGGCTTACCACACCTGCGGTGTTCATCGGTGATGAATATCTGTTAGACGAACTTGATGAAAAACGTTTGGAAGCAATTATCCAGAAATACTTGCAGACAGGGATCGCGTCTCGGCTGCCCCAAGCGAAAGCCAAGACTGGGGAAGCTTCAGGCGGAATCGTTCAACGCTTTAACGCCTTCGGCACGTTAGCTGTCGCGGGCGCGGGTTTGCTTGACGGGATTAACCCGTGTGCCTTTGCTACCATCGTATTCTTCATCTCCTACATGAGCCTTGTTGGGCGAGGAAGGAAGGAAATGCTTGTCGCTGGTGGTGCATTCGCCGCCGCCGTGTTTGTGACGTACCTGCTGTTAGGGCTGGGACTGCTCAAATTCCTCTCCTTCCTCAACGAGTTCTCAGTTATTGCCAAGTGTGTCTATCTGCTTGCTGCGATTGGGACATTTGCACTGGCATTTTTGAGCCTCTATGACGCTTATAAAGCAAAACAGGGAAAGGTAAAAGAGATTACATTGCAGCTGCCCAAGTCGTTGAAGCAGCGCATCCACAAAGTTATCCGCGAGCAGACGCGGACCTCGGGGGTGGTTATCGGTGCATTGGTCATGGGGTTTGCGATCTCTGCTCTGGAGTTGGTCTGTACAGGGCAGGTGTATCTGCCAACGATTACGTTTGTCATGGGTGTTGAGGGGATGCGGGGTCATGCCTTAGCGTATCTGATTCTGTATAATCTGATGTTCATCGTGCCACTATTGGTGGTGTTCGGGTTTGTGTATTGGGGAACGACTTCAATGCAACTCGGTGGTGTGCTGCAACGGCATCTGATGCCCGTGAAGTTGGGGACAGGAGTACTGTTGTTTGGACTCGGAACTTGGTTGTTTTTGAATGTTCTTTGACGGGCCTGAGGCAGATAGTAAAAGTATCCCAGGATCCGGCAATCTCATGTTGATTCTAACGTGTTTCCGATGAGGAACGTCGTAGACTCGTCTTTTCCTTACCAGTATTTAGGGACACAATCATGTTCAAGTTTCGGTTAAATCAGAGATTAGCGGGTGTGTGTTTTGTCCTAATTAGCGTCGGTATTTTACTGGTTATCATTGGGGTTCGCCCAATAGGCAGCCAAAACGCTCGGAGTCAAGACAGCGATGATGAATTAAATATCCCCGCTCGTGTGGAGACGATGCCGGAAAAGGCGGATTTGAAAAATGATAGGGAACTTCACAGTGAACGGTTACCACAACTCCGAGAGATGCGAGACAAGAGAGAAATAGAAGGAAAGCCATCGGCTGCGAGTTTTTATGGTGTCATTGTTACCAATAATCTATTCCGTCCACTTGGGTATAGAAAACCGCAGCAAGGTCCCTCGTTTCAATTGATCGCTACCGTCATTGACAGCGAGAATGGAAAAAGTAGAGCACTTGTCCAAAACAATAAGGATCGGAGAATTCACTATGTCACAGTCGGGGAAGCGTTCGCGGGTGCTAAGGTCAAACAGATAGAACCGAACCGCATAACACTGTTACTAGGGGAAGAATCAAAAGAATTTCAACTTCCACAAGATGCTTTATTGGGACCAATGCCCTATTGATTAAGAGGAGGAATATCAGCGATGAGAAAAAGTGTTAGTTTTTTGTCCATTGGGTTGGTGCTAGTGGTACTAGCTGGATGCGATCAATCTTCTGTCTCTTCAGTGCCCCTTGAAGATATGGTTCTAATTCCTGCTGGGGAATTCATTATGGGAACGGATTCTGAAGGGGCAAACGCGGATCAGAAACCCGCGCATACTATTTATCTAGATGCGTTCTATATTGATAAACACGAAGTGACTAACGCCCAATTTGAGGCATTTATTGTTGATGGTGGATATCAAAACCAGAAACTTTGGACAGCCGAAGGTTGGCATTTTATTCAGGAAAATCAGATTAAGACCCCGCTGCAACATGGTGAAAATTCAGTATCAACAGAACCGGACCACCCAGTAATTGGCGTGAGTTGGTATGAAGCGAGTGCCTACGCAGCTTGGGCAGGAAAAAGACTTCCTACTGAAGCGGAGTGGGAGAAAGCCGCACGGGGAACCGATGGGCGCATCTATCCGTGGGGAAATGAGATGGATTTTTCTAAACTCAGCTATTTTCCCCATGTTATTAAAGTTCAAACCGTTGGCAGCTTCGCAAATGGTGCGAGCCCTTACGGTGTGCTGGATATGGCGGGTAGTGTGTGGGAGTGGTGTGGAGATTGGTATGATGAAGGTTACTATTTACAAAGTCTACAGAGGAATCCAACAGGTCCAGATAACGGGGAGTACCGAGTCTTGCGTGGCGGAGGTTGGGATTCTATTCGACTTCAACTCCGAACCTCTTATCGCTATTCTGATAAAGAAGACCGCAGAACTTATAACATTGGATTCCGTTGTGTTCAGGACGCAACCCAAGAGTGAAGGTGCTTACCACACTTTTGTAAGGAGAAGAATATGGAGCGGAAATTCTTGGTTTTTTCATGTCTTGTGCTTCTGATTTCAATCGTATATTTCATCTATACCAGTTATCAATTGCATATCGAAAATAGAAATAGACAAGAAATGACAATTGAATCAGAGGTGCCTGTGATTGGATCTGGGGAAGCTAACAGTTCTTTTCACCCCTTAGCACTGGAACACTCAAATCCAGAGTGGGCTGAGGAAGAGTCGAAAATGTCTGAGAAAACCTCTGAAAATCTGGAATTGGAAGAGACAGAAGTTATTTTCGATACAGAGAAGTTTGAGGAATTAGAAACACAGAACTCTGAAGAGCCAAGTAGTCCGGAACTAGAACCCCTCTTCATAGATGTAAAACAGTTGGATGATCAGCGGCGAAAACTGAATCGAGAATCAGAATCGTTTGATAGAGAGTTTGGTGAACTCTCGACCAGACAACTTGAAATTCTCACGGAAGATCTGTTAGAAACACGTGAAGAACACATTATTAATCAGTTGCATGAAGAATTTGAACGGGTTACCAAGCGAATAGAAGAGATTAGGCCTGTAATCAATAGTTTTCTTGAGGAACATGATCAACTTAACAAAGAGTATGAGGAGTTGGAGAAGCAATATGGAATTTCTATGACAGAATTTCATGAAAAATATGAGGACATGTATAAATATTGGCGAGAAGATCTGTAGACATAGTTTTGGGAAGTCTTTATGATTACTTATGAAAGAGTATCGATCTACTACCAGTTATTCTTTATTTATGCTGGTGGGCAAACACCGAAAAGTTGTGGATTCATGGAATACTCAATTGTAAAACTTGTTAGGCCAACAATTTGATTAGAAAAATGATTGAATTGACAGTATTCAAGAAGCATTTAATCATGGAAATACTTTGCGGATTCGCGTTTAATTTGTAGAGAAAAAGGAGGTGAACTCAAATGAAGCAAATTGCATCGGCGATTACCATGATGGTTATCTTTACGATAGCATGCTTTTTCCTTAATCAAACCTTTGATTCTTCATCTGAATTGGTCGTTCTGAGCAACGAGGTGATGGAGGAAATATCTGGTGGACAGACTTCCTCGTTTACTGACAAGGTGACTAGGGGCATAGAACGCTATCGTCCTACTGCAGCTGCGTCATCAGCTATTGCGAGATGTGTTTCCCCAGACGACTGTACCAAGGGAACTAAAACGGCCTGGCCTCTTAGGTACAGTTGTAGACGGTGTAACAGAGGCGAACACAGGTATAGCAAGGTAGATATGGCGTTAAAAATTGTAACTTACTGTCGTGACCGCACAACTACGTGCAAATTAGTGGTCAATGAATATGGGAAGGAAAAGTGCTGTGTGACAAGGCTCAGCCCTACCTGCTCATAGGTTGATGCTTTTTTAGCCTTGTAAATTAAGTCTATGAAGGTATAATCCGCAAGTATTTCCATGTTTTTAGGAGACAATATGAGCCGAACATTTTTGTGTATATCTGCTGTGTTCTTTTGTATGAGCCGGTTATGCCTATCGAATGAACTTACTCGTGAACAACTTATTATTGGGGTAAACCACGTTCGGACCCAAATCAGAAGTGGCGAAATGAGGGCAATTGTAACAACGAACTCTTCGCCTCAAAAATCTTCCCAAGAGATTCAAGAATGGATAAAACAGCAGAAAATAATACACGAAGAGAGCTTGAGAAGATATTCTGGTCCTGACAAAAGTGAAATTGAGCAACAACTACCCAAACAAATCTTATGGGAGTCAGAAATATATGCCCAACGTCAAGAAGTCGAAGAATCGAATGTCGCCTTTCAAATTTTTGACGATGATTTTGTGTCGTCGCCTAAAGCCTACCAATATAAGATGACTGTAATAGACCGGAGAGAGATTGACTTATATAGTGAAAAAGCAAAATATATTGGAGCAGGTTATTTCAATATACTCGCCTACGATTCTCACACTCAAATTCTTGAAGAACTGTTATACCCGCAGTTTTCCTTTTTCGACTCTGATTATTACACAGGCTTTCTAAATTTTACATTACATGGACGTTCGTCCAACTATGTTCCTGTTGATGCTAAAGAAATTGGAAGGGAAATGATTGGCGGGGTCGAATGTTATCTTCTTGAATTTCAAGCAGAAAAGGGCGATATAATAAGAATTTGGGTCGATGTTCACAAGAATTTCTGTATTCGCAAGGAAGAACACCGAAAAGATAGTCAATCCCATCCGTTATGGAAGGCGCTGTACAAAGATTTTCAAAAATTCGGAGATCTCTGGTATCCAATGGACAGTCACCTGACTCGAAACAATAATGATGGTACGCCCAAATATATAACCACAATTATCGTGAAAGATACAACATTTAATGTTGGTTTTCCAGTGAACTTCTTTCAAGCTAGTCAGCAATTTTATTTCAACATGCCTGGACTAGTTTCCTCACCCTTTTCCGAAATTACCAGTCAGATTCAAGAAAGTGACGCATCGGTAATTTTCCCTCGGATAGGGCCGGATACTTTTCTACTGACTTGTGGTCCTAACAGCTTGCTGCGGATTTGCAAATTGTTGAAAGTTAATACGAACTTTGAAGAACTTGCTCAACTCTCTCGTTTTCAGCCCGATCGTGGCACAACTATGCTCGGACTTCGGGATGCGGCAAAGTACAAAGGGTTAAATCCCAAAGGCATCCAGGCAAATATAGAATTGCTTAAGAAAGATAAAGTGCCGATGCCAGCCATCGCCTATGTTGGAGGAAATCATTTTCTCGTGTTTGAGGAGGTGGTCTCCGATGGTGTCCTAATTTCCGATCCAGCGGAAAAATATGACTATCATCTATCGTTCAAAGCATTATCGGAGATTTGGAACGGGCAATTGCTAATCTTTGATTATCAACCGGACCAAATTAAAACGAAACCCATCCCACTTGTTTTGACTGAAGCGGGGTTCTATGATTTCGGTGAAGCACTTGGTGGTAGCGAAATCAGACACACTTTCAAGCTCAAAAATATCGGTCAAAAGCCGTTGAAAATAGAGAGGGTTGAGCAGTCGTGTGCTTGCACGGCGACGCTTGTTTCAAAAGATGAAATTCTCCCCGGACAGTTTGGCATCGTCGAAGCGGTGCTAAAAGTGCCATCGGAGAACCGGCAGGTGGAAGAGAGTATCAATGTCTATACAAATGATCCTGTCCAAAACAGGGTGACTCTGATACTCAAAGGTTCTGCGTTTGTTCCCATCACAACTTTTCCGTCTCGCCTACTCCTCGGCAGTATACAGTCCAAAACCCCTATTACAAAATCTTTGACGGTCCACCAAAAGGGGGAAACTCAGATTCTAGGGGTGAGAACCGATTCTGACCACTTAAAAGCAACTGTTGTCTCTGCCAAAGCTGACCAGATAACGAAAGTTGAGGTGGCATTGTTAGAGTCAGCACCGGTAGGTCCGTTTTCCCATAACCTTTTGGTAGGCTATCAATACGAGGGAAAAGAAGCGACGCACGAAGTTATGGTTTTTGGTGAGGTTTTAGGGGCGTTTACCGTTTCGCCGAAACGCTTTTTCTTCGGCTTGGTCGAAGATAAACAGGCAGTTTCCAAGACTATCTCCATTTCGTCTCTCAACGACCAACCTTTCAAAATCGCCTCTGTTGAATCAAACTCGGCGTATGTCACAACGAAGGTGGCCTCCCAAGGGGCCGGAGTGGGCTATCAACTGACTGCAACCGTCCAGCCGGAAGCACCGGCAGGTGAACTATCTGGCGAAATTTTGGTAAAGACAAATAACATTGTCCAACCGGTGATCCGAGTGCCGTTTTCAGGCATTATCCCTAGCAAAAAATAAGTTCGACAGAAATGAGAATACGACTCAAAGACTACCGTCATGTAGGTATAATTCTCATCACAATAGGTCTGCTCAGCTTCCTTCCCCGAGTGCTTTCTCTCAATGTTGCATGGTCCTCTGATGAAACCATTTGGCTATTTCGCTCGCAGAACTTTATGACTTCTACGCTTGATGGAGATTTCTCCTCCATCCCTCAAGCGCATCATCCGGGTGTTACAACTATGTGGCTTGGTGGTGTCAGCTTATGGCAGAAATACAAACATGCCCTGCCCAATGCCCATTTATTGAGCCGTTCCCCTTTTCTTGCTCCGTCGAATCTTGCAAGGACACGTTTGACAATTGCCATTACGACGGCAATTACTATTTTAATCGCTTTCTTTTTCTTACAGAAATTGTTTGGGAGGCAGGTTGCTACAATCGCATCAATCTGTCTGGCCGTTGACCCCATTTTGCTTGCCCAGTCACGTCGATTACATACAGATACGCTTGCAGCGGATTTCCTGTTGTTGGCGATTCTTGCGTTGCTGATCTTTACTGGTAATACATCTCGCCGGCGTTATCTGATATTTTCCGGGGTCTGTTTCGGATTAGCCTGCCTTTCAAAGAGCTACGCTTTAATCCTTGCTCTTTGGATTCCGTTGGTTTTAACCTTATCTATTCGACAGACCGCTTTCAGAATTTGGCTCGAAAGGACTATTTATACAGTTTTCGTCTGGCTTGGTACTGTGTGTCTTACATTTTTCGCGCTTTGGCCCATACTTTGGGGCTATCAAGTCCCAATTGGCAGCCTTATGATTCCTGTATCTGGTATAGCGGTACTTGGCTTAATTGGGGCAACGATTTGGTATGCCCGAAAGCTAAAACATCTTATCATTTCAGACGCGGCTGCTTCGCCGTGGCGTTCCATTCTGTTTTCATTGCTTGTTGGCGGAATCTGTTTTAGTATCACGACAGTAATCATTTATAACGCTATTCAACCGGTTACCGACGGGATTGGTTGGGCTATGACAACTGCACATGAGATACACCATTTTTTCCTAGGCAAAATCGTATACGATCCAGGCTGGCTTTTTTATCCCTTGATGTTGTCCATCCGAAGTGCACCACTAACACTTCCCCTAGCTCTGATTGGATTTGTGCTCCTATGGCAAAAGCGGCATCAAGCTCAATATGCCACGACCTATCAAATATATGTAGTACTTTCCGTTTTTGTCATTTTGTTTACGATATGTATGTCAATCGGTGCGAAGAAGTTTAGTCGATACCTCCTTCCAGTTTTTCCGGTTATGGATATTCTGGCAGCCGTTGGTTTGTATGTTCTGGTGCAGCAACTCCTTCAGCTCAAAAGTTTGAAATCGCTGTTTGTAATGAAGACCTTAAAGAGCAAAATACTTGGTACGCTCGCTATTGGACTGATTCTTTTCGTTCAGGTGATACCGGTGCTGTCGCTTCACCCGTATTATGGTGTCTATTATAATTCATTGTGGAAGATAACGGACATTACAAAAGTATGCACAATAGGAGATGCCTCCGGTTTAGACATCGCGGCAAATTATCTGAATCAGAAGCCAAATGCTGAAAACTTAACGGTACGTGTTTCACCGCTATCCGATCAATTTTTTAGGCATTATTTCAAAGGAAGATCATATCCACAAGACCGTGACCCCGGGACCTTTCCGCCTGACTACGAGGTGGTCTATATCCGAGATCTCCAAATCAATCGGGTTTATCTGGACGATATAGAGGGAACCCTTGAACATGTGATACGATTAAATGATATTGATTATGTATGGATTTATAAAACTTCCTCTGGTTAGCTGAAACCGATTGGTGACTGAGGGACACAATGCAGATACAATCATTCCTTCACAAATATCCGTTACATCGTCTCATCTCACCACTGTTGGGGCTTGGGGTTTCTACAATTTTGGTCATCTATCTGGTCCGACAGATTGATTATGTGCATTTTCTTCAACTTGCTAAAAGCGTTCCACTTTGGCTCTTTTTCCTATTACTTGTCTTATTCTTCCTACTGAACATCTTTCGTGCCTTGCGTTTCCGTATACTCTTAGACCGGAAGCAGCTGCCTTTGGCGGTCCTTTTCCCAATTACGTTGTGTCACAACTTTTTTGTCCGTACACTTCCACTGATGGTCGGTGAATTTTCCTATGTTGCACTACTGCGCCGATACCTGAAAATCCCTGTAAGCGAAGGAGTCCGCAGTCTGTTTGAGGCACGATTATTTGACCTGCAATTTGTTATCTTGGGTGGGACCTTTGGGGTCTTGACAATGAGGGTCCAATCAACAGGTTATGTATTGAACATTTTAGTGCTTGTTGGAATACTGATTTCAGCAAATCGCGTTCTTTTTAGTGTCCTTCCCAAAGGTGTAGAACACATCTGGACTTATATTGTTCAAATATGTCCTTGGCAGCATACATCTTTACTGGACTCCATCGGTCATAAATTAGGAGAAGTCTCGCTTCAACTTGACCGGTTTCGGTGTTTTCGTCTGTTGTTGCAAGGTCTCGCATTTTCTCTCTGCGTTTATGGTATCAACGTGAGTATCCACCTCTTCTTACTATCAACTCTTAACGTCGATCAAAGGCTAAACGTATTGTTGGTTGTCATTTCAATCGTTATGATTGCCTCGTGGTTCCCGTTTTCATTGAGCGGTTTTGGAGTCATAGAGGGGAGTTGGGCGGGTAGTTTGGTCATGTTTGCCGATATGGAGGTAGGAAGCGCACTCTCAATAGGACTTTTTATACACTGTTGTCAGGTGTTTATGACCATCCTGTTGGGATTATTAGGTTTCATCCTGCTGACGATAAGAGGAGGCGCGAGCCTAAAGGCCATCACATTAAAAACTTGCCCTCCAAATTATAGTAAGGGACAGCAACCGTTGTCCCTTACCAAATGAAAACAGTGCAGCGTTAAAAAACAGTGTCATGGACAGCGGAGAAAACTAGTGGTTATCGATCTCAAATCCATTTCAGAGAAATATCGGAAAAAGATTTCGGTTGTGATACCTGTCTATAACGAACAGGATAACATCATGCCACTTGCCACAAGGCTTCATACAGTGCTTGAGACTCAACCCTACGATTATGAAATCATTTTTGTTGATGATGGAAGTGTTGATCAAACTTACGAGGTGCTACGGCGTGCTGAAAAAAAGATTTGTGACTTAACGATCATCCGGCTGAAAAAAAACTTAGGTCAGACACCCGCTTTTTCTGCCGGTTTCTCCTATGCTACCGGCGACTATATCATCAGTATGGATGGCGATTTACAAAACGATCCTCAAGATATTCCCAAACTGCTCAAAGCTCTCGAGAAAAAATACGATGCGATCTGTGGTTGGCGCAAACACCGCCATGATCCTGCAAGCAAACGGTTCATTTCAAAAGGATTCAACCTTCTCCGTTATCTCCTCTTGGGTGATCCAGTCCATGACGCGAGTTGCTCACTTAAGATATTCCGATCAGAAGCGGTCAAATCATTGTTACCGTTACGGTCAAAAAACCACAATTGTCTCACTTCTATGCTCCATCTGCGAGGTTACAAAGTTGGGGAAATAGTGATCACTCACCGTCCTCGAATTCACGGCGAAACAAAGTATCGTAATCCTTTTCGGATTTTCCGTATTTTTTGGATGCTACTTTATATTCGATTCTGGTGGTATTACACCCACCGACCACAAAAGGACAATGTTCTTAATTTCTCTCAAAGTCGTGAGATTGTGAAACCGCAACCTTACGCGAAGGATCTGGGGTAGGCACCTGAGATTCCTTTTCTAGACGGTTTAGAATAAACCGTTCCGTATTACCGCCCACTGACGGCAGCCTTTCTCAAATCTATCAGGGAGGAGAACTCATGATTCTCTCACGGACACCCCTACGAATCAGTTTTGTTGGAGGCGGAACTGACATCGCCAATTTTTATCGGGGATATGGGGGAGAGGTCATCAGCACCGCTATTGATAAATACATTTCTGTCCGTATCACAAGGCGGCGAGATTCTCAAATTGCTATCAATACCCCAGACCACCATGAAACGGTTTCTGACCCTGACCAAATCCAGCACTCTTTAATTCGAGAAGCGGTGCGAAAAACCGATGTGACCGGCGGCGTATCCATCACAGTAACCTCCGATATCCCCTCGCGCGGTTGTGGGTTGGGATCGTCAAGCGCGTTAACCGTCGGACTGCTCAATGCGCTGTACGCCTATCAGGGAATCGAGATGTCTTCAGAAACCCTCGCGCAGCAGGCGTGCGAGATTGAGATAGATCGCTTGAACCAACCCATCGGGAAGCAGGATCAGTATATCGCCGCTTACGGTGGATTGCGGCGGATTCAGTTCAACAGAGATGAGAGTGTCAATACGCAGGAAATTCCAGCAACCCCCGAAACGGTAGCACATTTGGAAAGGAACTTCACCCTATTCTACACCGGGATCCAACGACGCGCCGAGACCATCTTACACGAACAGCAACGTTCTGCGAGTCCCCAGACGCTTCTGCAAATCAAGGAACTCGTGCCAGCGTTTTACGATGTCCTCGTTGAGGGCAACCACAAGGGTTGCCCCTACAAAAATCACAACCACGAGGGGTGCCCCTACAAGAATGGCAACCGTGAGGATTGCCTCTGTGAGGTCGGTTATTTATTAGATCGCGCTTGGCAGCTGAAACGTTCCCTCTGTGATAGCATTTCAAACTCGATGCTCGATACCATCTATGAGCGTGCTATCGCTGCGGGTGCGCTGGGCGGCAAGATTCTGGGAGCAGGGGGTGGCGGATACTTTCTGTTTTATGTCCCCACAGAGAAACAGGATGCTGTCACAACGGTACTTTCTGATTTGGGACTCTTGCGGTTAGCGTTTCGCTTTGAACAGAAAGGCAGTCAGGTTATCCAAGAAAGGACTCCGAATGAAAGTCATTATTCCCACCGCAGGGAGCGGCACACGCCTCAGACCCCACACCTTCACCTCCCCCAAGACGCTCATACATGTCGCCGGGCGTCCCATCCTCGACCACCTCCTTGAACCGCTCCTTCAATTTCCCGATCTCTCTGAACTGATTTTCATCGTTGGCGACAACGGGGAACAGATCCGTGAATATGTCGAAACTCATTACAGTTTACCGACAACGTATCTCTGGCAAAATGAACAGCAGGGGCTCGGACACGCAATCTCGCTGGCGAAGGAACGCGACAACGGAGAACCCATTCTCATTCTGCTAGGTGATAAAATCTTTGAATGCGGCTACCAAAAGATTCTCCAGAGTCCCTACACGGTTATCGGCGTTAAGGTGGTCGAAAATCCGCAGGGGGTTGGTATCGTTGAGATGGAGGGCGAGTTTATCACACGCCTCATTGAGAAACCCCAAAACCCGCCGACAAACCTTGTTATTGAAGGCGCGTACTACATCCAAAATAGCAAACTGCTGTTCCAATGTTTAGACGAAATTATTGAAAGGGATATCCGCACCAAAAACGAATATCAGTTGACAGATGGGTTGCAGTTGATGTTAGAATATGGTGAACAGATGAAGGTTGAGTTCATCGACTCATTGCATTGCGGCACACCCGACCAACTGTTGGATGCCAATCGGTCTATTTTGGAAGAACGGGCACCGCAAGATTATCGCTTCCCAAACAGTGTTATTATCCCGCCCGTTTTTATCGGGGAGGGGGCTGTCATAGAAGGTGCTATTATCGGTCCCTACGCCTCGATTGGGGGTGGCACACGGATTGTCAATGCAATTATCAAAGATGCGATTATTCACCCGAATGCGGAAGTCCAAGATGTCCTAATCCGTCGATCAATTATTGGTGCCGATGCAAGGGTGTATGGGAGTTTCCATCAGTTCAACATTGGCAGTGCAGCACAGATTGATCTCTAAAACCCCTTTTGATATTTTGCACAACCATACCATCGTAGGGGCGAGGTTACCTCGCCCGATAGGTTGGTAGATTCAATCCCTGTGTAGTGAACGCAGATCTGCGTTCACTACGAAAGTAAACAGATAGATCATCTACCTCAAAGGAGAACATTATTGAATCCCGTTACGTTTCAAGGCGTTTTGACTGCACGCCGTACCGTCTATCAGTACCTGAAGCCGACGCCGTTAATCCACTACCCTGAGCTGTCGGAGCTATTTGGCTTTCAGGCTTACATCAAGCATGAAAACCATCAACCGACAGGGAGTTTTAAGGTTCGTGGCGGATTGAATTTTATGAGCCAACTTTCGGTGGATCAGCGGGAACGGGGGGTGATAACCGCAACGCGGGGGAATCATGGGGGATCAATCGCGTATGCAGCAAAACGGTTCGGCGTTCACGCCACAATCGTTGTCCCACACGGCAATAATCCTGAGAAGAACAGCGCGATGCGTGCCTTCGGCGCGGAACTGATTGAGCACGGCGTTGATTTTGATGAATCGCGAGAATTGTGCGAAAAGCTGCAAGCCGAACGCGGACTCTATTATGTCCACCCAGCCAATGAACCGCCGCTGCTCCACGGGGTCGGGACCTATTCCCTTGAGATTTTTGAAGAACTGCCGGAGGTGGATACAATCATCGTGCCTATCGGGGCGGGGAGCGGTGCGTGTGGGGCGATCACGGTGGCGCAAGCGATTAATCCAGACGTAAAGATCATCGGTGTGCAGGCGGAAAACGCGCCGTCGGTTTACCGATCATGGAAGGCAGGACGGAAGATTGAAACGGATTCAGCGAATACGGTCGCTGACGGCTTGGCGACCCGCGTGACATTCGATCTGCCGTTGTCGATTCTTAGAGGTGGGATCAGCCAGATGCTACTGGTGAGTGAGGAGGAGATTCGAGAGGGGATTCGGATGGCGTTGCGGTATACACACAATCTTATAGAAGGTGCTGCCGCGGCACCGATTGCCGCCGCCTGCAAGCTGAAGGCGGAACTCGCAGATCAAAATGTTGTGATAATCATGAGCGGTGCGAACTTAGATACCGAAACGCTTAGGTGGGTGTTAGCGAAGGAATAGCGATCAAATAAGATAGTCAAACCGTTTCTTTTCACGCATCGGAACTTTGTTTGATGGAGATAGCCAACTTCTCTACCTCTTCAAATCTTGGGCGATACAGGAAGAGACCAACGAGTGACATCGCAAGGAATATCAGGAATGGGGTCAATTTACCATCCATGAAGAAGATCGTTAATCCAAAAGCCGCGATACTCTCCGCAATGGCAAGTGAAACAACCACGGCGGGCTTATATCTGGCAATATATGGTGAAATCTGCCCCGGCGTGTTTTCTGTCTCTGTGGAGAGCGGTTTGGAAGATGCCCTGTGTAACATATATTTCCGTATAAAATAAGCCAAGATCAGTCCAACGACCGACACGCCGTATAGAATCTGCGTTATCTGTCTAATATGACGTGGATGGTGCCTCTGTTCAATGTCTCCGCCAAGCAGAAAAGCAAATATCAACGCCAAAACGAGGGTCAGGAACATCGCGATCCAAACCGTCCAGACCTTGAACATTCCCGCCTTTAACTGCCTTACTTCCCTTGTGGGGTCTAACATATTTCTCCCCTTCAATCAATGTCCCGCAGAAATAGTAAATCAGTTCAATGAACCAATGAGACCGTTAAGTTCACTCGTTCATTCCTGGCCAAAGCGATTGGCAACAGCAACCAGATCGAGGATGTTGACGGTCCCATTGCCATCAATATCTCCTACTAGTCCCGCGCCAGTTTCTCCAAACTGGCTAGCGACGCGAACCAGATCTAAGATGTTAATCGTCCCATCTTGGTTGACATCATAAGGCGAAGGGGGTGGCTTAGTATATGTGAAGCCACCTGCAAGTGTACTCGATTTGCCGTCAGGGTTGGTCACAACGACATCGGCACTGCCCGCAGTACCCGCCGGTACTTCGGCTGTCAACTCGGTTGGCGAAACAAAAATCACGTTAGATGCCACATTTCCGCCAATTGTAACGGTTGCCCCGTCCTGGAAATTTTCTCCGATTATCTGAACTATTGCTCCGCCGGTTGCTAAGTCCTCGTCTGGTTCAACACGGGTGAGGGTTGGCGCGACTGATTGTGCAGACAACTGTGCTGCCTGCAACGGTGGTGCAGCAAACCCTAACCCAATAAGCACTAAAGAGAAAAAATAGATTATGCGTTTTGTCAACTTCATCCTCCCGACAATTGAGAATCAACTTTGTATCCGTCTTTATCAACTATCTCTTGCAGCCTTCATTAACTCGGCGAGCCGTTCAGCAAATCTGAGCGCACTGTTGTCTTCAGGTTGATAGTCAATCACTTTTCGAGCGTTCACGATGCTCCAGAAGCTGTGCGAATTGTCGCTGATTCCGTAGACAATCTGAAACGGAACCCCATTTTCATCTTCGATATTTGCGGTCTCAATGCTTTTGATGAACAGCTGGGTCTGATCCTTCGCGCTCAAATAGGCACCTAGTTCCCGATGGATGTGCTTCAGGTCGTTTGGATCTGCGGCATCGAGAATCGTCTCGCGCGGCGCACCGATACGGACCTGCACGTTTTCTAACTTTATCCCATCAACATGCCCCGTCGCAAACACGAAGCCGAGATGTTCGTAGGTCTCTTTCGCCCAGCCGTAGAAGTTGTCTGATAACGGACGCATGTCGGGTGTCACCACATCCCACTTATCTCCCCAGATTAGGTTTTCATAGTAGTCTGCCGCATGATTGGAACTACAGACGACCGCTCGACCCACGCCCTCTTCAAGACAGGTCTGATAGAGATTGTACGCCATCTGGACGTTGGTCAATTCGTTCTCAAAGCTACCGCCCTTAAAGGCACAGTGAAGGACAGCATCAACGCCTTTGAAATAGGCGCGGTATTTGTCTCGGTCGGGATCGGTCAAGTCCGCAATCTCAATTCCATCGACCTCCTCGCCTGCTCGGTTCGTCGTTTTGACATCAAGCAGTACCAGCTCATACCGTTCACGAAAAGTGGGTAAACTTCTGCTTGCGATATATCCTGACGCCCCTGTAATAAGGACTTTTCTTTTGTTAGCCATGTAGCACCTCCCTCCTTGATATGCCAGAATAATAGCATAGCTAGCACTATCCGTCAAACAAAAAAGTCTCGACAAAATCCTTGACAGGTACATCATATCCTGTTATAATTTTGCCAATTGGTGTTGCCGGGTCGTCTAATGGTAGGACGCATGGTTCTGGCCCATGTTACGAGGGTTCGAGTCCTTCCCCGGCAGCCATCTAATGGCGCTATCGTCTAGGGGTTAGGACAGGTGGTTCTCAGCCATCAGACCGGGGTTCGATTCCCCGTAGCGCTATTGTTTGAAAACGGCTTTTAAAGCTGCAGTGAATATCTAAAGCCGCTGTCGGATGGACTCTGATCTCGTCGATCAGTCCACTGAGGGCGGCTTTTTGTATTTCTGGGGAAGGGAGGGTGTGGAGTGAAGCGTCTTACCTTGCCGGGGCTATAGCGTGCGTAGATATTGCCCTTGGTGTTCTGATCGAGATTCAAAGCAACTTGCTTTTCCATGTTTCGGCTTCCCGCCCTTATTTTAAAAAACCCAATTTTCTCGCCTTATCAGATCGACTATCTGAATGCACTCAATGTTAAAACCGTCGCAAACATCAGGGATATTCGGTCTATGCTCCGTATACGTTGGCTTTTCTTCCGTTACAACAATACAGTTTTGGAATATCATCGCTAAAGCAATTACCCACGGATCTGCACCCGATCTCCCCTTTCGATCATCTACCAGTTTTGGAAATTCTCGTAGTATCTCATTAACCTTAATTTGCATGGACTCATCGATTGACCATTGAAAGTCTTGCTTCAGTGCGTTCTGATCGCACCATTCCTTTATGTCATTTTCTCTCATGGCTTCCTCGAACACGACCTCAGACATTTTAAGTCGATCATTTTTTATTAATTCTTGGATTTTACGCCAAAAAGCAGGAAAGTTTTCTATTGGATACCGTTCACGAAATGCAGCAATCAGCGCACTGGTGTCAAGGCTATAAACAGACTGGTTTTGATTGAACAATGAATTCATGCAAAGATAACACTCTCAATTTCAAAAAGGTGCTTTGTGTCACATCTGGAAAAGGCGGAAGCTAAGTTAGCAAGCGTGATCTTCTCTTCATAATAAGCCGTAAAAGCAGTCCGTGCGAAGTGTTCGCCAGCAGCATTAAGAAGTCGATTATGATACGGCGCAACTCCGCCGAAGGGTACAGGGCTATCTTGATACTTCTCCAGTAAATCGTTTCTGTACGCTTGGTAATCTTTCAGAGAAATATAACGGAGTGTTAGCAATCGCCTCATGATGACTTCAGGGCTTACACGAAAGTGCTTTGAGATTCGAGGCAGGTCTGTTTCAAGAATAGGCAGATTTACTATCGCTGACAATTCATCTGTTGGGACTAAGACTTCGGCAGCCACCTCATTGCAAAAAACTTCAGTTGGGTTATCAGGAGGAGAACCTTTTCTAATTCCCGAATTCTGAATGACACTCTTTCCAAGTCCAATATGAACCAACTCGTGAACAATGGTAAAAATACGACCGTAGGGGCTGTCTTTGGGGTTGACTACAATCACCGGAAGTGGTTTTTGTGCGATGCAAAACCCTCGTACAGTTTCTAGTTCAAGGGATAGATGCGAATTGACGGAGGTTTGACAGACAAGAATGCCTCGTTCTTCGACAATTTGTCTCCAGAATTTTAACGCAGACCGATCGTCGTTGCATTGCTGTAGTAAGTCTGTGTTGAACTGAAGAAATTCCCGTATTTCTTGCGCGGCACGCTCTGGTGGGTCAGTTTCATTTAGTTCCAACGTCACTTCAGGCGCGGGCTCTTCCAATAATTCGTAAAATCCAATGAGCGTCTCGCGCCTTTCGTATGTCTCAATGATATTGGCATTTAACCGATACACTTGGTTTGCATCAATTGTGAAAGGCTCTGGGAATCTCCGATGGTCTGCAAGTGGTCGAAAGTCAGTAGGCGGCTCCGACAAGTAAAAAATAGAGAGGTGGGTTTTATAGAGCTTCGCAATCTTCTTCAATTGCGCGAAGGTGGGTTTATCCGTGCCAGCTTCCCACGCTGCGAGTTGTTCCGGTTTTACATTTAACTTTTTTGCCGCATAGCCAATCTCTAATTGGAAGCGTTTTTCACGCGCCCACTTGAGAACTTCCGGTGTAATGGAGGCTTTCACAGTTTTAGCCATGATATGTATCCCCACGAATCAATTGTTGACAATTCCTGATCTGTAATCGTTTACTAGTTTTACAGATTTAGGCTGCTAACTTGCTACTCAGTTCCTTTCACGCTTATCATTATACGTCAACGTCGGTTTGCTCGTCAAGATTTCCCTCCATCGGTCTAGGGTCATTTAATTCTTCCATATTATTGTCTGAATCACGGATAGACGCGGATTAACCGATTACACGGATAAAAGATGTTATCGACAGTTGGCACAAGAACGTGCAATGAATTGCGCTACTACAAACCGTGGGGAGACCGGCTGCCCTGCCTGCGGATTCGTGCCATCCCGAAATCGCTCAAAAAATGGAAAACTAAATAGCCCTACCATCGGTATCATTTGTTTTAGTTCCACGTCAAGGAAATCAATCTCAAAAAAATCAGACATAAGCCTGTTTCCTATAAGCATCATAACCATCGCACACAGCCTCCGAAACAGGTTGTTTTGCACGAATTAAGTCAATACCTCGAATCAGGCACTTTCCACAGGAGCACTGTCCCGTCCGAACTGCCACTGGCAAGTACCTTCCCATCAGGACTGAAGTCTACACTCTTGACCGAATCCGTATGCCCGGTGAGCAGCCGTTTCTGTTCACCCGTCACAGCATCCCACAATCGTACCGTCCTATCATAGCTTCCACTGGCAATCAACCTTCCATCTGGGTTAAACGTTATACTATAGATCGACTCTGTATGCCCGGTAAGCGTTCCTTTCTGTTCACCCGTAGCGGTATCCCACAACTGTATTATGTAGCCATAAGCCACGCGGGCAAGCGTGGTGTGATCCCGACTGAACACGGTGTCATATGCGCTAGGCATATCCTTTGTGAATCCGCCCTTCTGTTCACCCGTCACAGTATCCCACAGCAACACTGTAATGTCTCCACTATGACTGGTAAGCGTGGTGCCATCTCGACTGAACACAACGTTTTTAATATCAGCTGTATGTCCGGTGAGCACTCGCTTTTGAAGGCCTGTCTCGGTATCCCACAGTCGGACTGTCCTGTCCGCACTCCCACTGGCAAGGATATTTCCGTCTGGGCTGAACGCTAAACTCTGAACTTCACCTGTATGTCCGGTGAGAGCTCGCTTCCGAAGACCTGTCTTAACATCAGAGAGATGTATTATCTTGTCCGTACCCCCACTGGCAACTACACTGCAATCTGGACTGAGCACATAGTTAATCGGCCAACTCTTATCTCCTTTCGGTTCCCATGTTAACGGACCCCACCGTCGCACAGCATCGTCCATCAACCCGCCAATACCGACAAGCATCGCGCCATCCGGACTGGATTCGACATCATAGATCTCATTTGTAAGCCTGTCGCGTCTCCACTTCAGTTCCCACGTCACAGCGTCCCACAATCTCTCTGTCCATTTCTCGTCTGAGCTGACAAGCGTCTTCCCATCCGGACCGAATATGACAACAGAGATCCTACGCGCATATCCGGTGAGTATCCCCTTCTGTTCCCATGTCACGGTATCCCACAATCGCACCGTCCCGTCCGCACTTCCACTAGCAAGGGTAGCACCATCCGGGCTAAACGCTGCACCCTGGACATCATCTGTATGCGCCGTGAGGACGCGCTTCTGCTCGCCCGTCGCGGTATCCCACAACCGCACCTTGTGGCTTAATTGCCCGTCAACACTGACAAGCGTCCTGCTATCTGAACTAAACGCTAGACCTTTGGGCAGGCCGTTCTGCGGTAGGAATCTCCATCTCTGCTGCCACACCAGTTCCCACGTTGTGGTCTCCCATAACCACACCATGCGGTCCGAACTCGTAGCAGCAAGCATCTTCCCATCCGGACTGAATGCGACGCTATAGAATTCACTCCTATTTCCGGTGAGTCTCCGTTTCTGTTCACCCGTTACGGCATCCCACAATTGGATTGTATGGTCTCTACTCGCACTGGCAAGGGTGGTGCCATCCGGACTGAACGCTACGCTTTTGATCGCATACTCATGCCCGGTGATTGCATCGTCATCCTTAGCGGTTGTTACCTGATGTTCACCCGTTACGGCATCCCATAACCACACCTCGCTGCTCGCTAGTCCTGCAACAGTGGCAAGCGTCCTGCCATCCGGACTGAACGCTACGCAGTCGGCCGCTATCGCCTCTGTAGATGTCCACCTATTTTCACCTGTCACAGCATCCCACAGCCGCACAGTGTTGTCCCAACTCGCACTGGCAAGCGTCCTGCCATCCGGACTAAATGCTACACTTGTGACGATGTCCGTATGCCCGGTGAGCAGAGTAACTTCTCGATAAGTCGCTGTATCGTAGAGCCAAATACCAATGGAAGTTGCGACAGCAAGCCGAGTCCCGTCCGGAGAATATTGAACCGCGCTTATCCTGCCTTTACCGAGGCGAGCAATCGCACCTTTGGGGAGATGCCATTGCACGTAATCTTGAGGGTAAGTGGTCGGTAAAAACAGAACCAAAAGAATAAGCAAGGTCGCGATTGTTTTCATCTAAAATCCTACCTTTCTGTCGTGGGGGCTTAATCGGTTGATTTTCTACAGGAGCATTGTCCTGCCCAAAACCCTACTAGCAAGCGTTGTGCCATCTAGATTGAACGCTAGGCTATAGACAGAATCGGTATTTACGGTGAGTGCTCGCCTGAATTTGTCCTGTTTGGTATCCCACGGCTGCACTGTTTGGTTCAAACTCACACTAGCAAACATCTCACCCCTGAAGCAAAAGGTAGTCGTTGAACGTTAATCCATTGTTTTCCACAGGAGCACTGTCCCGTCCGAACTCCCACTGGCAAGCACGCCACTCTTCGGGTTGAACGCTACGCTATTGACTGCACCTTTATGTCCGTAGAGCGTCCCTTTGAATTCACCCGTGGCGGCATCCCATAGATACACCAGCCTGTCCTCGCTGTCGCCGCTCGCACTAGCAAGCGTGGTGCCGTCTGGACTGAACGATATACTTACAACCTTGTACCGATGCCCCCTAAATACCTGTTTATGGATCCATGTCCCAGTATCCCACAGCCACACCGTCTGGTCCCAACTCCCGCTGGCAAGGGTTTTTCCATCCGGACTAAACGCTACACTCAAGACCCCTCTCTGATGCCCGGTGAGTGTTCCTCTGAGCTCACCCGTCACGGCATTCCATAGCCGCACCGTTTTGTCCTCACCTCCACTGGCAAGCACCACCCCGTCTGGACTGAATGATACACTCGTAACGCTATCCGTATGACCGGTGAGTGTCCCTTTGGGTTCACCCGTTTTGACATCCCACAGGCGCACCATATTGTCCTTCCATTGCCCACTCGTGATAGCAAACGTGGTGCGATCCGGACTGAATGCTATACTCGCAACGCTATGCGTATACCCGGTGAACGTCCGCTTCTGTTCCCACGTCACCGTATCCCGCAGCCGTACCGTCATGTCCTCACTCCCGAACGCAAGTGTCCTCCCATCTGGACTGAACCCTACGCTTTTGACCGCTTTCGTGTGTCCAGTGAGCGTCCCTTTGGGTTCACCCGTAATGGCATCCCAGATCCGCACTGTCCCGTCCCAACTTCCAGTCGTAAGCGCACTGCCGTCCGGGCTGAACACTATACTATTAACTACACTCCCGACCACATCTTTACTCCCGGTGAGCGTCATCTTGAGTTCACCTGTCACAGCATCCCACAGATACACCATCTCGCCTTTCCAACCTCCACCTGCGCTGGCAAGCACACTGCCATCCGGGCTGAATGCTACGCTATTGACCAGATGCCCATTCCCGGTGAGCGTCATCTTGAGCTCACCCGTTACCGTATCCCACAGTCGCACGGCACCGTCCCAACCCGCAATCGCAAGCATCTCACCATTTGGACTGAACGCTACACCTGAGACCCCCTTCGTATGTCCGGTGAGCTCCCGCTTGAGTTTACTCTTTTTAGCCTTCCACAGTCGCACCGTCCCGTCCATACCTCCACAGGCAAGGCTACCATCTGGACTGAACGCCACGCTTGTGACCATACCCCCATGTCTGGCGATTATCCGATTATTATCTAATTTGGCATCCCACAACCGCACCGTCTCATCCGCGCTTCCACTGACAAACGTCGTGCCCTCCGGGCTGAACGCTACGCTTGTGACCCCCTTCCTATGCCCGGTGAGCATCCGCTTGAGTATACCCGTTTTGGCATTCCATAGTCGCACTGCCCCGTCCCCGTACCCACCGGCAAGTACCTTCCCGTCTGGACTAAACGCCACGCTTAAGACCTCTCCCTTATGTCGCCCGGCGAACAGGGCGACTTCGTGATGGGTCGTTGTATCGTAGAGCCAGATACCGATGGAGGTCGCAACAGCAAGGCGTGCCCCGTCGGGAGCGTATTGTATCGCGTTTGCTGACCCTTTACCGAGGCGGGCGATGGCACCTTTGGGAAGATGCCATTGTGTGTATTCTTGGGCAATGGTGTTGGGTGATAATAGAACCAAAAGCATCAGTAATGTCATCGTTATTTTCATCTGATATCCTTCCTATCCGTAAGTGGGTGTCGAGATATGAATCTCGACCTACAGGCTACAGGTATGTTGTTCCGACACTGCAAGTCACGATCCTTTGTAACACGATAGAACTTAACGCAGTTGAAAACTGAGGTTTTGTAGTTTGATGCTTCGGTGTCAACGCGGGGAAACCAGATGCTCCGCCTACGATGGGTATAAATTCTATCTATGCCCCGGGGCACCCAATGAATCGGGCAACTACAGTAGGGACAAAGGTTAGTAGTCGGGCGATTTATCCGTTGTACCCCCCTCTATCCGCCTAGAAGCAGGGGGAGGGAAGAACGCGCAATGAATTGCGCTACTACAAACTGGAGCGCGTAAGTCCTGCACAATCTATAGTAGATTTTAGAATTAGTGGGACACGCCAAACCGGTGCGGTTACAAACCGCACCTACCGGGCCTGGGGAAAATATAGAATTACCGAATTATTTTCTCAAACTTCATACAGATTGTGGTACAAACGCCCACTTTTAATGCACCAATGAACTAATGAACTTTCCACAGGAGCACTGTCCTGTCTCGACTCCCACTGGCAAGTGTGGCACCATCCGGGCTAAATACTACGCTTTCGACGAAACCTATATGCCCACTGAACACCCGCTTTTGCTCGCCCGTTTGGACATCCCACAACCGCGCGGTTCTGTCCCAACTTCCACCGGCAAGCGTCATGCCATCCGGGCTGAACGCCATACTTACAATGCGCTCTGTATGCCCGGTGAGTGTCCCCTTCCGTTCCCACGTCTCGGTGTCCCATACCCCGACCGTTTTGTCATAACTGCTAGTGGCAAGCGTCGCCCCATCCGGGCTAAACGCTACGCTTTTGACCGAACTCGTATGCCCAGCGAGTGTTCCCTTGTGTTCTCCCGTTTTGACATCCCACAACCGCGCTATCCCGTTGCTATGTCCAATAGCAAGGGTGGCACTATCCGGACTAAACGCCGCACTATAGATCCAATCTGTAGGTACGACGAGCGGGGTAATTTCTTGATAGGTCGTTGTATCATAGAGCCAAATCCCGATCGAACCGCGAACAGCAAGCTGCGACCCATCCGGAGAATACAGGATCTCCTCTACATTGCCTTTGCCGATCCGTGCAATCGCACCTTCGGGTAGATTCATCTGCGTGTAATCTTGGGCAACAACATTGGATAATAACAAAGCCAAAAACATCAGTAATGTCATCGTGATTTTCATCTGAAAGAATCGCTTTCTGTAGCCGTGAAGCTATCTCTTCGTAGGGGCGAGGTCACCTCGCCCACACAGTTATCTAGTGTCTGGTAGGCGCTGGTTCTAACTGCGCCTATCCGGTGCGGTTACAAACCGCACCTACCGAGGTCATAATTTTCTGTAAGTGTTTTGGGCAGGTACAAGACCTGCCCCTACATCTGCCAACCCTCGTCGTTGCCCAAAGGCGGTTTCGCCTCGCCCGAACAGCCCCATGCCGTTGGGTTTCGCTAACGCTCTACCCAACCTACGATCTGAAAAAGTAGTAGGCACGCTCCGTGTGCCGTAACAATCAACCAATCCACTAATCAACTGTCCACACGAGTATCGTCCCGTCGGTACTCCCACTGGCAAGCGTCCTACCGTCCGGGTTGAAAGCCACGCTAGTGACCGCTCCCGCATGTCCGGTGAGTATCGCTCGGTTTTGCCCGGTTAAGATGTCCCATAGTCGAACCGTATTGTCGTCACTTCCAGTGGCAAGAATCCTCCCATCCGGGCTGAAAGCAACGCTAACGACCCAGCTCGTATGCCCGGTAAAAGTTAGTCTGTATGTCCCTGCTTTGACATCCCACAGTCGTACCGCATCCTCAAAATCGGTGCCGGTAGCAAGCATACTACCGTCTGGACTGAAAGCTAAACAGTTAGTAAGACCCAGTGTCCCTGGGAATGTGTGCTTCAGTTCGCCGGTGATGGCATCCCAGAGTCTCACCGGCTCACCAGAACTCACAGTGGCAATCGTGCTATCATCCGGGCTGAAGGCAAAGCCAGAGATCGGCGTAAAATGCTCCGAGTCCGGCTCCGCATGTCCGGCAAGAGTCAGCTTGTAGGCACCGGTTCTGGCATCCCATAGTCGTACCGCATTCTTCCCATTTCCCGCGGCAATCATGCTCCCATCGGAGCTGAACGCAATGGTATGGACCCAACCTCTAGACTCAGCGAGCGTCACTCTGTGTTCCCCAGTTATCGTGTCCCACAGGTACAATTCATCTGCCCCCCCGGTAGCAACTGTTTTACCGTCCGGGCTAAGGGCTATATTCAGAGCAATCGCCCTCTTATCGGTAAGGGTTAGCCTGATTTCTCCCGTTGTAACATCCCATAGCCGCACGAAGGCATGCTCATTTCTGCTGGCAAGTGTATTCCCATCTGAACTGAGGGCTATATCGTTAACATCCTTTAGGTATCCCGTGATTGTTCGCTTGGGTGTAGTTGTTTTCGCGTCATCCAGTCGTACCATATCCCGACTCGCGCTGACTAGCACGCTGCCATCCGGGCTGAAGGCTAGCCTGCTAACGCTTGATGTATGCTCTGGGAGGGTGCGCTTGAGTTCGCCTGTGGTAGTATCCCATAACTTCACCGCCCTACCACCCGCGCTAGCAATCCTGTTCCCATCAGGGCTGAACGCTATCCTACGAATGCGCGCTGTATGCTCTGGGAGGGTGTGCTTGAGTTCGCCTGTGATGGTATCCCATAACTTCACTTCCCTACCACCCGCGCTAGCAATCCTGTTCCCATCAGGGCTGAACGCTATCCTACTAACGTCCGTTGTATGCTTTGGGAGGGTGTGCTTGAGCTCGACCGTGGTAGTATCCCATAACTGCACCATGTCCCGATCGCCAATGGCAACAATCTTCTTATCCAGGCTTAACGCTATACGAATGTCCGAATTATGCATTGGGAGGGTGTGCTTGATTTTGCCCGTGATGGTATCCCATAATTGCACCGGTCTGTCGGAACCCCCAGTGGCAACAACCTTCCCTTCCGAGTTAAAAATTAACACGGTAATCCCCTGTGGAAATTGACGTTTGCTTTCGCCTGTAGTGGCATCCAATAGTCCCGCCCTGTCATGATGGTACGCAGTAGTAATAGCGTTCCCATCTGGACTAAAAAATACACGGCGAACGGCCGATGTGTATCGTTTGAGTATTCGCTTGTGTGTCGCCGTTTTGGCATCCCACAACCGCACCGTTTTGTCGGAACCCCCAGTAACAATAGTGTTCCCATCTGGGCTGAACGCTACGCTCGCAACACCGGCCGTATGCCCGGTGAGGGTTGCTATGTGTTCCCCCGTTGTGGCGCTCCACAATCGCGCCGTTTTGTCGGAACCTCCAGTAGCGATAGTTTTCCCATCTGGACTGAAAGCAACGCTGTTGAGTTGACCCGTATGCCCGATGAGTAACGCAACTCGCCGATAGGTTGCTGCATCGTAAAGCCAAATACCGATGGAACTCGTAACCACGAAACGAGTGCGGTCAGGAGAATACCGTATCCCCTTTAGCACTCCTTTTCCGAGGCGCGCAACCGCACCTTCGGGCAAAGCCCATTGCATGGACTCTTGGGCGTGGGTATTCTGTAAAAATAGAACCAAAAGCGTAAGTAACGTCGCTGTTATTTTCATCTGAAATCCTCCCTCTTCGTAGGGGCGAGGTCGCCTCGCCCGCACAGTTATCTAGTGTTTGGTAGGCGCTGTTTCCAACTGCGCCGATTCGGTGCGGTTACAAACCGCACCTACCGGGCCTGCGGGCTGGTACAAAAGACCACTTTTAATGAACCAATGAACTAATCAACTTTCCACACGAGCACCGTCCCGTCCCAACCCCCACTGGCAAGCGTCTTGCCATCCGGGCTGAACGCGACGCTCAAGACCCCACTCATATGCCCGGTGAGTATCGCCTTCAGTTCACCGGTCTCGGTATCCCACAACTGTACCGTATCATCCTCACTCTCACTGGCAAGGGTCACCCCATCTGGGCTGATCGCGACGCTTGTGATTCTAGCCATAGGTAGGCTGATGATCCTCTCCTGTTTTTCATCCGTCGTGAATATCGCCTTCAGTTCACCCGTTTCGGTATCCCACAACCGCACCGTGCAGTCGTCACTCCCACTGGCAAGCGTCCTGCCATCTGGACTAAACGTTACGCTCCAGATCCGATCTGTATGCCCGGTGAGCATCGCCTTCAGTTCACCCGTAACAGCATCCCACAACACCACCGTAGTGTCCCAACTCCCGCTGGCGAGCGTCCTGCCATCAGCATTGAACGCCACGCTTGTGACAACTCCCGTATGCCCGGTGAGTGTCGCCTTCTGTTCCCACGTCGTGGTATCCCACAACCACAACGTCCTATCGGTCCCCTTAATCGCAAGAATACTTCCGTCCGGGCTAAACGTTACACTTCTAACCCCTTCTGTATGCCCGGTGAGTGTATCTCTATGCTCACCCGTCTCGGTATCCCACAACCGCACCGTCTTGTCCCGACCTCCGCTGGCGAGCGTCTTGCCATCTGGACTAAACGCCATACTCAAGATGTAATTCGTATGCCCGGAGAGCGTCGCCTTCAGTTCACCCGTAACAGCATCCCACAACAGCACGCCCCTGGCGTGCGTGCCACTACTGGCAACCGTAATGCCCTCCGGGCTGAACGATACGCTTCCGATTGAATCTCTTGTATAGCTGGTGAGCGTCCCTTTCCGTTCCCACCTCTCGGTATTCCACAACCTTAGGGGACCAGCGTAACTCCAACTGGCAAGGGTCGTGCCATCCGGGCTGAACACGACGTTCTTTACCCAATCCATATACCCGGTGAGTTTACCCTTCTGTTCCCACGTCTCCGTGTCCCACAATAGCACCGTCTTGCCCCAGCTCATACTGGCAAGGGTCGTGCCATCCGGACTAAACACGACGCTTTTGACTCTGCCCCCAATCTCGGCATGTGTTACCGTCTGTTCGCCCGCCCGGAGTACCTTTTTCAGTTCACTCGTCTCGGTATCCCACAGCCATACCGTATTGTTCTCACTCCCGCCGGCAAGCGTTTTACCATCCGGGCTGAACACCACGCTTGAGACATAATCCCAATCGCCAGTGAATGTCCGTTTATGTTCACCTGTCTCGGTATCCCACAACTGCACCGTATTCCGCCTAGTCCAAGCGGCAAGTGTCTTCCCATCCGGGCTGAACGCCGCCCTATGCACCTTGTTCGAATAGACAACGGGTGTATCCTTCTGTTCCTCCGCCCTGAGTGTCCTTTTCAGTTCACCCGTCTCAGTATCCCATAACCGCACCGTATCACCCCCACTCCCACTGGCAAACACCTTGCTATCCGGGCTGAACACGACGCTATTGGCTCCGTACGGATGCCCGGTGAGTGTCCCCTTCAGTTCACCCGTCCCGACATCCCACAACTGCACTGTCTTATCATAACCCGTACTGGCAAGCGTTCTCCCATCCGGGCTGAACACGATACTATTATTAGCACGAGGGAAATACATGGTGTATGCATCCTTCTGTTCCTCCGCCCTGAGTGTCCCCTTCTGTTCACCTGTCTCGGTATCCCATAACCGCACCGTACACTCCCAAGTCCAACCGGCAAGCGTCACCCCATCTGGGCTGAACGCTACGCTATCGACTCCCTCCGTATACCCGATGAGTGCCTCCTTCGGTTCACCTGTCTCGGTGTCCCACAGCTGCACCGTCCCAGCCCTATTCCAACCGGCAAGTGTCACCCCATCGGGGCTGAACACGACGCTTGTGCTCCTACTTGTATCCGCGTCGAGCAGCGCAACCTCTCGATAACTCGTTGTATCATAGAGCCAGATACCGATGGTGCTGACAACAGCAAGCCGAGTGCCATCGGGAGAATACAGAACCGCCTCTGCACTGCCCTTACCGAGCCGCGCAATCGCACCTTCGGGTAGTCCCCATTGTGTGTAGTCTTGGGCGGAGGTGTTCGGTAAAAACAGAACCAAAATTATCAGGAGTGTCGCCGTGATTTTCATCTGAAATAATCGCTTTCTGTAGCCGTGAAGCTACCTCTTCGTAGGGGCGAGGTCTCCTTGCCTGACGGGTTGGGGAACCCAACCCCTACAGTGGGTGTCGAGATGTGAATCTCGACCTACGGATTGGACATCGGGGAATCTGAAGAATGTAGCGCGAACTAACAGTTTGCGGGGCAGGATCACAATCTAACAGATTGTGGTACAAACGACTACTTTTAATGAACTAATGAACAAAATCGGTAGGGGTCGGGATTCGGAGATCCCTCCTACAGTATTGGGTGGTTTAATCAGCGACCGTCCATAGGAGCACCGTCTTGTCCCAACTTGCACTGGCAAGCGTTTTCCCATCAGGGCTGAACGCTACACTGTCGACCGTCCCTGTATGCCCGGTGAGGGTCCGCTTCGGTTCGCCCGTCGCTACATCCCACAGTCGCACGGTGGTGTCCCGACTCCCACTGGCAAGCGTCACGCCATCTGGACTGAACGCTACGCTATGGACATTATCCGTATGCCTAACGAGCCTTCCCTTCGGTTCCCATGTTTTCGGGTCCTTCAGCCATATAATTTCGCCCCGTCCCCCACTGGCAAGCGTCTTTCCATCCGGACTGAACGCCACGCTATGCACCATACCCCTATGATGCGTTATAAACGTCCGTTTCTCTCCCCAGAACTCGGTATCCCATAACCGCACAGAGCAATCTATATTCCCGCTAGCAAGCAGGGTGCCATCTGGACTGAACGCGATGCTTAAGCCCCAACCTGTATACCCGGTGAGTGTCCGCTGATGTGTCCACGTATCGACATCCCACAACCGCACCGTCCCCTCCCAACCCCCACTGGCAAACGTCTTTCCATCTGGACTGAAGGCCAGGCTCAGGACGTGACCCGTATGACCGGTGAGTGTCCGCAGGTGTACGCCTGTCTCGGTATCCCATAACCGCACCGTTCCGTCCAAACTCGCACTGATAATTAGCTTGCCATTCGGGCTGAACGTTACCGCTGCGATCCCGCCCTGATGCCCGGTGAGTCGCCCCTTCTCACGCCCCGTTTTGACCTCCCACAGCAACACTGTCTTGTCATAACTCCCACTGGCAAGCAGGCTACCATCTGGGCTGAATGTGACACTCTTGACTCTATCTGTGTGCCCGATCAGTTTCGCTGCGGGTGCCTCCGTGGCGGTGGGACTGTTCGGCGAAAACAGAACCAGGAGCATCAGGGTTGCGGTCGCGATTCTCATCTGAAATACCACCTCTCTGTAAGTGTGAATCTACGATTTCGGAGGGGCGAGGTAGCCTCGCCCGCACAGGGCATTGGTGCTGGGTTTCGCTAACGCTCTACCCAACCTACGAGGTAGAGGCTGGACGGTTTAATCCGTTATCATCCGCCACAAAAGCACCGTCCCGTCTGCACCCCCACTGGCTAGTACATTGCCATCGGGATTGAATGCGACGCTCGTCACCCAATCTCCATGGCCCGTAAGCCGCTGTAGATGTCCGCCTGTTTTGGCATCCCATAGTTGCACCGTCTTGTCCACACACCCGCTGGCAAGCACACTCGCCTTCGGACTGAATGCGACGCTCGTCACATAGTCTGTATGACCGATGATCCGTCCCTTCGGTCTCCACGTTTTGGTATCCCACAGCCACACGATCTTGTCCGAACCTCCACTAGCAAGCACCTTGTCATCTCGACTGAACGCTATGCCGTGAACCCCTTCCGTATGTCCGGTGAGTGTTTGTATCAGTTCACCTGTTTCGGCATCCCACAGTCGTACTGTCTTATCCTTACTCCCACTGGCAAGCATACCCCCATCTCGACTGAACGCCACGCTATGGACAGCGTCTGTATGTCCGGTGAGTGTTTGTGTCAGTTCACCTGTTTCGACATTCCACAGTCGGATTGTCTTGTCCGCGCTCCCGCTGGCAAGGGTCCTCCCATCCTGATCAAACGTCACACTTGTGACCGCGTCCGTATGGCCGGTGAGCATCTGCTTGGGTGTGCCTCTTGCTGTGTCCCACAATCGGACTGTCTTGTCCGCACTCCCACTGGCAAGCAACTTGCCTTTCGGGCTAAACGCCACGCTAATGACCGACGCCATGTGTCCAGTGAGCAGCCACTTCTGTTCGCCCGTTTTGACAGCCCACAGTTGCACCGTCTTGTCCCAACTCCCACTCGCGAGTAGCTTCCCATCCGGGCTGAATGCCACGCTATTAACACCTTCAGGATGTCCGACGAATTCATCTTTGTATACCGCTGTGTTGGCAAGAGTGTTCGATGAGAAAAGAATCAGAAGCATAAGTAATGTCGCTGTTATTTTCATCCGAAAAAATCCCTTTCTGTAAATGTCAAAAAAGTAGTAGACCCACTCCGTGTACCGTAACTTTAATAGCCCATGCTTGGGCTTAACATGATGAACTAATGAACTTTCCACAGGAGCACTGTCCCATCGGTACTCCCACTGGCAAGGACTTTTTCAACCGGGCTGAACGCTACGCTCTGAATTCCACCCATATGTCCAGTCAACCGCCGCTTCTGTTCTGCCTTTTTGACATCCCACAACTGCACCGTTTGATCAAAGGATTCCCCGCAGCCACTGGCAAGCGTCGTGCCATCCGGACTGAACGCTACGGTATCTGCCCAACCCACATACTCGGTGAATACCTGCTTCTGTACTCCCACTTCGACATCCCATATCCTCACCGGCCCGTGCCAACCCCCACTGGCAAGCGTCGCGTCATTAGGACTGAACGACACGCTTGTGACCCCTGCCGTATGCCCGGCGAACACGTGCGTCTGTTCTTCCGTTCTGACCTTCCATATCCTCACCATCCCGTCCCGACCCCCACTGGCAAGCGTCGCGCCATCAGGACTGAGCGATACGGTTGTGACCTCTGCCGTATGTCCGGTGAACAGCTGCGTCTGTGCTCCCGTTTTGGCCTCCCACAGCCTCACCGTCCCGTCCCAACTCCCGCTAGCGAGCGTCGTACCCACCGAGCTGAATACCACGCTTGTGACCCCTGCCGTATGCCCGGTGAGCACATGCGTCTGTTCCCTCGTTTCGATCTCCCATATCCTCACCGCCCCGTCCCAACTCCCGCTAGCAAGCGTCTTCCCATCCGGACTGAACGATACGCTTGTGACCCCTGCCGTATGCCCGGTGAACACATGCGTCTGTTCTGCCGTTTTGACCTCCCACAGCCTCACCGCCCCGTCCCAACTCCCGCTAGCAAGCGTCTTCCCATCCGGACTGAACGATACGCTTGTAACCCCTGCCGTATGCCCGGTGAATACATGCTTCTGTTCACCGGTCACCGCATCCCATAGATACACACCGTCCTCACTCCCACTGACAAGCGTCGCACCATCTGGACTGAACACTACGCTTCTGACCTCTGCCGTATGCCCGGTGAATACATGCTTCTGTTCACCGGTCACCGTATCCCATAGATACACACCGTCCTCACTCCCACTGGCAAGCGTCGCACCATCTGGACTGAACACTACGTCTGAGACCCACTCTGTATGCCCGGTGAGCGTCCGTTTCTGTTCACCTGTCACCGCATCCCATAGCCGCACACTATTGTCTCTACTTCCACTAGCAACCATCATACCATCAGGGCTAAACGCTACGTCTGAGACCCACTCTGTATGTCCGGTGAGCGTCCGTTTCTGTTCACCTGTCACCGCATCCCATAGCCGCACACTATTGTCTCTACTTCTACTAGCAACCGTCGCACCATCCGGGCTGAACACGACGCCTGTGACCCACCCCGTATGCCCGGTGAGTGTCCCCTTCTGTCCCCACGTCGCGGTATCCCACAACCGCACCGTCCCGGCCAAACCCCAACTAGCAAACGTCTTGCCGTCCGGGCTAAACGCTGCGCCTACGATTACCCTCGTATGCCCGGTGAGCGCGCCCTTCTGTTCCCACGTCTCGGTGTCCCACAACCGCACCGTGGTGTCGCTACTCCCAGTGGTGATAAGGGTGGCACCATCCGGGCTAAACGCTATACTATGCATCCAACCTGGTTCAGCGGGGAGCAGAGCAACTTCTCGATAGGTCGTTGTATCATAGAGCCAAATACCGATGGAACCGTAAACAGTAAGGAGAGTCCCGTCCGGAGAATACATAACCTCCCTTACATAGCCTTTACCAAGACGAGCAACGGCACCTTTGGGGAGATTCATCTGCATGTACTGTTGGGTGGGGGTGTTTGGTGAGGATAGAATTAGAAGTGTAAGTAATGTCGCGGCTATTTTCATCTGGAATGTTGCCTTTCTTTAGGTGTCATGGGTGGGGATGGTGTTTCGGATCTTTTTGTGTGTTAAAATCTCTAACCCTTGCTCTCACCTCTTATTTACGAAGGGACACCAAAATTTCTGTCGTTTCGTCCCGACAGATTGGCATAGGGGTGACATTTGTACATATCACACTCTACCTAAAAAAAGGTTTGATTTTTATTTTTAATGACGCGAGTTGCTCGGGACAAAATTCGGGTTCATCTGTGTGATTGTCAGGCTGCGGTTCGCGCAATCCTATATCCTTGGCTTTTTATTTCCCCGTCTCCACTCCAAAGCCGTCAATGGCAACGGTTGGTCAGGAAAAACGAAAAATGCCTTGACATTTAATTGGGATTCATTTATAATAGCACTTGCCAGGGACAAAATTCGGCTCCATGCCGTGTGATTGTCGGGCTGCGGTTCGCGCAATCCTATATCCTTGGCTTTTTATTTCCCCGTCTCCACTCCAAAGCCGCCGCGTTGAGCGGCTTTTTTTGTGTGTAATACACGCCATAACCCGCCTTGCGTCTATCATCAATATCCTGAACCAACCGAAAAGTATGCCGTAGATAGTTCACATACCTTTCCTCACCACGCTCATAGAGTCGCTGTAATGCCCAGATGAAATAATCCACAGCCTGTAAACTGGCTTGTGCTTTTGGCTTTGCCTCGGATACTTGTAGAGAAGCATTGCTTATCACATTATGCTGTTTGGCAAAGCGGTCCCGGGCGATTTGAAGTGCCTGACGTAAGGCAGCGGTACGGTCGGATTTTCCCCGCTTCGAGAAGGTAATATGATATTCACTACTTTGGTGTAACCTTTCCTTAAATAAACGCGGTATCAGATAGTCGTAAAGTTCGTTGGGGTGATAGCGATAGTCAGGATTGCTTTCGTTTTGTTGCCGGACATAATCTAACACATGCCACTTGTCAGCAACGACAGCAAAGAAACGCAATCCTTGGGTGTCACGCAAAAGTCTAAAAACTTCCCTACGCACTTCAGGCACGTCGTCTTTCGCATGAAAGAAAACCGCTGTTTTCTGCCACTTGGCTTGCATTGATGGCACACCCTCAAAGTATGGATCGCTCATCAATCGTGCCCGCAGGTCCTCAAAGTTCTGCTGTAATGTTGCTGGGTCTGGTACATCCAGTAAGCCGAGGATAAAAAAGCGGGAACAACCCTCTGTTTCAATCAGCACTTTCCCCTTGCTGGAGAACAGTGTGCCATCGCCGCCTTCATCTATAAAATAGTGACGGATTGAGGTGTCCGCCTTTTGAGATTGGTTATTCGTCATATCTTCCCCCACTCAACGCTTCGTCACGTAAATACCGCCCCCGATGCTGGAATCGGGGTTCAAAGCAACCTGTTTTTCCATATCTGACATACTCCCAACCTGAAAGTTCAGTTGCTTGCCCATTTCGCTTTGGCTCTCTGTCTCAAGGTATTCCAATCGGGAAAATCGCCATCTTCCATAATCTGCAAGATTGATTTCCGACATAAATTCTGAGTTTTTATGACCAAGTCAGATATAGAAACAGACTGATCCCCAATCTGCACAGTCTCGCCAACTTCTCTATTATGGAGAACAGTGGAACGATAGTCATATATTGCTTCAAGTTCTGTCTCTAACTCCTGCTGATGCGCTGGATTTTCTCCCAAGTACCAAGAAGCACGATGACAAAGTTGATTCGATATTCTGTCCTCGCGTGTTACGAAAAGGGCTTCAAGGGCTATCCCTAGGTCAATAATTTTATTAGGTGGATTCCAATCTGTTATCCAGCCGATGGTTCTCTTCTGTGCTTTTGCTTTTATCCATCTATCAATGGGTATCTGCAATTTGTCCCTAAGGTCTGGATTTTTGTCCAGGATTTCATACAAGCATCTTGCTTTCGCTATATCAGCCTCCTCAGCTTCAGTGGAAGTTCCAAGCAGATTGCTCTGTCTAGGTATACCCCTGCTTCCGTGATGTCGATTAAAGGACTTATCTTCCGCTAAAAACCATCTTTGATAAAAAATGCGAACTGGAGCATTGCAAACCAAAGATAGTGTCTGACAAAAGAGTTTCTTGAAAGAGTCAACCGCTCCATATCGTACTTCCAAACTCTCCATTACTTCCTCTAGCAATTGCCTCAATTCCTGCTTTCGTTCCTCAGTCATCCTCTCTCCTTCATTCAGCCATCTTGGCGTTGGCAGACAACGATGTTCTCCTCGTGCATTGTTACAGCCGTCTCACCGGCTACGTTGGAAGGGCTATTCTTCTTGGGCATACGTTTGTTGGGGATATTCCTAACGACGGTCTCCTTATGTGAAAAACCATGTTTGCCAAAAGCAGAAACTATAAACGCATCCGTTCTATAGACATATCGCTCCGCTGGAGCGAAAGCCAAGTCCTATAGACATGTTACCCCGCTGGGGCTTTAGCTTTGCCTAAGTTATTCGTGCCGACTTTTAATAGTCCTACGGTTGCCAGCCCTCGACCAAGTTCCGCTCAATCTTTATCACCCGCCCCAGGATAATCATCTCCTCCGTGACGATAATCGGCGAATAGTTCGGATTGGCAGACACCAGCGCGGCACTGTGGTCGTAGAGATAGAGCCGCTTGCAGGTCACATGCCCGTCCATGTAGACCGCGACGACGGTTCGGTTATTCCACTGCGGTCCCGGCTCGATTAGTAGCAGATCGCCGTCAAGGATGAGCGGTGCCATTGAGTCGCCTCTGGCACGCAGAAAGAACCGACCCTTCCCAATTTTGTCCCTGTACACATGCTGATAGCCCACGATATCTCCTTGACCCACCTGATCCAAGTCGCCGCATGGGATATCCCCCAAGACGGGGATCGCGACGAAATCGTCATCGGTCACCGGTTCCGCCTCATCTAAGCGTGTCCAGTTAGAAATCTTGAGCGGATTCCGAGGGGTCGCCAACGTTGCACGGGGCGGCGTCTCCTCCTTCGCAATCAGGTCATCGACCGTGATCTTCCGATTGAGTGCTTCTGTAAAGCGATCTGCGATAGCTACCAGAATCTGCGGTTTCGGTGCCTGCGTGTCTCCCCGCACAATTTTATGGATGGCGGTCTGCCCAATCCCTGCAGCTTCAGCCAAATCCTTTTGCGTAATTTTTATCCCCTTCCGTTTACACTCCAACATCAGTTCATCAATTAACAGACTCATAATATCACCTCAAGAGAAATTGTTCGCTTAATCATAAAATTATCTTGACACACTTCTCTTATAGTGATATAATTCGCTAACAAGGAAGTGTGTAGTAACATTTACGCTCGCACAGCGCGATGGTTTTCCACAAACACTCTATTATTACACACTTCCGCAAATTTTTCAAGGGGCAATCCGAAAAATGCACTTTTCACTCGAAACACTCATCTGTGACAATTGATGGACGGTTGGTATGGCTCCCGGACGTGAAACGTAAAACGTGAAGTGTGGAACAGTATCCGCGAATCTACGCAACGGACGGGGAAATCCTGCCCCTACGATTTATTTTTCGTGTGGATTTGTGGATGTTGTAGAAAAAAGATGGAAGAAGAGATTCGGACGATTTTCTTTAATGGGCGAAAAGGGTACCGATGGGTTACGACGGTCGCCCCGACAGATGAGAGCCCCGCCACACCGCCCCCGCGGACAGATGAGCGTGCCGCGGATCGACGAGGGTTCTTCGGGTTCCTGAATGCGATGCGTGCTAGATTGGAGCGGCATGGGGTGTCCGCCGATGATGTGCGGGGGTATTATGCGAAACGGTTTGCCGCAGACGATACTGAGACTGTCCATTGTCCCAATCCTCACAGCAGCGAGGATTCACAGCCCGACCGAAAATCAGGACGAAAAATGTCTGTCTGCTCGCAGCGTGAGTGGGCGATTGCAGCGGCGGAGGTGCAGGCGATGTTTCAGTCGCCGGAGATTTTTGCGGAACGGATTACTGCGTTCAAAGTGCATCAGGAGGATGTAATGCCGAAGCGAAAGACCGATTCCATTGAAATCGGGTTTGGGGAAAAGCTGTCGCGCGAAGGGGATCGGTGCAAACGGGCGATCCTGAACCGACTCTACGCCGCCCCCGCTCGCATCGAGGACCTCGACGCACTCGGCTTCTCCAAGGCTCTCACGAACCGAGTCCTCTACTCGCTGCTGCATCAGGAGCGTGTCACCTTCCACGGCTTCACTTACTTTTACCACTATCTGCGATCTCTGAAAGATAAAAGCTCCACGGAGCGGATCTGATGAACTCTAAAAATCCCCAGGACAGAGAAGATCGGACTGTTGCGCTGCGGTACACGCGCATCCACGAAAACGCGATCCACTCGATCGGCACCAAGCTCTCTTACTCAGCGATGAAGGTGTATCTCTACATCAACTTCAACTGCAATCTCGCCAGCGGCATCACGCATCGGCTCAGTTATTCGCGGATCGCGGAGTATTGGGGGATTACGCTTAGGAGTGTCTATCGAGGGGTCGCGGAACTGGAGGGGGCGGGGCTGATCTACATGAAGGAGTCGGGCGACTTTATGGGGGTGATCCCGCATCAAGGCTTGATCCAGAAACTCGCCGCCCAGCAGAGCTACGAAAAGAAGGAACGCCGCTTTTACCAAGCGTTGCGGGAGCGGATCAACGAAAAATCGGAGGGCAGGACGACCCCGTTACCGTTTGGGGCGGTGTGCCGGCTTTATGAGGCATTAATCGTGGAATGTGTGAAGGGGAAGCGGTTCTATCCGAAAGCGAAGGGGTTCGGGCATCTCCAAGAGAAGCTGAATCTCTATGCCCCGGTTGCGCCGGATTAGCAGGTACACCATCACGCCGAAGTGTAGAGTGCCAACAGTAACCGAGTTTTTCGCATTCGATGGCTGTTGTACGATTTCTTAACATGGGCAAAATCAAAAGGGACTCGGAATCCGTAAATCACGGCAAATCGCCCTCACAGTCCCTCTTGGTATTTCAGTGTGTCTTGGCACAGCACTGATAACATTAAACTCTGGATTTTTCCAGATAGAGTGTTTACCTTCTCTCTCTAGGACACAACCATGCCGTCTGAGATGCCGTTCGAGTGCCCGTCGTCTCATAACTGAATCGTAACCAGCTCAAAGTGAGGCTCAGGCGTGCGGACAAATCCAACTTGATCGTATCCCTGTCTATCGTACTCCAAAATTTCGGGAAGGGTAACTCGCAAGGTATCAAGAAGTTCCTCTCTGGTTCTCTCTTGACAATTTACGCCCCGAACTCCTTGAACCCAGCCAACCCACCAACCGTCCTCTTGAGCGATATAGGCGGTATAGCACTTCTTATAACCATTTTGAGAACTCATAGTAACATCGGACTCTCTTTCGATAGGGTTAGGCTTGGGATTGGTGAATCAACTCATTTATGTGTGTAACTATTAAAGCTAAATCTTCCTCAAGCAATGCTTCGACTATATCGGGATCGTCTTTGTAGGTTTCTGGTTCATAGCGAGCATCAATACTCGCGTCGTAGAGGTTAAAATAGCTATGACGGATTGGTCTAAGATCTCTATGTTTTCTAACGGCTTCATTGCGTCCAGGGTCAGTCACATCCTCCTCTTCGTCATAGGAGATACCATGTGCTGCCGGATGGTAGTCATAAAACGCGAAAAACGCATCAACCCAGTGTAATGCTTGATAGAACGCGGTGATAACAATCCAATCTGCGTGTTCGTTTGGATCTGCTGCTTGCAGGACGAGTTGAGCGGATTTGGCTGCATCACATTTTTGACGGTGTTCTTCAAGGGTTGGCATTGTCAATCACGGTTAAAGAGGTGGCTCATGTAAAAACGGAGTGCAATTACGGTGCACGCGTTGAGGGTGGGGAAACCAGATGCCCCGCCTACGGTTTTTGAGGTAAGTCGATGCTGTTGCACTAATTCTTAACATGAGCGAAAGAGGTTAGTGTATCCGCCCCGAGACTGTTGGGAGAAAGTACGGGAACTAATATGTTCAAATCCAAAGAACCAATCAGTGTATTCATCACACAATCGGCATTCAATTTGGGATAGTTGGCTGGAGAGTTTCCGTCGAATTCGGTCAATGACAACAACGAATTCAATGCTCTTTTTGCGTCGTATATATACAACCTGCTGGACCTCTGGTATTTGGCTGAGTGTCCGTTGGTACTCCTTTAGAATTTGCTCGGCTTCACCCACTTCATGGGCTTCAACGCCCCGAACTATAGTATCAGTTTTTGATTCGGCTTGGGTTTGTGTCACTTTCATGGCGGCTCCTCCTTATCCCCTTAATGTAGACACACAAGTATTATAGCAGGTTTAACCATAAAAGCGCAACGCGGATTAAAAGGCGCAAACGGCCCCCTAACAGCATACGCACCCTCCGCCAGCGGCATCTCCACCAACTCCAACAGGGCGACAGGTGTATCGTCGGAAACTGTGAACCCTAACTCAATTCTAATGAACCAATGCACCTTATAGTAGTGGGCACTCTCCGTGTGCCGTCCACAGAGTCGTGGGCACTCTCCGTGTGCTGTAACCTCAATGAACTCCCTTTCTTCCCCCTAATCAAATTTTTAGGCTGCCGGGTATTAAATTTTTATTAGGAAGTTCTTAAAGCTTTATTAGGCGATTGTGGATAACTCGCCGGGCTCAGTAACCACAAGGGTTTCGGCGATTTTAATTTTGCCGATTTTGACATCGGTGTCACAACTTGGATGGCTATGTCAATCTTGTGTCATGCGTGTCAAAACTCCGACATCGGTGTCACAGATGCACAAATTGTGGATAACCTGTGGATAACTTTGCGTGAAACGTAAAACGTGAAAGGAGTATCTATGCAAGTGACGTATCGCTCGGCGATTGAGAAAGCGGTCGGCTTCAACTGCACACGTCCTTTGATGCGTCAGCCCTCCCAACCGAAGCAGGTCACGCTGGAGAGTTTGGGGATCGTTGAACGGATTCTGGGGGAGCGGACGTGGGTCACTTGGCGCCTCACGGAACTTGGGTGGACGGAGGGGGAGGGGATTATTCGGGGGTTGTGAGGGGAAGGGGAGTGGCTGCGCTTGATGCTGCTCATTTCGACAGAATTTTTTGGAGTTGACAGGAGGGCACTTTCTATGAGGATGACGTTCATCTATTCAGCGGCATCAGATTTGTAGGGGGAAAGGAGATTTCAACTATACAATCAGACTTTAGTTAGGAATTTCAAAATAAAAAATAAACGAGATCCAAAAAGGCTGCGTCTAAAGTAGAGGCATAATTGAGAAAGTGCGGATTCTGTAAGAATAAGTATGAGCTTTAAGAAAACACCGATAAATGCTCGACAGCCTAGGATTTCGCATTATTTTGAAACGGAGAAATAAGATATGAACGTAAGTATCTCACAATTGACATGCACTGACCTCAGTGCAGTGGATGAGCTAATGAAACGTCATAGTCGGTGGCTCGGTTTTCTTCCAATGGAAGCACTTCAAGATTATCTTGAAAAAGGAACCGTATTGGGTGCTAAAAATGATGATGGCCAACTCGTTGGCTACCTCCTCTACGCAGATCGTTCAACATACTTCCGGATTACTCATCTCTGTGTATTGGAAGAGTGCCAAGGTCAAGGCATTGCAAAGGGGTTGGTTAATAGCTTAAAGGGGTTAGCCAAAACTCAGAAGCTCATCAAACTTCACTGTCGCCGTGATTTTCCTGCGAACGCCTTATGGCCTAGATTAGGGTTCGTTGCTTACAGTGAAAAACCTAGCCAATCGTCGGGGTGCCTTCTGACGATCTGGCATTTCATTCTATCCCCAGATGACCAGTTAGAACTCTTTCAGGCACAAACATCAGATGAGAATCTAGATATAGTTGTTGATGCCCAAATATTCTTCGATTTTGATGCACCGGATAGTGACAAAGGATTGCCGTCTAAGGTTCTACTTGCTGACTTTTTAATAGATTCTATCAACCTCTATATTACTGATGAACTGCTGAATGCAATCGATCAGCAAAACACCCGTGCAGAGCGTAATCAATCCCGAAACAAATATGATTGTTTTCCAAAATTAGAGTTTGACCCGCGCTTATATGAAGATTTTTACAGATCTCTAAGCGGACTTTTCCCAACCCACACAGCGAACCAAGCCTCCGATATTAGATATCTAGCGAAAGCTGCCGCTTCAAAAATTAAGATCTTTGTTACCAGAGACCATTTGCTTTTGGCAAAGTCAGAGGAAATTGCCGAATTGACAGGGATTAAAGTGGTACGTCCCGCAGACCTGATAGTGCGCGTCCATGAGCTGTCCGAACAACAATCCTATGCGCCAGATCGCGTTGCGGGCCTCAGTCTTCGTTGGGAACGCTTGAGATCGAGTGATCTGGCAGCCTTGCCTTTTGATTCGTTTCTTGAGCAGCAGGAAACAGTAGATAAATTCAGGGAAAGATTGGAGTCCTTGATAGCTCAACCCAATCGTTACGAATGCGAACTACTTTGGTCAGGCGATGAAGTTATTGCCCTCCGGGTTCTTGCGAAGGGTGCCAACCAGATGCTTGCTTCACCCTTGGCGAGAACAGCAGGTGGTGCCGACCAATCTCTATTCGGACGCTTTTTAATCGCAGATACCGTTTCCAAGGCTGTAGAAAAGAATCTGGATATGGTGAAGTTTGAAGATTCTGCTCTCACTCCTAGATTGATACCAGACCTGTTAGAAATGGGATTTATAAAATGTAACGATGGCTTTGTGAGATTTTGTTTCTCGCGTTGCCTTGACCGCCAAGAAGCATTGTCCACGATTTCCGAATTGTGTTCTGAAGTTGCAAGCGATTATCAGAAATTGTCAGATCTTGCGCTTGAACAGTGCTGCTCCCCGCTTGATTTGGAATCTACGGATCAGAAGTATTTTTTGATACCAATTCGTCCAATCTACGCGACCAGTCTGATTGATAGACGTCAGGCAGCCAACATGCTTTTTGTAGATAAGACCGAGGTTCTACTGCGCTGGGATAACGTGTATTATCGAAAACCAAATTTTCACAATATGCTCACAGCCCCCGGCAGGATTTTATGGTATGTTAGTGCTCCTGACCAACAAATTATAGCCGTATCCTGTCTTGATGGCGTTGTAATTGACACAACCAAGGAACTGTTCAGGAAATTCAAAAAGTTCGGGGTGCTGGAATGGGAAGACCTTCGTGAAATGTGTGAGGGCGATCCATCAAAAGAACTCATGGCGTTGAAATTTTCGCACACGTTCCCCTTTCGAGAACCGGTTTCATTGGACGTATTGAGAACTATCTGTGACGAAAACGGAGTTCGACTATCACTACAAGGACCATCAGAACGAACACCAGAAGTGTTCCACAAACTATTTCAAAGAGGATATCTAAACCAATCATGAACCTTACAATGTCTCCCTTGCTTCTTTCATTAAAACCCTGCTATGCGGACTTAGTCTTTGACGGCCTCAAAACGATTGAACTTCGACGGCGTATAGCCTCACATATAGAGGGTCGCGATGTGTTCATCTATGTTTCCATGCCTATTATGGCATTGCGCGGTGGTTTCCGTGTTGGTGAGGTATGGAGTGGGCCCCCTGAAGATATTTGGAACATGGTGTCCGAACTCGCCAGTGTTGATAAGCGAGATTTCGATATCTACTTTGAGAGGCAACCTATTGCTTATGCGCTTGAAATCAAAGCAGTTTGGGAATATCAAAACCCTGTCAACCTAAACACATTGAGGAATCGTTTATCAAATTTCGTCGTTCCACAGTCTTGGCGGTATGTTCGGCATAATGAACACCAATTCTTCCGAGAAATAGAAAATCAAATAAAGAAACCCCAATCACCGTGTTCGCAACACAATCATCTCCAACACTCTCAATCTCATTCAAGGGAAATGGACTGGTGTATATGAAACAGCGCGGGTTGATGGTGGGTTCATCATCTCAAATTCAGAAACAAAGTGTACGCAATAATAAACGCGGATAACCGCGCGTCTACCCAAGTGCCCATTAGCACATCAGTGACACAACAGTCGAGAAAGAGAAAAATACACACTCCATATCCGTTGACAGCGTAGCTACACACTAGTGAGAAAAAATGCAAAATTTCTTGCCATAAAAACCGATGGCGTGCTAAAATGCTCGTATCCTATGACCTAACAAAGGTGAGGAGAGGTGAGTAATCGTGTCTGAAATGAAAACGTTCCTAGAGAAAGTTCACATTGAAAACTACCTTAGCTTGCGTGATGTTTCCCTTCCATTAAAGCCTCTGACGATACTTGTTGGTCCCAATGCAAGTGGGAAATCAAATATCTTAAGTGCCTTGGGGTTTCTCAATACCATGATGATTGCTGAGCAACTGCCACCAGCTGAATTTATCCAAGGCTCTCTTTGGGCGGGGGCAGGTGAAGAAAGCAATATTGCTTTCAAATTACAAGCGGGAGTGGGAGAAATCCCAACCGTATATAAACTGGAGCTTAAAGCAGAGACTGACAATCCTTTTACCGCTGAAGAATTGCTAGTTGACGGTGTGAAAATCATATCAATTGAGAACGGACAGGGCATAGTTCAGGAGGAGGATGGCAAAAACAAAACAAGATACAGGTCCAATAAACTCGCTTTGAAGTCGGCAGGCGATTATGGAGATAAGCCCGTTACCAGTGCTTTGACGGGATTTATTAAGGCTTGGGAATTTTATAGCTTTCGACCAGAATCCATACGAAATTATCTCATGGACTCCTCACATGTTACAAAAAAGCCAGGTAAATCGCCACAACTTGATAGTTCTGGTTTTAGACTATCGGAGGTGCTCGTGGATTGGCATAATAATGCACCTGAACTTTTCCACAGCGTTAGTGACTCCCTCGCAACTTCTACGAATCTCAGCATAGACTATCGTCCAATTGACGGAGAGTTTGAACTCTGCCTTTTAGAGGGATATAAGAAGCCAATACCTTTGGAAGGGGCATCCGACGGCTCATTACGGCTCATTGCTTACTACACCTTGTTTAGCCAACCTGAATTGCCGCTACTAATCGCCATCGAAGAACCGGAGCGCAATCTGCACCCCGTTGCGCTGAACGAGATTGCAACAATTCTTAGTCAAATTGCCGACCGGTCCCAAGTGATTATCACAACCCATAGCTCTCAACTCCTCGATGCCTTTAGTTCTGAGAACCTATCCGATTCTCTCGGCATTTTACTTTTGCGCAACCTTCCCGGACGCGGCACAGAGGTCCTCAACCTTGAGGATATCCGCAAAGACCGAGTCGCACTCGACGGTTGGATGACGGATTTCGGGATTGGCAGTGCTATTTTTGAGAGTGAACTGCTACAAGACCTGATGGAGGAGAATTCTAAATGACAAATGTAAGAATCTGGAGTGTCGAATCAATCTATGGCACTCAAGCAGTCAAGTATTTGGTCAATGAGTGGGCAACAGATTCGCAACTTGGGACTCTAGCCAGCCAAACAACTAATAAAAAAGCCTTCTTGATGTCCGACCAAGCAGATGACTCTGTGATTAATACGCTGACGATGGAAACTCAGCATTACCTCCAGCAAGATGCCCGTTCTATTTTTATCACCGATTTAGATAATCCGATGCCAATTTATCAGCTATGGGGAAAATCGGAATCGCAGATCTATCACATTGAACAGATTGTTGATGATAGTAGATTTACCGGGAAGGCATTTCTCGCACGAACCGCTCATGAATTTGAAGCCCGGCTGCCAGTTGTATGTAAATTCCTTGAAGTGGATTCAACGGCAGGACAGGACTCATGGGATAATATCGTCGCGCCCTTTCATGAAGCCTTTGCCGACACGCCAGAGGAGGAAGTAATGCGAGATTTCGAGGAGGCACTGGCGGAGGTAAGGCGTGAGCGAATCTGAACGCCGGTGGCGCGTTTACCGAGTAACAATCGACACCAATATCTTTTTCCGTTCAGTTATCCGAAAGCAAAACCTTGCTAATCATCTGCTTTCGCTTTGGCATCATAGGCGATTCGTCCTCGTGCTATCGCAGGCTATTCTTGACGAGACTCAGGCGGTTCTGTTGCGTCCCCATCTCATGGATAAATATTCATATACGCTGCAGTCAGTCACCCGCCTAATCAATTTTTTGGAGCAACGGGCAACCATTGTTGAGCCATCTTTTTCACATGGGTTATGCCGGCGGCGAGATGTAGACGATGATCCGGTCGCTGATTGTGCAATCTGGGGTAGAGCACAATTCTTAGTATCGTATGACAATGATTTCTTAGAGAATCCCACACTCAAACAAGCACTTTTTGAATACGGCGTTCACATCGTTGATCCTCACACCTTCGTGGAGAGAATTCAGGAATAGAACAAAACACATTCAAAAACAAAACTAGATTGGGAAGCGCGGGGAGAGGTATTATGATATTACATCTAATACTGCCCCTCGCGCTTTTTTATTTGGAGATCGATGAGAACAGAATAATGCGTGATGTATGATGGGTCAGTGTTGGGTTTTGCTAGCACTTTACCCAACCTATTGCTGCTGGGTGACGACGCGAACATGGTCAAGTCGCGTCGGTTTGATGGTGTATTCCAATTGAGTCGGGTGCCCCGTTGAATCTAAGCGGATGATAAAATACATGCCGCCCCGTGCAGTGACTTCTTGGGGGTCAAGCAGAACGGTGTAAAGCCTTTCCGGGATTAAGGGCGCAGCAGGGATTTTCTCGATGTACCCCGGCGGTACTTTGCCGTAGGTGATGCAAGAGAACGGTCTCGGTGAGGGTTGTGCTTGGGGATCCGGCGCGTATTCCATCACCCATGCGACTTGGTCAGTGTATCGGTTCAATCTCGCCTCTGTCGGTGGAGCACCGTATTCCAGCTCCCATGCGACTTCGTTAATGACTGATCTACGTCCCTCCCACCAGAAGCTCCAATTGCGCCACTCTAAGCGTCGATTACGTCCTGTTGGCTTATACCGAAAAACGCTAATCCGGTAGATTGGGACGGGCGGTGCATTTTTGTCCTGTGCATCGCCCTTGTGAAGACAGAATGTCGGTGCCGTCACGTCTGAATGTGGATGTGCGAAGCCGTGTAGCTTGAGCTTCGCGCATCCACTCGCAAACAAACAGCCGACACAGATGAGAAGCCCAAAAATTGCTTGTCTTATTCCTATTTTTACTGGGTTTATGTAAAAAGAAAGTGCAAAGCATTCGGAGAAACCGAGTTTTGAAGAAAAAACTCGGTTTCGGTTGCACGATTTCTTAATATGAGCCTTTACTTTATACATCGCCATTTACTCCCGATTTATGATTTGAATATCATGCGGTCCATTGTGACTGGTTTCCAATTGAGTGGGGTGCCCCGTTGAATCTACACGAATGATGAAATACACCCACGATGTTGGAGTTACTCCCTTGGGCAGCATCTGAACAGTATACAGCCTTTCCGGGATTAAGGGAACAGGCGGGATTCTCTCCTCATACCCCGGGGGTACTTTGCCATAGGTAATACAAGAGAACGGTCGCGCCAGCGGATGGGCTTCGTCATCAGGCACGTATTCCATCTCCCATGTCACTTGGTCAGAGTCTCGTCCCTTCCTCCATACGCGCCAATTGCGCCACTCAAATCGCTCATCACCACTGAATTTCCCCGCCCTAGTAACTCTAATCCGGTAGATTGGAACGGGAAGTGCATGTTCAGCTTCCCACCCATCTTTCCATCGCTTATAGAGACAAAATGTTGGTGCTGTCACGTCTGAATGCGGATGGGTCAAGCCGTGCAGCCCTCTCAAACATCCACTCGAAACCAAACAACCGATGCAGAGAAACAAAACGACAATGGCGCGCAGCACTCGTATTTTCGCTTGATACATTTCATCTACTCCTGATTTATGATGTGAATGTCACCACGTCCGTCGCGATCCTCGTGCTTAACTTCCAATTGAGTCGGGTGCCCCGTTGAATCTGCACGAATGATGAAATACACCCACGCGACCGGGGGTAAGTCCGTCGGCCCAATTGAGACGGTATAAAGTCTTTCAGGGATTAGGGGCAATGGAGGGATTGGCTCGTCATACCCTGGCGGTGCTTTTCCATAAGTAATACAAGACAACGGTTTCGCCAGAGGATGGGCTTTGTCATCAGGCAGATATTGGATTTGCCATATCACTAGGTCACCGTATGGCTCCCCGTGCCCCGGTCGCCAATTGTGCCACTCGAATCGCTTATCATCGCTGAATGCCTCATGTCTAACAACGGTAATCTCGTAGATTTGAATCGGTTGTGAATGTTCATCTTCCCCAAAGTAGAGACAAAATGTCGGTGCCGTCACTGCGGAATGGGGGTGCGTATAGCTATGCTGCAGCATAGTCGGCTGACACCCACTCGAACCCAAACAGCCGACACTAATGAGAAAAACGACAATATCGCGCATCATTTTTTCACCTCGTTATCACTTGAACAGTGTTGGGTTTCGCTATCGCTCAACCCAACCTACGGGCTTGAAAAAGAGGCACTGTGACAAACTGCTCCCGTCTATTGCCGTACAATTACTCCCCGCGCTTCTAACGCGGGAATGTATACGTTACGTGAAACATTGCTCAACGGATTACCGTGTAATCCGACGACATCTGCATGCCAGTCGAAGCCTCCCTCAAGGTGTATAGGGTTTTTATTAACCAGTCCAGGGTTATCCACCAAAGGCTTCAGATCGGTAATCATGTTATGGTGGAGATATAGCTTTTCTATCCGAATTAAATTTGCCAGGGGGGTGATATCGCGAATCTGGTTGTCGTGGAGGTTAAGCTCCTTTAGCTGAATCATACCTATCAAAGGGGTCAGGTCGTTCACCTGATTCCTGGAGAGATTCAGTCTCTGGAGATTGACCAGCCCGGCGAGCGGCTCAAGGTTGGAGATTCCAGTGTCCGAAAGATTTAACCGCTCCAAGCGAGTCAATCCCGCCAACGGCCTGAAGTTGTAGATTTCGTGTCCATAAAGATCTAACACCCTCAGGTTGATGCAATGCGCCAACAACTTTATGCTTGTCCCTCCCATGCCGCCTGAAAATCAGCGATCACGGGGCGGAGGAAACCTAAGGTGGGTCACGGTTGCCAATTCGGCTGGCGTTATTTTCTCACCGGGCACCTTCCCCACTGCTTCAGCCAATGTCCTGTCAAAGACGGCATACTCAATTATGGGAGGATCGGGATCATCGTAATCATTGTTGTTATCATCGGCATCATTGCCACAGGCGGCCATTAACAATATCAACAGGCAACCGATGCACATCATTATAGACGAAAATAGTTGTTTTTTCATCATATCGCTCCTTGGTTAGGACGCTATGGGGATAGGTGTGACATCCCGATTCGGCATCGGGGTCGCCATGTTGCTACTTGTACAAAGGTTACGGCACACGGCGTGTGCCTACTACTTTTAGGGCGTTGGGTTTCGCTGTCGCTCAACCCAACCTACGGGCTTGAAAAAGAAGTGTTGTGCCAAGCCGATCCCGCCTAGTGCCGTACATTCACCCCCCGCGCTTGCAACGCGGGAATATATACGTTACGCGAAAGGTCGCTCAAAGGATTACCACTCACTGTGACGGTATCTCCCGCCCAGTCGAAGTCTTCACGGGTGTCATCGACCAGTCCAGGGTTATCTACCAAAGGCTTCAGATCCACAATCATGTTTCTATCGAGATATAGCTTTTCTAGCTGAGTTAAGTTTGTCAACGGCGTAATATCGCGGATCTGGTTGTCGTAGAGGTGAAGCTCCTTTAACTGAATCATGCCAGCCAAAACGGTCAAATCTCTTAACTCATTTATGGAGAGATTCAGCGTCTGGAGGTTGACCAGCCCGGCGAGCGGCTCAAGATCGGAGAGTCCAGTGAACGAAAGATTTAACCGCTCCAAGCGAGTCAGCCCCGCCAACGGACTGAAATCGACGATTCCGTGTGCATAAAGATTTAACTCCTTCAGGTTGATACAATGCGCCAACAACTCTATGCTTTGCCATTCAAAGGAAGGACCGGGATCGCGGGGACGAGGAAACGTAAGATGGGTCAGGGTTGCCAATTCGGCTGGCGTTATTTTCTCACCGGGCACCTTCCCCACTGCTTCAGCCAATGTCCTGTCAAAGACGGTATACTCAATTATGGGAGGATCGGGATCATCGTAATCATTGTTGTTATCATCGGCATCATTGCCACAGGCGGCCATTAACAATATCAACAGGCAACCGATGTACGTTAGTATACAAGAGAGTCGTTGTTTTTTCATCGTATCGCTCCGAGGTTAGGATGCTGACGAATTTGCATCGTTGCACGGCTCTCAGTCAGGAGATGCACGACGGAGGTGTGCTGGGGACGATGCAGGAGGCCCCCCTACAAGAACTTAGGGAAATCTAGGGGATTTCGGCCGAGTACTTTTCGGCAGGTGGTCTGGGTTCCGTATCTCCTCAATGAGACGCGCATAGTAATGCTTAACAAACCGCAGCACATCATCTTTCCCAAGATTATCGTCGGGATCAAAACCCATAGCCTTGAGGATAAACTTCTGGATACTCTCAAAAGTCATTTGATTGACACCAGCACCAATCAGACCATATTTGATACCGTAATTCACATAGAACCAGTCTTGCACTGCCCTCGCGTGTTCCTCTACTTTGAGTTTTAAGGTGGGTAGCTGCGTGTAACCATATTCATAATCCTTCCCACCTTTACCTTCCAGGTGCCGATCTGTCTCTCGTTGCCATATATGCACTGCTTCATGGATAAAAACTCCCAACCACTGTAGATTTTCCGGATTATAATCTGACCGCATTTGAATTTCCCTATCAGTTCTGACCCGTCCCTTTTTGCTAATCTTAGCCAACGTCGGATCATACTCAATATTTATAATATCGACCAAGAAGCTTCCTACGCTTACCCCAAAAGTATATCTCAAGGCATCCGCTTCTCGATTATTCACACGCCGGAACCCGTTTCGGTCAGTACAGATTAATTCCATTGGGTTATACCTCACTTTCTTTGCGGTGTGGTCTGGATTGGGTAATTCAGACCGAGTTAATAGGATTGGTTCATGAGTTCATTAAACCTAGTGTGTGGGTTTCACTGGCGTTCAACCCAACATTCTTCACGATTACAGGTTGGACAATCTGTCGCTGCGATATTGCTTCATTCGGGCAGCACAGAACCCTCCTCTCCCAAAAATCAGAAGGGATTTGGGAAGTTCTGACCAAGTCTATAAAATTTGTTTGCGTCTCGTATTTCTTTAATAACACACCCGTAGTGATTGCTGACAACCTGTTGCAAATCGGTAACCCTATAGCCAAACCACTTTTTGTGCTGGAAATCAAGTCCTAGGACAGGGAGAATCATTTTCCAGAGCTCATCGAGCGTCAATCGTTGAGCACCAGAACCAATTAGACGGTGTACATTACCATAACTCACGTAGAACCAGTGTTTCGCTGCCTCTGCGTGCTGCTTACCGTTGAGGTTTAAGGCGTATAATTGCTTGTAATTATAATCCCTCTGCCCCTTCCGTTGGTGGTAAAGCCCTACCTCCCCTTGCCATACACGCGTGGCTTTATAGATAAAAATTCCCAGCCAAGCGAGTTCTTCCGATTTATAATTTTTGTGTAGTAACACTTCGGTTTTATCGTCAGTCTCTCCGGTTCCTTGCCTGATTTTTATGGTATCAATGAGGATTTTGCCCACCGTATCCCCAAAAGTAAATATCAAGGCTGTGGCTTCTTGATCGTTTGGAAACCGGGAATCAAGTTGGGAAAAATTATTCCATTGCGGTCCCCAACCTGCTTTCGGATCCGGGTCAATCTTTATAGGATTTTCCACAGAAGGAACCTGATTTGGTGGAAAATTACCCGGTAGTGGTCTCCGAAATACTTCTCGCTCTTCCGCAGTAAGGAGCATATCTCGAAGTGCTTTGAAACCGCGCCCTGTTGGGTTAGTATGGTTGAATCTCATTGGGTTATACCTCGCTCTCTTTGTGGTATGGTCTGGATTGGTTCATTAGTTCATTGTGTTGGGTTTCGCTATCGCTCAACCCAACCTACGGGCTTGAAAAAGAGGCTCTGTGACAAACTGCTCTCGTCTACTGCCGTACAATTACCCCCCGTGCTTCTAACGCGGGAATGTATACGTTACGTGAAACATCGCTCAACGGATTATCGCGTACTGTGACAACATCTGCCCGCCACTCGAAGCCCCCCTCAAGGTGTACAGGATTGGTATTAACCAGCCCGGGGTTATCTACCAGCGGCTTCAGATCCACAATCATATTATTATGGAGATAAAACTTTTCTATCTGAGTTAAGTTTGCTAACGGCTTAATATCGCGAATCTGGTTGTCGTGGAGGTCAAGCTCCTTTAGCTGAACCATACCAGCCAAAGGCGTTATATCGCGAATCTGATTGCCTCGGAGGTTAAGTTTCTTTAGCTGAATCATGCTAGCCAAAGCAGTCAGGTCGTTTACCCGATTCCAAGAGAGATCCAGTTTCTGGAGGTTAACCAGCCCGGTCAGCGGCTCAAGGTCAAAGATTTCAGTGAGCGAAAGATTTAACCGCTCCAAGTGAGTCAATCCCGCCAATGGACTGAAGTCGACGATTTGGTGCCCATAAAGATCTAACTCCTTCAGGTTGATACAATACGCCAACAACTCTATGCTTTGCTCTCCAAAGAAAAGATTGGAAAAATGGGGAGGAGGAAACCTAAGGTGGGTCAAGGTTGCCAATTCGTCTGGGGTGATTTCCTCACCCGGCACTTTCCCCACTGCTTCTGCCAACGCCTTTTCAAAGACGGTATACTCAATTATGGGAGGATCGGGATCATCGTAATTGTCGTCATCGACATCATCACTGCAAGCAATAATTAACAGTACCAACAGGCAGCCGATGCCCGTCATTATAGAGACGCGTCGTTGTTTTTTCATTGTATTGCTCCTTGGTTAGGACGCTATGGAGATAGGTGTGAGATCCCGATTCGGCATCGGGGTCGCCATGTTGCTACTTTAGGGGTTACGGCACACGGCGTGTGCCTACTACTTTAGGGGTTACGGCATATTGCTTTGAATCCCGATCTATCGGGACGGCGTATGCCTACTACTTTTAGGGCGTTGGATTTCGCGCTCACCGCTCAACCCAACCTACGGGCTAGCGGCGGCGTTTAGAGAGTTGTAACGCCTTCATGGCTGAGTTATTACTTGAACATCGCGCGCTTGGACTGTGGTGTGTAGGAAAAGATATTCCAATTTGACGGGTCTACCTATCAAATCTAAGCGGATGATAAAATACATCTTCACGTACGAGGTAGCATCTTCGCGCTCAATTTCAACGCGATAAAGTCTCTCCGGGGTTAAGGGCAAAGCGGGACTTTTCTCCTTGTATCCCGGCAGGGGTTTACCGTAGGTGATGCAAGAGAAGGTGTTCGCTGGTGGATCAGAGCCGTCAGGCGCGTATTCTAAAGACCACGCCAATTGGTCGCCTCCCCTCCACAACCCGTACCATGCAGGCGGACCTGATTCGACCCATTCGATTCGTTCGTTATTGACCTTCTCAGCCCGAATCACCGTAATTCCTGTTATTGGCAGGGGTTCTGAATTTCCATCGTGGAGACAGAATGTCGGTGCCATTATCTCTGAATAGGGGTGCAGGCTAGGATCCCCTGCTATAGTTACACAGCCACTTGTTACGAGCAGACCGATTAGCGCGATAAGATATCTTAACATTTTGTTACCTCCTAATTGTGTGTCAGATAGGAAGAGGTGGCTCACCACATGACGGTCACGCCGCGTGCTTCAAGCGCGGGAACGTGCTGATTGCGTGACCTGTCGCTCAACTTATTGGCTTTGAGTTGTATCTCATCGCCAGCCCCAATCCCTCTGTTATCTAGTAATGGCTGAATATCTACAATCCTGTTGTTATTCAGATTGAGTGTCTCTAGCTGAACCAATCCCACAAGCGGGGTGAGATCGTCAATGTCATTGAAAGAGAGATCCAGGTGCCGTAGATTGATCAATCCTGCAAATGGGGTGAGGTCGTCAATGTCACCGGTAGAAAAGCGGAGAGACTGTAGGTTCACCAAGTCTGCAATTGGACTGATGTCGTCAATGTCGGTGCCCGAGAGCTCCAGATGCTGTAGGTTGACCAAGTCTGCAATCGGACGGAGATCGGTGAGTCCGATGCTAGAGGCATTTAACGCGGTCAGGTTGGGCAACTCGAATAGGGGACGGAGCCGGAGGTCGGCGATGGGGTTTGAAGAAATATCTAACGTCTTCAGATTGGTTAATTTCGCAATCGGTGAGAGGTCAGTAATGTTGTTTCCACGCAGCTTCAACGACTCCAGCTTGGTCAATGATGCGAACACCACAAACTGCTCGTTGGATAGACCCATGGCCACTATTTCTAACTCCACCAAGTTGACACACGCTGCTAATGAATCGAGTTCATGCGGGTCGATAAATGGGTAGAACAACGGTCTCACCTGTAGATGAGTCACCGCTTCCAATTCATCCTTTGTAGCGTCAGAGGGGTGTTTCCCCAGTACATTCCACAATGCGATTATAACTGACCCATATTCGACATGCTCCTCATTATTCGGTGAATCTGCTGGGTCGGGACTCGGTGGCTCCGCCGTGTCCTGACCACAGGCGACAATCCACACGGCTGCTAGGCATCCGAGGAGTATGATTCTGACGGTTTTCATTGGATATTTCCTTGCAGAATTGAATCGCATTGGGTGATACCTCGCTCTCTTTGGGGTATGATCTGGATTGGTTCATTAGTTCATTGGTTGATTGTGTTGGGTTTCGCTATCGCTCAACCCAACCTACGGGCTATCGAAGGCGTTTAGGGAGTTGTAACGCCTTCATGGTTGAGTTATCACTTGAACATCGCGCGGTTGGAGGTATGATGGAATATATTCCAATTTGACGGGTCTACCTATCAAATCTAAGCGGATGATAAAATACATCTTCACGTACGAGGTAGCATCTTCGCGCTCAATTTCAACGCGATAAAGTCTCTCCGGGGTTAAGGGCAAAGCGGGAGTTTTCTCCTTGTATCCCGGCAGTGCTTTACCGTAGGTGATGCAAGCGTAGGTGTTGGGGGGTGGGTCAGAGCCATCGGGCGCGTATTCCAAAACCCACGCCAATTGGTCGCCTCCCCTCCACAACCCGTACCATGCAGGCGGACCTGATTCGACCCATTCGATTCGTTCGTTATTGACCTTCTCAGCCCGAATCACCGTAATTCCTGTTATTGGCAGGGGTTCTGAATTTCCATCGTGGAGACAGAATGTCGGTGTCATTATTTTTGAATGGGGGTGCATGCTAGGATCTCCCGCCATAATTACACAGCCACTTGTTATGAGCAGACCGACTAGCGCGACAAGACACCTTAACATTTTGCTACCTCCTAATTTTCTTCTAGAGTAGAATTTGAACGACTCGATTGCAGTTCCTCATGCCACTGCCGAAATTCGTACAGGAAGAGGTGATATAGCTGCAAAAGGTCTTCATTCGGATACAAGAGTCCACCCTTGTAATCCTTGTTATGTATTGGTAGACTATTCTCAACGGTAACCAAGTAAGCATCTTCGAGGATCGCGGCTTGTTCTTCAAAACTGTATTCGCGAAAGGTTTTCCGATCCGGGTCCCCGACGGGGTCAACGTTATAATCGTACAACTCATCCGTCTGACCTATTAATCTTGCTGTGAGTTGTGTAGCACCTGCCGGTAGGAGTGAGATGCGAACATTGTTATACTGCCAGACATGGGCTAATTCGTGGATGAAGGTGTGATCTTGCATACTGATGCCATGGATCGTGTTGTAGATCGTTATCGCCGACTTATCTTCGTACGTTTTGTGAGCCAACCAGCTGTTTTCCGAAATTCTGACGCGCTCGAGGTCAATCATATCTCCGAAAAAGTTCCGTGCTGTGTCTATCTCCCATGAATACAGCTTACGGGGTTTGTCGTCTGTATTCGACGCATGGAATCCGTCCGGGCTACTATCCTTCCCGCTCCTCGCAAATACTTCTGGCTGCTCTTTAGGAAAAAGCAGCTCCCGCAGTCCTTCTTGCTCTTTCGGAGTAAGGGCTTTTATTGGTCTCGCAGAATTGAATCGCATTGGGTGATGCCTCGCTCTCTTTGGGGTATGGTCTGGATTTAGCGATTTAGACCGGGTTAATTGGGTTAGTTTATTGGTTCATTAGGGTTACGGCACACGGCGTGTGCCTACTACTTTTGGGGTTTTACTAGGGTTCACCCCAAACTGTGGGATTGGTTCGCAGGTTGAGTCGATTTCATTGAGGGCAGGTGGGGATCTTGGTTCAAATTTTCCCATTTTTCCCGCAGATATGGGTGTGTCGGGTAGTGGATATGGACCATATCGCCGCGCTCGGTTCGGCTGGGTAGCACTTCAACCGCCTCAATTCGGTTGCTTTTCCGCCGAGGCTTATATAAAAAAAAGTGCAAAGCACGAAGAGAAACCGAGTTTTGCCGAAAAAACTCGGTTTCTTTACACTCAATCTTAACATGAGCGTCCGCCGATTTGGCAATTCTTCACGCATTACGTTTCACGCTGCGTTTCATTTTCCTCTTCAAACTGTTTGATTAGTGCACTGAGAGCGGTGTAGTTGGGTGGCTGCGGCGTGTCCTTTGGTGTGGGTGGTTTCTCGATCTGCTCGCGAAACAGGTGTGGGAACCGTTTTTCGAGTAGCCATGCTGCCTGCCGCCACGATCGAGTTTCCGTCCTCACAGTCTTCAGCACATCCCCGTTTGCGTCCAGTTCTGTGCGTATCTGGATATCGTCCTCAAGGACTTGTCGGCAAAGCTTTTGATACGATACCTGCACCGCGAGTTGGTATGCGTTATAAAATTCTGTATACCGCTCGGTCTGTTTCGCTGCGCCTTTTTTTAACCAGTTATTCAGTGTTCTCCGGCTAATCCCTACGGCAGTGGAGGCTTCTGATTTATTCATACCCTCTGCAATTAGGGCGCAGAGTTGGTTTTGTCGGTCTGTGGTGAGTTTGTACATTTTGTGTGGGGTTATGTCAGAATAAAGTGTAAAATATTAAAAAAAGAGGAAGAAAGAAAAGAAAAGCAGGGAAGGTTGGATGGAACTTTCACCGCCAGTTTTCCGATCTTACAATTTTCTTGCGGTTTCTTATGGTGCAACAGAAACCGAGTTTTCAAGAAAAAACTCGGTTTCCCGCTGCATCTTATGCCTCGGTTGCCTCTTCGGTTGTATCGCCATCGTCCCCAAGCGCAGGCTCACTCAAGTCGAATTGAGACATGTCAATAGCGGACAGTAGGAAATCGGGATCGGCTGATAGGATTTTCTGCCCGTTGCTGTCTGTGATGCCAAGTATGCCTAATGCTTGAATATGTTCCACCAATATCTCTTTGAGCGTGTTCGCCTCGTCGATATAGAACTCTTGGAGGGCTTGGGCTAATTTGTACGCGCTCTTTCGTTCCTGTGGCGTGAGTGCGGATCCGCTTTTTAACCGTTTGCGTAATTCCAGGAGCTCATCGTAGTAGCCGCGATGCGCGCTGTAGGCTTCAACTTCACCTTGCATCGCCACACTATCAGGCGCAAGGAGTTTACGGAGCGCGCCGTCAATCCGCGGTGCGGCGGCTGGGTCCAAGTTGTCTTTGTAGGTTTCGAGGGTCTCAAAGAGTGGGCGGACATCGATCAAATTACGGTAGACTTGCTCACTGCCTGTGCTGTTCATGAATTGGTTGATTACTTGGTCTAACTGTTTCTGTGTGTCGGGTGAGATAAGTCCGTGGCGGGCGTATGCTGCATTCATCGCGATATATTTCTCAACCGCTTCGGCGGTTTTCCGGTCAACCTCCGTGCTCGGTGCCGTCGTGGTGTCCGTCTCTGCGAGTGGAGCCTCTTCGATGCCGAGTGCCCGGTGCTTCTTCTTTTCCTTGAGGTCTGCGTTAATTGCTTCGACCTGTTTAGAGAGCGCGTTGATGGTAGATTTTTGATTGTTGATGCGGGCGCGTGCCTTGTCCAGATTATAGCGGCGCATCTCCTTCTGGCGTTCGTCCCGCTCGGTGAGTTGGGCGAGTTTGAAATCGGCGTAACTGTTAGCGGCGTGTAGTCCTGCCGCCAAGGTGGCTTTGACGATGTTTCGGTCAACGGTTCTTTCAGCTGCCATTATCTTGATCTCCTTTTATAGTGGATATTGGAATTAATGAGACACTCCAAACCGGTGCGGTTGCAAACCGCACCTACCGGGGGGTGGCATTATCTTGATCTCCTTTTAGTTCGTTGACAAGTTCTTCGTATTCAGTGACAGCGTGGGTTAGACGGTTAATCTCTTGGTTGAGTCGTGCCAATTCTGTGTCTTGCCCACCGGTCATCCCGTCTACCTTGCCCCATTTCTGAATCAGTTGTTGGGTCATGTCGAAAAAGTTGGGATCGTCCTCTGTCATTTCATGGAGGAGTTTGAAGCTTTCCAATTCGTAAGCATCGAGTTGCGCGATTGCGTGCTGTTGCGCCATGAGGAACGGGGCTTGTTCTGTTTCAGCCAGGATTTGGGCTTCAGCGGCACCGGAGATGCCGCGGGTGGCTAAATTGCGTAATACGCGGCGGTAGACGGGTTCGTAAGCCTTCATGATTGCTGCCCGTTCGCTTTGTGAGAAATCGCCGCGTGCGTGCCGTCTGAGATCCAGGAGCCGTTCTGTCCGTGAGGCGTGGAATTCCTGTTCCAGTGCCTCTTTTGGAGATGTGGTCAATTGGTCGTAGATCCAGTTACCTGCACTGAGGACGGTATCGCCGATCTCTTTCCAGTTCTCTTTGGCAAAATCCGAGATGGCTTTGCCCCAATCGGTTCCGTCTGTAGGCACCTCTGCCGGTGCGGGGGGACCAAACACTTCTCCCGGACTTGCCGATGGTGTTGAAGCTGGTGGCGTCGCAGCAGCGGGTGTCGCAGCAGCGGGCCAAAACGAATGTGCGCCGGCAGCCGCAGCGGTAATTAAGGTGATAATTTTACCCGCTTTTACATGATTCGGATCGTTGGCTTGCGGTATAAACATCTTTGCCCAATCTTTCGCGCTCGGAAAACTGCCCTGCTTATTGCTCTTGAGTTGCGCTGCTGCTTTCTTGCCGCCGTATCGCTCGACCACTTTTCTGTCATGTGGGTTGTTTTTGGGGTCAAATTCGGTATCTCCGAATCCTTCATCGTGGTATGGCATTGTAATCTCCTTTTGTAGTGTGTTGTGGATTTATACCCGTTTTTCTGCGTTACCTTCAAGGCACAAGCCCCGAATCGTTACGGGTCCCACGCCTTCGAGGCGAAACCTGAGCCGCCGTGCGATTCGTTCGATGAGAACAGTTTGAACGTTGCTGTCGGTGCTGTCCCGCGTCGTAAAGGTTTGCTTGACGGGCATCTCATCGTCGTCCTTCCATGTCTTGAGGACGATGCGACTGCCTGCTGCGGCGTTGATATAGAGTTCTGTAAATCGCTTGAGATCCGACTGTATGCCGAATGCGTCGCCGTCAATTAGGTTTGATTCATACGCCCAGTCCAGGGCAGTATCGGTGTTGTCGCCTTCTTCCCACTTAATCCGATGCAATCGGTCACTCCCTGCGATATACACCTGCCCGTTGATGGTCGCGAATTGTAGGACATTTGCGGCACTCCATTTTGTCCAGTGTCGATCGTCGAAAAGAAAGTAGCTCTGCTTGGTGTCCCCGCCGTCTATGGGGCGAAGTATCACGGAAAAGATGAGGGTGTTATCGGAGAAAAAACCGACGAGCCCCCGCTCTATCTGCTGCCCGGTAAAGAACTGGTCAAGGCTTTCGTCGCTGACTAAATCGCTGTTCGATGCGTCGGTCACATGGAAGCCCCTTCCTGAGACAAAGCCGAGTGTGTTCTCGAACACCCCCCAGCTGTATCCGTCGCGTGGTCCAGCCCCTGAGATCTGATCAACCTGAAAATCGAAGTTGTCCGTGCCGTCGAGTCTGAAGAGCCCGTCCTGTGCACCGAATAAAAGGACTTCACGGTGGCTGGCGCAGAAGGTAATATCTCCGGCGTCGGGTCTGCGCTGAGAATTGGTGGGTGTGAACCGCCAATATTGGGGGGTTAGGTGATTGAAAGCACTATATACGAGCCTGTTGCCTGCTGCTGCGAAAATCCTTTTTTGGTGGAAATGAATCTGTTTTACGCCCGGTGGCAATCGGTTATTGAAAAGTTCAATCTCGACGCCGTTGTCAAAATCTGCGCTGTTATCGTCGATGTATCCGACAATGCGGTTCTCCCTTGAAACGGTTGCGATGCGGTGCAGGTCGGCGGCGTTGAGGGTGAGATCGCTCTGTTCAGGCACCAGTTCCCGATTACGATAGATTGCGAGGTGGGTGACTTGGGGGTCGGTCGGGAATTGGATATTGTTGATGTTGATTGTGCCGCCGCCGATAACATTGACATCGACGGTGCCTGATGGACTGCTTTCTGCGCCATCAAACGGCTCGCCGGGTGCGTCTCGGAGCCATGTCAACCTGTAGCGGAGCCAGCCATCGCCTGAAAACCCGGTCCCGGTGGTGGTGTGTCCAATGGCTGCTACCTGAGCGGCGTGGGGCACGTCTAAACCGAGTTGAAAGGCGTGTTTGAAGGTGGTAGATTCCTTGTTGAGGTCTATCCAAAAGCCGAGGTCGTCGCCTTCGCTGGTCACTATCAGATAATCGGGGGTGGGTGATGCGAGAGAGATTCGCCCTGACAAGCCGGCGGTAGCGGGGTCGACGTTTGCTACGCGGGATTCGGCGTTCAGATTGTTTATATCCCTGATGTATAGATAGCCGTCGCTTCGCAATAAAAGGAGGTAACGGGTGGTGGCGGCAATCCCTGTGATGTCGGGCCCGCTTCCCCCGATCGGTTCAAAGCCGCCTCGCAATTTCATAAATCCGTTATGCGTGATGCGGAGGTTCTCGATGTCACGGGCGTAGCGTTCGCCGCCTTCGAGGCGGGCGGGTTTTGTGTGGATGCCACTCGAAAAGTTCTCGGTTCGCCACAATGTAGCCATTCGGTTCTCCCTGTCATGTGATTGATGCGTGATAGGTGATGCGTGATGGGTAAGAATTATGTTACGCGCGAGGGGTGGATTTCTTATTTTTTTGCCCTCTAACCCCCCTAGCCCCCCTTATCAGGGGGGAACTTTATACCTGTCAACGCACGGTTTTTCAGCTGCCTCCTATCAGATAATCGTCCGTCCCGATGATAGTGACGTTGACTCTTCTAGCGTCGGGATTTGTGTACTTGACCCGCACGGCATCGCCGCGGAGCAGTGGCAGCGGATTCCCCACCAAGAATGTCAGGTCCGCCGCAGCGGGAGATGTCGCAGGGTCTGTCCCTTCAACAACGGTGTCGAAATTCTCACCGTCTGCGCTGTCGTAGGTCACTTCGATATTCGCAGCGGTTGATGGTGCCTGATCGAGTGAGACCAATACCAGTAGTGCCGCGCCTTGGACCTTCGGCTGCCATACCAGATCCACCGCGGTTGCATTAAATTCTCCGGATTTTCGTTGTATCATTGTGTGTGAAGCGTGAAATGTGGAAGTCCACGCTTCCCTCCTTTCGGTAAAGATAGAAAGTGTGAAAGCTGTTTTTGCTTTGTTGATAGGCGTTGGGTTTCACTGGTGTTCAACCCAACCTACGAGCTCAACTCCAGATTGGAACATGAAAAACATTGGTTACGGCACACGGAGTGTGCCTACTACTTTAACAGCTATTGCGAAACCGATTTGGCGCAACGAAAACCATAATTATGACGAATGCCCCTTGGCTTGGGGTTTTGATCCCTTCGGTCTGCACACCTAATTCCCTCCGCTATGTTGGTCGAATCCCCGCTACGCAGGACACGCCGACCATGAAATCCTGAATCGGGCCCTTGCGGGTTCCGTTTCGGGGAGTTTTGATAGTAATCGGGACGATACCAATCATAGCACCATTCCTCAACATTTCCCGCCATGTCGTGAAGACCATAGCCATTAGGAGGATAGCTTCCTACAGGCATCGGGTATCTGCGATGCCTATTAAAGTTTGTCTTGGTTTCGTCAGGGGGTTCATCACCCCAAGGGTATCTCTTTCCTTCTAAACCGCCTCGTGCGGCTTTCTCCCACTCCGCTTCGGTGGGCAGCCGCTTTCCCGCCCACTCGCAATATTCCACCGCTTCTTGCCACGCTCTGCCCATGACCGGCTGATTGGGAAGACCATATCCGGGTAGCCCGTGACTCCAATGCCCTCCGGGCTCACGTCCCGTTGATTCACAGAATTTTACGTACTGTGCATTGGTCACTTCATAGATATCCATGTAGAAGGCATCGAGGTAGACGGTGTGGACCGGTTTTTCGTCATCTTCACCGTCGTCGCTTCCCATCTGAAACTCGCCGGCAGGGATTAGGACCATCGGGGTGCCATCTTTACCGGTGATGTGCTTGGGCATTTGTCGATTGGATCCAAAGTGCCATAGCGCGACCAAAACGATGACGATAAATGTTGCTATGAGAATAGGTTTGGGTATCCGATTCAATTTCATGGGGAATGTCTCCTTACTTTTAATTAAAGGGTTGCTCATAAATCAACTTGAGTCGGGATAAGGGTCATAATCTTATCCAACTCCCAAGAAAGGAAGGATTATAATGGGTATTACCCCTTACAGTGACTATTGTTCAACATTTTTTGTTTGAAGCACTTGACGGCCCCTATCCGCCAAAGCAACCCCAAATTCACGGATACCCTAAAACGTGATGCGTAATGCGTAAATGTTGGGTTTCACAGGCGTTCAACCCAACCTACAGACTTTTGAAGATTGGTGAAGGCTTATTATGCCACCACAACGTTGTTGAAGCCGTTCTGTGTGGTGTTTTTGACATCTACATCTCTGTAGGCACCGCCGGCGGTCAGTCCGCGTTCCCACATATTTAGACGCTGGCTGATTCGATTCTCGACCAACGGAATCGCTTGGAGATACTCCTCGTTGGAGAGCCGCCGATAGAGCTGTGCGGTCGTGTCAAGCCCCATCCTTTGCACCCGGGCCCAGTGTAGTATTTCGTAGATAAGTGTGTCGTTAAATTCGTCGTCTAACTCCAATGAGTCGTTCTCGTTGTCCATCTCCTTCGGCGTGATTACCCGATGCCGTCGCGCCACGAATACTGCAATCGACTCTTCGCCTGCTTCGTCGTTGCGGGTAGGTGCCGGTGCGATAATCATCGCATGGCCGCTGGTGTGAGGTGATGTGATCCGAATCTGATCGCCTACCTCGAATTGGTCCCGCGTACCGCCTTGTAGTGCGGAATACGCAATCTGCGTCGTATTATTGGGGTCATCTGTATCGAAGATCGCGGTGATAACTCCTTCGCCGTGACCTATGGACAGGTTGAACACCAAATCTCCTAAACGGATTGCCCCTTCGGTATTTGGCATGTTAAAGGTGACGCGCCGCTGCATTTGCTGCTCGTTAAACTCAACCGCTTCGACCGTGCCGACAAATCGCTCCTCCCTCGCGTTCTGCCATAGCGAAAAGGTTCGCGGCGGTCCGCCGCCCGGATATGCTGCGCGTGCTTCGACATCGTCAAAAAATCCCCGATCCAAGTCGCACCATGTCCCGTTCTTATATTTTGCTTTGCGGATATAGAGGGTCCCCGGTGGCAGCGCATATTGATATTGACCCGCTATGACCGGGTGATGCCACTGTTCGTGGATAGATCGGCTGCGCGTCGATATTCGGTTTGTCGCACGATTCAGCGCGAAAAGCATTCGGTCTTGATCGTGGAAATCGACATTTGGATCGCCGATTAATAGCTGTGCTTCTTCGATAATTTCACGGGCTGTCATCTCAACACCTCCCCGATAAATCGGGATTTTCAACAAAAGTAGCTGAAAGTGTGAAAGTGAGAAAAATGTACCGCCCACCTTCACACTTTCAATTTTTAGTGGAGGTTCATGTTAAGAAATGGTGCAACAGAAACCGAGTTTTGCCGAAAAAACTCGGTTTCTTTGCGCTTTCTTTTTATATAAACCTTAGCGGATCGTTGCCTCGTTGAAAGCGTTCGTAGCACGCGCATAGGCGTAGCTTAGGGGGCCGTCAGGGATGTTCAGATTCACCAACGCCAATGTGTTGGCAGTCAATTGATCCGTTGCAGCCAGCCCTTGACCGATTCCACGGGCACTTGTATTGTGTCCTGCGACCAAGCCGTCCGCTGCCGGGACAACGATGCCGCCCGCGCTTATATCGGTTCCGTCGAAATCTGCCAAGCAAGCGGTGATTCCGGAACGCTTCACCCAGCAGAACTTGCCGATGTCGTCTGAAGTTGCCTCCGTTTGGATAACGCCTTCGACCAGATCGCTTACACCCTCGCCCTGGCGTCCTTCGCCGGGGAAAAAGAGTAGGAACTTGGAGGTGTTATCCAGCGCGGTGACCCACCCTCTGTTTTTATTGCGGTTGAGGCCGCCTGTCAGGACAAAGACCTTCGCTGTGTCGTCGTTGTTCTCCAAGATGTAGAACTGCTGACCGACTCCAGTTCCTTGCGAAATATAACCGATCGCGCCTCGCAGATCTTGGGTGACGCTTGAAAGTTGAAAGCCGTTGTCGGTCGTCAGCTTGTCGCTGCCAACGGGTGCGGCTGCAGAAACTGCGCCGGGGTTTGTCGATACCAAGTCGGTGTGCTTGCTTGAACGGACGACCTGCCCAAAACTCATCGCCTCGCGTATCCGGACGTAGCCCCAACGTTCACCGTTAATATCAGTAATTCCGATGCCGAGCCTTGCCCGCTGATCTTCGTGCAAAGCCCCGTAGTCAAATCTGCTGAAATCCATTTTTTGTGTCCCTCCATTGTTGTGGGAGCGGGGGAGCGCGTGTGTGAGTATGTGAGGGAGCGAGTTTTAGAGGAAGCAGGTGTGTGAGTAAGCGTGGGAGCAGGTTATATTTTCCTCGCCACTTCGTTCATTCGCCACCTCACTTCCTCGTCCTCTCGCCACCTCGTTCACTCGCCTCCTCGCTTCCTCATGCTACGATGTGAGTCCTTTCACTTTGAAATTTTTCCATCTGTATCCGCCACAGAATGCGAACAGATAGCGCATTTCTGAGTAGATCGTATCCGTCTGACCCTGCGCTCTATCGTATTCGTCCGTCCAGACTGGAAGGGTCGTGTTGTAACCGAGGTTATAGCCCGGCTCGGTGAACGGATCGGGCGGCGGCATCTGGCTCATAACCTCCTCTGCATTGGGCGGTACCCACTGCATCATCTTCAAGCCTGCGCCCCGTGTGGAGTTTGTCCCACCGACATCGCCGATGTGGATGTGCCACGCTTCGTCTTCCGGCGCTTCGTTGTCGGCGAAGTAGAATGTTCGATCATAGAGCAAAACCGTCTCACTCCTGCGCCACATACCGTAGCCGACGGAAATCGGGAGCTTGTCACTGCCCTCCGCTTTCTTCGTCAGCGTGGTGAACAGCTTGTAGTGCAGCGGACAGATCCAGTAGCCGGGTATTGATGCGGACATCGCCACGTTGTACTCGTGGAGCACGTCGTAGCTGATGGTCGTGGACGCACCCGGATCGAAGATCTGCGGGATATGCCGATAATACTTCGCATCGCCGGTTAGATCATTCGGCGGTCCTGAGCCGCCCCAGGGGTTATGGGCTCTGCCATCCTGCCAGTTGCCTAACCCGGCGGGTGCCAGTCCGTGCCAGTCTGCGTTCTCATCGAACAGCGTCGGCAACCCTTCTGGTGCGTATTCGGGACGGTCGTCGAACAGGTAGTTCTCCCAGAGTGCTTTGGAGATCTGTGTTTTGGTGCGTTGTGCTGCGCCCATGACCGCTTCCTTGTGAATGTCGTAGACGCGCATCATATCGCGCTCGCCGCCGGACATATCGGCAACTTCCTTCTCCATGATTTGCTTGGTTGTCATCCCGGTTGACTTAACGATCTCGTCGCCTTGGATAACAATATCTGCCTCGAAACCGCTCCAGAGCGCGCGGCTGGAGACCGGCTCGCCGGTATCGACGACTTGCCCCTTCTCCGGTGCGCCGCGATAGCTTCGACCGCGTGCGATTTCGGTCTGCCATGTCAATTCAATATCGTTTCCGGCGGGACCTGTAACATTCTCCGCCCGTGCTTTTAGGATTAACGCGGTCCTCGACTCGCTGACCAGCCCGTCTGCCATCACTTCCGGCATGACATAGGCATCAACCGCGTTGTTCACTCGTCCCCAAATAGACATTGTTTAACCTCCTATAGAGTTAAGAGAAAACGGGAAAGCGAGAAAACGGGAGAACGGGAAAAAGCATTTGGCTTTTATCTCGTCTTCTGGTCTTCTCGTCTTCTGCTTTTAGCTGTTGCCGAAGAGGATTCTTCGGATTCCGTTTACAGTGTTTTGCCCAGTGAAGCGGTTCTCTTTCGCACCGCCGTCCTGCGCTGTGTCTGTCGTGTTGAGTGCCACCGATCTTTTCTTATCGTTGGCTTCTGCCTGTTCCTTCTCTTGGCGTTTCCGCTGGACTTCTTTCTGGATGCGGTCCGCCGTAACAATGTCGCGCTCAAATACTGCCGCGACATACTCTTCGACCTGTACCTCCGACGCATCGGGGTTCAGCCGTTTGAAATCGTCTTGCGCGTGCCGAATGTTCTGCTGAATCTCCATCGCTGTCAGCCGTAAATCGGTACGCTGCTCTGCTGTGGGTTCCGGTGCGTCTCGAAGTGCCTGGATCCTGGGATCGCTTTCGACAAACTGTTGTGCGAACTGCATAAACCCCAGTGGCTGCTTTTCGGCACCGTCTTCGCCACTCTGATCGGTGTCTACGTCTACAGCGTCGTCTGTGGCTTGATCGCTGTCCGTTTCGAGATCAGGGGTGGCGGTCGTTTCGTCTGCCATAGTTTTTCTCCTTTTTGTAAATGGTTACGGCACACGGAGTGTGCCTATTACTTTTGGTGGATCAATAAAAAACCCCGAATTGGCGGTTGTGTTGGTTCATCGGTTCGTTAAATGAACTGATGAATTAACATCAGATACCGCCCCTTCGGGGTTGATCTGGATGAATCAATTATGAGGTCGTGAATACTGCCCCTTCAGGGGAGATTTACGACGTTTTTTGTTCGTGCCTTGAGTACAGATTGGGAAATCTGTACCTACGATGCGTGGTATGTAAGTATATTGTTGGGTTTCGCTGCGCTCTACCCAACCTACGGGGACTCAGATATCTTACTTATTTTCGCTCATGTTAAGATTTAGTGCAAAGAAACCGAATATTCGTAGGGGTTGGGTCCCCCAACCCTTACGGCGGGCGGGGAGACCCCGCCCCTACGATTTCGCTTCGTGTTTTGCACTTTCTTTTTACATGAGCCCTTATTTTTAGATTATTTTGACCTCGACAATGGGTCCACTTTATCGTTTACGTCTGTTTTTCTGCATATTTTCTGGCAGTAGGTAATTTAGTATCATGCGGACATCTTCTCTAATAGCGTCGATTTGCTTGTTAATGTCATTGAATCGTTCGTTAATGTCGTCGAATCGTTTGTTAGTATCATCGAATCGTTTGTTAGTATCATCGAATCGTTTGTTGGTATCATCGAATCGTTTTGAGAGGTCATCAATCCGCTTGTTAGTCGCTCTATGAAGGATTAGAATCAATCCGCCTAAGAGTGTAACGTTTGAAACAACTATGGACACTATGATTGTTATAACTTGGCTTGTTTGCATTTGCTAACCTCCTTGGGAGATTGTTTTACCATATACCTCATTGGTTGTCAAGTTAAAACAGTTATGGTTACGGCACACGGAGTGTGCCTACTACTTTATCGTTCAATGGGTGGTACGGTTTCTAAGCCGGCGACGGATGCTTCGTCAATTGGGGATTGGGGGTTGCCTAGCGATAGCCCTGGTGGCGGGGTTATCGCCTGCACCAGATCCGCTTCGGATAAGCCGTAGCTTGATTTTAGTCCGACCATCTCCATCAGTCGCTCCGGTTTCACCCGTATCCCCATCCCCATCAGCATTGAGATTACTTGCAACTTGCCGAGCGGCGTCTGCGGCAATGCGGAGGTGTCCGGGGTTGAGACCATGAACGGTTGATGCCGCGCCTCTTCGGACAGTTCCGGTAGATCATAGCCCATCCGCCATCGGTTCGGCTGCATCGATCGCTTGGCAAACTGCTGGATAAAGTTGAGCCGAATCCGGGCTCGCCGTTCACGGAAGGCGTTCATATCTCTGATGTTGTCGGACAGTTGGTTGAACACCGCTGTCTGGAGGCTGCTAATTGCCCGCCCGCTCGTGGAGGCACCCGGCGACTGACCGGCGAACACCGGCGAGAGTGACGGCACCTGCTCGTTGATGAACTGGTTCACCATCTGGATCATGTTCAACAGGGATACGGGTGCTTCGGGGTTCTGAACGAACTGGACGGCGTTCCCGATCGGTTCACCTGTCTGGAGGTTTCGGACATTAATAATATCGCCGCTGGAGTTGGAGAGCTGTTCTTGATCCAGTACGCCCTCCCGCGCCAACAGCCGCCCTGTGGCGAGGTTTCGTGTAATCCACATGTAGTTGGCAAGAAATTCGTCTAACACCTTCTGCTGCGGTTCCAGGAGCGTGGCGTAGCCGTAGCCCCAGAAATCGCTCGGCTTGCCGTAACTGCTGACATCAAGGAAGTTGCGCCAGTGTGCGAACGGGAAGTCGGGATACCAGAAATCGTCGTGGCTCGCTCGATACGGTTCGTCGTCCACAATGGTCGCGATCACCACCGTTGAATCTTTCGACCGCGGAATCCCGATCGCTCGTGCAATCTCGCCGGTCATGTAGACCTCGTCCACGCGGATATTCCCGCCCATCAACGCTCTGTCATTATACGGTTTGTTCGGAATGGGTGCGTCCGCATATTTTTTAGAAACGGTCATATAGTTGTGATATGTGGTATGCACGACGTAGCCGCCGCCCCTGAAGTCTGAGCGTGTGGCATACGGCGACGGCGCGAACCGCAGCGGGTTAATCGCGACGGCACGGACCATTTCGGTCGTGGGATCGTAGACCGTTTTTGAGATAGCGTTCCCCATGGCTTGGTTGTGCAGGATCAGCGTGCGTAGCTCTTCGGTCTCGGAATCGACCGCCTCTAAGTTGTCGAGATGTTCTTGGAGCTCATCGGTTGCCAACCGTTCCAGTTCGCTGGCGTCCTTGCGGATAGGCTCGACGTTGACGTGCGCCATCTGCTCGGTGAAAACGGGGATGAGGCGATTGATTGCGGTGTTGATCTGTGGGCTGATGGAGCGTGTGACGGATCGCTTGAACCGTTTGATCCACGATTCGCCGGTGTAGTCTTCGTTACGGTATAAGCTGATTTCATTTTTCATCCGCTCGTGTGCGGGTGCTGCGGCTTCGTAGGCGGCGTCGCGTAGTTCGAGGAGTGGGTGTATTTTTGCTGCCATTTTTTGTTGGTCTATCCTTTTTGGTTAGTTCATTGGTTCATTCGTACAGGTTAGGAAACCTGTACCTACGAGGCGGTAAAGCGTGAGGCGCGAGCTGTAACTGATTTTTTCTTGATCAAGGTGGTAATATTATGCAACAATATAAGACGCAAGGAGGTGCGACATGAAAAACTTGTTATTGGTTCTTGCTATTCTGATGCTTGGTTGCGGCACCGATACAGAGGTCGTTGAGGAACCTCCGCCTATTGCCGAAGAATCCGAGTCGAGAGTATTCGTTGTTCACGAAGTCGGGCCGAATGTGGAGGGGGAGCGTGGCGATCTGGATCCACCACGGATTATAAAGAGCAACATCTACCCCCAACATGAAAGGGTTTCCTTTAATTCTGACCGGTTAAATAAGGAAGGCATTTTCTTCGATTTCAATGAAGATTTGCATCGGATTGTGATTGACCTCTCGCTCGATGGAGCGTCGCTGGGTTGGCGCCCTACTGTGATACGCTCCGCCAACGATATCGGCGTCTCCATCACGCTAATCCCGCCAGCCAACGGTCCTTTTCTCGAACGCGGAAAGGAGTATCTTATCGATCTGCTAGCCGGGGATAACACAGGTAATGTTCTCGAACTGGAGATCGAGTTTTGGACAATCCCTTAGCCTTAAGTCAGTTGGTTCATTGGTTCATTGGTTCATTGAGTCGCCCCCCGGACGTGAGTTATTTCTCCATATTAGGACGGAGGTTACGGCATACGGAGTATGCCTACTACCTTGCCCCCTCTCTTTTTTAATCCATGTCATTATCTCTTAACACCGGTAATGCGATCTAACTCTCCATAATCGGTATTATCTTCATCTTCGCTTTCGCGTTCTATATTCTTGAGTCCGAATCGGCGCCAGAAGAGACTGGACCGGATGCGTGCGGCTCGGCGGTATTCATCAGATTCTCGTCCTTTTTCCTTTCTCGCCTTTCGCAGTTGTGCGTCGGCTTCTGCAATATCTTCGTCCGTAATTTCTGGCTTTCGGAAGATTTCAATTTCTTCGGGGTAGGCTTCATACCTTTCCATTTTTAGTTCTGGGTTGTTCATTTTCTTCAGCGCGTATTGCTTCCAGACGAGCGCGGCTTCAATGCGTGCGGCGCGTTTGAACTCTTCAGAGCTTGAACCTGTTTCTATAACTACTCTTAGCGTGTGTGCCTTGGCTGCTTTAACTTCTTCGTCCGTGATATTTGTCCTGCGCTCGATTTCAATCTCTTCTGGATAGGGTACATAGCCTTTCATTGTTATTTTCATTGTTGTCCCCCCACAGTGTACGGAAAGCGTTTTATCGCGTCCAAATCAAACACAGCGAGCGTTTCTTTCGGCTTGATAACTTTCCCATCGTCTGACCATGTTTCACCAATCTCATCGCCCTGTATCACTTGTAACACCGACCTGTCCTCCTCTTTTTTAATAACGTTGTCCCACTCCCTTCTAACCAAGTAATCATATATTACGTCAAAACTGTCGCTTCCATTGACACCAAGATACCGCATCCTCACTATCTCACCATCAATCTCCACGGGCTTGATTGGCGTCAGGTTAAAGGAAGATTCTGCGGTTTCTACATAATTATACCAATAATCGTATTCTTTTTTTACTAATTTGTCGCCCCACCGCTTTTTAGCCTCGCTGTATGTCATAAACGCGCCGGAGTCATCAACCAAATCCTGAAGGTTCAATTTAAGCCGGACTTTCTCAAACTGTGGAGCCCTATTGATAAGCTGCACATGGATTTCTTTATGTAAATCCTCACCCTTCTGTATTTCTCAGCATTTTCGATAGCGAGTTCTAAGTTCTGCTTTAGTGCCGTGTCGACCGGACTGAGCATTATATCAATGCCTTCTATCCCTTCGCCAATACCGGTTAGGAATGCAGGTGCCGCTCGACCCGGCAGCCATGTCACTCCCTGCCACCACCACGGCGGATCCTCAATTCCGAGGGCAGCATCTATCCATGTCCGCGGATATCTGCCCTCCATTTTCCGCTTTGTCTCGTTCCGTATCGCTTTCTGCGTATTTGGTCTCAATTTTTCAAACGGTTTCTCTTGTGCCATGTCTTTCCAGTTAGTTCATTGGTTCATTTTGCCTGGATCTATTGTTCCACCAAAAACCGAATTAACTGCGTATTCTTCCAAGGGACTCAATCTACGAAGTGGTTGTACAAATAGTGGCATTTTATTTCTCCTTTTTCCTGATTAAAATAGAAGCATACTGCAACAATATAAGATATAACGGGGTGTCTTATCATAAGGAGGTGCGTTATGAAAATCTTGTTATTGATTCTCGCTATCCTGATACTTGGCTGTGGCACCGATACAGAGGTCGTCGAGGAACCCTTTGCTGAGAAACTCTCGCCCGTTGCTGAAGACCCTCTGTCCACTGTGGAGGGCAATCGTGAAGATCGATCTCCACCACACATTGTGAGGAGCGATGTCCTCCCAGAGGAGCCCGGCGCTGACCCTGTCCCTTTAAATCCTGTCCCTTTAAATCGGGACGGTATTTTTTTTGAGTTTGATGAAGATTTAGGTCTGTTTAAGGCTGACCTCCTGCTTGATGGGGAGTCCCTTAAGTGGTCCCCTCGCGCTGCACTCACTGGCGACAACATCGGCTCTTGCATCAGGATGACACGGACGGTTGAAAGTACTCTTCTCGAATACGATAAGGAATACCATATCGATATCATCTTCAGGGACAACGAGAAGCTGGGACACGACACGACGATAAAGTTTCGGACGGTACCTCGTCCCTAATTGAAACATGATGCCTAACCAAGATAATGCGTAATGCGTGATGCGTAAGGGACATTGGTGCATTGGGCATAGTGTTGGGTTTCGCTATCGCTCAACCCAACCTACGGGGTCACTGTTTCAATGATTAGCGGATTCGCGGGTTAAAATTGTAGGACGCGGCTGCTCTGGACGCGCTGATTTGCTCTGTCGCGTCTGGCTTGACGCTCATTTTCTGTTTCGATGATTTTGCATGACCATGCCCCTTCACAGCTATCAGGTCCATCGTTGAAATCACAGATCGGGAATTCTCGCATCTGATCCATGAATATCTTTGGCAATTCCTTATGAAATGCCAACCATCCGTTTTCGATGGGTGCTTCAAGCGAAGCTATTCTTTCCTCCTTATTCCGCTGGCGTGGCAAAAACTGAAGTGGTGTCGAAATTTCTTTAGCCGAGCTGATACTCTCATAATGTCTCAGGAAATTTTCTTTCTGATCTCCGGTCGTATCCACGAAGTCCTCACAACACAGGTGGACTTTAAACTGTGCTCGCACACGCAGTGCCAAGAAGTCGTAGACGTTTCTGTATACATCGCACAGCGCCTCGATCTGCTTACCGCGTGAACCGCGTTCCATCCAGACTTGATGCACGTAGCCGTAAGCTCCCAGTGTCTGCATATCCGAATAGCTGGATTTATACGCAGGTTCCCATAGGATCGCCACGACCGCGGCAAAACAGTTGTCGAGACTCTCCTTGATGCCCGCCCAGTCTAGAAAGATCGTCGCCCCGCTCAAGTGTTCCCAGCGCACCAGTCGTTCATCTGTCCGCAACAGCCCGTCGCTCTCAACGGTGAATCGGACGGCGTTCTCCATGTCAAAGATTGCTAACTCTCTGTCCACGGGGTGGTTCTGGTATTCCCGTAGAATCGCTGCACGCCCTTGATCAAACTCCTTCTCCCGCAAGGACCGGTAAGTCCATTTCTCGCGCCATGTCTCCTCAACGCCGGCGTTCATCTCTTTCTGATGCTCAGTCCAAAAATCCTCCATCTGCATCGAGCGTTCTTGTGGCTCTAGGGCGGTGTTGGCATAGATTTTCCTGTATTCTTGCCAGAGGTGTTCGGCATCCGGATGCACAAGCTGGTCAGGTGTCGGGATAGCCTGTATAAAAATGTTCCGCCACGCGGGTCGATATCGGAGCTGATTCGCAATGGCTCGCTCGCCCTTGACGGTGTCCACGCATACAAAGTTGGTGTCCGCATCGCCGCACTCCATGAGGTCACTGTTGAACCATTCCTCGTCTTTCTGGAGTGTGTTGGGGTTTCTGATGCTGTCGATGTCGTCGAGATCATCGGGCAACACCAATGTCGGACGGAAGCCTTTATAAAGACTGCCACGCACCTTGCCCCCTCGGCTCTGCGGTACGAGCAGGATGTCGTTTGCGGTGATAGATCGCATCTCGCCCCATGTGTCATCGCCTTTGAGATGCTGTAGAGAGGGACGCATCTCGATCTCGGATTTGATGTCCTTAATCCGGTCAATGGCGTTCCCGTATGACCGCGACAGGATCAGGATATATTTCTCGGACTTCATGTCGAACTCGTCGTACAGATACTTATAGTAGATACAGTGGATTGGATAGAAGACAGTAATCCCCGTGCTTTTGCCGCTGCCCCGCGGTGCGAGGATATTCACCTTCTGTCCCCGTTCTCCACGCGGTATCGCCTCAAAGAATGCCTTGTGGTGCACCCCGAAGGGCAGCCGGGTGTAATCGGACAGGTGGAGCTTGGCGAAAACAGCAATCGAAGCGAAGCCTGCGATTTCGGTCAGTATCGGCTTCTGTTCATCGGGGCAGTCCGCTAGTAATGCGTCATACGCTTCCACCTGCTGGTTGCAGTCCATCGGTGTGAAGAGGTCGCTTAGTTGTGTGAATAAATCCCATTTTTCCATCAGTTGGTTCATTAGTTGATTGAGCCTTTAACGCAAGGGGTTCATTAGGGTTACGGCACACGGAGTGTGCCTGCTACTTTAGGGTTTATTGGTTCATGACGCGAGTTTGTCAAAAATGGCACACAATGTGCCAAAAATGGCGTAGGTTCGGAACATTCTATCGTTCAAGCTAACCACAGAGACGCAGGGGACACGGAGAGAAACATTAAAAAATGCGTGACCCGCCCCCCTTATCAGGGAGGAATCGGAATTCCTTCCTACCGCGATAGGAATTGCGTATTACTCGTTGGGGACTATCCACAAAGTTATCCACAGAGTTATCCACAGAGTTATCCACAAGTTATCCACAATAATTAACGCTCAGAATGTAGTCGTAGCGCGGGTTTTCGACTTGAAAAAAAGTTGTCCACAATATTTTTTCGGATTTTTTGACAGATATTGGGGTGTGGCATAAATGGCAAAGCGAACGGGAGCCTTAAACAAAAAAACCCCGACCCGAGCAGTATCAAGAGGGCTCTTTCTTCCTCTGGATACCGCCCCAGCCGGGGTAGATCCATCGCTGATATTTTATTTGGTGTCGTCTGGTACGCTCATGTTAAGATTTAGTGCAAAGAAACCGAATATTCGTAGGGGTTGGGTCCCCCAACCCTTACGGCGGGCGGGGAGACCCCGCCCCTACGATTTCGCTTCGCGTTTTGCACTTTCTTTTTACATGAGCCGTCTGGTTTTGTATGATCAGGGGAAATTATACCTAATCATTTAACGGATGTCAACTATTTTTTTTATGTTGTTATGGTGGTGGCTGTGGCAGAGGATTAAATCCTTGCGCCTTTGCGTCTTGGCGTTGAATAAATAGCGGTGTTGCTCAGTTTAGATATTCGGTTGATTTACTTTTCAAATTGTGCTATCATAGAGGCAAGTTACATAATTGAAAAAGGAGGTTTATCATGGAATTTTCAGCTGCCGAGTTGATCGCTATCGGTGCCTTAATCCTAAATATTATCATATATTTCTCCCGCGTCCCTACCCGAAAGGATTTAAGTGATTTGCGTACTGAATTACGCAACGAAATTGGAGGCTTACGCAGCGAAATTGGGGACGTTCGCAACGAATTACGCAGCGAAATTGGAGGCTTACGCAACGAAATTGGAGACGTTCGCAACGAAATTGGAGGTTTACGCAACGAAATTCGGGACGTTCGCAACGAATTACGCAATGAAATTACAGAATTACGCAGTGAAATGAACGTGAGGTTTAGTAAGCTTGATGAGGCTTTCACCAATCATCTCATGTTTATGCACGGCGACTCCCGTCAAACTCCGACTCAAGGTGAAGATAAATAGTTAGGTCCTATTGGCATTTACTTGACAGAACATGTCGATTGTCCAAAACTGACCGACTCGAACTTCATGCCAAATTCGTCACCATTATTGAGATGGAGACACTAGGCAACTCCCCTGTTTTTCAAACTGAAACGGGACCAGCTTCGCAAGGCCATCAAGCGCATCAATGACATGGCGTTGACTTGAAAATGGAACGGCAAACAGTATATGGCCGCCGTTTCCTGCCCCCAATACCTTACCACCAATCGCGCCGGCACCAAGAGCAAGTCGATAAGTTTCGTCTATCTGCTTGTTGGTAATCCGTTCACTCAACGATTTTTTCTTCTCCCACGCCTGGTGCAGCAGGTAGCCGATCTCAACAACATCGCCAATTTGTAGCAGCGCATACATCTGATTCACTTGCTGCTTCATCTCCATAAGCGTTTTTTCGCTCATCGTCTTTTGCTGCTCCGTCAGGATATCGTTCGCATTGCGACGAATACAGGTATCGAAAAGTAGTAGAAAATTATCCAAACCGTTGGGTGGCTTGAGGCTTTCTATCCCCACCTCACCATTCGGTTCAAACCGAAAGCGACGGAAACCTCCATACGCCGCGCTGTATTGATCCTGCTTCCCTATCGGGCTACCGAGGCGATCAATCTCTATCTCGCACGCCTGCTGGGCAATCGTTTCGGGATAGGGCTTCCAGTCCCCATCCATGTCCCGATTCTTGAACCGATGCAGCGCATTCAATAATCCCACCGTAAGTGCACTTGAACCACCAAGCCCTGAACCCGGAGGCACATCCGATTCAATCTCGATTGACACACCATCAACATCCGCATAACGCAGACATTCCTGCACAATCGGATTCTCGTTTTCCCGTTTTCCTGTTTTCCCGTTTTCCTGCACCTTGACCGTCACATATTTATCAATAGCCGTGCTAATCACCGCACCGCCATGTTTCTCGTAAAAGGAGGGGAGATCCGTGCCTCCACCGACAAAACTGATCCGTAGTGGGGTCTTGGTAACTGTTTTATTCATTTTGTGGCTGACACCTCCTTAAATATATTGGGTTCTGTTGACATTTCATTGCAATCAGACTATCAAGAGGGAGCACAAACGCATAATCCTGCGTAGGGGTTGGGGCTCCCCACCCTTTTTTTGCACGTCAGAGACCATTTCGGACTTTTGTACCACGATCTGTTAGATTGTGATCCAACCTGCAAACTAACAGTTCGCGCTACTTATAGCAGCTTACCTGATGATTACAGCGTTTGCCGAATCAGCAGCATCAAAATGTCAACACGCTCTAGGACTTACGCAGTTGAACGCTTCACGCCTTGTAGTTCGGCGATTTATCGCCGGCGGCAACTACAAGACGCCTGATAAATCAGGCAACTACAAGGCAACTGATAAATCGGGAAAATACAATCTGAAGTGCGTAGCTCCTACTATAGTGGATTTTAGAATTATAGTGAATTCAAAAAATAAAGAAACGCTTGCGCCACCCGGTAGGTGCGGTTTGTAACCGCACCGCATCGGCGCAGTTAGAAACAGCGCCTACCAAACAGAAGAACAGTAGTTTCATTTTCCTAACCGCACCTACCGGGGACCGAAAGTGTCTATCTATTTATCGCGTCCATCCACCCAGTCTTATTTTATAGTTTCCGTAGGTTACATAGGTTCCAGACCCTATAGCGGGCACCCTATTTCTCGATTCAGCCAATCTTCGCAGAAATGTTGACATAATTTTAATTAGGAAAAAGCTGGAAACAGTGGAAACCGACTTGCTGCTCCCACTGTTTAAGGCTCTGTCCCATCTCCTCATTTTTGATTAGATCGCCGATCGCAGCAAGCGCGTCAACGAACCCTTTCCCGTGCAGGCATTTGTCCCAAAATGCGGAATTGATTAATGTGTGATCGCCAAATTGAAACCGTTCTGGCGGGCAGAAGAACACGCCTGGCACAATTTGTCCCACCTGTGGCTTTCTTCCCGTCGATACCGTCAGAAAGAACGGATTGTCGCTGATGAACATCGATCGCACTTCGACGTAAGCCATTTCGAGGCGCACTGCCAGATTGTGGGAGGGAGGCGCGCTAGACAATATCCAAAACGATTCCCCCAGTAACTCGTTATATTTACCACTGATGTTAAAGTCCAAGTCCAACACCTCCAACGATATTTTTGAACTGCTTGCGGAATGCCTCATAGCTGTTCTGATCCACTACAAACTGTCGCGCTTCTTCATTGATGACGCCAGATTTAGGAGGTGTCTCTTGCAGTTGTGCCGTAATGTGCTGCACCGCTTCTTTGCTTGTGTTGAACCGCTTGCCGGGCCTTTCATCATACATCAGATGCCGCCCTGTGAAAATCCAACACCCGCACGCCATCGCCTCAGTCATTGAGTATGATGAGAAGTCGTAGCGTGTGTCCGCAACATACCCCCAAATCCCGCCAATCCGTTCGGGCATCACGGTGTACGGAAGCTCCGATTCAAGATGATCGCAGACTTGGGAGAGGTCCGCTTCAAGTTTGGCACTCGCCTCGGGCCGGTTATTGCCTGCCCACAAGTTTCTACTGCCGATATAGGTCTTGGTCAGATTCGCTTTCGCCGGGATCTCCTGAAAAATCTCCGCTATCATCTGCACATTCTTTTCAAGCGTAATTTGTCCCGCGCTATAAATCTCTCGATTCTTTTGGCGCGGCTTAAACATATCAATGTCAATCGGGTCATACAACACCTGTGCCTTCGGGGTGAATGCCTTAAACATCTGTTCAACGTACTGCGTCAGGCACGCAATCGCATCGGAACCATCAATTATCTGTTCCCTCAACGCGCCATTCAACCGAAATAGCTCGACATCGCTGGTCATCAGTATCTTGAATGCGTTCAAATTCGACCAGTCGTTCACCCGCTGCTGCACATGATCGGGACCTTCCCCATGGAACCACAGGATCTCCGCGATAGAGACCATCCCTGACTCTTCGATGTTGTTAATTATCTCAAGGTTCGGCAGTGCACGTTGCATGTGATAAATCTTCGTGGTCGTCCCACCGCCGTTGTTGCCTATCCCTGCGGGACGGCTCTTGTCTACTTCCGTGTCAATGTGCCGATATAACGCTGTCAATCTCTTTTTCATCGGAGTCTCTCCCGCCAATAAAAACTCTTTTTCAATGGTATCACCCAAAAAAATTAAGAAAAAATTTGAACGTCTCATCTTTTTTTGACAGTTTGAAACTATTAGTTTAACTCTAAAGTTTTCAAATTTGCATTCACTCTGTCCTTTCTGGTATCCTTCTGAGAGATAGGGAAAAAATTGATTCAATGCTTCCCATTTCCGCCCTGAAATCTGATAAAATGAACCAATAAATTCATGTGCCAACCCAATAAAGGAGCAACCATGAAAAACCTGATACGCCTGATGTGTCTGTCCGTCATTTTACTCACCACCTACGCCACCGCCGACATTACCATTGACGGTGAAACTATCTACGTCGAAACCAACAACTATAAAGTCCAATTCGACTACGGCGCAATTACCTACCTTTACAACAAACTCACCGACGAAACATACACCCTGCCCCTTGAGCCAGTATTCAACATACACGCCCTTATCAAAGGAAATAACGAATCCTTCTCGGCACGCCGGGCTCAAATCGTAGAACCTCACAAAATCAACGAACACACCGCAGAAATCCGATTCCGAGGAGGCGGCAACGAAATAAGGCTCCTCATCGCTATTGACCCTAATACCGACGAACTGCTCATCTCAGGCAATTGTGCATCCGATACACCCGGTGTCTATGCTATCCAGTGGGGTATTGATAGCTTGAACTTCTCAAATCTTAGGCTTATCCTTCCAGCAAAAAGCCGACAGGTTATTGATACTAACTATGCAATTGAACGTGAACTTTTTCGCTATCCCAGCTCTCATTGGGAAGCACAACTCGCCATTGTCGAATCGGCACGCGGCGGATTTTATGTTCGAGGGACAGACAACACCTTCCAATTCAAAGAGTTGGATTATGGACGTAATCCCGACAACAGTTTCAACCTCGGTTTCAGAACTGCGAATCACTCACCATGGGACTCACTCACTTCAGCAGAATCTATTATATGGCGATTCAACACCTACGCCGGGGATTGGTGTGTCCCTGCACAGATTCATCGAAATTGGATGGAAGGAGCATTCGACCCGTGGCACCTTTCAGATGTGCCCTCATGGGTCAGCGATATTGGCTTGGTCATTTCACATTCTAGATTAAATGCAGAACTGTTGCCGAATCTGGCAGAAGTCGTGGATCCGACCAAAACCCTCCTTTATCTGACAGACTGGCGCAAAGACAGACACCCCATTAACTATCCCGACTACACCCCCCACGAAAACTTTGATGAATTCCTTGAAACCGCCCGTCAGCATGGATTTCGGGTTATGCTGCATGCTAGTCTCCATGACATGGGACCCAACCATCCCCTTTATCCCGAATTTCAAAGATTTCAGTATCGAGACCCTTGGACGGAAAAGTTAACGGGTTGGCTCTGGCATGAAACAGACAATCCAGAACGTAATGCCCACATTAACCCCGCCAGTTCCAGATGGCGCAACCTGATCGTCCAACGCCTCAAGGCAGTCTGGGAGAAATACAATATTGATGCCTTCCATCTGGATACTAGTCACTACGTCCTGAACGATGGCAACGGTTTAATTGAAGGACTCAGCGGTGCACAAGGCAATGCGTTGATGCACAAAGAGTTAGCCCAAGCCATGCCCGGTGTCGTTCTCGGGGGCGAAAATCTCCATGAAGTCACCTTCTTCCGTGAAAGTTTTGCCCAACGCGGTTTCACCAAGGGACCCGTCCATCCCATCAATGCATACCTTTTTTCGCCATATACACGTTTCTATGGTGGAATTAAAGCGCCTGGCACAAGAGATCTGCTTTATCATCCTTTTCTTGATACTGCTGAGAGCCAAGGGTTTCTACCCTCCCTCTGGATAAATAAAACAGAAATCTTGACCGAACCACTTGTTCAACAGATACTTCCTGATGTGCGTGCGCGGCAAGCATTAGAGTTAACCCCCTACTTTAGCTGTAATTGGGAACCCAATACACTGTTTCAATACACCACCCAAACCGGCGAAATTGTAACGTATCAACGCACCGACAGCGGTTCTGTATTTGTTCTTCCCAATACTGATGGATTTGAGCGTGTCAACGGCGTTACACAAGCGCAAACGCATCGAAGTCTTCCCCTCTGGCGCGCCTACAACGATACAACTCTCCTCGGCTTGGATCCGAACAGATACTATATTCTTGACAATACACCGCGCGACTTTTCCCAACCTCATATTAACTCGCTATCCCCCGATATTTACATCAGTGAAACTCGTGTGACCGATCAAGCGGCACTTTTTCAGCTCAAATCTACTTCCTCTGATCGACAGACGACCGTCGGTTTTGCCCTTCCCACCCCACCGGTAGGTAGTTTCCCCGATACCCTTCGCCCCAGCGGTTCGGGACAGTATGCCTTCGAGACAGATCTGTCTCAACCGATTGTCATCTTCTTCGGTCCCGTTCAACAAGCCAGCTTGCCCTATAATCTGAGAGATGTACAATTTAACGCAGGACTTCAACTTAACGGTATCTTTGAACTTGGAAGTATTCATGATTCAGGTAACCGTAGGACAGCAACCATTGATGGTATCCGTAAAGAAACCATCTCCGCCTACCCCCCTGACCATGGACAGACAGTTATTCAATTTCCGCTCTTTCTCCCTCAAAAACCGTCCACCTTCTCCTTCTCGGTAGGTTTACATGAAGGCTGCAGCGATGGGGTTGAGTTTCAGGTCCGCCTCAACGGTCAAACCTACTTTGAAACTTTCAAAAAGACCTTTGACTGGACGGACGGTAGCATCTCCCTCTCCCAGTTTGCCGGTCAACCCCTTCTATTGGAATTGGTAACGGCCCCCGGTGAAACGACAATTTGTGATTGGGCATTTTGGGCGGACCTCCGCATCTCTGCCGATCCCAACCCCGATGCCAATCTCGATGGACGGATTAATATCCTCGACCTCATTACTGTTGCAAGCAGTTTCGGAGAGCAACCACCCAGCAACCCATTGGCAGACACCAACAAAGATGGCGTGGTCAACCTGCTGGATCTCGTATTTGTCGCAGAGCATCTGAGTCAAAACACCGCCGCACCTTCCCAGTTGGACCTCATCAAATCTATCCCCTCCACCGCCAAAGAGGTTATCGCGGCACAGCGTGCTTTGACCGAATTAGAGACTATCCCCGACAAATCACACGGCGTTCAGATCGCCATTGAACTGCTCCGGCACTACCTAGCCGTTGCGGACCGGAACGTCCAAGAGACCAAACTCCTGCCCAACTACCCCAACCCGTTCAACCCGGATACATGGATACCGTATCAGCTATCGGAAGAGTCAACGGCTACTGTCAAAATCTACGACATACGTGGCCATTTGGTGCGAACAATTGAAGTCGGACACAAGCCGGTCGGATACTACCTCACCCGCGAACGAGCCATCTACTGGGACGGTCGGAATGAAAAAGGGGAATCTGTCAGTAGTGGCGTTTATTTCTATACTCTCAACACCGATACCTACACCCAAACCCGTCGCATGGTTATCGTCAAATAGTACCAAATGACTACTCCCGTAGGTCGGGCATCTTGACCGACCCCTTCTACGCTGACACCTAACTTGTAGGGGTTGGGTTCCCCAACCCTTTGTTCGGACCTCTGTAGGTCAATTTTCCAAAATCGACAGTCAAGATTCACATCTCGACCTACAAACTACTTTCCAAATGATAAACATGGGGCCGTAACCTGTTTGGCAACGGGCGGGGGAACCCCGCCCCTACGGTTGTATACGCATCAATCTTCGTAGGGGTTGGGTCTCCCAACCCGCGTTGGGCAACGGGCGAGGAGACCTCGCCCCCTGATAAATCGGGATGCCAGCACCTACGATTGTGGACACACCCCATATCAATGTCAATACGCCCTAGTCTTTTCTTGGTCTCGCCTGTCCCGATCTTATCGGGGATTTATCGGACTCACCAAAGAAAGTGTAGTGATACGGATAATGCGGCATGAGATTTTTTAGTTCTTCATAAACAGCATCAGCATGATTCTCATGCTGTTGGATATGCTCACTTGATACATTTAACGGCAATTCATACAGAACTCCGAGAAAATCAAAGATACCAGCAACCGTTGATTCCCACGTTGATTCATCAACAAAATCTTCGTAGTAGAGCGTATGCGGTGTGATACCGTGTAGACGAAAATAGTGGAGCCATGTGTGTTCAATGATAAAGAATCTCAACATATAGTCTTTACACAAACGCATATCGTAATTGACCGGCGTTCTATCTTGCTCAAAATCTTCAGATGAAGAATCCGCATACAGATGAAATCTTCCCGTTTCAATCGCTTTCAGATAAGAGAGCGTTTGCTTCGCTTTATTGATACGCTTCAACCAAATCCATTTAATCGCCTTCGGGTCTACCTTGTGCACCCGCAAGTAATGTTCAAAGATGAACAGGTCTCGCATATCCACCTTCATTCCCCATGAATTTTTTCCTCCTGACAACCGGTATACCGTATTAAATATATCTACAACTTCTGCATCAGATACTTGTGAACCTCTAAGTGTGTATTCCTGCAAACGTTCTTTTACCTCTCCAACCTTGCCGGTTGATGTCAATAAATCCATGAGGAAATTACCACCGGCGCGAGCAGATGTGGCAAGTACAAAGGGAAAAGGTGTCATTCTAAAGCTCCAATCCATGACCGCCAAAAAAACTCAACAGGATTCATCGAATAGTGAAAGATAAAAGGTTTGTCCGCATTTATAAATGTCTTAAACTCTTCGTAGTCCGAACCAATAATTGTGGGACCTACCATTACCTCATTAAACTTCACACGCTCTCTTAGATCCCATACAGGATTGCCCATGGCGTGATAAAGCGCGATTACTGCCTCATCATCCTGCATCATCTGTGCAGCACGGTGAAACCATTTCAGCAATTCGTTGTCTTGCATCATAGACTTGGCAGGATATGCATGCATCGCCCCACCGGCAATAATCGAATCAACCTCCTTATCCCAAAACCTGTTGACAACCTCTGGACTCACCACTGTTTCTGCCATCTGCTGCCACAAAGCTTGTGCTTCATCGTACGGCACCTCATCTAAATTGCCAAAGCGAGATACCCAGTTGGGAGGGATTCCTATACCCCGCACCATCGCATAGAGATTGCCGATAACGCCTTCAATACACCCCTCAAAAAATCTTTTAAAGAACGGGATTTGCCTTTCGTCTGGAGATAGCGCGAAAATATCGCAATCCATGACAAAAATCCAGTCGTACTCCTGAAAACGAGGGTCGATAAATGATGCTAATTTCTTGCCAACCAAGCGGGGTATGTTGTCGTTTTCCAATGATGACCCGTCAAAAAACATCACATCATTCTCATTTATACGGTTGGCTTCCAAAATGGGCGTTACATCGTCTTTAAGGACATCTTCAATGTAAAACTTAATCTCAATGCCGTGGTCGACCGCATCCGTGTGGGTCAACCAACTGTGTCTCGCCCATATCCCACCAATCAGCCCCGCCTCCTTCACATAAGGAAAACTCTTCGTAGTGCGGGTCAGCGGGATGAGCATAAGCAAGCGTTTCGATGGATTCTCAACACGCGGCGATTCAACCGTTAGCGTTGGAAGCCTCACAAGATGCGATTTCGCGCTCGCGCTGTAGTATGTCCGTCCTGAATCTCTCATAACGCTGCCTCCGTCAAACGAACAATTTCATCAAAGACCTCATCTTCCGATTGGGATGCATCAATTACATGGAAAAATGGATAGCGACCTGACAACCAGTTCGCAATTTCTCTAAAGCTTTCATCTTGTTTCCTGTTTTGGGGTGACTCCTTTAGTCCTTTTATCTGAATATCCTCTAATCCTTGCAGTTTGCCCAATCGCGCTTCACGTTTGATAAAGCGGGTTTTAGTTTCGTAAGTACTTACATCCAGATAAAACGAGCAAATCGGATATATGTCCTCTGCGTTTGTTAGTATGATAGTGTCAAAGGCATCCATCAGCACATCTCTGTCATCATCTGATATATCGCCCCATGCAAAAAAGTTGATGATATATTGCCAAAATCCGCCCAGCGTAAAAACTTCTCTCTTTTTCCAATCAAACGCATATGATAATCTAACCATATTGAGCCAAATCATTGGACGCAAGAGCGAATCGCTGTAAATCCCTAGGTCTAGCATGTGCCTCATTACAGTAAAGAGGCTATCATTCACTCGCTCAATGCCAAGATAATCGCACAATTTAACACTATTCGTAAATTTTCCTGATGCCGATGGTCCGTCAAAAGTAATTAACTTGTACATCCGACTCCTCTTTTCCATAAATGATTGATACCTTCACCAGTGAACGAATAATGAAACAGGAAAGGTCCTTCGTCATAGCATTGCATAAACAGATCCCTGTCATTCTGTCCGGCTTGGGCATGGTACATGATCAACTGCACGAAATTTGTTATATTAAAGATAGGATTACCAAGCGAATGCCACAGACTGAGCGTGGCTTCCAAATCAAGTAGATCGCGAGTTGTGTTAACAAAGAAGTCACAATCGGATCGCCTGTTCCGTATAAACTCTTTAGCAGGAAATCCGATGATGCTTCCGTTACAAGTCATGATCCATGTGTTCGGATCGAAATACCTTTCAAGCATCTCTCTGCCTGCAATAGACTCGAATCGACGCTGCCAATCTTCTGTAGTGTCTTCCTCAAACAGACACCATCCCATATCTATGGGCGTTAAACATTCTGGCTGAGAGAGAGGGGATCTTACATAACAGGCTGCGACAGTATTCTCTGGACAGTTATTGAAAAACCTCTGGAAAAACGGATATTTTTCTCCGTCCGGCGAAAGGACAAACACATCCGAATCCACATCAAAAATCCAATCGTAATCCTGAAACCGATCGTCGTTGTAACTCGAACACTTCTTAATCCCGTGCGTCATCCCGCTGCCGAGGGTGCCTTCGAGTTGGCTACCATCGAACCAGATGACATCTGCTTCATCTATGAAATTCTGCTCAAGAATTGGCATAGCACTTTCCCTGACAGATTCTTCAATATAGAGTTTAACCGCAATACCGTAATCCATAGCGTCCGAGTTCACAAGCCATGAACGGTGAGCCCATATTGCTGATTTGACAATATGGTGTGCAACGTAGTTTCGGTCAGGCAAGAAGTTAGGATAGCCAAGAAAAATTGGAAGCAACACCAATCCGCGAGTTGAGGAATCTTCCAAACGCGGCGGAATTTGGGATGCTTCCATGTCTGGCAGCTGCGCGAGGTGAATCTTATCCGGTATAATTTGCATATTGAGACTCCAATTTTTTGAATTCTTGCGGTAAAGATGTTTGGCTTGACCAGTTCGGTGGCAATACAAACTCATGTAACTTATTGGGTAAAATGATTGAATTGAATTTCATTTTGTCGGATCTGTTTCTGTTGTCAATTAACTCGTAGCCCCTCCAGTCGGTAAGTGCTGCCAAATCCTTATTCCACCAATATTCGCCAAGCAGACTAAAACAACCGCGCAGCTTCTCACCGAGGGCAATCTTGACCGCTTCAATCACATCGCTAATATGCACATAGTATCGTCCCCAATGTGTGTAGAGAAATTTCAATTTGCGACTGGCAAGACGGAAAGGCACAGATCCCTCTTTAAGACTCCCTTTATTACGTTCATCGCCCCACATCACATTTGGGCGGAAAATCGTTGCGCCGGGCAGAACTTCTTTCAGACCGTCTTCAGCGTATTTCTTTGACCAGCCGTACCAACTCGCATTTTCAGGTTGTATCCGAATGACATCCACCTGGAAAGTCGAAAAGAAAATGAAGGGGAAATCAGGTCCATGCAGATCCCGGCAGTGTTGCGCTAACAGCAGTGTCGCATACGAGTTCCAGAGAAATATGTTCGGGTCTTCACATTGATTATTTGCTATAGCACCGACGTGGACAACCGCATCTATGTCCGCAGGTATCATACGAGGCAAATCATCACACCACTGATGGAATGCTTGCGATGCTTCAAGCCCTACAACTTGATGCTCCTCTAAAGTCAATGCCTCACGAATATGGCTACCTACAAATCCTTTATCACCTGTCAATAGTATTTTCATAGTGCACCAATTCCTTTCCGCCAGATTAACTCAAGCGTGAGTGCTCCAAAATGAACAATATGTGGAATACCTGCATCGAATAATCTGTGAACCTCATCAACTGTATATCCCACATTCGGCTCTACAACCATGTGCATCGGACAGTTATCAAGTGTCCTACTCAAATCACCTATTTCATGACCGAGCGAATGCCAGACGCTGAGTGTCTGTTCATCGCTAATCATTATCCGAGCAATTTTTATCAAAAACTCACAATCGTCCTACCGTTCCCGCATGAAGTGCTTGGCTGGAAACGCATGAAGCGAACTATGGGGTATCATAAACCAACGGTCCGGATTGCAGTATCTGTCAAGCATATCCGATCCAAGCAACGCCTCAAAATCCGACTTCCATTCCTCAACACTAGAAAGCTGAACACGAGGTAAAACCTGTTCAGTCTGATACGGTGGGGCTGGCGGTTTGTCATTAACATAAAATGACATAAGGTTATATGGTAGCTTTTGCTTGAAGAAATCGGAGAAGAATGGAAGACGATTTTCACCGCTTTTGATAACAAATAGATCACTATCTGCCATAAAAATCCAATCATAATCTTCTAACTCGCGATTGGTATACACAGTACATACTTTAGCACTTCGCGCAAGGTATGTTCCTGCTTTATCCGATACGGGCACCGCTCCCTCAACGGAACTGCCATCAAACCATAGGATATCTGCATCTGTTACACCGCTCGTATCGAGGATTGACATAATTTCCGCATTTTCACGAAAATGGTTCTCCATATAGAGCTTGACTTCAACCCCGTAGTCCATTGCATCTGAGTTTAACAGCCAACTCCGCCTCGCCCATAACGCTGAAATTAAGCCACAAAACTCAACGTAGTCGGTCGCACCCGTTATATGTCCGAAAAGCGGGATAATTACCAACCCTTTTTTGCTTGGATTCTCAACCCTTGGTGGAATCTCATCCATCTCAAAGATTGGCAGTCGGCACAGATGTGCTTTTTCAGAATCTATACAAACTATTTTGTCTTGATGTCTCATTAAAAAGTCTCCAAGTCAAGTTCGTAATATTTATCTAAATCTAAATCTAAATACTTTAGAGGGATGCCATACATTTCCATCTCCCTGACCATGTGCTTATAACTCTCAGGCGCATTGCCTCCACCCTGCTTTAAGCGGTGTGTTGAAACCTTCAACGGCAATTCATAGGGGACCTCAATAAAATCGAAAATATCTGCGACTGTCGGTTCCCACATCGATTCATCAACAAAGTCCTCATAATAAAGGATATGCGGCTCAACTCCATATAACTGAAAGAAATTTGACCATGCACAATCTCCTAGAAAAAAGCGAATAGTTGATACACACAATTTCTCAAAATTAACTTCTCTCTCAGCACGAGCCAAGTCCTGCTTATCCTTTGGATCATCTTTATCGAGATGCCATATCTTAGTTTCCTGCGCTTTGATTAAAGAAATGGCTTGCCGAATCTTGTTTCGTCGGCGAAGCCAAATCCATTTCACAGACTGCGGATCTGTCTGATTCAAATCAAGCCAACGCTCCACAGCCCAAAATTCTCTTATATCGACCTTTGTACCCCAATGCCCCGTTGGACTTGCTATCTCACTCGTGCTTTCATGGAATTGCTCAAACGCAGATAGTATATCTTTATCCGTAGGGCTATCCTCTTCCCAACCTTCATTAAGGTGGTACAAGTATTCATGTACATAACCTACCTTCTTTGTCGAGTTGAGAAGACTCATCAAGAAAAACCCACCTGACCGCTGGCAGGTCGCAATAAAAAAAGGATTAGTCATTTCGTTCATATCAGTCCCTGCACCTTCGCTTTCGATGTGTCCAACGCAATCGCTGGGGACCGGCCCAACGAGTTCGCCGGAACGATTTCACCCTCCCACCCCAACTCTTCTTTGACATAGGTAGGCAGATGTATAACCTCCGACCCGATGTTGTATACCCCTGCTTTATAGTACGCTCCCAACGCCCTGCGAACCGCTTCAATAAGCGTATCCTTGTAGACGATGCTTTTGTGTACATCCTCGACATAGGTCCACCGCTTCACCTTCTGTGCATAGTCGTTGTCTGCACCCGACCCAGTCGATACCACAGGGATACGGAAAATAAAACACGATTTGGGAAGCACTCTTTCCATCAGGATCTTACTACCCGAATATGTATTGTACGGATAGAGCGGAGCATCTTCTTCCACCAGCTTAAACTTAGTAGGCAGTCGATATACCGCGCTAGTCGAAAACTGAATAAACGGGATCTGGAGGTTTGCGGCATAGTCCGCAATGTCGATCGGCATCTTCACATTTGCGCGCAGAACCTGTGCGAAATCTGTCTCCTCACACTTATCTAAGCCGGTGATAGCCGCGCAGTTCACCACACCCTTCCAGTCCCAAATCGCATCTTTCCACTCGTTACGATGCACCACTTGAAACCCGTCCAACTCCTTGAAAATAGAGCCAACCAACCCTGCTCCAATCACGCCAATTTTTTTCAATTTATTTCCTTTCATGTTAATTTGTGGCGGTCTTTTGTGTCCACCAATCCCCGCGAATCATCGCGAATCTTTTCACATTTCACGCTATCATACCTCCTCGAAAACCGCTCGCCCATGCTTAGAGGTTGTGATTTGGTCAGGAGATACATTTGTTTGCCCTAGGAAAACTTTTCTGATATAATACTGTCAAATTACCCTTCAAAAAGGGGTGTTTGTACCTTTCACGCACAAGGAGAAATTGTTATGAAATTCAGGATAACGGTAATTTTAACCCCACAACCAGAAGGCGGTTACACCGTAACATGCGAAGAACTGCCCGGTTTAGTCACCGAAGGCGATTCGGTAGACGAAGCATTACACAATGTTGAGGATGCCTTCGCTGCGACACTTGAGTTGTATGAGGATTTCGGACGTCCACTGCCTGAAAGCATTCAAGTTTCCGATGGGGAGGGACCTAGTATTCAAACGGTGACCCCTCGGTTAAAATCAAGCTCTCCTGTCGATGAGGAGGCATCTGTTGGAAACAGTCATCTCTGGTTTCAAAAGATAGTCACAGGATTAGAACCAAGCCCCTATGCCCTATGAGATACCGATTTTCCCGTCCTCTTATTTCCCTCTGTGCGCTCTGCGTCTCTGCGGTCAAGTTCTTCCCGTTCTCCCGTTTTCCCGTTTTCCCGCCTGCCCACAATCCACCCACTCATGATAGTAAGTCTGAAACGGCGTGCCTTGATCGACCATCATCTGGAGCGCGTGCGTGAACTGGTACTCCCCGCCCAAGCACCGCCCCGAATTGACCAACCTGTTCAAGCACCGGAACAGCCGCCGCGACTCACGGATATAGTAAATCCCCGTCATCGCCAATCCGCCCTCATCCCAATACGGTTTCTCTACCAACCGCTCCACCCGTCCCGGCGTCGGCGAGTTCGTCCTTGGCAGATGCCCATTGGGATAACTGACGATTGCCATGCCGTAGTTTTTCACATTCCCCCGCCACTGAACCCCGATTTGGGATTCCTTTTTGGACGTTATCGCGCTTATCAGACTCATGCCTTCCACGCAGTGACGGTTGACCGCATCGTCCGTATGGATCAACACAGGTGGGGAAAAGAGAGGAAGCGAGTGTGTGAGGGAACGGGGGAGCGGGGGAAAAACTCGCTTCCGCGCCTCCACGCCTCCACGCCTCCACGTCAACACCTCCTCGCGCGCTTGCAGGACTGCATGGCCGAACCCCAACGGCGCGTCCTGCCAAACAAACTTGACCGGCGTATCCAAAAGGGAACGGTGGACATGATCGATAACCTTCTGACCGTGCTTTAAGCTGAGGACGAACACAATTTTATCAAACCGCCCGGATTCATCAATCGGGCGAACAATATGCTCAATCAAGGGTTGACCCTCATGCTCAAGCAGAATTTTGGGAGTATGTTCTGTATCAGGGCGACGGCGGGTCCCTCGCCCCGCGCACGGAATTATCGCAATCATAGTTAAAAAGTTATCCGAAAATTGTATAGCCGTTTTGAGCACTGTACATGGGTGCCCCAGTTTTCGCAACGCCCCACCTATCGTTTTGGGGTTCTACGCCAACAATTGACAATTTATTATTGTCATATACCAAAAGCGAGTTATAAGCATGTTTTCCGCTATAATCTACCACGAGCCCCACCCCATTCACATCAAACCACATAGGTATTTGACCGCAAAGTGCAAGTGCAAAATTATCACAATCCCAATGGTCACTCCGATACTGTTTCTTGTCTACCTGCGAATACTCTAAAACTAATTCCCAGACACGCATCGGCAATGCCCGATAACGTCTATCAAGGAATTCGCCATGCAGATTCTTCAGCCGTGAGTTTCTATACGCTTCTACGACTTCTGCCCTCGACACATCGCGCACATGCCGTTTGACAATTCTGCGAACATCCCTGCGGTAAAGCCGTTTTGCCACGATTTTGTCCCCTTTCATCAACTCTTATAGTAATAGGCACGATCCCTCGTGCCGTTCATAAGGATTACGGCATACGGAGTATGCCTACTACCTTGACGACGTTTTTAAGTTGTGATAAATATGCCAGCCAAGTAAACTTTCACTCTACATTGGTTACTTGGCATTCTTTCGATGCGATAAGTTTTGATATTTATCTCTGCCTTGTAGTTATAACCTCGACGCTTGCTAAAATAGACAGTTACATCATCTCCATCTGTAGTCGCAGAATTGCCTTCTCTCCCCCAATGCAATATATACCTTGAATCAAAAAAATTGGGGTTTTGGTCGTCTTCAAGGCTACCCCCTCCCCACGGAATAAAAACTTCCCATACTTCAACCGCAGGATCTGTTAAATCCTCACAAATGAGCCATAACCCATTCACATTATTCGCAGGTTTTTTGTAAGGCACATTCAGAACCCCTAAGTTATCTGATCTGCCAACATATCCGCGAGTAAACTTATTAATAAACCCTCCCTGTGCAGCAGGTGAATGGTCTACTGGGTTTCCATAAACTGCGTAGCCAGAATCGGTATTAAGCGTCCACTTAATAACATTATTGAGAAGCCTATCAGAATTTCCCGAAAGTTGAGGTAGAAAACTCGACGTGGCAATGAGTACGCCGCGTGTATTAATAGTAATGTTGCCTGGATTTCCCGGTTCGCCTTGGGGCCCCTGTGGTCCTTGTGGTCCCTGTTCTCCACGGTCACCTTGGGGTCCCTGCTCTCCACGTTCACCCTGCGGTCCCTGCGGACCTGGTTCACCCTGTCTCCCTTGCTCGCCGAATCTGCCGGGGCGCGCTTGCGTGAACTTGATGACATATTCCTCGTTAAGTGTTAAGTCCTCTGGTGTAGATTCCACGCGGATCCCGTTTGTTGCATCGTAATCGGCGGTTATCCTAGCAATCGCAATTCTCTCACTGTTTTGGAAAAACCCGACGATTCCTCCAGCAATTATGGATACGATGAGTGCTGCGTCATCGTCGTTCAGGTCTCCGATTTTCAGGTAGATGTTATTGTCCACCGTCTCGAATGTAAATTCGGCGTCGGGGTCCGAATAATCTGTGGAATTTACATAGGTTCGCGCCATTTACGGTGGATCTCCTAATGTTGAGGAAAAAGTTATCGTTTCACTGGGTGCAGGTACTGGGATAGGTGCTTCGTCTACTGCCGAGACACAGACCCACTCCCCGTCTCTCGAATAGGCGCATATCTGCTTGCTGTTATCCTTTTGTCGGAGAATTACCGTTTGCCCATCTCTGGGTCGATCCGGTAATTTATCAACCGTCCGTGTCCGGTCCTGCTTCACGAGATCGATGCGTGCGGATTGGTTCCTTGGATTTCTATCAAATTTCATTGGCTTGTTCCTCCACGAATCGACGCGAATCTTTACTATGGTGAATAATAAAAATAAAGGCTCATGTTAAGAAAGCGTGCAACAGCAACCGAGTTTTCGTAGGGGTTGGGTCACCCAACCCTTACTGAGGGCGGGGAAACCCCGCCCCTACGATTTCGTTCATATTTTGCACTTTCTTTTTACATGAACCAAAATAAATAGACACTTTCGCTCCCCACGTTTGGTAGGCACTGTTTGCAACTGCGCCGATGCGGTGCGGTTAGAAACCGCACCTACCGGGGGCGAAACGGTAATTCACCCAGATTCGCGGCTGCTTTAGTCGATTGTAGGTCGAGATTCATATCTCGACACAGCTTACCAATTCGTGCACATCTGCTAAAACCGGTTTGACTTCTCCCCTGCTAGCTTGCTATAATGGTGATACGCTGCTCTTGGGAGGAGGATCTATCATAGCAAACTCGCAATCGTTATCGACCATAGCACAGATAGTGACAGCCGTTTGTGTAGTTATCACGTTATTTATCTGTCTGGCAACTTTCCTTCTTGGACTTGCCACTAAGGAGGATATATCTCTGATAAGAGAGGACATAAAGCGTCTTGATGGTCGTATAGACCAGCTACAGCAGAACCACATTACCCACCTTAGCGCGCATCATATCACCACTCCAAAACCTTGACCTATCACTAAGTCGATTGTAGGTCGAGATTCATATCTCGACACAGCTTACCAATTCGTGCACATCTGCCAAAATCGGCTTGACCTCTCCCCGAACCCCATCATGCCTTGTGCAGTCAATTCCAGATCCCCTTCCGGCAGAAGGTGAGATACGCCTCCGTCGCACTCGCCACCGTCTCCTCAAACGTATCGCCCTCGACGACGAAGCCGGGGATTGAATAACACCGCGCAACGAAAGTGCCGTCCCGCTTCGCCGTATAGACCGTCACCGGCGAGCAGAACATTATTGATGAATCAATCATGAATCGTGGAATCTTATCGCTCACGACGGAGTTCTCTCACGTCTTCATCGAGCGTCGCTAATTTCTCGATGATTTTGACATGCTCCTTGCTATCTTCGCTCAATCGTTGATCTACGGACCCAATCATCTTCCGCGCGTCCTCTAAAATGCCGATTAGTTTATAAAACGCACCGAGGGTGGTGATTGAAATCGCAACTTGAACGCCAATCACGCCCCATATCATTGTGTCTGGACTCATAATAACCTTTCATATTCCCTGTCTATCGCTTTATAGATCTTGTTGTAGTCCATAAAGAGTAAGTAAGTTTTCGATGCCAACACCTTCGCGTACCGGCTCACAAAGTAGTGACGACCCCGTTTCCGCTTATCCAGTTGGACTCGCACAAACGCCTGTTTCGCATACGCCTCCGCCTCGTAGAGCAACCGCCATTGACGACTGGTGAGATAGTGCCGCTTAAAAGCGGGGTCACGCCGAAACTGATCAACATGCACCTTCTCATGTTCAATGAGTGCCAGCGTCGATTTCTTCGGTTTCCCGCTTTTCCAATCATCATACCGCTTAGGTGTGAGGTAGATGGTCTCCCCCAGTGTGGCAGAAAACTTGTTCCTGCCACCGGGGAGGACCTTCCACAATCTCGATTTTTTCTTGATAATATATTCTGACATTATTCGGGCGTGTAAGTGAAATTGATCAGATACGATGTATGCGCCGTCTGGTCGGCTTCTACCTGCGAGTCGATCGTTGCCTGCGTCGTGATACCGAGCGAAACCGTTTCCGTCAATTCGTGATTAAACGAAAGCGAGCCTTCGATGACTTCTTCCTCGAAATCCAAACTCGGCTTAAACCGTAGAACCCCTGAGACATTCCGCCACTTGGCGCTGACAAACGCCAACCAGCCAAATGTGGTCGAAGCATCTGTTTTGTCCCGACCAATCGCCTCGTCTAAGTCCCGTCGCTCGGTATAGTTGCCTACACCGCCAGAGAAGGTGATACCGCCGGCGGTAAATGTTCCCGGACGCACGAAGTAACCCGTCTCAATAGCGAGATCAATCATCCGCCACTTGTCGCGCGTCGCCTCGATGTACGCCTCGATACCGATACCCCGAACCAAGAATCCACCTTGGAGGTGTCCGTTGAGCGTCTCCGAAACCACCTCGCTATCGGCGACCTGACGACTGACGTAAGCACCCGCCCACCCGTTCGCGTTCTTGAGGGGGAACAGGGCGGTCAACGAAGTAATCTGGTTTGCGTTCTGACCCGCTACCCCAAGCGTGAAACTCTCACGATCCGTGGCAATATCGCCATAAAAGCCGTGAGCAATCGAAACACTTAACAACACACCTAACAATACAACAAACACCCTTTTCATTAGTTTTCTCCTTTTGAAAAAGAAATGAAAACGGGAGAACGGGAGAACAGGAAAACGGGAAAACGGGAGAACGGGAAAACGAGAGAACGAGACAAAGTCTGGTCTTCTCGCCTTCACGTCTTCTCGTCTTCTCACCTTCTCGCCTTCACGTCTTCTCGCCTTCTCGTTTTCTCTCATAAGCCCAGCCGACGCGCCAGCTCCGCAATCAGTACCTGGTCCTCAACGCCAGCCAATTCCTCCCCGGTGGGAATCACCGGAAGATCCTGCCGAACAGTCGGTTCATCATAAATCTTATCCAGTTTGAGATAGCTCTCATCGTTCATCTCAAATGTCCTTGCCAACCGATGATACCGTTTCCCTGTCTGCCGTGCCGCTTTACTATCGAGCATCTGTGCCGCCGCCGCCGTCCAATCCTCTACACGAATAGCCGCGTTCATCTTCCGAAATGCTTTCAAACGTGGGAGCCCAAGATTGAAAGCCAAATTGATCAAGACCTCCTGCCGCAGCGGGGATAGGTGCTGCCATATATCACCATAAATGGTCTTGCAATCCCCTTCAGCGACTTCCACGTAGTAGTCCAGCAAGTAATCCGCCTGTTCCTGCGTAATCTCCTCAATAGCGTCCTCAGCCTCCACGCCAAGATAACCCAGTAGTTCGTCCGGCAGTTCCTGCTCAAGGTTGATGCCGTATCCGATATGGTCTATCCCCTGAACCTCATGCCTTTTCAACTCAAACCCTTCATCACGCTTGAGGGTCTCACGAAGTCGTTCTATTATCATTTTTGAGATCTCCACTTCCATTCTTTGGTGAGCGTTGGGAGGGAAAAAAATAGGCGTTCTGGAGGTTCAACGCATCGTAGACTTTGATGATGAGCATACCAATTAAGGTGCCGTCAAGTATCCCTTTATCAAAGAAAATCTCGACTGCAAAGATGCCACCCGTAACGAGCACCGCCAGTACGTAATTCCACCATACCGCGGTCGTCGAATCCTTTTCGTCTGACTCTCGTTTTAGCATAGCCGCCTCCCTCCTTCCTTATTGTCGTCCATCTACTGAAGCAATTTTACGGTTATCTCTCTTTGTTTTAGGTGTAATCGACACATTTTCTCTTTCTCCACTAGTTTCGCCATGCTATAGCAAACTGGGTCTGCCGAGTTGAAACGCCATTTGTATCAGCCTCGCAACACCAAAGACGCTATCAAGCCGGCACCCAGAAAAAGCACCTCCGACGCAATCAGTATCACCATCAACCGTGTATACCGCTTGCTCGTCGATTCATTGACACCATCCTGTTTATGTCTATACTCTTCCAAAGCCAACAAACGCCGCTCATGATCATCTTGCTTGTTCAGATAGATATCCAACTTCGTTGAAAGTTGTGCAAACCCTCGCGTGAATTCCGTTGAGACCTGATCTAACTTCGATTCAATTTTATTTATCCATACGCGGGTGCTTTCTTCCATGAAACCTATCCTTCAATTCAGTTTTCTCTAACCTCCGCCCCCCTCCGTTCCGAAAGTCCCTGACCTCAAAAAAAAACGAACAGAGCAGTAACGCTGGTGCATTGGGGCACCGGCTCACTCAACGAACTAATGAGCCAATGAACCAACACAGATACCGCCCCATCCGGGGTTGATCTGTTATCGAAGGTTATGAAGTTATGGATACCGTTCCGGTCTTGTCGGAATCGATCCACGCAGATGTTCTAGTCGGTGTTGCGATAGTCTTGTTTTATCAAGATGGGAGAATTATACCAAACTTTTTCACCATTGTCAATCATATTTTAATATATAGAGAATAATTTCCCGAATTTTGCCCTTATTTGAGCAAATTATTTCCTAATTAGAGAATGTTTTTCGGAAAGGGCGAGGTTAGTGAGCCCCAACGAATGAACAGATTCAACTGGCGTTGGTTTTGAGTATTCAACCGCGCAGGTCCTGAGATCTTACTTTTTTGAAACAAATCGAAGTGAGTGGGATGTAACTATTTAAAACCTACGCTTCGTAGGAAACGGAGATCTCCGTTCCGTTTCCTCTTACGCATCACGCATTATTCTTCAGGAGGTATCCCATGAAAAACCTATCTCTGTTGATGTTCGTTATCCTGATTCTCGGCTGCGACACTGAAACGCCGGTGGTCGAAGAACCAGAACCTGTTATCGAAGAACATACACCCACTGTGGTATCAGGTGAACGCTTTCGGTTTAGCGGTGATGTGCCGCAACTCGTATGGGGGACCGTACTTGGTGGAGAAGATAATGTCGACCCTGATCCGATCAATGCGGGCGGATTTCGCTTCGACTTTGATGAAGATCTCAAGCTGCACAAGATTGCCATCTTACTTGATGGAGAGCCCCTCTATTGGCTACCTGTCGATATGACCCACTTGGTCACACACGTTGTGACATTAAGAGCCACTGCAGGTGAGGAGTTGCAATTCGATACGGAGTACGTGATTAAGATCTACGTTCAGGATGTCATATGTCAAAGCTCAAGGTTTGAGATACGGTTTCGGACGATGCCAAAGCCCTAAGTTGTCGCTATTGTCAGTATCTTCCTTACTCACCCCTACTAGCAACGCTTCAGGCACCTCCACCGCATTACTTTCAGCAGTCAATCCACGTGCTGGAAGCTACCCGATGGATTAGGTAGGGGCAGTCCTCTAAAGTGGGTCATAGAACGGGGACGTTGGATGAATCTGTGCAGCTTGCATGGCTTCTGCACAAACAGAACGTTTTCTTATACCTGCATCTTGTAAATCCAATATATAGTCCCGAAAATTATTCATCAAGTTAGTCGCCACTTCATATGTAACAATAGGCCGACCAATCGCACGTTTAATACGGACAATCTCATCATAGCGATCAACAGGTCCAACACTCTGCTCATTGTCTGGTGGTCCACTCGTCAAATCTATATCTGCGAACTTTCTATGGCCTTCAATTCTAGTCCATGGCGCGTGACGCACCTGCCAAGCAAGCACGAAATAGACCTGGGCAGCAGACGCATGTCGCTCTGCCACGAGCTCCGGGAAATTATCTTTTATCAGTTGGCTCGTAGTAAAGTGGTACGCTGAACCCGAGTTGCGTATAGGCGTTCTACGCCGATCATACACCCATTGCCAATAGCGCGTGCACTGATATATAAACGTGGATAGATAGTGTATATTCGCGGGCTTGAGTTTCTTCGTATTCCTAAAAGTGGATCTCTCATGCAGATCATCGGTATGCGGGAAGGCAGATCTGCTAATCGTAATCAACCCACTACTATCGTAAGTCGAATCCACCGATACTTGTTTAATCCGTCCGAACAGTATCTCTTGCAGCGACCCTCCCTGTATAGACGGAGCGGCCATTTCTTGATCAATATTCCGCAATCCCTGCCCGCCCGGTCCTCCTATAGACTCGACAACCTCCAATTGGAGCTCCGACGGTGCAATTCCCTGTTCAGGTGTGCCAAACACAATATAAAGTGCATCCTTCTCTAAAGGACTCAATTCACGAGGTCCCTGTACCTCTAATGGCATTTTCATTCCTCCTATATGATTCGCACGAGTAACCACCTATGTTGAAATCCTAAAAGGTGGGGGCTCAGAAAAATTATCCTTATTGATATTTGGTATTCTAGTTCAGATACGATTTCTGATGCAGCCAATGTAAAGAGTTAATTGACATGTCTCCAATAATAACCAGTGCGCAACTCAGCTAGCACTATGTCAAAAGCACTAGCAAGCATAATCGCCTTGTCTTTCCTAACCCAACGCCTATCCTTACCATGCTTAATTTTCTTTATCTCTGCGTAGCGATCTACCGTTCCAACTGACGCTCCTCGTTTAGTGGTGAGATCCACATAATTGCTCGCATACTTGAGCTGCCAACCGATAATAAACCAGGTTGCCGCAGCAGAAGCATGTTGCTCTTTCCAGAGATTCAGGATATCCTTCTTGTTTGGATCCCTATTAAACCAGGGATTCTTGTCCGCCAATTTGTGCTCCGTGGGGGGCGATTCTGTCAATTCCTTCTCAGTAAAGTGGTATCGGGTCGGGTTGGAGGTGCCACTCCATTTATACCTATCGTGAAATGATTGCCAATGGTGTGTAGACTCATGGATAAATGTGTTCAGATATTCCATATTCCCCGGCTTGAGAATATCTGTGTTCCCGAGAGCTGAACTGCGATCTAAATTATCCGTACATAGATGCTGATCAATTGCTATAGTAATTGTATTGTTGCTATACGATCCACGCCTATGTTCACCATTTGCATCTACATCGTTTGGAACAATAGAGATTTGGAGTTTATCAAAGGTCCCATCTCTCTCTGCCAGTGGTTTACTATATTCCCTAAAAACCAGATCAATCGCGGCTCTTTCTAAGTTACTAAGTCTCCGAGGACCGTGTGGGGTTAAACCCATGACCATTCTCCTTTACACTTTTTTTTTGAAACAAATCGTAGTGAATGGGATGTAACTATTTAAGACCTACGCTTCGTAGGAAACGGAGATCTCCGTTCCGTTTCCTCTTACGCATCACGCATTATTCTTCAGGAGGTATCCCATGAAAAACCTATCTCTATTCCTATTCGCCATGCTGATTCTGGGTTGCGGCACCGAAACGCCGGTGGTCGAAGAACCAGAACCTGTTATCGAAGAACCACCACCCGTTGTGATTGAAGAAGAATTTCCCACTCCCCCGCAAATCGTAGCAGGTAGCGTGTTTGACGGAAGAATTGATGGCGCAACCCGACTCCCACTGCCTTGTCCGTCATTCCCGTGTAGCCAGATTGATGGGAAGGTTGATGCCGACCCTGAACTGTTGAATCGCGACGGAATTATCCTCGAATTTACGGAGATCCTTAGTATGTATACAGCTGACCTCCAGTCTGACCACGGTTGGCACCTCAATTGGTCCCCTCGCGATATCGTCGATGGCTGGGACATCGGAAACCAAGTCCATCTGATGCCCATGGAGGACAGCCGATTGTTGGAATACAACACCAAGTACGTGCTTGAGATTTTCGTGCAAGGCTTCGGATGCAGGGACGGGAAGACGACGATAATATTTCAAACGAAGCCAAAGTAAAAGCCCTCACCGCTTATCTAAAGAATAAGGAGATATATCATGAAGAAACTCGTTCTATTGATGTTCGTTATTCTGGTTCTCGGCTGCGATACTGAAACGCCAGCGGTCGAAGAACCAGAACCCGCTATCCAAGAACATACACCCACTATGGCATCAGGTGAACGCTTTCGGTTTAGCGGTGAAGTGCCGCAACTCGTATGGGGCACCTTACTTGGTGGAGAAGATAACGTTGACCCTCAACCCCTCAATGCAGGCGGATTTCTCTTCAAATTTGATGAAGATCTCAAGCTGCACAAGATTGCTATCTTACTTGATGGAGAGCCCCTCTATTGGATGCCTGTCGATATGACCCACAGGGTCACAGACATTGTGACATTAACAGCCACTGTAGGTGAAGAGCTGCAATTCGATACTGAGTACATGATTAAGATCTACGTTCAGGATGTCATATGTCAAAGCTCAAGGTTTGAGATACGGTTTCGGACCATGCCAAAGCCCTAAGTTGTCGCTATTGTCAGTATCTTCCTTACTCACCCCTACTAGCAACGCTTCAGGCACCTCCACCGCATTACTTTCAGCGGTCAATCCACGTGCTGGAAGCTACCCGATGGATTAGGTAGGGGCAGTCCTCTAAAGTGGGTCATAGAACGGGGACGTTGGATGAATCTGTGCAGCTTGCATGGCCTTTGCACAAACAAGCCGTTTTCTTGTACCTGCATTTCGTAAATGATATATAAATTTTGAAAAGTTATCCCTCAAGTTAGTCGTCACTTCATATGTAACAATAGGTCGACCAATTGCACGCTTAATACGGACAATCTCATCATAGCGATCAACAGGTCCAACACTATGCTCATTGTCTGGTGGTCCACTCGTCAAATCTATATCTGCGAACTTCCTTTGTTTTCCAATCATAGTGAACGGCGCGTGACGCACCTGCCAAGCAAGCACAAAATAGACCTGGGCAGCAGACGCATGTCGCTCTGCCACGAGCCCCGGGAAATTGTCTTTTATCAGTTGGCTCGTAGTAAAGTGGTACGCTGAACCCGAGTTGCGTATAGGCGTTCTGCGCTGATCATACACCCATTGCCAATAGCGCGTGCACTGATATATAAAGGTAGATAGATAATGTATATTCGCGGGCTTGAATACCTTCGTATCCGCACGAGTCGAATTTATATTCAGAGCATCGGTATGTGGGAAGGCAGACCTGCTAATCCTAATTTTTCCATTACCATCGTAAGTTGAAGCCACTCTCTCTAGTGGCGGTTTAATGTCCTGAGGTAGGGGTTTAGGCGGCAACTGCTGTTCAATAGTCGGCTTCTGTTTAAGCAGATCGATAATTTCCTGTTGTGGAATAGACGACAACGGTCTAAACTGATTGCCAATCCTCGGATTAATATCTTGCAATCCGTGCCCCTCCCACGGAATGGACTCAACAACTGTCAAGCTAATATCCCACGGGTCAATTGCATCCTTAAACACTAACTTAACTGCATCTCGCTCCAAAGGACTCAAGACGCGAGTTCCCTCCATCGCTAATGGCATCTGATTCCTCCTATGTTGTTGAGATGAGTAAAAATCCTATGCTAAGAAGGATAAGGTGGACTCAACCAGCCCACTGTTTTTGTCCTCCAGAACGTAAATCAACTAGATATGCATTAAAATGACTGCTTAGACCGCTCGCATCTGCACGAGATATCCAAGGTCCGGACTGACCGCGAACAACCCACTTACGAATTTCGCTATAACGTTCTACCGGTCCAACACGCTCCTCATTACTACTCCACGCATATGTAAGATTTACTAGAGGATCAGAGGAATGTTCCAACTGCCACTCAATTAAAAAATAAATCTGTGCCGCAGACGCATGCTGCTCTTTAAGGAGCTCATCATACTTTTCCTTGAACTTATGTGGCTCTCTCAGGTCCGGATGTTCCTCTTTTATAAACTTTAGTGTCTCCAATTCTTTCTTACTGAAGTCGTATACTCCTGTATCGGGGGGACCACGCCAATCATACTTTTTGTAAACCGATTGCCAATGATGTGTAGACTCATGTATCAACCTAGATAGATAGTTCATATTCCCGGGCTTAAATATATCCGTATTCGCAAGCGTCGAATTTATACCCAAGGCATCGGTATACGGAAACCTTGATCCGTTAACCTTAATACCTCCATTATTGTAAGTCGCAGCCGTACCTCCCACCGTATGTTCAAGACGCTCTATAACCGTCACATAAACATCGCACGGATCAATTGAATCCCAAAACACCAAACGAAGTGCCTCCTGTTCCAAAGGACTCAATGGGCGCGGTCCCTCTAAAGGTAATGGCATCTGATTTCTCCTATGTTGTTGACACGGATAAAACCCCGTCCTCTTTTTTTGAAACAAATCGAAGTGAGTGGGATGTAACTATTTGACACCTACCCACCTCAACTGAACCAATGAACCTTCTAGTAGTAGGCACGATCCCTCGTGCCGTAACCTTAACTAAACTAATGAACCCAAGGAGGTATCCTATGAAAAAACTTTCTCTATACCTGTTCGTGTTTCTGATTCTGGGTTGCGGGAATGAAAACCCGGTCTCAGAACCGAACGAAGATCTCGCCGAAATCCAAGCCGTTGCAGACCAACTGTCCCAAGCAGCTGCATCTTTGGACCTCTCAGCACCGGTCATTACAGAAAGCAGCGTCGCTGATGGTGACACTGATGTAGACCCCGAAACACTGAATCGTAATGGCATACATATCACATTTGATGAGCGGATTTCTCTATCTCACTTTAACCTACGCTACGAAGAAGGCTACTCGCTTAGCTGGAAGATGGAGTGGCATCCAGATGGACAGACGGTAAAACTGACTCCACCCAATCCGTGTAATATACTTAGCAATGGTGCTACCTATGTCATTGATTTCGTTGTTCAGGATTTCGGTTCTTGGAAAACTGAAGGCACTATTACATTTAGTACAAAACCCGGGTGGCCAGCAGCACCCGCTTTGGACTTCATTAGTCCCCAAATTGAATCAACTAACATGGCGAAATGGACTGACGCAGATAATCGAGTTGACCCCGAACCGTTGAATCAGCATGGAATCACTATCGTGTTCGATCAGGACATTGCTGTAAGCTATTTTGATCTCACCCTTATCGCACTTAACCTTGATCTTGAGAGGATTCACCCCTTTGAATGGCCCTCCCTTCTAGATGGCTTAACACTTGGCTGGATTACCGAATGGAGCGATCCACGGACCGTGACCCTAACACCACCACCGTATGCGTGTTCTATGCTCCAAAAAGGCGCAACGTACTACCTCGTGATTGGTACAGTGCCTTACCACTGCCTTGGATGGGAATCCAAGAGTTTCATATTTTTTACACAGCCGGAGTAAACCCTCGACATTCTATGTTGTTGACACGGATAAAACCCCGTCCTCATTTTTTGAAACAAATCGAAGTGAATGGCATGTAATTATTTAAGACCTACCCACCTCATTATAGTAGTAGGCACGTTGCTTTGAATCCCGATGAATCGGGGATCCCTCGTGCCGTAACCTTAATGAATCAAAGGAGGTATCATGAAAAAACTTGCTCTCTTGATGTTTGCTATCCTGATTCTCGGCTGTGGCACCGAAACGCCCGTGGTCGAAGAACCAGAACCTATTATCGAAGAACCGCCGCCCGTTGTGATGGAAGATGAACCTATCGGTCACCCGCTAGTTGCAAAAGGCACCGTGAAACACGGAGAAATGAATGTTGATCCTGAACCATTGAATCGCGATGGATTTCTCTTTGTATTTAAGGAACCTGTCTATAGGCATTCGGTTACGGTCCAAGAGAAGGAGGGCACGTACCTCCTTTGGGACTCTCACGAAGCTCACCGATGGGGAAAGACAGAACATGTGTTTATATGGCCCATCCATGGCGTTAACGCTGGCGTGTTCAAATACGACACCGAGTATGAGATTGTAATATATACTGAAAATTTTGACTGCAACACCTTAAAGATAGTGATACAGTTTTGGACAAAGCCGCGGAGATCCGTGATTGAGGAACCAGAACCTGTGATACAAAAACGGATACCCGCTGTGCCATCAGGTGAACGCTTCCGGCTGGATATAATTGAGCCACAACTCGTGGCTGCCGACGTGCCTTTTAGAGGGCAGAACGTCGACCCGGAACCGCTCAATGCAAATGGAATTCAATTTGAATTTAACCACGCTATCAAAAAGTATAAAATTGACCTCCGGCTTAAGGGTGGTGCGTCCCTCGGTTGGTTACCTCACGGGTTAGCTAATAACGAGAACATCGGAAAACGTATACAAATAATGCCCGGCGAAGGAGCCCCATTGTTGGAGTTCGATACCGCATACGAGGTTGATATTTTCGTTATGGATTTCTTCTGTTGGCCCGGAAATTTCCAGATGGTGTTTCACACGAAGCCAAAGCCCTAAGTATGAAGCGCAAAAGCCGATCTGCGGTTATAGAGTGTCGGATTCAGCGCGGTTGCCGCTATTATCAGTATCTTCCTCACTCACCCCTACTAGCGACGCTTCAGGCACCCTTCGCCTCGCCATGTCCAGCGGTCAAGTGCCTTTTTTTGAAGTAAATCGGAATGGGTTGCAATTAACTATTTAAGACTTACCCTTTGTAGGGAACGGAGATCTCCGTTCCGTCTCCTCTTACACATCACTCATTACGCATTATTCTTCAGGAGGTATCCCATGAAAAAGCTATTTCTATTGATGTTCGCTATCCTGATTCTTGGCTGTGGGAATGAAAACCCGCTTTTAGAAGAAAACAAAGCACTTATAGAACAGAACGGAGCAGCCATTGAGATGTTGTCTCAGCTTGTGCAAGCCAATGAGAACGAACCTAAGATTCTGCAGAGCAACGTGAGTGATGGTCATATTGTTGACCCTGAAACATACAATCGAGATGGGATTTGGGTTGGATTTACTGAACGTATCTCTGCCGCTCAGATTGACTTACGCCTTAAAGATGGTCCATCACTTAATTGGATAGTTGACTGGATACCGAACCGATCGTGGGTAGAGCTGACCCCGCCCCACGCGTGTGCTACACTTCTGCACAATAGCACCTACGTCGTGGATATGATTATTCAGGATTACGACTGTCAGGTAAGCGAAATTTCCCTGACATTTAGGACAAAGCCCAAACCTGTAGGCACTGCGCCATCTGTTGATATTATAGAACCTATGCTTAGGTCAACTAACTTGCCTGGGGATCCTGTTGATCCCAACCCATTGAATCGAGATGGGCTCTGGTTTGAATTTAATGAGCCTATCGCTACCTCCCAGATTGACCTACGCCTTAAAGATGGTCCATCGCTCGGTTGGGTCGTCCAATGGAGCGCGGATCAACGAACAGTCACACTCACCTCACCTAATCTGTGTTCTATACTTATACATGATAGAACCTACGTCATCGCTATGGTTGTTCGGGATTACGACTGTTGGGCAAGCGAAATCGACGCCACATTTACAACAACAAAGGAATAACCTCGTTTAATCTGCGACAACTTCTCAGGCTTCCCGTAAATGATTCAACAGACGCACAAAATCATTCGCAATTGGGACTGCTTCCGATTGAGAAAGGATACGCTGACGCGGTTCCGCCTGACTATGAGGAATATTATGAATCCGACGATAGCGATTAACAGTTCCTACCTTTGTCTCTTCCGCCCATGTCGTCAGATTCACGTCATTACTGGAATACTGAAGCTGCCAGCCAATTACAAACCAAGTGGCTGCAGCAGACGCATGTTGTTCTCTGCCAAGGAATAAACTCAATAAATCTTCTCTCGTAAAGCTATACTCTCCCTTAAGAGGTGCCATGAATAGATTTTTCTCAGCTTGCCAATCATGCGTACATTCATGGATCAGTGTATTGAGATACCACATATTTCCCGGCTTAAATTCATCCGTGTTCCCACGATATGAATTAGTATTCAAATTGTCAGTATGAGGAAACTGGTTAGCAGCAATGCGAACTCTACGATTTGCCCGGTCATACCGAGCAAAAGCCCCCTCCAAACTTTCGACAATCTGAATCTCCAAATCAGCCACATTAATCGAATCCCAAAACACCAGATCAAACGCATCTCTCTCAAGAGGACTAAATGAACGAGGACCTTGCACAACTAATGGCATGATAAATTCTCCTTATTTTTGTTGATGTTAATCATTCTTGTGAATGCTAACCCATACTCGTCTCAATTCTACTCCACAGCAGGGCTTTCGCTATTATTGCCATCTCCTTCAATCGGTTGGACTGGCAACGATTCCGGCACCTCCGCCGCTTGGGGTTCATCAGTCAACCGCTCCGCTTGACGCTCGATGATGGACTGGTTAATCTTCATCGCCGTCCGCCCTACTCCATTTCCCCCATTGGGCGTGTTCTATTTCACGCATTACGTCTCACTGCAACTTCTCCAACAATAGAAAATATGCATACCGAGCACTTCTGCTGCTTGACTTCCGAAAACGAAGATAGAAATACTCCGTACCATCTGTTCGTAGCAAGGGCACACTCAAATTATAGGTACTTCCACCTAAAGCCGATGCATTCTGCCGTCCTGCTGTATGGAATAAAATCAGATCATCGTTGCCGCTCATGACCCCCATCAGCGACAGGTGCCCATTTGCTCCACCGGCACTGGAATCATCCACATGACAAAACAGATTCCAAACCCCTGCTGGCAGTTGGAAGACCTCGTTGGCTTGCAGTGTTAGGTCGGTATTGCTCCCATCGGGATAATCCTTATCCACGTTTGTAGCAATGAAACTGTCCGATGTCGGAGCGGGTTGCATAATATCGTCTAAACTATCGCCACCGAAATAGATCTCATCAGGGGTTGATCCCTTGAACCTTAGAATTGCTGTCTGGGCATAATCCGCAGAAAACGGCCGCTTTGGCTCGATGCGACCCCTTTGATTCAAGCCCCACCAAACCGCTTTGGGGGCGTACCTCTGCCCTTCCACCAGCGCACCGGTGCTGTCGTACACAAGCACTCGATTCGCCTCACCCTGCCCTATCTTCGCCAAGGTTACGGCATTCTCGCCAAGATGGACGGTGTTAATTCCAGCGTTCTTCACCCGAACCCGGTTGTTCTTCGAGCCGTCGCCTTCCAGCGTCACACCATCGGTGAAGATCGTTGGGGCAATGTTCCCTCCCACGCCTACCAATTTTCCGTCTCTATAAATTGCCATTGCCTTCCCTCCGATTCCGTCGTTTTGGCAGCTCTCCCCGCATCACGGGGGTCATCTCAAAATGCTGTAAAAGTCATAGTGGACAGCGTGTGACTTCGTTGATTTTCCATATTAACCCCAATTACGAACCTGTGCTGTAGGCACGTCAGTATCTCTCTCAAGAGAAGTTGGTAAACGCCCATCGCAAAGTAGTAATTGCAACAGTGGCATCTAAAAATCCTTCAATCGTTCCAGAGAGCCTCCCTCTTTTTTTGAAACAAATCTAAGTGAATGGCATGTAACTATTAAAGACCTACGCTTCGTAGGGAACGGAAATCACCGTTCCGTTTCCTCTTACGCATCACATTTCACAGTCTGTCCCGATTTATCGGGGCATTATTCTTCAGGAGGTATCCCATGAAAAACCTATCTCTACTGATGTTCGTTATCCTGATACTCGGCTGCGGCACCGAAACGCCTGTGGTCGAGCAGCCTCCACCCGTTATCGAAGAACCGAACGTAGATCTCGCCGAAATCCAAGCCATTGCAGATCAACTGTCTCAAGCGGCGGAATCTTTGGACATCTTAGTACCGGTCATTACAGAAAGTAGCGTCGCCGATGGTGCTACTAACGTAGACCCTGAACCATTGAATCGTGACGGAGTACTTATCACATTTTCTGAGCGAATCTCTCTATCTCACTTCAACCTAATTCATGAAGAAGGCTATTCGCTTAACTGGAAGACAGAGTGGCATCCAGATGGACAAGCGGTAAAATTGACTCCACCAAATCCGTGTGACAGGCTTAACAATGGCACTACTTATGTCATTGATTTTGTTGTTCAGGATTTCAGTTCTTGGAAAACTGAAGGTACGATCACCTTTACGACAGAGCCCGCGGTACCAGCAGCACCCGCTTTGGATTTCCAACCAGCCTTCATTGAATCAATTAACATAAAAGAATGGATTGATGTCGACCCCGAATGGTTGAATCGGCATGGAATCAATATCGTGTTTGATAGCAACATTGCTGAGAGCGACTTTGACCTCACCCTTATCGCATTTAATCACGATCTTAAAACGGTTGATGTCCTTGAATGGGCTTCCCATCTTAGAGATGGCTTACCGCTTGGCTGGATTGCTGAATGGCGCAATCCACGGACAGTGAAACTGACACCACCACCGTATGCGTGTTCTATGCTCCAAAAAGGTGCAACGTACCACCTCGACATGTATCTATTGGGTTACCACTGCATTGGAGGGGAGAGCAAGAGTCTGACATTTTTTACAAAGAGGGAGTAACCCCTCGACATTGATGAAACCGTACACCAGTGGATATGCGTCAAAATCAGCCTGTGAATCAAGCCCAAGTGGGCACCCAAGCTTGGCGTTTGTTTTTCGCGAACGACTCCTTTCCCTGACAAACTGCTTTCCATCCATACCGCAACTCAACAAGAAGCCAACCAAAATAATTGTGTATCGATTCACGCGCATGTTGATATTTAACAATACGCGAAGTGCCTTTACCCGAATTATGGATACGCATGTCAATATTACGAAAACGATCTACAGGTCCTACATTATGCTCTGGATTTGGTGACCGACTCGTCAGGTTTACATCAGAACCTTTTGGCCGGTGCGCCAACTGCCACTCAATTAAAAAATAGATTTGGACCGCAGACGCATGTTGGTTTGCCGAGAGCTCCGGGACATCCCGTTTCAGCAATTGATATCGAGTAAAATCGTAGAAATTCTTGTAGAATGTGTGTCGACCATACACCTCTTGCCAGTAGTGGGTGCACTCATGTATCAATGTAGATAGATAGTGCATATTCGCAGGCTTGAATATCGTCGTATCCGCACGAGTCGAATTTATATTCAGAGCATCGGTATGCGGGAAGGCAGACCTGCTAATCCTAATTTTTCCATCACCATCGTAGGTAGAAGCCGCCTGTACCGATTGGTTAAATGTTGCCGGCTGCCGTTCAATTGGTGGTAATTGCTGTTCAATAGGTGGTGGCTGTTTAATCCGATCGATAATTTCCTGTGGTTGAATAGATGACAGCGGTCTAAACTGATTGCCAACTCTTTTGTTAATATCTAGCAAGGCATGCCTCTCCAACTCAATTTCAAGAGACTCAACAACCGTCAAGCTAATATCCCACGGGTCAATTGCGTCCTTAAACACTAATTTAACTGCATCTCGCTCTAAAGGACTCAAGACACGAGTTCCCTCCATCGCTAATGGCATTTGATTTCTCCTATGCTGTTTATGTCAGCAAAAACTCCTATGCTGAAACTAGAAGGATAAGGTGGATTCAACCAGCCCATTGTTTTTGTCCTCCAGAACGCAAATCAACTAGATACACATTAAAATCATTGGCTATATCTATTGCATATTGGCGAGACACCCTACGTCCAGGCGGAGCGGGATTAAATGGATGGGCAGGTGGAACGGGATCAAGTGGATGGGCATCCGGGATAGCATGAATTCTGTGATAACGTTCTACCGGCCCAACAATGTTCTTACCCGTAGCCCCCTCTGTAAGATTCACTAAACGATCAGAGGAATGTTCCAACTGCCAAGCAATGACAAAATAAACTTGGGCTGCGGCTGCATGTTGCTCTTTCAGGAGCTCGTGACCCTCTGGCAGGGGCTTTTCTGACGGTAACAGGGGATCGAACTCATGGTATTCTTTCATAAATTTCAGTTTCTGCAATTCTTCAAAACTAAAGTCATATGGTACAGGACGGTAGGGTCCAGCATCTGTATACTTCTTGTGAGTCCATTGCCAATGGTGTGTAGACTCATGTATCAGCGTAGATAGACACCGTATATTCGCAGGTTTCAATATATCCGTATTCGCATGTGTCGAATTCATATGCAGATTGGCATCTAGGAACGTCGATCTATTAATCTGAATACTACCAGCCCCACTGTAATATCCACCTTCCCTGTAAATATCATCAAAAACTGATACATAAACATCGCACGGATCAATTGAATCCCAAAACACCAAACGAAACGCCTCCCGTTCCAAAGGACTCAATGGGCGCGGTCCCTCCATCGCTAATGGCATTTGATTGCTCCTATGTTGTTGACACGGATAAAACCCCGTCCTCTTTTTTTGAAACAAATCGCAGTGAGTGGGATGTAACTATTTAAGACCTACCTACCTCAACTGAACTAATAAACCCAAGGAGGTATCATGAAAAAACTTTCTCTCTTGATGTTCGTTATCCTGATACTCGGCTGCGGCACCGAAACGCCTATAGTCGAGGAACCAGAACCTGTTATCGAAGAACCACCACCCGTTGTGATGGAAGATGAACCTATCGGTCACCCACTAGTTGCAAAAGGCACCGTGAAACACGGAGAGGTTAATGTTGATCCTGAACTGTTGAGCGACGGATTTCTCTTTGTATTTAAGGAACCTGTCTATAGGCATTCGGTTACGCTCCGAGAGAAGGACGGCACGCGCCTCCTTTGGGACTCTCCTGAAGCTCACCGATGGGGAAAGACAGAACATGTGTTTATATGGCCCATCCATGGCGTTGATGCCGGCATGTTCAAACACGACACCGAGTATGAGATTGTGATAATCGCTCAAAATTATGACTGCGATTACACAGATATCGTGATACAGTTTCGGACAAAGCCGCAGAGATCTGTGGTCAGGCAACCAGAACCCGCGATGCAAGAACGGATACCCGTTGTGGCATTAGGTGAACGCTTCCGGTTCGAGCCCGGTGTTCCATTCGTTGTGGATGCCCCTGTGTTTGGTGGACAGGCTGACGTTGACCCTGAACCGCTCAATGCAAATGGTATTCATTTTGAATTTAATGAACCTATCAGAAAGTATGAGATTGACCTCCGGCTTCATAAGGGTGCGTCTCTCGGTTGGTTACCTCGCGGTCTAGTTGAGCGCGAGAATATGGAAAGACGTATACAGATAACCCCCGCCGAGGGAGTCCCGTTGTTGGAATTCGATACCGTATACGAAATTGATATCTTCGTTCAGGATTTCCAATGTTGGACCTCGGATTTCAAGATAGTGTTTGCAACAAAGCCAAAGCCCTAAGTATGAAGCGCAAAAGTGGCTCCACGGTCGTGGGGCGTGTTCTCTTTCACGCATCACGTCTCACTGCAACTTCTCCAACACCAAAAAGTAGGCATAGTTAGCACTACCGCTGCTTGATTTCCGGAAACGAAGATAAAAATACTCTGTACCATCTGTTGGCAGCAAGGGGACGCTCAAATTATAGGTGCTTCCACCTAACGCCGATGAATTTTGCCAACCTGCCGTGTGAAATAACACCATATCATCGTTGCCGCTCCTGATTTGCATCAATGACAGGTGCCCATCTGCTCCACCGGCACTGGAATCATCCACATGACAAAATAGGTTCCAAACCCCTGCCGGTAGTTGGAAAAACTGGTTGGCGTGTAACGTGAGGATCGCATTAGCCCCACCGGGATAACCCGTATCCACCTTTGCACTAATGAAACTGCCCGGTGCCGGGGTGCCTTGCATAATAGTGCCCAAGCTATCGCCACCAAAATAGTTCTCATCGGGGGTTGATTTCTTGAACCTCAGAATTGCGGTATGGGCATAATCTGCTGAAAATGCTCGCTGTGGCTCAACACGACCCCTTTGCTTGAAGCCCCACCAAACTGCTTTGGGGGCATACCTCTGCCCCTTGACCAGTGCCCCGGTGCTATCGTATACAAGCACCCGATTCGCTTCACCCTGCGCTAGCTTCGCCAAGGTTACGGCATTCTCGCCAAGATGGACGGTGTTAATTCCAGCGTTCTTCACCCGCACCCGGTTGTTCTTCGAGCCATCGCCTTCCAGCGTCACACCATCGGTGAAGATCGTTGGGGCAATGTTCCCTCCCACGCCTACCAATTTTCCGTCTCTATAAATTGCCATTGCCTTCCCTCTGATTCCGCCGTTTTGGCAGCTCTCCCCGCATCACGGGGGTCATCTCAAAATGCTGTAAAAGTCATAGTGGACAGCGTGTGACTTCGTTGATTTTCCATATTAACCCCAATTACGAACCTGTGCTGTAGGCACGTCAGTATCTCTCTCAAGAGAAGTTGGTAAACGCCCATCGCAAAGTAGTAATTGCAACAGTGGCATCTAAAAATCCTTCAATCGTTCCAGAGAGCCTCCCTCTTTTTTTGAAACAAATCGAAGTGAACGGCATGTAATTATTTAAGACCTACCCTTCGTAGGGAACGGAGATTGCCGTTCCGTTTCCTCTTACGCATTATTCTTCAGGAGGTATCCCATGAAAAAACTTTCTCTCTTGATGTTCGTTATTCTGGTTCTCGGCTGCGGCAACGAGACAACCATTATCGAAGAGCCAGAGCCTATTATCGAAGAAACACCACCCGTTGTGATAGAAGAGGAACCCATCGCTCCGCCGCAAATCGTAGGCGGTAACGTGCTTGACGGCGAGGTTGATGCCGATCCTGAACTGTTGAATCGCGACGGAATTATCATCGAATTTACAGAACCTCTTAGTATGTACTACGTTGTATTTGGGCGTATTGCCGGTGAACTTCCCAATTGGTCCCCTCGCGATATCGTTGATGACTGGGACATTGGAAACCAAATCCATCTTATGCCTATGGAGGACAGTCGATTGTTGGAATACAACACTGAGTACTGGCTTCAAATATATGCTCAAGGTTCCGCATGTAATGCCGTGAACACACAGATGAAATTTCGGACGAAGCCACGCTAAAAAGCTCCACTACTTGCTCGAGCCCTAAGGAGGAAACTCATGAAGAAACTATCTCTATTGATGTTCGCCATTCTGATCCTCGGCTGCGGCACTGAAACGTCGGTAGTCGAAGAATCAGAACCCATTATCGAAGAACACATACCCACCGTAGCATCAGGTGAACACTTGCGGGTTGATATAGATTTGCAAATCATATTCGCCACCGTGTGGGACGGACAAGATGACGTCGACCCTGAACTGGCTAATAGAGGTTTGCGCTTCGATTTTGATGAAGATCTCAAGATGCGTAAGGTTGATTTCTTCCGTGAAGGAAAGCCCCTTCATTGGGCGGGTACCGGTCTATCGGACGTTGTCACATCAGCTGTAATGTTAACTCCCATTGCCGATCAGGAGTTGGAATTTGATACTGAGTACGTGATTAAGATGTACGTTCAAGATCTCGCATGTCATAGCTTCAGGTTTGAGATACGGTTTCGGACGAAGCCAAAGCCCTAGTATAAAGCGTGAAAGTGGATCTACGCGCCTGTCGCTATTATCGGCGGCTGAAACTGGTAATGGGGCGGGCACATCTACCTGACTGTCGAGCAGCACTCATCCACGCTGCCTGACACTCCACGATGGATCGGTCAGTGGCAGCTCACCTACGTGAGTCTGGCTAAAAGTACTCAGTCCTTCGAGTACCCCGTGAACGTTGCGTGGATTCTGCACAAACATAGCGTTCTCTCAGTCTTGGATCCGTCAACTCGTGTTCATAGCTAGCAAAATAACCATATTTCCCCATATCACCGGTTTCTCCTGTTCACGTTTCACTCAGCGCTCTCCCTCTGATTCCGCCGTTTTGGCAGCTCTCCCCGCATCACGGGGGTCATCTCAAAATGCACAATCTCATGATTCCGAATCTTCAGCTGCACCGTGCCGAACCGGTTTTCTCGCCTGAACCGCTCAATCTGTTCGATGATTGAATCCCAAAAGTCTTTATGTCGCATCGTGCCCTTTCCTAAAACAAAAAACCCCAAATAGAGCAGCTATGTGCGTTCATCGGTCCACCGGCTCATTCAATGAACTAATGAACCAATGAACTGATGAACCAACAAAGATACCGCCCCATCCGGGGTAGATCCACGCAGATATTCCGATGGGTATCATTTCGCCTTGTTTTATCAAGACGAGAGAATTATACCAAACTTTTTGACTATCGCTAATTTTTTTGGGGAGAAACCCTGCTTTTTTCTGAAGTAAACCCCAGTGAGTTGCAATTAATTATTTAAGATTTACCTGCTTCAGTTGAACCAATGAACTATAGTGAATTCAAAAAATAAACGGGCACTTTCGCTCCCCATGTTTGGTAGGCGCTGTTTGTAACTGCGCCGATTTAGAGTGTCTCATTAATTCTAAAATCTACTATAAATAAGGAAACTAATGTGAAATTCCCATTTTCACGTTTTCACATCCCGACTCGTCCCCGATACATTGGGGGAATGGCATTTTACCCATCACGTTTCACGTAAGGAGGTCTCCCATGAAAAAACTCACTCTATTGATGTTCACTATCCTGATTCTCGGCTGCGGGAACCAAAACCCGGTCTCAGAGCCGAACGAAGATCTCGCCGAAATTAAAGTCGTTGCAAACCAACTGTCTCAAGCAGCGGCATCTTTGGACCTCTCAGGACCTATCATTACAGCAAGCAGCATCACTGATGGTGATACTGACGTAGACCCTGAACCATTGAATCGTGAAGGAATACGTATTATATTCTCTGAACGAGTCTCTCTATCTCACTTTAACCTACACGATAAAGAAGGCACTTCGCTCGACTGGAGGGTGGCGTGGTATGCAGATGGACAAACGGTAACACTCACGCCGCCGCATCTGTGTTCTGTACTTCGCCCCGGTATGACCTACACCATTGATTTTGTTGTTCAGGATTTCAGCTCTTGGAAAACTGACGGTACTATCACATTTACGACAAAGACCAGACCTGGGAAAGCTGCATCTGCTTTTGATCCTACAAAACTTGTCATTGCATTTGCCAGCATATATGATGGTGATGTGGACATTGCCCCTGCCCCCTTGAATCGGGACGGAATCACTATCACGTTTTCAAAGGGCAACATCGCCACATCTCAGTTTGACCTCCGCCCTAAAGAGGGCCCAACACTCGGTTGGACGGCTCAATGGGATAAACTTATCACGGTGACACTCACACCCCCGAATCAGTGTTCTCTCCTTCGCCATGGTACAACCTACGTTATGGATCTCTTAGTTCAGGATACTGGGTGTCAGACACTCGAAACCACTATCACATTTACGACAAAGGATTAACTCGAAAACTGTCGGACACTCCAACGTAAGCAAGTAATGTTATAATCTCCTTCGCGTGTTAGGAGATTTGTAGCTTTTGGCTTCAAGAGGTTAACAGGCTAAACACCTCTTAGTTCCTCCAAATACGCATCGAAATCCGATACGATTGAGTTTGCAACTCCCTGAGTCACAATCCGATTGTTATCGTCGTCAAGCGGAATCAATTCGATCCGAAGCATCCTATTCATGGGCCCGATGTTCTGGATTCCATAAGCCGTGCCATCCGTCAAATTCACAAGCTGGATACCGCGCTCTAGCTGCCATTTCACGATAAGGTAAATCTGTGCAGCCGACGCATGTTGCTCCTTGTTCGCAAAATCAAGATTCGCTAACATCTGTCCATTAAATGTATAGTCCGTCCCGGCATTATTATATCGGTCGTGAATCCTTTGCCAGTGATGACAAGCTTCATGGACAAGCCGTCCCACATATTCAAAGTTATTGATATTCGTCCAATCGGTGTTCTCTATGGTCGAATGCCAATTTAAGTCGTCAGTATGAAGATGCGCCGCCCGACTGATCTTAATCAAGTCCGGTGCCTGATAGGCCCCACTTCCCCAATCATTCGGATAAATGATATTCTCAGGAATCGTAATCCACAACTCATCCGGATCAATCGTGTGATCAAAAACAAAATTAATTACATCCTTTTCCAAACTACCCAACCGTCTCGGTCCTGCAACAGTCAGTGGCATTTTAATTTCTCCTTCTTAATGATGGGTTACTTAACTTTCTCCTCTAATTGCTGGATATGATCGTCGAACGTGATAATACTCTGGTTGATGTTGTTCAACTTCTCAATGGCCAGCTTCATCGTCTGGCGTTAACCCCTTCCCCTCAGATCGGTTCGGCACAACCCGAAGCTCAGTCGGACTCCACAGAAAAACATAGTTCAGCAGGTTAGGTTGAACGGTTAAAAGCGAACCCCTATCAACCACCTATTCGATGATTGAATCCCAAAAGTCTCTATGTTGCATCATTGCCCTTTCCTAAAACAAAAAACCCCGAACAGAGCAGTATCAAGAGGGCCCTTTCCTCTGGATACCGCCCCATCCGGGGTAGATCCACGCAGATATTCTGATGGGTATTTCTTCGCCTTGTTTTATCAAGACGGGGGAATTATACCAAACTTTTTGACCATTGTCAACTATTTTTTTTGCTTTATAGTAAATAATTTTTATAAAAACTTTCTTATTAGAGATTTTATTCTCTTACGACGATGTGTTTCTCTGCAACCGAAAACGTTGTGAGTGACCTGCTCGTAACCGCTTGACAATTTTCGAGGATATCTACTATAATAGCCAATGCACCCACGGCTACACAGATTTACGATGTCCGCCCCGTGGGGGTGGGATGAATTGGAGGGTGAATCGGAGCAAAGCTGTTTTCGGGGCGATTGCCTGTAGTGCTATAATCACATATACTGCCATCAACGATATATTCGATTTTCATAACCGTATCCGGTCTGCCACCCCAGTTTACCCAACCGTGGTCCCGCGTCGTATTTTACCTGCCGATAATACATGTCCAAGGGTCCAAGCAGAGCTACCCCAAATCTATCTATAGCAAGCATATCAGCATCAGACAGCAGGAGAAATGCCATGAAAACCTTCGACATTGAACGACACGCAACCGAATTGGAACGGGACGGCTACACCGTTATGCACAACGTCATCCCACCATCGGAACTTGAAGCGACCAAGCAGGCGATCGAAGAGACATTGGCTGCCGAAGAAGCGATCGCCCGTAAATACGGCTTGCAGAACGAGCACCTTCGACACGCGTTCAACGTCCAAGGCAAGCATCCACACTTCTACGGCATGCCGCTTCGCAACCCGGCACCAATCGACGTCGCCCGCCGCCTGCTGGGCGAGGATATGTTTGCCCACGACGTAGTCATACGAACCCCAATGCCAACTGGTAAAAAGGACGCAACCCGACTGGGCGGCAATCTACACGCTGACTGGGCAGACTTCACTGTAAAACCTTTCATCGGCGGGGCACACTACCCGATGGCGATTCAGTCTGTGTGGGCGATGGTCGATTTCACAGAGGAAACAGGTGCGCCAATGATTTGGCCCCGCTCACACCTGTCCCTCGAAATTCCACCCGAAGAACCGGAAACCCTACCACCGGGCGGCATCATCGCTGAGGCACCGGCGGGATCGGTATTTCTGTGGGATTCGAGTCTATGGCACACTGCGGGAATCAATTCCAGCGATAGCCCACGATACGCACTGATTTTCTACTTCCAGCGGTGGTGGATTAAAGGGTTCAACGATTCCTACCGCTATGTGTCGCCGGAGGTTCGCGCAGCGATGACCGAAGCCGAGCGACGCATCTGGGGACTTGAGGCTGGAGTTCCACCGAACACGCATTTCAGAGGTATGACCGAGGAACAGATTGCCGCGCTGACACCTGAAGAGCAGGCGGTGCTCAACATTGCGCCGTTCTAGCTGTGTAACCATAGTAATAGGCACGCTCCGCGTGCCGTGACCGCTGCTCAACATTGTGCCATTCTCGCTTTGTAATGCCAGCCATAAAAGGCGATGGTGATGTCCGGGGACCGGCAGCACCTAACCTCAATCAAGGAAAGGGTATTCCAAATGAGTCAAATACAATCACCGCAACTAATCGAAGGGCTGCGACAGCATGATAGCGCGACAGTTGCCAATGCAATTGAACATTTTGAAGTGCGCGACCCAACTATGGGTTATGCCAACAATGAGCTGATCTGCCAGATGCCTGAAATCGCTGCGCCGATGGTTGGCTACGCCCTCACGGTGACAGCCGATACCACCACACCCGGCGACACAAGATCCTCGCGCGTTGATGATCTGGTGGAGGCGATTGATGCGGCACCTAAGCCATCGGTGCTCGTTGTCCAGCACGTCGGGCATGACCGCAAGCGGTGCTGCCTGTTCGGCGATATGTTCTGCACGATTGCAAGCAAATTGGGCTGCGTGGGGTTTGTTACTGACGCCAACGGACGTGACCGAAGCGCTATCCGTCAACGCACACCGGATTTTCATGTCTTTTCGACCGGGTGGGTCGTCTCACACGGTTACGGCGTATACATCGACTTCAACGTGACGGTATCGGTCTGTGGTTTGACCATTTCACCGGGCGACTTGCTGCACGGCGACGAAAGCGGCCTGGTCTCCGTCCCCATCGACATCGCCGCAGATGTGGTGAAACGATCGGAGGCGGTTCATGAGGAGGAAGCAGAGTATTTCGATTTCCTAGAGAGCGATCGTTTCAACATGGCCGAACTCAAGCGCCGCATCATCCCCCACGAGTGATTCGTTCCGAACCCAACTTTTTCCAACACAACGCTTTTGAGATCAAGTATAATACCCATGAGCGAATGAGCCACATAGTATCGTAACGAATCTTCTGTACCACAATCTGTTAGATTGTGATCTCAGTTCGCAAACTAACAGTTTACGCTACATTTGCCAGATTACCCGATGATTATGGCGTTTACCGAATTAGCAACATCAAAATGTCAACACGCCCTAGCAACTTTAGGTTATCGTAGGTTGGGTTGAACGGTTAAAGCTAGTTCCCCTATCAACGACAATAGATGTGCTGCATTTCAACAACACCGTCTTGTAGATAGCGAGAGTGAAACCCAACATCTCAGTCCAACGACGATTATAGTGAATTCAAAAAATAAACAGACACTTTCGCGCCCCATGTTTGGTAGGCGCTGTTTCCAACTGCGCCGATTTGGAGTGTCTCATTAATTCTAAAATCTACTATAAATGTTGGGTTTTACTCCACTTGTAAGATTTCAATCAGAATTGTCCCTCTAAGTCCAATTACAATGTGTGGCGTTTGTCATAAATTCCGTTCAACCCAACCTACGGGCTGCCTCGCGTTACAGCGGTGTGCATTCAACTGTAAATCAAAGAAACAACATCTTGGAATCCAAGATAACAAGGAGACGCAATATTGAAAATTACCGATGTCAAGACATTAGTTATGGGCACCAGTTGGCGCAACCTGACCTTTGTCAAAGTAGAAACCGACGAAGGATTAACCGGCGTCAGCGAGGTGCGGATGAACAACCGCACGGACGCACTGGTTGCATATCTCGATGGTGCAAAGAAGCGACACGTTATCGGTAGCGATCCGTTCAATACCGAAGACCTCTACCTGCGGATGTTCCGTAACGATTATGGACGTGCCGGTGAGATTGTCGCAACGGGAATTAGCGTCGTCGAAATCGCCTGTTGGGACATCATCGGAAAGGTGCTGGACCAGCCGGTGTATCGACTGCTCGGAGGCGCGTGTCGGGACAAGATGAAGGCATACGCCAACGGTTGGTACAAGGTGGAACGCACCCCCGAAGAATTTCACGCCGCTGCCAAGCCGGTACTGGAAAAAGGTTACAAGGCACTCAAGTTTGATCCCTTCGGCGCAGGCTTCTACGAACTCTCTTATGAGGAAAGGCTGAGATCCGTCTCGCTGGTCGAAGCGGTACGCGATTCGGTAGGACCCGAAGTAGAGATCTTGATTGAGATGCACGGACGCTTCAGTCCCGCAATGGCTATCCAGATAGCACGCGAATTGGAACCGTTCGAGCCAAGTTGGGTCGAAGAACCGGTCCCGCCCGATAATCTCGCGGCATTGGCAAAAGCAGAGGAAAGCATTAATATTCCCGTCGCCACAGGCGAACGACTCCACCACAAGTTTGAGTATCGTGAACTGATTAATCTCCAAGCGGCGGATATCCTCCAACCTGACATCACACAAACGGGCGGCTTTCTAGAGACGAAGAAAATCGCAGCCATTGGGGATATGTGTTATATGCTCGTTGCGCCGCACAATGTGGGCGGTCCCGTGTCTACTGCAATCGCATTGCACTTCTCTGCCTCCACGCCTAACTTCAAGATTCAGGAACATTTCAATGACTTCTCAGAAGCGTGGGTCAAAGAGGCAGCGACCGGTTGCCCCGAAGTGATTGATGGCTATTTCAGCTTGCCAAACGGTCCCGGTCTCGGCATGACACTGAACGAAGACCTGATCGCCGAACACCCTTATCGTGAGGGATCGTTCAATTTGTGGGAGGATGATTGGCATCGTCGCCAATATTGATGCGTGAAACGTGATGCGTGAAAGCGGGCACTACCCATCGCCTGAGTCTTCTGACACAAATTATTCGGCTGCTACTGACACTGATTCCACAACAACGTCAGGGGAGTGTGCGTGAAACTGGGCACACTTACAAAATGGAGAACATAGATTCTATTTTACAAAATGTTCCTTTCTCCTAATCACGAATCACGCATCACGTTTCACGCTTTTTGCACTTTCTCTTGACATGAGCCGAACCCTTTACCCAACTAATCAAAATATTATCCCACCCAGAGTTATCCTCTTTGTCCTTTTTCTAGCGATGCTTTGGGGCGGTAACGCTGTCTCCCTCAAAATTGGGCTCCAAGAATTTTCCCCATTCGCCTCGGCGGGACTCAGATTTACAATTGGACTTATCCTCATTGCGAGTTGGGCTTCGGCTAACGGCATATCAATTAAGCCGCAGCGGCACGAGTACCTGCGACTGTTTTTGACTGCCATCCTATTTATAACGCAGATCGCTGCGCTCAATGTAGGGGCGGACTTTACGCGCGCGGGTAGAACCGCCGTCATGACAAACACTTACCCGCTTTTTGTCGCCCTTATCGCACACTTTGTTGTTCCGGGTGATCAGATGACGCGCCGGAAGGGGCTTGGACTAGCCTTCGCCTTCGGTGGAATCTGTTTCGTGTTTCGTGACAACTTCATCGGTGCTACAGGAGAATTTCTGATCGGCGACCTCCTGACGCTGCTCGGTGGGTTTCTGCTCGGACTCCTTATCGTCGTTACCAATCGCCTTATCCAAAATATCAATACCTACTGTGTATTGGTCTCACAGATGGTCATTGGTGTCCCCACCTTTTTCACTCTGAGCGCGATTTTTGAGGGCAGGGCGGGATACGGCTTCTCCTTCCCCGCACTGTTTGCAATTCTGTACCAAGGCGCTGGCATCGCAGGGTTCTGTTTCGTCGCATGGACGCTCCTACTAAAGGATTACCCACCCAGCCGACTTTCCGTATTCTTTTTCACGACACCGCTCTGGGGAATCTTACTGAGCAACCTCCTCATCGGTGAGCCAATTACCATGGGGCTCACTATCGGGGCAGCGTTAGTTGCACTCGGCATCTACACCATTAACCGCTCCCCAAGCGTTAAATAGTTCATTATAGTAAATTCTAAGAATAAATAGACATTAAAAGGAGATAGTCTTTTGTACCACGATCTGTTAGATTGTGATCCAAACCTGCAAACTAACAGTTCGCGCTACAGTGTCTAATTAACTCTAAAACCCACCATAGTTCATCGGTTCATCACGTTTCACGTTTCACGTTTCACGAACTTTTTTCTTGACCAAGATTCATATATCCTTATAATCAAAATCGTGCGGCAAAGCGCGAAGATAACCCGAGTTTTTTCGGAAACACTCGGGTTCTGTTGCACGACTGCCTAACATGAGCAAAGACATTCATGAAGAGCGGAGGAGATACCGGATGCGTATTACGCAGATAGAATCTATCGTCCTGAAACACCCATTCGGATTGCCTGAAACAGGGATAAATAGAGAGTGGACAAATGTCCTCATACACACCGACGAAGGTTTGACAGGCTTCGGTCGAGGCGGAAATCCCCAACTGATTTCCCGTGATCTCGCTCCCGTCCTCATCGGTCAGGATCCGCGACAAATTGCCCGACTCTGGGATCAGATGTACGAGTCGGCATGGCGGTATCGCGGACCGGGACGCGCTGCCATGTCCTCAATAGGTGCGCTGGATATTGCGCTGTGGGATCTGTACGGAAAGGCTTGTGGTCAACCGGTATGGCGACTGCTCGGCGGCTACACGGATACAGTCCTCGCCTATGCTGATGGCATCGGCTACATCGATCAGTCCCCAGAAGAGGTTGCCGACGAGGTCAAAGAGCACGCCGATCTGGGCTTTGATGCGATTAAGCTGCACTTTAACAGCTGCACACCCCAAGAGGTGTTGGACAAGGTACGCCTTTCGAGGGAGGTTCTCGGACCCGATAAGAAACTGATGATAGATGTATCTCGCGCTTGGTCTGGGAAGGTCGCGGTGGCGGCTGTCCGTGAGCTTGAACCTTATAACCTGTATTGGATAGAGGAGCCGGTCCGACTAGACGATGAGCCACTCTACATGCGGATGGTGCAGGAAGCCACGAGCGCAATCGTCGCCGGTGCAGAGGGTGAAGGAACCCTCTACGGCATAAGAAGACTCATCAATGAAGGGGCCCTTCAACTGGTACAGACGGATATCCTGATCGGCGGTGGCTATACCGGACTTATGCGAATCGCGGCACTTTGCGAGGCGTATCATCTACCCATCGCACCACACGGCGCACAGTTCCCAGATGTCAACTGCCACCTCGTCGCCGCGGTGCCTAACGGTCTCATGGTGCCTGCGTGCCCCAGCTGCGAACCGTTCCAGATTTGGTCGAAGCTATATGATTCGCCGTTCCAGGTGGTAGACGGACAGATCGCCATGACCGATAAGCCGGGGTTGGGCTTAGAATTAGACTGGGATTTCATCAATCGGCACCGCGTTGATAGTGCATCGGTTCATTAGGGCGTGTTGACACTTTGAAGCTGCTTATTCGGTAAATGCTGTAATTATCAGGTAATCCGCCATAAGTAGTGCAAACTGTTAGTTTGCAGGCTGAGATCACAATCTAACAGATCGTGGTACAAAAGGAGATTGTAGGTCGAGATTCATATCTCGACAACCAAATGGTGTTATTGGTGCATTGATGCAATTATAGTGAATTCAAAAAATAAAGAAACACTTGCGCCTCCCCGGTAGGTGCGGTTTGTAACCGCACCGGTTTGGCGTGTCCCATTAATTCTAAAATCTACTATAAAAAACAATTTAACGCAAGAGCGCAAGGATGCAAAGAGAAACAAGGAGAAGACGAGAGGATGGGAGTTTGAATCCGTAGGGGTTGGGTCTCCCAACCCGATGGACGAGGAAACCTCGCCCCTACGATTTCGGGTTTTGCTTCCGCTCCAGAGGAGCGATATGTCTATAGAACCGCAATAGGTTCGATCCCCGCGCTCCAGATGGGTTTTAAGAAATTAAACGGGTAATTCTATATTTCCCCAGACCCGGTAGGTGCGGTTTCCAACCGCACCGGACATCGCTCGGAAATTACCCAATTAATAAATTAATCTTCATGAGGAGCGCAATGTGTATAGCCAGAGCCAAGTACTGCCGATAAATTGAAGTCCTAAGAACGGATTGGCGAAGTCGGAGCCGAGCGGGTTTTATAACTAGCAACTTGCGTTATTATATACGGGAAAAAACTATGACTCAGGAAGATATTAAATATTTTCAGCGGTTCGGATTTATTCAGTACAAGGGCTTGCTGTCACCGGAGGAGATGGCGGTAATCTCCAACGCCTTCGATGAAGGAATGCAGTTGGCACGCAAGGACGCACCACCACCGCAACCGGGAGAAAAAAGACAGCAGATTGTCCCCTTCTTCGACTACCACCCAGAAGTGCTTTATCCTCTGTTAGACCATGAGAAAATCGTAGACATTTTTGAGGGCTTGATGGGCGAAGACTTCATCCTGACCCTTAGCGAAGGGATTATCCATACCGGCGGCTCCCCGTGGCATCACGATGCCTACGCCCCGGAGGGTTACTTCAGTATGCGGGCGGCGATCTATCTGGATCCGCTCGGTCCTGAAGATGGATGCCTGACCGTCATCCCCGGCAGCCATTTCAAGGAGTTTGGGGAAGCAATCAACCAGATGAGAGATGAACTCGGTGCGCTTCCCGACGAGATGCCGGGACGCTATCCGCTCTGCAACGAACCGGGGGACGTGCTCTTTATGAATCACAAGACCTATCACGCCGCCCTGAGTGACAAGTATGGCAGACGCGCTATCCACATCAACTGTGTCCCGAACACAACGCCTGAGAAAAACCGGGAACATTTCGACTGGCTTATGACCTTTCTCGCTGGGGAAACGAAGGGTTGGGGACGATTCTACAGCGACCGTTTAATTTCGACCGCAGGTCCCCGTCGCCAAAAGATGATGGAGCGAGCCATTGAGCTGGGTTTCGGCAATACGGGACCTATCACCCAGTTGCAGGATCTGCGTTAAAGTAGTAGGCATACTCCGTATGCCGTAACCCTTGTGCAAATAATGGCAGGACAGAGCGTGTCTACGCTGTGTATAGTAATTCATTCGCACCTGTAGGTCGAGATTCATGTCTCGACACAGAACTTTCCGCTACATGTGTACCACAATCTGTATGAGATTTAAGTATTTAAATCGGTAATCCCGATTTTCCTCGAAACACACGGTAGGCGCGGTTTGAAACCGCGCTGGTGTCGCTAGCAAATTACCGAACTGTTTTTTTTATCTTCATTTAGATTGTGATCCTCTGCCGCAAACTAACAGTTTGCACTACTTATGTCTGATTGCCCGATGATTACAGCAAGACTGTCGATTTTCCAAAATCGACCTACAATCGCCTAAATTGCTGGCAGCACACAGATTTAAGAAAAGGATTTTTATCATGACAAACGAAGAAAAATTCCTCGTCGATCTCGAAGGATATCTGGTCATCAAAGATGTGCTGGCATCTAACGAAGTTGACGAACTGAACAAGATCATTGATCAGGGGGACCGCTCTGGCCATCCGACGCGCTGGGGTGCACCCTTCAAGAAGCTGATTGACCATCCGAAGATCCTGCCCTACCTCATTGAATTGCTGGGTCCCACATTCCGCCTCGATCACGATTACGCTATCTTCATGAGTCAAGGCGAACATCGCGGGAGATTGCACGGCGGAGAGGATGGCGGTCGTGCCGGGGGACCCGAAGGAGATCACTGGTACAAATACCGAGATGGGGTCATCCGAAATGGACTGATTGTGATGACCTACTGCCTATCCGATGTCGGGGAAGGCGATGGCGGATTCTCGTGCATACCGGGTAGCCACAAGAGTAACTTCGCCACCTATCTACCCACAGACGTACGCAGTTTCGAGAGGGACGCACATTACGTTGTCCAGCCGGATGCCAAGGCTGGGGATGTGATCTTCTTCACCGAAGCGGTCATCCACGGGACAATGCCGTGGCGCGCAGCACACGAGCGCCGATCGTTGCTCTACAAATACAGCCCCGGACACTCCGCATGGTCTGGAAACTTCTACGACCTCAGCGAGTTTGGCGAGTTGACGGAACAGCAAAAACGGATTCTATCCCCACCCTCTATCGGTAATCGTCCCCATGTCATTCAGGACGAATGAAACGTGAAAAATGAACTATAGTGAATTATAAAAATAAACGCTCATGTTAAGATTTAGTGCAAAGAAACCGAATATTCGTAGGGGTTGGGTCTCCCAACCCTTACGGCGAGCGGGGAGACCCCGCCCCTACGATTTCGCTTCGTGTTTTGCACCTTCTTTTTACATGAGCCAAAATAAATAGACATTAAAAGTAGAAGTTTTTTGTACCACAATCTGTATGAGGTTTCAGAAAATACTTCGGTAATTCTATATTTTCCCCCAGGCCCGGTAGGTGCGGTTTCTAACCGCACCGGACATCGCCCGGACATTACCGAATTAATAAATTCATCTTCATTTAGATTGTGATCCTCTATCGCAAACTAACACTTCGCGCTACGGTGTCTCATTAATTCTGGGATCCACTATAATGAACCAATGAACTCTTGAACCAATTTAGGGAGCTAACTATGCGTTTTGGAATGAGCGGAACATTTTTGCCGAGTAATATGGATGACTTCACACCGGAGATTGCAAAGAAGGCCAGATCCTTCGGATTTTCAGGGGTGTTCACCCGTTTTCGAGAGAACGATCCATTTGAAACAACAACCGCCCAATGCCACCGAGTCCGCGATGTCCTAGCGGATGAGGGGATTCGGATGTATCAAACGACGGGCTATTGGCAGTGCTTGATCCACCCCGACGAGACAGAGCGAAAGAAAGCGGTGCGTACGGTACAGGAAGCACTCCGAGTTGCCGGCGATATTGGGGCGCGTGGCATCGACACGGGACCGGGATCGATGAACCCAACAGGACCGTGGAATCCGCACCCCGACAACTGGAGTCAAAAAAGCAAGGATCAGCTAATCAAGAGTCTGCGGGAGTGCGCGAAAGCAGCAGCGGATAATCAGGTTTACCTCAGTCTAGAAGGGCATCAACTCGTCGTGCTTGCAAATGAGAGGGTCACGAAGGAGATTCTTGATGCGGTCGATTCACCGTGGGTCAGATCTGATCTGGATCCGGCAAACTGGGTAACGCTCAAAACGGTCTACAACACCGGAGAATACATCGATCGGATATTCGACACGCTCGGTCAACATATTGTGAGTGGCCATGCGAAGGACATCACGCTCACCAACGAACACACCCTCCACCTGCCGACCTGTGCAGCCGGAACGGGAATGCTCGATTTCAAAGCCTATATCCGCCGAATGCACGCGCTCGATCCAGAGTATCCGTTGATTGTCGAAGGTGCCCAAGAGGAACAATTGCCGGAGGTCAGTGATTTCCTCCATCGGACCGCAGCGGAGCTTGGGATTCAGGTCATTCAATGAAACATGATGAGCAAACTCAATGAACTAATGAACCAATGAACTAACGATTGTTGGATTCAGAAAAATAGAATGACGGGTATGGAAATGGTGTGATTTGTAGGTTGAAATGCTTTTTTACATCGAGTGCATTGGAGAAGATGCGGACAAATGTCCAGCCTGACTGTTGGACTATAAAGAAGATGCGCTTGCCGTTCTCCGTGTTGAGCATATACACGGGTCTACCATCAATCCAACTAAATTCGGGCAACTCCCGATAGCCTAACGCATAAATCGCTTCGTGCGGGGTGAGCCGTCTATGAGCATAGAACGAGAGCATTGCCACTTTGTCGTTCAGAATGCCCGCGGTTAAGCCTCTGAACCGATATTTATCTCCAAAGTCGTAAGTGGGCGTGTCGTTTTCTATCGTTTTCCGCGCTTCTCCCAGTATCGGCTCGATATCGGCGTGAAAGGTTAAGAAGTTCTCGCCAATCAACCGATCGATCCCGTTCATCTGTTCGGGCGTCACGTCAAGTTGAGGTATGGGAGCAGCGCACCCGGATAGTAGGAGTGACAGGTACGCAACACAGACAAAGCGCAGCAGCATAATTGCCTCTCCTCCATTGTCGGAGACCTTTGGATATGAGTCTTATGTCGAGATATGAATCTCGACCTACAATCTACCTTTGTACCACGATCTGTTAGATTGTGATCCCCACCTGCAAACTAACAGTTTTGTCGAGATATGAATCTCGACCTACAATCTACCTTTGTACCACGATCTGTTAGATTGTGATCCTCACCTGCAAACTAACAGTCCGTAGGTTGGGTTGAACGGTTAACCGTCAATCCCTATCAAGTCCAATAGAGACTCCGGCGTCCAACAACACCTGCTTCTAGACAGATAGAGTGAAACCCAACTCCGTTTTTCATCGGGACGCTTCCTTAAGTCCAATCGCGTGCGAACTGCACCAGCAACCGCACCCCGTATCCAGTACCGCCCTTGCTGGGAACATACGACGACCCTTTGACATCCCAGGCTGTACCGGCGATGTCAAGATGCACCCACGGATAGCCCTCCGCAAACTTCTTCAGGAACGCCCCGCCGACGATCGTACCTGCTGTGCTGTCGCCGATATTTTTGACGTCAGCGACATCGCTTTTGATTAGTTCGTTGTAATCGTCCCACAGGGGGAGCTCCCACACCCGCTCATGCGTTTTCTCTGCAGCGGCTCTGACTTTATCCATCAAAGGGTCGTCCGTCCCCATCATCCCGCAGGCAATATTTCCCAAAGCGGTGATGACAGCCCCCGTCAGGGTTGCCAGATCTATCGCCGCCTTCGGATTATACTGGGCGGCATAGCCCAACGCATCCGCCAATACCAGCCGACCTTCCGCGTCCGTATTGAGGATCTCGATTGTTTTGCCCCCGTAGCTCTCGACAACATCGCCCGGTCGCTGGGCGGTCGCGCTCGGCATATTTTCGCTCGCTGCGATCAGCCCAACGACATGGAGATCCGGTTTAAGAGTACCGACCACCTGCATCGCACCAAGCACCGCCGCTGCGCCGGACATATCGTGCTTCATGTCCATCATACCGGAGCCAGACTTGAGCGACAGCCCACCGCTATCGAAGGTGATGGCTTTCCCGACAAACGCAACGGTGTCCTTCCCCTCACCTTCGGGGATATGTTCCAAGACGATAAATCGCGGTTCTTCGGCACTCCCTTGAGACACACCGAGCAGTGTGCGAAACCCCTTCTCTTGGAGTTGTGCGAGATCAAAGACTTCGCATTTCAACCCCACCTCATTTGCGACCTCAACCGCCTTGTCAGCGAGCATCGTTGGGGTCAAGTGGTTCGGCGGTTGGTTGCTCAGATCACGGGCGAGGTTGGTCCCGTTCGCAATCGCATCACCGATAGCAACGCTTCCTTCGACCATCGACCGAGTCGCTTCGTCCGTTACCAAGAAGGTGATAGAGTCAAGTGCTTTGATCTTGTCAAGGTCTTGCGTCTTGTGCTGATTGAATTGGTAGAGCGCGAGCCGACTCGCTTCGGCGGCTGCCTGTGCTATCTCTGGTGGGGTCTCTGGTGGCAACGAAACCGTGATGTTTTTTAGTCCCAGATCTCGAAGTTCTTGGACAACTTTGCCCGCTGCCTGACGCACCTTCTCTGGATCCAACTCCTCGTTTTTTCCCAAACCGACCAGCGCGATCCGTGAGGCGGTGATTGCCCCTCTAGTGTAGAGTAGCGCGGTCTGTTTGTGTTCACCTTTGAAGTCGCCAGCATCAATCAGTTCGCTAATCGCGCCCTCCGTCGCTGCATCAGCGGTTTGCGCGACGCTGACGAGGGGTTCTCCCTCAAATACCCCGAATACGATAGCATCGGCGGTTTCTGTCCTGAAATCTCCAACTTTGACATCAATTTGCATCCTATGAGTTCCTTTCTAAATTGAAATTAAAAAATAAATAGACACTTTTGCCACCCGGTAGGTGCGGTTTGTAACCGCACCGCATCGGCGCAGTTATAAACAGCGCCTACCAAACGGTAGAACGGTATCTTCGTTTTCCTAACCTCCCGATTTGGAGTGTCTCATTAATTCTAAGGTCCACTATAAATTGGTTCATTTGTGCATTGGTTTAACTGCGGTTACGGCATACGGAGTATGCCTACTACTTTGCGTTTCAGGCAAAGTTATCCACAGGTTATCCACAATTTGCCTATGTTTGACACCGGTGTCCCAGTTTTGATATGCTTGTCTCAGCTTTGACGCCGGTGTCACAATTTTGACAACGATGTCAAAATCCTAAAAAATAAAACGGCTGAAACCCTTGTGGTTATTGAGCCCGATGAGTTATCCACAATCGTCTAATAAAGCTTTAATAAATTTCTAATAAATACTTAATATCCGGTGTCCTAGCAAATTTGACTAAGGAAGAAAAAAACAGTGTTGCGTACTCAATAGCAGCTTCCCTGTTGTCCGTCATAGCGATTTAGAGGTGTGCACAGAACCACAGTCCTTCGTAGGGGTTGGGTCTCCCAACCCGTTGTTCATACGTCAGAGCCGATTTCGGGATTCTGTAGTTGATTTTCCAAAATCGGCTTTCGGTGTCGAGATATGAATCTCGGCCTACAATCCACTCACTGGTCATGTCACGCATCACGTTTCACGCGTCACTATACCTTTCACGGATTGTTTCGACGAGATCGGTGGTCGATTTGCCCGGCACGTTCAACCCAAGGATTACTTTGCCCCCGTTCGATTCGACAGCCTCCCGCTCGATGACCCGTTCGATTGTGTAATCGCCGCCTTTGACGTGGATGTTCGGCTTGATGGCAGATAACAGATCAACCGGATCGAGTTCGGGGAAAATCGTGACATAATCGACACACCCCAAGCCGGCGAGCATCTCGGCGCGTTCGTCTGCGGGGACGAGGGGACGGTTCTCCCCTTTGAGTACGCGGACAGAATCATCGCTGTTGACACCGACAACGAGGAGGTCGCCGAGTGCCTGTGCGGCTTGCAGGTAACGGAGATGACCGACATGTAGCACATCGAAGCAGCCGTTGGTCGTCACGACAACTTTGCCGTCCGCTTTCAATTGCTGAACAATTTCGACCAGTTCATTCCGAGTATAAATCTTTTCGTTTGGCATGATGGGTAACCTATAAGATAGAAACTGATTTATAGTGAATTCAAGAAATAAAGAAACACTCGCGCCCCCCGGTAGGTGCGGTTTGATGAAGTTTAAGTATTTAAATCGGTAATCCCTATTTTCCTCGAAACATACGGTAGGCGCGGTTTTCAACCGCGCCGGCATCGCTAGCAAATTACCGAATTATTTTTTTAATTTTCATGTAACCGCACCGGTTTGGCGTGTCCCATTAATTCTAAAATCTACTATAGTTCATTGGTTCATTAGTGCATTTTTCACGTTTTACGCATCACGTTTCACGCTTTTTTGTCCTACATTGTGTTTTTTTGTCTCAAGAAAATCCGGTATAGGCGTATAGGTGTTGAAACCGTCTGTTCGATCCTCACCGCGCAGGAGATAGATGTGATGGCTCGGTCTCAATGAAGGGTCATTGCAGCGGACATCCGCCGGCATATACCGCATCGTGTAGCCGCACCGACGTTTCTGTGAAGTGTTCGGTGCGGAGCCGTGGATGGTGAACGCATCGTGGAAATGGCATTCGCCGACCGACAGTTCCAGATCGACAACTTTTGACTCGTCCAGATCTTCGGCGATGACCTCTCTGCCAAACAGGTGCTTTTCGCTATCCACGTTCTCGTACCGCCGATCCGTGAGTTTATGGCTGCCAGCAATCACGCGCATACAACCGTTTTCAAGCATTGATTCGTCCACCGCCAACCACATCGTGATGACGTGCATCGGTTGCAACCGTTCGCCCCAGTAAACGCCGTCCTGATGCCACGGCACCGCCAGCCCGTCGCTTGTCCGTTTGCTGATAAAGTGGCTTGACCAGAGGAGGATATCGGGTCCGATGAACCGTTCAATTACATCTAGCACACGCGGGTCTGCGAGGTATTTGAATAGGTAGGGGTGCTCGACGTGCGGCACGTCCATCTGTTCCGGGCGTTTGCCTTCGGGGAGCGATGCGATCATGTCGTCTACGTAATCGCGCAGTTCGTCCAATTCCCCCTGCGTGAAGATCCTGCCATATTTGAGGTAGCCGTTCTCATTGTAGAAAGCCACCTCGTCATCGGTGACCGTCGTTTCGGTTTTCCAATTTTTGTCTGTATTTGTGGGATCCATTTTGTTTCTCCATTAGGTTCTGTTGACATCTCATCGCAATCAGATAATTGAGGGGTGTGCACAGACACATGCTCCTTCGTAGGGGTTGGGTTTCCCAACCCTGTGGTCACGTATCAGAGACGATTTTGAACTTCTGTCGGTTGATTGTCCAAAATCAACGTTTCGGTGTTGAGATATGAATCTCGACCTACAATCTCCCTCTGTACCACGATCTGTTAGATTGTGATCCCAGCCTGCAAACTAACAGTTCGCGCTACATTTGGCAGATTGGCTGGTGATTACAGCGTTTGCCGAATGAGCAGCTTCAAAGTGTCAACACACCCTAGTCAAAGAAAACATTCCACAGTAACAACGCGATCACAACAACCGCGGTTCCCCCGGCTATCACAATATACCATTTCACCGTCGTGGTGAATCGATCTACCGAGTTTTCGAGTCGATCCATTGACTCGTTGAGGGAATCGTTCAAGTCGGAGATATCGTCGCGCAATCCTGAAAAGCTGCTATCTATTTTGGATTGCATCGTATCCAATTTGTGGGTGACTTGCGATTCCATTTCCAAGAGTCGATGCTCAAGCGGACTCTCAATCACCTTCAGGTTTGACGAATCTTGGTCAGGCTGCTCTTCGATCGGCTGAGCGGGTGTGGTATCCGGCAGCTGTGAAGTGGGTTCCTTCGACTGCTCATCGGTTTGGGGTTTGGATCGGTTTTGTGTCGTCATGATTTTTCCGCCGCGATGGTTACAGTAATAGAAGTTGATGGAATTGTATCTTTCCCTCTTTAACGGTGTTGACAACCAAACTTTTGATTGCATGTCGATTCTCATCAAAATGCGATAGGACTGTCGCCCCGCTATAGTTCTGAGTCGCCTCAATTTGGTCGCGAATCACCACGGGCGTCAGGTCAGCGGACCGCCGCATCGCTTCAATGATAATGGTGGCAGCATCGTAGCCGAGTGACGCAGGACCGTCGGGTGCGATACCAAATTGTGTCGTATAGGCGACAATAAATTGACGTGCCGCCTCACTTAACCGCTCTGGCGGTCCGCCGGGCGAAAAGTGATTTGCAAAGAAACTCCCTTCAAGCGCCATCCCGCCAATTTCAACTAAGTCCGGTCGATCCCAACCATCGCCGCCAAGGAAGGTGGCAGTCATACCAAATGCAGGAGATTTTGCCTGTTTAACTGCCAACGGGAATTCGGGACCCAAGCTGGGCAAAAAGACAACATCAACGGGTGAGTCTATCGCAACAATTGCCGTCAATTGCTCGGTAAAATCAGTGGCATCTGCCTCATAAAACTGTTGAGCCGCAATTGTACCGCCTAGCGCGATAAATCGTTCAATGAAAGTATTCGATAAACCTTCAGAGTAGCTGTTATCTGTTTCTGTGAGGATTGCAGCGGTCGTTGCGCCCAACTCCTGGATCGCAAAATTCGCCATCACACTCGCCTGATAGGGATCTATGAAAGCACCCATAAAGGAAAAGTTCCCGTTTCTCGTCACGTTTGGGTTCGTCGGATAGGTGGTTACCATCGGTATACCGTACTGCTGGGCAACCGCTCCGACTTCCACAGCGATCACACTGTAGTCCGGTCCGACGATTGCCAATACCCCCGCATCAATTAGCTCCTGTGCGCGTTGGACGCCGATTGACGGATCGCGCTGATCATCCATAATGAGCAGCTCTATCGGCACTCCGTTGATGCCCCCTGCCTCGTTAGCAAGGGCAACCGCTAACTCGGCACCGTTCCGAGTTGTCCCCGGATCGGGTGGGCTATAAATGAAACCGATTTTGACTGAAGCCATGTCGTCGGGGGTGTCGGGTGATACAAGCTGTTGAATCACATCGCACCCGAATAAGGAAACGGTTAATAAGAAAAGTAATATAAAAATGCCGTAGACTGAGATACATCTGAATCTTGTTCTGTCCTGCTTGGATAGCATAAGGATTTTCCTTTCTGTTGAAGATATTACACAGATTAAATTCGTTGAATCTATGTTCTCCATTAAATTAGGGGCGATAGGCTCTGCTGCGTCGGTAAATACCTTTGATGATACAGATTTGACGTTGCGTGTCCACACTGTAAACAATACGGTAACTTCCGACGCGGTATCTATATTGTCCTGCGTACGCTCCCTTCAACTTGACGATGTTCCGCCCAAAGAGCGGATTCTGAGCTAACAGATCAATCGCCCCATTTACTCGCCTCTTCATATTGGCATCAAGCGCGTTGTAATGCGTTGCCGCTTCATCAGTGAATTGTACCTCAAACGTCCTGTCTAACATCGCTCCAACGTTTTAGCCTTCCCGCTTTCACATCCGCCTCTGCGCGTTCTAAACTCTTGACGATCTCTAGGTCACTTGCCAATTCGTGAGTCGCTTCCCACGCTTCCTTATCTTGCAGGTAGTTCAGATAGTCAACCCCTGCTTTCAGTTTTTCCATCGAGAGTTGTTTGATTAACTCAACCGCTTGCTGTTGTAAATCTGCTTTTCGCATGGTGTTCTCCTTTCGTTCTGTTTGTTCTCTATTGTCTGAATTGCGGATTATCACGGATTAAGGGATTACACGGATTTATAGTAGATTTCAGAATTAATGAGACACCCAGAATCGGCGCAGTTGCAAACAGTGCCTACCAAACATGGGGAGCGAAAGTGTTCATTTATTTGAGGTAATATTTATTCCTAGGGTGTCAACATGGCGGCGAGGTCTGCCGGGAGCTTCACCCCATTTCTCCGCTCAAAGTCCGGGACGCTGGCGTATTCGTTACGAAACCCACCGATGATGTCTACTCCCATCGCTAGGGCAACGGTTAAATTTGATTTGGCGTTCTCCCACTCTCCGAGATGTAACCACGCTTCGGCGCGATTGTAATGTGCCTCGGCAAAATCGGGCTTGCGTTCTATCGCTTTGGTATAATCTGCGATGGCACGGTCATAATCCCCTTTTTTGTAGTGAGCCACACCGCGATTGTTATAGGATTGGGCGGCATCGGAATTCAGCGTTATCGCTCTGGTATAGTCTATGATGGCAAGGTCATAATTCCCCACCTTCGCGTAAGCACTCCCACGATTCCCGTAAGCCTCTGCGAGATCGGGTTTGAACGCTATCGCTCTGCTCAAGTCTGCGATGGCACGGTCATAATCCCCTTTGCGCTCGTGAGCACCGCCACGATTGTTATACGCCATAGCGAGGTCAGGGTTCAACTCTATCGCTTTGTTGCAATCTTCGATGGCGCGGTCGTAGTCCCCTTTGTCGCGGTAAGCACCGCCACGATTGCTATACGCCAGCGCAAGGTTCGGATTCAGTGCTATCGCATTCGTAAACGCTTCAACCGCAAGGTCATAATCGCCCTTGTTCGCATAAGCCACCCCACGATTGTTATGGAGAACGGCTTCGCGTCGCTTTTGACGCGCCTCTGGTCCCCGATGGATTTTGCTGAGATCTGGCGGATTTTCCTTCAGATACGCTTGATAATCAAATTCCAAGTCTTTTTTCATACTCACCGAGCCATCTCCTTTCTGCATTGTCAGAATCGCGGATTGTCACGGATTAAGGGATTACACGGAGGAAAACGAGAGAACGAGATAACCGGAAAACGGGAAACTGACAACGATTTTTGTAGGTCGATTCGGCGATTTGTCAGGGCCCTGTCAGGTCTAAAAAAAAATTCAACCTCACATCGGGGGGTTCATCATTAGCCGATGTTTCTCTGAACCCTGATGGGGCCTAGCTTCAAAGCATTTGTAGATTTTTACCGCGCAACAGAAGGTGCGCCCAAACGGCTTTTTGACCTGACAAATACGCACTGTTTATGAACGGTTTTTCACTGAAATGGCACCATAACCTCGCCAAATGTCAGGGATTTGGCAGGTCCCTGTCAGTCCGTAGGTTGGGTTGAACGGTTAAACACCAATCCCTATCAACGACAAGAGAGGCTTAGTTGTTCAACAACACATGGGTTTTAAGAAATTAAACGGGTAATTCTATATTTCCCCAGACCCGGTAGGTGCGGTTTCCAACCGCACCGGACATCGCTCGGAAATTACCTAATTAATAAATTAATCTTCATCTGTTGTTGATACACAGATAGAGTGAAACCCAACTCCGTTTGTCATCGGGAAGTCTCCTGTTCAAAAGCTTATTTCATAAAACGAATCTTCTGTACCACAATCTGTTAGATTGTGATCCGAGTCCGCAAACTAAATGAGGTTTAATTTATTAATTCGGTAATCCCGATTTTCCTCGAAACACACGGTAGGCGCGGTTTGCAACCGCGCCGGTGTCCATAACAAATTACCGAACTGTTTTTTTAATCTTCATACAGTTTGCGCTACATTCATCTGACAATGTACTAGCAACTTGGGTTATTATACCCTATTTTCTGACCATGTGCGTAGGTTCTTATTGCGTTTTCTTTTTACATGGGGCGAAATAATTTACGGCACTCCTGTGGCATCAAGGAGCAGTTCACGTCCATTCAGTGGCTGTACCGGCCGGTTGTTGCCATAGATAATCGCCTTAAATGCCGCAATTTGCGATTCAGACATCTCAACGGGCGTTGTTAGTACAATCCATTTGACTCCCTCTGAACACGGCGGGGTCGTCAGTGAACCGTTGTAGCGGTAGGTGCTGGGAAAAGCCTGTACTGATTCGTCGAGTACCTGTCTATTTGGCGACAACATCATAGGCAAATCAACAGTGACATTCTCAATACGCTGTGTTTCGAGCGGCGTGGACGGTAAAGATGCCCAGATTGGATCAAATGCGGGATGGTGATGACCACTCTCGATTAACAGACCAACGACTGCTAAATTGCCATCTTCACTTTCGTGAACAAGGTGCATTTCCATGTCAAACGGTTTACCGTCTACCGTATGTTCGCCAGGTGCATGGAAATGGAACTGGAGCAGTTGATAGTCGGTGCCATCGATCTGGATGCCGCTGCCTTCAGGATACGCCACTTCAATCGTATGTCCGTTATGGTGGATGTTCACACCCGTTGCAGGGTGGTACTCATAAGAGATAGACGGCAGTTCGGTTGGTATGGGGTTCACAATGTCGATCGGTGATTGGTGTGTCCCCACGCCGCAAAGGATGTATTCCTGACTCAGCCGCCCCCAAACAGCCGGTCCATTCTCTGCTGCATAACCCCACTTCACGTTGTGAGTATAGGGAGGCAAATTTTTTGCCCCTCCACAACCCGTTATACACATCATAAAACAGATAGCCCCCTTTTTTATCGGTAAAGTTTAGAATTTGTTTGTCTGAATCGCGGATTGACGCGGATTTAAGGATTACGCGGAGAAAAAAGAGAAAACGGGAAAACGAGATAACCGGAAAACGGGAAACAGATAAAGATTTTTGTAGGTCGATTTTCCAAAATCGACGCTTTGGTGTCGAGATGTGAATCTCGACCTACAAGCACCGCTGGACGTGGGAGGGGCATCCCCGATAAGATCGGAATTCAAAGCAACTTGCCCCGATACGTCACCACAATCCCCCTCTGTCTGAATCGCGGATTGACGCGGATTAACGGATTACACGGATTAAAGGCGTTATCTACATCAGCGGCGATTCGGTTGCGAGAGAGCCAATCTTTTGAATGTCATGCTTTTTGATCCGAAATTGATTAACAAACCGACCTCCAACCGATAGGCTCTCAGATAATTTAATAACTGGGCTATGTGTACCTCTTCCAATGTAGAGATAGCCTTCAACTCGACTAACACCTTGCCTTCGACTACGAAATCCGCTCGGCGTGTACCGATAGGTTCTGGTGCTTCTTTGTAGAAAATGTCTTGCTCAACTTCACGCCCAAATGTCAACCCCACTCGTGATAGTTCAAGTGCTAACGCTCGTTGATAAATCACTTCTTGGAAGCCGTTACCTAAAAATGTATGGACCTCAAAAGCTGCCCCGATAATCTTGTCAGTGATATCACCGTATTTTAGATTGTCGTTCATTGTTTGTATCCTGTGTTGGTATAGAATAGCGGGTTGCCGCAGATACAAAAATCCGCGCTATCTGTGTAATCCTCTTAATCCGCGATTCAGACGTTTTCCGCCTCATCAATCTGTTACTGAATCCATTGCTGTATATGGTCAGCGATTATCTCCACATCGGTGATGGTCCCATCTGCAACCTTAAAGCCAAGCTCAATAATCGAATCTTCAATGTCGCGCTGAAGGGAACAACCATTCAAAACCAGAAATGTGAGCGCGCAGGTCAGACCGACACGTTTATTCCCATCAGAAAACAGGTGTCCAGTAATAATGTGATGGGCATACACAGCAGCCTTTTGGGGCAAGGTCGGAAACAGTTCTGTATCACCCAATTTCGCACAAACTATTTCAACCACATAGTGTAACTGATTTTCATTTAACAACTGATAGCTACCTACATGCTTCTCAGCAACTCTCAGAATTTCCGAAATTGTCAAATATCTCAAGGTTTCGCCAGTGTTTTCCATGCTCGATCATATTTTCTTACTATCTCGTCTAAGACGCTTTCAAAATCGGTCGCCGATTCGTGGGTGGCTTCCTGCTCCTCCTTGTCTCGCAGAGCGGTCAGATAGTCAACCCCCGCTTGCAAGTTTTCCGTCGAGAGTTGTTTGATTAACTCAACGGCTTGCTGTTGTAGGTCTGCTTTTCGCATGGGGTTCCTCTTTCATTCTGTTTGCCCTCTGTTGTCTGAATCGCAGATTATCGCGGATTATTGGTATATTAACCCAAGTTGTTAGTTGATAAACCAAGCAGGGGGCGTACCCTCCGAATCGCAACTCTGACGCTTGATATTTCCCATTGATTCTGTTCAACTCAAATTGTGACCTAAAGCCCCAGCGGGGCGACATGTGTCGCATTGGGATCATGCCTGATATATTGAGAATCCGTGATTATCTTCTTCATTGTCTGAATCGCGGATTAGCGCGGATTAACGGATTACACGGATTCAAAAAACATCGGCGGTGATGCTTATTGCTGGGGAGTTAGCCTAGTAATAATGGCTTACGGCACGGTTATGACTTCTCTTTTTTTTCGTAAGCAATCCTAAGATTGGTATAGGCTTGGGTATCATGGGGATTTAGCTGTATTGCCGTCTTATAATCTTCAATTGCACGATCATAATCGCCTTTGCTGTAGTAAGCCAACCCGCGATTGAAATAGGCACTGGCGTAATCAGGGGTCAGGTTTATAACTACGTTATAATCTTCAATGGCACGGTCAAAATTGCCTGTGCTGTAGTAAGTCGCCCCACGACTGAAATAGGCAAGGTCATAATCGGGTTTGAGTTGTATCGTTTTGGTGTAACCTTCAATTGCACGGTCATAATCGTCTTTGCGATAGTAAGCCTCCCCGCGACTGTAATAGGCTTCGGCAAAATCGGGTTTGAGTTGTATCGCTATGTTAAAGTTTTCGATGGCGCGGTCATATTCGCCTTTATAACAATAAGCCACTCCGCGACTGTAATAGGCTTCGGCAAAATCGGGTTTGAGTTGTATCGCTTGGGTGTAATCTTCAATTGCACGGTCATATTCACCTTTGCCGTTGTAAGCCTCCCCGCGATTGTTGTAGGCACGGGCATAATCGGGTTTAAGCTGTATCGCTTGGGTGTAATCTTCAATAGCGCGGTCATATTCACCTTTGCCGTTGTAAGCATTACCGCGATTACTGTAGGCTTCGACGAGACTGGGTTTGAATTGTATCGCTGTGTTAAAGTTTTCAATGGCGCGGTCATATTCCTCTTTACTGTTGTAAGCATTACCGCGATTACTGTAGACTTCGGCGATATTGGGTTTGAGTTGTATCGCTGTGTTAAAGTCTTCAATTGCACGGTCATATTCACCTTTTTCGTAGTAAACATTTCCGCGATTGCTATAGGCGTAGGCATCATTGGGATTCAGGTTTATCACTTTGGTAAAATCTGCGATAGCACGGTCAAAATCGCCTTTTTTTTCATAAGCCATACCGCGATTGTTATAGGATTGGGCATCATTGGGTTTGAGTTGTATCGCTTTGTTCAAATCCTCAATAGCATTGATAAAATCGCCTTTAGCGTAGTAAGCAATACCGCGATTGTAATAGGTATTGGCATCATTGGGTTTAAGTTTTACCGCTTTGGTAAAGTCTGCGATGGCACGGTCATAATCCCCTTTAGCGTCGTAGGCAAGGCCGCGACTGTAGTATGCCCTAGCGAGGGTAAGTTTATCCGGTGGTAACGAGGGGACCTCAAGGTAAGAAGCAATACTTTGTGAATTCATTCTAAATCTCCTTCCGGGTCGAGTAACGAGATAACTTCATTGTAGCGGTCAATAGCATCATCTAGTCTACCTTCTAGGTATGCCTCAACACCTCGTTGCATAAGGTCTTCCGGGTCAGCTTCAACGTAAGGTTTATTATGGGCATGTTGGCGTGCAAAACCGTCAAAGTCAGGGTAGATGCTTCCTTCAGTGATTCCTGATATTTTATCCAGAGATGTCAGAATATCTTCCTTACTACTTTTTAGGATGATACACTCGGCCTCTGTCTCAATTTGGGCACCGCCAAAAATGAAGATGGATTGCTGGGCGATAATGCGGTTGTTCTGGTACTTGGGTTGCCATTGGTAGAGTGGATATCCCCTACGTTCATCTCTCCTAAAAAAGTAATCAATATCTTCGTCCGTTACCAATTTGGGAGTAATCGTTTCTAGCCGAGCAGATTCATCGCTACGCACAGCGATAACTTTGCCGTTTGCTTCCCCGGTGGTACTTTGTTGGCAGGCCATCCAGAGCGCGACTAGTGCGTTGCGAGTAAAGTCTATCAGACAGGTAGCTGCGCCGAAGTGCTGTAGTTCTGCAAGGAGTTCCAGATCCGAAAGTCGCTGCCCGTTTTTCTGATCGTGCCCTAGGAGACGCGCTTTTTCTATTAAGTCCTGATTGATTCGGAGGAGTCGAGCCGGATTATTTCTTTGTGCTTCTGGTAAGCGGCGATAGGCAGACGCTTCTATTCCGTAGGACTCGTTTGAAACACCCCGAAACAGATATTGCCCGTCATTGAATTGTGCTGCCCATTTGATAAAACTATTCAGCGTTTTGACACGGCTCGACGCTTTTTCTGCCATACTTTTTGTTCTCACGCAATGGTGATTTCTTCACTGTCTGAATCGCGGATTGTCGCGGATTAACGGATTGCACGGATAAAAAAAACATCGGCGGTGATGTTTATCGCGGGGGTGTCAGCATTGCGGCGAGGTCTGCCGGGAGCTTCACCCCATTTCTACCCTCGAAGTGTGCAACGTTTTCGTAGTCATTTTGAAATGAGCCAATGATATCCTGTCCCATATCGTTGGCAGTCGTCAAGTCTGACTTGGCTTTTTCCCATTCTCCGAGGTGTAGCCACGCTTCACCACGATTACTATACGCTTCAACAAGGTCACATTCCAGTTCTATCGCTTTGGTATAATCCTTAATCGCACGGTCAAAATTGCCTTTTTTACTATAAGCATGACCGCGATTGTTATAAGCCTCGGCAAGGTCAGGTTTCAGTTCTATCGCTTTGGTATAATCTTCAATAGCATGGTCAAAATTGCCTTTTTCGAGATAAGCTTCACCACGCTCGCTATAAGCCCCAACGAGGTCACGTTCCAATTCTATCGTCTTGGCATTACCTACGATGGCACGATCAAAATTGCCTTTTTTGGTGTAAGCAATCGCGCGATTATAGTATGCCTCGACAAAATCGGGTTTTAGTTCTATCGCTTTGTCATAGTCGGCAATCGCGCGGTCCTCCTCGTCTTTTTCCCGATAAGCCGCACCACGATTGCTATAAGGTTCAGCATAACCGGGATCGAGTGCTATCGCCTTATTACAGTCTTCAATGGCAAGGTCATACTCACCTATGATGCGGTAAACAGTCCCGCGATTGTTGTAGCCAATCGCATAGTCCGGTTTCAGCTTGATTGCCGTGTTAAAGTCTTCAATGGCAAGGTCATACTCACCTTTATCGGCGTAAGCAATGCCGCGATTGTTGTAGGCGATGACAAAATTGGGTTGCAATGCTATTGCTGTGCTATAGTGCTCAATTGCCTTATCGTAATGCTCAAGTTTCGCTTGTGTCTGCATTCTCCGCTTCTCCTGTGTATTGCTGGATTGACCCAACATAAAACGCTATAGAGACAGTCTGGTGCATGTCCTGATTTCTAATAAACCCATGGAGGTCGTTGTAGATGGTTTCCGTAGATATACCGTGATGTTTGTTCAAGTAGCCTAATATGGGTTGTTTGAGATGTGCCGGGATAGTGATTACATCGTCTGGCTCAACAACTCCTGTAGGTGGTCGAATGAATATACTCTTCTGAGCTATGATGCGGTTTCGTGGGTTCTGAGGTTTTTCCTTAACTTGATTCTCGTTCTGCGCTTCCTCTCCCAAAAAAATGACTCTGCCAGGTTTGTCAAAGAAGCGATCGCAGGCAAAGAAGAGGGCTATGTGGTTATCGGTTGTAAAGTCTATAAGATTGGTGTGCCCCCCATAGTGTTGGAGTTCAGCCCAAATTTCAATCTCCTCTTGTTCGGAAGTATAGTTTTTTACCGACTCCAGTATTGAATCTTCAATAGCCTGTATATCAAAGTTCTCTGTCTTCATTTTTCTTTTACACACACGCCAAAGGCTTGACGACACTCTGTCATAAATGTCAGGTTCGCCACGATAGATGTAGTTACCACCCTCTGATTTTTCTGCTATCTCACGAAGGATTTCCAAAATCGCGTTTAGGTCGTCTTTGGGATTGGGTTGATTTTTCATACTTATGATTTTTCCGTTACGATGATCATCTTCTCATTGTCTGAATCGGGATTTACGGAATTCAAGGATTCTCAGGATTTTGGGGTGATGAGGCGGCTTCTTCACTATAGCGATTTCTTTACTGTCAGAATCGCAGATTATCGCAGATTCAGGGATTACACGGATTAAAAAATCCGCGCAATCTGCGTAATCCTCTTAATCCGCGATTCAGACATTTTCCGCTTCCTCCACAATAGCAATTTCATCAGGGGTGAGACCGTATAACAAGTATACTATCTGATCAATCCGCTTTTCAAGTTCGGATACATCGGCGTTTGGGTTGGTGTCTCCGGCGGCGAAGACTTGAGAACGAAAATGATATTCAAAGAAGTTCTGAATCTTATGAATCCGATTTTATTTTCACACGCAGGGCGTTGATCTGTTCCATCAGCGACTGAACCATATTCTCTGAAATTATCAATAGCCCCGGTTGAATATTCCATATTTGTGGTAATATTTTGAGATTATTTGGTAACTTCTGAGAAACAACAGAATTCTTATGAATGATACTGTGTCTTATTTTGCGAATGTCTCCCATCAGATCACATTCAACTCGATCCTTTGATATTGATAAGGAGTCAGCAATTTTATTTCGGCAATTATCCTCCCACAGATGATATATGAATACAATAAGCATTTTGGCCAGTTGGTTTTCAAATTCTCCTCTTGGCTTCAAGTTTTCGAGAAGGTGCTTCATGGGTATTTTACCAGTTGTCGATTTTCCAGGTGATTGATAGGCATCTGGGAAATTTGTTCCAAAAAATATTGTGTTATCTTTACCTTTTTCAAGTATATGCTTGTGCTTATCTAACCATTGATCTTTTCCGAGACGTGCGATATCGAAAATGATGCTTTGCTCTTGGCAATTACTGCAAAAATCCTCAAGAATCTTAATTGCCTCAAGAATCCCAGCTGCCTCATTTACTGTACATTGTGAGATATGTCGAGGGTATTCTATGCTCATCTGGAATGGCCCTCCCTGCCACAGTGCAGATAAGCTTCGGTCCTTCATGATAAGATGTTCCTTTTATAGTTGATAGGTTAAAGGATTAGGGGGCATTTATGGTGAATAATAAAAATAATTTGACGCTTCTCCAATAGGGATTTCAGGAGAACTGCCTTGTCCGTTCCGAGACCAGGGTGCGGGGAAACCTTCTTGATTGGCCTGTGAAATCAGAGGGGAGGGTATAATCGGGGTTTGGAAAACCCTCCTACAGTGTCCCAATAATTCTAACATTTACTATAATCCGTGATTCAGACATTTTCCGCTCCCTCCACAATAGCGATTTCTTCACGGGTAAGACCGTATAATAAGTATACTATCTGATCAATCTCATTTTCAAGTTCGGATACATCGGCGTCTGGATCGGTGTGTTTGGCATCAAGGATTTGATCGACAAGATCAATAATCAGGGCTTGTTGCTCACAGGTAGCCTCCGGTATCGGAAATTCTTTCACATAATTGTTAATCCAACGGCTTGTTCCCATCCCACTCGTTTCTGCAATAAGACCCAAGTAAAAGCGAATTGTGCTTGAATTTAGGACACCTAGCAGAAATTTTGACTCTATGCCTGACGGAGGTAGTAAAAAATACGCTGAATTTAGTAGATAGATTTCCTCATTGCAAAGGGCAAACCGCCCTGAATCCGTCAATTCAATCCACACAATCTTTTCTTTTTTGAAGTCATCATAGAATGAGCACGCCCTTAGATTCGTCCAGTGTTGTCCTTGCGCCCCACGATTCCTGAACCTATCCCCGAATGACTCTAAATGTTCGTATATATCAGGATAATCTCTTTGCACATTGACTCCATTTTTAGCCAGCAAAATATACTGCCCCGCTGATGTGTAACTGTAGCGAAAAATATCTCTACCTCTCAAAATGGGTTTTATGATTTCAGCATTGACAGGGTTTCTTTCACAAAGTTCTCGTTTCTTATCTTCACCTATCAGAAAGGCTTCATTGCTGCCGGTCGCAATACCAAGTCTAATTTTTGTTCTCAGCTGTTCGAGAGTTTTCCCTGATGATTCCAATTTCCTTTGAAGTTCAACAAGTTCTGGTTCTATAAGGTTCCACGACTTTGAATTAAAGTACGCTTGAGGATAATGAAAACCATTGCTTTTTATAAAATCCTCAAAACTATTACCTGAAAATGGCGAATTGACAACAATACAAAAATCATCAGTGAGATTTGTCGATTTACGAGACACTATTATTGCGACATTAACAATCACACTCTCGAAAACCTGTGAATCTTCAATATTTAACACTCTAAGCAGCATATTCTCATTTTTCAGCAGCTTTCGGATTGGGGCACCATATTCCGCTCTCAAATATGAATTTGAAGTAATAAAGCTAAGTATTCCTTGCTGATTTTGCAACCCTATTGCTTTTTCAATGAAATAGCAGTACATATCCGCAAAGGGTTCGTAAGATTGATAGCGATCTTTAATTTCGGTTTTAAGCTGTTTGGAAATTTTATCATGGCTAACATACGGCGGATTCCCAATCACCACATCAAACCCGTCTACGATACCAAACATCCATTCCGAATCAAACCAATCCGCACTTGCGTTCTGATCGTAAGGGTCCCAATGGGCAATTTTCTCCGCATCATCGGGGGGCATCCCAATATCCTTTAATTCCTTCGCCAACCCCCGCCGCAACTTCTTGTCCGCTCGTTTACACGCCAGTTTCTGTGGGCGCGTTGTTGCGTGGAAATGCCGCTCGCGGTTCTCGCCCAATTCTCGCTCTAAATCCCTCGCTTTGGGACTTGTCAGGGTTCGCTCCTCTTCGAGACCGATGAGTGTGTTCGCTGTAATAAACCGTGTCTCCAGATTCGGCAGCGGCTTGATTCCAAAGTTGTCTGCGCTTCTATCCGGCTCCTGCTCAATAGCAAGGGAGATGAAGAAGCGGAGTTTGGCGATTTGACAGGCGATAGATTGAATGTCCACGCCGAAGATACTGTTTTGAATCAGATATAACTTCCGTCCGAAGTCCGAATCGCGGTAGCGTTTGAAAGTTTCGTTGATTTCGAGGAGTTCCTCACGTCGCGTTTGATCATCTTCCGTATCAAACGCATCCGCCGCGCGTTGGGCGGCACGTTCCTTTTGCAATGCTTCCCAGCGTTTGTTATCCGGGTCAAGTCGCCGCAGGGCGAGGGTTAGCTTGTGCAAGACGCCCATCGGAAACGCACCGGAACCGACCGCCGGATCCAGTATTTTAAGTTCTGAAATTGCTCGCACCACCGCGTCAGCTTTGCGGCTATCGAACCATTCGCTCGCATCGTCAAACACCTTCGCATAATCGAACAGATAGCGTAACCGTTCCTCCCAAAACTTCGCATCTCCGTGCGTTGGGGAGACCTGCTCTGTTAGTGTCGTCACTAACGCCTCCTCCACCATGTAGTCTACGATGGGACGCGGGGTATAGTAGGAGCCGGTCTGTTTCCGTGCTGTTGCGCCGGTTTCGGGGTTATATGCAGCGAGCAGATTTTCAAACACCTTGCCGAGTAGTTCTGGATCTAACGCGACCTCCTGCTCTATCGGTGTATTTTCCTCAACGGTGAATTTGTAGTGTTCTAGGAGAGGAATCAAACCATGCTCCTTGTCAAAAAAGAGACGGTTGGGAACTCTCAATTTACCGTAATCCACATCAGAAAAGCAGTCGATACGGTAGCCGCCATCTCGTGTTGCCTCCTCGCTGTCGAGGCAATCGAACAATCCCCCGTTGATAAATGGCGTTTTCTCAAATAGCCCCAGCAGTTTATCGGGGTCAGTTATCTGATCCTTGTAGCGATACAGTGAGAAATTGCGATGGCGTGGGTTTCCCCCTTCGCTAAACTTACGTTTTCCTATCTCGGTGTTCAGCGTGGCAAAAAACAGGTTTTGCAGCACAGCGCGGTAGTAGGAATTGCCGGTGTCCCGGTCGTAGTCCTTCAGCAAGGGGGAAATTCGCGCCTCATTGAACAGTTCACCTGCAATTAGTCCCTTCTCTTTGATAAACCAGACGAACAGGAGGCGTGTGATTAAGCGGATGACATGCTCCTCCGGCTTCAGGGTGCGATTTTTATCTGTGGGGAATTGCCCTTCAGCAACCGCCCATTCAAACCAAGCGAACAGTTCCCGGTAGAATTTCTTGTTGAGCTCTTCGGTGTCCAGTCGGGCAAGCCACGCCGCAAGCAAACCATCGAAGTTTTCCTGTTCGTTGTGGTCCCTCATCCACTTCGCGCATTCCTCTAATGAGAGTTCAAACAGGATATCCAGATGCGCCCGGTGTGGATCATCCAGACGAATGTCCTTAATCAGCGTAACCTGTTCTAACACATCGCGGTCTGGGTCACGCCTGTGTTGACGGCGCCCGACAAAGCCGATGGTCAAACGGTCTTTAACGCGAAAGAATACCACAACAGGCATTATAAACCGCTTGTTGACCTCCCGTGTGAATTGGGCATATTTGCCTCGTGGGTAGTCCGAATCTTTCAATTCGATTGCAAAGAAGGTGAAAGTCCTTACATATCCCTCATCAAAGGTAGGCACCTCAAACAGCATTGGCTGATCGTCGGGGGCAATTTCCGTGCTGCTGACTTGAAACACCAGCTCGACCGATTCCACGTTCTGGCGGAATTCCCGCTCTGTGTCGGTGTTTTCGTTTGGAGCTGGAAACCGCCAAATAAAGTGATCCGCTGTTACCGGGAAGTTCGCAGTCCGGTCGCTACAGTAGCCCAAAACCTCCAACAGATCCTTTGAGGTTTCCAAAAAATCGTCGTCAATCATTGCCGCCAAGGCGAATTCGATTTCTTCCTTCTTTCTGATTTCTTCGTTGCTCATCTGTTTCGTTCCTTGTTATGTGCGTAGGGAACGCAGATCTGCGTTCCCTACAACCTGAACTGCATAAGTCCTAACATGTCGCCCCTCTGGGGCTTGAGAGAAAGGGCCTATCACCTAGCTATAAACATATCGCCCCGTTGGGGCTAAAAGCTGGGCTTCCCATTTTTTCCTCTTATCCGTGAATCCGTGAATCCGTGTTAATCCGTGATTCAGACAAATGGCACATGTCGCCCCGATAAATCGGGGGATGACTGAATACCTTGTCTCGTTTTCCGGTTTTCCCGTTTTCAGCTTTTTCTCTGTGGGGTGGTGATCACTAGCCATGTCACCAACTCAAAATCACTGGTATCTCTGGGGGTTTCGGATTCCAGAGGGAGTGCAAAGTCGCGTGAGCCACTAAGTCCCATATTGTTGGTTTGTGTCGTCGTATGCGCCCTGCTGATGTGGTCAATAACCGCTTTCAACAGTCCGTTATACCGTCCCATCTTCTTGCCATTTTTGGTTTCGCTGTCAAATTGGACGCATAGGTTATGCAACGGTTGAGTCTTGCCGACAGCCGCCGATTCAAACAGATCCAGCACCTGTCGGGTGTTTGCACAACCGTAGCGGATGTCACCAGTGTTGCGGATATAGACCCCATAAAAAGGGTGGATCGGGCTGGCTGTTTTTCTCTGTATATCCGTACTGGCGTTCCGTTGGCGGAGAAAAAAGATAACCCCTCTTTCCATCGGACGGTCTGCATCGTGGGTGACCGCATACACGCCGTTGGGGGTCGCTTCCAACTCCTTTTTGTTCTTTTCCAGATACCGCAACAATTGGGTAAAGAAGTAATCGAGCGTAAAATCGCTCAGCACAACGCCATCGGAGAGGTCATCGAAGTCTAGCACCTCCTCGCGCAGCTGCCTCAGTTGTTGATTACGGAAATTCAGTTCCATCTGGGCTTGTTCGTATGCCGATTCGTTCAATGGGTCATCAGTGCCGGTTGCTGCAGCGTCCGCAAGTGCCATGCGAGCCTCGACACGGCTTTGCAAGCGCAGGTAGACCTCCATATCTTCGGTGGGCCAATAGTTAATCATTCGCACTGACTTGTTGCGGCTGCCGATGCGGTCAATGCGTCCAAAGCGTTGGATGATACGCACCGGATTCCAGTGGATGTCGTAGTTCAACACCGTGTCGCAATCCTGTAGGTTCTGTCCCTCCGATATGCAATCGGTGGCGATTAGCAGATCGATTTCATCGCCATCGTTGTCAGTGCGCCCGCGTGCTCGCGGTGCGAAATTGGTCAGGATGGCGTTGAAGTTGTTTGGGCGGGATTGGGTTCGCGTCACGTCACCGGAGACCATCGCCATATTCAGGTTCAGTTCCGCCGCCAGATCCGACAGGTTATCATAGAGGTACTCCGCCGTGTCCTTGAAGGTGGTGAACACCAGCAGCTTGCGGTTGGTCTCCCCGTCCTTGTCGGTCGGTGGGTGTTCTGCCTTCTCCCGAATATGCGCCTTAATCGCTTGAAGTTTGCCATCCCGCTCCGGCGTAATTGCTTTGACGCTTTCCCACGCCTCGCTCAACGTCTCTCTGTCCTTTATGAGATCTTCTTTCCAGCAGACACAATCCAATTCCCGGAGGTGATAGGGGTAGCGCGCCTTATTTACCAGAAACTCCTCATCGTCTTCGTCGTCCTCCGGTAGGATGTCGTTCTCTAGCAGCACCTCGGACCCCGCTTGCGGCGTCTGCTGATTCTGTTCGTAGCGATCAATCTTTTCCAGTAAGTCGTCAATTTTGCCGATTGTGCGTTCAAGCGTTTCTGTGAGGGAGTGTGCGGAGCTCTCCAAACGCTTGAGAAAGTTGGTCTGCATCATCCCAATCAGGAATTTCTCACGGTCTAACTGATTGAAACGGAAGTCCTGTTTCTCTTTTGCCAGTCGCTGTTTTGCTGCCTCGCTGATGACGTAACTGGATGGCGTATAAACGGACAGGGAGAATTTCTCTATCTGATCCGCCAAGTATTTATAAGAGAGCGCGCCGGTCAGGTCGGTCAATGGGTGATGGTTTTCCGGTTTCAGTTGTTCGGGAAACTCCCCAATTCTCCCTATTTCATCGGCGTAGAAATTTTCAATGTGCCGCCGAGAACGGGCAATAGACACACCACCGAGTAATCGGAAAAAATCAGCCCCCAATTTAGTCAGCAATTTCAATTTGTCTCTACCACTGTCTTTATCGTCTTCCCATGCCTTAAACTCCCTTTGTGCCTGCCCTAGCAAAGCGCGGATATTACCGATTCCTAAGCTTTCCCGGAAAGTCTCTTCACGCTTTCCGGTCATCAGGTAGATCTGATTTCGCAGGTCAATGAGTGAGGTGTTCACCGGCGTCGCTGAAAGCATCAACACCTTCGTTTGGGCACCTTCCTTGATAACCTCTTCCAACAACCGCGAGTAGCGACTGTGGCGGGTGATATTACCGGCGTCATCAAGGGTCGGTTTGGTGTCGTTGCGGAAGTTGTGCGATTCGTCGATCACCACCAAGTCAAAATTGCTCCAATTAAAGCCTGCCAAATCAGTGCCGTCGGTGTCGCCGCTGTAACGGGATAGGTCGGTATGCGATAGAAGCGAGTAGCCGAATTTGTCGTCCTCGAAAGGATTGCTGCGCTGGTTGTAATGCACTGGATACAACGCCCAGTTTTCGCGTAACTTTTTGGGACACAACACTAAGACACGCTCATTTCTCAATTCAAAGAACTTGATAACCGCCAATGCCGTGTAGGTTTTGCCCAATCCCACGCTATCGGCGAGGATGCAGCCGTTATGCCGTAGCAGACGGGCGATAACGCTTTTGACGCCATCTTTCTGGAAGTCGTACAATTTATCCCAGATTTTGGTGTCGTACAGGTGCGTGTCTTCTAATTTCTGCTCGTTGTTCATTCGGGCTTCTAAGTCGTCCCGGAACAGCTCGTAGAGTGTCTTGTAATAGATGAACTCTGGTGCCTGATCGTCCCCCAGCTTCTCTAACCTAGCAATTACCTTTTTCTTTACATCTTCGACCCGTTCATTGTCATTCCAGACATCATCAAACCACGCTTTCAGGTCTCGACGGTCTTGGGAGTCCTCCACCTCAAGATTGAGCTCAATGTTACTGTTCGACTGACTCAATCCGAGTCCCTGCACGGTAAAATTGGAACTGCCCATGATGGCTTTTTCCTCGTCGTTGTTGCCGATATGATACATCTTCCCGTGGAGTAGATTCGATTGCCGGGTTGACTTAATCTCCACCTTCTTTTTTATCCACTCAGCGCATTCTTTAGCAATCGGTCTCTGTTGAAGCGGCTTGTCAAGCTGCAAACCCTCGTCCTCAATTTTGAAGGCTTTCGGATCGGTGTCCCTTGCGTCGAGATTTTTGATAAAGTCGGGCTCACCGAACAGGAATCGCAGTCCGTCAATTTTCCACAGACGCTCTTTGAGGGCTTCAAAGGCGTGGATCGTGAAGTACGCCGACACCACCGAGAGCGATGCATCGTCCTTAATGTTGGCTTCCAGAAAATCGCCGACCGTTCCTCGGTCATGGTTATCCCGGATTCGGGTGTTACGGTTTGACATAGTTTACACCTATCTCAGGTCGCTTTGGTTCATTGGTTCAATTGAACTGACGGACTCCATACATTACAATCTGCTTTCAAGCATCACGTTTCACGCGTCCTTATCCGCGCAATCTGCGTAATCCGCTGAATCCGCGATTCAGACGGTTTCCTTACATTTTTCCAAATTAATCCTTGCGGCGATCTTCTCAGCCAGAGCCTTGAAATCGGCGCGGGCGGTATTGGCGGCATCGGCGTGGCTGCCCATCGCGCCATCGGCTGGTGTGAGCTGAAACATAGGCTTACGTGCTTCCTGCGCCATCGACACTAAGCTTCGGTAGTGCTTGACAGTCGCGAGGGCGTGTGCTTCATCTTGCGCCGGTGTCTTAGGGTAAGGTCCATCGTTATCGTCCAGTAGGTTTCGAGCATATTCCTCCGGCATACGATTGACCCACTTATCGTATGCCCGAATGGGACGCCCCAAAAGAATTCCGTGCTGCTGTACCGTATACCCGATGGGTTGGATTAATCCATCGGGTATACATAGGTCAGGGATGGGGTTACAGTCATATCTATCTTTCCACCCATTGCGCCAATCTCGTAGGGTTGACCCGAGGGTACGCAGTCCTTGAAGTGCGATTAGATCGGTGCCAAGCGGAACGATAACGTAATCCGTCGCAATCAGCACCGCTCTATTCAAAGCCCCTAAGTTGGGCCCCACATCTACCAAGACGATTTCAGCACCACTATCGTTCGCTGCCGTTTGTAAAATGCGCCATAGTGCTGAGATGACACGGAAAGCCCGTGGGCGACGGTCAAGACACGCTTGCCATTGGATCGAAAACGCCTCCTCGGTAGCAGATAATGAAAGGTCCCCTACGATAAGGCTCAACTTCGGTGCTATCCGCTCCAAGTAAGGTTGCTCAATGTCTCCGGTCCCGTCCAAAAGCGGTTGGAGGGCATTATAGATGGTTTTTCTTGGTCCATTGTCAGGCCACAGCATTTCTAGGCGTTCCTCATTGATAAACATACGGGTAAGGTTCGCCTGTGGATCGAGGTCACAAGCAAGTACTTGATAATCAATATCGGATAGCATCCACGATAGATGATAGACCAAGGATGTCTTGCCAGCACCGCTCTTATTATTGAAAAAGGTTAAAATTGGGACAGACATTTTTATCTCTTTTTAGAATTTGGGCAATGCCCTTATCGTGACATGTATGTTGGTATCATTAATTGCAAATTCCGGTTCTGGGTGTCCCGCTGCTTTCAGCAGCCTTCTCGCTGTCGGTATTCCCACGCCAAACCGCTGTACATAGCCTAGATTTTTCATCGCTTCCGCGAGATTGGGGTTCCGATAATCGGTAAGTCCGGGTTGGCCAAAATTCGCAGCCGTTACCACCCCAAACACGCCACCGGGGCTTAAAACCTCAATGCGGTCATTGAACCAAGATACACGAATCGGCGCGTGCGTTGCTTCATAAGTTCTGTGCATAACGGCATTCCGAGTGATCTGTTGCAGCGCTGGGATAGGATAAAGTTCCGTTCGTTGTTCGACGACGCTGGTTGTGAAATCAACAGTGATACGATTGTGAGCGGTCAGTTTCTCGTCCAGACGGCGAAGCAGGTCAGGAATTGTACCGCACATCTCTTCACTATCAAGAATATTATCTGCTAGCTCGTTGCCATCAATCCTGAGGAATTGTAGGTAAGCCCCTGGAAGAAAGTCCTGTGGATTTTTGCCGAGTACCAATATTCCCAACACCGTTGGGGTTCGTTCATCGCCTGGCGCAATCATCTTCATCGCTGTAAGACGTTCTTCGGGAGTGCGTTCATTGGCTTCAAGTATATCAGAGGCAACCGCTTGCGGTAGATATTCGTTCTCGAACGGGACTAGGTTAAGGTCCGAGATGTCGGCTGTGGGAATAGGGTGCAGGTCAAAGGGAATGTTGCCAAATCGCCGCTTTTCGTTGAGAATCCTTTCATCCTGTGCTGTGGCGATACCGCGGCGCGGACCAGTACGGATATGGATAGTACCTCTGTATCGAACCGGCGGCGAATCGGAGGGTTGTACCGTGACCACGGCAATTTCTTTACCTTGCAGTACGCGCTTTTCAACGTTTAGGGATGGGGGCGGTACGGTATTCCCATCGGTTTTCATATCAGCCAACCGCCGGAGCAATCGGTCCGTAACAGGTAGACCTGCGATAGTTCTGTCGTTCCTCACTCCCACGAAAACAAAGCCAGGTTTTTCGCGGTGGGGTAAATCGTTGGCAAATGCACAAATAGCTTCTCTTATTTCTCTCGGAGCATCACCGGACAAAGACTCTTTAAACTCGACGCAATCAGCTTCATTATATTCAATGATTTGCAATAACTCTTCGTCTGTAAAATCTGGCATTGTGGTTTCCATTCATTTTATTCAAGCTAGGATTCTATATACATGGTGCCCCGCTGGAGCTACGTTGGTTCATTGGTTCATTAACTGTGGTTACGGCATACGGAGTATGCCTACTACTTTGGTGCATCGAATTGATGAATTCTATACATTGCGCTCCGCTGGAGCGCGGGGATTAGGCGTATTGCCTTTCTATATACATATCGCCCCGCTGGGGCTATGTTGGTTCATTGAACTAATGAACCCTATACATTACAATCTGTCACGCATCACGTTTCACGCGCTCTTATCCGCGCAATCTGTGTAATCCTCTTAATCCGCGATTCAGACAGTTTCGTCGTCTTCCCGACCCTAGCACTCATGGATTTTTGGACGCTCCCTTTCTTATCCTGTTTATCCTTCGATTCTGAAAATCCGGATTCAGACAATTTAATGAGACAGATCTGATGAACTTTATACATTACAATCTGTCACGCATCACGTTTCACGTTTCACGCATCCTTATCCGCGATTCAGACAACAGCATCAATCCGCAGAGCGAACCCGCTCAGTCAACTCATCATCAACCGTGATTGCCAGAGGCCCATCGGGACTGAGCATCCGGCTCACCATCAGCGACTCAAGCTCCCGTTTCTCAAGTTCGGTCAGTTCCTCGACATAGGGACCTTTGATAAAATTCTTGTACACGCGACTGGTGTCCCTGAACGGCATCATGTACATCGGGACCACCGCCTGCAACATGGCGGCGCGTTTATGCGGGGTACGGTTCACGCCTGCACGATGCCACGTCCGCGAATCGTAGAGGATATAACTGCCGGGCGGTGCCTCAACGACATCGGCATCGGGACCGGTGTAGGGCAGCCCCCTCGCTTCACGATGTCCCGGCTCCTTGTTTGCGTTTCCGGTGCCCCATTCGACGGGCGGTCCTGCGCCGAGTGCGTGTGAGCCGAGTTTGAAACAGGTCGCCCCATTCTCCTTCCGAAATTCCGATACGCACAGGTTGCGCTGGACACCCATGGCGAATCCATCAACCTGATGCACAGGGATCCGGTCCTTTGTCCTGCCGGCAATGCCCCAGAGATACGGGAAATCGGAATGCCAGCCTTGGACGTTCCGTTTGCCGTCGTCTTTGGGAAGTATGGCGAAGCCGGGCGAATGTCCGAGTCGAATGTCTTGGACCCCCATATATTCGCGCATCAACCACAAGGAGACAGGCTCCGTCGCGATCTTTGCGACCGCTGAAGTCTGGAGCATCGGTGCAACGCTCCGATCAAACTCTCCGTCGCTTTCCCAACGACCGGTGTAGCTGACCCGCTCCAACTCCTCAATCACATCGGGATCGATGACCGCAGGTACACAGACCCATCCGTTCTCTCTGAACGATTCCAGATATGTTGACGGCATGTGCGCGGGACCGTGACCAGAGACGAACAGCGCGGCGGCATCGGCAAGTGTGCCGTCACTGGCGAGCCACTTCCCACCATGACGGAGATAATCTCCCTCCTTGGAGCGCGGGGATTCTACCCCAACGGTGAGGCCCGTTGCTACATGACGATAGCCCTCTCCGTCGGCGTCCCATATCGCCTGATCGTCCACATAGTCAAAGGTCGCAAATCCATCATCGGACGCGCCGAGGTAATCCCCACTGGGCGCACGAAGTAGCGTAAAGTGTGATGACGGCTTTTCGACACGAGTAACAGTTTCCTGAAAAATCTCATCTTTTGGCATCGGTATTCCCTCCCATATTTGTTCATCGGTTCATTAAATCAACTAGCCAATTGTAGGTCGAGATTCATATCTTGACACCCAAACTTATTTCATAGAAGTCTGTTGTACCACGATCTGTTAGATTGTGATCCCACGCCGCAAACTAACAGTTCGCGCTACATTTGGCAGCACTAGTGAACTAACTCAAATTTCGTCGGGGGCGTGACCAAACGCTTCACGATACTCGTCGTGGACCATCTGCTCATAATTGGTGATCTCCGTTATCGGCAGATCGACAGGTGTCATCCCCGTAAGCGAAGATTCATAGAGCGCGATACACATCTCCACATCTTTCCGTCCACCAATCCCGTATTCCGGTTCACGGTCATACAGCGCGGCGTTGGCGATGCTCATGATCTCCTCAGCGGTCCCGACGTTCCAATCATCTATCGCATATTCTCGGAACGGATTCTCATATACAATCTGCGGATCGGTGTGGACAACTATCCTTGACAGGACATCAACCCCATCGACGGTATGCCGCTCCCTCTCGATCGGAATATCCTGCATCTCGCCGTCCACCATCGCACGGAGTGGGAAATCGGAGGTCCAATAATTGGCGTTTGTCATCACCCCTTTTGTTCCCATGACCTGGTTGTACCGGATCGTTTCCTCACCGACCTGCGACGCCTCGTAGACACCGACCGCACCGCTTTCAAACTCGATCAGTGCGTGCCCCCAATCCTCGTATACCCTCTCGGTGTTCGGGACGAACTGCTTGGTGATTCCCGCTATCCGTTTCGGCTCGCTCTGGGCATAAAACCGGAGCTGAGACATCCGATGCACACCCATATCAATACAGACACCGGAGTGGGAGCCAAACGTCGAGACCGGGCGAGCGATCCCTTGCGGTTTCGCCCCGTGCACAAACTGTCTGCCTCGCCCAGACGGTTCGATAAAGTGGACTCGCATGATGTCACCGAGTACACCCTCGGTGATTAGCTTGATGAGGATCCGATCGTTCGGCATCCGGAAGTAGTTTTCGGCGACCTCGAAGTGGACGCCGTTTTTCTTGCAGGCGTTTATGATTACATCGCATATGGGCAGGGTCGGTGCCATCGGTTTTTCGACGATCGGGTGCATCTTATGTTCCGCGGCAATCTTCGCGACCGTATGATGCTCATAATCGCCAGCGCAAACGTCTACGACATCGATATCCTTGTGTTTTTCTAACATCTCTTCGACATCGGTATAGTACGGCAGACCGTACTGTTTCCCGGTCTCGCTCGCCTTCGCTTCATCGATATCGCATACGGCGATAAAATTCAGATCTCCTTTTTTTGTCAACTCAGCGATGGTCGGCAGATGCCAGCGTTGTGCCACCGCGCCCAAACCGACCGATGCAATGTTAGCTTTTCGCATAGACTAATCTCCTTAGAAGAACAGTGCGTAAGGGAGTGAACGAGGGAGCGTGGGGGTGAGGGAGCGAGTATCTTTCCCCGCCTCCTCGCTTCCCCGCTTCCTCGCCTCCTCATTCCTACATATTATCGTTAATGAACCACCCCAACCTGTTCCCGCCAAGTGTCCAACAGTCGCATATTTGAAAGCGTATCGTCCCAAGACATTGCAGGGGCTTGCCGTGCGTCGATGTGATTGGCGACCATGTCCGCTTCATAGGTAAAGAGGTCGCGGTCAACAGTGACCTCAATCTCAGTGGGTTCGCCCTCACCATGGGGTTGAACGATGATCGTCGATGACGGAAAGACGGTATCAAGCGGCAGCGGTTCCTTCGCACCCCGACACGGCGAAGAAGGCAGCCACGGATTCGGGATCGTGATAACCCCCTCCGAGCCGTGGATGGAGACACCCCTCCCAACGCTCCCCTCGACCGCAGCAACTATATCCCCAACGATGTTGTTTTCAAACTTGAGTGCGGCTGCGGCGATGTGGTCTACCCCCGTGGGGCCCACCTTCCCGGTCGCTTTTACCACAGTCGGATGCAGAAACAGCTTCCCTTCGGCAGCACCGGCGAAGCGGCGGACGGCTGAAGCGGTATAGCATCCCAGATCGAGGATACCCCCGCCGCCCATTTCGCGGTTGTAAATCCGGCTTTGCGGGTTGAAACCGACCTGCCCACCGAACGTTGCCCGAACGATGTGGACATCGCCGATAGCGCCATCCTGTATAAGCTGAACCACCCGTTGGATCTGCGGATGGCACCGATACATAAAGGCTTCCATAAGGAACACATCGTTTTCCCGTGCAGCGTCAACCATCGCCGCGGCTTCGGCGTGGTTCATGCTAATCGGTTTCTCGACGAGGATGTGCTTGCCGGCTTCGGCGCATTTAATCGCCCATTCGGCGTGGAGTGGGTGGATCGTTGCGATATAGATGGCATCGATCTCGTCGTCCTCTAACAGTGCCTCATAGCTGGTGTATTGTCGGGGGATATCAAAATCGTCCACCAACCTGTCCATACGGGATTGGGTACGACTCGCGACCGCAAGAATACCCCCAGAGTCCGTAAAGCGCATCGCATTGCAGAAGACGTAGGCGATGCCGCCGGCACTCATAACGCCCCAGTTTAACATGGGTTGCCTCCTAAATAAGTTCATGGCTCATGTTAAGAAATAGTGCAAAGAAACCGTAGGGGCGGGGTTACCCCGCCCGTACTTCCGAAAAGACTCGGTTTCTCTTTGCATTTTGCACTTTCTTTTGATATGAACCAAGTTCATTAGTGCATCAGTTGATTCACGTTTCACGCATCACTCACTTTGCTGCCTCTTCGCGCGCACCTGCGAGCGGGTGCATGATACCGGCACCGGGGGGCCAAACGCCCGGCTCCGCCTTGATCCAGTCGCACAATTTCTTGCCGTGCGGTGTCATTGTTTCCCACATCTCATGGGGCATGACCACCTTAAACCCGTCCCGCGTGCGCCACGGGGCGGCATACTCGACGTTTGGCAGCGACCTGACCTCTTTGGACAGATTGGGGGTTGCACCGTGCCACGCTCGGTTATCGCGGAAAACACCGGCACCCGCGGGGGCACCGACGAGCGTTGAATGTCGCATCCAATCGGGTTCATCGTCGGTTATCGGTGGTGGCTGCTGCGCGGTATGCGTCCCCGGAATCTGACGAATTGGACCGTTCTCCCACGTGAGGTCCGCCATCAAGAAGTTGATGGTTACCGTCGGCGGTGTCATCTCCATAATCAACTTGATTGTCGGCACATCCAAGTTGCCCGAGCTGTCGGTATCGAACTCAACCCCCACCCGTCGTGCCTGCTCGATGCGCGCCTCTGAGAGGTGCTGTCCGTCTCTGCCGTCGGAGTGGAGGTGTTGATATTCGACTGCGCCGGGCAGACAGAGATCGCCACCAGAACCCCAAACGCGGTAATCGGAAGAACCGAAGATCTCCGTGACAATGGGCGTGGTCGTCGGCAGGTCGATCATATGCGCCCAGGCGGGATGGTGGAGCATCTGCCTCGAAGCGGAACAGGTGCCGTAGCTGTATCGGTGTGGCAGCCGTCCGGTTTCGGTCATATATTTCCGCTCTCCCGGACCGGGGGTTTCCAAGATCTGTTTCAGTGCCTCGGCGCAGCCTGCCCTCCAAGTCGCTAGCTGTTCCGCGTTGAGCAGATCGCGCACCACCACGAAGCCGTCTCGACGGAAAATCCGAGCGGCACGCTCTACCTCGCTGGGGTCGCAGATTTCGAGACCGCGAATCCCGTTATGTTCTCGGAGGTGTGCCCGTAGTGCCTCGACGCTCGGATCATCGTACACCCGACGCTTGGGGGATCGATTGTCCGGCACCGGCACCACCCCCCGATTTCTCGCCAAGAGGTTGCCATATTGATCTAAGGTTTCATTGGGCGGCGTATTTTCATCCCACCCAACCCGCGTTTCTTGATGGACGGTCATGCTATCTAGTTCTGCTTGTAGCTCTCGCTTCCTTGATTCGGTCATCGCTAACCTCCTCATTCTGCTGGTTCATTGGTTCATTATAGTGAATTCAAAAAATAAATAAACACTTTCGCTCCCCATGCTTGGTAGGCGCTGTTTCCAACTGCGCCGATTTTGAGTGTCTCATTAATTCTAAAATCTACTATAGTTCATTCACGTTTTACGCATTACGTTTCACACGCATCGAGCCCGTAGGTTGGGTTGAACGGTTCTACCCCAATCCCTATCAAAGAAAATAACGGTCTCGTCTTTCAACAATACTTTACTTATAAATAGATTTGAGTGAAACCCAACGGAGTTAGGACTTCAACCAACGATGTTGGGTTTCACTGTCGTTCAACCCAACCTACGACACTAGAAGTGGACTTATCTTTGTTCTTGACAGTAGGATATAATTGATGTATATTGTTAAAGTTAATAAGGAGGTAAACACATGAATGATTGGGGACAGACACTTACAATCATCGTGTCAATTGTTGTTGGTGTTGGGGGCATTGTGATATATGTCAACCGACAAACCAACAAACGCATTGATGATTTCCGTAATGATGTTAATAGACGATTCGGGGCTGTTGATAAACAATTCGAGGCTGTTGATAGACGATTTGAGACTATCGATAGGCGATTTGAGACTATCGATAAACGATTTGATGCTATTGATAGACGATTTGATGCTATTGATAGACGATTTGATGAGATTCGAGCGGACATTCGATTGATTCTGAATAAGCTTATACCAGATCGTAAAAGTAAGGATTCAGATTAAGCATTTATCCACTGGCTAAATACTTAATCCGTTTCTTGTGCAGTAAATCAGTATCTACTTAGTGCGTTACGTTTCACGTTTCACGCTTCACACGCATCGAGGATCAGCCTCAAAACCTCTTGCTGCTGTAACCATGTGACGGTATGCGTCTCGTAAGGCTGCGACGATCCCGGATAGGGCGTGGGATTCATCACTACGACAAGTTCGTAGCTCGGAAACACAACCACATAATGCCCACCCGCACCCCAAGCGGCATACCCCTCTCTTGGCAGATCGTGCCAGAGTTTGCCCTTTTGATTTGTCCAAAATCCGTGTCCGTACCGCCACATATTCTCAGGACTGTTCGCCAGAATATCGGGCGCGACAGCAGTTGCCTCGCGTAGCCAGCTTTCGGGGATTACGGACCTCCCTTCCCACCTGCCCCAGTTGCACCAGAGCCAACCCAACCGTGCCAACGCTCGCAGACTGGTGAGAATTTCCGAACCCCACCCAAAGATGTGGAGCCGCGCTTTATCGTGCATCTGTTGGGATCTCGATCTATACTCCCAATCCGCACCAATCACATCAGCGATCTTCTCCTTGTAAAGCGGTGAAATCTTCGGTGATTCCTCCGGACGATTGACATCATACAACCCATACGCTTTCTCGATGCAGTGCGAAAGCACACACATCCCGTTGGTCTGATAATTGAACACCTGTCCCGGTGCTTCACCCGGTTTCATATATCCCGATACATTGCAGATCAGATGTCGAAGCGTCATCCCACGATTCGCCTCAAATGCCCACCGCCCCTCCTTGGGACCTTCGCCCTCCGGCACCTCCATCAGCTCAGGATAGTAGTCCACAGCGAGATCGTCGGCACTTCCGATTTTGCCCTCCTCAACCGCTATGCCGAGCATACTGGACAGGATCGACTTATTGGCAGAGGCGATGTGATGCTTTTCCCCACTTAGGATATTATGTGTCCATTCTGCCACGAGATAGCCGTCCCGCACAATCGCTATGCGGTATCTGTCATCTGCAAACTTTGAATCGAGCCACCCCTTGGCCAGGTTCAATTTCTCAGCATCTATCCCCACGTCGGAAGGGAGAGCAACCTCCCACTCCACTTTCGGAAATGTCTTCGCTGTCATAGCATAGTACCTTTTTGATTCAGTTCATGTTAAAAGAAAGTGCAAAACACGAAGAGAAACCGAGTTTTTTCGGCAAAACTCGGTTTCTGTTGCACAATTTCTTAACATGAGTGTAAAAAGAAAGTGCAAAACGTATATTGGTTCATTAATGAACTAGTTAGGACTTATGCAGTTGGATACGTTAACGCTTCGTAATGATGATTCAGCCCTTGTAATTCGTAGGGAACGCAGATCTGCGTTCCCTACAATCTGAAGTGCGTAATTCCTGCTAGTAAACTAAATCGGCACGAACTATCCGAGTGTAATCACACCTTTAATATAGCTTGAATCGCCCGCTACAAGCCGTTGCATCAGATTCGGGTACTCCTCCAACGTCGCCGTGTGCGTGACCAACGGTTCGAGATCGAACACGCCGTTATGTATCATTCGGATAGCGGCTTCAAAGGTGTCACGGATCTTCGATGATGGCGACGAATTGACAACTGTAAACCCGCCCATGTGCCATTTGGTCGGATCAAAGGTCGCAGTATCGCCCTTGAGCCATCCGAACAGATTGATCCGTCCACCCCGCTTGACAATATCGGTGGCGAGATCCAGCCCGCCCTGATGTCCCGACGTATCCACAACCACATCAATCTCCCGCGCTTTCAGGTCTGCCGCCAGTTCAGTCGTATCGACTTCGGTTGTGTTATACACCTCGTCCACACCAAACTGCTTTGCCACCTCCAGACGGTTCTGCACCACATCAATTGCGATCAGTTGGTCAAGTGGGTGGTGCAGCAAACCTTGCGTAATCAGTAAGCCCATGAACCCGCAGCCGACAACAGCAACCCGATCTCCACCTCTGATCTGGCAGTGATCAACTCCCGTGACCGCACAAGATACAGGCTCCACAATCCACTGTTCATCGGGCTTTGCAGATTCTGGGATCTTGTACAACCTTTCCGCTGACAGATTTCGCACCGTCGCAAAACCGCCACCTGCGACGCGGTCGCCTTCCTTCACGCCGGTGACCTCCGCGCCGATCTTGCTCACATAACCGACCCCTTCGTGTCCGGGCGGTGCCATGGGAGACATCTTATCGCCCAGCTTAGCTGTCACCAAATCCCACGAACAGATCCCGCACGCGCCCCCTGTGACCTGCACCTCATTCGCACCCGGATCGGGCACGTCCTGTCCAATAAGTTCAATACGACCGTCAGGCAAATACCGCATTGTTTGACCCATGATTATACTCCTTTATATGGTTGGTTCATTGAGATGGTAGGTGCGGTTTGATGAGATTTAAGTATTTAAATCGGTAATCCCGATTTCCCTCGAAACACACGGTAGGCGCGGTTTTATGAAGTTTAAGTATTTAAATCGGTAATCCCGATTTGCCTCGAAACATACGGTAGGCGCGGTTTTCAACCGCGCCGGCATCGCTAGCAAATTACCGAATTATTTTTTTAATTTTCATTCAACCGCGCCGATGTCGCTAGCAAATTACCGAACTAATAAATTAAACTTCATGCAACCGCACCGGTTTGGAGTGTCTCATTAATTCTAAGATCCACTACAGTTCGTTAGTTCATTGGTACATTGAGATGGTGAATCTTGTATATTAACGCAAGTTGCTAGTTGATAGACCAAGCACTGTAAACCGAGTTTTTTCTTCAAAACTCGGTTTCTGTCTGATTCTAACGACTTGGTTTATGTTATAGAATCCCAGTAGTCGTGCAAATGATGCCAATCGTGGCGCAGATTGCCTAATCTGCGATGCCCGCATTACCTATTACGCTTCGTCTCACGATTCAGACAAACACCAGAACAACAACTAGTTTGCTATATACATATCGCCCCGCTGAGGCTAAAGAGGAATAATATGTCTCTATTCCGAGAGTGTTCCATCTGCGAAAAAACTGTCTGGACACCTGTTGAATGCGTAGGGGTTGGGTCTCCCAACCCATTGGGCGAGGAAACCTCGCCCCTACGAAAAAAGATCCTACGATTGGGTAAACATCAGTATCCAGCAATACCAGGCCTTGAATTACGGATACACCTCATATAAATGTCGATACGCCTGAGAAACTTGGGTTATCATATCACGGTCTCAACTCTTTTTCAAGAATGTCTAAGATTTCTGAGGAGATTTTAACCGGAGCCAAGAGGATACGACCATTAAAGGAATGATAGGATAAAATCAGGCGGGTTGAGTTGATTTTACAATTTGCTGTATGTCTGTGATTTTGTGCCACAATCTGTATGGGTTTTAAGAAATTAAACGGGTAATTCTATATTTCCCCAGACCCGGTAGGTGCGGTTTCCAACCGCACCGGACATCGCTCGGAAATTACCCAATTAATAAATTAATCTTCATTTAGATTGTGATCCATCTCGCAAACTAACAGTTCGCGCTACATTTGGTACATTACCCAATGATTACAGCGTTTGCCGAATTAGCAACATCAAAATGTCAACATACCCTATACAGTCTGTAGGTCGAGATTCATATCTCGACCTCCTCATACGCTATGATCCTCCCAATGTATCGGGATGCCTACGAAAGAATGTCGATTTTGGAAAATCGACCTACAACAGGGCAACCACAAGGGATTGCCCCTACAGGAATCAATCCAATGTGAGGGCAGGTTGAGCGTGGGGCTTGTGCCTGCCCAAAACACTTGGGCTAGGATAAGAAAATCGCCCTGAACTATCCGGGCGTGACGTAAGACAGATCCCAATCGCCGAGTTTACGTAGATCCATGCGCGGGTTCGACAGGTCTGACTCGCCTGACGCTCGCCACGCATCGATCTCGTCCCGATGGCCGAGCCGCCGTAGTGCGTTCCACATATCGCGGCAGTTGGCGCGTCCCGATCCCCCCGCACAATCCCAAAAGAACATGTGCTCAGCACCGGCACTATAGACTGTTGCGGCACGTCGTCGAAACTCCTCCGGTGTCATGTGGCGCGGCATGAGATTTGGCGCAAGCACACATGATGTTCCGCGAACCAGATCAACGAAGTGCTCAAGTTGTTTCGGATCCGTCCAAGCCGTCACGCTGCTGTCGTAGTTCGGTCCTGACGTATAGGGGATGAGCGTGTCCACCAAACCTTCGCCTATCCATGCCGCCAAGTCCATCCCGTTGATGAGGTTCTCCCGCTCAGTGCCGCCGACGATCGCCGATATTTCGATACGTTTGCTACGCCCCTGTGCGTGCCCCTCTTGATCCATCGCGGCACGAACCTCTCGCATGAACTCCGTCAGAACGCCCGCTCGATACGACAGCCAGCGCGGATCGTCCGGGTCTAATTGGTGCGGGTCGTCGCCGAACTGCCCCTTGAACCCCTCTACGATTAGTGGCTCGTACTCCACCAAAGGCATTCGGCGGTTGTAGAGCAGGCAGACGCCATCGATCGGTCGTTGTGCCATCTCGCGAAGCAACGAGATAACGAACCGGCGAACCTCTGGAAAGCTGTATGCCATTCGTGGCGTGTGCCGACCCGTCCGGTCTACACCGCGCCACTCCGGATGTCTCTTATAGAAGGTATCGCCTGTATTGAAATGGTCAAGCGGCGGTGGGTAATGGAAACCAGCCACCCGATAACTGGCGTGAAACTGAAGCCCGATCTCGTGTGTATGCTCAAGCGCGACATCGAATGGATCTATCCCCTGTCTTTCAAACTCATGCCAACTTTCTACGTGCAGCCGATCCCCACGCCGACCGAAATCGCCGAGATCAATCGTGTGCCGCCGCCCAATCTGACTGAGATATGAGGTCTGGTCGCCGCCCCCTGCCTCCCAATAGATGCGCGAGAAATCTGTGTCGCGATACGGCTCAATCTCGCGCCTCACATGGTCAGGAGTCGTCAAACGATACTGGTAGTGCGGTCCATGGGCATCATTGTGAGCGAACAACCGCTTGGTATCAGAACTTTGCTGATCTGATTGAAAGGCGCGTGCTTCCGCATCTGTCAAGGGTATAAGTTTGAAGTAAGCCACCCGCGCCGGCGCACACTCAAACGAACCGGCATTATCACCGGGTGCCACCCGTGCGCTAATCTGCCCAATCTGCAAATCGTGACCTGTCAGGTCAGTGATCCGCCAGAACATCTCGACGATCTCATGATGGTGGGGTCCGCCATCGCTTTGCGGCGGCAGCGTGAGGGCTGTAAATGTCTCAGCTCCGCTGCGTTTGAGAAGCACTGCCAGCTGGTGCCCTTCTTCGGAACTTGTAATCGGCAAGACGCCAACGGACACCGCGTATAAACCGCGAAGGTTCAACGGATAGGTGATAGTGGGTGCCGCCGTTTCCGGTCCTGCTAGCAACATGGTGCCGGATAGCGAGTCGATCTCGTAAGTCAACGTCCGCCAGCGACGCAGACGGGGTTCTGTGGCAAGCGCGTCTGCGGGGGTGCAGCGATCCAGATCCGTTCGATAGATGGGCTGTTGGCTCAACCAACCGTCGCCAATTCGGTCAATTGTTTGTGTCTCCATTTGCAACCTCCTGTTTTTGGTTCATTAGTTCACTAGTTCATTTGTCACGTTTCACGTTTCACGCTTCACGTTGTAGGGAACAATTCTCGACTATAGAAATGTAATTGTTTGTATCTGTTTGTGATACAACCGACGGTTGATGACAAAACGCTTCATGCTGAAATAGGGACAATTTCCCCATTTTGACGGGAAAAATGGGAAAGTTTGCATTTTCGCGGGAAAAATGGGAAAGTTTTATCTCGCTCATGCCAACCCTATTTAGGACGGGACACACTACATTTTTCACGTTTCACGCATCACGTTTCACGTTCTATCACAAGTGGAAGAAACTGCCTGCGATATGGCGTACGCCGCCGAAGTTGCCCCCGTCTTTCTCCATGTAGTAGTAAGCGGTAAAAATACGGCCATCGTCAAGTTCCGTGGCGACGGGGTAGCCAAGATCCCAATCACTGGCGTCCGCACGGACGATCCCCTCAGCCGACCAAGAATCCCCGTCGTCCTCACTGACGATGACGCCGATTCCAAATGGTGCTTTCCGCCGACCAAACAGCACCACAATCCGCCCGTCACGCAGCCGCAGCGACCAAGGTGAGCGGTAGTGGACACCGTTCCGTCTTGCTCCTTCCCAGATGTACTCCTCACGACGTGCCGCCGTCCACGGTGACTGCCCCCACGCTACAATCGGTTTCGGTTCGCTCCAACTGTATCCGCCATCGTCAGAATACGCCATCTGGATTGCGTTCCGGAGGCCGCCGATGTTGAGGGTATAGCACTGCAACCGTCCGCTCGGCAGCAGCAGTAAGTTCGCGTAGGTCGGTCGTCCTAGACCGGTGGGATCGCGAGCGACTTCCCCTAAATATTCCCAAGACAAACCGTTGTCGTCGGTGCCGTATATCCCCACGAAGTTGTCATTAGCACTTGGTCCGAAGGTCGCCGCTACCATCTGTGTGCCGTCGGCAAACTGTACCAAGGGCGCTCCGTCCACATGGACATACTTGAGCGGCGGCGGTGGTGCCACTCGCGTCGGAATGGTCTCCCATGTGTGCCCCCGATCGGCGGAACGGAAGGCAAAGCATTCCAGCGTCGGATGTCCGTCGGCATCTGCGGGACCCGTCTGTGGACGCGGGAAGTAGATCGCTGCGTCCGGGCTAGCGAGGTCGATTTGTTCGCGGGTAATCCCCGGTTCATCAGCCTGCCACAAGATGGCGCGTTTCTCCTCCAAAGGGCGTGAGTCGTCCCAGATCACCACCTCGTTTTCGTGGGACCAGGTCTGACCGTGATCGTACGATCGCTGAAGCAAGATCTTCGCCCGACCTTTGTAGCCGGTTTGACCGTGCCGGATGTTTTCTTTTGTTTGATAGGTGGCGGGTGCATGGTGGTGGATTACGACAATTTCGCCGTCCCCGTAATTGTAGATTGGACATTGTCGAGGATGCCCGCAGTAGGTGCCTTTGCTGTAGCAGAGTTTGATATGGTGCACGTCTGTCAGTTCTGGTGCGACGCGGTTCATAGTGCCTCCTTTCATTAAATTATTTCCATAAAATATTCCTTTGTACCACAATCTGTATGAAGATTGATTTATTAATTCGGTAATGTGTGGTATTGATTGTCTGGATCAGAATTTACAGGAATTCAAGGATTTACAAGGTTAGAGCCACTTCTTGATTGAGAATCGTCCGTCGTAGAATTACCGAATTATTTTTTTAATTGCATACAGTTTGCGCTACATTAGGAGTCGGGATTCGGAGGGTACGCCCCCTACCAGACTTGGCGGTTTAATCAGGGACTTTCCACAACCGCAGCGTCCCGTCCGTGCTCCCACTGGCAAGCGTCTTGCCATCTGGACTGAACGCTACGCCTGTGACCCATGGACTGAACGTGATGTCTATGACCCTCTCTGTATGCCCGTTGAGTGTGCCCTTAGGTTCCCACGTCTCGGCATCCCACAACCGCACCGTATGGTCATAACTACCACTACTGGCAAATGTCTTGCCATCTGGACTGAACGCTACGCTATTGACCGTGTGCCTATGACCGGTGAGTGTACCCTTAGGTTCACCTGTTTTGACATCCCATAATCGCACCGTATGGTCATAACTACCACCGGCAAGCGTCTTGCCATCTGGACTGAACACTACCCTTGAGATCCTCTCGGTGGGTGTACCCTTAGGTTTACCCATCTCGGTGTCCCACAGCCACAGCGTATTTGCCTCACTTCTACCGGCAAGCGTCTTGCCATCTGGGCTGAACACGACGCTATAGACCGCTGTCGTATGTCCAGTGAGTTTACCCTTCTGTTCACCCGTCTCGGCATCCCACAATCGCACCGTGCCGTCCCAATTCCCACCGGCGACCGTCTTGCCATCTGGACTGAACGCTACGTCATAGACTACCCTCATATCCCTAGTGAGTGTACCCTTAGGTTCCCACGTCTCGGCATCCCACAAACGCACTGTGCCGTCATAACTCCCACTGGCAAGCGTCTTGCCATCTGGACTGAACGCCACGCTTGTGACCCCCTCCGTATGCCCGGTGAGGCTACCCTTCTGTTCACCCGTCTCGGTATCCCACAACCACACCGTCCCGTCCCGACTCCCACCACTGGCAAGCGTGGTGCTATCCGGGCTGAACGCTATGCCATAGACCCAATCTGGCCCGACGAGCTGGACAACCTCTCGATAGGTCGTTATGTCGTAGAGCCAAATACCGATGGGCACCTTAGGGCTGTTGACACTCAGAACAGCGAGCCGTGCTCCGTCCGGAGAATACAGCACCCGCATTACACTGCTCTGGTCGAAACGCACAATCGTAGCTTCGGGCAGAATCATCCGTGTGTATTCTTGGGCAAAAGTGTTCGGTAAAAATAGAACCAAAAGCATAAGTACCATCGCCATTATTTTCATATAGAATGTTCCCTTTCTGTAAGTGAACCCACAATCTCGTAGGAGAGAGGTCACCTCGCCCATTTTGCGTTTACACACCGCAACCTAACCGCCTTTGTATCACAATCTGTATGAAGATTAAAATATTAATTCGGTAATTTCCGAGCGATGTCCGGTGCGGGGGGAAACCGCACCTACCGGCCCCGATAATTAGTTTACCCCGATTTGTCAGGGGAATCGAAACTGAGGGGTGAAAGTGTCTATTTATTTTTCGCATTCACCATAGTTTTCCAACCTATTGGAGGCAGCACCGTTACTTACACATGTCGCCCCGCTGGGGCTTGGGTGTATAGGGATGCAGCATTGCTATATACATGTTGCCCCGCTGGGGCTATGTTGGTTGATTGAGCTGATGGCTCCTCTACACTGCACACTGCTGGAGTTACGGCCTACAGCGTATACCTACTACTATACAAAGGGGTGCGCTATAACAATCGCCTTTGTCCCACACATATTGCTACGGAGCAACGGTAATCGTGATAATACCGCTCTGTATATCGGCGTGAGGGAAACGGGCTTGCAGCGCGTGCGAACCTGCGCGAAGCTGCCATCGCGTTGTGTAGGGATATGCCACCTTTTGAAAGGGTTCCCCATCCACATACCAGATAATCTCAGGAACAGCGGGGGTAACGTTGGCTCTGAGTGCGATGCTCTGCAACTGCTGTGGGGTATCTGGATGAAACCGAAAGACACTCCCATCAATCGGCTCCTCAATGGCGATGCCAGCGTATGGCGATTCGGAGGAGGGCGATGGCGAGGGACCGTAGCCGTGTATTGCCCCCCAAGCCGCGAGCTGTGGCGGTAGGACAGCATAACTCCTAATTTCGACCCACTCTGGAGGTGTCATGGGACCCGCCAGTGTTCCTGTTCGTCGGTCAACTGCAAAGGATTGGTGGACGCGGCAGGCGGTCCTCGCTTCGGTCCCAAGGGGGAGATATTCCGGAACAACCTCAGAACATGCCTCAGTTGTAAGCTCCCCCGACAGCGGACAGAGTTTCACCAACTGATAGTCCACAGAATCCTCTGAATCCTGACGCAGTTGGGGCGGTGGAAACGGCTTTTCGTCTACACCCCGCCGTTCTTTGGGGTGCAAGAAGAGTAGAATCCCTTTTACCAGCTGCGCTGCGTCAAGGCCACTCACCTGTTTCATCCGATCATGATTCGGGTGCCCAATCCACGTACCGACGATGTATTTTGAGCTGTAAGCCACCGCCCACGCATCTCGGAATCCCTGAGATGTGCCAGTTTTCACCGCCACGGGGAAGGGATACTCCAACGGTCCCATGCGAGCGAAAGTGGGCAACCGTGCTAGCGGGTCGGAGAGAAAGAGGGTGATCTGCCGAGCCACATCTTCAGGGATAAGCTGCGACGGTGCCTCTTCATCAGCGGTTTCAAACCAGCGCAACCTAAACCCCCTGCCATCGACCCCTAACACGCCATAAGCGGCGACAAGATCCTCCAAAGTGACGTAAAGCCCACCAATTGCCAAACCAAGCCCATACACACTGGCAGATCTGTCGTCCTTTGCGAGTCCCAACTGACGAAACAGATCGTATGTCTTCGCTAGCCCTACCGTCTTCAGGACATGAACTGCCGGGACATTTCGGCTATTGGCAAGTGCCTTCCGATAGAGCATCGGTCCGAGATGACGCTCATCATAGTTGGCCACGCTGTACTGACCCGTCGAATGCGATAGATTGAACGGGAGATCCCCCAAGACGCTGGCGGGGGAGAACGCTCCGGTCTCCATACCCAAAGCATAGATAAAAGGCTTCAGGGTGCTGCCGGCAGATCGTGGGGTTGTCGCATAATTGATGGCACCGGCGAAGTCCTCATCGGCGTAAAAATCGGAGCCCAGATAACTCCGAATCGCACCCGTCTCTCGCTCCGCCACAATAACAGCCAGATTGCCCGCGCCGCGTTGACGGAGATGCTCCATCGCTTCGCCGGCAATGCTATCCACCACTTCCTGAAGGGGAAGGTCTAAAGTAGTGGATACCGGTTTGGTATAGACTGCAGCTCCGTTGACCGCTTCTTGGAGACGTAGAATAGCGTGGTAGCTGTGGTACGGTCGCGATTCCTTAACGGGGATTTTCAAGGACTTTAGCTGGCGCTGGCTGATTGCAAGGTTGGCTGCATCGAGTGTCCCGCTCTTATGGAGCAGATTGAGAATCAGTTTCGCACGCTCAAACGCTTTTCGCCGCCCCTCAAACTGGTAAAGGTTCATTCTGCCCGGTGCTCTGGGGAGGCTCGCCAATACCGCCGCTTCCGCCCAGCTCAGATCTGCTAAGGGTTTCTGGAAGTACCGTCTCGCTGCATAGGCAACGCCGTGAATACGATTACCTTGAGGGACAATTTTCAGGTAGTGCCGCAGCACGTTTTCATGACCGAACTTTCGGTTGAGCCATACCGCCGTGCCCATTTCACACGCTTTTTTCCAGAGGGTTCGTTTTCCGGGGCGTTGTAGTCGCGCCACCTGCATCGCAATCGTCGAGGCACCCTGCCGCGGTCCACCGCTGAGGTTATTCACCAATGCCCGAAGAAGGGAACGGAAATCGACGCCAAAATGCTCGTAATACCGCTTGTCCTCGACCGCTAACAGGCATGAAACGATCCGCTTGGGCGAAGCCTCCGGCGGATCCCAAAAGCCGAGTGGTGCGTCCTCGTCGGCAGTTCCCTCTGCCAAGAAGGTGCCGTATCGATCGGTAAAAATCGGTGTCGCCGGCGGTGAAACCAATTTGCTCCTATCGTGGACTTCGTGCAACAGCAGCAGAGCGAACGCTGTTATCAGGGGACCTGAGACGATAATGAGGCTTTTTATGGTAGGTTTGAGGTGTTTTGAGAGATTTGATTTCATGGTTCTGCCCTTTTTACGCGAGTTACGGCATACGGAGTATGCCTACTACCTTATTTTATCACACCTGATTCCCTGTGTTAAAGTAGAGAATTAAATCTCACTACACTCTATGAATTTCTACCTTGCCAATATGCAGCGGATCGTTTATACTTAACACTTGAAAAAATCGTGCCATACTTCTTTATTCGGAAGGAACTTTTCATGACCGATCTCCTCGAATCCTTGAATCCCGTTCAGCGCGAAGCGGTACAGCACACCGAAGGACCACTGCTCATCCTGTCCGGTGCGGGCAGCGGTAAGACCCGCGTGATTACCCATCGAATTGCCTACCTCATCCGTCACCACGGCGTTTCCCCATATAATATTCTCGCGGTGACGTTCACAAACAAAGCTGCGGAAGAGATGAGAACCCGTCTTGAAAATCTCATCGGTCAGAGCCAGCTGTGGGTGGCAACCTTCCATTCGACATGTGCTCAGATTCTACGACGGGACATTCATCATCTCGGCTATGAACGCTCATTTACAATCTACGATACCTCAGATCAGCGAACCCTGATTAAAGAACTAATCAAGACGCTTCAACTTTCACTGAATAATCCGGGACCCGTCATCGGAGAGATTAGCAGAGCCAAGAGCGATTTTATCTCGCCTGAAGATTATACGAAGCGCATAGTCGGGTTTTTCGAGGCAGCCGTCGCAGAGATCTATCCGGTGTATCAAGATTTCCTCCGCGAAAACAACGCTCTCGATTTTGATGACCTGATCAAGTTGACCGTCGAGTTGTTTGAGTCAAACCCGAATGTATTGGCGTACTATCAGGACAAGTTTCGGTACATCCTCGTTGATGAGTATCAGGACACCAATCGTGGTCAATATCTGCTTGTCAATGCGTTGGCACAGAAACACCAGAACATCTGCGTCGTGGGGGACGACGACCAAAGCATTTACGCATTTAGGGGCGCGGATATCAACAACATCCTTGATTTCGAGAAGGACTATTCAAACACGAAGGTTTTGCGCTTAGAACAGAACTATCGTTCCACGAAAAATATTCTTGATGCCGCCTATCATGTCATCCACAACAATCAGAGACGCAAGGAAAAGCAGATGTGGACAGAGAACAAGAGAGGGAACGCAATCACCCTCCATGAAGCGACGGAAGACCTCAGCGAGGCGGACTATGTGCTGCGGCAGATTCGGGAGTGGCGAGGGCGTAGGCGGAAATACGGCGACTGCGTCATTTTTTATCGGATTAACGCCCAATCCCGTACATTTGAGGACGCGCTACGCGGCGCAAATATCCCGTATCAGATCGTGGGCGGCATCCGATTCTATGAACGGATGGAGGTCAAAGACATCATCGCTTATATGCGGGTGATTGTCAATCCCGCCGATACGGTAAGCATCAAGCGTATCATCAATGTGCCGCGCCGTGGGATCGGTGTTGCGACGATACAGAAAATCGAGGATTTTGCTTATGAAGAAGGTATCCCGCTATTTGAAGCGATTCAGCGGGTTGGGGAGGTATCGACACTCAACAATGGGGCGAAAAACAAGGTAAGGGCATTCGCTGAATTAATCGCGTCGTTCAGTCCAAACGATCCGCCAGCACGCACAGCGGAAGATTTACTCGATCGTTCTGACTACTTACGCACCTTGCGAAGCGAAGGCTCCATTGAGGCACAGAGCCGCGAAGAGAACCTCCAAGAGTTAATGGCCGCGGTTGCGGAATACGAGGAAAGTGAACCAGAGCCGACGTTGGCGGGTTTCTTGGAAAAGATTACGTTGGCTTCCGATATCGACAGTATGGAGGATAAGAGCGATGTGGTGACAATGATGACGCTGCACAGCGCAAAGGGGTTGGAATTTCCGATTGTCTTTATGGTCGGAATCGAAGAAGGATTGCTACCGCATCAACGTTCTTACGACAGCGAAGCCGAACTTGAGGAGGAGCGGAGACTGTGTTACGTTGGAATTACACGCGCACAGGAGCATGTCTACCTGACTTACGCCCGTTCACGGCGGTTGTATCGGGACATCGATTATCGTATCCCTTCGCGCTTCATTGAGGAGATTCCAACTGAACTGATTGATCAGGGGACTCCCCATGAATCGCCGCGGCGACCGGTGGTTTCGTCCTATGATCCCGATGAACCCGATTTTGAGGAGGAAGTTTCATTCCCTTACGACGTTGGGGACGTTGTATATCACGGGCAGTTTGGGAGAGGAAAGATTACTGCTATCAGTGGGTATGGATTTGATATGCGGATCACCGTGCGGTTTGAACGCGGATCCGAGAAAGTCCTCGCTGCGGCACATGCGCGGTTGCAGCGGGTGGGTTGAAGCAAGGAAAGCCCATCTAGCCTAAACATAATTTATAGTGAATTCAAAAAATAAAGAAACACTTGCGCCCCCCATGTTTGGTAGGCGCTGTTTCCAACTGCGCCGGTTCGGCGTGTCCCATTAATTCTAAAATCTACTATAATGCAGGAATAGGGAGGATCAAATGGCAACAATTACTACCGACGACGTGCAGCACGTTGCAACCCTTGCACGTCTCGAATTTAACGAGGAAGATATAGAGCAGTTCACGCATCAACTCGCTCGGATTTTGGACTATATCGGAAAATTGAACGAATTGGATACGACGGATGTGCCGCCGACGTCGCACCCCCTCCCACTCCGCAATGTCGTCAAAGAAGATCTCGCTAAGTCCTCATACGACCGAGACACTGTTTTGGAAGGGGCTCCGAGTGTGGAAGAGGGATACTTTGAGGTGCCGAAGGTGATTGAGTAAAAGGAGCAAATGTTTCATGCCGTTATATGAACTAACAGCCCACGAACTTCATGAGAAATTGAAAGAGCGGGAGATTACCGCCCTCGAACTGACGCAGTCGATGTATGACCGAATCGGTGCGGTCGAAGAACAGATAAAAGGTTACCTAACACTGACCGAAGATATTGCGCTTGAGAGTGCCGCAGCCGTGGACGCAGGCTTTCAGCGCGGCGATGAAATGCCTCCGTTGGCAGGCATCCCGATCGCGATTAAGGATGTGATCTGCACCAAAGGCGTGTTGACAACGTGCGGCTCCGAAATCTTGGGAAATTTCGTCTCCCCCTACGATGCAACGGTGATGACGAAACTCCATCAGCAGGGAGCCGTGATGCTCGGCAAAACGAACATGGACGAGTTCGCGATGGGGTCATCAACGGAGAACTCGGCGTACCAGAACACGCGTAATCCGTGGAATCTGGAAACGATTCCCGGTGGGTCAAGCGGCGGCTCCTCGGCGGTTGTCGCTGCAGGCGAAGCGATCTGCTCGCTCGGATCAGACACCGGCGGCTCGATTCGGCAGCCTGCTGCCCTATGCGGCGTCGTGGGGATGAAGCCAACCTACGGGCGCGCCTCACGGTTTGGGTTGGTGGCGTTCGCATCGTCTTTGGATCAGATTGGACCGTTCTCAAAGGATGTAACCGACTGCGCCCTACTGCTCAACGCAATCTGCGGACATGATCCGATGGATTCGACCTCAGCAAATCTACCCGTCCCAGATTTTACCAAATCCTTGATTAACGACCTTGAAGGGGTCAAAGTTGGTATCCCAAAAGAGTATTTCACGGCAGGAATTGATCCAGATGTAGAGGAAAGCGTCCGGAGTGCGATTGAGGTACTTCAAGCGGGTGGAGCGATTATTGAAGAGGTCTCTCTGCCCCATACCGACTACGCAATGGCAACATATTACATTATCGCTCCCGCTGAAGCGAGTGCGAATCTAGCGCGGTACGACGGCGTCCGATACGGTTTCCGTGCAACAAACGCTGAAGAATTGGGTGATATGTATAGAAAGACGCGGAGCGAAGGTTTTGGCGAAGAGGTTAAGCGCCGTATCATGCTCGGCACTTACGCGCTCAGTTCGGGATACTACGATGCCTACTACCTAAAGGCACAAAAGGTAAGAACGCTGATTAAATCCGATTTTGATAACGCCTTTGAGCAGGTCGATGTGGTCGTGACACCGACCTCACCGACAGCAGCGTTCAAGATTGGGGAACGGACAGCGGATCCGTTGCAGATGTATCTCTCCGATGTCCTGACAACGCCGGCGAGCCTCGCAGGGCTACCGGGGATTTCCATACCGTGCGGTTTGACGCAGGACGATTTACCGATCGGCTTGCAAATCCTTGCCGCCCCGTTTGAGGAGGAGAAAATCCTACGGGTGGCGTATACTTTTGAGCAGAATACCGACCACCATCGAAAGCGACCGGATCTATCCTCAACTTGATAAGGACTCTGTAGAACGTGGAGGGGACTCATGGATGTCTTAAACAGTTATGATTTCAAGCGAGAGAAATATATGCCGGTCTTTCCAAGAGCCACCGGCAAGCCCACGGTTTATATTGAGGGCTACCCCTCGGAGGACGATGAGCCAATGGCTGCAACCGGATTCCACGGCGTCCAGATTCTGACCCTTAGCGACCAACTTGCGCGTTACTTTAGCACCGAATCGGCTGTCCATATTGGTATTGACAGCTTTATCTACTATTACGAAGGAGATCAAACCAAATTCGTTGCTCCGGACATCTACGTTGTCTTGGGTGCGGAGAAGTACCCAGAGCGACGGAGTTTCTACACCTGGGCAGAGGGGGCTCTGCCAACGGTCGTGTTCGAGTTCCTTTCCGACTCCACCGCCGCTCAGGACCGTGGAGCGAAACTGAAACAATACCTCATTGACATCGGGGTGGCGGAGTATTTTATCCATCAACCCGAAGGGGATAAACCGCCAGAATTTCATGGCTGGCGTCGAAGTCCCGCCGGTGAGATTGAAGGTATCCGACCCGATGCCGAAGGGGGATTATTTAGTCATAGTTTGAATCTATGGCTCCGTTGGGAAGACTACATCGGCAACGTGCGGCTTTTGCGACCCTATCTACCTGATGGGACACCAATTCCCACCTCCGCAGAGGAGGTACAGCTCCGAGAGGAGGCACAAGCATTTGCCCAAGCAGAAACCGAGCGCAGACACGAGGCAGAGTTTACAGCGCAACAGGCAGAAACGCGCGCTCAACAGGAAGCACAGGGACGACAACGTGCAGAAGCACGCGCCCAACAGGAAGCACAACGCCGCCAACAGATAGAGTCCGAATTAGAACAACTCCGTGCACAACTCGCTGCTTTAAAAGACGAGACCAGCTAGACAAGCTAAGGGTGTGCATAGATAGGATCGCTCATGGAAAAAAGGCGGACAACGCAACCGAGTTTTTGTCACGTAGAGCCACGTCTCTACGGTTTCAAATACCAATTGTGTCTCACTATCGCAAGCGACCAAATTCGCCCTCAACTTGATGGGGGATTTGTGAACATGGAGGGGACTCATGGACACCGTAAAGGATTTTAATTTCAAGCGAAAGAAATATATGCCGGTCTTTCCAAGAGCCACCGGCAAGCCCACGGTTTATATTGAGGGCTATCCCTCGGAGGACGATGAGCCAATGGCTGCAACCGGATTCCACGGCGTGCAGATTCGGACCTTCAGCGACCAACTTGCGCGTTATTTTAGCACCGAATCGGCTGTCTACATCGGTATTGACAGTTTTATCTACTATTACGAAGGGAACCGAACCAAATTCGTTGCCCCGGACATCTACGTTGTCTTGGGTGCGGAGAAGTATCCAGAGCGACGCAGTTTCTACACCTGGGCAGAGGGGGCTTTGCCGACGGTCGTGTTTGAGTTCCTTTCCGATTCCACCGCCGCGCAGGACCGTGGGGCAAAGCTAAAGCAATACCTCGTTGACATCGGAGTAGCGGAGTATTTTATCCATCAACCCGAAGGAGACAAACCGCCAGAATTTCACGGTTGGCGTCGAAGTCCCGCCGGTGAGATTGAAGGTATCCAACCCGATGCCGAAGGGGGATTATTTAGTCATAGTTTGAATCTATGGCTCCGTTGGGAAGACTACATCGGCAACGTGCGGCTTTTACGACCCTATCTACCTGATGGGACTCCAATCACCACCTCCGCAGAGGAGATGCAGCTGCGAAAGGAGGCACAAGCACTTGCCCAAACAGAAATCGAGCGCAGACACGAGGCAGAAGCACGCGCCCAACAGGAAGCACACCGCCGCCAACAGGTAGAGTTGGAATTAGAACAACTCCGTGCACAACTGGCTGCCTCACAGGACGAGGATAGCTAGATAAGCAGAATGGTAGATCTGTGTATCTGATTCTCCTCAGAAAGGTCAAGCACAATGGACAATACATATAAATCCCCACGCCATCTCCCATTCGCACCGTTAGGTGGGCTAGTTGGTGCGTTGCTGGGGGGCGCGCTTTGGGCTAAATATATTCAATGGACCGGGCTTACTGCCGGGTGGGTTGCGCTTGCTATCGGTATCTTCACAGGAATCGGCGTGTTACTGGTAGGCAGGTCGCGGCAAGTCTCTATCAGCCTAGTTGCTGCACTGTTTGCTGTTGTTGGCATCCTGCTCGGCAAATATCTCGATGTTCAATGGAACGCCCCTCAAACAGTAACGGTCGCAATCATCGAGAATACACCGTTAGATCAACCAAAAATGGTTGAGACGACTGGATACGACGCATCAGTGTGGCAACTCATGCGCCAACGCATGGAGTGGATTGACCTGCTCTTTTATGTGGTTTCGGCATACATTGCGTTTCGTGTATCCTACAGCAGACGTTTATATCACTTTTTTTTCAGGACGGGATAACAGTCACCATGAAAAGGCAGAAATCGTATCAACGCTATAGATTTAATTTACTGACGTGTCTCATCGCTTGGGTTTTCATCCTGCTGTTGCAACCGACCCTAGGGCTTACACAGGAGGAAAACAATGCGTCCAAAGATATAATAGATGACAAACTATTAGAAAATATATCGTTGCTCTCAGAAGTATTGGCGCACATCCAACAGAATCACTTAGATTCTCCTGATTCCGAACCACTTATGTACGGTGCAATTCGAGGGATGCTGCGGACGCTCGATCCATACAGCCAATTTTTTCCTCCAGAAAACTATGCGGACTTTCGCACGGAGAGTCGTGGCACTTACGGTGGACTCGGCATGGAGATCGGTATCCGAGATAATCAGCTAACAATCATCTCCCCCTTCAAGGGAACGCCCGCCGATAAAGCGGGGCTCCAGAGCGGCGACATTATTAGCCAAATCGAAGGCAAATCGACAACGAACATGACAACGACCGATGCTGTTGAACATCTTCGAGGGGAGCCGGGGACACAGGTCACCATCACGATTGTTCGCGAAGGTGAATTGAAACCGCTGGAAGTCACATTGACACGTGATGTTATCCAATTCCCTAGTGTCGAATCAAAGGTCCTCAAGGAAAATATCGGATACATACGGATTAACCAATTCCGCGCTAACACCGCTAATGATGTGGATAAGGTGTTTGAAACCTTTAACCAACAGGAAATAGAGGGGCTCATTTTAGATCTCCGATCTAACCCAGGCGGCTTACTGCGATCCGCAGTTGAGATCGCCAGCGACTTTGTGGGACCGGGACAATTGATCGTTTATACGCAAGGCAAGACACCGCGCGAAGAATACAACGCAGAGAAAGGCAAACAGCAAAAACGTTATCCCCTGATCGTCCTTGTCAACGGTGGCAGCGCAAGCGCGTCCGAGATTGTTGCCGGTGCGATCAAAGATCATGGGCGTGGCTTGGTGATGGGAGAAAAGACCTTCGGGAAAGCCTCTGTACAGCAAATTTTTACACTGAGCGGTGGTGCCGCCGTCAAACTGACAGTCGCACACTACTACAGCCCAAATGGGGTTGATATTCATAAAATTGGCATCGTCCCTGACATTGAAGATCCATGGTTCAGTCGTTCTGAAATTCAGATGTTGCAGAAACTCCGAAAACATAAAGAGATCCAAGCCTTTATTGAAAGTAATGGGGATGACATCCTCGCTCAGTTGGAGAAGGCACGGCACGCCTCTAAGGATGATACCGAAGCCGCTTCACTGTTGAGGAAATACCAACGGCTGGTCGATTCACTGACAGCGGAAGGGATTATCTTGAGCGATGTTGGATTGAAACTCGCAATCGCACGTGAGACGGAAAACGACATAGATGAGTACGAATATGATCCGCGGATTATCCGGGCTATCGACCAGCTGCGCGTGTTCAAAATTTATCAGTCCACGTTGAAGACCGATAACTGAAAATAACCAATCGACGATTGAGAATTATTTCATGATTACGAAACGAATTATCCCGTGTCTCGATGTTCGAGCGGGCAAGGTCACAAAGGGAGTTGCTTTTCAAGGCAATATTGATGTCGGCGATCCGGTCGCGATGGCGCGTGCGTACTATGAAGGCGGGGTGGACGAACTTGTGTTTTATGACATCACCGCCAGCAACGAGAGACGCGACATTATGATTGATGTCGTTTCAGCGGTCGCGGCAGAGATCTTCATCCCTTTCTCGGTGGGCGGTGGGCTTCGAACCTTAGATGATATGCGCCGCGTCCTCCTTGCGGGAGCGGAGAAGGTGAGCATCGACTCCGGCGCGGTGAGGAATCCGCAACTCCTCGCAGAGGGTGCGAAGGCGTTTGGGAGTCAGTGCGTTGTATTGAGTATGCAGGTCAAGCGGGTCCCGAAAAGCGATGAAATCCCAAGTGGGTTTGAAATCTACATCGATGGAGGTCGTCGTCCAATGGGGTTAGACGCGCTCCAGTGGGCACAACACGGTGTGGAATTGGGTGCGGGTGAAATCGTGGCAAACAGCATTGATCAAGACGGAACGAAAGCGGGATACGACCTAGAACTGACAGGAGCGATCGCAGCACTCGTCCCGGTGCCTGTCATTGCATCTGGCGGGGCTGGCAATCCACAACACATCCGCGATGTCTTCGTCGAGAGCAATGCCGACGCAGCCATTGTCGCTTCGATTACCCATTACGGCGAATTCTCAATTGAGCATATCAAGCGTTACCTTGAGAGCGAAGGGGTGCCAATCCGCAATACGTGGTAGCTCATTGGTTCAGTAGTGCAGCAGAGCAGGAACATGCTACTTGTCCCAATACCCTATCTTATCCGTTATTGAGCCGCCTCAGTGGATCCCCATCTACACCTTTCACTCCATTCACCTTTCATATATAAAGCGTATATTTTCCGAATCCAATTCAAGTATGCCCCCTCATCTATCCAACCATCACTTCGACTTGCCGAATCCGGAGCCTCAGCCGTCCAGTCCAGTTTTTCGTGGATTTCACAGAAAAATGAAAAATCTGTGTCTGAAAGCACGTTATCTGGAACTTCATCAACAAAGAACGTATAGAAATGGTCATGGAATTCTGACACGGTCCAAGTACCATCTAATAGACGAGTGACCATACCCTGTAATACAGCTAGATAGTCCACGGTTGCTCCTTTTGATAGACTGCTTTCACGAAATGTAAATGAAACGTTCTTTTTTCAGCATATTTCGTATGTCTTTTCCGTGGTTAAGCCCGCCGGATATAACCCGTTCCCCCGAAGGATTGAGTATCACTCGAATTAGCCCCGACGAATTGTCCGGACGGGAAATCCATATATTGAGGTTTCCTGTGTCTGTATCCCGAAATGTCGAGTTTGAAGCGAGGGCTTCTGACAACATATCATCCGTGGTCCTACCAAACTTCTGGGCGATGGTTTCTAACTTTTTTTTTGCCGCTTTGGTAATCTCAATTGAGCTAACAGCCTTCACCATCTCTTTTAACTGTTTTACGGCTTCCTCGGCTCGGTTTATAGATTCAACGGACAATTGGTTTGTAAAATCATCAGGAGCCTCCTCATAGTTGACACGAGCAACGGCGTAAATTAACTCTAACGTTGCCCACGCGCTTATGAAATCTGCCTCCCAAACTTCATCCGGTTCTTCGAGAGTCCCCAGTAATGCTGAGAGACTATCAACCAATTGACCTAAGCCCTCGACATTAGAGTAATCGACCTCGTCCAAAAATTTTGCCATCAGTTGATATTGACGTTGATTGTATTCGGCGGTTGGCGTCATTACGGTTTCCTTATACGCGTTGTTATGACCTTAAACGAAAAAGGCAAGCAACGCGCTCAGTCTTGGTTGTCTCTATGCTGATACAGTTAAGTTACACCGAACAATTTCTTGAGGTCTCCAATGGTGTATCGCTGGCTATAGGAAGTGCCGTAAGGATCTGGCAACTGGGGATCCGCCCACTTTTTGAAAGGGGGCATTTCATCATCGAAGTTCTCACCTTTGAGAGATTGTGGGACCTGTAGCATGTCCAGTGCGGTCTGTATTCGCTTTAATCGATTCGGCGCGTCTTTATCCTCTCCTAACTCGACTGCCCACAATTTATCGCGTTCATCATACACAAGATGGAAAGCTGCCCAGCCGCGCAAAAATGAGATTAAGTTCGTGCCGGCGAGTCCCATGCAGCCCGCCTCAAATATCATTCCAACTTCAATAATCGGGTGGTTATAAATCGGATTGCCTGCTTCAGCCAGCCAGATACCAAAAAGATCCGAGCCCCCTTCAAGTGCAAACAGGCGAATCTCTTTTGGTATATCCCACCCATATTCAATAAACTGCTCATTTCCACGAGTCAGTCCATAACTTTTGGGCGTAGGTTCAAGCGGCAAAAAATCCAATTCCCAAGCCCAGCCTCCATTGAATAACGGATACACTTCGCGCAAGAGATTAGGCAGCGTCGCCCCGATTTTGTTCTCCGCTGCTTGGATTTCTGCTTCAGTGGCAGGTGCTTCAATCGAGGTATGTACGCCAGATGCCTTCCAAGCATCTAAAAGTGTCTGAATGGTCATTTTTATATATCCCTTCACTCTTGGGTAATCTCGCGAATCTGGTCAAGTCGTGTCGGTTTGATAGTGTATTCCAATTGAGTCGGGTGCCCCGCTAAATCTAAGCGGATGATAAAATACACCCCACCCCGTGCAGTGACTTCTTGGGTTTCAAGCAGAACCGCGTAAAGCCTTTCCGGGATTAAGGGCACAGCAGGGATTTTCTCGATGTACCCCGGCGGTACTTTGCCATAGGTGATGCAAGAGAACGGTCTCGGCGAGGGTTGCGCTTCGGGATCCGGCGCGTATTCCATCACCCATGCGACTTGGTCAGTGTATCGGTTCAATCTCGCCTCTGCCACTGGATCTCCGTATTCTATCTCCCATGCCATTGGGTAACCGCGTCGCCCATCTCGCCACAAGATCCAATTGCGCCACTCTAAGCGTTGATTGCCTCTCTCTTGCTTATCCCGAAGAACGATAATCCGGTAGATTGGAAAGGGCGGTGCATTTTTGTCGTGTGCCTCCCCCTCGTGCAGACAGAATGTCGGTGCCGTCACGTCTGAATGGGGATGTGCGAAGCCGTGCAGCTTGAGCTTGCTCTCACAGCCACTCGAAAACAGAGCACTGATACCGATAAGCAAAACGGCAATGGCTCGCAGCATTCGTATTTTCGCTTTATACATTTTATCTACTCCTGAGTTATGATGTGAATGTCATCACGTCCGTAGCGATCAACGTGATTAACTTCCAATTGAGTGGGGTGCCCCGTTGAATCTGCACGGATGATAAAGTACACCCCCCAGACCCGGTGCTTCGACCGAATCGAGACGTCATAAATTCTTTCAGGGATCAGAGGCAATGGAGGGATTGGCTCGTCATACCCCGGCGGTGCTTTGCCGTAGGTAATACAAGACAACGGTTTCGTCAAAGCCTGGTCGTGGTCATCAGGCACATATTGGATTCTCCATGTCACTTGGTCAGCGTATCGGCCCTTGCTCCACGATCGCCAATTGTTCCACTCGAATCGCTCATCTCCACTGAATTTCTCCTGTCTAGCAATGATCATCTCGTAGATTGGGATCGGTTGTGAATGTTCATCCCAACCCTCGTAGAAACAAAAAGTCGGTGCCGTCACTGCGGAATGGGGGTGTGTATAGCCATGCTCCAGAGTAAGCGTATTACACCCACCCGAACCCAAACAACCGACACAGATGAGAAAAACGACAATCACTCGTCTCATTTTGTCACCTCGTTATCACTTTAACATTGTGTGCGTCGTGGTTTGAAGAAGTATATTCTATTTTGACCGGTCTACCCGTCGGATCCAAGCGGATGATAAAAAATATCATCGCGTCCGTGGTGGCATCTTCACGTTCAATAGCAACGTAATGAAGTCTCTCCGGGGTTAAGGGCAAAGCGGGGGTTGTCTCAATCCTGTTATTTGCCATCAAATTCCTGAACGGCTTTCAGGGCTTCTGGGGTGCCAATCTTCTTGAGTGCGTCAATCGCCGCTTTACGGACCCATGGATTCCGATGAGTCAAGTTCTTTCTTAGCATGGGGACAGCGGCAGGGTCTCCAATCTGCCCTAATGCGCTAGCCGCATTACGACGAACTGAGGGATCTGTATCGTTGAGTGTCGCTATCAACGCCTCAGCCGCGTCTTTCGGTGACGGGTTCATTTTTTCCAAGGCATCAGAGACATGGTAACGGACCGTACTATCCGGATCATTCAACGCGGAGATGAGAGTTTGCAACGCTTCAGGCGCATCAATCTGTGTCAGCGCGATCGCTACTCTTTTCACCATGCTACTGTCCTCATCCTGCAAGGCTTCTCTCAACACAGGCACCGCAACAGGGTCTCCAATCTTGCCCAGAGCCTCCGGAGTGCCGCGACGAACAGAGGCGTTTTCATCGTTGAATGCCTGAACCAACAGCGGCATCACGTCCTGAATCGGTGCCTTAATATCGCCTAAGACACGAACAGCATCAGAACGAACATCATAATTTTTATGGTTGATAGCCTCCGTCAATAGCGGAAGTACTATATCCCACTTTGAGCGATCGGTTCGATACACGGCATACGCTGCGCTGACCCGGACTCCCCACGACTCATCGTTCATGGCTCGAATTAAATCCGGTAGAAGTGCTATATCCTGCTTCCCAATTTGACCCAACGACTTCGCGGCATTGCTACGCACGGTTTTATCTGGATCCTTGAGAGCCAGCAGCAGCACTGGAACTGCGTCTATCGCAGGGGGTCCAATCTGACCGAACGCCCATGTCACAGCGCACCGAACCATCTCCCTGCTAAACTCCTCCTTTCTAAATCCCTTCGGTTTTGGATCTAACAACCCTGCTGCATTGCGCCGCGTCCAAGCAATCTCATCTTCCAAGACTCCAATTAACGCAGGAACCGCAGCTTGAGCGGGTTCACCAATCATACCCACCGCAGTTGCCGCCACATCGCGATCGCTTATATCACTGTTCTCTAGCTTTTCAATCAAAAACGCAACATCCTTTTTGTGCCACTCTAGACTTATCAGTGTAAATAGAAGCAAAAGATACTTAGCCATGATAATCATCTCCCTTCAAACCCTTCGATTGCTTTCATCGCTTCAGGTGTGCCAATCCGTTTCAGCAGGTGAAAGGACTTGGTGTAAAAGGGCCATCTCTTATCCGTCAATGTTTCTATCAACTTTGGAACGGATGGTTCACCAATGCGAACAATCGCATCCTTTATTGTACGAATCGGAATATAATCGCGTGGATTCATGATGAGATCAATTAACACCGGTGCTGCCTCGTGGGCGGCTTCGCCCATCTCACCCAAAGCCTTTGCAGCATTACTTCGATGATCATAACCTGCTCGACGTTTCGGCTTTGTCAGAACAAGGTCAATAAGTAGGGAAACCACGACATCACGTTGAGATGGATCTACTCGATACAGAGCAGCCGCAGCGTTGACGCGATTCAAATTGTGTTTGCCCGGCTGTAACTCGTCTTTCAGGGTATGAATGATCGTATCCCTCTGAGACCTATTGACTCGATACAAAGCCAAAGCTGCAGAAATACGAAGTTTTGGTGATTGTGTTTCACGCAAGGTTTTTTGCAGCGGTTGTGTCGCACTGGGATCACCAATCTCACCTAAAGCCGAAGCTGCTGCGACCGTTAGATCAATTGCTTGACTTTCATTCCCCAACGTCTCTATTAATGCAGGCACCGCTGCCGGATCCCTAATCTTTCCAAGTGCTTCCGCAGCGTCTATAGCAAGGTCCGTATCTACATCCCTTAAGACTGCTATCAATGCCTGTAACGGCACATTTTCTCTAATTTCCCCCAGTGCAATCGTGGCATAACTGCGCACATACTCAGATGTATCGTTCAAAGCGACTGTCAACGCTGGGACCGCCGCCTGAGCTGTTGGGGTCATCCGCGCCAACGCTCTAGCAGCGTCATAGCGAACCAACGAATCTTCATCCCCCAGTGCCTCTATCAAAACCGATACCACTGTCCCGTCATCAACGACCTGTAATGCGCTATCATAATTAAACCTTATGAACTCTTCCACCATCATCACGACAAGTGCTTGAGTGGGTAACTCGATTTGATAAAATGCAGTCTGGTCAATCTGAAATACTGCCAGAACGATCGGCGGAAGATAGAGATCTGACCGATTTTCCTGCGCCAACTTTACCAAAGCGGGGACCGCGTCTTTCGCCACTGGTCCGATTCTACCCAATGTCCGAGCCACATCGTTGATGACCCTTCCATCTTTATCGTTATTTAACCTTTCTATCAATGCGGGAACAGCTCGCACCCCCGCTGCGCCCATATCGTCTAAAGCCGACGCAGCGTAAGAGCGCACCAGATAGTGTTCATCGGTCAGTGCCTGTATCAATGCAGGAACTCCTTGCTTCGCCGCCGGTTCACCTATCCAACCGAGCTTTAGCGCAGCACATGCACGATGCTCTACATTCTTTGAACTCGATAGCTTTTTGACCAAGAACTCGATATTCTTTTTTGACCAAGATGGGCAATTCAGGGACTCCTCATCAATAATACAATTGAAATTCAGAAAAGGTAACATAATTAAAGCGACAAGAATCATCGTTCGTCTGTACATTTTCAAGCCTCCACAATACCGTTCCCCCGTTTGGTAAGCGCTGTTTCCAGCTGCACCTATACTGTGTGGTTAGGATACCGCACCTACCGAGGGGGCAAGTGTCTACTTATTTCTCTAATTCACCATAGTTGTCCGTTGTTGTGCAATAAACATACCAATTCACGCCATCGCCAATGGGATCTCGCCGGGTAAACCTGCCGATGTCGGGGTCGTAGGAGCGGACAGCGTAGTAATAGAGGTTACTATCCGTTTCATACCTTAATTCACTTTGATTCACCGAAAATCCGCTTGAGGTCGGCTATAGTGTATTCTTGGTTATAGGAACTGCCGGACGGATCAGACAACTGAGGATCTGCCCATTTTCTCAGTTGTGTAAAGTGGGGATCGTCCCAGGCGTGGGTTGCGTCATATTGGCTCTGATCGAAGTGTTCAGACCTTAGCCATCGTGGAACTTGCAATTTATCCAGAAATTCCGATTCTTTCGATTTGTCAACTTTTTCCAGTATTGCGTGCTGCCCCATCATCTGGTAGGCACTCCATCCGCGCAAGAAAGACAACAGGTTAGTCCCTGCAATACCCATGCAGCCTTCCTCACCCGGCAACTCCCCTACCTCAATAATCGGGTGGTTATAAATCGGATTGTCCGTTTCGGGTAGCCAGATGCCAAACATACCTCCACCACCGTCCCCTGCAAATAATCGAATCTCTTTTGGGATATGCCAGCCCCATTCGATATATTTCTCATTGGCATTGACCAGTCCGAAACCGTGTTCATTGAAGTCAAGTTGATAAAAATCTAAATCCCACATCCAACCTCCATCGAATAACTGATAGGCTTCACGCAATGAAGTCGGTAGTTGTGCGCCGATTGTCGTCTCCGCTTTTTTAACGTCTGCTTTGGTCGCTGGGTCCACTACGCTATTATACGCTCCTGACGTTTTCCAGCTTTCGACTAGCGTCTGAAGCGTTATTGTCAATCCCCTTTCTGAATGGGGGGTAGGTCTAGTACATTGTCAGGCAAATTATGATTGTCTATATGGATCGAGACTCATAATACTTCGTAGGGGTCGGGTCACCCGACCCCCGCACTGGCAAATAAGGGCGGGGAGACCCCGCCCCTACAATTTATTTTCGTGCTTTGCACTTTCTACATGAGCCCTGATTGAAAGCAAACGATAACATATATAATAATTCCAAAACTTATATGACTGAGTACTAGCTACGCGCCACATTAACACACCCACTCCAATTAAACAAATAATACAGATGACATAAACGATAGCGTACTTCATTGGTCTGTTCCCCCTCGATTATTTATGATGCGAACACCGTGATAATGAATAGGGTCGATACTATATTCCAATTTTATAGGGCTACCGGTGTCAGATGAGCGGATGATAAACAACACAAGCCCCGCCGACCGTTTTGAGTTGTCCCCAATAAAAGCGGTATAAAGTCTTTCAGGAATTAAGGGCACAGCGGGGGTTGTCTCAATCCTGTTATTTGCTATCAAATTCCTGAACGGCTTTCAGGGCTTCTGGGGTGCCAATCTTTTTGAGTGCGTCAATCGTCGCTTCGCGGACCCATTGATCCTGATGAGTCAAGTTCTCTATCAGCATTGGTACAGCGGCAGGGTCTCCAATCTTCCCTAACGCTCTAGCCGCTTGACGACGAACCCTAGGATATTCATCGTTGAGTGCTACTATCAACGCCGGCACCGCGGCTTTTGTCGCCGCCGGTTCGATCTCTTCTAAAGCATCAATCGCACGTTTGCGGATGTTACGGTCCGGGTCGCTCAACGCTTTGGCAAAAACAGGAACCAGAGACACATCATTAAATTTCTGTAACGCATTGATGGCTCTCCAGCGAACCTCGGCGTGCGGGTCATTAAACGCTTTAATAAAAATGGAGATCAGAAACGAGTCATCAATCTCCTGTAGAGCCAACTCGTCAATCTTCTGTAATGCATAGATTGCGCTTGAGCGGATATCCCCGTCTTCATGACTCAGTTTTCCAACAATCGCCTCGATGACAGTGTCTTGCATAGAAGGGTCAATTTGGCAGATTTCCACGCCCGCGTTGCGCCAAATCTTCAGGTCACTATGCAAAACCTGTATCAATGCGGGTATCGCCTCGGTTCCCATGTCGCCCAATGCTTTGACCACCTCCCAGTGAAGATCCCACTCTTCACTCGCTGTCGGCTCTAGCCAGCCCGTATCTTCGTGTTGCAACGCCTCCATCATTGCAGGAATGGCAGAGACAGCCGGCGGTTTCATGTCTCCTAACGCCCAAACCGCCCTTACTCGAACCCGTCGATTCTCATCGTTTAATAACGCTTGTGTCAATGCGGGTATCACTTTATCTCGTTTCTCAGTCTTTTTTCTCAACCAGTAAGCCGCCCAACCCCGTTTACCGTCGGATCGGTTACTTTTGAGTTGGGTAATCAGGAAATTTACATCTTTATCCGCCCAATCGGAGCGTTTTTCACACCCACTTAAAATGAAGCAACTGATCAGGAAAATTATCACATGGATTTGAGACAGACGGCATCTATGCGGTTTGTCCATTTTTATCCTCCATCTTGATTTGGTATGGGTAACTTCTTGAGATCATAGGGCAATGGTGTAAAATTTTTAGAGGCGGTCAGGGTTGTGCTCGTTGTCGGATAGCGCCGCAGACACCGTACTCATACCGGACGAGGGGTTCTGGTTGTCATCGGTTAAGACGATGTTACCCCCCAAAGCATTGGTGTGCTAAACGACGGGGAGGCTCAAAGTGATTAGCGACCTGTTTCGTGTTATTCGACCAATTCAAACAGCGGTTCGCATGAGACAATCTCTAACTCTCCCCACTCTCCAATCAGGTGGTAGCTACCTTCAGAGAAGTAAAATACGTCTATATTTCCATAGTCAGGTGGACTCCCCGGCTCGAGATTAGGAATCATACTCTTATTGACCCAAGTGACACTCTTCGCATTTTGAAAGCGGATTCGCCCGTTTCGATAGCAGTATTGCTCATTCGGCAGCGGGGCACTATACTGCGGATGATTTGCCGTGAGAACTGTCTCAAGGATTATTTCCACGGAGTCAGGTTCAGTTTGAATATCAAGTACCCAACTATCTTCTAGATAAACATGCTCAAGGCTATGGAATTCGTAGTACTGTTTCATCTGCTCCATCCTCTTTATGTCTTTTTTAAGTCAATCTATGGCAGATCTTAGAATTCACTATAAATCCCACTGCAAGGCGTGTGATTGCCAAGAGTTTGCGGGCTACCCTGTTTTGAGTCGCTTGGTGCCATTCTTATCACGGCGTATTTTTGGCCCCGCACACGATTGTGATTTTGTCCAGCCTTTCGAGGTGGCAAGATCCTCCAATTCGCTAAAGGACGTTCTGGTTGCCATCGGTTAAGACGATGTTACCCCCCAAAGCGTTGATGTAGGGGCGACACGCCTACCACAACCAAAAAAGGCAAGCCACAAGTCCAAGCGTCTCTGCGGCTTGCCTTTGATTGTTAGAAATACTTTGGATTACGGTTCATAGATAAAACACTCAACCAGATCTTCCGTGGTTGGGTGCCCCCGTATTGTGACGCAATATTCAACCCCAGGCTCCAGCGGTCGAGCGGAGATCTTCTGGTTAAATCCTTGTGGTACAACGCTGTAAATAACTCTTGAGAGTTTCACGGGGGTTTGTGTGCGACTCCCAGGAGGGTCATGCGGTCCACTGTATGGCACCTCAATATACCAATATGTTCTATCAGCTATCGAACCATCACCGCGAACGTATACCCGCAGAGAGGTTATAAAACCGTAGGACTGAAAATCCTCATCCTCGCTCACCCAAAAAATAGGGAGATAGTCAGGGTGAAGCGCGACCTGAAGATAATTTTCTTCACTACAGCCTTGAACGGCTATCAAGACCAAAACAGCGAGCAGTCTTTTTATCGATACCATTTCAGCTGTTCCCTTTTACACGGATTAAGGGCGATAGATAAAACAGTCAATTGGATTTTCAGACGCACCATGCCCCCATATTGTAACGCAATATTCAACACCGCGCTCCAGCTTTCGAGGTGGGGTCTCCTCCTCAAATTCCCAGTATGGTGGAATGCCGTAAGTGATTCTTGAGACCTCCATGGGTGTTCGTTTCCCAAATCCACGGTGACGCGGTCCCGTTAAAGGCACCGAAATATCCCAATATATTCTATCCTCCAACGGCTCGTCCCCGCGAACATATACCCGCAGATAGGTTATCGCACCGGGGCTCTGAAAATTCTCATCCCTGCTTATCAAAAAAACAGGGAGATACTTAGGCGGAAGCTCAGTCTGAAGATAAATTTCTTCTTCGATATAACACCCTTGCCCTGCTATCAAGACCAAAATAACAAACAGTCTCTTTATCAATACCATAGAATCACTTCCCTTTTCCGAGTTACCTCCAATTCCAAAGTCACCGACTTGACTATTACATTGTCAGATAAATGTAGCGCAAACTGTTAGTTTGCGAGCTCGGATCACAATCTAACAGATTGTGGTACAAAAGGCTCCTTTAGACACTTCCCCCACAAAGCGGCTTGGCTATGGCTATCCAAGCCGAGCGGTGAGTGCCTTATCATGATTTATTTGATAGAGCACTACAATCGCTTTGAAAATCGCTGCCGAAATGTTAAAGTCATTCATCCATTTCATTTGGAACCTCTCTATACCTCAACAGCATACATCGCACATTCTAAAATCTAACATTGACCAACCGTACCATGTAATCCGTTTGGGGCTGATGATAGGGGAGCCGTGAACTTTGTATACTCACCGCTGGCAAGTGGAGTGTGAATTTACCGTTAGCCAATGAAACGCTGGGCGGCTGCTTCCGCTTTGACCGTTGATAGCCGATTGTGGCACCGATAGGCGTCAATAATGACCATTTTAAGGTTTCCTTAAAAGAGCCACCTCCGCTACCAAATATCTCCCCAACTGCATAAACACCACCAGCGCATCCAAATATGCCGCCTGTTCCTATGCCGAACCAGAAGAAGGGCAATACCGCGCCTTCTGGTTCGTCTAGCATCATAAGAAAAGGAAAGACGAGGGTTACACCAATCAAGCTGCCAGTACCTTGTGCGAGAAACCCACCGCCTATTTGACCTGCGATGACGAATGCTCCATCCTTTTGGCTTGAATCTGTCTCAGCAGCTATCTCTTGTTTGATAAAAAGCAAAAAGAGACAGATTAACAGCAAAATTCCAATTTTTTGACGAACCATCAGTCTTCCTCCTACTCCTGCATCTTGCGACTCTCCGTAGAGTCCGGGTGTTTTGTCGAGATGTGAATCTCGACCTACAATTTACTCCCGCATCTTGCGACTCCTTGCTCGATAATGGGAGAGGTTTCTTTGACATTACTTTTACCGCCTTCAATACGGGCTACGCTGTAATAAATATGATTTGATTACAATTTGGTTCCAAAGTGACTCCGCCACTTGTCTCAACATTAATCGTAATGATGTAGACGGTTCCACCAACAAGCTCCTCGCCTGCTTGGGGAATCAAAAGCGCAGTCTGCCCCTCCACTTTGGAAATCCAATTGAGAGGCTCGCCACCAAGGGGTCTGATGCTAACCTGACCAATCACCGGATCGGTGAAGTCGATACGGATGCCGTCCCGATTCAGCGGTTCAACGGACACGTTTTTGCCATCACCGACGGAGGATGCGATGATGTGTAACTGGAATCTATCTACGTTTATGTGGTCTGTCTGCGTGCGAATGACTCGTTGATGGACGCCAACGGCGTCCTCATAAAAAACGATTAAATTAAGGGGTTGGGGGGTGAGTTTGCGGTAGTAGGGGTATAGTCCCAGATAGCTCGCAGCCACCTGCAAATCCTTACGCAGGACTTTCCACTGCTTGACAGGGGGCACGGACGCGGGGATGGCATCAATGGTGGGGCTCACCCCCCGGCGTTCTGTCTCAAGAGCTACACTGACCTTCAGCACAGGGTCCTTAAACCCCAATGCCAGATGTTGAAGCAGGCTAAATCGGGAGAATCCGAGAAGCTGTGTCGGTTTCGGTTCGATTTCGTTGACAGGCATCTCGTCAACGACAGGCATCTCGACACCCGAATCCCCCTGACAGCCAATCAGCAGAAATAGACACCAACAGAGAATCACGAATCTCAATTTCAATCTCCTATAACGCATCGAATGCCTCCTTACTGTTCTGGCTCATGTTAAGAAATATCGGGATTCAGAGCAACTGGGGCTAAATGAATCGCTGGACCAATGATTTTTACGTTGCACGCATCACGTTTTACGTTATCAACAGCTGCAAACTAGCACCATTGGTTATTCACGGCAATAACCCCCGGATTATTATTGTGTCGCAAAGCGAAAATCGTGTGTGATTTGATTGCCGACTATATCGACAAGAGGTAATACAATATGATACTCCGTATCAGCCTGTAATTGCTCGTCAGCCATGAAATGGTAAATGACTATACTTGTGCACTGAATCTCATCGTTAGCGATTTGAATTGTGCCATTTATATGCGGGGAAATCTCAAAATTGATTGGCGCCACTGGACGGTTAAGCGTCACACGAATTGCCCTTGTGATCGCAGGATCTACTTTGTCACCCATTGGCTGATACGTTACAATTTCGGGGGGAGCAATGTCTACACCAGCTTGGTGGAAAGATGCTTGAAATGGTTCAGCTTGTATGCTGCCGTCAACATCTTCAAAACCACTTACCGTTAAAGTGACCTGCTCGTCAAATGGTATAGATCGGGTAAAACATCTATTCCACGTAATTGTGGCAGATGGTTCGGTATATGGGAGTTTGAATGACCAATCGCCGAATGTGATATTGCCTGAATTAGGCACAATTGGCGTACTAAACCGAACCGTGAATTGTTCTTCTGGTCCAATCCAGGTGCCAGGTTCTGGCTGGATTTCCGTCACCTGCAGCATATGGATTTCCGTCACCTGCAGCATGTCGTTATCTGTTGTCTCTTGAATCTTTACTGTTTTATCATCTGTTTCTGCACAGCTTGCGATTATGAGCAGGAGGAGTGCAATTGAAGAAATATGTAACGGATATAGACTCATCTGCCTCCAGTTCCTAACTAAGTTCATTGTCAATTACCTTTCGATTATTCGATTCCCGCTTTAATAGCTCCCAACGGAAGTTCTTTGATTGGATCGTGTAAATTATTGAGCAAAGGACCGAAATGCTGTAACATTGTTGGTGCTTCATCCCAGGGCATTTGTCGTGGAAGGTCATCATATCTATAGTGGATCTTAGAATCTACCATAATTGTGTGTCAGATAAGAAGAGGAGGCTCACCACTTCACAATGACCCCTCGTGCCTCTAGGGCGGGAATGTGTTGTTCAACCGAAACCTCACTCAACGGATTATCTTCCAGTATTACAATGTCCCCCTGAGACAACCCAACATTATTTACTAACGGCTCTATATCCGTAACCTTGTTTTCGACGAGATTAAGGTACTCTAGCTGAACCAACTGTTGAAGCGGAAAGATGTCGCAGATGCGGTTAGATGCAAGATTTAGTCTTCGGAGCTGGGGCACAACACCGAGGGAGTCGATGTCAGAGATGAAGTTGTCTTGCAGGTATAATTCCTGTAGAGACTTTAGTTTATCTAGTACCCAGAAGCGACTAAGCTGGATACCACTCAGATCCAACACTTGGAGGTTGATACAATACTGCAACAACTCTATGTCCACGCCGCCCCAAGCACCAACAAAACCTTCCACAGATGCATCAAGATGAGTTATATTCGCCAAGTCGGTTCTTGTGATCTTGGCACACCTATCTGCTTCTAGTGCTTTCAGTAATCCTATTTCAATGGAACTTAATTCGCCCTCCGAATCGCCCTCTGGGCAAAAGTCATAGACAACATCATCGTCGTCAACCTGCTCGTCACCACAGGCTGTTATCAACACTATCAACATCAACAACACGAGGGTGCAGGTTATTTGACAATTTTTCATTGTATTTCTCCTTGATGTATGGGTCGTACTGTCGAGCGGCGTAGTATGTATAGGTTGCTACCGGCGTCCCATTCCTTGCCGGTGAACTTGCGGGTGTTATCGCTTGTGCCTGTTTGGTTGCGTATTGCGCCAAAAACTTCATATTCATAGCGGACCAGGACGTTCTGGTTATCATCGGTTAAGACGATGTTACTGCCCAGAGCGTTGGAGGGCAGAAATCGCCTTCCGAACTGCTGGCGTCGCAACTGTTTCAAGGATTTCTATGATTTGCCGATTGGTCTCTGGTGATTGATTTGGCAGTGTCGCTGCTAGCACAGCCATCGCCTGCGGTCCCATTTCAACGAGAACTATCGCTGCCCGTGTGCGAATACATCCGTTTTCGTCGGTGAGGGCGGCAATCAAATCATCGGTCGAAAATTGGCGCAACTGAATTAGGGTTTCAGCTGCTGCTTGACGGACATATCTATTATCACTACATAACAGTTCGATGACTATCGGCACCGCCTCGTCCACCGCCGGACCGTTCTTCGGCGCGATAGCAGCAACGACGGGTCCCTGCACATAAGGGTTTTCAGACCGAAGCACCTTGATTGTTTCTGATAGATCTATGGAAACCAAGGCATCTGCAACGATGTCATGAAACGTCAAATCGTAATATATCGGTTCCGTATCTATCGTAGTTTCCAACACCTTCACAAAAATTGGCGCAATCTGACCAACAAGCGTTGGTCGCTCTCCCAATCTTGTTAATGCGGCGACAGCAGCTGCCCGCGTATGAAGATATGGCGACGCTAATGCTTCGGTCAGTATCGGAATGATCGGAATGATCTTTTCATCGGTTTGGGAATGGATGTGTGCCAATGCAATTGCCGCATGATGCCGCACGCCAGCATCTGCTGCGTTCAAAGCCTTGAGTAATGATGGCACCGCAGTAGACCGTATAGACGCAAGTCTGTTCGCCACGTCAACGTGAAAATTGCTCAGATCGCTACGGTCGTCACCGAAATGCCCCGACACAAAGTTGGGCGTGTGGAGTGCTGCAATCAGTTTCTCAGTAATTTCAAGCTGAACCGCTGGAATCTCAACTGCAATCCCTCTTAATGTGTAAGCTGCCTCGGGTCGGGCAACCCGATTTTCAACCGTATCTTCAGGTCCGGCTAACACCTGCCCGAGGGCTTGTACAATCTGATTAACGCGCGTCGGCTGCCTTGCCATCTTCACCAGCGCGTAGACAGCTGTCCACCGTGTATAAGGATGGGGAGATGCCAATGCTTGAATGAGGATCGGCATGGTCACTTCAGCGGTTTGGGAATCCATTTTTGCCAAAGCAATTGCCGCATGATGCCGTACGCCAGCGTCTGTCGCGTTCAGAGCCTTGAGTAACGATGGCACCGCCGCAGGACCAATAGATGCAAGGTGCTCCGCCACTCGGACATGAAAGTTGCTGTCCTGGCGATGCCCGTAGATAACAAAGTTGGGAGCGTTCAGCACTTCGATCAATTTCTCGGTAATTTTAAGCTGAACCCCCGGCGTCGCGACAGCAATATTTCCTAATGCGTAAACAATAGCGGATCGGACATCTTCACTTTCATCGGTCAGTACATGGATTAATTTCGGCACAGCGGCTTTAGCCTCGCTCGGTATGTTCGCTAAAGCGTGGCTCGGTATATCCGCTAAGAGGTGAGACACAATTTCACGGATATGCACGTCTTCATCTTGGAGTGCCTCGACGAGCAACGGAACCGTGCCGGGGGGCGGTTCCAGAGTAGCGTTCCTCAGTCCAAAGGCGATCTCCTTGATAGCAAACCGCGCAAGGATTGATTCATCTCTGTTGTCACCTTTCAACGAATCTAGCAATCCCGCCAATGCCTTATTAAGGTCTATTAAACCTAAAACTCCATCTATCTGCTCCCAACGGAGATAAGGGAGCAGCCCGCCTCTACCTAATAACCTCGTAAGATTCGCCCACGCCAACACTATCTTGTCATCAGGCACATCTAGTCTTTCGATCGCCGCAATCGCTTCTTGACGAACATGCTCATGGTCACTACCAAGTCGGAGAATAAAGCTATCCAGAGTTTCGCCGGTGCCTTCAAAGTGTGAAACCGTGCCGGGAACCGGTTCCACAGCAGCGTTCCTCAGTCTATCGGTAATCACCTTGATAGCATACCGCGCAAGGATTGATTCATCTCTGTTGCCACTTTCCGACAAATGTAGCAATCCCGCCAATGCCTTATCAACGTCTATTAACCCAAAAACTGCATCTGTCGTTTGCTCCCAATGGCTGAGTTGATCAGACCCTTCCTCCATTATTCGACTCTTAATTAATAACCTCGCAAGATTCGCCCACGCTAACACTATCTTGTCATCAGGCACATCCAACCTTTTGATCGCCGCAATCGCTTCTTGACGATCATGCTCATCACCAAGTCGGAGGATAAAGATATCCAGAGTGTCGTCTGTCCCTTCAAAGTGACGCACTACATACGCTTCAAGCGCACCCACCACCAAAAAGATAATAATACCCATCAAAAAGAACGACCGTCTACGGTTTTGCATTTTGACCTCCATTTATCTCGACATTACGTTGTCGGTTGATGTGTCTCTAATTTCCTGATCTGAATCAAATCCTCCGCTCCTACCTTTAGTGTTGTTTTTATTTTTAAACGCATCATTACATAAAAACACTAGTGCTCCGTCAAATAAATCATGATAAGGCACTCACCGCTCGGCTTGGATAGCCATAGCCAAGCCGCTTTGTGGGGGGAAGTATCTAACAGAGGCTTTTGTACCACAATCTGTTAGATTGTGATCCGAGTCCGCAAACTAACAGTTTGCTCTACATTTATCTGACAATGTACTAGATTGAGTTCTGATTTTAACGCTTTTATACCCACTCGTATCGGTTCTTTCTATTGGCTGTTTCTGGGGCTGTTTATCGTGGGGGTGATCTTTCTATTTGTCGCACCGGGGAAAAAAGGAGACAATAGATTTGGACCACATCAAGCCACGAAAAGATTCTACAAAGTTCTGCTCGGTCAAGATTAAGAGACCGTGCGACACAGTTAAATAAAATGCACGGAAAAAAGGGGCGACCCTATATTCCAATTTGCGACTCAACTTGTCAGCGACTGTCTCGACCCACTCATCTGCGGGATACCGTTTCCAGTATTCGAGTAGTTCAATCAACAGATTAACCCTCGGATCATCTCTTTTGATCTGTCCTTCCCAATTATCAATCCGTTCCATCACTTCGTTTCGCCATGCGGGATACATTTTGTCTACATGACGAATAAAATCTATATTCCCACCTACAACGGTATACCCTCCAGTTGAAGTGAAAACGCCCCAGTGTCCGTGAATAGAAAACAGGGCAACGTCCAGTATGCCGACCGGTCCGATTGTAAGGTAATCTTCATAGGTCGGGAATTCACACCACCAGTGATGCTCCAGATCCGCCCAATTTGTGTCTGCGGCAGCCCCAGGAGCGATTGTACGCCGCCAATAATCGGTGTCATTCATCAAGCTACCGTGGGGATCGGACAGGACAAACCCGGTATCACGCGCCCGTTTTGCAGCCGCGATGATTGCTTGGTATTGATCCCTTGTCAGATAGTCAAGCGGAGAATTGGGATAATAAGGATCGTCAGCATCAAGGGTATGAAACATAAGACACGCCTCAACCTCTGGCTTAAAAGTCATCTTATGAGGATTTTGCGACTGAAAAAGGCTTTGCCCAATTTTCGCTATTTCTTGTCTGCGGTCAACGTCCTCAATCGACTCTATTTTTCCCATCGGCACTTGCTGAGGGCGGGCGCCATTAGCGTAACGAATTTCACTCCGTCCGTCCAATTTGCGATTCAACTTGTCCGTGACCGTCTCGACCCACGCATCTGCGGGATACGTTTTCCAGTATTGAATCAGTTCAAACAGCAGTTTAACCTGCGGCCATTCTCTTGTCGCTATTCTGCTTAAATTATCAATCATTTTTAGTATGCTAATTCGCCATTGTGGATATATTTGGTCAACAGCTCTGATAAAGTCAATGGAACCACCGACAAGGGCATGTTCTTCATACGCACAGACGACCGCCCAAGAACCATTAATAGAGTAAAGCACATGGTCGAGTAGGGGAACATATCCCACGGCACCGTAATCTTTATACGTTGGAAATTCACACCAATGCGGCTCGGAAACCGTTTCTCCATCTATCTCAACCCAATCGTCATCTGTCGGAGGAAATCCTTTGTATTCAAAATCAGGAGAGATCTTACGATGCCCGGAATCACCATAGAGTTGTGACAGGACAAAACCTTCATCGCCTAAAAGTTTTGCAGCCGCGGTGACAGCCTCATATTGACCTTTTTCCAGCCTAGCACCATCGACAAAAGGATAAAACATAATACACCCTTCAATTTCTGGCTGAAACAAGACCTCCAGAGGATTGATTGACTTAATAAGGCGTTTATAAATTTGCCGTATTTCTTGTCTGCGGCCAACGTCCTCAATCGGCTCTATTTTTCCCATCAACGCCTCCTTATTTTATAAACTTTAGCGCGGGGTCTGTCTAACGGGCTGGTGTACCAGTCCACAAACGGACGTTTATCCCTGTAGTTCTGCCATCATCGAATTGCTCCCAACTTATCCAGTAGCGCTTTTTCCACTCGACGGATGGTGCTGCAAAGATCCCGCCAGCAAAATCCGCGTTTTCATAGATTAGGTAGATGCTTTTCTGAGTGTAGGTTTCCAGTCTATACGGTGCGTAGCCTGAGTCAAAAAGATCCTTCTCCTCAAACCCCACCCGCCGGAGTGCTTCCATTCTGTCAACATACTCGCCAAAGTACACAGTGATATTTTCGGAATGCTGCTCCGCATTGAAGCCGATCTCGATGCGTGGGTAACTCCCGGATTTATTAACAATGCCACGAACTTTCTCATACGTCATGGTGGCAATATCGCCGGTCGTGCCCTTTGCATCGTCGATCCCTTCCTGCCGGTAATCTGTATGGGACAACCGACAGCCCGCTATTTTCGTCAACTGCTGATCGCACATCTCCGGCTCAGTGTCCAGCAATTTATCAATATCAATTACATACGTGGACGGCACTCGAATACAACCCACTAAAAACCAAGCAACAACCAGCACCAAGATTACCCCGATAACAACGAAGATGTATGCCATTTTATTTGAGTCTCCTTTCATCTTAGTTGACTGCCATTTCATATTGACTCAAGCCTCATAAAACGTTATTGCAATTAATCGTCCGTTTCTTGCCGGGGGTGTTGAATCGCATCGGCTTTATCGAAGTCTTTTTGACCACGGACGGGATCGCCATTGTCAAAGTAAGCCAGTCCGCGTATCGAATAAGCAGTGGCAAAATCAGGCTTGAGTTCAATCGCGTGGGTAAGATCTGCGATGGCACGGTCATACTCTTTCTTGTCGTAGTAGGCTATACCGCGACCAAAATAAACCATGCCGTCATCGGGTTGCCGGGCTATCACTTGCGTATAGTCCGCAATGGCACGGTCATAATCCGATCTTTCATGGTAAAAAGACGCACGCATTTTATAAACCTCTACATCATCAAGCTGGAGTTCTATCGCTCGGTTATAATCGCTCAGCGCACGGTCATACTCTTTCTTGTCATAGTAGGCTAACCCCCGATCGAAATATGCCCTCGCATTCGCCGGCTGGCGTTTTATCGCCTGGGTATAGGCGGCGATCGCTTCATCATAATTGCCGGCTGCATAGTGTTGTTTTCCGGCAGCATAGGGAGTGGGACCGCACCCCTGCACAGTAGTCGCAAGAAATGTACCTGCAAGGAACACGACTATAGGGACGATGCCCAAGCGTTGATTCATTTTGGAATTACCTCCTAATGGTAGATTTTAGAATTATAGTGGATCTCAGAATTAATGAGACACTGTAGCGCAAACTGTTAGTTTGCGGCTTGGGATCACAATCTAACAGATTGTGGTACAAAAAACTATCGACTTTTAATGACTGCTTATTTTTAAAATTCACTATAGTAACGCAAGTTGCTACTTATAGGCAAAACATCAATCCCTACAGATTTAACTGTGCTCACAAGTCAATGGAAATGGGAGCAATCACCATTTGTCACGCGGACTTGAGCGAAAAGTAACGCGCAATGAATTGCGCTACTACGAACCCATGTGTCCAATTATATGCTGTGATTGCAAATTAGCATTCCCTAGTTAGATTGGGTACGGGCTGTATGGGCAGATTACAGATTAGGAAATCTGTGGCTACGAGAGGGCGGTTACGGGATAGGAAATCTTGTAATTGGAATTCAGAGCAATAGGCATACCACTAGCAACTTACGTTATAGTAACGCAAGTTGCGAGATAATCTGTAGGTCGAGTTTTTTGAATCGACACATATTGCATTATTGGTAGATTAATGAACCGATGAAGGACTTACCGGAATGTTGGTGCGCTTACACTTTCGATGGCAACGTTGATGCACGCTGGCAATCCCGATGCCAGTGCCCGCTCAATCGCTGGGGCGAGGTCGTCTGGCTGCTGGACAAACGCGCCATGCCCTCCTAACGCCTCGATCATTTTGTCGTACCGTGACGGCAACAACTCACAACCGACCGTGCGGTCCTCCCCATAATTTTGAATCTGTAACTGATGCTCTGCATTCCAACGGGCGTCGTTTCCGACAACCGTGATGATAGGTAGACGGTAGCGTAGCGCGGTATCGAATTCCATCGCGTGGTAGCCGAATGTGCCATCGCCTAGGAAAACGAAGACGGGACGTTGCGGATGTGCTAGCTTCGCTGCGAGTCCCATCGGGATAGCACTACCGATTGAGCCTGCGGGTCCATTGATGAGACGATACTGCGCTTCCAAGCCTGCCTGTACCCACTGCCCAAACTCCCCACCGTCGCTGACAAATACTGCACCGTCATCAAGAAACGGTTGAAATGCCTCGCATACCCGTAACGGGTGAATGGGCTGGTCCACAGAAGTCCGTATTTGTTCCCATTCGGCAGGGGTAGCTTTTCGCGCTGCCATAACCTCCATCCGCCAAGGATCGTGTTGTCCTTCCCCTTGTGAACCCTCAAGGGCTTGTGCTGCGGCTGTCAACTGACGCACTGTGTCCGTTGGTTCGGCGTGTATCGCCAAGACGCTCGGCTTTTCTGAACGTAGCTGGGACGGATCGGCATCAATCTGGATGAAGCGGCACCTTTCCGAGAAAAAGGGGGGCTGCCCGAACTGTAACGAGAAGTCTAATTTCTTACCCACCAACAGGACAAGGTCTGCTTTGCTCAAGCAATTCGTCGCCTGATGCAGCCATGGATCATTGACGCCGCGTGGGCTTTCCATCGGGAGGGCGGGGATACCTGTCGCCTCCGATAGCTGCTCGACCTCTGTCCAGCGCAAGGGGCGTCCCATTGCGGGACCTGCTAAGATGAGTGGGCACTTTGCTTCGGTCAGTTGGTGGAGTATCTCGTCCACGTCGCTTGTTGGAGGGATACCTGTGGAGGTATTATCTTTATCCGTTCCACGAGGGGGTTGGGGAGAAACGGCAGCTTCTAAGACATCGGAGGGTAGACTGAGGTGGACTGGGCCGGGGCGTCCCTCGCACGCCAGAGAGAGGGCGGTAGCGATTGCTTTGTCCAAGTGGTCGGCATCTTCTACCAGCCATGCTGCTTTTGTGACCGGGTTGGCGGTAGCGACTTGGTCTATCTCCTGAAACGCGCCGCTGCCGATCTGTGCGTAAGGGGAGTGTCCGCTTAATAGCACCACCGGCGATTCTGCCATCAGCGTGCCGTAGAGCGCGGAGATGGCGTTGCAGTGACCGGGTCCTGCGGTCAGCAGTGCGACGCCCGGCTGTTCGGTCAAGCGTCCCCATCCGTCTGCCATGTGCACTGCTGCCGCTTCGTGGCGTGTGTGAATGAGATTAATATCACGCCCGATAATCGCATCGTATAGGGAGAGGATCTGGTTGCCGGAGAGCGAGAAGAGATGTTTGACTCCCGCGGAAATCAAGGATTCTATCAGCAGTTCTGCGCCGGTCTTTGACATGGGATTTATTGAGTTTACTTTACATTTATAGTAGATTTTAGAATCAATTGGACACTATGAACGAGTACGGTCAGAAACTTGTTGGCAGGGTTACGGCACACGGTGCCCGCCTCCGATGTAAAGGACAATCTGCCATAAGTAGCGCGAACTGTTAGTTTGCAGGCTGGGATCACAATCTAACAGATTGTGGTACGAAAAACTATCTGCTTTTAATGTCTACTTATAGTAGATTTCAGAATTATGGTAGATTTTAGAATTAATTGGACACTGCAAATCGGCGCAGTTGGAAACAGCGCCTACCAAACATGGGAAGCGAAAGTGTCCATTTATTTTTATCATTCACCATAATTAGACACCGTAAACGAGCGAGGTCAGGACTTTGTTCGCGGAGTTACGGCACACGGAGTGTGCCTACTACTTTTAATGTCTATTTATAGTAGATTTTAGAATTACTGAGACACTGCAAATCGGCGCAGTTGGAAACAGCGCCTACTAGATGAGGAGCGAAAGTGTCTGTTTATTTTTATTATTCACTATAACTGATAGCACTAGTTTGCGACCACTCTGGTCAAAGACCAAAAGTGAAACGTGATGCGTGAAACGTGAAACGATAGGTTGGGGACAGTAATTTTAGCGGGTCTTTATCTTTTCAAGCCCCAAGTACCGAGTCTCTGGAAATCCTGCCTCAAGGTCGTCCCAAAAGCGATCTTTCAGAATTGTGGGGCGCACATCCAAGCCTGCCATATCCGCCTTTAAAAAGAAACGTGCACTGACGAGAAAGGTCTCCGCTTGTTCCCGGTTGGCGAGGGTGAGATTGCCGCCGAACGTTTTGCACCGAATGAAAAACTTGCAGAAGTGGTAGCTCGGTTCGGCATATTCGACGATGTAGATGATACGATCCAGCACAACGGATAGCCCTGTTTCCTCCATCGTCTCACGCCGCGCACAGTCGAAGATGGATTCACTCCCCTGTAGTTTCCCGCCCGGCGGCACCCAAAAATCGTACTGACCACGCTCCCTGTGATTGACTAACAGCAGTCGTTTCTGCTGTACTATCAATGCAGCGGCACTGATTCCATATCTCATCGGTTCGGTCTCTGCCATTGAACTGGACCACTATACGGTTGGCGGTCGTCGCGGTGCCATGGGTTCAATAATCGTCCGTCTTTCGGGGGTCAAGCGTTGTAGCAGCCCTTCTGAGGTCTGATAGTTGAATCGCTCGCGCACATATTTTGGGGAGTAGCGGTAAACAACTGTCCGACGGTAGCCGGGATTGGTGCGTTCCGCGGAGCCGTGTGTTATCGCATCGGTGAAAAACAGAACATCTCCCGCCTTCAGATACATCTCTTTCACAGCGACAGCTGTCCCAGCGGGTTTACCGCTCACACCGTCATACACCAAGCCCCGTCCGTCTACATGCAGTCGTGGGTGGATTTCAGTACACTTGTGGCTGCCCGGTATGAGGACAGGTGGACCGTCGCCTTCGCCGATATCGTGGAGTGCCATCAGGACGTTAATTTGACCCACTAGCCATTCCCCGGTATTGTTCTGGCGGAACGTCAAATAACTAAGCGGGACATGTCCGCCACAGTGAATGTGGATGTAACCACCGGGTCCACGCATATTGAGAAAGTTTTCGTGGATGGAAACCCCGTTTACGGAAGCGTGGATGTACGTCTTGACCAAGTCGATCCAAGCGGGGTAGTCTATCAATCGCTCAAAGACGGAGCCGCCCTCAATGATATTCTGGAAGTTGACGCCGTTTTCTTCGTTGTAGGTGTGCGTTTCCACATTCCCAATCCAACGGCTTCTTTCACGGGGATTCGCATTGGCGACCCACGGCTCCTCGACGTAAGCCTCGTGGTCGTCTATCCACTGGTTCATCTCGTCCAGATCTTCCGCCGAGATTGCGTTTTCTAAGACCAGATAACCTTGGAGATCAAATAGATAGTCCTGTATATCTTGATCCATTTTTTGCTCCTGAGTCAGAGGGCGTGATTCGGAGGGGACGCCCCTACTGTGTGTTATGTGTAGGAGGAAATTCCAATTCCCGACTATTGCTTTCTGACGCTTGGTTTATTAATTGGTTCTGTTGACATTTCATCACAACCAGATAATCAAGGACGGTGCACAGACGTATCGTCCTTCGTAGGGGTTGGGTCTCCCAACCCTTTGTTTGGACCTCTGTAGGTCGATTTTCCAAAATTGACAATACCTAGCGATAGTTTTGGCTCAATCCATTATATACTGTTAGTATTTTGTCGAGATATGAATCTCGACCTACAATTGACTTAACCTGTATGATTTGAGGCACCCAATCCGCGTTGGCGATGGGCGAGGAAACCTCGCCCCTACGATTACGAACAATTTCACACAAATGTCAACACGCCCTAGCAACTTGCGTTATGTAAGGTTTGATTTTGGGTTGACCTATCTGCTGATTGCTTCCACAGATGAGCCGAAATTGGTAATTGAAAAAGTTCCTGACGCAATAATCGCGTGGAAAAAAACAGAACCTCAAGATTTTCGATTTCGTCGGTCTCAGGATTAAATCGTGCGATGACTTCATCCTCAAGTTCTTCGCTCTCCTGTTCTGGATACGGGGCACAGGTATTTATGTATAGAATATCCGCTTCACGGTCATACTGAAATGTTAGGTGCGTTCCCATTCAATGTCTCCTCCCGCAATCAACACAGGAACCTCAGATGTCAACTAAACCAGTTGCACATGTCGCCCCGCTGGGGCTTTAGGATATTTGTCCATCCCGTGTGCTATAAACATGTCGCCCCGCTGGGGCTACGTTGGTTCATTCTGGTTACTTGTGATTCATCGGTGTTGGGTTTCGCTGGTGCTCAACCCAACCTACGGGGGTGTGTGCAAGTTACGGCATACGGAGTATGCCTACTACTATTAATTTGGGCAATTATAGTGTCATAGTGGCAATTTAGTCAAGGAGATAAACAGAGATGAAACTATCAAGATACACGACCTGATTCATCTTTCACGGATTATACTCATCACCGTAGCGGATGGTGTAGCGGTAGCCTTGTTCGGTGAGGAAGAGCTGGCGGTTGATTGCGAACTCCTGATCGCGTGAATCGCGGGTGACGATTGAGTAGAAGTGCGCGAGTGAACCGTCGGTTTTGGGACGGAGGATGCGTCCGAGACGTTGTGCCTCCTCTTGGCGTGAGCCGAAGGTGCCGGAAATCTGAATCGCAACGTTTGCATCGGGGAGGTCAATCGCGAAGTTGGCAACTTTGGAAACGACGAGCAACTTAATCTCGCCTTGCCGAAACTGGTCGTACAGTTTGCCACGCTCAAGGTTCGGGGTTTGCCCCGTGATTAGCGGCGCGTTCAGGCTCGCGGCTATCCCCTTGAGTTGCTCAATATACTGTCCAATCACAAGGATCTGATCCCCTTCGTGTCGATTAATCAGTTCGCACACAACGGGAAACTTATCCGGATTCTCGGAAGCGATGCGGAACTTCTGTCTCGCACCGGCGACGGCGTAACTCATTCGCAGGTGTTCGGGTAGGTCTACGCGGATTTCGGTGCACTCGGCGGTCGCGATCCAGCCCTGCTGCTCCAATTCTCGCCACGGGACATCATACTTTTTTGGTCCAATCAGGCTGAAGACATCGTCCTCTCTGCCATCTTCCCGTACCAGCGTTGCGGTCAATCCGAGGCGCCGTTTCCCTTGAATCTCCGCAGTCATCCGGAAGACGGGGGCGGGTAACAGGTGAACCTCGTCATAGATAATCAAGCCCCAATCCATTTCAGCGAAAAGCCCTAGATGAACGAAGTCTTCCGATTTGCGCTTGCGATAGGTTAGGATCTGATAGGTGGTCACTGTGATTGGGCGGATCTCCTTACGGTCGCCGGTGTATTCGCCGATCTCCTCCGGCGCAATCGTCGTCTTGTCAAGGAATTCATCGATCCACTGGCGCACAGCGATTGTGTTTGTCGAAAGGATTAGCGTGTGGCACCTGGTCTCGAACAGAATGCCAAGCCCAACGATGGTCTTCCCCGCGCCACAGGGGAGAACGATTACGCCGCTGCCGCCGCGCACGTCGCCTCCCAGATGAAAGACCTCTGTTGCATCGCGTTGGTAGTCGCGTAGGTCGAAGGCAGCCCCCGATAGTGTTATCGGTCGGGGGGCAATCTCCAGATGGCTTCCGGTGACGTAGCCCGCAAGGTCTTCAACGGGAAAGCCGATTTTGATTAACGCTTGCTTGATGTGTCCGCGAAGCTGGTAGGGGACGGAGATGGTCTGGGGGTCGATCTGCTCCCCCAGCAGATTTTTCACCGATTCGCTGTGAGCAATTTCAGCCATGAGCACCGGATCTTCGGCGTGCAGGACTAGGTCGTTATCCTCAGCGCGATCGGGATTCAGGTCGGTGTGCTTCATCAACTTAACCCGTCCGTAGCGCGACACATAATCGATGATTTCGGCAATTATGTTTTGTGGCACATCATATTTGGTATACTCATCGAGTGCGTCCAAGATGTCCCCGACTTCCATCCCCGCAGCGGCGGCATTCCACAACGAAAGGGGTGTGATGCGGTAGGTGTGGATATGTTCGGGGCTCTTTTCCAGTTCTGCAAAGCTGGCGAGTGCGTCCCTCGCCCCCTCATAAAGTGGGCTGTCAACTTCAAGGAGCACTGTCCGATCGCTCTGGACGATTAACGGGTTTTGTGGGTTGTATGGCATCGATCAAATCCTTGCATCAATTTTTGGTGGAGGTGCTGCGAGTTTGACGGTTTTCTCGTCGTTTAGGTTGGAGAGCAGGGTTCGGATATCTTGTCCAAGGATTGGATGGCGGACATCTGGGGCGATCTCGGCAAACGGGACAAGGACAAAGCTGCGCTGGTGCATTTCGGGGTGCGGCACGATCAGGTCCGGCGTATTGATGCAATCTTGATCGTAGATTAGGAGATCCAAGTCTACTTCTCGTGGTGCCCAACGCGTCCGATCCCGCCGTCCAACAAGCCCTTCAATTGCTTTCAGAAATCTTAACAACGGATATGCTAACAGCCGGGTTTCGACAGCGATGACACCGTTCAGAAACCAAGCCTGTTCTTCATAGCCGACAGGTTCGGTTTCGTAGAGGGAGGAGATCTGTATCAGCGAGACGCTATCTGGTTCTAACAGCATCTGCAACGCTTGTGTGATATAATTGAGGCGGTCGTCGATGTTGGATCCAAATCCGATGTATGCGTGTGCCATTGTCGAGAGTTCATGGGTGCATTAGTAGTGAAACGTGATGCGTAAGAAGAACAGGGCGTAATACGTAATGCGTAAGAGGATTGTTGGGTTTTGCTCGCTCTACCCAATCTTATGTTGGTTCGCTGGTTCACTGGTTCGTGTGTAAGTAGTCGAGATTCATATATAGACATCGTCGATTTTGGAAAATCGACCTACAGTTTTTATTTCATAAAAGTGTTCGTTTGTAGCACAATCTGTATGAAGATTAAAAAAATAATTCGGTAATTTGTTATGGACACCGGCGCGGTTGAAAACCGCGCCTACCGTGTGTTTCGAGGAAAATCGGGATTACCGATTTAAATACTTAAATCTCATTTAGATTGTGATCTCAGGTCGCAAACTAACAGTTTGCGCTACATTTGTCAAGTGGCAACGCTGCCCCGCTTCCGTTTTTTGCGTTGTCGCTTGAAGTGTGTTTTGTTATTATCTATACGTATGCAGAGGTCACAGAAATGGAGGAATTGAGATGCTCAAATATATTAAACGTGCGCTGATCGTTTGTATGCTAGCCGTTGTGTTTCTCGTACTGGCGTATCTCCTTGCTGTAAAAACATACGATGCGCCCAAAAAAGAGAAAACTCAGGTTTATGAGACGGATTCCACTATCTTTCGTTCAACAAAAACTCAACGTCTTTCCCGCTTTAAATCAACGCTGGAAAAACTACAACAGTTTGGCGGAGGTGAGGTAGTCTTTGAAGGCGGCAAGGGATTTGTCCTTTTTCGAGTCCGCGCAGATGGTAGTCTTGTGGCAAAGGTTCCAGTATTTGCATCGGTTCCACACATCTCCTCCACCACCCTGTTTAGACTTATTCTCCTATCAAAGCGATACTACACTATCAGACTAACTTCTTGGGAAAAGGAACAACTGGCGCAGATTGTACCCCTCCAAGATGCACCGGAGCGGGAAGTCCCATATCCGAAAACAGAACCACATATATTCCTTGAGGCAGACTTGGGAACGGATACATCAGCCGCTGCTGCGTTGACGGAAGCAGTCTTGACGAAGGTTTTTCACCTCAAGACAGGTATGATAACAATCTACGCTGGAGGTTACCGTGGATTCCGTTCGTCCGCTCCACTTGGCGGGTAGGGGACGGTGAGGTAGTGATAGACTTACCCATCGCCCATCGGTTTCGCTTGCTCTGCTATCTCCAGAATCCCATCAAGTACTTCGGATACCTCTGGATCAATCTGATCTGTGGGAACATATCGGACGAGGGTGTGATAATTAGTTTTTCGCATCAGATTCTCCAATCCCAATTTTTTGTAAAAGGAATCAAAAAGTGGATCCAGAAAATCATCGCTCACTTTGGTATCCGGGGACCAAGGTGAACCTTTGCCAAGTGTTGCTAGAGCGTTTTCAACCTCATCAATTGCTTCTTCCATTGCAGTCAACCATTGCCATTGATTCGTAAATTGATTAAATAGTGATCCAGTGCTGTGTTTTTTTCCTTCTGCTTCTGCCCATGCCATTAACACCTCTCTTTGGCAAAGGTAATTCTCAATCTCGCGCCGTTTCCACTGATACTCCCTTAATTCGGGAGTTGTTTGAAGCTCCGACCCAATCCGATCAAAGAGACAGAATCCGACCAAATCGGGCTTTGCCTCTCGCAATCCATAAAAGCGTTCGCGGGCTTTGCCCGGTTGATTTCCAACGTAGTCTATATAAGGACGTTCCAGTATATCCTTCGCGGGGTGTTGTAATTTTTCAGCAAATACCTTTAAGATAGCCCAATCTGTCGAACCCTCAAGATAGAGGACCCAGCCCTTCTGCTCCGCCTGAGAGTAATGCTCAAAGCCAATCTCTGTAAGCGATTTCAAAACCTCGTCCTCATGACCGTGAATAGGATGGGGTGCCCCAAAAAAGGCGATGACAGTACCATGCTGGGCAGCTTCGTTTAGAATGACTTCAGAGTGGCTGGCAGCGATAATTTGACTGTTATGTTTCTCCGCCCACTGAGTAAGTCTCTGGTAAATCTGCCTTTGCCGAAGAATCTCCAGATGTGCATCGGGATCTAGCAGGAGGACTGATCCCGGATGGGACACGATATATGCGAGCAGAAGTAGCGTTTGTTGCAGCCCACGTCCCGATGAAGAGAGGTCGAGAGAGATCCCCAATCTATCTTGATAGCTCATCTCAATCTCCCCACGCTCAAGGATGTAATTTGGCTTGTCAAGCTGAACACCGAACAGATCTTTAATCTGTTGACAGATTGTTTTCCATTTTTCGTTGCCTTCTCTCTCTTGTAAAACCTGATAGCAGAGATTGCGGAGGACCTCCGCGGTCCGCCCCTCGCCCACACGGACATTGATCGCACCCGTACCAAGGCGGGTTTCATTGGAGGCAAGTCCTGACATCGGTGGAAGAAAGGCGACATTGAGGTTTGACGCTTCATCAGGAAAAGGCATTCGTTCCAACACCTTACCCTCCGCTTCTGATAATCGAAGGGGACGGCAGTAAAAGGATTCCTGATTGGCATAATCAAACTCCAAACCGCATTCCCATTTTTCGCCTGTGGTATCACCTTCAACAATAATATCTATACGAACGTTTTGTGTCTGTTGCTTACCCTCTTCCCTCTGAATATCTCGGACTTGTAAATTTCGCCAGAGCAATTTTGCATCTGGAACAGGAACAAATATGAGATCGCGACGGTTGACAGTAATGCTCCGTCGTCTTTCCGCCTGCGGTCTTCCTCTACGGTATTCGTTCCAACGTTTGAGACCAACTTCCCATAGAGCGAGTGCCTGTAACGCGGTTGTTTTGCCGGAGTTATTCGGTCCGATGAAGACGACGGGATTTCCCAATTCAATTTCCACGTCCTCAAAGTTTTTGAAATTACGGCAAATCAATTTGGTTAGCATTGTTGCTTCTCCAGGAGCGAATCAAGCAGTTTGCTCATCGTGCAAAGAAACCGAGTTTTGAAGAAAAAACTCGGTTTCAAATACCAATTGTGTCTTGTTATCCTTTAGCTATGCGAATATTGTTCGCCCAACTGTGCGCCTATCTGTGGGAAATCGTGCTCGCTGAATACCAATCGAAAAATGCTGTTGGGTGACTCGCCTAGCCTCATTGTGCCGACCTCATTGAACGCCCCCTCAAGTGCCTTCAACACCTTTCGCTTGTACTCGGTGTCAGGGTTGCAAAGTAAGTGTTCGCCTTTTGTCTCGAAAATTAGCAGACGCTCTTCGCTCGCCATCGCAACGAAGTCGGGGTAAATCCGTCCCTTCTTCCAGCCTTGCAGATAATACTCCCCCTGTTGACGTGCTGCGACTCGATGCCACCATTGCACTGCTCTCTGCTCATCAAGATAACAGGCAAATTTCTTTTCCAATTCGTTAGCGAAATCTCGTTCAAAGATCGGTTCAAATAGAGTGAGCTGCACAGGTTCATAATTTCTTAATAATGGCCTATCATCGGAGCTAACCTGTATCTCATAGTGGTGTTTCATGCGGAAATTGGGTTGTCCGACCTCCAAATCAAAGCGGATTTCGCCTTGCCTCAGTTTTTCGTGAAAGACCTGCTCTGCCTGTGTTTCCAGTTCATTTTTGACATGTTCCCGCAGCAGATGTGCGAGATAAGCACGTCGGTCGTAAATATCTGCGTCAGTTTTGTCCTCCTGTTTTTGGCCCTCAATCAGCTGCTCTACAATTCGGGCAGCTTGCCACGGATTGGGCAGAATGTCGGACAAATGACGGGTGAAGTGGGAAACTTTGACCGTTCTGTCAATATCCAAAGCTTGGTCGGCATGGTAAACTGGTATCTCATCGAAATTAACTGCTGCGGATTGCTGTCTTGTACCATCGGGTGCTGATGCTTCTGGGTCGGGTGGTTTAATTTTTGACCAATCTATATGTGGTAGGATATGAGATTGATAATCGAGTTGCACCCAATCGTCGCCGTTTTTATGGAGCACCATCGGCAGAAAGATATCCTGCCCTTGAAACTGCTCGCGGCGGCACACGGTCTGTTGCTGCATCTCGTCCTGTTGTTGCTGTGAGCCCAACCCACCCATTACTTCGTCGCCCAAGCCCGTTAGCCCCTCCGCTTCCAAGCCTTTTTTGACCTGCTCGACGACAGTGCCCACCTCAACGTTATTGCAATAGACATAACACTGATCAAGTAATTCCCTATCAGTAAGTTGCGCGCCCGGTTGCCGCATCACCCGCCCCACCAGTTGCGTGATAGCGCGTTGCGCTTGCGTATTGTCCAACATCACCAACAGATAAGCAAAGGGACAATCCCAACCTTCCATCAGCGCGGATTTTGTGATGATCCATCGCACCTCTGAATATTCAGAGAGTAGATTTTCTCTGCCGAGCTCATCGTTTGTGGCAGATTTGACGCGAACTGTATCCGAAGGCACGTGTAAATTTTGCGTGAGATATTCGCGCACATCCTCTGCGTGGATATGCTCATTATCTCTTTGATCGTTTCCCGTCCGCTCAACGCGCACAACGGCAATCGGACGGATATAACGGCCCGTGCTGTGCTCAAGGGATCTGGCTTCTGCTTCCAAGCGGTCTAGTTCTTCAACCGCTTGCCCCAGCGTTAACCCCCACTCAGCATTAGGAAATGATGTCACCTGCACAGGCAGTTTGATCATCTCCTCCTTTTTCAGGTCGGGTCCTTCGATATCGACGAGAAGATTGCTTATGCCGCGGTTCGGGGTCGCAGAGAGTTCAATAACCAGCCGGGGGTTCAGACGATTGATGGAACGGGCAAATTCTTCGTTTGCCTCCCTCCTTTTCGCTCCATACGCTTTATGTGCTTCGTCGAGAACGACGACGGGACGTAGTATCTTAAACACATTAAACAGACTGTGCTTGATTGTGCCGCCTTCAAAATTACACTCCAAATCGGGGTAGGTTTCCATCATGCGGCCGTCACTGAGGAGATCATCGCCATCAGGGAAAAAACTTGGATAACGCCCTGAATCCTTAAACATACGCAGAAACTCTCTGCCTCTCTGTCGGTTTGTCGCCGGTAACATTAGCAACATAACACACAGATAATTGGCAGTATCGTTACTGTTGAATGAATCATCCTTTTCCAACATTTTGACGCGCCCCGCGCTTGCCCGCTCTAACATTTGACGATAGGGATGCTCCCGATTCCACAGGGCGGCTTTTGTTTGTGCGTAGATAGCCTTGCTCGGTACAACCCACAATATCAGTCCGGTTTGCTGATGACGGCGTTCCAGAGCGGCGGCGGCGAGCAAGGTTTTACCACCACCTGTCGGTACTTTGAAGCAGATATGCGGAATCGGACGGTCCGCGCCGTCGGTGCGATCGATATATTCGCTCGCACTTTCTGCCACACCACCATCTGCCCTCAGTTTTTCCCACGCCGTTTTGGGATAATTACGGGCTTCATTGAGGATTGAAATATCAATCCCCGTCCCTCTCAACGCCTCAATCGCAGTATCTGATTCATTCTGTGCGTCTTTAAGTGTCTCAAGCCAATGGCTAAAGGTATCAAGTGTACGGAGTTGATACGTTTTCAATTCCATCATGTCAGCACCTTTTTACCTTTCATGCAGCGCATGGGGAAGTTGACAGAATGTAATGCCCATCCCTGTGAGTTCGCGCTGACCGATGTATTTGCCCGGTGCGTAAACGATTGCTTTACTCCCGTTCTGATGGTTAGCGTCGCGTATACGTTCCGCTCGTTCAAGGTTAAGCATCGCCTCGTCGCTCCGTAAGTATTCGAGATCGGATTTGTAGAGCAGGTAGTAGTCAGTTCCATCATTGCTGTGAAAGAGTCCATCATCGTTTCTTGGTCCCAACGCATTCGGTCCGATAGAAACTCCAGAAGCTATATACAGTAGATAGGCAGCGAGTGATTCGTAAGACGGAAGTGCTTCCCCGGTGAGCATACCTTCCATTTCAATAGATTCGCCCAATCTGCCGTAGGTGAAGGAACCGCCCAAGCCTTCGCGCAGTGAAGCGTCGCGGGCATTGGGAACGCCATTGATGACCCGGCGGACCCGCTCGGCAGTAATGGTGTCGGCATAATCCTCGCACTCAATGAGGATAAACTTTCGATTGCCACCATCTTCCTTGTTCAGTTCCAAGACAGCATGGGCGGTGGTGCCGCTGCCGGCAAAGGAGTCAAGGACTATGTCGTCAGTACCAACACCGGCAATACTTATCAGGTCAGCTAAGAAATATGGCGATTTTGGATAATCAAATGTTCTGGTATTGTCGAAAATTTCTTTAACAATGGTTGTAGCAGTAGTAGCAGAGTACTTAGGCGAATAGAATGTTGACTTGGGCTTTTTCGATGGAACAACCCCAACCGGTGGTCGTTGTTTCTTATGTAATGTCCAACCTATTAATGATCGAATAGCAAGGATCTCATTCGGATTTGCTGCAACTGTATCTCGACTCCAGCGCCAAGTCACTTCACGACCACCATCTGCGATCGGCCAAAGTTCTTCCGATGTATCAGATTGCGGTTCGACTCCAACAGTACCATCTTCATGTACATATATTGGATAAAATAGATTTGGCCTTCTCTCTCTAGGTGCGTTTTCCCCACTGTACTTCAGATTTGCGCCTTTTTTATACCAACCCACATCGTCTTGAAGCCAGTCATCAATGTCGTCATCACGCAAAGGTACTTCATGCAAGGTTGCTGATCTGGCAACCTTCTCATAAACAAGTACGCTTTCATGTGTAGTGGTGAAACCTCGATTGTCCCTACTCCCCTTTAGATTCAGAACTGCCGCAAGACATGCAATAAATGTTTCAGCCCCAAATATTTCGTCCATTATCATCCGCAAATGGTGCTGCTCGTGGTCATCAATGGACACAAAAATCACGCCGTCATCGGATAATAACTCTCGTAGCAGGTGCAGGCGCGTCCACATCATACAGAGCCACTTATCGTGTCGCTCAAGGTCTTCACCATCAACCGGGCTATTTTGAGCAAACCACTCCTGCATTAACGGGCTGTTCACGCGGTCGTTGTATACCCAAGCCTGGCTGCCGGTGTTGTAGGGTGGGTCAATGTAGATACACTTGATACGGTTCGCATAGCAGGGTAGTAGGGCTTTGAGGGCGTGTAGGTTATCGTCGTGGATGATGAGATTGTCGTCGGCACCGGAGGGATTACAGGAGCGGCTTTCATCCGGTACGATTGGTCGGTAGGGGACGGTGAGATGGTGGGCGTAGATGTGTTGTTTTCCTTTGAAGTCGAGTGTGGGCATGGTGAGATTCCTTTGAGTTCCTAAAGTTTATTGGTCCTAGGCAAGTTTGTTCAGATCGACAGGTAGTTCTGCCTGCTTCATTTCTCTAGCTAATTGCAATTGCCATTCATCTGGGCTGTTCATGGGCACATAGAGTAATCCCTGCATATCTGAGGGCAGCTCAACTCCTCCTTTGTGGAGAACACATACACGCCCACGTCCCAGCCTACCCCAAAAATAGCCTAGTTCTAAGACAACATTCTGACGCGCCCTCGGTTTGGGGTTGTCTATCTCATCTTTTGATGCGCCAACATCGTCGGGTGTGAGCAAGATAATCGCAAAAGCTGCTTTACTAGCATGTTCTTCAAATTTTTCAGGAATTGTTTGACCTCTGTTTGCTTGCTCATGAAGTATGGCTGCCTCAATGCCAAAATTCTCTACGAATCTAGCAACCGTTTCCTTAGCTTCATCGTCGTGCCCGTGCACGATAAATACTTCGTTGCCCAAGGTGGACTCAGACGTTTTTGAGGGGTCAGCGTATAGTTCAAATCGTTCACAGATTCCCTTTAGGCTACTTATGCTACGTGCCATACGCTCTTGATATTCTTTCACTTCATCTTTCAAGTCTGGGACGGGCATATCGAGCATACGGCGATCATATATTTCCTCATCGTCAAGACGCGAATAACAGAAGTTTGTGTATTGATCAGCTGGTGCCGAGCTATCAAATAGTCCCATCAAGAGATCCGTGTTGTAGCTTGACCAATTATCGGATTCCATAATTGCTTGGTCCAATTCACCTTCTGAATTTATCGGACGACCACAGAGTTGTTGTCCCTCCTCAATTCGTGCTTCTATTTTCTGCCGTGCTTCTTTTTCACTCACACGTAACCTTGGCAGAGTCGTTTCAGCCATAATTTCCTCCATTTTCATACTGATACAATGCAAAGTTGCAGAAACGGGATACTTCATTCATTGTTTTTGACGTTCAGCAGGCTCAAGGGATGAATCAAATCTTACGGGCAATTTTCCTTCTTCAATTGATTGACGCAGTGCTTCAACATCTTCGTGGGTGAGGTGTGGGGGTTTCTCCATCGCCGTGATTAGGCGTTGTGCTATCGGATTCTTTTTTGTTTTTGCTCCTGTTTCTGCTTTGCTTTTCATTCTGACCAACTGCGGAATTGCTGTAAAGTCTCAGGTGCTACTCTGATTGAAACCGCTTGACGTGCTGCGAGTAGAATCTGACCGACTTTTTTCTTGCCGGTCTCACTGCTGTTACAGGCTTGTTCTATCTGAGGCACCGTAATCATAGGTGCTTTTAACATAGCTCGAAATTTCATTTTTTTAAGCCATTGCACAGAAAGAAGTTCTGCTAAACCTGTCATGACAGGATCTAGCCATGTCTGACCAGTGAAGAAGGTTACAATAAGTGTGTGTGCATAAAAGAGGTTTTCTGGATTCATTTCGATATCATGAACAATTTTTAATGCTGCTGCGAGTCGTTCTTCATATTTTGATTCTGGTTTTCTCATCACTGTCAGGGCATTATTCTTATCTCCGTATAACATTGATTCAATCAGATCAAGAGCAATAATCATATTGTCATTTATAGGCAGCTCTGATGAATTTATACGCCATATAGTCAGAATTTTATGTGTATCTATGCTTGTTGGGAGTTGAACAAGAAGGGCTGCTACCAACATAACAGTAATGTTCTCAACAGAAGCGAAATTAGGTACATGGGTAATAGATGAATAAATTGCGTCTTCGCTATTTTCTTCCATGCTTTCGCTTTGGTTATTCTCTCGTATTGAGTCACACGCGTTCGTCATTTGATGTATACGTTGTGGCAGATTATCAAAAGTTTTGTTTCTAAAGTCATACTGTACTTCAAGTAAAACAAGAAAGAAGTTTAATTCTGGATATGCCTCCCGGTCTGAGATCTGCAATGCGTACTCCAAAGCTGTTGTTTCATGTCCAAATTTGTACTCAATTTGCGCTAGGTGGAGCCAAGAATATCCCATTGGAAAATCAGGGAGGGTTAAAAATTTTTCATTTGTCTCCAGATTGCTACAGAAACCTACCGGCGGTTCTTCAAAGTCTAAAGGATAACTTTCACGCTCATGTCCAGCCATCCAACCTATAGTGTGTCCTAAACGTTTCTTTAAGGTAAAATACTTGACATCTGTATTATCTTGAGGAAGCGTCTCAAATTTTTGCAATGTCAGATGCCACAGCTTTATGCTATTCAACATATTGCCTGCCTTAAACTGTGCAAATCCCGCATCGGCATACAAACCGATATATTCTTCAGTGCGGTTGACTCTTTGAGCTCTTTTTACTCCATCTTCAAAAAGGACCGCCGCTTTCTCCCAATCGTCCAAATGTGCAGCGCAAATTGCGGCTTGACGATACCCGTCTAAGGGACCGTTGTCTAATTCTGCTAATGGTGGATTCCACTTAGGGAGAATCCGTTCATAAATATTGAGTGCTTCTGTGTAGTGTTTCTGGTGAAAATGTATTACCGCTTGTTCTTCCTCTATTACCGGTGATGGCTCCAGCTTTGATAAAATATCTTGAAGAACCTTATGAGCAGTATCAGGGGCATGCAAGTATTCATCGTGGATGATTGCTTTACCCCTTGCTGATGCCGCAGCAATATGAGGATAACCCCACGCGAGAGATCTTTCAATTACTCTGTCAAATACCTGAAGGCATCTGGTCCAATCCGGATTTTCAAGTTTTGCTTCCGCCAACCAGACACTATCGATCAAAATTCGAGAGTCAACACTACCATCCTCGAAATCAGCCAGTAATAAAGTCCTAATTTTTGGGTCAAACTCATCCAGCGCATCAATAAGATCGCTGAGGAATGGAGCGTAAAAAGGACGACGCGCACAGATAAATTTAAATAGGATACTGAAACTGTTGGTTTTATCAGTTTTATATTCTTTTGGCGATCCACTGAGATTACCATATATTTCTTGGAGCTCTTTATCGCTGTCTGTGATATCAATAATTTCTTTAAGATAGCCCACCATCTGCTTGACTGGCAATGACACTTGATAGTATATCAATGCCTGCATCGCCAGCATTAAACGGGACAGCAAATATAGTTGACGTGGTTGGTGTGGCGTGGTTTCTTTATCCCAAATTTCAAGTATCTTCGATGCAAACTCTGGTTCTACCTCAACGGCGATACGATATTGGAATGACCGAAACAGATAATTTACAAAGTCCTCCCCAGGAAATAATCCATCAAGAAAATCGGTTTTAAGATATATCAGCCACGAGAATTCTTGGCTGAGTTTTCTCCAGTTGTCCTCTGGAACGGTCACCAATGCTTGAATAACAGTAATAAAACCTGTTTGATTCTGCCCAAACATACTATGAAAGAGAATCGCGTGTGCTTCTATCGTGGTCAGATCCTTTGCTTTGAGGATCGCATTTGCAATCTGGGCATGAAGACCTTTTATCTTGCTCTCGGACCAAACTTGACTGGTTGCGTTAGTTAATAAAGATGAAACTATGTAATAATTTTCATCGACTACATCTATCCAAGGACCAACCAACTGGCTAAAAATATCTCCTGGATGAAGTATAGATTTTGGTATGTCGCCAATGTTGAGCACACAATCTTTCGTGAATTCCATAGGCATCAAGCTCAACCTGTAGAGGAATTCCTGCTGATCTTCTGGCAGGTCTGTGAGCAATCGTCGCGCTTCTTCGCGTTCTTCTATCACCTCTCGGGGTGTTTGAAAGATGCTTTCATCTCCATCTTGCTGCCAACCTTTCTCACGCAATCGGGCAAGTCGAGCGTGTACAAGCCTCGGATGCCCACTTGTATGCAATTGAGTCAATTTTGCCCAAGTCTTTGTGTTATTAGTAGGGCAACCTAATTGTTGCACAAATTGCTCAATTTCGGATATGGTAAAGTTAGGAACTTGGATGGCTACGGATGATGATATGCCGAGGAGACGGCTGAGGCTGCCGGGCAGCTCATATTGACTTGTAATTAACAATTTTGCACCACGTTCCAGTACTCTATAAACCACAACACCTAAGACTTCTTCATATCCTCGCAATTCTTGAGGCTGCAAGTCCAGGTCATCAAGGACGATGTTGACTGGTGAATATTGATTACTTATTTCAACAGCAAGCTGCTGTAGCAGTTGGACAACCTGAGATGAATTTTTACGTGTGAAATTCAGCCAAAGCCATGATGAGTCGTTTATAGTATTTGCTGTCAAGTTTGCAAGGGTTGTTTTTCCTCTTCCCGTCCCCCCTTGGAGGACAGCAATTCCCTCTGATTGAAGTATAGTTTGGATGCTCTCAAGCAGTTCTCGTCTTGGAACAACATCGCGATAGAGCGGAGGTATAGCAGTTTGTATGGGAGACTGAGATTGAATAGTAATATCGGATGAGCCTCCGATGAATCCTGCCCCGCCAGAACTCTTTGTTGCAGCTAGCATTTGTTGATAGTGTCGCCACTGCTGAGCCGAGATCGTTTTAGTTACTTGTGCCCAGAAAATTTCAAGAAAGCGCACTCGGGTGAGCAAGCGGTTCTCTTTTTGGGTTGCGACCTTCCAGGCTTCCGCGAGAAGAGAATCAACAACTTTCTCGGAATCAGAGGGGGGGATCGGAATAATTTGTCGATCGCCATGAAGAATTAGTTTTGCTTTTATGGATTCTGCAACATAACTAGCTTCCTTGCTGTCCGTTTCCCAAGTAATAGGTTCAATGAGTTGTTTATAAATTTGTTGAGGTCCTGCCCCTTTGAGAAAATCGGTTACTTTCTTTGATATTCTTTCCTCAGTTTGTAAAAATTCGGAAATTTTTGTGATAGTTGCCTCGTCACCCGAACAACGTTTCCACACATGAAGCCCGGCTTGCCCTTCTCCAAATGGGTTTCCTCGTTCCACACCTATTTGGGAGCGTGTGAGAAAACGGAACTTCACACTCATATCACGATGGTTATCTTGCAATTCCCAATAGTGGTTGATCGCGTCAATCACCTCCTGAAATCTGAGTGTGATGTTGTGTTGTGTGTCTTTGACCTGTGTTGCTGTAGCAGTTTCAGGCGATATTCTATCAAAGTCTTCTGCACCTTCCAGGTAGAGGATCTCATCATCAGCAAGGCTTAGCCAAGCATGCACACTGTGCAAGAGTTGATAATAGTAGCCTCTTAGCGAATCATTTGCTTGACGCTTGGGATTTGCGTTTAGGCGATGTCTTTTGCGTTGTTTTTTCGTCTTTTTCTTTGCCATCTCTGTCCCTAATGCTGGAAGACGATTAAACTAGAAACGGAGCACCTACGGTTGGCAGCGTAAATCCTAAAAGTGTTAGATTTTGTTAGATTTTGCCAAGGGTGCCGTTAAAGTTAGGACTTATGTAGTCGGAGAGAATTCCGATTCTCGACAGGTGTTGCGGGGCAGGATGCCCCGCCTACAGTTGGCTGTGTAAGTCCTATAGAATTATAGTAGATGTTAGAATTAATGAGACACTCCAAATCGGCGCAGTTGAAAACAGCGCCTACCAAACATGGGGGGCGCAAGTGTTTATTTATTTTTTGAATTCACTATAATTACACGGAATTTTGCTCTCTATTTTGCTCTCTTTTGATGCGTTCATAACAAGACCATTTTCTTATTTGAACGCAAGTTGCTAGTTATAAAACCTGCTCGGCTCCGACTTCGCCAATCCGTTCTTAGGACTTCGATTTATCGGCAGTTTGACCCTAGCTATACACATTGCGCTCCTCTGGAGCGCGGATATCCATCCTATTGCGGTTCTATAGACATATCGCTCCTCTGGAGCGGAAGACAAAGGGCCTGCCAGATGGTCGGGGAGCCCCCGCCCCGGCAAAAAACGATGGACTTTCAACGACTAGCAACTTAGGTTATATATAACGCAAGTTGCTAGACAACCTGTAGATTGAGTTTTCATACTCGACACCCATGAGAAATAGCCACATTTACGATACACATGTCGCCCCTCTGGGGCTTTGGAGGTGTAGAGATTCGGCATTGCTATAGACATGTCGCCCCTCTGGGGCTTTAAGACTTGGATTAGACCTCCTCTGCGACACACATTGCGCTCCGCCCGATAAATCCCCGATGACCGGGACAGGCGGGATGCAAGTTAAAAACTCTCGGAACGGAGCAGCTGCGGTTGGCAGCGTAAATCGTAAAAGTGTTAGATTTTGTTAGATTTTGCCAAGGGGGCAGTTAAAGTTAGAAATTAATTACACGGAATTTTGGTCTCTTTTGATGCGTTCATAACAAGACCATTTTCTTATTTGCAGCAAATCGAATGGTTGTACCAGTCACATTCTGATATTTTACCATATCATCGGTGGATGCTGCATTGAAAGAATCAAGTTTCTAGATCCAACGCCTATTAGAGATAATCAAATAGACGACACACATGTCGCCCCTCTGGGGCTTGGGGTATACGGGGATTTGGCATTGCTATAGACATATCGCCCCTCTGGGGCTTTAAGGATTTGGATTAGACATCCTCTGCGACACACATTGCCCTCTACCCCGATGAATCCTCGATAAATCTCCGATAAATCGGAACAGGCGGGACCGGGGAGGCCCAACCTACGGGTATAGGGGGTTGGTTTCTATCGTGCCGCACACCACTAGTGCTCAGTCATATAAGTTTTGCATACAACAAGGGGGTCGGGTGACCCGACCCCTACGAAGTATTATGAGTCTCAATCCATATAGACAATCATAATTTGTCTGACAGTGTACTAGCAACTTGGGTTATTATAACCTATTTTTTGACCAAGTGCGTCAATCCTACAGTTTTTCAGATAGACTGTAGTAATCCTGTGTGTTGTTCGAGTTCAGTAGATATTGACTCATAGATAATTCGCGCTTGTTCAACAGCCGTATTTGCTTCTGCGCCTGTAGCTTCCGTCCAGTTCCCTGGATAGCGGGCTTCAACTGCCCATTGGGTTAAGCTAGCCAAGTCCGGACACACTCCTTTGAATTGCCAGTCATCGGGCACCAGATTACGCAGGGCGTCTAGGTCGTGGGTTCGTGGAAAATCAATCTGTAGAAAGACTAACACTGCCTTTAATGTTTTTTCGGCAGCTTGTTGAGCAAACCAACAGACATGACGTGGGACAATATGTGGCTGTCTTAACAGAGTTTCAGCTGTTGTCAAATCTTCTTCGGCATAACGCAACCAGCGATCGGTTTCTGCAAATTGCTCAGTTGCGTTCATAAAGTATTTCCCCTTCTCGTTGAGCGGCGCGTAGGATTGTACCCACCTGATTGCGCTGACGTGCTAATTCTTCAGGTGTCGTTACGAGGATATCTTTAGCCATGGGTAGGTCAGCAAGGGCACGTCGGATGTCAACGGCAGTTTTCCGTTTATCAACGAGTTCGGAGAAGACGACAAGCAGATCTACATCGCTTTGCGGGTGTGCCTCCCCACGGGCATGTGAACCGAAGAGGATAATCTGCACGGGGTGAAAGTCGCGCACGATCCGCTCTGTCATGGTCGAGATGATTTCGTTATTCATCTGTTCGATCCTTTCCATTTTCACGCTGACACGGTGCGGGGACACAGAAATGAAAGGTCTAAATCATTGTCTTTGACGTTCCTCCGGCTCAAAGGGCGAATCAAATTTTAACGGAACGGGCAATAAATTGCCCTACTACAAACGAAGCTACGGTGGTCCGAGGATCTACTAGTCTTCAATCGACAATTGAACTGGCAGCTTGCCTTGAGCCGCCTGTGCTCCGATTATCACCTTGACGGCTGCGGATACAGAGGCGTCGTGGATATCGTAAGCGGCGAGGAGCATAGAGACAAAGGGACAGTGCCGCAGCACATAGGGTGAACCGAGCGCGACAACGATGATAGGGGTTGTTTTCCCTAAGCTCATCTGGTGGATGAACCCTGCTTGCTCATTACTCGTGATTCCAGCAACGATGACATCGGCGTCTGCTGGTCGAATGGGCAGCTGAAGTTGAAGTTGCGCACCAGCCGGTTTCTCTGGGATCCTTACTTCAAATGTATTCGGGTGGTGTGCTTTGAAGTTCTCAAATAAAGTCGATGACGCACTAAAGATCAAGACGGTGGTCTCTGGTTCTAATTTTAAGGGCAGAAGGTTATCTCGATTCCTCACCACTGTGATTGCCTGCGATGCGATTGTTTGGGCGAGTTGCTGATGTGCATCTGTCCTGACAATCTTTTCCACCGCATCGGGATCAACGAAACGCTGGTTGAACGCTGCCGCTTTGTTTTTCAGGATGCGCTTGACAGACTGATTCAACCGGGCTTGGGAGATGCGTCCGCTTTTGACCGCCGATAGCAGTGCGTTAAAGACCTCAAGCTGCTTTGTGGGGGACCAGAGCACCATTACGATGTCTGCTCCGGCTTCAACCGCCATGACCGCAGCTTCGCCCGATCGGTAGCGTTCATCAATCGCTTTCATCTCCATGTCATCGGTAATGATTAAGCCGTCAAAGCGGAGTTCCTTTCGCAAGAGATCTGTCAAGATAGCCGGCGAGAGCGTGGCGGGTCGGTCGGTGTCGAAGGCGGGATAGACAATATGCGCCGTCATGATTGCAGCAACATCGGCATCAATCGCGGCGCGAAAGGGTTGCAGCTCAAGGGCGTGGATGCGCTCGCGGTTATGGTTCACGGTCGGCAGGTCGAAGTGGGAGTCAACGGTGGTGTCTCCGTGTCCGGGGAAATGCTTTGCGGTCCCCAAAACGCCGTTGCGCTGTAACCCGTGGATGTAAGCGACGCCCAAACGGGAGACGAGTTCCGGCGATTCGCCGAAGGAACGGCGATCGATAACGGGATTCTGTGGATTGTTGTTGACATCCATGACCGGCGCAAAGTTGAGGTTGACCCCCACCGCGGCGAGTTCGACGGCGGTGATTTCGCCTGCCCGTTCTGCCAGCTCGGTCGAATCGGTCGCACCCAACGCCATATTGCCGGGCAGCACGGTCGCGCCTTCCTTTAAGCGGATGACCCAACCGCCCTCCTGATCTATCCCAATGAACAAGGGAATTTGACGTGTTGTCGCCTCCGCTAATCGCTGGAGTTGGTTCGTCAACTCTGCTGTCTGTCTCGGGGATTGGATGTTCTGACTGAAGAGGACAACCCCGCCGACAAACCTTTCGCGGATATGGGTTTCGATGGCTTCGTTGGCTTGGGTCCCGTTGAAGCCGACCATGATGAGCTGTCCGACTTTTTCTTCGATTGTCATTTTGGCTATCATTGTGTCAATTCCTGGATTGGTGAGGGCAGAAGTTTGGGGACAGATTACCCCAATTAGAAGTGCTGCAAATAGGTATGAGAGCGGTGTTTGGTTCATTAGTTCATTGGTTCATTGAACCGTTTTTTCGTCATCGCATTAAGATATGCTTGACGTATGACGTTTCAAAGCACATGTCGCCCCGCTGGGGCTTAGGTGTTGGGTGGTTCGCTGTTTCTATAAACGCAAAATGTTAACCGGAGTGGTGCCGGTTCAAGTGGTCAATGTGATTCTGGTTGAGTTTGCTCAACTCCAATCTCACATCACGGATTTCCACTTGCATATCCGAAAGCCTTTGATTCATCTCCGATCGAACATCAGAAAAGCCCTGATTCATCGTGTTGATGAGATCAGCAAACCGCTTATCCATCCGTTCCTCGAGGCGTTCTATTCTCTTAGCGTTTTGCGTGGTGCGATGGAAATAGACCGCCACCTGCCCGATGAAACCGGCGACGATAAATAGAGCCAATATCGTGTGTGCTGGAGACCATGGTCCCAAATCCATTGTGTATCACCTCCTGTCGTCAATGCGGGGAAACCAGATGCCCCGTCTCCGATAGATGATCCGAAATCTATAAGTCGGGATTCAGAGATTCCTCCTACAGGAAAACTAATCTTTGGTGTAGAAGTGCGGCAAAAATGATGCTGTTATGAGTCATCTTCTTCGTCTTTAGCGGCGTATGATTGGCCTGCGAAGGCGGCTCGGACGTCCGCTGCGGTTTTCGCAGTTTTCAACGCATTGATCCGCGTTTCCTCTTCCTGTAACAACGCCTTCACGTTGGTCAGCACCGCTTCCGCCTTATCGGCTGGAAACTTACACGCACCATTTTCGTCCATGTGGATAAGCTCGCCCGGAGAGACATCCATCCCTCCCACCGAGACTGGTACATTGACCGCTTGTACAGCCATATCGCCGTGTCCCGGCGATATGCCACTGAGCATATACTGAAATTTCATGGGGCGAATTTCATCGATGTCTCGTGACGGACCGTTGGAGATGGCACCGACACAGCCGACGGCTTTCATCGCAGCGGTCATGTTTCCGCCTGCTAGTCCCGCTTTAGCGTGGAGTTCGGGGGGCCACTTTTGCTGGAAGACTAGAACCGTCGGTTTCTTTGATGCGTCGAGTGCATCAATGACATCCATAAAGGTTAAACGTGAGTAATTCGGGTCTGGTAGCCCATACACGCATGTGATGGCGTATCCGACGAGCGGACCTAATTCGGGATACATACAACGGATGGATTGGTCGGTATACCAGTTCTCCGTCCACGGGTTATAAAGCCCAAGGCAAAGGGGGTTTTTCGGGTAGGTGGCGACAACGTTGGTGATTGATGGTGTGTCGTAGTTTCGCAATTCTTCTAAAATTTCTGTTTCCGTCAATTTTGGCATAAGTTAGCTCCTAGTGAGTACCCTGTCAGACAAGTAAGACTGAAGCCGACAGTTAGTAGCTGTGAAATTCATTACGCATCGGATAGGCGATAAATTATAGTAGATTTTAGAATTAATGAGACACTGCCAATCGGCGAGGTCGGAAACCTCGCCTACCGGGGAGCAAAAGCGGTTAGAAACCGCACCGCATAGGGACCGTAGTGTGGGTTGAAACGGCGCAGTTGGAAACAGCGCCTACCAAACATGGGGGGCGAAAGTGTCTATTTATTTTTACAATTCACCATAAATGCAAATAGTGAAATCGGCGCGTTAAGGATTTGGTGGTGAGGTACAGATGAGCACCTCCATCGTCTCATTTCCTGTGTTCTCAATGCCGTGTTCGCACCATGGCGGCAGATGGATAAAGGTGCCTTCCTCCACATCAATTTTCTCGCCGGCGAGCGTCATGACGCCTTTTCCACGTATAACAACGTAGCACTCTTCGGTGTGGTGGCTGCCCGGTTCTAGCACAACGTGTGGGGGAATATAGAACATCACCAATCCGAGATTCTGAGCGGGGGCTTTCGGGTTGGCGGGATGGACGACACGCACACCAATTCCTTCGCAATCAGGATATTTCACCGGCACGCCATCTTGTGCGCTGACAACATTGGGGAGCACCTTCTCTCTCGGTTTGGGGAATGGTGGCTCGCCTTGGTAACCTTTGAACATTGTAATTTTTGCCATAGTTGTTACCTCGCTTATTAGTTCATTAGTTCATTGGTTCATTCGTAGAACGTGAAAGGTGATGCGTGAAACGTGAGTGTTGGGTTTCACTGTCGTTCAACCCAACCTACGTCACTGTCATAGCTTATGATAGCACAAATCTCGTGTTTTGATCAACTAAAGGCGCTGCTCGCTCAACTTCTGATTGCTGCCCACAGGAGACAGCCCCAACCGATGATAAAGGCAACGCCGCCGATTGGTGTTATTGCGCCGAGCCAGCGGACGCCGGTCAGTGATAGGATATAGAGGCTGCCCGAAAAAATAACGATGCCAGCCACAAACAGCCAGCCGGATGCAGCGATTAGTTGATTGCTCCACTGCGATGCAGCCCAAGCTACGGCGATTAGTCCCAGCGCATGATACATTTGATAGCGCGCGGCAACCTCAAAGGTTTGGAACATATCCGGCGATAGCTTCGATTTCAGGGTATGGGCGGCAAAGGCACCTGTTATCACAGCGATCAGTGCAAAGCCAGAACCGAACGCGAAGAAAAGGCGTGACATATCTTCTCCTTCTGTAACTACAAATCGTAGGGTACGAGGTGAAACCCCAGCAGAAAGTCAATTGTTCCAACGGCTTTCAAAAGGGGGTATTTTCTCCCGCATCCGAATCTTCAGACGGTGTCTTTGACTCAGCGTATTCTGAATCAGCCCCTTCCTCATTCAGTGTGAGAGGCGGCTCAGAACTTTCGGGGACCTCACTGGTTTGTGCGGCAGCCTCCAGTTGTCGGATACGCTCCACCAATTCCTTGAAAAGGTCTGGCGTAGAAGCACCGGCTTGTAGTTCCGCAGAGAGTTGGGTCCACTGTAATTCGGTCATATCGTTACGGGATTCAACAGCGTAGCGACGTTTGACATAGTTCCAAAAATCGGACTTTGTGATGCGCTGTTCTTCCAGTTTGCCTTCCAACTTGGTAGCCATTGAAAACGCTGCTTTCTGCGCGTTAGAAATCTGGCTGGTCGAAGCTGCGCTCGGTAAGCCCATCTGAGCCGTTTCACCTCCTGCTTGTCGATGGAGGTAGAAGTTCAGTACCTCTTTAATGACCGTGACAGGGAGTAGCTGTTTGACGGCGTTGCGCTGCGCTTTGTGGATTGCCTTCGTGAACGCATGGGGATCGTCGCGATTGCCCATCCGTTTCGGCTGCTCATACGCCCCGTAGCGCGATGAGCCGGTGACTGTATCTGTCGCCTTGGCAGTTGCAAGCCAAGAATGTTCCCGCTCTTCGTACTGTACATCGTCAACCTGAATCCCGCCTCGACGATTTGCCGCTTCGTTTATCCCTGCAAGCGTTAATCCCTCGACTGTTTTTCCACCTTGCTTAAACGAGTAGACGTAATCTTGAATGGATTGCCCCGTCATCATTTCAACAATCGCTTGGTCATCGACCTGATCTAAGACCTCGTAGTCCGCGACCGGAACAAGTTCATTTTTCGTATCTTCAGCCATTTTCCTCCTCCAGTATTTTGGTTCATTGGTTCATTAGTTCATTCACAATTTGGCAGGGCACTGGCAGGTCCAAAAAAAAAATTCAACTTCAAATCGAGGGTTCATCATTAGCCGATTTCTCTCTGAACCCTGATGGGGCCTAGCTTCAGAGCGTTTGTAGATTTTTACCACTCAAGAGCAGGTGTGCCCAAACGGCTTTTTGACCTGCCAAATACGCACTGCTTATGAATCGTTTTTGACTGAAATGGCACCATAACCGTACCAAATGTCAGGGATTAAGTTCTGATATTGTAACAAATTTTTTAACAAATGTCAACGTATAATTCCTATCTGTTAAAGGCGTTTCATACATGCCGATGGGTTGTTGTTGCCTGCAATTGGATTGGAAAATTACTATGGTAGATTTTAGAATTACTGAGACAGTTCCAATGCAGATGTACAGATTGGGAAATCTGTACCCACAAACAACCCCCTAAATCCCCCTTGTCAGGGGGACTTTGGCAAATGTTCACTTATTTGTCTAATTCACCATAATTTCCAGAGTAGCTCGGCGGTGGTTCGTTTACCACCGCATTGCCGCTTCACGATAGAGCGTAATCTGTTGCATACTACGACGAATCTCAAGCTGGATCGCCTTCCGTTGTCGGTTGGCGTCCTTGATGATGATTGGGGCACGGAGTATATTGGTCATGGTTACTGCGCCCGATTGATAAAAGATCCACATCTGCTGTTCGGTGTAGGGATTGACGATATACTCCTGCCCCGGCTCAAACGGATCATACTTCGGATATTCAAGTTCAATCATTTTGTCGTAGCCGTCTAATACCAACTCCGGTGGCGCGATCTTTGGCGAATAGCCGCTCAGTTTGCATTGCTGAATCCGTATCGGGCTACCAGACTTGTTGATCAGCCGAAGGGAAACGATGATTGCGATACGATGGTTATCATCACGGTTGATAAACCATGTATCATCTGTAATGGCTTCGATCGTGAATCCGGGAATCTGGCGTTTCTGATGATAGATAGCCGCAAACGCGATAAATCCTCCGATGCCGACAAGCGTCCAGAGGCCTGTTGGCGTTGATAGGAACTGGAGTAGCTGTTTGAATATTTGTTCTAGCACCTCGCCTCCTCTAGGTTTTTGTATGAACTGATAGGACTTTGTGTGGTAATCCTGCGGCAGATTTGCCTGAGATCATGAACTTGCTTCTTAATTAGGGGCACCGGTCATCGGAACAAAGCGAACCCCACTAACGGTTTTGCACTCAATGCCGTGTTCGGCTCTGCGAATCCGAACCAGATCTTGATGATAGTCGCCGATCGGCAGTATCATGAGTCCGTCCTCCGCCAACTGCTTGATAAGACGATTCGGTAGCTTCTTCGGAGCAGCGGTCACAATTATCCGGTCATAGGGGGCGTATTTCTCCCAACCGTAGTAGCCATTGCCGTATCTTTGATGGATATTTGGATAGCCGAATTCTTTAAATCGTTTCGACGCGCTTTCTGCAAGTTCGAGGATAATCTCGACGGTGTAGACCTGTTCAACTATCTCTGCTAAGACAGCGGTTTGATATCCACAGCCGGTGCCGATCTCCAACACTTTCGACGATTGTTCCAACTCCAGTAATTCGGTCATCAGCGCGACAATGTAGGGCTGAGAGATTGTTTGGTCACACTGAATTGGCATTGCATTGTCTTCGTAAGCGGCGTCCATACTATCTGGATCGACGAATAGATGCCGTGGCACTTGCCGCATGACCTCTAGCACTTTTTTGTCTTTAACCCCGCGCTTTCGGATCTGTTGATCCACCATCTTCTCGCGCAGATCGGCGTAGTCGTCGTCTACCGGTCTATTCTGCGGATTTTTTCGGCGGAAAAGCATTGTGAATAACCTTACCTTGTTGGAATGCTAGCAGAAACGTGAGACCTATTGATGGAAACTCATATTCAAAGAAAATGCAAAATGCGTGAAACGTGAAAATTGTTTCGATTCTTTTCAATGGCTACTGGACTGATTTCCGGTTGGGCATTCGGCTCGCAGCATACACCTATCACATAGGGGTGTCTTCTGGCATACCCGCGCCCCATGACGCACAATCAAGGCGTGATACTGATTGAACAACTGGTAGTCGTGAGGGAGATTTTCCATGAACATCCCTCGCAGCCTGCCGTAATGGAACTTGCCGCTGAACCAGCCCAACCGCTCCAATAAGCGGTAGGTGTAGGTATCAACGACGAAGCTCGGCTTTTTGGCAGCGTAAAGCAGAATCGAATCGGCGGTTTCCTCACCGATACCGTAAATCGAAAGCAGCTCTTCCCTAAGTGCTGACAGTTCCTGTGCAAATAGTGAACTCAACTGATTGTTGTGGTGTTCTCCCAGATGTGTTAGAAATGCCCGGACCTTCTTCGCCTTGGCGCGATAGTAACCCGACGGAAGGATGAGCGTCTCTAGTTCGTCTTGGGAGAGTTTGCTCATTCCCTCCGGATTCAGTAGGTTCGCCGCTTTGAGGTTGTTAATCGCCTTGGCGGCATTTCTCCAAGCGGTCGCTTGCCCCAAGATTGCGCCGATAATAATCTCAAAGGGTGTTTCGGCGGGCCACCAGTGTAGCTCACCGTATTCGGCATAGAGGTTGTCGTATAGTTTAAGAAGTTTCTTTCGCATTTATGCCTCGCAGTGTGTTTTTGTCTCTTCAAAGAGCAATTCCCGCTGTATCCAAGAGATGACATCTTCAAGTCCTTCCGATTTTCGCAGGTCCGTGAACACGGCAGGCTTTTCGCCGCGCATCCGCTTGGTATCTCGTGCCATGACGGAGAGATCGGCACCGACATATTCCGCCAGATCTATCTTGTTGATAATTAGTAGATCGGAGCGCGTAATTCCCGGACCGCCTTTTCGGGGGATCTTATCGCCGCCGGCGACATCAATCACATAGATCGCGGCATCAACCAACTCAGGACTGAAGAAGGCGGCGAGGTTGTCCCCACCACTTTCAAGAAATAGAATATCAAGATTGGGAAAGTCCGCTGTTATCTGTTCGACCGCTTCAAGATTGGCGGAGATATCCTCGCGGATAGCGGTATGTGGGCAGCCGCCGGTTTCGACACCGAGAATTCGTTCTTGTGGTAACGCCTCAAGGCGCGTGAGTATCTCGGCATCTTCCCGTGTGAAGATGTCATTCGTGATTGCAGCCAATTCGTAGGCGTTCCGCATCCTTTTACACAACTTCTCAATCAGTGCAGTCTTGCCCGATCCGACGGGACCGCCGATTCCGATTTTTAACGGTTTCATGGAGCGCTGTCCTTTTATAGTGGACCTGAGAATTAATGAGCCCCTCCAAACCGGTGCGGTTAGATGAAAATTAAAAAAATAATTCGGTAATTTGCTAGCGATGCCGGCGCGGTTGAAAACCGCGCCTACCGTATGTTTCGAGGAAAATAGGGATTACCGATTTAAATACTTAAATCTCATGAAACCGCACCTACCGGGTTTGATTGAATTCGGTGCGGTTGCAAACCGCACCTACCGGGGGCGAAAGTTTTCCGAAAAAGGGCAGCCACAAGGGCTGCCCCTACATTGGTCTGCCCTGAGTTAGGAGATAAATAGCCTTGAATATAGCCTTTCGTGCTGCATACCGCGGATATCAAGCCCCGGTGTAAAACCGCCCAGATCGTCCATGCCCGCTCCCTCAGCAAACCGGGCGATGTCAGTAAGATCAGGGCGAATACTTTGGATTATCCCTTGTCCGTCTGTCGGCTTCAGTGGAATCAATCGCACCGCAGCGGAAACCTGCCCGACAATGTGGGCGTGCAGATAACCGAGTACCGCTGAGAATAGGTCAATCTTTGCTGCGGCCGTGACCAAGCCGTAAGCGATTGCGTGGTGTCCGGTACATCTGCCCGATCGAACCTCCGTGGTATATTCGTCTAGCTTTTCGTTTCGTTCAAGGATCGCGGCGTTTCGGAGGAATTGCTTGCCGATTTTGATGCTCCCCTCCCGTAATTCACGGGCAATCTTCATCGCAGTGAGCCGCGCATCGAGGTCAACAACCCCTTCGATCCCGATTGCCTTATAGGTCAGCCCGATAGCAACCGCATCACCGTTTCGGACGCCGTGATGGAGCGTTGATCGGAGAAACATCTCAAATGTTTCAGGGTCGTTGACAAGCTCATGCTGCACGTAGGTTTCCAAACCGAAGGAGTGGGCGAACGCACCTGTGGGAAAGAAACTGTCGGTGAGCTGCAGGAGTGTCAATAGGGATTTGCCCGGTGGGGCGGTATCAGTGGACATGGGACTGTGATTGTTGGGGGACACCTGTGAATACCCGTTCCTCAACGGTATAGGTGAATCCGAGCCGGGTGAATTGTTTTTCGAGAACAGGTTCGTAAGGGACAAGAATCGCGCCATCATCGAATCCGATGGGGCGATGCAGGTTTCCGATCTGGTAGCAGATGAGACCGAAAGTCTCGCGTTTCTGAGGACGAAGGGCAAACACCTTCTCTGGCTTTCCCTCGACGACGATTTCAACGTCCGCATCCCGACACAAAACGTCGCCGGGCGACAAGCGGGTGCCGGTGGGTAGTGCAAGCCCAATCTCTCGTCCGGCTTTCGTTCTGAGCCGCTGCCGGCATTTTTGGCGAGCCTCCCAATTGAGATATACGGTGTCTCGCTCTCGTGGATAGTGTTTGGTATCTTTCGTAACGATGTTTTGGATGATGAGCATTGTATATCTTCTCTATGGCAGTCGTAAGGGTTGTAGTCATTCTATAGACAAACTATCGATCTCAAAGCCTTTCTCTTCGTCAACGGTGTACTCCTCATAATCAATTGACGCCCTTACGGGATAGCCTAATTCAGAGTGATAGTCAACTGAAATGCTGTGTGCATTCTTATCAACTGCCTCTTGCAGGAGATCAAAAAGTTTATCAACTGTCTGGTACTCCCAGAGACCTATCATGGTAAATGGAACATCATCTGCCACAAAAGCGACATCAACAATCCTGTTTTCACGCACGGAGATGTTAACTGGCTCCACAAATTCCTCTGAGCAATAACACTTCCATCGGAAATTAAATTCATAATTAGACACCACCGCCGATGCCCACCTCTTCCGATTCTGATCCAGTTCCGACTGAATATTAGTCAATCGCTCATCGTCTTTGAGTATACAACCAAGCAGCAGGGAGAATGTAGCGCATAGTAAGATTATGCGATATAGCATTGGTTTGCTTGTGTTGTTAGGCACCATTTTGGAGAGGGAAGGACTGCGCCCACCTCCAGTGTCCGCTTGAGTTTTCATATAATTCGACAACATTGCAAACCGCATGGATTGGTCCTAACTCCTTCATTATCGCCGAGAGCTCCATCTCTGCAATGGCTGAGAACTTCGCACTCCTGTTCGCAACTGTCAGGTGTGGAACGATCTCGGTGAATTTGCCGCCGTAAGGTGGATATTCAGGGAATTGGCGCACAATCGCTTCGGTGAGCGAAATGAACGGTTCATCGGGTTCAGGTACAAGATAAAGGGATTCGGGGAATTGACCAACTTGCTCCAGCCTGAACTCAAAGGGTCGAAAACGCTGAAATGTTTTGGTGGTTTTAGCGAGATCGCTGTCTGTGAGTAAATCAGGCGGTATGAACGGGAAAAGCACTGTGACATGTGCAGGCACTCCAGCTGCAGCAGTTGGATCGTAGCGTTCACGTAGATCTTTTACCCAAGGTTCCGCTTCTGGAACAGTGACACCGAGTGCTGATTGTGGCATGTTGTTTGACATATAGCTGATAATTAGATGAGGCGTTGGGTTTCACTCGTAGCTCAGAAATTTCAAGTGGCATGAAATCTCAAAAGCCTCTCTGCTGCGTACAATTCTTTATGGATTTCCGTTCAACCCAACCTACGCGCTGTTGCACTACACACTTGACACACAACCTCCTCCGATTCTGCATCGAAGGCAATCGCAGATTGGGAAATCTGCGCTACAACTCCCTTACTCTATTGCATCGCGTAATCGACTGTCACTATAGCAGTAACCTTCTTGGAAATGGACGAGACATCATCACGGCTTCTCTCGGAAACACTGCTGGAATCTGCAGAACGCACACTGAATACCCCCTGACGCGCTGCGCGGAGTGGTCCCAGCTTTACTCCACTGCCTTCAGCGAGTGTCTGCGCTCGCATCCGTGCGTCTTTTGTTGCTGCCACCAGTAACTCACTCTTCAACTCGTTCACTTGCATGTAATAATAGCGAGGCGTTCCCGCCTGTAATTCGATGCCTTTGCCCAGCAGATCTGCAACCGCCGTTGATATTTTGGATACCTTTTGCACATCCCTCGATTTAACCTCGATTCCTTGAGAGAGTTCAAATGTCTCCGTCTTGCTTGTTTTGTGTCCCTTTTCCGTTAACTTCTTGTGTTCATCCACATCGACTGAGAGAATTTTTATCTGTTGGGTTTCTACACCACTCTCCTCTAGAAAATCTAACACCTTCTCACGATATCTAGCAAGATCCGAATATGCGTCTTCCATATCCCTATCCCTTGCTTTGACCGTCATGTTCCATATCGCCAAGTCCGATTCGACTTGAGTCTCGGCATATCCCCTAACCTTGATAATCTGGTGAGACATCCGTATATCCCGCATCGCATTGGTAACGAGATGTGTCGAAATCACAAGACCGAGCGCGAGCAAGAAGCCGAATGGTATAATGGCTTTTGCGTTGTTCATGCTCAAAGCTCCCCATTCTAAATTGATTAGGACTTACGCAGTTGAACGCTGAGGTTTTGTAGTTTGATACTTCAGCGCCAACGCGGGGCAAGATGCCCCGCCTACGATGGGTATGGATTCTGACCATAACCCGAAACGCCCGATGAATCGGGCAACTACAATATGAGGTGCGTAAGTCCTGTTGATAAAGCTACGACACCCGACATCGACTTCAGTAACGAGTTAAGCGAAATACTGTTCCCTTTTGGGGTTGGGGAATTTGCCCTCATCCCAGTCGATAAGGTCATAGAACGTCTGAACCTCAGGGTCGTCGCACTCTGAGTAGATGTTGTTCAAAGCCTCTTCAAACATTAAACGGGAACGCTCTCCATTAGATCCGAGCGACACAGCGAAATCGTTCCACTGACTGACTATTTCTGGTGTCACACTATGCAATCCCAAAAACCACCTCTCAAGATCCTCATCGGCCAAATGTTTGCATACATTGTCGACAAATTCATCGGAATCTATGTCGAAAAAATACAGGAACAATCCATCCGTTGCACTCGGATTACAGAGATATTCCTGATACTCTTCGCTTAAAGTGCCTTCCTGATCACGCCGAATTTTGTCAACAATTCTTGCGAACCATGTGCAGCCAGCGAGTTGGTCATAGGGACTGCGGATATTCATTGGTCTCCTCCATTTCTGAGCGAAGCGTGTTCAGTCTTTCAATGAATCGGTCAAGTACGGCAGAAGTTTATCGACAACTCAAGCGACCCGTTCTTTCAGTTCACTTGGATGAAGTGAAAGATACTCTCTCACTTCAAGATTCATCCGATCGATTTCCGCAAGAAAGCCCCCTGCTGATAATTGATAATTCTGCGGCTTTGTTTCAACCTGTCGGAGCCTTTCGACTTGTTGCTGAAAGTACCTGATGCGTTCCTTGGTTACTTCAAGTTCTTGATCATTGTGAATCATTGATAATCACCTCAACTATCTTAGGTACGCGCCTTTGTGTCATATCTTTCTTCTATATCACGAATGAAAAGATCCATCTGTTCTGGTTCCTTACTGAGTTGTTCAAAAGAAGAAACGGCATCTAATGCAATCTTCACAGATTTTTTCTCTTTATCAATTCCGATATATTTCCTGCCTTCGCTAATTGCCGCCAGTGCCGTTGTTCCACTGCCAATAAAACAATCAAGGACAATATCACCGGTTTCTGTCAATAACCTTATGATTCTTCTCGGTAGTTCAACAGGAAATTTTGATTCGTGATCAGTATTGCTGCGAACTGAAGGGATTTCCCAAACCGCTCTCGAACCCCAGTTGACCCATTCTTGCTTCGTCAGTCGAAAACGATCAACCTTAGTAATACCTGGCTTCCAGAATATATAAATATATTCAAACTCGTCAACAGACCGATAAGAGATTGTATGCCATTTTGAATTCTCCCATGCTGCATCTTTCACCCAGACGCGCCGATCGTACAAGTAGAAACCCGCTTCGTTAGCCGCCTCCTCGATCAGACCGCTAACCAAAAAAACTCGTGTCTGCGTTTGATACTTTCCACCTCTAATGTTATTTCCGTTAAGTCGTCTATCAATGGTTTGTTCACTGCACCCAAAATATGCTGCGAGTTCGTATCTATTCCATGTGGGGTGTTTGCGCTTGACTTCTACTATTTGTTCCTTAGTGAGTTCGACTTTTCTTCGAGATACATTTTCTGCCATGATTTTTGGCATTGATTGATCTTTGAAGCATAAAATATCGGCGATATTGATAGCTAGGAATCCTCCCGGTTTTATAATTGGAAAATGTTGCTTGATTACCTCTTGCAGTAAATTTTTCCATTCCGTAAAGGACAGATCTTTTTCGTATGATTTCCCGACAAAGTATGGGGGGGACCAAGTGCTTAGTGCGATTGAGTCGGGTTTAATATTCTTCAAAAGTACCCGGGAATCACCATGATAAATATGGTTTTCTTCTAGGAATTCTTTAATACCTATGACTGCCATTTTCCTCTGCACTCTCCGTTAATTTCATCATAATGTATGACTTGAACTCGCCATGACGCTTTTTGTTTTAGTTTAGCAAAACTGACTCGAACCCTAAAATCTTCTCCACGGGTCGGAGCATTTCGTCCTGCTAGCCATATTCCTTCATCAACAGTTGGATTGTACCTGTCTTGCAATTTTCCATTGGGAATTGATGTAATTTTAACTTCTTTTAAGTGATGCATCCCCGATTCATCTCTGTACATAAAGTGTACTAAACAGGTTGTTGTAAGGTAATTTTTACCTCCATACTCAGATATTTCTGGTAGGATACCTTTCTCATTTATAGGACTACCGCTTCTTCGCTGTTTTACCCACATAGAGGTTTGAGACATTTGTATAGTCGCTGATCGATTCTCCTTCTCCGCTTTTGAATCTATAAAGAGGGCTTGCCTTACCGTTTTTTCTGGTAAGATAATATATCTAGCCCTTTTATAATCAACAGTTCCGTATATTCTTTGTTGCACATTAAATCCGGGAAGACGGTCTAGCAATTCTCTTGTAATATCTTCTGCAATATCTTTCACACTATCCGGCGAGTTTAAGAATATCTCATGCGCTTCCATTCCAAAATCGAGAATCGCTTGAAAAATCCAGCGTAGCGTGAGTTCTTCGATTTCTTCAATTTCATCTGAAGACAAATGTGACGGTTCTTTCTCATTCATATTCAATCCAATCAAGCTCTGCTCAAGTTGAAAATGTTGCCCTCAAGAATTCAATTCTTATGCTAGTCCGGCACGGCAAACCGATCGGGTGAAAGGTACAGACGGGTTGCTTTGTGAAATCGGATCCCTTCAAATGCGTCCCGTCTGTGAAGGAAGTGTGCGTTATCGTAAATGAGCATGTCTCCCATGCGCCAGTTGTGCCGATAGATGTGTTCAGGTCGAAATTGATACGACAGCAACTCTTCTTTAAGGGCACGCCCTTCTGCATTGTCCAGTCCCTCAAAACCCCGTGCGCCGGGACCGACGTAGAGGGTTTTGATCCCGCTCTTAGGATTGACGAGGACAGCGGGATGGGTAACTTCGATATCCGGGACGCCGTGCGATGCCCCCGGACTGTACCGCACTTTCATGTTTTTGAGACGATCTTTGAGTTCAGGTGGCAGGGATTCGTATCCCAGCCGAGTGCTAGTGAAGCTCGTACTCCCGCCGGATTCCGGAGCAATAACGCAGAACAGGGTGGACAGGGTGGCGGGATTTTTCCGATACGCCTGATCGGAGTGCCAGCCGCCATCCGTATTCTCAACAAAGTTTCCTCTGATGAGCCTTCCGTCCAGACTATTGATATTGGCAAGGTAGACGATTGATTTGAAACCGGGACTGTGGTTGTCTTTGGCGGCAGGCGGTTCTTCGACTGGACCGAGTGCCGCACTCAGCCGATAGATGTCTTCGTCGTGCAGGGACTGTCGGCGCAACAGCAGGAGCGCGTGCTTATGGACAGCAGATAGAACGGTCTCTGCCATATCCGCATCGATCTGCGTTAAATCTACATCAAGGATTTCCGCACCGAAGTTTTCTGATAATGACCTCGTTTGAAAGTTCATAAGGGTTTGTGCTTCACTAGCCGATGGGAAATTACCTTTTAGCAGCGTGAATCAGCTATAATCACAGGATTTTCACACCGAATCTGCTTTTCAAGTTTCGATGGGGTAACCGTCTCGCTTCCACCAGTCCAAACCTCCCATAAGTTCTTTCACACGAAATCCTAATCGTGCCATATTCAGCGCGCCCTTTGTTGACGCATTGCAGCCGATACCGTCGCAGTATGTCACATAAAGTGCGTCTCGATCCAGATTCGCTGTTGAATCCTCGTTCATGGTTCGATGTGGGAAGCTGATTGCGCCCGGAATATGTGCTTCTGCGAATGCTTCGGGGGATCGCGCATCAATTACGACGACTCGTTCGTCATTCTGTATCGCTTCGTTGAGGTCCCAAGAGTCCGTTTCGTATTTTAGTTTATCTGCGTAGTGCTGAATGTGGTCGTTCATATCTTTGTTTTGGTCTCCTAACATACGATTACGAGGGAAAGTTCTCACCTAGTGATAATTATAGTATCAGAGTGAGGCACAGTCAAGTATATACTTTCCTGTTTTGCGGGAGTTGACTTCATAGGATAAAACAAATTACTGCAAAACTCTCCGTTTTCCCCGTGAATATGGAGAATAACGCGTGATGTGTGAAACGTGATTCGCAGGTTAAGAAACCTGTGCTACTAGTACTCAGTCATATAAGTTTTGCATATCAACAAGGGGGTCGGGTGACCCGACCCCTACGAAGTATTATGAGTCTCAATCCATATAGACAATCATAATTTGCCTGACAGTGTACTAGGACGTGTTGAGATTTTGATGTTGCTAATTCGGCAAACGCTGTAATCATCAGGCAATCTGCCAAATGTAGCGCGAACTGTTAGTTTGCAAGGTGGGATCACAATCTAACAGATCGTGGTACAAAAGCGTACTTTTACGAAACAGTTTTTTGAACGGGAAGCGTCCCGATGCAAAACGGAGTTGGGTTTCACTTTATCTGTCTATAAGCAGGTGGTGTTGGACGACGGAGCCTCTATGGGGCTTGATAGGAATTGACGGCTAACCGTTCAACCCAACCTACGTGTCAAATGTCAACAGAACCCCGTGTTATTCTGTAAGCCATGCTGCGATATCTGCCTCTGATATCGCTTCCTTCTCCACTCGTAGCCGATCTGCGGCATCAACGGCACGATACACATCCTTGATCCAATTGGTCTGAAAGGTGGTGCTAGTATTGTGGATAAGTAGATGGCGTGGTGCAACAAGCGTTCCTGCCGTGCGAAAATCGCCGACACGCCGAATGCTCGGAATAGGCAGGGTACGGAGGTACGCTGCGTCGTTATCGCTGTCGAATCCATTAGCATCAATAACGGTACGGTCTACATCGGCAAACCCGGCAGCGAGGAGGCACCATAAGCCCGCTTCCCCAAGTCCAATCAAGTTAAGGTTTGACACAGCTATCTGCGATTTCAGATATGTTAATGCAGTCACAATATCCTGAACTCGGAGAGCGGCGTCGGTGCGGTTGTAGGTGGTAAAGTATCGGTCATTCGTATCCCGTATCACTTTTCCGTCCGCGGCACTGTATGCGCCGGTCAGAAACGGATCTACCCCTAAGATCGACTCCCCAACCGCGAGGAGATCCGCCACCAACCGCGTCGGTTCACCAGTTTCAGGGTTGATTAGATTCATCGCTCCTTGCGGGTGGACAATCAGTGTGGTCGAACTGTTCTCTTGCCCCGCTTTGGGTGTCAAGAACAGTGAGGGAAGCGGATTATTCCCTCCAATCAGAAAGGGTTGCGCGGTGAAATCGCCCACTTCAAGGGGATTGGGGCGGGTCGAGTCGGGGGTAGAGATTGCGAGCGAACGCCGGAGCGCGGCTCCCATCTCTTCACGGAATCGCCCAAGTGATGCTGCGTCGGTTGGTTTACGCGCTGCGAGTTGTTTTTCGGCACTTTCGATCCATGAACGGGTGAGTCCTTCGGCATCAAGCGCGCTCTCAGGCAGTTCTCGGCTATGAAAGACCAGCAAGGCTTCGTCTCGTTCTACCTCAAAGGGCACCTCTTTGAATTTTGTTGCGTCTTCTTCGCCTAAGAACCATTTGCCGAACCAAGCATAGACCGCCTCACGGCTGTCTTTGTTGTAGTTATGGTCTGCGTCGATCTGCACCTCATGTACCTTATCCTCTGCGTCGAAATGCGCGTAGATACTACGAATCGCCGGATACTCGACTTTGGGCGTATCCTTCGTCCAATCCCCCGTCGCAGAAACGAGTAACAGCGGCTTGGGTGCCATCAGCGCACCGATTTCGATGTTACTGATGTCCAGTCGCAGGTTCGGTGCGTTTTCACAGAGGCAACCGCCCTGCATGTGTGCGGAGATCATGTTGACCGGGGCGGACACTTTGATACGGTCATCGACTGCCGTGAGCATGAACGTTTGTGTTCCGCCACCCGATGCGCCGGTGCAGCCAATTCGATCGTTGTCCACATCGGGCAACGTCTCTAGGAAATCAACAGCTCGAATCGCGTTCCGCAACTGGAGTGCCATCAGACTCAAGCCCCAGAGTGCTTCGCGTTCTCCGCCGTAGGCATGATCAATCTGCTTCCCGCTGTCGCAGCGTCCGACCATGTCATACGAAAAGATCACGTAGCCCTGCTTGGCAAAGTTGATACAACGACCGGGGACTGAACCGGCTTCGCTGTTCTCTAACCGTCCTCTGCCCCAATGTCCGTGCGGACTGACAATTCCCGGAAACGGTCCTTTCACCCCTTTTGGACGGTAGAGGTTTCCGGTTGTGAAGAAACCGGGATAGGCTTCAAAGTAGACCTTCTCGACGGTATAATCTTCGCGTTCAACCCGTCCGAAGATATGGGCATTCAACGGCGTTTTTTCGGGCATCGGGGTCAGTCCGTTGCTGACCAAAATATGTTCCCGAAGCTCCGCCGCTTTCGCCGTCCATTCGGCTTTGGTATAGCCGGGAAAGGTGTAGACTGTGTGGACATTTCGGGTTTGATAGGTCCGTGTATCGTTTATCGTTTGGGAGACTCCGGTGAATAGATCGGTAAGTTGATCGGTGTTTGACATGGCTTTCTCCATAAGTATTGAGGTTCATATCACAGGAAGGTACAAAATGTATATTGGTTCATTAGTTCACTAGTTCATTGGTTCATTAATGAGCTCAATCGGCTTTCTGCACGATTTCTTAACATGAGTGAGAATTGGTTTCATGAATCAGTTAGTCGCTATCAATCTGAGCGATGGCGTAGGGGAGCATGTTGAGTTCAAGTGTGCTATTAGTGGTCTGCACAAGTTCGCCCCTTTCCTGATGGAAGGCTTCGGACAATGCCATTGCGTCGTGTGCGTTGGTTTCGTCTAAATGGCGAACCCGGACAGTTTCCGCCAGATCCTGTACCTTGACCTGTTGCGAGCTGGGGGTTAAATTCGCAAGTAGTGTCCGTATTTTGCCGTTCTTGCGAAGGACAATCCCCTCCGCCTTCAACGGATCACTCGATTTTGAGGGCAAGACCTCGCCCCCGGCAAATTCGCCCACATCAGCGAGAATGTGATAGAGCGGAAAGACCCCGCCGGGGAGAGAACGGAATTTCTCTGGGAGCGGCGAACCGTTCGCGGTTTCCATCACACCGCGCCACCCACTCGTTTCGTAGTAGGTTACACTCGATGCGCTGCTTTCGGAAAGATACTTGATGCTGCCGAGCGTCCAGCCCGCCCCAAATAGCGACATCTGTCGTATGTCAACTTGCGCGGGCAGCTCGCCCTGCGCGGGCGCAGGCTCAGGTCCGGTGGCGTTGGGATTGAAACGAGCCAAGAGCGTAACGGGTGTAACTGCGATAGGCAATCCGTCCGTGAATTGCCGGGTGCTTTCAACGGTCACCGCTTGTGCTTCGAGTGTCTCTTTCAGTGAAGAATTGTCAAAGGCGTGCACCTGTGGATTGATCGAATAGCACACGAGGTCTAGTGCGTCCACAGAGGGACGGCTGCGATTCAGGTCGGTAAAATACGCATTGGTGCCAGCACCGATTTTTGCACCGGTGAGATAACGTCGTGCGAGGTCAACCCATTGCTCGGATGTGGAAGCCTCCGTTTTGTGGAAGATAAGGTAGGTTTCAATCGGTGGTTTCAGTCGATCTGCCACTGTGGCGAATGCCTGTAATTCTTCCGCTGCTGCATCGGTGAGGAATAGAGCAAGCTCCAGCGATACCTCCAACGTCCGTGCTTCGTCGGTCGCTCGGCGTAGGGTGGATTCATAATCGGGTTGCGTCAGGTCAATATCCACGCGCAGATGCGAAAGATTGAGCCGCTTGAGGCGTTCCAACTCCTCTGTGTTGAGTGGCTCGCCGTGGGAGGCAACGCCTAATCCTATACGGGGAAGTGGTCGAAGATCGGTAGATGAGATTTCCAAGGTGAGCGGTTGAGCCGCTGCATCTGGTGCCTCGGTGCTTAGTCCGCTGTTCGTATTGAGGGTTAAAGTAATCCGCTGGGAGATTTTCGTACCCGCAGGAACTTCCACCGGAAAGGGTTGGCTCAACGGTGTGCCGTAGGTCTTGTAGGAGGCGTCAGTCCAGTTGCGCTGGTCCTCCATCTCGAAGGTTTCGCCCTCAAATCGCACCTCCGTCTCTACTCCAGCGGTGACTTCGTAGCTGACCGCTCGCATATTGTTGAACGGTGCGACCGGCTTAATCTCGCCATCAATCAGATGTTGAGGGGCAATGGAGATTGGATAGGCACTCTCTTCGACTGTCCCATTTACCTTCTCAATACGGCAAGGGACACCGGCACAACTCATCGGGTGCAACACACAGAAGCCGATACGGTTACGCCTGAAGGTTGACCGTGCTTCCCCGTCCATCGAGAAGGTGATGGTCCCGTTCGCGTCCCCTGTGATTGTGCCCCGCCAGAAGAAATCGACCTCTCTGTGCTTGTTCTCCACATCGTAGGTGATGCGGAATGCGTCGCCCTCACCCTCGATCTGAACGTTTGAGAGTTGCGGGAGTATCGTGTCCCAATTGTGATCACGGACGGCGACATACACCCGGCGGAGAATCTCATGGTCATCGAACCGAATGTAGCGCAGGTCGCCCGATTCAAAGACCGTGGATAAGGGACCTGCACGGAGCTGTGTTTGTTCCGGCAGCGGTTCGTCTTTTCCGTAATACAACACCCTGAGTGGCAGTGGGTTCATATTGACAATTCCCTTTCGATTGACACACTGTTTTGTCGAGATGTGAATCTCGACCTACGGGGTCGTTTGACTGCGTGGCAGTGGGTTGTCGAGATGCGAATCTCGACCTACAGGAACTTTTGACTTATTACCCGTATCGGCGCAATTTTTCTTGGAAGCGTGGGTTGTCCAGCGCGTCGCGGTTGACTATGTTATCTGGAATCCGTCCTGCTGCGACAGCTAAGATGCTTTCGCACGCGCTTCGTCCATTGCCGAGGAAACATTCGTCCGTCCAGCAGATGCCGTGCGGCGTGACGATGACGTTATCCAGCGTTAGGATCGGGTCGTTGGGATCTACCGGCTCCTGTTCAAATACATCGAGTGCTGCCCCCTGAATGCGTCGTTCACGCAATGCGTCGGTGAGCGCAGCCTGATCGACGATGGGACCGCGGGCGGCGTTGATGAGATAAGCGGTCTCTTTCATCAGCGCGAGTCGTTCCGCGTTAATCAAGTGGTGTGTCTCTGGGGTCAGGGCGCAACAGATGGAAACGAAGTCTGACGTGCGGAGCAGGGTTTCCAGATCAACTAACTTTACCCCCGCAGCCTGCGCCTGTTCCGATGTTGCGTAGGGATCGTGTGCCAGATGACGCATCCCAAACGGTTGGGCAAGTTTGAACACCTCGTGCCCGATATTGCCCAGTCCGACCAAGCCGAGCGTCCGTCCGGTGATGCCCATTCCCATATAGTCCAATTTCTCGCCCCAACGTCCGTCGCGGGTGAGGCGGTCTTTGATCAGCAACTTCTGGCTGAGTGCTAAGATGAAGGTGATGACGGCCGCTGCGACAGGTCGACGCACACCGTCGGGTGTGATGGTCAGCAGAACGCCGTTTTGGGTACAAGCGTCCACATCGACTGTATCATACCCAACGCCGAACCGTGCCAGAATAGTCAGACGGTCAACGCCTTGCAAGGTCTCGGTAGTTATTGATGGTCCCAGTACCAGCAGGGCATCATAGTCTTGCACCTGATCGCGGCGCAACGGCGATCTGTTTTCCGCCAAGACCTCCCACTCCACCCCTGCTGCTTCGTCTAACAGGCTCAAACCGATGTCGCCGAACCCGATTGTTCCATCTGGTGCTAGGATGTCGCGGGTGAGCCCCACGCGAAATGTTTGGCTCATAAAATTTTCCCTTTCTTATTGGTTCATTAGTTCATTAAGTGCAGCAATGAACAAATCGTTTTTACGTTTCATCTATCCGCTTTTGGTTGACAATTTCTGAGAATGTAGCATAAAATTAAGTTGATAGAGAGGGCAACCACAAGTTTCTTAATCCCGATCTATCGGGGGTTGCCTCTACTTTTCAAAGGAGGTATGAACAGATGTCAGAAACGTCCAGCTTTGAACAGTTCCAGGAAACCTTTGATGCCTATTTTTCAAAATGGTGGAAAGCTGCTACTATTTTTATGCTGCTCGTTTATCTGCTCGCTTTTGGTCTCTACACAATCGGAATTCTCAACAAACATTTAGACATAGCCCTTCCGTCGTTTCTCCGTGCGATAGTCACTTTTGAATATTGGTCTTGGATGAATGACAAAGTAGTCGATGCAATCGGTATCGGCTTTATTGCTGTTGGTGCGTTGACCCTCGGTGTCGTTTCTATCGGTGCATGTTCCGTCGGTGTGATTGCTATGGGTGCATGCTCTGTCGGTATCGTCGCGGTCGGTGCGTTTTCTGTCGGTGTTGTTGCGTTTGGCGGCAATTCGTTTGGGATCATCGCTATCGGGGCAGGCACCCGCCACGGGTACGCGGTTGGTCCTCGGGGACGGTTCGACATCGGTAGAGCGGTTGGGGTTATCGCCATCGGGCCCAAAGCCTGCGGTGTCTACACGCTATCTTACGAGGGTAAAGGCACCCATATGCTTTCGCCGGATCGCCAAGATGCCGACGCGGTCGCGTTGTTTACACGGTGGCTGCCAAAGTTTAAGGGGGTATTGTCTCCTGCCTCTTAACATTGCACCTAGAACCTGAACGATTTAAGGCTGCATTCTTAAAATCTTTTCCCCTATGTTACTATAAAATCTTGGATATAACAAACGAAAATTGTAAGATTAAAACGTAGGGGCAGGTCTTGTACCTGCCCAAAACGGGCAACCACGAGGGTTGCCCCTACAGAAAGCAACCAATGACATTGCAAAAGAGAGACGGGACTATAAAATCTTGGAGATAACAAACGAAAATTGTAAAGGTTAAGCAGCAGGCGAAATGGTAAATTGGAGATAATTCATGAATTTCAGCGACGAAGATATCAGACGCCAAATGCGCCTCGGTGAAGATAGCCACTGGGAATTCAAGGAGATTGAGTTCGTGGGGGATGTTCCTAGGAGTCCCCGTCGCGGTGATTTAGCGGATGAACTCGCTGCATTCGCCAATGCGGACGGCGGTGTGGTGCTGTGTGGTGTGACTGACAGCGGCGATGTTCAAGGTATGTCGCGCGAGCAGATGGATGAACTGGAACGGCTCCTGGTGGAAGTGTGCACCGACATGATTACCCCTCCAATCCGTCCTGTCGTCCTTCGGAGAGAAACAGAGAAAGGAGTGCCATTCTTGCTAGTTGAGGTGCCGCAGGGGCACACCCAGCACGATAGCCCCGGTGGCAGCTACCACCGGGTCGGCAGCTCAAAACGTCGGATGACGAGCGATGAGCGGCTGCGTCTGGCACAGCAGCGCGGACAGGCACGATTCCTCTGGTTTGACAAACAGCCGGTAGAGGGAACTGGATTTGGATCCCTAGATGAATCGCTTTGGAAGCCTTTGTTGAGTACCGTAGGTGCTGCGGATCCTGAATCTGCGCTGGAAAGGATGGGGCTACTGACGAGTGACGAAAATGGGACAACGCGGGCTACGGTAGCAGGCGTTCTGTTGTGCAGTCAGTCGCCTGAAGAATGGTTGCCCAACGCTTGCATCGTCGCGACCTATTATCGAGGCAGCGATCGTGCCTCCGGGCAGATAGATGCCCAAACAATTACTGGACCGTTGAACCGACAAATTACTGAAGCGGTTGCCTTTGCTGTACGCAACATGCGGGTTGGTGCTTACAAGAATCCGGCTCGGACCGACTTGCCCCAATATAGTGAAGCCGCCTTGTTTGAAGCAATCGTCAACGCCGTAGTTCACCGTGACTACTCGATTCGTGGGAGCCGAATTCGACTCTCAATGTTTGCAGATCGCCTTGAAATAAACTCACCCGGTGGGCTGCCAAATAACCTAACGATCGACAGCATGGAGGTCCGCCAATCCACTCGAAACGAAGCACTTGCCTCAATCTTTGGACGGATACCGGTTGGGGAGATTCGGGGTTCGGGAGATCGGCAATTTTTCATGGAGCGCCGTGGGGACGGTGTGCCAATCATCCTTCGTGAAACGGAAGCCTTGAGTGGAAAAATCCCGGTGTATCGGCTGATTGATGATTCAGACCTAGTTCTCACAATTCCTGCCGCTCCCACGGATGCGACACCGGCATCTGCTGTCATTACGTGTCGCCATCACGGCGTCCCTGTGCCGGGAGTCGAATTGTTGGTACTGTTCCCTGATAAGACATGGAAACAAACAACCACCGATGAAAATGGGGGGGCACTAGTCAATTTGCATTCTACGCGCTTTCCTATGACGGTATTTGCAGCTGTGGCAGGCTATACTGCACACTTTGAGCATGACTGGGTGCCAGCGCACGGGGAACTTGCAATTGAAATGCAAAGCCTGCCTAACGGTGGGGCGGTAATCTTTCCGGAGGCGACTGGCTCTCTTCCGGGCTTGTCGGGGCGTTTGAATCCCAAACGTGATGCTCATGACCGGGCCTACCTCTATGCTTCTAACATCGCTATCAACGAGGGCAAACAGCAACCTGTTCATTTCATTCCCGGAGAGGATTTGCATCTCACCGATGCCGATGGAAAAGAATTGATGGTGCGTATCGTCGAAATTGTCGGCAGGGCGGCACTGATGGAGTATCGTCCTTATCTCAAAGGAGAGGGAAAATAACGGTGAAAGGATTAGCGGAACTCCTTGGAAAATATCTAGACGATTTGCGAGGCGTTGTCAATGGGTATGAGGATTGAGCGATATAAAATCTTGGATCAACAAACGAAAATTGTAACGATTAAAACGTAGGGGCAGGTCTTGTACCTGCCCTACACACCGATGGATAGAATTGGGCAACCACGAGGGTTGCCCCTACAGAAAACAATCAATGACATGGCAAAAAAGAAACGAGATACAAAATCGAATGAAAACGGTGCGACGCTTGGCTTTGAAGCAAAGCTATATCAAGCAGCGGACAAACTCCGTAATAACCTTGATGCCGCCGAATATAAACATGTGGTGTTAGGGTTGATCTTCCTCAAGTATATCTCGGACGCTTTCGAGGAACGACGCGATTGGCTGCTTAAAGAATCTGCGAATCCTCAGAGTGAATACTACATTAAAGAGGAAGCTGATCGCTATCAGATTGCTGAGGATCGCGATGAATATATAGCAGAAAACATCCCCTACGTTCCGGAGAAAGCCCGTTGGACTTATCTGCAAGCGAACGCTAAGCGTCCGGAAATTGGGACGTTGGTTGATAATGCGATGATTGAGATTGAACGGGAAAACCCGCCTCTGAAAGGGGTGCTTCCTAAAATCTATGCGCGTCCGGGGCTTGACAAGCAGCGACTCGGCGAACTGATTGACTTGATTGGCACAATCGGGCTGGGAGAGCAGGAAAATCGATCAAAAGATATATTGGGCAGGGTCTACGAATACTTCCTCTCAGAATTCGCGAGCGAGGAGGGCAAAAGGGGCGGACAATTCTACACCCCCCGCTGTGTAGTGCGGACCCTCGTTGAGATGCTCGCGCCATACAGTGGACGGGTCTATGATCCGTGCTGCGGTTCTGGCGGTATGTTTGTTCAGAGTGAGACCTTTGTTGAAGCGCACGGTGGACAGCGCGACGATATCGTCATCTATGGGCAGGAGTCGAATCCAACCACACGACAGTTGGCACTGATGAACCTCGCGATTCGTGGCATTGAAGGCAATCTTGGACAGGAGCACGCCGACAGTTTCCACCGCGACCTGCATCCAGATCTGAAAGCGGACTATATCCTTGCCAATCCGCCCTTTAATGACAGCGACTGGGGTGGCGACCGGTTGCGTCAAGATAGACGTTGGGATTACGGTGTACCGCCTGTGGGAAACGCCAATTTTGCTTGGGTACAGCACTTTATCTATCATCTCGCGCCAAACGGCACGGCTGGATTTGTGTTGGCAAACGGTTCGATGAGCTCCAACACAGCTACCGAAGGTGAAATTCGCAAGAGCATCATTGAAGCTGATTTGGTGGACTGTATGGTGGCGTTGCCGGGGCAGCTTTTCTATTCCACACAAATCCCTGTTTGCCTCTGGTTTATTGCCCGTAACCGCCACGGATCCGGTATGAGGGCAACACCGGTGAGTAGGGCAACCACAAGGGTTGCCCCTACAAGGAATCATCTGCGACTCCGTGACCGTCGTGGCGAGATACTTTTTATAGATGCTCGCTCACTCGGTGTGATGAAGGATCGCGTTCACCGGGAATTAACATGTGAGGATATAACGCGCATCGCTGATACCTATCAGGCATGGCGAGGCGATGAGGGCGCGGGTGAATATGTCGATACCCCCGGTTTTTGCAAAAGCACAACCGTAGAGGAGGTACGCAAGCATAGCCATGTCTTGACCCCGGGTCGCTACGTTGGGGCAGCCGCTCAAGAGGAGGACAGCGAACCGTTTGAGGAGACGATGGCACGCTTGACGGAGAAACTGACCGAGCAGATGGCGGAAGCTCGGTGGTTGGATGCCGCGATTAGTGAGAATTTGGAAATAGTTGGGAGTGGAGATAATTCATGAATTTCAGCGACGACGCTATCAGACATTAAATGTGCCGCGGCATTGGTGGAGTCTCGGCATTATACCAAAGGAGATAACAAATGACAGTGAAAGAATTAGTGGAACTCCTCAGAAAATATCCGAATGATTTGCGGGTCGTTGTCAATGGCTATGAGGATGGCTTCGATGATGTGTTGCCAGAGCGGATTTCTGTCATAAAGATCCAACTGGACACCCAAACCTACGATTGGGAGGGCCAACACAGCGATTTTCACGGTTCGGAGACAGAAATAACTGACGATGTCGAAATTGTAGAGGCTTTGGTTTTTCATCGTCAATGAAGGGGAAAAATCTAAAAAGGTGGATAGCGGAGAAATGCCCAGTGATACAGAAAGCGGAATCTGCTAAAGAAAGCAGACAATCTGAAGAAATTTACGAGAAACAGGATATGATGTTTGATTTTCCGGCTGGCTGGCAACTTCAATCAATAGAAGCTAGCATGAAAGCAATCATTGATTATCGCGGTAAGACACCCCGTAAAACTCTATTTGGTATTCCGCTAATCACAGCGAAGATTGTCAGAGATGGTCGGATAATGACGCCAAATGAATTTATAGCTTCTGCGGATTATGACTTATGGATGCGTCGAGGAATGCCAGAACCGGGTGATGTTGTTATGACGACGGAAGCCCCCTTGGGTGAGGTTGCCCAGCTTGATGGTCGTAAAGTCGCTCTTGCACAACGGCTTATTACTTTGCGAGGCAAGCCTGATCTAATAAACAACACTTACCTCAAGTTTGCAATGCAATCAGCGTTTGTACAAAACCAGTTGAAGGCCCGATCCACAGGTACAACGGTACTGGGGATTCGACAAAGCGAACTTAAACAAGTTAAAATTCCACTTCCATCTCTTGATGAACAAAGCCGCATCGCTCACATCCTTGGCACGCTTGATGATAAGATTGAACTCAACCGACAGATGAATGAAACGCTAGAAGCAATAGCGCAAGCGATTTTTAAGTCTTGGTTTGTGAACTTTGACCCGGTGCGAGCAAAGATGGAGGGACGTCTGCCCGCTGGTATGGATGCCGCAACTGCTACCCTGTTCCCCTCGGCATTCCAAGGCTCGCCGTTGGGGGAGATTCCGGAGGGGTGGAAAGTTGGCACACTCGGCGAGATTGCCAAAAATATTCGGCAAAGTATAAAGGCTAGCGAAATTGACTCTGATGAATTTTACATCGGCTTGGAACACATGCCAAGACGGAGTATTACGCTCTCTGAATGGCAAACCGCCGACGGACTTGGCAGTAACAAGTACCGCTTCAGAAAAGGCGAAATCCTTTTTGGGAAACTTCGACCTTACTTTCACAAGGTCGGTGTTGCACCGATTGATGGGGTTTGTTCAACTGACATTTTAGTAATTCAACCGATTGATTCAGAATGGTTTGGTATTGTTTTAGGTCTTGTCTCTAGCGACGCATTCATCGCTTATACTAATGCTTACTCAGCGGGCACAAGAATGCCACGAACCAATTGGAAAGATATGTCGAGGTACGAGATCGCACTTCCCCAAGTCGAGGTTTCCCAAAAATATACTGAGTTCATACGACCATTCATCGAAAGAATTATCGAAAATATCCATCAATCCCGGACCCTCTCCCAAATTCGGGACGCGCTGCTGCCGAAGTTGTTGTCGGGGGAAATTCGTGTGGACAATATAGATAAAAGATTAGAGGTAAAAGATGGCGGAACATCCTAAAGTATTCATTTCATATTCTCACGATTCTCCTGAACACAAGCAATGGGTATTAGAACTCGGCACAAAACTTGTTCAGAAGGGCGTTGATGTAGTACTTGACCGGTGGGATCTCACCCCGGGCGACAATTTTACACAATTTATGGAGGCTGGTGTCAGGGATCTTGATTGGGTGCTAGTCATTTGCACGGACAATTACGTGAGAAAGGCTAATGACCGCAAAGGTGGGGTTGGATACGAGGTGCAGATTGTAACTGCACAGCTTGTTGAAAATTTGGGGATTGACAAATTTATTCCCATAAGTCGTCAGGTGTCAAGGCAGGAGAAAATGCCAACATTTTTAGGTGGACGAGTTTACATTGACTTTACAGATGATAGCCAATTTAATGAGAAATTCAATGATTTGCTTCACAAACTCTACGAGGTGCCAGTTGAAAGGAAGCCTCCTTTGGGAGAAAGTCTATTTGATCAATTATCTTCTAGAAAGGGGACATCACCTTCTGAAGAGACAGAGACTCAACTGCCTGAAATTCCAGATCAAGTTGAATCTGCCTCCAACGCGTACTACGCAGCAGTTGAGATTAGTCGTACAGGGGATGAGATCGGCTGGCGACAACTCGTCAAACGAATTAAGCCAAAGGCGTTCAATTCTTTGGTACAACGACGACAAGAGGGACTGGTTGGAGAAACGCCAACAGGTAAAGAGAAGCTTGAGACTGTGGATGAGGCGGTTGGGATTATTTCACCCGTAATTGCTGTTGCTCTAGCCGGGGTTGAATCCAAGATGGAACAATTTAGGGATCAGAGGTCTACCCTTGAGGATCTGCCCGACACTGTTGGCCGGAGAGTTGCCGGTCCTGTAGTCTGGGGGGACCTTGCTTTTGCATTAGGATATATCTACCATAGTTTGCACGGGGGAATCAGCCTAATCACAAATCAGTTAGATCTTGCCTTGAGTCTCGCATGGGTTAAAATTCCTGGTTTATATACAACAGATCGCCTTCACGTCTGGAAAAGGCGTGAACTTATGGGGTGGTCTGAATCGCTTGGGAATAATTGTACAGAAAGTTGGCATTATCTATCTACGGCTTATGAAAAATGGGAGTGGTTGGATCCCATCTTCGGAGATGAATCGGAATACCGGACTTCACTGGTTGCATATTATATGGCACTGAGTGTTCATGAATTAGCATCAAGAATCGCTTCAGATCAGCAGGATATCTTTTCTACATTTAATAATGTCCCGTTGACTTTTCTTTCTGAGGACTACAGTATAACCCAACGTGCAATTACCATGCTTCGCAGTCAGAAAGAACTCACGCAGTTATGGACCTGCTTAAATGTTACACGTGAGCAAATGGAGAGTTCATGGGGAGATTGGATTCGCGCGTATGAAGAACGGCTCTGGGGAGGTAATGAACGCCAACATAATTCGAGAGCTCGCCATGATCTCATTAATATTTTTCGCAATTTCTTTGAGGGGTTGTAACCTCATTCGCTGGCTGATCAGAATCCCCTGAACAATCCTGCACCTTCTCTCAAATTTGAGACGCGCTGCTGTCGAAGTTGTTATTGGGAGAGGTAATAAATCAATAAAGCGTTTTCCAACGCGATTGAGGTCAAAGCCGGATTGAATGGGCTTTTTGAATCATTGATGCTATACTGGAATAAATGCCTTAGATTAAAAACCGCAGAAAAGTTGAGGGCAAATTCGCTATGAACACCGACACCACCTATAAAATTAGACCTGCGGGGCGGCACATTTTGACCATCGGTCGAGATCTTATTCAGGACAATTATGCGGCTGTCCTCGAGTTGGTTAAAAACGCTTATGATGCCGATTCTCCTGATGTGAACATAGAATTCAAGGCATCTCACGACCGCGGTGGATATACTATCGTTATCTCCGATCACGGTCACGGCATGTCAAGAGAGGATGTTATCAATAAGTGGCTGGTCCCATCAACCGAGGACAAACTTGAAAGGCACCAAAGTCCTTCCGGAAGGATTCTGCAGGGACACAAAGGTGTGGGACGCTATGCTGCTTCCATTCTCGGCATAGACCTACTTCTTGAAACTGTCACTTCTGAAGGTGAGAAAACAACAACCTATCTCGAATGGGGCAAATTCGACACCGCTCAGTATCTGGATGATGTGGAAATCTTCATTGAAACAGCAAAAGTCTCCGAACCGTCGGGTACGCGGCTAACCATGAATGGAGATAAGGAACTTCTTGCCGAATGGGATCAAGAACGGTTTGATAAGCTTCGGTTTGAACTGAAGAAATTGACCTCGCCGGTGAGCCGTGTTTTCAGCAATGATGAATTCCGTATACACTTAACAGTTAACAGTTTTCCGACGGTGGAGGACATCAAGGAATTTGTCGAACCCTACCTACTTTTCGATCTTTTTGACTACAAAATTTCAGGGCACATCAGCGACAACGGCAAAGGGACCCTGACATATTCATCGCAGAAAGCCCGTAATATTGGGGAAGAACAGATTGCATTCGATTTTGGAGAGCGGACTGGCTGCGGTGAACTTGATATCGATATCCGAGTGTATGACCGTGAGAAGGAAGCCATTGAATCCTTGATTGGCCGTGGTCTCAAGGATGGATCCGGCAGCTATGTTGGAAAGAACCAGGCCAGGCAGCTTCTGAACGCATACAACGGCATCGGTGTTTATCGGAACGGATTTCGTATAAGGCCACTAGGCGATGCTGACTTTGACTGGCTCAAACTGAATGCGCGCCGTATCCAGAACCCCACACAATGCATCAGCAGCAACCAAGTAATTGGGTACGTGCAGATTGAGTCTGAGTATCCATCCGGCTTGATTGAAAAAAGTGCAAGGGATGGACTCAAGGAAAACAAGGCTTTCGATCAACTGAAGAAAATCACAATGGGGGTCATCACTGAACTTGAATGGCGACGTTTTGCTTACAGAAGAAAGGTAGGTCTGAGCCGATCTGCCCTCAAAGTGGAACGAGAACTAGAACGGCTTTTTTCGTTTGATCAGTTGAAATGGGACATACAGACGAGACTTGACAAGAGTACGGTTGACAAAATAACTACCGATGAAATCATTGAGATTATCAGTCAGGATGAGGAAGATAAAAATAAAGTCGCTGATGCAATCTACCAAGCTGTGGCGGTTTATCAAAGCCAGGCTACCTTGGGGAAGCTTCTCAATGTCATCGTCCATGAAGGCAGCCAACCGCTCGGCTACTTCCGCAACCAAATACCGAACCTTAGGTACTGGAACGAATCATTTCAGAAAACCGGAGATTTGGGAAAACTTGAAAAATTGCTTTCGATTGCCGATGGCATTGAGGAGAATATGGAGTTTTTTGTAACACTTTTCCGCAGGCTTGATCCGCTGGCAGCAGGAAAACGCGGTGCAAGAAAGCCGGTGAAACTGAAACAAACTATAAAGAACACGCTTTCTGTCTTTGAAAATGAAATGAAATCCCACAACGTATCCGCTGAAATTAAAGGCCCTGACGACTTCAAATTCTCCGCTTGGTCCCAAGATATTTACGCAATTTTCACAAATCTTATTGATAATAGCCTTTATTGGATGGTTGAGAAAAAGATTCCTGTACGGCAAATCAGCATTGAGCTCCTGACAGACGGTAACTCCCTGATTCATATCGACTATCGTGACACCGGACCGGGAATTGCACCGGACCTCATTGACAGTGAAATAATCTTTGAACCTCAGTTTTCCACCAAACCCGACGGAACAGGTTTGGGACTGGCTATAGCGGGTGAAGCCGCAGCGCGAAACAACCTTGAGCTGAAGGCCTTTGAATCTGATGAAGGTGCCTATTTCAGGCTTCAACCCAAAACAGAGTGAAAAGGGAATACAATGAAAATTCTACTTGTTGAAGACATACCAAATCAACGGGAGGCATTTAAGAATTCTGTAGAAGTATTCAATGATAGAAATCAGTTAAAAGTTGAATATGAGATAGCCGAAGATCTCTTGAGTGCTTTAAGCAAAATAGATGGTTCTTATGATGGTGCAATTATTGACTTGAGACTGGGTAATGATAAAGAGGGTGGAAATAAAATTGTTCGTCAACTTCACGATCCATTTACCAGAATACCGATTATTTTCGTCACAGCTTTCGTCAGCGAGGTTATTGATCATCCCTCCGTCATTAAGAAGCGTCATCGTACAGTTGAAACATACGACTCTGATCTTGCACTGTTTCAAGGAATATATAACACAGGACTGACTCGTATTATGGGAGGAAGAGGTATTATTGAAGAAAATCTAACTGAAGTCTTTCTCAAAAATCTTCTACCACAGATAGAAACGTGGGTGTCTTATGGAGAAACAGATCTAGAACGCACCGAAAAGGCTCTCCTCCGATACGCCCTGAATCACTTGTTTCAACTTCTTGAGGAAGGTGAAGAAAACTGTTTTCCAGAGGAGGTCTACCTATCCCCACCGTTGTTAGACACTATCACCACTGGAAGTATTGTGAAAGAAAAAACGGGGGAGCAGCAGTTTGCGATTCTGAGTCCAGCGTGTGATCTTGTTATTAGACGGAATGGTAAATCCAACACAGATCATATTCTTCTTGTTGAGATCGAGAGTATGAATGAGGCATTAGAGGGCAGTAGGAGCAAAAGCAAAGTCCGAGAAATTGTTAATAACAGACGCCAATACTCGCATTGGCTACCCCAAACTGATTTTTTTGAAGGTGGGGTTCTCAACTTCAGAAAACTGAAAACGCTGCACAAGGCCGATTTTGAAGACCAATTTGAGGATCCTGCAATTCAGATATCGCCTTTTTTTGTAAAGGATATTGTATCACGCTTTTCTTCGTTCTATGCACGGCAAGGTCAACCGGATATTGATAGTGCGGATTTTGTGAATCGGTACACTCAACAGCAAGGGGAAGCAGAATAATGGTTCAATATGTTTCAAATAAGATATCGGAGGTAATTTAGATGCCGCAACAAACAGTCCTCCGTATTGAGGCAATAATATGAATCTCAACACGATTTACGAATCCGATATCGAAGAAGCCGCGCTCGATTGGCTCGCTGAAATAGACTATACCGTTTTACACGGACCCGACATCGCCCCGGAGGCTCCCGATGCCGAACGCTCTACCTATAGCGAAGTAATTTTAGAGCGTCGTTTACGCGATGCAGTTGCCCGCCTGAATCCAAACCTACCCGCCGAAGCACAAGAGGACACAATCCGAAAAGTGCTTTATCCCGATTCCCCCGCATTGATACAGAACAACCGTGCATTCCATTTGATGCTAGTCGATGGGATAGAGGTTGAGGCTCGACAGCCGGACGGTACGATGCGGGGTGAGCGGGTGCGGTTGGTTGATTTTGATTCACCTGAAAACAATGACTGGTTGGTGGTCAACCAATTCACAGTGGTAGAGAGCAGCGAACGCCGCCCGGACGTTGTGCTGTTTATCAACGGGCTGCCCCTAGCCGTGATCGAGCTCAAAAACCCGACCGACGAAAAAGCCACCATCCTAACGGCATTTCGCCAAATCTGTACCTACAAGCAAGAAATCCCCTCGCTATTCACCTATAACGAGGCAGTTATCATTTCTGACGGGTTAGAGGCTCACGTCGGGTCCCTGACCGCTGATAATGAATGGTTTCTGCCGTGGCGGACGATAGAGGGAGAGGACGAGGCACCTTCAACCGAATTAGAACTAGAGGTGTTACTTAAAGGAATCTTTGAGAAGGGCAGATTTTTGAGCTATCTCAAACACTTTGTCGTCTTTGAAGAGACTGAGGGCGAGACGATAGCCAAAAAGATTGCGGGTTATCACCAGGTCCACGCTGTGAAAACGGCAGTCGATACGACGGTAGAAGCATCGCGCCCGGAAGGGGACAAACAGTGCGGCGTCGTGTGGCACACGCAGGGTTCGGGCAAGAGTTTGACCATGGCTTTTTATGCCGGCAGCATCGTCCAGCATCCGCAGATGGCAAACCCGACGTTGGTTGTTATCACGGACCGAAACGACCTAGATGAGCAGCTGTTCGGCACATTTTCCCGGTGTAGTCAACTTTTGCGACAAATCCCGGTGCAAGCAAGCGATAGAGGACATCTACGCGAACTTCTGACAGTCGCTTCAGGCAGGGTAGTCTTTACCACAGTCCAAAAGTTTTTTCCAGAGGGTGATGAAACCCGTTTCCCCTTACTATCCGATCGGCGAAACATTGTGGTTATCGCGGACGAGGCGCATCGCAGCCAATACGATTTTATCAGCGGATTTGCCCGTCATATCCGAGACGCACTCCCAAATGCTTCTTTTATCGGTTTTACTGGCACGCCGATTGAAACCGCAGATCGCGATACTCGTCGAGTTTTCGGAGATTACATCAGCATCTACGACATACAACGTGCGGTTGATGACGGTGCCACCGTTCCGATTTACTACGAAAGCCGTCTCGCCAAAATTGAATTGGATCAGGACGAAAAGCCTCACGTTGACCCGGACTTTGAGGAGGCAACCGAAGGAGAGGAGGTTGCACGCAAAGAGAGACTCAAGACCAAATGGGCGCAACTTGAGGCATTGGTGGGAACGGAAAAGCGGTTGGGACTCATTGCGGATGATATTGTTACACACTTTGAAGAACGGTTGGAAGCAATAGATGGCAAGGCGATGATTGTCTGTATGAGCCGGCGTATCTGCGTTGACCTCTACAACGCCATTGTCGAACGCCATCCAGAGTGGCATGATGACGATGACAAGCAAGGAGAAATCAAGGTTGTGATGACAGGTTCGTCCGATGATGATCCGTCGTGGCAGCAGCATATCCGCAACAAGGCTCGGCGAGAAGAGATCGCGGTACGATTCAAAAACCCCAAAGATCCGTTGAAAGTGGTGATTGTCCGTGATATGTGGCTAACAGGGTTTGACGCACCTAGCCTTCATACCATGTATGTGGACAAGCCGATGCGCGGACATGGACTGATGCAAGCCATTGCCCGTGTCAATCGGGTGTTCGGTGACAAACCGGGCGGTTTAATTGTGGACTACATTGGGCTTGCCTACCACCTGAAACAGGCGTTAGCGAACTATACCGAAAACGGGGGAAAAGGGAGCACCGCCGTTGATAAAGCGGAGGAGGTCGCTGTGATGCAAGAAAAGCACGAGATCTGCTGCGGACTGTTTCACGGTTTCGATTGGTCGACGTGGATTGATGGGAACGCCACAGACCGCCTTAGATTACTACCTGCGGCGCAAGAACACATTCTGAGGCAGCAGGATGGCAAAACCCGCCTACTAGAGACGGTTACTGCACTCTCGAAAGCGTTTGCGCTGGCAGTGCCGCACGAAGAGACGACAGAGATTCGCGACGATGTCGATTTTTTTCAGACGGTGAGAAGTGTTTTGGCGAAACCGACCGCTACAGAGGAAGTGCAGTCTGAGGCGACAGAGCAGGCGATACGACAGTTAGTATCTAGAGCAGTCGTTTCTGAAGGTGTGATTGATATTTTTGCTGCCGCAGGGTTGGAGCGACCCGATGTCTCAATTCTCTCCGACGAATTTCTCCTTGAAGTACGCGAATTGCCATACAAAAATGTGGCGGTTGAACTTTTGGAACGGTTGCTCAACGATGAGATTAGGAGTCACTCACGGAAAAATGTCGTACAAGGGCGTTCGTTTGCAGAGATGTTGGAACGTTCGATTCGTACCTATCAGAACCGTACGGTTGCAGCGGCACAGGTAATCGAGGAACTGATTGAAATTGCAAAAGAGATGCGCGAGGCACAAGAACGTGGCGAGGCACTAGGGCTTTCAGATGATGAACTAGCATTCTACGACGCGCTTGAGGTCAACGATAGTGCGGTGCAAGTGTTAGGTGACGAAACGCTGCGAACCATCGCGATCGAATTGGTGGAAACCGTTCGGCGAAATGTGACGATCGACTGGACACTAAGGGAAAGCGTTCGCGCAAGGCTACGGGTGATGGTGAAACGCGTTCTTCGCAGACACGGCTACCCACCTGACAGACAAGAGAGTGCTACCACAACGGTACTAGAACAAGCCGAGGCGTTGTGTGTGGATTGGGCAGCATAGAAAGCCTCCTGTCTGCTAACGTCCCAACGGCTCATTCTCCCTTGTAACCCATCTCGTCCCAAACCTTGCGGGCATAGGCGATAGCGTCCTCGCTCGGCGGATTGAACCCGTTGACGCTAGGCGGTGGCTGACCGGGACCTTGGTCTTGGGGCCAAGGAGACCAGTTATCGTCCTCGTACGCTTTTCGGACGGATTCTTGGCGGAAATCGGGAATCTCGTAAGGTGTGCCGTTACCCAGACATGACCGCCACGCCTGAATCCCCACCATCGCCATCTCAAGCCCACGATAGATATCGAAATAGGGCCTTTCATCTTTGCGGATGGCTTCGGCGAAATGGTAGTTGGTGAAGAAATCGCCACCGCCATGTCCTGCCCGTCGCGCATCCTCAGCGTGGTGGGGAAAATCTGGCGCGTAAATCTTTTCGGCTTCATCTCCCTCGCGCAGATCCCACGGCTCGTGCAGCACGCGTAGGGAGCCGGGGGCACCAGAACGTAGATTCTCCATCAGCCCACGTGAACCGTGGATCCGATACCAGACGCCGTGCCCGCGCATCTTCAGCCCCATAATTCGGACGACCGAATTGTTGTCCATGCGACAGAGGATGATGCCACCGGGGTCGCCTCGCTGGACGCTCAATTTCTCGGTATCGCTTTCGGATCGGGGGATTGACAACGCGTTCACGCTCACCGGATGGGTGTCGGTGATGAACATAATGGGCGCAAGCGCGTGTGAGCAGTAGTAGGTAGACGGAATCCAATTGCGCCAGTGGTTCATCCCCGGCGATAATTGATTGTAACCGCGTGAATCGAAGGGGTGGTTGTACTCCCCTTCGGCGTACTGTACCTCACCGACCTCGTCATTTTGGTAAAGGCGGCGCATCTCTTGATTGTAGGCAAAATAGGGGTAATTTTCGGCAAATAGAAAAATCTTGCCGGACTTGTCTACCGCCCTCGCCAATGCGACGCCCTCCGCCGGTGTCCCACACGCCATCGTTTCAGTCATCACATGTAGTCCCGCCTCAAGGGCTTTGACGGCAAAGGGAGCGTGCTGATGAAAGTAGTTTGCTAACACAACGGCGTCCATGTCGTGGGAGAGGAATTGATCGTAATCGGTGTAGGTCGTAACGTTTAATTTTTGCCCCGCCTCATGCAGCTTTGCCTCCCATGTATCGCAGAGTGCGACCAACTCCATACCAACAAAGGGAGCTCCTTGTGCAAAACTCATTCCGCGTCCGACCCCAACGACGCCAACGCGGATTCTGTTACCGTCTGTTTTCTGTGTCACGGACATATTCCTTTCGGTTGTTTCCCCATTTGGGTGCTTTCATAAGATCGGTATTTATCCAAGTATTTCGGGCAACCACAAGGGTTGCCCCTACATTGGTGCAATTCGCGTAGAGGTTGGGTTTCCTAACCCGTTGGGCGAGGAGACCTCGCCCCTACGATTGGACACTCACCTCATGCCTACTACTATCAACCTGAGTTATCTTATGCGCGTCGCAGGACCTGCCCGCTACGTTCTCCGGTCAACTTCCCATCTTTGAGAGCCACCTTTCCATTGACGATGACATGGTGCATACCGATAGCGGTCTGGTTCGGTTCAAAGGTGGTGCCCTGATCTGCGAAGGTTTGTGGATCGAAAATTGCCACGTCCGCCCACGCCCCCTTGCACAGGGCACCCCGATCAGTTAAACCGAGTCGGCTGGCTGGCAGCGACGTGATCCGGCGGATAGCCTCTTGTGGGCTAAGCGTCCTCTTGTCGTGCACAAAGTGCCGATAGAACCAGGAGGCCCAGGTGTACGCACCGTGGAACGACGTCCCTCCTAACGGACCGTCGGTTGCCAACGCGGTGGCATCGGAGCCGACCATGCAACTAGGGTGCTCAAAGGCGCTGCGGATATCCTCTTCCCGATAGGTGAAGGCAAGAATCATCAGGCTGTGGAGGTCGTCAATTTCAGCGAGCAGCAGGTCGTAGATAGCGTCAAATGGATCAACGCCTGTCAATTCGCTGATTTCAGCGATGCTCTTACGGGAGAGTTCGGGGCGCGCTTTGCCCTTAAAGAGGACGATGTTGTTCCAATCCCCCCGTGCCAAGGCGGTGATGATGCTGGGATAGGTTTTCAACTCTCGGCGGGTGGCAGCCGATCGCAATCGCGCAGCAATGGCAGCTGTGTCCCCTTCCAGTGCCCACGGTGGCAGGGCAGCGCTCAGATTGGTGGTTCCGAACAGCCGTGTGTGCATATCAAATCCAACATCCAACCCGCTATCCTGTGCTTCGTCAACCTGTCGGAGCGCGTTCTCGATTGCCCATTGCCCATCTTCAGCGAGCCGCGAGACGACGGAGATGTGGGAGATCTGTACAGGCAGGTTTGATGCAGCCCCGGTCCGGATTGCCTCCGCGATGGTTTCCTGCGCTTCCCCGTCCCGATTGCGGGTGTGGGTCGCATAGAAGCTCCCGGCATCAGATGCCACGCGACAGAGTTCGATGATCTCTGCTTCGGTACAATCCCTTTCGGGTCCGTATTCGAGACCTGTGGAGAAACCGAATGCCCCTTCCTCTAGGCTCTGTGTTAGCAGGTTTTTCATCTGCCTGAGTTCATCGGGGGTTGAGGGACGATCCACCAGTCCAGCGACGGTGAGGCGTAAGTTACCGTTCGGAACGAGAGATACCACATTGACCGCTGGCTTGCCCGCTTCAAGGCATTCTAGGTATTCAGCCATGGTACGCCAACCGATTTCGTGCCCCTCTTGGTATCCGTAGATGTTCATTTTTGCCAATTCTGGATCGCCGATGGGAGCGCAGCCGTGACCGCAGTTACCAACGACTTCAAGGGTAACGCCTTGGGTGATTGAGCTCATCGCCCGCGGATCGAGGATTATCGTGAAATCGGAGTGGCTGTGGATATCGATGAAGCCGGGCGCGACAAAGAGACCTTGAGCATCTATGCACGGTATACCCTTCTGTTTTTCTATCGCTCCAATGTCAAAGATTTTGCCATCCTTAATCGCCACATCCGCACGGAAAGGTGGGGCTGCTGTTCCGTCAATAACAGTTCCACCGTAAATCAGCAGATCAGCCTGCATCTGTACCTCCCCTATCTCGCAGTCCAACCCAGATCTATAGCCCAATCCGCCCCGGTGATCGCGCCAGCCACATCAGAGCAGAGGTAAACGATAAGGGCAGCGACTTCGTCCGGTGTGATGAGTCGCTTGATGGCGGCGGGTGCTAACATCACCTGCTCGACGACATCCTCCGTCGAAATCCCACGTGTCCGCGCTTGGTCGGCAATTTGGCTTTCAACCAGAGGTGTGCGGACATACGCCGGGCAGATGGCATTGACGGTGATACCGTGTTCGCCGCCCTCCAACGCCGCGGTGCGCGTGAAGCCGATGAGACCGTGTTTGGCTGTGATGTAGGCACTCTTGAAGGGCGAAGCGACCCGTCCGTGAATGGAGGAGATGTTGACGATGCGTCCCCACCCGTGGGTTTTCATCGAGCCCCAGACGTATTTGGTCAGCAAGAAGGGTGCGGTGAGCATCACTGCTAGCATTTTATCCCAAGTGTCTTCGGGAAAGACCTCAATGGGATCGATATGCTGGAAACCTGCGTTGTTGATCAGAATGTGAATATGGCCGTAGCGAACCAACGTCTCGTCCACGAGGCGTTGGCAGTCTCCCCGTTGGGAAAGATCCGCTTTCACAAAATAGCCACCGATTGTATCAGCGAACTCTTTTCCCGCAGCCTCGTTTAGATCGGCAATGACCACTCGATCTCCACCATTCGCAAGCACTTCGGCGATGGCTTTACCGATGCCACTTGCTCCCCCGGTGACAATAGCAATTCGTTCGCTCATTTTTCTTCCCTCGCTATTGTTGACTAATTCTAATATGATAACGCAAGTTGCTAGTACTCAGTCATATAAGTTTTGCATATCAACAAGGGGGTCGGGTGACCCGACCCCTACGAAGTATTATGAGTCTCAATCCATATAGACAATCATAATTTGCCTGACAGAGTACTAGGGTGTGTCGGCATTTTATTGTCGCTGATTTAGGGGCATTTATGGTGGGCATTAGAATTAATGAGACACACCAAATCGGTGCGGTTACATGAAGATTAAAAAAATAATTCGGTAATTTGTTATGGACACCGGCGCGGTTGGAAACCGCGCCTACCGTGTGTTTCGAGGAAAATAGGGATTACCGATTTAAATACTTAAATCTCATCAAACCGCACCTACCGGGTTGGAGTGAATGCCGTGCGGTGGGAAACCGAACCGCATCGGCGCAGTTAGAAACAGTGCCTACCAAATCCCGATAAATCGGGATCGAAACCGAGGGGCGAAAGTGTCCATTTATTTTGAGAATTCACCATAAAAAGGAACTTCCCAATGCAGGATTGTTAGCTGCCAAGCGACGTGCTCGTTAATGTCGTACTGTTAGGCTTTTGCCACAATATATCAGAACGTTGTCGAATTTCATGCCAAGGACCGGTGATTGCGAGCGTAATCCCAGGACTCTGGATATTCACAAAAAGCGTCGTGCCATCCGGTGAGAATGTTGCCCCCGCGAGTTCTGATAGATTGCCAGCGTTTCGAGCAAACCGGTAGAGGTTTCCTTCGGGCGTTACGCCAATTAGGAATTCCTCGTTTGGACCATCTTCACAGATGATTAAATCCCCCCAAGGTGTGACTGTCAAGTTATCAGCATTCTCCATGAGATTGCTGTCGTTTGGCTCAATAAAGAGTTGAAGCGTGCCGGGGTGTTGTTCCTCACGGCTTGTACCTTCATAAGGGCTTGGCACGTATTTCCAGATTTGTCCTTTGCGTTTTATGCCGCCATTTGTGCAGGCGATATAGAATTCCCCCTTGTCGGAGTCACCACCGTACCATATCCCTTCGCCCCGAGCGAACTTCGCGGCCCCTTTATCTTCAGTCCCTTGTACGCGGAGGTCATCCTCCGGTGATTCCACATTCTCAATATCTACCCATTCAACGTCAAGTGTTTCTCCCACCGGCATCGGATTATATGTCCACCAGAAAACTTGTTGTTTCCGGTTTCGCCAGTTTCGGGTATCTGCACCCTTGCGGTCCCGAATTTTCAATGCCTGAAGTTTACCGCCTGCAGCGAGTTCGCCCGGCTTGTCAGGGATGAACCGATAGATTAAACCGTCCCCTCTATCCTCGGTTTGATAGACAATCCCACTTTTGGGATCGACAGCGACCGCTTCATGATTGAAACGCCCCATCGCTTTTAGTGGGATCGGGTCGGCTAATTTTATGTCAGTGGACGCCGGCACCTCAAAATTGTACCCGTGCTCCACCTCGTACGTCTCCTCTGCTTTCTGGATTGTTTCTTCACAAGTAAGCCACGTATTCCAAGGCGTGAGACCACCGGCACAATTCCGGATCGTTCCTATCAGACTCAAGGAGTGTTGCTCCAATGTCTGCGTTTGCGTGTCATAAACCAGCGTCGTTGTCCCACCGAGGCACGGTAGTTCACCGGATCCAGCGTCATAGAATCTGTCAATAGCAGCAGGTTCAATCTTTTCGTTATTCCAGCCAAAGGCTCCGACGTTTTTTGAAGTAGCCTGCAATTCGTGATTTCGGACGAGGATAGTTTTGCCGTTAGGTCCCGGAAATGCTGCCATGCCATCGTGTCCGCCCGGCACCCAGAGTCCATCGTCCATCTCTTCACCCGTTCTTGAAAAAGCGTGTGCGATAAACCCTTCGGGGAGGTCAAGGAGTTGGTTTGCAGTCGGAGCAAACTCAAAGAGTTCAGGTCTGAAGCCCGGCACCTTTTGAATCAATGCCCGACTACACCCTAAGAATCCGAGACTGACAGCTGCGGATACGGTTCCGAGCGCACCAGCGCGTAGAAATTGCCGTCGAGATAATTTGTTTTTCATAGAGCTCCTCGTTAAGTGCACATTAAAGAGAGCACAAGAATTGTTGTTTTGTAGATGGGCTGCATTTTATCATAAATTCCTTTAGGGGTAAAACCCCAAAAGGTTTACCTTTGGAGCAGTTGGGGCGAAGTCTATACACCCATGCTTTAGCGCATTTTTTGTTTGATGTACCTGAACAAATATAGTATACTTTCTACAGTTACCGGCACCGGGAAGCAGGATATAGACGCTGGCATAGGGGCAGGGCGTTGTCCCTTGCGAGAGACGCATTAAGACACCCGACGGGGTGCAGCGTTGTTGACCGCACAATTAGAAAGCGGATTCCTAACAAGAATCCAAATACTTCAGCTTTTGGAGTACGTCAACATGGTGCTTCTTGAGGTGTATCGCTATGCCCTTGTCCGCGGAGTGCTGCGGTGGCGGCTTCGTCTACTGCTAGCGTCGCCTCATCAAGGACCACACCATACGCTTCCCGTGCTGCTTTAAGTGAAACCTTGCCGTTCTTGACATCGCGTGCCACATCAGCCGGTGGACGCAGCAGGGGGTCACCCCAGCCTCCACCACCTGCCTGACGATGATAGATCCGCTCGTCAGCCTCCATTGATGTGGAGATCATGGTCTGTAACACTTCTTCCTCTCCGCCGGTGTGATGGAGGATATTAATCGAGCCCCTGCCCGGCTTTCCGCCGTAGAGACCGTAGGGAAGGTGGTCTCTGCGATCAGAGCGGATGGCGAGATGCGCTTCACCGGAAAGCAGTCGCCACTCACGCTCAAGCCCCAGACCACCGCGGAATTTGCCCGCGCCGCCGCTGTCCGTAACATATCCGTAGCGTTCAATATGCACCGGATATTCGGATTCCGCCTGCTCAATCGGGATATTGCTGGCGACGTTGGCGGGGTTACAGAGTCCGTCAATCCCATCGCGGTCGGGACGTGCGCCCCATGTCCCTGACATCAGTTCATAGTAGACATACGGTGTCCGATCCTCCCGCTGCCCACCAATTATCACGAGGGAATTGCCCCCTTCGCCGGCGGCTAGGACTTGGTCTGGCAGTAAGCCCGCTAACGCGCCGAAGATGGTGTCCACCAGCCTGAATCCAGTGATGCCGCGCATTGAGGAGGCAGCCGGCATAACCCCGTGGACCACTGTCCCCGCCGGCGCAATAATTTTCAGCGGTTTGAACATGCCCGCTGTATTTGGAATATCTTCGCGTATCACTGAACGGACGCACAACGCGACCACCGATGCGGTAAAGGAGAGGGTGTTGTTGATGGCACCTCGGACTTGCGGGTTTGTGCCGGTAAAATCGGCGGTGAGGGTATCGTCTTCTACCGTCATTGTTACCGTTAGGCGCACGGGCGGTCCCCCGACGCCGTCGCTGTCCATATAGTCTGTGAAGGTATGGCTGCCATTGGGCCATGAGGCGATTTCTGCGCGGACAAGTTGCTCGGTATAGTCAATGAGTGAATTGGCGCAGGTGGTAAAGGTTTCCAGTCCGTAACGCTGGATCAGTGTGTGCACCGCACGCTCGCCGATATGACAGGCTGCCAGTTGCGCTCGCAAATCTCCGATAGCCATCTGTGGCACTCGGACATTTGCACGGAGCAGTGTGAAGATTGCTTCATCAGGTTCGCCGGCACGATACAGTTTTAACCAAGGAATGCGGAAGCCATCCTGAAAAATTTCGGTGTTATCACAGGCGGAGCTGCCGGGCAAGCGTCCGCCCAGATCCAGATGATGGGCGGTGCTGACAGCAAACCCGACGCGCTCATCTTCCCAGAAGATGGGTTTAACGATGAAGATGTCCGGGATGTGCATCCCACCATCGAAGGGATCGTTGAGAATAAAGACGTCGCCGGGCTGCATATCGCCGTCGAATTTCTTGAACAGCGTTTCCATCGCGAAGGGGACGGAGCCGAGGTGGAGGGGAATGGTTACGCCTTGCGCAATCATTTCGCCATCAGCGTTACAAAGGGAGGTTGAGTAGTCGAGGCAGTCCCGGACGATGGTGGAATAGGCGGTGCGGTACAGTGCCATCGCCATCTCGTCGGCAGCCGATGCCAAGGCATTTTGCATAATCTCGCGCGTAATTGGATCGATTTTAGGCATTCTCAGACTCCGTCAAAGAGATGTATGTTTTAACATACTTGGGTTCACACTTTACAAACGCCTCAAATGGTCTTTTTTATTAACCTAAGTTGCTAGTTGTTGTTCTGGTGTTTGTCTGAATCGCGAAACGGAGCGTAATAGGTGATGCGGGGCTCACAGATTAGGCAATCTGCGCCACGATTGGGATCATTTACACGACGACTGGGATTCTGTAACATAACCCAAATCGTTAGAATCAGACAGAAACCGAGTTTTGAAGAAACAACTCGGTTTATAGTGCTTGGTCTATCAACTGCACTTACGCTATATTATTCTTTTTGGCGTCGCGGCTGCTAGCGCGCTTGTTTCAGGGCTAACTTCTTTCTCTTGAGACGGCGTTTTTGGCGATGTCGAATCTGTGTGCGGCGCCGTGATTGTCCAACTTTCGATCGTGCCACGGAATCACCTCCTTTTAATGAGTTGTTTTAGCCTGATAAAGACCTGAGTTACTAGATAGCCTGTGTACGCTGAGTATCCATACTCGATGCCTATTAGAAATAACCAAATTCACCTACAGTCAGGATTGTTGAACGAAGCGCAGTGATTTTCTGGATATATCGTGCATCAATCCTGCGTAGCACCTGTCGCCCCGCTGGAGCTGTGTTGGTTCATTAGTTCATTGGTCGATTGTTATCCACATTGCGCTCCGCTGGAGCGCGGGCACTAAACGTATCCACATTCTATAGACATATCGCTCCGCTGGAGCGAAAGTAGGATTCTTCAGTTTTAACAGCAAACCGACGGATTGTCAATAACTAGAGCGTGTTGATATGTTAGTATTACCAATTCAATATCGCTATACACATGTTGCCACCTCAACCTACGGGAATTATCAACCTGTAAGTCTATATTCACATTGCGACATCTTCATACGCAATGATCACAGGTTAGGAAACCTGTGGCTACGAAAGGTCGATTTTGGAAAATCGACCGACAGGAGGGCAACCACAAGGGTTGCCCCTACAGGAATTAACCCAATGTAGGGATAGCCCTCCGATAGATCTCCGATAAATCGGGACAGCGGGATTAAGAAACTTGTGCCTGTCCAAAACCGACTGTTTGAATTTAGGTGTCGTCAACCGTTCTTGCTAAGTAGAATAGTGCATCATTGCACAGCACCTCGACCTCCTCCATTGCAACATCCAATAGTTCTATCGATGAACATTGTAGCAGCAACCGATCCGTGGTCAGTGTGATATAACGCTGGCCGTCTGTATGGGCAAATTCTACCTGCGAGTCGGTATCCTGAACCACCCGATACCCATTTCCAAACTCAATCGTATTCCGAATTTCCAAGCCATCAGCGTTTTTGTACAGTGCTTTAGCTTTCAGGGTTTCCGGCAAAACCTCTGGAACGGACGGGGTAATTTCTGGCGTGGTCGTTTGATCTTCTTCTGGTTCAAGGATCGAAACCTGTTCACTTGCCGAATCAACAGTCTCTTCATCTTCGTCCGGGTCTGGGGGTGTTTCCGGTGGATCTTCGATCTCTGTCCACTGGCTTTCCTCGAACACGTCGGAGAGCACGCCTATGATAGTGTCGGGTGCCGATTGAGGGTCTGCTAACATTTGCTTTAGTGTACGGACGCAGATATTGAAAATAAGCGGATGAAACGCGAGGGTTTCTGGATCAGCGTACTCAAAAAGCGATCTCGCAACGAATGCTATTTCTGATTTCTCCCGATCCCCCATCCGTCTGAGGCGTGTTTCGCATGCCTTGAGTGCATACGAGACGGTGTTAATAAATTCGACCGTAATCAGGTGGCGCAGCACTTCAAAACGAAAGATGTCATTAATACTTTCAGGACCTTCTTCCCCCTCTGGTGTTGTCTCCTCGCTCTCCCTAACTTCAGAATTGAACGCGCCTGCTTCAAAGGCTTCCACCGTTTTCTGCCGCAACAGATCGGGATCAAAGATGATCTTTTCAAATTCAGACTCATCAAGCAACAGTTTGCTGTTCGCAATTTTGTCCTGTAGTAGTTCTTCGTCGGACTTCGCTGCTTGTAACGCTCGCTGTTTCTGAATAGCCAACTGCTTGCGCTTGAATTTCTGGTTCTGTTGACGTTTTGCGCGTTTACGCGCAATATTGAGGCGTCGATTCTTCTTTTTTTTCGCCATCTTCGACCCGATTTTCGGTTGTTGTTGGGTGAAATCGTTTTGAGGGGCATTCAGATGTAGAAAAGTATACAGAATCAGATCGGAATTGTCAACACCGATTGGGGAATATGAGTGGAAGAACAACAGAAATGTCGGGCATCCCTTTTTTGCCGTCTGCCCATAAAAGTTCATGCGAAAAACGTGAAACGTAATGCGTGAAACGTGAAAACGGGACCAATCAACTCCTAATGTGGAATTCCCAGTTGATGCATCCGTCGGTGGAGGGCTTCCTGTGCCTCCATGAAGGGCCGTTCAAGGAAAGCCTGATGGTCGTCCTCTCCGTGATGGTGTGTTACTGTGCCCGGACGGTGGTGGCGGGCAGTGTTGCGGATATATGACAATCCGCCTTCAATGAGTGTCAGCATATAGTTTGCGGTTTCCGAATCGAACATCCACCACTCACCGCCGACGGCGATATAGACCGGGGAGGTGTGGGCGATGATTCCACGCCCCCAACCGTCGAGATGCGGTACTGCTTGGGTGTAGCCGGGTCCCCCGCAACGGGCTGCAATCCACGAGTGTCCATCAACGTTTAACTTTGCTTTCAGATGCAGCGTACGTGCGCCGTTATTCTCCGCTGTTGAGGCGACAACCTCGCCCGCCTGAACGATTTCCAACGTATGAATGGGGAATATGGACTCCGCTGACGCTTCGACCTCTACCGTGCCGCCGTTTCCCGGCAGGTTGATTGTGCTCCCGATAGGTTGTCCATCAACTGTCAGACGAATGATGGGCCCGCCGCTGAGGAACGTGTTACCGGCGCGGAGATATTTGCACCAGTTATCGTAGTTGAACTCCTGATCGTCGGGGATGTGGACGTAGGTGCGATATACACCGACCGGCACATCACTGGTCATCTTGTCTGTTCCACCGACCAGCGGCAGTTTGTAACCGCAGTTGAGATAGCGGTAATACTCGATGTGTCCGTACATCGCCTCGGTCAGGTACTCGACTGCATCTACACGATTGGTGGCAATAAGCGTCGCTGGTTCGCAGTTGGGGTTCGGGATGTGGGGTAGGACAACGGTGCCGCCCTGCGCGTGGCAGGCATCCGCCCAATGGGAGAGTGTCGTTTCCATGTTGCCACCAAGCTCTGCCTCGCCGGGGCCGTCGGAACACCACGGACTTACCTCCTCTTTCAAGCCGAGCAGCGTGAGATGTCCAAGCAGATGCTGGCGATTTTCCTGCGTGGCGTAAACGATGCTGCGCCCATCGTCGGAAACAGTTGGACGACCAATGAACTCCTCTGTGTTGGTGAAGAGGTGTCCCCATTGGGAGAGCAGTAGGTTGACGACATTGAGGTCTTCGCCCTGTGCCTCCGTGTGAGAACCTTGCGTTGAGAGGAAATGGACGTGGGTATCACCGCTGAAGTACCTCTCGGCGTTCATGTTGCACCAACGCTTGAGCCGTAGTGTCAGTTCGCGTTGGCCCGGTTTAATCTCAACCTTTGTTCGCAACGGCTCATATTCGTAGCCTCTTGCAACATCAACGATGACCTCGCCGCGCGGCAGCCAGCCTTGGCATGTGCCGTCGGTGTATGCGTAAGAAATCTGTCCCAACCGCACATCTCCGCCGACATCAACATGCCAAGTGCCGTTGTTTGAATTGACGTGTGCGTGGTGTCCGTGTGGCGCGTAAGGCACGCCTTTTGGGGAACGGAAATGGAGACGGCACGGAATCGGCTGATTGGTCTCATCATCGACCACCCTTGTATGGACCCAGTTTCTGCCGGTGTCAACGATTTCGACCTGTACCCGTTCGTTCGGTGCAACCTTTCCTTTCTCCTCTAACTCTCCCCATTTCACTGCGCCTAACGTTTCGTCGTGATTTTTGACCGTAACTGTCGCTGATGGGGTTGCCGTCACTTCGACATAGGCGGGACTGCTACTGTTGTTTTGTGTCTCGCCCCAACCTTTCCGCTCGTCATTGAGAAATTCGTCCGTTGATTTCTCTGGTAGCGGATACGGATAGGTCGCCACGCCGCGATCAACCTCTACCTCCATGCGGAAAGGCTTTGCGGCATCTTCCTCTTGCGGCAGGGTAATCATGACATCGCGGATCGCCTTTCTAGAGATAGGATCTTCATTGAGGTTTCCCAGTGTAAGGGCGGCGAGGATGAACGCCGGTCCCTCCGGTACGATTTGGAGGGATTCCAGCGTCTCCGACGGATTTGGATTTTCCCAGACCCACAGATAGTAGTCTGCGGGTCCTGCCTGCGTGGCTTCGGTCTGGCGGTTGCCCGCTGCGCTCCAATTACCTTCGTAGCGTGGGTGGAGTCCGTCTTGCTGGTCTGGCCATGCGAGGAAAGGCAGTTGTCCCCAGCCCGGTGGGACGACAGCGATCTCGAACCGTTCTCGTATCGGCACATTGACCGTTTCACCGTTTGCATAGCGGAAAATGTAGTTCGCAATCAAGCGTCCGACGGGATCGCCCTCAAAGATTTGGGATTCGAGCAGTCGATGTGCAACAATGACCCGTTTCGGCGTTGCGTTGAGTGGTATGGTAATCGGTTCTGTGTTAAGTTTGTCCCCGAAACCGAGAAAATAGTTGCCCTCCGCGCTGATCTGGAAGGGCAAGCCGTGGAAGGTTTGTGCACCGATTGCGGGATTGGCGTTTTCGCCAAGAATTTCTGCGCCAACGTTGCAGTGTGATGAGATATTTAGTGGTTGGTAGTCTGACATTGATTTCTCCTTGAATTGACAGTTGAAATTATTTTTTTAGGGGCATCGATTACCGGTTTAAGGGTTACGGCATACGGAGTATGCCTACTACTTTAACGCAGATGGTTACGGCATACGGAGTATGCCTACTACTATTTTAGCATAATGTCAGACAGATAGCAGCTGATTTTCATCACTCTGCATAACAAAAAAGCCCCATGCACAACGCACAGGGCTGTATTATTTTGACGGAGGGTGGAGGATGTCTACGTTTGCTTTTTCCCTTGAACTTGGGGCATGTAGGTTTCTCTGCCCATCTGCGGTTTTTTGTTATCCATCCGCGAACTTTTCGGGAAAAGTCTGAGGCTGCGGTCTTCAAGGGGGAGTCTCACCGGTGCGTGTCCGCGTCGGTGCGATTCTCGTAGGGCAATAGCGATTTCTAGGACCTTACGTCCATTATCGCCGCTGCCCCTCGGTTCGATGTCCTGCTCAAGTGCGTCAACGATGGACTGGACGCTCGCAATGTTTCGGTCTCCGGGCCATCTCCAACCGTCCGCATCGTAGTCCCCGCTCATTCTGCCGTAAACGCTGGTTTCGGGAAACACGCCCTCCACCTTTTTGAGTGATCTGCCCGTCAATGGATCAATATCGCCGTCCGCTTTCCATAGGCTGAGCAAACTATTGTTGCTGCGGAATACACCCCGACTGCACGAAACCTCAAATCCACGCCCTCTCGCATCAGGTTCACGGTGCATGAAGGTTTCAATACCGTTGGTGAAACGCAGATAGCCCGCTACACCTTGGTCATGATCGCTCTCTGGATCGTCGGCAACCCAGCCAACGACCCACGCAACATCGGCATCTCCGGCAAACATACGCATCAGACTAAAAAGCTGACAGCCACCGCCTGACATCTCTGTGCCGCTCCCACCTATGAAGTTGATGCTTTTGACCTCACCCAGCTCGCCCGATTCGATGATTTCCAAGGCTTTCCAGTATTGTGGTAGGTTTCGGTCAAGGTCGCCGGATCCGAACTTGATTCCGCGTGATTGGCAGGCTTCCACCATCCGATCCGCATCTGCAAGCGTTGCTGCAATGGGCTTTTCGCAGAGGATTGCTCGTACACCTGCTTCGGCACACCCAATGACGACCTCTGGGTTTGGTCTGACAGGTAGGATAGGTGCAGCGATGTCTATTTGTTCTTTCTCAAGCATCTCCCGATAATCGCTGTATCCCGGGACATCGTAGTATTTACAGTACAATTCTAAGTTTTCGGGATCGGTGTCAGCGAATGCAACAACTTTGGTCAAGGGGTTAAGCGCATACGCCCGCGCGTGCGACCCACCCTTCCTTCCACAGCCGATGACTCCGACTCGATATTTAGCCATTTAGGTTTCTCCTAGTCTGATGTATTCGTATAGCGCAAGCTGCTAGACAGTCTATCGTTCTTTTATCCTTAAACACCGTTCTCCGAATAGTGGAAGTTATCAATCAACCTGTTTGAGCCATCCCCACATCATGAATTTTTTGCCCACAGCAGAAACCGAAAACGGAGAGTTCAACCAAGCAGGACCAAAGTCACTATGGGGATTATTGGAGAGGTTTTGAGGATTGCCTCCATCGGCATCTATCACGTAGATTTCACCGTTTCCATCCCTCTCAGACCTGAAGGTAATCCGTTCACCGTTGGGGGACCATGAGGGAGACCAGTCATCACTGCGATTTTCTGTAAGTCTTTGTTCATTCTCCCCATTGGCATCCATCGCGTAGATTTCAAAGTTTTCAAGGTCTCCCTTCCTATCAGCCGCGAAGGCAATCCGTTTACCGTCAGGGGACCATACGGGATCCCAGTCATTCTTGGGATTTTCAGTGAGTCTTTGAGGATTACCACCATCGGCATCCATAACGTAGATTTCATCGGTGATTCCAAATTCGTTTTCAAAGTGTCCATCCCTCACAGACGAAAAGACAATCCGTTTACCGTCAGGAGACCATGAGGGTGAAGAATCATTATTGAGATTGTTAGTGAGGTTTTGAGGATTTCCCCCATCAACATCCATAACGTAGATTTCATGAGTAATTACACGCTCGGCGTTTTTAAAGCCATCCCTATTAGACGAAAAGACAATCTGTTTACCGTCAGGAGACCATGAGGGAGACCTATCATCAGCGGGATTGTTAGTGAGATTTTGTGGATTACTCCCATCGGCATCCATAATGTAGATTTCATAAGTGAACAAACCGGGTATAAAGTGAGCGTGCCCATCTCTATTAGACATGAAGATAATGCGCTTGCCGTTGGGGGACCAAGAGGGTGAATAGTCCTTATCGGGATTATTGGTGAGTCTATGCTGATTGTTCCCATCGGTGTCCATCACGTAGATTTCAGGGTTCCCATCTCTCTCAGACACAAACGCAATCTGTGCTTGTGCATCAACGACCGCCATCAGCGGTGTCAGCACCAAGACTATGACGCCGGCTAAAATCATATGGGCGAGATTGGTTCTCCGGTGCATCTATTATCCCTCCTCTGTTCTCAAATCGGGTTTTTATCCTTAAACACCGTTCTCCGAATAGTGGAAGTTATCAGTCAACCCCCTTGAGCCGTCCCCATATTGTGAGGGTTTTACCGGCAGGAGCAACTGAAAGCACAGGGTTATACCATGCCGGATTTTCGTCATCATTGGGATGATTGGTGAGGTTTTGAGGATTACTCCCATCGGCGTCCATCACGAAGATGTCCCGATTCAAATCCTTAGTTCTATTCGACACGAAGGCAATCCGTTTGCTGTCGGGCGACCATACGGGATGCCAGTCGTTATCGGGATGCTTGGTGAGGTTTCGCTCATTGCTCCCATCGGCGTCCATCACATAGATGTCTTTGTTTCCGCCTACCCCATTCCTCCAGGAAGTAAAAGCAATGTATTTACCGTCCGGAGACCATGAGGGATCCTGGTCAAAACGGGCATTATTTTCGGTGAGATTTCGCTGATTGCCCCCGTCGGCGTCTATCACCAAGATATCCAGGTCCCCCGCCCTATTAGACATGAAGACAATGTGTTTGCTGTCCGGAGACCATGAGGGATCCTGGCCACTCGTGCGATTTTCAGTGAGGTTTTGTTGATTATCCCCATCGGCATCCATCACGAAGATTGCCCCGTGCCGCCCGAAGGCAATTCGTTTACCGTCGGGAGACCATACGGGATGCGAGTCGTTATCGGGATGCTTGGTGAGGTTTCGCTGGTTACCGCCATCGGTGTCCATCACGTAGATGTCAAAGTCTCCACCCCTCTTCGACATGAAGACAATGTGTTTGCCATCCGGAGACCATGAGGGGGACCTATCATCATTGGGATTATTAGTGAGATTTCGCTGATTCCCCCCATCGGTGTCCATCACGTAGATTTCATAAGCGAAAAAGTTGTTTTTAATGTGCCCATCCCTATCAGATTCAAAGGCAATCCGTGCCTGTGCGTCAACGGATACCATCAACGGTGTTAGCCCTAACACGACAACGACAGATAAAATCAAAGGTGTGAGATTGTTCCCTCGTTGCATCTGCTATGCCTCCTCTGTTCTCAAATCGGGTTCTTATCTTTTGGAGTGGATAGAGGGCGACTGGTGTTAGCAACATCTTTACAACTATAGTGGATTTTAGAATTAATGAGACACGCCAAATCCCGATTTATCGAGTCCTCGGAACGGGACTGGGATCACAATCTAACAGATCGTGGTACAAAAAACGTGTCGCGCCACGGAATACACGGAATATTGTGCGATGTGCTAGGGGATGTTGATTTTGGAAAATCGACCTACAGAAATCTGAAAATCCTGATTCAGACAATAATTATGTACACACCCCAACTATACTAGCACGATTGGTTCATATCCCAAACTTGGGCTCCTAAACGTTTACATATCTCCGTATCGGTGCGATGCTGCCGAGTAATCCAAGCAGAACCCCTCCGAGTAGAATCAGGCCGAGCTGATCTAAGGGAATGAACTGTATCTCGCTAATTCGTGGGACGAATATGCGAAACAGCGTGTAAAAACTAACTATTCCAGTTAAACTCCCGATAAACCCTAGAAACACCCCTTGGGCGATAAGTGGAACCCGGATATACCAGTAGGTTGCCCCAACCAATCTCATGACCCGGATCTCCTCGCGGCGAAAATAGGCGGTCAACATAATTGAAAAGCATACGATAATTACCGAAGCACCGCCCATCAATCCGCCTAAACCCAGAAGTACCGTCTCGACCTTGCGGATAAATTCAGAGGTTTCCTGCTCATATTTGACGTCCTCCACTTGGCTAAAGGACCGAATCTGAGAAACATGCTGCAACAACTTTTCCGAAGGTAATAACGTCTCTGTGATATAAATCTCTAGTGAGGCAGGGAATGGATTGCTATCTGCAAATCCCTCTGTGAGTGTTTTTCCAAATTCACCGAACATCTCCTCACCTCGGACCAGGGCTTCCTCTTTAGAAACATAAGTCACTGTTGCAGCCCAATCGATCTTCTCAATTTGGCTGCGAAATTCCCGCCCTTGGGACTCCCCCACACTGTCTTTAAGAAAGACAATCATCGCAGGTTTGTCTTTGAGATCTTCAATTTCCCCGCGTAGATAGTTGCTAATTAGGATCAGCGCGCTTCCGATTGTGACCGTCAGGGTGATAATTACGATACTTAGGAAACTAACAAAACCGCCGTGTCGAATATTGGAAAATGATTCTTCAAATAAGTACCACATAGATAGATGTCAGAAGTAATAGGTAAAATGTAAGAAAAACGTCAAACTTCGACGAGTTATAAGGAGTTGAGTATATTTTTAATAATATCATCGGTTTGGATGCCCTCCCCTTCGCCTTCAAAGTTCAAAATAATGCGGTGGCGTAAGGCTGGCAGTGCAACCGATTGCACGTCTTCAAAAGCAACATTGTAACGCCCATCCAGTAATGCTTTGATCTTCGCCGTCAATGTAATCGCTTGCAGCCCACGAATACTTGCACCCAATTCAACATACTGCCTTGTCATCTCTGGACTGTTGGAATTATCTGGATGTGTCGCACGGATGAGCTGAATGATATAGCGTTCCACATGTTCGGCGATCAGTACACCCCGGACGAGCTGGCGCATTGACTGAATTGTCTCTGCATCACTAATCTTCTCAACAGAGGTCTCCGCCTCCGATGTTGTTCGTCGCAGGATCTCACCAAGCTCAGCTTCGCCCGGAAAGGTAATCTGGAGTTTGAACAGAAATCGATCCAGTTGCGCTTCTGGCAAGCGGTACGTGCCGTCCATCTCAATAGGATTCTGAGTTGCAAGGACACAAAAAGGCTCTTCCAGTTTATAACTTGTCCGTGCCACGCTCACGGTACGTTCCTGCATCGCCTCTAGCAGGGCAGATTGTGTACGGGGTGTCGCCCGGTTAATTTCGTCTGCAAGGATAATCTGTGCAAATATGGGACCCTGCTGAAATTCAAACTGCTTCCGCCCTTGGTTATCTTCAACGAGGAGCATTGTCCCTGTGATGTCCGAAGGCATCATGTCGGGCGTAAACTGGATCCGGTTGAACGACAAACTAAGTGCCTCGCTCAGGGTATGAATCAACTGTGTTTTACCTAAGCCGGGTACGCCTTCGAGGAGCGCGTGCCCGTTGGCAAAGAGGCAGAGTAACACGCCTTCAATGACCTCATCCTGCCCAACGATGCGCTTGTGGATCTCTGCCTCCACTCGGTTGAAGTTTTCCTTAAACTGCTGTACTTGAGTTTCTAGAGGCATGGTTATTATAGTAGATTTTAGAATTAATGGGACACGCCAAACCGGTGCGGTTTGTAACCGCACCTACCGGGGGGCGCAAGTGTTTCTTTATTTTTTGAATTCACTATAAGTTCATTGGTTTGCTGAAACAATTCTATTGCACTCCGCTAGAGCAAGGAGTCGGGTAATTCAACTTGAAAAACGATGGACTTTCAATGCCTAGTACTCAGTCATATAAGTTTTGCATATCAACAAGGGGGTCGGGTGACCCGACCCCTACGAAGTATTATGAGTCTCAATCCATATAGACAATCATAATTTGCCTGACAGTGTACTAGGGCGTGTTGACATTTTGCTGTTGCTAATTCGGCAAACGCTATAATCATCGGGCAATCTGCCATAAGTAGCGCGAACTGTTAGTTTGCGGGCTCGGATCACAATCTAACAGATTGTGGTACAAAAGACCGCTTACCAACGTGGTGGCGTTTCAACGAACTGATTGTAGTACGCCTTAACGTTGGCTTCAACCGCATCGCCCTCGTGGATGAGAATACGAAACCGTTGTGTCAAGCGTTGATCACGGGACAGTTGGTATCGGTCTAGCAAAGTAAAGTTGGTTAAAAATGTGCCGTAATTCCGTGTGAAGAATGCCGCAGGCGGATTCGATGGGTGATTCATCAATGTAACACCGACTGTTTTACCGGCAACAACTCCGCTGTAGTCTGTCCAATCGGCGGCCTGTCCCATCGCCTCTTCCTCGTTGCGTTGGTCATTGGCGTTGAGGATTGTCCCTCCATCTTCCACGTCCATCGTATCGGCAACACGCACACCGAGAAATGCGTGGTTATCTTGTGCAAACGTCAGATCCGTTTGGCTAGCAATCAGTGTGCTTGTCAAGTCAATGATATGTGCCGCCTCATCGGGAATAACTGTGAAGTTGCGCTCCTCATCCAACAGACGAACCCCCGCCTTCGTTATCCAACCGTTATGTGTCATAACGTGAATCCCGCTCTCATCAATCTCATGCTGGCTCTTTTCCAAGACAATGTCACCGAGGTCAGATCGGGTTGGATTGTTGTCATGGAAGAAGTTAATGCCATTCACGTCCGCATGACCGATGAAAATTGATTTGTGATGATTATAACGGTAGGCGCAGGTAGATGTCACTTCGCGTCCGCTTGGAGAATAAACGGGATAGAAATCAGGACGCGATTTGTACATATCGCCGTATTGGGTGTAACCCTTATTGTAGGCGAGGAAAAATGCTTCTCCGTTATAGAATTTGAAACGCAGTTCTTCTTCGATGATTCTTGGAACGACAGCCATTGGTTGATTAGTCCGTTGGTTTATTGGTTCATTAGTATATTGGTTCATTAATCAACGAGCGAACTCATGCACTCGATGCACGATTTTTTGATATTAATCACTTTTGGCAGCATGTGTAAGAAGCTCGATACAGCTTTCACACGGTAACAATCTCAGGACTTACGCATTTCAGCACGGGACCAAATGTCCCGCATAGATAGTGCGGGGCAAGATGCCCCGTCTACGGTTAGCTGGGTAAGCCTTAAATGGTGCGGGGAAACTAGATGCCCCACCTACGGTTAGCTGGGTAAGTCCTAAATCTATCAGACATAACTCATTACAGACGTGGGTTTCTCTCCAACACGGGTAGTGCGATTACTCGGCTTAACGGAGTCGCTGCCGAAGAGTGCTTCAATTTCCGACACCGTTTGAGATGGATATGAAATATTGTAGCGTGCGCTGCACTGTGCAATCACCTCACCATATTTGGGAGTAAGCAGGCGTAGGATGAGATCGTGGTCGCCCTTCGCACGGACGCAGATATTCTGCAGTTCATCCAGTTTTTCTTGATTAGCCGCATCGCTTTCAGGGATTGTGACTTCGACCGCTGAAGTCAATCGCTCGACGACCGCATCAATGGATAAAATCTCTTCTGCCTGAATCTGATGGGTGTCCTCCTCTATTTCGTCATCACCTCCGCCATTTCTCCGTCGATTTTCACTGACATTCCCCCGGATCCAGACTACCGCGTCCTCCTCTATTGCATCACGCGAAGCCTTGTAGGCTTCCGGGAACACAACAACATCGGTAGTTCCCTCCAAGTCCTCAACAACGAGAATTGCCATTGGATCCCCCTTCTTCGTCTTTGTAAGACGGAGGGAAACAAGCTGACCGGCGGCATATACCTCCGTCCCGCTTGGGGGCTCGCCAAGCGTTTGGGAAGTAACAGTCGTATAGTATTTCATAATGTCCCCATACTGCTCCAGCGGGTGTCCAGAAAGATAGAAACCGAGTTGTTCTTTTTCATTCTTCAATATATCGGCATGTGACCATTCTGCTGCATCAACCAGTTCGATCTGTGTCATCGGCATCTCTTCAACTGCGCCGAAAAGCCCCATTTGTCCCTTTTCCCGGTCTTGCTGGGTACTTTGAGCCACCTTCATGGTCTGCTCAAGGCTTGCAAGTTGTTGCGCCCGATGCCCATCAAGTGCATCAAATGCTCCTGCCATAATCAGACTTTCAATCGCTCGTTTATTGACTACTTTCGTATCAACCCGCTCACAGAAGTCTTGGAGCGATTTGAATGAGCCTCCCTGCTCCCGTGCTTCGACGATTGCCTCAAGCGCGATTTCGCTGACATTTTTGACTGCGGCAAGTCCGAAGCGGATGTCGTCGCCAACGACGGTAAAATCTTTGCTACTGCTGCTAATGTCCGGTGGCAAGACTTGGATTGGCGTTTCGAGGTATTCCGACAGTCCGCTACACTCAGCGATATATTTTCTGATTTTGTCGCTGTCGGCAGATTCGCCGGTCATCATCGACGCCATAAACTCACGGGGATAGTGCGTCTTGAGATAAGCGGTCTGATAGGAGAGAATTGCATACGCAACGGTGTGGGATCGGTTAAAAGCGTATCGACCGAAGGGTTCGAGGTACGTGAAAACTTTTTCAGCATCTTCCGCCTTGATGTTATTGGCTACCGCACCTTCGATGAATTTTTCGCGCTGCATCATGAGGACATCCATTTTTTTCTTGCCCATCGCATCGCGGAGAACATCCGCCTCACCCAGCGTGAAGTTAGCCATGTCTCGTGCGATCTGCATCACCTGTTCCTGATAGATACACACCCCGTAGGTGTTCTTCAGCGCATCTTCGAGGGTCGGATGGAGATATTGCACCTTTTCAACCTTCAGTTTTCTACGGATGAAACTGTCCATCATCCCACTGTCGAGGGGACCGGGGCGGTAGAGCGCGGGAATGGGTATGAAGTCTTCAAAGTTGTCCGGTTTAATTTGCATGATGACGCGACGCATCCCTGGCGAGGTTTCTAACTGAAAGAGTCCGCCGACGAGACCGTGGCTGATAAGCCCATACGTCTTTTCGTCATCGAATGGGATCTCCTCAAGCGAGAGATCGACGCCGTGATTTGTCTTAATCCGCGCAAGGCAGTCGTAAACCTCGCTCAAGGTGCGCAGCCCGAGGAAGTCGAATTTGACCATGCCGACATCTTCAAGCATTTTAAGATCAAATTGTGTTGCAATACGGTCATGCTTATCCTTGAAGAGTGGGACATAATCGGTCAGCGGACCGTTCGACAGTACAACCCCGCACGCATGGATGGAGACGTGCCGCTTCATGCCCTCAATCGATTTGGCGATGCCCATCATCTCGCGGTTTTCTTGCGCTTCGGCGACCTCTTTAAGTTGTGGCACCTCCTCTAACGACTCATCAAGCGTCACACCGGGAATGGTAGGAACGAGTTGCGTGACTCGGCGAACATCCTGCACGGGCACATCGAGTGCCCTACCAACATCAGCGACAGCGGCCTTCGCACCGAAGGTGCTGAATGTTGCCACCTGTCCAACGCACTCCGCCCCATACTTCTCGGTCAGGTAGTCAATGACAATCTTGCGATGTTCATCTCCAAAGTCGATGTCAATATCGGGCATACTGATACGATCCAGGTTCAGGAACCGCTCGAACATACAGTCATATTTCATCGGTTCAAACGTCGTAACACCGAGTGCAAAAAGTGCTAGGCTTCCACCTGCTGAACCCCGTGCGTTGAGCGGGAACCCGCGTTCACGGGCGAAATTGACATAATCCCACACAATTAGTAGGTAACCCGCATAGCCGGTCTTCTGAATAATGTCCAGTTCATAGTCAAGTCGTTCCTTCATCTCCGTCGAAAGTTCGCCATATTTTTGACGGAGCGCGTCATAGCACAGTTTACTGAGATATGAATCCGCCGTATAGCCTTCAGGAACATCGTATTTCGGCATGATGTGTTCACCGTAATCGAGTTGCAGTTGACAGCGGTTGGCAATCTCAAGTGTATTGGCAATCGCCTCTGGCGGGAATTCCGCCAAGGCTTTATGCATCTCATCATTGTTCTTGAAGTAGAACTGATTCAGGAACCTCATGCGGTCTTCTTCCTTCACCGCACGCTTCATCTGAATACATAACAGCACATCGTGCATTGTGTGGTCGGTGCTATTGAGGTAATGGCAATCATTTGTTCCAACAATTGGTAGGTTGTGTTCCTTGGCAAGCTCAACCATCACTGGGTAGGCACGCGCTTCTTCGGGGATGCCGTGATTTTGAACCTCAACGTAGAGGTTATCTTTACCCATGATGTCTTGAAGCATCCGGAAGTTTTTCACCGCCCCTTCGCGCTGATCCGAGGCAAGCAGCGCGGGCACGTAGCCTTGAATGCACCCTGTCAAGGCAATGATCCCCTCACGGTGTTCGCGCAAAATTTCCATATCAATGCGGGGTCTTGAGTAGAAGCCTTCAAGGTAGGCAATTGACCCCAGTTTCATGAGGTTTTTATACCCGGTCGCGTCTTCAGCGAGTAGCGTTAGATGATAAGGGCTGCCTTGACTTTTTCCGCGCTCACGACGGCTGCCGGGGGCAACATACGCCTCACAACCGACAATTGGGTTGACGCCTTTGTCCTTTGCTTTCTTGTAAAATTCCCATGCGCCGAACATGTTGCCGTGGTCTGTGAGCGCGACAGCGGGGGCACTGTTTTGATACGCCCATTCAATCATGTCAGGGATTCGACACGCACCATCAAGTAGACTGTATTCACTATGGTTGTGCAGATGAACAAATTCGGATGTTGTCATATTGTGTATCCTTCCAATGAACAATTATAGTAGATTTTAGAATTAATGGGACACGCCAAACCGGTGCGGTTTGTAACCGCACCTACCGGGGGGGCGCAAGTGTTTCTTTATTTTTGAATTCACTATAAGCAGTTGAGTTATCAAAAAGATAAGGTGTCTTTTATTGTGTCTAGGCAGATTTGTTTTTAATATTTTACGGGACTTACGCAGTTGAACGATGAGGTTTGTAGTTCAATGCTTCAGAACCAATGGGGGGAAACTAGATGCCCCGCCTACGATAGGTGTGGAGTCTGAACATGCCCCTTGATGCCCGATTCATCGGGCAACTACAATCTGAAGTGCGTAACTCCGCTAATGATCCGCTTCATGATGATGATCATCGTGGCGATGTAAGTCATGGGGATCGTGAGTCACAGCACGGGTCAAGAGGAAAATAGCCAATAGACCCACCATGAAAGCCATTGTTGCACTCACCTTGTCAAGAGATAACATTCTTTCTCTTATTGGAAGAGCTTCGCGAGAACCTCCCACTTCAGAATGAGAGCGTGCCTCTTCGGGAGGCAGCGCGTGGGCATGAGACGCATGACCGCCATGAAAGTTCTCGATTACCACATTCAACAGCGTACCCGCCGCAAAGGCTGTCAGGTATTCGATAAAATCACCGAATCCCCCGGTCAAAATCCGTTCCCCGATGAACGCCCCAATGACCGGTGCAATTGAGAGCGGGAGCAGTCGTCCGACGGTTGCGACAAATGCCAATCGTACGCTGAACTGTAAACGAGATCCGAAGGGGAGGCGGCGTCCAATGGTTGAAATAAATGAATTGTCGCTGAGAAATGCTAGTGTCAGTACAAAAGCAACCGGCAGACGATGTACTAAAACCACAATGGCAAGCCCGATACCAAGTTCCTCGTGTTTGCTTGCAATAGCGAGGTTAAATCCATCGGTCAGCGCGTGAATAGATAGCCCAATCACTGTCAAATCCGCAACCCAGCGGTGATTCTGTATTGGGAACCGCGGGTTGCGATGGCTGAACCGCTCAATCAGAAAGATGGGTAGAAAACCGGCTGCCATGACAAGAAGACTCATCCATCCGAGGTCTTCATAAAGATGGGGTATGAGGTAAAAACCGACCAACCCCACTACGGTACTGGCTGTGAACCCTGCGAGTATTGAAAAAATAACCGGATTTGAACGTAGCGTGTAAAAGGCGATCACAGCACCAATGAAGACTGAGAGCACCGCTATTGTGAGATAGATGATAAGCATCGAATCTAAGTGCTAGCCCCCCACTCCTTAATGGGGAAGAAAATCCCGATCTTCTGCATGTAATGGTAATTTACTTTATTGTAACCCAACAACTATGTTCTTGTCACTGAAAATCCGAATCTATAGTAGACTTTAGAATTAATGGGACACGCCAAACCGGTGCGGTTACATGAAGATTAAAAAAATGATTCGGTAATTTGCTAGCGACGCCGGCGCGGTTGAAAACCGCGCCTACCGTATGTTTGGAGGCAAATAGGGATTACTGATTTAAATACTTAAATCTCATCAAACCGCACCTACCGGGGGGCGCAAGTGTTTCTTTATTTTTTGAATTCACTATAATATGTTCAGCAGCCCATTGTCAAAACAACAATTTTAGAAGACCGAGGAGGCACGTTATGGGTCCCGCTTGACAGGCTTCTGTCGTCTACGTTGGGACACACCCTTTTCGAGTGTGTCTTTGGTCACCACTTCGTACAAGATCGCATATTTCCCTTCGCGTTTACGAAGAATGCGGCCCAGTCGTTGGGTATGTTCGCGTGTGCTCCCGCTGCCACCGAGGATAATACCGATATTTGCCTCCGGGACATTGATTCCTTCGTTAAGTACCTTCGACGTGATGATGGCGGGATATTCGCCGGCGTTGAAGCGTTCAAGAATCTGTTTACGTTCTTTGGTTTTGGTCTGATGCGTAATTGCCGGCAGCAGGTGGCGCGTAGAGATGCGATAGGCGAAGCGGTTGCTTCCGGTGAAGATCAAGACTCGATCTTTGCGATGTTGTTTCAGCAGGGATTCAAGGAGAATTAACTTGGCTTCGGCTTCGAGTGCGATGGCTTTGGATCTGTTCAACGCAAGCATCGCCCGCCGTGCCGCTTTTTCTCTTGTGCTGAGTCGGACAAATTTGCTCCAACCGCCGCCGAACAGTTGGATATTTCGACTACGGAGAAAATCGAGATAGATTGCGCGTTCTCGCGTATATTCTTCTCGCTCTGCTTCAGTCAGCTCGACGTAGAGCCGAACGGTTTCATATTCTGAGAGATACTCGCCCTTGAGTTCGTCAATCGACTTTCGATAGACCACTTCACCGATCAGTTGACGCAGTCTCTCCTCCATTCGGTCCGCCCGTTCATACGTTGCTGTCAAGCCGAGCCGTCTCGAAGCGATACTGAGTTCTGGAATGTGGCTGTAGCTTGGAGAAGGGAGGTGATGCACTTCGTCAAAAATCAGGAAGCCGAAGCGATTGCCGTATTCGTTGCTGTAGCGATACGCGCTGTCGTAAGTCGTGACGGTAATCTCTTGGAGTTCGTGGTATCCGCCTCCCAAAATACCGATTTCGAGGTCAAAAGCGTTGGTCAGTAGGTCGTACCATTGGTTGAGCAGATCAATCGTTGGCACAATGATCAGTGTGCTGCGTCCCACATGTTCGATGGCTTTGAGGGCAAGGAGCGTTTTGCCTGCGCCTGTCGGTAAAACAACGGTGCCGAGGCAATCCGCATCGATCCACGCCTGTAATCCTTCCCGTTGATAGTCGTGGAGGTCGAAATCGAGTTTGAGCGTTGGCTTGATGGTTCGGTATTTCGGGACGCTTGTTGTGTATTGGACGTCGTTCTCGCGCAATTGCTCGACAGCGATTGGGTAGTGCAGCGCAAGGGCGCGCCATTTTTCAACCCGCGTGTCCCACTGAAAGTGTGGGGGCGGTGTCTCTGCGTTTTCAGCGATAACCGTGCCGTCGTCGTAGCGGAAATAGATTTTCTTTTTTTCGCTCATAATTGGTCGGATCTATCTCCAGATACATCTTCAGGAACTATATCACTCGATTTCCGAAACTGATGAACCAAAAGCCATATCCCTAACGCTGTCAGTATGACACCAATAAGGTTCCCCCAGACAAAGTTCCCCCAGAAAAAACGAAACCATATCTCCAAGAGAGGCTGAAACCATATCTCCGATTGACTAAGCTCCAATTGACTAAGTAGGATATAAGCGATTTCCAACGCGCCATAGAGGGCATGACCAAGAAAACAGGGAAGCATCGAGCGCGTCTGAATAAACCACCATGCGAGTAGAATGCCCAACATAGTGAGACCGATGAAGTTCAAAGAATTGAAGGGTATCAATACAGGAAGCAGGGCGGAAGCAAGGACAGCTTTTCGCACGCTATAACGACTCAGAAAACCACGTAGTATCAACCCTCGCACTAACAGTTCTTCAGTCAAGGGGCCAACTATCACGAAACTTGCAGCTATAACCCACATTGGAGCAACCACATGAGCATTTGGAGCAACCACAAGATTATACATAAAATCGGTGTACCACTCTGGGTACCACTCTGACGGGGACGGGAAGAAGTTTAGCCAAGACCCTATTTCAAGTAGGCTAAAGATGCCAATGATTGTGAGAGCCATTGGGAAAAATAGGGACAATCGTACCGGCACGAGCGGACATATTTCTCTGAATGAGGTGTTAGCGCGTTTAAGCCCTCTCATCAAAATTAGCCCGTAGGGAATGAGACCAATCAATGACGTGACAGCGAAGTGAACTAGAAGCAGAAAGCCGGTCACACGCACAAAGCTATACCAGAGGATAAGTAACACGCTCGATAGAATATTGAGTAAAACCAGAATCCAGATAGCCTGGAGAATATTGGGGTAACGGTAGTTTTCTGTCATATCAACTGCCGATTTGTGAAACGCCTGATTCCCCTAGGACTGTCCATCGGAATTCGCATCTTCTGTTTCACTAAAGACCTCCATCCCAGCGGACCCATCGGCGATTTTCCGAATTTGTGTCTCAAAGCCGGGGGGCGAAAGTGCCCACGTGATCCAGAGCGGCGTGTCGCCGGTGTTGACAAAGCGGTGTTCGACCGTCGGCGGCAGGTAAATCACTGTTCCCGGTTTCAGGTCTGCCACTTCATCGGCGACATATCCTACACCTTCTCCGCCAAATACAAAGATAATCTCCTCCGCATCGGAATGGGAATGCCACGGGATTTCGCTGTGGGGATCAATCTCCTCTAGCCCCATCGAAAAATGCTCGGTATCGGCTGTCTTGGGTTCAATACAGGTGTACAGTGTGCGGGGTGCTTCGCCTTCAATCCGAACAACTTCTGCATCTTCTTTGTGGAAAAAGTATGCCATTGTATTCTCCTTTCTGTGTGTACAGGGGATCGTCGAGATGTGAATCTCGACCTACAGCGACGGTGTTGCTACAGGAGGATGTTGGGTTTCACTCCGTTCAACCCAACCTACGGATTACGGAGATCTATTTGAATCTATTACGTCTTCTGGGGCTTTTTCTTTGCTGCGGGGAACAAGATGTTGTTCAGGATAAGCCGGTAGCCGGGCGAATGTTTATGGAGATCTAAGTTGGTCGGGACTCTGCCCTCGCCGACGAGGTGGCGATAGTCCTCCGGATCATGTCCACCGAGAAATGTGAATGTGCCCTTGCCCAACTTGCCGTGAACGTACTTGGCATAGCGGGTACCTTCGATGTCACCCATGATTGTGATTGTTTCACGGATGGTGTTCTTGTTGAACGATGTGGTCTGTCCGAGGAATCCACGCACCCGATTCACATGATTTTGGGTGAGCATGGTGGGAATGGGATCATGCTTTGCGGCGAACTCAAACAGGATGAAATCCTCCAGACCTGTGAGCGGATTGAGTTCTGGGCGTGGGTTGTCGATATTTGAAAATTCGTACCGATTCGGGTTGGGGTAAAGGACAAACCTTTCAAAGGCAAAGGTTTTATTGAAATCGAGCTTGGACTGATAGTCCGGAGCCAGTGGGGTTCCGTCGAGTTCTGGGGCGACGATGTCCACGCTTCCTCCGTTTGTCGAGAGCGCGATATCCAGCGTTTCTGGTGCAGAACACATGGCGAAAAGGAATCCGCCTTTGACGATGTAATCTTGGATTAGCTGGGTAATGTACGCTTTGTGCTTCGGCACGCTGTTAAATCCTGCGTCCGCTGCAGCACCCTCAAACAGATGTTTGCGCTGTTGATACCAGACTTGCCCCTTATACGCGCTGTGGAATTTTCCGTGCTGCCCTGTAAAATCTTCGTGATGCAGATGTAGCCAATCATACTCTCCTGTAAACAGTATCCCAGCTTCGACCTCTTTATCCCAGATTGTATCGTATGGAATCTCCGCGTATTCAAGGGCAATTTTTACGGCATCGTCCCATGGATCTCGGTAGGGCGAATCCTCCGATGGGGCGTATACGGCGATCTTGGGTGCTTTTTCCAGCAGGATCTCATCCATATTGCTGTTATCCATTTCTACTTGGATTGCACCGTACTCGGCAGTTGAGATTGGCTGGAAACTGACCCCCATCACTTGCGCTTTAAGTTGTACATCTGGGGAATCATTCAGAAGAAAGGAGCCGCCGCGATAGTTTAACAACCACTTTGCATCATATTCGCGGGGAACTTCGAGTGTCCAGTAGGTCAATCCGTAAGCCTTCAGATGGTTGACCTGTGTATTATCCATCGGTACAAGTAACCACTGTGGGTAGACGCTGCTCGCTATCGTAAAAAAAAGAAGTAGGGACAGTGCAGCGATTTTGTTTATTGAGTGCATCGGCTTTCCGTTTATTTGAAAATTATGATCCTAAAAACACCTTGATAATCAAAGCGATGAGTGCTAGATACATTGATGCCATCAACCCAATAATCCATCTCAACTGCGTACTGACTTGCCCCTCAACGCTAGAAGTCTATCCCTCCATTGCCTCAAAGCGTCTTTCCATCTGCTCGAAGCGTTGGTTGACAGACTGGGTAAGGTCGTCAATACGTTTATCTACTTGCTCAAAGCGGTAATCGAAAAGTTGGATAAGGTCATTGATACGTTTGTCCACCGGATCGAAGCGTTGGTTGACAGATTCAGCCGAGTCATCAAAGCGTCGGTTCACCTGCCCAAAGCGTTTGTCCACTTGTTCAAAGCGTTGGTTGATAGATTCAACTATAGTAGATTTTAGAATTAATGGGACACGCCAAACCGGTGCGGTTACAAACCGCACCTACCGGGGGGGCGCAAGTGTTTCTTTATTTTTTGAATTCACTATAAGTCATTGAAGCGTTTGTTCATCTGCTCAAATGCACCACGCAAGTAGGCATTCTGTTTGACCATTTCGATCCTTTGCTGAACAACTTCTCGGAGTTCAGTGGTCTCAGGATTAGTATTCATAGTGCCCTCCCGTTAATTGGATAACGTGAATGAGAGTGTAGCATAGGTTGCCTTGAATCTCAAGGAAAAATTGGTTAATTGTGCAAGGCGGAAATATATCCGCCTTGATGCGCGAAAGAAGTTTTGAATAAGTGAACGCTTGAGGTGACAATAGCAGGGAGGAGGGGTGAAAGAGAGGATAGGCGAGAAATTTAATTGATGGAGAAATGAGCCGGTGAAGCCGATTTCCCCTGAACGTGGGTAGATTTTCTGAGAGGTTTCGCGTTATTGAACTTGGCTGGCGGCGTAGTGAAGGATATTCTCGATTAACCCCTTGTTTCTTTCAACGGTGTACCGATTATCATTGCGGAGGCTTGTGATGATGTACAGCCCTTTGCCGTGCTTTCGTACTCCAACAACGAGGTCTTCTCCGTCATTGGCAGTCGCTAACACTTGAAAGTCACTGTCCCAATCCGTCCAAGTGTCATCGATATACAGACGCCCGGCTTGGATCTCATTCGGTTCGGCAAACAGTTTTTGCCCTTGCTCTGTGACAGCAAAATCCTGAGTTGGCTTTCGTTCAACACCGTTCATACTTCCTGCCAACCAACCGATTTCAAACGGCTCTTCCCGATCCGCGTCCTGTCCGCTCACAATAACAATCCCGCCATTTTCGACGAAGGCTTTGATCTTCTTCTCAGTTGCTTCGTTGAGCAGGTAACCGCCATAAGCGATCTCGCGATGTCCAAGCCACAACATATCGACTTCGTCTAAGCCGGGCAAGGCGGGATCTTGGGTTGCCTCGTACGCCATCGTTCTGTTCTTAACCTTGCGGACAGATCGGATGGTGTTGTATTCATAACTGACGGTGTTGGTTGGCACAGGAACGGGACTATCAGACGGCATGACTTCAGTATTTCCCGTCAAAGTCAATATCTTCAAGGCATCTTCCGGCGCCCCCACCCATCGCTCACCCGCGAGAATCGCTCGGATAACCTCTCGGAATTCGATAGTTGTTCCATCGAATGTCCGCTCCATATAGGGACACAGATGCGTAAACACCCACCATCCTTTAGGATCCCTCGTGCGGTTTCTATACCACGTTCCATCAAAATATCCAAGTGCTTCGACAACATACGTCTGTTGGTAAAAAACGATGAGGGGCATACCGACTTTGAGTAGATCGATCATCTTCTGCGGTGAGCTTCCTCGGACATACCAACCGGTGGCAATGTTGAGTTTAATCTGGTCAAGTTTTTGTCCCTTGAGATCCTCTTCGATCTCAATGATGGCGTTCATTCTCTTGGTATCGACGCTTTTAATTTTTCCAAACGCGATATTGGTGCTGCCCTCAATAATCTCTTGGATGGTAAACTCTCGATAAATAAACCCTTGAGCATCTGAAGAGAATAACAAGACAATGAAAACCACGCTTAAAACGGGTAGTAACCAACGCATTCGATGCACTCCTTTCGGTCATTGATCGTTTGGTATTGGTGGCGTTTTAGCGTTTCCCTTTCGACGTTTTTGAGGGGGGTGGCAGCCGTTTTTTTATTTGGTGAAAACGCTGAGAATCTTTCTTCAGATTGGACTTTCGGGGCAATTTGGCTATCTGCGACCGGACAGCGGCAATCCGTTCAGTTGTCGGCGGATGTGTCGAGAACATCTGTGCAAGCCTTGACGGCTTCCCTCTCTGGCGTTCAAGCAGTTTTTCAAAAAATGTCGCCATACCTTCGGGGTTGATGCCGGCATCATACATCTCTTGGACGGCGTATATATCTGCCTCCCTCTCAGCGTCCCGGCTGTACTTCATCAGGACTCCACCCGCAGCCAAGTTAGCGACCATCTGTTTGAGTTTGCTTTGGTCTTCTCCCAGAGCCAACTGTGCCACCGCTGCGAGCCCAAGTTGTCGGGTCATCTGCTTTACGCCGTGTTTACCGACGACATGTCCGATTTCATGACCAATCACGCCTGCTAGTTCGGATTCATTTTCTGCCGCACGGATCAGTCCAATATTCACATAGAGATATCCGCCCGGTACTGCAAACGCATTGACAACGTCGGTGTCCACAACCTTGAAGTGGTAGGTGATGTTCTGTCGTTGGGAATGGTTTGCGAGGTGTTGTCCGAGTTGATCGATGTACGCGGTCACAATCGGATCTGAGTACATCTTCATCTCTTTTTCGATTTCGCCAGAGAATTGTTTCCCAAGCTGGACTTCTTGTGCGTCGGTGAAGATGTTAATATCGCTGATTCTTCCGGCACAACCGAAAAGTCCGCTGCTGATAACCACAAACAGCATAACAAATAAGGTTAGTTGTGTTATTCGACAAATTCTTTCCATGTTAATTCGTCTTGCTAGGTTCTGTTGACATTTCATCGTAATCAGACGATCAAGGGGGCACACAAACACATGCCCCTTCGTAGGGGTTGGGTCTCCCAACCCTTTGTTCACACGTCAGAGATGGCTTCGGATTTCTTCTGTAGGTCGATTTGCCAAAATCGACGGTTTTGTGTCGAGATGTGAATCTCGACCTACGATCGACTTTTGTACCACGATCTGTTAGATTGTGATCCCAGCTCGCAAACTAACAGTTTGCGCTACGGATATTAACTCAAGTTGTTAACGTTATTTAACGAGGGGATACTCTTTGAGATCGCGGAAAGACAAAAGTTGGGGGAGGGAGGTTGTTTTGAATCTCGATCGCAGCATTGGGGCTCAGGTGTAACTCCTAAATGAAGATTCGGCAGTTTGTTTTACAGGTCATCATCGTCTACAGGCTCAAACAGGACGCTGCAGCTGCTACAACGATACCCGCTTTCCGAATTGGATTCATCAATGAGAAACAGCATACCGCAACAGATTGGGCACGGCTCTTCAATTTCCATCTCCACCCGTTCAAGGATGCCAGTTCTATCTTCAAACTCAACAAACATTTTAATCCTCTCTAAGAATCAGTAGCGATTTAGTGTGGGGTCGATTTCGATTGCCCACTGATCGATTCCACCGGTCAAACTTTTCACGTTTTGGAAACCGTTTTGGTATAGGTAGTAAGCGGCTTGCATACTTCGCATTCCGTGATGGCAATGGAGAATGATTTCACCATTGGGATCGAGACCCTCAATATGTTGGGGCAGGTCATTCATCGGGATGAGTTGTGCCTCTTCAAGACAAACGATCTGGTGTTCCATCGGTTCTCGAACATCAATGAGTTGGATGGGTTCGCCTTGATCAAGTTTACCCTTGAGTTCTTGGACCGAAATTTCGTGTTTCTCCGGTTGAAACGGTGGAGGTGCTTGGGAGGCGTCTGCTGTTTTCAATTTTTTGTTCCTCGGTTTCGATTAAGTGCACTGCGGACAGGGACAGATTTCCCGGAGTGTTTCAAAAGAGTAGATGCCGGTCGAATGTCCGTCGCTCCAAGTAAACTGGATGGCATAACGACCCACAAGCTCGAGGTTAAGGGGTTGGGTATCGGTTGGAACTGTAATCTGGCTTGGATCGCCGAGTCCTTCGGGGCCGAATAGGGAGTGAACGTCCTGCCCCCTGTGCCTTATCGTTGAACACTCCGCACATGGACACATACGCCTGAGATATGGATAGGTGTATTCACTTTCGTGCCCATCTTTCCAGACGATCTGCAGCCCGTCGTTCCCCAATCTTTTAATCGTTTTCGGCTGTTGTTGTCTCATAGACAAAAATTAAAAGATACCCAATTCGTCCTTAGCTTCTTCGGTCATCATTTCTGGTGTCCAACGCGGCGTCCAAACGACATTGATGTTCACTTCGTCAACGCCCTCAAGTTGTTGGGTGACATGCTGCGTTCCGTTGATAAGTTGTCCACCGGCGGGACAGCCCGGGCTGGTTAGGGTCATTGTGATGTTAACGGTTTCGTCCTCAACGTCAACGCCGTAAATCAATCCCATATCAACAATGTTAATACCAACTTCTGGATCAATAATCTCTTTGACTGCTTCAAATACAGCATCTTCTGTTACCATAAGAATCCTCCATTCACAACCGAGAGTAAAACGTGATGCGTGAAACGTGAAACCAACTAGTACTCAGTCATATAAGTTTTGCATATCAACAAGGGGGTCGGGTGACCCGACCCCTACGAAGTATTATGAGTCTCAATCCATATAGACAATCATAATTTGCCTGACAGTGTACTAGCACCAGTGGCTAATAATCTGTGCGGACGAAAACCGTATCGCCTTCAACCTTGACCTCGTAACACTCGACTGGCTCGGTTGCTGGCATACACAGGACTGCACCGGTGCAGACGTTGAAGCGTGCCCCGTGTCGTGGGCATTCGATCTCGTCGCCATCAAGTTCGCCTTCAGCGAGGGGCCCTCCATCGTGGGTGCAGACATCTTCGATAGCGAAAAACTCGCCATTTACATTGAACAGTGCAACGGGTATGTCGTCCACTTCAACCAGTTTCTTGCCCCCCGGCGGCAGTTCACTGACTTTTGCGACCTCAAAAAACTCGCTCATTCGGTCTCCTCGTCTTCTTCTCCGGGCCAACCCTTGAGACCATAAGCACCGGCTTTTAGTACTTTTAATGCCAACAGTCCACACTTGAGACGGACGGGACCTAAGGGGATGCCGAGCATGTCCAAGATATCATCTCTGCTTAACTGTTTGACCTCATCCAGATGTTTGCCTTTAATCTCTTCTGTCAACATTGAAGCGGCTGCTTGGCTGATGGTACAACCGTGACCAGAGAATCGAAGGTCGGTTATGATACCGTCCTCAACCTTGAGATCCATCCGAATCTGATCGCCACACAGGGGATTGTCTTCCTCATAAGAGATGTCGGGATTCTCAAGTGTTCCGTAATTACTTGGGTTTTCGTAATGATCGAGAATGTCTTCTTCGTAGATGTTCATCTTCGTCTCCGCGTCAGCATACGTTGGGCTTTCAGCAATCCTTCATGCAGGGTATCGATCTCCTCAAGTTTGTTGTAAAGGTAGAAACTTGCGCGGACTGTAGCGATAACTCCAAATTTCTGCATGAGCGGTTGTGCACAGTGATGTCCGGCGCGGACTGCAACTCCAACTGTATCTAGGACGCCTGCTAAGTCGTGGGGGTGGATACCCTCCAAGTTAAATGTGATTGCTCCTGTTTTTTGCCGGGGCTTGGGTCCGTAAATGGTAATGCCCTCGATCTCGCTGAGCTTCTGATGTGCATATTCAAGTAACTCTTGCTCATGCACGAAGATTGCTTCTAAGCCAACTTTGCTGAGATAGTCTACAGCAGCGGCAAGTCCGATTGCTTCTGAAATGGCTGGTGTTCCAGCTTCAAATTTGGCTGGGACATCGGCGTAGGTCGAACTTTCGCGCTGGACAGCACGGATCATCGAACCGCCGCCCAAAAATGGTGGCATCTCCTCTAAGAGGTCTGACTTGCCGTACAGGACACCGACGCCGGTGGGACCGCACATTTTATGCCCTGAAAAAGCGAGAAAATCGCAATCTAGCTCCTGCACATCTACGTCGAAATGCGGCACACTCTGTGCGCCATCAATTAGCACTTTCGCGCCGACAGCATGGGCAGCGGCTATAAGTTCTTGAACAGGATTGATAGTACCGAGGACGTTGGAAACATGCGTCATCGCAACTATCTTGGTGCGCTCTGTCAGCAATTCGTCCAAATCATCAAGCTGCAATACTCCTTCGTCGGTGATTTCAATAAACCGCAGTTTTGCTCCGGTGCGTTGGGATAGCAACTGCCACGGCAGGAGGTTGCTGTGGTGTTCCATGACCGTGACAAGAATTTCATCGCCCTCTCGGAGATTGGCACTCCCCCAACTATATGCAACTAGGTTGATTGACTCGGTGGTGTTTCGTGTAAAGATGATCTGGCTGGAACGACGGGCGTTGATGAAACGACCGATCTGCTTTCGTGCTTCCTCATACTTGGCGGTCGCTTCCTCAGAGATTCGGTAGATGCCCCGATGGATATTTGAGTTGTAGGTCCGGTAATACGCATCCATCGCCTCAATGACGCAATCCGGTGTTTGGGAGGTCGCAGCACTGTCCAGATAGATCAGGGGTAGATCGTTTTCCCCTTTTAGAATGGAAAAATCGTTTCGGATAGCTTCGACATCAAACGTATTGAGTGTAGGAGCATTCATAGGTTGATCGTACATTGGGATTCCAATTTGTTTCAAATTTTAAGTGAATTAAAACGCAAAACTTATCAGCGTTTTTTATCTCATGAACCTGTTGACGTTTTTGACATTCAAACCCAAGAAACGCTTTCATTCTTAAAGTGCATTTTTCCAATCTTCAAGGTAAGCTGAACGTTGAAGACGTCTTAATTTTTCAAGGGATGCCATTACCTTGTCTTTCGGCTCCTCTTTAAACTGTTTAAAGACTTGGTAAGGCGGAGGTTGACATTTATTCAGTTCTTCAAAGGTATGTTTAAACTCCCCCCCGACTTGATCAGCAATCCACCATGTGATTAACTGTGCCCAACCTTCGTGAACATCTCTTTCGCTTGAAGCGTATAAGTCTGTTGGCCACGTGGGCACTCCTCCCGGTTTGGGAAGTTGATGGGTAATCCAGTGTCCAATTTCATGGATCAGGACAACAGCAGACAACCATTCTTCGTCAAAACCCTTTCCTCCCAACCACTTGATTCCTTTTTTATAAATAATGATTTGCTGGAGTTGGTGGTCATAGAACCCAAGTAGGTTTTCAATCGAAATTTTGGGCTTTTTCTGTTCTTCCTCCTCTTCCAATTCAGGATGAGTAAGAAGAATTGGCGGTATCTCGGAAGACCTAAAAATTGATGGCAAGGTGGAGGGCAAATACCCGCTTTGGCGTGTTATTTCCATTAACCGCGCAATCAACTTCTCTTCATGGTTCTTAGGACTGTATATCGGATGCTGAAATGAAGTGACTGGATACGCTTTTACACGTCGAGAAATCGTTTCATCAAGTCTCGCCAAATAGACTTTATCGCCAGCAGCTGCCATAATGGAACGCAAGCTTTCAACTTTTTTGGGTAAAGGAAGGTACTTTCCGTCGGCAAAAAAATCAAATATTATCTGATTTTTTATTTCCCAATTGAATTTACTCCACATGTGTATATTACTAAGGAACCATTTCTTCGCAGCTTCTTTTAGATAAGAAGATTTATAAGAAGCTTGGGAACACAGCCATCTTTTCGCCAATTCTAATCCGCCGGCCTCTACAAAAGTTTCACGCAATGCCGAGAAACCTCTTTTTTTTCTGGATATGAAGTATTCTATATCGTCCCAGTCCCGGTCTATACTGTACCAGCCCCGGATTGACTTTTTTACGAGCTCTTTCCAATTTGGTATTTCTGTTGATAACTCTGTTTCCCATCGCTTCTTCCGCCAGGACTGTCCTGGCGGGGGATTCTCACGTATAAATTGGATTAAATCCATTAAAGTTCGCATTGTTTTTAATCTGCAATGGATCAATCTATAAGGTTAACATTTATTGTTCGCTTGTGAAGGAACAATAAATTATCCAGCTACAAATAGAAAACGTTTACAAAGGCAATCGGTAATTGATGGTGAAAGTTGTGTGCGACAAAAGTTGCACACACGGATTGAAAGCAAGGAAAAATCCGTGAAGATTCTATCTATGCCTACTAACCCTTATCGGGATTTAAGGGTTCAAGGATAAGAAAGATAATATCCTTGAATCCTGATATTCGCTCATGTTAAGAAGTGCAACAGAAACCGAGTTTTCAAGAAAAAACTCGGTTTCTATTCGTGGTTTACACCGTCTTTTTGCATGAGCCCCACGTTTTATGGTGGACCTTAGAATTAATGAGACACCCCAAACCGGTGCGGTTGGAAACCGCACCTACCGGGGGCGAAAGTGTCTATTTATTTTTAGACTTCACTATAAGTATGGTTGACTTACTTTGAAAACAGGTTGCTTGCCCAGTTGGTCAATTTTCCACCTGAGAATGAGACATCGACTGTCTCGCCGTGATCTTCACATGCCGCGTCTGTCGGCACGCCAGCATCGGCATCATTCTGTTGGACATAGCCTTTTGCGATAAGGTATGCTTCCACCTCGTCGCCGCTGACATCGGCGATAATCTCGCCGTTGATTTCGATTGTCGGCTGAAGTGGCTGACCACTTTTCTCGACCATTTCACGATAGTTATCTGCGTTGTTAATGATGTCGCGATCGTCGTATTCCAATCCATATTTTTGGAAGATCGCGCGGACACCGTTGCTCCAACCGCAAACAGGTTTCATATAAGCGGTAATTGTTGGCTGACTCATTGTTAGGTTCCTTTCAATTTTGAAAAGTGTGGAGAGTGAAACGTAAAACGTGAAACGTGAAAACTACGGTAAACGCGCTGTGGTTTTCGCACGGTTACATCGCCAATTTATGATCGATTGACTGCTGAAGTTGCGTCCGAACCGATTCTAACGAAATTCTCTGCATCACAGGTTCAAAAAAGCCGTCAACAATCAACCGTTCTGCTGCGTCGTGAGATAAGCCACGACTCATGAGGTAAAACACCTGATCTTTATCGATGGGCCCCGCAGTCGCGCCGTGCGTACAACGGATGCCCTCACTGGCTAAAATTTCGAGTCCGGGCAGGGGGTCTGCGCGGGCATGGTCACTTAGCATCAGGTTATCGTTTTTCTGATAGGCGTCTGTATGTTGACCACCGGGGTGGACATGGATCATACCCGCCCACACACTCCGCGAACGATCCTTGAGGACGGTGCGATAGAGCAGGTCGCTTGTTGTGTGTGGTGCTTGATGGTCTTGATATGTGTGAATATCGAGGTGCTGACGGGCGTGTGTAAAGGTCAATCCGAGCATCTCGGAGTGACTTCCCGGCTTCTCCAAAACTGATAACTGATTGAGTTTGCTCACACGACTTCCCAGTGCGCTCGACACCCAACGCAACTGAGCGTCTCTCCCAATCATCGCCCGTTGTGTCGAAAAATTCCAGGTTCGGAGATTCCATCTTTGGACCCCGACGTAGTTTACGTGAGCGTTGTCTGCGACAAAAATTTCGACGGCACCACAGTGTAATCCGGGCGTATCCGTGTCCCCCGAAAGATGTTCCTCCAAAACCGTGACTTGGCTACCCTCATCAGCAACAATCAGGGTATGCGACAGATCTGTCCGTCCCGCTTCAGAGAGCGCGACAAACACACGCAATGGTACTTCGAGGACGACACCTCGCGGAACATGTAACAGATAGCCACCTTGCCAGAATGCGCCGTGGAGCGCGTCGAACTTGTTCCAATCGACTGGAACGGCTTTGGTCATAAAATGGGATTCGACCAACTCTGGACGTTCCCTCAAAGCGGTGTTCATATCCGCGAAGTAGACGCCTTTACGTTCAAGGTCTCCCGACAACGCGACATTACGAACAACGCCATCTTGCTGAACTATCTGCCCCGGCTCTCCGTTCAAAGATGCCAGTCGATTCGCTAGCGCATCGGACAGTGGAGCACCCTCAGCGGATTCGGAAGGCGAAAATGAAATCGGGTGATACCGATCTAGCTTGAAGGGACGTAGGTCTGTGCGACGCCAATAGTCCTGTACGTGCATTTCCGTCGTCCGCTTCCACGTATCCTCATTGGGCGTCTTGGGAATTGGCAGGCGATCGTAAACGTCAAACGCTGCCAAACGCCGCTCGCGCATCCAACGGGGTTCGTCTTGCGTTTTGGATATATGCTCTACAAATTCTCGTGAAAAATCCCCCGCTTGAGCCTCGTAAGGGGGATTGTGGTTTAATTCTGAAGGCAATTCGTTCTCCGTCTTTCTCTAACAATAGTGTATTAATATCAAATAACCGGAACCGGATAAGCACGAATAGCATTGTCTACAGTCGCAATTGTCAGATTATACTGTAACGCCTGAGAGATTAACATCCGATCAAATGGGTCCCGGTGAAGTAGCGGCAATTTGCTCAGCTGGCTAACGCTATCTTCGTCTACCGGCAAACTCTGAATCAAATGCAGCCTTCGTTGTTTCGGAAGATAAATCTCTGGTGGTTCAGGTAGCGGCAATTTACCTAATCCGTGTTTGATTATCACTTCCCAAATCGAAACGACACTCAGATAGACATCATTTTCCGGATTGCGAATGATTTGTCTCAGAGAATCCAATAGACGTGCATCTCCACTGATAAACCAAAGGAAAATGTGTGTATCCAGCAAGAGGTTCATTTGCCCTCAAATTGCCTGATAATCTCTTCTGGCAACGGATCATCAAAGTCATCAGGAACCCGAAATTCACCCGCACACAAGCCAAAAGGGCGAAGTTCTTGCGTCTGATTTGTCTCAATCGGTTTGATTGCCGCTATAGGCTTGTCAACTTGCACAATAACAAGCGTTTCGCCGGCTTGAACGCGATGAAGACAACCCAAGAAATCACGTTGAATTTCGTCAAGGGTGACTGTTGCCACGTCATTTCCTCTAAATTGAGTGAACCCTTTGGTTGTCCCGTTCTATCCAACTGAACCTTCCATTTGGAGTTGGATCAGGCGGTTCATTTCGACCGCGTATTCCATCGGGAGTTCCTTTACGAGCGGTTCGATGAATCCGTTGACGATCATGGTTGAGGCTTCCTCTTCGGATAGCCCACGGCTCATCAGATAGAAGAGCTGTTCCTCGCCAATTTTGCTGACACGTGCTTCGTGCCCGACGTTCACATCGTCTGCGTCAATCTGGATAACGGGATAGGTATCGGATCGAGAGTCTTCATCGAGGATTAAGGCATCACATTCGACATTGGACTTACACCCCTTCGCACCGTTAAGCACCTTGAGCTCGCCACGATAGCTGGAACGACCTCCGTCCTTGCTAATCGACTTGGAGGTGATACGCGAACTGGTGTTCGGGGCGCAGTGGATGACTTTACCGCCGGCGTCCTGATGTTGTCCTTGGGTTGCAAACGCGATTGAGAGGATTTCTCCGTGTGCACCGGGCTCCATCATGTAGATGCTTGGGTATTTCATCGTGAGTTTTGAGCCGAGGTTACCGTCGATCCATTCCATGTGAGCATCTTCATAAGCGGTCGCTCGCTTGGTTACGAGATTGTATACATTATTCGCCCAGTTTTGGATGGTGGTGTAGCGCACCCGCGATCCCTTCTTGCAGATAATCTCAACGACAGCACTGTGCAACGACTCGCTGGAAAAGGTGGGTGCCGTGCAGCCTTCGACGTAATGGACTTCCGCCCCTTCGTCGGCAATAATCAGCGTCCGCTCAAACTGCCCCATGTTTTCGCTGTTGATGCGGAAATACGCCTGCAACGGATAATCGACTTTTACGCCGGGCGGGACATAGATGAAAGAGCCACCCGACCAGACCGCCGAGTTGAGCGCGGCAAGTTTATTATCCGCGGACGGGATCACAGTGCCGAAATACTCTTTGACCAGATCCGGATATTCACGGATAGCTGTATCGGTATCGACGAAGATAACGCCAATCTTCTCCAACTCTTCTTCGATGTTGTGATAGACAACCTCTGAATCGTATTGGGCACCAACACCGGCGAGGAATTTTCGTTCCGCTTCCGGGATACCGAGTCGATCAAAGGTTTTCTTGATGTCGTCGGGGACATCGTCCCAACTCCGCTCGACCCGGTCGGAGGCTTTGACGTAGTAGTAGATGTCGTCGTAGTCGAGGTCAGAGAGGTCGCCGCCCCATTTCAGATCGGGCTTCTGCTTGAAGATTTCATAGGCTTTCAGCCGGTATTCACGCATCCAATCGGGTTCGCCTTTGACATCACACATCTCGTTGATGACCTCAGTATCAAGACCCTTTCGTGATTTGAAAACAGGCTTAACATCATCGTGAAATCCGTATTTATACTCGTCGCTTACGCCGATGTCTACAGTTTCGTTCGGCTTTTCTTGTTCTGCCATTTTTCGTATTTCCTTTCCGCTTTCGGTGGATCTGTTTTGTTTTTGGTTCATGCTAAGAAATCGTGTAACAGAAACCGAGTTTTTGGCACGGACGGGCGGGGCAAGATGCCCCGCCTACGGTTTCTTTCGGTATTTTGCGCTTTCTTTTTACATGAGCCTTGTTTTTATGCTCTTAGAGAGGGCAATGTATCTTCAGGTTCAGCTTCGACAACAGCCTCTGTGAGACCGTGTGCCTCACGAATGGGATCGTACCCCTTCTCCTCTAACAACTCAGCGAGTTCCCAGCCTCCGGATTCGACCACTCTTCCGTCTAGCAGAATGTGTATGAACTGCGGACGGATGTAGTTGAGCAGGCGCGGGTAGTGGGTAATAATCAGCACACCGAGGTTTGGACCAATCAGTTGATTGACGCTTTCGCCAACGATCCGGACTGCGTCGATATCCAATCCTGAATCGGTTTCGTCGAGGATGGCGATCTTGGGTTCGAGCATTGCCAGTTGTAGGACTTCGGCTCTTTTCTTCTCGCCCCCGGAGAACCCGTCGTTGAGGTAGCGTCGTGCAAACGATTCATCAACGCCGAGCTGTTTCATCTTTGCACGCAGCTCACGGCGAAACTCTCGCATCGGGATAAGTTCCGTTGCATCTGACCCATTTGAATCTTCAGACCGCACGGCACTCACCGCCATGCGAAGGAAGTTCGCCATGCTGACGCCGGGGATTGCAGTTGGATATTGAAACGCCAAGAAAAGCCCTAACTTTGCGCGTTCATTTGGGTCCAATTCAAGGATATTCTCTCCGCCAATGGTAACTTCCCCGGAATCAATCGTATAGAACGGATTCCCCATCAGTGCGTTGGCAAGGGTGCTCTTGCCGGATCCATTCGGTCCCATAAGTGCGTGGATTTCACCCTGTTTGACATTTAGGTTCAAGCCTTTGATGATCGGTTGGTCTTCCACGCTGACATGTAAATCTTTGATAACTAGTTCGGTACTCATTAATTCTTGTTCGACTCCTTCTGTATATTATAAGTCCGCAATGCCTCTAACCGCCAATCATCGACATGTTTCGTTTCGGTTTGACAAAGTTCACTGCGTTAATCTGGTGTCCCGCTTCTTTCTGTTTTACCGATTCAACAATCAGGTCCCCAATAGCTTCGTCGGGGGCACCGGCGCGTAGTGGGGTCAACAGATCTGTTTCTGTAATAGAAAATAGACATGTCCGCAACTGACCGTCGGCGGTGAGACGGATCCGATTGCACTGTTCACAAAACGGTTCGGTCACGGACGAGATAAACCCGACATCCCCCTTACCGTCATCAAATTGGTAAAGCTTTGCTGGATCATGTTTCGCATCGCCGTTCATGCTGGCTGGATTTAGGGGATAGACTGCATCAATTTTATTGATGATTTCTTTGCCCGGAATGAACATATTCCGTCCCCAGATGTCGTCCGCATCTAAGGGCATGAACTCGATGAACCGGAGTTGGTAAGCATTGTCACGGGCAAATTTTGCAAGGTCAACGATCTCATCGTCGGTAAAGCCCTTCATTGCTACCGCATTCACTTTGATTGGATCAAACCCGCAACGTTGCGCCTCTTGCAGCCCCTCTAAGACCTTTGAAAGCACCTTGCGGCGCGTCATCTGCTCAAATTTTGCCTCATCGAGTGTATCAAGGCTGACATTGATTCGGCGCAGCCCGGCATCGTAGAGGTCTTTCGCCTGCGTGATTAAGCCAATGCCGTTTGTGGTTAAGCTGATATCTTTCAACCCTTTGATTTCTCCAAGCTGCTTGATTAGCTCTGGCACCCCGCGACGAACTAACGGTTCTCCACCTGTAAGCCGGATCTTATTGATTCCCAGATCGACGAAGATACGCGCAAGATGCACAATTTCGTCAAACGTCATGATCGCGTCATCTTCCATGAACTGCATATCTTCCGGCATACAGTAGATGCAGCGGAAGTTACACTGATCGGTTACGGAGATGCGTAGGTTCGTATGTTCTCGATTGAAGCTGTCAATAAGTCGTGTGTTCGTCATTTTGTGGGTGGGCACACAGGGTTAATTAGTTGAGTTTAAGTTTGATTCCGGGCGTTAATGATACCACAAGCAATATAGTTTTGCAAATGTTTTTATATGTTTTTTATGTAAAATACCATAAAAAAGTTAAAACGTGAAACGTAATGAGCGAAACGTGATGCGTGAAACGTGAAAACACGGATAAATCCAATAGGGGGGCCACAAGCTACTTTGAATCCCTCAACTCGTTGAGGACGGATTTAGAAGGGGGCATTTCATGAACACCCCTGTTCATTTATTGGACACTTGCACGGTTAATATCGCTGTGGAGCCGAAGAGACACGGTATCGGAGATTGGCACGGTTCTTGTATGTTGCCTAGGCGTTTTGTTCAGCAATGGGTAAATGGAGGTGTTTATTATGCGTATTATTATCGCCGTGGCTTGCCTTTGGCTTGCTACGAGTCCTCTCTATGGTAAGATAGTGTTTTATTCCACACGAGATGGGAACAATGAAATCTATAAGATGAAATTAGATGGCAGCAATCAGACACGGTTGACATTCAATCCAGCAAGTGATGTTTATCCCACTTGGTCTCCTGATGGACGACAGATTGCGTTCCATAGTGATCGGGCTGGAAATGATGAGATTTATGTAATGAACGCTGATGGCAGCAGCCAACGCAATCTGACCCATCATCCAGGGTATGATGCCTTCCCTGACTGGCATCCCGATGGAGAGCGAATTGCCTTTGCGAGTGACCGGGAGGGCGGTAAAAAGCATGATATTTTCGTGATGGATACCGACGGGAATAATGTGCAGCAAATAACAGATTTATTCTTTCCCGTCGCTTCAAAACCGAAGTGGTCGCCTAATGGAACGCGGATTGCCTTTGAAGCAGGCAACGATAAGGTTCGGCAGATCTATATCGTCAATGCCGATGGTTCTCACCAATGGCAGGTAACCGACGTTGGCGGTCGAGATATGGTGATTCTGCACGGATGGTCGCCTGATGGACAGCAAATTCTGTATACACAGACTATTGACGGACGCTTTGATGATGTATTTCTTATGGTCGCCACGCTGGCACCAAACGAGCCGGGGTGGATACAGCAGGTATTCGGTGAACTGGCGATTTCACTGCTTATACCTGTTATCGGTTCTGCTTTCTCTCCTGATGGAAAATCTATCCTCTATGTTGGCAAGGAAGATGACCACTGGAATATCTACCGGCTGCCACACCCAAAAGGTAACGAGCATCAGTTGACAGATGATATTCATGACAACTTCGCACCACATGAATCGCCACATGAATGGAATCCGCGTCTGCCGGTCTCCCCACAGGGACGGACCCCAACGCTTTGGGGAGAAATTAAGACAACTAAGTAGCACCTACGTAGGAGGTTCTTTATGCGAGTCGTTACCCTCGTGGCTTGCTTCTGGTTTGCCACGAGCCCTCTATATGCCAAGATAGTGTTTTCGTCCCATCGTGATGACGCAAGATACGAAATCTTTACGATAAATACCGATGGCGGGGAGCCGATACAGATTACGAATAACCGACATGACAGTTTCTCCCCAACGTGGTCTCCCGACGGACGCCAGATTGCGTTTAACAGGGACTCTCACATCTATGTGATAGACACCGACGGAGAGAACCTCCGTCAATTGACGAGACACAAAAACAACGAGCAAGATCTCCACCCCGACTGGTCTCCCGATGGGAAGCTGATAGCCTTCGACAGATTCACGGGGGACGCGCCCGACCGCCATGCGAATATCTACACGGTGGACCCGGTCACCAGATTTGTGCGAAAGGTGACTGACTTCGACTTTAACGCGCAGTCACCGAAGTGGTCACCTGACGGGCAGTGGATTCTCTTTAAGGGGCAGGGCGATCTCCATGCGATCCGTCCGGACGGGTCGGACAAGCGGATTGTCGCCAAACACCGGCTCGGTGAGCCGAAGTGGTTGGGCGGTTGGTCGCCTGACGGGAGGCGGATTGTCTATCTAGAATGGGGCGCAGCGGGAGATCGCATCGTTGTCGCTACACTGGATATGGATCTACTGAACGTGGTGATGGAGGCGGAGGTGCCTATCCCCCCAATGTTGGCAATTCAATCAGTTAGCTTTGGCGCAGACGGACGCTCAATACTCTTTGTGGGAAGTAACGATGGCAGGGCAAGCAGCTTCCGTGTCCGCCTTGACACCCATGAATTGATACAGTTGACGGACGCGCCTTTCGGTGATTATAGTCTCCAAGAGTGGGGGCGGAGGCTATCGGTCTCCCTCAAACAACAGATGTTCCCGCGAACATGGGGGCACATCAAGGCTAGAGCGGTGTCCAAGTGAGGGTTACTATGCGAATTATTATCCTCGTGGTTTGTCTTTGGCTTGTCACGTCTCCCCTTTGGGGCAAAATTGTATTTTATTCCCATCGGGATGGAAACACCGAAGTCTACACGATGCACTCCGACGGGAGTAACCCAACACGACTAACGTTCAACGAGGCGAGTGATTCTTCCCCCGTTTGGTCTCCCAACGGACAACAGATCGCGTTCCATAGTAAACGCGACGGAAATTGGGAGATATATGTGATGGACGCCGATGGAAGCAATCAACACAACCTGACCCAGCATCCTGCATCTGATGGCTATCCCTACTGGTCGCCGGACGGAAGTCAGATTGCGTTTCGTAGCAAGCAGAATGCCGATGAAAATCATCGTCTCAATATCTTCGTGATGGATGCCAATGGGAGTCGGGTGAAGCAGGTAACACGCTTCGAGTTTGCCACGAATCCGCAATGGTCGCCGGATGGGAAACAGATTCTCTTTGAAGGCAATATTGGCCAAGGCCGGCAGATTTACGCGATTCGTCCCGATGGCAGGGGGCTGTGGCGAGTCTCTCAACCGAAGCCGAATACAGAAATACTTTTGGGCGGGTGGTCGCCGGATGGGAAAAAGGTGCTGTATGTAGAAACGATTGGCTTTGATTCAAACAAGTCGTTTGCGGTGATTGCTACGCTCCATCCGTCGGGAAGACAAGAGGCGGTCAAGCGGGAGCCGGTGCCATTGCCTCAATGGGATATGACAAGCGAAACCTGGTCCACCGATGGGGAATCAATCCTCTTTGCAGGCAGAAATCGGGCAGTAACCTTCAGAAAGGATGGCAATAATTGGGAGATTTACCGTTTCCGCCTTCAGGATGGGCAGCTGACCCAGTTGACCAATCATCCCCAAGACGATCTCGGTCCCCACGAATGGGATCCACGACTACCAGTCTCACTGCAAGGACTGGCTCCGACACGTTGGGGCGAGATAAAGGTAACAAAGTAGGACAGCTGCTGAACGCTCAAGACAAATAAACATGAACCGTGATAAACCAAGCCTCTCACGCATCACGTTTCACGCTTCATTCATAAAATCCCGATAAAATTGGAGTTGAAGTGTGCAACTCCCGCCAGCATTAAGTTTAACCACCGATGTCCTTTATCATTTCGATGAGATCTGAATACACGAGGTTGCCGTCGTCATCTCTCATGCTGTACCATTCGGGTACGCGCCCTACTTCTCGGTATCCGATCTTCTGATACAGGCTAATGGCAGCTTCGTTCAGATGCCAGACGTGCAGGTAGATCCGGCGCAAACCGAACTTTCGACCTTCCGCTTCCAAGAGCAGCATCATTTCCCTGCCCAGTCCGCGTCTGCGACACCTGCCGATGATTTTGATTCCCAGCGTTCCCATCCGATGTGCGGTGTCGAGTTGCAAGCTGCCTTCTCCGACGATCTCCCCATCTATTTCTATTAGAAGATGTGAGCGTTTTCCGGTTTCCAGATCGACAAGGATCCCACTCAGTCTTTCACAACCCTTGGCGAAGCTGGTCTCTGCGTGGTATGCCATCACCCGCTCTTGGTGTAGGATATTGCACATCTCGACGTACGCGGGGACATCCTGCCATCGGGGGTAGCGGAAGGTAACGGTTTCGCCGTTGTTTTGGATTGTTCTAATGATTTGACCTTCTTTCATCTGAAAGACTCCATTTCCCACACGGGATGAAAATCGCAGAGGGTTACGCATTATGTTCGCTCATGTTAAGTCGGCCCACAACACAGACAATCTCCAGATCACAGGGCGACCACAAGGGTTGCCCCTACATTAGGTCGATTCCTGTAGGGGTTGGGTTCCCCAACCCGTTGGGCGAGGAAACCTCGCCCCTACGAATGTCAACACGCCCTAGAAACGGATGTCAATTCAATCTCTCACATCGCCGAAGTTTTCGATGCTGGCGGGTAATTTTCCGTCGGGCAGGTAGAATTCGTCCTCGATGTTTACAGACACCGGCTGATGTGTCCGCATCGATTCAATCGCCTTCTCAAAGATGAGCGTCGGTATACAGGCTTCCCACGCATCCATCGGACTTGGGCCGCCCTCAAGGCATAGTCGGGCGAACATACCCATCTCCTCGTCGAAGCCGTTGTGATATTCGTTATGTTCGATGCCTGGCTCGTCAGTCCCTTGGAATGTGAGGTTTCCGAAGCGAATTGTTGCTGCACTTACTGCCCCAGCCAAGACTTCGGCGTAGTGTTTGGGGAGGGCTCCGCCGCTGCCGACGGTGCTGAAGACAGAGGTCCCGATCCCGCCGTTGGCGAAGCGAACAGTGATTGTGCTGGTGTTTGTCGGCTGTCCATTGTAGCCCATGGCAAGGATCTCCACCGGTTGCGAACGCATGATGTGCCAAATCCAGTGGAGATTGTAGCCGGAGTTGTCGAGGATGCCGTCGCGGCCGTAGGGGCCTTCGGGATCGTTCGGTTTGTCGTAAGAGACACGGCAGGTGAAGAGGGTATAGTACGGTTGAGGGATAACCTCGCGCAGCCGTTTGGTTACCGGCGAATGCTTGAACCACCAACCGCTCATCAGCTGTACCCCCGACTCGTGCACGGCTTGCTGGACTCGACGCGCTTCATCCAGCGTCATCGCCAACGGTTTCTCGGCGAAGATGTGTTTGCCCGCAGCACAGGCTTTGATAGCGATGTCTGCATGGGTGTCGTGGGTTGAACAGATGAGCACCGCATCTATTTCGGGATCGGAGAGTATACGGTTGAGGTCGGTTGTGTAGTAGTCTGCGTTCCCTTCTTCGGCACGCACCCGTGCCCCGACCCGCCGCCCGTTCCTACTTACCCCCTCCTCAATAACATCCATCGTGGCGACGAGACGGATCTCTGGCGTTTTCAGGATGTTCGGTATATGTGAGCCGCTGATGCCGCCACAACCGATGATTGCAACGTTCAGTTGGTTTGCCATCGTTCCCTCCTTATCCGCCTGATTCTACCTGTTCAATAAGCGGTCTGATTTTGGCGAAGTTGATTCGCATCGCGTCTGCGCCGGAACCGCTCGGCGACTTAAAATGGGTGGCGACAGCAAAGACCACATCGCAGCGGTGGTCACGCAGATTTCGCAGTACCGTCGGGTAATCGACATCGCCTTCGCCAAGCGGACAGTATTCAAAATTATTTTTCAGTCCATCAAGGACTTCGAGATCTTTTACGTGGAGTGAATGGAGGTAGGGACGCACATTAATAAAGCCCGCGGTCGCTGAATCCGATTCGCCCGCGGTATGGTTGTCGGACGGATGCCACATAATCTTGAGCCGTTTGGAACCGACTTGCTCAATTAGTTCCCGACAGTGGCGGGTCGTGTTGGTATAGTGCCACGGCAAATTGCCAAGCACCACGTCGATATCGTGCTGCTCTGCTTGCGCCGCCACGAGTGAGAAGACTTTGACCAACTTCTCCATATCGACGTCGGCGATGACACCGCCGCGCGTCAGCCAGCGCATGGGCCAAGTCGGCTTCTGAGCGGAGTATTCGCCGGGCCATGCGAAGGTGTAGGACAGCACCGAACTCACACCGAGCCGGTTGGCAACACCCATTGTCTGAATCAGGCGATTGAAATCCTCCTGAAACTCTGGATGGTCTTGTAGTGTTTCCAACTCCAGATCTTCGAGATGCAGTTTGCTGAAGGAACCTCCGGCACCGATCATGAATAGTTCGACTCCGTGCCGGGCTGCTTGTTCGCCCATCTCATCAACCGCAGCATCGGTGATCTCGCCGTCGATTGCCCAGTCGAGGAAGCCAAACCACCCATACTTTGCGTCGAGTTCCTGAGCGAGGGCAAGTGCCTCGACGTAAGGTAAGCCTGTCATCTGAAGGTCCATTCCAACTTTGAAGCGATAGTCTGTCATCAGTTATTATCTCCTATGGCTCATCGAAAAAGAAATTGCAAAACGTGAAACGTGAAATGTGAAGAACGTTGGTCAGGTTCATTGGCGCAGTTGAGTTTGGAAGTGCAATCTAGGAGGCTTATAAAAAAAGAAAGTGTAAAACGTGTCGATCAGGAAACAGGATAACCGATTTTGTGGTATTGGGCAAGGAATTTCCTCTGGGGCGCCTGTAGAAGGAAATAGGACTTACGCAGTTGAGTGCTCAAAACCCTGTAGTTCGGCGATTTATCGCCGCAGAACACAATGTCCAACACCCGATGAATCGGGCAACTACAGTGGAGGCACCATCAAGGAGTTCGTAGGGAACGCAGATCTGCGTTCCCTACGGAAGTGCGTAACTCCTACTCAATCTGCAATCAACAATAAGAATCCCAACGATAAAATGTAATTGTTTGTAACTGTTTGTAATACGATTGAAGGTCTATGACAAAACGTTTCATGCTGAAATAGGGACAATTTTCCCATTTGCGCGGGAAAAATGGGAAAATTTGATTTTCGCAGGCAAAACGTAACCTTTTTAATCTCGCTCATGCTACCTTTATCTGCGAGATCTGCGTCCGTTTTTACTCTTAAAACTGAAGTGCGTAAGTCCTAAGGAAAGTGCAAACGCAAAAAGCGTGAAACGTGATGCGTGAAACGTGAAAACGAGTTGTTCATTAGTTCATTGGTTCATTATGTTGGGTTTCACTGCCGTTCAACCCAACCTACAAAACTGGGCTATCGGTCGGGCAAGATGCCCCGCCTACGGAGATGGGTGCAGATTACGGCACATGGAGTGTGCCTACTACTATAACCGCTCCTGAATTACGGCATACGGAGTGTGCCTACTACTATAACTTAGGTTCCTGGAAAGAAGAAATCCTCTGCGGTTTTTCGGAGGATCTGGTCTTTATCCGATTCGGAGAGAAAATCCAATCTATCCCGTATCAGGAAGAGGCTGTCCTCATAGGTGTGATCAACGACTTGGAAGGGGCAGTCGCTTGCCCACATCAGTCGCTCGGATCCAAACGCCTCATACACACGACGAATCATTGGTTCAAGGTCATCATAGGGCGGTGCTTTTTCACCGAGTGCGTAAAAGGCGGAAATCTTCACCATTGCCTTTGGGTGTTTCGCCATTGCACACAGTTGGTCGATATGCTCCTCACAGATTGGTTGGTCTGCGCCGATCCGAGCGAAATGGTCGATGATGACTGGCGTATCTGGAAATCGTTCACACTGTCTACTGAGAGCGGGCAAGGCATCTGGATTAATTAGCGGACAGATGGCGAGGTTGTGCGCTGCGCCTGTGGCAAACATCCGCTCAAATCCTGGTCCGTCCAACCAATTCTCGATTGGCGCATCCGTCGGATAGATACGAAATGCGCGGACACCCCTCTCGGCAAGCTCTAGCATCGTTTCATCGGGTCTTTCCGCCTCCCAATCAACGATAGCAGTTCCTGAGAAAACGCCCGGATACCCGTCCATCACATCGAGCATGTAGGTGTTATCAAACTGGTAGTAACTCATCTGGATTAGCACAATTCGATTGACGCCCGATGGTTCGGCGTGGGCGAGGAGTTCTTCGGGGTAGAAGGTTTTGGGGTGCATATCGCTTTCCTGAAACGGTGGACTGAGAGGGTAGCGATCAAAATCGTCTGTCCAAACGTGCACGTGTGCGTCGATGTATGTCATGTTTTTTCTCCTTCGTGGAAATGATAAAGTTTATTGGTTCATTGGTTTATTGCTATAAATATTGCGCTCCTCTGGAGCGCAGGGATTACCCCTATCGCCGGTCTATAGACATCTCGCTCCTCTGGAGCGAAAGACTGATTTTACGGGCGGGGGAACCCCGCCCCTACGAGAAAACAGATAGATCTTCAATTAGGTAGCAGCTTGGGTTATTGGAGAAAAGGATAACCGATTTCATGGGTTTGGACAAGAGATTTCCGATGTCTAACCCCTAATTTTCGCTTGACATTTTTCAGTCGATGCCCTATGTTAGATTCAGATGAATTATGAACGTGAAAGCAAGAATCGAACACTGGTTCTGAGGGAGGGATTTGGGTGTGACAAGTATAAGTTCAGAGGTTGTTATTTGTGGTGCGGGGATGGCTGGGATTGCGGCGGCGTATCACTTAGCGGTCAGGGGTGGAGTTACGAACATTGTCCTCGTTGATGAACGGGAGCCGTTGACGCTGACGAGCAATAAAGGGACAGAGGCATATCGGAATTGGTGGCCTGGTCCCGGTGATACGATGGTGCATTTCGTGAATCGTTCCATTGATCTGTTAGAGGAACTGGCGCAAGAGACAGACAACTGTTTCCAAATGAACCGCCGCGGTTATGTTTTCCTGACAGCAGATGAGGGTCAAATCCCCATTATGAAGTATGCGGCTGCTGAGACTTCTGCCCTCGGTGCGGGACCGGTTCGGGAGCATCCGGGTCCCACCCCTTACATACCCTCACCGTCCGAAGGCTTTGAGGGGCTTCCCACCGGCGTGGATCTGCTTCTCTCGCCGGATCTCGTCCGGGAACATTTTCCGGCTGTAACGGAGGATGCGGTAGCGGCGTTGCATGTCCGTCGCGCAGGCTGGTTAGACGCTCAAAAACTGGGTAAATGGTTGTTAGCAGAAGCACAACGCGCTGGCGTTCGTCTTGTCCGGGATCGCGTAAGGGGTGTTACCGTCACTGACAATCGGGTTACGGAGGTTCAACTTCAATCCGGGGATTGTATCAATACCGGCACCTTTGTGATCGCTGCGGGACCGTATCTCAAAGAGGTGGGCGCAATGGTAGGGGTGGACCTCCCCGTTTTCAACGAACTGCACGGCAAAATTGCTCTCCGAGATGAGTTGGGAATTGTGCCGACGGACACACCGCTGTTGTTTTGGAGCGATCCGATTAAGCTGCCTTGGACTGATGCAGAGCGTGAAAAGTTTGCTGCGGATGACGAGACCCGTTGGCTGCTCGATGAATTTCCGTTTGGCGTTCACTTCCGGTCACGTATGGACGGCAACACGCATGTGCTTCTCGCCATTTGGACGTATGATATTGAACCCCAACCGCCCGTTTGGCCCCCCACGTTTGATCCAGATTATCCCGAAATCCTGATACGCGGGCTTGCCCGGATGATTCCCGGTCTGTCGGCGTATTTTGGTCACGGAAGCCGAGCCTACGCCGATGGTGGATACTACTGTAAGACGTGGGAGAATCGACCGTTGATTGGTCCCTTGCCGGTTGAGGGGGCGTATGTGATTGGGGGGCTGTCGGGCTACGGTATTATGACATCTCAGGCGGCGGGTGAGTTGTTGGCGGCTCATATCACCGGCGGCGAACTCCCCAAATATGCGCCGATGTTCCTGTTTTCGCGTTATGAATCCCCAACTTACCAAACTCTACTAGAAAACTGGGATGTGACATCGGGGCAGCTATAGAACCGATGGTGCTCGTTTGCAGCTGTTGATAACGTGAAACGTGATGCCCCGATAAATCGGGACAGGTTATGAAACGTGAAAACAATGGCTCATGTTAAGAATATAGTGCAAAGAAACCGAGTTTTCAAGAAAAAACTCGGTTTCTCTTCGCACTTGTCTAGAACGAGGTTGCTATGGATTTTAATGGAAAAGTTAAAGAGATTAACTCCCTATTGGAGCAGCACAACACATTTCGAGGAGATTGTCTGAATCTTATCGCGTCTGAAAATGTTCCGAGTCCGTTGGTGGAGGGGCTGCTGGTCGAAGATTTAGATCAGCGTTACGGGAACTACAGCGGGATAGATCTACGGGCGCGAAGTTACCAAGGGAACCGGTTCATTGTGCAGATCGAGGAATTGGCGCAGGAACTGGCAAAGCAACTCTTCGGTGCGGCGTATGTTGATCTCCGCCCGCTCTCTGGCAACATCGCGGGCATCGCAACCACCTTTGGGCTAGCAAGGCCCGGCGATATTGCGTTGGAGGTTCATAACGGGCATCAGTATGCACAGAAGTTAGCCTCCTCCCCGTTGAAGGTGTCGCTCGAATCTATTGAGATTCCGTGGGACGGGGTTCGGTCTAATATCGACATTGATCAGACGGTCGCGCTCATCGAGAAGCATCGTCCCAAATTGGTGACGATTGGGTCGGGTGTGTTTCTCTTTCCGCAGCCTGTCCGCGAGCTGAAGGAGGCGATGAACCGATACTGCCCCGATTCATACCTGATCTATGACGCCGCTCACGTCATGGGACTGATCGCCGGCGGACGGTTTCAGTCTCCGTTTGAGGAGGGTGCGGACGTAATTATTTCGAGCACGCATAAAACACTCGCTGGACCGCAAGGTGGGATAATTTTGACGAATGACAGAGTGCTTGCGGAACAGATTGGTCCTGCGGTTGCGCCTCTGCTTGAGAGCAACCATCATTTGGGGCGTTTGCCGGCGTTGGCGGGGACATTCTTAGAGTGGCTGGCTTGTGGTGCTGAACATGCGGACGCAATTATCAGTAACGCAAAAGCGTTGGGGCGGGCGTTACACCAGCGGGGGATTCGTCTTCTTGGGCAGGAACTTGGGTTTACGGAATCGCACACATTGATACCGATTGTTGATGAGTTTGGTGAGAGCAAAGCGATGGCAGACCAGCTTGAGGCGTGTAATATCATCGCCGGTGGGGCGAGCGTTCCGGCGGAGTTGGGGGCGCACGGCTTACGGATTGGGGTCCAAGAGGTGACTCGACGTGGTATGATGGCGGCGGATGTGCCGGAGGTTGCGGATTGTATCGTTGACGCGTTGAGGGGGGATGACCTCGAAGGGGTTAAGCGTCGGGCGGCTGCGTTGGGGCGGCGATTTAATGGGATGCGGTTTACGTTGTCTGAATCGCGGATTGACGCGGATTAAGGGATTACACGGATTTTTTCCGAATCCGTGTTTTCCGTATGATCTGTTTAATTTGTGATTCAGATTGCTTTGAATCCCGATTGACCCGTCCGGATTTCTGTGGCTGTTATATCGTTTATACATTATCATGGGTTCATTTTTACGCGGGAGACGACGTTATGTCGTCCGGTTCGGCGGGTGAATGAACAATTTTCGCTTCCCCGATTTACGTTCCGCTTTGAGTTGTCGTAGTCGCACCACTACAGGTGGTAAATTTTTTTCGTAGTCCTCTTTCGACTTTCGACAGTATTCGAGATAATCTGCCAAATACGCACCGACCCTTTCTTTGTTGTGCAGATAATAGAGAATCGTTGCGTAAACTTGTTCCAGAGAAAGCGTGTGGTAGCACTGCACGATGGCTTTTGGTTCCTGGTCACGATGGATATACTCGTATAGAACGCTCTCAATGTCGATGCGTGTGCCTTTAATCCGAATATCGTCCTCCGACAAAAAGTCGAAATAATCTTCGAGTTGCATTTTGAAATCTCCATAGGTCAAGGTTTAAATCCTATGTTTGTCTTTGATACAACAGGTCATCAATACCTGACACGATTTTTTCCAATGCGTCAGTTATTTGCTGGTCGGTTTCCCTATCTGTACCAGTTACTAAAGTCCTTAGTCTATTAAGCTCAGCGTTGATGGATTCTTCGTCTTTTTGTTCTTGGAAAATCTTGAAGAAACTCAACCAATGCTCTGCACTTATCCCACAGAGAGACTCTTTTTTGGCGATTTCCAAATACCTATCCATTATTCCTGTCCGTGCAAATCGACCAAAATTATTGCCACCATCGTATACAGGCTTATCAGAAATTTTGTCGCTTTTTTGCGGGTAGGGTGAAACACTTTCAGCAATGATTATCTCCGTCCGTGAGCTAGTCTTCCGAATGTATTGCCAGTGATAATTTCGGTATTCTGCTGCATACCTTGCTAATTCTACATAAGGTGCAAATATCTTGGGATATCCTGAAATTACGTTATTCAGTGCCCACGGGATCACTACTATCAAATCTTGATTGGCACACGCATCAGGTGTTACTTGAAATCTAAAGCTGGGCTCTCCTTCCTTTGCCAGTAAGTACCAACTTTTCAACTCAATACCTAAGAGAATTTCTTCGTTCAGCGATCCATCTTCATTCGTGTCCCTTTTTAATAAAACATCTGGAAAAGTTTGTGGTTGTCTGACAAATCTATAAAACGTATATTTCTCATCCGGATCCCAAACTTCTCTCATCTGGTTCAGTGTTGAAACGACTTGATCCTCTATAGTGGCGCCAAATGCTGCATTTAGAGTGAAAATATCCGTAGCCAGTATCCCCTCTATCGAAGTATCTGATTTGAAGTAAGTTGGTAGTGCGAACAGTGCTTCTCGTACCCTTTGATATACTTCATACCCGAACCAATTTTCGTCAGGTGGATTTCTTTCAGGTTCCGATTCAAATAGAGCCGCCATGATTATATAAACCCCAACTCCTGATAAATGTCGTAATTTTTTAGCCTCTCAACAGCCTGCTTAAAGTATTCATCATTGATTTCAGCAGCATAACACCTACGTTCAAGTTCATGTGAAGATATAGCAGCCGAACACAGCCCGCCGAAAGGTTCCCAAATTACATCATCGACATCGCTGCTCGACCGTATACATAAACTAATGAGTTTCAAGGGTTTTTGATTATTATGTATGGACTTATATTCTTTTTTTAGACGTTCACTCCCTCGCACTGCTGGTTCTCGCCAAACGTTTGTGATCCCGTTTTCACAGTAAAATTTACTTCTTAACTTCGTCCATTCTTTGCCTGCAATGGGTTTTTGACCATCTAGCGAAAAGTAGGGTTTTCCATCTTCACTCCCGTATCTGTTAGCATATTCAACAATTTTTTCAAATGCTTCAGGCGGTGGGTAGTACCAAAGATGGTCTTTTGTAAAATACTTCCTTGTCGCTGCATTTCTTACGCCGCAAGCCTCATTCGTTTTATAGAGGGGAAGTCCAGTTCGCTCCCATTCGTAGCGAAGCCATTGCTGCATATCCATCTGGCTGCCATCTGCGTTGAAAAAGGCTTTCTTGGTATACTGCACACACACTTCGGTCACGACAGGAAATTTTCTGAGCGTTTTACTGTTTGAATTACCGGCGATATGTGCTATTCCTTTATCCCATATATGACAATTTCTGTATTCCCAACCGTGTTCTACTAAAGTCGGGTGAACGTTCGCCCAACCTATTTCCGTATTCCAGAACCAGAGTGTCGTCATAGGTGTCGAATATTCACTCCACTTCTCTATGTGTGGTTTGTACCATTCGCGCAAACATTCTGACGTTGGTGGGTCGCCACGGTAACCGCCCACGCCATAGGGACCGTCGGAAATAATTACAACCGGAGATTCCCATTTCGAGTACAAATTGAGAGAATTCCCAGCATGTATAATGACTCCATCTCTTTCGTAAGATTCCACTGTTAATCTCCTGCTCCCCTAGCATTTCAAACAAATGGTATTAAAAATCGCATATTCAATAACGTCTGTTATAAATTGCTTAAAATCATATCATCCAACACAAACTCCGTCAAGCGTAGAGAAACAAGAAAAGGTAAGAGAAAGTGCCTATATGCACAATCCTCTTGAGTGCAGCTCAAAGATGGGGTATACTTGGTCGTGAACTCAATCGAACTGGCATAGTGGAGGAAATCTTTTCATGGCTTCAACGGATAGCAAGATTCGTATCGGAATTTATGGCTGCGGGTCTTGGGCGAATCGGACTCATATCCCGAACCTGCTGAAACTGGATGGCGTTGAAATTGTCGCTATCTGCGATAGCAACCCAGAGTCGCTCAAGTCAACGGCTGAAGCGTTCAATATCGCCAAAGCCTATTCTGACGGACACGAGATGCTGGATAACGAAGATATGGACGCGCTTTACTCTGTTGTTCCGGCGTATGCACGCACAAATGTTGAGGCGACCGCCGCTACAAAAGGGATTCATATCTTCAGCGAGAAGCCGCAGGCGTTGACGATGGAGGTTGCCCACAGGATTGACGATGCGGTTCGGAGTGCCGGTGTGATTAGCACGGTCTGTTTTCGGGAACGGTATCGCCCCATTTTTCAGGAGGCGCGTAAACGTCTGGAGGGGCAGAAAATTGTCCACGTCCGATTCCAGAGCGTTAGTGGACTCCCTGCGACCCCAACAGGATCGCAAAAGGATTCTTGGTGGTCTGATATGGAGAAATCGGGTGGGCAGGCGTTGGATTGGGGTGTCCACGCGACAGACTACACACGTTTTATGACAGGCTTGAACGTTGATCGAGCGCAAGCGTTCTACTGCCAGCGACCGTCGTATCACAACCCGCTGACCTCTTCTTTCAATTATTGTCTCTCCAACGGAGCGACGATGACACTGACCTTCATTTCAGCCGCGCCCAGTTTTCGGGCGGAACCGTGGTTTACCATCTTCTATGAAGGTGGGCATTTGGCGGTCTACGGCTATGACTCGATTGAGGTCAACGGCGAAACGGTCTATCAAGCGGAGGAATTCGATCCGTGGTTTGAGCAGGACCGCATTTTCATCGAAGCCGTGCGTACCAACAATCCTAGCCTATTGCTAAACGACTATCACGATGGGCTTTTCTCTTTAGCCCCGGTGCTTGCAGGTTGGGAGTCTGCGCGTCGAAATGGGGAATGTGTTGATGTTCCGGCATTCATGGAGAAGAGGTAAGGAGAAGGTGCAAAGCATCCACGAATTAGCGCAAATCTGTGCAAATAAAAAATATTATGGTAGATTTTAGAATTAATGGAACACTCCAAATCGGCGCAGTTGGAAACAGCGCCTACCAAACACGGGGCGCGAAAGTGTTGTACGATCTCTTTATATGAGCGAATCGGTTTTGTAGCACGGTTTCTTAACACGAGCCAAAATCAGATCTAAGTGAGGCAGCCAAGTATGCGAAAATTGACTGATAATATCTTTTTTGTCCAAGACACATGTAGCGTTTATGGGATAACTGCAAACGGCAAAACACTGCTGATTGACTGCGGGACATCTCCGATAAAACTTGAGTCGAACGGCGTTTATGAGGTCGATCAGGTGTTACTGACCCATTTTCATCGGGACACCTGCTCCGCTGCAGTCTACTGGGAAATGGAGGACGCACAGATCGTTTTACCGTTTGCGGAGCAGCGTTTCTTTGAGGAAACCGACCTCCTCAAGGCGTCCTACGACATTTATGACAATTACACCTCCTATTATCCCTGCTTTGGTCCCTTGGAGAATACCGAGTCGGATGAGTACGCTTACGACTATGAGAGCGTGTTATGGGAGGGGATTCGTTTCGATGTGATTCCGCTGCCGGGGCACACCTTCGGCTCGGTGGGTTATCTTTTCGAGTTAGACGGGAAGCGGATACTCGCCTGCGGGGACCTTATGTCGGGAAGCGGGAAGATTCGGGACTATTTCTGGAGTCAGTGGAACTATATGGACTTCCAGGGGCATATCAATCATCTAGAGAGCCTGAAGACCGCTGCGGGACTTGACGTAGATCTGGTTCTGCCGGGACACGGCGAACCGTTTGAACCGACTGAGGAATCGTTCTCTGAATTGCAAGCGGCGTTGGAGGAGCTGTATGAACTCTTTCACGCCCAATCCTACGAATATTATCGCCCCGAATTTCGTCAGATCACAAAACATGTCTACGAGATCACGAACTCCAGTGCCAACACCTATATTATCCGGGACGATGAAGGACACGCGCTCTTTATCGACTGCGGCTATACTTCCAACGCGCCGATCAGTGCCAATCCGCACCGTTATATCGACCATCTATCGCCCTATCTCGAAGCGGAGTTGGGGATTCACACCGTCGAATGGTTTCTGCCAACCCATTACCACGACGACCATCTTGCCGGCTACCCGATGTTGCAAGCGCGTTACGGGACGCGGGTGGTATCGTCTCCTGAACTCAAGGATATCCTAGAGCAACCAGAAAATTACGATATGCCTTGTGCGGTGCCCGATGGAATGAAGGTACACCATGTCGTTGAACGGGGAGAGGCTTTCCGGTGGCGTGGGATTGACTTTTTCGTTGAGCAGCATCCGGGGCAGACCTTATACCATCACCTCATCTGGTTCACGGTGGATGGGAAGAAATTCTTGAGCGTTGGGGATAATATCTCCGGAATGTCATTTAGGGAACAGCGGGACTTTATTCACTCCTTTATCCCGAAGAATCGGACGCCTGTTTCGAGTTACCGCGATATGCCCCAGCAGATTCTTGATGCCGAGCCGGATTATCTTTTTACCGGTCATGGGGGTTGTATTTCATTCGATCGAGCGAAAGCAGAGCGGTGGGTTGGTTGGATGGATCGGTGGACGGATCTCTTTACGCAGATTCTCGACCAGCCGCATCCCAATATGGGGATGGACCCGCACTGGGTGGAGTTTTATCCTTACAAGGTTCGCATCCGGCCCGGAGTGACGGTGATGTTCAACCTCAATATCACTAATCATGAGACAGAAGCACGGGCGTGCACCCTTCGCTTCCGTTCGGTTGACGGTGTACAGCTTTTTCCGGGGACGATAGACCTTCAAGTAGCTGGGAACACCAGCACCGCCTATCAGGTGGAGGCAACCTTCCCGAAGCAGTTTACCACCCACGCACTTCCCATCGTGGCGGATGTTACTTGGAATGGTGTACATCTCGGTGAGATAGCCGAGGCGGTCGCTTACTGGTAACGCAAGTTGCGGGTTATAGTGCGTAGGTTGGGTTGAACAAAGTAGAGAAATCGGATTCAGACATCTCAAACACCTATCAAACTGGAGGCTCTGTAGATAGCATTGAGGAGATAGTGAAACCCAACTTCATACCCCCACGTTCCTAGACACCTGCTAAGAAAAGCGTTGGGTTTCACTCTGGTTTTTGAGATTTGAATGAGAATTGCACATCAGCATTGAGTTATAACGGTTCTTATTCTTGTCTGTTTTGGTTCAACCCAACCTACGTGTTATCCACAGTAGTAGTCAAGCACTATCGCCCCATCGTATGCACAAGGGTTACGGCATACGGAGTATGCCTACTACTATGTAAGCTACTAGCAACTTGCGTATTGGTAAGGAAAGGTTAATGTCATGACATCCTCACACATCAATCCGGCGCAACACAAACAGTTGTTTCTTGACGACTATGCCGTAGCAAGCACCTCCAACGTGAGCCGGACGTTGCATCAACCAGATAAACATGGACCGATTCTGAAAGCCGATCGGTCTCGTGAGCAGGTGTATGTCCAGAGCGGAAACGCGCCGCAATGGAACTCTGAAAAAGGGATCTGGGAATGGTGGTACGATGCACACTACGCCATTCCACCCGGCGAGATAGCAGGCACGGAGAGTAGTCGTAAGCATTACACGACATCAACGGATGGGGTTCATTGGGAAACGTCTTCGCTCGGACTCTATCAACGACAGGGATCGAAGGACAATAACATTGCCTACGACTCCAAGCTAGAATTTCTGACCCGTCGGGGGGTCTATAACCCGCCAGACATCACTGAGAAGCACCTTTACCATGTTATTCGTGATGAAGGCGATGATGATCCGCAGCGTCGCTATAAGGGCCTTTTCAGCGATACACGCAATATGGGACGATTACCGGGAGTTTCGCCGGACGGTTTCCGTTGGACCTTGCTCGATGTGCCTCCGATTCCCAGCGAAGACACCTCAAACTTTATCTATGACGAAATTAGTAATCAGTATGTCGCCACTGTGAAACAGCGCACAGTATGGGGGCGGTCTCTTTGGGTTTCAACGAGTGCGGACTTTGTGAACTGGACCGAACCGAAATTAGCACTGCATACCGACGAAATTGATAGAGAGAATCGCAAGCGTCGTATTCAGGAGGTTGTCGACAACCCGGCGTATCTCACACCCCCTGTCTTGGAAGACACGGATTATATCGCTCAACTCTACATGATGCCGTTGATGCCTTATGAGGGGATGTATGTCGGTTTCCCGTTACTGTTTAATCCCGCAGGTCCTGACCTCCCACAGATGAACCATTGTGGCATCAACCAAGTAGAACTTGCGGTGTCGCGCGATCTATATCACTGGGAGCGTGTGGCAGATAGGGGAGTGTTTATCGGGGTTGAGCCGTGGGACGGGGTAAATTACGGCACCACTCAGGTCGCAGTGTGCAGTCGTCCCATCGTGCACGAAGACCGTGAGATACGGATTTATCACAATGCCCACCGCTTTCGCGGTCACCAGAGCATCTACAGCGAAGAGTACGCGGAATATTTTAACGATGCGGGTGCGCTGCACTTGTCAACCCTGAGGCTTGATGGGTTCGTTTCTCTTGATGCCGAAGGGGAAGGAACGGTTGTCACAGAACAATTTACCCTAAACGGAACGGATCTGTATGTCAATGCAGATGTCCGGCGCGGTGAACTTCGTGCCGAGATTCTGGATGCAGAGACGATGCAGCCGCTTCCGGGACTGTCTGCGCGTGAATGCCTCCCCCTCAACGGAGATCATCTACGCGGGAAATTGAGATGGAAAGATTCGCCTCGTTTAGTCAATGAAAAGGCTGTGCGCCTCCGCTTCATATTGCGGGGTGCGAAGCTGTATGCTTTCTGGTTAGAATGAAAGGCAGGCTCAATTTTCCGCGTTAGACCAATCCGATAGGATAACGGCGGCGGCATTATGTCCCGGTGCGCCAGTTACTTCACCGCCGGGGTGTGTGCCTGCACCGCAGAGGTAGAGATTGGTAATCGGTGTCCGGTAGTGCGCCCAACCGCCGAGTGGACGTTGAGCGAGGAATTGGCTGGCAACGATATCGAGGTGACGGATATTTCCATCGGTGAGACCGACCCGTCGTTCAAGGTCGATGGGTGTAAACAGCGACCAGTCCACAATAATATCCCGGAGATTCGGTGCGTAGGTAGAGACCGTATCGATAAGATCTTCACCGACCTCCAGCCGACGCTCATCCCACGTTCCCTCCCGTAGATGGACAGGGGCATAAAGCACCCAGATTGACATGACATGGTGTCCCGCCGGTGCCATCGTTGGATCGTGGACAGACGGAATTTGTACTTCCATCACTGGTGCCCTTGATGGCTCGCCACGTTTGGCGTCCTCCCAACTACGCTCATAGTATTCGATGGACGGGCAGATCTTGATCTCTGACAGGTAGCGCGGATCGAAGTCGCCGTTGAAGTAGGCGGAGAAGTCGGGGAGGTCGTTGAGGGCGGCGTGGAATTTGAGATAAGCGGCATTCGTTTTCAGCCGTGTGGTGCGTTCCACGAAATTGGGATTGAGGTGTTCGCGTGGAACGAGTTTGAGGAAGGTGCGTTTGGGGTCGGCGTTTGAGACAACGATGCGGCTGCGGATCTCCGTACCGTCCCCAAGAACGACGCCACAGGCTGTCCCGTCCTCAACGATGATGTGGTCGATTGTCGCATCGGTTTGCAGGGTTGCCCCGCGCGCTCGTGCGGACGCAGCCATCGCCTGTGTGATGCCGCCCATCCCGCCCTTGACGATGCCGTTATTTTCGGGTTTGGTGAAGTTGCCGCATTTGATAAAGGTGTAAGCCCACGCGCTCCCCGGCGCATTGAGGTCGCCTGCGTCTTGGGCTTGGGCATACGCGCCTTGCATAGTCTCTGACTCAAAGAACTCGGTCAGCAGGTCTTTCACGCTCACGGTGAGCAGCCGGTCAAAAAACATCTCATCATCGGTGCCGCGCAACTGTTCGGCGATTTCGCTGATCGTTGGCGGTGTTGTCAGAAAGTATGGGTAGATAATACTCGCTGCCCGCTTCCAAAAGTCTAACCATTTCGGGAAGTTTTCTGCATCGCGGCGGGAGAAGCGGGAAATCTCTTCTTGGGTGCGCTCCACATCGTCCCAGACGAGTAGGCGTGAACCGTCGGGATACGGCTGGAAGCGTGAGGGATCGAGGTGATAGACCTCAAAACCGTGCTTGCGCAGCTCCAGTTCTTCGATGACCTTGTTCTGTAACAGATGGCAGATATAGGAACAGGCAGAAAATCGGTAGCCGGGAAATAGTTCTTCGGTCACACATGCGCCGCCGAGGAAATCACGCCGTTCCAACAGCAGGACATCTAACCCCGCCTCCGCCAAATACCCCGCAGCAACTAAGCCGTTATGTCCGCCGCCGATAATTATGACATCGTGGTCTGGTGTCATCTTTGCTCTCTTTCTGAGTAAGGTTTAGCATTAGTCACTGGTTTAAATTCTTCCAGTTCTTCTGGCGTTACAGGTTGCGCGTCTGGATCTGACAGCCCCGCAGCGCGGATCTCCTCCTCTGTCAGTCTGTCCACTTGCTTCCAGTCAGTTTTTCCCTTTGATGGATTGTTTGGGTCAAGCGTAACTCTCGTGATATTTTCTTCTTTCATGACGTGCTGCTTCCCAGTGTTGAAGTTTTAACGAAAAACCCTTTAGGTCTAAATCCCAATCCTTTAGGTTTGGGAGTACGTCAATCAGTATCGTAGGTTGGGTTGAACGATTAAAACCGAATCCCTATCAGGGACCGTAGATGTTCTGCATTTCAACAATATCCTCTTGCAGATAAAGAGCGTGAAACCCAACATTCCAATTTGTGGGTGATCAAGTGTTGGGCAGGTACAAGTCCCCGATGGATCGGGACTAAGAAGCCTGCCCCTACAGTAGTCCATCCCTTCAGTTCAGTCCTACCACAGTTTCATCCCTTACCGTCTTTCTGATTTCAGTTGCCCCCATAACGTGGCACGGTTGTCTCCTGTATCAACAGGGAGCGATCGGTCGGGAATCACCCAAGTCGGTCTAGAATCTGCTCCTGGATGATTCGTTACCTTTATCTCATTCTCTCCGTTGGCATCCACGATGTAAATATTCCAGTCCCGATTTCGAACTTTAAACGTGCCGTCTCGAAGGGACTGGAAAGCAATCCACTTCCCATCGGGAGACCATGCCGGCACACGGTCTGCCGAGGGGTGATGGGTCAGTCGAACAACGTTGGAACCGTCGGCGTTCATCACGTAGATACCATGCTCTACCCCTTTGGGAGGTTCTTGGGCGTGTCGATTGGAGTAGAACGCTATCTTGGTCCCGTCGGGAGACCACGCAGGTCTCCGATCGCTTATTACTCCTTCCTCTTGTCCGGTCAATCTGACCCGGTTTCTACCGTTGTGATCCATCACAAAGATTCCGCCTCTTCTGTAAAATGCGATTTTATCGCCGTGGGGCGACCAAGAGGGAGAAGAACTAAAGTCTCGCGGTGCCTCTTGGGTCAGATTCCGCAACTGGTCTCCATCGGCTGTTATGCGACACACATCAACGCGTTCCACATCCGGTTGAGAACAGGTCACGGCTAACCACTTGCCGTCAGGAGACCAAGAGGGAGTGTGAAAATTCAGCTGCCACGCCACCCATTGCGCGGTGATATTCTTCTGCCGACCAGTACGAAGATCTATCATAAAAACGTCACTGCGCCCATTGGCATTATACTGAGTCAAAGCAACCGATTTGCCATCAGGAGACCACGCTAGGCCGGTAAAGGTTTCAGGGTTTTCAAGCCAAAGGCGTTCGTTAGTGCCATCGGCATTAATCAGATAAATCGCTGTATACAGTCCCGGCTCATCAGGATTGTTCCGACTTGAAAAGAACGCGATAGTTCCTTTCGGATTGGCGTATACCGGTGAAGAACTAAATGGAACCCACACGCATACCAAAAGAGGCAACAACAGAATCCTAAGGTTGAAATTGAGTCTCATTTGATCTATCCACCTTTCTTTGAATCATTTTGGCAGAAAATGTAAGCGGTCTCTGCTGGAACCTGCTTTCCTATGTTGTTACGGCTATATCTGACCGTCATTTTTTTATCAATTATTCATAGTTGATAACTTGACTTCGTCCTGTATCAAATTCCGTGCCAACATTCTATGGTGGATCTTAGAATTAATGAGACACCCCAAACCGGTGTGGTTAGGAAAACGAAACTACCGTTCTACCGTTTGGTAGGCGCTGTTTCTAACTGCGCCTATTCGGTGCGGTTGGAAACCGCACCTACCGGCCCCGATAATAAGTTTACCCCGATTTATCGGGGGGATCGAAACCGAGGGGTGACAGTGTCTATTTATTTTTGGTGTTTACCATAATTCACGCCGATTGGGACGACTTTCCAGATGTAGTGTGGGAGGTCAGGTTTGAGCGGACATCCACAATTTGCGTTTTGCACCAAAATGTCCAGCAGCCCGGCATACTACGCACGAAATGAGACAAAATTTTGATAAACACTGGACAAGCAGGACCACGGCAAAATGATAGCAAATCGGGCACTGCTAAAAAGAACAAAGTGAAAACTATGGTGGATCTTAGTTGGGTGTTGGGTTTCACTGTACTTATCTACGAAACAAGTGTTATTGAAATGCCCCGTCCTATTGTGGTTGAAATGGCTTCGGTTTTATCCGTTCAACCCAACCTACGAACTGTCACATGTTTACTATGCACATGTCGCCCCGCTGGGGCTTGAAGGTTGGTTTTGCCATGCTTGCTATACACATATCGCCCCGCTGGGGCTTTAAGATTTATCGTCCGTCCGGACGCGCAATGAATTCCGCTACTACAAACTAAAGTGCGTAATCGGATCAACATTTAGGTGTCGAGATGTGAATCTCGACCTACAGGATACTTCGATAAAATTGATGGCATGGACAGCGGGATTAATGGGTGCGTCGGGCTAGGAAGTAATCCACATTTGCACCGAGCTTCTGAAGCAGCGGCGTTGTTATCTCATCCAACTTTGCTATCGTTTCAGGGGAAAGGGAGAGCGATGCAACGTGCAGATTCTCCTCAAGTTCCGATAGATTGCGGGTGCCAACCAACTCACAGGTGATGCCGGGCTTTGCAATGGTCCAAGCGATTGCGAGCCGACTCATGGGCACCCCTTCTGCCTCGGCAACTTTTCTTATATCTTCGACGGCGGTGAACATCTCCTCTTCTGCCCCTTCCTCGCCGTGACCTGCCCTTTCTCGATCTCCACGGAAATGCCGGAACCGTGCATGGACGGGCGGAAGTTCCTCCGCTGTTTTATACATGCCGGTCAGGAGTCCTTGCAGCAGCGGCATATATCCCAGAATACCCATCCCGTGTTTTTGGCATAACGGTAAAATCTCTAACTCAATCCCCCGTGACAGGAGATTGTAGCAGAGCTGGTTCACGTCGATCTGAACGCCGGTGGCGAGGGCTTCGGACAGTTGTTCTACACCAAAGTTGCTGACGCCAATCGACCGGATCTTGCCCTCCTCCTTTAACGCAGTCAAGGTTGCGAACGCATCTTCAACGGAGTGTTCTGTGATGGGCCAATGAACGATATAGATATCGATGTAATCCGTTTGCAGGCGGCGGAGGCTGGCGTCGCAATGCTCGCGCAGCACTGTGGGTTCGGTATTGTTCGGACTGATCTTGGTGGCGATTACTGCTTCATCTCGCCGCCCTTTTAAGGCTCGACCGACTGCTTCTTCGCTCCGTCCTTCGTTGTATCCTTCTGCGGTGTCGAAGAAGTTGATGCCGTTGTCGAGTGCGGCGTGTGCGACTGCATCCACATCCTCTTGTGCCTGAGGTCCCCAGTAGTCTCCGCCGCCATAGGACCAGCCGCCGATCCCCATCACAGAGATTTCAATGCCGGATTTGCCGACTGTTCGCTTTTCCATTTGTCGTTTCCTCGTCTAGATTAATAATGAGGTAAATCATCTAAAATTGACGTTAATTCTACCAAAAGTGTTAGATTTTGTTAGATTTTGTCAGCCCCGCTGGGGCTTGGGGAAATTGGTTTACCGATGTGCTATATACATGTCGCCCCTCCTCAATAAATCGGGATTCAGAAAACTGGGGCTTTTGGGGTCGGGCATCTTGTCCAACCTACGGGTATAAGGATCTATTTTATTGCGCCGCACATCCCTAGTAACTTAGGTTATCTTTAATCCACCTATTTTCCACTTGACACTTATTAGAGTTTTCTATCACAATAGTTTGCTATACGGATATCGCCTCGCAGGGACTTTGGCAATTCATGAGTTCATTAAGCACCCGTACACATTGCGCTCCTCTGGAGCGCAGGTATTGGGTGATTGTGATTCTATAGACATATCGCTCCTCTGGAGCGAAAGTAGATACTGTGTATGGAACGCAGATCTGCGTTCCATACGAAGAGTCGGGCAAGTCCGAGAGGATCCCGTGACCGGGGATGCCCGACCTATGGAAATGGGGGCAGGTTACGGCATACGGAGTATGCCTACTACCATAACCGCTCCTGAGTTTACGGCACGCGGAGCGTGCCTAATACTTTACTTACCATTGATCCAATCCCAACAATTTTCGTCCGAGCGGGGACAGTTCTGCGGTTTGACCTGCTTGATGCTCTTTCTCGTTTCGGAGTTCCCATGTCGTTATACCGGTGACCTCTATGACCAGTCCTGCTAGGCGTTCTTGCCACGCTTTGATGCGATGGTTTCGTGCGTCTTCGTCATATCCGTGCGATGGGAACATGGTGATGTACTGTACCACCCGTGGGTCCGTTGCTGTGTTAGAACTGCTGCCGTGGGGCAAGGCACTGTGCCAGATGATGAGATCGCCCGCTGCGCCGGGAACTGGTTGTGCGCCAAGGCTTTCCAGATCTTGCTCGCGTGGATTCGCATCCGATGGTAGGTCTTTCAGCCAGGCGTCCAGTTGGTGGTGGAATCCCGGTACACAGGTGAATGCCCCCTGATCGGCTGCGGTGTCTGTCAGGTATAGCACGCCTTGAACCCAGAATTCGATTGGCGGTTCTAATTGGGTATCCCAGTGAAGTTTGCCGGGGTGTTTCCAATCTGGTAACTCCGGTGGGTTCATGCTGGCGCGGTCAATGCTCACCCACAACTTTTCGGTCTCCCAAATCTCCGCAAATGCTTGATGAACGCGAGGATACTGTCGGTTGTCCCATAGTGCCTGATGTTGATACATCTCGGTCATGATGGTGGAACGAGGCGGGTCGGGATACCAGCTGTCCGGATCGTCGGGCTGCATCTCCAAAAAATCCCATACAGCTTGCTCGGCAGCTTTGAGATTTTCGGGTGGAACGGCGTTGTGAACGACAACGTAACCGTTTTCTTTCCAGAACTTTCGGTCTTCTGCTGTCAAAACAGGCATCCTTTTTGTCCTCCTTCGCTTCATTTCAGTTCATCGTGTTGGGTTTCGCTAATGCTCTACCCAACCTACGGGGTTACTCATCATTTTGGGCAGGCACAAGACCTGCCCCTACACTGCGATGTCGAGATTTGAATCTCGACTTGCCCCTATTTTATGATGACGAGTCGCCGTGTTTGATGGAACGATGGTGTTGTCAACTGGTAAAAATAGATACCACTTGCAACCGACTCACCGGTTTCATTGCGTCCATCCCAATAAGCGGCACGCTCTCGACTATAGTAAAAACCTGCGGATTGATAACCGAGCGGAAGGGTGCGAATTAGCTTGCCCGTTGTATCGTAAATGGATAATGCGACAAGACTGTCTTCCGAGAGTTGATATGGAATCCATGTTTCAGGATTGAACGGATTCGGATAGTTCTGCAACAACTGAGTCAGTTTCGGTTGACCGATACTATCAAGCCTGATAGACAAAACTGCGTTTGCCAAGTCTTCAGGGGTCACCTTATAACTGAGCGCGTGTGATTCAATATTTCTATCCGGACCGATAACACGGACTTCCATCACATCTCCAACTTCGACAACACTCCGCCGCGCTAAGTCAGCGGTCGCAGCGGCGAAGTAATTATCACGCACTTGGGCTTCCATGACGGTGTTGGTCCGAAGGTTTCGGACTGTGACCAGATAATCGTTGAACTGCTGGATACCTCCTAGATACCCACTAACAACGAATGCCCATGTCTGATAGGGTGTTGTGGCAAGGGGTGCTGCGGGGACTTGCCTCTGACTTGTCCACGCTGTCCCTGTGAAGACAATGTCGCGCGCCTTTGGTAGATTGACGATGTACCCTTTTCCCCCTTCGATGGAAAATCCGTCGTCCGGTGCATCTGGGGTCCACCCGACGAATTGCTGATTTGCGGCATCAAGTGTAATGACCGTGGTCGCCCCTGTCTTTACTGCAAGCGAGCGGGCTGTCATGTGGACAGTCGGTTTCAGGGGCACAGACAGCATGTTCAAACCTTCAGAGAGGTGCATAGAAAAAATATTGCCGAAACCTTCTCCGGTTGATTGTGTTTTAGGTCTACCGAGGAAACCGTGTCTACGTCCATCTGCTAAGTCATAAAACCCGACAATACTTCCATCCTGATTAACATTTCGGACGACAGTGATAACACTATCTGGGATCCGTACTTCATAGAGGGTGCCATCTGGCATGAGGATATAGGACCGCAGAATATCGTTTGCAGCTTTGGCTCTGAAACCGACAGCCCCGAAATCGGTGATGGTGTTTACAAATAGGAATTGAAGATTCGGCATTTCTGGGAGGTCTATGGTGGTGAAACTGCCATCGGGGTGCCGTATGAACCCGTGAAACATTCCATCGGCATCAATGTAGCTGCCGACGACGGCCCCTGCGGCGTTGACAAAGTCTCCGTAAGTGTTGACTGCACCCGGGAATGTAATGATCAAATCGCCTGAAAAGGCGTGGGTGACACCCGCTTCATCTACGATGTTACCGCTCAGGGACCCCGTTTCATCACTAATACCGTAGATGTGGGTTTCGGCTGCACCGGGAAAATCGTATTGTCGCAGTTCACCACCTTCTAAGATAACGCCGTGGTAGAGTCCATCTATATCTTTGTAGTGTCCGGCTGCTTTTCCGGTGTTGTCGAGTGCATAGAAAAAGGTATTGACGGAACCCGGAAAGTCGTACGTTGTAAAAATGCCGTCTATCAATGTGAAGCCGATGGTTTTCTCGCCATCAGGGCTCCGCGTGTTCCCTGCGTAATCCCCGAAATCGTTACTTGCAGCCACTTCCAAAAAATCGACACCAGGGGCTTCGATGGTCTCAAAGGTATAATCTGCAATCGGTGTTTCGGCATCAATTCGGGCAACGGCATATCCGATGAAACAGATAATTAGACATATAAACAAGGGAAGTTTCATTTTTATAGGGTAATTCATGGTTATCTCCTTGGGTTCAGTGTGGATGGAGAGAAACCGAGCTTTGAAGAAAAAACTCGGTTTCTTTTGGTGCTTTCTATTTCAAGATGAGCATCTTTCGTGTCGCCGAAAAGTCAGGGGTCTGCAAGCTGTAGAAGTAAACGCCGGATGCCACCTGCTCACCCATGTTGTTCCGTCCATCCCAATATGCCGCGGTGGAGCGGGTCATATAGAACCCCTGCGGTTTGAAACCGAGATGGAGTGTCCGCACGATCCCCCCCGTTGTGTCGTAAATGTGGAGGGTGACATTTGCCGATGTTTCAAGCTGATATGGAATCCATGTTTCGGGGTTGAACGGATTGGGGAAGTTCTGCAACAACTGCGTCAGCTTCGGTTTGCCGATACTATCAAGTCTGATAGACAAAACCGCGTCTGCTATGCTCTCAGGGGTTACTTCAAAGTTGAGGGTGTGTGATTCAACATTTTTGTCGGGACCGATAACGTGGACCTCAATCACATCTCCTACTTGGACAACGCTGCGCCGCGTCAAGTCGGCGGTTGCGGCAGCGAAATAGTCACCTTGCACCGAGGTGGTTATCGCCCTGTTTGTTCTTTGGTTACGGACGATGACTTGGTAGCCGTCAAATGCTGGTTTACCTTCCAGATGACCACTGACCACGAACGCCCATGCGTCTTGGAGTGGTTCCACGGATATCGAAGGTGCTGCTGCAGCCTCCGTTTGACTTGTCCACTCTGATCCGACGAAGGCAAATTGGCGGGTTTCCGGAACATTGACGATATAACCTTTTCCACCTTCAATAGAAAACCCGTCGTCCGGTGCGGTTGGTGTCCACCCGATAAATTGCTGGTGTGCCGTATCGAGTGTGATAACGGTTGTGGCTCCTGTCAGCGCGGCAAGGCTCTTAGCGGTCATCGGTGCTGGTGGTGCCAACGGCACGGAAATCATGTTCAAACCTTTATCCAGCGTGACGTTGAAGACGTTGCCAAAATAATCGCTCTTTGCCTGAGGGACGAGTCTGGCAACAAACCCGTGTCTGCGCCCATCTGCTGAGTCATAGTGTCCGACGACGGAGCCGTCCTGATTGATATTCCAGCCTTCCGTGCTGACGCTACCCGGAAAATGCAATTCCTGTAGGTTGAGGGGGCTGCCGACATAGGTGCGTGGGACATCACCCACCGCTTTGGCTCGCCCAACGACAGCCCTTGCATTGTTGAGACCGTGCAGAAAAAAGTATTCCAGATTTGTTGCGTTTGGAAGGTCAATAGATAGAAATCTGCCCACCGGACTACGCATATATGCATGATATACACCTTCAGTATCCACGTAGCTGCCCACGACATTGCCTACGAAACTTACAAAATCGGCATAAGTTGCCGATGCTCCGGGACGCTCAACTATTGTATCCCCTGAGAACCCGCGGCGAACACCATCAGCATCTATAAAATTACCTGTCAGTGCCCCCGTTGCATCGCTAAGACCGTATATCTCTGTTTGAACGGCACCGGGAAAATCGTATCGCCGCATTTCGCCATCTTTCAGGATAACACCGTGGTAAAGACCATCGCTATCCTGGTAGTGCCCGGCAGCTGTTCCATCATTGCCGAGCGCGTAGAAATAGGTCCCCTGCGAGCCAGGGAAATCATAGGTCGTAAAAACGCCATTGATGAGTGTAAAGCCGATATCTTTTTCACTATCAGCACTCCGCATATTGCCGGCGAAATCCTCAAAGTCGCTACTGGCAGTTACCGCTAAAAACTCGACACCCGGAACATCAATACTCTCAAAGGTATAGTTGAGGGCAGGAGGCACAACACCGGGTCGTGCTTGTGGAGTCCCCTCTTTCGGTCTAGCGATAAACCCGTGTCTACGTCCATCCGCTGAGTCATAGTGGCCCACGATAGAGTTGTCCTGATTAACATTCCAGCCTTCCGTGCTGACGCTGCCCGGAAACTTCAATTCTTGTAGACCGACGGGGTTGCCGGCATAGGTGCGCGGGACATCACCCACCGCTTTGGCTCGACCGACGGCAATCAGGGCGCTGTTGATACCGTGGAGAAAAAAGTAGTCCAATTCTCCTTTGAGTGGAAGGTCGAGCGTTGCAAAGCTACCCCCCGGTCCACGCAGGTATGCATGATATGTGCCTTCAGCATCTACGTAGCTACCCACGACATTGTCTATCGTGCTCACAAAATCGGCATACGTTTCCGTTGCCCCGGGATACTCAATGATTTCATCTCCTGAGAATCCACGGCGAACGCCGGAAGCATCGGTAAAATTACCCGTCAGTGCCCCCGTCGAATCACTATACCCGTATATTTCCGTTTGGACAGCACCCGGGAAATGGTATTGCCGCATTTCGCCATTTTCCACGATAACGCCGTGATACAGACCGTCGCTATCTTGGTAGTGACCCGCAGCTAGCCCATTATTACCAAGTGCATAGAAATGCGTTTTCTGCGAGCCGGGGAAATCATAGGTCTCAAAAACGCCATCGATGAGTGTAAAGCCGACCTCCTTTTCACCATCAGGACTCAGTGTGTAGCCCGCGTAATCCTCAAAGTCACTACTCGCAGCCAACGCCAGAAAATCTACTCCCGGAACATCAATCGTTTCAAAAGTATAGTTGGCAGATATACCAACGGGTTCATCTTGGACTTGTGCAGCACTATTCCCTAGGAAAAAGGAATTGAGGCATACGAACAACGTAAAGGTGTAAAACAGAAAACTGGGTTTGGTCTGATTGTGCATAGAGAAAAAGCTCCTTTTTGGTGGACTAATGTTGTCCATTACTATTAGGACTTACGCACTTCAGTAGGGAACGCAGATCTGCGTTCCCTACGAATCCCTTATGGAATCTCTGTTGTAGTTGCCCGATGAATCGGGCGTTGGGACGGGTGTGCAGAGGCAATAAATCGCCGAACTACAAAACGTTGAACATTCAACTGCGTAACTCCTAACTATAATTTATAGTGGATATTAGAATTAATGAGACACTTGAAACCGGTGCGGTTAGGAAACCGCACCTACTGTTCTCCCGCTTGGTAGGCACTGTTTCTAATGTGCCGATGCGGTGCGGTTGGAAACCGCACCTACCAAAGGACGAAAGTGTCTATTTATTTTTAGAATCCACTATAGTTGATTATGTTGGGTTTCGCTAACGCTCTACCCAACCTACGGGGCTACTTCAAAATCAGCATCTTCCGCGTTGCTGAAAAGTCGGGGGTATGCAAACTGTAGAAGTAAATCCCAGAGGCAACCTGCTCACCCAAGTTGTTGCGTCCGTCCCAGTACGCGGCCCGAGAGCGCGTCGTATAGAATCCTTGTCCTTTGAAACCGAGATCCAGTGTCCGCACGATATCACCAGACGTGTCATAAATTTGTAGCGTGACATCTGCCGATGTTTCAAGTTGGTATGGAATCCATGTCTCCGGGTTGAACGGATTGGGGAAGTTCTGCAACAGCTGCGTCAGTTTCGGTTGACCGATACTATCAAGCCTGATAGATAAAACTGCGTTTGCTAGGTCCTCAGGGGTCACTTGATAATTGAGTGTGTCTGATTCAACATTTCCACTCGGACCGATAACACGGACTTCAATCACATCTCCCACTTGGACAACACTCCGGCGCGCCAAGTCGGCGTTTGCAGCAGCGAAGTAATCCCCTTGCACTGAAGTGGTTATCATGTGGTTGGTTCTCAGGTTACGGACGATCACCTGATAACCGTCAAATGCTGGTTTGCCTTCCAAGTGCCCGCTTACAACAAACGCCCACGCTTCTTGGAGTGGATTCGCGGGTATGGCAGGTGCTGCTGCAGCGCGTTCGGTCTGATTTGTCCACTCGGATCCGACGAAGGCGAATTGGCGAGTGTCTAGAACATTGACGATATATCCTTTTCCACCTTCAATTGCAAAACCGTCGTCCGGTGCGGTTGGTGTCCACCCGATAAATTGCTGGTGTGCCGTATCGAGGGTAATGACGGTTGTCGCCCCTGTCAGCGCGGCAAGTGTCTTGGCGGTCATCGGTGCTGGTGGTGCCAACGGCACAGAAATCATGTTTAGACCTTTAGCCAGCGTGACGTTGAAGGCGTTACTAAAATAATCGCTCTCTGATTTAGTGCCGAGTCTGGCGATAAACCCGTGTCTTCGCCCGTCCGCTGAATCATAGTGTCCGACAACAGAGCCATCCTGGTTGATATTCCAGCCTTCCGTGCTGACGCTACCCGGAAACCACAATTCGTGTAGCCCGTGCAGATATGAGCCGACATAGGAGCGTGGAATATCATCCACAAATTTGGATCGGGCAATCACAAATACACCCCTTCCCCCTCCATCGTTAATACCGTGTAAAAAAAAGTATTCCAGGTTTAGCGGTTCAAGATAGTCAAGAAGTATAAACCGACCAGTCAAGGTGCGCGCGTATGCATGAAATAAACCATCAGCATCCATGTAGCTGCCTACGACAAGACCTTGTGAGTTCACAAAATCGGCGTATGTTGCTGCTGCATCAGGCACTTCAACGATTAAGTCCCCTGAGAATCCACGACGAACCCCAGAAGCATCTATAAAATTACCCGTCAGCACACCCGTTGCATCACTGAAACCATATATCTCCGTTTGGACCGCATCCGGAAAATCGTATTGGCGCAGTTCCCCATTTTCCAGAATGACACCGTGATATAGACCATCGCTATCCTCGTAGTGCCCTGCAGCTAACCCATTATTGCCGAGTGCATAGAAATAGGTGTTCTGTGAGCCGGGGAAATCATACGTTGTAAACACACCGTCAATGAGCGTAAACGCAACTTCTTTTTCACCATCAGGACTCCGCACGTAGCCTGCATAACCCCCAAAGTCGCTACTCGCTGTCAATGCTAAAAAATCTACGCCCGGAACATCAATGCTCTCATAAATATAATTGAATTCAGGCGGTGGGGGATAAGCTATATCTCTGAATTTTGCAGCAGTTTCCGCAGTGGGTCTGGCGATAAATCCGTGTCTACGTCCATCCGCAGCGTCATAATACCCGACGGCAGACCCATCTTGATTGATATTCCAACCCTCTGTGCTAACACTGCCCGGAAACTGTAATTCAGATAATCCTTGCTGGGAGGTGCCAACATAGGAGCGTGGAATATCACCTATCGCTTTAGCTCGTGCAACGATAATCCTTGTATCAGTGAGACCGTGCACAAAAAAGTATTCCAGAGTTGATGAATCCAGATAGTCGTGAATTACAAATGTGCCATTCAGGGTACGCACGTATGGATAATATAGACCATCAGCCCCTATGTAACTTCCTGTGATAGCACCACTCGCGTTTACAAAATCAGCATAAGTTGCTGTTGCCTCAGGTGCCTCAACGATTATGTCTCCTGAGAAGCCACGGCGCACTCCAGACGCATCTATAAAACTACCTGTCAATACCTCCCTTGAATCACTGTAACCGTATATCTCCGTTTGGACGGCACCCGGAAAATCATATTGCCGCAATTCACCATCTTCTAAGATGACACCGTGATGAAGCCCATCACTATCTTCGTAGTGTCCCGCAGCTAACCCATTATTGCCAAGGGCATAGAAGTAAGTGTTCTGTGAACCGGGGAAGTCATACGTCGTAAAAACGCCGTCAATGAGCGTGAAGGCGACCATTTTTTCACCCTCCGCACTTTTCGTGTAGCCTGCGTAATCCTCAAAGTCGGAACTCGCCGTCAACGCTAAGAACTCTACGCCCGGCACATCAATGCTCTCATAAGTGAAATTGAATTCAGGCGGTGGGGGAGTTGAGTCATTATCGGTTTGTGCATCGGTGTTGCTTAGGAAAAAGGAATTGAGGCATACGAACAACGTAAAGGTGTAAAACAAAAAACTGGGTTTAATCTGAGTGGTTATCATGAAAATCTCCTTTAAGGTTTTTTTGCTAAAGTTTGTACAATTGGCGTGAAACAGGTCGCAATTCGGGGGGTATTCCTCTGCACGTTTCACGTCCCGCTTTATCGGAATCCTCGGAACGGGACATCACGTTTCATTCGATTGCGGTGGCATCCAGTTTTTGATGTGCTTTTGCCAAACTCGCTCTACCTCACCGCGAATGGCTTGCACATCCTTCCATCGATCCGGAAAGACGGACAGCGTATAGCCCATCGCACCTTGTTCTGGACAGACAAACATCTCTCGCCCCGGCGTCGCCGCTTGTAGCCACACCTCGATGAGCCGATCCGCAAACTCAAGCCAGTCCAAGAACTCCGGCGTGAACTCGCCATTGTGACCGAGCGCAGGAATCTGGCAGTGGTGCCCGTTAAAGGGACGGAAGTGGAACTGCTGGGCGAGTTGGATAAGGTCGACGCGTTCTGCCAGTCGGTCCCAGTACGGTGGCGATAGGTGCTTGATGATAGCGGGGTGCGAGAAATCCCACGTCATCTTTAGGGGTCGTCCCTCCGCTTCCTCGAAACCTTCTGCGAGCGCATAAGCCTTTTCTGGCGTCTCAGTGCAGGTGTCGCGGTGCACCTCAATAGCGACATCCATCTCTAGCCTGCCCGCGGTTTCCATGACTTGACGTGCCCGCGTTATCGCTTCGTTCGTCGGGGTATCGTGATCGAGCATCTGCACGTTGACACAGACCGCCCCCACCTCTTTAATTGCCTGAAGTTTTGGCTCAACCTCTGCTGCTTCTCCTATATCTACAGTCGCTGCGAACAACAACCCAGACTGTTGGACATGCTCGGCGGTGACGACCGGCACCCGACCGAGAAAACCGTCGAACCCGGCATTTTTGATCTCCTCGATCTTCCGATCGGTGGACCATTCTCCAGCAGCATCGCCATAGTCTGTCAAGGTCCAGAGCGTTGCCATGTGTCGGATCTGCGGTGGGTTGATTGTATTTGCCATATCATTTTTCTCCCAAGTCATAAGTGAAAAGAGACGAATAGCTCTAGCATTGTGTATTATGGTAGATTTTATAGTGGATCTTAGAATTAATGAAACACCCAAAATCGGCGCAGTTGCAAACAGCACCTACTAAACATGGGGAGCGAAAGTGTTCATTTATTTTTTGAATTCACTATAGAATTAGTGAGACACTCCCAATGCACAGCCAACCCCCTAAATCCCCCTTGTCAGGGGGACTTGGGAGACTTTGCGTAGGTTAGAGTTATTGGTAAATGTCCACTTATTCCTCTGATTCACTATAAGATTTATATGGATCTATGAAATCAGATACATCGGTCTCTGTTTATTCACAATCTACAACGGATTTTTTTCGATTGAATTGTAAGTCCCGAAAGGATATACTAAAGCAGAATTTCTGTCAAGAGATAAAGTATTCCGTCGAGATATGAATCTCGACCTACAGACTGAGACCAATCCGATGCACATTTAGGCGATGTGGAGTGGGAGGAATAATATAATGCTCACGCAAAAACAGATCAATCACTTTCAGACCTTCGGATTTCTGACTTTTCGGCAGTTGTTCAACCAAGATGAACTGAAGACTATCAACACGGAGTTTGAGGCAGCAATGGAGGAAGGGTTTCGAGATGACCCATTCGATGGCACACGCCGACATTGGCTGATAACGATGGGGACCGATACGCCCTTCCTCGCCTCACTACTGGAAGATCCACGATTCTGCGATGCAGCAGAGCAACTCTACGGCGAAGATGTCTTCGGTATCGCCTCCGACATTAACCGTTACGTCGGGGATACGCGCTGGCATCCCGACACCGGAAGTCTCCATCAGTACGGCGTCAAGTTTGCGTACTACCTACAACCGGTGACTGCGGAAACTGGTGCGTTGCGGTTGATACCGGGTTCGCACGAGGCGTCCTTTCACGGGGAATTACGGCAAAAGATGGAGGCATTGGAACTCGATATCCCTGATGTGCCCGCTTACATCTTTGAATCGGAGCCGGGGGACGTGGTTGCTTTCGATGTACGATGCTGGCATGCGAGTTGGGGCGGTGGGGTGGATCGCCGGATGTGCGTCTTGGTTTACTACAACAATCCAAAAACGCCAGAGGAAGCAGAAGCCACGCAAAAACAGATTATCGGCAATGGGGTTGACTACGGACCGTGGGTAGCCAATGCCGAAGGACATCCGAAGCGCGAGCGGTGGATAGCGCGAATGCGGGAGTTGGCTCCCGATGCGCTCTGATCCCCGATTCGGATTTAGTATTGTCGAGTATGGAAACTTGACCTACAGGCTACTTCGAGCGGGGCAAGATGCCCCGCCTACGACGCTGATGAACCAATACACGAATGAACCAAAACAGGAGATAGACAGATGCACGCTATTTGTATTCATGAACATGGAGGACCGGAGGCACTCCGCTATGAAGAAGTTTCTGCCAGTGAGCCCGGTGTGGGAGAAGCGCGGGTGCGCATCGAAGCAGCGGGACTAAACTATATCGACGTTTACCACCGCACGGGACTTTATCCGAGTACCAACATGCCCTTTACGCCGGGGATGGAAGGTGCGGGTGTGGTTGATGCAATCGGACCGGGTGTCACCGAGGTCAATGTGGGAGATCGGGTGGGTTATGCGATGCACCAAGGTTCCTACACCGAGGTGGCAATTGTGCCGTCTCAAGTGCTTGTTCCTTTACCCGATTCGATTGATACGCAGTCGGCAGCGGCGGCGATGCTTCAAGGGATGACAGCGCACTACCTGACCCGCAGTACCTATCCACTTGGTACGGGCGACACGGCATTGGTTCATGCAGCCGCGGGTGGAGTCGGCTTACTGCTTATTCAGATGGCTAAGACGTTGGGGGCGCGTGTATTTGGTACAGTCTCCACGCCGGAGAAAGCGGAGCTTGCTAAGGGTGCTGGTGCCGATGAGGTCATCCTCTATACACAGACCGACTTTGAAGCCGAAGTTAAACGCCTAACCGATGGGCGGGGAGTTGATGTGGTCTACGACTCGGTCGCCAAGACCACCTTTGATAAGAGCCTCAGCTGCCTTCGTCCCCGTGGTTATTTGGCTCTGTTCGGACAGTCGAGTGGGCCCGTGCCTCCGTTCGATCTGAGCCGTTTGTCGAGCGGTTCGTTGTTTATCACGCGCCCGGGTTTAGGGCATCACGCTGCCGATCGGGAAGAGCTGATGGGACGCGCGGGAGATCTCTTTGAATGGATTTCTTCTGGTACATTGAAGCTGCGCATTGATCGGACGTTTCCGCTCCAAGATGCTGCTGATGCACACCGTGCGTTAGAAGGTAGGCAGACGACCGGTAAGGTTTTGTTGATTCCGTAGGATCTGCCCTGATATCAACTCTACTATACACATTGCGCTCCTCTGGAGCGCAGGCGTCCTTAATATCGGTATTCTATAGACATATCGCTCCTCTGGAGCGACAAAATACAAGATGACTTGGATATGTCTATCCAAGTCGAGCAGAAGAAATTAGCCTATAGCAGTCAGTCGGGCAACCACGAGGGTTGCCCCTACAAAATCAACCAAATGTAGGGGCAGGTCCCCGCTAAATCGGGATCGAAACCGAGGGGCGAAAGGGGCTATTTATTTTTAGATTTCACCATATATTGGTTCGTTGGTGCGACTAATGTTACGGCATACGGAGTATGCCTACTACTATTAATTGTCCTACACCGTCTGTGTGGGCACAAAAGCCAATTGCATTTCAACAGATAGGAGTACTGATATGGCAGCCGATACATTAAGGTCACTTGAAGGTTTGCAAGACGGGACACTATCCCCGCACCGAATCACAAAATTACGCAACGATTTTGAGGGTAGCCCGGTTTATCGGATGGCGCAGAATGCCGTCTGTAAGATCGCTGTAGATGACATCGCCCTTGACCGTCAGATTGTTACTAACAGCGACTTCACCTTTAGCCATGTGTTAGATGACTGGAGCGTTACGAACCAGAAAAGTAGCGGTAGATGTTGGATGTTCGCTGGGCTGAACCTGTTCCGCGTCGGTGCGATGAAGAAGATGAACCTGAAAGAATTTGAGTTCAGCCAAAACTACACTTTCTTCTGGGATAAGCTCGAACGTTCCAACTATTTTCTGCAGCGGATGATTGAGATGGTAGACCGTCCTGTAGATGATCGGTGCGTTGCATGGCTGCTTGAAAGCCCCTTAGAGGATGGTGGACAGTGGAATATGTTCGTCAACCTAATCAAGAAACACGGGCTTGTCCCCCAAGCATTTATGCCTGAGACACAGAGTTCCTCAAGCTCAATGCGAATGAATCGCATTCTGCTGAATAAGCTGCGCGAAGGCGCGAAGACGCTTCGTGATATGGCATCAAAAGATGCGAGTTTCGATGAACTGTTAGATGCCAAAGATGAGATTATCACGGTCATCCACCGCATCCTCTCTATCCATCTCGGTACGCCGCCCACCCAATTCGATTGGCAGTGGAACGACGCGGACAAAGAATTCCATCGCGACGGGGAGATGACACCGCAACAGTTCGCAGAGAAATATATCACCGTCCCGGTTGATGATTATGTCTGCCTTGTCCACGATCCACGCCCGACAAGTCCGATCGGCAAAACCTTCACGGTTGAATGCCTCGGCAACGTCGAGGGCGGTGCGATTGTCAAATATCTGAATATCGATATCGACCTCATGAAACAGATAGCGATGAAGACCATTATGGACGGGGAACCGGTCTGGATGGGGTGTGATGTTGGGAAGATGATGCAAACCGATCTCGGTCTCTGGGACGCGAAACTGTATGATTATGAAGGTGTCTACGATACACCATTTACCCTTGATAAAGCGGGGCGGCTCCAGTATCACCAGACCCTGATGACCCATGCGATGCTGTTTACGGGTGTGGATGTGATCCAGGAGAACGGCAGAGAGATTCCACGGCGTTGGCGGGTTGAAAACAGTTGGGGCGCAGATAGTGGGCGCAAGGGATTCTACCTGATGAACGACAACTGGTTTGATCAGTATATGTTTGAGATTGCTGCACGAAAGGCGTATCTACCTGATGAGCTGCAAGATGCGCTCGAAACGGAACCGATTGTTCTGCCTGCATGGGATCCGATGGGTGCATTGGCGAGGGCAACGTCTGTGTAGGTCGAGACACTGTGTTGGTTCATTGGTTCATTGTAGGAGTTACACACTTCGCTGGCAAACATCGCACCCCCCGTACAGGTTAGGCAACCTGTACCCACTATTACAAATTGGGAGAGCAGGCACCGCCCCACCAAGGCAGCAGCGATATTTATATCAACTGCGTAAGTCCTACATTGGTTCGTGTGTGAGAAAGGCTGTCGATTTTGGAAAATCGACCCACAGAGGGGTAACTCTTGAACAGAATTAGGTAAGGCTAACAGGAGGGATAAAATGGCATTTAGTGAAAGTTGGTCGGTGCTGGAACCCGACCTAGCGACTGTTTTTGACCATGAGGCTGATCCGCTCCAAGCCCTTGCGGACGCTCGTATCCCGGGTATTGCGCTGCGCGGTGCTTATAATCCAGACCACTGTAATGGACTCATGCAGCGGTTCATTGATCGGGGTATGACACGTGATCCAGAGCAGCCTAACCCGGACGGGAACTTGCCAAGCCGAATAGATATCGGTTCAAGTCTAGTTAACCGCGCACGCGGCGGTCTGAGGGTATCAGATGATGAAACGGAAAATAAGGACGCTTTCCTGGAACACTCGGCGAGCACGCACGAACTCTTCAGCCACCTTTTCGACGGGTTTGATAATCCGGTTGATACCCTCTACAATTGTCTCTCTGCGTTAGCGGTGAACAAGGAGGTCAAGGTTGCTCGTGAACCCGATGGACGCCTTTACGGTCCCGCTATATTTCGGATTCACTATGAGGGGCACGAATATGTTCCCCACGTCAACCATGTCGGCTTAGATGACAAGCTGTTCAACTATGAGGTCTCCCGTTTTACACACCAGTTTGCGGGTCTCATCTGTATACAGAACTCCGTCCGTGCCGGAAGCAGTCCCCAAGCGGTTATAGATCGGTGCGTTTGGAGTCCGGAGGTGCATTCCCATCTCTCCAATGGCACGTATCAGGAATACGCTGCCCAAAACAAGATCGAACAGCAGCAAATCGAGGTTCAACCGGGCGATTTCTATCTGTTCAACAGCGGTTGTATCCACCGAGTGGCTGCGGTAGAAGGGAACGCCCCCAGAACGGTTTTGGCGACTTTTATCGGCTATTCGGAAGACGATGACGAAATTTTCGTCTGGGCGTGATATTTTATCATCTAATCATGCTAACCAACGGAACGCGTTTTCAACTGTTGATAGGTTCTCCGGTCAGTGATCGAGCGTGAAACGTGAAGACGTGAAACGTGAAGACGTGAAACGTAAAAATAAAATGAACCAATTGGCAATAACAACCTCACCAACTCGCACCGGAGGTTACTACAGAGGAGGGGAAAGATGAGTGAAATTGTAAGCCGCGAAATCCGTCTCAGGCAGCGTCCCGTCGGCATTCCTAAGGAGAGCGATTTTGAAATTGTGGAAGTAATGGTCGCTGAACCTAAAGCAGGCGAAGTCCTTGTAAGAAATATCTATATGTCAGTCGATCCCTATATGCGCGGGGTTGTCAGGAATGTCGCGCTCGGTGTGCCGTTGGAAGGTGGGTGTGTTGGACAGGTCGTTCAGTCGGGGAGCGAATCGTTTCAGGTTGGAGATTATGTATTGGGCGGACTTGGTTGGCGGGAGTATTACCTTGCTAGGGCAGAGAGCCTAAGTCAGATTGATCCAACGCTTGCCCCGATCCAATCCTTTATCGGTGCGGTCGGTATGCCGGGACGTACTGCCTATTTTGGGCTACTAGATGTCGGCGAACCGAAAGCGGGAGAAACGGTGTTCGTTTCCGCTGCCTCCGGCGCGGTTGGCGCGATTGTGTGCCAGATAGCCAAGATCAAAGGGTGTCGCGTGGTTGCCAGTGCTGGCTCGGATCAGAAGGTGGAGTGGCTGTTGGAAAAGGCGGGTGTCGATGCAGCCTTTAACTATAAGCGGGGCGATAACTTAGTAGACGAGTTAAAGCAGCACTGTCCAGACGGCATTGATATTTACTTTGAGAATGTCGGTGGCGCGCATCTCGAAGCTGCGCTCTCGCTGATGAACATGCACGGACGTATCCCTTTGTGTGGCATGATCTCGCATTACAATGATGTTGAACCGACCCCTGGTCCCAAAAATCTCAGCGCCGCTATCGGCAAACGCCTGAAATTGCAGGGCTTCATCGTCACCGACTATGCGGATCGCACCCCTGAATTTTACGCCGATATGCGGCAATGGATCCGCGAAGGTAGGCTGCATTGGGAGGAAACAGTCGTAGAAGGATTGGAGAGCGCACCACAGGCATTTATCGGTCTTTTCAAGGGCGAGAATATGGGCAAGATGATTGTTAAAATTGGATCGGAAGAAAACGTATTATAGCACAGGCTGCTAGGACGTGGTGGTGTCGATTTTGGAAAATCGACCTACAGAAGTCCGAAGCTATCTCTAATGTGTAAAGGGTTGGGAGACCCAACCCCTACGAAGGGCGATGCGTCTGTGTGCCCCCCTTGGTTGTCTGATTGCGATAAAGAAGGAACCTGTTGAGACGACGGTGGAACCCGACTCACTGCGTTAGACCGAAGTGACGGGGGAATTCTCCGCATTGCCTATGCACGGCGCAATTCGGTAATCCGGATTGTTTCAGCAAGAAAGGCGAACAAACATGAAAGAACAGCATGCATACACAGAAAGCAATGAGCAGCTATCTACAATTCTCAACAGTATCGGTGATGCTGTAATTGCCACGGATCAAAAGGGATTGATAATATTTATGAATCCGGCTGCCGAAGTCTTGACGGGTTGGGAAATGGAAGAAGTTGGTGGAAAGCACGTAACGGATATTCTCGATATTTATGTTGGAAACTCAGGGCATCTTATAAAAAATACGGTTTTGACCGAGACACTCCAAAGTGAATCTGTTACCACTGGGGGATTGTTTTCTCATAATACCCGGCTCATTGCGAAATCTGGCCAAGAAATCCCTATTGACTATAGCATCACCCCCGTCAAAGACGAGAAGGAGACTGCCACCGGTATCGTTATAACTTTCCGCGATATCACACAGTATAAAACGATGGAGGAGCAATCAGACCAAACCATCGGCGAGTTACGCCATCAAACCCAGCTGATGAAAGCCGTTTTTGATAGTATGTCTGATGGTATCGTCGTCATCAGTTTAACGGGTCACGTATTGTTCATCAATCCAAGTATACAACAAATGTTCGGTGTGGAGCCCCTCGGTCCATTACCCAGCCAATGGTCTGAAGCGTACGGTGTTTTTTATCCTGACAAAGAAACACCCGTTCCAATCGATCGGCTTCTGTCCACACGCATTTTTCAGGGTGAAGCAATAATAGATCAAGAACTTTTTGTACGCAATAAGGAACGGCCGGAGGGGATTCACATCAGGGCTAGTGCCATCCCCTTATTTGATGAGAATCGAGAGGTGATAGCCTGTGTGTGCGTTATTCGCGAGATCTTACGCGACGAACTTGAAACGCCTCACTCGTTTGATGAAATTGTAGGCAAGAGCCAAATCATGCAGCAGATGTTCGCGTTGATGCAACGGACGGCTGGAAGTGATATTACAGTGCTGATTTCAGGAGAAAGTGGTACTGGTAAAGAGTTGGTTGCACGCGCGATCCACTTTAATAGCAATCGAAAAGCGGGCCCATTTATTACCGTCAATTGCGCTGCCATTCCAGAAACACTGATTGAAAGTGAGTTGTTCGGGCATGAACGAGGTGCTTTCACTGGTGCGACAACGAAACGAATCGGCAAATTTGAACATGCGAACCGAGGGACCATCTTTCTTGATGAAATTGGTGATATGGAATTGCCCCTGCAGGCGAAATTGTTGCGTGTCCTCCAAGAGCGGCGAATCCAGCGGGTCGGCGGTACAGCCAATATCCCAATTGACATCCGAGTGCTGACAGCGACAAATCAGAGTTTAGAAGCTGCGGTGGAAGCGGGTACTTTCCGGAAAGATCTGTTCTATCGGATAGCCACTTTTCCAATCACGGTTCCTCCACTTAAAGATCGGTACGAAGATATTCCACTGTTGGCGAACCATTTTCTAAAAAAATACGCCGCGAAAGTGACGAAATCCATAAAAGCGATTTCCCCCGCTGCCTTACGGTTACTGATGCAGTATGACTTTCCGGGCAACGTACGCGAGCTGGAAAACATCATTGAACGCGCTGTTCTACTTGAGACGACAGAGCTGTTACAACCAACCAGCCTGCCCCCACAGATTTCGTCCCTGATTTCGTCCCAACCCATCTTATTTTCCCCCGACTCAACAGAAATCCTGCCGTTTGAAGAGGTTGAACGGCAAATACTGGCTCATGCACTCAAGGTGATGGATAATAATGTGGCGAAGTCCGCCCAAGCATTGAAGATAGCTCGATCGACTCTTTATCGGAAATTGAAGTTGTATCAACTCTCCGAGTCGGATTGAGGAGCGTGAGGGATTGCTTGAAACCGATTTGTCTCTACGTGAAACATGATGACCGGGAAGTGGAATCATCTCGTTTTCTCATCACGGTGTACGGCATACGGAGTATGCCTACTACTATTGAGAATGAACTCATGTCCCTAGGGTCATTCAATTCTCCCGTAGTTCGATCTCCTGGTCAATGATACGGTGGGGAGACCAGATGCCCCGCCTACGGATTCGGGTCATTCCGAATCGGTCAAAAGCAGAAAACTAAATAGCCCTATTATGTCCTAGTGAACGCTTCTCAATTGTCTCAAAATGGGACAATGGGATAGTGTATCATTATGAGACAAACTCGCTCGCATCCCGCGTCATTACAGGCTTCCTGCCGATATCCTCCCATTTAATCCATTTCATCTGTGGTATTTTGCAACACTTTCAACCCATCCACTAGCGCGCTATTTGCCCATCCATATCCTTCAAAGACAAGTCTATCACAGGATTTCTCAGCCCTGATAGAATTCTTTCTTGTTCGATCAAGCACTGGCACAGTTTATGCTACTATCAACGTTTAAACCCTTTCCGTGGCAGGGGGCCACTTCACCATCCTCGGTGTTGCCTGTCGCTCCTCTTGGACGAGGATTGGGGCCGATAAACCGAGACTAGGGAAGGTAGGAAGGGTTTCCCCTTTATATAATCGAAGACAATTTTTGGGTTGACTATCTTCAATCAGAGCAGCGAGGTAGTCTAAGTATTTCTATCTGTCTCTTTTAAGCGGAGGCTCATATTAAGAAATCGTGCAACAGAAACCGAGTTTTCAAGAAAAAACTCGGTTTCTCACAGAATAGATTGGCACAAGGCAGTTACGTGACAGTTTCAGCGTAGCCGCCGACGGAGGAGTGATTTTGAACCTTTTTACCTATGCGCAATTCAAGCAGCGTGAATTTATCGAATCCCAAATCCAACGTGATCTCGAAACCGACCCAATCCACGGACGGCTCCCCGGTTTCAAGGTAGCAGAAAACGTCCACAGTCAAATAACAGTCCTCCCTTCGGAGGAAGAAACCGTGGCTGGGGTAATCTGGCTAGGTCTCAGCAACGAAGACTTAACGAAGTTGGATGCGTATATGACCCCCACATGGAGCAGGGAGTCGCATAAAGTATTAGTGCTACCATGGTTCCCCCTAGTGCATGAGATGTATGTGATAAACGCATGGGTATACGTTCAACCTGTTGTTTCTATTTATGGTGAATTCAAAAAATAAATAGATACTTTCGCCCCCGGTAGGTGCGGTTTGTCACCGCACCGGTTTGGCGTGTCTCATTAATTCTAAGATCCACTATAAATTGGTAATAATTTTCATAATACTGTTTTTCGTTCTTTCCAAGTTTTTTTGATGAAAATATCCTATACGCTTTCTTATCGGGTTTTTTGTAAAGATGTAAACTTACATCAAGCCTTAAACTGTGCAAAGGAAAAAAATGCGATTTCTGTATATAGTATTGGTGGCGATAGGATTGTTTGGTTGTGGCGTTGAAGAAGATACGCCCATCGCTCCGGCACCCGTGGTAAATGTTGAGCCACCAGATGTAACTATTCAGCCGACAGAGGTAACGGTTCAACCGCCGGATATAACCATTCAGCCAACAGAGGTGACGGTTCAACCGCCCACGGTGAACGTGCATCCACCAGCAGTAACGGTTCAACCACCAACAGTGAATGTTCTGCCGCCGGCCGTAGATTCGACACCGCCGGTGATGCTTAGCGGAACGGTGACTCATGGGTCAGATAATGTGAATCCGGGTCCAATCAATGCGACTGGTCTACAGTTCCATTTTAATGAGCCGGTGACAGGCATTATTAAGTTGACAGATCCGGCTGGGGTCAACCTCAACTGGCTTTCCAATGTGGTGGGACAGACTGGGACACTGACTGTATTTGCAGGACAACAATTGATTCACGGACAAACCTACATCATTGAAATTGCTGTCGCAGATGCAGCTGGGAATGCGACTCGGCAGATCCTGCAATTTGTCACCGTGATCAAGGGGTGATTCTTAAACGATGTTTTTACGATCCATCTTCACTGCGTGGTTGGTAATCTTTGCGTTCCCACAAGCCGATCCGTCTGCCCTTCAGGTTCGGGTGTGGGTGAATGCAACCGGCAAAAACGGCTTGGATGCGGCGATTGCACAGCACACGGTCGAGATGTTGGAACGGTTGCCGAATGTGACCGTTGTCGACCGGTTCCCCTACCACTACGAGTTGCAGATTGTCGGGTTGAAAGAATCGGACAACGTAGCGTTGGGGGTCGCTGCGTTGCGGATATTCGACAATTCAAAGATAGCCGATGAATTGGTCCGCTCCCGGACCGGTGGGTTGTATGAGAACGTTCAGCTCGCGGTTGTGACTAGTAAATATGATAACTTGCAAGCGATGTGCCGTGAGATTGTAGTTCGCTTCGAGTCGAATGTGCTTAAATCACGAAGGAGAAAACATTGACGCAAAAAATGGTGTGGTATCTGTTGATGATGATGTTATTGGCAGGCTGTGCGTTTCCAGGGCGGGGGGGTCCTCGTTTGTGCTCGGATTACGGCGATCGGACGACGATAGATATTGTGCCGCTTTTGATGCGGAGTCCCGACTACATCGACAGGCGGCTGTCTCACCTCGATTCAGAGACGACTATCGACGCGGAACATCTTCAGACTACCAACTATCGGCTGCTCGACGGGTCGAGGCTCAAGATAAGTTTCCGTGACGGGCTAGCGATTGGGTTCACCATCTACCACCGTATCCCTTTCCACACACCGATGAAGTCTTTGGAGGTGTTGGGCTTTACGCGGTGGGAGCTGACCAACGAGGAGATACGCCCCTACTCACATGAATGGAAGTATGTCACCAAAGAGCAACGGGAACTCAAACTCTACGCGCTACGGGATTCTGATTTTGCGTGCTATCGGATGGCGCAGGCGTTTGTCGTGGTGCCGGACTGAACAAACGGAATATAACGCAGGTTGCTAGTTGTCGGCATATTCAAACCAGGATCCCCTAATCCCCGTACAATCTGTAGGTCGATTTTCCAAAATCGACGGTTTTGTGTCGAGATGTGAATCTCGACCTACAGGTTCTGATGGATTTTTAATAATTAGTAACTTAGGTAGGACTTACGCACTTGAACGCTCAAAGCGGGCAACCACAAGGGTTGCCCCTACAGTCAGATTTTCGGTTTATAGTCGGGCGAGCCTGTCGGGACGCGCAATGAATTGCGCTACTACAAACTGAACTGCGTAACTCCTATTAGGTTAATATAGGAGGTTAATAAATGCGGCTTTGTGTCTGTTTGCTAGTTATCGGAATGTCTGTTGTCACGGCGTCCATCGCAGATACCATACACCTGAAAAATGGCACTGTTATCGAAGGCACAGTTATCAGGGAGATCCCCAATGTGTCTGTGGCGATAGAGACGGCAAAGGGCAAGGTGTTTACGTATAGTATGCAAGATGTTGTTAAGATAGACCGGCGTCCATCGCGCCCTGCGCCGAGGGTTGCCCCTTTGCCGACGATACAGAAAGACCCGACGCTCAGCGGTCTGTTGTCCGCGCTTATCCCCGGCTCTGGGCAAATCTATAATAACCAGTACCTCAAGGGGAGCGGCTTCTTTTTGGCAACTATCATCGGCGGTGGCACGACGCTAAACGCTGTATATTGGCATAAAACAGACGGGCTGCGGGTGGTTAAAGGGAAGAGAGTGCAGTTGATAGGTGCGGGCTTGATGACAGCGATAATCTACACCGGCGGAATCACTGACGCAGTGGTCTGGTCAAAGATGATTAACTATTTTAACGAACAGGACGCCAAAAAACGACCGTCTATTGGCATCAACAGGACACCGCACGGTTGGCTCGCGACATTATCGGTTCGGTTCTGATGAGTAATGTGTGAACAAAGGGTTGGGAGACCCAACCCCTACGAAGGACTATGTGTCTGTGCACCTCGCTTGATTGTCTGATTACGGTGAAATGTTGGCTCATATATAGTAGATTTTAGAATTAATGGGACACGCCAAACCGGTGCGGTTACAAACCGCACCTACCGGGGGGTGCAAGTGTTTCTTTATTTTTTGAATTCACTATAAAAAGAAAGTGCAAGTCCCGACACATCGGGATTCCGCTGTCGTTCCGAGCAGCCCGAGAATCGGGACTTGCGGAACACGAAGAGAAACCGAGTTTTGAAAAAAACTCGGTTTTTTTTGCACTAAATCTTAACATGAGCGAAATTGTTAACAGAACCTAGTCGCTTGTGTTATGATAAACCGTGATTATCACCACACTGTAAAGAGGAGAAAACCTATGGATTTAGGATTGAAGGGAAAGCGGGCAATTGTAACAGGTGGGAGTCGCGGTATCGGTCGGTGCTGTGCGTTGGCACTCGCACGTGAAGGGGTGCGTGTTTGTATCACCGCCCGGAACCAAGGGCGTTTAGATGAGGTTATTGGCGAAATCAACAGTGTCGGCGGTGAGGGATACGCTGTTGCAGTTGACTTGACATCTCTGGAAAGCTGCCAAAAAGTTGTGAGCGAGACTGTAGATCACTTGGGCGGGGTTGATATTTTGGTCAACTGTGCAGGCGCAGCGAGGGGAAGCGATATTTTAGACCTGCCCACCGAGTTGATTGATGACGCACTCAGTTTGAAGAGTTACAGTTATCTGCGGATGTCCCAACTTGTGATTCCGCACATGAGGGAGAACGGTTGGGGTCGTATTATCAACGTCGCCGGTGGTGCGGGAACAAGCCCTACTAGTGGAAACATCCCTGTAAGCCTTGCCAATATCGCCATCTTGAATATGACCCGCGCCCTTTCGGATGCGGTCTCCAAAGATGGGATTTTGGTGAACACAATCTGTCCGGGACTCACTAACACCCAACGGGCACGCGATGTGCAGCAAGTTAGTGCGGATCAAGCGGGAATAGATGTCGAAGAGCTCCTTGAAGAGCTCGGCAAGGAACTCCCCGCGGGGCGTATCGCTGAACCGGAGGAGATTGCCAATGTGGTGACATTTTTGGCATCGGAGCCGTGCTCATATATATTCGGTAGTTCTATATACATGGACGGCGGCGGGAGACGGGGGACACCATAAGTGAAACGTGAAGCGTAAAAAAAAGTTCATAGGTCCATTAATGAAGTTCTGAACCTATGAACTCTAAGCACTTGACTTACCCACTACTCCTACAGGCTAGTACCCACCTTGGTAGCCTATAGGGTGGGCGGTGCCCACCCTATCAGATGTATTTGCCTCCAAGAACTGCCACTTACCATAGAACTGGTTGCCCACCTGATCTGACCAGCTTGCGGTCGGGTCTCATGAGAATTTCTGGCACGGGACGCGCGGTGATTTTATCCGGTACGAGCTGATGACCGATTTGGTTGAGCATATGTTTTCTAATATCAGCTTTTAATTGGTCCGGCGCAATACGGCTGGTGTGTCTCGCTGGATCTTGGGTGTTAAATTCACGGATATATCTTGTATAGCCTGTAAACTCACCATTGTCCCAGATAACGCTTCCGGATTTTGTATCAACGGCTTTCACCTGTATCTTAAGTGTTGCCCATTGATAGACTATAACAAATTTCGTAGTCCCGGATATCCCTGCCTGAGCACTCATATCGTAGAGTGGGTTGCTATCGTATTTTTCATCAAGATTCGGATTTTTGATATGCCCCACGATAATTATGTCGGCATTTGCCGCCTGACCTACCTTTGCCGCGAGAGCAGGATCGAGGAAAATATCCTGCGGCGTCAAGTTCTGGGCTGCTAGCGCACTACCAATTGGATTGAGCGTATCGGATTGATCATAGATCCACTCTTTGTCCTTTTCTACGAGGCTAAGTTGCGTAGACAGATCCAAAGGAAACCTGCGCTCCATTCCAGCGGACTCTTTTTCCGTCGAAAACGGGGCGATGGCAATCCGTTCAAAATTACTGATATCAAGCGGCTCAACTGTTTTAGTACAACCACTTAGCAGCGCAACAGATATTAAAAGCGTGGCACAAACAGACAGTTTCATCCATTTCTTCATTTTATATTTAACGCTCCTTCCTGAAAAACAGGTAAAATGTTCATACGATTCATTTGGGGCTTACCCGGGAAAAAAGGACTGCTTGTTTAATTGACAAAACCTCCCAGCCCCGATTTCATTGAAATTTTCGGATAGGGTTCTCGACTCTTATAGTCGCCTGAACTGATGAAATTTTCAGTTTCGGATGTACTGATTATAGCATGGTCTCTTTTTTATGTCAACGCTTGTCTTGAGTGAAAATTCAAGAAATTAGTGAAACGTAACGAATTTTAGTTTGCGGACGGAGATCGCAATCTAACAGTTCGTGGTACAAAAGCCCACTTTTAGGGAATAATGTTTTCAAAAGGAGCCGTCCCGATGACAAACGGAGTTGGGTTTTACTCTATCGGTCTATAAGCAGATGTTGTTGAATGATGCAACCTCTCTTGTAGTTGATAGGGGTTGCCGTTTAACCGTTCAACCCAACCTACTATGATACCCCATACCCGTGAGGTCCGAGGTCAGGATCCACATCACCGCGATGAAAGCTCCTACCCATTAAATACTTAATCTCCAGTTCAACATCGCGTAGAGAAACTGCACCGAGAACATCAGGATCGCGTTCAAGCAGTGTGACCTCCAACGTATTTTCTCCGCGCTGGGGGAAATGCGCCCGATCTAGCGGGAAGATAAACCAGTATGTAGGACCGGATCGGTTGCGCGGTCCACTCATACGATACATCTGATTGATCTTACGCATTATCCTTTCCGGTAACGCTTTCCCGTTAAGACTGAAGCGAATCCGATCTAACTCCGTCGTGCCGGCGATTCCTACCCTTAATAGCACCTCATGCACCCGTCCTATTTTGTCCCAACGCGGAAGATTGTCACTGATAGTGAACTTCGCTGTAGCTGGTTTATTCACTTCCATCTTAATCGGTAGCTGTGTGGACACCCAAGGTTCGTGGGGGCGAGCGTTCTCGGTTGGGATATAGTAGTATTTGTCCTTTGCCTCCATGATGTCGGGGTGCGGTATCTCGCGCAGCCTTTCGTAGAAATCCGCCTGATAGGGCCAGTGCGGAAACCACTGTGCCAAGTAAAGCCCGTCGATCCCCTGCTCCCAGTAGTTACAGGCTGTGGCACGGACCATGGAGATGGGTGCTTCAGCGAGTCGGTCCGAGTCCACATGGCTGTGGATGGCTGCGATGCAGCGGCAGGCGGAGTCTTTCACCATTGCTGCCAGTGGACGGAAATCGGTATTCGGATCTATCCGATGTGGCGCGGAGAAGGGCTCACCGACCAAAGCATCCACAATTCCCCGCTTCACCCACGTCTCCAAGTCCAGTCCAATGGATAGAGCGTCCTCTATATTGGACGGAACACGGATGACCAATTCTCGATCTGTCCCGCTCTTTTTGACCGCTTCGTGCACCCGTCCGATCCAGTCGGTCATGACCCCAATTCCTGCATTCACTTCGTCCGGGTGAAAGTAGCGCGGATAGTTGTTCAGTTGTAGTTCAAATCCGTCGACCGGATACTCATTCAAGGTCTCCTCGATTAGGGCAAAACGTTCGTCTTGGACTTCTCGGTGCTTGAAGTCGAGTCCGTCGATCCAAGGCATATCGGGGTTCAGGTCGCCACGGGCCCCGATTTCGAGATGTCGGTTCTCCCAGCGGAAATCTGAACAGCGTACCGACGCCGTCTCCGGACCGAAATTTTGGACGAGCAAGGTGGGGTAGAGTAGCAGCCCTTTCTCGTGTGCCCGCTCGCAGACGATTCGCAGCGGATCATGCCCCGCCTTGATGAGGCTCTTGGCGTTTTGGTGGGCGCGGTGGAAGACGAGGTGGTCCCATTTGTCTACGTTGTGCCCCAGCAGTTCACCCACTTTGGTATCGTGCAGGACGGTGCGTCCCTCTCCCAAGCAGAACATTACTGCCTCGATAGGCGTACCGACTAACTCGTCAATGCAGGCTTGATACTCCTCCTTCTGCATGGGTGGTTCGTAGCGGTAGATGTGTGGATGGCGTCCGTCGTGGTAGAACATGATGCGTGGTTTTGGCATGGGTTGGTTTATGCCTCCTGTTTAGAGATTTACGGGGGGAATCGACTGTTGTAGAAGCCCAATGAAATTATATCACCTTTTTGCGGAATATGTTAGCGCAACCTGATGCCTGATGAACCGATCAACTACAATACGCCTGATAAATCAGGCAACTACAATCTGAAGGCACGTAAGTCCTGTGTATTAAAAAATGACTGTTGCTCTGAACGTAAGAACGTGATACAATAAATGGTCAAATTAATAGGAATAACTCCAGAAGTTATCAGAGCTCAATTGTAGAAAATTCTAAATCGAGACAGGAAATTCCCGACGGCTCGGCAGCAAATTCGCTCATTTGTGATGTTTTTAGCGTGACCTAAAAGTGGACAGAATCATGAAAAATATCCTTCTCATTCGTCTCAGTTCACTTGGCGATATTGTCCTGACTTCGCCAGCCATCCGTGCGGTGCGGCAGCACTTTCCGCAGGCGCGTATCTCAATGTTAGTGGCGAAGCAGTCTGCTGACCTACTCACGGAAAGTCCGCATATAGACGAAGTGATTCCGTTTGACCGAAAAGCGGGGAATAAGGACACCGGCGAAATGCGACGGATTATCCGCCTCCTGCGAGAACGGCACTTTGATCTGGCGATCGATTTCCAGCGCAAATTTCGGACGAGTCTGCTCGCGTATCTGAGCGGTGCGAAGTGTCGTGTTGGGTATCATCAACCGAATGGAGTGTTGTGTACCGTCCGTGTGCCAGACCTCAACACCAAGGCTATCCGTGCCGGTCGGATTTCCTCAGCGCACGCTATCGATCGCTACTTTGACCTGCTGCGTCCAATCGGGATAGAGGCAACGGATCGGACACTCGAGCTGTTTATTTCGGAGGCAGACCGCGCTTTTGCCGATGAAATGATTGCCACCAAGAGCGTTGAGGCAGATCTGCCGAAGGTTGGGCTGTTTCCGGGCGCGGGGTGGAAATTGCGAGAGTGGATGCCTGACCGATTTGCGGCGATCGGCGATCGCATAACGAATCAGTTTGACGCGCAGGTGCTACTTTTTGGGGGACCTCACGAAAGCGAGCTTGTCCAGCAGGTGGGAGATCTCATGCGGACAGAGGCGATTTCGCTCGCCGGTAACCTTCGTATCCGCCAGCTGGCGGCGTTGATTGAGCAGTGTGATCTATTTGTCACAAACGATACGGGACCGATGCACGTCGCTGCAGCGATGCACACGCCGACGGTGGCGTTGTTTGGACCGGGCGATCATATCCGTTTTCAGCCGCTCGATCCGATCCATACGACCATCCGCCATCATGTGCCGTGTAATCCGTGCAAACAGTTTACGAACAGGTGTAAAAACAATATCTGTATGAAGCTAATCACCGTTGATGAGGTATGGGAGACGGTGCATCAGAATTTATCTAATATACGGAACGTTGCAATATAGTTAGGACTTACGCGCTTCAGCTTGCAGTAGCGCAATTTATAGTAGATTTTAGAATTAATGGGACACGCCAAACCGGTGCGGTTACAAACCGCACCTACCGGGGGGCGCAAGTGTTTCTTTATTTTTTGAATTCACTATAGTGAGCGGTTGTAGGGAACGCAGATCTGCGTTCCCTACGAAATTGTGGATTCACAGTTTGGTAATGTTTGAAGGTAACCACTAGAGTAGCCCCTACGAGGCTTTGAATGTTCAGCTGCGTAAGTTCTACATAGTATAAGAAAGGAGAAAAAATGGCGAATCAATACAAAGAGTTTCGAGTGTCCAACGATGCAATGGACGACCCTGAAGAACTTCAGCGCCGGATTCAGGATGAGGGCTACCTCTTCTTCAAGAAACTGCAAGATCCGGATAAACTATTAGCGCTGCGGCGAGAGATGCTGACGGTCATCCAAGAGGGCGGTTGGCTCGTCGCTGGCACCGATCCGATGGATGGTATCGCCGATATTTCGCGCCAATGTACGGAAGGGAATTCCGAGTATACCGATGTCTATCACGAAGTTTATAAGTTAGAATCGTTTCATCGCTCCGGCCATTGGCCCGAGGTGATCGACACGCTGGAGAAGGTGATCGGCAAGCCGGTGCTGCCCCATCCGCAGAAAATTGCGCGTCTATGGTTTCCAAAGTATACGGAACATACCACGCCGATACATCAAGATTTTGTGCATTTCCAAGGAAACTTTCAGACCTACACCTGCTGGGCACCTGTCGGTGATTGTCCAATAGAACTGGGTGGACTGGCGTTGATACCGGGATCGCACAAGGTCGGCAAGGTTCTTGATCATCACTTCTCGCTCGGTGCTGGTGCTCAAAAGATCTACGCTGACGAGATAGAGGGCGAATGGCACACCACGAACTATGAGATCGGGGACTCCTTAATTTTTTTGGCGTTGACGATACATCAGGCGCTGCCCAATTACACAGAGGATAAACTCCGTGTCTCACTGGATAACCGGTATCACGCGCTCGGCGATCCGATAGCGGAGCATATGCTGCAGCCGCACCTCAACAGGTTTGATGAACTCCAGTGGGAGGATGTGTACCGGGATTGGGAGTCGGACGACCTGAAGTACTACTGGGAGGATTTGGAACATCCGATAGTCCCAAGGGATCTTAGCTTCGGCGAAAAGGTGTTTGCAGAGGCGTTGGATCTTGCGAGGGAGGGCGATGCACACGCGATTCTACATCTCAATCGTATTATTAACAACGATCCAACATCGGAGGCAGCAGAGCAGGCTAGGGAAGCGTTGCAGGGCGTTGAGTCGAAGGTAGATAGCGAAGCTGCTGCGGGTTAATCAATTCCAAGAAATTGGTTCATTAGTTCATCGGTTCATTGGAATGTTGGGTTTCACTGTCGTTCAACCCAACCTACGGGCTCTACTATAATCATCGGGCAGTCTGACAAATGTAGCGCGAACTGTTAGGTTGCGGATTGGAATCACAATCTAAATGAAAATTAAAAAAACAGTTCGGTAATTTGCTAGCGACACCGGCGCGGTTGAAAACCGCGCCTACCGTGTGTTTGGAGGCAAATCGGGATTACCGATTTAAATACTTAAACTTCATACAGATTGTGGTACAAAAGACCGGAACCCAATCTACGGGCTATAGAAGATAGGTTCATTAGTTCATTGAGCTGGTGGACCTTATACATAATTGTCCCAACCTCTAGTCGAGTGGGGGTCGTTTATCTGCCCAGGGCGCGAGTTTCTCAAAGGCAGCGGAGGCGCGGAGTACGGTTACATCGTCACGCCATCGTCCGACGATTTGCAGGCCAACCGGCAGCCCATCGCTGGCAAAACCGCATGGAACGGACGCCGCCGGTTGACCGGTGATGTTGAACGGATAGGTGAACGCTGTCCAGCTCAGATAGGTCGTCGGTTGGCCGTCGATTTGTCCCGGATGATCATCGCCAGCTGGAAACGCTGTCACAGGCAGCGCAGGGGTTAGCAGGAGGTCATATTGCTCCATGAATTGCCGCCAAGCGTCGTAGTAGTCATTACGCTTTGCGTAGGCTATGGCAACTTCAGGCCCCGAAAGTTGGAGTCCCTGTTCTATCACTCTCACTAAGCCCGGATCGATCTGATCGCGAACCGCATCTAGGTTATCGAGATGTAAGCCGGCGAATGTGGATCCCCAGATGATATGAACGATGTCCTCCCACGGATCTTCGAGACCGGGGTGGGCTTCCTCAACGTGGCAGCCGAGTTCCTCAAAACGCAGTGCGGCTTTCGTAACGATTTCACGGACCTCCGGATCGACGAGTGCGTAACCCAGATCGGGCGACCACGCAACGCGCAGCCCTGCAATATCTCCCTCCAGAGCGGCTAAATAATCGGTCTCCGTAGGAATCGAGAGACGGTCACGTGGATCGGCTCCAGCCATGACGTTCAACATGAGTGCTGCATCGGCGACTGTCCGTGTCATCGGACCGATGTGGGAGAGCAGTTCGACGGCACTGGGAGGATACTGCGGGATGATTCCCCACGAGGGTTTGAGTCCGTAAATACCGCAGAAACTCGCCGGAATACGAATCGAGCCTGCGCCGTCGCTGCCTTGGGCAAGGGGTCCTAACCCTGCGGCAAGTGCTGCCGTCCCACCACCGCTAGAACCGCCAGCGGTACGACCGTGTTTCCACGGATTATGAGTAGAACCGATGATACGGTTCGTTGAGTCCCCCTTCCACCCAAATTCAGGCAGATTGGTCTTACCTAGTAGTACGGCACCGGCTTCGTGAAACCGCTCGATGATCGGTGCATCAAAGTCTGATACGGAATCTTTGTAACGCAAGGAACCGCGGGTATTCCGAATCCCTGTCATTGCCACAAGGTCTTTTATTGAGGTCGGGATGCCAGCCAACAAGGGCGGAGATTCATCAGTTTGGTAGGCTTGTTCGGCACGGCGCGCTCCCTCAAGCGCGAGTTCTGGCGTTGTCGTGATGAAGGCGTTGAGGCTGGGGTTGAGTTGATCTATGCGGCGGAGTACCGCTTCAGTTACCTCAACCGGTGACACCTCGCCTTTTTGGTATAGTTCCCGCAGTTGCAGGGCTGACAAGTAGCAGAGATCGGTTTTTGTCATGTCTGGACTCATTTCATAGGAATGGATATAAAAAGGTGGAAAGTGATTGAATGCTTGTATTTGGAGTGATGATACAAGCAATCGGTTAGCAAGTCAATGGAAAAATAGAAGGAGATTACGATGGCTCAATTGAAATACTCGGTAATCGTTGACACACTAGCAACCTTCGGGTTAGACATTTGGGAGCAACCGCGTGCGGTGCTTGAATTGGTCAAGAACGCTGGCTATGATGGCATAGATCTCACCGCAGAACCGGATCGAATCGAGATAGAACGGTATCGGGAAATTGCTGAGATAGCGCGGTCGATGGGGTTGGAGATTGCGGCGCTGCTTGGGGCGTGGGCGACGTGGCACGCCGGCGAGGTGCGCGATTTGGCTTCCACCGACGAGGTGGTTCGGCGTTATGCGATAGGTTACGCCCAAAAATGTACAGACTTAGCGGTGGATCTGAATGTGTCCGTCTATGAAATCTGCTGCTGCCCGGCTGAACCGAAGTACCCGGTTTCTGACGTTCCGCTCCTAACGGTGAGACAAAACTTTGTTCAGTCCGCACGCGAAATCAGCCGTTACGCTGCTGACCGTGGTGTACGGGTGGCGATGGAGCCGGTGAATCGGTTTGAAGGCTATGCAGGGTTTATGAACAGTGTGGTTGACGCCGTTGGTGTCGCTGATGAAGTTGGGCAGGAGAACTTGGGCGTGATGGTGGACTTTTTCCATGCGAACATTGAGGATGTCTCCGTCCCCGATGCGATCCGACGGGCGGAACGCCGACTGATGCTGATTCATCTAGCGGACAGCAACCGTCAAATGCCGGGGATGGGGCATATTGATTTCACGGGTGTGATCAGGGAACTTGATGCAATCGGATTTGAGGGCTATCTCTCCTTGGATTGCCTGCCCGCAAGGCCGGACCCTAACACCTATTTAACGCATTCTATCGGTTATATGAAACAGTTAGAGGAGGCGGTTGCGCTGGAGAAGCGGTTATCTGAGATGGGTTAAGTCGTTTTTGAAAGTATTCACCTTAAGGCTCATGTTACAAGAAGGCGAATGGTTCCGTCCATTCGCCTTTTTATTTTTGGCTTCGTGAAAAAATGGGCAAAAAATCTCCTAGAATGACATTTCAGAGTGAAAAAAGTGCCAAAAAAATCTTAGAGCTGCATCTTGATAGGGTGTAAGGGAGGAATGAAGCGCCATGGCTAAAGAGAATGTGCTCATCTATCGCGCCCAAACTGGGGATGAAGGGGCATTTGCGGATCTGATGCGGGAGTATTACGCCTATGTTTATGCAATCGTAGTCGGAATCGTGGATAATGCCCATGATGCCGAAGAGGTGGTGCAAGACGCCTTCTTCAACGCCTATCAAGGATTAGGGCAGCTTGAGGATGCGACTAAATTCAAGAGTTGGTTAGCTGAGATTACACGGAATTGTGCACGGCAGTGGCTCCGCAAACAGAGGGGCGAGACTGTATCCCTTGATGAAGTAAACGAACAGATACTTCAAACGCAGGATTCACCTGATGAGCAATTGATACAACAGGAACAGAGAGAGTTGATTCGTCGGACAATAGAGACGCTTCCGCAGAAAGACAGGGAAATTGCCCGTGCCTTCTATCTGGAGGGTGCAAGCTACGACGAGCTGACAAACACGCATAGGCTGTCGTATGACGCAGTTGCGTCTCGGCTGTCGCGTGCGAAGCGGCAACTCTCCAAACGGTTGCAATATCTTCTCACCGGCATATTCGTTTCTCCCACAATGACACTAAAAAAAATATATTCGGGAGGTCTGACTGTCATGAAAGTTGGAACGGTGCCTAAGATAACGGTTGGTGTAGCAGCACTGATTGTGCTGATTTTTATCGGTTTTGTTGGTGTCCGCCAGATGAATGCGCCCATAGTCGAGGAGCGGGTGTATTTATCGCCGTGGGAGGATGGCACGCCACGTCCACGAAACAGCTCTGAAGGATTAGTAGCACAAACTGATTCCGCTCAAAATACAGAAAACAGGGACAATCCGTCACAAATTGCCCCTGCAGCGTCCGCAGAAGGAACGGAGCCGGTTGACAATTCCTTGGATCAATTTGAAGAAGCAGATATAGTACAACTCATGTTGGAGGCAGAATTTGAGCCAGAGGCGGACCAGAGCCTCTCCACCGATACCTCCACGTCATTAGACGATGAGGGTCGGTCTGCCGAAGATGTGATGAACGCCTATCTGGAGGCGTATAAGAATCTCGACGTTAAGGCAATGCTCCCACTCGTGACAGGAGCTGTCAGGGAAGATATAGAAAGTAGTATCCCAGCCGTAGAAGACACGAAAGCAGAAATCGCTGAGGCAGGGTCGGAGGCGCAGCAGTTCACCGAGGGGATGCTTAGCCAGATGCTTGGTAGGGCAGAAATTGTGAGCAGAGAATATGTAGGCGGTGAATTCTATTTCCGGTTGAGAGAGCCGAAACTACAGATCGGAGAACTGATAGGAATGGTGATGCAGAATTTACCGGAAGACCACCAAGCGGCGGCAGAAGCGGAAATTCCGGGGGCAGAAGCGGAAATGGAGAGGATAGCAGTGGAAATGGAGAACAGACCGGCACCATCAGATATACTCATTAAGATGCGGAAAGAGGATGGGGCTTGGCGAATTTATGAATCTGGCAATGCAAATTAATTTCCACCCTTCGGATACACATGTCGCCCCGCTGGGGCTTTAGGATATTTGTTTATCCGTGTACTATAGACATGTCGCCCCGCTGGGGCTAAATGAACCAGTAAGTTAATACATGAACGAACGGAAAAACAGCTTTATCCCCTCGCACCCCAGTTCTCACAAGCGGTGAGATCGTGTTCTAGTTCGGTACAGTTTGGGGGGTGCCGGTGCGAGCGGCTTCATCTAAGGCGTTGCATATAGACACGGCGCGCACACCGTCGCGGGCGTTGCACAGGGTATCTCCGTCCGTCCGAATCGCCGCCAATAGGTTGACCATCATTGACGCTTTGGCTATCTCCGCCTCTGGTAATTTCCGTGCGTCCAGATAGTCCATTTCGCATCCACCAAAGTCGACGCGCGTCATGTGAGAGGAAAAGACTGCGCTACGCTCGCCATCCCACATCTGATGGAACCACTTGGACACAAATGGGTTCATGCCCTGATCGGTGCTAATTACTGTGGAAAGTCCGCCGCTCTTCCAGAGAATTGTCCCCACCAGCCCGTCAGGGTAGCCGGCGGTGCCTTTGTTTTGCCCAAAGATTCGCCCTTCGGCATAGATCCGATCCGGCTCGCTATCCATCAGGTATGTGAGCAGATCGATGGTATGGACGGCGGTGCTAATCAACAGACCACCACCATCGTCCGCATGCCAGACCCATGTACTACCGCTCGCACCGGAATCGTTCATCGCTAGCTGACCGTGGCTCATGCGCGGTTGGGCTAGCAGTTCGCGTGCCTTTTGCGCTGTGGGTGCGATTCGGAACTTGCAATTGATCACAAGTTTGACCCCGGTCCGCTCCACCATCTCAGCCACTTCGATGGCTTGAGCGCGGGTGACACACATCGGTTTCTCCAAGAGAATGTGCTTACCGGCTTGCGCTCCAGCAAGCGCGAGCGGATGGTGTGCATCGTGGTGGGTGGCGATTACTATCAGATCAATGGAATCGTCGCGCATGATGCGGTCGGCGTCGGTTGTGGCATAGGCACCGCCAAATTCCGCCAACGCTTCCTCGGCTTTTTCTCCAATCTCATCGCAATAGCCGACCAGTTCAATTCCCAGACTTTTCGCTTTTGCTATATGGCCTCGTCCCATACCGCCGCAGCCAATAACAGCCGCTTTGAATCCAGATCCTATTGAGGTCATTTTATCCTCCTTAAATCGTAAGGTTCATGTTAAGAAAGCGTGCAACAGAAACCGAGTTTTTGGCACGGACGGGCGGGGCAAGATGCCCCGCCTACGGTTTTTTCAGTATTTTGTGCTTTTTTAATATGAGCCAATCGTAAAATACCAAGGATTTATCACAAAGTTCATCGAATCGTGACACCGACTTCATCAGCGACCGACCGAATATGTTCAGCACCGAGCGCGTATTCTTCGGCAGATGGGAGATGTTCAAGCATCAACGGTACATCCGGATCGAGTCGATCCAGTTCACGCAGATATGTCGCATAGTCAAGCCCACCGAGACCGGGACGGGTCTCATCGAGGTGAAGGGTTAAGGTATCGGCAAGAGCGATGTCCTTTGCGTGACAGCTTTTAATATGCGCGCCGAGTTTCGCGAAACAGTCGCGGATGAGATCTCCGCTGTGGTAGTAGCGTTCCAGACCGTTGATGATATTCACCGGGTCAAGGTGGACGGCACACTGCCCCCGATCGATGGCTTTGAGTAAACGCAGGTAGCTATCGGGTCCTTCGGGGTAAGCCCACGGCATCGTTTCGAGCGCGTAGAACGTCCGCGTGGGTTTCACGTGATCGATAATTGAGCGGACGCTCTCGACGATCAGATCAAAGGTATCATCTGTTAGATTATCGGGATGAGGACCGTCCCACTTGGGTCCTCGTGAGCCGGAGATGTTGACGCAGCAGTTTGCACCGACCCGATCGGCAAGCGCGAGTTGCGTCCGACATTTTTCTAGCGCAGCCTCGCGTTCTGTATCATCAATGCTGATTGGGTTGCTCCATGCGCCGACTTCCGCAATGACGATATCCGCTTTTTTCGCGGCTTCGATGTATGCGTCAATGGTTGACTCATCGCTGTCTGAGTTGACAGGGCAGTAGGCAGCACTGTATTCGTGATTCTTGACTGCTTTTGCCCAATCGTCAGGATTGGAAATTTCACCAAATACTGGTCCGCCAAGTCGCATTTTTCCCTCCTTACAGCTTCAGTTAAACATCTCTAATCCATCTATTTTCCACTTGACATATCTTGTAGTTTTCCATCACAATAAAATTTCTGAACATACCGTTTACTCTAACGCAAGCCTCGGATTCATTAAACTAACCTAAGTTGCTAGTTGCGTTACGATGCCACATACATGTCGCTCCGCTGGGGCTGGCTGGTTTTATCCTTTTTTCTATACACATGTCGCCCCGCTGGGGCTATGAGTCGGGCAAGATGCCCGACCTACGGAGGGGGACATTGTTGGGTTTCACGGTTCCCGTTCAACCCAACCTACGGACCGTTAAATGTCAACAGAACCTAGCAACTTGGGTTAAACTAATGAACTCTATACATGGTGCTCCTCTGGAGCGCAGGGATTGGGTGATTGTGATTCTATAGACATATCGCTTCTCTGGAGCGAAAGTAGATACCAACCTGTGTAGGGAACGCAGATCTGCGTTCCTTACGAAAATTTCTTCCCAATTAAGATGGTAACTTGGGTTATTCTACTGCTTTTCCTTCCTCATGTCTACCTATTTTAGGGATAGTGCACGAAAAAATGCGCCTCGAAAAATTCCTTTCAGAATCCGGCATCGCTTCTCGACGGGATGCGAAGAAACATATCTCCGCAGGACGGGTCTCTGTCAACGGTGAGAAGGTGTTGATTCCCGGTGCCCACATCGATCCACAAGGGGCTGAGATTACATTTGATGGTGAACCGGTACGTGGGAAGCCGAAGCGGATCTACCTGATGCTGAACAAACCGGCAGGCTACGTAACAACGGTGCGCGATGAGCGCGGCCGTCCGACGGTCATGGCGTTGGTGCGTGATATATCCGAGCGGATCTATCCAGTTGGACGGTTGGATCTTGATACGGAGGGACTGCTGCTAATGACAAACGATGGGGATTTCGCACATAGAATCCTCCATCCGAGCCATGAGATCCAGAAAACGTACATTGCATGGGTAGAGGGGCAGCCAAATCGAGGAAAGATTCAAAGATTGCGGGAGGGAATTGAAATTGAGGGGGGGGCAATCACTTCGGCGAAAGTCAACCAAATTGGGAGAAGAGAAAGGCAAACACAATTCAAGGTAGTTATCCATGAAGGAAAGAAGCGACAGATTCGGCGTATGTTCCACGCCGTAGGTCATGAGGTCGCACATCTCAAACGGGTAGGGATTGGATCGCTTACGTTGGGAGGGCTTGCGATTGGGAAATATCGTTTCTTAACACCGACTGAGATTGAATCGCTTGATCGTAGCATTCCTCCCCAACATGAAGTGTAGGAGGGAATTCCAACTCCCGACTCTTGCGCCGGTTGCCAACGCTTGGTTTATCAGCGAGCACCTAGGGCGTGTTGACATTTTGATATAGCTAATTCGGCAAACGCTGTAGTCATCGGGCAATCTGACAAATGTAGCGCAAACTGTATGAAGATTAATTTATTAATTGGGTAATTTCCGAGCGATGTCCGGTGCGGTTTCCAACCGCACCTACCGGGTCTGGGAGCAATATAGAATTACCCGTTTAATTTCTTAAAACTCATTTATGGTAGATAATATAAATAAGTGAACATTATTTAGAAATGTGTTACGATATAAGTATTATGAGATATTCACCCGATTTACGCAAACGCGTCCTTGATTTCATACAAGCCGGCGGCAGCAAAACAGAAGCCGCTAAACGGTTTAACGTCGGACGGACCACTATCTATAAGTGGCTAAACGCCCCGGATCCATTCGCTTATCAACGCCCCGGTCCCCGAGGGCCCCGGTCTATTGATTATGATGCGCTGAAACAACATGTTGCTGATTTTCCAGACCAGACCCTCAAAGAACGCGCCGTTCATTTTGGAGTGTCGACCTTCTGTATAGGGTATAGCCTCAAACGGCTAGGGTACACGCGAAAAAAAAAGACCCTCGGTTATAAGGAGCGGTGCGATGAAAAACGACACGCCTATCGTCAACAACTCGAACAAGTCAAAATCGTTGGTAAATCCGTAGTTTATGCCGATGAGAGTGGCTTTCGAGACGACGGTTATAGACGGTATGGCTATGCGCCTTTAGGCACACCCGTGTTTGACCTTATATCCAGTCAACGCACTCGGACCACCACACTTATTGCCGCACGTTTTGAAGATACCTTCACTGCGGCACGGTTATTTGAAGGCAGTTGCAAAGCCAACGATTTCAATGATTGGTTAGCCGGGCAGTTATGTCCACGCTTGACTTCAAAACACGTCGTAATCCTTGATAATGCACGACTTCACAAAACGCCAAAGACCCGACAGTTAATAGAGGCTTCAGGGGCGAGTCTGATGTTTTTACCCCCTTATTCCCCGGATTACAATCCGATTGAACACGATTTTGCTAATATAAAGCGAATCCAACAATATCAAACAGAAATGTCTATTGAGGATATTATTCAAATGTATCAGTAATTCTATCATCTACCATAGTTTGCGGACTGAAGATCACAATCTAACAGATTGTGGTACAAAAGATTGCCTTTACGACATAACCTTCTGCTGGAGAGGCTTTCCGATGAAAAATAAAGTTGGGTTTGCAAATGTCAACAGACCCTAGCATTATACTACGCTACTGATCATCAAGTTTTGGCGTTTCCTCGATCGTCTCTGCTCCGCCAAGGCATAAGAGGTAATCCTTCAATCCAATATAGAGCTTGCCATTGGCGATAGCCGGTGAGGAGTAGATTGGGCTGCCGCCGGTAATTTTGTTTGTATCAAACTGCCACACTACGCGACCGCTGTTGATGTCGATTTTGTAGATTACGCCGTTATCTGCGCCGACGTATACCGAACTTTCTGTGACCGCCGGTGAGGACACGACCGAATATCCAATATCGGCTCTCCAACTTAGTGCACCGTCAGCGGCGTTGAGTGCGTAGACACCCCCATCTCGTGAGCCAAAATAGACAAATCCGTTACGATAGGCGACCGCTGTAAGGACGGAATCTTCCACTTCATACCCCCAGATCTGCGCTCCTGTTTCGGCGTTACGGGCGGTAATTCGTCCTTTTGGCACTGCGGCACTCTCAATAAAGTTACCGTTGCCGAGTCCGAAAAAGACCACATCGCCATCGGCACTTGGACTCCCCCAAGCGGGGTAATCCACGCGTTCTGACCAAACCTCTGCACCGCTATTCGCATCAACAGCGTAGATCCGATATTCGCCGTAGCCGGTCCCGAAGTAGACTTTCCCCCTCCATACCGCTGGCGACATGTCTACATGGATAGATGGATAGTGCCAGATTATTTTTCCTTTACGCGCGTCAAGGCAGTAGACACCATCGTTCCCCGCACCGAAGTAGACCTTTCCTTGACTGACGAAGGGGGTTGATTCCACATGGCTCGCCGTTTTGAATGTCCAAATCATACGCCCATTATCGGCATTGAGGCAATGGAGATGGCAATCTGCGTCTTGGTGAAACCCTTCGCCGACATAAACACGTCCCCCAACAACTGTTGGTGAAGAAAAAATCTGAACCGACGTATCATATCGCCAGAGGTCAACCCCGCTATCTGCATCAAGGCAGTAGACCGCGCCTCCGCTGGAAAAGAACGATCCTTGTGCGGCAGCGATATAGACTTGAGACCCAACCACCGCCGGCGAGGAAGGAAAATCTACGATAACATTGCCTTTCCCTTTGAACAACCATGAGATTGTGGGATGCGTTGGCCCGGGCAAGTTGTCGAGCTGTCCGGTACGCGTAACACCTCCTCGAAACGCAGGCCAAGACTGTTTTACGAGCGGTTTCTCAAGCCGAACCTCCCCCATTGTTGTGGCGAACGGTTGACCGGATTGAAGAGTTCCATAAATCACCCAGACGCCTGCCCCAATGATCGCGAGGAGAAGTATCAGGGTAATTGTCGTGAGCAGGGCAGATTCGCGGATACGGTAAAACAATCCTTTTAGCCAATCGCGGGCGAACACAAATGCAGTTAAAAAGGCAACGCCGATTATCGCGAGGAGCTGAGGGATAATACTGAGCAGGGCTGAAAGGGGCCCCAAGAGTTGCGGGATAACCGCATGGGCTGTCCCCGCTGAATTGAAGGTGAGACACAAAAATACCAACGCCAAAATTGAGGGCTTTGCTTTTGATTTAATCATGTTGGTTCATTAGTTCATTAGTTCATTAAAATGTAGCACAAACTGTTAGTTGGCGTGCTAGGATCACAATCTAACAGATTGTGGTACAGGTAAATGCTGTAATCATCGGCAATCTGACAGATGTAGCGCAAACTGTTAGTTGGCGTGCTAGGATCACAATCTAACAGATTGTGGTACAGGTAAATGCTGTAATCATCGGCAATCTGACAGATGTAGCGCGAACTGTTAGTTTGCGGACTGGGATCACAATCTAACAGATTGTGGTACAAAAGAGCACTTTTACGAAATGAGTTTCTGAAACAAAGTCGACGCTACGATTGATCATCTAGCCATTTGACAGCATAATAAATTAGGTTCTCTATTATCTGATGATTGATAAAAACGTTGGCACTGGTTTCGTTTTGGAGACTTGTGATGAGGTACAGTCCTTCGCCGTATTCCAAGGTCGCAAAGGCAATTTCTTTCCCATCATTTGTGGTGGCAAGGATCGTATATTTATCGCTCCATTTCGTCCATGCGTCGTCAAGGAATACATCGCCGAACTGGATTTCATTCGGTTCGCTAAACAATGTGCCTGCGGCTCGTGTTGGCTCAAAGTCGCTACGCCCCTGCCGTTCCACTCCCTTCATCGGTTCGGGGGTCCAGCCTGTCGGACATGGTCGATCATCATCGCTGTCTTGGCCTGAAACGATAACCACACCGCCATCCTTCACAAACGCCTTGATCTTGTTCTCCCGTTCCTTGTTCAAGCGATATTTATCTTCGCAGATTTCCCCTTGCCCCAACCAGAGAATGTCTGCGTAGTTGAGAGTTGGTAGGTTGCGATCTTTCGTTCTTTGGTAAACGACTTGATGTTCCTCAATCGAATCGAAGGCAGAAATGGTGGGAAATTCGACATCAGAACGATTGCCGGAGAGGACCAGTACACGCACCGCACCGGTAGATGCTTCGGCGAGGGACTCCACCTTTGAGGACCTTTTATTGGAAGGCTTGATTCTCCCAGCTAGCGTATCCCGCACAACCCGCTGAAAGTCGGGCGTTGAACCTTTGTAGGTCCGGTGCATATAGATTTCGATATGGGTGAAATTCCACCAAACACGGCTTTTATCTGATCGGTCTTGGGCAAAGGTTTGGAACCAGGTGCCGTCAACATGTCCGAGGCTGGGGATTCGCCGTCCTTCCCTCTTATAGAAGATAATAATCGGCTTTCCTGCTTCAAATTTTTGGATCATCTTTTCCGGAAAGTTGCCTTGACCGGTGGATAGGTTAATTTTAATCTCTTGGAAGTCGCTTTTTCCCTTGAGGTTTTCTTCGACTTTCACCTTAGCGGTCATGCGTTTCTGATTGACTGAGGTGACAGTCCCGAAAACGATGTTGCTGCATTCAGCCAGAACCTCTTGAAGGGTATAATGTCTCGCGATAAAGGCTTGGGTTTCAGAGACGGTGAACGGGAATTGCAAACATAGCAACAGCATAAAAGAGAGCAGTAGTCGCCTTATTTTCATGGCCGATAAACTCCTTAAGGACGTGAAACGTGATGCGTAAAACGTGAAAACAACTGGTTCCTTTTCGGGCGGGGAAACCCCGCCCCTACGATTCGGGATTTCTTAACATGAATCAAGCTATCAGTTGGCGTTTAGGATTTCCAAGACATGGGGGTGTAGATTCGGGGTTGCAGCCACACACGAATCCCCTTGAACGACATCGCTGCCGTCCCACGCGGTAACAATTCCACCCGCACCACGAACTACTGGAACCACCGGAAGCACATCCCACGGATTCACGATGGGGTCGAGCATGATGTCGGCACCTCCCGATGCGAGCAATAGATAGCCGTAGCAGTCGCCCCATGTACGGAACATTTTCGCTTGATGAAGTAGAACCTCAAATCCCGCCCGATTCTGATATTTACCAATACTCAGAATATCCGTTGTCAGCAGGATTGCTTCAGAAAGTGTGTCGGTCTCTGGGACATGCACCGGATGTCCGTTGACGGTTGTTTGATTGTTATCGCCGATGCACAACCGCTCTAAGATGGGCTGATTGATTGCCCCCAAGACGGGTTGTCCCCCGTGCAGGAGACAGATTAGTGTTCCAAAAAGTGGGCATCCACTTGTAAATGATTTTGTGCCGTCTATCGGATCCAGCACCCAGACAAACTCGGCGGTTTCATTTTCGTTTCCGAACTCCTCGCCGATGACCCCGTGGTCGGGGAACGCTTTGCGGATCAGATCGCGCATGATCTCCTCTGCCCCTCGATCCGCAGCGGTGACAGGCGTTTCGTCCTCTTTCATCTCAACTTCAAGGTCGAAAGCGGCGAAATACGGCTTTATGACTTCGGCACTTTCCGCCGCAAGTTTATGAACAAACTTGATGAATTCTTTCCGCACTATTGTTCCTTTCCGTTAATGAATTATCTCTCAATACTTAATACCAAAAGAGGTGTACTCCCCGCTATGCGGACGCGCTTCGACTTTAACATCTTTAACTATAGAGGCAGGCGGTCCTTTCCAAAGGACTTTCACAAATTCATCTAGGGTCGCTTTATCCCCCTCGGCGACGACCTCCACCTTACCGTTGGGCAGGTTCTTCGCATAGCCGTGCACACCAAGTTTCATAGCGTTTTGTCTGGTGAAATGGCGAAATCCAACCCCTTGGACCTTGCCGCTGATTAGAATATAGCGTTGCATTTTTGAGCTTACCTCGATCGTGACTTTCACCGATGTGCCGAGTGGTGGGAGTGTCTCTGCGTTCTTTTTGTAGGGGCTTTCTTCGGAAGGGATCGGACTTTGAAACAGTGCGCTGCCGTCGATATAGTTAAGGGCAATAATGTCGTTTCCGACAAATGCTTGGGGTATCATCGCGTCCTCGTCTTCACTGTCGAGATCGGGGATCTCACGAGAGCCGGAAAAGATCCACTCTACATTTTTCATCGGTTTTTGGGTTCGGGTGTCTTGGAGGAGGTCTTCGGCACGCACCCTTTTGATCTTACCGTTTGTCTCCCATTCGACGAACACTAGGACGCCGGTCCCTGTCGCGCCAATCATCTCATCCTTGTCTTCATCGTACATCGGTGGGGTGCCCCTCTCGACGCCGAGTTTGAGCATTGCGTCGTGGATTTCCTGCGCGGAGCTATTGACGACGATAATACTTTCGTATTCTTTGCCTCCCGGTCCGCAGAGCAGGTATTCCACAGCTCCCTTGAGATGCTCGTCATAGGTGCCGAGGGCTTTGGAGATTTCTCCGGTTAGGACAAGTTTCTGCTCGTTCTCCAGAATTTGGAGGGTTTCTTCCCCATGGCTGATGGCAACCCAAACAAAACTTAGGGCGATGAACCAAAAAATGCGTTGAAATTTGAGTAGCATCTGTTTTTCTCCCTTGTTGATATGTGGAAATTATAACACATAAATATTAAATATAGATTAAGATTTTGTGAAGTGTTTTGTCAAGATATGGATTTCGACCTACTGAACTAAAATAGGACTTACGCAGTTGAATGGTCAAAGCCTTGTAGTTCGGCGATTCATCGCCCGTCCCCCTCTATTCCCTCGCAAGCAGTGGGAGGGAAGAACGCGCAATGAATTGCGCTACTACAAACTGAAGTGCGTAACTCCTACTAAAATTAACGCAAAGTCGCTAAGACGCAATGATCTCAAGATTTTTTCTTTTAGAGAAACCAAGTTTTGAAGAAAAAACTCGGTTTCTGCTTACGCATCATCTTTCCTGTCTTCTCGTTTTCCCGTTCTCTCGTTTTCCCGTTTTCTCCTCTTTTGCTTCCTACTTGACGATAACCATGCGACGGGTTTGGGTGTAGGTATCGGTACTGAGGGTGTAGAAGTAGACACCGCTGCTGACCGGCTCTCGGTTTTGGTTTCGACCGTCCCAGTAGATGGCACGCCCGCGGGTGAGGTAGTATCCGACCGGCTTGTGTCCGACTTGGATTGTTCTGAGCAAGCTGCCGGTCACATCGTAGATTTTGACAGTGACCGTTGACCCTTCTGATAGCTGATACGGTATCCATGTGTCTGGGTTGAAGGGGTTGGGATAGTTGGGGAGCAGTTTGGTCTCTTGGACGTTCTGGTCCGCGAGTGACAGGTAGTGTCGGAGCAGTTCGATGGCGATTTGAACGCCGTGTGATTTATTGGGAATAGCCTCTAACTCGGTCAAGGCACGCTGTGCGGCGATAACCTCTTTGGCAGTGGACGGGATAGATTTGACGAGAGCTAGCTGGGAAGGTGCGGCGGCGTTTTGACTGAGATGCTCTGCGACAAACACAAGATCCAAGATATTCACCGCTCCATCTTTGTTGGTGTCTGCCAATGGGTTGCTGGGTGGTTGTTCACCGAAATTGCTTGCGACGAGGATGAGGTCAAGGACATTGACCTGTCCATCACTGTTGACATCGCCGGCAAGTGCGGATTCCTCAACGGCGATCAGCAGATCTGCCCAGTGTGCCCAATCGCAACTATTGCTTCCATTAGGATCGGTTGCCAATTCCAACAGGACGGTTTGACCGGCGAACTCAGAGAGGGAGAGGTCCGCATCTACCCAGTCCGGGGTTTCAATGAGGTGTTCAAATCGGTTTTGCCCGTTGAGGAGGACCCGAAAGAGAACCCCATTGCTACAAGGGTTGTCCTGTAGTACCATTGAGAAGGAGAAGATTAGTCTTGGGGATTGAGGGAGGTGGAGTGGAAACTGGAGAATAGTCTGCCCATTTGTAGGAGGATGTGCAAAGATGCTCGGCTTGCGTTCTCCGTTAAGATTTTCAACAGTTGTGCGGTTGCCTGACCTGTATACACTTCCGAGTCGAAAGATGCTATCAAATTGGAGTCCGGCGGTGAATTGAGCATCTCTGAGATTGTAAGGTGGCACGACTAGTTGACCGGGGTCGAGAAAAAAGAGGAGCTGTGCGGGGAGTACGGCTTCGAGGGTATAGTGTCCACTACCGATATAGCTCAGTGTATCAGGGACGCTCGATATGGGTTCAATCGGAGAGAAAAAGCCGACTTTTATGGGTGAGTTATCAGGTTTAGAGATGATTTTGGGTTCGCCCCACACCGCCCAATCCCAACTGGCATTGCCATTTGGTCCTGGGGTGGTAGTAAAGCGGAGTTTGACAAGTTTGCCTTGATAAGGAGACAAATTAAGGGTTACGAGCTGCCAGCTTTGTTGGTTGTAGTGTTGACGAAAAATCTCTTCGTCTTGGACGGAGACAATGAAGGTAACTCCATCAGATCTTTCGGAACCTTCCCACAAACCGATATAAAAATTGAGACGAATATCGGGGCTATCTGGCAGCGGGAGTGTAAATTCTCCGAATGTGTCCCCGCTACCATCTTGGTAAAAGGGATGTGCATGAACCGCAGGTTTGGTGACACCAGAGAGCGTGCTTTGTGAGTGTCTGAAGGTTGCTCCTCGTTGTAGGGGCAATTCTGCACCATTGATAACAATTCCGGTTCTTGCTAGATGGAGTTTTGACAATAGATCGATTTCGAGTGAAACATTGGTTTTTTCAAGTCCAAAGAGGGCAGCGTTTTCGGTGACGCGGGTTTCAGTTACGGTAACCCCCGGTGGCAGGGCGTTAAGATGCGGCTGGGAAAAGTCACGGTGCGTGTTGTCAAGGAAATAGTATTTGCTTGGATCTAAGCCGAGGATAGTTGTCTCGTTGTAGGCACGCCAGTGGGGAAGGCTTCGATGTGTTTGCACCTCTGTAACACCGTAGACGCGCTCATATCCACCGTCTTGGGGCAAGATGAGAGTGGAACCTGTAGGTGTGCGTTGATAGGTTACGGTTTCACCATCTCGGGTCGTGTATTGGAACAGGGTGTTGGGATCCCAATCGGATGCAAAGTCAGGTCTTAAGCCAAGTTCCTGCCACTGATGGGCAACAGCGAGTATCTGCTGAGTAAGCCGTCCATTCAGCACGCTCAATCCCGCCTGAACAGTTGGCAATACGCCCCAAACCTCATAGGAATTAAGATAATCTTGATAACCCAGTGGATTATTCTCCGGAGAAGGGAGTCCGAGATAGCCGTAGGGACGGGTGTAAGGAGAAAATAGGAATGCGCTTATAGGATGGGGTGTTGATTCGGGGGACAGTTTCCAACGTTGGGCGAAGTTCTCACGGAAGAAGGTGGCTTCGTGAAGATGTTCGCCACTGAAAACAACGCCGGGCATAGCCTCTGCCAATTCCAAGTGCATCTGCACATTGCCTTGCGCTGAATTTAATCCGTCGATTAAGCCGCTTGCGTCATTCTCGACGACATGGCTGATGTCGAGGTGGAAGGCATCTACCCTGTATTTCTCCCATACTTCTTTAAGTCGTTGGACGAGGAGATTCCTGAATTTAGAACTGGCGTTATTTATCCAGGCATGACGTTTCGGATTGCCTATTTCATCCCACTTCCACCCGATGGGTTCTTCACTCCAAGGATCTCGGAATTGAAAAGGCTGAAATTCGGGGTAGAGGGGATGATAGGGGGATATCCCGACAAGGTTGACATGCAGCATGACCCGAAACCCATGTTGATGCGCGTATTCAACAAAGTCGCCAAACCCTTCTTCTGCGGTATAATCGGGATAATTCTGATCGTATCCATTTTTGCGCCAACCGACCAGATAGAGCAACGTTTTGGTTGGATCAATCAGTTCTGTAAGTCGATCTAAGGATTCGGTGTCCAAAGAACCATTAACAACCAAGCCGATGTCCTGAACCCACGTGGGCATGTCTGATAACCGCCACGGGTTGAAGGTTCGTTCCATCCAGTCGCGGTAAATTTGTGCAGGAACACGCCAGTCCCCGACGTAGGTGTTCAATCGCCATATCACAGACTGTGCAGTGGTGAGCGTGTCCCAGGGGGCTTGGTTGTGGGTCTGGAAACCGAGCGCGAGGTTCTCGCTATCTTTTTGGCAATCCAGCCTTTTGAACTGGAAGGTTTCATCTGTTCCGCGGATATAAAATCCGCCGCGTTCACCTTGGATAATGGCGAGTTGTGCTTCCCAACGTCCGGGATAATTGAATCCTTTGTTGGTGATTGGGGAGGAATCGTTAATGACTTGTCCACCGCGGGCGGGAAGAATGAGTTCTAGGTTTTGGATATCTAGATCGCCGCAACCCCACTGAAAGCCGTAGACGCCAGGGATATCGGATACTGCGTTCCCTCCGATGAGTAGGTCGCCGGTGTGTGCTTCTACTTCAATGGTGAGGGTAATTTCGTTTCCACCCCGACGGAATAGGAGTGTGGCACTGTCCTGTCCTGTTTTTCTGGCCTCTGTTGCGGTCATGTCTCTTGTCCAGATGTGTCCGTGTTGTCTCCTCAAGATACCGGTCTGCGCTCTGAATTCTATCTCAGGTAGGGTGTAGGTCTCGGCGGTAAGTTTGTTATGGAGATGGGTAATCACACCGCGGTCAAATTGGACAGTGTAAGCATCGGTTTCGACGTGGACGGTTTCACCGTCAATGGTGATATCAGCAAAAGTCATTTCAAAATAACACAGGCCGAAAACCCCGATCAATATTACTATGATCAAAGTACGCATTGTGTTTCCTTATCAATATAACGCAAGTTGTTATAGTAGATTTTAGAATTATAGTGGACCTTAGAATTAATGAGACACTCAAAACCGGCGCAGTTGGAAACAGTGCCTACCAAACATGGGGGGCGAAAGCGTCTATTTATTTTAAGAATCCACCATATTTTAAGAATCCACCATAGCTGATAGATCAGGCATCATGAATCAATGCAATAGTCGGGAATTAGAATTCCCTCCTACAGAAAACGGACGTAGTTTCATTCTATACACATGTCGCCCCGCTGGGGCTTAGGGGTGTGGGACTTCGGCGTTTCTATATACATGTCGCCCCGCTGGGGCTTTACAGCAAATTCAGATTTTCAAAAACTAACATTTCGATCGGTGTCGAGATATGAATCTCGACCTACAAAATGGAGGGAACGGAGATCTCCGTTCCCTACGAATTACGCCGATTCGGTTAGACCGTGTGCCGCTTTGTTGATTGCCTTAGCGATGTCCCGAATGTCGTCTTCGCTCATGTGTTCGTGGATGCCGCGGACGACGACCGATCCCAAACCTTCGACTGCGCCGGGGACGAGTTCGGGCCCGTAATGGTATTCTCGGCTGATGTAGGGACTGTTAAACGGGAATTGACTGTCGCCGTAGGTGCGTCCTTTTGTCAGGAAGTCGCCGCGCATATAGATTGGGTCCTGGATGTAATGGGCGGCCATTGAGACACCTTCAGCGGAGACGGCTTTACAGAATTCGTCGGGGGCGTGTCCGGTGACGTGGAAGATGTAGTTCCACCAAGAGACCTCGCGGTCGGTTGGCAGTGGAACAGCCTCAACGCCGGGTGCGTCGGCAATCAGTTCGGAGAGTAACCTGCCGAGCACGATTCGCCGTTCGACAACTTCCCGTAGCTTCTCAAGTTGCGCCAATCCAACAGCCCCCTGCATCTCTGTCATGCGGTAGTTGGGTGCGAGGAAGGCGTGGTCGCGCTCTCCCATGTATTGATAGTCCCAGCCTTTGTCCGAAAAGAGTTTCAGACGGATATAGGTTTCCTCATCGTTGGTCAGGATCATCCCGCCATCGCCTGTGGTCATGTGTTTCGATTGCTGAAAGCTGAAGCAGCCCATGTGACCAAATGTCCCGGCATAGCGTCCCTTGTATTTCGTTGCATGGGTCTGGCAGCAGTCTTCGATTAGGATGAGGTTATGCTTTTCGGCGATTTTCATTACTTCGTCAATGTCGCAGGGGTGACCGAAAAGATGTACTAGAATAATGGCGCGGGTGCGGTCGGTGATGTTCGCCTCGATGGATTCAGGGGTCATGTTCAGCGTCTTGGGATCCACATCGGCGAAGATGGGTACGGCGTTCTGCATGAGGATTGGCATAACGCTGCCGGGATCGGTGATTGGCGCGGTGATGATTTCGTCGCCGGGGTTCGGATTGACGACGCCGACCGCGGTGTGGATGGCGGCGGTTCCGCTCGTTGATGCTTGTGCGTGTTGTGTGCCGTAAAACGCGGCGAATTCCTTTTCCAGTTCTTTGACGAAAGTTCCACTTTTGACAAAGAGGGTTTGACTCCGCACCGCCTGAAGTAGGAGTTCTTCCTCACGTTCACCGAACGGGGTGCGTTCTGGGAAGGGTTCGGTTCTTACCTTGGGTCCACCGTGGATGGCGAGTTTTTCCATTTATGTCTCCTTAATTTCATATTGGGGTTTAGGGCAATTGCATCTGTTATAGAGGTTAGGCAGTTGAACACTCGGAGTGGCGCAAAGCCTGTCCTGTGGGCAAGTACAGGTTGGAAACCTGTGCCTACGAAAGAGTGTCGATTTTGGAAAATCGACCTACAGAAGTCCGAAGTCGTCTCTGGTGTGTGAACAAAGGGTTGGGAAACCCAACCCCTACGAAGAACCGTGCGGTTGGAAACCGCACCTACCGGGTTTGAGTGAATGCGGTGCGGTTAGGGAACCGCGCCTACCTGTGGGCAAGTACAGGTTGGAAACCTGTGCCTACGAAAGAGTGTCGATTTTGGAAAATCGACCTACAGAAGTCCGAAGTCGTCTCTGGTGTGTGAACAAAGGGTTGGGAAACCCAACCCCTACGAAGAACCGTGCGGTTGGAAACCGCACCTACCGGGTTTGAGTGAATGCGGTGCGGTTAGGGAACCGCGCCTACCTGTGGGCAAGTACAGGTTGGAAACCTGTGCCTACGAAAGAGTGTCGATTTTGGAAAATCGACCTACAGAAGTCCGAAGTCGTCTCTGGTGTGTGAACAAAGGGTTGGGAAACCCAACCCCTACGAAGAACCGTGCGGTTGGAAACCGCACCTACCGGGTTTGAGTGAATGCGGTGCGGTTAGGGAACCGCGCCTACCTGTGGGCAAGTACAGGTTGGAAACCTGTGCCTATGAAAGAGTGTCGATTTTGGAAAATCGACCTACAGGAGCCCTTATGCAGATCGTCATAATCTTCGATGAGGCTGTGGTACTGTTTCTGGTGGAAGAGTTCTTCTATTTCTTGGATGGGTCTGGAACAAAATTATCAGTCGCTTCAGCGGATGCGGGGCCGCCCTTCGCGTCGGAGAGTAAGGACACGGTTTCGACACGTCCCGATTGGCATATTGCCAGTCCAATTAGGAGGAAAATAGTGAAGATTTGCATCATCTATACCCCTCATAAAGTATGAGCGGACAACTCTCCTGCAACGGTTAATCGCTGCTGACGGGTGAAAGTGCGTGGACGCGTAAATCCTTCGCCGGTGGGCCCCGCAATCGTCATCGCGAGGAATCCCTCACCATCAATTCCAGCGCAAGCGTAGGATGGTGCGTTCACAACGGTAACATTGCAGTTCATCGCCTGTGTAAATTGTGTGATTCGTGCACTGTTATTGGTGTGGAGCATTGCAGTATGTCCACGTCCTCCATCTGCTGCCAAGGCACCTTTCAACGCTTCATCAAAGTCGCGCACCCGAACCACTGGAAGCACCGGCATCAGGTATTCGTCAATTACGAAGGTATGGTCGCCGGGGACTTCAACAACGACGGAAACCGTCCCTGTTTGCGCTCGTATGCCTGCTGCATCAAGAATAACGCTCGCATCTTTACCGATATAGTCAATGTTGGGATCGCCATCTTGGCTGACGACATTTTCGACAGCTTGCCGTTCACGTGGATCGGTCAAGTAACCGCCGCTGTTTTGCAGCTCACGGATAACTTCCTCAGCGACAGATTCAACGACAAAGAGGGCTTTTTCGCCGATGCAGAGTAGGTTGTTGTCAAAACTGTTTCCGATGATAACATTTTTCGCTGCTTTCGCCAAGTTTGCGGTTTCGTCGATGATCGCCGGTGGATTGCCGGGCCCCGCTGCGATCGCCTTCTTGCCGCTGGTAAGCGCGGCTCTCACGACGCTGCCGCCGCCTGTGGCAACGACCATCGCGATATCCGCGTGATCCATAATCTCCTTTGCCCGTCGCAGTGTCGCCTCTGCAACGGCAGTGAGCATATTGGGAGGTCCTCCCGCTTTGACAACCGCCGCGTTGATGGCCTTCATCGTCTCCTGTGTGCATCTCTGCGCATTTGGGTGTGGACTGAATACAACCGAATTTCCAGCTGAGAGCATAATGATTGCGTGGTTGATGACGGTTGATGTCGGATTCGTGGTCGGCGTGATTGAATTAATCACCCCAAAGGGAAGGTATTCTACAAGCAGCAGCCCGGTGTCCCCAGTTGTTGCCTCCGAACTCAAATCCTCTACGCCGGGCGAAAGGTTTGCCCCACCATCATTTTTCATCACCTTATGCTCGACAACTCCCATTTGGGTGTCTTCGACAGCGAGTTCCGCGAGAGATCGCGAATGCTCAAGCGAGGTTTCCCTAATCGCTGCAATGATTTCCCGACGTTTGGCAAAGCCGAGTTTCACGAATTCCACCTGTGCGGCTTTGGCAGCGGCAATTGCTTCGTCTACGGTGGAAAAGATCCCCGTATCGGACGCACTGGGAGCTGCGGGTTGAGGCGTCGTTGTCGATAAGCGTTGCCCATCATTCTGAAGATTCCTGATAACTTGTGCAACAATCTCCTCAATCTGTGCTTCGTTGATTTCTGCCATGCGGACCTCCTTGATCTATAGTGCGGCTAGGAAACTCAGGCTGCTGCTACGAATTCTCAATCTTTGTGGCACAGATCGACTGGGCACCTGTCCTGAACTAGCCGAAGGGTTCGGGATGACAGTTATCCACGAGTCAACATATTTTCAACTTCTGCGTGGGGACGCGGAATGACGTGCACAGAGATTAATTCACCGACAACCTTTGCGGCTTCAGCACCGGCTTCCACGGCGGCTTGAACCGCCCCAACATCACCACGAACCATGACGGTAACCAAACCACCGCCAATCTCTTCTTTGCTAACGAGCGTTACGTTGGCAGCTTTGACCATCGCATCTGCTGCTTCGATTGCACCAACTAAACCTCTTGTTTCAATCAATCCTAATGCTTCGCCCATGTTATTTTCCTCCTAGTTGAATTGCCACTTTGAAATGTCTTTCATTGTAACAAGATCGGCAACGCTTATCAAGGAAAAAATAGGGTCATTTAATTCTCCCCTATTATTGTCTGAATCACGGATAGACGCGGATTAACCGATTACACGGATAAAAGATGCTATCGACAGTTGGCATAAGAACGCGCAATGAATTGCGCTACTACAAACGGTGAGGAAACCAGATGCCTCGCTTACGGGTTCGAGTCAGCCCGAACGGTCAAAAAGCGAAAACTATAGTAGATTTTAGAATTAATGGGACACTCCGAACCGGCGCAGTTGGAAACAGCGCCTACCAAACATGGGGGGCACAAGTGTTTCTTTATTTTTTGAATTCACTATAAATGCCCCTGAGAAAAAAATCCAGTATTTGACGACAGGTTTCAAATAGCACCGCTCACGTCTCTTGATTAGGGTCATCTAACACCCCGTAACCCGATCTCCCAGTCAGGGCTATGGCGGGGAGACCAGATGCCCTGTCTACGGAGATAGATTAAAAACCCTTGACAAGGATCTCTTGAGATGCTATTCTTTGTTTCTGCTTCCGCGACAAACCATTGTGGTATGGCACTGTCAGATCTATATCACGGCTTGGTTCGATAATCAACAAGCATCAATTAACCGCTGGAGGGCACTGACGCGCAATGCCTAAAGAAGCAATCAGCTTTGCAGATGTCGAGGTTTTAGAGACGCAGATTCGTCAAAATCGAGAAGATATTAATCTACTCAAACAAGAGATTCAACGGTTACATACAGAACTGGGGCTTTCATCAGAGACCGATGAGTTTGAAGCCCAGTTAAGCAAAGAAGAAGTTCTCGAATTTGGGACACTTGGTGACGGTGTGGTCAAGGGAAAAATTAACTGGACGAACCCTTATCTCATCAGTATTACAACCTCCGGAGAAGCACCTGCGTCAGAAGTTTTAATCTTCAAGCATGCCCTCTGCTATATTCGCAAACCGGAAGAAAAATCGATTCCTCGCCAGGGTATGTATATTTGAAGAGCTCGAACCGATGAGGCAATTCACCGAGGAAGGAGGGGCTTGTCATGGGTACGCCCCAAGCTATACAATCTCTGCCAAAGGCTTTTCGATACAGCGACTACCTGAAATTGCCCGATGATGATAATTTGTACGAGATTTTGAAAGGAGAGCTAGTTGTGCGTACTTCCCCGAATCGGGTTCATCAACGGTGTTCAATCCGGCTATCCGTTATTTTATCGGTCCATGTGACCCAACACGAACTTGGGGAAGTCTACGCCGCACCTTTTGATGTTATTCTTGATCCAGAAAATGCTGATCCCGAAATTTTGGTGAAGCCGGATCTGCTGTTTGTTTCAAAAGACCGCCTACAGATTATCACAGCGGAAAACGTACAAGGTTCGCCAGATTTAATTGTTGAAATCCTTTCTCCATCAACCGCCAATACGGATCGAGATCAGAAATTTAAGATCTATCAAGAAGCCAAAGTTTCACATTATTGGATTATTGACCCGACTGCTCAAACACTAGAGGCGTATATTTGGCAATCCGACGGATACTGTCGTTGCACATCTCATGCTAGCACCGATGAATTTCATCCATCGTTGTTCCCGGAATTGGTGATTCGGCTCGAAGAATTATGGAGTTAAAACGAAGCAAATGCGTAATCGAATGCCTGAAATGCTAAACTTCCGCTTAATCGATCCGCTCATAGAATTAGCCTTTGCAGAGGATATCGGGATTGGTGATATTACGACCGAAGCCACAGTTTCCCCGTTGCAGCGAGGGTTAGGCACAATTCTCACTGAGACTGAAGGTGTGATTGCAGGGCTGCCGATTGTGCAGCGTGTTTTTGAAAAGATTGATCCGGACCTTGATTTTCGGACGCTTGTTACTGACGGCGATCGCGTTGAAAGCATGACATCAATAGCGACAGTGGAAGGGAGCGCGAAATCTATCCTCACCGGTGAACGTATTGCGCTCAACTTTCTGCAACGTCTTTCGGGAACTGCCACATTGACCGCACAGTTTGTCGCTGCTACAGCCAAGTATGATGTTAAAATCATCGATACGCGAAAGACAACGGCTGGTTGGCGGGTTCTGCAAAAGTACGCGGTTCGCCTCGGCGGCGGACATAACCACCGCTTTGGACTTTACGACGGTGTCCTGATTAAGGACAATCACATCGTCGCTGCTGGGGGCGTTGCAAAGGCAATCGAACGAGCGCGGGCGGCTGTACCTCACACAATGCAAATTGAAGTTGAAGTTGAAACACTCGACCAAGTTGAAGAAGCACAGGCGGCAGGAGCGGATATTATATTGCTCGACAATATGCCGGTCAATTTTATGAAGGCTGCTGTTGGAGAGATTGGTGAGGAGGTTCTCACTGAGGCATCAGGTGGGATTACATTAGATCAGGTTGAAGCCGTTGCGGCGACGGGTGTAAACCTTATCTCCGTTGGTGCGTTGACGCATTCAGCAATGCCGTTAAATATTCGTTTGGACTTGGAGATCAGGTAGGTGTGCCTAAGGAAGGGTATGATGAATTGCAAGGGAGCAACATTGATCCAGTCCTCTATTGCATTTGAATCTGAGTACCTATCAATGGCAGAAGAATTTTGGGCAAAAGAATCTTGGGTAGCAGGTGAAAATCGATTCCAAAACGATCGCGATCTTATTGAAAATAACTTTTCTGCCTATATTCGCCGCCTTGATGAAGAAAATCAAAGCATTGGAATCAAGCCCGGTTACGTCCCAAGTACTACATTCTGGCTTATGGCAAATGACAATCAGATTATCGGTGAAAGTCGGCTCCGTCATTGGTTGACAACGTCCTTGGAACATGAGGGTGGTCACATTGGATATGTGATTCGTCCTTCGGCGCGACGGAAGGGCTACGGGACACGCATACTTGCGCTGACACTGGAAAAAGCCAGAGATTTAAGACTAAATCGCGTGTTGCTGACTTGCGATACCGATAATATTGGTTCTGCACGTGTCATTGAGAAAAATGGTGGGAAGTTGGTGAGCCAAGGGATTTCAAACAGTACAGGAAAACTGATTTCTCGGTATTGGATTGATTTGTAAAAGCCTTCATTGCTCTGAAGTTTGCTATCAAACCTGCCCCCTATAATACTCCAATCCATCAATTCAAAGTTGGCACCCCAATCTGTTTTGAAATCCGTATGTACCAAGGAAACAGTGGATGAAAGAGTTCTTTAGCAGATCGCTAAATCCGAAAAATTTTGCTCGTGGCATACTTTTCTTTATTCTATGTACAGTTATTGGATTATATCTCAGCTTTTTACGGAGCGATACTGCGAATATTGAGGTTGTCTTACGCTCAATGGACGGGCGGTTCTTACTTCTCGCGGTATTGTGCATGTTCTGCGATTGGTTATCAGGTGGTGCGCGTCTCTATATTTTTGTTCGGAAGATGTCAGAGCACGTGACATTCCTTCATGGTCTACGCGCCAATTTGGCAACCCTGTGTATTGGAGGAATCACACCATTTCAAACTGGCGGGCTAGGGCATCTCTATATTTTTAATCGGGCGGGTGTGCCGTTCTCAGGAACTGTGACCACCGGTGTCATCAGCTTCATTGGCACGCTGACGTTTCTCATCCTTTCGACAGGGTATGTTGTGCAGCGCGCCCCCGCCTTTCTGCCCAAAGCGATTACGCTTGTCAGTCAATATAGTCTGTTGATGTTTGCGTTTACCCTTTTTGTCTTTCTCCTTTTGCTCGTCAAACCAGAAACAGTATTGCTTCCTCTAACCCGTATCCAACTGCCGAGACGACGTGGATTTCGACTTGCTGCAAACATTCTAGACCGTCTGATCCGCGCCCTCGACAACGTGATAATGGAGCACAAAGCATTCACCCGTATGTTTGTCACCGAACATAAACTGGTCTGCGCTCTGAGTTTCGTTTTTACGATAGGTATCTATATGAGCCGGTTCGTCGGTGGCTATGTTATTGTTCGCGCCTTGGGCGGAGATGCTCCTTTTTGGCATGTCATTGCTGTTCAGGTCATAATCGGTTTCGTGACCTTATTTGCACCTAGCCCAGGCGCGAGCGGGATTTCAGAATTTTTAATTGCAATTCTGATGAAGCCACTCCTTGCCTCTGGGGCAATTTCCGGGGCAATTGGTCTATATGCTCTCATCACGCGGTTCTTTACGACCTACTGCGGCGTCGCGGTTGGTGGAATTGTCTTGATGTCACAATTGACGAAAGACCTCCGACATCGAGAAATGAAAGAAGATGAGGAGATCGAGGAGTAGACTCGCGTGGAGTTCATAAGTTCGTACAGGTATCGCCTATGAAGGCTTATGTCACCGGCGGAACAGGTTTCATCGGCAGCCATCTGGTCGAGCGACTTGTCGATCAAGGCTATCAGGTCACCTGCTTAATCCGCAAAACGAGTAATCTACGTTGGCTTAGCCAACTCCTTGACACCAAATCGCCGCAAGTCCACATAGTTACGGGTGACCTGCACGATACTGATATTCTGGCACAGCATGTCCGAGATGTTGATTTGGTTTTTCATCTCGCCGGCTTGACCAAAGCGCCGGACGCTGCAATTTATGACCGGGTTAACGCTGAAGGCACAAAGCATCTCGTTGAAGCGTGTTTAAGTGCACAGACAAATTTAGGTCGGTTTGTCTATTGCAGCAGCCTCGCTGCAGTCGGTCCCAGTTGCAATGCAACACCGAACACGGAAGATGTTACGCCACAACCGCTGACGGACTACGGTAGCAGCAAACTCAAAGGTGAGATGGTTGTTCGTGAGTATGCAGATCGGCTACCGATAACGATTATTCGTCCACCAGCAGTGTATGGACCGAGGGATTCGGACATTTTCCTCTTTTTTCAGATGATTAATCGTGGGATGATACCGATCCTTGGTGATGCAGATAAGTTGTTGAGCTTGGTGCATGTGAAGGATTTGGTGGCAGGAATTTATACCGCTGCTGTATCCGAGTGTGCGGTCGGTGAGACCTATTTTCTGACGGATGGGGATATTCATACATGGCTGGGGATTGAGCGCGTCATTGCTGATGCGCTGGAAAAGCGTCCGCTCAAGGTGAAAGTGCCGTTTTTCTTGCTGGATTGTATTTCGATCTTTACGGAGGCTGCAGCGAAGATTACGCGCCAAACTCCAACCTTGAACCGCCAAAAAGTGCGAGATCTAAAGCAGCGATTTTGGATCTGTGACAGTACAAAGGCACAAAAGGAACTCGGCTATTGTCCAATCTATTTCCTCGAGAAAGGGATTCAGGAAACGGCAGACTGGTATCGGGCGAATGGCTGGTTCTAATTGTGCATTGGTTCATTAGTTCAGTAGTTCATTGGTGTCCTACCTACAAGGGTTATATAACAAGAAAGTGTAAAATTCTAAGAGAAACCGAGCTTTGAAGAAAAAACTCGGTTTCTGCTGTATGATTTTTTAACATGAACCGTAACCTATAGTTATAGTAGATTGTAGAATTAATGGGACACGCCAAACCGGTGCGGTTAATGAAAATTAAAAAAATAATTCGGTAATTTGCTAGCGACACCAGCGCGGTTGAAAACCGCGCCTACCGTATGTTTCGAGGAAAAGCGGGATTACCGATTTAAATACTTAAACTTCATCAAACCGCACCTACCGGGGTGGCGCAAGTGTTTCTTTATTTTTTGAATTCACTATAATTCTAAGGAGACAAAATTATGGCAACAACAATCGATCCACAGAGTACGAAAATTGGCTGGGTTGGTACAGGCGTGATGGGACGCTGGATGTGCCAACACATCATGGATCTCGGGTATTCGGCGACGGTCTACAATCGAACCAAATCAAAAGCGCAACCGTTGCTTGATGACGGTGCCTCATGGGCGGATTCGCCGAGCGAGGTTGCTGCAGCGTCAGATGTTATCTTCAGCATCGTCGGGTTCCCACCCGATGTGCGCGAAGTCTATCTCGGCGACAATGGCATTTTGAAAGGCGCGAAGTCTGGCAGTATGGTTGTTGACATGACAACCACGGAGCCTTCGTTAGCACAAGAGATTTATGAAGCAGCGAAACCGCAAGGCGTATCTTCTATTGATGCGCCCGTTTCCGGCGGTGATGTTGGTGCGCGGGAAGCACGACTTTCTATTATGGTGGGCGGCGATGCCGATGCCGTTGAAGCTGTCATGCCGCTCTTTGAAGCGATGGGTCAAAATATCGTGCATCAGGGTGGCGCGGGTGCCGGGCAGCACACGAAGATGTGTAACCAAATCACGATTGCTGGAACGATGGCTGGTGTTTGTGAAGCGCTGCTCTACGGCTACAAAGCGGGATTAGACTTGGAGACGATGCTCTCGTCGATTAGCGGCGGCGCAGCTGCCTGTTGGTCGCTTGATAACCTTGCCCCTCGCATTCTCCAACGTAATTTCGACCCCGGCTTCTTCGTGGAGCACTTCATCAAGGACATGGGTATCGCACTTGATGAAGCCAAGAAGATGGACCTTAGCTTGCCCGGACTCGCCCTTGTGCATCAACTATATCTCGCTGTCCAAGCCCAAGGTCATGGGCGTCTGGGGACTCAAGCCCTTATGCTCGCTCTGGAGCAGATGTCGAGTACCGAGTTGAGTTAGTTTATCACTGGCTTCAAAATGCCATATACACAGGAGAACTCGATGGCAAGGCAATTGAGAATGGTTCGACCCAATTTGGATGGATTACCCCCAGTGGAGATTCCAGCGGGGTATGAAATCCGCACCTACCAAGAGGGGGATGATGTACACTGGGCGAACGTGATCAGCGACTCGTTTGGTGGTGAACGCACGGCTGCAGACGCCCGCCGGGATATTATGGATCGCGATGTGTTTGATCCAGAGGGGCTCTATTTTGCGACCTATCAAGGCACGCCGGTCGGTACGACATGTGCGTGGAAAGATACGCCCGATGAGACAGATGTTGGCATTGTCCACATGGTTGGCGTCCACTCTGCTCACACCGGACATAAGCTGGGTAGATGTGTAACGCTCAGCGTGCTGTTGTACCTTCGAGAACACAGCTTCAAGTGCGCTAAACTCGGCACCGATGACTTTCGGCTGCCGGCGATCAAGACCTATCTAAACCTTGGCTTCTTGCCGGTCTATGTCGATGTTACTCAACCAGAGCGGTGGCGGCAGATTTTCAAGAAACTGGAACTGCCAGCGATGTCGGATCAATCGGAGAAGATTAAATCCGCAATTTCTGATGACATGTGGGCGAAGGTTACCCAATAAGCTGCTGATAATTGGAAGTTGAGATGCCTGTGTACGCCTTGAAGAATGATGCGCTTCTCTCGAATTGATCCGGTACTCCTCCCTATCCTGATGGTCGGGTTCGCTCTCCGAATCGTTGGGCTTGATGTCGGCTTGCCCAACCATCCTGATCCGCGTGAACCGCTGATTGCACAGGACATCCTCAACCTTATCCATCTTGAATCTCCGCCTCAGATCTATAATTGGCCCGGAACTGCTTGGTTTTACCTAGTTGCGTTGATCTGTGTGGTTTTAGAGACGTTTGGATTAGATCTCACAGTTGCTCAGGTCATTTGGTTGGGGCGTTTTACAAACGTTTTGCTGTCGGTAGCGACGATTTGGCTGACGTATCAGGTTGGTCGCCGATTTTACAGCCGCACCATTGGACTGATTGGTGGTGGATTACTTGCCGTAGCCATGCTGCATGCAACGAATGAGTCTCGCTTCGCGCTCGTCGATATCCCCGCCACCTTCTGCGTAACCCTGCTACTCTGGTTCTGTGCCAGGACACAATCCGTCTCCTTCCCCCCCTTTGTCCTCCCGCTAGCGAGGGGAAAAGGCGGGTGCGTTTGGTTGGGTGTTATTGCGGGAATTGGTTTCGCTGTCAAGTTCACAACGATTTTCGCAGGCTTATCCGTTGCTGCCCTTCTGTTCTTGCGATCCGAACGTTTTCAACCGTTGGATTTTCTCTTGAAATTAGCAACCGTTATTGGGGTTGCAGGGGCAGCGTTCACGATAGTCTGCCCGTACTGGCTGATTGACCTTTTTTCCTCAGAGTGGAACCTATTCTTTGATGGACTGGCTTACGAATCCTCGCATTACCAAAAAGGGCACTTTGGGCTGTTTGCGACCGGTGAAATTAACTGGTTCAATCGATTTACCTATCTGTGGACGCTCCTGCGGTGGGGTCTGGGGCCGCCGTTGGCGTTGCTTGCAATTGTCGGAACCTTGCTGGCGATAATTCAACGGAAAGATGGAGATAAAATTCTCCTCGCTTTTGTGATACCGTATCTGCTATTCATCGGTGCACACAAATTGAAATTTGTCCGTCATCTGCTGCTAATTTATCCGGTGTTGATCCTATTCGCGGCAGGGTTTATAGATAGGGTGAGCACCATACTCTCTCGATGGGATTGGACACACCGAAATTTGATTCCAAAACAGTGGACAAAGCCCACCCTATCCGCTGTCATTTTGGGCGGGATAGGCGTATATTCACTAATTTACACCGCTGCCTTTGCCAACGTTATGAGATCGGTGCCAACAACCATTGAGGCTGCTGAATGGATAGAATCAAACGTTCCACCGGATAAAGCGATTGAACATGAACCAGAGATCTTATTTGATTGGGTTCTGCCGAAATTGGATAGAGCGGAGGGGGGAGAGGGAACGGAGTGGGTCCTTATCTCAATGCCGAATGCGGAGGTTTTTCTGAACTACGCTGCGAAGCCAACATACTATTCCGCAATTGATTGGTATCCGTTGGAATCGGTTGATACAGAGGCGGCGGTGGAATTCTACGAGCGGGTTTTTGGGGGGGCAGGTCGATATGTCCTCGCACAACGTTTTCAGCGTCAGCCGCATTTTCTCGGTATACCAATCTCGGACCAAGGCGCACCTTTTCCGATACGGGCATTGACGCATCCGGAGATACGAGTTTACCGATTGCAGCAACAACACTAATCAGCAATCCGCCTCCGATAGCCACTTCTCATAACCCGCTGGTGCTAGAGGAATCAAACCCTTTGCACCTTCCTTCCTCGTGTGGTAGAATATTCCCACACATCATACAAACACACCAGCAAAAAGAGCATACAAAATGACAAACGACGAAATCGGTGAAGTGTTTAGAAATATCGGCAATCTGCTTCAGATCAAAGGTGATGATAGCTTTCGTGCCAGAATTTACGATCGGGCGGCGGACACAATTGATGAACTCTCGGCAGATCTGTATGGATTGGCAGAGGAGGGAACGCTTCGCTCAATTCCGGGTATTGGTAAAGCAATTGAACAGAAAATTATTGAAATGTTAGAGACTGGGCAGTGCCGTTTCTATGATAACCTGATTCAGGAGATGGGCTCCGATGTGCTAGATCTCATCGCTATTCGGGGGGTTGGGGTGAAAACAGCGGGACGGTTTTATCATGAGTTGGGCGTAAAAGGTCTCAGCGACCTCCGCGCAGCGATTGATGCTGGCCGGCTCAAGCAGATGAAACGGATGGGCTCCAAGACAATTGCATCAATTGATGAGGGGTTACGGTTTCTCGAAGCACAAAGGAAGATGCGCCCACTCCGGCAGATTTTACCGATTGCAGATGCTGTTTTTGACGCACTTAAAAATTGTCCAGATATTAAACGACTAGGCTTCACCGGAGATTTTCGCAGGCACGAGGAGATGTTGCGAAGCCTTGAGCTAGTCGCGGAATGTAGTGGTGCACAGGGAATTGTCGAAGTATTGTCCGGGGTGAAAGGTGTGGTATCTCCAGCGATACAAGATGATGTCGTCGTTGCTTCAGTGGATAGGGGATTTCCGTTGCGGGTTTATTGCACCAATGAGGCGGAATATGAAGCGACTTTAGTCGTAACGACGGGTGCCGACGCGCACTTGGCTCAACTCAATCAGATTGCGATCTCTCAAGGTATTGAAACCGTAGGGGAACGGTTGCCGGATTGGTCAAAAAACAGGACGGAATCCGACATTTACGGTCAGCTTGGATTGGCGTTCATCGTCCCTGAATTACGGGGTGGTGCTGATTCGATTGAGGCAGCAACCCTCCCTTCCCGCCCGCTGGCGGAGGGGAGAAGAGGGGGACTACCAACCCTTATTGAGCAAAGCGATCTCCGGTGTGACCTGCATATGCACACCAATTGGAGCGATGGACGGGGTACAATACGACAGATGGTAGAGGCTGCGGCGTCACTTGGGCATGAATACATCGCTATTACCGATCACTCCAAATCCTCACGGATTGCCAACGGATTAACGTCTGAACGGTTGGCGTCACAAATCCAACAGGTTCGTGAAATCGACACAGAAATTGATGGGATGGAAGTGCTTACTGGTTCAGAGGTCGATATCCTTAAGGACGGCAGTCTTGACTTTCCGGACGAACTGCTGGCGCAGCTCGATATAGTTGTAGCAAGCGTCCATGGGGGTTTGTCAATGAGTGAATCGGAGATGACCGACCGCATTATTCGCGCAATCGAAAATCCGTATGTCACTATCATTGGCCACCCGACAGGGCGTCTGTTAGGGCGCCGGCCGGGATACGCAGTTAATCTTGGAGCGGTGATTGATGCGGCAGCAGCGCACGGTGTCGCATTAGAGATTAATGCTGCTCCCAGCCGATTGGACCTAGAACCGGGCCCTGTACGGCAGGCACGTGATCGCGGGGTCTTACTGTCGGTCAACACCGATGCACATTCAATCCCTGACTTAGAGCGTGCGCTATTCGGGATCAACGTTGCCCGGCGCGGTTGGCTGGAGAAGGCTGATGTACTTAACACCTATTCGCTGGCAGCGGTGAAAGAGATGATGGCTGGACGAGTGAGGGGTAGCGAATAATCCTCATCTATCACAATAATTTCTGAGACGATGAAAATTCAAATCACAGATCAAATCTTTGAAATTGATGAGACAACGCTATACGAATGGATAAAGCTGGGGCGAGTCCCGCGTGATGCCTTGGTATTGTCCGAAACGCTGACCGATGGTCAATGGCAGCCTGTCAGCGAACTTCCGCCGGTTCGGAAGCTGTGGGGACTTGATAGCGATTCGGAAGGTACAGACGTTGGTCCATCAGAGAACGGCAGAAGCGAGTTAAAAACCGGGCGAGGGTTTCTCAAGTACCCAAGAAGATTACCTGTGGTGACGTTCATTTTAGTTGTGCTGAATGTTGCTGTTTTTCATCCACTCGAACTTCGGTTGATCGCTTCTTCCCAAGATTTGGGTCCCCTGATTCAGTTTGGGGCTTATTCTTATCATCTAATTATAGAAGAGGGGGAATATTGGCGTCTGCTAACAAGCACCTTTTTGCACGCCCACGCTCTGCACCTGCTCCTGAATATGGGCATACTGTTTCTGCTTGGCAGCTTGTTGGAAGGGTTGTACGGCAGAAGTCGTTTTCTGTTTTTTTACTTGATTTCAGCTATCGTCAGTAGCGTCGCGAGTCTGTTTTTTGTCCAAAATGCCCTTGGAGTTGGGGCATCGGGTGCTGTATTCGGTTTGATCGGTGTTGCCGTCGCTTTGGGCATCCGCTACAAGGATCGGCTTCCAAGAAGGCTGGGACGGATCCTTGGGTTACGGCTGCTCCCATTTATTGCGATTGACCTTCTTCTTGGATTCTTCGTCCTCCCGCATTTCAACTACAACGTCAACAACGCTGCTCACCTCAGTGGACTGTTGACAGGGTTTATCGGCGGGATAGTCCTTACGCCAGAAATTTTTAGCTATCGTGAACGTGAAAAAAGGATTGTGGCGGGGTTGGCCGCAGCACTTGTTGTTTTGGCAATCGCAAGCGGTGTTATGCCGGTCCTACATGCCGTCACCGATTCAAGAGAGATGGCTGAACGGCAGGTTGATAGGATAGCCCCCGCTGACCTTCCCGATTATATCAAAAGTTATGAGGAACAAATCTTAGAACGTCCTTATGACCCCAACGCCTACGCGATTCTTGAAAACCTTTATATCGAAGCATTAAAGATTTTTCCGGATGAGGCTTCTTGGACACACAAACTGAAACAGTTCTACGAAAAGGCACTCCAAGCGGATCCAGACAACCCCGCTTGGAATGATAATCTGCTTCGGGTTTACCAAGCAACAGCTTTCGAGCGTCCAGATGAGAAAACGGAACTTATAGACTATATAGAACTGTGTGAAGCGGTTGTAGATAAACGGGGGTACAATCGGATACTTTATCGAAACTTGGAACATTTTTACATGCGCGCCAAGGAGCTTGACCCTCAAGAGGGGAGGTTTTGGAATCGCAAGTTGGAAGTCTTTTATCAGAGTGCTGTCAAAAAAGACCCCGAAGCTGGAAAATGGAGTAACAATTTGGCATGGCTTTACGTTGAGCAGCGAACCAACCCCCAAAAGACAGTTGAACTTGCGCTGAACGCAGTAAGACAAGCACCAACAGAAAAAAATTTCCTTGATACTCTTGGATGGGCATATCTGCGGGATAAGCAGTATCGAAAAGCACTTCGCGCATTTGAGCAAGTTGTCGCCAGCCCTATAGAAACTGAGGAGGAGTTGAAGGCTCAAGAAAGTGGGTGGAAAGGTATTACGGAGCTAGTTCAAGCCGAGAAATCCCCTCAAACGTACCGAAACTTTACGCCGGCATTCTTGAAATTTTATGAACGGTTGTCTCGCCTATTCCCAGAGAATTCCGCGAATCGGGCGAAGCTTGATGCTATTTTTAATCTCTTTCAGCGAGGGTTTCACGGAGGATAGTACTTCACAGCAGAAGCATTTCGACCTTTTGATAGTAGGTCGAACAAAACTGTCGATTTTGGAAAATTGACCTACGGGTTATGTAGCAACTGTTTCGTAATCCTTCAGTTTATACTGTAAGGAACGCAGGCTAATTCCTAAAATCTCTGCTGTGCGGGTGCGATTGCCCTCCATTCTTTGGAGGGTTTTGAGGATTAATTCCTTTTCCATCTCCTTCATTGTCAAACCGACGGGGACGTTTTCGGCTTCACGTTGGCTGGTGAATTGAATCTCTTCCGGGAGGTGTTTTGGAAGAATTACATCTCCTTCTGCGAAGAGGACCGCTCGTAGAATGGAGTATTCCAATTCTCGCACGTTGCCGGGCCAATCGTATTGCATGAACAGTTCTCTTGCCTTTTGACTGATTAACCGTACAGGTTGATTGTGGGCTTTACTGTGTTTTTGTAGGAAGTACTCCGCCAATATCAAGATGTCCTCCTGACGGGCTCGTAATGGTGGCAGGTGGATTGGGATCATATTCAAGCGGTAGTAGAGGTCCTGACGAAATGTTCCGGCTTCGATTGCCTGTCGCAGGTCTTGATTGGTCGCCGCGGTGATTCGTACATCAATACGGATTACTTTTGTTCCGCCCAACCGTTCAATTTCTCCTTCTTGTAGGGTACGCAACAGTTTGGATTGCAATTCGATCGACATATCTGCAATCTCATCCAAAAATAGCGTACTGCCGTGAGCGCGTTCAAATTTCCCAATCTTTTGGTAAGTTGCGCCAGTAAACGCACCCCGTTCATGCCCGAATAGTTCGCTCTCTAGCAGATGATCTGGAATGGCGGCGCAATTGACGACTACCATCTCTTTTTCTCTGCGCGAACTATTTTGGTGTAGTGCACGGGCAACTAACTCCTTTCCTGTACCGCTCTCCCCTTGGATCAACACCGTTGAGTCCGTATCCGCAACCTTTTCGACGAGCTTTAAGACTTCGAGGATGGGCGGACTTTCCCCCACAATTTCCTCGTAGTTGTGGATGAGTTCCGCCCTAGTGCTTTGCTCGATGGTGCGTTGGTGCTCTAATGCCTGATCCACCTTTTGTGTAATATGTTCTGGTTGAAAGGGTTTTTCCAAGAAATCGTATGCGCCTTGCTTTGTCGCTTCGACAGCCCGTTGGATTGTGCCGTGTGCCGTCAACATGAGCACAAGTATACCGGGGTACTTTTCGTGGAGGTGTGTAAGCGTTTCGATTCCATCCAGGCGAGGCATTTGGATATCTAAGAGTACTAGATCCGGCAGATCTTGATCGATTAACTCAATGGCATCACACCCATCGGTAGCAGTTACAACCTCATAACCCTCCATTTCGAGCCGATCCTGTAAGATTAGGATGGTGTCGGGTTCATCATCGACGATAAGGATTTTTTCTTGCTCGTTCATTTGAATGTCATACGGTGCCGGGAAAATAGTATTTTCATCGGAGTTGCGTGGCGATTGGATCAGTAATATAACCCATCCGCCTTCAATGTAAAAAAAAAGGCAGCACATTGGCTGCCTTTAAGAATGTATCGAAACTTCTAAATCAATTGTAGAAAAGGCAGCAAACTGCCTTTAGGTTAATGTGCAGTTAATTCCCGTAATTTTCCTCTGCGACCATCAAAGCAATTTCTTGCCCCTCGGTTTTACTAAATCGACGTTTCGCACGCTCCATGACATCAATAACTCTGCCATGTTTGGCAAGTCTGTCGGCTTTGATGATGAGTGTAGTAATTTGAGACTCTTTTGATGACAGATACATTTCCATATGATCTAGCGTAAGCATTTCCAGATCATCAAATGAGATCCTGCCATCTGCACTGATAAAGAGATTGAATTTCTTACGCGGAAAGTCGTGCTTCGTCGCTGACTCCGGTAGCGTTACAGTAAAAGGCGGAGGCACACGCATAATTGCTGAAACCATAAAGAAGATCAGCAGTAGGAACACGCAATCAATCATTGGTTCCATCATCAAGGCTTGACCGCGTTCCTTAGACTTTCCTGTTCTCATTTGAATAGCCATAGTATCCTCCTTTGTTATTCCCTTGCCACCACTGCGAAGCCGATTTTGTCTATACCTGCTTGCTTGGCAATATCCATCACGTTAATAATCTGCTCATGTATGACATCCCGTTCCGACTGAATAATTAGCATATTCTTAATTTCTTCGGGAGCATGAATAAACTCGGTAAACATCTGATTGATGTTAACAATCTCGTCATTCAAGATCATTGTGCCATACTTCTGAGCACCTTCCGGGTTCGCAATCCTTACAATGAGCCCCTTGGGTTTATTGGGATTCGGTTTACCCGGAGGCGGTAATTGAACGCGAATGCCGGGCATCGGTGCAAAGCTGGTCGAAACCATAAAGAAAATCAGAAGCAGGAACACACAGTCAATCATCGGCGCCATATCGAGCTTAGCCGATTTCCGTTCCCTAGCCGCCATTTTGGTCATACCGCTAGGTGCTTGCGTACTTGCCATTTTCGATTACCTCCTGATCTAAAAGGTAAGTCTTCCTGCCACCCTAAAGGGGTTGTGCATAGGGTGACAGGAGAACATTGAAATTTACGCACCAGATTGACCAAGAATCAGTTGGTTCACGATTTCTGTCGAAACCTGCTCAATCTCAAGCACGAATTTATTGACCCAACTCTCAAAGACCTGGGAGAAAATAAGACACGGAATAGCAATGGTTAAACCACCAGCGGTGGTCAGCAACGCCTGGGAGATACCACCGGCGAGTGCCTGCGGGTCACCAGTACCTTCCAATGCAATCGTGGTAAATGCGTTAATCATACCCATAACCGTCCCGAGCAGACCGAACAACGGTGAGATAACTGCGACTGTACTAATAACAGGAATGTTCCGCTCAAGTTCTGGAATTTCAAGGAGTCCTGCTTCTTGAATGGATTCCTGTACCTCTTCTTTTGTAATCTCCTGCTCTTCGATTTGGGCTTGACTGTATCTTAACAGCCCTGCTTTCAGAACGTTTGCAAGTGGACCACCTGCCTCTTCACAGGTTGAAACCGCTTCCATGATATTGTCATTACGCAAAGAATCGGTAATGCTTGCCATGAACACCTCTGTACCGAGCTTGGAACGGCTTCTTAGGAAAGTAAAGAGACGTTCAATAATAAATGTCAACGCAGCGACAGAACAGAGCAGAAGTGGCCAGAAGACAATACCAAATTTAGCGAAGAAAGTGACAATTGTATCCTTTTTGGTCATTTTCAGCGGCACATAGTGGTCGCCTCCAGCAACGACGGTGACCGGTTTACCGGTTCGGTCGCCATATCCATCTTTGTAAATACTAAGCAGATAACGTCCCGGCGGTAAGCCTGATTTGCTATATTCACCGACATCATCGGTTGTGGTTTCATGTTCCGTGCCATCGGTGCCAACAACAACAACTCTAACGCCACTAATCGGCGTTTGTGCCGTTGTGGTATCCACAACGTTACCACGGACTGTGCCGGTTGTCGCATCTTGAGCGAGCGCGACCGCACTGCACATAATCAACATGCTAGCTAGCATTAAGGTTAAACTCAGGTGTTTCATGTATTCCCCCTATTGGAGTTTGAAGGTGGAGTAAAATTTAGAGGGCATATTACCCTCAATTTCAAGTCGTCTCAATCACCTCATATCGGACGACTAAGTTTTTATACAATACGAAGTCTTGGCTATATAAACACTTCTGTTTTTTGAAAGTTGCGGTAAGATTGAAAAAGTGCCAAGCACAAAAATGCTTGGCACTTTCGGAGATTGTTAGAATCCCATCATCGCTCGTACGAAGGTTGTATTACTCGTCGTATGGTCGAGCAGGATGGTGGTCCTTCTGAAACCGGCGAGAATGACGATGTTGAAACCTTGCCACTCACCTCGACTGATTGACTGAACTTCAAAGATACGTGTACGGATGTCCGGTCGGAAGAGAATCGGAATATCAGCCTCCGCAAACGCTGGCGTCGCTAAATAGTCTTTGATCCCTTGATCGCGGTTGGTGAATTTGCGATACTGAAAACCGCCGAGGATATTCATTCTTTGAGTAAACTGATAATCCAAACGCACACCGAGAACATCTTCACGGCTACGTTTGTTAAATCGCAGATACTCAATGACCTCGGGATCATCTGGCACAAATCTTGTTGGATCCAGCGGGTTGATATACACACCGCTTTGAACGTCAGCCTGCGTATGATCAAACGCTCGCGTCCAAATATACTTTGCCATCGGTGTCAGGGTTAAATCCTCACCAATTCTGTCCACCCCTGGCAAATCGCCCAATGGGATTTCATATTTGGCTCTGATAATGGTGATCTGATTCCGAACGGTTTTTTCTTGGAATCGGCGTGGTATCCAGTTTTCTGGATCGTAGATCAACCCAAGATCCTCTGGATTGAGCGGGTTCAGCCCGTGGTCTGGATAGAACGGGAATGACTTCCGGTCTCCATCCGCGCGGACCTGCTCATCCAGCACCATGAAATCAACGTGATCATCCTTTTCTTCCGCTATATCGTCTTGGATAAAATCCAATGCAACGGCATCTTCTTCATCAAGTGCTAACTGCTTCCGCCAGTCAACCAAGAATTTAGTTTCAAGCGTTAAATTGGGAATCGCACTGTAGAGGAACTGAAGGCTTGTCACATTGACCCGTGTTTTAAAGAAATCGAGAAAATCAGATTCCTGTGTGGCATCTAACTCGCCCGGACGCAAGGTAATCGAGTAATCTGGAATATCATCATCAACGCGGACAAAGCGGTTCTGGAACAGGATTGTTCCAAAATCTGGAACGTCACGTTGGTAGCGCAGATGGGCGTATTTTGAATCGTTTTTCCGCTGGCTGGAAACTTCGCTCTCATTTAACCAACCCAATTTGAGGGTCATGTTATCGAGCAGGTCGTAACTGGCACTGATATGATAGCCATCACGGTTAATACCGTATTCATACTGCGGCTCAAAATCATCTTCCAACGAATCAACAACGCCATTGTTATTCTCATCAACGAGATCTTCAAAGACCGGGGGATCTGCCTCAAAGATGAGGAAGTCTTCCTGGAAATCGAGGATGCCGTTCTGGTCACGGTCATCGGCTTGCGGTAGAACACCGTCAAAGTCGATGCTATCTGGCCAGTCGTCGTCGTCATCATCGTCTTCAATTAGTGCATAGTTAATCTCATCGAAGGGAAGGACTTCTGCACCAGATTCGGGTGTTCGGTCAAGAGAGTAGGTCGCATCTCTTGCATCGTTCGCACCGAAATTATAGTAGGTTGTTGTGTATCCTGGATCAATATGATAACGCGTTAGCTCAAGGAAGAGTTTGCCGTAACGCTGCTTAAGGTTGATAAACCAAGCAGTTTCACGCCCCATCTCTCCGTCATCATTCGGATCACCATTCAACTTCGCTTCAAATCTTTCACCTTCCGCTTCAGAGTATGTGGGGATGCCGTTAGCATCAAGAGGCACTCCGAAGGTTGGGTTAGGCAATCCATCCTCCGTCGTCTCTGTTTCGTCTATAGTGACGTTAGAGCCTTCAATTTCAGGATTCAGGCGACTGAACCCGATCTGGTCTCTCGGAATGGTTGGATACTGCTTAAATTTTCCGTTGATTGAATAGTGCGCACGGATAAAGGTATTAAAGAGAGTTCCCTCTAAGTCGATACCGTACAGGACACCAGCACGTGCTGCACCGTAGCGATACCGAATCGTACGCGCTGCACCTTCATTTTCCCAGTCGCTTGGGTTATGTAGCAGGTTACGCCTGTTTGTCGTATAATGATCTGATCTGCCATAATTGCCGGGGGCTTGCAGCACATCACGATACGGCGATTCGATATGACCATCTTCGGTCTTAATCCATTCTGCCGCGAGTGGATCGTCTGATCTGTTTGCCTCACTAAATCCGATGACAACGATATTATAATCTCCAGCGACCGTCATTTCAAATTCAATGGACTTGACTGTACGCGGATCGATGGGACCGTTGGGAAGTTCTTCAGAAGTAAGGTCTAAGGTGTACTGCATCTTATTGAATCCTTCGGCAATTTTCCATTGTCCATCAGAGGATTCAATCGGATCAGCACTGCCCTCTACAGCAACGATGTCATCAATAAAAACGGTGATCGTCTGGCTTCTCTCGGGCCCCAACGGACGGTCTGGACCGTCTTCGGGGGAGCCGGACAGTGCTTGCGTGATAACGTGTACCTTCATCCCCTTAACGGCAGCACCGACTCCACCCTGAATCCTGCTAACATGCTCTGGTCTTTCGAGGTCATGTGCCAATGCGCCATAATGGTTATCTTCTGGAGAATCATCTCGGAAGACAACGATGAGACGCTCTGGCGGTGTATTGGCAACCGTTCCACCAAACAGCGGATTCTCAACCCGTTCTGGGTGTTCTTTGTGGAGATTGACATAGGTGAGTCCTACCCGGAATACATCACCTAGCAACCCTTGTGCACGAAACCCGATTAAACGCGCGTTCTCAATATGGCGGAGACCGACATCATCGCTCAGGCCATTACGCCGTCCCAGTGTTGGTGCGAGGTTCGCCGCTGCGTCAGACAGCTTCACCGGGTTAGAGATACGAGAATTCAACAATGTGAAAAGGTGACGTTCTTGAGAGAACGAGATATCCCATCGGAAACCATCAAATTCCGTTTTGTAGATGACATACCGGTTCGGGAATAGGGTTTGAGGCTTAATACGCATATTGTCGCCAATGACGAATTGCGTAAATCTTCCACGGAAATTATCTTCGGTTAAAACCTGGCGGTCCAACTGGGCGGAAAATCGTTCGCTATCGAGCTGACCGGTCCAACCTACAATTAGTTCTCCGTTTTGATCAAATTGTTTCTCCTCACGGTAATTATAAACCTCGTTACCTTCGAGGAGTTCTCTACCAAACAGGTCATAGAAGAACTGGGGTTCTTCTTCCAATTGGAAGCGGTCAGAAAAGTTTGCCTGTCCTTCGACCGTTGGTAAAAGCGGTTCCTGTGGGCCCAGGCTAGCTGCACCGCACCCATAGAGTACGAAACAACCGATTAGCCCTGCTATTATCAAAAGAACATCAGGTGATCGTTTGAAAAACTTCATTACTTTCATTTGCCTCCTTTGAGGAAATCATAAATTACATTTGACGTAAAAGTGAGGATATAAACCTCCGTAATCACGTTCATCCAAACACCAAGTTAAAATTAAGGAAATCGAATCAATCACGGTTTTGGAGTTTGCGACCGTTTATCACCCGTTTTCCCATTTTAACTTGCGTCAGTGGTGGAACATATCGCAACCTCCTTTAGCCGGACTTATTAGCAATACAAAACTATTTAGTTACCCAGATGTGGTGCAAAAGCAATTTTTACATTTTCTCTGCTGGAGTTGGTCTCCAGCGGCATCAGGTTAAGCCTTGCAGCCCGATCTATCGGGATACAAGCATCTGAAAACGGTTGGCATATAAATAATTAACATTCAAAGTTAGATACTGATTGAGGTTGAGCTATTACTCATTCAGTGATCCGGATGATCCACATACTTGGCTTAGAAGCCACTTCCGTTTCGCATCCTTCCTGCCACCACAAAAGCACGAAAATTCAGGTCTAATCTTTATTCAATTTATACTTTTTTTGCCAATAAAACTCTGCTTTGAAAAAAAGTAATTCCTAAGATAACACTTCTGCAATTTTCTGTCAAGTGTTTTTTCTTAAATTAATTATGATGTATCAGTAGATGGGTCAAAAATGGACTGAACCCTTCACATTGGAACGAATCTTCCTTATTTTTGGACATTTTTTAGGCAGCGCAGCTGGAATTCAGTTATCAGGCTGAATCATTTCCAGATGTTGAGCAAAAATGTTGGCCGACTGTTCTCTAGGGTTGCGACCAACATTACCGGACGGAAATATCGAAATAGGTTGGTAAAAAATAGGGGTAGGTTAAATACCGGTTGGATAAGCATTGAGGTCGAAACTACATAAATTCTGGTAGCCGTAAATTGCAGAGTCTCGGATTAGTAAAAACTCAGGCAGTTGACGTACTCCCAAAGCTAAAGCATTGGGATTTAGACCTAAACGGTTTTTCGTTAAAAAGTCGCACCTAATAAACCTTACAAGAGGGGTAGAATCTACACCGTGTAGGTAGAACTAGGTGGACATCATAAAACGCTAGCAAAAATTTGTCGAGGGGAAAATCTTTGCTAGAACACTTTTAGGCGGTACATCGAAAAATTATTGGAGGTTGTTGGCGGCTCTAATCTGTTCCTCGCTATACGCCTCATCCTTCCATTCGGTGATGCGCCACTCTTGATTATCGGCTCCCTGACTTTTTCTTAACTCAAAGGTGAAAATATTATTCCCTTCAGCGAACCATCCCGTATATCCTCCTTCGAGTGAGTCGCCATCAGCGACAAACCCTTGAATCCGATAATGATTTCTGACTTCAGCTCGTGTCCGGTCTGTATTCAGTTGTATCTCAGGTGGTTCAGACAACTCAATCTCAATATCTTGGAACCTGTCAAACACGCGCTTTGCGGAATCTCTTTCGTCGCGGATGTCATCAAATATGACATCATCTGTTTTATCATCCATGGTGCCCATATCTGAGACGTAAAGGAATCCGTCTTCCCAGAACGCGCTCATATACATATCAAGGTCTTCACTCTGATAGCCTTCGCGCCAGTTTTTCAGAACTTGGTTAATTAAGACCAGCTCTTTTGACTGAACTTTGGTAACACTACTTACATCTCCACAACTTGTAAGCAAACTAAAAACGAGCAATAGCCCAATGATTTTAGCAAATACTTTTAACATGGCTAGACTTCCTCCATAAGGGCCAGATGTGTTCGCTCGACCTTTCAAAAGAATTTGACAATACCCAGTTGAAGTTGTGTTGGAGTCACTTCAAGTTGTACGCCCAATTCTTCAAGCTGCTTCATATCATCAATGAGTTGGTTCGCTTTTGCCTCCGCATTGTACAAATTCGCTCCAACATAGGCATCAATCAAGCTATACGCCCATATCCCCGCTGCAGCGAAGAGGAAAAACTGTCGTAACTTATAGCGTTGATTCGCTCGATTGTATTGAAAAAGTGCTTCTGGAGACTTCTCATCAATTAACGCAACTGGAACATACTCATTGTTGTAAACATTTCGGAAGGATTGGTGGGTAATTAACGCACCAATAAGGAGTCCACTTGTTCCCACAAAAGATGTGGCACCCAAAATACGCTTATGTGCGTAAAACTGGCCCCAGCCGGGCAGAACGGCAGAACGCCCTATAGCCCCTATTGGTGACACAAGGCGCAGGTCTTCGTTTGGCTGCGCGGCACTGATTTGAACCCGTGAAGATAAGCATAAAATGGGAATCAAAAGTGTAAGACTCAATAACTTGACTAGAGATCCGGTCAAATTCTTATACCTCTCCCTAAAAGGGTATAATAGCAAAACTTGAAAGCGTTGTCAATAAAAAAAACAGTTACGGCTAGGGTCATTTAATTCTTCCGTAGCTCGATGTCTTGGTTAACGCAACGGCGGGGCAAGATGCCCCGCCTACGGGTTCGGGCCGTTCCAAAACCGGTCAAAAAACCAAAAACTAAATGCCCTTACAGTTACGGCAGAAATTCCGCCTTAACCGTTTTATTTTTTATTTTAGTTGCAAGTTAGCCCTATTTTCTTCGACTGCGTGTTTGGGTTCTTGTGGTACTGCGGCTCCGTTCTCGTTTTTCATCGTCGTCATCTTTGCTGCTTGAACTTGAAGTTGTCTGTTTAGTTGTTGGTCTCTGGACACGCGGAGCAGCAGAGGTAGATGAACGAGATCTTGGTTGTGTGGATCGACTACGCGTTTCTGTCCTTTGTTTGACGGTTGAAGATCGGCTACGTGAAGAGGGTGGTGTACTCAACCGACTTCTCGAAGAAGACTGCGTTCGGTTATAAAGGCGCGCCCGTCGTTCCGCGTTGGATCGGGTCGAGACTTCACTATCCGATGAACGCTTGTCCTGTGGAGCAAACCGGAAGCGATCATACTGGTAGGTGCGAGGTTGCCGGTTGCGCGGTTGTAGGCTAGATCGAGGTTCCCTCTCAACTGAATTTAAACGTTTACGTTTTAGGATCTGCTGAGTTGAGCGGTAAGATCGGGTTGAGATGTCACTAGCGGGACGCTGGTTATTGCGCTGTCGTTGTATTGTCGTGTTCGACTCATTCCTTGTATTCGGAAGTTTCCGTTGAGTTGAGGGATACGATCGGGTGGATGTGTCTCTGGCAGAACGCTGATTACCCCGCTGTCGTTGCATTGTGGTATTCGACTTATTCCTTGTACTAGGAAGTCTCCGCTTTTGAGAAAGCGTTGACCGTTGGATGACTCGATCCGAAAGCGTTGGTGTCTGACGATGCTCTGTGATTAGCGTGCGGACACGGGTTTGTACATCGGTTCTGGTCACTTTCGATCTGGTGACTGACAATCGGCTTCGTGAATATTCGCGGCGGGTCGTTTCATGCGTTGGGGTCCATCGATTCAGCCGTCGCGTCTTAGGCGATTTATCAACATGGACATTCACATGGTAGTAGGAGTCGCGGTGGTAGCGACGCGGGTAACGGCGATAGTAGTTGTGGAGGTAACCGCCATAGGTGCGACGAATGGCAAGGTAGTGATGGTCATAGACTGGGTAATTCCATCGGATGTAATACCCTAGATCCGTGCAGTAATAGAATGGGCCATCGTAAAAATAGAGATAGGTATATCTGTGCCAAGGTTGCCAGTGGTAATCTCGCGCGTAACGGTGTATAACACGAACATCGGGTTGTCGTTGATAGGTAACAACATCAACATATTCGATATCAAGTTGCTCGCCATTTTCAGCGACTATGTGCATTTCAAGGATACCGTTATCCACATGTCCTGCTGTTGCAATCTTTATTGTCTCTGAGCGACGTTTTGCGCGTAAAAAGAAGGTATCGCCGTAGAGGGTTTCCTCCTCACCGTTATCATTATAGTTCCTGCGGGCATATTCACGCTTGGTATTGCGAATCCAAACACGCCCTGCAATCTCCTCGTAATCAAAGTCCGCCCGATGGGGTTCCCCTCGGTAGCGCACCAAAATCTCGACATACTGAGCTCGTCGAGGTATCTCAAAAAGATAGACTGCACTGGCTATAGCAAATTCGTAGTCTTCCTCTCTATCAAATTCATTTGCCCAAGCTGTCAGGCGGATCCCGCTTTCAAAGCGAGGACTTGCTGTGACAGTCGCATTGCCGCGCTCAACCCAGTCTTCAACATCACCTGCGTCTCGGTGTTCACGACTGATTCGGTCCGAAAAGTAGCCGTAGTCTGCTAGCGCAGCATGGGGCATGAGCGTCAATAAGACGATTATTAGCATCGGGCATACGGCAGTCGGGATGCGAAATTTCATGGAAACTCTCCTTTTAGGTGCATCTAGCAAAGCGGATTTTCGTGACTCCCTTGCGCAATGCAAGGAGTTCGCCCATGAAACTACAGTCCATGAGCGAACTTGACGTTATCCACCAATAGAACGTCGTAATCTGTATCAGTAGCAATTTAGATGCCATAGTTGATTGGCTTATCTCAAAAGAAAGTGCAAGGTGTAAAAGCGTGAAACGTAATGCGTGAAACGTGAAAGCGTTTTGTTCATTATCAATTGATTTAAGGTCTGTTTGCCCTACAGTGGTAGGACGATCTGGTGTCCGTTGCGTTCAAATCGTAGCAATAGAGATACACAACTGTGGCAAAAACGATACCAATAGGACTTACGCACTTCAGTAGGGAACGCAGATCTGCGTTCCCTACGAATCCCTTATGGAATCTCTGTTGTAGTTGCCCGATTCATCGGGCGTTGGGACGAGTGTACAGAGGCGATAAATCGCCGAACTACAAAACGTTGAGCATTCAACTGCGTAACTCCTAACCAAGTATTGGTTTTGCAGATTAGCTCAGGTGAAAAGAAAGTGTAAAGCACAAGGGGGCAATCCGTCAAATGTAGCACGAACTGTTAGTTGGCGAAAGGGGATCACAATCTAACAGATTGTGGTACAAAAGACTATCTACTTTTAATGTCTATTTATTCTTAGAACTTACTATAAATCGGTTCTTGTTGCGTGATTTTTTAACATGAACCTGCAGGTTTTAATCTATTGCCACGAGCCGAATGCCCTTTCGGGCTGCTAAATCCCGCGCAAGCGGTGTAATGATCGCTGGATTGGTGTAACGAAATTCACGCACATTTGGTGGAAGCCCAGCAATCACCGAGGCGGTGATAATGTTTTGCCCACCTATTGCGTTCGCTGGGTTAAAACGCTGCGTACCATTGCTTAGAATTGTCTCAGCGAGCTGATCGGCGGTAACAAATTGAACCCCAAAGTCTGACAAAGTTTTGATGTAATTTTTCCCTAACTTTGAAATTTCAGGTGGGATTTCAGGCTCCTCTGAGACTTCAAAGCCCTCAGACATTACTATTACCCTGCTCCCCCGAAGCATTGCTCGGAACACAAGGTAAGCGCATGGCGTATCCCCCATGCCTAAACTCAGTTTCGCCGCCATCGCGCACGATAGCGTTGGAATAATGACTGCGGAGAAATCTTCAGCGAAAGGCTGAAGGTTTGTAATTTCACTGGCTATGAAAACCTGTTCTTGTCCGCATGTGGATCGGATACGGGAAATATCCAAGATCTTCGCCGCTATATCTGACAAAATGGCTGTAATGGCATAGCCACCCTGAATACAGTTATCAAGCTGTTCGAGAGCAGGTGCGAGATCTACTTCAGCGGCATCAAATATCGCCAGAATCCGTTTATCGGATTGGGCAGGTGTCAAAGCGACTCCTTGTTGTTTAAGAGCTTTCGCTACTTCTGCTTCAATCCGCCGAATGATTTCTGGACTGAACTCCACTTAGTTACCCCTAATCTCTCAGCAACTCGACGCCTTCTCCCCCTCGCAAACCGGCAGCGTTAGCGTCATCTGTATCTAGATGCATCTGCGGCACATAGCTTGGTGATATTTTCGGATGAATGTTCTCAAAGGTCAACGCTCGCTCGCCGGGAATGCGAACTGTTAACAGATCTCCTTCGCGTATCCCCCAATTTTCTGCATCTTGGGGAGTCATGTGAATATGCCGCGTTGCACAGATTGCACCTTCTTCCAAGTGAATAGATCCTTTGGGACCGATTAATACAATCGACTCGGAACCGGCGAGATCACCCGAATCGCGAATCGGTGGATTCAGTCCCAAGCGAATCGCATCGGTCTGTGCAAGTTCAACCTGAGAATAATCTCTCACGGGACCGAGAATCCGAAGCCCCTCAACTGCTTGCATACGTCGTCCAACGACGGTTAATGTCTCCTTCGCTGCGAATGCACCGGGTTGGTATAAAGGGGCGTGAATTGTTAATTGATGCCCCTCGCCGTACAAAATCTCTAAGTGTTCTTGAGTGACATGTGCATGTCGCGCAGAAACACCGACCGGAATTTGCTGCTGCTGAACGACAGCGTCACAGGCACGCTGTCCAGCCCCGCAGGTTCGCAAGGCACAGCCACCACAAGGTGCTTCATCTTGCTTCAGTTGTTCAAGCACTTTATGAGTGACCAATTCAATGAGTGCCTTGTCATTCATCCGCGATCTTTCCTAACTCTATCAATTTGCTGCTTCATCGTTGGCAATATCAATCGTCAACGCGTCGTCATCGGATTGTTCTTGGACGGGTAAAACCGATTCAACATCTGCATGTGGTCGTGGGATGACGTGGATCGATACAACTTCTCCGACGCGTGCAGCTGCTTCTGCCCCGGCATCTGTGGCTGCTTTGACAGCACCGACATCGCCACGGACCATGACGGTAACATACCCGCCGCCGATCTTTTCATAGCCGATAAGTTGGACATTTGCCGCTTTGACCATTGCGTCAGCCGCTTCGATGCTTCCAACCAATCCTCTCGTTTCAACCAACCCTAAAGCTTCTCCAGCCATAATCGATATTGTTACCTCCTAGGAGCATTTAATCCTCTGGATATTATTGTCTGAATCGCGGATTAACACGGATTAACGGATTACACGGATTAAAGACGACAGCCATACCTACCTTAACAATGTACAATGAACGCACGACGCCCAACGGCGGGGCAAGATGCCCCGCCTACCGGGTGTGGATAGAATGTGCGACTACGAACAACGGGACATGACCTAAAATCGAAAACTATAGTAGATCTCAGAATTAATGAAACACTGCAAATCGGCGCAGTTGAAAACAGTGCCTACCAAACGCGGGGAGCGCAAGTGTTTCTTTATTTTTTGAATTCACCATAAATGACCCTAGTTACCTCCTGATTGACAGTACATGCCAGCCCCTCATCATTTATCTTCTACTATAATGTTCTAGCGATTCCTACGTAGGATTTGATTACTTTTTGATCAAGGTTGTTATATTTTTAGGACTTACGCCGTTGAATGGTAAAAGCTAACCCCTTCGGCGTAACGGAGATTACACCGTCGTTTCAATGGCCTACCGACACGATTCGGTAATTTGGCAGGGCACTGGCAGGTCCAAAAAAAAATTTAACCTCATATCGGGAGCTCATTATTAGCCGATGTCTCTTTGAACCCTGATGGGGCCTAGCTTCAGAGCGTTTGTAGATTTTTAGCACCCAACAGAAAGTGTGCCCAGATGGCTTTTTGCCCTGCCAAATACGCCCTATTTATGAACCGTTTTTCACTGAAATGGCACCATAACTTTGCCAAATGTCAGGGATTTGGCAGGTCCCTGACAGGTCAAAACGCTGAAGTGCATAAGTCCTAATATTGTATCTTACGGCTTGTCAAAGCATATATCCTGAAGTTACTATAGCAGTATATCACAATTCATCAATTGATTCAAGCATTTTCATAGGGTCATTAGGGTCATTTAATTCTCCCGTAGTTCAATCTCCCGGTCGAAGTTACGGCGGGGCAAGATGCCCCGCCTACGGGTTCGGGTCATTTCAAAATCATTCAAAAAACCTAAAACTAAATGACCCTATAGGTTTATTAGGGTCATTTAATTCTCCCGTAGCTCGATCTCCCGGTCGGGACTACGGCGGGGAGACTAGATGCCCCGCCTACAACTTTGGGCCATTCCGAGATCGGTTAAAAAACCTAAAACTATAGTAGATTTTAGAATTAATGAAACACGCCAAACCGGTGCGGTTACAAACCGCACCTACCGGGGGAGCGCAAGTGTTTCTTTATCTTTTGAATTCACTATAAATGCCCCTAGGATTTTGCTCTACCGACTATGCCACTAACAACGTTTTATTTTTTTATTGACACAATCGACAACCACGGATATTCTGTCAACTGACTATGGGTTACGGCACACGGAGTGTGCCTAATACTTTTAACCTAAATTGCTAGTTATTGGAAACCTATCAGTAGGTCGAGATTCACATCTCGACACCCAATCGTCGATTTTGGAAAATTGACCTACATAAATGATACAATTTGCACAGGGATTAGGGGTTATTGGTTGGAATATGCTGGCTACTAGCAACTTGCGTTACTTTTAGGACTTACGCAGTTGAACGCTCAACGCCTTGTAGTTCGGCGATTTATCGCCGCCGGCAACCACAATACGCCTGATAAATCAGGCAACTACAATACGCCCGATGAATCGGGCAACTACAATCTGAAGTGCGTAACTCCTATTTTAACGCAAGTTGCTAGTTATAAGACCCGCTCGGTTCCGACTTCGCCAATCCGTTCCTAGGACCTGAATTTATCGGCAGTGCTTGGCCCTGGCTATACACATTGCGCTCCTCTGGAGCGCGGGTATCCACCCTATTGCGGTTCTATAGACATATCGCTCCTCTGGAGCGAAAGACAAAGGACCGACCAGATGGTCGGGGTGACCCGCCCCGGCAAAAAACGGTAGACTTTCAACGACTAGCAACTTAGGTTATTTTAATAAATACCTCCGCCTCTGAAATCATTGAACCTACTCAATATGGAGAAACTTCATGAAGCGATATGAGCTGACATGCACCGTGAACCGACTGTGGTTCATCGCCCTTGTCCTTTGGGGAGCGGGGTGTATTCCCAATCATCCCTATCCGGTATCAGAGCATACGCAGGAGATCTACTATGGCACTTTTTCGGAGGAGCCGAAACATCTGGACCCGGCGGTTTCGTACAGTTCAGGTGAGTACCGCTTTATCCAACAGATCTACGAGCCTCCGCTTCAGTACCATTACCTCAAGCGGCCATATCAGCTAATCCCATTGACAGCTGAATCTGTGCCGAAACCGCGTTATTTTGACCCCGAAGGAAATCCTTTGCCGGGTGACGTCCACCCTGAACAGGTTGCAAAAGCGGTATATGAAATTCGTATCCGTCCCGGAATCGAGTATCAACGCCATCCGTGCTTTGCGAAGGACGCAAAGGGCAATTTCCGCTATCATACGTTGACAGCCGACGATGTACAAGGAATCTATGAGGTGAGCGATTTTCCTGAAACGGGCTCACGGGAGCTAATCGCCGCTGATTACGTCCACCAGATTAAGCGGTTGGCAGATCCGAGGGTCGCTTGCCCTCTCTTGAGTCTACTCGATAATTATATTTTGGGCATGGGAGAATACGCACAAGCATTACGAGACACGCTAGCGGCAGCGCGCGAGAAACGCCGGGCTGCGGCGGGTGCTACCTATAATCAGGCTGTCGATGAGCGCGAGAATCCTATCGCCTTAGATATAGATGCCTTCCCATTTCCGGGAGTCAAGGTCATTGACCGTTACACCTACCAAATCATTCTCAAAACCAAATATCCACAATTTATTTACTGGCTGGCGATGCCTTTCTTTGCACCGATGCCCAAGGAGGTCATCGACTTTTATGGGCAGACCGCGCTGAAGGATCGGAACATCACAATAGATCGATTTCCGATCGGGACGGGTCCCTATCGCCTTGATACCTTTAAGCCACACAAGGAGATTGTTCTCGTCCGTAATGAGAATTTTCACACTGAATTATACCCCACAGAAGGCGAAGTCGGTGATAGGGAAGCGGGATTACTCGTCGATGCAGGTGCAAAATTGCCGCTGATTCCCAGAGCGGTCTACAAGCTGGAAAAGGAGTATATCCCCCGCTGGGCTAAATTTCTGCAAGGGTATTACGATGTATCCGGCATCTCCTCGGATACCTTTGATCAGGCGATCACGTTCTCCGATACGGGTGACCCACGGACGAGCGAACTGTTGAAAGCGCGCAACATCCTACTACAAACAAATGTGGATGTGACCACAATATATCTCGCTTTCAATATGCTTGACGATGTGGTTGGTGGCTACACCGAAGATCGTCGGAAACTCCGTCAGGCAATCTCGATTGCGCTGGACTATGAGGAATATATCGAAATTTTTCTCAACGGACGCGGTATCCCTTCACATAACCCGATTCCGCCCGGTATCTTCGGATATGAGGAGGGCGAGATCGGCATCAACCCGTATGTCTATAGCTGGGATGCGGAACAGGGGGCAACTCGCAAATCGTTGGAGGAGGCGCGTCAACTCCTCGCTGAAGCGGGATTCCCCGGCGGTCAGGACAGAGATGGCAATCCGCTCGTTCTTTATTTTGACAACTACCGAACGGGACCGCAAGCGACCTCTTTCCTGAATTGGGTGCGTAAGCGGTTTGAGCTGATCGGTATTACGTTGGAAGTCCGAACAACGGACTATAACCGTTTTCGAGACAAGGTGCGAAATGGCAGCTCTCAGATCCTGATGTGGGGTTGGCATGCGGACTATCCAGATCCAGAGAACTTCCTCTTTCTGCTCTACGGACCGAATAGTAAACTCAAATTTGATGGGGAGAATGTCGCCAATTACGATAATCCGGAATTCAATCGGCTGTTTGATCAGGTGCAAAACATGGACAACTCGCCTGAACGGCTCCAGATTATCCGAAAGATGAAATCAATCCTGCAACGCGACGCGCCTTGGGTATTTGCTTATCACCGTGTCAATTTTAGCCTTTATCACGAATGGTTGAAAAATGGGAAACCCAATACCACCGGCTATAATACTCTCAAATATAAACGGATTGACAGTACATTGCGCGCTCGGCGGCAGGAAGCGTGGAATGAGCCGGTCCTTTGGCCCGTTTGGGGTGTTATCGGGTTTCTGATTGTTGGAACGATTCCAGCTGTGGTGACGATCTGGCGGCGGGAGCGCGGGAGGTAGGACTAGTAGATCAAATGTTGGGTTTTACTCCACTTATGAACTTTCAACCGGAACAGCTCCTCTAACCTCAATTGTCATGTGTGGCATTTTTCATTAATTCCGTTCAACCCAACCTACGGACTCCTCTGGAGTGAGATAGGAGTAGCAGAATTATCGCTATCTAGCATTATTTTGGAGTTCCGCTTCCCTCCGTTAGGACCACCCGCTGATTTACACCCATACCGGTGAAGCGTTCGGTATCCCCGCCCAACCAGATTACTTCAATCCAATCGACTGTAGTTTCTTGTGCGAGTCCGAACTCAGCGGTTAAGCTGTTGAAGGAGAGATAGCTTGCGCCGGCGTTGATTTCGCGCAGCTGTATGTGATCTCCCGCCTTGAGTCGAATCCTTGCCCCGACGGCGTCACGGTTGCCTTTCGTGCCAATGAGTTTGATGTGCAGATAGTTGTTGCGATTGCCCCCTTCGTTTCGGAGTAAAACTGCGGGACCGTGGTTGTTGACGATAAAGATATCGACATCGCCATCGTTGTCGTAGTCCCCAAAAGCGGTGCCGCGTCCCACTCGGTACGGCATCGCAGCAATACCGGTCGCTGCAGACACATCGGCAAAGATTCCATCGCCTTCGTAACGAAAAAACTGATCCTTCTGGGGGATAAGCAGGTCGTAATTGTCGAGATATTGGAAGGTGTGACCGTTGGCGACAAAAATATCAAGGTCGCCATCGTTATCGTAGTCGAATAGATCCGTCCCCCACCCCACATATTTAAGGCTTTCTTCACCGAGCGATGCGCCGTAGGAGTCATCAACGAGGTGGATGGGGCGCGTTTCCCCCGCTTTCGGGGATTCTCCGCCCATCGTTCCTTCTTCTTGCCACATGTTGCTGTATAGTGCGTTTTCCTGCTCGATCCAGTGGCTCATAAAGAGGTCGAGATCGCCATCGCCATCGTAGTCGCCGGTTGCAAGCCCCATTGAACCTCGAAAATCTGCCGCCCACGACGCATCGCTTATGTCTGTGAATGTGCCATCGCCGTTGTTGCGATAGAGGAAGTTGGGTGACAGGTCATTGGCAACGTAGAGTTCCAGATCGCCGTCCAGATCAAAGTCTGTGAAGATCGCTTGTAGGCTGCGTCCGCCGGGGGATTCGACGCCCAATTCTGCGGTGACATCGGTGAAGGTGCCATCTCCGTTGTTGCGATACATTACATTGTCCTGCGGCTCGAAGGAGTGGGGATTCAATATACGCGGCACAGACTGCCCGTACTGCATTGATGTCTTTTGGTCTTGTGCTAATTTGTCGAGGTCGTGTTCGATATAGTTGGGGACATAGAGATCCAGATCCCCGTCATTATCATAATCGCCGAAGGCTGCCCCTGTTCCCCATCGCGCATTGCCGACACCCGCTTTGTCGGTGACATCGGCAAACGTACCATCGCCGTTGTTGCGATACAATACATTTTGCTCATAGTTCGTGACATAGAGATCCAGATCTCCGTCGTTGTCATAATCGCCGAAGACGCAGCCCATACCGTAGCCACGATCACCAACCCCCGCCTCCGCGGTGACATCGGTAAACGTGCCATCGCCGTTGTTGCGATATAACACATTTCCCGGCGATGCTTCCGTGATTTCCGTATCGAGTGGACCGGGGTTGTTGACTACATACAGGTCGATGTGCCCGTCATTATTGTAGTCGGCGAAGGCTGCGCCCGAACCGACATCTTCGGGGAGTAGGGATGAGCGTTTCCCAAAGGAGTGGACAAAATTAACCCCCGATGCCTCTGTGACATCTTTGAAGATAACGGGAGCATTTGAAGGTTGGGCGCGGATAGGTGTGGGAATGCACACCCCTTGAATTAATAGAATTGCGGAAATCCATACTACAAGGATTCGTTGTAAATTGGCCTGTTGATCAATACTCGTTTTCAAAGAAGGTCTCCTTGCTTATTGTCTGAATCAGGATTTTCAGGAGGAATCGGTCTTGATGCACATTGCGCTCCGCTGGAGCGCGTGGATTGGAACTATCGTCGGGCTATAGACCTATCGCTCCGCTGGAGCGAGAAACGAGAAAATTGCATAGATTGTTGTATCGCTGGGGCTATGGTCGGGCAAGATGCCCGACCTACGAGGGTGGACTGGATCTCGGTCTTGATGCACATTGCGCTCCGCTGGAGCGCGTGGATTGGAACTATTGTCGGGCTATAGACCTATCGCTCCGCTGGAGCGAGAAACGAGAAAATTGCATAGATTGTTGTATCGCTGGGGCTATGGTCGGGCAAGATGCCCGACCTACGAGGGTGGACTGGATCATGGAGTTTCAGGATTTGAGGATTCAAAGGGACACTGATAAATGCAGATGTACACAGATTTTAGAGGTTTTTCTCTTTTCGCTCATGTTAAGAAATCGTATAACACAGATCCGGGGCAGAAGAAAGAAACCGAATTTTCAAGAAAAAATTCGGTTTCCCTTTCGGTTATTGCAATCGGATCCGGGGATCAACGAGGGTGTAGCTGATGTCTGTCAACAGCAAACCCACGATATACAGCACCGAACCGAGATAAACCATGCTGCGGACAATGGCGAAATCTTGTGCGTTGATAGCGTCAATCGTAAAACTGCCTAGTCCGGGAATTGAGAAAAAGTTCTCCATCACAAGGCTGCCCATGAAGAGAAATGGAATTGCTAACACTACGTTTGTCAAAATAGGGATCATCGCGTTTTTCAAAGCGTGCTTAAACAGCACAACGGCTTCGCCGAGTCCCTTTGCCCGTGCCGTTCGTACATAATCGCGATTCACCTCTTCGAGGAAAATGGTGCGGTAGAAACGGACGCCGGTGCCAATACCGCTAATAACGCCGATAACTGCGGGCAGAAAGACAAACTTCAGCATATTCACACCGGTGTCATAGCCAGAAATCGGGAAGAGACGGAGCATCTTACCAAACAGCCATTGTCCAGCGATAATATAAAAGAGCGTGGAGATTGACATCAGAATCACGGCAACAATCGTTCCCCAGAAATCGACGTAGGTAGCGCGGTAGTAGGCGATGATCATCGAAAAGGTGATATTGACAAGCAAGCCTATGATGAATGTCGGTATAGCGATAGCGAGACTTGCCCACATCCGGTGGGAGATTTGGTAACCGATGTCGATGTTGTTCCGATCCGACTTACCGAAGTCGAAGAGGAAGAGCCGCATGGCTTTTTGGGAGAAGATTGTCTGCGTGAAAACTGCGAACCCAGATTCTTGGGTGTTGAGAAACAGGGGCAGATGATAGCCGCGATCGCGCTTCCAGCGGTCTACATCTTCTTGGGTGATATTTTTCTCTCCAAGAATCTGTCGTGCCATGTCATCGGGTGAGTTGACGATGAAAAAGAGCACAAACGTGATAAGGTTGACACCGATGAGGATCGGGATAGCGTAAAGGGTGCGGCGTATAATGTAATTGAGCATCGGTGATTCTTCCGTGAAGCATGAAGTGTTGGGTAGGTGCTGTTTTCAACTGCACCTATGCGGTGCGGTTAGAAACCGCACCTACCGGGGTCATAGCTTGTTCATTGACAAGCACGGGCGGGGTAACCCCGCCCCTACGATTGGCGTAAGTGGGGTGCTTACTGCCAGAGCAGCTGAACGGCGAGTGCTTCGTCCGGATGCTCCCACAAGAAGTCGAAAGCTTCCTTTGCATTCTGATAAGGGAAACGACGGCTAACCATTTGCGCGGCTTGGATCTCTTCTGAGCGGATTTTCTCGATTGCACGATGGGCGATTTCCCCGCGCGGCTCGTCGGTAAGGACGCCCGCTACAAGTCGTTTGCTCATAATCTTTGAGGAATGCAGCGGCAACGGCTCACCTTGATATAACGCAATCAGTTGGAGGGTTCCCTTCCTACGCACCATGTCTTGCGCCTGCTCAAACGATTTAACCCCAGCGTGTCCGCCAACGCAGTCGATTACCAAGTCTGCACCATTTCCATCGGTTAAGCGTTGTACCGCTTCGACGGGGTCTTCTTCCGAGGCGTTGATAGTAACATCCGCTCCCAATTCAGTGGAGAATTGACAACGCAGCGACACTGCATCAACCGTGATAATGCGTTCGGGATTATATCCCCGCAGCACTTGCATCATCAGACTCCCGACGATGCCTTGCCCAAGAATGACGACCGTATCTCCCTCTTGGACTCCTGATGAGTCCGCCCAAGCGATTGAACTTATTGAGAGCGGCAGGAATGTCCCTTCTTCAAAGGAGATATCATCTGGGAGCGGTACGACCCGTCCATCCACGGTAGCATTGACCTCTCCGACGGCATATTCGGCGTGGGGTGCAACGACCATCACCCGTTGTCCGACCTCATACTCTGTGACCGCCGATCCAATTTGTTCGACGACGCCTGTGAGGGAATACCCCATCATTGATGGAGGGATTGCTTCCTCCATGATATAACGACGAAACAGTTCGGAACCACGGCTAATCAGCGTGGTGTGTGTCTTCACCAAAACTTGACGACTGTTAATCTCAGGAATCGGTATATCTTCCAACTGAATGTTGCCGAAACCTTCTGGCTTAATTACGCGAATCATGGCACACTCCCTCGTGAAGTATCAAATATGCGTAGTAGCACTATGAGCATATCTGTGCATTTTCATCATATTAACGCAAGTTGCTATCTACCAATGTACACCGCAGAGACGCGGAGAACGCAGAGAAAAGCGATAATTTTAAGGTCGCATGAGTGAGATTAAAAAGGTTACGTTTCGCCTGCGAAAATCAAATTTTCCCATTTTTCCCGCGCAAATGGGAAAATTGTCCTTATTTTATAACATATTTCCAATTATGTCTCCATTATTTTAACGCAAGTTGCTAGTCGTAGTCACTCTGCCTGTCTGAATCGCGGATTATCGCGGATTAACGGATTACACGGAGGAAAACGAGATAACGAGATAACCAGAAAGCAGGAAACAGACGAAGATTTTTGTAGGCGATTTTGGAAAATCAACGGTTTGGTGTCGAGATGTGAATCTCGACCTACAGGTTCTGATGGATTTCCAATAATTAGCAACTTAGGTTATTTTAATGCAAGACACACATGTCGTCCCGCTGGAGCTGCTTTGGGTCGGGCAAGATGCCCGACCTACGGGTATGGGGTGTTGGGTTTCACTTCATCTATCCATAAAAGGGTGTTGTTAAAAAACGCAGATTCTATTGTCATTGATAGGATTTGATTTTACCTTTCAACCCAACCTACCTGCTGGGGCATTGGGACGCAATTTGGGTGATTTTATCAGCTTATCCCGAAAATTCTTGAAGCCGGATCCGTTTTTCGTGGCTAGGATACAATTACGTTTTTGATTGACTTTGTAGGCTCGCTTAACATAAAATGTTTTCGTTGCATCGACAGCAAACTCTCAAAGAAGAATTTAATTTTAGGTGTCATATAATCATTCTAAACAGTAAATAGTCTAATGCTATGATTGATACGTTTTGGGCTCATCAATACACAACAGCACAGGATAGGAGATTCGGATGCGAACTCGGGTTACGCTTAAAGTATTTCTTTGTTTTATCTTAATAGGGGCAGGTCTTTGTACCCCCTTGATCGGTTTTAATAGCGCGTTGGCTTCGGATTGGCCCAGTTGGCGCGGTCCCAATCAAGATGGCTCATCTTCGCAAACTGGCTTGGTCTCAAGCTGGTCTTTGGATGGCGACAACTTGCTTTGGAAGGCAGATTTTATCGGACGCTCCACGCCAATCGTTCTGAACAATCGGGTTTATGTTATTGGGCGCGTTGGGGTGGATATCACCGAGCAGGAACGGGTTGCGTGCTTTGATGCCGAAACGGGAAAGATGCTCTGGGAACACCGATTCAACGTCTTTCACAGCACTATCCCTTTTAACCGACTGGGTTGGACAAGCCTCGCGGGAGATAGGGAAACGGGCTATATCTATGCCCATACCATCAGCGGCGTGTTTGCCTGTTTCGACAAAGATGGAAAGATTGTCTGGTCGCGCTCTTTGACAGAGGAATTTGGTCGATTCACAGGGTATGGTGGGCGAACTGTTACGCCCGTTGTCGATGGGGACCTTGTGATCCTCAGTTTCCTTAATACCAGTTGGGGGAGCCACGCTGCGATGCGCCACCGTTATTTTGCCTTTGATAAAAAGAACGGCGAGGTGGTTTGGACAACGAAGCCCGGCGGTCCTCCGAAGGATACGACCTATCCTGTCTCTGTCGTAGCGGAGATAAATGGTCGTCGGTTGTTAATTGATGGCAATTCGGACGGTCATGTGTACGCAATGGACGTGCAGACGGGAGAGAAGGTTTGGGGATTCCAAGTCAGTCAGGGGCCGCTCAATGCGTCGGTGGTTGTAGATGGCACGCGGGTCTACGCAAGCCACAATCGGGAGAACACGGACACGACGGTGATGGGGCGCGTTGTCTGCATTGATGGAACGGGCACAGGAGATATTACCAAGACACACGAACTCTGGCGCGTTGACGGCATAGAGGCGGGTTATAGCTCTCCGGCGATAGCTGACGGTCGGCTTTATGTTGTTGACAGCGCGGCGAACTTACACTGTCTCAATGGCGAGACCGGAGAGGTGCATTGGACACATAGCCTCGGTACGGTGGGTAAAGGGTCTCCTGTCGTCGCTGACGGTAAAATCTATGTCACGGAGGTCAACGGGCACTTCCTCATCTTGCAACCGGGTGAGAACGAATGCAAAACGCTGAGTACGATACAGATTGAAAGGGAACCCGGTCATTACGCGGAGATTTACGGCTCACCTGCTATCGCTGACGGCCGGGTCTACTTTACCACTGAGGAAGGGTTGTATTGCTTGGGGGTTCAGGGGACTTCCACCTCAAGCCAATCTGGCTCTGTATCAGGCGGTGTCGGTATGAAGATGGCTACTGGCTATCCCACATCAATACAGATTGTCCCCACCGAAGTTATAGCTCAACCGGGAAGTAGTCTCCAATTTAGCGTTTATGCCTTTAACGATGAAAGCGCCCAGATTATTGGCGCAAAGGCTGCTGAGTGGTCGCTGGACGGATTGTTAGGATCTATTGATGAGAGCGGCAAACTGACCCTTGAATCGAGTCAGGTCGGTCAAGCCGGAACAGTATCGGCGAAAATCGAGGATCTACAAACCTCGGCGCGCCTCCGCGTCATTCCACCGTTGCCGTGGCAGGAGGATTTCGAGTCGATAGAGGTAGGGAAGAGTCCATCGCATTGGGTCCGCGCGACAAACCGATTTGTCGTCCGTGAGATGGATGGGAACAAAATTCTGGTCAAACCGCCCGCCCGTCGTGGGTTACATCGCTCCAACGTCTATCTTGGTCCTCCGAACATGAAGAACTACACCGTTCAGGTCGATCTGTTAGGGACTAAGCCGAAGCGAAACATGCCAGATATGGGACTCATCGCCAATCGTTATACCCTTGAGATGCAGGGCAACCACCAACGGCTTCAGGTGTTGTCGTGGCGATCGGATCTCCGAATGGCAAAGTGGATTGATTTCAAGTGGGAGCCGAATGTCTGGTATACGATGAAAATGACGGTGGATATTGTCGATGATACGGCGCACGTCAAGGGTAAAGTTTGGGTTAGAGGTGAGGCAGAACCGGAGGAATGGACGATTATCGTCGAGGATCCGTTGCCGAATCGCGAGGGGAGTCCGGGGATTTATGGCTATTCGCCTGCTGAGGTCTATTATGATAATCTGAAGGTTTGGGGGGATTGAGGAGATGTCATGGGAAATCAATTAACCCGTTTACAGGTGAAAAACTTCAGATCGTTGGCAGATGTCTCAATTGAAACGCGCCCAATTAACCTCCTCTTTGGTCCGAATGGGTCAGGGAAATCGACGTTGTTGGAAACAATTCGGTTGGTTAAGGATTGTGTTTCCCGGGACGTTGAGGAGGCTGCTAGAACGCGGAATAATGGTTTTGGTATGTTGCGGCAGGGGGTTGGGCAGCGCGTTGATGAATGGCAAGGAATATCGATCATATTGGAAACAGTTCTTGCTGAGTACACACTCCGATTAGGCTTTTCACGGGGACAAATTCAGCCGTATGCCGGGGAGGTTCTGTACTCCAAAGAAAAAAAGATCCGCCTGATAAATCGAAGAACAAACAGCAATGAAGCTGATTTTTATCATCATGAAGAAAACTCAATCGTGCAAATCCCTTTGACGTTTCCAGAAAAACTTGCTTTGATACAATATATGCAAGGAAAGGAACATACTCCGTCAACCGTTTTCAATTTACGCAGTCTACTCAATTCCGTTCGTTTTTACCATTCTCACTATATTGATCTATATGGGCTCAAGCAACGTGGTTCGGAGTCAGGCATGGATATCACGTTGCGTGAGGATTGTGGAAATCTATGGTCGGTGCTGCGGAACATTCATGGTAAAGGTGCGATTGATTCGCGTTATGCAACTATCATCAGTTTCATGCAAAACAGTTTCCCCAACTTCAAAGATATGGTGTTTGATTCAGCGGGGCCAAACGGAGTCTACGCTAGCTTCGTAGAAAAAAACTGCCAAGCTCCAATTCCAGCACTCGGTGTGTCGGATGGCCAACTGCAAATGCTTATCCACCTAACGGCTCTATTTTCTGAGGGAACGGATCGAGACTCACTGATTGTGTTCGATGAGCCGGAGACCTCGCTTCACCCTTATGCTATTTCCGTGTTTGCGGAAGCGGTCAAGCTAGCCACAAAGGAGTGGAACAAGCAGGTTTTCATCGCAACACATTCCCCAGTTTTGATTAGTCAATTTGACACAGAAGATCTTTTAGTGACAGAATTGGATGAGTCCGGTCAGACAGTGCTGACGCGGGTCAGCGAGATGGACGATATTCAAGATTTGCTCGAAACCTATGCGACGGGATCGCTCTATATGGCTGAAGCAATCGCTCCACAAAGTGCTCCCTACACCCAAGAGAAGACTGAATGAGTGCACAGGCTGCAGTATCTACCGAATCCCCGCGCTGCGCTTATTTTCGCTTCGGCTTAATTGTTACCGGGGACACTGAAAGGGAGCATCTACCAAAGTTATTTAGGTCGTTGATGGCAACTGGAGTTTGCCACTTTGAAGTTATTCGGAAAATTGAACAGCGCACTCCGAAAACATCAAGCGCGCAAAATCCTACAGTGGCGGGCATTAATCAGGCAATTGAAACGAAGGATGAGTTAGAGATTGGATTGCCAGCACTAGGCTATGTGCGCCGCAGCGGATGCCACTTTGTTCTACTAATTGACGATTTAGAGTATGCTCGAAGGGACCAAGCACTAGAGGTTTTCAATCTTTATCGAACGGTACTTGATACGGTATTAAACGGCTTGAAGCATCGGGCATCCGTGCATTTTCTGGTGAATATGCTTGAAGCGTACTACCTCACTGACGCACCAGCGATTAACGCTGTTTTGGGAACTTCCTTGTTAGATTATGAAGATGATGTAGAAACAATTCGTAATCCTAAAAGCGATCTTAGACAAATGCGTCCTAGTTTTAGAGAGATTGACGATGGTGGAAGGATTCTCGATCAGATTGACATCGAGCGTGTTCTGTCTCGTCCCGACACATGCGCTTCGCTCAGAACCCTGTTTGCTTGGTGCGTAAAGGTGTTGGAAACATACTCCGATCACGACTGTGCAGATTTCTATGACACATACAGACTTCACGACGGAAAATTAAGTGAAATTACACGAACGCAGTTAGACAACTTTTAATGTAACCTAAATTGTTACCTGTTTTACTAATACTATACACATTGCGCTCCTCTGGAGCGCGTGCATTAGACCTATTGCCTTTCTATAGACATATCGCTCCTCTGGAGCGAAAAACTAGCCACTTCAGGTTTAACAGAAGACCGATAGATTTTCAATACCTATAGGACTTACGCATTTCAGTAATGAACGCAGATCTGCGTTCACTACGAACCCCTTATGAAATCTCTGTTGTAGTTGCCCGATTCATCGGGCGTTGGGAGGGTATGAAGCGGCGATAAATCGCCGAACTACAAAACGTCGAACATTCAACTGCGTAACTCCTAACCAAGCAACTGACACTAATTTACGGTTAGCAACTACTCACAATTATGAGGAGCAAAATGAAATATAAACAAATTCTAAAAACAGATACTATCGCTTATATTATTCTCACGATGGTTTTGATGGGTTCGGCAATGGCCGCCTTCGCTGAGACGGCGATGTGGGGATTCACACCATCGCGAAACCTCGTCTCCGATGAGAAGAATTTGCCGGTAAAATGGGACGCGGAAACTGGATTGAACATCAAATGGACGGCAACCTTGGGTTCGCAGACCTATGCGGGGCCCATCCTCATCGGCGGCAAGGTGTTTGTTGGAACGAATAATCAAGGCAGGCGAAATCCGAAACTTACTGGCGATCGCGGCGTTATGATGGCGTTTCGTGAATCGGACGGGGAATTTCTCTGGCAATCCACACATACCAAACTCCCCGCCGGCCGTGTCAACGATTGGCCCCAACAGGGCATCTGTTCAACACCTTACATTGAGGACGATCGACTTTACTATATTTCCAACCGCGCTGAAGTTGTCTGTGTTGATACCGAAGGCTTTATGGACGGAGAAAATGATGGGCCCTTCACGGAAGAAGTTGACACTAGTGAAATTGATGGGGACATTATCTGGAAGTATGATATGATCGAGGAGTTGGAGGTTTTTCCGCACAATCTTGCCACCTGTTCCCCGGTCGGTGCCGGCGATCTGCTCTTTGTGGAAACGAGCAATGGCGTCGACGAAGGGCACGTTCACATTCCTTCCCCTTTCGCGCCGAGCTTTATCGCACTCAATAAAAACACCGGTGAACTGGTTTGGGAAGATGCCTCTCCAGCCGAAAATATCTTACACGGTCAATGGTCTAACCCAGCCTACGGGGTAATCAACGGCAAACCCCAAGTTATTTTTCCCGGCGGCGATGGCTGGATCTATTCCCTCGAACCAGAGATTGGAGAACTGATCTGGAAGTTCGACTGCAATCCCAAAGATTCTGTTTGGGAACTGGGCGGGAGAGGGACACGCAATAACATTATCTCGACACCTGTCATCTGGAAGGATAGGGTTTATATCAGCGTGGGACAGGACCCTGAACACGGTGAGGGAGTGGGTCATCTGTGGGTGATTGACGCAACAGGTGAGGGAGACATCACCGAAACGGGCGCAGTCTGGCATCGGGGCGGCGAGGATTTCCACCGCACGATGTCCACCGTAGCCATTGACAATGACTTGCTCTACATAGCAGACTTGAGCGGCTTTGTTTACTGTCTTGATGCGAACACAGGTGAACACCATTGGACGTATGACACCTTTGCTGCGATTTGGGGATCGACATTTGTGGCAGATGGCAAGGTATACATCGGAGATGAGGACGGAGATCTCGCTATTTTAAGAGCGGGTAAAGAGAAAGAACTGATTTTCGAGACTAACATGGGGAGTGCGGTTTATACCACGCCGGTAGCAAAAGACGGTGTGCTGTATATCGCGAGTCGGAATACGCTCTTTGCGATTGCTATGGAGTAACGTAAGCACGCAAAAGAGAATGGCTCATCTTAAAAGATACGTGAAACGTGATGCGTGAAACGTGAAAGACATTTGTTCATTGGTTCATTAGTACATTGGTTCATTAATAAACGGGTGAATTATAGTAGATTTTAGAATTAATGAGACACTCCAAATCGGCGCAGTTGGCTGAAAATTAAAAAAACAGTTCGGTAATTTGCTAGCGACACCGGCGCGGTTGAAAACCGCGCCTACCGTGTGTTTGGAGGCAAATCGGGATTACCGATTTAAATACTTAAACTTCATAAAACCGCGCCTACCGTATGTTTGGAGGCAAATCGGGATTACCGATTTAAATACTTAAACTTCATGAAACAGCGCCTACCAAACATGGGGAACGAAAGTTTCTATTTATTTTTTTGAATTCACTATAAATCGGTTTTTGTTGCACGATAGTAGTTTGGAGGAGGAGTAATCAATGTCTAAGGATAACTTTCAACCTGTCAATTTACCCTATCGATATGAGTTTGAGGCGGACGAGCTCACAGCGATTAAGGCGTGTCATGACGCACACGGTTTTGCCGTTGTAAAGAACGTGTTGTCGCCGGATTATGTGGAGGAATTGAAGGAATCGGTCGGTCAGGTGCTTGATCCGGAGGGCGACTTGGGACTTGGGGAAACGCGTACCAAGCACGCTTTCATCGAATACTCAAAGCCCCTTTGGAAACTGCTTGAGAATGAAGATTATCTGAATATCAATCGATGTATTTTTGGAACTGACGCGCTCACGATCCATCGATCCGCTGCAATCCTGAAGAATGTTGAATCGGGTCCGGTGTTGTGGCATACCGATTGGTGTGGCTTTTCTGAACCGCCGCCAAAACACTCCGGCGACGTGTTGAATCGAGGTGATTGGCCCAACGGTATGTGGTTTTACCTCAACGGCACACATCCGAGTCGAGCGGGGCTTGCAGTTATCGCAGACTCGCATAGGGCTGACTGGCAACCGCCTGATGGATTTGAATTTACGGCGGATCAGCGTTCATTCCACCGAACGGGCGAAGAGCCGAAACCGTATGATCGGATGGATATGCCGGGGACAGTTCCACTTTTCACAGAGCCGGGCGATCTCATCATCTTTGCGGCACGGACGTATCACGGTGCTTTTCCACACGGCGGCGATGAACCCCGTCTCTCATGTGGCTTCATTTTTCGTCCGACCCGAGAAAAGCTCTCAATTCCGTGGGAGTTACCTGAATCCGCGCACCGGTTCATGGAAGGACTCTCTCCGCAGTTGCAGCGTTACGTTGAGGATTACCCAAGTATCGATATCAGCTGGAAGTTAGAGGATTAAGCCTCTCATTATAGTAGGATGGTTTATGTTAAGAAAGCATGCAACAGAAACCAAGTTTTTGGCACGGGCGGGGCAAGATGCCCCGCCTACGGTTTCTTTTGGTATTTTGCACTTTTTTTTACGTGAACCATATAGGATATATTTATGACTATGGAGACTTTGAATCAATCATTATCTAAAAAAGCGGAAGAAGCACGGGATCGGCTTGATGCCCACGTGCGTGAAATTGTTCAGTGGCATTTCAGCCCAGAGACCGGTGCCCCGTTTTGGTTGGAATTTGCAGAGACGCTCGATTTTGATCCTCGTGAGAAAATAGGAAGCTACGACGACTTAAAGCTGCTTGGACATTTTCAGGATGAATGGTTGCGCGGTGGACCGGTGCGGCGGTGGGTGCCCAGAGGTTACGCAGACCAACCTGTGTACGTATTTGAAACAGGTGGATCCACCGGCGTTCCAAAGACTCGCATCAGTATCCGTGACTTCCAGATTGATTACGAGATGTTCAGCGAAACCTTGCCCGATGAAAGCTTCCCGCCCGGTGGCGATTGGCTGATGCTGGGCCCCTCGGGTCCGCGACGGCTTCGTCTCGCCGTTGAATACCTCGCACAACATCGAGGCGGTATCTGCTTTCTCGTCGATCTCGATCCGCGCTGGGTGAACAAATTGATTCAGTACGGAAAACATCAGGAGTTGGATCTCTATAAAAATCACGTTATTGATCAAGCCTTGAATATCTTACGTGCCCACGATAATATCCAGTGTCTGTTCACAACACCGAAGTTGCTTGAAGCGTTGTCCGAAAAGATCTCCCTACCGAAGGCTGGTATCAAAGGCATCTTTTGCGGTGGGACAGAGATGGACGCCCAGTTTCACCGCTTTGCCCGTGAGGAGTTGGTGCCGGGGGTTGAATTTATGCCGACGTATGGAAACACGCTCATGGGCTTGGCGTGTTGCAAGCCGTTTGACCCTGCCGATAATTACGCAATTATCTACTATCCGCCGCAACCCCGCGCTGTCATTGAATTAGTCAATCCCGATAACCCTGAAGAACTTGTTGACTACGGTGAAACGGGGCGGGTGATGTTGACCACGTTGACGCACGAGTTTTTCATGCCACGTTTCCTCGAAAGAGATGAAGCAGAACGGGCGCGACCGATCGAACAGTATCCGTGGGACGGCGTTGAGAATCTGCGACTGCTCTCGGAACTTCAGGAGTCCGTGGTGGTGGGAGTGTATTAACTTGGAAACTTGGTTCATTGAGGCCCATAAATTTCTGAACCACCCAAAAGACTTATGAACAAAGACTTGGCATGTTCCATACCATTGCTTCTGAGTTTGGAGGGTTACGTGGTAAAAAAGGTGGCTCATGTAAAAACGGAGTGCAATTACGATGAACGCGTTGACGGCGGGGCAAGATGCCCCGCCTACGGTTTTTGAGGTAAGTCAATGCTTTTGCACGAATTCTTAACATGAGCCAAAAAGGTAATTATTAAAAAAAGGGAATATTTGCCGAATGTTAGTTGATGCCATCCAAGAGATTGAGTGGTCCGAAACCACCGAAGACGATATCCTTTTGGGACAAATAGAGGTACTCGATAAATCCCTCGCCGAATATTTTCCCGATACGCTCATCGTTGATAATGCTTTGACCAGAAAACTGGTCAGCTTCCAAGCGAATAAAGCTCGTACATACTATAGATGGTACAAATACAAAGAGGCGTTTTCTGCGGATTTAGTGGAGTATCTTTTTCGTAAGTATAGGGTGGTGGAAGGGAAAATACTAGATCCCTTTGCGGGCGCGGGGACCGCTTTATTTGTCTGCTCCTCTTTGGGTTATCATTCTGAGGGTATTGAACTCTTACCGATTGGGCAAAAAATCATACAGGCAAATATGCTCGCCAGGGGGGCGAATAAACAGAGCATTGTTTCTGGATTAGAAAACTGGTTGTTTCAAAAGCCTTGGAATGCTGAAGGTGAAATTAAGGGTTTTGAAGTACTTCGCATAACCCATGGCGCGTATCCTCAAGAAACGCACTACAAAATCGGAAGGTATCTAAATGAGTTGGAAAATGAACCTTCAGAAACACAAGAAACACTACTGTTTGCCCTGCTATGCGTTCTGGAGTCAATAAGCTATACAAGGAAAGATGGACAGTACCTTCGCTGGGATTACAGATCTGGACGCAGAAATGGTAAAAACCCTTTCGACAAAGGGAAAATTTTGCCATTTGATGAAGCCATTTTAGAAAAACTAAACGAAATAAAAGATGATATAAACCTTGGGGAAGGCGAAGGCAATCTATTTTCATCTATGCAGGAGGATATACAGGCAGGCGATGTAAATTTATTAAAAGGTTCATGTTTAGAGGTGCTGTCGAAATTGGGAAGTAGGGCTTATTCGGGGATAATTACGTCACCCCCTTACTGCAATCGTTACGACTATACACGCACTTATGCCTTAGAACATGCACTGCTTGGCGTCAATGAAATTGGATTAGCGAACTTGCGACAAGCGATGTTAAGCTGCACGGTAGAAAACAAAGCAAAAGCACTCATTGACTTAAATCCGACATGGAAAATGGCTATAGGCATTTGTGATGGCTTACCTTTATTGCAAGGGATATTGAACTATTTGGATTACAAAAGAGATAAAAAAGAACTCAATAACAGCGGAATTGCCCGTATGGTGAGGGGTTATTTTTATGAGATGGCTTGTGTTATCCAAGAATGTTACCGGGTATTGGATAAAGATGGCATGATGTTCATGGTGAATGACAATGTAAGATATGCGGGTGCTGCAATATCTGTAGATACAATCCTCTCAAAAATAGCTGAAGACATTGGATTTCAGATAGAAAAAATCCTTGTTCTGCCTCAAGGTAAGGGGAATAGCTCTCAACAAATGGGTAGGCACGGACGTGAAGCGTTGAGAAAGTGTGTCTATGTATGGAAAAAGGATCAGTAAGTGCCGTTTAATAATCACCTGAAATCGTACAAAGATTTAATTACCCCCTATGAAGAGACGCGGGCGGGGTTTATTGCTTTAGCGTTAGAAAAAAACAGAACGGCAACGCCTTTTGTTGAAGAAGCTAAAGCCCTTAAAGTATTCGCATCAAGAGCAAAAACACCAAAGGAACTATTGGAGATAAGTGAAATACAAGATTCATTACTTACGGCCGCAGGAGTTTCTGACAAGGCAGAGGCTCACCTGCAAGGGAAGGATAAAAAAGCAGCAATCAAAGGGTTAATTGAGAATTTCTTGGAACCTTCAGGTAAGTCATTTGTCGATGAATTGGTTTACCGCTTCTTACTTACAAGAGGCGATTCTCTTGGTGGTCGCATGAGAAATTTAGGGGGCAAATTAGGTGAGTGGCGATTTATGAGAATCCTTATGTCCACATGTTCGGTGAGCGGTGTGGATTTTGAATATCTTGATTCAGAGAGTAAAAATTGGGCAACTCCAAATACTGAGATAGAAATAGAGAGGAGGCTGAAAGGATTGCGTTGGGTATCTCAGGGAAATGAACGAACCTTGATCTGCAACTTAACTGTACCAACAGTAAGAAAAAATGTAGATTTCTGTCTATTCGACTGTTCACCAAACGAGATAATATTTGGAGGCCATAGGGATTCAGCACATCACAAACCAGACAAATATCTTGCCCTCGGTGAGCTAAAAGGTGGCATTGATCCAGCGGGGGCAGATGAACATTGGAAAACAGCAAACTCGGCATTGGCTAGAATCAGAACAGCTTTCTCAGATAGAAATTGTTTCCCTAAGACTTTTTTTATAGGTGCAGCCATAGAAACTGCTATGGCTAAAGAAATTTATCAGCAACTAGAAAATCGCACACTATCGAACAGTGCCAATTTAACCAATGAAACTCAGGTTGTTTCGTTGTGTGATTGGTTAATCAAAATCTGAATTTCTGGGCTACTTTTACGCATCATGTTTCATGCTTCAAATAGACAAAGAAAGCGAGGTAATATTTTATGCAGATGAGGCCTATTACGGCGAATCCATCTCAGGTTATGGTTGAACAATTGGCGGCATCGGGTGTGAAATATGTGTTTAATAATTCAGGCTCACGCGAGGCACTTTTTTTCGATGCGCTGCATGTGCACCCCGATATACACGGCATCTTGGCACTCCATGAGGGCAGCGTTGCGGCACAGGCAGGTGGTTATACGCAGGCAAACCTCGATCCGGGGGTGATGTTGGTCCATCTCGGTGCGGGGCTTGCCCAGTGCTTGGGGCAGCTCATCAACGTTTGGGCGGGTAGTCTGCCTGTGGTGGTTATCACCTTTGCGGGAGATACCGGCAGCTACGCCGATCGGATTGGACTCGATCTGAGCCATGACTTCGGGCCGACCTCCATCGCTGCGCCTTTTACGAAGCAAAATTGGACAGTGATTGAACCCGACGGACTTTCGCAAGCGATTCATCGGGCTTTACTGGTCGCCAAAACGCCGCCGGTGGGACCTGTCCACCTCGCTGTCTATGATCGGGTGCTTGGTCCCGAAGAGATTACTACGAACATTATTGAGGGCGAACTCCCAGATCTCCATGCAGGTTATCCTTCAGATAGCGATGTCGAGAAGCTTGAATCTGCTTTGTGCGATGCGAAGTCCCCTCTGTTTTATATTGGGGATGGCGTTTGGAAAAGCGGCGCAGAAGCCCAAGTCTCCGCCCTCGCTGAACATTTTGGTGTTCCCTTCGTCGGAAGTTGGGGTAGAGGTATCTCAACAACACATAAACTCAACTGCGGACGGATGGATCAGGCGGCAAGTGCCCTTCAGCCTGACCTGATCGTTTGTATCGGTATGCGGCATGGGGGCGGTGGGAGACCGGGTGATTTCGGCACATTTTCCAGAGCGAAAAAGGTCATCGCTATTGGTCCGGATATTGAAAATGTTAAGAACATACCAAATATAGATCTGGCGATTTTGGCGGATGAGTGTCGGACCTTCGAGCGGTTAGCGGAATTGGCGTCGAGCCATCCGCCAAAACAGTTTGTCGAACGTCGCGCTTGGGCACACGAACGCGCCGCCGCACTTCGTACACAACGGCTAAAGGAGACACAACGGGGTGAAGCGCAACCGAACCAGGTTCGACCGTGGCTGGTTGCGGATGTCCTCGACAAAGCCTTAGAACGCCGTGGCGGTGGGATGGTGATGATTGAGCAGTATGTGGTTCCTTTGGACACCGTCGGTGGGCCTGATGGCGGCGGCAAGAATGTGTATATTCGAGCTGCTGGTGGGTCTGAGGGCTACGGTATTGGTGGGGCGGTTGGTTTGAAATTGGCAGCACCCGACAAGCCGGTTGTCGGGTTGGTCGGTGACGGTTCAATGTTCTACGCAGATTCGGGGCTTTGGACAGCAGCGCATCATGGCGTGCCGGTTCTTTACATTATCTCCAACAACCAATCCTACGGCGTCGTCGCTTCATCCTTTGGACGCGCAAATGGGGTGATGAAGGAGACTGGGGAATATGCCGGCGTTGTTTTAGACGGCATCGATCCAGTGAAGCTCGCTGACGGATTTGGTGTGGACGGTATGCACGTCCAAGATGAATCTCGGCTTGCTGCGGCGATTGAGCATGGGTTGAATGTGGTTGAGGGGGAGAATCGTCCATTTCTCCTGAATGTGCGCTTACCGTTAGGTGTACCAGAGGGCGGACGTGCGGCGAAGCAATTCCGACTTGTGGAGGCTGTGGCGGCAGCTCAAGCTCGCGCGGCTTAGTAACCAGCTAATGGGCAAAAAACAGACCTGAATCTACAGTGCTTACGCAAATTCAGCACGCAGCGCAAGCTTTTTTCTTCTTAACCCCCTAAATCCCCCTTGTCAGGGGGACTTATAGACCAGCTGCGTAAGTCTTAAATCTATATACACAGGATCTATTCACCATGATACACATTCCGATTTTGCGGGCTGGACTTTCCTATAAAAGTTTGAATCTGAGCCATGTATCACATATCCAAACAGGCGAACCGCTTGCAGTTGTGAGTCAGGCAAATCGTGGGTTGATTGCAAAAGATCTGCACCAAGCCAAGGAGAACAAGCAGGTCCTCGAAGATCTGTCTGTGTCAGAACTCTTGGCGATGTGTAAAAAAGCAGCCAACCTTTTTATGGAATCGAAACTACCTTTGGACGATACGCTGCAATCGCCCAATGACTATATTCAGCAGGTCTCTGGAACAACGGGCTTGCCACAAAGTCTCTGCCGCAACAATATGGGTAAGATTTGGTTGGTTTTGGACGAAATGGAGGAGGTCTTGGATGGACTGACCCGTGGATTAGATTTGTCCATTATGGATTCTGGCTGGGGCACTCAAAACGAACGTCCGCTGAGTTACGTTCCCCAAACTGACACATTGGGGGCGGTGCTTCCGAGCAATTCCCCCGGCGTACATTCTCTTTGGCTGCCGGCGATTCCACTGAAAACGCCGCTTGTTCTCAAGCCCGGCAGTGAGGAACCGTGGACACCTTTTCGTATCGCGCAGGCTCTCATCGAGGCGGGTTGTCCTCCTCAAGCGTTTGGATTCTACCCCACGGATTATTCGGGGGCTGCAGAAATCCTACTTCAGTGCGGCAGATCGCTGCTGTTTGGCGGGGGTTCGACGGTGGCGCCGTGGCAGGCGAATCGCAACGTGCAGATTCACGGACCGGGGCGGAGTAAAGTTATTATCGCCAAGGACAGGGTTTCACGGTGGGAAGAATATCTCGATCTTATGGTCAGTTCGATCGCTGAAAATGGTGGACGGTCTTGCATCAACGCCTCCGGCGTCTGGGTTCCATCACACGGACGTGAAATCGCAGAGGCATTGGCGAAATGCTTGGCAGAGATTACCCCAAAGCCGTTAGACGATCCGGACGCCGAAATTGCTGCTTTCACCAATCCGAAAGTCGCCGAGGGGATTTCAGGACTTATCGACAACCAACTGAAGGTTCCCGGTGCAACGGACCTGACAGCCAAATATCGAGATGGAGGACGAGTGGTTGAAGAAGCGGGCTGCACCTTCCTCAGTCCAACTGTTATCTGGTGTGAAGATTCGGAACATCCACTGGCAAACACGGAGTTTCTATTTCCCTTTGTCAGTGTGGTAGAGGTTCCGCAAGGGGAGATATTGGATCGTATCGGTCCAAGCCTTGTAGTAACTGCCGTCACAGAAGATGAGGGATTTATCCATGATTTGCTCGGCTCTCCAGAGGTGGAACGTCTGAATATAGGTCCCATTTCGACGAATCGGATTTCTTGGGATCAGCCGCATGAAGGGAATTTGTTTGATTTTCTTTATCGACAGCGGGCGTTGCAAGTGAACCGTGGATAGTGACAACGATTCGTATAGACATGAGGATAAAATGCACTTAGAAATCGTGCCAAAAGATACAACGATAGAAGCTGCTCGTGTGCAGTTTTCAATTTTCCGTAAAATGGGTATGGAAGGTCGGGCCCGTATGGCGATGGAGTTAAGCGATGGACTTCGCTCAATCATAGAATCTGGTGTTCGACAACGGCATCCTGACTATGATGAGGATATGGTGCGGTTGGCTGCCATTCGTATAGCGATAGGAGACGAGTTATTCCGCCAAGCCTATCCTGACATTGAGATCGGAAGTTAATGAACCAATCAGATTTCTTAGGGCGACTCGTAGCAAAATTGGAAGATGCCGGAATTCCCTATATGATTTCAGGATCGCTAGGAAGCAGTCTACATGGGGAACCACGAGCAACTAATGATATAGATTTGGTAATTGTCCCTACCGTAGCGCAATTGACAACCTTTATTCAGTCGTTGAGTGAAGGTTACTATGTCAGTCCAGAAGTGGCGCAAGAAGCACTTCAAAATCGGTCTATGTTCAACGTGATTGACCATCAAACCGGTGGAAAAGCGGACTTCATTATTCGTAAAGACCGTGCATTTAGTTTGGAAGAATTTAGGAGACGGATAGCTGCAAATATGCTGGGGATTCAGGTTTCTGTTATCTCTCCAGAGGATGCTATCTTGAGTAAGTTAGAATGGTCAAAAGAGAGTCAGTCAGAGCGTCAATTTAGTGATGCCCTTGGAGTTGCAATTGTTCAATGGCAAAGGTTGGACAAAGCGTATTTATGGAAGTGGGCGCGAGAATTGAGTGTGACAGATCTTCTTGAAACCCTTTTGAGCCATGCTGAAGAATTACAAAATCCTTAGTCAGGAGAAAAATCTATGATCTTAGCAGAAATGACCTCACCCGAAGTTGATGCCCTGCCACGCGATATTGTCGTGTTGATGCCGGTGGCATCTTGTGAACAACATAGCCTTCACCTGCCGGTATTTACGGACAGCTTGATTGGACAGGAGGTAGCGCGTCGTGTCCATGAACGCTGCCCGGACGATGTTCTGGTTTTGCCGATGCAGTGGCTCGGATACTCTCAGCACCACATACGGTATCCTGGCACCATCAGTGCCATATCTGAAACCCATCTGCTGCTGATGATGGATATCGTCGCTTCGATGGTAGGACACGGCTTCAAGAAGATTTTCATCCAGAACAGTCACGGCGGTAACGGCTCGAATATCTCGGTCCTTCTCCAGCGTTTGATGGAGCGTTACGGCGATAGCGGTGCTGAATTTTATTCCCGTTGGGCGTGGGGTGGGGCACTTGATGAGATTCGTGAGTTAGGTAGCGCGGGATCGGGTCATGCCGGTGAGACCGAGACCTGTATGATTATGGCAATCGATCCGAGCCTCGTTCGCACAGATCGATTAGATCCCGACGGGGAGCGCGACGGGATGCGGGTGCCGGGGATGGCCTCCTACTACCGCTTCGATCAGCGGACTCGGCATGGTGGCGTTGGTGACCCACGACCTGCAACCGCTGAAAAGGGGGAGCGGATGCTAGACGCTTCCGCCGACGAGATCGCTGAGCAGGTTAAGCAGATTCGAGCAGCGCGACCGTTTGATTAATCTGTGATTCTGACGTTTTACACAAAATGCAATCATTTGATTTCCAATCCAGCACCCGTATCGTTTTCGGTGAAAACAGTTTAGACCAGTTAGGCGACCTGGCGAGAGAACTAGGGGGTACACGGGTGCTGCTCGTCACCGATCCCGGTATCATTAGGGCAGGCATATCGGACAGGGCACTCGATTCTCTGAAAGCGGCGTGTCTGGAGGCATTCGTGTTTGATGGAGCCGCGGAAAACCCGACAAGCCGCCATGTCGCAGATGGCGCACAGTTTGCAACAGATTGGGGAGGGATTGACCTCCTCATCGGGCTTGGCGGTGGAAGCGCGATGGATTGCGCCAAAGGAATTAACTTCATCTTGACAAACGGCGGACGGATGGAGGACTATTGGGGTGTGGACAAAGCGACTAAGCCGATGCTCCCTTCCATTGGTATCCCGACAACCGCAGGCACCGGCAGCGAAGCGCAGTCTTTCGCCTTAATCTCGCAAGCGGGTACGCATCAGAAGATGGCGTGCGGTGACAAGAAAGCTCGATTCCGCACGGTTATTCTCGATCCGGTTTTGACGGCAACCACCCCGGAGGGGGTAACAGCTGCTACAGGTATTGATGCTATTTCCCACGCGGTGGAAAGCTATGTCTGCACACGGCGAAATCCTATCTCTCAGATGTTTGCCAAAGAGGCGTGGCGCTTGCTGGAAACGAGTTTTGAAGCTGTGGTCAGGGACCCAGAAAATATAGAAGCCCGGAGCCGAATGCTTTTGGGGGCGCATTTGGCGGGTGCTGCGATAGAGAACTCGATGCTCGGTGCCGCACACGCCTGCGCAAATCCTTTGACCGCCAGATATGACATCACGCACGGTGTTGCGGTCGGGTTAATGCTGCCTAGTGTTACCCGCTTTAACAGCCAAGCGGTGAGTACGCTTTATCAGGAATTATATCCTTCGTCATTGCATGAACGCGTTTCCGAATTAAAAGCGGTGGCGGGACTACCGGAGCGGTTAAGGGATTTTGAGATTCAGCGGACAGATCTGCCCCAACTGGCGGAAGCAGCATCTAAGGAGTGGACCGGGAAATTCAACCCACGACCAGTCGGCGCAGTTGAGTTACTAGAACTTTATGAGGCATCTTATTAATATTAGGACTTACACAGTTGAGTCAAGCCAGTCGCGATTCGGAGGGTACGCCCCTTACCGTCCGTTTTCTGTAGGAGGGAATTCCAATTCCCGACTATTGCGCCGATTTCTGGGGCTTGGTTTATTGATTAGGGCGTGTTGACATTTTGATGCTGCTTATTCGGCAAATGCTGTAATCATCAGGCAATTTGCCATAAGTAGCGCGAACTGGTATCACAATCTAACAGATCGTGGTACAAAAGCGCACTTTTACGAAACAGTTTTTTGCACAGGCAGCGTCCCGATGACAAACGGAGTTGGGTTTCACTGTATCTTTCTATAAGCAGATGTTGTTGGACAACGGAGCCTCTATTGGACTTGATAGGGATTGACGGTTAACCGTTCAACCCAACCAACGGACCAGTCAACAGAACCTAGCAACTTGCGTTAACCTAGGGCAAGGACAGGTTGGATGAAGATAAAAAAAACAGTTCGGTAATTTGTTATCGACACCGGCGCGGTTGAAAACCGCGCCTACCGGGTGTTTCGAGGAAAATCGGGATTACCGATTTAAATACTTAAACTTCATGAAACCTGTCCCTACGAAGGGATTGGTACTGTCGAATACCAAAGCTCTGCTATAGACATATCGCTCCTCTGGAGCGTGAGACTTGTAGGTGTCGCGTTTCTATAGATATATCGCTCCTCTGGAGCAAAAGGCAGAGTCCTTCAACTTTAATAGGCAACCAACGGACCAGTCAACAGAACCTAGCAACTTGCGTCAACCTAGGGCAAGGACAGGTTGGATGAAAATTAAAAAAACAGTTCGGTAATTTGCTAGCGACGCCGGCGCGGTTGCAAACCGCGCCTACCGTATGTTTGGAGGAAAATAGGATTACCGATTTAAATACTTAAACTTCATGGAACCTGTCCCCACGAGGGGATTGCTACTGTCGAATATCAAAGCTCTGCTATAGACATATCGCTCCTCTGGAGCGAAAGGCAGAGTCCTTCAACTTTAACAGGCAACCAATGGATTTTCAAAATCTAGCAATTTGGGTTATTAAAATACAAAGCGCAATACGAATCACGTTTCACGTTTCACGTTTCACGTTTTACATTTTTTTCAGCTATATTCTGATTCATTCTATTGGACAGAGCCGAGCCTCCGCTGACGATTGGCTCAGCTTTCGGGGCAACCCTCAACTCACTGGTGTTGCTACCAGTAAACTGCCTGATAACCTCGAATTGCTCTGGGCATTCGAGACGGAAGATGCAATCGAGTCGACTGCTGCTATTGCAGCGGGAACGGTTTATGTCGGATCTTTAGATGGCTATCTCTACGCCACCAACCTTGAAAATGGGGGATTAAAGTGGAGGTATCAGGGATCCGGAGAGATTAAATCTTCCCCCACTGTATTCAGGGATGTGGTATACTTTGGCGATGGCATGGGTATTTTTCATGCAGTAGATGCCCAAACGGGTGAATCCAGATGGACTTTTGAAACCGATGCTGAAATTATCTCCTCTGCCAATGTCGCTCAAAATCGCCTGTTGTTTGGCTCCTACGACCAATTCCTTTATTGTCTCTCTGCCGAAGATGGTTCGTTAGTTTGGAAGTTGGAGACCGAGGGATACGTCCATGGTACACCGGCGATAATCAACGGTGCGGTTGTTATTTCAGGGTGCGACGGTTATCTGCGCCGCATCAATATCGCTGACGGTGTGGAACAGCAAAAGATTGCGTTGGGTGACTATGTTGCTGCCAGTCCTGCTATTCTGAACAACCGGGCGTATGCAGGAACGTTTGGGAATCAGGTGTTGTGTGCAGGATTGGAAAGTTCGGAAATTCTTTGGTGGTATGAACACCCGGACCGGAATTTCCCATTCTACGCTTCGGCGGCTGTGACAGCGGATATAGTTGTGATTGGGGGGCGCGACAAGATGGTTCACGCGCTGAACCCGCAGACCGGAGAACTGCTTTGGACATATCCCGCCAAATCGCGGGTGGATTCCTCTCCGGTGATTGTCGGTGAGCGCGTATTCTTTGGGACGATGGGTGGAGAACTCGTTGCGTTGAATCTTAATTCGGGTGAGAAAGTCTGGGAATTTGTAATCGGCGCAGCCATTATTGCTTCTCCGAGCGTTGTGACTGGAAAACTGGTGATTGGTGCGGACGATGGTAGAATATACTGCTTTGGAGAAAGGGGAGTAAACCGTGAGTGAACAATTAAAAACAGCGACGCCTGAACCGGCGACAACGCGGACTGACGCAAAGGACACAGAGGTCGGCAGCGTTTTTGTTTCAAACTATCCGCCGTATTCATTCTGGGGAAAAGAATATGTCCCGGACGCGACAAACGCCCTGAATTCCCCACCAAGGCCGGAAGCCACTTTAGGACTGTATTTGCATATCCCGTTCTGTCGCAAACGGTGTAAGTTCTGTTACTTCCGGGTTTACACAGATAAAAACAGTTCCGATATTCAGACCTATCTTGATGCGTTGGGCAGGGAGGTTGAACTTTACAGCGAACTTCCATCCGTAGCGGATCGACCGCTGCATTTTGTTTATTTCGGCGGCGGTACACCTTCTTACATCAGCAGCAACCACTTAAAAGCACTTGTTAGACGGGTAAAAGCGACACTGCCTTGGGATAGTGCTGAGGAGGTAGCTTTTGAATGTGAGCCGGGGACGTTGACGCAAGGGAAACTAGAGGCGATTAAAGAGATTGGTGTTACGCGGTTGAGCCTCGGCGTTGAAAATCTTAATGATGACATCTTGGCGGAGAATGGGCGGGCACACCTTTCCAAAGAGGTGTATCGGGTGGCACCGTGGATTGATGATCTTGATTTTGATCAGGTGAACATAGATCTGATTGCGGGAATGGTGGGAGAAACGTGGGACAGTTGGCGGGATACCGTTCAAAAAACCATCGATCTGAACCCTGACAGCATTACCGTTTATCAGATGGAGTTGCCGTTTAATACCGTTTACTCAAAGGACATTTTTGGCGGCAAAGATCTGTTCGTAGCGGATTGGAAAACGAAACGGGAATGGCATCACTATGCGTTTGAGCAGATGGCAGCCGCTGATTATAAGATGTCAAGCGCGTATACAATGGTGAAACAGGATAAGTCGGGGAAGTTCGTTTATCGGGATGCTGTCTGGCGCGGTAGCGATATGCTGGGCACAGGTGTTGCCTCTTTCTCTCACATGAGTGGTGTCCATTTCCAAAATGCGGCGAGTTGGGATGAATATATTGATTCGCTCCATAAGAATCAGTTGCCGTTGGATCGGGCGTTTCCCACCACGTCGGAGGAACGTCTGACGCGAGAGATGATTCTGCAACTGAAGTTAGGAAAAATAGAGACAGCCCATTTCCGTGAGAGATTTGATGCCGATATTTTGGAGGTGTTTGGTTCAATTTACCAAAGACTGCAAAATGAAGGACTGCTGACCTTCGACGAAGATGCTGTGACGTTGACACGAAAGGGCTTGCTCCGGGTTGACGGGTTGTTGCCGGAGTTTTATGCTCCTAAATATCAGAATGCGCGATATACGTAAGGACGGGTTAAGACACAAATATAGCCTCTGGGACAATACCGAGGAGCCAGATAATAATTGCCCAAAAACATGCTTTAGTTTTATCCGTATCGGCGAAAACGCGGACGCCTATCGCTAGTACGGCGAGATACCATAAACTCAAGGGATTAAAGTAACTCAGAAACGTTAGCAACTTGACGTTTTGGCTTGCGCCCAGTAGTAGATGTAACCCTGGAATCATTTTCAGATCGGCTGCGTTTTTGATTTCTTCAACATCTCTAAGGACAGCTAGCAATGCTGTATTGGCTAGGGCTATTAGGAAGCTGATCAATGAGGTATGCACGACAGCTGCGAAGATGTGTTTAAATCTTATCGCATCATCTATTGCGAGAAGCCGCCCTGCTAGGGTCAGTATCGCACTTATAGCGAGGAGCCAAATAATCGGTGCAACAAGTGAACCAATAAGACCAAATATTTGACCAATTTTTGTGGAGATTTCAATTTGTTCAGCGGACACTCCTGTTTCCATCATTGTTTGGACCATTATCTGGGCGGTAAAAGGAAACATTGCCCACGCAATCCCAACAGCAAACAGACACAAGATGACGATTGCCAATCCCCACTTCGGCTCCGATTTGAGGTGTGTAAACGCGGCACTCGGTTCAGCGAGAATGTCAACGATATTCTGCAAACTGTCTTTCATAATTTCCTCCTTTATATGTTTGAAGTGCCCTCCATATCAACTCCGTTAGCCGGAATGCAAAAAGCGTATATCAGCTGCTATCCCGCCTCTTCGGATTGGGCGAGTCGGTGGTAATCTTCAATCCGATCTGTTTGAAAATACAACGTGAGCAGGAGCTGAACATGCGCTTGTCGGTCTGGGCTCTTATCAAGACCTTGTTCAATAAGATCCTGTTCAATCGCTGCTGGTAGGTCTGCTACCTCTTGTCTCCAACAGAGCTCTTCCAGAGAAGATGTCAGCAGTGGCGTGAAGACCTGTTCTGCATCAAAACTCAATCGCAACATCATTCGGCAGTGTTCAAGGATGGTAATCGACTCGGGCGCATCTACAGCGATTTCTGCGAACGAGATTAAGCATTCCTCGACGAATTCGAGCAATCCATTTTTCTGGGAGGTGTCGGAGTAGTGCACGACAGATTGGTGTATTAGCGCGTGAAGGATTGACAGTGCTTGCTCCGCTTTGCCCTGCTGTCCAAGTAACTCCGCCTTCTGTTGCAGCACTTCAAGTTGAGTGAATCCGCGATCAAATTGATGCTGTTCGATAAAATTGTCCCTAAAGATACTATTAATCTGTTCCTGGTAGACCGCGACGAGCGGAGGCGATCCGGATTCCCGTAGGGTGCCGGGAGTGTCTGAGTATGCCTGTACAATGGGCACCAGTTCCGGTGCGTATTTGAGCATCTCAGAAATAATCTGTAACAGGCTTGACTTAGGTTGTGCCTCAAGTGTGGCAAACAGGGGTTCAAGGGAAAGAATGGTGTCCGGCGTGTCAACGTAGGTCAATAGGAGTGCAACAATGTGTTTACAATCCCCCTCCCAATCGTATGGACACGAACAGTAGGCGGAAGAAATCCCTGTTGACATTAATTCTACAGTCACGTGATACGGGTCTATGTCTGTGCCCTCGCATGTTGCTGATAGGGTGTAGCCATGGAGGGTCGGATCACCAATTGCGTCGTCGTGAAAGTATTCTAAGCCGCGCGTGAAACTCTGCTTTGTGCAGCGTTGTTGGATCTGATCTTGTGTGATTTGGGGAGATTCCATAGTTACCCTCTAGTGTAAGTTGTCACAGAGTGGTAGGTATACGCTGTATGCCGTAACCATGAGGCATACGACGGTACAATAGAACGGGGCTACTCCTTTGAGAAATCTACCAAAAACCGAGTTGGTAACAGCGAAACGTCAATACGCTCTAGTAACTTAGATTAGAGTAACAAATCCCGTAACAGAAGGCAAGAATTTTCTATCGCTTGTAGGATTCTGTTGTCTTTCTTTGGAGGCTGTGCCATAATATCGACTCGTCATGGAAAAATTACAAGATTCTATCCCCATTTACACTATCGGTTACGGTAGTCGTTCGATTGAGCAATTCATCGAAGTGCTACAACACCATAAAATCGCCTACCTTATTGATGTGCGCTCAACCCCCTATTCTCGGTATAAACCTGACTTCTCCAAAGAGGCACTAGAGGGGGAACTGCAGCGGCACCAGATTCGGTATGTGTTCATGGGCGATACGCTGGGCGGGCACCCCGACGACGAAACTTGTTATGATGAAAAAGGTCAGGTAGACTACGAAAAGGTGAAGGATACCGAAAGCTACCAGAGCGGGATTGTACGTCTCCAAACCGCCTTTGCTCAACAACAATGTGTTGCGCTCATGTGCAGCGAGGGAAAGCCGGAGCAGTGCCATCGGAGCAAACTCATCGGAGCATCGCTTGATGCGGAGGCTATCTCCGTGATTCACATTGACGAAAACGACGAGCAGCAGACACAGGATAACGTTATTGAGCGTCTGACAAAAGGACAAATGCTCCTGTTTGGTGAACACACATTCCACTCGCGCAAGGGCTATCGGTAATTCACGATGAAACCTAAAATTGTCACCATCGGTGTATATGGGTTTGACGAAAATAGTTTCTTTGACGCTTTATGCAAGGCAAAGGTCGATACCTTTTGTGATATTCGTAGCCGGCGGGGTGTACGTGGTTCAACTTACGCTTTTGTTAACAGTCTGCGTTTGCAAGCACGGCTTGCAGAACTCGGTATCCGCTACCTCTATCGTAAAGACCTCGCGCCAACGCAAGCGGTCCGCGACAGGCAAGCCGCGGCGGATAAAGTGACGAAAACCGCCAAACGCAAACGCACGGCATTGGGAGAAGAGTTTATTACGGCGTACCGCACCGAATGTCTCGCAGGATTTGATCCACATAGCTTGCTGGATGACCTTGAAGAGGGTGCACAGGTTGTGGCTCTCTTTTGCGTTGAAAAAGCTCCCGAAGCATGTCACCGCTCGCTGGTAGCGGATAAATTGATGCAAGTGCTCAATTTGGAAGTTGAGGATATTCTGCCATGAAAGTCTTGATTGTCGCTAAAACTCGAATGGGTGGCGGTGCGTGTATTGGCGCGATCACAGAGGATGGTGAAAGCGTCCGGCTCATCCCGTTTAACGAGGATCCGCATGACGGTGCCAATCGAGAATACGAGGTCGGAGATGTTTGGGAGATTTCCTCTAAGCCAGCAACGTCTCTAATTCCGCCGCATAACGAAAACATTGTTGTCTACAAAAAGCAGCATCTTCTGACCACAAAAGAGTTGGAAGGTGCTATTGAGCTCTTGATGCCGGCGAAAAGCGGGGATCCAACGGTGCTTTATGAGGGTTTGTTGCAATCAACAGGAAGTGGCGCGCTCTATATCGCCAAGCAGAGCGGCGTTCCTCCCTACAGTACAACGTTCTGGCGACCGGATCAGCCGCTTATCCGTGACACGGCAGGGAAGCGTGTGCGGTATCGCTACCCTAACGAAAATGGTGGTTGCACGTTCACCTTTGTCGGTTTCCAAGAACCGCTTGAAGTCATTCCCGCGGGCACGCTCCTACGGGTCTCGCTGGCACATTGGTGGCGACCGGAAGATACGCCGGATGCAGAAGAATGCTGCTACGCGCAACTTTCTGGCTGGTTTCTCACAGAAGCCCCTAAACGTTCCATTGAAATGGAATCTCCCCTACCTCAAATGCTGCTTCAAACGCCCTTGGAGATTCTCAAAAACGTTTTTGGGCATGAGGAGTTCCGACCATTACAGGAGCAAATCATCAACCATATCCTCAACCGGCCGATGCCTTGATTGTACTGCCGACAGGGGGTGGAAAGTCGCTCTGCTACCAGCTGCCCGCCCTTATCTTCGATGGAGTAACCGTTGTCGTATCTCCGCTGATTTCACTTATGCAGGACCAGGTGATGCAGTTGCAGCAGCGAGGTATCCATGCTGTTTTTCTCAACAGCACCCTCAGTCATCCAGAATATGTTGCTACGATGCAACGTGTCAAACGGGGTGAAGTCAAGCTGCTTTACGTTGCGCCCGAAACGCTCATGCGACCTGAAATTCTGCTGATGCTTGATGAATCGAATGTGTCATGCCTTGCGATTGATGAAGCCCACTGTATTTCACAGTGGGGGCACGACTTTCGTCCGGAGTATAGACAACTGGTTTCCGTTCGGGAGCGATTCGCAAACGCTGTCTGCGTTGCATTGACAGCTACAGCGACACCGCGGGTTCGTGAGGATATCAAACAATCGCTCAAGATTCGGGAGGGCAGTGAATTCATTGCCAGTTTTGACAGAGAAAATCTCTTCATCGCCGTTGAACCGAAGATTGATTCGTCCAATCAGACGCTGGCGTTTCTCAATGCCCATCGTGATGAATCCGGCATTATCTACTGTCAGACGAAGAGACAGGTTGAATCGCTGTCTCGTGAGTTAATCGAACATGGGATTTCGGCACTTCCCTATCATGCAGACTTGGATAGCGAGATCCGTAGGCAGAATCAGGAAGCATTTATCAACGGTGTCCCCCAAGTGGTAGTCGCAACAATTGCGTTCGGAATGGGAATTGACAAAGAGGATGTGCGTTTCGTGTTACATGCGGGCTTGCCAAAGGAGCCTGAATCTTACTATCAGGAGATTGGACGCGCAGGACGAGATGGGAATAGGGCGGAGTGTCTCTTACTTTTTAGCTATGGCGATGTGGATACCATCCACCATTTTATCGATCAAGGTGCACCGTCCGAACAGGAGGGACGGTTGGAACGATTGCAGACGCTTGTTGATTGGGCAACTTCCATAGAATGCCGCCGCAAAGGGTTATTGGCGTATTTCGGAGAGGAATACGAAAATCAGAATTGTGGAATGTGTGACAACTGTCGCAACGTGGAGACGGAGCGAGTTGACTTGACGATACCGGCTCAAAAATTTCTATCATGTGTTGTTAGGACAAAACAGATTTTTGGGGAAGCATATATTATTGATGTCCTACGCGGATCAAAGGCGCAAAAGGTGATTGAAAACAGAGCCGATAAACTCTCCGTCTACGGCATCGGTACAGAGTACAGCAAAGAACAGTGGAAACGTCTAGCACTACAATTCCTCCAGCATGGGCTGCTTAATAGAGATCCGCAACATGGGAGTCTTCGTTTGACGCAGAGGGGTTGGGCAGTGCTCAGAAACGAAGAGCAATTCTGCGGATTTCCGGTAAATTCAGCAGAGCCTATCACTGAAGAACCGAGTGATACGACGACCGAAAAATCGAACGGATATAACGATGAGCTCTTTGAGCAGCTTCGCGCAACGCGCAGAGAGTTAGCGGACGCTGAACATGTACCACCGTATGTTGTTTTTCATGACAGAACGTTACAGGAGATGGCTGCTCAATTACCCCAATCGGTGGAAGCATTCATGCAAATTCTCGGTGTTGGCACCGCGAAAGTTGAGAAATATGCCGATGTCTTTTTGCCTATCATCCGCACTTATTGTCAGGAACATCGGTTAATGGACGAAAATCAATGAACAAAAATTTTTAGAATGCGAGGTTATGATGAAAAGAATCATAGTGTTTTTGGTTGTATCTGTATTGTTTTGTAGTGGTATTTTAATGACTAGCGCGACGGAATGGCCTCAGTGGCGGGGTCCGAATCGCGATGGGGTTTCCGATGAGGTGGGACTCCTGAAGGAGTGGGCACCGAATGGTCCCAAAATGCTCTGGAAGATTCCACTTGGAGAGGGATTTTCGGGGATCTCTGTCTCTCAGGGACGTGTTTATACGATGTTCTCCAAAGGGGACGACGAGTTTGTCGTCTGTCTCAATGCCACAGATGGAGCGGAAATCTGGCGTTTCCGATCGGATAAGAATTACCATGAGGGTCAGGGCGGCAATGGGCCCCGTGCCACGCCGACAATTGACGGAGATCTCCTCTTTACGATCAGTGCCCACGGCAAACTATATGCTCTGAACGCTGCGAGTGGGCAAGCGGTTTGGTCACATGACCTCCAGCGAAAGTTCGGGAGCAAAATGCCGAGATGGGGGTTCAGCACGTCGCCGTTAGTTGAGGGAGAGTTGCTTCTGGTCGAAGTTGGTGGGAAAGGTAAAAAATCGATCGTTGCCTTTAATAAAAACAGTGGTGATGTGCTATGGAGTTCTCATAAAGACAAACTTGGATACTCATCGCCCATCGCGGTTACGGTCAACGGGGTTCGACAAATCATCTGCTTTACAGGGACTAAGTTGGTTTCCGTCTCTCCAGTCGATGGGGCTATTTACTGGCAGTACCCTTGGAAGACTGGCTACGATGTCAACGCCGCGACACCGGTTTTTATTCCACCGGATAAAGTCTTTATCTCCTCCGGGTATGACAAGGGTGCCGCTGTGCTACAGATGCGGGTTTTCATTTCACCTGACGATGACCGCGCTGCAATGGATCAGATCAGGGAAAACCGAGGTAGAGTGAGGATTAAAGAGATTTGGAAAAATCGCAAAATGAAGAACCAGTTTGCCTCGTCAGTGCTTCACGAAAACTATCTGTACGGCTTCGACAATTCTATTCTGAAGTGTATTGAGGCGGAGACCGGCGAAGAACAGTGGAAGACCCGTGGATTTGGAAAGGGAACGGTGATACTCGCTGACGGTCACCTGATTATTCTCAGCGACCGCGGCAAGCTGGGGCTAGCTGAAGCAACACCCGCAGGATACATAGAGAAAGCGAGTGCGAAGGTGCTGAGTGGACTGTGCTGGACTGTACCGACGCTTGCGAACGGTAAACTTTACGTGCGAAACGAAGCGGAAATGATCTGCTTAGATATGACAGGGAAACACTAAGGACGTGAAACGTGATGCATGAAATGTGAAAATGATTGGTTCATTAGCAAGCACGGGCGAGGTGACCTCGCCTCTACGATTTTTGTTGTACAGTTTCTTAACATGAGCCTAAGAAATACCTTCATTATATCAAGGAGATTTATATGACAATGGAAAATAGCGTTTATGTCTTGCTTAGAAGATGTGCCGCGGTGTTCTTTGGAACTTGGTGTTTAATTGGTGCCGTGTTGAGTGCTGATGCGGATGATCATAGCATAGCGGAATGGGCTCAATGGCGTGGTCCGAATCGGGATGGCATCTCGTCCGAGACCGGATTTCTCAAAAGTTGGTCCGAAGCGGGGCCGAAAGTCTTGTGGCATATTCCGTTTGGAGATGGCTACTCCGGTATCTCCATCGCTCAAGGCAAGGTTTACACAATGTTCGCTGAAGGCAAGGATGAGTTTGTGATTTGCCTAGATGCGTCCAATGGTGAGGAAGTTTGGCGATTTCGATCTGGCGCGAAATTCACCGAGCAACGCGGTGATGGTCCCCGTTCTATGCCGACTGTTCACGGTGATTCGGTCTTTGCGCTGGGAGCGGAGGGTAAACTTTACGCCTTAGATGCCCGTGATGGGACAAAGTTATGGGCACATAATTTCGTAGCGGAGTTCGACAGCAAGATACCTACTTGGGGATTTTCTTCATCGCCTCTAATTGAAGGCGATCTGGTTCTGGTTGAAGCTGGCGGTAAAGATGACCAAGCTATTGTTGCGTTCGACAAAACAAGCGGCGATGTCGTATGGACAACCCACACAGATGAGGTGGGGTATTCATCACCTATTGCCATCGACTTCGGTGGGGTACGGCAAATCATATTCCTAACGTCTAAAACACTACTGTCCTTGGCACCAAAAAGCGGTCAGATTTACTGGAAGTACCCTTGGCCTGAGGGCATCAATATTGCCACGCCGATTTTCATACCCGACGATAAAATCTTTATCTCTGCTTCCTATGATAAGGGTGCCGTGCTTCTCAAAATGATAGCCGATGAAAATGGGATAGGGATTGAGGAGGTATGGAAAAGCCGCGTGATGAAGAACCATTTCAACTCATCGGTGCTTCAAGGCGATTATCTGTACGGTTTCGATAACGCTATCTTAACCTGTATTGAGGTAAACAGCGGCGAAGAACAGTGGAGACAACGCGGTTTCGGAAAAGGGTCCTTGCTACTTGCAGATGGTTATTTAATTATCCTCGGCGATGGCGGAAAACTGGCATTGGTCGAAGCCAATCCCAGCGAATACAGAGAAAAAGCTCGCTTTCAACTGTTCGATGACAAATGTTGGACTGTGCCAACGTTGGCTGGTGGGAGACTTTATCTTCGCAATCAGAAGGAGATGGTCTGTTTGGATCTGAGATAATATGTTAGTTCATTAGTTCATTGGTTTATTAGTGGTAAAACGTGAAACGTAATGCGCAAGAAGTTCATTAGTGTCTTGTCGATACAGGTTACCTAGCAACAGTTCATTGGTTTATTAGTGGTAAAACGTGAAACGTAATGCGTAAGAAGTTCATTAGTGTCTTGTCGAGATATGAATCTCGACCTACAGGTTACCTAGCAACTTAGGTGACTTTCATTCTATTTGGGAGAAGGGTTTATGTCCAAAAGTACGGACATTCGGATTCTGGATGTCAGTTGTGATTTCGAGGAGTACCAATATCGCACCCCGCTCAAATTCGGGGGTGTTCCGATAGATAATTGTGGATTGCTGAATGTACGCGTTCAGGTGCAGACACGCGATGGGAAAGAGGCGGTGGGTTTGGGGTCAATGACGCTTAGCAATGTGTGGGCGTTTCCACCGCGTTACGTTCCCTATGACCAAAGTCTTGAGGCGATGAAGCGTCTCTCAGAATGGCTGGTTGAAGCCACACGTGCGTGCAATCTGTGCGCTCACCCGGTAGATCTCTCTGAGGCACTTGAACCCGAATTTCTCAAAATCGCAGCCAACCTGTCTGCGGAAATGGAGCTCGCCACACCAATTCCGAAGCTCTGCACGGCGGTTACGGCAAGCCCCATTGACGCAGCCATCCACGATGGATTCGGCAAGGCAAACGGTATTAACAGTTACGATGGACTCAGTGAAGATTTCATGAGCCACGACCTGTCGCACTACCTTAATGAAAAATTTGTTGGTAAGTACCTTGACCAGTACACCCTACGACGGCCGAAGCCAAAGATGCCGCTCTACCACTTGGTTGGTGCGTTGGACCCACTGACCGATGCGGATATTCCGAACCGTCTCAATGACGGACACCCGGAGACGTTGCCGGAGTGGATTGTCACAGATGGATTGACGCATCTGAAAATCAAACTGAATGGAGATGACTTAGACTGGGATGTGCAGCGGGTGCTTTCGATTGAGAAAATCACCGCCGAAACACAGATAAAACGGGGTGTGAGTGAGTGGTACTACTCTGCGGATTTCAATGAAACATGCCAAGATGTCGAGTACCTGTTAGCGTTTCTGCATAAAATTCAGGAGGGTGATGGACACGCCTTTGAGCGGTTGGCTTATATCGAGCAACCGACAGATCGAAACCTCAAGGCGCATCCTGAGAACAAAATGCACCGCGCAGCGGAGATTAAACCGGTCGTCATCGACGAGTCCCTGACCGACTTTGAGACGTTTCAACTCGCACGGGAACAGGGATATTCTGGTGTCGCACTCAAGGCGTGTAAGGGGCAGTCTCAAGCGTTGCTTATGGGGGCTGCGGCGATTGAATACGATATGTTCTTAGCGGTACAGGATCTGACCTGTCCGGGGGCATCGTTCCTGCATTCCGCGGGGCTGGCTGCACGGGTGCCGCGAGTCACCGCAATTGAGGGCAACGCTCGCCAATTTTGTCCTGTGGCAAATGAGGGGTGGAAGGATAGATTTCCCTCTATCTTTAATATTACCGATGGCACAGTCGGCACCCATGTTCTGATGGGCAATGGGCTCGGACATTAGGGGAAGTGTCTTATAGTAGGTTTTAGAATTATTTAGACATTCCCAATGCACAGCCAACCCCCTAAATCCCCCTTGTCAGGGGGACTTTGGAAATTTCGCGTAGGTTGAAGTTATCGGTGAATGTCTATTTATTCTTAGAATTCACTATAATTAACGTAAGTTGCTAGTTGCGTTACGATACCCCATACATGTCGCCCCGCTGGGGCTATGAGTCGGGCAAGATGCCCGACCTACGGAGGGGGGACATTGTTGGGTTTCACGGTTCCCGTTCAACCCAACCTACGGACCGTTAAATGTCAACAGAACCTAACAACATTTGAAACATTGGCTTAAATAAAAAGAAGGTGCAAAGGACGAAGAGAAACCGAGTTTTTTTAACTCGCCTGCGAAGCTCCCCTTCGCTGCCCCCCTTGTCAGGGGGGTCAAACTCGGTTTCTTTACACTAAATCTTAACATGAGCGGAAACATTTAACGAAAAACCCTTTAGGTCTAAATCCCAATCCTTTAGCTTTGGGAGTACGTCAATCCGTTTTGTTTCCCTGCTTTATAAATGAGCTCAATAGATCTACCGGTATCGGGAAAACCAGTGTGGAGTTTTTCTCGGCAGCCACTTCAATGAGGGCTTGCAGGTAACGGAGTTGTATACCGATCGGATTTCTGCTCAAGGTTGTTGCGGCCTCCGTTAATGCTTCGGACGATTCCAACTCTCCCGTAGCGTGGGTAAACTTGGCGCGGCGTTCCCGCTCTGCCTCTGCCTGTTTCGCCATCGCTCGCTGCATTTCTGCGGGCAGGTCTACATGCTTAATCTCCATAGCGATGACACTGATGCCCCATGTTTCGCTGTTCCTTTGGATAATCTCCTCTAACTCCTGATTCAGTTTTTCACGTTCCGACAAGAGGTCATCAAGTTCTGCACTTCCGAGAATGCTTCGGAGCGTTGTTTGCGCCAGCTGACTGATTGCAAACCCAAAATCTTCGACCTCGACGACTGCTCTTGCAGCATCCACGATGCGGAAGGTTAAAACGGCGTTCACACTTACGGAAACGTTGTCCTTGGTAATTACATCCTGTGGTGTCACATCCTGTACGACAGTCCGAAGACTCACGCGCTGCATCCGCTCAATCCAGAACGGTATGAGCAGGACCAACCCGGGGCCCCTCGCACCGGTCAAACGTCCCAACCGAAATACGACCGCCCTTTCATATTCTCTAAGGATACGTACAGAAGTCATCATCGCTATGACAAGAACAACCATTGCGATACCGAGTTCATTCATAAAATTGATTTGCGGCATTTACCTTTTCCTCTCTAGTTTATCAAAAATATGGTAGATTTTAGAATTACTTAAACACTCCAAATCGGCGCGGTTACAAACAGCGCCTACCAAACATGGGAAACGAAGGTGTGTCTTTATTTTTTGAACTCACTATAATAAGCCTCATTCACTGTTATTTCCCTTTGAGTTTTTCTGCATATATTGCCCACAGCACAAAGCAGGTGGTTTGTAAATTCGCCGTTGGCTCTTTTAGTTCAATGGGGGTGGCACTAACGAAACTTCCATCTTCCTGTTGCACCTCCCTCAAATACCTTAGCGCGACCTGATCCGCGTTCAAGGGATCTTCCCCAATCACTAATGCGAGAACCGCATAGGCGGTAACTTCCGGATCGCTCGGTGCACCTTCCCACCTACCAAATCCACCATCATCGTTTTGCATCTGCTTTAGCCATGCGAGTTGCTCGTCAATATTATAAGCAAGCGATAGTCCCTGCAATACCCATGAAGTGACCAGAACACTAGACCGAGCGCGTAACCCCTGTTCCATTGACCATCCACCATCATAATTGATGCGATTGGCAAGCCAATTGGCAGCCTTGGTAACAAGCTCAGATTCCCCGTCAAAGTCAAGGATCCCAAGCCCTGTTAAAACAGCCCCTGTATAGAGCGGGTTACCGGGTTGGCGGATTTCACGTCCCCAGCTTCCGCTTTCTCTTTGGGTCTCCTCAAGCCATTTGAGCCCATTAAACTGGGCTTGCCAATATTCTACGACTTCAGCTCGCTTGAGTGCCATAACAGCAAAAATGGTATGAGCGGCATTTCCGTTCCAGCTTCCATCTGATTTCTGATTTTTTACCAAATAGCTGACCCCTCGACGGATGACACTTGAACCGGATCCCCAACCTTTTAGCATCAGTGCCTGCATTGCAAATGCTGTAACTTCAACATCACTTTCTCCACCCGGTATGAGGGGCCAACCGCCATCTTCATTCTGATGTTTGACAATATACGCCGCCGCTCCTTCGATGGTATCATAAGGTGATTTCGCTGCCATCCCCGCTATTGTGTGTAAACTTAATACAATCAGAAGTAAACAAATCCACAACTTAGAGAAAGCCTGTCGAACAACAGGAAAAGGGAAATTAGAGAAAGAGGAGCAGGAGCGTTGTCTTCCCCTCTCTATGTTTCTTGGTCTCAATTTCTGCCTCCTTTCGGGGCAAGCGCATGTGAATCGCTTGGCAATTTACCGAGTGCACCGTTGCTTAACTTGTATGCGGTTCGATAACAACCTTATAGACACCCTCCTCACCAAGCATCTGGATGCCCTCCTCCAAGCGGGCGAGGGGAAGATGATGGGTAATAAGATCATTCAGGGGAACTTGGGTTCGCTCTAAAAAATCGAGGGCGGTTTGGAATTGGATCTGTGGATACGCCCACACGCCACAGATGTCGAGATCTTTGTTACAAATCTGGTGTGGACGGACATTGACGGAACCTGAATCGGTATAGTGTCCTACCTCGATCACTTTACCACCGCGGCGGACCAGGTCAATGGCTTCAGCAAAGACGCTCGGCAACCCGGCGCATTCTATCACGATGTCCGCACCCGCTCCGCTCGTGAGATCTTGCACCTGCTCAAGGCGTTGTTCAAGGGCGGTTTCACCAACATTGATGACGACATCTGCTCCCATATGTTTCGCCATATCCAAACGACTGTCCACAATATCGGTGGCGATAATTGTTCCTGCACCGGTACTACGAAGCACAGCAATCACGAGAAGCCCAATGGGGCCACAACCGAGCACGGCGACACTATTTCCGATACCGTATCCTGCCCCCACTTGTGGCACGCCCGGCGCATGTGCACGCTCTACCGCGCGGGTTGCAACAGCGACCGGTTCTGTCAAGACACGCAACGCTTCAGGGATTCCTTCCGACACCTTAAACACCCAAGAGTTACCGTGGATGTAGGTATACTCAGAAAACTCTCCTGTCAGGTGAGGCGGGTCTTCACAGTTGCTGAACCCGTAAATCGTTCGATTTGTGCATAAGGTCGGACGGTGTGGAAAACGCAAACAGTAGTAGCATCTCCCACAGTTCTTTGAGCCGGGGACGACGGTTACTGGATCGCCCGCTTTAATCGGTCCGCCCATCACATTCATCACCTGATTCGCATTTTTGCCAATCTCGGCGACAGTGCCAACGACTTCATGCCCCGGAATCACGGGGAAGTTCAGGTTTGAATGACCGAGATACATGTGCTTGTCGCTGCCGCAAATGCCAACTTGGTCCACCTGAAGCAGTAGCGCGTCGTCGGCAGGGGTTGGCTTTTCAAATTCACGAATCTCGATTTGTCCCGGTTCTGGCATTACCGCAGCCTGTACTTGCATTTTGAAAGCTCCTTTATTTATTCTTGTAGTATGTTTTCTTTTTCGTTCATGTAAAAAGAAATAGGACTTACGCCCTTCAGTCCTACGAGCAGATAGGGACGCAGATTTCGCTGATTGTCGCTGATAATTAGTATCCTATCAAAGGGAGATGATAGATAAGCTGCCTTGCTGTACTGGGTGCTTAGTCCTACTTCAGAATCAGCATCCGCCGCGTCGCTGTGAAATCTCCTGCTGTCAGCGTGTAGAAATAGAGGCCACTGGCGACAAACTCACCCATCTGATTGCGTCCGTTCCAATATATCGCACGGCTTCGACTCTGATACACACCTGCTGCTTGATGCCCCAACGCCAAACGCCGCACCATCTGCCCATTCATATCATAAATTGTCAGTGCGACCTCTGCGGGTGCTGCCAACTGATACGGTATCCATGTCTCCGGGTTAAACGGATTCGGATAGTTACGGAGCAGTGCAGTCTCTTCAGGGATCAGTGAAACTAACAGGTCTTGAAGATTTGCGATCCCCTGTTTGAAGCCGAGCGAACCGTCATCCTCTAATTGCGCCTGCACAATCCACGCTGCTATCGTTGCAGGGTCTACGCTGTCCGCTACAATCATGGTTACTGGGGGTGCTGCTGTGTTACCGAAATTTTGTGCCACTTGGACGAGGTCAAGAATATTGACGATACCGTCACTATTGACATCCGCCGGTGAGTCGGCGGGTACGCTTTTCCCCAACTGCTGTGCAACGAAAACGAGATCCAGAATATTTACCTGCCCATTTCCATCCACATCCCCGGCGACAACTTGTTCTTCCACAGTAAGAGCAATTTCATAGGGGTCTACAGGGACGCTCCACCCGGCACTAGCATTGAACTGGAGACTCCCCAGCGTCAACTTGGTCTCACCGCTCGATATTGCCTTGAATCCTACATGAAGTAGGCTGCCAGTGCCACTCACCCCTTGGTCGCCCTGTCGCTCTGCGCTAAGTCCTGTGATGTTACCGGCGGCGTTATCGATGGTTCCACCCTGAAAGGTGGTTGTTCCACTGTTCATCGTCAGGAAATCGCCTTCACTCACATTGATGACCTCAAGGGCAGTGGGGTCGAAGGTAATATCCAGCTGCCACTGCCTCAAGTCGAAGGCAGTTTCTGCGTTGATGTTAACGGTAAACCCATCGCCGGGGTGAATTGGTGTCTTGGAAACAGTGTGGCTGATACTAGGGGGAGACGTCGCCCAATCGGGTGCCCCAGCTAAAATCCAGTTTTTAATCGTTTCAATCTCCGCATCGGGTAGAGGCGGTCCTCCGAGTGGCATCAGTGCGCCCCCTTCGGCAAGGAGCCGCTTATACAATCTGGAGCCATCAGGGTCCCCCGGAACAACCACTCCTTTTTCAATGGGTACGCTGTGATCTTCAATTAAGAGTACCGCTGCATAGGGAGCACCGGTTCCGTGGCAGCTGAAACAACTCTTTTCAAATATAGCAAAAGCCTCCTGCGCTATTTGGGTAGATGCAGTTTGAGAACCCGCAACGAGAAACAGAGTAATGAGCAGGAGTATTTGGAACGTTTTAAAGTTTGTCATGCATTAATCCTTTTCTTGTTAATGAACAATGTCGTTTTATGAAAATGCCTTTACATGTCCGTTTTCACCTGATTTGCTGGTCAATCTGATCAAAAATAGCTCGCACCCCCTCCTCCGTTAGCTGCGGAAGTGGTTGCACCAGTCGAATGTGCCCCGCACGATCGATCAGCACAATCGTCGATATCTTGGGAGCCATTCCATACTGCCGAGAGGTTTCACCTGTCCAGTCCAATAGGAAACTGGATAGATTAAATTCTTCCGCAGCGTCTTGGGCTTCGGCTTTAACCTTGCCCTTCAGAAACAGACGTACAGAGAGCGGCATACCAGATCCATTGGCAATGGGGAGAATCCGCAGCTCTTCAGCATACCGCTCAAGGAATAGAGTTAGCCATGTTCCCCCGTTATCAACACTGTCCCTATCAAAGCCGAACAGCAACACATTTTCCCCACGGAATTGGCTCAATCGAATTTCTTGATCATTCTGATCTTTGAGGGTGAAATCGGAGGCTAGCGTCCCGGACTCTGGAATGATAAGCGGTGGGGCGGCACAGGTCAGAAGGACAAGTGGAACACACAGAATCCATCTATGTGAAACGTGAAACGTGAAGCGTAATGCACAATCCATAATGCGTAACTCGTAAAGCTGTTTGTTTTCCTCCCTCCCATTCTGATTTATCAACAAGCATGGCTAATCCCGATGGAGATTAGATCCAGATTACCCGTCCTGCCGTTCCTCCTTCAGTGCGTCTGTTTAATCTGACCAGATCGGTGTCAGGACTTTCGTCAGTTGGATCAGGCTGTCCAGATTGTGAGCTGGTAAGAAATAGTCAACATACGGCAGTGCCGTGCGTATGCCACGACAGATTGGCTGATAGCCTTCACTGCCGAGTAGGGGGTTCAACCAGATTAATTTATAGGCTTGGCGATGCAACACCTCCATCCCCTTCTGTAGGATATCCGCTTCGCCCCGGTCCCAACCGTCACTGATTAAAATGACTACAGTTCTGTACGCAGAGAAAGAGCGTCCAAACTCGCGGTTGAAGGCAACAATACTCTCACCAATTCTCGTTCCCCCTGACCAATCAGGTACAACCTGTGCAACCTCGCGGAGCCCCTCTTCAAGCCCTTTGCGGCGGAGGAGCCCGGTGATGTTGGTGAGCTCTGTACTAAAGACCGCAACTTCGACCTCCTCAAGTGCTTGCTGCATCCCGTAGATAAACTGAATCAGAAAGGTGGAGTAGTAGTCCATCGATCCACTGACATCGCAGAGCAGTAAGATCTTGTTTTTCTTGACCTTTTGACGTTTCCGAATCAATTTCAGCGGTTCGCCACCGTAGGCGATGTTTTTACGCCAACTCTGTCGAAAATCGATCGTCTTCCCTTTGGTACTGGTCTTTTTCCGGCGGCTCAGTTTTGTTGCCAACAGTGGAACGAGTTTAGCGATGACCTCTCGTGCTTTTTGCATCTCTTCTTCCGTGAACTGGCCGAAATCCTTCTGGGTCAAAATATGCTCGGCACTATAGGCAACCGTATCCTCTTCTCCCTCCTCTTTATCGTCCTCCATCTCTGTCCACTGATCTAGGTTTACGACTGTGTCTTCGGCATTGAGCAGATCCTCAAGGGACATCGTCTGCTCTTCTTCCGTATCAAGCCCCAATTCCTGTGGGTCGGGACGCGGGTATCTCCAAAACCAGTCAAAAGCGACATCAAATAACGCGCGATCCGATTCATTGGCGATCAGGTTCATCTTGGCGGCGTCGTAGAAATCCTGTTGCTGTCCAATATTGATTAATTCAACGCTTCGGCAGAAACTGATCTGATTTGTTGTGGTAACATTCACGCCCATCTGCTTGAGCAACCGGCAGAAAGCGGTAATTTCTTGAAGAAGGGGTTGTTGTTTAGTCATAGGTTAAGTCCAATTTTCAATGGTGAGTCCGGGGACTCGTTGGAAGTGCGCCGTATTGTTGGTGACAACCGTATAATCATAGACAAGAGCGGTAGCAGCAATGAACAAATCGGCATCTTCGATTAATTCATTTAACCTTCTAAGTTGATACCAAATGTAAGCTGCTTTTTGAGAAACTTTTTCATCAATTTCTACCCAGACACATCTCTCATCTACAAATTTCCTGATCGTACGCATTGCTCTACGTCGTTCACGCAAATCTTGGAGGCCAAGTACCCAACGGACAATCTCGTAATAGCAGATTGGGTGCATGATGTACTTTCTACCACTCCGCTCATAAGCCTTTACGCGTTGAATAACTTTCGGACGTTTTTGAAAGATATAATAGATGACAGTGTTTGTATCCAAGAGTACCATGCTTACTGAATGCCGTTAGTTTCGCGATCAAAACGCTGGCGCGCCTCGTCTTTTTCGTCTATTTTCTTCTCAAGATAGCGGCAGAACTCTTGATAGCGTTCATCTCCAAGATCTTTTTTCAGGGAATCTGCGTAGCTTTCAGGTGTGTCGTGTTTCAATTCAAACGCCAAACGATACTCTTCTTCGATAAATTCCTCAAGACTTATGATAAAATCACGGTCATCTTTAAGCGCATTGAGTTTCTTTTCAGTATCGGGGTTCAGTTGAAATTGGACCATGCCCTTAACTCCTTTTATACTATTAGTTGTCATGCGTAACACTATCCACGCATATACCGCCAATCTGCTTTTTCGACGGCACTTGCTTCCGAATCACTTCTCGCACCATCTACCATCTTGTCCAAGCCTACCTCTCGTGCCCGCTGAATATCATCCTGATATTTGAAAATGCAACCGAGCGTTTCATCAACGATGGCGGGATCTAATCCGTCCTTCCCCAACGCGATGAGGGCTAATCCCCAATCTAATGTCTCTGCGACTCCCGGCTTTTTGTAGTAATCCCCTTCCCTAAATACCCGCATCAGGTTACAAAGTTGCTGTGCAAGCATATCGTCGATATGTGGCAGCTTGGTTTTAACAATTGCGAACTCCTTCTGGACGGACGGATAGTCGATCCACTGGTAGAGGCACCGGCGTTTCAGGGCTTCGTGGATCTCTCGCGTACGATTTGAGGTCAACACCACATAAGGAATATGTTTGGCACGAATGGTCCCAATCTCCGGAATGGTAATCTGGAAATCTGACAGGATTTCGAGGAGGAACGCTTCAAATTCGCTATCACTTCGATCCACTTCATCAATGAGCAGCACAGGCGGTGCCGCGCCATCAGTCTGAATGGCTTCGAGGAGCGGACGTTTTAGCAGAAAATCTTCGCTGAAGATGTCTTCCCCAATCTGTTCTTTGTCCATGCCTCGTACTTCGTCGATGCGTAGCTGGAGGATCTGCTTCGTGTAGTTCCACTCATACAACGCGCTGTTTACATCCAGTCCTTCGTAACATTGCAAACGGATTAGATTTCCACCGGTCGCGCTCGCCAAGACCTTTGCGACCTCTGTTTTTCCAACGCCGGGCTCACCTTCAAGGAAAATTGGTTTGTTCAGGTGATGCGCTAGGTAGATTGTTGTTGCCAACGCGCGATCGGCGATGTAATGCTGTTCCACAAATGTTTCTTGTACTGCTTCTATTGATTCAATCATTTACTATCCTTTTACGGTTAGGTTTTATAGTAGATTTTAGAATTAATTGGACACGCCAAACAGGTGCGGTTACAAACCGCACCTACCGGGGGGCGCAAGTGTTTCTTTATTTTTTGAATTCACTATAATTGGTTTCCTCATCCTCACGGAGACGCGGATTTTCGTAATGCTTCTTCGTAATCTGTCCGATAGTCGATATCCATCAATACTTGGTCGGTATCAACAGTCACATAGTGGATGTCATCTGCATATTTTTTGAAAAGCGACCGAACTCCGCCGCTATCCTCATCCAGTGCAAGGATGTCGGCAGCGTAGTGTCGGTCAAAAATTACCGGATGCCCGCGACGATAGTTATAACTTGGCACCGCTATGCCGCCTTCTGTTTGGACGTATGTATCAATAACCAGATTAACCAGATCCGGCGTGATGAGCGGTAAATCTACCAGTGTTATTGCAAACGCATCGGCGGACGCTGAAATTGCCCCCACACCGCACTGTGCAGAGGTCAGCATGCCCTCCTGATAATCGGGGTTGAATGCGATTTCGATAGGTTTGTGCCGGATATGTGCTTGAACCCTCTCGGCCTCGTGTCCAACGACAACGATCACTTCGTTCAGTTTGGATCCAAGCAGATTATCGATCACGGTTTCGATAATTGTACTATCGCCGAAAGGAAGGAGTTGCTTGGGTTCACCCATGCGGGTGGACAGCCCCGCGGCGAGGATGATTCCTGATATTTTGGGTTTCATTTGGGAAGGATCCATTTTACGCCTAGCCACGCTTCCAATTAACAGATTGCCTATTCTTTCCAAAGCTCAGACGGAAATGATACACGCAAACATCAATTCCATCAAGTTTTATTTCGGGAAGCGGGATTTTTATAATGAAACGCTATTCAAAGGCACTAATTCTCCTTCGATGTATTCATATCCTTCTAAATCGCTTTCAAGGAATTCCTCTAAGGTCATCTTGGGAACCTCATGAGGAAAGTTCATCTCTCAACTGCAAAAGTTGTGCTTCTGACAGGTTTGTGATTTCAGAGATGAGCGTCATCTCCATTCCCTTAGCTAGCATTGCCTTTGCAGTTTCAATCTTTTCTTCAATTCTACCTTCCTGCTTGCCTTTCTGCTCACCCTCAAGCAGCCCTTCCTGCTTGCCTTCAATTCTGCCTTCCTGCTTGCCTTTCTGCTCACCCTCAAGCAAACCGTTTTGAAAAAAACGCTGCCTCTCCTTCTCTAATGCTGTGACTAACATCGTCTTCACCTCTTTGAGAATAGTTCCTTATATCCGCTGTCGTGGATGTTCATCCCTAACACCTTATCAACTCACGCTCAGTTTGGACTGAACTTATCGGCGAATTATGGACACGCTTCACATAAATGTCAACACGCCCTAGTACTCAGTCATATAAGTTTTGCATATCAACAAGGGGTTCGGGTGACCCGACCCCTACGAAGTATTATGAGTCTCAATCCATATAGACAATCATAATTTGCCTGACAGTGTACTAGTACATTGTCAGATAAATGTAGCGCAAACTGTATGAAGATAAAAAAACAGTTCGGTAATTTGCTAGCGACGTCGGCGCGGGTATATTTCGAGGCAAATCGGGATTACCGATTTAAATACTTAAACTTCATTTATAGTAGATTTTAGAATTAATGGGACACGCCAAACCGGTGCAGTTACAAACCGCACCTACCGGGGGGGCGCAAGTGTTTCTTTATTTTTTGAATTCACTATAGTTTGCGGGCTCGGATCACAATCTAACAGATTGTGGTACAAAAGGCTCCTTTAGATACTTTCCCCACAAAGCGGCTTGGCTATGGCTATCCAATCCGAGCGGTGAGTGCCTTATCATGATTTATTTGACGGAGCACTAGCAACTTGTGTCATATTATATCATAAGATCAGGGTTGATCCAGCAAAAACAATCTATTCCCTCATTTTGTATATTTCTAATGACCTAAGAATTGGTCAGTTGAACGCTTAAAATCAACACTAGCGGGTATACGGGGGTTACGGCATACGGAGTATGCCTACTACTTTTGAAGCGGTATACGGAGGTTACGGCATACGGAGTATGCCTACTACTTTTGAAGCGGTATACGGGGGTTACGGCATACGGAGTATGCCTACTACTTTTGACTCAGAAAGTGATTGATAAAATTGGATAACCGTGATATATTTGTCGCATAGCCAGAAAGAACTTCACTATAAGTGTGGAAGAAAGAGGAACGAATTATCATGCCCGGATCGATGTTAGCAAACCCTTACTTGACTCACGAATTATCGCCGCCCCCCGCAAGGAGTTACCGCTACCGACAGTGGGTTGAACGAGGATATCAAACCGACCTACGACCTATTGACTCTGACAGCGAACTGGGTGTTTTGATTGGGGAGATGGGCTGGGTAGGAAGCCACGCCCACGCACATGGCTATCTGTGGGCTTCGGCGGGTAACATGGGTGCGCTGTTGTCCGACGCAGTGGATGAAGCCTGCCTGCTTCCACGGGATGAATCTCCACGTTACGCTTTGCCCCCGGCGATTACCGTGAAAGGGTTGGCGGGCAGGCATGTGCTTTTGACAAAGTCCGGCTCACGGTTGGACATGATCGCTTTGGAACATCCGGCACTTAACTTGACAATTGTTGAAGTGGAAGATGATGGCGTGCATTATCGCATGCGTTTCGGTACGCCTTTGCTCTCTGCGCTCGACGAAAGTCAGACGAAGCCCCCGAAACCGACGAGTGAGATGTTTCACTATATGCTAATTTTTGAGCAACTTGAATCGCAGGGTTTCAAAGCGTTGGTACATCTACAACCGAAGTTCTTGAACCTCATCTCTCGGAGTGAACACGGGGAGGCATCACGATTTTACGATTTTCTGCGAGGGTACGAACCAGAAACCCCGATTATGTACGATAAATCCGGCGGAATCGGTTTTGTACAGGAGCGAGCACCGGGCATCCCTGAACTTTCCTACGAGAGCCTACGGCTCTTTAAGGGGGAAGACCTCCCGCCAAATCAACAGCACGAAATGCGCCACATCATCTATTGGGTTGGACATGGCACGTTTTCACGCGGGGTTGATATTCTAGACGCCTACCGGCATTCCGAATATTTTGAGGCTGCGGCTCGAATGACGTGGGAAGCTAACCAGAACCGTATTGATGCACAAGCGTATAGCGAAGAGATTGTGAATTGTATTCTTCGTGAGTTTCAGGCGAACCAAGAGCCCGCTCAAGAACCGCCTCCCGAACGGGATAATTTGTATAATTATCCTTAATCCAAATTCATCGGTTATGGAATATATTGTCTATCCGCTCAGTGAATCTATCTTATTCAGCTGCCTAGGTTTTGGGGGTAAGTACAATCTGCCATGAGTAGCGCGAACTGTTAGTTTGCAGGTTGGATCACAATCTAACAGATCGTGGTACAAAATCTGCCATAAGTATAGGACTTACGCAGTTGAATGGTCAAAGCCTTGTAGTTCGGCGATTCATCGCCCGTCCCCCCTCTATCCCCTCGCAAGCAGTGGGAGGGAAGAACGCGCAATGAATTGCGCTACTACAAACTGAAGTGCGTAACTCCTAAGTAGTGTGGGATCACAATCTAACAGATCGTGGTACAAAAGTCGGAAATGGTTTCTGACGTGCGAACAACGGGTTGGGAGCCCCAACCCCTACGCAGGATTATGTGTTTGTGCTCCCTCTTGATGGTCTGGTTGCAATGAAATGTCAACAGAACCTAGTACTCAGTCATATAAGTTTTGCATATCAACAAGGGGGTCGGGTGACCCGACCCCTACGAAGTATTATGAGTCTCAATCCATATAGACAATCATAATTTGCCTGACAGTGTACTAGCGACGCCGGCGCGGTTTCAAACCGCGCCTACCATATTTTGGAGGCAAATCGGGATTACCGATTTATAGTGAACCTTAGAATTAATGAGACACGCCAAACCGGTGTGGTTACAAACCGCACCTACCGGGGTGGATTGCACCTAGTCATTACAGGCTTCCCGCCGATATTTTCCCGTTTAACCCGTTCCAATCGTTGTATTTTGCGACATTTCTAACCATCCGCCCCCCATCGGTTATCACTTCCCACCCACTTGCCCAGATCCTTCAAAGATCCGTCTATTAAAGGGTTTCAGCCGTCAATTCCAGTCAAAAACGCTAGGAATCATCTTCTATATAAATGTTGGCACGGTTTATGCCCTATAGTCAGGCAGGATTTCTTAAACTTAACTAAACATCGGAGGATGATTTAATGACACGAAAGTATAATCGAGTAAAAACAATTAAAGGTATCAAAGTTGTTAAAAACTTGCTTCCTCTCCTATTCGGGCTTGTGAGTATCTTCTGCTTGACCGTTACCTCGTCCATCGCGATTGAGACATCTATTAGTAACATCAGTGTCGCCGATGATACTGTCAGATTAACTTGGGACGTCAGCGTGCTGGCAGCTATGAAACGAAGTCACAGTCAGTTTACTGGGATGGGACAAATGACTCCGGTGAGCCGGTAGCAAGCGGTGTCTACTTCTACACCCTGTCAACAGATGCTTTCAGCAAAACTCGTAAGGCAACTATTCTGAAGTAAATTTTTAGGAGGGGTAAAGTTACCGTTTTACCCCTTCCTGCCCCTGTCGCATCAATGCAACGCTGCTCCTACGTCTCTTCCTAACGGTGTTCCCGACTCCACTTCATTCCGATTCGCCTCCATAAATGCGCCTAGATTCAAAGCAGTATAGCTACTATTTTCAACCTACACCACAAGTACAGGTTGGGAAACCTGTACCCACGAGGATCTACAGTTGGAGAATTATAGTGGACCTTAGAATTAATGAGACACTCCAAATCGGCGCAGTTATAAACAGCGCCTACCAAACAGGGGTGGCGCAAGTGTTTCTTTATTTTTTGAATTCACTATAAATGCTCCTCCCACGAACACTAGGGTCATTTAATTCTCCTATATTATTGCCCCGATAAATCGGGATGCAAAGCCATCTGAATCACGGATTAACGCGGATTAACGGATTACACGGCTGAACGATGCTATTGACAACTCCGATAAATCGGGACTCCGACAAGCCGAGAGCAGGCAGGCGGGATTTCGCTGACGTTCAACTGGCACAAGAACGCGCAATGAATTGCGCTACTACAAACTGTGGGGAGACCGGCTGCGCCGCCTACGAATTCGGGTCATTTCAAAATCGGTCAAAAAACGGAAAACTATAGTAGATTTTAGAATTAATGAGACACTCCAAATCGGCGCAGTTGAAAACAGCGCCTACCAAACATGGGGGCGCAAGTGTTTCTTTATTTTTTGAATTCACTATAAATAGCCCTACCACGAACATCAAGAATGCTTGCGTTCTGTCGAGTGTTTACGATATAATCGAGCAGATGTCTAAATAAGATAGTGGACCTTAGAATTAATGGGACACGCCACATCGGCGCAGTTGGAAACAGCGCCTACCAACTTGACGCGCGACCACATCGGCGCAGTTGGAAACAGCACCTACCAACTTGACGCGCGACCACATCGGCGCAGTTGGAAACAGCGCCTACCAAACTGGGGCAATGAACGCTTCTCGGTTGTCGCAAAATGCGATTCCGTCGTATTATGCGACAGATTGCCTGCATCCCGCGTCCTTACAGGCTTCCTTGCCGATATCCTCCCATTTAGCCTATCTCTTCCGTCGCATTTTGCGACATTTTCAATCATCCACTATCACGCTATCCGCTCGCTCGTATCCTTCAGAAACAAGGCTATCAAAGGGTTTCCTCAGTCTATAGCGTTCCCCCTCTCGTTCGATCAAGCGTTGGCACAGTTTATGCTATTAATCCAGTAACCCTTTCTGCGGCAGGAGTCCACTTCACCATCCTCGGTGTTGCCTGCCGCTCCCCTTGGACGGGGAATGGGGCCGATAAATCGAGATCAAGGAAGGTTGGAAGGGTTTTCCATTTATATAATTGAATTCTGTCTTTAGGCAGATTGTCTACCAGTTAGGGAGATCATCTACCTGCATGAGCGAATTCAAACGTTGTGCAAACATTAAGCAAATCCAAGCCCGTCAGCGTCGGTATCACGCGCAGGGACGCTGCTGGTGTGGCCGGATGGTGCGTCATGGTTACAAACGTTGTGACAACTGTATTGTCGGTTACAACCAGCGTCGCGTGAAATATCAAGAACAGGGTCGATGCTACTGTGGCAACCGTGTGATTCCCGGCGTCAAGCGCAATGGCACACCGTATAAATCCTGCCAGCGGTGTAGGGATCGAGCCAAAGCACGGTATCAACGGCGAAAGGGGCGTTTATGATTCTTTTTTGTATATTACTGTTCCAGTGTGAACTATAGGCAGCACTTTTATTCTGATTGCCGATTCGGGCTTTTATGTTCAAGATATTATGGTGGAGGTCTTGGGACCGCTCATTGGGTTTTTCTGAATCTCCTTGGTTCCCGGATGAGTGGTGGCCTGAACCGGGGGAAGGCCACCTCCACCACCAATTATGTAGGCAGGTATTTTCATGAATTCCAAGAATGTGCAACGTATCATAGACGCATTACGCCACTTCAAGTTAAGTTCCGTAACGATTGAGAAGGAGCTATCCGAATGGGAAGCACCGTTAGACCGTCAAATTTTCCGTGCGAAAGTATGCCCTTCCATAATCGCATGTTGGAGTGTACGCGGTGCGAAGGCATCACCCACGACAAAGCACGTTACCTCGTCTTGGAGCGACTGAGATAGTTTGTCGACCGCTTGCCCACCAAACGCATAGACTACAGCGTCGTAACCGTTCAGCTCCCCCCTTGTCTCAGACCAAGCGTTTTCGGTGATGAGGGTATCATCCTCGATTGCACGGACATGCAGGTGCGGGTGGATAACGATCCCTTTGTGGAACAGACGTTGATAGACTGGCGGGCGCGTTGTTGCGCCGAGCAGCGTGCAGATTGCTTCCATGCTTGTGATGATCTCCACAGATTTCCCTGCGTCAAGCAGTAACTCCGCAGCACTGGGTCCTTGGAAGCCGTACTCCTCATCAATCACCGCTATACGCTCACCTTTTGGAAGATCGCCGTTCAAGACAGACCATGCATCTATTGTGTTTTCAACCCCAGGTACTTCCGGCGTTAGTGGACGTGCCCCGGTCGCTACGACAACGACATCGGGGTTTTCACTCAGGATTGATTCTACAGTTGCCGCACAGTTGAGTCGAACATCGACCCCAGTTTTTCGGCATTGCTCCCCCATCCAGTTCGTTGCACCCGAGAACTCGCCGCGCCGTGGGGCTTTGGCAGCGATTAAGGTTTGACCACCCAACTCGCTGTCCTTTTCCATCAACACGACCTCGTGCCCACGCCGCCGTGCGATGCGTGCAGCTTCAAGTCCTGCGGGACCACCGCCGATCACCACCACTTTGCGAGGTTGTTCCGCCGGTGTGAGTTCGCCCAACTCGGTCTCCCTGCCGATCGTCGCGTTCTGTACGCACGTCACGCCGCGTCCGGTGTAGATCCGATCGATACACCCTTCGTTGTAGCCTTGACACAACCGGATGTCATCTAACTGTCCCGCCATCGCCTTTTGCGGTGCTTGTGGATCAGCGATTATCGCACGGGTCATAATGACCAGATCCGCCTGTTCGTTTGCGACGATCTGTTCCGCTTCCATCGGATGTGTGACGCGCCCTGCCGTGATGACCGGCACGGACACTACTCTCTTAATCGACGCTGCCAACGGCGCGTATGTTGCATGTGAGAAGGTCATGTCCGGCACCGCTTTCGCTTCACCGACAAAGGTTTCGGCGGTCGCCCCGATGACGCTAAAGTAATCGAGGATTTCTAGCGCGTCCAGTTTTCCCACAATCTCTTGCATGATTGAATTGTTGAGACCGCCCTCTGTGAAATCATCGCCTGTGATACGAATACCGATGATGAAATCATCACCGCACCGCTCACGGATAGCCTCAAGGACCCGTATCCCGAAACGTAAACGATTGGGGAGTGATCCACCGTATTCGTCGGTGCGCCGGTTTGCGTTCTGCGTCCAGAACTGATCAATCAGATGGCAGTGGCTCGCGTTCACTTCGCAGCCGTCAAAGTTACCCTGCTTCAATCGCCACGCTGCATCCGCAAACGCTTGGACGAACTCGGTTATCGTTTCCTCATCGAGTGTGTGCGGTGTTTCGCGGTGGTTCGGTTCGCGGACAGGAGAGGGACCATACATCCGATGCAGCCGATCCACGCTCCGCCCCCGTCGTCCGCGATGTGTAATCTGTGAAACCACCGGCACATCGTAAGCGTGCATTGTGTCGGCAAATTCAGCAAGGTACGGAATCACACGGTCCTCAAACAACTCTACGCCGTTCCAATCCTGCGCCGGTGAGGTTGGGTGCACCCCTGCCGAGCCGAAACACATCAGTAGCCCCACCCCGCCCTTTGCCTTTTCTTCGTAGTAACGTCGTGCCTTTTCCTTTGGCATTCCATTTTCCGCCAACGCATCCGCATGTGCCGATGTAACGATACGGTTCTTGACCGTGGCATGGCGGAGTTGTAGGGGGGTGAATAGATGCTTAAATTCCGGTGCAGCCATAATGATTTCCTCCTTATTCAATCCAACCCGGTAGGTGCGGTTTCCAACCGCACCGAATAGGCGCAGTTAGAAACAGCGCCTACCAAACGGGAGAACAGTAGGTGCGGTTTCATGAAGATTAAAAAAACGGTTCGGTAATTTGCTATCGACACCGGCGCGGTTTCCAACCGCGCCTACCGTGTGTTTCGAGGCAAATCGGGATTACCGATTTAAGTACTTAAACTTCATAAAACCGCACCGCATCGGCGCAGTTAGAAACAGTGCCTACCAAACGGCAGATCAGACGTTCTCCGGCTGCCGTCGCTTCCAATTAAACTCGGTTTCACTCATGGGATCATCGGGATTCGGTTGCCAGACCTCCGGTTCGTCATACTTGTCCAATGCTCGCGCCATCTCGCGGACATGGCTGGCACCGCTGCCGCAGCAACTCCCGATATAGTTCACACCCATGTTCTTCGCTTGGGACGCGAACGCCTCCATCTCGTAGCGTGTGAGTTGGGTCGGATCAAGGCGGTCCGGGAAGGCTGGCGTCCCCGTGAACCATGGCACCTCATCGGAACATCGAAACGCTACGGGTTGTGCTGCGAGGTAGGCACCGGTGGCGTTGCGCATCTCCTCAATGAGGGGGTACGTCCGTTCGGGATCCCTCATGCAGTTGACACCCACAATGTCCGCCCCTGCGTCGGTCAGACGCTTCGCACATTCTCCCGCTGTTACGTCGTCGTCGGTTTGGTTGCTGCCACGAAACGCTAAGGTAATCATCGTGGGCAGATCTGTCTTTGCTTTAAGCCGTTCAAGGCACAGCAACGCCTCACCGAGATACCAGAACGTTTCTCCGATGAAGAAGTCCACTCCCTCTTGGGCATCGATTTGTTCATCAAACATATCTGTGACTAAAGCCTGCGATGATGGATTGTCCGCTTCCCATTTCCACGTCGCGCTCAGATCTCCTGCGACGAGTGCTTGATCGCCAGCGACTTCTTTGACAATGCGGGTCGCTGCACGATTAATCTCAAACGTTCTGTCCGCATAGCCGACCGTCTCCAGCTTTTCGCGGCTGCCGTAGAACGCCATCACTTGGAGGACATCCACACCTGCCATAAAAAACTCACGGTGCATCTCCCGAATTGCGTCGGGATGGGTCACGGCTAATTCTGGGGTGAACGCGCCAGCGACGACGTAGCCGCGTCTCTCCAATTCCACGATGTAGCCGCCGTCACCGAGCACGATGCCGTCAGCCAATTGCTCTAAAATTCCTTTTGCCATGTGATTCTCCTTTGCTCTTTGAAATATTGTTTATATCCAATAGAGACTCCGTCGTCCAACAACACCTGCTTATAGACAGATAGAGTAAAACCCAACAAAGTTTTTCTTTTGTACCACGATCTGTTAGATTGTGATCCGAGCACGCAAACTAAATGAAGATTAATTGGGTAATTTTCGCGCGATGCCCGGTGCGGTTGAAAACCGTACCTACCGGGTCTGAGAAAAATTCTGTTGCGCGACAACTAACGGGTTTTCGCCAGACGATAGCGGCAGTGCTACGGTTTGCTCCTCAAGAACCGACTGGTAAGCCGCCATCAACGTTTCAACAGCGATGAGAGCGGTTTCGATGTTGCTTGTAGGACGCGTACCGTTTTCGATTGCGTCAATTAGCTGCTCCACCGAACCGAGGACAGTTGCTCCCTCGATAAACTGACCGTAATCTTGGGGGACATGGTTGATTGTAACAACCTGTGCGCTCGCGTCGATAAACATCGTCTGACCCTCAAAGTTAATGGTCATCGAATTGCTATGACGACGGTCTTTGACCAACTGTTGTTTACCCACCTCAAGAAAAGCGAAAAAATCGCCATAGTCAAGAACAATCTGCCCGAAGTTCTCAACGTCGGCTTCTGCGTAAACGTCCCACAGTTTTCGCCACTTTGCGGTGACGGTCTTTGGACGGCCGAACAGTGAAACCGCATAGTCGATGGCATAGCAGCCCATATTGGTCATCTCGCCGCCGCCGGACTTCTGGGGTGGGTCAAGCCGTTCGGGCCATGCAGCCGCCAGATCAAAATCGGTCGGAAAATTCATCCCAAAGAGATGATGATAACCCATCACCGCCCCGTGTACCCCCGCCTGTACCTCTTCCAGCAGCCTCGCGTAGGCTGGTATAAAACGTACCATTGGGATGTCGTGGACGAAATGGACGTTGTGGGTTTTGACAGCTTTAGCGATGCGGTGTGCACTGTCCAAGCTTTCACAGAGCGGTTTGTTAAGAAAAATGTGTTTGCCCGCAGCAGCGGCAGATTCAACCATATCCGCCTTGTCACACGGGTCGCAGGTTACCGCAACGAAATCCACCTCCGGGTGATTGATGACCGCTTCATAAGAACTTGATAGCGGTGCACCGAAGATTCCTCGTAATTCTTCTGCACGACGTGGATTTTCTTCGTATGCAGCAATAACACGGGTGTCGGATCTGCTCTTGAATATGTTACAGATGCCTGCGCCGTGTGTGCAACAGTTACCGAGGATACCTACGTTATAGGACTTCATTTTTTACCTCTGTCCTTCGAGACGGAGCGTGTCTATGACTTTGGTTACGACATACGGCGTATGCTTACTACTTTGGTTACGGCATACGGAGTGTGCTTACTACCTTAGTCGCCCCGATGGGTTGGGGAACCCAACCCCTACGGGTCAATCCTCCGTTTTCTGGTCTTCTCGTTTTCCTGTCCCTTCGCTTGTCATGTCGTTATTTATAGTGTTACGGCATACGGAGTATGCCTACTACTTTGGTTACGGCATACGGCGTGTGCCTACTACTTTATGAAAAAAGTCGTTTGAATTCGGGTAGGCATTCCCAAAATCCATCCTCAAATGTCCCGTTATCCGGTCGGTAGACGCTTTCGAGGGAGATGCTCCCCTGATAGTTGTCGCGCACGAGCGCGTTGGCGATCCCTTCAAGGTATGGGGCGACATTCCCTTCACCTAGCCGGCAGAAGCGAACTGTTGCACGTGATATGTCAGCTTGGCAATCTTTGAGATGGATATGAGCGATTTCATCTTTAATCTGTTCGTAGGCGTCGGGATAGGGTACTTCTGTACAGTACATGCTATTGGGGATATCCCACAGGATTTTAAGATGCTCGCTTCCGAGATCGTCGATCAGTTTCTTCGCTAGAACGCCCGATGTTATCATCGCATTGTTTCCGGTTTCAACAACGAGGGTCACGCCTTCTTCTTCGGCTAACTTTATCGGGGTTTCCATGAGCTTGAGCAGCCGATCCCAAGCACCTGTGCTGGCAATCCACTCCTCGGCACCATTCGCGCCAAAAATAATCATCTCTTTCCTGTAACTCATGATTCTGACCAGATGGGTTCCCAACGCTTGGGCGATATGGATGCACCGTTGGAGCCCCGCTATATGTTCCTGATAGATAGCATCCTCCGGCTCAATTTCCATTATGGGCAGTCCGGCGAAATTGTGCCGTGAAATACAAGAGACCTCTACTTGATATTGTGCAACCAAATCCTTTATTTTTTGGATCTCTTCTTGGGTTTGGTCTCCGATCTCCTTGTCCCAAAGGAACTGGAGTTCGGCATATTTGAGCCCTGCTTTATTCATCGCCTGCAATGCGTACTCAAGGTCCCTGCTGATCCCGTTGGTAATAACGCCGAGTTTCATCCTTGTCTGCCTCCCTAACGTCCCATGTTTTTCGCATATAGGGTCATTTATAGTAGATCTCAGAATTAATGAAACACTCCAAATCGGCGCAGTTGGAAACAGCGCCTACCAGGTGAGGGGCGAAAGTGTCTATTTATTTTTAGAATTCACTATAATTCTTCCGTAGCTCGATGTCTTGGTGAACGCAACGGTGGGGCAAGATGCCCCGCCTACGGGTCGTTCCAAAATCAGTAAAAAAACCAAAAACTATGGTAGATGATAGAATTACTGATACATTTGAATAATATCCTCAATAGACATTTCTGTTTGATATTGTTGGATTCGCTTTATATTAGCAAAATCGTGTTCAATCGGATTGTAATCCGGGGAATAAGGGGGTAAAAACATCAGACTCGCCCCTGAAGCCTCTATTAACTGTCGGGTCTTTGGCGTTTTGTGAAGTCGTGCATTATCAAGGATTACGACGTGTTTTGAAGTCAAGCGTGGACATAACTGCCCGGCTAACCAATCATTGAAATCGTTGGCTTTGCAACTGCCTTCAAATAACCGTGCCGCAGTGAAGGTATCTTCAAAACGTGCGGCAATAAGTGTGGTGGTCCGAGTGCGTTGACTGGATATAAGGTCAAACACGGGTGTGCCTAAAGGCGCATAGCCATACCGTCTATAACCGTCGTCTCGAAAGCCACTCTCATCGGCATAAACTACGGATTTACCAACGATTTTGACTTGTTCGAGTTGTTGACGATAGGCGTGTCGTTTTTCATCGCACCGCTCCTTATAACCGAGGGTCTTTTTTTTTCGCGTGTACCCTAGCCGTTTGAGGCTATACCCTATACAGAAGGTCGACACTCCAAAATGAACGGCGCGTTCTTTGAGGGTCTGGTCTGGAAAATCAGCAACATGTTGTTTCAGCGCATCATAATCAATAGACCGGGGCCCTCGGGGACCGGGGCGTTGATAAGCGAATGGATCCGGGGCGTTTAGCCACTTATAGATAGTGGTCCGTCCGACGTTAAACCGTTTAGCGGCTTCTGTTTTGCTGCCGCCGGCTTGTATGAAATCAAGGACGCGTTTGCGTAAATCGGGTGAATATCTCATAATACTTATATCGTAACACATTTCTAAATAATGTTCACTTATTTATATTATCTACCATAAATGCCCCTATTTCGGATAAGTCGCAGTTGAATCTTATCCAGAAATCAGGTAAAATACTTGATGATTTTAGTATAACAAAGCGTTAAAGTCAAGGATCGAATTTATAGTAGATTTTAGAATTAATGGGACACGCCAAACCGGTGCGGTTACAAACCGCACCTACCGGGGGAGCGCAAGTGTTTCTTTATCTTTTGAATTCACTATAGTATTGCATATATGCCTCATTTCTCCGAGTCTATTACCTTCCTGTGTAAGTTCCGGCTGCATACATAGTATCCAGTCCGGCGTTCTCGTACCGTAGAGGCGACAATTGAAAGATACCTCTGACACCCCCAAAAGTGGCTTAACGCTCAAGTCCCTCTTGACCACGCTGCTGCTTACTCCAATTAATGTTGCTTGGGTTATCCAGCTGGAAGTCGTTCGCCATACCTGTCCAACGATTATCCATCCGTTCGCAAATGTGATTTTTATCTTCTTTTGGCTGATTCTGATTCAGTACATACTCAGCAAAATTTCGCCCATACTCGACCTCTCCCAGCAAGAGTTGTTGACTACCTATGTCATGCTGTGTATTGTCTCCTGTCTCTGCTCGTATGACTGCATAGAAGTCCTGATTCCACTGATGGGACATCCGTTTCAGTTCGCAACGATCGAAAATGAGTGGCAACAACTGTTTTTCAAGCAACTCCCCCAATGGCTCACCGTCTCCGACGAAAAAGCACTGACGGGTTACTATGAAGGCGATTCGAGTCTCTACAACAGGCACATTTTTAACGCATGGCTTCTTCCTGTCCTTGCATGGATCCTGTTCATCTTGGTGATGATGATTGTGATGGTGTGCATCAACACGCTATTGCGGGTGCAGTGGGCGGAACGGGAACGGTTGACCTATCCAATCATCCAACTCCCACTCGAAATGGCTCATCCGCAATCGAGATTCTTCAAAAACAGGCTGATGTGGCTCGGTTTCGGGATCATCTCGGTGATTGTGACGGTGAATATTCTGAACTCACTCTACCCTTCCATTCCCTATATCCCCATCAAACGTCAGGATATCCATCAGTATTTTACCCATCGTCCTTGGAACGCAATGGGTGGGGTACGCATCTCTTTCTATCCTTTCGTCATCGGAATCAGCTTCCTCATACCGCTCGAACTGCTGTTTTCATGTTGGGCGTTTTTCTGGATTTACAAGATTGAGTTGATGGTCGGTGGCATAATGGGTTGGCGAAATCTCCCACGTTTCCCTTATGCAAGTGAACAGGCGTTCGGTGCATATATGGCGATATTAGCATTTGTACTTTGGAGGGGGAGATTACATTTCAAAGGGTTAGTGCGTCATCTGTTGAGATCGCGTGGATCTGCGTCGCAACTGGATGACTCCCGTGAACCGATGCCGTACCGTCTTGCCGTTGGAGGCATCGTCATCGGTATGATCTTCTTGACGGTTTTTTCCTACAAAGCGGGGATGTCGTTGTGGGTGATCCCCATTTTTTTCGGGACCTATTTCCTGTTGGGGATAATGGTTGCCAGGGTCCGTGCCGAGTTAGGTTTTATGGTACACGATATGATCGGCATCACACCACACACCATGATTATTAACGGTTTTGGCACACGCCGACTCGGTAAGGGCACGCTGACCATCTTCGCGCTGTACCACTTTTTCACCCGCACCAACTGGGCGAATCCGATGCCGGAACCCCTCGAAGCCTTCAAGATATCGTCCCTGCGGAATATTAGCCTTCGTAATATGGCGGTTGCCATTCTGCTCGCAACGGTCATTGGATCGGCGGTTACCTTCTGGCTGCTGTTAGAAATCTACTATCGACACGGTGCAGCATCCGGCTACTTCTGGCCCAGCACATTGGGGTTCGGGCGGCACGCTTACGGTGTACTTGAGAATTGGCTGAGTTTTCCCCAAGGGTACGATGGGCCCGCACTTGCCTTCACGGGGGGCGGACTGGGAGTGGCGGGGTTGTTGATGTTTTTGCGAGCACGTTTTTTATGGTGGTCGCTTCACCCACTTGGCTATGCGATGGCAAATAGTTGGGGGATGTATAATCTGTGGTGCTGTCTCTTTGTCGTTTGGGTCGCCAAGCTGATTATCCTGCGTTATGGAGGGCTTCGTGCGTATCAACGCGCGATTCCTTTCTTTTTGGGGATGGCGTTGGGAGACTGTATAGCTGGCAGTATCGGGAGTATTTTAAGTATTCTTCTCAACACGGAGGTGTATGAATTCTTTCCGTAGTAAGGACATTCTAATCGTCATCCCACCGCAACGTGACACACATCGTTTCGTCGAGCCGTTCATAGAGCAATCTGAAGGCTTCGACCGCTTCCGTTTTTCCGTCGAGTCGATGTGTTATCATCTCCTGGGGTCGAACCTGCCCACCGAGCAGCAGTCCAAGTGCCACCTTTGAGGCTTCAACCCGTCGGTAGGGGAGATGTGCAGCACCAAGGATTTTCTTGTTCATTACCTTGTGGACATCAAGCTGGAGGGGTTCTTTGTGGTAGAGGCCTATCAGAAAAATTGTTCCACCTGCCCGTGTCATATCTTGGGCTTGAGAAAATGCCAACACCCCAGCGGGTCCCCCGACCGCTTCGATGACCACATCCGCTCCAGCGTCGTCCGTCAGACGCTTGATAGCTTCGATAGGGTCTTCCTCGTTGAAGTTAATAACTTCGTCGGCTCCCAGTTTTCTCGCGATTTCACAGCGTACGGGAATCCCTTCAACAACGATAATCCTCTGCGGGCCCATCATCCGCATGACTTGCATACAGAGGTTACCGATGAGTCCGCCGCCGAGGATGACAAGGGTATCGCCCGGTTTTATCCCCGAAGCCCAAGACCACATAACGGCGCTAGTCGTAAGGGGCCAAAAAGTTGCGTCCTCAAACGTCAATTCGTTGGGTAAGGGTCGAACCCCTGCGCCCGGTTCGGCATCGGCAACGACATACTCGGCGTGTGGGGCGCTCGCCATGACTCTGTCCCCCGGTGAGACTCCCGTGACCTCAGCACCGACCGATTCAACGACGCCTGCGGCGGAGTAGCCCATGGAGCTGTGGGCTACAATGCCCTCATTGGTGTACCGACCACCGATTTCGGAGCCACGACTGATGAGCGTGACCTTGTTGCGGACAAGCACCTGCTGCGGTCCCACTGAAGGGATTGGTGCCTCCTCAAGTACAAAATTGAATTGTCCTTCGCGTTTCATCAAGCGTTTCATAGTTTGTCGCTCTCCTTGGTGTTTAGAATTTTTTAGGAGGAGCCAGGCCACCGCAGAATCGAGGGGGCATGGGGTTGAATGGATTAACTGTTTGGCTCATGTTAAGAAATGACGCAAGTTGCTAGTTGTGCGAGCTGAGATCACAATCTAACAGATTGTGGTACAGAAGATTCCTTTTATGAAATAGGCTTTTGAACAGGAGATTTTCCGATGACAAACGGAGTTGGGTTTCTCTGTCTGTGTATCAACAACAGTGTTGTTGAACGCCTAAGCCTCTCTTGTCGTTGATAGGGATTGGCGTTTAACCGTTCAACCCAACCTACGGACTCTCCGTCAAGGAGATTGACCGTGTTTATAACCCTCTCAATCAAAGACCAGCACCGTCCGTGCGACCCTCCCTTGATTCATATCGTCGAAGGCTTCGTTGAGTTCGTCCAATGGACGGTAGCGCGAGATGAGTTCGTCGAGCTTGATCTTCCCTTGGTTGTACAGATCGAGGATCCAGAGAAAGTCAACACGCGCCCGGGCAGCACCGTGGAAAGCGCCCATCAGCGTCCGGTCGAGTAGTAGATGCCATCCTTCAACCGAAATTTCCTCGTCTGTGGGCTGCACCCCAACGACGACAGCAGTTCCAGTGGTACGGACTGAGTCGATTGCTTGTCGAGCTAGCACTGGGAATCCGACGACCTCGAAGGCGTAGTCGGCACCTCCGCCGGTGATCTCTTTAATCCGCTGGACGGGATCTTCCGTCGAAGCGTTAACGAAATGTGTCGCCCCCATCTGCTCAGCCAACTCCAGCTTATATGGGACCCTGTCAACTGCGATGATTTTGCCTGCCGAAGCGAGGACACCGCCTTGGATGGCGTTCAATCCGACGCCGCCACAACCGAACACCGCCATCGTAGCACCGGCTTCGACCTTCGCACGATTGACGACAGCACCGATGCCAGTAATGACTGCACAGCTGATGAGACAGGTCTTTTCTAATGGTGTGTCGTCCGGAACTTTGACACAGGCATCGACATGGGCAATGGTCTGTTCAACAAAGGTTGGTCTACTGTGGTAGACCGGCTCGCCGTTTCTTGTCATGCGGCTTACGGCACCGGGGATATGCGTCTCACACAGCGCGGGACTACCGTTGCTGCAGTTACGACAGTAACCACACATGGCATCAAGAGAAAGGATAATTTTGTCCCCGGGCGCAACGCTGGTCACACCGGGACCGACCTCTCGGACGATGCCCGCGCCTTCGTGTCCCATGACCCACGGGGTTGGCTCACGCTTGACGTGACCATCCACATAGTGGTAGTCGCTGTGGCAAACACCTGCGCCAACGATGTCGAGCAACACTTCACCCGCTTGCGGGGGTTGGATTTCGAGCTCCTCAATAGAGACCGGAGCGTTGGGTTCGTAAAAGACCGCTGCTTTCATGGCTGCCTCCAGTTTTCACATAGGGTATGGTCAGGCGATTATCTATTTTTGGGGTGGATTTTGCTTTTGGCGTTGTTCGGTCGGTATGGTAAATCTAGATCCCCATTCGGGGATTCATCCCGCCACCCGAACTCAATATACCAATAGTATAGCAAGGGAGAGAAAAAAGTGCTACCCCATTGTTGAAGACAATTCCAATAGGGCAATCGCATCTGTTATAGGAATACGGTGCTTGAGCAATAAGAACACTCGGTAAATCCCTTTTGTAGTGCAGATGTGCTGCCTTGGGGCACGTACAGATTGGCAATCTGTACCCACGATATGAAATAGGAAATGATTTTCGCAATTCAAGGGGGTAAATCCTACACAATATTTACATGCGATTGCCCTACAATTCCAACGTTCTGCCTTGACATCAAAGCATTCTATAGACATATCGCTCCTCTGGAGCGAAAGGCTGTAATCATGGGGTAACCTAGCAAATGTAGCGCGAACTGTTAATTTGCGTGCTCGGATCACAATCTAACAGATCGTGGTACAAAAGAAAAACTTTGTTGGGTTTCACTCTATCTTCTATAAGCAAGTGTTGTTGGACAGCCAAGCCTCTATTGTAGTTGATAGGGATTGGCGTTTAACCGTTCAACCCAACCTACGGACTGTCAAGTGGCAACAGAACCGAGCAACTTGAGTTGATGAATCCAAAATTCAACTACTTGGGACCGTCTAATAGTCCTCGCAGTACTGGTATTTCCGCTTTGAAGGCAGCAACGGTTGGGTTTTCGGCGGTGTTATCCTCCGGATGTGGCGTCGGGTTGCTCCACCCCTGATAATGTCCACCCCACAGGTGCCTTAGTTCAGCGGAGCTGCCTCGCTTGGAGCAGTGCCATACGGCGGTGTCAAAGATGACCGCTGACCCGGGCGGCACTGCGACCTCCACCTGTCCTTCCCATTTTTCCCCAACATCGCCTTTTGGATCGACCGAATCGTTGAGACCACGTGGAAGGACGATGAGCGGTCCGATGTGGGAGCTGGATCCGTCCACGTAGATATTGCAGAGCACCCGCTCTGGATTCTCTCGCTGAAGCCCTGTCGGGGAAATCTCCCATGCGTAGTGGATATGCCAGTGGGTGAGAGTTTCTTCAACGAGTTCGTTGTTAAAGACAGCGGCGCCGCTGTGTGCAAGGCGCACGTCGTCCTGAAAAACCTCTGCCATCGCGTCTACGACAACCGGTTTGGCGAAGAACGGAGCCATCTTTGGTCCCCACTCCAACAGCGGGTGAAAACTGATTTTGGGCTGCTCGGACGAAAAACCGTTCTTGTCGTCACACAGTTGCTTGAAAATGGCGCGCATCTGTTCGCATTCACGGTCATCGTAGACCGATTCAAGCACACAGTAACCGTGTTCGATGACCTCACGGGCTTTCGATTTTAGATCAAGCATTGTGAACACCTCTCGATTTTAGATTTGGGACAGAATAGCATGGCATCGTGGCTGCGTCAATTAGGAAAAAAAAGAGCCTAGTACACTGTCACATAAATGTAGCGCAAACTGTTAGTTTGCGGACTCGGATCACAATCTAACAGATTGTGGTACAAAAGCCTCTGTTAGATACTTCCCCCACAAAGCGGCTTGGCTATGGCTATCCAAGCCGAGCGGTGAGTGCCTTATCATGATTTATTTGACGGAGCACTAGGGTCATTTATAGTAGATTTTAGAATTAATGGGACATGCCAAACCGGTGCGGTTACAAACTGCACCTACCGGGGAGGCGCAAGTGTTTCTTTATTTTTTGAATTCACCATAATTAGAGACTGTGAACGAGCCAGGTCAGGACTTTGTTCGCGGAGTTACGGCACACGGATTGTGCCTACTACTTTAGGATCAGCATCTTCCGCGTGGCGGAATAATCGCCTGCTGTCAGGGTGTAAAAATAAACGCCACTTGCCACTGGCTCACCCAACCTGTTTCTGCCATCCCAGTAGATTGCTTTCGAGCGACTTTCGTAGAACGCCGCTACCCGATGCCCAACATCGAAGGTGCGGACGACCTGACCAGCCCGGTCATAGATGGTCAAGGTGACGAAAGCGTCCTCTGCCAAATGATACGGTATCCATGTCTCTGGATTGAACGGGTTGGGGTAATTTGCTAACAGTTCTGTCTCTTTTGGGGTCAGGGCTGCCAAGAGTTGTTCAAGCATCATAATCCCTCGTTTGATGATGGGATCTTTAACCTCAAGTCTCCTCGCGTCGGCCAGCCAACCCCGCACTTCTACCGCTGTGAGTGTTTCGGGCAGTTGTGGCTGCGCTGAAGGCGCAGCTGCACCATCAAACATACCCGCAACTATAACCAGATCCAGAATACTGATAACCCCATCCCCGTTGACATCCGCTGCTAAATTGGTCCCTTTAGTATCAAGATTGGATGTAATCAAGATCAAATCCAAGATATTGACGCTTCCGTCGTTGTTGACATCTGCCGCAATCAGTAGTGATTCCGTATTGGCGTTTGATAGTGCGGATAGAGGCAATTGGTTGTATATTACTTCTGGTTCAAATAATATGGTTGAATCTTGACCCATTATAGCTAGCGTCTTTCCATCAGGTGAGAATATGGGTCGTTTCTGACCTGCAAAAATTCCAGAATCCAATGTAGTAATAGATGTAGACGTTTTTGCATCCCAAACAGTAACTGAGCCAAGACTTTCATAAGTAAAATTTCTTAAAAGCATCATTGAGCTATCGGGTAGAAATGCCATAAAATCATTTTTAGGAATAATAGTTTTGTCTCGCGTTATTAGATTCCATACCACCAAACCGCTGCCATTTGCACGAAAAACAAGCATTGTTCCGTCAGGCGAAAATGCTGCATAACTTGTACCCTCAAAAGTTTCGATAGTTTGGTTTGTCGCTATATCCCACAATCGAACAGTGCTGTCCCATGATACAGCAGCAAGGGTATTCCCATCCGGCGAATATGTTATATGGCTAACCCGGCGTGCAGGTCCTTCCAATGTGGCGATCTGCTGCCCTGTTACAACATCCCATAATGTGATTATATGCCTCGCAGTTGATGCAAGAGTCTTTCCGTCAGGTGAAAACGCCCAATATTCAACTGATGGATTTTCAATGATCCCAGTCTGTGTTTGGGTTGTAACATCCCATAATCTGGTAAACTTTTCCTCACTGATACGATATGCAAGTGTTCTGCCATCAGGTGAAAAAGAGACATGTGTAACAGAGTGCCTAGGTTTAATAGGAATATTGGCAACATTTCTTCCTGTATTGACATCCCACAGTTTTACCCCTCTAGTACCACCCGTTGCGAGCATGGTGCTATCAGGCGAGAACGATATGGGGGTTAATCCTCTATTCGGTAAATCAAAGTGGAAAGGGCTTAATCCTATATGTCCTAAGTCAATAGTATTGCCTGTGTTAATATCCCATACTTTTACAATGTCATAGAAATGGTCAACAGTAACAAAAGTCTTTCCATCGGGCGAAAGCGCTAGACAATTGATGAAGTTAGAAACAGAGGTAGGTATCTCATAAACTGCAACAAGGGATTGTGTTGTCATGTCCCACAAATTGATTGTATCTGGTAACGTATAGGTTCCAGCACCGTTCCAAGCGAGCGTCTTTCCATCGGGCGAAAAAGCTACAGCATCGGTAACATCTGGATTTTGAATTGTATAGATTTCTGTTCCTGTTATGGTATCCCACAATTTTACGGTCCTATCCCCTGAACTTGATGCAAGTATATCTTCAGTCGGTGAAAATGTGATAGAATTGACCCAAGCATCATGCCTAAATGTATTTATCAATTGACCTGTATTGACCTCCCACACTTTTACTAATCCATCCCACCCAGCACCAGCAATCAGAGCACCATCATGTGACGCTGATAGGGTATCAATAATATATTCAGACTCCATCCGTACAAGCTCTTGCTGGGTTACAATATCCCATAGTATTATTGCCCTGCCAGCGGCGGATGCAATAGTTTTTCCATTGGGCGAAAATGCTACATGTCTACCAGGACTAAAAGTAGCAATTTTCTCTTGTGTTACAATACTCCACACCTGATTCTGGCTTCCAACAATAGCATTCCCATCGGGTGAAAATGCTATACTGTTAATTGGATATTGACTAGAAAGCAGCGCAACCTCCCTATAATTTACGGTATCATAAAGCCATATACCAGTACCGCTTGATACGGCGAGATATTGACCGTTGGGCGAAAACGCTGCCGCCCTATCACCCCCGCCAGGACCTCCTTTGCCTATTCGGAATCTTGCTCCAGTTGGCAAGTTCCACGTTTGATATCTATTATCTTCTCTTACTTCTTGTGTGCCTTCTACGATTCTCACACCCGCTTTAGAACTATCTGCTTGCCCCGTCGGTTCTGCCGAAAGGGTAAATGTGCTACTAGATGCCTCCCCGTTTATATCAATCGCTGCAATACGAATATTCTGTTGGGTATTCGTAGAGAGACTAGTGAAACTGCTGCCTGGCACATCACCATCATATTCAAATTTCACAGCAACTTCCCTTTCGCCCATCAGGTGACGGCATGCTTTGATTTCAGGGTAACCAGACGGACCCAGTAGGGTTACTGATTCAACGAACAGGATAACTTGATGTATTCCCTCTGGATCTGTAACTCTAACTTGAATATCGACGCTTTCTGATCCTGCTGGATAAGTGCGTGCTGAAGTCAGTTCAATAGCTGGAGAACCCCCACCTTCAGTTGGAACATCAGGGTTGAAATAGGGATTTACCGACAAAAAATCAGCATTGCATTTGGACAATCTATCTTGATTAGGACCGTCACGGGGTGCCCGATTGTATCCTGCCCCATACGACATGATATATCCGCCGCTACGGAAATCGTGTTGTAGTCCAAACGCGTGACCTATCTCATGAGCAGAGAGTTTTCTGTCTTGAAAATGACGCACAGGGATTAATACATCTCCACCATTCTTTCCATAACTACCTGCATTACCCCTCACGCGGCTATTTCCAACTCCCGTCCCAATACGATTAATGTCACTATCAACGACAATAAAGTAGATGTTTTGCCAAACATCAAACAGTTGTCGGATTTCAGCGCGTACAGTGCTACTTGTATCGTCAACATAGTAAATCTCGGACTGTTGCCCATCCACACGATGTACTACCGGCTTACCTTGTGCATCGGTTTCAATCTTGAAAGTCATATCTTGATAGCCATGTGCTTCCATTGCCTCAAGATAAAAGGCTTGAATTTTAAGAATCTCATCCTTCATGTGTTGCACCATCTCCGGACGATATGGACGGTCATTTGGTAAGAAGTAGATCAGCCGTACCGTGCGCGGTTCGCCGACGTTCAAGTTCGCCGCAAAGGTGCGGGCATAATTGCGGTTGGGGAATTGGTCCGAATACCGTTTGTTTAACTGACCATCAATAACACCGCAAAAATGCGTCTCGTGTCCCCCGGCTGGTTGGGTAGCAGCAAGAGCAGGCTTGAGTGTACCGCCGGTGAGATAGATAATTATTGCATATAAGGTAAAACAGAGAAATTCTTTTTTTATCAATTTGACTCCTTTATGTAAGTGGAAACATGCGTAAAGGGGCTTCTTACCTCGTTGCGAAACCTGCGGCGATTAGAATATCACGAGGTCAGATTAGAAAGCAATGCTTTTTGGATTTGATTTTGAAAAATCTTAAAGTATCCTAAATGGAAATTTCATCGTTAATATCCTTGGTGCAAGCAAATTTGCGACACATTTCAATAGGGAATTGATATAATAAATTAAGTAAGGGTTGTAGGGAACGCAGATCTGCGTTCCCTACGTTTGTCAACCCCTTTTTGCAAATCGGATTAAGATGCCCGAAGTTCGCGGACAGACAGTTGACCTAGGAGAATCGTTGTGATAACAGCAGAACAGATTGCCCACTTCCAAACGTTTGGTTTCTTGGCGTTGCCCCGAGCGTTCTCTTCCAACGAGATGACGGAGATTAGCCGGGGTTTCGACGACCTGCTTGAGGAAGACCGGCGCGGTCAACCTTCGCTAGACGAAAAGCAGCAGTCGAGATACCATCGGCTACAGTCGGTTTATGGAATTGCGGAGAGACATCCGATCCTGACAGAGCTTGTGGCGGATGACCGCATTTACGAGACGGTCTGTCAGTTGTTGGGAGATGGTTGCCGCTGGCTCTGCTCCGAAGGACATCATTATCTTGGGGATACGAAATGGCATCCAGATGGTGGTAGTACACAAGACTATTTTTTTATAAAGGTTTCGTTGTATCTGGATCCGCTTACGAGAGACACCGGCTGCTTGCGTGTGATCCCCGGTTCGCAGCGGTCGCCGTTGCACGATGACCTCAAGCATTTGGGGGACCGCGAGGGACCCGCGGATCGTCCAACCCCGCAGATTGACCTCCCCGGATCCGAGGTGCCGTCCTTTCCGTTGGAGTCACAGCCCGGAGACATCTTTTTTTTAAACATGAATCTCTGGCACGCCTCTTTTGGCGGTAAACCCGGCAGGCGGCATTTAGCGTTAAATTTTACACCTGAGCCGACGCTTCCAGAACACATCGCGCTATTGAAGAAGGATTATCAAGGGATCCTAAACCTGATGGAGCAGACTCAGCACAAACCCCCGGGACGGGTGTTCTCAGACGCCTTCCTCCAGAGTGATAACCCACGTATTCAGCGGTTGGTGTCTACTTGGGTGGAATTGGGGTTGAAGTGATTATTACGGTACTTGAGGATTAAGGAATCAGATAAATTTTCGGTTCATGTAAAGAAATCGTGCAACAGAAACCGAGTTTTGCCGAAAAAACTCGGTTTATCTTCATGCGCTGCAGTCTCTTTTTATATGAGTCAACACCTCATCTATTAAAAACTATGCAATATACAACACTCGGTAAAACAGGAATTCAAGTAAGCGTGGCTGGACTTGGCTGCGGTGGATATAGCCGGTTGGGTCAGTCAACCGGTAGAAGTGAAGCCCAATCTATTGCGATAGTCCAACAAGCCATGGATCTAGGGGTCAGCTTCATCGACACAGCGCGGAACTATCGCACAGAAACCATCGTTGGCAAGGCACTGAAGGGACGAAATCGGGACGAATTGGTGATTTCGACGAAGACCACGCTCGCCGATGACACAGGTCGCAAACTACCTGCACAGGTGGTCAGCGAATTGGAAGCCTCTTTGCGGAAGATGGATCTGACGTATGTGGATGTGTTTCACCTGCACGGCGTACAACCCGGGGTCTACGATTATGCTGTGGAAAAAATAGTCCCTGCGCTGCTACGGGAGCGAGAGAAAGGGAAATTCCGTTTTCTCGGTATCACGGAGGTTCCCCCCAAAGACCCTCATCATGAAACACTTACACGGGCGGTGCAACAGGATTACTTTGATGTGGTGATGGTCGCTTTCCATCTCATGCACCAGTCGGCACGTGAGAAGATTTTCAAACATACCCTAGCGAAAGGGATCGGCGTGTTGAATATGTTCGCTGTGCGGTTGTTGTTCAGCAAACCGGGCAGATTGAACCACGTGGTTATGCAACTGATAAACGAAGGGAAATTGCCCGCTTGGCTAGCAGAGAGGGAGCATCCACTCGGTTTTCTGATTCGTTCGGGCGGTGCTTGCACGGTTATCGACGCAGCATACCGGTATTGCCGTCATGAACCCGGTACGGATGTGATACTCTTTGGTACGGGCAGCCCGACGCATCTGCAATCCAATATCGACTCGATTTTGAGCGGTCCTTTGCCAGCAGCCGATCTCGGACGGATTGAAGAGCTATTTGGAGCGTTGGTGGATGTGGGCTTGGATGCGCCGGGGAAGCAGGATCCCGCTTGAAATGGGTTGGGCAAGATGCCCGTCCTGCAGGTTACGGCATACGGAGTATGCCTACTACTATTAGAATTCGCTTGCAGCGGATCAAAATCCGATATAGAATTGGGATATTGTCAAGAAATCTTTTTAGGGAAACCAGTCTATGTTTTTACGGCATACGGAGTATGCCTACTACTATTAGAATTTGCTTGCAGCGGATCAAAATCCGATATAGAATTGGGATATTGTCAAGAAATCTTTTTTGCGAAAATCAGTCTATGTTTTCAAGGAGTGATCTATGGCGACACATGCAACACTATCTATACCGCGCCGCCGTTTGGGACGGACAGAGTTGAGCATCCCCGTCGTTCCTTTCGGAACGCAAGGGTTCGGCAACCATTTCGGTTTTGTCTCTGATGAGGATGCCATCGCGCTCATCAAATATGCCATCAGTATCGGTGTCAACCATTTCGACTGCGCTCGCTGCTATGGGGATTCGATGCGTAAACTCGGCTTGGCGTTGAAGGAGATTCCACGCGAGGACGTGATAATCACCGGACGCCTGTGTTGCCACTCTGCAGCGGAATGGGGCGGTTACGGTGAGGGAAGGCCCGATTATTCCGCCGAGCGTGCGGTTGCGGATGTCGAAGATCAGCTGCAGTTGCTCGGTACAGACTATTTCGATGGTATGTTGATCCATGATCCGTCCGAAATTGAACCGACGCTTGAGAAGGGTGGGACGTTGGATGGTGTATTACGGTGCAAAGGGCGGGGGCTAGTTCATTTTGTCGGATACGGGATGCGCCCACACGATTTCCATCTGAAAACAATTGCCACCGGCGATGTTGATCTTCTCTTGTGCTTCAACGATTATAACTTGGCTCGTCAAACCGCCGCGGATACGGTTCTACCCGCCGCCGCTGAAGCGGATGTCGGTGTAATGAACGGCTGGTCAATCCTGCGTGGCTTGCTGACCGGGGTTGATATTGACGCAGAAGTGGCGCAAGGGCGATGGGCAAATCACCCCGACCTCGAATCTGCGAGGGAAAGATGGAAATGGTGTCAGGAGGAGGGAGTAGATCTGCTCCAATTAGCCCTTCAGTTCTGCCTGCTAGACGATCGGATTCATGGGAATAATATCGGTTCGTTGAACGTTGAGCAGTTGGAAGCAAACGCACGAGCAGCGAGCGTACCTCTTTCCGATGAGGTATGGGAGAAATATGAGGCACGGTTCGGCAACTGATTTTCGTTTCCTGTCAGATTTTGACCGAGTTATTGTGAAGCTGAAATCCAACGCAATTCGGCTGAGGAAAAACCGATGCCCTTTTCTTCATGGGATTCGCCACCCAAAACCCTTGTACTATCCAATAATGCCGTCCATGTTTGGCGGGCCTCCTTGCATGTGTCCGCCTCCGCGCTGCGTACCCTTGAGGATACGCTTGCGGTGGACGAACGTGCCAGAGCGGAAAGGTTCTACTTTCAGAAGCACCGAGAGCACTTTATCGCTGGACGTGGGCTGCTGCGGAATATCTTGAGTCGTTATCTGGACAAAGAACCGGCCCATCTGCGTTTCCGCTATAATTCGTATGGGAAGCCAGACTTGACCGAGGAGACTGGTACGGAAGGCCTCTGTTTCAACCTATCTCACTCCCATGAAATGGCTCTTTACGCCGTCACTCGCGGTAGGGAGATTGGGGTTGATATCGAGTATTTTCGTCCCGATGTTGAAGCGGAAAAACTCGCCGAGCGATTCTTCTCACCACGAGAGGCGGCTGTGCTCCGCGCACTTCCCCAACACTTACAGAAAGAGGGATTCTTTAACTGTTGGACGCGCAAGGAAGCCTATATCAAAGCGGAAGGGAGAGGGATGTCTATTCCTTTGAGTGCGTTTGATGTTTCGCTGACGCCGGGGGAACCGGCAGCGTTGCTGCGTACCCACAACCATCCCCAAGAAACTGCCCATTGGTCTCTACAAGCGTTAAACCCTGCGCCCGGTTATGCAGGGGCACTTGCGGTAAAGGGACATGATTGGGAATTGAGGTGTTGGCAGTGGTCTTCAGAAATTTAGGTAATGAAAAAGATTATTAGTACCAAAAAATAGCAAGCCAATTGATACCAAATAAAAAAGCCGTCTCAAAGACACTCTTTAAGACGGCTTTTCTTTTTCTAGTAAGACTTACGCAGTTGAACGATGAGGTGTTGTCGTTCAATGCTTCATCCCCAATGCGGGGAAACCAGATGCCCCGCCTACGACGAATGTAGGTTGTACCACACGCCGATACGCCCGATGAATCGGGCAACTACAATCTGAAGTGCGTAACTCCTATTGTTATTTGATTACGGATTTAGCCGCAAGTATATCTTTTGCCTTTCCTTGCTCTTGCATGACAATCAAGGTCTGCAACGTTTTCTTCAACTCCTGACGATAGCTATAGCTGAAAAGGATAAATTGGGCTTGTTGCTCAACAGTCAGGATCCGATTAATCTCTTCCATGATTTTTTGTCTTTCAGCGATAAACCCATTTTCGACTTCGCTGTGGTGCGTTAAGGCAGTTTGTAGCTCAGCGGGTCCTGCTTGAGAACCAAGCACGGTAGTTTTTAGCTGTTTCAACCGGTTCATACTCTGCCGATGTTCCTGCCGATACTGCATTTTTAATTTTTCCAACTTGTTGAATTGGGTTAACAAAGGCACCGTTTGCTCCGCTGTTGGCGAAACTGCATCAACCAATTTCCAAATTTTGAGGGTCTCGACCAATTCAGCCAATTCGCTTGGCGTTGTTGATCGGGGCGACGGAGCGTCTGCTTTGATGAGAGGAATCAAGAACACCAATGCGAGTACCACGGGGATCACTGAGAGCAATAGTAGGTAACGGCGTTTCATAGATAGTATCCTCCTTTGGGAGTTTCTTTAATCCAAGGTAACAAAATCAATTCGATCTGTCGTCGAAGGAATAGCGTCAGTGAAAACTTCAGTTCCAACAGACTCAACGTCAATTTCAGATGTGATGACATGGAACCATTGGTTGACCATGTCGGCGGAAGCCTCCGAATTTGGCAGTCGAATTTCATCGATAAGCGAACGCTGGTTGTCCCAAACCAAAGGCACATCTAGGCGTTGAAGCTCATAATTTACCTGTTTTCGCAACTGTTCTACAGGAATTTCAGCCATGAAGCTTGATGAGATTAACGCATCAAAAGTGGGATTTTCGGTCGATGTTTTGAATAAGCGGCTGTTGGAAAGTCCCCAAAAACTTAAAAGGAGAGCCAGCACGCAAGCCACCCCTGCCATTTTCCACCCATGCCTCCTGACCCAAAGGGGAAGGTGGTTTTCCTCAAATGCTTGACTTTGCGAAATCCTTACACGGAGAGTGGGCCAAAATGCTTTCCACGCTTCTGGCGTCGGATACTCCACCGGCAGACTACTGGCATGATGGATTGTTTCCTCAAAGGTTCGCAATTCCTTTTGGCAGTGAGGGCAGTCGTCAATATGAAGTTCTAATCGCTGGGACCGTTTTGGAGACAACGTTCCCTCAATGTATGCTGATATTATTTTTTTAGCTAATTTGCATTTCATGACGAATCAATTTTCTAAGTAAGGTGCAAGTAGGTCGCGTAGTTTTCGCGTCGCGCTAAATAGATGGGCTTTGACGCTGCCGACCCGCAGATGGAGCGTATCAGCAATTTCGCGAAGTGCTAATCCTTCATAGTGCCTCAAGATAAACACCTGCTTCTGACGAGGAGATAATTGTTGGATTGCATTCCTAATTTCCCTGCCCAGTTCTGCCTGTTCTAAGCCGTGCATTGTAACATCCTGGGTGCCGCCCGAAGGGAATAGGAAATCGTCAGCGGGGAATTCCTCGACAAAAGAGATATTTTTATGACTTGCGCGACGGCGTGTATAATCGATACACGCATTTTTGGCAATCCGATAAATCCATGTGTAAAATGTGGATTTGCTTTCAAAACGATTCAGTGCTTTGAAACACCTAAGGAAGATCTCCTGAGACAGATCATACGCATCCTCTGGATGGTGAGTAAAGTTATAAGCGAGTTCGTAAATCCGTTTCTGATACTTCTGAACCAACTCACCAAAAGCGCGGGTATCTCCGCATTGTGCTCTTTTAACGAGGTAGCGATCTGGATCTTCTTTCATGGCGTTTGTCCCGTAGTAGACGCAGTAAGTAAAGAAAAGTTTAGGTAGCCCAGATAGGGTATAATGCTTCTTTACAACCTAGTTAAAATCTTCGGTAATACGGAATTGAATAGAAGGAGGGATAAGCGCGAAAATGGAGCCGGTGAGAGGATTTGAACCTCCGACCTGTTGATTACGAATCAACCGCTCTGACCAACTGAGCTACACCGGCATATAAGGAAAACGGTCTCAACAGAGATGATGAGACCGTGAGGATAGGGATGCCGAGGGGCAGAATTGAACTGCCGACACATGGATTTTCAGTCCACTGCTCTACCTACTGAGCTACCTCGGCACAATCGAGAGCGGATAGAATAATACCAAATGAGTAAAGTGGATGTCAAGCGTTTTTTATGCCTATACACGACAGAACGGTTGGCAATGACAAGTTCAATCAGGCAAATAAAAAAGCCCTATGGATTGTGCATAGGGCTTATGCTCAATGCCAAATGTTGTCTGTTATCGGGATTGGACGCCTGGCCACTGATCATCGTCTGCCGTCACATCCACTACAATCCCGTCAGGGTCTTCCACCTTGAACGATTCGTCTGGGGGCGAATTCGGATCGTATTCCTCTCCGCCGACCCCGTCTGATATAATTGTGAACCCATTCGCCTCACACCGCTTGGCGGCTTCCTGTAGGTCTGGGACACGGACACCGATGTGGAGATAGTCTAACATTCCACCGACGTGCGGCGGTCTTTCGGGTCCATTGTGCTGAAAGACCCGGAAGTTGTGGTAGCCATCGGTGAGATCGTAGCAGCCGTCCATTGTTGAAAAAACTTTCAATCCGAGGGCATCGCGCCAAAATCGGATGGTCGCTTCCAAATTGGTGGCACGGACACCGACATGTACGAGGGTTGACATTACTGATTCCTCCTTGTAAAAAAGGTTGCAAAGTTTAGGAAATTATAGCACACCTGCATCAAGGTTCAAATGAAAAAAACTCTCTGACCGGATGCCTAATAGGCGGTGATGCTAGTCCGAATTTTCTCCAGCGTTTTCTCCCCGATGCCTTTGACATTTGTGAGGTCATCAACAGTGGAGAACCCACCGGAGGTTTGACGGTATTCAATGATGCGTTGCGCCAGCGCAGGTCCAATGCGAGGTAATGTTTGTAACTCTTGTGACGTTGCGGTGTTGATGTTGATCCGCGATCCATCCGACGGTGTAGACAGTTCTTCGGAAGGTTGCGGAGACACAGAAGGAGCAGATGAGGTAGGAGTTGAGGATGGTGCCGGTAAAGGTGGCGCTGCTTTCGTCTCGACAACGAGATCGGGTTCACCGAGAAAAAGCGCGGGGTGAAAATGCTTTAGCATCCAATATGCCCCGCCCGCGAGTATCACGATAACAAGGATAATGATAATTTTTCGATGTTGTGCTTCGAGGAGGTCCATCTTCTATCTGCACAGACAAATCTACTTAATCCAACCGCCCCCGACGACGGTATCACCATCGTAGAACACCGCCGCCTGTCCCGGGGTCACAGCACGGCGTGGTTGATCAAACTTGACCTCTACCTCTGTGTCGTTCAGGGGATAAATGGTCGCCGGTGCCCCTGTATCTTTATAGCGAATCTTGACCTCCGTGCGAATCGGCTCGGTCAGCTTATCCATCGTGATGAGGTTTACCTCTTCAACCTGCATCGTATCCGCCAAGAGGTCTTTGTTCTTTCCAACGACGATGGTGTTGTCGCGGACCTTTAATTCAGTGACATAGAGAGGCGTCTCGGCAGAGATCCCCAATCCTTTCCGTTGTCCAACCGTGTAAAACGGGATTCCCTGATGCTCTCCGAGCACACGCCCCTCTTGATCAAGGATATCGCCTTCCTGAATCTTTTCAGGGATCCGATCCTTGAGAAATCGCTTGTAGTTATCGTCCGCAATAAAGCAGAGCTCTTGGCTTTCCGGCTTCTCCGCTGTCCGCAACTGATATTTCCGCGCGACCGCTCTTACCTCATCCTTTTCATACCCACCGAGCGGCATCAACGCTCGGCGCAACTGCGCCTGTGTCAGGGAAAATAGGAAGTAGGACTGATCCTTGCGGGAGTCAAGCCCTTTGCGTAGGATATAGCGGTCCGTCTCTGGCTCACGTTCGATTCTGGCGTAATGCCCCGTCGCCACGTAATCAACTTCTAACTGCGTAGCCAGATCGAGCAGTTTTCCAAACTTCAGGTCCTGATTACAGATAACGCACGGACTCGGTGTCCGTCCAGAAACGTATTCATCAGCAAAGTAATCAACGATACTCTGCCGGAAAGTCTCCTCGTAATTGACGGCGTAAAACGGTATCCCCAGCTGTGTGGCAACCCGCCGCGCGTCTTCGACACCCTCAAGCGAGCAGCAGTTCGGCTTGTCCGACTCGATCTCAATTGTGTCGTGCGTACCGAGTCGCATGGTAATTGCAATCACATCATAGCCTGCTTCGACCATCAATGCCGCAGTCACTGAACTATCAACACCGCCGCTCATCGCAGCGATAACTTTTGTACCCAATCTAATCACCTATATTTACGTTTTCTTAGAATGAAATCACATTAAGGATAGCATACGCTCTTATGCGTTGTCAAGATCATCATAATATCTAGGCTGATATTAAAAAAAAGTGCAAAGCACGAAGCGAAATCGTAGGGGCGGGGTCTCCCCGCCCGCCGTAAGGGTTGGGTGACCCAACCCCTACGAATATTCGGTTTCTTTGCACTGAATCTTAACATGAGCGAATATCTATAGGGCTATTTAATTCTCCGGATATTATTGTTTGAATCTCGGATTAACACGGATTAACGGATTACACGGATTAAAGACGACAGCCATACCTACCTTAACAATGTACAATGAACGCGCGACGCCCAACGGCGGGGAGACCAGATGCCCCGCCTACCGGGTGTGGATAGAATGTGCGACTACGAACAACGGGACATGGCCTAAAATGGAAAACTATAGTAGATTTTAGAATTAATGGGACACGTCAAACCGGTGCGGTTACAAACCGCACCTACCGGGGGGGTGCCAGTGTTTCTTTATTTTTTGAAGTCACTATAAATGACCCTATAATATCTATAGGGCTATTTAGTGAGATGTCGGGATTCGGAGATCCCTCCTACAGAAGAACTAAGCGACCCTATAATATCTAGAAAATGTTGATATTTTTACTTGACCACTTCACGTTTGTGTGGTATAATTCACATTTAGAAAAACAAGGGTTAGCATTTTGTGAAATGCCTATCTCTTTATAACCCAGTAAGAGCATGATTCATATATAGTAGATTTTAGAATTAATGGGACACGCCAAACCGGTGCGGTTACATGAAAATTAAAAAAACAGTTCGGTAATTTGTTATCGACGCCGGCGCGGTTTTCCCCCGCGCCTACCGTATGTTTCGAGGCAAATCGGGATTACCGATTTAAATACTTAAACTTCATCAAACCGCACCTACCGGGGGGGCGCAAGTGTTTCTTTATTTTTTCAATTCACTATACATAAAGAAAGGAGACTTAGATGAAAACGGCTGCTTCATCAAAAGTAACCAAGGCTATCCACGTAATCAAGGATCAGACCTGCGAAAAGTGTGGCACACAAGCGAAGGGTTTTGTTTACCGCAAAGCACTTCCGATCTACTACTGTCGCAAATGTTTGCGCGATGAGATTGATAACCGTGGTCAATTGGTCGCGTGACATCTGCAAACAGAACCTGAGTTTTTTCTTGAAAACTTAGGTTCTGTTTCACAGTTGCTTAACATGAACCATCAGAGAAAGTTGGGGCGAGGTTTTGACAGATTGCCGGAGATGTTCCCGCTATCAGCAGATGGCTTTATCGACTGAAGCGATCCCGCCAGTGTGGCACAGCCCCCGGCATAATGTAACCTGTCCCGTTTGTGGCTTCAATGATAACACGTTGGAATTGGTCTGCGTCCACAAACATGCCACTGCGAGAAGCCAACGGTCTGACACCTCCAATAATGTTGACTTGTGCACCGGCATGGCGACAGACTTCGACGGATCCTGTATATGTATACCCCGTTCCCCGCCCGCTACTGGCGGGTTCATCGGTGACGATAATCAACACTAGCTTCCGGTTGTTAGGGGTTTCGAGTTTAGGGACACCCCTCATGATTGCATCTAACAGATGTTCATTGCCACGCCTCGGTCTCCGAAACAGCTGCTTGACCTGCTCGGCATTTAGCGGCGGTTTCGTTGTCAAGACCGAGCTCCCGCTATCTCCCGCTGCCCAGAACCGTATGACTCCAAACCGATAGTCTAACCCCTCGCCATCGAAAACTTGGACCAAGGCATCCAAACCTGTGCAGATATCCTCCACCTTATTGTCCATGCTCAAACTGGAGTCAAAGAGGAACACCAGATCGATGGGTTGCTGTACTGTCTCAGCGATATGTTGAGCGATGTGCTTGAAGATCTCATCAACCTTGGACATAAAGGGCATAAACAGGTCTGTTAGCACCAGTTCGTCCTTGCGTTGCCTTTCGGGTGCCTCGTACCATTTGCCACCGCTCAGGTAAGCTAATTGTACCTGTATCTCTTCGCTCATTCCGATGATGTGAATCTGAATCTCATCTTCTCTGCACCGCTCCAGAATTTTCTCGACGAGCTCAACTTCACGTCCGGCTCCCCAGTCCGTTTTCAACGGATCACTTGTGATGATAACAAAGTGCTTTTCACCATCCCAAACGTGCTTTTCGCCCTCCCAAAAGTACTCGTCATTATCCCTAGATTCCTTTTCAGCATTCAAGCGAAACTCCAACTCTGCAAGCCCGGTCATAATCGCGTCAAGCCCATGCCTAGCGACCACACCCTTAAATCGCATCGGTGATTTGCCAAAACCTTCTTCAAATATGACGAGCCCTTTCTCTAGCGGTTTGCCCCGCATTTGTGAGGCATCACCTTGAAACCAGATGAACGCGGCCCGATGGTCAATCGTTGATTCGTCAAAAACACTGGTCATGTCAGCGAGCCATCTTTGAATTTTTTCCGGCTCCTTCCCTACCAACTTCCCATCAATAACAAACACAAGATCGACCATCTGCTTCGTGCTCTCATGACTCACACGCTGGGCAACGTCTACGAGATGTTTCCCAATTTTATCAATCGCTGTTTCGTCCGTGCGCTGCATGCCATCAGAGCTAACCATTATTCCTCTGCTTTGAGAGGAGGATGTTGTAATTTCCGCCTTCCCGCCGCAGCCAATCCAGGTTACTAATATCATCAACGCAATTGGCAATTTCCAAAGATATTGTTCTATTGATTTCATTGATCCTCTCCCTACATACTGTTGTCGAGATGTGAATCTCGACCTACAATTGACTATAGATTGGTGGTCAACCTATAATCAGTGACCGAGTTGTTTAGAAAAACCCGGTCACTCCTGCCGGTTTATGGGCTTACTTGAGGATGACCATCCGCCGCGTGGCGGAATAATCACCCGCACGGAGTTGGTAGAAATAGATTCCACTTGCTACCGACTCGCCATTGGCGTTACGACCGTCCCAATATGCCGCCTCTGCCCGATCCGCGTAATACCCCGCAGGTTGATAGCCCAAATCTAGCTGACGCACCAACACACCTTTTGTGTCATAAATAGTGACTTTGACATCGGCGGCGTGCGCGAGATGATATGGTATCCACGTCTCCGGGTTGAACGGGTTCGGATAGTTGGGCAACAGGATAGTCGCTTTGGGGGTCAACGCGGCGAGCAGCTGCTCGAGGAAGCGGATACCCCTTTGCAAGCGTAGGTCGGTAAGGCTCAAACGCTGCGCTTGGGTCAGCCAACTTTGGACATCTTCAGCGGTAAGCATTGACAGTGCTTGGGGATACGCCGCAGGGGCTGCGCCTGTACTGCCAAGCGCGCCGGCAACCGTGACAAGGTCAAGGATATTCACCACACCATCGCCGTTGACATCCGCATCAATTTGCCCGGTGTGTCCAAGCGCGCCGGCAACCGTAACAAGGTCAAGGATATTCACCACGCCATCGCCGTTGACATCCTCATTTACTATTATGATGGAAAGGAACGGTGCTATATCCCAGAGTAGTATTATGCCGTCACTACTCGCACTTGCCAGTGTGTTTCCATCAGGACTGAACGATACGCTTTGGATGCTACCCGTATGCCCCTCAAGTGTCTGTATCAGTTCTCCTGTTGACACCTCCCACAGGCGGACAGCATAACTCCCACCTGCCAGTGTGTTTCCATCAGGACTGAACGATATGTTGTTTACAACCGAACCACTCGACACGTCCTCAAGCGTCTGTATCAGTTCCCCTGTTGACACGTCCCACAGGTGAACATGGCCGCCCCAAGTCCTAACTGCCAGTGTCCTGCCATCGGGACTGAATGATACGCTGAAGGCCTCACCATCCCCCTCAAGTTCCTGTATCAGTTCCCCTGTTGACACGTCCCACAGATGAACCGTGCGGTCCACATTTCCACCACTTGCCAATGTGCCTCCATCGGGACTGAACGATAGGCTTAAGACCGACCCTCCCTGCGCGTCCTCAAGTGTGTGTATCAGTTCCCCTGTTGACACGTCCCACAGGCGCGCCGTGCTGTCCCTACTCCCACTTGCCAGTGTTCGTCCATCAGGACTGAACGATACATCATAGACCCAATCCGTATGCTCAAGTGTGTGTATCAGTTCCCCTGTTGACACGTCCCACAGGCGCACCGTGCCGTCACTACTCGCACTCGCCAGTGTTCGTCCATCAGGACTGAACGATACATCATAGACCCAATCCGTATGCTCAATGGTCTGTATCAGTTCTCCTGTTGACACGTCCCGCAGGCGCACCGTGCTGTCCCTACTCCCACTTGCCAGTGTTCGTCCATCAGGACTGAACGATACGCTGAAGACCCAACTCGTATGCTCAATGGCTTGTATCAGTTCCCCTGTTGACACATCCCACAGGCGCACCGTGCCGTCACTACTCGCACTTGCCAGTGTGCCTCCATCGGGACTGAACGATACGCTTAAGACCCAACCCCCCTGTGCGCCCTCAAGTGTCTGTATCAGTTCCCCTGTTGACACATCCCACAGGTGCACCGTGCCGTCACTACTCGCACTTGCCAGTGTGCCTCCATCAGGACTGAACGATATATCATCGACCCAACTCGTATGTTCAAGTGTCTGCATCAGTTCTCCTGTTGACACGTCCCACAGACTGACGGCAGCCCCACTCATACTTGCTAGTGTTCGTCCATCAGGACTGAACGATACCCTTCGGACGTTACTCGTATGCCTAAGTTTCGGTATCAGTTCTCCTGTTGACACGTCCCACAGGCTGACGGCAGAATTCGCACTTGCCAGTGTTCGTCCATCAGGACTGAACGATACATCATTGGCCCAATCCATACGCCCCTCAAGTGTCTGTATCAGTTCTCCTGTTGACACGTCCCACAGACTGACGGCAGCCCAACTCGCACTTGCTAGTGTGCCTCCATCAGGACTGAACGATACATCATTGACCCGATTCGTATGCTCAAGTGTCTGTATTAGTTTTCGTGTTGACACGTCCCACAAGCGCACCGTGTTGTCCCGACTCGCACTTGCCAGTGTGCCTCCATCAGGACTGAACGATACGCTTTCGACCCAATTCGTATGCTCTATGAGCAGAGTCCCTCCGGCACCGGTGTGGGTATCATATAGCCAAATACCGATACTACTCCCAACAGCAAGCAGGGTGCCGTCTGGCGAATACTGTATGTCAGATACACTCCCTTTACCGAAACGGGCTTTGGCACCGTCGGGTAGCGTGTATTCTTGGGCATAGGTGCAGACTGAAAAGAGGGTGAAAAGAATAAGTAACGTCACGATAGTTTTCATGGAAAATACTCCTTTTTTGAAAATAGGTTGAAGCGTCTTGCCGTTTTGGAGTCGCCAATTGGGCAAACGCTGTTAGTTCAATATGGCATCGGAACGGTGCCTTACCCAATCTTCCGTACTGTATCCCCGCCTTTTAAGGCGGGGATACAGCACGGACCAACCCCGTTAGTTCGTCAAACAGTGTTGATTTTGTAGGTTAAATATGGTAGAATTGTCTCGGCTTTCGTGGGAGGATTCCGCACCACTGCTCGGTGGTGCCTCCCACCTCCTACGGAATAGGACATGAAAGCCAGAAAGCTAGTCCCCTATGAAAACCTACAAGTTCAAGATGTATTCCAATCACGGGAATCGTGAGTTGCATCAGACGATAGATGGTCACGCTCACGTTTGGAACCACTGTGTTTCGCTTCAACGACGCTATCACGCCATCTATGGCAAATATATCAATAAGTTTAGATTGATGCGTCATATCTCTAAGCTGAAACGGCTATCGAAGTTTGCCCATTGGAATCAGCTGCCTAGCCAAGCGATTCAGGACGTAGTTGGACGAATCGACAAAGGCTATAACGCGATGTTTGAAGCCCGTGCGAACGGTCAAAAGTGGGGGCGTCCCCGTTTCAAACCGCGTCGCAAGTATAAATCATTCACACTCAAACAAGCGGGTTGGAAACTCCTGCCCGGTAACAAGATTCAGATAGGCAAACGGATCTATCAGTATTTCAAATCCCGTGATGTGCATGGCAACCCGAAACGGTGCACGATTAAACGGGACACTCTCGGTGACATCTATATCTGTATTTTAACGGACTATGAGGAACCGTACTTAAATCGGGTTATGACGGGTAAAATCGCGGGCTTTGATTTCGGTCTCACCAGGTATCTCACTGGGTCAAACGGACATGATATAGACTCACCCCAGTTTTTCAAACGCAGCCTCAATACTATCAAACGTGCGACCCGAGCGCATTCACGAACAAAGAAGCAGTCAAAGAATCGTGAACGGGCAAGATTGAATTTAGCACGGAAGCACCGCAAGATTGAACGGCAACGCGCAGATTTCCACTGGAAGCTTGCACACCAACTCACTGATGAATACGACGAGATACGGCTTGAGGATTTGAACCTTAAAGGTATGAAAAGCCTTTGGGGGCGCCAAGTCAGCGACCTCGGCTTTGCCGATTTCGTCAAGAAGTTGGTGTATATCGCTAAGAAAAAAGGCGTCAAGATCGTGTTCATTGATAAGTGGTATCCAACGAGTAAAACCTGCTCGGTTTGCGGTGTTGTTAATGAAGCGTTGAACCTCCGTGATAGAACATGGCGGTGTAACGATTGTGGCACGACACACGATAGAGACCGCAACGCTGCAATGAATATCTACCGGGTAGGGGCATCTACCCTCGCAGAAGAAGTTGTAAGACCATCTTCGGATGGCTCACTTTGTTGATAGCGCAATTCCCAAAACTATCGGACAGGGAATCACAAGAATCCTCGTCCTTTAGGGCGGGGAGTATGTCAACAAACGAAATTGGCTCATCTTAAAAGAACGTGCAAAATACACACTTAGGACTTACGCAGTTGAACAGTCAAAGCTTTGTAGTTCGGCGATTTATCACCCGTCCTCCCGCGCCCTGAGGGCACCCGCCCCCGTAAGCATGGGGAGGGAAGAACGCGCAATGAATTGCGCTACTACAAACTGAAGTGTGTAACTCCTAACACTAACAGGAACCGAGTTTTTTCGGAAAGACTTGGTTCCTGTTGGACGATTTCCTAACATGAAGCCACGAAATTTACCTAGAGCATTGACCGTTAGCAATTCCCATGCCACAGTTATCTCGAACCGTAAACAGGGGATTATGGCACAACTGATTGTTTCGCTAAACCCTTTGACAGGATAACCTTGCAGATGTTTGTGATACGCCCTATGATTTCAGAGGGAACCCCGTGATCGCAAATAGATTGTTGAAACTGTGCCACACCGTTGTGATAAAAATGATATACCGATAGTTAGTAGGAGTTACGCACTTCGCTGGCAAACATCGCACACCCCGTACAGGTTAGGCAACCTGTACCTACTATTATGCTCCGTACAGGTTAGGCAACCTGTACCCACTATTACAGACTAGGAACCCCCAATTTCTTCAAGAGCAGGTGACGTGCCACGAAGGCAGCGGCGGTATTTATATCAACTGCGTAAGTCCTAATCAATAAAAAGGGCTCATATAAAAAGAAAGTGCAAAGTACGAAGAGAAACCGAGTTTTGAAGAAAAAACTCGGTTTCTTTGCACTAAATCTTAACATGAGCGATAAAAAAAAGGGCGCACCGGTTCGGGTGCGCCCTTTTTTGGTTGTTTGTTTGGCTCGCTAATTATCATCCTCACGTTCACTGAGCAACTCGCCCCGTGCTAGACGTTCTGCATTCTCGGTTGACCAGAGGATATTCTTCATCAACTTCTGTGCGGTGATGTAGCGGGTCGCGGCGAGGAGGTGCATCCGCTTCTCCTCAATATCATCAGTGAGTGCATAGTGCCTAAAGGCGACTTCGAGCACTTGGAACATGTGAAGTTCTGCATCTTCACGGAGTAAAATATGAGCCAATGCGCGCTTGAGCGCGTCAACGTCGTGCCCTTCCTCCAGATATTGGTTTACAAGGATTTCTGCTTCGTAGACCTTCTGGAAGTCGGCAAATTCCTGAAAGCGATCCAGCATCTCATCAACGGAGTCAAAGGTTTCATCCAGCCGTTGACCGGGACGAGGGATACGTGCCGCTGGCATGTTCAACCAGCGTAGATAGTTCAGGAACACGGCACCGTGGAAGATTCCTCGCAAAAGGTTTGCACTTGGTGCGTAGTGGAACGTGCAGTAGAGCGCGTGTGCGTAGGAGTAGATGTTTGCTACATCGTGCCAATCCCCCTCATTCTTGAGATGGAAACGGGCGGTCCGAATCGCTGAAGCGTAGGTCATGGCTCGACAGATGTCGGTAGGCTTCACGCCGGCGCGAAGCTTCACCTCAATCTCTGCAACAATCGGCACAAAATCGTCGCCAAGCATCGTTTGGGTGAACTCGGAAATATCGAGTTCTGCCTCGTTGGCTTGGTTCTCCTGCCAGATTTCATCTAGACGATCGAAGATCGGCTCCAACACCGGTACACTGTCCGCCCACCGAGATGTCTCCTCATGGCGCGTCCGGCTGACCAAGTCAACAACAATGGGACGCAAGATTTCGTGTGCCCCGTCCCATTCAATGTAATCTAGTGCCTCAAACATCTTGTTCGCAAAGTCGAGGGCGTGACCATCGCCGGTGAAGTAGAAGTCAGTGGCGGCGGTGAACACGAAATCCGCTATGACCGATTTGTCGTATCCGCGGTCATTTAGGGTGAGCAGAATGCGCTCCGCAGCACCCCTGTCCCGTTTATCAATAAAATAACGGAACCATCGCTTGAGGGTTGTGAGGTCGTGCTCCTCTGCCATCTGTGGAAAGGGTGCACGGTATGGACGCGAACTCCCCGATGTTCGACGGCTGATCTGCACAAGCCCATGCACGAGAAACAGGTTGTGATCTTTCGGGGCAACTTCGTCCCACAAATTGGCTGCGAGCGTAAGAATCGCTACGCCGGACGACCAACCCTCGCTGCTTTTGTGAGCACCGTAGTGAAGTCCCTGCTGAATAATCTCTTGGGGTGTCGCCTCTGCATCGGTGAGGGCTGTGACTGCCTTCGCAATGAAGAAGGAGCTCCGATCTTTGAGGCCTCGTTCAAGCGCGCGCTTGCCGCGATCGATGACGCGGCGTTTCGCTGCGGCTCGCTCTCCGCGGGTAAGCCCAACGTACAGATACCCATCATCGCGTATCGTAACAGGAAACGCCTTTAGATCGTCCCCAAATTCAAGGAAGCAGCCGCCCGATTTGAGGTCGAATTCCCAATGGTGCCAGTGGCAAATCAACACACCATCTCGGACACTGCCTTCGGACATCGGATAGCCCATGTGCGGACACCGGTTATCAACCGCATAAAATTTATCCTGATACTTAAAGACAGCGAGGTGTGTGCCATCTACATGAAAAGGTTTCCCATCGCCGTCTCCAAAGGTGTCGGCGGGGCAGAGTTGGTGATAGACCAGATCGGTTTCCTCCACAACATCTACAGTCGGGAGATCTTCAAAGTTAATTGAACCTGCCGGTGTTTCTTGAGAGGTGCGTGGTGAAATACTCATGGTATAAACCTCCTTGTCACGTGATACGTAAAACGTGATAAATTACCGCCGTTTTTTGATTGAATCTGACTCGTTCAAAGTGTAGCGTGTTTCGTCAGTCTTGTCAACATAATTAGAGAGTATTGCATTTTATAGGAGTTATGCACTTGGCGAGAAAATAGGTTATTTATAGAAGGTATGAGTCCACGTTACGAGTGTTTCTACGCTTGGATCGACACCGCTTTTCGTCGGGATCGCGCTGATATGAAGCGAAAGTTTCGATTATCAGAGTGGTGATACGTCCCTATTTGATTCAACCCTGTTACACTTTAACTGCGTAACAGCTATTTACTTTTGAAGGTGGACGGAAAATGATTTTGTCCCAAAGTGTCCTTGTGAATCCACGACTTGAAGCCGTAGATCGTGAACGTCAACCTTGGATAATCTGTAAACAAACTCAACGGTCATCTCTTGTCCGTTTAACCGCTTGGCTGCTTTGAATGCGGGGGAGCCTCTACTGAACTTCGCCAAGTTTTTGTCAGTGATATTGGGGTTAGTGTGAAATCGTGCCTGATGTAATCCATCTGGGTCGCTCAACTCGAAAATGATACGGATGCTTTCTGCCCTCGGTGGATACTCGAGTGGGGAAATAATCTTAATTTTCGGCTGAAATTCGCTGGAGAACGTCCTGCTAGGGTTAAAGAAGCGGCTGGCATCGAGAAATTCTGCAGCTTCCTTGGACAATTGACGTTTTTCCAGTCGGGTTGAGGAGAGATGAAAAGAACCGTAGGACATGAGAAATCGCTCATTGCGGAAATCGTGTAATAAGCCAAAGGCGTGTCCCAGTTCATGAGCAATGGTTTTGCTCTGAAAACCGCTTTTTGCTATCCAAAGAATGCCTGATTGACCACCGCGGCGGGAGCTTCCAAAGCCCATAGCTCTGTTAATGTACTTACCGCTTATATCAACAACAATCATATAGACATTATTTGAAAGATTAAATCGTTCTCCGATTTCTGCCGCGACCTTATTTGTTGTGTTATAGAGATAGTGTTTATCGAGGAACTGACCCTTGACTCGGTGCACAATCGCTCTCCCTTTCGCATCAGTTTCAAAAGCGAATGTTTTCCGCCCGAAGCCGTGGGCTTCCATCTGGTCTGCAAAGAAAGTTTGTACGACTCCCATTTGTAATTCTATCTGATCGACAATTCTTTGCTTGAAGGGACGGTCTTGGGGTGTAAAGTAGATTAACCGAACGCGAGAAGTGGTCTCCGAGATGGTGTCATTTACCTCCTGTTGAGTCGTTTGTGGTTGTTCTCCCAACAATTGCAAAGCCTTGCATTGAAGGAGGAAAGGTACAAAGAGGAGTGTAATCACGAAACAGGAGAATTTCCAAGGCATCTTATGCAGTCTCCTTAAATTTGAACTGTAATCTCTTACTTCTCCGCGATATTGGGTGTCGAGAGGTGTGTGTTCAAGGACGATGAATCACCAAACTACCCGCCTCTAATTGCATCAAGCGTTCAAAACAACCTGATAGGGGCGCAAACGCTTGGTCTTCTGGCCGGAGAGGGCAGGAGGGTTGGCTTCAAACTTTCAACCACGTAAGTCCTTTTTGATTTAAACGTCCCAAGCATAGAAAGTTTACAACCCACCAGTATTTAACTCTTTCACATTAGCACGGATAGCAGATTTGATTCAGCGATGGAAGACGCGCAATCAGTTGCACGAGTACAATCCTAATGGGAAACCATCACTCGACCACTTCATTTGGATCGTCAGCGGAGAGATCCTCGCCCCGATGGAGACGTAGGGCTAGATTTGCTGTCTGTCGTAGCGCACGGGCGGTCGGTGCGTGTGCTGCTAAGTACCGGGCAGCTGCAACTAGCGTCATCTGGGCTCGCTCCTCATCCAACTCCTCCATTTGATGGAGTGCAGCTTCAAGCATCTGGAAGGAGTGGAACTCGGCATCTTCGCGCAACAGGACGTGCCCCAGTTTCTGGATGATAGCGGCGCGGGGGTGACCAAGCGAGAGGTAGCGGTAGAGATACATACCCGCCTCATCCGCTCTGGCTTGCGTGTTGAGGAGGTTCACGAAGTCCTCGAGCAGTTCATCTGCGTCTGTTGGAAGCGTATTGGTCTCCCGTCGGTGTTGTGGTAGCCGTGCTGCTGGCATGTTAAACCAGCGATCAAAGTAGATTGCCACTGCGCCATGAAAGATACCGCGGGCAAGTTCCAATGATGGGGCACGCTTTGCACACTGATGAAGCGCATTGGCGTAGGTGTAGGTGTGTAGCACTGCGATCCAGTCACCGAACTCATTTTTTGTGTGAAAACGGGCAATCCGCATCGCCGCCGCGTAGGCAAGCGTCTGGGTCAATTCCGTCAACGTCGCTCCCTCCTTGAACGCCGACTTGAGTGCCTCCACTGTGGCGAAGGGATCATCACCTAGCAAAACTTCGACGAGTTGTTCAGCACCCTCCCACTGTTTACCTGCCCCTTGTGCTGCAAGTGCTTTCAATTCTTCAAATGAATCGTTGAGTAGGGGGACAAAATCTATCGGACTGCGCCACCGATTCTCTTCTTCAGCCCGCGATGAACCCGCGAGGCCACCGGCGAGCGTTGGCAGGATTTTACTCGCCTTATCCCAACCGATCCGTCCTAGCACTTCAAAGCTCTTGTTGATAAAATCGAGTGTGTGTCCACCATCCCGGTAGAAGTGATCCGTCGCTGCAGCGACCATCATATCACAGACCTGTGCAGGCGTTCCGCCGGACGAAATCGCTGTCAGCAGCGTACGCTCTGCTCCATCGGCATTACGGACTTCGATGAAATATCGGAACCATTCTTTCAGACGTTCAATTGGGTGTTTATCTGTCTCTAGAGGTGTGAGTTCCACACGCGGTGGGGAAGCCGCTACCTCCTGTGAAACATGGAGTAATCCCTGATAGAGTGCCAGCACTCTGTCCTCTTCTGCAAGTTGCGGGACAACATTTGCCATCGCTGTGAGGATGGTCAGTCCGGGACCCCAGCCAGCGCGGCGTCCATGTGCACCATATAGGGCTCCAACCTCAACGATATCGTCCGCTGCGGCATGATATGCACGAAGCGCGATGACTGCCTTAGCGATAATTAGGTTGATGTTCTGCTCAAGCCCTTCATTCAAACGTCGTTTCCAACGCACGGTGGGGTCATCCCCGTTTGGGTGGACATTGACATAAACTTGTCCATCTTGGATTTTAACCGGATACGATTGCACATCGTCTGCAAACGGATCGAATGTGCATCCACTCTCCAGATCAAACCGTGCGTGATGCCAATGGCAGATCAGAATGCCGTTATGAATTGTTCCTTGACTCAGGGGATACCCCATGTGGGGGCAACGATTGTCCACGGCACGGATCTTTCCTTCGCTATTGGTCAAGGCGACCGAAGTGCCTTCGACATTGGCGGCGATAATAGATCCTTCGGGGATGTCTTCGACACGAATGCACTGTATGAAGCCAGAGTTCATTTCAGCCATTTTGCACACTCCTCACTTAAAATGCAGCGTTTTTATAGTGGACCTTAGAGTTAATGAGGCACTCCCAATGCACAGCCAACCCTCTAATCAGGTGGAAGCGAGGAAGCGGGTAAAAACTCGCCCCCTCACCTCCTCGCCACCTCTGGTTTTCAGGGGTACTTTCGCATTTGAGACGCTGCGTTCGACGGGTTTTGCTACCAATGCGGCGGCAGCACCTGTGTTCGGTCGGTCCCAGTAGATGACAATTCCTGTTTCAACCGAAGTTACGGTTTCCTAGGACGTGTTGACATTTTGATACTGCTGATTCGGCAAACGCTGTAATCATCGGGGAATCTGACAAATGTAGCACAATCTGTTAGCTTGCGGACGGGGATCACAATCTAACAGATCGTGGTACAAAAGACCATTTTTAGGGAATAATGTTTTGAAAAGGAGACACCCCGATGAAAAGCGAAGTTGGGTTTCACTCTATCTGTCTATAAGCAGGTGTCGTTGAACGACGGAGCCTCTATTGGACTTGATAGGGATTGGGTTTTAACCGTTCAACCCAACCTACGGGCCGTTAAATGTCAACAGAACCTAGTACTCAGTCATATAAGTTTTGCATATCAACAAGGGGGTCGGGTGACCCGACCCCTACGAAGTATTATGAGTCTCAATCCATATAGACAATCATAATTTGCCTGACAGTGTACTAGTTAGGCAAATTTGATGCCAAGATCTCTAAAAACGGCAGAACTTGCACCGGTGCTGGATAGCAGGCATGAATGACTGATCAACGGACCTCTCCACGTGAGTCTGCGAGTGTTTCAATTTGAAACCGCTGGTGAGCGTCAGCGTTCAACGCATCAATGCAGGCATACCATCCTCAAAGTCGTTTCATCTTGAAACTTTGTTCACATTTGAAACAGAAGAGGTTGACAGGAAATGGTATTATATGGTATAAAGGGGGAATAAAAAAAAAGAAAGATTACCACCTCGTTTCACGCATGGGAGGAAAAAATGACAAGATGGATGCAAGTTGCACAAAAATCGGAGATTGAACCTGGCGAAAGCGAAGTGGTTAAGCTAGGGGACGAACGTGTGGCGGTATTCAACGCCGATGGAGAATTCTACGCCATCAATAACACATGTCCACATCAGGGGGGACCACTTGGAGAAGGCGTTTTGGACGGGGAGAGCATCACCTGTCCCTGGCATGAGTGGAAGTACGACCTGAAAACCGGCTGCCCGGTTGTCACGCCAGCCGTTAAGACGTATCCGCTCCAGATTGATAGAGAAGCGATTTGGATCGCTGTTGATTCTAGGGATGAATCATCGGATCAACAGGACAAAGTTACTTTTGAGGAAAAAGAAACAGCCGATCCGGTCTATGAGATTCTTGAACAGATTAACCTCGGCAAGACACTTGATGAGGTGTTTGAGAATATCTATGTTGGGCTTCAGGATGTTGTCCCACACAGTCGTTTGGGCATTGCACTGATCGACGAGTCTTCAGGCAGGTTAGTACAGGTCAAGACAAAATCCGACCGCAAGATTGTTTTGGACAACGGTTTTTCAGCGCGGATTGCCGGATCAACGCTTGAGGGTGTTTTGGAATCAGGAGAGGCACGAATTATTGATGATTTTCGAGAAGTTCTCGAAAAACGACCCAGTGTCTGGACCCGGCTTATGGTTGAAGAAGGCATGCGCTCAAACCTTACGCTACCGCTGAAGGTAAGCGGAAAGCCGATTGGTGTTGTATTTTTTACCAGTGCAATTGCCCGAGCGTTTTCGGAGGCACACGTTGGGTTTCTCAAACAGATTGTCGGGCAACTCTCGATCCTGATCGAGAAAGGACGATGGGTCAGCGATCTTGCACAAAGCAACGCGCGATACCGCACCCTTTTTGAGATGTCCAACGACGCAATCTTCATCTGTCCCTCTCTTTCCCAACCGTTTGTGACGGTCAATGAAAATCTGTGTGTGTGGCTGGGGTACACACATCAGGAACTCTCCAGCCTATCATTGCACAATCTGATGAGGAGCGAAGAATTTCAGCGGATATCTCAATTGTTGGAGAAACTTATCCCTCAAGGAACGCCAGTCACCTTTGAAACAGAGCTCTCGAAAAGAGATGGGGGTATGCTACCGTTAGGGCTGCGGGTGGTTGGCATTGAGCACGGCGGGGAGCGGTTTATCCAAGGGTTCGCCCATAATCTTTCAGAGGTAAAAGCACTCAACGAACAATTGAAAAGTCTTTACACATTTGAAAACCTCATCGGTAAAAATCGACAGATGCAGGAAATCTATGAACTGATTCAGCAAGTGGCACCGATGTCAACAACCGTGTTGATTCAGGGTGAGAGTGGCACCGGCAAAGAGTTAGTCGCCCAGGCGATTCATCATCGAAGTGAGAGGACAGACAAAGCGTTCGTGAGTGTCAACTGTGGAGCGTTGGCAGAGAGTCTCCTCGAAAGTGAGTTGTTTGGGCATATAAAGGGAGCATATACGGGCGCGACAACCACCCGACAGGGACGGTTTGAGATAGCGGACAGGGGGACAATTTTTCTGGACGAAATCGGAGATCTAAGTCCTGCCATGCAGGTAAAGCTGCTGCGAGTCTTGCAGGAGGGATCGTTTGAGAAGGTTGGGTCATCTCATACGCAAAAGGTAGACGTGCGAATCATCGCTGCGAGCAATCGTGATCTGAAAACCGCAATTGAATCAGGGGATTTCCGGGAAGATCTCTACTACCGGCTGAACATCGTGCCGATTCAGCTACCGCCGCTGCGAGAAAGGCGGGATGATATTCCCCTTCTGATTGAGCACTTTATCCAGAAATTCAATCGGCACACCCAGAAGTTTATTCAGGACGTCTCTTCTGAAGCGTTAGATATTCTAATGGAATACCCGTATCCCGGCAATGTGCGACAGTTAGAAAATATCATTGAACACGCTTTTGTCAAGTGTCCGGGTGATTGCATTGAAAAGAAACATCTGCCCACGGAGCTAATTATGCCTCAGAACGACATTGTAACGCTAGCACTCATGGGCGAAAACCCCCTCGCTGCACTGGAGCGAGAATTAATTCAACGGGTTTTAGAACAGTGTGATGGTAAACCGAAGTTGGCTGCGAAACGTCTAGGTATTAGCCGTACCACTCTGTGGCGGCGGCTCAAGGCAGAAAAGTGACAGTTATGCTTTTAGGTGATTAACCTCGAAAAGCATTTGACCCACCCCGCTGTTTGGTGTTACAATTTTTTTATAGTAGATTTTAGAATTAATGAGACACTCCAAACCGGTGCGGTTGAAAACCGCACCTACCGGGGGGTGGGGTGAAAGTATCTATTTATTTTTAGAATTCACCATAATTGCGGCACAGCCTTAGGTTCTGTGCATTACACTTTATCTGTCAACCGCTGTGGATTATTACGAGTGAGTATATTCCCATGTCAACCCCGCAAGAGATTACGATTGATTTGCTAAACTACCTATTGGTCTATATCTCTGAAGGACCATTCATCATGGGGACACTTCCGACAGGGCTACGAAAAACTGACCATGAGGAACCGCAGCGTAGCGTAACACTCAACGCTTACTATATTGGCAGGTTCCCTGTGACTAACGCCCAATATGCGCAATTCGTGGAAGACACAGGCTATTATCCCCCGCGCTTTCACACCGATTCGCGTTTCAATGCGCCGGATTGTCCAGTGGTTGGTGTCAGTTGGTACGACGCACGGGAGTTTCTGCGTTATCTTAATGAATTGGGGGACGATGCTTATCGCCTACCAACAGAAGCGGAATGGGAGAAAGCAGCGCGCGGTACCGATGGACGAGAGTATCCGTGGGGAAACGAATGGGATCCAGCCAAAACGAATTCGTCCGAAAGCCATCTCAAACGAACAACGCCGGTTGGCAGCTATCCGGAAGGCGTTAGTCCTTATGGGTGCTATGATATGGGCGGGAATGTTTACGAGTGGTGCATAGACTGGTTCCACCCAGAGACTTATCGATACGCGCCGGCGGAAAATCCCTTTGGGCCAGCTGAAGGCAGGCGCAAGGTCATTCGAGGCGGTTCATGGGTGCCACGGGGTCAATTCGCCGCACGATGTGCGAACCGTGCAGCGTATGAACCGATACAGATGGTGCATAACGTTGGGATTCGGATCGCGAAGTCAGCCGATAAATCCATCTGAAGATGAGGGATCCCTATGAGGTTTCTAAATCCCTTAATTCACAAAAGTAGGTGACGCCATGTTACGTCGCAGAAGTTTTCGCCCAGCCTTAATCTGCTCGCTCATCATTCACCTCATTGTTGCAGTCATCATGATGTACTTACAGATTGAGCAGCGTCAACTACCGCCTTTTGATGATATTGTTCAGGTTGACATCACCCATTTCCGACGCCCGGTGGTTGTCCCACCCGAGCCTGTTGAGCCGCCACCGCCCGAACCAACGAAGGTTGTTCCCGAAGCCCCCACTCCTAAACCAAAACCCGCATCTACGACCAATTGGCTGACGGTTGATTCACTCGAAACCGGTCAACGGACAGCGATTGGGTCGAAAATTGATTCGCCCCCGACTTCGGAGGGTACTGGACCTGTTTCCCAACCGCAACTATCCGCAAAAGCACGTCCAGATTCCAAAGCACTTACCATGACAGCAGTAAATCTGCCGAGAGAGGCTTCAGAAAAGGGGGTGCCCCTGGCAGCAGATCAGAATATCAATGTGGCTGAAGGAGACGGTCATCTATCGGAAAGCTCTCCTGAGATCGGTGTGGCGAAGTTGCGCGTCGGGCGAAGACGAGGCGAGGCACTAGACGGAATGCCTATCGGCAATTCGGGCGGTAGCATTCCTTCGGGCACCTCTGCGGGGGACAACTATATTAAGATGATGACTGAACTCGCCCGGAATCTGGCAGATGCGGCAATCGTTCAGGAGATTGATCTGGTTTTTATCATCGACAAGACCGGTAGCATGGAAGACAATGTTCGGGGTATCCGCGCCTATATTGATCTCTTCTTTGAACATTTCGCGCGCTCAGGACACGATGCAGCTTTTGGCTTGGTAACATTTGCCGACGTCACAGAAAAAAAGCCGAAGGTTCAAGGGGTTACAACAGATCACGGTAAATTCAAAAATTGGCTTTATAAGATAAAGTTTGAAGGCGGTGGGGACCTCGCCGAGTCCGGATTAGATGCGTTGATGGCTGCGCTACACAGAATCAAATTTCGACGCAACACCCAACGATTTTTCGTTCTTGCGAGCGATGGGGCATTCCACGATGCGGATTACGATGGCAGATCGGAATATAGCCAAGATGGGGTTATCGAAACGTTACAACGTCAAGATGTTCGCGTTGATGTCATCGGGCTGAATTTCCTTCCCATCAAACAGCTTGCTTGGGCAACGGGCGGCACTTGGCGGGCAATCCCCGGCAGAGGTTATCTGGAACATATCCCACGAACGCTGACAGCCAAGATGCTCTCTGAACTTGGTGTCCTTGGTTTTAACGAAGATGGTCTAGAAGGGGATGAGGTTGTCATTTACCTTCGTCGTGATGCGCGTCCAACGTGGCTCGAAGTTACATGGAAAGTGCTCAACCCGTTAGGTGAACGCTGCTACGGTCCCTTCTCACAGCGTCTCGATATCCCGAACGACAGTTCAGAGGTTGTGCGATTTACTCCAACTATTGATGTTAACAAATTTCAATCCGCAGCGGGGACATACACTGTCATCTACCACATTGAAAACAATCTTGGACATCGCAGTATTTTACGCCGTAACCTTGAATACGGAGGTTAAGAAATTACATATCAGATGGTATTAGAAAAACGAATTGCAATGAGCGCGGTCTTTAGAGCAGCGCAGCTGTGCCAGCGGGTACAGGCTGACATGGTAAATACGGATGCAGTGGAGAAAGCGGATCGAAGCCCTGTGACGGTGGCAGATTTCGGTTCTCAGGCGTTAATTTGTCAAGCCATTGGTGAGGCATTTCCGGAAGATGCCATTGTCGCCGAAGAGGATTCTCAGGCGTTGCAGGAAAACCCTCAACTTATGCAGCGTGTGACCGGATATGTCGATCACTTTTCCGCTGGGATACCTTCAACCCAAACAGTCCGCGATTGGATTGATCGGGGGTGCGGAGAAGTGGAAGAACGTTTCTGGACGCTGGACCCGATTGATGGCACAAAAGGGTTTTTGCGGGGCGATCAATACGCCATTGCGCTGGCGTTGATTGTTAACGGCGAGGTAAAACTTGGCGTGTTAGGCTGCCCGAATTTACCGCAGAAATTGGACGATCCGCAGGCGCGACGTGGCTGTCTTTTTGTCGCAGAAAGAGGAGCGGGCACGCGGATGCTTTCGTTGGATGGACAAGACTCAGAACGAATTCATATCTCTCAGGCAACACACCGTTTTGCAGAGAGCGTTGAATCCACCCACAGCGACCTTGACACTCACGCCCAAATCGCACAGCAGGTGGGTATTACCGCCCCGCCGATCCGGATGGACGGTCAGGGGAAATATGGGGTACTTGCGCGGGGTGAGGCATCTGTCTATATTCGCCTACCAAATCCGGCGACACCGGATTATCGTGAGTGTATCTGGGATCACGCCGCTGGAATGATAGTGGTGGAGGAGGCTGGTGGCGTAGTAACGGATGTCGATGGGCAGGCACTTGATTTATCGCAGGGGAGACGGATGACGGTCAATCGAGGGATTTTAGCGACGAATGGGAAGCTGCATCCGCAATTGTTAGCGTGCGTCCGTAGAGACGCTCACAATTGACGGTGAGAAGATTTATAGTGGACCTTAGAATTAATGAGACACTGTAGCGCAAACTGTTAGTTTGCGGCTTGGGATCACAATCTAACAGATTGTGGTACAAAAAACTTCTACTTTTAATGTCTGTAGGAGTTACGCACTTCAGTAGGGAACGCAGATCTGCGTTCCCTACGGACTCCTTATGGAGCCTCTGCTGTAGTTCGGCGATTTATCGCCGCAAGACACTATCTCCAACGCCCGATGAATCGGGCAACTACAGTAGGGACAAAGGTTTGTAGTAGAGCGATTTATCGCCCGTCCGCGCAATGAATTGCGCTACTACAAACTGAAGGGCGTAACTTCTATTCACTATAATCTATAGCTTGCGCCGCTTCTGGAATCTCAACTCCCCGTTCTTTCCAAAACCGATCTGCCCCACGGTGCAGCGGGATTACAAACGCTTTCGGTGCGTTTTCGAGTGTCATATCCTTCGCGGCGGGGGTGGTAGTTACTAGCGTTTGATGGCCCGCTTGGTCGTACATACGCTTCAGGATAGTGTAAACTGTTTCCTCGCTGATGTCTTTGTGCGCGATGAGAACTGTCGGCATCAGGAATGTATTCACCGGTTGGACGTCTTTGTACGCCTTCTCAGGCAGCGTACCGGGCAGATAGAAGGGATACTTCTCGTAAAATCCGTATTTTTTGGCGGGTGCGTCGAAGTCGATCAGGCGGACAGATTTGATTTCGGAGACATAAATGACAGCGGAATTGGGGGCATTGACGAGCCATTGAAAGCCGCTCACCTGTCCATCGCGGAGGGCATCCGCCCCTGCGGTTCCTCCTTTATAAACCGGTGAGAACTTGCCGTGAATTCCAGCCAATTTTGCGAGACGTTCCAGTGTCTGTGCGGAGCCGGATCCCGCTGCTCCCATCGCAACCTTCTTCCCGACAATATCTTCAAATTGATGTACGTCACTGTCCGCTAGGGTGACAAATTGATTGTAAGCGATGTAAAGCAGGGTCAACACTCGGATATTCTCTTTCTTGCCCTCTTTGGCAAACACCTCTTCCCCATGATAGCCGAGATAGACATCGGAGGCAAACGCAACCCCCATATAGTCCCCACCGCTATTGACACGCCGTACATTTTCAATGGATCCGGCGGACGCTTCGACGGAGATTCTGATAGTGGGTTCTGCTTTTGAAACGACACTCCCAATTCCACCTGCAAACGGTGAAAACGTCCCACCGACTGCCCCACCGAGAATAGAGAGCCATATCTGTTTCTTTTTGGGTTTGCTTTCCTGATCCGTCTCGGTTTGGACAGACGATTGTTTGTCCCCGCCTTTCTGATTATCACAGCCGGAGATTAGTAGACTCAACACACAGAAAATGGACAACCAGAAATAAAACTTTCGTCGTTGCATTTTTCTCCTTTATCGTCAATTACGCTCTGCCGTAGACAGGGATCGCTGCACCGTTGATGATACCGGCGGCGTCGGAAATAAGGAATAGGATGACTTTGGCGATGTCGTCGGGCGAGACCCATCGGGAGTGGTCTTCGTCGGGCATCCCCTCACGGTTCGCAGGTGTGTCAATGATACTCACCAGCAAGGAATTGACATTAATCCCTAAATCTTTGACCTCCTCCGCAATCGATTCTGTGAGAATTCGCACCCCGTTTTTGGAGACGGAATAGGCACTCAATCCAGCAATCCCACTTAATCCTGCACGCGCAGAGGTGTTCACAATTTTCCCACACTTCCGCTCAATCATGTGCGGCAGCACCGCTTTGCAGCAGAGAAAGATCGATTTCAGGTTCAGATCCATCATGAAATCCCATCGTTCCTCTGGCATTTCGGCGACTGGGATGCCGCCGACAAAACCGCCGACCGTATTCACCAAAACGTCGATTTGACCGAATTTGTCCAATACGGTTTGGACGAAATTTTGGACTTCGGTTTCAACCGTCAGGTCTGTGCGAACCAGTGTTACTTGGGCTTTGAGGTCCCCAATCTGACGTTCAAATGGTTCGATATTGCGCTCAGAAGTGTAAGGGACTGCGACTTGGTAGCCTTCTCTGAGCAGGGCTTCTGTGACAACCGTTCCCAACGCGCCAGTACCGCCGGTGACAATCGCAAATCGTTTTTCAGCCATTTTAAGATCCTTTCTCGTATGATGTGTGAAACAGATCCAGATTCATCGATTGTATAGCCGATTAGATTTTGGGTCCTGCCGCTCGGACCTCCTCTGTCGCGCTACCGGCGAATTGCTCAAAGTTTTCCGTAAACATCTTAGCCAGCTCTCGTGCTTGGCGGTCGTAAGCTGTACCATCTTTCCATGTGTTACGTGGTTTGAGAACTTGGGATGGTACACCTTTGCAGACGGTTGGCACATGGATCCTGAAAATCGGATCCGGCTCTGTTGGGACATCCGCCAGCTTGCCCTTCAAAACTGCATCAACGATGGCGCGGGTGTACGCAATCTTCATTCGTGAACCTTCGCCATAGGCACCACCACTCCAGCCGGTATTTATCAACCAGCAATCCACCTGATGCTGATCTATCTTTTCGCCAAGCATATCGGCATATACAGCGGGATCGAGTGGCATAAACGGATCACCAAAGCAGTGACTGAAGGTCGCTTCGGGCCGGTCTCCCAATCCCTGTTCAGTACCAGCAACTTTTGCGGTATATCCTGAAAGGAAATGGTACATCGCTTGTTCGGTCGTTAATTTGGCGACAGGAGGCATTACGCCAAACGCATCGCATGTGAGCATGATCAGGTTCTTCGGATGTCCACCAACACCTTCCGAAACAATATTATCGAGGTGGGTAATTGGGTATCCCGCACGGGTATTTTCGGTTAATGAATCATCATCGAGATCGATTCGGCGCGTTACCGGATCGAGAATCACGTTCTCTAACACCGTTCCGAACTTATGGGTGCAGGCGTAAATCTCCGGCTCCGCCTCTTTGGAAAGGTTGATTGTCTTTGCGTAGCAGCCGCCCTCAAAGTTGAAAACGCCGTGATCACCCCAACCGTGCTCGTCATCGCCGATAAGTTGTCTCCCCGGTGCAGAGGAGAGCGTCGTTTTTCCTGTTCCGGACAACCCGAAGAAAAGAGCGACATCTTCATCGGGGCCAAGGTTCGCCGAGCAGTGCATCGGCAGTACGCCTTGACTCGGCAATAGGTAATTGAGGTATGTGAACGCCGATTTCTTTATCTCTCCGGCGTATCTTGTGCCGCCAATAAGCACCAAATTCCGTTCAAAATTCACAAGGATAAAGGTTGCCGAGTTCGTGCCGTGTAATTCAGGATTCGCGTGGAGCCCCGGAAAATCAATAATTGTAAAGTCAGGTGAGCGGTCTGGGGACAACTTGTCGGCGGGGATGAGGAGACTTTGGGTAAACAGACTGTGCCACGCATATTCGGTGATGGCACGGACGGTGATACGGTGTTGGGGATCAGCACCGGCATAGCAATCTTGCACAAAGACATCACGCCCTTGGATGTAAGTGAGCATGTGATTATACACGCGATCAAAGTGTTCTTCGGAGATGGGACGGTTGACTTTGCCCCACGAGATTTTATCTCGATTGGATGAGTGTTCAACGATAAATTTGTCGTTGGGTGAACGGCCTGTGTGGGGTAGTGTTTCGACGATAAAGGGACCAAATTGAGCAATTTGCCCTTCGCCCCGCCTGAGGGCTTCTTCATATAGGGTAGGTGTCGATAAGTTCCAATATAAATTATTAATATTTCCGATTTTATGATCTCTTAGTAACTGGGCTTTGCTCATGCAGTTCTCCTGAAAGCTGATCTCGGATATGGATACGACTGTATGGACATCATTTCTCAACGGATCTAACCCTCAACGGGAACAACTCCAATTCCGGGTAGATTGGGTAAGACGAGTTTGCCTTTCTCAAGTGTTACGCCACGATATGGATCATTTGCAACTAGTAGATGTCCATCCAGGTCTGCGTAATCCACAAGCGGTGTGAGATGTGCTGCTGCGGTAATGCCTAGGGAGCTTTCTATCATACAACCAATCATCACTTGCAGTCCATGCGCTCGCGCAATGTGGATGATTCGCATCGCTTCGAGCAGACCACCGCATTTGACCAGCTTAATATTAATACCATCAACACAACCGACCAGCGAAGGTATATCGGCGGCACGTTTCACACTTTCATCGGCAAAAATCGGAAGTTCTGAATGCTCACGCACAAACTTTAACCCCTCCAGATCGTCCGGCTTTGTGGGTTGTTCAATCAGTTCGACACCGTAAGGAGCAAGCTCACTAATCTTACGCACTGCTTCTTTGGGTGTCCACGCCGTGTTGGCATCCACGTAGATCGGCTTATCCGTGACCTCACGGAGTGCACGGATGAGTTCTAAGTCACGATGGGTGCCGAGTTTGACTTTGAGGAGAGGATACGCCTCCGCTTCACGCACCTTTTGCTGCATTATCTCCGGCTCATCAATCCCGATTGTGAAAGTTGAAAGCGGCGTAGCCTTCGGATCAAGTCCCCAGAGTTGATAAAGCGGTACGCCTAACTTTTTTCCAAGCCGGTCGTGCAGTGCCATATCAATCGCGGATTTTGCAGCGTAGTTGCGTCCGAGAATCGATTCAAGCTCTGACATGACGCTCTCAATCGGGTCGAGATCTCCATCAAGACCTGCATCGAGGAGGTCAAATGCAACCTGAACCGTTTCGACGGTTTCGCCGTAGAAGCGCGCGGGAGCCGTCTCACCAAGTCCGCCATCAATCTCCACAGAAATCACTTGACGGAATTCGTCAACGGCTCGCCGGGCGATTTTGAAGGGGTGAACCAGTTTGAGGTCGGTGACTTGATATCGGATATTCATAAGGGCTGCAAAGCTCTGATCAGTGTGTTCGTTTAATCGCGTCCTGATTGGATCAAGGAAGTTGTAAATTTCTGTTCGGTTGATGTTTTGGGCTAAGTATAGTATGATGCCAAATAATTGTCAAGAAGGTTTTCTATCTTTGCCACGCTGATTCACCTTTTTGCTCAGACCACTACATCTCATAATTTACTAATTTTTCAACCTTTGATGCAACTTTTTGTCGTGCCATTCGTAGTAAGAGCAACCTCAGAGAAAACTCATGGAGTCACGATATGCCAGAGGAGGTATTTCTTGATCTCGTCAAGCAGCATCAAGCACAGATCTATCAACACGCGCTGTACCTGCTCAATAGCCCAGATGACGCGAAAGACGTGACTCAGGAGACTTTCATCAAAGCGTGGAATTCCAACGCTGAATTACGCCTTGAGACAGTTCAATCGTGGCTGCTCAAATGCGCCAATAATTTATGTGTTGACCTATTACGCCGGCGCAGATTTCAAGTACCGCTAACGATGGGGGATACGGAAGAAATTGAAACACTGGTTCACCATCAGCACGAGGGCACGGCATCTGAATCATCAAATCTGTCGCCGGAGGAGCTCTACATCAGGCAGGAACGTCAACAGTTGGTTCGACAAGCGATTGCTCAACTTCCCCTCCATTTTCGCACGGTTGTCGTTATGCGCGAAATAGAAGGACTAAGTTTTGAAGTGATTGCGGAAACGCTAAATCAGCCTGTCGGCACAGTGAAATCGAACATGTTTCGGGCGAAAAAGAGGTTACGGGACATACTGGGAAATCTTATGGGGAGATAACTTAATGCAGCGACATTCGACAACACAAACAATACGCTGTGAATACGTGCATTCAGTTCTGGAAGAATACCTTGCCGGTGAACTGAACGCCGACGCTCAAGCGGCAATTGAGACACATGTAGCTACATGTCCAGATTGCCAAAACGAGTTGGACTTCGCGCTTGAGGTCGATGAGGCGTTGCAAGAATTGCCACGACCCCAACCACCTGCCGAGGTTTTTGACCAAGTCGCTGCCTATGTTCACTCTCATCCAGAGCCCACTACTCAAGGGTGGTTCGATTCATTAAAGCAAGCCCTACGTGGATTGTCCATTCGCCCGGTTGCGGTTGGAACCGTAACCGCTAGTCTCATTATCCTCGTAACATTTGGCGCATACCAGCATCATCAGCAATCTTTACAAATTGAACAGGCTACTCACGAACTCAGCTATGCCTTGATCACTGTGCGCTACGCGATGCGAAAAACAGGACTAGCCATCGACAAACGCCTTTCCACAGATCAGGTTAGGGAGGCACCACGCAGAGCGTTAATGCTTACAATAGATGAAATTAACTCTTCAGAAACAATTCAACGTAGCCTTGTCATACTCAACAAATTGACAGATAGTTCCACTGGTAACGATGAGGATTATAGCAATAATCAGTCGCCTGAATGATGCTGTTCCTCATTTCCATAACCTTCAACGTATTTAGGAGAAAATGACTCATGAAACGATGTATAAACTTCACACAACTTGTTGTGCTGCTATCCCTCCTTTTTACCGTCGGAAGCGGGATTGCTGAAACACAAGATGAAAATATTAAAGGGCGCATCAATTTCGACTTTTCCGATGTATCCGAAGCGATAATTGAAGTGAACGTGAGCAGCAAACTGTTCACACTCTTTACTAAATCTGTGGAGCACGAGCCGGAAATTGGCAAATTAGTGGCAATGATTCAAGGGCTATATGTTCGGGGATACGAGAATGGCGAGAATCTTGATCAGATGCTTCGTCACTATGAGAACAAACTGAAAGCAGGCGAATGGGAAACCATCGTCAAAGCTAAAGAGGGAGATGCGATCATCCGGGTTGCTTTGCTCTTTGATGAAGAGATAGTTAGCGGTGTTTTTATTATGGTCACCGGGGCTAAGGAAACGCTCTTTGTAAATATTTTCGGGCATATCGACTTTGAAAAAGTTGGTGACATCATTGGTGACATCATCAGCAATTTGGAAAATATGAATCTGAACCTAGATCTGCCCAAGCTCAAGGATCTCAAGATTGACACTGAACCGAGCCAATCAAACAAAGATAGCTAAGACGACAATCCACAGGGACACTAAAAGGTGTTGGAACCCTGTCCTCTTGGATACTGAAATCCTTATCCGTCAATATTCAATTTGACGGAGAACCTATCAAAATGAACATGAATATGCGTCCGTGCTTTGTTTAAAAGGAACCACACCATGAGACACATTTCACAAATTGCGGTGCTCGCATCCCTCCTGTTTTTTGTGGACATCATTGCCGGTGGTGAAGTATTTGCTGCAGCGCAAAAAGAGAAAGAAAAAACAAAGGGGCTCGTTGCATTTGACTTTCCAAACGCCTTGGAAGCAAAAGTTGAAGTCAACTTAAGTGGGAAGTTAATCTCACTCGTTGCTAAGGCAGCGAAACCGAACCCAGAGGTTACGGAATTACTTAACATGCTAAAAGGCGTATATGTCCGCGTCTATGAAAATGACACCACAACTTTTAATGAATTAACCCGTCATTACGAGGATAAGCTAGAAAAAGAGAAATGGGAGATCATCGCCAAAATCAAAGAGGAGGGTGAGACCGTTCAGGTACGTATATTACTTGGCAAAGATACCATATTGGGGCTTTTCGTTATGGTTGCAGGAGAGATAGAAGTAACCCTCGTAAATATCGTTGGTGAAATCAACCCAGAACGGATTGGCGAATTACTTACAAACCTAGACAACCTTGGTCTACCTCATATTGAAGGCATGGATATCGAGACTGATGGCATGTCAAAGTCCTCGAAAAAGGATGAGCCCCAAAAAGAATAGTGGCAAGTCCCCTACGTTGCCAAATGCGTTTTGATGGTACTCGGAAAAATCATGAAAAATAGATTAGCCAATCACACTTTACATTTTTCGTCTTTTATCTACCTTCTCCTCCTCGTAGTAAATATAGGTTGTGGCTGTCTGTTAGGAGGCGGTGGGGATACTACTCGTGCCGATCGATTAAACCACGTTCATAAAGAGGTAGGGTTTGGTATTGGGGGCCCCGGCTGGTGGTTACTCAAACGCCTAAGCACATCTGTGGGTGAAGATGAAAATCGGGCAGCAACGCTCGCGATTCGCGGAGTAAAAAGCGTTCAAGTAAGCCGCTTCACTTTGGATCAATCGTCCGAAGTGCATAAGGCTGAAATTTTTAACCTCTATGCCGATCTGATGCGTCAGAAAAAGTGGACCTTAATCACCCGCGTTTATGAAGGGCAGCAGAGCTCCTGCATTTATGCAAAATACGATGCAAACAGGTTCCGTGGAATCTTTATAGTTGCGATTGAAGAAAATGAGATGCATGTAGTTCGGATTGTGTGCGATATCCGTCCTGAATTCTTTGCCGAACTGAACGCAAATCTCGGACAATATGGTGTCCGTTTGCCAGCCTCAGAATAGGTATGATACAATGTGATAAACCAAGGTAAGAAACAAACCTCAATGAGAAAGGGAAAACAAGCCGTGAAGCACTATGCAAACTGTCGTCCTATTGTCATCCTGTCGCTCATTTTCTTTTTTTCTGTTCTTGGCTGGGTGGAGGATGCAAAAACAGAAGAAACAGCAAGAGGTGTTATCACCTTCGATTTCCCAATTCCCCTAAAACCACAGGTTGAATCTATTCTCGACTGGATAGGACCCGGAAAGACGCAAGAAGCGGAAGGAGGTGTTGTCACTTTTAATGGACCAATTCCCCTAAAACCAAAAATTGAAGTGAACCTAGACCGTGAGTTAATCGCATTCGTCTCCAAAACGACGGAATACGAACCTGAAATTGCCGAATTAATCGCAATGCTAGAGGGGGTATATGTCCGTAGCTACTCCGGTGATGCCGCAAGCTTCGACCCAATGATTCGTTACTATGAACGGGTGCTGCAAAAACGGGGTTGGGAAGCCTTTGCCAAGATCAAGGAAGACAGTGAGAAAATTCAGATATGGGTCCTACTCAATATAGAAACAATCGACGGTCTTTTTGTGATGGTTACAGGAGAAACTGAAACGCACCTGGTGAACATCGTCGGACATTTGCATCCACAGCGAATTGATGAATTATTAAGAAACCTTGAGGACCTTGGGGTGGGAATCCCACAACTTAACTCCTTAGAAGACAACTCGCTCCAAGCACATCAAGACGGGTTTGGTAACAAGGAACGGGCAAGACCGTTGGAAAAACAACCTGATGGCGCAACTCCCTCAACAATCGATCAATCCTCCGGGAACACAGGGTTTTCATTTCCATCAACCCATTTTTTGGATAAGAAAAAGCAACCAATCAACGAGGTTCGGATTCGGGGCAACCAAAGGGTGAGAGATTCTGAAATCAGAGAGGCTCTTGAAAAGGGACCAGATGACATCCGCAATGCCATAAAAACAATGGAGGCTATCCTTCCGTATATTAGGCGCACGGACTGGCATATCCATAAGGAAGGAGATAAACGGATTGTAACAATTACAGTAGAGGAAAAAATAGCGGCAGAAGAACCCGTGCCGGATGGCATAATGAACCTCTCAATGAGTGGTAGGTTTAATCGGGTTCACGGGTTTCGACTGGGTCCTCGCCTCGAACTGTCGAAGCCGCCGGAGGTTGAGATACCACTTCAACCGAGGCTTTTTGGTGCTTTGAGTTACGGTTTTTCAAATAAAAAATTGAACTATGAAGCGGGTGGGGAGGCAAGATTGTTAGGAGGGGTTAACCGGAATCTAATCCTTAGGTTTCAATTCCATCGCCTGACATCGGTAAGAGATCCAGATATCTTACTAGACGATGACGAACAACTGCTGACTGCCTTTTTATATGGAGGAGATTTTCGAGACTATTATCTGAGGGAAGGTTCTGAGATCTCGTTACGATGGCAACCAGAGGTGTTCCCCCACTCCCTAGAACTGGCTGCGGTCAATGAAAACCACGAAAGCCTGACCAAAACAACAGATTGGTCCCTTTTTCGATGGACATCAGACAAAGAAGAAAATACACCAATAACGCCAGGCCAAATGCGGAGCATTGCTTTGAGATATGATTTCGATAGTCGTTTTGACAACGAGGGTTGGTACAACACCTTTGCGGTAGAGCACGGCAATTCAGCTGTGGGTTCTGATTTTGATTTTACACGATTCGAGCTGCATTCCAGACGTTACCAACCGATCGGCGACCGGCATATGCTTGACCTCCGTTTGAAAATTGGACTTTCAGCGAAGGACCTGCCGGTTCAACGCCAATTTATTCTTGGGGGACCTGGATCGCTTCGTGGGTATGACCTTTATGAATTTGCCGGTAACCAAGGTATGCTGCTCAATGTGGAGTATCGTCATCACGTAACCGACTATATTAGCGACGGGGCATTCGTCACATTTTTCATTGATGCGGGACAGGCATGGAACAAGTTAGACGAAGTTAGCATCTCCGATCCGAAGATTAATCTGGGTGTTGGCTTACTGATAGGAAGCAATTGGAAACTAAACTGGGCCCAAGCTCTTGAGTCGGGACGGACACCTCAATTCAATATGCGGTGGTCTACGATGTTTTAGGAATTTTACATAAATTTGAATTGATTAGCTGTGGCTGCGACAGATTTTGGCATAGGGTTGTGCTTGAAATAGATTGCATCTTGACATTCAGAACTAAGCGAGAGTGTCTAGAGTGGGATCCTCATAACTTGGCATAGGGCGTTTTCCTACTTCAGCCCGTTCAGAAAGGCAAAACGTTGAGAATACGAAAACGATTAACGGCACCGTTGGCCATCTCTCTCTGCCTCCATCTCATTTTTGCTGTCCTCGTGGTGCTAACGATTCGTCAGGGAATTGTGGAAGACGATGCCATGAATGTTGAGTGGGTTGAATTGCCTCCATCAGCTCGTACGCTGCCAAGGAAGATTCGTATCCAACCCGTACAATCGGCCCGTCAGGTGCAGGATAGACAACCACAAGAGCTGCCTCTACAAACTGTAACACAGGTAGGAACCCCCCTTGCAGTTGACCTGCCACAAGAGAGAAATCCGCTCTCGTTAAGCGATACCCCATCCATCAGCCTTGACAAGGGTTTATCGGTAAAAGCGAATCTTGTACCGTCCCATTCCGCAACGATACACCAAGACACTCCGACTGTGGGAGTAGGTCCTGTGCCGACCCAAAACGGACTATCACGAGGAGCACCCCTACAACGTGGGAGAAATGAAGGGACGACTATAGGAGGGGGTCTTGTGCACGCTCAAAACGGGGGAGTACAAGACCTGCCTCTTGATGTGAAGAGTCCGAACTTGCTTCCTGAAGACCACCTTGGAGCTATTCTTGAGGGCGAAGGCACAGAGATGCGTGGGCATATTCGCCTGATTCGACTCAAACACTCCCTTTCCGATTGGTGGCAGGATCCAACCGCCATATCCAGCTTTGCGAAGTGGCTTGCAGAAAATACCGATCTCCGTGCTGACATGAAGTACGCAGGAGGCTCGCTGCGACTGACCGATTCGCGCCTCCTTGATGCCCCGCTGGTTATCATGACAGGGCACGACAAGGACATTACTGTTGGGCGAAATCTTGCCAAAGGCGGACCGTTGACTAACTCCTTTTCTGCGTCAGAACGGGCGGCACTGCGGAAGTACATTGTGGAACAAGGTGGGATGCTCTTTTTCGACGATTGCGGATTTCACGGCTTGTTCGCCGCAATCGTCGCTGATGAGCTACAGACGATTTTTCCCGAATATCCTTTAGAGTACCTGCCGCACCACCATGAGATTTATAATATCTATTATCAGCTGCCCCGTCCCCCATCGGGCGGTGATGTTTTCTGGGGTTCTGAAAACCATCCAAAACCCACGCAGTTCAAATACCAAAAAGGAATCACTATAGACAATCGACTGGCTGTCGTCTATAATCGCAAGGATTATATGTGTGCAATGGAGACGGTGGAGATCGAAAGCCGAACCATGTTACGGCTGCGTCGCTCGACAGATGTCCATCGCTTTATGACAAATCTGCTCGTTTATGCCATGAAGTATGGAGGAAATACAGACCGTTCAGGGTATAAACCCTAGGCGTTACCGCTAGACTATCCCACCGTGGCTTATGATCCAGAGCCGTTACCGGACGCCTTCTTCTCCTTCCATGCCTTGACAACCTTCTCCGGCGTTAGCGGCTGATCCCAGATACGGACACCGATCGCGTCATAGATTGCGTTGCCGATTGCGGGCGATGTGGGTACTACGACGATTTCACCGGCACCTTTGGCACCGTAGGGACCGTGCTGGTGTGGGACTTCGACAATAATCGACTCCATGTATTCTTTCAACGGCATCTCAACGATGGAGGGAATCTTATAGTCCATCAGGCTGGCGTTGGTCATCTCTCCATTCGCATCGAAGCACATGTCCTCGTGCAGGGCAATTCCTATACCCATACATCCGCCGCCGTAGTTCTGCATTTCGACCCCTTGCGGGTTCATCGCCTTGCCAACATCGATCGCCGAGACAAACTTCCGAATCCGTACCTGCCCTGTTTCAACGTTGACCTCAACTTCGGCTGCTTGGGCACCATGTCCCATGTAAGCCATCGGTTCCTCGCCCTGTCCCGTGTTTGGGTCGTGCGGACTGGCAGTGACTTCCCATGTCGCTTTACCGATAACTTCGACATCCGCAGGCCGTTTACCCGCCAGCATCTCAACCACGAACAGATCTTCAACTTCAATGGACTGCTCAGGAGACCCCTTGACGAAGATACGTCCACCGGAAACGTCTAAGTCGTCCGGGGCAGCTTCTAACTTGGGTGCGGCGAGTTCCCGGATCTGGCGTTTCGCATCGTCACATGCCATGCGGGTGGCATTGCCCGTGTGGAAGGTCTGCCGACTAGAACCAGCGACATGATCAAAAGGCGTGATTGCGGTGTCTGGGGTGACCAGCTTGACCTGATCAATCTCGATCCCGAACTCATCTGCGACGATCTGCGTGAGAATGGTATAAGCACCCTGTCCTAAATCAACCGCACTGGTTCTCAGTTCACAGGAAGCATCCTCGTGGACCTTTAACTCCGTACTGGAAGCGGTAGGTGCAAAGGAATACTTGTTACCCAAAGCGATACCTTTACCACGATACCACGGAGACTCCAACGACTCAGAGGGGGTTTCCCACTCAATCGCATCAGCACATTTGGTAAGACATTCGTGGGCACTGAACGCATGGGCGGGCATGGTGATAGCGGTGCGCTCGCCTTCATTCAGCAGGTTATTTATACGCAGCTCAACGGCGTCAATGTCGCACTTCCTCGCGATGATGTCCATCTGGGTTTCGACCGCCCAAGCGGACTCTGCACAGCCGTAGCCTCGCAACGCACCACCGGAGACACGGTTGGTATAAACGCCGTAAGAATCCACCCAAAGTGCGGCTAAACGGTAGGAACCGGGATAGAGATGTGTGGAGAAAATCGGTTTGAGAATCCCTTCGCCGCTATAGCCACCGCCCCAGAGAATCGAAGTGACTTTGCGACCAATGAGGATGCCATCTTTAGTTACAGCGTCCTTTATATCAAAGATAAACGGTGTGCGTGCCGCTGTCGCCGAGAGGTCTTCGGCGCGGGTCAAGATAATTTTGACGGGACGCCGTGCTTTACGCGCAAGTGCGGCGGCGATAGCCCCCTCTTTGACCGTCAATTTACCGCCGAAGGCACCGCCAACAAATGGAACAATGACGCGAACCTTAGATGGCGACAGATCAAGAGCTTTTGCCAAACCGTCACGTGCGATGTACGGTGACTGTCCGCCAGCCCAGAGGGTCAGTGTGCCGTCGGAACTCCATTGCGCCACCGCACCGTGTGGCTCCATACATGCGGTATGGACATAACCGGTTGCATAGCGGTTTTCGATGATGTGTCCACCTTCGTCTTCCGCTTTTTTGAATGCGGCATCAATGTCGCCGTGACGGATGCGGTAGGCTTGCCACAGGTTGGGCGGGCGTTCGTCCATTTCGGCAAGTTCAAGGAGTTTTTCGTATTCTTCATATTCTTCGTGCAGCACCACCGGCGGATCCAATCGAATCGCTTCCTCCGGGTCAAAGAGGGGAGGAAGTTCCTCGTATTCGACCTCAATCTGTTCACAGGCTGCCCGTGCAATTTCTGGGGTATCTGCAGCGACCGCAGCGACAGGCTCACCGACAAGGCGTGTTTTGTCGTGGGCGAGCAGATGTTCATCCAGTGTAAGAATGCCTAGCCGGATATCAGGTAGATCCGCAGCGGTAATGACAGCGCGCACACCGGGCATCTGTTCGGCTTTGCTGGTATCAATTCCCAGAATTTTTGCGTGTGCATACGGACTGCGTTTCAGCTTGGCGTGGATCATACGCGGCAGCACAATGTCGGTTGTAAATTCCGCAGTTCCAGTTACCTTCTCTATACCATCAATACGTTTAGCAGAAGTTCCAACAACGTTCATTTTATCTAGTCCTCCTCCACTGCGACGCTCAAAATCGCTTCCGTCGCATGTGTGTAGACTCCGCAGCGGCAAAGATTTCCCACAAATGCAGAGCGGATGTCTTCCTCAGTGGGATTCGGGTTCTCGTCTAGCAACTGCTTTGCCGTGAGCAGCATCCCCGGCGTACAATAACCGCACTGCACAGCACCGTGCTCAAGAAACGCAGCCTGCAGCGGATGTAGCTCATCGGGTGACCCCATACCCTCTATAGTCAAGACCGATTTTCCGTTCGCCTGTAGTCCAAGCATCAGGCATGATTTTACTAGCTGCCCGTCAATCAGTACCGTACAGGTCCCACACCGCCCATCTTCACAGGCACACTTTGTCCCCGTTAGCCCAATCCCGTCACGAATTGCCTCCATCAAGGTGTGGTAGGGTTCGACGAGGATGTCATAGTTTTCATCATTGACAGTCAATGATAATGGGTATTTCATTAAAATGCCTCCAAGTAATTATGGTAGATTTTAGAATTACTTATACATTTCCACTATAGAGCCAACCCCCTAAATCCCCCTTGTCAAGGGGACTTGGGAAATTTCCTGAAGGTCGGAGTTATTGGTAAATGTCTTAACTGGTAGCGCGTGCAACGGCTTCCGCCAATGCTTCTCTGGTCAGCACATTGACGAGGTCTATTTTGTATTCGCTTGGTGCCATCGGATCGCTCGACGGAGCGACATGGGATGCAGCGAGTTCACCGGCTTCAGCGAGTGCGCCATTGTTTCCAACGATGCTGTGTCCCTTCAGGCGTGTCTCCGCCTCCTGTGCATGAGCCGGGGCCCCTGAACAGTTGCCAACTACGATGCGAACATCCTGACAACCCCCCGATCCATCGAGGCTGACAAACGCACCGACTCCGACGACAGGATAATCTCCCGCACGTAGAACAAATCGGCGATGCGCGGCAGCGGCGGAGGTGAGATCGAATGATGGGACAACTACCTCTGTAAGTAACTCGCCCGGTCCGGCAGCGGTAGCAAACGCCCCGGTAACAAAGTCGTGCATAGGCACTACCCGTTCACCGTCTGCACTTGCTAATTTTACCGAAGCGTTCAATGCGGTTAGAACAACAGTGATATCGCTCGCTGGATGTGCCTCACAGACCGCCCCGCCGAGTGTTGCGAAGTTGCGAATCTGTTGGTCTGCCACATCGCTGATGACATCATCTAGGGCACGCAGCGTCGGGTGCGTTTCGCCTATCCCGCTTAAACGATCTAGCGTAACTCTTGCACCAATTGTTACGCCTTCGTCCGATGCAGTTATGTCCTCCAATCCGGAGACATGCTGGATACTGATCAGATGGGATGGTTGAATTAATCCATTCCGTAACAGTATCGCCATGCTCTGTCCGCCGGCAACGACTTTCGCACCATCGCCGTGCTCAGCTAACAGTGTGCATGCCTCTGAAACGGTGGTCGGTTCAAGATAGTGACAATCAATCATCTATTTCCTCCCTCATTTAGATGTGCTATGAGATTTTTAAGGGAACCCTCAAGAGATCAGGAGACTTCCTATTATAAGCAGGTTATATTTTTTGGAAATTGCTCAAGATTATAACATAGTTACCCCGAAAATAGAAACCCAAAAATCATCCATGTACTTTCGTCATGTAAGCCTATCCAATTCTGTTGACGCAACCGATCGGATCTGCTATAATGGCGAACGCTTGGTTTACATAAATGAAGGTGTTTTTATATCCGCAATTGACACAAAGGAGGTCAAACCGTGATCCGAAGACATTATTTACTATTTCTTTATGTTGTCTCGATCTTTTGTGCGATAGCTCTGATTATTCCCCCCGCGGATACCAGTGAGGTTGGAGAATGGTGGGCTTACGGCTCGGACAAAGCCAGTACCAAATATATTTCACTCAATCAGATTAACAAAGACAATGTCAAAGATCTTCAGATCGCATGGCGTTGGGACTCCCCCGATAATGCGCTCGTCGAATCCAATCCCGACTTGTGGACGATGGTAAATGAATCCACACCGCTCATGATTGGTGGCGTGATATACACCAGCACGTCGCTCAATCTGGTCGCTGCCATCAACGCTGTTACAGGTGAGACAATCTGGGTTTATGACCCGAAAACCTACGAGGACGGCACCCCCGCCAACACAGGTTTCGTGCATCGTGGTGTCTCCTATTGGGAGTCCGGCGATGATAGGCGCGTCCTCCTCGGCACAGGCGATGGGTATCTCATCGCGCTTAACGCCGAAACAGGTAAACCAATCCAAGGGTTCGGCGAGGGCGGTCGCGTCGACTTGACGAAAGGTTTGCGTCGTCCGGTGAATCGGCGGTTGTACGCTGTTTTCTCACCGCCGATTGTCTGTCGAGATGTCGTTGTCGTTGGCTCTACAGTTCTCGATTCCTTCGCGATTAACAAGCCGCCGCAAAAGCTGATGCCACCGGGAGATGTCAGAGGGTTTGATGTTCGGACTGGAGAACAACGTTGGATTTTCCATACCGTTCCGCAAGCAGGAGAGTTTGGAAACGAGACATGGAAGAACGATTCTTGGCAGACAACAGGTAATACGAATGTCTGGACGATGATGAGCGCAGATGAGGAGCTCGGTTACGTCTACCTGCCTGTCAGCACCCCCACCAATGATTATTACGGTGGACATCGCCTCGGAGACAACCTTTTCGCAGATAGCCTCGTATGCCTCAACGCAGAAAACGGGGAGCGGGTGTGGCACTTTCAAATTTTGCATCACGGACTCTGGGATTATGATCCACCGGCTGCGCCAAATCTGATCGACATTACCGTTGATGGTAAGGAAGTCAAGGCGGTTGCTCAAGTGACCAAACAGGCGTTCTGTTTCGTATTCGATCGCGTGACTGGCGAACCGGTTTGGCCCATTGAAGAACGCCCCGTACCCCAGTCAACTGTGCCGGGAGAAACCTCATCGCCGACACAACCCTTTCCGACTAAACCTGCCCCCTTCGATCGCCAAGGTATAACCCATGATGATTTAATTGATTTCACGCCGGTGCTGCGTAAGCAAGCACTTAGTATTCTTGAGGATTACGACTTCGGCACACTCTATACACCGCCGACCGAAAAGGGAATCATCGCCATGCCCGGTATCATCGGCGGTGCCAGTTGGGCGGGCGCAGCCGTTGACCCAAACAAAGGGATTATCTATATTCCGTCTATCACCTTCCCTACCAACACCACGATAAAAAAAGCGAAAGATCCGAAGGCAGACTACACCTATACCGGTGCGCTCGCATTTGGACCGAAGGGGCCGCGAGGTCTCCCCCTAATGAAACCGCCTTATGGGCGCATCACCGCCATCGATCTGAACACGGGTGAACACAAGTGGATGCAACCGGTTGGGGATGGACCGAGAGATCATCCGACCCTACGCCATCTTGACCTACCACCTTTGGGCTGGGCACAACGCAATTTCCCACTACTGACTCAGTCGCTGCTTTTCGCAGCGAGTCAGGCATCGTGGGACGGAACCGGTAACTCGCCCCGCGGCAACGCAATTGAAGTAAGCTTTGAGACTCAAAATCCGTTTTTATGGGCGTTTGAACCCGATAATGGGCAGCTGATTTCGAGAACAGAACTCCCAAGTAATGCACAGGGCGCACCAATAAGCTACATGGCTGATGGCAAGCAGTTTATTGTGATTCCGATAGGTGGAGCGAACCAGCCTGCCGAACTTATCGCATTGACTTTACCGTGATAATACAGATCCATAGATCAATGACCGCTTGCAGTGGATTGACAAATCTACTGCACCCCCGCATCGGTGGCGTTGCTCCTTTTTTTGACATACCCACACGGTTGCCTCCGTAGGGGTTGGGTCTCCCAACCCGTCGGGCGAGGAAACCTCGCCCCTACGATACTAAGCCCATACGGCTAGGTATTCATCGGTATCCAACGATGTCGTGCCTTGAATTACGGACATACCTCACATAAAGGTTAACACAACATAATAACTCGCATTATTGAAATTTTGATTAAGGAGATAGAACTATGGGAAGTTTAACAGATCAGGTCGCAATTGTCACAGGCGGTGCCCAAGGTATCGGTGGTGCAACTTCGAGACGGCTCGCTGAATCAGGTGCGAGAATTCTCATCGCCGATATGGACGTTGAAACCGCTCAGTCCAACGCCGATCGGATTCGGAATGCAGGCGGCATAGCGGAAGTCCTTGAGACGGATGTCTCTCGCCGCGACGACATTGAAGCAATGGTCAGCAAAGCGGTTGAACTATGGGGTCGCCTCGACATTCTCGTCAACAACGCTTTCAATACCAAAGAGCCGGACGGCAGCGCAGTAGAGCTGTCGGAAGAGGCTTGGGACTACGCAATGAACGTCCTAGTCAAGTCCATGTTTCTAGGGGCGAAGTACGCCGTACCGGAGATCGCAAAGTCGGGCAAAGGTAGTATCATCAATATCTCGTCCGTCCACGGTCTTTTGATGGCTCCGAAGAAATTGGTATATGAAGCGGGCAAGTCCTCCGTTATCGGTGTCACCCGTCAGATGGCGATTGACTTTGGACCGATGGGCATACGCGTCAACGCAATCTGCCCCGGCCATATTGTGACCGAGCGCATCGAAGCACATTGGAAGCAGAACCCGTCATTGCTGCGTTTCTTTGAGGCGCAATATCCGGTTCGCCGTGTTGGTCGTCCGATTGACATCGCTAATGCTATCAACTTCCTCTGTTCGGACGAAGCGTCTTTTATCACAGGACATGCACTGCCGGTGGATGGTGGGCTCACTATTCAACTTCAAGAGGACTTCGGCGTGAATCAGGCACGATTTTTTCAAGAACATCCAGATACCGATGTATCCTCTTATTGACACCATCTCCCTGTGCATGATAGGGGCATTTAATTCTCCGGATATTATTGTCTGAATCGCGGATTAACACGGATTAACGGATTACACGGATTAAAGACGACAGCCATACCGACCTTAACAATGTACAATGAACGCGCGACGACCAACGGCGGGGCAAGATGCCCCGCCTACGGGTTCGGGTCGTTCCAAAATCAGTCAAAAAACCGAAAACTAAATGCCCCTATGTGCATGATTTCTGCCCTTGTATTGATTGAAATTTCGTTGTATAATACGCACAATTCTGCAATCGGTATTCTGCTATTTCTACATCAGGAGGCTGACCTATCCGAATTGAATCTGTCACTGATTTTGATCTGAAGCATACGTTGGAGTGCGGACAATCATTCCGCTGGCAGCCGATCAACGGTTGGTATTACGGTGTTGTCGAAGGCAGGCAGCTGAAAATACGTCAGGAAAATGGGGCACTAATCGTGGAAAGTTCGGCTGATGAAGAAAACGATCAACTGGAAACCTTCCTCCGCCACTACTTGGACCTGAACCGCGATTTGCCAGCAATCTTAGACGCCGTGGACATTGATCCGTTCATCCACCGCTCGATTGAAACGTTCCGGGGGATGCGAATTCTGAATCAGGAGGTGTGGGAATGCCTCGCATCGTTTATTCTGTCTCAGAATAACAACGTGCCCCGGATTAAGGGGATTATCCGCACAATCTCCGCGCGATTTGGTGAAGAAATTACGCTTGATAACTCGGTCGATTATTCCTTCCCAATACCACAAGCCCTCGCCGAAGCCGGGGTTGAGACGTTGTACGATTGTGGGCTGGGCTATCGCGCCCCTTATCTGTGGACAGTTGCATCGACAATTGCAGCGGAAGAATTTGATCCTGAAGCTCTGAAAAGTATGCCGTATGCCGAAGCAAAACGAGAATTGATGGGGTTCAAAGGAATCGGTGAGAAGGTCGCCGACTGCATCTGCCTATTTTCGTTAGGGCATGTTCAAGCCCTCCCCATTGATGTGTGGGTGAAGCGGATTATAGAGCAGCTCTACCTCAAACGCGAAGCCTCGATTCGTGAGATCCGTCAATTTGCTGAAGAATACTTTGGCAAATATCTCGGTTACGCCCAGCAGTACCTTTTCCACTATGCCCGGACAGTTGGGCTTGAAAACCTACTAAGAAGCGAAAGATAGAAAGAAAAGTTTGACGCCCTTGGCGGTACGCTATAGACACCCCTTCCCCAAAACTTTTAATTACTTAAAAAACAGGAGGTTCACATGCTTGAAGATTTACGCGAAAATGTGCTTACATTGTTGGAAGAACGCGTTAGACGTGCCATTGAGACTATCAACCGTCTCAGGGAAGAGAAATTAGCCTTTGAATCTGAAAACAATCAACTCCGTAACGAGTTGGATCATCGGGATGTACAGATTCAAAACCTTGAACAACGGAACGCGGAACTAAATCACTTTGAATCGGAGATAGCGGTGATCCGGAACGAGCGCGAACAGGAACGCCTTGAGGTGGACAAAGAGAAAGCGGAAATCCGCGAGCGTCTTGAAGGGCTCATGACCATGCTGAACAATGTTGAGAACAGATCAGAAAGTCAGGAAGCAGCGCAGCCTAGCCCCCTGGATCCTCCGTCTGAAACAGTTGATAATGAGACAAAACAACAGGAAGAGGAAGCCGAACAGCCAAACCCGTCCGAAGATACGTTGTTTATACCGACAATACTAGTAGAACCGCAAGAGACAGAACAACCAAGCGATTCTGATGACACAGTTGATGCGGATAGCACATCTGATGCAACGGATGAGGGAGAGGACGAGGAGACGGAATTAGCGTAACACTCGCCCGTCAACAAACTGTCTAAAAAATGCAATTATAGTAGATTTTAGAATTAATAGGACACGCCAAACCGGTGCGGTTGAATGAAAATTAAAAAAACAGTTCGGTAATTTGCTAGCGACGCCGGCGCGGGGGAAAACCGCGCCTACCGTATGTTTCGAGGAAAATAGGGATTACCGATTTAAATACTTAAACTTCATTAACCGCACCTACCGGGGGGGCGCAAGTGTTTCTTTATTTTTTGAATTCACTATAACAGCGGGCCGCGATCCATCCGTTAGGAATCCTAGGCATGACCCCTTCGACGCTTTTGCGCGGTAGCCGAGTCCAACTCACAGCGTTAACGCAAAGCGATCTCCCAACCGTTATCCAGTGGCATCAGAATCCCGAATTTTTACGACTATTCGACGCGCTCCCTGCTTATCCGAGAACTGAGGCAGTCTTGGCTCAGTGGATAGATGATACGGATAAAGCAACTGATACTTTTCTTTTTGCTGTTCGTTTCCTTGACAGCGATGAACTGATTGGCTATGTTGAATTCGACGGAATCCTATGGGCACATCGGGTAAGCGGCGTAAGCATCGCCATTGGGGAGACAAAACATCGGGGGCAAGGCTACGGATACGAAGTCATGCAACTTGCGCTTCAGTTTGCCTTTGATGAACTCAATTTGCATCGCGTCCAACTCACGGTGTTCAGCTACAATGAACGGGCCATCGCGCTGTATGAAAAGCTGGGTTTCCAGCGTGAGGGTGTATATCGGGAACATCTACAGCGGGATGGGAAACGCTATGATATGTACCTGTACGGTCTCCTCCGCTCGGAATGGGAGGACAGAAATTCCACTCCTTTAGAATAAATTGCCGCGATAACTACACAGAAAACGCCAATCAAAATAAACGCAGATTGAAAGAGAGATGAATATTATGCCATTACAAACTGTTGGACTTCTAAGCCCCGGCGATATGGGACATATTGTCGGTAACGTCCTTGTTACACACGGTTTGCGCGTGATTACCTGCCTTCAGGGGAGAAGTGAACGCACCCGAGCCCTCGCAGAAAAAGGGAAGATTGAAGATGTGCCGACGTATGAAAATCTCGTGAATGAGGCAGAGATGGTCCTGTCGATTATGGTGCCGGCGGAAGCCAAGGGAGCCTCCCAAGCGGTCGCGGACACACTTGCCAAAACAGACACGGATCTCACCTACGTCGATTGTAACGCAATCGCCCCACAAACCACACGCCAACTGGCTGCAATCATTACCGAAGCCGGTGGTCGTTTTGTCGATGCGTCAATCATCGGTCCTCCGCCCAGAAAGCCGGGGGCGACCCGCTTCTATGCTTCAGGTGTCCATCTCGGTGATTTTGAAGTGTTGACGGAATTCGGGCTTGATGTCCGTCCCCTTGGCGAGCAGATTGGGTTGGCTTCGGCGATTAAGATGTGCTACGCCTCCTTGACCAAAGGACTGACCGCACTGTGCACGGAACTGTTGACTGCTGCAGAACTTCTGGGGGTGTCGGAAGCCCTCAAAGCGGAATTTCAGATGAGCCAATCGGCACTGTATCAACGGATGGAGGGCGGATTGCCGGGGATGCCGCCGAAGTCCAGGCGTTGGATCGGTGAGATGGAGGAGATCTCGGCGACGTTTGGGCATGTTGGTTTGACACCGAAAATTCTAGCGGGTGTAGCGGATATGTACCGATTGGTCGGGAAGACACACCTTGCGGATCTCCCGCCTGAAGATTCGGATGCGTTCCCTGAGCTTTCGGAGATGATTTCGATCTTGGCGGATAGCGTGAAAGACGCTGAATAACTCCATCCAAGCAGGAGCTAAAAATATAAAGCTCATATAAAAAGAAAGTGTAAAGCACGAAGAGAAACCGAGTTTTCAAGAAAAAACTCGGTTTCTTTCCGCCAAATCTTAACATGAGCGAAATATAAAAAACTTATGGCACAAGATTGGAAATCAATTATCCCTCGCGTAGAACAGCTGCTCGACAAAGTGGAAGGGCTGCTGACAGCTAGCGCTGCTGCGGTCGAAAACCCTTCTGAACCACTTGATGGACACATCGCCTTTCGGTGGCGGAGTCAACGTTTAATTCCCGTCAAACACCCGGACCTCATGGACCTTGCGGATCTAATCGGGGTGGATCGGCAGATTGAGGAGTTGGATCGGAATACGCGCCAGTTCTTGCAGGGCTTACCGGCGAACCATGCGCTGCTGTGGGGCGATCGGGGGACGGGTAAATCGTCGCTCATCAAGGGGATACTCCATCGGTATGCGTCGGAGGGGTTGCGGTTGGTCGAGGTGAACAAGGAGGGATTGCTCCATCTGCAAGAGATTGCCGATCTCCTGTGGGAACGCCCGGAACGGTATCTCCTCTTTTGCGACGATCTCTCCTTCAGCGAAGGGGAAGCGGAATATAGGGAGTTGAAAGCGATGCTAGAGGGCGGCATTGCTGCCCGTCCTGAGAACGTCTTAATCTACGCGACTTCTAACCGTCGTCACTTGATGCCGCGTCAAGTCGGGGAAAACCAATATCCCCACACCGAGGAAGACGAGTTGTATCCGCGAGAAACTACCGAAGAGAAGGTTTCGCTCAGCGACCGATTTGGGCTGCGACTCGCCTTCTATCGGTTCTCTCAACACACCTACCTACAGATTGTCTCCCACTACGCCCAACAGCGTGGGTTATCCCTCTCAACGAAGGAACTCCGTCGGAGAGCGTTGGAGTGGGAAGCGTCGTCGAGTGGCAGATCGGGACGGGTCGCCCGTCAGTTTGTTGATGACCTTGCAGGGCAGTTGGGATTGGAGGATCCAACCTAATCTATGGCAGTAGGGACAGATGAGATGGTCCCTTGGCCCACTCACGCAAAAGAAAAACCTCATCTTCAAAATGAAATGGCGGTAGTTGGGAGGACGGGTTACTACCTCGGGAGTAGGAGGGGTCGTGGACGCTTGGAGAGGATAGTTCCATTTTTATCAATATAGATAATCTCATAGCCCTTCGGGTGTATTCCTAACAGTGTTATCATACCATGCTGTAGCTCGGTAAGTGGTGGCCCATGAAAAAAAGTCGCACTCCCTTTTCTCTCAACGTAGACGCGATTTGCACGTCCCGGGAGGTAGGTGCGACCGTCAGGACCGGTAAATAGCCCTCCGAACACTTCCGGGTCAATCTGCCGTGCGGCCTGTATTTGCTGCTCTTCCCAAATCATCCTATCAATATAAGCGTCCTTGAATGTCTCCCAATCGTCCGTCGGTGGTATACCTTTAGTTCCTTTGACCCAATCCCCATCCTCTTCAAAACTGATCAAAATCCATCGCAAGCTCATCATACCAGAATAATCGGAGTAATCCCCAAACATGAATCCTTTCTCAAGGAGTATCGCAAGCCATTCGGCGCGGGGATACTTCTCATCCACCTTCCTGTCAAGATATGGACGGTCGAATTTCTCATCAAACGCCTCCATCAGTGCTTCAACCGTCTGAGGGCCGGTATATTTTTCAGGAGGTACGGTCCTAACCGTAACCTTAGAGGTTGGTTGGTTCGCTCGGAATACGAAAAAGACGATGATACCGATAGCTGCCAAAAGGGAAAATGCTAGCACCATTCTTTTATGTTTCATCTTTTATTCCCTATACAAGATACGCTCATGTTAAGATTTAGCGCAAAGAAACCGAGTTTTGAAGAAAAAACTCGGTTTCTCTTCGTGCTTTGCACTTTCTTTTTACATGAGTCACAAGATAAAAATCAATGAGTGGAAACGTCGGATGATTCAACTATACGTGAGAAGTGTGCGACATCGTCTCAATCAGATGCGCGTCCGGCAAGCCTGCCCGAACCTCCGGATCGTTGCTCGTCACAATGACTTGGTGTTCTTCGGCAAGCCGTTGGATGAAGTCAATCATCGCGCCTCGTCGGTCTGGATCGAGGTGGAGGGTTGGGTCATCGAAGACAAAGAAACCGAGTGCCCCCAACGCTTCCGATAGCGCGGCTTTGAAGCAGAGGTAGAGCATCATCTTCTCGCTACCGCTGAGGAGCAGCAGGTTGCGCTCGGAGCCTTCGACATTGAGGGAGGGGAGTAGGTGTTGGCTTTTGAGATCGATCTGAGAAAACCGAGTGAGGTCCATTCGTTCTAACCAACGTTGAATTTCCTTTTCGGCGGGTTGGAGGATTGTTCGTTGGAGGGAGGCGATTGTTTTTTCAACGCCATCGCAGGCGAGTTCAAAACTCAGGCGCGTGCGTAGAATCTGATCCGCTTGGTGTTGGCTCCGCTGCAGCTCTTCAAGTTTATGGGCGATAACCGCTTCTTCCTTATTGAGTCCGACAAGTCGTCGGCGCAAGCTGTCAATGCGGTGTTTGAGCTGGCGTTGTTGATCGGCGATCTGTGCGGGGTCGGGGGCATCTTCAGATAGGGCACCCACTTGCGGAGATGTTGTCGGCTGCAACGTACCCAACCGACTGGCAACCCCATCGAATTCACGCTGAAGATTCGCAAGTTGTTTTTCGATCCGCCCAAGCTGTTCGACCTTGCCTTGCATCAGTTGATGTCGCTGCCTCAGTCCACGCAGGGCATTGATGTTGGCGGTCTGTTCGTCGAGGGTTTTCTGTTGCGCTTCAAGTTCCTTTTGGCTGGCAGCTCTCGCCGATTCTTTCTTCGCAAGGATCCCCGCAATGATTTTTTGTTGTACCGGCTGATGGCAGGTTGGGCAGTGTCCGTGATCGCTGTCGATTAATTGACGCAAGGTTTCACATTCTGCCGTAAGGGTTTGGATCTGGCTGTTCAGGCTGCCAAGCCCTTGGATAAGCTCATCTCGCTGCTTTTCTAACCCACTTGCACTAGCGGTCGCCGCCTCAATTTCCTTAATCGAGGCTCGCAGGTGATCAAGGTCGGTAAAGCCGCTGAGCACCGATGCTCGCTCTTGGATCAGCCCGTCAATCTCCTTTTGAAACCGTTCGTGCGTCTGCGTCAATTCGGCGACAAGGACCGTGTCGCCACTTTCACCCACTTTTCCCGACAGCAACTCATACTCGCCTTCCAAGTTCTTCAATTCTGTCTCAACCCGCTCAATCTCTTCACGATGGTTCTTGACCGTCGTCACCCTCATGCTGCGCTGATGGTCCTGTATCCGCTTCTCCTCTCGCTTGGCAACCCGCCGTCCTTCGATGAAACGTTGACGCACCTCCATCAATCGATCGATGCCGAGCAATGCGTTCAGCACATCGCGCCGATCCGCAGGTTGTCGTGCAAGAAACTCAAAAATTTCGCCTTCTCGTAGGAATGTCGCCGCCGCAAGGTGGTGATAGCTGAAGTGAAATTGTTTTCGCAGATCTTCGTCCGCCGAACGCTTGCCTGTGAAGAGGATACGCCATTTCTCAGTCTTTTCCTCTTTCTGACGGAGTTGGACTTCCCCCTGCGTTGATCGGAACAGTTGATAGCTGTGCTCTCCATTGCGAAAACTGAGCCCGGCGGTGCCGCTGGACGCACCCGATTGTGCCATCGCAGGTAAACCCACCTTAGGAACAATCGGCTTGCCCGTCAGTGCGAAAAAAATGGCATTAACAAGCGTGCTCTTGCCACTGAAATTGGGACCGAAGATGAGATTCACCCCGTCGCTCAGATCGAAATCCCTCCGGTCAAAACAACCGAAAGATTTGAGGAGGATACGTTCGAGTCGCATACGTTAATCTCCGGAACGGTCATCGATCATATCGTAGAGCATCTGAACAGTTACCTTATCGGTGCCGTGTTCAAGCGCAAAGCGAAATGCTTGGACAACAGCGGAAACTTCAGCTGCTCCGAGGACCGAGTGATATTTGCTCTCAGATTCGATTAGTTTTTCGACTTCCCGCTCATAGATTTCACCCAACTCGTTCTCAAGTGTGGAGGGCATCTGTTCGGTTTGACTCCTTGTAATTATCACACATTAATCTGATCCAAGATCTCCGCAATCTGAATAGCGTTTAATGCGGCCCCCTTGCGGAGGTTGTCTGCGACGACCCACAGGTTTAATCCGTTTTCGATCGAGTCGTCCTCACGGATACGTCCGACGTATACATCATCTTGTCCGGCAGCGTTGATAGCCAGCGGATAATCTCGGCTTTTCGGGTCATCGATAACAGTCACACCGCGGGCTAGAGAAAGAATCCGCCGCGCCTCATCAGCGGTGAGCTTGCTGTCTGTTTGAATGTTAATTGATTCGGAATGGGCAAAGAACACCGGCACACGGACGGTTGTCGCTGAGACCCCAATGGTATCGTCTTCAAGGATTTTTTGTGTCTCCTTAACCATCTTCATCTCTTCTTCGCTGTAACCGTTATCGGCGAAGGGCCAATCGAAGGCGACGTTAAACGCCATCTGATGTGGAAACTGATCACATGTGATTGGACGCCCTTCCAACGCAGCCGTTGTCTGATCAATCAGTTCGAGGACAGCAGAGCCACTTTTTCCCGAAACACTCTGATAGGTCGAAACGACGATACGTTTAAGCCCTGCTTCGTCGTAGAGTGGCTTGAGTGCCACAAGCATCTGAATAGTTGAACAATTCGGGTTGGCGATTAAGCCTTGATGCCGCATTGCTGCTTGCATATTTACTTCGGGAATTACTAACGGCGTATCTGCGTCCATTCGAAACGCACTGGTGTTGTCAATAACAAGACACCCCTTTTCCACCGCAGTCGGTATAAACTCACGACTGATGGATGCCCCCGCTGATGAAAACACCAAATCGACATCATCGAATGAATCATGCGTTAGTTCCTCGACGACGATGGGTTGATCTTTGAATGTTAAAATCTCACCGGCAGAACGATGGGAAGCGAGCAACTTCAGCGAAGTGACGGAGAATGCGCGTTCTTCCAGAATCTGCCGCATAGTCGTGCCAACCGCTCCTGTTGCCCCAACGATGGCGACACGGTAGCTCCTATCCATCTTATAATCCTCTTGAAAATTAGATTGTGCAGGTCTTATTGTAGCTGAATTTCTGGGGAATATTCTACCACACTCGTAGATGGATACGCAAGCGATTCGCAAAGGGGATCGATATCACCGCAATGGAGCCGGTTTTGTATCAGAGCAAGAGATCTTTGCCCTCATTTAGGCATGATTTATTTTCAAATTGTGGATCGACGATTCTCGCAAGATGTAGTAAACTAAAAACGGATGTATTGATTGCCTCGAAAATGACACTGACTGGGAAGGAGATCTTTGCGGGCTATGCAAAATATGGAAAACCAACTAGATAGATTAGAGCGGGATGGCTTTATACTGATAGAAGGGGCACTATCCCCGGAAGAGACGCAACATATTCGGCAGCGTATCAACTATGCCCGCGAGATGGGCTGGGAGGAAGGGCTTAACGCGGTGGGTAATATGTGGTTTGACACTTTGCTAGACCGGGAGCCAGAAACGTATGCCCCATTGGTAGGGCATTCAAGTATCCGTCCTTACCTCGAAGGCATGATGGGAAAGCAGTGCCAACTACGAAGTCTGCGTGCACACATTAACCCGGGGCCATACCTTCAAGAGTGGCACCTCGATTTCTACGGCTACTGGCAGGAGAAGCGAGAGGCGGACAAGTATCGCTTCGCGGTGTCCCCCATTAGTGTCAACGCAACCTACTATTTTCAGGACAACGCCCCCGGTTTAGGACACTTGAAGTATGTTAAGGGCGGCCATCTTGTCGAACCGCCCCATCTATATCCCTTGGACCGTCCCAAGTTTGAGGCGTGGTGCGAGGCGCAAGAACACGTTATCCTCTATCCAAAAGCTGGCGATTGCGTGGTGTTTATCAACCATATTCCGCACCAAGGCGCGAAAGAGAGAGATGATATGGAGCGGAGCAACGTAGTCTGCCATTATCAGGTAACCCCAATGTATGACGGGATATGGCATGTCTCACGCCCACGTGGATATGATGGGACATTCCCATTCGCAAATTAGATCCACAATTCTCTTTTCAATTGCCACAATCTGCGCTAAGAACTAAAAAAACAGAGGAAAGAGGGTTGGGAACTCAAACAACCTCTACCAACCTTCCTTTCTTTCCACTCTTCCATTCACGTCTGATATTAATATGCTCACCAAGGAAATGGTTGTCAATCTCCCGTCACTGCCGGGTGTCTACTTTTTTCTCAGCAGATCTGGAGAGATTCTCTATATCGGCAAAGCAAAATCTCTCAACAAACGGGTTCGATCATACCTATATAATTCCAAGCAAAATCGTTGGGGCAAAATCAAAAGGTTAGTGCAACACGCCACACAAGTTGAGTACCAAGTCTGTGCGTCGGAGTTAGAGGCACTATTGCTGGAATCCCGCCTAATCAAACACCATCAACCGCCGTACAATACTAGTCTGAAATCTGTCCGTAGATCTCCGTTCATTAAGATCTCTACCAACGAAGATTTTCCGAAGGTAACAATCGTATTCAAGGAAGAAGCTGACAAAGCACGATATTTTGGTCCGTATTCAAGCCTGAGATGGACAAGGGAGGTTATTGAGGTCTTACATCGAATTTTCCCGATTCGGACCTGCGACGGAACAATCACGCCACAGCCAGATTTTAAGCCCTGCTTCAGCTACCACTTAAAACGGTGTCAAGCCCCTTGTGCAGCGAAAGTGAGTCGCAAAGTCTATCGTGCGATGATCAGAGATGTGATTCGGATACTGGAAGGGAAGTATAAAGCAGTCATTAAGAAACTGACTATAGAGCGAAATCAAGAGGCAATCGCTCTACGCTTTGAACGCGCGGCAGCTTTGCAGAGACGTATCGAACAGATCGAGCGGGTGTTTGTTTATCTCGATGTACATCGCCGGTAAGGTAGCTGCAATATTTGCTTGCCTATAATCTCAAATTTTGTCAATTCAGAAATCGTTTTATAGCTCTCCGGTCCGCAGTTTCTGAATATAGTTTTCGTTGATATTGTTTGATGGATGGCGGAGGGTGCGGTGAGGTTCTGGAAAGTCTTTGAGTAGTTTCTGATATTCCCCTATTGCCTCGTCTATCCTGTCCGCTTTTTCATAGATAAAGCCGATCCAATATTGCGCCTGCCGCCGCGTATCGTAATCATAGGTCGGATTATCGGATACTTTGCGATACGCATTAATTGCTCCGTCAGTATCGTCCTTTGCATAGTAAATCTGTCCAACATAGAACTGCATATTGGAGGTGTTCTCATTGCGAGGATATTTCTCTATCGCGCTCTCCAGTTGGATAATTGCTTCGTCATACTTTTTCAGTTTTTCATACGCCCAACCGATATTAAAGTGTGCATCCTGCGCCATTTTGGCCTCCGGGTATTGGTCAATCACCCGTTGATAACTCTCAATTGCCTCATCATATTTTGCTTCAGCAAAATAGGTTTGACCGATGCCAAACTGCGCGAGCGGAGCCAGTTCCTCGTGTCCCGAATCGACGACGTTCTGAAATTCGACTCGTGCTTCGTCGTAGGCTTGTCTCTCGGTAAAAATCATCCCTGTGTAATACACAATACTATGGAGGAGTTCGCTGCCTATGAAGTCTTCCCGCAACGCATCGAACGCCTCAAGCGCAGCTGTCCAAGTCCCTTTTCCGTAGAGACACATCGCTCTGTTGAATCGGGATTCGTCTGCGAGCGCACTCCCCGGATAGTCTCGGATCAGCTGATCAAACATCGCCGATGCCCGATCGTAGTAGGCATCCGCGCTCTCAACGCTCTCTGACTGTTTTATATTCTCCGCCAGTCGATAGTAAGCGATGGCGATAGTATACAGTGAATCATCTGTCCACTCGCTGTCAGGGTAGGTGTTAATAAGCCGTCGAAATAGGGCGAAGGCTTCCTCGTCTGTCCGTCCAAGCCGCGACGCCAACTGATACATAGCATCATCCGCCCAACGATTATCAGGGTATTTCTCAAATACTTGCCGATATAAAGCTCTGACCTCGCTTACACGTTTCTGATCCTCATCCTCAAGAGTTACAGGAGGGGTATCCGCCTTCTGAGCTTTTTCCCACGCAGCATCGGCGTTTGTATAGTAGGCAGCTAGATTGTTTGCTGAATTTGACGCCCTACCAATAAAAAAGCCGATCGCCAAAGCTGCGACAACAATAATCTCTACAATAATGAACCTTTTCATTTTTTAGACTCCTGTTGTGGTATATTTTGCTCCTATCAGTTTGTTTTTTTCCGAGAATGTAAACGCATTTTATCATCTTTGCTTGAAGGTGTCAAGTACCGATTGACATTGAACGCCGAATCCACGAGATCGCCGGTGTTTGTGGAACTGAACGGGGCGCGCTGTTCTAAACAGTTAATCGGTCAACTTAGGATCATCATAACTCAGAAAATTACATTGATGTATCGCCTAGGGTTGTGATAGGATGCTCAACAGTTTACACACAGACAGAAAGAGATATGTTCCAATTTTATTGTCGGTTTGGCTGAATACTTTATGCAAGCGGTGTGGACAAGTTTGTACTTGATTTTTTAGGCTCAATCATGCTAAAGTTGTGCCTGATGGTAACGGGGAAATCCATCAAGAATCCCAAGCCTTCAGGATTGGGAGAACATCAAAACTTTGGAGGACAAAATATGCAATCACCACATGGGATAAATTTTTCGGGATTTCGACCCTCTGTGATGGGTAGAAATGGCATGGTGACATCGGGACACATGCTTGCATCACAAGCTGGGATTCAGGCAATCTCGGCAGGCGGGAATGCCGTTGATGCCGCGGTCGCAACAGCAACGGCGTTGGGCGTGGTTGAGCCGGCGGGATCTGGCGTTGGCGGTGATGGGTTTATCCTGATCTATTGGGCGGAAACGGGCACAGTAACGGGTGTGAACGCTACAGGGCCCGCGCCTTACGCAGCGACTCGTGAACTGTACCTGAAGGATGGCGGGATTCCGATGAAGGGTATCCGCAGCGTCTCGGTGCCGGGCATTGCCGATGGCTGGCTTAAAGCACACGAGCGTTACGGCGCACTGAAGCTGGAGCAGGCGTTTGAACCAGCGATCTCGCTCTGTGAGAACGGTTTCCCCATTAGCCACAACCTTGCTGGTGGTCTCAGAGGCGAGAATCCGCGTTTCGCCCAAGACCCATACACGCGCCCGATATTTACCAATGACGGCGACCCACCGCAATCGGGGGAAATTATCTATAACAAAAATCTGGGGAAAACTTTGCGGAAAATCGCCGCAGAAGGGCGCGGCACCCTCTATGAAGGTGAAATCGCCAGAGCGATCGTCGAATTCAGTGAAAAGTATGATGGGTTGTTGACCGAGAAAGATCTCGCAGATTATCACGCTCGTTGGAGTGAGCCGATTCACACAAACTATCGGGGATATGAGGTCTATGAGATGCCACCTAATTCGAGTGGGCATATCTTATTGCAGGAGTTGAATATTGTCGAGCAGTTCGATCTACAATCGATGGGCTGTAACACAGCTGAAAGCGTGCACCTGATGGTCGAAGCGAAAAAACTCTCGTTTGCAGATCGGGAGAAATATATGGCAGATCCAGATTGGGTCAATGTCCCCATCAAAGGTATGTTGTCCAAAGATTACGCTAAAAATCAGGCGAAACGCATCGATCCCAATCGAGCGGCGACGGATGTGCCCTCCGGAGGTCCCGAACAGTTTGAAGACACCACCTGCTTCTGCACAGCGGATAGCGCAGGCAATGCTGTCTGTGTGTTGCAGAGCATACAATCGGGATTTGGTTCAAGTCTCGTCGCTGGAGACACCGGCATCTTGCTCAACAACCGGATGACATACTGGCATCTTGAGGCAGACCATCCGAATTGTCTCATGCCCGGCAAGCGCGTGCGGCACACCATGAACCCCGTGATTGTGACAAAGGATGGCAAACCCTTCCTCATCTGCGGAACACCGGGGGCAGATACTCAAGTGCAAACCAACCTTCAACTAATCACCCACGTCGTTGATTTCGGAATGACCCCGCAGGAAGCGGTCGAAGCACCGCGTTGGCGCAACCTCCAGAACCCGATGGAATCTACCATACCGCACACCTGTGAGGATGCACTTCAGTTGGAAGGACGGTTCTCGGAAGATGTCCGCGATGGACTCGCCCAACGGGGGCATGATCTCCGGATTTTGGGAGATTGGGATGGCCCCGGCAGCGCGCAGGCGATTCAGATTATCCCCGACTCAAACGCACTCATCGGCGGCTCAGATCCCCGACGGGATGGTTATGCGGTAGGATGGTAGGATTGGCAATGTATCAGACATCAAAGGTGTTTAGGGAGAGGTAGACTAAAAAACCGGAGTCAGAACGATGAAGATTTTTGTGCCAGGCCGCATCTGCCTCTTCGGTGAACATACCGATTGGGCGGGCGGCTACCGTCGCACCAACGCGGACTTAGAAAAGGGTTATGCGATCATCGCCAGTACCAATCAAGGACTTCACGCCGAGGTGAATCCCCACCCAACTAAGCTGATTCTACATACGACGCTAAACGACGGCAGGCGCCTGGACCCGTTTGAAGTGCCCATGGAAAGCGAGGCACTTCTCGCGGAAGCACAAAAGGGTAGCTTTTTCAGCTATGCTGCTGGGGTCGCCTACCAGATTTTGACGCATTATCAGGTGCATGGGCTTGAGATTAACAACTACCTGACGGATCTGCCTGCAAAGAAGGGGCTTTCATCCAGTGCCGCAACCTGTGTCCTTGTCGCCCGTGCCTTCAATCGAATCTATGATTTGAAGATGACCGTCCGCGGCGAAATGGAATACGCTTACATCGGCGAGATTACCACCCCTTCCCGCTGCGGTCGGATGGATCAGGGCTGCGCTTATGGCGATCGCCCGATTATGATGACCTTTGACGGCGACCAAATTGATGTCCAAGAGATCAACGTGTCGAGAGATCTATACTTCGTCATCGTTGATCTGGAAGCGGGCAAGGATACGCGGCTGATACTCAACAGGCTCAACCACTGTTACCCCTTTGCCGAAGACGAAATGCAGAGGAATGTCCAAAAATGCCTCGGACCAATCAGCGCGGGAATAACACATGAAGCATACGAGGCATTACATCAAGGCGATGCGGTACGGGTTGGGAAACTGATGAAAAAGGCGCAGGCGGAATTCGACAAGTACGTTCAACCTGCCTGTCCGGAGCAACTAACGGCTCCTATGCTGCATAAAGTTCTCAATTACGGTCCTATTCAGCCATACATACTGGGTGGGAAAGGTGTCGGCTCACAAGGAGATGGCACCGCCCAATTTATCGTCAAGGATCAGGAAAGCCAGCAGAAGGTGATCGAGATCATCGAACGGGATCTGAAGATGTCCTGTTTGAAACTGGTTATTCGTGCAGGGCGGCGTGTGCGAAAAGCGGTGATTCCCGCTGCGGGTTTTGGCACCCGTCTATTCCCGGCATCAAAGGCGATAAAGAAGGAACTTTTTCCTATCATTGATCAATCCGGCAAACCGAAGCCAGTCATCATGGCAATTGTCGAAGAAGCAATCAATGCCGGCATTGAAGAGGTTTGCCTTGTTGTGCAAGACAGAGACCGAGAGCTCTTTGAACGGTTTTTCAAGACCCCGCCGCTGATCGAAAATTTCAACAAACTACCGAAAGAAGATCAGGAGTATTCCCAGTACCTGATGGATTTGGGGCAGCGGATTACGTTTGTCACCCAAGATGTTCAGGAAGGATTTGGACATGCGGTCTTTTGTGCACGAAAATGGGTCAATGGCGAACCGTTTTTGCTGATGTTGGGAGACCATCTGTATACGTCCGATGATGCGGTCTCGTGTGCACGGCAAATTCTGGATATCTATAATCGGGTGGAGCATAGTGTAGTTGGATTGAAAGCGACGCCTGCGAACCAGATCCACAACTTCGGGTGCGTGACCGGCACGTGGCAAGAGTCGGAAACAACTCTCTCAATAACAGAATTCTACGAAAAACCGGATGTTGAGTATGCTCGACAGCATCTTCAGGTGGAGGGGCTGGATCCAGATGAGTTCCTGACGGTGTTCGGTATGTATGTATTGACCCCAAAAATTTTCGACTACCTCGAAGAGAACATCTCTCATAGCCTTCGCGAGCGAGGCGAGTTTCAACTGACCTCTTGCCTAGACAAGCTGCGGAAAGAGGATAACTTTTCGGGCTATGTGGTCAAAGGCAGATGTTTTGATATCGGCGTGCCAGAAGCGTATCGGCAGGCAATGATTGATTATCGAAATGCGTGATTTGGATATTACCTCTCGCATCTTTTCCCAGAAAGGAAAAACTGATGTTGACACTTGAACCAATCAATGACGGATTGGGCTTAACTTGGAAGGGCCAAACGCTGCTCAACTACCATTTCCAAACGGATGGACAGCGAACCTACTGGCAGCCGCTTCGACTGCCAGATTCGCCACCACTGACGATGAACCAACCCGAAGATCATGTCCACCATCAAGGGATGTGGGTTGCATGGAAAAAGGTCAACGGGGTGAACTTCTGGGAACAACCAAAACCGGGCGAAGATCCCACAGGGTTCGGAAGGATTGTCCATCAACGGTGCGTGAAGCAGTCCGCAGATGCAGAGAAAGCCCAATTTACAGTCGAGAATGCGTGGATTGACTGGCAAGACGTGACCCATCTCACGGAGATTCGTCGGACGACGGTGTTTCCTCCGAAAGTGGATCATCTAATCATTGATGTGCATCTCCAATTTCAGCCACATGGACGCGAAGTGACGTTAGACCTCAACCGTGGGGAGCCGGGAGGAGGTGGGTTGTTCTACAGCGGCTTAACGATTCGATTCGACAACGCACTCACGCCGGGGCGGTTGTTAGATGGAGAAGGGCGCACGGAACCGATGGACATCTTTGGGAAGCAGAGCCGATGGTGCGGTTTCGCTGGAGTCCATGCGGAAGATGGCGGTGTTTATGGTGCAACGATTATCGATCACCCATCCAATCCGCGCCATCCAACGACGTGGTGGGTGCGGAATCGAGAGAATTACGGCATACTCCACCCGTCACCGGCTTATTATGAGCTGTTTCAGCTTGCACAAGATGATCGACTTGAATTTCAGTATCGTGTCATTCTCCACAAGGGCTATGTCAATCCAGATTTCATTAGTACATTAGTTCACTAGTTCTACCGTTTGGTAGGCGCTGTTTCTAACTGCGCCGATGCGGTGCGGTTACAAACCGCACCTACCGGGTGGCGAAAGTGTCTATTTATTTTTTGAATTCACTATATTTTTTGAATCCACCATGGTTCATTAATGAACAAATGTACTAACCAACAAATGAACAAATGGTTTTCACGCATCACGAGGGGGTTTACATGAAAATTGGTGTTTTTTCAGACAGTCATGATAATGTTCCGATGGTCAAGAAAGCGGTCGAACTATTCAACACCGAAGGGGTTGAATTGGTGATACACGCCGGCGATTTCATCGCACCATTTGTGGTAGCAGCGATGGGTGATCTGAAGTGTCGGGTCGTCGGTGTATTTGGTAACAACGACGGAGAACGGATCGGGCTCGCGACTCGGTTCGAGGAAGTTGGAGAGGTTCACCCTAATCTCGCAAGCGTGGAGGTGGGTGGACGTAAGATTGCCGCGATGCACTACCCGGAGCTTGCCGAGCCGATAGCAAAAAGCGGTGAGTATGATATTGTCATCTATGGACATACCCATGAGATCGATGTTCGGAAGGAAGGGACACTCATCGTGAACCCCGGCGAGACTGGCGGTTGGACGACCGGCAGATCCACGGTCGCCATTGTAGATCTGGATGTGTTGGACGCTGAGATTCGGGATCTGTAAGGGTGGGATTCCTCCAACAGAAGTACATTAATAGATCAATGAACTAATGAACCGATGAGCAAACAGTTTTCACGTTTTACGCATCACGTTTCACGCGCTGTCCCTGATAGAGGAGCGTATTAATAGTTGTAAACTCGCACCCTCAGTTAATATGGAGCAAACTATGTCGCAACAGGATCCGTGGATTCCTATCGAACCGGATTGGGAGACAATTCTGGAAAAATACCCCAATCCGATCCAAGCACTCGCGGAGATGCAAACACCGGCACCGGTCATCCGTCAGGCGTATAATCCCGCTCACTGTGAAGGACTCACCCAACGGTTTATCGAAAAAGATCTGATGTATGATCAGGACACGCATTACAATAATCCTTCGGTTGTTCCAACAGAGCGGATAGACATCGGCACCAGTCTGGGCAATCGAGGTAACTCACCGGAGGACTTCTTTTCACACGCTGAAGAAACCCACGCCCTCTTTGAAACACTGTTCGACGGATATGATAATCCGGTTTCCACCCTCTATGAAAATCTCGCCCGTTTAGCACCCGGCAAGCGTGTTGTGACCGCTTATGAGCCTGATGGTCGGCGTTATGGACCTGCGATTTTCCGCATCCACTATGGCGGCATCTCCTACAGTCCCCACTTCGATTCGGTCAGATGGCGGGAGAATCGCGTCAATTATGAGGTTTATCGCTTTGAACATCAGTTAGCCGGGATACTCTGCTTTCAGAACTCTGAGATTGAGGGTGAAACGGCACAATCCATCCTCCATCGCTGCCTGTGGCAGCCAGAAATCGCTCATCACATCACAGATAACACCTTCCATCAGTATGCGGCAGAAAACAGTATCGAAAACGTTCAGGTCGATTTGGAGGTCGGTGATCTCTACTTTTTCAACACCCGATGTATCCACGAAGTCCCCGGTATCAAAGGCAAATCCCCGCGCACTGTTCTTGCAATCTTCATCGGGTATTCCCCAGATGACGATGAGGTGTTTGTTTGGGCGTGAATGTTCACAGGTTCATTACCTCCAGGGGGGCGATAGTGGCGTAAATTGCCATCTTAGTTTAACAAATCTAGGGAATGCGGATCTGCGTTTCTCTACCGTACATAAGAAAATAAACGATTCGATCTTTTATTAGGGAACACGGAGGACAACAATGGTCAGAATTGGAATTATCGGTATCGGTTTCATGGGAATGATCCACTACTACGGCGCGAAGAAGGTCTCCGGCGGGGAGGTAGTCGCCATCTGTACACGCGATCAGAAGAAATTGGACGGCGATTGGACGAGCATTCAGGGAAATTTTGGTCCGCGTGGTGGGATTGAAGATCTCTCGCACCTTCGGAAATACAATCAGATCGAGGCACTCCTCGCAGATCCCGATATTGACATGGTGAATATCTGCCTCCCAACATTTATGCACCAATCGGTCAGCATCGCTGCGCTCAAAGCGGGGAAGCATGTCCTCGTCGAAAAGCCGATTGAGATTCGGCTCGACGGTGCAAACGAGGTGGTGCAGGTCGGCGTAGAAAGCGGCAAGCATTTCATGGTGGCGCATGTACTGCCGTTTTTCGCGGAATTTGCTTATGCGAAACGGGTGGTTGAAGGCGGGGAATATGGGAAGCTGCTCGGTGGGCATTTTAAGCGGGTAATCTCTCAGCCGACATGGACACGCGATTTCGCAGACATAGAGAAAAGTGGGGGACCGGGGATTGATCTGCATATCCACGATACGCACTTTATCCAGCTGCTCTGTGGTGTTCCTGATGCGGTGTTCTCACAAGGCAAACTCGCTGCCGGCAATTTTGTCGAATATCTCACGACACAGTATATCTACAATGACAAAGATCTCTCGATCAGTTGCTCATCGGGGGCGGTATCTCAGCAGGGACGGGCATTTTCACACGGCTTCGAGCTCTATCTGGAAAAAGCGACGTTGCTGTATGATTTCGCAACGCTTGGCGGCGAACCTGTCACCTCAACTCCGTTGACGCTGCTGACCGACGATGGAGAGGCTCATGAAGTCGATCTGGGCGAGGTAGATCCTGTTGACGCTTTTACAGGCGAGATTCAGCACGCTGTCGATGCCATCAGTAGCGGAAGCGAACCAACCGCGCTATCAGGGGTTGGTGCGAGAGACGCATTGCTGCTTTGCTATAAAGAAGCGGAGTCAGTCAGAACAGGCGAAATCGTGCCAATCTAATGAACCAATGAACCTACCCTCAACTTCTTACGCATCACGTTTCACAATTCAGACAAGCAGAGGAGTCTCTGTTTCACAAACTTATTTTATTAAAGCAGCCTTTTGTAGCACGATCTGTTAGATTGTGATCCGAGTACGCAAACTAAATGAAGATGAATTTATTAATTCGGTAATTTCCGGGCGATGTCCGGTGCGGTTGGAAACCGCACCTACCGGGCCTGGGGGAAAATATAGAATTACCGAAGTATTTTCTGAAACCTCATACAGTTTGCGCTACATGTGTCAGATTGCCCGATGATTACAGCATGTGCTAAATTAGCAGATTGCCTCGCCTGTGTCCCCGTCAAAGACGTGGATTCGCTCAGGCACACAGGTCATCCACAATGTACCCCCAACACGAACATCAAACGTCATCCCAACTCTGGACTTTAAGATAATATCATCACCCGTCCCATCTCTCCCAAGAGTTACATCGACAATTGTTTCCGCACCGAGGGGTTCAAAGCTGTAAACTTCAACGGAGATATTTTCTGGGGAACGTTCAGCACTGATGAGTAGATCTTCCGGATGCACCCCAAGGATCAAATTCCGATTTCTCCCGGACGCGGTTAAGGTGTGGGCAATCTTTTCGTCCTTGACTGGGATCCGATGCCCCCCAACCAGATCCAGGTAGTTCCTCTCCCCAGAAGTAGTGAATTGACAGGGGATTAGGTTCATGCTCGGATTGCCGATGAAACCTGCGACGAACAGATTCGCCGGATGGTCGTATATCTCCGTCGGTGTGCCGACCTGTTGAACCCGCCCTGCTTCTAGCACAGCAACGCGGTCCGCCATTGACATCGCCTCGATCTGATCATGGGTAACGTATAACGTCGTGGTTTCCAGTTGACGCTGCCGCCACTTAATCTCTGCCCGCATCTCCGTGCGGAGTTTGGCGTCGAGATTGGAGATCGGTTCGTCCATCAGGAAGAGTTGAGGTCGCCGCACCATCGCCCGACCGAGTCCGACCCGTTGCGTTTCGCCACCACTGAGTTGGTTCGGTTTACGTTGCAGAAGATGCTCGATGTGCAGCATTGACGCAATATCCGTGACGCGGTCAGAGATCTCGTTCTCCGATAGACCGCGCGGATGTAGCGGAAATGCCATATTTTCGTAGACGGTTAGATGGGGATACAGGATATGCGCCTGAAACACGAAGGCGACATCCCGTTCGGCGGGAGTGAGGTGGTTAATCTGTTGATTATCGAGGTAGATTGCGCCGTTTTCAGGTAGGTCCAATCCGGCGATACAGCGCAAGGTAGTTGTTTTGCCTGCTCCGGTCTGACCGAGCAGGACGAAGAATTCCTGATTGTGGATATCGAGATTGACCCCGTCAAGCGCGATGATGTCATCGAAACGCTTGGTGAGATTTTCAAGTTTAACAGTTGGCATAGATGTTGACATACTCCCACACGCTAAAGCGAGGGGTATCGCAATTCACCCCTCGCGTGCTAGCGTATGAGATTCTTGCATCGACAAGATTAGCCAAAATACCCAGTGTTCACTCATTGAGCCAAACATAGTGTTAGACATTGATTGGTATTTGGCTTTTCAGGCTGTGCTATTGACTGTCATCATCGTCGTCGTCATCGCCTTCACCTTCCGCTGGCATGTCGGGTTCCGGCATGTCAGGTTCCGGCATGTCAGGTTCCGGCATATCGGGTTCCGGCATATCAGGTTCCGGCATATCAGGTTCCGGCATGTCAGGTTCCGGCATATCGGGTTCCGGCATATCGGGTTCCGGCATATCGGGTTCCGGCATATCAGGTTCCGGCATATCGGGTTCCGGCATATCAGGTTCCGGCATATCAGGTGCCGGCATGTCGGGTTCCGGTTTTGGTGTCACTAGATCCTGACAGCTGTCCATCCCCAAGAAGGCGACACAAGCGATTAAAAGAGCGATTAAGCCCACTTGATATTTCGACATTGTTAATACTCCTTATTTTTAAGTGTGTTTCGTAGCAAACTTTGGAAACCTGTAAGCCACGCCAAAAGTAATGACAAGATACCAATCTATTGATGTATAGGCACCATAAATTGTGTGCCTTCCAGCAAGATAGGCACCCGCCAGATTCATATTCTACATAACTTCTCTATGAATATATCATACCCTGCATTAATTTTCAACGATTTTTTTCGCAAGCAGGTTGATATTTCGCTATTGCAAATTCAAAGAACGTTGAAATCGTGGATCTAAAGGTTTTTCAACCCCTCAGGTTCAGAGGGCATGTTACTGACCCTCACCCTCCGTGTCAGCTATAGGGAATGCGAAAACACTATCCATGGCAGCTCCAAGGTGGCAGCCATGACACCCTTGTTGACCGTCAAGCCCATCGCTTCCGACTTCAACTGACTCGGCGTTGATATCGACATACTTATATATCCACCCATTATGGTCGACATACGTCAAATCGTCCGTTTTCACCATTATCGCACGGGATTGGATAGCGGTGTTGGCGTCATCCATGATATCCTTGACAACTATTGTCCCGGCGGGATAAGCGGTCACACTCGCATCTTGCAATGCCATAGCTCCGACCTCGTTGATGTAAACGGTACGTGCATTCTGACCGTGTGCTCCACCGGTACCTATAGGGCCGGGAAGGGGATTACTCATCCACGAAGTGTATCCTGCTAGGTCCACCGTCACAGGCAACGTGCCATCTGTCGTGCCATCGTCGGGCGTCGTGTCATCATCAGTCGCCGTGGCAGCCAGCGGGAAGACGAAGACACTGTCTGTGTCAGCTTTAGCATGGCATCCATGACACTCTACGGCTGCATCTTCGAGTCCATCCCCCCTGACCTGCATGTAATCGGTGTTTTCATCAGGGCGAGTATATTTCTTGTATGTCCATCCGTTATGGCGCGCATCGTCCGTCTTCTTCATTGTCGCGACTTTCTGGACAAACGCGTTCGCATCATCCATGATTGCCTTGACAATTATAGTCCCAGCGGGGTAAGCGGTTATGCTTTCATCTTCCAACGCCATAGCCCCAACGTCGTTGATGTAGACGGTACGGGTGCCCGCGCCGTGCACTTCACCGGTTTCCCCTGGTGATGCCGCATCAGCTAGGGGGCCCGGAGCTGGCAGTTCTTTACTCATCCACGAGGTGTACATTGAAATGTACATTGGCAGGCCCATCATATTCACAATGCTGTCAGCGGTTGTATCCTCCTCCGGCGGTGCCGGTGTTAATATTCCCGCTAATTGGTCGCAGGAGATGAAAGCGACACAACCGATTAAAAGGGCGATTAAACCTATCTGAAATTTTAACATTACTAACGCTCCTTATTTTTAGGTGTATTTCGTAACAAACTTTGGAAAGCTACGCCAAGAGAATAACAAGATGCTAGGGCGTGTTGACCTTTTGAAGCTGCTGATTCGGCAAACGCTGTAATCAGCAGGCAATCTGCCATAAATAGCGTGGGATCACAATCTAACAGATCGTGGTACAAAAGTCCGAAATGGTCTCTGATATGCGAACAAAGGGTTGGGAGCCCCAACCCCTACGAAGGATTATGCGTTTGGGCTCCGTCTTGATGGTCTAGTTGCGATGAAATGTCAATAGAACCTAATCTATTGATGTATAAACACAATCAATTGCGAATCTACGGCAAAAGATAGGTGCTCATCAGATTTATAGTAGATGTTAGAATTAATGAGACACTCTCAAACACAGCCAACCCCCTAAATCCCCCTTGTCAGGGGGACTTTGAAGATTTCGCGCCGGTTGAAATTATTAGTAAATGTATCCTTATTTCTCGTGTTTACTATATATTCTACATAACTTTGCTGTCAATATACCATATTCCAGTTTAATCTTCAACGATTTTTTTTGCGATCAGGTTGATATTTCAATGTAGCAATTCGGAAAACGCTGTAATCATGAGACAATTCACTAAAAGTAGGTCGAGATTCATATCTCGACTCGTCCCTCCAACGTCGATTTTGATGAAAATTAAAAAAACAGTTCGGTAATTTGCTAGCGATGCCGGCGCGGTTGAAAACCGCGCCTACCGTATGTTTCGAGGCAAATAGGGATTACCGATTTAAATACTTAAACTTCATGAAAATTGACCTACAGCAAGGCAACCACATCGAATCAGGAAACTACCTCCGAAGTGCGAACGTATTTCTACTTTTTGACCGCGCCAAATGTGACACCACGCAATAGGTGCCCCCGCATCAGGAAGGTAAAAATCGCAACGGGTAAGAGGAACACAAAGGTCGCAGCAGCGATCTTCCCCCAATCAATGCCGCTCGATCCAATCGCACTGGTGATTGAGGGTGGGGCGGTCACTGCTCTGCCACCAACCTCAGTCAACACCAATGCAAAGGCAAACTCGTTCCACGCCGTGATTAAACAGAAAACGGCCGTCGCAGCAATCCCCGTCACAGATTGGGGCAGGACAACTTTAACAAAGGTTTGGAAGCGGGTGTACCCATCGACAAGGGCAGCGTCTTCGTACTCCTTCGGGATTTCGTCGATGAAACCCTTCATCAACCAGACCGCAAAGGAGACGTTGAAGGTGGTGTAGAGCAGGATAAGTCCAAAGTGAGTATCGCGCAATCCGAGTGCGCTGTACATCAGGTAAATTGGTATGACAACGACGACGGGAGGAAGCATCCGTGTGCTGAGGATGAAGAAGAGCAGATCTTCCTTGCCTGCGACCTTGAAGCGTGAGAACGCATAGGCGGACAGTGTGCCAAACCCAACAGCGAGAAGGGTGCTGCCGAACCCGATGATGATGCTATTCAGCAGTTGGTGGAAGTATTTCGACCCGCTGTCTGCAAGCAGTGTGCAGATGGCAACAATTGCCAATACACCGGCACCGATGAGGGACAGGCGAAGCCGTCGCGCATCGCTTGCCCGTTGAGGAGAAATCAGCAGGAAAACGACGATTGTATAAATCGCCAACATCAGGAAATTGTAGTTGATGGTGGTCGCAAGCGCGTAAAGACAGGTTACAACCAACACACCGTTCCACAGAAGTGCAAAACGACGCGCAAGCACCATGTCTCGAAAGGGCAAAAGGCAGGCAAGCATACCGATCAACGTGTATGCAATAAAGACGTATGTAAGTCCGGGAACTTCATCGGGCATTAACTTCTGATAATGCTCAAACGTGACTTGGAACAGGAATTGGGGAACCTGTGCAATAATATCAGCCGGTGATTTCAGGGAGGTTGCAACAATCCAGTAAATTGGGGTGAGGTAGACTATCACTGCCACCGCAATCACAGTGAGTGCGGCGTAGTGTCCAAATTTATTGCGTTCTATCTGTGCCATCTTACGCCTCACCGCGAACCTTATTTAGTTGTTTCACGTAAATGTTGCTCAACGCAACAATGATAATTAGGAGTAGGTATGCCATTGCACACGCTTTGCCGGTGTTATAATTCCGAAACGCCAGCCTGTACAGGTTCATTGAAACCGTTTCCGTCGCTATCCCCGGTCCCCCTTCGCGGGTCAGCACGTAAACAATATCAAACATCTTGAAGGCATCCATCGTGCGGAACAGGAGTGCGATTAGTAACAGAGGAGAAACCAACGGCAGGGTGATCCAACGGAACTTGAACCATCGAGAGGCGCGGTCTACATCTGCAGCTTCATAGAGATACTTGGGGATAGCGGACAAACCAGCCAGCGAGATTAGCATCATGAACGGCGACCACATCCACGTATCGACAATCACGACAGCGAGCATGGCAATCTTTGGGTCTGTCGTCCAGCCGATTGCTCCTCCGAACAGCGGACTCAGCAGGTAGTTGACCAACCCTGAAGCATCGGACGCGAAGATGAAACGCCAGAAGAGACCGACGACAACCGGCGAGAGCATCATCGGTAACAGAATCAGCGTTGTCACAAGCCCCTTATATCGAAATTCTCGATTGAGGAGCAACGCCAATCCGAAACCGATAATGAATTGAGTAATAACGGCGAGTACGACAAAGTAAGCGGTCGTTTGAAAATAGCCCCAGATCTCCGGATCGCTCAGTAGCCGTGCGTAGTTCTGGACGCCGATAAACTTTGCCGGACGGTTCGGCATGGAAGCCTTATAACGATGAAAACTCAAGTACAATGACCATAGCAGCGGGAAAATATTCATCAAGATGAGCAAGATCATGGTCGGCATGATGAACGCCATCTTGATCTGGTAGTCACTGAACCCGCGAGAAAAACGTGCGGATCGCATTGCCTCCTCTGTACAAATGATGCGTGAGCGGTAAATTTATAGTAGATTTCAGAATTAACTGGACACTGTAGCGCAAACTGTCAGTTTGCGGGGTGGGATCACAATCTAACAGATTGTGGTACAAAAGTCCAGATCGGCAATAGCGTCTTACCCAAGCAAAAGAATCACAATCTAAATGAAAATTAAAAAAATAATTCGGTAATTTGCTAGCGATGCCGGCGCGGTTTTCAACCGCGCCTACCGTATGTTTCGAGGCAAATAGGGATTACCAATTTAAATACTTAAACTTCATACAGATTGTGGTACAAAAGTCCAGATCGGCAATAGCGTCTTACCCAAGCAAAAGAATCACAATCTAACAGATTGTGGTACAAAAGACTATCTACTTTGGCTCGTGTTAAGAAAACGTGCAACAGCAACCTAGTAGGGGTTGGGTCTCCCAACCCTTTGCTCACACATCAGAAACGATTGCGGACTTCTGTAGGTCGATTTTCCAAAATCGACAGTTCCGTGTCGAGATATGAATCTCGACCTACAATCTGTCCAACCCGTATGGTTCGGTTCTCCTAACCCACGTTGGAGGATGGGCGAGGAGACCTCGTCCCTACGATACCCACGTTGGGGGATGGGCGAGGAGACCTCGCCCCTACGATTGGACACACGCCTCACATAAACATCAACATGCCTTAGTCGTAGTAGCCCGCATCCTCGAAAATGGCTTCATGCTTCCGTGCAATCTCATCCAACGCTTCTTTGGCAGATTTGGATCCGATAACAACTTGGTTCCAGCCCGTCTGACATGCCTCCAAGAGTTCGGCGTATTCGGGAACCGCCCAGAAGTCGCGCAGGTATGGAAAACTGGCGGCGAAAGCCTTGTTAAATGGCGTTGCGTTGAGGAACACTTCGGATTGGAGGACCTCTTCATGCGGGGTGAACCCACCCAGCTGCGCCCATTTTTCCTGTACCGGTTTCTGCATAAACCATTTGAGATAACCCTTGGCAATCTCTTGGTTTTTGGAGTAGGCAGAGATTGACATACCTTGACCGCCGATGCTGATGGCGTGTCCTTTCGGACCCGCAGGCGAGACAAAGAAGCCGGTTTTATCGTAGTAATTGGGGTTCTGATTTGAATCGACTACCCCCGGGAAGAAAGCGAAATAGTCCATCGCCATCGCGACTTTCCCCGCTTTAAATGCATCTAACGTTTCTGCCCAGTAGTAGTTCGGCGAATCGGGTGGCGAAAATTCCTTGAGTGATTTGTAATACTCTAAAGCTTTGACAACATCTTCGCTGTTGATATGACCATCGACCTTATAGGTTTTGGGGTCACCGTAGGATCCGCCATACGACCACATCACCTGTTGAAAGCCCATGGTGATTCCGTCGTACTCTTTGCTGTACCAAGGCGCGACGCCGTAGAGGTTTGGGGGGCGCGTGAAAAACTCAGCAATATCACGGAGTTGTGCATAGGTCTTGGGCGGTGCAAGTTCATAGCCATATTTCTCTTTGAAAGCCGCTTTTTCGTTTTCAGCCTCAAAGAGATCCGTGCGATAGAGAAAACCGTTGGCATCCACCTCCGCAGGAAGCGCCCAATATTTTCCACTCCCTTTCGGATATTCAGCGAACGCCTCCATGGCGGTTGCGTAGATTGAATCGACATCAATGTTTTCGTTGATCCAGTCCGTCAAGTCAATGTAGTGTCCACCGACGGAGTTCCTGCCGAGCCACTGGCTATCGCCGATGACGATATCGTATCGGTCACTCTTCCCGACAAATGCGGTGAAAACTTGGTCTTGGAAATGGGACCAAGAGATCTGAACCAGATCCACCTCAATTCCCGTTTCTGCCGTAAAATCTTTAGACAATTCATCAAGATAATTCGCGGGATCCCATTGCGCCCAAGCAATCGTTAATTTTTCCTGAGCATCTGTTGACGGTGTTGCGATGATTAGTAGAGCAAGCGTGAGCATCACAAAATAGCACGCAAGTTTTTTCATAGTTTTTTCCTTTCTCAAGTATCTGTTAAAGCCTGATTAGACTGATGATTTGAAAGATTTAGGGAGGGATTATAGCAGAATGGGGAAAAATTCACAAGGAATAAATAAGTAGCGAAAATGCTGGATCGTCTCAAGACACATCTATCGGTCTCTATTCACAACAAGTCCAAATAGAGATCCTCAGTCAACCGTGCATTCTGCGTTGCACAAAACAGTTGCTCTGCCCTCAAGCGGCACGCCTTCCCCATCTGCTTTCGCCGCTCAGAATCTTCGGCAAGTTGCGTAATCGCCGCAGCAAAGGCGTCCGCATCCTCAGGGGGGACAAGGATCCCCGTCTCCGGTGTTACCAGTTCTTTGCTTCCGCCAAGGGGTGTGGCAATCACCGGCACCCCCGCCCCCATCGCTTCGATGATAGTGCGCGGACAGGCTTCAGGGATGGTCGAGGCGAGCAGGACAACGTCGAGGAGGGATAGAATCGCACCCGTATCTTCCAGAAAGCCGGTGAAAATGACACGATCCGCGACTCCCAATTTCTTCGCCTGTACCTTTAGAGAGTCGATATATTCCGCATCTTTGGGGAAGTAGGGTCCGCCCACAATAAGCAACTGGACAGGGGGCGCGGCTTTGAGTTTGGCGGTTGCCTCAATTAAGGTATGAATCCCCTTTTCCGGCGTGATGCGTGTCACAATACCGACAAGCAGTGCATCGGGATCGAGGTTGAGATCCGCCCGGAGGGTTTCGGCTTGCGATGACGGTTGAAGCTTGGAAAGCTCGACGCCGTTATAAATCAACATCTGCTTTGAATCTGGGGCAAACGTCCATCGTGTTGCTTCCGAAACCAATATCACGCGGTCCAGCAGCACCTCGCAGAACCAATCCAAAACGCCATACGCTGTGGCGTACCGTTTGTGCATCACAATCGGCACACCGTACAGTTTCGCAGCAACCCCACCGATTAACCCCGCAGCCAACGAATTCGCATGGATGAGATCGATCTGCTTTTCTGCTAGCACCCCTAAGAGTTGAAAAATTACTTTGAGCTGCCGCAGATCACGTGCAATATCGTCGAATGTAAAACGGCGGACCTTATCGCCCTTATCGTGCTGTTTCGGCAGACCGAGCGGGATGACCGGATGCCCCGCCTTCCGCGCCGCCGCTGCCAACATACTGTCTCCCAAGCAACCGATGAATGAGCGAAATCGCGTCGTGTCTAGATGCTTGAGCAGCAATAGCAAGCTGCGCTGACCACCTCCAATTCCAGATCCGCTATCGAGGTACAAGATATTGTATCGTTTGGATCGCACAGCTCTGACCTTCACCCATTCTATGGACAGGTTGCTATCCCTAATTCGTACTGACGGGCAACACTTCGATTGCGCGTGTGAACTCGTCCTCTCCGGTGATTCTGACCTGAATGTGGTTTTCGGGCAGCAATTCATCCATCCGATCCGCCCATTCGATAACGCAGATACCATCTCCCTCCAAATACTCCTCCAACCCAAGGGCGATAATATCTTCTAATTGCTCAAGCCGATAGAGATCAATGTGGTAGATCGGGATTTTTCCCGCATACTCGTTGATCAGGATGTAGGAAGGGCTATTGACGGTCTCATCTTGACAGACCCCAGCGCCGCGGGCGATGCCCTGTGTCAGACAGGTTTTCCCCACTCCCAAGTCACCGATGAGCGCGACAACATCGCCGGGGTTAAGCTGACACCCAATCTGCACGCCGATTTCTTGCGTATCTTCGGGGCTATGCGTCTTAAAGACAGATTTTTTGTCCTGTATCGAAAGGTCTGTGGCGCAATTTGCCGCTACAGTTTGCGTCATGATCAATAGTGGATCCTGTTAAGAAATGGTGTAACAGAAACCGAGTTTTGCCGAAAAAACTCGGTTTCTCCTCACGCTTTATACTTTCTTTTTACATGAGACTCAATAGTCTTTGTAGCCAACCTCATCTAACCGTGCGGCTTTCTCTGCCACACCGTCGCTGAGTTTGACCTTGTAGGCATCAAGTTTCTCACTGAGTTCGGTAAATTTGAGTGCGAGTATCTGGACAGCGAAAAGCCCCGCGTTACGTGCGCCACCGGATCCAATCGCCATTGTCCCGACAGGGATACCGGGTGGCATCTGGACGGTGGCATAGAGCGCGTCCACACCGTTGAGCGGTCCACCATCAATCGGAACACCGATAACGGGTAGCGTGGTATGTGCGGCGATAACGCCGGCGAGATGGGCTGCCCGTCCTGCACCGGCGATGATGACATGCACCCCCCGGTCCCCGGCACCGTGTGCATATTCCATCGTCCGTTCCGGTGAACGGTGGGCGGAGGAAATCGTGATTTCAAAGGGGATATCAAATTCTTCTAAAACTTCGGCAGCTTCGCTCATCTTGTCCAGATCAGAATCACTGCCCATAACAATACTGACTAAAGGTTTATCTGGAGAGATACTGGTCATATTGATTTGTTCCTTGTCTTTAATGAAAGTTTTGCTCACGTTAAGAAATCGTGTAAAGAAACCGAGTTTTTTCGGAAAAACTCGGTTTCTCTAAGCTGTTCCACACTTTCTTTTTGCATGAGCCAAAAGTTTAACTAGTTTGTTAATTATCAAACCCATCAATCACTGCTTTCAGTTTCTGATAGGTCTCCTTATCGAAGTTAGATTTTAGATGAAAAGCGAGTTTCCCTTCAGGGTCAATAATGTAGAGATTCGGCTTTTCTTTTTCTGTACGATACGCCTGATGCACTTTGCCCTTCCAATCGAGCAGTAGCGTCACCGGCGGTTTATCCTTCTTGAGTTGCCTCTTAATGAACCCTTTAGGCACGAATGCCGGGACACTCCGCATATCAGCGATAATGTATGCGACGACCTGATCATTCTCTTGATAGTCCTTCTGAAAGGCGTACCCCCATTTGTCATCTTCCTCCCGGATTTTTCGATTCCCCATTATCAGAAAGACAACCTTACCTCGCATCTTCTTTAGTGCGTGTTCCCGATCTTCGGCATCTTGTAAGGTAAAATCGGGGGCATCCTCACCAACTTGCGGCGGTTTCTCTTCTGCCTGCTCTTGATCTGAAGCAAACAAGGGGCAGGCGAGTAACCCAATTATTAAGAAGTACGAAATATATCGCATCCCTATCACCTACTTTTTGTCCTCAAACAGATTGGGCCACATCCGTCCGATCACCGAATAGTTGGCGGGTGTAATGAGACGGATTGCGCCGAATTTCGTTTTCGTTAAAATTCTACCGTTGGACAACTCACTATCGAAAGCGAACGGACGATCTTTCACGGCATCTAGTGCTGCCTTTAAGATCGTTTGCCCCCGTTGATAAGGCATCCTATCCACCTCGGCGTCGTGCTGCTTGAACATAATCTGGCGACATGCTTCCTCTCCTGCACCCACCCCAACTGTGATGATCTGATCGGTCAGTTCGTGCAACTGCACACCGCGTACCGCACCGACTGCTAGCGTACTATCCACAGCGATAATTGATTGAATATTTCCCGCGTAATTTTTTAGAACACGATCTGTCAGATCTAACGCAGCATCTGGATGAAGTCGAGAGGCGCGAGAATGTACCCGAATTTGATCCGCATACTGATCCAAGGCACGATAAATCCCCAACGCGATATTCCGAAAGGATTCTGTCCCCGTTGACTCCTCCAACACAAGCACATTGCCTTTGTAAGCGATCTCTTTGAGTGCATATTGGGCAGCTGCTTCCCCCAACCCAGTTTCATCGACAGCAATATGTCCTCGGACCTTTATACCTACTAACAACTGATCAAGCGTGATAACGGGTACGTTCCTGCGTTCCGCTTCCTTCAGGATGGAGTAGGCACTTTTCCCACCAACAGGCTTGAGAATCAGGACCCGAATCCCCTCGTCAAGCATCCTACGGATCTGTTGTGTCTCTAACGTCGCTAGATTCTGTTTGACCCCCGCATCTCGGACTCCATTCCACAGAATTTTGACTCCGTGATCTTTTTCGCCGTCAATCATTGCCTGCTTTATGAGGGTATAAACGGGGGCGGTTGTCTCTGGAATGCTGACCCCAATTTTAATCGTCGAGGTATCATCGCTACATCCAGCGAGCACCACCGCGACTAGGACAATTAGGCAAATCCAGGGTAGCCGAGTCATTTTTTTCTTCCAATGTGGATAGCAACAATGCCAAGCGTCTTCCGGTAAAATCGGACATCTGTGAGGCCACACTCCTCCATAATTGCCTTGAGTTGTTCGCAATCCGGAAACTGCATAACGGAATCTGGCAAATAACCGTAGGCGTCATCCCTATTCCTTGAAATCAGATTTCCGATACACGGCAGAAGACCTCTGAAGTAGAAATAGTATAAATGGCGAAATAGAGGTGTCGTCGGTTGCGTAAACTCAAGGATGGCGACACGACCGTTCGCCGCAGCAACGCGACACATTTCATGGATGCCGAGCCGGAGATCAGCAACGTTGCGGATACCAAAGCCAACCGATACGATATCAAAGGTATTGTCCGCAAATGGAAGTTCAAGCGTATCCGCTTCGATCGGGATAAAAGCGTTAGTCCGTCCCTGCTTTGCAACCTTATCCTTGCCAACAGCGAGCATATCATAAACGAAGTCTGTGCCAATTACAGCGGTGTTGTCGATTTCGTCAGCATAGGCAAGCGCGAGTTCACCCGTACCAGTACAGACATCAAGGACTCTGCTCCCCTGCGTCACTTCACTCGCCTGTACCGTGAACTTGCGCCATGCTCGGTCGCGGCGCAGGCTTAACAAAGAATTGAGGAAGTCGTACCGTTTCGCAATTGATGAGAAGATTTTACGAACATAAATTTCCTTATTCATGAGGGCGGACAATTTCTTCCGGGAGGGAATCAATATCTATAGGGGAGTTAAACGCTTTCTCAAACCTCGACAACATGAGTCTGTTTCTCTGGCATTACACTGTGCCGTTCCGCCCATTCGACAAGGGGCCACTGGATGCCGTTGGGTGCAGATCTGCCATCGGTGCCCTCTCCCGCATCGAGCAGCTGCCTACCGATGTCATCCAATTTTTCCAATAGTGCTGCATCCGGCTGCAACCTGCCGTTATAGTGTCGGAGATAGTAGTCTGGCTTGACCCAAGAGTAGTGGTAGCCGTAAATCGCAACCTTGGCAACCTGATCGGTAAAGTTGAGTGCAGCGGCGTGGTATATCCGACTCTCGAATAGGTACGCGTCTCCGGCACGTAGGATAGGCTCGTCATACTCCAGTGGATCAACTTTGCCTTTAGGAACCGGGAGCGGCTCGCTGAGGTTGTTGCTTTTGCGGACGAACATGGTCGCACCAGAATTGGGTACGGTGAAATCTGTCAAGCAGTAGCCGATTTTCAACCCGACACGCGGCAGTTTCTGATGTCCAAGGTCGAGGTGGACCCCGACATCGCGGTGCCAGTTGCGGAAGGCGGGTGTTTCGGGTGCTTGTGGGTGCTTATAAATTAGCGCGGTATTGGTGATATGGATGTTAGGACCGAGCAGTTGAACAATCAGCGGCACCGTGCTTGAGTTTGTAACGAGTGATGCGTAGGCATCCTCCTCTTGGATGAGGCCGGGGCGTCGATGGGCGTAGTAATCTTCGTACTCGAATGATTCCATCAATCGGTCACCGGCTTCGATGAGGCGATCAACTGTAGCCCGATCCAGGGCTTGAGGCACAATCAGATAGCCGTTTTCGTTAAAGTCTCGACGCTGTTTTTCGGTGAGTCGAACGAAATCCATAACAGTTGTGTCCTCTAACTCAATTTCTTAGGTTACGATGCCCGTTGACCAAACACCTTTGCAAAATCGACCTGAATCTCCTCATTCTCAACAATTCCATCGTGGAACAACTTTTCTTCTGACGATGTCGTTACGAATACACTTCTGCTATGCGGCTCTATTGTCCAAACGACCTTCACTCCTGCTTGAATTAATTGTGCTGCCTTTTCCAACAATTCCTCAATAGTTTGACTTGAAGAAATAACTTCAATTGCTAAAACCGGCATCTGTTGAAATTTAGGAACATCACGAAAAAAATTCGGATGTATTTGCTCTTTGGGGAAAATTGAAATATCCGGCGTGAGTTCATTTGCAATATCCAATGTGAGTTCCGGGAGCGACTCAACCTTCTCATTCTGAAGCAATTGACGGAGAATCTGAAGACAAATATAGCTATGATTCAATGAAGGCATTTCTTGACTGCTCCCAAGCCTAAAGACTTGGGATTCTTAATAGACTGATTGGTAGACATTTTCTGTCTCCATGCTATCTTCTTGCTTCAGCGATTCTTGCCTCGTGTTGAGGGTGAGGACTTACAAAATCTCCACAAGCGTTTTACGTCTCGGCGTGTCCCGCCGCGACGTTTCTAAGGTTTATTGCAGCGTTAAGGTCTCTGTCTTGTGTATGACCACAATCGCTGCACTGGTAAGTCCTATCCGACAATGACAGGTCACTATTTTTGGCTCCACAAGCCGAGCAAGTCTGACTTGACGGGTAGAAGGTGTCTGCCTCTACAATTTTAACACCTATCCGTTCTGCTTTGTATGCAAGCATAGCCAGCACGCTTGACAACGAAGCGTCCGATAATGCCTTTGCAAGTCTGTGATTCTTAAGCATCCCCGCAACGTTGAGCGACTCAATCCCAATACGACTTGTATTGTTGACGATAGCCGTCGTTGCTTGGTGTTGAGCGTCCTGTCGAATGCAGGTGATACGGTAGTGTAGCTTGGCAATCTTGGATTTCGTCTTATGCCAATTCCGACTGCCTTGCTTCCTTCGACTTAGCTGGCGTTGCAAACGCCTCATCTTGCGCTCGTATCGCTTTAAGGCTTTCGGATTCTCAAAATACTGTCCTTCAGAAGTGACAGCTAAGTGCTTGATACCGACATCCACACCAACAACAGGCAGTCCACGATTATCAGTAATAGGATAGTCAGTAAAGGGGTCAACGGTAATAGAGGCGAACCAACGGTTAGCAGTTTTCGATATAACCACTTTAACTATCGTGCCGAGGTGTCGAAGTTTTTGGAACATACGAACCCAACCCATCTTGGGTAGTTTTATACGCTGTCCTTCGATAATAGTTGTGCCTCGACCCGCATCCGCTTGGAAACTTTGCCCCTTAGAACGCTTCTTGCACTTAGGAAAACGACTCTCGCCAGACTGCCACCGTTTGACTGCATCATGAAAGTTGAAGTAAATTGCATTATGAGCAGCACGTTGATTTAACTCGTCGCACCACTCGTATGCCTCACGTTTAACCGAATTAAAACGCTTGTTTAATTCTATATGTGAACGCCATTGCCCTGCGTCCAAGCCTGCCTTAAAATCAGAAAGGACGTGGTTATACGCAACGCGAGCATACCCACAATGTTGAGCGAATTGCGTCGCTTGGACGTTGTTTGGATCTAATGCGATTTTATGAGTTTTTAACATTGGAATTGTCTTTCTGTCTTTCGTGTCCATGTCAGTGGATTGTGGGAGCCCCTATCGTGCGATAGGGCTGACATTCTCCCGCCGAAAGACAAACCAAGTACACCATACTTTGCCAAGAAAATCAACTAAAATTACGCCATCTGACCCAACGCTAAAGCATTGGGATTGTTTCCAATCTTTTCAAAAAACTGCTTCGTAAAAGTGCTCTTTTGTACCACGATCTGTTAGATTGTGATCCCAACCTGCAAACTAACAGTTTGCGCTACTTATGACAGATTGCCTGATGATTACAGCGTTTGCCGAATGAGCAGCTTCAAAACGTCAACACGCCCTAGAAATTCGATATGAGTGAAAATCGGTGGGCGGCACCGAGTTTGCCAAAGGAGACAAAGGCGTAATCAAGTTGAAAGCCCTCAATGCTAAATCCGATCCCGCTGGTAACACCAGATGCCGTGCCCAAATCGTTGCCGCCGAGTTTATATTTATAACCCGCGCGCAGGTGGATGAGTTCGTAGGCGGTGAACGCCGCCCCTACCCCAACGGTAGGGTCATTGTCGCTGGGACGGTTTAGGTCGGCGGTGAGAGTAAACGCCTCATCCAGCAATCTATACGCTGCACCGACTTTGATGTTAAGAGGCAGACTAAAGGATTCTTCGACGAATTTGACTTTGGCACCGAGATGTTGGACGTTGAACCCAAAAGAGAGCGAATTGTTGAGGATAGCACACAGTCCACCGATATCAAACGCAATGGCTTGGGCACTCTCCGTGTCAATCTTTTCTCGAACCCATTTAGCGTTAGCACCTAAAGACAGTACGCCCCCGAACCGGCGAGCATAAGAGCCAATCAGGGCGAGGTCATAAGGATGGAAGTTCTCTGTCTTAACGGGCTCGCCATTCTCATTAATGTCGTATCCCTCAAGCTCGCCATAAGAGAGGTAGATGAGACTCCCGCCGAGTGTGCCTGCGTTCCCAAGGGGCTGTGCAAAGCCGATGAATTGATGGTTAATCCCCTCAAACCATTCATTGTGCATGAAGCCCAGTTGTGGACGTTGGAGTTGGGCAAGTCCCGCTGGATTCCAATATGTCGCATACAGATCATCGGCATCAGCGACCTGAGACTCTCCCATACTGATGGCTTTCGCACCCACGCCGATCTTCAGGAATGTCATCGCCCGTGTGCCGACGTTTTCGTGGATGTCTGCGCCATCGGCTGCTGTCCATGGGCACAGTGCGATTCCGCAGAGTATAAAGAGGCTTAAATGTCTATTAAATCGTGGCAAACGATCCTCCAGATTGAGGCATACGAGATAAGCGGTTACACCGAGAAAAGACTGAGGCATTATAGCGAATCAAAGCGAGTTTGTCAATACAAATGTTGACCCCTCAAGGGCATTTAGCTCTCCTGTAGGAGGGATCTCCGAATCCCGACGCTTCCTAACGATCAGTCCTCTTCTGCCTCCACGTCACCGTTTTCGAGGGCATCTTCAGGTAGGTTCGCAAGGTAGTCTTCAATCACCGTCTTCGCATTTTGCACCTGATCGGAGAGGACAAGAATCTCACCCCATTCAGATTCGAGCCGAATCCCACCGAGCGCGGAAATCTCGTGCGGACGGATCACTGCGTCAATCCCTTCGCCCTCTAATACCCCTTTGATTAGGTTTCCCACAAATTCGTTGGGAATCTCCTGAACAACTTCCCAATCAACGTATTCTGCGCTGTCCTCCGATGGGCGTTCCGGTACTAATTCTACTTGACAATCGGCACAGATTGAAACATCTGAAGTATATTCAGCACTGCATTCTGGGCAAAATAGCATCGTAGATGCCTCCCTTTGCTTAATATCAGTGGTGATAGTTTGCAGCTGCTAATATGCACCCCGGTCACAGATCAAAAGTGAAACGTGATGCGTGAAACGTGAAGATTGGAAAACGGAATTGTCTCGTTTGCTTGTCGTGGCACCCTGAACCCTTGAAAACCGATCCTATTCCCCAAAGTTCCAAAGCTGAAGCGCAGTTTTGCCCAATACCCATTCCCGATCTTCCGGTGCGAAGAAGTCCATCTCGTCCCGCACGACGGATAGGGTTTGTGCGTAAGTGGCGTTGGGCAAGCAGACGGGCCAATCCGTTCCCCACATGATGCGCTTCCCGCCAAATGCCTGATAGACTTTCTTGACCAAGTCGTGCGAATCCGCCCAAGGATATGTGCTATCGGAAGATGACCATGTGTGGCTAATTTTGACGTAAACCCGTGGGAATCGTGCCATATCTAGCAACAGCTGCTGCTTGTCGGGGTCATCCAGTGGTGCGCTTGCCATGTGATCGATAGAAACATCAAGATCGCTGTGCCGCTCCAAGATTGCTGCGAGGTCGGGCATTCGATCGACGCCGGTCAAAATTAGCATCGGAACACCAAGTGCTTCCGCACGGCTGAAGATTGGATCCATCAATGGACCTGTGAACCAGTCGTCGGTGGCACTGCCGGACGGGCTGAGGCGGACACCGTGGATGCCGTGCTCCTCAACCCAGTAACTCAGGTGGTCTGGCGCGTCGGGATCTTCCGGGTTAATCCGGCAGACCGCCATGAATTTGTCGGGATAGTCTTTTATCGCCTTAGCGGCATAACTGTTGTCCCAGCGATAATGGATGACCTGCACCAACACCGTTTTCTCAACACCGTTGGCGTTCATCAAGTCTAACAACATCTCCGGTGTGGCATCGTCGGTCGGTGGACTGGTCGTTTCAGGTGCCCACGGGAATTGTGGGTCATTTTTCCAGACATGAACGTGTGGGTCAATAATTCTCAATGTGTTTTCCTTTCTGTATCAGGTTTTCCGGGGCTATTGATTAAATGAGGAGGTGTATCTGTAGATACCCCGGTCATAACCGCATAACTTGAGGTAAATAAAGGTAAATCTTATCAAAAATTCCTTTAGGAGTAAAACCCAAAGGTTTACCTTTCTATGGGACACGCCAAACCGGTGCGGTTACAAACCGCACCTACCGGGGGGCAAGTGTTTCTTTATTTTTTGAATTCACTATAAACTCCCCCTTAACTTTGGCAAACATCCTGACAGCACATTGGTAAACCAATTCTCCCAAGCCTCAGAGAGGCGACATGTGTGTCGTAAATTTGATTATTTTTAGGTATCGGGTATCAAAACTCGACCTACAGGTTGAGTGTAGCGAAATCCCGATCTATCGGGGTTGTCTAGCATCTTGTGTTATAATAGCGAATTTGTGTTTCATTGTCAATTGGTTTATAGATTTCATATGCTCCAGTTTGTTGTGAGATGATATTCGACCGATCCCGGTTTTTCACACATCGGCTTTGTTTCCCTCCTTGGAAAGATGTCTCACACTTCTTACAACTAAAACCGTGTCAATACTATACCCGAAAAAATGAAGACAAGTGAACCTTTTTTGAAATTTTCCCCTTGATACTTAACATATGTTATGTTAAAATAACCTCCATCATATCATTTTTTAGGACAATTTTATGGAGGTGCCAAAATGTTGAGAATTGGAAAAGGGACGGAAATCCGATCGCTATCCACTCTGCCGAGTGGGCTAAAGGGTGATGATGCATTAATCTTTGATGCATTATTCACGGGCGGGGCAGCGGGGACCGGGATTGCCGGTAGCAAGGCAACAGGACACATATTGAGAGATGTGATTAACAACCCAGATATAGTCGTTGAAATCACATTTGGGGATCTCTCCCAAGTTCCTGCAAAATCTGCAGAGGGCTATACCGATCCCAACTACCTTGATCAGAACCGGATCCCGATAGAGATTTTAAAATCCAATAAACCTGAAAAAGGATCTCATCGTTATCCAAGTCAAATGGCTAAATTGCGTATGGTTCTCAATCACGAACTGTCCCATGCACATAACTTTATCACAAACTCCCATATATTTAACCCGGCCAACTTTACGCCACAAGCGCGTTACCATCTGGAACTAATGTCCTTTGACCGAGATGCCCAACTGGCTTGGGAAATTCGTGATGCCAATCAACCAACTGATTGGCATGTGAGGCATAGTGAATTTGAACCTGCCCAGCTCGCGCAAAGAGCGGCGGGTAACATGGGCGGGTCATACCGGGCAAAGCTAATGTTCTTGGCATCTTACGCCTCAGATTATTTTCCGCCTTTGCCATAATAGTACACGGACCCAGTTTAGATAATCCAGTTGTGTTCTCTACCGCCCTCAAAGGAGGAAATCAAATGAATAGGCAACGGATTGATTGTATTATAGTTTTCTGTGGTTTAATTCTGACAGCTATCCCATCTCACGCACAACAACAAGAAAGTCAAGAACAGCAGATTGAATTGTTAATCCAACAACTTGGCGTTCAAGCCACGCAGGAGGAGGCGATAGCCGGTTTGGTCGCAGTAGGGGCACCTGCCGTTCGGGCATTGATAGAAATGGCATTAAGCGGACCAAGCCCTTTTCCAGTTTTTCCAGATATTTCGGCTGATCCAGATATGGCACCTAGACGTGCAGCTTGGAAGGCACTAATCAGTATCGGTGAACCGGCGGTGCCACACTTAATCGAGGCGTGTGGTGATGAAGATCGGATGTTGGGCACCAATGCCTCACGCGTGTTACGGGACATCGGCGAGCTCGCAAAGCCTTATCTCCTATCCGCTATGGAGCATGAAAATGTGCTAGTTCGCCGGCGTGTAGTTGGCTTATTGACAACTCTCCATAATCCCCCTGTTCCTGTATTGCTAAAGGCATTGCGTGGTAAGGATCGGCAGGTGCAGGATAGCGTAATTCTAATGTTCACGGGCTCCCATGATTACCTAGATGACATCTCGGCAGTGGACATCTCAGCAGTGGCAGGCGCTATGCTGGAAATACTCGACTATGAACACCCCCACCGGAATAATAATGCCATTTTACCGCTTCTAAAAATCGGGGAGCAACTCCGATTGGCCATAGCACTGCGTTCTCCTAAGTGGAGTGTCCGTTTCGGTGTTGCTGAGGCTTACGTGTACGCTTGGAACGAAGCCTACCAACCCACTAGTAGATATTGCGCTGGTCCAATCCCGCCGGAGGTTATTTCGAATTTAATTGCAGGTCTAAACAAGGGCCTGGAACGAGGGGATACGAGTCTCTGCGAAACGGCGGTGCGGGCACTAAAGCAGTTGGATTTGGCAGAGTATCACGCCCGACAAACCCTTAATAACATATATGAAGCCAAAAAAGCCCTTGAAGCGTTCCCGCCCCCGGTGATCTTAGAGAGTTCCATTAAAGAGGGCGACAACGCTGTAGATAGCACGGCACTGAATCAGGAGGGCATCTATTTTAGATTCAATAACTATATCTATGACGCTACAGCAAGTATTATCCGTCTTGATGTTCGGCCGCAGTACCCCCCCTTGGCTAGGGGTGTGCCGTTCAGCCGTCTCAAGGGTAAGATTTTGGTATGGGAAATACAGCAGGAATCGTCGTATGAACTTAAGATGGTCCCCAGATTGGGAAATGAACTGGTCAGCAACGCAGTTTATCAAATTGAGCTCAGTGTCATAGATCTTTATGGAAACCAGTTGAAGCAACAAATCCAATTTATCACTGCGAAGACCAAGGACTAAGGGCTTGAGAGCTGCAAAACGAGGCGATAGGTTGTTAGATGAATCGTTCGTCTTGGTTGCTCAGAGGCAATTATAGTAGATTAAGACTTACGCAGTTGAACGCTCAGAGCATTGTAGTTCGGCGATTTATCGCCGCCCCGATAAATCGGGATTCAAGGCAACTGGATACCGTTCCCAACGCCCGATGAATCGGGCAACTACAGCCTGATAAATCAGGCAACTACAGTAAATCCGTAGGTTGGTAGTAGAGTGATTTATCGTCCGTCGCGACGCGCAATGAATTGCGCTACTACAAACCTAAGTGCGTAACTCCTAAGTAGATTTTAGAATTAATGGGACACGCCAAACCGGTGCGGTTACAAACCGCACCTACCGGGGGGACGCAAGTGTTTCTTTATTTTTTGAATTCACTATATATCCCCAACTCCCCCTTAACTTCGGCAAACATCCTGACAGCGAAATCGAGGTCTTTGATGGAGTGTGCGGCGGAGATTTGCGTCCGAATTCGTGCGGTGCCTTCAGGGACGACAGGATAGAAGAACCCAATCACGTATACCCCCTTTTCGAGGAGGCGCGCCGCCATCTGCTGTGCCAGTCTTGCATCCCCAAGCATAATCGGCACGATGGGATGGGAGCCGGACGGGATGTCAAACCCCACCTCCGCCATTTTTGCTCGGAAGTAACGGGTATTTTCCTCCAACTTGTCTCGCAAGGCAGTGGACGCTGTTATCATCTCAAGTGCCTTCAGGGACGCACTGACGATACTTGGGGCGACGGTATTGGAGAACAGATAGGGACGCGAGCGTTGGCGCAGTAGATCTATGATTTCACTCCTGCCGCTTGTAAATCCGCCGCTGGCACCGCCGAGTGCTTTTCCGAGTGTACTGGTGATAATGTCGATCCTGCCCATAACGTCGCGGTATTCATGCGTGCCTTTCCCCGTTTTGCCCATGAACCCCGTTGAGTGGGAATCGTCGATCATGACCAAGGCATCGTATTGATCCGCAAGGTCGCAGAGATCCCGTAGGTCGGCGATGGTGCCATCCATAGAGAACACGCCATCCGTTGCGACTAGACGGAAGCGCGAATCCTGAGCGTCCTTGAGCTTGGCTTCCAGATCTGCCATGTCACTATTCTTGAAACGGAGACGTTTCGCTTTGCACAGCCGAATCCCGTCGATGATGCTGGCGTGGTTCAATTCGTCGCTGAGGACCGCGTCCTCTTCGGTCAACAACGTCTCAAACAGTCCCCCGTTCGCGTCAAAGCAGGAGGTATAAAGGATGGTGTCCTCTGTACCGAGGAACTCGGAGATTTTCTCCTCCAGCGTCCTGTGGATAGACTGTGTCCCGCAGATAAATCGCACGGACGAAAGTCCATGTCCCCACTGATCTATGCCTTCCTTCGCCGCTTTGATAATCGCCGGGTGATTCGCCAATCCAAGATAGTTATTGGCGCACATATTGAGGACGGTTTCGCCGGTCTGGACATTGATGCGCGCCTGCTGTGGACTGGTGATGATTCGCTCTTTTTTATATAATCCGCTCTCCTCGATTTCTTCGAGCAACGTTTTCAAATGAGATTTCATTGTACCAATCATTCCGTATCCCTCCATTTTGATAGACGATCCAATCGCCTACATCATCAGATCACCGCCGTTGATATCGATTGATGCCCCTGTGATATACGCCGCATCCGTTGCCAGAAAGATTATGAGTTGTGCTACTTCATCAGGTGTCCCCAATCTGGGAATCGGAAAGCTCTCTTCATAAGCGCGTAACTGTTCAGGTGTGCAATTCTCCCGCGCCATCTCGGTGTCGATTAGTCCGGGACAAATCGCATTGACGGTAATACCGAAAGGCGCGACCTCCTTTGCCATCCCCCGCGTCAAGCCGAGGACACCCGCTTTGGCGGCGGTGTAGTGAACGCCGCCGAGTGTGCTGACACTTCTCCCCGCAGATGAAGACATATTGACGATGCGACCAAATTTATTCGCCTTCATGATCGGCAGCACCGCCTTTGAACAGAGAAAGCTACCGTTCAGGTTTACATCAAGGACCTCATCCCACTCGGCTTTGGTAACGTGGTCAATTCGGGTTGGATAGAGAATCCCTGCATTGTTGATCAGAATGCCAACGGGCCCATAATGTTCGATAGCCACATCGACCATCTCCGCAACTTCGCCCTCTTTTGTGACATCGGTCTGCATCGCTAACGCGCTATCCTCGACGGCGGCGTTTATTCTCTCAGCGACCTGTGCAACCTTTTCGGCATTGATGTCGCTCAAAACAACCTTCGCACCTTCCGCTGCCAAACGCCCAGCGATTGCTGCGCCCATCCCTTGCGCGGCACCGGTAACGATCGCCACCTGATTGTGAAGTTTCCCCTCGGATTGTTCCATCGTATATCTCCTCATATTCTCTCACGCGATTTTCATCAGTTTATCAGTTGCTTTCAGACCTGAACCCGTCAGGATAGAAACGGTAATATCCTCCGCCCGGATAATCCCCGATTCCACAAACTTATCAAAGGCTTTGACGATAACGGCAGAGGTGGGTTCAACGTAGATGCCCTTTGAAGCGAGGGCTTTAATGCCGACCTCTATCTCCGCCTCATCAACGATTGTAATCGCGCCGTTGGTCTCGTGGAGAGCCCACATAATCGTATCTCCACGAATCGGTGCTTCAGATGTGATGCCCTCTGCGAGTGTCTCATAAGTTTGGGGAGATCTTTCGACCTGCGATCTATTTTCGGAATATGCCTTGTAAATTGGACAACACGCTGCGGATTGAACGCCAAGTAAACGGGGGATTTTGGTGATAATCCCCTGTGCTTGCAGCTCCCGAAATCCGATATGCAAGCCCATATAGACACTTCCGAACCCGATTGGACAGATGATATGGTCTGGAGCTCGCCAACCGAGCTGCTCCGCAATCTCGAAGGCGACGGTTTTTGTGCCTTCCAAAAAGAACGGATTCCAGTTGTGCGAGGCGTAATAGGTGGTCTCCGCTGCTCCGAGGACTGCCTGCGTCGTCGCAGCACGATTTCCTTCGATCAGCTTGAGTTTCGCACCGTACATCGATATCTGCGCGAGCTTACCTTTCGAGGTGGACGCCGGGCAGTAGATCGTGCAGTCAATCCCCGCCTTCGCGCTATACGCCGCTATTGCTGCCCCCGCATTCCCCGACGAATCCTCGACAACCTCCTGGATGCCAAGTTCCTTGACTTTGGACAATAGGAGGGCGGCCCCTCGGTCCTTGTATGAACCGGTCGGACAAACAAAATCTAACTTCAACCGATGATCGTATGTGGGGTTATCAAAGGATACAAGCGGGGTCATCCCCTCGCCGAGCGAGATGATTGACCCCTCATCGGCAATCGGAAGGGCTTGGTGATAGCGCCAGAGGGTGCTGTCATCCTTAGAAACCTGGTCAATTGAAAAGCCCCCCTCTGTTTTTGTCAGTTGAAGGGGTTGACCACAATCGCATTTGTACCGGAGAGAGTCGATAGGGTACGTTGTATTGCATTGGTCGCAGATATATTCGATCATTTCTTGTTCACTTCTGTTAGTTAGTGGTTCTGAAGGTTCATATCAAGAGGAAGTGCAAAATGCGAAGAGAAACCGTCGGGGCGGGGTCTCCCCGCCCGCGCTTCGCATTTTGCACATGAGTCTATGTTTTAAAAGGTTACCGCATACGGCGGATGCCTACTACTTTTTCGAGTCCGTAGGTTGGGTTGAACGGAACTGATGAAAATGCTACGCACGACAACTAGGGTTAGAGGGACGATTCGGGTTGAAAGTTCACAAGTCGAGTGAAACCCAACATTTTATCTGCAGCGGATAGAGGTGTTGGGTTTCACTTTCTCTATCTACAAAGCAGTGTTGTTGAAAAACAGAACATCTCCGTCCTTGATAGAGATTGGGGTTGAACCGTTCAACCCAACCTACGATACTCTTGGTACTAGTACTCAGTCATATAAGTTTTGCATATCAACAAGGGGGTCGGGTGACCCGACCCCTACGAAGTATTATGAGTCTCAATCCATATAGACAATAATTTGCCTGACAGTGTACTAGTTGATGAGACTGTTTTTTCACATCGTTCAAGGTTCATCGGTTCATTGGGTCATGACAAGAGAACGAGAAAACAAAACGATTCAATTTTCCGTCTTCGGGTCTTCACGTTTCACACATCACGTTTCATTCTTGTCCTTTAACCGGAGAGCGTATCAGCAGCTGTAAACTAACCATTTCGCGGAGTTTTGCGTTTAATCCTAGTTAGTCTTTCTTAACGCTATCATCAACAAGCCAATATTTGAGAATGACGTAAATCGCGACAACCCCATCTTTCCATTTAATTTTTTTGCCTTCGGCGTAGGTGCGGGCGTGGTAACTGATAGGAACTTCGTGGAAGCGTAGCTTCCGCTTGGCAATTTTCGCCGTAATCTCTGGTTCAACCCCAAAACGGTTTGACCGTAACGGGATTGTTTTTAAGGTCTGTAGATGAAATGCCTTATAGCAGGTTTCCATGTCCGTCAGATTGAGGTTGGTAAACGTGTTGCTCAAAAATGTCAGAAATCTATTGCCCAGAGCATGGCTGGAATAGAGGTCGCGCCTACTTTCTTTCGCCATAAAACGTGACCCATAAACCACGTCCGCATTACCCTGTAGAATAGGAGTCAATACTGCGCGGAAATCCTTCGGATCGTATTCAAGATCCGCATCTTGGATAATGGCTACCTCCCCAGAAGCGACTTCTATTGCCTCGCGAATCGCAGCACCTTTCCCCCGGTTCTTTTTTTGAAAAATCGGTTTAATCTGCTGATGAGTACGTGCCAGTTGTTTGATGATTTCGGTGGAACCGTCGGTTGACGCATCATCCACGATCACGAGTTCAAGGGAATTGATGCCGCTGATTCTCTGGTTAAGCACACGGGAGACGATTTCTGCAAGCGTTTTCTTCTCATTGTAAACTGGCATCAAAACACTTAGCTTCATAAGGCACGGATCTTTCAGAGATGCACATGTCGCCCCGCAGGGGCTTGGAGGAATTGATGGCTCGATGTTCTATAAACATGTCGCCCCGCTGGGGCTAAAAAATTGAGATATTAACGGACTATTCATATTGGCTCCTCTGGAGTGTAGCGGTCCGCCCTGATAGATCGGGATTGATATGCGCTCTTCGGATATTTGGGCGCGATTACCACCAACTATATACGGAGGAGGTAAGGATAAGACTCAGGATGGGCCAGAAGCAGCCCATCACCGCTTCGCCGAGAACCAATCCCACGAAAAAGGGAATTGCCGCACGATACGCTTTGATACCACCATGCTTGATTAACAGCCACTTGGTAACCATTGCGATCGCTACAGGGAACCAGATCATATCCGTTGTGCCGGGTGCCAGACCGATAACGTAGCCTGCCGGGTGAAGTGGGCACCAAACGAATCGCGTACGAAAAAACATTATACCGAGGTTCACGAAAAAAGCAAAACCGAGAACGCTCATTGATAACCAATTCGTTGGCTTGGGATTGACCAACCACCCGGAGAGATAGTTGTAAGTTCCCGAACCGCCGGCATGAATCTGTTCAGACCCCGCTGCCACCCCTGTCTTGTAAATCGTATATGGGTAAAGGATGAGGCTGGATTCGATACCAACAATGCTGGCAATGATCAGTACAATGAACATCGTCCGATTTCTGATGCGAGTTCGCTCTGCAAGTTTGAAGGACTCAAGTTGATCGGGTATCGGGTGGGTGCGAAATCCGGCACCACTCATCCAGTTCATCAACGAGAGTATCGTTAAATTCCCCGGTTTTAGGCGGCGTGTCCCGAACATGGCAACCATCAGGTATTGTGGGTTTATGTAGCCGATCGAGTGAATCGGCGGTCCCAACTCCGCCCGCATACGCGCTAATCCGACAACAATCGCGAAGTAAATACCGATAAAAACGGCATAGCCCCAGAATGACATCCCACCCTTTATGCAGAAAACCATCAACACCAAGAGACAGACAAACAGTGTAAAGACGGCAGTTCGGTAAGAGATCGGTTCGTTTGCCTCATCGTCTGGATCTGGACGGATGACGCGCGAGAGGACCTGCACAAAATGTCTTCTGCCAGTCCAACAGGTCACAGCGAGTAAAGCGAACAGGGCACCCGTACCCTGTTCTCCCAAGAATGGGTAGCCGGGGATACTCCTGATCCCCGCCATGCTACCAAAGACAAGTTGCGCCTTCCGCAAGAGGTAGAAGAACGTACACGAGAAGGAGAGATCCAATGGCAGGACAAAGGAAAGACCAATCAGATAGGGGTGAAAATAAAATGAGGTGCTACCCATCGCATTCCACGGCTTCTGTGAAAAGCTGAAGACGTTTCTGGTGCGGTCATTAATGGGCAGAGAGGGGAGGATAGGAAAAAAGAACGCAATCCCGTTCCACAGGTCAATTCCGAAGGCGAGCCCAAAGCCGATCCACAGAACACGGTTCCTGAAGATGCCCCCAGACTGAGCAGTGATTTCGAGAGGAATTTGGATAATCGGATACGCTAATTTTTCACGATCCACCCACTGCCTCCTGATGAGCGAGGTCAGGCAGAGGAAAATGAGCATCAACGAGAAGATGACGATCGACCACGATAGGATGGGCGTCACCCAATACCGCACATAGCCGTCCGCAAAGAAGTTGACGTTCCCCTCGTAAAAATCGTTGACGGTCTTCGGGTCGGAGATGACCAACCAATCCGGCAAGTGGTGAAATAGCAACGCCGCCCAGTCGTTTTCAGGGGTCGCAAAGCGGAAGGCGTAGGGCATCAGTCCCATCAAGCGGGGCATCGCGTCGTGCCCGGAGAAACAACTTCCCACCGCAAGCATCGCATAGATAACGAGTAGATCCTGTTGATTGAGGGCGGATTTTGGCGAAAACTGACGGACAATTATGTTTAGCCATGTTATCATCAGGACAGCGAACATGACGTTGACCGACAGCGAAACAGTCGTCAGATGCGCCGTGTGCCATATCATTTCGACATAGGCGATCCAGTAACTGTTGGCGATGATTAACAATACGCCGATTAGCACCGCGCGCTTTTTGATTGAGGTTATTGCGTTTGTGTCCTTCATAGCTGGAAATAGGCGAGGATTCAGGGGACAGTTAGAAAGAAGAAAGCCCCACACCAAAAGGCGGGGGCTTTACGACACATCCTTTGAATATAAACGATTGAATGCGAAAGAACAGATTTATCAACGGGTTTTTACCAAACCCCAGGAGGTCGTTAACTTACCATCTGGCTCAACAGATCGTCCCTTGAGACCCGTCACAAAAACATTGTCAAACACAGCAGTCGTGCCCTCTGTACCTACGCCGACACGCCCTCCTTTACTACCGTTTATATCCTTTCCCTCAAAGATTAATTCGTCATTAAGGAACAGTTGGAGGAAGAGACCTTGATTCAAAATTTTGACATGCAGATCATCTCTTCCTAGCTTGTGTTTTGTCTCGGTCCCTTTTTTAATGTCCGTAATACCTCTAACATCCCGAATAACAAACGACTCACTGTTCTTCCAACCGATCTCCCACCAAAACTTGATACGGGATTTTTCGTCAGCAAGCCGCCCCTTAACGGGACCACCAAGCGTAAATGACCGGGCGTCGTCTCTGCCGGGACCGGGCTGCAAATCATCTTTGATCCGCCAAAAGATGCGAACCCCATTACTGCCCCTTAATTTTCTTGCGGTCACTTCAAAGATATATTCGTTCCACGTATCATCCCAGAAATCATCCGAAATGACAGCGATAGTGCGTCCATCCGCCTGACCTTGTTGGAGTGCTCCGTTCTGAACGTCCCACGCGCCTTGCAGAAATGACCATTTCTCCGCGGTACGGTTCGGCTTTGAAAAATTATCTTCAAACAGGACCTGCGCCGTAGCAGGAGAAGCCAGTAGGATTAGCGCAACGAGGCACGCCCCTACAAAATTAGATGGAATTGATAATACCTTCTTCATATCCCTCCCTTCTAGAGATAAACGACCAAATGCAATGAAATAGATTTATCTGCCAGTTTTTAGCGAACCCCAAGTGGTTGTTATTTTGCCGCCGGGTTCAACACCTTGTCCCTTAAGATCAGTGATAACAAAGTCAGAAAATTCAACAGATGTCGCATGGGTGCCGAGAGCAATCCTGCCCCCCTTATTAGCACCATTGATTTCCTTGCCTTCCCAGACTAGTTCCTCGTCAAAAAACATCTTAAGAAGTATAGCATCATTTTCAATTCTGATGCGATGCTCTTTGTTTTTCGTGAGTTTGTGTTTTGAATCTGTGCCATTTCTGTCTTTGGCAAGTCCATTAATGTCTCTCACTAGAACCGACGTTTTGCCCTCACGACCAAGATCCCACCAGAGCTTAATGCGACCTTTGCCTATATCTTCGAGGCGTCCCTCTGCGCCGGCGTCGCCTAAACAGAATGAACTGTTAAAACCGCCGCCACACTCCCTGCCGACCTGCACTTTCATATCATCTCGGATACGCCAGAAGATCAAGGCACCATTCTCGCCTCTGAGTTTCTTTACAGTCACCTCGAAAATATACTGCGTCAGCGCAGTCTCCTTGGCATCATATTCTTCTGGCCAAGCGGCATCTGACATGTATGCCATTGTGCGGTCTACCACCGCTCCTTGCGTCAGTTTACCGCCCTGAACTTTCCAATCTCCTGCGGCAAACACCCAATTTTTTTTGGACTTTTCTGCGTTTTTGAAGTTGTCTTCAAAAAGGATTTTCGCCGTAGCGGTCGGGGACACTAAGAGACACACCATAACGCTGGCGAATACGAGGGTGAATAGTGATAATAAAACTTTTTTCATTTCAACTCCCTCCTTATCTCTTTAAAACACAATTTGAACTATTTTATAGTAGATTTTAGAATTAACGGGACACGCCAAGCCGGTGTGGTTACATGAAGATAAAAAAAACAGTTCGGTAATTTGCTAGCGACACCGGCGCGGTTTACCACCGCGCCTACCGTATGTTTCGAGGAAAATAGGGATTACCGATTTAAATACTTAAACTTCATCAAACCGCACCTACCGGGGAGCGCAAGTGTTTCTTTATTTTTTGAATTCACGATAAGTAGCGTTGAGTTATCGTCTTTCAATTTCCCTTGATGGTTAAACCGTTGTTATTGGGACTTTGTTACATTCCGGCGTGAAAAGTGCAGTCAAAGCCTGTCATGTAATCGCCTGCTGAATCACAGCCGACCTGTATATTCAACAAAAGATAAAAATAAAGCGTGATACACTGATTTAACAGCGCATCACGCTTCATATTTGGACTACTTAATTATAGTCCTCGTTCTACATTCAGCTTAATATTGCCCCACGTCTGTGGGAGTTTGTCCTTCGGACTGACAGAGCGCACACCGACCATCTGGAGGTCGCCGTAGATACAGACACAGTTGTCATTCTCAAAGGAAGATGCCCAAGAGATAGAACCTTCTCGACTCTCACCTGCAGCTTCGTGGTCATTCATCGTCGAGTCAAATCCCACGACGACACCATCGGTGAATTCCTGAGGCTTGATGGTTGATATAGTCATTCCCTCTTTATAGTTAAGGTGAACTTCCATGATCATGCCATCGCCGGTTTGGGTCGCCGCTGTATTTGCCGTACAATCTTCGTCGAAGACGTGCACATCACCGAGCACCGAATTCTGTCCATGGTTCCACCAGCATGCAGGTTCGGAGGTACCGGCGCCGGTCCACGGTTTAATCCGCCACCAATGGTCGCCGGGCTGCGGTTTGCAGCAGTCAACTTGCGCGAGATCCCGGTCGTCATTCCCTTTGGGCTGCCTGCAAGCATTATGCTCAAAATCAAACTCAAGCCACAACTCAGACGTATTCGGTGCGGTGGGTCCGCCCTTGCCCTTTGCCTCGCCGCTATTGATATCGGTGGGCAAATTCGCATCCTTAATCACACCGATGTAGTAGAGGCGTTCTTCGTCAAAGAGAAACCCGAACTCGTTACTCAAATCGTCGGCATCATCAATGGTGCCTCGACTCACTCGGTTGGGTGAGGTTTCCTCAAAGAGGAACCAATCCGGAACGCGTTCGACATCCATGTGCATGTCGGCGGCTTGATACTCAGCCCAATGTTCCTGAAACGCGTCATCAACCTTGCCATCGAGTTCCGGTGGTTTTTGTGCGAAGAAGGCTTTCGCCTGACCACCCGAATGTGCAAAAACAAGTGATACAGAAAATAGCATTATTAACGCCATCGTGCATAGAATAGCGTACCTAAACATGGTGTTATCTCCTCCAATTTTTAATTAAAGTAAATTGATAAAATGATGGTTAAGCCCCATCTGAAATTGCGCGATTTATCGCGCGGTTAAACATAAACAACTTATTTCTAATTTTTCAGACGTGATACAACCGAACTACTACTGTATCTCGTCTGTCGACGCGCCGCTGAAGAGATATTCATAGCGCGTTCACATTTTTTAGATCTGTGGCAGCCGAGTTAAAGGCACCCTCTACGGGATACTGTGGTCTACTGCCCAGCTTTCAGGTCGCCCCAAACCGTTGCCAATTTGCCTCTTGCCTCAACGGAAAAGGGATTACCTTCAGGAGTTGTAACAAACACATCATCTGCCGTTATCTTGCCATTAACGGTTCCAAAACCGATACGCCCTTCACCGTTGATGTTGAGATCCTTTTTCCCTAAGGCTTCGAGGTCAACGATAGGTTCGCCAAAATTTCCCGCTGCTACTGCTCCGGGTTGATCGCTTAGGTACAGTTTATAATACTTTGCACTATTTTCGATTTTGACATAATAGTCTGTCCCAGCGTTGAACTTTGTTTTGGTTTCGGTGATTTCAAATGGCTTGATAATAGTCCGGACATCACGTTGGACGACTGCACCACCCTGGTTGAAATGCCAATAGATCACATGACGGCGCCCACTTTCTTGCATCCGTTTGGGCAGGCTTCCGGCGGGAGAAAAGTTACCACCCTGTGAACCGTCGCTATGAAACCGCCAGAGGATGGCTGGCTCAGAACCGGCAGAAGTGGAGACTTTTGCGTAGAACCAATAATCAACCCATTCTGGATCCCAGTGTTTATCGGTCACAATTATCAGACTTTTATCAGCGGAGGTATTTCTTAATTCTCCGCCTTGAATGCTCCATTTACCGAGGGCGACATGCCATTTTCCTGAACCGTCTAATTTACCGCCCTTGAAATTATCCTCAAACAGAATCTCTATGGCTTGAACGAAACTCGGTGCAACAAGCGAGAAACTCGCCAAAACTGCAATTGCCACAAGCAGAGATAGTTTGGGCAACCTGTTAGTTTTATACACGGCTAACCTTCCTTTCCAGTTTCGATTCTTAAGAAAAAATGTCGATTACAATACAAGGATTTTGATATTTTATTACACATCTAGTCTCCTGTCAACAAAAAAATCTCATCCTCCTAAACTAAAAGAGGAAATCAGATCGTCTATGAACTATTTCTCACTGTTTTTTCTAAATTCTTCGACCGCTTTTATCGCTTCTGGTGTGTCTATTTCCAATAACGCTTCGAGCGCGTGGTAGCGAACCCCTTTATGCTCATCTTCCAATGCCTTCACCAATACAGACACAACATCTGGAGCGGAATCCGCCACGGTCCCCAGAACCGTAACCGCTTGTTCACGAATATGCCATTCTTTCGTTTGCAATGCATCTATCAACATCGCGATTGCCTCTTCGACAGGTTCACCGATTCGACCCAATGCAATAGCAGCGGAGAGCGCAATGCCCTCATCCTTAGCCTTCAGTGCCTGCGTCAATGCCGGCACAGCTTCGTGGGCTGGCTTACCAATCTGCCCCAATGCTTCGACGGCCCGACGGCGCACCCCTTTATCCTCGTCTTGCAATGCCGTTATCAATGCAGGAACCGCTGCTTGGGCTGGTTTACCAATTCCTCCGAGCGCTTCGGTGGTCCGACGGCGCACCCCTTTATCCTCGTCCTGCAATGCGGCTATCAATGCAGGAACCGCCTCATGAGCCGATTCGCCAAGCTTACCCAACGCCTCTGCGACCTTGGAACGGACCCATGGATCCTTATCTTTGAAGGCAGCCACTAGGGCTGGAACGACATCTCGCGCATGATTCTTGCCGAGCTTCCCCAATAATTGGGCGATCTTAGCACGAACCGTTACATCTTCTTCATCCTTCAGTGCTTCTATTAACGCAGGAATGGCATCTACAGCAGGTTTACCCATCGTGTCTAACGCCATCGCCGTATAACGACGCACATATTTGTCTTCGTCCTTTAACCCTTTTATTAAAAGCGGCAGTGCATCTTCTGCATGGGTTTTGCTCACCCGAACCAAATTTTCGGCAGCATCTCGTCGGACAATAGGGTTTTTGTCGTTCATCTGTATGCGATATATTTCCACGCTGTGGCCGCTAGATTCAAATGGTATTACCATCAACGTGAAAAAGAGCAAACAACCGGTCAAAAATAATAACCTTGATTTCATTTTCTTCGATTTCCTCCTAAATACATTTATTCTAAACTTCTACGCAAGGCAGATATTATATGTCTTGCACTTTCCAGTAGGATCATTTAATTCTCCCATAGTTCGATCTCCCGGTCAAGGTTACGGCGGGGCAAGATGCCCCGCCTACGGGTTCGAGTCATTCTAAAATCAGTTAAAAACCAAAAACTATAGTAGATTTTAGAATTAATGGGACACTCCAAATCGGCGCAGTTGGAAACAGCGCCTACCAAACATGGGGGGTGGAAGTGTTTATTTATTTTTTGAATTCACTATAAATGACCCTACACTTTCCAGAACACAGGGACCCCAAGTTCATCCGCCAAATCCGCCAATCCTTGCAAATGATCCCTATGTAACGGGAGCCCGTTCTGGCTCCACTGTGCGTACTTCATCGCCTCCAACTCACCGGGGAAATAGACCTGATCAAAGCCCTCAGCAGGTGGACTTGACCGAAGGACACGAATCTCCCGATCAATCTCCTCGGTGAACTCATCGATCGGCACAAAGCTATCGATGTTGATAGCGTAGTAGAACAGCCCTGATCCCTGTTTGTCAAGCGGAACATCGCCTGTCTGATTGACGGTCGAAATCATGCCTGCCAAAGGACCAGCCAGTGCGTCCACCGCCAATGCAAGGGCGTACCCTTTCGCGCCGCCCATCGGTAACAGGACATGCGCTTTGTTGGGGTCATCGGTCTCCTTGCCCTCCTCATCTAGCACCCAGCCGGAGGTCAATCTTTCTCCGTATAACCGCCTCGTACCAACTCTGCCCCATGCCGAAACACCACACGCCATATCTAGGAGAATGGGAGGCTCTGTTTTCGCGGGAATAGCATAGGAAAATGGATTGTTGCCGATAACTCGCGTCCTGCCGCCAAACGGTGCAACCCCTGGACCACTGGTCGATGTGCTAAATCCAATCATGCCGTGTTTAAGGGCGAGCATCGCAGTGGCACTCGCAGCACCGAAGTGATTGGTAGCGTATGCACCCACAGCACCGATACCGGCGGTCTTCGCCTTTTCGATTGCCAATTCCATTGAGAACTTACCAGCCACGTGTCCCAAGCAACGATCACCGTTGACGCGTGCAAATGCCGGTCCTTCACGGGTAATTGTGAGATTCGGGGTCGGATTGATTCTTCCCCCCAAAATGCCCCGGACATAGCCCGCTAGCGCACGAGTGCCATGGGAATGAATGCCGTGCAGATCCGTTTCAACCTGCAAATGTGCAACATCATCGGCATCCGCTTTCGGTACGTCCGCTTTTTGATACAATTGACTGGCAAACGCTCTTAGCTCATCGGCATTAACGACAATATCTTGATCGGTCGGTTCAAAATTCATCTCAATACCTCGCAAGATTGTGTGAATTGGTACATTAATGAACGAGTGAACTAATGAACCAATGAACTCAATCAGTTTATGTTGCACGATTTCTTAACATGAGCATCTACGGATTCTTCATCAATCTCCAAACTTCCACACCTGCAGTGCCGCTTTGCTGAACAACCACTCCTTATCCGAATCCGTAAGAAAGTCCAGATGCGTTCTGAACATCTCCAGTGCCGGCAGATACCCAACTCCTTTGAGTACACCCGGAAAATTTGTACCCCACATCAATCGTTCCGGTCCGAAGGCATCGTATAGGCGGCGAAACGTCGGGAATGTATCCTCATGCGGATATGGCAGCTTCGACTTATGGGATTGGGGCGTGAATTTCACATAGACCTTTGGATACCGTGATAGGTTCAGCACATTGCTGAGAATCGGATACGGTGGGTCCTCGTCCGTCGGTGCACCACCGATATGATCCAGCACAACGGGAACATTGGGAAAACGGGCGATAATAGGCTCGACAGGGGGCAAATGGGTCGCCGGACCGTACACAATGAAGCAGACGCCCAAATCTTCAGCGCGTTGCCATATCGGGTCTTGGTCGGGTGCTGCCCATTCTGCGGGGTCGTCAACCCGCCCTAGATGTATCCGCAGCCCCCCGAATCCATCCTCTCGGACCAAACGTTCAAGCTGGTCGGGCGCATCAGGTGCTTGACGATCTACCAACCCGATTGCCGCATATTTCCCCGGAAAGCGTCGAAGGCATTCCGCTGTATATCGGTTGTCATAGCGATAATAGATCGGCTGGACAATAACGGCTTTATCTACCCCTGCCTCAGCCATCGTTTCGTTTAGCAGCTCGACGGGCGCACCTTCAGCTGCCTGGGTCCCGTCGGCAAATGGATAACGCGAGAAATCATCACTCCAAACGTGTAAATGTGTGTCAATAATCATCCGTTTCTCCGTAAAATAAACTATAGTAGTAGGCATACTCCGTATGCCGTAACCAAACAGACCGTAGGTTGGGTTGAACGGTATTCACAAAATATACGACATCGCTCCGCTTTGACTACCATACGCCATTCATCGTGAAATCCCACAAACTACAGTGAAATCCAACGCTTGATAATCGATATGCTGATTGCGTGTTGGGTTTCACTATATCTATTTCTCAAACGGTGTTGTTAAAAAACTGAATCGCTATCGGCATTGTTACCCATCCGGTTTGATCCGTTCAACCCAACCTACCTGCTGAAACCGACTAATACTCAGCGAGCAATTCGCGCAGATGTTTGGTCGCAAGTCTAAGACATTCGTCCGTATCGTATCTATTGCGATCACCGCCTTCAAATACAATAGACATATTGCCGTTAAAACCCACTGCCTTCAGGATTTTTAGAATTCGTCCATAATCGAGCCACTCTTCTCTGCCGCTGTCGATTTTGTAAATCTTGGCGCGGACGTAGGTTGCGTATGGAGCGGTCGTCTCCAGGTAGTCTTTGTAGAGGTCTACATTCGGATCGAATTCACCGCGAGGGTGCGACCCAATGGCATTCAGCCACTGACCCGTATCCATAATAAAGGTAAAGTTTGCGCGGTCAGTCTCTCGAAGGATGCGTAAAACCTGATCCGCCGTCATCGCAAAACTGCCGTTGTTATGGTTCTGCAGCCCTAAGAAAACACCTTTCTCCGCTGCATAATCAGAGAGTTCTTGGAAACGAGCAATCATCGGACCCCACAAGGCTTCCTGCTCCTCAACGGTATCCGGCCACTTATACCTTGCAAACACGCGAATCATCTGTGCCGAGAGAAAGGCTGCCAAGTCAATATCTGCTTTGCCCCGTGCAACCGCATCCCGCATCTCCTCCTCCGGTCCCACAAAACTACCGGATCCCAGATAGCCGATAGGCAAGCCGTGCTTCATGCACAAGATCTTTATACGGCGTAGGAAATCGGGATCTCTAGGTAACCCTGACAGATGGAAATCGATGACATCCAATCCCAATTCATGTGCGAATTGGACATGGCTTTGAAACACCGCTTCATCCGTAGCACGCGCCATCATTCCGAGTTTAATCATTTCGTTCACCACCCCTTCCAACTGCCATCGGCATGTCGATACTGTCGATAGGGCAGCGGTTCATACGGCAAATCATCAAGATCTGATTCCTTCACCGAAATCCCTAACCCCGGTGCGTCTGAGAGGTTGACGTGTCCATCCTTTATCGTCCAATCGTGTTCAACACAGCAATCGAATAGTGAGAGCCGGCTGCTGCTCTCCTGAATGAGAAAATTGTTCATGACCGCATTGGCGTGGAGTGTCGCAGCATAACAGAGAGGACCACCGGCGTTGTGTGGTGCCATGAGCATCTGTTCTGCCGCTGCTAATTTGGCGATATCGACCAGTGTGGTAATTCCGAAGCAGTGCGTGACATCCGGCTGCAGGACAGCACACGCTCGGTTATCTATTAACGGTTTAAAGTCACCAACGGTAAACAGTTTTTCGCCGGTCGCAATCGGCACCGGGCTTTTCCGTGTAACCTCCATTAATGCTTCTAGTGAACCCACCTTGACCGGTTCCTCCAAAAACAGCGGTTTGAACGGAGCAACCCGCCGAGCAAACTCAATACTCAGCTCCGGTGTTGGACTACCGTGTGCATCTAATAAGATGTCAAAATCGGCTCCCACCGCCTCACGAGCCGCAGCGACACATGCTGTTGAGTGGGCAACAGCTTCTTCGTCCATGGGCCAAGTGCGACTTTCCAACGGGTTACTCTTGACCCCGGCGTATCCTTGTGCCTTGACCTCTCGTGCTGAGTTCGTCGCTTCCTCTGGCGTAGAGAACAGATTCCCGCTGCAGTAGACACGAATCCGGTCCCGCCGTCTGCCGCCGAGAATAGTGTGCACCGGTACACCCCACGCTTTACCCGCTATGTCGTACAGGGCAGCATTAATCGCCGCGATCGCTGTGCCGAATACGGGACCACCCTTCCACGGCAGACGGTTCGTAATGTCCTCAGTCAACGCTACGACTAACAGCGGGTCCTGATCAATCAGCAGACTTGACCACTCATGCAGGGTCGCTTCGACCGATGGCGTCAACCATTCACCGCTGCCTTCGCCCCAACCGTCAACCCCAGCATCTGTTTCAATCTTCAGGAATAGCCACGGTTTGGAAAGGCTGCCCAACAGTTCACCTGTATGTGGGTCACGAACTGGCTCGCCCATAGGCACATTGAATTTGTAGGTTTTGATGCCGCTAATCTTCATAAATTTTTGTCCCTACCCAACGAGGAAAGCTTGCGATCCAACCGTTACAACCCACTGTGAAAAGTCAAAAGAGCCCTGCTTAACCATCTTACCCACACTTTCGGCACATTTTAGCAGAAAGTCAAGAGGTGGTCAAGGTCAAAGTCCCAAAATCTATAGGAAAGCCCCCATATCTCGCAAGATTAAATACAAAAATAGATTGAAGATAGGGTATAATAGCCAATGGTGCTAGTTGGCAGCTGTTGATAACGTGAAACGTGATGCGTGAAACGTAAAAATCATGGGTTCAGCGGTTCATTTAGCCTCAAACGATGTAAAAAAACTTTCTCACTAAGCTAACACCAAAGGTTAATAGTTTGTATCTAACAAACATAGGAGGCAGATATGCGGATTTGTTCTTACGCCCAACTGGATGCACGGGACGATTACCTACATTTTTTGAAACAGTATGGTGTCGATGATGTGGTGCTCAGTTCCACCTCCCATCCCGACGCCGCACAACGATTCTCCATCGAAAACGCCGATAAGCCCGGCGCACATTGGGATTTTCTCGATTTTGTGCTGGTCCGGAAGCGTTGCGAGGATGCAGGACTCAGGGTCATTGGAATCGAGAACCCGTTACCGTCGTGCTGTTATGACCGAGTGATGCTAGGGCTACCGGGACGCGATCAGCAGATTGAGAATGTGATTATCACCATCCGCAATATGGGCAAAGCGGATATTCCGGTCTACGGCTACCACTGGATGGTCAACCAACCGGGCGTGACACGGAACTCTTGGCGTACCTCGCTGACAACTCCCGGGCGCGGCGGCTCACAGGTCAGCAGTTTTGATATGGAAATCGCGAAGCACTCACCCCTTTTTCGTGGCAGGGAGTACACCGATGATGAAATGTGGGCAAACTATGAGTATTTCATCGATGCAATCCTTCCGGAGGCGGAAGCGGCAGGCGTCCGGCTGGCGCTCCATCCCGACGATCCGCCGTTAGAGAAACTGGGTGGTATCCCACGACTATTTCACGATTTCGAGGGATTCCATCGCGCAATGGAGGTTGCCAATAATAGCCGGGCAAGTGGTCTCAACTTCTGTCTTGGAAACTGGACGGCGATGGGGACTGACATCCTCGCAGCGATCCGCCATTTTGGAGAACGCGGACAAATCGTCTACGGACACGCCCAAGGCGTTCAAGGAACAGTCCCGAAATTTCAGGAATGCTTCTTGGATGAAGCCGATTGCGACTTCCTCGCTGTACTGCAAGCCTTCAAAGAGGTCGGGTTTGATAGTGTCTTGCTTCCCGGTCACTGTCCGCACACACTTTACGAAAATGAGATTGGTGGACAGGGGTTTGTCTACTCAGTTGGATATCTGAAGGGACTACTGAAAGCGGTTGGATTTTAGGAATAGAATTTACCAGTTGGTTCATAAGTCTCCCTGACAAGGGGGATTTAGGGGATTAAAAATAAAAAAACTTGCACCACGTGCTAAATTTGCGTAACCCCTAAGGAGGAGAGATGCAGTATCGACGATTTGGTAAAACCGATTGGCTGGTCAGCGAGATTGGCTTGGGAGGTTCGTGGTTTTACGGACGTCCGGAGTTCGGGCTAAAGCCGTTTTCCTACGGTGCCCGCATTGTCGAGCGAGCCTTAGAACTTGGGATTAACTACTTTGATACAGCCCCCCTCTACGGTCAGGGTCGTAGCGAAGAGGTGTTGGGGGCTGCCCTCAAAGGCGTAACTGAGCCGTATTACCTAGCGACTAAAGTAGGCTACTATCCAGAACCGTTCGACTACACGAGAGACACCGTTTGGCGTGGGTTTGAGGCAAGCTTAAAACGTCTACAACGAGACAAGGTTGATCTGCTGCAGATCCACGAAGCAGAGCAGGCTGGTTGGGACGGTATCTTCGGGGCAGGTAGAACATTGGAAACTCTCTTGGAAATCCAGGAACAAGGGCTGACCAAGTACATCGGCTTGACCGGCTCGGATTTAGGGTTGATGCGAGATGTTCTGAAAGCGTCGGAGGTCTTTGTTTCCGTAATCACTTTCTGCAAATATGACCTGCTCACCCAAGAAGCCAAGGAAATTCTGGTCCCCACCGCAGCGGAGCGCGATGTCGCCGTTATTACTGCTTCACCACTCCATGCCGGACTTTTGGGATCAAAACGGGAATTGTGGACGCAAAACGGACGCTTTGCTGACCTCTACGACAAGCTGGAGCAGGTAGAAACCCTGTTGGCGAATCACTCTGAAGACATCCCCCAAACCGCCTTGCGTTATCTGCTATCGGATTCGCGAGTGTCTATTCTGCTATCGGGAGTAGCGTCCATTGAGGAACTAGAAACATCGGTTTCGGTGGCTGACGGACGCTATCTACCATCGGAGCTTATCGCACAAATTGAAGCAATCTGATGAGAATTTCATTCATGCTTCACATTATTTTAACATTTTCTTAACAATTGTATGTTATGATAGGTTTAAGGAAATCACAGATGCTGTCCATTATGGTATGCCTTGCGTTGAAAAACTGTCACGTCAAAATTGAAGGGGGATATGGATGAAGATAAAATTTATCGGCATTTTCGTATTAGCCCTACTACTGATCTTGGGATTGCTTCAGATTGAAGCAATCGGGAATTTAAATCCGATCTTCCATTCTATCGCCGTATCGGTCCGTCAAATGGTGGATTGGGTATTGGCTGCATATTCGCCAAATACTATTATTTTAAGAGGCGAACCGGAGCTACTCAACGTTGATACTGTACAAGATTACTTCCCAAACTATGTAAAAAAATCGACCCCGTCACACCACAATAAAGAAGGTGCACAACCGGAGAATCAGGCGAATGTGAAGGATTCGATGTGGGATTTTTCAAGAGAAGATCTCAGCAATATGCCGCAAACTTCCACCACAGAGGAAGCGGCGTCGAGAAGACTACAACTTTTACAGGAAATTACAGAACCAAAAGACCCTGTGACTGATCTTTTCCCCGAAACGGAATGGTATGATGCAGTTGATTTAGATGCGTACGATTTCACAGAACTCCTGACAACGGAAGAGCCAAACAAGGAAGTTCAACCGGCTGAGACATTAGATTCAGCTGTTGTCCAACCCCTGCTAGATGAGATAAAATCGCAGATAGACCAGAAATTAGAGTCAGAAGATCTGAGGTAACATAGGAAAAGCACAGATAGTCTGGATTATTTTCAGGCATACCAAGTCACACAAACTTTGTTGCCAGATGAGTCTTGACTTTTCCTTGCGAATCGGTTATCTTGTTTAGACAGGGAGGAGACATTTTGACCGGTTTTTTCACCAATTTAGAAAAACAGTGGCAGTTTTGCAAATGGAGTCCTCTTTATAATCCAAAGAGGACTTTCTATTTATATCTGGGTTTCGGCTTGCTATTCTTGTGGATTGTTGGATGTAATTTCCCCGGCGGCCAAAACCGTGACATCCCACAGATTCAACTGACCATACAGAATACCCTACCCGTCAAGCGCGTCAATGTGCCGATTGTGCTGTCGCTTGCTGAGCTAAGGGGGATTGCCTCCGACTTTTCATTTGATGCCTACCTCGTCGTTACAGGACACCCACCCGCTGAAATCGAAATCCCAAGCCAAGCCGATGACACAAACTACGACGGCCAAAAGGACGAACTAGTCTTTCTTGTAGATCTCGAACCGCAGGAGACAAAGGGGGTTACAATCCGCTACGCTCCCGATAACCAGGTATCGATCACGCTTGGGTTCACCCGGCGGACGCGGGCAGGAGTATTCCCGGAGTTGAAGGGATTTGCCGCATTGGAGTCAGAGGGGGCTGCCTACCTCTTGCACTCGAACGGTTCAATTGACATCTACGGAAAGAAAATGAAGGGCTTATTCCTCGATCAATTCGTCCGCCAACTCACAATCCCATCAGATTCTGAGGAAGAGGTTCTAACACCACTTTTCACAACAAAAGAGATGGGCAGCGGAAGTGGATTCGGGCTTTGGGATACGGAGGCGCAGACGTTAATTTCTCCTAAAAATCAGGGGGATTATGTGCGCATTCTTGCAGATGGGCCCATAAGATCCACCGTACAACGAGTTATACCTAACTGGGTTTTGTCGTCAGGCCAAGAAGTTTCTTTCATTTCAACGTTTTCAATCTATGCGGGACACCAGTGGGGAGAACATCGGGTCAAAGTTCAAGGGTTAGAAGACCGATACCGTATTGCAGTCCGCCTGCCGAATCGTAGAATCAACTCGGTTAGCAACGAGAAAGATGGCTGGATATGGAACTGGGAAACAGAAGCCAACCATGAAATGGGTTTTGGTGTGACATATCCGGTAGACGGGTTCGACACCTTTTTAGATTCAGAGACAGGGAATGCGATACTATTGATGAAGCTAGACCCATACGATGAAGTGTTCTACCGATTTGCTTCTACCTTGGGAGGAGATGTTGAGGAAAAAGCAGCTGAAATAGCGGCGCAGGAAGCGGAAGAAGCCAAAATAGCAAAACAGGAGGCAGAAGAGCCTGAAATAGGAACGCAGGAGGCGTTTGAGCAATATATTCAGGCGACGGCGACGGAAATCCGAACACCGCCAGTGATTCGGCTCACGTCACAAGAATCACAAGAACAGGAATCACAAGAACAGGAAGAATCACAAGAGTAATCCCCCCACTACCCTGCTGCCGACATAGTCCTAATAGACAAATATCTTATTGGCTCATGTTAAAAGGAAGTGCAAAATACACAAAATGTGAAACGTGATGCGTGAAACGTGAAAAACATTAGTGGGACTTACGCAGTTGAACGTTCAACACCTTGTAGTTCGGTGATTCATCGCCTCCTCGATAAATCGGGATTCAAAGCAACTGGACACCATTTCCAACGCCCGATGAATCCCCGATGAATCGGGACAGGCGGGATTAAGAAACGGGCAACTACAGTAAGGTCTTAGGTTTGTAGTAGGGCGATTTATCGCCCGTCCCCCTCTATCCCCCCGCAAGCATGGGGAGGGAAGAACGCGCAATGAATTGCGCTACTACAAACTGAACTGCGTAACTCCTATAGTTCATTGGTTCATTCGTCCATAGATTCATTAATAAACGAGTGAACTCATCAACTCAATCGGTTTGGGTTGCACCGTTTCTTTATATGAGCGATCTTATTTGCTTCTTCGCGCAAGTTGCTAGGGCGTGTTGACATTTTGAAGCTGCTGATCCGACAAACGCTGTAATCATCAGGCAATCTGCCAAGTGTAGCGCGAGCTGTTAGTTTGCAGACTGGGATCACAATCTAACAGATCGTGGTACAAAAGTCCGATCAGTCACTCAACGGCATAAAATACGCGTTTTATTGGGCGAAACCTAGGTACTTAGACATTCCCAATGCATAGCCAACCCCCTAAATCCTCCTTGTCAGGGGGACTTGGGAAACTTCGCGGGGTTACGGCACACGGAGTGTGCCTACTACTATTACTAAAGTTTAGACAATTTTAATGCAAAAAGGCAGAAAAGAGGTTATCCTTTCAGAAATCCATCACAATTTTGAAAGGAGAAGTTATGTACCTCATATTCTGCCTGAATGCTATTTTAACCGATTTTCGTCCGTTATTCAAGTCTCAAAACTTTCATCTGTTTTGTGTCTTTGTTGTGGGACTTATCACACAGCGCGAAGGTGCGACGCTGACCGGCATTTATCAAGCGGTTCGTCCGAAAACGGGTTACCACTCGCTGGTGAAGTTCCTTTCGCGTGGCAAGTGGGACGCCGATAGAGTCGGTCACCATCTGCTGAAGTTGTTACAGAGGTGTTTCGATAACTGGGTCTACGTTTACGATGAGACGCACGCACGAAAGACCGGCGAGACACAATTTGGACTTCATTTTTTCAGGAACCATCGCTATCACACACGCAACACGAATCAATCGAAGTTTCACCATGGTCATCAGTTTGGTGCATTGGGATTACTTTGTAGCACCGTCCACGAGACGATACTGTTTCCGGTGTTTGTCAAGTTGATGTGTCCACAGACAAAGCGCGACACTAGTGAGTCAGTCCTCAAACGGATGTGCAGCCGCATCCCTGCGGGACTGATTATCTTTGACCGGGGATTCGCTCGACAGAAAGTATTTGGCTGTGTCCTTAAAGCGGGACATCACCTGTTGTGTCGTGCCAAGTCGAATGCAGTGTTCTATCGGTTACCTACCGCTGCCAAGCAATCCAAACCCGGCAGACCTAAGAGATACGGCAAACGGATTCATCTGCCGTATCTGCGGTATAAAACGACTGACATTGACGACAAACAGTATGCCATAGCAAGTATAGTCGCCCGAACCAAAATGTGTCCACAACCCGTTCGTGTCGTGGTGATGCGAACGCGTGACAAAAGGCGTAAGCCGTTTCGATACTTCTGTGTCTTTACCACTGACTTAACTCTAGATTTACCGCAGATTGTTCGATACTACCAAAAGAGATGGTTGATTGAGACCGCCTTTCGGGACACCAAGCAACACTTCGGATTTGACACCTATCGGGTCAAGTGTCGAAAAAGTATCAATCGGTTTGTCCAACTCAGTTTCATAGCCAGTTGCATGACCCAACTGTTATTCGCTGTCACTTCCCATACTGACACGCCGGTAACCATCGAGCAGGTAACTCAGACATTGGGCATTGATTGGTATCGACCCGCTAAGTTGACACGCGGGTTGATGGTGCGGTATCTACGGACTTTAATGGAAAACCGATTAGTTTCTGCGATGTTCGGTAAAAACATCAATGCCGACGATATTCAACAAACCCTTGATACGGCTACATCAAGAAAATAAAAATTGTCTAAACTTTAGTACTATTATAGTAGATTTTAGAATTAATGGGACACGCCAAACCGGTGCGGTTACAAACCGCACCTACCGGGCGGCGCAAGTGTTTCTTTATTTTTTGAATTCACTATAATGTCTATTTTTCTTAGAAATCACTATAGATCACAGACGCGATACCCAGCGGCGTAATTGCAGCTCCAAATCGTCCGCGAGATCCCCATGATCTGTTACCACATCGTGCTGGTCATACGGATCTGACGCTCGATCGTACAGTTCGCTGGGTGCATCCCCCTCCAGCGGGACGTGCAACCGCCACGCTGTATCCTGAATTGACCACGAGCGATCGTGGTGACCTGTGTAGGCGTAGTTGCGCACATGCTCTGTCTCACCACGAATCAATGGGGCTAGGCTATGACCGTGCAAGGTAACTGTCTCCGTTCCTAGTTGCATATCCTGCGGGAAGAGCTCTGCGGTCGGACGCGGTCCTGTGCGAGACAAGGTCAGGTTTTTGCCGATGCCGAGAAGGTCTAAGATAGTGGGAAACAGATCGGTCGGTTGAACGAGTGTGTCGATCACACCTTGATGTGAGTTGGCAGATTTTATCGCTTCTGGCGGACGAAACACCATCGGAATCCTCACCAATTCTTCATAATTCCACGGTCTTGCTTTACGAATAATTCCGTGCTCCCCAAACGGTTCGCCGTGATCACTTAACCAGACGATCAGCGTATTTTCAAGCAATCCCAAATCTCGCACATGATCCACCAATACGCCTACCCACTTGTCAGTGAACGAGACCTCCCCCGCGTAGAGCGAGCGGACACGGACGATCTCATCAGGCGTGAGATATTCGTGTTCACTCATGGCTTGCGGTTTCTCGGTCGAGGGGCTGCCGATCTTTGTACAGGGACCTGCCACGGGATCGATGATGTCCTGTCCAGAGTAATCGGAGGCTTTGTACATAGACCAGAACGGTTCGGGTGGATCCCACGGTTCGTGTGGGTCGAAGTAATCCACCCAGAGGAAGAGTTTATCTTTTTTGCCTTGCTGGTTCACCATAGCGTCGAGCCAACGGATCGCTTCATGGGTCACACGCGGGGCAAAAAAGTCCTCTTCGGTCTGGAATGTGGAGCGGTTTTTCATATATTGCTCGAATCGAGGTGCCCACAGTGCATCGGTATCATCTCCGCGTAGGCGGTGCCAGATGTTTGTGTCAACGGTGCGATCGTCGACAATCCACGGGTCATACTCCTGTCCACGCACAAAAACCGTCGTATCGAAACCACGTCCTATGTTGTAGACCGGCTTATGTCCGTGATACACATCGGTGACGAGGGCACTGGTATATCCGTGGCTCCAGAGGACTTCAGCGAGCAGATAATCCGATTCCTGAAAAGGCTGCCAAGGTTTGAACGGAAAACCGACACGTCCCGTCCACCATGTGGTGCGAGTTGGTATCGTGGGCAAGCTTTCGGCGTAGCAGTGTGCAAAGAGTACGCCCTCCGCTGCGAGTCGATCAAGATTAGGGGTAGCGGTCTTCTTTAGCCCCTCGGCTGTCCGATATTGGACAGTGTTAATACCCCCCACGCCGTCGTAGCAACCACAATGATCTGCCCGTAGCGAATCATTGACAATGCAGATGATGTTCATTTTCACCTCCTATAGGTAGGGTGGCCACTGCCAGCCTCTTTTTGTGGCAAACCAGAGTTCCTCTGGGTCCGGTTTCTGCCCTGCCCGTAGCTTCCTGAGGACCTCTTCGTCGTATTGGATTCCGAAGCCAGGCCTTTTTGGCGGCGAGATCTCGCCGCTTTTCGGAAGAATTGGGTCTATGACAGCCGATGAACCTTTGGGAGGTGGTGCGAACCTGAAGCATTCAACGAACAGTCCGTTTGGCACAGCCGCTACCAGTGATGCTGCGATCTCGGTGGTTGCATGGGGGCACATAGGCAAGCCGTATGAATCGGCAATAGCGGCGATCTTCACCCACTCGGTTACGCCCCCGGTCCGGACGATGTCGGCTTGGACGAACTGCACTGCCCCCTGTTCCATCAGTTCTCTGAACTCCCACTTGGTTGCGTGCGTTTCACCGAGGGCTATCGGGATACTTATCTCCGCAGCAAGTTTGACATGATTGTCTAGCTCGTCGGGAGGCAGAGGTTCCTCAAGCCAGTAAATGTTGTACTTCTCCAGCTTATCTGACATTCGTATTGCTGTATTAAGACTCCAGCCAGAGTTGACATCTATTGCAAGGTCTACATTGGGGCCAATAGTGTCCCTCACTAGCTTGACCCGCTCCACGTCTTCATTCGTATTTCTCCTCCCGACCTTCATCTTCACCATCTTGAACCCAGCTTCGACGAACCCGGAATAGATGTCGACAAGTTCCTCCTCGCTAGCGAGGAGACTGACGCTGCTCCCGTACGCCGCCACCGTGTCTCGGTGGGCACCGAGCAGTTTGTGAACCGGTTGATTGAGAATCTTCCCTTTCAGGTCCCACAGGGCGATATCTATCCCGCCAATTACGGACAGAACAACCCCCCTTCTGCCCCAGCGCACGCTGCCCCAGTACAGTTTGTCCCAGATCCGCTCGGTATCGAGGGGATCCTCACCGACAACTAGCGGTTTGAACATGTGCTCAATCAGCAGTTTGTTCAGTGTGACACCTTCGGGTCCCACCTGCGGTTCGCCAATTGAGGCGAATCCTGTTACACCTTCGTCGGTGGATATTTGCACGAGTGAACTGGCACGGATCGCGGGGTTCACCACTGTGGCGTCAGTGCTCTGTTTGACGTTGGCGTACACGGGATCGGATAGTTTGACATCTGTGATTTTCATCTAATTTTCTCCTGTCTGGTTTTATTATAGTAGATTTTAGAATTAATTGGACACGCCAAACCGGTGCGGTTTTCCCCCACCCCGCATCAGCGCAGTTGGAAACAGCGCCTACCAAATACGGGGAACGAAAGTTTCTACTTATTTTTAGAATTCACTGTAGTTGGCATCAGCTACGCGCTTATCTTCGTCTCGTTCACCGCATACACGCTCTGGAATATGTCTTCATCGACCTCTAACCCAAGACCCGGTGCGTTGGCAACGGCATACGAACCGTTCTCAAGTGTGAAGTCGTCGGGCTTGTATACGCTCGGTGCACAGCGCTCATCTTCAATGGTGATGAACGACTCGGAAGCTGCTCCCCAGATCAGTGCTGCGCGTGTGCCGAATACGCCGTTGTGGAAACAGTGTGGCTGCGACCGGACACCGTACCTGTCTAACTGTTCTTCAATATCGTTCCAACGGGAGAAACCGTGCCTGACGATGTCCGGCTGGTAACCGTCCATCAAGCCGTCTTCCATCATGTCCACGTATACGTCGCTGATTGGATCCGGGTCCACTTCACCACATACCAACAACGCCTCTGAACCAACCTTCTCTTGGATGTCCCTAATCGTACGGTAGTCTTCGACGCTCGGAGGGACCATCTCCTCAAGCCAGAATACGTCCGCGGGTTGTGTCTCTCGGATGAACATCTCCAGTAGGTCTAGGCGATCCCTATACCCGAAGTTGCCGTCGGTCAATATCGTTGCGTTCGGTCCAATGGCTTCTCGCACGGCATGGATAACCTCGATATCGCGCCGAGCACCCGCCTCTGGATTCATCCAGCGACCGCACCGACCGGTCTTAATCTTGAATTGTCTCCAACCGGCGTCAAACCCTTCTCTGGCTTGTTCGGCGACCATTGCTGCACCTTTTTCGGGAAAGTTCAGGTCGCTGAAGTAAAGGGTTGTATCATAGGCATCTACGCGGTCACGCTTCTTGCCGCCAAGTAGGTCTACGCAGGAAACGTCCAGTGCCCTGCCGACCAAATCGTAGGCGAGGATGCTCATCCATCCCTGCCCACGGAATGCACGTTTCGCCTCTTTTGTTGGACCTGTGACGCGGCCATCGGATACGTGCAGCAGTTCATCTAATCGTTTGCCGAGAAAGACCGCTTTGAGCTGGTTCATAGCGTCTGCTACTGACCCGTCTCTGCCGATTGCTCCGAGGTGCCCCTTGTTGATTGCTAGCCCCTCAACTCCGCCGTCGGTGCGAGCACGGGTAAGCCATTCGATTCCTATTGACCCGTGGCCCCAGTTGTAAGCGTTCCTAGCAATCTCATGGGGGTAGCGGGCTGGAATTGGGGTGACGCTGATTTCGGTAATCCGTTGTGATGTCATTTTAATGCACCTTACCTTTCATGACAAACCTGCTGCCAAATAAGTGGACACAATTTCCAACACCTTATATTTTAGAGGGAGGCGTGATTTCAGTCAACCCAAAAGCCAGTGGGAACAAAAATCCGCACAATCGGCGTTATTTGCAATCCAGATTTGACACAATTTTTTGTGTCCAGTATAATACCTTATGGTCTATCTTTACCTGCTCTGTGGAAGGAGGACAAGCTAGAATGTACAAAAAACAGTATCCAGGACCCAATGCGGAGGTCGAGGAGGCCTTGGCAAGAGTTTGTACCGGGCCGCACCAGACCCGACCCTTGGGGGCAAAGGGGGACGATCCAATCAAGCCATCTGCGATCCTTGAGACGATTCTGCGGTCGATCAAAGGGGAGTTGCCAGAGGATCAAGCGGTTTCGGAGGCACAGATGGGGGCGTTTTTCGCCGGGATGACGATTCGGAAGGGTTTCCCAAAGAAGACACAGTGGAGCGAAGCGGAAACCGCGGCTTTCGACAAATACCGCCCAGATCTGGAGCGACTGATGCCTCCAGAGATTCGGTTTATCATGCAGCCAGAATTGGGGTATACCGATACAAATCCCGATGAAGCGGTTGTTGTAAAAGCCCTTGAAAAGATATTGATAGGCGGGCACTTGAGCTACGATGAAACACGCCGAATGGGGGAGGCTATCCTGAATGGAGATATGAGCGGCGCATTGAAGGGGGCAGCCCTCATCGGGCAGCGCATGAATCTCGAAAGCTATGATGAGGTACGTGGATATCTAGATGCGACTTTCGGTCCAGAGGGGGTTCGCAAAGTTGCCGTTGAATCATTGACGCATTTCGGTCAACCGTTCGATGGTGCAACGCGATATTTTAGACCGACGTTGTTTATCGCAGCGGTGCGCGCCGCGCTGGGTGAGCCGTCAGTGCTGCACGGCGTTGATGAGATGCCGCCGAAAAGCGGGATTACGGAGGAGAAGGTTCTGAGTGTGCTTGGTGCTCGCACGGACCTCTCCCTTGAGGAAGCAGCACGTTTAATCGAAGATCCAGCGGTTGGATTTGCTTACGTGAGTCAGCGCGAATATGCACCCGGCGCATACGATGTCCGAGAGTTGCGGGTGCATATCAAAAAGCGTCCCCCTTGGGCAGCAACGGAGAAAGCACAGCAACTGTTCACTGCTTCCGATGCAAACTATATGGTGATTGGTTATTATCACCCCGGCTATGAAACACCGTTGCTGCAGTTGATATGGGAGCGCGGTTTTCGTGCGGGGCTTGTGGTCAAAGGTGAGGAGGGCACAAGCCACTACGCCTTACGTTTGGGGAATCCTTCGACGGAAGAACGACAGGCGATAAACTATTCCCAAGGGTTTCGGCGTGTCGGTGGGCGGCGTGAAGATTTTTCATTGGACATAGATCCGTCGGAGTTCGGATTCGATTACGAGAAAAATCCGCGCATAGAAACGATCAGTCCTGAAGCGTTTGCATCGGCGGGAATGGAGGCACTCTCCGGTCAGAAAGGGCAGATATATGATCGGCTGGTGCTCAATACAGCGATGACTGATTACCTGTTGGGGTTTTGCTCGGATCCGCACGAAGCCGTTGAGCGGACGAAGGAAGCGATTGATAGTGGGTGCGCCCTAGCGCATTTGGAAGCGTATATCGCGAAAAGCCATTTTTGAGACCGATGCGGGTGCGAATTGGCTATGCGTCCACAACCCAAGATATACGTTCCGGATTGACTCCGTGAAGTCCTGCCCAATCTGTCAAGGCTTGGGGCGGAGTATCAACGTCCCGATACGCGCCCAAAAGCTGTTTGTCGATATCGTTGCTCACTCGCTCTATTACTTGTTCATCCGGCGGATCGAGATTGACATCGACCTTCATCCATCGATAGGCGTAGCCGTAGATTATCACCTTTGAGGTGGAATCGCTCAAGTTGGGTGCTGCGGTATGGAAAATCCGATTTTCAAAAAAGATAGCATCGCCAGCGCGTAAACACGGATCGACTACTGTCGGCGGATCGGGTTCGCCCTTGCGAATAGCCAACGGTTCACCACTCTGATGGCTTCCGCGTGCCATCAAAGTCATACCGGAGTTAGGTTCAAGAAAGTCTGTCAGGCAGTAGCAAACCTTTATTCCAACTCGTGGCAAGCCTACGTGACCCAAGTCTTCTGCGATACCGATATCACGGTGCCAGCCACGGTCAGGAGGCGTTGTGTCAGGAGGTTGGGGCTTCTTGTAGATTAGTGAAGCGGTGTGGAGATGGATATTAGGACTGAGCAACTGAACGACTCGTGAAATAGTTGTCGAGTTAGAGATGAGCGAATCGAATGCTTCTTCCTGCACGATTCCGTCGCGGCGTTGCAGATAGACGCTTTTCGGATCGTTCATGAATGATTTCATCAATCGGTCCCCTGCTTGAGTCAGACGGGCAACGGTCTCGGCATCAATAGCTTGCGGAATAATGAGAAAACCGTCCGCATCAAAGTCCCGGCGTTGCGCCTCAGTCAGTTGAAAGAAATCCATTCAGTTATAAGCCTCCTCTAATCATGGTATGTATCCCGAATGCCATGCTTTGCGCGCATATAGAATATTTTCAATGTTATCACTAGGCTTCAGCGGTGTCAAGCGAATTTGAGTCGTGCTCTAGGAACGTTTAGTTCTCCCATGTTATTGCCCCGATCGATCGGTTCCGTTCCGAGAATCCCGATGGAATTGGGAGATGCAGGCACCTACGGTTCGGGCCATCTTGAAATCGGTCAAAAAGCGGAAAACGAAATAGCCCTTACTGGTCTTACGAAAATCTTGACTTTTCTGTTAATCTTTGCTATGCTAGTATTTAATGTGTTTTAATTCGTATAAAGTTCCTTCTGAGACCGTGCAGATCAACGTCTGCCTTACATCTATATGCAATCAGGATTTGCTCCGGCGAACGCTGAGATAGAATCCGTGTCCCTAACAACGAGGAAAGGGGTAGTGATGCGAAAACGTATTCTGCTTACCACTTCCGTATTTGCGATGCTACTTCCGCTATCCACTTGGATTGGCTGTGCTGCTTCAAGTGGTGGTGGTCAAATGATGGAGGAAGCGGAGCAGGTGGTTGTGATAACAACGGATAAAGGGAAAATTGTAATTGAATTGTATCCGGACGCAGCACCTGCTACTGTTGATAACTTTAAGAAACTCACTAAGAAGAAATTCTACGACTGGCTAACATTTCATCGTAGAGTGGACAAACCAGGCCTGAATATTATTCAGGGAGGCGATCCGAACGGGGATGGGACGGGTGGTCCCGGGTATACTATCATTGATGAACATACCAACCCGAACCAGGTTCCTCATCAACGAGGGACAATTGCCATGGCAAACACAGGCAACCCCAACTCGGCAGGAAGTCAGTTTTATATCTGTCTAAAAGCGCAACCGTTCTTAGACGGCCGGTACACAACGTTTGGTCAAGTTATTCAGGGTATGGCAGTCGTAGATCTGTTAAGGGTCGGCGACGAAATGAAAAAAGTTCGATTGGAGGCGAAGTCAAAATATGTTACTTCAGAATAAAAACCGACGAAGCTACATTGAACGTTTTACTGTGATGCTCCTCGCAGCATTGTTTACCGTATACCTTGTAAGCTGTTCGCAGGAACAGAAGGGTCCACCCAAGCCGAAGGCACGTCCGACAGTATCGGCTGACACGATGCAAACAGAAAAAAAAGAAATTGACATCCACAACGCTATGGCTGTCATTGAGACAGACAAGGGGGCAATTGAGGTCGAGTTTTTTGCGGACGTGGCACCCAACACTGTGGAAAACTTTCTCAAGAATGCACGGTTGGAATATTATAATCATGCGACATTCCATCGCGTTGAATCCGGACAACTGATTCAAGCTGGATCGCGTTTTCCCACCGAAGATACGATAGCGATTGAGACGAGTGATCACCAACCGGTGAGAGGAATCCTCGCTATGGCAAAAGCGGAGGGCGCGACTGTTGCAGATGCCACTCAATTCTTCATCTGCCTCGACACGATTATATTAGATAGCGACTACACCCTGTTTGGTCGCGTCACGAAAGGTCTCGATGTGATCGACAGCATTGCAGTAGGTGACCAGATCATGACGGTCAAGGTTCGCGAAAAAGGCTAAAAGTAATCGATAGTGCAAATGAGCAATGAGGACAGGGCACCGACTGTTTTTCTTGCTCATTTGCATTTTTATAAGTTTGTTCATTTCTTCTTGGAACCCATATTGATTAAAAGAAAGGATTTTTTATGGCATTAACTATTATTCATACAGCCCGTCCGAGTCCGGTCTGGCAAGAGACATATGTTCGTGTTAACAAAGGACAACGCATGGTCATTGATGCGCAGGGGGCATGGTCTCCAGATACACAGAATCGCATCTGCTGGTGCGGTGCTGATGGCATCGCCAATTTGCCCGCTGAAGAAGGTTTCCTGATGCCCGGTGCCAACGTCGGCGCATTAATCGCAAAGATCGATGATATGGTGTTTGCTGTTGGGTCACGGTACGACAACGCTGCACCGGCTGAGGGCGTGATTTTTCTTGCGATGAATGAGAATCCAGAACACAACAATCAAGCCGGATCGCTCCCTGCACAGATCATTATCTTCGACGAATAAGCAATAATTGCTCTTGTTATATTCGTGATGCGGTGTGCCTACTGCCACAACTGAGACGTGAAACGTAAAACGTGAAAACAATTTGTTCATCGAGTCATCGATTTATGGATGACCTGTTGAATGAATGGCCCCTTGCAATTAATATCCTAATCAACTCACCCCCAAGGTTATTTAGTGATGGCGTAGCTATTAAGGAGGTGTGCAGATGGCAGAAGAATCGAAGGAATCGATTTCAGACAGCAGCCAACCGACTGAACAAGAGAGACCTAAATTGCCGCCCGTCGATTTTTCTGCATTCATTGCAGAGCTTGGGACAACTGCATTTGCTTACCTCGGTGGGCTTCAAAATCCGGAGACAAAAGAGTTTTTCGTTGATCTCGAAATGGCAAAACGAACAATCGACACAATTGATCTTCTCAAAGAGAAGACAAAGGGCAACCTAACTGCGCCCGAAAGCAATCTGTTGGATAATACGTTATACAATCTCCGGATGACCTATATACGGATAGCGAACAATCCTCCGCCTCCCCCGACGCCGGAAACCTCAGAATCGACAACTGAAACGCCATCGGAAGAACCAGAGACAGAGACTGAATAGCAGGAGAAGACGGATGGGTATCAGTTGGAGAAGGAAGACTACACAGACTGAAACCGTTCGCTTTCCTGCTGTCGCTGGCAGTTTCTATCCGGATTCGCCGCAAGTCCTATCCGCACAGGTGGAAAAATTTATTGATACTGCGGAGTTGAAAGAAACCGATAGCACGCTCATCGGTCTAATTGCGCCCCATGCCGGTTATGTCTACTCTGGTCATGTCGCGGGGTATGCCTACAAACAGCTGATAGGACAATCTTTCGACACAGTGGTGCTGCTCGGGTTGAGCCATCGTTACCGAATTGACGACGCAGCGATTTATGCACGTGGCGCGTTCCGTACGCCGCTTGGCGATATCCCGATCGATGAAGATCTCGCATCTGAAATTATGCGTCTGAACAGCGACATCGTTGACCTGCCACCCGTTCACGCAAACGAGCATAGTCTCGAAGTACAGCTCCCCTTTCTACAGCACATTCTCTCCGACTTCCGTATCGTTCCTATCTTGTTGCAGGATGACTCCCCTGAAAATGTGATTCCTTTGAGTCAGGCAGTTGCAGAAGCGATGGACGATCGATCTCCCCTATTGATCGGGAGTACAGATCTCTGCCATTATCCCACCTACAAGGAAGCGCGTAAATCGGATCAGGTTGTCATTGAGGCGATTGAGCGTTTCGACTCCGATTATTTGCGTAAGCAGATGGATGAATATATGCAGATCCACCCCACCAAAAATTTTCACTGCATGATGTGCAGCACCGGCGCGATCTATACAACAATGCGAGTGGCGCAAGCGTTGGGCGGGAACCGGATTGAGGTGCTGAAAGCGGCGAACTCTGGCGATGTCCCGATCGGGGGGCGGGATCAGGTGGTTGGTTATATGGCGGCGGGGATTTATCGGTAGGTTGGAGGGTAAATGAGGACTTTAGTGCGTTGCTGTTTGTGCGGCTTTATCATACTCATTTATTGGTGCAGTACTGTCTCTGCTCAAGTGGTAGACATCCCCGATCCAAATCTTGAGAAAGCTATCCGTGAAGCACTTGAACTCCCCGACGAAATCCCTATCACACAGCAGGAGATGTCACGACTCACGAAGCTGGAAGCTGTGGAAAAAGGCATAACCAATTTAACGGGTCTAGAACATGCTCCCAACCTTACATCACTCCTTTTATATCGCAACCCAATCGTAGCTATCAGTCCCTTAGCCCATCTTACAAAACTAAAGGGAGTTAATCTCTGGGGGTGCCGCATTGTTGATTTGAGCCCGCTCCGTAACCTGACGAATCTGAGAGGAGTCTTTCTAGGACACAACAACATATCGGATATTAGTCCATTGGCTGACTTAACCAATCTTACTGCTTTGCATCTTCAATCAAATCAAATCGTTGACTTAAATCCTCTTGCCAATCTTATCAATCTTCGGGAATTCTGGATAAACGACAATTCGGTTGAAGACATCACAATACTCGCGAATTTGACGCAACTAACCCATTTGCGCTTGGACAAGAATCAGATTCGCGACATCAGTCCCCTTGCCAACCTCACCCTGTTGGAAAAACTGCGGCTTAACAGAAATGAGATTACGGATATCACTCCACTAATTGAATTAAAAAATCTAACGGAGTTGCACATTGCTGATAATCCTTTCCACGACTTTAGCCCCCTGCTTGAACTTGAGGGGGTAGAGTTGGACATTGAAATCAGTGAGGAGTTCAATGTCATTGTAGAAATACCCGACCCGAACTTAAGACAGTTGATTCGAGAAACGCTGTCTCTCCCTGAAGCGGTGCCGCTCACGCAGGGACAGATGCTACGATTAACAGAACTGGACGCAGGCGGCAATCGCGGAATCACTGACCTAACAGGTATGGAATATGCAACTAACCTCCAATCTCTTGATTTAGACCTCAACCCAATCGTAGCTATCAGTCCCTTAACCCATCTTACAAAACTAAAAGGAGTTACTCTCTGGGGGTGCGACATTGTTGATTTGAGTCCACTGCACAACTTAAAAAATCTGAGAGGGGTCTTTCTAGGACACAACAACATATCGGATATCAGTCCCTTGGGTGAATTAACCAATCTTACTGCTTTGCATCTTCAATCAAACCAAATCGTTGACTTAAATCCTCTTGCCGATCTTATCAATCTTCGGGAACTCTGGATACAGGGCAATTCGGTTGCAGACATCACAATACTCGCCAATCTGACTCTGTTGGAAGAGCTGCGGCTTAACAGAAATGAGATTACGGATGTCACCCCACTGATTGGATTAAAAAATCTAATGGAGTTGCACATTGCTGATAATCCTTTCCATGACTTTAGTCCCCTTCTTGAACTTGAGGGGGTAGAGTTGGACATTGAAATCAGCGAAGGGTTCAATATCGTGGTAGAAGTACCTGATCCGAACTTGAGACAGCTGATTCGAGAAGCACTGTCTCTGCCAGAGGTGGTGCCGCTCACACAAGGACAGATGCTACGATTAACGAGACTGGATGCCGGCGGCAATCGCGGAATCACAAATCTAACAGGGCTGGAATACGCGACCAATATAAGATTTCTCATCTTATACCTCAACCCGATCGTAGCTATCAGTCCCTTAACCCATCTTACAAAACTAGAGGGAGTTACTCTCTGGGGGTGTCACATTACTGATTTGAGTCCCCTTCGCAACTTAGAAAATCTGAGAGGAGTCTCCCTAGGACACAACAGAATATCAGATATTAGTCCCTTGGGTGAATTAACCAATCTTACTTATTTGCACCTTCAATCAAACCAAATCGTTGATTTTAGTCCTCTTGCCAATCTTATCAATCTTCGGGCACTCTGGATACACGACAATTTTGGCACTGATATCAGTCCACTGCAAGGACTCAATCTCACCGATTTTCGTTATGATGAAGTGTGTGATATTGAACCGCTGCTGCCCTTAGCTAGAGACCGGATAAAGAATCGAAGTTTTCCTTCGGTCTTCCAAGCGTGGAATGACGTTGTTGGGCTTGATCACCTCACACGGGAACAGCGCCATGTTCTGCATGACCTGTTTTTTAACTCAGGTCTTAGATTGAAGTGGGATACCACCTTAGCCGAACCGACTTATGGAGTAGCCATCCAGCGTGCAGGTTACTTGGAAGGTGCACGTGAAACAAGACAGCGGCAGCTTGCCCAAAATCCCAACATGATATTCTTGCACGACGTCCGAATCTACCACCATGATAGGCCTGAAGCCTTTCCACCGGGTTCTGACTTTTGGCTCAGAGATGCTCAAGGTCAGATAATCAGAAATGCTAATAATGAATATCTCATTAATTTTTTGAAGCCTGAGGTTCAAGATCTGCTTATAAAGCGTATTATTTCCTTTGAGCGGTGTGGCCTCTACGATGGAGTTTTTTTGGATGGTTTTCATAACAACTTCACCGGATTCATGGGAAGGAGGCATTACCCTGTTAGCAATGAAGAGATTATCCAGGTAATGCTCAATATTCTCCGAGCTGTCCGCTCACAAGTTCGTGAGGACTTTCTGGTACTCATCAATACCAATAGGACCAAAGCAACACGTTATACCGAGTATGTCAACGGCACCTTCATGGAGACCCTCACAGATAATCACTTTAGTGATAATCCCGGTGGATACACCCATGGCGGACTTTATGAGATTGAAGACACTCTCACTTGGTCAGAGGAAAAATTTCGATCGCCCCAGATTAACTGCTTAGAGGGTTGGGGCATTCCGACAGAACCGCCAGACAGCCCTGATAACCGCCGTTGGATGCGCGTTTTTACGACTATGAGTCTGACCCATTCCGATGGCTATGTGATGTATACTACCGGGACAGGGGCTATCCCCGGACCCGATCCTGACGCTATTTATCCGTGGGGACCCGGCCATGAGCACTTTTGGTATCCTTTCTGGGATGCCAATTTAGGACATCCCATCGGTCCGAAAGCCCAACTTTATCAAAACGTTGAGGGTTTGTTCATCCGGGAGTTCACCAACGGTTGGGCTGTCTATAACCGCAGTGGTTCGGCCCAAGCCATCTCCCTACCCGAATCTGCTATCCCCGTCTCCGATAGGGGAAACAGCGCTGCGTCCACGACCCACCAACTCCCCGACCTCGACGGCGAAATCTATCTGAAAGCCGCTGTCGAACCACCAACTTTACCCTACGATCTAAATAAGGATGGCGTTGTGAACGTCCTCGATCTGATACTAACCGCTCAAAACTTCGGTAGCACAGAGGGCGACATTAACGGGGATGGAACCACTAACATCCTCGACTTAATCCTAGTTGCCCAACATCTCGGCGTAACAAGCACTCCCGCTGCACCGGCTGCGGTTCCCGCGTCTCTTAGTCCAGAGAAGGTTCAGGAGTGGATAGATATAGCGCACGCTCACAACGACGGATCGATCGCCTTTGTCCAAGGTATAGCGACCCTTGAAAGGCTGCTTGCGTCAATGGTTCCAGACAAGACGATGCTCCGCGCAAACTACCCGAATCCGTTTAACCCAGAGACATGGATTCCGTATCATCTTGCCAATGATACAGTGGTACGGATTAGCATCTATGACATCCACGGTGCGTTGGTGCGTCAGTTGAATCTAGGGCATCAAAGGGCGGGATACTACACCAATCGGACAAAGGCAGCGTATTGGGATGGTTGCAACGAAATCGGAGAGTCGGTGGCTAGCGGTGTATACTTCTACACGCTGACCACTGATGACTACACCGGAACCCGTCGAATGGTTATCGTGAAATAGAACCGTTGTAGAGTAAATGGCGGATATGATATAATAACTTGACATTAAGAATAAGGAGAACCGATATGGCTCAAAAAATACCCTTCATGAAACTAAGTGGTGCGGGTAATGACTTCGTTATTATTGATAACCGCGAAAGCGTTGTCCAATACGAAAATACCGATTTTGTCGAAAAGGTGTGCCAACGCCGCATGTCTGCCGGTGCGGATGGTGTGCTGCTCGTCGAAGATACGGATAAAGCAGATTTCCGGATGCGTTACTTCAACGCGGACGGCAGCGAAGCGGAGACTTGCGGAAATGGCGCGCGTTGTATCTCAAGGTTCGCCTATATCAACGGCATCGTTTCGGAGCAGATGTCCTTTGAGACGCAAGCCGGAATCTATGAATCGGAGATTGTCGGTGCTGACGTCAAAGTCCGGATGAGTGATCCAACGGACCTCCGATTGAACTTCCCGCTTCACTTAGAAGATGGTGTCCACAACATCTCTTTCGCCAATAGTGGCGTTCCCCATGTGCTCTTTTACGCTGAAGATTTGGAAGGAACGGATGTGTTCGGGCTTGGCAGGCAGACGCGCTACCACGACGACTTCAAGCCTGCGGGGACCAACGCCAATTTCGTCCGTGTCAACGATTCTCAAGCGATTGACATCCGCACATACGAACGCGGTGTCGAAGATGAAACCCTTGCCTGTGGCACAGGCTCTATTGCCGCTGCGGTTGTCTCCGCTGCGCTAGGGAAGGTTCAGTCTCCCGTCGCCGTAAAGACCGCTAGTGGTTCGGTGTTGACTATCCATTTTGACTTAGTGAACGGCGAGCCGGAAAATGTCCATCTGGAGGGTGATGCGCGAATCATCTATTCGGGTGAACTTACAGAGGACGCTTGGGCGTACTAACAAGATTGTTCATGTTAAGAAGTCGTGCAAAGAAACCGAGTTTTTTCGGAAAAACTCGGTTTCTCCAATCTTGGTAGTCGTAGTCTTTTTTGGAGGGCAAATTGAAGAAAGTCTTATTGATCATTAACGGTCCGCAGCCCCCTTTTGGCGAATTTGCGGAAATGTTCAAGCCGTTGGTTGAAGCTGCCGGGCAGTTTGAAGTGGAGATTAGCGACGATCGCAACCGATTGACGGATCCCTCTGCGTTTGATGCGGTCACGCTATACATCGGTGGCGGGGAAATTACGCCTGAAGTTGAGCGTGGGTTGACCGGGTATGTCAGGGGTGGCGGTGGGTTACTTGCGGTGCATGGTGCCAACGCCGGGCTTGGGCAGTATGATGATTACATTGAGCTGATCGGCACGGAGTTCATCGAACACGACCCGTTAGCACCTTTTGAAGTAACAGTCGAAGATGGGATTGACGATATTCTGCCACGCCTCAACAAGCAGTTCCGGATCGTAGATGAATGTTATCAGATGAAGGTTCGCACGGACGCGCCGTTGCGTTATTTTCAACACGGTGCGTGGCGACTCCAAAAATATCCGCTCGGTTATGTGCGGGACTACGGTGAGGGAAAGGTGTTTTACACCGCGCTTGGACACGACAACCGTGCCTTTGGTAATACGGACTTTCAAGACCAATTGCTCAAGGGACTCCGCTATGTAACTAACCTGAAGGATAACCCGCCGATCCGTATTGGCTTAGTGGGCTACGGTCCGCTGTTCAATATGGGCAGCCATCACGCCGGTATGATTGCACAGACCCACGGATTTGAGTTGGCGGCTGTCTGCGATAGGGATCCCGAACGCCTCCGCGCTGCGAAGGAGGAGCAAGGTGAGGGAATTACTACGTTCACCGATGCAAAGGAGATGGCAGAAAGTGGTCAAATTGATCTGGCTATTGTGATTGTGCCGCATGTCTATCACGCGCCGGTTGCGAAGACTATGTTAGAGGCGGGGCTGCACACCATCACCGAAAAACCGTTTGTCGTCCATGTCTCCGAAGCGGACGAGTTGATTGCGCTCGCACGCGAAAAGGGCGTTATGCTTTCGGTTTATCATAATCGCCACTGGGATCCGGATATTCTCACCCTCTGCGATGCTGTGGAATCAGGTATCATTGGAGATGTGTACTCGATTGAGTGTAACATGGTCGGCTACGGCGCGCCTGGACAGATGTGGCGGGATCATAAGGAGATTTCGGGTGGGCTATTGTACGATATGGGCGCGCACCAGTTCGAGAAGATCCTGCAATTAATCCCTCAACACGACCGAAATGGGAACCGTATCAATAAACGTGCGACGTTGTACGGTAATTTCCTCAAACGGCATTGGCAAGCCAATTCGGTTGAAGATTTCTGCCGGGCGTATGTGCGGTTTGACAGCGGCTTGGAAGCGCAGCTCATCCAGTCTAATCTGCATGCAGCTGATAAACCGCTCTGGACTGTACTCGGCACGCACGGTTCTATTGTAGTGGGTAATTTCCAAGGCGAAACCACCGTAACCTCTATTATGGAGGACGGGCGGAAAATGGTTTCCGATTACCCGACGGTGACCAACCGAGGCTGGCAAACATATTATAAGAACGTCTCAGATCATCTGCTTTCCGGGCAACCTTTACTGATTACAGCGGAGTGGGCGAAGGGGACTATTCAGTGTATTGAGGGTTGTGAGACCGCCGCGCGTGAGAACCGATTGGTGGAGATTGAGTTTGACTTTTAGTCGGATTACCATAACTGTATCTAAGGGCGAAAGGATTTCACCATGCAGTATCGAACATTAGGTCGCACCCAGCTGCGCGTTTCGGAGATCGGATACGGGGGTGGGCGTGTGCGCGCCGATCAGGACGAACAAAGCCTCATCCAGATGCTCCACCGTGCCTTCGACATGGGGCTCAACTATATTGACACGGCACCGACCTACGGGAGCGGTCTGAGCGAAACCGTTATAGGGAAAGCGATTCAGGGGTGCAAAGATGGGCTTATTCTTGCAACTAAAACGGAAGCCTTTGATCCGCAGGGTATTCTTGACGATGTGGAGGGAAGCCTGACACGATTGCAAACAGACGTGATTGATGTCTTACAGTTTCACGGCGGCTGGCATCAGGGGGAGGATGCAGACCAGATCTTAGAGCAAGGTGGGTTGGAAACGTATCAGAAATTGCGGGACCAAGGGAAAATCCGTTTCATCGGATTCTCGGCAGATGGTCCCTCAGGGGGCGTTGAGCGGATGATTGCGTCCGGTGAATTTGACATGATTCAGGTTCATTACAACCTCATGTACCAGAGCACCTGCGACATCTTTGGCAATCGTGGGACGATACCGGAGGCGGTTGCCAAAGATATGGGGGTTGTGTTGATGCGATCGACGACAAGCAACGCCTTCCAAAATCTGATGCAGCGGTACTTCCCTGCCCAGATGGAGGGGGTTGATCTGGACAGCTTTCTGCTGAATTATGTCCTCTCCAATCCACTCGTTGATGTTGCGCTGATGAGTCTGCAAAGCCTCGACGATGTGGAGTGGACTAACGCGGTTTCAGACAATGTTGAGCAACGGTTGGATTTGCGAGCAGTTCACGGACGGTAAGTGATAGTTGCTCTTAATCCAATTCTGACACCCATTCATTGATGACCCGCGCCATCTCCACGAATACATCTTCGTCGGTGTTGCGAGAGCGTTTGAGGATCTTAAATCCGTGGTCGGCGGTGTCCAAAAGGTGCAGTGTCGCTTTGTCGATCTGATCGCAGGTAGGTTGTAGCAGGTCAAGTTCCCCTAATTTATCGCGTGTGCCGGACAGGAAGAGCATCGGTATCGTGACATCGTTCAGATGCGCTGCGCGTTCCGTCGAAGGTTTCCCAGACGGATGCAGAGGAAAGGCGAAGAACACCAAGCCGCGCACACCCTCCAGCGGTGCCTCCGCCGCAGCCATTGATGACATGCGTCCGCTGAAGGAGTGCCCACCGACGAGAATTGACAGATCGCTCGCCGCTGTATGTGCCGCTGCGACTGCCGAACGAACAGTCTCTTGACAGACAGCGTTTGAATTTCGACCACCGCCCCGTTCTGAATAAGGGAAGTTGTACCGGAATGTAGCGATGCCAACGTCCGCCAGGCGTTCAGCGATGGTCTGAAGGGTTGTGTGCCGCATATTCGTGCTAGCACCATGTCCCAGTACCAACAGCCGCTGTGCACCGTCGGGACAAATCAGCAACGACGAAACTTCGCCCTGTTCTTCAGTCGCGACAAACTTTGATTCAACAACTTCATAGCTCATTTTTATGCCTCCTCCCAGCGACCTCGCACGGGGTGTTGCTGCGCCCGTTCAAACAGATCCCGCCACGCTTCGGATCCATCGTCCGGCTGCGCTTCCAGACGCACGCCTTCTACATAGGCAGGTCCATGTCCCGCATTGAAGTAGCCGTATCCCTGACTGCTGAAACCCATGTGAATGCAGCTGCCATCTGGGTATACGATGGCGTTGATGATACGTGGTTTCGGGCGATCGTAGGTTTCACCCCTTTGTTTCAATTCTTTGATTGTATCTTCTGGGACGCGATATTTCTCAACTGCTTCTTCGTCAACCTCAACCCCTAACCCCGGACCCTCCGGCACTTTGTGATACCCACCGACAACCTCGATCTCCTTTTTCAATAACTGATGGCTGTAGAGGTTTATGCAGGTAATTGCGGGCCAAGTGGCGTGGGTTAAAACCGAGCCTAGATGGGCAGCCCACGTCGTGGTTAGCCCATTGCCTACTAACTGCAGCCAGAAAGGCATCTGTGCCTCAGCACTTAAAATCCCTTGTTGTATGACGCCAGACTTCCCGGTACAGATAACGTATCCATCACAGACCCCTTCGCGGATATTGGTGATATAGGGCGGCGATCCGAAGTGCATGGCAATCGGTCGATTAATCGCCTGACGGATCTGCATATTCCCAAGTACGTCGTTCTGCGGGATAGGTGTCTCAAACATCGCCACATTGGTGTATTTCTCTAGTTTTTTGATGATAGGAATCGCGGCAGCTGCATTTTGCCAAGTACCGTTGGCGTCGAGATCCAACTTAAAGTGCGGTGGCACGACCTGAGCGATGGCATCGACTTGTGCAACGATGTCCCACCAAGGACGGGGTTTGAGTTTGATACTGGTGTAACCCTTTGTCACAGCGTCCGCAGCCTCGGCTGCCCAATCTTCAGGGGAGGCGTCGATACACCACCAAGAGATGGGCACCCAGTCGCGCACCTGCGTCCCCATCAACTCGTAAGCCGGCACGTCTAATACCTTGCCGACTACATCGAATAACGCCATCTGTAAGCCTGCTCCGAGGGAATCGTCGTTCATCAATTTTGCAGGGCTTTGTCCTTTTACCCTTTCGACGGCATCGTCTGTTACCCGCGCCCAAGTGTAGTGAATTACAGTTTCGCCCCAACCCACATGTCCGGTATCCGTAGTGACTTTGCACAACTCTAGAACCGCCCAGTTGTATACTTCCCGCGCTGTAATCTTTTGCTGTCGTGGGGTGAATGGCACATCAACGATTATACGTTCTACGTCTACAATTTTCATCAATTGTCCTTTCAAGTAAGTGCGTAAAAATGTCTAGACCCTTTTGTATCATAACTTTTCGTGCGTTTGATAAAGTTTCTATCTCTATTTCTTTATTCCCTTGATTTCCTCTGATATGGTAAAATTAGGGTGAGTTTTGCAGCTTCTCACCCTAGAGGGCTGAATCTAACCAGTTAGCCTGCTATTATAGACATTTTCTAATCGGCGTCAACAACAAAATATACGTACACGATAGAGAGGAATTACTCATGCAGATCGATCGCATTGACGTTTACTATGTCAGTCTACCCCTGATTTATCCTTGGCGCACGGCTTATGGCGAGGATTACGCTGTCGATTCGGTCCTTGTCCGAATGGAATCAGAGGGATATGAAGGTTGGGGCGAGACCACGCCGCTGAAGGCACCTGCCTACTCACCCGAATCCACGATGTCGGCATACCACACGATAACCGAGTTTATTGCGCCGCTGTTGGTTGGGAAAACGTTTGATACGGCTGATGAATTACTCGCTGCGTACAGGTGGATCAAAGGAAATCCGTTTGCCAAAGCCGGTCCAGAGGTTGCTTGGTGGGTCCTCAAAGCCAATATGGAAGGGGTGCCGCTGCACCAGTTGCTGGGTGGCAGCTTTAGGAAGGTGGATGCCGGTGCCGATTTCGGTGTGCAGGATTCCATTGACATGCTGTTGGAGAAGATTCAGGGTGCCGTTGATAATGGTTTCAAGCGGGTTAAACTCAAAGTGCGGCCGGGTTGGGATCTTGAGATGTTGCGAGCGGTCCGTGCAGCTTTTCCGCACCAAACATTCCACATTGATTGCAACTCAGGATATACGTTGGAGGATCTCGATTTCTTCAAGCGGGTTGATGAGCTAGGATTGGCGATGATTGAGCAGCCTTTGTACCACTATGATCTATTAGAACATGCGGAGTTACAGCGGCAAATTGCGACACCGGTCTGTCTGGACGAGTCAATTGTATCGGTGCATACCTTTGAATGGGCGTTGAAACTGAAATCTTGTCAGATTCTCAACCTCAAAACGGGACGTGTCGGCGGACTTTCCATCGCGGTAAAGCTGCACAATATGGCGCGCGATGCTGGCATCCCGTGCTGGGTGGGTAGTATGTTAGAGAGCGGGATCGGTGCCGGTGTCTTGGTCGAGCTAGCGACATTGGACAACTTCACCTATCCGGGCGATCTTTTTCCTAGTAATTTCTTCTATCGCCAAGATTTGACGGAAACGGAGTTGGTCTTGAACGATGACTGCACATTTACGCCGTCGCAGTCAGCTGGGACAGGGTATCAGCCGATCCTGGAACGTGTTGAAAAAGCTGCTCAATTCAGTCAGACATTTTTACCGGGATCGCACCGTTCGTAAGTCGATGATATTTCAGATTCGACTTTATGTCATTCTACCGAACCCGGTATTAACCGCACATACTCATGTTCTTCTACCTAAAACATCGATGGCAAATCGCCCTGCTAGCAACGGGAGTGGGTGGACTGCTCAGTTGGTGGTTTGGTGCTTTCACACATCTGATGACGAGTCCATGGTCACTGGGTGCACAGATCGGCATTGGTTTGGTGGCTGGAATCCTGTCGTTGGTATTCGACGGTGCACTGCATGAAATCTTTAAGCGAATGCTGGGACAGACATATTTGGAAGTATTTAATCATCATGGTTGCGTGGTCTTGGGCAAGATGCGTTGGCCCGAGTACATCACTGGTGGGTTGATGGCAGCCCTTGCTGAGGAGCCGCTCTTTCGGGGTACACTGTTGGTGGCTATAGACAACGGCGTCCTTGGAGTTGTGATTACAGGAGTGTTATTTGCCGCTTGCCACTGGTTACGACGGAAGTTTCTGTTTTTTTGGTTTTGGGCGATGTTAGAAGGAATCTGGTTCGGACTTCTGATGGTTGCGACTGGATCGCTATTGATCCCGATGATTGCACACGGGCTCCACGATATCGTGGGCTACCGTGTTTTCCAAGCACTGATTCGAGACAGAAATTTCGCTTGACATTTTTCTTTTCCGATGGGTATAATTAGGTTGCCTAACTGCCCCTGTGGTGGAATTTGGTATACACAGCAGGTTGAGGGCCTGTGCCTTAACTGGCATGCTGGTTCGAGTCCAGTCGGGGGCATTACAAATTTGGAGAGGATGAGGGGGTAGGGATGGTGCTATAGCCATTTCCACCCCTTTTTCTTTTTAGGTTAAACAGACGATATAAGCTTCAGAAAAAATCAAGTTGCAAAACTGAGATTGATCGAGTATCATACTAACCGTTACGTTGAATTGACTATATATAATACACAGGAGAGATTTTCATGATTGTTTTTCTTCGGGAGAAATTTATTGCACAGCTTTTCTTAATCGTTGTTGGCATTGTTTTTATTATCGGTTCGTTCCTGCTCTTTGACATTGTCGGTGGGGGCGGTGCGTTGGGTGGAGGTAGAGACAACCCAGTCGCTTTTGAGATTAATGGTGTCAAGATACAACAACGCGAATTTGAAAACCTTGTTTCCGGTGAAATGGCCCGGCAACAGCAACAGAGCCAAAACCGCTCTCAGATTGAACGTGAGGCGATTGAACAGCAGATTCTTGATCTGCTCATTAGTCGTCAGGTACTGCTTGGCAGCGTCCAGATTAGTAATGCGGAGGTCGAACAGTATATTCGTAATGATGACAACCTACTATCTAACTATAATACAATTCAGCAGAGTGGCAGTGGAGATGATTTCCGTGAATATGTTCGTTCACTCTTGGTTAATCAGGTTTTGCTGAATCAGATTCAAGGACTAGAACTGGTCACGGATTCAGAAGTGGAAAATGAATATCGCCTCCAGAACACCAAAGCCAAACTCAAGTACATTCAATTCCAGCATTTCGGATACAGTAGTGCCGCTAAAGTCGATGATGCCGAGGCACAAGCCTATTTTGAAGCGCACAAGGAGAAATATGAAAAAGGGGAGGCAGTCAATCTAAGATTCATCAAACTTGATCCGGAAAACTTCATTTCGGGCGAGGACCTGCAAGCCTATTATAATGAGAATCCGCAGGAGTTTAAGACACCGGAAGCGGTAAAAGCGCGTCATATCTTGAAAAAGTTTCCAGATAATGCAACTGATGAGCAAAAGGCGGAGGTTAAAGTAGAAGCGGAGAAATTGCTGGAAACGATCAAAGCTGCGATTGCCGAGGGCGAGGATTTTGCTGAACTTGCAAAGACACATTCTGAGGATGTCGGTTCGGCTCCACAGGGAGGCGCCTTGCGCGGGAGAAATCCAGACCTGCCAGAGGGAGACTATTTTGCGCGCGGCGACATGGTGCAACCCTTTGAGAAGGCAGCATTTGACGAGTTAGCCCCCAGTGAGGTCAGCGATCTCGTCGAATCCAGATTTGGCTATCACATCATCAAACTGGAAGAGAAGCGACCGGAAGAAATTAAGCCTTTTGCTGAGGCAAGAAGCAAAATCAGTGATAAGCTGATTCAGATTGTAGGTGCCGAACAGGCGAAGGCAGTTGCGGAAAATCTCCTGTTTGATGTGGAGATTCTTGATTATCAAGAGGCCATCCAACTGGACCGATACCAAGATCTATCGCTTACAGTTCAGGATACAGGATTCTTTACAGCGGCTGATAATAACATCCCCGAAATCGGATGGAAGTGGACGTATCAAGATGTAATTGATCAGGCCTTCGACATGGAGGTGAATATCAGTGCGATCAGTACAAATAGGAAACAAAATGGGGATATTGATGCTTATTTTGTAGTGAAAGTCCTTGAAAAGAAGCACGCCACAGTCCCCGAATTTGAAACAGCTAAAGCACAAGTGATTGATGATATCAAAGGGGAGAAGGCAAAGCAGCTTGCTCTAGAGGATGCCCAGAAGCTGATAGCACTTCGTACTCCCGATGAATCGCTGGAAGATTTGGTGAAAAGATATGAGGCACCCGAAGAGGTTACCAATAAAGAACGGGAAGTTAAGGAGAGTAACCTGTTTGCCCTCTTACCGAACAGTGGGTTCATTTCAGGGCTAGGGACGTGCCGGGATGCCATGTTTGCTGCTTTTAGGATGGAGCTAAACGAGGTGTCAGGTGCGCTCCAAGGGGAGAACGGTGCTTATATCATCCAGTTGGTTGAGCGCGAAGAACCGGATATGGAAAAGTTCGAGAATGATTCAGCAGAGCGTGCCAAGATTCGTAGAACGTTGCTGCAGGCCAAACAAACTGATATTTACAGAAATTGGTTAGCTACCTTGAAGAAGGGTGCTCAGATTGTGGATAAACGTGCTGGTAGAAGTTGAAAGAGGGTGGATAGCCATAAAGAATCCCCCTTGAATCAAGGTAGCTTGATGAGCGGATGGGGCCTAAGGAGATGGCGCGGAACAGGAGGATTAGGAGATTTTCCCTTCGCATACCCCGTTAGACCATTAATTTAGTCCAAAAGCCCGTCCGCTTTCATCCATCCAATTGTCTGGTCAAACGCCGCGATAGTCTGCTGTATATCTTCGTCGCTATGCGCTGCCGTCGTCATCCCGCCATTTCCAGCGATGTCGATCCCGTTCAGCAACATTCCACAGCGCAGGTTCATTGTGAGTTGCGGGTTGCTACCACCTTTCAGTTGGCGAGGCTCCCAATTGTAAGGGTCGAAATCGACGGCACGCAGCCCATCAACGCCGTGCCCGATGAGAAACTTCACCCCAGAAAACTCGCCGTAGACCGCCCAATCGAGTTGGTGTTGATCAATCACATCAACCAGTCCTTCCCGCAACATTTTTGCACTACGGTTGACCTTTTCATGTGGAATAGCTGTCCTGACCTGTTTTAGCATTGCAATTCCAGCGGCAGCGGACAGCGGATTGGCGTTAAAGGTTCCGGGATGTGGCATCCTTTGCCCGCGTGAATTTGATTTTGAAGCTTTGATCGAGATGAGATCCAATAACTCCTCTTTTCCAGCGACCGCTCCACCCGGCAGACCACCTGCCAAGATTTTAGCGAGCGTTGTCATGTCAGGCGTGATGTTATAATAGCCCTGGGCACCGCCCGGAGAGACCCGAAAGCCGGAGATTACTTCGTCGAAGATTAGAATAACGCCGTAATCCTGCGTAAGCTGCCGTAACTGTTGGAGAAACTCACCATTTGTCGGGATGGTGCCGAATGCACCGCCTGTCGGTTCTAAAATAACACAAGCGATGTCCGGATCGGATTTTAGCTGCTTTTCAACCGCGCCAATATCGTTAGGCGGGCAGATAACCGTTGTGTCAATGATGCTTTCTGGAATGCCGGGCACAGGCGTCTCAAACGGTGGATTCACGCCTAAAATAACGGAATCGTGCCACCCGTGAAAGTGTCCTGCAAATTTCAGGAATTTGTTTTTGCCCGTATACATCCGTGACAGCCGAATTGCCATTAGGGTCGCTTCCGTGCCGGAATTGACGAATCGTATCCGTTCCGCAGAAGGAATCAGCTCCTTCACGAGACTACCCCACTCTACCTCAAGTGTATGGCAGGCACCATAATGTGTTCCGAGGGGCATTTGCTGCGTGACAGCTTCAACAATTTCAGGTGGACTGTGACCGAGTAGCAAAGCTCCGTGTCCCGACCAGTAATCAATTAATTCAATCTCGTCAATACTCCACTTTTTTGATCCCTGTGCGCTCTTAATATAAATTGGAAATGGTTCAGTATGCCGGTTATCGTGCGTCACACCATCGGGGAAAATATGGTCAGCTTGTTGAGCGAATTCTCTGTTTTTTGAAAAAGTTTTCTGGTATTTTTCTAGGATTGTATTGGTTGACATCGTTTTTCTCCTTGTGCTGAGTAGAAGGCGAGGATCCCTATACTCTTTTGTTGATAGGAATCCCTGTCTTTTGTCAATCTGTATTTGAACGATGAAGATCTTCTAAAATATGATAGTCGTGATTAAATGCCAATTCGGGCAGCGCATCGAGGGCAAAGAGGCGTGCATCTAATGCTTCTGCACGACCCACCGGCGTTCCTGCGATGACTCGTCCAACATAAATGATAAGAACAACCGTCCGGTTATCGTTGGAGTAAACCCCTAGCAGCCTATCCAATTCGACATCAACATCTGCTTCCTCTTTCGCTTCTCGCACAGCGGTCTCTGCTGGCGTATCGCCAATATCGACATATCCTGTTGGGAAACTCCATAGCCCCAATTTCGGTTCATTCCCTCGCTGTATCAGCAATAGTTTTTCGTCCTCGAATGCGAGGACGCCGGCGACAGGCTTTGGATCGCGATAGAAAACGAAATCACAGGTCGTGCATGCCTGACGTGCCCTTCCTTCAAGGATTCGCTCTTCAAGAGCGCTTGCACATTTTGGGCAGAATTGCATCCCTGATTTTGTTTGATTGGTCACCTGAGAAGTATCTGTTTTGGAAGCGGTCACGGTTTAGCACGACTCCGAGCAGTCCGTCGGACGAAAAGATAAGATATGAAACCTAGTGACAATAGGCTAATGATACAACAAATAGGCAGATATGTCAATTACTGATTAGGGTCATTTAATTCTCCCATATTATTGTCTGAATCACGGATAGACGCGGATTAACAGATTATACGGATAAAAGATGCTATCGACAGTTGGCACAAGAACGCGCAATGAATTGCGCTACTACAAACGGTGGGGAGACCGGCTGCGCCGCCTGCGGATTCATGTCACCCCGAAATCGCTCAAAAAATGGAAAACTAAATAGCCCTAATTACTGATTGTGGGAATCGTGTGTCCTTGACAGGCAAACTGTAATTGTACGATAATAGCTTGTCTTTAAAAAAAGTGAGTCGATAAATTGATGGATTGTGTGTCAGATAATACACAACATATAAGACCATTGGACAACACAGAACTACCGATTGCGTCATTGCGTCCAGTGTTTCAAAGTGCCTTTGCAACTCAACCGCTCATCATTACAGCACCTACCGGTAGCGGGAAGTCCACAATGGTCCCACTCTGGTGCGCGGAATTGTCGGATCGCCCAGTCTTAGTCTTGGAACCGCGGCGGGTTGCCTGCCGCTCACTCGCCCGCTGGCTGTCGAAACTCCGGGGAGAACCGTTAGGAGCTTCAGTGGGTTACACGGTGCGGTTTGAGGATGTAGGCTCTGAGATAACACAGATCCGATTTGTTACACCGGGTGTTGCCTTGCGCTATGCGGCGGATGGAGAACTTGATAAATATGGGACAATCATACTTGATGAGTTCCATGAGCGTGGCCTGGAATCGGATCTCTTTCTAGCGATTTGCCGGAAAAAACACCCCAATGCCCGGCTCGTCCTGATGTCCGCGACGATAGATGCCCAGAAGTTTGTTCGATTTGTCGGCGGAAAATCGTTGTCCGCGGAGGGCAAAGCCTATCCGGTTGATTTGCGCTATCTTGGCGATGTCACTGTTCCGACAGTATGGCGGTTGGAGGATCGTGTAGAACGGGGAGTCCGTCGAGCGTTGAGGGAAACAGATGGGAACATACTGGTTTTCCTACCGGGAAAAGGGGAAATTTCTGCATGTCTTGATGGTTTGCGTCATCTCAAAAAAGTCGAAATTTTGGCACTACACGGCGATCTGCCGACAGTGGAACAGGATAAGGTTTTTGAGGAGACGACCCGCCGCCGTGTGATTCTGTCAACAAATGTTGCTGAAACCTCCATCACATTGCCGGGCGTAACAGCAGTTGTAGACACAGGATTGGTGCGTCAGCGCATTCATCAAGCACAGCGGGTTGTGCTAGCATTGTGTCCTATATCGCAGGCTTCCGCCGAACAGCGACGCGGACGGGCAGGGAGACTCATGCCGGGTGTGTGCTACCGGTTATGGGAAGAACAGGGGCAACTTGAAAGGGAAACACCACCCGAAATCGTGCGAGAAGACCTAGCGCAATTTGTGCTCGCAGTTTCCGCAACTGGATTTCGCCCACAGGACTTGGAATTTCTTGATGCACCACCGGCTTTTGCCGTTGAACGCGCTCAAGAACAGCTGGCGAAATGGGGTATTCTTTCTCAGACAGGAACTTTGAGCAATTTTGGGCGAAGGCTATCCGTGCTTCCTGTTGATGTTTCTTATGCGCGGTTACTGATTAAGGTCCCTGCTGCCCTCCGTCGAGATCTGATTGACCTGATTGCGACGCTGGAACGTCCTGCGCCGTTGTGGCGGAAATTGGACCGACTTTCCCCTGAAGGTATTCATGTTATCTCCGAGGCACGGCGCAAAGATTTGATGCGTAATCATTGCGATGCCACAGCACTGATTCTGACTTTACGGCGGGGCAACCCAAAACGTCACCATCTCCATAGCGCAGCTATCGCGGAATGCCGCCGAATTGCCTCCCAACTTCGTTCGCTGTTTGGTGCACCACCCTTGGGTGAAGATCGGGAACCTATTCAACCGGATCGACTTGGACTCATGCGTTACCTTTTGCAAGAATCGCCAGACTATGCCTATGTGAGGCGGCGCAAAGGAGAGGCGTGGGGAAATGGTCGAGATGAAGTGCTACTAGATTCCAATTCACTGATTCGTCCAGAGACCGACGCGGCACTTATTCTCGAAAAGGAAGGGCTTGCGAAAGGCACTCGCGTTCAACTCTTGGGACGGACTGCTCTCCCTTGTACCTTTGCAGATTTGCAGGAGGCCGGGCTAGGGAGGTCTCACTTGGAGGCCCCAACCTTAGTTAAAAATGAAATCATCGGGCAGGTGCGCTTTGTATACGCTGGTCGAGAGATTGGCAAGGAGCGTCAATTACTGACCGGCACACTGCTCAGAGAGGCGATTGCGACTTTTCTCCTCTCTGGACGTTTATTTCCAGAGGTAGGAGAATATCTGATTGAGCGCATCAACGCTTACAATCTTCACCTAGCAATAAAAGGAGACGCTGCTAGAGTGGAGCCTCATAGGTGGTTGGTCTCACATCTCACCAACTTAGGTGTTGAAGCTGCACAGGATTGGCTGCTGTTATCGCCAGATGATTTTGTATTTACGCTAATTAACGAGGGAACGTTTGCGAAAATCAATGAAAGTTATCCACAAACATTCTCAATGAATGGTGCGAAATTTGGAGTTCAATATGAGCCTCAAGAACAGCGAGTCACGCTGAAGTGGGCGGGAGGCGTCCGGCAGCCACAACTCAGTCCGTGGATGCTACCGCGTTGGGAAGATTGGAAGGTACAGGTAGATATTCGCGGGCAACTCAGAACGCTACGTCAATAAAAATTGAATTGAAAACGAAGGCAGAATGACTTCAGCTATTGATATTCTATAATTAGGGTGAAAATTATGAAACGCTTTCTGTATAAGTTTCGTTAATATATCGCCCGGATAGTAACTTCCGGTCACATTTATGAGCCCAGATTATTTTATCCCGATGCAAGGGCATAATAAAATCCGAGGCACTACTTAATAAAGTTAATAAAATAAGGTGCAGAAACATAAACAATACGCTTGCGTTACTTTGATATCTGTGCTATACTATCATTATTCACATGAAAATTAAAAAAATAATTCGGTAATTTGCTATCGACGCCGGCGCGGTTGAAAACCGCGCCTACCGTGTGTTTCGAGGAAAATAGGGATTACCGATTTAAATACTTAAACTTCATCATAATAATGCAATCATACTTCAAATTCCATATAATATAAAGGGAGGGTTCATTGAAAAACGCGTATACGATTCTACTCATGTCATCTAATCAAGATTCAGTACGACAATTCTCGATTAATCGCTGGCTTGCGTTATCCCTAGGACTTTTTTTCTTACTGGTGTTTTCTTTGACGATCAATTTTGCTGTTTCAGGGGTAAAACACGGTATCCGTTATAGGGCTGAGTTACAGGGTGAAGTTGCAAGTAGAGAGGAGCTTGAAAACGCAGTTAGAGAGTATAAACAAGAACACCAAGCGATTCAAGAAGAACTTCAAAATGTCCGTAAAATGAACAAAACGATACGCAGGTATTTAGGTATTGATTCGGGCCCCGGTGTTCTTGGTCGAGGGGGCGGCGGTGCCAGCACCGAAGAGGTGAACGATGATGAATTAACGAATCCAATTCTAGAGCCGCAACCTGCTCCAACACCCACCCATACAGAGTTCGCAAAAGGTGCCCTAGTCGATCAAATTACACAAGTAAAAAGGGAACTTATACCGATCTATGATCGCGTAGTAGCGGATGCTGACCAACACTATGAAACACCTTGGATTCTACCAATTCTGGTGTCGCCTGAGGACGACAGTCCAGGCTATTGGTTCTCTTCTGACTTCGGGCACCGCCCACATCCGTTGACAGGGAAGCTTCAATTTCATAACGGATTGGATATCGCAACGTCTGGGGGGACACCTGTGATTGCTACTGCTAATGGTGTTATAGAGCAAATCGCGAAAGATCCATTTTTTGGTAATATGGTTCAGATTGAGCACAAAGCCTCACAGATGAAAACTTTATATGGACACCTAAGAAATCACGCTGACGGTCTCCAAGTTGGACAACAGGTCAAGCGCTATGACATTATTGGTTATGTGGGGAATAGCGGCAGAAGCACAGGTACTCATTTGCACTATGGTGTCCGCGCCAACGATAAATGGCAGAATCCCCAATACTATATTATCCTTGATGATCCTATAAACTAAGCGTGTATACCCTCTAAGTATCCAACCATGATAGCGAAGATGAGAGAAAAACTTGCTCTCATACTCTTTGCTCCTACCTCTCCACGTTTCGACAGCAGTCTCCATACTCATAGCGGTTTACAACCACCAATCATTATGTGTAAATACTAAAGGGAAACCGCTTGGATTTACACGCTCTCCTCATAATGGGAAGGAAAGAAAGAATGAAAGAATGGGAAGGGAGGTGCCGTCTGCTCGTTTTCTCTTTTCTCCTTGTGGTGGTGTGCCTTCAGTCTCTCCCTGCCGAATGGATAACGGATACTAGTCAAAATCTGCCAATCTGCACCGCAGCGGAGGATCAGCATTTCCCCGACATAATTTCTGATAACCACGGCGGCGTTATTGTTGCGTGGCGCGATGTGAGGAATGGCAATCGGGATGTGTTCGCACAACGGATCAGTGCAAGCGGCGAGATGTTATGGGAAAACGATGGTATTCCGATCTGCGTACAGCCCAACGCACAGAGTTGGCCTCTCCTTGTTCCCGACGCAGGAGAAGGCGCAATCCTTGTTTTTGGGGATTCTCGCCACCGGAACCGGGATATCTACGCCCAACGAATTGATGCAAACGGGAAGTTGCTCTGGGGTGAAGATGGAGTTCCTGTGAGCATCGTACCATTCCTGAAAGAAGATGTCAAAGCCATTTCGGACGGTCAAGGTGGGGCGATAGTTGTGTGGGAAGATTCCCGGCACGGCAATTTGGATATCTATGCCCAGCGGATTGATGGCGATGGAAAATCTGTCTGGGAACTCAACGGTGTACCTGTCTATAAAGGCGAGGGCGATCAGTACGATCCGTTCTTGACGACGGACGCTGCTGGGGGTACAATCATCGCATGGTGGGACATTAGTACGCCGGATTGGAATGTCTACGCACAGCGGATGGGGGCTACAGGTGAGCAGATTTGGGGAGATGGCGGGGTTCCGGTATGCACAGCCCCCGGCAATCAGGGCGGTCCGTTTGTTGTCGCCGATGGTTCGGGAGGAGCGTTTGTTGTCTGGTCAGATTATCGCAACGATCCGAATATTTTCAGCAGCGCAGACCTTTACGCCCAACGAATTGATGCAAATGGAAAGGCACTCTGGGAAAAGGATGGCATCAATTTCTGTAATGACCCGTCGAATCAACAGCAGCCCAAGGGAATCAGCGATGATAAGGGTGGGTTAATTGTTACTTGGTGGGATGACCGTGATATTTTCGCCGATATTTATGCACAGCGAATTAACACGGACGGAATGCCAATATGGCAGGATAACGGGATCCCCATCTGTGTGGCAGCAGGTGTACAACGTGAACCGCATCTCGTTTCCGATGGCTCACAAGGCGCGATTATCTACTGGAAAGATTTTCGCGAAGATTACGGGAACGTTACTGCAGATGCGATCTATGCTCAACGGATTGATGGGAGTGGTAAATCTATCTGGACATTCAATGGGGTGGCTGTATGTACGGCTGATGGAGATCAGATTGCGCCGCGTGCAATCGCCAACGGCAGAGGCGGTGCGTTTATCGTTTGGAGTGATTACCGGGGCAAGGACGCTGACATCTACATCCATCAAATCCCTTAAATGCCTGCTTCAGATTTTGCCAACTGCTCAACTTCGTTGAAGAATTTGCCGATCATCATCTTGGAAGCACTACCCATAACCCGCTGCCCCACACGGGCGAGTCTTCCGCCAACTGTTAATTCTCCAGTTAAGCTAACCGCTGTTTGATTTTCCTCTGCTTCTGCTAGTGTAAAATCACACGCTCCGTTGACAAATCCAATCTTGCTTTCGCCCTGAACGCCTAAGCGATAGGCTGCAGGTGGCTGTTTATTTTCGATCTTGACCGAGCCTTTATAGACTCCCTTAATCATCGCAACACCTACCTTGATTGTTGCCTCGAAACTATCATCGCCAAGCGGTTTCAACTCTTCGCAGCCGGGGATACATTGCTGCAAAAGTTCAGGAGTCGTGAAATATTCCCAGACCCTTTCACGCGGGGCAGAAATTGTGTAATCACCTTTAATTTGCACTGTCGATTTTCCTTATGTTATCAGGTTAAGTCGAGTATCACTCGGATAAAGCCCACGTGTATTTGCTGCTAGTCCTGTTGGGAGTCAATATCATCTGATTCGGGCGTATTCTTGGTTATCGTTCCGAACATATGCCCGCCGTGTTTGCCGCTGCTCCACGTGCCGGCATATTGCCCGCGATAGATTATCACCCTTGCCGTAAAGGTTCCTAACTGTGGGAGTTCCAGATCGGTCAATGTGATGATGGGGGTATCCTCCGCCCATTTAACCTCAAGTTTTAAGGGCGCGGTTACATCCCTCCCACCATACTGGATGCGTGTAAAGAAGAGCCAGTAATCGTCGCTCAGTTTGGTAACTTTTTTGATGGTATATTTTTCTTCTCTTAGGGTGCTTGACTCTTTTTCCCCTGTGATTGTGAAGTGGCCAGTGAGCGTAACGCCTGAAAGCATCTCTTGAAATCGCTGTTCATTGGGACTAAGCGCGTTTTGCTGTGATGATGCAAGGGGTTCTTGGATTTGTTCACGGTCGATTTTCGCTCCCGGCTGCAACGATTGTTCGGAATGAAGTCGGCTGATAATACGAGTAACGAGTGCTGCGGAATTGCGCGCAGCGATTTTGTAGTATTTCTTAAAATCTTCCGAAGCGTTTGCACCGGCATTATCGCTGAGGCTGCGTATGACCAAGCAGGGGACATTGTGTTGCCAGCAGATTTGGGCAACTGCTGCACCTTCCATCTCTACCGCATCTGCGCCGAGATTTTTGTGTAAGTTTGTCTTTTTAGCATCAGAAGCCACAAACACATCGCCAGTTACAACTGTTCCCGTGATGATTCGTGGGTGTCGTTGACCTTGAGGGGTTTGCAATGGGCTGAGTTTTATGTCCGCCAGAACAGTTTCTGTTGTCTGCAAGAGTCCGGGATCAGCGAAAAAGAAGACAGGATTTCGTTTTCCATTGATAGGATTCCTGACACCAAAGTTTTCGATCTCGGCTGATTCGAGTCTGCCTAAATCGTGTTGTGCTGTCTTTTCAGCGATGACAATATCTCCGATCCGCAGGTCTGGATTGAGTCCACCGGCAACCCCTGTGAAGATGACTCGATTCGGACGAAAATGCTCAATGACCAATGTGGCTGTCATTGCTGCATTGACTTTGCCGACCCCTGTTCTTGCGATAACTACGTTTTGCTCGTTGAGGGTCCCTGTCAGAAATTGTATTCCCTGAATCGTATGTGCCTTTGGATTTACAAGTTGTCCCTCAAGGATTGCGATTTCTTCATCAAATGCGCCGAGTATTGCAACGGGTGAGGTGTGCGCTGCACCAACTCCCAAAACGAGCAGAAGGAGAAGAACGGTACTCCAGATGGGTGCAATGTGTGGAACTGTTCTCATAGTGATGTCTCCAGAGTTTGAAACGGGTCTATTGTTTCTACAGATCGCGCTTATCGAAAATCAATGTCTGTTTCCAGTGGATAGATGGGGCGGCGGACTTTCTGATAATCGTAGGAGAAGAGATCTGGGCTATGGATGCCGGGGGTGTCTACCTCCAAGATCTCATGGGCGATTGGTGTATAGTCTGCACGGAAGTGAACAGCCGATTTGAGCGCAATGAGTTTCCGATCCCTAGGCTCTATTCCAACATTACGAAGCACTTCAGCGTCAATGGGTTGAACACGGCGTTCTGTTAGAATGATTTCGACACCGCCGACCTTGACGACAGCTGTTCGTCCCAAACTGTTTCGGACTCCACGCGCCATCGGTCCTTTATTCACATATTTTCCGTCAGAAATTGTTTTCACATAGCCTGTCAACGCAACCGGATCGCCGTGCAGCGGAATCGTTTTTCCGCCGACATTGAGTGCTACCGTATTGCCGACACCTGCTTCGATCGCGAGTGCTACAGACTCCGGGTCAGCGATTATGGCAATAACTGCATCTTGGACGTCAGCTTCGATAAATTTCCGAAGAATCATCGTGCCATCGCAGGGGCCGCCACCACCGGGGTTATCTGCCCCTTCTGCAAGAACGATGGGCTGCCCTTCTGACCGATTTGCAATCTCAATTGCTTCCTCAACGGAAACGAGATTTGGGTTAAATTCCTCTCGCATGTCCCAGATATATTGGGTAAACTTATCTGTATGTTGTTCAGCGAGTTGCTGATCGCCGTTGGTTGTCACCAACACCGATACCCCGGCATCGCGTATATCTGCAAAAGGAAATCCCATTGATAGGGTTGCTGTTACCACACCCGGTTCCGTTTCGAGGGCATGAAGCTGTTCTACCACTTTGCTCATCAGAGGTTTCATCGTACATTGCGCCGGCGGCGAGGTTAGCAGCGGCAGTTGGCGGTACGCCATTGTCGGGCGGATATTTCCCCGAACTATATCAAATATCACCTGTGCTGCCTCAACACCGCGATCATAGCAATCGACATGCGGATAGGTGTCAAAACCGATAATTGTATCACTGTATTCCGCCATCTCAACGGTGATGTTTGCGTGGAGGTCTAACGTCACAACGATTGGGAGGGAGTCGACAATTTCGCGCACCGATTGAATCAGATCGCCCTCAGCATCTTCGATTTCCTCCGTTGCCATTGCTCCGTGCAGATCTAGGAAAACTCCGTCAATCTGCCCAGTATTTCGCAAGAGGTCGAGGAACTCTCCTTTAAGCGTGTCGTACGCTCGTTGCTCGACCGCGCCAGAGGGCATTGCGAACGTCCATAGGAGCGGGACAATCTGAATCCCTAACTTCTCTGAATTCTCGATAAACCCACCGGTGATCGTACTCGTCTGTCTGAAAGTCGAGATGATTTCATCGCCGATTTGGTAACTTCGCTTAAAGTCGTCAATTGAAGTCGGCACAGATGAAAATGTGTTTGTCTCGTGACCGATGCAACCCGTTGCGATACGCATAAGTATATCTCCGTTCGTATAGCGTACTACGTAAAATGATTTCTTCTTATCTATTTCACGCATGATAGCACAAAAAATCAGAAATTGAAAGGAAAATTGTGATGACACAAATCCAATGGCAGTCAGATCAGATTGAAGCAGCTGAGGACGCAGACCTCATAGAACTCTGTTATCAAAACGGTTGGACTGATGGCTTGCCGGTTGTCCCACCGACGCCGGATCGGGTAAAAAAAATGTTAGCTGGCACGAACAGGCAGCCGGATGAATTGCTCGCAGCCATCCCGCCAAAATGGGGGCACGCAACAATTGAGCGCATTGCTATTAACGCGGTGATGGCTGGTTGCAAGCCGGAATATATGCCGGTTGTCATCGCAGCAGTCGAGGCAGTCACCGAAGAAGCATTTAATCTGCACGGTGTTCAGGTGACAACTGCTGATTCGACACCGTTGCTGATTATCAATGGTCCCATCCGAAAGCAGTTGGATATCAATGATAGTTTTAACGTTTTTGGGCAAGGTTGGCGGGCAAACGCAACGATCGGACGGACAATCCGCCTCATCGGTACGAATGTCGGTGGTGCTTTGCCCGGCGAATTAGACCGCTCCACTTTGGGTCATGCTGGCAAATACACCTTCTGCATCGCTGAACGGGAGGAGGCGAGTCTGTGGGAGCCTTTGCACGTTGAACGCGGATTCGAGGCCTCTGACAGCACGGTGACAGTCCATGCGGGTTCCTCTCCATATCACATCGGGTCCAGTGGAAATACAGCGGAAAGCATCCTGGACACAATTTGTGGCGGCATTTCGTCACTGGCCCCCCCATCCTCTGAAATTGTTCTTGTGTTTACTCTTGAGCATATGAAGACAATTGCCAGAGATGGTTTTAGCAGGAGCGACATACAGGCGTATATTCATCAACAAACACGGCGGCTGCCCGAAGATGTCATTATTGTCGTCGCTGGAGGTCCTGCGGGGCAGTGGACGGTTGCAATTCCGAGATGGGGCGGGCCCACGCATTCGGTGACGAAACGGATTGGCGTCTGAGGCGGAAAGACAAGGTTTGCCCTAAAAGGAGCATCGATTACCGGCTTTATGAACAGGAGCGTTCAAAAAATGAACGATATGAAGGTGCTGTTTTGCCATAAATGGTGAGAAAGACGCTTACAGACGCTAATCCAACCTTTATCGAGTTTGGCATACTATGTGCTATCTTCTCATGCAATCTTACAGTAACTGCGTAGCATTGTAGGTCGCGAGGCTTCGCAGTTTTAATCTATATTGGTATTTTATAGCACATGTGATAGCGGAAGTTAGATCTGGGCACCAAACTTGTGCACGGTTATCTCTCACAATCCCACGCTGTTTATTGGGATGGACGGAATGATGGTGGAGAAAAGGTTTCCAGCGGCATTTGCTGGTACGAACTTGACACCGGTAGTTTCAGGGCAACGCGGAAGATGATTATCCAAAAATAGGTTTTGTTGGGCTCGGTTACTGCACAGAATAGGTCAAAAGGAGTGAACCAATGAAACGAGAACGGGTATACATGAATTGGCGTGTCACTTATATTCAATGGCTCGGTTTTGTAATCACACTTGCACTGTTATTTGGTCATGCAGAGGCAGATACAGACAAGCTATATTGGACGGACATCAGAGGAATTCACCGCGTAGATCTTGACGGCGGAAACATGGAAACCCCTGTCCCGGTTCCGCTGGTATCTCCCATGGGCATTGCTGTTGACAAAAAAGGTGGGAAAATTTACTGGGCGGATAGTAAGACAAGGAAGATTCAAAGAGCAAACCTTGATGGAACAGACATTGAGGATCTCATCACAGTAGAATCGGGTTTGCCTTTCTATGTTGCTGTGGATGGGAGCAGAGGGAAGTTATACTGGACAGACACGCAAATCATCCAACGCTCAAACCTTGATGGTACGGGGATTGAAGAACTTGTCACGTGGAAAAATGGAGCGTCGTGGCCCCAAGGCATTGCTGTAGATTCAAACGGTAAGAAGATTTACTGGGCGGATTCTGATACACGAAAGATTCAGCGTTCAAACCTTGATGGTACAGAGATTGAGGACCTCGTCACCGAAGGCTTGCAGAATCCGCAACGCATTGCACTGGATCCAATTGCAGGAAAAATCTACTGGGCCGATAGAGGAGCGATTCGCCGGGCAGACCTTGATGGGAAAAATGTAGAAGAATCGGTCTTAGGTTTGGGTTATATATCAGCGATGACTGTTGATTCGGTAGCTGGAAAGTTGTATTGGACAGAGTGGGATATAGAAAAAGTCCACCGGGCAAATCTAGACGGCACAAACGTCGAAGATATCTTCACGACGAGGGTAAAACGGATACTAGGCATTGCTATAGATACGGAGCAGCAAAAGATATACTGGACAAACTGGCAATTCCCACCCAAAATCCAGCGAGCAAACCTTGACGGGACGGACAACGAAATGCTTCTCACAACAGAACTGAACCCAAACGGCATCGCTCTGGATACGAGTGAACAAAAAATATACTGGACGAACCCTGAAGCAAGCAAAATTCAGCGGTCGAACTTCGATGGCACCAATATTGAGGATATCCCCATTGATGGATTATGTGCGCCATACGGTCTTGACTTGGACACGAATGAGAGTAAGATATATTGGACAGATGGGTGTACAGGCATCCACCGGTCCAATCTAGATGGTACAGGTGTTGAAATGCTTGTCGCAGAGGAGATAGCCTATCCGAACGATGTTGCGGTAGATATAAATAACGGTAAGATATACTGGCCGAATTATAAAGTACACAAAATCCAACGGGCGAACCTTGACGGGACAGATGTTGAAGACATCATTGAGTTGCCCAAAGTACCATGGGGTATCGCTTTGGATGTCAAGGAAGGTAAAATCTACCTAACAGAGCAACATGTGAACACAGGGGCGGGAATAATTCTTCGTTTGAACCTTGATGGTACAAAACCTCAAACTGTGCTAAAGCCAGCAAATATACAACTCGAAAAAACAAGATTAAGTGGTCCATCGGGTATTGCCGTCGATCCATACAGGGGGAAAATATACTGGACGGACCTAAATCCGGGCAGAATCCACCGTGCTAATCTTAACGGTACAAACCCTGAAGATTTCGTCACAGGTGTCAATGGTGGACGTTTTATCGCCCTTGATTTGACACGGGCTATTGATGCTTGGAGTGTCGCAAATCATCAGGGAAAGCAACCGACTCTATGGGGACGAATACGAGGTAACGCGCTCTTGCCGAATTTTCCCAACCCCTTCAACCCCGAAACATGGATCCCCTACCAACTGGCAGAGACTGCCCATGTGCGGATTCGGATTTATGATGTCTTGGGACAATTGGTGCGGGAATTGGATCTCGGTGAACAACCGGCAGGGGACTATCTCTCTCGGCAGCGTGCGACGTATTGGGATGGCCGGAGTGATATGGGAGAGACGGTCGGCAGTGGAGTATATTTCTACACGCTGGAAGCAGGGGACTATTGGAGAACACGACGAATGACCGTTGTGAGATAAAACTGCCCCTCAAACCATCGTTACCAAGCGTATTAAATACGGGGAAGAAAGCGAACAAAATATTTCGACGATAACTGTCCAACTTGGAGGTTGGCGCGTATTGTCGGGAATGAATCTATATATTTTTAGCTGATGGTTGTTACCTTCGTTTCAATTTGAGCGTTTGGGTATTAGAAGTAGTGGCTATAAAATCGGGGCAATCTAAGCCGTACAAATGTGAATTTTTCAAGCATATAAAAGCGGTCTGACTTAAACAGAATGGCACATCAAACGTCTTAACACTTAATGCAATGTTATGTGGATTCAAAAGGGTTGGCAGATTAATTGCAATCGTAGGAGGTATCAATGAAATTATTGACTCGGATCCTCACCGTGATCTTCATTTTTATTATTACTTTTAGTATGAATACCGGTGCAGACACTGTCAAGATGGATAAGAAAGTCCTCAACTTCACGCTTAAAGATGCAACGGACAAAGAACATTCACTCAAGGATTTGAGCCACGAAAAAAAGGCGACCGTTGTGATGTTCATTTCGACCCAATGTCCTGTTTTTAACGATTACAACGAGAGAATGGTCGAACTACATAATGACTACAAAGGTCAAGGTGTACAGTTCATTGGGATCAACTCCAACAGGAATGAATCGGTCGAAGAGATAGCGGAACATAACAAAACAAACAGGTTCGATTTCGTCGTCCTAAAAGACTTGGGGAATAAGATTGCGGATAAATTCGGAGCAAGGCGTACACCTGAAGTCTACTTATTGGACGAAAAGCGGATACTTCGGTATCGTGGTGCTATTGATAACAGCCAGAAGAATCCCGAAACACACTATCTACGCGAAAGGCTTGATCTTGTGGTTGCCGAAAAAGAAATTCCTGAAGACCACAAGAAAACAAAGGCGTTTGGCTGCACTATCAAACGTGTTAGGAAAGAACGGAGTCGGGACCGTACGCCGTAAATATTAATCTCTGAATTTTTCAGGGAAACCGATAAAATCAAGATATAGGATAAGGAAAATTGGATGATTAAAAAACTTTTTCGGGGCGTACTCACATTGTTACTCATTGCTGCTATTTGTGTGATGATGTTGATCTTTGTCGGCGTTGGGTTCGTCGGAGGTGTTGTCATCAAATCATGGGATTCCATTGACCATGTTGACTTGGGCCAACTGGAATACCGTGAGGTTAACACGTGGAAACAACACCTTGAAGTTTATTCCTCGCTTTGTACAGTCCAACCGGGAGATTCTGTCGATTTTCTGCTGGATAAATTGAAGCGATTGGAGTATCAAGAAAGCGGGGAATTCATTAAGCCAAGTGTCGTTGGACAATATTCAGTCGGGCGTGATGAACAGGGACAACCTGAAAGGCTATGGATATATCTCCAGGGTTTCCATTTCCCAAGTGAAGATCGGGAACCCTATCAGGTCGAGCTTTCTGTGGTTGATGGAAAAATTGAGACGATCCAAAATGATGACGGTGAAAAAATAGATAGTTTTGATCTTAGGCCGGAGTTGCTCAACGCGCTTTATGACAGAGAAGGTGAAGCCGAGGCACGAGAGATTGTGAAACTGGTGCAGATGCCAGATACCCTGCTGCAGGCATTTCTCGCGGTTGAAGATCAGCGATTCTATAATCACTGGGGTGTAGATTTTCTAGGAATTCTCCGTGCAGCGATTCACAATACTCAGTTATATCTAGGGCAAGTGCAAGGAACGCTGCAAGGCGCAAGTACCGTCACTCAGCAACTCACACGCAATATCTATCTGACCCGTGAGAGACGACTTTTGCGAAAGGTAAAGGAGGCGCTGCTTGCTGTCCGTATTGAGCATCAATTTTCCAAGGACGAAATTCTCGAAAGATATCTGAACCTCATTAACTTGGGACGATACGGTTCGCAGGAAGTACTCGGCGTCCAAGAGGCAGCCCAAAACTATTTTGGGAAGAATGTATGGGAGTTAGAACTCCATGAGTGTGCCACACTAGCGGGCATTCCGAAGTCACCAACGCGCTATTCGCCGGTGCGTCATCCAGATCGCTCAAAAGAACGGCGCAATCTGGTGCTTGGGTTGATGCTAAAGGCAGGTTTCATTAGCCCAGAGGAACACGATACATATATCCAGAAACCTGTTGTCATTGAGGTGCCCAAAAGCGCGCAGGGCACAGGCGGCTCCCATTTTTTGGAATATGTTCATGAACAGCTAATCGAGATATCTGACTTAGAAGGACATTTGTACAATCAAGGGTTGAGGGTATATACGACAATCGATCCATCCATGCAGGAGATTGCAGAAAGAGCTGTTGCTGACCACTTGCGAGAATTGGATCAGAAGTTGAGGGTGGGGTATCGTAGATACAGAAACCTGCCCGACTACGACGAGAATAAAAATAATCCCAATGGCATTAACCCAATTACCAATTATTTGCAAGCGGGGCTGATTGCCCTTGAACCGCAAACAGGACACATCAAGGCAATGGTTGGAGGACGTGATTTTTATATCACACGGCAGGAGATTAACTTTTTCAATCGATCTGTTGATGCCTACCGCCAACCCGGTTCATCTTTTAAACCAATAGTCTTTGCAGCACTGCTCGATCTTCCCCCTTTAATAACACCGGCAACGATTATTCGCGATGAAGCGTGGTCTATTGACGTTGGAACACGGCGGAGATGGAGACCGCGAAACTACGGACGACGTTACTACGGAGAGATTACTGCGCGAAGGGTATTGGAAAAATCAATTAACATTGCGACAGCAAGAATGATGTGGGAGACACGGATAGAGGAAAACGAAAAGCCTGCCGGGCTCAATCGAACACTCGCGATGGCCAAACGTCTAGGCATTGACGCCAATTTGCCTGCATATCCGTCAGTTGCATTAGGGGCAGGTGGATTGCCGTTACTCCAAATGACTGGTGCCTACTCTGTTTTTGCTAACGGTGGGATGCGCAGGAAGCCAATAGCCATTCACTATGTTGAAGATCAGTATGGAAATCTCCTGATTGAAAATCAACCACCGGCGGAACAAGCACTTGATCCAGGGGTCGCCTACCTCATGACACATCTCATGAAGGGTGTGATTAATAATGGCACCGGGAGGCGGGCACGTGTTATGGGGTTAGAACGTCCTGCAGCCGGCAAAACCGGCACGACGGACAATTATACAGATGCGTGGTTTGTCGGTTATATTCAGAATCTCGCTGCTGGGGTTTGGGTTGGATTTAACGACCACAAGAAGAAGACAACGTTTCCAGGGGCCCTAGGTGCCTTACCCATTTGGGCTCGATTTATGATTGAGGGGGCACGCGGTCCCGTCAAGGATTTTGATAAACCATCCAACGTTGTTTGGCGAAGCGTCGATAAAAATACAGGAATGCTGAGATATCAAGGAAAATGTCCGGAGGAAGACATTATTAAGGAAGCCTTCATCGTTGGATATGAACCGAAGGTGATCTGTAATGCACATCAGTAAAACGTGAAGGAAAAGGCAAAAATCGAGTTTTACGGCGAAAATCCAACCGATACCTGTAGGGATAGCAATCGTTATTCCTTGTTTAGGGTAGGCATGATGCTGCTAGGAATCGAGAAATATGGAAAAATTTGAGTTGGTTTCAGACTATACACCGCAAGGAGATCAGCCGCAAGCAATCCAGATGCTTACGGAAGATTTTCTGCGAAAAGAGAACGATCTTCAAACGTTGTTGGGCGTTACGGGTTCGGGAAAAACCTTCACGATGGCGCATGTCATCGCAAATTTGCAACGTCCTACGTTAGTCATCTCGCACAACAAAACCCTGGCAGCGCAGTTATATAGCGAGTTCCGAGAATTCTTCCCACACAACGCTGTTCATTATTTTGTCAGTTACTACGATTACTACCAGCCTGAAGCATATCTGCCGGTCACAGATACCTACATAGAAAAAGATATACAGATTAACGAAGAGATTGATCGATTGCGTCTCGCCTCGACCGCCTCGCTGCTCACACGCCGTGACGTTATCGTCGTTGCGAGTGTTTCCTGTATCTACGGTATTGGATCCCCCAAGGAGTACGATTTCCAGCGAGTTGAGGTGAGCTGCGGGGACATTATCAAAAGGAATAAACTCCTACGTGCGTTTGTGGATATTCGATATGAGCGGAATGACATCGATTTTTCGCGTGGGAGTTTCCGGGCGCGCGGCGATGTGATCGAAGTTTTTCCTGCGTATGCAGATACCGCCTACCGGATCGAACTTTTCGGGGACGAGGTCGAGCGGATTACTGAGATTGATACTCTAACGGGCGAGATCTTGACGGAACATGAGTCAATCACACTTTTCCCTGCTAGACATTTCATGACGGACGCTGAACGGTTTGAACAGGCGTTGTTAGATATTGAAACCGAACTGCAAGATCAGATTGACTACTTCATTGCTAACAATAAACTATTGGAAGCCCAACGGATTGAACAACGGACTCGATTTGATCTTGAAATGATGCGGGAAGTCGGCTACTGTCAGGGCATTGAGAATTATTCGCGCCATTTCTCAGGGCTAGCCCCCGGCGAACCACCTTACTGTTTACTCAACTATTTTTCTGATGACTATCTCATGATTATCGATGAATCTCACGTGACCTTGCCCCAAATTCGTGGGATGTATCGGGGCGACCGCGCCCGCAAGTTGACATTGGTTGACTACGGCTTCCGCCTACCTTCTGCTTTGGATAACCGGCCTCTCAAGTTTGAGGAGTTTGAATCGTATCTCCATCGTGCGGTATTTGTTTCAGCGACGCCGGGACCTTATGAGTTTGAACAGAGTTCGCAAGTGGTCGAACAGATTATTCGTCCCACAGGGTTAATTGATCCAAAGATTTCCGTCTATCCGGTTGACGGACAGATCGATCATCTCATTGGGGTTATCAATGAACGGGTTGCTCAAAGGCAGCGTGTCCTTGTTACAACCCTCACTAAGCGCATGGCTGAAGATTTGACTGATTATCTCACCGAAGCCGGTGTCAAAGCCGAATATCTCCATTCAGACGTTGACACCTTAGATCGATCACGAATCTTAAAAGAGCTCCGGCAGGGGAGTTTTGATGTTCTTGTGGGGATTAACCTCCTCCGCGAGGGTTTGGATCTGCCAGAGGTGTCGTTAGTCGCTATTCTTGATGCGGACCGGGCGGGCTTCCTCCGATCTGAAACGTCGTTAATCCAGACTGCGGGCCGCGCGGCTCGAAATCTTGACGGCGAGGTCATCTTGTATGCCGATGAAATCACCGATGCCATCCGCAGTGCTATCGACGAAACGGAACGACGCCGCGAAATTCAGATGGCGTACAACAAAGCACATGGCATCACGCCAGCGTCAATCGACAAGGAAATTCGCGATCTCATCAGTGCACTTGTTGACGATGATGAAGAACCGGCGGATGCTCTGGGGGTCGAGATTTCGGAGGCGACATCTGAGGAAGATATTCATACCTTGATTGCTGATCTCACGAAGCAGATGCAGGCGGCGGCGGCGAATCTGGAGTTTGAAAAAGCGGCGGCTTTGCGAGATGGAATTGAGGAACTGAGGCGGGAACTTTGAAAGATCTTGCGGGTAATAATTCTACTGTGGTTACCTCTGTAATCAAAAGCTTGACGTACTTCTAAGCGTGAGTGCTTGAAAGTACGTCAAGCCTGTGGAGGCTACACTACTTCCATTCATCATCGGGGGGCCAGATATTGTAACTTCCCCCTCCTGCCCCTTTCGGACCTTCAGCGAACCAGTCCTTTACGGTATCCCGCCACTTTATGAAGTGAGGGGCTTGCAGATGGGCTTGGAAAGCTGCCTCGTCCACGTAAATCTCGTAAAGCCAGATCCGGTTGGGATCGGTGCCGTCCTGAATTACATCAAACCGTAGACAGCCGGGTTCATCCTTCACTGAGCCTTTGGCATCGTCGAGCATGGCTTCGATGAATGCCTCCCTATGTCCTTCCTTAATCTGAATAGGGGCGACTATAACGTACATGTGTCTTCCTCCTTGTATGGATAAATTATTCTAATTTGCGTAACCATCACCATTATTTTGACGCCAATCCGGCAGGTATCCTCTGCTTACATCAAATCCATAAGATGGCCCGATTTGGTTTTCGGTTCGCCATGGCCATCCCTGTCCACCAACAACTCGAAATTCATCGCCTTTTCCGCAGAGCCAGTATAGCATGTGAGCAACATATCTAGCAACGCGATGACCGCCGTAATAGGCACGATGGAAATCAAAGTTTGGTTCAACAATCCAATCCCTTTCTGGCGGTACTGTTCGCCAGTAATTGTATTTCAGCATGTGCCGCAGTCCTTTACCAGTTGATTCACCTCTCCGATGTAGAATGCTTTGAGAATGGAGGGCAAACGTTCCGGCGGGTCCGCTGGTTGGGACCCCTTCATGTTCTGCGTCACGTTGGGCGGGACCGAAATGCGTTCCGGGTACAATCTCCGTGGGTCCCATCTCCAACGGTGTGTCTTGTGGAAAATAAAAGACCTCAATGAAATTAACCTCCGGTCCGAAAATGTGGTCGGCATCCTGATGCCAACCTTGGGCGGGCGCGGGACATTCGGTACTGTGATCACTCACTAGCACAGGTAACCCCACATTCTTACCGAGCAGTGATCGCAGTGCACCGGCGAGCTGCTCATTGAGAAGCACATGTTCAATGTACCAATCTTCAAGAAGGATTGTGCTCGGTTCATGGGAGTTACGGATTCGTTCTAAATCCGCTTCGGTGAGCCCTTCCGGAATGAAACAGGGGTTAGCCGGTATCTTTCCTCTCAAGTAATCGCATGCACGTTGGTTGACTTCATCGGGGACAACGCCTTCCAATGTCAGGAAACCATCGCGACAAAATTGCAGAACCTGCGTGTCGGTGAGGGTCGGTTCACAGTCAAAGGTTCGATTCGTCGCATCGTAGTTCATGGTGAATTACCTCAATCTTTCTGATACGAATTTTCGAGCATTATGTTAGAGATCATAAATGAGGAGTGACTGAAGTTGTCACTACGAAACCATCTTTTTGACATTTACTATATTATTTTTCATACTATTTTCGCAAAAATTCATCTGGACGTCAAGAGAAGAATGGTCTATTATCAACTTTCTAGTGACACACCGATTGTAAGGTGTTATGCTGTCACACAGTCGTTGAAGATTTGTCATTGAAAATCAATGCGCGCCGCCCTGAAAGGAGGCCAGTATGAAAATCACCGAAATCGAAGTCCATAAAATTACCCCCGAATACCAAGACTGGATCGCCTACCAGATGAACCACTACTCAGGTCCTGCTAGCCGCACAATATACATAGTGCATACAGACGACGGACGGATAGGACTTGGGGAGGGTGGCCGACCTGAACCGCAGGAGGTCGTCGATCAGTACATCGGCACCAATCCTTTCAAATGGGTTGGGGACGAAACCTCACTGGCTTTGGGGACAGCCATGTACGATTTAATGGGGCAAGCCGCCGGTGTGCCGGTCTACCAACTCTTTGGTCAGCGGACTCGCTCATGGGTGCCCGTGAGTAGTTGGACGGTATCGACGCATCCACAGCGGATGGCGGAGGCTGTGGAGCGGTATGCAGCGCAAGGCTACACTTGGATGAAGTTTCACCTTTCGCCCTTTGAGAATGTCTTTGACCAGACCGAAGCTATGGAGGCAGTGGCACCCAAGGGCTTCAGAATTCACTACGATTTCACCGGCGGCGGGACGGACGACTACATGCCAGAACTACTAGGCAAATTAGCACAGTCTCCCATTGCCGGTTGCTTTGAGGATTGCATTGATGCTGGAGATACGCTGGCTTCGATCGATCTGTGTCGGCGGGTGCCGCTGCCCATCGTGCGCCATCAAGCACCGTTGGAGGCCACCTATGAGGTGCTGATGGGGGCTGGGGATGTGTATATGCGGGGGCACCAGAAGATAGGCGCAGCTATACGTTGTGCCGGTCTTTTCGCCGCGGGCAATATTCCCTTCATGCTGCAGAACGTCGGTGGCACTATCACACGAGCGATGACCGCGCACATGATGTCGGTCTTTCCTACAGCTACCTTCCATTTTGTTACTACCACGGAGATTTATCAGAGCGATGTTGTGAAAGAAAGATTGGATCCAGTCAACGGGTTTGTGCGAGTACCCGAAGCACCCGGGCTAGGTCTTACACTCGATCGGGATGCGCTAGAACGGCTAGAGGATTTGGAGCTACCAGCGCAGGCACCGTGGATTATCAAGTCGCGTTTTGCCAACGGTTCAATGATGTATAATCGCTATGATCCCGCCAATACTCGTCATTTCATGGTGAGACCAGATTGGCGTGGTGGGTTAGTTCCGATGAGTTACGATGCCCCCATCGAAACTGAATATTGGGATAATGACGGTACACCGGCGTTTAGGGAGATGTTTGAACGAATCGAGCGGGCAGGCATGGTTCTAGAGAGGTAGGGTAGGCCGGTGCATTAGTTTTTGAATGTGGGCATGACCTCTTTGGCGAATCGGTCAAGTTGTTCTAGAATCACACCCTCTGGTGTTCCTACGGCGTTGTTGACGGTCACTTGATCAAGTCCGGGATAGCGTTTTTGAACGTCCATCAGTTTTTCAATAATCAACTCCGGCGGTCCACACAGCCACGAACCTGCCTCTACAGCATCCCGCAGCGTGGGTAAACCGGCGGTCCGCGCCTGTTGCGGATCTGCTGTCGCCGCAATCTGCTCGTCCGTCAATCCGCGCACGAATCCCAGAGGCGCGAACATCTTCATGTGCTCTTCAAAGTAGCTACTCGCCTCCTCGATCGCCTTTTCCTCCGTATCGGCAATGTGGTAGGAGAAGCCGATAATAAGGTCACCACCCAGTTCCATTTCCCTGCCGTGATTCGCCTGTACTTGCTGCCAAGCCTGTATCACTTTCTCTGCGGCACCGCCCGCAGCAGCACCGCCGCCGATCATCCCCTTGATGCCGTGTTTTGCCATAAGGTTGAGTCCGCGTTCACTGGCACTGACGATAGGCTGCCAGCACTCAACAGGTCGCTTGAGGGGACGCGGCACCAGTGTGATTTCCTCCAATTCATACCCACGATACGGAACCTTCGGCGGGATGTCGTAGTACTTGCCGTGATGGGAGAAGGACGGCTCATTAAATGACTTAAAGATGATGTCAATTTGTTCCTCGAACATCTCGCGATTGGCGTCTCCATCGAGTAGAGGTGCGCCAAAGACTTCAACCTCGCGTGTATGGTAGCCTCGTCCCACGCCAAAAACGATACGTCCACCCGTGAGGAGGTCTGCGGTCGCATAGTCTTCTGCTAGTCGTAGTGGGTGCCACATCGGCGTCACGTTGAAAGCGCACCCGATCTTGAGCGTCTGCGTTAGGTGAGCGAGGTGGACACCGAGCATCAGAATGTTAGGGATGCACTCGTACCCTTCGCGCTGAAAGTGGTGTTCAGCCAGCCAAAGGGTTTCGTAGCCGTTTCGGTCCATGATCTGCGCGATGGCTTGGGTCTTGTCGAATACGGTTGCTATATGTTGGTCGGAGAGCCAACGTTCGTTGACAGGGGGAGCATCAAGCCCTACATCTTTCAGATCAACATGCCCTGCGAATAGTGAGCCAAACTTCGTAATCATCTTCCTGTCTCCAGAGTAGCTATCCAGTTGAGTTAAGTCCCCGGTCTAATTGATACTGTTTGAATGCTGGCGGATCGCCTCACTATTGGTGAGGTTTGTTTTTATTTTGGCTCATGAAAAAAGAAAGTGCAAAGCACGAAGAGAAACCGAGGTTGACCCCCCTGACAGGGGGGCAGCGAAGGGGAGCTTCGCAGGGGGGTTGAAAAAATTCGGTTTCTTTGCACCAAATCTTAACATGAGCGTTTACTTTTAGACTGCTGGGGCTGAAACGCCATGGGAGGCAGCCGCTTCGACCAGCCGATCCCACGTTTTCTGTTCGATTGGGATCCCATCTCTTATGCGCTGTTCACGGCTCCGTTCTTCAAACTCGCCGGGAGCGAACACTTCATCAACACCGGGCAGTTTTTCGGAGGACTTTATCCATTCTGTGAGATACTCGGTCTCCTGTTGGTAGACATCAAGATCGATGAAATCCTGAATCTTGATAGCGATCATCACAATCCCGCTTGCGCCACGTGTGGGTTCTTGACGACTACAACCTGCCCACGAAAGCCCACCGGCGATGGCATCAATCATAAATCCTAAGCCGAAGCCCTTGTGCCCGAACTGAAAACCGCCTACCGGCATTACCGCTGTATCATCATGACGGTCTATGAACGCGTTCGGATCAGTCACTGTGTTTCCTTCTGAGTCAATCATCCAACCTTCTGGCATCTCTTCATCACGTGCACGTTGGACCAGTATTTTTCCGCCTGCAACAACACTCATCGTCGCATCAAGCATCAACGGTTCGCCATTTTTGCGGGGGACTGCGATCGCAATTGGGTTGGGTGGGAGCCTTCGGGATGTGCCGCCGAAGGGGTGCATAAATCGTCCGCCTCCATTTAGGAAAACGAGCCCGATCATCCCCTCTTTTGCGGCGATTGTGGGATACGTTCCCATCCGTCCGGCGTGTCCGCAACGGTGGAGTCCAATCCCGCCGAATGTGTGTGTTTTCGCTTTTTCAACCGCCATCTCCATCGCCTTCTGAGCGATGACCATGCCGAGCCCACCGTTGGCGTTTATCACCGCTGTTGCGGGTGTCTCACGGACAATTTCCATCTTATCCGTTGAGGTGCCGCCACTCATCCCGCCTGCGTAGTTGGGCGCATTGATTACGCCGTGTGAATCATGCCCCATCAGATTGGAATCTACAACATGATTGCTGACAATACGAGCATCTTCCTCAACTCCACCTGCACCGATATACATATCATAAACAAATTTTCGTAAAACATCATGATTGACTGTAGGCATAAAAGCCCTCCCTATTGATTGTTTTTGCGACTCTCTAGAAATCGCGATTGTGCTTCTTGATGTGTTTCCTGTTGATTAACCGTTGGTATGAGCGGTATTTTGCTTTTTAACAATATCTTAGTGTGATCAATTGCTTTGGGGGACTTAGGACTGTAAAATTCTGGATGTAACGCCTCCCAATCTTGGTCGCGGATTGTGATAATGTCGTCTAAATGAACACTGACCCATACATCTCCAACCCGGGAATCTAATACCTGTTGTTTTACTTTGTCATGTGCTATTGTTGCGTAAGTTTGATCGAGTTCAAAACCAATGTAGTGTCGACCAAGCCGCTTTGCAGCGATTGCTGTTGTACCTGTCCCCAAAAATGGATCAAGCACTGTATCGCCTTCATCAGTAGACATTAAGATGATACGTTCTAACAAATGGATCGGCAGTTGACACGGATGTGGATCGCGATATTTGTTGTGTTTTATCCTATGAATATCTGTCCATGTATCTGGAACAAGCGGGCCAAAAGGATGCAACAGCCCCTTTTTCCCGCCGTAGTCCTTATGCAAATAGTTGCATTTACGACAACGTTTGTGTGGATAACGAATTTCGTAAAATTTATTTTGCTTTGCATCTTTGGCATAAAATAGGATGCCGTAATGTGCGGGTTGAAGTGTTTTCCCCATCGGTGCTGTGGGGGCATCCCACGAAATCCAGTGCTTAAAATCAGCGAGTTTGTTCAAAAAGCCCGCATAGTACGTCAACCATTTGGGGATGTTATGTACAAAAATTGACCCTGTTTCCTTTGTAACACGCACCATCTCCGAAATCCATTTTTCGCACCAATGTAGATATTCTTCCAACTCAAGGCTATCTCTTGTGGTGTGATATTTCTTCTTCAGATTAAAGGGTGGATCAGCGAAGGTTATATCAACGCTATTATCGGGAATTTGGCGAAACAATTCGAGACAATCGCCTTGAATGATTCGATCGGTATATGTCTCCACTAGTTTTGAAATTCCTTGTCATTATAGCATTGCACAGTGGCAAACTCAAGAACATTATCTAATTGACTGAGACTATCTCATTGAAACGTGTATGCAATTCTGCGAGACTTCCCTTGTTTCTCTACTGAAACCTCGGTTGCCTTGGAGCACGATCTCTCTCCATCCGCAGCTTTGACCCCTTCAACGGTAGCTGAACTCTTGCCCCGTTCTGTAGATGCGATTCCATGAATGCAAAGATTAATTCCGTGCTTGCGTGTGCCACACGGACGCCGCAGCGTGATGGCTCGCCGGTATCGAGTGAGTGAACCAGATCTTTGATGAGATTCGCCGTGCTGCTCGTTTGTTCAAACTCAGGGAAAGGCTCCGGCACAAAGCAGTTGCGCCACCCCGGAACGTCGGCTTCGCGTCGAATGTGCCACTGCCAACCATTGTTCCAGCATGTCACAATCCCTCTGTCACAGATTGCCTCCCATTCGCTACCACGTGGAGAGAGGAGGGCATGTGCCGTGACGTCGTTCTCAAATTGAATTATCCCCTGACCATTCGGATCTTCCCGAACAATATTACCGTCGAAGATGCTGTCGTCATTGGTGATATGGGCAGATGCCCACAAAGCGCGGTGGTCGCTATTCAGACGCAGGATCAGATCGAACTGATGGCTGGAACCGTTAAAAAGCGAGTGGTTACCGTAGATGATTAGGGTCTTGAGGGCTCCCAATTCACCGCTGTCGATAACCTCCTTCATCTTATCGAAGCCGGTGTGCCAACGGCGGTTTGTGCCCAAGTTGAAGAAAGCCCCGTTGCGTTCTACCGCTTCCACCATTGCGTCCGCCTCGGCCATCGAAGCTGCCATCGCCTTCTCCGCGTAGATTGCTTTGACCCCGTGTTCTACGGCGTGGATGACAACTTCGGCGCGGTGTTCCGGCTGCGTTGCCACACTCACAATGTCCAAGTTCTCTTTTTCGATGAGTTCCCGATAGTCAGTGTATTGTCGTTCTTTGGGTACATCGTACCGTTCTCCGAATACCTCCATGACATCTGGACGCAGATCTGAACAAGCGACGAGATCTGTTCGCTCTTCGGCATAGAAGCCCGCCGCGTGCGAATACGGCAACGGAATTGCTTGATAATCGGGTACTTCATTGTCAATAAATGCCCCCATCCGGCTACAGCCGATAACAGCGGCGCGGTAAGTTTGCATGTTTGTGCCTCCATCCTATAGTGTAAGATATATTTTCTCACAACAAACCTGCTGAAAATTCGATCTTGCGAGCGTTCACGAAAACCATCATGTTTGGTGGTTCACTCAATCCTATATTCCTTCCACCGCTGTTCTACTAGATCAATAATTTCCTGAGACATCTTGATTTCATCGGGCCACTCCCGCTGGTAACCTTCCTCACGCCATTTGGTCGTTGCATCGATCCCCATCTTCGATCCTGCGCCCATCAATGGTGCAGCGTGATCAAGGACATCAACGGGACCCTCAACGATGGTTACATCTCGCTTGGGGTCAACGTTGCTGCCAACGCGGAAAAGCACTTCATCGACATTCTGCACATCAACATCTTTGTCAACGACGATAATAATCTTACTGAACATCAGTTGACCAAGCCCCCACAGGCTGTGCATAATCTTCTTTGCATGGTAGGGGTAACGTTTGTCGATAGAAATTAAAGCAAAGTTATGGAATACACCGAACAACGGCAGGTTCATATCGACTAACTCCGGTAGTTGTGTCCGGATCAACGGCATGAAGATTCGCTCCGTTGCCTTGCCCATGTAACAATCCTCCATCGGCGGTTTGCCGACGATGATTGTCTGGTAGATGGGGTGTTTGCGGTGCGTGATAGCGGTGATGTGAAAGACGGGATATTCGTCCGCAAGGGAGTAGTAGCCGGTGTGATCACCGAAGGGCCCTTCAATGCAGGTTTCGTCCGGTTCGATATATCCTTCAATCACGATGTCCGCATCTGCGGGAACTAGCATATCGATGGTTTTGCACGGAACCATTGGCACATTGGCTTCACGAAGAAATCCTGCAAATAGGAGTTCGTCAATACCGCTCGGAAGTGGAGCCGTACCGATATAAGACATGACTGGATCGCCCCCAATAGCGACAGCAACCGGCATCCGCTCACCCGCCTCGCGGTATTCGCGGTGATGTCCGGCACCATCATGGTGGATCTGCCAGTGCATTGCCAACGTCCGTTCATCAAGTTTCTGCAGCCGGTACGTGCCGACATTGCGTTGCCCCGTTTTCAGACTATGTGTGAAAACCTGCGGCAGGGTAATATATTTGTCCGCATCAAGGGGCCAGCATTTGATGAGCGGGATGCGATCTAATGAAATTTCGTTGCCGGTCAAAACTACATCCTGGCACGCACCGCGCTTGACCGTTTTTGGTGGGAATTTTGTCAGTTTGCTCAGAATACCGAGGAGTTTCACCTTGTCGAGTAGTGATTCTGGGGGACCGAGTTTGATCATGTCTTCAATTTCATCGGCGATTTCGTCTATATCTTCAACGTCGAGTGCCATTGCCATCCGCTTGTAGGAACCAAAAGCGTTGATCAGCAGTGGCATGTCGCTGCCTTCAACGTTTTCAAACAGCAGTGCGGGCCCTTCAGCCTTACTCACCCGATCCGTGATCTGTGTGATCTCAAGGTCAGGGGAGACTTCGGCTTTGATTCGCTTTAATTCGCCTGCTTGTTCTAACGCTTTTACAAAATCTCTCAGACTGGAATATGCCATTTTTCTCCTCACCAAATGAACGTTAGGATAGGGAAGAAAGCCCGTTATCCCTTATGACCTTGACGGTATACCCGCCCGCCCTTGACAACGGTAATCGGCACAAAATTCTGTCTGCTGATACGGGTTTCACCACGCGAATCCATCAGTTGGAATTCGCCTTCGCGCAGTTCAGAGATAATCGCATCTCCCCACGCACCGGGTGCCAGTGTGCCGATTTTGTCCGACATCAGAATCACCTCCGCCGGCACTGAAGTAACCTTTGCGATAGCGTCGTCGAGCGGCATACCGAGATGGAGGAATTTTGTCACGACATTCGCCAAGTCATAGACGGGACCGTTGACATTGTAAATATGCAGGTCTGATGAGATGGTTTGTGGTGCGACCCCTTGGCTCATTGCGGTTTCGACAGTATCCCAGGAGAAAGATCCCGCACCGTGCCCCACATCAAAGACAACACCGCGCTCCATCGCCTCGTGTACTGACTTACGAACCTTCCTGTCATCGTCCAAGATACCACATCTACTCCCATGGAAGCAGTGGGTCACGATGTCCCGCTCACCCATGACCGCCAAGATGTCATCGATTGAATCGCACCAAGCGTCTTGCGGATGCACCATAATGGGTAGACCTGCTGCATCTGCGGCTTCGCGTGCATGGTGCAGCGGAATCATCCCTGACCGTTCACTGACAATACTATGTTTTGTCAGTCGCACCTTCACCCCCAAAATTACATCGCGATGCTTTTCAATCATCGCACAGGCTTTGTCTACATCGGCATATTCGGGGATTTCAAACTCGCCGATTTCTTGAGTCAACATCCCCTGCGACGAGATATTAATTTGCGCCAAGATCCGCGTTTCACTCACGTCGATCACATACTTGCGAAAGCCGGGAAAAATATCGGCACCCGCCGAACCTGCATCAACCACCGTTGTCGCACCCTTTGCCAAACAGGTTGGGTCCGGTTCGATACCAAAATGACTGACGCCGTAGAACACGTGAACGTGCAGATCAATCATGCCCGGCGTGACAAGACAGCCACTGGCATCCAATACCTCAAGCGCATCTGTTTTTGATAAGTTGTCATCTACTTCAGCGACAACACCGTTTGAAAATGCTACATCTTTGTTTGCGTGAATATTTCGTGCGGGATCAATCAAGGTGCCGCCTTTGATTAACAAATCGTAAGCCATGTTGTAACCTCCAAGCTATTCTCAAAAGTATTATACATGTTAAGTTAATCCTCAGAAAAATGTACACCTTTTGCCTTTAATCTAGGAATATGATTCTTGATAGAGCTTTCATTCAAAGGATTGGATTCCACGGAGATGACATCGCCGTGTCCGATCCCAGGATTGTTGACCAATGGATAAATATCGTGGATTTGATTCTCCTTTAGATCGAGTTCATATAAGTTTACCAATTCTGCGAGGGCACTGACATCGCGGATCCGATTTTTTGCCAGATAAAGCCACTTCAGGTTTTTTAACCTAGCGAGGGGATGCACATCCCGAATTTGATTGTCAGTTAGCTCAAGTCGTTCGAGATTTGCTGATTCTGCAAGTGGATGAACATCGTTGATCTGATTTTCATTCAGGTTAAGCCGAAACAGCTTTTTCAGTCCGGCGATCGGACTCACATCGCGAATTTGATTTACTTCGAGGTAGAGTCTTTCTATATTTTCTAATTTTGCAATGGGACGAATGTCATCAATCTGGTTTTCGCCGAGATAAAGCCATTTCAGATTTTCCAACCCGCCTAGTGGCTGAATATCACGAATCTGATTCTTGGGTAGGTCGAGACTCTCCAAGTTTATCAATTCAGTGAGCGGTTGAATATCACGAATCTGGTTGTTATTTAGGTAAAGTCGTTCCAGATTTATCAGTTCAGCAAGCGATTGAATATCACGAACCTGATTATTATTCAAGTCAAGTCGTTCCAGATTTATCAGTCTAGCAAGGGGCTGAATATCACGAATCTGATTGCTGTTCAAGTCGAGCCACCGAAGATTCTCTAGCTTTGCGATTGGATAAATGTCGCTGACCTGATTATTGCCCAGATCAAGCCACCGCAGTTTTTTTAACTTTGCGATTGGACGGATATCTTTGACTTTTACGCCAATCAGGCTAAGATGCACCAAGTTTCTGCAATACTCCAATCCCTCTAGATTAGCGATCTCTGTGTGTATCACCGAAAGGTGTGTGACCCTTGCCAGATCGCTGTCGGTGAGCGGATCGGAAGAGATATCTAACTTTAATCGAAGCACACTTTCCAGATTTGCATCAGGTATATCCACTGTTGTCCCGATTACATCGGGATTCAAAGCGACTTGTGAAGTAAAGGTAAAGCTCAATAGGGATATACAGAGTAGGAGCATCTCATTTGAATTTTTTCATAAGTATAAACGCTATAAAATCACAGACAATTTCTCAGGTTGATAGCATATTATACCCCAACACGGGTTTGAAAACAAACCTTTGGACCTGTGAATGTTGATTAGATGAGAAATGATAATTGACCATTTTTTCCGTTGCAAGGTTATGTGAGGTGTGCTATAATGGGCAAACTATTGGTCAGTCAAAACGGTATTACTTGAAACTTTTGGATTAAAGTTTACTGGATTTTCAGGATTGAATTGATGAATTATTTAGGATTTGTCCTGTTCAACAAGAGTTGAGGAATGGGCTAGTTCATTCCCTTCCTCATCAGTCATGGAGGGGCTGCATTACCTCCTTTGAATTTTTGGTCTTTAAGGTTATCGGACACCGTTAACCTTTCCCCACTTGCATGGGGACATCCTCAAAGGCAGGGAAGAAGAATGAACTTGCGAGATATTTCTCTGGGACGCCATGCACCCTCAATCATCAATGTTGTTGTCGAAGCGCCGAAGGGGAGCCGAAAAAAATATCGCTACCATGCAAAAAGCAGAAAATTTCGATTAGCATATGAATTTAGTATGCCAGTACCCACAGAGTACGGTTGGATTCCAGAAACAGTTGCTGAAGATGGACATTTTCTGAATGCTATGGTGATTGCTGCCAACGCGAGCCACCCCGGCTATGTCTGTGAGGCGCGACCCATTGGTGTACTAAAACGTAAGGACAGAGATCATCATGTTATCTGTGTGATGTTAGGTGATGAACGTTACACTTCGGTCAAGGATATTTCTGACCTAGACGTTAAGTTACTCAAAAAAATTGTACAGTTTTTTGAACCCTATTTTGAATTATCCGGTTGGCTAAATCGTGCTGAGACGGTAGAGGTAATTAAGGAGGCACACGAAGCATATATTGGCGGTCCTAAACCCCGTAGCCCCGAAGCCCGAATAGACAAAGATCCTGAAGATGACGAAGACACTGAAGGCATCAATGAAAATCTTGAAGAAAGCAGTGCAGCAGAAGAGGACGCTGAACGGGTAGATCATGACGACCAAGGAGAGGCGGAAGATGCCGATTCCGACAATTGAATGGGTTGATGGTAGAATCCACTTGATCGATCAGACTTTGCTGCCAAATGAATTCAATCAGATTTATTGTGACGATGTAGAAAGCGTTTGGGAGGCGATTAAATCACTTCGGGTTCGTGGCGCGCCTGCGATTGGTATTGCAGGCGCGTTGGGGGCGGTACTTGGGATCTGGCAGTCAAAGGCGACTAACTACTCTGACTTTGCAGCCGAGCTCAAAAAGGTTACAGATTATCTGGCGACCTCACGCCCGACGGCAGTGAACCTATTTTGGGCGCTGGAGCGCATTGAGGATACAGCGGAAAAGCATAAAGACCTTGAGATTGAGCAACTCAAAGGTGTTCTCCTTGATGAAGCGCAAAGCATTATTGAAGAGGACCGATCAAAATGTCGCGCTATTGGTCAACACGGATTAAATCTCCTCCGTAATGGCGACACTATTTTGACACATTGCAATGCAGGAGGACTCGCTACCTCTGATTACGGCACAGCACTAGCGGTTATGTTCTCTGCACATGAGTCAGGAAAGAACATCAGTGTTTACGCTGATGAGACTCGCCCGTTGTTGCAAGGCGCACGGTTGACAGCGTGGGAACTTATGCAGGCAGGGATTGATGTGACGTTGATTTGTGACAACATGGCTGCACAGGTTATGAAGGAAGGAAAGATCCAGTGTGTCATTGTTGGCGCAGATCGGATTGCCGCAAACGGCGACACCGCCAACAAAATTGGAACCTATAACGTTGCGATATTGGCAAAGGCACACGACATCCCTTTCTATGTTGCTGCGCCGACGTCAACGCTTGACTTCTCTCTCGAAACCGGCGATCTGATTCCGATTGAACAACGCGCTGCCGAAGAAGTGACGGAAGGTTTCGGTAGCAGGACAGCACCCGAAGGGGTCAAAGTCTATAGTCCCGCCTTTGATGTTACCCCCGCCCACCTCATTACAGCGATCATCACAGAAAAAGGCGTCGCTCACCCTCCCTATGGGGAGAGTCTTGCCAGCCACAGCGATTAGCGAGGCACAAAGCTGTGTTTCTTGACGAGTGTTTTTCCTCGTGTTTAGCTATGTGCACCGTGAAGTAGTCGAACCGCTGTCGCTGCAATTCGATCCCCGGCATCTGGACGCAGCTTACTAGACCGTGCAGTTCGGGGTTCATAGCCCCCACCAATAAATGCCTGTGGTGTTGGGACGTACCCGACACAGCCGTTAGCGAGGGAGACAACAAACGTCGGATTGCAGGGAGAACACTCCTGAATATCTAACCCATACTGACAGAAGTATTCCGCGGGCACAGCAATCAGTCCCGCTGCTCCAATCTGCATCATTTGTACCTCAGCTGTAACGCTCGGTTCGATTTCCTTGATTTCTTTGAGCAATTCAAGCTCCCTTGCCCAAACCGCTTGATCTCCCCAAGACTGTGCTTGGTTGAGCGATGCATCGTCGAGGTCTCGTAAGGGAAGTTCGAGCGTGTCAGTTGTGCACGCCAACGTAACCTCATCCGTATAATCCATTCGTGCTAACACCTTGATAACCTCTGCACCAACCGTTGTGCCGATATGCCAACCCCAGCATTCACCGGACTGCTTCCCTCGATCCCTGAGATTATCCACTTGCGTGACATCGCCTGATGCCCCGTTTCCGAAGACGATGATTGCATGGTCAGCTTTCATCGCCTGCTGAACGGTTTTTCTCAGATAGTAGATATAATCGGCAGAAAACCCACCTCCGCCGACCCCCAGTGTGGCATGACAACAGTAGTTGACCCAGCAGCCGAGAAATCTACACGATTGATTTATCGCGCCAATGACCCCGACCATTGGATCAACAGGTCCTGCGACTTGAACAATATCGGGGTTGCCTACCCCTGGATGCGTGCGTTCCGAGCCATCTTTCATGCGAAAGCGTCTATTGAAAGCAACACTCCCCTCATGTCCTGCGCCAATAATTAGTGTTGCAGGCTCGCGTTTCTCGTATCCTTCAATTGCTGCTTGTGCTATCTGTGCAGCAACGAAGTCGCAGTAAGCCGCATCCGATTCGCTCATGAAGACATCTGCAATAGGTCCGCCGTTGTGGGTGTGACTTGCCGCGATTAGTACATTATCAGCGGGAATACCGGTCGCATCTGCAATTTGTCCCCGTGCATTCAGTGTTGTTGAGCGTTTTATTGATAGTGCATCAAGCCCCGCTAGGACAAGCTGTGTGTCGCCGTCGTCTATTACCATTGCATTTACAAGGAGGTCGTCATGCACATTTTGAGAAAAACGCTTGTTAATACTTCCGGGCATTTCTGCACCGATTTCTGGTGTGATTACACGTTGACCAAATCCTACTTGAATCATTGTGAATTTTCCTCTGACGTGAACCTGTTGAGTTAGGTGTTTGCAGTTTTGTGGGTTGTGAATGGAAGCTGGTGTAATGATTATTTCTGGTTTGCCAAAATATGCTGAAGAAACCAGATTGCTTCGGAGTTTCATCCGGTAAATCATTAATGGAAATCCACAAAGGTTACTTTACTCCGCTTGAAGGCTTTATCTGCCTGTGGTATAATTCCAACTTTAATGAATATTAAATCATTCTATCATGAATTCAAGAAAAACGTTGCCGAAAAGATCCGCTCTGGAGCAAGAAAAACGTGCACAGATTTGGAAACTTCAGGTGCTTGATATGCAAAAAATGACATTAGACTGTCGATGGTTTATTGTTGTTGCTTTGTTATCTTTTATCGGATGTACCTTTACTGCTCCTGACGAGACGCCAGAAGTGATAGATCAGCCCACTTCTTGGGAGGCAACCGCGCTTTTAAGCGATCAGGTCAATGCTATCGCGGCAGATGCCGAACACATCTGGGTTGCAACCGACAAGGGGATCAATCGCTTCATCAAACACGCAAGTTTGTGGATAAGCTACACCGTCGAAGATGGGTTGGCGAATAACAAGGTTTCTAGCGTGGCGGTAGATGGGGCTGCTGTCTGGTTTGGCACAGAAGCTGGCGTTTCAAAATATCACCCCAAAATTGATAAATGGACGACCTACACCCGCGATGACGGTCTGCCGAGTAATCGTGTTATGTCTATCGGTGTGGATGGGAACTACATCTGGTTTGGCACGGATAAAGGCTTGAGCCGATATAATAAAGCAATTGATGTTTGGGCACTGCGCACCACCGACGATGGCGGTCTGACCAGCAATGAGATTTCTGCTATCGCTGTCGAGGACGAGTATGTCTGGTTTGCGACCGACAAGGGGGTATCCAGATACGATAAGAAGATCGATTCATGGACACAGTTGACCAAAAGCGAGGGGTTGGCAGACGACAATGTCACAACTATCGCTATTGATGAAGATTTCATCTGGTTCGGCACAGAAAATGCCGGTGTGAGTTTATACAGCAACACAGAGCAAACATTTGTAAAAACTTACACACGCACCGATCTGCTTGAAACGGATAAGATCAATTACATTTTGGTTGATGGTCTGTATGTCTGGATCGGCACGGCGAATGAAGGTGTTCAAAGATACATTAAACCGGTTAATACATGGGTTCACTACAAAATAGAAGATGGGCTTCCATCGTCAAATATCACAGCAATGGCAGTTGATGGTAAGTATGTCTGGTTCGGTACTTACGAAGATGGGATAGCACGATTCGATAAGATTCATGGGCTTTGGAGTGTCGTCAAACAGGCGGAAGGCTTGGTGAGCGATAACATCAAATCGATTGCAGAGCGGGACGGTGCCCTTTGGATTGGCACGGCGATGGGACTCAGTCGATTTGACTTGCAATCCGGGGCGTGGAAAACCTACACCAAGGCGCAGGGATTGACGACCAATTATATCACCCGTGTTGTGACTGGTGATGATGCAATCTGGGTGGGAACGTCAAAGGGGGTGGGACGATACCAGAACGATCGGTGGAAATTCTGGCGCCATCAACACGGACTTCCCAGCGATTTTGTCCTTGATGTGGCGGTGGTCGATCAAGCGGTCTGGGTTGGTACACGCAACGGGCTTTGCCAATACAATCAAGAGAACGATAAATGGCGTACTTTTGAAGACCTGAAAGGAATATGGATAAATGCCATTGTTGTTGACGATGACTCCCTATGGCTCGGAACCGATCGAGGGCTAGCCCAACTCACCGATCAACGTGTCATGTTTCACACATCGCACATCACGCATCACGTCAATACCATTGCAAGTGAGCGGGATATGCTCTGGGTCGGGACACAGGGTGGACTCTTCATGTTCGATAAGCGGGAGGAAAGATGGGATAATTTCACAACGGAGGATGGGCTGCCGAATGACAACGTGAGGACACTTGCAATCACCAAAGATGCGCTTTGGGTCGGTACACCGGGTGGGTTAGGTGTACTTTCTCGCAATGAATGGGTTTCCTCAGTGGCAGGATCGGCTAGATGGCGACAATTTGACCTAACTCAACCAGGGATAGAGATGGGACACGAAAACGTACGGGATATTTGCGTGGTAAGGGGTAAAATCTGGTTGGGGACAATCGGCGGATTGGGTGTTTATTTTCCCGAGGATAACTCTTGGCGAGCAATTCGCGCAAAGGAACGGACGGTTGTCCTGCGCCACAGCGATATACAACGCACAGAGATAGATGGTGATTGGGTGTGGTTTTTAGCATGGCAGAATACCTCTAACGGAGAAATCGTTCGGTATGACAGACGCACAGGGACCTGGACACAGTATATGAAGGAAGATGTGACGAAAATCCGCCAAAGGGGTTTGCTGAAAGGGAGAGAACGAGAGAACGAGAGAACGAGGGGACGAGGAAGCGAGGAAGCGAGGAAGCGAGCGAACAAGAAAACAAACCTGCTCTCACATTCCCGCGTTGATTCGCAACAAGTTGGTGAAGATACCTTACAGCCACTCACCCCGAATGATGAGACGCCGAGAGGCAAATTCCGCTATGATCAAAAGGGGAATAATTGGCGGAACTTGCCTCTCATTACTCAAATTGATTGGATGGAGGTGACTGATGACAGTGTGTGGTTTGCCACGGATGGGGGTGTGCTTGCTTATGATAAAAATTCGGATACGTGGCGACACTACACTGTCAAAGATGGACTGGCAGCGAGTAAAACAACGACATTGATGGTTGATGGAAATGACGTATGGGTGGTCTTGAGGGATAATCGCATCTGTCGTTATCAGCGAGATACGGACGAATGGGAAACCCATCAAGTGGTCTTTAAGGAAATTTCTCCTGATATGGAATCATACCGTACGCGGCTTGCGGCAGACAAGCGTTATGTCTGGGTTCCAGCGCAAATGGAGGGGGTAGCGCGTTACGACAAACAGAACGAAACATGGAAACGTTACACTGCAGCGAATGGTCTATTGGACGCGACCATCGGTCATGTTGTCGTGGACAACGATGATGTGTGGGCTTACGGTTGGGGTGAAGGCTTGAGCAAATATGATGAGCATACAGATAGCTGGGTCATCATTGATTCCAGCAAGGGGTTAGTTGCCGACCGGATACGGGAAGTTATCTCTGGAGTGGACTATATGTGGGTGTTGTATAACCAGAGTTGGTGGGAAGGAGACGACAGCGTCCCCGCAAGCGGATTCCACAGATTCAATCAGACTTGGCAGGTCTTCCGAGGCCATCCAGAGAGTGTAGGAAACAATTTCAGAGATGTGCAAGAAACGGCTGAATTCGTGTGGTTCGGAAGCCGGGAGCACGGTATCAGTCGATATGATAAGGCGGCTTCATCTTGGACGGTATTTACGGAAGAGGATGGGCTGCTGAATAATCGCATAAACTATCCAACTTTGAAAACCGATGGGAACTTCCTTTGGCTGGGCTGTCCCGACGGTATCAGTCGTTATGACATGCGTAAAGATAGCTGGACGGTGTACACGGGAACGCGCTCTGTACCTGCTGACGTGGTACATGCAATCGCCGTTGATTCGCGTTATGTTTATTGTGGAACAGATCAGGGTGCAAGACGGTACGATAAACAGAATGACTTATGGTTGGAGAAACGTATTGTAGAAGAGCCTGTGAATGCGCTTGCTACCGACGACAAATACTTGTGGATAGCAACCGCCCAAGGTGTTACTCGGTTTGACAAATCGGCGCATTGGACAGATTTGCACGAAGCGGAAAACGGTTTGGCTGATGCATTTGTTAAGGTTGCCGATGTGGAAGGACGCACCTTATGGGTCGGTACGGATAAAGGGGTGAGCAGATACAATACTCTCTCGGACGATCCTAATGCTTGGGAAACCTTTAGGCGGGCAGACGATGTGGACACAATGCTGTTATCCCAAGAATACGCCAATAGCCTCATAGATAATCGAGTGACCAGTATAGCAGTGGGAGATCGCTACGTCTGGGTGGGGACAGAGAGAGGTATCAGTCGCTATGACATGAAGAAGGAGGTCTGGGTGACTTACGCGAAGCAGGAGGGATTGCACCACAACAAAGTGAGTAGTATCTGCATTGATGGTGACTGGGTATGGTTTGGCACGGAAGGCGGTGTAAGCAGGTTAAACACGAAGACGGAAAAATGGAGTGTATTCACATCCTCTGACGGTTTAGCCAGCGATCAGATTACTAGTATCATTGCAAACGGCGATTTCGTCTGGTTCGGCAGTTTCGATGCTGGGGTATCGCGCTACAATAAGGCAACAACGGAGTGGAAACATTTTACGCAAAAAGATGGGCTCAGTCATAATCGGGTCTTTGTACTTGCCGTAGATGGTGATTTCCTTTGGGTAGGAACGGAACGCGGGCTGAGTCGTTATGATACAATGACGGATACATGGACAATCTTTACCACACATTTCGATGTGGAAGAAGACCGAAGGTGACGTTAAAAAAAGAGGATGAGAAGACGAGAAAACGGGAAAAATTCACCGCAGTGGAAGACAAGAAAGTGGGAAGGGGAGAAAGTAAGCAAAACCAATCTCACTTTCTGTTTTTACCCTTTCCCTAAAGAAAGGCACAAGAATGCGTCAAATTCGTATAATTTTGGGGTTCATAATACTCCTGTCTTTAGCGAGTTGTTCCACACATGATCCACAGCAGATGCCCCCTGATTTTTTCCTTGATGAGGAAAGGGACGCAACCAACCAGCTCCTCAGTGACCGCGTCCTATCCCTGGCTGTCGATTCGCGTTATTTGTGGGTCGGAACCGACCGGGGGTTAAGTCGGTATGATAAAGTGCAAGGTCGCTGGGATAATTTCACGGTGAACGACGGTTTGGCTCACAACCACGTTTTATCCATCGCTTTGGACAATCTTCAGGTCTGGATTGGCACACGCGACGGTGTGAGTCGTTATGAGATCCCTACAAGTACGTGGACGCGCTACATGCCGCGGGATGGCTTGGCGGGGCGAGAGGTCTCTTCCGTTGCTGTCGATTCGAGATTTATCTGGTTTGGTACGCCAAACGGACTCTCCCGCTACGACAAAGAGACGAATAGTTGGGCGCGGAAGCGCGAGGAGGATGGGCTCGCAGGTGACTCTGTTACACAGATCGTGATTGATGATGATTATATTTGGGTCGGCACGGAGAATGGGGTTTCCAGATATGACAAGCTCACCGATTCATGGAACAATTATGACAAGGACAGCGGACTTATTGATAACCGTGTGACTGCGATTGCTGCTGATGAGGACTCCGTCTGGTTCGGCACGGAGAATAAGGGACTCAGCCGCTACGACCAACGGAACTCAGAGTTCGTCAGGGCGTATACCAAAAGGGATCGGTTGACGAGCGATCAGATAAACGCACTGGCAGTGGATGGAACGTCGCTATGGTTAGGAACTGCTGATAGCGGCGCACAGCGCTACATTTTATCTGTTAATACATGGCGAGAGTACACAGCAGAAGCGGGATTGCCCTCCAATCATATCACAGCAATTGCCGCAGATGGGAATGTGGTCTGGCTTGGTACTTATGAGCATGGGCTAGCACGGTATGACTTGCGCGGTGAAACGTGGAGAACTTACAACGAAATTAAAGCGTTGAGTGACAATGATGTGAAGGATATTTTAGCGACGGATGAGTCGATTTGGGTGGCAACGCGATCCGGATTGAACCAAGCAATCGATCTCGAAAATGTGGGGGACTCGACAGCACTCAATTGGCGGACATTAAGTAAGGCAGAAGGTTTAGCGGACAACTACGTTACCACTGTTGCGGAAGTTGGAGCGGATCTCTGGGTTGGGACACCACACGGTTTAGGGGTGCGACGCGGAAACGGGGACAGGTGGACGTTTTTTAGAACGAAAGATGGATTAGCAGATGACTTTGTGACCTGCATCGCATGGGAGCCAGCGAATAGAGCTACCGAAGGACAGGAACAAGGGGAAGGAACGGAAGAAGGGAAGGGCGGGAAGAACAACAATACACCATACGCAAGTCAGTCGCATCACGCATCACGTTTCACGCATCACGTCTCACGTCTATGGATTGGAACAAAGGCAGGACTTTCAACTTATGAACCTCAAAACCGAAGATGGAATACACATCCCTCTGAGCTGCAAATCTCTGGTCGTATTAATGACATCAAACTAGATGGTAGTTTTGTTTGGATTGCTACTGCTGATGGGCTTATTTACTATGATGGGATCGCTGATGTATCAGGGAAACTAACCGAAACAGATGGGTTGCCTTCAAAGATAATTAACACCCTTGAAATAGGAGGTAACTCTATCTGGATAGGCACACAGTCGGGTTTAGCGCGGTTAGATCGGTCGTTCCTCACGTCTCACGTTTCACTTTTCACGTTTCACGCCAACGTTAGAGCGATTGTCATTGATGATAATAGTGTCTGGATCGGCACACCGCTGGGATTGGCGAAGTACGATACTGCAGCAGATTTATGGACGCATTACACCCGTGAGAACACCAACGGGGGACTCGTCTCCGATAATGTTAAGGTCATTTCAAAAAACGGTGGTAAGGTTTGGGTGGGTACGATTGCTGGCGTCAGTTGTTTGGACGAAAGGACGGGGAAATGGTCGAAACACCTTGCAGCAACAACGACAGAAGTGCTGCACTCGAATTGGGTCAGCAAGCTGACGGAAGATGGGGATGGGCTCTGGTTCGGTAACTGGAAGGATTCCACAGACGGCGCGATTGTAAGGTATAATAGACAAACAGACACATTCCGCTTCTTCAGCAAAGAAGACCTTCCATTGAAATCCATTGAGAGACCAATCACACGCATACACAGTCTGACCGTGGGCGAAAATGAAGTGTGGGTCGGCACCAATAGCGGGTTGTTACGCTACGACAAAACGACGGATACGTGGCGTCATTATACAATGGCGGACGGTCTGCCAAACAACGAAGTCTGGGCGGTTGTTCTTGATGCCCCATATCTCTGGACGGCGCATATTGGCGGCGTGGTGAGCCGTTATTCGCTTGAGACGGATACATGGAAAACGTATGAAATCGTGCCAAGTGTAGAATGGAGTAATATTGGAACCATTGCAGTCGATCCGCGATATGTTTGGGTGACAACGATTTGGGAAGGAATTAAGCGATACGATAAATTGACGGATCAGTGGAGTAGTATCACCGAAGCACACGGTTTAGGAAACAACGAAACAAATGACCTACTCATTGATGGCGATTATGTCTGGGTCACGGGGTGGGGAGATGCTAGCCGTTATAATCGATGGACCGAAGAGTGGGAGATATTCTCAAACCAGCGGGTGCTCTCAGACGTGAACTTCGTGCTTGACAGGGGGCTTGATGGCATTTGGCTTACCTACTCAGGGTGGAGTGGAGAGGGTGCCATTGCATCGAAGTACCACAATAAGACCGATTCGTGGACGACATTGAAACTCCCGCAGATAGAAGGGGTTGATTTTGATCGCGCCAAGCAGGTTGTGGAGAGCACCGAAGCTGTCTGGTTTACGGCGGACAGACAGGGACTGGCTCGGTATAATAAAGCCGCAAAGGATTGGACATTCTTCAGTGAGGAGAATGGTCTGGCAAGCAACGACCTCATTGAGCATTCCCTAGTGGTAGATGACAACTATGCTTGGGTGGGGACAGCCGGGGGATTGAGCCGATATGACCTAAAGAAAGAGGTATGGACCACTTTCACCCGGTCGCCACTGACACGGACGCTCCGTGAGTCAAAAGTGTACGCAATTGCCGCCGAAGGACGTTATGTGTGGTTGGGGACAACCAACGGTTTACATCGTTATGACAAACGAACAGACCGTTGGTTTGCTCCCCGTCTAAAAGGGATGGAAGTTGAGGAGGATGATACACCAAGTGTCAACTGCCTAGCGATTGACGAAAAATATGCTTGGCTCGGCACCAACAAAGGTATTCTGCGCTACGACAAAGCCGGAGACCGTTGGGAAAGATATACCGTTGAAAACGGTTTGCCTTCCAATACTATCCGAGATCTGGACGTAAGGGGCTACGATTTATGGATCTCGACAGATCGTGGCGTTGCAACCTTCAATCGTCTATCTGATGATCCGAATGCTTGGGAGTCGCACACACAGGCGCTAGAAATCGAAGGCATGGGTGATAATAAGAAATATGCACAAACACTTTTGAGCGATGATGTCCGTTGCGTTGCGGTCGGCGAGAAGTTGGTGTGGTTTGGCACGGACAAAGGGACCTGCCGATATGATAGAGAGCAAAAAACATGGGAAGCCCTGACCACAGATAGCTCTGTTCTTGATAAGATCGGAATTCAAAGCAACCTGACAGACACTAGCGTCATCGTTATTGATGAAGCAGATATCTGGTTCGGTACGAATAAGGGTGCGACAAAGTATAACGTCGAATCCGGGGATTTCGTTACCTACAAGCGATCGGACGGTTTGGCAAGCGATGTTGTCACCTGCATCGCCTTGAACGGTGAGGAGATCTGGTTCGGTTCGGCAGATGCGGGGGTCACACAACTGGATAGAAACACGGGCGACTGGCGCGTCTTTAATATAGACGATGGCTTGTCCCATAATCGGGTCGAAGCAATCGCGTTGGACGGTGACCAACTCTGGTTCGGTACGGAGCGGGGCTTGTGTCGATACAATCAGAAAACAGGAACCTGGACAAGTTATGCGGAAGATTAACAAAGACGAGAAGACGAGAAGACGAGAGAACGTGAAAACGAGAGAGCGACTGTTATCCCGTTGTCCTGTTGTGTTGATTCTGCTATTTTATCTTGGCTGCAGCACCACTCAAGTTGATCGGCGAGAAGAAAAATCGGTTGTTCCGGAAGAAGCAGCGATTACACAAACAGCAGCGGAACAAGCGTTGGTGAGTGATAATGTCCGTTGTGTTTCAACTTCAGTGGACTACGTCTGGGTAGGGACAGATCGAGGTGTCAGTGTCTATCATAAGGGAGATAACCGTTGGACGAAATTAGACAGGGAAGATGGGCTACTCTCTGATGATGTCACTGCAATCGCCGCCGATGGAAAATCGGTCTGGATAGGTACGACGCTTGGGGTTAGTCTCTATGAATTGGAAAATAAACGTTGGAAAAAGTTCCAGCGGCGCGACGGCTTGGCGAGCAACAGAGTCACCGCCATTGCCGTGGACGGAAATTATGTCTGGGTTGGGACTGAGGCAGGTATTTCGCGTTATGATAAGACAACCAAGGCGTGGGCGTTGCAACAAGAGAAAGATAAAGATCGGTTTAACGCAATCACCGAAATTGCTGTCGAATCCGAGTATGTTTGGTTTGGCACAGAAGACGGGCTGCGGCGCTACGATAAGCCCAAGGACGCATGGAACACTTACACGACAGAGGAAGGAGTGGTAGAAAACCATATTCGCTGTATCGCTTTGAGCCCTGATGCTGTTTGGGTGGGCACAGAGAAATCGGGCGTAAGCAAATACAGTACAATCAATCAGACCTTCACCGAGAGTCATACCCGAACGGATCGCATAGAGAGCGATTTCATCAGGGCGATTGCGGTGGATGGGGACAATGTCTGGTTTGGTTCGGCGGACCGTGGAATTCGGCGGTACATCACAACAGTGGACACTTGGTTCAAGTACACCACAGCGCAGGGATTGGTTAGCGATCACATTACTTCGTTGGTTATTGATGGTAGGACTATTTGGATTGGCACTTACGAGCACGGTTTGGGTCAATACGATAAAGTGACAGATGGATGGACATGGTATTCCAAACGGGATATGCTGGCGTCAAATCAGATTAAGACACTGGTTTCAACTGGAGATGCACTCTGGGTTGGTACAAATAAAGGTTTGAGCCGCTACGCGCATCGCGAAAAAACGTGGCGGAACTACACCAAAGCAGATGGTTTAACGACAAACTATATGACCGCTTTGGCGGGTGATGCCAACGATGGAACACTATGGGTTGGGACGCCCTTGGGGTTGGGAAAACTAGAGAAGGAACGGTGGCGTTTCTATACCGAGCAAAATGGACTCGTAAACAATTTCGTTACCTGCATTAGCCTCTCCAATCACGTTTGGGTCGGGACAAAAGGTGGATTGAGTGTCTTAATGGGGACATCGCGGGTGCCCAATCCATCACGTTTCACGTTTCACGTTTCACGTCAACCCTATCTCGCTGGTAAGTGGGTGACAGCGGTGTTGGCAATTGGTGAGGAGGTCTGGGCGGGAACAGCTGAAGGATTATATCGGAGAGATGCGACGATAGATAAATTTGTACCCTTTCCGATGGTGGCAGATTATGTCAACACACTTGCGTTCAGCCCAGATGGGCGATTGCTGGTCGGCACACGGAATGGATTGTGGGTTATTCGAGCCCCCTTTTATCCCCCTGCTAGCGGGGGGATAAGGGGGGTAACCCACATCACCGAGGGTTTGCCGAACCTGAATGTTAGGGCTGTTGCGGCAGACGGAGAAACCGTCTGGATCGGTACACCGGGTGGCATTGCACGCTCCGATGGAAATCGAGTGCAACAGGTTGTCACGATGCAGCCGGAGGGTTTACTACATAACAATGTTCAGAGCATTGCGGTTGTAGATAAGCAGATTTTTTTCGGTACGGTTGCCGGACTTGCGATCTATGAGATGGAGGAAGATCGATGGGAGAAGCATACACCATATCACGATACAGAGATTTTGAGAGAAGATGAGGCACGTTGGATGGAGTTAGATGGGCACCACCTGTGGGTGCTCAACTGGGCGGCTTCCCCAAATGGTGCAATTCTGAAATTTGATCGCCGCACCGATACGTGGGTAGAGTACACGAAGGACGCACTACCACTCTCCTCCGAAGTTCCGTTTATCACCGCGGTTCGCCGGATGGCGGTGGGCACAGAAAATGTCTGGTGCGCTACAGGGGATGGCGGTGTTCTACGATACAATAAAATATCTGATACATGGACCCACTTTACAAAGTCTTCAGGGCTACCGGGACACCATGCCACGCTGATTGAGGTTGACGAACCATATAGTGTTTGGGTCGCCTTCCTAGGTGGCGTAGCGGCGCACTATGATACACGAACTGAAAAATGGGAGTCAGTGCAGGTGACAGAAGCGGGTCCCGGGACGTACATCGAAGACATTGCCTGTACGAAAGATTATGTCTGGTTTTCCACAAATGGCGTTGGGGTCAAGAGGTATGAGCGGGCGACGAAAACTTGGCGGTCATACACAGAGGCGCAAGGTATGGCTTCACGCTCCGGCGAGTGGATTGCGGCGGACGGAGAGGGGGTGTGGACCAGCGGTGGAAGTTCTTACTCGTGGGTCAGTGACCGGGGAACGAGCGGTGTGAGTTACTATCAGCCCACCGACGATACTTGGACAATTTATGATAGACGCAAAGGGCTGCGGGTTAATTGGACTAGGTATGGACAGGTCAGCGAGGATTACGTTTGGTGCTTCGGGTGGGAGGGCATCAACAGATACGATAAAGCTGGTGAGTCGTGGACCTCCTTCACACAAAGCGATGGACTCCCCGAATCATCAGTTGAAGCTATTTCGGAGGATAGCGATGGCTTCTGGGTCGGCACAGGTAGTGAAGGCGTGCTAAAATACTCGCAAGCATCCGGGGCATGGACAGTTTACACGGTCGAAGATGGACTCGTTCATGATAGCGTTTGGAGATACCAACTTAAAGCCGATTCAAAGTACGTATGGGTGGGTACATCAAGGGGCTTGAGCCGCTACGATAAGGAGAAAGAAATATGGACCTCCTTCACCAAACCGACAACTTTGGCAGATCGGCGGGCGGTAGCTGTTGCTACCGATTCCCGATATGTTTGGGTCGGTACACACCGCGGCATGAGCCGATACGATAAGCGGTACGATAAATGGAAGCATTTTCAGAGGTCGGAGGAAGAGCGAGACGAGGAAGACAATGGAGACGAAGCGGAGGACGACGAAGAGGAGGGGGAAAAAGAGGAGAAAAATGAACTTGTTGACAACAATGTCATTGATTTATCGGTCGATAGGCGGTATATTTGGATTGCGACTGAGGGTGGTGTTGGTCGGTACGATAAAATCGCGGATCGGTTTGAATCGTACACCAAAGAGAATCAACTACCGAGCGTTGATATTCGAGCAGTTGTCGAGAATCGAAGCGATGTGTGGATTGGCACGAAAAACGGTATTAGCAAGCACAGTATTCTTTCCGAGGATCGCAATGCTTGGGAAACATATAACGCCGCTATTGAGATCTTGCCAACGGTGGAAGGAAAATACGCTAAGAGTCTGAAAAATGACGATGTTCGATGTTTAGCGGTCAATGACAGCCACGTTTGGGCGGGGACAAAAACAGGGGTTTCGCTCTATACACTCAGACAGGGGACATGGACCACCTTTACCCAAAAGAAGGGGTTAGCTAGCGATGAGGTCAGTTGTATTACCATCGACGATGGGCAGGTCTGGTTCGGAAGTGGGCGCGGCGTAACGGTTTACGACACCGTGAATGAAACGTGGAAGATACTTACGGAAGCCGATGGCTTGGGTTCAAATCTAATTACATCAATGGCAATCCGCGGAGATCGGGTCTGGTTCGGTACATTCGACAAGGGGGTTACCATGTTGGACAAAACCACCGGGCAGTTTACGACCTTCACTAAAGCTGATGGACTTCCCCATAATGGTATCCTATCGATTGCAATTGATGGCGACTACCTCTGGTTTGGCACACATGGTGGATTGACCCGATATGATTCGCTGACGGACACATGGACGGTTTATACTGAGCGATTTGACCATGATGGAATATAAGGAGTGAAATACAACATGCAAAATGTAAAGGGAATCTCAATATATGAATAAATGGCAAGCAAAGGCGAAGTTTTCGATCTTCGGCTTTGTGTGTTTTTTTCTTTTCAGTCTTATAATCTTTCCGGTAGAGGCTGAGGATGTCTATAGTCTATTTGGTAAGCTTTTTCTATCAGGGCGTGTGGAATATGATTTCACCAATAAACGCGACTTTCTTGCAGATACAGAGGAGGATTCAGTCCGGCAGAACGAGTTCGATTTTGACCGCGTGTTTCGGCGCGGCTTCCACAGTGTCATGATTATTGAGGAGACCGCCGGCAATGTCAAAAACATCTTGAGTTTGGGAGAGGTTCCCACTACCTTTACAAAGTTTACCTTCGATCAGATTGATCTTTCAGGTGTACGTTGGGATGTGCGTTCCGAGCGCACTGATTGGATGATCTTAATGGTTCCCGGTCTGCTCAACCCGGTAATCGGTCAAGAAGGTGTTGAGGGATCTGGTATCGGCATACGCGAAGTGACGAAATTTGGAAAATCCAAGTTGGGGGCTTCTTGGTACTTCCGGGACACGCCCGTATGGGCTATAGACATGGAAACCAACTTTGCCAACTATGGTCTAAAGGCAGAGTTTGCCACGACGCCAAAAAGTGCATTGAGAAAGGATCTCAGTTCGCGTTTTGAGGCAACAACGACAGTGTTTAAGGCATTCCGAACTGTTGGGGACACAATTTTTCAGGGGGAAGCCTTCCGCGTCGGTCCCCGTTTCGATGCCTCCCGCTCTGTTGGGGATAACGATGATCAGGATCGGTACACTGATAACACGTGGCTAGATCCGCCTTCTCTGATTATTCCCGGTGACCTTGATAAGAACAACAACGGTACTTTCGATTATGAGGATGATATTCTGCTCTTTGATGTCGATGAGGATTTCCTTGACGAAAGAGATCAGAATAACAATGGCCTCCGGGACGAGGAAGAGAACGATAAAGATCCCAACTATGAATTTGATGCTGGCTTGCGAGGTCTGCGGCTACTGATGAAACGGAAGACAAATCGTAGTGGAAGTTCCACAGACCTTGATGTTGGCTTGCAATTTGAGAAAGACCTCAGAGATACAGCGTTTCGCTATTCTTCGACGTCAACAAAAGCGTTCACCAACCTAGTTTACAACAAGGATCTCTCTCAGGATGCTGCCCTGATTGTTGAGAACGAATTGAAGTGGGTAAAAGACCGCATTCCCGATGAGACTTGGTACTTTGCCGGTTTTTTAAGCCGGGAGGAAGGACAACTTTACCGGTCTCAGTCTGATGTGCAAAGAATGGAAGCGAGAGGAGATGTAACGTTTTTTCCTATAGATGGGGGCGTTGAGGTCGAGAAGCGACGCAAAGATCCATTGTTGATGCAGAATGATCTCATCAACACCGCTAAACTCACTTGGGAGTATTCGGGAATTAAGCAGATGGTCACAACGGGACGTTTTAAGCTACGATACAATCTCGATTTTGACCGGAATAACAAACATTACGAAGTCGGCATCCTGAAAACCAACTACCGCATTCGTCCATCCAAATCGCTCGAAATTACGCCGATGTTTAAGTACACGATTCGCAATGGCTTTCAGATGGCAGAAGACCGTTTGGAACATCTCTCATTGGTTGGGGAGATTGATGGTGAGGAGGCTTTACGCAATATCCGGCTTCGCGTAATTGAAGCGGCGGATGTACGTGACGCAGCGGCTGCGTTTATTCTCAAGGTTGTTTATCAGTTCACCAAGACAATCAAGATCACCGGAGGTGGGCAGGTCCTGTTCTTCAACGATATGCGTGATGATGGAAACGATTTTACTCGCCAAGCCCTTCTAGCGGAGATGGAAAAGAGTTTTGTCGCCTACGAAAAAGAGCTGTTTCTCCACATCGGGGCCCAATACATCGATCAGCGCGCCAACGCAGATGTGAACGATGATAATTACATGGAGACCTTTGTGCGCGTTTTTGGCAAGTTCTAATACTTGACAAAAGGGAAAAATGGGCACGGCGGTAGGCAGCTCTGGGGTCAACTGCTTTTCGAGATCCGCTACACTTTTCGGAAGATTGGGCTTTTCAAACTCATAAGATTCTGCAGCACCGGTCAGCAAGTCACCGGAAATCACTTTACACAACATTAACGCCGTTCTTACTGCATCCCCTAGTCAAGCAGAACGGGGCGCGGTTGCGAAGTATTTCTATGGGAAAGGGAGGTGATACTTATGGATTTCGGGTCATGGTCTCCGTCACACACGATACTGGTACTATTTATCGTCGCGGGCTTCATTGGTCAACTTGCCATCTATTTCTATCGTACTGGACAAAACGATAAGAAAATCGACAAGCAAGGTGAAACATTCGTTCATGCCTTAGAACGTCTTGAGGAGCGGATGGATAAGCAATTCTCTGAAATGATCGCTATGAGTGATAAGCGGTTCGTTGAGGTCAATCAGCGAATTGGTGAAACTAATCAGCGAATTGGTGAAACCAACCAGCGAATTGGTGAAACCAACCAGCGAATCGACGGCTTGCGGTCCGAGATGAATCAACGGCTTTCTGATATGAACGCTGAAATAGCTGAAGTGCGCTCGGAAATGAGACAACTCAACCAGAATCACATTGAACACTTGAATCAGCATCACTCACAATAGGTGAGAGTCAATCAGGCTTTGCTCAGCCGTAAGGTGACCTGTAGCATTTTTGCCCGGTAAACCGAAAAATTATAAGGAATCGCCGCCCGATAGGTCCCTACGGGGGCGATTTCATGCTGATAGCCAAAATCCTCTGGACACGAGTTAGACACAACTTTTTTTACTTTTTAAGGTGGATAACAGACGCATCACCCCATCTCCGCCCGCCCCTTTTTTGTGTTGACAACCCTTTTTTATGGCTGCTACCCTATACATATCCTTTCCAGCGGCAGGAGGCGACTTCACTGCTCGGTGATGCCTGCCGCACACCCGCGCCGGGGTATGGAAAGGACGGAAAGCGAATCCTTTTATACAACTTCATGAGGTTATGGCTGCCCGATCTGTCGCTCGCTGTGCCTGTTCGGGTCATATGCCTATCCGGACAACATACAAGGCATTTCTTGCGATTGCCTCCTTTGTCTTCGGGCAGTTCTAGCATAGCGGGAGGCGGATATGAAAATATAGACCGGCACAAAAGACGGCGTTGTCATCGTCCGTCCAGTCGGACGCATCATCGGACCGGCGAGCACTCAGTTCAAACGCGCCATTCTCAACGAAATGGCGGGTATCCCAGAATCGCCCAACTTTTTGTTTGATTTCAGCCATATACCCCGGATAGACAGCGTCGGGATCGGCGCGTTGGCGGGGTTGCACGTATCAATCGCACAACGGGGCGGACAAGCCGGCGTGGTCGACCTCAGTCACAGCATCAGCAGCATCTTCGTCAAGGTGAAGCCGATCACGATGTTCCAACACTTCAACACCGAAAACGAAGCGATCGTCAACCTGCGGGGCGGCGAGGGGGAGTGAAAGAAGTCTGATAAACTCGGTTATCGGACATTCTTAAAAAAAGGAGGCTCATGTAAAAACGGAGTGCAATTATGGTGAAGGCGTTGAGAGCGGGACAAGTCCGAGAGGATCCCCGTCCGTGCCGAGAGCAGGTAGGCGGACTGGAGCACCTACGGTTTTTGAGGCAAGTCGGTGCTGTTGCACTCATTCTTAACATGAGTGGCGAGATTTTACGCTAATGCGTCAATGCGTAAACCACAGCGTTGATTCCCAGACGGTACGCCCAATCCGAGTACTCGCGTGGATAAAAACCTTCCGCTGCATGTTCCCATGCATCTCCCAAATCCGTATTGAAATTAATCATCATCATTAGACGTCCGTGGTCATCATAAACACCCCGACAATAGGCAGGATAGCCGTCGCGCCGCTCGTAGGTACGTCCGTTGAATATGGATCTCAGACCGGGGATCTGACGGAGTTGGTCGATATCGAAAAAACAGTGGAATAGCGGGTGGGTGATGGGGATGTCTTCGGGTTCGCGTTCTGGGAAAATTTTCTTGAGTTGGCGATAAAAATGGTGCCATTCCGCCCCGCCGTGGAAGTCGTCAACCATGATAAAGCCGCCGCGAAGTAGATACTCACGGAGGTTTGCCGCTTCTGCATTGGTCAGGTTAAGCGTACCAACTTCCAAGATGTAAGCAAAGGGGTAGTTGAAAAGTTCTGGGGACCCGACAGAGATAATCTTTTCGCGCTGGACAACGGGCATGTCTGTTGCTTGGGCGAGTTTTCGGATAAAATTTCTATCAGAGGCAGGCAAATCGACATCCCAACCGTTACCGTACCAACTGTTTCCGGTGTACCTTAACCTTACAAAGGTGAAAAGATCACTATCATCATTCTCATTGGAGTGGGTTGGAACAGATATAGCCGTACCGAGAATAAGGGCGAAAAGTAGGAAAAAGATGAGGGCATTTTGTTGGTTCATTGGTTCATTAGTCCATTGGTTGATCGGAGTGTAAGAACGCGGTATAATAAATCAGAACCGTGTCATCAAAGAGATTCGATGTCATCAAAGAGATTCGATTGCTATTTCCCAGCTCGCTGTTGTTCAAGAAAGCGTAATCTACGGAGAACGCAGCACCGGTTAAAAACGAAAGTCGTAACCCTGCCCCAGCCGTCATTAAACGGATTGTATTGATGCCTTTCCGCTCTTGGATACCAATCCGTAACGACAAGAGTTCTGCGAAAACGTACTCCGCACCGTAGTGCATCTCAAAAGAGTATAAGCTATCGGTATCAAATGTCAATAACAAATGGCTTTTCAACGGTTTGATCGATTGTCTGTAAGAGAAACCGATTTTCAGGTTGGGCTCAATCGTGTCTGTATTAGACGCTTCACCCGGATTTTCAGGGGGTGTATTCCAGTATAACTTCGTCCTGAAAAAGTCCTGTGCGACGATACCGATCGACAATTGACGAGATCGTTCAGGCGGGGTTGTCCAGAGCCAGCCTAGATCCCCACCGACGCCAAGCGCGTTTGTGTTGCCCAGCGCAGTGATGTAGATTAATTTAGCGTTGCCACCGAGGAACATGTTCAATCGCTTTGATCCTAGATTAAGCCCGATCTGCCTGCCGTAGGATAGGAAGAAGGCATTGTCGGTGCTGCTAAACGTGTCGACCTGTCTAGGACGATTGGCTGGGCTGACCGGATTCCCGGGACGTGGCAGTTGCGTGATTGGGATATCGTCAATCCCCACCCGTAGCCAACTTAATCCAAGGGATGCAGCCCCGCCGATTGGGTGAACATAGTTGACAAAATCGTAACTATCCAATTCGCCAAGGCTTGAGTGCATAAAAGCTGCTTCGGAATGGCGCAAACGCCCAAGTCCAGCCGGATTCCAATAAGCCGCGGTAGAATCATCGGCGATGGCTGCAAAACTGCCTCCCATCCCCAATGGTCGTGCTCCGACGCCGAGTGTTAAAAAATCGCCGGCATACTTTTCCGCACCGTAGGCAACGGTGTGGCAGCAGAGGACAACGCAAAGCAGAAAACGAGAAAACGAGAAAACGGGAAAACGGGAGAAAATTAACCGCAGAGACGCGGAGAACGCAGAGGAAAGCAATGAAACGTGAAACGTGAAACGTGAAACATGAAAACGGGAAGAAAAGGAACGCAACGATGCAAGGACGCGAAGACACGGAGGAAAACAGTAGAAATTCTTCTTTGCTTCTTTGCGCCTGGGCACCTTTATGTTAAAATCTGCTTGTTTTCTGGTTTTCTGGTTTTCTAGTTTTCTCGCCATCATTTCGTCTCGCTCTACTTTAACTTCATCATCTTGATGTATTCGGTCAAATCCTGCTCTCCCGCCATTTTAACGCGAATCTTGCAGTAGTACACACCGTTTGCTACTTCATCACCATCTCTATCCTGCCCATCCCAAGGTATCATCGTGAATCCTGCCCGTGCTGGTTCGGTAAACTCACGGACTAACCGCCCCGACAAGCTGTAAATTTTAACCGTCATTTCATCGGCGGCGCCAGTCAACTCACAGGTGATTACGGTTTCATCGCCGAATGGGTTAGGGTAGTTCATCGCTTTGAGCAGCTGGAGGATTTTGTGGATACGGAATTCAATCTCTTCCTCAGATTTGTTTCCCTCAAGATCGCTCGCGCTCAGGCGGACTCGATACGTTCCCGGTTCGAGCTCAGGCGATTGATAATTCAAACTGACCTGATTAGACCCTGAAACGTTGCTCAGTCGATATTCCGCCTCTGAGATTGACGTGAATTGCTGATTATCCCGGCTGATTTCCAGATGGACGGGCCGGGTAATGTAATCAATGCCGTTGTCGTCCGTAAGTGTCGCTTGGATGAACGGTTCTGAGGAAACTGGATCGCCATCAATAAAATTCTGTTTGCCAACTGTCAGCTGGAGATCGGGGGGAATGGTATCGTTACTTTGCATCAGTGTCAACGTGCCAAGCATCGGGACTTCAGCGCGGATGCGTCCAGTCTCTTTTGTACTGAACCGGAAGCTATCGCCTGTTTCAAATTCTCGGTCACCGGCTGATATCTTAAGGCGTAGACCGAATTCAGGATAAACGAATTCGCTACCAACTTTACCGCGTATGGGTTGACCGTTCCGTGAGAGGGGACCATTCTTTTTTCCTTCAATCTGGAAGTGTTCCGAATCAGTGAACAGAATAACCCACTGATCTAGTGGTATCGACGAATTTTCCTCAAGATGAATATATTGGATTCTGCCCCTCCCAATATTTTCCTCGCGGAAGGATGAGGCAAAGAATGTTGGATCGGAGTCACCGGACCCGCTGCCAAATATTCGAAAAGTGAGGACATCTCCAAACTGGAACTCATTCTCGCCTAACTCTATTCCGATGGCAACGCTGTCGCTGAATATACTTGGTGCTTGGGCAGATGGATCCACAAACCGATTTGGATCAATAAGTTCAAGTGGTTTTTCCTCTTCGCTGATTAGCAGACGGTAAGTGTGGGACGACGTAAACAGCAGCACCCACTTGCCGACCCGTGCGGCGGTTGGCTCAATTCTAACTGTGTGGATTTCACCATCGCTGTAATTCGATGCACTGATGTTTGCGAGCGTGGATTGGGTTTGCATCAATCCGTCAGACGATGTCACTAATTCTGAATCAAGCTGAACCCAGTTTTTTAGCGCGTCTACCCACAGATACATGCCAATTTCCTGTGCGACTGCCTCTGCCCCTTCATCAATCGTCACGATCTGGTCGGGAGCCGGATCTGAGATTTCTTCTAATCCTAACTCGTCCTTAATTGTTTCTTGCAGTGCCAGTCGATCGAATCGTAGTTCCACTGTTATTGGTTGTTGCAGCAGCTTTTGATTCAGAGACGTTATGTCCAGCACTGCACTGTAAGCTGCTGTGTCCTCCCCGTTTGGCAGCGCAACCGGAATAAGCCTCGATGGATTGACCGGTTTAGGCTGCTGTTGGCTATTCAGTGGCGTGATTGTCAAAACAGCGAGTTGCGGAACAGCGTGAGCGGGTATGTGGAAATTGATTGTTGCATCTTGACTAAAAATATGTTGATCTCTTTGACCGATGAGGAGGCTCTGAACTGGAATAAGGCGCGATGTAATATTGTCTTTCTCATCGCCTTCACGCAGTTTTCCATAAGGCATTTCGGTGGAATTGAAGGCGGGATCAACAAAAACGAAAACCTCGTGATTGCCGATCGACAATTCATGTTTAAGGGTTGCTGTTGCAATCCAGTTGGTGTTAAGCGGTCTATCCCTGAAAGCACGGGGACGGAGCAGACTATCGGTTTCACCTTCGGTTTTGAGTGAATTTTTGTGGGGTTCTACCGGATCTCTGCGCTGCCATGCGCTGGGGGAGATCTGCGTTCTGCCAAGCAGCTTTGCACCAGCATCAACAACGCCATCCCTATCGCGATCGGGATTGCCTTCAAAAAAAGCGACCTCTAGATTCTCTTTTAGTTCGATATCTTCAATCTGTTCAATATCTGCGTTAATCGTCCAAGCACCATCTTTGCGAGAATAGCCGTAGTAGATTAACGGATCCGAAAATCCTAGTCCGGGCGTAACTCGCACGTCAGGGAATACAAATGGACGGTATGTCCGCCGTCCGGAAGTGACATGTCGGCTGTCAATGTCAACAACTATAATCTCATATCGGATGCCGGCTCGGTTGGCTGGTAGGGGTAATGGCTTGGGAGTTATATACCAACCGTTGCCCCGTGATGTATCCCGTATCATTATTTCTTCAAACGATTCCCGCTTCACTGGGTCTTGCCACTCTAGGATAACTGATTTGATACCTTGCTCGCTCAGTTCATCGGAAACCTGTGTAGATATATGGAATTGAGAAGGCTCAACCCCCGGACTGCCGGCGACGAGTTCTGGTTGTATATCGAGAATCTTCGGTACAAGCACGGTAAATGAACGTCCACTGGCAGCAATATGGGTCGGACTCTCAGCATAAAATTCAACATGGCCCTCACCTGCACTAATTCCTTTGGGGACAGGGATGGAAAGTCTGGGGAATTTGCCGTTCACTACGGTTGTTTCTTGAGTGACAGGAACACCACCTGAGTATACCCTCAAGAGTTCTTCTTCTCCCTCAACGGTTGAATAAGTACCGGGAAAAACTGCTTTTGCATAGATCCGTCCATTAAAGTTTGAAATTGGCGTAAACCTTTTCCCCTTAATTGCAGGGTCGTAGGTAACTTCGCCAATCTGCCCCGGGGAGATTTTGAGAAATTGTCCGGCTGCAACGGTTTGCGTTTCAACCTCCGTCTCAACCTCATAATCCGCCATAGCGAGGTTCATCGCCGGATCACCGAAGAGCGTATACTCAAGCATGACATTGAGTTGTCCGCGTCCATCCTCTATTAACTGTTCGATCTTTGAGTCGAAGCTGATTGGTCCGAGTTGCCGTATGTTTCGCTGGAAAATCATATCGAAAATGATATTATTGAGTGTATCGTTACCGCTGCCATAGGTCAGGCGCGTGGCACTCAACATGGCGATAATTCCGCTTTTCTCTTTTCGGAGTAATGTTTCTGCCATGCTCGGTTCGCCGGGCGCGTCAAAATAGCCGTTGTAACAGCTCAACACGAGCATGAATGGGAGGTGATCTGTCTCACTCACTTGACCAATTGCCCGATTGTCAAAGATTGCCTCATGTGCCCATACAATGCGACCACCATGCCCGGCATATTGAGCAATAACCGCCCCATCACTCATTGCGTCAATAATCATGTCCTTTGCCACCCGTTGTGGCAGTTCAGGGTAAGCTGCCTTATTCGCTTCAACCATGTCCTTCACGTCTTCGAGATAGATGGGTACGTTTTCGTAGCCGAGTAACGTCTGTTTTTTTGCAAGCGCGGTCAAACTCCTTTTGAAAATCTCATCGCCGGAGTTATTAATTTCGTCATCTGCTACAGAGATAATCCGGCGCCGCCAGTCTCCGTTGGGGCGTTTGTCTTCATAGTTAATGAGTTTCTCGACAACGGTTTCGGCTTGCTCAAGTGTTTCCACGCTCAATCTTCCGATGTAGAAATCGGGCAGTTCATCAATTCCGTTTACTGTTGTATACCAGTGATCAACTGAGGTCTTTCCGAAGGAGATGGTCCAGATGTAATGGGTTGGGATATATCCTGTCAATTCTGGAGGTTCTGGATAGACTTCCTTATCAATTCCACGGTGATCGTACGTTCCATCTCCCATAATTGTGACATAAGAGAGCGCGGGTGATTGCCAATTTTTGTAGGCATAGGTCAGGAAGTCCTTGATAGCTTGCGGATTAACCATGCCATTACTGAAGATGTCATAAATCTGTGTAACATCAACGACCTTTGTTCGATAACCACCGCCTTTTGGCGTTGCTCGCCATCGTGCCAACCTTTTCGATGGTTCAAGGAATACCGGATGACTGATGATTAGGTAATCCGCACCATTGCTAGAAGAGAGCAGATCGCTTGGCATAGCGACCTCAACGCGAACAGGTTGACGTACACCCGCCGAAGAGGCCGCAATATACTTCCCATCGTGGGCATCGCGTACTTGGAACGTTGCATTGTAGGCAACCCGCGGGATGTCCTGTAGTGAAGGTTGACTTGTGCCATCGGCTTCGGCATTGATGCGGTAGATTTCGCGGAGACGGTTACGTTCAACTCTGCCCAAATCTACACGCTCAATCTTGAGGTTGTGGAACTTGGAGACCAATACCTCACCGTCATGTTCAAAGATTGCCACATCTGGTGAAAGGAAGGTCTGAACAGTGTATTCCAACCGACGCTGTCTTCGGGCATTGTATGGATCGGTGGTAGCAGGTGTGGTGAATTCAAGAGAATCGTTGACTGCTTTTAACAGGCGCGTATACTCGACCTCGAAAGAATTAATATAAATGTGGTGAGGAAAGGCTAGGGTATTTTCTTCTTCTGTGGTATCAATTCGAGCGAGGGTAATCACATTCTTTTCGCCCTGGGTTGCATCCCGCAAGTTGTTCCAGACCCGTAGATTTTTATCAACTGTGACAACATCTTGGTCTGGCCATTTCACTTCATCAATCCGAATATTGTTAATCGAAACTAGTGCTTCGTGATTGGTCGGTGTTCCGCCTTGCAAAGTGACGCGGATACTCGGTGGATCGAAACTCTGCGTGAGATCGTAAAGCGGAAATTCGAGATCCACTTCATTTTCATCAGCCAAGTTTTTGACACCGGTCCAGTACCAGAAGTCAAGCGCTTCAAACCAGCCGTGCTTATCATCTGGCGACACATTTCGAGGTTCAACGTGTCGCAAATTATTGTGGAAATGGTCCTCTTCAAAGTACAGTTTCGAGCGGAAACTCGGAACCAGTTTTGCTGTTGGATCATCAGGACTGGCGTGGATTTCGGACACACGCGCCCCCCGTGTGCGTTCAGCACCTAGCCAATAAACATTCCACTTTGTATACCGGCTTTTTGCATCTATACCGAGAAATTCGATGAAATCGCCACGGTCAAAACGCCCATCCTCTTCACCATAAATGTATACTGGAACCTCCCTGCCGTTTGTTCTAAGATGCAAACGCCGCGGGTCGATCCCGCTTAAATCAATCCCCCATTTTTGACGCAAGTCATCGCTCGTCAAGCGATAAATGCCGGTTTTATCGACGAGAATCTTATACCGTTCTCCATTCGTTTGTTCCTGTACTGCGGGTCCCGCCCCAATACTGCGGTTGGAATCCAAAGCCCCCGGCGCAGCAGCCGTTCCCGTCGTTCGAACGCGCCAATGCTTAGCCTCATTGTAGTTTAACAGGAAGTTTTGATACATCCGTTCAAATGAAGCCGGTTCTGCGATCGTAAATTGAGAAGATGAGGTACTGGTGCTCTGAAATCTGTTATCTGAACCTTGATGTATAAAACGAACGCGGACGGTCATACGAGAATGAATCCGCAACATTCTCGATTTTGGTTGATACTGCACCGGACGGAGTTCTAGATACAGCAGCCGTTGGGAGCGGATATATCCGTCATAAACAACCTGTGCAGCGGTTTTTGGATAATTGTTATTGGACCTGTAAGCGGGACCATCTTCACGCCATTCTTCTTCAAGTGTTTGGAAATTTTCAGGATTGGAAAAGGAAGCAGAGCTTTCACTGCGAGGTTTAGGAACACGGTGTGGTACAGGTGGGATGCGATAACCGGACCGTGTCTCAGTAGTAGTATGAAGGATTTCGACCCGAAACTTAACGTTTGGCGGCACACCGAGTGTTACGCGCGACACGGGGAGTTGTGGATTTCCCGCTTCATTGGTAAACCCACTTCCCTCAAAGCTGACTGCCTGATATCGAATACCATTCCGTTTAACCGTCGAGACCTCAAGTTTTGGAAGATTAAATTCGACAGTAATTCCGTTCCGATCGGTTATAGCGTTTGTATTTGCGCGAGCGTCTAAGGTCCAAGTGTCAAACAGATGGAAGCAACATAGTGCGTAAAGCGTAAAGCAAAAAACGTAAGACCCCCATCGATTCAGCATCGTGGAATCACTGATATGTTGGCTCAGACGGTTCATGCGGGTGTTGCCTCCTTGTTACGGTTGCGGATTGTTGTGATGAATTGTGTGCTATACATCATCATATTAGTAGATTGTTAAGGTTTGATTCTTCAGGTCGTTTGAATGGTACAAATCCCCATTCCACGATTCCGTAACTTAGCTCACAAACTATTTGTCAGCTATTGAAAATCAAAGCTCGAAGCAGGTAAGCCGTTTCTGTGCATAGACAGATAAATCACACGCGGGAGGCTGATGTAGGTAACCGATCGGAGAACAGATTGCAGTGACATCCCCGATTTGCTGCTGGATTGGGGTGTGCGTATGTCCAAAGATGGAGTGCGTGACAAGCTGTTCTTCGAGGCATGCCTTGCCGAGTCCTTGACTTCCCATATATGCACTGAAGAAGTCCCCCGGCAATGTTCCACGAGAGTGGACGCACTCTTGGAAGGGGACGTGGTGGGTTGTCACAACGATTTGCGAGACGGAGTCTTTGATTGAACCGATCTGGTTCCGCAATTTATTCTCAAATCGGCGAGCAATTTCTGGGTCTGTTCCATCCCATTTTGCATAATTTGAGTCATTCCAAACGGATCCCGATAGCTGTTTCGACGCGTATGCCTCCTCTGAAAAATTGTGCTCCTTGCATCGAAATGAGTAGTCATACCACCCAATTGTACCACAGAATCCGACGTCGTTTTTAACAAAGGGTGTGGTGTCTAATGAATGGAAATCGCACTCACGACAGACCGCCGCGATGGCATCGTATTTCTGCTCGCTTGTAATATCGGGATGTTCGCTAACCCAAATATCGTGGTTTCCGGGAACGAATAATTTGGGGCAATTCAGGTCGGATTCTGTGAATGCAATCAGGATGTTGGCAAGTTCAAGCAGGTTGGGCGATAGATCGCCAGCGAGGATGAAGATGTCCAAGCCTGCTTTCTCTGCCGCTTTGACGATATGCGGAAGAATCTGTTTATTCAGCGGGGTGACATCGGTATGCAGGTCGGAGGTAACGCCAATTTTCATCTGGTTGGGAGTTAGCTTGTTCCGATTTATCGGAATCCTCGTTGTTTCTATAACGCTTTGCATCATGAAACATCGGGACCCGCTAGTAATTATCTCCTTCTGCCCTGAACCTCAAAATGCACTCGAATCAGGACTCTATTTTCTCATACTTGGTGGTGCTATTCAAACTTCAGTTTATTAGTTTGTAACCGAGTACGACACTGATTGTGCATCAAGCGGTTCATAGATATTGAGTCTACCCTCTTCTTTGCGGGCTTCTTTACGGACAATGTACATTCGTTGATTATCCTTGTCATCTATCCACCACTCGCTATCTTTCTTTTGAATCGAAAGGATGGCATTTTGAGAAAGCGGGATTTTGTTATCTTTAAACTCTTGTCGTAACTCTGCTGAGATATTTTCACTGTTTAGATGCGTTTGATATTTTAACTCAACATTAAATAGCAATACCTGCAGCTCGTCGAGGAATGTCCTTAAACCGCTTCCTTCTGGAAGTGCCTCCCTCTGAAGACGAAGTGCCTCAATTGAAGGGGGGCGACCGACTTTAGCAACGGCATCGGCGACAGTCAATTTAATTGTTGGGTTGTCTGTCGTTTTGAGAGCGTTGATTAACATGTTGCGTGCCTTGTTTCCACCGATGTTGCCGAGTGCTGAGGCAGCGATATCTTTAACACTCGCATCGCCACGGTCAAAGGCAGCAATGAGTGCATCAACAGAGTCCTCGCCGATCTGACTTAGCGCGAGCCCTGCCTTGAAGCGGATGCCGGGAACCTCCATACTGTCTTCCATCACATCAATCAGATCTTCAATAGCGGAGGTCGGTTTGAGATGTCCCAAAATGGAGATACAAGCCCGTCGGATCTCCTGATTCGGCTCAACCTCACGTTTGATATATTTCTGTCCCAATTCTACCATCTGTCCATCAGTTATCTTCTGGTATAAGGCTTCGGATCGATGCCGAAATTGCGTACCGAATGGATCGTTGAGGGTAACGCGGTTGTTCTCAAGATCGCTCGTGAGCAGCCCCAAGATTTCGGCGGATTCACGCTGCCGAGGATTCAACTGATCGGCGGGTAACTCATCAACGCCGGCTTGCTGGAATTGCTGAAAGAGAGTATTCAATTGACTCAAAGCAACGAGACGTTCTAAGGCTAGGGCAGCCGGTTGACGTAAGGTACTGCCTTCGCGCTCTAGAAGCACGGTCAACGGTTGGACCGCACGTACATCTCCCAAGTTACCGAGCGCGTTGACGGTGCCAATCTTAATGCCAACTAATTCAATTGTGCGGAATGTAACCTTAGAATCATGCTTTGCAAATTCGTCGAGTGCTTTTTTATAGTCTTTAATGGTTTGGACGTTTCGCTCATCAATTACGCTTTGGATTGTGTCACCCACTTTGATGTTACCTGTGTCAGCGGGACTTCCTGAAGTCACTTTGCTAACGCGTGTCCCATCAACTTCCAAGCCAACTTGATCACCTCTTCTTCGGACCGCCAACCGGATTGCTCGACCGTCGGTCAGCTTGAGGATAAAGTTGTTGTCCTCTTTCATTGCGTTTTTGACCGCTTGTTTATAATCCCCTGTACTGCTAATTGTTCGTTCGCCAATCACATAGGAGATTAGTTCGCCTTTCTCAAGATTGGCTCGGCTGGCGGGACCGTTTGCATTTACGCCAATTACAACCACCCCGGTTGTTGACCAACGATCGTCGAGATCGCTGTCTAACTGCTGAAGCTCCATTTGCAATTGATCGTCGTAATACCGATTGTCACTGCACCCAGCAACGCACAGAATTGCGAATATTAAGAGAAAACTAAGTTGTATTTTCCAAATCATAGGATCCCTTTCATACAGATTTTCGAGTAGAGATTCTCAACATGTTAAAAATTGAGGAATAAAAAAAGAGAGTGCAAAGCATGAAGAGAAACCGAGTTTGACTCCCCTTCGCAGGGGGTTAAAAAACTCGGTTTCTTCGCACTAAATCTTAATTAACAGGACTTACGCGAATTTAGCATACGAGGGATAGATTTTTGATTTTTAACCCCCTAAATCCCCCTTATCAGGGGGACTTATGAACGCGCTGCGTAGGTCCTAATATAACGAAAATTGATTAGAAATAACCTTTGGAATGCTTATCGTACCGCACAAATTGACGGTCAAGGCGGCAGAGCTATTTCTTCCCGAGGTTCTCGTGGAGAATTTTAATTTTCGGTTCAGAAGTTGACAACGACCTCTCGGTTGCCCTGTTCGCTTAACACTTCTAGCAATGGTTTAACGGCCCGTTCATCACCGAGTTGTTCTAACGCCTGAATCGCATCAACACGCATTGAGGAGCCCTTGTTCTCGACGATCTCGACTAATTTTTCTACGGCAGTCCCCCCGATTTTGCCCAATGCTTCGACAGCAAGGCCGCGTATTTCGGGGCCTTCCCTATCTTTTTCTCGTTTGGCTGCACCAGAGTTGACCACCTCGACTAATACCGGAATTGCGCTTTCATCCCCGATTGCACCAAGTGCCTTGATAACGTTCAAACGGGTTTCCCTGCGTTTATGGTCTAGCAAGTCTATAAGAATTGGCACAATTTCCTCAGGGTGATCTCTGCCAAGGGCTGCCAACACCCATTGTGCATCGTGTCTGTCGCGGTTATCTTTGGACTTGATTGCTTTTTTCAAGGAATTGAGTAACTTTTTTCGGTCCGCTTGTTGGTAGATGCGCTTGAGTGCATCTAACGCTGCGTTCTGAACGTCAGGTTCGCGATTTCTTAACGTTTCAAAGACAAGGATTTCGAGGTATTTTCGTTTGTCGTTTTGGTAAGCTTGAAACATGTGCTTACCCCGTTCTTCGATCGATGCACTCGCCTTTTCCGGGGTGCCCTCTGCGTAAAACAGTTCAGAATCGTAGTAGCCGAGAAGATAGTGTGCTTCCGCATTATCTTGCTCATGTTGAATTGCGAGCTTGAACTGTTGCGCGGCGCGTTCCTCTTTCCGTCGTTTGTCAGATTTAATTAATTCTTTACCTTTGGAAAGGTAAGGATTTTGGCTGCCGCAACTGATAAGAAAGGCGGCGATGCCAATTGCAACGATAGGTAACTTAAAATATCTCTTCATATTTACTCCAATCGGTGAGGCAGGATATGTAGCGCGTAAAACACAAAGTTTTTCACGTTTTACGCGTATTTACAATAGTTTTTGCTGTTGTTCTTCACCATCGGAATCCCCCGAGTCTTCAGAGGAATCTTCAGTGTCTTCTAGTTGAGGATCTTCTTCGAGTGAAGGAGTTGGGTCTGTGGCCTCTTCTTGATCGGAAGTGCTCGCCGTATCAGAAGATCCGACTGGTTTTTGCAATGTAATAACGGGACGTTCATCGAATCCCCATCCTTTGTAAGCGTTTATGATTGCTTCCTCGGACCGGGATAGCTCAATCTGAAGTGTTGTGATACCATTTTCTTGTGCAACCTGTTCAGTGGCGTCGATTAGTCTATCAGCGACGGCAAACTGCCGGAAGGGTGCGGAAACCGCCAATTGGCTGACATCGCCAATTTCAGGGTTGAGGGGATGCCGCTCAAGCCGAATGTTTCCGATCGCATGTCCACTGGCTTCTGCGACAATTCGATAGACCTCTCCCTTCTGTGTCCGTGAGAGGTCCTCCTGTAATTCTTGGTCAATTTCTTCTGTAGTTTTGCCGGTAAAGCAGTACTGCTCCAGAGCTGTCGCATCGTTTGCAGCGGCAGATCGAATTCGCAGTGTTGTAGTGAGTTCAAATTCTTGATTTGCCATGTTCTTTCTCCATTGGTTAAAGGTGTGCAAGCCGTTGTGTTCACATAACAATAAGCATATATTAACTATTGTAACATAGTATAAATTTGAGGGCAAGAGAAAAGTCCACTGACATAGGGCTATTTATAGTGGATCTTAGAATTAATGAAACGCTCCAAACCGGTGCGGTTGGAAACCGCACCTACCGGGTTGGACTGAATTCATGGTATAAGTTTGAGGGCAAGAGAAAAATCCGCTGACGATGCTCATAGCGTGTCCTGTCCGGCGCGTAACTGACGTTCAGCGTCTACTACGTCACGATTGATTTTGTTAAGACACCGATCGACCTTATCTAGTAGTGTATCGTGTCCAACCGCTGACCGGCGCACCTGCCGCAGCAGATCTATCACGAGTCGAAACGCTCGCACAAAGTCACCGTCAGCTAAGTTTACATATTGGGGCAGCGTCTCAAACTCACAACCTTGACTCCACGCAAGCATTGCTGCACTTAGCTTTGTTACTAATTTCGGTGTCACCGGATCAACCTGATACTGTTCCTCCAATATTCGGATTGGTTCAATTTCTTTGTCTACTGTTCGCAGCAACCTGTTGATTTTTTTATCTTCCAGTTTTCTATAGTATCCCCAGTCCTTTCTGTCTTCGCAAACAATTGCCATCGCTAGAACGTTGATTTCATCTTCACTCAATTCTTCAAAAAAGCCTCTGAAAAGGAGTTGAGTGACCTGTACTTCGTAGCCGTAAATTTGCGAAGCGATCTGCCCTCGACTGAGTAATCCAGAGGTATCAATATATCCAAGTTTTTCGAGAATTTTCAAACGCGACGCGATCTGCTTGCGCTGATAACTTTCAAGAAGGGCTTTCCTATTTTGAAATTTCTCAATCCGGTTCTCAGCCTTTTTGATTTTGCGATAACTTTGATCGCAGGTTTTGAACTGCTCACAGTTATGACAGAGATTTTTATTTTTCGTGGATTCAATGCGCCGCAGCTGACGTTCGGTTCGGATAAACTTCTGGCGTAAATCTCTCTTCTGTTTTCGCTTACCCCCTTTTCGCTTGAACGCCCGACGTTCCGTTTTCAGGAGTTTGCGGTGTTCGATGATCTGGTTTCGTAGATGATTATAGCTGCCAATCTGATCAAACCCATCAACACCGTTATGAATACAGGTCGGTTCAGGGAGTTTTTTCAGCGTTGCGGAGGTATGTTGAATCTGTGCCTCTGCCTTCTGGACCCGCTCAAGGTTTTGGAAGTTGCTTAGGCTTTGGGTGCATACATCGTAAATGTCATCTCCATATTTTTCGTAAAGATTCAGGATACTTGAATAGGAGAGGTTGAACTGGCTTTCGATCGGCTCAATTTTACCTGAGAGTATCCGTTTGACGCTCTCAAAATGTGCAAATTTTGGAAAAATGCGTGCATAAACATAACCAATTGGATCAATGCCACGCCGTCCAGCCCTTCCTGACATCTGATGATACTCGCGCGCTTTCAGGTAGCGGAAATTAGTACCGTCGTATTTCTCTAAACTCTCAAAAACAACCGTGCACGCTGGCATATTGATGCCAACCGCAAAGGTCTCCGTTGTGAAAAGTAGCTGAATCAGTCCAGAGGTGAAGAGCCGCTCGACTACCTCTTTCAAGGTCGGCAGCATACCCGCGTGGTGGTATGCAATACCTTTAGAAACAAGGCGCCGAAAAGTTTGGATATTACGCTCGTTTCGGATATTGTATTGCGTACATAATAGGTCGAACAGATGAAGAATTTCTTTCCGTTGTTCCGAGGTCAGAAAATTCTGCTTGGCGTAATGCGCTGCGTTTTGCTCGCAAACCTTGCGACTAAAACAGAAATAGAGACAAGGGAGTTTGTTCTGCTTCTGGATGTAAGAGATAAGTTCTGCATAAATAAGACTGTGCGACGCATCTTCAAGGATTTCATCCGCATCAGGTTCTTGGCGATCTTTGTCGGCTTCGTAGAAATCATCATAGTTCCGAGGGTTGTCGTAGATGATAGATTCTTGGATTTGTTTTAGAGCCTTAACATCACCTATGCCGTATCCTTCTAGGTAGAGGTGATGCTCCAGAGGAACGGGGCGTTCCAGTTCTTCAATAACGTTAATCTCAACCTCTCGGACCGTCCGCATCCATTCGGCAAACTGGTTGATGTTTGGGATTGTCGCACTTAGACAGACAAATTTGATATTCTGAGGTGCGAAAATGATGCTCTCTTCCCAAACTGTCCCACGTTCAATATCGTTGATATAGTGGATTTCATCGAAAATGACGTATTCTACATCGTCCAAGCGGGTAATATCATCAAAGATTGTATTGCGGAAAATCTCTGTTGTCATCAACAGCACTTGAGCCGATTGGTTTAATACTACATCGCCCGTGACAATTCCGACACGATCGCCATAAATCCCATAGAAGTCTCGATACTTCTGGTTGCTTAGTGCCTTAATAGGTGCCGTATAAATCACGCGACGGCCCATCTCCATACATTTTTCAATGGCATATTCGGCAAGCACGGTTTTACCTGCCCCTGTCGGTGCGGTGACAAGCACGGAATGATTCCGATCTATTGCACGAATTGTCTCCTCCTGAAACGGATCTAATTGTAACCCCTTGTACAGCATTCAAATCTCCTAGAGCTGAAAGGTGCTCATTATTATCGCCCGAATCGCGGATTAAACAGAGGACGTTGAAAACGCAAATGGAGCGAATCGGTATGGCTATATACATTGCATAACGGCACGATTTGGCGATTTGGCAGGGCCCTGGCAGGTCCAAAAAAAAAATTCAACATCGAATCGGGGGTTCATCATTAGCCGGTATCTCTCTGAACCCTGATGGGGCCTAGCTTCAGAGCGTTTGTAGATTTTCACCATCCAACAGAAGGTGCGCCCAGACGGCTTTTTGACCTGCCAAATACGCGGTATTTATGAACCGTTTTTCACTGAAATGGCACCATAACCAAGCCAAATGTCAGGGATTTGGCAGGTCCCTGACAGTTCAACACTCTGAAGTGCATAAGTCCTGAGCCATTTGTTCATTGAGTTGCCTATCGGTCGAGTTTCCATCTTTGACACCCAAGTGTCCTGATACGTATTAAGGCTAGTGCCGATTTATTCCCGATGAAATCGGGTGAAACATCGGGAGAAGCCTCTCCCGCACTGTGGGGGAACTTATGAGCACTTTTCAGAAATAGCTGATAGAATGATTATAACCCTTTCCTTTTTTTTTGTCAATTATGAAATGAAGTTATAAAGTGGGATTGGTGCATTCGCTCCCTTCAAATTTCCACTTGCAAACCGTATTTAAGCGTGCTATGCTTTTGCATCCAATATGTCAAGTTGCTGCCTAGAGCAAAAACAGATCAGGCGTTGCAAATACGCACCATTAGTTTCATGAGGAGATCCTCTTTATGTTTAAGCGTCATGTAATATCTTCTTTGATTGGTTTCTGTCAGAAACAGCGTCTCAGCATCTGCATCGGTTTATTGATGTGCATCTTGAGTTATCAAACTGTATACCCCCAACAACAGATTGCCCTAGATGCCTACGCTATCTTTGAACGGAGCTGCTTCAACTGCCACGGTCCTGACGGTGCTTATAAAGAGACCCTCTTAATGGAACACAACGCACTCATTACAGAAAACGGTCCCGTTGTTCCGGGAAACCCAGAAGCTTCTAGGCTGTATAAGCGGCTTCTTGGAGAAGGCGGACAACTCATGCCGCTAGGCGGTCCCCCTTTACCCGATTCACAGATTGAAACAGTGAAAAGCTGGATATTAGCCGGTGCTCCTGATTGGGCGACAGTGGCTACAACCGATGGCGATTTCATCTCTCAGGGTGAAATACTTAATATCATTGAGACCCACCTGATGTCACTCACACCCTTTGACCGTGCTTTTGCTCGTTACTTCACAATGACACATCTCTATAATGCAGGGGAGTCTGTGGGGATTCTCCAAGAATACCGCAAGGGACTCTATAAATTAGTCAACAGTCTCTCATGGAAGCGTGAAATTACCAACCCACAACCCATCGACCTACAAGAGACTATCTTCTATATCGACCTCAGACACTACGAGTGGGACGTCAATGACGGGTGGGGGCAGATAGAAGCGGAATATCCCTATCATATCGGGTTTGATGCACCGACACAGACCGCACTAAAAGCACAACTGACGCGGTTACAGGGGGAGATGAAGACGGATATCCCATCTATTCATATCGACTGGTTTGTCGCACAAGCATCTCTACCTCCACTATACCATGATCTACTCTCATTGCCATTGACAGATAGGGAGTTAGAGACCCGATTGGAGGTTGATGTGGCACGCAATATCACCAATGCGCCGGGAGTTGATGTCTGGCGGGCGGGGACCAACCATTCAGGTGTTTCGACTAATAATCGGGTGATAGAACGACACACCTCTCGTTATGGGGCATATTGGAAGAGTTATGACTTCGCTGGTAGTGTTGGGACACAGAACATCCTCACCCATCCGCTCTCTTTCACGCCCGATGGTGGTGAAGCGATCTTCAATCTTCCCAATGGGTTACAGGGCTACTATATTACCAATGCGTCCGGCTCCCGTCTGGACGCAGCACCGACAGACATTGTTTCCAATCCCGCTGCGAGTAACCCGAAGGTGCGTAACGGGCTCTCCTGTTTCGGTTGTCATACGGAGGGAATGAAGACGTTTGAGGACGAGGTGCGTACTGTGATAGAGAGTAATGCCACCCCTGCTTTTGATAAAGCGCATGCGTTGAGACTCTACGTTGAACAGGCGGTGATGGACGAACTTATTGCTGGAGACATGGACAGGTATGAAACTGCGCTTGAGGCGACAGGCGGTGCGGTTGACGACATTGAGCCTATATTCCGTTTCCATGAGGTGTTTCAGGAACCTGTGGACGCTGCGTATGCTGCAGCCGTAGTTGGCTTAGAAACCGATGTCTTCCAAGAGAAGATTCGTGAGAATGTGGGATTACAGAATATCGGTTTGTTGGTGTTAGACAGCCCAAATGGGAGTATGAAACGGGATGCGTGGACTGAAGGTTTTGATGATGTGATATTTGCGCTGGATTTCCCTGAGTCTCAAGTTGACAGTCCATCGCAGCCGGAGCTGTTACCGGGTGGAGTTGTTCATATCCCTGACACAAACCTGCGTGCAGCGATTGCAGAGGAGCTGGGCAAAAGCCCCAATGCCCCAATTACTGTAGAGGATATGGAAAAATTAGAAGGACTCGACGCAGTGAATAGGGACATCCGTGATTTGACAGGGCTTCAGTTCGCGACTAACTTGGAATGGTTAGAGGTCGGACACAATCAAATTTCCGACCTATCACCACTCGCCGGACTAATCAATCTAAGGACTTTAAGTTTTCCTCGGTCCAACGTATCCGACCTATCGCCACTCGCCGGACTAATCAATTTAGACAATATATGGTTTAATGTCGGGGGAGCAAAAGTATCCGACCTGTCACCACTCGCCGGGTTACTTAACCTGAGAATCATTCATGCGGGAGGGCATTCTATATCCGATTTATCTCCCCTAGCACGACTAACAAAACTGGAGCATATATATCTTCCGGGCACCGGACTGATATCAGACCTAACTCCTTTGGCAGGCTTAACCCGCTTGAAAGAACTGTATCTTCATGACGGCAACATATCGGATATACCGCCGATTGCAAGGTTTACCGCGTTGGAACGTTTGGGACTTGCTGGCAACGACATATCGGATATATCGCCGCTTGCAGGGCTAACTAACTTGAAATGGCTAAATCTTGAAAGGAACGAGATATCGGACGTATCGCCGATTTTGAACTTAACCAACTTAACATGGCTATCGATCGGTGACAACAACATTTCTGACCTGTCATCTTTGGCAGGCTTAACTCTCTTAAATGAACTGTATCTCAATCACAGCAATATATCAGATCTATCGTCGCTTGCAGGGTTTACCGCGTTAGAGCGTTTGGGGCTTCTTGACAACGACATATCGGATATATCGCCGCTTGCGGGGCTAACTAACTTGAAATGGCTAAATCTTGAGAAGAATGAGATATCGAACGTATTACCGATTTTGAACTTAACCAACTTAACATGGCTATCGGTCAGTCGCAACAACATTTCTAACCTGTCACCTTTGGAGGAGTTACGCGAGAAGATAACAGTCTTTTGGGCTGAAAATCCGGGGATTCCAAAAGGAGGGCCGAAGATAGAGGGACCGTGGCTATGGGTGCTGTTACCGGGCGCAGAGCTGGAAAGCGGTGGTGCGGATTTACTGTCAGAAGCGAGTGGGAGTACGGTGACAGAATTAGCTGTTGCCACCGATGGAGCAACGGCGGGAACCCCTGTTGGCGATATGGTATGGACATCTTACAGACTCCCTTCTGAGCCACAAAATAATATCGGTGAGATGCTGGGGCACGACCCTCCTGACGGAAGTATCTACGGCATTGTACCCCTCTATTCTCCGCGGGAACAGGAGACAACGTTGCACGTCGGTGCCGATAATGAGGTCAAGGTGTGGCTCAATGGAGTTGTAGTTTATGAGAACTTCAACATTTGGGGGTCTGGTGATTACACCGATTTTGCCCCGGTCACGCTTAGGGCGGGGAAAAATATTCTATTAGTTGCTGTTGGGATAGGTGGTAGGATTCATAACGGCAAGTTTGGGTTTAAACCCGGCACTGAATATACGGTATCAACTGGTGTCGGCTACGCCTTTTCCAAGCCCCCAATTCATTTCGGTGATACCTTTACCCTTGAGATCCGCGCGGAAAATGTCACTGATTTGGCAGGGTGGCAGTTTGATATTGTGTTCGACCCTGCTGCCCTTGAAGCCATTGACGTGAGCGAGGGTAATTTCCTGAAGATGGGTGGCACAACCTTCTTTCAGAGTGGAAACATTGATAACGGAGCGGGTAAAATCATAGGACTCAGTGCGGCACGGCTGGTCGCTCAAGGTGTGACCGGCACCGGCGCTTTGCTTCAGGTGAGGTTCAAGGCAAAATCTGCCGGTGAAACAGAGGTGGCATTACAAAAACTCCAGTTTGGCTCCGTCGCCGGTGATACTATTGTTGCAGGATCATACCAATTCCGAATCACGGTGGAGGGACGACTTACCACGGGGGATGTGAACCGAGATGGTGTTGTCAGCATTCTGGATCTGATTCTCGTCGCACAGCAGTTGGGGAGACGAGTATCTGCCGGCTCGGCAGTAGATGTCAACAACGATGGTGTTGTCAGCATTCTCGACCTCATCCGTGTAGCACAGGGGATTGCCGAATCACCTGCTGCACCTGTTGCTTTGAATCCCGATTTTATCGGGATGGTTGGGACAGAAAGCGTAGATGCTACGACAATAAAGGCGTGGATAGCACAAGCACGGTTGGAAGATGACGGTTCACTTGCCTTCAAAGAAGGTATCCAGAATCTTGAAAAATTTTTAGCCTCACTAATTCCTGAACAAACTGCGTTATTGCCAAACTATCCGAATCCGTTTAACCCGGAAACATGGATACCGTATCAGTTGGCGGGCCCCGCAGCGGTGACGCTGACCATCTACGATATGAACGGGCATTTGGTTCGCCGTTTGGCAGTAGGGCATCAGGCGGCGGGTATATATTGGAGTCGCAGCCGTGCAATCTATTGGGACGGACGCAACCAACTCGGAGAGCCCCTCGCCAGTGGCGTCTATTTCTACACCCTGACAGCCGGTGACTTCACAGCGACGCGCCGGATGCTGATTTTGAAGTAGTATCAAATGTCCCGATGATGGTTGGAATGGTGATGTTTATTGCCTTGCAGGCATCAATCGGCACAGCCACCTAGTACTCAGTCATATAAGTTTTGCATATCAACAAGGGGGTCGGTTGACCCGACCCCTACGAAGTATTATGAGTCTCAATCCATATAGACAATCATAATTTGCCTGACAGTGTACTAGACCGGTTGTTCATAACTGAACATGAGTTGATAAGGTATTAGGGATGAACATTCACGACAGCGGCTATAAGAAACTATTCTCAAATCGCACCATCTTTCGACAACTGATTGAGACCTTCGTCAACCAAGAGTGGGTCCATTCGCTTGATTTCGACACCTGCGAACCCCTTGATAAATCCTTTATCTCCGAACACTACAAAGAGACCGAGAGCGACTTAATCTACAAAATCCAGTCTCAGGACCGCGAGGTCTATATTTATATTCTTATCGAGTTTCAATCCACCGTTGACCCGTTCATGGCGTTGCGGGTGCTGAACTACATCACCAACTTTTACATGGATTTTCTCGTCAATAATAAGAGTGTTCAAAAATTACCAGCGGTCTTTCCAATCGTGCTTTACAATGGAGAGGCACGTTGGACGGCACCGGTCAACCTTTCGGCGTTAATTGAGCAGACCCCACCCCTCGGTGCATTTGCATTAGATTTCCAGTATTTCCTGATTGCTGAGAACCGATACAGTCAGGAGGCGTTGTTAAAGATCCGGAACATCGTATCGACATTGTTCTTGGCAGAATCCTATTATGATGTAAAAGTGCTAGAGGTAGAACTGCTGAATCTGTTTTCATCGGAGCGTGACAGACAGGCGGTGAGTCTGTTCTTAAACTGGTTTAAGCAGTTGGCTTTTCATGGTCGGCTTGAATCTGACGATTATGAGTCATTGGAGTCCATTTATCGGACTGAAGAGGAGGTGAAGACGATGTTAGTCACAGCGTTAGAGAGAGAAAGGCAGCAGATTTTTCAAAACGGTTTGCGTGAGGGTGAGCAGAAAGGCAAGCAGGAAGGGCTGCTTGAAGGCAAGCAGGAAGGGCTGCTTGAAGGCAAGCAGGAAGGGCTGCTTGAAGGCAAGCAGGAAGGCAAGCAGGAAGGGCTACTTGAAGGTGAGCAGAAAGGGAGGATTGAAACTGCAAAGGCAATGCTTGCTAAGGGAATGGAGATGACACTCATTTCTGAAATCACAAACCTGTCAGAAGCGCAACTTTTGGAGTTGAGAGATGGACTTTCCTCAATAAAAAAGTGAAAGCAGTGTTAATCACCACTTTCAACGTTGTTTTGGGTCGTGAGACCGTGCCCAGCTTCCTGCCCATCATATCAGAAAATGGTCTTTACCGCACCCAAACACGGAAGCCAATTTTCTTTTAACATGAATCTTTCGTTTAATTCACGGGGTTATTTGATACAAAGTAGGACTTACGCAGTTGAACGTTCAACGCCTTGTAGTTCGATGATTTATCGCCGGCAACCACAATACGCCCGATAAATCGGGCAACTACAATCCGAGGTGCGTAACTCCTAACAAATTCCCGTAGGTCTGGCTTCCTAGACAGACTCGTCTAGTCTAATACCGGTAGATAGCCCGTAGGTTGAGATTCATATCTCGACAATTAGTTTGCAGGCTGGGATCACAATCTAACAGATCGTGGTACAAAAGAATACTTTTACGAAACAGTTTTTTGAACAGGAAGCACCCCAATGACAAACGGAGTTGGGTTTCACTGTATCTGTCTATAAACATGTGTTGTTGGAGGACGGAGCCTCTATTGGGCTTGATAAGGATTGACGGTTAGCCGTTCAACCCAACCTACGGACTGTTGGCTTATGTATTGTGTAACCTACAGGATACCGGCTGGTTACGGCGTACGGAGTATGCCTACTACTTTTACACATGTCGCCCCGTTCGGGCTTGGGGAATGGGTTTGCCGATATGCTATACACATATCGCTCCTCATGGGTTTTAAGAAATTAAACGGGTAATTCTATATTTCCCCAGACCCGGTAGGTGCGGTTTGCAACCGCACCGGACATCGCTCGGAAATTACCCAATTAATAAATTAATCTTCATCTGGAGCGAAAGACGAAGGACCTATCAGATGGTCGGGGAGACCCCCGACAAAAAGCAATAGACTTTTAATGACTAGCAACTTAGGTTTCAATGTTAATAGGGGATGACCGCGGTTATCTCATACTCAGAAAGGAACAAGATAAGTATGGTTGAAAAAAAACGGGTGCTCATTACCGGTGGTGCAGGTAAAGTCGGCAGTACATTGTGGGGTGCGTGGGAAAAAGAAGATAAATACACGTTGACATTGGTAGACATCAAGGAGGCTGATAGCACGAAATCCCGCGTTGAGTTGGGAGATGTTCGGGACTATCAGCGAATGCGGGAACTTTGCAAAGATCAAGATGTCGTTGTGCACCTCGCGCTTGTATCTTCAAACCAATTTGGCAAGGTGTCGGGCGAAGTGACTGACATCGGGGCATCAATGCTGCTATTTGAGGCTGCCCGCGAAGAGGGTGTCCAGAAGATTGTGTTTGCGTCTACAAATCATGTCACCGGTTGGAATGAACAGATAAGTTCACCACCACGATTTTCCACAGCGGAACAGATCAACCCCGATGGTTGGTACGGGGCGATGAAAGGGATGGCGGAGGTTGCCGGACGCTACCTCGTCAATGAGTTCGATATGCGCTTTATCAGCATCCGGATTGGCACATTCACAGGAGGGTATGAAGCGGAGCATTTACGCACCTGTAGCACGCTCCTGACGCCGCGCGACTGCGCCCAACTTTTTGGACGTGCAGTTGATTATGAGGGACCTGTGAAATTTCTCATCACGTATGGCAGGTCTGCCAATTCGACCGCCTACCAACAGAGCTATCTGGATATCAGTGGTGCCGTAGAGATTCTCGGTTATCAACCGCAAGATAACCTGATGAAAACGCATCTTCCTCAGTTGCTAGCCAACGATGCGTGAAGCGTGAAAGGAGCATATTATTATGGGGGACAAAATTAAGATTGGGGTAATTGGGTGCAGAGTTGGTCGGGCGTGGGTAGCGGGTGCGAAAGCAGGCGAAGATACTACCGCTTGGGCGGTGGCAGATCTGAATCAGGAGCTTGCTCAACAGGTCGCTGCTGAAAACGATGTTTCCAGAGTGTATGGTGATTATCGGGAATTGCTTGCGGACGACGAAGTGGAAGCGGTTGGGGTTGCCACAGCCCCTGATGTGCGGAAACCGATGGTAATTGATGCGTTGAATGCGGGCAAGCATGTGCTGGTGCAGAAACCGCACGGTCGCAACGCTGCCGATGTGGAAGAGATCAACGCCGTGGCGGCATCCACCGGGAAAACCCTTGTATATTCCTACTTCATGCGGCACGAAGCAGAAAATAAAAAGACCCGTCAAATCATCGCATCGGGTGAAATTGGACAGGTCTACCATGCACGGGTGCACTATCATTACCGGGAACGCGGGGTCAACTATGAACCGGGCCCGGGCAGAGATTGGCTGTATCGGTGGGGGTTAAAGGGCGGTGCGTTGGGTCAACATGGCTCACACTATCTCGATCAGGCGTGGTTTCTGATGGGGTGTCCACAACCCGAATGGGCGTTTGCTGCCAGTCATAGTGCATTTCCAACGACACTAGAGGTAGACCATCATTCTGAGGATTACCTCAGTTTTCTGGTCGGGTGTGCCAACGGTATCACGATCCAGATGGATACCTCCTCCGTCATTCCGACATGGACAGACCGTGCATGGGATCTCCGTATACGAATTTTAGGTACGGCTGGTACAATCGAGCAGGAATCTACATCCCAACCTTCGGGTGTGAAGCGTTCGGGAACACGCCGGCTACTTGGCGCGATCTACACCGAAGGTGACGATTTCATCGACGAATATGTGGCGCACAGTGACGGCGATTTCAACGGGGAGATCCACGATTTCGCTGGCGCGATTCGTGGGACAAACCCGCCCGATGTTTCCCCCACCGATGCGCTGACGTTTATGAAATTGTTGGACGCGATCTATTTGAGCGCGGAGACCGGGGAGAAGGTGCAGATTTCTTAGTGTAGGACTTACGCATTTCCGTAGGGAACGCAGAGCGGTGTTCCCTACGGTTTCTATTGCACGAATTATTAACATGAACCTTTGCGTTATAGATGGACTTGACGAACTTTCTTTTACACCGGAAGGCATCCGTATATCCTCTTGGCTCAACAGGTGTTAGGGATGAACATTCACGACAGCGGCTATAAGAAACTATTCTCAAATCGTACCATCTTTCGACAGCTCCTTGAGACCTTCGTCAACCAAGAGTGGGTCCATTCGCTCGATTTCGACAAGTGTGAACCCCTCGATAAATCCTTTATCTCCGAACACTACAAAGAGACCGAGAGTGACTTAATCTACAAAGTCCAATTTCACGACCGCGAAGTCTATATTTACATTCTTATTGAGTTTCAATCCACTGTAGATCCGTTCATGGCGTTGCGGGTGCTGAACTATATCACCAACTTTTACATGGATTTTCTCGTCAATAACAGAAGCGTCAAAAAACTGCCGGCAGTCTTTCCAATCGTGTTGTACAATGGAGCCGCGCCGTGGACGGCACCGGTGAATCTTTCTGAGTTAATTGAGCAGACCCCACCCCTCGGTGCATTTGGGTTAGATTTTCAGTATTTCCTGATTGCTGAGAACCGATACAGCCAGGAAGCGTTATTGAAGATCCGGAACATCGTATCGACGTTGTTCTTAGCAGAATCGCATTATGATTTAGATTTGTTGGAAGTAGAGCTGCTGAATGTGTTTTCGTCGGAGGTGGATAAAGAGGCAGTCAGTTTGTTCTTAAACTGGTTTAGGCAGTTGGCTTTCCACGGACGGATTGAACCTGAAGATTATGAGTCATTGGAGTCCATTTATCGGACTGAAGAGGAGGTGAAGACGATGTTAGTTACAGCGTTAGAAAGAGAAAGGGAGCGGTTTTTTCAAAACGGTCTGCGTGAAGGTAAGCAAGAAGGTCTGCTTGAGGGCAAGCAAGAAGGTCTGCTTGAGGGCAAGCAAGAAGGTCTGCTTGAAGGTGAGCAGAAAGGACGAATTGAAGAGAAGGTTGAAACTGCAAAGGCAATGCTTGCCAAGGGAATGGAGATGACGCTCATTTCTGAAATCACAAACCTGCCAGAAGCACAACTCTTGTTGTTGAAAGAAGAGCTTTCTTCAGTGAAGAAGTGAGCACAATGTTAATCACCGGCTTCAACGGCGCGTCCGTCTGATACAATATTTATCTACGATTGCTCTCGCCCTGCGCTAAAATCCCTTGACAATGGGATAAGTCAATAAGTATAATTTAGCGATTTTCTGGGCGGGTGTAGCTCAGTGGTAGAGCATCAGCTTCCCAAGCTGAGGGTCGCGGGTTCAAGTCCCGTCACCCGCTTATCTGTCCTGGACGCCTAAACTACGCACATCGGTGCACTGTTTTTATGAGGGAAGCGAAATGCCAATTTACGAATTTCGTTGCAAGCGGTGTGATAATACGTTTGAGAAACTTTTCGCTTCGAGCCAACAGAAATCATCCCCCTCCTGCCCTGAATGTGAAGGTAGTGACACCACACAACTGTTTTCTGTCTTTGGGGTTGGGACATTAGATACTGTAGGTACACCAACAACTGAAATGCCAATGTGTGGGACTTGTGGACACCATACGCCAAAACCGTGCGCCTGAGAGGTTCGAGAGGAAGTAGATGGATCAAGGTAGACGTTTAACAAAAGAAGATATAAAAAGCGATCAGTTTGTTGATAGGACGCTGCAGGTCTATGAGTTCCTCAAGGCGAACCTAAAATCAATTATTATTGGTGCAACAATAGTTATCTTGGTGGTCGGTGGTTTTGCTTTTTATCAGCATCAGCAACAGACTGCCCGCGCAGAAGCCTTTTTGAAATATACTGAAGCGATTGAGAAATATCAGGAAGCCGAGAGTGATTGGTTTGATGCGGACGGGGACGGAACGGAAAAGCCGTTTGAAACTGCTACGACGCAGCTTCAAGCCATCTTCCAAAAATATCCTGAGACTTCTGTTGCGGATAAAGCACGATACAGTTATGCAAAAGCGCGTTATTATGAAGGTGACTATGACGGTGCAATCTCCTACTTTCAAATGGTTGTGAACGAGCACCAACCGGAGAACCAGATTCTCGCTTTATACGCTCAAAAAGCGATTGGCAACTGCTATGAGCAGAAAGGTGAATACCAAAAAGCACTTGAGGCATATACCCCCGCAGCGGATAAACTGCCTCAGATTGCCATGCGTGATTACGCATTTTCGGATTTTCGGTTGAGCCAAGCGCGTTGCTATGAAAAACTCGGTGATTTTGATAATGCACTCGCAATTTATAAAGATATTATAGATCTCTTTAAGGTTAATCTGGAAAAAGCGATTCAGCAAAAAAGCCGTGACTTAATTCCCGGGGCGAAAACACTGATTGCGAGCTTGCCGCAGCCTCCAGACGTAGCAGCTGCTGAAGAATTGGAAAGCGAAGGCAACTATCACGAAGCCTTCGCTGCTTATGCCAAAGCGATTCATGACTACAAAGTTGGTAAAGATATTCATGGTGGACTCACCGACGAACATCGCAAAGCTATCAATCGCTTTGAAAAAACCGCAAACGACTTTCTGATCAACCTGCGTGATGCTCGGCGCGCTGAGTCGGCAGGGCGGGATCCTTTGGAATACTATGTGCAAGCGGTCGGTCTCGGTGGGCGTAGTTTCTATGAAAAGGTCTTTGGATTTGCGCCACACCGTTCGCTCTATGAAAAAGCACTTTTCCGTCGTGATAAACTTCAACGTGTGCAGCAGTGAAAGTGAAGTTGTTAGGGCAGGCTGATTTGCCCATCGTGTGGAAACTTGGTCAATTCAGCGAATGAGGTCAATCTGATGCTATCACCTCACACTGAAAAAGTCTTAGAATATGATAAGCTGAAGGCATCCCTTAAGCGGCATGCACACTCCCAACTGGGGGCATCACGGGCAGCAAAGCTGAAACCCTTCCAGCAGCTTGATACGGTTCGTTATCAACAGCGGTTGTGCAGCGAAGCGAAAGCCTTCTACCAGACCTCCAACGGTTTCCCGCTGCAAGGTTTGAAGGATATTTCCCCGACCCTCCATAAAGCGTCCAAGCCCGGTGCGATTCTGGAAGTGGACGAGTTGCTTGGTGTCGCTCGTGTGGCAGCAGCCGCCCGAAATGTCCAGCGAGCCGTAAAAAGTCGAAATCCGAAGGATTTCCCAAAGCTCTCTTCGATCGTTAGTAATCTTCCGACCTTCCCCGAACTCACCCAATCTATTGACAGATGTCTCAGTCCTGATGGTGATGTCCTTGATCACGCTAGCCCGACGCTCCGATCCATTCGCCGGAAGTTGGCGCACACACGAACAAACATTCAATCGAGGTTAGAGGGTATCCTCCAATCTCCCCATCATCAGCGGTCTATCCAAGAGCATGTTATCACCTCCCGCAACGATCGCTATGTCATTCCCATCAAACAAGATTCAAAGCACAATTTTCCCGGCGTTGTTCAAGGGCAATCTTCGAGCGGAGCGACTGCGTTCATTGAGCCGTTTGGTGTTGTGGATCTCAACAACGCGCTGCATCAACTAGCAGATGAGGAACGGCAAGAGATACGACGTATTCTGCTCGAACTCAGCGACTTGGTTCGTGAGGTTCTAGCATCGTTGGAGCTTGCCTTGGACATCTTGGGGGGACTGGACTTTCTAGGAGCAAAAGCACGATTAAGCATAGAGCTCAACGGGGTCGAACCGGTGCTTAACATACGGGGTACGATCAAGTTGATAGAAGCGAGACATCCGCTCCTTGAAATGAATCTTCGAGACAGTGCAAAATTGAAGGCAGAGGAACGCGATCCGAACCTGCCAGAGCGAATTGTACCTACTGATGCAACACTAGGCGACACGTTTCACACCATGGTTATCACCGGACCGAATACAGGCGGGAAAACTGTTGTGCTCAAAACGGTTGGTTTACTCACACTCATGGCACAGTCTGGGTTACACATCCCTGCAAAGCTGGGGAGTGAGGTTGGGGTCTTCAGCCAAATGTTCGCCGACATCGGTGACGAACAGAGCATCGAGCAGAATCTCAGCACTTTTTCGTCTCATATCACTAAGATTATCTCCATCTTGAAAGAAGCGGATGAAAATTCACTGGTGCTGTTGGATGAAATTGGGGCGGGCACAGACCCGACGGAGGGGGCAGCACTCGGTATGTCAATCTTGGACTGGTTGGCGGCGCGTAAGGTTCGCACTGTTGCGACAACCCACTACGGTGCACTGAAGGCATATGCACATGCACAGGAAGACATGGAGAATGCCTCAATGGAATTTGATTGGCAGACGCTGCAACCTACCTATCGTCTTCAGATCGGTGTGCCCGGGAGCAGTAACGCCTTCAAAATCGCACAAAGGTTAGGTATGCCTGATGCAATTACGGATGCCGCTAAGGCGTATACAGGCAGCCAGACCGTTGCCGTGGAAGATCTCATCGTCAGTATGCAGGCAGCCCAAAACGAGCTTGACGTTGAACGTGAGATGATGCAGGACAAACTCCGAGTGGCGGATACCGAGGCTAGAAAGTACAAAGGGCTAGTCAACCAGATTGAGGCGGAACGGAAAGACTTTCGCTATCAAGCGGAGCAGGAAGCTGCTACAATCCTCAAAGAGGCTCGTAAACTTGTTGAACAGACAATAGCAGAAGTGCGGCGAGAAAATGCCTCAAAAGATAGTGTCAGTACCGCTTTTACTCGTATTGAAGGGGCGCAGCAGAAACTGAATGAGAGACGCCAACAGCAAAAACAGGCAGCAAAACCGCCCCCCGATGCAATTGGCGTGCGAGTCGGCGATAAAGTCCGTGTGAAAAGCCTGAACCAGTTTGGGGAAGTCCTCTCGGTTTCAAATGGAAAAACGCCTTTGCTCGTCAAGGTTGGTAACATGCAGATGCGCGTGTCATACGGAGAAATTGAACCTGTACATCCAGCAGACAATAAGCGTGAGCTTTCAACCTCAATTTTGAATGTTCAGTATAGCAAAACAGGAAACGTTAAAACGGAGTTGAACCTGCAAGGAAAAAGGGTCCACGAGGCTTGGGCGGAAACTGATAAATATATAGATGATGCGTTTCTTGCGGGATTACCGAAAGTGCGAATCATTCATGGCAAAGGTACTGGCGCGTTGCGGACTGCAATTCACGACCTTTTGGAAGACCACGCGCAGGTGGATGATTTTCAATTGGCAGCACTCAATGAAGGTGGCGCAGGTGCAACGATTGTCACATTGAAGGAATAGTGAAGAAGAGGTTTGGACTAATATTTCGGTATGGAAACAGCAAGCCTAAACCTGTATCAGACGAAGGTGAGTTGTGATGAGACAAGCTTCTAACTACATTCCACGCGAGATACTTGATAATATTTGCACACAGAACGATATTGTCGAAGTGATATCGGAGTGTGGAGTTCTGTTGAAGCCTGTTGGCAAAGCCTATAAAGGGCTTTGTCCCTTCCACGACGAAAAAACTCCCTCCTTTAACGTCTCCCCCGAAAAGCAGGCGTTTTACTGTTTTGGGTGTAATGCCGGTGGCAATGTCATTAGCTTCCTCAGAAAATATGATGGCAAGTCTTTTATGGAAGCGATGGAATGGTTGTCAGAGCGCGCCGGTATTCCACTCCCCGCCCAAGATGGCAGAGCACGCCAAATTAGCCAAAAACGTCTGGAGCTGCAAGACCTGAATCGTTTTGCGATGGAGCATTTTCACCATCAACTCCTGGATCCCAAAATTGGCGGCTATGCGTTGGCATACTTGAAAAACCGAGGCATCAAAGATCAAACGATTCGGGATTTCCAACTCGGGTATACGACCCCGGGGCGCCAAGACATGGTTAAGGTTGCCACACAGTCCGGTTTTTCAATCCAACAACTGATTGATGTTGGTCTCATCAGGAGCGATGAACAAGGCACCACAGATCGTTTTCGAGGGCGCGTTATCTTTCCAATCCGCGATGAACGCGGTAATCCCGTTGGATTTGGTGGGCGTGCAATATCCGAAGATCAGCTTCCCAAATATCTTAATTCTCCTACCACCGCGCTTTACGATAAGAGCAAAACGCTTTATAACTTATACGAGGCCCGTCAGGCGATCCAAAAAGCGGAGAAATCGATTCTCGTTGAGGGTTACTTTGATGCCCTCATGCCGTATCAAGCGGGTGTCCAAAATGTTGTTGCATCGCTAGGGACTTCGTTTAGTAGTTCACACGCCGATTTATTAAAGCGGTTTGCCGAAGAAACTATTCTCCTCTACGATGGCGATCCAGCGGGCTTTCAGGCGGCGTTGCGAGGTTTACACATCCTTCTGGCGGCAGGGTTGCGTGTGCGGGTGGCGAGTCTACCGCCCGACACAGATCCAGATCAATTTATCCGCACAGAAGGTCTTGATGCGTTCAATCAACGGGTCGATTCCGCGATGAATCTAATCGAGTTCCAGATCCAACGGGCGACGCAACAGCATGCGATTCATCGCATTGATGTAAAAACACAGGCTATCAAAGAAATTGCGCTGACCTTATCGAACCTCAAAAATCAGGTTGAACTCAGCGAATACGCGAAGTACGCAGCACAAGAACTCGACATCGAGCGGTCAGTGCTTTTGAGGGAGTTGCAACGTTTGGGCGTCAAGATGTCTCGCCCAGTTTCCCCACCGAGACACACTCACGCTGCGCCAACCGTAAGGTTGAACCCGCGTGAATCAATTGAGTGGCAACTGATTGAAGCACTGCTACAAGGTCCCGACCTCATCCCGCTTGCCAAAGCGAATTTTCACTACCAAGACTTTACCCATCCTGACTTTGCAACGATTGGCAGGATGCTCTGGGAAGCGAGTGATCATGAGGCTATCATTGATATGCAGAATCTCATAAATGCTTGTGCTAACGAAAAAATTACAGGCATAATCTCCAAGGCTCTTCTAAAAGGGACAATCCCTCCAAATTTAACGACACGAGTGGAGGGCTGTCTGAAGAAACTCAAAGATTTTCTGTTGTGGGATGTTGAACGTGTGAGACGTTCTGAAGCCCTTGCCCAAGGGAATAACAGTAAAAGCATTCTTGCAGAACTCGTTGAACTCTCAAACCGAAGAAGACAGTTAGCCCGTTAATCCCTGTTCTTGCTTCGGGAGGGGTACTAGGAGAATAAACTACAATGGCTTCCGGAAATAAAGCAGATAATCGCTTAATCGATATAGGTAAAGAGAAACACTTTCTTGAATACGATGAGCAACCGAATCCTTCACCACCGGGCGATCTTGATGACCTACTTCAAATTGATTTAGAAGAAATTAACCTTTCAGAAAATCCAGCCGATCTTGATGAGGGAGATTTAACAATGAATTTAAAAGTTATCAATCAAACAGCCGATTTTGATACACCTGATTACTCCGACGATGAAGATTACGACGATACTGATGATGAGCTAGCACTGGATCCAGGGAAACTCGATAAGGTTGATGATCCGGTGAAGGTGTATCTACGAGAGATGGGGAGTATTGATTTGCTGACTAAGCAGCAGGAGGTCTCCCTGTCAAGGCAGATTGAAGACGGGCATCGTGAGGTGGAGGAGGCAATATTTGAAACGCCAATTGCAATTGCAGAGGTCCGAAAACTACTCAATCAGATTTTGATTGGTAAGAGAAAGGCTTCTGATGTGCTTGCGATGGAGGTGTCAAGCACATCGGCTAATGATAAGGAAGAAAAATATCTGAAAAAAGCACAGGAATTGATGGCAGATTTGAAAGCGCGAGATTTAGAAATGCGCTTCGAGGAGCGCAAGTTAAACTATGAAAAACTGTCTACCAAGCAGAAAAGTGCCCTTCGCAAAAAGCTGGATTCTGATCGTTTAGAGTTGGTGGAAATCCTCAAGGAACTCAGAATCGATCGCGAAGAAATTAGTAAGATTGCAGGTAAAATTAAAGATATTGCGGCCCGCATGGCAGGTTTGGAAAAGCAGGTGACAAAGATTGAGAAGAAGTGCGAGCTATCCGCGGCTGAAATCTGTCAACAGGTGCGGGCTTACGCGCTGGGTAAAGTACAGCCAGCTGCTCCTGACTGTATGGACGAGCTTAGGGAACATAACCGGAAGATCGTCAAGGCGAGGAGGACCATCAAGAGGTTGGAGCGCGAAATTGGTGCATCACGTGAGCAGCTCGACTGTGCGACTCAGCGAATCCACGCGGGAGAATCGACGGCGCAAGAAGCAAAGATGACGATTGTTGAAGCTAACCTGCGGCTTGTTGTCAGCATCGCTAAAAAATACAGGAATCGAACGCCAGGGCTGACGTTTCTTGACCTCATTCAGGAGGGAAATATCGGCTTGATGAAAGCTGTCGACAAATTCGAGTATAAGCGTGGTTATAAATTCAGCACTTATGCGACATGGTGGATTCGTCAAGGAATTACTCGGGCAATCGCTGATCAAGCACGCACGATTCGCATCCCTGTTCACATGATTGAGACTATCAATAAACTGATCCGCACTTCCCGTTACCTTGTTCAGGAAAAAGGCAGAGAACCCCTGCCGGAGGAGATTGCTGGTGAGATGGACATATCCATTGATAAGGTGCGACAGGTGTTTAGGATTGCACAGGAGCCAATCTCTTTAGAAACCTCGGTTGGCGAAGATGAGGACAGCCAACTTCGAGACTTTATTGAAGACAAAACTTCAAAGTCTCCGGTCGCCGAAGCGACGTTTACCATGCTCAAGGAGCGTATCGAAGAGGTTCTTCGTACGTTGACAGAGCGCGAAGCGAAGGTTATCCGCTTGAGATTTGGGATTGGCGATGGATACCCCCGGACGCTAGAGGAGGTTGGTACGGAGTTTCAGGTCACCCGTGAGCGGATACGCCAGATAGAAGCGAAGGCACTGCGAAAATTGCGTCACCCAACCCGGAGTCAGCAGCTGCGTGGCTTCCTTGACGGTTGAGCGATTTCGGTTGACAAATCCACTGCAAACTTTTATAATATTTGCTTGATTCAAGGGGGGCCTGTAGCTCAGGGGTTAGAGCAGCCGGCTCATAACCGGCCGGTCCTAGGTTCGAATCCTAGTGGGCCCACCACTTTCTTCCCATCTCGTTTTTTCTCTCCATCCAATCCAACTTATGGGGCGTTAGCTCAGGGGTACGAGCGCTACCTTCACACGGTAGAAGTCACTGGTTCAAATCCAGTACGCCCCATCATTTTCTGCGACTATCCTACCTCTTGTCCTTTGTACTGAAGTTGGTACAGTCGGTAGTAGATGCCTCGTTTCTGGAGCAACTCGTTGTGCGTTCCCATCTCCTGAATTTCACCGTGGTGCATGACAATGATCTTATCGGCGTTCTGAATCGTTGAAAGCCGGTGTGCAATCACGATTGATGTCCGATTTGCCATCAGGCGATTCAGGGCGTCCTGAATGATGAGTTCGGTTTCGGTGTCCACGCTGGAAGTCGCCTCGTCAAGAATAAGGATGTTGGGATCGGAAGCCAGCGCACGCGCGAAGGCGACAAGCTGCTTCTGTCCAACCGATAATCCTGCCCCTCCCTCTCTGACTTCAGTTTCATAGCCATCCGGCATTCTCTGAACGTAGCTATCCAAATGAACCTCTTTTGCGGCAGCGATCGTACTCTCCTTTGAGATCTCCGGGTTGTCCAGATTAATATTCTTCTCGATTGTTCCTGAGAACAGGAAGATATTCTGCTGCACAATGTTAATAGCACGACGGAGATCTGGCAGCTCCATCTCCCGGAGATCCGTGCCATCAATCAGAACCTGTCCTTTATTCACGTCATAAAATCGACACAGTAGGTTGATAATCGATGTTTTGCCCGATCCTGTATGACCCACAAGTGCGACCTTTTCGCCCGCCTTTACAGTGAAGGAGACATCGCGCAGGACATAATCCTCTGCGTTATAAGCGAACCAGACATTGCGAAACTCGATTTCACCGTTCAATGCACCGACCTCTTTGGGTGGCATTGGATTCACAATTGTCGGCTGCGTATCCATCAGGTCAAAGATCCGTTCAGAAGATGCCATTGCGTTTTGGAAGATTGTGTATTTCTCACTCAGTTCACGAATGGGCCAGAACAGTCGCTGACTGTATTGGATGAAAGCGAATAATACACCGAAAGTCAGTGTATCTTGTAGAATCTGTCCGCCGCCATGCCAGATAATAACTGCTAGTGCAAGTGAACCGCATACTTCAATCATTGGTGAGAAGAGCGAGAAGTAGAAGATACTACGCAGGTTTGCACCGAGGTATTGCTGATTCCTCTCGTCGAACTGTAGTAAGCTGCGCGGCTCCCGTGCGAATAGCTGCATCGTTGTCATGCCGACGATGTTTTCGTTCAGAAAAGCGTTGATCCGGGCGAGATACCTACGCTGATCGCGGAAGGCGCGACGTGAATAGACCTGATAAACGGTTGTTATCGCAAAGATGATTGGTAATATAGCAAAAGTTATCAACGCTAGCTTCCAGTTAAAGAGCAGCATCGCTATCATGTAAGCGGAAATGCTGAGTAGGTTTCCAAAGACCGTAATGACTCCAGAGGTGAATAGCTCCTTTAGTATCTCAACATCGCCCATGACGCGGGTCATTAGCCGGCCCACCGGATTGCGATCAAAGTACCGGACATCCAACCGCTGCAGATGTGAAAAGAGCGACATGCGCATGTCATACATCACTTTCTGTCCGACCATCTGCATTCCGTATTCTTCAAAATAGGTAAATATGAACCTTGCTACTAGAACGAGAACATAATAGAGTACAATCGTTTCCAGTCCCTCTAGATTTCTCGGCTCAATATGGTTATCAATTCCAAGTTGCGTCAAATAGGGCAGCAGTGCTTCAGATACCGAGTAACCGACCATCAAAAACACGATAAGCACGACTTCACGCCGATACGGTTTCATGTAGGCGATGAGTCGTGTCATCAACTCCCGGTCATATACTTTACCGAGATCATCTTCTTCTTCGCTATACTCGTGGAGTTGACTGCTACTACCACCGCTGCCAAACATAAATGAATCCTCCTTGTGCCATAACCTACCTGCCTTTCGTTAGGTCTTGAGTCGTTTTCAATCGGTGTGTGATAAGATCCACTTCTTTCCTGCTGGGTATTTCACTTGTTTTCCTGACCGTTTTACCGTGCGCGTTTGACTTTTCCCCATAAGATTGCCAATTTCTCATTTGGGGAAACACTTAAAGTGGGAACAGATCCCCACGATGGATTGGTGTCCCACTCACGATGTTGGGTGAGGTGCTACAACAGTTTAGCTGCTTCCCATCTGTATAATGAAGCATTATAGATGATTGGATGAAAGTTGTCAAGAAATCTGATAGTAGCAAATCTTCTTGACAAATTTGTGGGTTCATGCCATAATCTGCGTGCTACAGGAGATAGGCTGAACCGCGGGTGGGACACAGTTCCGCTCGTATCTTCAAAGGATTTGATCAAGCTTCAATTGATCAGATACCATTTTAAGATTGACCCCTAAAGGTTTAGGATGGGTCGAAAGGAATCAAAAATGAATAGCGATCAATCACCGGCGGCGGAACCTTACCGCGCTGCTGCCTTTGCTGATATGAAACCTGAACTTTCGGCTCCCGGAGCCACGCCAGAACGGTTGGAACACCTCAGGGAGCACGGTTTTGTCATCATTAACGATTTTGTCGGCAACCCCTGGATCCCGAAACTGCGTGAAGCGGGTCGCCGTGTCACCGAATCGTGTGCGCCTGAGCATGTCTATAATAAGATAGATTGCTCGAAGGGCTATGTGCACCGCACAGGACAGGATCAGCCGTGGGCGATTCGGGGGCTTATCCATCCAGCTTTTAACGAGCCTAGTTTTGCTGAGTTCCACGGCTCTTCAGATTTCCTAGATTTTGTGTCTTCTTGGTGTGATGGGCTCCAACCGGAGGATATGGTGCTCGGCGGCCTGCTGCTGTGGGCGAATCCCCGGACGCACGAGAATAAGCTCGGCTGGCACCGAGACACAACATGGTGGGGCACCGGGAAGAGGTACTTCGCACAGGAAGAGAACCGAGGCGAAGGACCTGATGCGTATTCTGAGGAGACGGAAAGAATCCGTTGGAAAGAAATCGTTGAAAATAACGCGAAGTCTATCACGGAACGAAATGGTGTGAGCATGTTCTTGGCATTGACGGACGACGAATGCCACGAGCTCGTGCCGGGCAGTCATAATCGCTGGCGCACACCGTTGGAGCATGACGTACTGCTGCCGAGAGGGATGAAGGATCAAGGAGTCCCGCATACACCGAGTTGGAACGGCGTGGACGCATTGCCGGGTCAGGTCGCAATCCGACTCAAAGCGGGAGAAGCACTCATACGCAATGGCGTAACCATCCACACCGGACACACTGTCCCCGAGCGCGAACGAAACACATTGTCAATCGGTTGGTCGAAGTGGTCGGGCGAGTTCACCGGGGAGGCACCGGTGGCGGACGTGCGACACGCATGGCAACTGGATCCCGCTGTGCGCGAAGCGTTACCTCATGAGTGGATGAAGATCGCATGGGATCGTTGGGCGGAAACCCAGAAGTTGGGCGATACGCTTGAAGACCGGTACACAGGGTTTGAGATCAATCGCATCAAGGCTGGGGAGGTCATCGGTTGGCGTGGTGAGTTGGAACGCCAAGCTGCAGCATCCGGCGAGGCTTGGGAACGTTTTCAGACCCTCTAACTCTGTCCAAGAAAATCAGTCTGATATGCAGCAAGTAAGGGTTAGGAGGGGATCTAAAGTGCTTCTAGCTCTTCTTGCAACAACTGTTTCTCATGGATACCGGCATAAATACCGTTATGCGCTAGTAATTCCTCATGCGTACCGCGTTCGACAATCTCCCCGTCTTCCAAGACGATGATTAGATCTGCCGCTTTGACAGTCGAAATGCGGTGCGATATGAGGACTGTCGTGCAACCTTCCATAATCTCGTTCAGGCGTGTGAGGATGGTGTCCTCAGTATTCGTATCTACGCTTGCGAAAGCATCGTCCAAGATCAGAATCTTCGGCTTGATCATGATTGCGCGTGCGAGCGCAGTCCGTTGTTTCTGTCCGCCTGAAATGGTTTGCCCGCGCTCACCCAAAAACGTATCTAATCCCTCGGGAAACTCCTCGATCTGTTCGAGGAGATCAGCGGTGTGTGCGATCTCCTTGATCTCGACTTCGTTGGTATCACCAACGCCGTAGGTGATGTTGTTCCGCAAGAGGTCAGAGAAGAGGAAAGGCTCCTGTTCAACGACACCAATGTTTGATCTGAGGAGTTGCAGCGGGATATCTTGAATATCAACGCCGTCAATGAAGACCATACCCCGCGCTGCTTGACGGATGCGGGAGATGAGGTTAATCAAGGTAGTTTTACCGCTGCCGGTGGTTCCGACAATTGCAACTGTTGATCCGCGCGGAATCTTGAGATTGATATTTTTCAGAATTGGTTCCCCGCGAGGATAAGCGAATCTGAGGTTTCTAAATTCGATTTCGCCGTGAATCGTGTTGATGTCTTGGCGTGTCGTTTCTCCATCGGCGATTTCAGGCTTCACATCAAGAATCCTACGGATTCGTTCCATTGACGCTGCACCTTGTTGGAAGGTATTGACGATAAAGCCAAACGTAATCATCGGACGAATGAACATCATCAGATAGGCGCTGAAAGATACAAAATCACCAAACGTGATGGTTCCTTCGACTACACGGATACCACCGAGCCAGAGGAGCGCAGCGATACCGAGTCCGGGTAAGAATCGGAACAACGGAAAGAAGAAGGTTGTCACTCGAATTCGATCGCGATTACGTTGTACGAAGTCTCGGTTATATACTTCAAATTCCTCAATCTCACTCTTTTCGAGCGTATACGCTTTGACAACACGCACACCGGACAGATTCTCCTGTACTTTGGTGTTCATTGTAGCAAAGCCTTCTTGGATTCGCGTGTGATATCTGTAGACCCGCTTTCCCAATTCCTTTATCAAGACAGCGAGGATCGGGTACGGCAGAAGTGCCACAAGCGTCAACTGTACGTCAATATCCAGCATAATCACGAGTGCCAGGGCAAAGAAGATGAGCGCGTCCGCGATGTATGAGATCCCCATGCTGAGAACCATCCGGATAGAGTTCATGTCGCTGGTCGCTCGCGCCATTAGATCGCCCGTGCGGACATCGTTATAGTAAGACGCAGGCAGCTTTTGAAGGTGCGTGAAGAAATCGTTCCGCAGCTGATATTCCATCCGCCTCGCTGCACTTTGGATGACCTGACGTTGGCCAAATCGAAGCGCGCCTCCAACCAAGGCAATGCCAAAAATGAGTGCTGCCAAAAAAGAGACCTTCCAATAGGTAATCTCTCCTTCCACACCACTAAATGCCCACTTCAACGGTTCTGGCAGCACCACGATGCTTGTTTCCAGACCATCAAATGCCCACTTCAACAGTTTTGGTTGTACCACAATCACAGCGTTCGTTGCTAGCACAAAGAAAAAACTCGCGATAACAGCGACGCGGTAGCGAATAATATACGGTTTGAGATTTAAGAATAAGTTACGGATATGGCATCACTCCCTTCTTGGGTAGGCAATGGGAAGAGGTTACAATGATAAGGGGACCCTGCTGCGGGTAAATCATTTCAACCTTTGTAATTTTCACACTGTCTCCGATTCATAAGTAGATAAGGGACAACAGCGGTTGTTCCCTGAAAATATGCCTGGCGCGTATGGCGGATGGAAGGGACTTCAAACTGTTTATCGGGCAATTAGCTTCTCAATACGGTCATCTAGTTCCCCCTGATCGCTCTCAAACGATGCGAGTCCGGCAAGGTTCAAAAGTGTGTCAATGGCGAGTTCACCGGATTTTATCCGCCCTCCCCAGATTTCATGTTTGGGTATTTTGCCATCATCTGCGATTTGGGCGAGTTCTTCGTCGGAAAGTTTGGGGAATAGATCCCCGGCCCCCAGATCATGCGCCCGATTCACAATTTCGTCCGCTGTCTGGGGGACGTCTGCTATTAAGCTATCGGTCAGTTGTCTATCGGACTCCGAAATCTCCCAGAGTGTGTCTATCCGAAGATCCGAATCACTGACACCGTCGTTGAGATGAACCGTATATTCGTTTTCGATGCTCGATTCCCATTCTCCCGAAAGTTCTTTCTTGGCATCGGCAGCAACGTTTACGGGCATAGTAAAGACATCAATCCCGACCAGATACGGCAGTTGAGTCGCCGCCCTCAAACTTGCGGCGATCTGGCGTGTCGGTTCCTGATTATCTTGGGAAAGGTTTTTCACCACGCGCTGGCTGGCAAGGACTGCCTTTTCGCCGACTAATTTACCGTCCCCCAACTGCTGATCCGCGATGTAGGAATTGAGCCGCCCGAGGAACACATTAACGTAGGAAGGGGCACCAAAAGCGGTTGCGACGAAGTTATGGCGCGCACTGAATCCCAGCGTGAAATTGACCGGTATCCCATCTTCCCGCAAGCGGCGCATAGCAATCAAGCCGGAGGGTGTCAAAGGCACTTTAATAATAAAGTGTTCAGGACAGATTTCGTAATAGCGTTGACCGTAGGAGACGCTGCGCTCAATATCGTGTGCCAGAATGGTGTGAAGTTCTACACTCACCTTGCCACCGAAACGTTGCGCCAAGCGAAGTCCATGACGCGCGTTTAAGATAAAAGCAATCTCAATAATCTGCGTTTGAATATCCAGCCCGGTGAGCGCACCAGCTGCCTTCTGGATTAAGTCGTCGTAAATTCCTTTCTGTACTTCGGCGTTGAGCAAGGTGTTATTAGTTGTTAGGGCAGTAAACTCGTCAGCCCATAACGCAGTCGCAGCTTCAATATCGCCGGTGTCCAACCACAGTTCAGAGCCAGCCAGACATAACGCTTTCCAAAGCGGATCCGATTCCGTCTCAATGCGTCCATGCTGAAAATCAATTCCTTCCTTCACGAAGTTGTGAATCAGGTCAACGCGATTTGATGGCAAAGCCATACACAACCTCCTTCCAACACAGTAAAATCTTTAGTAGTTTCTATCATGAGGGAACGCAGATCTGCGTTCCCTACCGGCTGTCTAAAATCTAGGGGTCTGCAAGCTGCCATTGCTTAACCCTTCAAACAAGTCGTCATACTCCTCTCGATCTACCGGCACATCAACGGTCTTCCCCCGCATTGCCGAAAGCACGATGGCGTTGATTAACTCGACAGCGGTCAGTGCGCTCACACCGTTGACCAACGGCTCACCACCGTTGAGGATCGCATCGATAAAGCTATCCATCAGCACATCATGTCCGCCGGGTTCATCTCGCAACTCAACGGGCTGCCATGAAATCTCTGGTTGTCCAGCGATGCGGGGTGTCTGTCCCACGAGGTCCGTCAGCGCATTCTCATAGGTGCCGAGTAGGATGTGGTCTTCCCGGTTATTGGTCAGGCTCTGTACATCCGGAATCGCTATCGTCCCTTTGTCGCCAGCGATTTGACGAATACTGTAGCCCCTTGGTTGATTAATTGTGAGTTGGATCGAACCGAAGGCACTGTTTTCAAACAGCAAGTTTGCACAAACTACATCTTCCACTTCCATTTTATGGAATTGGTTGCCAATTATTGCGGAGACTTGGACCGGTTTGCCAACCAGCCAGCAGATTAGGTCTAGGTCATGGCTTGTCTGATTCATCAACACACCGCCACCGGCATGTCGCCATGTCTGGCGCCAGATGTCACGGTCATAGTAGCTTTCTGGTCGAAACTCAATCCATGTCCAGAGCACGCGCATAATATTTCCAATTGCGCCGGTATCAATCAGATGCTTCATCGTCTGAGGGGTTCGATAGGTTCGGTATTGGTGTCCGACACAGATTTTCAGGTCGTGCGCTTTCGCCGTCTCGATCATAGCGTCTGCGTCCGATACGGTGTTGGCGAGCGGTTTCTCAGTGAAAACATTCACGCCCGCGTTCAGGCACTCTAAGCCGATGATTGAGTGTAGGTGGTGCGGTGTGGCAATCGATACCGCATCAACAATCCCGGCATTTAGCATCTCTTGATAATCGGTGAACGCACGTACGCCCAGCTCTTGGGATTGCGTCTTGACGGCTGCTTCGTCGAGATCCACCAACGCCGTCAGCTCTACATTTTCATGCTCCTGCGCCATGCTTACATGCTTGCTGCCGACGCCTTTGATTCCAATGACCCCATAGCGCACACTGCTCATTATGTCCTCCAAAAAGATTGGTAAATCTAGACTACAGATAGTCCTAGTTGAATCAGCCCCATTGCATTATAGCAGAGCGAAATTTACTTGTCAATTCTGTTTCTGATTAAATCATAGAAATTTGTCACGCTCAAGTAATTCACAAGATATACATCGACAAATCATTTAGAATTGACACGAATTTGCATCCGTGCTAAAATGAGTGTATTCAGGTTTTCAATTGTTCGGTAAGCTTCCGGCTGTGCCTATTCAAATCGGAGCGTGAGGGTTCAGCCGTAGCAAAGAATCTACGATGCACAATGATACGGAGGTTATAATGGCTACAGCGACAGATAATATTTATACAAGGTTCGGTGTACGTCCGTTGATCAATGCTGTGGGTAACCAAACCGTACGCGGTGGCTCTACGCCCTCCGCAGCGGTAAAGGCAGCAATAGATGGCGCGGACGTGAATTTCGTGGATATGGAGACGTTTCTCAGGAAGTCCGGGGATTTTATCGCTTCATTTCTAGATGTCGAAGCGGCTTATGTCACAGCGGGCTGCTATGCTGCGATGGTGCTGAGTTCCGCGGCTGCCATGACTTATCAGCATCCAGAAAAAAGGGATCAGCTCCCGGATACCACGGGGTTGAAGGACGAACTGGTATTCCAGAAGTACCAGCGATACGGCTACGATAGGGCTTACAGTGTGCCCGGAAGCAAACTAGTCCTTGTGGGAGATGAGGAAGGGTGTACAGCGGAGGAGTTTGAGAACGCTATCGGTCCTAACACAGCTGCAATTATCTACCTCGTTCAGGCTGAAAAGGAGGGCGGTGTCTCGCTTGAGGAAGCGGTCGAGATAGCGCACCGAAACAATGTCCTTGCCATCGCTGATAGCGCGGCACAAATCTATCCGCTCGATTATTTCAAACGGAATGCCAATTGCGCGGATCTGGTCTGCTTTGGTGGTAAATACTTCAACGCACCGCACTCCACCGGGTTCGTGTGTGGTAGGCAGGATTTAATCGAAGAGGTGACAGCCCACGGTTTTATCGCGCCGCGTCCGCTTGGTCGAGGGATGAAGGTAGATCGGCAGGAGATTGTTGGGCTTTTGACGGCGATTGAGAATTGGTTCTCAACCGATCATGAGCAGCGCTCAAAGGACCAAGATGCTCGATACAACGCGATTTCGCAGGTGCTTGAAGGCATCGCCGGCGTATCAACGGGAATCGTCTACGCTGAAAGGAGTCACACACTGTCTAGTCTTCACATTACCGTTGACGAGGCGACTGTCGGTCAGAGTGCGGCGCAGGTGAATGATGCGCTAGAAGCCGGCACTCCTCGTATTAGGGCAAACGCTAGCGACGATACTGTTGTTATTAATGCTTATACCCTCCGTGAAGGTGAGGAGCTAATTGTCGCTAATCGTTTGAAAGAGGTGCTGACGGGTTAGAGATTGACATCGTAAATTCGATGAGGGGTTTGAAAAAGGGATCCTTGTAAGGGTATTAATACGCTTGCAAGGATCCTTTTTTTGTTCTAATCGGGTGGAAAACTCTGTATAGCACCGATGCCTAAACTGAGCGTGCTAAATGGCACTTTGATAGGTGAGGTAACAATATTCGGAGGTGTCAACAATCCGTGTGCCTTCTAGCTGCACAGGTGCCTTGAAAAATGGCGCGTCCAGTACCCATGTGTGATATTCGCCCTGCTCACCGCAAGGATCGATCGGCAGCTGCTTCAGTTGCGAAATCAGTTCCAGATCCAAATACCTTCCAGTGATAGTCGTCTGAAAGTGCTTTTTGTAAGCAAGGGAGCAGACCACTTCAAATTGGTTGGCGGCGAGGGTATCCAATATTGCGCCCCGATCCAATTCCCACAACGGTTTCTCGACGCCCACCAAACCTGCAGCAACCTCGTCAATCCAATTGGGCATTCCACCGACAGTAGAAATATCGCCCGTAATTAATACCTCGATTCCCGCATCTTTAATCGTCTCAATCTGTTGCCGGTAGCTCTGTTTGTAAGGTTCGGAAATCGGCATAAATTCAATTGGGATACCGATCTTCTGTGCCTGTAGTGCCATGAGCTGCTGTGGATGTGCGTAGAATGGCCGGTTGTCTGCCGGGACAAAGCAGATCAGACCGCTTATATCGTAGAGATTTAGGGAGAGGTGAAGCGCGAGGGCGGAATCTTTTCCGCCTGTCCACAGTACGGCTGCTTTTGTCATCGTATCGTCAATTCTACTATTGCTATTTATGTGTCGAGATGTGAATCTCGACCTACAGGTTTCACGCCGGTATGAACTGGTTGGAAGAGTCGGGCAAGATGCCCGACCTACGGGGGTGGTATTCGGTTTAGCACATAATTGTCGAGATGTGAATCTCGACCTACAGGTTTCATACCGGTATTGAACCGGATACGGGTGCGGTGTTTTGGGCTGGAGTCCTGATTTGGTGTTACCGTACAGCTGCTTCATCTATACTGAATCGGTCTTGTTGTGAATCGAGGGAGGCTTGAATGCCGATGGGAAGCGTCAGTTGAGGTGCTGTATGACCAAAATCTACCCCTGTCAAGATCGGAAATTTGGAACCCCCTGTGTATTCAAGGATTAACGATTCAAAGAGCTTTCCTTCTTCCTCAGAGAGTTCATTAACCTTACCGATAACTAAGCCTGCAATCTGATCGAACAGTCCTATCTGTTGACATTGGGCGAGTGATTCATCAACTTTGCGTAGCAGTCCGCTACCGAAGTTGACCTCCTCAACGCACAAGATCGCGCCTCGCAACGGAACCCAATATGGCGTACCGACCAACGTCAACATAACGCTTAAATTCCCGCCAATTAATGGTCCGCTCGCTTTTCCCTCTCTCAACCAGTGCCAGCCCGGATTCGGTTTCATTGCGCGTGGCTGGTCCTCGCTCGTATAGGCATCCGTCCATTGTGTAGGCGGTTTTAGTGTGCCGACCGGTTCTGCCTTGAATAACATCTGTTCGAGGCTCTGCCATGTATAGGGGAAGGGCTGCGGATATTCGCTGAAACCGTTTAGAATCATTGGTCCGTGAAATGTGGTCAGACCTACCTTTGCGTATAGACCAATCAACAGGGCGGTTATCGCACTATAGCCCATCACAATTTTGGGTGATTTCTCAATCTGTTCCCAGTCCAGTAATGGCAGAACCGCATTGACACCTGAACCGCCGGACAGACAAAAAATGGCTTTTATCTTTGGGTTGGCAAACATCTGGTTTAAATCTTCGGCTCGGTGTTGGGCCGGTGGATTTAGGTGCTGCCGTTGGTCAAGCGTGTGCGGTGCAAGTTGAACGTGTAATCCTGCCTGCTCCAAATATGCAACCCCCCGTTGCAAGGCAGACTCATGAATTGTGAAAAATGACATTGCCGGTGATACAATGCCTACAGTATCTTGGGGGACTAGTTTGGGTGGTTTAACTGATTGGCGCGTCGGGTTGATTGAAGTTGAATCATCAATACGTTTCGCCGCCGACGGACGGTTTGTGGGGATTCCAGCTCCTGCAAGGAGTGCACCGGCGGTGACCTTCAGGGCGTCGCGTCTGTTGATTTTATTCAAGGTTATGCCCCTTGTCGGGTAGCGACATTCGTGATAAGTCTGTCTGCCTACCTCAGTTATTCCGTTGCCCCGGTGTTCCCTTTAATGACATAAAGTTACCAGTGCCGTTGGGCACTCGACCGAGTGCGACATCTTCCCCTTGTGCCTTAAATTTAATGACGTCAAGCACCTGATTTCCTCGCTGATCCGTGTCAACGAGCATGACCGTTTCTCCATTCCTAGAGAGTTTGAAGTTGGCATGGAGCCCCGGTTCGGCGTTGCCATCTTCATCCGCCCAAACAATCAGGTAACCGCCGGGGGCGATCTGAGTATCATCGGGAAACTGCCACTTACGTGGGTTGTTCTGGTTATCAGTCAGATACATCCCTGATAGATTGACCGCATAATCGCTCACGTTGTGCAGTTCGATCCAGTCATCATTGTCGCCCTGCGGATCAGCGAGCCCCTTCGTATTACTCGCCATCAGTTCATTAATAACTACCGGAGAACTGTCGGCAATAGATGCGTTGACACGGTAGGTCAACGGTGCGAATTCGGTTTTGGCTGGGAAAAACGTTGTCGCGCTGCGCGATTTAGTGGATCGAGCTTCGACGTAGTAACGGATCTTCTCTCCAGCGGGAAAAGCGGGAATCTCGCCCACGTAGACCGCGCCATCTTTTGACATTGGCGCACTCTGAAAGGATGCCAATCGTCCGTCTGCGTAATACAAGATAACTGCGCTGACATTAACACCTCTATCAATCTCAGCGGTGATCTGTACGGGTTGGCTCGCCATCGGTTCTTTGGGCTTGGAAACGGAGGTGATGGTTGGTGTGGGCTTGTTGATTTCGGGGTGATTGAGCAGGTATTCCGCTCGTTCCTCAACAAAACGCTTGAAGCTTGGCGTGCTTCTCCCCCCTCTGCCACCACGTCCACCACCTCCCCCACCGCCTTGGTCTTTAGTTTGGCTTGTGGCGAATGCTTCGTAAGTGTAGAGCTTTTTATCGTCCGCCTTCACTTCGGCGTCAACGAGCGATTGGTATTCCGCAATAATTGGTTGGAGCACATCCCAATCGAGCCATTTGTCGGTAATGGTGCGAATGTGAGCGAGATACCGTGCGCGGAGATGTGGGATGGCAAATAGACGCCTGATGACGGGTCGCATCATATCGTTTTCCTGAGAAACAGGAGATAACATTTGTCCATCGGTCTGCCAAGAGTTTGGACCGCCGCCACCGGCGAATCGGAACGTCTCGTTACTATCGTGTGGCAGCAGATGGAAACGACCTTTTAGGTCTTGATAGAGCGCGTAATCGCTTGCGCGACTGAAATATCCGTCGTTATCTATGAACACGTTGTCCAGCGCAAGGAACCAGAGTGCCCGATCAATGTTAAGAATCGCGGATAGTTTAGATTCAAGTTGGTCGTCGGGTGTGCTTTCAAGAACCTCGCATAACTCAATAAGATCTTGCCAAGCGTTTGGTGCCTCCTCTACCCTCGTTTTGAGTTGGTAGGATTGTTGATAGGCAGCGGGTTGGTCTCCATTATAAACTAAGCCGCTATCGCGTCCGGGCGGGACCTTCCAGCGCACCCCACCTTTGGTCCCGAACCATTCGTCGAGGAAATCTTTGTTGAATTGTTGGCTATTGACGTAAATCCCCCAACTTTCCCCGTTGATGACCAGTTTGACGAAGTTCGCCTTTGGGGCGGGGATATAGTTGCGAGCAATTCTTGAATAGAGGATTTCGCGGAGGAAGGAGGGATCGGAATGACCGTTCAGTAGATTCAGCGTTTTGTAGCCGTAGAGCCGTTGCCTGTCGTCCCCGTAGTCAACAGCGATATTGAATGACTTTTTCTCGTTCTGAACTGTAAAATAGGAGGAACTACCGCGGAACCTGATACCGACAGATTGATAGACCTTCCCATCAACGATTAAGTCCGCTGGCACATCGACATCAGTTCGATAGAAGTCGCCGAGTTGTTCGTACCAGTCCGCATCATGGAATCGGAGATAAAGGGTACGGATTGTGTTTGCATCATAGAGGTCAGGATCGCCGTTAGGCTGGGCAGCGATGCTTGCTTTCAGATCATCTTCGTGTGTTGTATGAGGCAAAGTGGCTCCAGATGGACGTGACGCACCTCGTTCGCCTCGACTCTCGTGGATATATTTGCGCGCGGCTTCTCGCTCTACATTGCTTAACCTGCCATCTTTGTCTGTGTCAAAGCGGTTGAGGATCTTCTCTGATCGGCGCGGTCCACGCCTGCCTCCGCGACGACCTCGCTCGCTGCCACCGTGTTCTGCCCGGATTTCCTGTGCGGTGAATTGTACTCCTGTGAAGGCTTCGATAGCGATTGTATCAATCATTATCTCTTTTTCGTCTTCATTCAATCGACCATTGCCGTTAAGGTCAAATCGCTTCTCTTCTTGTGAGAGCGTATTTTGTGCCGAAGCATTTACGGTGCCTAGGGCGAAAAAGGCAAGCAGTATTCCGAAAAGGTTGGTGATGATATGTTTGGGATTCATTGATTTTTCCTCGCTGGATGTTTGCAGTTTAAGTCTTCATTATATGCACGTTTACTGGTATTAGGCAAACAGCAATAGCGTTTGTTCGGAAAAATTGAACTGAAAATTTTACCGCTTGTGCTTTTGAGCAATAAAAATGCCCCTATACCAATTCAGCTTGAATTGATATAGGGGCTGGAGCCAGTCTTCACGATGAACATGACCTCCCCTCATTCCCTATCAAAGTTGAGGGGTAAATATCCATCTTGGGGAATTTTGGCTATTTCTAGCTATGAATTTAAGTGCTTATGTAATCTCCTTTGGAGCTGTCGGACTGCTGCATTTTTCCGAGAAGCAACAGTACCAACAGGGCATCGGGCAATCTCAGCAACTTCTTGATATGATAACCCTTGCAACTCTGTTAAAACAAAAACTAACCGATGCTCGTCGGACAGATCACCAATTGCTGACCGGATGGCTTCATCAGCCTCTCTAGCAATGGTTGTCTCCTCCGGCAAATATCGGTTGTCTGCAATCTCTTCTGATAGGTTGTAATCACCGCCGCTATCATTAGGGACGGGAGCCTCCAGCGAGGATGTGTAAGGAGTTCGTTGATCTTTTGCAATCTGTTTCAAACAGACATTCTTTGCAATGTGATAAAGGAAAGTGGTGAACTTCGCAAGCGGTTGATAGGTCGGTGCGCTGCGCCAAAGGCGCAAAAACGTTTCTTGACACAGATCCTCCGCGAGCATACGATTGTTTACGAAACGATAAATAAAGTTTAATGTGTTTGTGTAATGACGTTTGGTTAATGTTTCAAATGCTGCGCTATTTCCTTCTTTGACGGATAACATTAGATCTTCATCGGATCGTCTCACGCTCGTCTCCTTCGGATTTCTCCTCGTTGCACGGCAGGTCGAACCCAGCGAAGCGTCCGATCTGATTGAGCGAATACAATCAGACCCCTCTGCTTCGGAGTCACCTGCCAATTCAGCCGGAATCTTGTCGTAGCCTATGCCTTTCTCGTAATCGTTCTCTGGTCCAAAATCGGGTGTTGAAATACCTGTCACTTGTCGCCTCCTTTGGCGATAAAAACGTTAGGGGAGCCGTCCTGAACCCCCAATCTGTGTTTCCCTGAGTGACTGAGAATTGAGCCAAGCTAAATCCCTTTGATAGATCAGGGATAACCCTGTGACCGGCGGGATTATGTGGTGTCTCGGTCTGTTCCTCAGATCCGGTGCCTGTATGAGGGCGCGCTGTGTCTCGCGCGGCGGATGTGAGGGAGTTTCCCGGTGTTGACTCGGTCGCTCTCTCTGTCATCGGATTCAACGCTGGTGTGCGTTTCTGTCCTGTATGGTAAAACATCTCTTATAACCTCCTTTTAGGTTGATTGGTTAATAGGTTGAGAGAAAAAAATTGGAAAAGAATTATAGTGCGATCAGTTCCTGGGTTTCAGAATTTATCATTAACAATTCTAATATAACCCCAATGTTGCTAAAAACTTCATCGAAAAATTAAGACGATTTATTTTTTTGAGTCGTTTAACTTTCACTTGACAAACGGAGTTGGGTTTCACTCTATCTGTCCATAAACGGGTGTTGTTGGACGACCGAACCTCTATTGTAGTTGATAGGGATTGCCGTTTAACCGTTCAACCCAACCTACGGACCGTTAAATGTCAACACGCCCTAGCGATAGAATACAGCCCGATAACTATTTTTGTAATTTTTGTAATTCAGGTCCCAGAGGCTTTACGCAGCGAAAGCCTCTGTCAAACCACAAAAAACCCGCTTTATTTCTGAGGTTCCGATGGGAGACCCGCAGGAAACTCTTGCCGACTTGAAATGATCCGCCTCGTGATACGCGAGGGGTTATATCCTCCCGGAAATTCTCGACAATTTGTTCGATGGGTCCTCCTGAGATGGGATTGATTCTTGGACTATTGGCATAGAACTCCGCATCATACGCATCAAGGCACCATTCCCAGACATTGCCCGCCATATCGTACAAACCGTAACCATTGGGCGGAAAACTTCCAACGGGAGCCGTGGTTCCCCACTGATCTCTATCTCCTATCCCCGCATAATTGGCGTCATTATGGGTAATTTTATTGCCCCACGGATACCGCACCCCGACCAACCCACCGCGTGCTGCATACTCCCATTCGGCTTCAGTAGGCAGTCGTTTTCCCGCCCATTGTGCATAAGCCATCGCATCGTGCCAAGAAATCCCGAAGACCGGATAGCTGGGCGGATAGCTGGGCTTGTGGAGGATGTCACGAGGCTCCCTATGCCCCGTTTCTTCAACAAATCGCCGATACATAGCGTTGGTCACCTCGGTTACATCCATATAAAACGCATCCACTACAACAGTATGGATAGGTGCTTCGTGGGGTAAGCCCTCGTTAAGGATACGTTCTCTTTTGAAGAGATCTTCGTCAAAGAAAGCATTGCCCATCTGAAATTCTCCAGCGGGGATTAGGCGCATGGTTGCCCCATCCGTTTCCGAAACAATCTCCGTCTTAATTGCGACAGTGGCGGTTTTTTGCTGCGTGGTAATGACAGATGTAGAAGCATTATCTCGGACAGTCAAAGTGATGAGATATTCACCTTCGGCTCTGTAGGTATGTTCCGCAACGAGGTTATGACTGTAGGGTGTCTGCTGCCCATCTCCCCAGTCCCATTTGACGGAAATATCGTCCGAGGCTCGTTGGAATTGGCTGGCATCACCTTTGACATGCGCGTCTGCTAAAATTTCGATATCTGATGTAAAAACGACAAGCTGAGGCTCGATCGGGATTTGATTCTGAGTTGGGGTTTCCGGTTCATCTTCCCCACAACCAGATACAAACATGATTAAGCCTAGCCATGTTAGCGTAATGAGAGTTAAAGTCTTAGTCATTGTCTTCCTCCATAGCAAATGTTTTCACCGATACCATCGAAGCTGCAAGTGCATTGAAAGCAAGTGGGGCGGCAAGCCTCACAAGCACTCGGACGCGGTCGGGATGGATTTTCAACACAGATTCATATCTACCTTTACTGTGATTATAAGAATATCAGTCAACTACACAAAAAGTCCAGTCACTTTTAAGGGGTAAGGACGTGATATGTCCTTACCCATCAAAAACGGGCGATAAATCGGTTGAGAGTGATTTGTCAACTTTGAATTGATAGTCTAAAGCCCTTCTTTGACTGAGGTTAAATCAACTCCACACTCCGTAAACGAAGTCAGGCAGAAGTGAGTTCAACAGACATTATCTTTTTTGTTAATTGAGGAATAGATTGATACTGCGATGGAAGGTGACGGGTACGGTTAAGAAGAACCGTTGTGGTCGTTCAAATACTAGTACAATGGGGTGATTGCTCAACCGGACCGGTGACGTTCAACAGTAACTTGGCTCATATTTTGAATCAAGTCGAGGAGAGTGGTGAGATTATCGTCGAACTGGATTTCTAATGGCGAGAATGCGTATTCAAAACAGGGTGCCAACAGAATTAACGCAAAATCTTCTTGCAGCAAGGACAGCACCCGTCTGCCAATCCTCCTTCTTGCCGCCATGTTCGCTGTTTGGTCAAGTTGAGATAGCAGCGCGTCAACTTGGGGATTGGTGTATCCAAAGAAATTGTGTATCCCATCGGAATGGAAGAATCGTGACAGGTTGCTGTACTCCAAACCAAAAAAGACTTGAGTTAAAAAGGCCTCCGCCTCTTCCTGCATCTCTCCTCTAACATGGATGGGATTCGCCACAGAGGAACCTACTGACTGGCCAATCGAATGAGCCAAGTAGTGCAACACCCCCGCCCCAGGGTGATCTAACCTCGAACTGGCTACCCGAATATCAAGGGGTTGAGAAGGCTGTGTAACCTTCGCTTCCTCAGCGACTTCGCCCATACGAAGATAGAAGTTGATTGCTCGATAATCAATGGCATCTTTAAGCAAAGTGCAGTTCCGTTTGTCCGATAGTGGACCGTGGCGACAGTTGAGAAATAGGGCATAGTAATTGTCTTCGAAAAAGGGCCACTGTTGACAGGGCACCGTCGTTGAAAATTGGTAGAGAGGTTGTAACGCATAGGCAGAGAAATAGAGCAGATCAATCGTTCCCTCTTCGATTGCTTTAATGGCATTGGCGGTTCGTGTGAAACGCTTCACGCTCAACCAGTCGATACAAGGATCCTCGCCGCGATAGTAATCCGGATTCCACGCAAAGTGAAGGGTCATGGTCTCGGAAGAGAAACGCTTTAATTGATAAGCACCGGAGACCACTTGGTAGGGTTGTGACGAGTGAGAGGGGAGTGGAAAGATGCTGCGCAGATGGAGTGGAAATAGCGGTTCTTCTCGAGACAGTCCGATGCGGAGTCGTGTCTTACCATCAGGTTTAATTTCTGCGATAATCGGAGCGATACGGCTTGCGGAAAACGCCTCGATGACCTCCTCGAAGGTAATCGGCTTTCCATCGCTCCAGCGGAGGTCCTTTCTCAAGGTCAGCTGCCACTCTGAATGTCCTTTCACTGCCTCGCAACTGATTGCAAGTCGTTCTTCGATTTCCCCGTTTTGGTGGGACATCAGCAGGGGATCATAGCATAGGTACTGAAGCCAGAAATTCATCAGCGGGTCTGGACGGTCTACAGATTCCATTTTGATATCTGCTAATTCGCCGATTTCGAGCCAGTTTAGAGGCACCTGCTCATCGGGGTGCTTGATACGAAGGCTTCCGGTGCAAGATACACCGATTTGCTTCTGAAGGCGTTGGGCAATCTCTTTCTGATTGGGCTCCTGTCGATTCAGCAATGATAATAGAAATTGGATTTCTCCCGATTGCAAGGCAGGTTCCGTCAACTGGTGTTTGAGAAGATTAACCTCTTTTTTGCAGCGTCTGACATGCCTCAGTGACATTCCAATTCCTTCGGCGATCTCTGCATCGCTGGCTTGGGGGTGTTGCTTTTGATAAGCAATGAGTTTGAGGAGTGTATCAACTTTGGCCATTTGTGAGTGTGTCAGTAAATTAAAGTGTTGTCCCGTAAAAAACGGGCGAAAACTCCGGCTTTTCTAACAGGTAAGTTGCAACTTGGGTTATTATACATCACCGCCATCTAGATTTTCAATACCTAGTTTTATCTCTTACAGTCCTTGAACTGGTCGAAAGAAATTGTTATTGACGGAAGAATAAGGAAGGGGTAAAATGGCGCACGAATAAAGCCAAAAAATGGCAATCAGGTCTGGTGATTGTGACCCGGTGGTACAGGAACTTGGAAGGACCACGGGGTGATTTGAACGTGAAACGATAGAGTTGGAGAAGCAAATGATAACCAAATTTGATTACTTCTACGGAGGGCATGTGGAGATGGATAACATGGGTTTCCAGGGCCTCCGTGTTGACGATAGAATAGAATCGGACGCGCACCTCGCCTCTGTTTTCGACGAATCGCAGGCGATCGCTCAGTTAATGGACAAATTGAATTTTGACACCCTGTGGCTCGCTGAGCACCACTTTCAGCGTGAAGGTTACGGCGGGATTCCGAACATACCGATGCTCAGTCTTTATCTCGCACAGAATACCGAGCGGCTCAAGTTCGGCGGCTTTTTTAATACCATCCCCGCATGGCACCCGCTTCGATTGGCTGAAGACTTTGCCATGGCGGACATCCTTACAAAGGGGCGTGTCAGATTCGGCATCGGTCGGGGTTACATCCCACGGGAGGTAGAAACACTGGGATCGCCGCTTGAGGATGACTCGGCAAACCGCGAACTGTTTGAGGAGCAGGTCGAGATTATTTTCAAGGCGTGGAATGAGCAATCTTTCTCTCATCGTGGGGAGCACTACGACCTGCCGGCGCGGGTTCTCAACCGGGGACAGGAGTTGGAGGAAATAACACTTGTGCCTCGTCCCTTCAATCTGCCTGTGGAATGCTGGCAACCCATCTTCAGCGCGAGTCCGCGGGGTATCGACTTTATGGTTAAGCACGGTATCAAGGGCGTCGTCCCCGGAGGTCCACGAGTTTATGAAATTGCTGAAAAGTGGGGTGAAGCGCATTTACGCGCCGGACGCGCCACGGAACTCGGTGAGGGCTTGGCACTTGTCCTACAAATACATATCGCTGATACCGAAGAGAAGGCAATTCAGGAGGCGACTGTCTGGTTTGAGGAACAACTCAAGGTGCTGGCACCGTTGGGAAGAATGCCTACGCTCACTGAGGGACAGATTCAAGCGACTTTCGATCCAGAGAAAGCACCGCTGGCTGGCCTTCCAACCGTTCATGATCTGGTGAGTGGTGGTGGATGGATATGCGGCCCACCTGAGCACGTTTTTGAAAAGATTTCAGGGATTCAGGAAAGATTGCCCGGACTAGAGCGTGTGACGATAGGTGCCGGTGCTTTAGCGATCCCTCCGAGCGCAATCCGGCGGGATATAGAAAAGTTTGGCAGAGAGGTTTTGCCAAAATTTCCGGCTGCAGTTGCCGCTGCCTCTTGAATTCGGATTGTATTATGCTAATAGTGCGGATACCGCAACCGTTGAAGATAGGAAATCTAGATGATAAATCAATACAAAGTTAATCATACAAAAGCCGCGCTTCTCAGGGGTGAAACTATTGCTGTTCCTGAGATTAATCGGGTATCCAACCCAATTGTTGTAGAAGTGCTAGCTCTGGCGGGATACAGCTGCGTGTGGATAGACATGGAGCATAGCCATCTTGATTTGGGTGGTCTTTCCAATATGGTATTGGCTGCGCGAACGGTTGATCTTGATGTCATTGTTCGTATCCCTCACGGTCCCTACAATCAGGTCATGAAGACATTGGAACTGGGAGCCGGTGGTCTGATCTGGCCCCACTGCAGAAGTGCCGATGAGGCGCGTCAGTTTGTCCGCATGGCAAAGTTTCGCCCCCTCGGTCTGCGCGGTATGGGTGGTGGTAGGGACTCGCTATTTGGACAGATTGAACGCGGGGAGTTCTTAGATCAAGCCAACGAAAATACGCTGCTCGGTGTGATGATCGAGGACAAGGAAGGGGTGGACGACGTTGAAGCGATCGCTGCTGTTGAGGGAATTGATCTACTGTTTGTGGGTCCCGGTGATCTCGCACACAGCTACGGCGTAGAACGCGAACCGGGACACCCGATTACGCGGGAGGTCGTGCTTGAGGCTTTCGACAGGGTGGGTGAGGCGTGTCGCGTTCACGGAAAGACAATGGGCACGGCGGTTGATCCGGGCGAACCGATGCGGACTGTCGTTGAGAAAGGCACCCGCTGGCTCAACTGTTGTCACGATGTTACTGCTCTTATCAATGGCTATACTCATGCGCGAAATGCTACCGATGAAATTGTAAAGACATCGAAGATATAGAGGCTCATATAAAAAGAAAGTGTAAAATACCAAGAACATGAAACGTGATGCGTGAAACGTGAACTAAGAGTGAGAGGAAGGTTGTGAAATGAAAATTGAGAAGATAACGCCGTTTCTGGTAGATGGCTTCCTGCTAGTTAGAGTCTACACCGATGAAGGGATTGTGGGCAATGGTGAAGCCGGGTTGTGGGCACATCACAAAACAGTGCATGAAACCATACTTGAACTGAGCGAATACTACGTTGGCAAAGATCCCGCTCGTATCGAGCATCATTTTCAGGTGGTTTCGAGAAACTCCCACTTCATGGGGGCTGCCATCAGTGCTGCGATGAGTGCCATTGATGTTGCACTGTGGGACATATTGGGGAAATCGGTCAACCTGCCGGTGTATCAGCTGCTCGGCGGAAAGTGTCGGGACAAGGTCAAGGTCTTTAACAATGTTGGCGGAGATACACTGGCTGAACGAGCAGAAAGCGCGATCCAAAATGTCGAGGCGGGATACATCTCGCTCCGAACAACCCCATTTTTCTCGAATTGGGAGAAGGGGACTTCAACCCAAGCGATTACAACGGCTGTGGAGATTGTCCGAACCATCCGCGAGGCAGTTGGTAACGATATTGATCTGGGGCTTGAGATTCACCGAAACCTGACACCGGATGAGGCAATCATTCTCGCCAGTGAACTTGCGCCGTTCCGAATCCTTTACTATGAGGACCCAATCGCACCGCAGAGCATTGAGGCGTTGGAGTATGTTGCACAGCACGTTCACATTCCGATAGCGACCGGTGAGCGTTTCTACAACATCCAACAGTTCAAAGAGCTCATCGATAAAAAAACGGTCAGCCTCATCCGTCCCGATGTTTCACTGGCAGGGGGCATCACGCACTGCAAAAAAATCGCAGCACTCGCCGAAGCCTCCTTTGTGGGTATTTTCCCGCACTTGATGGGGAGTCCGGTCAACCTTGCCGCATTTGTGCAACTCGATGCAGCCATCCCCAACTTTTTCACACATGAGTGCCATACCGGTGCTGACGCGTTCAACGAGATTGTTGATCACCCCCTTGAGCGAGATGGTGGGTATGTTATTGTCCCGGACAAACCGGGTATTGGATTGGATATCAACGAAGATAAGCTGGGGAACTTCCCTTACCAATCGAGGCAGATTACCGGCAGTTTCCATGCCGATGGTTCTGTGGCTCATTGAGATAGTTACAACACGAAGGAGAGCTATGAAAATCACTGAACTCGAAATTTTGCGAGTGCCACCGAGTTGGGTTTGGTTGCGGATACATACCGACACCGAACTGACCGGGCTGGGCGAACCCCACCTTGAGAACCATTCCGAAACCGTCATCACCGAAGTTAAACGGCTTGAGCCGCTGCTGATTGGGAAAGACCCGTGCCGTGTCGAAGAACTATGGCATCTGATGTACGGCGAGGGCTATGTGGGCGGACCTATCAAGATGAGTGCGATCAGTGGGATTGACATTGCGCTGTGGGACTTGGCGGGCAAAGCGGCAGGACTGCCCATCCACAAGATGCTCGGCGGTGCGTGCCACGACCGAATTCGTATGTATCATGCGACGGGCGGCGGGCTCCCTTGGTGTGTGGAGCCGGGGCAACCCTACCGCGCTGGAAGACCACCGGAAAGCTCACTGATACCTGATTCGCCGGAAGCCTATAGGGAAGCAGCGCGGGTACTGACCGAAGAATGGGGCTTCCGATGCCTGAAGGTCCATTTCGGTCCGGGGACTGACTTACCAATTACTTCACAGGTGGAGGCGTTTGGGGAAAAATTCGGTGCTGTGTGCGAGGGGGCGGGACCCAATGCTGACGTAGCTGTAGACATCCATAATCCGCATCCGGCGATCGCCAAACAACTCATTGAGGTGCTTACCCCGCACCGACCGCTTTTTGTCGAAGAACCGATGCCTGTTGAACGAGTGGACGTGCTCGCCCAAATTACACAAAACGCCACCGTTCCAATTGCCGCTGGTGAACGTTGGATGGGCAAATGGATCTTCTTCGATGCACTGTCACGCGGTGCGTTGTCCGTGTTACAGCCGGACATCTGCCACGCGGGTGGTATTACGGAGTGCCGCAAAATTGCGGTGATGGGCGAAGCCGCCTACGCCAAGCTAGCGTTGCACTGTCCGCTCAGTCCGCTTGCACTGGCAGCGTCAATCCAGCTAGACGCTTGCACGCCCAATTTCTTGGTACAGGAACACAACGAAGTAAATGACACGCGCGACGGCTCCCGTACCTTAATCGGTAAAGGGTACTTCAAAGAACCTTTCGTGCTTGACGATGAGGGATGTGTGCCGGTGCCAGATGGTCCGGGGTTAGGGGTTTCGTTGGATGAGGAGGGCATGGAACGAATCATGGCGATGCCGTGGAGTCTCCAGCGAGGGTAGTGCGGCATGGGTCGCTTTTCTACTTGACGATGTGCTAGAATTATGTCAGGATAGGACGGGCGTGTTCAGGGCTTGTACACGTATAAAGGATTGGCTCATGTAAAAAGAAAGTGCAAAACACGAAGCGAAATCGTAGGGGCAGGGTCTCCCCTCCCGCCGTAAGGGTTGGGGGACCCAACCCCTACGAATATTCGGTTTCTTTGCACTAAATCTTAACATGAGCGAAAGGATTAACAGTTTGGTTTAACGGAAGGGGTTGGCATGAAAACGATAGATGCGATTGCGAAAACGTTGAAAGCGCAAGGGATCGAGTATTTGAGTTGTTTTCCCACGACATCGATGATTGAAGCCGCAGCCCAGGCAGGCATCCGTCCGATTATCTGCCGGCAGGAACGGGTCGGGGTACATATTGCAGACGGGTATTCAAGGGTCACAAATGGAGCCACCCCCGGGGTCTTCGCCATGCAATACGGTCCGGGGACCGAAAACAGTTTTTCGGGCGTAGCCACCGCTTATTCTGACTCGGTTCCGATGCTTCTATTGCCGCTTGGACATCCGGTCGATCGGCAGGGGGTGTCGCCGCTGTTTCGGTCAGAGGTTAGCTACGCTGCTATTACCAAGCGGGTCGAAGTGGTGACCTCGACGGAGCGTGTTCACGGTGTAATGCGTCGTTCTCTGGCGGCGTTGCGTCAGGGTAGACCGGGACCTGTGATGGTCGAAATACCGGCGGATGTGGCGATGCAAGAGGTGGGTGATTTCAATGGAGACGCCTCTCATGTGAAACCTGTCAAATCCCAAGGAGATCCGAGGGATATTGAAGCCGCTGCCAAAGCCCTATGTAGTGCCCAAAATCCTGTCATTATCGCTGGGCAAGGAGTCCTGTACGCGGAAGCGACGGAAGAGCTGCGAAAACTTTCCGAATACTTGGCTGTACCCGTGCTGACGACATTGATGGGAAAAAGTGCTTTCCCTGAATCGCATCCGCTCGCTTTGGGGTGTGCAACGGGTTCAATGCCCAAGGTACTTCACCATTTCCTGCACGCATCGGATCTGATATGCGGGATTGGCTGCAGCTTTACTGACCACGTCATGGCGATGCGAGTGCCGGAGGGTAGAACGATTATTCACGCCACAAACGATCCCGTTGACCTTCAGAAAGATCTTGACGCGGACTATCCCATCGTCGGAGATGCCAAGCTAGTCCTCTGCCAACTGTTAGAGGCGTGCAAAGATATTACAGGAAATCAGGCTCGGTCAACGGACGATGTGGCTTCACAAATCACCTCCATCAATTCAGAGTGGCTCCGTGACTGGATGCCCAAACTTACAAGCGATGAGACCCCCATCACCCCCTTTCGTGTAATCTGGGACTTGATGCGGGCGATTCCCCCTGAAGATGCGATTGTGACCCATGACGCGGGCAGCCCTCGTGAACGGATGATTAGCTTTTATCAGTCTGCCGGACCGCGTAGTTTTATCGGTTGGGGTAGATCCCACGCACTTGGCACAGGCTTAGGACTCATCATCGGTGCCAAACTGGCGAAGCCGGAAAAAGTTTGTACCTATGTTACGGGTGATACAGCGTTTGGCATGGTTGGGTTGGACTTTGAAACCGCCGTGCGGGAAAGGATTCCTATTATTGTAACGCTGTTTAACAACGGTGGTATGGCAGGCGAAGCGCGGGGTGTTGCTGAAGCGGAGTATCAGATTAGCAATCTCGGCAGCGACTACGCAGACCTTGCCCGCGCGATGGGCGGCCATGGAGAACGGATTGAAAATCCCGCAGAGATTGTTCCGGCGTTCCAGCGTGCTCGTCGTGTCACTGAGGAGGAAGGGCTTCCGGTATTGCTTGAGTTTATGACGAACCGTGAGCGAGGTTCATCGGGGCCGGGCAGCGATTTTAAGCCTGTGTAACTAATGGGATTAAGGTACGGAAACAAGCACAAAGCAGAAACAGGGAGAATTAGGATGGTACTTACACCTCAAGAGGTACAACTTTTTCGGCATAACGGCTTCGTCAAACTACCGACACGGTTGAACGATGGTCTTGTGGACGAACTAAAAGTGATGGCATTAAAAGACATTCAGGAGGAAGTTGAGCCGGTAGCGCGTAATAAAGACGGACGGGTGATTCGCATCTCCGATCTATGGGGACGCGGTGGCATCTTTCAGGAGACAATCGTGTGCGACGAAATTCTCAATCCGTTGGAATCTCTATTGGGTCCCAATATTGAATTCGTGTGCAATCGACATAACCACGTTTATCTGCGTGACCGTGATTCAACCGCTTCATTGGAACTCCACCGTGATGTGAGACATTGGTCGCGCACTATTGTAACGGTGTTGGTCTACCTTGAAGATACCAATTTAGAGAATGGCTGCACCCATGTGGTGCCGGGGTCACACATATTGCCGGACTTCGTGGATCTGAATGGTAGTGATTCCGTGCATCAAGTCGCTTTGAATCAAATCATCCCCGTGCCCATGAAAGCCGGTGAACTGCTTGCCATTGACAGCATGATAATTCATTCCGCTGGCAAAAACCGGACAGACGGAACGCGCATGAGCATGACGCTAGGTTATCATACCCGTGATGAACTTTCCCTTGATAACCCGAAGCGGGTTCTGGTGCGTGGTGAGCGGATTTATAAAGGGAATGATACTAAATTTTAGTTTGAAATGTGTAACAGATAATCAAACGATCCGAGGACAACAATAATAGATGAGGAAACTGGTTTTATTTGATATTGATGGCACTATATTGAGTACAGGTGGAATTGGAGGCAGGGCGCTCTACCAAGCGATCGAGGAGGTTTGCCACGAAAAGCAGATGTTCGGTGACAATCCAACCCCTGAACTTGGACGGGTACGGATGTCGGGAGGGATGGACACGCAGATTGTCCATGACATCTTGGAGGGGGTGCTTCCCGAAAGCACTGTCCAACAACTGCTGCCGGATATTTTTGACCGCATCGCTAAACTCTTGAGAGAAGGCTGCAAAGCGGAAGGCGCGAATGTCAGATTGTTGGACGGTGTGCGGGAATTAATTTTAGCGGTGACAAACCACGAGGCGTGTTTGCCCGGCCTTTTGACTGGTAATAATAAGGGCGGTGCAGCTGCGAAGTTGGACGTTTTTAATTTGAACCCCTTTTTCCAATTCGGCGCATTTGGGGATGATGCACGTTCCCGCAATGCGCTGCCTGCCATCGCTGCGTGTCGCGCTTTTGAGCAAACGGGTGAAAGATTCACCGACAAAGACATTGTGATTATTGGGGATACACCCCGTGATATTGAGTGCGCTCGTCACGCCGGAGCCTATGCCATCGCTGTGGCTACGGGCACATATTCTCGTGCAGAATTAGCACCATATAAGCCGGATGCCCTCTTTGACGATCTGAGCGATACCCCAAGCGTCATGGCGACAATTCTGTCTGCGAACGGCACTCAAGCATAATCTTCGGCGTTGTCTTCGGGGTCGTAGCCGATTTCTTTTCGGGCATTCTCGGTATCCCAGTAGGCGCGTGTATTATTCGAGATGCCGTAATAGATGCCGAACTTCACCGACTCCGCCTCAATGCTCTGTTTGGTCATATGCACCATATCTCGGTGGCTTAGCCAAGTGGACAGGATGCGATCACTTGTCCGGTTCTGCACTGACTCCACCGGTTGAAATGTGCCAATCCGCAGGCAGATTACGCGCAGCCCGAATTCATCGACATAGTATCTGCCCAATGCTTCACCGTAGGCTTTGCTAGCACCGTAGTGGCTATCGGGACGCACCGGCATTTCAGGTTTTGTATAGATACCGTCTATTTCATAGAATCCGGTCACGTGGTTGGTGCTAGCAAAAATCACTTGGGGCACGCCGGTTCGCCGGGCTGCTTCGTAGATGCAGTAGGTGCCTAAGATGTTGTTCTCGTAGACCGATTGAAACGATGCGCCAACTTCGGGATCCCCTGCCATGTGAACGACCGAATCCACACCGCCGACTACCTCTACCATTTTGTCAAGATCTTTGACGCTTGCTATATGGACCTCTTCCCCCGGTGCTGCTGGCAGAACTGTCCTGTGATAGAGGAGCCGCAAATCGTAATCGTCTTTGAGCCCATCACGTAACACCCGCCCGATTTTGCCCGCCGCGCCTGTAATAAGTATCTTCTTTCGTGACATCGTTGTTTCCCTTTCTCATTGAATTAGAAATAGATTTAGTAGACCTTATCTATATCTATTTTGCCATCTGTTCTGTGTAAAGTCAAGCGTATATCTGGTGGAAATATACAGATAAGATGACGCCTTTCCGACCTTTCTGAATCTATGCTGCCCACTGTTTTTCGTTGACATTTCTGTGTATGTCGATATAATGTCAGACGGATTCCACTCGGTATTATATCCTATAAGTGTTGGGTTTCCATACTCGACAATTTAACTGCATATAACGCAAGTTGCTAGTTATAAAACCCGCTCGGCTCCGACTTCGCCAATCCGTTCTTAGGACTTCAATTTATCGGCAGTGCTTGGCTATTGCTATACACATTGCGCTCCTCTGGAGCGCAGGGATTGAACATGTTATCCTTCTATAGACATATCGCTCCTCTGGAGCGAAAGACAAAGGACCTACTAGATAGTCGGGGAGGCTCTGCTCTGACAAAAAACGGTGGACTTTCAGCGACTAGCAACTTAGGTTACATATATGTCGCTCCTCTAGGGTTTTGGGGTGCTGGGATTGGCTATTGCTATACACATTGCGCTCCTCTGGAGCGCGGGGATTGAACATGTTACCCTTCTATAGACATATCGCTCCTCTGGAGCAAAAGACACCAGGACAACCACAAGAGTTGCCGTGAATATAGGTGCAGGTTTTGTGCCTGCCCAAAATGTTCTCGGAACGGAAATGAGTTCAATCTGCCGAGTGTCAACGAAACTTAGGTTAAAATATCTTATCAATGGAGGTAATACACTATGGCACTGCTTGATACGGAAACACAGGTTTCTGTTTTAATTGGTGGTTTTACGGGTGGATTGGACCACCCCGAATGTATTAGCTGGGGCTGCGATGGCTTTGCGTATGCCGGAGGCGAACTGGGACAGATATACCGGATCAACGTTGAGCAGAAAGAATATGAGGAGTTTGCCAATACCGGCGGATTCGTGGGAGGTATCGCCCAAGATGCAAAGCACCGCCTTTATGTTTGTAGCGGAGGCGTTAAACGGGTTGAGCCAGATGGAACGGTGAGCGTCTACTGCGATGGTACGGATGAGCAATCCTTCGAGGGAGCTAACTATCCCGTATTCGATCGCTACGGCAATCTGTATGTATCCCACTCCGGCGGCTGGAAAGAGGATAACGGTTGCATCTTTCGGGTTGCCCCGGGCGGGAAGGGCGAGGTCTGGTGTCGCAGTCTGGCGCAATTTCCTAACGGTGTCGCATTGGACGCTGAGGGCGGATACCTTTATGTTGCAATGAGTCTCAATCCACCGCGTGTTGACCGCGTTGAAATCAAGACAGATGGGAGTGCAGGAGCAGTTGAGACGTTAGTTCACCTACCAGAGACCGTACCAGACGGATTGGCGTTTGACACCGAAGGAAATCTGTACATCTCCTGCTACCGTCCCGATCGGATCTACCGGCTGACACCGAGCGGACAGCTCGACGTGCTAGCAGAAGATTACGAAGGCACAGCGATTGCTGCCCCGACGAATATCGCCTTCTGTGGTGAGAACCTCGATCTCTTTCTCAGCGCGAACTTGGGACGTTGGCACATCACGCACTACGACTTGGGAAAGACGGGAATGCCGTTGAATTACCCGGACATCTAAAAAACGTACCGGTTCCGCTCAATCCCGGCAACGTGAAACGTGATGCGTGAAACGTGAAAGATGAGCCAATGAACTATAGTGGATTCAAAAAATAAATAAACATTTACCAACAACTCCGCCCTTTGCGAAGTTTCTCAAGTCCCCCTGACAAGGGGGAGGGGGATTTAGGGGGTTAGTTGTGCGTTGAGAGTGTCTCATTAATTCTAAGATCCACTATAAATCGGTTTGTGTTGCATAATTTGTTAACATGAGTTAATAAAAAAGATGGAGAATTATTGAGATGAGAACGAATTGGGTCCGAGAAAAGATTCTCACCGGTCAACCGACCATCGGTTGTTTCATGGGGTTGGGCAGTCCAAACCTTGCTGAACTCTTGGCATACGCTGGATATGATTGGTTGGTTATCGAAACGGAACACAACGCGCTGGATACCGCACAGATTGAGCACATGCTCATGGCGATAAACGGCACCGAAACCATCCCTATTGTCCGGATTCCTTCTGCCAATCCGGTTTTTATCCAAAGGGCGTTGGACATAGGAGGTATGGGGATTCTTGTGCCGATGGTAAAGACAACCGATGAAGCGCAGGCTATCGTCGATGCCACGCGCTACCCGCCGCAAGGTCGGCGCGGCTGGGGACCGTTGCGAGCCTCGCAATATACGGTTGACAATGAGGATTATTTCAACCGAGCGAATGACAATATACTTGTCTTTTTACTCATTGAGACCAAAGAGGCTGTGGAAAACTTGGAGGCAATTGGGGCTGTTCCCGGGGTTGATGTGTTGTATATCGGTATGTGGGATCTATGCTTGTCAATGGGATTGAATCCGCTGCACATGCCACATCCAGAGACTGACGCTGTGATTGAACGTGCCTTGGAGGTAGGTCGCAAGGGCGATGTTGCCATCGGATTCGGAGAGAGTACGCCGGAGGGATTGCAGAGACGACAAGCACAAGGCTTCACTGTTTTGGGTTATGGTCCGGATTACTATCTGCTTTTACAGGCAGCCCGCGCAGGTTTGGAGGCTTTCAAACGGTCATAGGGGTAGGAATATTGCCCGTCAACATGGAAAGGTATTCACCATCAACGTTTCAGGTGCTGACCTGCATGGGCACGACACTCAAACTGTCCACCATAATGGACTTCGTAAATATACTCATAAACGGCTTCCGATACGCGCCGTAATGTATTGGATCGGCGGAGCACCCATGACCAAAAAGCTTCGGAGCGGTTGCGATTGCTGGTTTTGGTCCGGTCTTCGATCATACCAGTAAAGATGTAAGCCCGCTGTTTTCCCTGCGAATCAATGATTGCCAAGATGCCGCTGTCGCCGACCAAACCATAGACTGTCCCTGTCTTATGGTACACACGGACATTTGACGGAATACAGGTTTTATCGTGCATCCGATCTCCGTTCGGAAGTCCGAAATAATATTTCATCTTGTTTGAGTACGGCAGGTTTCCGAGCCACAACTGGTTGTAGAACTTATTCAAATCGCGTGCCGAAGTTGTGTTTTGGTAAGTTCTGCCGCTGGCGGGAATATATTCAACAATGCGAGTCTGATTGAAGTAAGGATAGTTCCATTTTAAGATCCGTTCCACGCCGCTCGGACCACCGAGCAACCTGATGAAATAGTTGGTCGATGTGTTAGCGCTTCTTTGAATCATCTGACGGAGCTGCTGGCGATTCTTAGTGGTATGCTCAAGTCGTTTGTGTTTCACCTCGTGAAAGTAAGCAAGCATGATAAAATTCTTGATTAGCGAAGCAGCCATCATTGTTTGATCTTCATTGATTGAAACCACTTTTTTCTGCTTAGTCACATCATAGACAACAAAGCTAGTACGGTCTGTGCTTGCTAGTACTCCCCTGAACCGCAGTCCCTTGATGTATCGATCAATGTTTGCTTCAAGGTTGGAATCCAAAGTGGGGTCCAATCGCTGCGGTTGAGGTCTTTGCTTGCTTGGTGGAGACGGTTTCGGTTTTTGCTTGCTTGACGGCTTATTACTTGGTGCAGACGGGTAATGCTGATCCGGAATTGGGAAGGCAGCATCATACCCTCTGGCTTTTGTTACTCCTGTTTGACGAAGCAATTTCGCGTGGCTCATTGCCTCCCGACGGGCCGTCTCATAATTGCCATCCCGATCATAGATAACACCGTATTGACCTTTATGATTCTTTACCACCTTAATCTGCTTTGCGATATTCGGACCTAAGGCCTGCTTCACCCTGTTGGCATACGCTTTAGCAGTCTGCTGCTTGGTCCCCCAGAAATAACTCACATCATAAGTTCTAGCTGCGAATGAAACAGACACGGGCAATAGGAAACTGATTAAACTACAGATGAATGAATGCGTGTATATTCTCGTCATAGATAAAAAGCTAACGCGGATAGTACATCAACGTTTCACCATTTCGTTGACAGGCTCGCCATTTTTGGCTATGCTATATCCGAAAATGGTTTGAAACGTCACCGGGGTGCCTCTATTGTACGATTAATCGCGCACAAAAGAGGATTGGTTGGTGATAAAGGTGAGGTGATATTCCCTCATCTCACCCTGACCGAAACAGCGGGGATATTTGCTGTAATTCTGTTGGATCTACACGTCCAATTATGCTATGATAGCATAAAGACGTGCCACACTTTCAAAGGTTTAACCGATGACAGGGACAGTGTGACATAAAAACGATAATTTTTTGACCAATACAAAAATCCAGACAGGAAGCAAACATACCTTTTACGACGAACACAATTTTCTTGTCGCAACAGTGGCAGCACTTCAACGTTTTCCTGCGGAAAGAATCGGGAAGTTAGCGGACCGCCAACGATGTTCAGGAGTAGCATACACATCGATAGGAGGATCCCCGCGTTTCGACCAATGCAGCGACAGCATACCTTTCGACTAAACCAACGGGTTCAATCACAATTCGGTTTCCAAGTAAATCGATAAAATCTGTCCTAATTTTTGTAAATTTATGTTTTTTAGTATATCGTTCAATAATTCTTGTGTCAAGAGGAGATTGCCTCTCACAAACAGGAGTGTCAGGTTAATATCGTGAAACAACAATTCAAACCGAACATATTAATCATAGACGACGAAGCTAGCATCTGCGAATCACTACAAGGTATTTTAGAGGACGAGGGATACAACGTCGTAACTGCTTATAGTGGTGAGGCGGGGATTCGTTGCGTTGCAAGTGAGCAGATCGACTTAGTGTTTCTGGACATTTTGATGCCCGGTGGTTTTGACGGCCTTGAGACACTACGACGGATTAAGCAGATATCCCCTGATGCAGAGGTCATCATGATCACCGGTCACGGTACATTTGAACTTGCATTGGAAGCTGGGAGCATGGGGGCACTTGACTTCTTGGGAAAACCCCTTTCGCTGGACATTATACTGGGTAAAGTGGAAGAAGTTGTCCGGAAAATTAAACTCCGACACACACAGATAGCAGAGGAAAGTGGCGATTTTGAACGTCCAATTATTGGCACTAGCCGACCAATACAAGAAATCTTGGCAAAAATTCGGCAGGTTGCTCCGACAAATGGGCGTGTCCTGATCACCGGCGAAAGTGGAACCGGAAAAGAATTGGTTGCCTACGCCATTCACGATCTCAGTCCACGCCATAAAGCCGCTTTTGTCAAAGTGAATTGTGCCGCTATCCCCAAGGATCTTATTGAATCCGAGCTTTTCGGGCATGAACGTGGAGCATTTACCGGTGCATCAAGTCGGCGCATTGGAAAATTCGAGCAGGCTAATGGTGGTACAATTTTTCTTGACGAAATTGCTGACATGAGCCAATCAACGCAGGCAAAGGTGCTTCGTGTCCTTGAGGAGCAGGAGTTTGAACGGGTCGGCGGGGGGCAAACCGTTCGCGTTGATGTCCGTGTCATCTCTGCAACGAACAAAGACTTACAAGAAGAGATTCGGGGCGACAATTTCCGTGAAGATCTCTACTACCGATTAAATGTTGTACCTCTCCACATCTTACCTTTGCGCGAGCGGGTTACAGACGTTCCTTTACTTATTGATTATTTTTTGTTTCGATTTTGCCGAGAAAATGGGAAACCGAACATGACGATGCACGAAAACGCGCTGGAGGTTCTGAGCGGATACCATTGGCCTGGCAATGTCCGAGAACTTCGCAACATAATGGAACGGCTGGCCATCTTGTGTCCTCACGAAACTATTGAGGCTGGCGACTTACCTGTGGAACTCAATCGTCGGGCTGACCCATCTCAGATCGGCAGAGAGACACCCCTCAGAGAGGCGAAAAACAACTTTGAGCATCATTTTATCCGAAATCGTCTTGAGACGAACGACTGGAATATCACTGAAACTGCTAGGCAGCTCGGCATTGAACGCACCAATTTACATCGCAAAATGCGGCAATATGACATAAAACGTTGAGAGCGTGAAACGTGATGCGTGAAAACCCTCGCTCATGTAAAAAGAAAGTGCAAACCGTAAAAAGTGTGAAACGCGATGCGTGAAACGTGAAAACCGTTTATTTCATTAGCGTATTGGGATTAGGAAACCTAACCTACGGGGGCAAAAAAAGACAGTGCACAATGGAAAGAGAAACCGAGTTTTTGTCAAAAACTCGGTTTCTGTTGCACTATTTCTTAACATGAACCAAATGTTAAAGGAGAAATGTTGATGAGCAGGATGAAAGCCGCGATTTACACAGGTCTAGAGCAGATTAGCCTTCAAGAGGTGGAATACACACCCCCTGCGCCGGGATACGTTGGGATCGACACTAAACAGACCGGAATCTGTGGCAGTGACCTTCACAGCTATTTTGGGCATTGGGATCAATCACATACCCACGCTGCCGGTCACGAGACCTGCGGTACTGTCATTGAATTGGGTGAAGGTGTCACGGAACTTCAACTGGGTGATAAGGTCGCCATCGAATTTTTTTCACACTGTGGCCGCTGCCTCTACTGTCGGAAGGGCTATTATAATCACTGTATGGAACGCAAATGGGTTTCACACAATGCCCATGGGGGATTCGCGGAATACACGAATGCTCATATTTCAGGGCTCTTTAAGCTGCCGGACAGCATGAGTTTTGAAGAAGGGGCTTTGGTTGAGCCGCTTGCGGTCTCCTATCGCGCTGTGGGGCAAGCCAACGCGAGCTATCAGGACCGTGTTGCAATCATCGGTGGTGGAACCATTGGACAGTTTGCCCTAGCAGCGGCGGTAGCGGCGGGTGTCAAGGAGACGTTAATCACCGTCAAATACGATCAGCAAGCCCAACTGGCAAAAGAATTAGGTGCTGACCATGTGATTAACATTGGCGAGACGGATCTCAAAGAATATGTCAGTGATTTGACGAGTGGTTTGGGAATGGACGCCGTAATCGAAACCGTTGGGGGTGGACAGAACTTTGATGCTGCAATGGGTATCGTCCGACGGCACGGGACGGTTGTGCTCGTGGCGGGATACTTTGAGCCGCTGGAGGTGGATCTAAGCCGTATTGTCTGGTCCGAGGCGATTGTCACCGGCTCCAACTGTTACGGCTTCACCGGCATGGACACCGATTTCGATGCAGCGATTGAACTCATATCATCCGGCAAAGTTGATGCAACCAAGCTAGTAACCCACCGGTATCCGCTGGACGAGGTTGTTGAAGCGTTCAGGGTCTCCGCTGACAAACGTTCCGGTGCGATTAAAGTGCATTTGTGCCAGTGAATTTTGAACCACTTCTTGAGGGAACTATGAAAAAAGGGGTAACAATTACCGTTGGCGTGGGAAACGCAGCGATTGTCGGCTCGGATAATTACGCATTGCAGGCGGCGGTAGACTATGTTTCAGGATTGGGTGGCGGGACTGTATCTATCGGTGCCGGGGTTTACGATATGGAAGATTCGTTGCACCTCCGCAGCAATGTCACAGTGGTTGGCACAGGAAAAGACACAATTTTGCACAAAGGGAGTGGACATATCTCCCCGTTGGTTACGGATGGCGATTACGGCGAAGAACAGATCACGGTTGTAGATGGATCGGGGTTTAAGGTCGGGATGGGCGTAACCGTGGGTGATGATCGTTCCGGCGGCTTTCATACCACAGTCGGAACGATTATCGCTCGCGTGGATGAGAACACTTTTATCATCAATAGTCCGCTTCAAGCCGATTGCATGGTGTACAATAATGCGCTCGCCAAAAACACATTCCCGCTCATCAGCGGATATTACGCGGAAAACATACGCATCGAAGGTGTAACGATTGACGGAAACCGGGCGGACAACGCACACCTGAACGGTTGTCGGGGTGCAGGCATTTTCTTCTATCGCGTCAACGATTCACACATCCATAATTGTACCGTCCACGACTATAACGGCGACGGGTTCAGCTTTCAGCAAAGCAATAACATCTTGATCGAAAACTGTGTCTCGCAGCATAACGCGGGTTTGGGATTCCACCCCGGCAGCGGCTCGCAGTGCCCAACAATACGGAATAACGTCGCCTACGAAAATAGGGACGATGGCCTATTCCTCTGCTGGCGGGTGCGGCACGGGACCTTTGAAGGCAACGAGCTTCGGGGCAACGGGCGATATGGCATTTCGATCGGTCATAAGGATTCAGATAATCTCCTGCGGGGGAATACGGTGATTGGCAATGTGAATCATGGTGTCTACTTTCGAGACGAGCCGGAGTACACGGGTGGACATCGAAATCGGTTGGAGGAGAACAAAATCTACAACAACGGCACGAACGGAAAGGGTAGCGGCATCTACATTGATGGTGAGACCAACGACACAGTGATTGTCGGCAATGAGATCGGCAATCAATCGAAGGTAGGCGATTCAACGCAACGTTTTGGCGTTGTGATTGGGGCGAAAGCAAAACGGGTGAAGCTGGAAGGGAATCGGATAGAGAAAAACTTGGATGGAGAGATTCAAAGAGAATAACAGCAAACGTGGCATCGGAGGCTACTTATATGGGAAAATTGGCGTTGAATGGAGGAGAACCGATTGTTAAACGCACGCTGGGAAAGCGGTGGCCCATCTTTGGTGAGAAGGAAGAAAAGGCACTTCTGGAGGTCTTGTGCAGCGGGGAATGGAATCGCCGGGATAAGGTTGATGAAGTGGGGGAAGCGTTCGCAGCTTACCAAGACGCAAAGTACGGGGTTCCCTTGGCAAATGGCACGGTCGCACTACAGTGCGCCTTAAAAGCGGCGGGCGTGAAGGCGGGGGATGAGGTTATCGTTCCGGCGTTGACTTTTGTCGCGACCGCTACGGCGGCGGTGCTGGTCAACGCGGTGCCGGTCATGGTTGATGTTGATCCGCTCACCTATAACATCAGTCCTGAAGCGATTGATGCCGCCATAACGCCTAGGACGCGAGCCATCATTCCTGTCCACAACGGTGGGTATCCGGCGGATATGGATGCGATCATGGAGATTGCCGATAGACATGGTCTTTGGGTCATTGAGGATTGTGCACACGCGCACGGTTCACAGTGGCGAGGCAAGGGGGTTGGCTCCATCGGTCATCTGGGTACGTTCAGCTTTCAAATTGGGAAAACGCTCACGTGTGGAGAGGGTGGTATGGTGCTCACAAACGACGAAACCCTTGCGGAAAACGCCGCTCGTTTCGCGAATCTCAATATGCGTATGACGAATCTTCAAGCTGCGCTGCTGCTATGCCAGCTAGAACGGTTCGATGCACAGGTTGAGACGCGGGAGCGAAACACCGCTCACCTCGTTGCGGGGATGAAAGCAATCAAGGGGATTGACCCGATTCCGCGAGATGCCCGTGTCACGCGGTGGTGCTTCTACTATTGGGATTTTCGATACATCCCGGACGAGTTTGATGGCGTGCCAAGGAGCCGATTTTTGGAGGGACTGCAAGCGGAAGGTGTACCGTGTGGCGTGGGTGCTCATGGTCAGCCCATCTACCGGGAAGGGCCCTTCGCCGATATGGCTTTCTTTGACCAGCTTGGATGTGCCCGACAAGGCTCGCTTTATGAGGGGGAAATTGATTACAGCAAGGTATATTGTCCCAATGCGGAAAGGGTCTATGCGGAAGAGGTTTGCAGTTTCTCCCATGCGATGTTCTTAGGCGATGTGGACGATATGGAGCTTATCTTGGAGGCGTTTCACAAGCTTCGTGAGAATACGGATGAATTGAGCCCCTAGATATCCTTGTGCCAATCGCCATTGCCCACCCAGCGGCATTAAATTCTAGGTTCATGTTAAGAAATCGTGCAAAGAAACCGAGTTTTGAAGAAAAAACTCGGTTTCTCTTCGGAAGTTACGCCTCTAACGCCTGTCGCAATTCGTGCGTGGATCCCGCGAGTGTCGGACGCAAGAAACTCACAGCGTGTTCCGCACTTCGACTCGGCGGTGGTTCATTGGCAAGGGCGATCTTGAGATTGATAAGGGTGGGTCCTGCCTCCGCCAGAATTGACGGTAGCGCGGCATTGAGTGAATCGGGGTCCTCGAATTCATGGATCTTCTCGAATCCTGCGCCGCTTGCAATGGTTGTAAAACTGAAATTCTGCCCACCCGGAATAGGTTGATTCCCCGTTACCTCATACGAGCCGTTTTCGCACACAAAGAGATAGAAGTTTTGTGCCGGTTTGTTCAACGCGGTCACGGTTGCTAGTGTGCCCAAACACATCAACATGCTACCATCTCCGTTGAGGACAAGGACCTTTTTATCTGGTCGCGCTAACGCAATCCCTAACCCGAAATCCGCTGCGTGTCCCATCGCACTGCCGACGGACGCATAGTCGAGTGGATGCTCTGAAATTTGTCCCCAAGGTACGGTGACCCCCATCGTTGCGATAACAATCTCGTCTGTGCGGTGCTTCGCGATGATTTTCAGGCATTCTTCCTTATTGAACATAATTCTACTCCTTTTCAACTTTGCAGATTGTATATTCTATCAGCGAAATAAAATAAAACGCAACTATAAATGATTGGCTTGACGATTCTTTAGATTAATCGCCTTGTACTGCCATCGGAAAGCTCCTTTCAATTCGATTGCCATTGTATCACAATCTTGGTTTAGGGGGTGGCCCTAATTTCCGATGGCGGTACAGTTACCTCCTAATAGGATTTAAAGTTGAATTATGGATTCAGAGTCAAAATTTGTCTTTCACTACTACTCATTGTCACTGAGAAAGGTTTCGGGGTCAATCCCTGCGGTCCCCATGTCAATCAGTTCGACACCAGGGTATTTCGTTTTCCACGCTCCTGTAATAAAATCTGTGGGCATAAAAATTCTCGCCTCAGTCCCTAGTACTCCACTGATAACTTGGGTTGTTAAAGGACCATCAGGACCAATAACCTCCTCCTCCTCTTCCCACTCAACATACATCACATCGGGGTAGAGCGGGTAGACCTTGTCATAGTCATGGCTATAGATACCATTCACAAAATCGCGGTCACCCTGATTCCACAGTTTTATCAAGACACGATATATCAATTCGTGCCGATAACTGTCCCCTTTTTGATATCCGGATCTTAGCCAAATCGGGGTCAGTGGAAAACCGTCAGGCACTTCAGGGAAACCCTCTGTTTCGGAAGATGGTGGATCCGCCAATTCGGCGAATAGCGATTCATCTTCGGTTTTATCAGAGATAGTTGTCGAAACAACGTCATCACCGAATGATTCTCCTGCCTCTGAAACCGATGACGATTCGAGTGATTCGGTATCTTGGGAGTCAGTAACGAACGTGTCTTTATTCACGCTGGGAGGGATTGGCTCTAACGTTAATAGATGCTCTGGCACCGGCTCAATATCACCATAGTACCAATGGCTTCCGAAATACACACCAACCACAATGAGGATACTTAGTACGGAGGCCCCGATAACCAACGGTTGACGTAGCACATCAAATACGGTTTTCATCGTCCGTTCTCCTCTCATAGTGTGTTAGACGGCACACAATATAGTGCTTGTGTATTTACGGGAAAACCACGTTTTTCCCGTACAGTTGAAGTGTTCAACCACAAACTCAAGGCGCAATTGTCATGCCAAAAGAAGCGAAAATTGTACAAACCCAGTGGGCATCAGGCTTCAAGCGCGAAATGGTCAAAAAGTCGTTGAAGCGATTAACCCAATTATTAGCAACTATTGCCAAAGTTAGCAACAGTTGCTAACTTTTTTGCACAAGTTCTAAGAAGGAACCCCAAGCCCGTGCATCGCTGGAAAATCCAACGTATCCTACAGCCTTATCAACTTCAACGAGCATTTGAGAGAGGGTAGGGTACAATAGCTGATGGTCAATTTTTGAGTAGCCATCAACAACAACGGTCAACTGAGATAACTTCCCGCGCCCACCGAAAGGGGTCTGTGCCCCTAGGACAGCGGGCAGCCCGACACGCTCAACGGTCCCTCGCACCTCACCCATTGACTCGACCGGCGTCGATTCTGTGAAAACCAAGCCGAAATTAGAGGGCAACTTTTTGCTTTGATGTTCGAGGAGTCTCATCGCTTTTCCTTTTGACGGTGGCACCTTGCGTGATTATACCATATTCCGACAAAAAGATGGGGAGGTTTTGAGCCGTTTTAACCGACTCACACCGCGCTATGAGCACAAAAAAAGCGGTATCATATCCCCTGAAAGAAGACGTGATACCGCTAGTTGTATTACTTCAAGATAACCCTCTAGCGTGCAGACGGCTCTTCACCTGACTCGGAAGGGACAGGCGGCTCACGTCGCTCCCGCTCAAACCGCCGAGCAGTGTCGGGATCCATCTCCCGCAAGAGACGAAGCCCCTCCTTTGTACCATACTCGTCAAAGAATTGTTTCACTAGCTCTTGTTGTACTTTAGACAACCCCTCCCCGGCACTATCTTCAACGCTCTTAGCATTTGCAGGGGTAAGCGGTTGGATGGCAGGCGTTTCGTGTAAATGCCCCTCCTCTTGGTGAATATGCTCAGGTGTGCCCGACACCTGAGATTCAGGGGTTATAGGAGTCCCCTCAGAACGAGCAGGCAGTAAATCTGTATCTTCATCAATACCTTCTGAGAAGACAGTATCGGACGCAGGATCACTTGGCTCTCCACGGGACAAAAAATCACGATATATATGTTTATATTCTTCAGGAGCTTCTTCTACCTCTTCTCTTGTCATATCAGGACCCGTACTGATCATTATAGCATCGCCGCTATATGCCACAGAGATGCCCAATTCCTTCAGTTCTGCTATGGCTTCGTCGGAATGAATATGATCATAGCTAGGACCTTTTGATTGTAACCACTTTTCTAGGATAAGCGTTTTTCGGGTATACTCGTTTGGCCACAAATAAAGTGTTGCTTCCAAAAGAGCAACCTTCTCATCATTTGTCAGTTTTTCCCCACTCATTTTTTTGGCTTCTAGTTTTGCATAAGTTGTAGAGGCTTCGCTATACCCAAACTGCTCCGGGATTCGATTAACAGCAGCTAGTAGTTCATCAGTATCCACCTCTTGAAACTTCGGTTTCTTGTTTCCCTGAGTGCCCTCAATAGTTTCTGCCCCATTCACCGGTTGATCGACAACCGCAGATACCGCCGAGATACTGTCAATAAACTTCCTTTTATCAATCTCCATATAAACAATAAATCCGCCAAGTAAAAGTGCGAACGCGACACCAGCAACGATAAGTTTTCTCATTGAAATAGCCTTTTCTGTTGGGCCCGTCGAAATTAGAGAACAATTGTTTGCTTTGATATTCGAGGAGTCTCATCGCTTTTCTTTCGTTACTCTATGACATATAATTATACCATATTCCGACGCAAAGATGGGGAGGTTTTGAGGCGTTTTAACCGACTCACACCGCGCTATGAGCATAAAAAAAGCGGTATCATATCTCCTGAAAGAAGACGTGATACCGCTAGTTGTATTACTTCAAGATGACCCTCTAGCGCGTAGGAGGCTCATCATTTGGTTCGGAATGAACAGAAGGTTTGCGTCGTTCCCGTTCAAACTGTCGAGCCGCTTCAGGATCCATCTCTCTGAAACGACGGAGCCCCTCCGCTGTGCCGTACTGGTCAAAGAACGCTTTCGCCTGCTTTCGTTGTTCCGGTGCCAATCCCTCCCAGCCACGCGCTTCAACGCCTTTAGCAGCTGTCGGTGCAGGCGGTTGGAGGGTGGGCGGTTCGTGTACATGCCTATCTTCGTGGTGAAGATGGTCAGACGTGACGGAGGTCTTAGGTTCAGACATTACAGGGGAGACCTCAGAACGAGTAGGGGAAAAGTCTATATCTCCATCAATGCTTTCTGAAGAAATGCTATCGGGTGCAAGGGTATCGGACCGGAGATGCTCAGGTACATTCCCAAAATGATACTCCTTATAACCCGGCGGAGGCCTTACATTCTCCAAATCCTCCTCATACACGATCTCAAAATCGTCCTCGTCGAGCCCCTGTGCTTTCTGAGTCTTTCGTATTGCCAACATTAGTCCATGCCCGCCCTCTGGAAATAGGTAGTGTGCCACTTCTAAGCCAGCAATCTCTTCATCAATTGTCATACGTTCCCGTTTGTATATTTTTCGCATGTATTCGGAGAGAGTATGAACCTGCGGAATGTCTCCGAACATTTGAATCCATTGGTCGTGCACAAAATCTGCTTTCTCGTCTGGAGTAGGCGTTTCTGAAGACGTTTGTTCTGCGGAGGCGGTTTGCTCCTGTGGAAGTGTCTTATGCAGGCGGCCATCAGGAATGAATCTCTCCCCATCCACTTCAACAACCTGTCCTTCAACAAAGTCGTTAGCAGCTTCCATTTCATTTACTGATGAGGAGGAATTGTTAATAGGTTGGTTAACAACCGCAGGGGATTGCGGTAGATTTTCTATAAAGTTCTTTTCCTCCTTGTTTAGGTAGAAAATCCAGCCAGCCACGAAAACGACTATCACTGAGAAAAATAGAATAAACTTTCGCATCAAAATACCGTCCCTTCTGAATCGCTTAACTGTTTTTTTTGCCAGCCCCTACGGAGACACGAGTAGAGGCTGGGCTGCCTAGCTTTCTAACGATGCTTAAGTGCTTAAGTATTACAACTAGCAACGGTATAAGTCGTATGAATGGTGATCCATGACACGATCTGATAACTGTGACTAGTGTGCCCCGAGTTACCTATTATAACGCAAGTTGCTAGGGCGTGTTGACATTTTGAAGCTGCTGATTCGGCAAACGCTATAATCATCAGGCAATCTGCCATAAGTAGTGCGAACTGTTAGTTTGTGCACTCAGATCACAATCTAACAGATCGTGGTACAAAAGGGCACTTTTATGAAATAGTTTTTTGCCAAGGAAGCGTCTCGATGAAAAACGGAGTTGGGTTTCACTCTATCTGTCTGTAAGCAGGTGTTGTTGGACGACGGAGCTTCTATTGAAGTTGATAGGGATTGCCGTTTAACCGTTCAACCCAACCTACGGACTGTGATCACAAAAAAAGCGGTATCATATCCCTAAAAAAGGTGTGATACCGCTGCTGGTTGTATGAATTTAGGACTTGTCCCTACCGCGTAGAGGCCCCTTCACCTGACTCGGAAGGGACAGGCGGCTCGCGTCGCTCCCAATCAAATTGAGCTGCGGCGTCGGGGTCCGTCTCTCTCAGACGGCGTAATCCTTCCGCTGTACCGTACCGGTTAAACAACTGTTTCGCCTCTTCTCGTTGTTCCTGTGACAACCCCTCCCAGCCACGTGCCTCAACGCTTTTAGCAGGTGCCAGCGTAGGCGGTTCGCTGTCCGTTCCGTGACCAAGGGTAGGCGGTTCGTGTACATGTCCCTCCTCGTAGTGAACGTGCTCAGACGTGTCCAGCAGATCAGATTCAGATGTCACAGGGAAGACTTCAGAACGATTAGGAGAGGAAACTGTATCTTCACCCATGCCCTCTAAAGAAGCAGTATTGGGCGCAGAAGTGCTTGACTCCCCATGGGCCAAAAAATCACGCCATATATGTCTATATTCTTCAGCATCTTCTTCGGCCAACCGTCTTAGAACCACATCAGGAGGCGGGTTAATCATCAAAGAATTGCCGCTATATACTACGGGGATGCCCAATTCCTTCAGTTCCGCTATGTCTTCGTCGAAAAAGCCTCCATAGCTAGGACCTTTTGATTGTAACCACTTTTCATATATAAGGGATCTTCGGGTATACTCGTTTGGGTACAAATAAAGCATGGCTTCCAAGCGAGCAACTTTTTCATCAAGTGTTAGCTTTTCCCCACTCATGCGTTTTGCTTCTAGTTTTGCGTAAGTTGTAGCCGCTTCGCTATACCCAAATTGCTCCGGGATTCGATTTACAGCAGCTAGTAGTTCATCAGGATCCACCTCTTGCAACTTAGGCTTCTTGTTTTCCTGAGTCCCCTCAATAGTTGTTTCTGCCCCATTCACCGGTTGAGCCACAACCGGAGACACCGACGAAATACTGTCAATAAACTTCTTTTTATCAATCTCCATATAAACGATGAATCCGCCAAGTAAAAGTAAAAAAGCGATACCAGCAACGATAAGTTTTCTCATTGAAATAGCCCTTTATGTAGGCTTAATCGTTTGGCAGCTAGTGAACTGAATCATCGGCTGCCAAACGATTAAGTTTCATAGAATCACTTAGGGAGAGTGAACCCGCTAGTTATACTCATCAAACGGCGGGTTCGGACACTGAGGACAACTTGTTACCCCCGTGGACAAGTACACATCTCTTTCCTCTACCTCCTTCTTATGTCCATGCGGATTAACCGTTACGGTCACAGTGAATTGTACAGTTTGACAAACATCACTCTGGGAAGGATGATCCGTATCAACGCAGGCATGGGTCACATTCTGCTTCACAACCCTAACAGGGTCTGCTTCCGCGTCCTGTATCAACCCTGCAAAGTTTGTGATAAGGGCAACCATTAAAATTGCGCTGGTGAGTGAAACAACCTGTTTTCTTGACATTTTTTGCCTCCTCTTGGCATGTAGATTTCATCATATTCCTTAGGGATAGATTAATCTAAGTTGTTACTTATCGAAAATCCATGCTTTTTCCGTTATGGTTAAAAAGTTTAACTACAAACTCAAGGGGCAATTATCATGCCAAAAGCCATAGAAATCGCCCAAACCCAGTCAGCATCAGGCTTTCAAGGCGAAATGTCCAAAAAGTCGTTGGAGGAAATAACTCGATTATTAGTAAATATTGCTAGCAAATTTTACTAATGTTAGTAAATTTTACTAATCCTCTCGCACAAGTTCTAAGGGGGCAACCAAAGCCTGTATATTACTGAGAATTTTGATAACTTTTATCACATATCCTACCGCCTTGCGAGCTTCAACGAGTGCTTGAGACAGGGTATAGTACAAGTTGTGCAGCTCCCCATCCAGGCTATTTTTTGAGGAGTTAAACTATTGGTTTAACTCCTCAAAAATTAAATTTGCATCCTGTCTACGCCCTCGTGTATCCTTTCAAATATAGGACTTACACAGTCAACTGTAGGGGCGGGCCTACCCCGCCCGTGCTTGTCAAAAATCGATTGCTGTTGCACGATCTTTTTATATAAACCAATTTATTTTTGACAACTTGAAACCATTTGTTTCAAGTTAAAGAATTTAGATTTGCATTCTGTTTATGTCCTCCTGTATTCTTTAAGATATAGGACTTATGCAGTCAACGGTAGGTGCTATCTCCCGACTCATGCCGAAGAATCGGCATGAATCGGAACCGATCTATCGGGAGAGTCTTCGGAATGGGATTGAAACGGAGAGGAATCTCCCAATCCCGATACCTCATTCCGCAACTTCTCATTTCATTTATTGGCTTATGTTAAAAGTTCGTGCAATAGAAACCGAGTTTTCAAGAAAAAACTCGGTTTCTATTAACATTTTGCATTTTTTTCCAATGAACTAATTTATTTTTCGCAGTTTGAAACAAATAGTTTCAAACTGAAGAAAACAAATTTGCATCCTGTCTGTGGCCTCTTGTATCTTTTTAAGTATAGGAAGGAGATAGGAACAGTGGAGAACCTCGAAATTATAGTGGATCTTAGAATTAATGAGACACTCCAAACCGGTACGGTTTCTAGGGCGTGTTGACATTCTGATACTGCCCATTCGGCAAACGCTGTAATCATCAGGCAATCTGCCATAAGTAGCGCGAACTGTTAGTTTGCAGACTAGGATCACAATCTAACAGATCGTGGTACAAAAGTCCGAAATGGTTTCTGACGTGCGAACAAAGGGTTGGGAGACCCAACCCCTACGCAGGATTATGCGTTTGTGCTCCCTCTTGATGGTCTAGTTGCGATGAAATGTCAACAGAACCTAACCGCACCTACCGGCCCCGATAAATCGGGATCGAAGCCGAGGGGCGAAAGTATCTATTTATTTTTAGAATTTACCATAGTCGACCATGCGATACATCAATTCTTTTGAGGATAAAGAAGTCAAACCACGTTTACCGAAAAAAGGAAGGCAAATGGATAACCGACGAACAATTCACCGCAATCTGCGGGCACAAAACCGAGACTTTGTGGGAAACAGTCCAGCCACACAAGAGGTGCGAGAACGTATTCGGCAGGCGGTTGACGCAAATGTTGATACGATTCTTCTCACCGGCGAAACGGGCACAGGCAAAGAGGTGGTAGCACGGGAAATTCACTTTCAAGGGTCTTCGGAAGCGAATCCATTTATTGCTGTGAACTGTTCGGCGTTTCCAAAGTCGCTGGTTGAAAGCGAGCTCTTTGGCCACGTCAAAGGAGCCTACACCGATGCGACAACGGATAAACCCGGCTACTTTGAGATGGCAGATAACGGTACACTGCTTCTGGATGAAATCGCTGACCTCTCACTCGACATACAAGCGAAGCTGCTGCGGGTGGTCGATAACCGGACACTGAGGCGGCTTGGCGGTGCTCAAGAGATCTCTTTCCAAGAACGGATTATCAGTGCATTCAACAGGGATCCCGTATCCCTTATCCAATCTGGGCAGTTCCGCAGCGATTTGTACTATCGCCTCAACGTTTTTCCCATCCACTTGACACCGCTTCGAGAACGTCAGGAGGATATCCTACCGTTGGCAGATCATTTTCTGGACGCATACACCACCAGAAGGGGGCGCAGCTTCAGCAGCTTTTCAGAAGGGGCAAAATCGACCCTTCTGGATTATCAATACCCTGGCAATGTGCGTGAGTTGCGAAATATCGTTGATCGCACTGCTGCTCTTTGTCCGCCAAAGGTTTCGCTGATAGGAGTCGAACATCTCGATATTCAAGGAGAAGCATTGGAAGAAATACCGTCGCAATCTGACCAATCAGCGAAGGAGACTGAGCACGACCGGATCTTACGGACACTTCAAGAAAACCAATGGAATCGCAGCCGATCCGCAAAAAAACTCGGTATGCCTTACTCCACCCTCCGCTATAAGATGGAGAGGTTAGAAATTTCGCGGGTGCGGGATTAAGATTCACGATGTTGTTTTTGGCGGTTTGGATCTATTTGTCAGATACAAGTTGCAGCACCCGCCGGGCACGCTCTACCACCGGCAGATCAACCATCTGACCATCGACGGCAACCGCACCCGCGCCCTCGGCTTCTGCCGTCTCAAACGCATCTACCACGCGCCGGGCATACTCAACCTCCGCATCGGTCGGGCGAAAAACTTTCTCCACAACCTCAATCTGGGCGGGGTGGATCAAGGCTTTGCCGGTAAACCCAAGATCACGGGCGATCCGTGTGTCCTGTTCTAGTCCCGCCGGGTTCCGGAAATCGACATAAACCCGATCTATCGCCTGCAACCCTTCACTAACAGCAGCGACGGCGAGCGCGGATCGGGCGTAGAGGAAATCCCCCGCTTCGCCTTGGCGGACGTTAAACAGCCCCATGTCCATCGCGAAATCCTCCGCACCGAACATCAAGCCAATAAGTCGAGGACTGGATGCCGCAATCGCAGCCGCCTGAATCAATCCCTTCGCACTCTCAATCGTGGCAAGCAATCGCACACTTCCGCGTTGGAGTCCAGCCCCTTCCTCTCGCTCATCCAGAACCGCACTGACCCGTAACACGTCTTCGGGACAATTTACCTTCGTCAACGTGAGTCCGTTCAGACCGGGCTGAATCACCGCGGGTAGGTCGGCTTCTATCTCCTTGGTCCCAGCGGGATGGATACGCACGAAACGGAGTATTCCGGGCGACGGACGGGCAAGCGTTTTCGGCATCATAGCGCGGGCGGTATCCTTTTCGCCGGGCGGCACCCCGTCCTCGAGATCGAACATCGCTACATCGAGCTTCAGTCCATAGGCTTTATCAATCATCCGCCCCTGATGCCCCGGCACAAACATCCAAGACCGCATAATCCGCATAAAAAATCTCCTATTGCTTTTTCACGTTTCACGCATCACGTTTCACGTTCAGATGCATCGCTTCCCCCTCAAGCAGGAAACTACGAATATCGTACCGTCCGGGGCGTTGCACCGGCAGCTGTCCAGATTCTACCATCAGATCAAGCGGGTTCGCACGGGTTTGCATCGGTAGATTGACCACCTCATGGCAGCGGGCGGATTCGTAGGCACCCATCATCATGTGCATCGTCCACAAGCCATTTTCCGCTTGGTTGCGATGGACACAACGCTCCTCAATCCAATCAACCAACTCATGCACCTGAGCGGCAGCCGCATCCACGGTTTCCACCTCTACGTCTCGCCAGCCACCGGTTTCAGCGTTGAAGTATCGTATCCAACCATCATCGAAGTCGAGCAGTCCGTCAGTTCCTTGCACAAACGCCCACTTGTTTTCAGAGACAAGATCTGTCTGGAACGTCCCCTGTACACCGCCCTCAAACAGTAAGAATCCCGCGACGCAGTCTTCGCTGCGCACACTACGCTCGTACCGGTCGGTTTTCCGCTCCACCTGACCGAAGACCCATGCTACCTTGGGATCGCCCAGAATGTAACGCATACAGTCGAACCCGTGGCTGGTAGCGTTGAGCAATCCGGTCAGACGGGTGTGCGATACCCGTTGAGGCTCGCCGATTGCCCCTGCGGCAATGAGTTCCTTCGCTTCCGTCCATGCCCCAAGAAATCGACGCTGAAAGCCGATCGCTAGCTTAACGTGATTGCGCTGACAAGCAATCATCATCGCCTCAGCTTCACCCAAGTTGGTCGCCATCGGTTTCTCGCAAAGGATAGCCTTGGGCTGACGCGCAGCAGCAGCGATTGTCATTTCCGCGTGAAGGGGATGCCACGTGCACACACTCACGATTTCAGGTTGCTCAACATCAAGCATCTGTCGGTAATCGGTGTAGTGGTTCGGGATACTATTCCGTTGGGCGAAATTCTGTGCCTTGGCTTCCACCGTGTCCGCACACGCCACTATCGTGGTTGCCTCGGTCCGATTATAGCCAGAAGCGTGGCTACTCGCGATACTCCCACACTCGATAATTGCCGCACGATAGTCCCCTGATTGATCGGTCATCATTTACACTCCATTTATAGTGGATCTCAGAATTAATAAGACACTGTAGCGCGAACTGTTAGTTTGCGGCTTGGGATCACAATCTAACAGATCGTGGCACAAAAAACTTCTACTTTTAATGTCTATAGGAGTTATGCACTTCAGTTTGTAGTCGCGCGTTTATTGCGCGTCCGGACGGGCGATAAATCGCCCTACTACAAACCTAAGACCTTACTGTAGTTGCCCGATTCATCGGGCGTTGGGAACAGTGTCCAACGGCTACAGGTCGAAGACTCTCGGAACGGAGGCTTTGAGCGTTCAACTGCGTAAGTCCTAGTCTATTTATTTTTTGAATTCACTATATATCAATTGCTTGTAGTCATTCAGGGCAACAACCAAAAGTTTATGCGGACGACAGAAACCGAGTTTTGAAGAAAAAACTCGGTTTCTCTTCACCCTTTAATCAATCAGCCCCAAACTTCTAACACGGTCGCGTATCCCCTCACACAACCCTGCGTGGAATTGCAGCTGACCGTCAGGGCCAAGATACTGCCCATCATACATCGCTGCCGTCTCATAGAGCGTGTATCCGGCAAGTCCACCGAAACGGTAGATATACTCCAGCAAATCGGCGTGCACCCCGCCGTCGCGGCTATGTCCGACCGCCTTGCTTAAATGGACAAGCACATTGGTATCAGCAGCTTCCCGCAACATCTCCAATGTGAGTCCGTCGTTGAGCATTTGCTCAGGCATCCAGCCGCGCCCAAACAGTGTGGCTTCGTCCGCTAGCCCGGTGTGCAGCCAACTCCGCCAGTTAAACGTGATGTTGCCCGGACGGGTGCGCCAGCGTCCCTGACAGGCATCAGGCCGAAACGACTCCATCTCCGCATGAACCTGCATCCGTTTGCCAGCCGCCGACAAACGCCGCTTCGTCGCTCGCAGAAACTGATCGAAGAATTCGCCCCGAAGTGCCCCAAGCAACGCCGGGTCGTACGGTTCCACGTCTGGATTGACTCCATATCGCCGCTGGTACTCTGCCGCCACAGGTTCATTAAAACCGTATATCTCCGGGGTGTTTGTCCAGCTGCTATGACAGGAGATGCGAACGTCCAATCCATCAACGCCCGCCGCGATACACGCACCGATCCAACTCAACCAGTAGGCTTGCACCTCTGCATACGCCTCACAAAGCGACCCCGAAAAATACTCATTGCGTCCCCTTGCAACCGCAATAACCCCGTCGTTAGGTTCTCCCGCAAACGCATCTGGTTGGTTAGTCACATCAAGGCAGACGAGGGAATCACCGAGTCCTGCATCGTACTCAAGGTCACCAGTGCGGAAGTCGCGCAGGGGCCTCCAAACCGCCTTGTGACTGGCAACGACAACTGGGATCGGCTGGTCGCCGGGACCAAATGCCCGTACCATCTCCATTGCGGTGTTGCGAAAGCTGCCATTCCTGTCTGCAAAATTAGTGGTGATTGCAATAAACGGATCAAGCAGATTCAGTCCACTCAAGTTGATGGCTCGCACCGACTCCCCCTTTGACGTGACCGGGTCACCGTCGAGTTCAAAAACATCGCGGGGGCAGGTTTCAACAGATTCGGTCAACGCAAAAGTCAGGTCTTGTTTTTGGTAGGAGTCGTTATCGTCACTGGTCCAAATTTCGATATTTTCTGGTGCGATACGGATCGGGACCATATCTTTCTGGCGGAGCTGGATGCGCTCAATCGGGATTTTCTCTAGACCTGTTGGCATGTCCGCGCTACGCCCTCGCACCCGCATCTCCGGACGCGCCATGACCCACGGATCAACCTTGCAAACCCCACCAATGCACGGCAAGCCGGGTACAGCCATCATCTCAGGGCTATCTTTGGGATTGGCATGACTCGCACCCGTCTCGTACGGCTTGATGGTAGCGTAGAATTCCATCTCTCGTTCATGCGCTAGGCGACAGCCCAAAGCTAAAGGCTCACCCAAATTCGCAAGGGTCTGGCGAGTCGCTTCTGACTTGTCGGCGAAATTGTCCCACATCCCTTGCTGGTAGTAGTTCCAGTAAACCCGACGGACACCCATCCAGTGGAGGCGATCTATCAAGTTCTCTACCAGATCGGGCGTAAAGACCAAGCGATTGCAGTCATCCGGAAAGTCAACCAGAGCAGAGAGCAGAAATCGATCGTTTTTCACTGTTCCCTCCTTGCTTTTGTTCGCGCCTTCATTTGCTTAATACGCAAGATGTCCAAGCGCTTTCTTCTTACACATCACGTTTCTCGTCTGCCCGTCTTCACGTCTTCACGTCTTCACGTTTCACTCATACGGAATCGCATCGTTGAAAATCTGCGTCCGCTTCATGATCCGCCGCTCAGTTGATGGGAACCCCTCTCGGCGGTGCATGGTACATCGGTTATCCCAGATAATCAGATCGCCGACCTCCCAATCGTGCGTCCAGACAAAACGATCCTGCGACAGATGATCGAAGAGTGTATCAAGCAATTCACGGCTTTCCGATTCGCTAAAGCCCACAATGTGCCGCGTCAGGTGGGGACCAACGTATAACGCTTTACGCCCGGTGTCGGGGTGAGTGCAGACAACGGGATGGTCAATCAGCTCCGGCGGATTCTGGCTCTCGACATGATGGCGATGGACAGCGCGCACTCCCTTGAGCCGCGCCTTGAGGTCAGGATCGAGTCCCTCATAGGCGGCGTAGCAATTGCACCACCGCGTGGCACCGCCGGTCGAAGGAAGTTCGACAGCGTAGATAATCGAAAGTGTTCCCGGACGCCGTAGGTACGACAGATCGGAGTGGAACGGGATCTCGTCGTTGCCGAGTGCCCCAATCGGTTGACCGTCCTTCTCCACATTGGAAACGAAAAAGATCTCTTTGACAGGACGCGGCATCTGCTTGCGGACATGTTCGACCGCCTGACCGAAGTAGTTGGTAAAACGGACCTGATCCTCGTCGCTAATCCCCTGCCCACGAAAGAGGAGGACACAGTGTGCTAGCAACGCCTGATGCAGACGCTGAATTGTGTCTTCGGGCAGCGGGTGCGCTAGGTCTATTCCCTGAATTTCCGCCCCAAGCGCACCGCCGGTGGAGATCACTTGCATCTGATCAACTCTGTTTGTCGTAACAGCCATCTAAAACTCCTGTCCTTGGTTCATTTGTTCACTTATTCATTAGTTCATTAATGAACCAATCAACCAATTTATGCATTACGTGTTGTTCTTCTCACGTTTCACGAATCACGTTTCACTTCCGAAACCTTGACCTTCTCAATCTGATTCGAGATGAGCCAGTCCAAAAAGTCTTCCTGTTCTTCTGTAATCTCAATTTCGGCTTGGTTCTGATCATCTAACGGAGAGGTCACATAGAATACCCCTTCGTCGTACAGTTCAGAGGTAAGTTCGAGTGGGAAGAAAAACGCATTGGGATCGCCGCTATGTTCCCATTGACGAGCACTCGCCCCCTCGGTAAAGTAGTGAAGCTGCCCGCGCAGTGTCTGCGAAATTTCGTAGGGTTCAACCGTCGGTTTGTCTATTGCAGATGCGAAATATTTAGCCATTTTATCCTAGCCTAAGTTAATAGTAGTAGGCATACTCCGTATGCCGTAACCTCTGTATGTTATAACCAACGAACTAGTACTCAGTCATATAAGTTTTGCATATCAACAAGGGGTTCGGGTGACCCGACCCCTACGAAGTATTATGAGTCTCAATCCATATAGACAATCATAATTTGCCTGACAGTGTACTAGCACAGCCCTAGAATTTAAAGCCCGTAGGTTGGGTTGAACGGAACCTGCGACAAATCCCAAGCATTCCATTCGGATTTCGAGATTCAATTCTGCCTAACCCCTCCTAATTTTAGTGAAACCCAACTCTTGATCGCCGCTTGGATTGAGCGTTGGGTTTCACTTAACGATCTATCTATAAACAGTGTTATTGAAAAGCAGAAGTTCAATTGCTCTTGATAGGCATTCGCTTTTAGCCGTTCAACCCAACCTACATCACTGATAGTATAAAGCTATATTTCAATTATAGCACATCTATCCAAAAAGGGAGAATCTAAATTTCCACCTTTGTGCTTGACTATCCACCCGTTCACTACTATAATTCTCAACGCAATCCACCAGCACACCCCAACCCACTGCGAGGAAAAACCTGATGAAAGAACAGTTAGATTTTTTCAAGGAGAACGGCTACCTCGTCGTACCGGATGCCCTATCCTCCGAGGAGGTTCGCTCCATCAACGAGGCGATCGATCGGGATCTCATCGAGAATCCCGTGATGTGGATAAGCCGTGGACAGTCGGGGCGGACACAGAATGTCCACGCCCTACTTGCCTGCCCGGAGATGGACGTGACCATGCGCCCACCGACGCTGCTGCCGTTAATGAATGAGATCATGGGAAAAGACCTCTGCGCGGAGGAACACTCGGTGATGCTCCGTGCGCCGAACCCCGACGGTGACACCGAATGCCGCTGGCACCGCGATGCGAGCCGTGATGCTAGTGGGGCAGACAACCCACCGTACTACACGCGCTATCTATCCGTCGTCTATTACCTGACAGACGTAGATGATACAACGCACACCTTCAGTGTCCTGCCCGGCACGGCACAGTCCACCGAGTACGATCTGAGTACGGCGCAGCATCTCGTCGGTCGCGCTGGCACAGGGATCCTTTTCAACGCATCAACTTTCCATGCAGGCAATGTCCGACGGACCACCTCCGAGCGGCGCACCATCCACATCTACTGTGGCAGGACAACAGACCGATACCTCAGTAATCACACAATTTTTCCACGCCGTTTATGGGAGGGCAAAGACGAAGCCACCCAGCACTACTACAGTCGTCCCAACCCCATTACGCAGCTCTTGATAGATCGATTTCAATAGATTGAAAAGAACAATTTGCGTTCCTCTAGAACTTTAGCACGAAAACGGGAAAACCGGAAAACGAGAAAACCAGAATCCCGTCCTCCCGTTTTCTCGTCCTCTCGTTTTCAATTGCCCTTTGCACATTACCTATTTTCCCACATTTCTATTGTCCGAGAGCCGAATCTGTGCTATTATGAGCGGGTTCATAATTTACGATGAAAGGACATCTCCCATGAAAATCACCGAGATTGAATCAATCGCCCTGCGGGTTCCCTACGAAGAACGCATTCGCAAGCAATTCTATCATTTTGGGCTGGACGAGCAGACGACGGTCTATAAATTTCATACAGATACCGGTTTAGTTGGGCTTGGAGAGAATCCCGGTCCACCCTTCGAGCCGGAGCTCCTCGACGCATACATCGGCACGAACCCGTTCGATCACCTCATGGGAGAGGGGCGATTCAACCTCGATATGGCGTGCTACGACCTGATGGGTAAACACTTAGATCTGCCCGCATGGAAGTTGATGGGACAGCAGGTACGTCAATGGGTGTCGATGGGTTGGTGGATGCCCTCCATGTCGCCCGAAGACAGTGCCGCCGAAGTTCAGGTCGCCGCCGAACGCGGGTATCGCGGACTCAAATGCAAAGCGAGGGCGTTCTATGATATTGTCGAACAATCACAGGCGATGCAGGAGGGCGCACCGCCGGACTTTCGCGTAGAATTCGACTTTAACGGCGCATTGACCAACGTAGAGAAAGCACTGCCCATCTTGCGAGAATTGGAGAAGATTCCGATAGTCAAAGGTGTGGAGGAACCAATCTTCGCGTATGACGTTGAGGGGTGGCGGCGGTTACATCAAGAAATTCGCATCCCGTTCTACCTACACGGTGTCGGTGTCATCCGAGAGGGCGCGTCGCGTCAGCCATCAGGACCGTGGATTGGACTTCGCGCCGGCGATTTCGATGGTGCCCTGTGCAGTCATGAATCGATCAAAAGCGCGTTGGCATCCGGTTGGGCGTTTGCCGCAGCGAACACGCCCATTCTGTTACAGTACGTCGGCACTGGCATCACCGCAGCATTCGCCTGTCATCTGGGAGCGGTGATGCCGACAGCGACCCTGCCGGGCGTTACGGCAAACCACACCTACGAAAATGACCTGATTATGGATGGACACACGGTTCAGCGGGGGTTCATGAAAGTCCCGGAGGGACCGGGGCTGGGCGTAGAATTGAATGAAGATGCTGTCAGCCGTTATTCTCAAACATCAGCACCGGAATGGCTTCGACATATCTCCGTCGTTACGCTCCCCGGTGGCTTGAAACACTACTACCAGAGCCTACAGCAAGCAGAACGACTGATGAAGCAGGGGGTAGACGAATCCTTCGCGCCCGGTGTCAGGTTAGACGAATGGGAGGACGACGGCAGCGAGCGGTTCGATAGCCTCTGGAAACGCCTCCAAGAGACCGATTGGCCCATCTGGGAAGCGTAATTGGTTTATCGCAACACGTCCCAAGAACGTGAAACGTGATGCGTGAAACGTGAAAAAATACGCTAATGTACTTGAACCAACATAATCTGTCGCTTTAGTTTTGAATCCCACCTGTCCTGATTTATCGGGGATTTATCGGGGCGGAACGCAATGTGTATAGAATCTGTTAATGATTTCTGCTCTGCGTCCTCTGTGCCTCTGCGGTTGAAGGACGGCAAAAACTGGAATAATGAGGATAATGCACCAATGACGCAAAAACTACGACAGCTGCTTGCACTGATCCTGCTGATCTCAGGGGTGACTTTACAGAGAATACACGCCGAACTCACTCATCCGCAGGGCATCACTGAAGAAGGACTGCCGGGTGTCGAATCCATCGCAGATTTAGACCGGCTGGCAGGTCTGCACTTCGCCATCATGAGCGATAACAAGGGGGACTCACCCCTCAGTAGCGTGGAATTTGCCCGAATGACCGCTTGGATTAAAGCGGGAAATCCCGCCTTTATGATCGGCTTAGGCGATCACGTCAAACATCGCTGGGAAAACACCTTTATCCCTTGGCTACAATCCGATCCGTGGTGGCGTGAGCATTTCTACCCTAACGTTGCGGACGGCGAGAACGAATACTACAGCCCGACCCACAGACAGTCGGACTACGGCGAAGGCGCACCGATCCTCGATCTGGTAGCGTTAGATGCCCACGCAAGCGTTATCCGTCCAAACAAATCGGAATACTACGCCCAAATTTCTGTCAGCGATTACACCGTTCACCTAATTCAGATGCACTTCTCCGACCAGCCGATGGACGCAGCGGTAGCGTTCCCGGAAAGCAGCCGGGCGTGGATGATAGAAACCCTCAAAGGTATCGAAAAAGGGGATAAAGATCTGATTATCGTAGCCGCACATTCGCGGACAGGGGCATGGGACATGATACTTTCCCCAGAACGACGCCACCTCCTACTCGATAAAGCGGATCTAGTACTCTCCGCCACAACCCACAGATTTGAGGCATGGGTGCCAGAGAGCTTTGAGGACGGAGCTGCCGTTTGTGTCAACACCGGGTCGGTGAATTATCCTGGACCTATGGCAGCCAACGGCTATGTCGAAATCCACGTCATCGAATCGGTGGGCGTTGTCGGACAGTACATAGACCTCACGCAGACAGAGCGTCGTCTCCAACGGGGACGCTTTGCTTGGGTTAAGCCCAAAGATGGACCGATGCGTTACCTCAATCTCCGACCACCCACCGCCGATGAAACCAACAAGCCAATTGCCAATCTCAGCGAACCTCTTGAAGCGACACAAATTGAGAGTGGATTGTCACAACTGATTAAAGAGAGAATAGGTGTAGATTTCGCCTTAGTGGGTACGCGACAAGGGCTTGATAAGGGACCCGTAACGCGAGAAGCAGCGTGGCGGGTCTTTGGAAAAAACACCAATATTCGGATCGTCCGGATCCCAATGGCAAAAATGCTCCCCGTCCTTGGGCTGCTGCAAAAAACCGAGATTGCCTCACAGCGCAACGTTCTCCGCGTCGCAGCACCGCATCCCACGATGACAGGGATTATCACGGTAGCAGGTATCACCCACGAAGCGATCGAACCACAAGCGTTGGACGATAAAGGGTTGCGACAAGTTGATCTCCTCGTTGAATGGCTCACCGCCCGGTGAATTTCTTGTCCGTATTGAAAAGGAGGATACCTCCATGACAACGACACCAGAAGTCAGCACAGATAGTGTGATTATACTCTACAAGGGCGGTCGGCTGCCCACGTGGCACGATCTGACACCGGCGCAGCGAGATGCGTATCAGCAGGAGCATGTTGATCTGATGCTATCGGTCGCCCGCGAACACGGACTGATGCGGCTGGAAGGCTTTAAGCTGATGACACCGCAGGGTTCGTGGGAACGTTTCTGGGTTATCGAGTTTCCCACGCTAGCGGGTGCAGAGGCGTGGATCGATGCCGAAATGGCACCGCCTTATGGTCGCTACGGCTACTATGAATACTACACCGCGCGACACTGGGGACGCGAGCGTTTTTCACAGTGGGTTACCCGCTCCCCTGAACCGGTCGTGCCGGACGGGACAGATCCGCATAATGTTCCGGCACTTGATGTGGATAGGGGCAGCGTGGTTGCCCTGCTTTTCGGACGCTGGAGACCAGAGGCGAGCGAAGCAACACTGGAGGAGCGGGGTGATACCGAGCATATTGAACTGATGCAGTCAGTCGCCCGTGAACACGGGCTGATGCGCTTAGAAGCGTTTAAGCTGATGGGGGCGCAAGATGCGTGGCATCGGGCATGGCTAATCGAATTCCCGACACTGACTGGAGCGGAGGCGTGGATTGACGCCGAAGTGCTCCCGCCGCACGGTCGCTATTCTACGAAGACCTTTTATCTATCACGCAGGTGGGCACCGCGCTATTTCGCAGGTTGGGTGCAATATGCTCAAGACAGTGAAACGTGATGCGTGAAACGTAAAAACAATTGGTTCATTAGTGTAACGCGAGTTGCTAGGGCATGTTGACCTTTGACAACATGTAGATTGGGTTGAATAGGAACTGTGAACCCCAACCCCAAGCCAACTGTTCAATCCGTAGGGGTTGGGTCTCCCAACCCATTGGGCGAGGGGACCTCGCCTCTACGATTGCAATCTGTACAATTTTTTCGCTCCAGCGGAGCGATATATCTATAGCACGGTGATGCCTCTAATACCTGTGCTCCAGCGGAGCACAATGTATATCACAAGCAACTAATGAACCAATGAACCAAATAACAAGGAGGGGATTTATATGGATTTAACGGATAAGGTTGCAATTGTGACAGGCGCGGGACAAGGAATCGGACGTGCGATTGCGCTGCGACTAGCAGGTGCTGGCGCAACAGTCGTCGTCGCTGAACTGAACCGTAAAGTCGGTGAGACAGTAGCAAAAGAGATTGAGGCGTTGGGACGCAAGTCCCTCGTGGTTGAGGTAGATGTCTCAAAGTTAGATCAGACGCAACGCATGGCACAGCAAACGTTGGAGGCTTTTAACCAGATCGATATTCTGGTGAACAACGCCGGTATTGCTGGGAAAACGGCAACGCTGCCAGATCTGGCTGAATCGGATTGGGATGCGGTCATAGATGTGAACCTGAAGGGCGTATTTCTCTGCTGCAAAGCGGTGATTGACCACATGATCGAGCGGCAGTACGGCAAGATTGTCAGTGTCGCTTCAATTGCAGGCAAGGAGGGCAATCCAACGCTCATCCCGTACTCGGCGTCGAAAGCGGGCGTCATCTGTCTGACGAAAGCCTTGGCAAAAGAGGTCACCGAGTATAGCATCAATGTCAACTGTGTTTCACCGGCGGTTATCCAAACCCCAATTCTGGAACAGGTGTCGCAGTCCACTATCGATTATATGGTCAGTAAAATTCCGCTAGGACGGGTCGGAAAGCCGGAGGAGGTCGCAGCGGTAGTACATTTCCTAGCGTCGGACGATGCCAGCTTTGTGACGGGACAGTGTTACGATGTAAGCGGCGGTAGGGCAACCTATTGAAACGGAAACCCAACATCGAGATGAGCAACAATCCCTATCTTGCGAGTGTGGACTAGTCATCCAAGGTAAACCGAATCGGAATTTTTACCCGCATGGGAACGCTGTCCCCACCTTTCTTGGCTGGAACAAAGCGCCATCTTTTCACGGCTTCAATCGCCGCTTCACCGAAGCTGAACCCTTTCGGTTCTTCCTTTATCACTGTAATGTCCGATGCCCTTCCGTCCACGCCGACAATAAACTCAAGTTCAACGAGACCTTCCCTCTCAGCGCGACGCGCGGCTGGGGGGTACTTTGGATCGGGCGTGCTGAGGGTTCGCGGTCTCTGATCGACTTCGACCTCTACCGCTGTATCAATGGTACGGTCACCGAGACCTGGATCCGGAACATCACTCAGGTCAGTATCTTCCGGGGCAAACTGTGTGTCGCGATGAATGTTGACCTTCGGCGCGTTGTCGATGATTTGCACGCCCTTCTGCGGCACCTGAACGGCGGGTCCTTTTGGTATGTTAATACTACCAACGCCTGGCGCGTCCTGCACAGGTGTCAGATCTCCACCCAGTGTGTGCAATTGGGCCTCCTCCTTTGGGATTTCTACAGCAGTCGGCGTTGAACGTGGTGTACGTGGTGCCTGAATTATCACTCTGTCGGCAGGTTTCATGGGTTTTATAGGAGTTAGCGTTCGTATATCCCGAGCTTTAGGAGGAAGCTCCACGAAATCCAGAAAGACAGGCTCCGCTTCGGGAATATACTCTTGAACGGCATAGAGGGTCAGTAGAATCGCCGCAAGGAGATGAACACCGAGCGACACGGGCCAACCAAAGTGCCGGGTGACAAAAAGCTTTTTCTGCTTTGCCGTACCGATCGCTTCCGTGGAAGCAATCGCCTTCTTCGCCTCTTGATTGAGCGAAACGTGTTTCAATGGAACAGCAGCAGGCAAGCCCATTTTCAACCGCTTTTGGCGATATTTAGCTTGCCTGCGCCGATTCTGTTTGGCATCCAAGAATTTAGACACTGCGCTGTTTCGGCTATTCATAGCTGTTTGTACAGACGGGGGCGGAAGTTCAGGCGCGACAACTGTTTACTTCCTCCCATCTGTTCCATCCTTCCTTTCTTTTTAGTGTTAGTGGGGAAAGAACAGGGAAAATCGATCTTTTCACAGTCATTCAGAACCTACCCTGACTCTGCTGGTTCAATACGTTGCTGCGATTCCGCTTCAGCCGCAATCTGGTCCCAGTCCCAAAGTTGCGGAATATACTCGACATTCGACCACATCTCCGCCTGATCTGCGTAGTGCGGACTACCGGGGTGACCCGATGCCCCCAACGGCACAATCCACCGTGAATTGGTCCAGTCTGACGGGTCGTGGATGTAACGGTTGACGGACATACCTGTGGTGATAAATTCATTGTGGAGGGCGTAACTCCCAGCGAGCGGCGTGTCGCCATCACCGTGCGTTGAAACTGATGGTGGATCCAGTAGTTCAGCAAACTCAGGAAACACCGGCGAAAGTGGATGTTGCGGATGCGTTCGATGCAGTTGCCCCCACCTCCACTTCGACATATCATCACCAAGCTGCGCTTTGAGATCTGCAACCGCAGACCGGAGTGCGGAAGCCAACATCTCCGGCCAATCGTGATCGTGCGGCAGCAAAGGGCTGTCACTCCCATCAAGTTCTTGGTTCATCCTCACGACAATCTGACGGGCATGGGCATCGCCTCCCGCAGCACCGGAAAATACCTCCGCTGCCATATCTCCCATCAGTTGATCGAGCAGGAATTGGATAACATACGTCTTGGTCTTAGCGTAAATCAACGGTTGGGCTTGATCACGATCCATGCTATAGTTCCATGTTCGTAGCAATTCCAGCGCTTCCGCTGAATCCTCATCAAGCGGCGTGGTTCGGATCAACGCTTTTGTGAAAACTCGCGCCGGATTTGAAACCCGCTCTGCGTGAATACGTGCCATATCGTCAACGGTCGCCGTTCCCGGTTCGAGTGAAAGGATTTGTGTCTGAACGCGCCGGGCGCGATACTCCGGTGTGAAAGACAACCCCACATAGTAGGGGTAGTCATGCCCGGCGACCCGTTGATTGCAGGTGACTGCGTACCCGGTGTCGGGATTGATGGCTTTTGGCAGTTCGTCGTGAGGGATATAGCCGTTCCACTCATATTCACCCGTCCAGCCCGGCACCGCGCGCCAGCCGTTCGATTCAGGCCGAATCGGGATTTTGCCTTCGTGCAGATAACCGAAATTCCCGTGCACATCAGCGACCGCGTAATTATTCACACGATCTGTCCAGTTGCGAAACGCTTGGTGCAACTCATCTACGGACTTCGATCGCATCGCATCGCGTGCCGCATCGACCCAGTCGGAACCGGCAATGAGCCCCGGATCACTGATTGTTATACCTGCTCCCGATACAGGATTCCCAGCGACAACGGGACCGTGGTGGGTAATCGTTACCTCCAACGGTACTGCGTCAGCATCCCGCACCTCGATTGTTTCGTTCAGCACCTCGGCGGATCGCCATTCACCCTTGAACAGATATTCACGACCCTCCGGGCCCTCACGGAAGCGTTCGATAAAAAGATCCTGCGTATCCGCGCCACCATGCGTCATCCCCCACGCCACATATTCGTTGTGGCAGAAATGGAGCGCGCCCGGCATCCCCGGCACAGCGTGCCCAATCACTGTGAAGTCGGGACACGAGAGGTGGACCTGGTAGTAAACACTCGGCGTATCAAGCGCGCGATGTGAGTCACCGCCCACTAACGGCAAGCCCGATTCGGTAAGTTCACCAGAGATTGACCAGCCATTTGACCCCGCATCCACCTCATCAAGCCAGTTCGCCGCACCAGCAGCCTCGCTCAATTCATTAAGCCCTTCAAGCGGAGCCCCCTCGTAAACCTCGCCCGGCGGCACCGTGAGCAGGTGCCCATTCGGATACCCCTTCATCAGTTCAGCGAGTCTTTCGGGACCGAGTGTTTTTGCCAAGCGCATCCGGTAGAGTTTCGGTTCAAATGTTCCTAAGAGGGTATTGCGTATCTTGTAGACAGCGAGACAGTGCCAATTCTCCCACCGTTCGGGGGTTTGGTCAAGGATTGTGTACTCAATAGGCAGAGTTTGAACTGTATCAAGGTAGGCGTTCACACCCGCTGTGTAGGCATCAACCATAGTCTTGGCTTCAGGGCTGGCGATTTCGTAATCAAGCTTTGCGGTGCGACCCATTCCCGCTGCTCGCAACAACCGATCTTGAGTCACGCCGTTCGGTCCTGCGAACTCCGCCCATCTGCCGAGCGCACGATGCCGATCCGCATCCATGTGCCACAGCCGGTCCTGCGCGGTAACAAAACCTTGTGCGAAAAACAGGTCGTTTTCGTTCTCCGCCTTAATATGAGGGATGCCCCATCTGTCCCGATACACCTCAACGGGTTTGTGGAGTCCCGCAAAACGCACTGTGGTGGTGAGGTCGGGCAGGGCAGCTTTTAGGTCTGCTTCTGTAATTTTCACTGACATTGCTTTTTTTACCCACAGAAAATCGGAGTTGATAATATGGCAGATAATTTTATATTATATTTTAACTTTTCCCAGATGTCAATATTCAATGATATTATGACGATTTCTCACGGAAAAAGTTTGCACCAAAGTGTATCAACCAATCCCTAACCGATCGCACACCTCATCCAATTCCCGCTGACCCACGTCGTCGAGCGGAGCAGGTCCCGGAGAACGCCAACGTGGAGATTTGATAATGCCTTTGCGGTAGAGAATCTCTTTGTGGACGAGCCCTCCCACACGGAGAATCGGGGCAATTTCCCGCTCCCAGACTTTACGGGCTGCGATTTCGTCACCGGATTCCCAGCGGTCCCAGACCTGAACAAAAGCGTGTGGCAGGCTGGGCCAAGGCATCGTGCCTTGTGAACCACGGCGCAGTTCTTCGATAAGGTAAGTTCCACTCGCGCCACCGAAGACTGTGACCAGATCGCCTCCGTGCTGGACCGCTTCGTAGACCTTCTGTGCTGGTGGTGCGTTTTCGACTTTAGCGTAACGTACGTGCTCGGTTTCCTCAGCGATTTGTCGTAGTAGTGCTCCGCCGAGCGACGTACCCGCCTCCTGAACGAAGATTGGAACACTGACAGCATCGGATAACGCCTTGAAGTGCGCCTTTTTCTCGGCTACCGGCGCATCCGCTGCGGGAGGGGTGCACATCACCGCTGTTACGCCGAGGTCCTCAGTTTGCTGGCTATATTGCACGGTTGCAACGGTTGACACCGCGCCGGTATTCACAACGACCGGCACCCTACCGCGCGTCTGATCAACCACCACTTTAGCAATCTGCAATCGTTCGGCTTCGGTGAGTTTCATAATTTCTGTGGCGAACGCGATCACCACGCCGTGGACGCCAGCGCTGATGTTGTACTCGACGACGCTCCGCAGGCTATCTTCATCAATGCGATCCTGCTCATCAAAGGGCGTAATCAGGACTGGAAACATACCACGCATAGGTTGTTCGGACATTCATATACCTCCTTGATTTATGTCAGAAGTAAGTGCAAAATGCTAAGAACGTGAAACGTGATGCGTGAAACGTAAAAAATGAACTAATGTACTAATGAACATATGAACTATAGTAGATTTTAGAATTAATGAAACACCCAAAATCGGCGCAGTTGCAAACAGCGCCTACTAAACATGGGGAGCGAAAGTGTTTCTTTATTTTTTGAATTCACTATAAATCAGTTTCTGTTGCACGATTTCTTAATATGAACCATCTTTCTAATTATTGGTGTTTGTTTCGATGAGAAACAAAAATTCTTGATTCGGGATATTAGCATTCCGCACCCAATCGTGGGTTGATTGCATCTCTGCCATTACGTTCCGCTTATAGTCTATTTCAACGACCTCAACGAGAGAACCGTGACTCCGAAGAATTTCATTGAGTTCACCGGCGGTTGCGCGCCCCTCTGAACTGTAAGAGAGGATAATCCATCGAGCGTGCGTGTTCCGAATCAATCGATCGATGGATTCAACTGCGATGAAGCGGCCTGTGCGCTCATTTCTTCGGAACTCCTCAAAGACAGACGAAGCCAAAGTGTCCGATGTGTCCTTTCGCCGCAACGCCTTGCCAAACAATTCAGGCTCATCGTTAAGGCATACCGTTGACCAGAGATGATAGTATGAGGCGTATCTAACCCTGGAGGGCGGCATTTTCTCATTATTAGACCCGTAAGGCGGATCGTAGTATGCCAGATCAACGACGCTATCGTTTACCAGTTCAAAGATGTCCTGACGCGATACTTCATGCTGCTCGTCGGTGCAAAAGAGATTTGGCACTTTAAGGGTCAAGGTATTATACGATCGAGGCGACCACTCCTTGAGATACGAGGCAAAATGCCCAAGGGTGCTATCAACCCGATCAAGCGCGAGGATCAGGCTTGTGAGCGCGACCGCCCTTTCAACTCTCGTCAGGGTGAGCCGATCAATCTCCTCCCGTATCGCGTCCAATTTCCGTGTGTTATGAATCTGCCACGGCTTCTTGAGTCCATCCGCTTGCGCCGCTGTCGGGTTTCCTCCATAGCGCGCTGTGAACCAGCCATCCCTAGGTAACAGTGTGTTAAGGTGTTCAATGAGTTCAATATAATCTGCTTTGCTTTTGCGATTGAGCAGATAGCATACCCCGAATACCTCAGACCATGCGGCAATGTCGTTGCAGAGGACTCGGTAACCTGTCTTTGCAAACGCTTGGGACACTCGCGTCGTTCCTGAGAAACCATCTAGGACGGTCTTGGCGTCGGTCTTTTTTGCCAGGTCCAATATGTGAGGCAAGAGTTTCAGTTTTGAACCTGCATACTTCACCCCTTCCGTAATAGGCGCGTCAATCACAATATCAGTGAACAAGGGCAGGGGTTTCATTTTGTTTTCCTTTGTGCTCTCTGCGTCTCTGTGGTAAACGTCTTCTCGTTTTCCCGTTTTCGCCTCCCCTACTCCTTGCTAAGTCGCAAGATAACGTGTCCAAACTCAAACGCGCCCGGCGATGAGCTGGCGAACACTTCTGCATCAAGTCCCCACGCCAATTTATAGGCGGAAAGAATCTGGATCATGGCGTTAGAGACATCGCCGTAGCAGAGGACTGCGACCGTACTACCGCCGCTCGTAATTTTCGCTCCATAGAGACCGCCGTGGACTCCGACCCGCCGAATAGACCGAACAATCTGCTCAATTTCGGGTAAACCGAGCCCGGCGCGGAAACGACTGCTCCAATCCGATGCGTACATCAGTTTTCCCGCCTCCGTGAGATGGTGATGAATGCCCTGCGGATTGGTGCTCGCCGCTTTGAAGTGTTCAATAAAACGTTCTACCCGGGCATGTTCATAGATCGAATGTTCGACGCGGCTGCGTACACCGTACACCTTTTGAGGCTCAACTGCTGTGAGGGAATCAACCGTCTCGCCGTATCGGTCAAGGAAATCTGCGCCCTTCATCCGTGCCGGCAAGACCTTCCAACACTTTTGACGGAAATCCTTAACGGACAACCCACATAGATAGTCATCGCGTAGTTCCTCCAGATTGAGGGTCTTCTGCAGAATTGTCAATCCCATAAATGCCGCGATACGTGCATCAGCATAGGCTGAACTCGTTGGGCTCCGTCGCGCTCTGCTGTGAATACCGATTAATCTTGTATTTGGAGGAAGGGAAACAGTCTCAAGTACTTGATCCGGTTGACTGCGGATGGAAAGTGGGGTATCCTTCTGTCCGGCGGCAACCGTGATTGCGTCTACGGTTTCACACGGCACGCCGACAATACGGTTCTCGACAATCCCCTCGATTCGAGCGATATCGAGTGCGCTTAGATTGAGTTCATACAGATGGTTAATCGCTGTGAGCGTTGCAACACCGATCGCTGCGGAAGAACCGATTCCTGCCTCTACCGGAATATTGTTCTTAACAATAACCGTCACACCGTGCGGCAGGCAATCAACCAGCCCTTCTTTCAGGAGTACGAAAAATCCGCCGAGGATATATCCTGCCCATGTGACTCGTGGATTTTGCGCGAAAAGCGATTGAACCTCCCCATAGGATTTTAGGGTTCCAGCCGTGTAGAAATCGTCAATGGAGATCTGAAGAGCGGATTGATATCCGTGTAACCCCGCATCAAAACTTAAGGCACTCAACCGACGATCTTGCTTCGCTTGACAACCAACAACAGCAGAACGTTCAAGTGTCAATCCAAAGACGTTAGCACCACAGTGTGCCGCAATTCCACCCATCACATCTAGTCGTGCCGGTGCCCGCGTAATGATGACCCGCCCATTTTTTTTAAACCCATACTCGCCAAACATTTGAAAATCTTCATACCGCAGCATTGATTCAAATTCAAGTACCTCATAGGGCTTGATGTCGGGTCCGAAAATCTGTTCCACCTTCATCGGGTTGTTGCCCTTCAGGATTTCGGGGGTCGCGTCCATAAAACGTCTCCGGTTAAGAAATCAGATGACTGAATATGCAGATACATATTGCGGTGGGCACTTTTCCGTCATTATAATGGGGTGAAATTGTATTGTCAATATCTTTGTGACCTTTTTGATTTACCGAATGGAACTTTAGCCCATCAAGCCCAAGTGTTTAGGCTTGGGATATAAGCTATGCTTTAGCCCTGTTCCTCCTTGAATTTGCAGGCAAAATATGATATACTTAATTTGTCTTTCGGTAGGGGAATACCGCACCACTGCAAGGTGGTGTCCCCTGCACTCTACGGTATAGAGAATCAAAGACGGAAAGACAATCCCCATGTACACTACCAAGAAAATCAAAGTGTCTCCAACGTCTGAATTGGATATACTTGCCACTGAATCAGGACGCGTCTACTCGAAGGTGGTTTCTCTGATTCGCAAGGTCAAGCGTAAAAAAGGCTTTTGGTTATCTCAAGGTGCTGTCCAAAAGTATATGCGCTTGCGTGGATACAATCTCCATAGTCAGACGATTCAAGCGATAATTGAGAGCTACTTCGATTCTCTCAAGTCATATTTCCGTGCTGTTAAGTCGAACCCTCAAGCGAAGCCCCCTAAGCGCACACCACACTTTTTCAAGGTGCGTTGGAAGTCGAGTGCGATTTCACTCAGAGACGGTGTATTGAGATTATCCAACGGTAAAGGCAACCCGGCTATCACGCTTCAATCCACAGTAGAACCGGTCTATGTGGAAATGTATTTCCAACGAGGCAGCTACTATTTCTCACTGGTTTACAAAGTCCACACCCCACCCAAACACGAAACAGGCAAAGCGGTTGCGATAGACATGGGCGAGATTCACCCGATAGTGTCGCATGACGGTGAACAAACGATAATCTACAACGGTCGTGCCTTGCGAGCTACCAAACAGTATATCAACAAGTTCAAGGCATATATCCAATCCAAAATGGATAGGTGTGTCAAGCGAAGTAATCGCTGGTATCGGTTAAAACGCATCAAGACCAAGATACTCGCGAAGTTAAACGCTCAACTGAAGGACGCCGAACATAAAATCACATCTCGATTTATATCTGACTGCATCAAGGCGAAGGCAGATACGATAGTGATAGGAAAACTCAAAGGGATCCGTCAAAGAGCGAAGTTTAGTAAGAAGTCTAACCAGAAGGTTCACCAATGGGCGTTTGCCCGTCTCCAATTCATGATATGCTACAAAGCAGAACTGGCAGGTTTGAAAGTCAAGTTTGTATCAGAGGCATATACCTCACAGACCTGCCCACGGTGTGGGAATCGAAAGAAGCCCACTAACCGGAACTATCACTGCAACCATTGTGGTTTTCAGTATCACCGAGACGGTGTTGGTGCAATCAACCTCTGGAACAAAGTATCGGGATTCCTGTTGAGTCCCGTAGTTGGGGCGATGGCGTCCCCGATAGGTGTCAAATTTAATTGGCACCTATGTAAATCCGGCTAACATAGTGGATAAGAATCCCAATGCTTTAGCTTTGGGAGTACGTCAAATTGTCTTTTACAAAGGAATTTGCTATCATTAAGTCCGTTCTACAACGAATTAAACCCAGATTTTTGAAACGGATTAGATCTTACACAAAAAGGCAAATTTATGGCACACGCATACACCCCCGGACTCAAAGTTGCGGCGGGCACAACAATACGCAACGAACGCCGACTCCCAATTGAGGGAGAGGTGACTGTTCAAATGGGGGATAAAATCGAGGCGGAGGATGTGGTCGCAAAAGCATCTCTGCCGGGAAACGTTCAACTTGTCAATATCGCAAATTTACTAAGTATCCCCACCGAAGATATTAGGGACTACATGCTCAAAAAAGAGGGAGAACCCATCGAAAAGGACGAAATTATAGGCGAGACCAAGGGCTTGTTTGGCCTGTTTAAGTCGCAAGCGCGAGCACCGATTGATGGAACCATCGAAAGCATCTCCGATGTCACAGGACAGGTCATCATTCGTGAAGCCCCGATTCCTGTCAATGTCATGGGGCATATCTCTGGATCAGTCGTCGAGATTATCTCTAACGAAGGGGCTATCGTCGAAGCGTATGGAACGTATATCCAAGGGATTTTTGGTGTCGGCGGGGAGACCGTTGGAGCACTTGAAGTTGTCGTAGATTCTCCAGATGCCCCATTGACCAAGGATCTCATCCAACCCGCACATCGAGACAAAATCCTCTGCGGTGGTGCCGTCGTCGGGAATGATGCTATTCAGGAAGCAATTCGGGGTGGCGTTAAAGGGATAATTGTGGGTGGCATTCACGACGATGATCTCCGCGACTTGCTAGGATACGAACTTGGGGTCGCAATCACGGGGTCAGAGTCACTCGGTCTGACGCTGGTCGTCACGGAAGGGTTTGGAGAGATAAGCATGGCAGCACGGACCTTCGATCTGCTCAAAACGCAGGAGGGTCTGATGGCTTCGATCAATGGCGCGACACAGATCCGCGCCGGCGTTGTGCGTCCAGAAATCATCATCCCCGTCGAAGGTCAGGCAGAGACAGTTGGGGCAGCAGGCACAGGCGACGCGCTCAATATCGGCACCCCGATTCGCATCATCCGTGAACCCTATTTCGGGCAACTGGGACGCGTGTGTGCCCTGCCAGTCGAACTGCAACAGCTTGAGACGGAAGCGATGGTGCGCGTGCTAGAAGTTGAACTGGAAGATGGAAACAAGGTCGTCCTACCCCGCGCAAATGTGGAAATCATCGAAGTGTAGGATTTATCGTAAAGTGAGTCAGCAAATTGAAGATCTCCGTAAGAATAATCCTTGACAGGCGTGATGCCGTTATACACAATGTTAAGCGTAAAGGTGCTAGAGTGGGACTACCATATTGATGAATGCTCACATATCCGAGGGACAAAATGACAACTTATATTGTTACTTTCGAGGTGAATGACATTAGCAGAAAGAGCAGCCTTGAAGACAAACTCCAAATCTCTCTAATTTCAACGGTATTCGCATTTCTGGTGGCTTAGGCAACGTCTGATTTTAAATCGGATAAGATTGAGATAATAGTTATCCTTTACAGCATAGGGGCTGTTATAGCGAGTTCGTATCTCATGTTCCGTTGGAGGGATGCCAAAAAATCATTCAATACCGTAGTATCGACAATTAGAGATAGGAAACGTTCCCAATAAACATGAACCCTAAAACCTCACCACCACTCTCCTAACCCACCCGCTTCAGCCAGTCCTGAAAATTGGTCGTATGGCTACCCGCCCAAAACAGTTTGTTACAATTCGGACACCGATGAAACTGATCCTGTGTGCGATAGACGTAGTCCGGCACAACCGATCGCACCTCCGGTTTGGGAACGGATTCAATAGGGGTATTGCAATCGAGGCATCGTGTAAAGAAAGAATTGTGATCAAGTTTCAAGTGAAACGTCTGGATGACCTGCTTGAGCTGCTCGACGGGATCTTGGTTGGTGAGTAAGAGGTATCGCTCGACCATACGACGCTCCACAAACTCTCGATCCCGCGTCAGAATCACCCGATTCTCACGCAATGCCTTGAGCGCGAGCTGCGCATCGAGCGCGGGAGATTGGTAGGCGACATCGTATCCTAAAATCCGCAGCCACCTACCCAGTTTGCCCACATTTTCATCGGCGAGAAATTTCGGACTTGGAGCGTCTGGCATGATTGGCATTTCCACCGAGGATTACTCAAAGACCTCAAATGCGCCGTCTTTGACAATAAGGACTATCGGGTCATAGACCGCCTCTCCGTTGGGGTCAAAGGAGAAATTACCCAAAACGGTGTCCAAATCTGTAGTCTTCGCTAGCGTGTCCCGAATCGCACTTGGATTGACGGATTGCGCGTTTGCAATTGCCATGGCGAGAATATGGAAGGCAGCATGAGACTGTGCCGCCCAAGCCGGAGGCTCCGCCGCGTATGTCCTGATATAACTCTCGACGAATGCTCGACTCAACGGCGTGTCAGCCGTACTGAGCCAACCGATAGAAGTAACCGCCCCCTCGGCAGCAGCACCCGCAGCTTCCACCTCAATACTGGTCAGTTCAGGAACAATAACGTGTATATCAGGCATGAGCTCGCGCGCCTGAATCAGAATCGGAGGTATGTGGGATCCTAAAGCAGAAATAAAGAAAACATCAGGATTTGACTTCATTATCCGCGTTAATTGTGCCGAAAAGTCGGTCTCGTCACCTGCGTAGATTTCTGTGGCGACAATCTCGACACCACTCTCGTCAAGTGCAGCCCGAAACGCTTCGTCGCTACGCGTAGAATAAGTATCGCGGTGGTGATATATCGTAGCTGCCCGCTTGTAATCGTATTTCTTGTGAGTCGCCTTGACAGCAGCGGGATTAAGCACACCTGAGTTAAGGCCTGAACGGAAGATAAAATCGCCACGCGCACTCAGACCTGGGGCAGACGAGACCGAGCTAACAATGATAACACTATTTTCTTCGGCAATTGGAATTACCTCTTCAAGCTGCGTTGAAATAGCAAAACCAACGATAGCAGCCACCCCATCTTGATGAATCAGTTTTTCAACCGGTTCAACGGCGCTCACGCTCTGATCATCCTCAACGATGAAGGTGATTTTGGTATTGCCAAGGATTCCTGACTCGTTCATCTGTTTGCGGGCTAGCTCAAAACCATTTAGCATTGACAGACCATACGGGGAAGCGAATGGTCCTGTCTGAGCTATAACAACGCCAACAGGAATCTCTCTCTCTACATCTTCTGCCTCAGCTGGTGCGGCATAGACGGAAATCCCCACAATAAGTGCGACAATCGTCAAGACAGACACGAATTTGGTAAACTTTCTGATGTTCATTTTGAACCTCCTCTTTGGTTGTTTAAGGAAAAACAAGTGATTCGACATCTTCATCGGTGACGGGGGTATGCTGAAAAGTAAGGCAAAAATATTATACGTTTGTACTGTAACAGAAGTCAAAAAAAGGTTGATCCTAGAGCGTCTATCATGATTGAGATTTCTGTAAAATTGTTGTGCTCCCCTAAAGGGGGTACGGATACCGACTAACCCCCCTGTCCTACGGTCAATAACCGGTGGAGGGAATCGCCGAGAATCTTTGTCTTATCGGCATCTGGAATGAAGGTGCAATGTGTGCGGAACGCTTCGAGGGAGTGTTGGTAGGTCATGTAGGAACGGACTACAGGGTAATCTGACCCCCAGCAGAGACGATCGGGACCAAAATGTTCGTAGAGTGCACGGACAATCCAGCCGGTATCCGAATAAGGATAGCCCCACGGAACTTGGGAGACATACCCGAACCCAGACATCTTGATGTTGATATTTGGCACCTTCGCCGACGCAAGGATCTCGTTTAAGTTCGGATAAGGGGGTTCCTCCCCGGCTCTTGCGCCGCCCATGTGGTGACAGAGAAAGGTGACGGACGGGAACTGCGCCGCCAATTTGCGTAATGGAGCCTGTAGCTGCGGTCCCATTGCGAGGCTGGAAATTAGCCCGAGATCGGCAGTGGTCTGAAAGAATCGCTGCCCTTCATCTGTAAAGAACCAACTGCCATCGTCGTCGCCCCTGAAATAGTGCGTATACCCTTTCAGTGCGTATTGATCCGCCGCCGCCGCGAGCCGATCCGCCGCACCGGGGGTATGGTAAGTATCCGTCCACGAACAATCGACGTCAGCAAATTGGATGATACGGTCCGGATACTGCTTGGAACGCTCGAAAATATAGTCGTTGTTATCCGGGTTGTGATCGATTCTGGCACAAACCAGAACGGCTTGATCAACACCGTGCCGATCCATTTCATGGAGGAGTTGTTCAATCCTGCCACGACTATCGCTGTCAGGAACAGGGGGTTGGTAGGGCCAACGTGGCCATGCGTGACTGTGTGAGTCAATAATCATAGAATTTTCCTCAATTGACAAAAGTACACCCTAAACTTATTCTTCAATAACCCAATGGTTAAGCCTCATCTGCTCACCGGGAGGATAAAAGACCAACAGATTCTTTTTGTATCGTTTGACATATATGAAGTTACGATCTACCTGTGTGAAGTAAAGCCAGACCCGGCCGGTCCACGGGTCCCCAACATTTTTTCCGAAAGAAGCATCATAGATTTTGTCAGGGTCACCAAAAACGTCTCGAACGTCATCGGGACTCATCCCGGTATGTAACCGATTCACGTTGTCTATAGTAAACGTGGTGTGACCCACATACGAATAGGTATGAGGTGTCGCACAACCTTGTTGGAATACTATGAATCCGACTGCGGTTAATATTAGAGCCAAACATTGATTGGCACGCATAAACCTCAAGCGGTAAGTCATTTGAGATTTCCCTTGACGATCTGGGTTACTACTTTATCATAAATCGTAGTCTTGCGTCCGCAGCATTTTGCATGTCCATGTACGGCTCAAAATCCGCCAATATTTGCTCCCGACACGCCTGTGAAATGGGAACATTGATAATCTGTCCCGGCTTTTTTAGATCACGAATCCTGAGTTGCAGATTAGGAGATTTGAATACCTCTGGCAGATACACGAATACGCCTCTTTGGGCAATGTCTTTCATCTGTACGGATCTTCCAGAAAAAGAAACGGGCATCATCCGCATTCCCCGGAGCACCTCCGGGACAACCCGACCTCCATCCACTAGTTCAAGGTCCTGCAAATCTGATTTGAATTCGTAAGTGGATGAACCCCGGTAGTAGGTGCCGGAGTAACCTGCTGCTGCCGCTCCAAGTACATTCAAGAGTACGCTACCAGTAGTTTCACCCATAGCTGGCACAACATGGATCTGCACGAGTGGACTATACTTTCCCACATACTCTGCCCACTCTTTTAGGAAGTCTCCTAACGGATCATACATCTCCGATTGAGGGACCCCCGCAGCAGCTTCCCTGCGCCGTCGTTTCTCGGTAAGAGGTCCCGTTGAAATCTTTGTAAGAAAATACCGACGCGATGGAGTTACGATCTGTATATCGAAACCGGGTGCTTTTAGCTTATAGTTGGAAGCTTTCCCACATCGTTCAGCTGCCCATTTCAAGCCTTCTATCGGAAAAGGATCTTCAGGAACAACGGGCAGCAGAGTGAAAGGGGACGGTTCTTCATGGAGTCTGCCACGGGCTTGGCTAAGGAGAGGCAGGGCAAGGGATATTAAAATGCTTCCTGAGACTCCGGGACCTATTCCGAATTCAAAATCACCAAATGTGTTGATCGCAATAACTTCGGAATCCATATTGATTAAGGGCCCCCCTGAATTACCGGGGTTAATGTTCACGTCTGAAATAATGGCGCGTTCCTCAACTTTACTGACGATTCCAGAGGTGAGAATACGGGTTTGGTTTAGAGGACTGCCTATGGCGATAACTCTTTCGCCCTCGAATGCAAGATCGGCAGCCGGTCTGTCGGCGATTTTAAGGATTGGTAGTTCCTTTACGACTTCTGGGGCAACCCGTAGAACGGCGATATCTTTTTGTCTGTCTTCAGCGAGAAGTGTTGCCGGGACGCGGGTGTGGTGATTTAACTGCACTGAAATGCGGCTCGAAGCGGCAATCACATGGGAATTGGTAAGAATAAGCCCAGCCCTATCGACCAAGAAACCACTCCCATGTCCCCGGTCTCCGTAGATCGTAAAAACTGCATCTCTCGTTTTACGGAATATAATGGCTTCTTCAGACACTTCCCTTGCCGCAGGTGCCTGTCCGCATACGATGCCGCAAAGGATTAGACTCACAGTCAATGTTAGATTTTGACCTTTCATGATGAATGTATCCTCCATGGGCTCAATTAAGTTCATTATCCGTTGTTTGTGTCCAACCCCGTTTATCAGCCCCATTGGAATCTAGGACTTACGCAAAGTCACCACGCATCGTGAAATTTCTTTTATTTTTACCCCGCTAAATCCCCCTTATCAGGGGGACTTATGAACCAACTGCGTAACTCCTTTTTCTATTTCATAACGCAAGTTTCTAGTTAAAAAACACCGTTAAAAAATCCTCAGAATTTTCATAGTTTTCATAGTTTTTGAAAAAAATGTCCTAAAGATAAAAAAGTGGAGAACCCATGCTATGACTGGTTTCTGGGCAGTTTATACGGGAAGGCGACTCGGACATACTATGAAATTCATGTCGTTTCCAATCTCTAATGTTTGGCTGATTAAAGTGGCAACTTGTGTAGGGAACGCAGATCTGCGTTCCCTACGGAACCCTTTGCCTAATTATGGTGACGGCTTGCACTAAGATTATGCAAGTTACCGCCCAACAGCCCAACGGGATGATAGGCATAGCGTTCATCAGTTCAATGAACCAAAGTAGTAGGCACACTCCGTGTGCCGTAACCAATGAACTAAAACGTTGCACGTCCTACACCTATGTTTCCCGCCGCATCGGTAACGCGAATGGTGATGGTGTGTTCACCGGCGGGTAGGGAGTTGGTGTGAAGTAATAAAGTTTCGCGCTTGGAGTCGAAGATGCCGTCATCAGGAAAGATGACCTGCCAATGTTCATCGCTGTCGATTTTGTAAACCGCCTTCTGGATGTAACTGAACGAATCCGCCGCCGTACAGGAGATCTGATAGGTTTGATCTTCATTCGCGGTCGCAGTTATATCGGTGACCATCGGTTGGCTGTTATCAATATCGAAGGGGTCGCTAACTTTCTCGGTAGATTTCGCAAAGTTGGGCGGGTTACTGAGTTTGTCTGTCGCGCTGACTTTGATGACATAACGCCCGTCCGACATTAAGGTAGTATCCAAAGCGTAGCTGGTTTGCTTCAACTCGTCCTTGAGGAGTTTCCAGTTTGTTTCATCAATTCCCTTATAATAGACATCGAACTGCAATGTATCATTATTGTCGTCCTTCACCTTCCACGAGGCAGTGTATTTTGTACTGTCGCCTTCCGAACTGGGGTTGGAAGGGGCCCGACTTTCCCGTGGTCTACGAACGCCTTCGGGCGGACCAGAACTTTCCGGGGCACCGCCTCGCCGGACTGCAATCGAGGTAAACCGTGGCTCGGTATTGGCTTGAACAGAAGCGACGGTCACTTTTTTGAGGACAGGTGTCGCGGATAGCTCACTCGTTGTGAGTTTAGCACGCCACTGAATGTAGCGTGCGGCGGGACTGGTAATTTGTGACGCTTCGGGGTCTGTTAGTTCTTCTGACCAATCATTCCAAGTGCTATTCGGTTTCTCTGTGTTACCAGTCCGAGTGGCAAAAGAGATAGCTGTTCCTTCGGGTGTGACACCCTCCCACGATAACTTACCCCATCGCGAAACGACCTTTGTATCCTGTGTCTTGGATTCAAGCGTTCCTTCAGCGAGGTGATCGGATTTCAACTCAAAAATCTTCCCACTGTTTCCTGTGGCAAGCAGGAGCCGATTCAAATTGGCAGTGCGGTGCATTGCCACGATTTGGCTCGCACTACATTTGCCTTTAAAGACAGAATCGCCGTCTGTGTTGACCCAATAAAGTTTTCCACTATCCCCCGTACCAACATACAGTCCGTCCTCCGAATCAGCTACCATCGCCAGAATCAGGGGCTCGGGCACCTCCCACATGACCGACACGATGCCATCCGGCTCAATCTTATAGACCCTTGACTTCTTTTCTTCACCGTTACGACTGCCGGGCGGTGAAGGCGTGGGCGGACCGGGCGGCGGGCCACCGGGCTGCGGTGCCGCTGTCGTGATAGTGCCGGCGTAGATTACTCCTTGCGCCCCCATAACAAGCCTGCGTACCTCTTTCTGTCCCGTTTGGTAGATTACAGTTGCCGCACCATTCTCTGTTTTGACGCTATAGATAGTACCTTTGCCGTCGCTCCCGGCATATAGCTTTCCATCATGATAGAGCAGACATAAAATATTGCGTTCATCGGAATCATAGAGGACGCTGGTCTGTCCATCGGGCGTAATCTTGTAAATTTTCCCACTAGTTCCGGTCGCTGCGTATAGGTTGCCAGCATCATCAAAGGCCATCGCCCAAACGTATTTCTCCTCCGAGCTGAGTATCGTTGTTGGCGGGGTACTGCTGTCCGTGAGCTTGTAAATTAACCCGTCGGGAGCTGTACCGGCATAGATGTTGTCATTGGAATCAATAGCCAACGTCAAGATTGAAACCTCTGGCGAATCGTAAAAGAGTGATGACTCACCATCGGGAGTGATCCGGTAAATCTTGCCCCCATTTCCTGTGCCCGCATAGATGTTTCCTTTGGAATCCTCAGCGAGGCACCAGACGTATATCTCCTCGGTATCCTCGAAAAAAGCGTCCAATTTAGGAGCCAACATAAGCTCGCCCTTACTCGATATCGAAACGTTTTTGGGTTTGCCAGATTCAAAATCCTTTTGGTGCTGTTGTTCCCAGATTTGGGTCGTCACCCCGAACACTGGTAGAAGATGGATCGAAAAGAAAACGACAGCGACACTAAAAATATAAAAAGCACGGTAAAACATCATGAAAGAGAAATCCTCCGTTAGGTTGGTTCATTAGTTCATTGGTTCATTGGTGGTTACGGCATACGGAGTATGCCTACTACTTTGGTTCATTAGTTTATTTCACGCATAACCTGTCAATCTCGAACAGCCTACGGTGCATTGCGGTCAATCGTAAACCGCAAAAATCGACTGCCAGAGACCACATAGGGCGTGGTCACCTTTTCAAAATGCAACGTCGTGCCGCGAGTGGGGCCCCCTTCGCCAGATTGCGTGGGTGTGCTCATCACAGATAGCATCGACACCGGCAGCTCAGGAAACTCTTCTCCCTGAACGGTCATACCAACCTTGGGCACAAACAGCTCCAAGATGATGTCACTGTTGTTTTCCTCCCGCTGCAACAGTTTAATCAATTGGTTGATGTTTGTCGGTTGATAGTTTAAGGGTGCCCTTGCCCGCTGCCAACCTTCATATAAGTTCGGACTGATAGCGAGTAGGGTCGTTATGCCTTCAGGAGCATCTTCCGGAATCGTAATCGTACCGGTCTGGATGATCGGCTCTTCGAGATATGGACGCAGGCGCATAGTCACTGCAATTTTCTCGCCGGGGCGATAGCGATCCTTGTCGATCCGCACCGCTTCGATGACCGCTGTTTTGCGCTTGTCCTCCATTTTGACATCAAGGTCTATACGTTCCACCTCAATCTTTTCGTATTGATTCCCAATTAAGCTAAACAGCGGCGTAAGGGCCCGGGTCGCCTGAAAGCCCGGTGAGCCGCTAGAGGAATATACATTTCTCCGCACAATTTCGCGCGATGTCAGATTTGGCTGATCTTTCAGCACAATTTTCGCGTTAACGTTGACCGAGTGGTCACCGCTGTAGATTTCGATGCCATCAATAATGTACCAAAGCGGGATGAGGGTGTATAACGTCGAGAAATCTCGATGGCGGATTACCTCATAGGGGGTTGAATGGACCTTCCCATCCATTGTCTGGATGTTGGCATTAACGGGAATGAAACTCGGATGGGAACCAATCAAGCCAGCAATCGCTGCCTGACGGTCTTGGACGAGTGTGCCAATCGGTTGTGTCGGAGAAGCTATTTTCGATGATCTGACCGTACTTGGCAAAATAAAGTGAACATAACCGCCGGAGATCGGCAGGTTGACATTCCCCTCGCCGAACATTGAATGACCAAAGCCTAAAAGCTGATCGCCTTCAACATAGGTTATAGTGCCGTATCCGAAGATGGGGAAAGCCCCACGGACAAATTCAATACCCACAATCTGACCCGGCTCAATCGGTGCACTTTTAACCGGTGAACCTCCACCCACACCTTGTATCGGACTGAGATGATATGCGTCAAAAAACGGCTTGAAATATTCAATCGCCCCCGTCGGCAATCCCGAGAATGCAACAGGCATGTCAAGACGCGGTGACTTATCGAACTGATCCGGTGTCGGTGACATCTCCAGCCGCGCTTCGGGGATACGTCTTTCATCGGGAGTTAGAGGCAACATGCCAGTGCCGTTTAATACCGTGTCTGCCCCTAAGTTAAAGCGCGTCCCACCTTGATAGCTTAAATTCGGCTGCATGCCGCGCTGCGTTACCTCAACCATTAACTCAATCGGTGTTACTCCCATGAGGTTTGCGTGTTCACGTTGGTAAAGGTAACCGAGAGAAATCGCACCAATGAGCCGTCCGTTAATGTACATCGGGCTTCCGCTCATGCCACCGGCGACACCCGTCTTTTCAAAGTTCTCGCCGCTGCCTTTGACCCATACCACATGCCAGTTGGGATAGAAGTTGTACTCAATGCTGATAACCTCAAAGCTGAACTTCTCAACAGTTGTGCCGGAAAAGACGGTATATCCTTCCCCTTTCATGCCGGGCGCGATCTCTGCCAACGGCATAAATTTCGATGAATCCCATTTAACCTCTGCACTCGTTTGAAGGACAATCAAGCAGAGGAGACTAATTATCAATACAAAACAGCTTCTTTTCAAAGTCCACCTCGTTCAATTTTTCAATTGCGGAATTTTAATTCACTTGACGTGTAATAGAAATCCGATCTCTCATTTCTAAAATCGGGCTTATGATAACAGTTTATTTTCAACGATGTCAAGCGTAATAATTTTGCACCACCGTTAGTTTTGGTGTCGTCAATATATAAATCCCGACCTACAAGAAGAGACTATCTGGAAAATGAACCAATGAATCTATATCCTGTAGGAGTTACGCACTTCAGATTGTAGTTGCCCGATTTATCGAGCGTTGGGAACAGTTGCCGCCGGCGATAAATCGCCGAACTACAAGGCGTGGAGCGTTCAACTGCGTAAGTCCTACCCTGCTAATCTTTGAATCCTGCAAATCCTGATTCAGACAACAAGCAGCCTAAACACAAAAAGCCGGGTGAGGAGTTATACCCCTTCCCGGCTTTTTCTATCTCAATTGAGGATATGGTCTAGTACTCAGTCATATAAGTTTTGGAATTATTATATATGTTATCGTTTGCTTTCAATCAGGGCTCATGTAGAAAGTGCAAAGCACGAAAATAAATTGTAGGGGCGGGGTCTCCCCGCCCTTATTTGCCAGTGCGGGGGTCGGGTGACCCGACCCCTACGAAGCATTATGAGTCTCAATCCATATAGACAATCATAATTTGCCTGACAGTATACTAGGTGTATATTGTGCGCGTTAGGTACGCAGTTTTCGGTAGAGATACACGATTGCAAAACCGATCGCGCCGAGCAAGATGAGGGTGAAAGCCAACTCAAACGCCCATGCGATAACAGGTAAAACAAGCTTCAATGCGATTAAAATCAGCAGGAATATCAACGCAAGGATGACGATGTTTTTTAGTAATCCCATTTGATGCAGCTCCTTCTTATTTTCATTCTTTTAAGCGGGCTTTGAGTTTGGCGAGCTCATCATCAATTTCGTCTTTCTTGTCGAGCTTATCAAACTCATCCTCCAAACTAGGTTGACGCATTTCGCTAAATGCTTCAGCCTCCGCTTCCGCATCAAGCACCCGGTCCTGCATCCGATCAAAAGCGTTCAACGCACTGGAATCCGAAATACCCGACACGGTTTGATGGATTGTCCGTTCCGCCTCTGCCCGTCTTTGGCGAGCAATCAGCAAGGCACGTTTGCTCTTTGCCTCTTCAATTTTTTGTTCTAAGGTTGTCAACCCATCTTTAAGTACGGAAACGCTCTCTTGTTGCGCCTCAAATTGTTCACGAAAACCCGCTGCCAATTCGTCGGCAGACCGCTTGCGGCGCAGGGCTTCTTTCGCGCGGGCATCATCGCCGTTCTGAATAAACACAATGGCGCGTTTCTCCCACTTCTCAGCGCTCTCTGAGTTCTCCTTATACTGCGCTTCAAACTTGTTGGCATCCCGAATTGCCGCAGCAACTTGAATTTTTACCTCTTTGAGTTCATGCTGCATATCCTCCAAGAGTTGATTCAAGATCTTTTCCGGATCTTCAACCCGATCTAGCAGGTCATTTATGTTTGAATTGAATATCCGCCTGATTTTCTCAAAGATTGGCATTGGTGGTCACTCCCTTAGCCATCTCAACGGTTATACTGTATATCTGCCCAGTGTTTCTTCATCTAAATGTTCTAACTCGTCTTGAGACTGCTGCCGCTCTGCCTCTCTCAACTCCGTCTCAGGAAAGCCAATCTCTTGAACAATCGATTCTGCCACATAGATAGGTGCCCTTAATCTCAAGGCGAGCGCGATCGAATCGCTTGGACGCGCATCAATCTCCAAGGTTTTGCCGTTGACTACCACATTGATCTGCCCGAAATAGGTCGAGTCCTTCATGGTATGTACGTAGACCGCATCAACTGTCGCATCAAGGTTTTCGATGATGTTTTTCATCAGATCATGCGTCATCGGACGTAGCGGCTCTTCACCCTTGAGCTGGAATTGAATCGAGAGTGCTTCTCCCTGTCCAATCCATATCGGTAGCACCAATTTTGGATCGCCTTCTGTCTCCCTCAAAAAGAGGATGGGTGCACCACTACTCGCATCAATAGAAATGAACGCCACTTCCACTGCGATCATATTCTTTCCGTTCATTTGGAGGTGTTCATCGGCTTGTTCTTTCATCTGAGACTCCTTGGTTTCTAATTTGAAATTCAATTGGAGTCGTCGATGGTGCAAGGGATGTTACAAGAATGTTGCCACTTACTTGTCATCGACAACCTTTGATTGCCTGTTATACCGATTCAGGCTTGTCTTCTCCGCCAGTGCTTGTTGAATCTTGGTCAGTTGACTCCGGTGCTTCCGTTTTGGCAGTCAGATCCAAGCCGGGAACGTATTGGCTCACGGTCTTAGCGAGATCTTGAGTGTCAATACCTCCAAAATTCAGGACCTCCTTCAGCATTGGCAACGCTGCACCAGCCTGCAAAATGGATCCGAAAATCTTACCAACGTTCCCGCCCGATGCACCGTTGCCGGAACCGTTGCCGCCAAGATCAAGGATGCGAATGCTCTCAATCTGTTCCGCGGGTTTCATCAATTCACCTGTGACTTCGGGCAGGGATTGGATCAGTTTCAACAGCGCCTCGTTATTTAGAATTCGCTGATCCGCTGAGTTCTTTGCTTCAATAAGTGCCTCTTCCCCTTCCGCCTTCGCTTTTGCCTCCACCAGAAGTGCCTCAGCGAGGGTCTTCTGTGCTTCTGCTCTGAGAACAGCGGCTTCTCGCTCCGCTTTAGCGGCTTCGATGACCGCGTAGGCTTCGGCATTCGCCAGTCGTTCCTTTGAAATGCGCTCTTCATCCGCTTCCTGTTCGGCTTTGATTAACGCAATTCGGCTATTACGTTCAGCCTCCTCAATCGCTTCCACCGTCAAGACTTGGGCTTCAGATCTGGTTCGTTCTGCGGTTGCAGCCAATCGATCTGTAGAGGCAATTTCGCGTTCCTTCTCCTTCACCGCAACCTGAATTTCGCTTGCGGCTTGGGCCTCTTTTTCTTCGCGATTCCTCTCAACAAGCACGATTCGTCTGGCTACATTGGCTTCCTCGATCGCCTGTTGTTGACGGACGCGCGCTTCTTCGACGGTGCGTCCCTGCTCAATCTCCGCTTCCTGGACCTGCCGCTCCTGATCAATTCGAGCAGTTTCAATCCGCTGTTTCTGCTGAATCTGCGAAGCTTGGACCGCTTCTTCCTGACGGATGCGTGCCTCCTCAAGGGCTTGTTGTTGCTGAAGTTCCGCCTCTTTGACGACACGTTCTTGTTCAACTTTATTCGTCGCAACCTCTTTGCGTTGCATCTCTTGAGCAAATGCCAGCCGCTTCTCGACCTCTAGGCTCTCGGTCTCCGTTGCTTCCTCCTGCTGCTTGATCGCCAGGTCCGCTTTCAGTTTATCCTCTTCTTGCTTAACTCTGTTCTCATGCTTAATTCGTTCTGTCCGCGTTTGCCGCTCTTGGACCTCCTGATTGATAGTCTGAATAGCGACCACATCAAAACGGTTGTTCTCATCGAGTTGGTCAAGCGGGGTCTGATCAAGATTCGTCACCGCAACACTTTCGAGTTGAAAACCGTTCTGTTCAAGGTCATCCTTGCAGCTTTCCCGAACCTGATCTGAAAAATCTTGACGCTTTTCATGAAGCTCTTGAAGCTCCATCGTTGCTGCCACACTTCGTAGTATCCCGACGAGTTTTCCTTCGAGCAGCGCTTTCACATTGTTTGGCTCCAAGGTTTTATCCCCAAGGCTCGCAACCGCATTGAGAACATCTTGTTCATTGGGTTCAATCTTCACATAGAATTGGGCTTCAATATCGACACGCAGACTGTCCTTTGTAATTAACGCATCCGGTCCGGTTCGCTGAACTAAAAGCTGCATGGTATTCAACGAGACTAGTTGTGTGGCTTTTGTCAGTGGATTAACGATTTTACCGCCAAAAACAACGCTCTTGTTTTTTCCACCTGAAATGACCAGGGCGGCATCGGCAGGTGCCTTTTTATACAACGCCTTGTAGGTAAAAAACATAATCAGGAAAAACGCTGCAATTACAGCAATAATACCGAAAAAAGGTATCGCACTAAGCCCTTCCATTTTCAACCTCCTCGCGTAAGGATACGCGTCGAACCATTACAACGAAATCAGTGAACTATCCTCTTTCGTCACTTCAAAAATCCGTCCCTGCAAATCGTAATCAATGAGAACCACCGTGTCTCCCTTTAAGGGAATATCCTCGCCCTCACGGACACGACAACTGACGGTCAATTCGGGTCCCTGTGGCACTGGGACACGGGCTGTCCCAAAGGTAGTTGTGACCCGACCACTAATCACACGCCCTCTTAAACCGATTAAGTGAGAGTCGTTAGTGGCGCGGTCGCTTTCAGGAAATAGCTTTGAAAGCCCTAGTGCGAGATAACGGGTGCCGAATATACTACACAGTAGCGCAGCCCCGAAAGAAATCCAGAGCGTAGAGCGCGAGGAGTGAACGTTGATATTCAGAAACTCATTAACAATCAAGCCCGAAATTCCCCACGTCCCAAAAAGTGCCATCAGGAGAATCGTAAAAGGTACTTTGCCAACGTTCAAAATCCCCAATACGCCGGGGAAAAAGCCACCTCCGTCTGAACTACCGTTAACATTAACGTCTGCATCGACATCGGTATCAACCTCTACATCGGCATCAGCACCTACATCGGTATCTCCGCCCCCAAAATCCAGACCGCCCATAACAAGTTGGAAGATGGCAAAGAGAAAGACACACGCAATCGGTGCTGTGAACCAGACATTATACCAAACAAGGATGTAGTTTAGAAAATCGCCCATATCTGCTTCCTCCTACAAGTTATTCGTGGCAAGAGGAAATCAATGCCATTGCGCGTTTCGCATCGCGGTAGCTGATGTTGTCAATCAGATGTTTATCCCCGTTCACCGTAATTTCAAGGGCAGCTTGACCAAAGATGCGGTGTTTGAGGCTTTGGTCCAGTTTGACCCCCGTAATCTGAGCAAATGAGAGATTGCACCGAATGTTGATGTATGAAGCACTCATACTGCCCATCTGACGCTCCTCCAACACCAACACCCGGTCAGAAGTGATAACAACAAAATCGGGGTTCAGCAGGCTAGACCTGCCAAGGGTGCACAATCGGACCTGTTCATCTGCACTCAGTTGATCTTGGGTTGTCTCCTGAATACGAGACGGTAACCGATGAAAATCAGCCATCCGCATCACTCCGTTGCGGGTGCACTCCCTGGATCATCAGGACGGACTTTGGTTTTTAATGCCGCAAGGTCCGCCTCGACCTTTTCGCTGTTCTCAAGTTCATGAAATTGCTGCTCAAGGTCATCGCCTTGCGTCAACTCCGCTAACGCCTCTGCATGTACTTCGAGATCGCGTACACGATCAACCAACCGATCGTAGGCATCAAACGCAGTCGTATCAATCACTGTATCAGCCGGTGGTGTTGCGCCGACGGTGGATTGCAATGCCCCTAAACTTTCAGCGGCAGCCAATTTCGCAGTTTGATAGCGTATTGTGTCTAGCTTGGTCTCCAGCGTTTTCAAACTGGACTTGAGGGAGTCAATTATCTCCTGCTGTGTCTCGATCTGTTCCCGATACAGGTCTGCCTTCTTTATATGCTCACCTTTGCGAGTGAGTGCACGACGGGCGAGATCTTCCTCCCCTTTTTTTAAAGCGAAGACCGCTTTATCCTCCCACCTATTGGCTTCAGTTCCATGAGCGTCGATCTCCCGTTCGATCAGCTTGAGATCTGCGATCGCACCTGCGATTAAAGCCTTGACATGGCGCACGTTCTGGCGCATCTCTTCCACCATAAGACCTCGCGTTTTACGCGTATCTTCTGCTTTCTCTAGGAGATCGTTCACATGCGATCTCACGATGAGCTTGGCTCGGTTTAACGTTTGCACGGTTCAGTTCCTCCTTGTAACACTGTTAGGGTTCAAAATGACTAACTCAATTATGCCTAACAGAGGTTACAAGGATATTGCCATTCATGGGAGATGAAACGTGATGCGTGAAACGTGAAAACAAAATGAACCAATGAACCAAAGTAGTAGGCATACTCCGTATGCCGTAACTACACTTGAACCAATGTTTCAAAATCTTAAAAAAGATGGAGGTGGCGGGACACGTGACCCCCCGGTTTCCCAGAGGCGTGGACTATATCTTCATCCACCCAAAATGGTGGAGCCTAGCGTGTTATAGGAGATCTAGATTTGTCGTTGACATTATCTCCTATCATTACAGTCTCTACAGGACCATACAATCCCTCGGTGTTGCCATAAGATGTCGCCATCTCTTAGGTTTCACCGATGTAAGCCAAGTTTAATCGAGGAGGTTGCCCTCCAAGTCGACCAGACTGATCGAACCCGCGTCCGAGAGCATTTCAATAAAGGCTACTACATGCTTAGCATAAGCTTTGGTGTTTCGTCCATAGGACTCCCTTATGCCGGATTCGCTGCGGACTATCTCAAGTTAAATCTCGCGCCATGCCCCTTGAGAACAAGTAAGGCGCACAGCCCGTTTGTTGACGTCGGGCTAACTCGACGGGACCGCAAATTAGCCGGACGAGCCGCTTTTATTAAGCAGCTAGAGCCAATTCTTCATCGGCAATTAAATTGTTTCCGCCTGTTTAACGAGGCCTGCGGAGACCTCGGCATGCAACCTTTACATCATCTACTCTCGTCGAAACCTTTTCACCCCCGTATGTAAGTGTGTAACTATCCCGATTTTTCTATCTGTTGAACAAGGCCACAACCTTGGCAATACCTAAACAAAGCAGATTAAGAATGCAGAAAAAAAACATGTTCATAAGCCATGTCATCCCTCCGCTAAGAGCCACTGCCATAGTTTGATCGGGCGCGGGATGTCGAATCATTACTCTTATAGCCGTAACTATTCCCACAATAATTCCGATGCCTATTACTATTCTACTGACTCTGCGTAACGCCTTAGCCATAGGTACACTTTGCGTGGGTTCGACACTCATGGCTTCCGCACTAATGTCCTCTATTGGTTCGGGAACAGTAGCCTTAATTATGCTTTCTGCGGCTTCGTCACTAATGGCTTCTGCAGATTCGGGAACAGAATTACTTGCCCCACAGTTTCTGCATTTGGCGACCTCATCAACTTCCAAGAACCTAACAGCAATATCTTTACTACAGTTTTCACACCGAAATTTCAGAGCCATAATTGCGCCTCCTCCTAACGCATAATCGGTATACGCAAGTGCTACCTCATATACGATTGGATTGCCCGTTGATCTACTTCCCGCCGCATATCTTCGCGCTTATCGTAGTCGTGCTTACCACGCGCCACTGCGATTTCAACCTTTACTCTACCCTTGCTGAAATAAGCCTTCGTCGGCACAATCGTCATGCCGGTCGGTCGAGTTTTCCCTTCGATCCGCTTAATCTCCCGACGGTTCAACAGGAGTTTCCGCTTCCGCTTCGGCTCATGATTCTCGCGACTGCCTTGCTCGTAAGGACCGATATGGGCATCAATCAGAAAGACCTCCCCATCGTCAACGCGAGCGTAGCTATCGGTCAAATTCATCCGACCCGCACGAATCGCCTTGACCTCCGTTCCTTGGAGGGCAATCCCTGCCTCGAAACGATCCATCAAATGATAATCGAACCGCGCTTTCTTATTCCTAGCAATTGGACCCGTAGTCGCAACAGACTTCTCAGCTTTCATAGTGGGTGAATTATAGCACATACACAAAGGTGACGCAAGGGCAAAAAGGCTTGATTATTCCCCACATCCGTTGTAGAGTTATAGGTAACATCTGAAACGTGATGCGTGAAACGTGATGCTCCGCGTAGCGGGATCCTCGATGAAATCGGGACGTGAAACGCGAAAACGAAATGAACCAATGAACTATTGTACCAATGAACCAAATATAACAGGAGGGATAGATGCCGAGATCCAAAGATAAAATTCAAACGGGTTGGGAGGGGCGTTTCTACGAAGATTTTGAAGTCGGGGATGTCTACCGTAGCAGGTTTGGACATACCGTCACGGAAGCAGACAACGCACTGTTCACCCAACTTACCCATAACACCAACCCGCTCCACTTCGATCTGCACTACGCCCAACAGACAAAGTGGGGGCAAATCCTCGTCAATAGCACCTTCACGCTGGCACTGATTACCGGCATGAGCGTTCCAGATGTCAGTGAGAACGCAATGGCAAATCTGGGCTGGGAGGCGGTCAAGCTGCCAAACCCCGTCTTTATTGGAGATACCCTCTACTGCGAAACTGAGGTGCTATCGAAGCGCGAGTCGAGCTCCTATCCCGAAGCGGGTATTGTCAGGGTCTGCTCGCGGGGCATTAATCAGGACGGGGCGGTGGTCATCGATCTCGTGCGCGCTATCATGGTCTACAAACGGGACAGTGCCCCTAAAAGGGATCTTTTCCCCGAAACAGCTTAGACTGAAACGTGAAACGTGATGCGTGATGGATAAAAAAATAAATGAACCGATCCACCAATGAACTAATGAGCCCTAAATCACACGTGACAAAAGGAAAATCAGCAAAGGACAAATAGATGACAGAAGATCAAAGTAATATCGGTGCTCACCCGCCTCTGGAGGGGGTACGGATCATCTCAGTTGAACAGTTCGGTGCCGGTCCATGGGGAACGATGATGCTTGCAGACTTGGGAGCAGAGATCCTTAAAATCGAAAACCCTGAAACAGGCGGAGACGTGGCGCGCTATGTCCCACCCTACACGGTTGAGTGCGATAGCGTCTATTTTCAAAGCTTCAATCGAAACAAAAAGAGTATCACCCTAAATCTACAACACCCCGACACAACCGAGGTCTTTCACCGGCTGGTCTCTATCTCGGACGGCGTTTTCAACAACCTGCGCGGCGACCTACCTGCCAAACTCGGCTTGGACTACGCAGCTCTCGGAAAGGTGAAGCCTTCAATCGTATGCTGCTCTCTCTCCGCCTTTGGACGCAGCGGCTCCCGCGCTGCGGAGCCGGGGTACGACTATCTGATGCAAGGCTATGCCGGTTGGATGAGCATAACCGGCGAGCCTGATTCTCCACCACAGAAGACGGGGCTATCGCTGGTGGATCTGAGTGCGGGTGTGATGGCGGCACTCGGCTTAATGAGTGCCATCCTGCGAGCGCGGGACACTGGCTTCGGATGCGATGTCGATGTGAGCCTGTTCAACACCGCCCTGTCGCAACTGGGTTATGTGGGGGCTTGGCATCTAACAAAGGGGTATCAACCACAACGGATGGCGGATTCCTCACATCCGTCTCAGGTGCCGTTTCAGGTGATGCCCACAAAGGATAGCTGGATTGTCGTGGCGTGCGCCAAGGAGAACTTCTACCAAAGTCTGGTGCGAATCCTGGGGGCACCCGAACTGGCGGACGACCTGCGCTTTCGGGGGTTCGCTGATCGCTTGGAGAATCGTGAGACGCTGGTGCCGATCCTGAAAGATCTGTTTCGCCAGCGGACAACTGCTGAGTGGTTAGAACGACTCAAAGGTGAAGTCCCGTGCGCTCCTGTGAACACCGTCGAGGAAGCATTCCGTGACCCACAAGTAGCCGAAGATGAGATGATTCTTGAGATTCCGCATCCGGAGTTTGGCGTTGCGCGTCAGGTGGCGAGCCCAATTAAAATCAGTGATTCCAAAACGGAACATCGCCGGGGACCGAAGCTGGGCGAACATACAGAGGAAGTGCTCGAAGATTATCTCAACATATCGCCGCAGGAGATTGAAAAACTTCGCCGGAACGGTGTCCTTTAGATGTAAGGTTCAAACCCAAAACCTGATGCGTGAAAAGTGAATGAACAAATGAACCCCTAACGAACGGAGCCATAACACCATGACCAACGAAACAACAAAACCTGAATATCAAGCACTATCCACCTTTGAACCCCGTGGCGAGCGAAGGCTGATCTACACAAGCGATCCATCCAATCTCGCGTTCTATCAGGTAGGACAACAGGTCACTCACACCCCAGATGCAGCTACAGCGAAAGCGGACCCCGCTCGACGAGAGGATCTGATCGAATGGGTTGATCAGCTTGCCCATCACGGCGTGGATACCTACGCACAAGCGATCTACGCACAGGGGTGGACAGTCTTTTTTCGTTCAGACCAGTTCGAGTACGACGCGAGACCCCAACATCAACGTTTCGTCTCCATGATGGACGCCGGCATCATACCGTTGGAGGTGCTGATCGATCAGACACACAAGCGAGGCATGGAGTTCATCGCAAAGTTTCGCATGAACGATCGCCACGGCAACGGTGATCAAGGTGCACGGTTCATACTGGACAACCCTGCGTGGCAGCTAGCGGAATTTCCCGGCGGTCAGGACTTTAGCTTTGAGCCGGTGCGGGATTACGTCTTCTCCGTCGCCGATGAGGTGGTAGAACGGTTCGATGTTGACGGTTTGCTGTTCAACTATATTCGGCACGGGCACTGTTTCCCCACCGACGTTGCCCGCGACCGTCAGCCGGTGATGACCGAGTTTCTGCGGCGGATACGCGAGATGTTGGACCGGCGGGGCGCGCAGCAGCGGAAAACTCTGACATTGGGGGTAATGATCCCACAAACGTTGGAAGAGTGCCATAACTTGGGGTTCGATATCCGCACATGGATTCGGGAAGGTCTCATCGACTACATCTGTCCCTGTGATTTTCATTTTGCCGATTTCAACGCGCCCTACGAGGAATTTAGCCAGTTGACACGCGGATCGGATTGTCTGATGTACCCCACACTAAGTCCTATGTTGTGTCGCGGAGATGATACGACACTGCTCACACCTGAGAACTATCGGGCACTTGCACAAAATTTCTATGGTGCGGGTGCTAACGGTGTTTCGGTTTTCAACTACCAATATCACTGGGCGCGAAAGGGAGGCACCGCCCGCTATCCGGGCCCCGTCGAAGGCTATCCGCTCTCATTGAGCTATCTGCGAGATCTACGTGCTCCCAAAACCATCGCCAATGGGACACGTCATTACCGCTACCATCCGCTATGGGGCGGTGTATCACCGACCGGGGCTGTGAAGGACGACAAGCTAACCCTCATCCGTGAAGTCGGATCAGATGGAGAATACCGTTTCCGCCTCTGCGAACAATCCGCACCCAGAACACAAGTCGTCCTGTACTTCACCGCACAAGGGCTGCTCCCTAAAGATGAAATCACCGTGGAACTCAACGGGACTGAAATCCGAGATTTTCAGCGCGTCTTTCACCCAGATGGTCGATTGGAAACATTTGGACGACCGCTGCCGCCGTTTTCGAGCGTGTGGTTCAACCTGAATCAGGAGATGCTTAACTATGGTGACAACCGTATAAGGATTCAACTCACACACATTGCCGCCGATACAAATAGCGAGGTTGTCATTGACGAAGTTGAAGTAGTAGTAATGCCTGCATAATTTTCTTGTGACCGCTAATCCATTTTCGACTCTCATTTTTTCAGAAATCGTGCTATAATTTTGCTGGATAGATTCACCGCAGAGACGCAGAGGGCACAGAGAAAGGCAAAAAAAGAAATAATATGACCACCTTCAATTTTCATTAAATCTCTTTCGGAGAAAGGGTTATGTCTAACACTACTTTTTTAATCCTTCTCTGTATTTCTCGGCGTTCTCTGTGCCTCTGCGGTCAGTTTGAATAAAATTATTGCGTCTGAAAAAAATGGGAGAGAACGAAAAATGGAAATGAGAAGCTGGTTGCAATCCCCCTCAAGTCTCACACACGGCAATATCATCAGACGGGAAATCTTCTCCAAGAAAGACCCCGATGATCCCCACAAACCGGGAGCAATCCTTAACTCTATTGATAGCTTCTCTCGGTGCTACCTTGAGTCGCGAATCGCATCAGTACCAACGTCTTTCGACGATCGGCAACTGATTTTCTACATCGTTGACGGGGAAGCCATTTTCGAGGGCGGCGACGTCAAGCAGGAGGTCCGCGAAGGCGACGGCATCATCGTGCCGCCAGGGACGACGCATGTTCTAAACAACGAGGCAAATACCACGCCCTTAGAATTTCTGATATTGGAAGAAACCCTCGCCGATGCTCCAGGAGCACCCCGCGAAGATGTACTTATCAGAAACTACCGAGAACAACACCTGACTCAAGGGCATTGGACCCATCTCGTCCACTCCATCTTCGGAGAGACTGATGGACTCGCGAAGCTGCACTTTGTCCTAATGGTAACAATCGACGCAATGCAGACCGCTGATACCCATGGACATGCCGACGATATGGATGAGGTGTGGTATATGCTCGAAGGCAACGGCATCCACGTGGTAAGCCAGAATGTCTACCGGCAAGTTCCGGGCGATGCGGTCTCTGTTGCACCGTCAAATCCAGGACATACCCTCATCAACGATACGGAGGTGCCGCTCAAGACGTTCTACTTTCGACGCAGTGCAGACCCCTGATAGATCGGGACTAAGAAACTTGTGGTTGCCCTTGCTACTGAAGTGCATAACCCCTAATTAGAGAAATTGGAGGTAACAAAAGATGGAAATGAGAAGTTGGTTACAATCCCCCTCAAGTCTCACACACGGCAACATCATCCGCCGAGAAATCTTCTCCAAGAAAGATCCCGACGATCCCCACAAACCGGGAGCAACTCTCAACTATATTGATAGCTTCTCCCGGTGCTACCTTGAGTCGAGAATCGCCTCGGTACCGACATCTTTCGACGATCGGCAACTGATTTTCTACATCGTCGATGGGGAGGCAATTTTTGAAGGCGGTGACCTCAAGCAGGAGGTCCGCGAAGGCGACGGCATTATCGTACCGCCGGGGACGACGCATGTCCTAAACAACGAGGCAAATACCACGCCCTTAGAACTTCTGATATTGGAGGAAACCCTCGCCGATGCTGAAGGAACACCCCGCGAAGATGTCCTGATCAGAAATTATCGGAAGAATCCTCTTAGTCAGGGACATTGGACCCATCTCGTCCACCCGATTTTCGGAGAGGCTGATGGACTCGCGAAGCTGCATTCCGTCCTGATGGTAACGATCGATGCGATGCAGACCCCCGATACCCACGGACACGCTGACGATATGGATGAGGTGTGGTATATGTTAGAGGGGAACGGCATCCACGTGGTGAGCCAGAACGTCTATCGGCAAGTTCCGGGCGATGCGGTCTCTGTTGCACCGTCAAACCCAGGGCATACCCTCATCAACGATACGGAGGCGCCGCTCAAGACGTTCTACTTTGCCCGTTACACTCGGTGACGTGATGCGTGAAACGTGAAAAATCATTTGTACATCAGTTCATTGGCGCAGTCAGAATAGGAATCGCCAATTCCACTACACCATTTCTTAGCATGAACTAAAGGAGAAAATGATGGCTACGCTGAAAGCCGGTGCTGCACAGACCAACATCACGCCGCCGCTCGGCGCATATCTTGCAGGTTCACTCAAGGCGCGCTATGCGACGGAAGTCCACGACGAACTGCACGCGAAGGCACTGGTACTTGACGACGGGACAACGCAACTCGCCTTTGTCATCTGTGATGTCATCTGCATCCCCCGCGAAGTATGTGACGCCGCCAAAGCCTTGATTGCGGAACATGTCGGGATTCCGGGAGAACAAGTGCTGATAGCGGGAACGCATACACACTCCGCCCCCGCGATGAAGCTGGGCTTTGAGACCGTTCCCGATCCGGGCTACCTCGACTTCTTTTCAGTGCGCGTCGCCGATGCTGTCCAGTTGGCAGCGGGACGGGCGCAGCCGGCGAAACTCGGTTACGGTGTCGGGAAAGAGCCACGATGCGTGTTCAACCGGCGGTTCCGCATGAAAGATGGCACGGTGAAGATGAATCCGGGGTATAACAATCCCGACATCATTGAAACCGTCGGGCCCACCGATCCGGATATCGCCGCGCTCTTCGTTGAGACGGTTGATGGTGAACCGATAGCCGTTCTCGCCAACTATGCCCTACACTATGTCGGTGCGCCAGGACACATGATCTCGGCAGACTATTTCGGGCTGTTTGCCGAAGAACTTCAACGGACAGCAGGCACGGACTTTGTTGCGATGCTCTCCAACGGTTGCTCCGGCGACATCAATAACATCAATGTCCATCACCCGCCGATGGATCGACGTCCCTTTGTACAGACACGAAAGGTCGCTCGGATAGTTGCAGCAGAGGTGTGGCGGACGTGGCAAACCACCCCGATGGACGATGATATAGAGCTCTCGGCGGCGCAGACGCAAATCACATGCGGCATACGGAAACCGACCAGCGCAGAACTCGCCGAATACGAAGCAAAATGGGGGAACGCCAGCGATGATCCGACTGTTGATGAACTCTACGCACGTGAACGGATCCTCGTCAACGAGTGGGAAGATACCCGTAGGACACCGATCCAAGCCTTCCGCATCGGAGATTGTGGAGTGGCCGCGCTGACGGGAGAGATCTTCTGTCAATTCGGTATTGATCTCAAGGCTGCCTCACCGCTCGACCCGACATTTATCATCGAACTCGCCAACGACTACACCGGTTATGTCCCAACTCCACTTGGGCATGAACACGGCGGCTATGAGACATGGCTAGCGCGGAGCAGCTATCTCGCACCCGACGCCGGCGGCCAAATGGTGGACGCAGCATTGAAACTATTGAACGACTTTACCACTTCTTAATACACCAGCCAAGTAAGCTGCAGCAGAAACACGCGCTCCAGAGGAGCGCAATGTTTATAGAATGACAATGTGGCAAATCCACGCGCTCCAGAGGAGCGCAATGTGCATAGCAATGAGGCACCAATAGATCAATGAACCAATGAACCAACATCAGAAAGGACAAATATGGCTAAATACAAAATTGCAGTAATTCGAGGCGATGGAATTGGGATCGAGGTGATGGAAGAAGGTCTCAAGGTCCTCAACACCATCGCCGACAGGTACGACATCACATGGGATTTTGTTGAGTTCCCTTGGGGTTCAGACTACTACTTCGAGCATGGGCACATGATGCCACCCGATGCCCTTGATATATTGGCAGAATTCGACCAGATCTATCTCGGCGCAGTCGGGCACCCCGACATCCAAGACCATCTGACACTCAACGGGCTTCTACTGCCGATCCGGCGCAGATTCGATCAGTACGTCTGCGAGCGACCCAACGTCCTCTATCCCGGTATCAACGCACCGCTCAAGGATAAAGAACCTTGGGACATCGATCTGGTAGTGATACGGGAGAACACAGAGGGCGAATATGCCAACGTCGGTGGGTTTCAGTACCAAGGGTTCCCCGAAGAGATTGGCGTACAGGTCGGCGTATTTACCCGTCACGGCAGCGAGCGCGTCATCACCTACGCCTTCGAGCAAGCGCGCGCACGAAACAAGAAACGCAAAGTTACTTCAGTTACCAAGTCAAACGCGCAAGGTTACGGCATGATTGTATGGGATACCGCCTTCGAGCGTGTGGCAGAGAAGTATCCCGATATAGAGACAGAATCGCTGCTTGTGGACGCGGCATGTATGGATTTTGTCCGCAGGCCGGAGGACTTCGATGTGGTGGTCGCTAGCAACCTGTTTGGCGATATCCTCACGGACATCGGCGCGATTATCAGCGGAAGCATGGGACTGGCACCGAGTGGCAATCTCGATCCGCAACGCCGATTTCCCTCAATGTTCGAGCCGGTTCATGGCAGTGCTCCGGACATTATGGGGCAAGGTATCGCCAATCCGTTGGCGGCGATTGTCTCCGGTTCCATGATGCTGCGCTTCGTCGGCGAGACGGAAGCAGCAGACACGATCGACGCAGCCGTATTAAACGTAGTCGAAAAGGGCGAAACCCGACCGCCGGACCTCGACGGTCAAGCCACCACCTCACAGGTCGGGGATGCTGTGGTAAGCGCGCTCGTCTAGGGCGTGTTGACATTTGAGAACACATAGGTCGGGCATCTTGCCCGACCCTCCCACCACGCCCAAAACGAGCAAGTATCCTGTAGGTCAAGATTCATATCTCGACAACAGAATGTCCATGGAACCCAATATCCTTTTCATAATAAAAAAAACATTTTTAACTTGACCTATCCAATTCCTTTTTGGTATAATTCTATCTATCAGTAATAGGAATTATTACTAATAATATGGCAAGTATATTCCGTATGCCGTAACTGCTGTATGAAGCACGCAATGTATATCGTTCATCAGTTCAATGAACTAGTGAACCAATGAACTAAGCGGGTCAATATGAAAGAGTTAAGCGAAGGGCTCAGGCAAGAAGGCTATCGATTTACCCGTCAACGCCAGATTATCCTTGAAGAGGTGCGAGAGCAGCAACACCACCCAAGCGCGAAAGAGGTTTATGATGCGGTAAAGGTTCGTCTGCCACACATCAGCTTGGGCACTGTCTATCGGGGATTAAGCGTGTTGGTCGAACTCGGTCTGATTCGGAAGGTGGAGCATGGCGAATATGCGCGCTTTGACGCAAACCTCACAGACCATCACCACCTGATCTGTACAGGTTGTGATCGGTTACTTGATGTTGACGCACCGCTCTCCGAACCGCTTAATACGCAGCAGTTCAAAGCGCGGGGATTTGAAGTGAAGGGATACAAACTAGAGTTGTACGGCTTGTGTCCGACGTGTGCGACCGAACGAAGTTGATATAGGTTCAACCTTTTGAATTGATGCACCCAACTATCTGGAAAGGTAGGCTGCCAATGCCGTTAACAGGTCGATGTCTTTGTGGGGCGGTCAGCTATACAAGCGAATCGGAACCCCTGTCTGTGACCTATTGCCACTGTGATGACTGTCGTCGAGTCACAGGCAGCGCGTTCAACGTCGGAGTTAGGGTGCCAACGAGCACGTTTCGACTGAGCGGTAAAACTAAGGGATACGAATCTACGAATGATGAGGGCCTCACAAAGAGTCGTGAATTCTGCCCGGAATGTGGTTCGCAATTGTTTACACGTTACCCCGACTTGGTGTTCATCAAGGCGGGCACCCTAGACAATTCTGAGGATCTACGACCCACACGAGAAATCTGGACCGAAATGGCAGTCCCATGGTCTAAGATCCCCGATGGCTTGCATAAATTTCCCTGCGGGGGAACATAGAGGTCTTGGATGGAAGCGTTGAGCATTCGCAAGGCAGAGGCAACTGACCGCGAATTTGTTTTTGCCGTTAAGAAAGCAGCGTTCCGAGAATATGTGGAGCAGATCTGGGGCTGGGATGACACCTATCAAAGAGATCTGCACAATAGGCGGTTCGATTCACAGGGGATTCGCATCATCCAGTTGCACGGCACTGACGTCGGTTTCTTGTCAACGCGGAACACCCCTGACACGTTCAAGGTTGACCAACTCTATATCCTGCCTGAGCACCAAGGCAAAGGAATCGGGGCGGCGTGCATGAAGCGCATTATCGAGGATGCCAACCGTGAACAAAAACCTGTGACGCTTCAGGTGCTAAAAATTAACACCCGTGCTACCGCCTTCTACCAAAGACTAGGATTCACAATCGTCGATGAAAACGCAACACATTTTCAGATGAAAAGACCTCTTGAATAAACTGTAGGAGGGATCTCCGAATCCTGACATCTAACATATTCGGTGATTATAGTAGATTTTAGAATTAATGGGACACGCCAAACCGGTGCGGTTAGGAAAATGAAACGACCGTTCTTCTGTTTGGTAGGCGCTGTTTCTAACTGCGCCGATGCGGTGCGGTTACAAACCGCACCTACCGGGTGGCGCAACTGTTTCTTTATTTTTTGAATTCACTATAAAATGGGACTTCCAAGCATCGCTATAACCGGTGACGAATCACATGCTGGAACATATATCTTACGGATTCGCCTCAAGAAAGGGACTGCATTACGATTCGGACGGTTCAAGAAAGGGAAGTTGATTTCGCTGCCCGCCGGAGAATACGCCTATATCGGCTCCGCGCTTTCAGAGAAGGGGGCGACCACGTTGGCGCGGCGGCTCGTTCGGCACGCAACGCGAAGCGGCGATCAACACCCACACCGCATCCGCGAGACGATGCTCCGTCAATTTGCTGAATGCGGTTTGGGAGACGGGAATCTATTGCCGCGACGGGGCAAAACCTTGCATTGGAACGTTGATTTTCTGTTGAATCTGCCTTCGGCGGAGCTTGTGGGGGTCGTCGCAATCCGCTCGCGCAAACGATTGGAAGATAGACTCGCCAAGCAGTTGGAAGCGGATCCACATACAGGCGTTATCGAACGCGGCTTAGGTGCGAACGATGTACCCGGCAATACCCACCTGTTACATGTCAGTGCAACGGAGACGTGGTGGGCATCGCTCCCGGATCTGCTTGATAGCATGGCTGAAGAAAGCTCACCGTAGGCGGGGCATCTTGCCCGCCTACTCACAATACTGCATCTACAAGGATATTTACAGAAGTCCGGCAGTCCCCTTGATGCCGGAGTTACCCTTTGCCGTTATACTTCCCGATAAATCGGGACGGCAAGGACAGATGGAGGCTGCTCCATATTTTAAGTTAGAACAAATACAGAACACAATTGGAGGAAACATGAGCAACGAAAGTAAGTGCCCAGTGATGGGCCACTCTCACGCGGGCACCGTAGCGAACCAACGCTGGTGGCCCAATCAGTTGAACCTGAAAGTACTTCACCAGAACCCACCCGCAGGCGATCCTATGGGTGAGGATTTCAACTACGCCGAGGCGTTCAAGACAATTGACTTGGATGTCCTGAAAGAGGACATCTTTAAGGTGATGACCACATCACAGGAATGGTGGCCCGCTGACTACGGTCACTATGGACCTCTCTTTATTCGGATGGCATGGCACAGTGCAGGCACGTACCGTATCCACGACGGGCGCGGTGGTGCTGCTTCAGGCACGATGCGTTTTGCCCCCCTCAACAGTTGGCCCGACAACGCGAGCCTCGATAAGGCGCGTCGGTTGCTCTGGCCCATCAAGCAGAAGTACGGACGAAAACTCTCGTGGGCGGACCTGATGATCTTCACCGGGAACTGTGCCATTGAGTCGATGGGTCTCAAGCCCTTCGGATTCGCTGGTGGACGAGAGGACGTTTGGGAACCCGAAGAAGACATCTATTGGGGATCAGAGACCACGTGGCTCGGAGATGAGCGGTACAGCGGCGACAGGGAACTGGAGAATCCGCTCGGTGCCGTTCAGATGGGGCTGATCTATGTGAATCCGCAAGGACCAAACGGTAATCCGGATCCGGTCGCTGCAGCGAGAGACATCAGAGAGACGTTCCGTCGCATGGCAATGAATGACGAGGAAACGGTCGCGCTCATCGCCGGCGGACATACGTTCGGCAAGACCCACGGCGCTGCTGATGCAGACCAATACGTAGGTCCCGAACCCGAAGGCGCATCGCTTGAGGAGCAGGGACTCGGCTGGAAGAACACCTACGGCAGCGGGGTGGGTGCCGACACGATTACCAGCGGATTGGAAGGTGCATGGACCACCGAACCAGCCAAGTGGGACAACAACTTTTTTGAGAACCTGTTCAACTACGAGTGGGAGCTGATAACAGGTCCCGGCGGTGCGTGGCAGTGGACACCCAAGGACGAAGCGGCACAAGGCACCGTGCCGGACGCTCACGATCCCGCAAAGAAGCACGCTCCGATGATGCTCACGACAGATCTGTCTCTGCGGATGGATCCAATCTATGAGCCGATTTCAAGACGCTTCTACGAGAACCCAGACGAGTTCGGGGACGCTTTTGCCAGGGCGTGGTACAAGCTGACCCACCGCGATATGGGACCTCGCACACGGTGTCTCGGTCCGTGGGTGCCTGCGGAACCGCAGTTGTGGCAAGATCCTGTCCCTGATGTCGATCATGAATTGATTGGGGAGCAAGATATCGCTGCCCTCAAGGGCAAGATCCTCGAATCAGGACTGTCTATTTCCCAACTGGTCTCGACCGCTTGGGCGTCTGCGGCAACATTCCGCGGCACCGACAAGCGCGGTGGAGCCAACGGGGCACGCATTCGCCTCGCACCGCAGAAGGATTGGGAAGTCAACAATCCGTCAGAATTGGGGAAGGTACTTCAGACCCTAGAAGGGATTCAAGCGGAATTTAACGGATCTCAGTCCGGCGGGAAGCGGGTCTCACTCGCTGACCTAATCGTTCTGGGTGGGTGTGCAGCGGTCGAAGCGGCTGCGAAGAGCGCTGGTATCGAGGTAGAGGTTCCCTTCGCTCCGGGACGTACGGACGCGGTACAGGAGCAAACCGATGTGGAATCATTCGCTGTGCTTGAACCGACAGCCGACGGATTCCGCAACTACCTTGCAAACGGACACCAGAGAACAGGCGAAGAACTGCTGGTGGATCGCGCACAGATGCTGACGCTAACCGCGCCTGAGATGACGGTTCTCGTCGCAGGTCTGCGTGTCCTGAACGCAAACGTCGGTGGGTCCGAACTCGGCGTCTTCACCAAGCGACCCGAGACGTTGAGCAATGATTTCTTCGTAAATCTGCTTGACATGAACACCGAATGGACCCCATCTTCTACCGATCTGTTCGAGGGGCGCAATCGTTTGACAGGCGAGATCGAATGGACCGGCACCCGTGCCGATCTCGTGTTCGGCTCAAACTCGCAGCTCCGAGCCATCGCCGAAGTCTACGCATGTGACGACGCTCAGGAGGCGTTTGTGAATGACTTCGTGGCGGCGTGGAACAAGGTCATGAATCTCGATCGTTTCGACCTTGCTTGATCTTCGCAAAGTAGGGTCAGTGGGAGTGTGGAACCCACCTACGCTCCCACTACTCCTGAATTCGCTCCTGCTGAAAACCTCCCTCAAGGAGGTGAATCAGATGTTAAAGCGTCGTTTCATTCCCTGGCATGATACCGCTTTTTTGTGTTCACGAAACGCTTGCCTTTGACTGTTTCTGGTTTGAGTTGGTTAAAATACTTTAATAACTCCCTATCTTTTTGTCGGGATAAGTCATAATAAAATGCTCCGTGTACTTCGCGCAGCTTTTTAAGTCTGTTGGTGTCTGCGAGAAGGTTGGCAACTGTTGCTAACGTTAGCAACTATTGCTTAGCAACTGTTGCTAATAATTGGGTTAATCACTTCAACGACTTTTTTAACATTTCGCGTTGAAAGCTCGATGGTGACTGGCTTTGTGCGATTATTGTCACTTTTGGCATGTCAATTGCGCCTTAGATAAAGTGGGAGACTTGGAGCTGATACCTCCGCACCTCCCTGAAGCAACCCGAGCAGATCCTCGAATCGCCCAATTTCGGTCGTCGGAAAATATGCCGACGGTCAACCCACAACCTATCACGCCAACTGGCTTGGCAACAAACTTCTTAGGGCTGCGCGATTCGTGACGACGCAGCCTTTTTTTGTTTGTGGCTTCCGGTGGCGGTTGGGAGATTTTGTTATGTTTGCGTTTGCTTTACCCGTACCACAAATCACTGTCCCTACGTTTAGGTTGAATCGGAACCTGTTACGGTTAATCAGCGTTATTCTGTTATGTGTTATGGCGTTTTTGGCAGTCGAAGCGATCGCACAGGTCTGTCAATCGGAGCGCAATGCGTTGAATGTAGCGCTCGCATGGCAGGCAGCCGCACTGGTCGCGGTCATTGCTGCGGAGGGCGCTTTAGTTGCCGCGATCGCGTCTGCAAACCCGATTGCGATTGCGGTTGCGTTCGGTTTTCTTTTGGCTGCGGAGGCGGCTTTGGCTGCGGCGATGCTTCAAGCCATTGTCGCTGATCAGGAGTATTGGGAGTGCATGCAGCGTCAGGGTGCAGGATAGTCTTAAAGGAGGTTTCAAATGCCGATTTTTTACGACTGGCGAGATCGGACAGGCAAGGGCTGGCGATCGTGGCGGGAGTATCTGAAAGAGCTTCGGTCGCCACTGTTCATCGGGTTAGGGATTGTCGTAGTTTTGACGCTGATCATTTCGTGGGTGGTATATTTCGCTTATGTGCGCCCGTCGAAGTCGGTCGAGTCGGAGCGGGTCTATCTGCTACCGGATCCATCGGAACGGCGGGCAATCCTGAACGAGCGCACGACGCCACCGGTCGAATCGACGGATAGCGTTTCGCATCGTCCAATTGATGAAGCGGTGGATCCACTCGTATCGGATACGGATGGCTTGTTAGATCCAATTGTGAGCGAAGTTGAACCCGACAAAGCATCGGTTTCGGCGTCTACTGCAGCCGATACGGCTGCTTTTGAGCAATCCCTTGCGGAGCTAGAGGAAATGGCAGCCAAAACGGAAGCAGCGCTCGAAGATGCAGCGGTGGTCCGCAAGCGAGTGCTGCAGACGATGAATCAAGCGATCCCGATGATTGTCGATCATCTCAATACGTTATCTGCAGAGGATCAGCGTGATTTTTTAGCAGAAGTCAAATCGCAGATGGGCAATGCTGCGCCGCCAGCGGTGCAAGTGTTGTATGCCCAAAACCCTGAATTGAAGGATCAGGGCTATACCCTGTTGTTGGAGATGTTACGTGAAAACGGGTGGGCTGAACCTTGAAAAAAATGGTGGGGTTGGGAGCTGACACCTCCCGACCCCGTGAAACGATCCGAGCGGGTCCTCGAATCGCTTCGAGTGTATAAATAGCAGAAACGCTCGAATATACAATCAGAAAGTGTGGACGGGGCTGGCTCGGGTCATTCGATGTAATGTAGGGGCAGGTTTCTTAATCCCGATTCATCGGGGGCTTGTGCCTGCCCAAAATACTGTTGTAGGTGCATCAATATAAAATGTCAACAGAACCTAGTTGAAACGCCGACGCCCCCGAATTGTCCCATCGCGCCCGATAGGAATCAAATCCGCAGCGGGAGTGGCACCCGGCTCCGGCATCTCCCACGCCGAAAGGGACGCACCGGTTGGGCGAGTGCTAGTGGGTCGTCGAAGTTGGGATTCAGTAGCCGTATAACCTATAGCCAAGTGCGGGGTTTCGATCTGTGAGCCACCGCTGCCGTGGGAGCGCATCACCGCCTCCAAGATGCCAGTCGTCAGATAGGTTCGCTCAACCGGACTGGGCGGGACACCGCTCAGGAAGAAGTCCTCAATATTCAGCCCCATATAGCTGAAAACCGCATGGGTCGCCCCCGAATCGGTGTGGTATTCCATTGCATCAATGACTTCTCCACGCTTGGCTGCGTAGGCGAACTTCCGCACATAGCCGTTATCGCCAAGCATCAACGCCGCACCTTTCAACCCATCGCTATACTCAATCAAGAAGACGTGTGGATCTTCGACCTGCGACGGATCGAGGGATTTGGGCCCGTCTTCAATCGTACCGAGGGCATGGTTAGCAAGTTCAAACGACCATCGTCCCTCATCGGCAGCGCGCCAAACCGCATCACCGGACAAACATTGCACCGCACAGACACCCGTTTCGCCTCCCTGTCGCCGTTCCACCTGACACTGTAGGCTTTCCAGCGCATGAAAACCGTACCGTTCAATCATGTGAAACCCGATGGACAACGCTTCCTCGATTGGTGCGCCCAACGGATGCTCAAAGTTCGGGCACCGCCAACCCACCGGCAACGCCGATCCCGCCCAGAGCGGTATGTCCAGCTGCGTGGCGGTTGTGTACATCCAGTGAGCATCATCCCAACGGTAGGACAGATGCTTGTCGTTGTAGATAGGAATGGGGCGATCCGACTCCGCAATAACGCCGCAGATCTGCTCAAAGAAATATCGCCGCGGCAGCATCTCCTGACCCAGTACAGAGCGTGGGTAGTCCCCGTGCTCACCGATGAGCAGCACCGCATCCACAGCCAGACTATCGCCGCCGAGCGTGAGCGCGGCACGAATGCTCTCGTAGATGGGGATATCGTATTCGTGAGCGATCTGCCGCCCAACATCATTTTGATGGATCTGGTCAATGAAGAGTGACGCGAGCTGGGTACGCGGCGCAATCAGTCCATCGTCGGTGGGAAAGCCACGCAGGAATTTGGGAACTATCACCCCGGCATGACTGTTCGGAAAAAAGGTGGTTACGATAGCGGCAACGCGAAAAGGTTTTGCCATAATCTCAGCAAATTGTTGATTTTAAGAAAAAAAGTGTTGACAGATTTTTCAAGATGGTATAGAATGGGTAGTTGTGGGAGCTCCGAGGTCCAGCTCGAAGCCCCCTGAAGCAAAACGAGACACGACCTCGAGTCGCTTCGCCATTGTTAGGATGAACACCTAACAATTGTTTATAGTATACCCTTATTAAACTATTAGTTTCAACTTAAAACAAAAAGGGGCTGCGCGATTTGAGGGCGCAGCCCCTTTTTGTTTTTGGCCGGAACTATGGTAATAGGGAGATTTACCATGTTTGCAGCAAAAGGACAGTTGAAAGTTTCGTTGTTGATTGTTGGGGTATTGGTAGTTGGTTTGGGGATATATGCTGGTTTTCAACCTGAGAGAGCTGAGGCTGACCAAGGGTGGTTAGAGTATAGTGAGTCTGGTCACAAATACAAGTGGAAAGATATGTCATCGGATACGATCAGTGGCACTTGCTCGTATTGTGGAAGTTCGACCACAATCCATCGAACCCGCGTCAGAGAGGAGTGCTGGAATGTAACAAACACCTATCACTTAATAACTGGTGAGTTAACACACTTCCATTGGAATAGTATAAAATGGGGGCGGTATTATTGGCGCATTGATTCGGTAACGTGTTCCAATTCAAGCTGCGGAGGTTAGGTGAATCCGTATGAGCGTGTGGGTTGGGGCAGGCGGTTAACCTCGTCCTGACTCATAACTATTGAGGAGGTTTTTACTATGTTGAATTACCGTTTTACTCCTTATCTCGTTGTGGTGGGTCTGATTGCGTTACTGTTGGTCTGCTACATCGGTTATAGAGAATACCAGAAGCATGTTGCATTCGAGCATTTTATATCGTCCACTCAGGCGTTTAATCGTTCTGTTAAACATACAGAAACAGATGGGCATGACCATCTAACCGAAGGGCATACCCATGGGGGCGGAAATCCAGACCCAAGCACAACGGCGGATACCACGAACCCCTATTACAAGGGGAAACGGGGCGATGAGTATGTCTATATGGTAGCTGGGACGTATATCTATACACCTGTGCCTTTTGATCGTGAGGATATAGAACTGCAAGCGTGGGAGATAACGGGTAAAAAAAACCCTTATGTCAAGAAACATCTAAAAAGGCTCGCTGAGAACTCGCCCTATAAAGGTCAGGTTGTCCAGCGAATCGTAACTCCTGACGGTCAACTGCATAACGTGATTGTCCCGCACGACAGGCAGTACGAGGAAGGGGACGCGATATTACCGTCAGAGTTGGACCCGCCGATTTTAGAAGCATTTGAGCAGGACCAGCACCCAGCGCGTGTTGAGGTAGCAGGCGAACCGATACCCGATGAATACTATGCGATAAAAGATCCCTATGAACGTCAAGAGTTCATAAAAAAGGTCTGGCTCAGTAAACAATTAAAGATCTCGATGGCGGAGATTGAGGCAAAGATAGCAAAGGGCGAAATTGATGTGTCGTTATCGGCAAGAGCAAAAGAGAATGTCGACAACAATCTGGCAATGAAGGAAAGAGGACGTATATTAAACTCTTTTGCCAAACCGGGGCAGTCTGATAAACCGCCGGTGAAGGTGCGGTTGCTGTCTGATATCGCTGAAGACGCACTACCGGGGTGGATGCGAAAATTAGAGGGCACCCTCCCGTCAGGAAGTAGCGAAACAGAATTCGGTGGGGACTATTCAGCAACAGACCCTTTTTCTGAGGGAAGCATCAATGAAAATGCCAATGGTGCCCCGGTTCGCTCTGATGTTCCTGTCTCTCCATCAGATCTTCCCGATATAGTCAAGCCTATATCCCCTCAAAGTGTAGCAGATCTCGAAAAACAGTTGACACCACAGGGGATTGGATCGGATTTGATTGAAGGACTATCAACTAATCCTGCTGATAAGGCGCAACGGTTGATAGACCAATACGGCACAGAGGAGGGGCTTCGTCGTCTGCGGGAGTCTGATCCTGACGCGGCTCGGCAATTTGAGCCGCACCCTCCCGACCGTCCTGCAAGCGGGACGCCTCCTTCCCGCGACACGCCTGATGGCGGGGAAGCGGAACAATAGGAGCAAATGCTTCATAGACTAGGGGTGTATCTTCGGATGCACCCCTTTTTTGTGCCCCGTTAAGTTTTCTGATGGGCTCTATCATCAATGAACTAATGAACTAACTGAGTCGATGTCGAGTACAGAAACTCGACCTACAGGCAGGCGATTATTCACGTTTCACGCCCCGTCCGGCAACCAAAGAAACGAGAGCACCTGATTCATGCGGGGCAATCGGCGGGATTGCTCGACGAGGGGTTGATCCGATTGCGTCGAACACCAATGGGACAACGGAACTTTCCGCTGGTGTTCTTTCACCTCTTTCGATTTACCTTTGTCAAGCAGGGCTGCGACCGAGTCGGGATGGAGGGGCTTATTTTTCGCGAGATAGCAATCACTATTCTGACGAAAGCCATCTGAATAAGCAAAGTATTTAATCTGCCCCCGCTCAGACAGCACAATCGCACAAACATGCGGACTCAAGCGTGTGTAGCGAATAGCCGTGCTGGTCAAAGAGGTAGAATATTTGGCAGTGAGGGTATCAATCGCCGTCAACCCGATTTTAGGCAGATCGGTAGCGTCCGCTCGAAAAATGGGAGAGGGCATCAGCAGCTCAACTGCGAACTGATTGGCACGTTGCTCTTCCAATTGGTGCGAATCAAATCCACGCAAATCTTCGCGCTGACAACGGTGCTGAGGGGCAAATTCCGCCGCTCTGTTCTTTGCATCTGTAGCGAAATTTTGCCTCTCAGTTTGTCCCCCATCCAAGTAGTAATGCCCCAGTTCGTGAGCGATTGTAAAGTTCTTTCGGGACTCTGATTGAATCAGATTGTTGAGCAGAATGCCCCACGTATCGCCAACCCGCATTAAGCAGCCATCGTACTGGCTTTCCATCTCCCGTTCCCAGACGACGATTTGCAACTGTTCTGCAATATTTCGCGGTTGAATCGGGATGTCCTGAACATTTAGTTCACGCAACAACTGTCGCGCACCCTCGGCAGGTTCTAGAGCGGGTTTGGAGGACACCTGTTCTGCAATCTGATGTTTTTGGGACGATCTCTGGTTCATGTCAAAGCAGCAGATCCATCAAATTGTGTTACTGCGTGTTTTTGCCGTTTTTATCTTTAAGAAATTGGTAGAACTCGATCAGCGTCTCCTTATCTTCCTCAGAAAGGTCCATGATACCTCTAAACATAACACTAACCTTCGGATCCGCCAGAAGGTCGTCGTAGTCGTGCGCCTTTTTGCCGAGCAGGTAATCTGTGGTAACTTTTAACGCATCGGCAAGGCTCGAAAGTGTGTCGAATGCCGGTTTCCGGGCACCGGACTCAAACTGTGAAATCGCTGCGGGAGTCAACTTCGCCGATTTGGCGAGTTGTGTTTGTGTCATTCCGAGTTTATCACGACGTTCCTTAATACGTACTGAAACAGACATAATCACATACCTCCTTATGGGGTTAGGGTAAAAAACGGTGTACGATCGCAGAAAAGCGTGTTTATTGCACCTTCTAACGATTGTGATTCACATTTTAACATATTACGTCGCCCAATGCAAGGTATAAAACGAAATTGATAGAAGTTACGCCCTGCATCCCCGATTTTATCGGCATTCCATGAATGAAATCTAAAACATGATAAATGAACCAATCACGTTTTATGTTTTTGTGAATTAGATCCGTTTTGCATCTTGACAAGACTTTGTGACTATGATAGAATCTGACAGATCTAAACACAATAGCATACTATGCGCCGGTCAGCCTATTAAAAAAATCGGAGGAATTATCATGATCATCAAGAGATATTATTACATCAGTCTATGGCTCTGCATTCTCGCGCTACTATCTCCACACGGCGGTTTCGCTGTTGACGAACAGCTGTCTGTCGGGCTTTCGGAGGTTGCAGTCAAAATCAGTGACAAAGTCGATATCGGCCGAATGCGAAAAGACATCGCTCGACTCTCCAATCTGCCCACCCGCGTCACCGGTTACGATGAAGCCGCTTCAGGCAGCAAGTACATCTTTGACCAATTTGTCGAGATCGGCTTACAAAACGTTGAGAGCCGTGAGTTTCCCGTTTCTGTTCCAATAGATCACGGTGATGGAAAGGTAGAAATTCTTTCCGAAGATCAAACGCTTCTGAAGACTTACCGAATCTGGTCAATCTGGCCCAACCTTGTTCGCACCTCCTTCCTCCCCAACGGTGTCTCGCATGTAGTCGTTCAAGGCGAAACCTTTGACGGAATTGCTAAATCCTATCAAGTTGACCCACAAGCTATCTTGGCTGACCCGCATAACCAATACCTCCGTGACCAAGCAACCGATGGCAGCGATAACGATGATGATGGTGAAATCGACGAACCGGGCGAGTTAGTGCTGGTCGAAGGCAACTCGCTCTTTATTCCCACCGGTGGACTGACCGCGCCCCTCTTTTATGGGGGAAGTGGGGAACTCTCCTCGTTCAACGGCAAAGATATCGGCGGTTTCTGGCACAAAGTTGAACCTGGCGATACTTTGGAAGACCTCGCCCACCGTTTCCGTATCGGTGTCGGCAGCATCACTGACGATGTGCTTAACGGCCATCTCCAAAAGACGCAAGATGGTATTGACAACAATGAAGACGGACAGATCGACGAATACGGTGAGATTCCCCCACTAACTGAGATCTTGCAATGGGATACCGACGGCATCGACAACGATGGTGACGCCTTCGTAGACGAAATCCCCGGCGATGCAACTGATGGTATTGATAACAACAACAATGGGCAAATTGACGAAGAAGGCGAGTTTGTTGCCGCCTATGAATCCAGCATCTTTATCCCCCAAGGCAGCGTTGTACTGGTTGACTTCAACTCTAGTACCAAATGGATTAACGCCGCCATGCTTGGCGCGAAAGCTGTCCTCTTCATCGAGCCGGAGACAACTATCCGCGGTGAGGCTGAGAACAAATTCCTGACGGTCCCTGCCAACATCCCCCGCTTCTGGATTGCTAAAGAGGACGCCGACGAACTCTTGGCTATGCTTGGCGAAGGGGAAGCACAATCGGAATCGTCTCCTCAGAAAATTTACGCACGTCTCACTAGTACCATTACTTGGGAACAGCGTATTGGGCAGAACATTCGTGGTTTCCTTGAAGGTGGCGACCCAACCCTAAAGGACGAATTGGTTGTTATCACCGGCTATTACGACTCAATGTCTGTCGTTCCCGCAATGGCACCCGGTGCCGATCCCACCGGCGGCATTGCCACTCTGTTGGAGCTTGCTCGTATCTTCAGCCAAGAGGAATTTCGACCGGGGCGTTCCCTTCTGTTTGTCGCAACAGATGCCCACTTCCAAGGACTGGGGGGTATGCGCGCATTTATGGAGGGGATTGGTCAAGATATCGTCGGACGAGAAGCGGATTCTCCCGGCACACCGACAATGCGCGGGCTGCGTCGCGGTTTAAGTACCGACCTCTTTGAGTTTGAGGAACTGGGACGTAAGCTACTGCTATCGATCGACCGAAATGTGCTGGTAGATTTACCCCCTAACTTCTTCCACGATGTCCACGAACTCAAAGCAGATGTCGCCTCCCTAGCAACAACCCTCTCCGATCTACAGACAACCAAAGGCAACATTGACTCGTTGCGTAACGCCCAGCGTGACGCAAAAGAGAAAGAGAAGAAGAAACTCGAAACAACCAAGAAACGGGAGAAGCAAGGATTCACCGAAGAGGAAAAATCACGACTAGAGGTCAACCTCGCGAAGTTCAAGAAAGACGCGCTGCAGACCACTCAATTCCTGCGTTCAATGCTTAACCGTACCCTAAAACTGCGCACACAAGCATTAGCTGAATGCCGTGACACCCAACGTGAATTGATTGAACAGATTGCCCTACCGATGGCTCGGTTGGACGTTTGGGCAATAGATAAATTGGAAGCGGATTTAAGGGCAGAACGGATTGAAGGGAAATATGTACAAACGCCAGACAGCAGCTATCTCGTACCGAAGGAACGGGAGGGGGGACGTTATTATCTACCAGTACCGAGTGACCTACCGTCGTATCTGGAGGTAGATGTTCAGCGACTCTCGGACAATTTGCAGGACTGGGAATTTGAAGATCCACGGAAATTCACCCTCCAGTATGCCCAAGAGAAGTTGTTAGACCGCCATCTTGACTTTAAGGGTTTGGAACGAATCAAGTCAGCTCGTAGGGTTGTCAACCGCGCTGAAAAATCTCTGGAAGCCTACATCGAAGAAGAACGGCAACTCCTTGAACGAACGCTCGCCAATATTCCCGCAAGCAGCGATGCAGAGGATAGTATCAAAAACGCTATCACCCAGTTAAGTTCTAAACCGGATCACCTCCCGGCAGGCTTTGCGGATGAGCTAGAACTCTTCCTCAATGAGGCAACCCTCAAGCAGTTTGAGATTGTTCAGACTCAACTCCACCAGAAGTTGGAGATGATGGACCCGACAACGGGAACAGCAACCTCACGAGAATTAGACCAAATTTTGGTTGATGACCTGACCAGAGATAAACAGAGTATCCTCGAAACCGCGATGCGGAACGCTCGCCTTGAACGCTATCGAATTGAATCCCTCCTTGAACGCCATGCGTCGCTGAACCGTCCCTACCTCGCCGAAGAGGCACTCGTCCTCCGCCACTATCTCCCTGAAGATGCAGCAGACCGAGCGATGGCTGTCCGAGAGCAGATCTTCGGTCAGCTTGAAGAACAGCATCTACTAGAGATGGTGAAGCGGCGAGCCAAAAACGATATTGTCGAACTCCAGAACCTGCTGAACATCCTTGACCGTCTTGACCGCGATCCGGACGAGGAGACCAAGATTCTCCTCCGTGATAACCTGCTCACGATGCGGAACGCTCGATTTCGCAATCTACAAAAACGGGTCGAGAAAATTGCACGTATCAGCGAGTCAGAATACACACGGAAGATACGTTCCATCGAACAAGCGATTGCACTGCAAGACATCTTTAATCGTTACTACACCTCTCTCTTTATCGCCATTGACCTCTCCAGCCAGAACGACCAGTTTGGCGTATTCAACAAAGGGTGGTTCTATGACCAGCAGCCCGAATTTGTCCTCCGCCGCGAGTTCGCTTCCATCGGAAATAAACTTGCCGAATACGCAGAGGGTGCCGATTTCGGTGAACGTATCCAGAAACTATGGACCTTCACCGACGATCAGATCCGCCAAGCGGTGATGAATACTCAATGGACAGTTGCAGCTGGCATCGATCCGAAAAAAGCCATCGAGGGCAAGAGCCTTGAAAGCTTAGTTACTGAGCATTACGCAACGTTGGTCGGGCTATCCGGAGTGTCTCGATTGATGAAGATGCAGTTTGAGCAGATGAAAAATCAGGGCGAACCTTCCGAGGATATGCTCAAGGATATGGACTATATCCGTAAGGAAGTCGAACGATTCATCCGAAACGATATCCGGGAGGCGCGGAAGAACCGGAAGAATAAGGTGCGCCTGCTCAATCGAATGGATGCGATGCTTGCCCTGCGCCACGAGGACCCGTCCGAATTTACACAAGAGGAAGTCGATGATATTAAGGCACTCATTGATATCGCCGGGTTTGGTGGTGAGACCAACTTTGTCAACGCAATCTCTGCTAGTGGCGGTAAGATCTGGAAGACCTACATACCTGGTAAGATAGCCTTTGATAGCGAAGTGGCAACCCTGACCGGCTTTACCGGAATTGCTTTTGCCACCATCGACGATGCACGCGTGTTGACCGATACCCCGCTCGACACAATTGACCGAATGGATTTGAGCCACGATGGTGCCTTGCATAAACAGGCGAAAACCCTTGCCGCTATTCTTATCCAAGCGATGCGCGATCCGAAGATGCCCACCGCAGCACGGGTGGGGAACTTCTACTGCAACCTGTTTGGTGATGTCGTCGAGTATGATGCCCGTGAGAGCGCGCTACCAAACAAACCGGTGGAGTATCCTATTCTCGCTTTGCGGAATCAGCACAAAACCATGATGGGGGTGCGAGGCGATCTCATTGCAATGGGCGACAATAAAGGAAACTTTGAGGTTGCAGGACTTGCGATGGAGGGGCGTGCCACCATCCGCCTCAAAGGAACGCAAGAGGTGGAAGCTTATATCCTCCACCCGGATTCCGGTGATATTGTCTACGCACCGGATCTCGGTAACTTCGGCGCGAAACTCTTGCCGAACCTGATACCGATTAACACCCACCGTCGTGGATGCCGTATCGTGGTTTTCCCCTGTGTGTCTACCACTATCTACGATCTTGTGGATCAGCGATACCTACGAACGCTTCGTGAACTGGAAGTTTTTGATGCCGCAAGCGATAGCCCACCAGAAAAGTATGGCGTATCGAAGCCGTGGCAGCAGGAAGGTATCTCGGCAACTGAGCCTATCGCGCTCGTTTATTCGGAGCCTAACAGTCGTATCAAGGTCGGCATGGCGTATGGACAAATCGGCAAACGGTTACTATTGATCAAGGCGAGTAAAAGCGGAACGAAGAACCCGACACTCTATACCGGAGAAGGGTTTGTTGTCCGCGAGAACGGTAGCATTCGCGTAACCCCATACGTTGTCGTCCGCGATATGTGGTGGCTCGATGAGAACCGGGCGAGTCTGTATAAACGGTTCGGCATCAGCAGCGATCGGCTTGATCAGCTCCACCAATTCGCCAACGAACATCTAAATCAGGCGGAGGCTGCCCTCACCCAAAAAGACTATCAGCAGGCACTCAAACTTGCCCGCGCCGCGTGGGGATACGAATCCCGCGCCTACCCCGATGTGAAGAAAACCGGCAATGACGTAGTCAATGGTGTGATGTTCTATCTCGCCCTCCTGATCCCGTTCGCCTACTTCATGGAACGGTTGATATTCGCTTTCCCAACCGTCCAAAAACAGATTATGGGGACAGCTGCGATCTTCCTCGTTGTCTTTTTCTTCTTGGCGCAGGTGCACCCCGCATTCCAGATTACCACGACGCCGGTTATCATCCTGATTGCGTTCGTCGTCCTTGCGTTGACGGCAATTGTGATCAGCATCATCGTCCGGAAATTTGAAGAACAGGTGGAAAAAATTAAGCAGGAGGGATCAAAAGTGTACAAGGCAGACGTGGGACGCTTGTCTGCCTCCGCTGCCGCTTTCAGTCTAGGTATTTCCAATATGCGTAAGCGGAAGGGCCGCACCATCCTCACCTGTAGCACACTGGTTATTCTCACCTTTACGGTCATCTCCTTTACATCGGTGCGTACCTTTATGCATCCCAACAGCACCAACCTACCTTCCGTAACGCCGCGCTACACCGGGATGCTTATCCGAGATCAGTATTGGAATCCGCTCGAAGAACCTGTTGTCAACTCACTCACAAATGATCTGCGGAAAACACAAATCCCTGAAAAAGATCTACGGTTACTGCTGAAGAAACGACTGGGGCAGCAAGGTAAATCGGCAGAGCAGGCTGACGTAGAGGTTGAAGCAATCATAGCCCAATTACGTCAGGAGGGATCGTTGATTGAGCTGGGCGAAGAATCCGTCCTCCGAGTGCATAACATCGTCGCGCCACGCGCATGGTATCAGTCCGCGGGCACCGGCGATCAGTCGTTTGTGCAGCTAGAGCGCACCCCCAACCTGCAAGATCCTGTACCGCCTGTCAATACTACCACCGGTCAGCCAAAGACCTACTCTGCTACCATGTTGGTCGGGATGAGTCAAGATGAACCCGGTGTAACAGGAATTGACCGTTACCTCCAGTATGGTCGATGGTATCACCCCGACGATGAAGCAGAGTGGCCCACACAATGGCCCTATGCTTGTGTCCTCCCCAAAGGTATGGCGGATCTGCTCGGCATCACCGAAGCCGATATGGGCAAAGCGACTGTATCCGTATACGGCGCAGACTTCACCGTTACGGGTGTTCTCGGTATCGGCTTCAAAGACTTACAGGATAATGATGGCGAAGAACTGACACCTGTTGACTACCAACTGATGCAGCAGCAGGAAGCGCGAGGCGGTGGCGCCCAAGGACAGAACCAAGCCATGGAAGGAGAGTTGGAGAAATATATTCATCTACCTCCCGATGCTGTGGCTATCCTGCCGTATGATGTAGTCATGAATCAGGGCGGGACGTTACGCTCCGTCGCTGTCAACATGGAAGCACAGCCCGGCGATCCAACAATCTTCAGTGCGGCAGATAAACTGGACCTGATCATGGCACCGCTGATGAACCGAATCGCACTCGACTTCTTTGTTGGAAAAGATCGGGACACCTATCTCTACAGTTCCATCGGAATGACCTCTTTCTCCGGTATGGGTAACCTATTCATACCAATTTTAATTGCGTCGCTGATCGTTCTGAACACGATGCTCGGTGCGGTCTACGAACGGGTCCGTGAAATCGGCATCTACAGTTCTGTCGGACTCGCTCCCGTGCATATCGCCTTCCTGTTCCTCGCGGAAGCGTGTGTGTATGCGATTGTCGGTGCTGTGCTCGGTTACCTGCTCGGCCAGGCAGTCGCAACCGTCCTTGTCAACTTTGGCTTGCTTGCTGGATTGACCCTCAACTACTCGTCAATGTCAACAGTGGTAGCAACCATTATTGTAATGATTGTCGTGATTGGAAGTACACTGTATCCTGCAATTAAAGCCAGTCGCATGGCGGTGCCTGACATCGAACGGAAATGGCAGCTGCCGGAGCCTGAAGGCGACGAGTGGCACTTCGATCTCCCCTTCACCGTGTTGGCAGAAGAATCGCTCGGCTTAAATATCTTTATGCGCGATTACTTTGAAGCACACGCCGACGAATCCGCAAGCGATTTCTACACGGATCAGGTCGCCTTCGGTCGAACGCCTGTGGTAGTGGAAGGGAAAGAGGAAGAGGAAGAAGCCTACAACATCAGCATGATGGTGTGGCTCGCCCCCTACGATCTCGGAGTCAGCCAATCCATTCGGCTTGTCACCTCACCGGTCGGCGGAGAAGAGGAAGAGTTGTATAAGATTCACCTCGATGTCCACCGTGAGAGCGGGGAGATTGCTTCATGGAAGCGCGTCAACCGTCGTTTCTTGAACCTTGTCCGAAAACAGCTACTAATTTGGCGGACGTTCAGTGCTGATATCCGCGGTGAGTTCCATGAGCGTGGACGGCAAGAGAGCGAGACGGAAGACGCTCCGGGCGTTGGCGGTCTGGCTGCTCAACCCGCACCAGCGGATTAAAAGGAGAAAACAGAATCAATGGAAAAACTAGCGTATGTCTTAATTTTTATCGGTGCAATTTTTTGGGTATTTTCGATTTTTGCTATGCAAGGCAGATGGCAGGCACAACTACTCGCTGCCCTAATTCTCATTGTTGGAATTATTATCGCCCACGTTTGGGAAGAGCTTTTTCGAGAAAAAAAATAGCAGGATCGTGAAACGTGATGTGTGAAACGTGAGAAAAGATTGCTTCAAATCTCCCTATTTCGTTATCGTGGATTCGTGGTTATGTAAGATTTTAAGAAATCGGTAACCAAGCAATATACCAATGAAGGGTTGAGCTCATGAACACATCTTACAACTGTGTTTCATTAAAAACCTGTATTTACCCATTCCCTTCACGTTTCACGTTTTACGTTTTACGCTTCGCGTCCTGAAAGGAGCATAAATTTGGCAAGAGAAAGGGTGTCGCAAGCAGAAGAGTGGCAAGCTTGGGCACAACGTTATGATGTTGAAGGCGGTTTAAGAACCTTTGAGTCCGGCTTAACCTTGAAAGTCTTTCTAGGTGCACTCTTCATCGGTCTATTGATGATGCCGGGGTCAATCTATCTGACCTTAGTTGCAGGTCAGTCGGGCGCAGGTGCTGCGCCTTGGGTGGCGGTCATTCTATTTACAGAATTGGCGCGCCGGTCTTTCACAACTGCAAGGAGACAAGAACTTTACATTTTGCTGGGACTAACCGGCATGGCGGTCGGTTCTGGAATCCAATATCGTGCCTATCCGTTTGTCTGGTACGCCTACTTTATCAACACGCCGCAGGCACAGTCGTATGAAATCGCGGACAAAGTCCCTTATTGGGTTGCACCCGCAAAGGACGCGATGGCAATTGCAGAGCGTTCGCTGTTGCATATGGATTGGTTCTGGCCCCTTGCGATCTTTCTGGTCATGAAGTTGCTAGCAGAGGTTCGCTATATTAGCGCGAGCTATTTTCTGTTCCGTCTGACAGCAGATTTAGAGCGACTCCCCTACCCGTTGGCACCGATTCAAGCGCAAGGCGCGACCGCATTAGCCGAAACCACGGGTCAGGGCGAAACATGGCGTTGGCGTGTCTTTTCAATCGGTTCCATGGCGGGACTGTTCTGGGGGTTTTTCTATATCGGTATTCCTGCGCTCACAGGCGTGATGATGTCAACACCGATACAGATTCTGAAAATCCCATTTATTGACTTCACCCCAAGCATCGAAAGCTTTGCACCATCGGGGATGTTTGCCCTATGGACAGATTTTGGCATGATGCTACAGGGGTTTGTGCTACCGTTTCCACTTATTATTAGCGAATTCGTTGCAGCGATGTTCACCCAGTTTATCCTGAACCCGCGAATCCTCTACCCATTGGAGATCCTACATCAGTGGCGTCCGGGCTTGGATATGCGTGGCGTTAAGCTGTTTAATGACCTCGATTTCTGGTTGAGTTTCAACATGGGCAAATCCTTCAGCTTTGCTGCCGTCGGTTTGGCAGCGTCCATCCCAATCATGTTGAGCCTCAGAAGGAAAAAACAACAAGAGGCGGGGGCGCGAGGCTCGCTGCAAACGCCGCCGGGACGTGGTGATTTCCCAATTTGGTTCATGGGCGGCTTATGGGGTCTCAGCATGGTGGTGTATGTATGGATTGTGCATCGGATGGTCCCGAACTTTCCCGTTTCTTTCCTCCTCGGCTTTGCCTTTCTGTATACCCCTTTGCACTCCTATATCAACGCACGAACATTTGGAGTGTTAGGGCGACCGCTCTTCGTGCTGCCCTACATCCATCAGGCAACGTTTATTTTAAGCCGCTACGAGGAGATTGATATCTGGTTTGTCCACCTGCCAGATGAAGATTACGGAGCGGGTACGCAGCATTGGCGTGTGCTTGAATTGACCGGCACAACTTTCACCAGCGACGTCCTAGCGCGTGCCTTGATGGTGCCGCTCTTGATTGTTGCGACAATCGTGGTCTGGCATTTCATCTGGCAGATCGCACCTATCCCGTCCTCACAGTATCCCTTTGCACAGACATGGTGGCCTCTCTACGCAACCGATGAATGTCTCTGGAAAACCTCACTTCGAGATGGAAATAGCCAGATGTTACAAGCCATTCGCGGCGATTACGTGTCAGCCGGCTTTACCTCCTCAGTGGCAATTTACGGGCTGCTCTGGATGGCAAAGGCGCCAAGTATGTGGTTCTACGGCATTGTTGGGGGGATCGGTCAAGACCCGGGGATGATGGTTCCAAAAGTGGTGGGTGCCCTCATCGGTCGGTTTTACATGATCAAACAGTTTGGTCTGAAACGATGGTTCATGTATAATCCCGTCTTGGCGGCAGGCTTCATCTGTGGTGTCGGGCTTGTTGGCATGGGAACGGTTGCAATCGCACTAGTCTCCAAAGCGGTTATTGTCAAGCCGTTTTAGCTCATTGGTTCAATAGTTCATCAAACTATGCAAACTGAGGAAACAGAAGAACGCGCTTCTGTCGATTTTCCGATTGAACACTTTCCTGACCGAAGCGCGCGGTGGTTGTTCCAAGACAAGCAATATGTCCGTGGCTTGGTAGAAATCGTTGCAAACGAGCTGGTAGCGTTTTTAGATTTTGACCAACTTACACCACTCAACAGAAGCTTCATTTCTGACACACTCCGAGAACAGGAATCGGACCTCGTGTTCAGCGTGCCATTTCGGCGGGGTTCGGAAACCGATGAACTGCTCATCTATATCTTGCTTGAACACCAATCTACAGTAGATCCGCTGATGGGATTTCGAGTGCTGTTTTACATGACGCAACTGTGGGACGCACAACGTAGGGAATGGGAGTCAGATGATGTTCCGGGAAGTGAGCGGCGTTTGCGTCCGATCCTCCCGATGGTGTTATATACGGGGGAACGGCGTTGGAGCGTTTCCTTGGCACTCACTGACATAATGGACATTCCGGACCTACTCTCTCGGTTTGTTCCCAAATTTGACACTTTGTTTTTAAGCGTGAAGGAAACAGATGAGACGGATTTAACAAAGACAGGGCACCCGTTGGGCTGGCTGCTAACGGTTCTTCAAAAAGAGGGTGCAAGTCGAGAGGCACTAAGCGAAGCGTTGGTTCAAGCACTATCACAGTTGAACTCGCTGGATGTGACAGAATCGGAGCAGCGGTATAGAGCAATTATGTATCTGTTGTTATTGATTCTGCATCGCCGTCCTGCTGAAGAACACAACGAGTTACTAACCTTGGTAGATCGGCATACAGAAGAAATGGAGGTATCCTCAATGGCACAGTCAATGGCAGAAGTGCTGCTTGAACGTGGCAAGGCACAAGGCATTGAACAAGGCAAGGCACAAGGTATTGAACAAGGCATTGAACAAGGCGCGCGCGAAACTACTATCAAAAATATTCTCTCAGTACTCAATGCGAGATTCCCGCAGAATAACCTACAACACGTTCAGCAGAAACTTGAATTGATACTAGATACCGAGCGTCTGACACAACTGCATCTCAGAGCAATCCAAGCCTCCAGTTTTGAAGCGTTCCTACAAGCATTGGACTAACGTGGATAGAGCAGCATACAGAAGAAACAGAAAACGAGGATTGTTATTCCCCAAACAAACATAGATTCCCGATTGGGTAAGTAGGTCGAGATTCATATCTCAACACCTAACTGAAATTGAGCATAACTGAGACTTCCTATTGCGATGATAGTTTGGAGAATCTTCTTCTCATTAAAGGCACTGAAGGACCGAATCGTTTCGGATCGAGTCCCTTAATGTAACTTAATTAGCCATGAACCCTTGAACTAATGGACTTAGGTTGTTATGGCAAGAGAACGAATTACACAAGCAGAAGAGTGGCAAGTTTGGGCACAGCGCTACGACATCGATGGTGGTATCCGCACTTTTGAATCGGGTCTAACGCTGAAGGTCTTTTTGGGCGCACTTTTTGTCGGCTTGCTGATGATGCCGGGGTCAATCTACCTGACCCTCGTCTCTGGTCAATCCGGGGCAGGGGCAGCACCGTGGGTCGCAGTTATCCTGTTCACAGAGCTAGCCCGTCGATCTTTCACAACCGCTCGGCGACAAGAGCTTTATATGTTACTTGGACTCACCGGTGCAGCGGTCGGGTCCGGGGGTCAGTATCGCGGCTTTATCTGGTACGCATACTTTATCAATACGCCACAAGCTGCGTCGTATGAAATTGCGGATAAAATCCCTTTCTGGATTGTGCCGCCGAAAGATGCGATAGCGATTGCAGAGCGTTCGCTCTTGCACATGGACTGGTTCTGGCCCATCGCATTCTTCCTGATATTCAAGCTGCTGGGGGAGATCCGCTATATCAGTGCAGGCTACTTTCTGTTTCGACTGACAGCGGATATGGAGCGGCTACCCTACCCAATGGCACCCATCGAAGCACAGGGCGCGACCGCCTTAGCAGAAACCACCGGACGTGTCGAAACGTGGCGGTGGCGGGTTTTTTCGGTCGGATCTATGGCGGGTTTGATCTGGGGATTTATCTATATCGGTATCCCCTCACTTACAGGCGTGATGATGACAACGCCGATACAGCTCCTGAAAATTCCATTTATCGATTTCACGAATGTAATTGAAGAAATCGCGCCAACAGGTGTATTCGCATTATCGACCGACTTCGGAGCGGTACTCACCGGTTTTGTGCTGCCATTTCCCATTATCATGACGGAGCTGGCAGGGGCATTCTTTACCCAGTTTATTCTGAACCCACGACTTCTCTATCCCGCAGAGATTTTACATCAGTGGCGTCCCGGCTTGGATGTCCGCGGTGTAGGCTTATATAACGGTCTCGATTTTTGGATTAGCTTTGGGATGGGAAAATCGTTCAGCTTCGCCCTCGTTGGCATGGCAGCCTCGATTCCGATGGTGATAAAGTTTAAGCAAGCCCGACAGGAACAGACAGGGGCAGGCAGATCGTTAAGAGAACCACCACCGGGACGCGGCGATTTTCCGCTCTGGTTGATGGCAATCCTATGGCTCTTTGGGATGACCACTTTTATCTATATTGTCCACACCTATATGGCGCCGAACTTCCCACTGGTTTTCCTTATCGGATTCGCCTTTTTGTACACCCCGATCAATTCATACATCACTGCGCGAACGTACGGGATCCTCGGCCGTGACCTTTTCGAGATCCCTTATCTCCACGAAACTACATTTATCCTGAGTCGTTATGAGGAGATCGATATCTGGTTCGTCCCGCTGCCGGACGAAGACTACGGACGTGGCACCCAAAGTTGGCGTGTCCTCGAATTGACAGGCACCACCTTCACCAGTAGTATCGCTGCACGATTGCTGCTTATGCCGATCCTGATCGTCTCCGGCATTGTGGTCTGGCATTTTGTCTGGAAAGTTGCGCCAATTCCGTCGGCGCAATACCCATTCGCACAGACGTGGTGGCCCCTCTATGCGACCAACGAATGCCTCTGGAAAACCTCGCTTCGTGACGGAAACAGCCAGATGTTGCAAGCCATTCGTGGCAACTATGTTGCGGCAGGCTTCGCCTCCTCGCTGGCAATCTACGGCATACTCTGGGTGGCAAAGATGCCGAGTATGTGGTTCTACGGGATCGTCGGCGGCATCGGAGCAGATCCAGGCATGATGCTTCCAAAGGTAATGGGAGCAATTATCGGTCGATTTTACATGATTAAGATATTCGGACTGAAACGATGGTTCATGTTTAATCCCGTTTTAGCAGCAGGCTTTGTCTGTGGTGTCGGACTGATTGGAATGGGAACGGTTGCAATTGCGCTAGTCTCTAAAGCGGTGATTGTCAAGCCTTTCTAAAGTAGTGGGCACACTCCGCCCCGATAAATCGGGATTCAAGGCAATGTGCTGTAACCAGATCGTGTAGGTCGAGATTCATATCTCGACATTCAAAGAGGAAAAACCGATGAAACGATCAATACACCAAAAACTGTTCCCCCTTATGTTGGTGATTTTTTCAGGTTGTGCAGCGCCTATTACACAGAATGTCAAATTCGATTATTTTGCCACAGAATCTAAACAGGGGGCACTCGCTGCAGGAGGATTGGGCTTACTTCCTGTTGTTGCCAGCGCCAGTCAGGAAGGATTACGAAGACCGTTTGGAAATAAGTTGAATAAAGATCTTAGCAATAAATTTCCTGAAGGTAAGTTTATAGGGGACCTTGAAACAATAGCCTTAATCAGCAATGCGGGATTGATAGAAGACTATTCACGACTGATAAACAACTATAACCGTTCAGCTATCTTGAACAAAGGCAGTCTGATAAAAATTGGGACAGTGGTAGGTGTCGAATATCTATTGTACGTCGAACTCTTAGAGCAATCACAAACAGAGGGACTTGCACCAAGGATCTTGAGCAAAGACCCATTAGTAGTAAAAGAAATCAAAATGAATATATTTGGACAAGTCTGGTCATGTACAATGGGTGATGTCGTCTGGGAAGGAACAGGTGAGATTTCTGTACAAACAGGGGATCAGTGGACTTACAAACGGGCTGTTGATGAATTGGTACATATGGCTGCTCGTTCCATTCTTAAGAATTTGACCGGACTTGAAATTCCTTCGTCCACTACCCCCAAGATTTCCGAGAATAAGAGGACTGAGACTAATCCCAGACCTGACAGTCCAATGCTTTAAGATTCGTCAGGGACCATCAGTGACATGTGTGGAAGCCCTAGATGCCCTCAACCGTTAACTTCATGGCTCATGTAAAAAGAAAGTGCAAAATATGAAGCGAAATCGTAGGGGCGGGGTTTCCCCGCCCGCCGTAAGGGTTGGGTGACCCAACCCCTACGAAAACTCGGTTGCTGTTGCACGCTTTCTTAACATGAGCCAACTTCATAATCAATGAACTAATGTACCGATGAACCAACTATGGAATGGACAACTTTAGGGTGGGGTGGCATTACCCTTGAACTACCCGCAGATTGGGAATTGAGTGGATTATCTGGTGACGATAAAAGTGGATACCTGCGCCTAGAGGACGCGGATATGCCGCGCCTTGAGTTAAAATGGTCTGAATCAAAGCAGAAGAAACCAGACCTCCAAAAGGTCCTCGACGACTATTTCAAGCTCGTCCGCAAAAATTATAAACGCAAAGATACAAACCTGCACATCCAGCGTAACGTCAATCTAATCAAGGATGAGGCGTTTTTCGAGGACAGAGAGGTTGTTTTCTTCAACTGGAAGGGCGATTTTCGGGCGAGCGGCGTTATCTTCCACTGCCATATCTGCAAGCGAATTACAATCGTGCAGGTTATGGGACATCTCAAGGAAAATATTAAGGAGACAACTAGCCGAATATTTAGGTCGGTTCAAGATCACCCGGTAGGACAGGCGACGCTCTGGAGTGCCTACCAACTCAATGCAGAAGTTCCGCGGCGGTATCGCCTCGACAAGCATAAACTGTTGTCGGGCTACCTGCTCTTTTCGTTCGTAGATGGAAGTCGAAAAGTTAGCATCGAACGGTATGGAGTCGCAGATGTTACGCTCAAGGAACAAGATCTTGAGGAGTGGTTTCGAGGGAGATACGCCAAAGCCATCCGTGGATATGGCTTCTCAATTGAATCCAGCAACGGCGATGCAGAAGAACGGCTAACGTTAATCGGAGAGGAAACTCGTCTCATAGACCGCGTGCCTTTTGGTCCCGCGCTGGTGATCGACAAAATTATGCGTCGCAAAACTTTCGCCGTGAACCTCTGGTACTGTCATCACTCCAATCGGATCTACGTCGTCCAAGCGATCGCCAAACAGGATGCAGCGAGAACAGCCGAAGAGATTGCGGCGAGCATCCGGCGTCATTAAAACGTGACGCGTGAAACGTGAAACGTAACATGAACCCACGCACCACAATTACGGCAAAGGGGGAAAGAGAGATGAAGTGGTATGATTCTGGTCCCGTCTGGTTCTTGTGGTGTATTCTCTGTGGTTTGATGGGGTACTTCATCGGAGAACTCGACATTCCAGATCCGATTTTTCTCGGCGTGAGCCTAACAGGTTCCGCAGCGGTTGCCGTGTATTGTGCAACGGATCTCAAAAGGAAGTTTCCTGATTGCAATTCAAAAATTGGTTACGCTATACTATTCCTCCTCTTTGCTCTCGCGTACGCGACGGCAGAAATTGCGCTATAGCACGGATAATGTACCAATGAACTAATGTACCAATGAACCAAATAGACCGATGATTAATGCAATCCTTTACAAACTCAGACTCAAGAAACGTCCAGAATCCCAACTGGATCGAGGGGACATCTTAAAATCATTGCCGCTACGCAACCAGTTAATCGAATGGGAGGTCGATGACAAAGGGGAAGTTGCATTGGTTATTCCTCAGAAGGAGACGCTGTGGTTAAAGTTGGTAGCGAAACTCTTTATGCTGCCTCCCAACCGTGTGGTTGTCTTGGACGATGTCGGAGGCTTTGTGTGGCAACTATGCGATGGACATAATTCCATCGGTTATATCGTCAAACAACTTTGTGACAAATATCGCATGACGAGAAAAGAGGCGGAGACATCGCTGTTCACGTTTATGCGGCAGTTAGGCAAGCGGGGAATGGTAGGATTTGCGGTTCCCCAAAAAGCGAAGAAAGGAAACAGGTAAAATGGCAGAATTAGAAGGACTATCTCCGGAAACAGCAGGGCAGACCGCCGTGCCGACAGAAACGCCCGCCCGATTTGCAAGGGATCTACCCAAGGAAAACACGGTACGGGTCAGGAATCTAATTAAGAAATACGAGATGGGCACCACTGTCGTTGAGGCGTTGCGAGGCACCAACTTTGAAATCCGCCGTGGAGAGTACATCTCGATTATGGGACCATCAGGCTCCGGTAAGTCAACGCTTTTCAACATGATCGGTGGCTTGGACAAGCCGACAGAGGGCAGGGTCTACATAGATGAAGTGGATATCGCACAACTAGATGCCTACGAATTGGCATGGCTGCGCTGCCGTAAAATCGGTTACATTTTCCAGTCGTTCAACCTCATCCCTGTGATGACCGCCCTCGAAAATGTCTCCCTCCCCATGATTTTCGCTGGGATGACTGCTGATGATAGCCGCACAAAAGCGGTTGAACTGCTAACCACTGTGGGGTTAGGAGAACGGGTCCAGCATAAGCCGCTTGAACTCTCCGGTGGTCAGCAACAACGTGTCGCCGTTGCGCGCTCCCTCGCAAACGATCCCGCGATTGTCCTCGCGGATGAGCCAACAGGAAACCTAGACACACGGACCGGGCTTGAAATTATTGACCTCCTGAAAAGTCTAAATGAGGAGAATGGGGTCACGATTATCACAGCCACCCACGACACAAAGATGCTTGATGTCTCGGATCGAATTTTCTACATGGCGGACGGCAAAATCGATAAGATGGAGACCCGTGAAGAGATCGATCTGCAGGTTGGTAGGCTTGATGGTGAAGAGGTAGGATAAACGGGGATTGAAACGTGATGCGTAAGGAATAATGCGTAAGTCCTTTTCGCCGTTTCCAGAGGTTTTGACGTTACGTATGACTCGTTACGCATTATGCTTCATTAACCCCTGTAGGACGATAAAAATGAACTAATGTACCGAAGAACAAATGTGCTTCTAAAGTTTTAGTACGTTTCCTTGAACAGGCGTTCTTTATCTCGCGCCCTCTCAATCTTTGACCACTCCGGAGCATCACGGGGCAACCCCTCAATGTCCGCTACAGTCAGACCGTCCGGAAGGTTGACAAGGTTCGATCCGATCCGATAGAGCCACGGATAGATGCCGTATTCCATGCCCTTTAGCCCACACATATAAAACAGGGTATCCGGCTGTGCTAGCAGGGGGATAAGTTCGTCCTGATGCTCTTCGAGCCGGTCCTGCACATACATCTTGCCGCCGCGTGCGTTGGTCTGTTCTCGGCTGATCGCAGTTGCATAATGAAAATTCGGGTGGCGTTCTGCGAAATAAAGAAATTCTTCGTTATACATGATGTCTGTCGAATACGGAACGCCAAAGACAAGCCAGACCTCCCGCTCAAAGCCCTGATTGAATAACTCGATGAGCATCCCGACAAACGGGGCAATCCCAGTTCCCGTTGCTGTGAAAACGTAATTGTAGTCGAGCGGGTTATCCGGTAGTAGGAAGCTCTTACCGACGGGTCCCGTGATGAGCATCTCATCGCCGGGCTTTGCATCACAGATATAGTTTGAATCCACGCCCAAAACCAATTCGCCTGTTTCTGCATCCTCTGCGATTTCGCGTTTTACACATAGCGATACGGTTTCTCCGTTCCAATCATCGCCCCAGCAAGCAGAAGTGATTGAATACAAGCGAATCTTATCGTTCAGTGCCTCATGTGCATAATTGAACTCAGCGTCATTGAAGCGTCCAGTCGGCACCACGCCGATACTCTGACCGATGCGATATTTTCCCACCATTTTGCTTCCCTTCAGATTAAGGACGACATGCCAACCGTAGTTCGGACTGGAACTGTCTGTAATCCGATATTTACTCACGACCTCTGCCGAAAAGGGATTTTTTGGTGTATAAATATTTACCGCTGTTTCTGGAATTGGCATAAGCGATGAATCAGCAGGTTTTTCTAAGAAAGACGTTATCACGGTCCGCCTCCCGTCAATTTAATGATGAAAATTCTGAGCATGGATCAGTGTTAATTTTTTAGATATAAGTGCTTAATCGGCGTACTAATCTAACTGTGGTTTGCACATTATAGCACTGACCCAATTTGGTGTCAATAGAATTTCCGTGCCTCCGCTACTTTGAAAGATAGTTGACATTTACGCGCAGTCCCCTTATACTTAGCCGGTAGCTTTTGATTATAATCCTTTCAGAGTTACGAAAGTTTACAACACCAACAATAAAGATTCATGTCGATTCGTGAAAAAAAATAAACGTCCGTGAATCACGCGAATAAAAACCAGAGTTTCATTGGAGCAAAGTATGGCATCTGTAGATGAACTGATCGATGCAATTGACAACGGGAATGAACAAGCTGCACAAGAACTTATCGAACAACAACCGGCACTCGCCATCGGTGAATCGCTCCGAGAAGGTGTGCTCCGAGGGGCAACACCACTGCATTGGGCAGCCCACAGAAATATGACCGGCCTGTGTGAGCGACTCATTCAATCAGGGGCAGACCTCAACTCACGTCGCGCCCAATGGTGGCGAACCCCGATCGCTTGGGCGGCGGATGCAGGGTGTGCCGAAGCCGTTGAATTGCTACTCGGAGATGGAGCAGACGTCAATGGAGATGCGTTCGGTATGACAACAGCACTCCACGCCGCAGCGCAAGGCGGCTCAACCAGCGGCAAGGAAAACTCAGATGCCTATCGTAGAACTGCGCTGTTGCTTATAACACACGGAGTAGATATTAACCGCCGGGCAACGGGGGATCGTGACCAAACCGCGTTAGACGATGCAATTCGGAAAGGCAATGAAGCCGTTATTGAGGTGCTTGTCGAACACGGCGGAAAGACAACCGCAGAACTACGATTGGCAAACCAATGAGCCAACTTACGCATCACGTATCAGAAAAAGGATAACTACATGTCCCCTTCCACCTTCAGTTTTCCTAACAGAATCATCTTCGGCGTCGGGACAATTGACACACTTGCCGAACAACTCTCGCCATTCTCGCCCCAGAAAGTGTTAGTGGTAACGGATAACGGGATTCGCCAAGTAGGACTAGCAGATAAAATAACGCATCGACTCGAAGCAGCGCGAATCGACTACGCAATCTACGACGGCGTCCACGGCAATCCGGTCGAAGCGGATGTGTTCGACGGTGTGGAGATTTTCCAGAAGGAGGGCTGCGATTTTGTAATTGGCATGGGCGGTGGAAGTCCGCTAGATGTCGCCAAGCTCATCTGCTTGAAGGCGACCCATCCCCTACCGCTAGCGGAATACGAAGTCCTCAACGGGGGATTGGAGAAAATCTCGTCCGACCTACCGTCGATGCTCGCCATTCCAACCGCTGCGGGGACCGGGAGTGAGGTGGGACGAGGGGCAGTTGTTACAATAAAATCGCTGGAGCGCAAGGCGTTGGTGTTTAGTCCCCACCTACTTCCCAAAACCGCTATCGTAGATCCAGAATTGACCGTCGGATTGCCCAAGTCCTTGACCGCTGCGACAGGGATGGACGCACTCACCCACAATCTCGAATCCTACCTCTCCACCGTCTATCACCCGATTTGCGATGGGATCGCCCTCGCCGGTGTAAAACTCGTCGCTCAGAACCTACGTCGTGCTGTCGAAAATGGCAGTGACCTTGAAGCGCGTGGTGCGATGATGATGGCGGCGATGATGGGTGCCATCGCGTTTCAGAAAGAACTAGGTGTCACCCATTCACTAGCACACCCGCTTTCGACCCTCACCGACCTACACCACGGGCTTGCAAACGCGATTCTCCTTCCATACACAATGGCGTTTAACAAAAATGCTGCAACGGATCAATTAAGGGACATCGCTGCGGCATTTGGCGTGAATACCCACCCCCTACCACCAGAGGAAGCCGCACAAGCCGCAATAGATCAGGTCACGCAGCTGTGCAAAGATATCGGCATTCCGTCGCATTTGCGAGAGGTCAATGTGACGGCAGAAATGATTCCTCGCCTCGCGCAGCAGGCAGTGGCGGATCAGTGCCACCTGACCAATCCTCGCCCTTGCACCGAGGGTGACATGATCAACCTGTATCAACAAGCACTCTAATCACATCGCAGTTCGCGTACCAGCGAGTGAGATAAATTGCGTGTCAGGTTTTGGGCAGGCACAAGACCTGCCCCTACATTGGATAACTCCTGTAGGGGTAACCCTTGTGGTTGCCCTGCTGGAGACTGATTTTTCAAAATCAATAGTCTTTCGTAGTCACAGGTTTCCCAACCTGTGATCACAGTATGAAGATGTCGAGATATGAATCTCGACCTACAGGTGTTGTCGACTTGTTTTAATGAACCAATGAACTATAGTGGACCTTAGAATTAATGAGACACTCCAAATCGGCGCAGTTATAAACAGCGCCTACCAAACAGGGGTGGCGCAAGTGTTTCTTTATTTTTTGAATTCACTATAATGAACCAACACTCTTTTTTTCACGTTTATTCGCGGATGTTTTTACGTTTCACGTTTTACGCATTACACAGATAAAAATATGCGATTTTACCTCTCCCTTCCCTCAATTATCCTCATCCTCCTAAGTGCCGGCGAATTAGTAGCTCGGACGAATCTCTCTATTTTCAGCCCGGCTACCGATTTCACGACCAACAATCAAACAGTGGAAATCAAAGGAATCGTTGAGTCCTCAGCCGGAGGGGAAGTTATCGTTTCGACCAACACGCCCGGCGGTATCCCAGATCTCGCGCAACTGACACACTCCATTTATGGAGTCATCGTAGATCTTGGAAGCACACAGGAGCTCAAGGGAATGCTGATTCGACATGTAGTTGATCAAGGGCTCCCACGCGGTCCCCGATTGGCACGTCTTGCGTTCTCTCAAGCTGGCACCAATTTCTCCCCCAGTCAACCCTTCAACATTCCATCGGGCATAGATCCCAATTTCGACACCACTGTTGTTGACTTTCCATCAGCCGCCTCCGCACAATTCATCCAAATTGAGATGATAGAAGGATGGCAGATTAAACCAATTGCGATTGAGTCAATTCAGTTCTTAGACACGAACGATCGAGTTATACAGGGGCAGATCCAGTCCATCGCAATTCGGCTGCTCCTAGCAGATGCCTGTCCCCCAAATCTGACTGGACCCTACTGTGCAAGTTTTTCTATAAAGGTGATGCTAGAAGCCGGCGTGAACCGACTTTCGATGACTGCTAGGGAACTAGCACCATCGGATCCGGATTCACCGAACACTGTGGACCGAGAAATGATTTCCCTCTCTTATCTTCCGGAGCTAAATCCTGATGCAGCTGAAGGCGGGGTTTTCACCTTGAGTGATGGTGACCGAGCAACCGTTGTCATTCCGGCGGTGGCTTTTGACGAACGCATTACGAAACTACAATTTTTTTCGGTGCCGCCTGAAACGGTTAATCCATTCACCTATCGGGGCAACAGTCGCATTGTTAAAGGAACAGGGCCAGTGGTTGTGTACCGCTTTGAAGCACTTCGCCAAGGTGTATTTGCTGCTGAAGCGACAAGTGCACTGCATGATCAACCCCCAACTTTCGCCGTGGATGGTATCTTGGAACCACCATCTACGTGGGTTGCAGGGCTTGTGCCGCTACCTGTCAGCCTGACAATTGATCTTGAGGTTCAACGCACCGTCAGCCGTATCGTTGTGCACGCTAACGTGGAAGGGGAAACCTCCTTTGGACCACAGCGTGCGACACTCCTCACATCAGACGACAACGAAAATTTTACAAGCATTCTTGAGGTCACGGCCTTCGACGATCAAGTTACGACCATTGAACTACCAACCCGACCTTCTGCTCGTTACTTTCGCCTCGAAATCGCGGAGAGCAAGCAGGCGAATAATCTCCAACTCAACGAAGTCGAGTTTTTTGATGTATCAGGCGCGAAAATTGTGTCATTTGACCCCTTTGAGCATCTTATTCTTGAACGTCCTGCGCTACTTGAATTAGCCTATCACCCTTCCGATCTGATAGTTGCAAACATTACGCGAGAAGCGGATCTGAAAATCTTTGCTTGGGATGCGTCCGCGCAAGAATGGCAGTTGGTGGGCGGCGAAATTGACTTGAATCGGGGGATCGTCCGTATAGAACTTAATTTCATCTCTCAAGTTGCCCTGTTTCAGGCAGTTCCATCACAGATTCAGGCTGTGTGGAGCTTTAACCCGTTCTCACCCGACGGAAATGGGATCGCCGATCGAACCCGTTTAACAATCGTCAATCACAACACATCCCACATCGGGGGGACGGAGCCGGTCGTTGAAATTTTTGATCTCCATAATAAACTTATCCGAACCTTAGTGAATCAAACGGCAATGAGTTCTAACACAATGAGTGTCGAATGGGACGGTAGGGATGAGGCGGGAGAAATCGTGAACATCGGTCCCTATATCTACCAGATTCGGCTGAAAACTGGCGATCAGGTCGAAGTCCACAACGGCGTTATCGTGGTAGGAAAATGAGAGACAACATCACTCCACACCCATCATAGGCGGGGCATCTTGCCCCCCTACACCCCCCCGATACGATAAACACTCGGTGTTTCTGCGCTCTCTGTACTTTCTTTTTACATAAGCCCCTTTTTTTGTTGGTTTTTAACAAATGTTATGTTATAATTAACTTGCCAAAACAATCCTAATTCATAACAAGGAGAATTATCAACATGGAACTGAGTACAGATAAGCAGAAAGCGATAGATCTCGCAGTTTCTCAAATTGAGCGGCAGCACGGTAAAGGCTCGATTATGCGGCTAGATAGTGACGAGGTAATTCCTGTTGCGGTCGTCCCGACAGGCTCAATAGCGTTAGATATTGCGCTAGGGGTCGGCGGTGTTCCCCGCGGGCGAATTGTTGAAATCTTTGGTCACGAAGCGAGTGGTAAAACCACACTTGCACTTCACATCATCGCAGAGGCACAGAAGCAGGGAGGTGTCGCAGCGTTTGTCGATGTCGAGCACGCGCTAGACCCGATGTATGCCAAACAGATTGGCGTGAATATGGAAAACGTCTTAATCTCCCAACCTGATACCGGGGAACAAGCACTAGATATTGTTGAGACCTTAATTCGTAGCGGGGCTGTTGACGTTGTGGTTGTCGATTCTGTTGCAGCACTCACCCCTCATGCAGAGATTGAGGGCAGTATGGAGGACGCCCACGTTGGACTGTTGCCGCGTTTAATGTCTAAAGCCTTGCGTAAACTGTCCAGCGTCACCAACAAGTCCAAAGCCTCTGTCATCTTCACCAATCAGATCCGGCAGAAGATTGGCGTTATGTTTGGCAATCCAGAAACGACACCCGGTGGATTAGCACTCAAATTTCACGCCTCGGTTCGGTTGGAGATACGCAGAGCAGATCGTCTGAAAGATGGCGACGAGATAGTTGGAAACCGCATCCGTGTGAAAGTCGCCAAAAACAAGGTCGCTCCGCCATTCCGCCAAGCTGAATTCGACGTTATTTTTGGCGAAGGCATCTGTAAAATCGGGGAGATCTTGGATGTCGGTGTGGAAGCGGGAATTGTTCAGAAAAGTGGTCCTTGGTTCTCCTATAACGATGAACGACTCGGACAGGGTAAGAACAACGCCAAAGATTTCCTAGTGGAACACCCTGAAATCGCCGCCGAGATCAGTACTAAAATTCGTGCCAATCTTGGTATTCATCCCCCATCTGGCACCGCTTCATTGTCGGAAACTGATCCTGCCGTTGACGACAACGAATGAAATAAAATCAAGGTTGAGTAGTTGACTCTTTGATACTTGACGGCAGACATTTCAGATGTTACTATAACGCAAGTTGTAGGGAACAACGACCGTTGTTCCCTACTAACCAAAAACTTTGGCTCATGTAAAAAGAAAGTGCAAAACACGAAGCGAAATCGTAGGGGCGGGGTCTCCCGCCCGCTGTAAGGGTTGGGGGACCCAACCCCTACGAACATTCGGTTTTTTTGCACTAAATCTTAACATGAGCAAAAACTTTATGTGCAAAACAGCGTTATAGAAGGAGGGAAGTGTTCTCTGCACAGAGACCTGCGACAATTTTATGGGAAAACTTGTTGGTGTGGATATCGGCGGTACTTTCACCGATATTGTTGTCTTAGATGAAAACCAAAAACGGCTACAGATTGGAAAGGCTTCAACCACGCCACACGAGCCATCTATCGGCTTAATTGCTGGCTTAGACACGCTTGAGGTTTCCTATCCTGACATCGAACTGGTCATTCACGGCACCACTGTGGCGACCAACGCCATCTTGGAGCGCAAAGGTGTACGCTGCGGTCTGATCGCAACGCGTGGTTTCCGGGATATTCTGGAGCTGAGGCGTCGCGATCGACCGCACCTTTACGGCCTCACTGGATCTTATGAACCGCTAGTGCCACGAGATCGACGTAAAGAGGTCTCCGAACGTGTCTCGGCAGAAGGCGAAATTCTTGTCCCACTAGCGGAAGCTGAGGTAATCGAGGCTGCTGAAGAACTGCTTGTGGACCATGTCGAAGCCATCGTCATCAGTTTCCTGAACGCTTACATCAATCCCACTAACGAGCGCAGTGCCAAAACCCTCCTCGAAAGGCACTTCCCTAATGTTTATATTGTCGCTTCCGCAGATATTCTCCCACTCTTTCGTGAATTTGAACGCACCAGCACCGCTACGGTGAACGCCTACGTTCAGCCGATAGTAAGCCGCTACTTGGATCGCCTTGAAGGCCGCTTGGAAGAACGCGGTTACAACGGGAATCTTCTCATTATGCAGTCGAACGGTGGGATGATGTCGGTGGAAGCTGCTCAGGACTTCTCAGTAAACACCATCCTATCGGGTCCCGCAGCTGGGGTCATCGCTGCCACCAAGATCGCCGCAGAAAGCGGTTTTCAGAACCTGATCGGTTACGATATGGGTGGCACGAGTCTCGATGTATCCCTAGTAACAGAGGGCAAGCCGGTCGTGTCAAACGGGATCGAACCGGAGTTCGGCATCCCGATCATGGTGTCGATGATTGATATTCATACCATCGGCGCAGGCGGCGGCAGCATCGCCCGAATTGACGAAGGCGGTCTGCTCCAAGTGGGACCCGAAAGCGCAGGTGCTGATCCCGGTCCCGTCTGCTACGGACTGGGCGGCACCGAACCCACCGTCACCGATGCAAACGTGATTCTCGGACGAATCAACCCGGACTACCCCATTGCCAGAGCAGCAGATTTTTCGTTTGACCTTGATACAGCCCGGTCTGTTCTCACCGAGAAAGTTGGCAAACCGCTCGGTCTATCCCTAGAAGAAGCGGCACTAGCAATCCTCACCATTGCAAATAACCGAATCGCCGGTAGTATTCGGCGCATCTCCATCGACCGTGGCCATGATCCACGAGATTTTGTCCTCTTCTCCTTCGGCGGCGGCGGACCATTGATGGTCAGCTTCCTCCTACGAGAACTTGGTGTGTCACAAGCACTTGTCCCCTACTATCCCGGCATCGCCTCCGCTTGGGGGTGTGTTATCGCCGATCTCCAGCACGATTTTGTTACCATGATCAACCGCCGTCTCTCTGAACTCGACCCCACCGAAGCAGAAAAAATCTTTGCTGAACACCTTGCACAGGGAGAAAAGCTAATTGAGAGCGAGCAGATTCCCCTGACACAGGTAACTGTTGTGCGGGAAGCAGAGATCTCCTATGAAGGGCAAACCCATGTCATACGGACACCCCTACCGGCGGGACCCGTATCTCCCCACGTCATCGCGGAGAGCTTTCGTCGTGCATATCTCCGGCAGTACGGGCAGGTCGACGAGACATTTAGCGGATTAGAAACGCTGCTGGAGAGCATCCCGATCCGCCTGTTAAATCTCCGAACCGCTGTGATTGGTATGCGCCCAGACCTGTCCCTGAAAGACTTTATCCCCAATCCCAAAACTACCCTGCAAGACGCACAGAAGGGTGTCAGACCCGTCTACGTGGAAGATAGGTTTGTATCATGCCCCATCTATGACCGCTCACTGCTCCCGTGGGGAAGCGAGTTCTCCGGACCCGCCGTCATCGAACAGCCGGACACAACCATCTGGATCGAACCTTGGGTTCGTGTCCGTGTGGACGAAGGTGGCAATCTTTTTCTCAGCATAGCATAACTCAAGTTGCCAAATCCGTAGGGGTTGGGTTCCCCAACCCATTGGGCGAGGAAACCTCGCCCCTACGATGGCGCACGCATCGACGAGTAGCGAACACACCCCACATAAATGTCAACACGCCGCAGCACGTAGGTTGGGTTGAACGGATACAAACAAATCCCTATCAACGACAATAGCAATTCTGCTTCTCAACAATCCCGCCGTATAATCATCTTATAGTGAAACCCAACATCCTCTACTCCCCAGTGGCCCTGTCGCTCCGATCAGCATCTCCTACAATCGACTGCCCCGACAACGCCTCAGATCCTCTACCTCACCGCTCTGGGAAGCATCCCCGCTTTTTTCTGAAGTAAATCCAAGTGAGTTGCAATTAACTATTTGAGACGCCCCCGCTTTAACCTGATCCCTCGTAGGGAACGGAGATCTCCGTTCCGTTTCCTCTTACGCATCACGTATTACGCATTATACTGCATGAGGTATCACATGAAAAAACTCGCTCTAATGATGTTCGCACTTCTGATTCTCGGCTGCGACACCGAAACGTCTGTGGTTGAGGAGCCAGTGGTGAAAGATGAAGCCCTCCCTCAGCCGAAATTGATCGCAGAGGGCACCGTAAAACACGGAGAGGTTAATGTTAATCCTGAACCATTGAATCTCAGCGGATTTCGATTCGTATTTAAGGAACCTGTCTATGACCATTCGGTTTCTGTCTACGATAAGAAGCACGGTAAGCGCCTGACTTGGAATTCCCCCTATGCTCACAGGTGCAAGGAAACAAAAGTTGTGGTTATAGAGCGCATGGATTCCCGCGATCCGTTGGAATACGACACCGACTACGAGATTACGATATACACTCCAAATTCCGACTGCGATGTCGTAGAGACAGTGATACAGTTTCGGACAGGACCGCAGAGACCTACGGTTGAGGAACCAGAGCCCGTGATGCAAGAACGACCACCCGTTGTGCCATCAGGTGAACGCTTTCGGCTTGATATAGACCCGCCGACACTAGTATGGGGCGACGTCCAAGACGGAGCCGCTGACATCGACCCTGGACCGCTCAACGCAAACGGAATTCGCTTTGGATGGGATAGGAATATCATAAAGTATGAGATTGACCTCTACGATCATAAGGGCGCGTCCCTCCGTTGGTTACCTCGCGATCTAGTTGAGGGCGAGAACATCGGAAAAGAGACACAGATAATGCCCGCCGAGGGAGCCCCGTTACTGGAATTCGATACCGTATACATCATTCACATTGTTGTTCAGGATCGCTGCTGTTGGACCTCAGATTTCCGGATGACGTTTCGGACAAAACCAAAGCCTTAGTATGAAGCATGCAAGCGGATCTGTGGTCATTGGGCATCGGATCGGAAGATTCTGATACAGGTATATAAGTGCTTGTGTAGGTCGAGATTCACATCTCGACGCCTAATAGACTAAGCCTGAATCCGTAGGGGTTGGGTTCCCCAACCCGTTGGGCGAGGAAACCTCGCCCCTACGATGGCGTGCTCATCAACAAATGATGAAGGCACCTCGCAGAAATGTCAATGCGCCCTAACCAAATCCTGCCGTCAAGCCCTTGTTTCCTCGATCTTGCACCTTCTTGTCACCGTTCATACCGCACCTCTTATCAAAAAACTTGTATTTCTTACAAAAATATGCTACGATTCCTAAGTAAAGAATAGGTGGGGCATCAACTGTATCTCCCACTCAGACAGCAGAATATATCAATTTTCAAATTAAAGCAGGAGGTTTTTTGTTATGGCAGATTATGCTCATCCTGAAGTATTAGTAACCACCGACTGGGTCGCCCAGCACGGCAGCGACGCTGGCATCCGTTTGGTAGAGGTCGATGTGGATACAGCGGCTTACGACGAAGGACACATCAGCGGCGCTGTCGGGCTTAACTGGCAGACCCAACTATGTGACCAAGTGCGGCGCGACATCTTAACAAAAGAGCAGTTTGAAGAGTTGTGCCAAGATAACGGCATCAGCAACGATACCACCGTTATCTTCTACGGCGACAATAACAATTGGTTCGCCACCTATGCGCTGTGGCAATTCCGCTACTATGGGCATGACGAAAGCAAGCTAAAGGTGATGGACGGCGGACGCCAAAAATGGATCGACGAGGGGCGCGATTTAGTTACGGATACGTCTTCACCTGCTGCCACCGACTACAAAGCGAAATTCCCCGATGACAACGTGCGGGCAACAAAAGATCACGTCCTGCCGACACTAGAGCAGGGAGTGGTCAACCTTGTAGATGTGCGTTCACCGGCGGAGTTCACCGGCGAGATTATCGCGCCCCCAGGGTTGCCCGAAACGGCACAACGTCCGGGACGCATTCCGGGCGCAGCGAATATACCGTGGGCAACCGCAGTGGCGGACGACGGCACCTTCAAATCCTACGACGAGTTGAAGGAGATCTACGAAGGCGCAGGCGTGGATCCAGATAAAGAGACGGTCGCTTACTGCCGTATTGGAGAACGTTCCTCGCACACATGGTTCGCGCTCAAGTACCTCTTAGGTTACGAAAAGGTCCGCAACTACGACGGTAGCTGGACAGAATGGGGTAACCTTGTCGGTGCACCTATCGCAAAAGGGTAGTCGATAGTGATACCAAGCGAGTAGGGAACGCAGATCTGCGTTCCCTACTCCTCAAACTCACAAAGAGGTAAAGAATCAATTGATTACCTGTGCCGAACAGATCACACCACAATGGCTGACGGGTCGGTTGCAACAGAACGGGCACCTTTCACAACACGCTGTAACTGACGTGCAAATCGGTGAGACATTTGAATCAACCGCCGCCTTTTTCACACGGTTGAAAGTGGCCTATTCCACTGAATTGGAGCATCGTCCACATACTGATCTAATCTTCAAAAATTATCGGGACGGTTGGTTTGGGGGTGGCGTTGCTGAATCGGTATTCTTCAACGAAATTGTCGCCCAAATGCCCGACCCGCCGGTCTTCCGATGTTACGACTTCGATTATGACCGAGACGCCCGTCAATGCTATTTTATCTTTGAAGATGCCTCTGTGACGCACACCGAATCCCCGCCCAAAGTGGAAGGAAGATTCAGCGTCGCGCTCTACAAGCAGATTATTGATGAACTGCTGAAGTTCCATACGCAATGGTGGGAGCACCCGCGAATTTCACAAGCCGATTTTCTGCGAGGGCGTGGGGGCCCGCTCCGCATGGCAGATGCTGCAACCCCCGAAATCATACGAACCTATTGTGAACACTGGAGAGACGAGCTGCTTCCCCAATTTTCAGACACAGCTCAAGACGAATTGCCACAGGAAGCATTCGATTTTGTACATCACGCTGTCAACGGCTGGGAACGGTTGTATTCTGAGCGGATCAAAGATAACAAAGCTTTGACACTTCTACACGGTGACCTGCATCATTGGAATCTCTTCTATCCTAAAAACCCGGAAACAGATGGACTGTATTTTGGTGATTGGGAAACCTATAAACGCGGTATGGGTCCCTATGATCTCTGTTACTTAGTTGGAGGCGATTCCTCACCGCAACGGCATGAAATCGAGAAGGATCTGTTGCGCTACTATTACGATGGTCTCGTCGATGGAGGAGTTTTAGGGTATAGCTGGGAAGACTGTGTCCACGACTACCGGCTCTCGGTGATTGCGACCCTCTTCCCTCCGATCGGCTGGCAAAGCGTGTTCCGATTCAAACTCCGATACACTCATTTTCAGGATTGGAACTGTCAGGAATTGCTCGACTATAGTGAATTCTAAAATCTACTATAAATTCACTAGAGCATTAATGAACCAATGAACAAATTACTTTCACGTTTCACGCATCACGTTTCACGTTCTAATCGTCTTGCACTGTCTTTTGACATGAACCTTATTCCTTATCTCATAATTGGAGTTCAAATATGCCCAAATTTGTTTCTGCTCATATCATCGCCTGCATGACACGACAAGACGTAGAAAGGCTCGCCAAACGATTTATTGATGATGAAAGCGACGGCGTCAAGAGCTTGAAAGTACAGTGTGATACAGTCCTTGGTCGAATGGTCTGCGAATGGGAAGCACCGGATCGAGACACGCTCGTAGAATGGCTGAAGAAGCGGCATGTGCATTTTCGTGGCGGTGGGGAGTGGGTCATGCGTGTGCAGCTCGAAACGGTAGATAATACGGTTGCTAGGTTGTGATTGAGATCAATAATGTGATGGCAGAGTAACGCATCTTGTTTCATGGAGAAGGAATGTCATCGTGCACTACCTTACACGCCAAATCGCTTTTGAAGCCTCACACTACTATCGTATTCCTGACCTCAGCGATGCGGAAAATTACGCCCTATTTGGAGTGACCGCCAATCCAAATAGTCACGGACATAACTATGTTCTAGAGGCGACAGTCAAAGGTAGGCTTAATCCCGAACACGGGATGGTCATCAATATCACGGATCTGGACAAGGTTCTCAAGGAAGAGGTTGTTGCCTATTATGATCATAAGCATATCAACGTACAACACCCCACCTTCGCGAATAGCCCACACCTGCAACCGACAAGTGAGAATTTAGCGATTCAGATTTGGTCTGCGATTGAACCGCATCTAAAAGGGACAAACTTACATCGGGTCAGATTGTATGAGGATTCAACCCTATTTGCTGACTATTATGGAGAAGGGCAAATGGTCTATCTCACGAAAGTTTACGAATTCAGCGCATCACACCGATTGCACAGCCCACAACTTAGCGATGCGGAAAACGAAGAAATCTTCGGCAAGTGTAACAATTTTTACGGGCACGGGCACAACTATGTACTTGAAGTGACCATAAAAGGTGAGGTGGACCCAAGAACCGGAATGGTTGCAGATTTAGAGGATCTTGATGAAACAATGCAGAAGCAGCTCTACGGCCGATTTGATCATAAGCATCTTAACCTAGACACACCTGAGTTTGAGAACCTCAATCCAACTTCAGAAAACTTTGTGAAGGTGCTCTGGGAGGTTATTGAACCGAATCTGAAGCCGATTCAGCTACATCGGCTTCGATTGAGAGAAACCCCGAAGAATCACTTTGATTACTACGGAGACGGAATTTAGTTGATGAAAATTTACCACGCAGATTCAATTGACAACGGAACAGCTGCCGCTGATCCGAAACTTGAATACATCTACACGCAGATGTTGGAGAGTATTGGCGAAGAACCAACGAGGGAAGGCATCATCAAAACACCGCAACGCGCAGCGAAAGCCCTCCAGTTCTTGACGCAGGGATACAACCAGAATGTCGAAGACGTTGTGAATGATGCTATCTTCAACGAAGAGTACGACGAAATGGTTATCGTCAAAGACATTGAGTGTTATAGCCTGTGTGAACACCATCTGCTACCATTTTTCGGCAAGTGTCATGTTGGGTATATCCCTCGCAAAAAAATCATTGGGCTTAGTAAAATTCCACGGATTGTGGATATGTTCGCCCGCCGTTTGCAGGTACAAGAGAGACTGACGAAGCAGATTGCGGAAGCGTTACAGGACGTTTTGAATCCCGCTGGGGTCGCTGTTGTCATGGAAGCACAGCATCTGTGCATGATGGTTCGCGGCGTACAGAAGCAGCATTCACAAACCATGACCAACGTGATGCTCGGCGAGTTTCGAGATAAAATCTCGACACGGACGGAGTTCATGAGATGTATCTAGATAGGGCTTGGACATTCAAAGTAGCAGGCACACTCATGAAGATTAATTTATTAATTGGGTAATTTCCGAACGATGCCCGGTGCGGTTGCAAACCGCACCTACCGGTCTCTTGTTTGGTAGGCGCTGTTTGCAACTGCGCCGATTTGGAGTGTCTCATTAATTCTAAAATCTACCATAGTGGACAACTTAAAGGGGGCGGAGATGCTGAAGGACAAGGTTGCAATCGTAACAGGGGCATCGCGAGGCATCGGTCGTGCAACCGTTTTGGCGTTTGCGCGAGCAGGGACGAAAGTTGTCCTCGCAGCACGGACACAGCATGACCTCGAAACAGTTGCCAGTCTCGTAAGCGCAGAGGGGGGGGAAGCTCTCGTTGTACCGACGGATGTAATACAAGCGGAAGCGGTAGAAACGCTGGTCAACCGAACGCTAGAGACTTATGGTCAAATAGACATCCTTGTGAACAATGCAGGAATCGGGGTCTTCGAGACCATCGCTGATTCAGATCCGGAGGTGTGGACGCAGGTGGTCGCTTCCAACCTCAAAAGCACCTATCTCTGCTCCAAATACGTGCTACCCTCTATGCTGGCACGTCAATCCGGTCAAATTATCAATGTGCTGTCCATTGCCGCAAAAGTTGCATTTAAAGCCTCAAGTGCGTATTGTGCAGCAAAGGCGGGCGCACTAGCGTTTACAAAGGTTTTGGCGGAGGAGGTGCGGAGTGAGAATATCCGCGTCACGGCGGTCTCCCCCGGCTCGGTCGACACGCCATTCTGGACTGAGATTGAGGGGCACCCCGACCTGAATTTGATGTTGAAACCAGAACACGTCGCAGAGACTATTCTCTTTGTGGCTATGCAACCGGCTGGCATGGTGACTGACGAAATTGTTGTAACACCGCCGCTTGGCGTTCTATGAAGAAAAATATCCGCTACACATACAAACAACAGAAAAGCAAGGTTTGAAGCATTCTAGATGATTTTGAACGATCTATCGTGATTGAGGTAAATAATGACGAAACTGGAACAGATGCAACGGGTCGAATCCTGTGGGGTTGTCGCCATCATTCGTGCGAATAGCTCCGCTGAATTAATTGAGGTTGCAGCAGCAATCAAAGCGGGTGGTGTCGATCTGATTGAAGTGACGATGACAACTCCGAATGCGTTAAGCGTTATCAGTGATGTCGCCGCCCAATACGGTGATGAAGTGCTAGTAGGCGTTGGGTCGGTACTCGATGCTGAAACTGCACGGGCAGCAATGCTAGCAGGTGCGGAGTTTGTTGTCAGCCCTGTGACAAAACCGGATGTTATCGAAATCTGCAACCGATATAGTAAAATTGTGATGCCGGGGGCATTTACGCCGACGGAGATTTTGGCGGCATGGGAAGCCGGGGCGGACTATGTCAAAGTTTTCCCGTCAAGTGGCGTGGGACCCAGCTACATCAAAGATGTGAAGGCACCATTGCCGCATATCCCGATGATTCCCACTGGAGGTGTGAGTGTCGAGAATGCCGGAGACTTCATCAAGGCAGGTTCTGCCGCGCTTGGTGTTGGCAGCGCACTCGTCAACAATCAGGTGATTGCTGATGGGCGGTTCGATCTCCTGACAGAGAACGCGAAAAAGTTGGTAGAAGCCGTGCAAATCGCCAAAGCAGATCAATAACTGTAGGTATCACCTGCCTCACAGATGCGTGTATATTTGTATATTGACAGTTGTTTCGGTCTGTGTTAATCTTCAATCTACCATATCCACCCAGTAATAAGGATGGTGTATATGCAGATAAACGGACTGGCCTTAGGGAAATATCGCATTGAAAAACTGATTAACCACGGTAGTTTTGCCTCTGTTTTTCGAGCGAAAGAGGAGTTTACGAACCGTACCGTTGCGATTAAAGTGTTGCCCAAATCGATCTATCCCACGGGACGAATGCGTTACCTGCTCACCGAGTTGAGCGCGATGGGACGGAATTGGGGACACTCCAACATTGTTTCCATCCATACCGTTGAACCCGGCAATGATGAATACGTTGCCTACATCGTTATGGAGTACATTGACGGTCCTAGTTTGCGTCAGTTAATCACTGCGACGCCTCTTCGCCGCAATTTAGCAATCAATATCGCGCTCGATATTTGCCGCGGTCTTATCGCCGCCCATGAGCAGAACATTATCCATCGAGACATTAAGCCCCAGAATATTTTGCTGACTTCTGACGAAATAGCGAAAATTTCTGACTTTGGTGTCGCGCGTATTCTTGAGGCAAGCACCGACTATGCAGGAACAATTACGGGCACGCGAAGATACATGGCACCTGAACAGTACGAAGGAAGTTACGATTATCGGGCGGATCTCTACTCAACGGGGCTGATCCTTTACGAAATGTTTATGGGAAAATTCCCATTTCGAGGAAAAACGCAAGCTGAAATTCAGGTAAGAAAACAGAGCGAATCGGTTGAATTCGACTACAAACTGCCTGAAGATATGCGTGAGATTTTGCAGAGGGCATTGCATCGAGATCCACAGGCTCGGTATCAAACCGCCTCAGAGTTGTACAATGACTTGAATCATGTCCGTAAAACGTGGTATGCGGACGCCGTGCGGCATACAATGATAAACCAATCAAATCCAGCGATACAAGGCGCAATGCTATCTGGACACAGAAAGGATTTACGCGTCTCTGCCGAGGCGGCAGAGAAAATTGAATCGGAGATAGCTGAAGAACAAAAAGCAAAAGTAGAAAAACAGAATCAGCTTCAACTCGAAACACAAGTCAATCTACACTACGATAAAGCCATTCAACTTCTCGGTAGCACACAGTCACAGCAGGCATTGCAAGAGGTACAACAGGCGCACCGCCTCTACTTGAGCAGTGTCAAAGCAACCAAAAAAGCGGATTGGATATTTCGACATTTATCGGACTTAATGATCCCTCTCCAACCCCCTTCGACGGCAAGAGAAATGATTGAATTAATTAACCAATTGTCGTCTGACGAGGTAGCGCAGCTCAGAACCTTGCTTAACAATCATTTATCTTCTAGTGAATCCACTGATGTGTCTTCCGTCGCAAGTTCAGACCCACTTCCTACAGACATTGGCACCGGTTCCGATCTAACCTTTCAACCGCTCAACCCACAGGAGACTGCCCCAGAATTTGTGCTGCGAAAACTCCATGAGGTGGTTCAGGCACCCCATGAGAGGATAGCCGCCCAGACGCGTCAATTGGCTGAAGAATATGCACAAGAGGGGAAAAGTCGGCGGAGCCGGGTGGCGTACAAAAAACTGGGAGAATTTTATAGACAATCTGCACAAAACTTTATTGAATCCGAGAATTGGGAATCGGGCGCAGATTGTTACGCGCGAGCACGACTTGCCTACACAGCCGGCCGTCGTTATGGTCGCGCCCGACAGTGTGCACAGGAAGCAGGGACTTACTATGCTATGCAGGCGGACGCCTTGGAAAGAGAACAGACTTGGGCTGATGCCGGCAGACTATACGCCCTTTCAGCGGACAATTACGCCCATGCCAACCTATGGGAGGCCGCGAACCAAAGTCTATCACGCACAACAATCTGTTATCTTAATGTCGCAGAAAATGCCCGTGCCGCAGGAGATTTGAGTCTATCATACGACTATTGTGACAGAATTTTAAGGATTTCAAAAAGGATGAAAAGAACTTCCAAAGCTGAAGCAGGTGCGCGAAAACTATTACGGGAAATAGAAAATCTCTTTACAGCGAGGCGATAAAATATCTACGCTCATGTTAAGATTTAGTGCAAAGAAACCGAATATTCGTAGGGGTTGGGTCCCCCAACCCTTACGGCGGGCGGGGAGACCCCGCCCCTACGATTTCGATTCGTGTTTTGCACTTTCTTTTTACATGAGCCAATATCTAATGTCAAGGAGATTTCTGTACTGAGCATCACATCAAATTATGTTTAGAACTCATCGGGGATTCCTCTCCCAAAAATGCGATTTCTAATAGCGGACGGTATAATTAAAAAATGAGAGCAAAGCAGATTAAATCAACTTTACGAAGGGGAGAAGTCATTGTTGGGACCTTTGTGATGGAGTTTGCGGTGCCGCAGATTGCGACCATCTTGGCGAGTGCCGGGGCGGATTTCATCATTGTAGATATGGAACACACAACCTTCACGATGGAAACAGTCGGGCGTATCGTCAGAGCGGCGAGGGGATCAGACCTCCCTAGTATTGTACGGGTGCCAGATAAAGAGCGGCATTTTGTCTCCCGCGCACTTGATGCCGGTGCTTCCGGCGTGATGATTCCGCGTGTGGAATCCCGCGAAGATATCGAAAATGTTGTAAAGTGGGCGAAATACGCGCCTGACGGAGATAGGGGAGTCGCATTCGGAATCGGACACACCGATTACGGCGATTTTCGGAAACTAGACGGTGTGAAATATACCCTTCAGGCAAATGAGGAAATTTTTATCATCGGGCAGATCGAGACCGCAAAATCGGTGAAGAACATCGATGAGATTCTTGCCACCGATGGACTCGACGCAATCTTCCTCGGACCGTATGACCTCTCGACATCACTCGGCATATCTGGCCAACTCGACCACCCCTTAATTGTTGATAGCATCGAAAAGGTGATCGCCAAGGCGAAGGAATCTCAAATCGTCCTCGGCAGCTACGTCAACGATTTTGAGAGTGGCAAACGGTGGGCGGATGCAGGCGTTCAGTTAATCGCTTGCGGAAACGACGCCTTTCTCATCACCTGCCGGTTCGCAGAACAAAGTGAAAAATTCAAGGATTACGTATCAAGGTGAACCGATGAGTGAACGAACTTATGATATTTTAGCAATCGGACGCAGTTCAATAGATCTCTACTCCAATGACATCGGCGCACCTTTCCCCGAAATCGGCAGCTTTGGCGCGTTTGTCGGTGGATGCCCAACGAATATCAGCGTTGGGACACGACGACTTGGACTCCGATCCGCTGTTCTCACCGCGCTCGGCGAAGATCCGGTGGGGGACTTCATCCTCAAATTCCTAAATGATGAAGATGTCGAAACAAAGTTTGTCTGTTACAAATCGGGACATCGAACTAGTGCGGTTGTACTTGGGATCGAGCCGCCGGACCGATTTCCGCTCGTCTACTATCGTGACAACTGCGCCGACATCGAACTCACCATCGACGATGTCCTCGCTGCGCCAATTGCCGATAGCCGCGCCCTGCTTATTTCTGGCACCGGACTGAGCAAAGAGCCAAGTCGAAGCGCGAACCTCTTTGCCGCTGAATACGCCCAATCCGTTGGAACGACCGTGTTCTTCGACCTCGACTTCCGCGCAGACCAATGGCATGACCCCCGCGCTTTCGGTGTGGTCGCCAGATCCGCACTGCGAGTGATCGATATTGCACTCGGAACGGAGGAGGAGGTCAAAGCAGCAAGCCTCTCCGACACTTCACAACTCTCTATTACCCACTCCCAAATCTCCAATCCCGATATCGAAGGCGACGTGAACGCAGCAATTAAGACAATCCTCAGTGGTGGTCCAAAGGCTCTGGTGATGAAACGCGGCGTTGAAGGTGCCGACGTTCATCTATCCGATGGAGACGTTATCAACGCCGCCCCATTTCCTGTCGAGGTCTATAACACACTTGGTGCGGGGGACGCCTTCGCCAGCGGTTTTATTTATGGACACCTGAAAGACTGGGGCTGGGAACGATCTGCCCGCTTGGGCAATGCGACCGGCGCGATTGTTGTTACCCGGCACGGTTGCGCGAACTTTATGCCGACAATGCGCGAAGTCGAGGATTTTGTTGAGGAAAGAGGTGGATGGTAATTGGATGCAGCTCGCTTAACCCAACGTCATCAAGAGGCACTTTCCATCGCCGAGCAGTGTGCAGAGGTCTTACAGAAACAGTTCGGCGCGAAGCAGGTCATCCCTTTTGGCTCACTTGTCGGGGATAGCCCTTGGCATGAGGCTTCCGATCTCGATCTGGCTATTGAAGGACTGTCAAACGAGGCGTGTTGGGAAGCGGAAGCGGCTCTGGAAACGATCGTGCCATCGTGGCTGTCTGTCCATCTGGTACTTTTGGAATCAACTCCCGCAGAAATTCGTAAACACATTTTGGAAGGGTCCCCGATGGCTGAAGATCCTCGCGCTGCACTGAAATCGAGATTAACGACTGAAATCGCTGCGATTGAGCCGATCACTTTAGGGCTTGCTGAAGCTCTGAAGAGAGTAGGCGAGGAACCAGACCAATTCGCCACCCGGGCGTTGGCAAGCTATGTGGACGATTTTTATTCAGGCATTGAGCGCATCTGTGAAAGGGTTGCTGTCACACTGGATGACGAACTGCCAACAGGGGAACAGTGGCATCGGATGTTACTTTACCAAATGGGGCAACCACGGGATAACCGCCCACCACTGTTTTCTCAGAACCTGTTATCGGACACAGATGAATACCGCCGCTTTCGCCATAGGCTGCGCCACATTTACGGATACGAATTAGAACCAGCACGGGTGGTAGCACTGGCGCAGCAAGCGATTCCATTGTTTGAAGATATTCGGGAGGCCGTAATGGCTTTCTGTGATTGGCTCGAAGATACAGAGCTATAAAGTTAGGAAACCCGATCCCCACAGACTGCTGTAGGTCGATTTTCCAAAATCGACAGTCTTTCTTACACACGAACCAATGAACCAACACAGCGTTGTAGGTTGGGTTGAATGAAACCGTGAAACCCAACTCTTGATAACCAAGGTGTGGATTGCGTGTTGGTTTCACTGTGTCTATTCATAAAACAGTGGTGTTCAAAATTTGAACAGTTCAACCAAGCTGCATTACACCTCCAAGCCTCAACTGATCCTCCACCCACCGCCCCAAACCCCGAACAAATCGGCAAATCCTCGCTCCAATTGCATAGACTCCATCCGCCAACTATCTAAAGGATTCCTTGCACATTGAAGGCTAAAAGTAAGCACCGGTGTGCACGATGTTGGGCAATCTCCTCCCTGCCTGTAAGCGAAATACAGCCCTATCTCAAGACGGTTTTAACCCCACCTTCTATCGGATGTAAGTCCACAACCCCAGCCTGAACTGCATAGGTATTTCGCGCATAGCAGCCCCTATCCAATCTAAAGCCGAAGTTCACCTGTTTAATCAATCAAATTCCAGTTCTCGCCCTCAGCAAGATGTTTGGCACAAAAATTGCTGAACAGTCACAGAACAAGGAGGTTAAACCTCATGAAAAAGGGAATGTTTTTTGGCTTCAACCTATTGTTCATCTCCATTCTGTTTGTATCAAGCACCTTCGCCCAAGATTCCCCGCAATGGCATCTACCCAAGGAAGCTAAAGCGCGGCTTGGCAAAGGCTGGATAAGCGATATCGCGTATTCGCCGGACGGAAATCTCTTGGCAGTTGGAACCGCTATCGGAATCTGGGTGTACGATGTACACAGCGGAGCAGAACTTGCTCTGCTGACAGAGCATACTTCCGAAGTCGAGAGTGTAGCGTTCAGCCCGGATGGTACCACGCTCGCAAGTTCAGGAAGTTGGGACGATGAGACAGTTCGACTGTGGGATGTCGCAACATGGAAACCCATAGCCACCCTGACAAGGCATACGAGTGCGATTTCAAGTGTAGCGTTTAGTCCGGATGGTACTACGTTGGCAAGTGGGAGTACGGACAAAACGGTACGACTGTGGGATGCGCGGACAGGACAACCCATAGCCACCCTGACAGGGCACAGTCGTTGGATTGAAAGTGTAGCGTTCAGTCCGGATAGTACCACTGTAGCAAGTGGAGGAGGATGGGGTGACGACACAATACGGTTATGGGATACGACCACGGAAGATACAAAAGCTGTCCTTAAAGGACATATGAGCACGGTTTCAAGTTTGGCATTCAGTCCGGATGGAATCACGCTCGCAAGTGGGGGTAGGGACAAAACGGTACGGCTATGGGACGCGCGGACAGGGAACGCCATAGTCACCCTCGAAGGACATACAGACGGGGTTGGTAGTCTAGCATTCAGTCCCGATGGGCAGACCCTAGTAAGCGGAAGCGGCGACGAGACGATACGGCTGTGGGACAGAAATGGAGCGCTAAAAGCTACCCTTACAAGACAGACAGGTAGTATTGGCAGTCTAGCATTCAGTCCCGACGGTACGACACTCGCAAGTGCGACCGGTAATCAGGTGCAACTGTGGGATGCTACAACGTGGCAATTCAAAACAACTTTCGCAGAACATACAGGCGGTGGTTCAAGAATAGCATTCAATCCGGATGGCACTACGTTCGCAAGTGCAGGTGGAAGCGAGATACAGCTATGGGATGTTGCGACATGGACCCCCAAATCCACCCTCACTGGACATTCGGGAACCGTCTATAGTATGGCATTCAGTCCCGATGGTCATACACTGGCGAGTGGAAGTGCAGACTACACGGTGCGACTGTGGGACACTGCTACCGAGCAACTCAAAACCGTCCTTATTGGGCATACATACACGGTCGATACCGTAGCGTTCAGTCCAGATGGAAACACGCTTGCCACTGCAAACGGATACTGGGACAGGACATTGCGCCTGTGGAATGTTGCCACAGGGCAACAATACGCCACCTTCATGTGGAACAGATCGGATATCTTCAGTGTGGCGTTTAGCCCAGATGGCACCTTCCTCGCAGCTGCAGGTTTAGACAAAGCAATCCAACTGTGGGACCCAATCACAGGGGAGCACAAAGCGACGCTCACGGGACCTAGAGACTATATCAGAGAGATAGCGTTCAGCCCAGATGGCAGAACATTGGCAGCCGGGAGTCAGGACTATGTAACTGCGAGTCGTGACAGTACGGTGTGGCTATGGGATGTCCCTTCAGGGCAACTTAAAGCCACCCTTATAGGACATACGTACAATGCCTTTAGTGTGGCGTTCAGTCCAGATGGCAGGACGCTGGCAACCGGAGGTGATGACAAGATGGTGAGGTTGTGGGATGTCCCCACCGGACAACTTCAAACCACCCTTATAGGGCACAAGAGTGCGGTCTCAAGTGTGGCGTTCAGTCCGGATAGCACCACACTCGCGAGTGGAAGTTATGACGGTACGGTACTCCTATGGGAGTTCACTCCCTCAATGAAACCCGGAGATGTCAATCACGATGGTGCGGTGAACATTTTGGATCTGACATCCGTTGGATCAAACCTAGGACAAACAGGGCAGAATAACGCCGATGTCAATGGGGATGGCGTTGTTGATATTCTGGATCTCGTCAAGGTTGCTGCCCTGTTTAGCGAAACGACGATTCCCACCGCACCAATCGCATTCCTGTCCCCTACACGCGCGGAGAGAGACGGTTCGTCGAATCTCAACCGAGAGGTAGTCCAAGAGTGGATTGATATGGCTCATGCAGCAAATGACAACTCGCTCGTCTATCGGCGCGGCATCCCTGTCCTTGAACAACTCCTAGCAGCATTACCACCGCAGGAAACTGTCTCCGTTCCGAGAGTCTCCGACCTATTGCCCAACTATCCTAACCCGTTCAATCCGGAAACGTGGATACCGTATCACCTTGCCAAGGATGCCGATGTGACGCTCACCATTTATGACACAAAAGGCGCGGTGGTACGTCAATTCGATCTGGGGTATCAGCCTGCGGGGGATTACACAGATCGGGCAAAGGCAGCTTATTGGGATGGCAGATTAGAGACGGGAGAACCAGCGGCGAGTGGGATCTACCTCTACAGCCTGTCGGCAGGGGATTACTCCGCAACGCGCAAGATGCTTATCTTGAAGTAAGTATACTGGCGATAATTCGTATAGGAGGATCTAACTGATGAAAACAGTACAATTTTCCATGCTCATTCTTTTCTCTTTAGAAACACTGATGTTCTTGCCAAATACCTACGCCCAAGACTACACCACATGGAGTTTACCTGATGGTGCCAAAGGGCGTTTGGGTAAAGGTCGGACAATTGGGACGATGGCGTATTCCCCCGATGGCAGTCGTCTGGCAGTTGTGAGTACTATTGGAATTTGGATATATGATGCCGCTACTAACACAGCACTTGACCTCATTACGAGCCCTGTCTATATATCAGATATCGCGTTCAGTCCGGATGGTGACACACTCGCAACTGGGAATTGGGACGACAACATGGTGAAACTGTGGGATGTGCGGACCGGGCAGCACAAAGCTACCTTCACAGGACAGACAGATTATGTCGAAGGTGTGGCGTTCAGTCCGGATGGCAACACGCTCGCAATCGGGAATGACCTAACAGTACAACTGTGGGATGTTGACACAGGGCAACACAAAACCACTCTCACAGGGCATACAGGAGCAGTCACAAGTGTCGCATTCAGTCCAGATGGCAGTATACTAGCAAGTGGAGATGACAACAAAACGGTGTGGTTGTGGGATGTTGATACAGGTCTGTCTAAAGCCACCCTCACGGGGCATACTGACCATATCAATAGTGTAGTGTTCAGTCCGGATGGCAATACGCTGGCAAGTGGGAGTTGGGACAACACGGTACGGTTGTGGTATGCACGTACAGGTCAGTCCAAAGCGACTCTCAAGGGGCATACGAGGCCGGTTTTAAGTGTGGCGTTCAGTCCGGATGGTAACACACTCACAAGTGGGAGCTGGGATCAAACGGTACAACTTTGGGATGCGGAAACAGGACAACACAGAACCACCCTTGCAGGACAGGCAGACTTTATCAGCAGTGTAGCGTTCAGTCCAGATGGCAATACGCTGGCAAGTGGGAGTTGGGACAACACGGTGTGGCTGCGGGATGTTGCTACGTGGAAACCGAAAGCCATCCTTAGGGAGTACACAGACGGTATTACCAGTATAGCGTTCAGTCCAGATGGCACTATGCTGGCAAGCGGGGGAGGTTGGCCAAACAATAAAGTGCTACTGTGGGACATAAAGACAGGACATCGCAAAACGACCTTCGGCGGGCATTCGGAGGGTGTCAGCAGCGTTGCGTTTAGTCCAGATGGCAATACGCTGGCAACGGCAGGTTACGACAACACAAGTGGAGATTCACGATACAACAGGATACGATTGTGGGACACAGATACGGGACAACTCAAAAGCACCATTACAGGACACACGAATTCTATCTTAAGTATCGCTTTCAACCCGGACGGCACCACACTTGTCACTGCCGGAGGTTGGGGAGGCAACACCACTAGCAGTGAGAAGCAAGACATCGCAATACGACTGTGGGACACAGATACAGGTCGTCTCAAAGCAACCCTCATGGGTGCCACGCACGGTGTTAGAGCGGTTGCGTTCAGCCCGGATGGCACCATACTCGCAGCTGGGATTCGGGACCGTAATATACAACTGTGGGATGTTGCCGCAAGGCAACTCGTAGCAACGCTCAGGGCGAATAAAAATCCTGTCAACAGTGTCGCGTTCAGTCCAGATGGTAACATACTCGCCAGCGCGAGTGGGGATGGGGATTGGGGTACAGATGGCACAGTACAGCTGTGGGATATTGCCACAAGAAAACTCATTGTCACTCTTACGGGGGATAAAAGTTCTGCCAACAGTGTCGCGTTTAGTCCGGATGGTAACACACTCGCAAGTGGACATGGAGATTGGGACACGGAAGCCACGGTGCAGCTGTGGGACGTTGCCACACGGGAACTCATAACCACCTTCACGGGGCATACGGAGGAGGTCAGTAGCGTTGCGTTCAGTCCGGACGGTTACACACTCGCAAGCGGGAGTGAGGATGGTACAGTACTCTTGTGGAACCTCGCACCTCTAACAGGGACACCGATACAGGTATCCATCTATGATGTCAACCGAGACGGTGGTGTAAATCTACTTGATTTGACTACAGTCGCAGAACGCTTTGGACAAACAGGGAAAGAGCTATCGGGAGATGTCAACGGCGATGGCATCGTTAACATCCTTGATTTGGTTGCCGTCAGCGCACACCTTGATGAAACAGCAACTTCTGCAGCACCCGTAGTCCTTAAAGGACACCAATCGTTTTTCTCTACACCGATGGGTATTCCCATCACTTCTAAAACGGTTCAGAAATGGATTGATATAGCACACATAGCAGATGACGGCTCGCTCACCTTCCGGCGCGGTATCACTAATCTTGAAGCATTGTTAGCTATACTCACTCCCGCCGAAACCGCACTCCTTCCAAACTACCCCAATCCGTTCAATCCCGAAACATGGATACCATATCATCTTGCCCATGACGCCGACGTAACCCTCACCATTTACGATACAAAGGGTGTGCTAGTGCGGCAGTTGGATCTGGGATACCAACCCGCGGGTTATTACACGAATCGCGCAAAGGCAGCCTATTGGGACGGTCGTAACGACAGCAGAGAACCGGTAGTAAGTGGAGTTTACTTCTACAACCTGTCCGCAGGGAATTACTCCGTAACGCGCAAGATGCTTATTTTGAAGTAGGATTGGCACCGTAATCTATGTGGAGGAATTAGACTAATGAAAACAGCACAATTTTCCATATTCTTGCTTCTCTCTTTGGGAACGTTCGTGTTCTTATCGAATATTTACGCCCAAGATTCGCCTCAATGGCATCTACCCACAGGAGCCAAGGTGCGCCTCGGTAAAGGCGGGATATATGATATAGCGTATTCGCCGGACGGGAAAGTCTTGGCAGTGGGGGCTTCTATCGGGGTTTGGATATACGATGTACACACCGGGGCAGAACTGGAGCTGCTCACGGGGCATACGACGCAGATCGAGAGTTTAGCGTTCAGTCCCGATGGCAACACGCTGGCGAGTGGGGGCAGATGGAGTGACAGAACAATACGCTTATGGGATGTTGCAACATGGGAGATCAAAGCCGCTCTCACAGGACATACAAGCGGTATCTCAGATATGGCCTTTAGTCCGGATAGCACCACACTCGCAAGTGGGAGTGGTGACAAGACAGTACGGCTATGGAATGCGCGGACAGGACAACACAAAGCCACCTTCACTGGGCATACACGCGGTGTCTATGGTGTCGCATTTAGCCCGGACGGCACCACACTCGCAACTGGAAGTAGTGACAAGACAGTGCGGCTGTGGACTGCAACCACAGGAGCGTTAAAGGCCACCCTTACGGGGCATAAGGAAAGCGTCTATAGTGCCGCGTTCAGTCCAGATGGAAACACACTCGCAACCGGAAGTGTTGACGAGACAGTGCGGCTGTGGGATATGCAGACAGGACAACATAAAGCCACCCTCACTGGACATGTGGGCAGTGTCGATAGTATTGCATTTAGCCCGGATGGAAACACGCTGGCGAGTGGGGGCGGTTGGCGCGACGATACGATACGACTGTGGGATGTAACCACGGGGGAATTGAAAGCCACCCTTACAGGGCACATGGGTGGGCCTGAAAGTCTAGCGTTCAGTCCGGATGGTAGCACACTCGCAACCGGAAGTGGCGGGGTGATAAAACTGTGGGATGTTGCCGCAGGGCAATTCAAAGCTATCTTCGCAGAGCATAAGAGTAGCAGTTCAAATATAGTGTTTAGTCCAGATGGTACTACACTCGCAGGTGGGAGCGGCAATGTAGTGCAGCTATGGGATACTGCGACATGGAACCCCAAAGGTATCCTCAAGGGACATACAGACACTGTTCGGACGATAGCGTTCAGTCCGGATGGAAACACACTTGCGAGTGGAAGTGTAGACTACACAGCACGGCTGTGGGACGTCGCCACCGGGCAACTCAAAACCATCTTCATCGGGCATACGTATGGTATCAACAGTGTAGCGTTCAGTCCCGATGGCAACACGCTTGCTACGGCAAATGGACACTGGGATAGGACGTTGCGCCTTTGGGATGTCCCCACCGGGCAGCAGCGCGCCACTTTTACATGGGGAATAGCGACTATCACGAGCGTAGCGTTTAGCCCAGATGGCACCATTCTCGCAGCTGGGAGCACAGAGAATACAATCCGGTTGTGGAATCCTGTCACGGGGCAACTCAAAACTACGCTCATGGGGTATAGACCCTTTATCTGGGATATAGCGTTCAGTCCAGATGGCACCATGATAGCAAGTGGAAGCCAAGACAAAACGGTGGGACTGTGGGACGTTGCCACCGGGCAACTCAAAGCGACTCTTGCAGGAAACACCTACGATGTCGCTAGTATCGCGTTCAGCCCGGATGGTCGGACACTCGCAAGTGGGGGACGGGATAAAATGGTGCGACTATGGGACGTTGCCACCGGGCGACTTCAAGCCACCTTTATAGGGCATACGGTCAGTGTCCGGAGTGTCGTGTTTAATCCGGCTGGCACCTTGCTCGCAAGTGGGAGTTATGACGGCACAGTGCTCCTATGGGAGTTCACCCCTAGAACGAAACCCGGAGATGTCAACCACGATGATATGGTGAATATTTTGGATTTGATGTTCGTGGGATCAAACCTGGGACAAACAGGGCAGAATGATGCCGATGTCAACGGAGATGGTGTTGTTGATATTCTCGATCTTGTCAAGGTTGCTGCCGTGTTTAGCGAAACGATGATTCCCACTGCGCCAACCGCATTTCTGTTCCCTGATAAAGGAAAGAAACGGAACCTATTAAATCTCAACCGAGATACGATTCAGGGGTGGATCAATATGGCTCACGCAGCAGATGACGGTTCGCTCATCTATCAGCGCGGCATTCCCGTTCTTGAACAACTCCTAGCGGCACTGCCATCGCAAGAGCTTGTCTCCGTTCCGAGAGTCTCCAATTTGTTGTCCAACTATCCCAATCCATTTAATCCTGAGACATGGATTCCGTACCAGCTCGCCCACGCCGCCGACGTAACCCTCACGATTTATGACACAAAAGGCGTGCCGGTGCGTCGGTTGGATCTGGGACACCAGTCCGCGGGGTATTACACGGATCGCGCAAAGGCAGCCTATTGGGACGGTAGAGCAGAGACGGGAGAGCCGGTCGCAAGCGGCGTTTACTTCTACAGTCTGTCCGCAGGGAATTACTCCGCAACGCGTAAGATGCTTATTTTGAAGTAGGATCGACACCCGTAATCTATAGGGAGGAATCTAACTGATGAAAACAGCACAATTTTCTATACTCATGCTCCTCTCCTTCGGAGTACTTGCATTCCTACCAAATACCTATGCTCAAAACTACACCACATGGAGTTTACCCGATGGTGCCAAAGGGCGTTTGGGACAGGGTTGGATCACTGGAAAGATAGCGTATTTCCCCGATGGGAATCGTTTGGCGGTTGCAAGCTCTATTGGGACATGGATCTACGATACCGATACTGGCACAGCACTTGACCTCCTTATAGGAGTTTCGAGCGTCGCACTCAGTCCAGATGGTACGATACTCGCAAGCATAGCAGAGAGTTCGGCTGGAAAAGATAGCACAGTGCAAATCTGGGACGTTGCTACAATGCAGCTCAAAGCCACCCTCACGGGGCATACCGACCATATCTATAGCGTAGCGTTTAGTCCGGATGGCACGATGCTCGCAAGTGGAGCTAGTGACAAGACAGTGCGGTTGTGGGATGTTGCCACAGGTCTGTCCATAGCCACCCTCACGGGGCATACAGACGCTATCAGGAGTGTTGCGTTCAGTCCGGATGGTAACACATTAGCAAGTGGGAGTTACGATCAGACAGTGAGGTTGTGGGATCTTGCCACAGGTCAGTCCATAGCCATTCCCACGGGTCATATAGGTTCAGTTTCAAATGTAGCATTCCGTCCGGATGGTACAACGCTGGCAACCACGGGAAGTGCGTCGGAGAGCATAGTACGACTGTGGGATGTTGCCACAAAACAACTCAAAACGACTCTCGCAGGGCATGCGGACTTTATCAACACTGTCCTGTTCAGTCCGGACGGCACCACGTTGGCAACTGCAAGTCAAGACAACACGGTATGGCTGCGTGATGTAGATACGTGGAAACCGAGAACCATCCTCAGAGAGCATACGCACCGTGTCAGCAGTGTCGCGTTCAGTCCAGATGGTGCCACGTTGGTGGCTGGGGGAGGTTGGCTAGACGGCAGGATACGACTGTGGGAGGTAGAGGCAGGAAGACATAAAGCCACCCTCGCAGGCCATGCGGACGGAGTCAACAGTGTAGCGTTCCATCCGGACGGCACCACACTCGCAAGTGGAGGCCGTGACGACACGGTGCGGCTGTGGAATGTTGCCACAGGTCAACTCACAGTCACTCTCCCGGAACATACAGACGTTGTCAATAGTGTAGCATTCAGTCCAGATGGTACTATACTCGCCAGCGGGGATGAGGATGACACGGTGCGATTGTGGAACGCTGCCACAGGGCAGCTCCAAACCACCCTCACCGGGCACGGAGACGCGATTTTAAGCGTAGCATTCAGTCCAGATGGAGCTATATTGGCAAGTGGAAGCAAGGACAACACGGTGCATTTGTGGGAGGTTACTACAGGACAGCACACAGCTACCCTCATGGGGCAGAGGGGCCGCGTCGGCAGTGTCGCGTTCAGTCCAGATGGTAGGATACTCGCTTGTGGGATATGGGATTGGAGTAGGGAGGGTTCGATACAGCTATGGGAGGTTCCAACAAAACAGCTCACAGCCACCCTCGTGGGTCACACGCGTTGGGTTAGTAGTGTCGCATTCAGTTCCGATGGCACCACGCTCGCAAGTGGTGCAGGTCGACCAGATAACACGGTACGGCTGTGGGATGTTGCCACAGGACAACACAAAGCTACCTTCACGGGACACACAAACTCTATCTTGAGTGTGACATTTAGTCCGGACGGTTACACACTCGCAAGCGGGAGTGAGGATGGTACAGTACTCTTGTGGAACCTCGCACCTCTAACAGGGACACCGATACAGGTATCCATCTATGATGTCAACCGAGACGGTGCCGTAAATCTACTTGATTTGGCTACAGTCGCAGAACGCTTTGGACAAACAGGGAAAGAGCTATCGGGAGATGTCAACGGCGATGGCATCGTTAACATCCTTGATTTGGTTGCCGTCAGCGCATACCTTGATGAAACAGCAACTCCTGCAGCACCCGTAGTCCTTAAAGGGCACCAATCGTTTTTCTCTACACCGATGGGTATTCCCATCACTTCTAAAACGGTTCAGAAATGGATTGATATAGCACACATAGCAGATGACGGCTCGCTCACCTTCCGGCGCGGTATCGCTAATCTCGAAACACTGTTAGCTATACTCACTCCCGCCGAAACCGCACTCCTCCCAAACTACCCCAATCCGTTCAATCCCGAAACATGGATACCGTATCGCCTCGCCCATACCGCCAATGTAACCCTCACCATTTATGATACAAAAGGGGGGCCGGTGCGTCAATTGGATCTAGGATATCAATCCCCAGGGGATTACACAAATAGAGCAAACGCAGCCTATTGGGACGGTCGTAACGACAGTGGAGAATCCGTCGCGAGCGGCATCTATTTCTATCAAATCCATGCGGGTGATTACACTGCATTACGGCGGATGGTCATCCTCAAGTAGGCCCCCTCGACCTCACCCCCAATGCTTCGCTTTCTCACCAAATTTGCCTAAAGTCAACAGAACCCGTAGGTCGAGATTCATATCTCGACACCGAAACGTTGATTAGTGAATTGCTTCAGTATGTCCCTCTTTTTTCCTGTCGTGTGAATTTATCCTCTACCCAACAGAACAATTGTGTGATAAAATCTATCAAGGTGGAAAATCAGTGGCAGGTGGAATCTATTCGTATCAACTCCGGGCGGAGGATTATACCGCCTTGCAGCGTAAAATAAAGGAGACAACTATGAAAACTCAAAGATTGACGATGGGGCAAGCCGTCGTCGAATTTCTCAAAAACCAATATGTTGAACGCGATGGCATCGAACATCAGTTTTTTGGGGGTATGTTCGGCATCTTTGGACACGGTAACGTCGCTGGAGTGGGTCAGGCACTGCATCAATATGCAGACTCATTCCGGTTCTATCAGACCCGCAATGAGCAAGCGATGGTGCATACCGCTGCGGCGTATGCGAAGATGAACAACCGCCTACGCACCTTTGCGTGTACCTCTTCGATTGGACCTGGCGCGACCAACATGGTGACCGCCGCTGCCGGTGCGACCATCAATCGGATACCTATCCTGCTGTTGCCGGGCGACATCTTCTCAACACGGCTCGTCGGTCCCGTCCTACAGCAACTTGAATCACCCAGTTCGCAGGATATTTCGGTGAACGACTGCTTCAAGCCCATCTCGCGCTACTGGGATCGAATCAACCGTCCGGAACAGATTATCACCGCGCTGCCGGAGGCGATGCGTGTGCTGACCTCGCCGGCGGAAACGGGTGTCGTCACAGTGGCATTGCCGCAGGATGTGCAAGCCGAAGCCTACGATTATCCGTCCGCGCTATTTGAAAAGCGGGTTCAGACGATTCCACGCCCACGCGCCGACATCAATGCGCTGAAAAAAGCTGCTGAATGGATCCGCAGCAGCAAACAACCGCTTATCATCGCAGGCGGCGGTGTAAAATACAGCGAGGCAACCGACGCGCTCGCTCGCTTTGCTGAACAGACCGGCATCCCTGTCGCTGAAACATTTGCCGGCAAAGGCTCCCTCCGCTATGATCACCCACAATGTTTGGGCGGGATGGGTGTCTCCGGCACGCTCGGTGCAAATACTATCGCCCGTGATGCGGACCTCATCATTGTAGCAGGCTCCCGTCTGAGCGATTTCATAACCGCCTCAAAGACCGCATTTCAGCATCCAGAAGTGCGCTTCGTCACCATCAACGTCGCAGAGTTTGACGCTGCCAAGCACGCAGCATTACCATTGACCGCAGATGCGCGTGTAACACTTGACGAACTCGGTGATGCCGTTCAAGGCTACCGTGTCAATTTGGACTACGTCGCCCAAATCGCTAAACTACGTGAGGAATGGGATGCTGAGGTAGACCGAATCTATCATCCAGATCACAGCGAGATTCTTAGTCAGGGTGAAGTGATTGGCGTGGTAAACGAGTTCTCAGATCCGAAGGATGTGCTTATCGGTGCGGCGGGCAGTCTACCGGGCGATCTCCAGAAGCTGTGGCGCACTCGCGACCCCAAGGGGTATGATGTGGAGTTCGGCTACTCCTGTATGGGCTACGAGGTCGCAGGAGGCCTGGGGATCAAGATGGCAGACCCAAGCCGCGAGGTCTACGTGCTGGTCGGCGACGGCTCTTACCTGCTGATGGGACAGGAGATTATGACCGCGGTTCAGGAAGGGTACAAACTGACCATTGTGTTAGTGAACAACTACGGTCACAGCAGCATCGGCGGGCTTTCCGAGGCGACCGGCGCACAGGGATTTGGAACGAAATTCCTGTATCGTAACGATGCCACAGGTCAACTTGACGGTGGGGTGTTGCCGGTGGATCTGGTTGCGAACGCCGCAAGCCTTGGCGCACACGTTATTGAGGCGGATTCGGCAACAAGCCTGAAAACAGCACTCGGAGCGGCGAAAGCATCCGACCGCACAACGGTAATCAAGGTCGATGTTGATTTCGAGAAGCGTGTCCCCAGTTACGAATCGTGGTGGGATGTGCCGATCGCTGAAGTTTCTGAGGTGGACACCGTGCAGCAGGCTTACGAGGAATATGAGACCGCAAAGCAGAAGGAACGTTACTTTCTGTAAAACCCAAATCTGTTATTCATTTTTTACCGCAGAGGCGCAGAGAACACAGAGGAAGAGAAGAAAGTGGGAAAAGCATTTACTTACTTTCGCCCCTTCACAAATATCGGGCTACTGCGCTATCGTGTTTGGCTCAATGAGCCTAGAACTATCGCGCGACGGTGTTGGTATTTCATTTTCATGTTTTCTCCGCGCACTCTGCGTCTCGGCGGTTCATTTTATCACGTATCACGTTTCACGCTTCACTATGTAAGGAGATTTTATCCATGAAAGTTAAATTTATTTATCCTCTCGTCTGTCTGACCATATTGTTAATTGGATGCGCTGCAGATGAGGGAACTAAGCCGGAAGAAGATACCGAACTCACCGTTGCTGAATTGACACCGCTTCTAAACACTCAAGCGGGACTTGATTTTGCTGCATCTCCACGCGATGTAAATCAGGATGGGAGTATAAACCTGTTTGATTTGGTGATAGTCGCAGGTAGCTTGGGGGACGATGTGCAGGTTTCGGTTGAACCGGAAGAACGTACCATAGAGGTCATCAACCGAGAGAAAACAGAAAAGACGGTTCGGGTGACCGGCACCGGTATGGTCGCAGGGGCCCCTGATGTGGTCGTGCTGAGTATCGGAGTTTCGGTGGAAAGGGACTCCGTGAAACAGGCACGGACAGAAGCTGCTGAAGCGATGGCGGGGGTAATCGAATCGCTAAAAGGCAACGGTCTCCTTGATGCGGACATTCAGACCCAGCATTTCAGCATCCACCAGCAGTATGACTATAGCAAAGGTAAGCGCGAGTTTCGGGGATATAGAGTTACAAATACTGTCTCTGCGAAGATCCGTGATCTGGGCACTGTTGGGAATGTGATTGACGATGCAGCGGAAGCCGGCGGGGACTTGGTGGAGATTAACGCAATTCAGTTCACGATTGAGGATCCTACAACATTACAAATGCAGGCGCGTGTGGCGGCGATGCAGGAGGCACAAGCAAAAGCACAGACGTTAGCAACTGAAGGTGGGGTCACGCTTGGAAAACCGATTTCTATCTCCGAATCAGGTGGGTTTTATGGACCGCAACCTCTTGCGTTCGCTATCGCAGCCGACGCAGCAGCGGAAACCCCCATCCAATCTGGTCAACTCCAGATCACGGTCACGGTGAATGTCATCTACGAAATTGAGTGATTTATCGAAAAAACCTGTGTGAGAATTTCTAACTGAATAGCGATGTAGATGAGTCTGATTCAGGGGCAGATTTACCTTCTACAGCTTTCTCAAGCTCCTCGATCATGCGATGGATCGATTGTTGGAAACGTTTCTGATCTTCACACATCTGCGCCGCAATTTGTAATGCGACCATGATCGCGATGTCGAACTTATCACGCGAGGTTTTTCGACTCATTTCGTGCAGCCGCCCATCCACGTAGGCAGCCAACTCACGAATGTCTTCCGCTGGTAAATGCTCGGTCGGTTGTATAAGATACTGCGAATGAAAAATATCCACCTTAATTGGCGCGGATGTCGGGGTTCCCGAAGAAAAAGAATTTTCGATACTCATAATTAACCTCTCACTTCTAATCGAATGCACCTTGGAGTGCTTGCCGCATGGTTTCGACAGGCGGATTAACGCCGGTCCATCTCTCAAAAGCAATCGCTCCTTGATGGACGAGCATACCTAAGCCGCCGATTGTGTGACAGTCCTTCTCCGCCGCAGCTTGTAGAAGGCGCGTTTCGGGAGGGGTGTAGACAATATCGTAAACGATGGATTGTGGTGCTAACCACTCAGGATCAATCAGCAGCGGATGCGAAATATCCATACTCGTAGATGCTGTATTGACAATTAACTGACTCGTTCCCACAGCGTTTGGTAGCTTGGGATCGTCAAGCCCTATTCCGTAGATTGATGCGTCTGTTTTCTCTGAGAGATCCGTGGCAAGCGCAACCGCTCTTGAAACGGTACGATTGGTAATGCAAATCGTCCGTACCCCAGCAAGGGCAAGGGCAACAACAACTGCGCGTGATGACCCACCCGCTCCAATGATGACAGCCGAACCCCCTTGAGGCACATCAAGCTCCTCTTCCTGCATTGCTTGTAAGAAACCGGGGGCGTCTGTATTCTCGCCGCTAATTGCTCCATCTTTGAAAATCAACGTATTAACAGCACCGATGAGCGTCGCTTCCCTTGATATCTCATCAAGGTACGGGATGACGTTCTGTTTGTGTGGAATCGTTACGTTAATACCGACGACATTGGCTGCCTTGAACCCTTCAATCGCTGCGCCTAAATTGTCAGGCTGAACATGAAAGGGTACATAGACATAATCCAAGCTGAGGGCGGCAATTGCTGCGTTGTGTATCTGCGGAGAGCGGCTATGTTCGATCGGGGCGCCGATAATGCCAACGATTTTCGTGTGACCTGTGATTTGCATGGTGTATGAAGTGGAACGTGAAAACCTTACGCGTTCCGTAACAGTGCTTCAACTTTTTTTCTAGCGTTTTCCATCTTTGGATAACGCACCTCTCGATATCCACGTACCTCTTCAGGCACCTCTATCGCACTGACATGATCTTCATAGCTCTCTCTATCGTGTGGCGCAAAGGTATCAATCACTTCAGCGATATACCAATCTCGGAATACTTTTTCTAGTTTATGCCATTGCGATAGCAAACGTCTGAGGAACCGCATCCGTTTCATTAATCTTAGCTGCCAGTTTTTGGTATTCATGTCCCACTGAAGATCTCGACCCATAATAGTGAAACGGGGCCGGTTGAGGTGGACGTACTTAATTTTATCCCCATTCGATTCATCAACGTTGTACAACTCCTTGTCACGCCTTAATTTAGTCTCGTTGGTCAGCAGATGAGCCACATACACTTCGTCCTTGATGAGCATAACCTTATGCAGATATTTGATCGCAGCTTTCGTTGCACGGTAGGCCATATCAGCCAAATCTTTGGAATGGACCCCTTTAATCTTTTCAACGTATAGACACGCATACTCCAAATCCTCAAATTGGATGAGGTCATACACATACAACGCAAAACTTCGATTGGTTTCGTCGTCCAATTCCAGCTTTTCCACCGTCTGTTGAACAAGCACTTCATATTTGTGAGCGAGTGCTTCACCGCGCCGCTTACGGGCTAAACTTTCGTATTTCTCTCGGAGTAAAGTTTTGTACGTTTGCCGCTGCGATACCGTCGCAAAAGCGTCTGGATCCACAGCGAGGCGTCTGCCCATGTCAAAAGCGCGTTGGTTCGTTTCTAAGTCCGCGGGTCTTACCGCCAATTTTAACGCCGATTGAATGGCTTCAAGTTCAAGTGGCAGATGCCCTCGTTGAAAAGCAGCACCGAGCAGCATCATGTTGGCATAGAGTTTATTTCCGAGATACCTTTCGGAAATCTCGAACACATCCGCCCCAAAATAGGCATCTGCGTCGGTGTAGTGCTGTAACCAGTTCTCTAAATCCGCGAGTTTGAAATCGTCCTGACCGATGAGGGTCGTCACCGTATCTGTTTTAGCAGTATTAACGATGGCAACTGTTCGATCGGGTGACGCAACACAGAATCCAGCTTTCGTATCAAGACCACGCACCGCTTCCAGCATATCCATGCCGAGCAGTAGATCTGCTTTCCCATACGGAATAATCGGGGAGAGCTCTACTTTTGTCTTTGAATAAATAAGGTTTGTGTAAACCCCCCCATTACGAATTGCCAATCCCTTCTTGTCGAAAAACTTTACATGATACCCTTGCGCCCGTCCTGCAAGTACCAGAACCTTGGAGATTGTACCAATCCCCATCCCGCCAACGCCTGCGGCATGGACGCTCCATGTCTGGTCGAACGTTCGTGCCGGTGGTGGTAAAAGCTCCGCAGAATCGGATGACATGACATCCAAATCCACCGGTTGACGTGGTGGACGTTTGCGGGTGACTGTCACCTCCTCGAAGGAGGGACACGCCCACTTGATCCGCGCACAAGCACCATCGGATACACAGTTCGACTGATCGATTCCAATCTTCGGTCCATAGTCCGTTTCGGTTATCTTCAAGCCGGGACAACCTGTTGCGTTGGTACACTCAAGGCAGAATTCGCAGACTTCCGGGGTGATATTTATATGTTTTTCGACCGATAGAAAGCCGCGTTCTTTGATTGTTAGCTGGTGTTCACGTCGCAGCCGACGGTGATAGGTGATGCCGCACTCCTTATCGGCGATGAGAATTTTGACACCCGGCTTGAGAATCGTCTCCTCGACCAGTTTCTGGTACTCTACACGATTCTCCGGGTTGGTGCGGATGATAAAAAGATCTGCATCGCCCGCAAGTCCTTCGACAACCTTTTCAATGTCCTGTGCAAACGTTGGATTGCCGAGGATGTCGTCTTCCGTCGATGGTGTGGGTTGATGCCCTGTCATCCCAGTCGTCTGATTATCCAAAATGACGTAGGTGAGATCCTGCCCATTTTTAATCGAATCGGAAATCGCCGACATCCCGCCGTGGAAGAACGTGGAATCCCCCATAAAGACAATCTGCTTGTTCGTGATAAACGGATCGATCCCGGCGCCTGCCCCGCCGCCGAGTGCCATTGCCGAGAGGTTGTGCATCAAGCGCGGAAACGGCTCGTATTTCAGCATTGAGTAACAGCCGATGTCTCCATGAAAGACGAGGTCAACGGGAGACCGTGCGTGGTGCCGCTCCATATATTTCGTATCCATAAATTGATCGGCAATTTCTTTGAAAACACTCGCAGAGTCGCGATGTGGACACCCCGGACAGAAAGTGGGTGTTCGTGCGGGAATGTCAACTTGATGTGCCTTGACCCCTTCGAGGTGTTGTTCCTCACGGACAAACACCTCTGGATCAATCGCGATAGATTTATCTTTGCCCCCAAACTTATGCCGAAGCAGCGGAATCAGTCGTTGGATTAGTATTGTCGGGTTGAGTCCGAGCGAATCCGGAATTCCCTCCAAGCCATCTGGAAATTCCTTGCCCCATACCTGCACAAGCCGATCCATTTCGCCATTTTGATAAAAACGACCAACAATCGCCTTGATGTCTTTCTCAAGTAACGGTCGCTTCTCCTCAACGACGTAGACTTCGCGCACACGCGATGTAAATTCGCGCACAATCTCTTCATCAACGGGATGCGTCAACCCAAGTTTTAGGATTGGAATCCGTTCCTGGAACTCCAGCTCGTAAAGCGCGTGTTCGAGATAGGAATACCCTAGCCCTGAAGCGATAAATCCGATCTCGTGTTCCGAGTCATTCAGGTAGTAGATCTGATTTAGGTTGTGTTCCCGGGCACTCTTAACCGCATTGGGGAATCGTTCCGTTAAGGTTTCAATCTCAATCCGAGGTGTGTCAGGCGGCAAAATAATCCGGTTTGAACCGTTGATCAATGCCGTATCGATTACCGTCTGATTTTTCGTGGAGGTCTCAGGATAGCGGTTCGGACGCAATTCCACACTGCCGCCGCCCTCCGCCTGATTGAGCGTTACGATATAGGTGACATACAGATTGGACCTGGCAGAGATTTCAAAGGCAGCACTTAACCAATCTTTCATCTCTTGAAATGTGCTCGGTTCGATGACCGGCGTGTAGAGGTGACGGGCTAGAAAACGTGAATCCGCCGGGACTTGTGTGCTTGATCCCCATGTGTCATCCCCGACGACGACAACCGCACCGCCCGTTGTCCCCGCCAAATTGCTAATCGCCAACGCATCCGATGCCACATGCATCCCGACGTTCTTCATAAAGGCAGCAGCGCGTAAATTCGCCATCTGTGAGCCGTTGAGCCTTGCGACGCTGAGGGCTTCGTTGTTACCAATCTGCGCGAGGATACCGTGTTCTTTGAGGAGGGCTGCGTTGGCTTTCATTACGTCGAACACCTCTGCCAACGGTGAGCCGGGGTATCCCGTAAGCAAATTGACCTGTCCTTCGAGGGCACCTTTGACTAGCAATTCGCAACCGGTATAAACATTTGTACCGCTCTCTTGTATAAATCTATCTTCCATACGCTATTGTCCCTCCAACAGCTCCCTCGCATGGGCGAGCGTCGTTACTGTCGCTTCGCCGCCGTGCATCCGAGCTACCTCCTCAACCCGCTCTTCCGGTGTCAGGAGTTTTGCCGTGATCGTTGTGCGATTTCCGTCCTCATCTTTTTCAACCCGAAAATGCTGGTCTGCGAAACGCGCAATCTGCGGCAGATGCGTGATACAAAAGACTTGACGAAAACGTGACAGTTCCTTTAGTTTCCGGCCGACGATATCCGCGGTGCGTCCACCAATACCTGCATCGATTTCGTCAAAGATCATCGTCGGAATCAGATCGACTTGGGCAAGCACCGTTTTCAATGCCAACATCACGCGAGAGATTTCCCCCCCCGACGCTATTTTCGCCAACGGCTTCGGTTCGGATCCAACGTTGGGAGAGATGAGGAATTCAATCTCATCCATCCCGTCAGTCCGTAGTTCATACCGTTGCCCCTCTATCTCCAAGGGGCCCTCGGTGGACTCTATAGGGGACACAAGGATCTGGAAAGCCGCTTTTTCCATTCCCAGCGTCTGGAGTTCACGCTCGATTAGAGATTCAAGTTGGGTCGCAGTCGCTCTCCGTTTCTCGGAAAGTTCAATCGCAAGTTCCTGAGCTTGCTCTGTCACAAGGTGAATCTGATCCTTCAACTCTTCAATGCGCTCGGAACCGAATTGAAGTTCCTCAAGTTTCTGCGAGGCTTGCGCTTGGTAGGCTAAAATCTCGGAGATTGAATCACCGTACTTCCGCTTGAGTCGATGGATGAGGTCTAGCCGTTCCTCAACTTCTGAAAGGCGGTGCGGATTAAACTCAATTTTATCACGATAATCGCGGATCTGATAGACGATGTCCTCCAACTCGTACAGGGCGGACTCGAAACGCTCGTTCAATTCTGACAGGCTGCCATCTAATTCGTAGAGTTTAGAAAGCGTACGGCTCGCTATCTTGAGCCCGTCTAGCGTCGAAGATTCCGATAGGTCGCCGCCATAAAGCTCCTCGTAGAGTTGATTGGCTGATTCAAAGAGGGTTTCTGCATTGCTGAGGAGATGCCGTTCGTTGACAAGTTCCTCCTCCTCTCCCTCTTGGAGTTGGGCATCCTCTAGTTCTTCTAGTTGAAACTCTAACAGATCCTTCTCCTGCATCGCCTCACGAAGTGTTTGAGAATAATCAGCCAGTTGTGCTTGGGCGGCGTGGAGTTCGTCGTACTTTTTACCGACTGCCGCCTTCAGTGATTCATGCCTGCCGAACGTATCAACGAGATCCAGGTGGGTTTCAGACCGGAAGAGCGATTGGTGTGCATGCTGCCCGTGAATATCGACGAGCAGATCGCCGATTGCACTCAAGAATGTCAAGCTCACCAACTGTCCATTGGTGTGGCAACGACTGCGTCCGCTTGCATTAATCTGTCGGGATAAAATCAACGTTTCCTCTGCCTCTAAAGTGTCAGCAAATTCGGAATCGTTAAAACCGTCCCACACGGGATGGTCCGGGGGCAGTGCAACCGCGATCTGAATCTTGGCATTCCTCGCCCCATCTCTGACAAGCCCAGCGTTACTACGTTCACCGAGCGCAAGCCCCACAGCGTTTAAGATCACCGATTTACCCGCACCCGTCTCCCCCGTGAAAACATTCAGACCGGAGGAACACTCCAACTGAAGCTCATCAATAAGGGCAACATTGCTTATGTACAGTTCTTCAATCATGGCAACTTTTAATTTCTTGTAGGACTTACGCAGTTAAAAGATGAGGTGTTAAGGTAGCATAAATGAGATTAAAAAGGTTACGTTTTCCGTGCGAAAATCAAATTTTCCCAATTTTCCCGCGCAAATGGGAAAATTGTCCCTATTTCAGCATGAAACGTTTTGTCATAGACCTTCAATCGTATTACAAACAGTTACAAACAGTTACGTTTTATCTTATCGTTGGGATTCTTATTGTTGATTGCAGATAATAACGATCGTTGTTCCCTACTAAAGACAGGTATCGTTACGCAGCAGACGCGAATGGCTTTTTGTCTGGTATACCTTGCCGCCGACCAGATTACGATTTTTAAAGTCTTCGTGTAATCTTCTGTCATTGGAAATCAATACTTTCACATCTGCTACAATGGCTAATGCGATAATATGCGGGTCATTTGACCTAATTGCTCTTTCTCGGTTGAGCTCATTCTCTTTTGCTTCCACCTTTGGGGGAGGTATCTCTTTCAGTTGTTCAGCTTGTCTTAATAGCTTTATCAAATCGGTTACTCCCCCTCTTTCCCATTCCTCTTCAAATTTCTCTGTGCTTGAGTAAGCTATCTTGCCATTCTTTTTTCTTAACCAATTCCACACAGGTTCCATATTCTCATCGGTGGGGTCCCTAAACGCACTAAACATATTGGCATCCACAATAATACACATAATCAATCCTCAAAACCCATAAGATGGCGGTATTCTGTCATGAAAAATTCTCTGTAATGAGGAGGTACCCCCTCCATATTACTCATTTTATCAAAACTGATGTTATGTGCCTTGACAACCCGCCCTTTTGGCTCCAAATATATCAACGACACATCTTCAGGGCGGATATTACCTTTTCTAATTTCGATGCGCGCTCGATCAATCATATAGTCGCTGTGTGTTTCAACGATAAAGGTCCGATTACCCTCGCTTGCCAATGTTGCTAGTAGAGAAGATAGTTCTGCCTGCGCCCTCGGATGCAGATGGACTTCAGGCTGTTGTAATAAGTAAAAATCTATCTGATTTCCAGAAATATCGGGATCTAAAATATACACCAAAATTGGCAAAATTTGACTGACACCGTAACCAACATCGGTGATATTGGAACTTGGTCCCCTGACCTTAAACTTCAGTTGGAATGGGGACCCCAAAGACCGTCCAAGTTGTTTTATTTCTATGTTCTGAAACAGTTCCGAACGCTTGCCAAATTCGACCAACTGCGCTTTCAAGGCTTCCCACCTCTTCTTGTCAGTTGCTTGTATTCGCATTAACAGCATTGGCACGTCGCCCCCTTCCGGGTTGTAAAAGAACCTTGTCGGATCATAGGTCCGTTTCGGTTCCGAACGAATAGGCGAACTACTAAATACGGACGTGGGGTCCCAGATATCCCGTAATTGGTATCTGCTTCTTCCAGTATCTTCATCCTTTTTCGCTAGATAGTCCGTTAAGGCCCTTTCGTTTTCAGATTGTCCCTCCTGTTTATGACTAAAAGGCCTTAAAAGGGAGAGTGGAGGCCTGACATTCAAAGCAGCAAAATCCACATCCAGACGATATTGATTCCGTTCTTTATCAAAAGAGGCAAGTTTATCCACTTCCCTCGTATCATTAGTACTTAAAACAATTTCGCCATCAGCGAATTTGACCGTTACTAACTTAGCGACAGGTTCAACCCCTCTCTTCCTTTCGACAAATTCAACGGTACATTCGACATTTTCATTCTTGTTTTTAAAGGTAAACCCAAGCGTAAACGCTTTTTCTTTTTTTTTGCTGTTTCTGACAATATCCCTAAAGGTTCCCATTGAATAGGGAGGTGAATTAAAATCTATTCCCAAACCATTCAAATAATTAGTTAATATTTGGAAACACCCCAAGGCTGTGGTCTTGCCGGTACTGTTTTCTCCGACCAAAAACGTCAGGGGGCGAATGTTGAACTCTTGCCGTTCCGCAAAGCAGCGTACCTCCTCCATTGTGAATTGGGTGATGTTCATCCGGTTACCTCCTGCGTTTCTCTTTCCAGATAGTCAATCGCGGTTTGTTCGTCCTGCTCAATCGCGATTTCCACCGCTCGCTTGGCGCATTCCAGTTCGTAATGATGATTACAATCAAGTTTCAGGTGATGCTGGGGTGCCGTAATTTGCATAACGGTTACGGCATACGGAGTATGCCTACTACTCTATTCCTTTTTCCATATCGTTCATTTCATCGCATAGCCGGGAAATATCGATCTCCCGATCAACATATATCTCCCTCTCGCGATTGTTAGCGATAAAAACCTCCCACGCTTTGCGTCGCTCTGTTTTCACTCCATCTTCAGCTTCAGTTTTTCGTTCCATAGCAAGCAATATCCTTTTCCAATAATGAACCAATCACGTTTTTCGCTTCGTTCCCTCGCCCAACATTAATTTCGTCTGCAAGACCTCATAATTGCTATGGTGATGAGAACGAATCAGCTGGATTGTCTTATCCGCTTTACGCACACGAATTAAGGAATTGGGAGCAACCGTGTGTGTCTCACGGGCCCCATCGACAAGCAGGGTAACACTGCTATAATCGGATTGCATAACGACAGTAATCTCTGAATCCCCATGTGCAATAAAAGGGCGCATCGTTAATGAATGCGGCGAAATCGGTGTCAAGAGAATTGCGTTGAGATGCGGTTCAACGATGGGTCCCCCGCACGCTAAGGAATAGGCGGTTGAGCCACTTGATGTAGCGATAATCAGTCCGTCAGCATTGTAGGTAACGAATGGTTCGCCGTCAATGTAGGATTCCAGTTCAATGAGTTGCGTATAGTGGCGAATCACAACATCGTTGAGTGCAAACGAATTGGCAAACTCCTGTTCATGGTTATCGACGCTGACCTCTAACATCATCCGCCGATCAATTTTGTAATCGCCATTAAAAACGTTGGTCAATGCAGCGTAAAGTTGGTCGCGGGGAACATCCGTGAGGAAACCGAGGCTACCGAGATTCGCAGCGAGGATAGGGACATTCTCGATGTCGGGTATATGTGCAGCGTCAAGAAGGGTGCCGTCACCGCCGAGGACCAATAACAGATCACACTGTGCAGCCAATTCACGCCGATTACAGCCCGCACCTGCCAGACCGAGTAGCGCAGCTTCCGCATCGGGAACGAGCGGCTTTACCCCGTGCTTTCTGAGCCAACCGCAAGCCTCCGTGGCAACCTGCAGCGCGTGAGGTTTGGATGTATTAACGAAAAAACCAACTGTTTTCATAAAGAGTAATCTGCTTTGGAAAAAATCCTTTCAATCAGTTTTCATGCGGAACGACATAGGGCAGTAAAGTCACGTTGAACTGATCTTCCACTTCAATTGAGAGTTTCACAACGCGCTTTCCCGTCGCGGACTTTCGTGCTGAGGCATCGTTCAATTTTACTTCGATAATACCATCTGTCGCAAAAGCGTCAAGAATTTCAACCTCTGGCACAGTTTCAGCTAGCCGTTGACGATAGGCTTCAACCGCATTGGCTTGAAGTTCAGTTAAATTCTTTTCCGTGTTCTCAGGAAACATTACAGGTCACCTTCTTTTACCTTCCAAACGATAAAACAGGAGCACCACCCCGCAACCGATCAGCGCGGCTAAAACTCTTTTCATAAAGAATAACTTGCTCCAGAAAAAATCCTTTCAATCAATTGTCAATTTAATACCAGTTGACGTGCTCCCTATCTGTTAGCTAACATTGGTCAATCCCAATGCTTCAGCTTTGGAAGTATATCACCTTGTCCAATCCTCAAGTCGTAATCCGAATCCGGTAATTCTCTGAAAGTCTAAATCAGAAGTCACAAGAATTGCATTGAGTGTCATAGCAGTGGCAGCTATCCAAAGATCGTTATCGGACAATCTCATCAAAGGGGGGATCAAATCGTATGGGAGTTTTCCCCTCTTTAATTGACTCAAGCAGAGCCAGAGCATCTTCCATCGTCACGTCATGCGATTTATTAATAGCTTCTAGGACCTGTGTGGGTTGCCCCTTTCCTTTCGGCCTTTGTGATTTCCAGATCAGATATTCCAAGTACTGTTTCAGTTCTCCCATCTCAGGGTTTGGTAGTTTTGCAACCGTATCAAGTACCCATTCCTTTGTTGTAATTGACACGATGTATCTCCCTTTCAACTTTGTCTTAGAATTCCCAACCCATGTAACCCTTCTTAAGTCTGGTCTCTCATAATCCATAAAACATCATCCTTCAACCACTGCTGCCAAGTTAGCATTAATTTCTTTTAGCTTCCAGATGATAAAACAGGAGCACCACCCCGCAACCGATCAGCGCGGCTAAAACCGTGGTAGCCAGATTCATATTAGCTTGTGGCAGGATATGAGCGATGTCGATACGTGCCTCACCGACCACTTCATAACTGCGGAAGGGCCAAAGCCCGTATAATGAAGCGAGCATCAATCCAATTAAGAAGGATACCGTCAAATCGCGATGGCGTTCAAGGACATAATTCAGCAATCGGGTGAACGCCAACAGTCCGACAACACCGCCTAAAGCAACAACCCCGATCACAATCCAGTCCCGATTATTTATCGCTGCCAGTACATCAAAGTAAACACCCAACAGGAGAAAAATGAAAGAGCCACTGATGCCCGGCAAGATCATCGCAGAAACCGCAATAGCACTACAGAAAAACAGATAAAGCAGCACCCCAACTGCGTGATTTGCGTCTTTTGAAACCTCTTGCGGGACCGCTGGGTGAACCTTTGCTCCGGTGATTGCATTTCCGCTGAGTTGACTTTCTTGCAGTTTATGTTTTCGTCTCTCACTCTCCAGTCTCTGTTCTCCGCTCATGCTCAGTGTTAGTCCCACTGTCAACCCTGCAGCGAGGAGAAGGGAGACAACCTCTTTGACGGTAAAACGTTTCAGCATTTTGAGTGGAATGATAACAGAGGTCAGCACCAATCCAGAAAAGAAACCGTAGGTCGGATCGTGTTGCTCATTCAGCAGATAGATGATTAATCGGGCTGATGCGACGACAGCGAGCAGTGCACCGAAGGTAATGGCTATTAAAAATCCGAAATCAATACGATGCAACTCTGCCTGTGCTTCAGATACTGCCTCCCTTTTTAGCGTGAAAATTGCCAAGAGTTTTCTTGCAGTCGAAAAGCCGATGTGGTGCAAGGCGCGAATCAATCGTTCATAGATGCCAAGCATAACCGCCATAGTGCCGCCACTCACACCGGGAATAATATTTGCCACCCCAATACAACACCCCTTGAGAACCAGCGTTAGATAGCGCAAATGTCCTCCTTGTTATCGGGTTAGAGTTGCATGTTCTCATCATCCAGCCAAGCCTTCAGTGGCGTGATGAGGGTGTGATCTGTGAAGTCAAGCTGTACCGGCGTAATCGACACGCGTCGATTGTGAACCGCATGGAGGTCTGTATCTCCTCCAAAGTCAATTTGGGTGCGCTCTCCACCAATCCAGTAGTAGGGGCGGCCGCCCCGATCCAGCCGTGTGACAGCGTTTATACTGTAGTTCCCTCGGTCTTGCCGTGTTATCTTGATGCCTTTCACATCGGAAAGCCGACAATTCGGCACGTTCACATTAAGCAGGATATGGCTCGGCATCCCCTTCTCGATCACCTGCTTCGCAATGCGACACGCAATCGCTCCCGCTGTTTTGTAGTGGAAGTTAGACTGCTGTTCTCCTACCCCTTCTAAAGCGAGGGAAACCGCAATCGACGGAATCCCTGCGAGCGTTCCTTTTTTCGCCGCCCCAACCGTGCCTGAAAAATGAATATCAGCCCCAAGATTCTGTCCCCGATTGATGCCAGAGACCAGCAATTTTGGGGGTTCGGGGAGCAGGGTACCCAGTGCAAGGTCTACGCAATCGACCGGTGTCCCATCAACTGCGTAGGCATGCTTCCAAGCCTGTTTGGCTCTCAGCGGCTGATGCAGCGTGATTGCCATGCCGACAGCGCTCCGCTCCCGATCCGGTGCCACAACATAAACCTCATCGAGGGTTTCGAGTGCCTCGGCGAGAACCTTTAAGCCCGGCGCATCAATCCCATCGTCGTTGGTTACAAAAATCATATTTTAACCTTCGCAAACCGTCGCTTACCGACCTGCAAGATGGCTTCCCCCTGCAAAGCGACTTCCAACCTTGGATCCGTGATTCTGTTACCATCAAGGCGGACTCCACCTTGCTGCACCAATCGTCTCGCGTCGCTGGAACTCTGGGCAAAACCGGCTTGCTGTATCAGATGGGCGATCCATATCTTGCCGTCAGTGAGCGAGGACGCCGGAATAGCAACTTCGGGCAGATCATCGGGAAGCTGTCGATCGCGGTGTATCCTGTCAAACTCCGCCTCCGCCGCGTGCGCCGCATCTGCGTTGTGGTAGATAGTCACAATCTCGCGGGCAAGCCGCTGTTTGACTGTCTTGGGGTGAATACTACCCTTTGCCAATTGCTCCTCATACGCACGAATTTCGTCGAGCGGCACATCCGTTGCCAACTCAAAGTAGGTGGACATCAACTCATCGGAGATGGACATTAACTTGGCATACATTTCGGAGGGCGGTTCGTAGATCCCAACGTAGTTCCCCAACGATTTGCTCATCTTCTCAGCCCCATCAAGACCGACGAGTAGGGGCATTAGCAGCGTCACTTGAGGTTCTTGGTCATAAGCGCGTTGGAGGTCACGTCCCATCAGGATATTGAATTTCTGATCCGTCCCGCCCATCTCTACATCTGCTTCCAAGACGACTGAATCGTAGCCTTGGCATATTGGGTAAAGGAGTTCATGCATCCCGATTGAAGCACCGTCATGAAGCCGATTTGTAAAATCATCCCGTTCTAGGATTCGCGCCACCGTTGTTTGGGCACTCAGTCTAATGACATCCGCAAAAGACATCTCATCAAGCCATTCACTGTTGAAAACAACGCGGGTTTTGTCTTCATCCAGAATCATGCAATACTGGTCTGCATAGGTCTTCGCGTTATGTTTGACCTCTTCCGCCGTTAGTTGTGGTCGTGTTTTCGATTTGCCGCTTGGATCCCCAATTGTCGCCGTAAAGTCACCGATGATAAGGATAACCTCATGTCCGAGATCCTGAAATTGGCGCAGTTTGCGTAAGACAACTGCAATGCCGAGATGGATATCCGGTGCTGTTGGATCCAATCCAAGTTTGATACGAAGGGGCCGTTTCTGTGTTCCGGCGTTTTCCAATTTTTGAGCGAGTTCTCCCTCAGAGATAATCTCTGCCGTTCCCCTGCGTATAAGTGCCACCTGTTCGTCGATGCTCAATTCTGCCTGCACGTTGTATTCCTCAATACCTCCCCCGATAAAACATCGGGCATAAAAAGTTTGTTGTTTGGAACCTGTTTCAATAGTAGGTGACAAAGCCATTTTTGAGGTATAAGATATGACCCAAAAATCCCAGATTTGAAGTGTTTCACAGGTTTTTAGCCATCACGGTTTTGTAAATCAATTTCATTAAGTGCCCAAGCAGTCATCGCCTTCTCAAAGAGCATATCTAGATGGGAAAGACTCTGTATCAGGGTAATCTCATTGGTCATAGATTCAGGTATGGAACCAAATCGGAACCGCAGTAGTTTGAGGAGTGCCTCCTGTTTCCCTCGCCTTTCGCCTTGTTCAATAGCTTGTTTAAGAACTTGTGCCTTGCCTTGTTTGCGAACGTGTGCCTTACCTTGTTCAATGCCTTGTTTAATGCCTTGTTCAATGAGATGCTCCGCCATTGTCTTTGCTATGGTTCCTACCTCCTCCCTAACACCCAACACCCAAATCTGTCAAATGTCAACAGAACTTAGCCATCACGGTTTTGCCAATCAATTTCATCAAGTGTCTGCGCGGTCAACACCCGCTCAAAAAGCGAGTCCAAACGGGAGTGACTCTGTATCTGAGTAATCTGATTGGTTATATATTCAGGTATGGAACCAAATCGGAACCGCAGTAGTTTGAGGAGTGCCTCCTGTTTCCCTCGTGTCTCACCTTGTTCAAAACCTTGTGCTTTGCCACGTTCAATGAGATGTTCAGCCATTGTCTGCGCCATGACTTCTACCTCCTCCCTATCTGATGGTTGTTCAATGTGTTGGTCAACTAGTGTGCTCAATTCTCAATCCTCGGACGTTCTCTTTGTCTTGGAATAGCCATCGGGCACTCCGGTCAGGAAAGTGTTCAATTCGGATGTCGAAAAAATTGAGTATTTCTGATTCGCCAGCCATAGCTCCTTAGATTTTCAAATAGGTACTTAGAAGTAATATCATTTGAAAAGTGTGTTGGCTAATTATACTACAGATTGAAAGGTTGAGTCAACAGATAAACAGGTACAATTCCTCTACCTACCTCCTTCACAGAATTACCATTTCCAAATAGAGATTGGCGTGCTATAATGTGATTGGAGTGTTGCTTTTGTGGACTTTTGAAACTTGCCCCAACTTCGGAGATTTTCACGTTGTGATTCACGTCCAAGAGTTGTGCAAATCTTTTCAGCAGAAACCGATTCTCACCGATCTGAATTTTCATTTGGACGCTGGGGATCGTATGGCGTTGTTGGGCCCAAACGGTTCAGGCAAGACGCTGCTCATAAAGATTCTAGCAACGCTGATTAAGCCGACCTCCGGTTCTATAGAGCTTGCTGGATACGACGCAACGAAGGACATTCGTGCTGTCCGCCCACTCATCGGCTATATTCCCGAAACCTTTGAGGGGTATCCTAACCTCTCTATTCAGGAATATCTGGAGTTTTTTGCTGCGGCATATAAAATAGAAAAGGGACAACGTACGACAGGCATCCAAGACGTTCTGGATCTGATGGATCTGGCGAGGTTGCGAGATGAGAAGATCGAACACCTATCACTGGGACAGAAACAGCGATTGTGTTTAGCCAAAACCTTCTTGCACGATCCGTCCGTCTGGTTGATTGACGCCCCCGTCGCGCTCTTAGATCCGCAGGGGCAAGCCGAGATGGGCGCATTAATCCAAGAACTAGGAGCGATGGGAAAAACGGTGATTCTAGCGACAAACAACCTGACCGATGCGATAACCCCATGCAACCGTGTTGGCATTTTGAGTGGGGGACACTTGGCATTTTACGGAGAGATGCGCGACATTTCTGAGCGGTATGGTAATCGGCATCGACTGGAGATTGAAGTCGCATCGGGCATGGAGGCAGCCCAAGCGATTCTGGAGACGAGATCGGATGTAATATCTACACAAATTATGGATGCACGCATCCAGATTGAATCACAGATGACGGAGACGGAAACTGCCAACTTACTGAAAGATTTGGTCTGTGGAGATGTTGCGGTTTCACGTTTTCAGAGAGTTGAATACGGGTTAGCGGATCTATTTCTGGAGGTTACGAGTCCTACGGCTTCTAACGGAGGAACTTCACAGGAATAACGGTGTGACGGAATATGAACATCAAAGAATGTCCCAATCATAAACAATATATTGAGATCCTGCGGCGCATGACGCCAGAACAACGGTTGATGAAAGCATTTGAGCTATCCAAGTTTAGCAAGAAACTGTTCATCCACGGCTTGCGAAAAAGATTTCCAGATCTAAATGAGGAAGAATTCCATAAACTCTATATGGAGCGGCTTGAGAAATGCTACAACCGGAAAGACTGATACGGAAAGTATTTTGGGCAACCACAAGGGTTGCTCCTACACTGGGTCAACTTTTCTAGGGGTTGGGTTTCCCAAACCATCGAGCGAGGAAATCTCGTTCCTACGGTCAGGATTCGGTGCAGGTTTTGTCAAGAAGTGATGATTGCAGTTATCAAAGGTAAAGTCCACTTACAAGCGAAAGGAAATGATAATGAATCACAAACAGAAACTCGGATATATCCTTTTAGGTGCAGGGATTATGGCAGTCGGTATTACTATCGGACAGTTTATCACACCAGACATCGAGGCACAGAGTAATGGAGTGTTTAATGAGATTACCTGTCGGAAACTGACAGTCGTTGATACAGCAGGGAAAGACGCAATTGTTTTGAATGCTACTCGTTTCACGCGCCACAATCAAATCGTTCTCTTTAATACAGATGGTAAGGAAGCAGTCACGCTGAATTCTGCTGGCGATTATAATGGTATCTTAGTTCACAATCACAAGGGTGAAGCGATGATTGGACTAACTTCTGCTCCAATCATGAATCTTATGTTCATCACCGATCCGCTGAAGCGAGATGCGTTTAAGATCCACGCCTACCCAGAGCGGAATGAGTTAATAGTCTACGAGAAATCATCGGCAGCGGGGATTGGTTTCTACAGTGATTCCAACGAAGCAAAACAGATAACGTGGACCCACGATTAGTCGAGCTGTTCAAACGGTATAAATACGGGAAGGGAAAACCGAAATGAAAGACCGCATGGTTCCTATTCTCCTCGCTGTGGCAATGATAGTAACGATAATTCTTGGACTGCTTTACGATACTTCTCATACCCCAAGTGAAAACCCATTCACCGATCGCCAATTCAACTTCACCCTATCCCATCTTGACGAGGGAAGAGTATCTGCAGGAAAACGTCTATACTTTGAAGCGATAAGCCACTATGATCTGGCGATAAAGGACGATTCGACTAATGCCAGACCTTACTACTATCGGGGCATTGCAAAAGCTCAATTAAACCAACACGCCGCTGCAATTGTTGATTATGACAAAGCAATTAGCCTTGATCCCAATTATGCCCATGCGTACTCCAACCGGGGATGGTCAAAACATAGGTTAAACCATCATGCTGCTGCAATTGCTGATTATGACAAGGCGATTAGCCTCGATCCCGATGTTGGTTCTTTTTACAGTAACCGGGGTATGGTGAAGTTTAGTGCAGGACAGCACGCTGCGGCAATTGCCGATGCCGACAAAGGCATTCAACTTAACCCTGACCATGACGATAAATATCGAGTTCGAGGGTGGCTGAAATACGAATTAGGCGAACATTTTGCCGCGATTACCGATTGTGACGAAGCACTCCGACTTGACCCCGATAATGCTTGGGCCTACTTCTATCGGGGGTTGGCGAAGCGAGACTTAGGGCATCACTCGCAGGGACGCAAGGATTTAGAGCAGTCGTTACAATACGCGGAAGAAGCGGGGGACCTGAGTCTCTGCAACCGTATTAAGGATGAACTTCGTCGAACTCGACAGTAGGACAATCGGCCTCCAGTAGGCACCCCTCTTCCAGAGATAGCAGAACGGCGCAGTTGCTCATTTACATAATGGAAAAAAGATGGCAGTTGCTCATTTACATAATGGAAAAAAGATGCTTGACGAGAGCTAACCGCTGTCCGCACCCAGCGTGGCGGCAAATCAGAGGAAATCTATCTATGCCAAGCCTTAAAGAACCATATCTCATCACCGGCGACATACCTCCAGACGACGAGCGGATCCCTGAAAGCACAGAACCCTTGCTACGCTTCTTCATCGGCTACCGAGGAGAACGCCAACCCGACGGGACCGGCAAACTCTACCGGATAGAGGAAGATGACATAGGCCCAGAAGCAAAAGAAACAAAGATTGAAATCCCGATAGAAACGAGTCAAGCACTGCGGCACGATGCCGACAGCTTTGATTGGGGCAATTCAGGCCCCGGCACAGCACAGACCGCGCTTGCCATCCTTATCGACTTCGGATGCAGCGATCACGGCGCACTTGCAGTTCAGCCATACCTCAAGAGGATACTCAGCACGGAGAATTCCTACCAGTTCTACTCGTTCGTGGATCCTTTATTTTTTTTTATAGAAAACATATTAAACGAATCCTAACCCATAATCATTATACGATAGGAAATTGACCGATGAAAATCCTGTTCCTGTTTTGCACGATGGTTTTTGTAGGGTGTTCTTCTATCCTGTCATCTCTTGATGACGGCGGGACCGAAGTTATATCCGGCAAGTTTTACTACGACGCACTCGAAGCAACAAGCCGATACTCCGCAGTCCCATCCAGACACTCCGCCTACCACACAAATGCGGCTCGGTATAATCACGGACTTGCACACAGTTATTGCTTTTCTATAGACGCACCTCGCTTTATCCGGTACTTCTACCTTGATACACTCGGCACTCCCCTGAAAAATTTGGATGTTTACACACGGCTTACGGACACTGATAGCTGGAAATTGGTCAAGCAACTCAAATCACCTGTTGACACGAACACCCGCATCAATTTGAATATCCGCGCAGCCGAAATCAGGGTCATCCAGAAAACAGTGTCATTACGGCGGGAGGCAGACGACATCATAATCGGTTTTAAAGTTTACGCACAGAAGGCGAGGTCACAGAGAAGTAACGGCCCTGGAAAACACCAATAAAAAACGAGCGGTCAATATGTAACATATATAATCACATCCAAATTGAGCACCGCTAAGGAGTCACAATATGATTAAAATCGCCAAACTCAGTTTCGCCCACGTTCACGCGAGAGGCTATGCCAACCAGATTCTGGAAAACCCAGAAACCGAATTGGCCGCCGTTTGGGACGAAGAGGAATACGGCGGCAAGCAGGCTGCTGAAGAATATAACGTCCCATTCTATTCGGATCTCGACCAAGTTCTCGCTCAAGATGACATCGACGCCGTTGTCGTCAACGCTATAACCTCAGATCACCCCAGAGTGATGATTGCGGCGGCGGAAGCGGGCAAACATATCTTCACCGAAAAAGCCCTCGCCATCACCGTCGATGAATGCGACCAAATCATCGAAGCCGTAGAGGGGGCAGGGGTAAAATTCATGATCTCGCTGCCATCACGGTGTAACCCCGATCTGGTATTTGCGAAGAAAGCCCTTGATGACGGTCTCTTGGGTGATCTCACCTTCGGACGTGGGCGTGTTGCACACTCGGCGGGATTGGATAAATGGTTCACAGGTCCCAGCCTCTGGTTTGGGGATGCAAAGCGGGCTGGCGGCGGTGCTTTGTTTGATCTCGGTTGTCATCGGGTGGACATCATCCGTTGGCTCATGGGCGAACCGAAGAGCACCATCTCCAAGATTAACAACTTCACGGGCAACTATCCAATTGACGACAACAGCGTCTCGGTAGTCGAGTTTGCGAACAAGGCACTTGGGGTGATTGATGTTTCGTGGGCCCACCGCTCTGGTCCCAATATGCTCGAACTCTACGGAACGGAAGGTTCGATTGTTCTCGACCACGGCGATATGCACTTTGAAACGCGCAAACTCTCGGACGAAGAAAAAGGGGAATACATCGCGCAGTGCCCTGAACCGCCACCCTCAGCGATGCAGCAGTGGATCAACGGCATTCTGCGCGATGAGCCGATGCACATCACGATTCAGGACGGTCGCAACCTCACTGAACTGATGCAGGCGTTTTATATGTCCGCCGATCAGGGGTGTTCAATAGACCTACCGCTCTAGAAAAGAAACGTGAAAATAGGGGAGGAGCGTCTGTCAGGAATGGGAGTCTATTGTAGGTCGAGATTCATATCTCGACACCCCAACGTCGATTTTGGAAAATCGACCTACATCTTGGCTCATGTAAAGAAATGGCGCAACCTAAACCGATTAAGTTCACTCGTTTATTAATGAACCCATGTACTAATGAACCAGTAAACACAGAGTTTGTTTTTACGTTTCACGCATCGCGTTTCACGTTCTTAGCGTTCTGCATCTTCTTTTGACGTGAGCCCTTATCTTTTTTGCTTGCAATCATTTTCAGTATCTGTCATAATATCGGAATGATACGGCAATTCCAACGTTAGATCCAATAAATAACTGTTTGCAATCATACCTTACTCCTCCGATGTATTGGGGTTGTCTTCACTGAAGGAGTCGAAAGCATGTTCAACTGTGATTATCACATACATACTAGACTTTCCCCCTGCGCCGCTAGGGATTTCGATCTAAAGAAAATTATTAAAGTCCAACAAGAACGTGGAATAAAGGAAATTGGTATCACCGATCACGATTATGCGTATGGCTATAAAACCAAGAACATTGAAGCGGTCAGAAAAATTATCCAGAAATGTGAATCGCCAATTCCTATCCACTTTGGCGTTGAAGCACACATCTTAGAATACCGAGTTGCTTCCGTCAATATCCAACTGGCATCATACTTTGATTATGTTTTGATGGCACCCAACCATTACCATCTGCGTGGGGTCGCGCTCCCCTCAGATCTCGGTAATCCAAGAAGAGTTGCAAACCATGAGCTCTACATGTTTGAAGCCGCGATCGCTTGTCCGTTGACCGATGCTATCGCGCATCCATTTGTTTTGATACCGAATGTCTTTCGTTTGTCGAACGAGGAGGTTTCAGCATTCGGGAGTGAGATGATGCGGTATATCGATCAGAAACGGCTGATTCACCAGTTAGACCTCGCCTCTCAACGCGAAATTGCCATTGAGATCAGCCCGAAGTTTATCCGGTACAATCAGCGGCACTTAATTGAGTTTTACCAGTTGTGCTTGGAACGGGAAGTGAAGCTGCTTATTGGTAGCGACGCACATAATGCTGAAGAGCTCGGAGAACTGTCGGAGCTCGATCCGATCTTGGAAGAGTTAGGCGTCCAAGAAGCGCATCTGTGGCGTCCCAAACAGTGGCAGTGGTAGCAGCAGGGCATAAGTGTAATAGGTGCCCTTCGCTGCGCCGTCGCGAAAATCCACCTTAGTCAACTGTCTAGTTCTTGGGGGTAATTACACCCTGTCCCCCGGCAGTACCGAATGAACCCCTAAACAGATGGACTCCCCCACTCCTAGGGACATTCTATTGGATTAAGAGACATTCGTTTCACGGCTCTGATTTACCAGCCTCGCCTGCTCTTTTGCTTACCATTCCCAACAGATGTCAACCTTCAACTCTTCTGCGAGGCTCGCCAAATCCCGTAGATGATCGACATGAAGCGGAATGGCACTATCAACCCACGCTTCGCGTTTGCGCCACTCGATTTCGCCGGGCAGATACACCTGATCCACCCCCTCAACCGGTTTTGCCGCCTGAATCGCGCGGATCCCCTGATCTATCGCTGCAGCGTACTCATCAAAGTCTGTGAAACTCGCGACATTGATTGCGATAAAAAAGTGTTCCGAGGTAGCGTCGCCCTGTTTTGCGGTCGCCATCAAACCACCCACCAAAGGACCGGCTAAAATACCCATAGTCAACGCCAAGCCGTACCCCCTCGGTCCGCCTGCCGGTGTCAGTATCTTCCCCTCGATGGGGTCCTGTGTCGGCTTCCCGTCGGTGGTTAATAGCCACCCCGGGGGAATTGGAATCCCGTACATTTGCAGTGTCCGAACCTTCCCCCACGCCGAAGAACCACACGCCATGTCCAACACAATAGGGCGTTCCTCGCCGGCGGGGATGCCATAACTGAGTGGGTTATTTGTAACCACAGGTTCCGCCGCCCCCGGCGCAGCGACAGACGGCCCGCCTGTGTTCGTCGTTGAGAAGCCGATCATCTTCGCTTCGACCGCCATCATCGTGTAACAAGCGGCAGCGCCAAAATGCCCCGCATTCCGTACTCCCGCTGCGGCGATACCCGTCGAGCCTGCTTTTTCGATTGCCATCTGCATCGCCAACGCACTCGGTGGGTGTCCCAGACCGTTATCCCCATCAATGACGGCAAAGCCGGGACCCTCTTGGACAACGCGAATGTCTGGACTGGGGTTCATCGCCCCGTCGAGGATGCTGCGCACATACCAAGGTATCATGCGTGTGCCGTGCGAGTGGACGCTCCGCAGATCGGTTTCGACTTGGAGATCCGCCATCAACTGTGCATGTTCCTGACTGACGCCCGCTTTTTGGTAGAGTGCGATAGCAAATTCATGAAGTGGTTCTGCCTGAACGAGTATATCTTGTCCCTTTTGGTTCATGGATTCTCCTTTGAAATCGGTAGAAAATAATACGTAAAACGTAATGGGTAAGAAATGACCTGATCCGTCCTAAATAAGCTTTACATGAATTGCTCTTAATTACTACACTATTGAAATCTGTAGAAAGGAGCATTCAACTGAAATCAACGTATAACTCTTGCACTACCCCCCGCATATCCATCTCGTATTCTATATCCACAATCGGTGGACGGGAGGGATACCAGTGGATGCCGTGCCCTCTACCCGCGACTAGCTTCGGCAGCACAATATCTTCGACGAGACCGCTGATCGGATGCACGGTATAGATATTGATCCGATTGACCGCCTCCCAAGTTCCGCCCAACCCCAAGAGCCTTTCCTCCATCACTTCGACAACATAAGTCGCCTTCTCTCGTATCGCATCACTACCGGTTTCCCCCCATCGAACAATCCCTTCGGAGTTCAACGCCGCCTCCAAAAGTTCACCGGCACCAGCAATGATAAAGGTCGATTGCGCTGCATTATCGCAAGGACGCACATACGAAAAGCCGTAAAGCATCGGGACTGCCGGTGGCTCTACCAACGGTGCCACATTTGTGCGTGCCAACGGATTGAGTTCTTCTACATAAAGCCCCCACTCCTGCAAAACTTCGCAGTAACCGCGATTAAAATCAATGAACCCCTCCATAGTGAAAGGTGCCGGACTACGGAGTTGCATCGCACACAACGCTGTCCGTTTACACCCCTGGGACCTCAAATACGCATCAATGCGCGTAAATCCCTCACGCCATGGGATGGAATGTTTCAATGTAACATTGACGATCTCATAACCGGAATCAGCGATAACACCGCAGGAATACGGATCGATACCCTTAAGAAAATGATAATGACCTTTCGGATTATGAATCAGCACAGTTCTCTCCATAAAGTAGTAGGCACGCTCCGCGTGCCGTAACCACCGTATCTACCATTTTTTGCATCATTCCCTGTATCTGTCCGACACAGACCATACAAATCGCGGTTGATAGCCGAAAGCCGCTTCCGCCTTATCACAACTCATAGGAGAAATATGACCTAGCAACGCATCCTGAATCTCCGTCTCATCCCCAAAATAGCGTTCCACCAACGTCGCAGTCGGTTCCGACAACACAACCCGCGCCCCAGTAATATTGTAAGCCCCCGAAGCCACCGATTCTGCCTCAACCGCCAACCGACACGCAATTGCAGCATCACGAGCGTCCGTGCGTGTCCATAGCAGAGATGTCCCCTTGCTCGGATCCTGTACCAACTCATCAATTTCCGCGTCCAGTTGGCTTGGCATCCGAATCCCCATCAACCGGAAGGAAAGAATCGTCAGCCCAAAACGCTCGACGAAGTAATCTGCAGCCTGCTCTCCCACCACCTTTGAAAGCGCATAACAGTTGGCGGGACGTAACGGATGGGCTTCGTCAGCCGGCACATAGACAGGTGGTGCTTGAGCAAATCCGTAGACCTGTGCGCTAGACGCTGAAATCACACGTTGAATCCCCAAATCCACACACGCCTGAAACAGATTAAAAGTCCCTTGAACATTATCCCCGTAGGTCCGTGTGTCAGGAACAACACCCGCATTCGCCCATGCCCCTAAGTGGACAACTGCCTCAGCTTCCGTAGCGGCTAATGCTTGATACACTTCACCCGCATCGGTCAGATCAACGCGTAAAAAGCGAGACATTCTCTCTTCGGATGCTAATATATCAATGCCAGTGACATTGTGGCCCGCATTCACCAATTCCTTCACAACATAACGACCAATACGACCACTCGCACCGGTGACCACAATCTGCATGTCCAACTCCTTTTCGTTGCCCTAATCCCCCAACTTTGGTAAACTGAAAGAGATCTTCGTATGCTTTTAACCAATTCAGCCCTAAATGAAAGGTAATCTATGGACTTTAACGAAATCAAGTTTCAGGACGCCAAAACACAAACCTACCTCGGCAGTCCGAGCATCGTCCGGCTCCCAGATGGAACGCTGCTCGCAACGCACGACTATTTCGGGAAAGGCTGCCCTCTGAACCACGAAAACGAGGAACACCTAACCAGCGTCTACTGTTCTGATAACAACGGAGACACTTGGGCTAACCTCACCCACATCGCCAACGCATTCTGGAGTTCGCTATTTACCCACAACGGCGATGTTTACCTATTCGGCACATCACAGCAATACGGCTCAATTGTGATCCGCCGCAGCTGTGATGGCGGGTACACTTGGACCCATCCCAAAGACGAGAAATCCGGCTTGCTGTTTAAGGGTGGTTCGTTCCACGAACCACCCAATTACCACTGTGCCCCCGTGCCAACTCTTCTGAAAGACGGCAGGCTGTATCGAGCATTCGAGGACTGCAATCCATGTGTCTGGGGCATCGGTTTCCAATCCCTCGTAATCTCCGCCGATGCGGACACAGATCTCCTCGACGCTGCCAACTGGACGATGAGCAACAAACTCCCCTTCGATCCAGCATGGGTCCCAGAGGAATGGGGAAAATTGGAACGTCCGGGCTGGTTAGAAGGGAACATAGTAAAAACAAAGAACGGGGAGATCTGGAATATCCTCCGCTTCAACTCGCTCCCACTGTGGGACAAGGCGGCAATCGTTAAAGTTCACGACGACGGTAAGACCATCACGTTCGATCCAGAGACAGGGTTCATCGACTTTCCCGGCGGAATGACAAAGTTCACCATCCGTTTTGACCAGAAGACCGGACGCTACCTGACCCTCAGTAACAACAATCCCAACCCAAGTCAACCCTCTCGGCGCACCGTGCTGTCGTTGCACACCTCCGCAGACCTCCTCCGTTGGGAGCATAAACTCACGCTATTAGAGGATGATCAGGGCTTGCCTTATGAACAATCCGTTCAGTTAACCGGTTTCCAGTATGTGGATTGGCAGTTCGATGGCGACGACATTCTCTACATCGTTCGCACCGCCTACGACGGCGCGCATAACTACCACGACGCCAATCGAATTACGTTCCATCAGATCCACAACTTTCGGCATCTGCTGTAGGTTGGGTTGAACGGAAAACGTGAAACCCAACTGTAGGTCGAGATTCACATCTCGACACCCAAACGTTACCACACAAACACCGTCCCCAATAATTCATTAGGGTTATCCCGGAGTATGTCATAGATCCGCTTGGCTTCACTCACCGGGACAACATCGCGAATTAACGGCGCAATTTTCACCAACCCCCGATCTACAAGACGACATAGATTCTGTAGGTCATCGCGATCAAAGTGGCTGTTCTGCTTCAGTTGAATCTCCTGTCCCTGACCGAGGTTAAAGGTATAAGTCACTTTGCCTCGTCCAGCGATGAATATCACCCTGCCACGGCGGCGCACCGCACTGATCAGTTGGTCCTCCATGCCCGGAACACCCGCAAAGTCAATCACTGCGTCGAATGTCCCGTCAGCGACTCCATTTTCCCAGCCATCGCCCGAAACATCCAGAACGGTTTCAACCGCACCGATCTCCCTAGCAAGCTCCAAACGGTTGGGGTTAATATCGCAAAGCGTGGGGCGGGCACCCATAACGGCTGCGATCTGTGCAGCGACCTGACCGATGATGCCAGCCCCCACAATCAGCACCCGTTCTCCCATCTTCAGCTCGGTGTTCCGGCAGGTACGCATCGCGACGCTGGTCATCCCGAAAAGTGCAGCCTCCGTCCGGTCAATCGAGTCAGGCAGCTTAATGAGCAGGTCATCCTCTGCGATCACCACGTATTCCGCATGGATAGCACTCATATACAGCACATCCCCAATCTGCAATTCGCTGACATCGGGACCCACCTCAATTACCCGTCCCACATTTTGGTAACCGTTTCCGCCGGTGGGCAGCTGTTCATCTTTGGGAGCGTAGTTTCCGCCGATCAGTTGATTTCGTTCCGTGCCGTTTGTTATCCCGGAATAGATCGTCTCAGTCTTGACTTCGTTACCAGTTGGTCCTTCCGGTTCGGGCCAATCGTGGACAAGCACTTTCTGCCGTCTCTTATCGGGTAAGCCTTGAATGCTCAATGTGCGCATTAACTTTCTCCCCTAAATCTTGCCCGCTAACCACTGAATGCCCTGCGAAATCACCGTGCGGAAATTTGGGTCAGAGAAAACCTGATCGTCGTGACCCGACTGACAGCAGAACACACGTGCATTTTTGTACTGTCGTGCCCACGCTAACGTTTTCATGCTATCGGGGTGATCGGTGGTCAACAACAGTTCGCTGTCCTCCCCCGGATCTGCCATAATATAGATCTCATCCACCATCTCCCACGCATTTAATCCCTGCGTGGTTGGGTGCTGCGAATCCACGATGTCAACGTGCACGGTCTGGTCAATCTGGACACCGAAACTCCGATCTTGAATGCCGCACAGATCCGACCACAGCTGCCATTCTGGAAACGCAAGGATGGCGTGGTGCAGCACCAAAATACCCGTCCCATCTTCGCCTAACCCTTCAATCGCTTCCCTGACTCTCCCCTCATCAGGCGTCACCCGGTGAAAGTTATAGAACACAAGCGCATCATACTGATCTCGGACCTTGCCGGCATCGGCTGCAAAGTTCTCCAGATCCTGTAGATAAAAATCTATTTCGGGAATGCTCCTGAACAACCCATGAAACCCCGGCACATCAAAGGCATGTTGCCCGGTGATTACCGCTGTTTTAATTTTGCTCATAATCCCTCCAATTACAAAAATCAAGTCGGCAATTTCGCGCCAACATAAATCAGATCATGCCGATTATAGTCAAAAGCAAAATGGACATACTCCTCCGCCGCATCCACAAACCCATCTGGATACTGAAGTTGCCCAGGAAAATCAATTAGCGTCCGCCGGTGCGGCCATGTGTTCATATCATCGTCGGAAGCCCACAACGCCAACGGGTTTCGGACACCCGGCTTCGGATTCGGATTATGGATCAGGACGATTCGCCCACCGCTGAGACGGTGCAGCCGAAACTTGGTGCCGGGGTTCGGGATATCGGTCGGTGCCGGTGTCGACCACGTCCGTCCCCAATCTGTCGATTCGCTCCTTTTCAGATAGCCGGTACGATCAGCGCGGATGAGCATCACCAATCGGCCATCGCGCAATTCGACGAGGTTGTTCTCTGCCCACCCGGCGGTTGGACCTGTTTCGGCAGATTTCTCCCATGTCTGCCCCCCATCGCCACTAATCAGCACACCGTTGACCGCACTGTTGAACGATCCATCCGCTAACGGAGAAATAACCGGATCCGCTACCGTATCGTAGCTTTGGAACGGTAGAAACCACTCGCCCCAGCTGCAGATATAGAGGTTACGTATGAAAGTCCTCCTCGGCAGTAGCGTGGAAGGTACTGGTTCGCCCCACGTTTCGCCACTATCCTCACTAGTCAGGACAAAAACCTGCCAATCCTCGAACCGACCAAGATGACTCTCACCTATGATGCGAATCTTGTCGCCGTGGACAATGACCTCAGAGAGAAGACAAGCGCGGTCATCGAAACGGAGGACAGTTTCCGGCGGGCTCCAAGTCTTTCCCTGATCCGTCGATCGACACATCACTATATGATTCTCTATCTCTGGCTCGTGTGTTCCACCAGTCATGAAGATGATACCCCAATCGCCATTGGGAAGTTGACGCAACGCCTGATCACAGACGCAGTGATTCGGCGGCGAACCTTTGTACACATGTGCACGATGATCCATGATGTTATTCTCCCACAACTCAAAAACCGCATCACAAAGCAATATGTCTGCCCATATAGTTCATCAGGACAGTACGACGCTGGGTATCGCTCCTCCACGGGTAAGCACCGTGTGTTTGTGCGCCCGCCATGAACATAAGCACATCCCCCGCTTTCATTGACACATGGCGGACCAGTCCCATAGGCTCATCGCAGGATTGGACACCCGGCGGCATAGGATACCTCGCCTTATGGCTACCCGGAAGGCACACAAACCCGCCATCCGCTTCCGTCACATCGCGCAGCTGCCACGCCACATTCACCGAGTCGCAGTAGGTTCGTCCGTTCTGGAAGAAGTAGCTATTTCCCGGCCTCGCAGGATCGCTGCCACTGTGCAGCGCGTGCCCAGCAGTTCCCTTCACCGAGCATATCGCTGTGGCGTTGCCACAGCGGAAGCCACTCCCCACCATCCAGTTTATTCGATGTATCACCGCTGGATGGGCAATCATCTCTCGAAAGGGATTGCAATACGGCTTTGGTAGTTCAAATAGACCTCCGAGATCAGGTCTCCCCGTTCCTGCGAGCGTTTTTGAGCCTTTGTCAGGGGCTCCACCCACCACAATCTGATCCGCAAACTTGTCGATTGCTTCGTTTGCTGCTTCAAGCCACGCCGCATCCATCACGTTCCGAAGCACAAGGTGTCCGCACAGATCCCAGAAGTAGAGCTCCTTCTCATCAATCTCCGACTCCGGATCACGGATATAGATCGACGGGTGATACAGTTCGGACGACTTGTCAATCCGACAGGTCTTCCCATCCGATTTCACCACAGGTGGCGGGTAGGCACGTTGGAAATTCTGTCCCTGCATCACCGCCCGTTGTACCGGCGTCAACTCCGCCATCCACTCAGGAGGGGACTCTTTCTCAGGTTCAGCATCAGCATCAATTGATCGGCGCGCGTTATTAGCGATATATCCGTATGCGAGCAGTCGCTGCGGGCCATTCCCCTTCCACGGTCTCACCCCGTGCAGTGTGGTCTCCGCACAGAGCAGCAGGTCCCCCGCTTTAAGAGATGGCTGGAGGGGCAGCCCCATATCGTCCGCGCCGGTCAGCACATCTTTCGGCGTTTCCACGTAGTTCTTGTGGCTAGATGGGATCAGTACGAAGCCACCATCACCTTCGTTTACGTCTTCCAACGCCCAAACTGCAAGAACTCCCTGACAGAACCGGGCATCGTTCTGTTGGTAATAACCACGAGCCAGGTCCCGCGGCTCGTTGCCGCCGAACAGCGGACTGCCTACGTTCTCCCCCGCCTCTCCGAGGAGACGCGGCTCCCGGTCAAGTTGGAACTCTTCCCCACAGATCTGGTTGAGATACCATTCCAACACAGGATGGTCACGTAGTTTTGCCAAAGACTCCGGTAGTGGAGTAGTTCCTTTCTGATCGAGATCCTGGTTACACGCCTCAATATCTTCTCGCGTCAGGACATCTCGAACAATTAGATAGCCAGCGACATCGAAGCAATAGTTCTCCTCGTTGCTCATCTGCTCTCGGTCCATCACGTCCCCCTCGGCACCTTGCCTTCTATCTTTTTGCGTTTCACGCATCACGTCAACACTTCAACCAAGCGGTTAGCAATCGCTTCCTCCTCGCCCGGCAGAAGCGTCATCGGATTAAACACCACACTGTCATTACCCCCACCGTTTACAATGGAGGGCGTTCCCTCTCTCAACTCACTGTTCACCTCTGCCGCTGTTTTCCCAACTGAAGCGTCAAGGGTGATTTGCACCGAAGGATGCTGCTTGGCATCGACCACCTGCGCCTGAACTCCATCAATTGACTCAGCGGCTTGGGCGATATGTTCCATCTGTGCACGCCACTCGGCATACTCCTCTTTCTCATCTTTTCCAAGGAAGACTTCAACGGCTGTGAGCAGTCCCATGACCTCCTCTTTGCCAACCTTCATGCCACGCCCAATCGCGCTGTGCGGGTTAGAGTTATACCGTGCTGCTTCGACAAACTCCTTCTTCCCAATGACCAATCCTGAATTTTGAGGTCCACGCATCCCTTTTCCGCCGCTGAAATTGACCAACGATGCACCCAAACCAGCAATCTCTGTCAAGTTCGATCGGGGCGGCAACTGTGCTGCGGCATCGACCACCACAGGCACCCCACGCGCCGTAGCTTCAGGAATAATCTCTGCAAGCTGCTCCTTCGGTTGTGCACCAAAGAAGAAGACAATCGCCGCGGTATTGGGACCAATCGCATCTATCATGTCTGCTGCAGTAACCGCTTCGCGGGTGCCGACCTTGACTAACGTTCCACCGACCGCCTCAATCCCCTGATGGATGTAGAAGTGCGAATCAACCAAGCTGATAATAAACTCGTTTTTTGCGCCGCTCGTGTCCGGCAGCTTGTGAACGCGATCCATATCTGTGCCCGTCAGACACGCGGCAGCCGAGACCTGCACACCACTCGCAGCCCCACAAGAAACGAATGCAGCTTCGACCCCAATCATCTCCGCCAATTTGTCCCCGACCCTCTCATGGAGTTCATTGAGATGGATGAACGAAGTTGCTGCTTCACGCATGGATTCAACCACCTCTGTTGGCATGATGCTGCCACCGAGCGTGGTGATAGTCCCACTTGCGTTAATAAAAGGTTTGATACCTATATCTTGATACGTTAGCATTGAATCCCTCCTGATAAATTCTGGTTATATAGTGGATCTTAGGATTAATGGGACACGCCAAACCGGCGCAGTTGGAAACAGCGCCTACCGGGTTGGATTGAATGCGGTGCGGTTGGAAACCGCACCTACCGGGGAGCGAAAGTGTCCGTTTATTTTTTGAATTTACTATAAATATAAATCCAACCAATTTTTCGCATGGTTGTTGAAATCAGCACACGATGAATGCCCCAAATCGGGGTAGATCATCAACGCTTTATGGCTTACGATCCGTTCAAACACCGGAACAATCGTGTGATACGGGCAAACGTCGTCTTTCATGCCGATATTGACCAGCATCGGACGGGTAATCATTTCTACCAGATTGAGCGGATCAAAATAAGCAAGCGTCTCAAGAACGGCCTCTTTCCGGTCAGGGTGCTGGCTTAGATATTCGCCCAACTCCACATACGGGTTCGTTTTCACATTAATCGCAAGCGGATAGTTACACAAAAACGGCTCTTCGGCAACCCCAGCTTTAATTCGCCCATCCAAGGAACTCGTTGCAAGCGTGAATCCACCGCCCTGACTGCGACTCCACATCCCAATCCGATCTGGGTCAACTTCGGGCCGACTCGCCAAGAAATCAATGCCCCGTACACAATCCATATACGCCCCACGATAGAAATACCTGTCCCGATCGGTAATATGATACGTGAGATACGTCCCCGATTCAATCTGCCACTCCGCCTTGCTCTCGCCCTGACTCCGTGGAAACAACGTGAGGACAGCGTATCCCTGAAGCACAATCTGCGTTGGGATCTGCTTGCTCCCGCTATAACCGGGGACAGCCAGAATCGCCGAGCATTTTCCCCGTGGATTATCCTTCGGCACCGAGTACCAACCCCGGAGTTTGATTCCACCGAAACTGGTCAACCGCACGTTATAAGTGTCGAACTCTCTGCCACTCAACTCAGGCGCAGGTGAGAGTTCAGGCGCCATCGGAATTTCATTGAGTGCGGCGCGTGTCCCTTCCCAAAACTCCCGAATGTCATCTGGTGAATACATACCCCGATACCTCCGTCAAAGGTGAAGCGTAAATTGAGGATAGCCGATCTATTCCTACCCCTATTCCTTAATTCCTCATCATACCGTTTTGTAGAAATACTGTCAATAAAAAAGATGGAGCGGATCATTCGTAGGGAACGCAGATCTGCGTTCTACCTATTCCTTTCGCCCTAGCGAATAGTTGCTTCTTACGTATCACGCTTTACGCATTATGTTTCAGATAACAATTTAGGTCAATTTACTAAAAATCAAATAACAATCTCTGTTGATTTCATCGTAGCATCCATGTTATAATTATGAGTGATCAGCAGTCTGCCTAAAATTTTTCCGCATTGACCGCTGATTTTCGCTACTCATTCCAAATGAAAAGGTCCTCAAATTCAAAGGAGGGAGCGCGTTTTTAATGGCTTACTACATAACAGAAGAATGTGTCGGTTGTATGGCATGTCTGACAAATTGCCCCGTTGATGCCATCACCGGCGACCGCAAAATGCTTCATATCATCGACCCGGATATCTGTATCGATTGTAGTGCGTGCGGTATGGTCTGCCCGGTCGAAGCCATCCATGATCAGAATGGAGATGTCGCTAAGTTTATCAAGCGTCCCAAGGATCGCCCAATCGCTGTCATATACGAGGAACTCTGCTCTGGCTGTGATTTCTGTGTCCACATCTGTCCGTGGGATTGCCTAGAGCTAAAGGATCCAGCGACCGGCGAACATGCCGAGAGCTTCTTCGGCATCTGCGAACTTGTGAAACCAAGAGATTGTGTCGGATGCAAACTCTGTGAAGAGGTCTGTATCAAAGATGCAATTCGGGTTGAATCTCCAATCTTAGTTGAATGGCAAGAAGCGGCGGATTAATCATGATTAGAAGTATGACGGGCTACAGTCGGCATAAAGCAGAAACACCCTTTGGCCAGTTGATTATTGAGATCAAATCGTGGAACGCTCGATACTGTAAAGTAACCGTCCGTACCCCAGAGTTTCTATCTAGGTTCGATCATCAGATTCACAGCACCATACGGAACCGGGTTTCAAGAGGGCAAGTCCAAGCCACAGTCGAGTGGACCGAGGATGCTTCAGTTTCAAACCAACTCCCCATTCTCGATTCTAAGCTGGCAGAGCAATACCATCAAGCACTTGTAAAATTACAAAATAGGCTGCAATTCGGGGATGAGATCTCACTTTCCTTGCTAGTGCAACTCCCCGGCGTCCTAACTGCACAGGAAGCCGATCTGGACGAAGAAGCCGTGTGGAAGGTGTTACAGTCTCACCTAGACACCGCTCTGGATGGATTGGAGACAACCAAGCGAGCAGAAGGGGCTGCTATGCTTGAAGAAATCAAAGGAATTCTCCACTCTATCCAACTCCTGACCCGGAAGATAAAAGCAGCTAGTGCTGATCTCGTGGAATCCACACATACAAGACTCGAATCGCGTTTGAACGAACTCCTTGAGGGGCGCGTTAAAATTGACCCATACCGTCTCACGATGGAGGCTGGCATCATCGCCTCTCGTTCAGACATCACAGAGGAACTGGTGAGACTCGATAGCCACTGCTCTCAGTTTGATGAATATTTGCAAGCAACCCAACCCATCGGCAGACAACTCGACTTCCTGCTGCAAGAGATGAATCGAGAGGTAAACACCATTTCCGCCAAAGCGTCTCGATCCTCCATCTCCTACGCCACCGTTGCCCTGAAAACAGAGATCGAAAAAATTCGGGAATTGGTTCAGAATGTGGAATAATCAACCCTCCCAGAAGGGATTATTCATTCTTATATCGGGCCCCTCTGGAACTGGCAAAACGAGTGTTATCAAAGCACTCTGCAAAAGCGACACAACGCTAGCGTTTTCGATCTCCGCAACAACCCGCCCACCCCGTTCCGACGAGGTTGATGGCGTTGACTACTATTTTTTGGACGAAAGTGAATTTGAAGATCTAATTCGGTGCAACGGTTTTCTGGAATGGGTGAAATATGGCGGACACTACTACGGCACCTTAAAATCCACAATAGAATCAACCATCGAAAGCGGTAAGGATCTAATTTTAGAAATTGATGTGCACGGTGCCAAGAAGATAAAAGATCTTGGCATCCGCTATACCAGTATTTTTCTTTTACCTCCCTCCCTCGAAAGTTTAGAAAAGCGGCTTCGCAACCGCAAGACAGAATCCGATTCGGAACTTCAACAGCGTTTACTGACAGCGAAATCAGAATTCGGTTGTGTTAAAGAGTACAACTACTGTATCGTGAATCCGGACCATAATGTCGAAGAAGCTGTAACTCAAATCCGCAACATCATCTCCGCAGAACGCTGTCGAATCGACGACCAGCTTCTTGATGCAATCTCCCAAGAGTTTTGCCGCTAGTAACCCTCTTGGGAAGGCTATCCCCCACTCCCACAACACCTCCCGATGCCGACGAGAAGGAAAATCAACATGAACGGAGATGAGAGGGCAAAAACCCCCAACACACCGAAAGTTGAAATCTCAGTCCGTAACTTCGGACCGATCGCAGAAGCGGATCTTGATCTGCGCCCACTAACGGTATTTGTCGGACCGAGCAACACCGGCAAAACCTATCTCTCCGTGCTGATCTATGCCCTGCATAGCGTCTTTGAGGGATTTTCAAGATTTCCTAAACTGGACATCATATGGCTCCTCGGGTATGGACTAAGCTCTGCTTCTTCGACAGATAATATTGAATTGCAAAAAGAACTTCGGGAGGTATTCAACAAGCTGCACAGGGGACAACCGCTCAAATTTTCGGACCTGCCTAAGGTGGTGCGCGACCCGACACAATCTAGTCTCAATCAGTTAAAGGGTCACAGTAATGCGTTGGAAATTGAACTCAAACGTTGTTTCGACCTCGATTCCGTTTCGGAACTAATACAGTTAACCGATGGACCGCATAATGAAATAAAAATTTCGTTCAAGGTCAATGAGCCAAATCAGAATCTCTGTAACTTTGACATAAGGGTTTCCAAATCAGAGGTCACTGTAGATGGAGGTATCAACAGGGAGATGGTTATTCCCCAAGATCCCTCTCAACCTTTTTTTGGACCTAGTAAAATCCTAGCACAGCGGTACTATCTGCCAGCCGCCCGGAGCGGCATTATGCAGAGCCATCGGGTCATAGCGAGCTCACTTGTTGCAGGTGCCACCCGCGCTGGTTTGGAAACATTGGAGATTCCTACACTGTCGGGAGTGGTAGCTGACTTCATGAAAGAGCTCATACTCTACAAGGAAGGTACCAGATCAGATGACGGAATAAATCCTCTTGCCGATGCCCTAGAGTCCGATGTCCTCGCTGGACAGATAATTATGAATCCTTCACCGACAGGGTATCCAGAATTTCTCTACCGTCCACAGGGAACAGAACAAGATATACGTCTGACCCGTTCTTCATCAATGGTGTCTGAACTTGCTCCCCTTGTGCTGTTCATTCGCGGTCTCGTCCGCCCCGGCGACACACTCATCATTGAGGAGCCCGAAGCCCATTTGCACCCCGCTGCCCAGACCCAAATGGCAGCGACCCTTGCCCGCTTGGTCCGCGCTGGTGTACGGGTGCTTGTAACAACACATAGCGACTTCATGCTCCAAGAAATTGGAAACCTGATGCGTGTTGGTATGCTCAAGGAAAAAGATGCGCTGAAAAAAGAAACCAACGATTGGCTGTCACCGGAAGAGGTTGGAACATGGCTGTTTCAAAAGGATGGAAAAGTAAAGGAAATCGAGTTTGATCGCATCAAAGGCATAGAACCAATGGAGTATGAAGACGTTGCCGAGGCACTCTATAATCGTTGGGCAGGTCTCCAGAATCGAATTGAGGAACTGAAAGACGAGAGTGAACGTGAATAGAGTTCTCAACCATATCCGGAGGCAGGTAGATAAATCAAGCCTTACTAATTCGTGTGGCGGCGAGGGCTGTGGTGTGGATTCGACCGACATCCCCTCTCAGCGGGTTGTGATACATGTCGAACGTGAATTTGATTTTCGTAAAATGCCTAAAAAACGAGGCGACCGTCTTCTCTTCTACGTTAATCCCGATGAAAACAACCTCGTTGCAGCTCCTATTGAACTCAAGAACGGCGAAGCTAGGGAATCAGATATCGTCGAAAAGCTGAAAAACAGTTTAGATTTTGCTGCTAGCATTGTTCCAGGACCGAAGATTGTGAAAACCGTATATGCACCGATTCTGTTTCACACCCGGGGCATTAAGTGGACAAACCCCAGAGGGAGGAAAGAGCTCAAAGTACAGTTCAACGGCAAACCTTTGCGGATCCTGACAGGACGCTGTAATAAACCCAAGAATTTAGCAGAAGTTTTATCGGATTCAGACAATCTCTAATTAACACTTACTTGCCACCACCTCATTACAGGATTTATCCCCTTAAACACAATGCCAACCCTCACCCTCAAATCTACACACAAACCCATCAGAGACTACAACATCGCACTCAACCGATACGCCCAACTCGGTGTCACGCATGAGACCGCCGTCCGATCTGCGTTCCAATTCCTGCTTGAATCGTGTGGACGACAGTTTGATTGGACGCTCATCCCTGAATATTCAATGACCGGAGATCAAAACAAGCGGATTGTCCTTGATGGTGCGTTGATTGACGGTTTCAGGCTGATTCACGGCTATTGGGAGGCGAAGGATATCCACGACGATCTACCCGCCGAAGTGGTACGCAAATTTGAGAAAGGGTATCCCCGCGACAACATCCTCTTCCAAACCCCACACCGCGCCCTTCTTTGGCAAAACGGTCAACAGGTACGCGATGCAGACTTAACTGACCCAACGCAACTGATAAAGATTCTCGATACCTTTTTTGCCTACCGTCCACCAGAATACACCGAATGGGAGGAGGCCGTCGCGCATTTCAAAGACAGAGTCCCCGACATCGGGAGCGAGTTGGCGGATTTAATCCAAAAGGAACGGAAAACCAACTCCCGTTTTACCGGGGCGTTTAGAACCTTTCACGAGAAGTGTTGTCAATCGATCAATCCCAATCTCTCCGAAGCCGCTGTCGAGGAAATGCTCATCCAGCACCTGTTGACCGAGCGCATCTTCCGCACCGTTTTTGATAACCCCGACTTCACCCGCCGCAATGTCATCGCCAACGAAATTGAGAAGGTGATAGACGCGCTCACATCGCAGTCGTTCAGTCGCGATGATTTTCTCCGTAGCCTTGACCTTTTCTATGCGGCAATCGAACGCACCGCAGATACAATCAACGATTTTTCCCAAAAACAGGGATTCCTCAACACCGTTTACGAGCAGTTTTTTCAAGGCTTTTCGGTGGAGGTCGCCGATACGCACGGTGTTGTCTACACACCGCAGCCGATTGTAGATTTTATGGTGAGAAGCGTAGATCAGATATTACAGACTGAATTTAATCGGTCACTCTCCGACTCCAGCGTTCACATCATCGACCCGTTTGTGGGGACCGGCAATTTCATCGTGCGGACGATGCGCGAAATTCGCAAGACCGCCTTAGCGAAAAAATATACGACAGAATTGCACTGCAACGAGGTGATGCTGCTGCCATACTACATCGCCTCAATGAACATTGAACATCAATTTTATGAGGCAACAGGACACTATCAACCGTTTGACGGTATCTGTCTCGTCGATACATTTGAACTGGCGGAAGACTCTCACTATTATGCAGGCTCGTTGTTTACAGAGGAGAACACGCGCCGCGTTGAGGAACAGAAAAACACTCCGATGTTTGTCGTTATCGGCAATCCGCCCTACAACGTCGGTCAGATCAACGAAAACGACAACAACAAAAATCGGAAATATCCAACGATGGATGGGCGGGTAGCCGAGACATACGCGAAAGCCTCCACAGCGACGAATAAAAACGCGCTGGCTGATCCATACATAAAGGCGATTCGCTGGGCATCGGATCGGATAGGAGATGAAGGGGTTGTCGCCTTTGTGACAAACAGTAGCTTCCTCGACGGTGTGGCATTTGACGGGATGCGGAAACACCTCGCAGATGATTTCGATGCGATTTACATTCTGGATCTGGGCGGGAATGCACGGAAGGGATTGAAAGTCTCGGAGGCCAATGTGTTCGGGATTCGAGTCGGCGTGAGCATCAACCTATTTGTGAAAAACAGACAGGCGGTGAATCACTCCACTACAAACGGGGAAGGTTCTGTCCCTGTCGAAGACTCTCGGAACGGAGCACGTATTTTTTATTATCGTACCGATGACCTATGGAACAAAAAACAGAAATTCGATTTTCTGAATGAGTGCGAACACATCGGGGATATAGACTGGCAGATCGTTCAACCTGACACACGTCACACATGGTTGACAGAAGGGCTCCACGCTGAATTTGAGACCTTTATCCCGATGGGAACTATGGAGGCGAAAAGGGCAAGGGGTGAGGCCGTGGATGTGATTTTTCAGATTTACAGCAACGGCGTTAAGACCAATCGCGATGCGTGGGTATACAACTTTAATCGAAACACACTCGTTAAAAACATGAACGGGATGATTGATACCTACAATGAACAGATGTTCAAGTGGGCACAGCGAGCCAACCGTGATGCGAACGTGGATGAATTTGTGCTTTATGACAATACGAAAATTAGTTGGAGCGAAACTCTTAAACGCAACTTGCAAAGAGAGAAAACCGCTAATTTTTCACAGGAAGAGGTGAGGGACTCTCTCTATCGTCCCTTTACGAAATCAAACCTCTACTTTGACCGAATGATGACCGAGCGTGTATACATCTTCCCGTCCATCTTTCCCACACCTGACACAGAAGAAGAGAATCGTGTGATTTGTGTTGGTGGCTATGGCCGAAAAGAATTTGCTGTTTTGATGAGTGAGTCTATTCCTGATTTGAACTTCTATGGGGATCCACAACAATCCTTCCCTTTCTATTCTTACGACGAAGACGGGAGTAATCGCCGAGAGAACATCACCGATTGGGTGTTAGAACAATTCCGAACGCATTACCGAGACGAGGCAATCACCAAGTGGGACATCTTTCATTACATCTACGCTCTCCTGCATCACCCCAACTATCGGGAGCGGTATGAAGCCAACCTCAAGCGGGACCTGCCACGCCTTCCTTATGCGCCGGACTTCTGGAGTTTTGCAAAAGCAGGGCAACGGTTGGGAGAAATCCACATCGACTATGAGGAGATGGAGGAATATCAACTCGTATTCATTGAAAAGCCGGATATACCCCTCGATTGGCGTGTAGAAAAGATGAGATTGTCAAAAGACAAAGCGCAGATAAAATACAACAATTTCCTGACACTTGACGGGATACCTGCAAAGGCGTTTGACTATCGGCTTGGGAATCGGTCGGCGTTGGAATGGGTGATAGATCAGTATCGCGTCAAGACGGACAAACGGAGCGGTATCGTCAACGACCCGAACCGCGCAGACGATCCAGAGTACATCGTTAGACTCATCGGTAAAGTGATCACAGTCAGTTTGGAGACAGTGAAGATCGTGGAGGGGCTGCCCGATTTGGGGGTGCCTGCTCATTAAACATAGGGCATGAAGAAACGTCTAAAGTTGGGATTAGAATGGGTGAGGAGGAAATTATGAGTATTGATTTAGACCAAAAAGGACTATCGCTAGATCAGAGACTAAAATACATGCAGCGCGACCTGAAGTTGACTGATATGATTCCAGTTTACTGGAATAAAAAGGAATTCGGCATCTATTGTGCTTTGATTCCATCTATTCAAGTTGAGCGAGCACTTTCCAAATCGTCTTGGGACTTGCATTTTTATCAGGGCACACCTAGTGCTGTGGGTGTAGACCCCTTTCAATACCTACGCTACGGAGACGACAACGGAATTGAACCTTTGGTCGTTAATCGTGACTTCAATGAATCACAAACTAACTACGGAAGAGAGAGCACTACAGCGAGATATCCGAGGAGTTCCGTCTTTTCCACAATCTCTATCACGACAGCGAAAAAGATGAATATATCAAAATTGATGATGAAGGTAATGAACACCTAGTGGCTGTTGTTGAACCAGATTGTATCCAAATAAAACTCCTGGAAATTCGTCAGTTCTTGGCAGTTAAAAGGATGCACCTATCGATCCAATTTTCTTTTCAAGGAGATTTGGGTGACTTGCCGGAAGAGCTTGGGGTTGGTGAAGATGAAAGGGTTGGCGAAGACGAAACAAAGCCGATTAGAAAGGCTACAGCGGATGGTGATATATGTTGGTGGCATTGGCAGTCCCGTGGCTATAACGACATTAGGATGCTAGAGGGAAAGCGATTTATAGAACCCCTACCGGAATCTCAGAGCGTTTTCCCCGGATTTGTTGAGGAACCGAAGTATGTAGAGTTCATTATTGGTGATGACGAAAACGGAAAAGAGATTACCCACACATCCGACGCGCCTCATCGCCTGGCCCCTGTGTATTTTCGCAAGCAGGTGTTAGATAAATACTACAATAAACCCAGTATGTACTCGGTGGAAGATTCACGGGTGAGCTGCCCTTGGTGGGCTGTGCGTATTGACAACCATCACGAAGACAAAGTTATTGTGTTGTTGAGAGACCTCGCCTCACTGCCATACACGGAACAACAACACTGGCGAATCTACAATATCCTACCCGAAGGTGGTTTGAGTAAGACCTATTTTGAGCGTTATCTCCAAGGATCGTTCACAGCAACTTCAGATCGCCCCGAGCACCTATTCAAACATAGATATGCTCATCTGCAAAAGGAATCTGAAAAATGTCTCGGTTGGCAGCTGTTGTTACCATTGAAACCGCGCGACGAGCAACGTCTCAAAGAGTTGAGGATTCCGTCTACTAACGAGCAGCGTGAGTTTGATGCGTTGATTTTGAATCTCGCCATAATACTAATTGACTCCCTGAACCAGAAGAAGTTGAAAAAACTAATTTCGCTTGAACAGGAGCAAAACCTTACGCCTGGTCAGACGGAGAGTCTTAAAGGAACTATCGACTGTCTTGAAATCACCCTCAGTTGCTGCGGTGTTGCAGATGCCGAGGATCACATCGCTTTTCTGCGAAAACTTCAGAGTTTGCGTTCCACTGGTAGCGCCCACCGCAAAGGGAGCAACTACCAAAAGATTGCTAAGGACTTCGGTATTGATAGTCAGAGTTTGCGCTTGGTGTTCGCCGAGATTCTCTCAAAGGCTTTGGATGTTCTCGATTATTTCATCTTTCTCATGCAGAGCCGCCAAATCAATCGTGAAATCATTAAACGAAATGAGAGAGAAAGAGGCTACGCTATTATTGATCAAATGATTGGAATGGCAGACTCCGGTTCAACCGATGGGTCTGTCAATCACGATGAAGTTATCTATGAATTGGATTCAAAACCATGATTTTTGTTGATAGTGGTACCTGGATTGCCCTCTTGGATCGGAGGGATCAACATCATGACGATGCCATTATAATTTACGCAACCTTAAAGCAGCAGAACACACGATTCCTAACCACCGATTATGTGATTGATGAGACTGCAACTTGGCTCAGATATAGAGTGAATTACTTGGTAGCAGTCGAGTTTCTTGACCTTATCGAAAGTTCTGAAGGAGCAGGTGATTTAACCGTTGCAGCAATCGACAGCATTTTGTTTCAAGAAGCAGAGCGACTCTTTCGTCAATACGATACTGCGAAGTTATCATTTACGGATTGTACCAGCTTTGTTGTTTGTCGGAGTTATAACATCTCAGAGGCATTTGCTTTCGATCAACATTTTCCAATGATGGGGATAACGCTACGAGGGTAGCCCATTTTACCCACATGAGTGTTTCTATTTATGGTGAACTAGAGAAATAAATGGAGATTACCAAATAATTCCGACCTTAATGAAGTTTCCAAAGTCCCCCTGATAAGGGGGATTTAGGGGGTTGGCGGTGTATTGGGAGCATCTAAGTAATTCTAAAATCTACCATAGTCCCTTATCAGTACAAGAAAACAAAACCATGAAACAAGAAAACAAAACCATCATCCTCGGCGTTACCGGCGGAATCGCCATCCACAAATCCATTGACCTAGCGAGCCAATTGGTGAAGCAAGGCCATTCCGTACACGTTGTCATGACCGAAAACGCCACACGCTTGGTGCAGCCGATCCAATTCCAAGTCATCTCCCGAAACCCTGTTCTGCTTGACCTTTTCGATATCGGCTCCGATTGGAAACCGGTGCACATCGACCTCGCAGATAAAGCCGATCTGCTAGCAATCGTCCCCGCCACCGCAAACATCATCGGCAAAATGGCGAACGGCATCGCTGACAACGCACTCTCCACCGTCGCAATCTCCGTCCACTGCCCAATCCTAATCGCACCCGCGATGGAACAACACATGTATGAAAACCCATTTGTCGCGGCAAACATGCAAAGCCTGAAGGAACACGGTGTCCAATTTGTCGAGCCCGTCAGCGGAGATCTCGCCTCCGGAAAACAGGGCATGGGACGCTTGAACACCGTCGAAGTTATCTTGGAACGCATCACCCAAATGTTGCAAACACCCAAAGACCTAGATGGGAAGCGAGTGGTTGTCACGGCAGGACCGACGCGGGAATACCTCGATCCAGTCCGCTTTATCAGCAACCGATCCAGCGGAAAGATGGGATATGCGGTCGCCGAAGCAGCGCGGGATCGCGGTGCAGAGGTACTCCTTATCAGCGGAGCAGCGACAGCAGGACCACCCACCGGCGTCGAAACCCGCTACATAGAAACCACTCTAGAGCTGCAAGACGCACTCCTCGAAGGGTTCAATCAGACCGACATCGTGGTGATGGCGGCAGCCGTCGCTGACTACCGTCCCCAAGCATTCTCCCCGAACAAAATCAAGAAAAGGGCAGATCAATTGACCATTCCACTGGAACAAAACCCCGACATCGCAAAAGCCCTAGGCGAGCGCAAAAAGAAGGGACAAATCACAGTCGGTTTCGCCGCCGAGACGAATGATCTCCTAGAGAATGCTCAAAAGAAGCTAATCAAGAAGAACTGTGATCTCATCGTAGCAAACGACGTATTGGCGGAAGGCGCAGGTTTTGAAGGCGATACCAACATCGTAACTCTGTTGGACCAAAGCGGGAATTGCGAACAACTACCCCTCCTCTCCAAACGCGAAGTTGCGAATCGCATCTTAGATCACGTGGTTGAATTGATCCAGGGAGAAGATTAAATGATTTTAATGAGTCCAAACATACATCCGGGGAAAACCGCAGAAGAGCGGGAGGAGTTTCTCCGCAAAGTCAGCATCATGGAGGTAAAAACAGTTTCCATGAGCACCCCCGCCGATTGGAGCGATGCCGATGTCGAAGAGGCGCGGAAATTCCTCGAAGATCACGACATACGTCCGGGTGAGTTTAGTGCATTCCACAGCGGGTTCGGCGCAGCAGATGAAGATGAATACCAATCAGCCATCGAACACTATCGCCGTCAACTACGTCACGCTCGAATCTTAGGCGCGCACTGCGTTGGGTTTAACGTTGGATTAACCTACAGATGCACACCCCAAATGTGGACTGAAGACGCGTGGAAGCGATGCCTCGACGCTGCGGCGGATTTGGCAAGAGAGGCAGAGGCAGCGGAGATGGACGTTGCCGCACACCCCCATATTATGAGCCCGCTCTGCTCCGTAGAACGGTACAAAGAGATGTTTGAGGCAGCCGCCTCACCCCGAATGAAGGCACTGATGGACTGCGTAAACCTGACATGGCCCCACCTGTTCTACAGAACAACAGAGTTGGTAAATCAGATTTTCGATGAGATGGGCGATAAAATCACCGCACTCCATGCGAAAGACTTGTCGATATCGGCGGTGCGCCCGAACGAGAGCGGACGCTTATCAGTCGTTCACATAGACGAAGCGGTTCCGGGGGCAAAAGAAGCGGAGCACCGTTATGAATCCGGCGTTATGGACTATGCGACCATCCTACGACGGTTGGATGAGTTGAACCACGATGTCACGCTTTATGTGGAACATTTCCCATACGAAGACACCATCACAGGTCAGCAATATATCCGGCACGTCGCACGAGAGGTCGGCGTAACCATATACTAAATTAACACAGTTTTCGTAGGGAACGCAGATCTGCGTTCCCTCCACCCGCCAAACACAAAATCCACAGAAATGACTCTCTACCAACAAACCCGTGACTTCCTCAAACGCACCGGCAGAAACCCCAACCAGAAACTTGGTCAGCACTTCCTGATTGATCCACACGCCTTGCAGGAGATAGCTTGGAGTGCAAAACTGACCGATGCTGATTTCGTCTTGGAGATCGGGGCGGGACTCGGATTTCTCACATCCGTGCTAGCAGCCACCGCTAAAAGCGTTGTTGCGATTGAAATTGATGATTTTCTATACGCCGAATTGCAGCTCAAATTCTCAAAAACGCCTCATATCTCCCTGATCCAAGGCGATATTCTCAAACAGGACCTCCCTGCCCTGCTAAATGACTTCCCACCTGAACACACCAAAATTGTCGCCAACCTCCCCTACTATATCACCACACCGGTTCTATGGGAGTTATTGAAGTATCATCAGAACATCGGTTCTTGCGTTTTAACGATGCAGACAGAAGTCGCAGAACGCATCATCTCTCCACCGGGAAACAAACGCTACGGTGCCCTCTCAATCGGTGTCTCCTACTACGCCGAGGCTGAAATTGTGCACAGAATCCCACCAAATCAATTCTTCCCTTCCCCGCAAGTTGACTCCTCCGTCCTAAGGCTACAGATGCGCGATACCCCTCAAGTCGCAATCGAAAATGAAGCGCTATTCTTTCGGATTGTCCGCGCTGCGTTCCAATCTCGGCGCAAAATGTTACGAAACGCCCTCCTAAAAAACGGCGTTTTTATCTCTACTGACGTACTCAATGCTGTTTGTGATCAACTTGCCATCGATCCACGGCGACGCGGAGAAACGCTGGACATCGCCGAGTTTGCCGCACTTGCGAACAGTTTACATCAACACATGACCGAATCAGTATTGTAGGTTGGGTTGAACGTTGGAAAGTCCCGCGCTATTAAGGATAATAGCACTTATGCCTTTCAGCACCATGTTTTTACGGACAGTGAGAGTGAAATCCAACACTCACAACCAGCGCATCTTAGAGAGCACCATGAAAACCTATACATACACCCTTATTTTACTCGGATCCCTGCTGCTTGCTTGCTCACCCGCAATGCCACCTGCACCGCCACCGCCGGACGCATCAGCCCTTTATCGTGTGGCCGCAGCCAAGCATTACCAACTCGCACACGGAGAGATCCCATCTACTAAAGCAGAATGGGAGTCCTTGATTGAAGAATTTCAGGGGACCATAGACGCAGATACGGAAGGGGAGTGGGCGGACGATGCTCAATACGCAATCGCCTCCTGCTGGCTCTGGTTGGGACAACGAAACGAACAGCCGGCACTTGACAACGCAATCACCGCACTCACGATACTGCTCCAAGATTACCCCGATTCACCACACGCAGCCGAGGCGCACTACTGGCTAGGAGATTGCCACGATCGCCTTCAAGATCACGACAAAGCGGTGCCATACTATCAAACAATCATTAGTCGCTATCCCAACCACGCGCTCGCCGATAAGGCACAGCTGCGGCTCGGCAGAGCCTACGAAGCACAAGGTTACTTCACATTCGCGCGCGTTACATACGAAGCACTCTCCCAGCGAAGCCAAGATCTCCAGATCGTCACCCAAGCCGAAAAACGAGCTTCACGCCTTGATACCGAACAAACCGAGGAGGAAGCACCTGTCGATTCTCCACCAGAACCTACGCCCCCGGAATCACTCCAAGTCGTTCAACCGAATCCGCCTAAACCACCGCCGGAAGTGACCGAGCCTCCGCCCCCTGAACCCCCAAAAGCACCGCAACCTGTCGCTAACGTGCCACTACCAAAAAAAGGCGGTGCTAAACCCAAAACCGTCCGTTCAGCAAGCGAGGCTAAACCTCAGAAGCCTCCCGCTGAGGAGAAACCAGTCTCACCGCTGAAGGCTACCAAACCTACACCTGAACCGCCAAAAACGCCACAACCTGTCCCCGATCCGTCGCTTGCACAACAACTAGGCCTGAGTGTCAAAACCATCGTTATTGATCCAGGACACGGCGGTAAAGATCCCGGTGCCGTGAGTCAAAAGAGGCAAGAAAAACAGATTGTGCTCAGCCTATCAAGAACGCTGCGCGACATCCTTGTTAAGAAAGGGTATAAGGTCCGATTGACGCGTGAAACCGATGTTTTTCTCCCACTCAGAGAACGGACACAGTTTGCAACAAACCAAAAAGCCGATCTGTTTATCAGCATCCACACCAACGCCAGCATCGTCCGCTCGGCGGTCGGCATAGAAACCTACTACCTCGCCCTCGCTTCCGACGAATCCGCCCGAATCACCGCCATGCGCGAAAACGCAGGGGCAGAGTACAACATGAAGGAATTGGATGCGCTTGTGGGAAGAATCCTAAAGGAAAGCAAAAGCACGGAGAGCCGCCGGCTGGCAGAACTGATTCAAGCGCAGCTGACATCAGGAAAACAGGTGAGGGACCGGGGTGTTAAACATGCCCCTTTTGTGGTTCTCATCGGCACAAAAGTGCCCGCAGTGCTTGTTGAGGTAGGTTTCATCTCAAATCCAACGGAAGGCAAGAGACTTACGACAAAGACATACCAGCGTCAGCTAGCAACAGCGATCGCCAAAGGGATCGAGCAATATATCAAAAATATCCCTCCGCCAGCTGCGAACCAATCGTGAATACAGCAATTATGGTGCAGGCCCCGATTTCGGAGGAGCCCCTATTCTGCCCGTAACGCTTCAATGGGGGAAAGTCGTGCCGCTTTGATCGCCGGATACACCCCAAAAAAGATGCCAATCATTGCCGAGAAGGCAACCGAGATAACCATCCATTGAACCGAGATCACGGCAGGCCACTCCGGAACAACCTTAGCGATCTTTACAGCGACATTCGCCATGCCCTGCCCGGCAAAGATGCCTAGTCCAACACCGAGCAACCCGCCAACACTACACATAGAAACGGCTTCCACCAAGAACTGGAACAAAATATCTCTGCGTTTCGCACCAAGTGCTTTTCGCAATCCAATCTCTCGGCTGCGCTCGGTTACCGACACTAGCATCATGTTCATGATACCGATACCACCGACGAGCAACGAAAAACCAGCAATGCCTCCAAGCACGATTTTAATAAGTCTACTCACCTTCTCGAATTGGGCAAATTTTGCCTTCGGCACATCGATCTTAAAGAAATCGTCTTGGTTGCGATGTCGTTTTCTCAGCACCGCTTTAACTTCATCAATCGCTTGGTCAATGTGATCCACGCTCTTTGCTTGGATTGAGAATGACCGGACATGATGATCGCCCGACAATCGCTCCTGCATGGTCGTTAAGGGGATAAACAAACGATCGTCAAGATTCCATGAGCCACCGAGGACTTTCCCCCGCTGTCGCATCACGCCTACAACCTTGAATCGCTCGGCAACGCGATTGGGTCGCCAACCGCCCGACCACCCCTCGTAATCTAGGATAACCTTAACCTCCTCACCGATCGGATCTTCTTCGCCGAATAATGCCTCTGACACATTTGTTGCTAGAACGCAGACTTTGGTTCGATTCGCGATATCGGCTTCAGAAATAAATCGACCCCGTTCGGGTCCCCAGCTCATCCCAATTTCATAGAGGGGAATAGTACCAATCACTCCTGTCCGTTTCTCTGCACCACCATTGGCAAGGACAAGGATATTATAGTAATTAATGCGACACCACGCGTTAGAGACAGATGGGCATTCGGCTTCAATCGCAAGCACATCCTCATATGTCAAATATTCGCCGCTGCGATTGGGTTCCCAGCGACCATCTTTTTTGATCCATGGGTTGCGATTTAGGCGGAAGTGATGGGCACCACCAATCTTTTCAAACGAATCAAGAATGATAAGCTTGGCACCGTCGCCAATAGCAATCATTGACAGCACCGAAGCCACACCAACGACGATCCCAATCATTGTCAAAAGGGAACGCATCTTGTTCGTACGAATGGCTGTGAATCCAATAAAAAATCCTTCACCAAATTTCAAACTTACTTCATCCTTTCACGTTTATTACATCTTCAGGGTCGTTTTTCATATTTCTGGAGGTGCTGATAGTTGAGGCATCCCGTGGGCGTTGTGCACCAATCATATTTTACGCTAGTTATGGGATGTAAGAGCACCGTCAATATAATTCACTAATCTCAATATAATTCACATAATCCTGTAATGCGCCCATTAGAAATCTTACAGATCAGAAAAACGCCCTCAGCCATTGGAGAACTGAGGGCGGGTATGTTTTCATTCTCTCATGTTTCGTCACATTTCTAATAGCACCTGACGGAATTCATCGACTCCCGTTTTTGCCGCCTCGATCAACCGTTCTGGAAGCGGGTTATCGTGTATCCTCACAACCTCCAAGTTCGGCAAATCTGCCAGTTCTTTCGGTAAAGAACGCAGCTGGTTGTTGCTAACGCCGAGTTCTATCAGTTCCGTCATTTGGCCAACCTCCGGCGGAAGCTCAGTCAATTGATTGGATTCCACCGCGAGGTGTCGCAAGTTTTTCCAACGACCAATCGTCGATGGCAGCGCACGGACCTGATTCCTTGTTATTTGGAACGTCTCAAGCCTCTCAAGATTGCCGATTTCGTCGGGCACCTCAGTCAACTGATTCGCTCCGAGGTACAACTCCTCCATAGCAGTGAGCTCACCTATTGATTGAGGCACTACCGACAGACGGTTGTTGCCCAAGGTTAGGACGCGCAGATTAGTTAAACCACTGAGATCGTCCGGCAACCTCTCCAACCGGTTGTCGTTCATCTCGATAATCTCAAGCCGATTCATCTTCGCAAAACTATCAGGCAATTCCCGTAGATGACTGCGCTCCAAAATAATCACCCGCAATGAACCAAGACGGCCAAAGTCCTCCGGCAATTCTGTAATTTGGCTTTCAAACACCTCTAGGTATCGCAGGCGTGACAAGGATACTATTTCGTTTGGCAACCTTTGAAGTTTGGTATTCAATAAATCAAGCTGCTCCAATTCCTTCAATTGAGCAATCTCCTTTGGAAGATACTTAATCGTAGCTCCACGCAACCAGAGCTCTCTCAAGTGAGTCAGCAGCCATAACTCATCGGGGGGCGTTTTTCCAGCCAGAGGCTTCAGGTGAATCGACGCTGCTTTGTCTTCACGACAAGCAGCAATTGTGCGTAACATTTCACGCTTATTGCGTTCAAGTTCAAATGCTTCAAAAGCCATAGTTTTTCTCCTTTGAGTTCTTATTTTTCTCAATCCCAGACGGCTCCTGACAAAACTGCGGGCATTGGAAAGCCATCGTTTGATGGTCCCTTCAGGTCTTTCCAAGTCCACCGAGATTTGTCTGATGGTCAAACCTTCAACATAGAATAAGCGGGCGGCTTCAGCTTGGTCCGGTGGTGCTTCAGACAGTACATTTAGCACCGAATCGAGCAATTCAGATTCAATACCACTGTGCCCACTCTGCCTGTCGATTATCGGCTCAAGGTCGCTGTGCGCCATCGGTTCCTCCCGACGCTGTGCCGACCCAAAGAAATCGTAGCACCGGTGTCGGGCAATTTGCAGCACCCATGCGTCCCAGCGTTCCCAATCTCGCAGCTGCTTCAAGCCGCGCCACACGTCCAACAACACCTCTTGCAACACATCTTCGGCGTATGTCAGATCCGCTATCTCCGCTCTGACAAGTCTTAGAAGTCGTGTCTCAACGCGCTTTATTAAGGCTGCGAAGGCTTGACCATCGCCATCAATACTTTTTTTAATAAGTTCTGTATCTGGTATCTGATTCATTCTATTACCTCCTCCACTCTAATAGGCGATGTTCAGAGCAGAAAGGTTCGCTTAATCTAATTTTTTTTAGGACTTACGCAGTTCAGTTCTAAAAGCAGATAGGGACGCAGATTGCGCTGATTATCGCTGATAAAAAGAGAAAAAAGGATAGAACTTTGTGTGCAACCATGTTTATCCGCCCCATTTGAATCCAAGATTACGCCAATTCAGCACGTGGCGTGAAATTTTCTTTATTTTTAACCCCCTAAATCCCCCTTGTCAGGGGGACTTGGGAAAATCAGGGGGACTTATGAACCAACTGCGTAAGTCCTATTTTTTGTTTCAACAGGAATATTAGGGAAATTTAGTGCCCCTGTAGGAGGGATCTCCGAATCCCGACCCTAGTGGAAATTTCTAACAGTTTGACCAAAACAGTATGCAATGCTATAATCATCCGCGTCCTAATTTATTGGAAAACGACTATATTGCGTTATCACGATGAAGGAGAAAATTGATGGGAACACTACACGGAATCATCCGAGACAGCGTTTCAGGCGAGCCGGTCGAGGCAAAAGTGCATGTACTGACAAGCAGCGGAAATTTTGTGCATCCCGCTGATAGCATCTTAAAAGTGGGTCCCGGCGACCCATTCTTTTATAGCGCAGGCGAGTTTACGGTGGATGTCCCGCGGGGTTCAACGGATATTATCGTGGAACGGGGTACAGAGTATGAACCGTTGCGGAAAGTGGTCTCAGCCCCTCAAAAAGGGCACGTTGATGTCGAGTTACAGCTCAAACGGTGGACGGATCTCCCCTCGCAAGGTTGGTATCCGGGCAACACACACCTCCACTACAGCGAGAACGAGATGCAGCCCGACGCCCGCCTAGACCTCGATCCAAAAGTCCATGATCTGAGCGTAACTGTGGTGAGCATCCTGCAGCGGCGTGAGTTACCCTACGCCAGCAACAAGTACCCTATCGGGTTTATGACGGACTACTCGACCGCCCATCATCTGGTGGACTGCGGAGAAGAGAATCGGCACAACTACCGACGGGGCGGAATGGCTTACGGACATATTATGCTGCTGCGTATCCGCAATGTGGTGGAACCGGTCAGTCGCGGCGATCTCGTCAGCGATTTCGATCCGGATTACCCACCGCTCTGCTACGCCTGCGACGATGCAAAACGGCAAGGAGGCATCGTGCTGTGGTGCCACAACGGGATTGGGATGGAGGCACCGGTCGCAGCAGCGTTGGGCAAGCTAGACGCCTTTAACCTCTTCGACCCATACTGGATGGATCCGGAATATGACATCTGGTATCATCTGCTCAACTGTGGTATGTCGCTGCCAGCATCAACCGGCACCGATTGGTTTATCTGCTCAAACAACCGTGTCTATGTCCAAACAGATCAGGAATTTACCTACGATAACTGGTTGCGGGGGTTGCAGGAAGGAAATACATTTATTACGAACGGACCTGCACTATTTCTTACCGTTGACGGCACAATGCCCGGTGGACGGATTGACTCCCCAGATGGGAGTACCCGCAAACTATCAGGAGTGATTTCGTGGAATTCGCACTATCCAATTAACCGTGTAGAGTTAATCCAAAACGGCAGCGTCGCGCAACGTAAGGAGTTCAATGAAACGCCGCAACAGAACGGTGAGTGGGGATTTGACCTCGAAGTTGAAGCAGATGGTTGGATCGCCGCACGGGCCTATGGCGACGCACGAGATAGCTTTGCACAGGCGATATACGCACATACCAGTCCAGTGCAGATTGGCACGGGCCTTCCGCCCGGCATCGCACAGGAATCCGCGGCGTTCTTTGTCCGCTCAATTGATGATTCTATCGACTGGATCAGTCGAATCGGCAAATTCACCAAGGATGAACAACGAGAGGAAATTTTACACCTGTTTAATGAAGGACGAAAAATCTACGCGGGTTTAACGACACGGCAATAGCACGTCTACTTGCCAACGACACTATAGTAAATCGCATTGAATAACAGCTTAAATGTTCCGTGCGACTGTGCCCGATGTTGTGGCTTGAAGCCAAACAGAATCACATGCCCTTTTCCCAACTTGATATCCCAGAGCGCACCTTTCTGACGAATCCGTTTCTCCCCCTCAATCCAGCCGCTCATGAGTGGGTTGAAGTTGGGATAAGCCGCGACCCTTTTTCCACCTCGCGCCTCAAACGCCGGTCCTGACTTGAAAAAGACCGCCATCTCACGCTCCAAACCGTAACCGATTGGATGACTCGTTTCAATGAAAACGCGCAGCAGTGAGCCGGGGCAGAAAAACTGCGACCCAGCCGATTTCTGCGAATTCAATTGATTCGATTCCAAAGCGTTAGTGATCTCCAGCCCAAAATGTTTCATTGGCAACTCTGTCGCCCAGTTCAAACAGATAAGCGTACCACCCTGTTCAACAAAAGTGCGAAGGTTCGCTGCACCCTCCAACCCAATGCCGCCCACGTACTCAGGCGGGAGGCTGCCTTCTGCGTGTCCTTCAATCATCCCTGACGCCCTCATATCGGGCAGGATGATTGCATCATACCACTCAGCTAAATCTCCTGCGCGGATCTCCGCATCTGTCAAATTGCGATAGGGAAACTCATGCTCCTCCAGCACCCAGCGCGTCCAGCCCTCATCCATGTTCGCCACCCACGGCTTATAGAGCCCCAAGCGTGGCTGTCTCAACTTTGCTTTGAGGTCCACATAACGTTGATTGAGCGCGTAGATTTCAATCCCAAGCGATTCAGAAAGATCACGCAATTCGGCGGAATCGCTCCCCGGTATTCGGCCTGATTTAAGGACAATCGTCCCACGGGGCAGGTCCAAATCTTTCCACAAGGTTTCTTTCTGCTGCTGATAGACGGTCCATCTGTCCTCTTGGAGCAATCGGTTCAGTGCTACGGTTTCTAAGTTCGTTTGATTTTTGAAAACGTAGGCAACCGCATCTTGGAAATCAACGCCATCAGTGTGGAGTTTGCCCACCGTTTTCGGAATCTCCTCAACGAGCGTTAAGTCCGTCTCAAACGCGTTGACCACCTTAATGACTTTAACGCCCATCTGTAACGGCAACGTCCAACCCGCGATGTCATACGGACGCTCCGGCGATGCACCGGGGGCCGGGATCCGGCGAGGATAGTATTGCACCTCAAGAAGATCTTTGGCGTGTGCTCGAAACGGCTGCGCCATCAATACCGCGTAAGTCCCCGCAGGATATTCGACACCATCCGCCGTGAAATTCGCGTCCGCCTGATGGATCCTCACGCCACCACGCTGTAAAATCCGCAGCATCTTGAGTGCGGTATCCATATCCCGCTGATCTGTCGGCACAAGAAATGCCCGTGGCGGCTCCTTCTCACCTTTCTCAACAGCGTCCAATCCCATCTTATAAAAATTGGTCAGAAACATCTCCCGCTGCTTGGCAACAATCGACATTATTGAATACGCCGCCGCCTGCTCGTAGTCGATAATGTCGCGCATCCGCCACCAACCGCCGGGCCACGGTTCAGGAAAGTTGGTCTGCTGCGCATACTCGCTCAAACCCCGTCGATGCCCCCACAAACTCGACCTCGGTTGAAAAACGGGTGAGGCGATGTTGACGCTGGCAGCCTCCGTCAAAATACCAATCATGTTGTGCCGATACGGCACTGTGCGGAAACCACCGTGCCACCACATATCGTATACCGCGTTCGACAGCACGCCGGTGAAACCCTGCGACGTAAGATCCAGTGCCATCTGTGCACCGATTAGGGCAAGTTCACGCTGCAACAGCGGCGGGATATTCGGGTTGATGGGATGAAAATAGGGCGGAATCACGAACCGCGCCCCTCTGTTCCCCATCTGATGCACATCGTAGACCACCTGAGGAAACCACTCCTCGTAGAGAATCTGAGTCACTAACTGCGTTTCAACCTGCGTCAGCATGAACCAATCTCGGTTGTTATCGTGCCCCGTGTATTTGTGGTAGAGCCATGGCATCCGTGCGCCCTCATACGGTGTATTGACAGTGCGCTCATACCAATCGACCACCATGTTCAATCCGTCAGGATTTGCGGACGGAATCAGCAGGAGGATCGTATTTTCTAAAATTTCCTCAACCTTCGGTGTGTTTTCCGTCGCCAATTGGTAAGCCAATTCCATCGACATCTGAGACGATGCGACCTCCGTTGAATGGATGTTGCAGCTAATCATGACGACCGCTTTTCCCTCTTGCGTCAGCCGCTCCAACTCCGTCAAGTCGTGTCCCTGCGGATTGGCAAGTTTTTGCTGAATCGCTTTGTACTGGTCGAGCTTCGCCAAATTTTCCGGCGAAGATATCAGAACTAACACAAAGTCGAGTCCTTCGGTAGTTTTACCACGCTTCTCCAAGATCACCCGATCCGAACTCGCAGCCAGCGATCGCAGATAGCCGGTGATGGTCTCCCAACGCGCCAACTTGTAGTCTGCCCCGACAGGAAAGCCGATCGCTTCCTCCGGGCTGATAATCTGTGCACTTATCGAACCTACTAGCAGTAAACTAAAAATTCCGATGAAAATAGCACAATTTTTTTGACGCAAAATCTGCTCCTTATCCAAGTCGAACTAGATCATCTATGAAAAATCAGAGGCAGTATACCCTCAATCCCTTTTTGAAGGCAAGTAATTTCTAGGAACGACACAATGCTGTTGACGGTGCATTTAAATTAAACTACAATGGAAGCCAAGATTCACACAAGCCTAAACGAAGGAGAAAAAAACTATGCGACACTTCACTCGAACACCCTACTATACAGGTCCGGATGATCCCGAACGCGGTCAAGTCAGAGGCACCCTAGAACTCGGCGAAACCGTCATCATTGAAACAGTCGGCGGACACGATCAGGACATCAGCATCACAGGGGAGCTCAAGCCGGGGACTCCGTTAGATATCACCACGCCACGTGGGTCTCGTCCCGGTGGCCCATTCCTGATTGCAGGTATCGAGCCTGGCGATTGGATTGCAATCGAAATTATCGACATGGAGGTGGGACCTTACGGCTTCTACCGCAACGGCGGTCCTTTTTGGGGGAGCGTGCGTTTAATTGCTCCGGTACGAGACGGATTGGTCCATTTCCCACCGGACTTTGTGGTACCGATTAGACCGATGATTGGGGTCGTTCAGTTAGAAGAGGTCGCCCCACATGCGGGTGCCCTAGATCTGGGCGGCAATATGGATTTTAACTCCGTCCAACCCGGCAGCACCCTACACATTCGCGCTCAGAGACCCGGCGGTTATCTCTCTTTCGGCGATGTCCACGCCCGGATGGGGGACGGCGAGTTAACCGGCACCGGGGTCGAAATCGACTCTGCCATTACCCTAAAGGTAGATCGCTCGCCCGGCTTCCCGACCAGTAATCCTGTGGTAGAGACCACCACGTTGGTAGAGGCAACCGATGAAATCCTCACCGCTGGTAAGGGCGCGACTTGGGAGGAAGCCCTGAAAGTTGCCTGGGCAAACATGGTAGGATTGATTGCGGACCGCTATGACACGACGGCTGAACACGCGAACCTCATTGTTGGCACGATTGCCGACGCGCGGCCGGGATACGCTGCTGGTGCCTTGAACCGCCGCGGATATAGCCAAAGCGGTTACGTGACTTGCCAACTTGCCATCACCAAAGAGCTGCGTCGAACAGGAGAGCCCTTTAAGCCGTGAACAGCTCGACGGCTTTCACACGAATTATACGCTTTCTGAATGCGGTTGTCGCGCCCTTATTGACTCGTGCGAACCACATCTTGTGCCAACTTGTGGTTCGACACATTTTTACCCTGATTGGACTGGATATAGTCCAATTTCGACAGTCACAAGATATAGCGGACTTCCAATAGCAACAGCCGCCCACAGAATTCACCTATAAACACCGTCAACATCGCAATGTAGAGAAATCCCGTTGCAGCGCGTGTCGCCCCAACAACATCCCGCTGCGTTGACTTATCACGCAGACAATCCCAAATTATGATGTATAGCAGTGCCGACCCACCAAACCCAAGCAGAAGCCGCAGCCAAAAGGCAATCTGATGGAAAAAATTGAATGGGCTCGCATCCACTGCCTGCCACCGCAGGAACACATTCAGTCCGAAAAACGCGATTGACAAAAGCAGCGACACCAAGAAGATCTGATTGAACCGTTTCAGGTGGATGACGGGCAGGTTGGGAGTCACAAGATACCAATGTCCAAACCACATCCCGCTATTCACAGCACCCAATAAAACAGCGGAAACAAGAAATTGTGCGGGCAACAGAAATTTGCCGGCAGGAAGATCAATCAACTCCCCATACGACTGTGCACCGTACACAGTCCAGATCACGCCGCAGATCGCACCCACAATTAATAAGAGGCGGTTAATCAAAGACGGTTTCAACCACAGACTTATCGTATACAAAAGGAGCAGCGTACAGAAGACAAGCGCAAAAACGGAATCGTGCCCCTCCCATGTGAGGAAGAAATTGCCGAAACTGATAGGATTGCCATTGATCGCCAAGTTCGCACAACGCACAAACACCATCACGAGCAGGTAAATCAACCCCATGAGTCGGTAAAACCCGCGTCCCACCAAGTCTTTGGGGATAATCAACAGCAGCGCAAGCCCCCCGACCGCCAGTTGGCTGAAAACAATATAAAAGATAAGAAGCATTCCAGTTAGCTCCCGACACTGAATACCTGAAACGTGATGTGTGAAACGTGAAAATTATTAGTTCATTGGCTCATTGGTATTCGATCTATGGAGTCATAGAAAAAGAAGCTCATGTAAAAAGAAAGTGCAAAACACGAAGCGAAATCGTAGGGGCGGGGTCTCCCCGCCCGCCGTAAGGGTTGGGGGACCCAACCCCTACGAATATTCGGTTTCTTTACACTAAATCTTAACATGAGCGGAAAAAGAAAGTGGAAGACGATAAGAGAAACCGAGTTTTTGCCGAAAAACTCGGTTTCTATTGCACTATTTCTTAACATGAGCCAAAAGAAAAACCCATCGCAGCCATAAGACCACAATGGGTTTGTGTAGGTTAAGAAAAAAACTGGGGATTAGAGAATCTCTACGACTGCATTGACAGCTTCCAACTTACCCTTAATTTCCTCAGCCTCTTCTTTGCTGACTCCTTCTTTAATAGGGTTGGGTGCAGACTCAACTGCCTCTTTGGCTTCTTTAAGTCCGAGTCCGGTGACAGCGCGCACCTCTTTGATTACCGGAATCTTATTCGGTCCAATCTCTTTCAACTGGACAGTAAACTCGGTCTGTTCCTCTTCCGCAGGCGCATCCTCAGCCGCGGCACCCTCTGCAGCACCGGGCACGGCACCGGCCGCTACCATCATCGGCGCAGCAGCGGCAGCACTCACACCAAACTTATCCTCAAGTGCTTTTACCAATTCGGAAAGCTCTAAAACTGTCATATTACTAATCTCATCGATTAGTTTTTCAACATCAGCCATTGTTTCGTTCCTTTCTTGCAAAAAAATAGAGTCCATCAGCATTCGACCTTTATCCGATTGCTGAAGACCGTGTTTAACCTAAGTCAAGCTGATTCAGCTGCTTTCTTCTGATCAGCGACTGCCTGTAATACCGTCGTCACTTGACGAAGTGAACCATTCAAAACATTAACAAGTCCAGTCAACGGAGAACCTTGGTGTAAAACATTAACGAACCCGGAAATGGGTGCTTTCAGACCGCCAACAGCCGTAGCAATCAGTTGTTCCCTTGATGGCATATCAACTAGCTTTTCAGCCGCTGCGCCGTCAATCGTTCTCTTGCCAAGTATCCCGCCCTTAATCTTCAGATTCTCATGGTCGCCGCTAAACTCCTTTAAGATCTTTGCAGATGCAGCCGGATCGTTGCTCAATGCAACGGCAGTTGTGCCCTGAAGGTAAGGTGCTAAACCTTCAATCTCCAACTCTTCAGCGACAACATTGATAAGTGTATTCTTATAAACCTTATATTGGATTTCCGCCTCACGACACTTATCGCGCAACTCGGTAATCTCCTCGACAGTCAATCCTTGATATTCTGTCAGGATGATAACTTCCGAGCTCTGGAAATCCTCTCGAATGCGTTCTACCTGTTGGATATTTTTCTCGTTAGGCATTCGATGCCCTCTCCCTTCAATCAATCATTCGCACCATACACGTAAAAAAAAACCTCCTGTCGTATAGGAGGCTTTATTTCCACATTTATGGAACGTACCCACCAATCTCTGTCAATGCTGGCACACAAGCAGAAATTGGGGCGTATCAAGTCCGCCTCGGTAGGCTGAATACTCATTTAAGCAAAATTGCACCCACTGTCTACGACGACATCCAAAGTCAATATGATGTATTTATAGTAGATTTTAGAATTAACCCAAGTTGCTACCTATAATTGAGTAGTTGGTTGGAGTTAAAGTTGATAGATACTGCTTGCTAATACAAACAAGACCACTTTCAATTCAAATCCTTGTTGTGTTACGGCATGAATCGAACGAGGCAGCAATCGCTCAATTAAACTGCCAGCGGTCTCGACAGACTTACGATGGCAAGCCGCCACATAGGTCTCCCACTGTGGATAAGGTCGCTTGGAATTCTGTTTGCGTGTCGGCTTGAGGTCCACTCCAATGGTTGCCAATATATCCTCTATCTCATAGTTATTGTATGCTTTATCCCCGTAGACACAACTGCCCGGTGGTAAGTCAAAATCAAAATACTGTAATCCCTCGACATCACTCATGCTTGCTGGCGTTAGAAAAAACTCAACAGGCTGTTGGCTCGCTGTCACTAACAAGTGAACTTTCAAGCCATAGAAGTACCGACGCTTGGACGCTTGATACCCACGAAATGCCTCATCGGTATACAGTTTTGACCGGCTAATGCGGATATTGTCACAGACCGCAATAGGCAGTGTATCTATCGCATAAATCTGCTGTTGATTGAGTTTTACATAACTTTCGGCTAAGATTTTGAACAATGTGATGAACATCGGTTTAATCCGATGCAACCGTCGATTGAAACGACTTTTTGACAGCATATTGGGGATATAGCCATGAGTGTGTAGAAAGTCACAAGTCACTTGGAAGTTACCACCGAAAAACAACGCAGCGACGACCCCGGTGGTCATGACCTCGGCGTCAGTCATCTGCGCCTGTGGAGAGGTTTTTGAGTTAAGTGCTTCTAACAGATTGTCACAGAGATAGAAAATGGTTACAATTTGTAGGTCCATGGGTTTCTCCTTTTGAGGGGGTATGGGTCAATCCCCTCAAGTTTAACGGAAAACCCATGGATTTTCAATAACTAGCAACTTGGGTTAGAATTAATGAAACACTCCAAATCGGTGCGGTTGAAAGCCGCACCTACCGGGTCTGGGGGAAAGTGTCTATTTATTTTTTGAATTCACTATAATTTAGGTAAACTGCGCCGGCTCCAGACGAATTCCAACGCCCATCGTTGATGAAATAGCAATAGTCTTCAAATATCTGCCTTTGATAGAAGACGGACGCGCCCGCACCAAGACACCCATCACCGCTTCGATGTTCTCTTTGATCTGATTTTCATCAAATGAAGCCCTGCCAACAGGGGCTTGAATCACGCCAGATTGCTTCTCGACCCGATACTCAATCTGCCCAGCTTTAATAGTGCGAATGGTTTCCGCCACATCCATCGTGACAGTTCCCGTTTTCGCATTGGGCATTAAGCCTCTCGGTCCGAGAATACGCCCCAACTTCGGCATGATTGTCCGCATCAAGTCAGGCGTCGCGATCGTCGCGTCAAAGTCCATCCAGCCATCGACAATCTTTTCGACGAGATCATCGGTGCCAACCGCATCAGCACCAGCCTCTTCTGCCTCTCGCGCCTTATCCCCTTGCGCGAAAACAGCAACCCGTATCTCCTGACCGGTGCCGTGTGGCAGAGAAACCGTGCCACGGATATTTTGATCTGCATGACGGGGATCCACACCAAGATGGACCGCCAAATCTACCGTCTCTTCAAACTTTGCTGACGCAGACTTCTTTAATAATTGCACACCCTCATCAAGATCGTATAACTTCATGCGATCAACCAATTGCGCGCCTTCGCTGTATCTTTTTCCTCTTTTGCCCATTCGTATCCTCCTCAACAGTTATTGATCAACAGTAATTCCCATGCTCCGTGCAGTTCCTGCAACCATTCGCATCGCAGACTCCAAGCTGGTTGTATTCAGATCTGGCAACTTCGTTTGAGCTATCTCTTCAACCTGTGCCGACGTTACGGAAGCAACCTTATTTCGGTGAGGTTCGCCGGACCCTTTTGCCAACTTCGCTGCCTCTTTCAACAACACCGCTGTCGGCGGCGATTTAACATCAAAAGTAAACGAACGATCTGCGTAACAGGTGACAATAGTCGTAACCACCAATCCCTGTTGATCCTGCGTCCGACCGTTAAAAGATTTGATAAATTCCGGGATATTAATCATATAAGGGGCAAGACTTGGACCCACAGGTGGGTTCGGTGTCGCCTGCCCAGATATCAGTTGAAGTTTAACAACCCCGGCAACCTTCTTAGCCATCTATATCTCCTTTAATTCTATATCTTCTCTACCTGGAAATGATCTAGCTCAATCGGCGTCGACCTGCCTAAGATAGAAATCGTCAAATGTAGGCGTTGTCGATCCTCGTCAATCCCATTAATCTCCGCCGGAAATTCCTTAAACGGACCGTCAATCACCCGGACCTTATCGCCAATAGCGTGTTCCACCATTGGAGGTGCCGGCTTTTTCTCCTCATCCGTTGACAGGTCTAGAATATGTTGAACCTCTTCCTCAGTAAGCGGGGCAATGATATCCATAACACTCGGCGTATCTTGGATGAGGTGCCAACTCTGCTGACTCGCCTCGTTCGGTGCATCTGCGCGAAGTTCGTTTGCTGTCTGGACGAGGAGGTAGCCTGGGTAAGATGGACGCTCAAACGTCCGCTTTTTCCCGTTCTTGATTTCTACAACCTCTTTAGTAGGAACAATTACTTGGAGAACTTCCTCATCTAACCTCAAGGCTCGCGCCCGCTGCTCAAGATTTAGTTTTACCTTCTTTTCATGCCCAGAATAGATATGAAGAATATACCAAAAACCGTCCATAGCGCACCTATATTTGAAATCAGTTAGACTTATCTGCGAATTAGCCGGTCTTAATAAACAGGCTGCGTAACAAAGCGAACCCGAAACCTTCAACGGAGTAGCCAAGGACAAAATAGGCAACAGCCACCACTATCAACGGAATCAGGGAAACCAAGAACGCGAGGTGCCATCTCGGTGTATAGTGCCTTGCCGCCATGGTTATACACGCGATAATTGCGATCAGCAAAATTATACCGTGGATAGAAACCCAGCCGGGATATTCCGTATTGCCATCAACTATCCAGAGGAAAACCCCCAGAATTGCACAAGCGACAATTACCACAAGTGTGTTGCCTTGTACTTCCTTCCGGTCCGGCTTGGAGACTTTATCCCATTCAGCTCGAATATCTCGAATAAATGTTTTTATACGTGTTATCATAGTTTTCAAAAATAAAAAGGACAGGCCAGGAGGGATTCGAACCCCCAACATTCGGTTTTGGAGACCGACGCTCTAGCCGTTCGAGCTACTGGCCTGCAAGACAAAAATACTATCGAATCTCCTTGTGCGATGTGTGCTTACGACAATAGCGACAATATTTCCTTAACTCAAAACGCTCTTGCTGCGTCCTTTTGTTTCTGGTCGTCGCATAATTGCGCTGCTTGCAATCATCACACGCTAACGTCACAATATCTCTTGGCATAATATTCACTCAATTTCGTTTAGCTACAACAATTCAAAAAATGGGATGGAGCCGACGACCGGGATTGAACCGGTGACCTCGTCCTTACCAAGGACGCGCTCTACCTACTGAGCTACGTCGGCATAACTCGGAAACACACAATCGGCAGCAAAACCGAAAAGCGGGAGACGGGACTTGAACCCGCGACAATTGGCTTGGAAGGCCAATGCTCTACCAGCTGAGCTACTCCCGCGTTTTGCTTGGGACGCCACAGGAACACGTCTCCGACGCTTTGGTATGATGGGCGGAGAAGGATTTGAACCTCCGCAGGCTTAGCCAACAGATTTACAGTCTGCTCCCGTTGACCACTTGGGTATCCGCCCACTTGAATGAAAGCTGGCGAGAGGACTTGAACCCCCGACTAAGTGATTACAAATCACTCGCTCTACCAACTGAGCTACGCCAGCAAACGCAACGGTGAATTATACATGCCAGCCTTCAAATTGTCAAGCAGAAATTTACAACTGTAAGAATTCCCCATTCAACGCCAGTTGTCCCCTCCCGAAAATCCATCGATTTTCCGTAGGGGCGGGGTCCCCCCGCCCGCTAGGTTGTAGGTTGGGTTGAACGGGAACCGTGAAATCCAACACGATTGGCGCAACCGATCTCGTTCCAGTATGTAGGTTGGGTTGAACGGCACTCATAAAACATACCGAATAACTCCATTTTGATTGAAGATACTGTTCAGTTGACATCTTACAAATATAGTGAAACCCAACTCTTGATGATCGTTGTGTCGCTTGGGTGTTGGGTTTCGCTACATCTATCAATAAAACAGTATTGTTGAAAAATTGAACCGCTATCATTGTTAATAGTGATTGGCATGGGACCGCTCAACCCAACCTACGAATTATTGATTTATCACGATTTATAGTGGATCTTAGAATTAATGAGACACGCCAAACCAGTGCGGTTACAAACCGCACCTACCGGGGGGTCGAAAGTGTCCAGTTATTTTTTGAATTCACCATATATGACAGAGTACTAGCAACTTGCGTTATTTACTCTGCAGAAAAAATGGGATGGGAACGGAGACGATTAAATACATTTTCCTCCCGCGCAAGCACCCGCATCCGCCCGTCAAGCTCAATCGCTCTCTGAAGGGAATCAATTGATTTCTGATCCTCTTTCTTTAGAGCGTATGCACAAGCCAAGTTGTAATGGAGGTGCGCGACATCCGGAGAGATCTGAATTGCCGTCTCACAAGATTCAATCGCTGAATCCGGCAAGTCCTGTTTTAGATAAGCCGTCGCTAGATTGATATAAGCCCCTACCGCATTTGGACTCATATCAAGCGTTTTTCGGAAGGCGGCGATGGCAGGCGCGTATTCCTCTTTACGCAGGTAGGCTTGACCGAGGTTATTATACGCCGAGGGTGCTTGAGCGAAAAAGATTGTCCGCTCTTTGTTCTTGATGGCTTTGGTATACGCTTCAACCGCTTGGTCTAATTCGCCATTCCTCAGATGAAAAAATCCTTTGCGCGAATGGTCATTAAACTGGCTCTGATGGTGCCAAACCCAAATGAACAGAACCGTCACGATGAGGCAAAACGTCATGCTTATTTTTCTTATCATTAGTGGACCTTAAAATTAATGAGATACTTCAAACCGGTGCGGTTGCAAACCGCACCTACCGGGGGCGAAAGGGGCTATTTATTTTTAGTATTCACCATAGTTACACCGACTCGAACAACTTCAACCAATCCCCAAGGTTATTCGCCACAGATGCCGGCTGTGCTTTGCTTCTCGCGATAAATCCCGGCACCCCATCGCGTCCGGTAGGCATTCGAGGATCGCTATAGCGTATATCCATGCTCCAACGGATGTGATCGGAGTGGTTTGGGACCGAGCGATGAATGGTCTTGTGCTGGATGAGCAGCACACCGCCCAACGGGACCGGACACTGTACCTGCTCACCATCGGGCAACGCCTCATCGACAATCCCCTTAAAATTGCGTCCCGGTCCCAGCCCTAGAACATGGTTAATCAGTGGCACTTTATGGCTACCCGCAATCACCTCCATGCAACCATTCTCTACCGTTGCATCCACAAGCGGAATCCAGAAGTTGACCATGAAAGTCTCTGAGGCGTCCGGTTGTAAGTAACCCAAGTCTTGGTGCCAAGGAACCACGGAGGTATCTTGATTGGGCAGCTTCGGGCGGATATTGAATTGCGGATGTGCCAAAATTTCTGGACCAATCAACGATTCAACAATGTCCAAGATAGCCGGGTGTGTCTGCACGGCGAACATCCCCTCTGTCTTCAACTTACCGTGCAATCCCTCGAATAAGGTATCCGTAAATGAGGTATCAGACGGATCGGCGATAGACTCTACAATCCGAGCTAAGCGCCGCTCAAAGGGCTCATCTTCAAATAGCTCAGACAACTCTCCTCTCGCTTGCGCTTTTCGAGCGTTCTGATCCACCGTCTCGTTTAACTCCGAAATCAATTGCCGCAGGTCCTCGACAGGAATCACATCCTCCATCAGGAGATAGCCCTGATCCTTGTAAAATGCAATCTGTTCAGAATTTAATCCACCCATAAAGTATATCCTCCGTAAGAGCGTGAAACGTGATGCGTGAAACGTAAAAACCATTTGTTCATTAGTTCATTGGTTAATTGGTGTCTGATCTATGGGGCTCATAGAAAAAGAAAAGGCAATACGATAAGAGAAACCGAGTTTTCAAGAAAAAACTCGGTTTCTATTGACGGTCAACTTATTGCTTGGGAGCACGTTTCATGCCTCACTCCGCCAACCATGTCCGCCCAAATGCCAAAACGCCCCCCGACCCAATCTCCAGCCCACGGACTTTGGGCTGACACAGAAAACTAGAAGGCAAAAGATAAAGCGGAATAAGAGAACTAGATTGACCGATGTCCAAAGATGCAATATCGCTATCCGGTGCAATCGGCATGGATAGCAGGGCAAGGGTTGGTGTATCTTCACTGAATTCTCCCCGCAAATTATCCGCATCGGCCGCTTTAATCTCTACCTGCAACCCAATCGGAGAAAGAGAGTCGCGTTCCAACCACGTCGCAATCGCATTGCCCGTGTTGTCCGGCAGCTGCGTATAGACCAGATTGAGCGGACCACGCCAGTCCGTATACTTCATTCGTCTGCGCGCCTTTACCCGATCGTGGGGAAACGCAAAAGGAACGCATACCATTTTGGAAGGAGTTTCACCGTATTGTAAACGCAAAAGCGCGTCCGGGTCAATTGCATATCGGAGCACATTGTGCCAGGTCGGAACAGGCGAGCTCTGCGATAACTCGGAAATCTCGATCTTTTCAGGGAGGCGAAGATATACGAGTGCTGCCACATCTGTTCGGATTAAAATGTCATCAAGCCCTTTACGTTGCCGTCTTTCCACCTCCGTAATAGGAAGTGGCAAAGCATCTAAGACCCCCGATTCAAACTCAAACAGAGCCTCATCTAAATTTGCATAATAGCGGAAAGTCAGTTTCTCCAAATAAGGTCTGCCCCAAAGGTAATCCGAATTCGCCCTCAATTGCACCTCTGTCCTAGTGAAGGACTCCAAGCGAAACTGTCCCGTACCAATCGGCTGCGAATCGCCTCGCGTCGTCACCCACGCTGCCGGCGAGGTCAGTTTCTCCAGAAAGTCCGGATCACCGGCTCGCAGTATAATTTGGACGCGGAAATCATCAAGGACGAGAATCCCCACAATCTGTGTCACCGCTCCGCTTCGATAGACTTTGGCTCCGCGAATCTGAGATAGAGGTTGCGGAGAAACCAGCCACACCCCCTCTCGCACAAACCGCTCCCACGCTAATTTCACATCAGTCGCTGTCACCGGTTTACCGTTATGAAACGTTATCCCTTGCGCGATTGCAAATGTCCAGATGCGGTAGTCCTCAGAATGATTCCAACTCTGCGCGATTGCAGGGCTAATCCGCCCGAAGCGATCCCGTTTCACCAATCCTTCGTACAGGTTTGATGCGACTTGTAACTCCGCAAAATTGAGATAGTTGACCGCATCAAGCGTTGTTACTGGTTGAAAAATTGCCCCCTGCAATGTACCACTAAATCTTGGGGACGGCGCGGATTTAGCCGTGATGGCTATCCCATAAAAGAACGCCACACAGAAAATGAACAGACAAACCTTTCCAATCCGATAGTTCTTCTCCCTTTCCACACTTTCTCTCCTAATATCGCCCAAGTTGCCATCTATGAAAAATCCATCAGTTTTCTCGTAGGCGCGGGGTATCCCCGCCCATCAAGCGCTCCATCTGCCGCTCCCGTTTGGTAGGCACTGTTTCCAACTGTGCCGATGCGGTGCGGTTAAAAACCGCACCTACCGGGGGGCGAAAGTGTCTATTTATAGTGGATCTTAGAATTAACGAGACACTATGAACGGGCCCTGATAGATTGGGGTTCGCGGAGTTACGGCACACGGAGTGTGCCTACTACTATTAATGTCTATTTGTTTTTAGAATTCACCGTAGAATTCACCATAGTATGTATTGTTAATTGTTGAGTCTACTATATTTTTTGAATTCACTATAATTGAAGTATCCCGTCAAGCTGCCTCCGACATCTCATCTAGGCTCTTCAATAACGCATCCATCTCAATTTGTAAGTCCTTCAAGGCTCTAGAAACGTCATCACTCTCAAGGTGAGCATTACTTATGTCTGTTGTCCGGATCCGAATGATTTTAGCATGGGCGTTGTCAAGCGACACACGAATCGTCATTAACCGGGCATTGATCTGCTCCCTTAATTCCTCAAGCCGCCCATGATTTTCAATCTGTTCTTCAAGTGTCTGTAATGCCTCCTCATACTGAGCATACACCGCAGCGTTTGGCGATTCCGCTAACTTTCTCGTGATTTCTGTTTTTTCATTATGCAGTATTTGCATATTCGTTGTTTCTAAGTAGTCGTCAATCTGTTGTAGGCGGTGACTGAGATGGGCAGCTTTCTCAAAAACATTGTCGATATGCTCGATCGAACCTTCCAGCAGCGATTTAACACTATCGTCGGCGGAATGAATCTGTTCAAAAATTTGGTCGCGAATGTCACGAATTCGCGAGACAGGTCCAATATATCTCGCCTTGAGTTTGAAGGGGTAGTCTTGCCACGGTTCAAGCACTTCCTGTTGGAAGGCTTCCTCCGGCTTGAATATATCGCGATAGGCAATCACCTGAACACAAACGGCAAGCGGAACGGTAATAAACAGACCGAAAAAGAACCCCAAAACGCCAAGAAATGAGACAAGGGGCACAACCAATCCATATAGCCAGAATCGCGCGCAGTTCTTCCATGTAAACACTGCTTTGAACGCGGCACCAAAGGCAGCACCAACACCTTTCCGTTCATCTATTAACAACGGAAATGCCAACATTGAAATCGCCCAGAGCAGTGGCGTTACCAAGATGCCAATCGCCGTTGTAGCCAGCACAATAAATGCGATCAGGGATAACCACCATAGGAATAGCGCACCCCAATATCGGCGAAATCCCTTAAAAATATCACGAATCCGCGCTTTTTCTCCACGCATCGCTTTCAACGCCATATAATACAAACCGGCATACAGCGGAGCAGCGAAAAACAGAAAAGCCGGCGGTATACAAATTAACGCGCCAAGCAAACTCGCAAAGAAAAAGGTGACCGGATGCCGTTTGTACAGTTTCCAGCCCTCGGTAAACCACTGTTCAGTCGTGACTATCGGTTGACTCGCCATCTCCAATTTCTCCTATCGTTTTATGCGTCCAGAATCAAAGCCTGATTTAACAATGGAATTAGATTGCAAGATATTCGCCATTTCTATGGTAGTAGGCATACTCCGTATGCCGTAATCTCTGCATGAAGAGTGCGATATATAGTGTTCGCCAATTTATAGTAGATTAGGAGTTACGCACTTCAGTAGGGAACGCAGATCTGCGTTCCCTACGGACTCCTTATGGAGCCTCTGCTGTAGTTGCCCGATTCATCGGGCGTTGGAGATAGTGTCTTGCGGCGATAAATCGCCGAACTACAGGTATCTGAGTGTTCAACTGTGCAAGTCCTAGTAGATTTTAGAATTAATGAGACACGCCAAATCGGCGCAGTTGGAAACAGCGCCTACCAAGCAAGGGGGCGAAAGTGTCTATTTATTTTTTGAACTCACTATAATGAATCAATCAACTAATGAACTAGTGAACCAAGGTTCTAACGAACCCTTTGACCGCCCTGGAACACCGCCACAACACGACTGAAAGCTGAAACATCAATCGTTGGATCACCATCGAAAGCAGCAAGATCCGCAACCCTACCCGGCGCAATAACGCCGATTTCATCCCCCATGCCGATCGCCTCTGCAGAGATACTGGTGGCAGAAACAAGTGCCTCCGCAGGCGTAAACCCAACACGCACCAACAACTGCAAATCGTAATCCAGATGTCCAAAAGCGAGATCCCCCACCCCGGAGTCCGTCCCCGGCACGATTCGATCCCGCATTCCGTAGTCCAACATGCGCCGCATCACATCTAACCGCACCTCCGCCCGCTCTTCAAGTCGATCCAATTCCGCTTCACCTTCAGGAGTAATCGTACCCGCATCCCGTTCCGCTGTGAGCCTAACAATCGCAGGATACCCCGTCCACGCCTGAAGCGTTGGACTGATCCAGATACCCGATTCCGCCATCATCTCAGCGACCTTCGGATCGAAACGCAGTTGGTCATCTGGGTCCAGAAATTCCGCATGTTCCATCAGGTCAATTCCCGCTTCAACCGCTCGCACCATTGATTCCTTCGCGCGACAGTGTGCTGCCGTCAAACGATGAAAGTGGTGCGCCTCGTGGACAATGGCGTGAAGCTCTTCAACCGTATAACTTGCACGTCCGGGAATCGTGCCTGCCGTGCCGCCGCCGGAAGCCATAATCTTGATGTAGTCCGCGCCTTCATGCACCAAGCGGCGGACGGAACGACGCACCTCTGCTTCGCCGTCAGCGACCTCATTGCACATGTGAAAATGTCCGCCGGTACAGGTAATGGGGCGTCCACTCACAAGCATACGTGGTCCCGGAATATACCCGCGTTGCAGTCCCTCCTTGATCGTAAATCCCACTCGATTTCGCGCACCGTGCTCTCGGATGGTCGTGATGCCGGCAGCGAGATGACGCTGTAGATTCATCGCCCCGGTGAGCACCATCATCTCATCGGTTTCAGAGAACATCTCAACATAACTGCGTCCATCCCCCGCCAGACTCAGATGGGTATGCCCATCAATCAGACCGGGAGTCACACAGGTACGACTCAAGTCGATCTGTTCGGCATCGCGCGGTGCCTGCCGTCGAATCTCCCGCCGCGGTCCGACCGCAGCGATACGATCGCCTGTCACCAGAATCGCCTGATCCGCTATGGATTCCCCACCAAGACCGTCTGCCAATAGACCTGCCAAAATAAGTTTTGAACTCGATTGAGCCATGATTTTCTCCGCTTTGTTTTTATTGGGTGGATAATATTCTGAAAACTTTGCAAACCTTCATATAGGATTCCTCAAAATTTACAGGCACTGCAACTTCGGAGGTAATATACAACGGCAGCTCCGGCAACGTATCTCCGATTTTTAAGGGGCTATGCCAGATGTCCACTATCCCCAAGTTGGATTCGCCATGAGGCTGCTTTCGGTAGGCAGCACAATAAAGTGGATTTTCTGGATTCTCCTCTATATACCCTGCTGTCGCTTTAACCGCCCGAAGCAATTGATTGTGCAGGTTAAAAAAAGGCAGTTCAAGGACATCAACAATAATCAATGAAACATTTCTGGCTATCAGGTTTTCGCACTTGGCAACAAAACTGTCTCGGTTAGCACGGCTTAAAATCTCAATCGCCCCTACGGTGATATGTTTGCCTCGCTCAATGTAATCAACGAATACTTCAAAGGTTGATGGGACTTCCGCCCGTGTTGTGGTGCTGCCTGTCTGAATCAGGATTCTCTGGATTAAAGGATTAACAGGATTACCCCTAAATGAGCATAACACTAATGAAGAAAATCGGTATGGCTATTTACACCCCACACCCGTACGATTCACAGATTTGGCAGGGCCCTGGCAGGTCCCAAAAAAATTTCAACCTCACATCGGGGGTTCATCATTAGCCAATGTCTCTCTGAACCCTGATGGGGCCTAGCTTCAGAGCGTTTGTAGATTTTTACCACGCCAGAGAAGGGGCGCCTAGACGGCTTTTTGACCTGCCAAATACGCACTATTTATGAACCGTTTTTCGCTGAAATATCGCCATAACCAAGCCAAATGTCAGGGATTTGGCAGGGCCCTGTCAGGTCTAAACGCTGAAGTGCGTAAGTTCTGATGCTTTCGGAACAGATGAAATCTGTTTTTTTCCCTAAAGGAGAAAATTGTTGGTTCTAGACTGGCATACGTGGCGTTGAATGCGCTCGCTGCCTGAGATTTCAGTTGTCGGTGCTCCTTTTCCGGTTTCCACGGGGCATTAGCTTGCGTTAGCCTAGCGTTGCTTAGCTCATTTTGCGGCGTTGTAACAGGTGAATGTTGGGTTTCACTTTCACTATCTGTAGAAACGTTGTGTTGAAAGGCAGAGACGCTACTATGGTTAATAGCCGCGTACTTTCAACCGTTCAACCCAATCTACGACGTTGGAAACCAGCGTACTGACGGCTCGATAATTTCGTGCGGTGATTCGGGAAAATTGGGGTGTAGTGCCATTAGGATATCCTCTAAATAAATTTGCTAAAATGGGTATAGCGGACGAGCATTTCTCTCAATATCTCACTCCGCACCCCACACAATGTCCGCTTGAATTCTGTTCATCTCATTGATGGTATCATCAAAGCTGGGCGCTTCAATGCCAAGCACCGGATCAACGTCCGCCGCCACAAGTGTGAGTCCTCTTCTGCGTCTCTTTTGTCCCTCCTCTAACGGCAGTAATTCCTCTTGAGTCATATAGACCTTGACCTGATCTGAACAGATTAACTCAGATTGCTGATAGCCGTTCTCTTCGGCGATTCTTTTCAGGTGTGGCTTATCGTGATTGAGCATGATAAGGGTGTTTAACTCTTTGACGATGTAATCGCTGTGGGTGGTGATAAAGACCTTAACGCCCAAATTCACCAGACGTGCAAAAAGCCTGGCAATACGACGCTGGTTTGCCGGATGCAGGCTTAATTCTGGCGCATCTACCATGAGCAGGTTCCCTTTTTCGACAACATGGCGCAGATAAAAACCGAGATCCACAAGTGAACGCACCGCACTTGAACTTTCAACCATCGCCAATTTGAATCGCGTCCCTTTGGGGACATAGCAGAGCTCGCCATCTTGTGTTATGGTGCACTTGCCACCGATAATGTCATCGAAGTCTTTCAATACCTCAGGGTGTTCTCTGGCTATGAAACTTTTCCCTGGCTGAATATCTTCAAGCTGGTGTATAAAATCCACATTCTCCTCTATTGGCAGCGGGTAAAATTGGTAAGAATCGAACAGTAGATCTTGAGGGTCAGTCTGTTCGTTGGCTAGCCCTATTCTCTCAAGCCGGCGGTTCCCATCAAAATTGAGTTCTCTGCGAAAAACAGCAGCACCAGTGCGTTCGGCTGCAGAAATAAAAGGGAGGGGAAAAGAGTCGTAAAAAATGGAGCGACCGATAATAAAGTTAATAGTCCCCTTTACAAAATCAGGATCGATTTGTTGTGCAATCTCTTTGTCCATCACCAAATTCACTGTGACATCCTCACTACCCCTTTTCTTTGAATATGCCATAAACTTCGCGAAGATGATTCCTATTTCGTGTGTGAATTCTTTATCGCGTACATTACTTGCTTCTGTCTGGAGGTGAAATTCGCTGTTACGAAACCGACCTTCAGTTACTGCAAAAACATCGTCGAGTTGCTCGGTATATAGTTTACACGCCGCTGCGAGCAGCCGGTCCGCCTTTTCGACGTATCCTGCCAATCCGATTTTGATGCGCCCATCTGTTAGTAACCTTCGGACTTGGGCACCACTTACCCCAAAATCAATTAGCCCACGCCACAATTGCAAGAAGCCATGTAGTGCATAAGCTGCATAGGTTTTGCCTGTGTTATTTTCGCCGCAGATAAGGGTCAAATCTCCGAGCGAAAATTCCGCATGTTTTAGGATGCCAAGATTTTTTAAGCGTATTTTCAGGCTCATACCGATACCTCCACAATCGTCGTCGTATCGTTACCGATAACCGCTACTACCTTGAGACGATAAAGTTGGGCACACATGTTAAGAAACAGTGCAAAGAAACCGAGTTTTGAAGAAAAAACTCGGTTTCAAATACCAAGCTGCGATAGTATCACAAACCGCACCGTATTGCAAGGAGATTCTGGGACTGCTATCCTCACCAATCTTCCACATGATGTGTAACCCAACACCGCTGTCCATCAGTCCGCAATCGAATCGCCCCAAGTTGATCCGTCCGCAATATATGACACCCCCGCTCACGGTAACGTTCGAGGACTACCGCAGATGGAAAGCGGTATCGATTCCGCTGCCCCAACGAGAAGATTGCGTACTGTGGGCGCACGGCATCGAGGAACTCCGCGCTGCTAGATGTTTTGCTCCCGTGATGTGGCACCTTAACAATCTCTGACTGTAGATCCTTTCCCGATTCGACCAGTTGCAATTCAACCTTCCGCCCGATATCCCCTGTGAACAAGATTCGCACATTACCATACGTCAACTTCAGAACAAGCGAATCGTTGTTGATATCTTCATCGTGCAGATCTGTTGACGCTGCATCAAACGGGTGCAGCAACTCCAACCGCGCCGTAGAGGTCAGGTCAATTGACCCGGCGTAACCGAGTGCATGAGGAATACCCTTCGCATCGACAATCTCATGCAGAATCTGATGGGTCGACTTCGACAAATCCTGATGCGGTATCCCTAGCACCCGCTCGACACCAAACTCACCCAAAATGTGTGCAAACCCACCGCCGTGGTCATTATCCGGATGGCTCAACAGGAGAAGGTCGAGCCTAAAAACACCTTCGTGGCACAAGAACGGATTAAGCGTCCGCTCACCATGGTCATAACCTACCCGCCTCGCAACTCCGTCCTCATTTACCTCAATCCTTGATGAATTGAGCCCCCCATCGACTAACATCGTCTTTCCGTCAGGGAATCGGACGAATGCCGCATCCCCCTGCCCGACATCAAGGAACGTAACCTCCAACAGCCTGCCCCGCTCGCGCCAAGCGGTGTCCCAAACCCAGATCGCCAGCACCATTAACCCAATCACCATAGCCTTTTTGCGGCGCATCCACACCCACACCCAATGCACAACCGCGAAACAGCCTGCGATATAAAGGACGATAAAACCGAAACTTGGCGTTGGCGTCTTCAAGACCGTCCACGATTGACCAAAAAACTCAACCAACCCCAGAAAAATCCAGAGAATCAGATGGTTGGCATACGCGAACGGTATGGCAAGGGGTAGCCAGATTAACCCGAGTAAGACCGAGACCAATGTAATATTGACCAAAAGTGCGGAGAGTCCGACGGTAAAAAGTCCCGCGACGAGTCCGATAGGGTAAACCCGATGGAAGTGCCATGCGCTGATTAGCGTCGTACCTACTTGCGCGGATAGCGTCACCCCAAACCCCATCGCCAACCACCAAGCTGTCCTACCCCAGACAGAGCGAGGGTGCTTCACGCTATCGGGATTTACTGTTGAGTCGGTTCGGTCCAATCCGAAGATGCGAGCGATAAAACTCTCCCACTTGGGCGCGAGATAAACAATCGACGCCACAGCAGCAAAGGAGAGTTGGAAACCGATGTCCCACAGTTGTACAGGGTTAATCAATAGCAGTACCAACGCAGCCAACGCAAGCAGGTTGAACAGGTCTTTATCTCGATCTATAAGCCTTGCGATCAGGTAGATAACCGCCATCAGCGACGCACGGAAAACAGATGGGCGAAAACCGACAAGGCAGGCGTAGAGAACCACAGCGGCAATTGTCAATAGGTCGGTGGCTTTTCGAGGCAGGCGCAAAAGCGAAAGACCGAAAAAGCAGACAGTCGCAATCAGCCCAACGTGCAATCCCGACACAGCAAGGATATGTATGCTTCCACTATTACGGAATCCGTCGAGGATATCGGGCGAAAGCTCGCTTCGCAGCCCAAGGAACATCCCCTTGAGAACCTGAGCGTGAATCCGATTCTCGCGATACACCGTATCAATAACAGCCTCAACCCGCCGACGCAACTTCTCCGTCCAACGCAATAGAGGAAAGCCGGATCGATCTGTCGGAACAATCTCCTGATCCCACTGCGGATACAGAATCCCAAAGACCCCCCGACGAGCGAGATAGAAACGGTAATTGAAGCCACCCGGATTCCGTTGCTCGTTTGGCTGACGTAACACCCCTTGGACCTCGATCCGGTCGCCGTACCGCAAAGGGATCGGCTCACGGAATCGGATCAGGAGCTTCGCGTCCACCGCCAGATCTGGGTTTTCTACCGGTCGAATTGTCCCGTTTGCATAACCCGCCTCCCATCGCTCCCCACGCTCTGGCTGATACGCCATCTCCCCTGAGAAATACACCCGCTGATCATAAAAGTCCGGGGGAATGGGTGAAGTCAGCACCACCTTCAAACGGAGCATACCACACGCACAGATCGCCCCCAGCAAGAACACCCACCCTATCCTCGCTGTACGCCCAGCCGTCTTCCACAGATAGGCGAATCCAACACCACCGATAAGGCAGATCAGCCCAATCAACCAGATCCAAAAGAGCGGGATAGGCAGGAACCCTGCGATAAGAACGCCGAGTAGATAGGGAACGAGTGTGCGGAGAGCCGGTCGAGGCACGTGGCTGCGTTCCTCCGTTATACTGATTTAGACAAAAAAAAGAGGCTCATATAAAAAGAAAGTGCAAAATATAAACGAAATCGTAGGGGCGGGGTTTCCCCGCCCTCAGTAAGGGTTGGGTGACCCAAACCCTACGAAAACTCGGTTGCTGTTGCCCGCTTTCTTAACATGAGCCAAAAAGAAATGGAGACAAGCGAGTAAAGTAGTAGGCACGCTCCGCGTGCCGTAACCCTTGTGTCTACTACGGAACTGCGAAATGCAATGTGTAGCCCGTATCCGTTCAATGAACCAATGAACTAATGTACCAATGCACTAATGAACCAACATCAATATCCGATACTTTTCAAGTAAGCACGATTGATTCGCATCTTCGCTGCGTCGGTACGCTCCGTCGCTCCCGGACAGGCGGTTATCCAATCGCTGTAGCCAATCTCCTCCAACGCCTTCAAAAAGGCGGGATAGTCGCACATGAGCCCCTCACCTAGCTCGACATTGCCGCCATCTTTGTGGTCGTGAAGATGGACATAGGAGATGCGATCCCGATAATCGTAAACCGCTTGAATCGGATCGTAACCCCAATGGACAGCATGAGACATATCGAGGCAGAGGCGGCATCGGTGGAGGCGCGTCATGAATCGTTTCCACTCATCGGCACTGTCCACTACATGTCCCGTATGGGGGTGGAAGGTAACAGTAACGCCGAGCGGTTCGCCGTAGGCAGCAAGGTCATCATAGACTGCCGCCATGCGATCCAGATCGAGATCTGTCGTTTCACTCTCAAGCCGTCCCGGACCTTTGGTCATGAAGGTAGGCACCTCAAGGTCGGAGGCGAATTCAATCCGCCGTTTGTTAATCTCATGGGTAGGATGCGTTACATCGAGCGTCACATTGGGACCACAAATGGCAGCGACCTGTATACCGACAGCGTCACAGATCTGAGTAACGCGACGCGCCGAACCGAGCCAATCGAGCGACTGACGGGCTTCCCAACCGTCCCAGCCAGCCTCTCGGAGCTGCACAAGTGTTTGTTCTAGATTGGGGTTTTCCCAACGGAGGGCACTGTAGGCAAGTGGAAATGACATAACAAAGATCCTTTCAGGTTGGTGTTAACAATAAAAAATACTCATATGCAATCCATACGCTATCCAAACATTTGCTTCTCACGTTTCACGCATCACGTTTCACTCAAGCCGCTGTATCGCTTTTCGCAACGCCTGTCGCGCTTCATGGAGTCGCGATCTCACACGCCCAATAGAACAGCCGAGCACCTCCGCCAATTCCTCATAAGACAGGTCCTGCATTTCACGGAGGATCAGTATCTTTCGGTAATCATCTTTAAGACTAGCGAGCGCCTGCTGCAAAATCTCACGCTGTTCTGCTTGTAAGACCGTGCTTTCTGGAGTCGTCGTGTCGAGCGGCACCCACGGCTGCGAGTCGTCAATTTCCATCGGATCGGTTTTACGTCGCTGTCGCTGATCCTTCAAATTGAGACATCTGTTAGTAACAATCCGGTAAAGCCACGTCGAAAACTGAGATTTGAATCGAAACTGCCCAATATTTTCCCAAAGCCAAAGAAATACGTCCTGTGCCACATCGCTGGCATCTTCAGGACTTGCGAGCATCCCGTAAGCGATATTATACACCCACTGCTGGTACTGACGCATAAGGGTTTCCATGGCTCGCTTATCACCGTCTTGACACCGGCGGACGAGCTCATGGTCACTGATGTCATCGGGTCGCGTTTCGCTAGGAACTTGTTGGTCGTTCAATTTTATCAGCCAGACGGAAGAATGATGCGTAATGAGTAATATGTAAGAAGGGAAGTGTCAATATTACACACTGTTTCTTAGGAAAACATAGAGAAGTCAGTAGCAACTATCATCAAATTGTAGGCATAACCGGACAACTGTATATCCAGTCTATTTTATCCAGTTTGCCATGGGTTGTCAAGCAGGCATAACCGAAATCTAATGCTTGCGAAAGTATAGCGAATCCGTTATAATAACCCAAGCTGCCATAAAGTAGTAGGCATACTCCGTATGCCGTAACCCCTGTGCATACGGCACGACAGAGCACAATGTATAGCCTTCATCAGGTTAATCAACCAATGAACTAATCCACCAATGAACTATTGAAGCAAAACTAAAGGAGAATCCTATAGATGGACACAACACAAGCTGTAGCACGGATTTTGAAAATGGAAGGTGTTGAATGGATATCCTGTTTTCCCTCCAACCAACTCATCGAAGCGGTCGCCCAAGAAGGCATTAGGACCGTCATGTTCCGGCACGAGCGTGGTGCCGTGATGGCAGCAGACGGGTATAGTCGCGTCAACAACCGTAACAAGTTCGGCGTCATCATCACACAGGGTGGACCCGGTGCTGAAAACTCTATGGGCGGTATTGCACAGGCTTTCGCTGACAATGTTCCGATTCTGTACCTGCCGGGCGGTCCCTCCATTAGCGAATACGCGGTACGTCCCTCCTTCTCACCCGTCCGAACATACCAAACGGTGTCGAAATACGGTGAAGTCATTACAAAACCGGATCAAGTTGCAACTGTCATGCGACGGGCTTTCCACCACCTCCGGAATGGCCGCCCCGGCCCCGTGATTGTCGAAACGCCGAGCGATGTCGGATTGCAGGAAGTCCCAGAAGGTGCCCTTAACTACAAGTCACCCAAGCGAGCACTTCAGCTTCCTTCCCCCAGCGATATCAAAGACGCCGTTACGGAACTACTGAACGCGAGGAAACCCGTCATCTGGTCGGGGATGGGTGTGCTGCTCTCCGGAGCGACCGAAGCACTCACAGAATTTGCTGAATTGACCGAGATACCGGTCTACTGCACCATGCCCGGTAAATCCTCCTTCGACGAGCGCCATCCCCTTTCTGTTGGCTCCGGCAGCGGTGCGACAACTCTCCCCGCACGAACGTGGTTGCAGGAATCAGATGTGCTACTCGCCATCGGTTCAAGTCTGACCCACACGCATTACGGTCAACCGATTCCGGATGGCAAGGTCATCATCCATAACGCCGAAAGCATTGAGGATATCAACAAAGATTTCTCCGTTGACATTGGGCTACCCGGCGATGCCAAACTGACGCTTGAGGCGATGATCGAGGAAGCCAAAGCCCAACTCGGCGAAAGTGGGAGAAAGGGCGAAACGCAAGTCGCCACAGATATTGCCATACTCAAGAAAACGTGGATGGATGAATGGTCACCCCTGCTCAACTCGGACGAAGAACCGATCAACACCTACCGCGTCATCGGCGATATGGTCAAGGCGATGGATCTGGAGAATAGTATTGTCACCCACGATGCCGGTGCCCCCCGTGATTCAATCATGCCGTTCTACCCCGGCACCGTGCCACACAGCTACATCGGTTGGGGCAAGACCACCCATCTCGGTTTCGGCATACCGTTGATGATCGGGGCGAAGATCGCAAAACCTGACAAGTTCTGCTTGAACTTCATGGGCGATGGTGCTTTCGGCATGTCCGGCTTAGACATCGAAACCGCTGTTCGCGCTGAGGCACCTATCACGACCGTTGTTCTCAATAACGGCGGCATGTCGACCTACCCAGGGGGTTATCCAACAGCCCGCGAGCAGTTTGGCACAACGGAAATGACGGGCGATTACGCCAAGATTGCCGAGGGTATGGGAGCGGTCGGTATCACCGTGATTAAGCCGAGCGAAATGGTTTCCGCTCTTGAGCAAGCGCAGCAACTGAATGCGGAGGGTCGTACGGTACTGCTCGATGTGCACACCAACATGGAATCCCGTCGATCGCGCTTCAGCTAGATCCTGCACACCAGAATTAATCCTAACTTTCGTGGCTCATGTTAAAAAAGCAGTGCAACAGAAATCGATTCAGTCATTTTTCACGTTTCACGCATCACGTTTCACGTTTTTTGGACCTTGCGCTTTACTTTTAACATGAACCACCTTCTTTACTCGTAATCTCAAAGGAATACACGATGATCAAACTTGTCATGATGCCGCCGTTGGACGAACTCAAGCGCGAGTTTGCCCCGCGTTTGGAGGAATATCTCCCGGAGTATCGCGTCGCTGTCCCCGAAACTGACGAAGAGGCACGCCGTGAAATTGTCGATGCTGATGCAGCATACGGTTGGATACCGCCCGATGCGCTGAAGGTCGCAACAAAATTGCGGTGGCTGCAAAATCCCGATGCAGGTCCCTTTCCGGGCTACTACTACAAGGAACTGATTGAGCATCCCGTGGTGATCGGTAACCCACGCGGTATCTACTATGATCACATCAGCCACCATATCATGATGTTCTTACTCGGACTCTCACGCGGGCTGCCCTACTACGTCGAAGCACAACGAGAGCGGAGATGGGACCCCAATGCTCGTAAGCATGGCTATGTCGATCTCGCAGAATCCACCGCGCTAATCTTCGGCGTGGGCGGCATCGGTCATGAGACAGCGAGGCTATGTGTGGAGTTTGGTATGTCGGTAATCGGTATAGAACCGAGACCCGAATATGACCTTCCTTTCGTCAAGCTGTACCCGCCTGCGGATCTGGATGATCAGCTGCCGCGCGCAGATTTCGTGATAGCGACAACGCCGCACACACCCGAAACCGATGGGATATGGAACGCCGAACGTTTCCGCCTGATGAAGAACTCCGCTTACTTTATCAACATCGGTCGCGGCAAAACAATGAAAATCGACGACCTCGCAGACGCGGTCGAAAACGGCGTAATCGCGGGATGCGGTCTCGATGTATTTGAAGTAGAGCCGCTGCCATCGGATCACCGCTTGTGGAATCTGCCCAACGTGCTGCTCACACCCCATATCGCGGTGAAGGACGCCGAAAACCTCCCGGAACGCCGATTCGGGGTTCTCCTCGAAAACGCACGTCGGTTTGCCGTCGGCGAACCGTTACGCAATGTGGTCAACAAAGCAGGGTGGTACTAATATCTCGCGCATGATGCGGAGAAATAACCTATGACGGAATCAGAAATTCGCGCCTTATACGGTTGGGCAGAGATTGATCCGGCTGCCCCGATTGTAGCGGGATCGGTCGGCACATGGCGTATCACCTACCACGCTGGTCGCTACGGGGTCGATGATGGCGGTGTCATTAAATTTGCTTGGCGAGATGTCAGCGACTGGGCGGCACCCCAATTTGAAAACCCCTCCGCACCGGAATATGCCACCGTCTCCACGACAGGTCCCGCATCCCTGAGAGCGCGGTTTGAAAAGCAACGCTACATCCGGCCTTGGCGGCTCTGTGTGACCGTTGATGTCTTCGACGATTCACTTTCCGAGGGGGACACTATCACCCTAACACTCGGAGAGACTTCAGGCGGGAGTCCGGGCAGTCGAGCGCAGACCTTCTGCAAAGAGGCGTTTGAATTTCGCGTCGCTGTCGATTGGTGTGGAACGTGGGTTTACACGGAAGTGCCATCACCAAAGCTCCCAATTATCAGCGGTTCCCCGCACAAGTTGGTGGTATTAGCCCCCTCGGAAACCACCCTCGATGAAGAAACATGGATCGGGATCAAAGCTGAAGACCTCTGGGGCAATCCGAGCACCGGATACACCGGAACCGTCCAAATCAACGCTGAGGGATTGAGCGGTTTGCCAGAGGCGTATCAATTCCAACCCACAGACCGAGGTGTCCACCGTTTTGAAGGTGTGAAAACCCCAAAAACGGGAATTTATCGGGTGAGTGCAACCGATTCAGAGCATGGATTGGAAGCAGAAGGAAACCCGCTTCGGTGTGTGGAGAATCGTGGCACCCACCAACCCTTCTGGGGCGACCTCCACGGTCAGAGCGAAGAAACCGTCGGCACAAACCCGGTCTCCTCCTATTTTCGCTTTGCCCGCGAGGCAGCACTTGTTGACTTCGCCGGGCATCAGGGGAATGACTTCCAAATCACTGAAGCGGTCTGGAAGGAGATTAAAACGCAGGCGAACACCCAATACGATCCCGGCAGATTTGTCACCTTTGTTGGGTATGAATGGTCGGCAAATACACCGCTCGGAGGCGACCACAACGTCTACTATCCGGGGAACGATGGTCCGCTGCACCGCTCCAGTCATGTGCTGATCCCCGATAAATCGGACATCGATACCGACTGCACCCATGTCACGGAGCTCTACGACACACTGCGAGGAGAAGATGTCCTGCTGCTACCCCATGTCGGTGGACGCTACGCCAACCTCAACTGGCACAACCCCGAACTGGAGCCGCTCATTGAGGTCTACTCCGAATGGGGGGAGTTCGAGTGGTTTCTACGGGAAGCATTGGAGAAAGGCTATCAAGTCGGTTTCACCGCCGGGAGTGACGACCACAAGGGACGCCCCGGTGCCGCTCCACCGGGCAGCGGTTCATTCGGTGTGTACGGCGGATTGACCTGCATCTATGCGTCAGAACTGACACGCGAAGGATTGTGGGAAGCTCTGAAAGCCCGTCGATGTTACGGAACAACCGGGCAGCGCATCCTGCTTGACGTAACCGCAGACGGTCAACCGATGGGGTCAGCGTATCAGACGAACCAACCGCCGGAGATCTCCGTGAACGTGGTCGGCACTGCTCCCATCGAACGGGTGGACATCTTCAGAGGCTTGGAACAGATTTATACCTTCCCCACGACCACTGAACGAGCGGAGGATCAGATCCGTGTGGCGTGGTCGGGGCAGCGCATCCGAGCGCGAAATCGGCTGGTGCGATGGGACGGTAGCCTTGAGATAGATAGGGGACGGATTCTGGGGGCAGAAGGTTACGCCTTCGATACCCCGGCGGAAGGAATCGAGGCAGTCACCAAGCGAACCGTCTCTTGGAAATCCGTAACAACCGGAGACGCCGATGGCGTGATTCTAAAACTCGACGCCTCCCCTGAGACAACCCTCGATTTTAAGACACCGGTACTGAATCAGACCGTCTCGCTTCAGGAGATCAGTGATTCACCGATTGTCGTGGATGCCGGTGGGATTGATATGAAAGTTGTGTTTGAACAACTGCCGCTCGGTATTGGTAAGGAGGTAGCGTTTAGGTTTAAGGAGGCAGCGTTGCCAGCAGGTTGTCACCCGTATTGGATTCGAGTGCTGCAAACAGATGGAGCAAAGGCATGGGCAAGCCCCATCTATGTAACAATATAACTCATTTAACCGTAGGGGCGGGGTTATCCCGCCCACACTTGGAGGCAAACACATGGGACAGATAGACCAATCACTTATAGAACTAGAAACCCCTCACATCCTGTTGGATCAGGAGAGGATACAAGCCAACATCCAACTGATTCAGGACATCGGCAATATGCGCGGTGTCAATGTCCGCCCACACATCAAGACCCACAAGTGTATTGAACTCGCCCGGCAACAGATAGGTGCCGGTGCGGTCGGAATTACCTCCTCAAAGGTAGACGAGGCACTCGTTTTTATCAACAACGGGATCCGTTCCGTCACTGTAGCATACCCCCTAGTCGTTGATTCAAAACTCGATCGCCTCATCGCCGCTGCAAAGGCTCATGACGTTGACCTCCGCCTCATCGTTGATAGTCCCGCAGGAGTAGGTGCAATCGCTCAAGTTGCAGGGAGGCACCAAAAACAGATCAGCATCTTTCTGAAGATAGATGTGGGGCTACACCGTTGTGGACTTCAGGAAGACGATCCCGGCATGGTGGAATTAGTACAAAAAATTATCCGAGAACCCAATCTGAATTTTGTCGGGCTGCTATCCCACGCCGGGCATACTTACGGCGCAGATGATGCCCAAGCAGCGCGAAAAATCGCCCAAGAAGAGTGCGGGACTATGAACCGCGTGCGGAAAAGACTGGAAAGCAACGGCATTGAAGTTTCGGAAGTCTCCGTTGGATCCACACCCGGCACCCTTGTGAGTGATAGCTACGACGGTATCACCGAAATTAGACCGGGCAATTACATCTTTATGGATAGAATGCCCCTGCGTCTCAAGGTGATCGAGCTAGACCAGATCGCACTCTCAGTGTTAGCAACGGTGGTGAGCAAAAACGCGGATTACTTTATTATCGACTCAGGATCCAAAACCTTGAGCTCCGATCAAGGCGCGCACGGAATGCCGGGGATGGAAGGATTCGGACTTGCATACCCACTAGATCACTTCGAGGATACAGATTACGAGATGATTGTCACCAGACTTTCGGAAGAGCATGGGGTTGTAGTACGCGGAGATTTCGATCTGGCGATAGGTTCCAAAGTTCGACTCGTACCAAACCACTCATGCGTTGTCGCAAACCTATTAGATACCTACACTGTCCTAAAAAATGGACAAATCAGCGATCAATGGGACATCGCCGCCCGCGGACACGTCCATTAGAAGAATAACATCGTCCTATCGTAGGTTGGGTTTCACTACGCTCAACCCAACCTACGTGCTTGTACTAGGTTATACAAATCGGAGATCCCCATCATGACAATACAAGACCACCTTTCCCTAGAGGGAATCAACGACGAGAATCTTAGCATTTTCAAGGCAATCGGTGTGGATTACGTTGCGGTGATGCACCCACCGCCTCCCAAGCCGGGCGACCGTGCCGATATCTGGAAAGATGTACGTAAAAAGGTCGAATCCCACGGGATGATGTTCAACAACGTCGGCCTCAGACCCGCGAAAGAAATCACGCTCGGCAAACTGGGCAGAGACGAACATGTTGAGGGCTGGTGCACCCTGATCAGGAATATGGGGGAAGCCGGTGTCCCGACACTGTGCTACAACTTCCGAGGCATCGGGAATTTTCGGACAGCGCGAACCATCGGTAGAGGCGGGGCAAGTTACAGCACATTCGATTACGACGAGTTCATGAAAGAACCGCCCGATTACCCCGATCACCACATCTCTGAGGAGAAACTCCGAGCGAATCTAAAGCATTTCCTTGAGCACATCGTACCCGTGGCTGAAGAAGCGGAGGTGCAGCTCACCATGCACCCGGACGACCCGCCGCGCCCGGATCCGCTCGGCGGTGCAGCCCGCATCCTATCGACCCTCGACGATTTTGAGCGCATGTTCAAGGAGGTTCCCAGCCACGTGAACGCTATGCTGTTTTGTCAGGGCTGCGTCCGTGAAATGGGAGAAGATGTGCCAACCGCTATCCGGCGAATCGGTGCTCAAAACAAAATTGCTGCCGTTCATTTCCGTAACCTGCGGGGCACCCCAGACAGGTTTCAAGAAGTTTTCGTGGATGAGGGAGATGTGGATATGTATCAAGCCATGCAAACCTATCGGGAAGTCGGTTTTGAAGGCCCCTTCATGATGGATCACACCCCCAGTTTTCCCCAAGAAAATGCCCAATGGGCAGGACGCGCTTTCGCTGTCGGTTACATCCGATCAATGATTCAAGCAGTTTACCGGTAACTCACAAATCACCTATATTAACAAGGAGCACAAACAATGATGAAAATTGGCACCCGCATCAGCCCTGACTGGTTAAACCGTCCCAACGACCTCGCCTTTCTCAAACAGATCGGCGTTGACTGCGTGGACATCACCTTGGACATCTGTCCCGGCTATTCAGACGCCGGTGGTCGTGCAAACCGCGAGGGATTAGAACAAGTTGTAGAGGTAATAGACAAAGCAGGCTTAAAGATCGAACGTGCCAACACCGCTAACAGCAACTGCATCAAAACCTTTCTCGGTCAGCCCGGCTCCGAAGAAGAAATCGACAATCTGATTGTCAACGCCGAACTCTGCGGCGAATTTGACCTGCCGGTGATGGGGATCCAATGTTTTCAGGCGGGGCAATTCGGTCATTTCCCCGAATCTATGCACAGCTTCATTGAAGGCAGAGGCGGATACCAGCACCTGAAAGTAGATCTGAGCGAAGCCCTCGATCAACCCGCACCAGAAGGCGCACCGACCCACGATGAGATCTGGGAGCGCACCCTGAAAATCTTTAGGAGCGTTGTGCCTGTAGCAGAGAGTGCAGGCGTCAAGGTTGCCATGCACGGCAATGACCCACCCGTTCCCAGCCTCTACGGTGTACCACAGGTTCTTTACAACTTCGCCGCCTTCGACCATCTGTTTTCCGAAGTCCCGTCCCCGAACAACGGCATGACCTTCTGCGTCGGCACCCGTTACGAATCGGGCGAAGACGTTTTTGAGGGCATTCGCCACTTCGGGGGACAGGGCAAAATCTTCCACGTCCATTTCCGCAACGTGCGTGGAAAGATTCCTGAAAAGAAGGGGTACGAGGAGGTAATCCCCGACGCTGGGGACATGGACATGTACCGTGTTGCTAAGGCACTGCACGATGTGGGCTACGACGCGGTCATCGACTACGATCACATCATGCGACTCACCACAGACGGCCCAGAAGGCAGGGAGTACATCGCCTACTGCGTGGGGCACATGCGTGGGTTGCTCCAGGCACTCGAAAGCAATGCCTAGTGCTATGTTAGAAACCCGCCTTCAATCACTGTCCACATTCCGGTTCCAGAACCTGTCGAAACAGAGTGGGATAGACCACTTTGTTTCGACCCGCATCGGCGGTTTAAGTCCCTCGCCCTACGAATCCCTCAATCTGGGGTTTCACGTCGAAGACAACGCTAAGACTGTCCTGCAAAATCGCGAATGTCTGGCAGCCAATGTCGGGATCCCCCTCTCCGATTTTACAATTCCAAAACAGGTGCATAGCGGCACAGTGACAATCGTAACAGAAGAAATGAGGGGCTGCGGTGCAGCCGATCTTGATACGGCAGTCGAAGCGACAGATGCAATGATAACCGATGTGCCTCGCCTGTACCTAACGGTTCTTGCGGCGGACTGTGTGCTCGTTCTTTTCTTCGATCCTCAAAAGCGGGTGATAGCCGCTGTACATGCCGGATGGCGCGGCACGGTCAAATTGGCAGCGCAAAAAACGGCAGAAACCTTAAAGCAAGAATTCAACTGCAATCCGACCGACATGCTCGTAGGGATCGGTCCCTCCATCGGTCCCTGTCACTACGAAGTCGGTCCCGAAGTCATCTCACAAGTACAAGATACCTTCGGTAGCACCGACGGCTATATTAACAACGAAACCCCCGATGGCAAAGGGTATTTTAACCTGTGGGAAGCGAACAAGCAGCAGGTCATAGAGGCAGGTATCCCAGCGCAAAACATAGAGGTCGCTCAGATATGCACCTATTGCAATGCACATCTGTTTTTCTCTGAACGATATCAAAAAGGAAGGACGGGCAGATTCGGGGCGGGAATTATGTTGTCAGCGTAAACTATGGTAGATCTTAGAATTACTTAGACACTCCAAATCGGGGGGGTAGGAAAACGAAGATACCGTTCTACCGTTTGGTAGGCGCTGTTTCTAACTGCGCCGATGCAGTGCGGTTACAAACCGCACCTACCGGGTGGCGCAAGTGTCTATTTATTTTTTGAATTCACTATAAATTCTTCTCTGCGTTCTCCGCGTCTCTGCGGTAGACTTAACCTAACACCTCAATAAATGATTTTTACGTATCACGTTTCACTGATTTCCTATCTCGTAATAATCAAATACATACCACTACAGACGAGCAGTACGCCGATAACATATCGAAGGGTGAGCGGTTCCCGTAAAAATATCATGCCAGCGATACTTGTCAGTAATATCCCGCCGAACCGGATAACGGGTGAGCCGAGAGAGATTGGTGCCCCCGCGCTAAAGGTAACATACAATCCTATAGTCACGCCGCTGAACGCGAATCCCATACCCATACTCGCTAAAGCACCTGAGAGCTGGGCATGTTGCGGTATGCCACGTGCCCATTGCCACAGCACCCAAGTCAGTCCAGTCGAGAATGTACAGCAGCCGTATATCAACATCAACAGACTGCTAGAAATCCTGTTCGCTGCCAACTTCACACACATATCTGCAGCAGCCAACGCACATGCCGTGACAATTGCGTATTTAATCCAGCCCATAATTCAAATTTGCCCCCTATGTGGTCAACGCCACTGACGCTTATTATCGTTTAATTAAAATGCCGTGTCCCTTGCCGCTTGTTTCAACGAAAGAATACCCGAAAACGTCTATAACGTCAAGCCCAGAAGTATGCAATAATCTATAACATAACGCAATCGACTAGGAAGACCCCATAATGAAATCCGTATTTAGACTATCTGTCAACAACCCAGTCCTAGTTCACATGATCACCATTGCGACAATTGTTTTGGGATCATATATGCTCATCAATATGCCACGCGAACTCGAACGCGATATGTCCTTCAATTGGGTAATTATTTGGGTGGCGTATCCCGGCGTTTCGCCCGAAGAGATTGAAAAACTGATCACTAAGCCGATTGAGGACGAAATCGCTGACGTAAATAAAATTGAGTCTATCACCTCAACCGCCGCTGAAGGATCCACCGGCATCAGTGTCAAATTTGATCAGAATATTTCACGTGACGAGTTTGACAAACTGTATCAAGACCTCCGCACAGAGCTAGACAAAGTCCAAAATCTGCCTGAAGATGCGGAGGATCCTGTTATATTCAAGCTAGAGTCAAATACACTAACACCGGTAGTCGATGTCATTATAGCGGGGGACCTCCCAGAAAAGGAGAGACAAAAACTAGCAGAAGAACTCCAAGATGAAATCGCAGCGGTTGAGGATGTCTTGGAGGTTTCAGTCTATGGGATTCGTGACCGCCAGATCTGGGTCGAGATAAATCCCGACCACCTCGATCGGTATTCATTGACGCTGCAACAAGTTGTCGGCGCGTTGGCAGCCAAGAATATGAACGTCCCTGCTGGAGAACTGAAGATTGGACAGTTGGAATACCTGCTGCGCACCGTCGGTGAGTTCGATTCGATTGACCAGATCCAAAATGTGATAGTGCAACAGATTCCGGGCGGCGGCAAGATTCGCATCAGGGACGTTGCACAGGTTCGAGATACCTATGAAGAAGCGACCGTAATCCCCCGTTTGAACGGCAAACCCGCAATTACACTCTCAGTGGCAAAACGGGGCGAGGGGAGTACGATCCAGATCGTCGATACAGTCCGAACCATAGCGGAGAAATATCGGACAAATCGACTGCCGGAAGGTGCGGAAATCATATTAGTGAACGACAGCTCAATCCAAATTCGTAATTCGCTCGGCAAGCTGCAATATAACGCACTTTTCGGGGTACTGCTCGTCCTCCTTGTCTTATACATATTCATGGGACTGAGGAACGCAATTTTTGTCGCTATCGGCATCCCGTTGACACTCCTGATCACCTTTGGTCTCATGGGCGCTGCCAACGAATCTATCAACACCATGTCGTTGTTCGGATTGGTGTTGGTGCTCGGCATCATTGTGGACGATGCTATTATTGTAATGGAAAATGTCTATCGTCGGATGCAGGAGGGGGAATCGCCGATCCAAGCCGCTATCAACGGAGCGCATGAAGTCGCAGGTCCCGTGATAACCGCTTCCCTAACAACAGCTGCCATCTTCCTCCCACTCGCACTATTGCCGGGAATTGTCGGTAAATTCATGAAGATTATCCCAATCATCGTCGCCTTGACGCTCGCCGCCTCCCTGTTTGAATGTTTCTTCATCTTACCGTCCCACATCGCAGATTGGGGCAAAGTTGGGCGTCCCAAATCCCAAGACAGACTGATGCGCCACCTCCTAAAGCCCTACACCAGATTCTTGAGTTTCACACTGCGCCGTCGATACTGGATACTGGGTGGTATTCTCCTTTGCCTACTCCTGAGCTTTCTCCCAATCCGCTTTGGACTAGTGGAGGTCGACATGTTCCACGGTGACGAGTATCCGATGATTTTTGCCTATGTCACAATGCCTGTGGGCACCCGCTTGGAAACGACAGATGATGTAATGCGCGAATTTGAGGCAGTTACGCTCGCGATGACCAAATCTGAAATCAAGGCAGTCATCGCGAGAACGGGCATTCGCCTAGTGGACAACGAACGCGCTGAGCGTAACAGCTACGTAGGAATGCTCCATATTGAAGTCGCCGAAGCCAAAGATCGTGAACGAACACTTGATGAAATTATTGCAGAACTCCGCCAGAGATACAGTCGTATCACGGGTCCCGAGCGAATTGAATTTCAGACAAGGGAAGAGGGACCTCCCACCGGCACAGATGTCGAAGTCATAGTAAAAGGAAAATACTTTGACGAACTGGAAGCTATCACAGACCAACTGAAAGCAGAACTTGCGAAAATGCCCGGAGTTATTGACATCAAAGACAACTACGCGCTTGGCCAAGAGGAGATTAAACTTCACATTGATGAGGACAAGGCTAACGAATATGGACTGACGCTCCAGCAGATCGCCTTCACCGCACGCAATGCGTTTGAAGGCGCGAAGGCAACTGTATTCCGTGAGGGCGATGAGGAGATTGATGTCGTCGTCAAATTCAGTGAATCCGCGCGCACGACGCTCCAAGATGTGGAGAATCTAAAATTGATGGGTGCAATGGGGGTGCCAGTGCCACTCCGAGATGTTGCCCAACTGAGTGTAGCACAAGGTTACTCAACCATTCATCGCTATAAAGGGGAGAGAGCCATCACAATCACTGCCAATGTGGATGAAGAAGTAGTTTCTGGGGTGAACGTGAATCAGAGACTCCGTGCCCGTTTCGATAAGATTAGTCCACGCTATCCGGGCTACACACTTGAATCAGGCGGTGAATTTGCCGAGTTTCGGCAGGTTTTTAGGGACATCCCCATCTTCTTCGCTTTCGGGATTATGCTGGTCTATTTCATACTGGGAACGCAGTTCAGATCCTTCCTCCAACCGCTAATTATTCTGATGACCGTCCCCTTCGCATTCATCGGCGCAATGGTAGGGCTGATCACCTCTGGAAACCCCTTGAGCGTCGCTTCGACATACGGGCTTGTTGCGCTGGCTGGTATCGTCGTTAACGACTCGATAGTGCTGGTTGAGTTTATCAATCGTCAACGGACGGCGGGGACAGGAAAATGGCAAGCAATTATCAACGCAGGACGCACACGCCTACGCCCAATCCTACTCACCTCAATTACGACTGTGAGCGGTCTTTTACCGATGGCGTTGGGAGTCGGTGGGAAGTCTGCGATATGGATGCCGATGGCGAGCACCATTGTTTGGGGATTGTCGGTGGCTACCCTTTTGACACTGTTCGTAATTCCAGCTTTCTACGCAATCAGTGACGATATTCGTCAATGGCGAGGCGTCCGCGTCGAAACCACGGACATAGAGAAAAGAGTAACAACGTAAAATAAGGACTTGGTATTGTCCATTATCGTATGCTATAATGCTCGATAATTTTTCAGCAGAAACCAAAAAACAGAAGGACAATCAAGATGAGCGACAACGTGACCAAAACAGAGGAAACGACAGTCACCCTGACTGTTGAGCAGTTGGAACAAATCATTCGGAAGGTGGTACGTGAAGAATTGATGGAGTTTACCACACAAGAGTTCTTTGATCTCAATAAAGACTCTCCGCTTTATGAAGATCTCGAAGATATTTTTGAACGAGAAAAAACGAATCAGTTGAGGTGGTTCAGCCACGCGGATGTCTGGAATGAATGAACACCAATACAAACAGGAGTAATCTACGATGGAGGATCAACAATGAAAGTATTAGATTATTCAGAGGAGAATCTAAAGGCACTTGGTAAGCAGTCATGGAGCCAAGACATGGCCGACTTGAATGGTCACAAACGAATCTTCACAGCATACATAGCCAAGGAAGGAAATTGGTGGATCGGTTGGGTACAAGGGGTCGGAGGAGTTAATTGCATGGAAAGAACTAAGAAAAAACTTCTGGATTCACTTAAAGCAGAATTACCAGAAATGCTTGAGTTAAATCCAGATGTATTCATTGACGATGAACCCGAACCACATTTCCGACCAGTAACAATCGAGCTATGAAACTATTTGTACTAGTTCCATGTCCCCCAGTGTGAAAATGAACCAATGAATTAATGAACCAATGAACTGACACCGCCTCGAAGCCGCTCCGCAAGAAAACTATTCCGCTCAACCACCTTATTATTCCGAATCGCCATACCGAGTGCCTTCTTCGTTCCAACGAGGACAACCAACTCCTTCGCCCGCGTAATGCCGGTATAGAGTAGATTCCGTTGCAGCATCAGATAGTGCTGCGTCATCAACGGTATAACAACAGCGGGATACTCACTACCCTGCGCTTTGTGGACCGTGATACCGTAAGCCAACACTAACTCATTCAGATCCGCCATATCAAAAGCAACATGCTTTTCAGGGAATTGGATCGTGACTAACTTATCGACAAGATCCACATCGGTGATACGCCCAATATCCCCGTTAAAAACCTCATAGTCGTAGTTATTCCGAACCTGCATCACCTTATCCCCGACCCGAAAGTTTCGACCGCCCCGAATCGCCTCCTCCGACGAATCGTTGAGAATTTCCTGCAAACGTTTGTTGAAATTTTCAGAGCCAACCGTGCCCCGTCGCATCGGGCAGAGCACCTGAATATCGTCCATCGGGTGGTAGCCGTAATGCTTAGGCAGACGCTTCCCCACAAGATCACATATCAGGTCAGCCGCCCGATCCGGATCCTCCTCCTCGATAAAGAAGAAGTTGCGATCAGCGGGACCGGTCGTCTGCGGAAAGTCGCCACGATTGATGCGGTGCGCGTTGGTGACGATATAACTCTCCTGCGCTTGACGGAAAATCTCCGTCAACGTAACAACCGTGACCTGCCCCGAAGCAATGAGGTCTGTCAGCACATTCCCCGCGCCCACGGATGGCAGTTGATCCACATCACCGATCATAATCAAAGTCGCGTTTGGCGGTATCGCCTTCATCAGGTTGTTCATCAGGATGAGATCAACCATCGACATCTCATCAATAATCACCACATCCGCCTCCAACGGATTCTCCTGATTCCGTTTGAAACCGTTATCCTGCGGCGAGAACTCTAACAAGCGGTGGATAGTCTTGGCTTCACGTCCGGTGGTCTCGCTGATACGTTTCGCCGCCCGTCCAGTGGGTGCTGCTAACAGTACCCGCTTTTCAAGGGCTTCAAAGAGATGGAGCATACCGATCGTTGTCGTCGTTTTTCCCGTCCCCGGTCCACCGGTCAAGAGCATCACCTTAGCGGTCAACGCGGTCTTAACCGCCTCCCGCTGATTGGCAGCAAAATGGATCCCCATCTGCTTTTCAAGCCGATCAATCGATCCGTCAACGAAACCGACCGCAATAGGATTAGCAGGGGTTTGCAATAACTTTGACACCGTATTGGTTACACCGATCTCCGCATAGTAAAATGGCGCGAGGTAGATCGCCTCACCCTCCGGTGTGTTTTCAAAAATAATCTCCTCCTTCGCGATTAATTCCGCGATTCCCTCCTCAATCAGATCGGGCGGTAGCTCTAAGATCTCCTCACACGCGGTGAGCAATTCCTCCTGATACAGGAAAACGTGACCGTCATCCGCTTTATGACTTAGCACATATTTGATCCCCGCCATCACTCGGTGCGGGGACTCAGGCGCGATACCGAGGTTCTGCGAAATGGTATCCGCTGTTTTGAAGCCTATCCCGTAAATGTCATCGGCGAGGCGATACGGATTTTCACGGACAATTGGGATCGCATCGCTTTCGTAGGTCTTATAGATTTTGACCGCATGGGCGGTGCTGACATTGTTGGATTGCAGAAAAAGCATTACGTTCTTGATTTCGCGTTGCGCTGCCCACGCCTCCTTAATCATATCGACCCGCTTTTTGCCGACTCCTTGGACCTCCCGCAGTTTGTTGGGAGTCTGCTCAATCACATCCATCGTGTCCATCCCGAACTTATTGACAATCCGCGCCGCCATCACCGGACCGACCCCTTTGATCATCCCCGAACCGAGATATTTCCGCAACCCAACGACAGTTGCGGGCAGCACCGTCTCATATCCCTCGATCTTGAACTGTCTGCCATATTGCGGGTTATTGACCCACACCCCGGTGAGAGCGAGACTTTCACCTGCACTTGCGGTAGCAAGATTCCCCACAACGGTGATCAGTTCGGTCGGGTAATCACGCGAAGTCAATCGAGCGATGGTATAGCCCGTTTCCGCGTTTTCAAAAACAATCCGTTCAAGGATACCTACAAGTTTTTCCATATCATTAACCTAATGCCAATTGTTGAAACGTGATGCGTGAAACGTGAAAATCATTAGTTCATTGAACGCTTGAGCTATATGAGCACCCCTCAATGAGATCTGGTCTTCCCGTTTTCTCGTTTTCCCGTCTTCAGCCATCAGTCCGTTATCATATCACCACTATAGCAGACTGTCAAGGCGGGATTTGAGACCCACAAACCGCAAAGAACTGCTTGACGGCATTAATCCATCGTTGTATAATATATTTGTGTTTACAACAGCCAACGAAATCACAATGGGAGGAACCAAAAAAATGAAAATTAACAAACAGTGGCATATCACGACGTTGGTCGCTATAGGGTTGTTACTCATCTCTATGGCAAATACCTTCGCGTCAGAGAAGGCATGGACCACTATCCGTGAGTCAAAATGGCAAGGAGCGTTGATAGATATTTTCTTTGTAGATCAACAGCACGGCTGGATTGTCGGGGCGCAGTCTACAATTCTGCATACGAGCGATGGAGGCGAAACCTGGGTCAACCAACCGAGTCAACCCCTCCCGTTCAAAAACGAATTCCACAAAGTCCGGTTTATCACCCCACAAATCGGCTGGATTGCAGGCGAAGAGGGAACTGTGTTGAAAACGGTTGACGGGGGCGCAACATGGATGAAACTTTCCACCGGCACGCGGGCATCCCTATCAACCATCTTTTTCGTCGATGACCGACACGGTTGGGCAGGCGGCGACGGGGGCCTCGTCATTCACTCCACAGATGGCGGTATGACATGGACGAGGCAGGAAACGGGAACTAATAACGCGATCCGGAGCGTTCAATTCGCCACCCCCCAAGCGGGGTGGGCGGTCGGCGATGCCGGTACTGTGATTGGCACCACAGATGGGGGCATGACGTGGGTAGCCCAACAGGGCGGCGTTGCTGCCAGTCTTGATGGAATGTATATGCTCACCGATCAGATGGGGTGGGCGGTCGGCGGTAATGGTGCGCTGATCCATACAACCAATGCCGGCGAGACTTGGGAGACCCAAGAGAGCAATGTGCCTCACTCCAACGGTATGCCCGAACCGATCTGGGGCATTCATTTCACCGATGCGAACAACGGGCTGTGTGCAGCAGAGTTCGGCGTCATTCTGAGAACCTCGGATGGCGGCAAGACATGGACACCGCTCGAACCCAGACCCGCACCGAACCGACTCTATACTGTCCAATACGTCACCGATCAGGAGGTTTGGGCGGTCGGTGAATTTGCAACCGTTCTGCACAGTACCGATGGCGGCGCATCGTGGGAAAACATCTCAATGAGTAACCATCTAACCAAAGTCCATTTCTACGATGATAAATTGGGTTGGGCAGTGGGTTTATCGGGAACCGTTTTGCACACCAACGACGGTGGTCAGACATGGCAAGCCCAATATAGCGGAAATGTCTTTGAACTTTTCGGGATCCATTTCGTTGACCCAAATAGAGGTTACATCGTCGGCAGCAATGCAACCCTACTTGAGGGACTCGACAGTGGGGTAAAATGGCACAGCGTCAGCGACCCATCAGACGAAGGACACGGCACGGCACAACGGATCGTCTTTTCCGATCCAGCAACTAGCTGGAAAAGTGCCCTTGGCTACTATGACCTCCACTTCTCCACCCCACAACACGGCTGGGGGGTCGGTGAAGTCGGTAAAATCGCACATACAAACGACGGCGGTCAAACGTGGAACGGTCAGGACTCTGGAGACATGATGGTTGCTTTCAACAACCTATACGGCACCTATTTCGTTGATGGCAACACCGGTTGGGCAGTCGGAGCGAGTGGGACCGTTATAAAAACTATGGATGCCGGTCAAACATGGGAAGCAAAAATCATAGGACCCGATGAGCTAAGATCGATATACGCGATTGATGCCAATACAGCCTGGACTGTTGGATCCGGAGGCGCGATTTATGCCACTACAGATGGAGGGACGATGTGGAATCAACAGGTTACACCAACCGACGACACCTTGCAGGGAATATGCTTCATCAACGCTAACGAGGGATGGGCTGTTGGCGAAGGTGGAACTATCCTGCATACCACTGACGGAGGCGTAACATGGCTTGATCAGCAGAGTCCCACCCGCACTAACCTCAGCGACATCACCCAATCTGCAGACGGCACCCTCTGGGTTGTTGGCGAATGGGGTTCTATCTTAAAATATTAAACCGTAATTCGGGTTGTGAGTCCGTCATCCCACCCATTTCTCCTATCTGACGGCTCACAACCCAAACCACCCTCATTTTCTCGCCCTAACCCCGGCATCTTTTCAATCGCAGCAGTAGGGATAGTGCGAACGAACTGTGCAGGGGGCAATTTCAAGCCCTCCACCCTCAAGGAGATAAACGACATTAATGCGTCTCTTTGCCATTTTTCTGTTCATTGCTGTGCTTATGCACACAGGTTGTGAAAGGATTCCAATAATCGAAATCACTTCAATCCCGTCTGCTGCAACAGTTTTTATAGACGGTGTAGAAGTTGGGACTACGCCCTATAAAAGAGAAGTGACTCCGGAAACGCCATACCGAGTGTCTGTTAGTAAACGAGGCTATCACACAGCAACAGCAGAACTGAAGTACAAAAACGAAAAACTCGTGCGCTCCTTCCCACTAAAAAAAATTAGCCTATCAGATATGATTTTAATCCCCGCGGGTGAATTCACCATGGGAACTAGTGATGAAGAAGAACAACTGGTCATCCATCAACTGGGAGGGGGCGAACTTGTGGAACATCCTCGGTGGTTTAAGTCGGAAAAACCGCAACAGGCGGTTCATGTTGAATCCTTCTACATCGACAAGTTTGAAGTGACCAACGCCGACTACCAAAAATTCATCGATGCCACCGGATATGCTGCGCCAAGACATTGGGAGAACCGAAAATACCGCGATGGAGAAGATAACCTGCCTATCGTATACGTCAATTGGAGGGATGCCAACGCATATTGTCAATGGGCGGGAAAACGGCTTCCAACAGAGATTGAATGGGAAAAAGCCGCCAGAGGTACTGACGCCAGAATCTGGCCCTGGGGAAACGTGTTTGATATAACAAAATTAAATGTCGAATCGTGGGACGGGTCGGGCTCCAAACCTGTCGGAAGCTATCCACAAGGGATCAGTCCTTACGGTGTTTACGATATGGGCGGAAACGTATGGGAGTGGACGAGCAGCTGGTACGACGCGTATCCGGGGAGCACTTTCACAGCGGAAGAATTTGGGCAAAAATACCGCGTCCTGCGCGGTGGCTCATGGTACTATTACGACAACCTCGGACCGATCGGAGCGCGAACTTCCTCGCGTGACATCGGTACAGAGGATCACCTCTCTTATATAGCAGGATTCCGCTGCGTTATCGGGCAGAACGAACTCACAACCGAACAGTAAGAAGCAGCCGATATACTTATCAGGTGGTTTAGTGTAATAAATGTAATTCGTAGGGAACGCAGATCTGCGTTCCGTTTTTTCTTACCTATTACGCATTACGTTTCACGCTCCCTATCCTGTAAATCCTTAAATCCTAAATATCCTGATTCAGACAAGGGTTCACCTATTCAATGAACCAATGAACTAATATGCCAATGAACCAACATAACCCCGGCACTCCAACTTATCTATCACGCATCACGTTTCACGCATCACGTTTCACGATTTCCCTATGCCTCATCCTTTTGTCGTTGGTAGTCGGCTGTGGAGAAGACGCAGCCATCAAAAAAGGCAAAGGATTCATCGCAGCCGGCGATTATTCGGGAGCGGCAGCATATTTTCAACGGTTGTTAGAAGAAGCACCCGATAACCCAGAAGCCCATTATCAACTGGGACTGGCATATCTGCAGCTAGACCAACACACCGAGGCAATCGAATCCCTGAGAACCGCTGCGAGGGCCGCACCGAAACGCATGGATATCCAACTCGCGTTGGGAGAAGCATACATGGCGGCCGGACACGAGCGATTTGCGCTGCGTGCGTTTTTGAACATTTTACAGAATTCACAACAGGAAGATTGGATCCAAAAAATTGGCAGACTCACCGGCGATTCCCACCCAAGCATCCGCTTGACCCCCAACTATGTCCAAATCCATGATGTCTCAACCGCTGCCGACACGCTTGCTTTCACCGCATACGTTGACGACAACAACGAAATCTATGTCATGAACATCGCCGATATTAATGGCGAAAACAGGCAGAGGCTGACCTTCAACGACACCGCCGATTACAACCCCGCTCTGTCCCCTGATGGCAAGAAAGTCGCCTATGTTTCTTTTATCCGTTGGCACAACCCCAACGACGAAATTTTCGTCATAGATATTGACACAAAATCAAATGAGCGATTGACAGCCAATACCGCCACGGATAGCAATCCGACCTTTTCGCCCGACGGCAGCAAAATCGCCTTTGAATCGAACAGAACTGGCATAAATAGCGAGATCTTTATCATGGACGCAGACGGCGCGAATCAAAAGCAATTAACCCAGACCCGAACCAATAATCACGGTCCAGCATTCTCGCCGGACGGAGCGCGGATCGCATTTGCCGCCTATGCCGTAGGTGGGCCCCTCGGCATTTCCAGCCAAATCTGTATGATTGACAGTGATGGGAGCAACTTCACAAAATTAACCGATGATCCAGCGATTAATGCACATCCTGCCTTTTCTCCCGACGGCACACAGATAATTTTTGACTCCTACAGAGATGGCGATACCGAAATTATCATGATGGATACAGATGGTAAAAATCAGAGGCAACTTACTAACAATGAACTCATCAATACTGATCCAATCTTTACTCCCGATGGCACACGAATTGTATTTGTTGGGCAAAGCGACAGCTCCGAAAACCTTGGTGTCTATGTGATGAACTTAGAGCAATCCCTCACAAAAGAAGATATCATCAAACGGATCGAGGCACGGCTTGAGTAGTTGAGTGCCAACCCTTTTCAGGAGAAAAGTGCTAGAAAAAATCACAGAACGGTGTTTTGATAAAGTGCAAGGGAGGCATCACAACAGTGGCTAACGACAAAATACTCATTTCTCATGCTAATCTGGAGATGAACAGGCATTTGCCCACCTGATGCGGGCGTATTACACCTTCGTTTATGCGATTGTTATCGGAATTGTGAATAATCCCCACGATGCTGAGGAAGTGGACAGATTATTGTAAACAAAAATCACGTAATTTGTGTGCCATCTAATACAATTGAAACGTCTGATTGAAATCTACTGAGCACACTGAAAATTGAACAGAGGAGAAAAGAATGGGGGAACGCCCTTCACGTTTCACGCATCACGTTTCACGACTGCTCCAACAACATTTTTTCATCGGAATATCTGTATTAATACTGCTATTGACCAGCACTGTATCCGCACAAGCGTCAAAAACCTTGACGCTTGAAGATAGCATCCAAATCGCCCGACAAACCAATCTGTCGATCCAAACGACTCAGGAGCGCGTGAAATCTGCGGAAGCACAGGTCCGTGCTGCACATGCGGGATTGCTGCCGAATGTCTCAATCAACAGCACCTATAGATACGCCGGAGCTCTCCCAAAATCCGTCCTTGAAGCGGGCGGTGCATTTGGACCGCCCGGCGCAGGGGGAGAGATGTCCCCCTTCCCTAGCGTGGGTGATGACAGTGAAAGTGTCATTGAACTGGAATTTGGGGCGCACCACAACTTCCAAGCGGACCTGACCCTAAACCAACCGATCTTTGCTTGGGGACGTTACTACAAAAACTATCAAAGCGCAAAACTTAGCTTGGAAGCAGCGCACAAGGAGTTAGATGCAGCTTACAACCAGTTAGTGCTTGATGTTTCAGAGGCTTTCTACCGCGTCCTTCTGTCACTTGAATTTGTTCAGGTTTCCGAACAGGCCGTTGAGCTTGTCGAGAAACAGTTAAAGATTGCCCAAAACCTCTTTGAGGCGGGTGCGTCTACTAATTTTGATATCCTGCGTGCAGAGGTGTTATTAGCCAACGCCAGATCCAACCTGATCCGCGCCAAGAATGGTGAACGGGTCGCTATGGATGTCTATAAAAATGTACTGAACATCGATCTCAGCGACCCGATTGAGGTACAAGGTAACTTGGAGCAGCCGATACTCGAATTTGACCTTGCACAGCTCATCCAACAGGCGATGGACAAACGACCGGAACTCCATCAGTTGCAATTCACCGAGGGTGCCGCCAAAAAACAGGTTGATGTCGCCAAGACCCGCAGCCGTCCCGCTCTCTCCTTTTTTAGCAATTATCAACTCGACCACAACGAAAGGCTCATAGAGATGAACCGGATTTGGAATGTCGGGTTCGCACTCAATGTCCCGATCTTCGACGGTTTGGCGACACGGGCTGCCGTGAAACAGGCTGAATCCAGTCTGAAACAGACACAGCTTGGGAAGCAGCAAATGACCGATGCCATCGAGCTAGAGGTTAGATCTGCGTATCTCAATCTGCTTGAGGCAAAAACACTAATTGATGTCCAGCGCGAAACGGTTGAGCAAGCCCAAGAGAGCGTACGAATCGCAAACTTGCGCTACGAAAACGGGATGATCACCAGTGTTGAACTGACCGACGCACAACTCGCACTTTCACAAGCGGAGGTGAATCGCCTCCAATCCTTGCACGACTACGCCGTGGGTCTCGCCCGATTGGAAAAAGCAATCGGTCAAAAAATGCCAATAGACAATTGAACCAACGAACCAATCAAAATGCTAGACTTCAAGCCGCCCAAACCAAACGCGCTTCTCATCAGGGTCGCTCAATGGCTAGTGCCTCTTGTCCTGCGAGGTCCGCTAAAGATCTCTAAATTCGTTATCGACCCTGAAACGCTGGAACAGTTAAGATCCATCGCAAATCACCCGATGGTCTTGGTCCCCAACCACGCCGACTACGCTGATGCTTCCATCATGTTCGCACTATCGAAACGGTTGGGAGATCAGTTTCACTATATGTGTGCGCGGGAAACATTCAAAGGTCGAATCAGAAGTTATCTCATGCAGCGGTTTGGGGTATACTCCGTGGTACGCGGTAGTATCGATCGAGAAGCGTTTCGGACGACACGCAGTCTTCTGACAGACGGAAAACACCCGTTGGTCATCTTTGCCGAAGGCGAAATCTCACGCCAGAACGATACGGTGTTACCGTTTGAAAGCGGCGTTGTCCAACTCTGCTTCTGGGCATTGGACGACATGGTAAAAGCAGACGCGGTCAAACCCCTATATGCTGTGCCAGTTGGAATCAAGTATATCTACGACGAGGAGATGTGGGGCGAAATTGAGGCGGCACTCGCCAGATTGGAGCGAGAGATTCTGCCGCAAGGGGCAGCCACCGCTGAAGATCTGTACGGACGACTGCGGACGATTGGTGCTGCCATAGTGTCAATACTGGAACGAGAATACAAATTTAAAGCTGATGAAAACAGGTTATTGAACGAGCGGATTGAACAGTTGCGCGAACATATTCTCTCACAGATGGAGGAGTTTATGGGAGTTACCCCACAACCAACCGTCCTCCCCATGACGCGAGTCCGCTCCTTGAAAAACATAATTGATGCAGAGATTTACAGGGAAACCGAAGAACTCTCTACTTACGAAAGGCAGATACACGAACAGCGATTGGAAAAATTTCAGGAATTCTATCCGGACCTAAACCGCCTGTTCAATTTTATCGCCATCTACGACGGTTACGTCGGTGAAACGCAATCGCCAGAACGGTTCTTGGAGGTCATCACCCGGATCGAGAGAGAAGTTTTTGGGGATTCAAAGCCGAGGGGCCCCCGGATAGCGTTAATGCGTTTTGGGACGCCCAAGAACCTGCTTGACCGCTATGAAACCTACAAACAGGACAAAAAGCAGACGGTACAGGACATCACGCTGGAATTGGAAACAGAGGTCCAAGCCCTTATCTCAGATATGTCCCACCAAACTACCCAATAAGCATAGAGGCTCATGTAAAGAAATCGTGCAACAGAAACCGAGTTTTCAAGAAAAAACTCGGTTTCTCTTCATGCTATGAGCCAACATAGAATATTGTAGGTTGGGTTGAACGATAGTGAAACCCAACACAAATGAACTAATGAACTAATGACTAGTATTGTAGGTTGGGTTGAACGGTAATCGTGAAACCCAACACAAATGAACTAATGAACTAGCACGGAGGCTAGAAAGTGAAAAAAATCGGGATTATCATACTAATAATCATAATCGCTCTCGCAGCGATTTTCATCAGATCTGCCACTAGGCAACAAAGCAGTGATACTGAAGCAGTCGCTGCAACAATCAAAGCAGTCGAGATCCTAAAAGCACCTCGCGGCGAAATCCGATCCGAGCTGCAACTGTCTGGCACGATTGAAGCAAACTCACGGGTGACCGTCTTTCCCGAAGTCCCCGGCAAAATTATCAAAATGGGCGTTGACGAAGGAGCACGAGTCACAAAAGGACAAACCCTCGCAGTCATTGAACATGCGGAATTAGCGCTTCAAGTGCGTCAAGCCGAAGCAGCACATCGGGCTGCCCAAACCGCTTTTGATCAAGCACAGAAGTTAGCCAAAATTCGTGTCCAATCCCAAATCGATCAGGCAAGCGCGCAGCTGAGATCTGCTGTCGTTGCTCTACAGCAGGTGGAAGATCTATCGCAAACCCGCACCACCTCACAGGTCGAACAGGCACGGGCTGGCTTGGAATCCCTCAAGGCAAATTTAGAAAAGATTAGGCGCGGCGCGCGAGATGAAGATCTCAGGCAGGCAGAAGCCGCGTTGGCTGGAGCAAAGGCAAGCCTCACCAACGCACAGAACAACCATAAACGCATGAAACAGCTCTTTGAGAACGGCGCAATCAGCAAACAATCCTTTGAATCCGCAAAAACCCAACTCGATATCGCCAACTCGCAATATGAGGTTGCTAACGAACAAAGCGCACTTATCCAAAACGGCGCACGGGAAGAAGACATCCAAGCAATGGAGGCACAAGTGGCGCAGGCTGAAGCTACCCTGAAACTCGCTTACGCGCAAGCGGACACGAAAACATGGGAAAAAGATAAAGCATTGGCGCAGTCCCAAGTAGAGGGAGCACATGCAACCCTCAACGCTGCTGAAGCGTTAGCAGCCGCCAAAAGTTGGGAAGCAGAAATCATTGCCGCTGAAACCGCAATGCAGCAAGCAAAGATCGCGCTCGATCTCGCACAAGAACGGCTCAGCGACGCAACAATCACAGCACCGATTGCCGGCATCCTGTCCATGCGTTATCTGGATCTGGGTGGGCTGGCATCTCCCGCTGCCCCGATATTCGAGATCGTCGATATGGATACCGTGAAAGCGGCGGTCAGCGTCATCGAAGCGGATCTGAGTAAACTCGATCCCGAAAATCAGGAGGCGTGGATCGAGGTCGATGCGTTGACACACCATGTCACCGGAAAAATCTCCCTTATCAGCCCCACCCTCGATCAGGCAAGTCGATCGGCAAAGGTCGAAATTGCGATAGACAACGCAGATCTGCGTTTGAAGCCCGGCATGTTCGCGAAGGTCAAGATTCCGGTAGAAATTCACGAAAACGCCATTCTACTCCCACGTTCTGCGGTGATTGAAGATAGCATCAGAAACACCCAAATTGTGTTCGTGGTTGCCGATGGCCGTAGCAAACGCCGGCAGGTCGAGATGGGGTTGGCTGAAGGCAGCCGCGTGGAGATTACCAACGGTATTTCTGAAGGGGAACAAGTGGTCATCGCCGGGCAGCACACCCTCAAAGATGGCGAAGAAGTAACGGTGATGAACCCATAAACTATAGTGAATTCAAAAAATAAATGAACACCTTCGCTCTCCATATTTGGTAGGTGCTGTTTTCAACTGCGCCGATTTGGAGCGTCTCATTAATTCTGATGTCCACTATAATCAACCAATGAACCAACTCCGGAGATTAACCATGAGCAAATACAAAATCGGCTGCGGCTTGATTATCTACGGCTCTCGCCAGAATACCGATCTCCCCGGCGTCCTCACCGAACTGGCAGCGGCAGGCTATGACGGAATAGAAGCCGGCAATCTTAATGACGGCAGCCGCACCCCTGAAGAGACAAAAGCACTGCTAGCATCGCACAACTTGGAACTGGCAGGCGTCCATACAGGCTACGGCAGCATCGAGCAGTTTGAGGAAACCATTCGATTCACCGAAACGATGGGATCCGACTACTTGATGGTCTCCGGCGTCGGTGGACAAGATACGCTCGAAGATTACCAACGTTCAGCGGACGTCTTTAACGATGTTGGGCGTCGTTGTAACGACGCAGGAATCAAGTTCTGCTACCACAACCACAGTTGGGAATTCAAAGACTTCGGCGGAACGAACGGACTCGTTACGCTCTATGACTCAACAGATCCGAAACTCGTTCACGCCTGCGTGGACACCTATTGGGTCCAGCACGGTGGTGAAGATCCCGCCGCCTTCCTGAAGCAATACGCCGATAGGGTTGCCTATCTCCACTTCAAGGACATGAACCCCGATGGCTCCTTCGGAGAAGTCGGACACGGGATCCTCGATTGGGCAGCTATAATGGAAGCGGTCAGCGAAATCGACGCAGAGTGGTTGACGGTCGAACAAGATAGGACGGACAAAACACCAAAAGAAAGTGCCACCATGAGCTGTCAATACATGCGTAACACCCTAGGAATCTAATACCAATTATAGTGAATTCAAAAAATAAAGAAACACTTGCGCCCCCCGGTAGGTGCGGTTTGTAACCGCACCGCATCGGCGCAGTTAGAAACAGCGCCTACCAAACAGAAGAACGGTAGTTTCATTTTCCTAACCGCACCGGTACTGCATCGGCGCAGTTAGAAACAGCGCCTACCAAATAGAAGAACGGTAGGTGCGGTTTGTAACCGCACCGGTTTGGTGTGTCCTATTAATTCTAAAATCTACTAGTAAGTATCGTAGGTTGGGTTGAACGACAGTGAAACCCAACACAAATGAACCAATTAAGGAGAACACCATGAGCTCAGCAACGGTTACCAACGCCAACGAAGGCGAAGCCCTTCAATTCCCTTGGGGTGCGATCAAATGGCTCTGCAACGACCAGATTGATCCGGACGCAGAAATGACATTCGGACTCGTGTACCTCAACGCCGGCGAGGGCAATCCCCTCCACTACCACCCGAACTGCGAAGAACTGATTTACGTCCTTTCGGGACAATGCGACCACCAACTGGGTGACGATGTTATCCCCTTGACAGAAGGAAGCATGCTGCGAATACCGCAGGGCGTCGAACACAACGCGGTCAACACCGGCTGGCAGCCTGTTATGATGATTATCTGCTACTCCACCGGCGATAGGCAAACCGTCTTCGTCGAGGACGAATAGCGAAGATTCTTATTTCGATTCATGTTCGCGGAGTTACGGCACACGGTGCCCCGATGAATCGGGATGCAAAGCCATGTACCTACTACTTTAGGACAGATGCCTATGACTTCCAACCGATGCAAGATCAAGATCTGCGGTACAGCAAGCATAGCCGATGCGCGAATGGCAGCAGACGCCGGCGCAGATTATTCAGGTGTGGTCGTCGAAGTGCCCTTCTCTGAGCGATCCGTCCCCATCAATTCCGCCGCAGACATCGCACGCCAGACACCCATCTTGACGGTTATCCTTGTGTTTGACCGCCCAACAGATTGGGTCAAAGAAGCGGTGGCGCAAATTAAACCGTTTGCAGTTCAGCTGCTTGGACATGAGCCCCCCACCCAAGTAGCTGAACTCAAGGGATCTCTATCCTGTGAGGTTTGGAAGTCGCTGTTTCTGCCCACTGAAAACGATCCCGCAGCAGATGTCCAAGCCATCTCCGCACAGATAGAAGCACACATCAACGCAGGTGCAGACGCCCTGCTGTTCGACACCGCAGAATTCACCGACGGAAAAGCCCGGTTCGGCGGCACCGGCAAGCAGAGCGATTGGAATCTGAGCGCACAGCTTATCCAAACCTGTAAGGTGCCAGCGTTCCTGTCCGGCGGCATCCGTCCTGAGAACGTCCGGAGGGCGATCGAAACCGTCCGTCCCTACGGGGTAGATCTCTGTTCGGGGGTGGAAGCGTCGAAAGGGATTCGTGATCGGGGTAAGCTAGAGCAACTGATGGAAAATGCCCGAACCGTTGATGGCTAACAGGTTAATTGCCCTGCGAAATCCGATCAACATGCTCCTGCACAATATCTTGCGGCGCAAATTTGATGAACAGCCACGCGCCGGGCACCAGTATCAGGAATAACCCAATAATTAGATCGTCGGTATATCCGAGAATCGGAAAAATATCGGGAAGAAAATCCAAGCGCAAAAACAGGAAGTAGCCTATTGCGAATGCGATCGCAAGCGCCTCAAAGATGACGAGAATTGCTTTCCGGTAAATCGGGACACGCGGATCCCAAAATAACCGCCACGCCAGCCTTACGAAATTTGGCAGGTGATAAAGAAAACGAAAAAGTCGAAATGACTTAGGTCCTCTTCCGAACATAACTAATCACATCTCCGTCAAACAGTATCTACTAAACATAACCTCTCATTTTCGGCTGTCCAGAGTTCCGCCCCCGTATAAATCTGCGGCGGCGAGAGTCTCTCCGTCGGCAGCTCCCAATCCGGGCGGAACCGCTGAATCAAAGTCACAGCATTTTGATAAGCAATCCGATCACGGCTTCCCTCGTCAATGTCCGCCGCCTCCAAATCAGCTTGAAGCACACGATAATCATAGTAGGGCGCATCCCCGCCGAACATCAACCGCTCCTCCCCCACTTGGTTAATCAATTGGGAGAAATCCCAGTTGGAATCCTGTCCTTTCGGTCTCTGCACAACCTCAAACCAGACATTTTCTAAAGCACCACAACGTTCCGTCGCTTCTGTGCCAGCGTGTTGAATAAAGGTCAGATCAGGAAAACGACGCGCTAACGACGCTGTCCTCGCAGGCGTTTCATGTAAAAGACAAAGCCCTTTCCACATCGCTGCCACTTCGAGAAACGGGTAAAGTCGCTTTTCGGGTGATACACCGCCCGGATGCCACATAACCCCCGTCAGACCGCCTGCCGCCAGTGCCTGTTCCAACGCTTCCACGCCAGCACTCCCATGGCGCAACTCAATCAGCGCAAGCCCAATCGGGAAACGATCCGGGAATTGACGACACGCTCTGGAAATCACCTCATTCTGATCCCGTGTATCAAGCAGCCCCCGCGCCTGTGGGCTACCCACCGCAGTCGGTCCAATGATCGCAGCGGCGATCCCTGCTGAAGCCATCCGTCCTAGACAGAGCCCCGTGCTCTGCCCCGCAATCGGGTCATACGTTATGCTCATACCGATATGACAATGGACATCAATGTAAGGTCGCATATTCCTCCCTCCCTCACGCCAAAGAAACCGTAGGGGCGGGGTTCCCCCGCCCGCACCTGCCTCCCCGTTCAATCAAGCTCTCTTGAGGGATTCCAAATCAATTGCCTGTCTTCGTTCAGTCGCCAGCCGCGCCGCTTCAATAATCGCCAGATTGTGTCTTCCATCTTCCCCTGAAATTGGCAACTCCGAACCGGTCGCAAGCGCATCAAACGTCGCAGCAAAAAATCCGACATGCCCAGAAGGATCGTTAAACCCCGGATCCGACCGACCGGGAATTTCGAGGTGTTGCCAGTCTTCCTCTCTAGTATAACGCATCAGTGAATCGGGAGTATTCTTCCGATGCCTAATCCGGAGCGAACCATCGCTCGCATGGACCTCGCACCAACCGGTATCAAGGTCAGGAACGCACCACGCGCTAGATACCGTAGACACCGCACCGTCTTCATGTTCACAGAGCAGCATCGCAATATCATCGACATCGACATCAATACTCAAAGTCTTGACTCGTGCTTCGACATATCGCACCGGGGAATCCATCAGCGCGCTCACCGAATAGATCTCGTGATATGAGGAGTCACCGATACATCCCCCGCCTTTCGCTTTACTCGCGCGCCACGCTTGGGCGGGGTCTGAATGCTCAGTTGAGAAATCCGCCGGTTTAAGTCCCATCCCTGCAGCCCGACCAAAAATCGACGCTCCCAACTTAGCACGTTGAACAAATCCCTCCTGCATCGCAAGTGTGTAGAGATAGTTGTGCACAATGCCGTAAGGCACATTGTTGCGCTCAACAGCATGGAGAATTGTATCTGCCTCCGCCAATGAGGTCGCCATCGGTTTTTCAGATATGACCGCCACTCCTGCCGATGCCGCTTCGATAGCATGTTCGGCGTGAAGAAAATGCGGCGTGGCAACCGTCACCGCATCAATTTCGGCTTTTGCCAACATCTCCCGGTAATCGGCATACCGCTGATCGGGCGGTACAGCAAAGGTTTGACCGACCTGCTCTCGATTCTCCTCAAGCACATCCGCCAACGCAACCACCTTAACGGCATCTGGCAAGGACAGATACGCGCGGGCGTGTACCAGTTGGACAATCCCGCCACAGCCAATCAACCCCAAACGAATCGGTTTCCTCATTATACCTCCCATTAGCATCGTAGGTTGGGTTGAACGATAGTGAAACCCAACACACATGAACCAATGAACTAATGAACCAACACCGCACGCGCAACCCGAAGCACATTCCCGCTAAGAATTTTCTGGATGTCGCTATCCGAATACCCACGCTGAACAAGCCCGATCGTAAAAAGGGGCCAATTCGTCCATGCCAAACTCTGTTTCTGATTCGGCTGCTGGAACTGCGGCGAAAACATCGGATCGTTGGGGTTCCAGAAATACTCCCACCGCTTGCGCCCTGCACCCCGTTTCGGAATGTGTCGCTGCGCTTCTCGGCTTGCAGAGGAGATATAAGCCACATCCGTTCCAATCGCAACATGGTCTACACCAAAAGTCTTGGCAACATAATCGACATGCGCTAGCAACGCGCTGATGTCACCGCTGCCGCCCAAAAACGCAGGAATCGCACAGATCCCAATATAACCGCCGGTGTCGGCAATCGCACGGATCACCTCGTCCGGCTTACACCGATCATGCACGTTCACCGCACAAGCCCCAGAATGACTCGCTACCATCGGACGCGCCGACACCTGTGCCGCTTCAAGACTCGTTTGCCAACCAGAATGCGCCACATCCACAATCACACCGACCCGATTCATCTCCGCAACAACCGCCCTACCGAAGTCACTTAACCCCCCGTTCGCCGGTTCCGCACAGCCATCACCAATCATGTTACGCCGATTGTAAGTAAGGTGCATGATACGGATACCGAGTTGGAAAAAGATTCGGATATACCGCATCTCCTCCTCGACCGATACCCAGTCTTGAGGCAAGGGAACACCATTTCCGCTGAAATAGAGGCAGTGCCTATTTTGCTCCTTCGCAGCGACAATATCATCTGGCGTAACCGCTTTCTGGATAAAGTCACGCATCATGTCTGTAGTGTAAGTGAAACGCGCCAAACGTTTGACAAGACGGAGTGCTGATTGCCCCTCCTCCCCCGCGTTCTGCACAATACAGGTCACCCCCGCGGCTGCCCACGCCGCCATAAACTCCTTCCGCTCCCGCTCGTCGATGACAAATCGGGTCATCGACATATCCTCCATCATGTCCCGAACCTCGACCTCCGACGCACCGGCTTCGATAGCCGCTGCCACAGCCTCCCCATCAACAGCCGCACGGGGTGCAAACCCGTACGAATCACAGACAATCGAGTTCTGGTGGAGCTCCATACCGTGTTCTATATCACGCGGACTCGGTTTCAAAATGCCCAACGCCACTTCGCGGGCGTGTTGAATCGCTTCGTTCATGTATATTCTCCAACAATCTGTTATATCAAATATGCGAAAAGAATTTTATCACAAATCGGATGGGGAATACTATCAAAAAATGAGGAAGGTAGTGCTCCGTCAAATAAATCATGATAAGGCACTCATCGCTTGGCTTGGATAGCCATAGCCAAGTCGGTTTGTGGGGGAAGTATCTAAAGGAGGCTTTTGTACCACAATCTGTATGAAGTTTAAGTATTTAAATCGGTAATCCCGATTTGCCTCCAAACACACGGTAGGCGCGGTTTTCAACCGCGCCGGTGTCGCTAGCAAATTACCGAATTATTTTTTTAATCTTCATTTAGATTGTGAGCCAAACCCGCAAACTAACAGTTTGCGCTACATTTATATGACAATGTAGTATGACCATTTAGTTTTTCGCGTTTTGACAGATTTCGGGATGGATCAAATCCGTAGGCGGGGCATGTTGCCTCCCCGTTTGTAGTAGCGCAATTCATTGCGCGTTCCTATGGGGCAGCTTTGAACTTGACACACACCTAATGCGGATATATAATGGCGTCGTCATAATTCAACATTATCGGAGGGAGGCGTTACTACCTTATGAAAACTTACGGATTTGGAATTATCGGCTGCGGCATGATCTCCGATTTTCACTCAGCGGCGATTGCAGAACTTGAGGGTGGAAAATTGGTCGCTGTCAGCTCAAGGAACGAAGAAAACGCAAGACGGGTGGCGGATCGCTACAATGTGGACTCGTATCCCGACTACAATGAGATGCTAAAACGTCCCGATCTGGATGTCGTTTCCATCTGCACGCCAAGCGGCGCACATCGAGATCCAGCGGTCGCTGCGGCAAGAGCAGGGAAGCATGTCATCGTCGAAAAACCGCTCGAAATCACCCTTGACCGCTGCGACGACATCATCCAAGCGTGCGACGAGTCAGACGTGCGTCTATGTGCAATCTTCAACTCGCGGTTCACAGAAGGCAGCCAACTGGTCAAGAAAACCATCGAGAGCGGTCGTTTCGGCGTACTTACCTTGGGCGATGCCTATATCAAATGGTTTCGCACACAGGAGTATTACGACAGTGGCGGGTGGCGCGGCACATGGGCACTCGACGGCGGCGGCGCGTTAATGAACCAGTCGATCCACGCCATTGATCTCCTCCAATACTTCATGGGCCCCGTAAAAGCCGTCCAAGCCTTTACCGACACAATGACCCACGAACGTATAGAGGTCGAAGATGTCGCCGTTGCAGCACTCCGTTTTGAGAATGGTGCGTTGGGCGTGATCGAAGGCACCACAACCGTCTACCCCGGTCTCTTAAAGAAACTCGAAATCTCCGGCAATAAAGGCACTGTTACCCTCGAAGATGAAGACATTATCCGGTGGGAGTTTGATCCAGATCTGCCCGAAGATGCCGAAATCCGTGAGCAATTCGCAGAGACGCGGTCAGGCGGGGGCGGTGCTGCAGATCCTCGCGCCATCAGTCATGAGAATCATCGTCTACAGATGCAAAACTTCATCAACGCCATCGAAAACGGGACGCCCCATCTCGTTGATGGACGTGAGGGGCGCAAAGCGGTCGAGATTATCCTCGCCATCTACAAATCGAGCCAAGAAGGACGGAGGGTAGAGCTACCTCTTTAAGGACGGTTACATAGATTTCTGTAGGTCGATTTTCCAAAATCGACAGTCTTTCGTGGTCATCCCGATATATCGGGATGACCATGGCAGGAAGATGTCGAGATATGAATCTCGACCTACAGTTGACTCAACAAACGCTGTCCTCTCAACAGTGGCAGTTATCGGTTGACCTCCTTGAGTCGCCCCCACATTATAAACTTTTTGCCGGCGGGAGAAATCGAAAACGCAGAGTTCAGCCATGCAGAATTAGTATCATCATGGCGATTATTGGTGAGTCTTCGTAGATTCCCCCCGTCAGCGTCCATCACGTAGATGTCACTGTTCCCAAGCCTCTCAGACACGAAGGCAATCCGTTCACCGTCGGGTGACCATGAGGGAGACCGACCATCAACGGGATTTTTAGTGAGTTTTCGTAGATTCCCTCCATCGGCGTCCATCACGTAGATGTCACTGTTCCCATCCCTACGGGAACTGAAGGCAATCCGTTTGCCGTCAGGAGACCATGAGGGAGACAGGTCATTCTTTATACTTTTCGTAAGTCTTTGTTGATTTCCCCCATCGGCGTCCATCACGTAAATTTCATAGTTCCCATCCCTATTAGACGAGAAGGCAACCTGTTTACCGTCAGGAGACCATGAGGGGTACTGATCATCAGAGAGATTTTGAGTAAGTCTTTGTTCATTACCCCCGTCGGCGTCCATCACGTAGATTTCAGGGAGCCCGCCTCTAAGAGACACGAAGGCAATCCGTTTGCCGTCGGGTGACCATGAGGGAGACCAGTCATGTTTGGGATTTTTAGTGAGTTTTCGTAGATTCCCTCCATCGGCGTCCATCACGTAGATTTCTTGGTTCCCATTCCTCTCAGACGTGAAGGCAATGCGTTTACCGTCCGGCGACCATGAGGGAGACCCATCATACTGGGGATTATTAGTGAGTCTACGCTGATTACCACCATCGGTATCCATCACGTAGATTTCAGGGTTCCCATCCCTATTAGACACGAAGACAATCTGTGCCTGTACTTCAACGACTGCCATCAGTGGTGTCAGACCCAACGCTACAACGACAGCTAAAATCAAAGGTGTCAGATTGGTTCTCCGCTGCATCTGTCTTTCCTCCACTGTTCTCAAATCGGTTTTTTGTCGTTGAACACCGTTTTCTCAATAATGGAAGCTATCGGTCAACCTGTTTGAGCCAACCCCACGTTGTGAGTGTCTTACCTGCGGGTGCAACTGCAAGCGCAGGGGTATACCATGCAGGAGCACGGTCATGACCACCATGTTTAGTGAGATTTCGCTGATTATCCCCATCAGCGTCCATCACGTAGATGTCACTGGTTCCATCCCTAAAGGAAGTAAAGGCAATACGCTTGCCATCAGGAGACCATGAGGGTGACTGGTCATGATTGGGATTGTTAGTGAGATTTAGTTGGTTGCCCCCATCGGCGTCCATCACGTAGATGTCATTGGTCCCACCCCTAAAGGAAGTGAAGGCAATACGCTTGCCATCAGGAGACCATGAGGGTGACTGGTCATCAAGGCGGTTTTTGGTGAGTCTCTGAGGATTCTTCCCATCCGCGTCCATCACATAGATTTCCCACCTTCCGTTCCTCTCAGACTGGAAGACAATTCGATTACCAGCGGGTGACCATGACGGTGCCTGGTCATCAACGCGATTGTCAGTAAGTCTATGTTGATTCTCCCCATCGGCGTCCATCACGTAGATGTCACTGGTTCCATCTCTAAAGGAAGTAAAGGCAATACGCTTGCCATCAGGAGACCATGAGGGTGACTGGTCATCAAGGCGGTTTTTGGTGAGTCTCTGAGGATTCTTCCCATCCGCGTCCATCACATAGATTTCATGGATCCCATGCATAGTAGACACGAAGGCAATCTGTTTACCATCGGGGGACCATGACGGTTCATAGTCCCCAGCGGGATTATCGGTAAGTCTTCGCTGATTCTTCCCATTGATGTTCATCACGTAGATTTCAAAGTTTCCATCCCTATTAGACACGAAGGCAATCTGTGCCTGTACCTCAACGACCACCATCAGCGATGTCAGCACTAAAACCATAACGATGGATAAAATCATACGTCCAAGATTGGTTCTTCGTTGCACCTGTCCTGCCTCCTCTGTTTTCAAATCGGTTTTTTCCTTCAATACCGTTCTCTCAATAATGGCAGTTATCGGTCAACCTTGAACCAACCCCACATCGTGATTTTTCTACCTACAGGAGCGACTGCAAGCGCAGGACGAAACCATGCAGGAGCACCGTCATAACTACCATGTTGAGTGCGTCTTCGCTGCTTACCCCCATCGGCGTCCATCATATAGATTTCAGTGTTCCCATCCCTACTGGAATCAAAGACAATACGTTCACCATCAGGGGACCATGACGGCGAATCGTCAGGATGGTTATTCTTGGTGAGTCTACGCTTATTCTTCCCATCGGTATCCATCACGTAGATTTCAAGGCTGTTCCAGCTCCTAGGCTTCCAAGACGAGAAGGCAATCCGTTGACCGTCGGGTGACCATGACGGTGACCCGTCCTCATCACGATTTTCAGTCAGCCTTTGTTCATTACCTCCGTCGGCGTCCATCACATAGATTTCATTAGTGACGTTTCCAAGGTCATCTATAAAGTGTCCCTGCCTCTGAGACGAGAAGACGATCCGCTTACCATCGGGTGACCATGACGGTGAATAACCCTTATGGTCATCTTGGGTGAGGCGCTGTTGATTCCCCCCATCGGCGTCCATCACATAGATTTCACGGGCGGAAGAAAAGACAATGCGTTGACCATCGGGTGACCATGACGGCGAATAGTCACCCTGGGGACTGTTAGTGAGGTTTAGTTGATTCCCTCCATCGGCATCCATCACATAGATTTCACGGTTCCCATCTTGTCCCGAACTAAAAACAATGCGCTTGCCATCGGGGGACCATGACGGTGACCAGTCGTCGCCGCGGTTTTTGGTGAGTCTTCGCTGATTCTTCCCATTGATGCTCATCACGTAGATTTCAAAGTTTCCATCCCTATTCGATGTGAAGGCAATTTGTGCCTGCGCATCAACCACTACCATCAGCGGTGTCAGACCCAAGACTAACACGCCAGCCAAAAGGAAATATGCGAGATTGTCTCGTCGTTTCATCTGTCTTCCCTCCTCTGTTTTCAGATCAGTTTTTTATCCTTAAACACCGTTCTCTCAATAATGGAAGCTATCGGTCAACCTGCTTGAGCCACCCCCAGATTGTGAGCTTCTTTCCTGCGGGTGCAACCGCAAGAGGAGGGGTATACCATGCAGGATAAAGGTCCCAACTGTCATGTTTAGTGAGGTTTCGCTGATTATCCCCATCGGCATCCATCACGTAGATGTCACTGGTCCCACCCCTAAAGGAATTAAAGGCAATACGCTTGCCATCAGGAGACCATGAGGGACAACAGTCATCAAGGCGGCTCTTGGTGAGTCTGCGCTGATTCTTCCCAGCCGCGTCCATCACATAGATTTCCCAGTTCCCATCCTTCTTAGACTGGAAGACAATCCGATTACCATCGGGTGACCATGACGGTGACCAGTCATCAACGCGATTGTCAGTGAGTCTTTGAGGGTTCTTCCCATCCGCGTCCATCACGTAGATCTCAGTAGTCGTGTTTCCATCGTCTTCTCTAAAGTGCCCATCCCTCTCAGACGAAAAGACCATCCGATTACCATCGGGTGACCATGACGGTGCATAGTCCTTCGCGTCATTCTGGTCATTTTGGGTGAGTCTGTGTTGATTCCCACCATCGGCGTCCATCACATAGATTTCGCCAAGCGAAGAAAAGACGATGTGTCCACCATCAGGTGACCATGATCCTAACAAGTCATTAGGGTCATGGTCAGTGAGTCTGCGCTGATTCTTCCCAGCTGCATCCATCACATAGATTTCACGGTTCCCATCCCTCTCAGACTCAAAGGCAATCTGTTTACCATCGGGTGACCATGACGGTGACCAGTCACCGACGCGGTTCTTGGTAAGTCTTCGCTGATTCTTCCCATTGATGTTCATCACGTAGATTTCAAAGTTTCCATCCCTATTAGACACGAAGGCAATCTGTGCCTGTGTGTCAACGACCACCATCAGCGATGTCAGCACTAAAACCATAACGATGGATAAAATCATACGTCCAAGATTGGTTCTTCGTTGCACCTGTCCTGCCTCCTCTGTTTTCAAATCGTTTTTTTTAACCACCATTCTCTCAATAATGGCAGTTATCGGTCAACCTGTTTGAGCCTCCCCCACATTGTGAGTGTCTTACCTGCGGGTGCAACTGCAAGAGCGGGGGTATACCATGCAGGAGAAAGGTCCCAACTGCCATGCTTAGTGATGTTTCGCTGATTCCCCCCATCGGCGTCCATCACGTAGATTTCATAGTTCCCATCCCTATCAGACACGAAGGCAATACGTCTGCTGTCGGGAGACCATGAGGGAGACCCATCATAAACGAGATGATTGGTGAGTCTTTGTTCATTCCCCCCATCCGCAGCCATCACATAGATTGCAAAATTTTGAAGGTCCCCCTTCCTATCAGACTGGAAGGCAATTCGTTTGCCGTCCGGTGACCATACAGGAGCCCAGTCATACTTATGATTCTCAGTGAGTCTTTGTTGATTACTTCCATCGGCATCCATCACATAGATTTCGTTAGTAATCGAAAACTTGGTTTCAAAGTGCCCAGCCCTACGGGCACTGAAGACAATCCGTCTACCGTCGGGCGACCATGAGGGCTGGATGTCGGCATGAGGATCGTTAGTTAGTCTTTGAGGATTGCCCCCATCGGCACCCATCACGTAGATTTCATAGTTAAAGTGCCCCTCCCTATTAGACGAGAAGGCAATACGTTTACCGTCGGGGGACCATGAGGGAGAGAAATCCCTACCAGGGTTCAGAGTAAGGTTTTGCGGATTGCCCCCATCGACACCCATCACGTAGATTTCAGAGGTGGGTCTACCGTCTCTAAAGTGAACCTCTCCATCTCTATCAGACTCAAAAGCTTTAGACACGAAGGCAATCCGTTTACCGTCAGGAGACCATGAGGGTGAATGGTCATCAGCGAGATGATTGGTGAGTCTACGCGGATTACCCCCATCAGCATCCATCACGTAGATTTCAGGGTTTCCGTCCCTATGAGACACAAAGGCAATCCGTGCCTGTGCGTCAACATCTACCATCAGCAGTGTCAGACCCAACGCTACAACGCTAGCTAAAATCAAATGTCCGAGATTGTATCTCCCTTGCATCTGTCTTTACTCCTCTATTTTCAAACCGATTTTTTCCTCAAACACCCTTACCTCAATAATAGCAGTTATTGACCACCCTGTTTGAGCCAACCCCACCTCGTGAATATCTTATCCGCGGGAGAAACCGAAAAAGGAGAGTTCAGCCATGCAGGATTGGCATCCCCATGGCGATTATTGGTGAGGTTTTGCTGATTCCCCCCATCGGCATCCACCACGTAGATTTCATAGTTTCCATCCCTCTCAGACGTGAACGCAATCCGTTCACCATTCGGAGACCATGAGGGAGAACTGTCCCAACCTCGATTATTGAGGAGTTTTTGCTGATTCCCACCATCGGCATCCATCACGTAGATATCAAAACTTACCAAGTCCCCCTTTCTATCAGACGCGAAGGCAATCCGTTGACCGTCCGGTGACCATGACGGATCCCAGTCATTATTCCGATTTTCAGTGAGTCTTTGTTCATTCCCCCCATCGGCATCCATCACGTAGATTTCATCAGTGATGCCAAACTTGTTTTCAACGTGCTCGTCCCTACCGGCACTGAAGACAATCCGTTGACCGTCGGGAGACCACGACGGATCCCTGTCATCACCGACATTCTCAGTGAGCCTTTGAAGGTTGTTCCCATCGGCATCCATCACGTAGATCTCAGAGTTCTGAGGATTAGCCTCATCTCTAGCAGACGTGAAGACAATACGTTGACCGTCAGGAGACCATGACGGAGACCTGTCACTAAAGGGATTGTTAGTGACGTTTCGAGAATTGCTCCCATCGGCATTCATCACATAGATTTCATAAGTGGACCAACCGTGTCTAGCGTGGACATGCCCATCCCTATTAGATATGAAGGCAATCCGTTTGCCGTCCGGTGACCATGAGGGAGACAAGTCCTTATCGGAATTATTGGTGAGTCTACGCAAATTCCCTCCATCGGTCTCCATCACATAGATTTCAGGGTTCCCATCCCGATGGGACATGAAAGCAATCCGTGCCTGTGCATCAACGCATACCATCAGCGGCATTAGACCCAAAACTATAACGCTGGCTAAAATCAAATGGGCGATCCTGTCTTTTCGGTGCATCTGTCTTTCCTCCTTTGTAGTCAAATCGTTTTTTTTCCCAAACACCGTTCTCTCAACAGTGGCAATTAGCGTTCAACCTGTTTAAGCCGTCCCCATATTGTAAACTTTTTGCCTGCGGGAGCAACCGAAAAAGGGGAGTTAAACCATGCAGGACCATAGTCACCATGGCGATTATTGGTGAGGTTTTGAGGATTCTCCCCATCGGCATCCATCACGTAGATTTCAGCGTTCCCATTCCTATCAGACCCGAAGGCAAGCCATTTACCGTCAGGAGACCAGGAGGGTTCCCAGTCATAAACGCCATTTTCAGTGAGTCTTTGTTGATTCCTCCCATCGGCATCCATCACATAGATTTCATAAGTGGGAAAACCGTCTTTGTCAAGGAGCCAATCCCTATCAGATGTGAATGCAATCCGTTTACCGTCGGGAGACCATGAAGGTGAAAGGTCATTATGGCGATCATTGGTGAGGTTTCGCTGATTACGCCCATTGGCATCCATCACGTAGATTTCAAAGTTTCCATCCCTATTAGACACGAAGGCAATCCGTTTACCGTCAGGAGACCAGGAGGGGGATTTATCAATCTGGCGATTCTTGGTGAGTTTACGCGGATCACCACCATCGGTATCCATCACGTAGATGTCATAGTTTGGCCACTCCGCCTCTCTATAAGACGCAAATGCAAGCCGTTTGCCGTCAGGAGACCAGGAGGGTCCCCATTCATCAGAGTCATTGTTAGAAAGGTTTCGCTGATTATCACCATCGGCGTCCATCACGTAGATTTGCCGGTTCCAATCCCTATCTTTCCTATCAAACACGAAGGCAAGCCGTTTGCCGTCAGGAGACCAGGAGGGGTACTGATCATCATCAGGATTGTTAGTGAGATTTCGCTGATTACCCCCATCGGCGTCCATCACGTAGATGTCCCAGTTCCCACCTCTATGAGACATGAAGGCAATCTGCGCCTGTGCGTCAACGGCTACCATCAGCAGCGTTAGCCCTAGCACGACAACGCTAGCTAAAATCAAATGTGTCAGATTGGTTCTCCATTGCATCTGCTATTCCTCTTCTTCTGGTCTTAAATCGGTTTTTTATTCTTAAATACCGTTCTCCTAACAATGGCAGTTATCGGTCAACCTGTTTAAGCCAACCCCACATTGTAAACTGTTTGCCTGCGGGAGTAACTGCAAAAGGAGAGTTCAACCATGCAGGACTAAAGTCATCATGGCGATTATTGGTGAGGTTCTGCTGATTTCCACCATCGGCGTCCATAACGTAAATTTCAGCGTTCTCATCCCTGTAAGACATGAAGGCAATCCGTTTGCCATCGGGAGACCATGAGGGTGAAGATTCATAAACGCGATTTTCAGTGAGGTTTTGAGGATTCCCCCCATCGACGTCAATCACGTAGATGTCCCAGTTTACAACGTCTCCCTTCCTATCAGACATGAAGGCAATTCGTTTACCATCAGGTGACCATGAGGGATTCCAGTCATTATTGCGATTTTCAGTGAGTCTTTGTTCGTTCTTCCCATCGGTGTCCATCACGTAAATTTCATAAGTGATCCCAAAGTCGTTTTCAAAGTGCCCATCCCTGCGGGCACTGAAGGCAATCCGTTTACCGTCGGGAGACCACGAGGGATACTGGTCCTCTGTGAGATTGTTAGTGAGTCTTTCCTGATTGCTTCCATCGGCGTCCATCACGTAGATTTCAATGTTATGATCCCTATTATTATCCCTATCAGACGAAAATACGATGCGTTTTCCGTCGGGGGACCACGAGGGAGACCTATCATTATGGGGATCGTTAGTGAGGTTTTGCTGATTTCGTCCATCGGCATCCATCACGTAAATTTCATAATTAGGAGAATCGCGTATATTAACGTGCCCATCCCTATCGGAAATGAAGGCAATCCGTTTACCGTCTGGAGACCATGAGGGTGAAGCGTCACCATGGCGATTATTGGTGAGCCTTTGTTGATTACCCCCATCGTCGTCCATCACGTAGATTTCAGCGTTCCCATCCCTAGTAGACACAAAGGCAATCCGTGCCTGTGCATCAACGTTTACCATCAGCAGCACTAGACCTAACACAACAACGCTCGCTAAAATCATATATTTGAGTTTGCCCCTTCGTTGCATCTGTCTTTCCTCCCCTGTTTTCAAAGTGGTTTTTATTCTTAACCACTGTTCTCTCAATAATGACAGCTATCGGTCGCCCTGTTTGAGTCGCCCCCACATTGTAAACTTTTTGCCGGTGGGAGAAACTGAAAGAACAGCGTTAAGCCATGCAGGAACTTCGTCATCATCAGGGTGATTGGTGAGGTTTCGTAGATTACCCCCATCGCCGTCCATCACATAGATGTCCCGATTCAAATCCCTATTCCTATTCGACACGAAGGCAATGCTTTTACCATCGGGTGACCATGAGGGGTGGAAGTCCTTATCGGGATGATTGGTGAGGTTTTGCTGATTACCTCCATCCGCGTCCATCACATAGATGTCCCGGTTTCCCATATTCCTCAAGGAAGTAAAAGCAATGCGTTTACCGTCAGGAGACCATGAGGGATCTTCGTCAGTACGATCATTATTGGAGAGGTTTTTAGGCTTGCCCCCATCGTCGTCCATCACGTAGATGTCTGGTTTCCCACCCCTAACGGAAACAAAGACAATCCGTTTACCGTCAGGAGACCATGAGGGTGAATAGTCAGGAAAGGGATTGTTAGAGAGATTTTCAGGGTTGCCCCCATCGGCGTCCATCACGTAGATTTCACGAGCTCCCTTCCTATTAGACACAAAGGCTATCCGTTGACCGTCAGGAGACCATGCGGGATCCCAGTCATCAAAGTCATTGTTAGAAAGATTTCGCTGATTACCACCATCGGTGTCCATCACGTAGATTTGCCGGTTCCCACCCATATCATTCCTATCAGACGAGAAGGCAATTCGTTGGCCGTCCGGCAACCATGAGGGGTCCCTATCATCACCAGGATTGTTAGTGAGGTTTCGCTGATTACCACCATCGGTGTCCATCACATAGATTTCAAACTTTAGAACGTCCCAATCCCTATCAGACTCAAAGGCAATCCGTGCCTGTGCGTCAACACATACCAGCAGCGGCATTAGACCCAAGACTACTACGATCGCTAAAATCAAGTGTGTGAAATTGTCCCTTCGTCGCATCTGTCTTTCCTCCTTTGTAGTCAAATCGTTTTTTCCTAAACACCATTCTCTCAACAATGGCAGTTAGCGGTCAACCTGTTTGAGCCAACCCCATATCGTGAGTCTTTTATCTACCGGAGCAACCGCAAAAGGAGCAACTTCAACCGCAAAAGCAGGGTCAAACCATGCAGGATCCACATCATCATGGCGATTATCGGTGAGTCTTTGTTGATTCTTCCCATCGGCATCCATCAGGTAGATTTCCATATTATCATCCTTTTTAGACGCAAAGACAATTCGTTCTCCGTCCGGCAACCATGACGGATGCGAGTGCGAACCGCGATTATTGGTGAGGTTTCGCGGATTACCACCATCGGCATCCATCACATGGATTTGCCAGTCAGCAGTAAAGGCAATGTGTTCACCGTCCGGCGACCATGCAGGATGCAAATTATGAATATGAACGTCAGGACTGTTGGTGAGTCTTTGTTGATTCTTCCCATCCGCGTCCATCACATAGACTTCCAACTGACCATCCCTACTAGAAGTAAAGGCAATCCGTTTGCCATCCGGTGACCAAGAGGGACGCTGATCATCCACACCATCGTTAGAGAGTCTGCGCGGATTCTGCCCGTTCGCATCCATCACATAGATCTGCCAGTGACCACCCGCAACGTCCTCAACCCGACTAGTAGTAAAGGCAATCCATTTACCGTCAGGAGACCATACAGGATGCCATTCAGAAAAGCGATTCTTGGAGAGTCTTTGCGCAATTCCGCCATGGGCATCTATCACGTAGATGTGACGGCTCCCAACCACAGTGTGCCGGTCTTCACTAGAAGCAAAAGCAATGCGTTCACCATCCGGTGACCATGAAGGATCCCATTCATCAAAGAGATTTTTGGTGAGTCTTCGCTGATTCTTTCCGTCAATGTCCATCACGTAGATTTGCCGGTGCCCATCTCTCTCAGACGTGAAAGCAATCTGTGGCTCTGGATCGGCACCTACCATCAGCGGCATTAGCCCCAAGACTGCTACGATTGCTAAAATCAACTGTACGAGACTGTATCTCCGTTGCATCTGCCTTTCCTCCTATGTTTTCAAAGCGGTTGTTTATTCTTAAACACCATTCTTTCAACAGTGGCAGTTATCGGTCAACCTGTTTGAGCCAACCCCACATTGTAAACTGTTTGCCTGCGGGAGCAACTGCAAAGGGAGGAGTATACCATGCAGGACTAGAGTCACTACGCGGATGATTGGTGAGATTTTGAAGATTACCACCATCGGCATCCATCACATAGATTTCATAGTTCCCATCTCGTTCAGAATGGAAGACAATCCGTTGAGCGTCGGGGGACCATGATGGAGCCCCATCCCAAGCGCGATGATTGGTGAGATTTTGAAGATTACCACCATCGGCATCCATCACGTAAATGTTAAATTTTTCAAGGTTACCCTTCCTATCAGCCATGAAGGCGATCCGTTTGCCGTCAGGAGACCATGAGGGATCCCAGTCATTACTCCGATTTTCAGTGAGTCTTCGTTGATTTCCCCCATCGGCATCCATCACGTAGACTTCATGGGTGATTGAAAACTTGTTTTCAAAGTGCCCTTTCCTCCGCGCACTGAAGACAATGTGTGCACCGTAGGGTGACCAAAAGGGATTCCGGTCATCACGAGGATTGTTAGTCAGGTTTTGAAGATTGCTTCCATCAGCATCCATCACGTAGACTTCAATGTTAAAGGGACCATCCCTCCAAGAGGTAAAAACAATCCGTTTACCGTCCGGCGACCATGAAGGATCCCAGTCATCAGCGGGATTGTTAGTCAGGTTCTGCTGATTGCTTCCATCGGCGTCCATCACGTAGATGTCATGAGTGGGCCGACCGTGTCTGTCAACGTGCCCGTCCCTATCGGACTTGAAGGCTATCCGTTTGCCGTCGGGCGACCATACGGGATCCCGATCGCCATCGGAATTATTGGTGAGTTTTCGTAGATTGCCCCCATCAGGGTCCATAACGTAGATTTCATTGTCTCCATCCCTATCAGACGAGAAGGCAATCTGTGCCTGTGCATCAATGGCTACCATCATCGGTGCCAGACTTAATGCCACAACGCTAGCTAAAATCAAAGGTGCGAGACTATGTCTTCGATGCATTTGCTATACCTCCTATCGTTTCAAATCGGTTTTTTATCCTTAAACACGGTTCTCTCAACAGTGGTAGTTAGCGGTCTGCCTGTTTGACCCGTCCCCATAGTGTGAGGGTCTTACCGGCGGGAGCAACCGAAAAAGCCGAACCAAACCATGCAGGCGTAAGGTCATCCTCGGGATGGTTGGTGAGATTTTTAGGGTTACTCCCATCGGCGTTCATCACAAAAATATCGGGGTTCCCATCCGCCTCTCTATCAGACACGAAGACAATCCGCCTCCCGTCAGGGGACCATGAGGGCTCCGTATCCTTAAAGGGATGATTGGTGAGATTACGCGGATTACCCCCATCGGCGTCCATCACATAAATTTCACCGTTCTTATCCCTCCATGACTCAAAGGCAATGTGCTCACCATCAGGAGACCATGAGGGGTTCCTATCAGACCTTGCATTATTGGTGAGGTTTTTGGGGTTGCCCCCATTGGCGTTCATCACGTAGATTTCCATGTTCCCAGCCCCCCAAGCATAAAAGACAATGCGCCTACCGTCCGGGGACCAGGACGGCCCATAGTCAGGAGCACCATTATTGGTGAGGTTTCTGGGTTTGCTACCATCAGCGTTCATCACGTAGATTTCACTGCCCCCATCCCTACTAGATACGAAGGCAATCCGTTTGCCATCGGGTGACCATGCGGGGTCCCAGTCATCAAAGTCATTGTCAGATAGGTTTCGTTGATTCGCCCCGTCGGCGTCCATCACGTAGATTTGCCGGTTCCAATCCTTACCACTCCTATCAGCCGTAAAGACAATCTGTTCGCCGTCAGGAGACCATGAGGGATACTCGTCATCACCAGGGGTATTAGTCAGGTTTCGCAGATTACCGCCATCGGTATCCATCACGTAGATCTCAAATTGTAGAACATCCCAATCCCTATCAGACATGAAGGCAATCTGTGCCTGTGCGTCAACGCATACCACCAACAGCGTCAGACCCAAGACCACAACGCCAGCTAAAATCAAAGGTGTGAAATTGCTCCCTCGGTGCATCTGCCTTTCCTCCTATGTTCTCAAATCGATCTCTTATCCTTTGGAGTTGATAGAGGTCCGCTAGTGTTGGCAACCCCTTTACAATTATAGTTATAATATAGACACAAATTCCTACTAGAAGTTCTCAAGTAAAGTAGCAACTCGGATTAAATAGTCATCGCTCATGTTAAGATTTAATGCAAAGAAACCGAATATTCGTAGGGGTTGGGTCCCCCAACCCTTACGGCGGGCGGGGTTTCCCCGCCCCTACGATTTCGCTTCGTGTTTTGCACTTTCTTTTTACATGAGCCAATAGTCATAATCCCGTGTATCAATCATCTTACTCCCAATTGTAATAATAAGAATACCAACTCACAACATAAAAAATCCAGTCACTTTTAAGGGTTTGGACTTAATATGTCCAAACCCTTCAAAAATCTACCATATATCATTAAAAAACTGGTTGCAAATTGAAGGCAAGGCGGTTTATACTGTATATTGTTACGGAGTTGGGTTTCACTCTATCTGTCCATAAGCGGGTGTTGTTGGACAACTGAGCCTTTACTGTACTTGATAGGGATTGCCGTTTAACCGTTCAACCCAACCTACGGATCGTTAAATGTCAACAGAACCTAGCAACTTAGGTTATCTTTAGGGATTCCGCTTTCAAAGATGGATCTGAATTGGCAGGTGCACAAATGCCCAAAGTCGATACGCTCCTCAAATTGATTGCTTATCAACAGCAACACCCCCACGCAGGCTACGAAGAGATCGCCCAAGGGATTGGACTTTCTTCGCGACATGTCAGGCGGTGCGAAAAAGAGGTGAACCTTCTAAAACACCAGTTGGCTGAACCAGTCCTGCAACCGGAGCAGATCCAACTTCTGCTATCACTGCTGAACCGACGTGACCCCGATCACAAAGAGATCGCCCAACAACTTCAAGAACATATTGGGATTTCCTACACCGGAACCCTTCGCATCAAGCAGCCCGATGAGCAGGTGCCTTTGAGCTGGCTTGAAATCGGGGAGTTGAGCTCCGCCGTCGAAATGGGATCCTCAGAGCGTCCGGATCCGATCCTGAGTTACTGGATGCACCACTTATGCTATGATCCCCTCCTGATGTCCCGCCGAAACGGAGAAATCGAAGGGCGCCTTGCAACCGGTTGCGAGGCGGTAAAAGGAAACTCTCAGTGGCAGGTGATGTTGAGAAAGGATCTCCGTTGGAGCAATGGAAAGCCGATCACCCTCGAAGAGGTTATCGCAGCGTTTTCTGAGAGCCGCATCGCACCGGTTATTGAAGAGATTAGACCGGATGGCAAAACCCAACTTCGGGTCCAACTTTCTCAAGAAGAACCGTTATTCCCATTCCATCTGCGCGGTGTCTGCCCACGCCCCTCCCATTCGTCCCGACCCTACCGTGTGATCTCCGGCCCCTATCGAGTGAAGTATTTTCGCCCGGATGCCATGACCTTTCGCTTTGAGCAGAATCCGGATTACTACCGTGGAGGGGACAGCAGCATTGACGGGTTAACCTTGCGGCGTTTCGCACACCCCGCCAATGCGGTTAAGGCGGTTGAGAACGGCACACTGGATCTGCTTGCTATCCATCTCCATTCAATGCAGTCCCTCTACCAATTCCCAACGACGGTGCCTTGGCAGCAGTGGCCCTTTTTTGGAGATAGCTACTACGCCCTATTCCTCAACCGGCATCACAGACCCCTATCGGATGAAAGGAACTGTAGGATACTTAAAGAAGCGATCGATTACCGGGCTATTAACCTCTATCTGCGCATGGGCCAGGTTGCTGAGGAAGAAAACCTTTCACCACTTCCTCATCCTCCTCTTGACATTCGGATCTACAGCTCGGGCAGCGTTTTTCGCGATTTGGTTCACCTCATTGGCAAGTCAATAGGTTCTTCTGGCGTGAATCCTATCTCTGTCAAAGGAGAAATGCGGGAAGAGGCGGACGCTTTTTTAACGCAACCCGTTTTTGGTCTGGAATACCATAACCTATCACGATTCTTCCATTCCGACGGAGAAGATAACTTTTTCGGCTACTCCAATCCCCAAGTTGACGAGATGCTCTCTCAACTCAACAGTATAGGGGACTTAGGGGCAAGAAGAAGAATTGGGCGGCAGATATTGTCCCTCGTACAGGAGGATTTCGCGGTGATCCTATTGGCACCCGACTTTCACTATTCACTCTCCCCGTTAGAAATCCAGTTCGACGATAACCTTACCGACCTAATCGATCTGATTCAAAACATGAGCCAAGTCACGGTGGAACGTCACCAGGCCGGTTAGCAATCCACACCATTGAACCGGTATCTTAACGCAACCTACCATCGCTCATAAAAAAACCGAGTTTTTGTTCAAAACTCGGTTCCCTTCCTCCAAATCCTGGGCTTACTCGTAGGGGCGGGGTCGCCCCGCCCGTCAAGTATCCGTAGGTCGAAGACTCTCGGAACGGCATCGGGCAGCCCCGATAAGATCGGGATTCCGCTTATGCTCAACTTGCCCGCCCCCAAACCTGCATCAACACAGACATTTCGTAGGGAACGGGGATCTTCGTTCTGCTTATCATCACGTATCACGCATTACGTATTATTCCTCATCGGTCAACCCGTTTAAGCCAACCCCATATCGTGAATATCTTACTTGCCGGAGAAACTGCAAACGCAGGATCAATCCATGCAGGATCTTCGTCATCATCGGGATGATCGGTGAGGTTTTCTAGCTTACCGCCATCGGCGTCCATTACGTAGATGTCAGGGTGCCAAATTCTAGTTCTATTCGACACGAAGGCAACGCGCTTACTATCAGGGGACCATACGGGATTCCAGTCCTTATCGGGATGATTGGTGAGTCTACGCTCATTCTGCCCATCAGCGTCTATCACGTAGATGTCCCAGTTTCTACGCGCCCCGTTCCCGACGGAAGTAAAAGCAATTCGCTTACCGTCCGGAGACCATGAGGGATCCTCATCACGACGGTCATTATTGGTGAGGTTTCGCGGATTGCTGCCATCGGCGTCCATTACGTAGAGATCCATGTTCCCCTCCCTAATGGAAACAAAGACGATGCGTTTACTGTCAGGCGACCATGAGGGGTTATCGTTGCGACTGCCAGCATTATTGGTGAGGTTTCGCGGATTACTCCCATCGGCGTCCATCACATAGATGTCCCATTTTCCCTCCCTATCAGACACGAAGGCAATCCGTTTGCCGTCAGGCGACCATGAGGGGTTCCAGTCGTCAAAGTCATTATTAGAAAGGTTTCGCTGATTGCCCCCGCTGGCATCTATAACGTGGATTTGCCGATTCCCAACCCTAACGTCCAGTTCCCTAGAAGTAAAGGCAATCCGTTTACCGTTCGGAGACCATGAGGGGTTCTCTTCAACCAAGTGGTTGTCAAAGATTCTTCGCGGATCACCACCATCGCTGTCCATCACGTAGATTTCCGAGGATCCATCCCTATTAGACACAAAGGCAATCTGTGCCTGTACCTCAACACATACCATCAGAAACGTCAGACTCAACACTACAACGACAGCTAAAATCAAATATTCTAAACTGTATCTCCGTTGCATCTGTCTTTCCTCCTCCGTTTTCAAATCGGTTGCCTATCCTTAAACACCGTTCTCTCAAGAATCGAAGTTATTGCCCGACCTGTTTCAGCCTCCCCCATATCGTGAGCCTCTTCGCAGCGGGAGCGACTGAAAGAACAGGTCCAAACCATGTAGGATCCGTGTCATGGCTGCGATTATTGGTGAGGTTCCGCTGATTACCCCCATCGGCATCCATCACGTAGATTTCATAGTCCCTGCCCCTAAAGTTCCTACCCTCGCTAGAAGCAAAGATGATGTGCTTACTGTCGGGAGACCAGGACGGATTCGTATCCTTAAAAGGATTGTCAGAGATTTTTCGCTGATTACCTCCATCGGCATCCATCACATAGATGTCCAAGCCTCCACCCCTGACGGAATCAAAGGCGATGTGCTTACCGTCGGGTGACCAAGACGGATTTTCGTCATGAAAGCCATTATTGGTAAGGTTTCGCTGATTACCCCCATCGGCATCCATCACGTAGATTTCGACCCCATCCCTAACGGAAACAAAGGCTATCCGTTTGCCGTCAGGCGACCAAGAGGGATCCTTATCATTAACGGGATTGTTGGAGAGGTTTCGCGGATTACCCCCATCGGCATCCATCACGTAGATTTCACCGTTCCCATTCCGCTTAGAGGCAAAAGCGATGTGCTTACCGTCGGGTGACCATGACGGTGAAAAGTCATCGTGGCGATTATTGGTGAGGTTTTTAGGGTGGCCCCCATTAGCGTTCATCACGTAGATTTCCGGGTTCTCAGCCCTAACGGAAACAAAGGCGATGCGCTTGCCGTCAGGCGACCATGACGGTGAAAAGTCATCATGACGATTCTTCGTGAGTCTGCGCTGATTATCTCCGTCGGCATCCATCACATAGATCTCACTGTTCCCGTTCCTATCAGACACGAAAGCAATCTGTGCCTGTGCCGCAACGACTACCATCAGCAGCGTTAGACCCAAAACTACAACGCTGATTAAAATCAAATGTGCGAGCGTGTCTCTCTGTTGCATCGGCTATGCCTTTCAATCTACGAATAAAAAAAGCCCCAGAGAGGTGACAGGTGTATAAAACGCGGCTCTCTGGGGCTGATTAATCTTGTGCGGGCTTAGGCGAGGGCTCTATCAATCATACTCTAACACGATCTTGATTGCCTCATCCTTCTTATACAAAGACAACTCAAACCCGCGCTGCACCTCCATAAACGGCAGACGGTGGGTAATCATTGGTGAAACATCTATCCGTCCCTGCGCGATCATATCCATCGCCAACGGAAAATTATTCTGAGCATCGGGACCCACTGATCCAATGAAGCGGATATTCTTCCTAAAAAAGTTACCGAAACCGAAAGGGTAGGTCGGGTCATCAGGCACACCGAACGCCAGAATCGTCCCGTCCCGCTTGACAAGATCCATACACTGATTGATCGTCTCCGTCTGATGTCCTACCACCTCAACGACCAGATCCGCCATCCGACCGTCCGTGATCCCCTCAACAGCAGCGACCGTATCCACCTCAGCGGCATTAATCGTATGCGTCGCTTGCATCTGTTTTGCTGCTTCCAAGCGGAAGTCCACGAGATCCGTCGCAATAACCGTCTTCGCACCCAGGTTGCTCAACAAGTGCGTAAACAGCAATCCCATCGGTCCCTGTCCCATCACCACGACATCCTGATTGAGTAGATTCCCTAACTTGCTACACGCCCAAATCACCGTGCCGAGCGGCTGAGACATCAGGATACAATCCTTGCGTTTAAATTCCACCAACGGGACAGTAACGCCTTCGTGGGCAACAAAGTATTCCGAAAGGCCACCGGGACGCCCCGGCAGCGCAAGCACCGCGTCTCCTTCCTTAAACCGATCTGATTTACTCGCAGCCACTACTCCGATACATTCGTGGATAGTCATTCCGGGCGACAGCGGATAGGCATCGGCTGGCTGTTCAAGCACAAACGACGGCATATCCGTGCCGCAAATAGCGTTCATTTGATTCTTTATCAGTATAGCTCCCGCCGGGTCAGATGAAATATCAGGCTTATCAATATCGATCATCTCAATCTGACGGGGAGCAACAATTTGTGCAGCTTTCACATATCCCTCCTAAACCAAAGTAATAGGCACGCTCCGCGTGCCGTTCACCAATTTCACGTTTCACGCTTCTGTTCTGACATGAACCTCAAACCTTATAGGCGAACAATTTCGCCTGAAACATCTCCACACGAATAGCGAGCATCTCACCGACATCGGTGATATCACTGCTGCCCTGCCAAGTGACAACCTGATCCTCCTGATCGCCTGTCAGGGGATCGCACATCTCAAAAGTGAACCCTTCAAGGGGGTTCGCATCTGGGCACTGCATGGTCGGTATCCTCGCCATCAATTCAACACGGATCCATCCACCCGGCGCACAGCGGTAATTCAGGCGCAATTCATCCCCCTGTCGAAACACCGTGGGAATCGTGAATCGCCCTTCGGTTTCCGCCTCAACACCACAGAGCCGATGCGGACGCCAGCGTGCCCACCTATTCTGGGATGACTGCATCTCCGGAAAGAGTGCCGCCTGATACTGCTCCTTAACAGTGTGTAGCGTCGAGCGCGCATGGTAAGGCACCGCCCAATTACCATCGGGAAGCTCTACCAACCCGTTGCGCCAGACATGGATCTGACCCTCTTCTCCACTCCCTGTGGGTCCCAACTCAGCAACCGCGCGACGTTCCGGGCGTGTCCAAATCAGACCGTCACGACTGAACGCAAGCTGCAAGTCCACATGATCGGTAGCGTTATGGAATACTGGAATGACCATCGCATGGAGCTCATCCCGCCCCGGATAGGGGAAGTAGCACGCCCCATAAAACGATATATCCAAAGGATCCTGTGCATCAGGATAAATCAACAACTTTGCCGCGGGCCACTTGCGGAAGTCCTTTGTCCGTGTCAGTCCTATCGCACGGCGAAACACCTCGGTCTCAGGCATACTGGCTCCCAAGGCTTGCGGCTCTTCCGGGGCAACTCCTTGGGGCTGTATGTACGCATAGTAGACACCGTTGTGTACGTCGTAACCGGGGCAAATCCCACCGTTCACCGAGTAGTTGGCGAGCGGCTCAGGCAGATGCGTCCAAGTCAGGCGATCCGGTGAGGTCAAGCCAAGCAGCTGTCCCTTCAGAACCACCTTGCGCCCGGAATAGGAGCGACCCTCATAATGCTCCGCACGCCAACATCTGTCCGCTTCATCGCCATCGACCTCCTCACCGGTCTCACGGTCAAGCCAAAACCCCTTTGCCTCCAACGCTTTGTACCGCTCTTCGGGCGGTGCGGACGGATCTTCAAAGACACTCGCCAGCAACGATGTCTTGAGGATGTTGTTGTCCGTCGAACCGTTAAACTCAGTCAGTCCCAGCACCGGTCGCTCCCAGTTGTAACCATCATCACTGAGGGCGAGACAGGTCCTTTCCCCAACATTGTACAGCATGCGGAGCCGGCCATCTTCATGCCAGATATAGCCGGGGTAGGCAACCTCCTCAGTTTCCCACTCCTTTTCAGGCGTTAGAAACGGTTCAGACTTGTCTGCCGCTTCCACCCGCAAATCCACGCCAATGGGGGCATCGAACATCTCATAATTCCCTTGACTGGTTATGCTGCGGTGACCCGTGAAAATCTCTGCCAGATCCACCATCGCCATCCATGTACCGGGGTTGTACCGTGGACGCACCCAGTCGCCGGGAAAATAACTGCCGCGTGCCAGAATCTTCTCCCGTTGTTCAGCCATTTCCACCTCTTTCTCCAGCGTTCAGACTAGTCTGTTCAATCGTTACAGGACACCGCCCGATAAATTGGGCAACTAAGCCGAAACACCCTCAAGGAGCTCGTAGGGAACGCAGATCTGCGTTCCCTACTGAAGTGCGTAACTCCTATTTTAATTCGGTAATTTCCCAGCGATGCCCGGTGCGGTTAAAAACCGCACCTACCGGGCCTGGGGAAAATATGGAACGCGCCTCCTCCCACTCTAATAACCGGCCGAGTCTTGGTAGCGAGAAACTGTCTCCTCTCCACAGGTCATCGTTTGTAGCAAAGCGGGGCGTCCCTCCTTCGTCGCAGCAATCGCACGTGCGATCGCACCGGGCAGCTGGTCCGGCGTCTCAACCGTTTCGGCGAAGGCACCCAAACCTTCGGCTACCTTGGCATAATCACCGGACAACTTGTTGCTTTCCCAATGTTCTGTCGCATACGGCATATTTTGATCGTAGTGAGTCATTATACCGTTGTTCAGAACGACGGTCAATATCGGAATCTCAGACCGTGCCGCCGTCTCAATATCCAATCCTGCCATACCGAAGGCGGCATCTCCCATTACATTCACGACTAATTTCTCAGGTGCCGCCATCTTCGCACCGAGTGCCAGCCCCAGTCCATAGCCCAACTGCGTCGACTTGCCCCAACCGATATAGGTATTTGGAGCGTCGGTCGTCCAGAACGGACACATCCGATCTCGCGGATAACCCGCGTCGTGCGTCGCAATAGTATTCGACACATCCACCGCTTTGTGAAGTTCGTTGAGAACACGATACTCGTTCATCGGAACCTCATCCGATTCGAGTCGCGGACGCCAAGAGGCAAGCCACTCCGCTTTCACCTTGCGAATCTCGTTCACCACACCGTTTACATCATCTCTACCCTGCTCACCAATCTGCCGTTTTACCTCTTCAATCATTTGTTGCAGCACCAACTTCGCATCGCCGACAGCACCATGAGCCAACCGATGATGTACGCCCAGATCTTCGATCGAATTAGTAATCTGAGCCACAGTAATACCAGACGGTATCTGCGGGCTGTAACCGCTACTCAGCGTCGTTGCAATACCAAGCACAAAGTCCGTCTGCCTCAGAAAGTGACCCACCATCTGAGTGCCACTACTTCCTGCCACGCCCAACGCCAAAGGATGGTCCTCAGGGAAGCCACTCTTACCTTGTAAGGTAGTCAGCACAGGAATGTTCGTCAACTCTGCCAGCGTGACCAACTCATCCGTCGCTTCGGCGTACAGTATACCCCTGCCCGCGCTGATAACAGGGTTTGACGCGTTGAGCAAAGCAGTAACCATATCGCGGACATCATCGGGATCCCCCGCCGATTTGTGCACCTGCACCGGTTCATAGTTGAAAGCACTATCCGGAATTTCCTGACTCGCAGCATCTGAAGAAATCTCCAAAAGTACCGGTCCCGGTCTCCCATGTTTCATCCGAGTGAACGCCATCCGCATCAGTTGGGGGATGCGATCCGCCTGATTAATATACTCCGTCCACTTGGTAACTCCACCGTAGTTCCGGTACGAAACGAAGCCCGGATGCATACCCACACCCGAAAGAGGTGGTCCTCCGGGCAGGAGCAGTATCGGCACCGAATCAGCATAAGCTTGCGCGACACCACCAAAGGCGTTCTCAGCCCCCGGACCGGATTGCATCATGAACACACCGATGCGGTTACCGCACATAATGCGACTATACCCGTCAGCCATGTTCACACCCGCTCGCTCTTGGCGCGAGAGAATTGGCCTCATCCCCTCTTTCGCAGCCGCGTCTATTAGTGTATGGTGCGGGAAACACGCGAACCAATCGAGACCTTCAGCCTTAAGAATCTTAGCAATCGCTTGATTACCTGTCATATATTTCTATCCTTTCTAATGAAAATACTGGAAACAATCCCAATGCTTTAGCGTTGGGTCAAACGGGTTAATTTTAGTTGATTTTAGGACTCATAAGTGGTATAATTCTGTTACGTCCTAAAAGCGGGAGAATATCACCTCTACACCTTGTAGAGTCTCCCGTTCTCTTCAGTGATATGAGGGGATTGGGGCGTAAGCGGTTATCCATACCGCATACGGACGAAAACCAAGTCCAAAATCTAACCGTCGTGGCGGGACACGCCAAGACGTAAAACGTCTGTGGAGAGGTAGTAAGTCCTCAACAGTAGTACGAGGCAAACCTCGCCGAAGCAGATATACGGCAGGGGCACTCCTTAACGGGGCGCACCCGTAAGTCCGTTAAAGAACTCTCAAAGTATAAGAATCCCAATGTTTCAACTTTGGGAGTAGGTCAACCTATAATACACCCGTAGGTCGGGCATCTTGCCCGACCCCAAACCCACGTCAATGATGACAATCCGTAGGTCGAGATTCATATCTCGACACCTAATACTTTTCTCCGCGTATCCACGGTTAGATCAGGTTTTCTCGTTTTCTCATTTTCCCGCCTTCAATTAAACTAGCGGGGTAATGGGCATCAACCCGTGCTACTATACCACCCTTGCCAAAAGAGGTCAAGCCAATATTCATTGAGGCAGCCACCGACGGAAGAACCGGAATCAGTTAGCGTAGAAGATGTTGTCAATATCCGCATCACGCGTCACGTTTCACGCCTTAAAGCTCACCCGCAAGACGTTTTAGGTGATTCTGACGCGGCTCCGAAGCCCGTCGCAGCGCGGTTTCCGGCACATGAATCCGCGACAAGACCTCCGGCGCACCACGGACAAATCCCTCCGCATAGCCCGTCCCAGCGTACCAACCCGCATGACCTGTATGAATCTCAATCCGCTTCCGGGCGAAGGTTTCGGTATGCCCTTGACTGCTGAACAGGATCTCCGCCTCAACCCGCTGCTCCTTCCAGTCCGAGATGTCCACATAGAAGTCGATCTCGTCCGGCATATAATAGACACCCGGATAGTAGGTCGCTGCGATCGTGTGAGGCCGCTGACGGCTGCCGTAATCCGGCGTGCCCGCCAACCCCTGCGCCTCCATGATGGCAAATGCAGTTTCGTCGTGATCATTGTGCGCCCCAGAAGCCATGGCGTTCCGTCCGCTCAGGTGCGGTCGCTGCGTGATCAACACATGCGGACGCACATCATAGATAATCTGTCGGAGTGCCTCCACCGCGTCCGGCGTGTTATGGAACGGCTTATCTGGGAAATCAAGGATTCGTACATCCGTCACCCCGAAAAGCGCGCAGACCTTACGAAACTCATCCTCTTTGAGTCTCGCGTAATCATCAGCACTCTGATTGATAATCTCAGGATCCTGCTCCGACTCCGGCTTGAGCAGTTCATCATGGAGTCGCTCATTGTGCGTACCGATCCCGTTGGTCATACTGACAACTGTGATGGAATCCCCTTGGGACGCATGAACGCCACAAGTGCCAGCACAGTGTGTAAAATCGTGTGGATGTGCTTTAACCACAAGAAACCGCAATGATTGATCTTGCATCATAAACCTCCTTTATGCCTCCCCATTAAGAGATGCTTGTATCTGTATAGTCAAATGTAGAACGCGATCTGTTTATCTTCGTAGGGAACGCAGATCTGCGTTCCCTACAATCCGTAGACCATGCGAAGCAACACCTTCATCAGCCCAACGAACCAACAAAAAGCCCCAGAGGGGCGACATGTGTATAACAATGAACTGGTGAACCAATGAACCAACTCGTTCTCCCGTTTTCCCGTTTTCCCGTCTTCATCGCTAGCTAGCCGGCTGCTCCTGCGGGTGTAGCGGCGGAAGCTCAGGATAATTCCCCCGCGCCGTCCGCAACGTAATCAACCCCTCAACAATCATCCACACCTGCACCGCTTCAACGGCGACACCGAACGCAAAGAGCAGATACTTACCGGTGAACAACCACCCCGTATCAGGGTTAAACATCTGCCACAACATCGCCCACGCCGGCATAATCAACATCACCACCATCGGGATCACTGCGAACCAGACCGGCAAATTCCGTCGCAGCAGATAGAAGACCGTCACCATAAAAGCGAGACCCGCCAGCAGCTGATTCACCGCCCCAAAGAGAGGCCAAAGAATCAACCCACCACTGCCCGGCCCATTGGGTCCCGGTATCAGTGCGACAACACCTCCCAAGAACAGCGCGAGAGCGGTCGCCACGTACCGATTGGTGAGTGGCTTAACCCCCATCGTACCCGCGAGTTCTTGGATAACGTAGCGCTGGATTCGTGTCGCAGTATCTAACGTCGTCGCGGCAAAGCTTGCCACCAACACCGCCATGATTGCAATCGCCATCTTCAGAGGGATACCGACGCTTGCGAGAAAATTTCCGCCACCATCAACAAAAGCCCCCACCTTCTTCGCAAGGCTATGCCCCGCCCAACCGCCGACTGTCCGCGTTGTGCCGTCAGGATTTGTCACTGTTTGTGTTGTTGCATAGCGCGTCCGCCACGCCTCTTGATGCCGAACCTGCTGCCCCGTCTCAGAATTGATCACGGGCTGAAAAGCGTAGCTGGCTCCGGTCCCGCTCCGTTCAAAAAGTCCCATGCCAATTCCGGCGCAACATGCGAGAATGACGATAACTGCGAGCCCACCTTCAAGCAACATCGCACCGTAGCCGACATACTGTGCATCCTTCTCCGAAGCGACCTGCTTACTAGAGGTGCCAGAACTCACCATGCAGTGGAATCCACTGATCGCGCCACAGGCAATCGTGATAAAAAGGAAGGGCCAAATCGGCGGCGCATCGGGCGGAATATCGGGCGCGATCGCCGGCGCAGCTGCGAAGAGATCCGCTCTCCCCGTCAAACCCGCAATCGCAAGTCCCCCAATCAGCAGGACTAGTGCTACAATCAACTCATGGCTATTGATAAAATCACGCGGCTGGAGCAGTGTCCAGACCGGCAGCACCGATGCAATAAAGCAGTACACAAACAGGATTAACGTCCAGATAACCACCGCATTTGCAAAGGTTGGTCCCAGTAGCGGGATGCCAAACCATTCCGAAATGCTAATCGGAAGCAGGTACGCGCCCACCCCCATTCCAATGTACATAATCCCCAGCGCGATGATGGAGGGGATTAGGATATTTCCACCCCGCCGATAGATCCAGAGTCCGATGCCGACCGCAAGCGGAATCTCGATCCAAACCGAAAGCACCGATTCCGGATAGAGCGCGAAGATAATCGCAATGACCAAGCCGAATATAGCCAAAACAACGGTCAACGCCATGAACAAGATGACCAAAAACAGCAGCTTCGCTCGCGGCGTGATCATCCGTCCCGCGATGTCTCCGATCGTCTGCCCGCGGTTGCGGAGCGAGACCACCAACGCGCCAAAGTCATGAACCGCACCGATGAAAATTGAGCCGAGGACAACCCAGAGCAGCGCGGGCAGCCACCCCCAAAAAACGGCAATCGCAGGACCTACGATGGGACCCGTGCCTGCGATGCTTGTGAAATGATGTCCGAAGATAACCTCCTTTTTCGTCGGAACATAGTCCACATCATCCCGCAACTCTTGACTCGGCACCTCCGCCTCCGGGTTAAGCCCAAAGATCTTCCTAGCCAACCACCGCCCATAGGTATGATAGGCGACGATAAACCCGAAAAAACTCAAGATCGCAATAATCAATGTACTCATACTTACCTCCATTTACAACTTTCTTGACAATAAAACCAGTCCATAGTATACTCTGCAATATAAAGGAGAGCTCATTATGAACTGGATTCAAACACTCACGATCATTGGAACATTATCAGCCCTAATTATTGGATTGCATATATCCACTGGTAAACGTTTTGATGATGTACATAAAAGAATTGATGATGTACATAACCGAATCAATGACCTTGCCGATGATATTAAGGCTATCCGTGAGGATATTCGGCTCATTGTGAATAAACTCATTCCAAACAACAAAGGCTCATGTTAAGAAAGCGTGCAACAGCAACCGAGTTTTCGTAGGGGTTGGGTCACCCAACCCTTACTGCCTCGATAAATCGGGATGTTCCACGGGCGGGGAAACCCCGCCCCTACGATTTCGTTCATATTTTGCACTTTCTTTTTACGTGAACCTTTCACGTTTTACGTTTCACGCATCACGTTTCAGATCCCAATCGAATACCCATCACGCCGCGGATCCGCACCGCCCATAAGCGAACCCTCCGATTGGTCAACCGCAATCCCCTGACCGCCGCCAACACCAGCCGTCCAATCAGGCATCACGTTAGGCTCATGTCCACGCGCCTCAAGCTGCGCTACAACATCGGCGGGGATGCGCCCCTCCATACTGACAGCGGCTCCCGGACTCTCAACCCGCACACGCGGTGCCTCGATCGCCGCTTGGATATTCATGCCGTGTTCGATCAGGTTCAACACCATCTGCGCCGTCGTCTGTAGGATCCCGTGGCTCCCCGGTGTACCAATCACAGCAAACAATTTCCCGTTCTTCCAAACCTGACACGGAGACATACACATTTCGATCTGCTTGTGTGGTCCGATAGCGTTCGGGCTCTCCGGCAGGAGATCAAACCAGTTCATAAAGTTATTCAGGAACATCCCAGTCTCACCGAGCGCGACGCCAGAGCCGAAACCGGAGCCAAGACTCTGCGTCACTGCAATCGCATTCCCCTCGCCGTCAACCACATCGAAATGGGTCGTGCATTCGTTAATCCATTCCGCAGCGTTCCCCGGCAGAATCTCGCCCGGCAGCTTATCCTTCGTATAACGCTCACCGCCACCGACGCCCGCACGGTGTCCGATCCGCTTCCGCTGCTCGGCGGCGTAACCTTTAGAGAGCAATCCGGTGATGGGCGGATTCTCCGCACAGGTGTATTCCGCGCGGTCTGCGCTGGCGAGCTTTATCGCCTCAATCAGCAGATGGAGATATTCCGCAGAGTTATGCCCCAGATCACTGAGCGGATCGTTCTCCAAAATATTGAACGTCTCCAGATATTGAAAACCGGAACACGGCGGCGGCGGACAGAAAATCTTAAAATCCTTGAACGTCGTCGAGATCGGTTCATGCCAATCCACCTGAAAATCCGCAAGATCCTTCTCCGTGATCAAGCCGTCATTCTCTTGGAAGAACTGAGCGATATGCTGTGCAATCTCACCGTGATAGAAGACCTCTGCGCCGCCCTCGACCACCTTACGGAACGTCTGTGCCAGCTCCTTCTGCACCAACACCTCGCCCGGACGCGGTGTCCGCCCACGGGACATGATAATCTTCGCGCCCGTTGACGAAAATCGGGGTCCTGCGCCTGCCATGAACTCAGCGTTCTTCGCCGTGACCGCATAGCCGTTCTCCGCATAGCCGATCGCCGGTGCGAAGATATCCGCACGATCCATGCTGCCGTACCGATCGAGGAGTGCCAACCACCCGCCACACGCAGCGGGAATCATACCCGCCCGAATCCCAACCTCATTCGATCCCGGCTCCGAATATGCGTCAAGCGTCGCCTGATACGGACTCGTCCCCATATAATCGAGGACCTGGATTGTGTCCTCCTTCGCGTTATAAACCATCATATAACCGCAGCCAGCAATACCCGACATATACGGTTCTGTTACATTAAGGGTAGACGCAACCGCAACCACCGCATCAAAAGCGTTGCCGCCCTGAAGTAATATCTGCGCCCCCGCCAGACTTGCAAGTGGATGCGCGCTCGAAACCATACCCCGCGTCCCCGTCACTGTCGGACGGTGCGTAACACCATGTGATGGAAATGCCATATTAATTGCCTCCTTGAAATCGAATTTTTAACAAAGCCCTAGTGAATACGTGAAACGTGAAACGTGATGCGTGATGCGTGAGAAAAAATTTGTCTGAATCGCGGATTAAGAGGATTACGCGGATCGCACGGATTGAAAAACCCCGATACTTTACAGCTAGAACGTAGGGGTTGGGTCACCCAACCCATCGGGCGAGGAAAACTCGCCCCTACCAATCTCAACAAATCGTAGGTTGGGTTGAGCGAAAGCGAAACCCAACAAATGAACCAACACAGCCCCAGCGAGGTGATATATGTGCCTTTCACTCCAGCGGAGTGATATGTCTATAGAATCACGATATGTCCAACGCCTGTACTCCAGCGGAGCGCAATGTCTATAAAAACCACTATCCCCGTAGGTTGGGCATCCCCGTTCACGGGCCTGCCCTCGATTCATCGGAGACCCTCTCGAACTTACCCGACCTCTAACCCGCATCGGCGAATATCATTCGTAGGGAACGCAGATCTGCGTTCCGTCTCTCCTTACGCATCACAGCTAGCCCCAGAGGAGCGATGATTGTCTGAATCGCGGATTAAACGGATTACACAGATTGCACCGATTGAAAACCATCGAACTTCCCCGATTCAAAGCCTCAGCGGGGGCGACAGGCACCCAACATCTCCCCGTAGGTCCGGCATCTTGCCCGCCCCCTAACCCGCATCAGCAAATATCATTCGTAGGGAACGCAGATCTGCGTTCCGTCTCTCCTTACGCATTCAAAGCCCCAGCGGGGCGACATGTTTATAGAAATATCGAATCCCCACAAGCCTAAGCCCCAGCGGGGCGACATGTGAGCACTTGCATTATTAATGATAAAGTTACGCTGGCAACCTGTCAATATGAGGTTTGAATGCCGCCTCCAACCGAATCATCCCATCAATCATGGCGTCCTGTATCTCTGGCCATCTCTCCTCATCGTCGCGGTAACCGCCCAGAGAAAATCGCTTACTAATTCGACAGGCACGTTTGCCTTCAAGTCGCTGCCATTTGAGCGGTTCACCGAAGGCTGCCTCAATCCGATCCTTAGCTTCTTGAAGCGTATTGAAGATCTCCTCGTTTTCGTTGTCTGCCTCCCTACCCCGGTCAATGTACAGATCTATATCAGAAGTATGTTGCTGGATAACATATAGAAAGGATAACCCCGTTTTTCCAGCTCCTGTCATCACATAATTTTGCTGGTTAGGCGAAGTGCTCGCATGTAGTGGAGTACTTGCTTTAGCCCGTTCCAACAACTGTGTCCAGAATCGACGACGAAGAATATGCCGTTCTTTGAGCTCTTTCTTTGTCTCTCCAAATTCTTGACTCTCCTCACTTGACCCAACAATCAGTGTCAGCACCGGCGCGGGTGGTGAATCTTCAATCCGAACTGCCTCAAGCTTGAGCAAATAGAAAGACCCCGAAGACGATTCATTCAGCCACGAAACTGCGCTGATATGTTCCGGTCTAGCTTCCTTGACAATCCAGATAGCGGCTTTCGCATCAATTGCGGTCAAATAGGTAATCAGCTTGCCGAGGTGGTCATGGTTACTCCGCTCAAGTTGATTTTCAATGATGACAGGATTCCCCGACTCATCTTCTGCGACGAGGTCTATGCTGAAATCACCCGCCGCCCGTTCACGTTCTACGATTGAAAGCGACAGGTCAATTGCATCATTCAAAACATCAATGTTCTCCGCAAGCCACGGCGTGAAATCGTGTGCTTCGTGGGACCACACCTCACGTAAAGAAACCCTTCGTAGGCGTCCAATCATCTCCTCACCTCCCTAATATATTCGTGTTGCATCGGATTCACCGATTCAATGAACCGATGCACTAATCAACCAACCCATCCGCCAACTCCGTAAAATCCGCAACCGTCACATCCGGCAAATACGGCGAATCCTCATACGGCAACCCATACCGATTCACAAACGCAGCTCTGTAACCGCACACCTTCGCCCCCATCACATCAAACGAATTTGCCGAGACCATCAAACACTCCTCCACCTTAAGTCGGAGCCGACTAATCGCCGCATACCGATAGACCGCGGGGTGCGGCTTGAACGCACCGACATCCGTTACCGAGATAATGTCATCAAAATCCCAACGAACCCGACGCTTCGCAAGATGGTCAAGGAAATGCGGATCGCCATTCGACAAAATCACCAACTGATAATGCGACTTGAGCCGTTCCAACGCCGGAAGCACCTCTGGAAACGGAGAGAGCATATCCCACGCCCCCATGAAATCCTTCACCTCATCGCTCGTCGTCCGAATCCCGTTCAGGTTGAGCACATAAACGAACGCACGGCGCACCGTCTCCAGATACCCGCTATGCCCCAACATCACGAGCGTGTCCTGATACTGCTCAATCCGTTGCCGTGCCCGCCACTGATCCCAAAACCGATCCGCCGACACCTCCGCCCCCTTCGCCTTTAGGAACTCCGCGATGTAAGGCATCAAGCTCCCTCCAAGATCCAAAATTGTCCCAAACAGATCAAACGTTAACGCTTTAATATCTGATCTTTCCATAAATCCCCTTCCACTTGAAACCGAGTTTTTTCTTCAAAACTCGGTTTCTTCTTCGCACTCCCATAGCATCGTAGGTTGGGTTGAACGCAACCTGTGAAACCCAACAAAAATGAACCAACATACCCGTTATATTATTTCAGACTTACCGAATTCGCTTTGCTATAAATCCATGCCTGCGTCCGTCCCCGGTATCATAATGTCCGACGACTGAATTATCTTGGTTGATATTCCAGCCTTCAGTTGAGACACTGCCGGGGAAGTTTATCTCTTTCAGACCGCGTATGAATGAACCGATATAGGTTCGAGGGACATCGCCCACCTTTTTGGCACGACACAGCACCATCAGGCTAGATGAATCGGTTATGCCATGCACGAAAAAGTATTCGAGCGTCTCAGGTTTGAAATACTCAAGTATCGCAAGCCTCCCGTCAGGACTGCGATAATAAGAGCGATAAAGTCCGTTCTCATCAATAAAACTGCCCACGATACGCCCCTCAGCATTCATAAAATCAGCGTAAGTTGCTCTCGCTTTGGGAAACTCAATGACAATATCGCCAGAAAAGCCTTTCCTCAATCCAGACTCATCAATAAAACTGCCAGTGAATATCCCTTTTGAATCGCTATAACCGAAAATGAATGTTTCGACTGCACCGGGAAAGTCGTATCGTCTCATCTCCCCATTTTCCACAATGAGGCCATGATGAAGCCCATCGCTATCCTCATAGTATCCGCCGGCAACTCCATTATTGCCGAGTGCGTAGAAATAGACGTTCTTGGCACCGGGGAAATCGTAAGTCTTAAAGACCCCATCAATGAGCGTAAAACCAATCATTCGCTCACCATCAGGGCTTGGCGTATTGCCCGCATAATCCTCAAAATCACTGCTCGCGCCCACTGCCAGATAATCGACGCCTTCAACGGCTATCGTTTCAAAGGTATAAAGATCATTGGCAGACGTAACATGGGATTGAGCGAGGGCGTTCCCCGCGAAGCATAAAAAGCATAATAGAAAACTGAGTTTTCTCAGCGTGATGTTCATGAAAATCCTCCATTTGGATAAGAGTTTATCGGTCAGGTTAATCGCACCTACGATTTTGGAGTGTTTCGCATTCAATCCAACCCGGTAGGCGCTGTTTCCAACTGCGCCGATGCGGTGCGGTTAGAAAACGCACCGATTTGCAGTGTCTCATTAATTCTAAGATTCACTATAACCTCTAAAATAGCACCAAAGGTTAGTACACCTGAAACAACGAACCAACATAGCCCCAGCGGGGCGATAATTGTCTGAATCGCGGATTAAGAGGATTACACAGATTACGCGGATTAAAAACCGCCGACACCTCACAACCAGAACCCGTAGGAGTTGGGTCACCCAACCCATCGGGCGAGGAAACCTCACCCCTACCAATGGCAACAAGGCGTAGGTTGGGTAAAGCACAACCCAACACAAACGAACCAATATAGCCCCAGCGGGGCGGCATGTTTATAGAAACGCCGAATCCCCACACACCTAAACCCCAGAGGGGCGACATGTGGCAACTCGGGTTAGATATATAACAATGCAGCACAGCTAAATTGGCATCTGCATATATGCGCTTATTAGGTTGCCACTTCGATCATATCCGCGATATCATACCCGTGGGAGGTAATCAGAAATACTTGTCCCGCGTTACCTTCATCTTCTAACAGTTCAGCAGCCTTTAACTCTTTCAGCGCAGCTCTCCATTGTGCTATCACTCTAGGATTGTCGTCAGGGATGAGGTCCTTCCGATTGGCTCCGTCATTTATGACCCTCATCAAAGCTAGATCCCAGTCAACATAAATATGCCCTTGACTAGATTGACTGACCTCTTTTAGAATAATTTGCGCTATATCACTTAATTGAGGGATATTCTTGTCCAATTCCTCTATCTCAAAACTGGCATTAATTTCTTCTCCGCGAAATTGGAACATCTCATGCTGGTTCACTTTAATTTGTAGTTGGCGAGAAAATTTGTCCTTAAAGTCTACATCGCTATCGTAACTCTCACATAACCCGCGACTTCGATAATACTCCTTCCACTTCATAAGCTCGGTATATTGCTCCGCCTCAAAGTCACCTGAATCACCAAGTTGATTTGAGAAATAGACCATCGCTGGTTTTCCAGATTTAATGTGATCTTCAATCTCTTCGATAGTGCCACTAGGGTACTTGCCAGTGTCCGTTCCTAATCGAGTTCCAAATATCCCCACCAAAAGATCGCATTTATCCACAGTTTGCTTATTTATGATTTCTTGTGGTCTTGCTCCCATTTCTGGAGACGAATGCGATTCCCACCCAACGGGAAGCAATACGATATTTTCTCTTTCCGAATGAACAGCATTCCAATCATAGAGCACCTCTCTGACAATCGATCTTTCAGATGCAACATCACTAGGAGAAGCGATCATAACATTAAAAACTCTTGCATCGTAGCTCATCTACTGATAACTCCTTTTGATTCACTGGTCAAAAACTTCCAACTCCGGCAGCCCCTCCACAATCTCCGCCTTTTTCAAACTGACTGCGAGCATTTTTGCAAAATAAATTCTTCGGCAAGGATACGATTCGCCGCCTCAAGCGTCATCTCGATCGCTTCTTGGAGATTGGCTCTGGTTTCTTCAAGCGTTTTGCCTTGCGTGTTGGCACCGGGCAATTCTTGGACAAATCCGATGTATCCCTCCGGGACTTTTTTGTAAACTGCGGTGACTCTCCTATCTCATCGCATTATTCTGAGGAGTCAGGACCATCGGTTGAATCAGCTTCTGCAGATCTAGTCGTTTTATCAGCAATAGCGAATTCTTTTTCTATGTTATTTCGCCCTCGGATTTCAGCGCCGAGATACTCCGTTATCGTCTTTTTATTCTGCTCTTCCGTCGGAACTTCCCGTTCTTTCCTTGTGATAAGGTTTACTACTTCTTGTACAATTTCTTGTTGAGCCTCGTCAGGGAGATGAGCCAGTCTTTTCTCCAAGATACTAGCATGCTCCCTTATAAGATGCTTAGATAGTGGTTCTGTAAGAATTGTGGGTTTACTAACGCCATTAGTAAGGTCGAGTAAAACCTTCTTCACATCTTGAATAGCTTTGGCTATCTCAAAGAGCGGTGACCCCTCATGCGATAAACCTTCAAGCTCGCTAAAATCAAGAGGAAATGTTTCTGCGTATTCACCATCCTCCGAATCCTTATAAGTGACAGCAATTTTAAGCGGTTGTTGTTTCAGTTCATCAAACTTGCCTACTGCACTAACCAAAAAGGACTGCATCTTGCGCCCAGGTGCCAAAACCTCAATTTCCCGCTTGAGGAAACCAATTTCTTCAAGTGGCCTGTCAAAACTTGATATGGAGGAAGGATCTGCCGTAAATTTTAGATGACGGGCTAGCCCCGTACCTATGTTTTCTACACAGAGCATCACCCAAGCAATGTGTGTTTCGTGGGGAAGTAGGGAGACCATAATTTCGGGTTTGTTGGCCTCCAAACGCATCAGCCGGTATTCCTCTAGTATGTGCTTTGTCAGACGAACGTACCTCCATGTAATGATTGCAAGCACAACAGTCGCAATCCCTGTCATCAGAGCGGAAAACTCTAGTGGGCTATCGACGTATGAATATAGATGTTTTATGAATTCCATAAATTCCTCCTTAGATGTATTTCAATGCCCAACACCGGCAACTCTTTCATAATTTCCCCCTTCCTCAAACTAACTGCGAACACCTTTGCAACATAGATTCCTCAGCAAGGATACGATTTGCCTCAAGTATCATCTCAATCGCTTCTTGGAGATTGGCTCTGGTTTCTTCAAACGTCTTGCCTTGCGTGTTAGCACCGGACAATTCTTGGACAAATCCGATGTACCCCTCTGGGACTTTTTTGTAAACTGCGGTGAATTTCATATCAAAAGCCTCCTCGATTAAAGATTGGATGCGTTAGATTGTGGCATAAGCAAATCATTTGCAACGATAAATGAACCGATGAACCAATTACGTTTTACGCATCACGTTTCACTTCCATCGCACATGTCGCCCCTCTGGGGCTTTAGATTTCGGCTGGATAGGTTCTGCTATACACATTGCGCTCCGCTGGAGCGCGGGGATTGGACCTATCGCCTTTCTATAGACATATCGCTCCGCTGGAGCGAAATGAACCAATGAACTCTTTACGTTTCACGTTTAATCCGCAATCCCCAACTCCGGCAACCCCTCCACAATCTCAACCGTCTCCAAACTAACCGCAATCACCTTCCCAACCAACCGGACAATATACTCCTCATCATCCGCACGATTCGGGTCATTGACGATGCCGCTTCGCTTGTCCGTCTTGACGCGATACTGATCTATCACCCACTCCAACGCCGACCGATTCCCAAGCCGATAATCAAACACCTTCGCCGGTATCCCGTCGAGCGTCAGGAAATCGTTGTATTTTACCCCCGTCTTGTCCTTTGACAACCGCATCTTCTTCACGCGCCAATCGAGCGGTGTATCCGGTGTCTCGACAAAACGCAGCGGATATGCGTCCACATCCTCATAACCGACGTGCATCTCTCCCAACCGTTTCCCCGCTTTGGCAAACGCCCAGAAATCTGGTGTGTATGGCAGATGCGGCAGATCCCGTTTGAGGTTCGCCTGATACCGCTCTCGATATATCGGGTGATGGAGCAGACCGTAGACATAATGGAAGATATCCCACTTACCGATGGAGTCGTCCCCGTAATGCGTTCGGAATTGTCCTAACACCCAATCAGTGACGTTCTCCTGGCGGTTGCTTCCGTCCTCGTCATAGGTGTAGAAAGGAAAACATTGGGCTTTTTCAAAAGCTAAATCAAAGGCAGGAATCCTATTTGTTGTAAGACAACCAAAACCTTTTCTATCGCCAACCCCAGCAACACAAATCACCCGATTTTCTGTTTCAGTCTCAGGCGTAGGAAAAATGGAAGGAAACAGAAGTACCCTATCATTTATCATTCGGTCAAAGTAAAGAGGCGATTCCGTAAAAGGACGATAAAGAGTTTGTCGGATTTTTGCGCTTGCAAATTCTGTGGACTGACCGCTTTTTAACTTCCCCTTTAAGCCTGAACTCCACTTGATTTTCACCTCATTAGACACCACAAAATCATCAATGTTTGCAGCCCTATCCATCCTATGTTCCCACTTGAAGATCTGTTCATTGTAGATATTAATCATCCCACTTATGTTCTCAGCCAAGGCATCTGGGTTGAAGTTGTATGCCCACGCATCACGATTGGTTTTGACACCACCGCTATAAATCTTAAAAATCACATCTATCGCCTCACCCTTTGCTGCCTTTGCTTCTTTAGTTCCCATCGGGACAAAGTTCTCAAAGTCAGCGCGAATCCCTCCCGTCAACCATGTATAGCGTATATCGGGTTGAATGGTTTGCCAGTCTATATTGCCAATGTGTCCACGTGCATTCAGAAAATCGAATTTCTGTTTTTTGTTCCATAGGTCATCGGTACGATAGTAAAAGATACGGGCAGAGACAGAATCTTCTCCGTTTGTAACCGTTCCACTCATCTCCCGTCCGGCCTTCACAAATAGATTGATGCTCACACCGACTCGTATTCCAAACACATTGGCATCCGAAACTTTCAGTTCTTTTCGGGCATTCCCGCCCAAATCCAAAATATAAATTGCATCGAAATCGCCTGCGAGGTGTTTCCGCATCCCATCAAACGCCACACCGTCGAGAAAACTGTTGTTTGTTACAAAAGCAACAACCCCCTCCTCCCCAATTCGATCCGACGCCCACCGAATCGCCTTTATATAAGGGTCGTAGAGTTGAGTTTTGAGTGTCGCTATCGAGTCTTTTACATAGGTCCCTGCAACCCCCGCATCCATTGTTGGGTACTTCCGGTTTTTGTTGTTGTCGTTCTCATTGACCTGACCGACGTTATACGGTGGATTGCCGATAATCACAAACATTGGGGCTTTTTTTTGTTCCTCAACGCGGCGCGTGTTTTCTTCTGTAAATAGGGAGGAGGCATAGTAGGCGGTGTCCTCTGCCAATTCAAATGTATCCACAAGGCAGATTCCCTCAAAAGACTGATACCTACCCGTCGCCTCGTAAAATTCATGTTCGATGTTCATCGACGCAATGTAATAGGGCAGCAGCATCACCTCGTTGCAATGCAACTCTGTCGTGTACTTTTCCGCTAGCGATGTCCTACGAATCTCGCGCATCGTCCGCACAATGAAATTGCCCGTTCCTACAAACGGGTCGATGATATGAACGCCGGAATCGGAGAGCGATCGATTAAATTCGGTCTTTAGGATCTCCTCAACGCTCCTCACCATAAAATCGACAATCGGTTGCGGCGTGTAGACAATCCCGTGGGTGTCCGCAACCTTCACCGAAAAGCCTTGAAAAAACTGCTCGTAAACCGTGTTGAGAAACCCCTGCTTCTGCGAGAAGTCCTCGATAGTTGCAGCGGTGCGTTCAATTGCTGTATAGAACGGATTAAGGTCCCCCAAAAAATCGTGACGACTGAACGACTGGCTTGTGAGCGCGTCTATCACCTTCTCAATCTCATTGGCAATCACATTGCGGCGGGTAAAGTCTTGGTTATAGAAAACCGTGTGAAAGATCTGCTCGGTCAACAGGTGCTGGATCAGCATCTCCTCAACGGCGGCTTCCGAGAGGTTCGGGTTAATCGACTGACGACACTTCTCATGGAAATCGGCAAAAGCGGAGATAAATGCTTGGTTTGTCTCCCGTTCACCATGGATCCGTTCCGCTAAACCCTGTCCAAGCGCGGGCACCCTTTCCCTGAACTGTGCGACAGCCTCCTCCCACTCCGTATACTCCGGCGGACGGTGGGAAAAGAAGGTTTCAAGCGTCCCTATCAGTTCCGTCGGGTCGGTCAGATCTGCCTCAGGCATCTGCTGATTGTTCTGGCACAGGATAGCGCGGTGTGGAGTCTGGAACAGGATGTTGTCTTGGGGATAACCCGCCGCAAATTTGCGCGCCACCTCGGACGATAAGTCATCATCCTCATCCTTCGCCTCCCAATAGCCGTGCGTCAACCGGAAATTGTCCATCAACGCACCGTCAACGACGATCCGCCTGTTTTCGGACCCGGTCATTGAGTGTTCAGGGACGAGTGTCCAATCAAATTGTCCAGCACATTTTTGGAGCAGCGATTGGAACGCCGATCGCACCGCCCCTTCATGCCTAGCACCGAGCCGATCAAACTGATCCAACTCGCTGTAGTAGTCTCTAACAATTTTGTGTGTCGGTCTAAGATTGAGGCTTGCCACAAAACACCTTAAAGTAATAGGCACACTCCGTGTGCCGTAGGTTGGGTTGAACGGGAACAGTGAAACCCAACACCCTGAATCAATATCGTTGACACATCACGTTTCCTACCTGTATCACACATGTCGCCCCGCTGGGGCTTTAGTTCGGATTGTTGCACGTGCTATACACATTGCGCTCCGCTGGAGCGCGGTCGTTGGATAATCAACATTCTATAGATATATCGCTCCGCTGGAGCGAAAGTCAGATGAAACGGATTCGCTCCCGGTGTTTGGTAGGCGCTGTTTTCAACTGCGCCGATGCGGTGCGGTTGGAAACCGCACCTACCGGGGTCATAGCCCGGATTTTTTATCCCCGGTAGTCGATGTTTCCTAACCTCGCCGATTGGCAATATCTAATTAATTCTAAAATCTACCATAAATGCTATAAACATGTCGTCCCGCTGGGGCTTTGAATCCGGGAAGTTCATCGGTTTTTAATCCGTGCAATCTGCGTAATCCTCTTAATCCGCGATTCAGACAAGTTTCTTTTCACACATCACGTTTCATTCCGCCCGCATTTTAGCACACAACCCCACAATGAACAAGCGAAAAGAAATTGTTTCATTGACTGACTCACCGGACTATGCTATACTCCATTACTAGCATTACATCTAACCTAATTGGCTCACGTAAAAAGAAGGTGCAAAGCAAGAAAATAAATCGTAGGGGCGGGGTCTCCCCGCCCTTACTTACCAGTGCGGGTCGGGGGACCCAACCCCTACGAAGTTTCTGTTGCACCATTTCTTAACATGAGTGACTTAATTTTCAGGAGGAAACATCCGTTATGTCAGCAGAGAAACGACTCGAAGAACTCGGCATTGAACTGCCAGCAGCAGCAACACCGATAGGGAATTATGTAACAACCGTCCAGACAGGAAACCTGATATTTACATCAGGTCACGGACCCGGCAGGGGCGAAGGTCCTCTATATAAAGGGCAGGTGGGGTCAGATTTGACAATCGAGGAAGGGTATGCATCCGCACGGCAGGTCGGCTTATGCCTCCTTGCCACGCTCCAAAACGCGCTCGGCTCTCTCGATCGGGTCAAGCGCGTCGTGAAAGTCGTCGGCTTCGTCAATTCCGCCCCAAGCTTCACCGAGCAACCGTCCGTAGTCAACGGCGTATCAGACCTGTTGGTGGAAGTGTTCGGCGATAGCGGCAGGCACGCCCGGTCCGCGGTCGGGATGGTACAGCTGCCCGGCAGCATCCCCGTCGAAGTCGAATTGGTCATCGAAATCGAATAGTGGCGCGAGCAGGAGAAACCGAGTTTTTTCTTGAAAACTCGGTTTCTGACGTTTCGAGGTAAGCGGGTGGTAGGGAACGCAGATCTGCGTTCCTAACATATCGTAGGGGCGGGGTTGCCCCGCCCTTTTTTGGCAAAACCTAACAAAATCTAACACTTTTTGCGATTTTAGTGCGCCGGAGGAATGATATGTCTATAGAATTTCTTTAATGATTTCCGCTTTGCTCGGCGTTCTCTGTGTCTCTGCGGTTGAAGGGAGGCGAAAACTGGAGTAATAAACTAATGAACCAATAAAGGAAGGAACCCATGTCAGTTGAAGTCATCAAATCTCGGATCCGAGGTTTCATCTGCACAAACGCCCACCCAGCTGGGTGCCGTCAAAATATCCAAAACCAAGTAAATTACATCAAATCAAACACCGGGACCAAACAAACAGACCTCAACGTTCTCGTGGTCGGTGCATCGACCGGATACGGACTCGCATCCCGCATCGCACTCACTTGGGCTTACGGCGCAAAATCGCTAGGGATCTTCTATGAACGCCCGGCAGCCGGAAAACGGACTGCCACCGCGGGTTACTATAACTCCGTTGCCTTCCATCAGCTCGCAGCACAGGACGGATTCTCCGCCGAAAGCATCAACGGCGACGCCTTCTCCGATGATATCAAGAGAGAGACAATCGATCGAATCAAAGGGGGCATGGGTAAGATTGACATGGTTGTTTACAGCATCGCAGCACCACGGCGGATACATCCACGCACCGGCGCAGAGCATAATTCCGTGCTGAAGCCGATCGGTCAGTCCTACACCAGCCAAACGATCGACCTGAACCGAGAGGTGGTCACCGATGTTACCCTTGAAGCGGCAAGCGAACAGGAGATCACGGACACCGTTGCCGTGATGGGAGGCGAAGATCTGGAATTCTGGACGGACGCACTGCTCGCCGAAGACCTGCTCGCACAGGGGGCAACGGTGGTAACATACTCCTACATCGGCCCCGAACTCACATGGGCAATCTACCGCGACGGCACAATCGGCAAAGCAAAAGAGGATCTCGAAACCCGCGTCAACAATCTGGACCAAACACTCTCCGACAAACTCGGCGGTAACGTCTACCTCTCCGTCAACAAAGCCATCGTCTCACAAGCATCAATGGCGATCCCAGTCGTCCCGCTATACATGAGTATCCTCAACCAAATCATGGACGCCAAAGGGACCAACGAGGATCCGATCGCGCAGATGGGACGGCTTTTCACAGAACACCTCGGTCCCGACCTCTCCCCAACGCTCGACGCTGAACGCCGCATCCGGCTCGATGACCGAGAACTCCGCGCCGATGTCACCGCCGAAATTATAGAACGGTGGGGTCAGATTAACACCGACAACTTCCGTGAGATCTCCGACTACGACGGTCTACAGCACAGTTTCCGCAACCTATTCGGCTTCGATGTCGATGGCGTCGATTACGACGAAGCGGTTGAAGTAGAACTCAACCTACCGTAATTGGTTCATTGGTTCATTTCTTCCGTACCACGATCTGTTAGATTGTGATCTTATCCTTCCTCTGTACCACGATCTGTTAGATTGTGATCTCAATACGCAAACTAACAGTTTGCACTACATTTATCACATTGACCAATCAGCAACATCAATATGTCAATACGCCCTAGCACATTAATGAACCCTTGAACTAGTGAACCAATGAACTCTAAAGTTTCGGATTCTCCTGATGCCGCTGCCGGTCACGTTTCGTCTTCTTCTCGATCGACTTCCGAAAGGCGTCCTCTAGGTCCACCCCCGTCTGATTCGCCAAACAGATCAGCACAAACAGCACGTCCGCCATCTCTTCCGCCAGATCCACCTCTCTATCCGACGCCTTAAAACTCTGGTCTCCATATCGGCGCGCCATGATACGCGCCATCTCCCCGACCTCCTCCATCAGGATAGCGGTATTTGTCAACTCGGAAAAGTAGCGGACCCCAACCGTTTTAATCCATTCATCGACCAATTTCTGACAATTTTCGAGTGTATATTCCATACTTCGCTCCATCTACATAGGTTCTGCTAACATTTCATTGCAACCAGACAACCAAGATGGTTGGACAGACGCATAAGCCTTCGTAGGGGTTGGGTCCCCCAACCCGCCGGGCGAGGCAACCTCGCCCCTACGATTACGGATGCACCTCATATATAGTGGATTCAAAAAATAAATAAACATTTACCAACAACTCCGCCCTTTGCGAAGTTTCTCAAGTCCCCCTGACAAGGGGGATTTAGGGGGTTGGTTGTGCGTTGAGAGTGTCTCATTAATTCTAAGATCCACTATAAATGTCAACACGCCCTAGTCACGTTTCATGTTCCGTGTCTTCTATAACACATGTCGCCCCGCTGGGGCTTTGAATCGGGGAAGTTCGGCGGTTTTTAATCCGTGTAATCTGCGTAATCCTCTTCATCCGCGATTCAGACAATTATCGTCCCGTTGGGGCTGTGTTGGTTCGTTGTTTCAACTGTGAAACCCAACTCTTGATAATCCCTTAATGAACCAATACCCCATAACGAACTTTTTACGCATTACGTTTTGCGTTTCACGCATCATCATAGCACGCAGACCCTGACAGGTCAATAGATTTTCCAACTTGACAAGAGCCACAAATATACACTATACTCAACCCCTCGGAGGCTATTATCTATGCACAAAGAACTATTTGACCAACTCGTTCAAGTTGTTGCCACATTACGCGGCGAAAACGGCTGCCCGTGGGACAAAGCACAGACCCACGAAACCCTGAAATCAGACATCATCGAAGAAACCTACGAAGTAATCGAAGCAATCGACGCGAAATCATCCGATAAGCTACAGGAAGAACTCGGCGACCTCCTACTACTAGTTATGCTCAACGCACAGATCGCAAAAGATCAAGGCGATTTCAGCATCAACGAGGTCGTGCGTTCAGTAACGGATAAACTCATCCGCCGCCACCCGCACGTCTTTGGGGATGTCGATGCAAAGGACGCGGAGACGGTGCTTCAGAATTGGGAGGCGATTAAGCGAAGTGAGGCAGGCTATGAGGATCGGAAATCTGTCCTCGATGGGGTGCCAGACTCCCTGCCCAGTCTGTTGAGGGCGCAGAAGATTCAGAACAGAGCCGCCCGCGTCGGTTTCGATTGGGACACCGTCGCCGATGTCCTTCCGAAGTTAGAGGAAGAAATCGAGGAGGTCAAAGCGAGCGTGAAGGAGGGAGATACGGCAGAGATTGAGATGGAGATTGGAGATCTCCTGTTTTCTGTGGTGAACCTATGCCGTTTCTTGGATGTGCAGGCGGAGGAGGCGTTGCGCCGAGCAGTGCGCAAGTTTACCAACCGCTTCCAAAAAATGGAAGAGACTCTTGAGGAACGCGGCAAGACTTTCAAAGACTACGATTTGGCTGGATTAGATCTAATCTGGGAAGAAGCAAAAGAGAAGGAGAAATCATAATATGGCATGTAAACGAGTTTTAACAAGATAACCCCCGTAGGTCGGGCTTCCTAGCCCGACTGCACCCATAAACACATCAACAAGGAGAAACAACCCACATGGCACGTAAACGCGTTTTAATTACCGGTGCAGCAGGATTCATCGGCAGCTATATTCGTCAAAACTACGGTGATCGGTACATCATGCGATTGGCAGACATCGCCGAAATCGAAAATCCGAATGGGCATGAGGTTATGAAGGCGGACATCGCCGACCTCGATCAGATGCAGCGCGCCTGCGAAGGGATGGACACGGTTGTCCACCTCGCCGCCGACCGCAGTCCAGCAGCGGACTTCTACGAAACCCTGTTGTCACTGAACATCATCGGCACATACAACGTCTTCCAAGCGGCAAAGGATCAAGGCTGTGAGCGCGTCGTCTTTGCCAGCAGCATCAACGCAATGTTAGCCTATCCATCCGACCTCTCCGTCACTTGGGATATGCCCGTCAACCCACCAAACGTCTACGGCGTAACCAAATGTTTTGGCGAGGCGTTGGGACAGTGTTTTGCACACGACGGACTGTCGTCAATAGCAATCCGTATCGGCGGAATTAAACGAGAAGGCGAACCAAACAGAAACCGAGGTGATATGGGACAGGGCTGGATCAGCCAACGCGATTTGGCGCAACTGATAGGATGCTGCATCGATGTCGAAGGGGTTGACTTCGCAATCGTGCACGGACAGAGCCGTCACGAAACCCCACGACTCGACATCTCCCACACCTGCGAAATTCTCGGCTACGAGCCACAAGATGGGACGATCTAAAGTAGTAGGCATACTCCGTATGCCGTCCACAAAGGTAGTAGACACACGCCGTGTGCCGTAACCCTTGTGCATATTACGATATATTTGCGTAGGGGCGGGGTTCCCCCGCCCATCAACACCCCTCGTACACTAACAGAATCTGAATTCCTGTAGGTCGAGATTCATATCTCGACATCTTCCTATGTCATGATTACAGGTTAGGAAAACTGTGGCTACGAAAGATTGTCGAGTTTCCAAAATCGACCTACAACAAGGCAACCACTTTAGGAGGGGTGTAGGGAACAACGATCGTTGTTCCCCACGAAATGCCCCTCTGGACGTATAAGCCGAATTTTGCATATTCTCGTTTTCTCGTTATCTCGTTTTCACACTGAACTGTAGGTCAATTTTCCATACTCGATGATCGGTTGTCTTCTCGTTTTCTCGTTATCTCGTTTTCCCGTCCTCTCGTTATCTCATCTCCTCGTTTTCATGCTAAGACTCGACGATCGGCTTTTTGTGCAGACGGATGCTACCGCCGGAAGTACGCAGTTTAAGCAGCGGTCCCCCACCGTTAATCGCGCCCTGTAGCCTGTTTTTTCTTACCTTGCCCTGCACAACAGTTGCGATCGGAACATCGGTAGACACACTACCACCGCTTGTCCGAGCTTCCACATCAATGCTGATGTCCTCAACAAGGTAGGCAGTCACACTTCCCCCTGATGTCTCCAGCGAACAATCCTCTTTAGGTTGGCGAGAAATATACGCTTTGATAGAGCCGCCGGAGGTCTTCGCGTTGATGCTCCCCATCACCTCCTCAACCGTAATGCTACCTCCAGAGGTTTTGGCGTTAACACCGCCGGTTGCCTTGTTGATGCTAATCGATCCACCAGAGGTCTTGGCTTCCACCGCTCCCGCCACGCTGCCGATCGTTATCTTGCCCCCGGAGGTCCTGACATCCGCATCGCCTTGCGTTCCCGCTAATTTAATGCTGCCGCCCGAAGTTCGCCCCCAAACGGGTCCCTCAATGTTTCCCAAGCGGAGCCTGCCTCCTGATGTCTGACTGCGAACCTCACCTTCCAGATCACCAACAGAAATGCCCGCCCCCGCAGTTTTCAGATCAACGTTGTATCGTTGCGGAACGGTAATCAAGAATTTAATCCCCAATCGATTTCTTTCCCGATTCCATGGCCAAGACTTCTTCTCACCGTACTTCGCTCGAATTGTAACCCCACCGTCACTATGGTCAAAGGTGATTGGGAAATCTTCAAGGACCTCTTCAACGCTCCATTTGCCCCCTCTTTTGACCTTCCTTTCAATCTTTACATCAACAAGGTCATGATCTGCCGTGCGGACCTCAATCGAACCTCTGTCCGCATCAATCGTCAAACGTCCACCGGAAGCGACTTGAAACGACCTCTCAATGTTATTCTCAACAGCAGCGTCAGCAATAGCCAGCCCTGCAAATAGCACACTTTGTAAAATCAGCATGATTTGAAACTTACCGAATCCCATCCGCATGATAACCTCCTAAAATTGCTAGTAGTGGGTATAGGTTTCCTAACCTGTACGTATCATAGGTATCCGAACCTGCGATTAATCCCGTTTTCTCGCTTTCGCGTTTTCCCATCTTCACGTTTCATGCTTCAAGGTTCTTGCCGTTTCAAACGAATTGACCCATTCGTGCTCCGCAGCTTAACAACCGCCTCGCCGTCGTCGCCAACTTCACCCTTCAGCCGATTTTTAATCTTTCCAACAACCGGGATGGGGAAATCAGAATGCACACGTCCCCGCCTCGCTTCGGCGTCGAGCTGCCCGGCAAAATCCGCGGGAAGCGTTAAATTGATGGAGCCGTTGGTCGTCAACGCAGCCATAGAACCAACACAACGGTGCACCTCTGCCCCTATCGAGCCGTTGGTCGTTGAGAACTCCGCATCGTCGGTCAGCAGACCGATTTCGGCTTTAATCGAGCTGTTGGTGGTGCGGGCACGAATCGGTCCCGTTTCACCCTCCAATTCTATGGCACCATTAACAGTCGTCGCATCAATTGCCCCACTGATTCCACTTATCTCGATTTTACTGTTGACCGTACGAAGATTCACATCAACCTCCCGCGGCGTCTCAATTGCATAGCGCACCGAGAGGTTGACGCCTTTTGGGGGAGGCGGATGATCCGTGAAAATCTGAAGCTCATCCCCAATCTGTTCCGCGTAGATTTCGACCTGTTCGGCAAATTCCGTTGTGACAGTCCTTCTTCCACGAATCTCCTTCCACGCACGGACAGTCACCCCATCTCGGTCCGAGCCTTCAAGCGTGATCGGCCCGTTAGCGGTTTGTGCATCAATTTTGGTGATGCCGGTGCCCTTAAACACATCCAGTTGCTGCTTGACGCTCCGCTTGTCCTCCGCTGCTTCGTCAGTGCTGTCAACAATATCAGACACGGAATCAACCGCTTCAGAAACAGATGACTTCACCTGATCAACCACCTCGTCGACAATCTTTCCAATATCCGCCCGTTGCACCGATTTAAGCGCCTTACTGACCTCACCTTCGATTTCTCGCCCGACCTCCTGAAAGATGTCCGTCATCTCCTGCACAAAGTCCTTCTCCTGCTTGGGTTTTTCATCTTCAGTATCAGTCTCTTCTGCGGGCGCATCAGCCTCATCGAGGGCACGTAACAACATCTCTGCCTCCTCCGCACTGATCTTCCCCTCCCCAAGCATTTTAAGCACTTCAAGCCTATCTTGTCTCATTGTTATACCTCCCTTTCGCGATTTGGTGAGCACTATAGTTCGGTGTCGAGATATGAATCTCGACCTACAATCCACTTATAGAACAGGAGCGCAATGTATATAGCCCGGAAATCTCTTCGGTTTTGTAGCCCCAGAGGGGCGACATGTATGGATCACGGATCACTGAGCCACTTCTCGTCTGGTTTACCTGTTCTCTCGTTTTCCCGTCATCCCGTTTTCTCGTTTTCACGCTGCATCCCCACGGCGACGAAGGTTAATCCCTCCGTGATGATTAGTAACTTGCAGGTTCGCTCCATCTGTGTTAGGAGTTGCCGTAAACTGTTGCTCTCGTTTCCCGTTCGTTAGATCCCCTTCAAAGTCTGAGGAGATACTCCCCCGATAGGTTGACGCCTGAATCGACGCAAACGCATTTTCCGGCGCAACAAGGTTCACCTTTGCATGATGCCCCTTGATGACGCAATCTCCGCTAAAAGGTGCCACCACATCAAGATGAGGGGCTGCATGATGTGCATCAATGTGGAATGTGTCGCGTACCCCACCGAGTTCAATTCGCCCGTGGCCCTTATTAACCGCAATGGTGCCACCCACCGAGTGGACGACAGCGTTTCCATGCCGATGTGCCAGTGTGAGATCCCCGCCGATAGCATCAAGTTCAAGGTTTCCGTGCCTATAGTCACCTTCAAGGTTACCACCGACTTTGCCAAGTTCGGCATTCCCATGACCACAGTTAAAGCACACATTCCCTAGAATCGAATCCGCTTCGACGTTTCCATGGTGTGCATCTAAGTTCAGATCTCCACCAATTGCGCCGAGAAAGACATTACCGTGCCGATTGCCGATCGTAGTTGTCCCACGCAGATCGTGGACGGACACGCCACCATGCCGATTGTGAAGTTCCAAATTCGTCTGCTGCGGGACGACCAACCAATAATCAACGCGTGCACGAGGACCACTGTTCCGCCACAACTTCCATTCCTCCGGATAGTTCGTCGAAATCGAAGCCCGCGTCGCCCGGCCTGAAGCATCTTTTTCAGGCTCAATTCGGATCTCAATCTCCGAAGCGATCTCTTTCGCGGTCTCCTCATCCTCCGCCCACACACTGATCTGATAGTCGATCTGGAGACTGTTTTCCGCCCATGACTTCACTTCAATATCGCCGTGTCGGCTATCAATTCCCAAATCAAACTTTTCACCTGTTTCAAACTGCACCTGCGCTCTTGGCTCTTCGTAACGGGCTCTGTGGTTCCTACCCCGACGACGACGCGCTCCACGTTTGCTATCTCCATCCGAATTTCCCGATACCCGTCTAAGCTCAAGCGAAAGCCGCCCCTGATCCTTCTGCGATTCGTCACCAGATTTTAATAACTCAACAAAGCTCTCTTGCTCGTCTTCGGACGGTAACTGTTCCTCAGAAACTTGCTGGGACTCATCAGGTGCGTCAAGGGTTCGCAGGAGCGATTCCGCCTCCTCTGCCGTAATTTTGCCTTCAGCCACCATTTTGAGAATGCTCATTCTTTCCTCGTTCATCGTTATTTCCCCCTTAATTGATTGATTAATTCAGTCGCCTCCGCTGCGGAGATCTCCCCTTCATTGAGTTGCTTGAGGATGGTGCGCCGTTCGGCCGCCATCTCATCGGAAGCAGCCGATTCCACCTCAACCTCATAACCCAGCTCCTTGATCACATCGTTCAACCGGCTACGAACCGTCGGGTAAGAGATCTCAAGTTCACGCTCCATCTCCCTGATATTACCCCGATTCTTGACAAAGATTTCAATGAAATCAAGGTCCTCTTGGGACAAGCGACAGAAGCGGCAGGTCGAATATTCGCTTTCAATCCGAGTATGACAAGAACGGCAGTGCAAACCCGTTATTGTCAGTTCACCACCACACGTTGGACACTGCTCTAATACCTTTCGCAAAATTATCTCACTCCTTCACGGTTTGATTTATTGCTCTGATAACAATATAACACTATATCATTAAATTGTCAATATATATTTGCAAAATGTCGCTAAAATTGTCAATTTAACTTCATAAATAGAAACGAATATCTAAAATGATTAATACGAACTGAGGGAGTTTTTCAGTGGATGCCCATTTTCCCCATGCCTTTTTTCGCGGGAAAAATGGGAAAATTCGTGTGTAATTTGTGTAGTTTTCCCGGAATTGTTATCTATCGAAAGTCTATCAGCATCGTAGGTTGGACAGAACGGGATCCGTGAAACCCAACTCCGTTTTTCATCGGGAAGCCTCTTTTTCAAAAAGCTGTTTCGCAAAAGTGCTCTTTTGTACCACAATCTGTTAGATTGTGATCCGAGCCCGCAAACTAACAGTTTGCGCTACATTTATCTGACAATGTACTAGATAGATGTCTCTTTGCTCCAAATGAAGATTAATTTATTAATTGGGTAATTTCCGAGCGATGTCCGGCGCGGTTTCCAACCGCACCTACCGGGTCTGGGGAAATATAGAATTACCCGTTTAATTTCTTAAAACCCATAAGGAGCAATATGTCTACAGAATCGCAATACGCCTAACAATCGCGCTCCAGAGGAGTGCCATGTGCAGGATTCATCAATCCAACAACCCAATGTACCAAGATAGTGTGAAATGGGCACAGGGATAGGGAAAAAATTGAAGGAAGAGGAAGTACCAAATTCCCGTAGGTCGAGATTCACATCTCGACATTAGTTTGTCAACTTTAGTATGTCGACTTGGGAACATCAATCAACTAGAAGGGAAGCGATTTTGCTTGCTTTTTTATTCTCTGCGTTCTCTGTGTCTCTGCGGTCAATTTAGGGAAGGAGGGACAGTTGAAACTCGATCAGATCCAGCTATACACCGCTGAACGCAGCACAAGGCTCATGATGGGCCAAAAACACCCTATCAACGCCTCACCGAGTACCAACCCAACAAAGAAGGGCATCCCACGGCGATACCCCTTGATACCGCCATGTTTGAGTAGCACCCATTTCGCAGCCATCCCGATTAACAGAGGGAACCAGACGAGGTTCATTGTACCGGGGGCAACGCCAACAATATAGCCGGCAGGGTGAAGCGGACACCATACAAATCGGGCACGGAGAAACATAATCCCCATGTTCACTAGAAAGCCTATGCCAAGAACTGCCATCGCCAACCAATCCGTCGGCTTCGGATTAATCAACCATGAGGACAGGAAATTGTACGCCTCTGCACCGCCAGAATGAATCTGCTCTGAACCCGCCGCAACCCCTTCCTTGTAAATCGTATAAGGATACAGGATGAGGCTCGATTCAATTCCCACGATGCTGGCAATGATCAACACGATGAGCATTGTGCGGTTTCTGATGCCGGTGCGTTCAGCGAGTTTGAACGCTTCCATCTGATCGGGCATCGGGTGCGTCCGAAACGACGCGTAACTCGCGCCGCTCAACCAATTCAGCATCGAGAGCATCGTCAGATTCCCCGCCCGGAGCCGACGTGTGCCGAACATCGAGATCGTCAGGTATTGAGGCGTGACATACCCGACCGCCTGAATCGGGGGGCCCAACTCCGCTCGCATCCGTGTCAATCCTACAATAATTAGCAGATAGATAGAGATGAAAATTATACAGCCCCAGACAGACATACCGCATTTTATGCAGAAGCCCATCAACACCAAAAGGCACAGAAACAGTGTAATGACTGTGGCGCGATAAGAGATCGGCTCATCCGCTTCATCCTCGCGATCCGGGCGAAGCACACGAGAGAAGACTTGCGCGAAATGCCTTCTGCCGCTCCAGCACGTGATAAGCAGCAGCGCAAACAGTGCACCAGTGCCCTGCTCACCGAAGAAAGGATAGCCCGGCAGGTGCATGATACCCATCATGCTCCCGTATAACAGTTGCATTTTGCCGAACAGATAGAAAAACGCACAGGAAAAGGAGAGGTCCAAGGGAAGGATAAAGCCGAGACCAATCATATAGGGATGCAGCCGCAACGGCATACTCCCCAACGCGCTCCACGGCTTCTGCGTAAAGTAGATATTGAGATCGTATTGCTTGACAGGGATTGAGGGCAATGCAGGGAAGAAATATTGGAGCCCGTTGAGCAGATTGATCCCCGCAGCAATTCCAAACCCCATCCAGAGCAGACGATTTTTGAAGATCGCTCCGTTGTCCGCCGTGATTTCAAGCGGAATTTGGATCACGGGATACGCCAATTTCTCATGCACCACCCACTGCCGCCTAATCAGAGAAGTCAAACATAGAAAAATCAGCATCAACGAGAAGATAACAATCGACCACGATAGGATGGGCGTGATCCAATATCGAAAGTAACCATCTCTGAAGAAGTCGACTTCGCCCTCAAAAAAGTCGGTAACCGCTCTCAAGTCTGAAACAACCAACCACGGTGGCAGGTGACGGAATAGCAGTGCCTCCCAATCGTTTTCAGGGGTGGCAAAACGGAAGGCATACGGGATGAGTCCCATTAAGCGAGGCATACAGTCATGCCCAGAGAATGCACTCCCCACAGCCAGCATCCCGTAGATAACTAACAGATCTTGCCGGCTGAGTGCAGCACTCGGAGCAATCTGACGAACAATGATGTTCAACCCCGTAATCACGAGGAGCGCGAACATAACGTTGACTGACAACGTAACGATCGTCAGGTGCGCGGTATGCCACAACATCTCGATGTAGGCAATCCAATAGCTGTTGGCAATAATCAGCACCACGCCGATCAGCACCGCACGTTTGCTAATTCTGGTAGAGGGTTCTTGTCTAAGCATCTTGAATTCAGTTCTCTAAATAAAAATGGGAGCATGGGCATAAGATCCTGTCCAATAGCCCGATGCTCCCATCGTTTTTTAATTCACTAGTTCATCAGTTCACTAATGAACCCATGAACAAATTGTTTTCACGCATCACGCTTCACGTACCTACTTCAAAATTAGCATCTTCCGTGTCGCCGAAAAGTCAGGAGTTTGCAAACTGTAGAAATAAACTCCAGAGGCGACCTGCTCACCCATATTGTTACGACCATCCCAGTACGCCGCCGTAGAGCGGGTCATATAGAACCCTTGTGGCTTAAAGCCGAGATCGATAGTTCGTACAATACTACCAGATGTGTTGTAAATCTGGAGAGCGACATCTGCTGATTTCTCAAGCTGGTACGGAATCCACGTTTCAGGGTTGAACGGATTCGGGAAGTTCTGTCCCAATATCGTCTTTGCCGGATGCATATCGCCAACAGTCAACGATAAACTCAGGTAAGCCTTCCGAAGGTCTTCAACCCCAATTCTATGTGTGAAGGGGCCTGAAACGATATTTTCCATATCATCGAGTAGCATAACCTCTAGCGTATCGCCAGCTTCAATGACGCTCTGCCGTGACAGGTCTGCCCAGACTGTGTTGAATTCCCTGTGCTCGCTGGAAATCCGTCGTGTTGTGACCTCACCGGTACGATGGTTTTCCGCAACGACTGTGTAGGATACACCTGCCTCAGCCTCCAGCAGATCGCCACTGACGACAAACGCCCAGGTCGTGCTCGGAAGTTGGATACCCGGCGCTGCTGCTGCGTCCTCCATCGTGTTATCCCACGCCGTTCCCTCAAACGTGACCATGCCACCACCGGGGACGTTGACGATATAACCCTGCCCCCCTTCAATCGCGAAGCCATCACCGTCCTGATCTGCAGTGAACCCGACAAACTCCTGCATCGCTGTGTCAAGCCGAATCACGACAGTTGCACCCACCGCCGCAGCAAACGAACTCGCCGTATAAGGTTCTGCCGGCATCAGTGGCAAGGAAATCATGTTCAGTCCAGGTGCCAACGCCATTTCAAACATACCCGTAGGCTCTGTGGGGATCTCAGGTACTTCAGGCACCTCAGGTACCTCAGGCACTTCAGGCACCTCAGGTGCCTCGACCATTGCTTCAACAGCCACAGTTGCGGTAGGCTCTGTCCAACCGAACGCAGTGCCTACATCAGCAGTACCAGCTATGCCGGGATGCGGCGAAGAAAGCACGCCGCCTTCAGTCGGTGCGCGTTCCGTGCCTTCAAATCCCGGAACATGTGTTGCCAACTCGTTGTTATCTTCCGTACCTGCATCATAGGACATTAGATCCATTGTGAACGAGCGTGGGTTACCATCCCCATCGAAGAGGGGTAAACTGCTTGCCAGAACGATGCCGTCGTTGGTGTGAACAAGCATCGCCGCCAATGAGAGATAGCCCATATCAGAACTCGCACTGACCATCCTTGAAACGGACGCACCGGGGAGCACTACCCCTCCAGGGGGAGCGGGAAATGCAACGACACTGCGAACAGCGCCTGACCCGTCAGCCAATGCAGCGAGCGGCCTATTATTGCCAGTTTCCGCTAGTAGGGTGAGTTCCGCGCTGGCTGCCTCACCGGATGCACCGATTGAAAATCCATGACCGTGTGTCACAAAGATCGGCGGTGAGAAAATCTGACCACCTTGAGTTGGAACACCCATGGTGAGGTTTGTTAGTGTTACCTTAAATTCAACAGCCTCCGGCATTTCAGGCATCTCAGGGGTCTCAGGCGTTTCGGGTGTCTCTGGTGTTTCTGGTGTTTCCACAGCAGGTCCAGTAACCATACCGCCTTCGACTGTCACGGCGATTGGGTTTGCCTCCAGGTCAGAAATTAAGACCCCAGACAACTCAATTGTCGAGTCCTTGGCTTCAACAACTGTAAAGGTTACTGTGGCAAGCGTGCCATCTCCATCTGCTGTAGCGTTAATAAGCGCAGAGGTTGCACCGAATATGGCACTTGTATCGGTGGTGGACCCGGGCACGACAAACGTACCGGCGGGCAGATAGTCCGCATTTGCAACGCTGACATCCGAGAGAGCACTTGAGTCAAAGGTTACAGTAAATTGATAACCAGCGACACCCACTCCGCCTGTGATGTTGACATTAAGGGTCAACTGCTCTCCAGCGGCTGGAGACTCTACCGTAGCCGGATCTATCGAGACCGTTTGACCATAAACACCTTGAACTGTAAGTAACATAAATGCAGCCAAAATGACAAAACATTTACTTGGATTGGCAATCTGACGTTTCATCAGATAACTCCTTTCATACTTATGAAGGTTAATTTCTAGGTTGTTTCTTTGTTATGTTATACATTGCCAGTACGGCAAAACCATTCTCTATTATCAGCCATATTAAGAGAACGAGGGTTATTATAAGCAATTTTCTAGATTTAGGCAAGGTTTTTTTCCGCAAAACAGATTTATCAAACGGCAATCTCAAAAAAAATAAAGTCCATGTTAAGAAATCGTGCAAAAGAAATCAATTGAGTTCATTAGTTCACTCGCGTTTATGAATGAACCGCAATGTACCAATGATTTTCACGTTTCACGTTTTACGTCTTCCTGCATCCGACCAATCAACACCCGATTCATCTTACCGCGAATCTCATCAATCCTTTCAGGCGTCCATTCGTAGAATCCCTCTCCTGATTTGACGCCGAGCTTGTCGTCCTCAACCATTTCGCGGAGAAGCGGGTTAATCTCTGATGAGTTGTTGAGATCTTTGTATAACTCTTCAAACGCTGCGAGGACGAGATCCCACCCCGCCAGTTCAAACACCTGAAACGGTCCCGCAACGCTCAGACGCCGTCCAAAGCTGTTACGGACCACCAGATCGACATCCTCCGCAGTGGCGATGCCGCGCTCAACGATTGAGAACGCCTCACGGATGACCGCAGCTTGTAGACGGGGCCCCACAAAGCCGGGAACCTCCTTCTGGATAACCGCCGGTGTCTTCCCGATCTTCACCATCAGATCATACGTCACATGCAATGTTTCATCCGATGTTTTTGGGCTGCGAATCAGTTCGACAAGCGGGATGAGATAGGGCGGATTGAAATAGTGGGTGTTCAGAATCTGATCTTGACGCTGGGTAAATGCACCAATTTGCGAAGGCATCTGTGCCGTCGTATTGCTTGCGAGAATCGTGTGTGTTGGGCAGATCTGATCCAGTTGGCGGAACACCTCCTGCTTGAGGGGCAGATTCTCAATCACCGCTTCAATGACAAAATCCGCCTCTCTCCCAACAGTTTCAAGCTGGTCCGACCCATGAATCCGATTGAGTGTCTCATCGATCTGCTCCGATCTGGCAAGGTCATTTTCCACAAACAGCTGAAGATTATCTCGTATCCGCTCTATTCCAGCGTCAACCTGCGCTTGGCTCACATCGTGCAGGTGAACCTGATAGCCGGCGAACGCAAATTCTTGGGCGATCCCATGCCCCATCAAACCCGCCCCAATCACAGCAATCTGTTGAATATCGTCAAGTGTCATACAACTCCTTTTTAACCTCATCTAAATCCAATCTTCCCTAGCTTTAAGCACAATAGCAATATAGGATTCATCCGTTAAATGAACCAATGAACTTTGGTTATTAAACGCCCCACCTTTTCCGCATCTCCTCCATCGGCACCGTTTCGCCCTGCGTCCACGCATAATGCGCGATCGGATCATCTCCGATCCAACGTTCATCCACAGGTTCATCGGCACGTTGATAGCGCGTGTCGGTGCTGAGACGAAAGCGATGGGTCGTGTTATCTAACGATCCGTGCATCGTGAACATACTGAAGATAAGCACATCCCCCATCTCAAACGAGCTCGTACCCCACCGCCCTCCGTAGCGATCCGCCAATTCGATCGGGTCATACGAGAACGAACCCGTCACATGATCCCGATCAACGTCCATTTTGCCGTAGGTCTCTTTGAGTACCTCAAAACGGTGAGAACCCACAAGAATCACCAACGGACCCATTTCGAGCGGCACATCGCCGAGCGGCGTCCAACAGGTAACGAGTTGTTGCGTACCACGTCCCATGTAGACGATATCATAGTGCGCGCCGGTGAACCCTCCCGGACCGACCACACGCAACCATTTATAATCGTAGGTGATGACCGGCGCATCGTAGAAAACTTCACAAAAATCCATGATCTCCGGCGATTCGACCAGATTCAGAAATGGCGGCTCATGGGTCACCGCTTTGTTGCCACCCATAAACATGCCGCGCTTCCCTTCTGCTGGAATCCCTTCTAAAAGCGGATACGAGCGATCAAGTTGCTCATTTTCGTCCAATTTTTCGAGCAGGAATCGGCGGGTTGCTTTAACCTTCTCCGGGTCGTGCAAGCCGCGGATCAGCAGATAGCCATCTTCTTCCAACCGTGCTTGAAGTGCCTCGCGGTCACCGAGCAGATCGTTCGCTTCGCGCAACCAACCGAGGTACTTCCCGCCCAATTCCATCTCTATCTGATTCATCGTTAAAATCATCTCAAGCCTCCGTTTTTCTCCCTTCCAAAATCTTGCCCCAAGGTTCAACAAAACAGCGATCCGCCCACGCCTGATACAACTCGCTCAGTTCCTCAACCTGTTCTGGAAACTGTGCCGACAGATCGTTGCGCTCGGTGCGATCTATCTCCATGTCGTAAAGTTCCCAATCCCCTGGGTATTTACACACCAACTTCCACTTCCCTTTCCGCACCGCTGCATTGCCCTCATGCTCCCAGATGAGTGCCTCTTTATCGTTATCTTCATCGTCAAAGATAGGCGTGAGGCTTGTCCCCTCCAAGGGATAGATTGGGGTACCATTGTGTTCGTCGGGATAGGTTGACCCAGAGATCTCAAGGCAGGTCGCCATGATGTCGGGGAGTTGACCCGGCTGATGGCGCAGCGCACCCGCTGTCTGAATCTGTTGGGGCCAATGCGCGATGAGCGGCGTCGCAATGCCACCCTCATGTACCCAATGTTTGTATTCGCGGAAGGGAGTGTTGGAAAGGTTCGCCCAAGGGACGCCGTAACTCTGATATGTGATTTCAGGGCCCGGCATCATGCTCGGATCGTTCCCCCGATACACCGGTTGCCCATCGTGCGTCGTCTCGGTCTCGATTAAGCCGTCCTTCCCCACGCGATTCGCAGGTCCCCGAAGTTCCTCCGCACACCCACCGTTATCGGCTAGGAAAAGGATTAGCGTGTCCTCCAACTGCCCCGTCTCCTCCAACGCCGTCACGATCCGACCAATTCCCTGATCCATCCGATCAATCTGAGCCGCGTAGACCTCCATGCGCCGTTGATTCCACGCCTTGTGCTCCGCTTCTTCCCACGGCGGCTGCGTCGGATCCCGATCTGTCAACGCCCAACCCTCATCAAGGATTCCCATCTCCCGCATCCGCTGTAGTCGTTCCTCGCGGAGTTGATCCCAACCTGCCACAAACCGACCCTCATAGCGTGCGATGTCCTCGTCATGGGCGTGGAGGGGCCAATGGGGCGAGGTGTAGGCGACATAGGTGAAGAACGGTTGATCCGAAGCCTCCTCCGCATGGCCTCGGATGAAAGCAGACGCCTCATCGCTGATTGCATCGGTCAAGAAAAAGCCTTCGGGCAGCTCGTCGTGTGGGATATGCTCGTTATCGCGGGTCAGTGTGTTCGGTTTCCAATAGTTCGCAGCTCCCGTGATAATGCCGAAATAGCGATCAAAGCCGCGCTGCAGGGGCCAACTGTGTTTCGGTCCGTCCGGATCGGTATGCCGGGAGATATGCCACTTGCCGCTCATGTAGGTGCGATACCCCGCGGGTTTGAGGGCTTCAGCGATAGTCACACAGCGATTATTCAGATCCCCACGATACCCCTCCAAACCGTCGTCTGACATCATGTGCCCAACCCCAGTCTGATGCGGATGGAGCCCCGTCAGCATTGAAGCCCGCGAAGGACAGCAACGGGCGGTGTTATAGAACTGTGTGAACCGCAACCCGCTGCTAGCCAGCCGGTCCAAATTCGGACTGTGGATCTCCCCACCGTAACAACCGAGATCCGAATACCCCATATCATCGTTCAAAATTAAAAGTATATTCGGTTTTTTGTTTTCGCTCATATTTTTCCTCACAGGATACTTCAAGGTTTCTTAAAACGTGCTGCTAAATATATCTTCGATCTTCCCGTAGAGGCGAGGTCTCCTCGCCCGCCAAGCACTCTGCCTTCGATCCAACTCGTAGGTTGGGTTGAACACAAATGAAACCCAACATCAAACTATAACATTTTCTCATTGGTTGGGCATTTTATCCAACCCGTTCACCCAACCTAATCCGCGTAATCCTTTAATCCTCTTAATCCGCGATTCAGACAAAATATTTCACGCTTAGTGTACCAAAAATCCATGAGAGGATCAAGCGAATTATTAGAAACGAGGTGTCGGGATTCGGAGATCCCTCCTACAGGAGAATTGAACGCTCCTAAATCAAGGCGCAATGATCTTGACGCGAAACTTACCTTATGGTAAACTCGGCATCTATAGTAGATTTTAGAATTAATGGGACACGCCAAACCGGTGCGGTTACAAACCGCACCTACCGGGGGGCGCAAGTGTTTCTTTGTTTTTTGAATTCACTATAAATTGCAGCAGCATCACCAACCTAACTACAAAACCAATACCCCATAACGCCGGAAAAAATCCGATGCTCCCACTCGACCTGCTCCGCTATCGAATTAAAGAAGACGAGATCCAAGCCCGCTATGTGAACCCAAAAAGCAGAAAGTATTGTGCAATCGCAAGAGATCTGATCGAGATTTACACCGCACATCTCAACAAAGCCAAAGGGGCACTCGCTTCGGCACTAGCGGATTATGAAGCCGCTGACACCAATTACCAGATCACACGCGGGCTTGCCAAGCTGCTCGAAGATCGCTCCGAATTTACGGTTCAATCCCCAATTGAGCCAGAGGTGCTTCGAGAAAAAATCTTCGCCTACGCGAGCAAACACCATCCAGTTGTGACCAAAGGAGATAGACGGCACCGGCATACATCTCCAAAAGCACTCGCGAAAATCGCCGATGAACTTAACGTCTCGGGGGACGCAGTGATGGACGGCATGTATGCGGACCTAGAGGAGAACCGCCTCCTGACAGAGTTCGATTCGCCGACCACCGAGTGGCTGCTGGATCGGTATAACGTCGCACTCGCCCAAGCGATGCTCTACCGTGCCAGCGAAATGACAATCCGAATTTATCGCAATATCCCAACAAAATACAAGTTGGTGTTCCAGTTCATCAAGTTCTTTAAGCTGATGCACGTCGTTTCTGGAAACAATGCCGACGGCTATCAAATCGTCCTCGACGGTCCCGCATCAATGTTCCGCCTGTCGCAGAAGTACGGTATCCAGATGGCACTGTTTCTACCCGCGCTGTTACACTGCGATCGATGGTGGCTAGACGCAACAATCGTCATGAACAAAAACGAGCATCTCCGATTTAACCTCACCGACGAATTTGGGCTACAATCCCACTATCGGGACCCCGGCGAGTTTGACAGCGAACTAGAGCGACATTTCGCAATACAGTTTGATAAAATCGAGACAGAATGGACGCTTGAACGCGAGACGGACATCATCAATCTCAAAGACACCGTGATGATTCCAGACTTCGCCTTCTCACACCCCGACGGACGACGCGCCTTAATGGAAATCGTCGGCTTCTGGACACCGGATTACCTCCAGAAAAAACTGTGGAAATTCAAACGCGCTGCCATGCCCAACATGATCGCCGCTGTGTCAGATCAACTAAACTGTTCGACCGAAGATTTCCGAGACATCTCCGGCGAAGTGCTCTTTTTCAAAACGCGGATTAAACCCAAAGACGTGCTGGAAAAGGTCGAAGCCTGTGCAATTCCTGAGAAGAATCAAGTACACCCGTAGGTTGAGTATCCCTGCTCACACGATTCTCTCGCATTTGCCCCACCTATAGCCCCATCCGCTTTGAATCTCGCGATAAATCTCAATAAAATCGGAATCGAAATGGAACCAATCTTTTCGGCGCGGGGTGATATGTATCGAATATCAGCAACCTAACGCCCAAATGAAAGGTGCTCAGTTTCTGATGGAGGGGATATTGCCTTCCCTCTTTTGACCAACCGAAGTACCTTTATTTTTCACACATATTTCCGACTCCAGAGAGGATCGATTCATGACAAAACGGCATTTTCGTCTCATCCTATTTTCCTTGATTTGTCTGTTTATTCCGGTGGCAGCAACCGCGCAAGTCGTATTCATCCCTGACTTCAACCTCCGCGCTGTCATTGAGGATCATCTCGGTAAAGCACCCGGTGCCACCATCACTGTGGCGGACATGGCATGGTTGACCGAACTGGACGGCACCAATCAGGCAATCACCAACTTGACAGGACTTGAAGCTGCAACCAACCTGATATGGTTGTGGCTTGGGAACAATTATATATCCGATCTCTCACCCCTGGCAGGATTAACTAACTTGACACGACTGGAGCTTGACAAAAACTTCATATCCGACATCTCACCCCTTGCGAGATTAACTCGACTGATATACCTAAATCTTTTGAACAACTCCATATCCAACATCTCAATCGTAGCAAGATTAACCGACCTCATAATACTGGATCTTGGGGAGAACCGTATATCCAATATTTCTGCCATTGCAGGATTAACCGACCTAACAGAATTGTGGATTGACAACAACTTCATATCGGACCTCTGGCCTCTCGTCGCAAACACGGGATTGAGAGGCGGTGACACAGTTGATGTGAAGGGAAATCCGCTCAACGCACTATCTTACAACAGACACATTCCCATCCTCCAAAGTAGAGGCGTTACCGTTGCGTTTGACCAAATCGTAGTGCCACCGAAAGTGGTGAACATACCCGACTCCAACCTTCGCAACGCCATCGTGCAGGTGCTCCGCAAAGCACCCAGTGCCGCCATCACCGTAGCGGATATGGCGACCTTGGAAGCACTTTACGCCGTTAATGAGAATATCTACAATTTAACAGGGCTTGAGCATGCAACTAACCTAACAGAACTGGGACTTGGCGACAACTCCATATCGAATATCTCACCCCTGGCAGGATTAACTCGATTGACATTGCTAGATCTTCGGGATAACCTCATATCCGACATCTCACCTCTAGCGAGATTAACGAACCTAACAGCACTAGGGCTTGGAATCAACAACATATCCAATATTTCACCTCTGACAGGACTAACCCAACTAGCAGTGCTGAATCTTTGGGACAACAACATATCAAATATCTCGTCCCTGGCAGGATTAACTAAGCTGACAGCACTAAGACTTGACAGCAATTTCATATCCGACATTTCACCCCTAGCAAGATTAACTCAGCTGACCGAACTATATCTTCAGAACAACTCCATATTCGACCTCTGGCCCCTCGTCGCAAACACGGGATTGAGAAGTGGAGACGCGGTTGATGTGAAGGGTAATCCACTCAGCGTCCTATCCGTCAACACTCATATTCCCACACTCCAAAGCAGAGGGGTTATCGTTGAGTTTAGTATCATCGCCGTGCCGGTGAACATACCCGACCCAAACCTCCGCAACGCCATCGAGCAGGTGCTCCGCAAAGCACCCGGTGCCACTATCACTGTGGCGGACATGGCACGGTTGATCGAGCTTGACGCCACTAGTAAGAACATCCGCAATTTAACAGGGCTTGAACATGCAACCAACCTAACAAAACTGTATCTTCGATACAACTCTATATCTGACATCTCACCCCTGGCGGGGTTGACTAATCTGACATTCCTAATTCTTCGGGATAACTTCATATCCGACATCTCACCTCTAGCAAGATTAACGAATCTAACAGGGCTAGGGCTTGGAAACAACAACATATCGTACATCTCGCCCTTATCGGGATTAACGAATCTAACAGAACTCGGGCTTGGAAATAATAACATAACCAATATTTCACCGCTAGCGGGATTAACGAATCTGACAATACTAGGACTTCGGAATAACTCCATATCGAACATCTCAGCCATAGAGCGATTAACTCAATTGAACGAACTATATCTTCAGGAAAACGCTATATCCGACCTCTGGCCCCTCGTCGCAAATACGGGCTTGAGAGGTGGTGACACGGTTAATGTAAATGGAAATCCCCTCAGCACTGTATCTTTCACCACCCACCTCGCCACCCTCCGAAGCAGAGGCGTTACCGTGGAGTTTGACCAAGTCGTCGTCGTGCCACCGCCGCCGCCGCCACCACCGCAATCCGTGAACATACCCGACCCAAACATCCGACATGCTATCAGGAAGGCTCTGGGCAAAGCGCGAGACGCTGTCATCACGCTAGAGGACATGGCACGGTTGACCGAACTTGAGGTCACCCGCAAAACCATCACCAATTTAACAGGGCTTGAACATGCAACCAACCTGACAAAACTGGTGCTTCGGAGCAACGCGATAGCCGACCTCTCACCTCTAGCGGGATTAACTCAACTGACATTTCTACATCTTGGGTCAAACCGTATATCCAGCATCTTCTCCCTTGCGAGATTAACTCAGCTGAGACAACTATATCTTGAGAAAAATACTATATCCAACATTTCACTCCTAGCGGGATTCACCAATTTAACAACACTAGAACTTGGACACAATAACATAACGGACATTTCACCTCTGGAGAGATTAACTCAGCTGACAAAACTTGGGCTTCACAACAACTCAATATCGAATATCTCACTGCTGGAGAGATTAACTCAACTGACAGAACTATATCTTCAGAACAACGCTATATCCGACCTCTGGCCCCTCGTCGCAAATACAGGACTGGGGAGTGGAGACACGCTTAATGTAAGGGGAAATCCACTCAGCGACCTATCCTTCAACACCCACATTCCTACCCTCCAAAGCAGAGGCGTTAACGTTAATTCTGACCAAATCGTTGTGACACCCAAAACCGTGAACATACCCGACCCCAACCTCCGAAATGCCATCGAGCAGGTTCTCGGCAAGGCACGAGGGGCTACCATCACTGTAGCCGATATGCAGACTTTGGCTGCATTTTACGCCACGAGTGAGAACATCCGCAATTTAACAGGGCTTGAATATGCAGCTAACCTAACAGAACTACGGCTAGTAGGCAATAACATAACAGACATCTCGCCGCTGGCGAGATTAACCAAACTGAGACAGCTATGGCTTGACGATAACTCCATATCCGACATCTCTGCCCTCACAGGATTAACCAACCTTTCAGAATTGAGGCTTTTGAACAACGCTATATCCGACATCTCGCCCCTCCTCAGAAATACGGGACTGGGAAGTAGTGACTGGATTGACTTGAGGGGAAATCTTCTCAACAACGTGTCCATCAACACCCACATTCCCGCCCTCCAGAGCAGAGGGATTGTCATTGAGTTTGACCAAATCGTAGTGCCACCGAAAACGGTGAACATACCCGACACCAACCTCCGAAATGTCATCGAGAAGGCTCTCCGCAAGGCACCTGGTACCACCATCACCCCAGCAGATATGGAACGGTTGACAAACCTTAACGGCACTAATGAGAATATCACCAATTTAACAGGACTTGAACATGCAACTAATCTGACATACCTGGTGCTTATAAACACTAACGTAACGGACCTCTCACCCCTTGCGAGATTAACTCGACTGATAGAGCTAGATCTTACGAACAATTCGATATCCGATATCTCACCCCTTGCGAAATTAACTCGACTGGGATACCTGAATCTTGCGGACAACTCTGTATCTGACATCTCACCCGTAGCAGGATTACCTCAACTGTCAGCCCTGAATCTTGAGAACAACTCGATATCCGACATCTCACCCCTCGTCGAAAATACAAAACTGGGGAATGGAGACGAGATTTATCTAACAGGAAATCCACTGAGTGCACTATCCATCAACACCCATATTCCCACCCTCCAAAGTAGGCAGGTTATCGTTGAGTTTGACGACACCGTAACGCGACCAGCAGATGTCAACCGCGATGGTGTCGTAAATATCTTCGATCTGGTCTCGGTTGCGTCCCAGTTTGGAAAGCAAGGGCAAAATCTGGCGGCAGATACGAACGGAGATGGTGTTGTCAATGTTTTCGATTTGGTCGTGATTATCGGCGCGTTTGGAGATGCAGCAGCTGCACCTTCAGCACAGCCACAGGGGGCACTCACAGCAGCACAGGTGCGGGGTTGGCTGACGGAGGCGAGGTTTCTTGAAATTAAGGATCCTATCGTCAAACAAGGGATTATGGTGCTTGAGCAACTCTTGATAGCCCTAACACCAGCAGAGACGAAGTTGTTGCCGAATTATCCGAATCCCTTTAACCCGGAGACATGGATACCGTATCGGTTGGCGGAGGATGCTTTCGTCACCCTAACCATCTATGACGGAGCAGGTCAGATTGTCCGCACCCTCAACGTGGGCTATCAGACTGCAGCAGCCTACGAAAGTCGGTCAAAGGCAATCTATTGGGATGGCAGAAACCACGTCGGTGAAACGGTCGCAAGCGGTGTGTATTTCTACCACCTCTCCGCAGGCGATTATTCTGCCACCCGCAAAATGCTAATCCTCAAATAGTGTTGAGCGTCCCATACCCATCATAGGCGGGGTATCCTGTCCCATTACACATCACCACACTCCGTAGGCGGGGCATCTGGTCTCCCCGCCTATATTCCTAAAGGGGCAATCTGTATGCCTTTCGCTCCAGAGGAGCGTAATGTCTATAGAATCACGATACCCACAATCTCCGCGCTCCAGAGGAGCGCAATGTGGATACCACTGGACTAGTGAGCTAGCACAGTTCCGCCGGTGGGACAAATAACAGCTTCAACCATCATACCAATCTCGCCATAAATTTCCCCCTACCAACCAAACTTCTATTTCACAACACTTCAAACTTTATCAAAATCAACCGGAAAAAACGAAAAAAGTGTTGACTGCTATTGAAGTTTCTAGTATTTTGATTGTCACTGGATTTCGTATCGGTGGGCAAATTAGGCTTTCGTCACCCTGACCATCTATTAGGACTTACGCAGTTGAATGCCCCAAGGCCTCTCACATTTTCAACCACAAAGAAGATAAATCCCTACAAAATATGAAAAAATTACCACTTTGGGCTTTTACGTTACTATTGGTTTCCCTTCTATTCCTACCTACGCGGGTAGCGACTGCCCAACTCATAGCGACCCTTGAAGGGCATACGGATAATGTCTGGAGTGTGGCATGCAGTCCAGATGGCAGAAACCAAGTCGGTGAGCAAGCGGCAAGCGGTGTCTACTTCTATCACCTGTCTGCTAGGGATTATTCCGCCAAACGAAAAATGGTGATTCTCAAATAGTCCGCCGCGTGTTATAATAAGCATCAAGAGGAAACCTGAAAAATGGCATTCACTGTAGAGGATTATCGTAATTTGGTTCAACTGCTGTCCGAGCGTCCAGACTGGCGATCGGAGTTACGGCAGCTGCTACTCTCTGATGAATTGCTGATTTTACCGGAGACTTTAGAGCATTGAGCGAGAGCCAACTACAGAATGATATTGCATGGCTAGACGATTACCGCCTAGAGTTGTCCTATCGCAACAAGATTAATGGGTACTTCGGGCATCTTATACGCCGGTTGAAGGTAGTCGATCTGTCTATAATTGATGAAGCGTTAGAGACAACCCTTAACCCTGGTGAATTTCGCGACGTTATTCTTTTAGACTTGGTAGCTACCGGGCAATTGCGAACGTCTCCTGACCGTCCCGAAGTCTGGTTGGCAATAGAAATTTCGTCGGTGGTAGATAGCAATGATGTGGATCGTGCTTGGCGACGGGCGGAACTGATTCGGCGGGTGACACCGCTTGTTTTGCCCGTTGCTGCCGGAGAACGGGTGACATCTGGCACCGAAACCGCTGCCCACGATCAGAATGTAGCCCTGATGACAGATGGACAGGCGCAGTTCTGGGACCAAGCCGTATCGGCATGGATTAATCCGTTGTAAAAATAGAGATAAACATAAGGACAAAGAAACCGAGTTTTCAAGAAAAAACTCGGTTTCTCCGATTTAACCCAAGCTCGGCGCTGTATGGAAAGAAAGGAAAAACAGAATGAACCCACCCGTCCCTGAACAGCCCACAACAATAACGCTCGACGGAGAGGAGGTCGCCTTCACCGAGGGGGAAACCATCTATGAAATTGCGGAACGGTATCGGAAGCAGATCCCGACCCTCTGCTACGACCCACGCCTCGAAGCCTTCGGTGGATGCCGCCTCTGCGTCGTCGAACTCGAAGGCTCTCGAAATCCCGTAGCGTCCTGCACAACGAAGGCAACGCCCGGCATGGTTGTCCGGACAGCAACCGACGAGATTGAGAAATATCGCAAGACCCTGTTAGAGATGGTTACCTCCGAAAACCGTGAACTCGATGTCGATTCGCTGCGCGGCTATGCATCCCAAGAACTGACAACCCTCGTGAACCGTTACGAAGCGCGGGCAGGACGATTCATCGGGGCACAGTCGGGGACGAGCAACACAGACGACAAGAATCCATTTATCCTGCGCGACTACGATCTCTGCATCTCCTGTTACCGGTGCGTCCGCGTCTGCGCCGAGCAGGAGGGGGACTACGCAATCAGCGTCATGAACCGTGGCTTCCACACACAGATCACCACCGAGTTCAATGGCGAGTTGAGAGATTCCGCCTGCACCTTCTGCGGTCAATGCGTGCAGACCTGCCCGACCGGTGCCCTTGCGGACAAGAAGGCGATGCGTGCTGTTGATCAACCGGGCGAAATAGAGAAAACCCGAACCATCTGCCCCTACTGCGGCGTCGGCTGCTCAATCGATCTCCTGACCAAAGAGGATAGGATCGTCGGCATCCACCCAGCGATGGACGGACCCGCAAACGAAGGCGCGCTCTGCGTCAAGGGGCAATTCGCCTTCGACTTCGTGCACCACCCCGACCGATTGACTGCCCCGCTCGTGCGCCGCGAAGACGGCGAGCTCCACGAAGCAAGTTGGGATGAGGCACTCAATCGCGCAGCCGATGGTTTCCGACAGGTGAACGAGAAACATGGCAGACACAGTATCTACGGTGTCGCCTCCGGTCGTGCACCGAGCGAAGCGGCGTATCTCATGCAGAAATTCATCCGCGTCGGCTTCGGCACAAACTACATCGACAACTGTAGCCGTGCCTGACATGCCCCGACGGTTGCCGGTCTGGCAGCCACAATCGGACGCGGTGCCATGTCGAACCCACTGGTCGATATGGAGAAACCGGATGTTATTTTCTGCATCGGCACAAATATGACAGAATGCCACCCCGTCGCAGCGACACGGCTCAAAAAAGCAATCGCAGGGGGAGCGAAGCTAATTGTCGCTGATCCGCGGCGCATCGGTCTCGCAGAGATGTCGGATCTCTATCTACCGCTTCGGGTCGGATCGGATGTCGCACTCCTGCTCGGAATGGCGCACGTTATCGCCCGTGAAGGACTCATCGATCGAGACTTCATCGAAAATCGGACGACGGACAGCGACAGCTTCCTCGAACACCTTGTCGAATTTACGCCGACATGGGCAGAAGAAATTTCAGGGGTGCCTGCAAAGGATATCGAAACCGCCGCAAAATGGTACGGCGAATCGGCGAAATCCGCAATCTACTACACACTCGGCATCACCGAGCATATCTGCGGCGTCGATAATGTCCAGAGCCTCTGCAACCTCGCCCTCATGACCGGCAACATCGGGCGCGAAGGCACCGGCATCAACCCGATGCGCGGCCAGAACAACATTCAGGGCGCAGGAGATAGCGGCGCACTCCCGAACAACTATCCCGGCTTCCAACCCGTCATAGATCCCGCCAACCAAACCAAGTTCAAGGAGCTCTACGGCAGAGAGGTTGACATTGATAAGGGGATTACCAAAGTCACCGCGCTTGATCTCTGTGGGAACGAAATCCGTGCCATGCTGATTGATGGCGAAAACACGTTACTCTCCGATCCAGACCGTGTCCATTGCGAACACGCCTTGAGGAGTCTTGACCACCTCGTCGTCATCGACATCTTCCTGACCGATACCGCGGAACTTGCCGATGTCGTCCTGCCTGCAACTGCCTTCGGTGAAACAGACGGCGTTTGCTCGAACACAGAGCGTCGCGTCCAGCGTCTCCGTGCAGCTGTGCCGCCGCCGGGGCAAGCCCAGCCCGATTGGTGGATCATCAGCCAACTCGCCAAACAGATCGGCTTGGAGGGATTCGACTTCGACGAACCGAAAGCGGTCTTCAACGAACTGTGCAGCGTCTCGCCGATTTACGCAGGACTCGATTGGGATCGTATCGAAAACAGTGAGTACCAGTGGCCCGTGCCGGACAAAGATCACCCCGGCACCCCCCGACTGCACGAAGGTGAGTTTGTGAACGGGCGTGGTATCTTCTCAATCGTGCGTTACCGCGATCCAGCGGAGACCATCAGCGACGATTTCCCCGTCTGGCTAACGACTGGGCGCAGGCTCCAGTCATATCACACCCGTACACAAACCGGTCGCGCACAAGGTATCGACTATCTGCTCTCCGAAGAAGCCCTTGAGGTAAATCCCGCCGATGTTGAGGGATGGGGGCTCAGAGATGGGGACTGGTGCGAGTTGTCGAGCGTCCGTGGCAGCGTGAAGGTCAAGGTGAAATCCACTAACCGATCCCCGCGTGGAACGGTCTTCGCCAGTTTCAGCTTCAGCGACGTGCCTGTGAATATCCTCACTGGCTCTGGCTACGATCCAATTACAGAGACAGCGGAACTAAAGGTGTGTCCCGTCCGCGTTGAGCCAATCGACGCCCCGCAGCTCGGAACATAGCCTAATAAAACCTCCGCGAATCTACACAAATCTTCACGAATCATTTGAAGAGCGGTCATAATTCGAGGCATATCATCACTATAATTCGGGTATCGTAGGGGCGAGGTTCCCTCGCCCGATGGGTTGGGAAACCCAACCCCTACGATTTTGCTTCGCATTTTGTACTTTACTTTTTATATGAGTCTCCGTCTTTATCAGTGACAATCAGCGAAATCTGCGTCCCTATCTAAAGCAAATGACACGAACAAAACTATACTGCCTATTGACATTCTTCCTTGTGGCGACAGTCCCTTGGCTCTTTACAAAGTCCCATTCGGTGCAGATTTTCGGGTTCCCGCCTTGGGCATTCTATAGCTTTTGCACGACAGTCCTATATGCTGTTATCGTTGCGATCTGTCTCCGCCGCTATTGGTCCGTCTCCGCAAAAGATGACGATAACTCGGAATCATGAAAATTCCTAACCCCTATTTGGGCAGCACAAAAGTCTGGAAACGTATCTGATGAATACAACCGCGCTACTCGGTCCCGGCGGCGTCATCTTTATGGGGATCTATTTAACCTCCCTCATCCTGGTCGGGCTTGCCGGACGATTCGCACGGCGAGAGAATTCGATGGCTGACTTTTACCTCGGCAACCGGAGACTCGGCCTATTTGTCCTATTCCTCACCCTCTATGCAACGCAATACAGCGGTCTTACGCTAATCGGATTTGTCGGCAACGTATATCGAACCGGATATTTTTTTCTAGTCAGCGTCACCTTTTCGATGTCGATCCTCGGTGCGTATCTGGTATACGCCCCCAAGTTCCATCGGCTCTCTAGGCGGCACGGCTATATCACAATTGGCGACTATATCCAGCAGCGGTTTGGATCCACGGCACTAACGATACTTTCAACGATCCTTTTTATTATCGCACTCGGCAATTATATCCTAAGCAACCTGAAAGCGATCGGTTACATCGTTGAGGCATCGACAGGCGGGTACGTGACATTTGTCCAAGGCGTGATTTTTTTGTCGATAATTATGCTAATCTACGAGACGCTCGGCGGTTTACGAAGCGTCGCATGGACAGACGCTATCCAAGGCGTTCTACTGTTGGCGGGGTGTATCTTCATCTTTGGTGTGATCAGCTACCAATACGGCGGACTACCTGCCACAGCGGAGAAACTGATGGTGGCGCAACCCGCCTTCTGGCAGCCGCCATCGGTGCAACAAAAACTCACGTGGCTGAGCACATTGACAATCGTCTTTTTTGGACCGTCGATCTACCCACACGCCACCCAACGGATCTATGCAGCGAAGGACGAACAGACGCTGCGGCGTTCCTTCCAGATCATGGTCTTCATGCCAATTTTTACCACCTTCTTCATGTTCGTCGTCGGTTTGGTCGGAGCAGCGCAGTTTCCAGGACTCGATCGGCTAGGCAGCGAGCAAGTCGCCCTATTCTTGCTAAACGACATGGCGGAACGGCTCCCCGGCATCCGAATTTTACTAGTTCTTTTTCTCTCTGCCGCCGTGGCTGCGATTATGTCCACCGTTGATTCCGCGCTACTTGCAGTCTCCTCCGTTTTTACGCAGGACCTGTATAAGCGTATGCGTCCCGACGTGTCTCAGCATCACCTGACCGTAACAGGGAAGATTTTCTCATGGGGGCTTATGGCGGTGTTGGTCTTTCTAGCTATTCAACTGCCACAAACGCTCTGGCGATTAACGGAGATTAAACTTGAGCTGCTATGCCAAGTCGCCCCCGCTATCTTCCTCGGTGTCCACCTGAAAAAGCTTCGTACCGATGCCGTTCTATTGGGTCTGCTTGTCGGCACCTGCGTCGCGTTGGGAATCATGCTTGCCAATCTTGCTGGCATGGGGATCGCAACGAAACCGATGGGCATCCACGCCGGTGTCTGGGGGTTAGCCGCAAATTTCCTGACAATCGGACTCGTTTCAAAAGTAGTAGGCATACGCCGTATGCCGTAAGCTCTTGAAACAGCCAATATTTATCCACAAATCCACGCGAATCCGTATTAAACTACTCGTGAGGATTTGCGGATATCTTACTCTGGGGGAAAACAGATACAATGGAACCTATCAAACTGGGGTATGTAGGTTGCGGCTTTATGGCGCAGAAGGTGCATATCCCGAACTTCACCAGCCTCCCCAATTGCGAACTTATCGGGTTGGCGGAAGTACGACCGGAACTCGGTCAACAGGTGCAGCAGCGATGGGGAATCCCCCGCCTCTACACCGACCACACCGAACTGGCAGCCGACCCCGAAATCGAAGCTGTCGCCGTCTCCGCCGACTTTGCCTTGCAAGGAGAGATCGCGAAAGACCTCTTGAGTGGGGGGAAGCAGGTCTTTATGGAGAAGCCGATGGCGGTCTCCGTCCAGCAGGCGGAGTCAATCGTCGCTGCGGGAAAAGCCGCCGGTAAAAAACTGATGGTCGGCTACATGAAACGGTACGACGCCGGCAACGAACTGGTCAGGTCTAAGGTAGATCAGTTTCGAGAAACGGGCGAATTGGGAGGGATGACCTACGTGCGGAATCACGGTTTCTGCGGGGAGTGGATCTGCAACCTCGACACACCAATGGTGACGAGCGATGTGCCGAAACCGGAAGCCCCCGCACAAACGCCTGAATGGCTGCCGGCGGAATGGGTGCGTCCCTACTTGAGCTACCTGCAGCAATACACTCACAACATCAACCTGCTGCGTTGGTTCTTGGATGCCGGCGATCAAGCGCAGGTAAAAGTCGTTGACCTTGACGATAACGGTTACAGCGGGGTTGTCATCTTCGACATGGCAGGTGTGCGCGTGACCCTCGAAACGGGCAGAGTTTCGCACTATCGGTGGGACGAGCATACGCAGATCTACTTTGAAGATGGTTGGGTGCATACGTGGGCACCGCCGCTTCTGCTGAAAAACACCCCCGCCGAGGTGGAGATCTACCGAGCCGGGGAGATGCAGGAGATTGCACGCCCAATCCCGAAGCCGAACTGGACATGGGCGTATCGACGGGAAGCGGAGCATTTCATCGAAAACGTTCGGAACGATACACCGTTCAGATCGTCAGGTGAGGACACCTTGACCGATGTGCGCCTGTTTGAAGATATTTATCGGATGCTTTTGGATCAACGTCAAGGATGAATATAATTGAGAACTGCTCAGCGTGTAGGTCAAGATTCATATCTCGACACGGCATGTCGGTTTTAGAAAATCGACCTACAGATTGGGTGAATACAGTTGAGGAGAAAGGAGAGAACCGTGTCAGATTTTGTAACGGTTGCAAAAACGTCGGATATTCGGCAGGGACGGGGCAAGGCGTTCACCGTCAACGGGAAGCGGATTGCAGTTTTCAACGCCGACGGCGAGAATTTCTACGCCTTAAACAATGCGTGTGCCCATGCGCTAGGTCCTCTTGGCAGAGGACGTGTCAGGAATGGGGCGGTAATCTGCCCAGTTCACAGCTACGCATACGATGTTACAAACGGACGCTGTTATACGGATGAGCGACTCCGCGTCAGATCATACGAAGTGGTCGTTGAGGACGATGAGATTAAGGTCAAGTGTTGAGATCGCCCTCCTCTGAGGGGTCTGCGGAAGGGGTATCTGACTGATCTGTGAGGCGACGGTTGAGTCGCGTGATGTAACGCAACGTCGTCGAGAAGATCATGTCCAATGTGGCGATATCCCGCTGCTCCAACCGCGTCCGCGAAAACACACGCCGCAACGATTTCAAAAAGGTCTCCCAATCGTGATTGTAAGGCGTAACACCGATCCGTTGTAGAAGGTTTGTAATGCGCCCGTAAAACGCCTCGATCTCGTTGGCATCGGCGTACTCTAATTCCGCTGGCGGGATGTCCCCCGCACTGGCGAGAAAAACTTCGTAGGCAAAAACCTGCACCGCCTGTGCCAGATTTAGGGACGGATTTTTCGCAGCCATCGGGACGCTTGCTATCAACTGACAGCGGCTGATCTGCGAGGTGGATAGCCCAAAATCCTCGCGTCCAAACAGCAGCCCGACCCGCTGATTCTGTGAAATAGAGGCAATCTCCTGCGCTGCTTCTCTTGCGGAGACGGAGGGCGGCAGTCTGGGATCGCGCCGCCGATGGGTCGTGCCGACGAGAAACTGAACCCCTTCGAGCGCATCATCCAACGTCTCTACGACGCAGCAATTCTCGATAACATCCGTCGCACCGTGCGCCATATACCATGTCGGTTTCGCCTCAAGAAACGGGATAGGATTCACAAGGTATAGTTGGGAAAGTCCCATCCCCTTCAACGCCCGCGCCGCCGATCCAATGTTGCCCGGCTCACGCGGCTCAAACAGAATAACCCGAATGTTATCTAGATTCGTCGGCACATCAACCCGTATCGCCCGCTGACGTCCAACAGGTTCAGGACTAGGATTCGTTTCGTCTATATCGTCGTGCTGTTTCGTCATTGCTAACCTTCGTGCATTTCCAAGAACTTGAGAGGCTTATTCAACCCCCGCAGATTAGTACGAGTCTACGGGAATCAAAATGAACCGATGAACTAATGGACCAATTTACGTTTCACGCATCACGTTTCATTCATCGGATCGGATGCCGTAGTAGTTTGCGTAAAACTGTTCGCTCTCTCGACGCAACCATTCCTGATCGGCGGCTTGAGCTCCGAACCGTTGGTGCGAAAACATAGCTAAATCTTCGCCGGGATCCCCGTCGATTATCCAATTTGCCAGCCATCGACCGACTGCCGGGGAACCGGCAATTCCCAATGCAGCGCAACCGGTGGCTAAGTAGAGTCGATCAATCCCCGGCACCGGACCAATCAGATAAGCACCGTCGGGTGCGAATGTAGTCATGCCGCGTCGATACTCAGCGATTTCAAGGGCTTTCAGAATCGGGAAAGTTGGGACAAGCCGTCTCTGCGCCTCTACCATGACCTCTACAGGCGGTTCAATATCCCCCGTCCTAAAGTTGGCGGGCATCGTTTCCAAATTGATGCTGACCGGTGTCGGTTCAAAGAATCCGTAGAGATAACCTCCCTTGTCAGGTCTCAGATAGCAACTGACATCGGTAACACGCACGGCTGGATGATGGTCGGGGATGCCGGGGGTCGGCACGGTGCGAGCCCGTTGATGGCGGATCGGTTGCACCGCCGAGGTCGCGCCAACCTCTTTGGCGAGCCCAGCACCCCACGGTCCTGCGGTTATCACGAGGTGATTTGACCCGATAAAGCCATTTTCTGTCTCAACACCGAGGACCTCCCCGTTGTGCTGCCGAAAGCCTGTTACGGGTGTGTTCAGTTGGATTTGAACCCCCAAATCTTTCGCTGCGGCGGCATAAGCGCGAGCGCACTGCTGCGGATCGACGTATCCATCGTTCGGGACGAAATAACCGCCCTCAACCTTGGTGGGATCCATCGCAGGAGCGAGACGAGCCATCTCAGCGTGTGAAACAAAATCCGCTTCAATTCCGTTGCGGTGAGATCGTTCAATTTGACGTGCGTAGGCTTCCATCCGTTCTGGCGTGAGCGCGACCATCAGGCTGCCAGTCTGACGCAGACCGGGGTCATGTCCGGTCTCCTTTGGGAACTGAGAGAACAGTTCAAGCGCGTATCGGATCGCCTGCAACATGGTAACCGAGGCACGAATCTGACCGACCAGTCCCGCAGCTTGGGGGGTCGTCTCCTCAGCAATTGCATCGTTGCGTTCGAGAACGAGAATATCCTTTTGTCCAAACTTTGCCAAATGGTAGGCGGTACTCAGTCCCCATATCCCGCCACCGACGATTAAAATTTCTGTTTGTTGTGCCATTTTCTTTCCTCAAAGTATGTCAGGAGATCGCTATGGAACTTTTCGACGCTATCACCCAACGCCGGACGCATCGCGGAGAATTTCGCACGGACGCGATTTCTCAAGAAGACCTTAACCAACTCATCCAAGCAGCGCAGTGGGCGCCCTCGCCATTCAACACACAGCCTTGGGAGTTCCTCATCATACGTGAAGCTGACGGGAAAAATGCCATCGCCGAGTTGACCGCACAGAGCGTCGTCGACCAATTCAAAGACAGCACCTTCCTAGACGACAATAGCCGCTGGATGCGCTTGACGGAAGCGGAATGGGAAGAACGCGGCGATGGTGTGCTGCTGACCGATCATGTTGACCTTCCGCCCGTGTTCCGCAAAGATCCAAGTAAACTCAAGCCGCTGCTGAAACATGCAAAACATCTCAGCATTCTGGGACATCTCGGAGCAGGCAAGCTGCCCGCCAAAGAGATCTCCGAGCTTGTTCGTACTGCACCGCTGCTCATCCTCATCCTGATGGATACCACAAAACACCCACCCGGCGAAGGCGGCAATCGGTGGATGTGGTTGGGTATGGGAGCCGCCATCCAAAATCTGCTCCTGACCGCAACATCGCTAGGCATCGGCACCCAGTTTGTCAGTGCACCACTAGAGCGTCAAGCAGACCGAGAGCGGATTCAGGACATCTTCAATATCCCCAACTCCCACGAAGTCATCACCCTACTACGCCTCGGCTATGTGGACCCAACACGCAGTAAATCCGTCCGCCTCCCCTCCTCAACAGTTATACGCCACGAAAATTATTAAAGTAGTAGGCATACGCCGTATGCCGTAACCGCCGTGATATTACCGTAGGGGCGGGGTCTTCCCGCCCATCGATCACTTAATCCTTCGCTCCAGAGGAGCGATATGTCTATAGAAAGGCGATGTATCTAATATCCGTGCTCCAGAGGAGCACAATATACATCGTTTGCCAGTTTAGTGTACCAATGAACCACTAGAGCCGTCGAGCAATCGCCCCCAACAACTGATCCAACTCCCGGATCCGCATCAACTTGGCTCCCACCACCAAAACGGCTACCCCCAACCCGATCGGAATAAACACACCGATGAGCCGGGCGATAATGCGCTCCACACCAAGCCAACCCTCAATCTGCGTGTACCCCCACCAGCAGACACACCCCATAACAGCAGAAGCAACCGCCAGTTTAATCAGCAGCAGCCAGATCCCGCCTAATCCCAATCCCTCAGCCTTCCCCCGCAAAAGAAACAGCAGCACGAGAAAATTCAACGTAATCGTGCAGGAGGTAGACAGCGCAAGCGACCGGTGGTCAAAACCGAGTCGATAGATAAAGAGGTAGTTCAGGGTGATATTGAGTCCGACGGTGCACAGGCTGACCACAGCGGGTGTGCGTGTATCATTGAAGGTATAAAACCCATCCGTCGTAATCTTGACCGCCGAAAAACCGCACAACCCAAAGCCGTAGTAAAACAGCGCGACCGCCGTCTGTTGTGTATCCAAGGGGTTCGCCTGTCCACCCTCAAAAATCAGGCGACAGATCGGCTCAGCGAGCACCATCAGCCCAACCGACGCAGGCACTGTCAGCAGAAACATGAGACGGAGCGCGTACGAGAAAGCACGACGATACGCCTCCATGTCCCCCTTTGCGACTAGTTTCGCTAGATTCGGCAGGGCAACCGTCGAGATTGCAACGCCAAAGACACCGATCGGTAGGTGCATCAACCGAAAAGCACGGTTAATCCAAGTCAGCCAACCCTCTCCCTCTGATGCAAAGATCGAGTTGACCAATACGTTCAGCTGCAACGCAGCAACCCCAAGGATCGTAGGTCCAATAAGTCGCATCACCTGTCGCACCCGTTCATCGCGAAAACTGAGAAGCGGCTGATACCGGAATCCGACGCGCCGCATTGAAGGCACCTGAATAAAAAACTGTAACGCACCCCCAACCAATACGCCAACTGCCATCCCCGTTGTCCGGTGCAGCTCAAAACTCGGTGCGAGGTAGTAACCCCACACCCCGACGATCAGCGATCCAACGTTAAAAAAAGAGGACGCCGAGGCGGGCAACCCAAACTTGCCCTTGCTGTTGAGAAGCCCCATCGTCACCGCAGCCAACGAAACTAAGATCAGGTACGGAAACATAATCTGCGTCAGATAAACGGTCAGATCGCGTTTAGATTCAAAGCCGAAATGTTCCGACGGGTCGAGCGGCACCTCCTGAAACCCCTTGCCGGTGAATATCAGATCTACGATAGCAGGAGCAGCGAAAATCCCAACGACCGTTATCAGCGTGAGCAGCAGAAAAGTTGCGTTGAAAACCCGACTCGCCAGACGCCAAGCAGCCTCTTCACCCTCCTCCAACTCGGTCGCTGTAAACGTCGTGACAAACGCCTTGCTTAACGCTCCTTCCCCAAACAGATCGCGCATCAGGTTCGGGATCCGAAACGCCGCATAGAACGCATCACCGCCGACACCGGCGGCAAAGTAGTAGGCGATCACCTTCTCACGCACCAACCCAAGCAGGCGCGACGCCATCACAGCGATACTAACGATCCCCGCAGATCGGGTGACGCGCTGCTGGTCATCAGAGGTTGTGGCTGTGGCGGTATCAATCCCATTTTCCATTTATGATAAAATAGTAGTAGGCACACTCCGTGTGCCGTAACCATTGTGCAAATTACCGCACAGTATGTGAAATGTCAACAGAATTTAGCAACTTGCGTTATACTTAAAAAGCAACTCCCTTTTTATAGTGGACCTTAGAATTAATGAGACACTCCAAACCGGTGCGGTTAGAAAAACGAAATTACCATTCCACCGTTTGGTAGGTGCTGTTTCCAACTGCGCCTATTCGAGGCGGGGGAGGTGAAAGTGTTTATTTATTTTTAGAATTCACTATAGTTTCTGAAAGTCCTATATCACATTGAAGGAGATCAAAACCGTGAACCGAGAAAAACTGTCGCTTCTCGCCAAAGATTTAACGAAAGAATATCCTCGAAGTCCAAGAGAAACATTAGGAGGATACGTGATTGCTGCAAGGAGTGTCGACAAATGCCGTGCAGCACTGCTTGGAATTAACGGTGAATATAATTATTACCCCTGTTCCCTCGCTTCTCATCTGTTTGACTTCACCGGCATTACCCAAGAAGATTTCAAAGAGTTTGTCGCAACTGGGGCAACTGATGATGACATCGCTGAATGGTTAAAATCGAAATCGAAGATTCAGGATAAGATGGAAATCATTCGCTGGAACTACCGATTGCGAGATATGCGCATCAGCGAGATGCCCGATGGCGCACAGGAATATCTTGAAGAGTACATAGAAGAATCTGTTCCGAAGCATCGTCCTGTTTACGTTTGGTTCGACGTATACGATCTAGAGGAAGAACGTCTTTAGCATAGCTGTGTTACGGAGGTGACATACCAATGGCTGTACGTGTGTTTGTCGGTTGAATTGCGTGTTGGGTTTCACTCGATCTATCTATAAGACAGTGTTGTTGAAAGCCCTCACCTCTATTATCTGTAATTACCCCCAAAACCTGGGCACCTGAATAAGATATATTTTGGACTATAAAACAGTCGTCATCTGTGCGAGAATATGGGTCAGAAACGCCTAACAAAGAAAGGAGTTTTCACCCCCATGTCCCGTAGAAAGCAGTACACGAGTCAATTTAAAGCACAGGTGGCTATTGAAGCGATAAAAAATCAACAAACAGTCGCTCAGATAGCCAGTGCATATGGAGTGCACCCGACTCAAGTCAACCAATGGAAGAAACAGGTGCTTGAGCAATTACCTCAATTGTTTACCAACGGACGCTCAAAACAAAAGCGGAGGCTGACACCGACCAGTTAGTAGCAGAACTGTATCGTCAAATCGGTCAGTTGAAGGTGGAGTTGGACTGGCTTGAAAAAAAAACTCAACCTTTCCGTTGAACAGAAACGACAGTTGATTGACAAGACGTGCCATGGTCTTTCGGTTGTCAGACAATGTGAGCTGTTAGGCTTGGCTAGAGCCTCGTTCTATTACCAGCCTATAGGCGAATCGGCACAAAATCTACGCTACATGCGGTTGATAGATGAGCAGTACACAAAAACACCGTTTTACGGCGTGCCTCGATTGACCGCATGGTTGCGTTCTGAAGGCTATAGTATCAACCCAAAACGGGTGGCACGGTTGATGCGGAAGATGGGATTAGCGGCTATCTATCCCAAACCCACAGCTTCAGCTACGGGCAACCCATCGAAAACGTATCCCTATTTACTCAAGGGACTAAGTATCATTAGACCCAATCAGGTTTGGGCAACGGATATCACCTATATTCGCCTGACCAGTGGGTTTGTGTATCTGGTAGCGGTTATGGATTGGTTCTCCCGGTATGTGTTGTCGTGGGAACTGTCAAACTCACTCGACGTATACTTTTGTCTATCGGCTCTCGAACGTGCCCTTAGCCAATCCAAACCCTTGATATTCAACAATGACCAAGGCAGTCAGTTCACTTCTGATGCCTTTACTAATCGACTCAAAGCCGCTGATATTGCCATCAGTTGGGACGGAAGAGGTAGCTATTTTGACAATATCTTCATTGAACGGCTTTGGCGCAGTGTCAAGTATGAGGAGGTTTATCTCAACGACTATGATTCGGTGACTACGGCTTGTTGTCGATTGAGAGATTATTTCAACTTTTACAATCAACACCGGTTTCATCAAGCACTTAACTATCGAACACCTCACGAGGTGTATTTCCAGTAAAATCAGGCGTTTACACTGGACCACGTTGCTCAGATTTTATATCTTAAATCCCATTCATCGCTGTCTAAAGGATGGGGGTAAGCTCAATCCTTGATTGAGGTTCGCGTCTAATCGTTCAACCCAACCTACACTAATGCTCGTCTTCTTCAGGGACATAATCGCTGGCATCAAGCCCCTTAACCCGTGGAGAGAAAACTCTGTGAAAATTTTCAAGTTGTTCACATAGCCATTGGTGCTGTCTGTTCCAGTCTTGGCGGTCTTCAAGATCGGTGTCATACAGAGAGAGGCTTATGTGTTTCTCCTTTCGCCCGGGGTTCCATTCTAATTCGGCACCAATTTCCTTTTTGATATCTATCCTATCCTGCCCCAAGAGGTAAAAATGAGGTTCTGCGTCTTCACCAGTAAGCACGAGCCTAACATAAATCCTTTTTTCTCTTACGTTAGCTCTAGCAGTGATATGGAAATCAGAACGGCCAACAGCAAAGGAGATCCAATTATCCCGTGAAGGTTGCCTGGGCTTGATCACACCGTTGCGTTGTTCTAGGAGATTTCGTAGTCCTGTCCAGTATTCGAGATAGAACTGCTGTGCGGGAGTTAATTCGGCTCGCGATATTCTCGAAACAGTTTTCGTCCAGTCGTTGGGATGTGAAACCACGTTAAACTTTAGTGCCATCGGTGAATCGCCAATCCGCCACAATTCAATCTCTAGCCCGAAGAAACTGAACCTTTCATCCGTAATCTCGTTGAGCCAGTCTAGCGCAGCACGGTGCTCATCTGTAAACCGTTCAGCAATCCAGACCACCGTTACAGCGTCCAACCCAGCAGCGTAAGTTAATAACTGTCCGAGATGTTTGTGATCTGTCCGCTCAAGTTGATTTTCAATCAACACCCAACTATCTGTTACTGTGTCCTTACACAAAATATCAGCCCGGAACGGACCAACATTTCTCTCCTGTGCCTCGACTTCCAACTCAATTCCAATCGTCTCGCCGAGCAGACCTATATTTTCCTCGCTAGCCAACCAAGGGGTGAAATCACCCGCTTCATCGTCCCAAAATTTACTGAGCGGCACTTTGATTAACCGTCCAAGTTCTTTCATTAGCACCACCTCCTCTCGGTCAATTCCAATCCACCGGCGACCTCATCTGTCCCAACAAGGTCCGGCGAATCCAATCAAACGCTTGGACAACCAACCACCTACGAATATGATCGGAATCCTGATAATTGCGGCTCCGTTGAAAGAGAAGAACCTTCCCCGGTCCATTCAGGGCGATAAAGGTGGAAAAGTCTTCAAAGGGACCAATCATCGCAAGCCCTATGCCATCGGGTGGTGTTACGTGCCTCGCCAGAGAAATAGCGAGGGAACGCACCTCCTCAACATCTGGAGGACTATTAGTGTCAGCGGCCAAATTTTTCAACGCTTCCGTTAGGTCAGTCGGAGCCAAATCGGTTGTCACTAAGTCGGAATAACCGGACTCAATCAGATCTCGTGCGAGTTGACCCCCGGTGAGCGTATCGACGACACCCAACCTGAGCGATTTCCCTTGCATCAGATCGCCAACAACCTCTGCCACCGTTACTTTCCCCACACCATAGATCGCAACGCCCAACCGCTCGCGGAGTTTTTCTTCCATCCCAGCCACGAGCGTATCCGCCTCTTCTTCCGTGTCCGCCTTTGCAGTAATCCGCACATCAGTCTGACCGATATGTGCTGCCAAGCCAACGGTCGGATTGCCCTCTGTCATCAGATCTCCGATGCCCCGATCAATGTTACTCTCACCCACCGCACATGTGCGTAGCACACGAACCCTAGTGATTTTTATCCCACCCATGCGCTCAATCAGCAGCGGGATAACGGTGTTCTCCATCATGTGATCAAGTTCTCTCGGAACGCCCGGCAGCGAAATGATGCAGCCCCGTCCATTCACATCTTCGCTCAGATAGCACGGTGCCGTACCCACAGGGTTTGTCAACGGAGTTGCCCCTTCGGGAATGTAGGCTTGCCGCTTGTTGTTGTCAGCCATCGGACGACCAAAGCGGCTGAAACGCGCCGCAATCTCTGCCTCTAATTCCGTGCTGTATACCAGTTTACGCCCCGTTGCATCGGCAACCGCTTGGCGTGTGACATCGTCCACCGTTGGACCGATGCCCCCAGACGTGATAATGACATCCGACCGATCTAACGCTTGGTCGAGGACTTCGGTCATCCGGGCAAGGTTATCGCCGACAGTCGTTTTGTAGTATAGATCCAGCCCAATATCTCGCAGTGCGAGTGCCAATCTGTTAGCATTTGTATCGACAATCTCTCCGAGCAGTAGCTCAGTTCCAATCATAACAATCTCTGCGTGCATGTAACGCTTCTCCTAACGAATAACCAACCAATAAACCAATGAACTAAACAGGATTTTCTGCCCGCAACACAACATTGCTCGCCTCAAACTCCCAAACCTCATTATAAACGGTTGGGCGCGGTCGAGGGGGCGGGTAGTCGGGCGGTGGATTATTCGGATCTCGCAACTCCTGACGATCACGACCACGCGGTTTGTCTAACCATTCCCGATCCGCCGCCGATGCGTTAATTTCCCGTTGCAAGATGAACTCCGCCCAATCAAATGCGGAAATAGCAACCTGTGCTAGAAACACCCGTTTCACGTCTCGACCATCCCAAGTCGCCAAGTCTGGCAGAATAATGGGCCCCGTACAGACCTGGAACTCCTTATCCACCACATTGAGATTCATAACATCCACAGGATATTCGATCGAGATACTGAGGTTACGTTCGTTATCGCGATAGGTCGATCTTGCATTCAGCAGATCGCCGTTCAGGGTCGCATCAATGACCTCGCCGACATCCGTCAGTTCAGCGAAATCAGAATGCGAACGCACATCAACCTTATAACTCTGATAAATCTCGCTCAATTTCCTTGTCGAAGCTTCTTCGGGTTCGTTGCTCGGTCTTTTCGCAATGCTCAACTGGGATTCGTCGCTGAAAGCCATGCGCCACTCACCGCTGGGAATCTGAAACATATTTCGGGTGGCAATCGTGTACTCGCTCCGACACGGTGCCCCCACAAACATTTTTGTAACATGCCCACTCGCTTCGTCCCGTATTTCGCAGCTGGCTTCCAAACCGAATCGGACATGATACACCTGCCCCGGTTCTCCCACAAAACCACCGGCATAGCGATAGTATGGATCCGGTGTCCACGGATGATTGTGCCAAGTAAACGTCGAACGTGAAAAATCAATCACAGCCTATCTCCTTTCAAGGTTCATCAATTCAATAAACCAATGTACTAATGCACCAATACTACCGATCCTTCAAGTAAACGTAGGGTCTTCCCCGCCACCGCATCCGACGCCCCCGTCCAATGATCGTCAACTCATACCAATCATCGCGCTCCAGCGTTATGTCAGCAGCCTTCGCCCCCTCCTCAATGTGGTCGGGGTTGCCCGTGCCCACAAGTGGGATAACTCCACCGGGGAGCACCATCAACCACGCGAGCGAGATCTGCCCCGGCGTTACGCCGTACCGTTCAGCGACTATCTTCACCTGCGCCACCATGCCCTGCTCCCGCTGCTCCTGCCAATCGCCGTAGCCCTGATCGAAGGTGTGTGGCAGCGGTTTATTTCCAGTGAGAAGCCCACCGGCAAGCGGACTGTAGCAGAGCATATTCATCTTCTTTTCCAGACAGACAGCAGCTAAACCGATCTCCAACGGCTCTTGGATCAACAGGTGAAATAGCGTCTGCAACGCCTCCACACGGGTATACGCCGAAATAGCACGGATTTCATCTGGCGAATAGTTGCTCACACCGACATGTCGAATCTTTCCTTCCGCCTTCAAGTCTTCCAGTGCGCGGGCAGTTTCCTCCGGATGCGCGAGGTAGTCAATGCGGTGCGGTTGATAGAGGTCTATGTACTCCATACCCAGACGCTTGAGTGATCCCTCGCAGCACTCCTTGATATAAGAAGCGGACAGATTCCATGTATACACATTCTCATACCGCAAGGCGGCGCACTTTGAGGCGATAATCACCTTTTCCCGCGGAATGTTTCCCTCACGGAGGGCTTCTCCGAGTAGCTTTTCGGATTCGCCATCGCCGTAGATGTCAGCGGTATCATATAGGGTAATTCCAAGTTCATAAGCGCGATGGACGGTTGCTATACTGCGCTCCTTCGCACTAGGGGTCAGGCTCATGCACCCCAAGGCGACAAGGGAAACCTCCTGTCCAGTTGTGCCAAGCTCCACATATTTCATTATTTCCTCCTGCATCGTTCGGAAGTATAAGGCTCATTTACAAAATTGGGTAGGGATTAAGAATCGCATATGACTGGAAATTTTCACGCAGCCGCATAGGTGCAGGCAGCGAGGGGATTATAGAACGATTTGTTAGATCCAATGCTTTCGAGATTTTCAAGTTGGATAGCATTATAACTCTCAGGCGATAGAATTGCAAGCACTAGTTTTGACGGGAAAAATGGGAAATTTGTGAACTTGTTTTTAGTCCCAGCGGGGCGACATGTGCATAAAGTCCCAAAGCTCAATCAACATAGGAGTTACGCACTTCAGTAGTGAACGCAGATCTGCGTTCACTACGGACTCCTTATGGAGCCTCTGCTGTAGTTGCCCGATTCATCGGGCGTTGGAGATAGTGTCTTGCGGCGATAAATCGCCGAACTACAGGGATCTGAGTGTTCAACTGCGTAAGTCCTACAACAATGAATTAATGAACCAATGAACCAGTGAATTAATAAAGACAATTGACAGAACAAACGACATTTATTATAATCGGGGTGAGGAGGACAATTTATGTTGAAAACAGGAATCATCGGTTGTGGTGGAATCACTGAGCGGCGGCATGGACCCATGCTAGCAAGTTTGAGCGATCGAGTAACGGTTACAGCACTGGCGGATCTCGCCCAAGAACGCCTTGACCTGATGGGCGGAAAACTCGGGGTTGCATCTGAAAACCTTTATACCGATTGGGAGGAGATGCTCGCCAAAGAAAAATTGGACTTGGTCCATATCTGTACCCCGCACCATCTGCATGAGCCCCAAGCGATCGCTGCGATGGAGGCAGGTGCCCATGTATTTCTCGAAAAACCGATCGCCACCCGTTTGGAAGAGGTTGATAGGATGATCGCTGCGTCAGAGCGGACCGGTCGCAAAATGACCGTCGGGCATAATCAGCTCTTTTCAGCGGCGCATCGGGCGGCGATGGAACAGATACAGGCGGGCGCGATCGGCTCTGTGTTTCTCGTGCGTACCGAAGGGCTCAGCCGATCCCACGTGGTAGGCAGAGGCGTCTCCCAGCAGTGGCGCACCCAAGCCAGAGCTGGGGGCGGAGGTCCCCTAATCGATAACGGCTATCACCAAGTCTACACGGCCCTTAATTACATCGGTTCGCCCGCAGTCCGTGTCTACGCACGGATCGGTCGCTACGTGCAGGATATCGAAGTGGAAGATACGGCACTCGTTCTGATTGAACACGCCAACGGCGCGACCACCTCACTACAGGTGGGTTGGTCAGCGTTGGCTGGGGGAACAAGCGTGAATGAGATTATAGGCACTGAAGGGCAGATCCGTTTTGGCGGAGGTGAGGCACCGGTATCAGTATGGCGCAAGGTGACCGGCGAGTGGACGCATCCGCCGGTAGATGCAGAGGGACCGGACGAGCTTGGTTTACCAGTCGCAGTGCGCCGTTTCGTAGAAGCGATCGAAAACGATGGAGAGGTTCCGGTCTCTGCTGCCGATGGGCGTCATGTTTTGGCTATCGTCTTGGGGGCGTATCAATCCGGCCAGAGCGGAGAAGTTGTGGAGGTAGACAAACTATGAGTGAAAAGCCGTTTGAACTAAACTATATCCTCGCTTCGTGCATGTACGGCACGCTACCATTGGCTGAGATCGTGCCCGAAGTGAAGAAAATCGGGAGCGACCGTATCGATATCTGGCCCCGTGTCCACGGGGACCAGCGAGAACAGGTTGAATCTATGGGGAATGACGCTTTTGCCGAGTTACTCGCAACCCACGAGGTGGGGTTAGGAATATCGACCCGTTTTGATCTGGGACCCTTCGGGCTAGAGGAAGAGATGGCGTTTGCCCAAGAATTTGGGGCTTCCCTCATCGTGACCGGCAGCCAAGGTCCCAAGGATTTAACGGGCGAGGAGTTACGCGCAGCGGTCGCCGACTTTGCTGAAGGGTTGAAGCCCCATATCGCCGCCGCCGAAAAGCACAGCATCACCATCAGCATTGAGAACCATAGCAGCGCGCTCATCGAATCGCCCGACTCAATGAGGTGGCTGATCGAGTTCACCGATTCCCCACACCTCGGTATCGCTCTAGCACCTTACCACCTACCAGACGACGCCCAGCTGGTAGCGCAACTGATTGAGGATTTGGGACGGGGGTTAGCCCTATTCTATGCGTGGCAACACGGTATGGGCTGCCACGAAAAACTGCCCAAGGAACAGGAACTGATGCAGATGCCCGGACGGGGCGACTTGGATTTCGCGCCGATTCTATCTGCACTGAAAAAGACTGCCTTCTCCGGCTGGACAGAGATCTTTATGCATCCCGTTCCACGAGGGATCCCCATTCTGGACACGGCAGCGGGCGTCACCGATGAGATTAACCGCGCCCGAAAATACCTAGACCAACTCGCCCTAAGCGTGTAACATAGCCTATGTACATAAATGAACCAGTGAACCAATGAACTAATGAACCAACCAATCGAGGCTACTATGAAAACCAAAATTCTGGGACGCACAGGACTTGAGGTCACTATCATTGGACTCGGAACCATATACATCGGCAGCCAGCCGTCGGGACCATCAGGGGGCTTAGATGAAGAGATGGGAGCGCAGGCGGTTCAAGCCGCGATTGAGGCGGGCTGCACGCTGGTCGACACCGCCCCGCTCTATGGGGGCACAACCGTTGAGAAGATCGTCGGCAACGCTCTCAGAAACCGCCCAGACCTTGCCGCCAAGTGCACCGTCGTCACCAAAACGGGTGCTTACAGGGAGGGGAAGGACCATACCTTTGACGGCACCTTACGCAGCGTAGAGGCTAGCCTTGAACGACTCGGACTCGAACAGCTTGATCTGGTCTATATCCACGATGCGATGGGCGTACCGATGGAAGACGTGATGAGCAAGAATGGTGCCCTTGGAGCGTTGCGGAAACTCCAGAACGAAGGGGTTGTGCGGTTCATCGGTTCTGCTTCCAATGATCCGCCGACCAACACCCCCTATATTGAAACCGGCGAATTTGACGCTGCGGTTGTCCCCGATGCGTGGAGTTTGCTGAACCAAGAAGCTGCTGAACGGATCCTACCCGCTGCAGAAAAATATAACATCGGGATCTCGTGTGCCACGCCGCTTGAGGTAGGGGTACTAGCGACGGGACCGATACCGGGCAGGGATTACGGAAGACGAGAATTCAGCCAAGAATGCCTCGATCATGTCGCCAAGATCCAACGGCTCTGCCAAGACTACGAAATCCCACTCCTCGCTGCAGCGTTGCAGTGGTGCACCCGCCATCCACAGGTGACAACGGCGATTCCGGGGGCACGAACCCCCGAAGAAGCCGTAGAAAATGTGAAAGCCGCTGAGTTAGAGATTCCAGAAGTCTTCTGGGATGATCTCGCTCCGCTCGTCCGTCATTGGGAGAAAGGCGTTCATCGGTAGAGTGCAAAGAGAAGCCGTAGGGGCGGGGTTACCCCGCCCCTACTCGGTTTCTGGTTATACGCCTCCTTAACATGAACTCTCAAAAATCTAGGAGACTCCTGAATTTTCCCTACTCTTCTCTGCGTCCTCTGCGTCTCTGCGGTCAATTTCAGTCCGTTATCCGTGCATCCAACTCCTCCAGATTGAAGCGCACGCTGATGACCGAATGCGCCTCGCCCGGCTTGTGAATGAGGTAGGTGGTAGCGACAAACGTGCCGTCCGGCAGCACCTCCAAACCGGCATAGCCACAGTCCCCGTATTCTTCGGGCGGAAAGTTGCCCTGATGCCGTAGTAGTAACACACGGTATTCCCCTTCCCGACTATTGACAAGATCGTCATAAGTGCCGACCCACGCGACAAAATTGAATTTCGTCGGGCTAGCGAGTGCGGTATCACGGAAAACAACCACCAACCGACCATCGGGCGCATAGGCGAGGTTGTGCCGATCTCCGGTGACACCGGCAGCCCCTTCCCTGCATTCCGACCACGTTTGCCCCTCGTCATCGCTGGTGATGACCATCGCGTTGTATGCCCGCGACTGCTCACGCATCACCGCTGCAATCTGCTTCCCGTCCGGCGAGCGGATAACGCCCGGTTCGTCCGGTAGCGCATCTTCGTGCTGGGCGATTAAGCGCTGCGTCTCCCATGTCAGTCCACCGTCAGCGGTGATACTCTGCATAATTACGTGATCGCCGCGGCTTCTGGTCCCGTGGTCTACATATATAGCGACGTATCTCTCATCCGAGATCGGTATGACACGGTTCGGAACGACGATGCAGTGCAACCCGTTCGGCTCAAACGGCGTCCACGTCTCACCGTTATCGACCGAAATGGACTGGCGCATATCGCCGTTGCCCTCCAGAACAACCAGACGTTCTACTCCATCTGGACCAACGAGGCGATGGATACACGGACAGTTTTTCGCGGTCTCCCAATTCTTAGGCACAGGCAGTCGATCGCTCCAAGTCAGACCGCTGTCCGTGCTCTTTTTCAACAGGGCAGCGGGCCCGCCATGTCCGAGCGGATAGGTGCAGAACATCGTTCGATTGTCCGGCATCAGCACCGTGTCGGGATGACCGAGATATTGCCCCGCCTGCTTGTCCACGACAATCTGCCGACCCTCCTCGTCAGATATGTCAATTGTCGGAACGGAGATGTCAATCGGTTGCGTCCGATTCCAGTCTAGCGGAATGGTTTCACCTCGAACGGAAAAATCGTGTATCCGCAACGTCCCTTCATAGGAGCAGAACCCAACCCGTGTCAGCTCACCACCAAACAGGAAATGCTTCACCGCCGTCCCGTCAACAATGATCACAACCCGTGTTCCCTTACGCACGATCTCAAAGTTAAACGGCACACCCGGCGTAATCCAGTCGGAAGAAAAAGCCATCTGCTGATGTCCGAGCACCTCCCGGGGCCAGAAAACGTAGCTCAAACGCTGGAAACCGCTGATGCCAATATTGTTGGTGCCAACCACAAAATGCGGTTTATCGTCTTCGCTGCAGATGGAAAGTTTAGCTCTGAGATGAAAATCGTTGCGACCGATCCCGCAGCCCGCGTACAGCAGGGATTTTTTGCCATAAATCTCAATGTACCCCGTTTCAAACTCCCAACCGAACCCAATTTCCCGGATGTTCTTGGGGACCCCATTCTCAACGAAAACCGTTCGAGAGTCCGCACCGCTCGCCCCATCATCATTCGCTCCAAATGCTAGCCCAACGAGAGAGGCACTAGTCATATACATGCTTACTTTTCTCCTGTCGCATTCTAAAAAATAGTAGTAGGCATACTCCGTATGCCGTAACCCCTGTGCAAATTACGGCACCGCGGAGCGTGCTTCGTAGCGTCGTAGGTTGGGTTGAGCGATAGTGAAACCCAACACCTCAATGAACTAATGAACCAACATAGCCCCAGCAAATCGACGCAAAGAGTGTAATTCGTAGGGAACGGAGATCCCCGTTCCGCTTATCCTTGCGTATTATTCTTCATCAGCCCCAGAGGGGCGACATGTGTATAGAGCATCAGATTAATGAACCAATGAACTAACAGCATAATAAGCCACTATCAGCAGTGTATCAGACCATAGACACCATGTCAAGCACGCCCTAGATGTTTTCTATCCTTGACAATTGTAAAATAACATACTACAATGATGAGGTGAACAATTGCTAACATCGGGAACAGGGGAGGCGAATCATGGAATATAAAGCGTTTGGGCAGACAGGGATGCAGGTCTCAGCGATTGGATTCGGCTGCTGGGAGATGGGTGGCGGTTACGGCTCCATCGAGGAAACAGAAGTCATTGCGGCGATTCATCGCGCCCTCGACCTCGGTATCAACTGTTATGATACCGCCGAAGCCTACGGCATGGGCAGGTCCGAAGAACTGTTGGCACGGGCGTTGGGGAACCGACGCAAAGATGTCATCGTCGTCTCAAAGTTCGGCATCAACTACGACAACGACCGCCTGAAAGGACGGGATAGCCGTCGAGAGATGGCACACGCTGCAATCGAACGTCGTCTGAAAGTGCTGAACACCGACTATGTCGATGTGTATCTCGTTCATTGGCCCGACCGCACCACCCCGTTCGATGAAACGATGGAGGCGTTAGAGGAGATCGTGCAGCAGGGAAAAGCGAGATTTGTGGGTCTCTCCAACTTCACCAGAGACGAAATCCAGACCTGCATGGAAACCCGGCGTGTCGATGTGATACAATACGCCTGTAACCTGTTTGATCGGCGCATGGCGAAATGGATCTTCCCCTACGCCCAAGAGAACGGCATCGGCGTCATGACCTACGGTTCGCTCGCTTACGGTATGTTGGCGGGAGCGTTCACCGAAGAAACAACATTTGGGGACGACGATTGGCGACACAGAGGAGGCAGCAACATGTCACTAAAGCTGTTTCTGCCGGGTATTTTCCAGCGTAACGTTCAAGCGGTGAACAAACTCAAAGAAATTGCGGAAGGGCTCGGCAAAAAGCTGCCCCATCTCGCACTCAATTGGGTGATTTCCAACCCAGCGGTCAGTGTTTCGCTCGTTGGGGCAAGACGTGCTTCTGAAGTAGAAGATAACATGGGTGCCGTCGGTTGGCAACTGACAGACGATGTGAAGGCGGAAATCGATCGCGTCTTCGCTGAGTTTGAAATTGATACAGCACCCAACAAATGGACAGAACCAATCAATCAATAACCTGAAACAAAGGAGAAAACAGTCGGACTGATGCAATCTGCAACCAAATATCGAACAATTTTAATTTTTGGTGCCCCTGGCACAGGAAAAGGAACGCAAGGCAAAATTCTTAACCAGATTCCGGGGTTTGTACATGTCGCTTGCGGAGAAGTACTCCGTTCCCTAGATCTTCATAGCAGGCTTGGCAAAGTCTTTCTAGAATACTCCAGCAAAGGGGAGTTTGTCCCGGACGATATAGCGATTCAATTATGGCGTGATTATATCGATAATTTGGTGCAGGAGAAACAATTCCAACCACAGGTGGACTATTTACTCCTAGATGGTATCCCACGCAACCTGCCACAGGCGCGGGCAATGGATTGTCATATCGATGTCCGTCAAATCATCTATCTCAGATGTCAGGACCCAGAGGTGCTTGTGAAACGTATGAAAAGCAGGGCACATCGTGAAAAGCGGTTCGACGACGTCAACGAGAAGGTGATTCGGCATCGACTTGAGGAGTATGAAGCGCAAACCGCACCGACGCTATCCCACTACCCGCCAGACGTTATCCAGGAGATCGATGCAACCGACACGCCTGTGGGGGTTCTCTCCGAAATTACAAACGCCTTCCGAAGAGTGCTCAGTTAAGTCTATCTGTACTCAGCACCACTTTTAACTCCATTTTTTGGAACAATCCTCGAATATAGGTGTATGTATACTCAAGAACAATTGACTCCCAAGCTATTTGGAATTAGCGGCAGTAATAAATCTAATAAAGATTTCTCACAAGCTGCCGCTTGGGGAAAAAATAGTTTCAATAATTGTTTCCCTGCTGCCCTGCTGTGTTACATGCACAGTCGGACTATTTTGCCAGTTCATCTAGTTATGGACCGGAATTTAGCTGTAGTTCACGAAAAGATTGAGGTCACCGATGTTTTTACTATGGAGGCTGATTCTGCAAGCATTTACTTTTCGTTTGAAGACACTTATATTGATAATCGAGGGTTCGTTATTGGAACTTTACCTCGAATTGATTTAGTTATTCTGGACACCTCAAATTCTTCTGCTCCTGTTAGAGGACTAGAAATAAAATTAACAGCTCTACCTGACAACTCGACGTGCGACTTGTCTGATAATGAATATAGCTGTGAACTTGTGGTAAGACCTAATACAATTGTCCACCTAGCATTGAGCATCATTAGTAAGTATGCTTCCCAATCTCAAGATTTGTTCGATATTTTGGACCCTGTTTGCGTACAAGTAATAGATTGGGAAAACGAAGAACTTCTTTTGGAACTGATGCCCGATTTTACCGGTCGAATTGATGAAATATTACTTTTACATTTGGATTATCAAGAGCCTTTAGTCGCACAAATCGTCTGGAAGACCGAGGGCAAATCGACCCGCCTTGATGATAATTGTTTAGATGCTTTTCTTTGGAGTACCTTCGCTTTTGCAAGATTATTTATTGATGGTGCTAGACAAGGCACAAGCAGGTTTTCACGATCAATGAGGTCGGTAGCATGGCTCGTTAGAATGCTCTATGACTTTTCCAAAGATGGGGAAGTCAATTATCGTCAGGTTCTCGGTGCCTCTTCTTCTAATCAAAGTGATAAAGCTTTTGCCCTAAGTGGCAGAAAAACCCATCCTTATTTACGTTGCGCAGAACTTTCCGCACCGAGAGTAAAAAAAGAGGAAATAAAGAATATTATTTTAGGCGGTGGCGAAAAACTCTTGAGTCCAGAACGCAGGTTTGATGCTATAATCGCAAACTCTCCTGAACTTTTTTAATAAATTAGGTAACCTGTCAAATGAAAATAAAGACTATTGATTTATTCTCTGGTTGTGGGGGCATGACGTTAGGGTTTCAAAACGCCGGCTTTGAAATAATAGCCGCTTTTGACAATTGGGAAGCCGCAATTAAAGTTTACCAAAGGAACTTTGCACATAGCATATTCAACGTAGACTTGAGCAATTTAACCGCAAGTCTAGAAGTATTAGAGCGTTTTGATGCCAACGGGATTATTGGCGGGCCACCCTGTCAAGATTTCTCCCACGCTGGCAAGCGTGATGAGGAACTTGGCAGGGCTGATTTAACGATCAGTTTTGCCAAGATTGTTTCACATAAAAAGCCACAATGGTTTGTGATGGAAAATGTTGACAGAGCTGTGAAAAGTGAAAGATACCGCCGTGCTTGCGATATTTTGAAAAAGGCGGGGTATGGCCTTACTCAGACGATTTTAGATGCCAGCTTTTGTGGAGTACCACAAAAACGCAAGAGGTTATTTCTTATTGGAGAACTCGATGGTTTTGATCATGCTTTGGAAAACTATCTCAATGTGAACTTGTCTTCAACTCAATTAACAGTGAAAGATTATCTAGGTAACAGTTTAGGCGTAGAACATTACTACCGGCACCCTAGGAACTATAGCAGGAGAGCTATATTTAGCATTGACGAACCCAGTCCAACCGTCCGGGGAGTGAATAGACCTATACCTAAAACCTACAAGGAACATCCTAATGACACAGCGTCAATTTCTAAAGATGTTCGCCCCTTAACCACTATTGAGCGAAGTTACATACAAACCTTTCCAGAAGATTTTGTTTTTAAGGGAGCAAAAACAGATTTAGAACAGATGATTGGCAATGCTGTTCCGGTAAAACAAGCCGAATATGTAGCTAACTGCCTCAAATCATTCATTCAGGACAAAGAAAAACAGCCTGCTAAAGGTCAGGCAGTACCTGTTCAATTACCCCTGTTCAGATATTCATGATAGAGTCTTACCGCGGTTCGTAGTATACCCACAGACGTTGTATGGTTTGCTCCCTCCCTTAAGTAAGAATCCGCATCATTTTTTAATCTCTGTAAAAGCTCATCAAGATTCTTTGGTGTTTTTATAGATTTATCAAGGGATATGTTAAAAATTCTTTCCACTCTTTTACACCGGGAGAGCATATCCCTAGCTGGTCTGGGTTTGTAAGCTTTGTTGCAGATAAGCCATTCCCGAAAATTATCTTTTACCATGCCTGATTTTTCCTTTGCGTGTATAGGTTGCGAGTTGAGGTACAACAAGCCCATAGCACAACACATCAATAAAACAGTGTACAAATGGTGCATTTGAATTCTTTCCTTGTCTGCATCGGGACACCACACCTTTGCAAATTAAGCTATTATACCACATGAGCAGAATCCCTTTCAAACCTGATTACACCTACCTTCTTAGGGAAATTAATTCATGAAACAGGTCGGGAGATCGCTCCCTCGACCTAGAGCAGAGGGGTGTTGAGGTCTATTAGTTGTTTTTCGCGCCCTCATCGATCCAATCTTTGAAGAGTTGAATTGAGTCATCAGCCAACGGTCCAGCCGGCGGCATCCCACCACCATCAATCCGCTGGATAACCATACTGTTCTTGCTATCTCCGGGGTTAAATACACCACCTTTCTCAAAGTCTGCGTACGTCTCTAAATTGAGTCCTTTCGGGGGGTTGGGGGCAACATGGCACCCCGGAACGGCACAACTCGCTTGAAGAATGGGTAAAATGTCTTCTTGGAACGAAACGCCGGGTTCTGGCTCCGGTTGAGGCGGTGGTTCGGGTTGTTGCTCTGGTTGTTGTTCCGGTTGTTGTTGAGGTGGTGGCTCCGGTTGAGGCTGTTGCTCCAGTTGTGGTGTTGGCTTTGAGACAGGCTCTGGATCAGGAGCGATCACATCATCACCCGTGCTATCATCATCACCACTATCGCCACAACCTGTGACAAAGATAGGAAATACCAAAACAGCCAAACAACTAATTGCAGTTACTAACAGATTTAAGCGTGAATAATTCACGATTACCTCTCCTTTCAAAATTGAGAATGCGACATTTTAGGGGCTTTCACGTCAAGACAGATAAAGCCACTTGTCCATAATACAACCATCTTCAGATGGCTGGCAAAGCAGATCCCCAACTGGATTTTATTTGCCCCCGTTCTTTCTGTTAGCAGAATTAGACTGTAAATCTATCTACAAGTTTACATTTTCAAAAAAAGAAGGTAATTAGTCCCTCTAAGGAAAATCGCTTTCAAACCTGATTGTGCCCACTTTCTAAGGGAGACTAATCTCCGAAAATTATTGTGTCTTGACAATACTATTATCATACGTTACAATGATAATTTACTCTACTAAAGGCATTGCCTGGCCATAGGCACCACAATTCAAATTTCAAAAGATAAGAAAGGGCAATAATAATGCACAAATCAACAGATCATATCAAATTTGCTCTCGCAGAATCTGCACGCCTCACCGCAGACCTTCAGAAACTAAGCGAACCCAGCAATCATATCAAATCTACTCTCGCAGAATCTGCACGTTTCGCCGCAGACCTTCAGAGACTAAGCGAACCCAGCAATCATATCAAATCTGCTCTCGCAGAATCTGCACGTTTCGCCGCAGACCTTCAGAGATTAAGCGAACCCAGCAATCATATCAAATCTGCTCTCGCAGAATCTGCACGTTTCGCCGCAGACCTTCAGAGATTAAGCGAACCCAGCAATCATATCAAATCTGCTCTCGCAGAATCTGTACATCTCGCCGCAAACCTTGAAAAAGGGCAAGAGCATCGAAACAATTACGTCGAGACTGACTACAATCGTGATTTAGCTTATCAGGGTATAAAAGAACCTAACCATGCCATTGAAGACTATGACGAGGTAATAATATCTAATCTGGAATTGGAAGGGAGCATTTTTGGAGATGGGTCGGCTTTTTCTGCAGGTAATGAGCAAATTCCAATCAACATTACGATTAATGTTAGACAGATGAATATTGGACAGATAATCCAAGGAGAAAAAATCGAAATGAAGTCTGAAGTATCTAATAGCCAAGTAGGAGTGTTAAACACAGGAAAGATACAGGCTAAATCAATCACTGGAAGCGTCTCCCCTTCGGCTGATCCTAGCCAACAGCAGATAGCAGAAGCACTCACAAGTTTAACGGAAGCTGTAAAAGCCAGTCAAAACATCTCGTCACAACGACAAACTGAAATTATAGAACAGTTAAAATTACTTAATGAACAAGCTAAATTAGCACCTTCCGAACGAAAAGTAGGTCTTATCAAGCCTATCTTATCCGCTCTTGCTACTGCCCTCAGTGCAGGAGGCGGCGCGGCTGAGATATGGTCTCAGTGGGGTGATGCAATAAAGATTTTCTTTGGTCTTAACGAATAGAGCAGAGATTAATCAGGTAGCGTCCCTACTTAACATTCAAAGAAATTGCGATTGTGGAAAACCGATCTCTGCCCCGCTTGGATAGACATATCCAAACAATGTAGGGCGAAAAGATACAATCAATTGAAATTATAATCCAGTGGTCATTCTGAGTGATTGGCTTGCCTTGAGTTTGCCAAAAGGAAGGATCTCACTGCATGGCAAATCTGCCCCCCTGAGTACTGCAGCGCGTTCTACTCAATCCGTTAAACGATAGCAAGTGCCGCCGATAGTGCTTTGATGTAGCCGACGGAATACGCCAAAGCACCTCCCGCATCAGAACCGTCCCCTTCTAGCGGGAAAATATGATCCGGATTCAGACACCCATCAAACCCTACCTCTCTGAGCGCGAGCACAATCTTGAACATATTCATGTCGCCATCGTCCAAGAGTGTCTCCTCGTAGCCCCCTGCGGTCGCTAGACTGCCTCGCACGTTGCGGAAATGAACCATGAAGATACGCCCCTTGCGTCCGTAGTTCTGAATTTCATCTAACACCAACGGTAGCCCACCGGCTTCTGCCCGCGTTCCACAACAATACAGATACCCCACATTGGGACTGGGAAACGCATCGATCACCCGATGAAACCCCAATGTACCGAACGGTGTGTCTGGCAGCGGGATATCCGACGGATGGATGGCAAGTTTGATATCGTATTCCTCAGCGATAGGCACCAGTCGCTCGTAGACTCGGCAGAAATGCCGCCACCAATCGTCCAGCTCCTCGCGGGTGGGCGGATCGCTCGCCGCAAACAGCGGCCAATGGTGGAACCTGCGCGACTTTAACTCCGCATCGCTTTGAGGCTTGGGTTGGTCGCCGGTCAACCAACGGCTTCCCCCACTGCCGAGAAATCCCGCGCGATGTTCTGACCGATAGAAGGTTATCAGATGATTGAAGGTGTCCCCTTCAAAGCGTTGCCGGGCGATAGGCATACCAGCCTCCCCGAATACCCGCATCGCCTGCTCAGTGTTCTCCAACTCCACCTCGCTACCTTCCGCATCCCCCATAAACTTCTCCGTGATATCGGGCAAGGTCACACGGTTGATCCGTAGCCCCCATGCGTAGATCTTCTTCTTGATCTTGAGCAGCTCGTCCAGGTCCGGGTATCCCTGTTCCTTGACACCGGGGAAAGAGTCACCGGAACCAAAGTCAACGCAGTCCACTCCCAACTGCGTGATCCGTTTCAGGTAGCTATCTGAGAGATTACTACACCCTACAGCTATGCCAAACATGGTGTTCTCCTTAATACCGCCATTGGTAGAATATTGCTCACAACGCTATGACTCGCTCGGTATCGTCCCACTGCGGCACTATGTGAATGCTCACCTCACAGTTGAGTCGTTCCAGAAACCGCATCAGTCGTTCAACGCTATAGTAGGAAAGCTTAGCGGCTTTAAGGCGGGCAATTTCAGGCTGTTTCACACCAAGTAACTTCGCTGCTTCTGCCTGAGTTAGCCGGCGTTCGTCCAGAATACGGAAAATTTCCGCGCCTAGCTGCGCTTTCAACAATTCTTCTTCTGCAACCTCATCAGGAAAGCCTAAATCCTTAAAAATGTTGCCGCTGCCCTGTTCAACTTTGATTTTATTACTCATAAGCCTCGCTCCATCTCCTTCGCTCGCCTTAATCTCCGTTTAATCAAATCAATCTCCTGACCGCAACTTTGCGGTTTCCGTCTCATTTACAGTCCAAGTCTCCGGATCAATCACCACGCGGTAAATTTCCCGCGCCCGCTCAAGGCTCACCTTCCCCTCATGCACATCCCGTAACACCAACTGCGGATCCCGTTCCGTAGAGGGACCGTAACCCCCACCACCGCAGGATTCCACCCGCACCATATCCCCCGGCTTTAGTTGAACGGTAACCTTGGAGCCCAGCTGGGTCGCCTCAGCGTCCGGGTTGAGGGTATAGCGCGCAATTTCTCCAGCATCTCCGCCAAAAAGTCCCCAAGGACCCCACTTATCCCGATCCGCCAAGATGGTGAACGAGACCTCATGATCAAAGAGGTAGTCACGCCGCAACCCAAGTCCACCGCGATATTTACCCGCGCCATCCGAATCATCCACCAATTCGTATCGAGCGATGCTAAAAGGATAGTTGATTTCCGTCTCCTCAATCGGAGCGTTCTCGGTGTTCTGCCCGTGACACTGCACGGCATCGGGTCCGTCGCTGGCGACCCGTCCGCCGTACCCGCCAGCCATCGTCTCGTAATAGGCGTACAACTCCCCTGTGCGCGGCGAAGTACCCCCGAATCCCATCTGGCACATCATCGCCTTCGTCCCCGCCGGAATACGGTCGGGGATGGCGGGCGCGAGCGCCTTCAGCAGGACATCGTTCAGACGTATCTGTGTCTCCCAGCCCCCGACGACAGGGAACGGCGGTGTACAGTTGACGACCGTACCCAACGGTGCATCTATCTGAACCAAACGGTAGAACCCCGCGTTGACCGGTATATCCGGGTCAATTAGACTTTTCAGAACATAAGCACAGGCGGAGAAGGTCTGGGCATACGTGGAATTGACGGGTGCCCGACGTTGGGGCTCGGAACCGTTTAGATCGAAAAGCACACCATCGTCATTGATGACCAATTTCCCGACAAGGTGCACCGGTTCATCGGTGTAACCGTCATTGTCAACGTAACCGTCAGCGGTGAAGACACCTTGGGGCAGCTTAGCAATTTCCGCGCGTGTCCGACGCTCGGTGTAGGCGAGCAGTTGATCGATATAGAAGTTGATCGTTTCAGCCCCCATCCGATCCAGCAGCGCAGTCAATCGACGCACTCCAGTGTTGTTGGAAGCCACCTGCGCCCGAAAGTCGCCTGCGGTCTCGTGCTTGGATCGAATCTGTGCCAGCACAAGCCGAAAAACGTCCGGATTAATCTCCCCGCCCTCCACCATTTTCACGGCAGAGATGATGACCCCCTCCTGAAAAACTTCACGGAACGCACCAATACTCGCGGGTGCCCCACCACCCACATCCACATGGTGAGCGAGATTAGCAACATAGCCAAAAAGCTCGTCATTGTAATATACGGGCGAGATAAGAGTGATGTCGTTGAGGTGAACGCCGCCGAGATAGGGATCATTGGACAGAATCGCATCGCCCGGACCCAAATTCTCCGGACCATATTCCCGGATAACCCGTGGCACGGATTGAGACAATGAGCCAAGATGCACCGGCTGCGTGAACGATTGCGCGACAGGCTGCAACTCGCTGTCAAAGAAAGCGCACGAAAAATCGGCGCGGGTTTTAATGTTCGTCGAATAGGCGCTGCGGCGGAGCGCGATTGTCATCTCCTCCGTCGCCTCGATCAGCGCGTTACGGATAACTTCAAACTTAATTGGATCAAATGTTGGTTTCATAGTTTAGCTTGTTAGATTCTGTTGACATTTAACAATCTGTAGGTTGGGTTGAACGGAACGGATGAAAAACGCCACGTATGACAATTGGGGTTGGAGGCGCAGTTCTGGTTGAAATCTCACTAGTAGAGTGAAACCCAACATTTATAATGAATTCAAAAAATAAATGAACACTTTCGCTCCCCATGTTTGGTAGGTGCTGTTTTCAACTGCGCCGATTTTGGGTGTCTCATTAATTCTAAGATCCACTATAATCGGTGACAGATTGAGATGTTGGGTTTCACTCCCTTTATCTGCAAGACGGGATTGTTGAAATGTAGAACATCTATTGTATTGATAAGGACTCGGTTTTAGCCGTTCAACCCAACCTACGATACTTAATTCGTGACAATTCGTGATTCAGACGATAATCCCAAACAACCGAATCCATCTACTTCACCCGGCGAAACGCCAACCGCTCACCGACAAATCCCTCCCGCCAGATGCTCGTACATGCCTCCGCCATCTGGTCAAGATTCTCCGTGACTTCAGCGAAACGGTTACCGGGAACAGGTCCCATTGTGGGTGAAAAGATTAAATTGTCCCGTCCGTAGAAAATCGCAAGGTCTACCATGCCGGTGTCGTAGGCAACCTCGCGCACCGATGGAAGGGTTATGGTGCCGGGCGGAAAGTAGAAGTAGAGCAGGTCGCCGGGAATTGGCATAATCGTTGGATTCTCAAGCCCTATCTCGCTCGGCGCAAAGGGCGGGACAAGGCAATACACTTCGTTGCTCGCATATTTGGCATGAAAGGCATCATTCTCTTGTGGTAGCGCATTCCACACCGCCTCGCACGTCTTCGGTGCAAGATCGTCAAGCATCCGCGCAATACAACTCACACCGCGCTTTCTAAGGGTCACTTCAATATATCGATCCATACGAACCTCCTTAATTCTACGTTAGAAACCGAGTCTGTAGCCTGTAGGTTGGGTTGAACGGGAACCGTGAAACCCAACACCCACGAACAAATTGGGTTCATTAGCCCCTACACTAAACTGTAGGTCGATTTTCCAAAATCGACATTATTTCGTAGTTACAGGCTTCCCAACCTGTACGTATCACAGGTAGCCGAACCTACGATCAATCCCGTTTTCTCGTTTTCTCGTTTTCCCGTCTTCACGTTTCACGCGCCACTTCCATCAACCGTCCCAAATTGGATTGCGGCGTTAAGCGATTTGCAAGCCGCAACGCCTCCCACATCGTCACCTGATTCGCCGTCAACACCGTTTTGCCGACCGCCGCTTCAAGTTCAGGCAGAAAACCGACGGTGTGCAACGCGGTATCAGGGATGAGCACCGCTTCGGCGTCGGGATGGTCGTTAGCACATGCAAAGCGCAAAACCTCGTCGCGCTCGATAAGAGCGACCTCGTCGCCCGTCCAGACACCGAGACACCCCATGTGCACCACCTCCACGCCACCCGTCTCCATAAAGGCGCGAAAGGCATTTGATAGATCTTCGGGGTAGGTTGCGGCGACAGCGACACGCTTCAGTCCGAGTGCTTTGCTCGCGCTGAGGAATGCCAACGATGTACTTGATGCCGGTACACCAAGTGCATCGACCAGATCTTGTGCTTGACGCTGCGCTCCTTCGACGCCAAACGCAAAGCTAGCACTTGTGCACGCCCATAAGCAGACAGCGATGTTGTGAGGACGCAGTTCCTCCGCCCCCGCCAACAGGTACTCCCGACTGCCAGTAATGAGGCTCTCATCAATTCGATGCAGGTTTGGGCTATCGGTATGGATAACCCGCACCTCAACCGGGGGCTTCAACGCAGCGGCAAGACGTGGATAGTCGTCCTCCGCAGAGTAGAGGGGATAGAGAACACCAATCTTTAGTTTATTTTCCATCTGTTTCCTCAATCAACGTTAATCGAACCTACTCCTTCCAACCCACCGCTGTAACCGTAGCATTTGCCATAAACGCCCCGGGCTGTTTGCTCCATCTCCGCCAAGCAGCGACTATCTGCTCCAATTCAGAGCGATCTGTCCACCCTAGATCAATCATCTGCTGTGCGATAGTCGATTTGCCAAATATTCGCCCTCCGTGCCTAGCGCGCATCCGCATAGCGTCTTGCGTAGCAATAGTTGAATACTTTGCAACCGCTTCAACCCGAACAAACCCGGCTGCGTGCAATAAGCCACGTTGGTGCTTACCAATAGCGGGATTTCCCCCGTTATGTTCGACCAACCGCCAGTAAAGTTCGTGGTCTCGTTCCAGTAACGGATCCGATGGACTGATGAGTTGTCCACTAAAATCAGGATGGCTGAGCCCAATCACGCCGCCCGGACGCAAAAGCCGGTATATCCCCTTGAGCACCTCAACCGGCTGCCGAAGATGGCTCAATACATTGTGCAGAAACGCTGCATCAAATGAGTTATCAATAAAAGGGAGACGATAGACATCAGCACTTGCAAAATGGAGGTTGACATCTGTGCGCTTAGCCGCCTGCCTCCACGCTGACCTATATCCGCTGGGTTCAATATCCACCCCTACAACCCCTCCGGGCGCGACAGCCTCAGCCAATCCGACAGTAATGCTACCGGGGCCACAGCCACAATCCAGCAGGCACATACCAGTGCTCAGATGGGGCAGGAGGAAACCCGCCTCTCTCGGTGCGGTACGTTTCTGAAGCTGTTGGATAGTTTGCGGCGAGTACCCTAGCGTATATCGTTCCTTCATCTCTGAACCGGTGGCGGATTCTTGTAATTTGGTGCTCGCCATCTGTCTCTTTCTATTACTCGTTTTTCAGGTAGTCGTAGACAATCTGTGCATATCCTTCGGAATAACTGCTCTCCATGTAGAAAGCATCGCCATATTCCAACGGTGATAGTGAGGTAAGATCACACAGCGGGGAGGCACCAAGGACAATCCTACCCTGTCCCTTCGCCGTAAAGTGCACCTCCAAATCTTGGGTCGTTTCGCTGCAATCAATTAACTGTTTGAGTGCAGGGCCCGGACCGTCCGCTCTAGGGATAATCTTCAACCGCCAAGCAGGAGTCAGGGAGGGCATGGCGTCGTGGGAGACAGCCGTTTCCATACTGGAACTGATACTCAACACCGGCACACCGCCGAGCTTGGTTTCTGTCACCATGCACCGATCCGCTTGAGACACCTTTAACCCCGCGTACACCTTCGGCGTCCCGTAAATTTCCCTGCCCGCGGCGATCCCAGCGGGACCGTCATGAAAAACGTGGGAGCAGTAAAATCCGGTCTGATCCCTGAAACGACACTTCATCACAATAAAAGACTCTTGGAAGGGACCGTAGTTTGTGCAGAAAGGCACCTCCAACCCCGAAGCCACGCACAACCCGTCCTCTGCTGCTTCCAGCGGTTCCGGGAGAAAGTCCTGAACGGCGGCAGGTTCAGCGTGAAAAAAGACAAACTGAAACCGCACATTCCGATAGACCGCCGGCAGTACGGGATAAAAGGGGTTGTCCGCCGGTATATTCCAACCGTCATCGTGTTTAAGTGCCATGCCCGGACTCCTCCCCTCCATCGGAACGCAGTTTTTTGGTCTCCGCCTCATCGACGCTCCATGTCTCGGTATTGACAGCGACCCTATAAACCTCCCTCGCCCTATCAAGGCTCACCTTCCCCTCGCGCACGTCGCGGCACACCGAATTCGGATCACGCTCTTCAGGCGGACCGTAGCCGCCACCACCGCAGGTGCGATAACTCATTATCTCCCCCGGCTTGAGTTGGACGGTTACTTTGGAAATGAGTTCAACGGGATCCGTGTCGGGGTTCAAGATGTAACTCGCCTTGAGCCCCGGCTGTCCACCAAACAGTCCCCACGGTCCCCACCGATCCCGATCCGCCAAGATCGTGAAAGACGGTTCATGATCAAGAAATTCGTAGTCCCGGCGTAAGCCTAGCCCACCGCGATGCTTGCCCGCACCATCAGAATCATCCACCAGTTCGTAGCGCGTGATTCGCACAGGATAGTTTGTTTCGGTCTCCTCAATAGGCGCGTTCTCGGTGTTCTGTCCATGCGTCTGCACAGCGTCGGGACCGTCACTGGCGATCCGGCCCCCGAATCCCCCAGCCATTGTCTCCAGAAAACAGTAATACTCCCCCGTGCGTGGGTCAGTTCCACCAAAACCCGAATGACACATCATCGCTTTCGTGCCCGCTGGCACCCGGTCGGGCATAACCGACGACAGTGCCTTGAACATTACATCAATCAGCCGAGTCTGTGTCTCCCACCCTCCGACGACCGGGGCGGGCGGTGTGCTATTGACCACCGTCCCTTCGGGAGCGAGCATACGCACAAATCCGTAGAAACCCGCGTTTGTCGGTATGTCGGGGTCAATTAAGCACTTCAGGACGTAGGCACAGCCGGAGAAGGTTTGAGCATACGTGGAGTTTACCGGTGCTCGCCGTTGTGGGGCACAGCCTGTCAGATCAAAGAAAACGCCGTCATCGTCAATCACCATCTTCGCCACAAGGTGTACAGGTTCATCGGTAAAGCCATCGTTGTCAACGTAGCCGTCGGCGGTGTAGATGCCGTGGGGAAGCTTGGCGACCTCTGCCCGCGTGCGTCGCTCAGCATAAGCGATGAGTTCATTGATGTAGAAAGAAAAGGTCTCCGCACCCATCCGATCCATAATCGCGCTCAACCGTCGCATTCCTGTGGTGTTCGCCGCCACCTGCGCCCGAAAGTCACCGCCCGTCTCGCGCTTCGACCGAATCTGCGACAGTACCAACCGAAAAATGTCGGGTAGCATCTCGCCTCCACGCACTAACTTCACTGGCGGGATGATAACCCCCTCTTGATAAACCTCACGGAATGCGCCGACGCTCGCCGGCGCACCACCACCTACATCGACGTGATGAGCAACATTGGCGACATAACCGAACGGCTCATCGTCGTAGTAGACAGGGGTGATGAGGGTAATATCGTTGAGGTGACCGCCGCCGCCATACGGATCATTGACCACGAGCGTATCGCCCGGTCCGATGTTTTCAACCCCATAGTCAGCAACAGCTTTTGGAACCAACTCAACTAACGATCCCAAGTGGGTGGGCTGACCGAACGATTGCACCACTAACCGCAACTCGCGGTCAAAAAAGGCGCAGGAAAAGTCCGCGCGGGTCTTTATGTTGGTTGAGTAAGCACTGCGCCGCAGCGCGATTGTCATCTCCTCTGTTGCTTCCAACAGCGCATTGCGGATAACTTCAAATGTGATAGGATCAACTCGATCTGGGCTTTGCACCAACATTTCCTCCTACAATCTCGACAAGTGCAATAATCAAACCTTCGCTCCAGCGGAGCGCAATGTCTATAGAATTCCGATACATCCAACGACTGCGCTCCAGCGGAGCGCAATGTGTAATAATTTCTGCTCTGCGTCCTCTGTGTCTCTGCGGTTGAAGGGAGGCAAAAACTAGAATAATGAACCAATAAATTAATGAACTAAACAAAGCGAATGGCGGAGAGCGGTCCGGGGTCACGCCCCTCCAGTGCCAACGCTACCATGCGCTCGGCGGCGACAAGACCGATCGAGTTGCCGTACCCACTGAATCCCACTGCAAAAACGATGCGTTCCTCGTCCGGGAAGTTCCCAACAGCCACACGACGGTCAGGCGTGAAACCGTGAATACCCGCCCACTGCCGTTCTACTTCAAACTCAACGTCCGGGAACCATAGACGCAGATAGTTCACTAAGTTCACATGCAAGTCCGGCGTTATAGCATCTTCGGCGGTGTACTCCTGCGCCTCGAAAAACGCCCGCGCACCCCCAATGAACAGACGTCCATCCGGAAACTGACGGAAATAGTGGTTCTCGGTGATGCCCGCAATGTTAATTAAACGTTCCACCGGCTTTGTCACCGTTACCTGTCCCCGCACGGGCCGCACGATACTGCGCATATATGGGTGCAGATCACAGCCGTAGCCGTTAGTGGCAACATAGACTTTACGACAGCGGATATGGGCTCGACGTCCACGGACAAGCAGATTTTCCCCCTCCGATTCAATATCGTAGACTTCGTTGTGGTCATAAAGGGTGGCACCGGAGGTGGCAGCAATGGCTTCCGTTAGCCGCGCAGGCTGCACCATAAAGTCGTTTTCGACCTGCATCATCGCAAGGTACCCCGATGATCCGTAGGGATCGCTGTACGAGAAGTCAACTGTCGCACCATCAGCTTCAAGTGCGCGAGCCCAACTCTCCAATTCACGGGCTTCGGCGTGGGTCTCAGCGAGATGGGCTGCGCCATCCTCAAGTGGGACATCGAATCGTTCCGCTAGCGAGCGCATTTGAAGTACGTTCTCACGCACCATGGTCAGGATTTCACGGGCAGCTTCCCGTCCTACCTGCTCAATGAGAACCGGATACGGCTCGCGCTGTCCCGTTAAAACAAATCCAGCGTTTCGACCGGAAGCACCAGCGGCTGGAAAGCGTGCATCCACCAGTGCAACGTCACGCCCTCGTTCACGAAGTAGAGTCGCGGTGTAAGCACCCACGATGCCGGCTCCGATAACGACATCGTCATGTTCCACCTGAATGGGATCAGGTACTTCTTGCCACACAGATACGGTCACGATATGGTCTCCTGAATTCGAGTACAGAGATGGGGATCTGTAAATGGATGGACGTGCTCCAACAATTGTCAAGATTGTAGCACGGTTACCCCAGAAATTAAACTAAAAAGTTTGGGCAAAAACTATACGAAAAAAATAAGCACACAACATAATGAAATTATGATATAATCTCCGTCATAATTATTGTACCCCAAAGTGCCCCAAAAAACACTTCCCAGTGCCGCATAGGTGCAAATGACTCCTCTACTAATCTTTCCAATATGTCAAAAAATAACACAAACAGCGTTGGTATCATCGCAAACCCAGCATCGGGCAGAGATATTCGCAGACTCGTCGCCCACGGTGCGGTGTTCAACAACGACGAAAAGGTCAACATTGTCCGCCGCGTGTTGCTAGGACTTGAAGCAGTAGGCGTTAAGTGCGTGCTTTTGATGCCCGACTCGTTTAGCATCGGTCCCAAGGCACTTGATGGATTACAGACGAAACTCGATGTTTCGATCTTACCAATGTTAAAAACATTCAGCCAAACAGACTCAACGCAAGCGGCTGCGCTTATGGGTACAGAGGGAGTCGGCTGCATCGTCACGCTCGGCGGCGACGGCACCAACCGCGCGATAGCCAAGGGGTGCGGTGACGTACCCCTTATGCCCATCTCCACCGGCACTAACAACGTTTTTCCCACAATGTTGGAGGGCACAATCGCTGGAATGGCAGCGGGTTTGGTAACCTGCGGGCTAGCAGATGAGGCGGTGCAGCGGGCACCTTGTCTGGACATCTTTTGCGACAAACCCAACGAGAGCTATCGGGTGGAAGATTCTAGCAACGCTGAAACGCCAGATGACATCGCGCTGGTAGATGTTGCTGTCTATAATGAACGATTTGTTGCCTCCCGTGCCATTTGGGATGCCTCGAAAATAAAAGAGCTCGTTTTAACTCGTGTTGAGCCGGGTAGCATTGGATTGTCGTCAATCGGTGCCCACGCCCCGAATCGGATTGATTCTCCCGAACACGGTCTGTATCTTCGACTGGGATCGGGCGGACAGCCGGTGCTGGCTCCCATCGCCCCGGGTCTCCTCCAAGAAGTAAGTTTGGCGGAATCCCGCCCCTTGGGGCCGGGCGAAACGGTTACCGTCAAGCATCAACCACCCTGTGTGCTCGCCCTTGATGGCGAACGTGAAATTGAGTTGCGACAAGGCATGACCGCTCGATTACAATTTAACCCCAATGGTCCGCGGGTGATAGACGCACGCAAGGCGATTGACATCGCTGCGCGCGCCGGCGTGTTTATCCGCTAAAAGCGAACCAGAGAAACCGAGTGTTTTCAGAAAACTCGGTTTCTTCGCATGACTGCCTAATTATGAACCCTCCCAAAATAGAGGAGATGAATCCATGCACTACCGGCGGTTGGGACGGACTGGCCTTGAGGTGTCAGAGATTGGAATAGGTGGGGCAGTCTTCGCAGGCACCAGCCACGGTCTCTTCAATGAAGCAGATGCCATCGCCGCAATTCACACCGCACTCGAAAATGGAGTCAACTATATTGACACGTCACGCCACTACGGACCGAGCGAAGAGATTATCGGAAAGGCATTGGCAGGAACCACAAACGATTATATCATCTGTACAAAACTTTCCCCCCGCCAAAGATCGACAGCAGTAGAAACCATCGCAGGCGTCGAGGAGAGCTTGGCAGCGTTGCGACGTTCTTATGTAGATGTGCTGCTTGCACATGATATCCAACATCTTGGCGAGGGTGTAGACGCAGTCGAGGCAATTCTCCAACGCGGCGGAATGGTGGACGGCTTTCGGCAACTACAGCGGGAGGGGCGTGTCCGATTCATCGGCGTGAGTGGTCGGCTTGCCGAGGTTACCGCGGCGGTGCAAACCGGGGAATTTGATGCGGTCCTCAGTTTTAACCGTTTTAACCTTCTGGATTGGAGTGCAGCAGAAGCGTTGCTGCCGGAGGCGGAAATTCACAACGTCGGCGTAACGATGGGCGGCGTGTTTTATCAGGGCTTCCTGTCGCTTCCACTGGAACTGGTGCTACAACGGGTGGAAAACGGGCTATTATGGGCTTGGGATTGGACGGAGGCACGACGAGATTTCGTCCTGAATCGGCTTGAGAAGTTGCGAGAGTTTGTGGGCGATGACCTTGTGGTGTTACGACGGTTGGCGGTGCAGTTTGTCTTGTCAGAACCACGGATCAGTGCCGCAGTTGTAGGAATGAAGAGTCCGGCTGAAGTGACTGAGAACCTATCTGCGGTTGAAATGGACGGTCTAGATGCAGAAACCGTAGCGAACCTGAAGACGCTGTGAACGGTTTCAGAATACCGTTCACAAACCTTATTTCCCCGCCCGTCAAGGACCCTAACGTTCCGTTCTTGCACACCATCCGTAGGTCGGGCCTCCCCGATAAGATCGGGATCCAAAGCGACTTGCCTGACCCGATATGTATATTATATCGTAGGTTGGGTTGAACAAGAACTGTGAAACCCGACACCTTATCCAATAATCCAACGCCCCCGCGCAACGAAATGTATGCGTAGAGAACGCAGATCTGCGTTCCGTTTATCCTTACTTATACGCATTACGTATTAACCTTTGGTGCTAGTTCCCCCTCTGGATACACATGTCGCCCCGGTGGGGCTTTGGGGAATTTATCTATCCATGTACTATAAACATGTCGCCCCTCTGGGGCTAAATGAACCGGTGAACCAATGATTTTCACATCCCGACTCGTTCTCAATTATTGGGAGAACAGCATTTCACGCTTCAGGTTATCAACAGCTGCAAACTAGCACCATTGGTTACTATCATCAGAAGACGTTACCAACTCGCCATTCTCACGCTTCACGTTTCACGCATCATTCTCATTCCCCTAAAACTCAACCGTCACTCCCCCATACGGTAGCAACGGTAATTGGTGGACGTTCTGCTCCGTCTCGTAGTCCCTACTGTAATCAACATCCAACACATTTTTGCGATTATACACATTGAGCAATTCAAGGAAAATCCCCCATCGCCAACGCTGATAGATGAACGACTTGCTGATACGAAGATCTAACCGGTGGAACGGCGGCACCCGTACCGAATTGGTTTCACCGTAGATAGGGTTGTAACGAGGCCGACCCGTCTCAGGGTGCGGCACGATCTCTGCATCAATCACCGGCGTGTACGGATTGCCGGTGCGATACTGCCACTTCGCACCAATTTCCCATGTCGGTGTGAGCATATAGCTCGCTGTGACGGTTGCAACGTGGGGCTGATCAAACGAGTAAAGCCGCTCCATCTCACCGGGACGGTCTTCGCGTTTGGAAACCGAGTAGGTATAGTTCGCCCAACTGAAAAACCGATCTCCAGCGCGATGTTTGACGGAAATCTCAATGCCGCGCGCATACCCCTGTCCTTGGTTAAGATATACCCGATCAATATCTCCTTCCCTTTGGTCGCGTGTAATTAGGTCTCTAAAATTCTTCTGATAACCCGCAACCTTGAACCGTGTTTGTGGACTGATTTCCCGTTCCAATTCCATAATATAGTGATCCGCGGTATTCTCCTTCAGATTGGGATTTCCGAATCCTTGTGCAATTTGCCACGGATAGGGACTAATCTCGTATCTACCGTAAGCAAACCGGAGCTCTGAACCGCCCGGCATATTGAATTGAACGCTGCCCCTCGGTCCAACGGAGACCCGATCGGTGAGGTTAAAATAGTCCAAGCGCAGTCCCAGTGTAAGGGATAAGAACTCATAAGGGTCATACCGATTCTGGAGATACCCCTCAATAAAATTGAACCTTTGATCAAAGTCTACAGCAATTTTCTCTTCAAAGGTAAAGTACTGAGACTCGCTCGCTGTCGGATCCCCCTCATCGGGGAGGCGCGGGAAGTTGGCAGAGCCATTCCACTGTGTTGTTGAAACAAGCAACCCTGATTCAAGTTGATCTGTCGGATTCAAACGATAGACGATATCCTCACGGAGTTCGTACTGGACCGGCTCCAATTCCAGAAAAAGCCCCTGACCAAAGCTAAAGGCTTGGAGATAACTCGCACGCGAGATTGAGATGTGTGAGGTGAGGCGGTCTGTCAGTGTGGATCTGAGATCTACCGCTTGGACATTAAAACGACTTTCGAGGTCGAACCGTCCTGCGAGCGTCGGATCATACTCCACATCTGCCAACCCCAACTTAAACCCCATGACATCATCTGCGGCGAACGTCTTAACGTTGAGTTGATGATTTTCAGAGAAATCATAGCTGACCTTCGCCTGATAATCCCAGAATCGTGGGAACGCCGTAATCCGCGTAACCTCTATCGGCAAAAGGTCAATGTAGCTCCGCCGTCCTGCGAGATACCACGATCCGCGGCTCCCAATCGGTCCTTCAAGCAGCCCCTCCGAGTAGAGGAGGTTTATGTTAAACTTACCGCCCATCCGATCTTCTCTGCCACGCCGCGAATAGATGTCGATTACCGCTTGGGCGTCCGCACCAAACTCCGCACCGAATCCGCCCGCGTAGACATCAATCCTGTTCAGTATCTCTGAGTTTACTGTAGAAACCAGTCCACCAAAATGATAAGGATAAAAGAGTGGCGCACGATCCAGATAGAAGCGGTTGTCCTCAGGGGCACCGCCGCGAATATAGAGTTGACCGTCAAAATCGCTGGCAGCACCAATCCCCGGCAAGGCTTGAAGTGCTCGGAGTGCGTCTCCCGCACTGCCGGGGATCCGCCGAATTTCCATAACTCCCACAGTCTGCCTGCCGACAGTGGCTCGCATCGAACTCGATTTAACCTCAATCCCCTCCAAGGTTACAGTAACGGGGGCAAGAGAAATTTCGACTTCAGTGATTTCGCCTGCCTTCACCATGGCGACGTTGTCCTCCTCAAGGAGGCGGTAACCGATGGCGATCACATTCAACGTATAATCGCTGGCTGGCAGATCCTCGAATCGAAATTCACCATTCTCATCGGTCACAGTACTTTGCTCAATATCGACCAATCGGACCGTAGCATTTGCAAGTGGATCGCCCGTTTCATTACCATAGACAGTGCCACGGATCTCCCCATTTTCCGCAATGAATTGCTCGGAGTGTGCAGCCGGAGAATATATGGATAATGCAAATAGAAGAAGGCAAAATAGATTCCGAGCCAATCCTTTAATACTGTACCAAGCGTTCATTCGTTCACTCGTTCATTCGTTCAATAAAAAAAATCATTCGTCCACTCGTTCATTCGTTCATTAATAAACCAATGCGCTAATGAACCGACTTACGAATCACGTTTAAGCTCTTCCAAAATATCTTCAAACGTCTCTGCGACAAATACCCTCGCTTCACGCAATGCTTGTACCTTCCCACGCACCGAGCCGCGGCCGCCTTCGACAATCACCCCGGCATGACCGAACCGCACCCCCTCAAGGTCGTCGACAAACCTGCCCGACAAAAAGGCAACTATCCGGAGGCGGGAAGGCTGCTGCTTTAGCCGCGCTGCGAGTTGTTCCTCCGCAGCCCCGCCCGGCTCGCCGTAGATGACCACAGCATCGGTGGCGGGATCATCTTCGAGGAGTTCGATCAGTTCCGTGAAGTTAGAACCGACGATCGCATCTCCGCCCACGCCGATGGCGATACTCTGCCCAATCCCACGGCTCGTTAAATAGCTAGCAATCTCGGAGGTCATCCCACCACTACGAGAAAGCACGGCGACACGCCCCGGCTTAAACGAACGCTTCACATTGTCCACGCGCCCACCGATCGTGCCGAGCTTGGTAACCCCCGGACGGATCAACCCAAGCGAGTTGGGACCGATAACGGTGCAACCAGCGCGACGGGCGGCGACCAGCAATTTACTGGTGTCCAACTGCGGCACTCGCTCAGTCATAATCAGACAGAGCTGCACACCGGCATCGAAGGACTCTAGTGCTGCATCAAGTACTGCCGGCGGAGGCACAGAAATAATGCTGATAGTCGCCCGGTGTTTCTCAACCACCGCTGCGACTGTATCGTAGACGGGTATCCCATGAACGCGCTGCCCTCCCTTGCCGGGCGTCACACCAGCGACGATGTTACTCCCGTAAGCGAGTGAGTCCTCGACCATACGACTCGCCTCTCTGCCGGTGATCCCCTGAACAAGGATGCCTTCCTTCGGGTCAAGCAGCATGGGTGCGATTCCTTTCCACAGCCAACCGAGCCGCCGCATCTAACGACACCTCACGTCCATACACTTCCACACCAGCTGCCTCCATTATCCCTCGTGCTTCCCCCTCCCAGTTGCCGGGGACGCGAAAGAGACTGATTGCCTCCGCAGGAGTCTTGCCCGCAGCCTCAACACCCATAAGGACACCGCGAGCGACGACATCCGCACGGGTATTGTTCACCACATTCATGATGACCGCCATCCCCTTAACGCCCGGCTTCGATAGCAGGAGTGACGTTATGGCGGCAATCTTCTCCTCGGTTGGGTTGCCTCCCACCTCGCAATAGTTCGCAGGACTCCCGCTATGCGCCTTGATAGCGTCGAAAACGGTCAGACTTGCCCCTCCACCACCGATCAGCAATGCCAGATCGCCGTCAAATTCTACAACCCGTCCGGCAACACCCCGATGGTCTGTCGCATCAATACGTTGTGCCTCAACCTCCAACGGGGTAGGCGGACGCCCCGCCGCGGTCATCGTCAACTCACCTAACGGCTCCAATCGCTCCTTTTGCCGATACACCGCCTCCTCCTCAATTTCCACTCGCGCATCAAGCCCGATAAGTGTCTCGGCCTCAATAACGACCAACGGATTGATCTCCATTGTAACCGCATCGCAGGCGAGAAACGCTTCCGACAACTTGGTGAGGACCTCCCTGACTCCCACGAGGGGCTTGCCCGTCAAGCCAACTTCGGCAGCCATCTCCCGCGCCTTATAGGGTGCGAGTCCCGTCCACGGATCGAACGGTTGACGGGCGACCTGATCGATCTGAGAGGATTCAACGTCCACGCCACCGGCGAGACTCAACAAGGCTATCGGCAGCTTTGCGACCGTATTCCATGTGATACCAACGTAAAACTCGCAATTATAGTTTAGTCTCGGTTCAATCGAAATGAGCTCAACGGTTGTGCCGCGCACGTCCATCCCGAACAAAGCCTCTGCCGCAACGACGGCTTGATCCACGCTCTCCGCAAACCTCACCGCCCCGATGTTTCCCCGCCCACCGAAAGGGGTCTGCGCCTTGAGAACAACAGGCAGTCCAAGACGCTCAACGGTTGCTCGCACCTCACCCATTGACTCGATCAGCGTCGATTCTGTAAAGACCAAGCCGAAATTAGAGAGCAATTTTTTGCTTTGATGTTCGAGGAGTCTCATCGTTTTTCCTTTTGACGGTAACAGCTTGCGTGATTATACCATATTCCGACGAAAAGATGGGGAGGTTTTGAGGCTTTTAACTGACTCACGTCGCGCTGTGAGCACAAAAAAGGGGTATCATACTTGTGGAAAAGAAGCGGTTGGAGGGTGGGCGGTTCGTGTACATGCCTATCCTCGTGGGGAACATGGTCAGACGTGACTGAGGTCTTAGGTTCCGGCACTACAGAAGTCCCCTCAGAACGAAGCTTCATACTTGTCTGACCTTCTCAATTATGGTAAAATAAATAAGCATAACGGGCGAATCCTGCAACCTTTAACGAGAAAACAACAATCCAAAACCCGCATGAGCACCCAATAACACGAGGGACTTCATGACAAAAATCGGTATCGCGAGCATTGATATAACTCCCCAGTACCCCGTCTGGCTAACAGGCTACGGGAACCGCTACCACAGATCCGAAGGTGTCTATCAATCGCTCATCGCCGGAGCCATCTCCATCGCAGGCGACGCAGACGAGGTACTGATCCTGACGGCGGATCTTATCGGCTATGACCTTGCCTACGCAGCGGCGGCAAAAAATCGGATTGCTGAATCCACCGGTTTGCTACCGCGTCAGGTCGTTTTGACAGCAACGCACACGCATTGTGCCCCGTTCTTCTATCCGATGGCGATGCCGGGCGAGGTTGAGAAGGGATACGCAGAATTCCTCCTGAACCAGCTCGTCCAAGTGGCAGTTTCAGCAAAAAGTCAGCAAGTTGAAGGAACGGTGGAGTGTTCGAGGGGACACTCCGAATTTGGTGTCAGTCGCCGCCTACCTGACGGAGAGGGTGGCGTTCTATTTGCCCCCAATCCAGACGGTCCCATGGATCGGGATCTGGACACCCTCTGGTTCAGCAACACGGACGAAAAATTGATCGGTAGTCTGACAATTTTCGGCTGCCACCCAACAAGTCGAGGCGGATATATGCTTGGTGGAGATTACCCCGGCTTTCTCTGCCGCGCGTTAAGCGAACAGACACAGGCACCCTCATTTTTCGCAACAGGCTGTGCGGGCAACATTCGCCCATGGTTTAAGGGCGAAAACAACGGATTTAACACGCCATCCCTCGAAGCACTGGAAACAGCCTCCCGACGAATTGCGGATGAGGTGATACAGTCCCGACAAGACGCAACTCCAGTGCACGCCGAAGGATTGTCCGTTACAAGTGAATTCCATCATCTACCTTATGCCGAACTACCCGATAACGCAACGTTCCGTGATAAAGCAGAAAACCACACCAATCCACTCATCAGAGATTGGGCATCAGAAATGCTCAAGTTATCCGAGTCCGGCGCATTGCCTGCTAGCTGTCCACAAGAGATTCAGGTGATACAATTCAACGAAGCCGTCCGAGCTATCTTCCTCGGTGGTGAGGTGCTAACAGAAATAGGTCTACATATCAAAAGCGCGCTCCAGCCTGCAACAACGATTACAGTTGCTTATAGCAACGGCTTGATCGCCTACGTGCCGAGTAGGGAAACGTATGACCTCGGCGGATACGAAGTAGATGGCTCTCACTTCTACTTCTTGCGTCCTGCCCCTTTTGTAAAGGAGATTGAGGACCTAATCGTTGCCAAGGCAGTAGATATAGTTGGGAAACTCTAACAGAGGTTGTATATGGTAGTAGGTATACTCCGTATGCCGTAACCATGTATTTCGATTGAGATTCATGTGTTGACACCAAAGTACCGATCGAAGCTCGACTCTATACTCACAAATCAATTCGAGGGTTCTGCCATGAAAAAGTCCATGAAACATCTTACAGCCGTAACTTTCATTAGCGCATACCTAGCACTAATCTGTGGATGCCAACAATCATTCAAACAGGTTTTTACTGAGGCAAGTGAAATCGACAAACAGCTTGTCAACTATGCCCTCCCCGAAAATGGAGGTAGGGTTTATGTCTCTCAAAATAACCCCGATCATCCCGCCTCAACCTTGACGAACGGGATTGCTAGCTCCGAAAATTGGGATAAAGGCGAAGGTTGGGAATCGAAGTTTGATGGTGAATATGAATATGGTGGATACATAGAACCGGGCGAACGAGAGCAGCTGGCAGTCTTCAGTCGGGGAGGCGGCACAACACGTCGGAATGAAGATACAAATCAGATAGATTACAATAGCGGAGACCTTTACGGCGGTGGGATACAGGGTACTGCTTCTTCGGCGGTAGGCTGGGTTGTTATTCAATTCGCAGAGGAAGAACTGGTAACCCGCGTCATCGTCCACACCGTTGATTCGGAGAAGTATCCCGCTAGCCAGTACGGCATCAGCGATTTCGCTGTGCAATATTGGACCCCTCACGCAAACGCATGGAAGCACGTCGATCGGATCGGGAGAAAAATCGGGGATCAACACAACAGCATCCGTAACAACATACAGGGACGAGTCGTCGTGCGTTTCAGACCGGTACGGACTTCAAAGATTCGTCTACTTATTCGCTTGACAAACGACACCGAGACCTACAAGAAAAGGCGTTCCATAGGTTACGTCCGCGGAATGCTCAGTCGCATCCGTCTCCGCTCTATGCGCGGTACCATTCGCCTCACCGAAATTGAGATTTATGGGCTTGAAAAGAAAGACGAAGTTGCATCAATGACATCGAGCCAAGATGACGCTAATGAACAGCTACTTGACGAGATTTTCGCAGTAGATTCCGGTGCGTCTGTGTCGTCCTCGGATTTTTCCGCATTGGCTGCCGAGGATTTTCCCCTTGCCGAAACGGGTACGCTGGTCAATCCACAGGGATCCATTGAAGCCGTTATCCATAGATATGCGTCGGCTTACACCAATCGCGATCTATCCGCATTGATGGCGACCATATCGCCTAACTACTTAAGAGATGGCGAAAATTATGAGCAACTGCGAGAAAAGATGGCAGGTGTATTCCGAAGATATACGCAGCTCGATTTTTCGGTGCAAAGACTGCGTGTTCAAGGCGAAACCCGAACAGCAACAGTTGATGCAGATTACACGGCTGTCCTAACTTCGGCAGGAAGTGCCCCTTTAACGCTTTCGGGTAAACTGTTTTTTGCATTGATTGAGTCCAAAAATGGGTGGCAGATTTCAAGAATCAACACCCAAGGGCAATAACATGAACCTTAGACACCCGTGCATTATGCTTCACGTCCCACGGCTCCGCTCCGAAAATCTAAGAATCGGAGTCCGGTTCCCAACACATAGTCTCTTTACCCCAATTCGCCGAGCTTTCATGTCCCATCTCTTATCGGCCGTTCTCTGTTTTCTGGTCGTGCTCAACGGATGCGGAGGCAAAGCGACAAGTTTTCAGTTATCCCCCGCTGATGCCGAAAAATTGAATCCAATCCTCGCAGAACTTCAACTGAGCTACGATCTGACTTCGACCTTAAGAATATTGCAGCTCATCGTCACCATTGAGGAAGAAGGTAAAAGGGAGGAAGTCCGGGAATCCCTCTGGTACAAGAAATCCGAGACAGACGGCGATCTGCTCCACATCCAAGCAATGGGTCCCCTAAATGAACCACGGGTGGTTGCTATCGCTGCACGAAACCAGTTTCTGCTGTATCTCGTCAATGAGGAAGAGGTCATTTTTGAACCGTTGGAAGATCAGGTACTCCAAGAAATTTTTGGGGTAGACCTTCGTGTCTCTGATGTCCGCAGCGCGATTTTCGCTAACCCCTTTCTTGATGGACGGACCAGCGAGTTATCTCTAGCACATTCCGGCGCAAAATATGTGGTGAGGCGTCCCGGCATCGGAGCAGATCAGATTGAGGAAATCACAATCTTTGTGCGCAACTCGGAGCCACAGGTCACCGATTGGGAAGTGCGCGATACCGGTGGTACGACCATTCAACGAGCAAAGCTGTCAGACTATCGAGAGGTCGGCGGTATCCTCCGCCCCCATAAAATTGAGATCGAGCGACCGATCGAAAAGACGCGAGTCGAACTGAAAATCATAAAACCCGAAATCAACCTCGATATCAACGACAGTAAGTTTGAGTTTGAGCGGTTTTTACAGGCAGGCACCAAGCGTCGATCTTTGGGGAAATAGTATGGCAGATTTCGACCCCGGCGAATCGGGAGGCGAGCACTTGCGCGTACACGCACATGCGAAGATTAACCTGTACCTCGACGTCATTGGAAAACGCCCGGACGGGTATCACGAAATCGAAACAATTTTTCATTCTATCGGCCTGCACGATGACATTTACCTCCGTAAACGCGCCGACAGACAAATCATCGTGCACTGCGAGCACCCACATGTGCCGTGCGACCGACGTAACCTTGCCTACCGCGCTGCAAAGGTGTTGCTTGACGATACTCCTGATCTGAGCGGTGTCGAAATTACGATCCTGAAACGGATACCGGTTGCGGCAGGGCTTGGCGGCGGCAGTGCGGATGCCGCCGCAGTGCTTTGTGGGATGAATGCCCTGTTTGATCTCGGTTTGACACAGACAGATTTAATGGAGCTGGGCGTCCAACTTGGTGCAGATGTGCCGTTTTGTATACTGGGTGGTGCCGCCCTCGGACGCGGCATCGGCGAAATCTTAACACCATTACCTCCCATGGAGGACGCGGCGATCTTGCTGGCAAATCCCGGCTTTGAAATTTCTACCGCTTGGGTTTATCAGCAGATCAATTTATCATTGACTCCACCCCAAAAAAATGTTACAATTCTCACTCGTTATTTACAGAATGGCGAGTTTTTCAACATCACGCGCCATCTCTATAACGGCTTAGAAGTACCTGTTCTCTCGAAATACCCCGCTGTCGCTGAGATAAAAACTCAACTCAACAAATACCCAAGCAGCTGTGGGGTGCTCATGTCAGGGAGCGGCGCAACGGTGTTTGCGTTCATGCAAAACCAAGCTCAGGCGAACCTGGCTGCCGCAAACTTTGAGAACGACTTCGCTTTTTGCAGTGCAACGCCCATGAGTAGCGTGGGAGTGCGTATCTCTTGATGGGCGGTCGCCAAGCGGTAAGGCACGGGTCTTTGGCACCCGCATGCGTAGGTTCGATCCCTACCCGCCCAGCATTTTTATAAGCCGTAGCTATTGTCACAGCTACGGCTTTCTTTTGTTTTGGAGGAATATAACATGCAACAAGTTAGACTTGAAGCCCAGAAACGGGAGGCTTCTGGCAAAGGAGCCGCGCGTGGCATGAGACGTGCAGGGAACCTTCCCGGCGTCCTATATGGTCGCAAGAATGAAGTTATCCCCATCCAAATTGATGCACGAGGATTTCAGGATTTTCTGCACAATTACGGGGAAAATACTTTTATCAATTTGGAAATCGCGGATCACGGCACTGAAAACGTGATGGTCAAAGAAATTCAGAGGGATCCAGTAAGCAATCAACTGCTTCACACAGACCTCCTCCGTATCTCAATGGATGAACCAATTACCTCACCGGTCCCGATTACCCTAGTTGGAGCCGCTCCGGGAATCCGGGAGGGAGGAATCCTTGAGTTTCCACACCGACAATTAACGCTGCACTGTCTTCCAACCCTTCTACCTGAGGAAATTGAGGTCGATATCAACGGATTGGCGATCGACGATAGGATCTCTGTGGAAGATGTCTCGCTTCCTGAAGGAATTGAAGTCCTCGATGACCTGAACACACGAATCGTCGCTGTTGTGCCACCAAGGATCGAGGAAGAACCAGAAGTGGAAGCAGAGGAAGGTATGGAAGTAGAAGCAGAAGGCGACGAGGACGCAGAGCCAGAGGTCATCTCCCGCCGTGGTGCTGATGACGAAGAGGATGAGGAATAAGTATGTGGAATTTTGCCTGCAAGTTCTCCACGACTCTATAACGTTTGATAGACTACACTACAATTCTGTAGTCAGGTGCTTAATGCTGCGTCAATTCATTCTATCCACTGTCATTCTGTTATCCAGTTGTATCGGTCATAGCTTTGCTCAATCCTCGCTAATCCGTTTTGTTGATGGAAGCGGCAAGACCCTTGCCCAAACGCAGATTATTGAGCAGGATGGTGGATTGTATCTGCCAGTACAGACCTTGCGGGAAGTATTCGATCCGGGGATGACGCAACAGTATAGCTCCCCAACGAAGCGGCTAACCTTGAACCTCAGAGAGAAGCAGCTCCTTCTACGGATTGGATCGCTAGCTGTTAGTGCTGATTCGGACGAAACGAAATTGTCGCTCTCTCATCCTCCACTAATCATTGACGGGCAACTGATGCTTCCCCTCACATTTTTTACCGTTCTTCTCCCCAAGATTTACGATTTTCGGGTGACCCATAATCCTGTAATACAGATGATACACATTACTGAAAAAGCTGCACCGCTCCCCGATCTTTCTCGTGATACAGCTAAGGAAGGTCCTGCAAAATTTCTGGTCATCCTCGATCCCGGACACGGCGGTGCAGATACAGGCTATCAAGGAAGTACACTGCGAGCAGAGAAGGATATTGTTCTTGAACTTGCCAAAAAGATCGAGGAGGTTGCCCGTCAGAATCAGGTGGCGGTTCTGTTGACGCGGGATGCAGATTTTGAGCAGCGGCCAAAAGAGCGAATCGATATTGCACAAAATAATCAAGGGAAACTCTTTCTGAGCCTACACTGTAATGCCTCTTTTTCAGATCGCGCAGCTGGCATCCATCTCTACGTTAGTAATTCCTTGAGCATCACCCAATTCGACCGCCCACCAACCAATCCAAATGACACTTCACAACAGAGCGTAACTATCGAGACGCTCTCACAAGAAGACTTCCTGATACAGAGTCGAAAGTTCGCTACAATTCTCCAGACAGAATTGGAAAAATTCTCGCCTGCACCAATTCCCCTGAATGAGATACCGTTGGCAACGCTGGCGGCAGTCTACATGCCGGCAGTGCTTATTGAAATCGGTTATCTAACCAATGAAGCCGATGAAGCGCGGCTCACTGATCCTGACAACCTTGCCTTCATTGCAGCCGGGATAGTGCAGGCAATCCAAACGTATGTCGCAGAATCAAATGAGGCAGAGGAAGCTGCAAATGGCAGATAATGCGATGCACTCAAATCTGAAATCCAAGCAAATCTGGCGAGTTGGGATTTCAACCGCTACGCTCACAGTCACTATGGCTATCTTAGCGATATTTATATCATGTGATTCTAAACAGCCCGATCCAACGCCAGTCCCGCCCCCCTCACCTATTGTCATCTCCGAACCGGCACAGACACAAATTCAGAAATGCACGCTCTTCTTCTTTGATACCAATTCGCTCAGACTCGCCGGTGAAGAGCGAGAGTTGGAACTATCCCAAGATGTTACTGAACGCCTCAAACAGACTATCACTGAACTCCTTAGTGACTCTATCAGCGGTTTATACCAAACTATTCCCAAAGGGACCCTCCTCTATGAAGTCTACGTCGATGAACAATCAACAGCGTATTTAGATTTTTCACACCATCTCAAAGACGAACACATCGGCGGTACAACCAGCGAAGCCCTTACCATAGCCGCAATTCTGCGAACTGTTAAGATAAACTTCCCGGAGGAGATTAGGAAGGTGCAGATTCTTATTGAAGGGCTTGAGACGGATACAATTGGAGGACACGTTGATATTTCAAAGCCGTTGAATCTCTCATTGGACTTGGAAGTCGTCAGTAGGCAACCAGTATTAACAGAAGTTGAATCAACAGAGCCAGAATCAACGGAAATGGAACCGACAGAAACCGAGACACCGGAAGCAGATCAATAAAGCCATCTCTCAAAGTGGAATGGACCTCTAAAAGTTTCCTAAAACTAGGCACGAATAATGTTCACACCAACAAAACTGATCGTTGGACTCGGAAACCCAGGTACCCGATACGAAAATACCAAGCATAATCTCGGATTTTGGGTCGTCAATGAACTCCTCCTGAGACTCCAGCTAAATCGGCTAGCACCCCTGTGTAGATCACTCGTCGCTCGAACAGAATGGCACGACTCGGAGGTTATCTTTGCCAAACCGATGACCTATATGAACAAAAGCGGACAGGCTGTCAATATGCTCGTTCAGAAATTTGACATTTTCCCACACGATCTATGCGTGGTTTATGATGACCTGAACCTAGACATCGGTGTGCTACGGATGAGAAAGGCGGGAAGTGACGGTGGACATAACGGAATGAAATCAATTATCCATCACCTTGGGACACAGAACTTTCCGCGTTTGCGTGTAGGAATTGGAAAGGTGGAAGGAGATTGGATGGATCACGTTCTCAACGAATTTTCTGCTGCCGAGAGGGAAGATATCAACTGGGCAATCCCCTGTGCAGCTGACGCGATTGAAACATTTGTCACAGAGGGTATTCAAACAGCAATGAACCGTTTTAACGGATGCGCGCCTCCGAAACATGACTCTTGACTCACTTCGCTGCACATAAGAGCACAACGTTATGAGACAGGAACCGAGTCCCCTATCTTTTCATCATTTCGCAGCGAAACATAACTCAGATACCGAACATCGCTAATTTCACCTGTGTTGACCGCCTCAATAACCGCACACCCGGGCTCAGATAGGTGGACACAATCTGTGTATTTGCATTCGCCAAGATAACTCTCCATCTCCGGAAAATAGAGGTCAAGGTTCTCTGTATCAACTCCCCAGAAGCCGACCTCTCGAATACCCGGCGTATCCGCCACCTCGCCTCCAGAATCCAAGCGAAAAAGTTCAACCAGTGTTGTTGTATGCCTACCCTTCCGCGTTTTTAACCCCACTTCACCAACGCGCAAGCCTAACCCCGGCTGAATTGCATTCAGCAGGCTCGACTTTCCCACGCCTGATGCCCCGACAATGACGCTGAACTTATTTCGCAGGGCTTCCTGAAAAACTTCAATAGTCTGCGGACGATGGATGCTGGTAAAAATCACCGAATAGCCGAGTCGCTCGTATGCACTCAAGAGCAACTGTAATTTTTGATGTTCCGTTGAATCAATGAGATCGATTTTATTTAGGCAGACAACGGCATCCATCTCTCCAACTTCCGCTAAAATTAAAAATCGATCCAAGAAACGAAGATTGAGATCAGGCAAACGAGTTGAGAGAACAGCAACCACCTGATCTGCATTTGCAACAACAATCTGTTCGATTGCATCACGCTTGCCGGGGTATCTGCGTGAAAATTTTGTCCGACGCGGCAAAATCTCCTCAATAACCCCCTCACCATTATCGAGCGGTGTCACAATCACCTCATCCCCAACAGCAACCGGATCCGCGTAGATCTGCCTTCCTTCCGCGGATCTCTGGGCACGCTTGATACGCCCGCGCAGCTGACAACGAAGCACCGCGCCGCTCTCCTGAACATCATAGAAGCTGGTTCTAGCTCGAATGACTCGTCCCTGAATCGTATCCATAAGCAACATCGAAAATCGGTCTAGACATACGCTCTCATCGTTCGGAGCGCAGTCTCCACATCCGCATCAAAATCATCAAAACTGCATTCGCATGAGACACGCCCATCGTAGCCGGCACCCTCAAGGGTGGTAAAGAACTCCTCGAAATCGAAGTCATCGTTGCCCGGATACGAGCGTTTGGCAGGTTCAGCGATGTGGACATGCGCCAACCACTCCGCCGCATCAATGATATTCTGCATCGGCTCGTCCTCTTGCCAGACATGGTAGAGGTCTGCTAACAACTGAATCCCTTCCCGGTTGACCCGTTGCGCCATCTCCAACCCATCAGCGACGGTGCGGAGAATATTTCCCTCTCGGTGACAAATAGGTTCTATTACGATTGTGATATCGTGCGCTTCAGCGTGATCCGCAGCCATATCCAGAAATTCCGCAATCTGATCCAACGCTCTCTCTTCCGAATAATCTCCCTCAAGATTGCGGGATCCGCTGCTACCGTAAACGATAATTTCTCCACCAATCCCCTTCGCCCGATGACATGCGGTTTCGACATAACGCGACAATCGCCGGAAATCAACCGCGTCCCCGACAACACGCAGATCGCCGGGAATAAAACCTGAATACGCTTCGGGCTTCAAGTCTGCCTGTGCCACGCGCTCTTGAATCTTTTGAAATTCTTCATCGCTTGCTTCTGGGATGAGCGCGCTTTGCACGCCCAATTCGATGTAGTCATAGCCAACCGCTGCGAGTCTATCAATCTTTTCGAGCGGAGCACATACGCCAAATCTCATATTACTCTCCTGTCTTTTAACGCTAGTTCAGAAACAGATCAACATCCATTTACGCGCTATCGCCCGCGATCTCTCGAACCTTCTCGAAGAAAGCCCTCTTACGCTCCGTGTTGAGTCCCCACTGCACCGGCACGCTCTGGTAACCGTCGCAGTAGTTGTTCTCCCCCGGATCGAAATAACCCCACGACGCATACTCACTAATCGCAGCAACGAAGTTATTAAGCGGCTTGTCGAAATCAAAGTGATCATCCTCGTTAAACAGGATCGGCATCGTTCGATAGCCGGGCACCTGTCGCGCCTGTTGAACCATCTCCGCGATGCGGTTGGGGTCGCGGACACCGTTGCCGTGCATCAGTAAAAAGTCTGATGTTCGCACGACGTTCTCCTCCGAGACTTTTCCCCCGCCGTAGCTTGTGCCAACAAGCAGCCGCTGTCCGTCGCGGGTTATCCCCTTGACCCGTTCAATTAACTCATGAACACGGTCCGGTTTCAAAATGTCGTGGAGATATCGCTGAACGTTGCATTCATTGTTGACCTCAACGAGGACATTCGTATATCCCTGATCAAAGATCCAGTGCGTAACATTATCTACAGCACGAACAACCGCTGCTTCGTCGTGGACACGCTCATCTTGCCCAAAATAGAAATAACCCAGAATCACGACCATGCCAAGCGCATCGGCACGATCGATGATGCGAGTCAATCGATCAATATAATCAGGATTCAAGCTGCCATCGGCTTCAATCCCTGTATTGTGCCACGGCTGCCCCTTCGAGTATCCTTCGGGACTGCCGCCTTGGAGATTGATTGTGAATGCCAATAAACCGTAGGACCTCCACTCAGGCATTGCCTCTAAGAACTCACGCGTGTTCCTTTCGGCATCCCATTCGCCGGTATCAGGATATGCCCACATACCGACAGTTTCGGGATTCCGATCGTCGAACACCCCCTGCACCATCCGCGAATTGAGGAGCAATCCTTCAACCTTATGTCCATTATAAAATCGACCGGGATAGGTGATCTTCCCGTTGATATAAAACGCATCATCAATAATACTTATAGCAGTCTGTCTTTCCATACCATCTCCTCTTTGAGTATACATGGATAGGTGGTACAACTTTGCAAAAGGCAACTTTAACCCAAGTTGCTAGGCGTTGAAAATCTATTAGTTTTCCTGTAGGAGTGGAGTTTCCTCACCCGTTGAGTCGCTGTCTTTCACTCCAGAGGAGCGATATGTTTATAGAATGATACGCCAAATCTCTGCGCTCCAGAAAAGCGCAATGTGTGTAGCAGCTTGCGTTATTTTATAAACGATTTCGGACTAAAACGGCACCGGCACCCTGTCGCCATGCCAAGGAAAAGCATAGCTCGGTTGATTCACAAAACGTCCCATCCCTCCCTCTAGTCGAATACTCGTGGAGGGAGGCAGTTCGACTACGAAATACTTACTATCAACAGGAATCGTCCTCTCCGACACCCCTTCTTGCTCAACCGTCCGAAACTGGACTTGAGTGAATTGATGTTCTCCAAAAGCACCCGCCTGCACAATCACATTCCGAGTTTCAGTTCGACTGAGGTTCACAAGGTGGATGCCCACCCGATTAGCTTCCAATTTATCAACTAGCGCAGCGACATCTTTCGGAAGCCCGGGACGAGCACTGTCCATATCGAAATAACGTACCGTTGCGCGTAACAATCCACCGTTGTAGATAGGCTGCGGCGACCCCATCGTGACCTGCGTAAGCCCCTTAGTGACGACAGGGTTGGGGGGCCACCGGTTCTCAGCAATAATCTGCGCGATATCACGTGAATCATGACGCATAAACTCATACATCCCCAAGACATACTGATACTCCGTCTGTAACCGTTTTTCGGGCCAATCGGGGTTTACACCGTCGTAGTAGTTAAAGCGTGCTTCCAGATTCCCACCGCTCCGGTCACCTGCAACCTCGACTTCATTCCAATCGCTTTCCCTCTCACCGGCACGCAGCCTTGTAATCAACTCATAATCCCTTACCTCCATCGAGGCATGGTACACCCGTGCCAACCACTGAATTCCTCTCGGCTGATATCCCTCCCAACCATTTTGCGTGATCCGCGTCGGCACAAGTAACTGACCATCTTCCCGCGTCTTAGCAAGGCTCAACAGAAATTCAATCTGTGAACGGATGAACTCCAGATAGCCGAAATCGCCGGTGAGCAACAACGCACATTCGGAGGCGATGGTCGCTGCCAAAAACGCATTGCGGGCAGAGTTGCGACTGTTCCACCCGTAAAATCCGCCCCACCATTGACCGTTGCGCTGTTCCCCTACCTTCCCCGTGGGTCCGACGTTATCAGGAATAATCCCATCATTATCCCGCGTCCGATCCATCCACGCTTCCGTGTATTCCAGCACCCACCGCTTATATTTCTCCTCGCCGGTATAAAGATACGCATTCGTCATCAGTGCCGTCGCCGCTAAATTGTCTGGAATATCGCCGTTAAGAACAACATCATCGAAAATCTTTAGAATCTTTTCTGCCCGCTCCGGGTTCTCAAACCAGTCCTCCTCCAAATCCTTAACCACCGGATAGAGGTTTGACCGTTGAGCGTGTCCATGGGCAACACCGCCCGGATAGTAAATCGGATCCAACAGCACCTTTGCCATCGCAAGGTCCGCATGAAAACGGGGACCAACACTTCCGTGGAAAGGTGAGCGAATAATTCTATACTCAGGGTCATAGTTGGGGGCTTCGAGATCCTCAGCCATATACATCGCTGCGAACCGTTTGGCGCGCCGGATATTTTCCGGGTGGGTGGGATCTGCCAGTCCAAAGGAATAAAAAGACTGATTCCCTTCGCCCATGTGAAACCAGTCTGCGGGACCGTTCAGGTTGTAGTATTCATTGTGAAGTTGCACCCGAAACTCTGGATGTTGCGGTTCCTCATCTCGACGCGCAACGCCATCATCATAAAGTCGGGTAATCGCATTCCACTCTTGGAGACCAATCTCCAGCACCCTCTCCTCCGCACCGATAGCGTAGAGGAGTCCCTTATATGAATGCGCCTCGTATGTATCATCAACATCGTTCACATTATAGGGGGTTCCATCAAGACGACCATACTTCTGCGCCGCCAAATCCACCGCCTTCTCCATAAGGCGGATAAGTTGACGCTCCATCAGTGCCCACGCCGGTGGAGATGAAATCTCTGTCGCTTTTATAGAGACTATATTTTCTGATAAGTTTGGGGCTGCCATCGTTCAACTCCTAAAGAAAGAAATGGGTAGGCAAGGAACGGTTCCATCCCGATCGCCTGTCCTAACTATACCGCAAGGATATCCATTATCTCACATCAACACCTATTTTTCAACGCCAAATCCAATTTTCTAAGTGTGGGCAGTATATACCTCCACCCTTTTTGATTTGGTTACATAGCGTGACTAAAATGCTTGACAGAATAGGGTATCTCATATCATAATCCAAGTTACCAACTAAACACCAATAGTGAGACCTATCCACAAAATGACAAATATTTTCGCTCCAGAGGAGTGATATGTCTATAGAAAGGGATTGACGGCTGCCTGCGCTCCAGATGGGTTTTAAGAAATTAAACGGGTAATTCTATATTTCCCCAGACCCGGTAGGTGCGGTTTCCCCCCGCACCGGACATCGCTCGGAAATTACCCAATTAATAAATTAATCTTCATGAGGAGCGGCATGTCCAACCTACTATATCATATCCTTCCCTATTTCAGTTGGGAATGCGTTGGCAGCACTCCACCTAAAGCACCAGAGGTGCGATAGTTGAAGTTCAGCTGCGTGAATCGGAAGGAAACGAGTGGTAAGCGGCTCGTTTAGAGGCAGACTAAAATGACCGACACGTCAGTTTATCAGACAACAATCCAGCGGAACGCTGGCAGGATTGGAAAACTTTATCTACAGCGCGACGGCGTAACACTCCCACCACTATCAACACCAATTTTATTTCCCGTCCTTTCATTCATGACGAGCACGAGCACAAATGGGGGTGGGATATGGAAATACCTGCTGAAAGACGTTATGAAATACAACGTGCCAATCCTCTCGCAGGTATTGCATTTCCTCGATTTTAACCTCAGAGGCAAGCACATCGGCTACTGGCGAGAAAAACCGATGCGTGAACGCTACCGGGAACCCAACGGCCCCTATGATGCTCCCATGTTTCTGGATTCAGGCGGCTTCAAACTGCTTTACAACGCTGGACTCTCCCTCTCGGAATACGGTATTCACAAGGAAACAGAAGCGGATGATATCCTGGATTTTCAACTTAGTCTCGGTGGAGACATCATCGCATCCTTAGATTATCCACTACCTCCCGGTCTCGTCCGTTCAGAAGCAGAAACCCGAATGAAGCGGAGTCTTCAGAACGCATTTCGAGTCGCGGCGCGGCTTGCAGAGATGGAAAACCCACCTTACCTGTATATCTGCTGCCACGGACAATCCAGAGAAGATATTCAGAACTACGTGACGCAAGTTTTTGAACGGTTGCCGGGGCGACTTCCCTTCGGACTTGCGGTCGGCTCGCTCGTACCCCTACGGGGCGATAACGATTCAGAAGTGCTATCACGGATATGCGGTGTCCTTGACGCCATCCCTGAATCCGCACGAGATCGGACTCCCATCCACGCCTTCGGAGTCTCCGGTAACTTGACTCCCATACTCGCATATTTGGGGGTAGATAGTTTTGACAGCACAAGTTACATTCAAGCAGCGCGTAGCCTCAGCTATTCACATCCGGAGACAGGAAAGAAACTCAAGATCTTAGAATTAGATTCGATGGAATGCACCTGTCGTATTTGCCGAGAAACCTGCCTTGAAGAGATGCAACAAGCATTCATGGAGCCAAAAAGTTATCGACGCACTTCGACAGGACAATATAAAAGCTACTACTACGCTAAAATCGCGCTTCACAATTTCGAGATGGAGGCCGCAACCCTTGACAACATGGTGCAAGCGATAAAAGCCGGTGATTCACTTGAAGCACTCGTCCGTCACGCCTCAAAAGCACGTGGCGTTCGAGATGCAGTCAGCTGGTTGATTGAAAACAGGGAGGAATTTGCATCGAAGATGTCAAAAAGCGTTGTCCCCGTCCCCAAACGTTTAACAACTCAACCGACGAAACAAGCCCTCTCGCTGAACTACACCCCCGACTCATTTTCAATCCCGCCGAATTACCAGCCGCCTACAGAGAAGCGGATTCTTTTGACAATCCCCTGTGCTGGCAAGAAGCCGTATTCTCTGTCGCGCACCCATTCCATTGTAAAAACGAAACTCCACACCGCATTCGGCAAAGGCCAGCGGTTCATCCACAAAATTACCCTTTCGGGACTCTATGGTCCCGTCCCCGAAGAATTTGAATCAAAAGAGGCAGTGGTCCGTTACGATTTTCAACTGCTACCTCGAAACGCTGCTCAGATTCAACTCGGTGCAGATCGGTTCAACGCCTATCTTGATCGCCATAAAGCACACTATGAACTGATTGTCGGCTATGCTACAAGCCACGCCTATCGCAAGGTTTTAGAACGAGTCCAAAAGCATCATCAGGATTTCATCCTTCTACCAACTAAACCGAAGCAGAAACGGCTTTCTGAGTTTTTTCGACATATCCACCTTGATGAACTTATAGAGGTATTATCCAGCGTTTTGGGTGAAGAAAGGGTACAGATTCCAATTGAATGATATGAAAACTAAGAGCCATATAGAAATCGGGTTGTGTCAAACCTGTCAGCATGTCAAAACTATTGAAAACGCCAATCGCAGCCGTTTTTATATGTGCCTGCTCTCAAACTCCAACGCTGATTTTCAGAGGTATCCACGCCTACCTGTGCTGACCTGCCCCGGCTACCAACCCCAGCAGCAAACAAGCCATCAGAAATAACACGCATCTTAACTTGTTTGAATGAATACTCAGAATTTTCCTGTTCTTGATGACTTTGATCTTGAATATCAGCCACGTTTCCCTTATAATATTTGGTGCTATATCAACCTATTAAACTTACTTTCACGTGGGGGTCTCATTCTTAAATAGAAGAAAAATTTGTAAGGGTGGGTGGATATGCGCTGCATCATTGAATCTTTACACTACGCAACCGATTGCCGCAAGGCAGTCAAGGGGTCGATGGGTCGGTAGACACACGCGAGCCCCCAAAAGGAGAATACAAAATGACAACTGCTGAAATTAAAGCAATGGCTACAGAGTATATTATGAACACCTACGGTGAACGCTCACTGGCGTTCGTCCGTGGAGAAGGTGCTTACCTTTGGGATGCGGAGGGGAAAAAGTACCTCGATTTTCTAGGCGGTCTAGCCGTCAACGGGTTGGGGCATTGCCATCCCAACGTCGTCGCAGCCATCCGTGAGCAAGCAGGAAAACTCCTGCACGTCTCTAATCTCTACTATATTGAACCGCAAGCACAGTTGGCGAAATTGCTCATTGATAACTCTGATATGGATCAGTGCTTCTTCTGCAACAGTGGTGCCGAAGCCAACGAAGCAGGGATTAAACTCGCACGGAAGTTCACCAGAGACCAAGGCAGAGACGCGTACAAAATCATCACAATGGACAACTCGTTCCATGGGCGCACAATGGCAACGATAACGGCAACCGCTCAACCCAAATATCACAAAGGTTTTGAGCCGATGGTTCCCGGATTTGTTTACGTTCCGTATGATGACCTCCCGGCTGTGGAAGCTGTAATCAGTGAAAAGACCTGCGGTATCCTTGTGGAAACAATCCAGTCCGAAGGAGGGGTCAACACACCGAGTAGCGGTTACATCGAAGGGCTGCGCGAGCTCTGTGACAAACACAATCTAGTGCTCATCCTCGACGAAGTACAAACGGCGATGGGGCGGCTAGGTCCACTTTTCGGATATCAAAGCTACAGCATTGTTCCCGACATTATCACCATGGCAAAGTGCCTCGGTGGCGGAGCACCAATAGGTGCAATGCTTGCTAAAGGACATATCGCAGCAAGTTTCGTCCCCGGCACCCACGCAGCGACGTTTGGAGGAAATCCGCTGGTAACTGCCGCAGCATGTGCAACGGTAAAAACTATTCTTGATGAAAACCTTGGCGAGAATGCGGTCAAAATGGGTGACTATCTGGAATCCAAATTGATGGCACTCAAAGATCAATACCCAATCAAAGAGGTCCGTGGCAAAGGCTTGCTGCGCGGGGTGGTGCTGTCTGTCGATGCCAACGCACTCACCGCCAAGTGCATCGAAAACGGCTTAATCACAATCTGCACAAACGATTATGTTCTTCGCTTTTTGCCACCGCTCAATATCACCGCTGCACATGTTGACGAAGCGGTTTCGATCTTTGAGAAGTCGCTAGCCGAAACTGTCTAGTGCGGACAGCGACGTAATTTACTCGTTAAACAGAACCAGAAACCGAGTTTTTACCAAAAACTCGGTTTCTACACATAGGAGAAAAACTAAGACTCAAAAGTGCAGAGTCTTTCTATAATACCCATGCCAACTACAAAATCTTTGTTATGGTTGGGGGCTATCATCCTCACCACCTGCAACGGGTGTGACAAATCCAAACCCAATGCAGTTTTAGAAACTAGCAAAGGACGAATCGTTATCGAACTCTATCCCGATGCCGCACCGAAAACAGTGGATAATTTCGCAACCCTCATCCAACAGGGGTTCTACGACGGGCTCTCCTTCCACCGCTATGTGCCCGAATTTGTAATCCAAGGCGGTGACCCAGCGGGTGACGGCACTGGAGGACCCGGGTGGATGATCTACGGCGAATTTCAAGATCCTGAACTTCGGTCTAAAATGCCGCAGCACGAGAAAGGCACCGTCGCGATGGCACGTACGCAACAGCCAAATTCTGCCGGCAGCCAATTCTACATCTGCTTGAATCCAGACCCCAATGGATATCAGCACCTCGAAGGCGAATACACCGCCTTTGGACGCGTCATCGAAGGGCTAGAGGTCGTCGATGAACTCCGCCAAGGTGATAGGATGAATAAAGTCACACTCAACGACTACCAGCCGACAACCGAAAGCAAAAAATAACTTTACGAGAAAGGCAAAAGAACTCATGGAAGAATGGAAAAAACTCGTTCGGGATACCGTCAATACACCCGAAAAACTTGCCTCGATCTTCGATGTCGACCTCGACGAGATCAAGCGCGTTCACGAAGTATTTCCTATCCGTATCAATCCCTACTATTTGAGCCTGATCGAGGAGCCGGGAGACCCAATCTGGAAACAGGTTGTCCCCGACGCAAAAGAACTAGTCAGAACAGGTTTTGAAGAAGACGATCCACTCGGCGAAGAAGATGATAGCCTCGTTCCTAACGTCACGCATCGTTATCCGGATCGGGTACTGTTCTATGTCAACTACATGTGTCCAATCTACTGCCGATTCTGCACCCGAAAACGCAAGGTGGGGGATCCAGACTCGATTCCCGATAACAACATAGAGATGGGCTTGGACTATATCCGCAGCCACCCCGAAATCCGTGACGTAATCATCTCCGGCGGCGATTCACTCATGCTGACAGACCGAAAAATTGATTATATTGTCGGCAGCCTCCGCGCCATCGAGCACCTCGAAATTATCCGAATCGGTTCACGCGTTCCCGTCACCCTGCCACAACGTATCACGCCGGAGTTATGTGCAATTCTCAAACAGTACCACCCTTTCTATATTAACACCCACTTCAATCACCCCCGCGAAGTCACACCGGAAACCGAGAAAGCGTGCGGTCTGCTCGTGGATGCCGGTATCCCCGTCGGCAATCAGGCGGTCCTACTCAGAGGTGTCAACGATGATCCCACAGTCATGGTTGATTTAATGAAGAAACTCCTCAAAATCCGCGTCAGACCCTACTATATCTATCAGGCAGACCTCGTCTACGGCACAGATCACTTCCGCACATCGATCAAAACTGGACTGGAAATTGTCTCCGCCTTACGTGGACACATCTCTGGACTCGGTGTACCGCACTACGTGGTTGATGCACCCGGCGGCGGTGGCAAAATCGCACTCATCCCAGATCCTGTCGTGTCGTTCGACGACGATGAAATCCAGCTGAAAAACTACGAGGGTAACACCTACAGCTATCCAAGCACCTCCTTTTATGATGAGGATTGGTAGTGATGTCTCTGCGCTAAACAGAAACACGGTATGAGATGATTACCTCAAACGGAGGGAGTATCGTAGGTTGGGTTGAACGAGTCAAACCGAATCCCCATCAAGGACGGTAGATGTTCTGTTCTGCAACAATACTGCCTTGTAGATAGAGAGAGTGAAACCCAACACCTCTATCCACTGCCGATAAAATGTTGGGTTTCACTCTACCTGTGAACTTTCAACCCGAATCGTCTCTCTAACCCTAGTTGTCGTACGTAGTATTTTCATCGTTTCCGTTCAACCCAACCTACGGACTCTGCTCCCGTAGGCGGGGCATCTTGCCCCGCCACGATTAGAACAGTTAAATCCCATGAAAAAAGAACAGATTATCACATGCGATGAAGAAATACTTAGCGGAATGCCCGTCTTTGCCGGTACGCGCGTGCCCGTCGCGATACTAATTGATTATCTTAAAGCTGGGGACTCCTTGGAGCGTTTTCTGGATGGCTTTCCTACAGTCAAGCGTGCACAAGCCATCGCTTTTTTAGACATGGCTCTCGAAGCTGCCCTGACGGAGAACCCTAGTGCGCGTGCTGCTTGATGAAAACAAAGTGATTACCTCAAACGAAGGAAGTAACATGAGCGATCTACGAAAATACGTCAATAAGCGTATTCAGCCCGATCCTGAATTTGCCGACAACTTTTTTGAAGGCTATGAGAGTTTCAAGGTAGGGATTTTACTGCGTCAAGGACGCGAGGCAGCGGAGATGACGCAAGAAGACATGGCGCGTCAACTTCGCATGTCACGATCTGCAATTGCTAAGGTCGAAAACCGTACAGAGGAGGTTCGATTATCTCTGATTAAGCAATATGCTGATGCGCTAGGCAAAAGTTTATACATTAGTATCACCTAACTTCATTAACATTTTTCGGAAGAGAATCTGTGTTGTCCTTAAAACAAACCGTGCGAAATATGAAAAAACTACGACTTTGGGTTTTTACATTCCTATTGGCTTCTACCCTATTTTTAGCGATTGAAGGGCACGCAGATTCTAACAGACCTTCTATCAACGCGAACGGGATGGTTCGACTGGTTTACTTCCTTCCTAGCGATCGTCCGGCACGTCCAGATAGAATCGCAGCACTCCGTCAGGTGGCGAAAGATGCACAGCAGTTCTACGCTGATGAAATGGAACGCCATGGATATGGCAGAAAAACCTTTACGATTGAAACCGATACTGATGGTGAGCCTTTTGTTCATCAGATTAACGGCAAATTCAGGGAGGACTATTACTATAGTGAACAGCTTACTGATTACTCAGTTTTGGTAGAACTGCTTGAACACTTTGACGGAGACGATCTTCAGCACGTCTATTTCATTGCGATAGATCTCAGTTACGAAGCACTTTGCGGCGGTACATGTGGCGGTCTCGGTGGTGTTATTTTTTACCCCACCTATGGGGACTACGGTTTCGGTCCACCCGGAAAAGCCAAACTGAGACATCGGGATATAACACCAGGGGAAGAACTGCTCGGCGGTTTTGCCTTAATTCCTGCACATGGTCGTAATTTTGAAAGATTGGGTTTGACGCTCCATGAACTCGGACATGGCTTCGGATTAGTCCACGATTTTCGGGAAGGTCTTCAGATCGATGACGCTGCTGGGTTGTCTCAGTGTGCCGCAGAATGGTTGTCTGTCAGCCGTTTCTTTAATACCAAATCAACGTTTCACAACGAGCCGGGCGAAATACAGCTGCTTTCGTTACGGGCTTATAGCCAGGATATAGTCGGCATCCGTTTTAAGGTGACAGATCCCGATGGGCTTCATCAAGTCCAGTTGTTGGTGCCAGAAATTCTTCCAAATCCTGAATGGGCTGGCTGGGGTCCCTTCCAGTTGTTCGACTGTAAGCGATTAAACGACACAACAGACATCGTTGATTTTGTGGTGAACACGGCAGAACTTGTTGATAGAATTGGACTTCAGATTATTGATGCGGACGGCACCGTTACCTATGCAATTTTTCCGATTCAGTTGGATGAAATAGAACCAGTCCAAAACGCCCCTGATGTCAACAACGATGGCGTTGTGAACCTCTCAGATTTGATACCCATTGCCTCACATTATGCAAAGCGTGGGCAAGATGAGGCGGATGTCAACAGCGATGGCGTCGTCGATATTGTCGATGTTTTGTTGGTTGCAGCTTTTATATCTTCTTTGCCGCGACAAACAGTAGAAATGTTCGGTTCAGCAGCTGTTCAGCAGTGGCTAACTGATGCGAGAGCTCTTGATGCTGAAAATAAACTCATGGCAACAGGGATAGTCGTGCTTGAATATCTCTTGGCAGAAATTGAGCGTCCCCCTATTGTCATAGCCAATGGCGGTTCCAATGGATCACAACTCAAAGCGATTTTTGAAGGGCATACAGATTATGTCTGGAGCGTTGCGTTCAGTCCTGATGGTCAAACGCTCGCCAGCGGTAGTTGGGACAAAACCATTCGTTTGTGGGATACAACCACATGGACAGTCGAAACAACACTCACGGGTCATACAGACAGTGTCTGGAGCGTTGCGTTCAGTCCTGATGGTCAAACGCTCGCCAGCGGTAGTTGGGACAAAACCATTCGTTTGTGGGATACAACCACATGGACAGTCGAAACAACACTCACGGGTCATACAGACAGTGTCTGGAGCGTTGCGTTCAGTCCTGATGGTCAAACGCTCGCCGGCAGTAGTTGGGACAAAACCATTCGTTTGTGGGATACAACCACATGGACAGTCGAAACAACACTCACGGGTCATACGGGTTCCGTTGATTTTGTGGCATTTTCCCCGGACGGGGGAACCCTTGCCAGTGGGAGTAGGGACAACACAATTCGGTTATGGAATCCGCACATAGGAAATCACATAAGGAGGCTTACAAGCGCCGATACCGTCAATCGCCTCGCATTTAGTCCAGATAGTCAAACGCTCGCGAGTGCAGGTTGGGACAACACGATTCGTTTGTGGAATCCAAACACAGGAAAACTCAAAAGAACACTCCCAAATCAGGGAGGTTGGGTGAATCCAGTGGCGTTCAGTCCCGATGGAGCAACACTTGTCATTGGAAATCGTGGTATTTCGTTATGGGACATAGAGACCGGTCAATACAAAAAGCCCCTCGCTGAAGATATAGGGGATGCCGTATCTCTTGTATTCAATACTGATGGAACAATGCTTGCCAGTGGAAGTGGCGACGGTAAGGTACGACTGTGGGATTTCACTCCCTTTCTTATAACACCTGGACTTTCAAAAATATCAGGTGATAACCAGACGGGCGTATCTGGCACGGTTCTATCGAACCCATTTGTCATTAAAGTACGGGACGAAAACCTTTCAGTGCGTAAAGGGATTTCGGTCACGTTCACCGTCACCGCAGGCGATGGAACGCTCAGTGTCACACGGACCGCGACGGATGAAGACGGCAGAGCACAAAGTACGCTCACGTTGGGGCAAAATCCGGGAACAAATGCTGTTTCCGTGTCTGTCGCTGGAATTGAGGGGACGGTGGTCTTTAGTGCTGTAGTGGAGGCCGCGGTGAATATTCCTGACCCCAACCTCCGCGCTGTGGTTGAAACCGCTCTCAAAGTGGCACCAGGCACCCCAATAGTCTCGTTGGAAATGGAGACTTTGCCCCATCTTGAAGCCAGAAACGCCAATATCAGCTATTTAACCGGACTTGAATTTGCAACCAACCTGACAGAGTTGTATCTTGGTGCGGAGTGGGTAGAGGCAGAGAGGAATTGGCAAACCAGCAACTTAGTATCAAATCTCTCACCGTTGGCGGGATTAACCAAATTGACACGACTAGATCTTAGGGGTAACAATATTTCGGACCTGTCACCGTTGGCGGGATTAATCAACCTGACATACCTGGAGCTTTGGGATAATCACATCTCGGACCTCTCGCCTTTGGCTAGATTAACCAACCTGACAGAGCTAAGGCTTGGAGGCAACTCAGTATCCAACCTCTCACCTCTGGCGGGATTAACCAACTTAACAACGCTGCTTCTGCAGAGAAACCCCATATCAGACCTCTCGCCTTTGGTTGGCTTAACCAACTTGACACGGCTAGGGGCCGCAAGCAACAACATCTCAGACCTCTCACCTCTGGCGGGATTAACCAACTTAACAACGTTGGGACTTAGGAGAAACCGCATTTCGGACCTGTCACCTTTGGCGGGATTAACCAACTTGAAAAAGGTGGTGCTTATAAGCAACAGCATATCGGACCTCTCACCCCTAGTAGCCAATACGGGATTGGGGAATGGAGACGAGATTTATGTGAATGCAAATCCTCTAAGTTACCAATCCATCCACACCCATATTCCCACCCTCCAAAGCAGAGGGGTTACAGTCGAGTTTGACAACCGAGCACATTCCGCCCTTCTGAAAATTTCAGGCGATAACCAGAACGGCGCGTCCCTTACATCACTATCTCAGTCATTTGTCGTTGAAGCACAAAACGCGAACGGTTCTACTATCGCAGGAATCTCGGTTACATTTGCCGTTACTGCGGGTAGTGGCACGCTCAGTACTACAATCACAAGAACCGATGCAAACGGTAGAGCACGGAGCACACTCACACTGGGACCGAACTTGGGCACAAACACAGTGGAGGTGTCTGCCACCGGAATTAAGGCACCAGTAACTTTCCACGCTGTCTCCGATACGGAAGCACCACCGATTACAGCGGATGTCAACAACGACGGAAGCGTGAATGTCTTGGATTTAGTCGTGGTTGCATCTGAACTTGGAAATACAGGGTCCAATCTGGCAGTAGATGTCAACCGAGATGGAGCTGTCAATGTTCTGGATTTGATATTGGTTGCGGGAATGTTTGACAGTGCAGCAGCCGCACCCGCAGCGCAGCCACAAGTACCTGAGACACTCACAGCGGTAGAGGTTCAGGGTTGGCTGACCGATGCAAGGGCACTTGAGGTTAGAGATCTCATCATGAAACGTGGATTTGTGGTGCTTGAACAGCTCTTGATATCCCTCACCCCAAAAGAAACGGAACTGTTAGCAAATTACCCGAATCCCTTCAATCCGGAGACGTGGATACCGTATCGGTTGGCGGAAGATGCTTTTGTCACCTTGACCATCTACGACATAGCGGGTCAGGTTGTCCGTTCCCTCGACGTGGGGCATCGGATTGCATCTGTCTACGAGAGCCGATCAAAAGCAATCTATTGGGATGGCAGAAACGAAGTAGGTGAGGGGGTAGCAAGCGGTGTCTACTTTTATACCCTGACAGCAGGGAACTTTTCCGCCACACGGCGGATGTTGATACTCAAATAGTATCAAATGACCCGATGATGGTTGGAATGGTGTTGAATAGTGGCTTTGAGCCATAACTGATGAGCGGTTTGGGGGGGTGAGCGAATCTATCCTTATCCTCAGAAGCAAGATAAGTTAGAATGGCCGGCTTCATGCGAGTTGTGACGATAGACTTCCCTTTTTGCAGATATTCATCAATCGGCACAGCCATCGAGATTAGTTGTCCATAACTGAGCATGAACTGATAAGGTGTTAGGGATGAACATTCACGACAGCGGATATAAGAAACTATTCTCAAAGAGGTGAAGACGATGTTAGTCACAGCGTTAGAGAGAGAAAGGCAGCAGATTTTTCAAAACGGGCTGCTTGAGGGTGAGCAGAAAGGGAGGATTGAAACCGCAAAGGCAATGCTTGCTAAGGGAATGGAGATGACACTCATTTCTGAAATCACAAACCTGCCAGAAGCACAACTTTTGGAGTTGAGAGATGGCCTTTCCTCAACAAAAAATTGAAAACAGTGTTAATCACCACTTTCAACGTTGCTTTGGTTCGTGAGACCGTGCACAGCTTCCTACCCATCATATCAAAAAATGGGCTTTACCGCTCCCAACACGGTAGCCAATCAGCACGGCTTGGACACCGTTGTTTTGGCAATAAGTCTAAGCAACTCTGTACTTTCTTTCAACATGAAACTCATGGGATCATTTGATACAAACTATAAGTAGCGTTGGCACGTGTGATGAATTGTACGCCCCTAACGGACGGCCAATGAATTGGGCTACTACAAACAGTGGGTAGGCGGGGCATCTTGCCCCGTCTACGGGGGATGGATTAACATATAGTGAGAACCAATGGACAAAATCATTCTCAAAGGCATTCGATTTCACGGCTATCACGGCGTCGCAGAAGCAGAACGTCAACTTGGGCAGAAGTATGAAATAGACCTTGAGCTGACAACCGATCTCTCCACCGCCGGCAAAACCGACGACCTCATCTATACAATCGACTACGCCCAAGTTGTCCAACGGGTAATCGAAATCGGAACCCAAAAGTCATTCCAACTCTTTGAAGCCCTCGCCGAAACGATTGCAGGAGAGATCTTAGCCCAATTCCAAATTGAGGAAGTCCAAATCACTGTCAAAAAATTATCCCCTCCCATCGAACCAACCCTCACCTATGCAGGCGTTGAAATCCATAGGAAGCGAAAGCCAAGTGGCTAACCCCGTAACCTCCTCCTTCCATCAAACACCACAGTCGAATCCGACCTATCGGGATTTCACGTTTCACGTTTCACGTTTCATTCTCAGCATCTGCTTTTTTGTAATTACCGGTCAATACTTCCAAGCAGCTGGTCATCGTACAAATCTGTTTAGCGATCTACATCCGGGCGTCCATATCTATCGGTACAACTGGTATGAGGAGCGATGCGTCTTGTATATCGCTGAAATGGATCGCTCCCATACCGACCTCCATTTTGAAGCGGCAATTGCGGACGATCAAATCTTAGGAAAGGAGACCGTCAGATCTATCGCAGATCGACACTCCCAGCGCGGAGACCGCCATGTTTTGGTCGCTATTAACGGCGGATTTGGTGTTCTCGGTGATATGAAAGGATACGGTGGTGCGCTGGAAAATCTGCACATCCAAGCCGGAGAGTTGATGACACAACCCGCTTCTGATAAGGAGGCGTGTTTCGGCGTGACATCGGATGGCGAGTTCCTGATTGGTCCCGTTAAAATGGAAGCTGCCGTGACGGTAGGAACATATCGTTTCCCGCTTGAGTGCATCAACCAGAGATTTCTCGATGGCTGCCGATCTATCCTCTATACCCCCCGCATGGGCGACTCAACGCACACGAATCGTAAGCGGAGTTATGAGATAATCCTGACCGGGCTCACATTGCCGATCACACCTAAATATGCAAGCGAGTTTACTGTCAATCACTTTGGAAGAGGTGGAAACAACCTGATTCCCGAAAACGGTGCAGTCATCTCCTTCCGCTCGCGAATCGATAAGAAGTTGGAAACACAGTTAGCCCAGGAAAAGGGGGGAAAGATAGAAATCGGTCTCAAGCCACCTATCTGGAATCATGCCATCCAAGCAATCGGCGGACGGATACGACTTGTGAAAAACGGGCGCGTCAACGAAGTCCTAGAAAAGCATCACCACGCCCAGAAAAATCATACCCCCGGTAAACGGCAGCGCGACTTGGCGTTGAGCTACGAACCACGCACAGCCCTCGGCTACAATGAACAGAAACTAATTCTGATTGTTGTGGACGGACGACGAGCAGGTTATAGCACGGGGTTATCCCTATATCGGCTCGCAAGTTTCCTTATTGAACTCGGCGCAACAGAAGCCATCAATCTGGATGGTGGCTCATCAAGTACCTTTGTTGTCGATGGAAAAGTCATCAATCGTCCTTCCGGCCAGAGCGAACGTGATGTCCTCAACGCCGTTCTTATCACGGCTGATCAACCCCGGTAAAATAGCAGCAGCCCATCACCAGATAATCACCTTCACGTCGAGCTCGGTTCCGATCAATCTGTAGTCCACGCCGCACAGCGCACTCCACCAAGTTCGCCAGCATAAGTTTTTCGTAGCCTCTCATTGCAATTTATGATAACATCCCACACAACAAAGGACCTTGAACCATCCCGTCTGTATCCAGTTTTCAACAAACAAAACTACCAACCCAAATACAAGGAGGCACAAAATGCCAGAGCGAGTCGAACTAAATCCACCATGGCCCTGGGCGAGCCAATTCCGAATAGCCCAAGGGGTGCAGGTGGGAAATACCGTATACGTATCAGGACAGGTCGCCTTCGATCCACAGGGCAATTTAGTCGGCGGGGACGACATGGGCGCCCAATCACGACAAGTTTTCGTCAATATTCAAGCGATCCTCGCTGAAGCCGGCGCAACCATGGAGGACGTGGTAAAGATCACAGCGTTTCTTACCGATATGAGCCGGTACGCAGAATACGCAGCAGCGCGCACCGAAGCATTCCCTAACAATATACCCGCCAGTGCCACAGTCGCTACGCCGACGCTGGTCAACAGCGATCTGCTTGTTGAGGTCGAAGCAATCGCCGAGATCGGTTGCGGTGAGACATAGTTGTAAGGCACACTTCACTTTCCCAGAACGGAATTGTCGTATTACCAATAACAACGCGGTATAGCGCATCTTCGAGGCAAAAAGCAGTGATTCATTGAATGCCCATTTTTTGACAATGCGAAGCGATAGCCCAACGACAGACACGTCCATCACCTTCCAAAGTGGCTTAACGCTTAAATCCTGTCTAATCGCCCTGTTGCTCATGCCAATCACTGCGTATTGGCTCATAGAGCTTGAAGTCGTTCGCTATACCTTCCCGACAATTATCCACCCGTTTTCAAATGTCATCTTCGTCATTTTTTGGCTCCTGCTGATTCGGCATATACTTGTTAAAATCTCTCCAACGCTTGGTCTCTCCCAGCAGGAACTTCTCACCATCTATGTCATGTTGGGGTTCGTTTCCTGTCTCTGTTCGTATGACATGATGGAGATCTTAGTCCCGATTCTGGGGCACCCGTTTCGATTTGCAACCCCCGAAAACGGCTGGCGAGAACTACTTTTCAAACATCTTCCCGAATGGCTTACCGTGCGGGATGAAAAAGCCCTGACACCATTTTATAAAGGAGGTACAACTCTCTACGAAGAGGGGTATTTTAAGGCATGGCTCATCCCCGGCGTTGCTTGGATTGCGTTCCTATTTGCACTGATGGTTGTGATGTTGGGACTCACCACCCTGTTGCGAAAGCAGTGGACGGAACACGAACGATTGACATATCCACTGATCCAACTCCCGCTAGAGATGACCAATCCCAGATCTAGCTTCTTCAAAAATAGATTGATGTGGCTTGGTTTCGGCATTGCCGCCTTAATCAGTATCGAGAACCTGCTCAATTCAATTTACCCCGCATTCCCTTACATCCCCGTCAAACGTCAGAATATCCATCAGTTTTTCACGGAGCGACCTTGGAACGCGATGGGCAGCGTAAGACTCTCTTTCTACCCTTTTGTCATTGGCATCAGCTTTCTTATGCCACTGGATCTCCTGCTTTCATGCTGGGTGTTTTACTGGGTTTATAAAATTGAGTTGATGGTCGGAAATATTATGGGTTGGCAGGGGCTACCGCGATTCCCATATATCGCTGAACAGAGTTTCGGCGTGTATATTGGGCTATTCGCGGTTGCATTGTGGACAGGAAGGGCGCATTTCACAAGATTAGGACGCCATCTGTTTAGCGGTACCACATCCACGTCACAACTGGATGACTCGCAGGAACCGATACGGTATCGGCTGGCATTTGCGTGTGTGGTATTTGGCACGATTTTCCTAACAGTCTTTTCCTATAAAGCAGGTATGCCTCTATGGGTAATACCACTATTCTTTGGGATTTACTTCTTACTGGGGACGATGATTGCGCGGCTGCGTGCGGAAATGGGATTCCTGTGCCACGACTTTCAAAACGGTGTCGATCCGCATCACATGATTATCAACGCCTTCGGGACACGCCGACTGGGTGCCGGTGCGCTCACCGTTTTTACGTTGTACATGCACTTCACTTTCGCAAACCGAACCAACCTGATGCCGCAGCAACTGGAAGCCTTCAAGATTTCAGAACGACGAAATATCAATCCCCGCCATATCGCCATCGCGATTGCAATCGCAACGCTCATCGGGGCAATCGCAACATACTGGCTCTTGCTGGATAACTACTATCGACACGGTGCGGAGTCAGGCTACTACATGGGACCGACTACAGGGCGGGGCTGGATCTACAACCGACTTGAAAGCTGGCTGAACTCCCCCCAAGAGCAGGATAAACCCGCGCTTGCCTTCATGGGTGGCGGACTCGGTGTAGCTGTAGTATTGATGTTTCTACGGGGTCGTTTCCTGTGGTGGTCGCTCCACCCGCTCGGTTATGCGATGGCGGATAGCTGGGGGATGTACAACCTGTGGAGTTGCCTATTTGTCGCTTGGGCGTGCAAGGCAGTCATCCTGCGCTACGGGGGCCTCAACGGCTATCGACGCGCTATCCCCTGCTTTTTGGGTTTGGCGTTGGGGGATTATCTGTTAAGCAATATCTGGGGAATTTTAAGTATTCTGGCCAATACTCCCCTATACCAATTTTTCCCCTAGCCCGCTTGTCTTTCTATCCAATTTAACGAAAACGAAGGTGTAATCATGAAACTAAGTTGTATACCCGTTTCATTCTACCAAGATATTTTCAGTGGTAAGAAATCAGTTAGCGATTGGATCCGTTTTGCTGGTGCTCTAGGACTGGAGGGGGTTGACTTCAGTGTAAAATTCTTCCCGAACCGAGACGAAAACACTCTTAATGCCATCTCTGAGGAAGGGCGAAAGATTGGTATTGAGTTTTGTGCATTGGCATGTTATCCTGATTTTACACATCCGGACCCCGATCAACGTGCGCTAGAGATTGAACAGATGAAAGCGGACGTGCAACTCACAGCGGCACTTGGTGCTAAATACGCACGCGTGACCGCCGGACAGAACCACCCCGGCACGGATCGGACACAAGGAATCCAATGGGCAGTGGATGGGCTTCGCCAAGTCCTTGATGAAGCAGACAAATTGGGAATAACCTTGGTCTACGAAAATCACACCAAAGGCGCACCTTGGCACTATTGGGACTTCTCACAACCCAGCGAGATTTTCTTGGAAATTCTCAACAGTCTTGCGGATACCTCCCTCAAGGTCTGCTTTGACACCGCAAATTCCTTAGTGCTCCGAGAAGATCCGATAGTGTTGCTAGAAGCCGTAATAGACAGGATAGCGGTCGTTCATGTGTTCGACATCCGCACCCCGGGTGAATTCGAGACAGTCCTTGTTGGCACGGGAGCATCGCCTATAAAACAGGTTTTCTCCATCTTGAAACGAAATGGCTACGATGGCTGGTTAAGTATTGAGGAGGCAAGTCGTACAGGAGAAGCAGGATTTGAAAAAGCTGTCCCCTTCGTTCGCCGTACATGGGAGGAGGTATTATAAAATAAAATGAACGTAATCTGCATCTGCTTAGACACATTTCGAGCTGACATTATCGGACCGGGCAAAAAGTATAGCCACACACAAACGCCCAACCTAGATGCGTTTGCAGCCGAAAGTATTCGGTTCACGCGGGCATTTGGCGAAGGTCAACCTACTCTTCAGATCCGTCGTGGACTGTTTACCGGCATGAGGAGTTTTCCGTGGCGATTCAACTTCGACCGCCGAGGGCACTGGCACCATGCACCGGGCTGGCATAAAATTCCCCCAGAGCAAGATACAATCGCCGAAGTCCTGCTGGAGCGAGGTTATTTGACGGCACTAATTGCCGATACCTATCACATGTTCAAACCCACCATGAACTTCTCACGCGGATTTGCTCACTTGGATTTTATCAGAGGTCAAGAATCGGACAACTGGCGAAGTGGCGATCCTCGTCTGATCGAAGATCAACTGAGGCAGCACGTCAGGGAACCGATTAGCTGGCGGCACCACGCAGGCTTGGTCAACTACCTACTCAACCAACGACATCGCCGTTCCGAAAATGATTACAGTTGCGCCCGCGTGTTCCGATCTGCTTGTGAATGGCTCGACGACAACCACACAGTGTCTCCCTTCTTCCTATGGATAGACAGTTTTGATCCACATGAGCCCTGGGATCCGCCCCATGGTTACGCGGACGCATACCTCCCCGACTACTCAGGCAAAGATTTCATCACACCGGGCGCAGCGTCCGAAACAGGCGATCCAACAGAAGATGAACTCCGTCGAATCGAAGCACTCTATCTCGGTGAAGTTACCTTCGTCGATAAATGTATTGGACGGCTCCTCTCCAAAATAGAGGAATTGAAGCTACGTGACGACACACTGGTGGTGGTTCTTTCCGACCACGGCACCCAACTTCGCGACCAAGGACGCTTCGGAAAAGGGCCCGACCAACTGCACCCATTCAACACCCAACTGAATCTGTTGATTCGCCATCCAGAACGACAACAAGCTCAGGAGGTTGATGCGTTTGTTCAGAACCACGACCTGATGCCAACCTTGCTAAATCAGCTTGGGGTTCCGTGCGATTGGACAGATGGGGTGAATTTCTGGCAACTGGTAACCGGTGAACAATCATCTATTCGGGACCGGATCATTATCGGTTGGGCAGATTTCGTGACAGGCAATGCACGTGCTCGTGTCAGCGTCCGGGATGAACGTTGGAACTTCTGCACCGCTGTCGGCTATGACGATCCGGATGGGGATGAACTGTTCGATTTGGCAGATGACCCCTCGGAAATCCACAATGTGGCGGGAAATCACCCGGACGTGGTCAAGGCATGTCGAACGGAAGTGGAAGGATTGCTTGGACAACCTCTACCGGGTCGCATGATTGAGGTGTGCGATCCGGCACCGGGACCGATGACGCACTGGCTACAGCAGAAACTTCAGCAGCTTAACTGACAATCCAAAGGCACGGAACGATGACCAAAGCCCCCCAATCCGGTCTCCTCACTGAATCAAATATGGCACTGTTCGCTGACTATTACGAGTTGACGATGGGCAAGGCGGATTTTGACAGTGGGAACAACGCAATCTGCACTGAGAACTACTTCGTTCGCTCCATCCCACAGGGACAGTATATGATTGCGGCAGGATTGGAGCAGGTCATCCACTACATCTTGAATCTACGCTTTACTGATGCAGATCTCAAGTGGCTGAAGGAAAGTTCCGATAAATCGAAGTCCTCGAAACGGGACAAGCCGACACCGGATATGAGCGATGATTTCCTTGATTACCTGCGTCATTTCAAATTCGATGGCGATGTCTATGCAGTGCCTGAAGGGACACCCGTCTTCCCAAACGAACCACTGATCAATGTGACAGGCAGGTCAATCGACATCCAGATCTTCGAGACCTATCTCCTCAACGTGATGAATTTCCAGACATTAATCGCCACGAAAACCGCGCGGATTGTTCATGCCGCACGCGGACGCACCTGTTTTGATTTCGGCGCACGACGGGCACATGGGAGAGATGCCGGTATTTTGGCTGCACGGGCATCATTCATTGGTGGTGCTGCCGGCACCTCCCTCGTTATTGCGGGGCAATATTTCAACATTCCTTATGTCGGGACAACCGCACACAAGTTCATCATGGACCGTCCGTCTGAACTAGAGGCATTTCGAGACTATGCAAAATCTTTCCCTCACAACACCCTCCTCCTGATCGACACCTGCGACACTATTCAGGGAGCAAGAAACGCCTGTATCGTTGGAAAAGAGATGCAGGCAAGCGGCGCACAGCTGAGAGGGGTTCGACTTGATAGCGGCGATCTACTAGCACTGAGCAAAGCCGTCAGAAAAATTTTCGATGAAGCAGGGCTGCATGATGTCCAGATCTTCGCAAGCAACGACCTTGACGAATTTCATATTGATCGACTGTTAGCTTCAGGTGCACCGATTGACGGTTTTGGCGTCGGCACCCGTTTGGCAACCGGAGCAAATTTTAATCCACTAACTGGTGAAGGCGGCCCTTCAGCACTGCCCGGTGTCTACAAGCATGTCGAACGGATCGAAAACGAAAAGGTGATCGTCACAATGAAGTTCAGTGAGGATACCGGCAAATCAACCCTTCCTAGCAGAAAACAGCTCCATCGTATATACGACGATGAAGGAAATTACGTTCAGGATGTAATCAGCCTCTGGAATGAAGATCTCCAAAACAGTGAACCGCTGCTCGTGCCGGTAATTAACAAGGGTGAGCTAGTCTACTCGTTCCCTGATATGGCGGCAATGCAGGCAAAAGCAAGATCTGAACTAGCGCGGCTGCCCAAACCCTATAAGGAACTGACAGAGGCGAAAGAATACCCAGTTGTTTTGAGTCCGGGATTGGAGGATTTATTAGAGGAATTGACACAAAACAGGCAACATTGATATACTTTTCAATAGGTAAATTGATTTAGAACCTGTTTGAAAAGTCATTTGATTCAGTATATCTCCAGAATAGACGGAGATATACCACCTATTCGCATTCAAACTTGGGAGGGTATTCAGAAGGGTATCCAGAAATATGAGCAGTAAACCCAAATGCATTATCGTCACAGGCCGTCCGGGATCAGGGAAAACAAGTCTATCCAAGAAACTCGCTGAACGACTGTGGATGCCGGTTATCAGTCGCGATGAAATCAAGGAGGGCTATGTCAACACGCATGGCGTCAAGCACGATCAGCTTCCACCGGACACTAATGGTGTGGTCACCAATTTCTTCTTCGAGATAGTGAATCAGTACCTCGCCGGTAAGATCTCTATCGTCATAGAGGCGGCCTTTCAGCACAAGGTCTGGGAACCAAGGATGCCCAAAATCCTTGAATTGGGCGATCCTTTCATTGTTGTATGCTCTGTTGACGGGCTGGTGGCAGCAAAACGCCATCTCCAGCGTGGCCTAGATGATCCAAGCCGGGAGTTTTTCCACGGCGATGAGCGCGTTAGCATCTACAGGAAAACTGGTGTAATGTCGCCTCCCGGTAACTATATAGCCCCGGATTTCAACGTGCCTACAGTCCATGTCTCGACAGAAGGGCAATATTCACCCAGTATAGATGAGATTGTGAACCTTGTTTTGCAAATATGATTGTTTCTTTGAGTTTGGGTTATATTATCGATTTCACGAACAAACGTGACAAGACAAAAAATCCTGTAATCATCGAGGAGGTAACTAATGCTCGAAAAATTGTTCCGTTTACAAGAATCAGGAACAACTGTTAAACGTGAAATTGTTGCAGGCTGCACAACGTTCATGACACTTTCGTATATTATCTTCGTCCAACCGGCGGTGCTATCGGCAGCGGGGATGGATTCAGGCGCGGTGATGGCGGCAACCTGCATCACAAGTGCATTGGCAATGGTGTTGATGGCACTGCTCGCCAACTATCCCATCGCCCTTGCGCCGGGGATGGGACATAACTTCTACTTCACCTTCACCGTCTGTCTCACCCTCGGTGTGTCGTGGCAAAACGCGCTCGGCGCCGTTTTCATTGCAGGGGTGCTGTTTATCCTGCTCTTCTTTGTAGGGCTGCGCGAAAAGGTGATGACGATTCTGCCTGTCTCGCTGAGGAACGCCATCCCTGCTGGAATTGGATTGCTCATCGCGCTAGTGGGTTTGGAATGGGCGGGGCTTATCGTTGATCATCCTGCAACCTATGTCACCCTTGGGGATCTGAAATCACCGCCGGCACTCCTCTCTCTGTTTGGAGTGATCGTGATAGCTGTCCTGTTCGCCCTAAAAGTGCGCGGCGCAATCTTAATCGGCATTCTTGCGTCAACCATTGTTGGGCTCATCACCGGCATGGTCAAATTTCAAGGGGTTGTTGCCGCCCCGCCGTCTATTGCTCCAACTTTCCTCCAACTCCAAATCCCGAACATTCTCGTAGACCCGAAGATGCTTTCGGTAATTTTTATCTTTATCTTCCTAGATCTGTTCGATACCGTCGGAACGTTGGTCGGTGTCGGCGAACAAGGCGGCTTTATGGTCAATGGCAAACTGCCGAGGGCGAGACAGGCACTGCTTTCGGATGCGGTCGCCACAAGCGCGGGTGCCCTGCTCGGCACATCAACCGTTACCAGCTACATAGAGAGCGCGTCCGGGATCTCCGCAGGAGGACGCACCGGCTTAACCAGTATCGTCACAGCAGTGCTGATGCTGCTCGCCCTATTCTTTAATCCGCTAATCAAGATGGTAGGGGCAGGATACCCGATCGGTGAAAATACGTTCCTCTATCCCATAGTTGCCCCGGCCCTGATTATCGTCGGAAGTCTCATGCTCAAAAATGTTGTCTCCATCGATTGGGACGACATGACAGAGTCTATCCCAGCGTTCCTAACCCTATTGCTGATGCCTCTTACCATCAGTATCACGGAAGGGATCGCGTTTGGCTTCATCTCCTACGCCCTACTAAAACTGGTCACCCGTCAAGGAAGACAGGTGCACTGGCTGATTTACCTGTTCGCAGTGCTTTTCGTAGCGCGATACATCTGGCTCATCTAAACGTCAGAAAAAAATATACTTCAACCACCTCTACCCACTATGCCTCCATTTCGCCGGATAGGTGAAGTCGGTGATGTTTACGTGCCGACCCAATATCGAGAAATTGCCGCAGATGATGCCTCGTGGAAGTTGTTCACACACGGCGAGTTAGGACAATTCAATCGAATTTTTACTCACTTACGCCGTGGTGGTATCGCAATCCTGTCCGGCGACTGGAAGCAAGTAACGGAGGTGATGGAGTACATTGAACGAAAAAAGGATGAGTTGATTCGTCCAACCCACGAGGGTAGGCGGGAGAGAAAAAGGTCGGGGCGAGACAAAGGCAGATGGCAACGTCGAACGGGGGGCGACAGACGCAAATCCGATTCAGAGTTGGCGGTTGTAAATCCCATGCAAGAAAGGGAAGGCACACTGTCACGCTTAATGTGTTGGGCAGACCCAACCGGTATCTTACAGGTAAATCCTCCGCCAGATCTACCTTACCTCCTTGAGTGGGTCGGCGAAAATCAGGGTGCAAATGAAGGACACCCGTTTCTAATACCCATCACCAAGATTCAAGAGATTCAAAGGGCACTCGCAGAGGCTTATCCGATTCGTGCACTCGGTATGTCACTGGCTGCCTCCGACAACGTGCTTCCGCCCCATTCTCAGGAGACGATCGAACTATTCCAACGGGGATTGCAAAGCGTTAAACTGCAGCTACCGCAAAGCGCAACGGTACTCGATATGGGGTGTGGGTGTGGGTGTCTTACGCTGCTCGCCGCACAGGAAGTAGGAGATTTGGGGGTGAAAATTTATGGATCGGATCTGCTGCCTGAAGCAGTTGCCACAACCCGGCTTAACCTCTTACGTTTTGCCGATGGGCACAGCGATCCGCCGCAAACCTACCTCATGCCGGCGGGCGATCTCTTCCAACCAGTGTCGGGGCACCGTTTCGATCTGATTATTTTCAATGCACCGTGGGTAGTTTCACGGGCCCGGAACCGCGCAGAAATTGCCATCCACGACGAAAAACAACAGACCCTTCAACGTTTTTTCGACGACCTTCCTAGTTACCTTAATCCAAGAGGTCGCCTGCTCATTGGGTATGCGGACGCTTCCGGCGCAAAAGCAATCGCTCGTCTAGAAACAATGATTGACACTGCGGATTTAAGGATTTTGAACCGATTTAAGAAGCGGGTGGCAACCCATAGAACAAAGCGAAAATGGGAAAACATCACGGTTTATGAACTGGTCAACGAAAAATCAAACACCTAAGCCTTGTCGGATAAAATCCCGACTCGCTCTAGCGCATTCCAATGGCGTTTTGTCTCCAGTCGGACCATTCTGCTCCACCGTGATCCAGCCCGAATAACGTTTCTCCCTCAGAATCCGAAACACGCCTTCATAGTCGCAGTCGCCAGCACCAACCTCTGTCCTTAAGTCGGAATCTTCATGCCAATCTTTGAATTCAAGAAAGTCGATTCGATCCCAATTTTGTTCAAGGAAGATTGCCGCACGTTGTTCCACAGGGTGCCCCACAAAATCCTTTGTCGCATGACCGACATCCAAGAAACCGAAGAACTTGGTGGGATCTGTTTTGTGTAGCAACTCCTCCGTCTCCTCCAACGTCTCGCCGGTGTGATGGGTGTGGTTGTGAAAGCAGGCACGGACGTCGTAGGTCAGTGCAATCTCGCCAATCTGGTTCAGCAAATCAGCAATCTCGTTCATATCTGCCCCCTTCTGTGCCAAGCCACCTATCGTCACCAGATGCTTCGCACCGAGCTGCTGCATAACCTCACAGACACGGTTGACCCTATCGAAGTCACGGTCTATGACGAGATCGACGCTTACCAATGGAAGCCCACGATCTGCTATCCGCTCGACAAAATCCGTCTCCTCCATAAACCGAAGCAGCACCCTCTCAAATGTAGCAACACCCGCATAACCCGCCACCGCCACATCATCAATCCAAGCGGGCATCTCTTCGTTGGATAGATCTCCGCCCCACATCAGACTCATACATGCGAGTTTAATATCAACTGTTTCGCTCATATCCGCTCCTATCGGTACGGTTGTTCAGATTGGATTAAAAAATCGCCTGCTCCCAACCCTTTATCGCTAAACTTCCTCGACAATCGTTCCCTCAATGCCTCGATGACCATCCGGATAGACGTAATAATACACCACCAACACACGACCATCTTCAAGCTCAGCCGACCAAGGATAACCACAATCGGAATCGTGTGAATCACTTCGGATGACCAGCACAGGTGCGGTGTCCAAGTCACTTCCCTCCGGTTCGAGGATACGCGCTAGGCATCCACGTTGTCCGGGCCACCGTGTGCCGACAGTGGTAAAGATACGTCCATCCCGCAGCCCAAGCATGTGGCCGGGGCATCCACGGATCGTCGTCTGTCGCCACGGAGACCATGTGTTCCCACCATCATGCGATTCCACTAACGCGAGGCAAACCTCGCGGCTCGTTGCGCCGGGGCCAGGGTGGCACCGAAAGAGAACAATAATCTTTCCACTAGGGGTGAGATGGATGGCAGGCTCACTGAAGTGGGTAACGGCGTCTTCCGCAATCCGTCCGGCGTACTCCCACGTCTCACCCATATCCGTTGACACTCGCAGCATACCGAAGAAAGGCATTGAACCGTCAGGGTGGTCGGTCGCCTTGCTCGGCAAAAGTAAACGTCCGTCAGGCATCTGTATCAATCCACTCCGGGCAATCCCTGAATGAGAGGCAGGATGTCCCCACACGGCATCGGGTAGTGGCGGGAAACGCACCGGTTCGGTCCAAGTGCGCCCATCATCATTGGAACGCGCCCAGAACGGAATACCTGCACGAGCCGCCCATCCGTCACCTTCGCGCTCCTCATCTTCAGGAACGAGCGCGACATTGGAGGCGTGAAGGAAGATGCTTCCGTCCGTGAGGGTATGCGTGCCGAAGTCAAGCACACCGCCCAACGGATCAATGGTAACCAAGTGTGGGTCACTCCAAGTTTGCCCTTCATCCTCAGACCGACAGGCACGAACATCAAATAACGGGTGGCTATGGTGGGAATATCCCACGAATGGCGAGCGGTGAAATAGAACTAACAGATTCCCACCGGGGGTGCGCACAAGATTGGGGTGGGCACCGTACCACCCCTCTTCACGGTAGATTGTAAAATGCTCTACAACGCGCCAGCTCATTGCTCCTTTCTCCTTCCCAATAATTGAAATCTTAAGAAAATGACTTCCTCGCACTGTTTGACGACACGATTAAGTATCAATTTGAACCAGCACGTATAATGCTCAGGGCTTTCTCCAATATCCCGCTTCAGTCCGTCAATGTCCATCCATTTCCAATCATCAACTTCGTCAGAATTTGGCACCGGTTGACCGTCATAGTGTCCAACAAAAACATGGTCTAATTCATGCTCAAATAGGTTATTCTCCAGTCTGGCATGATAGATAAAACTGAAAAGCCCGGTCAATTCACAATCAAAACCCATTTCTTCATAGAGTCGTCGTCTCGCTGCACAATCATGACTTTCACCAGGGCGTGGATGACTGCAGCAAGTATTCGTCCACAACCCACCGGAGTGATACTTTGTCTCTGAACGTTTCTGAAGCAGCAATTCCCCTGAAGTGTTGAAAACGAAAACCGAAAAAGCGCGATGCAGCTTACCCTCACGATGTGCCTTTAGCTTTTCTTCAGTACCGATTTCTCTGTCCATAGGGTCAACAAGTATCACACGCTCTTGCACGGTTTATATCCTTTCCAACGTGTCGTGGCGTCTTACGTATTATGCTCTCATCTAATCAATTGCAATCCGCTCAATTGAATGGACGAAGAGCACATCGTTCGCACCCGCGTAACGCCGCAGGGCTTGGATCACTGCCTCCGGTTCGAGATCCTCCGCTACTAAACCCGCAATAACCAAGTCAGCTTGAGAAGAGTAATGGGACACCTCTTCCTCCAACGCCTCTCCATTGCTGCACGAAACAGAAGTCACGTTCTGTGCTGAAATCGGCAGGCGCCCTTCCCTCATCCACGCTGAGAGCCGGTCCGCCTCACGTTCAGCATCCTCGGATTCAAAGCACGCAAAAAGTTGAATCTCAGCACGCCTCCATTCCGGGTGTCCTACAATGATATACGCTAGCAGCAGCATCATCGGAGCGTTCATAAGGTTCTCCTCGGTCACCCACACATGGATCGAAGATCGATAGCCAAATCGGTATTTCGTCGATCGCAAGATAAGGACATTGAACATTGAGTTGATAGCGAGCCGAGCACCCTGTCCAACATCATTAATCTCATCAATATTTTCCCGATCAAACTCAAAGAGGATCGAATTGTTTGGCAAACCGGAAATCCCCGGCATCTGCAACGTCTGTGCAACTGCGAGTTGGAACGTCGGGCAAATCAGGGTATCAACAAAGATACCTGCCCTGCTAACCTCTGTCCGTTGGATTAACTCGTCAACGTAAATGCGAGCCTCAATCTCGTCAAGAAACGAGTAATCGCCGTGGAAGAACTGGATGAAATGACCAAACCCGTGCCGATGGCAAATCCAACGGAGCAGATCAAAATGCCCAAGCCGGCGCTCGCCGAATTGGGTTACCGCAACGATTGATGGACGCCACCCGCCTTCGGGGGAGATGCCACGGTTCCTCTGTAGCGTAATTTGCAACCATCGAGTTAGTTGGAACATCGTTCCTTGGAAAATCGCCGTCAAGTCGCGCTGTCCCTGGTGGCTATGGCGGAGTCCGAGGTAGATTACCACCATCAGAAAAATCGAGATAAACGCATACAGCACATTTATCTGAATCATCATCAAGCCGCACATCACAGTGCCAACCAACGATAAGTACCAACGGGAATGAAACGTAGGACGATAGGACGGATTCCCTGCGAAGTGCTCAAGGAATGATACCGCACACAGAACGCCGTATGTCACAATAAAGAACATGGTGAGGATTCGAGCGATAAAGTCCACATCACCAGCCACTACGAACACAATCGCGATGGCACCCGACACACAGGTCGCGTACACCGGCTCCTGTGTCTGCCCTACCCCTTTTTCCATCAGACGGTTCAACTGAAAAAACGGCAAAACATTGTCACGACCAAGCATCTGGAGCGTTCTGGGCGCGACTAAGATTGAGCCGAGGGCGGACGACAGGGCAGCTCCGCCCAACCCAACGTAGATTGCAGGACCCCACAGGGCAATCTTCGCCATAACAAACTGATTGGCGGCGAGTTCTTCAGGCGTGGCACTCTGGGCAAGCTTGACAGCGACGAGCGCGTATATCACCATGCCCGCGATTGTCGCTCCGATTGTACCAAGTGGGATGCTCCGCTGAGGGTTCCTTAGGTCCCCGGATAAGCCAAGCCCCGCAATCATACCCGTGAAGGCGGGAAAGCAGATGGCGAAAACCGTGCCGAAGCTATCACCCCCTTCGATCCGTGCCGTGATGTTCAATCCTTCCGGTCGTATATCCTCGGGGCCCGTCCCCAAAAGGAACGCACCGATTGAGGCTGCTAGGATTGCGCCGACACCCCACAATCCCCACACACCCAGATTTGCACCTTTAGTCAGCATCAGAGCGATAAGGAGAAGTGTACAGGTAAGACTCACCCAGCGGCGATCAAGTTTTAATTCGTATGTGGCAGCCACCCATTGATAAACGGGCTCCAAAGCTTCCGCAAACGCAACCATATAGAAAGCAATCGAAATCGCTTGGGCAAGATATAGGGCGATCCCAATTGTACCGCCGATGGTCGGACCAAAGGAACGGCTGACAATGTAGTACGCACCGCCGCCCGCCACGCGGCGGTTCGTCGCAATCTCGGACACCGCTAACACTGTAGGAATAGTCACCAGATGCCCAAGGGCTATGATTGCCAAGCTGCCCCATAGTCCTACATGACCGACAGCGTAGCCAAACCGCAAGAAAAGAATTGCACCAAGAATTGTACAGATTGAAGTAAGAAAAACAGGTGAAGTGCCAAAGCCGTGCCCGTTTTGGGAATGTAAGACACCGCTGCTGGAGGTCAACCCAGACTGTTGCGCCACATTTGAAAACATTAAAATGAATTCTCCTTTAGCCTAAGAAAGTCTGCATAAAGTGAATGGGTTAGAAAAAGTAAAGTACACCTATAAAATAAAAAAATAAATCAGATTTCACTAGAAAAACTTCTAATCCCTCCGACTCAAAGATCCTCAGGTCCGTAGGATTCTGTGAAGGTTGTCCAGATGCCCGTATGTTTGTCAAAACGGCTCAAGCCACGATAGGTCCCGAACCACACATAAGTATTTCCTACTGAGATAGACAGAATCCCATTATGAGCCAAGCCCTCCTCTCGCGTATAAGTTAGCCAGCTATTTACTGACGGATCGAAGCGGCTTACTCCTGCATTATACGTCCCAATCCACACCTCTGTACCATCAACATCAATCGAAGTTACCTTGTTGCTAGCTAATCCATCTTCTGTTGTATAGGAAGTCCAAGCCTCTGTTTCCTCATTGTAGACAGTCGCACCCCGATCTGTGCCGAACCAAACACGCTCCCCATCAATAGCAATACAACTGATTTCATCACTCGTCAAGCCATCTTCGGTTGTGATAGTTTTCCACGTGTCCTTACCGATATCGTATCTGCTCACACCCCGTCGCGTACCGACCCAAACATTTTTCTTGCTGCTAGCGATACACCAGATCTCATCCGTAACCAACGACTCCGCAAACTCTTTTGAGACAGAGGCGGGTTGAATCTCCGTGCCGGAGGTATAAGCAATCCAAGCGTTGAGGTCATCCGCGGTTCGGGGATACTTGCCAATCCCAGAGTTTGTGCCAACCCAAATATTATTGCCATCGTTACTGACAGAAGTCACATTATTAGCAGGCAACCCATGCCCGGTTTTGTACTGATCCCAGCGTAGGGCGAGCTTATCAAAACGGTTCGCTCCATCTCGGGTGCCGACCCAGACGTACTGGGCATCAACCACAATCGAACTCACCGAATTATCGGACAGTGTATCTTTCCTTTTGGGACGCCATCGGTGCCAATGGCCACCGTGGGTGGCAATCTCTTCGGAACCACCCTCCTGTTGATATTGCTTCCAGGTGCCCAATTCCTTATCGTAACGAGACAAACCGTTGTCAGTACCGACCCAGACAAAACGCTCGTCTGTATCCACCGTCCGGATGGTGCGTCCAGAAAGGGTTGGCATCGCGGTAAAGGGGGTCCAAGATTCCCTCTGTTTGTCATAGCGAGAAAGCCCGCGCAACGTGCCCACCCATACATATCGATCGTCAACCGCAAGCCCATACTCATCTACATGGTTATGCAGCATTCCTTTCAGATCCCGGAATACCGTCCAAGTACCAGATGCAAAGTGAAATCGCCGGAGTCCATTATTGGGCACAGCTAACCAGAGGTAGTCATCGTCCACAGCTAACTCAAGCGTGCCCTGCCCCGACTTGATTGTCGTCCACTCTCCGGTACGCCTATCGTATCGGGTGACCCCCTTCTTTGTCCAAGGTCTGTAGAGTATCCAAACGTCGTCCTTTGTCGCAATAATTCGTCTAATCGTATCTGAAGCGAGCACGTCACTCGTTGAAAATGTATCCCATTTTTTCGTTTTTTTATTGTATCGTGACAGCGGACGATTACTGTCTCTATCCCACTCCGAACGCGCTACCCAGATGAAATCCTCATCCGCGGTAATCCACTCAGCACCCCTACCCGCTAGTCCGTCTCTCGGCGTGAAATCACGCCATTCACCGGTAAATTCATTGTAACGATGAAGCCCACGTCCCGAACCGAACCAGACCTCCGCCCCATCAACCGCTAACGCGTTCAACCGCTCAATCTGCATCTCTTTTCCATGAGCAATCACATTCCATTTTCCAGTCTTTTTACTATAATGGCTTAATTCGACACCGATCATCGGAATCACCCACACGCTGTGTTCGCTCACAGCAATCTTGTCCGCATCGTTCGTAGAAAGACCGTCCTCTATCGTAAAATGTTGCCACGTATCCGCCATTTTGTCGTACCGTAGAACGCCGTAGTCCGTCGTGAACCAGACTGCATCTGTATCCACATAGCTCCAACGCACTGTGGTCATCGACCTTTTCTGAGTTGACTGGAGAATATCCAAGCGCGTAAAACGCTGCCATGCTCCCGTGGGACGATGAAACCGTAAAATCCCACCGTTCGGTGAAGCAGCCCAGTTGTTGAACCAGATGTAATCCCCATCAAATTTGATATTTGACACCTTCGTTTCAAGAAACGGCTCCCGTACCGGACGCGATTGATGCAGCACTTTGCCTCCATCTGAAGGGTGATATTCGACAAGACCGACCGATGTCGCTAACCAAAGCGTTTCTTCCACATCACACAGGATGTCCCGAATGCTGTACGGCACATCCGAGATAAGACCCCATGCCTCCGAAGCAATCGAATAATTGCCCAAACCTTGCGGTGTGCCTATCCAGAGGATGCCATCTCGGAAATCGAGTGCCGTAACATTGGAAACAGGCAACTGTTCGTTAAACGATAGCGGCACCCAATGCCCCTGAGCAACATCATATCGTGCAACTCCTTGGCGTGTCCCCGCCCAAAGGATACCTTCTGCGGAAAGTAGCACATTAACGTAGGTGTCAGGAAGCCCCTCAGCAGCATGATGCATCTTCTTATCCGCAATCGAATATCGCCAAACACCCGCCGCCCCACCAAACCAGACCATTCCATCCTGGACAAGTACAGATAACACAATCGCATTCGACTTAGCACCCGGTGTTTCAAGATGTGTCCACTCTTGAGAAGTTGTGTCATATATGGCGGGGCCTGAACTTGTACCGAGCCAGAGCATATCTTCGTCGGCATCGACTGCCGTCACAAAAGCCTCCCCATCTGTCTCGGATCGGAGAGGAGAATAAAACGCCCATTCGCCGCCGGAGCAAGGGCGTGTGCCTAGTCCTCGATCTGTACCGATCCAGACCTGTGCACCAGTCATCCCACCGTTCATGATTTCGATTATTTCGCTTTGCCCCGACTCAGTCGATTGAGACGCAACATCTATCCTCGTAATATACGGGCTCGGAAGACCATCCTCTTTAGAGATGATTTCCCAACTGCGCGTTCGGGGATCGTAAATCGAAATTCCCGATACCGTCGCCAGCCAAAGATTGCCCTCCGCATCGCGTGTTATATCCCGAACATCGTTATCCGCAAGAAAATCTGCCTGCTTATAGAGCGTCCACTCACCGGTTACCTTATCAAAGCGGCTCACCCCATCCTCTTTGCTTGCAAACCAAACATCATTTCCTTGTGTCGCGATCCAACTCACATGATTACTTGCCAGTCCATCCGTTTTGGTGTAATGCACCCAAGTGTTCACCGGCTTGATGAAACGATGCACACCGGCATTCGCAGTACCAAACCATACTTGAAACCCATCCGCACGGATACAAGATATCATATTGCTCTTGAGCAGGTCGGTCTTCGTAAATGTTTTGATGAAAGCCTGATCAACCTGATTGTACTGACTCACGCCTTCGTCCTGCGTTCCAAACCAAACACTATTCTCATCCACCGCAATGGTAGCGATCTCATTGTCTATCAAGCCATCTGATTTTTTATAATTATTCCAAGAATCGGTGTCTCGATGGTATCGGCTCACCCCACCTTTGCTGAACCGAGGGTCATCCTCCCAGCCGTGGGGATCCGGATTTATCTCCTTATCCGTGCCGACCCACACATACTCTGGTTCAACCGCAATCGTTGTAATCACCTTGCTGACCAGACCATCCTTACGGGTACGCACCGCCCAACTGTCAATGGTTTTGTCGTAACGATTTAACCCGTTAGATGTTCCAAACCAAACATAGTTCCCGTCCACCGCAATGGACGACACCCGATCGCTCGCCAACCCATCAATGGTACGGTAGGTCGAAAAGGTGTGCGTCTCCGTGTCGTAGCGACTCACCCCCTCCTCCGTGGCGAACCAAACCCACTGCCCATCAATTGCGACAGCGTTTACCACATCGTTCGACAGTCCATCTTCCATTGTGTAGTGGAACCATTGATCTTGGCCTCGATCCCAACGCGAAACACCGGCTTGCGTTGCAAACCACACATTGTGTGCATCAGCAGCAATACAGTTGACCTCGTTACTGACGAGCTTCCGGTCCACCCGCCACGTCTTTTCAGCACGAGAACCCGAACCGAAATCTTCCAGCGGAATATTAGGATCATCGGGGACTAATGTTGTGCACCCTACCATCATAACCAATGGTAATAACAATAGGGAACATACAGCGGTTTTCATCCTGTGCGGACCTGCTTGCTTCATTATTTCAACAACCTTTCTTTCGCCTAAGAGTGATTTTGTAGTTATTGTGCCACTAGGTTGAGGAATATGTCAACCTAATTTGGCATCGCGATACATCGTAGCCATCTTTTTTACGCGTTGGATATTACGCCTTATTTCCTCAAAAACACACGGAAGGCATTAGCGACTTCTCGCTCTTGCTATTATACTTTAAATCAACCCGTGCTTCTATAGCAAACGCAACTGTCCAAAAGAAAAACAGACTTGTTCAAAAATTGAACAATAGACAGTATCTCGTCGGACAAAACCAACAAGGAACCCGCATAAAAACTTAATCTCTGGCTCGAATTCCTTTGGCACAAAAATTGCCATTTAACTAGCACACGGTCTTAAAAATTCAATAATCCAAAAGCCATGTTGAAAAGAGGAGGGATTTTATGAAACGGAAGCCGAAACACCCGTGGGTATGTTTGAGTCTTTTCCTAATTAGTATCAACCTTGCTTATGCTCAAGAAGACGGGTCAGAGTCCTCGATCGTTGAACTTGAGGAAGTCACTGTCATCACCCGCGTCGTAAAAGACACATTCCGAACACCGAACGCAGTCTCCGTCATTGACAGAGAGCAGATTGAGCGTATGAATGCCCCAACAACACCCCGAATCCTACGCGAAACAGAGGGAGTCTGGGCACAGCAAACAACGGTCGGACAAGGTTCACCGCTGCTGCGGGGACTTACCGGCTATCAAGCCTTCCTTGCGATTGATGGTGTCCGACTCAACAATTCCACCTTCCGCTCCGGGCCCAATCAATATCTGGCAACAACTAGCCCGGATAGTCTCGATCGGATTGAGGTGTTACGCGGTGCCGGTTCGATGCTATACGGCAGCGGTGCTATGGGCGGGGTTATCAGCATGTTCACCAAAGACGCCATTCCTGATAACGCAACAGACCATTGGAACATCCAGTCCCGTGCCTTCACTCGATTCGCTTCGGGGAGTGCCGAGCGACTCGGACGCCTTGAGGTAATCGGAAGCCAAAAGCAACTTGGGTTTTCGATCGGTGCCTCGGCACGATGGTTTGGTAATATCAATCCGGGCAGCGGCTACGACCTACACTACAAGAACCGAAAATTTGAGATTGTCACCGACAAACCAGCGGGTGTGCAAGTCTCTGATGGTCCCCCCAAAAATGTCCCCGAACGTTGGCTGGTTGATTCCGAAGGCCCACTCGGTTGGAATGCCTATGATGGCGACGCTAAACTCGCTTACAAACTCAATGACACCAGCAGGGTCAACCTCGCCTACCAACTTTGGCGACAACCGCAAACACCGCGTTACGACAAGATTGCACCGCGCGAGTTTGACGAGTTTTTCTTTCAACCACAAGACCGAGACCTATTTTACGCCACCTACCTCTCCAAACCGGCAACCGCGGCGATTGACCAGATTCGATGCACTACTTCATTTCATCGGCAAAAAGAGGGACGAAACGAGCTCCTACGCGATACAACGGAACGCCGTGAACGGTTCGATACCGTCAATACATTGGGGCTTAGTGCACAAGCGGTCAATTCGTCAATGCCAAAGCAGCGTGTCGTCGCAGGCGGGGAATTCTACTTCGATACCGTTTCAAGCCAAACAATCAAAACCGATATCAAGACCGGGACTGAAAAGGTGGACGACACAAAGGGTAGGTTCATCGACGGATCGCAATTCTGGGACGCAAACCTTTACGTTCAGGACGAAATTGAACTGCACGAACGCCTTGAACTGACGCTCGGTGGACGATATACACTTTACAACACAAACGCAGATCTCTCGGTGCGTTCCGATCAGTTCGATAATTTTAATGAATCTGGTAACGCATTGACCTACAGCGCAGGTCTAGTCGCAAGCGTCACCGACGGGCTGAATGTTGTCAGTAATTTCGCCACATCGTTCCGCGCGCCTTCTTTGAACGATACAACCGCTGTCGAAGTCACCAATGAAGGTATCGATTCCCCTTCGCCAGACCTCAAATCGGAGCGAGGATGGACAGCGGAAGGTGGTTTTAAGGCGCGTTATCCATGGTTTATCGGTTCACTGATCCTTTTCCATGGTCGCGTTAGCGATCTGGTCACCCGCGTTCCCGTCGAAGATGCTTACGGAGACCAACCGCTTCCAAGCCTGATTCAGGAAATCCAGAAAAACAATCCGGGCGTTGATGTCTATGTATTTGACAACGTGGATGAAGTGCAAATCCAAGGTGTTGAGTTTGCTGGAACGGTTCCGATTCCGATTCAAAGTGGTTTATCGCTCTACGGTAATGCGATGTTCACGCGTGGAAAAGTACTGACCATCAACGGCGCAGCACCGGATCCCCACAAGCCGTGGGAAGAACGAATCCGTCGCGAACCACCTCTCAACGGCATGATCGGTCTACGCTGGGAGCCACCTGCTCAACGATTTTGGGCGGAATGCTTCGTTCGTGGTGCAACCGAGCAGAGACGCTTAAATCGGAGCGATATTCGAGATCCGCGGATTCCAGGAACCACCCGCGACACAGGTGAAGTTGAGTTTGATGCCAACGGTGCAGCCATTGGTGAAGGCTCACCGGGTTGGGTAACGTTTAACCTGCGCGGCGGTGTTCAGGTGACCCAATACAATCGACTCACCCTCGCCCTTGAAAACCTCCTTGATAAGCGCTATCGTGAGCACGGCTCCGGCATCAATGCACCGGGATTCAACGTGATTGTCAGCCTTGATAACCGATTTTAATTGTCGAGAATTGAGACAATCACACCGATGAATTTCGTACACACCTATCCGACTCTTAATCGCCCCCTCCACGCTAAAATTACGTTTTATTTCAAACGGGCTGGAAATGCAGAAATCTGCACGATGACGGATGGGGGCAATCTAACACGACTCATCTTCAACGGAATAGGTAAAATTCCGATTTTATTGAGAAAATCGAATCCAAAGTGGTTCGGTATAATTGCAGAAAAGGCAACGAAGGTCACATAGGAAACGCTCCCAACGCCAATTGTTAGCAAATTCCTAGATGACAATCAACTCGACACGCCCATCTCCGATTTCTCGTAGAGGGGTGTTTGCGTTCGCGCCTTTTCTGCTGCTAATTAAGATAATCTAATTCAAAACAACTGTCAAACAAATTCTCAAAAGAGGATCAAATGATGAAACCGTTACACATTGCTAGAATCTTGTTTTTCATTACATTACTGATTGCGATTGGGTTGATTGGTTGTGGTGAAGAATACGACGACGATGACTACGATGATGACTATGATGAACATGACAACGATGACGACCACGACGATGATGACTATGACGATGATGACGACGATAGGCGCGCTGTCAATGCTCGCGGCATCGTATTTGATAATCCCGTAGATGCTGGTAGACCAAGTCCCTCGTTTAACGCCGATATCCTGCCCATCCTGACCAATCAATGTGCTTTTGCAGGCTGTCATGTCGCTGGAGGACCGGGCGGTATAGATCTCCGTACGTATGATACCATGATTGCGGGAGGAGATGATGACGATACCGTCATTGCAGGCAATGCAAGAGAGAGTGAATTGGTCGAACAAATTGTTGAGGGGGAAATGCCGCCTGACGGGCCACCTTTGCCGGCAGCCCAGATCCAACTTATCATTGATTGGATCAATCAGGGGGCCAAGAATAACTAGACCTTATCAAAAGTGCTTAACTTCTACACGATCCTTGCAAGTGAAATATTAAGAAATCGGCTTATGTAAAAAGAAAGTGCAGAGCACCAAGATAAACCGAGTTTTTTCGGCAAAACTCGGTCTCGGTTGCACTAAATCTTAACATGAACGAAGAAATCAACAGGAGGGAGCTGATTAATGTATACGAGATTAAAAAAACATATCAGTATTACAACATGTCTGCTTTTTATAGTGATAGGCTGTACGATTAAACACCAAGAAGGCTCTAATCGTTTGGATACAAATGAGGTGGGTGAACTCCATAGTTCCTCGACCTACGGTGTCGGCTTGAATACCTCTGACGAAAAAAATCCAAAGAAAACCGGCGACGCAGCAAATCTTGAAAAGGAGGAATTGGAGCAGCATAACTTCGGTGAAAACAGGGCGATCAACTCTAGTCTAAGTGGTTATAGTAATGGTGCACTAATTCGCCCAACGGCCTACAAGACGGGACCTAACACGTATAGCCAGAGTGCACAAGACTATGACGGCGATGATGACGACGATGATGACGATGATGACGATGACTACGACGATGATGACTACGACGATGACTATGATGACGACGATTACCATTATGGTAATGTGTTATTTGATGATCCTACAAATGCCGGTAGACCCAGTCCCTCTTTTCAGGACGATATTTTACCTATCCTTACGAACCGATGTGCCTTTGCAGGTTGTCATGTCGCCGGCGGACCGTACCGTATAGATCTCCGTACGTATGATGCCGTGATTGCCGGAGGCTATGAGGGCCCTATTGTTATTGCAGGCAATGCGCGAAGGAGCGAACTGGTTGAAGTAATTGTTGAGGGCGAAATGCCCCCGGGTGGTCCACCTTTACCGGTAGCTCAGGTGCAACTCATTATTGATTGGATTAATGAGGGAGCCAAAAACAACTCAAATAATGAAACAGATGGCAAGCCTCCGATTCCCCCAGCAGATCCGTTCCTACCCCCGGACGTTAATCGGGATGGAGTCGTGAATATTCTAGATCTGATACAGGCTGCCCTTCAATTCGGACAAGTTGGCACCCATCTCGCCGGAGATGTCAATGGCGACGGGAAAGTGGATGTGTCCGATTTGATACTTATCAGCGTGAATTTAAGCGAAAACGCTGCAGCACCCGCGCCCCTTGTTGACGATTCAAACCCAACTGCCAATTATCACCCATCAAGTGTCAAGCGTCAATTCCAAGCACTTGCAGCTTTAGAATTACAGATAGCCCACTCGCGTGGGGCACGCCTCGCCCACGACCTGCTCAAAGCGTGGTTATCCCAAATGCAGCCATTGGTCACGGAAACAAAATTGCTGCCAAACTATCCCAACCCTTTCAACCCCGAAACGTGGATACCCTATCAACTAGCAGAGGCTACCCATGTAAAAATTCACATTTATGATGTCGTTGGGGATTTGGTGAGGACCTTGAATCTAGGTGCCAAGCCCGCCGGCAATTATATGTCACGAAAACAAGCAGCATATTGGGATGGCCGCAATGATATGGGGGAAGAGGTCAGCAGCGGGGTGTATTTCTACACGCTAGTGGTAGGGGATTATCAGATGACGCGCCGGATGATTGTTGTGCGATAAAATCAATCAATTTGCAAACTCCTAATACTGTGAACGAGCGAGGTCAGAAACTTTGTTCGCAGAGCTACAGTATATTGCTTTGAATCCCAATCTATCGGGGCGGCGTGTGTCTACTACTTTTCAATGTCTACCTATTTATATAATTCACTATAAATGGCTCTGTACATTTTCTCAACTATCGTTGGTTGTTTGCCTACAATGTGTTATAATTAAAGAAGCACTTAAACATTATGAGGATCAAATTCATGGTCAAATCCATCCACACAATCTGTCTACATCTTCTACTTTTTGGAGTTGGAAGTTGCCTGGACGTTTCAGCACAAGATGACACAAAACCCGTTGAACTCGACGAAATTGTGGTGACCCCCGGCCGGTTCGCAATTGATGATGGGACACCCTCAAAATTATCGCTCTCAAAGCAACGAATCGAGCAGTTTCCGTTGATTGGTAACGATGCGATGCGGTCTGCACATATTTTTCCAGGGGTCGTTGCAAGCGATTACAGCGCGCGATTCAGCGTACGCGGCGGTGAAAAGGACGACGTTTTGGTGCGATTAGACGGGATGGAACTCTTCAATCCGTATCACTTACAAGACTTTGGCGGTGCTGTCTCGCTCGTTGGTCTCGATTTAATCCAGCGCGTCGAACTGTTGATGGGCGGCTTCCCGGCAGAGTATGGGGATAAAATGGCCGGTGTATTTGACATCACAACAAAAGAGGAGGACATTGAGAAAGTTTCTGCTAATTTCGGGCTTGACCTTATAAATACAACTGCGATGGCGGAGGGACCCCTATCAGAAAAAGGGTCATGGCGCGTGTCAGTACGCCGGGGTTACGTTGACCTAATCCTCGCAATGATTGATTTCGACGAGGACTACAAACCACAATACGCGGATGTCTACGGTAAACTCACGTACGCACCGACACAGAAGGATACACTCACACTCAACGGACTTTATGGATGGGATAAGAATCGGATTCGGCAAGGGGATCCCGACAATAACTTAGATTCGCGCTATGATAATTTAACCGTTTGGACGCGGTGGAGGCATCACTTCGGCACGGCGAACTGGTCTGATGTGTTCGTTTTTGGGGGGACCGCAGCGCATGACCGTCAGACCGGAGTGGCAAATTCTGACCTCCGTTCGTTCCATTTTTTCGGCACCAAAACGGAATTCACAGCCGGCTTTTTGGATAAACATCTGTTTCGCAGCGGTATAGAATGGCGTTGGATGGGAGCGCAGTACGATTACAATGTCCGAGAACGGCAGCCCGGTATAGACCAATACGCACGAGTCCTCGCAGACTTTGAAGACAGCGGCAGTGAAATTAAGATGTTCCTCCAAGACGAGTGGCAGCTGCATCCAAAACTCGCGCTTAATGTGGGAGGGCGATACCTGTTTCAGGACTATCGCGCTGCCGGCATCCAAAACTATGAGATTGGACCTCGGATTGCACTCGCAGTGCGCCCAACAGAGAAACTGATATTGCGCGGAGCATGGGGGATCTATCACCAACCCATCTCTATGATGAATATTCCTGTGGAAGACAACGTTCAAACCGTCGGACGTGCCGAACAGGCGATTCATTACATTCTCGGCGGTGAATACCATCCAAATGCTAATTTCTTGTTCCGTTTGGAGGCATACTACAAAACATTGGACAACCTTTCAGGACGGCTCAGGGAGTTCGGACGACAGACCCAGATTTTTGTGCCTCCGGAATCCGGGGAGGCAAAAGGGGTAGATGCTTTCGTAACGCATACGGTTTCAGATCGGTTAACATGGGGAGTCGGCTATGCGTACGCCGTTGCAGAAGAAAATGCAGGTGGTGAGACATTTTTTCGGCAGTCCGATCGACGACACTCTGTCGCCCTCAGTAGCAGTCATCAACTTTCACGGGGCTGGCATCTCTACCTGACTTGGCGTTTCCATACCGGCGAACCCAGAACGCCTTTGACGCATACGCTGGTTTCCCAGCCGGGAGGTGACCTCGCGTGTGACCGACAATTTGGGGAGACGCATTCAGAGCGGCTACCATCTTATCACAGTCTCGATTTTCGGTTTACGAAACGGAATCCATACAGCCGGTGGGAACTTACATGGTATTTCCAAATCTTAAATCTCTACAATCGTTCTAACATCGACCAATATGCGTTCAGTGAGACGCGCGATGAGGAAACGGATATTCTGCTCGATTGCGAGATCAATGAAGAACCGCTGCTGCCAATTCTGCCGACATTGGGCATTTCGGTCACGTTTTAACATAGCATAGGACTTACGCAGCTAACTGTAGGCGGGGCATCTGGTTTCCCTGCGCTGAAATGCGTGCAGTACATCTCAAGTGACCAAAAAGTGCAAGAGGACAGGAAAGATCCATCAATGAAACAGAAATTAGTTTGGACAGTGTTACTGTTAGGGTGCAGTCTGCCGACGATAAACGCTTGGGGCAATAGAACGATTTCCTTCACCGCCGATCTGAACGGAAATCTTGACATCTACATAATGGATACCAATCGCAAGAATCCCATCAACTTGACCAACCACCCGGCAGAGGACTCTTCCGCTACGTGGGCACCTGATGGCAGCGCGTTCGCTTATGTTTCACACAGAGATGGCAATCCAGAGATTTATGTGATGGAGATGAAAAACAAGGAATCCCGACGGCTAACAAACAATCGCGCAACAGACGTAGATCCCGCCTGGTCACCGGATGGACGCTGGATTGCGTTCGCATCTAACCAACATAGAGAGCATGCAGCAGACACTGATATCTACATAATGAACCCAAGTGGCAAGAAAGCACAACAACTCACAAACAAGGGTGGACACAATTCAACGCCGGCGTGGTCGCCAGACGGGCAGTGGATCGCGTTCCGCACCACACTGGACGGTTTCGGTGCCATCCATCTGATGAACGCAAATGGCAAAAAACAGCGTGCCCTCACACAGGTCTCCGCGATGAACCCCACTTGGGCAGCTGAGGGCAAAGAGATTTACTTTTCTAGCGATATGCTCGACAATGTAGAGATGCCTACCCTGTTTGCCATAGATGTCAACGGGGGAAATGTCCGGAAGTTGGTAAACGCCCCACAACCCTGCGAAGAACCTGCCGAGTCGCCCGATGGACAATGGATCGCCTATGTGTCAACTCAAGGCAATAACAAAAACCTCCATCTAATCCGTATGGCGAATGGGGAGATCCAACAACTGACACAAGATCCGGGAGTAGAATTTTCCCCTGAATGGGTGCCGTTGGGGCTATCCGTTTCGCCAAACACACACAAGCGAACAACGCTCTGGGGAATCTTAAAGCAAACAGGTTTACAGTCTACTCACCGTTAGAGTTGTAGACGGGACATCCTCGATAAGATCGGGATCCCAAGCGACTTGCCCCGCCATCTGCTTCTGTGGCACAACAGAGTTCCTACTCCCATCGTGCCCAGACGTTTGGGGTGACATGCCCTTCGTCAATGTACGGATCTTCACCAGCAACAGTGACAATACCGCGGTAATTTCGCTGCCCCTTCCAGCCCAGCCATGATGCTGTTGAACAATAGTGGCTCACCAGGATACGCCGAAATGTATCGCTTCGATTCTTTTTGGAACGGTGCAAGAGGTAACCGTTGAAAAAGAGGACGCTGCCAGCCGACATCTCGATCGGAATCTCGTCCGTATCATCAAAACCAACAGCTTCTTGACAACTGTCGAATTCATCCCGTTTGTTGTGCGGCACGCGATCATAAATTACACCCGAACGATGGCTATTCGGCAGAATCCAAAGGCAGCCGTTCTCAATTGTGGTATCATCCAATGCAATCCACACACCGACCAGCGATCTGTCGCGTGTCGGAATCGGATGTTCGTCCTGGTGCCAAGGGTTGCCGTTATGCCCAGGAACCTTACTCAACATCATTGACTGCATACACTTCACTCCGCCTGCCCAAAATGGGATGTGTGCCCCAACAATCCCTCGGAGTATTTCACAGATTTTTGGATGTTCAATGTAACGCCGAACCAAAGGGCTAAAGACATGCGGTTCGCCGACACACATAATCCTATCCAATACTTCTGTCTCGCTTGCTGTTTCCGGCATCGGTGGGATCGCCTCACACGGATAATCCCCTCGAAAAATCTTCAGCATTTCTGCTTTCAAGTCGTTACACTCTTCGGGTGTAATGAGATCTGGAAGCATTAAATATCCATCGTTGATATAGGATTTTGCCCACAGATTCGACTGTCCTTGTCCCATTTTCAGATCCTTTATGATGGTTGTCTGAAACCGTTCACTGTTCTGCTCGAATGATCCGCCACGTTTTCAATAGAATTTTACGCTATTGAAATCAAAAAAGTCAAAACGAAATGATTTTTATTGATGGATTCTAAAAAAAACATCCATCTCCAAAAAAATTAGCAAAACTCCCAACATTTTTTTACCCTAAAGCGTTTGAAATAGGCGATTATACACAGATTCACCATCAAATAAAAAATAGGGCATAGGTTGTTAGCAGCTTAAATCGAACAGCATAAACTAGGTAACAAGTAGTGCGTCATAGGTAAAGAGCAGATTTCACGCATTACTCATTACTTTCATTTTTCTCACAGAAAGAATAGGAGTGATTTATGGAACGTTTAGATGTGCTGCATCCGTCAATTAACGAATACCTACTCGAGGTTATTCCTGAACGCGACGAGGTACTGACGGAGATGGAGGCGCACGCGCGGGAGAACCGTTTTCCAATCGTAGGTCCTCTCGTTGGGCGCGTGTTACACCAATTGGTGCTGCTGACGAACCCAACGCGGATCTTCGAGATGGGATCCGGTTTCGGCTATTCAGCGTATTGGATGGCAAAAGCACTGCGACAGCCGGAAGCGGGCATCATCTGCACCGACGGTTCGCAGGAAAACGCTGATCGTGCGGCGGGTTATCTTGCGCGAGGCGGAGTCGCAGATCGGATCGATTATCGCGTCGGGAACGCGCTCGAAATCATCGACGAAACCGAAGGGGAATTTGACATCATCTACAACGATATCGATAAGGACGGATATCCCGAAGCGTTTCGCAAGGCGATTCCACGGCTCAGGAGTGGTGGGTTGTTTATCACGGACAACATGCTATGGCTGGGGCGTGTTGTTACATACGATACCGATGCTGACATGCAAGAACTTGATGAAGAGGAACAGTGGGTGCACAATACAACAGTCGGGGTTAAAGAGTTGACACGGCTGCTTTACAATTCCCCCGATGTGTTCACAACAATCATTCCGCTCCGTGATGGGGTATCAGTTGCAATCAAACGCTAATCGAACCTACTTCGATGCTAGGTGATATACCTCGATCTCACGGACCTGCGCCCACGCCGGCTGGATAACGCGGAAGTGAGGATAATACGCTCCCGCCATGGTGGTTCTCCGATCGACAACCTTATCCCCAGGCGATAACATAACCTTTGTTACAACGTTATCATCGACCGTACGAGAGACGTTGATACGGATAGTATTTGTCCGACAGTTCAATCGATCAATGACAATTTCGGACTGTGCCCGACCTTCGCCAATATCCCGTAACTGACGCACAGAGTGGACCGTTTTCCACTCAAACTCATCAATGTCCCAATAGTCCACATGAAACCAAAACAGGTTAACGTTATGGATGATGATCTTCCGGACGGGCTTAACCTCTGCGAATCGTAATGTAAAGATCCGTTCGTTTTTCGCCGCCAGAACCGCAACGGTGTCTAATCTTCCATCGTTGAGTGCCGGATGGTTCGCCTTTGACCCATAGCTCGCCAGCGCGAAGTTCTCACTCCATGAATTCGCTAATAGAGAAGACCAAACGCAACCGGATAAACTAACACAGGCAAATAACAACAAGAAAATCCCAAACTGCTTTAGAGCGGTCATCTTTCTACCTCGCAATCATATACCACAGAATCGTACCCAATAGAACCCGTTTGAAACAGCAAGCAACACCATAAGTGGTGCATCGTGCCACGCCTCAACTTTATTTACACGCCGTAAGCGGGGTATTTTGCCCCGCCGCCGCACATTACGATATCTTTTCAAACAGACTACTATCGAACATAAGGACGAATTCTATACACCTCTTGTTTAGGACGAAACCAAGTTCGTTGGAATTTTCCGATAAGAAACATCCCCACCCCAAACCCACCGACGTGCGCCACCCAAGCAATAGACGCACTTTGGAACGAAAAATAGACATTGACTAGCTGGATGGCGATCCAAGGTAACAGCAAAACAATCGCGGGCACAGAGATAATATAGATAAAGAGAAGGCATCGAACGCGCGCCCTAGGACAGGCGATAAAGTGCGCTCCCATTACGCCGGCGATTGCGCCGCTCGCGCCAATAAGGGGCAAGCTAGAATCGTAGTAGATCATTACGTAACAGAGCGTTGCCAACACGCCGCATAATAGATAGAACAGGAGAAATTTCAGACTCCCAATCATACTTTCAAGGGTCGGACCAAAAGCCGAGAGATACAGCATGTTGCCAATAATGTGGATAAATCCGCCCTGTAAAATATGGACATCGTGTAAAAATAAGGAGGTGAATAGTGTCTTATCTGAAAGGTTTGGAAGCGGTGGTAAGAACGAATAGCGGTGCATAATCTGGTTGGGAATCGCGCCAGATACGTCTGCCAACAGCACCCCTTGATAAAGCGCGTAAAGCTGATATACAAAAACCAAGAGATTTGCGACGATTAAAAATTGGACCGCGCGCGGCTTAAAAGATTTCTGTGTCAATGGCGTACTCGGCAATGGAATAAACAAAGTGTCGTGTCCTTTCGACAAATGAGCAGATAGGCAAACCTGCGATAATGTCACACTTTAACTACGACACATGACACTTTACGTTTCACGTTTCACGCCTCACCGGACACATCAAACCGATCAATGATTCCCATAACCAACTCCCTTATGGGGGCAGTTTCAAGTTCAAAGACCTCTTGGGCAACGCCCGGCCCCGCCCCAACAAGCACGATATCGTTCTCTCCCGCACCAACATAGTCAACAGCAATCGTCGGTGTTCGTACCAACTGCGATTTCAGACTCAACGGTTGAACAAGCAGAAGGGTTCGATTGTCATAGGCAGGATGTTTAATGACCGAAACCACTTTACCAATAACCTTTGCGATGTACATCACCCCTCCGCTTCTTCAGTTACGGTGATTGAATCAACAATTCCTACTACAGCAACATCAACAGGCATTGCGCGTTCCGCTGACACAAATGCGGCGTCTCCACCGGTGACGAAATAGACCAGTTCACCATACCCGGCTGCACCCTGTATATCAATAGCGGTGACCGGATCGCCAGCCGATTCCCCCGCCGCATCAAGGGGTTGTACAACCAGCAGACGATAGCCAACCAAGCTCGGATCTTTTCGAGTTGCGACGATGGTCCCGATGACCTTTCCAATATCCATAGACGCACGCTCACCTAACGCTTTTGAATCCCATACTCCTCCATCTTAGAATGGAGTGTATTCCGATTAATTCCAAGAATCTCAGCCGCCTTCCTACGATTCCAGCTGGTCCGCCGGAGAATAGACTCAAAAAGCGGCTTCTCAACGGCAACACGAATCTCTGCATGAAGTGATCCCGAGGAGGCACCGGATTCGATAAGTTCATCCACGCGCTCTGACATAAGCGAAGCAAGGCGACTCTCAAACCCTGTCGGCACCTTCGTAACGGAGGGAACTGCGCTGCCAGAAAGCTCCGGGAAATGTTCCGGGAGGAGGACCTGGCCGGCACACATCACGAGCGCGCGCTTCAAGCTGTTTTCAAGTTCGCGGACATTTCCGGGCCAATCATAAACCATCAGCAGCTTGAACGCCTCCGGCGAAATTGTCCCTTTGGGCTGATCGTAATCCTGAGCAAAGCGGGAAATAAAAAAGTCCACCAGATCGGGAATATCCTCTTTCCGCTCACGCAACGGAGGCAAAAAGATTGGCACTACATTGAGCCGATAAAACAGATCTTCCCGAAACGTACCCTCCTGAATTGCCAAATCAAGGCGTCGATTCGTCGCGGCAACCACCCGCACATCTACCTTGCGAATCTCATTTGATCCAATAGGCTCGACCTCCCGCTCTTGGAGAACACGCAACAACTTCATCTGCACCTCTATCGGTAATTCGCCAACCTCATCCAGAAAAATTGTTCCCCGGTCCGCCTGTTCAAATTTGCCTTCACGTGCGGTGTCGGCTCCTGTGTACGCCCCTTTAACATGTCCAAAGAGCGCACTTTCGATCAAGTCCGAGGGAATCGCGCTGCAATCCACCACCACAAACTCCTCTTCCGCTCTCTTACTATTTTGGTGGATCGCCTTGGCAATTGACTCTTTACCGGTGCCACTCTCTCCCATAATTAGAACGGTTTCGTCGCTGATCGCCGCCCGCCCGATCGTCAGGTAGATCGCGTGCATCGCATCGCTCTCGCCAACAATCTGAGTGCCCACCTCCTCCCCATTTTGTGGCACCACACTATCTTCTGGTGGCGAATCTTCTGCTATCGCCACTTTTGTTTGATCCGCAGCATATACCGCACGGGATACCAAAGGTATGATCTCTTGGAGGTCAAAAGGCTTGGTCACATAGTCATAAGCGTGTCGCTTTGCAGCTTCAATCGCCGTTTGCGTTGTGCCGTGGGCGGTGATGACAATAATCGATGCGGTCCCGTTAATACCCTGCAGCTCTTCAATCAGATCTAGCCCGTTGACATCGGGCATAAAGATATCGAGAAAAATCGTGTCGATCGCTTCTGAGCGGAGGAGATCCACCGTTTCTTTCCCATTTCGTGCGGAGAATGTACGATACCCCTCCTTCTGAAGGGCTTTCTCCAACACAAAACGGATGCTATCGTCGTCGTCAGCAATAAGAATTGTATGTGTCATAGAGATCTAATGATAGCTGTCCACACCAAAATCGGCGAATGCCATAGCAGCATCAATACTAAGCACAGTATCTATATCGTAATATCTAAGGTGTGGGTGTAAAATTCGATGCCCATCGCTGCCGCCAATTCAACAGCATTGGGATCAACAAATGGAGATATGAAGAATTTTCGATTTACCGTTACACTTTCCGTCTGCTCAAAGAATGCCACTTTCCTTTGAAAAAGGGCAAGGTCGCCGCGGCTGACTGATGACTTAATTTCAATTGCAATGACTGAGCTATTCCGGATGATTACATCCATCTCCACCTGTTCCGGCTGTCCGAAAACCGATCCAGAATCGTCATAAGCCTCGTACCGTTCCACCCGGAAACCGAGTTCATCAGTCAAAATTGCAGCAAGCCCATTGCGGAATGCCTCTTCGGACTGCAATCCCCAGCGCGCTCCCAGACCTTGAACGGTATGGTGAAATCGCTTTAATTCATCATCTAGATATGCACGTGACGCTCTAGATTCCTCACGCAACTGATTGGACTCTTCGCGTAGAACTTGCATCTCTTCCCGGAATTCAACCCACCGTTGCTCGGACTCCTCACGCAGCCGATTGGACTCTTCGCGTAGAACTTGCATCTCTTCCCGGAATTCAACCCACCGTTGCTCGGACTCCTCACGCAACCGTTCGGATTCTTCGCGTAAGGCTTCCATCTCCTGCCGGAAATTATCCCACCGCTGCTCAGACTCCTCACGTAGGGCTTCCATCTCCTGCCGGAAATTACCCCACCGCTGCTCAGACTCCTTACGTAGGGCTTCCATCTCCTGCCGGAAATTACCCCACCGCTGCTCAGACTCCTCACGTAGGGCTTCCATCTCCTGCCGGAAATTACCCCACCGCTGCTCGGACTCCTCACGTAAGCTTTGCATCTCCTGCCGGAATTCAACCCATCGCTGCTCGGACTCCTCACGTAGTTGATTGGATTCTTCACGTAAGCCTTGCATCTCCTGCCGGAATTCAACCCGCTGTTGTTCAGATTCCTCGCGCATCTGCTTGAGCTCGTTCAAAATCGCTGTTATATCCTCTTTTTTGGCAAAAGTCTCCGACATAACACCGATTAACTCATAACGAATTTCGGTATTTTGGGTTATTAGGCGCGGAAATTCACTAGCGATTAATTCGCGAATTTCTTCTTCAGTTAATGACATGTTTCTTTCATTCACCATATCTGTATTCACTGAATTTGCTCAAATCGGCAACGTCACAATAAACGTTGCCCCTTGAGGCTCTGTTATATCAACTTCGATTGCACCGCCGTGTTCCTCAATAATTTGCTGGCTAATCGCTAACCCAAGCCCCGTCCCCTTCTGTTTTGTTGTGTAGAATGGGTCAAACAGATGAGGAGCAACCTCCGGCGGTATACCCCGTCCGGTATCCTTGATATAAATTTTAACCACCTGAGTCACAGAATCATAGAGGGTTTGGATCGTCAAGATACCCCCATCTTCCATCGATTCAATTGCATTACGAAATAGGTTCAATAACACCTGTATCATTCCGTCAGCGTTCACAGAAACCGGTGGACAACTATCAGCAAATTTCTTTTCAACGAGGATATGGTCCCGATCTAACTCCGGCTGACAGATCGAAAGGCTATTGTCGATCAGGTCATCAATACTACCTAACTTGACGCCGGCGGTACGTGGGTTGCCGGACACAAGTAGCTGCTCAACCACACGATTCAACCGATCCACCTCTTTGATAATGACCTGAATGTACTCTTGAATCTCGGAATTTGATTCGCCCCCTAGTTGAAGCAACTGCGCCGCACCACGGATCCCGCCAAGCGGATTTCTCACCTCGTGCGCCACCGTCGTCGCAAGTTTTCCAAGCGTTGCAAGGCGTTCGGATTGCACCAGTGAGTCAATCATCTGCTGAATCTTAACGCGCTGTGCTACAATCGCAGCGATAATCGTCAAGATACGAATATCGTCCTCAATCGAAAATTCGTCCGATGCCTTATCAATCGTCAATGTGCCGATCACCTGTTCATCCACCACCACCGGAACACACCAGAATGCTATCGGATCTTTCGATTGCACCGATTTCGCATCTGGAAACTCAATCTGCTCGAGAGGCGTGCGACTGTGTGGCACACCGATCGGTTGCCCAGATTGGAGCACCTGTTGTTGGATAAGATCAATTTGACTGTCCGTGCCGCGCCGGAGTTCCGCCTCCGTCAATCCAACAACTGCCTCCACCTTTTTGACTAACTCGCCATCTTCCCAAATCCTCAGCGCACCCCGGTATACCCCCATCCGGTTGGCAAGCGTCTTGATAATCTTTTGGAAAAGCTCATCTAATTCCAGAGCGGTGTTTGCCGTATCACCGATTTCAAAAAGGGTAGATAGGTCGCGCACCCGTTTTTCCAAATCCGTGTTGGCTTGATCTATCTGCTGAAACTGTGCCTCCGTAGTGGCGCGTTGTGCCTTGAATAGCTGGATGGTGCGGACAATGAAATATGCAATGATAGGATATAAAATTGCAACTACACCCAAATGGATCTGCTCATAGTAGAGCCCCGCGTGTATCCAATTCGCTAATGTCGTGCACGCAAGCAACAGATACTGCCCGCGACGGTTGTCGTATATCCCCGCGAGGATGATGACCCCATAATAGAGATGCGAAACAACATCATAGTTGTGGGGGCTATCCAAGCCGTAAACCAACAGGTTAATCAGTAAAACAACGAATACCAAAAAGAAAGTTAGCATGAACAATTCACAGTTTCAAAGATTACTCGCAAAGGTTTTTACTGTCCATTCCCCAAGAAATTATCAAGCATCTTGAGTCCGATTCGACCGCTTTTCTCCAGATGGAACTGTGTCGCAATCAAGTTCTGATGGGCGACAACACTCGAAAATTCAACGCCGTAAGTGGTCTTACCGACGATGTATGAATCGTCCCGCGGGATCGGGTAGTACGAGTTCACAAAATAGAAATGAGCAGGATTCGGAACATCTTGAAAAATTGGGTGCGCCTGCGTCTGATACACCTCATTCCAGCCGATCTGCGGCACTTTTTGGGTCTGTGTCGCCTCATACTTTTTGACAACACCGGGCAAGATACCGAGGCAGTTGGTATCCTCCTCCTCACTATGTTCAAATAGGATCTGGATACCGATACAGATCCCTAACATCGGTTTACCCGATTTATAGACATCCCACAAAATCTCCGCAAGCCCAGCCGCGTTCAGGTTATCCATTGTTGCCCGCGCCGCACCCACGCCGGGAAAGATAACTTTCTCCGCGCCCAAAATGGTCTGGGGATCAGCGGTAATTTTTCCGTCGTAGCCTAAATATTGGACAGCGCGTTCAACACTCGTCAGGTTGCCCGCACCGTAGTCGATAATTGCAATCATTGGAAACTCATGTGGATAAAAGATTCGTTTGAAAAATTAAAAAGGGACCATTGAAGTGATGTTGCAGAGTGAAAATTTTAATCTGTGAAAATAGGTTTAAGACATTCATTTGCTCAAATGTAACCTTTGATTCGCCTCAAAAAGTTTTCCCTGCTTGAAAGTCGCTGCGGCTCTCGATTCAACTCTGCCCCAAATAGCTTCTAGGTCCGGTGTACACTCATAGTCTTTGAATAAACTTGAAATATCATCCGCTTCCCTTTTTTCAGCAAGCCTTTCTTCGATGATTTTGACGTTGACCTTATCGAGTTCAACCCCGATTGATTTCCGCCCCAACTGCTCCACAACGACCAGCGTTGTCCCCGAACCCGCAAATGGGTCCAATACAACATCACCGGGATTTGTGGAAGAGAGGATTATCCGAAGGAGCAGTTGAATCGGTGTCTGTTGCTTGTGCAAGCGATTGCCCTCTGTATCCCGCAGTGCCTCATCTCCGGCAAAATAGCCCGATGTCAACTCACGAATATCGTCCCACACATCGGTGACGAACATGCCGTTTTCCCGTTCATATTTGTAGCCCGCAGGGAGTGGTGGATTGATTCGTAAACGATGAAATACCCGTGGACGCTCCCCTTTCGTTGCAAAGGCGATGATCTGGTAATGTTTGCCAAAACGATTCATCCCGGGGACAGCGGACGTTTTCTTTTTCCAAATAATCAGGTTTTGAAACGTCCACCCAGACTCGCGTAAACACCGTAGCACAGCCTCGGTTTTCTTCTCGCGCTGCATAAAATAGATTGCGCCACCCGAAGCAGTTCGGTCGTAAATCTTCGTGCACACATCGCCCATCCACTTCCAATACTGCGCTTCAGGCAAGTTATCATCCCACTCGTTGTAGCCTTTATCTTGATTAAAAGGTGGATCGAGAAAGGTGAGATCAACATGCCCAAAAGGGATGTTCTGTTGGTCTAATAGCAAGGCGCAATCTCCATGCAGCACAGTTGCTTTCATTCTATGTCTCGCTGTTCAAAATTTGATGATACTGTTCAAGCGCATAATCTATATATTTTTGTTGCGTTTCAATGCCGACATGCGCTCTGCCCAATTTTTCAGCAGCACAATTTGTCTGTCCACTTCCAGCAAAAATGTCAATCACCGAATCTCCCCTATAAGAGTAAAACTGGATGACCCGTTCCGCAAGTTCTAATGGAAATGGACACGGATGCAGATTTTCTTGAGGAGCTAATGGACGGATTTTCCAGACGTTTTTGCTTTTCTCGCCTTGATAATCCTTCAGGTCAATCTCATTTTTTGTCTTCTCTTCATTACTTCTATCCCAATAAATGTTGTTCTGACTTTTCTTATCGGCAGGTTTCTGGAAGACAAATACATATTCGGCAACCAAACTAGGATAATAATATCCGGGATAGGGATGCTGTAACAAAACTCCTGATCGCCGATCCCTCGCAACCGGCTTTTCCCAGATAATATCCTCCTTGAATTGCCAGCCAATATCCTCAAGCCAACTGACAAAATGAAACGGGAGCGCAGTCCGCGTACCATTCCATAGGACCGGGGCAATATTTACCACATTGTGTCCTCCCGGCTTTGTAATTCGCAGCAATGCCTTGAACCGATTCTCCAGAAAAAGCCGATATTCCTCGTAGGATATATCTTCTCGTTCCCATCGTGCCTTGGCCCCGTGCAGCTTTTCAATATGCTCCTCATAATTAATCGCGTTTAGGTAGGGAGGCGAGGTGAACCCAAGCATAAAATGGTTGTCGGGGAAATTATCCATGACTGAGAGACAATCCCCTTTGATAATCCGCCCATTACCAATTTTGATTTCTTCTAAGGCTGCCATAAGCTTAAAGTGCCTATCAATCCCTCTATCCGTCAATCTGCCGATACAGGTTCGCCATCTCAATCGCAGTGACCGCCGCTTCTGCCCCTTTATTCCCCGCCTTCGTGCCAGCGCGTTCAATCGCCTGCTCAATCGTATCAGTAGTGATAACGCCATAAATCACCGGGATCCCTGTATTCAAAGAAACCTGTGCGATTCCTTTCGCGCTTTCGTTGGCGACAAAGTCGAAGTGCGGTGTTGCACCACGAATCACCGCACCGATACAGATAACCGCATCATATCGCCCCTTATCAGCGAGCCGCTTTGCCGTAGTGGGGATCTCAAACGAACCGGGCGTCCAGCAGATGTCCACATCGTCCTCGTTCACACCGTGGCGTTTAAGCGCGTCACATGCCCCATCCAACAATTTGGTGGTAATAAAACTATTAAACCGACTGACCACAATCCCAATTTTCAGATCCGTACCGATAAGATTGCCTTCGTAGATATTTGGCATTGTTCCTTAGTGCAGGTGGTCTAACCCTGAACCATCAGGCCATCATAACCGTGCACCGTCTCCTCCTTCTCCTCGTTGATAGTATCTAACAACAGATGCCCTAGCTTCGTTTTCTTCGTTTCCAAATAATGACGGTTAAACTCATGGGGCCTCGTTTGCAGCGGAATCCGCTCGACAATCTCAAGACTATGCCCCTCAAGACCACTCACCTTACGCGGATTGTTCGTCAACAGACGCATCTTCTCCACACCGAGGTCTGTCAAAATCTGGGCACCCACGCCGTAATCCCGCAAATCTGGGGGGAAACCAAGTCGCTCATTCGCTTCAACGGTGTCAAGCCCCTCGCTGTCCTGCAACCGGTAGGCGCGAATCTTGTTGCCGAGTCCCATGCCCCGTCCCTCCTGACGCATATAGACTAAGACACCCCGCCCCTCCTTCTGGATCAGTTGCATTGCTTTCTCCAACTGCTCGCCACAGTCGCATCGAAGCGAACCGAACACGTCCCCGGTGAAACATTGCGAGTGCATCCGCACTAGCACCGGCTCACCGTCCGAAATGTCTCCTTTGATCAATGCAATGTGAGTTTTATCATCGTCAGCACTTTGGTAGGAATGGAGCCTGAAGTAGCCGTGCCTCGTCTGGAGATCCGCCTCGGCAACCCGTTTGATAAGCGTCTCCGTTTGCCGTCGGTAAGCGATTAGATCCGCAATAGTGATAAACTTTAGGCCATACTTTTCAGCGAACTCAAAAAGCTGCGGCAGCCGCGCCATTGTACCATCTTCGTTCAAGATTTCGCAGAGAACCCCCGCCGGATAGAGTCCCGCCAGGCGCGCCAAATCAACCGTCGCCTCCGTATGACCGGCACGCCGCAAAACCCCGCCCTCCTTTGCTTGCAGCGGGAAGATATGGCCCGGACGGACGAAATCCTCCGCTGTCGTCTCTGGCTGGACAAACTTTTGAATCGTATGTGCCCGCTCGTAGGCGGAGATGCCGGTGGTCACATCGCTGGCATCAATTGTTACCGTAAACGCTGTATGCAGCTGTGCGGTGTTTTCCGAGACCATCAACGGAAGATTCAACTCTGACAACCGCTCCGCGGTGGCAGGAAGACAAATCATACCACGCCCGTACTTCGCCATGAAATTAATCGCCTCCGGCGTGGCTTTCTCCGCTGCCATGATTAAATCGCCTTCATTCTCCCGATCCGGATCGTCGGAGACAATAATTAGCTCTCCATTCCGTATCGCCTCAATTGCTTCTGGAATTGTGTTAAACTTCATAGATGATGCCTTCATTTATAGTAGATCTTAGAATTAATGGGACGCTCCAAGCCGGTGCGGTTAGGAAAACGCACCTACCGGAGGGTGAAAGTGTCTATTTATTTTTGGTGTTCACCATAAATCTTATCGATTAAGATAGCAAATCGACTCATTCACTATGGGATTTACAGATCTTGGGGGATATAGACTGATAGACCCTAATCAGACATCGGGCGCGAGTCATACCCCTCTAGCAGTCATCTAATCTGTACTTTGCACACTTAAGGTTAAAGACACCAACTGGTTCGCACGGTATTGGGCAATTTTCAAATCATGTACAAGTGAGATGCGCCCGATTTCTGGGTAGTTACGGCTAGATTGTTCCAGAGGTGTCAATGAGCCGGATGGGGTGTCAATCCACAACAATACCCTTAACTTCATGGGTATGTTGTGTGTAACGATACCTATTCGGATCTGACGATAAAATTCGACGGTTCGAGGGATCTCCCGATCATTCTGACAGCGTTCCTCATTGTTAATAAAGGCATGGCACACAAGTTGCTCTACAATCGCAGCGGGTTAAAGTACTGCATTTGTCTACGATGATAACAACCTAAGTTGCGTATTCACAAGAGAAACCGAACTTTTCAGTCACGTTCCCATAGAAAAAATAACGAGGGTTTGCTAGGCAAATAAGCCCCTATTCAACCTTCAGTATCGGAAGCAGCAACTGTGGTTATTATAGCATGACTCAAGGTCTCTGTAAACCAAAAAACCTGAGCGTTAGAGTCATTTATAGTGGATCTTAGAATGAATAAGACACTCCAAATCGGTGCGGTTTCCTAACCGCACCTACCGGCCCCGATAATTAGTTTACCCCGATTTATCGGAGGGATCGAAGCCGAGGGGCAAAAGTTCTATTTATTCCATAATTCTCCCGTAGCCTTGACCGGGCGATCGAGGCTATGGCGGGGAAATTAGATGCCCCGTTCGGATAAGGGTAACAAACCACCAAGGCACAGATACCTACTCACATTTCCAACTGCTAGGGGGATAAATCCATGAAAACACAATTTTTTCGTCTCACTTTTTTCCTGCTAATTTGCGTCTCGATTCCATTGCCGACAAGGGCGCAAACGGTGAACCTTCCCGACCCAAACCTCCGTGCTGTTATCGAATCCGCTCTCCGTAAAGCATCGGGGGACCCAATCACTGTAGCAGAGATGGGGACTTTGACCCGCCTTGAAGGACAGGACGCTAGCATAAGCGATTTGACCGGACTCGAGTTCGCGACTAATTTGACACGACTGTATCTTTGGGATAACTCTATATCCGATATTGCGCCCCTAGCGGGATTAACTAACCTGACAAAGCTATCTCTTGGACGCAACGCTATATCCGATATTGCGCCTGTAGCAGGGTTGATTAATCTAACACGGCTAGACCTTTGGGATAACTCTATATCCGATATTGCGCCCGTGGCGGGATTAACTAATCTGACTAAGTTATTTTTTGGAGGTAACTCTATATCCGATATTGCGCCCGTGGCGGGATTAAACAAACTGATAGAGTTGGATTTAAGATACAACTCTATACCCGATATTTCACCCATAGCAGGGTTGACTAACCTGATAGCACTACGCCTTTCAAAGAACTCGGTATCCGATATTTCGCCCCTAGCAGGATTACCTAATCTGACATCGCTGTTTTTGGGTAGTAACTTGATAGCGGATATTTCGGCTGCGGCAGAATTAACCAGCCTGACACAACTGTATTTGGAGGGTAACTCTATATCCGATATTTCGCCCCTAGCAGGATTGACTAACCTGACCATGTTGTCTCTTCGGGACAACGCAGTGTTGGATATATCAGCAGTGATGGGATTAGCCGACCTCAAAGAGCTAGATCTGGGGGAGAACTCGGTATCCGATATATCGGCGACAGCCGGATTAACCAAGCTGACATTGCTATATCTGGGAGGCAATTCTATATCTGATATTTCGCCTGTGGTGGGATTGATTCATCTAACAGATCTCGATCTTGAAGGCAACTCTATATCCGATATTTCACCAGTGGCGGGATTGACTCATCTGACATGGTTATACCTTGCGAATAACTCCATATCTGATATTTCGGCTGTGACAGGATTGACTCATCTGACATGGTTATACCTTGCGAATAACTCTATATTGGATGTCTCAGCGTTGGTAGCAAATACAGGGTTGGGGTATGCAGATGAAGTTGAGCTGCGAGGCAATCCCTTGAGCTACCCATCGCTTAACACACACATCCCAATTTTAAAAGAAAGACGAGTTAAGGTAATTTTTCGCCACCGTACCCCTTCGGCAATCTTGAAAATCTCAGGCTACCAGCGCGGCTCCCCCTCTGTAACGCTGAAACCATTTGTCGTTGAAGTGCGAGATGAGTACGGTTCTGCGTTTGGGGGAGTTCCGGTCACGTTTGCCGTGACTGCCGGTGACGGTAGACTCAGTGCCACACACACAACTACTGATGAAAACGGCAGGGCGCAGAGCACGCTCACGCTAGGAGAGAATTTGGGAATACACACCGTTTCTGCAACCGCTGCGGGATGGGTTATAGATGATCCGGTAATCTTTAACGTTATCTCCGATACAGAACCACCACCGATTGCAACGGATGTCAACGACGACGGTGTCGTGAATCTCCTAGATTTGATTTTGGTTGCGTCCGCATTCGGGAGCAAGGGCCCGGATATAGCAACGGATGTTAATGGAGATGGGGTAGTTAATATTTCGGATTTGGTATGGGTTGCGGATGCGTTTGGAGCTGCGGAGGCCGCACCGTCGGCACAAGCATTTGAAATGTTGACCGCAGCAGATGTAAAGTGGTGGCTTTCCCAAGCACAACAACTAGATCTCACAGATGCAACGTCTCTAAAAGGCATTCTGTTTCTAGAGCAACTTCTTGCAACACTGATACCGAAAGAAACTGTTTTGTTGCTCAACTATCCAAATCCGTTCAATCCGGAGACGTGGATACCGTATAATCTTGCAAAGGAGGCAGATGTCACCTTGACTATTTACGACACAAGCGGACAAGCAGTTCGGCAGTTAGCCTTCGGACATCAACCCGCAGGTATATATCAGACCCGCAGCCGTGCCGCCTATTGGGATGGCAAAAATGAATTCGGCGAACCTATGGCAAGTGGCACTTACTTTTACACCCTTACAGCGGGCGATTATTCTGCCACACGGAAGATGACGATTCTCAAGTAGGAAAGTGGGTTAATTAGAATTAATGGGACACTCCAAGCTGGTGCGGTTAGAAAACCGCACCTACCGTTCTCCTCGTCCCGTATTCCTGTTCCGATACATCGGAATCCCGAGAATCGGGATCGAAACCGAGGGGCGAAAGTGTCTATCTGTTTTTAGAATTCATCATAGTCGAAATTTTGATTTCAAATATACCCGTGCTTTGCTAAGAAGTCCATATCGATTGATGCCCCTTCGACAGATGGATAAGTCAACAACCGTTCGATATACCGCCCTAACAGATCTACCTCGATATTCACACGATCGCCAACCCGTTTATGTCCCAACGTCGTCACCTGCTTGGTGTGGGGGATAAGCGCGACCTCAAAACCATCGTCAAACAGATTTGAGATTGTCAGACTGACACCGTCAACACAGACTGAGCCCTTATACACCACATACCGCATTGCTTCAGGAGAAATCGAAACGCGCATCAATGATGATGTGCCTTCGTCCTGCCAACCGCTGATGATCCCGACCTCGTCAACATGCCCTAAAACGAGATGCCCGCCCAACCGATCCGCCAAGCGCAACGCGCTCTCAAGATTGACCGGATCGCCCGGCTTGAGGGAACCCAATGTTGTGCGACGTAATGTCTCAGCAGAAACATCTGCCGTGAAACTGTCGTGCGTCAGATCCGTGATCGTCAGACAGACCCCATCTATCGCAATACTATCCCCGACAACCCCATCCGATAATACCTCTGCGGCTGTAATGGTCAGCACTCCCGCCTGTGAGCTGCGCTGAATCCCCTTTACGGTTCCCAACTCGGCAACAATTCCTGTGAACATGACTATCTGCTTTAGTTTCAATCTCCCTGTTAGAGTCTGTTCCCCCGATTTGTATCAGGGATGTTGATCGTAGATTAGGTGAGTTATTATAGCATGACAGAAGGTCTCTGTAAACCAAAAAACCTGAGCGGAAATTGCCTCTCCAAGAACATCAAACCTGAAAAAAACGTTGACTTACCCCCTTATTTTGTAGTATGCTGATCGGCATAAAATTCTCTCTAGTGAAACCGAGATCCGCGTCTGGATAAAAGTAACAGGCAATCAATCCACAGAGATTTCACACGCATTTCCAATCGCGGAGGAGATAACCCCATGAGAACACAACTTTTTCGTCTCACTTTTTTCCTGTTAATCTGCGTCTCGATTCCGTTGACAACAACGGCACAAACAGTGAACATCCCCGACCCCAACCTCCGCACTGTCGTCGAAGCCGCCCTCGGCAAAGCGTCAGGTGCCATAATCACTGTGGCAGAGATGGAGATCTTGACAGATCTTGAAGGAGACGACGCTAGCATAAGCGATTTGACCGGACTGGAGTTCGCAATCAATCTGACAGGGTTGGATCTTGAGGGCAACTCTGTATCGGATATCTCATCTGTAGCAGGATTAACTAACCTGACATGGTTAAACCTTGGGTACAACTCCGTATCAGATATTTCGCCTCTGGCAGGATTAACTAACCTGTCAGTTCTATATCTTTGGGGCAACTCTATATCAGACATTTCACCGCTGGCGGGATTGACCAACCTGATAGAACTAGGTCTTGATGACAACTCCGTATCGGATATTTCGCCGCTAGCAGGATTGACTCACCTGACAGGAGTGGGTCTTGGGAACAACTTTATATCAGACATTTCACCGTTGACAGAGTTGACCAGCCTAACGGGGCTGGATCTTAACGACAATTCTATATCAGATATTCCGCCGCTGACAGGGTTGACCAACCTGATATCGCTAACTCTTGACGACAACCCTATATCGGATATTTCACCTATAGCGGACCTGATTAACCTGAAATGGCTCTCTCTTACGAATAACCCAATATCCGATATTTCGCCGCTGATGGAATTAACCACACTGACAGGACTGTCTCTTAGAAATAATCCAATATCCGATATTTCGCCTCTGGCAGGACTAAGCAACCTGAAACGGTTATATCTTGTGAGTAACTTTATATCCGATATTTCGCCTCTGACGGGATTGACTAACCTGATAGATCTAGATCTTGGGGGTAATTCACTATCTGATATTTCGGCACTGGCAGGACTAATCAATCTGACGGAACTGTCTCTTGTGCACAATTCCATATCGGACATTTCACCGCTAGCAGGATTGACTAATCTAAAATGGCTGTGGCTATATGACAACGCTATATCGGATATCTCAACCCTAGTAACAAATACGGGGTTAGGGGACGAAGACATAGTTGGGCTGCGAGAAAATTCTCTTAACTACCCATCAATTCACACACACATCCCGATCCTAAGGGCGAGAGGCGTTAGCTTCCGTTTTCGCCACCGTACCCCTACGACCATCCTGAATATCTCGGGTTACCAGCGCGGTGCTCCCTCTGTAACACTGAACCCATTTGTCGTTGAAGTGCGGGATGAGTACGGTTCCGCGTTTGAGGGGGTTCCGGTCACGTTTGCCGTGACTGCCGGCGACGGAACGCTCAGTGTCACACACACAACCACTGAGGAAAATGGCAGGGCGCAGAGCACACTCACGCTAGGAGAGAATTTGGGAATACACACCGTTTCCGCAACCGCTGCGGGATTGGTTATAGATGATCCGGTAATCTTTAACGTTATCTCGGATACAGAACCACCACCGATTGCAACGGATGTCAACGACGACGGTGTCGTGAATCTCCTAGATTTGGTTTTGGTTGCGTCCGCATTTGGTAGTGAAGGTCCGGATTTACCAACAGATATTAACGGAGATGGGATAGTTAATATGTTGGATCTGGTGTGGGTTGCAGATGCGTTCTCACAGTAGCCAACTACTCCGCCACACGACAGATGATGATTCTGAAGTAGGAAAGTGGGTTAAAAAGTATTGGCTCATGTTAAGAAAGCGTGCAACGGAAACCGTAGGTGGGGCATCCTGCCCCGCCCTATCTCGACATCGGTTTCATGAAGCCAAAAGGGAGATAGGCATTTGTGGCCTGTTTTCCTTATTGTTTCTTATTCAAAAATCTAAAGTTTATTCCAACTTAATAAGGAAAACAAAAAATGTTTCAACAAGTAAGTCCCCGTTCGTTTTTGTGGTTAGTTGGCCTTGGTGCATTTCTTATTATCGGAGTCGTCGGTTGTGGTAGTGAAGATGATGAGAATGATTGGGTCGGCACATGGGCAATAGAAAGCATTGATGGTCAGAGTTTAGAACAAGCTTTGGCAGCAGATTTTGGAGAAGAAAGCATAAATTTTTCTATTGTTACCAACAACTGGACGTTTAATGACGACGGAATGATGGATGCGGATTTTGCTGTAAAGGTTGAAGTAAAAGAGGGAGGGACCGAATTTTCACTACAGAGTTCAGTTAAATTTATGGGTACTTACTCTCTATCTGGCTCCAGCTATACACTCACAATCACAACGGAAGGAGAAGCACCTACTTTTTTTGGAGGTGCAGACGAAGATACCGGTACATGGTCTAGAAGCGGGAATACCCTCACAATTAACAGCGACGATGGTGAGGTCATTGTCTTCAAAAAGCAATAAAACCTAATTGGGTTGATACTTTTGGAGGGTAGGTTTGCTGTTAGGCTGTTCTCCGAGAAACCAAGTTTTTCTAAGAACTCGATTTCTGACGGGCACACATACTATAAATTCCTGACTAGAGAAAATAAATGAAAACAGAAAAACCGATAGACAGCGTCACACTCACCATCATCAACAACTACCTCGTCAATACCTGTCGTGAGATGGGATTGGCAATGATGAAGACCTCCTACTCCTCCATCTTCAACGAAGGACTGGATTTCTCCTGCGTTATCTTTGATCGCGACGGCGAGATGGTGGCTTATGCGGAGTTCTGTCCCGCCCAGATCGGCGCAATTCTCTACACCATGCAGTGGACGATCGCCGAAATCGGTCTGGAAAACTTCAAGCCCGGCGATGTGGTGATGCACAACGACCCCTACCGCGGCGGATGTCACATGCCGGAGCATACAGTGATTCAAGCGGTCTACCACGACGACGAGTTATACGGGTTCATCGGCAACATCGCCCACGTCACAGAGATTGGTGGGAAAGCGGTCGGCGGTTTCGCAGCGGATGCCAAGGAGGTCTACCAAGAGGGGCTCCGATTGCCGCCGGTCAAGATTATCCGAGAAGGCGAACCCGTTGAAGACATCTGGAAAATTATCCTTGAAAATCACCGGACACCGCGCACCTCTTGGGGCGATTTTCACGCGATGCTCGGATCGCTCAATGTGGCAGAGCGGCGACTCCATGAACTCCTCGATCGGTACGGTTTCGATGAAATTCTCACCGCAGGCAAGCAGCTCATGGACTACTCCGAAGCACGGATGCGGGCAGAAATCCGAGACATCCCCAACGGCGAGTACCAATTCGATGACTGGATCGAGAATGACGGCGTTGTTCCTGACAAACGGTATCGCATCAACTGCACAGCCATCGTGGAGGACGAAAACATCCTCTTTGATTACACCGGCTCAAGTCCCCAAGCGCGGGGTCCCTGCAACTGCACCTACGGTGTGACCGCCTCTGCCACGTTCAACGCAATGCTCAACATCACCGATCAGACCATCCCCCGCAATTCAGGCTGTTATCGCCCCATCCAACTGATTGTCCCACCGGGCACTGTTGTGAATGTAAAACACCCTGGCCCCAGCGTCGGGGGCAACTCCGAGATTCACGAGCGGATCGTTGATGTCCTATTCGGCTGTCTATCAGGCGCAGTGCCGGAGCGCGTCGCCGCGGCGACCGGTGCCAGTTCCTGTAACTTTCTTTTCGGAGGGATACACCCAAATACAGGACAGTATTACGCAAACTACCACATCGACGGCTGCGGCTGGGGAGGCAAGGCGACCGGCGACGGAAATCACACACAATGCCCAATTAATGGAAATTGCCGAAATACGCCAGTTGAGGTCTTTGAGACACGCTACCCTTGGCTGACGAAGACATACCGTATCGTCGAGGATTCGGGCGGGCACGGTCAGCATCGCGGCGGCTGTGGCAGCGAAAGAATTATTGAAGTGCTCGCACCGGAAATCACGGTTTCGAGCTTTATGGACCGGCACGAGACAGGGGCGTGGGGACTGTTTGGTGGTAAAGAAGGATCGAGCGGCGCGGTGCGGATTCGGAAAAATGGAGATGACCGGTGGCGGACATTTTCCGAAGTCTACGGAACTGCCTCTCCCAATAAATTCGCCGATATTCAGATCCAAGCCGGAGACGAAATTAGGATTGTCAGCCCGGGAGGCGGTGGGTACGGTCCCCCTGAAAAACGGGTTCCAAGCGAGGTTTTAGATGATGTCCGTGAAGGCTTGGTATCACCCGAAGAAGCGTGTGATATATACGCCGTGGCACTTATTCAGGAAGCAGGAGACTGGTATGTTGATGAAAATAGGACAATCGATCTTCGTCGCGAAAGGAGGGCATCTTGATGGCTCAGTGGGAACCAATTTCCGATGCGCTATACGCCACACAAATCCACCACTGCGACCTCTGTGGAAAGATGTTGATCAGACGTTTATGGCGCGTAGAATACGATGGCAAATCCCTAAAATTCTGCGATGAACGATGCGAAGCCACTTGGTTTGACTACTGGCTGCCCCGCTACGGTAAGGCACACGGCTTCACCAGCGACGAAGGTTGAGGGGCATACAAAAAGAAAGTGCAAAGTATAAAGAGAAACCAAGTTTTGAAAAAAACTCGGTTTCTACGATTTCTTAGCATGAGCCAAGATGTTTTACCCATTTTCTTATTCTCTGTGTTCTCTGCGTCTCTGCGGTTAATTTTAGGTGGTAACTTGCCTATAAAGATCACTGCTGAATTTCAGACAAAATCCGTTTTGCCTTCGCCTTCGAGAGATTGTAGGATTGCCAATGGCTTCGCGACCCCAACTGCGTCTGTTTATCCCGAAGAAATGCTTCCACTTTCTTTTTATCCACATCTCCACTGTCCGCAGCACTCAAACGCCTCAATTCCGGTATCGCATCGTAGGACAACTCCTGCAAATAGTCAAGATCCATCTTACCAGTCGTAAAGTACCTATCGACGTTTTTCCGTGCAATAACTGCGTCAATGTTGAGGTAATTCAGGGTGGTATAGGTAAGCAACGCCGCGATAGCAAACGCTTTGAGCAAAGGGAAGTCCCTCCGCCAGAACTTGTAAAGGGTAAGCATAAACAGCACAAAAAGCAGAGCAATAAATGTGTGGGCAAAAATCCGTGCGTAGGTGTAGCCGTACGCCTCCTCATACAACTTCAATCGCAAGTGTGCGGAATAGAGCATAATCACGGTGCAAAGTACGAGCAGACAGCGTAGCACAAGAACTAAACGATCTAACTTTCCATCATTTTTGGTGACGCGCAGACCTATCAGTAAAATACTTAGGTTAATAACGGTAACAACAATTAGCTCGGAAAAACCCCGTCTCGCGTATTCTGCGTAAGTGTAATTAGGGATAGAGCGAATCACTTCCTCACCCCCAAAAAGGTATGTAAACTGAATCCCACAGAAGAGAATGTAAACAGCGTTCACCATCACCAAAACCGTAACAACGATCGTAGCGTCCCAGCCCCCTATACCTCTCTCCGCCGGTGCGGGCACCCCCTCCACCTCTGCCCTTAGTACAACCGCCAAATAACCAAACAGCAACACTGTGATAATCCCAATAACTCCCACATGCTCGGCGAAAGGAATGGAATCAATAAATTCCAAAGACTTGAAAATATCAGCGATAACGTTCTGAAAAACTGTATCTGCCTCCGCGAGCAATGCAATTACAATAAGTAAGAGAGGCGCAGAAATTATCAAGCCAATGAGGATATTTTTGAGAGTCTTACGCTTTTCAGGTGCCATTCTGTACGCGACTTTTGCTAGCGAGATTACCTCCAAGAATACCTTTGGCGCATTGTCAAAAAATCGACTGAGCAATCTTCCTATAAAACGGCCGACGCATCGCACGCTAGACCACTCATATCCATAGACAAGCAGCGTCGTCTGAACAAACAGGAGCAGTGGAATCAGGACAAAATTGCGAGCAAGCAACACCGGGTTTGAATGGAGGGCAAACGCAGCCGAGAGCAATAAAATAGGGATAAACAGAAACCAACCAAAGTCAATTTGGAACGAAACCCGTTTGTGTGAAGCAACCCAGAATACGCAGTAGAAAACAGCCACAAACAACGGATATGAAACCCCGATTGCCTTTCCAAAAAACAGGTAGTCAAAAATGATCCCTGCTACGAGCGCGAGTATCGCAAATAATCGAATTTCTCGCGCCGTGATATTTGTGTGTTCCATACTGCGATCCTCCGAATGGTTAGGCTTAAATCAAGCACAAAGGCTATGTAATACGTAATACGTAAGGAAACCATTTTACGCATTACGCATTACGTAATTATTCTTTTCGTTTCACTACCAAGTCAACACGACCCCCAACGATTTATCCCGCTCATCACGCAGCAGCCGGTAAGCTTCACCTGCTTCCGTATAAGGCAATCGGTGCGTGATTAAACGATCTACGTTGAGTTCACCGCGCTCAATCATCTTCAAAATCTGACGCCGGTTATACTGTTGTGTCCAAGGAAACGCAGGCGTCGCAACCGTCGGGCATTTCGGCTGATGACACCCAACTAAGGTCAGTTCCTTCAGGTGAAAATCCATAAAATCTACCTCAACCTTTCGGTGCCAGATTGATCCCAACGCCATAATTCGCCCACCAATGCGCGCCATGTCAAACGCAATCGGCAGCAGCTCCGGATAACCGGACGCTTCAATGGTCACGTCCAATCCACGTCCTTCGGTGATGCTACCAACCTCGGAGCGAAGATCACATTGCTTCGGATTCAGGGCATGCGTCGCCCCCGAATCTCTTGCCACCCCTAATCGCGGCTCACTCAGATCAATTGCGAAGAGCAACTCCGCACCCGTTTGCGCTGCAAGCTGCAACGCCAACTGTCCAACGAGTCCCATCCCTGTAATGCAGGCGAACTCACCCAACTCAATCCGCGCTTTTCGGACCCCGTGCATTGAAACACTTCCCAGCACACCGAAGGTGCCCTCATCGAAAGACACACTATCCGGCAGTTTCGCCAACGATTGTGGTGCAGCCGACACAGTTACATGACTAGCGTGTCGTCCCAGCGACAACACACGCTCCCCGATTTCGTAGCCTTCCACCCCTTCACCAATTTCAATAATACGGCCGGTGTTTGAGTAGCCGGGGGTAAAATCGTCTGTCCGTCCCTGCTCTTGTGTGCCGAGTTCAGTACCCGCGCTAATCAGTGTACACGCCGTCTCGACAAGCACCTCACCGCTTCCTGGCGAACGAATCTCAGTCGCCTTTGTTCCTACGCTATTGTCCGGTCTAACAACAACCTGCGTACCTGTTCGTGTCATTGTATTCCTCCACGCAAATGTAATGCCAACCAAAATAAACCAATGAACCAAATTGTCAATATCGAAAGTGAGGTGTCCATCACCCCGCAACCGAATCCTGCTCATAGTAACAATAGGCAATCTTCACAGTTTTTGTATCAAGATTAGCGATCTTGCCGTTCTTAAAGTGGATTCGGAAAATAAACTTTCGTTGCACCAGGATAAAATAGGTGCACTGTCTTTACACAATAGGAGTTACGCACTTCAGTTTGTAGTAGCGCAATTCATTGCGCGTTCTTCTCTCTCCCCGCTTGCGAGGGGATTAGAGGGGGTGAAAACTCGGTTTCTTTGCACTAAATCTTAACATGAGTGATAATCTTTAACAGAAAAGAGGTAAAATCATGCTATACTTAAACTCAGTAGAAAACGCCGCAGCCAGCAAAACGGACAAAAAATACGCGATCTGTTACGAAAAAATTCCCGCCATGCAGAATATCACAGAATTGGCACCATCAAAGGAGTTGCTTACACAGTGGAGATCTAGAGAAATTGGTTGGGAAGAATTTCGTAAAAACTTTATGGCTGAAATGAGAGCAGAATATCGTAAGGAGGAGAGCAAATTAAAACACCTGATACAATATAGCCTAGAAAACGATATCACCCTCCATTCACCAGAGCCAAGTGGAGAACAGACCTATCGCGCTATTTTGGAAGAACTGATTAACGAGATATGGCAAGGAGAAGGACGGACAGATCGCGTAATCAACCTCGTAGGCGAGTCAGTTGAGGCGTTCTATCTGACCGCGGCAAATCACGAGCAGATGAAACAGATTGCCACAAAATGCGAGTTTTTTTTACCAATGCAGTCAAGGAGTTGGGCCCGCACATGTCTGCACTGTGACCATCTAGATCAACAAGTTTACATCTGTCCAAGGACCAACCGGGTCGTCATTCATTATGAGTGGACAACCCCCGTCCCAATCAGCGTTCAAGCCTGATAAGCCTGAACTGCCTTGAGGAATCCCTGCACTTCCGATGGCACAAGGTGATCCACCGAATTTCCCGCCTGAATCTGCGCTCGGATATCCGTCGAAGAAATCTCCGCATAAAAATCTGGCAACTCGATCAGATCAATTCCGCTTGAGTAACGACGGTAGTCCGGCGATTCCATCACCTGTTTCACTGCCTCCGCATCATAGTCTTGGCGGTTCGCAACGATGAAGCGACATTGATCGAAAAGGGCTTCCAATGCGCTGTGCAAATCGGTATAATATTTCGGGTCGAACAGGCGAATGAACGTATCGTAGCCAACAATAAACGAAAAGTGTGAGCCGGGGGGATACGCAGATTTTAACGCTTCAACCTTCTCAATGAATTTACCGTGGCTGCAAGCGGCAACAGAAAAATCCTCACGGTTCACGGTGTATTCTTTCAGCATCAACAAACGATCGGCAAGAGAGAGACCGAACACACCCTTGTCAACATTCGCCCTTGCCAAAATTAGCAAAATCTCGTCCAGATCGTATTTTTTCTGTGCTGCCTCGATCATTTTGATGTGGGCAACGGTGAGCGGGTTGAAAGACCCAGAGAAGATACCGAGCTTCTGCCCCCCCCTGTTGATACGTCGGGCAGCACGATAGACCCAACGAATTTGGGGGACGCTGTTGGGATCTAACTGATCTACAAGCGCATCCAGATCACGAGCCTCATCCGAATGTCTGGACGTTTTAATATTTTCCAAAATTAACTCCTCTGTAAGCCGACCTCGATTGTAGACTGAAAGTTGCAGTTCACCACGCTTTTAGGGTAGCACCACCAATGCCAATTATCAAGCGAAATTTTAACAACCCAGTACACTATCTTGCGGACTTCAATTTGAAAGATCAAGTTGTGCAGCAATCATTAATCAAAACGTATTTCAGGCGTTTCCCCTACGTCGTGCTTGGCTTGATCGTTATAGGAACAGCCATCGTCATAACGGGGAATGTTTCCTCCGATACCGATACGCCGACCGCAAGCCATCAAAAGATGCTCACCCTTCTCAAGGGTATCGCTGATCAAACTGCCGAAACAAACAATTACCTAGGCGAGGGACTAGCACGCCAGCTGCGTAGACATCTCGCCAACTTACCCGTCGAGGCTTCAAACCTTAACCGATGGCGTCTCCATACAGAACTCGGTGAGGCAGAACTTCGGCTCGGTAATGAAGAGGCAGCAATAGATCAACTCACACAAGCAGGAAAACTGCTGCCTCGATTGAGGGGACAACTCTCCCCATTGATGGCGAATCAAACCCTCTTTCGCCTCGGTGTCGCATATATGCGAAAGGGCGAAACACAGAATTGCTGCCCCAGCGAAATCGGAACTGCGAGCAACCCTGACAGCTGCATTCTGCCGTTACGAGATGGTGGGATTCACACCCAACAAGAGGGGTCAATACAGGCGATAACCTACCTCACAGAAGTGCTGCGAAATACAACGGTTGAATTGCCGCTCCATCTGGAGGCGAGATGGCTGCTCAACATCGCTTACATGACGATCGGCCGCTATCCAGAGCAGGTTCCCAAGCGATACCTCCTGCCCCCAGAGGCATTTCAATCCTCAGAAGAAATGCCGCGTTTCACTAACATTGCACCACATCTGGGACTTGACACATTTGATCTATCCGGTGGTGCGATCGTTGATGACTTCGACAACGATAACTACCTAGATCTCGTCGTTTCCACGTGGGATCCCGCCGGACAAATCCGCTTTTTTCAGAACAACCGGGATGGCACCTTCTCAGAACGAACCGAACAGGCAGGGCTTCTAGGTCTGTACGGCGGATTGAACCTCCTCCAAGCGGACTACGACAACGACAACAATGTCGATATCCTTGTATTGCGAGGTGCTTGGTTGGAAGCTGCGGGGCAACACCCAAACTCCTTGCTGCGTAATAATGGAGACGGCACGTTCACCGATGTAACCTTCGACGCAGGTTTAGGCAAGGTGCATTATCCCACTCAGACAGCATCTTGGGGCGACTACGATAACGACGGCGATCTCGATCTATACATCGGAAATGAGTCTACCGAAACGTTCAACGCCCCATGTCAGCTATTCCGCAACAACGGGGATAGCACGTTCACCGATGTAGCTGCGGAAGCCGGTGTGCAAAACTACGGTTTTACCAAGTCAGTGATCTGGGGCGATTACAATGGAGATCGGTTACTCGACCTATATGTGTCCAATTTCAAAGGTGTCAACCACCTCTTTCGCAATAACGGGGACGGTACTTTCACCGATGTGGCGAAGCAACTCAATATTGACCTGCCGATACGCAGCTTCCCCGCTTGGTTTTGGGACTTCGACAACGATGGGGCATTGGATCTGTATGTGTCCGCCTATTCCGCTGGTATCTCACATCTCGCAGCAAACGCCCTCGGCATCTCCATAGGTGCCCCACCTTCTGCGGCAGAGACAGAATCGAGGACAACATATCATAACCGTCCCGATCTCAATGAAGGTGGATTACCACATCTGTATCGTGGAGATGGGCAGGGTGGTTTCAACCAAGTTGCACACCAACACAATCTCGTACGACCCAACGCGCCTATGGGTTCAAACTTCGGCGACCTCGACAACGATGGCTATCTCGATTTCTATCTCGGCACCGGATATCCGGACTATAAAAACCTAATGCCAAGCGTCATGTATCGCAATCGGCAGGGCATAGGCTTCGTGGACGTAACCTACGCTGGCGGGTTTGGGCATCTGCAGAAGGGACACGCTATCGTCTTCGCTGACCTCGACAACGATGGCGACCAAGACATCTTCGAGCAGATGGGTGGTGCCTTTCCGGGCGATGGGTATAGCAACGTCCTGTATGAAAACCCCGGCTTTGGAAACCATTTTCTCACGATTAAGCTCGTCGGTGTGGATTCCAACCGGTCAGCAATCGGGGCGCGTATCCATGCTGAGGTCATCGAAAACGGGGAACGACGTTCGATTTACAAGTATGCCAACAGTGGGGGCAGCTTCGGTGCCAATCCGCTCCGACAGACAATCGGCTTAGGTCAGGCGGAAAAAGTCGAGAAACTTGAGATTTTCTGGCACACCACCGGACTCACACAAAAGTTCCATGACGTGCCCCTCGATCACTTCATTCAGATCACCGAAGATGAAACGCAATACACAACTATCGAACTCAAAAAATTAAAATTGGGCTCAAAAACTCAGATAGAGGACAAGGGATCTGAAGTGCCTCAGACGCATCACGAGGTGCATTCGACACAAACAGTACAGCGTGCTTCGGAAGACAGCGACCTCTCTGCCTTTGTGGAACATTACAATCGCGGGCTAGATTTAAGTAAAAACCAGAATTATCTACTCGCTGTGGAATCGCTCAAAAAAGCCATTCAAATCGACCCCAACCGTGCGGAAGCGCACCGTCTCCTTGGACGGATCTATCTGCTTTACCTTGCTAAAACGGCAGCGGCAATCGAATCCCTCCAAACCGCAATCAAGCTAGATCCCAAAAATCCCACACCACACCAGATGCTCGGCGTTGCCTACTTCAGACGAAATCAGTATCCAGAGGCGATTCAAGCCTTGCGCCAAGCTATCGAACTGAATCCTAAAGTCGCCCCAGATTATCCCTACCACCCCTACTATGACCTCGGCATGGTCTATCTGAAACAGGGCAATTTTGATGATGCGATTAGCTGTTTTGAACGAGCAATCGAACTGGATCCAGATCAGATTCGAGCGTACTACAGTCTGGGGAACACATATATCAGACAAGGGAACGTCCAGAAAGGTGCCGAACTGATTAGAAAGTACCAGAACCTCAAGCCTTATATGAATCTTGTTTCACAACTTGAAATTGCCCTTCAACAGAATCCAGACAACCCCGAACGGTGGTATCAGCTTGGGCGCGTTCACGTACAATACGGTAGATTTGAGAAAGCCATTACACCCTTAGAGCAATCCACCAAACTTAGTCCCAACAACTGGGAAACCTACAATATACTCGCGGTATGCTATATGAGACTCAACCGGCTAGATAAAATGCAGCGTGTTTGCGAAACCGCCGTCCGCCTCGCGCCCAATGAACCGAAGGCACATAATAGTCTTGGGATGAGCTACTTTCTACAGAGAAGGTATTCCGACGCAACAGAGTCATTTACCACTGCTATTCGGTTCGATCCACGCAACCCAGAGTTCCACGAAAATCTCGGCGAAACGTATAAACGACTGGGCGAACCCAAAAAAGCCGCCCAAGAATTCAGAATCGCCCGGCAACTTCGAGCCAAATAAAATAATGGATAGACGAATGCAACGAAAGCTAAGAAATTGGTTTCTCCTGATACTTAACCTTCTGATTGTCCCTTGTCACGCACAAATGGCAGTCCAATTCGTTGATGCCACTAAACAGGCAGGAATCACCTTCAAGCACGTCAATGGTGCTAGCGATCGCAAGTTCTATCTGGAAACTATGGGATCAGGCGCAGCTTTCCTCGATTATGATAATGACGACGATTTAGACCTTTACATCGTCAACGGTGCACCGCTGCCCGGCTTTGAAGCAGCTGCGCCACCCACGAACTACCTCTATCAAAATACAGGAGATGGCACGTTCACCGATGTCACTGCCACAGCAGGTGTGGGAGACACCGGCTACGGTATGGGCTGCGTTGCCGCAGATTACGACAACGACGGCGACGCAGATCTATACGTGACCAATTTCGGCGAAAATCTTCTGTATCGGAACAACGGGGATGGCACATTCACCGATGTGACCGCTCATGCGGGTGTGGGAAATGGAGAAAAATGGAGTTCCAGCTGCGCCTTCGTGGACTACGACCATGATGGCAACCTAGACCTCTACGTCGTCAACTACCTCGATTATGATATAGCCAAAGATCGGGATTGGTATGATCCCCGTGGGCGGCGGATTTATTCTAATCCACAGGTCTACGAAGGTGTATCAGATACCCTTTACAGAAACAATGGCGATGGGACATTTACCGATGTAACGAGACAGGCAGGCATTTATAACAATGACGGCAAAGGTCTCGGTGTCACCTGCGGGGATTACGACAACGATGGACGTATCGATATCTATGTCGCCAACGACACAACGCCCAATTTTCTCTACCGCAATATTGGTGAGGGACGTTTTGTGGATATTGCTCCCTTTGCGGGTGCAGCATATAACGAACACGGCGTTGCGGAAGGCGGAATGGGAGTCGATTTCGGGGACTACAATAACGATGGTGCTTTGGACATTTTCGTCACTAACTTTTCCAACGAGACAAATACTCTGTACCATAACACCGCAGACGGTGCCTTAATCGACTTCACAAACATTGCAGGCTTGGGGGAGATCAGCTTCCTGAAATTGGCTTTCGGAACAAAGTTCTTCGATGCGAACAACGATGGAGCATTAGATCTCTTTGTCGCCAACGGTCATCTCTATCCAACAGAATCCGATGTGCTCGAATACGCACAAACCGACCAACTTTTCATCAACACAGGAGAGGGAACTTTCGTGAATGCCTCCAATCAATCAGGTGAGTATTTCTCAATCAAAAAGGTGGGACGTGGTGCCGCCTTTGGCGATTACGATAACGACGGCGACACTGACATTTTTGTCGTGAACCTGAATCAGGAAGGGGTGCTGCTCCGCAACGAAGGTGGAAGCAAACACAACTGGCTGATGATAAAAACCGTTGGGACCAAAAGCAACCGTGATGGTATAGGTGCGCGTGTCGAAGTTGTGACCCGCTCCCATTCCCAGATGAGAGAGGTCCAAGCCGGGGCAAGCTATCTTTCAGGACACGACCTGCGGCTCCTTTTTGGACTAGGGACAGAAACGAAAGCGGAAACAGTGAAAATTACCTGGTCCCGCGGCGCAGAACAAACGCTCACAAATGTTGAAGCGAATCAGTTGCTCATTATCACCGAGGAAAATTAGTGATGTCGGTCTCTCTTTGCGTTTTGCACTGTCTTTTTTTAAGCCACGTAGCCTGCTCTTCCTAGTCCAACCGCACCAATGAACAAGCCGTCTTCACGTTTCACGCATCACGTTTCACGTTCTCCACGGCACAGGCACCCCGAGCTCATCCGCCAACTCTTCAAGAGTCACTACTTGAGACTTATGGAGTGGAATACCGTTTGCGCGGCGTTCTTGGGTGAGTTCCCATTCAATTTCACCGGGCAGCGTAACCCGATCAAATCCCGCCCGCGGTTTCGCCTTGCGAGTCGTGCGAATCTGTTCGTCCATCTCCTCCTTAAATTGATCTATCGAGGTCAAACTCGCAATATTAATAGCAAAGAAAAAGTGAGCTGTCCCCATTTTTTCCGGCGGCGCGTTCCGTGGATTGTACGCCTTATTGATTCCCATCAGTCCGCCACCCAACGGCCCACACAACACATCCATAATCATGGCGAGCGCAGAGCCTTTCGGACCCGCAGCGGGCAGGATCGCTGCCACCTTTGACGGATCATCAGTCTCCTCCCCATTCTCGTCCAGTCCCCAGCCCAAGGGAATCTTCTGATTATACATCCGGGCGGTCCCAATTCTGCCAGCAGCCGCAGCACCACACGCCATATCCAACACAATCGGTGGTTCTTCGCCAGCGGGAATGGCAAAAGCGAGCGCGTTGTTACCAATTGAGTTAGTCCTTGCACCAAAGACCGCCACATTCACGCCGCCGCCATTGGTGGTCGCAAAGCCAATCATATCGTGTTCAAGTGCGCGTATCGCATGGCTGGAAGCAGCGCCGAAGTGATTGCTGTTGCGAACAACTACAACCCCGATCGAAGTTGCCCTCGCTTTTTCAATAGCAAGATTCATTCCGTGGATCGCGACAAGGTGCCCGAAACCTCGATCCCCATCGAGTAGGGCAGACGCAGGGTTATCTTCAAGCGTCTTAATATCGGGATTCGGGTTAGTGCCACCGCTTATCATTCCACGCACATAGCCCGGCACGCCGCGTGTTGCGTGTGAAGGAACGCCTCGCAAATCCATTAAAACCTGCATCTGGGCGATGGTATCGGCGTATTCCTGTGCGACACCAGCCTTTTGGTACAGTTGACTACAGACCTGTTGGAGCTGGTCTGCATTGACAATTGTTTCCTGTTCGCGTTGATTCATGTCAGTCTCCTCATACGTGAAACGTAAAACGTTCAAGAGCAAATGTAAAGGTTATACGATCGATTAAGCCCATCGGGGTCGCCTTGATCCAACAGCATATTTGGCGTTTTGCCCAAAACACACCGAGCCACCCACTTATTGAGCGCAGGAATTTCGTCTGGTGAAAACGCTTCAATCTCGGCAAGGCTAAAGTATCCAGCGGCATCAACCTCACGCTCATCGGGAATGGGATCGTGTAATTCAACCGGTGTCAATCTGAAAATAAGATAGGTCGAATTATCGCCTTTCTTCACACGGTGGCGAACGCCAAGCAGACCATCAACCGCTGCGCGGATGTGGGTTTCTTCGTAGATTTCCCGCACAACCCCCTCATGGGCACATTCCTCCGGCTTGACATATCCGCCCGGAATCTGCCACATCTTGGCACCGTAGGCATGATGAACCAAGAGAAGCTGCCCATCACGCACAACCGCCCCACCAACACCGAGCGTAAACTTCCACTCCATATACTGCTCTTTTCTCCTCATTTCAGGCTGAACTCAGGCTTTTAAATAGATGCTCAGATCCCCCATCGGTCGTTGATCTCATCCTGATACCCTGTCACCCTGTCATTATATACATCATCGAATTTGACCGCCTGACCGGCCCACCCCGATTCATAGATCGCGTTGCAAACCGCCTGTGCTTTCAAGCCATCAACCCCATCAAGCTCCGGTCTACGCCGCCTACGAACCGCGTCCAGAAAATCGTAGACCTCAAGCATCACCCCCTCCGTGATGCCGTGCGGGAACAACCGTTCCTTCTCCTCTGGGCTGAGATTCGCCATGTAGGTGCTTTGCAAGGTGTCTGGATCTTGAGTGCTTCCATCCCATAGCTGCAACTCAGGCGATTGTGGGTATCCACCGGTACTGTAGATGGAACCGATGCTGCCGTGGTAGCTGTTATAGCCGATACCGCGTCCCGGAGCAGCACCGGTGTTGACCCATTGACCGATGACACCACTCTTAAATGTGATCGTTGCGAGCGCGGTATCCTCGACGGTTTGTGGAATATAATTGCCGTCCGGATCTTTGAACTGGTATTGAGTCAGATTCTCCGATCTGGCGTAAATTTCATCGGGTTCACCGTAAAAATAGATCAGGAGATCTATGTAATGCACTCCACCATCAATGATCCCGTTTCCACCACTTGTGAGTTTCTCTCGCCGCCACGTCGTCATTTCATCGCGCAAGAGATTTTCAGGATCGTTGTTAGCCCCGCTAATACCCTGTCGAAAAAACATACGAGGCTCCCCGATCCGTTTCTCCTTGTTGATTAACCACTCAACTGTGCGCGAACTCACCCATCGCCGCACCTGCTCTGCGGTGGCAAGGATACGATCGTGGGCTGCTGCACTCGTTATCATCTTCCAGCCTGCACGGACTGTCACCCCAAGTGGTTTCTCAACGATAACATCAACCCCCGCCTCAAAGCAAGCAATCGCAAGCGTATGATGTAAGAAATGAGGTCCACAGATGTCAGCGGCGGTCAACGTCTCCTGTGCTAGCATCTTATCAATATCGTCGTAGACCTTGGGTTCCACACCCCCTTGCACCTCGGCAGCTCTCGAAGCAAAACCCTTCGCCCGATCTATATCTATATCACACATCGCTACAAAATCAAAGATATCGATGCCACGATTCTTGAGACCAATGTAGGCGTTCAGATGCGCCCCCGCCATCCCGCCGCAACCAATGATCGCTAATCTGACCTTGTCTGTTTGCATACACCCCTCCCGATTTGGAATTTCGCTCCCCTGTTTTTATACGCTAATGCTCAATTCTTGTTGACAAGATAAATGCCATAAGCGACCAAGCAGGCGCCGACAACCAACCCGAAACCAATCTCATCGCCCAAAAGCAGATAGCTTAAAAACACCCCAAACAACGGCGTCAGAAAGAACAGGACAACTAACCGGCTCGGACTATACTTTTCAAGGATCGAGGTCCAAGAGACAAAGCAGAACCCAGCAATCACGATGCCCTGATAGAAAATTGCGCTCACACCGGAAACCGAAAAGCGAAAGTTCGCACCCCTCTCTAAGAACAAACTCGAAATAACAAAACATGGGACGCTGAAAATCATCAACCAGAATAGTAGCCGATAAGGATGGATGGACTGGATGATGAGTTTGGTGACGACCGTCCGAAGTCCTAACAGACAACCGCTCAACAGGACAATCAGGTCCCCACGCAGGTAATCCTGCGAGTCAAATTTTAGATTGCCCCCGAAAGTCAGTAGGACACCACCGAACGCAAGGGTAATCCCTACTGTTTTCCTGAATGAGAGCCGATCCCCCGGCACCCAGAAATGCGCGAACAATGCAGTAAAAAACGGGTATGTGCTGATAAAAACCGTCGAGCGTGACGCCTCTGTGATCTGCGTTCCGAGATTCAGCGTGCTAATCTGCAGCGTGAAAATCAGCGACACAAAGAGTAGTGGGAGCAACTCGCCCGGATTCATTCGGAGCTGAACCCGCTGATGTAATGACCACAGCGTAATCGCAGCAAATCCGAGGAGAAAACGCATCGTCGCAAGTGCAAACGGCGGAACATCCTGCAAGCCGATTTTAATCGAAACCGAGTTCCCACCCCAAAGCAAGCCAAGCAACAATACCAATGCGATAATCTTGGCACTCGGTTGGTCGGCTGCGATTTTAGATTTTCGATCCATTGCTCCTCGCGCTTCTTGCTCCTACGTTCCACATTCTAAGCCACGCTTCAGGTTGGACGCACCATGTAAAACGTAAAAAGATCAGAATCGCAGGAACGCTCCCATCCTTCCCTTCCAACCTCTATTCACCTAACGCCTGAACACCTCTCAATCATAATTACTTGGTCGATGGTCACCAAGCAGCCGGCGCTGTCGCGGCGTTGCCTGCGAGAGAATCACATCGTCAAACTGAAACTTGTTGAGATAGGGCGGAAACTTCTGTGTAATCATCCGCTTCGCGTAATGCACCTGCAATAGATACCGGTCCTGATCGCTCGTATTCGCCGATCCACGGTGCCAAACCTCGCTTCGGAAAACAACAACATCGCCGGCATTACACAGGATACTGTGATCTCCAACACCCTGATACTCAACATCGCCGTTTGGGCTGCGTCCCGCCTGATGACTCCCCGGGATAAACTTCGTCGGTCCCAATTCTTCGTATAGGTCATCAAGATAAAAATGGGCAGTGGTGATAAAAATTGGAACCTTCACCCGCGGATCCGCTAACACATCCGCCGGTAGGCTAATCGGCAGCCAATCAGTATGTAAACCCTGATCCGGACGCCCGGGACCCGTCGTCCACGCTGTCATTCCAATAACATGGCAATCCTCGCCGTGGATCGCTTCCTCCAACTCAATAATCTCCGGCTTATCAAGATATTGCAGAAAAACGACATCCCGATTGAACGCATTGTTGATATGTTTATTGAGAAAACCACCGTTTTCAGGGGTATTGTGTCTATCGAAACTTTCCGGTATCTGCGTCAACCGATCCATGGCATCTCGCAGTTCAGCAATCTCATCGGCGTTGAGAACCCCAGGGAAATAGACAAAGCCATCTTCCTCCACAGCCTTCACCCGACTCTCTAAATCTGGATATGCAATAAGCGGTAGTGCATCAGCCATCTACTCATTCCTCCCCTCCCATAGTAGTAGGCACGCTCATGAAGTTTAAGTATTTAAATCGGTAATCCCGATTTTCCTCGAAACATATGGTAGGCGCGGTTTGCAACCGCGCCGGCGTCGCTCGGAAATTACCCAATTAATAAATTAATCTTCATCCGCGTGCCGTAACCAGTGTAGCAACTTACGTTAAGATGAATAAAACCGTACCAAAAATTGTCGCTGATTTTACCGACTCGACTGCGTTGTGTCAACACTTTTCTAGCAATTCGCCGCAGAGGCGCATCTAATCCATTATTCCAATACCCTTGAGATAAGTCACAGACTGCTCCATGCGTGCTTGTACCCCCGCCTCATCAATATCTTCGCCTTCGATCCCTTCCAACTCCATCGCGCAGGGACCATAGAATCCAGCATCGTTCAAGATCTGAAACACGCCTTTGAAATCAACCACGCCCTCACCGAGCGCGGGAAAGTGCCACGTCCGATACCCACCGTTGGTATCCTTGAGATGAACCGCACCGACATGCTTGATAATCTTCCTAAGTTCTCCAACAGCAGTGACGTTACGGTTGTAGAAATACACATTGCCCGTGTCGAAGTTAATACAGATATTCGGGTGATTGACTCCCTGCATCGTTTCGAGCGCGACATCAGCGTTGTGCGCCAGATCGAGATGCGTTTCCAAACAGACCTTGATCCCCAGCGGTGCGGCATTCTCACCAATCCCCCTCAGCCGTTCATAGATGACATTTCGATCATGGTCCCCGGCGTGGGCACTGGTAAAGATGACCTTCACGCCGATTCGGTCTGCCGCGTCCAAGCACGCCTGAAAGTCCGAAACAACGTTTTCATCCTGAACATTGCAACCCGCAGCAACGCTGGTTGCTGTAAGTCCGTGGGACTTCAACTCAGCCAGCACGTTATCGACATCTCCCGGCGCAGGCGCAGCGATCTCAACGTTCGTCAACCCAATCTGTGCAAGATGTGCATACGCACCTTCACTAAACTGTCCATAGCTATTCAAATTACATGCGATGATATTTTGCATATTATGTCTCCTGATAAAAAGTTGGTTCATATAAAAAGAAAGTGCAAAACGCTAGGAGAAACCGAATTTTTTCCGCAAAACTCGGTTTCTTTGCACAATTTCTTCACATGAGCCAAAAAGTTTATCCCCCGAGGTACGAAATATCTTCCAACACCCGTCGGAGAAAACCATCGTTTTCCTCCAATAACGCAACCGCTTCCTCTTGATCGACTCCTCTCACAAGCATGACAATTGCAACCTTCGCGCTGCCACCGGCGCATTCCAATGCCGTCTGTGCCATCGCATAATCCACATCCGCAATCTCCATAATAATACGCGCCGCGCGATCAACAAGTTTTGCGTTTGATGCCTGAATATCAACCATCAAGTTGTTGTAAACTTTACCAATCTGAATCATCGAGACAGTGGTGAGGGTGTTTAGTACCAACTTCGTCGCTGTCCCAGCTTTGAGTCGTGTTGAACCAGTGATAATCTCCGGTCCAACCACCGGCACGATAAAGACATTTACAAATGCTTTCAGGTTATCAGCAGGCGGGGTGCAGCACAGGAAAATGGTCTTGGCACCGATTCGATGCGCTTCCTCCAACGCGCCAAGCACATAAGGCGTGCGACCGCTACCAGCAATGCCAACCACTACATCCTGATCGGCTACACCGTTATCTCGCACGGCTTGTGCCCCAACGTCAGGCTTATCCTCCGCAGCCTCAACAGAGCGACGCAACGCCCGGTCCCCACCGGCGATAATTCCCTGTACCATACTGGGCGGCGTGCTAAACGTCGGTGGGCATTCGGACGCATCAAGGACACCAAGCCTACCACTTGTCCCCGCACCGATATAAAAAAGCCGTCCACCTAGACGAAATGCTTCTGTGATGAGGGTTATTCCTTGCGCGATAGATACGGATTCAGCTTCAACAGCCGCAAGGGCTTTCCGATCCTCCTCGTGAAAGACTCGCAAAATATCTTCCGTTGATTTGAGGTCAATATCGACCGAGTTCGGATTTTTTTGCTCGGTGATCAGCTTGGAGAGATTGTCTAACATCTACCTGTAAATCCTTGTAATCATTCACATGAATCGACTAACAGCCCTACTACTGATCCGACATCTGTTTGGCAACCTCAATCTCATCTTGAAATTGCGGTAAATCCGCCGCGCGTTCTAGGAAGATATCCAAATAGCGTTTCATCGTGAGGCGGTCCCCCCGCTTTTCGTACATCCGCGCGAGGTGGTAGTATACCTCCGTATCCTCCGGGTTAAGCGATTGAGCCGTTTCGTATGCACGGAGGGCGTGATCAAACTGCTCCGTCTCTTGATAGGCGTGTGCGAGGTTATAATGTGCGTCTGGATCACTTTCATCTAATGCAATGGCTTGCTGATAATAGCTTATCGCCTCCTCAAATTGATCGCGCGCATGATAAGCACCCGCCAGATTGAAGTATGCATCTTGAAAGGTTGAGTCAGCCTCAATTGCCTTGCGATATGTTTCGATCGCCTCACCAAACTGATCCGCGGTGTCATAAGCATAAGCCAGATTGTTGAGGAAAGCTGGATTATCGGCGGAGAGGTCGGTCGCCTTTTGAAATGCTTCAATCGCCGGACCCGTTAGTAGCATATCTATATAGACTAAACCGAGCGCGTTGTGCACTTGTGCATTCTCCTCATCAATTGCCAACGCCTCCTGAAATTGCTCAATCGCTTTCTCATACTCTCCCATTTCGTGGTAGACTTCGCCGAGTTCCAAATACCCGGTCGGATCTTCCGGCGTGAGTGCCATGCCCAACCTAAGCCGCGTCGCCTCACGACTCAATTTCTCTTTCCGCTCTGGCTGCTTCTCAGCAGGCTGGCAATTCAAAAAAAGGACGAAAATCAGGAGAAAAAACGGGAGTGTTCTCATCGGTGAACCTCCGACGGGACAAACATTCAAAATTCCGTATAAACTTAATTATAGCAAAGCTATTCAAAGTGTCAATCACTTTCTGCACAGAGAAAATTTATTGAGATTTAACCCACATTATGCTACTATTATAATCCAAGTTGGTGTCTATTCTAGTAGGACGTGCTCCTAGTGTTATAGGTTGGGTTGAACCGAAACTGGGAAACCAACACATATTAGCTAATGAAAGCAAGGATAAGGGAGTAAGAGACGAATGAAAAGACAACTGTATCTCATTGGCGGCATCGCAGGGGTTATCTTGCTCCTACTTGTCACCATTATGAGCTACTACATATTCAAATTTAAGAATAACTTTGAAGCAGAACAGGAAAGTCGGATTACCTACCAAAAAAAGTCTGAACAGTTACAAAATGAATTGACTACAACCCAAGCAGAACTCGATGCAAAGAAAAACAAGATTGACCTCCTAGAGGACACAATCGACGAGGTACAAGAACGTGCAACCAATTTGAATGAAGCCAAAGCAAAAGCGGAAGCGGAGGCGACAAAACTTCTTGCAGAGAAGCAACGTAGACAAGAGGAACTAAAACGGAAAGAGGAAGAATTCCGAGATCTCCGAGAGGAACTCCAAAAAGAGATCGAAGCGAAAGAAATTACTATCACCATGCTCCAAGGACAATTAACCGTCAATCTAATGGATAAAATTCTCTTCGACTCCGGAAAGGCCGACGTTAAAGCTGCTGGAAAACGTGTCTTGGACAAGATCGCTCAGACTTTCTTAAACCGTTTTCCAGATCGAGAGATTCGCGTTGAAGGTCATACCGACAATGTCCCATTCAGAGGTTCAGTCTTAAACAATTGGGACCTATCCACGCAACGAGCGATCTCTGCCGTCCGTTATCTACAAACGCGCGCTGGTGTGGATCCCGCCCGTTTGGCAGCGGTTGGCTATGCCTACTACCGTCCAATCGAAACAAATAAAACCCGCGAAGGAAGAGCACGAAATCGTCGAATCGAAATTATTGTGATGCCGCCGAAACAAGCAGAGGCACAAGAGTTTTGATCTTTTTTTTACATAAACCGAAGGGAGATTCTATCCATGTCAACAAAGTCACCTGTTAAATTTGGGGGTCAAGAACACACTCAGTTTATGGAGGAGGGGTACGTGAGACTCGGACACCTCCTATCAAAGAAAGAGTTAGCTGCGTTGCAGCAACGGATTGATGACATTATGCTGGGGATTATACCCTACGACAATATGCGGTTCCAACTCGATAGCACCACCGGTGTCTACCGTGAAGCACCTCCAGAGAGTGTGGGACACAAGGGCGCGACACTTCAATACCGGAAGATTATGGACCTTGAGCAAGACCCCTTGTTCCTCTCCTACATGCAGCACCCACTCCTGCGTGACATCACACGGCGTTACATCGGCGAAGATGTGTCGATCTACCGGGCGATGTTTATGAATAAACCTGCCAATCAAGGCACTGTCCTACCGTGGCATCAAGATGTTGGGGTAGGCTGGGGACTAGACCGCAACCCAATTATTACCGTCTGGATGGCGTTAGACGACGCAACAGTAGAAAACGGTTGTATGCAAATCGTGCCCGGTATCCACAAACACGGCGTGATAAATGAGGGACATTTCGCTACCGAAGCGGAGGCCGAAAAATATCAGTTGGAGGAAAATGCCATCGATTTGGAGGTGGAAGAGGGCGAAGTCGTCCTGCTGAATAACCTCCTGCTACACCGTTCCGGGGTAAATCCAACGGGAAAACAGCGACGCGCATTCAGTGCTGCTTATATGGATGCAGCGACAAAACATGTAACAACGGGCGAGACGTTCCCGGTGATTTTCGGCAAAAATGCACTGAAGCCCTCCGAATGTTGAATTAAGCCATCGAAGGAGAACGAAAATGCCAACAGCGGCACTCATCACCTTGGGATGCAAGGTGAACCAATACGACACACAAGCGATGCAGGAGGTGATGCTTCGTAACGGATATACCGTCGTAGGAGAGAACACCCCCGCGGACGTTTGCATCATCAACACCTGCACCGTGACAAATGCCGCAGACCAAAAAGCCCGTCAAGTCATCCGGCGAGCCGTTCGGAAAAATCCCGATACCGAAGTCTTCGTCACGGGTTGTTACGCTGAAAGTGATCGGGAGGCAATTGAGGCGATTCCGGGCGTCTCACTCGTCTTCGGTAATCGTGAGAAGGCGGATCTTCAGAAGTATCTGGATCTGGTTCACGAATCATGGAAAGAAAAGGATCGCTCACCGTTGTTGCAGATTGAACCTGCCCATCATGACGCCGTCCGCGAACACGCAAATTTCAGTATGTCGGTGAGTGAAGCGGGCAAGCACACACGCGCGCTCATTAAGGTGCAGGACGGATGCAGTGCCTTCTGTACCTACTGCATTATCCCCTACGTCCGTGGACGCATGACGAGCCGTCCTCTACCCCACATCGTGCAAGAAGCGGAACAGATCGTCGCAAACGGATACAAGGAAATCGTTATCACCGGCGTCCATCTGGGGGCTTATGGACTGGATAGCGGTCGTCAGATAACTATTGCAGACATTCTAGAACACATTCACCCCATTGAGGGAGTGGAGCGCATCCGCTTCAGTTCGATTGAGGCGATGAATTTTCCACCCGATCTGGTCGATCGGATGGCAGCACTGCCCAAGTGTATGCCCCACTTCCATCTACCGTTACAGGCAGGCAGCGATAAGACTTTGCGTCAAATGCGCCGTCGCTATACAAGAACAGAATTTTCGCGCCTTGTCGAAAAACTCCGCATCTCGTTCACGGATGTTGGAATCACTACCGATATCATGGTCGGCTTTCCGGGCGAAACCGATTCCGATTTTGAGGACTCGCTACAATTTGTCGAAGAAATCGGTTTCAGTCAGTTACACGTTTTCCGCTACTCCCCCCGACGTGGCACCCCCGCAGCGGATTACGCGGATCACGTACCACCCCACGTCTCCGCCGAACGCAGCAAAGCGATGATCGCGTTGGGAAAGCGACTCGGTGTTGAATTTCGGGAACGCATGTTAGGCAAGACGATGAACGTATTGGTTGAGGAGAGCCGCGAAGGTGCGGACGGGCATCTAGCGGGGTTTACGGAGAATTATCTGCGGGTGTTGATGGATGCGCCTGATTCGGCGGTGAATCAGATTTTGCCAATGGAGTTGACGGCGTTGGAAGGCGAGTTTATCCGGGCGGAACCAACTATCACTTCCCTCAACTCAAACCTGTGAGGCGAACTCATCGAGCATTTGGCGGATATTGCGCGCATTGCCAACAATGAACAGGGGTGCTAACGCCCCCCGGCCGTGCAGTGCTTGCAGCAAGCGATCAATCTGGATCATGCGGGCTTTTGGGGTGCGGCATTTGGGCCATCGTTCAACGAATTCACGCGCCGGACTCGGATTACCGGTTCTCAAGGACCTGGCACTTTTACGCCATGCCTGCCATCTAAAGCTGTGCCCACAGCTTGCACACTCAAGTCTTTCATCTCGCTTTTTCAGGCTTTTGCGGTAATCCCGCCATCGCCGTTTGTAGCCGCAGGCGGTACACTCGATATTGCCGCGCACATGCAACGCGACTGCTTGGCATTTAGGGCATTCTATTTCAGGGCGAGACCGTCGGTGTCTGACGACTCGCTCGGTCACTTCAAAAGATGGTTTGCGTATCATCAGGCCGCAGTGGGGGCAAGGCAGGCGGACGCGGGTTCTCACCGACCGATGGTAGGCTTTTCGATCCCACACTCTACCGCAACGGCACTGCAACTCCTCTGCGCCCTCCAGTAGGGCATAACAATCGAAACAGCGCGGACTTTCACGGAGGGATTCACGACAGTCGCGCCAGAGCAGTCGTTGCGTACAGGGCGGGCAATGAAACCAGTTTTCGTGCGTACCACCGTCGCTAGAGCGAAATAGTGGATCAATTCGACGCTTTATCTTTGTGCTGCATTGGGGGCAGGGAACCAGTCCGTCTCGGTAAACATCGGCGACCGCTGCGATGTCAGCACAACGACCATAGAGCTCCCAACCGACAGTCTGTAACAGATCGTCATCGTAGAGACCCAGCCGAGCGGCGCGGTAGAGACGGCGGATTTTGGTAGGCTTTACACGGGGGGACCACTTCATGACTCTTTTTCAAATTAGCACCATTAGCGGCGGAAACAGGAGAATAAAAGGGAAAATCCCCTGCAAAAAGTAGTAACATAATGCGTAAAACGTAAGGGAAAAAATCTCAATTTTTTTACGTTTTACGCTTCACACATTAACTCATTCCCATATCACGCAGTCGCTATTTTATTAATGTCATGCGCTAGACGGGATTTCTTCCGATTTGCCATGCCCTTCTTAATAATCCCTTTCCCCGCAGCTTTATCCAATTGGCTCGCCGCCTGACGATACAATTCCTGGGCTTGTTCCATCTCTCCATCTGCAATCGCAGCTTCGGTCTGTTTAAGCATCGTTTTTAACGCAGACTTGCGCCGCAGGTTCCGATCTCGTTTCTTCTGATCCGCGCGGACATGCTTCATACCAGAGCTTCTAGTGGGCAACTTACATCACCTCCATTCCTGATTGAATCCCATCTTGTGGGAACAATCTACTATTTGCCCATAATAATAGCATAATCGGCTCCCATTTGTCCAATCTCTTTTGGTTGTTCCAGACAGGAGCATGGAGCGCGACACCAACTCACTCAGTTTCCTGATCTTGTCCTTCGGATATTTTCTGTTGCGGCAGCCGGTCAACAGAACTTTCCGGCTACACATAACAACCTCTCATCATCTCTGAAATCTACTCCGTCGAATAAGATCTGTCTAAGGCAGCTCTATGTTCTAGCAACTGTTCATGTGGTAGCGCATCATCGAATCCTGCGGGGGCAGCACCAATCGGCTTAAACACGAAAAGGCTTATGACTTTGTTATCAGCATCGTAACCATATGCAATGCCCTTTTTCCAATACCAATATACTCTTTCCACTTGGTCGATCTCCTCAGCCGCCCCCAATTCTCCCTCCACATGCTTGAGTGTGCTTCCAATACCAACCCCGCCTGTCGTTTTGGCTTTATTGGGCCTAGTTAAAAATAGGCCATCAACGCGGTTGATGCTATCAAGAATACCAGATAACCCGAAGTCTGGGTCCCAATACTCAAACCTTTCACCCTGATGTCTACTCGGGTTTCCGTAGATCGCTTTCACTCTATCAAATGTGTCCCCCAATTTGATGCCAGCCGCCTCTGCCCCCGGCGCAACCAACCCGTGAATAACAAGGACAGATACCGATTTGGTAGTCGGCTCGTTTATCCCATCATCCACTGTCAACCGTACATTCACGACACCCATCGCAATGGGGGCAGTCCATGTCGGTGTGGAAATCGCCTCTGAATCGAGCAGTCCCTTCTGCACGTCCCAGCTATAAGTCAAGGTATCACCGTCCGCATCCTCAACTATCGCTTGAAGTTCCACACGGCTGACTGCATGAACCCGCTCTGTAACAACAATCTTCTGAATAACAGGCGCAGCATTTTGGAGATTAATCGGAACCCTTTTTATCTCGGTAACCGATTCGTTTACACCATCATTCACGGAAACAGTCACAGTCGCCGCTTTCAGATCTGAAGGGACCGTCCACTTTACAATCTGCCCCGTTTCTGAATCCAATTCCCCTTTTTCTACGTTCCAGACATAGGTCAGCGCATCGCCGTCCCCGTCATGGGCAACCACTTGCAATTCGACACTGTCGCCCGGGTTAACCTCCTCCGGAACAATCAAATGATCAACAACAGGTGGACTATTGTCGCTATCATTGGGACTTTCATCACCGCAGCCAGTAATGGCAAATAATATTACCCACAGTATAACAATCACTCTCATTAGTATGGCTCCTATTGATAAAAAATGAAGGCTCATATAAAAAGAAAGTGCAAAATGCGAAGCGCGGGCGGGGAGACCCCGCCCCTACGATTTCTGTTGCACTCTTTCTTAACATGAGCCAAAATGAAATAAGCTACAACGTCAGACTAGACGAAACCAAGATAACGCGGGTTTATCGGAGGCTGTCAAACCTACTTGGATCTCCCTTCAAGGGTAAGGTTTGATAGGCAATAATACCCCGCAGTTACCATTCTACTTGAAATACCTGTGTCTTTTGTACTACTAGCTTTAAGTCCCACACCTACTCAGCTAGTAAAGTTCCGTCGAATCCTACAGGAGCCGCACCGACAGGCTTAAAGATCGAAATGTTCCTAACCTTGGCATCAGCATCGTAACTATGGTAAATTTTAGAATTACTTAGACACTCCCAATGCACAGCCAACCCCCTAAATCCCCCTTATCAGGGGGACTTTGACCACTCTGCGAAGGTCAAGGTTATTGGTAAATGTTTACTTATTTCTCTAATGCACCATAAACTCAATGCCCTTTTTCCAATACCAATGTACCTCTCCGCCCTCTTCAACCTTCTCTGCAATCCCAAGTTCTTCCGTCACACGCTTGAGCGTACTTCCGAGACCAACTCCACCCACCGCTTTGGCTTTATAGGGACCGTCCATTTCACGATTTGTCCCGTCCTTGAATCCAGTTTGCCCTTGTCCACTTCCCAGACATAGATCAACACATCGCCGTCCCTGTCGCGCGCAACCACTCGCAACTCCACGCTAGCCCCCGGACTCACCTCCTCAGGCAGAATTAAACGGTCAATGATAGGTAAACTATTGTGAAATTCATCATCATCGCAGCCAATAATAACGAAGAATACCACTCATAGTATGACAATCGTCCTCATTGCTGCACACCTCTCTCAATGAAACGGTTGAATAAGCCGCTACACGAGATCAAGATACCGTCGATTTACCATATATAGCCGACCCACAGCCTACTTTCAAGGACATCGGTTTGTTGGGTGGTAATATCATGCAGTTGATGTTCTGCTTGAGATACCTGTGTCTCTTGCATCACCTCCGGTTCGATTTCCACACGGACAACATCAAAACCGGCTCTTTTGACAGCCATCAGCGCAGAATCGATGGCTTCCTCCAATAACCGCGCTTCGCGATGAAAGTGAATCTGCGGCACCCCGGCAACAGTGGCAAGCGTACCATCATCAAAGATGCTATAGAGTCGATCCGATTCTTCTTCATTTGGATCAGCTGTTAAAATCAGTGTGAATTCATGTGCTTTCATGGTAAATACCTCTCTCATTGATTATCTCATCTGCTCCCTTTGTTAAGAATGAGGGCAACGGTCAACATAGCGGCGGATGTCACGGGCATGTCGTTCAGGATTTCGCGGCGTTGACATGACTCGAATGAAACAGCCCTCGCGGGTACGCTGCTGACACCATAGTGTCCCCCAGATGTGTGCTCGAGCTCCCGCTTTTGTAACGTTCCAACCTTTGTTTTCAGCGTAACGAATTGCATCACGAATATGTTTATTTGAGTGGCTATATCGCATTAAAGTCTCTGACCATTATTAATCATGTTTTCCGCTTTAGGCGTGTAGACTCGATAGTGATGAAAGCAGGTCCTGTAGTCTTTTAGATTCAACGCAATTCATAGCAGCACCAGCCAATGTTTTGCTACCTAAACAACTAAATTCAGTGGAAGCGGAACTTTGCCCACAACCAAGCTAACGATTTGTTAGGTGCTACGCCGATTGGATTCCTGCTTGAGCCAGTAACGAATTCCTCTACCTGCATAAGGTTCGGACGCATAACGTGGAATAACATGCAAATGGGCATGGAATACCGTTTGCCCAGCTATCCCACCGCAATTCCAACCCAAATTGTAGCCCTGCGGATTGTATTCAGCATCAATCAGTGCTTTGACTTCGGTAAGGAGTGAAAATGTGGAGCTAAATTCTTCTGTAGTGAGATCAAACGTTGATTCGCGATGAGCTTTTGGCACAATAATTCCCGACCCTTGCAGCACCGAGTGTTTTAGATCTATAAAGAGACTCAACTCATTCTCAAGTCGAACCGATTCGTCGTTGACCCTTGGGGGGCAGAATGGACAATTCAGCGTAGCGTCCTCCTAAGTCTATATTTTGACGCAAGTTCCTATCGAAAAAGGTATTATGTTTACCCATCTACGAGTAAAATGACTCTACTGATAATTATAGTATTATAGCAGGATTTCGGTCAAGCATATAGTTGGAGATGGACTGGGAATCAAAAATTCGAGGAAATTTCTTGATAAGATTGTAGAGGGTGCACACGCACGCCAATGGAGGCAACTATCGAATCTTTCAAAATAGAAAGTAACGCTGTGCCATCGGAAGGACTTCGGCGGGTTCACAGGTGAGGAGTTCACCGTCAGCGCGGACTTCGTAGGTTTCGGGGTTTACCTCAATTTTCGGTAGGTAGGTATTGTTTATCATCGACGATTTGTCCACTTCACGGCAGTTTTTCACAGGGACAGTCGGCTTTTGCAGACCGAGACGATTCCCCATCTCTCTTTCAGCACCCGCCTGCGAGACAAAAGTATACGAGGTAGAATAGGGAACACGCCCAAACGCACCGAACATCGGGCGGCCCAAAACGGGCTGCGGCGTCGGAATCGAGGCGTTAGCATCCCCCATCGCCGCCCAGACAAGGAATCCACCCTTTAACACCAATTGCGGTTTGACACCGAAAAACGCCGGATCCCAGATAACAAGATCCGCTAATTTACCCACCTCAATCGACCCAACATAGTCACTGATACCGTGGGTGATTGCCGGATTGATCGCGTACTTAGCGACGTACCGTTTTGCACGGACGTTATCGTTGGCACCCCTCTCTTCAGGCAGACGACCACGTTGCTCCCGCATCTTGTGTGCGGTCTGCCATGTGCGGAGAATGACTTCACCAACACGCCCCATCGCCTGCGAATCCGATGCCATCATGCTAAAGGCACCGAGATCGTGCAGGACATCTTCAGCAGCGATGGTCTCCGGTCGAATCCGCGACTCAGCGAAGGCGAGATCTTCCGGAATAGAGGCATCGAGATGGTGACAAACCATCAGCATGTCGAGGTGCTCATCAATCGTGTTGACCGTGAACGGTCGTGTCGGGTTGGTCGAGGAAGGCAGAACATTGTTGTGACCACAGACTTTGATGATGTCCGGCGCATGGCCACCGCCTGCGCCTTCTGTGTGGTACGTGTGAATCGTTCGCCCTTTGAACGCAGCGATCGAATCTTCGACAAAACCCGCCTCGTTGAGTGTGTCGGTGTGGATGGCAACCTGCACATCGTACTGATCAGCGACAGATAGACAACAATCAATCGCAGCAGGCGTTGTTCCCCAATCCTCATGAAGTTTTAGCCCTAGCGCACCTGCCTCAATCTGTTCGTTGAGCGACTCCGGCAGCGATGAGTTCCCCTTACCCAGAAAGCCGAGGTTAATTGGGAACCCCTCAGCGGCTTCCAACATCCGCTCGATATTCCACACACCGGGGGTGCAGGTGGTGGCGTTTGTGCCGGTTGCGGGTCCGGTTCCGCCACCAATCATCGTTGTGACTCCTGACGAAAGCGCCTCATCAATCTGCTGTGGACAGATGAAGTGGATATGGACATCAAGTCCCCCCGGCGTCACAATCATCCCCTCGGCGGCAATGACTTCCGTCCCCGCGCCGACAACCATACCATCGCTGACACCATCCATGATGTTCGGATTCCCGGACTTCCCAATCCCGACAATCTTTCCGTCACGCACGCCGATATCCGCCTTAACAATTCCCCAATAGTCCAGAATCAGAGCGTTGGTCAGGACGAGATCAAGGACCCCTTCCGTGCTTGTGGCACCGGGCATCTGTCCCATCCCGTCGCGCAGCGTCTTACCGCCCCCAAATTTCGACTCATCGCCGTAAACTGTATGATCTTTCTCGACCTCAATAAATAGCTCAGTGTCCGCAAGGCGCACCTTATCGCCGACGGTCGGTCCGTAGATGTCTGTATATGTTCGTCGTGGAATATTGAGTGCCATTTTTTTTCGTTATATCCCCTACTGGTTCATATAATAAAGTAAAGTGCAACTCGACCTACAATCTACTTTTGTACCACGATCTGTTAGATTGTGATCCTAACCTGCAAACTAACAGTTCGCGCTACATTTGACAGATTACTTGATGATTACAGCATTTGCCGAATGAGCAGCTTCAAGATGTCAACACGCCCTAGCAACTTGCGTTATATATAAATCAGAAAAGTACCAATCGAAGGCAGATTTCCTACCCTTTATCAAGCGGTCCGTCGGTTCGATTGTTCAATCCGTGCACAATTCGTCTGCCCTTTAATTCCGTAAGCGTCACCGTTTTTTCGTCCCCCGGCTCAAAGCGGACAGCCACACCGGAGGGGATATTCAACCGCATCCCAAACGCCTTCTCCCGCTCAAATTGGAGCGCGGTGTTCACCTCAAAAAAGTGGAAGTGCGAGCCGACCTGTATCGGTCTATCACCCGTGTTAGCAACGGTCAACTCGACAGTTTCACGCCCATCATTGGCGGTGATACTCTCTTCCGCAAGTATATATTCTCCGGGAATCATTTTTACTCCTACCGAATTGGGTTGTGAACAGTAACAAGCTTCGTGCCATCAGGGAACGTCCCTTCGACCTGCACCTCATGCAGCATCTCCGGTACACCCTCCATCACATCATCACGGCTCAACAGTGTTGTACCGTACTGCATCAAGTCTGCAACCGATTTCCCGTCGCGGATGCCCTCCAAGATTTCGGCGGTGATGATAGCAACCGCTTCAGGATAGTTCAGCGTTAAACCGCGAGCTCGCCGATCCTTGGCAAGCTGCGCAGCAACATAAATCATCAATTTCTCTTGTTCACGCGGTGTCAGGTTCATAGGTCATCTCCTCCAAGTCTAATACTTTCTCAAATCAACTGTTTCGAGTCCCAAGTGCTCCGTTTTCAACCAATTCCAGATCGTTTGAAAGGCAGATTGAATCACCTCTGCGTTATGAGCAAGTAACCGGATAGCAATACCACCCCGATGTAGTTGGGACAATCCACCAATCGATTTCGGTGGTTGATTGAGGACTGGCTCCGCAAAATCACAGAGCATCTCCCACCAAGCCATCTCAAAATCGCCAATCAGATACCAACTGCCCCAACACGGATATCCTTCCAATACACCGGGACCAGTGAGGTAAGGCTGACACTTCGGTTCAATACAGCAGGTATCATAGAGCACCAACCCCTCCGAATCGGATGCCTCAATGCGACTCTGGTACTGTGTAAATACCAACGTCTCGCCCCGCGCCAATCGCCCCGGCATGACAATCTCCTGCAAAGCAACCTTTGCCCCACGCTCCAAAAAGAGGGAGATGCCCTGACTATAGTTCGCATCTCGAAACAGAATTGTCGAATCAGGCAGGTATTCAAAGATCGCATCTTTCCCAACCCGCACCCGCATTGATTGCGTAGCCCCCTGAAGCGGCATGGCATAAACCTTTGTCGCCGCTTGCGTCGTCAGCGTCGCGTGAGTGTTGGGCGCAAGTGTCACCTCAATCTGGTAGTCGTCCCCCTGAACCACGCCGCCCGTCGGACTCAACAGGTACACACAAACACAACCCGACGCGTCGTAACGGGGCTTCATCACCTGTAACGGCACCCGAAAGAAACTCTCCGCCATCACAGTTCGATCGTCCTGTTGTACAAAAGAGAGTTTAAGTTCGCCGTGACGCCCGGCGCTAGAGTCAATGCGTGACATACTAAACGCTAAGGTACTCCCGGATCATGTTTTCGTTGAGCGCGCTGGTCTCACCGTCTGCGACAATCTCACCGCGGTTCATAATGTAAAATTGCTGACAGAACTCCCGAACAAAATCGAGATACTGCTCAACGATGAGGATTGTCATCCGCTTGGTTTCAACCAACTGGCGCAGCACCGTCCCAATCTGTTGTATGATGTTCGGTTGAATCCCTTCTGTCGGTTCGTCAAGGATCAGCACTTTTGGATCGGTGACAAGGGCCCGTCCAATAGCGAGCTGCTGCTGTTGACCACCGGAGAGATCGCCCCCCATCCGGCTCCCCATCTCCCTGAGAATCGGGAAAAGTTCATATATCTCGTCAGGAATCTGCGTCTGCTTGTCCGCCCGCGCCGAGAGTCCAACCCTTAAATTCTCCTCAACAGTCAACCGCGGAAAGATCATCCGTCCTTGCGGCACATAAGCCAACCCCGCACGAATCCGACGATGTGCTGCGACCCCTACAAGCTCCTGTTCTTCGATCTGAATTGAACCGGACGATGGTTTGAGCAATCCGACGATGTTGTTCATCAACGTCGTTTTGCCAACGCCATTGCGACCCATCATAGAGACAATGGTCTCCGCAGGCACATGAACGTCAACTCCACGCAACACCTGAACTTCCCCGTATGAAAATGAAAGATTTGACACTGTAAGCATAGTATTTTGGTCGCTACCGTCCGAGGTACGCCTCAATAACCTCCTCGTTCTGCTGAACCTCGTGCATCATTCCTTCCGCCATGATAACTCCCTCATTCAGTACGGTCACAAAAGAATCGAGTTGACGCACAAAATCCATATCGTGTTCGATGACAATGAGCGTGTGGTCCGCCTTTAATTCGAGGAGAAGTTCGGCAGTCAACGCCGTTTCTGCGTCTGTCAAACCCGCAGCAGGTTCATCAACAAGAAGCAGCTTAGGGTCCGAGAGGATCAGCGTGCTAATCGCCAGCCACTGACGCTGCCCATGACTCAGATATTTCGCTTCGCGGTGTAGCTCATCGGCAAGTCCAACACGCTTCAAAATCTCCATAATCCGCTCACGCTGGGCTTTCGTCGTGGAACCAAACAGGTTCGACCACAGGCGGAAGTGGCCGGGCAAAGCAATCTCCATATTCTCATAGGTTGTGAGGCTATCAAAAACGGTGGGTGTCTGAAATTTTCTGCCAATTCCCCGCAGGGCAATTTCCGCTTCTGTCTGTTGGGTAATATCGGCACCATCATAAAAGACAGATCCGGTCGTCGGTCGAGTTTTCCCGCTCACAACATCGCAGAGCGTCGTTTTGCCCGCGCCATTAGGACCAATAATTACACGGAGTTCGTTATATTCAATCCCCAATGCCTCTATATCCAACGCCTTGAACCCATCAAAGACAGCGGTAATATCCTCCAAAAAGAGCAGATACCGCTCCTCGGTAAATCGACTGTCGCGTGGGCTATATTCTTTGTATGCAGCAATCCGTTGGGCTTGGTTCATATTAACAGTGCTCCTCCTCAATGATTATCCTCATTTCGCCTTACCCACCAAGCGATGCCATAGATCGACTAACCCTCCAGGGAACAGCAAAACTACTCCAATAAACAACCCACCCAAAATAAACTGCCAATATTCCGCCCGCCAAGTAAACAGCAATAAGTTCTTCTCAGAAGTAAAATAATTATAAAGCAGATTCACAGCCAATGTACCGAGAATCGCCCCGGACAACGCACCACGCCCGCCAACCGCGACCCAGACAACCACCAAGATAGAAGCGCCTGCTTCCATGTTCGTCGGTGTAAAAATACCCATCTGCGGCGCGTACAGCATTCCACCGAGTCCAGCAATCATTCCCGCAAGGCTAAAAGCGAAGAGCTTATAGATGTACGGCTTATAGCCTGAAAATCGTAAGGTGGTTTCGTCATCTCGGATGGCGATGAGGATACGCCCCAGACGAGATCTGACCATCTGCTTGCATAACGCGTAAACCCCAACAAGTGCCAGAAGCGTGATGATATACAGGCTCACTTTGACATGAGGATTTGTCAGCTTAAACCCCGCGATTCGGTCAAAGCGTGTCAAGCCATTTGTACCACACAGCTTCATGTTATTCATACAGAACACCAGCCACCCAGCGACCGTAATCGCTTGCGTCAGAATGGCAAAGTAGACCCCACGAACTCGACTCTTAAAGCCGAAATAGCCAATCGCCAAAGCTGCTACACCCGGAATCAGCAATCCCAAAATCACTGTGACCGGAAGCGTATAGAACGGCTTCCAGAACCATGGAACGAGGGCATCTCCCGGCACTTCACCAACTTTATACGGATAAACCACATACAGGCAGGCAGGGATTTTCCAGTTATTCATATCTATAATCCCCTCCGGCCCGCCATGGTGCGCCAAATACATCCCCATCGCATAACCGCCCAACGCGAAAAAGAAGGCTTGGCACAAGCTCAAGATACCGGTGTAGCCCCAGATAAGATCAAGCCCCACCGCAACAATCGCAAACGCCATGTACCGACCGAGCATATTTACCGTTCCGAGGGTAATCAGCTCCATGTAGTACAAGGCAGGGATGACAACCAAGCCAATGAAAAACAGCCCCCACGGTACATAGCGACGGAGAAAAATTGACAATTGGTCGTTGACTAGACCTCTCTCCGATTCGATTTTTCTATCCTGCCATAACTCCTGTTCATTTCTCTCGATAGATTGGGAACTCCCTTCGCTCGACCCTTGATCACTCATTTGTGTAATTCCAGCTTTTCTAAACATCACTGAGTCTGCCTTTCGGTGCGAACAAGCCCGCAGGCTTAAACTGGATGAACCCAACAATAATAATCAGGAGTAAGATTTTCGCCCAAATTGCCCCAACCACCATAGAACCAATTCCCAACGGCTCAATAACCTTCATCAATACGCCAATCCCCAACCCCGCACAGATAACACCAATCAATTCGCCCACGCCCCCTGTGACAACAACCAAAAATGAATCAATGATGAAGTTGTTTTGTCCCATGTCAGGTGTAACACCGCCGATAAGTGTCCACGCACACCCCGCGATTCCAGCAATCCCAGAACCGAAAGCAAAGGTATAGCGATCAACCCGCTGTGTGTTCACGCCCATGCTGTTCGCCATATTCCGATTCTGCATGGTCGCTCGCATCCGCAAGCCGAGCTTGGTGTAGTTCATCAAGTAATAGATCAGCAGCACACACAAAGCGCACAAGAGAATAATAAAGCAGCGACTGTAGGGAACGATGAGATCCTGCACCACTTCAAGCCCACCACGCGCCCAAGTCGGTGCGTTCACCCCGATGTTATCGCCGTAGCGAATGCGTACTAACTGAATCAGGACCAGCCCAACTCCCCATGTCGCTAACAATGATTCTAAAGGACGGCGATACAGGTGGCGGACAACGGAAACCTCAATGAGATAACCAACAAAAGCCGCCGCTATAAATGATACAGGCAGTGCTGCAACATAATACCAGTCGGACGGATTATCTGGCGTATGACCAAACAACCTCTGCATCTCAAAGGTCGCATAAGCACCGATCATCATCAGTTCACCGTGCGCCATATTGATAACACCCATCAGACCGAAAGTAATCGCAAGCCCCAACGCCATCAATATAAGCACCGATCCAAGCGAAAGCCCGCGGAATATATTGCCGATCCCCCCCACAAAACCTTGATAATTGTCAATCTGGTTCATCGCGTATTTATACGCAATCGCATATTTATAGATACCCAGTGCCTCCGCATCAGCCGGTTCAAGGTCCTCGATGTCTGTCCCTTCCTCAAAGTCCGGCAAGGCTTCGACCTCTACCATCAGCTCATCAAACATCTCCTCCAACCGGGGAAGTCCACGCAGGCTTTTCATGCTCCCCAACTCACGAACAATTTCAAGATGTGCGTCAGAGTCCTTCTCTAAAGGTGTCCGGCTCAGGCGAATGAGGAGTAGGCTCTCTTTGGCAATATACCGAATTTTCTTAATAGGGTCGTTCTGTGCCATCTCCTCAAGTTGAGGAACAGCCTCGATAATTCCCGGCGGGTCACCGCACTTCTTAACACCTGACCTCCGAATCTCAGGATCCGGCGACGAAAGCCTTACAAGAAACTTCGCGCTATTTGCGAGTTTGCGTTCTGCCCGCGATGGAGCAATTTCTTCCAACTCTTCCAACGGAATTTGAGCCTGTTTTCCGTCCGTATCCAAAATCGCCTCACCAGTCAGTAAGTCTGAAAGGAGGCAAAATTCGTTGAAATCCTCATCCTCAACGGTTTCTTTGCAAAGCACCACCTCGCCATTCCAGAGATAAAATTCGCCCAATTTATACGACTCAAGAATCGCTTCTACGCGCAGGTCCCCGGCCTGTGCCAACGTCATGATTGCAGCCTTGCGACCCTCAGTATCTTCACTAGCAAGTTTGTGGATTTCAGATCGGATGAATATGTCATCGCCTTCAGCAAAGCAGGGATACAGAATACCAATTATTTGTAAAAGAATAAGGGAAATGATTATGCAGATTCTTGGCATGGGACTATAGGGAAGGTTCATTAGTTCATTGTGTGAAACGTGAAGTGTGAAACAGAAAAATGCAGCGGGTGAGGAAACGGGAGAAAGTATATGCGAGTGTGTGAGGGGGCGTGGAAGCGTGTGTTTTTTTAATCCCCTCGCTCACCTGCTCCCTCGCTTCCACGTCTGCTCTTTCTCTCGTTTTCCCGTTTTCTCCGCTGTCAACTACATCCCAACTTTCTCCTTTGGACCGCCGGTCGGCGCAGGATAGTTGCCATCCGGGTGGAGATACCTGCTAAACGAATCGGGCGAAACCAGCCCATCTGACTTGTAAATAATCTTGAACTGACCATTCTTCTTAATTTCGCCGATATAAACCGGTTTCAGCGTATGCTGGTTGCTTGCGTGCATCATCTTCTTGCCACCGGGTGCGTCAAACTCCAACCCGTAGACCGCTTCCCGCACCTTATCGACATCGAAGGAACCCGCTTTCTCAACGGCTGCCTTCCAAACATAAACGCCAAAGTATGCGGCTTCAATTGGATCATCCGTAACACGCTTTGAGCCGCCGGGCAAACCTTCTCGCTCACAGAACGCCTTGAAATTCTTCACAAACTTTTTATTCTCTGGTGTATTGATGCTCTGGAAATAGTTCCAAGCGGCGAGGTGTCCAACGAGGGGAGGCACGTCCATCGCACGCAACTCATCTTCCGCAACAGAGAACGCCATAATCGGGCAGTCATCGGAGGTCAAGCCCTGATTCGCAAACTCTTTGTAGAAAGGCACATTGCTGTCGCCATTAATCGTGGATAGCACACAAGCGTCGCCACCGGCAGCAAATTTCTTAATTTTGCCGACAATAGTCTGATAATCTTGGTGGTGGAACTGCGTGTATTCTTCGACGATATTCTCATCCGGCACACCCTTCGTCTTCAAATAAGCCTTCAGCACCTTGTTCGCCGTGCGCGGGAAAACATAGTCTGTTCCCAATAGATAAAACTTCTTGGCACCGACCTCTTCCATCATATACTCAGCTGCAGGAATCAACTGCTGATTCGGGGTCGCGGCGGTGTAGAATACGTTGAGCGACTGCTCCTCACCTTCGTACTGCACCGGGTAGAAAAGCAGGGAGTTATGTTCCTCAAAAACAGGCAGAACAGACTTCCGGCTCACGGAGGTCCAACACCCAAAGACCACAGCAACCTCTTCCTTAACGATCAAATCTTTCGCCTTTTCTGCGAAAAGATCCCAGTCACTGGCAGGATCAACAACGACCGGCTTAATCTGCTTCCCCATCACCCCACCGGCGGCGTTAATCTCTTCAACCGCCATTTCAACAACGTCCTTGAGGGAGGTCTCAGAGATCGCCATCGTTCCACTCAAAGAATGTAGCACACCAATTCTCACTTCATGAGGCCCAGCGTTTACCTCTTCAACGCCGAGCATTCCTACAGCCAAAATTAACAAACCTATCGCAAAAATACTGTACAATCGAAACATTTGATAATCTCCTTAAAAATTTATGGTTATCGGATCTTAAATTAATATGTAAAAAGTGATTCAAAAGCAATAATTGTCTCTTCAGCGTCAAGCCGCTGTTTGAATTCAGCAAGAAGTAACCAGTTATCCGTAGCACTATAAGAGGGACTAAACGTGAACTCCGTGGAGGTGCCTCCAAGATCTGTGTCGATACCACTAAAACGGAACGTTACACCAACCGGCGCGGAAATTATATCCGCCAGTGAAACATTCGCCATGCCCAAAAAGTGCATACCGCTATTACCGTCAGCACCCCAGTTCCCCAGCAAATCAATCTCTCCAGCAAGAGTCAGCGGTCCCTGTGCAAATGACACCCACGCATTGAGTTCAGTCTGTGTATAGTCGTCCATCGCGTCTAACGCATAACCAACCTTCGCAGTAATCTGCTCAATTGGGGTCAACACAAGCTGGGCTTCAATGCCAGGGGTCCCTGCATCCGTCTCGTTGGCATCCCAAACACTCGATAGAAACGCAACGTAAAGTCCTGCTTCTTTCATAGGTTTTACATTAACTGCAACACCGTTCTGATAACCGGGATAGGGAATACCTTCTGAAAAAGAGTATTGATAGAGACCTGTCGGCTCCGCCGCTTCAAATCCTAAGGAACTGAGGAAACGCCCCGCAGTAATACTCACACCGGGTAGCATATCTTTAGGAGCCGTGTACGTCACAAATCCCTGCTCCAACTTGATGCCTTGGTCCGGATCTGTGCTATCAATATCAACCTGCCCAGTAACTGAACCGTAGTTCAGGTGAAAGTCCATCTCGAACTGATCGAAAGACAGGCTTGTTTCAGTCTCATCACCCATAGTCGTTACGGTCGACATATCAAGAAAGCCCGAGATCGCCAGGTTATCGTTCAGTTTAATCTCCGCAGAAGCGGAACCGAGCGTCAAAGTCAGTGCCAACATAGCAAAAGCACATAAATATGACCGCACACCTCTGCTGTTTAACTTTGCTAAAATCATCAACTACCCTCCATTTTTGGAATAATGTTGAAAGCATCGCTGCGGACTTCGTCCACGCTTGCTTTCAACCGGTCTATTGCCGAATCAGACACGCTATTCTTGATAATGAGCGTTTTCATCAACAACCTGAATAGGATACGATGATAGACATGGGCAAAAAAGATGCCAAAGATTGACCGGCGTATTTTTTATTTTATGAAAATCTGTGCGAAGTGGGCGGAAACAGTAGGTGGGCTTAATCTTTGAGGTGATTATTTCTTCGGGATTATTGATGGGAAGTTGACACGGTTTTCACTAATCTGCTGAAAATTCAAGCAGCGCATTGCCTAAATTTTAACTCAAATTGCTAGTTGAAAAACCAATCGTAGAGACGAAGGGAACTCGCTCTACGATTGGGTACTTATCCGGGAATGCCGGAGGTGTCTCACATAAATGTTGACAGGCACCAGATATCCCGGTGCTTTAATCAATACTGAACGAAGTACCAAGGGTGACATACGACATCTTCAGACCCGAATTAGGGTTATAACCGATATTGAAGCTAACAGATGTTTCTGGATCACCGGCAATGGAGTAGGAAATGCTCGGTGTGATGTCAACTAGCGCAGCACCATCAGTACCATAAAGCTCACTTTCACCGAGGGCAAGACCGGCCGTCAATCCAATCCCCAAGTTTTTATAGCTGGTTCCAAGGCTCGGAGCAAGATACATCGAACTATCATCATCACCGGCAAGATTCGTATAAAAGGTGATACTGTTGTCAAACGGCAATGCACTGATACCGACACCTAGGTTCGCTTCAAGCACATGGTCTTCTGCGAACGGAAAACTGCCTGGAATCACGTAGTCAATAACACCTGCGCTGATATCAACCGCTCCAAGGCTAGTGCCGAGGTATACCGTGTAATCAATCTCGCTGTTGTCCGCATCGCCACCATCAATACCCTGCGAATACCAAACATTGGCACCAACACTGATAGGTCCAGCAGCGTACGAGATATCAAGAGAAGGTTGCATAAAACTTGTCCCAGCACCTGCACTCGCACCGCGCCAATAATAGGCACTTGCATACGTGGCATCAATTGCGATGTCAACGGGTAATGAGGAACCCTCTTCCTCCGCCACTACGGTCATAGTTCCTGTAACAGAGGCTAATACGAAAATAGCTATAACATACCAATACCATGCGATGTACATCTTGTGTTTCATCTGTGATCTCCTTTACAATGCTCGTTTTCCAATCGAGCGAATGGCGTATTTTTCCACGTTCAGCTATAAATCTCAACAACGATAAATTGGCAAAAAAGATGCCAAAGATTATCTTAGGGATTTTTATAGCATGAAAACCCGTATAAGGCAAGTAGAAACGAAAAATGGCTTAATTTTCTGTAATCTTTCGTTCAGTGCGCCATGCTCGAAAAGTGGATACAATTTGCGTCATTTACGCATCACGTTTCACGTTTCACGCCCAATTTCAACTTGACAAAGTATCCCGATTCTGCTAGATTAGAAACATAACTCAACATCAGGAGAATATCATGCCGACTATTTCAGCTGAACGATTACGAGAAATTGCTTCCCAACTCCTTCAGGGAGCCGGTGCCAGCGCGGAGGAAGCGTCAATCATCTCTCGACACTCCATGGGTGCCAATCTGGCGGGCCACGACTCACACGGGATTATTGCGATTCCCGGTTACATCGATCGGATTAAACGGGGACATATTGTACCGGGCGCGCCCTTTGAGATCGTCCAAGAAACCGGTGCCACCACAGTCATCAACGGCAACTGGGGATTCGGATACGTGGTCTCCGAGCGAGCAATGCAAATCACTATCGACAAGGCAAAGCAACATGGCGTCGCAGCCACCACTGTCTACCAGCAGAGCCACGTCGGACGGGTGGCAGACTACCCCATCATGGCAGCCCAAGCAGATCTCATCGGCATGATGACCGCCGATTCTGGGCGCACCAGCAAATCGGTCGCACCATTCGGCGGCAGAGAAGCACGGCTCGGCACAAATCCCATCTGTATGGCGATGCCCAGCGATCTGGAGGGCACCCTGTTCATAGATATGGCAACCAGTGCTGTTGCGGGAGGTAAAATCAATGTGGCGCGTACGCGCGGGACTGAAATTCCAGAGGGTTGGATTCTTGATAAGGATGGCAACCCAACCACAGACCCTGAAGACTTGGGGCGTGGCGGCGTTCAACTCCCACTAGGGGGACCAGAGGGACACAAGGGATACGGACTCTCGGTGATGGTTGAAATCTTCTCAGGTATCCTCACCGGGCTCGGTTTTGGACATGACCCGGCGGGCAAGCACAACGATGGATGTTTCATGGCAGCGTTCAATGTAGACGCCTTCCGTTCCCTCGCTGAATTCAAGAAAGAGGTCGCAGAATTCGCCGCCTATCTGAAGAGTTGTCCACCGGCAACCGGTTTCACAGAGGTCTTCTATCCTGGCGAATTAGAACATCTGCGGACTCAGCAGAAGTTGCAGGAAGGCATTTTCATCGAAGATGCGACATGGAATACCCTCAAATCTCTGGCGGAGGAGTACAACATCGCAGACTCCCTCGGCTTCTAACACCGAACGCTAACCTAACCTCCTAAGTAATCCGTAGGTAGAGATTCACATATCGACAACCAAACGTCGATTTTGGAAAATCGACCTACTGCACTCCATCATCACCGTAGGTTGGGTTGAACGGACACCGTGAAACCCAACCCCCAAAACTCCAACGATTTAGTACGGCAAGGTTTATTCGCAGGGAACGCAGATGCCAATTCCGCTTTTTCTTACGTATCACGCATTACGTATTACTCTTCCGCTTTAATCGCAGCACGATCCGCAGCAATCCATTCCTCCCACCGATCCTCATCCGGAGCCAGAAACCCCGAATTGCAGCGCGGCTGCAACTGAGTATCAACCCCCAAAAGTCGCATCAGTCGGTGGTCGTCCCGCTCCCGCGCTTCCTCAAGAAGCCGTTGCGTCAGAGGTCCACTGTGGTTATCGGTATGCTTGAGCCACGTCGTATTGTAATAAATGCTGAAGAAATAGCGTAAACCATCGGCACTGTTCGGCGTTCCTGAATGAATGAGATGGTTGTGTGTTACAACGACATCACCCGCCTTCATATAGAGCAAAGTCTCGTCCGGATGCGGCTTATTCCGATCTTCTATCTCTATCGTAATTGGCTGCCGATGCGACCCCACAATCACCCGCAACGGACCGTACTCATCTGTTAAATCCTGCAAATAACTGATCGCATTCGAGGCGAGTGGCCGTTCATAGATATCCTTTTGCGGCACCCTTGCCCACCGATCTCGATGCCAACCGGACGCCCGCCCCTCAGCCTGATTCTTCGGAACACTCGGAAACGCAGCAAGGGTAAGGTTATCGAGTTGGACAAACGGTCCCATCACTATCTCCAAAAAATCGAGTATCGTTGGATGCTTTACCGCGGGCCACATCAACTTTGGCGCATATTCGAGCATATTACCGAACCAAGTTTGTCCATCATAATCTTCCATTAACTCCTGATGCCTCTCACGCCAACTCCGCATCTGCGTCTCGGTGAATAAACCCTCAAAAACGGTGAAACCATTTGCCTTATATTCTTCTAATCGCTGACTCAATTCTTTAGTCATTTTCATCTCCTCTTCACTGCAACGGGAACTCACTTTGGAAAAAATAGGTTTCAGATTAACGATAGATATGGTATACTGCCTGCGACTATAAATTGAATTTTGTGGCGGATAAATCTTCTTAGGAGTTACGCACTTCAGATTGTAGTTGCCCGATTTATCGAGCGTATTGTAGTTGCCCGATTTATCGGGCGTTGGGAATCGTGCAATAGAATTGGGACTTCATAGCTCAACTGAACCAATGAACAAATTATTTTCACGTTTCACTTTCTTTTGAGATGAGCCAAGTAATTATAGAGTTCACCGTAAGTATACCATGTTACGATTCTCAGAAACCACGCTTTCAAAGAAAATTGCTCACATATACGAAGGAGAACATACTGTAGATGAAGATTTTGGTCGGACCCAACCACATGAAACTCGAAGACGGAATCCCCGAATTCGAGAAAGCATATCCTGACGTAGAATTTGTGCACTGTGCCAAACCAGAAGATGCGCCAAGGCTTATCGCCGACGCCGATGTCTACATCGGCTGGCTCAATCGCGATCTCTTCCTAGCGGCTAAAAACATCAAATGGATTCAGTCCCCCAGCTCCGGGGTAGACTATTTTGTCTCCATCCCCGAACTGGTGGAGAGCGATGTCCTGCTCACGAGTGCTAGCGGCACCCACGCCGCGTGCGTCGCAGAAAGCGCGATCGCCATGATTCTCGCCTTTACCCGCGGCATCAGAGATTCTATCCTTGCACAGCAACATAAACAATGGGCAATCGGTAAAATTCGCCCCAAGATGCTAGAGTTGACCAACAGCACCATGGGGATCGTCGGATTTGGAAACATCGGACGTGAGATCGCCAAACGGGGAAGTGCCTTCGATATGCGAATCATCGCCGTAGACCTCTATCCGGGCGACAAGCCGGACTATGTCAGTGCCGTGTGGGGATTTGATCGACTCGACGACCTGTTGCGCCAATCCGACTATCTGCTAATCGCCGTTCCCCGCACACCGGAGACGTGCGGCATGATCGGTGCGGAACAGATAGCACTGATGAAACCCACAGCGATGCTAGTGCCTATGTCACGGGGCGGCATCGTTGACGAAACAGCGATGGCAACGGCGTTGCGTGAGGGACGGTTAGCCGCAGCGGCAATGGACGTCTTCGCAACGGAACCGCTGCCCGAAGATAGCGAACTGTGGGAGATGGAAAATGTATTGATCGCACCCCACGTTTCCGGCGGCACACAGTTTGAGGGACAGCACGTCCTCGAAATCTTCGGCGAAAATATCGGACGCTTCGTGCGCGGAGAATTACCGTTGCGGAACCAGGTTGATAAGAGTGCCGGATTCTAAAAGGATACGCAGATGAACACGCTAGGCGTCGGACTGATTGGCAGCGATGTCCACGTATCTGATTATATCAAAGCATTTACAGCTTGCCCTGATGCCGAATTAATCGGCGTTGCCGATGATAACGAAGAAACAGCGCAAGATTTGTGTCGTCAAGGTCAAATGAAGTACGCCACGACCGACTATCAGCAACTATTGGACGATGCAGACATCCAGATTATCTTGGTTTGTACCCCAGATTTCTTTCACGCTGAACACGCTATCGCAGCACTTCGAGCAGGAAAGCACGTCCTATGCGAGAAACCGATGGGGGTCGATATAGAAAGCTGCCAAAAATTGGTACGAACTGTCGACGAAACTGGCCTCATCTTTATGGCGAGCCAGTTCATGCGATTTGAACCTATCTACAAGCGGATTAAGGGGATCTACGACGCCGAAGGGATCGGACATGCCTTTTTCGTTGAAGGCAGCTACATCCACGACATGCGTTCCCTCTACAATCCGGTAACTTGGCGATCTCATCCGCAGACCGCACAGAACATCCTGATTGGAGGAGGCTGCCATCCCTTCGATCTACTCCGGTGGACGGTCGGTGCCGACGTTACAGAGGTCCACGCCTATTCCAACGGGTACGCCGCACAAGATTTTCCGCTCGATGACTGTTACATCTTCACCTTTCAGTTTGAGAATGGCTGCGTCGGTAAAGTGCTTGTTACCAGCGGCTGCAAAGGTCGCGGGATGGGTGAGGGGTTTCTTTCTATCTACGGCACAGAAGGAACGATCTGGAAAAACCGTATCCACCATCCCGATGGTCACACAGAAGAGATTGTCGCAGACGATGGAGATGCAATTCAGGAAACAGTTTCCCATTTCGTTGACTGCGTGATTAATGGAACACAACCACTGATTGATGTCCGCGAAGGCGCAAAAACCGTTTCAGCCTTGGTCGCAGGCGTGGAGTCCGCAGAAACAGGGAAGCCAGTAAAAGTTATCAACCTGTTTGATGTCTGAGGACAACAATTTTACCAAAGCAAACACGGAGAAAAACAAGAAAAACTCTGTGCACTCTGCGCCTCTGCGGTGAATTTAACATGGATTAAAAAAACATGCCGGCAAAAAAATTAACCCCAGAACAGGGTGAGGCTTTACGCCGCATCCCCGCCATTGAACAGTTGCTCTCCCGCGAACCGTTTCTCCGAATGCAGGAAAACTATTCGCGAGATCTCATAACGGAGGCTTTACGCACCGTCACTGCGGAAATTCGGGGGCAAATCCTTAACGAAAAAATCGCGGAACCTCCCGATGAATCGGTGTATGCAGCACTCGTCCGAGCGGAACTTGGAACCCTAACCGCTCCCGCACTCCGTTCAATTGTCAACGCCACCGGCACAATCACACACACCAACCTTGGCAGATCACTGCTCAGTGCTTCGGCAGCTGAAAGCCTCGCGCAAGCCGCTGCTAACTATGTGAATCTGGAGTACGATCTGGATACCGGTGGGCGTGGGCACCGAGACCGACTGACGGAACCCCTGTTGAAGCGATTGACGGGATGCGAAGCCTCAACAATCGTGAACAATAACGCAGCAGCTGTACTACTGGCGTTGAATACCTTAGCACGCGATAAAGAGGTCATCGTATCCCGCGGCGAACTCATTGAAATCGGTGGGGCGTTCCGCATCCCCGATGTGATGGAGGCGAGCGGAGCCATTTTGCGCGAGGTAGGGACGACAAACCGAACACATCTTCGAGATTACGAGAACGCAATCAACGAAAACACGGCATTGATGCTGAAGGTACATCCGAGCAACTACAAGGTCGTCGGATTCGCTTCAACCCCCACAATGGAAGAAATCACCGAACTTGGACGTCAACACAGCATACCAACGATGGAGGACCTCGGAAGCGGTTCGTTGATTGATCTGACCCGTTACGGTTTGCCCCATGAGCCGGTGGTACGCGAGCGGGTAGATGCCGGTGTCGATGTCGTCACATTCAGCGGTGACAAGCTGCTCGGCGGATCGCAGGCGGGGATTATTGTGGGTCGGTTGGACGCAATCGAGCAAATTCGCAAGAATCCATTGATGCGAGCGTTGCGCGTCGGAAAACTCACCATCGCTGCACTCGAAGCCACCCTACGGCTCTACCTTAACGAAAAGGAACTGACCGAAAAACTACCAATGCTTCAGCGTTACACGCGACCAATAGCCGAGATCCGTGAGGTCGCTGAAAAACTCGCCAATCATCTCCGGCAAATCTTCGATGACGTAATCCAAGTTACGGTTGAAGAAAGCACCGCACAGATTGGTAGCGGTTCGCTACCCGTCGATACATTACCGAGTCTAGCTGTCAGCCTACACGCGCCGCAAATCTCCACCGAAACCCTCGCGGCACACTTCCGAGCGCAACCGAAACCCATAATTGGCCGCGTACAGGACGAGCGACTCCGGTTCGATGTTCGGACAGTGTTTGAAGGAGAACTGGAGCGGATCGTCAAAGCAGCAAAGGGTGTGATGGAACAACTTCAAGGGGGATTGAACCATTCGACTTAGAAAGAATAGGATACCATGCGACATATCATCATCGGCACCGCCGGACACGTTGACCACGGGAAATCCGCTCTGATACACGCCCTCACCGGCATCGAAACCGATCGGCTCAAAGAGGAGAAAGAACGCGGTCTGTCAATCGAGTTGGGTTTCGCCTACTTCGATCTGCCGGACGGTTCGCGTGCCGGAATCGTTGATGTCCCCGGACATGAGCGGTTTATCCGAAACATGCTCTCAGGCGCGTACGGGATGGACATGGTGCTGCTTGTCGTTGATGCAAAAGAAGGTGTACAGGAACAGACGCTGGAACATCTGGAGATCCTCGATCTACTCGGCATTTCGACCGGCATCCTCGTCATGACGAAGGTGGATCTGGTGACGCCCGACCAGCTGGCGGAATCCGCCGAAATGTCCCAAGAGATGTTGGTCGGAACAACCCTCGAAGGCTCACCCACCGTCCATGTCTCAGCGATAACAGGCGACGGCTTAGATAAACTCAAGAGTACAATCGTGGCGTGTGTCAATACGGAGGCGCAAGCAGAGCGGCATAATGGAATCCCACGCCTATATGTGGACCGCGTCTTTTCGATGACAGGGTTCGGCGGGGTAGTGACAGGCACGCTGATGGGCGGCACAATCCAACGCGAACAACGGCTCGTCATGCTACCCCAAGGACAAGAGGTACGTGTCCGCGGCGTCCAAGTTCACAATGAACAAGCGGAAAACGCACAGTCAGGACAACGGACAGCGTTGAATCTGTCAGGCATCACCAAAGACCAAATTGAACGGGGGAATGTACTCTGTCCAAGCGGATTTTCAGAGGTCACAGACAATATTGACGTGTCACTTAACCTCCTGTCATCCTTCCCAAGAATGCTTGAACACTGGACGCGCCTACGGTTTTATCTCGGAACAAGCGAGACATTTTGCCGCGCAATCCTACTGATGGACGAAGGGGTTCTGCCGGGGGATTCGACGCAGCTCCAGCTACGCCTTGAGAAACCGATTTTGACCTTCAAGGGAGATCGGTTTATCGTGCGCGATTTCTCCGCCCAACATACGGTCGGCGGCGGACGAGTGATTAACCCATTCGCTCCACGCCACAAACGATTCACGGAAGAGACACTGGAAACCCTCACAGTGTGGGAAGACGCAGATGATGCCGAAGTTGTGAGATTGGTATTGGCACAAAACCGTGAACTCTGCGTGCCAGAAGAATTTCTCCGCTACTACCTCCCTTATACCGATGCAGATTTCAGAGGGTTACTAAAAGATCTTGAGGACCATCAAGAAATTGTACGTTGGCCGGGAGCCACGCCACTCGTTTCTGCGATGGATCGGACAGAACAAGCACAAGCCAGTCTGATTAACGCGCTAGCAAATTTCCATGAAGATCAACCGCTCGCCCCCGGTCAAAACACCTCGCAACTCCGTCTCCAACTCAAACTCGACGAAATCGGCTTTGAGAAAATTGTCGATCAACTAGTTCGCCAGCAAGAGATTATCACCGATGGGAATCTACTACGCCTATCGTCGCATCAAATCCAATTCTCAGGAGAGGAGGAAGATATCAAGGAAAAAATCGAAAAAATCTTCTTCGACGCTGGCATAAATACCCCAGCCATGACTGAATTGACTGCCCAACTGTCTGAATATCCGCCGCAGTCAGTGCAGCAGACCTTTTACGCGCTGATGAACCTCGGACGATTCATTAGAATTGCAGATGACCTATTTATTCATACCCAAATGTTTGAAGAAATTGTGAATTCGCTTACCGATTACCTCCAGAAAAATGATATAATAACCGTTGCCGAATTCCGAGAGCTCGCACAAACCAGCAGGAAATACGCTGTGCCGTTTCTCGAATACTGCGACGGGCAAGGATTGACAATCCGCGAAGGAAACCACCGACGGCTACGAAAATCTCAACGTCGAGCGTAGCAAGCATCTTCTTTCAATCGGGAAAACCTACAATTTCACGGGAAAAATGGGAAAATTCAGGTGAATTAAACAAATTTTGTCTAAATTTCTATCTGGGAGGGGATAGGGTCCGGTGGCTCTACTGGTCTTCAAAACCAGCTTGCCCATGCAAGTGGGTAGGTGGGTTCGACTCCCACCCTCTCCCGCCACACTGCTTCATCTCATTATGCCAATCACCTTTGAATGGGACGAACGAAAAAACCGACAAAATATTCAAAAACATGGTATCAGCTTTCGGAAAGCTGCAACGATTTTCAACGGTCAAGTGCTACAGTGGGAAGATAATCGAAACGACTATGGTGAGGAACGACGGATTGCGATTGGACGAATAGAATCCAGAATTTTACAGGTAGTTTATACCCTGCGTAACCGGAACATCCGAATCATTTCAGCGAGAAAGGCAACGAAAGATGAAAGACGAAAATATCTCCTCATATACCCTTGACGAAATTGAAGGGCAGATTGATGAGACCGATTGGGAGCGGGTTGACAAGATGACGGACGAAGACCTATACAAAACGGCTCAGTCTGACCCTGATGCTCAACCACTAACCGAGACAGAATTGAACCGTTTCAAACGGGCTATCTATGCCAATGGAGAGATGCTGTGGGAGGATGAGCAGACAATTGGTGAGTTGTTAGCAAATGGTGGAAAGTATGCCTTGATTCCTGTGGATAGGGAAGTCTTGGAATGGTTCGAGAAAACGGATGACCAGTACCTAGTAAAAATGAACGCAGTGTTACGTATCTATATCGAATCACAAGAAGATTGATATTGATTACTGAAGAACTATCAAAACCCCAGCGGAGCACATGTGGTAACTTGCGTTAATATACTTTTGGTTCATGTAAAAAGAAAGTGCAAAATATGAACGAAATCGTAGGGGCGGGGTTTCCCCGCCCGTAGTAAGGGTTGGGTGACCCAACCCCTACGAAAACTCGGTTGCTGTTGCACGCTTTCTTAACATGAGCCATACTTTTTACGTTTCACGTTTCACGTATTAGGAGTTGACCATGCCAATCAGGATCTTACCCCCTGACATATCGAACAAAATTGCCGCCGGCGAGGTCGTTGAACGTCCGGCATCCGTGGTTAAGGAGTTAGTCGAAAATGCAATCGACGCCGAGAGCACGAAAATCAATGTCGAAATCCGGGCGGGTGGCAAGCGAATCATCTCAGTCTCAGATAACGGCGCAGGCATGAGCCGTGAGGACGCGCTCATCGCTATAGAACGCCACGCAACCAGTAAAATCAACACCGTTGAAGATTTAGAAACTATCCAAACGTTCGGATTTCGTGGGGAAGCACTTCCGAGTATAGCGTCAGTATCCCAGTTTGAACTGCTGACACGAACCCTCGACGCAGTCGAAGGCACAAAGATCCCCGTCGAAGGTGGTGTGATTCGTCCTGTACAGGCAAGCGGTTGCTCGCCGGGGACACACATCACGGTCAATAACCTCTTTTTCAACGTACCAGCACGGCTGAAATTCCTCAAAACTGATGCGACAGAGTTGAATCACATCACAAATCAGGTGATGTGGGCAGCGCTTGCTAACCCGCAAACCCAGTTTTCCCTCTCGCACAACAATCGCTCTCTCATTGATGTCCGAGCGTGTGAATCTTATATAGAACGCATCCGTCTCCTATATGGAAAAGAGTTCGCCGAAAATTTGATCGAGTTCGATGCCGATCTCCCGAACCTTCATCTCCACTGCTTTATCGGCAAACCCGATTTTACGAAGGCAAACCGTAACTATCAACTCTTTTTCTTGAACCGGCGCCCTATCCGGAGCAAAGTGCTTGGCGCAGCCCTCAACGAGGCGATGCGATCTATGGTCCCGAAGGATCGGTATGTCGTCGCGTTTCTGTTCCTCACAATGAATGGACAGCACGTTGATGTCAATGTCCACCCAGCCAAGATCGAGGTGCGATTCCAGAACGAGCGCAGCCTTTACAGCGGAGTGGTGCGTCTGCTACATAGCAGCATCTACAAGAACAAATATATCCCCAAAATAGAAACCCAAGAGGGAAAAATTGAATCGGCGCAAGATCCAACGGTTGAAGGCAAAGATGTCCCCAAAAACTTTCCACCGCAACGACCGCGAATAGAAGGGGATACACGCACCTCCATCTTCCCTACGGAACAGAGCGAATCTATACAACCGGTGCCAACCTCCGATCCGATCACTACACCGTTACAACCCGAAGCACCTGATCCACAGGGTGAACCCCTTCAGGTCGAATCGGTGCAGCTACCACAACACCCAATCCCCGACGGGACAGAGCTTCAGCTCCTCGACTTTGAAGGTGTCCAACTAAAAACCAATCTGTTTAATACCTACATCGTCGCAGAAGGCGGAGATCGGGTCTTCCTGATTGACCAACACGTTGCAGCCGAGCGCGTGTTGTACGAACGTTTTGTCGAACAACTAAAAACAGACAGCATTCCTGTGCAGGGACTGTTGCTGCCTGTCACCATTGAAGCAACACCCCAACAATTGACAACACTTGACACCCACAGCGAAATGTTCAAAAAACTCGGTTTCGATGTAGAGCGATTCGGCGGAAAAACAATCCTTGTCAGATCTATCCCCGCAACGCTACCCACAGGGCTTGTCAGCGCGACAGTCACAGATCTGCTAGATGGGATCGGGAATGCCACAACACCAACCGTAGAACATCTCGAAGCACAAGACAAGGCACTCATCATGCTCGCCTGCAAGTCCGCCGTGAAAGCCGGGGATGTACTGACGATGGAGGAGATGGTCAACCTAATCAAAGATCTCTCTCAAGCAAAGCTGCCGTTTAACTGTCCACACGCACGCCCCATCATTGTAGAAATGCACCGAAATGAACTAGAGAGCCGGTTTAAGCGACGATAACTAATGAACCAATGAACTAACACGGAGTGAACCCATGCTGACACCCAAACAAATTCAATTTTACAAAGATAACGGCTACCTCCTCGCCGAAGGGGTCTTCACACCTGAAGAGATTGAGGAATGCGTCCGCGAAACCGATGCGATGTTTGACCGCGTCCAGCAGAGTGGACGCCGACTTGAAGGCACATGGCGAGGCAAATGGCAAGAAACCCAAATTCCCAAAGAAGAACTTGGCAAGACATCAATGCTCGGTATCCATAACATGCAATACCATTCCGCAGTTTTCACCCGGATGTTGGTCAATCCAAAGTTAGCGCAGATTGTCGCTGATTTGATTGGGCCCAATGTTCAACTGCATCACACAAAACTACACGTCAAGCCGCCCGAAAAAGGCTCCCCGTTTCCGATGCACCAAGACTATCACTATTTCCCCTACGAAAATGACTCGATGATTGCTGCGGTCATTTATCTTGAAGATGCAACCGTAGAAAGTGGCTGCCTGTGTGTCATGCCGGGCGTCCATAAACAAGGAGTCTTACCACACGAACCCGATGGACTTTACCTCTCACCACAGAAATACCCCATTGAAGATGCGACCCCCTGCGAAGGGAACGCAGGCGATGTGCTGCTCTTTAGCTACCTGACCCCACACGGTTCATACCTAAATAGATCTGATCACCCAAGACGCATTGTCCTATTCCAATACTGCTCCGCCACCGATCAACGGCTCAAAGATGTCCACGTTTCCCCCGGACACGGATTAATGGTTCACGGCATCAACCCGACCCCGGAGGCGTAAAACGCTATCGCTCATGTTAAGAATTAGTGCAACAGCATCGACTTACCTCGAAAACCGTAGGCGGGGCATCTTGCCCCGCCCTCAACGCGTTCACCGCAATTGCACTCCGTTTTTACATGAGCCAATACGATAAGTATGAAGTTGCCAGTTGCTACGAGTTAAAGGAGTACAACCAATCTATGGAGAATCGCAATGCAAGCAATTGATAATCAAGAGTGGCAATCTTTGCCCGAGCAAGCACAACAGGAAATTTATGACTTTTTCCTGTTTATAAAACAACGCTATGAACAACGGGCGCGACAGACACAGCATGATGAAACCGAAACATTGCTATTTTCAAATCATAGTGCCAATTTGATTGAAGAATGGTTGGATGATTCGGAGGATGAAGTATGGAAATAGAAATATCGGTAAAGGAGAAATATCAATGGTTAAGACAGCCGATGTAGTCATCATCGGAGGAGGTGCCATCGGCACAAGCCTTCTGTATCATCTAACCGCTAAAGGCGTGCGAAATGTCGTACTCTTAGAGAAGGGCTTACTCTGCGCCGGTTCCACAGGCGATTCAGCGGCAATTATGCGTCAGCACTACTCCAACGAAGTCAGTATCCGTCTTGTCAAGAAGAGCCTCGAAATTTTCCAGCGCTTTCCCGAAATGTTTGATGGAGCAGAAGTCCTTCACAACGTCGGTTGGTATTTTTTGGTCCCACCGGAGGCTGCCGATATTTTCCATGACAATATGGCACAACTGAAGCGGTTGGGTGTACGGACTTGGGAGGTTTCATTGGAAGATGCTGCCGAAGCACTACCGGGCTTAAATATGGAAGGGATCGGCTGCGTGGCTCACGAGCCGGACTCCGGTTATGTAGACCCCCACGGCATGGTGAGTGCCTTCGCCGCCAAAGCCAAAAGCAACGGCGCACAAGTCTACCTCCAGACCCCTGCCCGCGATATTAAACTGAGTAATGGGCGCGTTTCTGCCGTCGTCACGGATTACGGCGAGATTAGTACACCCGTTGTCGTCAATGCCGCCGGACCTTGGGCGAAAGCGGTGGGGGGTTGGGTGGGGCTAGACCTCCCTCTCAAAGTTACACGCGAATCAGAAGTCGTCGCTCGAATACCCGCGGATATACCGCCCATGCGTCACTCCGTTTCCAACATGGTAGATCGAACCTATTGGCGTCCTGAGCAGCGTGGGAGGCTCCTCATCGGTGTCGGTCACCCCAAAGAGAACGAACTGACAGATCCCGACCAATATTCACGCGATGTTTCCCGCGATTTTGTCGAGGACGTCGCTCGTCGCCTGAGCCACCGGCTCCCAGTAATGGAAGATGCAATGTTCGTTAAAGGATGGAGCGGTCTATACACCGTCACCCCCGACTGGAACATGATCTTGGACAAAAGCCCCGATGTCGAGGGGCTCTACCTTGCCGTAGGCGGCAGTGGTCACTCCTTCAAGATCTCGCCAGCCATTGGACTATGTATGGCAGAACTCATCGCAGACGGTGCTGCCAGCACGGTGGACATCACGCCATTACGTGGAGGGCGTTTCACAGAAGACACACATCTGTCCTCCACCTACGGCGGCAATCGTGCCTAGTGTCTACAAGAAAGGGCTGTCAAAGCCGCTATTGAGGAATCAAAAAAATGAATACAAGCAGCCGTTACGTCAAGATTGTCGAATGGTCTGATGAAGACCAATGCTATGTTGGCAGTTGTCCGGGACTCTTTTATGGTGGCTGTCACGGAGATAATGAACAAGAAGTGTTCTCAGAGCTGTGTCGTATCGTTGAAAATTGCCTAAAAAGCTGTTGCATTTGACACCGGAGGATTTTTTCTTTTTATAGTAGTAGGCACACTCCGTGTGCCGTAACTCCGCATTATTGTCTGAATCAGGATCTTCAGGCTTCTTAGTCCCGATGCTTCATCGGGGATTGAAGGATTTACAGGATAGAAAACGGAACGGGAGACGGGAGATGGTGCATTGGTGCATTTAGCCCCAGAGGGGCGACATGTATCCCTTGTCTGAATCGCGGATTAAACTGATGGCACAGATTGCACGGATTATTGGCTGAATCACAGCGGTGCAGCACTTGAGAACGCATATCAAGGCTAGAAGCTTCTCCCACTACGGCGGCAACCGTGCCTAGCATTTATCCAGATGGACCAACAAGAGAGTTGAGATTCTCTTATTCGCTCCAGCGGAGCGATATGTCTATAGATGGGCGATATGTTTAATCTCCGCGCTCCAGCGGAGCGCAATGTACAGAATTATAGGGTACGTCGCAACTTGAGCTATCCTAGTTAAAGGGAATTTATAATGGCTGAACAGTTTTTGTACCAAAGACTTGATAATGTATCCGAAATGGGATTTTTGGAAAAGGAAATTCCCAACTATCTCAAAGACAATCTGAATCCCAAGTTTGACCTCCGCCCGTATCAGGAAGAAGCCTTTGCACGTTTCTTTTATTGCCTTGACAATCACTTTCCGGGCAAAGAAAAGCCCCTGCATCTTCTGTTCAATATGGCGACCGGCAGCGGTAAAACGCTCATCATGGCGGGCTTGATCCTCTATCTCTATGAAAAAGGCTATCGAAATTTTATCTTCTTCGTCAACTCCACCAATATCATCGAAAAGACAAAGGACAATTTCCTCAATCCTCTGTCCTCTAAATACCTGTTCAATGAAACCCTCCATTTCGGATCGATGCGTGTCCCCGTGACACCGGTCCCCAATTTTGAGGGTGTCAACGAAAACGACATCAATATCTGCTTCACCACCATCCAACAGCTGCATATCGATCTGAATACACAGAAAGAAAATGCTTTAACGTTCGAGGATTTCAAGGACAAAAAGATTGTGCTCTTAGCTGATGAGGCACACCATATCAACACCAGTACGAAAGCCGGACAGGAGTTGATAGAAAGCTGGGAAAATACGGTAGAGCGTATCTTTAGTCAAAATCCAGACAACTTGCTGCTAGAATTTACTGCCACCCTCGATTATAACCATCGCAGCCTTGCCGATAAATACCGCAACAAGGTATTATATAAGTATGATCTACGGCAGTTCCGCAATGACGGCTATTCCAAAGATGTCTTTATCGTTCAGGCAGATTTTGAGGAAAGAGATCGCATCATACAGGCACTGATTCTCAATCAGTATAAACAGGAGGTAGCGGCAAAACATCAGATTAACCTCAAGCCGGTGATTCTGTTTAAGGCACAGCGCAAAATTGACGAATCAGAAGCGAACAAGGAGAAGTTTCACAGACTCATTGATGGTCTCACAGCAGCGCACATTGCCAATATCCGTCAATCGAATATTCCACTGGTTCAACGGGCATTTCAATTTTTTGACGAGAATAACATCAATCTGGTCGGACGTCTAAAACAGGAATTTCAGAGAGCATACTGCCTCTCAGTCAACAAGGAACAAGACGAAAAGAACTATCAGATTCGGATCAACACGCTTGAGGACCCCAACAACCGCATCCGCGCTATCTTTGCCGTGCGTAAACTGGATGAAGGTTGGGATGTCTTAAATCTGTTTGATATTGTTCGGTGCTACACCACCCGCGACGCAAGGGCAGGAAAACCGGGCAAAACAACAATTGCAGAAGCGCAACTAATCGGACGCGGAGCGCGGTACTTCCCCTTTGCTACCGATGACTATCCGGATCAATACCGACGGAAATTCGACAAAAATCTTACGACGGAACTACGGGTGTTGGAAGAGCTCCACTATCACAGTGTCAACGATTCCCGCTATATCTCTGAAATCCGTACCGCCCTAATTGACGAAGGGATACTTGACGAGCGGACGGTTGAAAAACCCCTTAAGCTAAAAAGTGAGTTTAAGGAGACCGATTTTTACAAGCGCGGGATTATCTACATCAATGAACGGGTTAAGAACAGGAATGAATCTGTCCGTTCATTTGCCGATCTCGACGTTTCCTTGAAGAATTACCGCTATTCACTCGCCACCGGTAGGGGTGTTTCTGAGGCGGTTCTGGAGGACAGCGGTGAGGTTCAACAGATTGTAGAATCAGGTCGGAGAAATATTCCGGTAGGAGATATACCGTTCCATATCGTCAGAGCTGCTATTGCACGAAATCCTTTTTTTGCTTTCAAGTCTCTGAAAACCTATTTCCCACATATTCAATCCGTCCGCCAGTTCATTAAGGCGGATGAATACTTGGGTGGGTTGTCAATCACCCTTCAGGGCGATGAACGATACCTGTTGTCTAATGAAACTTACCTTGATGCGATGACAGGATTGCTTAATCAAATTGCATCTGAATTGCGTCAAAACAGAACCGAATACAAAGGCACAGAAACGTTTGAGCCAAGCAATATCAATTCAATCTTCACCGACAAAATCCTTAAATTGGTTGAAGGCAACGAAAGGGCGGATGGCGACGAACAGTTGGTCTCCGATAGAGAGTGGTATGTATTCAATGCCAATTACGGCACCAGTGAAGAAAAGGCATTTGTCCGAATGCTTGACGCCCAAATGGACGAGTTAAAGAGGGAATACGACGGGATATATCTGATCCGTAACGAAAGGCATTTCAAAATTTACAACTTTGACGACGGAGAGGGGTTTGAGCCCGATTTTGTTCTGTTTCTGCATGAGAAAAACGGAAACACCCTCATCCGTCAGATATTTATTGAACCCAAGGGAAAGTATCTGCAAAAACACGAAAAATGGAAAGCGGACTTCTTAGAACAAATTAAAGAAAAATTTGCAGGGGAGGTTCTGGAGTTTAATACGCAACGCGGGATGCAAAAATACCGACTGATTGGTGTGCCATTCTATGACAACCAAGATGAAAGACAATTCAGGGAAAGTCTTGAGTCCGTGTTATAGTAGTAGGCATACTCTGTATGCCGTAACCTCAAGTATTGTAGGTTAGGTTGAACGGTTGAAAGTGTCTCGCTATCAAGAACAGTAAAGTTTTTACTTTTCAACAACATCGCTTACAGATAACCAGAGTGAAACCCAACGCTCACTAACAAACCAATGAACTTACAGACAAGCACAGATAGCAGATGCCACGTAAGATAAGAGAGCTCACCAAAGACCTTGAAACTGCTGGATTTGTAAACCGTGGCGGAAAAGGGAGTCATCGGAAATTTGTCCATCCGAAAGTTCCTAAATCTGTGATACTCTCAGGCCAACTCCGTGCTGACGCAAAGCACTATCAGGAAAAAGCTGTCAAAGCCGCTATTGAGGAATCGAAAAAATGAATACAAGCAACCGTTACGTCAAAATTGTCGAATGGTCTGATGAAGACCAATGCTATGTTGGCAGTTGTCCCGGACTCTTTTATGGTGGCTGTCACGGGGATAATGAACAAGAGGTTTTCTCAGAGCTATGCCGCATTGTTGAGGAGACCGTCGAACTATATCAACAAGATGGCAGTACACTGCCTTCAGCGACCTCCGGAAAAAGCCATGCTAACACGCCAAAGCCTTTTCACGAAAAATTAACCAACATCCTCAAAACTGATCGCCGCTTCATTGACAACGAAAGCGAGCTAGTCAAGGCGGCGGTGATAGATCGGGCGTGGAAGATTGACCATGACTTCGTGAGGCTGCTGCTGGGTGATGCGGACATGAAGGCAAAATTCTTTGACGAGATCGAAGGGCACTATATCTTCAACACCAATACCTTCATTGACTACATCTCCGACAAAAACTTCCTCGCCAATTCCTACACCCGCTTCCGCAACAAAATCGGCTTGAAGGTTGAGGACAAATTTCTGCCTGAACGGGGTGAAGTTTCTCTGGTTTGGCCCTACAAAGACTGTGTACTAGAAGGTGGACAAACAAAGGAGGAGGAGAAGCGCCAAGAAATATTTTTTAATGAAATCCTAGCGCAAGACGAGATTGACCGCCTCTTTGACCCAAAAGTGTTGACTGGTTGGAAACGCTACACGACTGACGGTGAGGGGAAGGTGACAGAGATTAAGCGGGATGGTAACGGCGTAATTCGGGAAAACTTGCTTATCAAAGGGAACAACCTACTGGCATTGCACACTCTGAAAACCCAGTTTCGCGGAAAGGTCAAACTGATTTACATTGACCCACCGTATAACACAGGAAGCGATAGTTTCGGCTATAACGATAGCTTTAATCATTCCTCATGGCTGACGTTTATGAAAAATCGGTTAGAAGTAGCGAGAGAATTGTTACGGGACGACGGGGTTATTTTTGTTCAATGTGATGATAACGAGCAAGCGTACCTCAAAGTTTTGATGGACGAGGTACTCGGTAATGAAAATTTTATTGAGGTAATCACTGTAGTCAATAATCCTCGTGGCAGGGATTATGGTGGAGTGGCAAACATGCACGAATTCATTAATGTTTTTTCAAGGTCAAATAGCTATAAAATTTATCCAATTGAAGACAAAGATAAAACCTTTCCTTATGAAGATGAAGGGGGGGGGTTTGAGATAAGAGAACTTCGGAACAGAAATATAAAGTTCAATGATAAAAATCGTCCAAATCTCGTATATCCTTTTTATCTTAATCCGAAGAATCAGGATAAGAATGGTTTTTTTGAAATTGCTTTAGAAAAAAATCAAGGATTCGTCGAAGTATTGCCGGCAAAGTCTCAGGGCGTACAAACCGTTTGGCGTTGGGGTAAGGAGAAATCGCAACAAAACCTCAATACCAATATCTGTGGCAAAGCGATGCAAGAGAAGAATCGTTATCAAATAGTTGAAAAATATCGAGGTACTTCTCGTATGGCTCGTTCTGTATGGTGGGATAAAGAAGTTAACTCCGAAAGGGGAACTTTACACTTGAAACGGTTGTTTGATGGCAAAACCTTTGACAACCCGAAACCTGAAGAAACAATTAAGCGCATTATAGAAATGTCAACAATTGAGGGAGACCTTGTTATCGACTTCTTCGCAGGTTCTGCTACCACCGCCGCGGTTGCCCACAAGATGAACCGACAATGGATTACGATTGAACAGATGGATTACACGGAAACCATCACAATGGGGAGGCTCAAAAAAGCTGTCGGCAAAAAAGTTAAGGCAGAGGGAAAGCCAATCGAAGAAATTGACTACGACACCGGCGGGATCTCCAAATCCGTCAACTATCAGGGCGGCGGCGATTTCATCTATTGCGAACTGATGCCATACAATCAAGCCTTTATGGACAAAATCAAAGTCGCTCAATCCTCTGAAGAACTTGTCGCAATCTGGTGGGACATCGCTGAAAACTCATTCCTAAACTGGTACGTGAATCCGGAAGTCCCGGAAGATGCGGTGGAGGATTTCATCGAAATCGGTCAAGATGAAAACGGGATAGACAAACAGAAGAAATGTCTAGCGAAACTATTGGATAAGAACCAATTGTATGTAAACCTTTCTGAGATAGAGGACGGGGATTTTGGTGTCAGTGAGGAAGATAAGACGTTAAATCAGTCATTTTATGGCGATGCTTCCTAAATCGCCGGATTGAAGGGAAGAAGTGTAATGCCATTGGATATTTAAACCAGTGTCTAAATCAAGATTGTTATGCAAACCCGAGTTGCTACTTATTGAAAATCCATCGGTTATCCTTCCTGTAGGGGCGGGGTTTCCCGCCCGTCAAATACCTTACTGATACCTCCTCTCAAGATAGAAAAACCTATTCCGTGGAAACGCAGCCCCTTCTTTGTAGTAACTGATTTGTAAATCGTTACGCAGAATTCAGCCTGAACTCCAGTAGTATCCCTCCTATTCCTACTTTAATTTTGCAGCAGATCCTTTTTTCCTTGCTAAATTAATTTGTTTGGTTTATAATATGGCGATTTTCTCAAATTTTTGTAAACCAAATTCATATTATTAAGGAGTAGGAAAATGTCAACGAAATATAACACAGCTGCCCGCCGTATTCCCCAAGAATCTATGCCAATAGGACAGGGATTGACGCTCAATTTTTTAGAGACGGTTTTCAATAAAGATAAGCTGTCTTTGCTAAAGGCAGCGTATTCAGATGATCTGTACACTAAGTATAAGAAGCACCCGGATTTCTTCATCTACAGATCTGCTGGTGACTTATACATCTGGAAAATTCAGCCAACTAGCGAATCATTGCCTGGCATTTTTGAGGAAGCCACAATAACTATTAAAGAACATGCTCCGATTTTCACAAAAATCGTAGAGTTTGCTATTGTGACGTTTTTCAGAAGCAATGATTATCGAGTTTTTTGGCAAAAACACTCTTCGACTTGGGAAGTCGAATCAAAGAGCGAGAAACGGAGGCAATTTGGAGCTTTATCTCTGCAGCCAACTTTAGTATTTTCTCTTAGGAACCTTTACTCCAAACTGGAAAAAAGACAAGTTATTGCTTTAACTGTTAGAAGACGCATGAAACCAATTTTTACTGGTAGTGAAGAAGTAATAACGAGTCATTTAACAGATACCCGTGGGTTGACGCGAAATGATAAAGGAGAAATTGTCGCTTCAGCTCATAATCTCTATAGATACTTAGAATCGACAGGACTGCAGCAAGATTACGAAAAATACCTTGACCGAATAGAATCGTCAAGTAATGAATTTGAATATCTTAAAAAGTGTGCTGAGAACTTCAACAAAGTTGCATCAAAGCTTTATATTCCAAACGGACTGGAAATCTCAAACTTCATACTTGTTAACCTGCCAAGTGCCTCTTTTAATTCAACATGTATCCGGAAACCCAAGTACTTTTATTACAATGAAAGGAGTAGACCGGGATATTACAACGAGGTTGTATCCGAATTGGGTCCGTATTCACTCGATCTTTTTAGCAATGAAAGGTTGAATATTCTTGTTGTCTCTCCTGATGAATATGAAGGAAGCATCGAAGAATATATCGTGACATTGGGTAATAAATTGCGAGATTTGTTCCATTTAAAGAATGTTAAATTTCATCTGAAAACAGTGAAATCGCAAGAAACTTACCTTGACGTTTTAGATAAGATAGATGCCAATGATTATAATTTGGCTATCATCCTTCTCTCTCAGCAGGACAAGGAAATTGATACGCTTCGGTCCCCCTATTATTTGACAAAAGCGAAGTTATTGAACCAACGACTACCAACTCAAGATCTAACAATAGAGGTTCTTAGAAAAAATGATGATATTATAAACAATGATTTTGCTCTCAATGTCTATTCTAAACTCGGGGGTACAGCGTGGACAATAGAGAAATCTCAAAAAGATATCTCTGAGCTCATTATAGGAGTCGGGTCCACGACTGACGATAGTGGAGAATGGATTATCGGTTTTGCCAACGTTTTTGATTATAATGGTACGTATCTTGTTGGAGATTGTAGCCAATTAAGCACAATGGGCGAATATGCAAAAAATCTTGAAAGGTATCTTATAGATACTCTGGTGCAAGCTTTCGATAAGCAAGGTTTATCAGAAGGAGATAGGGTTCGACTTATATTTCACTTATTTAAGGAGGCGGGCAGGGAGTATGAATTGGAAGCTGTTAGTAATGCCCTCAAACATTTTAAGGCGTATGATATTCAATATAGTCTGGTGCATCTCAGCTACAATCACAACTTCAGAATTTTCGCGAATCAAGGACGCCACGCACCGGCTCGCGGAACGTTTATTCAGTTGTCATATCGACAAGCACTGCTTCACTTGGGAGGTCGTTCTGTTGTTCCAATACAGGTACGATTGGATAAAAGGTCAGAATACAGGGACATTTACGAAATCACGAGACAAGTACTTTATTTTACTCACCTTTCTTACCGTTCATTTATTCCTGCTAGTAAACCTGTTACCATAAAATATCCAAACCTCATGGCGAAAATGGTATATGAACTTAAAAAAGTACCCGATTGGGACTATGCGATTCTGGATAAATTAAATGATAAACTTTGGTTCATATAAGATGCCCATCACTGATGAATTAAGAAAACAACAGCAGATTCTTCTTGATAAGTCCAGCTTAAAGGAACGAGCGTTTTATGGATTTTTAGTGAGGAAACCTTTGAATTATCCAACAGAAGGCGATTTGGCTGAGATTGAAAAAATTTGCCTTTCAATTTTCTGCACTGGTATTCCGTCGAAAGAAGACTTAACAAACTTGATAGAAGCACAAAGGAGAAAGCGACCAATAAGCGGGATGCACTACACGAAGAATTTAATTGACCTATCCGCAATGGCGATAGATAATGTTGAACTAGAAAGGGGAAATCTAAAATCATATTGCCAGAATCATTCAACAAGGGATTTTTATATTCTCAACCGCTTGTTTCCAGATATCTCTTCTAATCCACCGCAACCCCAGAGATCCATTGACAAAGTCGCGTTAGATCTTTACAAGGGCGAATTTCCACAGGAAGAATGGCAACCTCTTTTACTGCACGCCTTGCTAGAAACATCAGATTTGAGGGATTTTTATGTAATCGAACAAGCGTACTCAAAAGCATTGGTGGATTATCCGATTGTTCATCAAGTGGAAGCCATCGGTTATATAAGAGATGCTTTTGTTCGTTTCATAGAAAGAACTGAACGCCGTGTCAAAATCACCATAATGGTGGTGAGCGTTCTTCTTTTCGGTTCTATATCTTATTGGTTGGTCCCCTTAATCATCAGAAAATGGACTGAAGCAGAACCAATTATTGGTGTTATTCAGATTTTTGTTCCTCTAATAGGAATCCTAATTGTTGGATTGATGGGGATTATGCTAGATAAAATAAAAATCCTTAATCTGTTTAAAGAGAAGATCGTCGATTGGGTGTTTAGAATAAAAGGCTTTAATCGGTCAGAATTAAAAAAAAGATTAGACCGGCTAAGATAAAGATCCTATTGATGAAAAATCTTTTCCAACTCCCACAGAAGTCTCATATCAAAGATAATCTATGTGACACTAATGACGACGGTTGATTTTTGAACTCAATTCAATAGTTACCTACTGCCTCTCTAGCATCCTCCTCCTTGCCCCACTTTGACTGTGCAAGAAATCCCTCTTCTCCTTAGTTTTTTTTCCCTTGAAAAATTAATCCGTTTGATTCATAATTAGGCAGATTTGAGGGCTGTTTGTAAACTCAATTCTTCATTGAATACCATGTGAGGACAAAATAATGCCAACCAAACATGACAAAACTGCCAAACTTATCGCGGCTCGGGAAGGCGTTTCTTATAATCAGGGCCCAGGTCCAGATATTAAAACGCCTCATCAAATCATTGAGGTAGAGACAGCCGACACTGTTACAAATGCCGCCCAGCAGCTTAGAGGATACAGAGGTCCTGTTTACGTGGTTGGGGTGGACGCCAAAGCCACTGAGGCGGCTTTGGAGCACTACAAAGACACAACAATTGGAGTGATGGAGGCTTCCGGTAAAATCCTGAAATCCTCGACACGCAAGAAATCGTCTTCAATGGACATCAGAAAAGAAGATCCTACAACTGAACAAAGAGATACTGCAATCATGGTGGGTGAACGGCTGAAGCGATTTAGACTTGCCCGTGGCATGTCGCTTGACGACCTAGAGGCTGCTATTGATGGACTGGTTAGCAAGCAAGCACTTTCAAAATATGAACGCGGAAAGATGCAACCCAAGGTGATGACACTCAATCGAATCGCTGCTGCATTGGGAATTAAATCTGCTCAATTGTGGGGCGAATCAACTTATCAGGTGGAATGGGTTGCCTATCGGAAGCGAGCTCGCATGCGTAAGAAAGAACAGGAACAGCTACAGAGTTTTGTCGCTGAGGTGTTAGAGAAACGGATCTCCCTACTGGAGCGAATGGGTGAACGGAGCAGCCTTGAACTCCCGATTCAAGGTTTCCCTGTCCACAAACTGGGAGACGCCGAAGGTGCAGCCCTCGCGCTTCGCCAGCAATGGAACCTTGGCATTGATCCAATTGCAAACCTTGTGAGTGTGCTTGAAGATCACTTCATCCACATCATTGAGGTTGATGCCAGTGAAACTTTTGATGGCATCTCTGCTGTGGTGCGAGATAACGACAAAAATGTGCTGGCGGCAGCAGTCGCAACGCGCCGAGACACCCCGGGAGACCGGCATCGACTCAACATGGTACACGAACTTGGACATCTGATCCTAAAATTGAGTGAAAGTATTAATGAAGAAAAAGCTGCTTTCCGATTCGGTGCTGCTTTCCTCGCGCCGGCCGAGCACTTGCGCCGGGAAGTTGGTGAGAAGCGAAGCCATATTCAACTAGAGGAACTTTTGTACCTCAAGCGGCGTTACGGAATGAGTATTCAAGCAATTCTTTATCGGTTGAAGGATTTGCGAATTATTAATACCTCTCATTATAAGCGGTGGTGGATGGACATTAACAAATTGGGTTGGAAAAAACGGGAACCGATTGAGATACCTTCCGAAAAACCAGAGCGATTTCATCAGCAGGTGTTTCGTGCGCTTTCCGAAGGAGTAATAGAAGCGCGAGAAGCTGACCAATTGCTTAATACTACCCTAGAAATTCCTTCACCTCAATCGCTTCTTGAACGTCGTGCTTTTTTAGAACTACCAACAGATTCGAGGCGCAGCCTACTGAGGGAACAAGCAAAGCGGATGGTCGAATACTACCAAAACGATCCCGAATGGCGCGAACTTGAAGGGGGAGACCTCGTTGAATACAAATCCACCTAATCCGCGTCGGGGAGAGGTTTGGGATCTAAACTTCGATCCGACGATTGGCGCAGAGATTCAGAAAATCCGTCCCGCTGTAGTTATTAGTTCCGACGGCGTGGGACATTTGCCGATTAAGTTGGTATCCCCAATCACCGGTTGGCAAAACCGGTTTTCAAGAAACATCTGGCATGTTTATATTGAACCCAGTGGTATGAACGGCCTGACAAAAGTTTCAGCCGTTGACACGCTGCAAATTCGGGGAGTGGATGTGACACGCTTTATTAGCAGACGAGGCAGACTCAGCGCAATACTTATGCAAGAGATTACCGCGGCAATCGCCGCAATTATCGAATACGAATAATTCTGTGCACAGGAAGTAAGTAAGGCAGCAAGTAAAAGAATTATTGATTAAAACGAATTCAGTAAATTAATGTTGTGCGCTGAATTGCCGAAGCTCTCGAAGCGAAAAAAGGATACATTCAAAATACTCCATTAAGCTAATATGCACATAAAACGCTACCAAACCTGGATCCTCGCCTGTATATCCGGCATCCTACTCATCCTCAGCTTCCCAAGTTTCAACCTCTACCCACTGGCATGGATCAGCCTTATCCCCCTACTGATTGCCCTACAATCCACGTCCACTTGGAAGTCCGCTTTTCTACACGGCTACCTCACCGGCGCAATCTTCTTCCTCGGACTGATCTACTGGATCGCCCTACTCTATCCCTTTGCAAACATCTTCCTGACCACATTCGCCTGCCTGCTGCTCGCAGGCTATCTCGCGGTATACTTCGGCATTTTTTCTGCGCTGCTACATGGACTCCCATGGAAATCCGGGCTGCCCTTCATCTTCATCGTGCCTACGATATGGATAGGGTTAGAATGGGTGCGAAGCTGGTTTCTGACAGGTTTCCCGTGGGGCAGCATGGGCTATACGCAGTGGAATAACCTACCAGCAATCCAGATCGCATCATTCACAGGCGTACACGGTATCAGTTTCATCGTCGTCCTCCTCAACACTACAATCGCAGATATAGTCCACACTCATTTCATATCCAAAAACCAACCGACTGCCCCTAAGACCTCTTCACGTTTCACGTTTCACGTTTCACGCATCATTCCCATCGTGATTGTCATCGCCTGCCTTATCTACGGCGCACAAGTGTTGTCCAAGCCCATTAAGACCGCCTCAGATGTCAAAATTGCCCTTGTCCCCGGCAATGTGCCACAGATCGAAAAGTGGGATCCCACATACTTGCCCCAAATCTTTGAGAGATATATGAATCTAGTAAAAGCAGCAGACGCCGAAGAACCCGACCTCATCGTGCTGCCTGAAACCGCTCTGCACGGCAGAATATTCATCTTTGAAGGGAACGTCTACCTCGCAAAATTGAAGCAGATACTAAATGAAAGGCAGATACACCTGCTCACAGGAACGCATACGGCCCTCGACGGAAAAATGTATAACACCGTGTTCCTGCTATCCCCGACCAGCGAAAAACTTGGCAGCTACTCCAAGATGCACCTTGTCCCCTTTGGCGAATACGTCCCGATCACCCGTCACCTCCCCAACTTTATCCAACTCTCCTCCGGATTTGAGCCGGGAAAATCAATCGATCTCTTTCCCATTCCTCGCACGGAAAACAGCCAAATGGGAGTCGTAATCTGCTTTGAGTCCGTGTTCCCGAACCTCTTCCGCAAATTTGTCAAAAAAGGGGCGTCCGTCATGGGAATCCTTACCAACGATGCGTGGTTCGACGGAACAGCAGCCCCAGAACAGCATCTTGCTATGGCACCCTTCCGCGCAGTCGAAAACCGTGTAGCCGTTTTCCGTTGCGCCAACGGAGGCATATCGTGTATAATTGATGCGCTCGGCAGGATAACCACGCCGCCGATTCAAGCTAATGATACAGAAAATTTCCTAGTAGCGAGGATCCCATTGAGCAATCACGGGGGAACCGTTTATACGCGCTACGGCGATTGGTTCCCAATCCTATGTTTCCTTGTGAGCGTTCTCCTAATCCTCTACCACCACCGAGCTTGGATCGCTTCCAAGCTCAGACGAAACGCATAATCACCAGTCGATGAACACAGATTCGGAAGGCAGCGCGACCAATAAAGCAGGAAATTCAAAACAGAACGCCACACAATACTATGGTGAATTCTAAAAATAAATAGACACTTTCGCCACCTGTGTTTGGTAGGCGCTGTTTCCAACTGCGCCGATGCGGTGCGGTTACAAACCGCACCTACCGGGGTCATTGCCCGGGTTTTTCCCTCCCCGGTAGGCGAGGGGGCCTAACCTCGCCGATTTACAGTGTCCAATTAATTCTAAGATCCACTATAAATATATCTCTACTCAAGACCAGAAAGGACATACACAATGCTCGCAGACTTAAAATCTGAAGTTGAAGGAATGACCGCTCGACTCCTTGAACTTAGGGGGCATCTTTGACTTAACGAATAAGGAAAAAGAACTCGAAACCCTTCAAGAGGAAACAGCAAAGCCCGAATTTTGGAATGATCCCCAGAATGCCCAAAAAATTACACAACGGGTCTCCAACCTGCGAGAAGATGTAGAGAGATATCGGAAACTCCACGCCCAACTCGAAGATCTGCAACTGCTGCTCGGACTTGCAATTGAGGAAGATGACCAGACCGTAAGCAACGAAATTCAAGCGGATCTGAAAGGAATCACGGCAGAGGTTGAAGAGATTGAATTTAAACTGATGCTCAGTGGCGAGCACGATCTGAACAATGCAATCTTGAGCATCCATCCCGGCGCAGGTGGCACCGAATCCCAAGACTGGGCAGCCATGTTGATGCGGATGCATCTCCGCTGGTGCGAGGCGCGTAACTACAAAACCGAAACCATCGAACTACTGCCCGGCGAGGAAGCCGGTATCAAGAGCGCGACCATCTTGGTCACAGGTGAGTATGCCTACGGCTATCTTCGTGCAGAAGCAGGCATCCATCGTCTCGTGCGTCTCTCTCCCTTCGATTTTAATAATCGCCGTCACACCTCATTTGCAGCTGTCGCTGTCTCCCCCGAAATTAGTGATAACATTGACGTTGAAATCGATCCGGCGGATCTGCGTGTCGAAACCTATAGATCAGGCGGCGCCGGTGGGCAGCATGTCAACCGCACCGACTCAGCAGTCCGAATGACCCATCTACCCACCGGAATCGTCGCACAATGCCAAAACGAAAGATCGCAACACAAGAATCGTGAGATGGCGATGAAGGTTTTACGGTCACGGGTCTATGAATACTTTCAAGCGCAACGAAACGAAGAAATCTCAAAGCTGCAAGGCGATCGGCTCGATATCAATTTCGGCAGCCAGATCCGCTCCTACGTGTTTCACCCATACCGTCTCGTGAAGGATCTGCGAACGGGCGTTGAAACTGGAAATATCGACGCCGTTATGGATGGCGAACTAGATCAGTTTATTGAAAGCTACCTAAAAGACGCGAAAGCCGACAAGAAATGAGGGGAGTGCAGCCTGCGCGATAGTTAGTTTTTTATTGCCGAAAGACTATAGAAATGCTATACTAGCTTGTTAGCAATCTCTGTAAAGGAACGTACAATTGGAAGATTCAAGTGCATTGATGGACCAACGCCGAGAAAAGCTGGAAGAAATTCGGCAGCTCGGTGTAGACCCATACGCTTACAAATATTCACCGACCCATACAACCCAAGAAATCCGTGAACAATTTGCGGAGGTCGGAGATCAGCCGGACGAAACAAAATCGGTTCGCCTTGCCGGACGGATTATGACCAAGCGTGACCACGGCAAAAGTGGATTTGCACACCTGCAAGATGCGACCGGTCGTCTCCAGATCTATGTCCGTCAAAATGCAGTCGGAGAAGAAGCCTATCAAGTCTATAGAAAGCTTGATGTTGGCGACGTTATCGGTGTCGATGGAGCCGTTTTTCGTACCCGAACCGGCGAAATTACGGTGTTGGTGAACGAAGTTGAACTCCTTGCCAAATCCCTCCGGCCTCCCCCAGAAAAGTGGCACGGCTTACAGAATAAGGAGACACGGTATCGTCAACGATATGCGGATTTGATGATGAATCCCGAAGTCATGCAGGTTTTCATCAACCGCACACGGATGGTTCAAGCCATCCGCGAATACCTCAATCAGGACGGTTTTATTGAAGTTGAAACACCAATCCTTCAACCAATCTATGGAGGTGCTACAGCGCGTCCGTTCACCACACATCACAACGCCTTGGATATGCCGCTCTACCTCCGCATCGCGAACGAGTTATATCTCAAACGACTCATTGTCGGTGGGTTCGATCGGGTCTATGAATTTTCGAGGGATTTTCGGAATGAAGGGATAGACCACGATCACAGTCCCGAATTCACGATGATTGAGCTTTATCAAGCATACGCGGACTACCAAGATATGATGTGTTTAACCGAAAACCTACTCGCACACGCTGCCCAAACGGTTCTCGGCACAACGCAGATCACCTATAAAGGCGATTCTATCTCACTCGATCCGCCTTGGCGCAGATTGACGATGATTGAATCGATAAAGGAAGAAGCTGGCATTGATGTTGATGAGTTGACCGACGGAGAATTGCGCGATGCGGTATTGGACGCTGGCGTTGATTTAGAAGGTGCAGCCCCTAGAGGAAAACTTATTGCCGAACTCTTTGAGGCGTACGTCGAACCAAACCTCGTTCAACCGACATTCATTTACGATTATCCCATCGAAATTTCGCCGTTTGCCAAAAAGAAACGTGGAAGCGATCGCTTCGTTGAACGGTTTGAGTTCTTCATCGCTCGCATGGAGATGGGCAACGCCTTCAGTGAACTGAACGATCCAATAGATCAGCGTGAGCGATTTATTGAGGGGGCCAAGAAGGGGGAAGATGGGGCTGAAGATGCGTTGATGATCGATGAGGACTATCTGCGAGCATTAGAGTACGGCATGCCGCCGACAGGCGGGCTTGGCTTCGGCATCGACCGACTCGCCATGTTGCTCACAGATCAGACCTCAATCCGTGATGTGATTCTATTCCCACAGATGCGTCCGGAACGATCAGACTGATACGTGAAGAATAAAATCTTCTGATGGAGATAGCGCAGCTGCATCGGACCTCTTACCCTACGCGGCAAGAGAGATAGAAGGTATGGACAAACAAATCTTAAAAAAAATAGAGGTTTCCGTTTCGTTGAACTCCACCCTGCTCAGGGTAATAGATGAGTGTGCGGAGCAACTTCGCTATAATCGCGAGGAGTTTATTGAGATGGCTTGTCAACAATTCATTGGACAGATCAATCCGCAGGAACTCGAAAACATTTATTGTGAACAGCAGATGCAACAGCCTGAAGAATTGCAGTGGGCAGAAACAGCGGCGACCTTAGCCGGAGAAATTTTACCAAAGGAGAAATGGTAAATTTTGTACCACAATCTGTTAGATTATGATCCCAAACCGCAAACTAACAGTTCGCGCTACTTATGGCAGATTGACCTTTACACCGGAGGCGTGCACCGTATGTCGTAACCCTGCCAACAAGTTTCTGACGTGCTCGTTCATAGTGTCCAATTAATTCTAAAATCTACTATAAATTTGCCTTGGCATTAACGTAAGTTTTATGCTCTATGAAATATGAATGGCTTATAGCATCCCGCTATCTGAAATCACGACGAAAACAAGCCTTTATCTCGATTATTAGTATTATTTCCGTGAGCGGGGTTACCCTCGGCATTGCCGCTGTCATTATCGTGGTTTCTACCTTGGAAGGTTTCGGGCATGAGATTAAAGAGAAATTCCTTGTTAATGAAGCCCACATAATCGTCCGATCGGTACACGGTCATTTTCCGAATTATCAGGAAAAGATTGATCAGATCGAAAAAATCGAAGGAGTCGTTGCCGCTGCCCCTGTAATCCTTAGACCACTTGCCCTTCAACCCCAAGGCAGCGAGGCACTTGAAACCGTGATTCCCGTAAAAGGGATTGATCTGCAACAAGAAGATCACGTCACAGGGTTTTCAAGTTACGTAAAGGATTTTGAGTCCTTTAATCAATCGCAGTTCATAGATGAAGCGCAAATGCGCTTGGCAGGAAAGGAGACGATCGCCGGCGGTATTGTTCTGGGCTACCACGTCGCTCGGAGAATCGGTGTCGTTCCGGGAGATGTGTTGCGCCTTATCTCTAAGATGGTGAAAAATCCCGCCAATCCTGGTGCTTTTCTGCCGTTGATGAGGAATTTTGTGGTCGTCGGGCTTTACCAATCCGGGCTTTATCTCCACGACAATGTTTACGGCTTTATTGACCTACAAACCGCGCAGACGCTCTACCAAAAGCCGGATCAGATCAACCTTATTGAGGTTCGCCTCGTTCATGCAGATATGGCACCGAAGGTCAGCAATCGTATTAAACAAGAGATCCGTCTTGCCCCAGGCTTAGGTGCGGTACCGATAACAATGACATGGATGGAATCGCGCGCGGAGTTTTTTGAAGCACTCCAACTTGAAAAAGTTGTGACAATGGTTGTCGTCGCACTCATCATCCTCGTCGCAGTGTTCAATATCGCAAGCACCCTCATTATGATGGTGATGGAAAAAACACAGGACATCGGTATTCTCAGGGCAATGGGAGCATCGAAAAAAGGAATCAGAAAACTTTTCATCTTCCAAGGCGGGATTATTGGCATCTTGGGATCTATCTTAGGGACAGCACTCGGCGTGTATGTCTGCTGGCGGCTTGAGTTTCAAATCGGCAATGTCTCACGCTTGTACGGTCTGCTGTTCCTGCTGCTGCCAATTGTGCTGCATGTGTGCCGGTATATCGAACCGTTGCCCATTAACGCAACAGGATTCCTTTTAATCTGGTGTATCGCAGCCGCACTGTCTCTCTTTTTTATCGCGCAGCCCATTTACCTTAATGACATTCTCGGAAAAAATTTGAGCGGTGTGTATCAACTTAACCGATTGCCGGTCAGAATTAGTTGGATATTCGTTATTCTTATGAACCTCTTGTCAATTGGAACCTGCTGGCTTGCCGCGTTGTATCCGGCACATAAAGCAGCTGCTCTAAACCCCGTTGAGGCACTCCGCCATGAATAACCTCATCCGCATTGTTGATCTATATAAGTCTTACTACGACGGCTTAATAGAACTTCCGGTACTCAAAGGAGTTGATTTGAGGGTCAAGAAGGCAGAGATTGTAGCAATTGTCGGTGCCTCCGGGGTCGGAAAAAGTACGCTGCTTCATCTACTTGGCGGGTTAGACCGTCCAACAGACGGAACAATCTTCTATGAAAAAGAGGACATCTTCGCATTGAATGACCATGAACTGGATCGATTCCGCAACGAAGAGATCGGTTTTGTTTTTCAGTTCCATCATCTTTTACCGGAGTTCACTGCGCTTGAAAACGTGGCGATGCCGGGGCTGATTGCTCGGCAAGAAGCCGATGTTGCACAGGATCGAGCCAAAGAGTTGCTAGAATATGTCGGTTTGGGGGAACGACTCGAACATCGTCCATCGGAGCTTTCCGGTGGTGAACGACAGCGCGTCGCCATAGCCCGCGCTTTAGTCAATCAACCAAAGGTTGTGTTGGCAGATGAGCCAACGGGCAATCTTGACCAAAAAACGAGTGAAGCGGTGCACGACTTACTCTGGACGCTTAATGACCAATTCAACCAAACGTTTATCATCGTGACACATAACCAGACGCTCGCCCAACGCGCCGATCGGTTGATTCAGCTCGTGGACGGTCAAGTATTTGACCCGGTGTAACTGTTAATAGACACCTTCCCCCGGCAGGTGCGGTTTTCAACTGCACCGGTTTGGAGTGTCTCATTAATTCTAAGATCCACTATAAATATGTGATCTGTAATGCACGATTCGCAGATTCGGCGAGTCGTAGATTTGAGGAAAACGCTATGTTAGTTTATATTGATGGGGAATACCTTCCGCAAGAAGAAGCAAAGATTTCTGTTTTTGATCACGGGCTACTCTACGGAGACGGGGTCTTTGAGGGCATCCGATCTTACAAGGGGCGTGTCTTCAAGCTCGATGAGCACCTACAACGTCTCTACGATTCGGCAAAAGCCATTATGCTCGAAATCCCCATCTCCATTGAGAGCATGGAAGAAGCGGTATTGGAGACGCTCCGCCGAAATCAGCTGCACGATGCTTATATCCGTCTGGTGGTAACTCGCGGTGTCGGCGATCTCGGTTTGGATCCGGATAAGTGTCCCCTACCGACCATTATCATCATCACGGATAAAATTACACTCTACCCCCCGAATTTTTACGAAGATGGTTTAGAAATCGTTACTGTTTCTGTGCGCCGAAATTATGCTGAAGCCGTCAGTCCTCGCATCAAGTCATTGAATTATCTCAACAATATCTTGGCAAAGATAGAAGGCAAACAGGCTGGTGTCGAAGAAGTGCTCATGCTGAATGCGGAGGGATATGTTGTCGAATGCAGCGGCGACAACATCTTTTTTCTTAAAGATAATGTGATTGTCACACCGCCCACCCATCTCGGCATCTTGGAGGGAGTCACCCGTAATACTGTCATTGACTTGGCGCGCGAATTGGGCATCACTGTTGAAGAAAAGGTGTTTACCCGACACGACCTCTATACCGCCGAAGAATGCTTTCTAACGGGAACCGCTGCAGAAGTTATTCCTGTTGTTAAAATAGATCAACGCATCGTTGGCAATGGCTCTCCGGGCACCGTTACGCAAAAGCTGATTGAAGAATTTCATCACGTTACGGATGCATTGGGAACCCGTATTTATCCCGAATGAGGTCCATCGTGAACGTCAGATAATTTGTACCACCGAGAAAATGGAGGAGGAAAGCAATGAAAGTGATATGCTGGCGAATCGGTTTATTAGTGGGGTTGATGTGCGTTATGCTATCGACAGTCCTTGCTGCCGATGAGGAAGAACCGAAGCCCACGAAAACAGTTGACGAGACATTACAGATAAAAGAGATCGAGTTTGAAGGGATAATGGAGGAATCAGAGGGTTTAATTAAAAGTATCATACAAACCCGTGTTGGCGAGGAAATCTCTCCTTACCAGTTATCACAGGATAGCAAAAACCTCTATAAGGATACCGGCTTTTTTGAGGACATTCTCGTTGATGTCGAACCCGCTCAAGGGAGCGGATTGAAGGTTATCTATCGACTCATCCCAAACCCTAAAATCGAGGGCAACATCAACATTATCGGCAACGAGCAGTTGAAATATAAAAAAATAAAAGAAGCAATCAATCTGAAACCGGGAGAACTTTTCAATGAGCAACGGCTCTGGAAAAGCAAACAGAATATCCTGAAAATGTACAAAGAAGCAGGTTACTTTCTGGCAGAGGTCCAAACGCATAAGGATATTGATTCCGACACCAACACAATAGCCGTAACATTTGAGATCACGGAAGGGCAACGGATTAAAGTCCAAGAAATCAACTTCATCGGTAACGATAATCTTGCACCAAAATCACTGAGCAAGCAGATGAAAACCCGAACAGGTAAGCATTTTGATGAGAATTTCTTCGAGGAAGATCTGACCACTTTAGTGCGATACTACCAAGACGGGGGATTCAATCAAGCAAGAATTACTAAACATGACAAACGATTTTCCGATGATAAAACAGAACTAATGCTCGACATCGCTATTGATGAAGGTCCACAATTTATCGTTGGGACGTATACGGTTAATCTCACGCACTCCGAAAAACCCGCATTTTCCGAAGAAAAGATTCGCGATATGTTGAGCCCGACTGAAGGAGAAATTTTTAATCGCGGAGAGTTCGAGGAAACACTTGCCAAGATTGAGGAAGAATACCAAAACAAAGGATACCTCCTGTCACGAGTGGACGCATCCCCCGATTTTGATGAAATCAACGGTATTGTGGACCTGACGCTAAACATCACCGAAGGCGATGTCATCATCATTGGCGACGTTCACATCAACGGTTTAGAAAAAACAAAAGACTACGTTATCCGACGCGAATTGGACCAACTGGATATCAAACCCGGAGAATTTTACGACGTGCAGGCACTACGGAAAGCACGACAGCGAATCTTTCGGATGGGATCGTTTATTCGTAACGTAGAGTTCGTTCCAAGCAATTCCGAAGGTGCTATCCGAGATCTAATTGTCACCATCACAGAATCACCGCGCACCGGACTACTCAGCCTTGGTGGAGGCTACGGCACAGAAGGCGGCATCTTTGGGGTAGCACAGATTGGTGAAAACAACCTCTGGGGACGCGCTTTTCGGATACACCTGAAAGGTGAACTCGGGGCGCGCGATCGGCATACCGGCGAACTCCGCTTCAGTACCCCCTGGATCTTGGGAACACCAACCCGTTTCAGTACTAGCCTGTACAACACCCAGCGCACGCATCGATATTATGGCTCAATCTTTCGCGATCGGGGATACGATCGATATACCTATAAACGGGTCGGGGGGTCTCTGACGTTCGGGCGTCCCCTATCCAAAAACACAGACCTATCAATTCGTCTCAAAAATGAATCTGTCGATGCATACGGATCGGGGGTGGAAGAGATCAATGGTCGCCTCACCCGCAGTATAACTTTCAGCCTCGCCAGAGACACACGCGACTATCAACGAAGTCTCCATGAACCTGTATCCGGCTCACACAACAGCCTCTCTTATGAATACGCAGGTGGATTCTTCGGGGCGGACAATAGGTTTCAGAGATATTCCGCGGATTCAAGTTGGTTCTTTAGAAGTTGGTTTAACCATGTCCTCGCCGGCCATGTGCGGGCATCATACCTCAATAGTCAAAGTAGCGATTGGAGATTCCTATACTATGAGCGCTACCGGCTCGGCGGCATCGACACCGTCCGCGGTTATGAGGACTTTGAAATCTTTCCCAGAAACAAGAACGGCGAAATTAACTTTAATGGCGGTAACAAAGTCCTCTACGCGAATCTGGAATATCGCATTCCACTTGCAAATCAGTTGACCGCCGTTGCGTTCTTTGATGTAGGACAGGTATGGGACGAAAGCATTCCGAACGTCTTCAGTGATTTTACACTCAAGAAAGGCGCGGGCGTCGGAGTTCGCTTTGATCTGATGGGCATGTTGGCACGCCTTGAATGGGGCTACGGGTTTGATCGAGAAATTGAAAGCGGTAGAGGGAAATTCCACTTCACAATCGGACCAGGTTTTTAGTAAATGTAACGTATTAAGATACCTAAAATAGCGGAGACCCCACATCGGGGACTCCACCACACGGAGGTTTTATGACTCGAATTTTGAAGTTTTACCTAGGACTCAGTGCTATCTTATTTGGATCATTTTGTCTGGGTTTTGGTGCCGCGGCAGAAAACAACTTTAAGCTAGGTGTTGTTGACACACAAAGGGTATTTGAGAATTTTACAAAAGCCCAAGAAGCCAATGAGATTTTGAAAACTGCTCAAGATCGGTTGACAGATCAACTCAAAGGCATGCAGCAAGAAATCGACACGATGGAGGACCGCCTGACGAAGCAGAGGTTGTTCCTTGACGCCCCCGAAACTCAGACGCTGGAAGCTGATATTCGTCTCAAAAGGCAAGAACTCCAACGCGAATTGGAGATTGGTCAAGAATCAATTTTGGCAAAACGCGAAGAACTGCTGGCACCGCTGACACAGGAAATAGAGGGGCTGCTTCAACGAGTCGGTGAGAGTGAAGGATATAGCCTTATCCTTGAAAAACGTTTGGTGACACTTTATGTCGATCCAAAGTATGATTTGACGGAGAGGGTCCTCAAGCTACTAAACGATGCATACGAAAAAGAAAAATCGAAGGACGCTCCACAACCGGCGACTCCCCCCGAAACCGAGACAGGAAAGGAAGGGGAAAAGAGTAACTAATGATTGTCCGCTGGCTCCAATGCCGGAGAAAAACGGCTGATACCAGAGGGCAATCTACCCTCAAGCAATTATGGTAAAAACACTGAAAGAAATTAGTGAATTAATCGATGGGGAGTTACTAGGAGACGGGGAGATTGAGATTATCGGCGTCTCCGGCATCAAAGAGGCGAGAGCGCATGATCTCACGTTTGTCGCCAACTCAAAGTACCTGCGCGAAATAGAACGCACACAGGCTGCTGCGATTATCGTTGGTCAGGATATCCCCTACAACGGTAAACCGCTTATTCGCGTTGACAATCCGTACTTCGCCTTTGTCAAAGTCCTAGAACTGTTTGCATGGCGTAAACGGAAAACAACCTACGGTATCCATGAAACCGCGATTATTGGCGAGAATGTTCAGATCGGCGAGATGGTCTCCATTCAGGCGTACACCTATATTGGCGATAATGTCCAAATCGGTGATGGAACAATTATCAGTCCCTTTGTCTATATCGGCGATGACACGAAAATTGGTAACGAAACCCTCATTTATCCCAATGTAACGATTCGTGAGGATGTCGAGATTGGCAATCGGGTTATCCTGCACTGCGGGGTCGTCATCGGCAGCGACGGCTTCGGCTTCGCTTCAGTCAGCGACCGTCACCATAAAATCCCGCAAATCGGCACGGTAATTATCGAGGATGATGTCGAAATCGGTGCTAACACAACGGTTGATCGCGCCACGATGACCAACGGAGCAACAATCATCAAACGAGGTACAAAACTTGATAACCTCATACAGATCGCGCATAATGTGGTAATTGGCGAAGATTGCTGCATCGCCGCCCAGACCGGCATCGCTGGAAGTGCCGAATTGCAAGATCGTGTGACAATGGCGGGGCACTCTGGAGCCGTTGGGCATATCACCATTGGGGCAGATAGCACCGTTTTTGCCAAATCTGCGGTGACCAAAGACCTTCCTGCAGGGAGCTACGTATCCGGTTTCCCGGCAGAAAATCACGCGCAGCAACTGCGTATCCAAGCCTCCCTGCGTCGAATGCCAGAAATGTTGCAAGCGTTTTCGCGGCTCCAAGAGCGTGTCGCTCAACTGGAAGCGCAGCTTGACGCAGACAACGAAAAGCCTGATGATTCATAGGACTGTAGCGTAGAGGTTCTGTGGGGCTCCTGCCCCATATCAGTCCGATTTTATCTCACGCCAGACCCAACAAGTCTGCGGATTTCCCACCTCCCCAACGTTACCCTTCAATGGAGATCAGTCCTTATCTAAGAGATATAAGAAGAACACTATCAAAAAGCACTGTATATCTTTAGTCTGACATAGAAAGGAATATAACCATGATAAAATGTGCACTCATCAGCGGTAGAGGTATGGGATTGATGCACGGCGGAAACTTCCACAGCCATCCCGACGCCGAAGTTGTCGCTGTCTGCGACATGGATCCCGAACTGCTCGCCGCAGCCACAGAAAAGTTTGGTGCCCCCGGATATTCGAGTATCGAAGAGCTGCTCGCGAACTGCGATGTGGACCTGATGCTGCTGATCGTCAATGAAACCCGACGCATCCCACCGCTGCGGCAGCTGCTCGCAGCAGGTCAGAATGTGTTCACCGAGAAACCCCTCTGCGGCCTAGAGGGTCAATTCCGCGTCAGAGAGGATGACCTTCCCATCGCAGCAGCGGCAATCTCTGAGTGGCGAGATTCAGGGCTAAAATTTGGCATTGACTTCAACTACCGCTTCATGACCCACTTCCGAAAACTTCACGATGATGTAGTAGAAGGGCGATTGGGTGAAATACGGATGGTACGCGCCCGGGCACATTTCAACTGTTGGTCGCACGTCATCGATCAGATACTCTGGAGCATGGGATTGCCCGAATGGGTCAGCGTCATGGGCGATCCAAGCGAAGAAGGCGGTTGGCAGCGCATGATTCAGATGGAGTGGGCAAACGGTGTGATCGGTTCGCTCGCTGGAAGCAACCTATGGGGTGACGACGACCATCCGCTGCGCGTCATGATTGTCGGCGATGAGCGTTACGCCGAAGCCCGTGGTCTGGAGGGCTGGTATCGTCGGCGCGAAGCCAATATCTGGCGCGGAGCCAACACCTCTGAGGCTGAAGAACTGTGGGAAAACGAAGAAGGAGACAGTTACCAAACGTCCTTCCCCCGCATGGCTGACGGCGTAATCAAAGCGATGCACGCGGACGAATCGTTCCCAGCAGATGGGGAAGCCGCATGGAATGAACTGGTTTTCGAGGGTGCAGTCCATCGGTCGGCATCAAACAATGGTGAGCGCGTGTGGTTGGCTGACGTTGAGAAAGCAGCAATGAGTTCACAATAACCTAAATCTCTAGTAGTAGGCTACTCCGTATGCCGTAACTCTTGTACAAATCTACCTGTAGGTCGGGCATCGTGTCCGACCTCAACAATCCACACCGGTAGGCTGGGCATCCTGCCCAGCCGATACTCTAAGATCCCCCGTTCAATCGCTTGATGAGCGGATGACGGCGGTCCTCCAACGGCAGATAGGCTCTCGCCTCAGTAAAATGGGACTCATAGACGGCACTGACGCACTCCAAAGAGGTCAGTGCTTGGGAGCCACCAAGCTCCGGCTGCCGGTTTTCGCGGATCGCGGTTACCATGTCCCGCACACTCCAAATCGAATGCCTACCCGACCATGACCGACCATCAATGACAAAGACCTCTTCGGGAAGCAGAACGCGCTTCCATTGGGGCGTGTGTGCAGCAAACGAAACATCAAACGGGCAATGCCACATCTCATCTACTCCAGTTTGGGGATTCGGCTTAATCATCAGTTGCCCCTCACTCCCTAAAATGTGGGGGCCCATCATCCAGCCTTGTAGCGGGTCACGGCAATAGAGTTCAACCAAGCCACTCGCACCCCGCTTCCCACCGAGATGAATCATCATTATGTCGCCTGCCACCATGCCGTTGTCGCGCCGATCTGTTTTGCACAGCTCACTACTGTGCATAATGTCCCCAACACCGACAGCGTGTCCTCGATAGGTAGCCTGGGCGTGAACCCACTCAATACCATCCATGAAGAAATCCATCTCATCAAAGTAGTGGACACCCATCTCCATCAACTCAAATCCTGCTTCACGACCCTTGCCCACCTCACGGATAGAACGGAATTCGCCAATCCGCCCCGATTCAATCCACTCCTTCGCGTGACGAAATAGCGGCGTAAATCGATATTGATGACTCACCGCAAGCCGCACCCCTGCTGCTTTACAAGCCGCGACCATCCTATCGGCGTTTTCCAGATCAGTAGAAAGCGGTTTTTCACTCAGGACATTTATACCCGCCTTCGCAGCAGCAATCACAACCGGCGCATGCAGCGGCGCATGGGTGCAGACACTGACGACATCTAACGTTTCCTTCTCAAACATCTCTTGGAAGTCGGTATAGCGGTTGGACACAGCATACTCGTCCGCCCTTGTATTGAGTGCCGCGGGCTGAATATCGCACAAGGCGACAAGCTCCACTTCTTTCAGATTTGCGTATGCGGTTGCATGACTCCGGCTGATGCCACCGCAGCCAACAATCCCAGCGCGTAGCCCCATGGAAATATCTCCCTTTCTGTTTTCAATGAATTATGGTAGGTTTTAGAATTAATTAGACACGATGAACGAGCGATGTCAGGAACTTGTTCACAGGGTTACGGCACACGGTGCCAGCCTCCGATGTAAAGGGCAATCTGCCAAATGTAGCGCAAATTGTATGAAGTTTCAGAAAATACTTCGGTAATTTTATCAGGACTTACGCACTTCAGATTGTAGTTGCCCGATTCATCGGACGTTGGCAACGATGTCCAGCAGCGATGAATCACCGAACTACAAGGCTTCAAGCGTTCGACCGCGTAAGTCCTGTCTATATTTTTCCCAGGCCCGGTAGGTGCGGTTTTCAACCGCACCGGGCATCGCTGGTAAATTACCGAATTAAAAAATTAATCTTCATTTATAGTAAACATGAGAAATAAGGATACATTTACTAATAATTTCAATCGGCGCGAAATCTTCAAAGTCCCCCTGATAAGGGGGATTTAGGGGGTTGGCTGTGTATTGAGAGTGTCTCATTAATTCTAACATCTACTATAGTTTGCGGCAGAAGATCACAATCTAACAGATTGCGATACAAAAAACTATCTACTTTTAATGTCTACTTATTTTTAGAATTCACTATAAGTGAGAAAGTCGCCAATTTATCAGTCGGTAAAATCTGATAGATCCCACAGCAGAATCGGTCCAGTCGATGCCCCGGAAACGAGTTTTGTACCATCGGGCGAAAATGCCACAGACATCAATGCCCGCCCATCTCCTTGAAATGTGTCGAGATGTTTTCCCGTCTCGACCTCCCACAATTCAACTGTGTTATCTGACCCCGATGCGAGCTTTGTACCATCGGGTGAAAACATCACAGACCAGACCCAGTCCCTATGCCCCTCAAGTGTAGTGATGTTTTTGACGGTCTCAACATCCCATAATTTAACGGTCTTGCCCGCTGATCCCGAGGCGAGCTTTGTACCATCGGGAGAAAATGCCACAGACCAAACCTTACCTGTATGCCCCTCAAGTGTCGCGATATTTCTGCCTGTCTCAACATCCCATAATTTAACAGTTTTGTCCGCCGACCCGGAGGCGAGTTTGGCACCATCAGGGGAGAACGCCACAGAGGGAACCCCATCCGTATGCCCTTGGAGTGTAGCGATATTTCTGCCTGTCTCAACGTCCCAGAGTTTGACCGTTTTATCCTCTGCTGCTGATGCGAGTCTCGCGCCATCAGGCGAAAATACCACAGAGAGAACCCAACCCTTGTGTCCTGTGAGTGTGGCGATATTTTTGCCTGTTTCTAGCTCCCACAGTTTGATCTTTCCAAGTGCACCCGGAGTGGAAGCAAGGGTCATACCATCGGGGGAGAACGCCACGGACTTAACCGTCCCCATTTTTTCCGAGAAAGTGGCAACCTGTTGACCCGTTTCTATCTCCCATAATTTGACACCTTGTGACACAGATAAACCCGCAGCGAGTTTGGTGCCATCGGGGGAAAACACTATAGACTGGACCCCATCTAGATGACCCGTAATTGTGTTGATATTCTTTCCTGTTGCGACCTCCCTTATTTCAATCGTTCCATACCCGCCCGAAATGGACGAGGCGAGTTTTGCACCATCGGGCGAAAACGCCACAGATTTATATAATCCTCCGGGACCGCGGACTATTCTGATATCTCTTCCCGTCGAAACATCCCACAGCTTGACCATTCCATCCGCATCTCCTGAGGCGAGTGTCGTACCATCGGGCGAAAACGCTACAGAGGTGATTGGAAACGTATGCTGCACGGACTCGGAAGAACGACGCGCAAAGAGATGAAGCATCCGCACCGCAGTAGAGGACTCATCTGTATCTCCGAACGTTTTGATATTTTCTCCGGTGGAAACATCCCACAACTTGACCGTTGCATCTGCCGATCCCGAAGCGAGCTTCGTACCCTCGGGCGAGAATGCTATAGATTTGACCCTATTCGTATGTCCTGTAAGCGTACTGATATTTTTTCCTGTCTCAATCTCCCACAGTTTGATCGTTTTATCAACAGATCCCGAAGCGAGTTTCGTACCATCAGGTGAGAATGCCACAGATCTCGGTAATTCTGTATGTCCTGTGAGTGTGTTGATATTTCTACCTGTGGAGACTTCCCACAGTTTGATAGTTTTATCCACTGACCCCGAAGCCAGCGTCGTACCATCAGGCGAGAACGCCACCGACCAGACCAATCCCGTATGCCCCTCAAGGGTGGCAATACTTGTTTGCGTCGAAACGGCCCACAGTTGGATCGTCCGCCCATCTGCCCCGGCGAGTTTTGTGCCATCCGGTGAAAACGCCACAGCGTGTGCCCAATGGGAGACCGTGGGGAGTAGCACCAGTTCATGACCTGTATCCGCTTCATATAGCCAAACACCAATGTTGCTTGCGACTGCGATATGTATACCATCGGGCGAAAACGCAATCGCTCTATCGCCCTGACTAATCGCCCCTTTTCCGATGCGCGCTTTGGCTCTTTCGGGTAAATGCCACCTCTGATAATCTTGATAACTCAGACCAAGCTGGGCATTATCTTGCTCCTTCTGGGCAGCAGCTTGAAACACCACCTGACCGCCACGTTGATTGGGTGGAAGGAGGGCACGATCCACAATAGGCGCGTTGGTAACCTCAACCACTGTTGCCGACTCATCCGCATGAAAGCTATACGGCAGCTGAAATCGGAGCCCGTTTGTGAAACTTGCACAGACAATCAGGACAATCGTTACGGCACCAGCGATACCCCACGGAATCAGCGGCTGACCGCGCGGGATAGCCGGGGTAGGTTCTAAATTGCTGATTCGCTCTAACAGTTTTCGGGTGAACGTCGGCGGTAGTTGGAAGCCTCTCAAAGTTTCCTGCATCATGTTCGTTATCTCCTCTCGTAAACGGAGACGTGCGCGATAGAGCCGATCCTTGATTGCACCTTCCGACGTACCGATGAAACGCCCAATCTCTCTACAACTCAAGCCACCAAGGTAGTGAAGCGTCAAGACGGTACGCTGACTTTCAGGCAGACTGTCTAGCGCATCATGAACATCCTGTCGCTGCTGTTCATCGTGGTAATCCCGTTGAGCAATTGTCTCCATCTCAACAGTCTCCACCTCAGCCCAGGGACTTGTTGGCAGACGTTTTTTGCGATACCACATCAGGCAACATCTCGATGCAATGACGTAGAGCCAACCCGCGAAATGCACCGGATTTCGGAGCGTTGATAGCTTCTGATAGGCTTGGAGAAAGGCGTCTTGTGTCAACTCTTCGGCGATGTGAAAATCCCCTGTTTTGCGGTAGACAAGCGCGTGAACCGCACCTTTGTATCTATCCACCAGAGGCCCAAACGCAGCTTCATCGCCGGCAAGTGTTCGTTTGATTAGCTCCCCGTCACTGTGATCCATCGCAGCACTCCCGTGATTCAATTATTCCTGTTCGTCAAACAACGGTAATACGCCTTCACTATTCATGATGCACGCTGTAAGCAGATGGTCAGATTCTTTTTTAATTTTTTTAGTTTCTATCCTCCACCTTTGCTTTTGTAAAAACAGATTAGAACACAGTTACTACGGTTGTGCTGCTTCCGGACCTTCAACAGTTATATTCGTTACAACGTTCCGCGGTGGATTTGCGCTGCGACTCGGAAAATCTTTAATCGCTTCATTGATGAGATCTTTAATCACTTCCCTAGTGGTTTCAAACGGGATACACTCCAGAACGATGAGCGATTGTTCGGGATTGACCGGCTTCTCGTAGCGCAACCCGTATTGAATCCCCATCTGTCTCAACTCAGGCTCAACGCGCATCGAAATCAACTTCTGTTCCTGTAGCGTAATTAACGCGCTATCAACGAAAAAATGAGTGTGAATCCACGCTTCCTTTTCATCAACAATTTTCATCGATTTTTCCTCTCTTAACACCACCTTGCAGATTGGTCAGTACAATCGCTCCGATTCTCAGGCATAAACTATCATCGGGCAACACCTTAATCTCTAAAAACCTCACGGAGCACTTCAGTTGCCGCATCAACCACCATCTCCAACGCCTCCGGCTCCAGCTTTGCCCAAAACCGCGTCTCGACCTCATGCCCGCCGCGAGGAAAAGCATCGGGGACAGGCAGGTAGCCGACATAGTGGCTCGTGCAATGTGCGATATACGTTGGATAGGTCGGAGAAGCCATCTTGAGCTGCAGCTGCCCTTCGACAAACGGCTCGCCCGGCAGACCGACAAACGCCGTTTTCCCTACTCGCAGCACCTGAATCTCGTAATCCAGTTCCGGTGCTCGCTCTTTTCGGAGATGCACACTCAGGATAGAACCCGCCCTTATCCACTCTGGATCAATCTGCTTCGGATTCTCCGGCGACCATCTCGGCTCTGGATTTTCCGCCAAAACCTTCCGCGACTGTGCAAGCAACTCAGGTTCAACATCGCGAATGGGTAGCTTCACGCGGCGCCCCTTCCAATCTAGGGACAAATCCTCCTCATAGGGCAAATTTTCAATCACCGCCTGAGTCGTTTTAGCGAGAAGGCTGCCCATACGTTGGTGATCGGGAACGTAGTCCGGATTGAACGGATCCCACGGATTGATGTTGCCACAACAACCGTTGAGAACGAGGGGCACGCAACTGCCGCCGAAGGTTTCACACATTGCGTCCGACCACGCCCCAGGCCAGTCCGCGGAAACAATCGGTCGCGGAAAGATGTTCACCGGATGGCAGGTGTGGTGCAGCAACATGGCAAGCATCTCCACCGAATCCGTTTGAAAGCACATCACCCCAACCTCCGGATCAATCGGTCCCTCCATATAACGAATATAAGAAGGTCCCAACGGATCCTCCCACTTGGAGCCCGGCATACGCACCTTGTTGTCATTCATGATTGCCCTTCGGTTAAAGGCAACCCGTCCTTCTACCCCGCTACCGACCCGGAGTTGAACCGGCTGCAAGGCACTATCTGCCTGTTTGATTGCCTCGACGATCCGTTCAAATGCAAAATCGAAGTACCGCGGATCACCCCCACGCAGCCATTCCATATCCGGTGGTGTTCTCTGAAAGCTCTCGTCGAACATGAAATGTCCCAGTGACGGTGCCGAGTGTGTCTGCGTCACATGTACCATGACCGCCTCCGGAGCAAGTCCGCATTCATCTGCAACCGCTCGACGGATTTTTGCCGTCCACTCCTCCGTAATGATGGTGAGATCCAAGCTTACAAAACAGATTTTCTTCCCGCCGTTTTCCAACACCAGAGCTCTGGCATAAAGCGGATCGTAAACATACTGAGCGGGCCGAAATGATCCAACGGCTCCAGCGAGATGGATATCGGTCTGTGGGGTTATGTCGATTTGGGCTGCGCCAGCGTGAAGGCGATTAGATATGGTTGGGCTTTGATGTGCCATTGATGAAACCCTCCTCCCTTAAACTTGCTAGTTGATAATGGATAACGCTGATTATATCATCCCACCAACAACAGGAGAAACAAAATTATCATCCGATGGATAGTATGGTCAGATTGGTTTCAATCCATCCATAAAAGAAGGGCAGGGGAGAATCGGGGAAGGGGTGCTCGCCAATTCGTTACGCCTATTTTGCCTGCACCCGTTTGCGGAGTTCATTTAGGTGCTGGAGGACAGCCGTGGGATCTGATTCCTGAAAGCCAAGTTCATGTGCCTCATCAAGCATCATTGTTGATTGGATGGGGCTCCCCTCAAGCAAGCGCATTGCGTTATCGTAGGCATTCAGCGCGTTTTTGGAATCGCCGCGTTTGTGGCTAATGTCTCCCAGAAAGGCGTAGGCAGCTGCAAGCCGCGGTGAGTACGGTTGGTTTACAATAAACTCTTGGAAGGTAACGAAAGCAGCGTCATAGCGTTGGTTTTCATAATGGACACGACCAATCCGGAATCGCGCCTGATCTGCGAAGCTGTCCTTATAACCCTGGGCAAGGTATTGCGCCTGTTTCGGGTAAGCAATGGTGGTCTGATAGGCTTTTACAGCCTCATCATATTGATCGAGGGTACGATACATTTCACCTAGTTGGAAATGCGCCATCATCGTTTGCGAGGAAGACGGATAATCCGCGATAAGGGTTTGATAAGATTCAATTGCCTTTTCCGTATCATTAAGATGTTCGGCATAGATAACCCCAGTTCGACACACAGCTTCAGCTGCCCACAGGGATTGGGGATGTGCCTCAATCAATTGGCGGTAAACAGCAATCGCCTGCTCAAAATCCTTCAACTCACGCTCATAAATTTTACCCGCCCGGAATAGCGCGTAAGGAGTCAAGGCACCGCTGATTGACTGCAATTTCTGAATGGTCGCGTGCAGCTCAATAACGTGCAGTTCGGAGCGCGCCTGCTGTGCCTGCTCACTGTCGGGTACATCAATAATATACTGCCGTGTGAGCGGGAGGGCATCAACATAGTTGCTTGCAGCGATCAGTTCTTGTATCCGATCCCATTCAACGCTTGGAAAATCTAACTCCAGTTGCCCAATCTTTGCTTCTAATTCCGTTTTGACGCGAACTGGATCCCGATCATATTTTCCGATTGCGCCCAAGTAGATGGGGTCCAAGTTAGGCAGATAAGCATATAGAAACGTCTGGAACGCATCAATTGCCCGCCGATAGTCCCGCAGCTTTTCGTAACAGATCCCCGACCAATAGAAAACTGCGTGCATCTTCCAGAAGTCCGGATGTTGTTGTGGGAGCTGCTCAAAAGCCTGCACAGCACTATCATATCGTCCCTGCTCTTGATGGATGCGTCCAATCTGAAAAAGTGCCTCCGCTGCAAAAAGACTCATCCCATCATAGTGGTCCACAACCTTCTGATATGCCTCGATCGCCAGCTCCGGCTGATTCAACACCTTATCTCGTAGATTTCCAATGCGCCACTGTGCTTCAGAGGCGAGTTTGGTGTCCCCGCGTTGCTGAAAGATCTCTGCATACACCTCAATCGCTCGTTCCGGCTGGTTCAGTTGATAGGGGCTACGATATGTTCCGCAATATGGAATTTCGCTTCAAGTGCAAGGGGAGTTGCTTCGTGGGTTTGGATGATGTGCTGCTGGGCTCGCAAATCATCAAGGGCAGTTTGAATGCTATGAATCTTTCGTAAGCAGGTCTTATGGGCAAGGTGGGTGGGAGGAAATTGATTAGCAAGTGCTTGATAAGTGTCAATTGCTTCATCATATTTTCCCATACGGCAATATACATCGCCCTTCTTGATATAACCGAGGAACAGATCTTCTGCCGTCGCACCTTTGCTGCTCAATTGGATAATCTTGTCATAAACCTCTAATGCTTGCGGATATTGATGGGTGTAGGCATAATAAATATCACCCAATTTTTCATAAATCCCGCTGAGTTGTTCGACACGCTTGGTTGAACTAGCGGATTTCTCAAGAAGCTGCGCTGCCTCGTGATACTTACCCCTTTCAAGCAGCGTGGCTATATCCTGAGCTCGCGTCTCTGTGCTAACGAACAACGTCAGACAAAAAATAGCAGCGCAAAAGAACCATTTCAGACGTGAAACATGAGGCGTGAAACGTGAAGCATAAAACGTAAGACGTAAAATACAGTGTGTATTGCGTATTGTATCATACGTCCTCGCTAGGTTTCTACCCTTCCATCCTTCCATCCTTCTACCTCTCCTGTTTTAGGGAGCCTGCTCTGCCAATGCCAGCATTTGGAGCGTTGCCAGCCGATCGTCACCCCTTAAATGCCTTGTTTCAAGTGCTTCAGCGCGGTTGTTCTGAATCTCTGCTTGTTGATACAGTCCAATTCTTTCGTGAACGGGTTGTATCGCAACATCTGGCACCGGATCTTGGTTAATCAAAACCGTAGGAATCGAAATACCAATCACGAGCACAAGGATTGCTAGCGCACTGGGCAAGATCCAAGCAGGACGGTGCTTTACACTAAACAACTGAAACGCAGCAACACATTTCGCGAAGAAGTGCGATCGTTGGGGGGGCGGAGATTCTGTCGCTAAACGTTTATAGACATTCATCTCAATATTATCAAGAACAACAGGCGGGATTGGCAGCTCCTCCGCCTCTTCAGTCAAGCGCAACGTTTTTTGCAATGATTCAACTTCATGGGCACAGGTAGAGCAACTGTGCAAATGTTCCTCAACGCGAGCAACCCGCTCCTCATCGAGGAGGTCACAAACATATTCGGTGTAGAATTTTTCTAGCTGTTTGCACTGTTTCATTTGGCAAACTCCTTTGGTCAAATGTCATTTCCTTCCCAGAGGGGTAGTAACAGGGTTTGCAGTTTTTTCACTGCACGATGCAGGTGAATCTTCACTGTTCCTTCTGCCATGCCAAGCACTTCAGTAATCTCTTTAATCTGTAACCCTTGGTAACGATTTAACATAAAAACAGCTTTCTGTTTTGGTGAAAGTTGATCTATTGCCTCACGGATAACCCGATGCCGATCTTTTTCCTCAATTTCCCATTCAGGATTACTCCATAAATCAACGGCTGCTGGCTCGTTAATAGAAAGCTCTTCATCATCAAGCGAATAGGTCGGCCGGCGTGATTTTGCACGGTGGAAATCGATTGATAGGTTATGAGCAATTTTATAAAGCCAAGTTGAAAACCGGGCTTGCGGTTTCCAAGTGTCAAGCGCACGATACGCCTTAAAAAAGACTTCAATCGTCAACTCCTCAGCATCCTCGTAACTTTTCACGGACCTGAGCAGGTAGGCGTAGATCTGCCCTTTGTATCGCTTCATCAGATCATCGAAAGCATCAAGGCGACCCGCTTGAAACTGCGCGACTAACATTTCATCTTCAACGATTCTGTCCATGAGTAACTTCCCGCAGCAATAAGGATAGGCAATTTTCTTTCTAAACGGCATGCGTGTCGGGGCGGTTTACAACCGGCATTATAATCTCCACAATTTTTGTCATCATCAAAAACTACACCCCCAGACTCACCTTGGCACGTTGAATCTCGCCATCTAAGTGACGAGTCGCGGCAACCGGATCCGCCTGTCCACAAACCGCTGAAATGACAGCGATCCCATAGGCACCGGCACAGATGACATCGTATGCAGTTTCAGCCGTAATCCCACCAATAGCGATGACAGGACACCCTGCGATTTCGGACATCCGTCGCAGTGCTTCCAATCCCTTGGGGCGTTCCGCATCCGGTTTGGAGGAGGTCTGATAGATAGGACCGAACCCGATGTAGTCTGCCCCCGCAGAGATTGCCTCTAGGATCCTCTCCTTCGTCCGTGCCGAGGCGCCAATAATCGCTTCGGGTGGAAGGATTCGCCGCCCAACTGCAATTGGCAAATCATCCTGACCAAAATGAGCTCCCGCTGCACCGGTAGCAAGGGCAATATCCGCCCGATCGTTCACAATCAAGGAAACTCCATGCGCTGCACAAACAGCTTGCACCGTCTGTGCGGATTCGACCAATTCGCGTGTACTCCCATCCTTCTGGCGAAACTGGATGGTGTCAGCACCACCCGCAATCGCCATCTCTGCCAACTCCGCATGCGTAAACCGAGATTGAATAGTTGTATCAGTGATAACATGAAGTCTGCCAATCTTTTTCATATCGTCACATCTCTCATAAAAAGGGCGAGACTATCCAAACCGTCTATTCACCCTCAATCAATTCGCCTGCCTTCTTTTTGAAAGCGATCGCGCTTCGCGACACCTCGACCTTCACATTCTCTGCGATTATCAAAACGACAATTTCTTGATCCACACCTACAATCTTTCCATGCAACCCACCTGTCGTAACAACTTCGTCCGCCTTCGCCAAGTTACTCAACATCGCTTGATGTTTTTTGCGCTTCAACTGTTCAGGCCGTAAAATCAGAAAGTACAAAATGGGTATCATCAGCAGAATTGGAAAGAAAGCACCGAGAGCTTCCATAATTTATGTCCTCCAAGTTAAAGAATCAGCATTGCATCGCCATAACTATAAAAGCGATATTTTTGTGCAATTGCTTCTTGATAAGCTTCAAAAATAAATTCATGCCCAGCAAACGCGCTAACAAGCATGAGTAAAGTTGATTTTGGTAAATGAAAATTAGTTACCAAAGCGTCAACAACTTTGAACTGATAGCCGGGATATATAAAGATATCCGTATATCCCTGATACGGGTCAACGCCACAATTCGAGGCAACCGTTTCAAGGGCGCGAACGGAAGTGGTCCCGACCGCAACGATTTTTCGCCCTTCTTCCTTTGCCGCATTGATCTGATTAGCACTTGTTTGAGAAAGCTCAAAATACTCCGAGTGCATCTTGTGCATCTCAATATTTTCCACTTTGACCGGTTGGAACGTGCCGGGTCCAACATGGAGCGTGAGAGTTACACGGTTAATCCCATCTCGCTTGAGGTTATCCATCAAATCCAACGTAAAATGTAACCCCGCCGTTGGTGCAGCGATCGCCCCCGCCTCCTTCGCATAAACGCATTGATACTCCTTTTTGTCGGTCTGGTTCGGTTCACGTTTGATGTAGGGTGGCAAGGGAACTTTGCCGATTTGTGCGAGAATCTCCTCGAAATCACCGTTATACTTGAATCGGACAGTATAAAGACCGAGCGGCGATTTAGCAAGAACTTTTCCTGTCAGGATTCCCTCCCCAAAGACGATACGCGTCCCATGCGTGACACGTCTGCCCGGCTTTACCAGTGCCTCCCAACTGTTCCTCCCCTTCTGACGGGTTAAAAGCAGCTCAATCTTTCCACCCGTCGGCAGTTTTCGCCCGATGAGCCGGGCTGGAATGACTTTGGTGTTGTTAAGGACAAGCAACGAACGAGTCGGGAGAAACTCGCCAATCTGGGAGAATTGCGCGTGGTGTATTTTGCGTGCCCCCCGATCCAAGACCATCAAGCGGGACGCATCCCTTTGTAGGCAGGGCTGCTGGGCAATTAGTGCTTCGGGTAGGTCGTAGTCATAATCGGTGAGTTTCATACCTGTTACACTTACGGAAAGATTAGATTGGCAAGTCCTCGTTACAAGTTAAAAGAGCGTCGGCTGATACTCAGGCGTTGGATAGCCGAGGTGCTGATAAGCCGCATCCGTTGCGACTCGCCCCATCGGTGTCAGGGTCAAAAAGCCAAGCTTAATTAAGAAGGGTTCGTAAACCTCTTCAATGGTACGCTCATCTTCACTGACAGCGACCGCCATCGCCTTCAGACCCGCCCGCCCACGAAACTTCTCAATCATCGTTCGCAGATAGACTCTATCATTGTCGTCCAAGCCAAGTTCATCAATCTTAAAAAATTCCAACGCCTCTTGAGCGATCTCATAGGTGATAACTCCGTCGGATCTGACGGTTGCGTAATCCCTGACCTTTTTCAACATATTCTCCGCAATACGCATCGTGCCTCTTGAACGACAAGCCAACTCATATTCCGCTGTCTCCTCGATTTTTACAGGTGGATGCATCCGCCGGCTCAGTCGGTTGATAGCGATCTGAATCTCCTCCGGTGTGTAATAATCGAGATGGATACGATTGCCAAAGCGATCTCGAAATGGCCCACCCAACAAGCCTTCACGAGTCGTTGCGCCCACGAGGGTAAAATGGGCAAGCGGTACAGTAATAATATCCGCAGCAGGTCCCTGACCGATAGGCAAATCTATCTTATAATCCTCCATCGCAGGGTACAACGACTCCTGAACATAGCCCTTCATACGATGGATTTCATCAATAAAAAAAATCCCCCGTTCCTCAAGGTTAGTCAACATTGTTGCTAAATCCAGACGCTCCATCGTAGGACCCGCTGCTGACTTGAAGCTGCTCCCCATCTCATTGGCAACAATCCGAGCCAACGTTGTCTTACCGAGTCCCGGCGGTCCCACAAACAAAATATGCGCTAATGCCTGCCCCCGACTTTTAGCGGCTTCGATATGAATGCGCAGCTGCTCTTTAATCCGCTCCTGTCCAATGAATTCATCAAGACTCTGTGGCCTGAGGTTATATTGACTCTCCTCCAGTTCCTCGCCATCCGACTCGCTGAGAAGGGTTTGCATCTCTTTATCTTGATTCATGAGCTAGACTCACTGATTTAATCGAGTAAGAGCCAATCGAACCAACTCTTCCCGTTTTGCTGTAGGTCCCAAGATTTTCTGGGCATCCGCGATTGCCCGATCCGCTGCAGACTCAGACGCTCCCAAGCCCATCAAAACCTTCACGCCCGCCTCCGTATGGGCACCGCTGCCAGCCTCATCAACTTTAGCATCAAAGTGAATCTTACGGACGGTGTTCTTCAGTTTCATTATCATAAGTTGTGCGAGTTCTTTATTGAGACGTGGTACCCGCATTAGAGTGGCGTGATCGCCATCACGGATCGCACGCTGGAAGTCAGAGGGAGAGAGTTTTGAAACGATATTTAATGCTAAGGCGGGCCCCACCCCTTTTACCACAAGGGCGGTTTCAAACACTGTGAGGTCATCCTGTGACGCAAATCCATAAAGCTTGACTTCATTTTCCCGACAATGATAATGCGTGTAAAGTGTGATGTCGGACCCGACTTCCGGCAACTGAGTCTTTGTACTCTCTGGGATCTCAACACTGTATCCGACGCCGTTAACATCGACAATCACCTGTTTTGATCCATTGACCGATAAGATGCCTTTTACGAACGCAATCATGACTTGAGGTGCCTTTCGCGCAGTTGAAGTAGTTTATGGGAACGTGCATGACAAATCGCTACGGCAAGTGCGTCTGCCGCGTGATCTGGACGAGGAATCTCTTTCAACCTGAGTAAAAGTTTAACCATCTCTTGGACCTGACGCTTGGGTGCTTTACCATATCCGACAACCGCTTGCTTGACCTCAACAGGCGGATAGTTATAGAGCCGCCGATCTGTATTCGCAGCAACCAATTTAATCACACCTCTTGCCTCTCCCACAGCAAACGCACTGCTCACATTCTTGCTAAAGAAAAGATCTTCAAGTGCGAAGAAATCCGGTTGATATTCCGCAGCCAAATGAATCAGTGCGTCATAGATAGCTTTCAAACGGTGGGTAGATTCATCCTTGGGCGATGTCTGGATGCAGCCAAAATCAAGCAGGCTAAACGTTGATGACTCCGCTTTAATAACGCCATAGCCAGTATTTGCAATTCCAGGGTCTATGCCAAGAACAATCATTTTTCACGCATTACGTTTCACGTTTCACGCTCTGTGCGTTTCGCACTATCTTTTCACATGAACCGATAGAATTATGCCGCAGCCTCCAAAATATCGTCGTCGATGTCGAAGTTTGCATAAACTTTCTGGACATCATCGCTATCTTCCAAAGCCTCCATCAACCGCAGCATCCGCTCCGCTTCCTTACCTTCCGATTTCACTGTAGTTTGGGGAAGCATCGTCAACTCAGCTTCCTGAATCGTCGCACCGGCTGCCTCAACCGCTTCTCTAACCGCCTCAAAATTCTCAGGAGACGTGATAATCTCAAGGTGCTCATCCTGAACCGTTAAATCCTCCGCCCCCGAATCCAGTGCAATCATAAAAAGCTCGTCTTCGTCAATACTACCCTTCTCAATAATCATCCAACCGCGCTTATCGAACAGCCACGAAACGCAGCCCCGCTCGCCCATGTTGCCACCATGTTTGGTTAAAATATGCCTGACATCCGCAATCGCTCGGTTCCTGTTATCGGTCAAGACATCGATCATGATCGCAACGCCACCGGGACCATATCCCTCATATAAAATTTCTTCATAATCCACGCCGTCAAGTTCACCGGTGCCGCGTAGAATTGCCTTTTCGATATTATCATTCGGAACATTCTTCGATCGTGCAGCTATCACCGCAGATCTCAAACGTGGATTCACTTGGGTATCGGAACCGCCGATTCGCGCTGCAATCGTGATCTCCTTAATCAATTTCGAGAAAAGCTTTCCACGCTTCGCATCAACAGCAGCTTTGCGGTGTTTAATTGATGACCATTTTGAATGACCTGACATTTCTTTCACTCCTATTCATAGATTCTAGCGTATTTTAGCATACAGGTAAAACAGATGCAAGAAAATTGTCTTGCGAATTGTTAAAGACATTTTTGTGACATTAAAAAAGCCCCAACCTGAAGGTTGAGGCTTTATTTTAGCTTCCCGGCAACGACCTACTTTCCCACGAGGTTACCCTCGAAGTATCATCAGCGCTGAAGGGCTTAACTGCCGTGTTCGGAATGGGTACGGGTGTTTCCCCTCCGCTCTTGCCACCGGAAAATATTAGGAATCTATTATTCCAAAATATTTGACAACTGTATAGATTTGAATATTAAGCTATAGAATAGAGTTATCAAGCCCTCGGCTTATTAGTACCAGTCAGCTAAACAGTTCACACTGCTTACACCTCTGGCCTATCAACCTCTTAGTCTCAGAGGAGCCTTACCAGATTAACTCTGCAGCATATCTTATCTTGAGGCGAGCTTCACGCTTAGATGCTTTCAGCGTTTATCTCTTCCGAACATAGCTACCCAGCGGTGCCGCTGGCGCGACAACTGGTACACTAGAGGTTCGTCCACCACGGTCTTCTCATACTAGCGGCAGGTCCTCTCAAATATCCTACGCCCGTAACGGATAGGGACCGAACTGTCTTGCGACGTTCTAAACCCAGCTCACGTACCACTTTAATGGGCGAACAGCCCAACCCTTGGGACCTGCTGCAGCCCCAGGATGTGATGAGCCGACATCGAGGTGCCGAACCGCGCCGTCGCTATGAACGCTTGGGCGCGACCAGCCTGTTATCCCCGGAGTACCTTTTATCCGTTGAGTCACGGCCTTTCCACACAGAACCGCAAGATCACTAAGCCCTGCTTTCGCACCTGCTCGACATGTCTGTCTCGCAGTCAAGCTCCCTTCTGCCTTTACACTCTACGCACGGTTTCCAATCGCGCTGAGGGAACCTTAGGGCGCCTCCGTTACATTTTGGGAGGCGACCGCCCCAGTCAAACTACCCACCTGACACTGTCTTCGATTCGGATAACGAACCAGAGTTAGAATCTCAATGCAACAAAAGTGGTATTTCAAGATCGACTCCACTGAAGCTGGCGCCCCAGTATCACAGTCTCCCACCTATCCTACATAAGCTACATTAAAACCCAATATCAGGCTGTAGTAAAGGTTCACGGGGTCTTTCCGTCCTGTTACGGGTAACCGGCATCTTCACCGGTATTACAATTTCGCCGAGTCTCTCGCCGAGACAGTGTCCATGTCGTTACGCCATTCGTGCAGGTCGGATTTTACCCGACGAGGAATTTCGCTACCTTAGGACGGTTATAGTTACCGCCGCCGTTTACCTGAAGCTTCGGTTCAGAGCTGCCGGGCGAACCCTTGACTCTTTCCCTTAACCATATGGCACCGGGCAGGCGTCAGTCCCTATACATCATCTTACGATTTTGCAGAGACCTGTGTTTTTAGTAAACAGTCGCACGGACCACTTCACTGCGGCTTCTTTCGGATCCGTATGCAAGATACTTCTCCTACTAAAAGCACCCCTTCTCCCGAAGTTACGGGGTCATTTTGCCGAGTTCCTTAGCGAGAGTTCTCTCGAGCGCCTTAGGATTCTCTCCTCGCCTACCTGTGTCGGTTTGCGGTACGGACACCATTACGCGTCCACTCGAGGTTCTTTTCTTGGCAGACAACTAGACCAGTTTGTATCCTTACGGAATCCCTATCACCTCTCAGAGTCGTGAGACTTCGGATTTACCTGAAGTCACCTCTGTCGGGCTTAGCCCAGCACATCCATCCGCTGGTAGGTCCTAATGCCTGCGTCTCCCCTAGCTTCGTCCTTGTAATGGTGGTGCAGGAATATTATGCCTGCTACCCATCGCTTACGCCTTTCGGCCTCAGCTTAGGATCCGACTAACCCTGGGTGGAATTGCCTTGCCCAGGAACCCTTAGGCTTTCGGCGAACAAGCTTCTAACTTGTTTTATCGCTACTCATGCCGGCATAATCACTTCTAATTGGTCCAGCACATCTTTCGATTTACCTTCTTCCTACTATAGAACGCTCCCCTACCACTTCAACCCCGCTGTCGGCGAACCGGCACGTGGGTCAAAATCCGCAGCTTCGGTAACAGGCTTAAGCCCCGAGAATTTTCGGTGCAAAGCCACTTGACCAGTGAGCTATTACGCACTCTTTAAATGAATGGCTGCTTCTAAGCCAACATCCTGGCTGTCTGGGCAACGACACATCCTTTACCACTTAGCCTGTATTTGGGGACCTTAGCTGGCGATCTGGGCTCTTATCCCTTTTGTCAGTAGAGCTTATCCCCTACTGACTGACTCCCATGCTTTAAGACAATGGCATTTGCAGTTTAACTGGAGTTGCTAACCTGGTGGGGCCGCTAGTCCAATCAGAGCTCTACCACCACTGCCAAACACATGAGGCTAGCCCTAAAGCTATTTCGGGGAGAACCAGCTATCACTGGGTTTGATTAGCCTTTCACTCCGATCCACAGGTCATCCCCCAAGTTTTCAGCCTTGGTGGGTTCAGGCCTCCACATACTTTTACGTATGCTTCACCTTGCCCATGGATAGATCACCCAGTTTCGGGTCTACTCCATGCAACTGTATCGCCCTATTCAGACTCGCTTTCGCTACGGCTACGCTTCAGAAAAGCTTAACCTTGCTACACAGAGTAAGTCACCGGCTCATTATGCAAAAGGCACGCAGTCATGCATGTCTCGATAAATCGAGACTTAGCACTTCCACAGCTTGTAGGCTGTACGGTTTCAGGGACTATTTCACTTCCCTAGCAGGGGGACTTTTCACCTTTCCTTCACAGTACTTCTTCACTATCGGTCGCCAAGTCATATTTAGCCTTAGGAGGTGGTCCTCCTAGATTCCTACAGGTTTAGGCTATCCCATAGTACTTGGGAATAACGTTCAGGAAGCCAAATTCTTTTCGCTCACGGGACTGTTACCCGCTTTGGTTGTCCTATTCCAGAAACATTAAGCTAAAAACTTGGTTTATAACTTCCCGGCTTGACCATATTCAAGCCCAACATTACCCCACAACCCCAGGTATACAACGTATATGGACTTTAACATATACCCAGTTTGGGCTATTCCCTTTTCGCTCGCCACTACTGGGGGAATCGAGTTTTCTTTCTGTTCCTCAGGTTACTGAGATGTTTCACTTCTCCTGGTTAGCCTCTCGACATACGCCGAGATGACAGGCAAAGCCTGTCCGGTTTCCCGATTCGGGAATCTCCGGATCAATGTTTACTAAACAACTACCCGAAGCTTATCGCAGTTTGTCACGCCCTTCATCGCTACCTGGCACCAAGGCATCCACCGTAAGCCCTTAGTAGCTTGATAAATTCTTTAGAAGCCGAATTCTCAAATCTATACAATTGTCAAAGATCAAAAGCTGTTACGCTTAGTGGAGATGAGCGGAGTCGAACCGCTGGCCTTCTGCGTGCAAAGCAGACGCTCTCCCAAACTGAGCTACACCCCCACATAGATATGGTGGGCTTATCTGGAATCGAACCAGAGACCTCGCGCTTATCAGGCGCGCGCTCTAACCGCCTGAGCTATAAGCCCCTAGAAAAATAAAAGATGCCGTCTATGAAAGCTAAATAGATTTCCGATATGCACAATTCAACGAGCTCGGGCATTAAAGATGCCCTTGGCTCCTTAGAAAGGAGGTGATCCAGCCGCAGGTTCCCCTACGGCTACCTTGTTACGACTTCGCCCCAGTCATCGGTTTCGCTTTCGCCAGCTGCCTCCCGAAGGTTAGCCCACCGTCTTCGAGCGCTACCGACTTCCATGGCGTGACGGGCGGTGTGTACAAGGGCCGGGAACATATTCACCGCGACCTGCTGATTCGCGATTACTAGCGATTCCAAATTCATGCAGTCGAGTTGCAGACTACAATCCTAACTGAGGTCGGCTTTTTGGGATTGGCTCCACCTCGCGGTTTGGCTACCCTCTGTACCGACCATTGTAGCACGTGTGCAGCCCAGGGCATAAGGGCCATGCGGACTTGACGTCATCCCCACCTTCCTCTGGCTCGTCACCAGCGGTCTCGCTAGAGTCCCCAGCATTACCTGATGGTAACTAGCGACAGGGGTTGCGCTCGTTGCGGGACTTAACCCAACATCTCACGACACGAGCTGACGACAGCCATGCAGCACCTGTCACGCTGTCCAAAAGGAAAGCCATATTTCTATGGCGGTCAGCGCGATGTCAAGCCCTGGATAAGGTTCTTCGCGTTGCTTCGAATTGAGCGACATGCTCCACCGCTTGTGCGGCCCCCCGTCAATTACCTTGAGTTTTAACCTTGTGGCCGTACTCCCCAGGCGGGGTACTTAATGCGTTAGCTACAGCACAGGAGGAATCAATACCCCCTACACTTAGTACCCATCGTTTACGGCTTGGACTACCGGGGTATCTAATCCCGTTCGCTCCCCAAGCTTTCGTGTACTCAGCGTCAGTATCGGACCAGAAAGCTGCCTTCGCCATAGGTGTTCTATAAGATATCTACGCATTTCACCGCTACACCTTACATTCCACTTTCCTCTTCCGTACTCAAGCCATACAGTATCGAGCGCAGTTGCTTGGTTGAGCCAAGCCATTTCACACTCGACTTATATGACCGCCTACACACGCTTTACGCCCAGTAAATCCGGACAACGCTTGCCCCCCACGTATTACCGCAGCTGCTGGCACGCAGTTAGCTGGGGCTTTCTACTATGGTACCGTCAAGCTAGCGAGCTTATCACCCACCAGCGATTCTTCCCATAACACAGAGGTTTACAATCCGAAGACCTTCATCCCCCACGCGGCGTCGCATCGTCAGGGTTGCCCCCATTGCGAAATATTCTCGACTGCAGCCTCCCGTAGGAGTTTGGGCAGTGTCTCAGTCCCAATGTGGCTAATCATCCTCTCAGACTAGCTACCCATCGTAGCCTTGGTGAGCCATTACCTCACCAACTAGCTAATAGGACGCAGGCTCATCTTTGAGCGACAGATCCGAAGACCCACCTTTCATTGGATATCCCGAAGGAACTCCAATCGTATACGGTATTAGCGGCCCTTTCGAACCGTTATCCCTATCTCGAAGGTAGATTACCTACGCGTTACTCACCCTTTCGCCACTTTCCTCGGCGGCCGAAGCCACCGATTCTCGTACGACTTGCATGCCTAATCCACGCCGCTAGCGTTCGTCCTGAGCCGGTATCATACTCTCCAATAAGTCTTAAAGAAAAACCACTCCAACTCTATAAAGGTTGGGGGATTTTCTAAGTCGACAGGAGGACTTTGTACAATATACAAGCCCTATCAAATGCTATCTATCAAAAAACGTAGCGCGTAACAGAAACTATTTAGCTTTCAAAGAGCATCTTTTAACCTTCCTTAACGGAAGCAGGTGGGATTATAACATACCCCCTTCACCCTGTCAAGAGAAAACACACATTTTTTTCATTTATTACTACAAATCTTTTTGACGGCTGGATAAACCGCCACTGACCGCCGGTACGAAATGGATGTTCGCCGTCTCGCCTATCGGTTGATGCATCCCTTCACGAGTCATAACGCCATCAATATATACTGAGATGCTCGGACGAATCCGATCTCCATCACAGAGGCGATCTTTGAAACCGGGATAGGCTGCTTCAAGATTATTAACCACTTCCCGCAGCGTCTTCCCCTCCACAACCACTTGGTTCGCGCCATCGGTCAGTTTCTGCATGAGTGAGGGAATTGCAATCGTTGCCATAACACCCTCCGTGGGTAAAACAAATCAGGGATATGAAGCTCTATAAGAACCCCATATCCCTGATGGTAGTTTTAGATCCACCAAGTTCGAGAAACCGAGCGGATCTGAAATGCTAAAATTTACGCCTATATACTTAGATCTTGCCCATCGCTTTGAGAACGCGGCCCGGCGACATCGGTAACTCTTTCATCCGAACACCGATTGCACGATAGACCGCATTTGCAATCGCAGCAGGGGGCGCGATAATTGGCGTTTCACCGACACCCCTAACCCCATACGGATGACCGGGGTTCGGAACTTCGACGATAACAGCGTCAATCATCGGCAGATCCAGACAGGTCGGTATACGGTAATCGAGGAAACTCGCGTTGGTCATCTCACCTTTTTCATTGTAGATGTATTCCTCGTTCAACGCCCAGCCGATACCTTGGACAGCACCACCCTGTATCTGTCCTTCGACATAGCTGGGGTGGACTGCTTTGCCCGCATCTTGGGTCGCTGTGTAACGCAAGATGTCAATCTTGCCAGTATCCGGATCGACCTCGACATCAACAACGTGTAGACCGATTGAAGGACCGGGTTGATTGGGATCCGCAGTGCCGCGTCCAACGACGGGACCGCCGGTCTCATCCAACCTCGCTGCTAGACCTTTGAAGTCAATCTCGTGTTCCTGCCCATTAACGGTACTAAATACGCCATCGGCAAATTGGACCTCTTCCGCATCGACTTCCCACAGTTTTGCAGCACGCTCAATCATTTGCCCCTTGACATCCTGTGCAGCTTCATAAGCGGCGTAGCCGGTAGCAAACGCGGTACGGCTACCCCCTGTTACAGCGGTGTAACCCACAGAATCGGTATCCACTACGCTAGGCGTGACAGACTCGGCGGGAATGCCCAGAACTTCCGCAGCCTGCATCGCAATCGATGCGCGTGTGCCACCGATATCGGTTGACCCTTCGACGAGACTAATTGTCCCATCGGCAGTTACGTTAATTACGACACTCGATTTCATACCGAAATTGGGCCAATAACCGGAAGCAACACCACGTCCTACATTCTCACCTTCAAGCGGTGCCGAGTAGTGTGGGTGATCCTTCGCAGCCTCAACCGTTTCGACGAAACCAACACGTGGGGTGGGTGGACCATCAACACGGATATCCCCCTCTTTCGCACTATTGAGGATACGGAATTCGAGCGGATCCATCCTGATCTTCTCACAAATCTCGTCGATGACAGTTTCAGCAGCAAATGCAGCATTTGTTGCACCAGGCGCGCGATATGCGGCGGTCTTCGGCTTATTGACGACCACATCATATCCATCAACCTGCCCATTCTCAACCTTGTAGGGCGAGAAGACGCAGAACGCCGCTGCCCCAACCGGTGAGCCGGCATACGCACCCGCTTCAAACGCGAGATAGGCTTCCGCAGCGGTAATGCGTCCATCGTTCGTTGCGCCCATCTTCACACGCACGTAGGAACCTGGCGTTGGACCGGTGCCTTCAAAGACATCCGCCCGACTCATCAAGACCTTGACAGGTTTGCCCGTTTTCATGGAGAGCATCGCGGCGATCGGCTTGATGTAAACATTAATCTTCCCACCAAAGCCACCGCCGATCTCCATCGGCACAACCTTAATTTTTGAGACGGGTAGATCGAGAATCTCAGACACTTGTTCTCGGACAGCGAATGCCCCCTGCGTACTACACCAGATTGTGAGGTGTCCATCGGGGTTATACAGTGCCGTCGCATTGTGGGGTTCGATATAGCCTTGATGTACGGTCTCTGTCGTATACTCTTGTTCAACAACAACATCCGCTTCGGCAAACCCTTTTTCGGGGTCTCCCTGCTTGTGCTGGAAGTGACTCGCAATGTTGCTCGGCTTATCGGATTTTTCCCCCATCTCATCGGTTCTCATGTTCTCGTGCAGAAGCGGCGCATCTTCTTTCATCGCGTCAAGCACGCTGATTGCCGGCGGCAGCACTTCATACTCAACATCTATGAGTTCAAGTGCCTCTTCAGCCGTGTGGGGATCAATTGCGGCTACCGCCGCGACCTGATGGCCCTTGTAGAGCACTTTGTCGCCTGCCAATACGTTATCTTGGAGATCTTTTACGTTAGCCGCTCCCTCTCCAAGATCGGCAATTTTATCTTCGACATCAGGAAAATCTTTCGCTGTTACAACCGCCTTCACGCCGGGATGCGCTTCTGCACGGCTCGTATCAATCGACTTAATCCGTGCATGGGCGTGTGGACTCCGAAGAACCCTGCCGTGTAACAGTCCTACAGCGTAGAAATCTGCGCCGTAAAGGGCGCGACCTGTAACCTTATCAACGCCATCGTGACGAATGGGACGAGTCCCAACGACTTTGTAGTCTTTCTTTTCTGCCATTATGCACCTACCTCCTAAGACGTAGTTTGCGCTGCATCTTGGACAGCACGTACAATTTTATCGTATCCTGTACAACGGCACAGATTGCCCGCTAGCCAATAGCGGATTTCGTGCTCTGTTGGATTCGGGTTGTTATCTAACAATGCCTTTGCCGCCATGATAAAGCCGGGCGTGCAAATACCACATTGGAGCGCAGCATTTTCTAAAAACGCATCTTGAATGGGATGAAGCTGGTCCGGCTCGGCGAGCCCCTCAATCGTTTCAAGCGATTTACCTTCGAGTTCAGCACCAAGCACCAAGCACGAATTGACCAGACGCCCATCAAGAATCACGCTACAGGCACCGCAGTTGCCATTGTTACAACCTTCCTTGGCACCTGTCAGATGAAGTACATCTCGCAAGACTTCAAGCAAGCTCTGGCGAGGTTCACATAAATATTCAACTGTTTCACCGTTAATCGTTGTTTGAACGTGGACTTTTTTAGGCATCTATTTTTATGCCTCCTTCACTCGTTGAATTGCACCGTTTAAGGCACGACGGGTCAACACACCGACAAGGTGTGTTCTTTGTTCAGCTGATCCACGCATATCGCTGATCGGACTCGCAATCGCCTGCGCCGCTTCGGCAGCAGCGTTAATCGCTTCGTCGGAAATTTCCTTTCCAGCAAGTGATGCACCTGCTTCTTCAGCAAGCAACGGCGTTGGCGCGACAGCAGCAAGCCCGATTCGCGCGGAGACAATCGAGGTCTTCGTGTCGTCGAGAACAACCGACGCACCGGCACCCACAACTGCGATATCCATTTCATTGCGTGGGATAAAACGGAGGTAAAACGAACTCGAATTTGTCGGTGGGGCGGGAATCTTGAACGATACGAGAAGCTCTCCCTTTTCCAAGACAGTCTGTCCTGGTGCTGTGCAGAAATCCTCTACAGGAACCTCGCGTGTCGATCCATTTGGACCAGCAATTACACAAGTGGCACCCAACACTATCAACGGCGGGATCGTATCCGCAGCGGGAGAGGCATTGCACAGATTACCACCAACACTTGCTCTACCTTGAATCGCGGTTCCACCAATAATCTTAGCAGCATCAATCAGTCCAGGATAGGCGGCAGAGATGGCATCGTCCGCGTAGATTGTATGACAGGGAACAGCCGCACCGAGATCTAAACCGGTGTCAGGGGAATATGAAAGCACGTTAGTCTCAGGAAGGTCCTTGATGTCCACCATCCGTTCCAACTGCCGCCGGTTCTCCCGAACCATAACGATGAGATCTGTTCCGCCGGCCAAGGGTTTTGCTTGATCACCTTTTTCGGCGAGCAAGGAGGTAGCTTCAGCTACAGTTTTTGCGGGAACATATTCAAACGCTCGCAAAGTATCAATCTCCTTTCAAAGTGAGAGATTTTATCACACTAAATACCCAACACGGGTATTGGAAAACTAGGTAAATAGTTATTGTGCACCTTATCTTAATCAAAAGTCTCTGAAATGTCAACAGAAAAAATCTTAGGACTATTCAGTTTTCGGCTTTTTAACCATTTTGTTTGAAAAGTCGCAACCGGGAGATCCCTCCTACAGTAAAACTATAGTAGATTTTAGAATTAATGGGACACTCCGAACCGGCGCAGTTGGAAACAGCGCCTACCAAACATGGGGGCGCAAGTGTTTCTTTATTTTTTGAATTCACTATAAATGACCTTTGCACTGAAAAGATGAGGTGTTAAGGTAGCATGAGTGAGATTAAAAAGGTTAGGTTTCGCCTGTGAAAATCAAATTTTCCCAATTTTCCCGCGCAAATGGGAAAATTGTCCCTATTTCAGCATGAAACGTTTCGTCATGCCCGCTAATTGTATTACAAACAGTTACAAACAGTTGCACCTTGTCTTCATCTTATCGTTGAGATTCTTTAGGACTTACGCAGTTGAACGCTCAAAGCACTGTAGTTCGGCGATGAATCGCCGCCGGCAACTATTCCCAACGCCCGATAAATCGGGCAACTACAATCTGAAGTGCGTAACTCCTGTTCTTATTAATGAGCTAATCAACTAACATAGCCTTACCCACAATGAATCCTACTACGCAAGCAATTGCCGTTAACGTCCGCTTTTCAGCTTTGAGTGCCCGAGAGAGTGAAAAACTGTGTGTAGAGGGATTGGCATAGCTGCGCAGACAGGGAATGAATCTAGGAACAGCCGCATAATAGGTCTGATACGTTGTCCCACAAAATTCACGTAGGTATGCCTCTTCGGATGTGATAATCGGCAGGTACTGGATAAAATACCCTACTAGCAGTACAATAATCATCCAGTAAGCATTCGCAATAACGCAGACACCGAGACTGAGTAACAAATTTCCCAAATAGAGCGGATTACGGACATGTGCATAGGGGCCCGTCGTCACAAGATCGCTGGCAGCCCCAAGGTCCGCGAACGAGTCGCTCCACCGGCATAGCCCACCGCCCACAGACGCAAGAACTCACCGAGAATCAAAGGGACCGCACCTATCAGCGCGGAAGTGAATGTAGGACGGGAAAAATAGATTACAACCAATATAAACGGGAGGGCGGTGAGGCTGCGCAGCCGAAAGAGCAGGCGACCAATCGCGGGGGTGAAGCGCAAGATGTGAAACGTGATAGATTTGGCAATCCTGAACATCTCACTCTCTCAGCTCACTTAGGCATCTTCCAAATCAGAATGCCTCCGATAGTTGCGTAAAGCACATTCGCACCCCAACAAGCAACAATCGGCGGTAGTTTCCCATTTTCACCGAGCCCTTCAAGCGTTGCCAGTGAAATTCCCCAATATATAAAAACGAGGAAGAAGGCAACAAGCAGCCCAGCAAAAAATCCGGCACCGCCAAAGCGGATCGAGATCGGGGCGCCAATCAGGATCACAACAAACGCTGCAAACGGGTAGGCTATTTTATGGTGCAATTTGACCTCCTCACGCCGTGTCACTTGGCCCGCAATCTGTTTGTATTGTATCTGCTGCCGTAGCTCTCCCATTGTCATCGCCGGCAGGCGTTTATTGCTCCCGGCGAAACGCTCCGGTTCCTCTGTTCGCTCGATCTGCTTGGTTACAAACGATTCATAACCGACCTCGGAGGCTCCCTCAAAACGACGGACCCATCCCTTCGACAAATGCCACTGGTTCGGCGACCAAGTGGCTGAATCGGCAAAAATCTGCCGAGTGACCTTGTCATTCTGGTCCAATTCGTAAATCGTCATCCGATCTATCGTTCTATTTTCCAAATCAAGATTCTGGATGTAGAACAATCGATTATGCTGCCCCTTGAAGACAACATTTCGACTCCGACGCAAACGGATCCGCTTCTGTAACTGATTGGCGTGATGATACGCAGGCGAAGCAACCTGATCATAGAAAATCACAAAAGCCATGCAGACCAAAAGCATGGACACGAGAATTGGAATGAGCAGGCGATAAATGCTAATGCCGGCGGTCTGCATAGCGGCCAACTCGTTGTTTTGAACCTTTCGTCCCAAAACAAAGAAGATGGCAAGAAAACTCGCCAACGGAATAACCTCCATTATCCGTCGAGGAGCTTGAAACAGCACAATCTGAACCGCTGTGAGATAAGACATCTCCTCATCAAAACGCTTAATATCCTTGTCAAGCAACCGGACAAGAACGACCAGCGCAATGAAAAAGGCTAGTGCCAACACGAAAGTTCTGAGGTATTCAATTAAAACATATCGCTCTAGAATTCTCATACTCGATTCAACTTAAAATGTTATGTTTAAGTATTTAAATCGGTAATCCCGATTTTCCTCCAAATATATGGTAGGCGCGGTTTTCAACCGCGCCGGCGTCGCTAGCAAATTACCGAACTGTTTTTTTAATTTTCATACAGTTTGCGCTACATTTATCTGGCAATGTACTAGTACACTGTCAGGCAAATTATGATTGTCTATATGGATTGAGACTCATAATACTTCGTAGGGGTCGGGTCACCCGACCCCCTTGTTGATATGCAAAACTTATATGACTGAGTACTAGGTTTTGTTGACATTTTACCGTAACCAGCAACTACGCTGCAACCCTATAAATACTATCATCCTCTCCGAAGTAAGATTCGTAAATGTGGTGATACACCGCTTCGCATTTCTGAGTATATATCTGCGGCGTATAACATTCCGGTAATTCATCAAGAATTTCTTCAACAGCAAGCCTGACTGCAGCGCGTGATTGTTGCCGTTTGCGCCAATCCAAGACCAACTTCTCCCGTTTGAGCGTATCGAGCAACTTTTTCGATACTGCTTTCACCTCATCTCTCTCCGCTTCCGTCAACTCATGTTCATCTAGCGCAGGTTGAGTCAGCAGATCAAATACCGTTAATTCCTCCTCAGAGAGTTGTTCGGCGATGGTGCGTTGATCCTCCTCGTTGAGTTCTTCAACCAACGTAACCAGTCTCTCCCAGACTCGCGTAGCGTCAACAGAGCCTTCGTTATATTCCGCTATCATCCGCTCGAATTTCTCCCGATAATCCATTCGGGTTTTGTTGAAACGGATCATCTGAGATAGCCGCCTATTTATTCTCCCCCTCAGCCTTTCTACTTCAATCTGTTTGTGTTGCGCTGTGAATCTTTCGCGGAGTCGATCGAAATCAATCTGACTTAAATCGACCATCTCATCCGTTTCATAGTCGCCGGTAGCCTCCGCTACATAATCAGTCGGCACTATTGACCTATCCAGTAAGTCCTCGATCTCTGTCCTTACATCGGAGGGATCTACCAATGGGATCAGGGTTCTAATACGCTGTGCGATGGTTTTAGTGAGAGAGCAAGTTCCCCTGAACTCATTCGCTGCGGCATCGGGTAGAATCGCCTTGTATAACTTGAAGATGTGATTTGCGCGTTGCAGGTAATCCCCCTTGGTCTCATCGTTGACCAATATGTTATTTACAGTTTCCTCGATCCCCTGGATTCGTTCAAAGGTTTTTGGTTGTGCTGCCTCAATTTTGGCGAGATCCACACCGAGATTCGCACAAAACTCTTTGACCTCCGCAACCTGCCCTCTGAGCTGCTCGACAAGTTCCGATTTATCCCGAATCGGGTTACTGCCCTCTGGGTCGGTGCCTTCGGCATAAATCGCCAATGCCCTTTCCAGATCTCGGAAGATGCCGATATAATCGACAATCAAGCCGTTGACTTTATCCCCAAACACTCGGTTCGCTCTGGCGATAGTCTGCATCAAGGTATGATTCCGCTGTGGCTTGTCCAAGTAAATTGTCGAACAGGAGGGCACATCAAAGCCGGTCATCCACATCGCACAGACGAAAACGATACGGAACGGATCGTCGGGGTCTTTGAATTTTGTGTCCAGATCCTCATCATTCATCCGTTTCCGGTGTGGAAGGATGTCTACCCCCTTCTCTCTCAGATCGGCGATTTCGTTCTGCGACTGCGAGACCACCACCGCCATATCGGTCCCCTCCATATACTGAATTTTTGCCTGAAGGGGCTCACGCGCTCCAGCGTCAGGGGCGTTCCGTAATGCTATCTTCAACCCATCAAGATGATATCTCCAATAGTTCTGTACCTTGTCATACATCCTGACAGCGGTGGCTTTGTCTATTGAAATGACCATCGCCTTGCCCCGGTATCCCCGTCCCATGAAGTGTGAGACAATATCTCTCGCGACATCTTCTAAGCGTTCATCCCGCGTGATGATATGGTACTGTCTGGCAAATTCTTGTTCAATCCTGTTTTCCTGCGTTTCGTCAAGTGCCGCCTCCTCAAGAATCCCCTCAAATTCTTCGTTCAGATCCTCATTGTTCAATAGCACCGGGGCAACTCGGTTCTCATAGTAGAGCGGTACAGTCGCGCCGTCCTCGACCGACTGCTTGAAGTCGTAAGTTGAGACGTAATCCCCGAAAACTTCTCGCGTCTTTTCCTTTTCTCCTGTGATTAACGGCGTGCCTGTGAACGCTATAAATGCAGCGTTGGGGAGTGCCGTCCGCATATTCAACGCGAATGTGTGATACTGGCTGCGGTGCGATTCATCGGTGATAACGATGATGTCTGATCGATCCGAGAGAACGGGATGTTTCTCCCCTGCATTCGTCTGGAACTTCTGGATGAGGGTGAAGATGTAGCGGTGATCCTCACTCAAGAGTTGCCGGAGATGCTCCACCTTTTCCGCATGAACCTCTTGCTGTGCAACAACCCCTCTGCAATCTGCAAAGTTTTTATAGATCTGAGCGTCCAACTCTTTGCGGTCTGTAACAATAACAAACGTCCAGTTACCCGGCATCGTCCGCAGCACCTTCTGGGCAAAGAAAATCATTGAGATACTCTTGCCTGAGCCTTGCGTATGCCAGAAGACACCGAGTTTCCCCTGATTGGATTTGATATGCCTGAGCCCTTCAATCGCGTTGTTCACGCCGAGATATTGGTGGTTCTTGGCGAAGATCTTGATAAGTGCACCCTGCCCCTCCGTGAACAGTGTGAAATTCTCAACGGTGTCCAACAGCCGACGGTGATCGCAGATGCCTTTTAACATTCTTGGCAACGAAACCTCTCCTTGTTCACCTTCACCCTCAATGCGTTTCCATTCGGTGAAGTGCTCCCAACTCGCTGTCAGGCTGCCGACTCTGCTCTCTGAACCGTTGGAGAGGATAATTAGGGCGTTGTACCAGAATAGGTGAGGAATTGTGTCCTTATAGTCCCTGAGATTGTCGTGATAGGCAGCGTAGACGTTCTCGTCAATCCGTTTGAACTCCATCAGCACCAACGGCAAACCGTTGATGAAGCCGATTGCGTCGGGTCTGCGGGTGTACATCTCGCCGGTAATCGAGAACTGTGACGCCAAAAAGAAATCGTTGTTACCTATATTCTCCCAATCGATCACCTTTAGGTCTTCGACGATCTCACCTTCGTCATCTGAGTTAGTAACCGTAACCTTCACGCCGTCCTTTAGCAGACTGTAAATCTCCCAGTTGGCTTCGACAAGATTCATAGCGGCGCGGGAACGGGTCAACTCCTCTACCGCTTTCTCGATTGTCACGCCGGACGCATCGGGGTTGAGTCGTTCAAGGGCAGCGCGTAACCTCGTTGTCAGGACGACTTCGCCTTTGTGCTCTCTGCCGAATGGACTGCTACCCTGATCGAATTCGCTGTAACAGTCGAGCGTCTCCCACCCCATTTCTGCAAGTAGGGCGATGGCGGGTTGCTCTACAAGTTGGTCTTCGCTGTATGGGTTCTGCATGATTCACCGTTAATTAACTGAACACTGTACAAGAAAGTCTGCGGCTGTCACGATAAGAATCCCTTGATAACTATCGAGTGGCAACAAATGACGGCGATCACCGGTCACGATATGGGTCGCCGATCCCACAACAGCACATTCAATTATTTTGTCGTCTTCGGAATCGGTGGGGATGGCTTTGAGTGTGTTAGTAATCTTGATTATCCGTAAGAAACCGAGGAGATCTGCGATGATATCTGTAGTTTCGGAGATCGAAAATTTGAGTTTAGTCGTTAGTTTTTCTGCCAATTCATCCAGTATTTCAGAACAGGTCAATCCTTCAACGCTGCCCTGTCGCGCCAGTTCAAGACAGCGATGAGGGCTGCCCCTCCAACCGACGCCCGACAACAGAATGTTTGTATCGTAAACGGCTATCGGTCGCATTCGCGGTCCTCGTGGATGAGGTCATCAACAAAATTTTCACGCTCTGCTTCGGTCATCGCATCCCAATCCAACCCCCGATCTGTGCATAACTGCCGAAACTGCGCTTCAGCATGGTCTATACGTGCCTCTCGATTGGCTGCTGCCTGTTCTGCAATTGCAAGCAGTAGTGTCCGCCTCTCCTCTGGCGGCATCTGTTGGACAAAACCAACGACTTGATCGGTTGTTAATTCAACGGTTAAATTCATTTCAATCACTTCCTTTTATCTTCTTTTGATACGCAAGACATGCGGCAATGTCTTCACGTTCAATACCGGGATAATTATCGAGAACCTCTGCCTCGCTCCAACCACGTTCTAGCAATTCAAGAATAAACATAACGGCTAAACGGGTGCCTTTGATAACAGGCTTTCCAGTCAGAACTGCTTCGTCAATAACAATTCGATCTGTCCATTGTTGCAGGGGGCCGGGTTGCATGGGTTTATTCTCCTTTTGGGGTATCGTATCAGTCGGTGTCAATATCAAGTTTGGATACGTCTATCTCCCCTGAAATCAGTTTCGGGAGCAGTAGATCTCGGGTTTGGCGGAGGTTGGCGTTTTTTTCTCTAAGCATATCAGCGAGGCTGGTAATTGGAGTCAGATGCTTATTAAAATCGTCAAGTACTATCTTCGTTGGCATGATAACAGGGGCAGATGATAAAACAGATAGACTCACATTTGCTTGTGCTGTTTGAACGACACGCTCAAGACTATAGTTAAGAAATTCCCAAGAACGCAGAGTTCGGTAGAGGTATGATGTAACAAATAGGTCTGATGATCGTATTATTGCGAGAGCTTGATTAGTATTTGCTGGCAAAAATCTTCTGGGAACAGTAGCTACACGTCCAATTGCCCCGGCAATAGAAAACAAAATATCATTCTCTTGTAATTGAGACCTCTTGAGCAACTCGTGGGTTTTATTATCTATCTTGGCGAGCTTGCTATCTAAAATATCCCCTTGCTCATCTATAGATTGAACTTTGATGAAGTTTATTCCCTCACTAGTAAACTGTTTACCTAAAGTCGTAGGAGTTGTGCCTTTAGTGATAACCGAGGTGACATCACCAAGCTGTTTAACCTCCCACCCCTCCGGTATCAAGCCCAACTCCGACTCCACCATCGGCACCTGCTCATGTCCCGGAAAGCGGAATTCGACAAACCATTCTCGGTAGATTGCTTTCGCCATCTCCTCAAGGATTTCGATGCGGCGGGTGTTGTTCTCAATGAGGTCGTCGTAGGCACTGAGGACTGCGGCGATTTTGCGTTGGGTGGGGAGAGGAACAACTGGAACACAAATATCTTCAACTGCTGACAAAATGGCTCGTTGACGCCCTGTTGCACCCGTCATACTTTTTTCAGCGGGATCTCGAATTAGACTGCTAACAGCTAAATAAGAAATATAGGTTGAATCTGATACATTAGGCTTGCCACGAAAAACGAAAAACTCCGTTGATCCAAAACAAGGTTGATCACCAGTGTAATTGAATTGAGCAATCTTTCCATTTTCTAAACAGGGGGTAATACGAGCAAAAAGGATATCACCCGATTGGAATCGTGAACCTCCACCTTTGTAGACTCGCTTCTCATTAGGTGCGACAAATCCATTGCCTGGAATGACTGCAGCCATTTCAACATACGGGTATTCTTTGCCCTTCTCTAATCGGACACGTGGATTAACCTCAACGAAATCACCAAATCGAACTGTGTCTTTCATATTGGTGTCCCCAAAATTATTGGACATAAAAGTGAGTCAGTTTACGTTCACCAAAGAATTCCTGCCGGACTTGGACTTCAGCCATTCGTAAGTTATGCTCACCAAAGAATTCCTTGAGGCCTTCAGTGTATCGTGGCCTTAAGACCTTCAGTATATCGTCCACCGGTTCTAGATCGACTACGCGGAGTAATTCACGCCCAGTCCGAGAAAGAGCAACGCCCCACAACCTAAACTTATGCCGATTCTCTTCCTTCCACCCTGGCAAAGGACATAACCCCCAATATCGTCCCTGATACCAGAATGGCAAACAGCGTTGGGTATTCTTATTTTGTATAGGATCGTAGTAGCTATGCGAGGAGTGGTATTCTGAAATAATCAGGCCATACTCGTTTAATATATTGAGCTCGTGAAAAATTAAGCCATATTTTATGAGGGCATTTGCATTAGCGTCTCCGCCTAGAGAGCAAACCCTAGCATCAATAACAAACTCATGAAATGGATCTCTCAAAGCTACACACATCGAACATAATTTTTTGAACAAGAATGCAACTTTTTGATCCAATTGACTGAGGGTTTTGACCGCCCGGATTGAATACGAACCCGGTTGACTAATTTCACCCGCTAGGATGCGTCCAAAAAGAAGTTGCATCTCTTCGGTGCTTTTTTGTCTTGCTTCCTCCTCAAAACCGTTCAGCCAATCATCGTTAATGGTCCCTTCCTCACCGTGGTCTGCGCTCTGATCCGTTGAACTCGCAGATTTTTCTTTCTTAAGTAAATTTACAGCGATAGCACAGATCTTATCAAGGTTGCTCTGCTCTCGGAGTATTTTTTCCCCGTATTGCTTTACTGCTCTCTGTGCATATTCCGGGGGTACCTTTATTTGTTCGGTCATTTGATCCGTAATATTCTCAGTAATTTGAATACGTGCTTTCGTTCCTGCTCGAATTTCAGCAGCTTTCCCTTCAAAATACGCAGCAGGCCACTCAACTGCAGCAGTGGACAATTGGCGCAAAGCTTTAGCGACGTTTTTCCAGAATGGCACGGGAATGGCTGAATCTACTAGGAAATCGGTGGCAGCGTCAAGCAGATCAGTAGTTTTGTCTTCGGTCTCTGGTAATTGATCCGGTTTCGTTTCATCAGACATTATCAAATCCTTTTTGGAGAAATGTGCCCGATTTTGTTGCGGGCGCGTTCATTTGATCAGACACTTCACTTTTTCCGTTTTTCCTAATACCTTATTATACCCTATCCTTGAAAATCATCGCCACATTCTGTCTGAATCTGGATTTTAGGATTTACAGGATTAACTCTATCCGCTGCCACATGCTATCCTGAAAATCCTTCAATCTTGAGAATCCTGATTCTGACTATTGACGCCAACCCCACTCTCCCCCTAAAATAAATTGTATTACCTTCTCCCTCTCCATATCTGTAGCATCAACATTAAACGCCCAGAGCAGTTGGCTCGTCAATTCATCAAGAACGTTTATGAATTCTTCTCCCTCAAGACAATGTGCAAGACGTTGCGTAGAAATTCTAATTTCTGAATCAATGCACCGTTGTTCCGTCGTATCAGCACCTGTCCATCTGACACCGGGCAATTGTTCCACTATTCTGTGAAACGAAAGTTTTTTGTCAAAAATGTGTCGCAATTGCACTGCAATCTCAATAGCCCCTAAATACGCACATTCCTTGTAAAAATATCGTGCTCTATCAATAAACCTTCCAATCATCGCAACACATTCCCAAAAGTCAAGATATTCTTCCTCTGAACCAATAAAACTACTATCTAATGATTTCCTACGATAAGCAATCCCATATTCGTTATATTCCCAGTAATCATATAGACCTATGTCCCCTCTTGTAACATCAACCATACCCCCGGCAGCTCTCGCTCCCGTTGGATTGTTGATAAATCCTGTATGTCTTGCAAAGTCACGAATTTTTTCTGTTGCGATGAGAGGACGATAGGGAAATACTGGACGGGTAATCGCTGTAATATTCGGCCTATTTGTCGCAAAAAGGGATTCTGTCCTTTCCTCAGCACGATTAAAAATTTGTCGAGCAGTTACCTGTGAATCCCCACGGCGTTTCAACATATATTCAATCCGGTCAATCTCTGCTAGTTCAAGTTTATACGGTTGTGTGATACTACCTATACGGATATACACTCTCGTAGAATTTTGAATCGCATGGGGAGCTTCTACGCTCTCATCAACACGGATTATGACAACTACATTGTTAGTGTTCGGAACATCGCAGATTATCACTTCAGGTATTACTGCTGGATAAATGCCATTGAGCGCGCTCTCCTGGATTTGTTCTTCAATTCTACCTCTATTAGGTATACCCTGAATGGGAAATTTGACTTTATTGTTTTCATCGGTCTCCGCACCAATAATGAAAATCCCGCCCAATGTATTGGCAAAGGAGGACACGATTTTGGGGATATGCTGAATCTCCTGCTTGTATTCCACTCGTACACCTTCGCCAAACTCCCGACAAAAATCTTCGATATCTGAAAAGGTGATGTCAGCTGCTAACTTTGTAAACATAATTTCATACCCTTGTTATCATAATAATGTCAGATTCTGATAATCCTGAAAATCCTTTCATCTGGAGAATCCTGATTCTGACAATGGAATTTCATCGCAGCAATAGGTAACTCCCGATAAACAACACCGCCGCAAAGAGAAGGAAAAAGATGATGGGAACAAAGGTTTCAACAACAGTCAACTTCCAATATTTGTTCGGGTTCTCTCCTTCTTCGAGTAGTTCCCATTCCCGCTTGAAAAAAGGGTAAGCGAGCTTCTCTTCTAACTCATGTAGGGGTTTAAATTTACCCGAATTTAGCTGGCGATAGGAACGGATGTGGATGTACCAAGCGACTGCGAGTGATGTGCCCAATAGCCCGAAACCTATCATCAGGCCGCCAAGCGGCACGCCATTTCGGAATTGTAATAGTGCCAAGAAGAGCACAGATAGTCCTGACATGACTAAAATATAAAAACGGTTTGTTGTGCCTCGTTGCCTGCTGACGCTGTCGGCAAGGCCTGCGTGGAGCTTGTAGATTTCTATTAACTCCTGTTTTTCGTCCATGTGCGTGAAGCCTCCCTAATGGCAGAAACAACGCTTTTTGTATTCCACTTGACGATTTTATCTGCGGACACCTTATACTATACACATGTCGCCCCGCTGGGGCTTTCGGATATTTGTTTATCTATGTACTATAGACATGTCGCCCCGCCCCGATAGGATCGGGATTCAAAGCAACTGGGGCTTTAGATTACTTGGATGCCCGTTGTCTATACACATGGCGCACCTCTGGTGCTATAGGTCGGGCAAGATGCCCGACCTACGGATAGCAGCAGGCAAGATGCCTAACCTACACGTGTGGCAACTTGGGTTATCATACCATATCTTCCAAAATCATCGCCACATTCTCCCCAATCCGTTCTTCCAACTGACGCGCCTCAGCGTTCAAGACTTCCAACTCCTCGTTAAGTTCTCCTAACCGTTCCGCGAAGTCAAACGTATCTTCCTCCCGCTCTGCAACCCCGACATACCGCCCCGGATTAAGACTCCACCCCTGCGCCTCGATTTCTGCCACTGTAGCCACCTTACAGAGCCCCGGCACATCAACATACACGCCATCGGGGAATTTCGACGCCATCATATCCGCGCTGTCGTGCTGGTTTTCAGGGGATTCGCCCCGATACAACCTCGCAATGTTGGACAAGAACTCAATCTGCTGTGGTGTGAACTCCCGGTGCGCCCGATCAATCTGCTGGTAGATATGCCGGGCATCAATGAAGAGCACCTTATCCCCCCGTTCGCTCTCCCCTTTGGACTTGTCGAAGAACCAGAGGGTGCAGGGCAGCGTAACGGTATAGAAGAAATTGGATGAGATACTCACCATCACATCAACCGCGCGGGATTCGATAATCTGCCTGCGGATCTCTAACTCAGAAGCGCGGGCATCGGCGGCGGAGTTCGCCATCACAAACCCTGCTCGTCCGGAGTCGTTTAGTGCGCTGTAGAATAGCTGGATCCAGAGATAGTTGGCGTTATCTACGCGGGGCATCCCGAACGGGAATCGCGGGGCATCCTTAATCCGTTCCCTGTCCACCCGATCCACATTAAACGGCGGATTTGCCATCACGAAGTCGAACTGATCCAAGCACCGATGCGGGTCTTCGTAGTAGCTGTTCGCTTGCCGGATATCGCCTTCCAGTCCGTGCACAGCGAGGTTCATCTTGCAGAGTCGGATTGTCTCTGCGACCCGCTCCGTTCCGTGAATGCTGATCTGATCCTTTTCATTTGTCCTATGGTTATCAACAAACTCAGCACTCTGGACGAACATACCGCCAGAGCCGCACGCCGGGTCCAGGATTCGCCCTTGAAACGGCTGGAGAATCTCGACAATCAACTTTACCAGAGAGGTAGGTGTGAAGAACTCACCGCCCCGTTGCCCTTCCGCCATAGCAAAGTTACCCAAGAAATACTCGTAGATCTTGCCAAAGGCATCGCCTTCGATGTCCATCGGAATCTGTGCCATAGCACGGAGCAGTTCAATGAGGACACTCTTTTCGAGTCGGTTGTAGGTCTTGGGCAAGACCCCATCAAGCAGCTGTCTGTTTTCCGCCTCAATCGCCCGCATCGCATCGGTGATAGCCTGTGCAATGTCCCCGCTCTCCGGCAGATTCAACAGATACTGGAATCGGGCTTTCTCAAGAAGGTAGGGCACACCTCGCGCTTGATATGCTGCCCGCTGATCTGTGCTTCTACCGCGCCTTCTGCTGGTGGAGGTTGTTTCGCCGATCTCCTTCTCCGCCTGTGTGAATTTATGGTCCGCATACCGCAAGAATATCAGCCCGAGTACGGGTGTTGAATACTCAGATCCTTTGAGATTGGAGTTTGCTCTCAATTCATCCGCTATCGACCATAATCGTTTTTCAATACCGCTCTGGATTGTACTCAAATTTAATCTCCAATTGCTGTGGATTAGGATTGGTGAACAACAAATTGTGGTTTGCTCAATATATCCTACATAACCCAATGCGACACATGTCACCCCGCTGGGGCTTGGGAGAAGGCACCTATCGCCCGGCTATAGACATGTCGCCCCGCTGGGGCTAAACGAACCAACGAACCTTTTCCCATTTTCACGTCCCGATTTATCGGAGTCCTCGAAACGGGATCGGAACGGAGGGTCTGAGTGTTCAGCTGTGTAAATCCTAAAAGTATAGCAAATCTCAGAATTAATGAAACACGCCAAATCGGCGCAGTTGGAAACAGCGCCTACCAAACATGGGGGCGCAAGTGTCTATTTATTTTTTGAATTCACTATAATCGACCCACTCTATCAATCCGATTCTCCAACCTCTTGCGCTTCTGTCTCTTGAAAAGAAGACGGCGGTTTCTGTTCTCGATTCTGTTGCGTCTCCAGTTTGCCCTCCAAGATAACTCGCAACGCAAACCCCAAACCCAATAACCCTATAACGAGGTTTGGCAGCCAAACCGCGAAGCCGGGGGGAAGCACACCACTTCGCCCTGTATCCTGTCCAACCTGTAGCAGCAAGTAGTATACAAGCACAAGCCCAAGTCCGATACCGAAACCGACCATCTTGCCACTTCGCTTGACAACCAAGCCAAGCGGCACACCAATTAAACCGAAAACAAAACAGGCAAACGGGATCGAAAACTTCTTGTGATATTCAACCTGTGCATATCGCAATTTATCCAAACGAGGTTTCGACTGTTTTTCGGTCACACGATCCTGAAGTTGGCCGATATGGGTTTTCAGCTTGGCAAGCGGCATGTTTCGGGTACTCTTAGATTCATACTCTGTCCGTTCTAACGTTTCCGTAAAGTCAAGGGCGATCTGATCTTCCGCAAAAGTGGTTACCCGAAAACCGTTGTCGCTATCGGCAACCGGCTCATAAGTAAACCCATCATAAAGCGTCAACCACGCCTGCCCATCCCTAAATCCGATTGTAGCCTCCCTTGCATTCACAAAACGTGGCTGCCCCGGCCATATTGAATCCCATACCTTCACATCCTGTAAACGTCCCGTTTCCGGATGAGTTGATTCATATAGCCAGAGTTTCCCCTCGCGCTCTAACTCTTTCATCACCACCCCCTCTTCAAGAACAAAGGCGGAGTGCCGCCTACTTATGTCATGCTTCAACGAAACATAAGCAATATTACCACGAGGGAGTGCATAATCCATAAAAAAGAAATCGAAAATGCTTAGTAAACTAGAGACAACTAGCAGAGGTAAAAGGATTTGATGGAAACCAATACCGTGGGATTTCATGGCAGTAATCTCATTATCCGTCGAAAATCTGCCAAGTGAAAGCAAAATCCCTACGAGCGTAGCCATCGGAATGGTCACAACAAGCGTCGCTGGCAGCACATAAATCAATAATTGGAACAGATAGAGGGGACTCACACCTTTGCTAACGAAGAGCTTGGTCAACCTGAAGATCTCTTCCAACAGTAGAATGGAGGTAAAGCAGATAAGTGCTAGCAGAAAAGGAGGGAAAAATTCTTTGAGGGTGTATCTCGTTAAGATTTTCAAGCCTGTTTAACTCCGGTCGTCGATTCAGCCTTTTATTTAGGCAGAGGATATTTAGCCTTAATTTTACCCTATATCACGGGATCTTAGCAAGATATTAGTTGTTGTTGAGTAAGATGAATCTTCAGATTATCAAAAAAAGTGCCAAACTCCCCCTAAATCAGGCTTCATCTGTAAATTTTTATTGACAAATCCGGTGAAATATCTTATATTATCCTACTATATATCTGGTAGAATATGCAACTTTCATACAATATCTTGTGCGGGCAAAAATTAACAATTGTCATTTCGCCTGACATACATATATAATCTACGTTTCGACCTATATCTGACCAACTCTGAATTGTTAATCAAGGTCATCTTTCCGCAGCGTGAAACATCACACCGAGAAATCGGTGAAGAAACACATTATCCGCAGCCTACCCTTTCTTAGGTTCAAACTTAGGTTAATACATATCGAAAACAGTGTTCAAAAACATATTATATCTATTATATCATCCTTCCCCCCTGAGGTCCTTCAATGAGAAAAATAGTCTATTTAGCTCTAATCCTGTATCTCAGCCTTGGAACACTCACCTCCCATTCCGTTATCGCCCAAATTGAAGGCAGCGAGATAAATTCCGACGAGCAGGCAGAACAACCCAGCCCAATCGAACCAGTAAAAGCTTCCCCACCTAAGAAAGCAACCCTGTCAACCGATCCAGAAGATGTATCCCGAATTGTGCAAATGGGTGGCAGGGTCAATATCGCAAAGACAGAAGTTGTTAATGATATTATTTTAATCGCCGGAGATGCAAAGATTCAAGGGCGCGTAAAGGGCTATGTCTTTCTATTTGGTGGAAATGTTAAAATTGAACCAGGCGCGCAAATCACAGGTAAAGTCACAGTGGTTTTGGGCGAAATTATCGGTAAAGAAAGTTTACGCAGCAATACCAAGCATGAAACCGATGTCTACGAAGAAATTAACGGTTTGAAATTGGCAACCACAGCCGCTTCGTTAATGATGGAAGGAATACCAAAAGAAGTATGGGGCGATCGACAATACGCATGGTTTGGTTGGGAACTGATGACCTTCATCACATTGACACTCATCCATCTGCTACTCGTGCTGATATTTCCACAACAGATCAACAATATGGCATCTACCATTTCCCATCGTCCGATTGGAAGCACACTCCTCGGATTGATCGTTCTGATAATTGTGCCTTATTTGTCAATCCTACTCATTCTCTCGATTGCAGGTATCCCGTTCGCAATGCTGTTAGGGGCCCTCTTGTTGCCAATAGCAATTTACGGGAAAACTGCAATTTTTCTCTCGATTGGCGGCACAATCTTCCCACAACAATCAAATGTTGTTGCGGTCGTTGCCGGATACTGGATTTACCGAATGGCAACGGTGATTCCCTACCTAAGTATTCCAACTTTCATTATCGCAAGCACTATCGGGATCGGCGTTAGCCTCCGAACCCTGTTTGGTCAGAAACCGACTCGTTCTGGAAATAGCCAACGCGGGGAATATGCTCCTCCACAGTATCGCCGATAATATCTTTGCACGATTTCTTAACATAAACCTTGTGCAAAAACTCATTATAGTGGATCTTAGAATTAATGAGACACTCCTGTTCGGTAGGCGCTGTTTCTAACTGCGCCGTTTCAACCGACCACAACACCTATGCGGTGCGGTTACAAACCGCACCTACCGGGAGGCGAAAGTGTCTATTTATTTTTAGAATTCACCATAATTGCACCAATGAACCAATGAACGAATGAACCAACACAAGTTTGAGGTGTGCTCTTGCGATTGGACCATCCCGGATTTCTCTGCTTACTACTGCTTCTGCCGTTCCTCCTTTGGTATCTAAGTCAAAAAAACAACGGTCGAATCCGCTTTTCAGATCTCAGTATCAGTCGCCAGATCGCGCCTAGCTTTTGGGTCCGATGCCTGCCTGCCCTAAATTTTGCGCGATTTTTTGTTATTGTCTTAATGATTTTTGCACTTGCACGTCCACAATCGTCCCACAGTCGTCAACAGATTACTTCTGAAGGCATTGATATTCTGCTAATCCTCGACATTTCTGGAAGTATGCGAGCCGAAGACTTCAAGCCTGATAATCGCTTGCACGCAGCAAAAGCAGTCATCCACGACTTTCTAGATGATCGAAAGAATGACCACATCGGATTGGTTGTTTTCGCCGGTGAAAGTTTCACACAGTGCCCCCTCACGCTCGATTACCGGGTCCTTGCAAACCTGCTCCTCAATGTCGAAATCGGTATGCTTGAGGATGGTACTGCTATCGGAGATGCCCTTGCCAATGCGACCAATAGATTGCGTCATTCAACAGCCAAAAGCAAAATTGCGATTTTGCTTACCGATGGGGAGAATAACGCCGGAACCATTGACCCATTGACCGCTGCCCAGGCTGCCAAAGCACTTGACATCAAGGTGTATACTATCGGTATGGGAAAAGAAGGTGGCGCATTCATTCCATACCGTGATCCGATTTTCGGGCTACAGTATAGCCCGAATCGCACCTATGTTGATGAAGAAACGCTTAAACAGATCGCAGAGATTACAGACGGACGCTATTTTCGGGCAACCGATAATCAGAAACTCGCCGAGATTTATCAAGAGATTAATCAACTTGAAACAACGAAAATTGAGGTCATGGAATACACCCGTTATAAGGAACTCGCCGCGTACCCCCTAATCCTCGCAACACTCCTGTTGATGATAGAGATTATCCTGTCAAATACTCGCCTGCGAAAAATCCCCTGAACATGAAAGGAGAGTTCAATGGAAATCTACCGATGGGAAGGAAAGGGCTTTCGACAACTGGATCCGATGCGCTTTGAAGAAGAGCGCGATCTAGAAGATCTGCTTGAGCAAGATCCCAACCTGCTTCTAGGAAATGAGCGCATCTGCATCATCAGCCGACAAGTCCCCATCGGAAAATCTCAAAAAGTGGATCTCCTCGCACTCGATCGTCAGGGAAATTCCATCGTCATCGAACTCAAGCGGGGCAGAGCCTCCCGCGCAGCGATTGCACAGATCCTGGAATACGCCGCAGCTGTCGCTAAATTCTCCTTCGCAGATCTCGAACGTTTTGCCGGACGCTGGTTTCAAGGACAAGGACGCGAGTTTACCTCCCTGTTGGCGTTGCACAGTGGGTTCTTCGGCTATGAACTCGGTGCTATGAGGACGTCTGCCTTCAATCGCAGGCAGCGGATGGTTCTCGTCTCCGAAGGGGTGGATGTGCGTGTCCTTGACATCGCCGAATACCTACGACGCGTCGGCATTGACCTGACCTACATCTCCTACTTCTCCTACCAAGCACCCGATGAAATCCTGATTGCAACAAAGACAATACTCGGCAACTCTGTCATTGAGGAATCCCGCGCCAACTATCAATACACACCCCGGCAATTTCTAACCCGCGAACGTTTCCTCGCTACACTGACCGAGAACCAAGAACTTCATCAACTGGCTCGGCAATTCTTCGATTACGTGGAGTCCTGCGGGGCGATTCTTCGTCCACGGATTGCCCAGATCCGCATGACAATCGGAGGCAGGTGGTGGATGGGGTCATATCCCTCAAAACGAGCGAACCACTTCCGAATCGATGCCCACGGAGATTTTACACCGAGACACATCGCCGAGTGCCGATCGAACCTCCCCGACGTAACGCCCAAGAAATATGGGATTTCGTTCAACATCATGTCGCAAGCACATCTGGAATACGCTATCGAAATCTTTGAACGCACACGAAACGCAATTTTAGAGGAGTAGACCGAAGCAGGGAACCCCTTTACGTTTCACTCCTCACATCTTATCCACTCTCAGGAGAAAACCATGTCAGATAAACTCAAGGTCGGCATTATTGGCACCGGAATTATCGGCAAAAGCCATGTCCGAGGCTATCAGTCTATGCCTAACGATGTCGAAATGGTTGCCGTCGCAGACATCGATGAATCCGAAGCACAACGGGTCGCGCAAGAGCACGGCATTCCGCACGTCTTTTCCGATTATCGCGACCTGCTGAAAATTGACGAAATTGATAGCGTGGATGTCTGTCTGCCCAACTTCCTGCACGCCCCAGTCACAATCGCGGCACTCGAAGCCGGAAAGCACGTCTACTGCGAAAAGCCGATGGCAAAAACAGGTCCAGAAGCGATCGCGATGTATGAAACTGCACAGAGAACAGGGAAAAAGCTGTCAGTACAAATGGCAACGGTCTTTACCAAAGAAACACAGATAGCCAAATACCTCATCAAAGTAGATGCGCTTGGCAACGTTTACTATGTCAAGACAAGCCACTACCGCCGTCGTGGGCGCCCCTATGTTGATGGCTATGCCACCCCTCATTTCGTCCAAAAAGAGACAGCCGGGGGCGGTACACTGTTGGACACAGCAATTTATAACATGGCACGCATGGTTTATATACTTGATAATCCCGAAATCGAAACTGTAACCGCCTCTACCTTCCAGGAACTTGATATGGACAAGGAACGCAGAGAAGACAGCGGCTACGATGTCGAGGAACTCGGCACCGGTTTTGTTCGTCTCGCAGGTGGGATTACCATGTTTGTCGAAGAGGCGTGGGCAGCCAACATGGATGGCGGTGAGGGCGATCGCATCATGGGTTCAAAGGGCGGACTCAAGCTAAACCCGTTTACCTTTTACACCGACCTTTACGACATGGATGCAGATGTAACCTTTGATATCGACGGCTACGAAAGGCGGATGCGCTCCCTCGGATACACGGGAGCGGGTTACGACAATCCACAGCAGCATGTTGTCTGGAGCTTGTTAGGGCGTGTTGATATGATTGATACCGGCGCAATCGGTCTGACCGTCGCCCGCATCACCGAGGCGATGTACCAATCTGCCGAACAGAAGAAAGAGATCGATCTACGGCAGCAGCCGATTTAGTTTATTGGTTCATCGGTTCATTAGTTCATTTTTCACGTTTCACTTACCACGTTTCACGTTTCACATAATCCTACTATTTCAACCTTATGGAGAGACTACACATTGACAACACTTGAATATACCTATCAGCGAACCTATCGAGGCCCGTTAAAAGCAATCATTCTAGATTGGGCGGGCACCACCATGGACTATGGCTGCTACGCTCCCGCCGTTGTGTTCGTAGAGGTCTACAAACGCAAGGACGTTCCAATCACCATCGAAGAGGCACGTGTGCCGATGGGGGCGCACAAAAAAGTGCACATTCGGAAGATCTCACAGATTGAAGCCGTGGCACAGCGATGGCAAGACGCCCATGGGTGTCAGCCGGACGAAGACGATGTCGAAGCCATGTTCCAAGAGTTCATCCCGCTCCAACTCGCTTGCCTTGCAGACTACGCAGATCTGATCCCCGGCACCTTAGAAGCTGTCGCCGCCTTTCGCAACCGAGGACTAAAAATCGGATCCACCACCGGCTACCTCCGCGAGATGATGGAACTCCTCCTCAAAGAAGCAACGGATCGCGGCTATACACCGGACGCTACGGTCTGCGCGAGCGATGTGCCTGCCGGTCGTCCAGAACCGTGGATGTGCCTCCAAAACGCGATGAATCTAGGGATCTATCCGATGGAAGCAATCGTCAAAGTGGGCGATACCCTTCCAGACATCGAAGAAGGACTCAACGCCGGCATGTGGACCATCGGTCTCGCCAAAACCGGCAATGAGATCGGACTTAACGAAGGGGAAATCGCAGCCCTACCCCAAGATGTGCAGAAAGCCAAGCTCGCACAAGCGTATACGCGAATGCAACAGACCGGCGCACACTATGTGGTAGATGGCATCTGGGATGTACCACCGATCCTAGATCTAATTGACAAACGGCTACGACACGGTGAACGCCCATAAAAAGTAGTAGGCATACTCCGTATGCCGTAACCATATCGTAGGTTGGGTTGAACGGGAACCGTGAAACCCAACACTCACAACCAGTGAACTATAGTGAATTATAAAAATAAATAGACACTTTCACTCCCCGGGTTTGGTAGGCACTGTTTGCAACTGCGCCGATGCGGTGCGGTTACAAACCGCACCTACCGGGGTCATCGCCCGAATTTTTCCCTCCCCGGTAGGCGAGGTTTCCTAACTGCGCCGGTTTGGAGTGTCTCATTAATTCTAAGGTCCACCATAATTCAGGAGAATAGATCCATGACCAACGCAACCTACCGGGCGGGCATTATCGGACTCGGTTTTATCGGCGGGGCAGACCAAGTCTCCGGAGATGCCCTCGGTCAACAGGTCAGCGGCCTCGACGGCACCCACTTTGACGCCCTATCCAACCATCCCCACGTCAATCGGATTGTCGGCAGCAGCCGCGATCCCGGACGCCGAGAACGCTTTGCACAACGCGCAAGCACAACGACCTACGCTAACTGGGAGGAAATGCTGGCGAAAGAGGCACTCGACATTGTGAGCGTAGCAACCTATGCACCGGTACATGCAGAAATCACCGTTGCGTGCGCCAAACAGGGGATCCGCGCTATCTACTGTGAAAAGCCGATAGCGACACGACTCCCGGACGCAGAACAGATGCTTGAAGCATGTGAAGAAGCGGGTGCGCTTCTGGTCCTCAACCACCAAAGACGGTTCAACCTCAACCACCGACGGCTGCGAGACCTTATCGCCGCAGACGGTCTGGGAGAATTGACCTCCGCATCATTGCAGTGGGGATCCGGTAGGCTGGGAAACGTCGGCACCCACATGATTGATGCGCTCCTTATGCTCACCGGTCGAAGGATCGAAGCGGTCTCCGCCACACTTGACCTCGCCGGAAAACCCGACTGTCGCGGACCCGAATTCCGTGATCCCGGCGGGTGGGGTGTCATAAAATTGGAGGGCGGAATCATGGTTACAGTGGACGCAGGGGACTACGCCACCGTTCCGGGACAAATAACCCTCAACGGCACTGAAGGACGTGCTATCTCCGACGGCAGCAATGTAACTCTCGAATACTGGAACGGAAATCAGGAACAGTGGAGTGGTGCTAGCGATGAGGTGTCGGGAATGGACCGGGCGGTCTCAGAGATCGTAGAGTGGCTTGATGGTGGGACCGAATTTCCCTACCCCGCCTCCGAAGCTGTCGATACGCTGGAAGCCATCGTCGGCTTTCACGCCTCACACGCTCGCAATGCAGCGTGGACAGAGCTCCCACTATCAGGTTCAGACCGTGAACGGGAAGTCCTCAGTGGCTAAGGATATGAGAGAAATTCAGAAGCTCATAAGGATATGAAGCACAAGAAAGCAAAACTCCTAAAGACTATATGTTTCTCTATCAGTCTCACGTTTGTTTTAGTCGCTTGTCGCGGGGACGTGGATAAGACATCTTCTGATAGTGACGCAGAAACAACAGGAGATATAGGTTCAACTGAATCTATTGCAACTCCATCACAAACCCCTCTACCTCGCCTGTCTTCAAACCTTTTATTGGCATCAGATCCCATCTCGGTCAATAGTCAAAAGTATCCTCCGCCAGCCACATACAACGAAGTACCCTTCTTCGCCGACTTAGTTGCTGCCGGCGAATTACCCCCTATCTCCGAACGCCTTCCTCAAGAACCGTTTGTGGTGGGACCGGGGGTGTTAAACTCCGAAAAGTGGCTCGATTGGGAGGTCGGTCGCTACGGCGGCACTATTCGTACAACCAACCTTAACGGCTCGATGCACGAATTGGCGTTGGCGATGGGGATGACGATTCTCCGGGCACCCGACCAGAGTACCAAGGACCCACTTCCCGCTATCGTGAGCAGTTACGAAATCAGTCCTGATTTTACGCAATACACACTCACCATCCGCGAAGGTATCAAATGGTCAGATGGGGTTCCTGTTACCACTGAAGATGTGCGGATGACCTTCGAGCTCTACGGCGATGAGCGAATTTATCCCAGCTTCCCCATCAAAGCCAGAACCTTAGGGCGGGCAGACGGGACACCCGGCAAACTCACTATCATCAATGAGTTGACCTTCAGAATCACCTTTGATGCCCCCTACGGTCAATTTCTAGCGGAACTGTCTTCTTGGATTCCAGATTATACTCTCCTCTTTCGACCCGCCCACTTCATCAAACAGTTCCACGCCGATTATACAGACATAGAGAAAATTCAACCGATTCTTGATGAGTTAGAGATGAGGAGTTGGGAAGACCTCGTCATCCTCAAGGACATGCGCCACTGGGAATTATACCGCGAGCACGGCGTCGGTGTCCCGTCACTGACTCCATGGATCACCGAAGAGGTCACTAGTTCTGTCGTCCGTGTAGTTCGTAACCCCTACTACTGGAAGGTCGATATCGCCGGCAACCAACTCCCCTACATCGACCGGGTCGAAGCAGAAGTCTCAAACCAACTTCAGTCTATCATTCTGAAAACAGCTGCTGGGGAGTATGATGTGGTTACCTCTTACGCCCAAATCCGGGAGATGCCCCTCTATCGGGAAAATGCAGCGCGCTCCAACATTAAGACAGTCCTCCACGGCTCAATCAACAACCCACCGATTCTGTTCCTCAACCACGACTATGATTACGAAAATGAGGGCAGCGTCTGGCAGCAACTTGTCTCCGACCCACGTTTCGGCAGCGCGATAGCCAGTGCAATCGACAAGGAGGACGTGAATAACACCCTCTATTTTGGTCATTACACCCTTGACGGCTTCACCAAAGAAACCTTCGATCCTGAAGCATCTAATCGGCTGCTCGACGCGGTTGGCATGACCGGACGCGACGCTGACGGCTTCCGAACTGATCCCAACGGCGATCGTTTTGAGTTGACAATTACCACCGCCGAAGTCTCACCCGATTTTCTAGGCTTAGGCGAACTCTTAAAAAACTATTTTGAAAATGTGGGGATTCGCACAACTCTTGACGTAATCGGCAATTCACTGTTCGGTCAGCGCATGAACGGCAACGAACTGATGGCAACCATCCACTGGAGCGATGAACCGATATGGGCACCCGGCATCTCCGAGGACTATTGGCCCGGATTTAAGGGTCACTGGGCACCGATGTCAGAGATGTACTTCAACACGAATGGCGAATCCGGACGGAAACCCCCGCCTTATTTGCAAGAGTTTTTCGATCTACACGTGGCTCGGAAGGTAGTTCCACCCCAATCAGCAGCAGGAGAAGCACTTTACGCGGATCTCGTGGACTGGTTCTCACAGCACTACGTCACCATTTGGCCCGTAGGAAGAATGACTGTTCCCACCGTATACAACGCGGATCTGGGCAACGTGATTAAGGACGGCTATCCTTTTGACCGCGCCTTGGATTACGGCATGGAACAACTTTTCTTCAAGACACCGCAATAACAAGACTGACAAGGGGAAAAAGACCTATGCGAGCGTTTATCATACGCCGGTTGATACTCATTATCCCCCTGCTTTTCCTAATCTCCGTTATCTCTTTCGCCACAATCTTGCTGCCACCCGGTAGCTATGTGGAAACCTACGTCCAAAATCTCGAACGCACAGGATTCATAATGGATCAGGGACAAATCGAGGCAATTTATAAGCAGTACGGTCTTGATCAACCCGCCGTGCTGCAGTACGTCCTGTGGATGAGCAATTTTCTACTGAAAGGTGAAATGGGGCGATCCTTCATCTACCAACGCCCGGTGAAGGACGTTATCATGGAGAGGCTGCCTATGTCTGCGACTATCGCCTTAGCCTCTCTGGTGGTTACGTGGCTGATAGCTGTCCCCATCGGCATCTACTCCGCGCTGAAGCAGTATTCGGTGGGCGATTACGTCGCCACCGTCATCGGCTTTGTCGGGCTTGCGTTACCCAACTTCCTGCTAGCCTTGGCACTCGGATATTGGGTATTCGCCGGTACGGGCAGGGCAATCACGGGTCTGTTTTCCATAGAATACAAGGGCGCGCCGTGGTCAATCGACAAGTTCGTTGACCTATTGGGAAATATTTGGCTGCCCATCGTGGTCATCGCCAGTGCCGGCACTGCATCGCTGATCCGCATTCTTCGCGCTACTCTGCTAGACGAAAAAAACAAACAGTACGTCACCACCGCACGGGCAAAAGGATTGCCGGAACGGCGACTCATTATGAAATATCCGGTACGGGTTGCGATTAATCCGCTCATCAGTACTATCGGCTGGACATTACCCTTTATTGTCAGCGGTGAGATTATCGTCTCTCAAACGCTGGGCTTGGAAACGCTGGGGCCCGTACTCCTCGCAGCCGCTTTGGGCGAAGATATGTTTCTGGTCGGCAGCATCGTGATGATCCTAAGCAGCCTGACAGTCGTGGGCACCCTGCTTTCAGATATTCTGCTCGCATGGGTGGATCCACGCATCCGCTTTGAAAGAATTCGCACTTAAACAACCCATAAGAGAAATCGAGTTTTTCCTTCAAAACTCGGTTTCTGTTGCACCATTTATTATACTGATAGGAGTTACGCAGTTGAATGTTCAACGTTTTGTAGTTCGGCGATTTATCGCCTCTGCACACCCGTCCCAACGCCCGATGAATCGGGCAACTACAACAGAGATTCCATAAGGGATTCGTAGGGAACGCAGATCTGCGTTCCCTACTGAAGTGCGTAAGTCCTAACTGAATTCAAAAAATAAATAGACACTTTCGCCCCCATGTTTGGTAGGCGCTGTTTCTAACTGCGCCGATTTGGAGTGTCCCATTAATTCTAAAATCTACTATAATTATGAGCCATCGCCTCAAACCTAATTCAGACGAGTGTTCACCAATTCAATGTACTAATATACCAATGAACCAAACACCAATACACTCATTCTTTTCAAGGATCACCTCCGGCTACGTCGGACGGAGAGAAGCCCGTGCGAAACGGCTGCAAGAAAGCCTGTACTACGCCTCGCAACGCAAATTGGTGTGGCACGCTTTCAAAAGGCATAAACTTGCCCGTATCTCGCTTGTCCTTCTAGCGATACTCTACTTTGTCTCAATCTTTGCGGACTTCTTTGCCCCGTTTGGTCCCCTTGAACGATTTAAGGATTTCAATGACGTTCCACCAACTCGCATCCACTTTATCAATACAGACGGCAGGTTAAACCGTCCCCATATCTATGAAATCAAGAGAGAATTAAACACCGACACCTTCAAGTACGAGTATTCGGAAGACCCATCAAAGCCACATACCATTCGCTTCTTTGTAAAGACAGAACCGTATAAACTGTTGGGATTCATTCCCATACAACACAAATTTTTTGGTCTTGAAAACCGGCACGTGCCGCTGTTACTGTTTGGATCAGACCGTCTAGGTCGAGATGTTTTCTCCAGAATCCTCTTTGCCGGACGCATCTCCCTGTTTATCGGTTTTGGAGGCGTTGTGGTCGCTTTTATCTTGGGGAGCATCTTAGGGGGTATCTCCGGCTATTACGGTGGCGTGGTCGATGAATCCATCCAACGGGTCATCGAAGTGTTGATCAGCGTCCCCGACATCCCGATCTGGATTGCCCTGTCCGCGGCACTCCCCCGCGATTGGGGGACAATCAACATCTACCTTGCAATCACCCTGATTCTGTCAATCCGGGGCTGGACAGGGCTTGCGCGTGTGGTCCGAGGCAGAATTATTAGTCTGCGGGAAGAAGAGTTCGCACTGGCAGCCAAAGCCGCCGGCGCAAGCGATAAACGCATCATCTTCAAACATCTGCTACCCGCTTTCAGCAGCTATCTGATTGTTCACATGACGTTGGCAATCCCCGGCATGATCTTGGGCGAAACCGCCCTCAGTTTTCTAGGGCTTGGCATCAGACCCCCTGCGGTCAGCTGGGGCACCCTACTGCAAGAGGCACAAGATGTGAATGTCCTTGCTAACTTTCCTTGGATGCTTATCCCGGCACTCTTTGTTGTCGGAGCCATTCTCATGTTCAACTTCGTCGGCGACGGTCTGCGTGATGCCGCCGACCCTTACGCTTCGTCAAGATAACGCAAAAAGCGTGAAACGTGATGCGTGAAACGTGAAAAATGCACTAATGAACCAATGAAAATCAGTGGACATTTACCAATAACTCCGACCTTTGCAAAGTTGCCAAAGTCCCCCTGACAAGGGGGATTTAGGGGGTTAGCTCTGCATTAGGGAGGATCTGAGTGGTTCTAAAATCTACTATAACACCTATGCCTAAAGACAACACCGAAGACCTCATTCTGGAAATCAAAAGCCTGAAAACCCACTTCACCCTCGACACAGGGACAATCCGCGCCGTCGATGGGGTAGATTTGACGATTGCGCGTGGCAAAACCTTGGGCGTCATCGGCGAGAGCGGCTGTGGCAAGTCGGTCACTGCCCATTCAATTCTACGACTCATTCCATCGCCACCCGGCAAGATTGTTGACGGCGAAATCCTGCTGCATCGAGATGGCGAGGTCGTTGATATCACCAAACTCAAACCCACAGAAGAAGCGATGCGAAATATCCGGGGAGACGACATCGGCATGATCTTCCAAGAACCGATGACCTCATTTGGTCCCCTGCATACGATTGGCGACCAGATTACGGAGACGATTCTGATCCATAACAAGGCAGCCGACAAGAGTGAGGCAAGCGATCAAGCGATTGACCTGTTACGTCAAGTGGGCATTCCCAATCCAGAACAACGCATTGACGCCTACCCGCACGAGTTTAGCGGCGGTATGCGCCAACGCGCGATGATTGCCATGGCACTCTGCTGCTCGCCCATGCTCCTGATTGCCGATGAACCGACAACCTCGCTCGATGTCACAATTGAGGCACAGATCTTGGAACTCCTGACCGACCTTCAAGCACAAACAGGGATGGCAATCATGCTCATCTCACACAATCTAGCGGTTGTTTCAGAGATGGCGGATGATATTGCGGTCATGTATCTTGGCAAGCGGGTTGAGTTTGGCACCACCGATGCCATTTTCGATAATCCACTGCACCCTTACACCCAAGGGCTGTGGCGATCTATCCCCAGCGTGGACGGTCCCCTCGAAAAACTGGTGCCGATTCCGGGTGTTGTTCCTAGCCCTAGGGACCTACCGCCGGGCTGTGTTTTCGCCTCGCGCTGCTCCGAGTTTATGCCCGGCATCTGTGATCAACCGAAACCGGTCCCAATCATCGAGACAGAACCCAATCACTTTGTTGCCTGTTATCTTTATGGTAACGAGTGACGAATTGTGAGTAATAACCAATGATGCTAGTTTGCAGTTGTTGATGACGTGAAACGTAAAAATCATTGGTTCAGCGGTGCATTTAGCCCCAAAGGGGCGACATGTTTATAGTACACAGATAAACAAATACCCTAAAGCCCCAGAGGGGCGACATGTGTATCCGAAGGCGGGAACATAAGAAGAATGAATCAACCAACCGACTAATGAACCAATGAACTCCCCGATAATTAGTTTATCCCGATTTATCGGGGGGATCCAAAGCGACTTGAACAATGTGGAAAAGACTCTCTCGCTAAACTAGCACCAAAGGTTAAGAAACTGCAAAATTATGGGTTTCGCGTCTTGGTCTGGAAAAGTGGCGTAACTTATGGTAAAATCGTGTGGAGGTACAACTATGATTCAGAACGACCAAGAACGCAAAATTGTCGAAGGACAATTACGAGAGCTAGAAAAACGGTTAGAAAAAGTACAGGAGCGTCAGCCTTATCCCAACCAGAAATACTCTCGCGCCAGCCTAAAAAAAATGATTAGCCGTTTACATGAAGAACTAGCAGCCTACCAATTGGCGCGGTCTGAAGAAAATACCCAAATCACCGAACCTACTACCGCCACAATACGAGAAGTAACCGACGTCTAAAATTCACTACCCCAAAAATTATACAAGAAGTTTAATCCGAGTTGCTATCTATCGCAAATCCACTGGTAGGGGCGGGGTTTCCCCGCCCGTCGTCGCTCTACCCTTCGCTCCAGAGGAGCGATATGTCTATAGAATCGTGATCCCTACCATTGCTGCGCTCCAGCGGAGCGCAATGTATAGGGTTCGCCAATTCAATGAACTCATGAACCAATATGCCCACAATGAATAAAAACGGAAAACCTCTCCTAGAAGTTCGAGATTTACGCCAGTTCTTCCCCATCCAAGAAGGCTTCCTACGCCGCACTATCGGCTATGTCAAAGCTGTCAACGGGGTCAGCTTCACAATCAATGAAGGTGAAACCTTGGGGCTTGTGGGCGAGAGCGGCTGTGGCAAGTCTACTTTAGGCTGCACCATCCTCCGGCTTTATGAGCCAACAGGCGGTGAGGTCATCCTGCACGATGAAGAAGAAAAACTCTCTGTCTTTGAACTTGCCCACCGCGAGATGCGCCAAGTCCGCGCCAACATGCAGATGATTTTTCAGGACCCTTTTGCCTCATTAAACGAGCGGATGACGGTCCTAGACAACGTGATTGAGCCGCTAGTTTGCAACGACATCGGGACAAGCCAAGAACGGGAAGCGAAGGCTGAAAATCTCCTGATACAAGTGGGGCTGCAAAAAGAACACCTGCGCCGCTACCCACACAGCTTTAGTGGAGGTCAAAGGCAGCGCATCGGTATCGCCCGCGCGCTCTCCATCGAGCCGAAATTCATCGTTGCGGACGAACCTGTCTTTGCCCTCGATGTGTCGGTGCAAGCACAAATCCTGAACCTGATGCAAGAACTGCAAGCGGAATTGGGGCTCTCCTACCTCTTTATCTCGCACGATATGGCGGTTATCCGCTATGTGTCCGATCGCATCGCCGTCATGTACGTCGGCAAATTGGTCGAATACGCCGAGCGCGACGAACTGCTGCACCACCCCGCCCACCCCTACACCGAAGCCCTGCATTCAGCCGTGCCGAGACTGACCCAACGCGGTCGACGTGATCGCATTATCCTCGAAGGGGCACCGCCCGATCCGAGTGATTTGCCTACCGGATGCGTTTTCCAGTCCCGATGTAGGTATGCCGAAGCGAGATGTAGAGAGGAAGAGCCAGAACTCAGTGAAATTTCAGACGGTCATTTTGTGGCATGTCATTTGGCAGAAGAACTTAATTTGGTGGGAATTCAAAGCGAGTAGGACTTACGCACTTCAGACTGTAGTTGCCCGATTCATCGGGCGTATTGTAGGGGTTGGGTCTCCCAACCCTTTGTTCACACATTAGAGATAGCTTCGGATTTCTGTAGGTCGATTTTCCAAAATCGACATCACTTAGCACATTGCACAATAGTTTTGGCTCAATCAACCCAGATTGTTGCACGCCACGTTGAAAATCCCGATTCATCGGGGCTGGATATTCTGTCGAGATATGAATCTCGACCTACAATCTATTCTTGTACCACGATCTGTTAGATTGTGATCCGAGCGCGCAAACTAAATGAGTTTTAAGAAATTAAACGGGCAATTCTATATTGCTCCCAGACCCGGTAGGTGCGGTTTCCAACCGCACCGGACATCGCTCGGAAATTACCCAATTAATAAATTAATCTTCATACAGTTTGCGCTACAGTGTCTAAGTAATCCTAAAACCTACCATAATTTTCAGAATATGTAGGTGCCTTCAAACTCAGATTGATCCGGCGGTTCCACCTTCGCATTACGACCAAACTTAAAGGTCACCACGACCGAGTAACCGTTCAGATCCGCATTATCGAGTCCTTCGATGTCAACACCACGGATATAGCGGTAACTCCCTCCAAAATAGATCTGGAGATACGTTTTCATATTCCACACTATATTGAGGCCCGGCTGCACAATAAAAAAACTGTCGTCGGGACCACCATATCTACTATAGTCATCAACAAAATAGTACACCCGCTGATACCGATCTGTAAGCCCACCAAACCCGATCAAAGTTTGAGCAGAGAGGTGGACATCTCGACTGGGAGCGATAATATATTCTAACTCCAGTCCACTATAAGCAAACTCAAATTCACGTTCAAAACCCGGCGTCTCTACCTCTATATCTCTGAGTAAGCCGTAAAAGCCCCCTCCGATTGCATAGGTATGTTTATAAATCCAACCCGCTCGACCACCGACCATCAAGCCGAATACATCGTTGATCCGCGTCACCTTCAACACCGGTCCCCCAAAACCACCGCTTGTCTTGGGCTTTTCGGCTTTCGTTTCTTTCACATCCTCCTCCGCCCAAAGAGACGTTACCAGTATAAAGATAAATAAGAAAAGCGTTAATTTTTTCACCGAATTCTCCTAAATTTTGTCGGTTTAGCAGCTCATTTAGCCCCAGAGGGGCGACATGTTTATAGTAAACGGATAAACAAATATCCCAAAGCCCCAGCGGGGCGACATGTCTATCTAGCTGTTGACGATGGCAGCGGCACAACAACACCATCCTCTCGCAGCCCCTCAATATGAAATTGGATCGCTTCTGCAATCAACCCACGCACCTCAGCCATCGTTTCACCTATCGCAACGCAGCTGGGCAGGTCTGGCACATAGGCACCATAGCTGTTTGCCGCTTTTTCAAAAACAACTAGATATTGCATAAGTGCCTCCAAGTTATAGTGAATTCAAAAAATAAATAGACACTTTCGCCCCCATGTTTGGTAGGCGCTGTTTCCAACTGCGCCGGTTTGGAGTGTCTCATTAATTCTAAGGTCCACTATAATCTTTGAAACCGGCTTGCTTGAGAACACCGTTAAGCGTACCGGGCGGCACATCCAATCCTAATAGAAGTTACGCAGTTCAGTTTGTAGTAGCGCAATTCATTGCGCGTCCCGACAGGCGCGCCCGACTATAAACCCAAGATCTAACTGTAGGGGCAACCCTTGTGGTTGCCCGCCTGTCTTACTCAAGCTGTTCCATCAACTTCTGCGACAGTCGGGCTAGGATAGCGAGGCGAATTTCAGTATTCTCCTCTCGCTCAAGCATTTGTACAATTGCGCGCTCAATTTTGTCGGCTTGCGCCTCTGCAGTTGGCGGCACAGTAACGACCCGCTCCTGCTCCTGTGAAGAGAGAGTAGTAACACCAACCCGAATTACCTCACCTGCGTTGTTATCAGGCTGCTCTCGTTGCTCAAATGACAATGCGTCAAAATGATGAAACTTCCTCGCAAGTTCAGAAAGGTTCATCTCAAAATGGGCTTTATCTGAGTCATTCCACGATGCCGGGGGTTTGTTGGCGATATAAGTTCCAATTGCCTCAACCCATTCCTTGAAATCAAGCTCTTCGTCGCAGATACGAATCAAAAACCCCTTGAGTTTGGTGTCAATTGTCCAATCGAGCAAGGGGCGTGCTCTGTTAATCAATTCAATGTGGGGCGAATCACCATCCGATTGTAAAGAAAACGCAGAAATAAGCATCTCCTCAATGAAAGATAGCAGTTCATCATAGGCTCGGTTTAACTCGGACAGTGCGCTTCGCAAGATATTGAAAAACGCATTAACCGTTTCTGAATCTGTCTCCACCGATGGTCCAAAAGCCTCAAAGCCGAGTGCTTGGGGCAACTGTTCAAAGAGGAGCGCGTCCGGCTCTCGTGCATCGCTGATGGCTCTGCGTAAGGTGATCGCTGCATCGCTTAAATCCTGTGTGAGCATCGTATAACGGGGCAGCTTTTGTATAAAACTGATGAGCGGTCTGACAATTACTAGAAGATTTGGCGGGCTCCCTTCCGCTGACACCGGCTTAGAAATCATTCCTGTAAATTGCTCAAACACTTCTGTGCGGATACCTTCCATTCGGAAACGTTTGATTTCAAACTTTTCAGGATCCCTAATCAACCGCTCAAAAACCGGCATTGAGATGTCTGCAACAAAGGAACTATCTTCGTATAGCGCGATTTCTGCCTCATAGTGCAGCAATACCGCGCACAAAAGAATGGGCATTGGACCACTTCTCAATCCAAAGGGCGGCTGCTCCAACCGTTCATAAAGCTTGGCAACAGATTGTCTCCTCTCCTCACATTCGTTAAGAAAACTTTCGATCTCTAGCCAAGTGAGAGAGATTCGATTTTTATCATCGGTGTTTGGTGGATGAAACCCCCACACCCCCGAAACACAACGGTGTATCCCGGTGTCGAATAGTAAGGAGAGGTAAATGCTCATTTCGGGTGGGTAGCCGTCAATACCCAGTTTTTCCTGTCCTTGGGAATCAAGCATCCCTCCAATGAGTTTCCGTCTTGCGGACGCTGCCTGCGAGGAAATTTTTCGTCGATTGATCAGTTCATTACGAAGAATCGGAGTTGCATTGTAAACAGAATCACAGATTTCGGATAGATATTCATTAAGTGCTCTTCTTGAGGTAATCAGTATCGGTTGTCCGTTATGATACCATGAGCAGCCCCCGGTGTCTTCCTTACGAGTCGGGCTGAGAGCCACTTGAGGGGCAGCTAGGTTTCCGCCAAAAAGAGAAGTCAATTGATCGGATACCTCTTGCTCGGCCTCAGTGTGTCGCGCCCAAAGTTCACGCCGCGCTGTTGCATCGCCACGGAGTTCGGGGGTATTTTTCTCAACCCAACCCAAACACCAAAGCTCAAGGACAGCGTCCCTCAAAGAGTCGATTGATTCGGGAATCGCAATGAGTACATCTTCGCGATCCGCGGCTAATTCGGTAGCTTTTGCAACAAGCTGTTCTGCCTCAAGTTCGCTTGTAGGCAGGGCGTAAAGCGCAAGCCCGTCCGCGTCATCAGACCCGTCGGCCTCATCAGATGGCATCTGCAAATCCTCATCAAACCCCTCAAGGTCGGTGTACCGGACGACAAAGTATCGCAGCGTGCCTGTCACAAAGAGGTGCCGGCGGGCAATAAGGGGTTGCGGTTGCATAAGCGTCGAGAGGGCAGTAGGCAGGCGCAGATTCGGGTCAAGGTGTGCTCTTGCCTCCCGGAGCCTCGCTTCGATGTCGATATCGCTTCCTTCCCATAGGGCATACGCATCGTTGTAGCGGCGGTAGATAACAATAGAACGTCCCTCCAACATCGCCAACGATGATTCGACAGACTCATTAACTTCATTCTGGAAATTCTCCATGCCATCATCGAGTGCGTAACGGAGTAAAGCCTTTGAGGCTTTCAGATTTACACTTGCCTCCCCAACAATACCGAGCAGACCGATAGTTTTAATCAATTTCACCGTCATCGGAGACGGGTCCGGCAGTCGTTCAATTGCGGACTCGATTTCTGCCCACTTTGCCCCCTCCCTTGATGTGTACAGACCGCTGCCCAAAGCGTTGTAAATGTAATCGTACAGGTTGGACAGCCTAAATGTTGGTAGGGCACGCCCATCGTAGATCTGCTTAGAGAGAAAATCTTGGAGTCCGTGCGGTTCGCTGGAGTTGAGTAAGGCGAAAAGAGAGCGTTCATTTTGAGCAAATCGACGGAAAAGTGGACTGACAATGAGAGCAACTGTCGGATGGAGGGGCAAACAGCTTTCAAGCAGCGACACAAATTCGGTCTTATCAAGTTGGCGTGGTTTAAGTTCTAGGTCAACCGCAACAGAAAGGTTGGGATTCTCAACTGCTGCAGTCTTTTGGATTGCACTCCCAATTAGGCGAAGCACCTGCTCAGTCGGTTCTATAAAGGAGACATCCTCAAAACGTCCCTGTACCTTCGCCCACTCCTCACGTTGGGAGGCTGCTAACCGTTGTGCGTACTGCTCAAACGCTTGATGGAGAATTGTCAGCATCAGCAGAGGTGTTTGTTTGCTTCTGGTGGCAAATTCGGCAAGACTTTGTAGCACAAACAGATCACCATCTGCCGGGTTTTGCGCGGCGTATTCAAGAAACTTGCCAAGCTCATCAACTACCAATAACAGTCCTGTGCCCTCCGTTGCTCTAATCTGACCTGTTGCGGATTCAAAAAGGTTCGTAATTTCGGAAGCATGGGGTAGGTTCCCATTTTCTGCTGCCTTCAACCGTTTTTGGATGTCTGATAGAAGTGGACGGAAAGACGGGAGCCGAGCCGGGGAATCGCTAAAAACAGTGAGACCACGATCCAATCCACGCAGCAAAGCAAGCGAAATCGGTGAGCGTTCACCCGAGATGAGCACGGGACAAAATCCTCTCCGCCCGTGTAGATCCAAACCGATGAATCGATTACATAAGGATTTGTCTCCGTGCTTTAGGAGCTTCATCGCTGCCTGCGTCGTCAGTGATTCGGAGTCACCTAGCAACTTCGCAGCAAAGAGTGCAAAGGCCGATTTGCCTGACCCGTAGGGACCGGTGAGTGACCACGCTTTCGATGTCGATTCATCTTCAAGTGCTGCAATTAGCCGTTGCAGTGTTTCCCGTGCCGTGACTGTTAGGACGTACCCATCCAGTGCGTTCTTCCCATAAAAATCGCGTTCAAGATGAACCGAACGGTGAAAACGACTGGTAACGTGAAAGAGTTCAGAAAGTGGAATGGTTTTGTTCATGAGTCTTTTCGGGGCTGAACCTATTTTCGGATTAATACGCAGAGGGGTTAGTTTGGTAGTAGCTATAGAGTAGTTTCATCGGGTCAATCTGTCGCTCCCGGTAAACCTGTTTCACCCCCGCCGTTTGATCGTAACGCAACGCACTTTGCAGTCCAATCGATTAATTCAGAGATAGTGGATTTGGTTGGCGATTTGCTCTATCTGTAGGAATGTCAGATAATAGATTCAACCACCCATATGCACTCTGAAGCTTGGAAGGATAAGTTCGTTTAGGTGTTTTACATTCTAGCTCCCAAAAACATTTTCTACAATCACTCGGAAAGTGGGCAATTTCCCTCGAATTCAATAATTGAAGGTGCTACATTTACAGCAAGTTGGGGCCGGCACCCCCTAAATTTAACTCGCAATTGTGCGGAACCTAGCAGTTCCAAATCTAATTCAAGTATACCTTCAACCGTGTTTGACAGTTTCAAATAGAGAACCGAGATTAAACGAGCAAACTTCTTAAATTTCTCTGGAGTTTGTCTAAATTGCTGATAAAGCTCGGGAATTGGCGATGCCTCCACTGGTAGTCCAGGCTCATAGCCTGATGAAGACATCCCATGAATATGAGCCTCTAGCAGATCTAGCTCCCAAGTATCAACTTGCCCAAGTAATGAACGTATCCCTGATGCGTTCTCAGTGTATAAAGTTGCTCGTTGTCCTATATTTGAGAAGTTGTCTTGGCTTAACGCAGAAATACCAACATCCAATTTTTCATCAAGGAGAATTCTCCGTGCACGCATTTCGGCAATCTGATCTGCAGAAATGCTCATGCCTGTCATATCACCGAAGAAATCGTAATTTGCGTTGCTATCATTTATATTAAGACGTACTTCGCAGACGGTTTGAGAACCGGCTGTAGTTTCAACAATCTCCTCTAGACTCACCCACGCAGCATCTTCCTTATAGGCAAAGGCAAGTACGTTACTATAAGTATCTCTTAATGAACGTAGAAATCCAGCGTCTTCAGACGATTCTGAAAGAACTTTAAGGGATATACCAGTTGAATCCCTGCGTGCTTCTATAAACGAAAGAAAACGCAAACTTCCATTTGCTGAACGCAACAACACAAATTCTCCGATATTGTTTTCGACAGAAGTGGAGGTTGGAGGATTGATTGTTGGCTGCAATGAGTCCTCTTGTAGTTTCTCCGATAAAATCGAATAGACATCTTCAATAGACATTGAGCGTAAATCCAAGTACCCGACTGTGGGCAAAATTCCCGGAATTTCCGTATCGTCAAGTAAGATCGGAAGAATATATGCTTCGCTTTCTTGAAATGCCCTCGCCTGAGCAGTCTGGCGTTCATGATTCGTCCATAACTTTTGGGCATAATGTTCAGACACAAACATGACGCAGTAGCGTGCTTTATCCTTGTAAACTGCGGAGAATTCATCATAGAGATTTGCGCCCCACAGCCGGGCCCACTCATATTTGTCATAAAATACTTTATACCCATCATTCTTGAGAAGATTTGCTAACGCTTCAGCGTGTGTTCGATCTTCTCCTGCAAAGGACAAGGTAACATCATACTCATATTCTCGCATTTTTTTAACACTCCCGATAAACATGTCCTTATGCTTAATTTAGTTTCCACTAGGTGTAGCTGATGCCGATGTGTTAGAATCGATAATCTTAAGCAGGGAGCTAGCGAAGATTATCATTTCTACCGCTTCCACCGGGGTAATGTTTACATTTCGATGGCTAGGAGGATTTTTGTACAGACCTATAGCCCCTGCAAACAAAGCCAATGTTGCGTCTTTTTCGGCCGGTAGTTGATTAGCATCAGTCAATACTCCATCCCGAGGGTGAAATGCTTGTCGCATCAAGTTAACTCCATAATCTTTTTTTTCATAGCCTCCAGCATCACGAACTGCGACCTCTACCTCCTTAAAAGCTTGGAATACGGCGGTATCATACTCTCCCCGCAAAAAGAGTGACCAGACTTTGTAGGCTATCACCGGATGAAGAAGTTGTTTAGGCAATAGGCTTGTTTTGCGATAGGCTTCCACGTCAACAGCTGTTTTTAGCTTGTGCCCCCGTCTTGTAATGAAAACCCAACCTCTATCATCTCCCGGTTTCGGTGCTAAAAGTCCTTCGTGTTCTAGCCACACCCAAGCCTCCATCAGTGCTCGGCTAATCTCATCCTGATATTCATGAGGGTACCCTTCCACCGTATGAGGCAAGCTAAAGTTATGGCGGTTTAACTGTCCAGAATCTCTTGGGGAAAGAGAATTAAGATATTCCAAAACAAAACCCGCTAGTTCCTCCGGTTCAAGAGCCAACAAGGCTTCATGATCTGGCATTAACGAATAGATTGACTGCATAACATCACTCCCAAAATCATATAAATGGGTAAACGCATTTAACAGTAAGCTGTCAATTAAATTAAACCGGGCAGCCGAATCAACGGATTACAATTCACGGTAATTTCCCTTAAATACCGCTTTAATGTGCCATCTAATGAACTTTACCGCCGGATAGTCACCTTCCCTTTGAGGAAGGTTAATCTGCTGACCGTGAAATTTCATAAGCCATTCCTCAAAACCCACTGACCCGTGTACATCACCTGATACTACGATTTCCCGTTCCTTGGATAGTGTAAACGCTCCACGATCAAATAGCTTATGGTGTAGCGAACAGAGAGCCAACCCATTGACTACTACATCGGGACCACGATGCGTATGCCACTTGATATGGGCGGCTTCTAACGCAACGGGAGAGGTTCCTAATTTTGCATCAAAACCGCAGACGGCACATTTATATTCGTAGGCTCTCAGAATCTTTGGTCGGAAGTTGGGGTTTCGCTGTCGCCGTTTGGAGTCTTGTCTTTGAGGTTTAGCAATCTGGAGAGGTGAATCAATTTCAACAGCCCGTAAAATGTCTTCATGAATCGAATATGAAAAATGAGCGTCTAGCAGGTTCTGAATTATTTCAGACGCTAGTCTCGAATCATTCTGAAATTGCTTGGCAATGACTTGGTGGAAACCACCAGCAACATTGTAACCAAGGAGATCCCTCTTTCGGGCGTCTCCACTGGAGTTTGGGACAATTTTGTGAGCATCAGTTACCTCCCAAACACTATCATTTCGCAACCTCCAAAATGGATACTGGGTTCCATATTTTGATCGTCTAGGCCCAAACTCCTTCAGTAATTTTCCAAGATTCTCATCTATTTCGGAGTACAGAATGAGGCGAACTCCATCTCGTATCAATCTTCTAATTGCATACAGAACCAGCAAGGGTTTGTGCGGTGCTCTTTCCCCTGCCCTTTGCCATAGATTCAAGGTTTCAAATTTCTGAATAATTGCTTCTCTGTCCATTTTTCACGCTTTGTTATTTGGAAGAATTTGCAATAGGCTATACACCACCACAAACCAGACACGCTTCCTCATCGTTCTTATGATCAAGGATATTGGCGAAAATGTCGATTAACGAACGATCCGGTTGAGTTTCCTTGCTCTCTTTACGAATTCGTAGCCGAATGTCCTTAATAATTCCACAATAATTCTTTCTGAGTTTCTTGAGAGTCACTCAGTTAAAAACCCTATCAACATGCAAAGAAGATACTTCTCACCCGTTTTACATTGTCTTAATTTGCTGAAAAAGGGTATATTCTCTAAACGTTAATGCTACGTTGGGTTCTGAGATATTTTCAAGAGCTATCCAACCCGCGCTAGCTATTACTGTAATTACCTCTAAATATCACTCTAGCGTGCCAGTCAATATACTCTTGTGCAGGATAATCGCATATCATCTCAGGGAGGTTGATTTGTTTAAGGTGAAATTTGATAAGCCATTCCTCAAAGCCCATGGTCCCAAGCACCTCCTTTGATATAAAGACTTCTCGTTTCGTAGACAGTGTAAACGCCCCACGGTCAAACAGCTTATGATGTAGTGAGCATAGAGCCAATCCATTGTCTACTACATCGGGACCATCATGCATATGCCATTTGATATGGGCAGCTTCTAGCGCAATAGGTTTGGCATCTAATTTCGCGTCAAAACCGCATACAGCACATTTGAATTCGTAAATTTTCAGAATATTTTCTCTGAATTTGGAATCTCGCTTTCGCTGTTTGGAGTCTGGGATTTGCCACTGATAAATTTGGAGTGGTGACTCAATTTCAACAGCCTGTAGAATGTCTTCGTGAATCGAATAAGGAAAATTATTGTATAGTAGAATCTGAATTATTTCAGATACAAGTTTAGAATCATCCAGAAATTGATTGGCAATAGCTTTGGGAAAACCTCCAGTAATGTTGTATTTACAGAGATCGCTTTTAAAAGGATCTTTCTTGGAGGTTCGCCTGACATATTTTTTATTGGGATCGGGTATCTCCCAAATCTTGTCATTTTTCAACCTCCAAAATGGATAATGTGTTCTAGATTTAGTTTGGCTAGGACCAAACTCCTCCAGTAATTTTCCAAGATGCTTGTCTATCTCGGAGTATGAAAAGAGATGATCTTTATCTTTTAGCAATCTACCAATTGCATACAAAAGCAGCAAGGGTTTATGAGGTGCTCTTGTATTTGCTCGTGTCGATTGCCTTATCTTTTGAAATCTCTTGATAATTTTTTTTCTTTTCATTGTTCACTTTTTGCTGTTTGCGAGAATGTGCAGCAAGCTACGCACTACAAATCAAACACGGCTCCTCATCGTCCTCATCATCAAGAACATCGCCGAAAATTTCAAGCAACGGACGATTCGGTTGGGCGTCCTTTTCCCGTGCCATCGCCTTCGCATAATTTTCCTCAATCTGTTTCACCCGTTCAGGGTCGGAAAGTTCCTCTAAACTTTCGCTTTGACTCCAAGTATACCGCTCGCCTGTATCTTTATTGATTTTCTCGTAATCCTTCGCGAGTTCAAAGAGGTCGGGATGGTTCTTCTTCAACCCAATCCACTCCGCTTTGCGCTGGTAGAAACAGAAGTAGCACCCGGAGCGCGTTCGCCACTGGTAATACTCCGGTAAGCCGAGACCACTCTCCTCCAAAATTCGGTAGACATCCCTTTCGGTGATGCCGTCCTCTTTGAACGGATACTTGGGTTCGATATTTCGTGCGTCAACATTCTTCAGGGGCTTATAGCCAACGCGATCCTCATCAGCGCGGATGGCGATGTAGTTGTAAGCCTTATCCTCACCGACAAACTCCTCAAAAGGTTTGATTTTCAGCAGCCGTGTACACCAGCGCACTTGCGATGATGGCAGCAATCCACCGAAAACCGAAAGCCAGTGGTCAAATTCCCGTTCGGCGTTTAACCGATTAATTTTTTTCCCCAAAAAGGCTTCCAACCGATCGAGAAATTCATACGTCTCCGGCAACTCCTTTCCCGTATCGCAGAAAGCGTATTCCATCTCCGGCACCTTGTCCCGCATGTAAATAGCGAGTGCTGAACTATCTTTGCCACCGGAAAGCCCGAGGATATGGCGCATTTTTTGTCCCACGGTATCCCCCTATTTTCTTTTGTAAGATGTGTTTCCCTGTTGTTGTCACAGCAAACCGTTACTGTAGGACTTACGCAGCGCGTTCATAAGTCCCCCTGATTTTCCCAAGTCCCCCTGACAAGGGGGATTTAGGGGGTTAGGGGATTTAGGGGGTTAAGAATCCAAAAATCTACCCTTCGTGTGCTAAATTTGCATAAGTCCTGTACTGCATACTTTGTGCCCACTACTCTGTCGCCTCTAAGTCAGTTAAATCTTCGACTTCGGCGATATCTGCTAGCATTCGAGAATATTTGCGTAATTCCACTTGGAGAGCAGCAAGTTCTTCGCGGAAAGCGGCACATTCCGATTCCTGTTCAAAATCACCTGCCAAGCTCTTTCGATGCCACTTTGCAGTAAACGGACGAATCACTTGGTTAAGAACAACAATTGCAATTCTTGTGAAGTTGATGCAATCCGGTCCTTGTTCTTTGATGACTTCCCGCGTAACCGCAAAAAGCGAATAGACACTGTCCAATGCTGTTTTCTCATCGCCGTGCTCGGTAGGCAATGGCTGTGTGGTGATTCTTGTAAGCAACTCGATATACAGTGCCCAAGCGGCATCTTTATCGGCTGTTTTTGGATTCCACTCCATTTGCAGAAAAGAGGGCGGAATCTTCAGGCTCGTCATCCCCGATTTTTCAAGGATATCTAAGAGTCTCATGAGTACCACCTTTCGACTAATTGAGGGGTGCTCATAAATAACTTTCAATACGTCCTTAACTGCTCAACCTAACCTACATTTATCCGCGTAATCCGCTAAATCCGTTTTAATCCGCGATTCAGACAAATAGCACATGTCGCCCCGCTAGGGCTAAATGAACCAACAAATCTTTTCCCATTTGCACGTATCAGGCACGCTATCCTGAAAATCCTTAAATCCTGCGAATCCTGATTCAGACAATAATCCGCATAATCTGTTAAATCCGTTTTAATCCGCGATTCAGACAAATAGCACAAATTCTACCGTTAGTCTCAATGCTCGATAGTTTCCGATTCATCGGAGGAAATCCAAAATCAGGATCGCTATAGATTTTACCACACAATTGTTTCGTTGTGTAGAAAATATTCGCACACAAAAAACATCGTCAAGCCAACCTCCATCCCTGTTACATGACCGTCCCTTCTATAGTTGGCACAAATCCAGTAGCAACGGATCATTTTTCACACAACCTCTAAAAAAAATCTATGATAGCTTACGTTATGGTGGAAAAATAAGTTATAATAAGGGTGATGAACCTATTCAAATACACCGAATATAACTATTAGGATTTACGCACTTCAGAGTTTTGACCTGTCAGGGACCTGCCAAATTCCTGACATTTGGCTTGGTTATGGTGTCATTTCAGCGAAAAACGGTTCATAAACAGTGCGTATTTGGCAGGTCAAAAAGCCGTTTGGGTGCCTCTCCTCTTACGTGGTAAAAATTGGCAAACGCTCTGAAGCTAGGCCCCATAAGGGTTCAGAGAGGCACGCACCAATGATGAACCCCCGATGTGAGGTTGAATTTTTTTTTGGACCTGCCAGTGCCCTGCCAAATTGCCGAATCGTGCCGGTGAATCATTGAAACGGAGGTGTAGGTTCCACGTAGCGGAAGGGGTTGGATTTTACCGTTCAACTGCGTAAGTCCTACCTTTTTTGTTTTTATCAGCGAGAATCAGCGAAATCTGCGTCCCTATCTGCTCTTAGAACTGAAGTGCGTAAGTCCTAATAGAGAATGCTGATTCAAACAGGCAGAGCGATCACAACTAGCAACTTGCACTACATCTAAGTCAGACACGACAAAATCAACCACCCAACAAGGAGGAAAACCGTGCCAAGGTACGAACTCGATGGACAGGTCGCAATCGTAACGGGTGCCGGACGCGGCATCGGCAGAGCGACCGCCCTACGGTTGGTTCGCGAAGGTGCGAGTGTCACCGTTGCGGACATCAACGAAGCAAACGCGAAAGCGGTTGCCCAAGAAATTGAGTCAGTCGCCGGAACCGCCCATCCCTTCACAGTAGACGTGACAAACAAAACCGATACCGAACGGATGGTGTCCGAAACCGTTGAACGATTTGGCAGGTTAGATATTCTGGTCAACAACGCGGGTATCGCAATTATCGCATCGCTGATGGACACCGACGAGGCTGCGTGGGACGCGCTGATGAACGTAAACGCAAAAGGGGTGTTACTCTGTTCGCAAGCAGCTGCAGCGCAAATGATCGCTCAAGGTAACGGAGGTCGTATTATCAACAACGCCTCCGGCGCAGGCAAAGTCGCACCCGGCAAAGGCACACCGCTCGGTGTCTATGCCGCGAGCAAGCACGCCGTTGTTGCACTCACCAAACAGTTCGGCTTGGAGTTATCAGAGCACGGGATTCTGGTCAACTGTGTGTGCCCCGGTATTGTAGACACATCGATGTGGGAGCTCATTGATCGTGAAGTCGCGCAATTGGAAGGTGCGCCGGTCGGTTCGGTGAAAGCGCGAGCCGCAGCCCGCATCCCCGTTGGACGGATCCAGCAACCGGAAGATGTCGCCAACCTAATCGCTTTCCTAGCTTCAGAGGACTCAAACTACATCACCGCACAAGCCCTCAATGTGTCTGGCGGTATGCTGCCGTACTAATAACCCAAGTTGCTGGTTGTCCAAAATGTGTCGGTTTGCTGCTATCAGGTTTATAGGTTGGCTCATGTTAAGAAAGTCTGCAACAAAAGCTTCGTAGGGGTCGGGTCTCCCGACCCGCACTAGCAAATAAGGGCGGGGAGACCCCGCCCCTACAATTTATTTTCGTGCTTTGCACTTTCTTTTTATATGAGCCTATAGGTTAAGTCTTTAGCTCCAGAGGAGCGATATGTCTATAGAACGCTGATTTGTTCAGGACTCGCGCTCCAGAGGAGCGCAATGTGTATACACAGCTGACCCGAACATCCAAAAACCTTGCGTCAATATACTGAGTCGATAGAAAATTCCTTGCCCTCAACCCCAAAATCGGTTATCCTTTTGACAGATTCCACCATTCGCCAATCCGCCCATTTTCAAAGGAGAGGATATGACGGAACATACATTCCCCTTAATCGAAGTATCCGGCGATGCCTATCAGATGGGCTATCAGCACGGTGCCCAAGCCGCCGAGCTCGTCCAAAAATACCTGTTATGGATCGAGAGATTGACAGGTAAACCGAGGGGGGTCTTGTGTCAGAACGCGATGGCGTTCCTGCCCATGATGGAGAAACTCAGTCCCGCCTTCGTGGAGGAGGTTCGAGGACTCACCGACGGCGCGGGGGTCAGTTTTGAAGAGGCAGTGCTGTGTCAGGCACGCGCCGAAGCCGCCCGTGTATACGAAGGGGGATGTACAGCATTCGCGCTCACCGGTTCCGCCACCGCCGACGGTCTACCCTTGGCAGGCCAAAACCAAGATCTTGAGACGGAATACGCAGATGTGGCAATCCTGCTCCACGTCAAACCGACCGACGGCCGTCCCAGAGCCTTGATATTTACCTTTGCCGGACAGCTCGGCTATTCGGGAATGAATCAGTACGGTCTAGCCCACTTCGCCAACGCACTCTACGATTTCCAGTGGAGTTTGGGGCTTCCCCACTACCCCCTCAAGCGCGTCATGCTAGAACAGCCAAACCTTGAAGGCTGCCTTAAACTCTTGAAGAAGCACCGCACCTGCTCAGCGGCAAATGCGGTCATCTGCGATGGCGAAGGCAGAATCGGTGATGTGGAGATCCGCCCCGAAGGGATTGCCCCCTTCGATGATGAGCATTCAGACTGCCGCCTGCATACTAACCACTACCTGACTGCTCCGTTTGGAAATTACGAAACTCACTCCCTGCCCGATTCTTGCCCCCGACTTGATCGCATCCGCCTGCTAATTAAGGAAAATTGGGGGAAGATTACCGTCGAAACCCTCAAGCGTATCCTTGCAGACCACGATGGCGATCCGGGCGGTATCTGTCGGCACGGGGAAAAGAATATGCACTCAATCTCCGGCTACATCGCCGAACCAGCAAAGCAGGTGTTGCATGTCCGTCGAGGACACGGTTGTCTGGGCACATGGCAAACCTACTCGGTATAAGGCTAGATAACGTGAAACGTGATGCGTGAAACGTGAAAATCATGGGTTTAGCAGGTCATTTAGCCCCAGCGGGGCGACATGTGTATCCGAAGGGGGAACGTAAGAAGCATGAATCAACCAACCGACTAATGAACCAATGAACTCTTGAACAATGCGGAAAAAACTTTCTCACTAAACTAGCACCAAAGGTTAAGAGATGCAACTTAAAGGCAAAACAGCGATTATTACGGGAGCAGCAGGCGGCATCGGTCGCGCCACAGTTCTTCGATACGCTCAAGAAGGCGCGCAGGTTGTTGCTGCCGACATTCAAGGTGAAGGTGCCGAGGAAACAGCCCATATTGCAAGCGCGGATTATCCCGACACAGTCATCGCACATACTGTTGATGTCAGTCAAGGCGACCAAGTAGAGCGACTTGTCTCGGAAACAGTCTCACATTTTGGTCAACTCGACATCATCTTCAGTAACGCCGCCATCATGCGGGACGGTTCAGTAGTAGATCTGCCCGAAGATGACTGGGACGCACTCTTCGACGCCAACGTTAAAGGAGCGTTTCTCTGTGGAAAATACGGTATCCCCGCCATGCGTCAAAGCGGCGGCGGTTCGTTTATCATCACAGCATCGGTAAACAGTTTCTATGCCGAGTCCGACATCGCAGGCTATTGCGCCACCAAAGGCGCTGTCCTGCAGCTCACGCGAGCTATGGCAATCGATCACGGTCCCGAAGGAATACGTGTCAACTGCATCTGTCCCGGCTGGATCGAAACGGCGATGTCCCAACCCTTTTTAGAGGAAAACCCCGAAGGTCGGGAGTTCGCAGGCACCATCGCTCCAATGGGACGCATCGGTCAACCCGACGATGTAGCAGAGGTAGCACTGTTCCTAGCCAGTGATGCATCCCGGTTCGTCACCGGAGCCGCTTACACCGTAGACGGCGGCTGGACCGCAGGCATGACAAAAGCCCTCGCCTTAATTTAAGGTAGTAGGCACACTCCGTGTGCCGTAACCCCATAGTAGTAGGCATACTCCGTATGCCGTAACCCCATAAAGTAGTAGGCACACTCCGTGTGCCGTAACCATAATATCTGGAGAATATCAAACAATGATGGCAAATGCCCCAAAAGACTTATCGACACAAGATTACCGCAAAATCGATCAGGCACACGCTTGGCATCCGCTCTTCCAACATCAACTTCTGGATCAGTCGGATCTCCTCGTCTTTGAAAGTGCCAACGGAACAACAATCATCGACGCAGACGGAAACGAATACCTAGACGCCTACTCAGCACTCTGGAATGTCAACGTTGGCTATGGACGGCAGGAGATCGCCGATGCCGTCTATGAACAGATTCAGAAATTACCATACTACCCACACGCACAGATTAACATTCCCGCCACCCTCCTCGCTGAAAAACTAACGAGCCTTCTGCCCGGTAATCTGAATCACGTCTACTTCTGCAACAGCGGCTCAGAAGCCAATGAGACCGCGATAAAAATGGCGAGGCAATACGGTCGGCAGAAGTATCCCGGCGACAATCGCTACAAGATCATCAGCCGCTATCGCGGGTATCACGGCTTCACTTATGGGGCAATGTCCGCAACGGGCCAAACCCGTCGTCGCAAAGCGTTTGAACCGCTTGTCCCCGGCTTCCACCATGTCCACCCGCCCTACACCTATCGTTACGGTCAAGGATGCAGCGAAGATGATTTCGGTATCGCCTGCGCTAACGAAATCGAGAAGGTCGTGCAGTGGGAAGGGGTAGAGACAGTAATCGCTGTTATCGCCGAGCCTATCATCGGTGGCGGCGGGGTGCTTGTGCCGCCGGACACCTATCTTCCAAGAGTCAGAGAGATCTGCGATAAATACGGTCTCCTGCTGATTGCCGACGAAGTAATCACCGGCTTTGGTAGAACGGGAAGACTGTTCGGCTGCGAGCATTGGGATGTCGAACCAGACATCATCACCCTCGCCAAAGGGTTGACAAGCGGCTACATCCCGCTGGGGGCATGTGTGGCAAGCGACGCCGTCTTTGAAGAATTTCTCGGTGAGCCGGAGGAAAGCCGAGAGTTCGCACAGGTCTGCACCTATGGCGGACACCCCGTTGCATGTGCAGCAGGTCTGGCAAACTTGGAGATCCTCACAGAGGAGCGACTGGCAGAAAACGCCGAGCGTGTCGGAGGCTACCTCCTCAAAAATCTGAAGACGCTAGAAAGTCTCCCAATTGTCGGAGATGTTAGAGGGAAGGGACTGATGATTGGTGTCGAACTAGTTAAAGATGCCGAGGGCACACAACTAGACACCGCCACGACGAAAGCGATCTGCGCGGAAATCCTGAAGAGAGGCATCATCGTCGGACGGATTGGTCAGACTGTGGACGAGCCAGAAAATATCATCTTCCTCGCCCCACCCCTGATCCTGACAGCCGCCGAGGCAGATCGAATCTTTGAGACATTCCAAGACGTGCTTGCTAACTTTGGCTAATCTCAAAAGAAAGCGCGAAACACAAATAGAAACCGTAGGGGCGGGGTCACCCCGCCCGTACTTGCCAAAAACTCGGTTTCTGTTGCACGATGAGTGAGGTACGAAATGGCTCACATCACCAAGCGAGAACTTGACAACCTCTGCGAAACCCTACGCGCTGCAGATGCCGATATTCGCGACATCGTGCTGTTCGGATCCTTCGTCTATGCCCCCGCTCTGGCGCGAGACATCGATCTGGTCGTTACGACAACCAAGCGGAAGGATTACGGCGTTTATCTCGATGCAGTGGCAGACTTCCCGATAAATGTGGATGTGATCGCACGACAGCCGGGAGAGAAAATCGGCGACCGCATCGCTTGGGGCATAAAAGCTGTTGGGTAAGTTCTCGCAGGTGATGGACAGAAGAAAGAAATCTATGAAAGATCTACTACAAATCAACAATCGAAAACCGACGCGACAAGTGGAGGTCGGAAGCATACCTATCGGGGACGGCAACCCAATCTCGATCCAAACGATGACCACCACGCTGACCCACGATATTGACGCCACACTGCGCCAAACCGAAAGGTGCGTCGAAGCCGGGGCGCAGATTGTACGTGTTGCCGTTCCAGAAGAGAGCGATGCGAAAGCGCTGCCTGAACTGGTCAAACGCTCCCCTGTGCCGATTGTCGCAGACATCCATTTCAATTATCGGTACGCGCTCGCAGCCGTCGATGCCGGCGTTGCGAAAGTCCGAATCAACCCCGGCAACATCGGCGTTGAAAAACGGATCGCACAAGTCCTCTCCGCTGCCAAAGCTGCACACATTCCGATTCGCATCGGCGTCAACGAAGGATCCCTCGAAAAAGACCTTTTGGATAAATACCCTTCGCCCACAGCCGAAGCCCTCGTTGAAAGCGCGATGCGCCACGTCCATATCTGTGAAGACCACGACTTTACAGATATTATCATCTCCGTCAAGTCCAGTGACCCTTTACGGATGATTGAGGCGAATCGGCTCCTCTCCGCCAAAGTCCGCTATCCACTCCATCTCGGTGTAACGGAAGCAGGAACGCCGCGTCGAGCGCACGTCAAATCCACAATTGGAATCGGCACGCTGTTGATGGAAGGCATCGGAGATACCATCCGCATCTCAATCACCGGCGATCCGGCAGAAGAGGTGCTGACGGCGAAGGAGCTGCTCCGCACACTCGGCTTAGCGGATAACCTCCTCGATGTCGTCTCCTGCCCGTTCTGCGGACGTGGCGATGCAGAGGCAGATTACGAAGGCATCGTCGCCGTCGCCGAAGAACTGCTGGAAAAACACAATATCAAGATTCCTGTCGCTGTCATGGGCTGCGAGGTGAACGGACCGGGTGAAACCCGAAACGCTGAGGTCGGAATCCACTTGGGGGGCAAAGAGCTCGCTGTGCTGAAAATTCGCGGCGAGAAGGTCAGAACGTTTCGCGGAAAGACTGAAGTCAATCCACAATTTCTTGCAAGCGCGCTCTTAGAGGCAGCACAACAGGTGCAAAATGAAGCGGGGAAAGAATAGATGGCTGAAACAGATGGAAAGATCACCATCCGTCAAACGGAAGCGATAACCACAATCCAGCTGAACCGCCCCGAAAAACTCAACGCCGTTGATCGTGAGATGCTGGATGCGCTTGACGCAGAGGTGAACCGCTTGCATCAAGACGAATCGGTGCGCGTCGTCGTGCTAGAGGGAAGCGGAGAACGCGCCTTCTGCGTCGGCGCAGACCTCAACCATATTGCAACCTTCGGTCCCCCTGACATCCGCAGATGGGTCAACGATGGGAATCGCGTCCTTAGTCGGCTCGCCAACCTGCCCGTCCCCGTGATTGCAGCAGTCCACGGCTACGCGGTCGGCGGCGGACTCGAATTCGCGCTGGCGTGTGACCTGCGTATCGCGTCAGAGGATTCAAGTTTCGGCCTGCCGGAAATTGCGCACGGCTGGTTCCCGGGGTGGGGTGGCACCCATCGACTGCTAAACGTCATCGGTGAGTCAAAAGCGAAAGAGATGGTCCTTCTCGGTGAGCGAATTGATGCCCAGACAGCACAAGACTTGGGATTGGTGAATCGCGTCGTTCCTAGGGAACACCTTGCAAACGAAGTACAACAGATCGCCGAGTCACTCGCTCAGAAAAGCCCGGTTGCGGTAAGAGCCGCCAAAGCTGCGTTGACGCGAAATCCGATGCCGGAAGACGGCTATGAAATCTCCTACGAAGCGTTAGCATTATCAACCTGTTTCACAACGCCGGAGGTTCAAGAGGGATTAGAAGCGTTTCTGAGCCGGAAGCGTGATGCATAAAAAAATCGTGCGCCCAGAAACCGAGTTTTTTCTTGAAAACTCGGTTTCTCTCCGCGCCTTACGCTTTCTTTTTACATCAATCATAAAGGAATCAACCCCATGGCAAGTGAATTTCTTGTGGACGGAGATCTATTTGTCGAAGTAGTGGACAACAACGATGGCGGCGGCATCCCACCCAAACGCCTCCAAACACTCGGTCAAGCGCACCGGGACGGCACTTTTGACACCACCGCTTTCCCATTCGAGCGTTCCAACGGCTATAACGGCGTACGTCAACTCTACAGCCGAAAGGGACCACAGGAGAATATCTTTCGCTCCGGCTGGGGCAGCAGCCTCAATTTTGAATTTGTTTTCGACGTTACTGGTGCAGCGATGACACCGCGCTGGCTTGACGGCAAAAATGGAAGTCCACCGACACCAAGCCGACTAACTCGGTTGACCGATAATTCGGTTCGCTTAGAAACCTTTGTCCCTGAACCCCACCGCGTTGACGTGAGCACCACCTTCACGCTCGTCCCACCCCATTATATCGATTGGGAGACAACCGTTGTGGCACGTTCCAACGGCTTCGATGGAGACTGGCTAGGCCTGTTCTGGGCAAGTTACATTCACGCCCCTGAAAACAAAACGACCTACTTTCGTGGGCACCGAAATAATGACGCCCCGGTGGAATGGATCGCGTCTTTGGAAGAAAGCCCTCCCAACCCACGCGTTTTTGCCAGCGAAACAGATCCCCTGCTACCAACTGAGCCAGATCCAAACGGCAGATTGTTTCACAACATCCGCCCAATCCGATATGCTGCGCCAATGTTTTATGGACGTTGGCGTAACATGATGCTCGAAATGATGTTCAAGTACAAGGACAGTCTCCGATTCGCCATCCAGCCAACGGGCGGCGGCTTGAATAACCCGGCATGGGATTTCGCACTAATTATCAGGGACTGCGAGGTGTTAAAACCGTACCATTTTAGTGGTCGCGTCGTCTTCAAACCCTTCGTCAGCCCCGAAGATGCGTGGGCAGAGTATCAGGGATGGGTCGAAACAAACCCATAGCCTGTGTCCGAGAATTGTCCAGTCTCGCTTGAAAGGAATTTTGATAGATGTCCCGCAATCGTCCAAATGTTCTTCATACCGAATGGGGAAACCTCATTGAAGACCTCAACGCCACTGCTGATGGCGGAGCTCCCTTTTTCCAAAAAGCTGTATCGCGTCTAGAATCGCTCTGGGATGAGCGCGTAACCAACCAGAACGACGAATCATCGGCAGCGTTGCTCTCTGCGCTGGCACAAGCATTGACGGTTTACTCCACCACCAAATCAGTCACGAAAGCATTCGTCCATTTACTGCCGGAGGTTCTCCGTGTTTCCCAAAGTCCGTTCGGTTTCCTCGCAGAAGTCCGCTATAGTGGGCTGAACAAGCCGTATTTGTACTCACATGCGGTGACCGACATCTACAAACCCGGCTTCGGCTTGTACGATATCGTCACCGATCTCCAGTTCCATAACCTAGACACGTTGAACGGAGCAATCATGACCGGTCGGCGTCCAGTGCTGACCAACGATCCACCGAATGACCCACGCAGCGGGGGCCTCCCCTTCGGTCACGCGGGACTTGAGGCATTCCTCGGATTGCCCTTCCTCGTGGACGAGGAGCTGGTCGGTGCCACCTCACTGGGTGACCGTCCAAGCGGCTACTCCGAGCGAGAAATAGAACTGCTCGCACCGCTATGTGAGATTGGTGGACTGCTAATCGCCGCGGATCGCAATAGGTAGGTTCTCTTGACAGGTGTATAGCATTATTAGGACTTACGCAGCGAGTTCATAAGTCCCCCTGATAAGGGGGATTTAGGGGGTTAAAAATCAAACATCTACTCCCTGTGTGCTAGTCTTGCGTAAGTCCTGAATATAAGATACATCACGACGTGGGTAAAAAGACAAAAAAGGAGGATAGGCAATGAAACGCCATCACATTGCAGCCGTGTTTTGCTTAATCTTCGGAGGATTATTTGTTTATTTAAGATTAGAAGATGGAGAGATAGAACGTGCAATTCGGATGGGTATCTTCTTTACTCTACTCGGTATTTTTGCGTTTTTTTCCGGAACATTGCAACCCCGACTCAGATCTCTTGGGGTAAATCTGTTGCTCCTAATTGTTTTGGGGGTAGCTACCTACCAGGATTTCATCGCTGGAGATATAGTAAGTGTAATTATACAGGGTGTCCTGATGAGTATCCTGATAATTTTAGCGGTGGCCTTGATGTTGTTCCAAGACAAGCCATTCTATAAAGAAAAAATAGCACCTTGGTTGAAACCTACTCCACATACCGGGCTGGTCGATTCGGTCGTTCCGCTCATTGTGCTGCTACTTTTGCTTTTTTTTGGGCGATGAAACCAATTTAAGCTAAAACCACTTGTAATTGATGAATGTCAATCTGTGTAGGGAACACAGATCTGCATTCCCTACGGAAACTCGTTCCTGATTAAGATGGTAACTTTCGTTATAAAACCTCCCACGACTCAAAGCCGGTGGGAGGTTTTTGTTGATCCAATACCGAGCATTTGACTCTCTGACGGTTTTATGATAACCTAAGCTACCATTTATAGAGTGTAAGGCTACGGCATACGGAGTATGCCTGCTACTTTATAGAAAGGATTCATTCCCGATGAAATATATCATGTTCACGAAACACTTGGAAGGTCTAGATGTCGCAGATATTATGGACACCCTGAAATCGGTCGGCGTGGAAGGCGCAGATCTGTGCGTGCGTCCCGGCTATCCGGTCAATCCCGAAAATGCCGATAAACAACTTCCAGCAGCTGCCAAGCAGTTCGCTGATGAAGGACTGTCGATCCCGCTTGTGACAACGCCCACTAGTTTTCTGGATCCAACAGACCCTGACGTGCAACGGGTATACGCGGCATGTGGAGACGCAGGCGTTGCCAATCTCAAGGTCGGCTATTGGCACTGGTCGAAGGAAGATGGCGGGTATTGGGCATTGGTCGATCGCATCCGCGCAGCCCTCGACGGATTCCAAGCCCTCTCCGCAAAACACGGCGTCCGCACCTGCCTGCACAACCATTCGGGTACTTCGATGGGACTGAACTCTTCCGCTGTGATGAACCTCGTCAAAGGATTTGATCCGCAGCATGTCGGCGTATTCGCGGATCCGGGGCACCTCTCGATCGTCGGGGAGCCAATCGATATGGCACTCGACATCGTGAAGGACTACCTCGCAGTAATGTCATTTAAGGATATGATGCGCCCACCGGGAGGTGGCACACGGGTCGTCCGAATGGGACACGGTTTCGTCGATTGGGGGACAGCGGTCAGAACCCTAACAGAGATGCAGTTCGATGGTCCCGTCAGCTTCCACAGCGAATATAGCGGAGAGCCAGTCGATACCGTCATCGATCTCGCACGCATCGATGTCCGATTCATCAACAACTTACGTGAACAAAACGGAAACTAGGAGGGAGAAACCGGATGAGCCAATTCACACTCGCACTAAATACCAGCACAATCCGCCCGGCAAGCCTAATGGACAAGATTCGGATCGCCGGTGGAACAGGTTACGAAGCCATCGAACTCTGGAACGACGATCTCACCGCCTATGAGGAGCAGAACGGCTCACTCGCAGATGTGAAACGCGCCCTCGACGACTACGGGCTTCCCGTCGTAACCGTCATTGCCCTGCACAGTTGGTTGGATACCACCGGCACAGAACATCAAGAGGCGATAGAAGAAGCGAAACGACGCATGGCACAAGCCGCCGCCATCGGGTCAACCTACAGCGTCGCAAGCCCACCGCGTGGAGTCGCTGACCTAGAACTGGGCGGACAAAACTACCGTGAACTCCTCGAATTGGGGCGTGAATTCGGCGTCAAACCTGCGATGGAGTTTTTGGGATTCGTGGACGGTATCAATCAGGTCAAGCACGCTTGGAAAGTCATGGAGGTTGCCGACCACCCCGATAGTACCATCGTCCTCGATCCGTTCCACATCTACCGTGGAGGCGGTGAAGTTGATGATATGCGCGGAATCCCCGCCGACAAAATCGCTGTGTTCCACTTCAATGATGCCCCCGCCTTACCGCCCCGCGCCGAGCAGACCGATGCCGATCGCGTCTACCCCGGCGACGGCATCCTCGATCTAAAAGCCATGATCGCAATCCTAAAGGAAGCGGACTATCAGGGTGTGATCTCCTTAGAGTTGTTCAACCCCAGCTATTGGGAAGAAGATCCGCAAGAAGTCGCACGGATCGGATTGGAAAAGATGAAAGCAGCAATCGGAGACTAATCGTGTAATCGAGTCGCCGCTCGGTTATTGACGGCATCATTTGATTTGTGACCAAGGGTATACGTCAATGATGCATTCGTGCATATAACGCCCCTTCGATTCAGCCTCCATCAATCCTGCATACTCCTCTGGAGGTACATCATGGTATTGGTATATGCCGCCGCTGTAAAAGACAACTTCAAGCGTCCGGGTCTTAGAATTGTAGCCCACAGCGTAGAGCATACTGGATTCTACGGTGGTCAGTTGCATAAGGTTCTCCTTCTGTAAAAACTTGGTTTCTCTTAAACGGGTAGTAACTTCCGTGACTTATCAGAAAGCCTACCATGAATCAAGTTCAAATTTCAATACGGGAAAGGCACACCGAGCGTCGTAGAGGGACTAATAGTATGGAGAACACCAGAATTTACTTGTGTTCTATCGTATTTCTGAGCGTTCTTTCGCTTCAAGTTGTTTCCGCTAACGCGCCTATAGATAAAGAGCCAAAGGGCAAAGATACCGCTCAACTGGCAAAACAGCTTTGGGGTGAATTCTTCTCCGCTGATGCCCGATTCCGCCAAGAAGGCATCTTTCGCGACGGTTCGCCGAACCGCTATCGATATCGTATCAGACTTCGTATGGGCGGCAACTTTCCGATTCATTCAAAAGTAAATCTCGGCTTCAGGATGGTCACCGGTGCGACAGATGATCCCACCACAGGCAACGTCGATCTCGACAACTATTTCTCAAAGAAAGGTTTCAATCTGGATCGACTCTTCCTCCGATACACGCCGAGTCAGTCACTGACGATTACAATGGGCAAGTTCCCAAACCCGTTTGAGGGTGTTGAGTTGGTCTTCCACAACGACGTGCAGCTGGAAGGGGCAGCGCAACAGTTCCGGGTGAAGGACGTAGGTTTTATCCGTCAAGTACAGTTAAATCTCGGTCAGTTTGTTCTAGACGAAATCAAAAGTGGACCGGATACCAATCTTTTTGCGGGACAACTGTTTGCCGAGGGATTCCATTTCAAAGGATTGTCTTTCGGTGCAACGCTCTACGAATATCGAAACGAAGACAATATCGCCCAAGCGGTTGAAGAGGGGAGGCTAGGCGGTGGGGATACAAACACACGGATCGGGGCAGGGACGGGAACTTCTACTTATCTATCCGAATTCAGGACGATCGAGGGGCTTGCAAAGTACGAATTTGAGATTGCCTCCACGCCTTTATGGCTGCTCGGTGCTTATGCACAAAACCTGCTAGCAGATGCGGACGATAAAGCGTATTGGGTTGAAATTGGGGTGGGACCGATACCTCGTTTCCACCAACTAAAGACACTTTACCACTATGTTTGGGTTGAACGCGAATCAATGATATCCAACTATAACAACGCCGATATATTTAATCCAAACGCGCACGGGCACGAACTGAAATTTGTCTTGCCGCTAGAAAAGAATATCAGCGTAGAAGTGCTATATTTCATCGCTAAAAATATTATTGCATTTGACGCAAACCCCTATCAGCATAAAACGAGGTTGCAGCTCAAGGTGAAATTCTAGGCACTATTCGTATTTAACAAATAGAACCAATCCCCATACCCTTGAGATCATATTAGCCTTCTGTAGATCGATTTTCCAAAATCGACATGCTTTGTCGAGATATGAATCTCGACCTACTTTCACCTTATTATGGGGTTACGGAGTAATTATATCATTTTTCCACCGGGTGCACGAAAAAGCGGTATCCGTCTCGAAACAAGGCGTGATACCGCTTATTGTGTGGATGAAGGACAACCCTTACAGAGCATCAGGCACATCATAGGAAGACGATTCACTTAACTCCTCTTTACTAAAGTTTAGACAATTTTAATGCAAAAAGGCAGAAAAGAGGTTATCCTTTCAGAAATCGTCACAATTTTGAAAGGAGAAGTCAATGTACCTCATATTCTGCCTGAATGCTATTTTAACCGATTTTCGTCCGTTATTCAAGTCTCAAAACTTTCATCTGTTTTGTGTTTTTGTTGTGGGGCTTATCACACAGCGCGAGGGTGCGACGCTGACCGGCATTTATCAAGCCGTTCGTCCGAAAACGGGTTACCCCTCGCTGGTGAAATTCCTTTCGCGTGGCAAGTGGGACGCCGATAGGGTCGCTGACCATCTGCTGAAGTTGCTACAGGGGTGTTTCGATAACTGGGTCTACGTTTACGATGAGACGCACGCACTCAAGACCGGCGAGACACAATTTGGACTTCATTTTTTTAGGAACCATCGCTATCACACACGCAACACGAATCAATCGAAGTTTCACCATGGTCATCAGTTTGGTGCATTGGGATTACTTTGTAGCACCGTCCACGAGACAATACTGTTTCCGGTGTTTGTCAAGTTGATGTGTCCACAGACAAAGCGCGATAATAGTGAGTCAGTCCTCAAACGGATATGCAACCGCATCCCTGCGGGACTGATTATCTTTGACCGGGGATTCGCTCGACAGAACGTGTTTGGCTGTGTCCTTAAAGCGGGACACCACCTGTTGTGTCGGGCCAAGTCGAATGCGGTGTTCTATCGGTTACCTACTCCGCCCAAGCGATCCAAACCCGGCAGACCGAAGAGATACGGTGAACGGATTCATCTGCCGTATCTGCGGTATAAAACGACTGACATTGACGGTAAACAGTATGCCATAGCAACCAGAGTCGCCCGAACCAAAATGTGTCCACAACCCGTTAGGGTCGTGGTGATGCGAACCCGTGACAAAAGGCGTAAGCCGTTTCGATACTTCTGTGTCTTTACCACTGACTTAACCCTCGATTTACCGCAGATTGTGCGATACTACCAAAAGAGATGGTTGATTGAGACCGCCTTTCGGGACACCAAGCAACACTTCGGATTGGACACCTATCGGGTCAAGTGTCGAAAAAGCATCAATCGGTTTGTCCAACTCAGTTTCGTTGCTAGTTGCATGACCCAATGGCTATTCGCTGTCACTTCCCATACCGGCACACCGGTAACCATTGAGCAAGTTACTCAAGCATTGGGCATTGATTGGTATCGACCCCCTAAGTTGACACGCGGGTTGATGGTGCGGTATCTGCGGACTTTAATGGACAACCGATTAGTTTCTGCGATGTTCGGTAAAAACATCAATGCCAACGATATTCAACAAACCCTTGATACGGCTACATCAAGAAAATGAAAATTGTCTAAACTTTAGTCCTCTTTAAGGTGCCTCCCATCTGATTATACCCACTTTATTGTGGACGGAGACACGATTCGTCACTTCGTCGGCGTATAACTGCACCGCATTTGTCTCCTCCGTATTGTACACCGTTACACGGTTAGTCACTTTCCCTGCGGATAGACGAACTCCATCTTTCCCCAACGGATTGCGGACGATGACACGATTCGCCAATTCACTGGTGCGCAGCCGCAGCAATATCGTGAAATACTGCCACCTTTGTGATTGGTTAGAAAGGAATGAGAGCCGTGAGTAGAGTAACAGAACCGAAGCAAAAGCAGATCATACAGGAAGCGTTTATGTTCGCCCGTATCACCCGTGACGTCAATGAGATCGGCAAGGCAGGGCAAAGCCCCGTATCATACCCTCCGCGTGTGGACCCTTGAATGGTGGATCGCAGACATTGAAGACTGAAAGGAAGGAGGACTGTTAGCGGCTTGAGGTTTTTGGCAGGGATAGAAAAAAGGGGGTATCAAAATCAAGATACCCCAGTTTTGTTTTATCAGAAATCCGCCCCTTACGGCGCATTGTGGGGCGGAGATGAATCTGCATCACGGACTGGGGCAATTTGCCCATCGCGCTCAAATTGCCGATGAACCGTAATCATCTATTAATTATTGTTTAGAGATGACGAACAGGGACCACAGGCACACCCCTGCGATCGAGAATACTCACAATTACATTCACACGAAGTAACATTTTTCGTGTGTTCTACCTCACAATTCATCGGACATTTGCGGAAGGCCGAATCCTTACAGGAGTTATGACGATCCACTGCAATATCATAAGCAGTTTTCTTATTATCACGGGTTGTTTCCGCAGATGAACATTGCGACCGCAAAGTTTCTCTCTCATTGAAGTGTGTACGGATCTGTGCTTGTGTGTGCGGAAAACCATTATGAGTATCCATTGCCATATGTCTCGTTTTCTCATTTATTTCCCCAATTAGCCTATTAACCTCCTTTTGTGCGTCATCATAGGCCTTTTCCGCAGCATCTACTTTCGCCTTTTCACTCATACACGGCTCATGCGAAAAACTATATTCACCCAAAAAGGAAACGACTGCTGCCACAAACAAAGTAAACACAATCATTTTTTTCCAATTCACGATTTTCCTCCTTAAATTTTTACATGCGATTTAAGCAATCAATAATCGTATCAACCCACCAATCATTACGGCTTTTCTCTATTCAACTTGTCCATTTTCTGTTGGACAGCTTTATACTTCACTTCCCACTCTTTCAATTTTGCCACAAGAGATTCATCTATATCAAGCTCAAGAAGGGCATGCCATTCACTTTCCAACTGTTTCAATTCATCGCCAAGCGCAGAGTACTCTTGATGATATAACACCTCCGCTTGCCATTGTTCATAGTGTCGCTTTGAATCCGCCAAAACTTCCGCCGATACAGGATTAGTGTCCCAATCAACATTTTGTGCAAATTCTGAATCTTGTCCAAGATATTCATCTTCAGCTTCAGGACAACAGTCTTCAAAGGAATTCTCCTCAGCCACACCATTATTTTCAGAACCTTCCTGTGCTTCCCCAATATGTTCCAAATCACCCCCTCCCGTATTAGTTCCGCTCGCCGGCGAAAAAACATCGACCCCAACCGAAGATTCCACTTCAGCAGCTACCCCAACCCCGGAATCCGGTAATTCATAAACTTTTGCCGGCTGCACCGGTGAATCCCACCAATACCATATGACAAAACCATAGATAAATACAAAAACAAAAATTCCACCAACAATAATACGAAGCAACAGATTCAAAATATACCTCCTTTAAAATCGATCCGCCAGAAGCGTAAGCATTAAACCCACTATTGGGATCCTCAATTACTTGGAAAATCATATCTTAAATCTTAGAACCTGTTTGAAAATTCCAAAGTAATCTCTGAAAGTTGTCATTTTACGGGTAAATGTCCTCAAAATCGGTTGATTTTGCCCCTAAAATGGCAAAAGAGGATCGTTTCACCTACTTTTAAAACAGGTTCTAACATAAGCACTTAAAATATACCAGAAAAAGCAAATTAACGCAAGATTTAAAAACTGAGGAGTTAAGCTAATAGTTTAACTCCCTCAAAAATATCAGATTCGTGTCAAAAAAAAGATCGCAAAAAAACACCACCCAGCGTCTCCAAATGTCAAAAATACGTTTTTTCTTCACGCTTTGCACTGTCTTTTCACATCAACCTTTATTTCCTTTAGGACTTACGCAGTTGAACACTCAGATACCTGTAGTTCGGCGATTTATCGCCGCAAGACACTATTTCCAACGCCCGATGAATCGGGCAACTACAGCAGAGGCTCCATAAGGAGTCCGTAGGGAACGCAGATCTGCGTTCCCTACTGAAGTGCGTAACTCCTATTCCGTTACAAAGGACACGATTTTCGTAGATGAAGCGTGTAACTCCTAATTAATGGACTAGTGAACTAATGAACCAATAAACCAAAATCCTACAACACACTTATCGGGTCAATATCCACAATCAGATCGATATTCGTGAGCGATGTCTCAGTAACCGCACACTGAATCAGTTCCCGCAACTCCTCCACATCCTCGGATCTCAATAGAAAATGCCACCGAAATTTATTTCGGATCTTGGCAAGCGGCGCGGGCACAGGTCCCCGAATCTCAACGGTAGGGAAGCGATCCCCCTTGAAAACTTCAAGCTGATCAAGCAGATGATTGGCGGTCTGAATCACCTCCGCCTCAACCTCCCCACGGAGCAGGATAGTTGCAGCGTGACTCAACGGTGGGTAGAGCAGTGCCTCCCGATAACCGATCTCTTCGCGATAGAACGGAGATAATCATGCCCTTGTGCTGCTTGGATACTGTAGTGTTCCGGCATGTAGGTCTGAATAATGACGTCTCCACCCGCCTCGCTGCGTCCCGATCGCCCAGCAACCTGTGTTAGCAAATTAAACGACCGCTCCCCGGCACGAAAGTCCGGTAGATTCAGTGCGGTATCCGCAGAAATCACACCGACAAGCGTTACATTCGGGAAGTCTAACCCCTTCGCAATCATCTGCGTCCCCACCAAAATATCAATTTCCCCGCTCCTAAAAACGTCCAAGATCTGCTGATGGGCGTCTTTGCGCGTCGTCGAGTCGGCGTCCATCCGTCTGACCCTTGCTTCGGGAAATGCTTTGACTACTTCTTGCTCAACCTGCTCGGTGCCGAGTCCAAAATAGCGGATGTACACGCTGCCACATTCTGGACATACTTGAGGTGTTGGGCGTTCATAACCGCAGTGGCGACACCCCATCCGTTTGGTATGAAAATGGAATGTCAGCGAGATTGAACAGTGATCGCACCGTTCAACGTAGCCGCAGGTCCTGCAAAAGACGTGAGTGGAGAACCCCCGTCGATTCAGGAAAAGGATAATCTGCTCATCTTTAGAAAGTCGTTCCTCAATAGCTGTCCGGAGGACTGTCGAAAAAATCGTCCGATTGCCCCTTTTCAACTCCTCGCGCATATCCACAATCTCGACAGGTGGCATCTCAATATTTGACACACGCGAAGGAAGTTTCAAGAGGGTATACTTTCCTTGCTGCGCACAATAAAAACTCTCCAACGACGGCGTCGCGCTGCCGAGAATCAACGGACAACCGACTAGCTCAGATCGCTTTACCGCAACGTCTCGTGCATTATAGAATGGCTGTGCAGCGTCCTGCTTGTACGATGTTTCATGCTCCTCATCAATTACAATCAGTCCGAGATTGGGAAAGGGCGCGAAGATTGCAGATCTCGGTCCCACAACAATGTCCGCCGCGCCGCCTTTAATCTGCTGCCACTGGTCATATCGCTCCCCATCTGAAAGATTGCTGTGGAGAACAGCCACTCGACTCCCAAAGCGTCCGACAAACCGAGAGACCGTTTGGGGTGTCAGGGAAATCTCAGGGACAAGCACAATCACCCGTTTGCCCCGATCTATGACGGAAGCCATCGCCTGCATATAAACCTCCGTCTTACCGCTGCCCGTGACACCGTGTAGTAGGAACAGTTCCCGCCTATCCGAATCAATCGCCCCTTGGATTGCTTGTAGTGCAGTCGTCTGATCCGAATTCAGTGTGAGCGGCTGTGTGGAAGGCACCGGATCTAGACTCAGCGGATTTCGCACAATCTGGACGGACTCAACGTGAATTAACCCTTTCCGCTCAAGGGATTGTAACCCCGTAGGTGAAGTGTTGGCACGTTTAGCTAGATCCGTTGTCGTCAACGTCTCATCACTACAGTCGAGGAGAATGCGGAGCATCTCTGCCTGTTTGGGGGCGCGACCCGCAGCCAATTGTGCTATCTGTTCCTCAATTTCCGAAACCGGCTTCGCAAGCGAAACGATCGAGATCGTTTGTGGTCTTGCTTTGGATTGGATGTTCGACCGCAGTTCGACAAGTCCCTTTTCTTGTAGAGCAGACAACGCCTGACGCAGCTTTGAAATCCCAACTCCCATACGCCGCGCGATCTGGTGAATGGATAAACCATCCTCCTCACTGAGTATCGACAAAATCTCCGTTTGACGCGACTGCCGCATATCCGAAATTTGTTCATCGGTTGCAAGCAGATGCACGAGCCGGTTCTGACGGGTTCTGACCGCTGCGGGGGCAGCACACCGCAACGCCTCGCCCCACGAAGACAAATAGTATTCCGACATCCATTTCGTCAATGTAAGCAGTTCATCTGAGAAGGTAGGGGCATCGTCCAAACAGTCGCTGAGATTTTTGATTATTATCGAGTCATCGGGTAGGTCAGGCTCATCCATCAAATCGACGATGACCCCTTCGCGCGTCCCCTCTCCCAAAGGCGCGAGGACACGGCTGCCGCGCTGCACAACGGATTGAAGGCGGCTTGGAACAGCGTAAGAGAAGGTGAGATCTTGGGGGAGTGGGAAAGCGACACGAGCGTATTTCATGGCGTGAAGGATCAGCGATTCATTGGTTCATTAATAAACAAGTGAACTAATGAACCAATGTACTAATTACGTATTTAGCTCCGCCATTACTTTCTGCATATCTTCCCAGACATTTCGTTTGCCATGTGGATTGCGGAGGAGGTAGGCGGGGTGGTAGGTTGCCATGAGTTTGCAGCCGTGATAGTCGTGGAAACTACCACGCAACGAGGAGATACTCTGATTGGTCGCAAGTAGCGTTTGAGCGGCAAATGTGCCAAGGGCACAGATCACCTTCGGCTTGATTAGCTCAATCTGTCTAAGCAGGAAAGGCTCACAGCTTTCAATCTCAATCGGTTTCGGGTTCCGATTGCCGGGTGGACGACACTTAATCACGTTGGCGATATAAACATCTTCACGCCTCAACTCCATCGCCTCAATAATCCGGGTGAGCAGTTGACCCGCGCGTCCGACGAAAGGCTCACCCTGTTGATCTTCATCCGCGCCGGGGGCTTCACCGACAAACATGAGATCTGCGTTTTCATCTCCAGTTCCGAAAACGACTGTGTTTCGTCCCTGATGCAGTTCGCACCGCTCACAACCCATCGCTTCATCGCGCAACTGCCCTATATCAAACTGGGCAAATTCGGATTCGGGTTCCTCTTCTTCCTCAAACAATTCTGTAAAACCAAGCTGCATTTGTTCTTCCACGTATTCCCTCACTGTTGCGACAACTTCTAGATATCCTTCGACCACTTCATTCGGATCTGACATGGAACGTGAAACGTGAAACGTGAAACGTGAAACGCAATGTGTTAAATCCTTACGTTTTACGCTTTACGTTTTACGCCTCCAGGTAGGTTTTACGCCTCTAATCGGCGTTTGAGTTCTTCAATTCGCCCAACGGGTGTTGGATTTTGTTTGTATAAAATTGCGAGATAAAAGCTGGTCCAATCCCCAATCACAACCAACGATAACAAACGGGCAAGTAGCGATTTACCAGCTGAATTCACCTGTGTAATGCCAGCGGTATGCGGTTGAATGAGTTCCGCTGTGATGTCCATCCGACGCTGCGTCTGAGACGGAGCAATCGGATCGCGGAGTTGGATAACATGACATTGCTGCGTCAACGCTGATGGGTGCTTCCAACCCTCGATCTCATTGTGATTCATCTCAGGATACACACTATAGTAAGCGAGCGATTTGCTGTTCTCATTCATTTGCCCCTTCCATCGCATCGCAATCGCCTCAAGCTCTTGAGGAGCATAAATAATCGGTAACTTCCCGTGCAACGCTTGTGCAAGCTGCTTGGGTTGACTTTCTAGCACGTCGGGAGGAAAATCTCCCTCCAACTTCCCTAACAGAGCAATTGTCTCCTCCAGATCGCTCTGGAAATCGAGGTCTGGCGCAAATCCGAGCCGGGCAAGGACTGATAAGATCGGCATGAGCAGATAACCGAGTGATGCTCTCGGCGGTTGTCCGGCTGGAATTGTTACACAAGGAAGACCGTGTGCAGCCGCAAATGCCTTTAACTTCCCACCACTGGTAACCGCCAGAATATTCGCCCTCTGTGACAATGCCTGTTCAACAGACAGGAGGGTTTCCTCCGTGTTACCAGAATAACTGACAGCGATGAAAAGCGTTTGAGATGTAACAAATGCAGGAAGGGTATAGCCCCGGTGGACGATAATTGGACACGGAAATTGGCTCCCAACCACCGCTTTCACAAGGTCTCCGCCAATTCCAGAACCGCCCATCCCAGCAATCACAATGTTGTTGGGAATCCGCTCCTTATAACCCTCCAATTTGAGAGCCTCGCCAATTTCCCAGCCACGCTTGCACTGCCCAGAGAAACTGGACAGCAGGTGAAGCATATCATCGGAATCATACCGTTTGATTTGAGCGAGACTCAGGGTTGTCATCTACTTATTAGTTCATTGGTTCACTTGTTCATTAGTTCATTAATGAACCAATCCCATCTTCAGGATTAGACAAAAAAGACACGCAGGATGTCGTAGAACGTAATATATAAAAATAGACCCGCCAACAAAACAATGCTGACCTGCTGGATAATCATCTGCTTACGGATACTCAAGGGTCTGCCGCGCAGCTTCTCAAGGGTGAAGAAAAGGATTTGCCCCCCATCTGCAATCGGAATGGGTAGTAAATTCACGATAGCGAGATTAACACTGATGAAGCCTACGAAAAAGAGCAAACTTCTTAGACCGAACTCCACAACTCGGCGTGTTGCGTCCACAATCCCAATCGGTCCCGTGAGGTGTTTCGTCTTAACTTCACGAGTGACGAGGCGTTTGAGCACCTTTGCAACCATTTCCAAAATTAACCAATTCGTTTGGACACCCTCGCCCACAGCCGTAACGACATTATATTTCGGAATTGGAACAGTGGGCACGGCAAGCGCAAGTCCATCCAACGCCAACCTCCAATGTAACCCTTGGAGGTCAAGTTGATTCCCATCGTCACCAACAGCGAAGGTCAGGGTTGTGTTCAGCTGCTCCCCATCGCGGAGTAATCCAATTTCAACGGGTTGATCGGGATTGGCAGCTAATTCGCGCAGTTTCGGGTATAACTCGAAATTCTTGATAGATTCCCCATTAACTGCAACAATCTCATCTCCGTTTTGAATTCCTACTTTTTCTGCTTCGCTGCCCTCTTCAACAACGGCATTGACCACCCAATTAATTGGAAAACTCGCAGTTAAAGATTCCGCGCCCCGTTGAATTCCCAGCAAAATCTCGCCGTTTCGGCTTTCGTTAATCTCCTCGTAAAATCTTCGATGGGCTGATCCAAAAGGGTTAGAAGGGTCCCAAATCACTGAATTGAATTCGGGCACATGATAGATCTTTCGTCCGTTGATACTTTCTATCACGTCTCTCGCTTGGACACCCGCTTTCGCCGCCTCACTGTTCTCGGTGATACTTTCAACCATCGCAGATTGTCGAGCAGAGACCCGAATCTGTCCTATTCCACTCCTGTCAAGACTTCTCGGTGTCACATAGAGCGTCTTGGGCTGACCGTCACGGGAAACAACAATTTTCAGCTCTTCATCGGGGTGGGTAAGGATCGTTGTGTTGAAGTCCTGCCAATTCTTAATCTTCCGATCATTAATTGAAACAATAGTGTCGCCCGGCTCGATGCCCCCCTGCTTCGCAGGGCTATCATCCGCCACCAATCCAATTTGAGCCATCCGATCTGACCGCCCAATCAGCATCTCCATCAACCACATCGTGCCGTGGTCCAACCCAACAAGATACACAAATGAAAAGAGAATCACACCCATTATCAAGTTCATTGCGGGTCCCGCGATTGCCACAAAAATACGATGTCCAACAGGAGCTGAAGCGAATTCACCCGCTTCGCCCTTCTGTTCATCAGGGCTTTCCCCCGCCATCTTCACAAATCCACCAAACGGCAAGGCGGATATACAGTACTCGGTCTCTCCCCGTTGAAAACCGATGAGTCTCGGACCGAAACCGATAGAAAATTTCTCCACTCGAATCCCGCACCGTTTTGCCGCAAAGAAATGCCCAAGTTCATGAATAAAAATTAGAAAACCAAGGGCGAGGATTGCGAGAATAATAGTAGCAGAATGAATCATTAATGTCACCTTTTTCTTTGAATTAATTCGTATGCGACTGATCTCGCCCACCGATCAGCGGCGAGAATATCATCAAGCGTTGGCTGAAGTGTTACATCATGTCGAGTCATCACTTCCTCAAGGTAGTTCGGGATGTCCATAAATCCGATTCGCCGGTTCAGGAATGCCTCTACAACGACTTCATCGGCACTACTGAGCACCGTCGGTAAGGTGCCGCCAACTTTCGCAGCACTATAAGCAAGTTCGAGGCACGGAAACTTTGCAGAATCAACCGGTTCCATGTGGAGCGCACCAATCTCAGATAGGTCAAGACGCGGAACGGAAGTAGGCAAACGGCACGGATAGGTCAACGCATATTGGATCGGCAAACGCATATCCGATACCCCTAACTGCGCTAACAACGAACCATCAACAAATTCAACCATTGAATGAATAATGCTTTCCGGATGAATAACAACCTCGATTTGCGATAATTCCACATCAAAGAACCATTTCGACTCGATAACCTCAAACCCCTTGTTCATCATTGTTGCCGAGTCAATTGTAACTTTTTCCCCCATCTTCCAATTTGGATGCCTCAACGCTTGTTGAGGTGTTACTGAGTCGAGCTGTTCCAAGGGTGTTTGGCGAAAGGGACCACCGGAACCTGTGAGAATCAGCCGATGAATGTCACCACGATTGCAACCATCACTATTAACGTTGGAAAGGCACTGAAAGATTGCACTGATTTCGCTGTCCACAGGCACAAGGCAGACATCATATTCCTTAGCTGCCTCCATAATCAGCGAACCGCACATGACCAACACCTCTTTGTTGACGAACGCGAGGTCTTTTCCAGCTTGGATCGCTTCTAAGGTTGGCAAAAGTCCTGCACTGCCGCCCATTGCTTCAAGAACGAGGTCAACCTCTGCCATCGTCGCAACTGCCGAAACCCCTTCGGCTCCTGAAAGGACTTCAACAGTTTTGACATCCTTTAACCGTTTTCTCAGTTGGTTAGCAGCTGCTTCATCCCTTACTGTCACAAGCCGCGGACGAAATTGACGCACTTGCTGTTCAATCCGATTGACCGATGTATTGGCAACAAGCCCAGCAACGACGAATTCATCGGAATGGCTCTCAACGACTGACAGCGCATTCTGCCCAATAGACCCTGTGGAACCAAGAATGGCGAGCTGTTTCATAGCGTATTCACGAATGAGAATAAAGTAGTAGACACGCTCCGCGTGCCGTAACCTATGTTTCCATTTCAGTTGGACGTATCAGCACGTAGGTTGGGTTGAACGGAAGTAATAAAAAAACAAGCACGACACTATGATGTCTAATTGAAATTTCACAGATAGAGTAAAACCCAACGCGAAATCTGAATCAGCATCGCTGATTTTAGGAACAGCGCAATAGCCCCATCACGTTGGGTTTATCAGATACACAAAGTAGTAATAAAGCGCAGGTGCCGAAAGAACCAAGCTGTCGCATCGATCCAGCAATCCACCGTGGCCCGGAATTAAATCCCCCGAATCCTTAACACCAGCACTCCGTTTGATAACAGACTCGCTCAAGTCGCTCAGCTGACCAACGATGCCTAACATAACTCCAAGAACCAGCGCGTGTGGAAAACTCAGTACCTCTTCCAAGAAAAAAAACCGGACACCAAGCCCGCCGAGTGTTCCAAACACTATCCCTGCAATTGCCCCTTCAATAGTTTTAGCGGGACTAATCGTCGGACGGAGCTTATGCCTCCCGAACCGCTTGCCGAAAAGATATGCCGCCGTATCACCAAGCCAAATAGTCACTAGCAAGAAGAAGATTAATCCCCTACCAGCATCGCTGATGTCGCGCAGCAGAATCAGGTGATACCCAAAAGCCCAACCGATATAGACGACTCCCAGGAGCGTACTGGCAACAGAAAGGAAGGCAACGTTGACCTGATCACGGAAAATCTGGTAGGAGAACAGGAGCAGAAGCGTCAAGGTAAGAGCGAGTTCAACAGGAATTCTGAAACCGATCGAATCAACTGCCGATAAACAGAACAGGATGCCACATACGACGGTGAAAATTCGCCCGCCCCTTCCCCCAATTGATTGGGAAAGCCCCCAAAACTCAATCAGCATCAAGCTGCTAGCTAGAATAATCGCTGCTGAATAGGGATACCCTCCCCACCAAACAAGGAAGATAATCACAGGTATTAGGATGATCGCACTAATAACTCGCTTCCAAAACATTGGTTCGGGGACGGACAAATTTATGGATCGAAGATCATACCTCGGTCACTGATTACAGTTCGAGTAGCTCTTCTTCCTTGGATTTTAACAACTCGTTAGTCTGCTCGGTGTATAGATCCGTGCAGTCTTGAACCTCTGCCGCATAGGTATGACGCTCATCCTGGGAAATCTTTTTCGACTTCTCTAACTTCTGCAGCGCATCATTTGCATCGCGTCGGATATTCCTGATCGCGACCCGTCCTTCTTCGGCTAATTTAGCGACGTATCGGGTCAGTTCCTGCCGCCGTTCCGTTGTCAACTCAGGGATCTGGATGCGAATCACATTGCTGTCACTGTTCGGATTCAAACCCAAGTCAGATTGAGCAATCGCTCTTTCAATATCCTTCATAACCGTCTTATCCCACGGTTGGATGACAATCAGGCGAGGTTCAGGGATGGTAATCGTCGCAACTTGATTAATTGGACTCTTGGTGCCGTAATAATCGACATGAATGTTATCCAATAGAGTAGTCGAGGCTCTCCCGGTGCGTACATGTGAAAAATCTCTTGCTGTCGCTTCCACAGCCTTCTGCATTCGCGTCTCTGCATCACGAAGAATTGTTTTAGGCATTTTGAACACTCCTTTAGACTATTCCAACGCTCATATTAAGAAAACGTGCAACAGAAACCGAGTTTAGGGCAAGTGCGGGCGGGGCGAGATGCCCCGCCTACGGTTTCTCTTCGGATTTTGCACTTTCTTTTTACGTGAGCTTCCTCAATTCTACAATTTAGTCTTGTCCTAACACATAGAGCGAAAACCGCTTCACAACAATGTTTTCTCCAAGCTGAGCGATGGCATCTTGAATGAGCTGCTTAACCGTTTTATCCATTTCTCGAATATAGGGTTGTTCAAGTAGACAAGATTCAGCATAAAATTTAGAGAGTCTGCCGTCAACGATTTTATCAACGATATGCTCCGGTTTCCCCTCGTCAAGTGTCTGTCTTCTCAAAATCTCTTTTTCTGACTCTAACACACTTGCTGGCACATCTTCTTCGCTAACGTATTTAGGCTTGGCGGCGGCAACCTGCATTGCAATCTCTTTTGTCAACTGCTGAAATTGTTCCGTCCGGGCGACGAAATCGGTTTCACAGTTGACCTCAACCAACACACCAATCCGGCTGCCGGGGTGAATATACGAGGCAATCACCCCCTCGGAGGTGGTGCGTCCGCCTTTGAGCTCCGAAGCCTTCAATCCCTTTTCGCGCAGCAGCTGAATCGCTGCCTCTAAATCGCCAGCCGTTTCGGTAAGGGCTTTCTTACAGTCCATAATTCCGGCACTTGTGCGTGCGCGCAACTCACTAACCATCTTTGCAGTAATTTGCATTAACTGTTATCCTCCTGATCCGCTGCCTGTGAATCTGCTTGACTCTCTTCCTGAGAATCATCGGATCCTTGATTCTCGATATTACCTTCATCGGTTGAAGACTTTGATTCCGATACTTCTGGTTCGCTCGCTTCCTCTGATGGCGATTCCGCATCATCTGCCCCCTCTAACGCACTCCCCCGCCCTTCCACAACCGCGGTTGCAAGCACGGAACAGATCAGCTTAATCGCCCGGATGGCATCATCATTCGCAGGAATCGGATAATCAATCGGATCCGGATCACAGTTAGTGTCAACGATTGCAACTACTGGAACGCCCAGCTTATTCGCCTCTTTTACCGCAATATGCTCCTTACGCGTATCCGTAATAATAACGGCTTCAGGAAGTTTCCCCATCGTCTTGATGCCCGAAAGGTTATTATCCAGCTTCGTCTTTTCACGTCTGAGACTCATCACTTCCTTTTTAGGGAGCTGCTCAAAGACTCCGTTCGCTTCGTCTTCCTCTATCTTCATCAACCGGCTGATACTACGTCTAATCGTCTCATAGTTGGTCAACATGCCACCCAACCAGCGATGGTTCACATGAAACATCTGACATCTAGCTGCTTCTTCTGCAACCGTCTCTTGGGTCTGCTTCTTCGTTCCGACAAAGAGCACCGCTCCGCCCCGTGCCGCAACATCCTGTACAAATTCATAAGCTGTCTGGAGTAGACGCAACGTTTTTTGGAGATCTATGATGTAGATCCCATTCCGTTCCGCAAAAATGTACGGTGCCATCTTCGGGTTCCAGCGCCGTGACTGATGCCCGAAATGAACGCCCGCCTCCAGTAGCTCTTTCATTGTAACCGTTCTCAAAGGAACCTCCTTACCTAACTTTTAGGTTTTTGCTGCCACTCCTCTCACATTTACATCAGACTCCCTAAAAGAGAGAACCTTCTGTGTAAATCAAGAAGTGTGATTGATTCAAACAAACTACCTTCAAAACAGGGTAACTATAACATATCATCCGAAAGCATGTCAAGACTGTCTTGGTTTTCATTTGTCCAGAAATGCTTCATGAGAAATCTTCGGAAAAATACCCTTTCAGTGAACAATTCCTCATTTTCCCCGTATTATTAAATACAGAGAGGAGAGAATCGGTGTCAGATCGCGGGGAACATGAACTCTTTGAGGAAGCAAAAGCGGGCAATCGCACAGCCTTCGATCGATTACAAGAAATACTCGATCCGTCGGTTAGACGTTTTATCCGTAGATTGGTTGGAATTAGCGAAGCGGAAGATGATATTGTACAGGACGCATTTCTCGCGCTCTACATGAACCTTGAGCGACTCAAATCAAGTGAGCATCTACGACCTTTCCTCTTTCGTGTCGTCCGCAACCGTTGTTACGACACGCTTCGACGACAGGGACGCTTTCAGTTTGTCCCTCTATACGCAGCTTCTGAAGATTCGGCTGTCGATCCTTCGTTCCTCACAGATCGCCGCAAACAACCCGATGAGGAGCTCCACTGGAGACTGCTCTACTCCGAGGTGCAGAAAGCAATCGACCGTCTGCCAGAGATCCAGCGACAGGCGATAATCCTTTACTGTGAAGAAAATCTGACTTATGCACAAATCGCGGAGGCGATGGGGACCGACATCGGCACCATCAAATCCCGAATTTTCTACGGCAGGAAAAACCTGCGAAACCTGCTCAAGCCTGAAATCCTTGAGGCGTTGGGCATCGAAAAGGAGAATTAAAATGGCTGAAACAGTAGATCTCAGAGCCCTTATCCGGCTGATTCCACCGGTACGCGCCCTGAAAGATGATCTGGAGGCAAGCATCCACAAGGAACTTTATCACGGCACCGGTGATTTCGCGGTGAAGAGTTACAATAATCTGCATGCCAGTGTTAGCAGATTTATAGACGATCCGTATGTGGAATCTCTTGCTTTAGAAGTTCCTGAAAAGGCAAATGACAGAGAAAAAGTATTGCTCGCTCGCTTGGCAGCTAGTCAACTTGTGGCTTGCCTTGAAGGTCAAACCGGATTGGTAGGTCTAGGGGAAGGTAGTGGGAGTAACTCAGATAACTTTTATGCCCCTGTTATCAACGGACCGATATCGAACGTAAGCGATGAAACCATCGAAAAAATAATGGGACTTGTAAAGGACCCAACGACAGAAGCGGAGGAAAAAGAACAGGAAGAGGGCATGGAAGAGTAGAGTCTCTCAGCCTGTACGCAATTAAGGCGGTTGGAAGGAAGGTATGTCCGACGAACCGGTCCGCTTCGAGGCAATCCCAAAATTTCAAGATTGGGCGAGCCTCAGTAGCGACTTCAACGCGGCGGTGGTGGATGTGTTGTTGCTGATTCTCTTCGGGGTGGTGTTGTTCGTTGGCGCATACCTTTCTTTCCTACGTGCTGACATTCTGCAATAGAGCATTTCGTGGAGGCTAACCTATTGTTCTTCCACAATCTCTGAGATCCTGCGTATACAGTGCAGTCAGTTGGAGCGGGTGGACAGAGGGGGTACTAAGAGGCACTTCGCGCTTTGTAGTTTCTTTTTACATGAGCCATTCTTCTTTGCGGCGCAAATTGCGTTTATCCGCGCGCCACTTTAGAAGGCAAACATAGAGGATTTTGATGAAGAAAAATTGGAAACCCGTCGATTTAGATAACGTCACCACCTATCCACTTGCCAATCGCGAAAACAAGGTTTCAATCCGCGATTTCGCTGCTCGCCCGTCAAGGGGCGAAGTGGATGGATTTTTGTCTGCTTTGCCGAAAATTCTTAAAGCTGCAGAATTTCTGGAATTCGTAGATCTCATCGTTGCGGCATATCAACAGGAAAAACCGATCATTGTGATGTTAGGTGGGCACGTCATCAAATGCGGGTTGAGTCCCATTCTGATTGATTTGATGGAACGCGGTATTATCACGGCGATGGCTTTCAACGGTGCTACCAGCATCCACGATTTCGAGATCGCTTTGATTGGTGAAACCTCCGAAGATGTCGGTCAATACCTCCAAACAGGTCAATTTGGTATGGTCGAAGAAACCGGACGCTTGATGAATGAAGCCATTTGCGCCGCCGCTGACACCGGAATCGGTATGGGGGCAGGGCTGGGTCAGAAGCTAATCCAACTCGACGCGCCATATAACAATTATAGCCTCCTCGCTACGGGTGCCCGTTTAGGGGTTCCGATCACGGTGCATGTCGCAATCGGAACAGACATTATTCATCAGCACCCATCCGCGGATGGCGCAGCGACTGGACAAACCAGCTTTACCGATTTTCGTCTGCTCACCGCAATTGTTGCTGAACTAGGCGACGGTGGGGTTGTACTAAATCTCGGCTCAGCAGTTATTTTGCCAGAAGTCTTTCTCAAAGCACTAACAGTTGCACGGAACTTAGGAAATCACGTGACACATTTTACCACCGCGAATTTCGACATGGTTCAGCACTATCGACCATTAGAAAATGTCATCAGACGCCCAACAGACACCGGTGGAAAGGGTTACACTTTTACGGGACATCACGAGATAATGATTCCGCTGCTAGCAGCAGCGATTATCGGAAGGTTAGAACAAAGCATAGAAAAAGGATAATCATTATAGATTGTAAAAGAAAGCGATAACTGCCTAGTTCAATCTAAAAAGTGGCAAAATCTGTGCAACATGCGGCGTAATAGCGTCACAGGATAGCCTCAATACAGTTGGAGATATTCAATGATCTGGTTGATTGCAAAGAAAGAACTTTACGACAACTGGCAGAGCCACAAAATCGCCTTGACCTTTCTACTATGTGTCATTCTGCTGACGATGAGTGTATGGCTTGGGTTGAAAGATTATTCGGAACGGCTTTTGGGTTACAACTTGACACGCAATACCAATACCTTTGCGAGTGTTGGGAAACCTGCCATGACGTATGTTTTTTTCGATAAGGAGGGAAAGCTCAATCCGAATAGTACGACCCGTGCTGCCGGCATAGTTGACATCATTGGTATCTATCGTCGCCCGGTTGGACTCAGTATTTTCGCCAGAGGACTCGAAGATCGAATGAACCGTCCCGTTCGACTGTTCAACATTTTGGGGGGCTATAACGCAACTATTGACGCCGGTAACTTGCAGGAAAAAAACAGGCTGTTCGTGTTGTTTTCACCACCTGATTTTCTCTTCGTTGTCAAAGTGGTGTTGTCTTTGCTTACAATACTGTTTACCTTTAGCGCAATTGCCGGCGAACGAGAACAGGGAACGCTGCAACTGATGCTTTCCAACTCTGTTTCGCGGGGTCAAGTACTATTGGGGAAGTTTTTGGGAGGGTATTTGAGTCTTGTCCTTCCATTTTTGGCGGCGGCGGTGATAGCCTTCCTTCTGCTTGCACGCACCCCACTAATTGCGTTGGATGGAGAAAACTGGTTACGGATTTTGCTGCTACTGATAACATCGCTCGGGTATATCGCACTGTTTTTCTTTATCGGATTGTTCATTTCAACTCTGACGCAACGCGCGGCAACCGCTGCGCTGATATCCCTAGCAATCTGGGTTATTCTGACGCTCGTTGTTCCAAATGTAGGGTGGCTTGTCGCCAAACAGGTCGTAAGAGTGCCATCGCAACAACAGATTGACACGGAAAAGTTCAAAACAGCACGGCAAATTGAGGATGATGCGGAAAGAAGAAAACCGTCGGGGATGTTTGTCCCGGGCTACGGAAAGTTTCATCCAGAAGTGCAGACTCAAATCGAGGAAGCACGGCAAGAGATTGAAAAACGCTACGCTAACCTGAGGCAAAAACGGCTAACACTCTCACAGATTCTTACACGATTTTCTCCCGCAGGGGTGTATGTGCACGCTTTCACTGGCTTAGCGCAAACAGGTATTGAAGATGAAGAGTTCTATCATTTACAATTAAGGCAGCATAAGTCCCAACTAGACGCGACTATCGAAGAAACGTTTGCTCTACTGCAAAAGCCGGAAGAACAACCACCGATATATAAAAATCTACCTCAAGAACCGCGCGCTCACCGAGACCGACTGGTGAAAATCAATTCATATGAAGGGCGGACTGTCAGAAATATAATCAAAAACGAACTAAGTTTTACTTTTAATCTGCTTTCGTTGCCCAAAACTCTGAACGTAATTTGGTTTGATTTATCGCTGCTCGTGCTCTGGTTGGGATTCAGTTTCGCTTTCGCGATGTTGGCAATTATGAAATGTGGGGTAAGGCAGTGATTTTATCGCGTATCGCTCCCTGAGAACCGCAGGGTTCCGACATAAATTATATTTATACGTGCCCATCCAGACTACGGAAATCTACATATCACTTTAACTTCGTCCTAGGACCAACTTCACATCAGGTCCCCCCATGTTTGGTATGCGCTGTTTCCAACTGCGCCGATTTGGAGTGTCTCATTAATTCCAAAATCTACTATAACTTCGTCCTAGGACCAACTTCACATCAGGGAGGAAATCCAATGTTATGGATAATCACGACAAAGGAGTTTCTGGAAAAGGTTTTAACATTGCGTTTCTTTGTCGCGCTTATTTTGAGTATCGTACTGACAATCGTTAGTGTCGTCGTACTCTCAGAAGACTACGCGCAAGAACTTGCGGATTATCGCCTCCGCACCCAAATGCATGCCGAGACGAGCAACGAGCAGTTGATAGCCGTAGATAGAAAGCCGTCAATTCTCACAGCACTGTTTCAGGGGATTACAAAGGGGGCAGCACGATCTGTGCGGCTGCTAATCGGCTTTCAGCCGAAAATCATCAAGACCATCGATGACAATCCTTTTTCTGTTTTGTTGCCCGCCGTGGATTTGACGTTCATTATTGGCATTGTAATGTCGCTTTTAGCCCTCCTCTTTGCCTACGATGCCGTTTGTGGCGAACTCGAAACGGGCACACTTGCGTTGATAGCATCGCAGCCCATCAAAAAACCGATGTTGATTTTGGGCAAATGGCTTGGCGGTTATTTCAGTTTGATTTTGCCTTGCAGCGTTGGATGGCTTCTTGGTCTATTAATCCTTTCAATGCATCCACATATTCAACTCTCTGTTACAGATTGGAGTGCGTTGGGATTGATAATTATCGGAGCTTTGTTGTATTTAGCTTGCTTCTTCGCGCTGGGGATATTGATTTCCACACTAACCACGCGTCCATCAACGGCAATCGTGGTACTGTTGTTTCTCTGGACACTTTTCGTATTCGTCATTCCCAATCTGAGTCCTAATCTCGCAAAAACTTTCTCTCCGATTGCATCTTTCTCAACCCATTCCCACAAGATGACACTTGCACAAACCGAAATTGAGCATCAACGCCAGAGGTGGCATGATGCGGCTGCACTAGAAGTCATTGACAAACGACTCACATGGGCTGATGGTAAGAAGTTGCTATTAAATGTTGAAGCACGTTCCACTTCCGCCCAAGATAAGACATTATCAAACATTACCCAAGCGTATCACCGCAAGATACGAAGGCAGGAACAAATCGCCGCAGGGATTGCAGCGCTGTCGCCGTATGCCTGCTTTACGTTTTTTGCGACCCAATTGGCAGCAAGCCATTTCCAAAACGAAGCCAAGTTTATTGCAGCAACGGAACGATTTGAAAACGAATATTTCGCCGATACCCCCTCGTACTTCCAAACGGTAGTATCACCGGGGCAAGGAACTGAAAAATCGACTTTTTTCTACACTGAGCCAACGGTGCCTGAACGATTGAAACTTGCTCTCGGATCGTTGAGCCTTCTGCTGCTATATACAGGGCTATGTTTGGTAGGAGGATACGCCGCCTTTATGCGGTACGATGTGAAGCGCTAGTTCAGAGCCCTGAAAACTAAATGATAGGGGTTGTTGTCCTTAATCTGTTTAGTTCGATCTGCAAAAGTGGCAAAAATTGTGCAGCACCCGGCATAACCGGTTCATATAGATACTTCAATACAACAATAAACTTCATTAGAAGGAGATAGATAAATCATGAAACACTATAGACACCTTATCTGGGCTGTCGTGCTTCTATCTGCCCTCCTTATCATTGTCTGGCAGTGGAGATTCTCGGAACAATTGGATTGGACGCTTGATGGCGCAGATATCTCAGCCATCTCTGCAGAAACCACCAACGGCAGGATTACGCTTGTAGGCTCAGCCCAAGATAAAGTGATTGTTCGCGCCTTCAAACAGGTCCGTGCGTGGAACAGAGCAGATGCAGAGAAATTTGCGAAAAAGGTTCAGATTCACGTCGAGCAACGCGGAACAGAAATAAACATTTACAAAAAACATCCCAAACCGCCATCGGGCACCAGCGTCAGTATCAACTATGAAATTCAGTGCCCGTCCGCCATTGATGTGAACCTAAAAGCTAGCCACAAGATAGAGATTAATGGCGTGGATGGTGCGGTTGATGCCGCAACGACCAACGGCAAGATCGAATTGCACGGTGGAGCGGGACGTATTCACACTGTCACTAGGAACGGGAAGATCGAAGCATCAGTCAAGCGATTAACGGAGGAAGGGACATTTGTCACTAGTAATGGCTCTGTTGATGTAGAGATTCGCGAAGGTGTTGCCCCGGTGTCAGCGCGGACGAGCAACGGTTCAATCAACTTGAAGTTACCGGGAGATTTCTCTGGTCAACTTGACGCCAAAACCATTACCGGGCGAGTGCATTCCGATTTCTCTGTGCCCTTCACGGACACATCCAAAAAGCGGCTCTCAGGCAAAATTGGCGAGGGCGGGTCGGCGATGGTCGAGCTGCGAACCGAAAATGGGAGCATCAATCTGAGGAAGTAGTAGTGCATTGTACTAAGTTTTGCCAAGTAAAGTAGACAGATGATTCTCTATAACACTGAAGAGAAGGTCAAAAAACGGAGGTGTTCAATGATTTGGCTGATCGCAAAAAAGGAACTTTATGATAATTGGCAAACCCATAAAATTAAGCTGGCATTCGTGCTGTGTTCCCTTTTGTTGACGATGAGCGTCTGGCTCGGACTAAAGGATTACTCGACGAGGCTATCAAGCTACAACCTGACACGCATGGACGATACCGTCTCTGGAGTTCCCGTCGCCGTATATATGTACCTCAATGAAGATGGAATGCCTATCGTGTTTAGTAGTATGGGCGACATGATTAATATTATCGGTATCTATCGGCGCCCTGTTGAACTTGGCATTCTCGCCCGCGGCATTGAGGATCGGATGAATCGCCCCGTCCAGTTCTTTAACATCCGTAAGTCAGGCTACAAAGCCGCAACCGACATAGGTAATCCCCAAGAAAGAAACAAAACCGCTACGCTGTACTCCCTACCCGACTTCCTGTTCTTCACCAAGGTAGTGCTATCTCTACTCGTGATTCTGTTCGCGTATGACACGATTGCTGGTGAACGCGAACGGGGAACCCTTCAACTGATATTATCGAATTCTGTCTCCCGCGGTCAGACACTTTTGGGCAAATTTCTAGGAGGTTACTTGAGTATCGCACTCCCATTTTTGGTGGCATCAGTGATAGCACTCTTGCTACTTGTCCTTTCGCCGTCCGTAGCCCTCAGTGGTGAAGGTTGGCTACGGATTTTCAGCCTGTTGCTAACGTCGCTTGGATACCTCGGCGTGTTTTTCTTTATTGGATTATCAATTTCGGCTGTGACAAGTCGGGCATCGACAGCTGTGCTGGTGTCGCTAGCGATTTGGGTGGTTTTAACGCTGATTGTCCCGAATATCGGCTGGCTCGTCGGCAAACAATTGGTACAGGTGCCTTCACAACAACAAATTGATACCGAAAAGTTTAAAACAGCGCGGGCAATTGAGGACGAAGCAGAAAAGAAAAAACCGTCAGAAGAGTACATTCCCGGCTATGGGAAATGGCATCCAGAAGCACAACCTCAAATCGAGGAAACCCTGACAGGAATTGACGAGCGCTACGCCACGCTAAGACAAAAACGGTTGGCACTTTCACAGCTTTTTACGCGGCTATCTCCAGCAGGCGCGTATGTGTATGCCGCCACAGGACTGGCACAGACAGGTATCAAAGATGAAAAACAGTATCATACACAGTTAAAAGGACATGAGTCTCAACTTGGCTCTAATATTCAAACCCTTTTAGAAGCATCTAAACAAATCTTGTCCCAATCTAAACCGCCTCAAGAGACATACGCTTACCGGAAGTGGCGATTGAAAGTTCAGGAAGATAGATTTCGGCTCGTAAAGGACCTGTTACTTGCGAGTCAACTGAGTGTTACTTTTGAAACACTACCTTTTTTCGATACACTACACGCGATTCGGATCGACTTGTTGTTACTCGTATTCTGGCTGGGACTCGGTTTCGCTTTTGCTGCAATAGCATTCGCAAAATGTGAGGTTCGGCGATAGTTAACTCCCAACCCCAAAATTGGGACTTCAATCCTTGATGAGGAGGAATTGGTATGTTAAGCACCATTATCCGGAAGGAATTCCTAGATAAAATTTCGACGCTACGTTTCTTTATAGCTTTTCTTTTAAGCTTCGGATTGACAACTATCAGTGCTTCTGTGCTTTCAAATAACTACGCACAGGAACTCGCGGATTACCATGCTCGCGTTAAATTGCATACTGAAACAAAAAGCGAAGGACTAGTTATCGTGGATCGAAAGCCATCGGTACTTTCAGTACTCTTTCCCGGAATTGAAAACAATTCGGCGCGCTCCGCACGGCTTGAAGTCGATCTTTATCCCGAAACCATAGAGACCATCAATGATAATCCTCTTTCTGTGCTGTTCACAACAGTTGATTGGATTTTCATCATTGGGATTGTGATGTCGCTTTTGGCGATCCTTTTTGCCTACGATACTGTCTGTGGTGAACGCGAAACAGGGACTTTAGCACTGATGGCGTCCAACGCTGCTCCAAAACCGATGTTGATTTTGGGCAAGTGGATTGGAGGTTATTTAAGCTTAATTTTACCCTGTTTGGTCGGCTGGTTTTCCGGCTTCCTGATTTTTATAACTCATCCGCAGATTCAATTGACCGCTGCTGATTGGAGCATTGTAGGCTGGTTGCTGTTCGGTGCGTCGCTGTATTTGGCTTGCGTCTTTGCGCTTGGGGTGTTGGTTTCCACGCTGACCTCCCGTTCATCAACAGCAATTGTAGCACTTTTGATGTTGTGGGGAGTAGGTGTGTTCGTTATTCCTAATCTTGGTCCTGATCTCGCAAAGGTGGTCTATCGAATTCCATCCTTCGTGTCCCACGCCCGCGAGTTGAAACTGGCGGAAAAAGAACTTCAAGATCAACGTCAAAGGTGGCATGATGAAGCCTCACTGGAAGTTATTGACAGGCGACTGTCTCTGGCTGATGGTCGGAAATTGCAGGTAGATACCGAAGCACGTTTCATAAACGCTAAAAAAGAAGCATTGTCGAAACTCACTGTGGATTATCGTCGCAAAGTGCAAAGACAAGAACAAATTACAGCAGCAATTGCGTCACTGTCACCATACGCTTGTTTCGCTTCATTTGTAACTCAATTAGCGGGGACCGATTCGAGGAGTGAGGCTCAGTTTATTGCAGCAGCAGAACGATTTGATAGCGAATATTTCAATGAACTCAGCAGGGCGTTACAACATACGTTACCCCATATGGAGGCCGAGCCCCCAATCGAAAAAGGGGACGTTTTTTCTTACAGCGAACTAACGGTGAATGAGCGATTGAAATCCGGCTTTGTGCCACTAGCTCTTTTGCTGCTCTTTACAACACTATTTTTAGTCGGTGGATACGCGGCTTTTTTGCAGTATGATGTGAAACCTTAATTAAGAACCCAAACAACTAATAATAAGGGTCGTTGTGCCTAATAAAGCCAAAGGAGGATCTACCATGTTAGAAACGAGAGACCTAACCAAAGTCTATGACAGCACCATTTTAGCTGTCAATAAACTCAACCTGAAAGTCAATCCCGGGGAGATCTATGTGGTCTTGGGTGCTAACGGCGCAGGCAAAAGCACCACCATCTCCATGCTCCTGAACTTCATCGACCCAACCAGCGGCACGGCGTTGGTCAATGACATCGAGATTCCCAAGTTTCCGCTGGAAGCCAAAAAGCATCTCGCTTACGTCTCAGAAAACGTCGAATTGTATCGGAATTTCACCGCTCGACAAAACTTGGAGTTCTTCGCCAAGCTGGGTGGTAGAAAAAAGATAACTCGCGAAGAACTGGACGAGACACTGGCTCGGGTGGGGCTGCCTGAAGACGCATTTAAACGGCGGGTGAAGACGTTCTCGAAAGGGATGCGTCAACGGTTGGGGATTGCGATAGCCATCATAAAGGGTGCTGATGCGGTGCTTCTCGATGAACCAACGTCTGGACTGGATCCGAAGGGTGGTGCAGATTTCTTGAACCTATTGCGCGAACTAAAGAGTGAAGGGAAAGCGATTTTTATGTCCACCCACGACATCTTCCGCGCGAAGGAAATTGCCGATCAGATTGGGATTTTGGTACAAGGCAATCTGGTTCGTGAGCTCACCCGCCAAGAGATCGAAACCGAGGATCTAGAAGCGTTATACCTCCGCTATGTGGCGGGATATGAGTCAGGGAAAGAGGAAGTTGCCTAATTAAAGGCGTTTGTGTCAGTGTTCACCTATTCTTATTTATTTTTTTCACCTCCAAGAAGGGGGAACAGAGCATGTACAAGATATATCTCTCGTTGATGATTGGTTTGGTGTTTCTATTGAGCCATCAGCCGCTTTGGGCACAAGAAGAAGCATCTCAAGATTCGTCACAGTCCGAAAAGGCACGAACCAAAGATGACCAACTGCGCCAGATTCAGATTGACAAAGCCAAACTTGATATGGATTTGGCGAAAAAGCTGATGGAGAAGAAAGAAGATGAGCTTACGAACCTAAGAGATATGCTTCAAGAGGCGAATAACATCGTCACTGTCCAAGAGGTAAACCGAGCGGAGGAGGAATACGAACGCGCAAAGGCAGCGTATGAGGACGCAAAGCTAAACCTGCAAAACGTTGAACTCGATTCGTTGAAGACTGCTTGGCATATTACCATCTTGAGCACTCGACGTTATGAAGCCCGAGATGGCAGGGAGATGTTCTCAATTACGTTAAAAAACAGCTCATCGCCAGTCAAACTAGAAGAGAGTTCAAAGGTCCTTGACAGAGAGGTCATCATCAGCGCACAGATTGACGACATCTTTGTTTCCATTAAAGACCAAGGAGAATTTTCACTACAGGGGGCGATTGTCGCAATACCTTATGAGGTACGTATTCCGTCCCTGAAGGAGGGCGAGGAGAAAACCTTAGAGTTTGAGCTGGTCAAAGATGAATTGCAAGACGTGGTGGTAAGCCTGAAATATCTCGACATTGAAGAAGACCGTAACATCCACCTCAAGCAGGAGGAACCCTACATCTCTGTGCTCTCTGCACGTCGATACAAGGAGGCGGATCGGCGGCGGTTGGAGCTCGTCCTCAAATATGGAGCGGTTTTGGGACACTCTCCCTCCCCATCGGATCAGGAGGATAGCACCGATGAATTACCACCCTCCTCGACTGAGGGCACAACATATGCCGCAGCACAAGAGATCAACAACGTCTACGTCTCAATTCAGGATGAACAGGGAGCAATCATCGGTGTACCGTATGAAATCCGAATCCCGAATCTCAAAGATCAGCAGTCGAAAACTCTCGATTTTGAACTCCGCCGCAACGTCGATAGTATTATCGTCAGCCTGCGGTATCTGGAAAAGGTATATCCCTATAAGATTCATCTCGAAGAAGACACCCGCCACATTTCGGTCATCAGTGCGAAGAAATATCGCGTAGACAACCAGATTATGGTTGATCTCCGTCTGAAGAACACTTCGACCACCGAATCCATGCCCGTCAATGCCACCCCTGAAGAAATCGCCGCCGCCAACGAGATTCGATCTATCTTTGTTTCTCTCAAGGATATTGATCCAACCAACGCAGCCCAACCGACCAATATTGCTCAACCGTATGAGCAGAAGATTCCGCTGCTCGGCTACAACGATGAAATCGGTCTGACATTCCAACTCCAGAAGGATGTGGACTCGATTATGATCGCATTGAAATACCCCGATCTGATAGAAGCGGATAACCGTCTGGTATACCTCCAAAAAGAGTCAGAGGAGGATGTGGTTAATGTCAGTTCGCTACAATTTTCTCAGGAGGGAAATCTGGGCAGCCCCGTTACCTATGACCTGACGCTGGATCGGTTGGCGGAGACGGAAAATACTTTTCAATTGAGGATTATCAATCTTCTTAATCGTCTGAGCTTTGAATTCCAAGATGCTGAAAGCCAATCGCGCATGTCTCAAGTCAAGTTCACACAGGCGCAATCCAAACGCGATCTCTCGTTGATTGTCTACCTTCCTGAAGAACTAGAGGCTTCTTACCTAGATGAAACACTGGAATTCTATGTCGCCGTCATTGATGAAGCGGAAGCCAGACAACTCGATGGTGTCAATAATCGACTGTCCCTTTCACCGGAACAGATTGCCCAGATTAAAGGTGGCATTGAACGGTTTGAGCTTATCCCCAAAGGCGTACCGGAGATTGAACTGTTTATCCCTAACGCTTACCATACTATCAAAATGGGCGAACAGATTGGTATGACGCTGAAGCTGCGGAATATCGGCACACGGGATCTCGTCGATATTCGGATGGTGGTTGATGTCTACACCGATTGGAAATATGTTGTAGAACCGGAGGTGGTGTCAGGATTGCTTCGGAATGAGGAGGTTGAGATTTATCTGACGCTGATTCCATCTGCGGATGTGGGTGTCGGCGAATACGAAGCGAAGGTCAACGCGGAACTCACCGTTGATAACCGTCATTTTGAAGCGCGAGAGAAGACTGTGCGGGTTCATATCCAATCGAAGACGCGGCTCTCGGTGACAACAATTCTGTTTGGGTTACTCCTGCTGCTTGTCATTGGGATTGCGATCATCACAGTTCGGATCAGCCGTCGATAAGGAATCGTGGAAATGAGCGTGAAGGGAAGGAAAAACAGGATGGAAAGAAAGTATCGTGTATCACGAATGGCGTATAATACCTCACGTTTCACGTTTCACGCATTATGTTACCTGTTTTTGAGTGTTTCAGTGCCTATGTTTGCTCAGGATCAGGTGACGCTGACGTTGGAAAACGCATCGCGACTGGTGTTGGAAAACAGTGAGAAAGTGCTTAAAGCGCAGAAAATTCTGGATCGCGCCAAGGCGAACCTGCGAATTGCTCGCTCTGTTTACTTGCCACAACTGGGGCTCACCGGTCTTTATGAACGAAGGAAAAACGACGCTTTAGGCTTGGAAAGGGATTACTTCTCTCGCGTTTCCCTCAGTCAACTCATCGCGCAGTTTGGTGAGATCCCAAAAGATCTGGATCAGGCACAAGAAGATGTACGCCTCTCCGGGATTGAACTCGAGCGTACAAAGCAAGAGATCATCTTTGCCCTCAGAAGGCTCTGGCACAACATCGCCCTGACAGAGGAGGAGATCGAACAACGGAGTGCTGTCGAAGCCACACTACAGGAAAAGCTCAAAGGGACCAAAAGAAAGCATGCAGAAAAGCGAATCCCCATCCTCAGTGTACTGAACACAGAGCTGGAATTGGCAGAACAGCAGCTGGCACTCAACGAATTGAGACGGCGGTTGGATATCGACAAGGCGGAATTGATTCGATTGACAGGATTGGGAGTATTGGCAAGCGTTCGTCTCGTTGACAGCATACCAGATGATGATCTAACGCTTGAACGTGCAGTTAAGTTGGGATTGGAGAACCGATTGGGGCTCAAAGAACTTACCGGCGCAATAAGCCGTCAAGAACGGTTGGTCAAGGAGACGCGCTGGCATCGAATTCCAGAACTTGATGCCGCTCTTCGCTACCGGGATGCCCATCTGCTTCTAAACCAGCGAGATCGGACGTGGGATACGACGGTGGTGTACGATCCGGCGGTTCTCAAACAAGAGAGAGACGATGCGACGCCTTTTGAAGGAACCCGTGATGATCGGGACGGCTGGGAAATACGCCTGAACCTCAACCTTCCTCTTTTCGATGGGGGCTTAACGGAAGGACATCGAGATGTCGAGCGTGCCGAGCTTGCCCACCTCGAATTGGAACTTACTGATTTACAGAAGCAGATCCGAGTTGAGGTGCGCCGCACCTATCGAGAGGTAGCAAACGCCAGGGAACGGATGGAAATTGAAGAAAAGCGTGTGCAAATCTTCGAGCAACGACTCCGGACGATTGAGCGGGTTTTGGACGAAGGGTTGGACCTTCCAAGCTATCGCGGCTTGACGTTTGACGACGCTTTTGAGGCACAAGCCCAATTCACCGAAGCGCAACGGGTGTTTTATCGCACGCGTCGGGACCATGCCGATGCGAAAGAGAATCTGCGAGAAGCAATGGGCTGGATAGAGTAATCGAATCTCATGGCGAAAAATCTGCAATCCCTAAAATAAGGCAAATCAGTGCCGTAGGTTGGGTTGAACGGTTGAAAGTACCTCGCTATCAAGGACAGCAGCGTTTCTGAATTTCAACCCTACATTCTTACAGGCAGCTAAAGTGAAACCCAATTCACAGTTAATGAACCAATGCACTAATGAACCAACAAAAGTCCCAACGAGTGTAATTACCCCAAAACCTGGGCAGCTGAATAAGATATATTTTGGACTGTAAAACAGTCGCCATCTGTGCGACCATATAGGTCAGAAACGTCCAAACATAGAAAGGAGTTTTCACCCCCATGTCCCGTAGAAAGCAGTACACTAGTCAATTCAAAGCACAGGTAGCTATTGAGGCGATAAAAAATTAACAAACGGTCGCTCAGATAGCCAGTGAATCATGAACCAAAACGGAAAACTATGGTGAATTAGACAAATAAGTGAACATTTGCCAAAGTCCCCCTGACAAGGGGGATTTAGGGGGTTGTTTGTGGGTACAGATTTCCCAATCTGTACATCTGCATTGGAACTGTCTCAGTAATTCTAAAATCTACCATAAATAGCCCTAATATATTGTCTTATGGTATTGCATAGGAGAGAGAAAATCGGGTATACTAAACAAACGGAAATTAAAACACATTTTATTGAGCTGTTGATAGGTAGGAGAGATAGATGACACCGAAAACGATGTTTGAAAAGATTTGGGATGCCCACATCGTCCATGAAATACCGGGCGAAACAACAATTCTCTATATTGATACACATCTCGTTCACGAAATTACCTCTGCACAGGCGTTTGAGGGGCTCCGGCTCGCGGGTCGAAAGGTGCGCCGTCCGGATCTGACTTTTGCGACCATGGATCACAATGTGCCAACCACGGATCGAACCCTTCCAATCCTCGATGAGATTGCCGCCAAGCAGATGGAGGTATTGGCACAGAATTGCGCTGAAACTGGTATCACCTTGTATGACCTGCATAGCCCCAATCAGGGGATTGTGCATGTGATTGGACCTGAGTTAGGTATCACCCAACCGGGGAAGACAATCGTTTGTGGGGATAGCCATACCTCGACACATGGGGCGTTGGGCGCACTTGCTATCGGTATTGGGACCAGTGAGGTGGAGCATGTATTGGCGACCCAGTGTCTCTTGCAGCAGCGTCCGCAGACCTTTAAGATTGAGGTTGATGGGGAATTGGGGCACGGGGTTACTGCAAAGGATATTATTTTGGGGATTATCGGTCGGATCGGGACCGCTGGCGGAACGGGCTCGGTGGTCGAATACACTGGATCTGCCATTCGGGCGTTGAGCATTGAGGAGCGGATGACGGTTTGCAATATGTCCATCGAAGCGGGGGCGCGTGCTGGTATGATTGCCCCGGATGACAAAACGTATGAATACCTCGCAGGACGGGAATTTTGTCCGCAGGGTGAGGCGTTTGATCAGGCGGTCGAAAGGTGGAAACAGTTGCCGACAGACGAAGGAGCAGTCTACGACAAGTCGATTGCCATTGACGCTGCAACGCTGGCACCTCAAGTGACGTGGGGAACGAATCCGGGGATGGTGACTGAGGTGACGGGACAGGTGCCGGATCCGGCTCGGATGCCGACGCAGGATGAGAAACAGGCAGCGGAGCACGCATTGACCTATATGGATTTGAAGCCGCTGACACCCATTGAGGAGATTCAGATCGATAAGGTATTCATCGGGAGTTGTACCAATTCTCGGATTGACGACCTCCGCGTTGCTGCTGAGGTTGCCAAGGGACGCAAGGTTTCTCCAACGGTGAACGCGCTCGTTGTGCCGGGGTCACAGGCGGTTAAGCGACAGGCGGAGGCGGAAGGTTTGGACGAGATTTTCCGTGAGGCGGGATTTGAGTGGCGTGAGTCTGGCTGTAGCATGTGCCTCGGTATGAATCCGGATATCCTGATGCCGGGTGAACGGTGTGCGAGTACGTCGAATCGGAACTTTGAGGGAAGACAGGGCAAGGGAGGACGGACGCATCTCGTCAGTCCGCAGATGGCTGCGGGGGCTGCGATCGCTGGACATTTTGTGGATATTCGGAAGTGGGAATAGGTTGGGGTGAGTTAAACTATACCTGCTCAACGTCCCTGCCGTTTTGATGCATCCAGCTAAGGTTGTTTGAGGGGTGCCCATAATTATTGTCAGAATCAGGATTTTCACGATTTAAGGATTTACAGGATAAAAAAACAGAACGTGGTTCGTGGTACATCAAGCCTGTGCATCGATCCATTTAACCCCAGAGGGGGCGATATGTTTATAGTCAGGCGATAGGGATCTCCTTCCAAGCCCCAGAAGGGCGACATGTGTCCTTGAAAGCTGCTAATCCTAAAATCCTGAAATTCTGATTCTGACAATAATCCGCGATTCAAATAATATTTACCTCTACCCTACCTATCACCCCTAACCAATAAGCGCATTGAAAAACAACTTGAACGTCCCATGCGTTTGCGCCCGATGCTGCGGTCTGAATCCGAAAAGGACAACCGATCCTTCGCCGTACCCCACTGCAATCATACCAGCAGTCCCCGCTATCTGCTCCTCACCGACAAGCCAACCACTCTGCAAAATGTCTCTCTCAGGATATTGGACGAGAATCTCGCATCTCTCATTGGAAAAAGAGGGACGGACACGGAAGGTGGGACCGCTCCAGAAGAAGATGAGTCCTTCGTCGGGCATACCGTAGGTGAGCCGATGATTTGTGTCGATATTAGCGTGTAGGGTGGAGCCGGGGCAGTAGAATTCTTTGGCTGACTTACCTGCCACGACGTTTTGCACCGGCAAATCCAACTTCTTGATGGCGAAGTTACAGGCTTGGTTGAGCGTTATCAATGTGCCACCATTTTCGACAAATTCCTTTATCGCTTTGACGCCTTCCTCCCCGATACCGCTTCGATATTCTGGAGGGATAGGGTTTTCTCTGAGTCGATCCGCTGCATTGTCGCCGATGATCATATCGGTAGAGTCATCGGGCAGTATGAGAACGTCAATACACTCGTTCAAGTTGCCGGCTTTAATCTCCGCATCCTTCAGTGTCTGGTACGGGAATCCATACTGCTCCAAGACCAGCCGCGTCCACCCCTCATCCATGTTACCACCCCAATATCGCTGATACATACCAATCCGCGCTCGCCGGATTTCACTCTGTTTTGCGTCTAACTCCCCTTCAAGCGCGTGGAAGGTAACGCCACAATCTTGGGCGATTTCTGTGAGCAGATTTTCAGCCCTAGCAGCAGCCACAAACGCGCCTGTCGGAAAGTCTTCGTCCCCCACTGACACCGTCTCGTGCAGGCGGGTAACTTCTACACCCCTATTGAATAACTGATTGAGGACTTGGAAGCTATCGTTGAGTCTACCATCGAAAAGATAACCGACCTGCGAGGTGCCGACGACCTTCCCGGTAAGGGGTTCCGGTTCCGTAACAGCCTCAAAACTCCCTTCGATATTCCCCTGTACCGGCACAGCATCGACCCCCATAAACTCCGTCATGGTATCCGTTGTAGTATCGTAAGGACGCTGCGGTGTGCCATCGGGTTGCCTCGTCCAAGCGTCGTCCGGGTATAAAGTCCGTCCCAGCAGCGTCTTAATGACTCCCATCTTCGGTTGATTGAGAGGGATGCAGTAGGTCCCCGCCGGGTGGTTTGAACCGTTGACCGTAAAAGCTTGTACCGCTTTCTGGATATCTATTCCCTGAACGAGTAGCTTGTTAATCGTCCTTACGACGGTCAGCGGATCGTGTTGGTCCGGGCGGATGAGGTATGCGGCGGGTGTGCCGGACGCGCCGAGTGCGGTCTGTCGCTTTGCCTTCAGATACGCATTCCGCAGAATTGTGTCCTTATTCCGTGCTGCCATGTCAAGCAATCCCCACGCCGAGATCTTTTGCTGTTCAACAATGTCACGAACTCGCCACCAACCGCCCTCCCACGGGTGGGGGAAGTTGGTCTGAGGTTTATAGTGGGGAAACGCCCTTAGCGTGTTACCCCCTTCGTCGAGCAACTGCTTCCGATCATCTTCGCCTTTCAGTTGACTTTTGTGGATATACATCGGCGTTGCCAACTTGGCGTGTGCCGATTCTGTCAGCATACTGGCGATGTTGTGATAGTTACCCATCCAGTGGAAACCGAGATGACTCCACGCCGGGAACAACGACGCATTAAGGACGCCGGTCTTGCCCGCCTCCTCTAATTTATATGCCATGTGCGCCCCATACCAGCTAATCTCCCGCCAAACCAACGGATCACCGTGCGGATGCAGCGGCTCCGAATAGGGACACACCCATAAACGTGCGCCGTAGCAGCCCATTTCATGATGATCCTGGTAGGCGTGGGGCTGCCACTCTTTATACATGATCTGCGCCATATACTGAGATTCGACTAGGTTGAACATGAAAGCGTCGCGGTTGTTGTCATGCCCAGCATATTTGTGATACAGCCACGGTGGTGTACTGCCTTCGTACTCTGTACCGACATATCTGTTGTACCAGTCGGTCACCATGATCTGACCATCTGGGTTGAAACACGGCACCATCAGTGAGATAACGTTATCCAGAATGCGCGTCGCTTCTTCATCAGTCCGTGTAATCTGATCGTAAGCCAGTTCCGATACCATCTGCGTGCTGCCGATCTCCGTTGCGTGCAGCCCCATCGATTGAAGGATAATCGCCTTCCCTTCCCCGATGAACGAATTTATGACCTCCTCCGACATTCCACGCGGATCTTTGATTTGCCCGTTCACCTCGCGGAGACGCTCCAAATTCGATAGGTTCTCCGGTGAGGAGATAATCACAAATAGGAACGGGTGCCCCTCTGTAGAGGGACCCATATCAATAACTTGGATCTTATCGCTCTGTGCTTCCAATAACCGGAAGTAATCGACAATCTGGTTCCACCGCGCCATCTTCCGATCGCTTCCAAGCTGGAAGCCAAAAAACGCTTCGGGGGAAGTTATCTGTTGATTCATTATTATCTCCTGTCTGAGTATCCGTGAGGTTTTTACACTTTACGTTATCCCCAGTTTCTCATTAATCTCGCCCTGATAGCCTTCCAATTCACAATTTTCAATCTCTGCCAATGTCACCGGACGACCGTGCCAACCGGACTCGTAGACCGCCATGCAGATCGCTTCGGACTTCATACCCTCAATCCCATCGACCTCCGGTTTGCCGCCGGTGGTGATAGCGTCCGCAAAATACTTGAGTTCTATGGCGACGGTATCCTCGATACCACTTGGGAAGTAATATTCGCGTTCATCGTCGCTGATGTGTGCCAGAAATTCTTGGAGTAGGACTTCGTTGCTAATAGTTTCACCACCGCGAGGTGTAAGACCTGCCTCGAAATCCAAACTGCCTTCGCTGCCATAAAGGGTTCTGCGACTGATACCGTTCCCCGGTCCCGAACCGACCCATGTCCACTGCGCGGAGATACCTCTCTCAAATTTGATTGCGGAGATCATCGCATCCTCAACGTCAACATCGTAACCGCCCTGCCGCGCTGCTGGATCATCATAGCGATACGGTTCGTAAGCCTTGTTGATTGCATACACCTCTACCGCCTCCGCATCGAGAATAAAACGCATAAGATCTGTAAAATGGACACCACCATCGAGCACCCAACCGCCGCCGGCGTCCATCTTGAAATTACGCCAACTCCATTTTCCCAAACCCTCGCCGACCTCCACCCAGAAAAACATCCGTGGATCGCCAATCCGTCCTTGACGCACCGCCCACCGTCGCGCCCGTTGAACCCGATCTAGACGATAGTTTTCTGCGACAGACAGGATGCGCCCGTTCTTTTCCGCAGCATCAAGGATGAGATTACAGGCACGCATGGTGATACCGAGCGGTTTTTCGATGATGACGTGTTTTCCTGCTTTCAGTGCGGTAACAGCGAGGGTGTGGTGCGCGCTATGGAGGGCACAGATGTCTACACAATCGAGATCTGAATGCTTAGACAACATCTCTTCCACATCCGTGTAAACCGCCGGTTTTTGCCCCCCTTGAAATTCATGCGCTTGGGTCGCCCGTTCTTCTGCGTGGCTCACATCAATATCGCAGGCAGCAACGATATCAAAGGACTTAATCCCCTTCGACCATAGCTCTTGATAGCCCCGCATGTGGGCACCGGACATACCGCCACAACCAATTAACCCCATTTTGAGTCGATCTGACATGATTTATCCTTGTATCTGTTTTGAGAGATTGTACAAAGAAACCGAGTTTTGAAGAAAAAACTCGGTTTCTCTTAGTTCATCACGGACGGATTATAGTTCCATCAGCCAGTCTGACATTGCCCCACGACCAGTTGGAACTTGCGGGTTCTGTGATTGGATACTTCGCCGCTAACTCCTCGTCTATATCAATGCCCAAGCCCGGCTTGCCGTTAGCCCACATATACCCGTTGCGGACTTCAGGCGTTCCGGGGAACACCTCTTTCAGCAGATCGGTCTGATAGGGACCTGCCTCTTGAATGCCGAAGTTCCACACATTCAAATCTAGCATCAGTTGGGCAGCGTGTCCCACCGGAGACACATCCGTGGGACCGTGCCAAGCGGTGCGGACGTTGAAGGCTTCGCAGAGTGCTGCCAATTTCCGTGCCGGCGTCAGTCCACCGATTTGAGAGACGTGGACACGCATGAAATCCAGCAATCGATCCTTAACCATCGGAATCATCTCGTGTGGATTGTTGTATAACTCACCCATAGCAATCGGCGTGCTTGTCTGTTCGCGTACTAGCCGGAAGTAATCGTTGTCTTCAGGTGCGAAAAGATCCTCCAAGAAAAATAGCCTAAACGGCTCAAGCTCCTTCGCCAAGCCGAGTCCAATGATAGGCGGAAGGCGTTCATGGATATCGTAGATAAGCTCGACATCCCAACCGAAAGTGGAGCGGAAATGTTCAAAAGCACGCACGATGCCACGAACCGCTTTTACAGGATCGTAGATACTGCCCCTTGAGTCGGAAACTTTGTCTGTGATAACGGGCTTTTCACTGTGGGGGGTATCGTCGGCAAAGAGGCGGTCTGCGCCCCCAAGTTTGAAGTGGCGGAAACCGTCTTCAATAAGTGCCCAGACATTTTCTTCATACTCCTGAAGGTCGTTTCCGCCCGGGACGACGTATACGGCAGCAGCCTCCCTCGATTTACCACCGAATAGGTCGTAAACGGGCATTCCTGCGACTTTGCCCTTGATGTCCCACAACGCTTGATCCACACCACTAATGGCGTTGTTGAGGATAGGTCCGTTCCGCCAGTATGCAGATACATTGCACGACTGCCAGATATCTTCGATGTCGGCGGGATCCTTGCCGATGAGGAACGGACGGAGATAATCGTTGATAGCGGTTTCAACAACAAGGGCACGTTGGGTAAAGGTAGCACAACCCAAACCGTACAATTCCGGTTCATCGGTCTCTATTTTGACCACAATGAGGTTCGCTGTCGGTTGCGTCACAATGGTGCGAACATCACGAATTTTTAGGTTGCTCATAGATACTCCTTGAATTTATAGTGAATCATAGAAAAAAATAGCACTTTCATTCCCCGGGTTTGGTAGGCGCTGTTTCCAACTGCGCCGATTTGCAGTGTCCAATTAATTCTAAAATCTACTATATTTGCAGATCACGTTTTAAGGGTGCCACAGTAAGCACAAGCAGAAATCAAGGGTTGATCCGCGATTATTTCCGTCTCGGGTTCCAAGTAACGTTCATGATTGCTAGCACAGTTGGGATTCTCACATGCCTGTTGATCCGATATCATCTTTCTCGTCGGTGGTTGCGTCAAAACCAACTGCTCAAGCCCCAGTAAACTTGCAAGTAGTGCCATCCGAGTAGGTACAGCGTTTGCAGATTGATCAAAATACGCCGCACGTGAATCCTCATCTAACTCATAAGCCAGTTCATTCACCCGCGGCAGTGGGTGCATGATTATCGCATCAGCTTTCGCGTAATCCATTATGGCTACATCCACAAGGTAGCTTCCCCGTGCATCTTCCGGCGAAATCTCCGGCGGCAAGCGCTCTTCCTGAAGGCGATTGACATAGATAACATCAAGCTCACCAATCACGTCACTGAGTTGATTGCTCTCTATAGGTTCTTGACCATAGAGATGTTTCAATCGGGTAGACACCCATTCAGGCATCTGAAATCCATCGGGTGAAATATGGAGGAGCTTTCCGCCGAATCGTGCAACACCGAGCGCGAGCGAATGCGCTGCCCGCCCATATCGCAGATCGCCACAAATGCCAACCGTCAATCCTTCTATCTGCCCTTTCCGTTGGAGGATTGTGTACAGGTCTGTGAGTGCTTGCGTGGGATGTCTGTGGCTGCCATCGCCGCCGTTGATTACCGGGACATTAGAATAGCGAGCCATAACGTGAGCCGCGCCCGCCCAACTGTGGCGCACTACGATTAGGTCTGAGTAGTTGGTCACCATGCGAGCGGTGTCCGCGATGGTTTCGCCCTTTGCGACGGAAGCAGCATCAGGATCTGCGAAGCCGAGTGCCCGTCCATCAAGCCGTCCTATCGCACTTTCAAAGGAGAGGCGCGTCCGTGTGCTCGGTTCATAAAACAGCGTCGCTAACAGTTTGCCTTTACAGAAACCGGACCACGTGGCAAGCTGCGTGCGCATCTGATCCGCGAGTCGAAAAAGCTGTTCAATTTCAAAGTTGGATAAGTCATCAAGCGTGATGAGGTGTCTCATAGGCAATCCTTATCAAAAATTCCTTGCTCATATAAAGAATTCGTTCAACAGAAATCGAGTTTTGAAAAAAAACTCGGTTTCTTTTTGCGCTTTGCACTTTCTTTTTACCTGAGTCAGGTTTTTTCGTTTATGGGACCTCTAGGCTTCCCACCAATTCTGCGATCGAACGCATTTCATGCCGTTCGAGATATTCTTGAATGCCGTCAACTACCTCCAAGGAGGCGCGTGGATTGATGAAGTTTGCTGTCCCGACCGCAACGGCAGAAGCACCCCCAATGAAAAACTCAACAGCGTCATCGCCGGTCATGATCCCCCCCATGCCGATGATTGGAATACTGACAGCATTGTAGACTTGCCAGACCATACGCAGCGCAATCGGCTTAATGGCGGGTCCAGAAAGCCCTCCTGTCACGTTGGCAAGCTGTGGACGACGGGTGTTGATGTCAATTGCCATTCCGAGGGGAGTGTTAATCACGGAAAGCCCGTCAGCACCGGCACCCTCTGCGGCACGCGCAATGACAGTGATATCTGTGACATTTGGCGAGAGTTTGACTAGTAACGGTAGGGTAGTTTTTTCTCTAACGCCTTTAACGAGTTCGTCGGTCAACTTTGGGTCAACGCCAAAACTCATCCCACCACAATGGAGATTTGGGCAAGAGATGTTGAGTTCGATTGCCGCAACTCCATCGGCAGCGTCCAATTTCTCCGTAACTTCCAAATACTCTTCCACCTGCTCGCCGCAGATGTTGACAATCACGGGGACATCGAAATTGCGGAGGTAGGGCAGCTTCTTATCGATAAACCCATCCACGCCAACATTTTGTAACCCAATGGCGTTGAGCATCCCCGATGGCGTTTCAAAGATTCTCGGCATCGGATTGCCCGCCCACGGCACACTGGTGATGCCTTTGACAACGATTGCACCAAGCTGGTTCAGATCAATGAAGTCCACGTATTCGCTGCCGTAACCAAAAGTCCCGGACGCGGTCATAACGGGGTTTTTCATCTGGATACCAGCAACATTAACTTCAAGTGAAGACTGGATATTACTCATTTTTTCCTCACTCTGCATACAACGCATCCGTTTTTGCTGCCATGATGAAGTCGTTCCGATGCAGCCCTCGGATTTTGTGCGTCCACCATGTGACAGTCACCCGTCCCCATTCAGTCAGGAGCGCGGGATGATGACCTTCCTCCTCTGCCAGTTCTCCCACACGGTTCGTGAACGCCAAGGCTTGGGCGAAACCGTCAAACTGGAAAAGCTTTTCTAGCCGCTTAATCTCATCGCGTTCAATCAACTCCCAGTCGGAAACTTGTGGGTGATATTCCGCAACCTCTGCCTCAGTAACCTTTGGCGCGTCCCGACGGCAGGCAACACATTTCATCCCTGTTAATGCCTCCATGATTAAATCTCCTTTCAAATTCTTTTCACGTTCGCTCATGTCAAGAAATCGTACAAAGAAACCGTAGGGGCGGGGTTACCCCGCCCCTACTTCCAAAAAAATTCGGTTTCTCTATCTTTCACCAAATAATATCTTCAGCGTTAAACACGGGTCCCTCTGTACATACCCGCTGATACTCAAACCCACCGTCCGGCATTTGCACCTTGCAGACGCAACCGAGACAGACTCCCAACGCACACCCCATCCGATTCTCCATCGCTAGTTGTGTGGGAACACGATAATCTAGTGCAATTTTTGTAACGGCACGCAGCATGCCGTCGGGTCCACAAGCGTAGATTATGGGATTTTTCAGTTCACGAGTTTCGAGGATATGTGTGATCAGTTCGGTGACGAATCCGTGATGCCCAATACTCCCATCATCGGTTGCAACGTATGTCTCAACGCCGATAGCTTTCAAATCCTCCACGCTCAATAACCGTGCTCTGTTCATCGATCCAACCAAGCCTAGCGCCCCTACACCTCCCTCCCTTAATACAGCAGCAAGTAACATCAATGATGCTATGCCAGCTCCACCACCAACAATTATAGCGGGATCGGGGGCTGGTGAAATCTCAAAGGTATTTCCAAGCGGTCCCAGCACTCGAATTGAATCACCCCGCTGCAAACGTGACAGCACATTTGTCCCTTCACCGATGAGCTGATAGAGCATCGTGATCTGATTGCCCTCGACAGTATAGATTGTAAATGGACGACGCAGGAGTAAGCCACTACCTTGTGGGATGAGCACGTGGATGAACTGTCCGGGGCGTGCGTTCGTGGCGATCTCTGGACACGAACAGCGCAGTAAATAGTGATTTTCGGCAACCGGCTCGTTAGAGATAACTTCTGTAGAAAGGTCGAATTTTTTAGCGGGAGTCAGCATCGAATTTATGCCATCGCAAGTCAAACGTAAGCGTTGCTATTTACGCTTTATCAGAGTGAGTTCCTCCACCAAGTACGAAGGACATTGATAATTTTACCCTGTTTTAGAAAGAAACGCAACCGTTTTCCCGAATCATTAGAAATATGCAATTTGAATCTCAATTCTATCCGGGGACACTTTACCGCAGATTGCTTTGAGTCCCGATAAGATCAGGGGACATGGAGAACGCGGAGTAATACAGGGAAGAATTAGAGGAAGCGAGGGGACGAGTTTTCATATTACTGCAATGGATTTTAGGTTATATGGAAATTTTGTTGTATTTTTGGGAAATCATGCTATAATTTTTGGAGGTAACTACTATAGCAGTCTAATATAAAGGAAGGACAAACAGATGGGCAGAAAAATTGAGAAGCTATTTCGTGCACCTTACGGCGTACCCAACGGCTTGCAAGTGACAGATGAAGGTCTGTGGATTGCGGATCAAATTACTGACAGGGTGGCATTGGTAGAGATTACTGAACCCTCTGGCTACGGAGTGACCAAGCTAGTCCGGGATATTCCGAGCGACTGCTCCAATACCAGTGGGATGTGTTATGGCGATGGCGCACTCTGGCTAGCGGCGAACGGTGCCGGTGAGCAGTGGCGTCCAGCGCGGCCGAACGATGCAAAACCGGGGCTGGGAGAGATTATTAAGACCGATCCACATACCGGCGAATGCCTCGGTCGGTATCCGATACCGGATGGCGGTGGCACGCACGGCGTGGAATACGATCATTATGAAGAGGGCTATCTCTGGGTCCAAACACTGAAAAACCAGATCATGCACAAAGTGCGGATTTCGGATTGGTCTGTGCAGCACTCGATTCCGTTACCGTACGGACGAGGACACGGCGTTGTGCGGGTGGAGGACGGGGCATGGGTTGTGCACACCTCCGACCGGGTGATCGTTAAACTCGATCTGGATAGCGGTGAGGAGTTAGATCGGATTGAAGTACCAGAAGACGAACCCGAACCACACGGTCTTTCGGCCTTCGGTGATGATTTTCTTTACTGCGACGCCACCTCTGGATGGATAACGAAAATTACGGTATAAGAAGATCTAGTCAAGGCGTATATGCAAGGGGAAGGGTTAAAAAGCCAGTCCCTGACTTTTTTCTCAGAGATAAATAAAAAAGCGGTATCACCCCCCAAAAGGGCGTGATACCGCTTACAGTGTGAATCTCAGACGCAACCCTACTGTGTCGAGGCTGCATCATCCGATGTGTCACGGGTAGGTGAATTGCGTCGCTCCCGCTTTGGTCTCGATTTATCGGACTCAAATCGACGAGCTGCTTCAGGATCCATCGTCCGTAGGCGACGAAGCCCCTCCTCTGTGCCGTACTGGTCTATCAACTGTTGTGCCTTATCAAAACGCTCCGGTGATAGCCCTTCGCTCAGTTCCGCTTCAATCCCCTGTGGTGTCAACTGTTTTTCAATGTCCGCTACACTTTGAGGGGATATAGGCTTGACTATATCGGGGAGATCTGATGGAGATACAGGAACATCAGAGCGAACCGGGGCACCACTTGCATCTTCATTGATGCTTCCCTCAGAAAAGGGGTCTGTTGCTGAATAGTCCCCATCGGGTACTGCCTCGCTACTTCCTGACGGGAGGGTGTCCCCCAATTTTCGCATCCACCCCGGTAGTGCGTCTTCAGCAGTATCAGACAGCAACCGCACCTTCACCGGCGGTTTATCAGACGGAACCGGTTTGGCAAAAGAGTTTAATATACGTCCTCTTTCCTCCATTGCCAGGTTGTTATCGACATTCTCTTTTTGTGTCGCCGATAACGACACATCAATTTCACCCTTTGCTATCTTTGCTTCAATCTCCACCATCGAGATCTTTAATTGTTTACTGAGTCCGACCTTGTCTATGAACTCGTGACGTTCATAGGGATCTTCTATCGCATAGTATTCATCGGGTATCGGTTCGCCTGCTACCTCAACACGCGCTGGGGGCTGGTCCTGCTCAAGTGCTTCTAAAATCGGCGGGTCTAACTCTGACCGTAATATCGCGTCCCCTTCCTCATACTGCCTGTCGTGCGGGACAATCACGTTGTGCAGTTGACCGTCAGGGGTTACGATTCGCTGGACAACCTGACCTTTATAGGGCGAATTCTCGGCAAGCTCCTTTAGACGCTTCTCCACATAAGGGGTTTTTTCGCCCGTAATCTCCCACGCTTGCATCTCTATAAACCCCCGATCAAAAGGTTCAGATGTATAGATATGCCCGTAATCTCCCACACCGACTTTATAAACATACTCATTGCCCTGTTTGCCAATGAAAAAGGGGTTAGCGATATCATCTGCTGCTGGTGGGACTGGATTGCTATCGGCATCACGCTGTCGATGGCTATGCGTATCGGTAGGATGAACATGCCTATCTTTGTCGTTGTGTTCAATAGACCTATTAAACGATGAGGCGTCCGAGATAAATCGCTCGAATGCAAGGTGTTTCTGATATGCCCTATAACTGATGTAGCAGGCCGATAACACCAGTATCAGTCCTGCCAGAATGATATAGGGTATGAAACGACGATTGAACATGGTAATAACCTCCTCAATAAGTATGTATGGGCTAGGACAAGGTTAACCACCTGCCCCGAACCACGCGCTCATACGGATTCAACTAACCTCCGCAGCTTGAATTTGAACACGTTACCGAATCAAGCCGCCAATAATACCGTGCCCATTTTATATTAAGCCAATGTCTGTGACAGAAAGAATGAACTATACGGTGATAGGTGTTTGTTACATTCCAGCACTCCTCTCTGACGCGAGTTCGATTGATTGTAGTCGAACTTCCACAATACGAGCAAGTACCACTGATCGTATCCGACGACATATCTTTCCACTTGTATTTGTGGCCGGATTTGCTGTAGTGAAATAAATCATTGTCGGCCCCCGAATGGAATCTAACATGGGCATGAACTTCCTGAACCTGAAAAGCCGCATACATCCCCAAACCAACCACCAACAACGAAACTACTAGCAACAAGACTTTCAACCGTCCTTTTGTTGCAAACATAGTGAATCTCCTTGTAGCCATCGTTTCGACCTGAAAATCCCGACTTGTCGAGGATGCCGATAAATCGGCACAGAAAAAGGCTGCATCGTCGAATCACACAGTCCTTTGTTTTTGTCGAAACTTTTGGCATTAAAGGGAATGCGTTAGCATTCCGTTAGGGAAAAAACTTCTACGTTAGAAACAAATAACACCTTATAGGACTTACGCAGTTGAACGATCGAGATCCTGTAGTTTGGTGATGAATCGCTGCAGGACACAATTCCCAACGTCCGATGAATCCCCGATTTATCGGGATTAAGAGACGGGCAACTTCAGTAGGGACTCCATTAAGGCATTCTACTGAATTGCGTAAGTCCTAACTTTAATTCCTCCTATAAACTGTTAAGAATGCGTTTAGCATTCTGTCCGGAAAGAAAAGATTTTCAACTTCACAAAATGTCTTAGCACACCCGCTTTGAGAATAAGCTAATCTATTGCTAATCATTGAAAATCTATGCTTTTCCGCTACGCGTTACGGTTAAAGGATTCAACCACAAACTCATAAGGAGCAATTAACATGCCAAAAGAGACGAAAATCGCCCAAACCCAGTGGGCATCGGGCTTTCAAGGCGAAATGGTCAAAAAGTCGTTGAAGGAAATAACTCGATTATTAGTAAATATTGCTAGCAAATTTTACTAATGTTAGTAAATTTTACTAATCCTCTCGCACAAGTTCTAAGGGGGAAACCAAAACCCGTACATTACCGAGAAATTTGATAAATTTTATCACATATCCCACCGCCTTGCCAACCTCAACGAGTGCTTGAGATAGGGCAATCGCATTTGTTATAGGAATTAGGCAGTTGGGCAATCAGAACACTGGGTAATCCCCTGTTGTAGCGTAGATGTGCTGCCCTGGGGCACGTACAGATTGGAAATCTGTACCTACGATAGGAAATACGAAATAATTTTCACAATTCAAGGGTGTAAATCCTACACAATATTTACATGCGATTGCCCTAGCGCTTGAGATAGGGTATAATACAAACTGCACAACTCCCCTCTAATTTATTTTTTTTAGAGTTAAACTATTGATTTATAGTAGATTTTAGAATTAATTGGACACGCCAAACCGATGCGGTTACAAACCGCACCTACCGGGGGAGCGCAAGTGTTTCTTTATTTTTTGAATTCGCTATAACTCCTCAAAAATTTAAAGTGGATATCCTACCGTTGGCTGACTATTTTCTGGAAGCATACACCGTCAGAAGTAGGCGCAGCTTCAACAGCTTTAGGAGTTACGCAGTTAAAGTGTATCTGCTATATCGCTTGCTCAAGCTGGAGTGTCTGTTGTGGATATGCAAGTCGCGGGACGATGGAAATCCCCGCAGATGCCAGCGCATTACACACGCGCAGAGGTAGCGGAACGGGGAGGAATTGCACGCTTCAAATATGGAAAATGTAAAGACTAAATTTATCAAGACAGGAACATAGCCTCAAACACCACATATGTCGAGAATCGGAATTCTCTCCTACTGCGTAAGTCCTAACTTTAACGGCACCCTTGGCAAAATCTAACAAAATCTAACACTTTTAGGATTTATCCAGCCAACTGTAGGTACTTGTATCCTGCCTGTCCCGATCTATCGGGGGCACGGACGGATACTCCTCGGACTTGTCCCGCACCAACTGTGCTGAAATGCGTAAGTCCTATATGTTAAATTTCGTCATCAAGATCTAACAGAAAAATCTCTAGATCTGCCAATGCCCGTCCTGCATAAGCGGCAGCGCGTTTCCGTTTATTGAGACGTTCATTTGTGTTCAAGGGGGGTAAGATCCCGAAATTCGCCTTCATCGGTTGAAAATCGGCGGGACTGGCGTGGGTCACGTAGTGACAAAGCGACCCAAGAATCGTAGTAATTGGTAGGGATAATGGGGCTTGACCGTGTAGGAGACGTGCAGCGTTCCAACCAGCGAGTAAGCCTGTTGCAATGTTACCCATGTAGCTTTCAACGCCCGTGATCTGCCCCGCAAAAAAGAGGTTTTCGCGTCCACAGAACTGAAGCGTGGGCTGTAACAGTGTCGGTGCATCAATAAAGGTGTTGCGGTGCATCTGTCCATAGCGCACGAACTCAGCTTTTTCAAGCCCGGGGATCATACGGAAAACCCGCTTCTGCTCAGGAAATTTCAGGTTCGTTTGAAAACCGACCATGTTATAGAGCGTGCCGGCAAGGTTGTCTTGGCGCAGTTGCACTACCGCATGAGGCCGCCGTCCGGTACGTGGGTCGGTCAACCCCACCGGACGCATCGGACCAAAAGCCAAACTCTCATGACCACGTCGCGCTATAATTTCAACAGGTAAACACCCTTCAAAGAATTGATGCCAACCCGCCCTGACCCCCTGTTCTAACTCCTGCTCGAAAGATTCCAACCTAATGCGCTCCGCCCCGACTAACGCAGCGACAAAGGCATCATATTCATCGCGGCTCATTGGACAGTTGATGTAATCACCCTCCACCTGTTCGCCGCGCCCATAGCGCGAAGCGCGGAAAGCAATTTCTGTATTAATCGACTCTAGGTTCACAATCGGTGCGATGGCGTCGAAGAAGTAAAGGTGCTCCTGTCCACTCAAGGCAGCAATGGCTTTTGAGAGATTTGGTGAGGTCAGTGGACCGGAGGCAATGATGGTAGGTTTGTCAGGAAGGATGGTAACCTCTTCGCGTATCACCTCAATTTTGGGGTGATTCGAGATCCGCGTCGTTACGAGTTGAGCAAAAGCTTCGCGATCTACCGCCAACGCACTCCCCGCGGGCAACGCCGTTTTATAGGCACACTCCAGCAGCATCGATCCCAATCGGCGCAGTTCTGCCTTGAGAACGCCGGAGGCGCGATCTGGAAGATCAGATCCAAGCGAGTTAGAACAGACCAACTCCCCAAGATTACCGGTGAGATGGGCACCTGTCGCGGTAGATGGACGCATCTCGTAAAGATGTACTTGGACCCCACGTTCAGCCGCTTGCCACGCCGCTTCGCTGCCGGCTAGCCCACCGCCGATGATAATTAGATCCTTCATAGGTATTACCGGAGTTACCACCTTGATAAAAAAGAAAACGTTCGGCAAACATAGGGAACGTAGATCTGCGTTCCCTACTACCCAATTGTAAAGCGTTTGTATCCAACCCTAAAAAGGTCTACCCATGCGATTGAGCGCGACAGGTACTGCATTCTTGACGGGCCTGATGGTTTTCAAATAAGCCCACATCGCCTTGAGGTCTTCATCGCTCATGTTTGCATAGGCGTTCTTAATCGGCATCGGTGGCAGGAGTTTTCGATTGCTCGTATCGCCTTGATGGTGTCCGATTCGCATCGTATCGACGAACATTTTTTCTGTCCACTCACCGAGTCCTGTCTCTTTATCAGGTGTTAGGTTTGCGGCAAATGTTGTCCCAAAGGGCATCGAAAATGCCGCAAGCGTCGGTGCAGCGACCATGAAAATGCCGCGTTGCATCATGCTCATATCGAATTTAGGGTACGGTTCATTTGCAGGATGGCCTGCGAGATACATACTCATATCCATCTCTGCACGTTTACGCGGCGTATGACACTGACCACACGCTCCAGCTGCATCAACGAGATATTTTCCGCGTTTGACCAGATCACTCTGGCTTTCGGCGTAATTTAAGCAGAGGGTTACAAATATCATCGTCGAAAAAATTGCTATTCCGAAAATCCAATATCTTCTCCTCATTGTATTAAATCTCCTTCGGATTTTGATAAGGTAAGCGTAACTATATTATACCGCATTATACGGCTGCGCGTCTGCGTTTGCGGTTGGAAGAATCGGTGGGTGATTTATATTGTGCGTTACGTGAATTCTCCGTTTCTGTTTTCCTTTTTTTGCTTTCCATTTGTTTCTGTTCTAGTTTCTGTCCACGCTGCATTAATCCTCCAATATCTTCCTTCAGACGGGCGAATGTATCTTCCAAAATCGCTTGACGAACGCCTCGCATCAGGCTCAGGTAGAAATGCAAGTTGTGAAGCGTGAGCAGCCGATGTGCGAGAATCTCGTTTTCTAGGTGCAGGTGTCGGAGATAGGCGCGTGTAAAATTCTGGCAGGTGTGGCAGATACAGTTCGGATCCAGCGGTGTAAAATCTGTCTTGTATTTCGCGTTTCGGATTTTAACTGTACCGAGCGTCGTAAAGAGTGAACCGTTTCGTGCGTTACGCGTCGGCATCACACAATCGAACATATCTACCCCGCAGCTTACGCCGTAGACCAAATCCTCCGGCGTTCCGACACCCATCAGGTAATGCGGCGAATCTTTCGGCAACAGTGGTGCGGTGTAGGCTAACGTCTCGTACATCAACGGTTTCTCCTCCCCAACACTAAGCCCACCAATGGCATAGCCGGGGAAGCCAATCTCCACAGTCTTTTCCACACTAATCTTCCGCAGCGATTTTTCCATCCCGCCCTGTACAATGCCGAACAGCTGTTGATTCCGGTTTCGATGTGCCTGCTTGCAGCGTTTTGCCCAACGCAGCGTCATTTCCATTGATTGCTTGAGATACTCGTAATCGCTGGGTAACGGCGGGCATTCATCAAAGATCATAATGATATCCGCACCGAGTGCGTTTTGGATCTCAATAGATCGCTCCGGACTGATAAAATGTTTTGATCCGTCAATCTCAGAGCGGAACTCTACGCCTTCCTCAGTGATTGTGCGGAGTGGTCCCAAGCTGAATACTTGAAACCCGCCGCTGTCCGTGAGGACGGGTTTCTTCCACGCCATAAATTTGTGCAATCCACCCGCTTGTTGAACGACTCTGTGCCCCGGACGTAGATAGAGATGGTAAGTATTCCCAAGAATAATCTCTGTCCCAATTTCAACTAGATCGTGAGGGGTGCACGTTTTGACCGTGCCGCGTGTGCCAACCGGCATAAAGATAGGGGTATTGATAACGCCGTGCGCTGTTCGCAGCTGCCCGACTCTGGCTTGCGTCTGAGAATCTGTATGGATAAGTGTGAATTTGCTATCTGTCATTAAGTTGAAATTTTATTCTTAATAAAATCAAGCACTTCGGATCGGTTCGCACCAAAACGGACATAGACACCACGAAAGTTTTCAAGCCGAGAGGGTTTAGTGAATGGACTCAATAGGACACCGTTGCTGTCAACGTAGAAGCTGCGATATGTATTCCAAGGCTTTGTTAAGCGATAAAATGGTGCCGTGACCACAAGCTGATGCTCGTATAGTTTATACCGGAATGGAACAAAATACCGATATAAAGACCCAGTCACAAAGATTACTGAGAGGAGGGTAATAAAAACCGATTGGAAAAGCCAGTAGATGCCTGAAAAAAGGAGGAGGAGAAAGAGGAAGAGCAGGGTTGATCGCGTCCAGTTTTCACGCAACGGATGAACCCTCCAAGTGTGTTGAGCGATAGGTTGATCAGACATTGGTGAATTCGCATATTTTAAGAAGGTACTTTCCAGCGTTTGAAACATCAGAACGAGTGAAGCATAAGGGGAGGTATACTCATGTAGATTCCGGTTTACGTCCCACGTAAGCACACCTGCCGAATTTTAGCCTCACTCATTACTGTTCTACTTCCCAGCACTTTCTGCAACATCATCTGCGCTATCAGATGACGTATCAGTTCCATCCGTCTCGGCGGTGTCAGATGCTGCACCCGCATCCGTTGTCTCATCTGGGGGTGTAATCGTGATTTCAGGCTGCGCTGCTGCTCCCTCTAGCGGTTTTAATTCGCCGCCCGTTTCACCATAGAAGCGCATTAGAAACAGTGCCATTACCATGAATCCGATAGCGAGCCACGTTGTAACCTTAGAAAGGAAAGTTGCGGCACCTTGCCCCCCTAGAACTGATTGCATGCTGCCGCCCGCTCCACCAAATGCACTTGATGAAAGTCCTTCCCCTTTGCTATCTTGCAACAGGATAATAATAGGCAGCAAAATACAGGCGGGTACAAATAGGACGAGAATAAAACCAACGATGATTTCCATGATACTTCCTCACTTTCGTAATAGTTATTGGCTCATATAAAAAGAAAGTGCAAAGCATGAAGAGAAACCGAGTTTGCAAGAAAAAGCTCGGTTTCTTTGCACCAAATCTTAACATGAGCGTAGTTATTTATTTTTTACTGATTGAACAAACATCGTACACAGCTTTGACGATTTGGGCAAACGATTCCGCCTCCCAACTTGCTGTACCGACCAATGCGCCATCTACATCGGGCTGTGCAATCAACGCAGCAGCATTGTCCGGCTTAACACTCCCACCATACTGAATCCGGACCCGTGATGCCACATCAGCCGAATAGATTTCTGATAGGAGCGATCTGATAAGTGCGTGAACCTCTTGGGCTTGGTCTGGGGTTGCATTGTGTCCTGTCCCAATTGCCCAAACGGGTTCATAAGCGATGACCGTCAACACAATCTGATCTGCGGATAACCCAGCGATTCCGTTGAGAACGTGGTCCTTAACCACTGCTGGGGTTTTCCCCGCTTCACGCTCTTCAAGGCTTTCGCCTGCACAGATTATCGGTATCAAGCCGTGTGCGTGTGCTGCCTTGGCTTTACGGTTGACGCCTTCATTTGTCTCATTGAAGTATTGCCGGCGTTCGGAGTGACCGATGATCACGTAGTCGCACCCCACATCCTTGAGCATCCCCGGCGACACTTCTCCGGTGAATGCGCCGTTGTTCTCCCAAAAGACATCCTGCGCTGCAAGTCGAATATCTCCACCTACTAGTGTCTGCGCCACCGCAGAAAGCCCCGTAAAAACAGGGGCAACAACAATTTCGACATCGGTGACATCAGCGACCAATGGCTGAAGTAAGGTGACAAGCACCACCGCTTCACGGACGGTCTTGTTGAGTTTCCAGTTACCGACAATGATTGGTGTTCGCATCTTCTCCTATTATGAGTTACGCTACAGAAACAAGAGTCAGTTCAGTTGGGGACCAATTGAGATAGACTGAGCCTATTACAACACACGCGCAGCCAATTCAACCAAACGGTTTGAGTATCCCCATTCGTTATCGTACCAAGAGAGCACTTTCACCAATTCGCCATCAATCACCCTTGTGAATTCAGCATCAAAGATTGACGAATGGGGGTTACCCTTGAAGTCAACCGATACAAGTGGAATTTCTGAATAACTTAGGATGCCTCGCTGCTCTCCCTCGGCAGCTTTCTTCACAACTGCATTAACTGCTTCTACACTCGCTTTCGTTTCTAGGTCAACGGTGAGATCCACTACAGATACGTTCGGTGTTGGAACCCGAATCGCCATCCCATCAAATTTCCCTTCTAGTTCAGGAATGACCAGCGAAATCGCGCTTGCTGCACCTGTGGACGTCGGAATCATTGAAAGTGCAGCCGCACGCGCCCGGCGTATATCTTCATGCGGGAGATCCAACACTTGCTGATCGTTCGTATACGAATGGATAGTAGTCATTAGACCACTATGGATACCAAAGTTTTCCAAGAGCACCTTTGCAATCGGTGCTAGACAATTCGTCGTACAGGAAGCGTTGGAGATAATATGATGTTTCTCTTTATCGTATTTATCTTCATTAACGCCCAGTACGACAGTGATATCCTCGTTCTTAGCAGGTGCAGAGATCACCACTTTTTTCGCGCCCGCCTCCAGATGCTTCGATGCATCCCTTCCATCCGTAAAAAAACCTGTCGATTCAATAACAACGTCAATTCCTAAAGTGTTCCAAGGGAGCGCAACTGGATCTCGTTCGGAAAAGGCGAGGATCTTTTTCCCGTTGACAATAAGTCCGTTATTTGTTGGTTGGACATCGGCATCAAGTTCCCCAAGCACCGAATCGTATTTGAGCAGGTGTGCAAGTGTTTCTGGGTCTGTTAAATCGTTAATTGCCACAAAATCAAGATCTACGTTTTTATTTTTTAATGCAGCCCTCAATGCGTTGCGTCCAATTCGACCAAAGCCGTTAATTCCAACTCTTAGCATATCCAATCATCCTCCATATTCTTAGCGCAAGCCTAAAATTATTCCACACAACCCCTCAATTCGTCAAGTCTCAAATTTTTGAACACTTATCCCTTACTCCGTTTCATGGAACGAACTTAATCGTCATACAGATTCTGGAATCAAGTACAGCAAGGCATTTTCCCGCTCAATTGCCTGAAAAAAGACTTGCATTAGGGACGGTATCTTGTTTATAATGTTATAACAAGTATATATAAAGCCTCCTAACCTTAAAGTCAGCATACTGAGGTGAATTCTAATGCGAGTTGGCATGAAATATGGACGAGATCTGCTGGAAGTCGAAATCCCTGACCAGAATTTGGCAGGTGTGCTGACCCTCCAGAAATCTGTCCCAATTGAGCATCCGGAACGTGCAGTTTGGGACGCGATCGAGTCACCAATTCACTCCGCGCCGCTAGCCGCGTTGGCGAAGGATCGGACTTCCGCCTGCGTTGTCATTTCCGACGTAACACGTCCCGTCCCCAATAAGCTAATCCTCCCGCCAATCCTGCAAACGCTGGAATCCAGTGGCATCCTGCGCGAAAAAATCACAATTCTGATTGCGACGGGCATCCATCGCCCCAACCAAGGGAAAGAACTCGAAGAAATGGTCGGCACCGAGATTATGAATAGCTATCGAATCGTCAACCATTTTTCGCAAGATCTCGAAACGCACAAATATCTCGGTTTAACACAGGGCGGTGCTCCGGTTTATATTGATAAGACCTATCTGGAATCGGATTTGAAGGTCACGACCGCTTTGATTGAACCCCATCTGATGGCAGGATATTCCGGCGGACGCAAATCGATCTGTCCAGGATTAGCTTCAATTGAGACGATGAAAGTGCTGCACGGACCTCAGATTCTTGAACATCCGAAAGCTTCGGTCGGCAACCTCGAAGGTAACCCACTTCATATCGAAGCCACCGAAATCGCCTTGATGGCAGGCGTAGATTTTAACGTGAACGTCACAATTGATGACCGACGTAGACTCACCGGTATATTTGCTGGCGATATCGTCGAATCTCATTTAGAAGGCGTCAGATTTGTCGAAAGACAGGTGAAGGTAACATTGCCGAAACCTGTCGATGCCGTTCTCGTGTCAAGTGCAGGCTATCCGCTCGATACCACGTTTTATCAAGCAGTCAAAGGAATGCTGGCAGCGGTGGAGATCGTTAAACAGAATGGAAGCATTATTCTGGTCGCGGAGTGCAGCCAAGGAATTGGGAGCGGACCTTTCACCGATCTCATCTTGAAAACGAAAGACCTGAAGCAATTTATTCATGATATTCACGACCCAGCCAACTTTGTCATTGACCAATGGCAGTTGGAGGAGTTAGCAAAAGCCGCCAAAAAAGCTGAAATATACTGCTATGCTGATGGCATACCTCATGATCAATTGAAAGATCTATTTGTGCAGCCAATCCGAACCCCACAAGAAGGGATCGAGCGCGTCCTTGCCAAACATGGAACTGATGCCCAAATTGCTGCGCTTCCCGACGGCCCCTATGTCTTAGCAAAAGTTGAAGACTAGGGACTAGGACTATTATTCTATAAGAGGAGTGAAATGCAGAACGAATCACATCCGACCGTTGAACTCAAGGGCTTCCGCGATGGTATGCGCCTGATTATTGACCCCGAAGCCTCAATGCAGCAGATTGAACAAGCGATTGTAGAACGAATGGCAAGCTTAGGGGATTCGTTATCAGGCTTGACAATGAACATCGATCTCGGAAGTAGATCATTAAATGATGAAGAATTAGTCCGCCTGAAAAAGTTATTGAGCGAAAATTATGGACTTGAAGTCAAGCAAATCATTGGTGATTCCCAAGACGAACTCAATAGAACCGAATCAGCCCAGATTGCAGGTGTGCCAGCCCTCCATAGCGAAGAACATGTTTATAATCAGCTTGCTCAGATAAATGAGGAGACGCGATTTATCCGTCACACACTGCGTTCTGGTCAGATCGAACGTGCTTTGGAAGGGAATATGGTCATCCTAGGCGATGTGAATCCGGGAGCAGAAGTGGTCGCTGCCGGAGATATTATAGTCCTTGGCACCTTGCGGGGCGTTGCCCACGCTGGCGCGCTTGGTAATATATCATCAATAATTTTCGCGTTGAACCTGCTGCCGACCCAGTTGAGGATTGGGCGTTTTATCACCCGCGCACCTGCTGAACAACAACAACACCAAAGAGCAGAAATTGCGCGCGTCCTAGAAGATGCTATTATCGTCGAAGAATACGATTGACTCTGACCCGGATAAGAAAAATACAAACGGGTGTAGACTCCTCTCACCATCTTCAAGTTTTGTCAATTACTGAATCATAATAAAGCATTATCGCTTGCCAGCCGATTGTCTTTGGATGTCGAGGCTATAACCGGCTGGTAGTTAGGAGCGATTACTACCGAGACTATAGACATCCCAGGGGATAAGTCTTTGGACGTTGTTCCTAGTCAGAACTGGTACGATTTTTAAATCTTTATGAGGGAAGGATGACCAGAAAAATGGGAAAAGTGATCGTCGTTACGTCTGGAAAAGGCGGGGTCGGTAAAAGCACTTCCACGGCGAATCTTGGGACGGCTCTAGCTGTGCTGGGTAAGAAGGTCGTTGTCGTCGATGCGGATGTGGGATTGAGAAACCTTGATGTCATTATGGGGCTGGAAAGTCGCGTTGTGTACACATCAATGGATGTCCTCGAAGGCGTTTGTGAACTGGAACAAGCACTGGTTAAAGATCGAAGGACGAAAGATCTCTATCTCCTTGCGGCCTCGCAGAGAAATAACAAAAGCGATATTCAGCCGGAACAGATGAAAAAACTCTGCCTAGAACTGAAAGAGATGCACGACTACGTTTTGGTCGATTCACCTGCCGGCATTGAGCAGGGGTTTCAAAACGCAGCTGCAGGGGCGGATGAGGCACTGATTGTGACAACGCCGGAGGTCGCAGCGGTCAGAGATGCAGATCGAATCATCGGTTTGCTGCAGAACATGACCATTGGTAACTTGCATCTCATTATCAATCGACTTGCGCCGGAGATGGTCAAGGCAGGCGACATGATGGAACCGACAGATGTCATAGACATCTTGTCAATCAATCTAGTTGGCGTCATCCCAGAAGATAAGGAAATCCTTATTTCAACAAACCGAGGTATGCCATCAGCCTACAATCACAGGTCCGATGCTGGGCAGGCTTACAAACGTATCGCGCAAAGGCTTGAAGGGGAAGATGTTCCAATCCCAGAGTTTAAGGCGGGAGGTTTGTTCGGTAACTGGTTTGGGAAACTGTTTAATAGTTAAAAGGAGAAGATCGATGTTCAAACGATTAATGCAGTTACTAAATCGGGAGCAGAAGAGCAAAAGTGTTGCGAAAAGTCGGCTACAACTCATCCTTGTCCAAGACCGCACTGGAATTGATGAAGAGATAATGGAAAGCCTGCAAGCAGAGCTGACTGAAGTTTTGTCGAGGTATTTCATACTCGAGCAGGAACAGGTAGAAATGGAGCTTGAGCGTGAACAGGACTCAATGGCACTTGTTGCAAATATCCCGGTCCTCGGAACGAAGGTCCGCCATCCCATACAGGCGTAAGCCAATGCGAGTATGACCACCTTCAAAGCAGCAGATGCTCGACTGCTAGGGCAACACCATCGTTCTGATTGGTGTCCGTTGTGTAATCGGCGATAGCCTTAATTTCATCGACGGCATTGCCCATAGCGACCCCGAAACCGGCGATTTCCATCATGCTCTCATCGTTATATCCATCGCCAAATGTAACAATCAGATTGTTAGGAATGTTAAGTTGGTCAGCCAAGGCTTGTAGTGCTCGCCCCTTCGATACCTGCGGATTCATAAACTCAATATATTCGACCTGTGTCCGTGTGACATATAACCGCTCACCAAATTCGGCTTTGCACTCAGTGAGAAGCAGATCGATTGTTTCGGGTGTATCCAAAATCTGCATCTTCGTAGGTTCTTTCCCCTCTAATTCGCGCAGATCGCCGAGTGGCGTCGCCGGGACCCCCGTTCTGTTTTCATAGAGCTCACCCCACTGATTATACTCCTTGATGAATAACTGGTCATTCAAACAGAAGTTAAGATGGAGTCCCTTCTGATCTCCATACTCGACTAACGCCATTGCTTCCGCTGCCGGAATGGGGGTATGATGCATTACCTCTCCCGTTCGAGGGTGTTTAACCATTCCACCATTGTATGAAATGATCGGATTTTCTAATCCAATCTGATCGCTGATCGGTAAGATGGCTCGATGCATTCTCCCCGAAATCAGCACGACTACAACACCTTGCACCGATAATTTCTGGAGTGCTTCGCAGCTTCGATCTGTCACGATATGTTCATCATTTAGCAGTGTCCCATCTAAATCTAACGCCGCCAAACGGCACGGCACGTTTGCCATATTTTTCTCCTTTCTGGGACGGTTTTCCGTCCGACTGACTCAATGCTTGTTTTTCATTCTGGCTAATGTCAACTTCTCCAAAGTGCGGACAATTACCACTGTGTCCTGATAGGGTCCAATGATCTGCCAATTTGCAGCTACAGTTTCAACAACTGGATTCGATTCCAGATAGTCCGCCATGTAGTCGATATAGCACTGGAACGGTTCCGTCTGGATCTCCGACTCACCATAAGGACAGATCATGTCAACGCCCAAGACAACCTGCGTTTGGTCCTGATTGTACATTAGGGCGAAAGGATAGATCTGGCAGTCCAGCGGACGCATCGGGTAGATTGTGCACTCACTCGTTTCAGGATTAAAGCAGGGACAGATGTACATATTCCCATCCGCTATCAATTTAACCTGCACGCTTTTCCCATCTACCGTAGGACGAAAGAGATTCGAGTTCACCCCGTTCGCGATCGCGTTTTTCATTTCAGCTTGGGTGAAGATAGGGGCGAGGAAGCTGTCTTGGTCGAGGAATCGGCAGCAAACATCGCATGAAAAACAGACCTTGCTGGGTACAATTTGTTCAAGTGGGATTAATTGACTCATCTTTGTTTCCCATCTAGCCGAGATAAATTCTTAATTTCCGGGGACGAGAAATCTCGTTCTGTCCATTCCTCCGGAGCAACCGCCACCCCTCTGACCACCATGCCCCAATGGAGGTGTGAGCCTGTGGCTTGTCCGGTGGCTCCCATCAGTCCGATGCGTTGTCCCTTCTCAACATGATCGCCAGTTTTCACATGAATTTCATTGAGATGATTGTAACTGCTCGAAACCCCCTGCCCATGATTGATAATCACAGCATTCCCATAGATATGCAATCTGTCGGCAAGGCTAACCACACCACGGTTCGACGCATAGACAGGCGTACCCACCACATTTGCGATGTCCGTCCCGTAGTGATGCCGACGGACGCCGGTGTTATACTCGCGATACTTTCCGAAAGGCGATGTCAGTCGCCCTTCAGTGGGACGGACGAATTTTCCCTCCCAAAGCTGCTCGGTTTCCCGGTCTGCCTGTGCGTAAGCTGCGCCGCGTTTTGCGTTGTCTTCCCTGCCTTTAGATCTGTCCATCATGATCTGCTGCTTTTTAGGAGAGAGGGTAATGTACCCCCCACGCGCGAAGACCGTTTTATGAACCTCGACCTGAAAGGTTTTCTCCGCTTCATTGCCGACCAAATCCGTCGCTCTCACCGTGAGTGAATAGTTTTGGGGAGTGGTTGTCACGCCAACACCAAGAAAACTGCGGTACAAGTTCTCTGAGCTAGTCGGATAGAAGGTGACCGATCTGTTAAAAAGCTGTCCCTCCATGTTTGAGAGCGGCTCATCCGTTTGAAGAAAAAGTGCAAGCGTTCTACCTTGCCCAACATGGAGCGTTTCTGAGGGAGCATGAAGCGTTGGTGGGGTGTTGTCAATGTAAAATGGACGCGTGTACTGCGTCCGGTTTTTGTGCAACGACCTATCCACCGCTGTTACGGAAACCGTGTGCAGTCCATCGGCAAACGCGGCGGTTTGGAGCGTCCAAAAGGCGGGCTCCTCTTCGACGAGGCTCAAAGTGCTTGCAGGAACATTATCGACTTGTACGGTCAACGACCCCAAGCCGGGCTTTTCGTCCATAGCAGCAATTTTGAGCGTTAGAGAGCCGCGATAATGTTGATCCTTTTCCAACCCGTTTACTGTCAGGACCGGTGGCGTGGTATCTAGCAAACTGGGAGCAAAGTAGAGCCCAATCCCTATCAGCGAAATGACAACTAGAACGGAGAGCAGTATAAGAGCTTTTCGGGAGTGGGCATTTGCCGCAGGGGCTTTCATAGGGGATTCTTAGAACTTCTCAAAGTCCATTTCACTTAACAATTTTTTCGCTTTGCCCAACGCCTTCGCACGGTGGCTGATCTGATTCTTAACGGCGTCGCCCAACTCCGCAAAGGTTTTGTTATAGCCTGTGGGGACAAAAACTGGGTCATATCCAAAGCCACTCTTCCCACGTGGCACCTGAATAATTCGGCCTTCGCAGATACCCCGGACAACCTGTACTTGAGCGAGAGGTTCGGCGATAGCTACAGCACAGATGAAACGTCCTGATCGCCGGTCATCAGGAACATTCTGAAGCGCGTCAAGTAGCTTGTCAATACGATCTTGGTCTGAAGCGTTCTCGCCGGCATAACGGGCGGAATGGACGCCGGGTGCTCCATCAAGCGCATCTACCGCTAGACCAGAGTCATCCCCGATGGTTAGATGTCCGGTGTATTCGGCAAGGGCGGATGCTTTTTTGATGGCGTTCTCCTCATAGGTTTTGCCATCTTCGACGACATCTGGTGCCTCCGGATAATTGCGAAGCGACAACAGTTCGATCTCGTTTTGATCGCTAAGTATTTCGCCGATTTCTCGCACTTTACCCTGATTCCGAGTTGCCAATACTAACTTCATCTCTATTCTCAATGATAATCTGTTTTTGAAGGCGGATCAATTGTTCAATGCCGTTGACCGCCAGATCGAGCAGCTGATCCGATTCCTCCTTTGAGAAAGGGGTCTCTTCTGCAGTGCCTTGAATCTCCACGAATTTCCCCGCGCCTGTCATGACAACATTCATATCGACATCAGCACTAGAATCCTCCGTGTAACAGAGGTCTAACATAGGTGTTCCGTTGATAATGCCAACACTGGTTGCTGCCACATGTTCGATGATTGGAATTGTTTTTATCAATTCCTGATCCATCAGCCATTGACAAGCATCCCAAAGCGCGACAAATGCGCCGGTAATTGATGCAGTGCGTGTGCCCCCGTCCGCTTGGATGACGTCGCAATCAATCCAGATTGTGCGTTCACCGAGGGCTTTGAAGTCTACGATCGCCCGCAAAGATCTACCGATAAGTCGTTGAATTTCTTGCGTTCTCCCGCCAAGCGATCCGCGGGTAACCTCACGCCGCATCCGGTCGGAGGTGGAACGGGGCAGCATTGAATACTCCGCAGTAACCCAGCCTCGATTTCGGCGGTTTTGCTCACGCATGAAACGCGGCTGCGACTCCTCCACCGATGCCGTACAAACAACCTTTGTATCGCCGACAGCAATCAGGACAGATCCCTCCGGGTGTTTAGTGTAATTCCGAACGATACGGGTTGGACGCATCTGACTCGGCGTACGCCGATCTTCTCTTGCCATTTTAGTGCCTCTTTTTCTTTTTTGACTTTCAATCATATACCACAGGTTTGCTCATGCTTGTAATGTCGTTGTAAGCATTAAGGGCGATGCTTTGTTAGACTGAATTCTCTTTTCTAACAGCCTTGACTCAACGATAGAGATATATTCCTCGTTGATATCTGATAAAATTGCGCTCCGATTATGTTCCAATGCAAATGCACCAGCAGTCCCAGATCCACACATGGGGTCATAAATTAAATCTTCTTCTTTTGTCGTCATAAAAAAAAGCTGCTCATATACTTTTAACGGTTTCTGAGATGGATGACCCGTTTGCTCATCCTTACCCACAAAGCCTACCAACAAGGCGGCTTCTATGACACTTGTTGGACCCGGCATATATCTTAGTTTTCCTGCTTTTAGCTTTTCTTTTTGCGCGTCATTCAAAAAATGTTCGGGATATAGTTTTGCATCACCCTGAGAAAGATGTAAGCAAGCGTTCTGACTCGATCGCCAACCTCGGATAACAGATGGGTTATTCTTATAGTACCAAGTGAGCCATGCAACAAGCTGATACTCAGTTGGTATTTGATTAAAATACTGAGCTATAATCTCAGGAAAACCCCACAAAAACAGATGGTCGGAGACACCAATTAGGGCTTCAAGTATAGATATAACAAAATCATTATAATCAGTTCTTATCTCCCCAAAACCTTTGTTATACCACGGATCAAGCATTGTGACACGCGGCTTAATACCGGATGATTTAATCAACTCAATAGATTCAAATACATCCATCGGTGGTAGTATAACAGTATTTCCTTTTCTATTGCCATTATTACGCGTAACTTCATCGAGTTCTGCGAAAGTCATTTGAGTCATGTCTATTCCCTCTCCAATTTCTCGTCGTTAATTTGATATCCAAAATAATCGACTAAAAAAGAGAAGACAATCCGCTTTTCCTGTTCACTTGCAGCTTGGACAATCGCATAAACATTGATTTTGCCTGTGCTATCATCCCAGAAATTCTTTTTCATAACTTGATGTCGCCCACATAAGACTCTCCACTGATTGGGATCGCCCGGATCAGTTTCAACATTGATCGAATGTGGTGCTTTATGATCTGGCGTTAGTTTTACGGTGCCGCCCCCGATTGGATCTATTTGCCCGTCCTCAAGTCCGCACCGAATACCATCCTCCTCCCATTCACAAGAGTAGTTCGCCTTTTCCAATAGCTGTAGCCATACTTCGTCATGTGGACGGACTCTCCTGTTGATCCGCTGTCTTTTTTCGGAGGTAGGCATAAGGTATTCTTGAATTTTTAGATCGCCTCGATTGCGCCATGACAGAATTGTGTATCCATCATCAGTCCGTAACTCCGATACTCTCTGGTGCCAATTTTCAGGGTCCTTTTGGGTTATCGGGTTTCTAGCGGCTTCGATGATTTGTTCTCGCAGTAGAATCTTTCCGAGATTATCCAGAAAAAGGGCTTCAATTCTCTTTTTGATACTTTTCTGGTTATATGGTCCCTTTACTTCACCGTAAATCTTCTCTGCTTCCGAATTAAAATAATTTTCTTTTTTCTTTTTTATTATTCTGGCGTATGGAATGAGCAGTTTACGGTTTGCAGGGCATTTCAATTGCGGATTTGGGTTGTTAGGTTTCTCGTGTTTGCATTCAATGAAACCTTATGTGATGTTAATCCGAATCAGGAACGAAGTCGTCCCTCAGAAAATCGAGTGCTTTGGTATAACTTCGACGTTCTAGATAATGACGTAATTGCGGCGGGGCAGTTGTTCCAACCTCCTGCTGGAGACGCTCAATCTGCTCAAGATCTTCGATTATACTCTCATTTTGGGCGATGTGATCAAACATTGATTCTAAAGTCGTTTTTAGGGTGGTTGCTTGTTCCGTCGTCATGGGATTCTCCTATAATGTATGGCCGGGACAGATAATAAATTCCGTGCTTCAGTTTATCATCCTTCCGCCCTGATGTCAAACCCTTATGATTCCCGATTCACATAAATCCGAGGGATCCGTTTCCCTATTCCTGTTAAAATCTCATACGAGATGCTTCCCGCCTTTTCTGCAACCTGATCGACGGCAATCTCCAAGTTTCCCTGTTTCCCAATCAGTACGGCTTCATCGCCAATGCGTAAGGGAGGATCCTCTTTCGGTGTGTCAATCCGAAAGACGGTCCCATCCATACAGACCGATCCCACCTGTTGACACCTCACTCCACCAATCAACGCTTCACCACGATTCGATAGCGCGCGTGGATAGCCATCGGCATAGCCAATAGGTAATGTAACTAACCATATCGGTTCATCAACTATGTAAGTGCGACCGTAGCTAATCCCTTCCCCTGGCATTGACCGACGCAAAGAAATAATACGTGCCTTCCAGTTCAAGGCAGGACGCAACGATACAGGACTCGTTTCTCTGACATCAGGCGATGGATAGACACCGTATAAACTCAAACCTACACGAACTGCATCAAAATGGGCGTCGGGAAGCGTTAATGCAGCTGCACTGTTGGCAGCGTGGACAATCGGGGGCCGAAGGTTTAATTTGGAAAGACTGGAAAGCACCAACTTGAACCGATCTAACTGAAGATGTAGGTGGCTTTTATCAGCTTCATCCGCAGTAGCGAAGTGGGTGAAGATGCCCTCAATCTTTATCCCCTCCAGCGATGTTAGCCATTTCAGGAAATCCACCGCCTCTGTATACCATATCCCGCCGCGATTCATGCCGGTATCCACATCAAGATGCACCTTAACCAACGTTCCCTTCACTTGTGCTGCGCGGGACAACGCCTTGCAGAGTGTCGGTTCATACACCGATGGTGTCAATTGATAATCAGCAATCGCTTCTACTTGAGCGGGCAGCACGTTGAACAGCACCAGTACCGGCTTTCTAATGCCAGCGGTACGCAATTCAACGGCTTCCCCCACAGTGGCGACGGCGGACATCGCGGCTTCCTCGTGTAATGCTTCGGCGACCGGAATAACACCGTGTCCATAGGCATCAGCTTTGATTACAGCAATCAGCGAGCTGCCTTGGGCATACGCTTTGATTGCCCGTGCGTTAGATTGAATGGCAGAGAGATCCACTTCCACCCATGTTGTCGTTGTCATTTTTGGTTTTCATTTGTTCTTGCGTGTGCTAAAATACGAGAAATGGCAGAGATTAAACTTGAACACATCACAAAACGTTTTGGGGATGTCGTTGCTGTGGACGACATGAACCTTGAAGTCCACGATCAAGAGTTTGTTGTTTTCCTCGGTCCTTCGGGTTGTGGAAAAACAACCACGCTTCGAGCCATCGCCGGATTGGAACACCCCGACGAGGGAGACATCTTTATTGATGGGAAGCGAGTAAACGCGTTACCCCCCGCGGATCGGGACATCGCATTTGTCTTCCAATTTTACGCGCTCTATCCCCACCTGACCGTTTATGATAACATCGCATTTCCGCTCAAAGCGGTGAAAGCACCGAAATCCGAAATTCAGGAACGGGTCAAAGCGGTTGCAACAATCCTGCAAATTCAGGCGATGCTGGATCGGAAGCCGAGCCATCTAAGTGGTGGCGAAATGCAACGCGTCGCACTGGGACGAGCGATGGTCCGTCAACCCAAGGCGTTCTTGATGGATGAGCCGATGTCGAACCTCGATGCGAAGTTGCGGGTAGACATGCGGGCGGAACTGAAACGCTTGCAGCACAGACTAGGAGCAACCACCATTTTCGTCACCCATGACCAAGTTGAAGCGATGTCGATGGCAGATCGTATCGTCATCATGGACCAAGGACGTTTGCAACAGATCGGAACACCCCAAGAGGTATATAACCAGCCACAGACCGTTTTCGTCGCCCAATTCATGGGAAGTCCATCAATGAACCTGATCAGTGGCACGGTTCAGTCACATGCTGCTTTGAATCCTGATTCCACTGGGGGCGGAAAACCCGCCTTGCATCTGAACCACACAGATGTCTGGGTCGAATTATCGGCAGAACAGATCTCGCACATCGGTCAGTCAACTGAAATCATCTTTGGCATTAGACCGGAGCATGTTGTCGTCTCAAAGGAGCCGATTGAAAAGGGCTTCAAAGCATCGGTGCATCTCGTCGAAGCGTTGGGGTCGGTCAATATTATTGATATATTTCTGGGTGAAAATGCACACACCGGAGATCTGATCCTCCTCAGAGGCCGTACACATCCCGCATTCAAGCCCGATGCGGGTCAGTCCGTTTGGTTTGATTTCGACGCCAAACAGGTCCATCTTTTCGACCACCATACCGAACAGGTCATTGCTTGAAAATTGCCTGATTTATCAAAGAACCTACAGCCACTTACGTTAAAGGATAAACCCCTTTTCGATCAATACGTCCGCCAAATGCCGGCGGAACTGTCGCGCTATGCCTTTGCTCCACACTATATATGGCGAAACTTTTTCGATTTTTACTGGACAATAATTGATGACCAGCTCTGTCTTTTCGTCAATCAGGACGGTGATTACTTCATGCCGATTTTACCAATGGGGCGGTCACTGAATCAAAGGGTGATCCATCGAGCGTATGGGTTCACCCTTGAAGCCAATCGTGCGAAGCAGATTGCACGGATTGAAAACGTTCCAGCGAATCTGATTCCTTCTTTGCAAGAGATGGGCTTCCATGCCGTTCAGAAAGAAACCGAATACCTTTACCAAACGGATGCCCTCATCCAACTCAAGGGGGATCGTTACAAGAGTAAACGGGCTGCTTATAACGCCCTGATCCGCAATTATCCTGACGCACAGTTGCAGCCGTACCAACCCGCCCATCTCGCAGATTGCCTCGCGCTTTATGAATCATGGCAACAGGAACGAGATGCACAGTCCAATGATGAAATTTACCGAGCGATGTTGGAAGATTCTTGGCATTCCCATCGCACAGGACTCATGAACCACGAAAAATTGGGTTTGGTCGGCAGAGTCGTTTTCATTGATGGCCTCCTGAAAGGGTACACCTTTGGATACCCTCTCAACAGCGAAATTTTCTGTATCCTCTTTGAGGTGACAGATCTCCGAATCAAGGGGTTAGCACAATTTCTTTTCAGAGAGTTCTGCCGAGAACAAACGACCTATCAATGGATTAACACAATGGATGACTCCGGCTTGGATAACCTCAAACGTGTGAAACTCTCATATCGTCCTGCCAAGCAGCTCGCCTCCTACAATCTATTTCTCCCGTAGCTGATTGCTAATTCAGACGTTATGAAATCTGCTTTAATTTTTCTCAATGGACATTATGACCTCCGCTACCCTCAATTCTACAAGGAAGCACTGACGTGGGCGGCGGAAAACAGGCACCCACTCATCTGTGCTGACGGGGGCATCCGCTTATTCACCGAACTCAACCAGACCACCGACATCCCAATTTTCCCTAACGTCCTAATCGGCGATCTGGATTCCCTTGAGGAAATGCCGGCGGATACCGTTGAACAGTTGGAGCGGTCTGGCACGCACATCGTCCGTGAGTGGGTCGGGCATGTGGATAAGGATGACACAGACGGACAGTTGGCGGTCGCCTATGCGATCGCGGAATATAGCTGCCAGCAAATTCTACTCTACGGTGGACTCCCTCGCCCCAACGGTTACGAAATAGATCACTTTCTGGGCAATCTACGGTTAATGCGCCTCGGACTCCAACTGTTTCAGGAGAGCCCACATGGGGATAAGCATAGCTGGCAGGCAGAGATGCGAGATCCACTTCAAACAATTCACTTCGTCGTTTCGGACGTGACTCTCGAACGAAAAAACGAAGGTGTACAACGGGTGTCGCTCATCTCCGAAGTCCCCAATGTTACTGTCGAGAGCAGTACAAACCTTCGCTGGAGTTTGGACGGGCTGCGTGTTGATCCGATCAGAACAAACACCCTACGGAACGAGTTTGTGATAAGAGCAGATCAAGCGACCATCCGCCTCGCGGAAGGATCTGCCCCGGTTTATGTCATCCATAATTGGTATGTGGCGTGAAACGTGAAACGTAATACACGCATTTGTGACGGGTAAAGTAGAGTGGTGCTGCCGGTGTCTGCACCCGATCTATTGAGGTGCTACTGACCCGTCGATCGGATTTCTACATTATCAAGCCCTTCTCTCAGGGGTAGAGGAACCTGCGTCCCTGTTTTATGCGAGATGTGCATGGCGGTGATAACTTCCAACGCTTTCAGTCCGTCACGCCCGGTTGAGACGCTTTCCCGATCTTCCAACAGACAGTCCACTGCTTCCCGTGCCGCGCTGTAGAAATAGTCGTCAAGGATAAGATTTTCAGGCATATCCGGGAGGGGCTCAAAGTCGTAGCGTGAACCGTACCCTTCGCTCGCCTCAACGAGGGTCCCGTATTCCCAAATCCCGCGCCGCTCACAGAAATGGATCTGTCCCGCTGTACCCCCGATAATGACATCGCTGAGAGATTCTTTGCGCGTAGGGATGCAGTTTATAAAGATGACCACACCACCCTCGCAGACAACCATCCCTCCGCCGCCCGGATCGGCAACGGGTTCATCGCTGAGAAAACCCGATACTAACTTGGGTTGCGCCGAGGTGAAGTAGAAAGCGTAGTCCACCGTATGTGTGCCGTTGTGCAGCAGAGGACGGGCCCCGGAGTAGGTGATGGTTCGCACATCTCCCACCGCTCCGTCATCGACCATTTTTTTCAGCCTGCGGTAATGCGGTAGGAAACGACGGGTATGATCCACAGCCAACCGACACCCATTTGCTTCGCAGGCTTCGACCATCTTCCGTCCCCATTCGACACTAATAGCGAGCGGTTTTTCTACCATAATCACCTTAATTCCCGCTTCTGCAGCCTCAATCACCGGCTCATGATGATGGAAGTTATGGGTGGTTACGCTCACGATGTCCAGATCCGCTTTTTCGTACATCTCCTGCGCGGTGCTGTAACGCTGTTCCGGTGCGATTTCCCATTCGTTGCCAAACTGTTGCAGCCGTTCGTCATTAATATCAGCGACTGCTGCCAAATCAACCTCCCCGCACCGCCGATAGCCGCCGGCATGGGAGTTGTCTCTTCCGCCAAGTCCACCAACACCGCCAGCACCAACGATTCCCACTCTGATCTTCGATTTTGACATTGTGATATCCCTTCTTAGTTTGGATGTTCCTATCTGTTTCCCTTCTTGTTGTAATCAGCATTAACCCGTTCTGCCTGCCACGGTTTCCTGTTACCGTAATAATCCCCTTCGCTTCTCAATGGAGCAACATCAGGCATCCACAAGGTGCAGACTAACATATCTATCCAGCTTTCTCCATCATACAGTCGATTCTGCAAACGCGCTTCTTCGACAAATCCTGCCTGTTTCACCATCTCTTTTTGGTCGTCGTCACAGTCAGCGATATAGATCTGTAACCCCTGAATCGAGAGGGTTTTTGCTTTTTCCGCAGCAGCGGTTAAAAGTTCAGGACCTTGCTCAAAGTAATTCGGGCAGACGCGAAAACTGAGCGTAGCGATATGCTGTTCGTGGAAGGTGTCAAACCGTTTCAGCACCGCTGTCCCGACGATTCGTTGTTCGCGATTTTCTAATACGACAAACGCACCGTTCTGATCTTCGATCTGTCGCATCAGTCTCACAAAGTGGCTTTCAAAGCGGGTCTCACGGAAGGTCTGGGTGAAATAGTCCTTGACAAGCCAGCGCGGCTCACGGTGGTTGTAGAGCGCAGAGGCACGAGGCAGATCTCCCCACGTGGCATCTCGGATTTGCGCCGGTCCATAGAATGCCAGATAGGTCTGATCGAAGTCCCCGGCATCGGGCGCGAGATAGCGCATCCCATCTCCCACATGATACCAGAAACCATGTTTTTCGTACAGGCTGCCGGCGATAGGATTGGTGGTACAGAGGTAGAGTGCTATCCCATCATCGGCGCGAAACCGCCGGATCAGGCAATCCATCAGTGCCGAAGCGATGCCTTTGCTTCGATGTTCCTCCTCTGTTCGCACAAACTCCACGACACCTACATCGCGCGTGTCCGTCGGCGTATAATAACTCATACTGCCGACAACCTCGCCGTCAATTTCGCCCACGAAGTACGGCGTGAAAAGCCATTCTGTCAATTTTCCGTTGAGCAGGTCATCGCGTATATCGCCCCAACAGCCGACTTTGCTAGCGTAGTCATGGAGCGGTGGGTGTAGTGTCTTGATGACAAGTTGCTCACCAGTTTTTAATTGTACTGTTTCTGTTGTCATAGTTTCTTCCTCGATCCTATCGATGATCAATGTGTCAGCATTGTAACACGATACTGTCTCTGCGGTCAATCCGGTTTGCCTCATTGGATCTGTAGGAGGGATCTCCGAATCCCAACATATAGTGAATTCTAAAAATAAATAGGCACTTTCGCTCCCCATGTTTGGTAGGCGCTGTTTCCAACTGCGCCGATTTGGAGTGTCTCATTAATTCTAAAATCTACTATAAATAGTCCTATCCTCCATGAATTCCTCTTTTCACAACGACAGGATTGACATACCCCCGCCCTGTGGTATAAACTCTAAAAATCAACAGAGGAGGAATAGAAATGCCTGACGAGATAGTGATACGCTTTGCAAGAGTTGATGACTTGGATTTCGCGTATCAGGATGGGTACATTCCCCCTGAAGTGTTAAAACGAAAAATTGAGGCGCACGCTGCTTTGAATCCCGATCGCATTGAGGATGTTGTGATTGCTGAGTGGAATGGCGAAAGGGTAGGGTATGTACGGCTTGAGTATTTGTGGTCAATCATGCCGTATATTTCCCTGATCCGTGTATTGCCGGAATACCGTCGGCAGGGGGTTGGTAAAGCCTTGCTTCAGTTCATTGAAACCTTTCTCTACGACGCAGGGCACGAGGCGCTCTATAGCTCATCGCAAGCTGATGAACCTGAACCTCAAGCGTGGCATCGGCGTATGGGGTTTGAGGAGTGTGGGTTTATCACGGGTATTAATGAAGGAGTCGGTGAGGTGTTTTTCCGTAAAAGCCTTCGGTAGGTAAAAATACTTCTTGAAAAGCAGTATTACTGCTGCTCCGTATATTGCTATAAGGTTGTTAGGGTCATTTAGTTTTCGGCCTTTTGTTTGTGTATGTCCATGTTTTTAGTGAAAGTGCGGCGTGACATTTGATGCCGCACTTGCTATACTTCACCTTAAAAATCTCCCACAACCTTTGAGGTGAAATATGACCCAAACAAAGTCTGGTCACTTGATAGATATTTTAGCAGAAGTTACGGATCCCCGCAACGCCAAAGGGAAGCGGCACCCTTTGTGTGCGATTCTTGCCTTGTCGGTGATTGCAATCATGTGTGGGTATCGGAGTTATAGTGCGATAGCCCAATGGGGACGTACCTATTCACCTGCGTTAATCCAAGCCCTTGGCTTTACGCGCGCTCAAACGCCTTGTGCGGCGACGTTACATAACCTGTTTAAGCGATTGGACATCGGCAAGTTGGAGGCAGTGTTGAGCCAATGGGTGACTCAAACCCTTCAAAGCGTGTCCGGTGCGTCAGGCTCAATGGCTGTGGCTATTGATGGCAAAACGCTTCGTGGCAGTGCCAAGCAAAACGCCTCAGTGAGCCATCTGCTCTCGGTCGTCAGTCATCAACTGGGGGTAACGATTACCCAAAAGGCAGTCGATACCAAAACCAATGAAATCCCTATCTCCACTGAGATACTTTCCGCCTTTGACGTCAAAGGCAAAATCGTAACGACGGATGCGCTGCTGACACAGCGTGACTTTTGTCAAAAAGTATGTGCTTTGGACGCCGATTATGTGGTGCCGGTGGGATTGAATCACAAACAGTTACATCACGATATTCGCTGTTTGTTTGACCCACCGACAGATATAAGTGCAACTCAACCGACTGACAACGCGCTTCAGCAGATGCACACCGAATTGAACCAAACGCTTGATACCTATCAAACCGTTGAAAAAAGCCATGGGCGCATTGAGACACGAACGTTGACAGCAAGTACCGCACTGAACGATTACATACAGTGGCCTGGAGTTGAGCAAGTGTTTGAGTGTTGTTACGAACGGATTGACATATCAACCGGTCAAGTGAAGCAAAAGACCCAATACGGGATAACGAGTCTAACTCCAACCGAGGCATCAGCAAAGGACTTACTCACTTTGCGACGCGGACATTGGACCATTGAAAATCAGTCTCATTGGGTGCGTGATGTGGTTTTAGGCGAAGATGCCTCTCAAGTGCGCTCCGGTGTGATTCCGCAGGTAATGAGTGCTTTGCGCAATACCGCACTAGCGGTGTTGCGATTTGCTGGATACAATAGTATCACACAAACAATGCGCTATTGCGCCGCACACCCACTACACGCTTTTAACTTAATCAACGGGAAAAACTAAATGACCCTAATAAGGTTGTTATTCTTTATTTACACAGGCATGAATATCTGATATAATATGCTATAATGAAAATCTGCCGAACTCAGAATTTGGGAAACAGTAGAGGAGGTATATATGGATACTGCATGTTTAGATTATTGCCTGACGCATGAAGAACGACTCCAATTTGATAAGAACGGTTTCTTCATCGTTGAAGATGCGTTGCCCCCGAAGATAGTCGATGACCTTAACGCCGTTTTAGATCGGCTTGAGGCAGAACTTCGACCCCAGCAAGACTTGTCCCCCCATGAACGGCTGAATATCTTCGACTTCATTGGGAAGGATGATAGCTTCCTAGAGTTGCTGGATTGGTATAAGACATTTCCGAAGGTGTGGGGCATCTTGGGATGGCACATCCAGCTTTACCACTCACACTTGGGGATCACGCCGCCATTACCACCCGAAGAAAGATCGGATGAGGGGCGTTTGGGCTGGCACCAAGACAGCGGACGTCTGAACAGCGACTTGGAAAGCAATCCCCGTCCGCGAATCTCTCTCAAGATCGGTTACTTTCTGACTGACACAACGGTAGAGGGAAGTGGGAATTTCTATGTCCTGCCCGGCAGCCATTTGCAGAACGAGTTAGACCTGCCTGAAGATGGAGTCTCAAATCCAGAAGGGACGACAGCGGTGAAAGTGCCGCCCGGTACGGCGGTATTTTTCGATCGACGAATCTGGCATTCCGCAAGTCCGAATCATTCCGATATCACCCGAAAGGTATTGTTCTACGGTTACAGCTATCGGTGGTTGCGACCGAGAGACAATATGACCGTTGACCACTATATGGAGCGCAGCGATCCCATTCGGCGGCAGTTGCTGGGTGCTAGCACAGGGGGATTGGGATACACCTCCCCGAAAGACGAGGATGTTCCTCTCAGAGATTGGATCCAGGAACATCTCGGAGAAGATGCGGTTATCCCCTAACCCGATTTGTGTTTTAGTAGGGAACAACGATCGTTGTTCCCTACAACCTTCCCTACCATGCCAACCCACCGTAGTTACTTTTTCCAAGTCATCAACGGCTCCAACCTTGCGAGAATTTCATCCAAATATTTCGAGGCGATCTCGTCTAACGGCATCTGTCCATTACGCTTGAGCGGACAATCAATAATCCCACGCCGATACAGGACCTCTTTGTAACAGCCGGGGAGTTGATGTTCAAAGAGGAAAAGCGGTGCCATCTCTTTGTAAATATAGGTTGATCGTTCCTCATCGCCTGTCTCTAAAGCGTCCCATAAAGCGACGACGACCTCAGTGACATGGCTGGCTGGCATCTGTCCCGCACTCCCACGCCTATATTCCTCAATCAGATAACGTCCACCTGCTCCGCCAAATACCCCCTTGCACGAGCCATCGTTTCCTTCCATCACAGCGGTCAATTTTACCGTGCTAGGCAGCGTCTCCTCCTTGATGTATTCGACATGCTCAATCTCCCGACAGAGTTTAAGCAAGCATTCTGCCGACAGGTTTGACCCAATCGGCGGCATATTGTTCTGGATGAAAACCGGCATTTGTGCCGCATCTGAGATTGCTTGGTAATAGTCAAAGGTGAGGCTTTCAGATATATGATGGATGTACGGCGGCATAGCGATGACACCGTCCGCGCCAATATCGCGCGCGTGTTTGGCGAACACTTCCGCGATCTCCTGTGTCACTCCCGCAACGCCGATAATGGCAGGCAACCGACCAGCGTTCTGCTTAACGAGTATCTCCGACATCTGAAACCGTTCCGCATCACTGAGGGCGGTAAACTCGCTGGCGTTCACGGGATAAACCAAGCCGTGTGAACCACACTCGATGCAGAAATTGATCATGCGTTGGAAACTGGGAACATCAATTTCTCCGTTTTCTTGGAACGGTGTAGATGGAATGACGAATACACCACGATAACTGTTTGCGGACATTAAATTCTCCTTTGAAAATTAGCGTTATTAATTCAATATTCTTGTCGGTGTGGAAAGGCCTGTTCGACGGGGGTGGTCATTGTCGTGATTTTGGGGGTTGAAACACAGTGACTCGGTGGGATTAGTATCTGAACAACGGTATTGCCAATCAGCAGCCGTCCCGCTGATTGGCAACATTGGGAGCCGCAGAACCATTTCTTATAGCGATCTGCTTATTTCTACTCATGTGGAAATCTATTTGCACACCTCCATTCAACTCGTACTATACGCAGGTTCGATACCGTATAGCCGTGGTAGTCCGAGCATAATATTCATGTTCTCGACTGCTTGGCTAGCAGCACCTTTGCCAAGGTTGTCTTCAAGGGAACAGATATAGGCGTATCCTTCATCGACTCTTACTTTGACGAGGAGCTTATGTGTGTCGGCAATATCGCGTGTGCCCCACTGCTTATCAGCGGTATCTTCTACGATGAACACCAAATCCTCCGGTTGGTAAGCGTTACGGATGGTCTGACTCAACTGCTCAACAGCCGCCTCTTCAGAGAGCTCTTTCAGCGGTTCCGTCAATTCAACTCTGATGTTCGTATTAATCCCCCTAAAAACAGACTGTAGGACGATGGGGGTAAAGTTGACACGAAAACCGGAGTATAGCTCCATCTCCGGGATGTGCTTGTGCCTTCTGCCGTAAGCGTACGTGATTTCATTGGGCACCTCTTCAACATCCTTTCGTGCGCCGGAAATGCCCGAAGTTGCTACAATTGTCGCTTCTCCTTGGACAATCCCTTTAAGGGGTCTTAAAGCTAGAACAACACTCGTCGGGTAGCAACCCGGATTCCCGACGAGTCGTGCCTGAGCGATCTGATCTTGCAGCAGTGCCGGCATCCCATAAACGGCTTCCGCTAGCAATTCCGGAACGTAATCCGTTGATTCGTAGGGATTCAATCCAATTCGGGGTGCGTACTCTTCTTCAAATTCCTCTCTGGGAAATCTGAAGGCACCGCTCATATCAATCACTTTCTTGCCAAGTTCAAAAATTGGCGGTGCAAACGTCATTGATTCTGGATCTTTCGTCGCCAGAAAGACCAGTTCGCAGGAGTTCAGCACTCCTTCTTCTCTTCTTGAATTTTTCCTGAAGCAGACTTCAACCTGATCGTGATTTTCTAAGACTTTTTCAATCTCTTGGCCCACCATGCCGGTGTTGCCGTATATGCCGATGCTATACATGATCTGCCTCCTTTTCTATACTTGGATTCAAGAACGATCGAATAACGAGATTAACCCTTGCAGTTCATATTATGAAGTATAATCTCTTAACTTTCGACTGTCAATGTTTTTTTGGTCGGTGATAGGACTATTTAGTGAGGTGTCGGGATTCGGAGATCCCTCCTACAGGAGAATTAAATGTCCTTACCCGGTACAAGTTTGAGATTGACGACGTTGCGTACTTCATGCTATTATTTCGACAGGTTTGGGACGCCGTAAACCCATCAACACACCATCTCACAGATCACGAGGGAATTTTTCTATGGGACTGACGCCATCAACTTGGGCACAACAGATAAAACTATCACCGACTCTGGAAATCAAATCTATAGCGGACAAACTGCGACTGGAAGGAAAGCAGATTTACGATTTCGGAATTGGTGAAATGAACCCAGAGATTCCGGTCCCTCACTCCTTGAAAACCGCAATCTCCCAAGCCGTAATGGAGGATGCAACGCACTATTCTCCGGCGGCGGGCGATCCAGAACTACTTGAAGCCATTCATGCTGACCTTTGTCTGTTCGGATTAAGCTATTCTCCGTCAGAGATTGTCGTCTGTCCTGGACCCAAAGATGCGGTCTTCAAAATCTGCGTGACGATGCTGAACCCGAGTTCTCGCCGGAACCGATTGGTCACGTTTGCCCCAACCTACGAATCTTTCGAGAATCTCCCTATCCTGTTGACGGGTAAACCACCTATTATTTTGCAGACTGACCCACATTTCCTACCGGATCCAAATCAATTAGCTGACCTTTTAAACCAAGATGATACGATTGCACTGATTGTGCTAAATTCCCCAAATAACCCGACAGGGGCTGTCTATCCGGATTCACTGTTACGCGAACTTGCCGAAATCATTGGAAAGCACGAACAGATCTGCATTTTATCAGATGAAGTTTACCGCACTATCATCTATGATGGTATCGAACATGTGAGTATTGCCTCATACCTTCCCAATCAGACCCTGCTCGTTGGAGGTATGTCCAAGGAGGTTTCGGGCACAGGGCTTCGCCTAGGATTCATTGCGGGACCGGAAGCGTTGATGGGGACAATAGCAAATGTTGAGGGAAATACCTCCTCGTGCGTCAACCTACCCACGCAGAAAGGGTACGCACATTTTTTACGGAAAGATGCAGATCTGCGCCTACGACACCAAATTCGGGATGCACTCTTGGTGCGACGAGAGGCATTGATGGAACGTTTTAGCGAACTAGTGACGGGTGCACCTTGGGAGCGTCCATCGGGGGCGTTCTATTTTTTTCCTGATATACGCCGCTACTGTGGGCGTCGGACACCGGAAGGAAAACTCCTCAATACGGACGAAGAGTTAGCGCACTACTTAATTGAAAGCGCGAATGTTGTAACAGTGCCGGGGAGCAAGTTTCAGCGTCCAGGGCATCTTCGCTTTGCTTATGCGGTGAGTCTCGAAACAATCAACACGGGGATAGAGCGGTTAGCGGAGGCTCTGGATCAGTTAAGCGATTGATAGCAGTTTGCTATAAACTTTTTAACCGCCATACAGCATCAGGTTGAAACATAAATTTAGATCAGCTATTATATTCAGGAGGACACATTCATATGCAATATGGAGACAACTGTTGGGTTGATATGCAGGAGGCAGACAAAGAGAAAGTCGTCGTTCTTCCACTTGGATCACTGGAGCAGCATGGCCATCACTCCCCACTACTGACGGATACCTATCTTGTAACCGCAGTGGCACAACGCGTCGAAAAACAGCTCAGTGAGGGGATCTATCTGTTGCCGACGTTATGGCTTGGTGCGTCAGACCATCATCTAGATCGTCCCGGCACGGTGAGTGTCCCTAATCACATTTACACGTTGATGATCAAAAACGTTGTCAGATCTATCGCCAAGGCAGGCTTTCAACGTGTGTTTTTGCTCAACGGTCACGGAGGAAATGTGGTTCCCGGCACACAAGCAATCACGGAGCTAGCGAACGAATCGGAAATTTATAACAATATGTGGATTGCGTTATCCTCTTATTGGACCGTGGCTGAACCAGCGATGGCACCAGAACTTCATAGGATGGAGACACCGCAGCTGACACACGCTTGTGAGTACGAAACCTCAATGATGTTGTTTTTGCACGGCGAGATCATGCGGATGGATCGGGTAACGTCCAGTCCACCGCTGATAGATTCACCATTTTACCATAGCGAGCACGGCGGACGCATCAATGTCGGTAAGCGACTAGTCACGTGGGCACCGACCGGGGCCATGGGGAAACCGCAACACGCCACGCCGGAAAAAGGGGAATCATTGCTTAACGCCATCACGAGTGAGGTCGTAGCCTGTATCAAGGATTTTGAGACGTGGTAGGTAGATAATCCAAGAGAGATTTTATATTGTCGATTTCTATGATTCACAACCTTTCACAGTATACAAGATTAACCGTTCCGGTCCAAACAGGGTTTTAGCAAGATTAATAACAATGAGAAGACTATCACGAAATGAACCTTGCTGGTGTGGGAGTGGTAGAAGATATAAAAATTGCCACCTCAAGCAGGATAAAAAATCAGGAACATCTCAGCCACGAATGGCGTCAGGCATTATCATTAAGACCGAGGAGCAGATTGAGGGCATCCGTAGAAGCGGTCAATTGGCGCGGAAAACCTTGGACATGCTGGAAGGACGAATTGAAGCTGGCGTAGAAACTAAGGATATTGACCACTGGGTCTACGAATTCACCTGCGACCACGGTGGATATCCTGCGACCCTCGATGTAAAGGGATTTAATAAAAGCTGCTGTACTTCGATTAACAATGTTATCTGTCACGGGATTCCCGATGATACGGTCTTGAAGGACGGGGATATCATTAATGTCGATGTTACTCCAATTCTGGATGGATATTTTGGCGATACCAGTCGTATGTTCGTAATCGGTGAAGCATCAGAGGAAGCTCTACGATTAATCGAGGACACGAAAGCGTGTATGTACTTTGGTATTGATGTAGTGAAACCCGGCAACACGATTGGTGACATCGGCTACACAATCCAGCAGCATGCCGAGAGTCTCGGATATTCCGTCGTCCGTGAATTGTGCGGGCACGGCACGGGTTTAGAGTTCTGGGAAGCCCCTCAGGTTCCCCACTACGGCAAAAGAAATGATGGCCCGCCAATGGTGCCGAATATGGTGTTTACAATTGAACCTATGATTAACGCCGGTCGCTGCGAATGCACGACACTTCCAGATGGCTGGACAGTCGTCACCGTTGATGGTTCGCTATCAGCGCAATGGGAGCATACCGTGCGCGTAACGGAGACCGGTGTCGAGATTCTGACAGCCTAATTCGCCAAAAGGAAATGCAATGTCGCAGATTAAAATCTATGGACTAAAGGAGAGCCTTGACCCTATTAAAGCAGAACTCTCCGATGTCATTCATTCGTGTGTCGTTGATGCCTTGCATTTTCCGGAGGATAAAAGAGCCCATCGTTTCTTTCCGCTAGATCCTTCTGATTTCTATTATCCCAGTGGACGCACGACAAAGTACACGATTATTGAGATTAGTATGTTTGAAGGCAGATCTGTAGAAACGAAGAAACACCTGATTCGTCTGCTTTTTGAAAGAGTGTATCAACAACTGAATATCACTCCACAAGATCTTGAAATTACAATCACTGAGACACCCAAGCACAACTGGGGGTTCCGCGGTATGCCGGGTGACGAAATTGAATTGAACTACAAGGTTGAGGTGTAATAGATGGGAAAATTGATGTCCAATAACCCTGTGAATCTCTAGTACCGTTACTGCACAAAAGAAGAAACTTCCAAGACCATAGACACATTAGTGATTTGGGTACTACAATACCCGTTGGCGTATCAGCAGATGTAATACAGAATATTCAGCGTAAGTTTTACCCATGGCTCTTATTCTCAAGAAACCCAATCCAGACACAATTATTCTTAGACGCAGCCTTGCCTCTCGACTTTCTAGTCTGATTTGGTTTGGAATAGCTGGGTCGCTCATGTTAGAGTTGAAGATGGATGACCGGATATGGATTGCTGTTCCCTTCTTGCTCATGGGGCTACATCTCTTGACTTACACCGTGAGGATTGATATCCGGATCCCGCTACGCGATATTCTGTGGCAACGGCGTATCCTATTCCTTTTTCCCGATGCGCGCCCAATACCATTTTCAGGCATCCGCTCTGTGCGGATTAGAGCTCGTGGGAAGTTCCTTAAAATTTTGCATCTTTACTTTCTCCTCGTTGATGGCTCACAACTTTCCATTACCCGCGCCTATCAGATAAATCAGATTGAGGGACAGGGGAGGGAATTGGCACAAATCGTTGGAAAACCGCTGGTATACGAACAGGAAGCGCATGAATCAAATCAATAAAAAAACAGGACATAAATCTCAAGGTAGATTAGTCAACTACATCTAAGAGGTAGGTCTATGACAAGCGAACTGAAAGTCGGCTTGGTAGGAGTCCCACGCGGTTCAGGGTTTATCCGGGCATTCCAAACTGTGAATGAAACTGCTCTCGTTGCTATATGTGATATCAACACTGAAATCCTAAATCAGGTAGGTGATCAGCACGGGATAGAAGAGCGATACACAGACTTTGAAAAATGGCAAAGTCGGACCTCGATGTGATTCTCGTCTCTACACCGATGCCCTTGCACGTTCCCCAAGCCGTCATTGCACTTTCGGAAGGTAAGCATGTGCTCTCTGAAGTCCCCGCCGCAACAGACCTTGAACAGTGTTGGCACCTCGTCAACGCTGTCAGACAGAGTGGGAAGAAGTATATGATGGCGGAAAACTATACCTATATGAAGCCGAATGTGTTGGTGCGCGAACTCGCGCGGCGTGGTTTGTTTGGTGAGATCTATTTTGGCGAAGGCGCATATATCCATGAACTGAAGGGGGGTAACGAAAGAACAAAGTGGCGACGCAAATGGCAGACCGGACGTAATGGATCAACCTATCCGACACATAGCCTCGGTCCCGTGTTACAATGGTTCGATGAGCGCGTCTGTACTGTCTCCTGTTTCGGCACAGGGCACCATTATCGCGATCCGCGCGGCGCACATTACGAAAACGAAGATAGCACGACAATGATGTGCAAGACGACAAACGGCGGACTGATTGAAATCCGGGTTGATATGCTTTCCAACCGTCCGCACAACCTCACCTATTATAGTTTGCAAGGGACACAGGGATGCTACGAGGCACCACGCGGCTTTGGCGATGCGCCGAAGATCTGGTTGGCAGACTATGACGAGAAAATGGAGTGGCGTTCGTTGTGGGATTTCGAGGAGGAGTTTATGCCGGAGATGTGGCGCAATCCGCCGGAGGAAGCCTTACGCGCTGGGCACGGCGGTGGAGACTACTTTGAGATCCGAGAGTTTGCTGATTCAATTATCAACAACGCAAAGCCCCCAATCGATGTTTACGAATCTCTCGATATGACAGTGCCGGGATTGGTTTCGGAGGCATCAATCAATCAGGGTGGGATTCCGCTGCCCGTACCCGATTTCCGGGAGATTCAGAGCTTTCCAGATGATCTGCCGGAAGCGTTGCAAGATAGTGAGATTATCTCCGTTCAGTTATAATTGGGCATTACCCTTCTAAACCTACACAAATGGATATCAGATGTATCTCTATTAACGGAATTCGATATCGACAAACCTATAGTATCGGTATACCACAACCGCTCATACCCCATATTCCGGATTTGACAAGGAGATCGCTTATGAGCCACATTTCAGAAAATGGAGACTATTTAGCCAATCAAATTGTGAGTGAAGAACAGATTCAGGAATGGGTGGAACAATTCCACCGAGATGGTTTTCTGTTTTTACAGAATGTCCTACCACCGGATTGGTGTGCTCAGATGCGCGCAGATCTGGATTGGGCGTTAAAAGAAAATCCGAACGGTCACAATGGTGTAAATGAGCGCACCGCACTCGCACACCGAATGTTTGAGACCAGCGAAACCAACCTCAAACTATTTGATTTAGAGCCCATCGTCAGCTTTGCCGAAGCCCTTATCGCCCCGAATTGTCACGTCATTCACAACAACTCATTCCAGAGTTTTCCGGGTGGAGGCATAACCCGCTGGCATCAGGATGATGCCCCTCATTTTACCGTTACAGATGGTGAACCACCGAAGAATATTCGTTTGTCTGTTATGTTTTTTACGGCAAACTATTATTTGACGGATGTGACCGATGCCAAATACGGTGGTACAGAGGTGATTCCCGGCTCCCATCTGTACGGCACGGGTCCGCCCCCTGAAATCGAAGGGACAGAGTGGGAGAACAAGATTCAGTACAACTTAGGAAAAGCTGGCAGTGTTGTCATGTTCAACAATCAGGTGTGGCACCATGGTGGACTTAATCGCAGCAACCGAACACGCTATATTACACAAATTACCTATGCCCGCCGCATGATTGGACACAAATATTATCCGTTCATGAACTATACCATGCCAGAACATATTTACAAAGACGCCAATCCACGATTACGGCGATTGCTGGGATTCCTTGAGCATGGGGCGTACGGTTAATCGTAATAAGAAGACATAACCCACCCGACTCCAAACCGAGCGAAGGAACTCCATGAAAGCGATTATTTTCCACGAACAGGGCGGAATTGATAAACTCCGCTATGAAGAAGTCCCTATCCCGGCCATTGCCCCATCAGAAGTATTGGTCAAAGTCAAGGCGTGTGCGGTAAACCACCTCGATATCCGCGCCCGACGAGATCGCCCGGAAGTCCAGCCATTCCCACACATCCTCGGATCCGATATCTCCGGGGAGGTGGTTGAGGTTGGAACAGAAGTTCACAACGTCGCTGTCGGCGATCAAGTGGTACTCGCGCCCTGTATCCCCTGCGAACAGTGCCCAGATTGCCTCAACGGCGACGAAAATATGTGCGATTTTCAGGAGCTTTTGGGCTTTCAAACCAATGGCGGTTACGCGGAATATGTCAAAGCACCTGCCAAAAACGCCATTCAGATTTCCTCTGACCTCTCATATGTTGATGCGTCTGCTATTCCTATCGCTTACCTTACGGCGTGGCACATGCTTGTAGCACGGGCACAGGTTCGTCCCGGCGATGATGTGTTGGTCTTATCTGCCGGTAGTGGTGTTGGGAGTGCCGGCTTGCAAATTGCCAAACTGTGCGGCGCAAGAGTCTTTGCGACAGCGAGTACGGATGAGAAACTTGAACGTGCCCGTCAGATGGGAGCCGATTTCACAATCAACTATACGCAAACCGACTTCAGCGAAGCCGTGCACAATGCGACAGATGGACGAGGGGTTGATGTTGTCTTTGAGCATGTTGGGGCAGCAACATGGGATCAGAGCATCGCAAGCCTCGCAAAAAAAGGGCGTCTTGTTTCGTGCGGTGTTACAACGGGGAATATCGGTGAGATTGACATCCGTAAAATGTATCAAAAGCAGTTGACCCTGATGGGATCAGCACTAGGAACAACCTCCGAGCTTCAGACTATTATCCGTCTTGCCGAACAGGGAAAGCTGACACCGATTATCGCTCAAGTATTGCCGCTAAAAGCAGCAGCAGAAGCACATCGAATCATAGAAGCGCGGGAAAATTTTGGCAAGATTTGTCTCCAGCCAGAACAATAAGAAAAGAGGGACAATTCAGATGGGAAAATTGGATGGTAAAATTGCAATGATTACGGGTGCTGGTAGAGGCCACGCTGAGGCAATTGCCCTGCGATTCGCAGAAGAAGGTGCGGCAGTTTCCTTATGCGATGTGATTCCGGTAACAACGTTGGAGGAGAAGGTTGGCTCAAAGATAAGGACTGCTGGCGGAAAGGTTCTCTGCTTCCAGACCGATGTTTCAGATGAGGAGCAGGTAAACAGGATGGCAACGGAAACGATTGAAACTTTGGGGACAGTCGATATTCTCGCTAACGTTGTTGGTATTGCCGGACCGACCAAAGATGTGTGGGACATGACTTTAGCGGAGTGGAAGCGAACACTCGCGGTCAATCTCGATTCGCACTTCCTCTGCTGTAAGGCAGTGCTGCCCGAAATGATAAGGAAACGATATGGAAAAATTATAAACTTTAGTTCGGGCACGGGTAAACAGCCACTTTCCCACAGAGCGCCGTATGCTACCTCAAAGATGGGGGTGATCGGTTTCACGCGCACACTCGCCGCCGATGTTGGGCGTTACAATATCAATGTTAATGCGATCTGCCCGGGCGGGCATGAGGAAAGAAGCGTCGAATTGGCGAGAGGGCGGGCAGAATATATGAACCAACCCTTTGATGAGGAAGCATTTCGTGAGCGGATCAGACAGCCAAATCCGAAAGGCGTTCTCGCAGGCAGATGGTGTGCTGATGAAGGCTATAGTGAAAAAGGATCCGGATCCGAAGAGATGGCTGGCTTGGCACTCTTTCTCGCCTCTGATGATTCAGCGAGCATGACGGGGCAGGACATCAACTGTGATGGTCGCGTGATGTGGTAGTTCGCCGTATAGCAGATAAAAATGAAAGGAGGTTTTTTACGATGGCAGAAACGCTTGAAACCCTAGGAGAACGGTTAGAGCGAGCTGAAAAGGCGATTGCAGCATTGACGCTGCAACTCTCTTGGATTGTTGATGAATTAGTGGCAAACCCGCCGATGGATTGTAAGACGGGCGCAGAGATAATTGCACATTACAGGACAGATAAAAAAGAGAGTGCTAAAATCTTCCGTGAACTTCTAGACAAAATGGGAATTGCGGAGGTGGAGCCTATCTCCATTGAGGAACTTCGCAAGAGTATGGCGCGCCATGGCATTCGTGCCGAAGACAATGAGTTCAGTCACGCCATCATTGAAGAACGTGAGAAATAGGTGTGTATTATTTTTACTTTGATGCTAGTGCGTTCGTCAAGCGATATACTGTGGAAATCGGTAGTGACAAAGTCGATTTCCTTTTCGCCAATGTTCCATTGAACCGTTTGATATGCTTGAATTTTGGTGCTGCCGAAGTCTTTTGGATCTGTGTGCATAAGCTGACCCGCAACAGGCGTTGACGGCTTGGTTCGACACCCCATAAATCCGGAAGCTTTTTACGATGGTAAAAACACGTGAAATTCTAGCAATTTTGGGTTTCTACATTAACGTGATACATCTGCACAATCAGAGCACATCAGGGCAAATCTTTTCTGACCGTCTGCCCCCTCAAACTCTGTTTCATAATCATAAGTTACCTGCACGTCTGCCTCACCACACCAGTCACATTTCCCACGAAAATAGTCCGCTCTCTGTGCCACCAATTCCTGATGTTCATCCCTCAACCGTCTGGCAGACTGGATGAGATCGATTGCGCGTTGACGCAGTTTCGGATCAGTCTCTTTCTTTGCAATCTTTTCGAGGATTGGCTGCAGCTGTGGATCGTTCGGTCGTCCACCATCGTCGAGCGTATGCCATGCTGCTCTGCGAACTTGGAGATTGGAGTCTTGAAGCCCACGATATAGTGCTTCCCACACAGCATCAATCCGTCTGCGAACATGGCACGGACACAGATTGTCCATCGCAGCTATCCTGTCCTCCGGGTCATCCGAATACGCCATCGAGAGGTAAAGGTCAATTTTGTCGCCGCGCAAGCGGTCTTCGCCGCCCCGCTGCGCCCGCTTCTGATACTTATTCTTCGCACGTTTCTTTGGCATTAGTTTGCCTCCCATTAGTTGATTTTTCAATAACGTATCTGTCTATTGTATACTTCAACCCTTGAAACTATAATTTCTTGTACGCCGGCGACATCCCCCGCATCTGCTCAACAACTTTAGGAACTTTCTCAACGACTTCATCAATCTCCATCTCGGTGTTGTCTTTGCCTAGCGAAAACCGGACGGTGCCTTGCGCCAGCTGCGGTGGGAGACCTAGCGCAGCCAAAACGTGAGACGGCTCCATCGAGCCGGAGGTGCAGGCTGAACCTGTTGAGACGCAGATACCTTCCATATCCAACCGTAAAATGAGGCTTTCCCCCTCAATATACTCAAATGAGATATTCAGCGTTCCGGGTAAACTGTTTTCGGGGTCGCTGTTCTCATGGATATAATCGATGCCTTCATGCAACCCTTGACGCAACTTGCCCGTCAATTGATTCAGATGTTCAACATTCGCTTCCCGATCTTTCTTCGCCAATGCTGCCGCCTCACCAATCCCAACAATTGACGGGACATTCTCCGAACCCGCCCGCCGGTTCCGTTCATGTGAACCCCCGTGAAGCAGGTTCTCCAATCGTGTGCCACGTCGAAGGTATAACGCACCGATGCCTTTTGGACCGTAAATCTTGTGCGCCGAAAGTGAAAGCATACTAACTCCCAACCCCTGAACATCAACAGGTAGTTTGCCAACGGACTGCACGGCATCCGTATGGACAGGAATACGACGTTCTTGAGCGATTTCGCAAACCTCCGCAATCGGTTCAATCGCCCCGGTTTCATTATTGGCGTGCATAATCGAGATAAGGATTGTCTCGTTCCGAATTGCATCGCGCAGGTCGTCGAGTTGAATCTGTCCGTACCGATCCACGGGGAGATACGTTACCTCAAATCCACGTTTTTCAAGGTATTGGCACGTATGCAGAACAGCGTGATGCTCGATTGAAGAGGTGATGATATGGTTGCCGCCGTTGCGGCTTTGCTGCAACTCGGCAATCCCTTTGATGGCGTAGTTATCAGCTTCCGTCCCGGTGCTTGTGAAAACGATTTCGCTCGGGCTCTTGGCGTTGATGAGAGCTGCGACCTGTTCACGGGCATCATCAATCGCATTACGCGCCTCACGTCCGTAGGTGTGGATGCTCGAACCGTTGCCAAACTGGCCCACCATAAAGGGAAGCATCGCCTCAAGTACTTCCGGGTGAACTGGGGTTGTTGCGTTATGGTCTAGGTATATGCGTTTCATGGTTTTCACCGTCTTCTTCAGGTGTTCTCTATAGTTCGTTCGACCGGGTTGCAATGCGCTCTTGGACCGCGGCTACAAATTCTTCCACAGGCAAGCCGTTCTGACGTGCCCCATCTCGTTTCCGGACGGAAACCGTGCTGCCTTCAACCTCTCTGTCCCCAACGACGAGCATATAAGGCACCTGCATCAACTGGGCTTGACGGATTTTCGCATTCATGCGGTCAGGTCCCAGATCCGCTTGGGCGCGAATTTTGGCTTCCCTCAACCTCTCAGCAATTTTCTGGGCATAGTCATTGTGGCTGTCGTTGATTGGAATTACACGCGCATGTTCCGGTGAGAGCCAGACGGGAAATTTACCGGCATAATGCTCAAGCAGGAAACCGATCATCCGCTCATGCGTACCCAGTGGGGCACGATGCAGACATATCGGGATTTCAGACTCACCAGCACTATTAACAAAACTCAGATCACATCGCGCCGGTACAGCAAAATCGACCTGATTTGTGGCAAGGCTAAACTCCCTGCCAATAGCACTCCAAATCTGCACGTCAATTTTGGGACCGTAGAAAGCCGCTTCATCGGGAACTTCAACAAAGGGCACATTACCATTCCTCATCGCATTACGAACCATCTCTTCGGTTTTGAGCCACATCGGTTCATTGTCGATATACTTTTTACCGAGTCCAGCTTTGTGGTGCGTACTCAGGCGCATCACATATTTCTCGACGCCGAAGATTCGGAAATATTCGAGGTATAAGTCAACGACCCCCATAAACTCCTCTTCAAACTGATCTTCAGAGCAGTAAATGTGTGCATCGTTCATCTGCATGGACCGCACCCGCATGAGCCCAAAGAGTTCACCACTCTTTTCAAAACGATAGCAGGTGCCGTATTCGCCTAAGCGAAGCGGCAAATCGCGATAGCTACGCGGCTTGCTATCAAAAATCTTGTGATGGAATGGACAGTTCATCGGTTTCATGTAGTAACGCACGCCCTCCATCTCCATCGGTGGGTACATACTCTCGGCATAGTGCGAGAGGTGACCAGTCCGCTCAAACAGTGCATCTTTGGCGAGGTGAGGCGTCCTAACCCGATCGTATCCTCGCTTCTCCTCCATCTCTTTCGCCAGCGTTTCTAGCTCTTCGATAACGATACCGCCATTTGGCAGCCATAGGGGAAGCCCCGGCCCAACGTCTTCGTCAAAGATAAAGATTTCTAACTCCCTGCCTAGTTTTCGATGGTCTCGCTTTCTCGCCTCCTCAAGCATTTGAAGGTGCTGCTTGAGTTCGTCTCTGGTGTGCCACGCTGTGCCGTAGATGCGCTGAAGCATGGCGCTGTTTTCATCGCCCCGCCAATATGCACCGGCAACCGTCAAAAGCTTAAAGGCATCCGGTCGAATCTCGCCTGTGTCCCCGACGTGAGGACCGCGGCAGAGATCTTCAAAAGTGTCCTGTCGGTAGGTACTCAAAACCGGTGTCTCATCGGTCGAAGCACCATATTCATCGACATTGCCTTCGATTAGTCCATCTATCAACTCCAACTTATAGGGTTGATCCTTGAATAGTTCGCGTGCCTCGTCGGGATTGATTTCTCGATAACTAAACTCGTGTTTCCCAGCGACGATTTGTCGCATGCGCTTCTCAATTTGCTCTAGGTCTTCCGGCGAAAATGCCTGCGGTTTCCCGTCGCTGTCGCTGCCGAGATCAAAATCGTAATAGAACCCGTTTTCAATCGGAGGACCAATAGCGAGTTTGGCGTCTGGATAAAGCTCCATGACCGCTTGCGCCATCACATGCGCGGTGCTGTGTCTGATCTTATAAAGCAGATCTCTTTCTGAGTTTTCCATAATCCTCTCCAGTGTTTATCGTCTCTTACGACTCGCTTCAACTTCTGCCTAATCTGTGTAAACTCCCGTTCCTCAAGTGTTCTTCAATAAAAAAAGAGCCTTTCGGCTCTTTAATGTGAAATGGTATGGATGGGCGATACTGGATTTGAACCAGTGACCTCTTGCATGTCAAGCAAGCACTCTAACCACCTGAGCTAACCGCCCGTATGAAGAAATGGAGGCGGCGGTCGGAATTGAACCGACGCATAGGAGTTTTGCAGACTCCGGCCTTACCACTTGGCTACGCCGCCACATTGGAGCGGGAGACGGGATTTGAACCCGCGACCTCTACCTTGGCAAGGTAGAGCTCTACCACTGAGCTACTCCCGCGAGAGTGTTTCTAAGTGTATCAAACACGCTCGCATTTGTCAACCAAAAAGTGCAAATTTACCGAGACTCATGAAGTCAAGCCTACTATGTTACCCCTCCTCATCATAACCAACGATTTCACCTGTAGCCGAGTCAAAGATTGCCCCGTAACTGCCCGGTGTGGCGAAGTCCTCATCAGTCTGCATCGCCAACCGTGTGTTAGCATCCATCAGATAATAGTGTCCGGTGTATAGGTGTGTTGTATCCTCGATCTGCTTGACATGATAGCAATGACTATGAAATTGAATCGTGTTATCGTAAATGATGATATACCGATCTCCGAACAGACTTAGCGCGATTTGGTGGACAATGAACGGTTCAATCTTTTGAAATGTATCTTGATTTGACACGTGCTTTCAAGCCTCCGTGAAAATGTGCAAATTCGGCAGCTACCCTTATTCTTGGATTTCTATCTCCCTCGTCAGAAGGATCGTATCAATCCGTCGATTCCTATCCCTGCCCGCCCGAAAATTGTTGTCTGCAATGGGATGATCTTCACCCAAACCGAGGGCAGTCATCCGTTCCATGGGAATACCGCATTCTTCAGCGAGGTACTTCATGAACGCATCGGCACGCCTCTGCGTCAATCTTAGATTCACATCTGTTCCCCCACTGCTGTCGCTATGTCCTTCAATTCGCACTTTGTAGTCGGCAAATGCTTTGAGCACCTCAGCAAGTTGACCAATTTTGGGGAGGAATTTCGGGTTGATTTCTGAACTTCCTTGTTGGAAAAGGTCTCCGCTGAATCGAATGAGTGCACCCTTTTCACTACGTCCTGTCTCCGCGTCAGGAACCGCTGTCGCTGCCTCTAGAATCTGGGTTTCAATCGCTTCAATCTCTTTCCCCTTTTCAATCGCAGTGATCAGGTGGTCGTAGCTCTGCCGCCCCTTTTCAATCGCGTGATCGTAATTTTCATCCACAATCGCCTGCGTGGCATCTGCGAGTAGCGTTTTCGCCTGTTCGTGGAGTGAAGGGAGGAGAGTTTTTGCTATTGATGCTTTCTGGTTCAGTGCTTCTTCCGCTCGGAAGACCGCGTCTTTGGCTTGAGCGATTTGCTCCTCCAACGCTTCCTTTGCGAGGCGTTCGCGCTCAATCGGTTCTGCGGTAGTGAAGGCATCGTGGGCACTGCTTTCAGCCTGCGCTGCGAGTTGCAACGCTCGATCGTACTGCTCTCCTACCAGTGCCATATTTGCACCTTCAAGGCTGGCGATGGAGCGTTGAAAGAGTTCCGCTGCATGCTCAAATGCACTAACCTTCTCAGCCCGATCTATTTCAAATTGTGCCCGGGCAATTGCTACCTTTGCATTTGTGTGTGCTTCCAGCTTTGCCGCCTGTGATTCACTAACAGCGGCATTCTTTCCGGCAACGGCTGCAATTCTCGCCCTGTTTGCGTAGCTTTCCGCTTCTGTTGCGAGCGATTTCGCCTCATCAAAATTATCTTGTGAGAGCGCAGCGCGCGTTTGAGCAATCAGATTCCTCGCTGTTTGGTAGTCATCTGAAGCATACGTGAGCGCACCTGTTCCCTTTGCATCATTAAGTACAAGCTCTACCTTATCAATACCAATCTGTATCTGTGATCGGAGCAGGGCGTTTTGGGCATCTTTCCTCGCTTGAATTGATTCCTCGTGAGCAGCTATCGCTTGCTGCTCCGCCCGGAGTGCCCTAGCCAAAGCCCGCCTCGTCTTCTCTTCGGCAATCAACTGACGGACTTGGGCCGATTGGGTCTTATACTCCATCTCCTGAATCATAGCTCTCAGTGCTTCCGCGTCTGCTTCGTCAATCCGGTTCTGAGCGATTCGTTGACGCGCCTGTGCACCCGCAATCTGAGCCTCCAGCCCCGCCCAAAACGCTAACTCTATGCTCAGAATTCCGTCGCCATCACGTTGGGCTTGTCGCGCCCCTTCAAATAGCCGTGACGCCTTGTTGAATGTTTCGGCAGCATATTCTTCCGCTCCTAACTGCCGCGCTTCAGAGATAGCCCGTTGTGTGTCATTCAGGCTTGATTCAAGCAGAATTGGATCCACCGTTGCGGCACAACTTATAAATCCTAATACCATGAGAACGTAAAACGCGATACCTCCCAAATAAGTTGCATATCGCGTATTTCGTACTGTGCATCGCATGAATTGATTCAATCCATTCCTCCAATGACTACGACTAAGAATTATTCTCTTTCTAAGAATAAGCTAATCTTCCTCTTACCTCAGAATAGCACTATTCTTCGGGTGTTAATTGCAACTCTTCTAATTCCTGTTTTGCCTGTTCCAAGTCTCTATGTGCGGCTGCTGCAGTCTGTAATTTCAATTCCAACGCACCTTCCGAACTGCTAGCTTCCACCTCTGTCTGATTTGCAACAGCGATGGCTTCCGCCATTCTGGCCTTCAACTGAGCGCGCATTCCCAATCTATATGCGTCTGTCTCTTTTCCCGCGTTCCACATCTCTTCCGATCGAACAAGCATCTGTTCTGCGTCCGCTAACTCTTGAGGCGCGAGGTTTTGAGCGTTCGCTGCTTTGGCTGCTTCTATTTGCACTCTTGCGTCGTATATAGTTTCCGTAGTAAGCTGACTTATCGAACTACAACCAAGACCCATCAGAATAATAATTGAGCTGGCAGCTGTCGTCATTAATATCTGTTTCATCAAGTTGCTCCTCAATACCAGAAAAAGATTTGAATTCATACGCCGTTTATGTAGCATCAGATGCGCTCTTTTAGCTTGCTTAACGATCAACCCCAATCTCAAAATGTCGCACGAGAGGTGCCAAATCTTCCCAGAAAGCATCCGGAATTTCAACCGTTCCTGCCTTCGCGTTCTCAATCGCTTCTTCAGGGGTACGAGCACCTGGTATTGTTGCAGCGACCTGCGGATGACGGGTACACCATTGAAGGGACGCAGCTACCATCGGAACATTGTAGTCACGGCAGAGTGTCTGGATTTTGGAAACGTGGTCTAGGCAATCTTGGCTGAAGTTGCGTGCCAGATAGTTGATATCCGACACCGGTCCTGTTGCAAGCAGCCCTCGTTCAAGCGGCGTCGCAACGACAAGCCCGACGTTATGCTTCTCCGCAGCGGGTAAGATGCGTTCCGCCGCAAGTTGATTCAGAAGGCTCCAAGCCTCTGGCACTACAGCAGCATCAAATTCCCCAGTTTCGATGTAGGGAGCATTCGTTTCGGGTTCGTTAGCTGCAGCACCAACATATTGAACAACTCCCTCCTTCTGTAGTTTTCGCAACGCTCCCAACGCGCCATCTCGTCCCATCACCTGCTTCATAGGCACATCCATGGGATCGTGAATGTAGAGAACCTCAAATTGTTCAATGCCTAGACGCTCTTGGCTAGCTTCCACATCACGTAGGATTGCATCGAAACTATAATCTTTCGCATCCATCGTGATTTGTCCGACCTTGGTAGTAACGGTACACTTGGCAGCTAAATCTGGACGCGCTTGGAGCGCGCGACCAATTGTTGTTTCGCTTCGGGTGCCACCGTAAAGGGGAGCGGTGTCGATGAGTGTGCTGCCAGCCTCGATCGCAGCATGGATGGTTCGCACACCGAGATCTTCCTCCATGTAGCTAGTCAGAAATTCATCACCCCGAAGATTATTGGGATCTTCAGGGTATTCTTCAGCGGCCTGATTAGGGGTCGGAATCCCAATAAACGCAGCCCCCAAACCCACAATCGGCACTTCCAGTCCAGTTCTGCCCAGAATTTTGGTTTGCATAGTTTTCACCTCAGTAGCTGCACCTTGCGAAGGTATTAAACCCACGCAAGGTTGAAGGCTAGCTCATCATCTGCTGCATCCTGTCAGCAACCCAATCGACAGCGACATCAATCATCGCCTGCCCTTTTTCGGCGGTTGCTACTTTCGCATCATGATGATACATCCGATCAGCTTCAGCCTGATCCGGATTGGAGATAGTCAATTTGGCACTGTCATAGTCCACACCGTCCCAATCGACATTTTCCGGAAAGGCTGCCCACGCAAACGCCGTTTCAAACTCTGCAGCATGGCCGGGGCATCTGCCCGTCTCCATCTGCTCTTGGACAAACTCTGGGGAATACGCTTCCCAATATGAGTGAAAGTCAATATTGATACCGAGTTTTTCGCGGTAGCCATCCAACCGTTCATTTACGGGAGCTGCATTGCCGGCATGTCCATTGATAATCAATATATTTGTAATCCCGTGACGACGCATACTATCTGCCACGTCATACAGAACCTGTCCGAATACTTCAGCGCGAAGTGTCAGCGTTCCTTTGTGATCCATCCAGTGCTCTGACACGCCAATCGCTAGGGGCGTCGTCACAACAACTTCCGGGAATAATTTCTGTGCAGCCAGCTTTGAGACATGCACTGCACTTGCGGTATCGTGGATCATTGCCAGATGTTCGTTATGTTGCTCGGTGCTGCCTGTTGGGATAATCGCGCCCCTGAGCGTTCCTTCATCAATCGCTTCACGGATATATCGTCGGGGATTTTCCCATAGTAGAACAGATTTAATCTGAGACATTAGGATGCTCCTTTTGCTATGTGGGGGAAGCGTGTGTAAACCCCGATTTATCGGGCATGCTCCCCACTAAATTTTAAGCAAGAATAATAAAACTAAGGTTATTAAAATGGAAGGGGAATCTCGACCCGTTCAGCAACTATTTTCAACTGTTCCTGATGTATGTCGCCGACCGGGATGCCACTTTCTGCCCACTCCCGTTCGCGTTCCCATTCTAAGCCGCCGGGCAGATCTGATCGATCATAACCCGGTGCAGGTTGCATCTGTCGTGCATCGTGGATATGTTGATCAATCTCTGCTTTGAATTCATCAATCGGTCGGAATCGGGAGATGTCAATCGCTGCGATGAAAGCGCCTTGATTGGCACCTTCCCAGATTGTCGGCGGATCTGGTGGCTTGTCAAATAGCCAAATACCTGCCATAAACCCACCGAGCGCGTGACTCACATGACTCAAACCCAACATCTTGAAAAACGCAGCGGGACTCTGTTCAAACGCCTGTTCCAACGGCAGTTTGGCATCAATGCCGGTTGCCATATCTGCGACTATCGGCGGTTGCTTGCCCGCCGGAATCGCAAAACTCATTGGGGAAGCCCCCGTCGCGGTGGCTATTGCACTGTCAGGGCTGTGGCGAAAACGGTGGCAAGAGACCGCAAACCCGGCGCAATCCGCTTCAGCTGCGAGCCGTGTATACTTGCCGGCACTCCCAAAATGGAAGTGATTCCGACTCGTTGCGGCACCTAGCCCCATCTCTTTGGCTTTTCTTACCGCTGCCTTCGCGGCATGGTACGAGGCGAAATGTCCCATGCCGCCATCACCATCGTAGATTGCCGTTGTCGGCGATTCATCAATGCAGCGAACGGTTGGTCGTGGATTTACTTTGCCCTCAAGCATCATATCCACATATCCCGGTGTCTGGCGTGTGCCGTGACTGAATACGCCGCGCAGATCCGTGAGAACTAGCAGGTGCGCCATGTGTGCAGCATCCTCTTCCGAGGTTCCCGCCTTCTGGAAAGCTTCACTGATAAAGGCTCGAAGTGCATCTGGCATTACGCGGATAAATTCGTCTGGAACTACATTCATAGTTTTTCTCCATAGTTTGATGTCGAGATATGAATCTCGACCTACAGGTTCTGATGGATTTCCAATAACTAGCAACTTCGGTTATTATAACACTTGACTTGGGATCAATCCATAAGGCTGTGAAAACATAAATTTAGAGATGCAGCTTACAGCAACATTCGGATTATAGATTGCATTATGATAATATACTTGATCTGCCCTATTCTTGACAAGTAGTAAATCTTAAATTGTCAATCTCTAGTGATCGACGGATTGACGGAGTTGTGATAAAATCAGTCTAAATCATCAAGAAATCTGGAAATTTCAAAAGAAAGGAATTTATAATGCCTACAAATTCTAACGTATCAAACCTGTCTCCGGCGAAACGTGCGATTGTGATCGGCATGGACGGCGCGAGCATGGAACTAGTCAACAATGTGATCGATTGGGGACACGCCCCGAATATGGGGAAGTTGCGAGAGCAAGGGGTTTTTCGGCCCATGATCGGTGTTTTTCCAACCTTGACCCCGCCGGGGTGGACAGCACTCAGTACCGGCTCCTGGCCCGGCACTCACCGAGTGATGGATTTTAATATCCGTGCTCTGGGGGAACGGTTGGATAAAACCGTTTGGGGCATCAATACAGGGCTGTGTCAATCCGAATATCTCTGGAATCTGGCGGAGCGCGCTGGACGAAAACCGATCCTTGTCAAATGGGAGATGTCTTGGCCCCCGACCGTGACCACCGGCATCCAAGTGGAAGGAACGGGACCGGGCGTATCAAACCACCATCAGGTTGCTGGTTACCATCTTTTCGTTAGTGGAAAATGGACACCGCGTCCGATCGGTGGAGAACGCGATCCAGAGACATTGGATCCAAGCGGATTACAGGACGTTAGTGCTATTGATCCGGTCACGATAGAATCGGTTGATGGAAAGGGATGGACCGATCTACCGGCTTCGACACAACCGCCGCGCGAAGTTGAATTGACAATCCAACCGCTCACACGAGGACGGGCAGATATGAACCGGGGAAAACAGGGGACGCCCAAACCCTTCTTCGGACTGATTTACGCTGCCGGGGAAAACGGCTACGATCGCGTGCGAGTATGTCGGAGCCGATCGGGAACCGATATCGTTACAGAACTTAGTGTGGGAGATTGGAGCGATTTTTGGCTGGATACCTTCGAGATTGATGGAGCTGATGTCGAAGGATATGTCCGCATGAAACTGATTACGCTGACCCCGACTGCGGATGCCTTTGAACTATTCGTTCCGCAGATCTGGCCCCGCGAGGGGTACACCGTTCCCGCCGAAATTGCGTTGGAGATCGACAAGGAACTTAGCCCTTTTCGTCAAAACCCCGGACGAGATGCCTTGGGTGTAATCGACGATGATACCTATTTTGAATCCTTAGAATACCACCATGAGCGTCTGGCCGATGTCGCAACCCATTTGACACAAACACACGAGTGGGATGTCCTCATGGTGGAAACCCATGCGCCAGATTACACGAGCCACTTCTTCTTGAGTCAAGCGGACGAAATAAGTGGTGCACCTCCCGAAACAATCCAACGGTGTCGAGATGGCGTTATTCGGACTTACGCTTCGACCGATCGGATGATCGGGCGTGTGATGGAACTCGCGGACGATGACACGGTTATCCTTGTTTGCTCAGATCACGGTGGCACACCAAACCAGTTCCGTTCGGTAAATATTACCCAAGTGCTAGAAGAATCGGGCTTCATCGTTTACAAAGAAGGGACACGTGAGATCGACTGGTCGAAGACCCGTGCTGTTGATGTTGGCTTGGTGCACGTTTTCATCAACCTCAAGGGTCGTGAACCCGAAGGCATTGTTGACCCCGCCGATTATGAGGCGACGCAGCGCGAGATTATTGCCGCCCTTCACGCCTATAAGGACCCGGAGACCGGTAGGCATCCATTCACGCTCGCATTGACACATGCGGACGCTGAGATGGTCAATCTCACCAGCAACCTTGTAGGCGATGTGGTTTACGCCTTGCGCCCGGAGTTTGATGGCGCACACGGCAAACAACTTCCGTCCGTCAGCTTTGGGATCGGCGGACAGCACTCGACATTTATTCTCTCCGGTGCGGGTGTCCGTCAAGGTGTAGCCCTCCAAAGACAGGTGCGGGTCATTGATGTAGCACCGACGCTCTGCCATCTGCTGGGCCTTCCCATGCCTCGGAACGTCGAAGGCGGCATTGTCTACGAAGCATTGGAAGATCCAGACTGGCACCTAAACGCCCTTGAGGCATTGTCAAAGGATTAATCAAAGTCAGCGGCAAGCGTATGACTGCGCGCTTGCCGTATACCTTCCTCTGTCAGGCATTCATGCTTTACACTTTCTTTTGGCATGAGTAATGAACTCATAGTAGATTTTAGAATTAATGGGACACGCCAAACCGGTGCGGTTAGGAAAATGAAACTACCGTTCTCCTGTTTGGTAGGCGCTGTTTCTAACTGCGCCGATGCGGTGCGGTTTCTAACCGCACCTACCGGGCGGCGCAAGTGTTCCTTTATTTTTTGAATTCACTATAATCAACTAATGAGCCAGTGTCCTCACGTTTCACGCATCATATTTTGTTTGCTTTGTTTTTATCAATATGTTAAAATATAATTAACCAAAACATATTGAATGAGGTGATGATTATGGAACTCCTACAGGAACTCAATGAAAAGCAACAGCAAGCCGCAGCCCATACCGACGGTGCGATGCTGGTGGTAGCAGGACCGGGCACGGGCAAGACAAATGTCATTACCCACCGAATTGCACATCTTATCCGAAACCATCAGGTAGCACCGCAGCAGATTTTTGCCGTTACCTTCACGAACAAAGCCGCACAGGAGATGCTTGATCGGATCAAAGAACTGCTCGGCACAACGCAAGGGTTAGAGGTTCGTATCCATACATTCCACGCCTTTTGCGTCCGCCTGCTCCGTCAGCACTCAGAAGAAATTGGGCTGGGGGTAAACTTCGCAATTTTCAGTCAGGAGACACAGGAAGAGGTACTAATCGAATGTCTACGCGAACTTCGTCAGAATCGGCTCACCTACCCCCCGTGGATGCTGCGCGACATCATCGGTGCGTACAAGGTGAAGTTGGAAGATCCAACCGCTAATCAAAATGAAATTTGGCTAGGTGATGGAACAGTTATTGACGATCCGGTGCAAGTGCAAGACATTACTGATCTGCTCAAAGCTTATCAGACAAAACTCGCCGCTCATAACGCCCTTGACTTCGATGATCTGATCTCCAAATCTGTCGAAGTGCTTGAACAGGTGCCTGACATTCGGGCAAAGTACCACAATGACATCCGCTTCATCCTCGTTGATGAATACCAAGATATTAACGCTGCACAGTATACCCTGCTCAAACTCCTCTCCCACGCTCCTCAACATAACGTGATGGTCGTAGCGGACGAAGATCAATCTATCTATAGCTGGCGCGGCTCCAGTCCCCAATATATTGAACAATTCAAGAAAGATTTCAAGCCAACGGTGGTTGAGTTAGAAGAACATTATCGGTGCAGTGAGCGGATCCTGCGCGCTGCGGGGGCGGTGATTGCCAAAAATACACGCCAGAAGGAGAGCGTTCTGAAAACGCACAAGGACGCTGGAAACACTCTCTATCACTACACGTTAGACACCCCTGATACAGAGGCAAACCACGTTATTACGTTGATTCGGAAACTGGTGGAAGGACGACATTACTCCTACGGTGACATCGGGGTTTTCTACCGCACCCACCAATTGGCAGATACGTTAGTCGATCGGCTGCACCAAGAGCGCGTCGGGTTTCAGCGTATTGGACGGATCAACTCCTTCCAGGAGGAACACGCACAAGGGATTCTCTCCTATCTGAACTTCGTCCAGTGGCAACTCCCCCGCGATATTGAGAAGGCAGTCAATTTTCCACAGCAGCTAATCGACGACCTCACGTTGGTCCGGTTGAAGTGGCTAGCACAACAGAAAGGTGTTACGCTAATTGAACTGCTCAGAAAAATTGATGACTATCCAGACGATGTGGGGCCCTTCACCCGTTGGAATGTACGTCAATTCTTCCAACAGATTGATAATTTTCATAATGGGATTGAAGGTGAACAGATACATACCATCGCGATCCGGCTCTTCGATCTCCTTTCGCAGAGACGCAGTCCGTACCAATCCGAAGACATGCACAAGATGGAAAATCAATCGGAAATCCCCGGACTTCGCGCTGCGACAGATACCCTGTATAGTGCCATTGACCGTGGAGATCCCATCCATCTGACAGCAAACTACGGGATTGATTCTTACTGTGCTGCCCACATTATTCGGTTGACGTTGGAGCGATACCTCAACCTCACAATTTATATAGATCTTCTGCCTCCCGATTTTTCCCTGACCCCGACAGTGGATGAGAGTGGGGTCAACATCCTAATTGGGGACTTTGGAGAGCTGCCTGAACGCAAAGATACAACAATCCTGCTCGGCTCTGCGACCGGTGCAGATGCAAACGTCATCCAACTCAACAAATCGCAGCTCACTCAATCTCGCAGCGTTACCGCATTAAAACTGTGTCAACGACTCTTGAGCAGCTTTGAAAAGCCAAACCTTGCGGACATGATTGTCTACGACCTCGAAACGATAGACAATAACCCGAAAACTGCGGAGATTATTGAGATCTATGCGAATCGTTTAAGCGCAATTGGAAGTAAGGTTCAAAGCTACCATCAATATGTCAAACCGACAGGCAGGATCCCGAAATCGAGTACGACTATCCACGGTATTGACAACGAGACTGTAGCAAATGAGCCGGGCATTGAGATTGTGCTACCACAGTTTCTGAGTTTCATCCAAGATCGCATCCTCATCGGACACAATATCGCCGATTTTGATAATCTTGTGCTTGAACGGGACCTCGGAAAATATCTGAAGCATGGACTTTCTAATCCTTACTACGATACCCTTGCCACAGCGCAACGTCTCTATCCACGTGAAAGCTGTAGTTTAGAAGCCCTTGCGACCAAATTCAATATCGAGCATGGTACTATGCACCAAGCGATTGAGGACGTACGGGTCAATCACGAGGTGTTTGATGAACTGATCAAAGAGGATCTGCGCCGCCGTGAAGTGAAATCCCTGCCCGAACTCTTACCGTTGGTCGGAATTGGGATCCTTGCTGCTCAACGGGACCAACAGGACCTCGGAATGGATGCAGAGACGGCAGGCGGAATAAAAACCTATTACCAAGCTGCTGCGCGGTATGTTCGGACACATCCGCCAGATCTAGATTGGCTTGAAACGGATCTGCAACCTACGGAGAAACAATCGCTTCAAGACCTGATTAATATACTCAAGCAAACGCAGCTTGAGGAATCACCAGAAGACAGGGATTGGGAGGCGAGACGCGCAAGGTTCATGAACGGCGTTTTACATTTTGAAACGACTAGTGTTGAAAGGCACCTCACCAATTTTCTCGATTATCAGAAGTTGATTAACAGTGCCGATGAAGTAGAGATTGAAGAGGACAAAATCACGTTGATGACGCTGCATACAGCAAAGGGAACAGAATTCCCGGTCGTGATTATCATGGGGCTGGAGCAGGGAACATTCCCGATTTGGCGTAGCAATGAATCGTTAGAGGAAATTGAGGAGGAACGACGCCTGTTCTACGTTGGTATGACTCGCGCTCAAGCGCGGCTTTATCTCACGTCTGTCCTCCGCCGCCAAGATGGCTATGAGCGGGGAGGATCGATGTTCCTCCGCGAAATCCCATCTAACCTAATCGAACATTGGCATCCTCGTATGAAAATCAGGCGATAAAATCTTGGTTCATGTTAAGTGGTTGTGCAACAGAAGCCGAAAAGCAGATGTTCCAAGACCGACTGCACCAATGAGCTAATGAACCAATAGTTTTCACGTTTCACGCATCACGTTTCAAGCTCTTTATGACCAACCCACCGCTCATCAGAATGCACAGCATCACCAAACGGTTCGACAAAGTTCTGGCGAATGACGGGGCAAACTTCTCGCTGCAACAGGGCGAGATCCACGCCATTGTTGGAGAAAATGGGGCTGGCAAATCGACATTGATGAAGATCCTTTACGGACTTTACCAGCCGAACGAGGGGGAGATCTACTTTTGGGATGCGCCGGTTCGCATCAACAACTCTCGTACCGCCATTCAACTCGGCATTGGTATGGTGCAGCAGCACTTCACCCTTATCCCTGCACTGACTGCGCTCGAAAACATAATCCTAGCGAAAGAGCCACGCCGATTCAAAACCCTTCTGGATACCGCAACAGCGCACCGTACGATCACAGGGCTCGCTGAGCAACTCGGTTTCCATCTCGATTTGGATGCCAAGGTGGAATCCCTCCCGATTGGCGCACAGCAGTATGCAGAAATTCTCAAAGCCCTCTATCATGGTGCAGAGATCTTGATCCTTGATGAACCAACAGCCGTGCTTGCGCCGCAGGAAGTCGCTGGACTGTTTGACTGTCTACACGGGTTGAAAGCAGAGGGAAAAAGCGTTGTTCTGATTACGCATAAACTCAGTGAAGTAATGGCAGTTGCTGATACAGTTACAGTGATGCGTAGTGGCAAATCCGTTGCATCACTTCCCAGAACGGGGACAGATAGCACTGAACTGTCCGAGTTGATGATCGGCAAAAAAACTTTCAACAATAGCACACACCAGAGCAGATCCGATACACCTAGCGAACCCATGCTACATCTGGAAGATGTTACACTCCGCGCCAAGAACGGACGGGCCCTGTTGGACGGGATTGACCTCGACATTTTCGCGGGGGAAATTTTAGGGATCGCCGGGGTGGAGGGGAACGGACAAAATGAACTCATTGAGGTGCTAACGGGATTGCGGAAAAGCGAAAGTGGCACCATCACCCTCAATAGCGAGTCTATTGTGAATCGATCTCCGGCTGAGATTCGGCGGAAGCGCGTGGCGCATCTACCCGCTGACCGACATCGCCACGGTATCAGTCTCGAGGACCGGGTCGATGAAAACCTAATTCTCGGCAGCCACAGCCAGCCGCCATTCTGCCGACATGGATTGTTGCAGCGGAAAACCGCCCATCAATTCACAAATGATGTGATCAAAAAGTACGAAATCCGGGTCGGAGGTATCAATCTCCCAATTCGGACCCTCTCCGGCGGTAATCAGCAAAAAGTAGTTGTGGCGCGTGAGCTCGAAAGTGATCCCGAACTTATCATTGCCGCACACCCAACACGCGGTTTGGACATTAACGCCGCCCAGTTTGTTTATCAACAATTAATCGACGCCCGCAACCGATCCAAGGCAATTCTACTCATCTCCGTCGATTTGGAAGAACTCTTGAGTTTGAGCGACCGGATTGCTGTGATGTATAACGGAAGAATTGCCGGTATTCTTCAACCATCGGAGACAGATGAAGCAGAGCTAGGGGCACTGATGCTTGGATGACTCGAAATTGGTTTATAACAACGGGAGCTCCAGTATGAATATAGTTCAGGTTGAAAACATCAGTAAGTACTTTGGGGAATTCAAAGCCGTTGACAACGTCTCCTTTAACATTGAAAAAGGAGACGTGTACGGCTTACTGGGACCCAACGGTGCCGGTAAAACGACCACCATCCGCATGATTATGGATATCATTGCGCCGGATGCAGGAAAGATTACCTTCAGCGGAAACCAGCAGAGTGGGGATTTTGCGGATCAGATTGGCTATCTGCCGGAAGAGCGGGGGCTTTATCGAAAAATGAAGGTGAAAGATGTAATACTCTTTATGGCAGAATTAAGAGGGATGAGCCGTGCAGACGCTTCCGCTGAAATAGATCGCTGGCTGCAGAAGATGGATCTGGTCGAGTGGGAAAATAAGAAGATCGAAGATCTATCGAAGGGCATGGCGCAGAAGATCCAATTTATCGCCACGGTCATCCACAAACCTGAGTTAATCATCCTTGATGAGCCCTTCTCCGGCCTAGACCCTATCAATATGACGCTGCTGAAAGATCTGATGCTTGAACTGAACACCGATGGAGCGACTATCATATTCTCTACACACATTATGGAGCAGGCTGAGAGATTGTGCGAAAAAATCTGTCTAATAAACGCCGGCACAATTGTGCTTGAGGGGGATTTGAGGGAAATCAAAAAATCCTTCGGCAGAGGCTCCGTGGAGATCGAGTATTCAGGAGACATTAATCTAATCAGAAACTCCCGATTTGTCGACAGATGTAACGACTTCGGTCAATATGTAGAAGTCAGACTACGCGCTCCAGAATATCATAGTGCACTCTTGCGGGAACTCGTCGAGGCATCGGTAGAAATTACCCGATTTGAACTGATGGAGCCTACGCTTCACGAAATATTCGTCCAAAGTGTGAAAGGGGAAGAAGAGGAACCATATGCAGCCTAAGGTCATTACGGTCATCAAGCGAGAATACATAACGCGAGTTAAAACGAAGGGGTTTGTGGCATCGGTCCTATTGATGCCGGTGATGATGTTTATTGTGATGCTCCTCCCCAGTTTGATGGTGATGTGGGAGCCAAAGTCCGATGAAATCAAGACATTTGTCGTTTTCGATGAAACAGGCGAGATTTTCCCCAAAATGCAAGACGCCCTTGACAAGAATTCGTTTTTCCATCACAAAGGAAAGCGAGTATATCAGTTGATTGAAAAACCTTCAGATTTCAACGGCAACGCAGAGACAAAAAAACAGCTGAATCAGCAGATTGAAGCAAAGGAAATCCACGGGTATATCGAAATTCCACAAGATGTCTTTCAACGTCTCAAAGTCAATTATTACGCGAAAAATATTACAAACTTTGAGTTACAAGGTGCTTTCAGTAGGGTCATTTCGCGAATTGTCACCAATAAGCGGCTTGAGGATAAAGGGTATGCTGCACACGAAGTCAGAGATCTGATGCGACGGATTAGTCTGAAAGAGTACGCTGTTACTACCAAAACAGACAAGGGCGAAGATGCCGAAACAAGCGAGGTTGAGAGTCAAGCGACCGCTATGGTTAAACTAGGACTGACCTACGTTTTGACTTTTTCATTATATCTTTTCACGCTGTTATACGGTAGCATGATAATGCGAAGTGTGCTTGAAGAGAAAACAACCCGCATTGTAGAAGTGATTATCTCTTCTGTTAAGCCCCATCAATTACTGTTTGGCAAAATCATCGGTGTCTGTTTGGTATGCCTCACCATGTTCTTAATATGGGGAGGTTCCGCCGTTCTGTTACTGATGAATATCAGCCCTATTTTGGGGCTATTTGGAATACAGGGACTGCCACCGGAGCTCATCGAAATCACCGCTATTATCAAATCAGCGGGGGTATCAGCATTTTTGTATTTTCTGATCTATTTTGTATCAGGTTTCTTTCTCTTTTCCACCGTCTATGCTGCTGCTGGCGCAATATGCAATAGCGAAGAAGAAGCACAACAGGTTGCAACTCCCTTGGTAATGATGTTGATCCTTCCTTTTATGCTGATGTTCGGTCTATTTCGCGCGCCAGATGCCACGTTGACCATAGTCCTTTCGCATATCCCATTCTTCTCCCCGCTTATTATGTTCATGAGAATCAACGTGCTCACGCCACCGTTATGGGAAATTGCACTCAATATTGCTGTTATGATTGCAACAATCTTCGGGGCAATCTTGGTCATGGGAAAAATATACAAAATCGGCATACTGATGTATGGTAAACGCCCGACAATCGGTGAGCTATGGAAGTGGCTGCACTATTAATGTTCTATTGAGCATGGGAACGGGCGAAATACATTATTGTTTTTCAGGTGTTTCCAGAGAAATAGCTACCGCAGCTGCTCTTGGCAAAAATCTGCGTTTCACGCTTTGGTCGCTTGTTTTTCTTTTGGCATTATATCAATTTGCACAACGGCATCCAGTGCTTCTGCAACCTTTTTTAAGGTATCAATGGTACACTTCCCGCGATTTTCTAATCGACTGATCACAGGCGCGCTGGTATTCATCTTTGCGGCTAACTGTGTCTGTGTTAGTCCCCGACGTTTTCGCAATTGTACAATTTGGATGGCAATTCGCAGTTCATCAAGTCCCTCATAGAATGATTCCGCCACTTCTGGGTCTTGCAACTGCTCTTCAAAGAATATCTGAGCATCTGTTCTCTTGTCTGTCATGTTTTAACCTGCTTTTCGTTGTTGGTCAGTTTTCATTCGTTTTATAGTACCACTAAGGCTATTTAGTTTTCCATTTTTTGAGCGATTTCGGGATGATACGAATCCGCAGGCAGCGCAGCCGGTCTCCCCACAGTTTGTAGTAGCGCAATTCATTGCGCGTTCTTGTGCCAACTGTCGATAGCATCTTTTATCCGTGCAAGCTGTTAATCCGCGTCTATCCCTGATTCAGACAATAATATGGGAGAATTAAATGATCCTAATAGTACCACCAGTTTTGGGAGTTCCAGTCCAACAATGGCGGGCAAAGTTACTGACCACTAATCCTTCTTTGGGGTGTACAGCATGAGCGTACCGATCTCTTTGTATCCCACGATTGGATACAGTTTAGCACCAGTGTGGCTGGCGGTGAGTACTGCCAATTTCGAGCCGTGCGTGCGATCATCATGGAGCATTTGAGCCATCATCGCACGAGCGATTCCACGACGCCGGAACTCCGGCATCACATACATATCAGCGCACCAAGTCGCCTGCGCCACATCAATGCTGCGAACCCATCCTACCGGTTTATCCTCAACCAGCGCAGCGTATTGGCGCAATGGCGAATCTTTCCCCAGATGTTCAGGTAAAATCTGGCGCGCTCTTGCCGCTTTATTCACTCGATCTGCTAAATCCGCTGTAATGACGCGTACAATTTCCACAGGTTCCTCAAAGCGAGGGATTCGTTTCAGCCCATGCACCATGATGGGCTCTGTTCCCGCAAGTCTATAGTTGAGTGCTTTGAAACCTGCCCGCAGCAGCTGATCGGATTCATCAATGCCGTAAATCACACATACAGCGAATCGACCCCGCGTGTATTTGCGGGCGGTCTCGTCAATCTCCTCTGGTGTTACCCCGTGTGCTATCCATTCTTCTCTGCGGTACTGCCCACGTTTTCGTGGGGCATCGCGCACCACCCAAATTTGCCCAACCCGTTCTGCTAGATAGGGATGCGTGAAGCTGCGCGTAAAACAGAATCCGCGTGCGAATACCTCAATCGCATGATGCAGTAAATCAATTTCTTCTGGCATATCTTCCCCCAGATCAGCGTTTGTGGTAACAATCTATAAAATCAAAGTTCACCAAGATCTTATAGGGCAATCATTTCTCCAATACATCGAGAGTCGATTTCAAGCGACGATCGTGATCCGCATACTGTTTTAGCCATTCCGTAACTGTTTTGCCATCTGCAAGTTTCGCTTGTAGGTCCGCACCATTTTCTACCAGATATCGTGTCGTTTCTACATGTCCATGACCGGCTGCACAGTACAAGGGAAAATGGTTATGATCCGTTGTTGCGTTGACATCTGCACCGCTGCTGACTAGCTGCCTTACAATCTCCAAGTCACCATTTCGAGCAGCATGGTGCAAAGCGGTATCGCCGCGGGCGTAGCGTTCTTCGACTAACTCTGAGTTATCACGAAGCATTGCGTTCACCCGCCCCACGTTGGCTAAGAAAACAGCGTATATGAACTGGCGCGCCATTTCGCTTGCTGGTTTGGTATGTGCATCCAATCCCCCATACGCAATGAGCAGCGATACGACCTCCTTATTATTCGGCACCTCCCCAGCATAGTGGATCACATACCCATCGTGCGCTGCCAAATCCGCACCGCAGTCTATTAGATATTTTACAACATCATAGTGCCGTCTTAATCCGGCATGAAATATCGGACGCCATTCATACTGATCATCTTGGTTGACCCGATCGGGATCTTGCTCAAGTATTTTCTTTACTGAATCCAAGTCACCGTTGGCTGCCGCGTCGTGAATTGAACCGAGTGCCATATCTATCCTCCATGTGTGTGATTAATTGAATTACTACCTATTTCCAGTAAGCCGGGTGTTCTTGCCCGACCTTCAAAGCCCCAGCGGGGCGACATGTGGCAATCTATTTTACCATAACACACGTTAAGTATCAAGGATAAATTTCGGAAAAAACTCACTTGTCCCCTTTTTGCAAGCGTTTAACATTGATATGGTTTTAGATATAATGACCCTAGACCAAAATCAAGATGCCCTTTACACGTACGGGATTTGGTTGTATAATACCATTCATCTGAGATTCAGGCAACAACAGTGCCATTGGTGATATTGCTATGAAAACCGACATTCGCAAACACTCCCGGAAGATTCTGATCAAAATTGCCCAGCGGAAGCGAGCCCCGGGCACGGGCAGCCATCTCAACTTCCTTAGAGGACGGACAACACAAATGATGTGGCCAGATCTCACTTCAATTCTATCACCCATTCAATGGGCAGTGGTCGGTGCAGTGGCAACACGATTGTATATGCCAGAGCGAATGACTCAGGATCTGGATATCGTGATTCGGACTGTTGATGGTTCACAGGTACGCCGAAAACTCGCCGAAGCAGGGTTCACCTACCGAGGGGAGTTGAGCATTGGCGGCTCATCATGGACTACTCCCAATGGCGAATCGATAGACATATTAGAAGGTGCCGATATATGGTGGACAGAGGCCATCGCCGATGCACAAGCGAACCGGGATGGTCAGGGCTTACCAATTATTCCCTTACCGTACCTCGTTCTCATAAAACTTCGGGCGGGTCGGGTTCAAGATATTGCCGATGTGACCCGAATGTTGGGACAGGCCGGAGAGGCAACATTGGATGCGGTGCGTATGCTATTTGCCCAACATGTCCCTGAAGACATGCAGGACTTAGAAAGTCTGATTGAGCTAGGGCGGTTGGAACTACAGTCCTCTGGAAGCAACGAAGCGTAAGCTGCTGTGGTATGTTTAGATTCAACAAGACTGAATGGCAATTCCCTTGCATCATCAAAAGCGATTTCATGAACCGCTCGGCGGTTCAATTCACTTACATCGCAGCCTATAACACGGAGGGATAGTAAAATGAGTGTCTTCAGTCGAATCTCCACAATCTTCAAAGCCAATGTGAACGAAGCGTTAACCAAGGCGGAAGATCCGGAAAAGGTTCTCAATCAAATTACCATCGAAATGAAAGAGCAGCTTATCGACACGAAGCAGAAGGTAGCTGCCGCCATTGCCGATGAAAAACGTCTTCAGAGACAGTATCAGGAAACTGCCGAACAAGCCAAGGGTTGGGAAGATAAAGCCGCCACCGCCGTTCAGAAAGAGCGCGACGACTTGGCGCGAGAAGCTTTGGCACGACGAAATGAGGCGCAGCAACTCGCAGATGAGTACAAGATCCAGTGGGACAAGCAGCGACAGGCAGTTGATCAACTCAAGGAACATCTGAAAGCACTGGAACTGAAAATTGGTGAAGCGGACCGTAAGAAGCATCTGTTGATTGCGCGCCAGAAACGAGCTAAAGCGCAAAAACAGATCCATGAAACGATGGCGGGTATGAAAGATAGCAGTGCCTTTGACACCTTTGAGCGGATGGAGCAGAAGGTTGGTGATATGGAAGCCAGGGCGGATGCTGCCGCTGAAATGGCTGATTTTGAGAAGGATCCCCTCGAAGATGAGTTTGCAGCGTTAGAGACGAAGGGCAACGTTGAGGATGATCTCGCAGCGTTGAAAGCAAAAGTCGGAAACGGAAGCGAGGCAGAGAAGGCATCAAGTGTGAACCGTGAAACGTAGGAAATGGGTACTTCGCGTTTTGGGTTCACACTTTACGCATCGGTCTCCAAGAACTGATACCGAAAGGAAAAACTCATGGCTGAACCCAAAGGCGAAGCATTTCGTGTCGTCCACGAAACTAAACCCAAACACACCTATCGCGGTGCAGTTGTCGGATGTGGCAGGATGGGCAGCACGATCGACGACGAGCATATCGGAATGCCACACTACCCCTGGCCCTGGGCGCACGCCCCGGCAATGATCGAGGCGCGAGGGGTAGACCTCATCGCCGCAGCTGATGTAGATCAAGCAAAACTAGATGATTTCAAGCGGCGCTGGGGTGTTGATGCCCTTTATACAGATTATAGAGAGATGGTGGAAAAGGAACAGCCGGACATTGTCTGTCTAACAACCCGTCCTGAACCCCGTGCAGAGGTCACTATCGGTTTAGCGGAAGCAGGTGTAAAGGCGATCTACGCCACGAAGCCGATGTGTCGCACCCTTGCTGAGGCGGACGCGATGATTGATGCCTGTCACAAGCACGGGACCATCCTCGCTATTGCGTGCCACCTTAACTGGTACAACTGGTACACAAACGCACGCCAAGCAATCGCTGACGGAGCTATCGGTACATTGAGATCGATGGTTTGTCACAGTCCAGCCAGCCTCTCCAATCTTCACAGCCATACCTTTGCACTTTTGCGCCTGTTTGCCGATGCTCCAGCAAAGTGGGTGTTCGGCGTGATGGACAATGAAGAAAGTGCGGCGGCAGATAGTGACCTCGCGGGATCGGGATATATCGTCTACGAGAACGGTGTTCGTGCTATCATGAATACCCGATCCGAGACGACTGGGGAATCATGGACGCTCGAATTTATCGGCAATAAGGGGCGTATCGTCTCACGCAACGCCCACGCCCAATTTGAACTGCGGAGTACCCATCCAGAGACAGGTGGACCTATCCAATGTCAGTTTCCCAATCCTTGGTATCCACGGAGCTCAATGGTGGATGCAATCGAAGGCGTTTGCAAATCGCTTGAGGCGGGCGAAGAATTAATCTGTCCGGGTGAATTTGGTAGGGAGGCGTTGGAGATTGCTATCGCACTGCGCGAATCCCATCGCCGTGGCAATGTCCGGGTAGATCTACCGTTGGAGGACCGAAGCCTCCGGATGGGGTAATGGAGACCGGCACTATAGGAAGACTGGATAAAAGTGTCCATTCGCTCACGGAGGTCATAAGCCGGTACCATTTTAGAAGCCCTAGGACCTCTGTGGTTGAATACCTTAATGCTTCGTAATGACGATTCACCCCTTGTAATTCGTAGGGAACGCAGATCTGCGTTCCCTACAATCTGGAGTGCGTAAGTCCTGAGGTCCTTAAAATGAGACAAAAAAAGCAGCCAAGCGAATGGCTTGGCTGCTTGATGCGACATAATATGAAGGTCTGTCCAAATCAGTAGGCTTTATTCAACGGCACCGATCTTTACAGCCTCTGGCGCACTGGTCGGCAGTTTCTTCTTTGCCAGCGTATCTTCTGGCACATAACCGGAGTAATCAGAAATCGAGCCGTGTGTCAATGCGTAAACTGCAACATTGGTCATGAAACGATAAACACCTGGTGAATAGTGGACACTACGGGTTGGCAAACTCACCGACTCCATCGCACACATATAATCACGACGGAATACTAACACGGAAATATGGTCACCAACCATAACTCCTTCGAGATAGTTCCGTTTCGGCGGGTGCGTTCCCCACCACCACAGGTCAAATCCAACTGGCGGTCCACCCATCTCATAGAAGTTGCTGTACATCTCATGGTCATTCGGAATTCGTGTAACCTGATATTCAGGCATAACAAAGCGCATCTGAGCGAGGAACAGACGAATCATCGCCTGTGCTGGGGCGTTCACCCCACAGTCGTCAAAGGCAAGGACGCCGCCTCTTTCAACGAGATACCGACGGAGTGAGGCTGCTTCAGTTTCAGACAGACGATTGTCCAATTTACCACCGCCGTACTGACGACCCATCAGATTTTTGCCACGGACAAGTGCTGGGTCATGTCCCGTCATGAAAAGCAGAGGTGCTTTCTGCAAGTTCGCATCGGTGAACTTGAGCGCGCCACCCTCGACATTCATGTCTGTTTTAATCTTCGTCCGTTCATTCATCCACTTCGTCCACGCGTTCAGCGAGGAAGCATCAGCCCACCAGTCAGAGAGACTGTGACGGACACGGGTGAAGCGGAACACGCCACGAATATCGGCACCACGACCAATGACACGACCACCGGGTTCGCCACGGGGCAGTGGTGGCACTTCTGCGTCACCTAAAATAATGCTATCAGTGACATCACCCAAGGCATCGCGGGTTGCACCAACGTGTCCAACCATAGCAAGTCCAGCCGGACGTTCAAAAGCGACCTTCACCTGCACGACACCGCCAATACCACGACCAATGTTAGCGGGTGCGGCACTTGGCGCCGTTGCGACGGGTGAGGAAAATGCGAGTGCGCCGGGAGCGTCAGAAACAGGTAAGTCCGCATGTGTTATATATTGCGGCACCGGCGCATTGGCGTTGACCACTTTAGGTATATTGGGGTTGATGGGATCCTCCAACTTCACCACTTTATTGGAAAAGTCCAGGACCGTTTCTGGCTGTATGGAGGTCGTACGCACGCTTGTAACCCTGTGTTTAAGTTTAATTGGTTTAACAACCATCGTATTTGTGGTTGGAACCGTTGGCTTAACTGTTTTGAAAACCGGTTTACGAACTTGCGGTTTGGGGGGCTCTTTGGCTTGTAGCACTTCGGCACCGAACCGGTCTCTGAACTGCTGGGTTTGGGTAACGAGATAGATACCTGCGATAACGAAGACGATCCCGTGAACAATTAACGAGGTCATCACAGCCCCTGAAGTCTTCTTGGCACTCATGTTTGTCCTCCAAAGTTATGGTTTGTGTCTCAAAATCTGAATAACCCTACGCATCAGGTGCAATGCAAGAGTCTACATTGTGATGCGTTACCTAAGAGCAACTAGTGTGCCATTGTCCTGTAATTAGGGAAATCCGCAGAAAACGAGGGGCTTCTGTTATCGGTTAATCAACTGAACGCACCAAATGGTGTAGATTGAACGTTTGGACTTGCACCATTTGGCACAACTGTTTTTCTTGATTTCGGTGGGCGGAACGAGGTAGGAAGGAGAGGATTATCCCAATAAATCGAATGCGTTGAAATAAACTGTACCAACAACGGGCGTATCCGCGAAAACATTATCCAACGCGGCAAGTCTATTGTCGCCGATTTCGGTATAGCCGTAAACACCTGTCTCAGAAACGTGGAGGATAATAAAAACATCTCGCGTTTATGTTAAAAAATCGTGCAACATCAACCGAGTCTATGGCAAGCCCGGTTGCTGAAACCCGTGTCTACGCGATTTCGGGCAGATACAAAAACGACCAATAGCCTCCATCTTGCCCCTGATTGACATTAGGTTAAATGGTCTAGAGAACCAATAGTGCTAGTTTGCAGCTGTTGATAACGTGATGCGTGAAACGTGAAAAGCATTGGTTCATCGCTTCATTTAGCCCCAGAGGGGCGACATGTTTATAGCACATAGATAAACAAATACCCGAAAGCCCAGCGGGGCGACATGTGTATCCCAAGGGTGGAACGCAAGAAGAATGGATGAACCAACCAACTAATGAATCAATAAATTCTTGAATAATATGGAAACGACTTTTCCACTAGCCAGCACCAAAGGTTAGAGAAAGGCTTTTGATATGAAAGTACATCGACACACACCGACCCTTACTGACACAATCTCCTTTCCCTTCATCACTGAGGTTACTATTGCCCCGGGCGGCGAATATGTTGCCTATGTGGTGCGAACTGCGGATTGGGCAGAAAACAGGTACGTGCTGACGTGCTTCCTTCACAACATTAATCGAAACGAAACACGAAAGATAGCAGAGAATACATGGCAGCCCCGCTGGTTGAATGACAACACGCTTGTGGTATTGCATCGTGACTCAAAAGGTTCAGAGTGTCTTGGCAATAAATCACAGATATGGCTCTTTAACCCCGCTGATACTTCTGGTATGCAAATCACGTTTGTGCCGCACGGTATTGAAAAGTTTTGGTGCTATGGCAACGGTATCATCTATCATGCCGATAGCGATCCAAGTAATCAAACCGTTAAACGAGAACAGCGGTACGGGTCTTACGTCCATGTTGGTCAAGAACCACGAACAACACAACTCTTCTACATAGATTTGCCTAACGTCGGCGTATACGAAAAAGTCTCCATGAACCTCCCTTCAACCAATGCACCCAACGCCTTAAGATTAACAGATGGATTGGATTCTTCTCTGCGGATACGTGATCTCTGTCTGTCGGTCAATACCCTTTATCTGAATTGTCAGTTTCAACATGACCCCGACGCGATTTGTGTCTGGAGGCTTTCCGTAAGCCCAAGAGAACTCGCACTCATCGCAGCCTCTGAGGCGAAAGAGAAAGCGGAACTTTCCTGGGACCAGCTAGATTTACCTTCAAACGCAGCCGTTATGGATGTGGCTCCTGGCGGACGGACACTTCTACTTAACTGGAACGGGGGACGTTCTGAGTTCTTTTCTAACGAGCCTTGGGCCCTCTGGACACATTCGCTATCCCCGGATGCCTCAATATCAGACCTACGTTGTCTCACAACCCATTTTGAATCACAAATTCTCGCCGCGAGATGGCATGAGCAAGGCATTTACCTTCACTACATCGACGGAACCATATCACGCCTCGCTCGACTTGATGTGTCTAGTCAATTGGAAACCCTTAATTTTGGAGATATTTATCCACTCTGCACGCCACCAACCTGTTTCGATATTTCCAAAGTAGGAACCCTAACATTCGCAGCGGGTGGAGCACACAACGTTCCGGAAGTCGTTGTTGTTCCCAAAACAGAATGTTCTCCTACTCCATCTTCGTCCATACAGACAATATCCCCGCCCCTAGAAACACAGCAAATCACGGCTTTTAACTCTTTATGCAAGGACTGGGATTGGGGGACAAGAGAGGTCATTAACTGGAAAAGCCGCGACAACACAGAAATCGAGGGGGTTCTATTCAAACCCACGGATTTTGATCCAACTCTAAAATATCCGCTCATCGTGGTGGTGCACGGCGGTCCAGCCACTGCGTCCCTACAACTTCGGCTTGACTGGGAGGATCGTTGGTTCTACCCAACACTTCAGTTCCTAGCTCGCGGAATTCTGATACTCAAACCAAATTATCGGGGGTCGGATGGGCGTGGTCACACATTTCTTGAATTAAGTCACGGTAACGTAGGCAGGGGCGAATTGTGGGATGTAGAAAGTGGTGTCGATTATCTGATTGAACAAGGCTATGTGGATCCAGAACACGTTGGCTGTGCAGGCTGGAGCCACGGTGGTTTTGTGGCTGCTTTTGTGGGCATGCACTCAGATCGTTTTGCTGCTGTGAGTGTTGGAGCGGGCATCACCAACTGGACAACGTATCACGCGACGTCCGATTTCCACCGTTTTCCAGAAAAGGTGCTTGGAGGGTTTCCCTATGCAATCCCGGAAAGCTATCAACAGGCATCTCCCGCAACTGCTGACAGTATTAAAAAGACACCAACCCTAGTTCAACACGGTGACGCCGATTCAATTGTGCATTTTGCAAACGCACAAGAATTGTATAGCCAACTTGAAGCCCAAGGGGTTCCCGTCGAACTTTTCCGCTATCCTAACATGGGGCACGGTGTACCTAACGAAACTCCACGAGCTGCCCGGGCGGTGATGTCGCAAAACCTGAAATGGTTCTGTCATCATCTTCTAGGACAACCTCTCGCTTGGAATCACCGTGATGAATTGGAATAAGGCACAAATCATACACTAATGCGCGTAGGTTGGGTTGAACGGTTACACGTGAATTCCCGTCAGCGACAATAAAGGTTCGATCCTTAAAAACAGTCTTTTCAATATAGGCGGAGTGAAACCCAACTTAATCCAACTACATACCATCCTCCGCTAAACCCTACCAACCGTAACTAAAATCTTCAGGGGCTTTTTTCTTTTCGACTACTTTAACAAGGTGATAGGCATATCGTCCCACATCCTGTATCTCCGTACCCCGATCTTCCAACCTGACCTCAAGCGTGTAGATAAATCCCGGCTCAAAATCAAAGCCCCGAATACTCTCGTAAAAGAACTCCCAGCGCGCTGAATCCTCATTGTACTCAAGATAGCAATCCTGCTCAATAAATCCCTGACACCGCTTGATGTAAGGACCAATCGTGATAATTTCAATATGCTCCTCTTCGTCAACAAGTGAAGAGAATGGATTTTCCACACCGCAAGCTGACAGAAACAGCAGAGCAAGAATCAGTAAATATCTCATCTTCGTACCTCCTAAAAAAATAGTTGAAATTAAAAAGAGCATTTTAAGTAGGTCGATTTTCCAAAATCGACATGCTGTGTCGAGATATGAATCTCGACCTACAGGTTGAGCATAGCGAAACCCCAATTTATCGGGATTGAGACCAACACCCGTAGGTCGGGCATCTTGCCCGACACATGCTCCTAGCAATCGGTGCCCCAATTTTCCCCACTATCTCCGCCGTCGTCTCCTTTTTGGTTTGTTGTTTGCCGCTAACGGCACCATCATTTTTTCGTACAAACCGAGCAGGTGTTCAACCCGCTCACGGTCAGATGAAAATGGAGAGCGTCGGTAGAGCTTATCAACGGCACCGTCCAAGGCGCGATGTGCCCTGCGGAGATCGACCGGCATGAGATCCGGATCGTAGAGATCGGCTAAGGTTGCGTCGGGGTAGGCAGCGCGAGCGGTGAAGACAGCGTCAGCGTAAGGTTCAAGGCGTTCCAACCGTTCCGCAGGAACAGGAGGTAGTTGCCCAACACGCTCGGAGGCTTCGATATTGACCGGATCCTGATCCCTGAAGGATCGCTTCTGTACGCCCAAGATAAAACTGAACTTTTCGACGTGTTGGGGCAGCTCAGGGAGGGTAAAAGCAACGCTTTCGTCTTCGTCGAGGTCGTATAACTCAAAGGTCTGGAAATCGCTCAGGAGGAGGTAGCGGGGTAGGTCAGCGTCCTTGAGACCGGAAAAGTAAGAGAATGCTTGAGTTTTGGCTTCTGCTAGATTGAGCCCCGCACTTTTTTGCTCAACAAGGAGCACCCCTTTCCAAAACAGGTCAATAAAGCCGTGCCTATTGTCGAGTAGTTTAACGTGTTCTTCAAACGAGGCAATCCGGCGCACGGATACGTCAAAGATGGCGAAAAAGTCGCGGTAGAAAAGTTGGGTCTCCCCTTTTTCGTAGCCTGCATCCGCCCATTTCTGAGCGAATGCAGCGGCGCGGGCACGGATTTCATTCCATGATAGGCGCATGTCGTTGAGTCTCTTTTAGTAGGAGATAATATATTCTGTAGGGAACGCAGATCTGCGTTCCCTACGAAACCGTGAATCTATCGTGTTGTAGGAATTGGAATGATCCAACAACATCGGAACATCATTCCAACGCAACGGAATCGGGAGTTGTGTTTTTTGGCAATAAATCGTCGAAGCAACAAGATTTTGAACGCTCAACCACACGTAAGTCCTAACAAAGTAAAAACCTTGCGTCATAGCGTCTTTGCGTTAAATATAGAACATTATATCAGCTGCACAAGTCTCATAAAAAAAAATGGAGGGCAAAGAAAATCTCTGCCCTCCATATCTACCTATAATTTCAAGTGTTTAATCACCTTTGATGCGAGTTGGTGAGAATGCCGTTTCCACACCCTTCAAGTCGCTTTGGATCCCGATTTATCGGGACGTTCATCGGTTCACAAATTCATGAATGAACTAATGAACCGATGAACAAATGATTTTCACGTATCACGCATCACGTTTCACGTGTTACGCTATCAACAGTGGCAAACTAGCACCATTGATTAATACATACCACCCATTTCACCACCGGGAGGTCCTGCCGGCATCGGCGGTTCGTCTTGCGGAATATCCGCCACCAACGCCTCTGTGGTGATCATCAGTCCAGCGATGCTGGACGCATTCTGAAGGGCGACACGGACCACTTTGGTTGGATCAATGACACCTGCACTGAACATATCGCTGAATTCATCCTTCAGGGCATCGTAACCAACACTGTCGGCTTCATCTTTCACCTTTGCGAGGATCACCGAATCTTCTTGACCCGCATTGTGTGCGATCTGACGAAGCGGCTCTTCGAGGGCACGGCGTACAATATCAACACCGACCTGCTCGGTTTCGTCGTCGAGGCTGACACCATCGAGTGCAGATGCTGCACGGACAAGCGCAACGCCTCCGCCTGCAACAATACCTTCCTCAACGGCTGCACGGGTTGCGTGCATAGCATCTTCAACACGCGCCTTCTTCTCTTTCATCTCAACTTCCGTCGCTGCGCCAACATTGATGACTGCAACGCCACCGGCGAGTTTCGCAAGACGTTCTTGCAGTTTTTCGCGGTCGTAGTCGGAGGTGGTGTCATCAATCTGCTTGCGGATCTGATTGATTCGACCCTGGATAGCTTCGGTGCTGCCCGCGCCTTCGATAACGGTTGTGTTGTCTTTGTCGATGACAACACGCTTTGCCTGACCGAGATCGTTTATGTTCACGTTCTCGAGCTTAATGCCGAGGTCTTCGGAGATGACCCGTCCATTCGTAAGAACAGCGAGATCTTCAAGCATTGCGGTCCGGCGGTCACCGTACCCCGGTGCTTTGACGGCTGCGCCACGGATGGTTCCACGGATCTTGTTGACCACTATGGTCGCTAGTGCTTCGCCTTCAACATCTTCTGCGATGATGAGGAAGGGTCTACCTTGTTGAGCAACCCGCTCAAGCATCGGTACGAGATCTTTGAGCGCGCTGATCTTTTTCTCATGGATGAGGATATATACGTCCTCAAGCACCGTCTCCATGCGGTCAGGATCGGTGACAAAGTAGGGTGACAGATAACCCCGATCAAACTGCATACCTTCGACCACATCAAGGGTAGTTTCAAGGCTCTTGGCTTCCTCGACGGTGATCACGCCGTCTTTGCCTACCTTTTCCATAGCGTCCGCGATCAGGTTTCCAATCTCGCCATCGTTATTGGCAGAGATAGCAGCGACCTGCGCGATTTCCGTTTTCTCGGAAGTCTCACGGCTCATGCCTTGCAAACGGTCTACAACTGCCTCGACCGCTTTTTCAACACCGCGCTTGAGTGCCATCGGGTTGCGACCTGCAGCAACGTTCTTCAAGCCTTCACGATAGATCGCCTGCGCCAAAATGGTAGCCGTCGTTGTTCCATCACCAGCAACATCACTGGTCTTGGATGCAACTTCCTTCACCATCTGTGCACCCATATTTTCATACGGATCTTCAAGCTCAATCTCTTTCGCAACGGTCACACCGTCTTTGGTGATTGTCGGCGCGCCAAACTTTTTATCAAGAACAACGTTCCGTCCTTTTGGACCTAGCGTTACTTTTACGGCATTCGCAAGCGCGTCAACGCCACCTTTAATCTGGTTACGCGCGCTTTCATCAAATGCGAGTTGTTTTGCCGCCATTGTTATTCCTCCTAATTTTCTTGACTTCCAAAATTAGCTAATCTTTGCCAAGATATCATCTTCGCGTAGAATCAGCAGCTCTTCATTTTCATACGTCACTTCTGTGCCAGAGTATTTCCCAAATAGAATTTTGTCTCCAGCTGCAACGTCAACGGGTTGCCGATCGCCATTATCAAGCAAGCGACCTTGCCCAACAGCGATAACTTCGCCTTCTTGAGGTTTCTCTTTCGCAGTGTCAGGGATAATAATCCCGCCACTGGTTGTCTGCTCATCTTCTTCAGTGCGTCGGATTAAAATCCGATCGCCTAACGGCGTGAGTGCCATATCTTAGTCTCCTTTTCGTTAAGGTTTGAATCAATAGTCTGATACAACACATAGATAATATGCAATAGATATGCCACCCCGCTATTACTGGGTTATTCGCCCTACAATGACAATTTGACACCCTTAAAACCGAGACAAAATGTCATCACGGCTTTATGTTTGTCATTAGCGTGTCATTTTGTCGCTGCGCTCTTTCAACCATTTGACTGGATTCTGTTGATTGATAGTCCGTAGGTTGGGTTGAACGGTTAAACGGCAATCTCTATCAAGTCCAATAGAGGCTCGGTTGCCCAACAACACCTCCTTATGGACAAATAGAGTGAAACCCAACTCCGTTTTTTATCAAGACGGCTCCTTTGCAAAAACTTATTTCATAAAAGCGGTCTTTTGTACCACGATCTGTTAGATTGTGATCCCATCTACTTATGCCAAGTCCTCCGATGGTTACAGCGTTTGCCGAATGAGCAGCATCAGAATGTCAACACGCCCTAGTCCACCGAACACGAAATAGCTTTTCCTGTTCGATCCGATTCGTAGGCAGCTGCGAGAATCTCATTGGTCCGCAGCCCATCCACCCCCGTTACAATCGGCTGTTCTCTCTCCGTAACACACCGTGCAAAATGCTCAAATTGCAATTGGTAGAGATCTTCAAATTGAGAGTCAATAATCTGCGATTCACCGTTGACGGAGAGTTTAATCTTCCAACCATCGTCATTGTAGACCCACACCCACCCATCGGTGCCGTATATTTCGATGACAAGGTCGCCCCCCGCAGCAGCGAAACTAGTGTCAACAAATCCCTGAGCACCGTTCTCAAAACGCATCATAATCGTCCCGGTCTCTTCAACATCGTACCCATGGACCACACTATTACAGAATGCACTTACCTGACTCACTTCGCCGAGGATATAACGTAAGAGATCAACTCCGTGCGACCCGAGATCCATCAGCGAGCCACCGCCGCCCTGATCTGGATTACCACGCCACGCCCCCGGCGGAACCGGAAAAGGCTTCAGAAACGGCACTCGTCCTTGAACAATTTGCCCCAAACGTCCCTCAACCACCCAGCTTTTTATCCCCTGAAAACAGGAGTGGAAACGAAACAGGAAGCAAATTTGCAGATGTACACCGTTGGCTTGGCACGCATCGATCATCCGTTGGCACTCCGCCGTATTCATCCCCATCGGTTTATCACAGAGGACATGGAAACCGCGTTCCGCAGCTGCGATGACCTGCTCACAATGTAGATACACAGGCGTAGATACATAAATCGCATCCAACACTTCGTCTGACAAAAGTTCATCGACCGTTGTGTAATATTTCTTTGCACCATACTCTATCGCAAGCCGCTGGGCACGTTCTGCATCTCTAGAAAGAAGAGCATGGAGTTCTGCATCTCCAGCTTTCGTTATCGCCGGCATAGCCCGGCGTTGTGCAACGCTTCCCGCGCCAAGCACTCCCCATTTTAGTGCCATGTTATACTCCTCAGTGATAAGGTTCTGTTGACATCTGACGGCCACGTAGGTTGGGTTGAACGGTTAAATGCAAATCCCTATCAACCGCAATAGCGATTCTGATTTTCAACAACGGTCTCTTAGAAATAAATACAGTGAAACCCAACTGGATAAAAACTTCTGTAGGTCGATTTTCCAAAATCGACACCACCTAGAACAGCGCGCGATAGGTGTGTATAATTATTGTCTAAATCACGGGTTCAGCGGAAAACACGGATAAGCAAACGAAGCCCAATGCCCATCATACGTTCAGTGATTCATTTATTACGTTTCACGTTTCATTCATAGAATCCCGATAAAATCGGGACTGAAGGGCGTAACTCCTAATTAATATTGCCTGTATCGAATTTTTCTGTTGAGAATCAGGAAATAAGTTGGTATAATAGGAAACAGAACTTTAAGAAACCGTATTTGAGATTTTGGTAAGACAGGTACTCAGAATATTTTGCATTCATGATTATCTGCATTACACTTTCTGCACAACCTGTTACTAGTTAGGACTTACGCAGCCAACCGTAGGCGGGGCATCTGGTTTCCCCGCGCCATCTATGCTGAAATGTGTAAGTCTTGCAGTTACTAAAATCCCAAGCGTCGAAAGGGGGATAGGTTTGATACAATGATCCATGTTAGAGTAGAACCGGACGAAACACTTGATAGAGCTCTTGCTCGCTTCAAGAAGATTTGCGGCAAGGCGGGTATCGTCACGGAAATTAGACGACGCAGCTTCTACGAGAAGCCGAGCGAAAAACGACGCCGCCTAGAACTAAAACGGCAACGGAAAAATAAAATTCGCACTTTTCACTCTAGACAACGATAGGTCAAGAATCCTCGGAACGGGGACCTGATTAGCGTTGCAACAGTGATTGTAGTGGCACTGGCATATTTTGCCATCCACATCTAAATTAGAAGGCATATATATTTCTCATGGATAATCGACAGACATTCGATTGAGTAAATGTATATGCCTTTTTTCTTGTCATCCAGCAGGCTTTTGGCGGAAACGATCATACTTCGCATCAACCAGAAAATCCTTCAGATATACGCGCTCTCCCCCAAGTTGATCAGAGACGTTCGCACCAAGAACCGCGGCAAGGCTATTCATGCTGCTCGCAAAGGTACTCCGAAGTTGATCCGAATTGCCTGCGCCAACCGCGCTGAGAAAAGCGCGGCTGATCTGCTCTGTTGAATCGACACCGTGGGGCAGCGGAAGGACATGTCGAACCGCTTCCTGAGACGGTGTTTGCGCTGGTGGATATGGACCATCGTAGTAGTAAGCAACCACATCATTCCCCTCAAGCTTCAGATGTCCGTGCGTCCAGAGTATACTCTCGTAGCCATCGCTATAGTAGGTTTGGCGCAGACGGGACAGGATGAGATTGGCAATGCAGCCACATTCAAAGCCGTATCTCACACTGTAGGCATACGGATTATTCCCACCATCAATGATATCCGATGCGTCACGATGGATATAATTCGCCTCAACCCATGAGATGTCGCCAAACCAATACCGCATCAGGTCTGTTTGGTGAATACCCCCTTCCACAACGGTCGCCCCAGACCACTCGTAGTTTGCCGTCCAGACACGATTGGCGGGTCCCCCCAATGTTTCAGTTTTGGTATGCTTGATTGAATGGCCCTCAAGCGCACCGTTGACTATCATGGTGGTCATTACAGGCTGTTTATCAGCGAGAAAGTCGTGGACAGCTTCATAACGCGCATCGTACCGCTGTTGGAACCCTGCTGTGGAAATAACGCCGTTCCCCTGTATCGTACGCTCCATTTCAATGGCTTCATTCAGATATAGGCTCATCGGCTTTTCAGCGAAAATGTGCACCCCCGCATTCGCGGCTTGAATGATTTCGCCGTTGTGTACCCCCGGCGGTAAGGCGAAATAGATCGCATCTAATGATAATTCTGCGAGAGTTTCCCCGAAATCTGTTGAGGTGTGGATGCCATCAATCTGAAATCCCTCTACATATTTCTGGATCTTCGCCTCCGCAAGGTTGTCCTCAAAAACGTCAATTAACGCAGCAATTTTGGCAAGCCCCTCGCCTTGGAGTTTCCAAAGGGCTTTCAAATGCTGAAGTCCACGCTGTCCAAGACCGAGGATCGTAACACGAATTGGTTGGCTCATCAAAATTCCCCTTCCTTAAAAATAGGTAACCTATCCTTTGAAGATCTCATTGACTTTTTCCAACCCGTCCCATGCCGCCGCAAAACCAGCATACGCGGCAACCTGAAAAAAGACCTCAACGATTTCAGCCTTCGTTGCACCGTTATTCAATGCCATTTGAACGTTCAGTTCTAGGGCATTCACTCGGCCCAACGCCGCTAAAATCGCAATGCTACAAAGACTCCGTGTTCTTAAATCTAAGTTGGGACGGCTCCAAATCTCACCACCAACAACTCCCATCACACACCTTTCAAAATCCGGAGATAACGACCTAAATTTCTCCCTCAATTCGTCTATTTTATTCGTGCCAACCATTTTTGAAAACTGTTCAACACCTTTTTGATACTGTTCTTCAAGCATTTTGCTTTTCTCCTCCAATAATTTATAGTGAATTCAAAAAATAAATGAACGCTTTCGCTCCCCATGTTTGGTAGGCGCTGTTTGCAACTGCGCCGATTTTGGGTGTCTCATCAATTCTAAGATCCACTATAATAGCAAAGGTATGACTAAAGGAAATCAAAATCACAGCCCAAATGTGCCTGTTCGATGTGCTGGGTGTATAGCAACCCATAGCCCCGCTGGAAGTACGGTTCAGGAAGGACGAGCCGCTCCCTCCGCTTTGCCAATACTGCGTCATCAACGCGCAGTTCCAACCGTTTGTTTGGGACATCCAACTCAATCAGATCGCCATCCTCCACCAACGCCAGCGGTCCACCGATAGCCGCTTCAGGAGCGATGTGAAGCACAATCGTGCCGAACGCTGTCCCACTCATCCGAGCGTCGGAGATGCGAACCATATCTTTAACGCCAGCCCGCAAGAGTTTTTTCGGGATCGGGAGATAGCCTGCCTCCGGCATCCCCGGTCCACCGATCGGGCCCGCGTTCTGCAGAACGATGACATGATCTTTAGTAACCGGCAAATTGGGATCATCAATACGATTGTGTAGATCTTCCAACGACTTAAAGACGACCGCCGGACCCCGATGTGTCAGTAGATTGGGCGAGGCAGCCGAACGTTTAATCACCGCTCCTTGAGGTGCTAAGTTCCCATAGAGGCTGGCAAGCGTACCGGACTCAAACAGCGGTGCCGTTCTGGGCTTGATGACATCCTGCCACGCTGCCGGCTGAGGCACCGCAGCGAGATTTTCCCCAACCGTAGTCCCTAACAGCGTCTGGGCATCTCGGTGGAGAACATCTTCGAGTGCCTTCATCACCACAGGGATTCCGCCCGCCTTAAAGAGATCTTCCATATAATACGCACCGCTCGGTTTGAGATTTACTATGACCGGTGTCTCATCGCTGATCCGATCAAAATCCGTGAGTTCAAGCTTAATGCCGAGTCGCCGCGCAATCGCTGTCAAATGGATGACACCGTTTGTTGAACCACCAATCGCCATCAGAAGACGGATCGCGTTCTCGAAAGACCGTTCTGTCAAAATCTTCGAGGGACGGAGATCGTTCTTAATCATTGAAACAATCATCCTACCCGCCGCTTCCGCATGACGCCGCCGTTCCGACATCACCGCAGGGATAGCCGCACCGCCGGGCAACATCAGTCCGAGTGCCTCCGCCAACGTCGCCATCGTGCTGGCTGTGCCCATCACCATACAAGTTCCTGTGCTAGAACACAATCGACTCTCGACCTCAGCCAGCTCGTCTTCGTTCAAACGACCAGCGCGATATTCACCCCAGAACCGACGGCAGTCGGTGCAAGCCCCAAGTCGTTGTCCCTGATAATCCCCGGTAATCATCGGGCCCGCAACCAGACAGATCGCCGGACGATCTGCACTCACTGCTCCCATCAACTGAGCGGGAACTGTCTTATCGCACCCACCCAACAGGACAACACCGTCCATCGGCTGGGCACGAATCATCTCCTCCGTGTCCATTGCCATCAGGTTGCGAAACATCATCGTAGTGGGCGATGTAAACATCTCGCCAAGCGAAATTGTCGGGAATTCAATCGGCAGCCCACCGTGAGACAACACCCCTCGTTTCACCGCTTCGATAAGGTCGGCAAAATTGTGATGACAACTGTTGAAACCGCTGAAGGTGTTGATGATGCCCACGATAGGACGTTCCAACTCCTGATCCGAATATCCCATCGCCTTGGCAAACGCCTTACGGATGTAGACGCTGAACTCTGGATCCCCGTAGTTTGTTAAGCCGCTTTTGATGCCTGACGGATTTTTAATTTGCATAATATCCTCATTGTTCAAGGGGGCACTGGTTCATGCCCCAACTTTTTACGCATCACGCATCACATTTCACGTCAATAACAGTTCCAAACCGTTATCGTTAGTTCACAGATCTATCTTATATACACGCACAGCGGTATCGTGAAACATAGCAGCACGCTCGTCAGCCGAGTAACCCGATGATAAACGTTTGAAAGCGTTATACATCACGTGGTAGGAATACGACACTTTATCGACGGGGAAATTGCTCTCAAACATACACCGGTCGGGACCGAACTGTTCAATGCAGTAATTCATCAAGGGTGCCATATCCGATGCAAGCTCTTCCGACCCAGCGGGTGTTGTTCGGTCGTGCCAGTCAAAACCGGTGCGGGGCATTCCGATGCCGCCCAGTTTAAGGTTGATATTGGGACATTTTGCCACAGCAGCGATGCCGTTCCGCCAAGTGGCGAGTACCTCGTCGTCCCGGTTGGCATAAGGACCAACCCGTAGCAAACCTCCGATATGATTGAGAATAATAGTCAGGTCAGGCACAGCTTTGGCAAAATCCGCCAATTCGGGCAGCTGGGGGAAGTACATCCAAGCCTCAAAGGACAGCCCCATACCTGCTAGCACCCGTGCACCAGCCCGAAAATTATCGGTAGCCAACTGTCCCTGCATTCTGTGAGCACTCGTGTTTTCGACCTCTGGATGGGGATCCCAAGTTACAGCATGGCGGATACCCCGAAAGCGATTAGGACTCGCTGCCTGCAACGCTTGAAGCACCGGTTCAACCCGCTCCCCCAAGTTCAGGTTGGCGTGGCCGACGATTGCTGCTGCAGCCCGGCAAGGTCCGTATAACCCGCTCGCGCTGGCGGCTGCCAACCCTTGCACAAATTCAACTTCGCCCACAGGACGCATCTCCTCCGGTCCGTCAGCGCGGTACATCGCTCTTGCTTCAACAAACACCGTGGATCGCACATTGTGACCACTGTTCACATCATCAGCTAGCTCGTGAAGCAGATACCGTTGATAAGGAACCCGCTCTGTCCGAAAGTCCCAGAAGTGATGATGGGGATCACAGATAGGAATCTCCGGCTCCAAGGTCGGTTCCGGGGTTAAAGCAAGCCAGTCATTGCCTCCAAACGGCATAAAAGCACCTCCGTTGTCATATAACCAGTTTTGTATGATGAATAGCCGCCAATGTGATCATAAGAAATTCTATATATTTATTATACCACCCTTTCTCAATATTAGCGATAAAACAATGCCATTACAGACTAATCGCATTTTTGTTGTAAAATTGATAAAACACTGATAAGATAATCGCGAAAACCTCAGATATTTCCTCAACATAGCGTTGGAGATCCATCATGAATCATCACCAAGTCACTTCTATTGACGAGCAGCCGGCATCCGTTACAGCCTCGGTGGAAAAACCCGACTTCGACGCAGTCCGCAACGACTTTCCGCGGGCAAAGACCGCTGCGTACTTCGATAACGCCTCATCACACCCACTCAGTGTTCACTCCGCCGCTGCCCTACACCGCTATATCGACTGGGTCACGCACGAGGTCGGCGAGCCGTGGTGGCCCCCTTGGGCAGCACCACGGGACGAATCCAAACGTCTTTTCGCCAAACTCATCAACGCCCAACCGGAAGATATCGCCTTTGCCCGCAGTGCTGTTGAAGCAGAGAGCAACCTAATCAACGGTATGCAGGAGCACCTCTCCGGTGGCAACATCGTCACCCACGACCTGCACTACGCCGCATCCCTTTACAACTATAAAATGCGGGAACAGGAATCGCCACTCTTTTGCAGCAGGAACGGTGAGATCCTCCGCATCGTCAAACACCGCGATTGGCAGATCAACTACCACGACATGGAACGCGCAATTGATCACAATACCAAACTGGTCTCCATAACACTGGTATCGAACGTCAACGGCTATCTCTCGGATGTGAAAGCCATCAGTGACCTCGCCCACGCGCACGGTGCTTATCTCTATGTCGATATTATTCAGGGCGTAGGGGCTGTGCCGGTAGATGTACAAGCGATGGGCATCGACTTCGCTGCCTGTTCTACCTTTAAGTGGCTAATGGGTGTCAAGGGGTTCGGCTTCCTCTACGTGCGCTCAGACCTCCAAGAAACTGTGGTGAAACCCACCCAGCATTGCGGAGGTATAAGTTTCAATTACCCTCCTTGGGTTGAAGCACCTGATCCGGACATACCGGAGTACACCTTTACACCAACGCCCGGACCCACCTGTTACGAAGTTAGCTATCCGTCCTACGAGGGTGCCATCTGTGCTCAAGAGAGCCTGAAGTATATTCTCCGGTTGGGTGTTCACAATATTCGCAACCATGTACGCACCCTCACCGATCGGCTGATGGAGGAACTGCCCGCTCTCGGCTATCCTACTATCACCCCCAAGGGGAACGAAAGCCCCATTGTGACTTTTCTGGTGCCAAATCCAAGAACGACAATCGAGAAGCTTAGAAACGCCGGCGTTCACGTCGCAATGCGCCACGGCAACAAGATGCGGATCTCTCCCTCTGTTTTCAACAACCAAGAAGATGTCTCGCGTCTGTTAGAGGCACTCGCATAACCAGTACAAGATTAATCGTTGCCGGCTTTTATCCAAACCTGACCGCCGAGGCACAGAGAACGCAGAGAAATGCAGAGAAGAATTCACCATAGTTAAGGAGGAAATATGGCAGAAAATTTCTGGTTTAATCGCATGGCTGAACACTGGAGTATCCCACAGCGGCTAGATCTAGTGGAGCATGTGAGAAGGGCAAAATTGCAAGTTGTGCAGGTGGGAACCTTCGGACCAATGTTCTACAGCTTGGCGGACGACCCCGAAGTTAATCGCCACTGGGTGGGTATGCCGCTAGTTGGGGTAAGAGAAAACCTTGCCTGTGCAGCGGAACTTATCCCCCAACTCCAAGAAGCCGGCGCGCGGGTTGTCGGGCAGATGAGCATGGCGTGGAACTACGGAAACCACGAAGAAGGACAAGGACTGTTCGGTGCGTGGGAACGAATCTGGACGGAGGATCTTCTCGGAGAAGCTCCTTGTGCTAGCGCAGAGGATACCCAACAACGACTCGCAGACGGGACATTGCGCCGATGGGACATCGAAGGTCGTCCGTATCTAACATATAGCGGTTGCATGTGCAATCCGCACTGGCTTGCCACCCTGAAGCCGATGGTGAAAAAAGCCATCGAATTGGGGATAGATGGATTCAATGTGCATCATAACTTCGAGTACTTCTGCCAATGCGGTTATTGCCAAGATTATGTGCGAGACAAACTACAGCAAGCCTTCGACACTACCGACCTGCGACGGATTTTTGGGGGGCACGACCTCACCGAAGTCGCAGATTACTTAACCCCGTCCTCAGAATGTCCGGAAGATCTGGCACAACGGTTTCAGCTAACCATCAACCGTGCAACCCACCTTCGCCGCAAAGAGGCACTGGACGAAGTATACATCGCGTATGGTCGATCGTTGAAGCCGGATCTCCTGCTAGCACAGTGGTATCACAAGTACGATTTCATGCCCCATGACGAGCGCAGCCTGCTGCCGAGTGGGCTATGGGCAAAAAACGAGGATTATATCTGGTACAGTCAGGGCGGATATAAAGGGATGAGTTTCATCAAGCACCGTTATCTGGCGGATATGGGGCTGCCCGCTCGGTTCATCTATGCGGCTGGCGGCGGCAAGCCTTTTGTAATTAACAAATACGATTTTCGTCGCTTGCGACTGTCGATTGCCGAAGCCGCAGCAAACCATGCCGCAGCACTTGCATATCATTGGGGCTATGATGAAAACCCGGATTTTGCTGTGGAGGATTACTACGCTCCCGTTATCCGCTATCAACGTTTTCTCGCCGATCATGAAGCCCTTCTACATCCCGCCCAACCCTGGGCCCAGCTAGCACTGGTCTATCCGCGCCGCGCTGAATTAGAGGACGAATCGGATTGCCTAGAACCGCTCAAGCGGATTGGTCGGTTGTTGGAGGACAAGCATCTACTCTTCGACACTGTTCTCGATGAACAACTTCTCGATCGCGCCACTAACTACGATACGCTCATCCTACCCGACGTAAAACGTCTATCCCCACAGGAGGGCGCACACCTCAAGCAGTTCGTCGAAAATGGTGGAAAACTCGTCTTTACAGGGGACACCGGAAAACATCAACTTGACGGACAACCCTACCCGGAAGAGTTGTTAGCAGATTGGACGCTAACCGAGGAGGAGCACCAGAGCACAAAACCGGAAAGTGTGTGCTATGTCGCGGAGGGACAATGGGAACCCGATTCGGTGGAAGTGCGAGATGGTGTACAACTACCGGTATATCCCTCCCCAGAGGCTGATTCCTTTGGACAAGGTTTTCTGAGGGATTTGGAAGATTTGCTTGGGGAAGTATACTTGGAAACCGACGCGCCTTGGTTTGTTCGGGTACGCGCTTGGATGCCCGAAGGGCATGATGCTTTGGTGCTGCATTGGGTCAATTACCGACAGGATGAGGAAGCGGATATCGAAACACCGCAACCAACAGGACCCGTTCAAGTAGCGTGTAAGGTGCCGAAGGGCTGTCTGGTAAATAAGGTCGAGTGGCTCTATCCGGAGAAGGGCGAATCGGCTACCCTACCTCACGAAACGCTTGACGAGCGGATTCACTTCACAATCCCAAGCGTGATTGTTTACGGCTTGAGCGTGCTGCACTTACATAAGGTTTGAGAGAATGGAGATTGTCCCTTTCCTACTTTTTATCCTTTGCTGTATTGCTATCGTGGGAGCGATTTGGGGACTTTTCTATCTCTTAACCCGTTTCGGGCGCGGTGAATCTTACGATTTACGATCTGTTCGCTGCCCACAGTGCAACACCCAACGAAAGCCGCGGAAAACAGGAAAGTTTAGGAATCTTGTTGAAGCAGAACTCGAGTGTCCGGTATGTGGTCATATCTCGTGGGATATTCCCCCACGAACCGATCTCTCCGCGCAGCCAATGGACAAAACGGAACGCAACACATGACTTATAACAACTAGCCTTCCGATGGTTAAGAGCCTGTTTTAAAATTCATTTGATATGGTTTTGCATCAAGTAAATGGAAGCAATATACACCATAGCTTCAGCAGTCTGAGCAGACCGTTCATAGTCCACAGTCAATCGGCGAAACCAAGCGAACCAAGAAAAGGTGCGCTCCACAATCCATCGCAATGGGACCCCTGTAAATCCTGATTGCTTAACAGATGGCGCAATGTCCAATCGACACTGATGCGCCATATATAACCAGTCACCTAATTCTCCACGATAACCAGCATCAGCACAGACTAATTGAATCGTTATGTGCCAATTAAAGACCTCTTTGAGTAACTCTATTGCGACTTGATTATCACTGACATTGGCATCGGTGACCTTGACTCCCAATGGGATGCCAATGGTATCGGTGACTATATGACGTTTACGCCCTTTGACTTTCTTATGTGCATCAAAGCCGCTACTATCTGCCAGTTCGGTCGTCTTGACCGATTGGCTGTCAATGATAGCGACTGTCGGTGAAGGGGCTTTGCCAATATCACAACGGATTTGGTTATGAAGTGCTTGATGAATCAGAATCCATGTGCCATCAGTTTTCCATTTTCTGAAACGGGAATAGACCGTTTGCCATGGTGGCATCTGATGGGGGAGCATTCGCCATTGACAGCCGGATTTGACTACATAAAAAATAGCGTTGATAATTGCGCGCAACCCCCATTTGAGTGGTCTGCCTACCGGTGAAGGTTCTGGCAGATAGGGTAACAGGTTGTCCCACTGGGCATCGGTCAAATCTGTGGGATAGGTTGTTTGGGTCATGTTTAGCCCTTTCATTGGAATGGTATTTACAGCTCCAATGAATAAACGTAAACATGAACTCTTGAGTAGAATGGATCTTTTTAAAACAGGTTCTAAAGCTCTTGGGCTCATGTCAAAAGAAAGTGCAAAGTGCACAGAGAAACCGAGTTTTGCCGAAAAAACTCGGTTTCTGTTGCACGGTTTCTTAACATGAGCCAACCCGTGAGACATTTTGAATAGCTGCTTATTCTTCCACCTCACCGTCCCAGTAACTCACATTATTATCTTTGCGGAACAACCGTCCAGAAACATAAGGGAAGACTTTATTGGAATCCGGATACTCGCTGACACCGTGTGGTTGACTCATCCCTACCGCCAGTACCGTGCACGGTGCCTGCCCCGTATTGACTATTTTGTGGGCACCCGCCTCCCCCGGCGGAAAGGCGATAAAATCTCCGGTGGTAATCGTCAGATCGCCCCGCGGTGTTTTGAGCGTACACTCTCCCTCCATGACATAGAACATCTCGTCGCTGAAGTGATGAAAGTGCATGGGGAAACTGGCGTTGTTGGGGTGCAGGCGGATGAGTCGATATCCTAACAGCTGCGCCCCAATGAGTGGATCAATATCTTTATCCTCAAAGTCGTACGGTTCGGGGGCATCGCGTTTAGCCCAATCAATCTCATCAATGTTGATTCGATTAATGTAGATATCTGTGCGCTGTTGGAGGCATTCGGTCAATCGCTGACGGGCATTTTGGAGAATTGAGTGGCCATCTCCAACCAAAATCGCGTCAAAGGGCAAAGCGAGGATTTTTCGCAGTTCCAACGCGGCTTTCGGTGGATCCACTAACTTTTCATCTGCTAGCAGCGTCAACGAGCCAATTGGGGATCCAACAATGAGATCACCCGACAGCACCGCACGCTTTTCGGGGAAGTAGAGTGCGATCTCACCCGGACTTTTTCCGTAACGCAGATGGATTGCCTGCAACCCCGGCACAATCTCCTCACCATCGGTGATTTGACGGTTTGCCGCAACCTCTAACGCAGCCATATCCGCCTCGTGGATTACAATATCCGCCCCTGTGCGTTGCCGAAAGAACTCCGCTTCCCGCTCATGGTCAGCATTGGTAAGCACGATTAGCCGCGCACCACCGAGTTTATCAAACTGGTTCAAATCCGAATCAATCATTGGGACAGGATCTATGAGAATGTTGCCCTCAGGACGAACCCATAAATGTCCGTTGAAATCAACTTGACGCATATCGCTGAAAATTGACCAACTGTAGATGTCATCAAAGATGAGTTGTTTCATTGTGATTCCTTTCCGTCACTGGGGTTGCTGAGTCCTTGGATCTCCCACAATCTGCTCATTGATTGATTTCCACAATCCAGCCTCTCGTCTTGGCAGGTTTGTACTCTCCACCGCGCAAATACTCTGACGTATGCCATAAACACAGACGTTGACCATCCGGCAACCAAGTAACAGCAGTCAAAGAGAGTGTTGTCCGCGCCACCGGCAGGGTACGATTCGTATCCCGGTCCAGAATCCATACTTTCCAACGCAGCCCCATACAATCCTCGCGTTCCATGTATGCGAGCCGATTTCCTTGCGGCGACCATGACGGAGAAGTATGCTTCAGAACTTGCCTATTACCAACGGTATTAGCGGATTCCATCGCGGAAACATTGACAATATGCAGCTGTTTATCAAGTGCAGGATCTGGTGTTGGATTGCCCCGAAGCACGTAAGCTAGATGCGAACCATCCGGCGACCATGCGATCTCTGTAACGCGCTGAGATTGGGTAGGAATCTCCCCGAACTTGGTTCCATCCACATTATGGATCCGAATCCGAGAATGCCCGGACTGATAATGCTGGTGGTCTAGCCCAACTGCGATACGCTTGCCGTCGGGAGACCACACCGGCGGATCCAAATAGCTGAACGGTACAATCCGTCCATCAATTGGAACTCTCGCCATTGCCGTAAGGCCCGTTTTGTCGATATTAATCCGATAAAGGACATCTGTCCCGTCTTCCCAACGTCTAAATGCAATTTGATTGGCGGTTGGGGACCAGGCAGGCGCGTCGCCTCGGACTAACTTAATTAGGCGCAACGTTTGCCAATCAATTGCCCAGATATAACTCTCATTTGACTCATCGTAAGCCTCAAAGGCAATAAAATTAGAATCAAGTGACCACGAAAGATGGGGATTGAAAAAGACACCTTTATGCAAAGGCCGAGCTTGCTTTGCCCAAGCATCAGAAATCCAAAGCTCGCTCGCCTGCCAATACTGCCCGGACAGGTTGGTCCGCTTCAAAAACGCAAGCCTTTTTCCACGAGGAGACCAGTGGGGATATTCCGCCCCTTGAATCAATGCCAATGTCCGATTGTACTTACAGATTGCTGTGTTGAAATGGATGTCATCCGCCTCTACAAACACACCTATCCCGCCCCTGTCCATCCAACCCACTTCGCCGTTTGGAAGCTCAATCTCATACCACCCCTCTGTTTGATTCAAAATTGGAAGCACCACTCCGTCATTGAGGGTCAGTTTGATAGGAGATTCTGCATCCCTTTCCGTATAAACGGGAGCTTGATCACGCACCACCGTGCCGATTGGACGTTCCTCCGGCGAGGTTTGGGCGGTCCGTTCCTGTGGTAGGACTTGAGGATCCTCACCTTCCTGATTGGTAAAGGCGTATACATACCCATCATCCGATGTCACATAAAGTACTCCGTCGGAAATAGCGGGCGCAGCATCAATAAAACCTTTCGTTGGATAAGACCAGATCTCCTCACGCGATTCAATATCTAAGGCGTGAATCTGATTGTCCCGCGCCCCGATATACACCACACCGTTGGCGGTTGCGGGATAGCTGTAAGTTAGCGGTGTGAGCTCGCGCCAAGCGTTGACGTTATGCTGAGGTGAGATGGGACGCAGCTGCCCTCGAGAACATACGTATTCAATCCCATCAATATATACCCGTCCCTGCGGCTGCGATTCTAGTTCACCGGTTGTCGCATTAATAACGTGGATCTTCTTGGTATACGCCCCAATATATAGTCTTCCCTTCGACAAGATCGGCGGAGAATCCATCCACGTTTCCGATCGAAATTCCCAAAGCCATTCACCAGTTTCAGCGTTGAGAGCGTAAACATGATTGTTTCGTGCACTAAAATAGACACGGTTATTCCAAATTGCTGGCGCGTATCGGATTATACCACCAGCTTTGAATCTCCATTTGATTCCCCATTGCTTTGCGTCGAGCGCGTAAAGCCAGTGGTCTGTGGAGGCGACGTACACCGTGCCGTTGGCAACAACAGGACTTGCTTGAATGGGACCACCGGTTTTATATTTCCAAAGTAGCTTGAGCGGGGGTTTGAGTGTTTGATCAGGGCTTCTACCAGAAAAGTGCAAATCGTACATGAACATGGGCCAATCTTCGGGACGGGTCGGCACCGCAGGAACGACAGGTGGGCTTTTTAGCTGGGATTCCGGTTGAGATTTCGGTTTCGAGGTTGGCTGTGTATTCTGATCTTGGGACTGGCATCCCCATAACAGGAAAAAACTGATTAAAAACAGGATAAACTTCCGGTTCATACATCCTCCGCTTCGTAGAAGCCCTGAATTCGTTTGTACAGCAAAAGACTGATAATGGCTTGCCACTTTCAATTTAGCGATTCAAGGCAGTATAACATTCCCCTAAGCGAGCGTCAATAGCAAAACAGAAAAGCGAACCTTTATTCAGTGCACCTATCTCTCGTCGAAATATTCACGCCCTTGTCCCTTCACCCAAATATCCCCGTTCCCTCGCAGCAGTGAGAAATTCTCGATCAAACACTTCATCTGTCAAAATTTCCCCTTTGGCATTTCTCGGTGCAACCCATTGGACGGGACGATTTCCAAAGCACGCTGCCAACTCCACCAGATCGAAGTGTCGTAGGATTCCCCACGCCATGACTTCGAGATCGTAGCGTTCTTGATCGTAGTAGCGCGTGTTCGTCAGGTTGCGATATGAGTAGAGCAGATCTTCAAATTCGAGCGATGCAAATCCGTCCTCTAACACCCCAGCGAAGTAGGCGTAAAACGCACTTTTGCCGATTCCGTATAGCCCGATCTGATCAACATCTGCCCGTGTGCGGAGATAGTCATATCCACGCAGGATGTCAAAGACGCGTAAGCCCATCGTTGAGATACCGAGCATCATGGCATCCGAACCGAGTTTATATTCGCTTCCATGCGGATTGCCGCCTCGATTGAACGGGCGCGCCTGCACACCGCCGATGCCACGCGGGTCAAAGACAAACAACTGGCGACCGGATGCAAGCCGCGCTTCGAGCCATTCCTGTTTGTCAGGGGTATCGTTTGTGCCATTTTCAAACAGAATCAGGTCGGTCTGTTCAACAGTAGTTCCTTCAAGTGGGTGGATGAAGGTCCCGGTAACCACGATATTGGGTTCGCTGAAGAAAAAAATCTCCTCCGTCTGGTAACCATCAACGACATTTTCAGCGACAATGCGAGGATAGATCTTTTGATTACGTCCCTCTGGAATTCCGAGAACTTCCGTGACTGTTTCTCGCATCTGATCTGTATCGTACCCATTCTGACCTACACTGTGGTTAATCCCAAATCCGGAGACATGTGAGACTTCTAACCGTTCCCTGTTAAGGTCGAACACCGTTCTACTGTTCGGATACAGATCAAGTACTTGACCGTTTGGTGTTGCCCAGAGTGCCTCATCAGGCAAAGTTTCCAATTCACCGGTTGTAAAGTCGGGCGATTCACCGCGAAAATGCCGCTTGTACCAGTTGACACACGCTTCACGCAGATATGAGGAATACTGATGCCGCGTCGGGGCAATTGCGATGTCAACTTTGTCTTCGGCATCATAGAGAGAATAGATCCGCTTGGCTCTTTCCACAGCTTCGATCGCGCCTTCAATTGGGAAGTAGTCGTAAGCTGCTGCACCGACGAGTACCGGCTTCGGTGCCATAGCGGTGATATAATCGTCATGGTCAGGTCCGTTGACGAAACAGCCCGGCACAATCTGTTCGCTGTCCTGTGCCTGTCCCGTTTTCATGTAAGACTCCAACGTCATAACGAAAGTACACGGCACGGATATCGCAAAGCGCGGTTCGCTCATCATCAGCAAGCAGGATTGGGTGCCTCCGCCCGAATTGCCAGTTAAGCCGATGCGCGTCGGGTCAACCTCTGGACGTGTTTCCAAGTAATCAATGCCGCGCATAACGTCCCAAATAAAATGCCGACCGATGCTAGCACCGCCGAGGGTAAATTGTAGTCCAGCGTAGGTGTGCTCCGTTGTGCAACCACCAATAATCCGCTCACCTTTTTCTGGATCGAAATACTGAAATCGCTCACCCTGACCCGGTGGATCAACCGCAAGCACGACAAAGCCGTTCGCAGCAAGGTCAACGCACACCGCCTGATAGACCGGATAAGACTTTCCAAGATCACTATGTCCATGCACGAAAACAACGGCGGGTTGGGGAGAGACGATGCCTTTCGGGAGGTACAGTGCAGCCGTGACATAAAATTCGGGCAGGCTTTCATAGATTAACTTCTCGATTGTAAATCCACCGCGATCGACGCTACCCGTACATTGCACGTTCAACGGTGTACGTTCTTCCGGCAATCCACCGATAGCGGTCATAAAGTGATCGCGCACCCGTTTGCGGTGTTCCTCAAAAGCAGCGATCGATGTCAACCCTGCTTTTTCTACTTCCTGCCGACGGAAGTGCGCTTCTGCCCGTCGACGCAGATTATCAATCATCTGATCTGAAACGTCGTGGTAACCATTAACATTGGCACCAAAAGTTCGCATGGCTAGACTCCATTCAAGTGAAACGTAATGCGTAAAAGACACCACGTGAAACGCGAATTCAGTTGTTCATGGGTACAAAGGGATTAAAGGCTTAAGGAACAAACAAGCGGTTGAATTTCAAAGCGTGATAATTTCGCCATTGGCTGCCGATTCGTATCCGGCACGAATGACAGCGACCGATTGTGCGGCGACCGCGGCGTTCATCTCGCTCTCTCTCCCCGCTTCGATGCAATCCACAAACCCCACCATATCGGGTCCCTGCCCTTCGGCTGCCTGATTCACAGCAACCCACTGACGTTTAGGGATCATCCCCGATTCGGTCTGTGTGCTCGACCACATGCCCATTGGATCCATCGGATGCGGCGGCGTTTGTTGGAAAGGTTCTTCGTCAGCGAACACCTCAAGACGCGGTTGCGCGCCGTCAAATGCCAATGTGCCACGCGTACCGATGAGATGCAGCCGCTGCACCCCGCCTTTCGGATGGCTCATCCACCCCGCACGTCCACCGATGATGGTTGCTACAACGCCATCCTCCAGCGTCATCATCAACGCACCAAAGTCCTCAATACCACATGCGATGTGTTCTTCAAAGAAGAAGTTGGCAGTAGTACCAAAAACCGTTGTAACCCGTTTCTGCGTCAGCCAATTAATCAGTGATACAGGATAGATGCCAACATCAAACATCTCCCGCTTCGCCTCAATGAAGGTGTATCTATCGACGGTCGGCTTTTCTATTCTTTTTTTCCCCACGGGTGCGGTTCCAACATGTCCCTTAGCGAAGAGTACATCACAGTGGATGGCGCGGAGATCTCCGATTTCACCATCATTCAACGCCTTTTTGGCAGCTTGCGCCCATGGCGTGTGCATGTTGCTGAACATCTGGTTACAAATACCTGCCTTCTGCACCGCCGCTGTAATCGCTTGGGCATCTTCAACACTCATTGCCAACGGTTTATCCAAGTAGAGATGCTTTCCAGCCTCTGCACATTTCACGTTCACACGCCCCCGCCGCTCGTTCTGGACACACGAACTGACGATATCGACATCATCACGTGCCAACGCTTCGTCTATATCCGGAATATAAGGAATTTGCAGGTCTTCGGCAAGCTGTCGATTCAATTTGACATATTCAGGCGGCGCATCAAGTTCATCTGAGGCTGCTATCAGTTCACACCGCTCATCCTCGGCAAAGCAGCGGGCATAGCTTTCCTGGTGCGTCCGTCGTCCACCTATCACCAATACGCCGTATCTTCCGTTTTTCATTTTAACCCTCCGTCACGCTGATTGGCTGTTTTGTTTCTAATCCCTGACGAATCGCATCTACTATATCTTCCCCACCACTGAAGCTGAGAGGCTCATTCATGAGGCGATACGGCCCCGTAGGCGTTTCATGATAGATGATCCCGTTGTTTCCAACTAATCTTAAATCGACAGTTACCTCTCCACCTGCTGGGAGACGATTCACACTTAGCAGCGCAGACTGTCCGCCGGCATACTTCACCATCGCGGTAATCTGTGTTTTGTCCGCGTTGTCTAAGGCGTAGACCTGTTCTGGCAGATCGGGCATCCAATTATTGGCAACCCCAGTCAAGGCGGCAATCCCCTCCACTGTGTCCGCCGCTTCGATCGGTGCGTACACGATGCAGCGTAAAAACACAGGACTGCCAATTCGTCCCTCATCGATGACCGATTGCACGGATTGTTGAAGTGACTGTATCATAAAAAAAAACCTCCATTAATAGGGATGTCATTAACGCAGGATCAGGCACGGTAGGAATCCACCGCGAACCGAATCCGAAATCTCTACCGAATCAAAGAAGTGAAAAATGTTAGGGCTTGCTTGACCATATTTAAGACCTGTGCTAAAATGCGGTCATTTATCGTTGCAAAATAAAATGGAATCATTTAATCCTTCATATCGACGCGCTCAATGTGCCTCAAGGCGTAGGACATTTTCACATAAGGAGATGAGAATTATGCGTGGAAAAACCTTAGAACAACTGGTTGCTGAAGCCCAAGCACAGATTGGACATACCGCTGCAGAAACACTGAAAACCGCTATTGATAACAACGACCCCGTCGTCATCCTAGATGTGCGTGATAAAGAACAGTACGACGCAGAACATCTGCCCGGTGCCATCTCACTGCCCCGCGCAGCTATCGAGTTAGAAATTGATGAACTCGCCCCCGATCAGGACACGTACATTGTCGCGCATTGTGGCGGTAACACCCGCGGTTCGCTGTCCGCACACACCTTGCAGATTATGGGATACAAGAACGCTTCCGTCTTGACGGGAGGATTCCGAGGCTGGAAAGCGGCGGGCTTACCAACTAAAAAAGGGGATGAGACAGATAAGCAGTAGCACAGCCATCCGCATATCTTACCATCAGCCACTTTTTTATCGTAACATAGATGGAATAGCGTGTCAATTTTTATCTTTAGGCGTGGAAAATGTGCCGGAAAACAGATTTTATAGTGAATTCAAAAAATAAATAGACACTTTCGCCCCCCATGTTTGGTAGGTGCTGTTTTCAACTGCGCCGATCTGGAGTGTCTCATTAATTCTAAAACCTACTATAAGAATTAAACCCAATTAGGAGTTACGCAGTTCAGTTTGTAGTAGCGCAATTCATTGCGCGTCCCGACAGGCTTGCCCGACTATAAACCGAAAATCTGACTGTAGGGGCAACCCTTGTGGTTGCCCGCTTTGAACGTTCAAGTGCGTAAGTCCTACCCAATATGAGAAAGGATTGACAATATGCAACAGATCGAGAAAATCATAATTGGCTTTGCTGATGTTGCTTGGGGACCTTGGCTACTGGTCTTGCTCCTAGGAGGCGGCGCCTTTTTTCTCTGCTATTCCCGGTTTTTGCCTTTTCGGTTTATTAGGCACGCCATTGACATCTTACGTGGAAAATACGATGACCCCAGCGATCCTGGGGATATTTCGCACTTTGCGGCACTATCTAGTGCCTTGGCAGCAACAATTGGAGTCGGAAATATCGCCGGTGTGGCAGTCGCTGTAACAGTCGGTGGACCGGGGGCGATCTTCTGGATGTGGCTCAGTGCCGTGGTGGGGATGGCAACAAAGTTCTTCACGTGCACCCTAGCCATCATGTATCGAGGGACGGACAGCCGCGGGACAACGCAGGGCGGACCGATGTATGCAATTGTTGAGGGGCTTGGGAAAAAATGGAAACCTCTGGGGGCTTTCTTCTGTGTAGCCGCGCTGATAGGTGCCTTGCCCGCGTTCCAAGTGAATCAACTCGTTCAGATTCTCCGGGACGTAATCTTTATTCCAAACGGATGGATCGGTGAATCGCACTTTACCTTTAATTTGATAGCCGGCATTATCATCGCAGGAGTGGTCGCGCTCATTATATTTGGCGGTATCCTACGGATTGGCACAGTCGCCTCAAAATTAGTGCCGGGGATGTTGATTCTCTATATGGCAGCCGCTGTGTGGATTCTTGCTGTTAATTACGCCAATATTCCGAAATGCCTCTGGCTAATTATAACAGACGCATTTTCCGGACAGGCAGTCGCCGGTGGAGCGATTGGTGCCGTTATTATGACGGGCATACGTCGAGCAGCTTATTCAAACGAGGCAGGCATTGGCACTGCAGCTTTGGCTCACGGTGCTGCTAAGACCACCGAGCCGGTCCGAGAAGGGCTTATCGCCATGCTTGGTCCTGCGATTGACACGCTTATTGTCTGCACTGTCACAGCACTTATCATTCTCACATCGGGGGTATGGCAGAGCAGCGAAGCCAACGGCATCACGCTGACAGTAATGGCTTTTAACAAAGCGATGCCCGGCTTCGGACCCTATCTACTCACCCTCTGCGTAGTCTGCTTCAGCACCAGCACCATGTTTGCCTACTCCTACTACGGCGCGAAATGTATGGGCTTTTTAATCGGTGCAGAGCGTCAGCATATCTACAACTATTTCTATGTGGTACTGATGGTGGTCGCTGCCGTGGTCTCTTTGGATGCCGCAATCAGTCTCATTGATGGTGCGTTTGCTCTCATGGCGATTCCGACGATGATCTCCACACTTCTGCTAGCACCAAAAGTGATGCAGGCGACGCGAACATATTTTGAGCAATACAAAGATATAATCAAATCATAGCACGTCCCGGTGCGCCGAACGCATACGGATTGAATCGCTACAGTTGATGCTGTTTTTCTAAAGGCGAGGAGACTGTTAAGTATGATATACTTGGCACTCCCTCGCCTTTTTTTATGCCTGCAATTGAATCCTGTTCACCTAGCCGCAGCGATGCAGCGTGAGTGAAAACCACCTATGGGCTTGGAGACGGTATTCTCCTAGGACGCTGTTTTCTGTATCAATTATTGGAGGATAGGCGTTAATTGTAACCGATAGTCAATCACTTCCAAAAAACATAAAATAATGGAGCAGCACGGCATGAAAAATCAAAAGAATCTCATAACTACAGTGTTAGGCATATTCACTCTCATTGTCTTCAATGTAGCACTCGCCGAGGCAGAATCGGGCATCAAGAACCGACAGATCTTCGTAGGAACAAGCGCACGCGCCTTAGGGATGGGAGGCGCGTTCACGGCGGGACCCGCATCAAGTGATAGTTCATTCTGGAATCCCTCATCGCTCGGGTTGTTGGACGCAACAGAACTCTCTCTCATTGGGCTCCCTTTTCCGGCATCCGCCGATGATCGAGAAGGGGCGTTCTCGCTGGGGTTAAATCCGCAGCAGCTCGGAATCGCATCAACAAATGTAGGGAATTTCTCAATATCTTCTTGGTTTGATGGCTGGGGAAATGACGCCGAAAAGAACCGAATGGTGCTTGTGGGATACGGGGCTTCCTTGGGAAAAGGTATCGCTGCCGGTACGAACCTTCGGCACTACCGCCACAGAAGTTCTGTTAGTCCTCGGTATGCTTGGAGCTTCGACTTGGGTATCCGCTTCGTTCGTGAGCTGGATCGTCCCGGGGAGGAAATCACATTCGGCTTGGCTCTGGAGGATCTTGCTGGACACATCTGGGAGAACGCCGAAACCGTCGCAAGAATACCCACGGTGACACGCCTTGGCGCAGCCCACTCTTTTAATCAGTATACAACCCTATCTGGAGATTTTGTACTGCACAACGACACCCGTATTGGCTTCGGAGAACGGCTACGCACCCATCTCGGTGTCGAACGTTGGCTGTTTAGGAAAGGATTGGGACTCCGGCTCGGATACACAGCGGTTCCCAGCCGACTCACAACGGGGGAATGGTCAACGGGTCTAAGTATTCAAAGTCCCTCCGGACAGCTTGATTACGCTTATGTCAGAGGCAATGAGTTGGAGGGAGCGATGCACTGGATCTCTGCCACCCTACGCTGGGGAGAAGGTGACGCTGGAATCAAGGTTTCAATTCCCCCAGTCGTCGAAGTGCCGCCTGCTACGCCGACTCGGCCGGCACCGATTGTTATGCCCAAGCCAATTCCCGCTGTGCTGCACATCCCAGAGAAAATAATCTCTCCTAACCGAGATGGCGTGAAAGACCAAATCACTTTCGATCTGGAAGTTGGCGAAGAAGTAGCGTGGGAACTAGAGATTCAGCAGCGTACTGAGAAGGATAAACTGAACAGGATTCTCCAGCGCTATTCCGGCACTGGCTTGCCATCGACAAAGATAGTGTGGGAAGGCGAAGATGACGCAGGTAACCGGGTGAGTGACGGCATATACACCGCCCAGTGGTTCACCATTGATGCTGCAGGTGACCGCCAGTTGCAGAGTGAAGTAAAAATCACTGTCGATACGACACCCGCCTCACTTGAGATATCAGCAGAACCACCTGTCTTTGCCGCCTCTGACGAGGGAACTGTTCTCCAAATGCCGAAAGTGCATCTCCAAGCGTCAGATCTGAATCCGCTCGCCCGTTGGCAGCTACAATTTTTCGATGCAGATCAAAAATTGGTTCATCGCATCGATGAAGAAGGCGAACCGTCCGATACCGTTGTTTGGAACAACTGGGAGCAATCGGATAACACTCAAAAAGCCACCTATCGCTGTGTATTGACAGTCCACGATATTGCGGGCAATCGCAGCACCGGCGAAGCATCATTTTCAACTATCAGAGTTGATAAAGAAGATTTAGACAATAGGGAAGACAAAGTTGTAGCAACATCAAGTGAGGAAAAGCAGGAAGAAGTGGAGGTTTCCCGCACGCCGCCAAAATACACCATAATGGTCGGTTCATTCCAAAATCGCACGAACGCCGAATCGCTGGTTGATTCATTGGAAGCGTTGAAATTAGGGGCGAAAACTCATCTCACCGAGGTGGTGATCCGATCAAGACTGTGGTATCGTGTAACAATCGGAGGATTCCACAACAGAGAAGATGCCGCAGAGCTCATCAGTCAAGTAGCAGAATTGGGCATAGAACCCCTGGTGATTTCAAATGTAAATTAAAGAAAGTGCAAAACACGAAGCGAAATCGTAGGGGCGGGGTCTCCCCGCCCGCCGTAAGGGTTGGGGGACCCAACTCCTACGAACATTCGGTTTCTTTGCACTAAATCTTAACATGAGCGTATTAAAAATCCCAAAGCAAGGAGCATATAAGTTGTGCTACATCGGTTTCAGACGCATCGTTTTCCGGCGTCTGTTTATCATTTTTACACAGGCAAACCCAACTAGCAAAACGACCCCCACCGGTACAACCCACTGTTTGACTATGCTATAGACCCGTTCCCGCCGGACATAACTCAAATTCGCGTGTGCTTCATCATAGTTCGCGTCCAATGCAAGTGCAGTTTCAAAGTAGGTTTTTGCCTTGCCGTATTCCCGCTTTCTGAAGTGGATGACACCTAAATTATTGTGAACTTCCGCATTATCGGGGGCAACTGCTATCAGCTTTTGATATGTACCGATCGCCCCCTCCATATCTCCGTTTGCTCCCTGCTCCCAACCGATCCGCATCAGCGTCTCGCCCAGATTCTGAAGCGCGGATCGGCACGCTGGATCGTATCCCAACGCCTGTTCATAACAATCAAGTGCCTGCTCCCAATCTTTATTACGGGCATATTGTGATCCCCAGTTGTTTAAGGTGGTTCCCATCCCAACTCTTGCAGCGGTATATTTAGGGTTAATCTGGAGGACCCGTTGATAGATGTCTAAGGCTTTTTGGTATTCCTCCGCGGCGGTGTGTGCCGCAGCGAGATCGGAAAGTAGGATTTCAGAAAACGGGAATCGCTTCAAGCCTCGCTCGAAGCATTTGAACGCCTCAGAAAGCTGATCTGTCTTCAGGTAATGAACACCCCAACGATGGTACGCTGCTAGGAGGTTCTGGTTTAACGTTGCGGAAGCCGGGGCAAAAGTAAGTGCGCGTTGCAGGGAGTTCACCGCTTGATCAAACTCACCCTGAAGTAACCAGAGTGTCCCTAAAGCACCAAACACCTCGGCGGAAGGTGCGGTTTTCAACGCCTCTGTGTAGTGCCTAATTGCTTGGTCATATATCCCCCTCTGCTGGAAGATACGGCCGATTTGCACCGATGAAACACCGAGCTGTGGCTCTATCTCAAGGGCACGCTGGAAGGCGTTAATCGCCAAATGATAATCGCCCAAATCCGCGTAGACCATACCGATGAGATAGTGATTGCCGGCAATCTTCGGATCTTCCTCAATTTCAGCCGCTAGTGTCTGAAGGGCACGTCTGTGAAAGGGGGTATCACCCGGCGTTTCGTTCACCTTCGTCCACGTTGCAATATCTCGCGCTGTCGGTGCTTTCGCCGTTGCAGCGAAATACATTACATCGTGCGGATCGTCGCTGTGGCCCCATAGCCCGATAGCGTGTCCAATCTCATGCAGCAAGACGGTTTGAATAACGTCAGATGAGTGAGGCTTCAGCGATGTTCGGTCACGCAGCGCAACCTCAATTTCTACATGAAATCCCTCGTCTTCTCGAACCAACATCGCCTCGCCGATATATTCGTTGCTTTGTCGTCTGTCCTGCTGATATGCCCACTTTATCCGAATGTCTGCTGCGGCAGCATCTGGTGTCAATTCAAATTGCAATTGGCCGTGGGTTTTCTGCTCCCATAGCGACAACGATTGGTGCAATGCTTCCTCGTAAACCCCCGATTCAAATGGAATAGTATCCGTATAGACCGTAATGCGATCGCGATCAAACCGCGTCAGACGACCATTCGAGGCAACCGTTACCCGGTCAAAATAGTCATCTGTGTAGGCAGTTTTTGCAGCCGAATAACATAGAAATAAGCAGATCCAACCAAACCATTGGGATAACCTACCGATTGATAAAAATGGAATTTCGGGCTTTCTATCTTCTATTTTTTCTTTTCTCATCGGTTTGCTTCCTCGTTTCCCATAACGATAAACTAACTCCCAAATATTATCCTTCAAGTTATTTATTTAGGACTTACGCAGTTGATATAACTATCGCCGCTGCCTTCGGGGGGCGGTGCCTGCTCTTGAAGAAATTGGGGGCTCCCAGTCTGTAATAGTGGGTACAGGTTGCCTAACCTGTACGGGGTGTGCGATGTTTGCCAGCGAAGCGCGTAACTCCTATTATTGTCAATTTTCTTTTTATGTCAATTGAAATTTATAATTGATTTATTTCTATGACGGAAACTACGATAAAACGTCTAATTATAAATAAGCAAAATCTGATTTAATCGTCCGTTCTGTGGAAAAATTTTCTGCTGAAGCGAAACTTCTACGTTTATTTGTCTCCTTTTTTACAGAGGTGTTGTAGTCGTGTGAGACTGACCGAAGAATTACAGCGTAGGCTCACGATAAAGAGATTGACGGACACGCTCCGATTTGCTACAATTTGAGAAGAAAAACCCAATCATAAATTAGAAGAGGAAGGCAATGCAAGAAGTCAAAATCGGTTTTATCGGCTGTGGAGGCAACGCCAATGGACACATGCGACGGTTGTCCGATCTGGAAGGCGTCCGTATCATTGGGACCTGCGATGTTCAGGAAGAACGCGCGCAAAACGCCGCCGAGAGTTACAATGCCCAACCTTACACCAATCACAATCTCATGCTGGAACGTGATGATCTGGATGGCATCTACCTGAGCCTTCCTGTGTTTGCACACGGAACGCCGGAGTTGGACGTAATCGAGCGTGGATTGCCGTTTCTTGTTGAGAAACCGGTGGCGGTCAACATCGAGACCGCACGGCAGATTGAGGAAGCCGTGAATACCGCTGGCATCATCACCTGTGTTGGCTATCAACTACGCTATCTAGGCTCAACGCAATTGGCACGTCAGGTGCTCAGTGAAAAAGTGGTCAACATAGCCATCGGCAAATATTGGTCCGGCAGCGGACGCGGCGATCCCAATTCTTGGCAGCGACAGATGAGCAAATCCGGCGGACAGATCTTGGAACAGGCGACCCACACCATCGACATGATGCGTTACCTCGTCGGCGAGGTGGAGGAGGTCTACGCAATCAGCGCAAACCGTGTGCTAAAGGAGATTGATTGCCCCGACAATAACTGCGTGACAATGAAGTTCGTCAACGGAGCAGTTGGATCGTTGACCACCTCTTGGTCCTATGATCCAGGCGATTGGTCACACGCAAACGTGTTGGACATCTTGTATGAGAATCAACTGATTCACTGGGGTGTTGGTGGTTTGGAGGTGAGGGAAAATGGAGAAGTTGTTACCAAAACAGCACCGGGACCGAGCATTGACGAGGTGTTTGTCGATGCTATCCGAAACACGGATGCATCCAAGATCCTGAGTCCCTACAGTGATGCCGTTAAGAGTCTGGCAATTTCACTAGCAGCCATTCAGTCAAGTGAGACGGGAAGTCCAGTATCTATATCCTCTATAGGGTAAGAGTAGTCGGTGTAGGGAACGCAGATCTGCGTTCCACACTCGGTTGATAAGGAGAAACCATGAGCGAAAAGTATAAGGTTGCCATAGTCGGTTGTGGCGGGATTTCCAGAGCACACGGAAACGCCTCACAAAACCTCCCGGAGATCGACTTCGTCGGTGCCTGTGATGTTAAGTTCGAAGCAGTCAAAAACTTCGCAGAGCAATTCAATGTTAAAAACACTTATAACGACTTGAGACGGATGCTTGAGCAGCAAAAACCAGACGTATTGATAGTCGCAACATGGCCCACACTCCATCTGAAACATATCTTGGAAGGAGTCCGCGGCGGTGTGAAGGCAATCCTTTGCGAAAAGCCGATTGCTGTCAACGCAACGCAGCTTGAACAGATGATTCAAGTCACCTCATCTGCCGACGTGCTGTTGATGGAGGGATTCATGTATCGCCACCACCCCCTGACGCTTTCTGTCAAGCAGCATATCCTTGACGGCGCGATCGGCGATGTCCGTTTTGCCGGATCCTCCTTTTCGACTGGATTGACAGATCGAACAAACTGGCGGCTGCGCGGCGATCAGGGCGGCGGCGCGGTGATGGATTTGGGCTGCTACTGCATCAATGTCATCCGTTATATGATTGGGACGGAACCGCAAGCTGTCTGGGCGACCGGCAAGTTTGAACCAATCAGTGATGTATGGGATACACTGATTGGAACGCTCGATTTCGGCGATGGCATTACTGGGCAGTTTGATTGCAGTTTCGGCTGGACATGGCGTGAGTCCTATGAGGTAGCTGGCACGGAAGGGACAATTGTCGCGCCCAAGGCATGGGGAAACAGCGAAGGCGAATGTAGCTTCACGCTGATTCGAGAGGGCAAAACCGAGACGGTGACAGTCGAAGGGGTAAATCCGTATGCCGCTGAACTCTTGAGCTTGTGCGAAGCCATCTCCACCGGGAAGCCTCCGCTCCTACCAATATCAGATGCATCAGGGAACATGCGCGTGATTGATGGTCTGCACGAGTCAGCCCACACAGGTCGCCGTGTTGAATTGAAATAACCCAAATCGCTATGCCTTGAGAATCCATCGGTTCTGTGTAGGGGGTCACCCCGCCCGCTCAGTGCTTTATCTTTCGCTCCAGAGGAGCGATATGTCTATAGAATCTAATACCTAAGCGGATGCGTTAGGGAACAGGCGTGTGATTGGTGGTCTGCACGAGTCAGCCCACACAGGACAGCGTGTTGAATTAAAATAAACCAAATTGCTACGTATTGAAAATCCGTCGGCTCTGTGTAGGGGCGCACCCCGCCCGTTCAGTGCTTTATCTTTCGCTCCAGAGGAGCGATATGTCTATAGAATGCTAATACCTATGAGACCGCGCTCCAGAGGAGCGCAATGTGTATAGGCAACGTAATGCGTAAAAAATAGTAAGCGAGGTATCCGTTATGATTACCGAACTCAGCGCGCAGAATTTTAAGTCGTGGGAAAATACGGGTCAGTTGCAGATAGCCCCATTGACAGGGTTCTTCGGCGCGAATAGCTCCGGCAAAACCAGCATTTTTCAAACGCTGCTCATGCTCAAGCAGACCGCGGAGCGTCCGCCGGATTGGAACGGGGTAATTGATTTCGGCGATGAGAGATCGGTGGTCAACTTATCCAACTTTAATGAGGTCATCCATCGACACAAAACGGGTTTAAGTCTCGACATCTCTGTGTCGTGGCAGTTGCCTGAAAAGCTGACTATTGGAGGTGGGAGTACGCTTGGGCAGGCACTGCCCCGAACCCCTCAAGGTTCCAATCGCCTCGAAATTGGCGCGCTCTCCTTTTCAACCACTATTGTCGCTGCAGGAAATGATTCGGTTGCTGTCGATGGCTTCGGTTATATGTCCGATGGGTACGAATTTTTTGGAATCGTGCGGGATGCTGACAGTCAGTACAAAATAGTATGTCCCCCCAACCATAAACCCCAAGGGGCACTCTCCTCATTCCCGTTCCGATGCTACGGGATTCGGGACGGATCGACTAGAGTGCCAGATACCCCTTTCTTGTCGTTTGAACGGGCTTTCAAGGACCTGTTTTCTCGAATCTATCACCTTAGCCCGCTCCGTGAACCGCCTCGACATCGCTACGCATACGGCGGTGAACACCCGAAAGGTGTCGGACAGTACGGGGAACAGGCAATTGCCGCACTGCTTTCCGGACGGATTCAACTCCTCTCCATCGATGAGCAGATATTGAAATGGTTACAACGACTGGAACTGATTGATTCCTATCGTCTCCAAGCGGATCCTGATGGGGAGAAGGACTACGAATTTCGCCTCAAACAGTACAAGGACGGTCCCGAAGTCCGACTCACTGACATCGGCTTGGGTGTTTTCCAGATCCTGCCGACGTTGGCACTCTGCTATTATGTCCCCGAAGGTTCAATCCTCATCCTTGAACAACCTGAGGCACATCTGCATCCGAAAGCGCAGGCGGATCTAACGGATATCCTCATCGACGTGGTAAAAAATCGGAATATCCAGATTATCCTTGAGACCCACAGCGAACATCTGCTGCGACGCCTGCAACGACGCATCGCCGAGGAGGAGATTCCAGCGTCTGATACGGCACTCTATTTCTGCCAAGTCAACGATGGCACTTCCGAAATTGAACAGCTCAACATGGACGAGTACGGCAACATTACCAATTGGCAACAATACTTCTTTGGTGATGAGATGAGCGATTGAGGAGCAAAGAGCAAAGTCGAAATGGAGCAGCGAAAGACAAACGAATAATGCTGCCGCAGAAATACCAGCATCTTATTCTAATCGCAGACCAATATGCTTATAGTGAACTCAAAAAATAAATAGACACTTTCGCTCCTCATGTTTGGTAGGTGCTGTTTCCAACTGCGCCGATTTGGAGTATCTCATTAATTCTAGGATCCACTATAATTTTAGGACCTACGCACATGATCAAAAAATAGGGTATAATAGAGGCAATGCACCCACTCAAATACACCGAATATAACCGCACCAGGACTTACGCATTTCAGAGTTTTGACCTGTCAGGGACCTGCCAAATCCCTAACATTTGGCGAATTATGGTGCCATTTCAGTGAAAAATGGGTCATGAACAGTGCGTATTTGGCAGGTCAAAAAGCCGTCTAGACGCACCCGCTGTTGGGTGGTAAAAATCTACAAACGCCCTGAAGCTAGGCCCCATAAGGGTTCAGAGAGACACGCACCAATGATGAACCCCCGATGTGAGGTTGAAATTTTTTTTTGGACCTGCCAGTGCCCTGCCAAATCACCGAATCGTGCCGGTGAATCATTGAAACAGAGGTATAGGTTCCGCGTAGCAGAAGGGGTTGGATTTTACCGTTCAACTGCGTAAGTCCTAACTATTTTGGGGACAAATCCCCTCACCCTATGAGGAAATAACTCAATGCCAAGACGGCACGATACCGCCAACCGAACGAGCAATCCACCCCCAGGCATTGCCTCACATACCAAAGTTAGTGATTGGTGCTTTCAGAAAATAACAAGGACACTTAGATGTTTGAGCAACTACTAAAATATCCAATTGACATCTTCCGCCAGGGCGATTTCTATTTCGGGATCCGCCTGCCGGGGCTCATCCTATTCCTGATCTTCGTGGGCTTAATCGCAGCCTCGATCTGGGCATATCGAACGACGCAGGGACGGACGCATCGAGGATTCCGCGGCTTTCTGATCTTCCTCCGCACCCTCGCACTTTGTGGATTGGCATTCTGTCTGCTAAAGCCCTTTGTGACGATCTACCAAACCAGCCCGGACGATTCCTACCTTGCGGTGCTGTTGGATGAATCGAAAAGTATGCAGGTGACCGATTCCGTAAATCAGGAACCCCGTCTGAGCAGCGTCAACAATCTGCTCTTTGACCCCGAAGGCGGGATACTCAATTCGCTCAACGAAAAGTTCAAAACACGACTGTTCTCCTTTTCTGACGGTCCCAAACGGATGACTCCCGCTGCGTTGACCGAAGCAAACGGCGAAACCACAAATATCCCCGCTGCGCTGAATGATACATTGGACAATCTGCAAGGGGTGCCGCTGTCGGGTGTCGTGATGTTCTCTGACGGTGCAGATGCGAGCGGTGAAGACATCACCAAACTTGCGTTCCGGATGCGTGATCGGAAAGTGCCTGTGCACACCGTCGGGATCGGTTCTCCGGAGGGGATCAAAGATATTGAGGTGGTGAAAGTTGATGCCCCACGGACGGCAGAAGAGGATTTCCCAGTCGAGATTTGGGCGACTATCCGCCGCAAAGGCTACGGTCCAAGGGAGATAACGCTGAGGCTCAGAGATGAAAACCGTGTTGTCAAGACGTTCAACGTCAACCTTAACAAAGAACGTCCCACCCGCCGCATACGAATCAAGTTCATTCCCCGGAATCCGGGGACGCAGAAGTATGTGGTAGAAATCCCAACCGAAACCGACGAGGCTGTCCCACAAAACAATACCAAGAAGTTTCTGTTAAAAGTCGCACCCAGCAAGCGCGTCAAGATTTTGTACGTTGAGGGCGGGCTGCGTAAGGAAATCGGAATCATCAGACGTGCTTTGGAGAACGATCCAAATATCCAATTGACACTTCGATATTTCACTTCTGATACAACTATCGGAGGTGCGAGTGACGGCACTGGACACCAGTTCGATCTCTATCCAACATCGAAAGAGGTGCTCTTTGATTACGACGCAATTATTATCGGAAATATAGCGTCATCAAAATTTACCAAACAGCAACTTGAAAACACGGTTGAGTTTATCCGCACACGAGGCGGTGGATTCCTGATGCTAGGCGGGAAACATTCGTTGGGCAATCACGAAATGGCGAATTCTTACATCAATACACCGATTGCACAGGTGCTTCCGGTCGAACTTGAGCTAGGAACGCCACCAGCACCGTCTCCACCGATACGCCGGTTTGCAACCCCTCAACGACGCGGTCAGAGGACCTCGATCCCGAAATATGCCTTACAGTTGACCGCCGAAGGGAAAGCAGATCCGTTGATGGCTCTAGCGGACGAACCACGTGAGAACGTAATGCGTTGGGAACAGTTGACCTTATCTAGCTATAACCGGGTGCGGCGAGCGAAAGCGGGCGCAACAATCCTTGCGGTACATCCCACAGATCGGAATGAATTCGGCAATCGTATCCTTATTGCAACCCACAACTACAATGCCGGCCGGGTCATGGTCTTCACAGCTGTCACTTCGTGGGATTGGCAAATGAACATGCCGCATGAAGATGACAGCCATGAACGCTTTTGGCGTCAGACGGCAAAGTGGCTGACAACCGTTCAGAAAGATCAACTCAAGTTAGATATCCCAAAAACCTCTTATGCCCTGAAGGAAGCGGTGATTATCAATGCAACCGCCTACGATCACCAGTTTGAATTGACCAATCAGGCGAAAGTCCGTGCTATCATTACAGACGAAAATGGCAGAAAGCGGGAGCTGTCGCTTGAACAGGTGCTTGGGCAGGACGGACTTTATACGGTGCGATATATTCCACCTCGGCGCGGCGAGTATCGGGTCACTCTGGTTGGGGCACTAAGGGGCAAAAGTCTCGGTGAGCAGAGCGGTCTCTTTGAGGTTGCCGAATCCTACGCTGAGTTTACAAATGCAGAACTCAACGCACAACTGCTGCAAACGCTTGCCAATACCAGCGGTGGCAGGTATTATACCCTCGAAGACGCGCCACAGATGGTAAACCATATCCCCTTAGTCGAGAGTGCAACATCGCGTCTCGTTGAGGAGGAGGTTTGGGATATGCCGCTCATTTTTGTAATCGTTATCCTACTTTTGGGACTAGAGTGGTTTTTACGCAAACGACGGGGTTTGGCGTGATAAAATTAAGGTTCATATTAAAAGAAAACTCGCTTTCTTTGTACTATTTCTTAGCATGATCGAAGTTACGCACTCCAGTTTGTAGTAGCGCAATTCATTGCGCGTTCTTCCCTCCCTCTGCTTGCGGGGGGATAGAGGGGGGGACGGGCGATAAATCGCCGAACTACAAGGCGTTGAACGTTCAACTGCGTAAGTTCTACATGAGCGAAAATTGAATTATAGTAGCATATCAAAAACAGGAGGAGCTATAAATTGAATCAGAATTTACCCGACGCAACGGGACATTTCGGAGAATTCGGCGGCAGATACGCCCCGGAGACGTTAATGTCCCCACTACTGGAACTAGAAGACGCCTATATGTCTCTGAGAGAGGATGCCGACTTCCAAGAGGAATTTCAATACTATCTCCGCGAATACGTCGGGCGTCCCAACCCGCTGTACTACGCCGAGCGACTGACTCAGGCACTCGGTGGGGCAAGAATCTATCTCAAGCGCGAGGATCTCAACCATACAGGCGCACACAAAATCAACAATACAATCGGACAGATCTTGCTCGCCCGACGGATGGGCAAGAATCGGATCATCGCCGAGACAGGTGCAGGACAACACGGCGTTGCAACAGCAACCGTGGCAGCAAAGTTCAACATGGAATGCGAAGTATATATGGGCGAAGAAGACATCGAACGGCAAGCCCTGAACGTTTTTCGCATGAAACTGCTGGGGACAACGGTGGTCCCGGTGAACTCCGGCTCGCGCACCCTCAAGGATGCAATCAACGCTGCATTCCGCGATTGGGTGACGAATGTACGGACGACATACTATCTGATCGGATCTGTCGTCGGTCCCCACCCATATCCGATGATTGTCCGGGATTTTCAAGCTGTCATCGGTCAGGAAGCGAGATCGCAGACCCTTGAGGGGGCAGGACAATTGCCAGATTACGTGGTTGCTTGCGTCGGCGGTGGCAGTAACTCAATAGGTATGTTTTACCCATTTTACTCGGATAACGGTGTGAAATTAGTCGGTGTCGAAGCAGCGGGCGAAAGCATACTGAGTGGTAAACACGCAGCGACCATCAGTGCGGGCAGTGTTGGCGTGTTCCACGGTGCGAAATGCTACGTGCTACAGGAAGAGGACGGGCAAATCACGCCAGCACACTCTATCTCAGCGGGTCTGGATTACCCCGGAGTCGGTCCCGAACATAGCTTCTACAAAGCAACGGGTCGTGCCGAATATGTCTCCGTCACCGATGAGGAGTCGATTGAAGGGTTCAAGCTACTTTCAGAAACGGAAGGGATCATCCCCGCGCTAGAAGCAGCGCACGCAATGGCTTACATCCGTAAACTCGCACCCACACTCGATCGAGACCAGATAATCGTCCTATGTCTCTCCGGGCGCGGAGATAAAGATGTGTACACCATCGCCAAAGTGCTCGGCGTAGAACCGGTAAACCCCAGTGCTGCGAGGCTACCACTGTAGCAACCTGTAGGTCGAGATTCACATCTCGACACTAGGTTCTGTTGACAGTTGACAGCCCGTAGGTTGGGTTGAACGGTTAAACGCCAATCCCTATCAACTATAATAGAGGTTCAGTTGTTCAACAACACCTATTGATACACAGATAAAGTGAAACCCAACTCAGTAATCTGTAGGTCGAGATTCACATCTCGACACAACGACCGTTGAGCTTGGAAAAGTTGACAGCCCGTAGGTTGGGTTGAACGGTTAAATGCCAATCCCTATCAACTATAATAGAGGTTCAGTCGTTCAACAACGCTTGTTGAGACACAGATAGAGTGAAACCCAACTCCGTTTTTCATCGAGAAGCCTCCTTTTCAAAAACTTATTTCCTAAAAGTCCTAAAAGGAGTCGATTGTACCACGATCTGTTAGATTGTGATCTTAGTTCGCAAACTAACAGTTTGTACTACTTATGCCAGATTACCCAATGATTATAGCGTTTGCTGAATGAGCAACAGCAAAATGTCAACACGCCGTAACAATCGCGTTAAAATAATCGCGTAACTGTAGGTCGAGATTCACATCTTGACACAACGACCGTTGAGCTTGGAAAAGTAAGGACAGAACAGTCCATGACTAAAAGCACTGATTTTGCCGTAAATATCGAGCGGGACGTTCCCACCGAAATGCGCGATGGTGTACTGCTGCGGTCAGATATATATAGACCTATGGGGGCTGCAGCCTGTCCAGTATTGTTATGCCGTACACCGTATGACAAGAGCCAAAACACCTACATCCAGATTGCACAAGCCTTGGCTTCCAGCGGTTACATCGCTATTGTCCAAGATATCCGGGGCAGAGGTATTTCCGATGGAGAGTATTTCTGGCAATTTCAGAACAACACCGAAACCTTTGACCCGCAGGATGGGTACGACACCGTCGAATGGGCAGCGGATATTCCCGGCAGCGACGGGCAGGTCGGGACATGGGGACATTCCTACCCATCGTGGTGCATCTGGCGTCTTGCTGGAACGCAGCCTCCCTCCCTCAAGGCGTTGTTCGCGAGCGGTATGTCAGCGCGGCTGCTTGACCTAAACTTCGGCATATTTGAAACAGGGCGGCGCCTCCAGTGGACCTACAAGATGGCGGTCAACGCACGGCACCGAGTCGGAGACGAGTTTGGCCCCAAATCCGAGGATGAGGCCGATGCACAGTGGCACGAGGTGGAACGCGGCAAGTGGATCTGGTATCTGCCGCTGGATGGACTCCCCAACTATCTGTTTTCTACTCTGACTCCGCTCCTCAAAACCTATCTCAGGGAACAGGATAAGGAGTTCTGGGCGTTTCAAGAGATCCACCACAAGGTCAACGTTCCCACGTGCCAGTTGACGGGCTGGTATGACCGGCTCATCGGGACGATTGACAACTTCACAGGTATGGTAAAAGAAGGGCCCGAATCGCTACGAAACCAGCACCGGCTAATCGTCGGTCCGTGGGGACATAATAGCAATAACCTAACTCGAACCCAAGGACCGTTGGACTTCGGTCCCGATGCAGATACCACCTATCCTCAAGAAGTTACTCGATGGTACGATTACCGCTTCAAAGGGATTGATAATGGAATCGGATCTGAGCCGTCGGTGAAGTTATTTATCATGGGTGAAAATAGGTGGCGCTTTGAGCATGAGTGGCCCCCTGCTCGCACACAATACACCGAGTTTTTCCTGCACAGCGGCGGCTCCGCCAACACTGTGCACGGTGACGGTGTGCTTTCCATCTCTGAACCGGAAGAAGAATCCCCCGATAGGTACGACTATGATCCCAAGGATCCGGTGATGAGTCTGATGGGAATCGACGCGCAAGCGGCACCGAGAGATCAATCCCCACTGAACGGACGACGGGACATTCTGGTCTACCAAACACCACCACTGCATGAAGATATTGAGGTGACCGGACCGGTAGTGCTGAAGTTATGGGCAGCATCAAGTGCACCTGACACTGACTTCACTGCCAAGCTGATTGATGTTCACCCCAACGGGTTGGCGGTGAATCTGACATACGGCATTATGCGAGCAAGGTATCGAGAAGGTTATGACAATCCGAGCCTCATCGAGCCGGGGCAGCCTTATGAATATACCATCCGTCTCAATCCGACGGGCATCTTGTTCCGACAGGGACATCGGATTCGGCTTGATGTATCAAGTTCCGATTTCCCTAACTTTGATCGCAACCACAACACCGGCGCGGATTTCTGGTCGGATACGGAGCTGCGGGTCGCACACCAAACCGTGTTCCACAGTGTAGAGTATCCGTCTCGACTCATCCTGCCGCTCATACCCCGATGAGGTACTTCCCTAACTTCATCAGGACTTACACAGCCAACCGTAGGCGGGGCATCTGGTTTCCCCGCACCTCCTACGCTGAAATGGGTTAGCCTGTAGACGAGGCATCTTGCTCCGTCCTGAAATGCGTAAGTCCTATTCATTTGATTGATTTGAGGAGAAAAACCGATGGTAGATGGACCACGCGCATGTCAGGCATCAGATTTTGAAGAGGTAATTGCCCTGATCAATCAAGTGTTCAGGGCGGGAACAGACCAAGATATTCGCACCGACTATCCGTTGGTGTTTAATCATTCAAAAATGGAGTACATGCGTATCCTCAAGATGGACGGGGTGGTCGTTGCTCATGTGCCGGTTTGGCTACGCGAGGCAATCATAGGAGACGACAGATTACGGATTGGCATCATCAGCCCGACCGTAACGCACCCGGACTACCGTAGACGTGGATACGCTACCCGCTGCCTGCGGGACTGTATCCGCATCATGGATGAAGCGGATGTCCCTATATCCGTGCTGTGGACGCTGGAGGCGACGTTTCCCTTCTATCAACAGTCCGGCTGGGAGGCGGTTGGGTCGCAGGGCTGGCTTTATCAGCTTCGCCCAGAAGAACATGTGCTTTTTGAGAGTGGTGCTTTCGACGTGGTTCAATATGACCCAAGTAACGCCAATTCGTTTAATGCAATGGTGAATCTCCACGATACGGAACCGCACCGAATCGCCCGTTCTAGTGAAGAATATCGTGCACTTTTTTCTTTGCCTCAAACAACGACCTGCTTGGCGATGAATGGTGAAGAAACGATTGCCTATCTGATGTTTGGAGAAGGAGTCAACAAACCCGGATTAATCGAAGGCGGAGGCGATATAGGGGGATTGGAGACACTAGTTAAACATGTCCTGTTAGAACGAGAAGCCGACTCAGAAATCCAAGTGCTCCTGCCACTAGTCCCATCGAACCTAGGACAGTTGATAGAAGAGAAGAAGCCGGGGAGTGGACACCCTATTGAGGAAGCCAAAGGTGTCGGCTACCAGATGATGCGCGTCAATAGCCTTGAAAAATTGTTAAGACAGATTAAGCATCATCTGCGAAGTCGGTCAGTCGGGCTGCACGGGATTATCTGCCTTGTCTGCCGTGAAACCGACGAAGCTGTAACTCTCAGGTTCCGCGATGGGGAGGTCGATCTCTCGGCAAAGCGATTAACAGAAACTGTGGTATTAACCCGCCGTGAACTAACGCAACTGATTTTTGGTCCACATCCCGCTGCCCAATCGCTCGACTTTAGCGGCGCAACGGGTGAGATCCTGAATACAATATTCCCAGTCTACGTCCCGATCTGGGAATTAGATCACTCCTAACCTTAAAGCGAGGTATGAAATGGCAGTTAGGGAAATCCTCCTGTTGGGAAATCCTAAACTTTTTGAGATATGTGAGCCTATCCAAGAGTCGCAGGTGGATCAGATCAAGCCTATCATCCAAGATCTGCACGATACACTGATGGCTTTCAGGAAAAAATACAACGCCGGACGCGCCATCGCTGCACCACAGATCGGTACGATGAAGCGGGTGGTATACATGCACATTGGGGAGCCAGTGATCTTTATCAATCCGGTCTTGGATCTTAAAAGCACAGAGATGATGGAACTTTGGGACGACTGCATGAGCTTTCCTGAACTCCTTATAAAGGTGTATCGTCATCAGAAATGTCGGATTACGTATCGAGATAAGAATTGGGAGGAGCAGAGTATGACACTTGAGGGAGATTTCTCGGAACTCTTACAGCACGAGGTCGATCATCTCGACGGTATATTAGCAGTGCAAAGAGCAATCGACAATAAATCCTTCGCGCTCAGAAGCCAGCGACAGTTCTTGAACCAAGAAAGGAAAACGGAGTGAATCTTAACGAACGTCAAAAAAAACTGCTCAAGCGTACCTTTCTGGACTACCAACAGACAGCGGAATTTTTCAAGAATCCGCTCATCGTACAACGGGCAGAAGGGCTTTACTATTGGGATGTGGAAGGGAAGCGTTATTTTGATGGCATCGGCGGGATATTCGTTGCCACGCTTGGACACAAACACCCGCGACTTATGGCAGCGATGCAGCGACAGATGGACACATTGAGTTTTGTTCCTTCGATGCACGGGATTGCGGACATCACGTTGGATTTCATCGAGAAGTTAGGCGAGGTCACCCCTGGTAATTTGAACTATATCAAACCCTACAGCGGTGGCTCCGAGTCAATTGAGTCCGCCATGAAGTTCACCCGTCAGTATTTCAAGCAGAGCGGGCAGCCGGGAAAATACAAGTTCATCAGCCGATACTTTGGGTATCACGGGGCGACCTTTGGTGCCATGTCTGCTAGCGGCACCGGCAAACGCAAGACCGCCTTTGAGCCTCAGATGGGGGGCTTTCTCAAGGTTTTTCCGCCTACCTACTACCGTGAACGCTTCTCCTCTTGGGAAGAGTGCAACCGTTTTTGTGCACAGATGTTCGAGGACGTGATTATCAACGAAGATCCGGATACGGTTGCCGGCGTTATCATCGAGCCTATCGGTAACACAGGAGGCATCATAACCCCAACCGCAGAGTATTTTCAGATAATCCGCGAAATTTGCAACCGCTATAATGTTATCCTAATCTACGATGAAATCATCACCGGATTCGCTCGGACGGGATCTATGTTTGCAGCACAGACTTTCGGCGTGACACCGGATATCATCTGCGGCGGCAAAGGATTATCAAGCGGGGCAATTCCCTTGGGTGCTATGATTGCACGAGAGGACATGGGAGAGGTCTTCTACGGTCCCGCAGCGGATGACGTGAATTTTGCACACGGCCACACATTTGCCGGCAACCCGCTCGCATGTGCCGTAGGCCTCGCTGTCATTGATGAAATTTCGGAGAAACAACTCGACCACAAAGCGCGTGAGTTAGGGGATTATCTCGCAGCAAAACTTGAGGGATTGAAGCAGTACGGCGTTGTCCGCGAGGTTCGTGGCAAAGGTGTGTTGCGCGGCGTGGAGTTGGTGAAGGATACTCAGACGATGCAGCCGTATCCTGAGCTGGGAAGTACCTTGAAACGGACTGCGCTCAAAAATGGACTGGTTATCCGCGTTGATCCAACTTGGTTCGCAGTCGCGCCCGCGTTAATCGCGGAAGAATCGGACATAGATGAACTGTGCGACCTGATCGAAAAAAGCCTGATAGACGCCTTGAAACAGGTAAGACATTGATCCATTCTGAAAAAGGAAGTTGACACTCTTCAGGTTTCATGATAATCTCTTTTATATGGAATTTTTAAGGAGGGAACCAGATGCAACCTTTTCTCGATTCGACGGATGTTGTAAATGATAAGCTTGAACTGCGAGCACGTGCAGAGCGAGATGGATATCTGTTCATTCGTGGGCTGCTGCCTGCCGACGTGTTGGAAAGTCTACGGCTTCAGTGTCTTGAGATCGCGCGTGACGCAGGTTGGGTTAAGAAGGGCGCCCCGCTGAAAGACGCCATCGCAGATCTGGACGGTTTCTGCGTGGAACCACAGCCCGACTACATGGGGGTGTATCTCCACATGTACAAACTCCAAGAGTTTCAGGTACTCCAGCATCACCCAAACCTGATTGGGGTAATGGAGGGAATATTGGGCGAGCCAGTGATGCCCCACGCACGCATCATCGGGCGGACAATTTTTCCGCAACGAGAGGTGTTTACCACCCCGCCGCATCAAGACTTTATCCCTATCCAAGGCACCGCTGACACCTACACCGCATGGATACCATTAACCGACATACCGCCGGAACTAGGTGGACTCCAGATTGCGTCCGGCTCACATCGGCACGGCATTTACGAATTTCAGCCCGCAATGGGTGCCGGCGGCATTGCAGTCACCAACCCACTTGAAGGGACTTGGGTAAACAATCCGTTTGAGCAGGGAGATGTGCTAATATTTCATAGCATGGCGGTGCACAAAGGCGTGTCCAACTCCAGTGACCGACTGCGTATGTCGATCGACGCCAGATACCAGAAAATCAGTGACCCGATTGCACCGGGTAGCTTGCTACCACACGCCCAGCCGGCTACTTGGGACGAGATTTACGCAGACTGGCCCCCCAATAATCTGCAATACTACTGGCAGAAATGGAATATGGAAGTCAAGGAATACGACAATAGCTACCACGAAAAACGGGACCAGATGGGAATCGAAATGGCAGAAAAAGGCGACAAAGACTCGATCTCGGTGCTTCAGCGGATCGTTGCCCGTGACACAGATCCGGCGAAACGGGAGAGGGCAGCGGACCTACTCGCAACGCTTGATACACAATAGTTTTTGCGAGGTCAATTTAGATACTTGCCCACTAGCAAATCGAGCTTTTGCTTCGTTGAGGCGGGTGTTCGCATTGGATCTGTGGCAATAGACTTTTCAAGCGCTTGGGGGCAAGGACAGCCAGTCCGTTTCTCAGGAATTTTAGAGATGACATCTCTGACAATGCGTTTGGCGGTTTCTACATTTGCAGACAAATTCTCGAAAATCAGCTCTGCTGTGACGGCGTCATGATCCGGATGCCAACAGTCGTAATCGGTTGAACAGGCGAGGACACCGTAACAAATTTCTGCCTCGCGGGTAAGCTTCGCCTCTGGCGCAGCCGTCATACCGATGACATCGAATCCGAGGTGTCTATACACATTCGACTCGGCTTCTGTAGAGAAAGCGGGCCCCTCCATACAGATATATGTACCGCCTTTATGAACCGTTGCACCGACATTGCCGGCACCGTCGTGTAGCAGTTGACTCAAGATAGGACAAAACGGATGGGCGAGACTAACATGGGCGGAAAGTCCTTCACCAAAAAAGGTACTCACACGATTCTTGGTGTGGTCATAGAGTTGGTCTGGAACAATAAAGTGACGTGGCTCGATCTCGGTTCTGAGGCTACCGACTGCGCTTACAGAGATAATCCATTCAACCCCTAAGCTTTTTAAAGCGTAGACATTAGCACGAACATTTATCTCTGACGGCAGCAGCCGATGCCCCACGCCGTGGCGTGGTAGAAATACAATACGTGTTCCTTCGATTGTACCTAAAACTAACGAATCACTCGGTTTTCCAAAGGGAGTCTCAACCTCTATTTCTTCAACGTCCGTTAGCCCTTCCATCTGATAAAATCCTGAACCGCCAATCACGCCAATTTTAACACTCATGAGTTCTCCATTCTATTTAATGAATTGGGAAAGAGTAAACTATCACATTGCCTATTCCATTTAAGACATTATACTTCCTATCGTTGACAAGCCCGGAGGTATTCCTCGATCAAGCAAAAAGTGCCTTGCTATTTTATCAGATCGGCACACGGTTTTCAAACGATTTTCAGTAAAGAAGGAGATCCAGATCATGAATGGGTTTGAAAAGGCGATCGCAAATTACAATGGAAAAGGGCTACACAGCCTAGACATTGAGACAATCCAAGTGAACATCGGGTTGAAATGTAATCTGGAGTGCGCTCATTGCCATGTAGTATCCTCGCCACGCCGGAAAGAGATGATGGATTGGGAAACGATGGAGCATGTGATAGCCGCAGCAGAAAAGACAAACGCCAAGTTAATAGATATTACAGGCGGCGCTCCAGAAATGCACCCACAGTTTCGTCGGTTTGTGAAAACAGTACGTGAAAAAGGGTTCCCTGTCATGGTGAGAACCAATCTTACGATTTTACTTCAGCCGGGCTTTGAATCCTTCCCTGCTTTCTTCCAAGAGCAGTCGGTCCAACTCTGTGCGTCTCTTCCCTGTTACCTCGAAGAGAATGTTGATATGCAGCGCGGCACAGGTGTTTTTGAGGATAGTATCAAGGCATTAAAGCACCTCAACAGCTATGGATATGGCATCGTGCCCCACCTTCCTCTGAACCTTGTATACAACCCTGTCGGCCCCATACTGCCTCCTGAACAAGCTGAACTTGAAGTAGACTACAAAGAAGAACTACGATCAAAATACGGCATAGAATTTACCTATCTACTGACAATCGCCAATATGCCTATCGGTCGATTTCGTAGCGACCTGAAGCGGGAAAATGGGCTTGAGGCGTATAATCAACTCCTCCGAGATTCCTTTAATTCAGCAACACTGGATGGATTGATGTGTCGCCACCAGATTAACATCGGGTGGGATGGGAGCATGTACGACTGTGATTTCAACTTAGCACTCAAATTGCCAGTGGCAAAAGGCCTGCCGCAACATATAAAAGATTTCGATCCGGACGTGTTTGCGCGTCGGAGAATCGTCACTGGAAATTACTGTTTCGGTTGTACAGCGGGGAGCGGGTCATCCTGTACCGGCGCATTGGTATAAGAGGGGCTTGGATTATATGGTGTCATTACGCTGTGGAAATCTAGCGATTGAAGGTGAATCAAGCTCCGCCGTAGCGACCTATCTACGGGTCAAAGAGCTTGATCTCATCTTTGACCTCGGCAGATGCCCGATGAGTTTTATCGGCACCGGCCACGTGTTCATCTCCCACTTTCATTTGGATCACTATTTTGGAATCCCAATTTATGTCAGCCAGCGATGGCTTAACGGTATACCGCCAGGGAACATCTACGTCCCCCAAGAAGGGGCTAATCAGCTACGAGACCTCATCGAACGGATTTCGCTGTTGGATTGCGGAAAAGTGTGGGACTACTGCTTGACACCGGTGCAGGCCGGAGACAAGATTCCGTTTCGTGAGAACCTTGTGGCGCATGTTTTACCGCTCGATCACCGTGTGCCATCGGTAGGTTACCTTGTTTGTGAGACACGTGACAAGCTCAAATCCGAGTACTTCGGTTTGCCGGGACCTGAGATTGCTCGGCTGCGACGCAACGGTGTAACAGTAACAAACCGAGTAGAATTGCCGCTTATTGCTTATCTAGGAGACACCCGTACCGTCCCTATTGACTCTCACCCGTTACTCAAGGGGTGTCAAGTGTTGATTTGCGAGTGCACTTTCCTCTTGCCTGAACATCAAGAACGGGCAGCAACAACGATGCACCTGCACCTAGATACGTTGCCCGAATTGCTAGAGATGTTTGAGAGCGAACACATTATCTTAACCCATTTTTCGCGGCGTTACTCTCCTGAAATGATTCGGAAGCGGATTCACGCCGTGCTTTCACCGGAAAATCGCTCGCGTGTGCAGTTGCTGATTTGAGTGAGCAATCCCGTTATTCAGAGAAGACACCAACATAATAAAAAAGAAAGGGCGTGGCTGTGAGAGTCTCCGCCGCGAAAAGAATGATGAAGCCAGAGCAAGTGATAAACCAAGACCCCGACATTCACGGGGGAACGCCGGTGTTCACTGGCACCCGTGTCCCTGTAAAGTCTCTGATTGACCATTTAAAAGCAGGAGATAGTCTTGACTACTTCCTTGAAGGTTTCCCTTCTGTTTCTCGTGAACAGGCAATCGCCTTTTTAGAAATAGCATTGATAGCAACAATAGGATCTCACCCTTGGTCAGACCGGGACTCAAAGCAATATGCGCGTACTACTTGACGAAAACTTAGACTGGCGATTAGTACGGTATTTTGATGCTGATTTTCAAGTGACGACTGTTTCCCGGCAAGGTTGGAAAGGACAGCGAAATAGCGAACTACTCCAGCAAGCCGAGGCAGCGTTTGATGTGCTGGTGACAATGGATGGAAGCATCGAACATCAATAGGACCTCAGCAAATACAATATTGGTGTTATTTTAATTTCTGCGAGAAGCAATCGTACTGAGGACATCCAACCTGCTATGTTGAGAGTGAACGAAGTTCTAAGAGAAGTTCAACCCGGACAAGTCATCCGCGTGACTGCCAATACCTCCTAGAGAGTACGTCAAAATTCACCAAATCTTCGCAGTGGAAGCCTCACCCGTTAGGGCGATGAGGGAACTGCGCCCCCTTTTTGTTGTTTTTGTAATCTGCCCTACCCTTTTCAGGTAAATGTATGATAGAATATATGCCGTAACTCGACGACTTAGGAAAAACGCTCGTTTTTCGCTGCCTTCTCACTTCAATGTGAAAGGTGTGGTTTGTCTGAGGTGTCACCCGGAAGGTGAAACCATGATAGCACCGCTACATGGTCAATCCTTCTAAACGGTTGCTGTGACCGTGCGGTGGCGGGTGTGTAAAGTTACGAGCCAGAGCCGCATAACCGCGCTATCTCTTAGGGCTTTTCAAAGCACCAAGGTAGCGTCACGGGTAAGATAATTGCCCAAGCGTAAGTCCCGTTGGACGGTATCAACTACCCCGTCCTTCAGGGCGGGGTAGTTGACATAACTAAGATTGGAGAGGTTCCTATATGATGTCAGAAAACAATGTAACACAGGTATCGTGCTCAGCACACGAAGCAGGGCCAACACAATCGGAGCGTTTCTTTTTCGACAATAACGGCTATCTGGTACTGGAAAACTTCTTGGCGGAAAGCCATGTTAACGAACTCCGAGAGGCGTTGTTTCGCGTGATAGCCCAGCGACGTGAAAAACAGGAAAAAGAAATTCCCCATACCGGTAAGACGGATATTAAGGGCGAGAAAAGCACCCGCATCTTCTATATCCTAGATGACGATCCCCTGTTCCTTGAGATGCTGGATTGGTCACCGATGATGCCTTACGTCAAGGGGCTATTCAATGAAATGCCACACCATCACGCTTCCGACGCTATCGTCGAGTATGAAACCGACCTAACACATCGAGGGATGGGGTGGCATATTGACGGTCACGATCAGGGATACCGTGGGCTTGGGGCACCGATTCCCTTTCTCCAACTCAAGATCGGCTACTACTTGAACGATATGACATCGCCCGGACAGGGGAATCTCTGCGTCGTTCCTGCGAGCCACAAAGCAACATACGAGCCACCGCAAGATGATTTGCAGCGTCCTGACCTGTTTCCCGGCGCGGTGCAGATCTGCGCCCCTGCGGGGACAGCAATCCTGTTCCACAACGCCCTCTGGCACTCAGCGGGACCATTTACCCAAACGGAGGGGTATCGGTTCATGCTCTACTATGCCTATGAACATCCGTGGATGATCGCCTCCCAAGAGCATTGGGGCTATTCCAAAGGGTTCTACAACAGTCGTCTTTCTCCAGAACAACGTAAGCTCTTCCACGGTTTCTTATTTGACCCGCCGGAGCAGCGTTGGGGATAACAGGAATTCTCTACTCTTAAATCCTAATCTCATCATAGCAGAAGGGTTTGTTATGGATAATTTGCCAACCACAGCGCAACGCCAAGCATTCCACGAGCAAGGGTATTTGCTAGTTCGTGGTGTGCTCGATGAAGGGGATTTCGATCCGCTTCGCCGGGTCATTTCATCTGCCATTGACGATCGCGCCAGAGAGCTCTACGCCCAAGGCAAAATCTCAAGTCTGTATGAAAATATGTCCTTTTATAATCGACTCACACAGATTCAGCGTGAGTCTCAGAAAGGACCGCTCTTAAGTTGGAATTGGAATAAAGAGGTCTTCAGTCGCGAGGTTTATGGACTATTGACCCATCCGAAGATCTTGGATATCGTCGACTCGCTAATTGGTCCGGAGATTACCGTCAATGGAGATTATTGGATTCGCTTCAAGATGCCGACTGGAGGAGAGTCTGTCTTTCCGTGGCACCAAGACAGCATCTACTACAATGGCAACGCCGATCCCGGTCAGCAAGTCACTTTTTCGGAGGAGAGCCAAATCCTGACGGTATGGATCCCCATGGTAGATGTTGATGAGCACAACGGCTGTTTGCAAATAATTCCCGGAAGCCACAAACAGGGGCTTCGACCACCGCGCCGCGACGAAAATGGGCGACTCGTTCCTATAGAGGATGTTGAGAGTTGGGGAGAGGTCCAGAACGTGTGCATGAAGGTGGGGGATGTCCTCGTGTTCGGCAATCTTACTTTTCACCGGTCCCTAGAGAATACTAGTGATGATATTCGCTGGAGTATCGACCTGCGCTACAGTCCAACAGGTAGTCCATTGGAATGGCTGCTTGAAAAGTGGCCCGGTTTTGTCGCACGCAGTCAGCAACCAGAGACGGTCGAATCTTGGGAGATGTGGGAGGCAAAAAGAACCCCTTCAGATAAAATAGGATAACGGGAAAACGAGAAAACCTGAAAACGGGACAGCGGAGAGTTGAAAAAGGAGAGATTGACAATGAACATGAATCAAGCCTTACTAGAATCTGGTGTCCGGAACAACACACTATCGGAAAAAGAAAAGGACTTCTTGGATCTAAACGGCTATCTCCCACTTGGGAGGATTCTCACCCCAGAACAGATTGCGAACATGATTCGTCGGTTGGACAAATTGGCAGAACTGGAAGGAGAAGATGCCGGTAAGGAACTTCATCAGGAGGACGGAACAATCCGGGTAAGCAATCTTGTCAATAAAGGTCCAATGTTCCAGATAGGCTTTTCACACCCGCGCGTGCTTGCTGCCATAGAGCATGTTATCGGTCCTAGGTTCAAGTTGTCCTCGCTGGATTGCCGGATGGCGCTGCCCGGGCAAGGGCACCAAGCGTTTCACGCAGACTGGCGTTCAGGGGTAGAGCCGGGCGATTACTACGTTTGTAACTCCATGTGGCTACTAGACGATTTTACGGAGGAGAACGGCGCAACGCGGGTTGTACCGGGTTCCCATCGTAGCGGTAAACACCCCAAGGACGCATTGGAGGACGCAACACAACATCACCCAGAGGAAATCCAATTGATAGCAGCAGCAGGAACTGTCATTGTCTTTAATTCACATCTCTGGCACGCGGGCGGGTTGAATCAAACCGGCTCCCTACGCCACGGGATGCTCGCTTACTACTGCCGTCGCGATCACAAGCAGTTGACCGACCAACGCAAATTTATCCATCCAGAAACACACGCTCGTCTGAGCGAGGCACAAAGATATATCTTATCGATTTGAAGCGTCTACTTCCGTTCTGCGAAGCATCTCCGATACAACGCGACAATCTCTTCGTGTGTTGGCTGGCGCGGGTTATTGGCGGGGCTACCGCTCTCAATGGCGTCCGATGCCATCTGATCCACGACCGCCTCAAACTTGTTCAGATCAATGCCAATCTCCCCCAGGCGCGGCATTTGAATATCGTTAATCAATCGCTCTACCGCTGCAACTGCGCGATCTGCCTGCCCCATCAGTGACAACCCCTCAGTCGGTTCACCCATTGCCCGGGCAATATCGGCGAAGCGAGCAGGGGTGCCAACAACGCTGAACTCCATAACATCTAACAGCAAAACGGAGTTTGATAAGCCGTGGTGGATATGGAAGTATGCCCCGATCGGGCGGGACATCCCGTGCACCAACGCCACAGATGAATTGCTAAACGCCATACCAGCGATGGAAGCCCCAATCATCATATCCGTTCGCGCCTCAATATTCTCACCACTCGCCCACGCTTGCCGCATGGAACCGGAGATTAAACGAACCGCCTTCAGGGACAGGGCGTCGGTGATCGGTTGAGCACGTTTGGAGATGTAAGCTTCGATAGCATGTGTCAGGGCATCAATCCCAACTGCTGCTGTCAGATGTGGCGGTGTCGTCAACGACAACAGCGGATCGATAAGCGCGACCTGCGCCAGCAGACACGGGCTACTGAGCATCATCTTCACGTTTCGCTCAGTGTCGGTAAGCACCGTAACTTTTGTACACTCGCTGCCGGTCCCGGCTGTCGTCGGGATGGCGATAAGCGGGGCCCCCGGATTGGGAATCTTGTTCACACCCATATACTCTACAAGGGGGGCATCGTTGGTCAATTTTACAGCGATACCCTTTCCACAATCAATCGCGCTGCCGCCGCCAATACTGACAATCAGATTGCAAGCATCGCTACAGTACTGTTCCAAACCGTCATTGACGTTTTGCAGCGTTGGATCCGGTGTCACGTCCTCAAAAATGGACGCGTCAATCCCCACGGCGTTCAGCTGTTTTACAGTCCCATCGGCATAACCGAGTTTGGAAATCCCCGGATCAGTCACAACCAACGCCTTCTCTCCGTCCAAGCGTTTCGCTTGCTCGCCGACCTGCTCCGCCGCACCGATACCGGTGATAACGGTCGGCGGAATTGTAAAGGAAGATACCCCCGAATTTGAAAAGTTCATCGCCACTCCTTTGGCTAAAGCCAGTGAGGTAGGTATTGTCAACTTGTTTCGGGGAATAGTTCCCGATACTCCCGATCAAACGTTTCCGAGCCGTCATCCAAGCGACGTTCTAAGGAAACACCCGGTAGGAACGGCGGAAGTTTGCCCGCAAGAAAAACCGATCGATAACTACCATCCGGATAGTGCGTTTGCCGCCCATCGGGCCACAAAATAGTGTGAATCTGACGTGCAACCGGTTTCTTGAAATCGGGTTCAACACGACACTGCTCTATCGCCTCCCAGTCGAGTTCAACGCCCAGCCCCGGACTTTCTGGCACTTTGACATGGCCACCCTCCACCTTAAATTCCTTGAGCAAGTTGTGAGAGAAAATATTGATACATGGAATGGCAGGCCAACGAGCACTCTCCAACACCGCTCCCAAATGGACAGAGAACATCGTGGTCAACCCAGTTCCGACCATCTGCAACCAGAACGGCATCTGCGCCCGTTCTGCCAGAATACCATCCTTCAAGGTGCGGTTAACACCTCCACCAATGACAAATCCATCACACACACCCTCCCGGATCGCGGTCATAACCGGCGGGTTACCCATGTGCATGGCAATCGGAGTACGGATTTTTTGTCGGAGCAGCGCATTTCCCTCCACATCCTCTTGTGGAATAGGGGATTCCACAATCGCCAGATTGCTGTATTTCTGTTCCAGACGACTGATTAACGGCGCAGCCAAATCTATACGCAACAGCAATCCATTGAAATCTGCGTCCAACTTAAAGTGAGGTGATACCGCTTCACAGACCGCCCCTAACTGTTGGTCAATGTCAAACCAAGGACGCGCTTTCACCTTAATATTTGTAAAACCGTGTGCTTCCGCCGTTTTTGCTTCGGCTGCCCACTCTTCGGGTTTCATGTCTTGTGCCCACCAAGACACCGGACAGGTCTCGCGATACTGCGATCCCATCAGGCGATGGCACGGCACATCCAGCAATTTGCCGGCGGCATCGAACAGTGCCATTTGTAGCCCAGCACCGAGACTGTCGTCCATTAGAAATTCAAAGATATTCCGATCGCGCACCCGATTAAACTGTTCGTCTCCTGATCTGCCCCATGTGTAATGCGGAAGCGTCTCCCCGATTCCAACAACTCCCGAAGCTGTGGTCACCTTGCACAACTCCACGATCGACCAGTCGGAGACACGCACCTCTTTTACATGGGCACAACGGGGGTGGAAAGGTATGTTTAGCACAATCCGTTCAATGTCTTTGACGATAAAATCTTTTGAGGTCATGGTATACTCCTACGATTCATTCGGTGTTCAATTTTTCAAGTTGTTCGACAATCGAATCCAAACTAGGGCGGTCCGAGTTTTTCACCCCAATATACATCCACCTCAAAATGCCCTGTTTGTCAATGAGGAGTGTTGCCGGTAGATACATATCCCGGTTGTGAAAGCGATACGGTTTAACAATTCCGTATGCTTCATGAATAGAGGATCCGGGATCGGCTAACAGCGGCACGTCCATTGTTACCGGGTCCTTGAAGCGAAAGACAACCGGTTTCGGTTCGGGTTTGATAGCAACAACAACGGTATCATACTTCTCATCCAATAACTGACGATTCGTCGCAAACTGCGACGTAAAATTGGCACAATGTGGTCAGTAGGTTTGCAACAACAGCGTAACCAATACATGCTTTTTCTCTTTGTATGTGGAAAGGCTGAAAAGGAGGCCACTTTCTGCATCCACGAGCCGAAAATCCGGTGCCGGTGAACCAATCGGCAATGGACTATCGCGTTTGAGCTTTACCAACTCAGATTCGAGTTTTCCAATTGCAGACTGTGCCAGACCAACATCAGCGAGAAACTTCCAACGCACATATCCCGACTTATCAATGACAAAGATTCCAATCTCCTCTTGTACACGCAAGATTGTTGCGTCATACGCAGTTTTGAATTCTTCTGCTTTCCGCTCCAGCTGGGAAATAAATTGTGGGTACTTCGCTGCATCTCCTACAACGATGAGGTTGGATTTCCCATGAAAATCAGCGAATTTAAGCTGCTTGTCACCGGACGTGAAGGTAGTTTCTAAAGCACTATCACCCACCTTCAAGCCGTGCGAGATGGACGCTGTCAATACAAAAAACATCACGGCAAAAACATATCGTAGCATATTGTTATTTTAACGCAAAGACGCAAAGGCACAAGGTTTTTTTATTTTTTTTTCTTTGCATCCTTGCGTTCCTTTCTTTAAGTTTCAGATGTGTGATAATTCCTATTCAACACCCTCCGCCCTTACCTGTTCAAACCGACTTCTAATTTCCGATAGCATCTCGTCAGGTAACCGACCGCGCTCTGTAGCGGCGAGATTATCCTCAAAGTGATCGATGTTGGTTGTGCCAACAATGGCGGTGTGAACATCTGAATCGCAGAGCAGCCACCGCAGTGAAGCCTCTACGCGGGACATATCGCCTATCACCTCCGGGGCAAGAATCTTCCGGGCGTTGTACCACGTCTTGGCGTTGCTTTCATCAGGATGTGATTGTTCATAAATGGCATTCGCAATTGGACCTTTGATGATGATGCCCATATCCTTTTCGCGTGCGGCAGCAATGACTTCCGCGGGGTCCTGCTGCAGCACATTGTAGGTGAGCTGCAGCGTATCGTACTCACCAATCTCAATTGCCTTGAGCGCAGTATCCCCGTCCGCAGATAGGCTGACAAATCGAATTTTCCCTGCTTTCTGCGCCTTCTTGAGTCCTTCCAACCCGTCGCCGAAAGCGACATCATCATACTTGGGACTGTGCAGTTGCATGATATCAATACAGTCCGTCTTCAGTCGCTGCAGGCTCCGGTCAATCTGCGGCTCAATAGCTTTGGCGGAGTAGTCCAAGGTTTGTACCCATTCACCATCTGGTTGCTGCACCCGCCATGATCCACACTTGGTGGCGAAATAAAACTCATCTTGACGATGACCGATGTACTTGGCAATCAGTTCTTCGCTCCAACGATACGCCGCCGATGAATCAATAAAATTGACACCAGCATCAAGCGCGCGATTCAGAAGCTGTCCGACTTCATCTCCCTCTTGCGGCGGTGTCCAACCGATGTGCCATGCCCCGAAACCGAGTTCCGACACCTCTAGCTCTGTGCGTCCAAGTTTCCTATATTGCACGTGCTGTCTCCTTTCTGTTTTTATCCTAATCCAACTTCAATTCTGAATCTGTAAGCTCTTTCCGAATCCAAGAATGAAGGATATGGTTGAGGATGAGGTGCACATCTTCAACAGGTCCGTAGTCATGGCTGTCCACAACAACACTGACATCCGTCATCTCCCGGAGCTTTCCGCCGCCGAACCCTGTCCAACCGATGGTTTTACAACCAATAGCCTTAGCGTGGTAGATCGCCCGAATGACGTTTTCAGAGTTACCGCTCGCGCTGATGGCAATCACCAAATCGCCCGGATTGACCAAGTTTTTGAGTTGCTCAACAAACACATCTTCATAACACACATCGTTTGACCACGCCGTCATTGTGGCAACATTATCGGTTAGACTAATCACCCGAAAGCGACGCACTCCGGGTACACTTGCTCCTTTACCCAAATCAGTGGCAATGTGTGACGCAGTAGACGCGCTGCCGCCGTTGCCGATGACGAAAATTTGCCGATCCGCCTGATATGTCTCCATCACAAGATCGATAGATTGGCGAACATCGGCTAAAGAAAGACGTTCCAACACACCCTGTAGATGTGAAATATACTCTTGTATACGATCCATGAATCATCATCTCCAAATTTCAGTCAGATAGTGTATAGTTCTGCGAAATTGGTTTTTGTCAGCACTGGTTAAACCGATTCCTTCCACGCTAACTGTCAATTACCAACGAAATTGCAGCAAGGTCACCGATGGAATTACCCAATTCCGCTGGCATAATTTTAACAGATTCCAAGGGACGTTGCATTGCCATTTCCGTTACGGTGCGTCGAATTGGGTCTAGTAGCAAGTCACCGGCAGCAACCGCAATTGTTCCGAGTAAAACGATTTGGGGGTTTAAGATATTGACGAGATTCGCAATCCCCCAACCCATGTAGTACGCTGTCTCTTCCACTAAAGCGATTGCCAACGCATCACCATCCCGCGCAGCTTGGAGCACATGCTCCGATCTGACGCGATCAATCTGCCCGTCCGCGAGCACTAGAATTCTCGTATGAGGTTGATCCGTAATCGCCCCCTGTGCACGACGCGCAATGGCAGGTCCTGAACACAAGGCTTCCAGACACCCATACTGACCACACCCACAGAGGGGACCGTCGGGGAGCAAGATCTGATGCCCAACCTCCCCTGCGCTGTCATTCGCACCGTGATAGATTTTTCCATTTGCAACGATGCCGCCGCCGATGCCTGTACTCATTGTCATATAGAGGACATAGTCGTAGCCACGTCCACCTCCAAATCGCGCTTCCGCAAGTGCGCTAGCATTTGCATCATTCTCAATGATGGTAGGAATATGGTACTCTGACTCAATCATCTCCTTCAACGGCAGTGCATCCCACCCCGGCAGATTTGGCGGAGAATAGATAATACCAGTTTTCGTGTCGAGGGGGCCACCGCAGCTTACACCAATCCCGGAGATGTCTTCGCGCCGCAATCCCCCCAAATCGATCACCTCATTAACCATCTGCAGAAGCAGCTGTACTGCATGACGAGGGCCCCTCTCTGATTCGGTCGGCTTACGCACCTTTTGAAGTATATTTCCATCTTTATCAGCGACAACCGTGGCAAGTTTTGTTCCACCGATGTCGATACCGACGACATGTGAACTCATCTGTAAACGCTCTCAGCTAAATAAATATTTCTGTACAGTATCTTCGCGTACCTGAACCCCCAAGCCAGGGGTTTCCCGCACGGTGAGATAACCATCTTCCTGAACCCATGGATCGCTGACCAATTCGTGTTGCATTGGTGATTCATGCGGCTTGAAATCCATTGCCACACCATGTGTCGAACCGGCAAGCAGGTGTAGGCTAGCAGCCGTGTTAAGCGCACTGCTCCACGTGTGAAAGCTGAACTCCAGACTTTCTGCCTCGATAAGTTTGATGACGTGGAGAGAACCGGTGATGCCGTGGCAACGACCAGGGTCTATCTGCACCACGTCAATACCCCCTGACTGAATCAGACGCCGGTAACTCTCGACGTTCCACTCATCCTCACCCGTGCCGATGGGAGTGGCAACCGCTGCCCGGAGTCGGGCATGTCCTTCAAGGTCGTGAGGCGGCAGTGGCTGCTCAATCCATCGAAGTCGATACGGCTCCAGGTCTCGGAAACGCTGAATCGCGGTCGGAACGTCCCAGAGACGGTGATGCCCAGGTGTATCAACAATTAGTTCCAAGTCATCGCCGATAACCTCTCGCACCCGTCGGACAATTTCAATGTCGCGCTGCCGATTTTGACCGAAGAGTGCCTCCGGTCGCATACCCCAGCCAGCTTTGACAACCTGATATCCCGCCTCCTTGAGAAAACGAAATTCATTGAGCGTCCAGTCAAAATCTTCCATATCAAAGATAAAGGACGCCATCGCAACGACTTTGTCGTGCAACTGTCCTCCTAGCAATCGGCAAACGGGCAAGCCCAGTGCTTTCCCTTTCACATCCCAGAGTGCCATATCCAAGGCACTCACCCCGAAGGCAGCAATCCCTTCAGGTCCATACCACCAGATACGGGACTGCATTATGTGCCAGAGCCGGTCTACATCTATCGCATCCTCACCGATAAGCAAGGGTGCAAGCCCCTGCTCAATAATGATCTTGGTTGCCAGTGCCGCCTCCCGGAACTGTGAAATACATTCCCCCCAACCGACCACCCCATCTTCTGTCTCTACGCGGGCAAGCGTGATATACCGTTCAATGCCTTTGTAATGTGGCTCTGGATAGGCAAGCGGAAAGGCTTGAATATGTCGAATCTTCATCGTTTCTGACCTCATTTCGGCATTGGTTTTCTGTATCTACCGATACCGATAAAGATTTACAATATCTACTCCATGTAGAAATATCGTATGCTCATATCTAACTGCTACACTGATAGGCTTTCCTCTATCTACTAAGATCGGGCACAGGTTCTGGCTGGTCACGCAAAAACAGTAGGAGACATAAGCTAGCTAACAGCATCCCTCCCATCAAAAGAAAGCCAAGCGCAAATCCGTAGTATTCCCCCATGATCCCCATACCAGCAGGGACAACTCCAGCACCAAACAGGTAAACAAAGGGAATCATCAACGAGACGGCAACGTTTCGAGTGCGGGGAGGTCCCACGTTTGCCAGCCCCAACAGCCCAACCGGGAAGAAAGCAGCAACGACCGCCGGTTGGAGAAATACCACAATCAGTAGGATAATCTTCTGGTCAAAACCCATCAGTCCTGTCAAAATAGCGGTTGCGGTATAAATCCCTCCCATGACCCGCTTCGCGCCAAAGCGATCCGCTAACCAGCCGGCAAGAAAAACAGCAACAAGCCCAGATAGCCGTGAGAGCCCTACGAGGGTATTCACCAAGCCTTGGTCTAGTCCCTGTTCGCTGATAAGATAGACTGGTAGAATTGCGTAAACCCCGACGCTCGCCCCGCAAGCCAAACTCATCAAGATAGCGATCACCCAAAATGAGGGCTGACGAAAGATTTCTCCGACGTTATCTAAGCGTGGAGGCTCACCGGCAAATCTGCCGCCCTTGCCAAATAGCGCGAATATCGCAGCCATCATTAAACCTGCAACACCAACAATTATTAGGACACCCCGCCACGATGTAAAACTTAACCCCAATTCGGCAACCATAGGTGCGAGAACATATCCCATCGTAGGTCCCGCCTCATGCAGCGAAATCGCTTTTCCCCAATGTTCAGGACCGACCAAACGGGTCATCGTCGCCATCGCCGATGGAAAATAGAGTCCAGATCCCACGCCAAGTACGACCATACCGATTTGAATGCCCATCAGCGAAGGGTTGAAAGCGATTAGAAGAACTGCCAACCCACACGTTATTGACGAAAGCAGGATTGTCCCCCGATGTGTAAGCCTTTGAGAGACAAAACCTGACCCCAACATTACCGGAGCAAATCCGATAGAGATGAGGAGAAACAGACTTCCCGATTTCGCATGGGATAGGTGAAGCTCTTCCTCAATTAGCACCAGCAGCGGTGAAAAAACAACCCGCGAAAGAAACGTAAAAAAGAGAATCCCAGTAAGAAACAGAATGGGGGTTAATATCTGATAGATACTTTTTTGACCGCTTTTGTGCACCGTAAATTTCCTGTCACCACCTGCCTTGATTTAATCAATTGAGAAATATCCGCGATCTCCATTACTTCTCCTAACCTGCTTTTTTCAAGGGGAGATCTTTCCTACGAAAACGTGAGAAAACAGATCATCACCGTGGTTGCATGTCCATCCAATAAACACCGTTGGAAAGAATATCATGACACCCCTCACCCGCTACGCCGTCAGTATACATCACGCTAGGGACGTCGACGCGGTTGTGTCCTGTGGGACGTTCCAAGGTTGGAAGCCAATGTGGAACTGTCATATCGGGTTTGGAAAGCAACTCAATGGTGAACTTGCTACCGATATCCGGGGCGTGCAACCCAATGATCTCAGCACTGTTATGTGCCCAATTTCCCTCACTGACGGTTTCGGGCTTCATCAGTGCCAGGACAACGAAAATCTGACCGTCAGGAGCGATGTGGAGGGCACCATCCATGGCGAGACTCCAACCCTCCCATTCCTTGGGAAGTTCGTCGGAGAGTGAGCGGCGGCACCACCTACCAGACCCATCCAGCCACACAATCCATGCTTGGGACGGTATGGCAAAGGAAGGACAGGTACTGTAGAGGATATGAGGGGTGCTCTCCCTATCAACAGCGATAGACCCGAAACGCAAATCTCTAGGCTTGGTGTCAATGAGCGTGACTGTCTCGCGGGTGGCAGGAAGTGAAACAGGTGTGCCATCGGCGCGCTCCCATGTTTTGCCACTGTCAGGAGTACGGAGATAACCGACAGTGTATGATCGGTTTTCATCAAAAATCAAGAGAGTCGTGTGCAACGTCCGATGGTCTCGGCCCCACGCCAACGCTCCCTGATAACGAATATACCCACCCTTATCATCTTGGAAAACCGTGATAGGTTCCTGCCATGGTGCGTTGGGTGGTTTGATATAAAGGTTCACATACCACGGTTCAGATCCTCGATTTTCTCTGCCTGTTAGATAGAGGGTGTCGTCCGAGCCGCAGACCATCGTGGGATAAGTACATCGGTCACCAAACTCAATTTCGTCCCCCCATTCAGATACATCGTTTGCACGAACCGAACGACGGTATCGGAAGGGATGATGGTGCGGGTAATAGACGATGTGAAGGTATCCCGAACTGTCCACCGTCAACGCAGGGCCGCCGTGGTTATCGTATGCCTCTCCGACGGTATATGTCGGAGACCACCGGTTCGTGTTCCGATCCAGCGTCCGGGAACGCACGCGAAATCCTTCCGCAATTGTATCGAGCCATGCTACGTGCGTTTTGTCCCGAATCGTGATAATTTTGTTGCAATCGCCGTATGCGGTGGCACGACCGCAACCGTGCTCCGATAGTAGAAAGACATTTTTACCTGCATTGCTGCGTGCAAAACTCTCCTGCAAAATTGAATTGGACATTTTTGCCTCCATTTCTTCCGTCAGCGATTCGGACGCACCTCTCTGTCCATTTGGACACTTCTATCATTATGCCCTTAAACCCAACCGTGATCAATCGTGATAGGAGAGCCAGACGTCTGATTCGTCCAACCGAGACCGCTATCTAACACTACCTCCCGACCGGTGATGGCAGACTGCTCAGCGGCAAATAGGATCTCCATAATATGGCGTCCCCACTCTCCGTGCGTCGGTGGCTCGATATCCTTTTCAATTGCTTCAGCAAAAAATTTCCATTCGTTGTGCATCTCAACCGGCGTATCATCGAATGGCACATCTTCCCACTTGTCTCCCTTGCCTACTCTGACATATTTTTCGCCGTGTTGACTGAACCGCAACGTGCCGTTGGCACAGATGACTTGACAACTGAAGTCCGGTGCCCCATCGGCGTATCCAATGGCTACAGCAACGCCGGCAAGTCCATTTTTGTATCGAATAAAAGCAGTGGCAGAATCATCACCTGCTTGGTAATGTGCACGTGCACCGATAGATGCTGATACCGATGCCGCCTGTGACGCCATCACCCATGTGAGCCGGTCTACCACATGAACACCGTTGGTCAGCCACATACCACCACCGTGGTAACGACTGCGGTATTGCGGCCGTCGCCCTGAATACCCCCAGTTCTTGGACATATAGCACACCGCGGTTATGAGCGGTCCTAGATCGCCCGAATCGAGGATCTCCTTCGCCTTTACACTTGTGGCGTAATAGTGCTGGCTATACCCAACCATCAACTTGACATTGTTAGCAGCCGCCGCTGCTATCATATCGTCACATTGCTGTAGGTTAATTGCCATCGGCTTTTCTACCAAGACATGCTTACCAGCGTTGCAGGAGTCTACGGTAAGTCGATGATGGAGTTGATGACCGAGGACAACAGCCACGGCATCAACTTCATCGTCCTCCAATAGTTCGGTGTGAGTTTCATACCCCCTTGGGATACTGTATTTCTCCATGTATTCGCGACGTTTTTCCTCAAAGAGGTCAGCAACCGCCACAACCTCTACGTTGTCCAGTGTTGCGATCGCATCACAATGAGAACGGGCGATTCCACCCAACCCAATAATTCCAACTTTTAACTTTTCCATTGAAACCTCCTAGTTATTGGATATAGCACCATATCCGTCCATACGCATTACAAGACAGAATCGGCTGGTCTTCACGCCAATACGCTTGAATGTAGTGAATGAGTCCGGTCAGTGTCCTTCCAGCATGAGTCGTTTCGATCGGAAACCAAGCGATGTTTTTGCTGAGGTATAGATACTTCTGAAATATGATCGGTAGGTTAGTTGATTGGAACATAGTCAGGACAGCCAGTTTGCAGCCATTCGTCGGGCAATTCGGTCAGCCATGGCAGCAATGGTCAACATTGGTGGAATGCCAACTGAAGTCGGCAACAGACTCGCATCAGCCACGAACAATCCCTTGACAGCATGTGCCTCCCCATAGGAATCTACCACACTTTTATGCGGATGACTTCCCATCCGTAACGTACCCTGGGGATGGCTAGAGGCAATCAGAATATCGTTCTCGACAATGCCGCGTTGACGAATCATCTCAAGGTCACTCTCCCGTTTAATAATAATTCGTTGCGTATACGGAAGTGTAATCTCCTTTGCACCGGCGGCAAAAAGAAGTTGGGCACCGTGTATCAACCCTTCGATTAATGATGCTCGATCGGTGCGATTGAGACGGTAGCGAATCACCGGGTTCCCTTTTCGATTCACCGTTACCCGTCCTGAAGAGCGATCATGAAGTAACACAAGCAGTCCAGCGATATTGCTGTAAGAACGCATCAGATCCTTGTGTTCTCTCCCGAAGGATGGCATGCTGGCTGCTACTAGTGCCATCGGGCCGAAAGCAGGCATGAGTAGATAACCACTATCAGGGTTACGCGCCAGATCCAGAAAATGGTCAACGTAAAAACTTTGCGGAATGCCCTGATAGGCATCAACTACCTCATCGAAAAGACCGCCTACAAAGATAGCAGGATGGAGGTGCAAATTACGTCCCACCTGCTTTCCCGGATCGGGAAGGCGACTGTTCAACCAGAGTTGCGGCGAGTTGATTGCGCCTGCTGCTAGAACTATTGTTTTGCTACGAACAGTGAGACGGTAGACTTCACGCTTGCGCTTGTTCTCTGAGGCATCGGAACTGTCAGTTTTCGCATCATCTCGACTAGGCAGCCCCGCATCCCTTGATAGCAAGCTGGCAGTCACTCCGACCACGCACCCGTTTTCCGCAACAATCCCTTCGGTGAGACAGTCGGTGTAGAGGCGAGCCCCCGCTTCCAGTGCTTGGGGAATGTAGCTGACCGCCATGCTCTGCTTCCCAATTCCCGGTTGGGAAGCGGGACACCCTAGCAGACAGTCCGCCGAACAATCTGGACAGGGACCACGATTGTGTCGCTGTATAGTCCCACCCCAACCCATGGCTAAGCAGCCTCGCCGAACGATTCCGTTAAGCCTGTTGACCTGCTCCTCCTGAATTTGCTTCACCCCTAAGGTCGCCTCCACCCGGTCGAGGGAAGGGCTGAGATCGTTCGGCGACAGATCCTGAATCCCGAACTCGGCTTCCCATCTCTCCAAAATTGGGTTGGGGGTACGCACTGCATAGCATAGATTATGGACAGTCGAACCACCTACACCCCGTCCTTGAGAGATTAACACCGAGCCATCGTGGGTAGCTCGCAGGCCACCATCCCAAAACAGACGAAGCATCATCTCCGGCGTGTGCCGACTGAATGTCGTTGAATCATGATTTTCGCCCGCCTCTAGTATGACCACCGAAAGTCCGGCTTGAGCGAGTTCCTTGGCAGCCACAGCACCACCCGCTCCTGATCCAATCACGCAGACATCAACTGTTTCGCGAAGATCCTGGCTTACGGTACGCCCTTGGATAATCATCTTCTCTCTGGATTGTCAGCTGAGGTTTGGTAGATGTCGGCAGCGAATTGGCTGTAATAGCCGAGAAATGTTAGATCTCGCAAGCCTCGAAAGAGACGTCGTCGTAGCCCAATACGACTTTGCGCCCAAGATTGAATATAGGTATCTGCATCATGTGGTGAGAGCCGGGTAAAGGGACGCAGCTTTCCGGCAAACAAAATCGGGCACCATTGAAAGAGATGAAGTGCTCGGCGGAGTTGCACCCGTAAGTTTAACGGTAGCCCGACAACGAAAGCATCAATAGTTGTCACCGTGGGAGAGTGCTCTACATCGGGGAAATCTGTCCCCACCATGCGTTTGATGAGAACTGTAAGAATCTTTGCTTCTGGCGGACTGAAAAATTGCAATGTCATGTTGAGCGTAGCGGAATCCCAATCTATCCGGGCAATTTGGCTGCAGCGGTTATATACTTGGCTTGCGTAAACTGTCTTCAAAATGGCGGGCAACTGCACCTTGGAACCCAACTTTAGAGACTAACTTGCCAGATCTGGGAGTGTTGCTCCTTTTACGCATCATCACTCTTCAACATTTCTACCATCTTCAATACGTATCACACGCTTTCCGAGTTGCTGGACGAGTGAGAGATCGTGCGTTGCAACCATTACTGTTGTCCCACGGAAATTGAAATTCTCAAAGAAATGCATAATATCAAGTGACAGTTTTGGATCCAAATTCCCTGTCGGTTCATCAGCGAGGAGCACCACGGGGTCGTTTGCCATTGCCCGGGCGATTGCGACACGTTGCTGCTCCCCGCCCGAAATGTCCTCTGGCAGTGCGTCTTTCCGATGGACCAAGCTCATCTGATGGAGGAGCTGATCGACCTGCTGACGAATCTGAGGTCGCTTGGCTCCCGTTACTTTCATGGCAAGCGCAATGTTTTCTTGAACCGTTTTATTCGGCAGCAGCTTGAAATCCTGAAAGATAACGCCCATTCTTCGACGCAGATAGGGTATCTGCGATCGAGAAATTTGGGACAGATTTTGACCCGCAAGGACAATGTGTCCCGAGGTGGGGACTAGCTCCCGGTACAAGAGTCGGAGAATCGTTGTTTTTCCTGCCCCACTGGTGCCAACGAGAAAAACAAACTCCCCTTTTTTGACCTCAAAGTTAATCTCGTGGAGGACTTCAATGTCCTCTTTATAACTCATTGATACGTTGTAAACCTGAATCATTTCAATTAAAATACCCTCTACGTTATTAAATGCGATTGACTGGGGAATATCTCATAACACCTTAGCTGTTCAAGGGTTCCGTGTGACCACATTCTTTATCGTTACAAGCGAGGTAACGCCCCTTCGTTTTCGTTGCTTTTTCGACGAGGAACGGTGCTTGGCACTCTGGGCATTCCTTGTTCACCGGTTTATCCCACGAAACGAAATTACATTTCGGATAGTTGCTGCAACCATAAAAGACGTTGCCGCGTTTACTGCGCCGCTCACCGATATAACCGTCGCAGCCCGCCTCAGGGCAATCCACACCGATGTTGATTGGCTTTGCATTTCTGCACTTGGGATACCCCGTGCACGCGAGGAATTTCCCACCGGCACGACTGGTTTTAATTGCCATTGGACTGCCACATTTGTCACAGATTTCGTCGGTAGGCTCCTCTTCAGAGCGGGGTGTGTCGTCCTCTGTTAGACGTTTGATGTTCCGGCACTCCGGAAAATTTGAACAACCGAGGAAACGACCATATCTCCCCCACTTAATTATCATCTTGCTGTTGCACTTTTCGCACACTTCATCAGACTCTTCCTCCATATCCTTACGCGCTTCATTCATCACAGCCGGTGCCGCCTCTAAGGCATGATTAAAAGGTGCATAAAACGCACTCAGAACGCCTACCCAGTCTGATTTTCCTTCGGCAATCTCATCGAGTTGATCTTCCATCTTTGCCGTAAATTGCGTATCGAGGATATCAGGGAATCCTTTAATCAACAACTGATTGACTAACTTCCCAACATCCGTCGGCTGAAAACGCCGCTCCTCCTTGACTACATACTCCCGATCTTGAATTGTCGAGATAATTGCCGCATACGTACTCGGACGGCCGATTCCCTTCTCTTCCAATGCTTTAACGAGGGTCGCTTCGGTATATCGAGGTGGTGGCTGCGTATAGTGCTGTTTAGGCGTCAGTTTGCGCAGGTCAAGCTGCTCGCCAATTTCCAGCGCAGGTAAAATTGCATCCGTGTCGTCATCTCTGTTAGATCCTGTGCTGCTGTCGTCATGCCCTTCTCGGTAGAGCCGCATGAATCCATCGAACTTGAGGATTGACCCGGTTGCACGGAACAGATATTCCTCCGCGGAAATATCAATCGTCGTCACATCCAAAATAGCGGGGTTTATCTGACTAGCGACGAACCGTTTCCAAATCAGATCATACAGTCGATGTTGTTCCGGAGAAAGATACGCTTTTAGGGATTGAGGTGTTCGTTCAACCGAAGTTGGCCGAATCGCTTCGTGTGCATCCTGCGCTCCCCCTTTGCTCCTGTAACGCACAGCGTTCTTCGGAAGATAGTCTGCCCCGTAAGTTTTTCTGATGTATTCTCGCGCTTCTTCGAGTGCTTCCTCCGCAACGCGAGTTGAATCAGTCCGCATGTAGGTAATCAAACCAACCGCCCCCTCCGTTCCCACATTCAACCCTTCATACAGCTGTTGGGCAGCCGACATCGTGCGTTTGGCGGTAAACCGGAGTTTGCGCGATGCTTCCTGTTGTAACGTACTCGTGATGAATGGCGGAACAGGTCTCCGTTTACGCTCCTGTTTCTTGATGTCTTTGACAATAAATGGTTTTGTTCTTGCATCTTCGACGATTGCTGCTGCCCGTGCTTCATCAATGGGGAAGCCGTAGGTGCTTATAGTCCCCTTCTCCGATCCGATTTGGAGCAACTTCGCATTAAGCGGCGGTGGGATTTTCCCTGTTAGATTCGCCGTAATCGTCCAATACTCTTGGGGGACAAAGGCTTCAATCTCCGCTTCCCGCTCACATATAAGCCGCACAGCGACAGATTGCACCCTTCCGGCACTTAACCCCGGTTTCACATTGCGCCATAAGATTGGGCTGATTTGATAGCCGACCAACCGATCCAAAACACGCCGAGCCTGTTGGGAATCCACCAGCCGCTGATCAATTTCACCGGGATTCTCCATCGCCGCTCGGATTGCACCTTCGGTAATCTCGTTATAGGTTACCCGGTAGATTGGCTTTTTCGCGCTCTTTAGCGTTTCTGCAATATGCCAGCAGATCGCTTCACCTTCTCGGTCAGGATCGGCAGCGAGGTAGATCGCATCAGTTTTTTTTGCCTCAGCCTGAATTTTCTTGATGACTTCACCTTTGCCCCGGATGGTGATATATTCCGGAGAGAACCCATTTTCAACATCCACACCCAGCTTTTTCGCAGGTAAATCACGAATGTGCCCCACTGAAGAACGCACAACGTAATCTTGACCAAGTAACTTGTTGATTGTCTTCGCTTTCGCGGGAGACTCAACAACAACCAATGATTTAGACATTATAAATGCTCCAGACAATAATTGAAATCGATAAAACGTATTGTGATATTACGTAATATATAAAATAGGAGTTTCTCGATTGTTGTATGCTCTAATCTGCAGCCACTTCCGGTTCGGCACCGGCGAGTAAAGGCTGGGTCTTCATCCACTGCGTGACGATTAGCGTGATAAACGCGACAGCCCCTCCACTGAGAAAGATGATCTCGTAGCCGAATTTCATCCATACCAATCCCCCGACTAACGGGGCACCCACCGCTGAAATGTGGTTCATGGTAACGCCCATCGCCAGCGTTGGCTTAAGGTCGCTTCTGGATGCAATCTTGTTCACGTAAGTCGTCATCGCGATTCCACCGACAAACAGGAAGTTATCAAGGCAGTAGAGAACGTATAAATGATGTGGGTTTTTCAGCAGCGCGTATCCAACGAATATAAAAGTTAAACCGATATAGCTCGCGCTCAACATAATGCGCTCACCGAGTTTATCCACGAGCCAACCCATCAACGGTGAAAAGAGCAAAACAACAAATTGATTAATCAAAACGAGCTTGATAATTGTGTCCCGATCGGTGCCGTGCACTTTCACAAGGGTGTAAACGGCAAAGATCATGAAAATTTGTCTGCGCCAACCTTGTAGAAAAGATAACAGATAATAGAGCCAGTAGCGTTTTCTCAACACAAAACGATTTTCACGCTCAGTCTGCAACTGACGTGAGGCGAACATTAAGGCAATACCTCCAATGGCAGCCATTGTACCCCCAATTTGGAATAAACCTCCAAATTCTAACACATCCACGGTCAACTTGCACAAGATAATTGCGGCTAGCATCGAAAGCCCTTCAACGCTCCGCAAGCCACCAAGCCACTTTCCTTTCTCCTCTCCTTCTGAATAGAAGATTGACATTGTCCCTCGCAACGGCAGCCATGCGTGAAACCCGATACTCCACACAAATGAATAGATAAGCACCGCTGCAAAACTGTTTGCTTGCGAGTATAACGCTAAACCGAATCCCATCACAATCAGCGCGATTCCACCAATCAACGGCGGCGACAAAAGGACTGTCACTGCGATAAAGAGGGCGTTAAGAAAACCGGGGACTTCTCGTAGTGATTCCATATAGCCCAACTCATGGGCTTCAATGCCGATTTCCTCGACTATAAAATTATGGAAAAGCGAAGAATTAACGCCAAAAAAGATGCCAGCTCCGAAGACGGCTACTGCCAATAATCGAAAATTACGATTCCAAGATAGCCAAGGTAGCATAGATTTCCTTATCTAAACCAACAGACTCAAAATGTAACGCAAAGTCGCAATGGCGTAGAAACACCAGGGAAAGAAAACGGGAAAACGAGAGAACGGGAAAACGAGACTATTCACGTTCCTGTTTTTCTGTTGTAATCGTCCAGATTTCGGTTCCCGTATAAAACCGATGGATTGGCGAAAGTAGCGGTGATCGTTTGCAAAAAAACGTCAATCAAACAGATAATTCGTGGGGCGGTCCTGCATCTTGAGGGCTGCGGATATTGTCAACAAGCTCTTGGACTTCAGACGGTGGTGGTGCCGTGAGTAAAGAGACGGGAACTGACACCAAAAAGTTGAGTGCCATGCCAAGCGTTCCGATGCCTTCTGGGGATATGCCGAACAACCAGTGCGCGGGAACATTCAGTTCAGGACTGATGAACTTAAAGAAAATGATATAACATGCTGTGAAGGTAATGCCAACAATCATGCCACTGATCGCGCCGATGTTGTTCATCCGTTTCCAGAAAATACCCATAATGATTGCCGGGAAGAATGAGGCAGCAGCCAAGCCGAATGCGAATGCAACCACCTGTCCAACGAAGCCGGGCGGATTGATACCAAAATAGCCCGCAATACAAACGGCAACACCTGCTGCGATGCGCGCAGCAATTAACTCACCTTTCTCGCTAATCTCCTGGACTAGCTCTCGCTTCAATAGGTCGTGGGCAATCGACGTTGAAATCACTAACAACAACCCCGCCGCTGTTGAGAGCGCAGCCGCCAATCCACCTGCGGCAACCAATCCGACAACCCAATTCGGCAGCTTGGCGATTTCAGGGTTCGCAAGCACCATAATGTCACGATCGATCGTCAACTCATTTTCCGTCTCCGAGTGTGTCCCCCGATACTGAATACTACCGTCCTCATTCTTGTCATCAAATTTGATAAGTCCTGTCGTTTCCCAATTCTTGAACCAGCCCGGAACTTCTGTGTATTTTGCGTCCGAAACTGTATTTAATAGATTGGTTCGAGCGAATGCTGCCACCGCAGGAGCGGTTGTATAAAGGATAGCAATAAAGAACAGCGCCCAACCCGCGGAACTCCGCGCTGCAGAAACCCTCGGCACCGTATAGAAGCGGACAATCACATGCGGCAGACCAGCGGTGCCGACCATCAGTGCCGCCGTGATACAGAAAACATCAATTGTCGCTTTACGCCCATCGGTGTATGTATCGAAACCGAGTTCTTGACTTAATCCGTTGAGTCTGTCAAGCAAGAATTCCCCAGACCCGTCTGCCAATACTCCACCAAAACCGAGCTGCGGGATAATGTTACCTGTCATCAACAGCGATATGAAAATTGCGGGCACCAGGAAAGCGAAGATGAGGACACAATATTGTGCGACCTGCGTATAGGTGATCCCCTTCATACCACCTAGCACCGCGTAAAAGAACACGATGCCCATGCCGATCAGCACGCCCAAGGTGATGTCAACGTTCAGAAACCTTGAAAAGACGATGCCGACACCGCGCATCTGCCCTGCAACATACGTGAAGGACACAAAAATCGCACATATAACCGCAACAATACGGGCTGTCCGCGAGTAGTATCGGTCACCGACAAAATCAGGCACGGTGTACTTCCCGAACTTTCGCAAATACGGTGCCAACAATAATGCTAGCAATACATAGCCACCCGTCCAACCCATGAGATAGACCGAGCCATCGCGTCCCATGAACGAGATCAGACCTGCCATCGAAATAAACGATGCAGCGCTCATCCAATCGGCTGCCGTCGCCATGCCGTTGACAACTGGAGGCACACCCGCACCGGCAATATAGAACTCCCCCGTTGAACTTGCCCGAGACCAGATCGCTACGCCAATATAGATTGCGAAGGATAAGCCTACCATTACAAATGTCCACGCCTGTACGCTCATTCTTCCCCCTCTTTTTCGGATGCACGGTGCTGTTTATCAAGGCGGTTCATCAAACAAACATAGATGAAAATTAACACGACAAAAACATAAATCGACCCTTGTTGTGCGAACCAAAAACCGAGACGGAAACCGCCAATTTTGATTTTGTCGAGCTGGTTGACAAACAGGATAGCACAGCCGTAAGAGACGATGAACCATACTGCCAATAAAGTCCCAAGATATTGCAGGTTCTTTTTCCAATAGGCACGGTTTTTATCGTTTCCTGTCATATTATTCTTCCCTCACTTTGGGTTTTCGCGGTAGACGCGGAGACAACTGGCTCCAAATTGGCACAGAGTTTAACAAAAAGGTATATCTTTGTCAAACCAAAAGGTGACTTCAAAGCGGTATCTTGTCTGGGCCCGGAGGCTTCCGATGTGAAATCCACCTAGCCTCAAAATCACGCATCACACTGATAAAAGGGTAATAACTTAACCGTGGTGTTCGCTCGACTATCTGCTGTTTCGACTTCCACCTGATTCCCTTCATCTGTAAATGCGACGCGGATATATCCCATCCCAATTGTCTTTCCAAGCGTGGGTGAAACAACTGCACTAGTCAGCCAACCTATCTCCTTATCTTCATCAAAGAGACGGGCACCGCTTTGGGGTGGGGTGTCGCTCGCGATTTCAAATCCGCGGAGCAGACGGTTCGGGTGCCCTCGATACTTCATACGCGCAACAATCTCCTGACCGATATAGCATCCTTTCTCAAAACTAATTGCCTGTTCCAACTCCGCTTCCCCAGGGAAAATCGAATCGCCCAGTTCTGCTCCGAATTGCGGGATACCCGCTTCAATTCGGAGGCTGTTCAAGGCGGTTAAACCTACAGGCTCTGTGTCAAAGACTCGTCCTTTTGTCAGGATAGTATCCCACAGCCACTCCATCGATTCAGATGCGGTGCACAGATTGTATCCAACCTCGCCGGTCTCGTTGGCACGAACACAGACGATCCATCGTCCGTCAATTTCATCGACAATGCTGTGATATTCCGGGAGATTCCGAACATCAAATCCACAGACCTCCTGAAGCAATTCAGCGGATTTTGGTCCGTGGATGCCAACAGCACCGGTGCGCTCAGTGAAGTCTTCGATGGTCACGTCGTCGGCAATCAGATATTTGTCTAGCTCCTGATAGAGGATTGATGTCGTTTCGGCGTTGGTCTCGATACCGATAGACTCCTCGAAAACGTAGACTTTCATGTCCGCGATGATCTTCCCACGATTTGTTAGAATGGTTGCGTAGTTTCCCTCTCCAATCGAAAGTCCTTCCACATCATTAGAGATAATGCGGTGGAGGTATGCTGCTCGGTCAGTCCCTGTAAGATGGAGCCTCCCACGATGCGAGAGGTCTACGATACCGACATCCTGTCTCACAGCATGATGTTCTTGAAGCGGATCGGTAAAATGTCCAACCAACTCCCAATCTTCATGGCTCTTTGTAAACGTTGACCCAAGTGTACGATGGATTTCATAGAGTGGTGTTCTTTTCATCGGTTACCTTCCTTTTCCCAGTCACGTCCCGCTCTTACCTGCTTGATGAACTGTATCGCATTTCCAGAAAAATGATCTTCAATCTCACCGGGCGTCAATCCAAGCATATCGGCTACCTGCCGCTCTTGGCGTAACTGTTCATAAATCACAAACGTGGGGGTGGGATCGCAGTGTGGCAGATCTGGAAAACCGCCATAATATTCCCACGCACGACCATAAGTGATATACTTGCCACGCGCACACCCCGCCACGATATTGTCTGATCCAAACATAACCCGTTTGCGATCTTCATGTTTCATCAATAGAAAGTGTGAGTAGATGTCGTTCACCGCTGATGTGTCGTACCAGATATTCGGCATCTCTTTGAGGATATGAATTGCCTCCTCCATCATAAATGCGTTGAAGGCACGAGCGCAATGCGCGAGAATCCATTGGGCTCGCGGATATTGTTTCGTGTAGTATTGTAAATCTTTAATGTTTTCGGGGTCGGCCGGGCCTGTTTTCTTGGCAAGGTGCATGGTAATCGCTAGTCCCATGTCGTGGGCGACCTCAATAAAGGATTCGGGCAGGAAATCTCGGATGCGAGCGTTTGCCGGATCCGGTGCAAATGTCCGATACGGTTTCAGTCCAAAGAAATCGTGTTTTTTGACCTGCGCTGCGACATAATCCGACGCCATCTCCGGCGTGACCATCATGTTGACTTCCGATTGTGGGTCTGCCGCCATCTCTGCCGCCATCCAGTCGTTGTGCCCCGCCGCATCCATGCCCGGCATCGGAGTTCCCAAAACAAGATAGTGCATCTCACGTCCCGGATACAATTTCGCCGCCCACGCTAGATGGTCCTGATAGTCAATCTCCCAACGGAGCCCGGTGGGTGGACCTGTCAGTGTGCCTTTATGCGCCTCCGACCACATGTGGGTGTGCATGTCGTAGACCACGGCAGGCACAAAGTCCTCCAACTCCTTTTCCCAGATGTCACGGTCAAAGTCTCTGTAATCAATCTTTTCCATCGGTTTTACCTTCGTTAGCTGCAATTTGGTTCTGTGCAGCGATTGCTCTCGCTGTTCATCAAGATATTTAGCACTATTGGCTGTGCATTACATCGTATTCAACTGACCACCCGCCCAAAGCACCGCATTTGCAAGCAGGCGCAAAAACATCTCAATCTCAAAATCTCTCTGATGACCGAGCGAGGTGTAGAAGACGCGCCCACCACGATAGCTGCGCGTCCATGCCACCGGTTCCGTGTGCTCTTCCGTTTTTCCCGTTAGTAACAATGTGGTATCGGTTGCAATGGAGGGATTCTTGTAAAGGCTACCATAGGAGTCGAAGTTTGAGATGCCTTGTAAGACGGGATGGTCTTTTACGTGTGGATTGACTTCGGCGTGGGCGATGATCCCGGCACCATAATGCCCTTGATAGTCTCCGCCAAGGACCTCTTTGTCAAAGTCAAGCCAATTCTCGTAAGCGTGACTTGCTGTCCGTACCCCGACGATGGGTTTACCTGCGTCACAATACGCTTTGAAACGGTCAAGTTCTGCACCTGTGGTATTGAGCCGCCGCGTGAATACTAACAGCACATCCGTGTCCTGCAACGGTTCAAGGGATTGATCATCGTCTTCACTTTGATAAATAATCTGTGTTGCTTGGACGGGATGACTTTTCTCAATATAGTCTTGGAAAACGGCAAGCGAGGCTTCCGAGTCGTACTCGAAAGAGCCGGAGAGCATACAGAGCTTTAACTGATTATCGGGCATCTTCGCTCCTTCTGTGCAGGAAGAGAAAGCTGTATGGATGCGGGTTTTTTTCGTCCGGCTGGCAGTCAACCCGTTTGATCTCTTGCCAGTCCGCTAGGTCAAATGCCGGAAAGTAAACATCGCCTTCAAAACAATCGTGGATATATGTTAAATAAAGCCGATCTGTCCGCGGCAAAAACAGTTCATAAATTGACGCACCGCCAATTATCATGATTTCTCCGCAGCCGCTAGCCGTATCCAACGCTTCCTCAATGGAATGGCTCACGACGCAGCCCGCCGCTTGGTAATCCCGGTCGTGTGTCAATATGATGTTGGTGCGCTTTGGTAACGGTTTGCCAATGGATTCAAAGGTTTTACGCCCCATCAACACAGGCTTACCCAACGTATATCGCCGGAAGTGTTTCATATCGGCTGGCAGTCTCCACGGCAACCGGTTGCCATGACCAATTAGGCGATTTTTGTCCATGCCCGCAATGATGGAGATAATCATCTATACGCTCTTTCATACAGCCATTGGTGCTTTAATCGTGCCGTGGTGTTTGTAGTCGCACAGCTTGATGTCTTGCATCTTGAAATCGTCGATCGACTTTACCTCCGGATTCAGATAAAGTTCGGGCAGTTCAAACGGTTCCCGCTGCAACTGTGTTTCCACCTGCTCGAAATGAATATGATAGATATGTGCATCACCCAAGGTGTGGATAAACTCGCCCGGCACCAAGTCCGTTATTTGCGCGACCATGTGCAGCAGCAGGGAGTATGATGCAATATTGAAAGGCACACCAAGAAACATATCACAACTTCGCTGATACAACTGAAGCGATAGCTTCCCTTCAGCCACAAAAAATTGGAAAAGTGTGGGGCACGGTTCAAGTGCCATCTGATCTGACTCACCCGGATTCCACGCTGTTACGACATGGCGGCGGCTGTAAGGTTGCGTTTTAATCCCTTCAATAGCATTAGCAAGCTGGTCTACAATTTGTCCATCGGGTGCCTGCCAAGACCGCCACTGCACACCGTAAATTCGTCCGAGATCGCCCTCGAACCGCGCTCTCGGTTTCCAGTAATCCGCATCCGCATTGGCATCCCAGACATGACAACCCAATTTCTGGAAGTTCTTGACATCGGAGTAGGCTCTCAAAAACCCCAAAAGTTCGGCTTTCATGACCTTGAATGCCAGCTTTTTGGTCGTGACAGCGGGAAAACCGTCTGCCATGTTATAGCGCATCTGCATTCCGAACAGTGCACGGGTGGAACCGTTACGCCCACTACGGTCGACACCTGTTTCTATAATCTGTTTCAATGCATCTAAATATTGCTTCATTGTTTCTTTGAGTTCATTAGTACATCAGTACATAGGTTCATTAAAAACTAATGAATTAATCTACGAATGAACCCCTCCTTTGTCCGTGCTGCCAAACCCACCACGTGTCTCCGAACCCATTTCAGATACCTCTGACCATTCCGCAGTATCCACTCGCACGAAGATGCCCTGTACGATCTTATCGCCGCGCTCGACGGTAACGGGTTGGTCTGTGAAATTATAGATCTGGATCTGGATCTCGTCGCCTTCCCCGCAGTAGTCCTGATCAATGATACCAACACCGTGCGGGATCAGTAATCCCAGTTTGCGAGGTGTACTGCTACGCAACGTCACCATCAACATATACCCCGGCGGCGTTTCGATGATGACGTTTGCCGGAATTAACGCCACCGTCTGCGGCTCGATAGTTACCGATTCACGGCATAATAGATCAAAACCGACAGAACCGCCTGTCTCGTACATCGGCAGTGGTAGATCTTTATCAAGACGTTTGATACTAACTTTCATGGGTACGCCAATTTGTAGTGGAATTGCTGATCAGGAAGTAAAGAAGGGGAGAGCGGGAGAAAACGAGAAAACGAGAGAACGAGAAGACGAGACAGGTTGCAACCTTCCCGTCTTCCCATTCCGAGTGTCTCAATCAGCGTGACTATGCTCTTACTCTTCTCCTTTATCGTGACGGTAGAGTTGTAGATTGACTCCGTCAAGTCCGTCAAAGAAGGCAAGCGTCATCCCCTCAAGCGGTTGGAAAGGCTCCTTTTTGACGGTAACGCCTTTTTCGCGGAGCACTTCCGTGCCACCCTCAACATCATCAGACTTGAACGAGATGTGATGTACGCCCGGACGATCTAAACCCCAGACTCCCTCAAATGCAGCGGCAGGAATAAGCTCTAGATTCACATTACCCGCGTCCAAGAAGATCGCCTCACCCAGTTCACCGAGATCAAGGCGGTCTAGTACTTTAAGACCGAGTTTGTTGACATACAGATCTTCCGCTTTTTCCATATCGCTCATCAATAGCGCGATTTTCCAAATTTTCATCTCCATCTTATTTCCCTCCTCCCCGACTGGATCGGGACGCGAACCCATTTGTGGGCTTATCGGTGTATTTGCACTGAGTATCAAAACAGAAAGGACAGCAATCAAAATCGCCAACCGTGTCAACTTTTGCATTTTTGTCATCTCCTCAGTCAAGCACAGAGTTTATGAAACGGGAATTCCCGATACCTTACACTGGATACTATAAATCGAAGTGCTTGCTGTGATGAAAAGTGTGCTCCAGTCATCACCACCCCAACCGAGATTCGCAGCTCGCTCAGGGGTTTGGAGGACACCAAGATGCTCCCCGGCCGTATCAAAAATCCAGATACCCCCTGGACCGGTGAGATAGACATTCCCATGTACATCAATTTTCATGCCATCGGGCACACCATCGTCGCCTTCTTCTTCGGCAAAAATCCGGCCGTTTGCAATGGTGCCATCCGGTTGAACATCAAACGCGCGGACGTGCAGACGTTCAGTATCGTCGATATAAAGGATTGACTCGTCTGGCGAAAAGCAGAGACCATTCGGGCGATCAAAATCATCAACCAACAGCGTCAGCGTCTGGCCGTCAGGGGAAAGACGATAGACACCTTGAAAGTCAAGATCCTGCTCTCCTTCGACACCGTAATCGGCTGTTAAACCGTAGGGCGGGTCGGAGAAATAGATGCTGCCATCCGACTTCACAATCACATCATTCGGACTGTTCAATCGCTTGCCCTCATAATGTGATGCAATCGTAACAACTGTGCCATCAGGTTCGGTCCGAGAAACTCGACGATTGGCATGTTCACACGTTACAAGCCTACCCTGCTTATCGTAGGTCAAGCCGTTGGATTTCCCCGAAGGAACACGGAAGTTCGTGATACCTTCCTCCGCTGTCCACTTTTTCATTTGATTTGCAGGGATGTCGCTAAACAACAGAAACTTGCCATCGGCGTGCCAGACAGGTCCCTCCGTGAATTCACAACCTGTTCCGAGTTGCTTCAGTTCTGCATCGGCATCAATCAGGTCTAATAATTTTGGGGATCGAACATCAAGACTCATATACGCCTCCTCTGTCTTCCGTATGTGAAATGTGATGTGTAAAACGTGAAAGTTTGAGGTCATTATACCAAATACATGTGCGATAAAGTATCATACCCTTTACAATAATACAAGCAAAAAAAGTGGTTCGGATACATCTGTAACAAGGGGAGTTTTAGGTGTGGGAGAATTGCACCTGATTTTGGTGGCTGTGGAAGCATGGAAGGGTGGAAGGCGGGGTTGCCCCATGTTCTTGGTTTAGAGTAGGACGATTTATCGCGCTACTACAAACTCAAGAGCGTAAGTCCTAAAGGATACAAAAAAACATAACAAATCATTGACAGAGAGAACAGATCGAAAGTATAATTTCCCTATTGAATATGAAAACTGATGGTAGTTCTAAGTCGGACGTGTGGAAAAGAAAGAGAAATGTGGTAGGTTGATGTGCCTGGGGCGACTCGAACGCCCAACCTTTAGCTCCGGAGGCTAACGCTCTATCCAGTTGAGCTACAGGCACACCCTCAATGGTAATAATAATTCACACACTATAAATTGTCAAGCAAATTCTAGGGATACCAATTTTTTGCTATTTCCCATGCGTAGGGGAACTTCTACAGGGATAAGAGTGTTTAATGAGATAAGAGAGCTTACCCCAACTTCCCAAGGAGGCAGTTAAGTATGAGACGTCCTTTCCAAAAAGTATCGATTGCGGCAGTTCTTGTTTTATTCGCATTCAGCATAGGTTCTGACGTTTTTTCAAAAGGCTTCAGATCCAGTGGAAGAAGCTACGGTAGCAGAAGTTACAGCAGTAGTCGAAGTTATACAAGGTCAACCCGGAGCAGCACCTCGTCATCAAGAACTTATGGCAGTTCATCAGTACGCTCAAGCTCCCGAAGCACCAGCAGAAGCTACGGCAGTAGTGCTGCTAGCTCATCACGACCGAGTGCAGCGCGCTCAAGCAGCGCGGTCCGGCAACGGCAGAGCGCGATGAGCAGTGCAAAAACCGGTTCCGCTGTCTCCACGAGAAATATGACTAGCAGCCAAAGACGGTCACTGCAATCGCAACAACGGCAGCAAACTCGAAACCTCAAGGCGGAAAATCGTAGCCTCAAACGTCAAGTCAGACGTGCAAACCGAGATACCGCCCGTGCCCGTCGCCAAGCGCGTGAAGCACAGTCCCCAATCACCGTCAATAATTTCGGTATGTATTATCCAATGGCAGGTTACTCCATCTATAGCCTAACTGCCAGTATGGTATTCGCAAATATGATTTCGGGGATCTACTTCCACGATTACTATAATCATCGAATCCATCATAGTTGGCTGTGGTATTATCACCATCCGAATTATGACAGATCGCACTGGTCACATGACCGACAGATGGAATACGAAAAGTGGCGAGCCTACTATGACAGCCAAGGCATCAAGCCAGATTCGCGCTATGTAGATCCGGGCACAAATCGAGACGAGGACTACATTGAGGCACACGTTGAGAAGAACTCCGACAAGTTCTATGGCGAAAACGCCGAAGAAGCGGTGACGGTTGAAGAACTTCCGGACGAAAAGTCACTTCGTAACATTGTTTTAGCGAGCGACAGCCAAACTGCATCAGCATCAACGACGCAACCACAACCACAAAGAGTTGTGGTTCAGAAGAAGACCTCTGGAGGCACATGGTTCGTTCTTGTTTTCGGCAGCCTCCTGATTATTGGGGTTGTCGTTTTGATAATGTATAACAAAGGTTACTTCTAGATTGGCATGGGGTGCTACGTGGTGCACCCCAATGTCTTCCAAAAACTAATATACCACAACGTATAAACCAGATCCTAGAATCGTTCGTTATTAATAGAGGTAAGCGCAATGGCACTATTTCGCCGCAAATCAAGAGATGAAAAACCGAAGCGGCACGAATTGTTGGATATTCCACTTGGAAGCATGATTGAGCTTTCTGATTCGATCACGTTTGAAATCAGCGATGCAGCTTCCCGCACGTTTGAGTTGACGGAGCGGAAAAAGTATGTAGGCAGCAGCTTGCTGCGCTATATGTATCGTCTTGAAGATGAAGATGAAGTCGTGGTTTTGGGGGTAGATCGGATCGGCGGCACAAACGAATATGAGATCTCCCGCTGGATTATCGACGGTGAAGAGGAGTTAGATGAAGATCTTCCTGATTTAATCACGCTCCACTACCCTGATCCTGATGACGAAGGTGCTGAAATTTCTGTTGAATATGTGCGGCAGGAGATCGTTCCGGCGGAGATGGCCGTTGTAAATCTCCTAGAGATGGAGACATTCGAGGCAGAATTGCACGAATACACCAGCGAAGATGATGAGATGATGTCTGTCGAGCTAGTTGGGAATTGGTTAACCTTTTATGTCGGCGAATCAATCTCAATATCCGATGTCAACATCTACCCTGCTGAAGATGAAGAAGAAGAATATATATAGTCGCCCCCAACTTTCCGAAGGTTCTGCGAACAAACAATAATTTTTCCCATTGCATCGGTATATAACGGCATGGGAGGTAGCAATCTAATGAAATTCAAAAATCTTTGTGCGCTTTTCTTACTCTCACTCGCTTCGGTTTATTTCATCTGCCCAGTACAATGTGCAGTAATCCAAGAGGCAGATGAAAATGCTGCCTCCGATGAGGTTTCAAGCCATCATCAGCATCGGATTGGTTCACCAACCGTTGATGGAACAAATCAATCCACTTGCTGTGAGTCTGAAAATCAACCAGCCCTTCCCCATGAACGTCAAGAGGAGGAAGAGGGATATTGCTGCTTCAACCAGTGGGAATCGCTTGGAACCAGTGAGCCCCAACTCACCTCGCAAATACAAAAAGACACATTTTTATCTGTTGTTCTAATCCCTACAACACCTAGCGTTTTTCCTGATCCTGTCTCTTTCACCGCTCATCTTCAACCTACCCATAAACGCTATACCGATACTCTCCTCCCGCAGTTCTCTCCTCGGGCACCTCCGTTTGTTCTCGCCTAATTTTCCTATACACCTTTTTTTATATCTGAAATATATTCATCGGTTGGTGTATCTGTGTGCCTACGCCACAACACCACCGGTCTATCTTTGATTATCTTTCATTCCAAACGGAGGTTATTCTCATGTTATCCAAAGTTTTCAATGGACAAATTCTACCCATACTTATCACTCTGTTTTTACCGTTAGCTATCGGCTGCGGCAGCAAAACCGTTGACCTCACCACCTCACAAGACCACCCGGCAAATCCCAACGCCCAACAGGGTGCACCCCCCGATCATGACAATATGCCGATGGCAGAGATGCACAAAGGGGATATGCCAATGAGAGAGATGCGTGAAAAGACTCAAGGACATCGTAGCGCAGAGCTCTCTCCTGATGGCGCGGACGCATTGGGTGCGATGCTTGACGCCTACCTTGCCATCGGAAACCAGCTGGCTTCCGATACGATGGACAATGTCAATGCGAAGGCACACGCAATAATCGAAGCCTTCCATGCCGTTAAAGCCGGAGTCCCTGCTGAATTGTGGAACGCTCACGAAGCCCACACAGAGATGATTCACGACACTGCACATCAGCTTGGCAATCTCTCGGATATCAAAGCTGCCCGAATCGCCTACGGCTCACTAAGCGATAGCTTCAAGCACTTTATTGCAGCAGTGGGGGTGCCCGCAAATTACGGGAAGCCGATCTACAGCTATGTGTGTGGGATGGCACCCGATGTCCCTAAAGCAGGAATATGGATGCAAACTGGTGAGCCCGTTCGTAACCCGTATTTCGGAAGCGCGATGCTCAGATGCCACACCGCGAAGGAACAGATGTCCGTTTCAAATGAGGGTATGTCTGGCACTGAAGACATGGAGTCGCACAAACATAGTCATTAACAGAGGTGAGGAGTTTAAAAAATGAACAAGAAAATGAGATACGCCGCGTTATTTTTCGCGGCGTATCTCACCCTAACCGGCTGCGCCGGTGTATCAAAAAGGGCAGCTTTCAACGAAGTTCAACAAGGAGTAGATGAGCGTATCGGTTTTCCTATTCACTGGAATATGGAGACAGATTCAACCGATGAAGTGGCACAAACAATTAAAGAGTTATTGGATAAGCCGTTAGTGGCCGATACTGCCGTGCGGATTGCGCTATTAAACAACCGTCGTCTACAGGCAACCTATGAGGAAATCGGTATCGCACACGCCGCTGTCATTGAAGCGGATACTCCTTCAAATCCTGCTTTTCATGGAGACGCAATCTTTGGGCTCCCACAAGATCCGGATACGGCACACCCCGCCCACGACCACTATGTATTTAAGGTTGAGATGGATTTTCTCTCAGTTTTGTATGGGTCAATGCGAAAGTCAGCTGCAAAATCGGAGTTCGAGACGGCAAAACTCCGTGTGACAGCAGCCGTGATGGATTTGGCGGGCCAGACACGCAGGGTGTTTTATCGCGTTCAGTCCGAACAGCAGATGCTGGAAATGTTGCAGCAGGTTGTGTTGGCAAGCGATGCGAGCTACCAATTTGCTAGCGAACTCTACGAAGCCGGGAATATCCCGGAACTGGATCTGCTGCTTCAACGCACGCTTTATGAACAATCGAAGCTAGCACTTACTACTGCAGAGGTAACACTTGCCGAAAGCCGTGAACAACTCAACCGGTTGATGGGAGTGTGGGGCGCGGAAACAGCTTGGATGGTTGAGACTCGACTGCCGGACGTTCCAACGGAACCGATGAACCTTGATAGCGTTGAGAAGGTTGCTATTGAAAACAGCATAGATCTCGCGATCGCACGAGGAGAGATCGTATCTATAGGAAAACAACTCGGCGTAGTAAAGGCGATGTCCCTGGTGCCACACTTAGAGATCGGTGGAGAACTTGAGGGTGAAGCAGGGGCATGGTCAGCGGGACCTGCACTCGGATTTGAGATTCCCTTGTTTGATCGAAAACAGGGGCAGCGAGCAGCGGCAGCCGCAGAGCTGCGCCGCCGACAGGAGGAATACTACGCGCTAGCGGTTGAGATTCGCTCCGTTGTTCGCGCCGCGCGCCGCCGCCTATTGGCTGCTCGGCAGACCGCACTGTCTTATCAAAACGAGATACTACCACTCCAAGAGAAGATCCTCGATCAGGTCCAGTTGCAGTACAACGCGATGCAGGTGGGCACGCCACGACTGTTACTGGTGAAACAACAACAGATCGACGCCGGTCGAAATTACATCCAAGCACTCTACAGCTATCATGTTGCACGCACGGAGTTTGACCAGATCCTTAACGGCAGGCTAGTCTCAGACACACAGGGCGATACACCCCTATCACAAGGGAACGGCACTGCAAAACACCTTGAAAACGCAGACGCAGCAGGAGGGCATTAAAATGAATCGGAGAGATATGCTCAAAACAGGAGCACTAGTTGGTGGTGCCGTTGCTCTAGGAGCAGCTAAAGCTAGCGCGGCAGAATCCCAATGGGAGAAATCTTACGCGGGGGACGTACAACGACCCGCGTTAGCACCGGGGCTGCCCGGTAAGGACTACACGCCGGTCATCACGCCCAACATATCTTCTCTACCGTGGAAGGTTGTTGACGGCGTTAAAGTTTTTCACTTGGTCGCTGAGGAGGTGTGGCACACCTTCGCATCCGGTTTGAAAGCGAAGTGCTGGGGCTACAATGGACAGGTTCACGGTCCTACCATTGAGGCGGTGGAGGGCGAGCGTATTCGCATCTACGTCACCAACAAGCTCAAAGCCCCCACGTCTGTCCACTGGCACGGCGTCTTTCTCCCGAACGGGATGGACGGTGTTGGGGGACTCACCCAGCGCGCCATCCAACCGGGTGAGACCTTCAAATATGAGTGGACGGTGCGCCAATCGGGGACCTATATGTACCATTCCCACCATGACGAAATGACGCAGATGGCGATGGGCATGATGGGAATGCTCGTTTTCCATCCCAGAAAACCCTCGCCCGATTACAAGGTAGACCGGGACTTCGCTATCATGTTAAGTGAGTGGCGAATTGATCCGGGAACCTCCACGCCTAATCCCAACGAGATGAATGACTTCAACGTCCTGACAATGAACGCAAAGTGTTATCCAGGAACCGAGTCGTTAGTTGCCAAAATGGGCGATCGGGTGCGGATTCGCTTTGGCAATCTCTCCGCAATGGACCATCATTCGATTCACCTCCATGGTCATTACTTCAAGATTACTGCGACAAACGGAGGCAGCATTCCTGTTGCAGCGCAGCATCCGGGCAGCACCCTCTTTGTCCCTGTCGGTGACACGCAGGATATTGAGTTCGTCGCCAGCGAGCCGGGCGATTGGGGGGTGCACTGCCACATGACGCACCATGTCATGAATCAGATGGGACACGATTTTCCAAATGTCGTAGGTATTGAGAAAAAAGGGTTCGATCAAAAAGTGCGTAACCTGTTGCCTGCATATATGATGATGGGGGAGCACGGCATGGGAGAACACGGAATTCACGTTGAAGCGGGACACATGCCAGTGCCAAAGAACAGTATTCCCATGGTCGGTGCACGGGGTCCCTTCGATTACATCACAATGGGTGGTATGTTTACCATCCTAAAAATTCGGGAGCAGCTTGCTAGCTATGATGATCCGGGGTGGTATAAACACCCTCCGGGCACGGTCGCGGATGTTGCTTCAGCGGAGGAGCTGCGCCGCGATTTGGGATAAATCGGTCCGTCAGTAGGTCGAGATTCACATCTCGACATTAGTAGGGAACAACGATTGTTGTTCCCTACGATACTCACTGCCAATGAACCAATGAACTAAACTCACCGCTATCTTTCCTGATTGGCTTGACAGTCACTATCTGTGCCAGTTATACTGATACGCAAAAATAGTCTGTGAGGAGAAGAACTGATGAAACTTAAATCTGTTGTATCTTACCAAATTGCCTTTTTAAGCTGGCTGATTGTCGTATCACACACTATCGTATGGGCAGATGAGACAACTTTGCCCAGAGAAAAATTGGCGTCCATTTTTCCGAATGCGGCGAACTTCTTGGAAAAGAAGGCGGATCTAACGCCTGAAAAAGTGGCTGCTATCGAGGCGGAGATCGGAACACAGCTGCAGCCCGAAGACCTTAAACCGACATTTTATATCGCTGTCAATGAAAACAAGAAGCCAATCGGATTGGCTCTGTTTGTATCTGTTAAAGGACCAAACGGTATTATCAGCGGTGGCGTGGGACTTGATATGACGGGAAAGGTGGTCAAAGTTGAAGTCCATAAGCCCAGCGAAGTCGCTGGAATTGCCAACGACGAATTCCTCAAGCAATTTAGCGGCAAAGGGATCGAAGATAAAATCAAAGTTGGTGAAGATGTTGAACCGCTTGCCGGAGAACAAGCAGCCTCCCAAGCTATCGCGCTCATGCCAAAAAAGACGCTTGCCTTCAGTTATGCACTGTTTTTGAAAAGACCTGCGAAGACTGAAGCAGCGGTCCCAGAAATGATTGAACCGGAGGATCTTAAAGAGGTCATGGCGATGATGAAAGACGAATATGACCTTATCCGGGCGTATTTCCAAAAAGGGGCAGCATCAAAGGATAGTGATAAGGAAGCGGCAGTGCAGGCAGCAAAACAGCTTGGCAAATATACCGAATTAATCGACTATTTTGAACCGCCTAAAAATCCAAACGAAACAGAAGAATATACCTATTTTCAACAACAGTTTCATAGCACCATCAATGAATTTGCCCAAACCCTTGAAGCAGAGGGCATCTCTGAGAAAACCCAAAAACAGTGGCAGGGAATCATTGATGTGGTCGATAAAGCACATCTCCGCTTCAGCGTGGAGGAGATTGACCTAGATGAGGACTTAAATTAGGGGGGATTGATATGACAAACGTCCCAGAGGAAGGGCAGAAACGACGCACATTTTTTAAGGCTTGTATGGCAGCCATTGGCGGTCTAATCAGCCTAGCGATGGGGGTCCCGTTGATCGGATTTGCCATCTCGCCCGCTTTCAGGAAAGCATCAAAGAAGTGGGTGGATCTCGGTATCGTCGATCTGCTCAAGGGGAGTCGTTATAAAAAGATCAACTACACCTTCAATGCCAAAGATGGGTGGGTTGAGACCAACAAGAAACGGTCTGTCTATGTGACAGATCAGGGGGATGGAAACTTCGTGGTCTTTTCGCGTGTCTGCTCCCATCTCGGTTGCCTTGTTCGATGGGATGAGGGGAAGGATCAGTTCTTCTGCCCATGTCACGGCGCCGTTTTCGACAGCGCGGGAAATGTCGTTGCGGGCCCACCGCCTCGACCGATGGAGAAACTGCCCGTCAAAGTGGAAGATGGCGTTTTATATGTCAAAGAGTCTTGAACCTCTAAACGTTAAAACGCACCGTCAAAACATCGCCATCCGAGACAAGGTAATCTTTTCCTTCAAGCCGGAGCAGTCCACTATCCCTCGCTTCTGTTAATCCGCCGCAATCCACCAGATCCGCCCAGTGAATGGCCTCTGCACGGATAAATCCCCGCGCCATATCCGTATGGATCGCTGCTGCCGCATCAAGCGCGGTCATCCCACTTTTGAGCGTCCAAGCTCGCAACTCATCGGAGACAACAGTGAAGAAGGTCACTAGTCCGAGGGTGCGGTACGAAACATCAATCACTCGCGCTAGAGCGGATTCGTCGAGTCCCATTTCAACACGGAAAATTTTCGCCTCCTCCGTGTCCAGCTGTCCAAGCTCCATCTCCAAACTGGCGGAAAGTGTGATTATCTCAATTTGTCGATCGGACACTTCGAGTCCAGCTCCTATTTCGTCTGCCTGCTGCAACTCATCCTCCCCAATATTGAGAACCAACAACAACGGTTTTTGTGTCAAGAATCCGTAACCGCGTATCGTCCGTTCATCTTCAGGGGAAAGCCGCAGCTCCCTAATAGCAGTGCCCTCTTCCAGTGCGTTTTTACAGCGTTCTAACACCGAGCGTTCATGCTCTAATGCTGGAATTTTCTGTGTCCGGAGTTCCCGGTTGAGCCGATCTAAACGACTGTCAATAATCCCCAGATCTGCAAAGGCAAGTTCGATGTCGATCGTTTCGATATCCCGCTCCGGGTCTACATCGCCGTCAACGTGGGGCACAGCGTCATCTGCGAATACGCGCACGACATGTGCAAGCGCGTCAACCTCACGGAGTTCAGCGATGGCTCCCGTTTCCAACCCCTCAAGCGCAATATTTCCTTTGGAGACGCCAGCGATATCTACATAATCGATGCTTGTTGGAGTGACTCGTTTCGGGCTGAATACCTCCGCCAACGCCGTTAATCGCTCGTCGGGCACTTTCACTGAGCTAACGTTGGCACCCTTTTTCCCAGCATAAGTCCCCGTTTCTGCTTCAGACTGTGTCAGTGCATTGAACAGGGTAGTTTTTCCAACGTAAGGTAATCCAACGATGCCAATCTTCATTCATAAAACCCACTTTCGAGCTGTTTGTGGATGATGCCGAAAAAAGTATGATGCTAGGATAGTTGACTTGATTTCCAGACTGAGGTACAATTGCCCCGCATTCAATAACTCTATTATGATTGGGAGAACAGATGAGATTTCAAGGAAAATCGGTTATCGTAACAGGCGGGGCTTCAGGGATTGGAAAGGCAACCGCCAAACAGTTCGCCTCCGAAGGCGCAAATATCGTCATCGCTGATATAAATCTTGATGGTCAAGCCGTTGCCGAGGAAATCGGTCAAGAAACCCAAACTGAAATATCTTTTGTCCAAACTGACGTTTCAAAAGCGGAAGATGCAGATCGCCTCATCCAAGAAACCCTCCGCCAACACGGTCAGTTGGACATCCTTCACAATAACGCAGGAATTCTAGTTGTCGGCGACGTTACCACAATACCGGAAGCCGATTGGGACCGGTGCATCGACATCAACCTGAAAAGTGTCTATCTCGTTTCCAGATGCGCTATCCCCGCGATGCAACAAACGGGCAGCGGCGTGATTATCAACACCGCTTCCACAGCCGGTATGTCTGGCGGCGGTGGTTATTCGGTCTACGGCGCGTCGAAGGCAGCCATTATTCTGCTGACGCAGTGCATGGCTCTCGATTTCGCAAAACACAACATTCGCGTCAATGCGGTTTGTCCCGGTCCAACGGCGACGCCGATGATTGTTTCCCCCGATGCTGATCGACAAAGCACGCTTGACCGATGGGCAGCGGAGTTGCCGATTGGTCGTGCGGGCGAACCAGAGGATACCGCCAAAGCAGTTGCGTATCTGGCATCCGATGACGCGTCGTTTGTTACGGGAAGCGCGTTTGTGGTTGATGGTGGACGTTTGCTAACGGGTATTGGACAGCGCATCGCGGTTGATGTCTAAGCAGCGTGGGAGATTGAATCGCTCCAACAGATTCAACCATTTTCCACTTGCCTAGGGACGGGATCTGCGGAAGGTCGAGCAAAACTCTTTTCGTCCGGTGTTGCGAACAGACTCCGACTGTTCATTATCCGCTTCTGAGCCAATTCGCAATAGCCACTGTCAATTTCAACGCCCACACCAAACCGGTCATTGTTCTGTGCTTCTATTAAGGTTGTCCCGCTCCCCAAAAATGGATCAAATACAACGTCCCCAACATAACTGAATAACTTAATGCAACGATATGGCAACTCACGTGGAAAGGGGGCGGGGTGTCCCACCCGTTTTTTACTCTCCCCGTTAAATGTCCATAATCCATTTGTCCACGCCATAAATTCATCGCGTGAGATGTCTGATTCTTTGCTGCCAAGCTGTTTCTTCCAAGAGTCCTTATACAGAATAACAATCAATTCAACGGGGGCAATGACGTAAGGCGCGGACGCGGACATCCAAGATCCCCATGCAGTTCGGCGGGAGATATTTCCTTCATTCCAGACAATCGTAGCGTGATATTTCCAATCCACTGCCTGTGCAATTCTCGTGAGATCGGAACCGACGCTTCTATGCCCACCCTTGTTCTTATCAAGCGGAATGTTCAGAAGTAAACGAGCGTGCGGCTTACTCCATTGGTAGCAATTTTGTATCCATTCCTTGCTAAAATCGAGGTAATCCTCATACCCTAGTGTATCATCGTTGGAGTCGTAATCAATGCCGACATTGTAAGGGGGAGATGTAACAATCAGGTCAATGAACTCACCTGTAAACAGATTGGGTTTACAAACGTCATCATTGATGATATAGACGCCCATCTCATCAAAGAAAGGATTAACCTTGGGATGAGCGGGTACATCCAATTTCGCATTTTTCATATTGATCTACCGTCCAATCGACATTCTATATGCCGGTTTTTCCCTGACATCTTAACTCAAGGTGTTACTTGAAAAGCACCGTTGAAAAATTCTCGGAAATTTCATAGTTTTCATAGTTTTTTGAGAAATTTGATAAAGGGGAAAAAGAGGGAAATCCGTGCTATGACTGATTTTCGGGCAATTTACACAGAAGTTCACTCGGCACCTACTATGAAATTCATGCTCGGCTGATCAAGGTGACAAATCGGGTTACATTATGTTCAATTTACCTACCTACGGGTATCTATCCCGTCGCAAATTCAACATCAACCTGATGCGGAATAACACCAGACTTATATCCACGTTCCATCAGTTCTCTGACCCCTGCCCTACCCTTTTCACCGTAGTCAAGGGTGTAGTCGTTCACATACATCCCGACGAATTGGTCTGCCAGATCCGTTTCCATATCACGCGCATAGTTCATGGCGTAAGCCAAGCCCCCCTCTCGATGCTCTAGCGAATACTGAATGCTCTGCTTGAGAAGTGAGGTGATGCGGCGGATCTTCTCCGCACCGAGATCTCGACGGATAGCATTTGCCCCAAGCGGCAGTGGCAATCCGGTTTCCTCATGCCACCATTCTCCCAGATCTACCACCTTATGCAGCCCCGCACGACCGTAGGTTAGCTGTCCCTCGTGGATAATCAATCCCGCGTCCGCGTTGCCTGCCTGAACATACGGCAAGATCTGATCAAACTGGACAACTTCAGGCTCAAAGTCGGGTTGACAGAGCCGCAACGTCAGGTAGGCGGTTGTCATTTCACCGGGTATTGCGATTTTTTTACCCGCGAGGGCTTCCCGCTGCACCGGCTCTTTGGATACAACGAGCGGACCATATCGATCGCCGATGCTGGCTCCACACGGCATCAGCGCATAGTGTTGGGCGACGTAGGCGTAGGCGTGAACCGATATGGCTGTTACCTCTAATTCCCCGTTGACCGCGCGTTTGTTCAAACTCTCAATGTCCTCAGCAACTTGGACAATCTCAAAACCATCGGTCGGTATCAACCCGTTAGCAATAGCGTAGAACATGAAGGCATCATCTGAATCAGGGCTATGACCAATACGAATCTGTTCCGGTTGTGACATCTATTTCTCCCTTTACGGATAGAGGTTTGCTAGTTGTAGCACTCAACATGCACTCACCTCAAACGGATTTCGCTCCAATCATATTCAGTGATAGTTCTGAAGTAATATTCAGAACGGGGGTTATATTAAACCAGCTTTCGGTGCGATAGCTTAAAGAAGTTTGCTTATAAAGAATTATTCCAGTGCCGGGCATCTTCCATTAATTTATCTGCTTTATATTGTTTCTCTTGATTTTATTTTCCTTGCAATTCCGAAAACGATTATGTATAATTAACCCCTGTTGTGCTACAATATGTTGCCAGCGGTTTTTTGCACAATAATCTCCCGTAGCTCAGCTGGTAGAGCAGGTGGCTGTTAACCACTTTGTCGGCGGTTCGAATCCGTCCGGGAGAGTTATTCTAAGCCCTGTTTGGTATTTCGCCGAACAGGGCTTTTTTATTTTACGTCTATAGATTCTTAAGGGATTCAAAGGATCGGTCATCGTCAATCTGAGAATGCTGTGCTATCTGTTCTGTCGCTGAGACTCTCCTTTGCAACGGCAGAGCAAAGTGGAACACCGACCCCTCTCCCGGACTGCTGTCAACCCATATCCTGCCACCGTGTTGCAGCAGAATGTGTTTGGCAATCGCAAGTCCCAGTCCTGTGCCGCCCATCTCACGCGAACGTCCTTTATCTACACGGTAGAATCGCTCGAAAATTCGGGGCAGCACTTCAGCAGGAATACCGATTCCGGTATCCTTCACATGGATGATAACCTCAGAGTCATTGGCTTCGCCAGAAATCGTGATAACGCCACCCGCGGGTGTATACTTAATCGCGTTCTCAATTAGGTTTGCTAACACTTGTCCAATCAGCTGCTTGTCCGCAAACACAGGGGGCAAATGGTTAGGCACCTGCCACTCAAATGTCAGATCCGCTTCCTCAAATACAGGTTCAAAAAGGGTCAAGATAGTTCCTTGAAATGCGTCAATCTCGCACGGTTTTAATTCCAGTTTAACTTCTCCAGATTCAAGATGAGATAAATCAAGCAGACCCGATACGAGCTGTGAAAGCCGCGCGGATTGCTGTAAAATCTTTTCTACAAACCGCTCGTTTGCGTTGGTGTCCTCCAAAGCACCATTGAGAAGCGTCTCCGCATAGCCGTGAATTGAGGTCAATGGCACACGCATTTCGTGAGCGACGTTGGCAACGAAATCCGATCGAATCCGCTCTAACTTTCTCAACTGGCTCACATCGTGGAGACTGACCAGATATTCCCCTCCAACAGGCACAACGATAACTTCCGTCTCACGCTCAGTTGCCCTGACCAGTGTAATTTCTGCGAACCCGGCCTTCCCCGTATCCGTCACTTGTCTTAAGAGACGTTTTAGCCCCGGGTCAGGGATGATTTCGACCAAAGAGAGTGCCTGATAATGGACAGGAAAATCTAACATAGCGATCGCTGCCGAATTGGCATAGGTGATGGCAAACTGTGCATCAACTAAGAGCACCCCCTCGACCATCTTTGATAGGATGCTGTCCCTGAGATTGCGCTCACGGGAGATCTCATGGATTTGCGTTTCTATCCGATTCGCCATCTGATTGAAATGATTGGACAACTCCCCAAGCTCACCGGATGCGGCAACGGAGACACGCGAGTTCAGTTCGCCAATCGCCAGTGATTTTGTGGCTTGGGTCAAGTCCCGAATCGGTTTCGTGGTAACGTTGGTAGTAATGATACTGAATAAAATTGCAAAAACAAGCCCTGCACTGATTGCTAACAGCAAAAGCCATCTGAGTTGACTGATAGCTGTGTCGATCTCCTTCAGCAGAAATTCCCGCGTCAGATTTGTCTGTGCTATGGAGTCGTCCGTGATTCGCTCACTCAGGTTTTGCTTCAGCGAATAATCGAGATAGCCATACATCGCTAGCAAAATGACCAGCACAATCCCCATGCAATTCAATATTAATTTGGTGTGCAGGCTCATGCTAATCCCTTTACCAAAACTGAGAAGGTTTTATGCTTTGTAATATTGGGTATTTCGGGATGTGTATTCAGAAGTTTTACGCAATAGGCAGCACCACTAACTTCAGCAAATCAACTGTGTTAGTCCTAAGATATTAGCACGAGATTGAGATTGTGTCAACACGAGATCTACGATTAACTCCTGCTTGTGTAAACGGTCTAGTCAACGATTATAAAGAAAAGATTTTGATAGACTTTTCATCTCGACTGTGTTAAGATGTGAGGTTAATCCAATCATTCAGAAACACAGTGTTCCAATAGAAAGTGAGTCACAATAAATATGAATAATTCCCACAACGAACTGGAACAGGTATTAAGGAAAGAGATCGAAGGTGAAGTGCGTTTCGATCCGTATTCCAAAGTCTTATACAGCACCGACGCAAGCCTGTACCAGATGGAGCCCATCGGCGTTGTTGTTCCACGACACAAAGAGGACGTGACTAAGACCATCCAGATCGCCTACGATCGCAACCTACCGATTCTGCCTCGCGGCGGCGGAACAAGCTTGGCGGGACAGACGGTGGGACAAGCAATTGTCATCGACATGTCCAAATATATGAACGAGATCATCGAGGTCAATGTCGAGGAGCACTGGGCGCGGGTGCAACCGGGGGTCGTCATAGACGAGTTGAACGAGTACCTGAAGCCGCATAATCTGATGTATTCCGCCGACGTGGCGACAAGCAGTCGGGCAAATATCGGTGGTACAATTGGCAACAATTCAGCAGGAGCACATTCCCTAATTTACGGTAAAACCATTGATCACACGATGTCGCTGGATCTGCGGCTATCCAACGGAGAGGCGATTTTTGTTGAACCAATCTCACTTGACGAACTTGCCGCTAAACAGCGGGGAGACTCCCGCGAAAGTCATATCTATCGGGAGATATGTCGAATCGCATCGGAAAACGAAGATGAGATTCGGAAACAGTTCCCGCGAGTCCTACGGCGTGTTGCCGGATACAACCTTGATGAATATGTCCCCAATGCAGGGTCAAGAGATCTAACTCCGTACCGGAGAGATGGCTGCGATGCCAACTATCCCTTCAGCCTTGCGAAAATTATCGTCGGATCAGAGGGAACGCTTGCAACAACGGTCGAAGCGAAGATTAACCTTGTGCCAACCCCCAAGATGACCGCGCTTAATGTAATTCACTTTCATACACTAATCGAGTCGATGGAAGCGATGCAGCCGATTCTCGAATGCAACCCCACCGCCGTTGAACTCATCGACAAGACTATCATTGATATGACAAAACAGTCGTTGGAGTTTTCCCGGATCAGCACCTTTATCCAAGGCAGCCCGGGAGCAATTCTCGCTGTAGAATTCTACGGCGAATCAGAGGAGGAACTGTTTGACCAACTAGATGCCCTCGAACGGAAGATGAAATCCGTCGGCCTCGGTTACGCCTTCGTGCGCTGTATGACAGCAGATGAAAAAACGCGGGTATGGGACACGCGGAAAGCAGGGTTGGGCTTGCTTATGGGCGCGAGAAGCGACTATAAGCCGGTCGGGTTTGTGGAGGACGCGGCAGTTTCGATTGAAAATCTGCCGGAGTATGTGCGCCGCTTCGGGAAGATTGTCGAGGATCACGACACAACCGCTTCCTATTACGCGCACGCCAGCGTCGGATTATTGCATAATCGTCCCGTGATCAATCTCAAGAAGGAAGAGGATATTCAGAAGATGCACTCCATCGCACGGCATGTCCGAGATCTGCTGATGGAGCTCGGCGGCGCAATGAGTGGTGAGCACGGCGATGGACTGGTGAGAAGTGAATGGATCGAGAGTATGTTCGGGCCGCAGATATATCAGGCGTTCCGCGAAGTCAAAGCGGCATTCGATCCAACGGGCATCATGAACCCCGGCAAGATCATAGACCCACCACCAATGACGGAGAATTTGCGATTTGGTCCCACATACAACGCGATTAAGATTGACACCTATTTCGATTTTTCCAGTCAGGGAGGATTCGGCGGTGCCATTGAGATGTGCAACGGTGTCGGTGCGTGTCGCAAGAAACTGACTGGCACAATGTGCCCTTCGTACATGGCGACATTAGAGGAGGAGCACTCAACCCGTGGTCGCGCAAATGCGCTGAGAAACGTGCTCTCTGGAACGTTGCCGCACGATCACTTCAAGGGGAAACGGCTCTACGAAGTGTTAGACCTTTGCTTGGAGTGTAAAGCCTGTAAGGCAGAGTGCCCGTCCAACGTGGATATGGCAAAGTTGAAGTACGAATTCCTCGCTCACTACTACAAGGAAAATGGCTTGCCCCTGCGGAATCGGTTGTTTGGCAATATCGCCGAACTGAGCGCAATCGGCTCTGCATTTGCCCCTATCTCGAATTGGTTCATGAACAGCGGTATCTCCAAGTGGGCGATGGAAAAGTTCACAGGAATTGATCGACGCAGATCGCTGCCCAATTTTGTCCGTGAAACCTTCGAGCAGTGGTTTCAGAAACATCATACCGCCGACAACGGCTATGGCGACGAGACACGAAAACAGGTTGTCCTTTTCCACGATACCTTCATGAACTACAACTACCCCAGTATTGGCAAGGCTGCCACCGCTGTGCTTGAAGCTGCGGGATTCGAGGTGATTCTGCCAGAAAAGCGGTGTTGTGGTCGTCCGATGATCTCTAAGGGTATGCTTGAAGACGCAATTGAGAATGCGCGTTACAACGTTGAACGCCTCCTCCCTTACGCCGCCAACGGTATCCCTATCGTCGGCTGCGAGCCAAGCTGCCTCTTGGCGTTACGCGACGATTATGTAGATCTTATCCCTAGTGCGGATACAGACCTCGTTGCACAACACACATTTATGCTTGAGGAGTTCCTGCTCTCCCTCCACGAAAAAGGGGAATTAGACCTAATTTTTGAGGATACAGAGAAAGAGATCTTGTTGCACGGACATTGCCACCAGAAAGCTATTGTCGGTGTGAAACCTTCCGAGCAGGTTCTGAACTTGCCACCGGGCTATAATGTCAATGTCGTCGATTCCGGGTGTTGCGGCATGGCAGGTTCGTTCGGTTATGAAGCCGAACACTACGACGTATCAATGCAGGTAGGTAGCCGCCAACTGTTCAAGGCAATCAATGAGAAGGACGGTGATTTTGAGGTGGCTGTCGCGGGAGTCTCTTGCCGCGAGCAGGTCAAACAAGGGACGGGCAAAGAGGCAAGACATCTGATTGAAGTTCTGGCGGATGCGGTGCGTGATGCCTGATAAAGCCCTAAGACGTTACCTAATGTTGCGGGCAATGCCCCATCCTTTAGGTTGGGAGCAATTGGGGCGAAGCCTATGTAGCCCACCAAAGCCCGTTAGTAAGTGAAAAGATGTTGATTTTGCAGATAGCATATGGTATAGTTGATTTGTCTTTCAGTGGGAGAGGTTCACGCCACCGCCCGGTGGTGTCTCCCGCACTTGTTGAACCGGCAATGAAAGATAGAAAGACGATTCCAGTGAAAACCTACAAGTTCAAAATGTATAGCAATCACGGTAATCGTGAATTGCACAAAACGATTGATAGCCATGCTCAGGTGTGGAATCACTTTGTGGCATTGTGCCGTCGGTACTACGGTATGTACGGCAATTATCCGGGCAAAAAAGTGCTGATGCGGCACCTGACAAAATTGAAAAGGCTCTCCCGATTTGCTCATTGGTGCTTGCTACCGAGTCAATCGTTGCAAGACGTAATAGACCGACTGGATAAAGCGTACACCCAAATGTTCGCTGACCGCAAAAGTGGTAAGCGTTCGGGGCTTCCGCGCTTTAAGAAACGGTTCAGCTACAAGTCCTACACCCTCAAACAAGCGGGTTGGCACCTGCTACAGAGTAACTATATTCGTATTGGTAAGCGGATATACCGGTATTTTAAGAGCCAAGACATACTTGGCACTCCCAAACGGTGTACGGTGAAGCGGGACAGCGTTGGAGACGTGTGGATAATCATTCTGACAGATTATGTAGAGATGTCCTTGAATCGACCGACGACGGGTAACAGCGCGGGGTTCGATTTTGGACTCAAGCGGTATCTCACCGGCTCTGACTATAATGACTATGACGCTCCACAATTTTTCAAACGGAGTCTCAACGCTATCAAACGCGCCAACCGCAACCACTCACGCAAGGTTAAAGGTTCAAACAACCGTGAGCGTGCCAGACGCAACCTTGCACGCAAGCACCGTAGGATAGCCAACCAGCGACAAGATTTCCACTGGAAGCTAGCGCATGAGCTGACAGACCAGTATGATTGGATTTCACTGGAGACGCTCAACATCAAGGGCATGAAACGCCTTTGGGGTCGTAAGGTCTCTGATTTGGGATTCTATGATTTCGTGCAGAAACTGAAGTATATTAACTCTAAGAAACAGAATCGTGAAGTCCGATTTATAGATAAGTGGTATCCATCAAGCCGCACCTGTCACGCCTGTGGTGCCGTTAATCAAGCGTTGAACCTTCGTGATAGAACATGGCAATGTCCAAATTGCCACACACAGTTGGATAGAGACCGCAATGCGGCGATCAATATCCATAGGGTAGGGGCATCTACCCTCTCAGAAGAGGTCGTAAGTCCCAGTTCATCGGGCTAACTTCGTTGATAGAGCAATTCGACAGCCTATTGGGAACGGGCGAGAATCCCCACCCTTTAGGGTGTGGGAGTATGTCAATGCACACAACGGAAACCGTAGTCATAGGTTGTGTTCATGGGTAAAATCCTGAGGCGATGGGCGACGCAGAGACCTTGTGGTGAAGCACTCCAACCACCGCCGCGCAACACACGCTCAGCTGTAATATCGATGAAGTTGTTTATGATCCACTCTGGTTCATTCGTGCCTGAACGTGGATTCTTGCGAGGCGATGTGAAGTAAAAGTCATCATCATAAAGATCAAGACACCACTCCCAAACATTCCCGGACATATCATACAGACCATATTCGTTCGCGGGATACTTACCAACCACCGTCGTATCTCCAACATTTCTGTCGTAGTTCGCTTTCGCATTAGATAGCAAATCGCCCCACGGGTACTTTTTGCCGGATAGCCCGCCGCGTGCAGCGTATTCCCATTCTGCTTCCGTCGGCAAACGCTTTCCCGCCCACATAGCATAGGCCATCGCACTATACCAACTCACCCAAGTAACGGGATGGCTAGCCTTCCCCACTGGATAGTTATTACCATCCCAATTCAACAGGTAGTCACCATCGTGAAACTCATCCTCAATCTGATCTTTCTGCCAACCGGGATTTTCAATCAGGAACTGCTGATATTCAACATTTGTCACGGGATATGTGTCCATATAGAACGCATCCACATGCACCGTATGCACAAGCTGCTCGTAAAAAGGCTCAGTATCGTTGCTTCCCATCTCAAACCTGCCAGTAGGTATCAGTATCATGTTTTCCGGGGGGCTAGGTGCCGTCTTCATACACAGTTTATCGTTTTCAGGTAAATACATGAAAAGCAATTCTCCTATGCAGTTATTCCCTTAGAAAAAAGAAAATATAGGTTAGCGAAAAGATGCAACTGATTTTGCCCAAATCAGACAATCTGAGAGTGAAAAACTCGGTCCCTCCATGGTACTAGCCACTTGCGTTAATATACGAAGGATAGGACTCGTTGAAGATTCTCCGGAACTTTCATCACTAGAGCACCATTTCGATTAGTCCGCGGCTTTTTTTATCGAGAACCTCTAAGTTGGAGATCTCAAAACGGTTGCCATCCACATCAAGCAACAGCAGCCGGCGGTCTGTAATCCACTGTGCGTTCTCAGATACATTTCGCACGACAAACTCTCTGTCCCCTCGGTCAGTCTGGACCTCCCAATAGGACACACCAAACTCACTCTTGAGCGAATCCACCCGCTTGATAATGGCGGTCATATACCGTTGCTCAAGCTCTTCTTTGATCAGCCGCTGAGATGCCTCGTCTAAATCAATCGGATCTTCGACTGTACAGATTACCTCATTCTTTTCGTCAAGAAAGCAGATGTATCGATCGGGTTGAGATAATGGGGCCGCGCACACCACTCGAACCTTGAGGTAGGAACGATCGCCCTCAATAGTCAACCGCAATACCCACGGCGGTTCCCGGAATAGGCGAATCGTTTCAGGCTCAACATGTTCCGGATGGGTTACCTGAATGGGAGTGATTGTCCTCTCCGTTTTTGCTTTTCCACTCTCCGTGGGTGTTTCAATTTTTTCCGCTTCAGATGCCATTACATTCTCCAGTGTAGTCACCTAAGTTGTTATCCAAATATATCTATCACTCAGTGAGCCGTCAAAAATTGTGCGATAGGTGATGTTATCCATTTTATAGTGAATTCAACAAATAAATGAACACTCTCGTTCCCCATGTTTGGTAGGTGCTGTTTGCAACTGCGCCGATTTGGAGTGTCTCATTAATTCTAAAATCTACTATAGTGTGCTCCGGTAGGGAAGTAAGAATTCACATTATACTGAGTGCTCTATAGAAAAGTCAAATGGCTTTCACACGATGACGCTATTCATCATCGTCTTCCGAGTTATCTTCTGAATCGTGCTTCCCACCACCAACTGCCATAATTGCTGTCGTTGTCTGCTGCGTATGAACGAGGTGGTAGAAAATACCTTTCCGTGCCATCAACTCCGCATGTGTACCAACCTCAGCAATTTTGCCATCATCCAAGACAACCAGCCGGTCTGCGTTCCGTAGAGTTGAGAGCCGGTGGGCAATCGCAAAGGTGGTGCGTCCTTTGACCAGTCGCGCAATCGCTATCTGAATCTTTTTCTCAGTCGGTGTGTCAAGCGAGGAGGTCGCTTCATCAAGGATGAGAATTTTGGGATCATGCAGAATGGCGCGTGCAATGGCGATACGCTGCTTTTCCCCACCGGAGAGTTTCCCACCACGTTCGCCAACCTTTGTGTCATAACCGTCTGGCTTGGCAACGATGAAATCATGCGCTTCTGCTGCTATTGCCGCACGAATCACCTCAGCAAATGTTGCGTCCGGTTTGCCGTAGCGGATATTTTCAGCAATCGTAACATTAAACAGCGTCGGTTCCTGATGGACCATCCCGATCTGCCCACGCAAATCTTCAAGTCGGATGTCCCGACTATCTTCACCGTCAACATCTAAACACCCCCGATCGACATCGTAAAATCGACAGATTAGGTTGATGAAAGTGCTTTTGCCGACCCCCGATTTACCCACCAAGCCAACCATTTCACCGGGTGTTATCTCAAGGTTAATCCCCCTAAGCACTGGCTTGCCCGGATCGTAACCAAATGTAACATCTTTGAAGGCTATCCGTCCTTCGAGTTGGGGCATAGCCTTCGCCTCCGGAGCGTTGAACGGCTCAACAGGAGTGTCCATCACCTCAAAGATTCGCTCTGCACCCGCATAGGCACGGATCATAAAGTTGTAGAAGTCACCAAGCCACCTGAGGGGGCGGTAGAGCATCCAGAGGTAACTGATAAACGCTGTCAATTCACCGAGTGTCAATTCTCCGACGAGGATCTGTCGTCCGCCAAAGTACCAGATAAAGAACACGCCGAAACTCATTAGAAAGTTCATCACCGTGAAAAACACAAACCACGCCCGGTCTGCACTTACGCTCACCTGCCGCAGTTCGTCATTCCGGCGATTAAAACGAGCCCCTTCTCGTTTCTCTTGAGCAAAAGCTTTGACCAATCGGATGCCGGTGATTGACTCGTTCAAATGGGCTGAAAACCGTCCCCATTTAACAGACCAACGACGCCAGTAACGCTCCATACGATTCCAGATTAGTGCTCCACCCAAGACAATCAGCGGCACAGGCAGCAGCACATATATAGTGAGAATCCAGCTTTTATATAACAGCAACGTCAAGATGCCAAGTAGCAGCAGCACATTTGATAGGATGAAAGGCAGGTCGTAGATTAGGTATTCCTCCAGAAGTTCTGCATCGTTAGTCATTCGAGAGATGAGGTTCCCGACTTTTCGCTTATCGTAAAATCTCAGAGGTGTGAACTGTAATACACGATAGAGTTCAGTGCGAATGTCTTCCGCTGCTCGAAACCCTAGCCAACTACTTATCGCTGTACGGCCCACTTGGGATAGCCATAGCAATAGACGAATCCCCAAAAGTGCCAATGCAAGCCAGACCAAAAGCCCAAAATTTGATTTCGGCGTAAGAACATCGTCAATAATGCGCTGTGTGATAAGGGGTGGTAGTAACTCGATCAGTGCAGCGACTGTCGTGATTACAAAAACGAGTACAAGTTGAAAGCGATAAGGTCTAACGTAGCTGACAATCCGCCGGAATGTGTCCCGCTTCTTCGCACAGCTAATACATCTGCCATCCTTCTCGGCGAGCAGACGTCCACACTTTTCACACCGTGTGCGCTCCATCTCTGTAGGCAATTCGAGCGTTTCCCCTTTGGAGAGCTGCTGAATACCTGCGGCGATCTCAGCAAACTTGGGTGCCAATGAACTAGAATAGTGTAGATAGACCGGCTCCCCTTCCTTCCGTTCTACCGCGAGACATCCTCCCCCAACGAGTTCTTCTGTTCTAGCTTCCTGCACCGCTGAAAGCGGAACTTCCACAGTGCCATCTACACTCTCAGTTGGTATAAACAACAAGTGTTGATCCGTGGCAATCAGCCATTTTTCTCCAAATGATTGCTCGTTGATGAGATCTGTAGTGACTTGGAAAAGGACCTGTTCCTCCGGCGGTTTTATCCGTTGCAGTTTAACATCTACTTCAGGAGGCAAGGTTTCCATAAACGGTTTCATCATTATCTATTCACTCTCCCATCAACGAAAAATATAGTGCGTAACATACTAATAGTAGATCTTAGAATTATTTAGACACTTCAAAGCCGGCGCGGTTGCAAACCACACCTACCGATCTTCCGTTTGGTAGGCTCGGTAGTTTCACAAGAAGGTGCGAACCAACTTCATCTAACTCACGGTTCCCGAATAACTTCAGATCTTCCACAACAACAATGAGTATATCACAATCAGCACCCCATGTTCAATCTTTCCCCAAGCGGTTCGCAAATACATCATCCTCTCGTTGAATCCCCATTTTTTCATGGATGGAATACTAAGCGCGTGTTATAATTGACCAACGCTCGATCTTATTTCTAAAGGACAGAGAAGCACAAGAATTGCCGTTCAAGGAGACCCTCACATGACAACCTCCCAGAGGTATTGGCGGGTGCTCAGCAATGATGATGGTTGGATAATGGGCACCTACGGGCCGCCACTGACCCCGGACGATATGCGCGACAAAATGATTGCCCCCTATGCTGGATCGCCGGTTGATGTTTTTCTCTGGTCTATCGGTGGGCACGAAGTCTACGACTACGAAACCGAAGTTGGAGAACGATTCGGCGACGGGTATGAAGACCTTGACGCCGGGCAACAGCGGAAGACTGAAAATCTGCGCCAAATGATTAGGGCACACGGTGGTCCGGTGACGGTAATTTCGCAGCTGTGCCATGAGGCGGGTATGGCGTTTTTCCCGTCCGTTAGAATGAACGAGCATTACGACATGGAGGAATCAGCTCCGAATTACGGACGCCTTCGCCGTGATCACCCGGAACTGTGCATCGGCCGCCCCGGAGAATCGATACCGCACGGAAGCCTCGAATGGGGCATACGGACTGGATTAAACTACGCATTTCCAGAAGTGCGCACCCACATGTCACGGATTATCTTTGAGCTAATTGAACGCTTCGACATTGATGGCATTGAACTGGACTTTATGCGCCATCCCGCCTTCTTCCGCGTCGCAGAGGCATACCAGTACCGATACCTAATGACAGACTTTGTACACGGTGTTCGGACCAAGTTAGACGAAGTCAGTCAAGAAAAGGGGAAGCCGCTCAATCTCGCTGTGCGTGTGCCGCCGACGCTGGCAGATTCTAAAAGAATCGGACTCGACACCGAGGTGTGGATAAAAGAGGGCATGGTTGACATGCTCATCGCAGGTGGCGGATTCATCCCGTTTGAGATGCCCATTCGGGAATGGGTTGAAACCGCCCAGGGAACCGGTTGCAAAATCTACGGTTGTTTTGAGGGGCTAAGACCATTACTGAACGAAGAGTCGCTGAAGGCACTCGCGCTCCGGTACTGGGAGGCTGGCGTAGATGGCATCTACTTTTTTAACTACTATAGCATGTCCAACGACTGGAAGCGAAATGTCTTGAATCAACTGGCTGATCCCGCAGCACTACAACGGTTAAACAAGTGCTACGAGTTAGATCACTCCAATCGACATCAACCGACCTCTCAACTTGGCTATTCCTTCCTTAACGCCATTCCTGCGGCACAACTTCCCGTTCAGTTTAATCAGACCTTCTATGACCGCGGTGTGAGCCTCCAGCTAGATATCGCTGACGACCTAGAATCGGCAACTTCTGATAGTGCTTTGAATCGATGTACACTCGGTCTAGGATTTGAGGGGCTAACCGCTGCAGATACGTTTGAAATACGACTGAACGGAGGATTGATTTCTTGGAACACCGGCGTGGCTGTCTCAGACAACAGGACCCGCACAGAGTATGAACAGGGCTGGAACCGATACCCATCTCGAACCCAAAAGGTGTCAATCCCCGGTGGCACTATCGAATTCGACATCGGCAGCCCACCCCTGACAAAAGGAATCAACGAACTAGAAATTCGACAGGTCAACCCCCAACCGATAAGGCGTGAACCGTTAATACTGAAGGACGTAACAGTTGCGATTTATTATCGCTAACGGACTTGTGAGTTATTACCCACTAAGGGAAGGAGATCGCCATGAAAATAGTAACCATTCCAACCAACGGAGAAATTCTTGATAAGAAAGACCCCTATCCCTACGGGTGGCGTGAAGCAATGCGGACTTTGGCAGACGGAACAGAGGTCCTAGAACGGACGCCTCTAACACTTGAGGATATCCTTCACCCACAGGTGGGAGATTACCGAATGCACGACGAAGAACATGAACGATTTTGTAACTATCTCTACAATGTATTGTCAGCCCGGATTGTGGATGAGCCGAACGCTGTAGTCTTGCACGATGTACGTGTAGCGTGGGCACTACCCGATCTAAGAGCGCATGGACCTGATATTTCGGTGATTTTTAACCTCCGTCGGCATATCAATTGGAGTACCTTTTCAGAGGAAGATGAGGAAACCAAGCCAAGCCTGATTATCGAAATCGTCTCGCCTTCAACCCGCTCAACTGATGTTGTTACGAAGGTTGACCACTATGCACGGGTCGGCGTACTGAATTACATCATCGTGGATCGATTTGAGCGACAGGGGGTAATGGAGCGAGCGTTGGTGGGATACCGTCTGACACCGGATGGCTATGAGGAGTTGAGTCCCAATGCGGATGGCTGGCTCTGGATTGAACCCGTCAACATCTGGTTGAGCTTGGAGGACGAAAATCTTGTTTGTTATGATGAAACGGGTAATCTGATACAAAACTATGTTGATGTATCGGCTCGTGCTGCCGAAGAGGCCCAAGCCCGTGTTGAGGCAGAAAACCACGCTGCCGAAGAAGTCCGAGCCCGCGTTGAGGCAGAAAATCACGCCGCCGAAGAGGCCCAAGCCCGTGTTGAGGCAGAAAACCACGCCGCCGAAGAAGCCCGAGCCCGCGTTGAGGCGGAGGAGCGGATTCGCCGACTTGAAGCTGAATTACGGCGGCGTACATCGTGATAGCGTTATGTAATGCAAATTTTTGCACTTGTCGGTTTGAGAGGCATGGAAGGAGATGGCAAACATAGAAACGCAACCGTTGCAGAAATTTGAACGCTCGGGTCGGGATCTGAAAGGTATATGGAAGTGGATCTTTGAGATTATAGCTGTCGGCTTTGTGTGCTTTTACATCTACGGTGCAGGTTTCGGAACATCGGGTGAGCAGTATCACGTCGGATTGTACTTGCTCCTCACATTCGTTTTGACCGGTATGTTCCATCAGTTCAGGCGTAGCTCACCTGAATCTCGTCCGTCGGTAACCGACTTGATACTAGTTTGTTTAACCATCTTCGTGATTGGATACTGGATTGTCGAGTACAAAACGCTTGCAGATCGGGCGGGAGCATACAGCCAACTCGATGTATGCGTTGGGGCGGTGGCGGTGATTTTGAGCCTTGAGTATAGCCGGCGGACAGTCGGTTGGGCCCTGACCATAATCGCGGCGGTCGGGATTATGTACGCCCTATTTGGTCAATCAATGCCGTCTGTCATCGCCCACAAAGGATTCCCGTTACGCCGGATTTTTGAATACAGTTTTTTCAGCCAGGCGGGTATCTTCGGCATCATGGCAAACGTCATGGCGACGTATGTTGTTCTGTTTATCTTCTTCGGCGCATTCTTGGAAAAATCGGGGGTAGGACAGTTTTTCATTGATCTGCCGATGGCCGTAGCAGGGCGGCTGGTGGGCGGTCCCGCGAAAGTAGCGGTCGTCGCTTCCGGATTCTTCGGTTCGGTGGCAGGGAGTGCAATCGCAAACACGGTTGCAACCGGCGCATTTACTGTTCCGTTGATGAAGCGCACCGGCTTTCGATCTCACATCGCTGGTGCCGTTGAAGCGACAGCATCGGTCGGAGGGCAATTCTTGCCGCCGGTGATGGGTGCCGGCGCGTTTATTATGGCAGAACGCACCGAGCTGCCCTATAGCCATATTGCGTTGCTATCCGTCACCCCAGCACTGTTGTATTTCTTCTCAGTGTGGGTGATGGTACACCTTGAGGCAAAAAAGGAGGGCATTGAAGGGCTGCCTAAAGTTGAATTGCCACACCTGGGCACACTGCTCAAGGGCCAGTGGTACTGCTTGATTCCGTTAGTTGTGCTGGTTGCCACTCTGATTGCGGGGCATACAGCATCCCAAGCCGCGTTCTTCGCTATCCTGACTACGATTGGCATCAGTTACCTTCGACTAGAAACACGCCTCACTCCCAAACGTCTTTGGGAAGCCATGGTCGGTGGAGCGAAAAACTCCCTCGCCATCGGCGGCGCAGTTGGCAGCATCGGCATCATTATTGCCGTGATCGATCTCACTGGACTTGGTAGAATCTTTCCTGACCTAGTCCTCTCTGTCGCTGGAGATAGCCGTGCAATCGCTATCCTACTGCTCGCCGGTGCATCCCTCATCTTGGGGATGGGCATCCCCGTTACCGCCGCCTATCTGATTACCTCCGAACTCGCTGTTCCGATTCTTACAAGCGATCAGATGGGAGTTTCCTTAATTGCGGCGCACCTGATTGTTTTTTGGCTGAGTCAAGATTCTAATATCACACCACCTGTCGCCCTCGGCGCGTATGCTGGGGCTGCAGTAGCGCGTGCGGATCCGTGGAGAACAGGCTGGGCGTGTTTCAAATTCGCTAAGTTCCTGTATATCATGCCGCTGCTGTTCGCTTATACCCACATCCTGTTTGACGGCACCTTACTGCAGAATGCCCTGTCGGTTGTGACTGCTGTGGTGGGCACGTTCATCTTTTCTATCGTTACGATGGGGTACTTCCTCCGAAAAACCACATGGGTCGAGTGGATTATCCTCGCGGTCGCCGCTTTCTTAGCGTATATTTATAATATCTATACTTTCGCAATTGCACTTGGATTATTTGGGACTGTGTATTTCATTCAGAAACGGGTAAGAAGTATATCGGGAGAAACTTCCTGAATTAACGACGAATTATACATAGCAAAAGGGTAGGACAAAAAACGTTATATGGATACACGCACCCCTTCCGACCATAGACACGACCTAGAGGCTCTGCGCGGATTAGCCATGTTATTAGTCATCGTTTTTCATGGCTCTCTAGCGTTTTTTAACGTTCCCTGGCCCGTTCGAGATGTGCAAAAAAACGAAGGATTTGGCGTTTTTTTTCTTGTAATACACGGTTTTCAAATGCCACTTTTCTTTTTGATAAGCGGCTTCTTCACTGCGATGCTGTGGCGTACGCGCGGGGTAAAGGGGTTGTTAGAATATCGATTCCGGCGTGTCTTCATGCCGTTGGTATTCGGGCTTATCACTATCGCCCCACTCACATACTGGATCAACGAAACATTAATTAATGCGACGCTGCAACGCGCGAGAGACGCTGCCCCGGTGCCTTCAGAAGATTCGCTGACAAATATTTGGGTTGCAGTCAAAATCGGAAACCGTGAAGCTCTCAAGACGCACTTGGCGAACGGGGTAGATCTCAATACCCCAGATCCGCAATCCGGGCTAACCCCTTTATCGTGGACTGTTTTTGCAGGGGAAGTCGAAATTGCTGAACAACTTATCGAAGCGGGAGCAGACGTAAATCGAAAAAACAGAGATGGCGGGACACCTTTACACGAAGCCGCTTTTATGGGACAGGATCGGATTGCTAGAATCCTCCTTCGGAACGGTGCGGATGTGGAGGCTAGGAATGATGACGGTCAAACCCCATTGAACCTTGCACAAGCAGATTGGAACCATATATACGTGAGAGTCCGGGAATTGCAAGTGAAGCTAGATCCGGTAAAAGCCTTTTACGGCAGAACCCGCATCGCTACAATCCTCACCCAATATGAGTCAACGGGAAAACTTCCTAACATAAAGAAACAGAATCGCCTCTGGCGGATACTCACAACAGGGAGTGTGTTTGCACACCTCTGGTTATTCTGGCTTCTCTGTTGGTTGGTTCTCGCTTTTGCTTTATATGCCGCAATTGCTGAACGGAGGTTATGGAGGGGGCCACCCCAAAAAATCATACTTTCGCCGTTCCGCTATCTTTGGCTGATTCCCCTTACCATGGTGCCGCAATGGTTTATGGCAGCGAGAGGTGCGATACCGAACTTTGGCCCAGATACTTTCATCTGCATTATACCCATGCCGTATATTCCCATTTATTACGGTATCTTCTTCTTTTTCGGCGCATTCTACTACGATTGTGACGATAGCGACGCAAAAGTTGGAAAACAGTGGATAATCACTATGCCTGTGGCTCTGTTGGTTATCTTTCCGGTCGGGCTGATATTGGGACTTAGCCCTAGCTTGTTGGGGCAGTACCATCAGCCCACTTTGCTAGTCTTGAAGGCGACGTACACGTGGATGATGGTTTTCTCTCTTATCGGCATTTCGCGTGAGTTGATATCAAGAGAGAGTCGGATATGGCGATATATTTCGGATGTCGCCTACTGGTTATACCTCGCGCACCTCCCCTTACTTCTTTTATTGCAAGAAATGATGCGAACATGGGACCTGCCTGCGATTGTTAAGTTAGGTCTAATATGTTTTGCGGTAACGGGGATTCTGTTGTTAATCCATCAATTCTTCCTGCGTTACACCTTTCTGGGCACACTGCTAAATAGAAATCAATAAACCCGACCGGCGTATAAACTGATGGCTCATGTTAAAAGAAAGTGCAAAACACAAAAAGCGTAAAACGTGATGCGTGAAACATGAAAACAATTTGTTCATTAGTACATTGGCTCACCAATAAACGAGTGAACTCATGAATTCAATCGGTTTCGGTTGCACTATGTCTTTACATGAGCCAAGCTGAGAACCCTGTTTAACTCAGCAACGTCCGCAAAGGCACATCTTCATCCTTTGGAAGATAATAACTGAGTGGATCGCTTACTACACCGAGCAGCTGTTTCTGTAGGGGTGTTGTACACTTAGCAATCAATTCATCTGGCATCGCTATGTAGTCCATCGGTTTGACCCACCGATAAGCATAGCCCATGAAGATTGTCTTCCTCGGCTTACCGGACCAGTTATGTCCCGGACCGTGCCACGTCCGTTGCTCAAAGATGAATGCATCTCCCGCCTTCACGTTCATAGAGATAGCTCCCCTTGCATCCCCAGTTTCCGTATCCACGGGCGGTGTGCCGGTGAGCCGGTTGCTACCGGGAACGAGTACCGTCGCGCCTGAAGCCGGATCGGATTGATCGCTGATGGCATAAGCAATCTTGAGCAAGATTCTGGGATGAGGCTCCTGCATCTCACTCGGCGATGTACCACCATCACGGTGTAGACCAATCCTGTCCTTGACCTTCGGTGGCGGTTTCTCTTTCGATGGAAGTACAAGTAGATGCGAGGTGATCAACTGAATATTCCAATTCAGGATGCCCCAAGCGAGTGGTGCCGTCTTGGGCCAATCGAGGAGTTGGAAAAAGGCATCGTGCTGAGTGATGCAGTTACGCATATTCAGCCTGCCATCGGCTTCTAGCCGCCCAGCCATTTCTTCGCGTTCGTGAAGTTCATCGATCGCTGCATCAATTTCCGCAACCACCTCTGGTTCTAGCGCATTTTCGATCACAAGATATCCGTTGTTTTCGACGAACTCCTGTTGTTCTGGAGTTAAGACCGCGTAGCCGGTCAAATCGTTTTGAACTGACATTTCTCCCTCCAATTCTTGAATGTGTTGGTCTTATAGTAGATTTTAGAATTAATGAGACACTCCAAATCGGCGCAGTTGAAAACAGTGCCTACCAAACATGGGGAGCAAAAGTGTCTATTTATTTGTTGAATTCACTATAAAAACAATTGCTACTAAGAGGATACACGATTTGGGGTTTCAATGCCAAACATTTTTTACAAGTAGATGTTATTAAAAGCCAAACGTGCTATAATATGGCGTAAAGGAGCGTAGAAAGGGAGCGAAATGGAAAACAAATATCTGTTTATTGATGATTTCGAGATTGATTCCAAGCAGAACCTCACGCGAAGGTTCCAGCCACCTGAAAAGGTCGGGACGGTGCTCCAACCGGATCAGCCGTGGGAAGATAAGTTTGGATGTGCCTGCCCTATGGTCATCGGCGATCCCCAAGGAACACTCAAGATGTGGTATTGGAACTCAAAAGGCGATCTCAACGACCTTTACGCGACGAGCGAGGATGGCCTTCACTGGGAAAAGCCGATCCTCCACTTGGCAGAAATTGATGGCAGCACCGAGAACAACAAAGTTAAGACACCTGGACGGATTGGTCCCGGCGCAGTTTTTTACTGTCCGGAGTCCACCCTTTCTGAAGGTGAGGATACGTTATATCGGACGGTATCGTGGATCCCCGGCGGTGAGTGGAGTCAACGATACCTGCCAATTTTCAGCCCGGACGGATTTACTTGGCACACAGCGGAAAACGCGGACGATGAACCCGGTATCAGCGATGGTGTAGGTGATACGGGCACCTTTCTGGTTGCCGATGATGCCTTTCCCATGATGCGTGACGATGTACCCGGCCGCTATATCGCTTTCCCACGCCTCCACGCAACGGTTGGTCGTTTCCGTCGCCGGGCTGTGGGGATGACATTTGCCAATTCCTTACCCAATCGCGCTCGATTGATGCTGGATTGGCCCCGTCCCAACCTTGTTCTCGCGCCGGATCTACTTGACGATGAAATGGCGCGTGAACGCTTGGACAACGCATACGCAGATGGAATCATCCACTACAACGATCCGGTAGACCAGCACTGCGAATTTTACACCATGCAGCCGTGGACTGTCGGCAATGTTTTTCTTGGCGCGCTTTATATCTTCGATGTCAGTATGGACATGTACAAACATAGCATGTGGAATCAGCACGGTATCATGGAGACCCAACTGGTATACAGCCGCGATCTGGTGCATTGGGATCGGCTTGGGGATCGCCAGCCGTGGATTGGGCGGGGTGAGGCCGGCGAGCAGGATTGTGCGATGATTCACTTCGACAGTGTGCCGATACGCGTGGGGGATTGGATGTATCAGTACTACTCCTCTGGCAATCTTCCGCATCCTTCCGTAGATCAGCAGTGGCTATATGAACAACAGAGATTGATTGAAGCAGGAAAACGGCATCCGTTACAAACGATCGGTTGTGTGCGGTTTCGGCCGGACCGTTACATCTCCTTGGAGGCGGGTCAGCGTATCGGGCGCGTGATCACGAAAGAGTTGACTGTGAACGGCAATCGTTTGTTAGTCAATCTTGATGCCACAGAGGGCGAGCTAGTAGTCAGTGTCCTGACCGAACGGGGACGACCACTGAAGGGTTACGAGCAGTCCCAACCGATTCGGGGGGACCATATTGAAGCTGCCGCGTCCTTCTCAAAGTCCCTCGCCGATTTGGTTGGCAAACAGGTAAAGCTCCGCTTTACACTTCAAAATGCGAAACTGTTCAGTTATTCATGGGAGAATTGATATTGACTTCCCCTCACATGTATAGTAGCATAGATTTCTGATTTGAAACCTTGAAGATAGCGTCAAGGTTCAGAGTAAGGGATTCTTTAATAATTTAATCGGCTGCGATGGCAGCCATCAGCATGAAAGGAAAATAAGCAACATGATCAAAATTGGCTGTAATTTTCTCAGTTTACAAAACACAGATGTTGAGACATTCCTCGATGTCGCTCATGATTTAAGGATGGACATCGTTGACTTTCACTACCGGGCTTTCCCCTTGACGGATCCAGAGTATCTCAGCGGTATAAAACTGAAGTGCCTCAAGTACGGTATGCCCATTGGCTACATAGGTGTAAGCGGTCTGTTCGTCGGGAATGCAGCAGAACGAGAGGAACACGCGCAAAATTGTAGGGATGCGATTGACCTCGCTGCGTTTCTCGGTTCACCGCTGATCCGTGCGTTCTGTGCAGTGATACCGGAAAAGAATGGCGATGGTGATGATCCTTGGCCCGCGATGATTCGTGGTTATCAGGAGGTCGCTGATTATGCAGCGGCGAAAGGCATCGCAGTTGGATTGCAGAATCACCCATCCACAGGCGACGATATGCTGCGTATCCGGAGCGAAACCAATCGAGAGAACTTCGGCTTTATTATGGATACAGGTCAGTGGGTCGGTTCACCCGGATCTGGTCCACGTGGAGAGACGGATCCGGATATTGATTTTTATGGGTTCATGGAACAGACCGTGCCATACGCCCTGTATGTCCGCACAAAATTTTACAAAAACGAAAGTGGCACGGAGGAGTGGCTGGATTATGAACGGATCGCAGAGATTCTGAAAAGCGTCAACTACAACGGCTGCATCTCCATTGTCTACGAAGGGGAACATCCGGATCGAATCGATCAGGTCCGTAAAGCTGCTAGCCAACTACGCACACTGTTAGCAGGTTATTAATGGAGATACTTATCCATGGCAACCCCGACGAACCAAGAGCTGATCGAGTGCTGGCGTAACGAGCCAGCACCGCTGCTCCCGCTGCTCCACGCGTTCCACGACCGAGACGGTTTCATTTCCGAGGAGTCTCTCCGGGACATAGCGGTGGGCCTCAGGATTCCGCTTGCAGATCTCTTTGGCACCGTTACGTTCTACCATCACTTCTCCCGCGCAACACCGGGGCAAAGTGCGCCCCGCGTTTGCACAGGACCCGTTTGCTGCTTGGTCGGTGGGAACGAAATCCTTGCTGCACTCAAGGAGGAAGGTGCAACGCCGATGCCGTGTGCCGGGCGGTGTGACGATTTCGTTCCGGTGCTCAAAGGGCACGAAGTACTAATCGGCGTGGATCCGGATGGTCTTGAAGCCAAACCCTCTCCCCTGCCCCCGCCAAATCCGGGAGGTATTGATGAGTGTGTCTTCGGTTCAATCCGTGAACCAGATCGAGCTAGCATTGAGGGGTATCGCCGCACCGGTGGATATGAGGGACTTACTCGCGCAGTGCAGGAGATGCAGCCCGTCGAAGTGGTCAATGTCATCATAGAGAGCAAACTCGCGGGACGTGGCGGGGCTGGCTTTCCCACAGGGCTGAAGTGGCAGGCGGTCGCTGAAGCACCCGGTAATCCGAAAACTATTGTCTGTAATGCGGACGAAGGGGAGCCCGGCTGTTTCAAAGACCGCGCAATCCTCGACCACGATCCACATGCGGTGATTGAGGCGATGGTTCTCGCCGCCTACGCAACTGGCGCGACACGCGGCTTTATCTATCTCCGATATGAGTATCCCGAAACCTTCAACACGCTAGCGGGGGCAATTGCGGAAGCGGAGGAAGCAGGATTCCTCGGCGATCGGATTCTCGATGCAGACTTCAACTTCCAACTCTATCTGCGGCGCGGTGCCGGTGCCTACATTTGCGGTGAGGAAGGTTCGCTGCTGAACAGCCTCGAAGGCAAGCACCCCTTCCCGCGCAATCGCCCTCCCTATCCAGTCACCCATGGATATGATAACCTTCCAACGGTTGTCAACAACGTTGAGACCCTTGCGGCTGCGCCACAGATTATGCGCCGGGGGGCGGATTGGTATCGCAATCTCGGAATGAACGGTCACGCTGGCACGAAGGTCATCAGCCTCTCCGGCGACATCCAGAAACCGGGTAACTACGAGGTGCCGTTTGGATTGCCGTTGCCGACGCTGCTCTACGATTGGGCGGGTGGTGCACAGGAAGGACGTTCGATTCAGGCGGTTACGATGGCGGGTCTATCCGGCGGCTTCCTCGCTGGAGATGACCTGAACGTAACGCTCGATGAGCCGAGTATCGGGAAGGTGGGAGCTATGCTCGGTGCTGCTGGGATTATCGTGTTCGACGACAGTCGGAATATAATCGAAATGGCACATGGCGCGATGGAATTTTTCGCTGAGGAGTCGTGTGGCAAATGTTTCCCCTGTCGTATCGGCACACAGCGTCTCACCGAACGGCTTGCTGGCGAGGCAGGACCCAACGATCTGGCGAAGTGGAAGGATGAGGTCAGCGACATCGGCAATGCCATGAAGGCGACCAGTGCGTGTAGTCTCGGAACAGCTGCGCCAAATCTTACCGATAGTTTGATGAAGTATTTTCCGATACAGGTTGAACAACATGTCAACCGTAAGAGATAAGAGTCGAGAATTGGAATTCCCTTTGCATTCCTTACGCAACGTCACGCAATTTCTCAACGCGCTCATCTACTGCCCGAAGTAAATCTTGAATGCCGGATACAGCATCGGTATCAAACATAGGCTCACCACACTGTAGACAAACCTAAGCGGGGATATCCTGTAGTGCATTGACATAACCGTTGCGGCTATCGGTAAATGTGGCTGTGCCGCGTTTCAATTCCGATTGGCAGTGCAAACACTTCATTGGACTTTTCTCCGAATTGAGTCTTTCAGTTTTACATCAAAAAATCACTCGGTTGACTCCAACGCCTGATCCCGCAGCAGATGTTTCTGGATCTTGCCCACCGAGGTTCGGGGAAATTCCTCGCAAAACGTGACAGCCACCGGGACTTTGAACCGCGTGAGCGACTGACGACACCGTTCTATAATCCCCTCTTCGGTCAGTGTCACACCCGGTCGGGGGATCACAAACGCTTGGGGCACCTCATCGAACATCTCATCAGGCATACCGACGACTGCGACATCAGAAACACCATCCACCCCCTTAATCACCGATTCGATTTCGCTGGGAGCGACATTCTCCCCACCACGCTTAATGATATCCTTGCCTCGATCAACGAAATAGAAGTACCCCTGCTCATCGTAATAGGCGTTATCACCGGTGTACAACCAACCATCTCGCATGGTCTCCTCTGTCGCCTTCGGATTCTTGAAGTACCCTTTCATCACCGTGCGGCCGGGGTCTGCCCCGATTGCAATCTGTCCAATCTCTCCCGGAGGTGTTTCGTTGCCATCGTCGTCGAGGATTCGCACTTCGTAACCCAAGACAGGTTTTCCCATAGAGGGTAAGTTTCTCGGTCCGTAGAGCGGACTCATCAGCGGCAGCCCAACCGTTTCGGTCATCCCCCAGAGATGTTGGAGTGGTGCGCTGAAACGGCTATCCCATGCGGCAAATTGCTCATCAGTGAGGGCAATCGCAAAGGTGACGTTTCTCAGGCGATGGAATCGCCAGCCTTCGTTGGGAGGTTGAGCGAGCAACATACGCAGCGGTGCGGAGAATAACGCCGCCATCGTGCATTGGTGTCGGACAGCCAATCCAAAGAATCGGGACGGGCTAAATCGCGGAGACACAACGATGCTAGCACCACACACCAGAGAGGGCCAAAAAGCGTGGCAATGTGCAGCGGCGTGAAAAACAGGCAGCGTGATGAGGTGCCGGTCCTCGTTTCGCAGACCACTGCCACGCACGAAGACTTCTGCCCCATAAATCAACGCCCTGTTGGTCATCAGTACGCCTTTGGGTTTGCTAGTTGTGCCAGAGGTGTATATCATGTGTACCACATCGTCGGGGGAAATCTCAACATTGGGTGGGGAGGTATCCTGACGGGCAATCTCACGTTCAAATATCGGATGCCCGCTCGGATGTTCACATTGAGACACCACAACCTCCTGCACACAAGAGGTCGCTGCCGCTGCCGTCTGCGTAAGCATCAGTTGATCGAACTCTGTAATAACAAGTCGTGATTCCGAGTTATCGAGGATATAGACAAGCTCATCAACTGTAGCGCGGTGGTCGGTCGGCACCATGACCGCGCCAATGCGGCTTGCAGCGATGGCGAGTGCTACGAAAACGGGCGAATTGGGAGCATGAAAGGCGAATGATTCGCCCCGCTTAATCCCTATCTCTAGCAACCACCTAGCGGTCTGATTTACCAGTGCCTCGAACTGGGCAAAGCTCCACTGTTGACAACCCCCGTCCAAATCCTCGAAAATCAGATAGGTCTTGTCGGGATGGTATGCCGCAAACTGGCTAAAGATAGATGATAGTGTTCGATTACCAGCAATGTCCACTCTATTTTCCCCTCAACTCTGCGAAATTAATCTTCACTAGGGCTTACACATTTCAGCACAGTTGGCGCGGGGCAGGATGCCCCGCCTACGGTTGGCTGCGTAAATCCTATTTACGTCCCCGCTGCATAAACCGATTTACTGACTGCTGTGCCTCCGGTGTCACATAACACCTTTCAAACGCCTCAACCGTCCGTCGTTCCCAATGTGCGTGGTTCAGTCCCCGCATTTCACGCAATAACGCTTTGGTTTCCATTAGTGCATCCTTTGGGAGCGAAGCAAGTTTCTCAACCCAATCACGAAATTGGGCCTCAAATTCTTCATCGGGCCATACCTCATCAACCAAGCCGAGTTGATGCGCCGATGCCCCATCAAATTGCCCACCACATAACATAATCTTCCGGGCAGCCTGAACTCCAACCAATTCCACCAACCGCGAAACACCCCAAGGTGGCGTCCAACCGTGTGCTACTTCTGGCAGACCGATGCGGGCACCCTGTGCAGCGAGACGAAAATCGTGGTAGACGCCCAAGAAAAGTCCGCCTCCGAGAACGTACCCCCGCCATGCGGCAACGGTGATTTGCGGAAGTTCTTCTAGCTGTGCAAAAACCTGTCCGTGCGTATACTCAAACGCAGCCGCTTGTTGAGGCGAACATTCCGCCAATTCCTTCAAGTCACTGCCTGCCGAGTATGCCCGTCCACTGCCTTGCGTTACAAGTACCGCCACTTCTGAAGTCGCCTGCACCCGCCGCAGTGCCTCCTCAAAATCGTGCAATAGGGTTTGATTGATAGCATTGAGTGCTTCGGGACGACGCAGGGTCAGCGTAGCAACTCGATCGGAGATTTCCAATTCAATTAGTGGCATTTAGGTAGCTGCATTACTGTAATTGCCTGATTCATCGGGAGTCCGTTCTAAGACCAGGGTTAAGAACGGTGTCCAACAGCGATAAATCGCTGAACTACAAGGCTTTGAGCGTTCAACTGCGTAAGTCCTAAAAATTTTTGTAAAAAGTGTTAGATTTTGTTAGATTTTGACAATTTGAATTGACCCAAGCGTAAAACATCAGTTCAAGTTATAGTAGATTTTAGAATTAATGGGACACGCCAAATCGGCGCTGTTAGAAACAGCGCCTACCAAACATGGGGAGCGAAAGTGTTTCTTTATTTTTAGAATTCACTATAATTGTGTATAGGACTTACGCACTTCAGTTTTAAGAGTAGAGACGGACGCAGATCTCGCAGATGAAGGTCGCATGAGCGAGGTTAAAAAGGTTACGTTTCAGGCTACGCGGTATTTTTCAATTACATCCATGTCTACTGTGATGCCAAGCCCTGGTCCCTCTGGCACCAGAAAATGCCCCGCCTTGATTGTTAGTCCCTCTTTCGCAACGTCAGCGATGCGCATGTGGGGTAACTCGTCACAAGGCAGGGTTGCGTTAGGCAAGGTGCATTGCACATGGACGGAATAGGCAGCCAGAATACTCAAACAGAGACCTCCCATTTGTACCCAGAAAGGGACATCTGCGGCTTCAGCTAATGCAGCGGATTTTCGTAGGCTTTGGGCGGAACCACCCAGGTTCACGTAGTCGATGCACTCTGCCTTGAGTGCTGCGAGAACCCCGCCCGGCGGTCCAAGGTGCAAGGCTTGGGGGATGTGGGTTTTCTCACGTAGCAAGCGATACCAATCCAAGTTCGTTTTGAGGACCGGGTCTTCAAAATTGGCAACCGTTCCAAAAGGTTCAAGCTGTTCCGCCAGACGCGTGGCAATATGGAGATATTTGAACTCGGTATTTGGATCCACGCCGACGGTGTAATCGGGTCCTGTTGCTTCTTTTATAAGGCGCACCGTTTCCACGATGTTCCAGGAACGCGCCTTGAGTTTGTGATTGGTGAATCCCAAACGCGCTCCCACCTCTGCCTCCGCAGCTGTTTCGTGCGGTTCCATGGGACAGGACCAGTAGGAGACCGGCACCTCATCACGCACCTTTTGACCAAAAAAGCGGTGGACAGGAATGCCGTGCATTTGGCCGGTGATGTCCAAAAGCGCGCAGGTGAACGGATCGGGTTGAGCGAATGGGTCTAACGCCAACACCTCTTGACCGATGTAAGATTGTGCTGTGCTCTCGTGTGCGGATCGTGCGCCTTGGTACTCGCCCCAACCTTCTATCCCCTCGTCTGTCTGAACGCGGCAGAGGGTGATGTCGTAGATTTTGGGCATGTATTTGGCAATCGGCGGAATTGGTGGGATTTCTACCTCGTAAAGATTCACTTCCGTAATTTTCATGTCAATAGTCCTCCTTCGTTTCAGGTTTCACGCGACCTGATACTTTTCAATTACGTCCATGTCCACTGTGATACCAAGCCCTGGCCCCTCCGGCACGAGAAAGTGCCCCGCTTTGATCGTTAATCCTTCTTTCACAACGTCGGCGATGCGGATGTGGGGCAACTCGTCACAGGGCAGGGTTGCACTGGGCAGGGTGCATTGCACATGGACGGAATAGGCAGCCAGAATGCTCAAGCAGAGCCCTCCTATCTGTACCCAGCAAGGCACATCTGCGGCTTCAGCCAACGCAGCAGATTTGCATACCTGTTGGACAGGTCCACCCAAGTTCAGGTAGTCGATACACTCTGCCTTGAGTGCTGCCAGTACTTCGTCCGGCGGGCCCAAGTGCAGTGCTTGGGGGATGTGGGTTTTCTCACGCAGCAAGCGATACCAATCCAAGTTATTTTTGAGGACTGGGTCTTCAAAGTTCGCAACTGTTCCAAAAGGTTCAAGCTGTTCTGCCAAGCGCGTGGCGATATGTACGTATTGGAATCCCATATTGGGATCCAAGCCGACGGTGTAATCGGGTCCTGCTACTTCCTTTATGAGACGTACCGTTTCTACGACATCCGAAGCACGCGCCTTCAGTTTATGGTTTGTAAATCCCAAGCGCGCTCCCACCTCTGCCTCGGCAGCTGTTTCGTGCGGTTCCATTGTCGTAGACCAGTAGGAGACTGGCACCTCATCGCGTACCTTCTGACCGAAAAAGCGGTGGACCGGAATGCCGTACATTTGACCGGTGATATCCAGTAATGCACAGGTGAACCCATCCGGCTGGGCGAATGGGTCTAACGCCAATACCTCCTGACCGATGTAAGACTGCGCCAGCCCCTCGTGTGTAGATCGAGTACCTAGGTACTCGCCCCACCCCTCTATGCCTTCGTCGGTCTGAACGCGGCAGAGCGTGATGTCGTAAATCTTGGGAACGTATTTGGCAACCGGTGGGATTGGGGGAATCTCTACCTCGTAAAGATCCACTCGCGTAATTTTCATGTCAATAGTTCTCCTTCCACGAAATTTCTAGGAGCCTTCCTGTTGCAACCGTCGAATCCGTGCAGGTACACTATCGTTGGCAATCTCTATAGATTGAATGCCCAAGCCGCGGTCTGCCAATGGCAGGTCAACCTTGGCTCCACCACGCCGGTGTGATTCCCGTAATCCGACAGCGACTTCTAACGCCGCCCGTCCGTCATCTCCCGAACATTTTGGAGGTTGTCCCGTTTCAGCAGCGTTAATCAGGTCGGCGACGATTGTCAATCCCATGCCCTGCATCCGCACGGGCCAAGGGAATGGCACCTTTGCGGGTCTGGGTCGTCCTCGACGGCCGCCGGGTACGGTGAGGATAAATTCAAAGTCCTCCGCATTGTTTAGGGAACGGATACGCCCTTCTGTTCCAATCACATCGACCTCCCAAGAGGCAGCACCAGTGGGCATACTCCTAAGATAAGCACGCACCCCGTTATCAAAAGCGAGGTATCCGTTGCCACTCAGGTCGTTTTCACCGGCGGCGGCTTCGTCCGATTCCATCTCTCCGAAAACCCATTCAACATCTCCGCCAGCCATGTAGCGCAAAATGTCAATAGCATGACTGCCGTTATGGGATAAGCCACATTGGGCATAGACAGTTACCTGTAAAAGTTCGCCAAGTTCTCCAGCGTCAATGAGTCGGCGGGCTTCGCTGAAGAATGGATTCCAGCGTCGGGCACAGTTGACAGCCAACGCAACACCGTTCTCACGGCAGACATTCAGCATCGTATCCGCTTCCTCTAAGGTCAAAGCGATCGGTTTTTCCGCCCAGATGGCTTTAACGCCTGCACGGGCGACATCCTGTACAATGGCTGCGCGGACCCGTGCCGTTGTGCATACACTGACGAGATCTAACTGTTCTGCCGCTAACATCTCCCGATGGTCGCTATACAGATGGTCAGGGCTTATCCCCCAACGTTCCCCAAAGATGGCTGCCTGTTCCTCGTGGAGATCTGCCCCGGCGACCAATTCGACGTTGGGTGCTGCGTGGTAACTAGGCCCATGGCAATAGGGCAGGAAAAGCGAGCCGCCTTGTGTGATTTCATCATCAAAGGTGCTACCCATTCTGCCCAGACCGATTACTGCGGCACGATAGGTTGACATAGATTTGTCCTCCGGTAATATTTCGTTCCAGTCTCATTATAAGTTTTCTCTGATTGGGAAAAGTCGTAGGGAACGCAGATCTGCGTTCCCTACACACAAGTTAACCTCCGTTCCAATTTTAGGCGTATCTCCTCAATTCCTCAATCTTCGACACCTCATCTAGGATTTCTCGCGCCTCCGGGGGTAATCGCCAATCTGCCGATCCGAAGACCTCATCCACATGTTCGGGAAAGTCTGCGCCGTGAATCGGAGCAGTTATTTCCGGATGGTCTAAAACCCACGCGACCGCTACCTGTGCGGGAGTTCGACCATTCTCCGCGCCGATGTCAATGAGCGTCTGTACAATCCTATCGACTCGCTCAGTCATCGCCTCTTCAAAGTTGTATTTGTGTGCACTTAATCCCCACTCAGGTCCCTTCCCCCAAGGGGTGTTCGCCGGTGGTTCCTGCCCACGCCGAAAATGTCCGCTCAATAGTCCAATGGCGAGTGGACTGAAGGTCATGATCCCGATACCTTGTTCACGGCACAACGGCATCAGGTCCGGCTCGATCTCCCAACGGTTCAACAGGTTGTATTGGTTTTGGATGCAAACAAACGATTCCAAGTTTCTCAGCGCGCTAATCCCCAGTGCTTCCATAACTTTCCACGCCCGAAAATTGCTGCAACCGATATACCGCACCTTTCCTGCCCGTACCATATCGTCCAACGCACGCACGGTCTCTTCAAGCGGGGTTTTGGGATCAAAGCTGTGGAGAAGGTACAGGTCAATGTGACTAGTCTGAAGCCGATCAAGGCTTGCGTCGACGCCCCACATCAGATTGACGCGCGATGAGCCGGTGTGGTTCGGGCTATCCCCAAGCGTCCCAAAGACTTTGGTGCACAGCACAATATCGTCGCGTTTCTCCTTTATCGCCTTGCCGACAATAATCTCCGATCGCCCTGCACCGTATAGGGCGGTGTCAATAAAATTGCACCCAAGATCAATCGCCCGATCTATCACCCGTATAGCAGTGCTTTCGTCCGCCTGACCGCGGAACGCTGTTCCCAGACAGATGCTAGACACCTTGACCCCGGTTTTTCCTATATGTCGATACTCCATTTTTTCTCCTTACATAAGCCCCAGCACTTCGTCAATCTCTGATTGATATTCGTAAACTTGGCAGCTCTCTACTTCGCTCATTTTCACTGCTCGCCCAGCCCTCGCCGACTCAAATATAGCGTAGATAGCGGCCACATCCTTCATCCCTTCAATCCCATCGACTTCTATCTTTCGTCCATTGAGGATCGCCTCAGCCAGTTCGTAATATTCAAGCGCGATAATTTTCCAATCTACCTCTCTGTCCGTGTCGGTGATTCGGGTGGGAAAGAGATGTTCTGCCAGAGGTTCAAGTGCAAATCCATCCGCGGATGCAAGCATATCCTCTTGAGCTATCTCCTCCTCGTCTCGCCGTTTCATACTGACTCGGCTGCCACGCGCTCCAAAACCGTTGATGCACCCCTGATCCCCCAGAATGAGTTGACCGCCGTAGCTGCCGGTGCCGCCCCTGCTGATTAGCCAGTTCACAGTCACGCCGCTTTCCATCTTGAATATCGCCATCGAGGTGTCCTCTGCCGTCGCCGGCACCTCAGCATCCATCGCCCGATGCCGATTTTGGTAGAAGGTGTAAGTGTCGCCAATACTGTCCGCCTTGCGTCTCACCGGCTCGATCAGCCACACATCGCCGTAGACCTCCGCGATGTCTCCGAGTTGATAACGGATCTGATCTGTCATGTGGACGCCCATATCGACTATGGGGCCGCCCTTATCCTTGAGGTGTCGCCACGGGGTAATAAAAATGTCATTGCCGGCACTGAGCGAGTGGAAAAGCCCCATATAGGGCGTACCAATGGCACCTATTTTCAGCAGATGGTTGACCAACCGCGCGGAGGGATCACGTCGGTAGTTCTCTGCCACCGACAGTTTTCGGTTGTTCCGTTCCGCAGCGTCAATCATTGCTAGACACGCCCCAACTGTGATCGCCATCGGTTTCTCGACCATCACATGCAACCCCAAGTCCAGTGCTTGACAGACGACGGTGTGGTGTACCGACGGATCCGTCACCACATCCACAGCGGTGAGATCCGGCGTTTGACGCGCCATCTTTTCCAGATCAGTGAAGATTGCCGGCTGCACCCCTAGCAGTTTTTCCGCTTCGGCGGCAGCGAGTTCAGCGTTTTCGCGACGAATATCGCACAGGGCAACCAACTCGACATTATTAAATTGGGTCTGTGCCAACTCACGCAGACCGTAGAGATGTCGTGTCCCCATGCCGCCACAACCTACCAATCCTAGTCTAATTTTGTCCATATCGTCTCCTCATCAATCCTTATCATTTAACGCTTGAATCCCGGGCCAATCCCGCCACATGTCTTCACACGGTGGTTCCTCTTGCGTCTGCTCTAGGTCTTTTTTGCGAAAATCGTACAGCACCGCCTGACGTATCTGCTTAGAGAAGTTCTGACCCGCCGCATGACCGATGCGGTGATGCCAGAAGACGATATCCCCCGGTCCGCCGTGGGTTTCAACGTAGGGCGTCTGGTTAATTTCTGCTAACACCTCATCGTATCCATCGGTGCGCTCATGCTTATATTGGGAGTGGAATTCATAATAGAACTTCAGGTGGCTTTTGGGCCAAACCGTAAATCCACCGCCCCGTGGGGGAACGTGATCAATATACCCAACAACGCCTAGATGAAAGGGATGCCCGTCCACATGGCAGGTGGTCGGTTTTTCAGGCTCATCGCCGTAAGGCAGCGTACAGTAGATTCCGCGAATCCCATCGGGGGTCCGTAGATTTCCTTCACCGAGAAACTGCTCTGCCATTCCCCACACATTTGGATCTGTGGCAAGCAGCCGAACCATCCAATCCTCGCTCCCCGGCTCGCGGAAGTTCCATCGGAAGCCGCGTTTCGCATTCATCGTATCTTGGCATTCTTCCTCTTTTTTTATAGGACCCACCCAAGTATCGGGAGCATACCGGTCCATGGAGGGCGGTGCACCGTCCCATAGTCGATCTCTCGCCCGCGCCATCAGATCCGGATCCAAAACCTTCCGTTTAACCAGATAGCCTTCCCGCTTGAAAAACAGAATATCCTCATTAGACAATCTAACCATCTATTGAACCTCCTTAGACGTAACTTGGTCATCCTCAACTTTTTCTAAAATACGCTTCGCCTCTGCTTTGAGTTTATCTATCAGCTTTTCATCCAATTTAGGTTTAGAGCCAAAGGGAGTCTTATCAATATAATCCTTGATATTCTCCTCTAATAGCTTCGTTGCATCATAGTCTTTGATAGAAGCCTTCGCAATTTGGATGACTAAATCTAAAGGGAGAGTGATAATTCTAACCCAAGTTGCTACCTATAATTGAGTAGTTGGTTGGAGTTAAAGTTGATATATACTGCTTGCTAATACAAACAAGACCACTTTTAATTCAAATCCTTGTTGTGTTACAGCATGAATCGAACGAGGCAGCAATCGCTCAATTAAACTGCCAGCGGTCTCGACAGACTTACGATGGCAAGATGCCACATAGGTCTCCCACTGTGGATAAGGTCGCTTGGAATTCTGTTTGCGTGTCGGCTTGAGGTCCACTCCAATGGTTGCCAATATATCCTCTATCTCATAGTTATTGTATGCTTTATCCCCGTAGACACAACTGCCCGGTGGCAAGTCAAAATCAAAATACTGTAATCCCTCGACATCACTGATGCTTGCTGGCGTTAGAAAAAACTCAACAGGCTGTTGGCTCGCTGTCACTAACAAGTGAACTTTCAAGCCATAGAAGTACCGACGCTTGGACGCTTGATACCCACGAAATGCCTCATCGGTATACAGTTTTGACCGACTAATGCGGATATTGTCACAGACCGCAATAGGCAGTGTATCTATCGCATAAATCTGCTGTTGATTGAGTTTTACATAACTTTCGGCTAAGATTTTGAACAATGTGATGAACATCGGTTTAATCCGATGCAACCGTCGATTGAAACGACTTTTTGACAGCATATTGGGGATATAGCCATGAGTGTGTAGAAAGTCACAAGTCACTTGGAAGTTACCACCGAAAAACAACGCAGCGACCACCCCGGTGGTCATGACTTCGGCGTCAGTCATCTGCGCCTGTGGAGAGGTTTTTGAGTTAAGTGCTTCTAACAGCTTGTCACAGAGATAGAAAATGGTTACAATTTGTAGGTCCATGGGTTTCTCCTTTTGAGGGGGTATGAGTCAATCCCCTCAAGTTTAACGGAAAACCCATGGATTTTCAATAACTAGCAACTTGGGTTAATTCTAATATACGGTTCCTCCCTCATGATCTGATGATACTCACTAAATACCTCTTTTTTGAACGTATAGGGAATAGCCACCTCATCATATTTGATATCTATTTTTCCAAACCTTCCAGGGATATGAAGACCACCATGCGGAATGATTGGTGGTGGTGGTAAATGCTTGAATTTTTCAGGATGACGATTTTTAGATTTGCTTAGAAAGAGAAGTACGCGCTCATTCAACTTGAACTCAGGGCAGCCTTCCGACATGCCAGTGCCAACTTCGCCATAGTTAGGATTGAAACCAGTGCCACCTGGAATCATAAACTTCACACCACCTTCACCGTAATTAGGAGTGCCCTTAACAACTTCTTCAATATGTATCACGATATCTGTTGTGTATTGAGGAGGCACCTCCTCTCTAAACACAAACTCCATACTTGCTACAGTCCCAACAACAACCAGATGGCCATATTTCATCAGTGTAGCGATCCGGTAACCTGGTTCAAAAAGAGCCGCGGAGCCCTCACTTTGGCTCGGCAGAAGCACACAAAATATGACTATTAACAGCACAGCAAAGTGTTTCATGACATGCTCCCTATTCAGGATGATCCTTCAGATGTCTACTATATACGTTTCCTTAAGTTAAATCTGTGGCCTTAAATCCTTGATGTCTTTCAACAGGGCTTTTGAATCGTCAATTGTGAGCAGATTTTGTGCCCCTTCTTCCTGTTTTAATAGCTCTTCCAAGGCGCGATCTGCTTTAATGGTAAATCCTGCATCTTTGATCATCTGTAGTGTTTGCCTGCGCGACGCTCCCCGCGTATTCAGGTAACCTTCTACAAAGAGTGAATTTGCCGGATAGAGTGCCATCACCTCCATATTTCGCAGATGTACCTCCCTGCCTGCCGCGATTCGGATTTCTGCCTTGGGATTTAGGAAACGGTACAGGCACAACACGCGTAGGCAATACTCCGGGCTGAGATCCGGTGCTTCTGACAGCGCATTTCCCGGAATCGGAATTAAAAAATTAACGGGTATCGACTGAACTTCTAACTCCCGAAGGGTCTTGGCAACCGCAATTACATCTTTTTCCACTTCTCCCATCCCGACAATGATTCCGGCACATAATTCGATACTTGCTGTTTGTGCGGCGTGCAATGTATCCAACCGATCCTGATATGTGTGAGTTGTACAGATCTTGGGATAGTGTCTTTCTGATGTATTGAGATTGTGGTTGAGCCGATCTAATCCAGCTGCCTTGAGTGTTTGCGCGTCCTCATTATCGATTAGTCCCGCACTAAGGCAAACTTGGATTGGGTAACGGGATTTTATTTTCCCAATCAATTTGGCGAGATGCTCAACGCGTTTTTTGGACGGTCCCCGACCCGCAAAGACCATACAATAGCGATACGCTCCCGATTCATAAGCACATTTCGCTTCAGCTAGCATTTCTGTATCAGACTTCATCGCATACGCTTCGATATCCGCATCTGATGACTTCGCCTGCGCGCAATAGTAACAATCTTCGGGACAGTAGCCGTTTTGGGCGTTATTGATAATATGTAGTTGAACCTCTTTGCCGGTATATTTTTTTCGCACCTGATAGGCTGCATCAAGCAACGGGAGGAGTTCAATCGCCGACGAAGTCAATATGTCCAGACATAATTCGTCGGAGAGTATATCTCCCTGCAAACCTGCTTGGGCAAGTTCATCATAAAATCTTCGTTCCATCTATTTTTATAATCCTCTTTTTTGATAACTTTTGGTGCGAGTTGATGATAAAGAGGGTTCTGATCGTTTATTCACTTGTTCATTAATGAACCAATCAACTAATGCACCAATGAACCCACCAATCTCTTTTACCTTTGCATCTGATGAGAAGGTATTGTAATATAAAAACCGATTGAGATCAAATGTTTTCCGTTATCAGAATACAATTTATGGTAGATTTTAGAATTAATTGGACACGATGAACGAGCGAGATCAGGAACTTGTTCGCAGAGTTACGGCACACGGAGTGTGCCTACTACTTTGAATGTCTATTTATGGTAGATTTTAGAATTAATAGGACACGCCAAACCGGTGCGGTTAGAAAAATGAAACTACCGTTCTTCTGTTTGGTAGGCGCTGTTTCTAACTGCGCCGATGCGGTGCGGTTACAAACCGCACCTACCGGGTAGCGCAAGTGTTTCTTTATTTTTTGAATTCACTATATTTCACAGTATGCTAGGCGGATTAAGCCAATCATGCTTAGAGCAGCCAGAAAGATAGCAGCGTTACAGGGGGATATGCCCTCACTACAGACGCAGGAGATATGTAATGAAATTGGGACTTGTAACATATAATATGGCAAAGGATTGGGACGTGCCAACAATTATTGAAAATTGTAGGGCGACGGGTTTCCAAGGTGTTGAACTCCGCACCACCCACGCTCATAATGTTGAGGTGAATCTTTCCGCGAATGAGCGTCAAGAGGTCCGGAAGCAGTTTGAGGACTCGCCGATTGAATTGGCAGGATTGGGAAGTGCTTTCGACTATCACTCGACAGATGCCGAGGAAGTGCGCCAAAATATCGAAGGAACGAAAGAATATTCACAGCTTGCAGCGGATGTCGGCGCGCCCGGCGTGAAGGTTCGACCCAACGGTCTTCCTGAAGGCGTTCCTGTGGAAAAAACGCTAACGCAAATCGGTCTATCCCTGCGTGAATGCGGAGAGTTTGCCAAAAACTTGGGCGTTCAGATTCGCCTTGAAGTACACGGTAGGGAAACATCGCACGTCCCACATATCCGAACAATTATGGAGATTGCCGATTACGATAATGTGTTTGTCTGCTGGAACTCCAATCCGGGGGAAGTGGAAGATGGATCTGTTGAGAACAACTTTAATCTGGTCAAGGAGTGGATCCGGTTGGTTCACATCAACGAGCTGCATCGGCGGGAATATCCGTGGCGCGAACTCTTCGCGCTTTTAAGGGCATCTGGATATGAGGGTTACACACTGGCTGAGATTCCGGAGAGTTCGGATCCGGTGCGTATGATGAACTACTATCGTGCTTTGTGGGAGGCGTTGTGTGCTGACTAGGTACTGTTGACATGTGTAGGTCGAGATATGAATCTCGACCTACGGGTGTGTGCAGGTTACGGCATACGGAGTATGCCTACTATTATTTGGTATTGAACCGCACGGCAGGGTTGGTCAAGGTGCCTGACCTATGGGTTGTGTGCGGTTTACGGCATACGGAGTATGCCTACTACTGTAGTGGATCTTAGAATTAATGAGACCCTGCAAACCGGTGCGGTTAGAAACCGCACCTACCGGGGGGCGAAAGTTCAAATTCACCATAATCTACTGACGAGGTTCACGGAGCGATTTGGGAGGACGTAGTATCTCGGCAAGGATAATCCCTTCTCGAAACGTCTGAGGTGTCAATGGGATGCCTGCAATTGTTGGTATAGGAGGAGGGGATTGAGCCTCCTCTTCTACTGGCGGTCGCTCTGTAGCAACCTCAGCGACAGGCGGGGGCTCTGATGGAACGGCGGGTGTTGCCTCTTCCTCAACGAACTCAGGCAGCGGGAACTCCTCTTCCTCCATTGGCACGTTTCCCCAAGGCGGTAAAGTTACTTCCTCTTCTTCCGGTAGAACGTCAGGCTCTTCTTTCGATCCCCTCCGACTCAACACCCTTGAGATCAGTGCCACAGCCCCAAAAATTAGAAAAAGAATTAGTTGAATCCATTCTTCCATCGGTATCCCCTTTTTGCAGCCGTCCTATAATAGATTTTAGAATTAATGAGACACTCCAAATCGGCGCAGTTGGAAACAGCGCCTACCAGGTGGAGGGCGCAAGTGTCTGTTTATTTTTTGAATTCACTATAATTTCCTACGACAAACCTACCGCATGGGATGAACGGGTTGTGCTTCCATCACCGGTAGGAGCTGCAATCGATTGGCGCATTTCCGTATCCGCAATGACATTCCGCAGATTGTAGTAGTCCATTACGCTGATCTGGCCAGAGTTGAAGGAATCCGCAATTGCGCGAGGCACCTCGGCGTCCGCCTCAACAAGATTTACGGTCATCTCTTCAACCAACGCTTTATTTTCTTCTTCTTGTGCTTGGGCGAGGGCGCGTCGTTCCTCCGCTTTAGCGCGGGCGATTTTCAACTCCGCTTGGGCTTGATCCGTTTGGAGCTTGGCACCCACATTTTCGCCGATATCGATGTCTGCAATATCAATGGACAGGATTTCAAAAGCTGTGCCCGCTGCCAAACCCTTTTCTAGTACGACTTCCGAAATCTGTGCAGGATTTTCCAAGACCGCTTTGTGGCTCGCGGATGAACCGATCGTTGTAATGATCCCCTCACCGACCCGTGCGATAACAGTTGCTTCTCCCGCCCCACCGACGAGTCTATCAATATTGGCTCGCACCGTGACTCTGGCTCTGGCGATCAGTTGAATCCCATCGCGTGCAACAGCAGTAATGCCGGGGCTAACGTCGCCTTTAGCAGGGACATCAATAATCTGTGGATTGACGCTCATCTGTACCGCCTGTAATACATCTCTGCCTGCCAGATCAATCGCAGCGGCTTGGGCAAAGTCCAACTTGATGTTCGCTTTATCCGCAGCAATAAGTGCACGCACAACGTCTGTCACATTGCCTCCGGCGAGAAAATGTGCCTCAAGGTTATCAACTCTGAGCTGCAGCCCAGCCTTGGTTGCCTCGATTTGGGGCTCCACAATCGCCTTAGGGGGAACCCGCCGCAGACGCATTGCGACGAGATCGCCGAAAATTCGGATACGCACCCCTGCTGCAAGGGCGGCAATCCAGAGTCCTAGCGGCACGAACCAAGCCAACCAGAGTACAAAAATGATTACAAGAATCGCTGGAATGATGTATGGAATAGCCATCTGAAACCTCCTTTGGGAATTAGCATGTAAATCCCGACTTATCGGTACGAACTCTTAATTCTGACCGATTAGATTTCCGTCTCGAAATGCACCGGCAATTGCGCGGGGAACCCCCGCTTCCGCTTCAACAACTCTAGAACGCATCTCTTGTACGTTCGCTGTCATCTCCTGTTTGCGTGCAACCGCCATGGCACGACGTTCCTCCGCTTTGGCTTGTGCAACAACGAGGTCTGCCTCCGCTTGCTCTGCTTGTAGTTCGGCACCGATGTTTTTCCCAACATTCACATCGGCGATATCAATGGAGAGAATATCAAAGGCTGTTCCTGAATCAAGACCTCGATTTAACACAGTTCTTGAGATGATGTCGGGATTCTCCAGAACATCCTCGTACGTCTCTGAAGCACCAATCGCGCTAACGATTCCCTCACCAACGCGTGCGATAATCGTCTCCTCACCGGCCCCCCCGACAAGTCGGTTGATGTTTGCTCTCACGGTGATCCGTACTGTAGCAATGAGCTGAACCCCATCAAGCGCGACCGCCGTAATCTTGGGCGTTGTAATGACGCGGGGATTCACGCTCACCTGAACGGCATCAAGCACGTCGCGTCCTGCTAAATCAATCGCAGTTGCTTGCTGAAGACCGAGATCTATCTTTGCCTTGTCGGCGGCAATCAAGGCGTTAACTACACGAATGACATTGCCACGCGCGAGGTAGTGCGCTTCCAATCGTTCCATATCAAGGGTCAATCCTGCTTTATGGGCACTGATCTGTGCATTCACGATCACCGGCGGACTGACCCGCCGGAGACGCATACCAATCAACTCGATAATGCGGACCCGTACACCCGCGAAAATAGCAGCAATCCATAACCCGACAGGCACAACCCAGAAGATAACTAGCAGCCCAACGATGATTACAATAGCAAGAAACAGGAGAGACATCTGTTCTGGAGCCATTCTTGACCTCCTTTTTTTATCTTACCTACAGGACTTACGCATTTCAGCATAAGGGGAGCGGGGCAAGATGCCCCGCCTACAGCCGGTTGCGTCAGTGCAGGGAAACCAGATGCCCCGCCTACAGCCAACTGCGTAAGTCCTAACCTATCTATTTTTACAAACTCCGAACGACAACACGATTTCCTTCAACGAGAATCACTTCAATTTCAATCTCGGCATCTATGAAATCACCGAGTGTAACGACATCAACCCGCTGATCGTTAATCAACGCAGTACCGGCAGGGCGTAGGGGAGTGATCGATTGGCCCGATTTACCGACCAAGTTGACTAATTCTTGGGGTGGTGCTTGAAACCCATCCGCACGATTGGCGGCGATATTGAGGATAAATGCCGATCCAAGCCTGGTACGTCGGAAAAGCCAAAGTGCCAGAATCGTCAGTGGAATGGTCAACGCAACCGTAGCACTCGCAAAAATTAACCCGGTTCTCAATCCAAACTGCACCCACGCGAGCCCGACACCTCCGACAATTAGCACTAATCCAGGGATACCCGCCGCTCCAAAGCCGGGCAGCAAAGCAATCTCAATGAAAAGCAGTAGAACCCCTAGGCCGATAAGAAAGATTAGAAACCATGACATGGGATTAGGTAATACCCTATGTTTCATCAATCGCTTCGACGAATATTTTCGAGCCTTCGACATTGATGATCTTCACAGGCGTGTCGCGCACGATAAAATCTCCGGCAGTGACTACATCGAGTCGTGTGTCGTCAACACGAACCGTACCGGCAGGACGTAATGGTGTAAGCGCGACCCCTGTCTTACCCACGTATACCTGAAAATCTTCCCGTGGTGCGGAATGAAACCCCGAGCCCGAATCCATGGCGGTGCTCAAGACGAGATGATTCCATGCGCGGGTTTTGGGCAGCAGGTAAGAAAGCCCAATTGCAAGCACGAAGGCAAGGATAATCGCGGATGACATTGTAAACATTGCGGTCTCGAATTTATAAGCACTTCGGAATACAAAAAAGACGCTGCCCAACATCAGTCCAATGCCAGCGATACCTGCGATGCCAAACCCCGGTATAACAAACAACTCTACCAGAAGTAGTGCCACGCCAACGATGAATGCGAGTGCTGCATAATCCGCACTAATATTCAGGAGCCTGTGACCCCAGAAAAACAGCCCGAGGCAGATAAGTCCAGCGATCCCCGGAACACCAAAGCCGGGCGTCCGAATTTCCACAAATAGTCCGAGTCCGCCCAATGTAAGCAGTAGCCCGCTAATAAGTGGGCTGGTAACGAAGAAGACAAACCGGTCTGCCACAGTAACCAAAACGGTTTCCTGTGTTGCGTCTTTTAGGGACTTAATTACTCTAACATTATCATTACCAAACTCCATCTGCTTCTGCGCGATTCCCTCTACCGTCAAGGCTTTGCGCTCCCCATTGACTTCGACAATCTGATACAAGCCCAATAGATCCTCAACGGAATCTGCTTCGCCATCCACCAGATTATACTCCAACGCTTCTTCAGTCGTTAAGGTTAGGAGCTCTCCCTCAGGTCCCCCAGCGGCGATAATGTCCATCTCCTCCCCAAGGTCCTTCCGTTCGATATACTCTTCCTCTCTGAGCGTAACAATTTCGCCATCCATGAGTCTAACGAGATAGAGTCGTTTGTCTACCATAGCAGCGGCGATGTCAGGGTTTCTGCCACTCCGTTCCGCTGTTGCACGAATCTTGCCACGGATAAAAGAAACCGCCTTTTCATTCAGTTCTTCCCCTTGAATTGAGACTGGCGCGGAATCTCCAATGGCACCGCCGTTCCTCATGATAATCTGGTCACACGACAAGGAAATCATTGCCCCGGCGGAGATCGCTTCCGTGTTGACGTAAGCAATCGTCGGAAGCTCTGTGCGTTGGATTGCATCAATAATATCTCGCGCGGCACCGACAGCACCTCCGGGTGTATGAACATCAAAAATAATTGCGTCCGCGTTCGCCTCCGATGCCCGCTTAATCCCGTTGTCAATATACACGCGAAGTCCGTTCCCGATCTCATTCCGTATATTAATAACGTACACAAGCGCGTCATCCGACGATACGGCTGCCAACCAAGACAGGCTGCCAAGTAGTATCAACACAACGCTGAAAATGCGTCTTTTGGATTTCATAGGTTGTACCCCTTTGGAGAAACCACTAAAGCATTCAGATGGTTTACAAGCCATGCAATTTTGTGAGGCAACACAATAACTTAGCTACGGGATGGTCTACCTTCTCATTCTAACACGAAAAACGAGTTACGTCAATATCAAACACAATCCACATTAGGGCAATCGCATCTGTATTGCCCCGATGTTGTGTCGGGCTGCAAAGCCATCTGAATCGCGGATTCGGCGGATTGAGCGGATTACACGGATTCTTGCCCCGAAAATCCCCTATATGTTCCGCTACACTTCAGGATCCAAAGCAATCCCGATAAAATTGAGGTGGGGCGATATGTGTATCTGAAACGTGATGCGTGAAGGTTCATCCGTTGAACGCACCAATGAATCAATTTTACTTATAGTTTGTATCAAATGACCCCACGAGTTAAACGAAAGGTTCATGTTGAAAGAAAGTACAGAATTGCTTAGATTTATTGCCCAAACAAAGGTGTTCAAGCCGTACTGATTGGCTTCCGTGTTTGGGAGCGGTAAAGACTGTTTTCTGATATGATAGACAGGAAGCTGTGCACCGTCTCACGACCCAAAGCAACGTTGAAAGTGGTGATTAACACTGTTTTCAATTTTTTATCGAGAAAAGTGAATCTCTCAACTCCAAAAGTTGTGCTTCTGACAGGTTTGTGATTTCAGAAATGAGCGTCATCTCCATTCCCTTAGCAAGCATTGCCTTTGCCGTTTCAATCCTCCCTTTCTGCTCACCTTCAAGCAGCCCTTCCTGCTTGCCTGCCTGCTCACCTTCAAGCAGCCCTTCCTGCTTGCCTTTCTGCTCACCCTCACGCAAACCGTTTTGAAAAAAACGCTGCCTCTCCTGCTCTAATGCTGTGACTAACATCGTCTTCACCTCTTTGAGAATAGTTTCTTATATCCGCTGTCGTGAATGTTCATCCCTAGCACCTTATCAACTCATGCTCAGTTATGGACAACTGATGAATATCCGAAAAAAGGAAAGTCTATCGTCACAACTCACATGAAGCTGGTCATTCTAACCTACCTCGCTTCTGAGGATAAGGATGAGCTCGCTCAATCCACCCGAACCGCTCATGTCTGATGACTGTAAGGCAATAAACATCACTATTCCAACCATCATCGGGTCATTTGATACTATTTGAGTATCAGCAGCCGGCGCGTCGCTGTGAACTCTCCTGCCGTCAGGGTGTAAAAATAGAGACCACTGGCGACAGACTCACCGATTTGATTCCGTCCGTCCCAATAGGCTGCACGGCTGCGACTCTGATACATACCTGCTGCTTGATGTCCTACCGCCAATCGTCGAACCATCTCCCCATTCATATCGTAAATTGTCAGTGTGACCTCTGCTGACTCCGCTAATTGATACGGTATCCATGTCTCCGGGTTAAATGGATTCGGATAGTTTGCCAATAGCGCGGTTTCTTAGCGATTATCCTTTAAGCGGATGCTTCCTATTGGCAATAGGGAACGAAACACGCTCTCCTGTAAGTTGCGATTCGTAGGCACCGAGAATCATCTCCAACGCTGCAACCGCATCTTCCGCAGCGGAAATCGGCTTGCGATCATTTTCAATCGCATCAATCAGATCGATGACTGCAAGGTTATTACCGCTAGAAAAAGGTGTGTCATCAACCTCCATCGTTTCCCATTTCTGAGAGGTATCAGCCGGGGACCAGCACGGATGCGGATAGATAACTAGATTGTCCCCGCCGCCGCCGCGCATAGATATCCTGCCTTCGTCGCCGATAATCTCCATTCCGTAGTAATCACCGCTTACTTCGTGTTTGCGGGAATCAAACAATCCAGACACACCGCTCTCAAAAGCGAAGTAACTGTTGACGCAATCGCCAGCGATAAGGCCCACAGGCTCGGTCGCATCACGTGCATCGTCAATTGTGACCTCTTTCCCATTTTCGGTGACATGCGCCTGCATCCATGCAACATCTCCGACGAAAAAGCGCATCATATTGAAAAGGTGCGTGCCGAGCACAATCATATCTTCACCACCGCCGCGCCGATCCTGTTTGCCGTGTGCGTGAATCGCTTGAACTGTTCCGATCGTTCCGTCGTGCAGCATCCCTTTGACCGCTTGGATTGAGGGCAGATAGACTGCTTGATGTGCAACAGCGACTTTCTTCCCTGTCTGATTTGCCGCTTCCACAATCTGATCGCCCTCGGCGAGGGTTGCGGTCATCGGTTTTTCACTGTAGATGTGGCAACCGGCGTTGATACATGCCAACAGCATCTCAAGGTGGTCAGTCGTCCAGCGAGGTCCAACACTGACAATGTCCAACTCCTCTTTGTCCAACATTTCACGGTAATCGGCGTAACCACGCTCTACGCCTGTCTTTTCCATCTCCTCACCCCGTCCTGCTTCATCTGGATCAGCGATGGCAACAAACTCGATGTTATCCAACTCCTGAAACGGCAAGTGAAGTCCGTGTCCATAGTTTCCGGCACCAGTATGTCCAATCGCAGCAGCACGATACGTTTTTTGACTCATGAAGTTCTCCTTTTTCAGTTTGATTTACGGCATAAAAAGTGTGGCTCATGTCAGGAAATTGTATAACAGAAACCAAGTTTCCAAGAAAAAACTCGGTTTCTCTGTGCACTGCTAAAGCGCGGCAACATATCCTCCATCAACCAGCAACGAAGCACCGGTGATCCACTCCGCATCATCCGATGCCAGAAAGACCGACGCCCGCCCGATGTCTCGCGGCAAACCAAAGCGTGGCATCGCCGTTCTTTCGCTTGCTTCCTGAATCTGTTCCGGTGTCAAGTAATCTTGGATGGCGGTCTCAATATAGCCGGGGCAGATTGCGTTGACGGTAACACCGTATCCTCCGACCTCCAGTGCGGTGTCACGCACCATGTTGACAAGGGCGGCTTTCGCCGAAGCGTAAGCGGGACCCCCTCCGCCACCGAAAGCGTGAACAGAAGCGATTTGGATGATACGCCCATACTGCGATTTTGTCAAGTGAGGGATGGCGAGTTTAGTCGCTACAAAAATGCCGCGCAGGTTCACACCAACCACCTTGTCCCAATCGGCTATCGTAATTTCTTGGCTAGTACCGGGGATATGGATGCCAGCGTTGTTGACAAGGATATCCAACTCACCAAAGTGTGCAACTGCCTCCTGAACCAGTCGTTCGACCTGCGAGTCATCCGACATATCGGTTTGAACGAACAACCCTCGGGCACCCAGTCTCTCAATTTCCTCAACCGTTGGGGTTGTTGTGTCTTGCTCATGGTACTTGCCACGTTTGGGCACCTCCTGAACATCGGCAACAACGACCTTAGCTCCCTCACGAGCAAACTCAACTGCAATGCCTCGTCCGATGCCAGAACTCGCACCGGTGACAATGGCAACTCGGTCTTTTAATACCACTGTAAATGTCCTCCAGAAATTATGTGTTATTTTGAGGGTAACAAGTCCTTATGATCATTCTGTTTTTTTTAAGAAAATAATACGTAAAACGTGATTCGTAAAGAAATGTCCTTGCAAAACGACACTAGTTTTGTAGGGCGTGTTGACATTTTGATGCCGCTCATTCGGTAAACGCTGTAAGCATCAGGCAATCTGCCATAAGTAGCGCGAACTGTTAGTTTGCAGGCTAAGATCACAATCTAACAGATCGTGGTACAAAAGTCCGAAATGGTCTCTGACGTGGGAACAAAGGGTTGGGAGACCCAACCCCTACGAAGGATTGTGCGTTTGTACTCCCTCTTGATGGTCTGGTTACGATGAAATGTCAACAGAACCTAGATAGTCTCTTACGTATTACTCAATACGAATTATTCTATTATGTCAACTTCCGTTTTTGCGGCAAACTCAATGAAAAGATGTGCTTGGGTGCAAAAAAGGTCAGCGTTGCACCGCGTGCAATCGAAAACAGCGTCAACGTCATCCAAAGTCCATGATTTCCCAATCCTTGCAACAGGAAATATGCCAACAGAAAGACCACCATCGAAGCTAGCATCGAGTTTCGCATAGCGGCAGAGGCAGTAGCCCCGACAAAAACCCCATCCCAAATATATGCAACAGAATTGATGGGCGGTGCGATTGCAATCCAGATTAGGTAGGGGCGGGCACCGACTAGTAGATCAGTTTTGTCCGTGAAAAGGTACAGTAAATGCGTCCCAAGCAAGCCAAAAACCAAGCTGAAGCCCGCCGATAGGATAAGTGCCCACCAGAACGAATATCGCACTGCGCGTTTTAAGGTAGCTATTTCCCGCGCTCCCTTGTATCTGCCAACTAGGCTTTCCGCCGCAAAAGCAAAACCGTCAATGCCATACGCCAAGATATGGATAAACTGCAACAGAATGGTATTGATGGCAAGTGCAGTATCACTCAGCGCCGCAGCCTTTGATGTGAAAAACGCATGGCAGAAAAGCACGGCAAACGTGCGAATTAAGATATCACCACCTATTCTGAAAAAGTGCTTCAGGGCTGGGAGATGTAACACCCTTTTTAGATGCCACCCATCCCACAGATGTCTATATCTCTTCAAAAATAAGCCAATGGTGCATAACAACCCAAGATACTGGGCGATCACCGTTCCAAGGGCAACACCGTCGGAGGTCATCATTAGAACCTTTACAAAAAAGAAGTTCAACGCAAGGTTCAGAAGATTCACCATGATGGTGATGAGCATCGGATATTTGGCATTCTGCATACCCAGAAACCAGCCGTGAAAGACATGCAGGGTTAAGGTGGCTGGCGCAGCACAGAGGCGGATGTGGAAATAGGAACGCGCAAGTTTTTCGACTTCAGGACCAGCGTCCATTAGATAAAAACTGAGTGCTGCAATTAACGGTTGAAGAAGCAGGAGCAGCAGCGCAATCAGTAGTGCGACCATCACTCCCCGCTTCAGGATGAGGGTACTTTCTTCAGAATCTCTTGCACCATAGGCTTGTGCTGTCAGTCCGGTGACACCCATCCGCAGGAAACTAAATCCCCAGTACACGAACCCGAAGATGATACCGCCGATGGCGATGGCACCGAGATACTGCTCATTTTCTAACCGCCCCATCAGCGCGGTGTCAACGGCACTCAGCATCGGCACCGACAAATTGCTGATAATGTTGGGGATAGCGAGGCTGAGAATTCGCTTGTTCAGGATACGATTTTCTGGGTTCCTCGTAAACATTCAAACCTTTTGTGGTTCATGTCGTCGGGGTGCCTCGGAAGAAACCGAGTTTTTCCGAAAAAGCTCGGTTTCTTTACCTGCACGCATTACGCATGGAGGAATTTTCTCAAGATATGAGGTACAACGGCTCTAATCCCGCTGCTATCCTGTCAACATTCCCCGCCGCCGCCCCCGCCCGTTTCCGCGAAGTGCCATCCGTGCCCCCTGAAATATGTGGCGTCGCAATCACGTTTGGCAGGCTGAAGATGACCGAATCGAGATCGGGCGGCTCCTGCCCGAACACATCCAACCCAGCACCACCGATTTGCTCAGACTCCAGTGCTTTGATTAGGGCTGCTTCATCCACCAATGCTCCCCGTGCAACATTGATCAGAAACGCCGTTGATTTCATCAAACCCAAGCGACGTGCATCAATGATATGGCGTGTCTCATCGTTGAGATGTAGATGTAGCGATAGAAAATCGGACGTGGCGATGACTGCGTCCAAATCCTCCGGTTTTCCGACAAATTCCAAGCCGAATTCGTCCACTTCAGCCGACCCTACATCGCGGATATCAATCGCAGACATTTTTAAGCCAAAGGGCGCAGCTCGACGCGCCAGTTCTATCCCACTAGCACCAAAGCCGATAATCCCTAACTTCAGTCCATCAAGCTCCATTCCTACCGGTCTGTATAGGTCTCCCTGCTTCAGATTGGTTTGAGTGACAGGATATTGTCGGGCAAGCATGAGGATGAACATCATCGCACATTCTGCCAACGCCACAGCACTGAAAATCCCCGGACAGTTCGCCACAGCTAGGTTCTTCGAGTGCCAGTACTCCAAATCAAAGTGGTCAAAGCCGGTTCCAAGAATCTGCCAGAGACGCACCGTTCCCGCTGCTGCATCAGCCATCTCTCGTGTGCCCGCTGAACCGCCGTGATCAATGACCACATCAACTCCATCAAACTGCGGGGCGATGGGTTGGTCATAATCCAAAATACGCAAATCGTGGTGGTCCCCGATCGCAGCCACTACATCCTCCTTCGCCGGTTTAAGCATGGAGGGCCCGAGCGGGTGAGGCAAAAACAGGACAGTCAGTCGTTCAGCCATTTCGATTTCCTCTCATTCATCGTCTAACCCAGCCGCATGACGGTTCGCAGCAGGATCGCCGGCAGCATAGAGTGTGCCGCTATCTTGGTCAATAGAGAGCATTACAGGCGTCGCGATTGCACCCGACCGCGCTTCAAGCTGATGTCCACGCCGCATCAACTCTTGCTGAACGCTCAAATCCACCGTATCACTGACAGTCAAGGCACCTGCTCGAATGAATGCCTCTTCACGGTTTGGATTTGGATCGAACGAATCTTCGTGATGTGCTGTAGCGAAGCGTGGCGCAATAACAGCATCCTCTGGTTGCATATCAAACTCGATAAAATCAAGGAGTAGATTCAGGGTTGCTTGATCCTGCAAGTCGCCGCCAGCGACGCTAATCGCCAAAATTGGACTACCATCTTTCAGCACAAGCGTGGGTGTCAGTGTGATGCGGGGACGTTTTCCGGGTTGGATACAGTTTGGGTGTCCCGGAACCGTGTTGAGACTTCTCAAGCGGTTTCCAAAGCTGACCCCCGTTGATCCACCCATACCTTCTTCACGGTAGACATTGGCAGAAGGCGTGGCAGAAACTACATTACCCCAGCGATCAGCAACGACACAGGTGGTCGTGCCACCAACCCCTGGCCTAAACGCGCCTCCTTCCTTCAGCGGCTTCATGTTTTCTATATCGCCCGGACGGGCTTCCAGCGATGCCTTTTGCATATCGATCAACGGACGACGAATCTCAGTGTAGGCATCGGATAGCAACCCGTCCATCGGGACCTCCACAAAGACCGGATCGCCGTAGTATTCGTCGCGATCCGCCATCGCTAACTTGATCGCTTCCGTAACTACGTGGACATAATCTGCCGAGAAGTGTCCCATGCCATTCAAATCAAAGCCTTCGAGCAGACGCAACGCCTGACAGAGATAAGGTCCCTGCGTCCATGTTCCACACTTATACACCGTATACCCTCGGTAGTCCACCTTCACGGGCTCCTCGATTAGCGTGGTATGGGCGGCAAGATCCTCCCTACGAAGGAATCCGCCTTTCTTGATATAAAAGGCTTCCAACTCCTCCGCAATGTCGTTGCGATACTTGTTTCGTCCATAAAATCGGTCGGTTGCCGCTTGCAGCTTCGTCTTGCGATCTCCGTCCGTGATCTGTTCCTCCTCAACCATCCGGCGTAACGTGACCGCAAGATTGGGATGCCAATCCTCGTCGCCAGCGTCTAGAAGCGCAAGTGTCGGTGCCACGATTTCCTCAAACGACTTTGTTCCATACTGTTGGAGCATCGTGATGCACAGATCAACAACCGAGGGGACAGGTGCCATCTTCATATCACCAGCTGGGATGCCGTTTTTCATATACCAATCGATGGCTTCTTGTGAAAGCGGCGCACGTCCCTGACCTGAAAGTGACTTGACCTCCCCCTTTTCTGCATCAAAAATAAGCACTGGCACCTCACCGCCGATAGAGCAGGCAATATGGTCTGTGACATTCAGCGCGAGAATCGTTCCCGCGGCTGCATCCGCTGCATTACCGCCTGCTTCCAAGATCTGAATCCCGGCATCAACAGCACCAGCACCACCTGCAGCAACGGCACCCGTCTTGCTGACAGCGTTCCAACCTATCTTACTTGTATCTGACATTGATTTTCTCCTTATGGCTCATATAAAAAGAAAGTGCAAAACGCGAAGCGAAATCGTAGGGGCGGGGTCTCTCCGCCCACCGTAAGGGTTGGGTGACCCAACCCCTACGAACATTCGGTTTCTTTGCACTAAATCTTAACACAAGCGTCTCCTTATAAAAGGTCCTTTGACGGTTTATTTTTCTTGGGCTTCGCGCCACTCTTCGTACTCTGCCCGCGCCTCATCGTTGAGGGGATAGTATTTACGCAAATGACCACCTTCCGCAAGCTTCATGCGACTGAAATCCTCCCATTCAGAGTGGGCGGTGGCTTTTTCACACAACTCCGGCGCTAGCTTAATCGGAACCACAACGGCACCGTCATCATCAGCCACAATGATATCCCCCGGCATAATCAAGGTGTCCCCGCACGCAACCGGAACGTTGACCGCGTAGGGATAGATGTTCGTTTGCGTATGGAAATTGGGGGTTGTCCCCTTCAGCCACAATCCCAACCCCAGAGTCTGTGCGTATGGAAAGTCCCGGATACAACCATCTACGATTGCACCGATGCCACCACGCCCCTTAAAGAAGGTCAACATCATCTCCCCGAAAACGCCGCTGCTCATATCGCCCCTCGCATCAACAACGATGATATCGCCGGGTTGGGTGTGATAGAGCGCGTGGCGGTGCAGCTGTTTTTCGGGATCGTTATATTCATCGACAGCGTAGATGTCTTCGCGTTTGGGCATAAATTGCAGGGTGAGTGCTGGACCAACAACTACCTTGCCGGGGGTGCGAGGAACGGGCCCCAAGATTTGAGGGTCACGGATACCGAGGCGACAAAGCTCACCGGCAGCGGTAGCGCTGCTGATAGAGGAGAGGGTTTCAATAAGTTGTTTGGGAGGGCGTTCAATGTCTGGCGTGGTTATCATGGTTTCTCCTGTCTGTGAGATCGAATAGCGCGAACAGATTAGCATAAGATGTCTACTGTTCACATTCGTGATTGTAGCAGATTTTCGGCAAAGCGTCAACAGAGAAATCCGAATCTCCGCTGCACAATTCGCTGGTATTTAATTTGCCTCCAATGTTACAATAACCCAAATTAATAGTAGTAGGCATACTCCGTATGCCGTAATCAATGAACTAATACAGCCCTAGCAGGGCGATCGGAATTAAATCAAAGCAAAGGAAAGCAAAATGCCAAAAGAATTAGTCGCAATCGCAGTGCAGCAGCCTATTCTACAAGATTACGAAGAGGGACCTGTGCCAGCAGGAAATATCCGCATCAAAGTGGACTTTGGCGCGCCCAAACGGGGCACGGAGTTGACGGGGTATCACGGATTTCGTGGTGCGTCATTTCCGATGGGTCTGGGAAATATGTGCGTGGGTCGGGTTAGCGAAATCGGTGAAGGTGTCGAGGGATTTTCGATTGGTGATCGGGTCGCCGGATATGGCAACCTCCGAGAGACACATACCTGGGACGCCGCACGCGCTTTACGCATGAGCGATCGGATGACGTGGAAAGAAGCGGTCTGTTATGATCCGGCACATTTTGCTCTCGCCGGCATTCGGGATGGTCAGGTGCGATTGGGAGATAGGGTTGCAGTCTTTGGACTTGGTGCCATTGGCCAAATGACCGTGCAGATGGCAAAGATGGCTGGCGCGTCCTTTGTCGCTGCCGTGGACCCGATCGCCAAGCGACGTGCAGTCGTTGAAAATATCGGGATAGACCTTTCGCTCGATCCAACCGCTGTGGATGTCGGGGAGGAACTGAAGCAAGCGACAGGCGGACTGGGAATCGATGTCGCAATTGAGACAAGTGCGAACTACCAAGCGTTGGACGGTGCAATCCGTGGGTTAGCGTATAGCGGTAATGTCGCGGTCGTCGGCTGGATGAAGGAGTGTAAGGGCGGACTTGACCTCGGTGCTGTCGCACATTTCGATATTCCGAATCTAATCTTTGCGCGTGCGTGTAGTGATCCCAATCGCGACCATCCACGATGGGATTTCGGACGCATCACAGATCACTGCTGGCAGTGGCTTTCTGAAGGACGGTTTGATTGTGAGGAGATTGTTTCCCCGGTGGTGCCGTTTGACGAATCGCCCCAAGCTTACGAAGAGATGGATCTCTATCCCGAAAAGAGCGTCAAGTTGGGCGTAGCGTTTGAATAGCACTTTATAGTCGCCCGCAACCATTTTACAAAACCATGCAAGCTATCCAATATATTAAAAGCGTGCCACGCTACCTCATGGTGCGTCTCTTAGGGAAACGTTGGAACTGGCTTTATACTTCCGGTGCTTCATGTATCCGTCTGGCTGAGATTGACGAGCCACAACTGCTGACTCCGGATTGGGTAAAGATCAAGACACGGTTGAGCGGGATATGCGGCTCAGATCTTGCCACTATCATGGCAAAGGGCAGTCCCTATTTCTCGCCCTTCACTTCATGTCCATTCGTGCTTGGCCATGAGGTCGTGGGAGAACTTGCGGAGATAGGGGAGCGGGTTGAGGGATATGCGACTGGAGACCGTGTTGTGATTGAACCTGTGTTGTCGTGCGAAATCCGCGGCATTGAACCTGTCTGCCATCAGTGTCAGCAAGGGCATTTTGCGAACTGCGAGAATATCACGCAAGGGAATATCTCCGCAGGCATTCAGACAGGATACTGCCATGACACCGGCGGGGGCTGGAGTCCTTACTTCCTAGCCCATAAAAACCAGATCCATCGCGTACCGGACTCGCTTTCCGATGAAATTGCTGTGCTTCTGGAACCGTTTGCCTGTGCCTTGCACGGCGTTTTGAAAGCGAACCTCAAAGACACAGACGAAGTCTTAGTCATCGGTGCGGGGACGGTCGGGCTACTCACCGTTGCGGCAATCCGGGCAATTGGGAAACAGAACCGCATCTTAATTGTCGCCAAATACCCACATCAACGTCAACTCGCACGCGAACTCGGCGCAGATGAAATCCTCTCCTCCGACAAGTCGCTCTATGCAAATTTCTGTGGCTTAACAGGGGCGGAAAGCTATCAGCCGGAACTCGGTAAACCTGTCCTACTCGGCGGCGTTGATGTGACGTTTGATTGTGTTGCATCCGCTACAACGATTGACGATGCCCTCCGCTTTACACGAGCCCAAGGGCGCGTTATGCTTGTGGGGATGCCCGCCATCCCGAAAAATATCGACTGGACATCGGTTTGGTATAAGGAATTGCAGGTCAGCGGCGCATATACCTATGGGGTGGAAAGCTACGCAGGTGAGGAGATTCGGACCTTTACACTCGGAATTAGATTGTTAGAGCAGATGAGAGATAGGCTACTTCCGCTAATCGGCGAACGGTTTTCACTCAAAGAGTATCGCCGAGCTATCCAAGCTGCGATGTCCACCGGGAGGTCCGGTGCGGTGAAAACTATCTTCGACCTCCGGGCGTGAAACCGAGCGTCACTGTCTCGACAGCATTCGCCCCAACTGACGGCCACCGACGAGGTGCATGTGCAGATGATAAATTTCCTGCAGACCATGCTCCCGGCAATTGATAATTAAACGGTAACCATCTTCAGCAATCCCTTCTTCTCTAGCAATCTTTGCCGCCACTGTGAACATTCGCCCCAAAGCCGGCTCATCTTCAGGCGTCACGTCGTCAGAAGTGGGGATCAATTTGTTCGGAATAATTAAGATATGTGTGGGCGTCTGAGGTTTGATGTCCCGAAAAGCGGTGACCAAATCATCTTGATACACGATGTCGGCGGGAATCTCTTTCCGGATAATTTTGCTAAAAATCGTTTCTTCTGCCATAGCGTCTCCTCTTTGCAACAGTTGTTTATTACGGCTGAAATCTCGGCTGTCTTGGCGCACGGTCACGCTGTAAGCGCAGCTTGCTTCCCTTCAACGGGAGTTCGATACGTTCACCATTCCGCAAATGGGATTCCATGAACGCAAAAATCAACTCCGTGCTTGCGTGGGCGACACGAACCCCGCCGCGTGTCGGTTCACCCGTATCCAACGCATGAACCAGGTCTTTGACGATATTGGCACCGCTGCTGGTGCGTTCATATCTAGGGAAGGATTCAAGCCGGTTGTGACGGCGGATTTGCCACATCGCACCATCTCTATGACTACTGATGCTTCCCTTATCGCAGATTGCCTCCCAGCCCAGCTGCGCGAGCAGCGCGTGTGCTGTCACGCCGTTTGAGAACTGGATCATCCCCTGTCCGCTTGGATCTTCTCGGACGATATTCCCATCAATGATTGAATCTCCCTCTGGAAGATGTGCCGAAACCCAAGATGCGGGGGCATCGCTGTTGAGCCGCAGGATGAGATCGAAGTTATGGCTAGCGGTGTTGAAAAGCGATCCATTGCCGTAAATAATCAACGTCCGAAGCGCACCCAACTCACCGCTATCAATGATCTCTTTCATCTTGTCGAAGCCGGTGTCCCAACGACGGTTGGTGCCCAGATTAAACGCGACGCCGTTGCGCTCGACCGCCTCCACCATCGCAGCCGCTTCGTCCATCGATGCCGCCATCGCTTTTTCCGCGTAGATGGCTTTGACACCGTGCTCCGCAGCGTAGATAACGACCTCCGCACGGTGTTCTGGCTGCGTCGCAACGCTAACGATGTCGGGCTGCTCTTTTTCAAGCATCTCCCGATAATCGGTATACTGCCGTTCAGCCGGGACGTTGTATCGCTTTCCGAATTCCGCCATCACTTCGGTACGGAGATCGGAGCAAGCGATGAGGTCTGTCCGCTCCTCCGCAAAAAAACTGGCAGCATGTGATACCGGAAAATTATGCGCTAGGTAGTTTGCCACCTCAGACGCAAGATGTCCGACCTTTTCGTTGTCGATAAAGGCACCCATTCGGCTACAGCCGATAACCGCCGCACGATATGTTTGCATAGCTGTCCTCCGTTCCTCAAAACGTGAAACGCAGTCGGTATATTATCTCCGTACAGGTTTAGCGGGCAGACCGGTGCGTCCCGATTCGTAGATAGCGTCCATCAACTCCGATTGGATAATCCCGTTCATCGGGCTGGTGCGTGGTTCAGCGCGCCCCAGAATGGCATCAATGAAATTGTCGTCCGGTGAACCCGCGGCCATCTCATCAGTAATTGGCGGTGGATCAAGCTGTTCTCCACCTTCATAGACCCGAATCCAGCCGCCGCCCCAACCGTCAACTTCGATTCGACCGTTATCAAAAATCAACGCCATGTGAGTGCCCCCGGGACTTGGGCAGTTGCCGCTGACGACAATACTCGCGAAAACCCCGTTCTCAAACCGAATGTTGGTTGAGCTGTTGATATCAACCGCCGCGCCGCAATTATCAATGAAGGAATGAACCTCAGCAACATTAGATTCAACAGACCAGCATAGGCTGTTGAACAGATGCGCCCCACTGTCATACGCTTGCCCACCGCCAGACAACTCAGGAACCTGTCGCCACGCCCCCTTCGTTGCGCGAAGCCAGTTCTGCGTGATGTAGCCTGTTACCAATTCCAGCTTACCGAATGTCTGATTGCGGATGGATTCACGCACGTAGTAAAAGTTCGATGAACAAGGGGTATTATAGCCAATGGTAAATACCTTACCCGTCTCTTTGACCTTCTCAGCTAGGGTATATGCGTCCTGCGCTGCTGTCACCATCGGCTTTTCTACCAATACATGACAACCCGCATTGAGGGCGTGCATACTGTGTTCAAAGTGGAGGGTGTGCGGCGTAGAAATCACCACCGCATCGGGTGTTGTTTCGGCGAGCATTGTTGGGATATTATCGTAGGCAGCTGGACGCGGATCCAACTCTGGTAGGTTACGATCGATATAACTATTAGCGATGTCAGTGTTCACATCACAGGTGCTGACAATCTGAACATCGGGATTTTCATTCATACGGCGGGCATGACCCGACGAATTGCCTCCACAACCGATAATTCCCAATCGAATTTTAGACATAGTTGGCTCCTTAATAACCAAAATAACCAATAGTACTAATTTGCAACTCGTGATACGCTCTCCAGTCAAACTCTGAGCGTGAAACGTGATGCGTAAAACGTGAAAACAGTTAATGTACTGATGTGGACGATGTGGAAACGAGGACCTCACCGACTAACACCAAAGATTTATAATCAATTAGGTAGGAGTTACCCAGTTGAATATCCCAAGCTCCGTAGTTCGGCGATTCATCGCCGTAGGACATAATTTCCAATGCCTGATGAATCAGGCAACTACAGCAAGCGCCCCATCAAGTATCCCGTAGTGAACAACGATCGTTGTTCACTACTGAAGTGCGTAACTCCTATTAGGATTAAAGCCTCATTCCTCTGCTTTTGCCTTCAGATGATAGATTAAATTCAACGCATCCATCGGAGTCATCTGATTCAGTTCAGTATTCCGAAGCTCCTCAACAATGGGATGCGTCTTCGGCGTAAACAGAGCGAGTTGGAGTGAATCTCCTTGGAAGGTAGATTTCGACATTCGGCGGCGAGGGCGTGGGGCTTTCGGAACCGATTTTGGTGAAGACTGATCCGATTCCTCGCCTTCGATACTTAGATTGTGCTGTTCGAGGACCTCAAGGATCTGGTTTGCCCGCTCAATGACTGCCTGTGGCAACCCGGCAAGACGTGCAACGTGGATACCGTAGCTCTGGTCCGTGCCGCCTTCCACAACCTTTCGTAAGAAAGTTACCGTTTCGCCATCTTCATGGACAGCGACATTGTAGTTTTTCACGTTCTTATATTTGCCGGCGAGTTCGATTAATTCATGATAGTGGGTCGCAAACAGTGTTTTCGCACCGATCCGCTTTTCATCCAAGATATACTCCGCAACCGCCCACGCAATGCTCAGTCCATCAAATGTACTCGTGCCGCGCCCGATCTCGTCAAGGATAATCAGGCTCTTGCGCGTTGCGTTGTTCAGGATATTTGCCGTTTCGTTCATCTCCACGAGGAAGGTACTCTGTCCCATCACAAGGTTATCAGAGGCACCGACGCGGGTGAAAATCCGGTCTACAATGCCGACCTTCGCTGCGGACGCAGGAACAAAGCTGCCCATCTGCGCCATCAAGGTGATGAGTGCCGTCTGACGGAGAAATGTACTTTTGCCACTCATATTCGGACCGGTGATAATGTGCATCTGCTGGTCCCGGCAGTTCAATCCTGTGTCATTAGGAACAAACCCTTCCCTCGTAAAAAGGCGTTCCACAACGGGGTGCCGCCCGTTCTTGACAATGAGCTCATCACTTTCATCAATAATCGGCTTGGCGTAATCGTATTTAGAGGCGATATAAGCAAGCCCGGCGGCGACATCAATCATGGCAACTACGGCAGCGGCTTTCTGTATCCCTTCAGTTTCAGCCGCAACTTGGGCACGCATCTCACAGAAGATATCATATTCGAGGGTCTGAATCTGATCCTGTGCGTTCAGAATCTGTGATTCTCGCTCTTTGAGTTCCGGCGTAATGAACCGCTCGGCATTGGTCAATGTCTGTTTACGGATATAATATTCTGGGACAAGGTGTAGGTTCGGCTTGGTAACCTCGATGTAATATCCAAAGACCTGATTGAATCCGATCTTCAGTGAAGGGATGTTTACTCGATCACGCTCTTTCTGTTGAAGTTCCGCGATCCAGTTTTTTCCCTCGCTGGTGATTTCACGCAACTCATCTAACTGTTCGTTGTAGCCATCGTTGATTAATCTGCCTTCACGGATCGTCGCCGGTGGGTCGGGGTGGATGGAGACTTCAATTAAATCCGCTAATTCTGTCAGTGGGTCAAGGTTTTCATTCAAGGTCTGCAATAGCGAGGATTCACAGTCGTTGAGCTGTGCCTTGATATCCGGCAGCAGGCGCAGGGAGTCTTTCAGCGCGATGAGATCTCGGGCATTCGCCGAACCCAGACTGATGCGAGAAATCAGTCGCTCCATGTCGTACACTTTAGTCAGCCGCTCCCGTAACTCCTCCTGTAACCCAATGCGATTTTTCAACTCATCAACAGCGTCCAAACGTGAGTTAATCTCTGCTGGCTGCAGCAGCGGTTGCAGGATACACTGACGGAGTTTTCGCGCTCCCATCGGTGTCACAGTTTCGTCCATCACTTCTAGCAGCGTTCCTTTCGACGAACCGTCGCGGATCGAGGTTGTCAACTCCAAATTCCGCTGCGTATCCGCTTCCAGAAGCATAAAGTCTGAAATGGTGTAGGTGTGGAGAGAAACAATATGTTTTACCTCCTGTTTCTGGGTTTCGTAGAGGTAATAGACCAACGCTCCCGCCGCACAGATCGCAGCGGGCAGATGTTCGCACCCAAAGCCATCTAAGGAAAGTGTGTTAAAATGCTGGAGCAGTTCAGACCGTGCCGTATCAAACGAGAAACGCCAATCCGGGAGATAGTTTACAACCGCTTTCAGGTCCGTTTCAATCTGCGCTACTATTTCCGGGTCATCGAAATCCTCGGAAAACAGGCATTCTTTCGGGGCGAGCCGATGAATTTCTGACCAGAGTTTTGCTAAGTTTTCTAGCTCCGTTACCGTAAATTCTCCGGTCGAAAGATCTACAGCTGCCAAGCCGTAACTGTCTTTTAGGAGATAAATGCTGATCAGATAGTTATTTGTTTTCCCATCCAGAATCTTTGGATCTGTAACAGTCCCGGCGGTCACAATACGGACAAGATTACGTTTGACAAGCCGATTCTCTTCCCTCGCTTTTTTTGCGTCCTCGACCTGCTCCAAAATTGCGACTTTATAGCCCGAATTTACCAACTTGTAAAGATATGAATCCAGCGCGTGATGCGGGACACCCGCCATCGGGATCGCGCCTCCCACGCTGTCCTTATCTCTCGATGTCAACGCAATTTCCAGAACGCGAGCAATCAGTTCAGCGTCCTCGTAGAACGCTTCGTAGAAGTCTCCGACACGACAGAGCAGAATCGAATCAGGATACTGTTTTTTTGATTGCCTGTACTGTTCCATCAAAGGGGAAAGTTTCGATTTTCTCGCCATGATACCCCTCTACTTAACTTTCAAGATGCCCTCTAAAGCTCCGAAACCCCGACCGCCGCCGCTGTCTCTTGGATTTGTCGCCATGTTTCGTCGTCAACAGGAATTCCCTCGCTTGAACGCTGTTTCGTTTGACGCGACTCAATTTCGCCGGGGACGAGAATCTCATCGAAACCGGGAGCCGGCGGCGACGCTTTTACATGCTCGACAAGCGCATCAACACGTCCGTAGAAATCCTCCATCGGCGTAAATTGTGCGATGTTAATTGCTATCATCAGCACGCCGTTTTGGACTGTTGTTGTGCCGGAACCGCTACAACCAGCACCCGATAGTGCTCCTCCCAGCACATCAATCATCAAGCCAAGTGCGAACCCCTTGTGTCCTGCAATGCCTCCAAGTGGCAGTAATGCACCGGGCGGTGGACCATTGAGGTCGCGTGGATCTGTGGTCGGTTCACCTTTACCGTTAATCAACCAGCCGAGCGGAACGCTATCCTCGCGATTTAACGCAACGCGAATCTTCCCTTGCGCCACCACACTGCTTGTGATGTCCAGCACAATAGGCTCATCGCCCCGCGTCGGGGAAGCAATCGCAATGGGGTTGGTCGCAAGTCGTCCGTCGCTGCCGCCAAACGGTGCGACGTAGAGCGCGGCCCCTCCCGCGTTCACCATTACTATTCCGATCAAACCCGCTTTTGCTGCCATCATGGCATAGCTGCCGATCCTGCCGATGTGATTACAGTCGTAGATGCTAACCGCACTGACGGTACTCGCTTGCGCCTTGCGGATCGCTAGCGACATCGACCGTTGCGCGATGACGTGACCAAACCCCCAGTTGCCGTTAATCAAGGCATGTGACGGAGATTCACGCTCGATCTCCATCGTGGCACGAGGGTCAATCTGCCCGGCTTCTATGAAACCCATATATTGCGGAATGCGAATCACTCCGTGTGAGTCGTGCCCTGCAAGATTGGCATCTACAAGGATTTCGCTAATGATCTGTGCGTCTTCGGCGGGGACATTTGCTGCTTCAAAAATGTCCGCCGCAATTTTACGCAACCGTTCGGGTGCTACATTCGGCATTATTCTTCTCCTAAAACTATTCCTAATGAAAGATACAATAGTAAGTCAAACTACCCTAACTTTTCTGACGTTTTAATCGCTTGGGACTTGGGAACATCAACTGGAAAGCGCCGCATTAGACAGCAACTCCTGTTTCTGCTATAAATACGTCTAAGACAGGTTCCTCACTCTCAAGTACTTCAGCACCGAATGTTTCAATGTGAAATTCGATCGCAGAGGTTACATCAGCTATCGCTTGCTGATAGGTATCACCTTCACCGACCACGACCCCCTTCAAACCAAGCGGATAGGCGACATAACCCTCCGTATGCTTTTCAACAATAATCTTGAACGATCGCATTCGAGCTTTCCCTCCGTTTCCATTAACTGATCCAGCCTGTCATCTACTCCAACACAAATAGAAAAATTTCCAAGTTGTAGTTAAAGCGCAACTTAGGGGACGGTAGTGTAGGATGCACAGATTAACTGTGCACAAAAAATAGTATACCATTCCTGCCTAAAACTGTCACCATAATTTCTTATGAGAATAGGATTCATACATTGAAAAACTGAGGAGATATAGGTTATAATTTCAGGTAGCGACATCAAAGCGATTTCACGCACAAGATTTCCTCCCTATGCAACATTATATCAAACCGTTTTTGAGAAGGCAATAACTCATATGTCAAAAGCCCAGCCTCTCGAATTTCTCAAAGAGACCAAAAAGCAAATTGATGCACATATCTTTGACTTTCTGCCCAGCAAGCACGATCACCCTGAAGTGCATCAGTTCTACCAAATGATGCTGGATTACCCACTTCGAGCCGGCAAAGGGTTACGTCCAGCAATTTGCCTCCTGATTTGCGAGGCGTTCGGTGGAGACCCGCAGAAGGCTATCAATGCTGCTGCTGCGCTTGAACTCTTGCAAAACTGGGCACTGATCCATGATGATATTGAAGATGGGTCAGATCTGCGTCGCGGCGAGCCGTGCCTCCATCAGAAACATGGGATTCCGATTGCCATTAACGTGGGTGACGGGCTCCACTGTAAGATGTGGGAGATGCTGAACCGAAACGCAGATCTGCTCGGATATGAACTCGCATTTGAGATAGCGTCGGAATTTGCACAACTCAGCAATAGCATCGTTGAGGGACAACATATTGAGTTGAGCTGGGTTGAAAATAATCGCTGGGATCTGACGGAAGCGGATTACTGGACGATGTGTATCAAAAAGACCGCTTCCTACACCTGCATCACCCCCTGTCGCATCGGTGCGCGCATCGCAGGGGTGTCCAAAAACCGGTTGGATCTATTCATTGATATGGGTAAAAATCTTGGGGTTGCCTTCCAGATTCAGGATGATGTCCTCAACCTTATCGGTGAAGAGAGACTATATGGTAAGGAGATTGGGGGAGACATCAGCGAAGGGAAGCGCACCCTTATCCTCATCCATCTGCTGAACACCTGCTCGCAGACGGAAGCTAACCGTGTCACTGAAATTATGGGGCAGCGACGTGAGGACAAAGGTCAGGACGAAATTCAAGAGGTATTAGCACTAATGGAGCGATATAAATCAATCCAGTACGCCCAGCAACGTGCTAAAACACTGGCACAGCAGGCATATACTCAGTTTGACCAGACATTTTCCGATTTACCAGAAACCCAAGCCAAGCATATCTTTCTACAACTGGTTCATTTTCTTATTGAACGAGAATATTAACCATGAATCCATCTGCATATCTCATATCATTGAAAGGAGTCTACAATCTATGAAAACACACGAACTTGAATCTACCGCCCAAGCCCTCGTTCCAGCAGGAAAGGGGATTCTCGCCGCGGACGAGGGGGATGCTACCATCAAAAGACGCTTCGATAGTATCAATGTTGAGTGCACTGAGGAAAATCGTCGTGCCTACCGTGAGATGTTGTTCACTACACCCGGCGCGGAAGAATTTATCAGTGGAGTCATCCTGTTTGAAGAGACGCTCCGTCAGGCGGCTCAGAACAGTACGCCTTTTCCAGAACTGCTCGTGAACAAGGGAATCATACCCGGTATCAAAGCCGACACCGGTCCCAAAGATCTCGCTGGCTTCCCCGGCGAAACGGTGACAGAGGGGCTTGACGGACTCCGTGAACGCCTCACCGAATACAGGGAGCTAGGCGCGAGATTCGGCAAGTGGCGGGCCCCCATCAACGTCAGCGAAGGTCTTCCCACCCAATTTGCCATTGATGCCAATGCACACGCGTTGGCACGTTATGCAGCTATATGCCAAGAGGTTGGACTTGTCCCCATCGTCGAACCAGAGATCCTAATGGAGGGGACACACACTATTCAGCGCTGTGAGGAGATTACAGAAGCAACACTGAAACGGGTATATTTTGAACTCCATGCACATCGTGTGGTCCTTGAGGGAACCCTGCTCAAGCCGAACATGGTGCTTTCGGGGACAGACTGCCCGGTGCAAGCAGGCGTCCAAGAGGTAGCCGAGGCGACCGTGCGTTGTTTCCGACGCGCTATACCTGCAGCGGTGCCCGGAATAGTCTTCCTCTCCGGCGGTCAAAGTGCTAAACTAGCAACAGACCATCTTAACGCCATGAACGCCATCGGCAACTGTCCCTGGGAACTTAGCTTTTCCTACGGGCGGGCACTGCAGGGACCGACGCTCGAAGCATGGGGTGAAAACCCTGCTAATCCTTCCAGAGCGCAGAAAGTCTTTTACCATAGAGCGAAGTGCAATAGTGCTGCGCGTTACGGCAAGTATACCCAGCAGATGGAAGCACTCGCAGCATAGCCACTATTTCGCAAGCGAGGGAAAAATGCTGACCGAAAAACAGGTCGAAACGTGTAAACAAGAGGCTCATGAAAAAAGAAAGTGCAAAGCACGAAGAGAAACCGAGTTTTCAAGAAAAAACTCGGTTTCTTTGCACTAAATTTTAACATAAGCGAAACAAGAAAGTTTTCCGACCAATTTGCAAGAAGGAGTGTGCATGTTATGGAGAGATTAGATCGGGCAACCGATAAGTATGTCACGCAATTGGAACAAGAGGGTTGGTGCGTAATGGATGGCATCATCCCCGCAGATGAAGTGGATGCCGTACGTGAAGAGGTAGAGACATCTGAGCCATCGTATAAAAAATTCAGCGAAGAACATGATCGATGGTCAAAAAACGTCATCGCCTTTTTCCCGTCGCTGGCACCTCATCTGTCGAACAAACGTTTTCTGAACGTCGTTAAAGCAATGTTAGGACCACAAGTGCGAATCTCCCAGACCGAGTACAAGATTCGTCCGCCACACTACGAGTTGAACCGCGCCTACCACTCGGACTTCCCACACGACCTCAAACAACCGTGGCACGTCAGCCAACCTTTTCCCAAAGCGGTGATCGGCATCACAACCTTGTGGATGCTCACTCCGTTCACAACCAGCAATGGCGGTACATGGGTAGTGCCCGGCACCCACGTCAGCCAAAAAAATCCGAGGGGCGAAAATGACGGGATCGATGAGTTCGCGCCAATTCCGGGCGAATTGCAAGCAACCGGTGAAGCAGGCAGCGTCCTGATAATGGACAGCCGTATCTGGCACTCAAACGCAGCCAGCCCCAGCGAAAAGCCCCGAACCGCAGTGGTGGCGCGCTACGCACCGTGGTGGCTCAATCTGGAATTCTTTGGCGTCAATACAGCACCGATCCCGGCGGACGTGTTTGATACGTTCCCAGAGGAGACAAAGCTACTGTATGATCATCGGGTGGAAGGGCGTGAAAGTAAGATCTGGGCGTAGTAGGAATCCGTTCGGTCATTGGCACGCTTTCAGAAACGCCGTGAACAGATTCAGGGCTTCCGGATGGCGTTCCCACATCATCTCAGGGTGGCACTGCACGCCAAGCGCAAATCGGTGGGTTGGGCTTTCAATGGCTTCGATGACGTTATCCTTCGCTTTGGCGGTTACAATGAAACCTTCGGGGACATCCCGCACTGCTTGGTGGTGGAAGGAATTGACGCGGGTAGTTGGACTGCCGAAAATCTGAAACAGACGGCTATCGGACAGAATATCAATTGTATGGGAAGCGTACCAACCGGCACCACTTTGCGAATGACACAGAGTTGGCTGCGGCATCTCAGCGGTAATATCTTGGTAAATCGTACCACCGGCCGCAACATTCAGCATCTGAATCCCGCGGCAAATTGCGAGAATCGGTAGGTCCTGGTCTAATGCTTTTTGAGTAAGCTGCAGTTCCATCTCATCGCGCACGCGGTCAACGCTGCCCATGTTTTGATGAGGCTCCTGACCAAACAGTAATGGATCAATGTCACCACCGCCAGAGAGAACGAGCCCGTCAAGCACTCCCAAGTATCGGTCGATGCGCTCCATATCTTCAACGTGTGGCACGAGGAACGGGGTGCCACCAACGTATTCAATCGCACGAGCATAGTCGCACGCGACGATGTTGCGTTCCAGGGCGTATATGGAGTCGCCGATAGGGCTTGCTGTTAAGCTGCAAGTGATGCCAATAACTGGACGCATCTGCGATTCCTTTCTTTAATCGAATCATTCAAATCCGTACAATTAATACTAACTATAGTGGATTTTAGAATTAATGAGACGCTCCAAACCGGTGCGGTTGAATGAAAATTAAAAAAATAATTCGGTAATTTGTTATCGACGCCGGCGCGGTTGCAAACCGCGCCTACCATATGTTTCGAGGAAAACCGGGATTACCGATTTAAATACTTAAACTTCATAAAACCGCACCTACCAGGGGGCGAGACAGGGAGTTCTAACAATCGTGTTAATTTTGCCAGCAATTGATCTCCGAAATGGAAAATGTGTAAATCTAGTGCAGGGACGAGCAAGGGAGGAAACAATCTTCTCAGACCAACCTGCGGAAATGGCCCAACAGTGGCAAGAAAGCGGTGCCGAATACCTTCACCTTGTAGACCTTGACGGTGCGTTTAGTGCAGTATCCGATAATCTCCAAATCGTCAAGGAAATTGTCGAAATGCTTCAGATTCCCGTCCAACTGGGGGGAGGCATTCGGACAATGGAAAGGCTAGATGACGTACTAGCACTCGGTGTGACAAGAGCAATTCTGGGTACGGCTGCCCTCAAAGATCCGCCGTTGGTCGAAGCCGCCTGCAAAAAGTACGGATCTCGAATCGCTGTCGGTATCGATGCAAAAGATGGGATGGTTGCCACAGAAGGCTGGCTTGATGTCTCTGAAAAATCCGCCCTCGCATTTGCTCAAGAGATGGAAGATTGTGGGGTTCAAACCATTATCTATACAGACATCAAAAGCGATGGGATGCTCCAAGGACCCAACTTGGAAACTACGGCAGCCATCGCTGCCGCCGTTTCGGTAAACGTCATCGCCTCCGGTGGGGTCACATCAATTCAAGATGTCCAAGCCCTCAAAGCAATAGCGGTTCACGGTGCTATCGTCGGTCGAGCGCTTTATACCGGTGCCTTAGATCTGAGGGTCGCGATTTCCACTGCCCGTTAGTCATGAATTAACAGCGCACCTTAGATTTTCCACTCTACACTTTACTCATCCGGACGAATCCAACTAACGATATCCTCTGCGTCGCCGGCACCCCCCTCGCGTCCATCGCTGCCGAAAGAGATCAGATCGTAACCGTATCGGTCATGGACACCGGGACGGATGTAGATGTAAGTGTTTCCCCACGGATCCTTTGTGATAGGAACCTTCAAATATGGACCCAACCAATTGACAGGAACTGGCGGCTGCTCAGGTTTCTCCCACAGTGCTGCCAGTCCTTGTTCAGTCGAGGGATAATCCCCATTATCTTTCGCGTAGGTATCCAGTGCAATGCCGATAGTTTCAATCTCTTCCGCTGCTTGGGCCTGATCCGCTTTTCCTGCCTGCCCCAATAAGCCTGATGCTAGCACAACAGCAACCACAATCCCGATAATAACAATCACAATGAGGAGTTGTGTAGATGTAAAACCAGATGGTTGATTATCAATGTTTCTCAAACAGTAGCCTCCTTCATTAAAAGATCTGTCTCATTGTAGCACAATCCCTCAGTGGGTGCAAGTACAATCTGATACCCGTTCCTTCAGCCACCAATTCAGACGAAGATCGTCAAACGAACCAAAGATGACACCTACGTTCACCTGTCTTGTTTGATTCGTCCCCACGTTGTCGTAAGTGATCCCTGCGTGTCCACGGGGAGTTGTTGACGCCCTGGCCCACCGTTCTTGATATTTACTCCTGTAATTGCGACATCATCAAAGCGGGCCTCTGCATTACCGACTACCAACCCTGCTTGACCGGGTTTGAGAGGAAACTGATCTTCCGCCGTAAAAACCTGATCATTGACCTGAAATTCAAGTTGACCCTCACCGACGGTTGCCCTGAGTTTATACCATGTATCAATGTCCGAGACAAAAGGAAACTCCCGCGTAAACCATTGATTTGGTTCCGCCCTAGTGATCAACACGGTGCTAGAAAAGAAGTCGATAAAAAATAGATAACGGGTGTGCTCATCACCTCTGTCGTGTAACGAGAGCCCGACACGTGCTGGATCGCTACGCTCTTTGACCAATTTGGCTCGACATGAAACCGAGTAGTTCTCCCAGTCCAACTCTCCCGTCAACCATAGACTGATAAATCCACGCTTAAAGATTCGTCCGGCTGCTTCACCCCGATTGATCCACCAATTTTCAACCTGACGGTCTAAATTGTAGATTTTCCATTCCCTAGTAATTCTGTCTTCAAAGTCGTCGCGCCATGTACCAGCGAAACTAGTTGCGTTCCACACCAAAACGGGAGCCAGCACGAGAACTATCAAGAAGAAATAATTGGATTTCATCGACGTGATACCTCCCTTGCATTGATACAAATCCCTAAACATTGTGCGACAGACCACCGATGGAATCAGGAGCCTACCCTCATTTACCCGCTCCAAATGTTATGATGGAGGATGTGTGGGAATAATAGCAAATCCGCTCTTGAAGTGTCAAGAAAAATACAGGACACATTTTCTCTTGCCTGTCTATGTTCCCCAAATTCCCAGTAGTTTTTCACCCCTCTCAATTCACCTTCCTACTTGGGTACACCTTCGGACACTCGCTTCTTCGCCAAGAGTGTCTGTATTTCGTAGATGGACCCACCACGCCCCCCAGACCGGGGATTGTCGGGACGAGGAACAGGCGGAGTATCGGTATAGCGGGGTTCGCGGACCTGTTCACCACGTAGCATGGCAGCGTCTAAGGCCTTCCAGTCAGTAATGGGTCGTTTAGGCAGTGTGTCAGCTGCGGAGTATTGGAGCAGAAACAAACGGCGGGATTGTCCACTAGAGTTAGGTGCAGAGGCGTGCAGGGTACGGGTGTGATGGATCGTGATACCGCCAGCCTTTACCTCAATAGGAACGGCGTTATCCGGTCTGAAATTGGGGTCAGTAATTCCACCAACAAAAACATCGTTCTGGTAATGGTCGTAAATTGGGCCTTTATGCGAACCTGGGATAAACAGTAGGCAGCCGTTTTCCTGCGTCATATCGTCAATCGCTAAACCGACCGACAGCATATCATCGTTGGTTACTGGCGTCGCGAACGCAAAATCCTGATGCCATTCAACGGGACTACCGAACCCAGCGGATTTCATGTTAAGTTTGGAGGTGTCATAACGAATATTCGGTCCAATCAGTTGGGCAACGCTGTTGAGAATGTAGTTGTGGCGAAGCATCTTGTCGTAAATTGGGTGCAGGACTACCGGATTTTTGAGACGCCGCAACTGAGGCACCTTTGGCGTGTGCCCGGGCTCAAGGTCAAAAACATCGGTATGTTCAGTCACCTCGCGGGATTTATGGACAAATTCATCAGTAATCCTGCGCAGCTCCACGAGATCTTCCGTTGAAATTACGTTTTCAACGACGATATAACCGTTGGTTTGATAGAAATCGACCTGCTCTTGAGTCAGCATATAAAACTCCTTTCATGCAAAGTCAAGCTATAGCTTAGAAAAAAATCGGTCAGAGGCATCGTTGCGTTTCCTGCTCAATATACATCCGTAACTCCTGTGGCAGTGGGGGCAGCCCACCCACTACAGCATTCTCTCGAATCCGTTCTGGTTTTGATGTCGCCGGAATCACGACGCTTATCCGCATATCCGCGAGGATCCACGCCAATAATGCCTGTGCCCATGTCTCTATCCCATGCGCTCGAAGTGGCGCGAGATCCGGTTCCCTTCTGAGTCCCGTCACCAATCTCCCCACGCCGAGCGGCTGCATCACAATCACGCCGATACCGAGTTCCTCGGCAAGCGGCAAAATTTCCTGTTCGCATGTTCGTTCCAATACGTTGTAGGGGATTTGAATCGTACTGATCCGTCCCCCCTTCATGATTCGGATCATCTCAGGATAAGATGCGGTCATATAGTGTGTGATGCCGATAAGACCGATTTTCCCTTCCGCCTTCAACCGTTCTAGCGTTGACAGGTGGGTTTGCCAATCCAAGAGATTGTGGATCTGAAAGACATCAATATAATCGGTCCGAAACCGTTCAAAGGATCGGGTAATCTCAGCTTTACCCTGTGACAACCCCGTACACCAAACCTTCGTCGCAAGCTGAAACTGTTCTCGCTTGCCCTCGGTCGTTACGCCAACCACTCTTTCACTTTCGCCATACATCGGCGACGAGTCGAGCAAGGCAACACCCTCTGAGAGGCAGGCTGCGATAATCTTCTTACGAATAGCGATCTCCGCGTCTGAGCGGACATCAAACGTTTTCCAGGTGCCCATTCCGATAGGCGGCACTTGAAGCGTTGCCAGTTTCCGTGTCTGCATACTATTGCCCCCTCAATTATTGGTCATCTAATTCCTCAAAGCTCAGTTAATATGGATTGGATATAGGCAACCGCCTTTGCTTCCAAATTTTCACCAGGATATCTCGGCTGCCCCAGATGTTCTGGATTCAGAATGCCTTGATAATTGGCATCTCGCAAGGCGGAAATTACAGCAGGAAGATTCACCCGTCCTTCGCCAAGGGGTCCCTCCCGTCCGGTGGGCCATCGATCAGAGTGGTCTCGCAGCTGGCAAAAATGGATCTTACCTGCAAACTCGGCTACTAGTGCCGGCACATCCCCGCCGGGGATGTCCATACCAGTACACAACGTCACACCATTCGACGGACTTGGAACCGCATTCACCAATCGCCGCAACTCTTTCCACGTGCCAACAAGGAAGGGTCCACCCCAACCCTCCGTCATATAACTTCCATAATCTTCAATCCTTACGCCTTCCGCAACCGCTCGTTCACGAACGCCATCAGGCAAGAGCCGGTGGAGACTGTGATTTCCGATGCCAACGCCATTCGCCTCTGCCACCGGTATCAGTTCACGATAGATGTCAATCAGTCCCTCCCAGCAATCCGCTTCCTGTGTGAGATTCAGCGGTTTGCCGATATCAACGTAGTGCAATACCGATGTGATACCAACTTCTCCCAGAAGCTCGATCATCCGCAACATAGCATCAGTGCAACGCCGGTCACGATTCAGCAATATATCTGGATTCGTCGAGCCGTCACGCCAAGGTTGCGGGGGCCACGTCGCAAACCAATAGGTGGCACTTGGCACCTCTACACCATTATCCTCTAATCGTCCCTTGAATTCCCGCAGACTGGCCGGAGTCGGATATCCATTCTCCGCATATCCGGGCAGGGACGCACAACTGATAAAAACGCGCTCCACGCCGAGTTGTTTGCAACGTTCAACAGTTGCTCGGGGGTCCGCTGAAGCACCAATTCCAATTTTCATAGGTCTCTCCTCCGTTCTATAAAGTGAGAAGTCAAGGGTAATATAACGGTAATTATAATACACCCTTCTTAAAAACAAAATAGAAATATGTAATCAAGTCAATTCAGCAACGATTCCAAACTAGTGCGAGGTAGATCAAACCGGTTTCAGATAGTTAGAAACGACCTTATTAGTCATCAATATATAAAATTATAATAATTGATAATTTTGCCCTATTAAATCAATATAATCAATTATTTTAATTGACATTTACTGTTTTCTCGATTATACTATACGATAGTAACATCTAAATCCTTTTTGCTAAGAGGAGTTTTTATGCGGAAACCAATCAGCAACTGTCCGATCTGCGACGGACGACTCGAACCTGTCAAACTGAAATGCACTTCCTGCGAAATGGGGATGGAAGGGCGTTTCCCAATCTCCAAACTTGGCCTGCTGCCATCAGATCAGCAGCAATTCGTTGAAGCGTTCCTCGTTGCGAGGGGGAACATCAAGGAGGTGGAAAAAGAATTGGGAATCTCATACCCAACGGTGCGAAAAAAGCTGGATGAGGTCATTGACGCGCTGGGGTACGCCCCTCACGCTAAGCGGCAGGAACAGCTTGAAATCCTTGAGGCAATCGAGCATGGCGAGATGTCTCCACAGGAAGGCATCGCAGCCATGCAAACACTGAGCGACTCATTTCATACATCCGAATAGGATTGAGGAAATAATATCTGAAAAAAATTAGGAGGTACAATCATGTATGCAGCACAACGGAAGGTACTTACTCTGCTTCACGATCACAGAATCACTGTTGATGAAGCTGAAGAGCTTTTGAGCGCGATGGAAACACCACAGCGGTCAACAGAGCCATCAATTCCCAAAGTTGAGTTAGTCGGCACAAGCAAGTGGACGCAACAGTTTCGCACCAACCTACATAAGATTGCTGGAACACAATCGCCCGTCCTAATCCAAGGAGAAACGGGAACGGGAAAAGAACTTATCGCCCGAATAATCCACTATAATAGCAAGTATGCAAGCGGTCCCTTTGTCCCTTTTCACATGCCCTCCACGCGTACGCTGCTTATCAATAGTGAAATATTTGGCCACGAGCAAGGGGCTTTCACAGGAGCGGTTAATCAGAAAAAAGGGATGCTCGAAATAGCGAATGACGGCACGGTATGCCTTGATGAGATTGATGCACTTCCGCTCGAAACCCAAAATCGGTTGCACGATTTTCTGGTAAACGGTTATTTTAATCGTGTCGGCGGGACAAAACCGATTTATGCCAATGTTCGTATTATCGGCACAACCCATGGCGACCTCAAGCGGTTTGTTGATCAGAAGAAGTTTAGATCAGATCTATATTATCGTCTGAGTATCTGTGTGGTACAATCTCCACCGCTCCGAGAACGGCTTGAGGATCTTCCTGCGCTAGTACAGCATTTTGTTGAGCAGCAGGCAGAATTAGACGGCAAGAAACCGCCCAAGGTATCTGATGCAGTTATGGATCTGCTTTGCAAATATGATTGGCCAGAAAACGTCCGAGAATTGTACGGCGTAATATCAAGGGCGGTCGTGCTCTGCGAAGGTGATGAAATTACACCGGATTCCCTCCCCGCACTTACACCCACCCAGTAGCAATAAGTGCCACATTAGAAACACGAGCGTATAGAGATAAGGACAAAGTAACTGTTCCCTAAACGTCGGAACAATGGGACGGAATTGACAAAAAATTTGACCATTTCACTCACTGGCGATATAATAGTTAGAATCGTTCACGAATAGACATGAGGATTGTAATCAGGTATCCCTATTACGTACAGGTTAGGAAACCTGTACCAACGATTACATCAATGTAGTAATTATGAGGGCAAAGCTTATGAGCAAAGTCGTTCTGTTGATACTGGGAGCTGTATTGTTTTTGCCGAGTATGTCTTACGCACATGAAGGGGCCGGTGGAGGGTTCATGGCAGGACTGACGCATCCGGTGCTTGGATTTGATCATCTTCTAGCAATGTTAGGTGTAGGGATTCTGAGCGCGCAAATGGGAGGACAAGCTATATGGAGAGTGCCATTGACTTTTGTGCTTGTTATGCTCGTCGGTGGAATTCTTGGAATAAACGGCATACCCCTATTTTCAGTTGAAGTGGGGATAGCTTTGTCTGTGTTGGCTTTGGGCGTTGCAATTGCCTTAGAAAAAAAACTTTCATCATTACTAGCGATGGTGTTTGTGGGGTTCTTCGCCATATTTCATGGTCATGCACATGGAACTGAGATGCCGTCTTTGTCTAAGCCCCTGTTTTACGCCTGCGGATTTGTGCTGGGAACCGCCGGCATTCATGTTGCGGGTGTTTTCATTGGGATTATCACGGAAAGAATCAAGGATGGGGGACAGTTGCTGCGGTATGCAGGCGCGGGTATCGCTGGCATCGGATTTCATCTCATTATCGGCTGATCGCCTAACACAGCACTGGATCTGAGCGTAGTCTACGTTTTATGTTCGATAAAGTTACCCGCTTCTTAATCCCGTCTGTACCGATTTATCGGGATAAGCGGGTAACTACAGTAGACGCACTATCAAGGAGCCCGTAGGGAACAACGATCGTTGTTCCCTAACGCAGTTGGGACGTACTTCTATTCATCTTCGGGCGGAGGATTCACATAGGCGGGATTTTCGAGTTCTTCAACCTGTTTACCAAACTTTTCGCCCGTGAAATCCATCTGTTTAATTTTCCACCCCTCTTCGCGGTCTTTTACCATTAATGCGATTAGCCTACCGTTGACCGCCCATCGATAGCTGCCGCGCACACTCGCTTTTCTCCCGGTTTTATTGATTGCGACCCTTTCAATTTCGACGGTCATTTTGCCGCGGCGTATATTAAAAATACCTTCCCACCCCTTCTTGATCTCTTGCCAACCGCGGTGTGTCTCCAACTTTCCTGCCCAAAAGACCCAAGTGACAAAGACATCTTGGCTTTCACTTCGCAACCAGTGAGCCATAAATGCATTCGAGTCTTCCGTTTCGATGGCTTCGCCATGCAAGGTAAGGACTTCGCTGATTGCGGCTTCTTCAGCTGGATAATCAACCGTAATCTGTATCGCTTCACCACCGCCCGATGTCGAGGGCTGGGTGGACGGCTGTGTGGGCTGCCTATCTGCGTCATCTTCAGAATCCCCGCCGCAAGCAATGAAACCCACGATAAATAGCGCACAGGTTAAGTAAGTTCTAAAGTTCCGTGTCATTGTTTTCTCCTTCCTGCGGTCATGTTGTTAGCACTCATGTTAAGATTTAGTGCAAAAAAAAACGAGTTTAGGACTTACGCAGTTGAATGGTCAAAGCCTTGTAGTTCGGCGATTTATCGCCCGTCCCCCCTCTATCCCCTCACAAGCAGGGGGAGGGAAGAACGCGCAATGAATTGCGCTACTACAAACTCAAGTGCGTAACTCCTACGAGTTTTCAAGAAAAAACTCGGTTTCTTTGGACTTTGCTTTTTACATGAGCCTTGTTAGCAGACTGTCCTTCCATAGGTAATGTAACCCTTGTTCACTCCTGTTCATCTTCGGGTGGAGGATTGACATACGCAGGATCCTCAAGTTCATCAACTTGGTTTCCAAACTTTTTATTAGTGTAATCAACTTGCTGAATTTTCCACCCGTCTTCGCGGTCCTTCTTTACCATGGATGCGATGAACCCGCCGCTGACCGCCCATTGATAGCGGCCGTATAACGTGGCGTTCTTGGCGATTTTATCGATTGCAATGCTTTCAAATTCAACGGACATGGTGCCGCTGCGCAGGCGAAAAATACCTTCCCACCCCTTTTTGATCGCTTGCCAGCCGAGGTGTTTCTCAAAAGCGCCTGCCCAAAAATCCCAAGCGACAAACACATCTTCGCTTTCGCTTTTCAACCAATACGGCATAAACTCGTCGGGATCCTTCGTTCCGATGGCTTCGGCGTGTAGGGTGAAAACTTCTCGCAGTGCTTCCTCCTCAGCTGCAAAATCAACTGTAATTTGTATAACTTCACCGCTACCGCTCGATGTTGCGGGCTTTGCGGGCTGCTTATCTGCATCATCCTCCGAATCTCCGCCGCAAGCAATGAAACCCACGACAAATAGCACACAGATTAGGTAAGTTCTAAACTTCCATTTCATTATTCTTTCCCTCCTGCGGTCATGTTGTTAGCAAACAGTGCGTTATGGTCCCGAAAATTGTCCTATCCCCAAAGAAATTCTGTAAACAAGCCAAGTCCGGGGATATGCGACATCAGCCATTTTACCTGTATTTTAATGAAAAGTCAACGAAAATCAAGAGACTATTAGGGTCATTTAATTCTCCCATATTATTGTCTGAATCACGGATTAATGGATTACACGGATAAAAGATGCTATCGACAGTTGGCGGAAGAACGCGCAATGAACGCGCTACTACAAACGGTGGGGAGGCCGGCTGCGCCGCCTGCGGATTCGTGTCACCCCGAAATCGCTCAAAAAATGGAAAACTATAGTGAATTCAAAAAATAAATGAACACCTTCGCTCTCCATATTTGGTAGGCGCTGTTTTCAACTGCGCCGATTTGGAGTGTCTCATTAATTCTAATGTCCACTATAAATAGCCCTAAGAGACTGTTTTTTTATAGATCCCTTGTTAAATATATGGTAGCATAACACGGTTTTGAGAAAGTGCGGGGCGATGAGAATCTAATCCAACCTTTGCAACCTATTGGGATCGCCGTATCTATTCTCAAAAAGTAAATTTCGCAAAGCATGTTACTCGTTCTGACTACACGACAAGTGATCGTTTATTTTTTAGAATGAGTCAAATTTTGTATAGGAGTTCATTTTTGATGGGACTTGATGTCGTTCAACTGACTAGGGATATTGTAGCGATTAACTCCGTCAGCCAACGGAGCAATAAGGAGGTCTCGGATCTCCTTGAAGATACGCTAAAGGACTGTGAGTTTGAGGTGGAGCGTCTAGAATACGTCGATGACAATGGTGAGCAAAAGGTGAGTCTGGTAGGTAAGAAGGGAAAGGGTTCCAATGGTTTCGGACTCTTTTCCCACTCCGATACCGTTCCCGGCTTGGAGGGAGAGTGGGACCCATTCGACCCAGTGATTCAAGATGGCCGTCTTTTTGGTCGCGGCAGCTGCGATATGAAAGGGCCGCTAGCTGCGACAATTGCTGCGGGCGCAAATGTCAATGCCGCCGATTTGAAGAAACCACTCTTTATTGTCGTGACGGCGGACGAAGAGATTAGCGGCAGGGGCGCGCGCCAAGTTGCAGAAGAATCGGAATTCTTCAAAGCGGAACGCCCTAAACATGGTGTCATCGCCGAGCCAACACGGTTGACCCCTGTCTACGCACACAAGGGCGGCGGACGGGTTTTCGTAACAGCGAAAGGCAGAGCGGCACATACAAGCACAGACAAAGGGGTTTCGGCAAACTTCCTAATTGCACCTTTCCTCGCCGAGATGGCGGAATTGGCAAAACTGTTCAAAACGGACGAGTCTTTCATGAATAAAGAGTTCAACCCACCGACAAATGGATTCAATATGGTGCTTGATGACGGTGGCTGCCGACCCAACGTCGCCGCAGCGAAAACAACCTGTACGCTCAGTTTTAGACCGATGCCAAATGACCGTAGCGACGATGTGATCGCAATGATAACGGAAATCGCCGAGAAGTACGATCTTGAAGCCACCTCGCAAAAGGGCACACCGTTCTACGTCTCGCCCGATGCGGAGATTGTCCAAGCGGGGCTGAAAGCTACCGGTACGACGAAAGCTGGGACAGTACCATTCGGCACAGATGCACACGCTTTCAAGCATCATTTGCAACTCGTTATTCTCGGTCCCGGCGATATCGTCCAAGCCCATACCGTCGGAGAATGGATCGACATCGCACAACTTTCAGAAGCTGTCGGTGTGTATGGACAGATGATTGAAATGTTCTGTATGTAGCATCGGGTAGTTTGTAGTTCGGCTAAAAATTTTTAGTTGAGGAATTTTCTTTGTGAAAGCCAATTTACCGGAGACCAAAGAGCTGCCTCCTGAAGGGATGGTGCTGATCCCCGACGGTGAATTTCAGATGGGGAGCAACGATCTAGAGGGAGATAACGATGAACAGTTGCTGCACACGGTCTATATTGATGGGTTCTATATGGACAAATATGAGGTGACCAATGCACAATATAAGGAGTTCGTTGATGCCAACCCGCAGTGGCAAAAAGATCGTATTGATAGACGGTTCTACGATGGAGGGTACTTGAGACACTGGAATGGGAATAACTATCCCAGCGGGAAAGCGAACCACCCGGTTATGTACGTGAGTTGGTATGCAGCGATGGCTTGTGCCCAGTGGGCAGGGAAGCGACTGCCAACGGAGGCAGAGTGGGAGTATACGGCGCGGGGTGGTTTGTCGGGTGAAGTGTATCCGTGGGAGGGGGGCGTTGATAGCGGTAAGGCGAACTACGGGAGAAATGTTGGTAATACGACACCCGTGAGTAAGTATCCGCCTAACGGGTACGGTCTGTATGACATGGCGGGCAATGTGTGGGAATGGTGCTTAGACGAATATCAAGAGGATTTCTACGTGCGTTCCCCCCGTGCCAACCCAATTGCGGGCGGCACTATAACCAGTATTACAGATTCTTTTACAAGTGCGACAACAGCTCGCGTGTTGCGCGGTGGCTCGTGGAACTATGGTCCGAGACTGATGCGCGTTGCCCTTCGCAACTGGGCTTTACCCTCGAACACGTATGGCAACTACGGTTTTCGGTGTGCACGGGCTCAGTAGCCCCTTGAACCTTTAATTCTATTATCATCAAAGATCGAAAGGAAAAATATCAGGTCAATAACCCCGTCCTGAAGGGCGAGGCTTGCAATCCCGTGCCAACGGGCACTTGCAAGTTAAACCGTTGACTAGACGATTATATCGCGGGTCTAAGGCGTGGCAGCCTAACTGATGGTTCGGGTGCTCCCCAAGCCTGAATCCACTCTGATGCCGTGATGTCGATGGGGTAATACATACACCCGCAGGAGTGATTTACAATGTTTGTTCCTGTCGTTGACAAAAAGCGTAACCCACTAATGCCGACCACACCCGCAAGGGCAAGGAAGTGGGTGAAGTCCGGTAAAGCCACACCGTTTTTTCGGAATGGCGTATTCTGCGTGCGGTTGAATGTGGAACCCTCTGGAACCCAGACACAAGATATAGCGATTGGGATTGACCCCGGTAGTAAGAAAGAAGGGTTCACTGTCAAGTCAGAGAAATCGACATATCTGAATGTACAAACCGACGCTCATAATAAGGTTAGCCAAAAAGTTGAAACCCGTCGTCAATTGAGGCGGAGTAGACGGTCACGGAAGTGTCCGAATCGGAAGCACCGCACCAACCGCATGGCGAATAAACAACGGATACCGGCCGGCACACGGACACGGTGGGATTGGAAACTCCGAATCCTCAACTACCTGTCCACGATGTTTCCGATAACGCATGTCTGTGTTGAGGATATCAAGGCGCAGACACAGAAGGGTGCCCGTCACTGGAACGAGTCTTTTAGCCTCCTTGAGGTGGGGAAGCAATGGTTCTACGCTGAAATCCAGAAACGCTGGATATTGTCCACACTCAAAGGCTTTGAAACAAAAGCAATTCGTGATTCGCTCGGACTCAAGAAGTCTGGCAACAAGATGTCGAACGACTTCAACGCCCATTGTGTAGATTCATGGTGTTTGGCATACCATGTCATCGGAAGCGATACAGACCAAGTGGACAATACTGGTGTGTTTTATATCAGTCCGATACCCATTGCACGGCGGCAATTGCACAGACAGAACCCACAGCAGGGTGGCAGACGCCCACGCTACGGGGGTACAATGTGCAATGGCATAGCCAAGAACACGTTGGTCAAGCATGTAAAATACGGTTTGACTCGTGTTAGTGGATATATGGAGAAAAAAGGTTATTCTCTATACTCGTTGGAGGGCAAACGTCTCACTCAGTCTGCGAAACGTGAGAGTTTCAAAGTCCTCACACGATTAAACTTTAACTATATCTAAAAAGGAGCGCTGTTTTCTCCCCGCCTTAAAAGCTTTTTAGTCCCGATTTATCGGGGACGGGGGTTCCACAGCGAAGATTTCGATGAAACTTGCATTTTTCAATGATTTTCAACTGGGCGTAATTGACGGCGATCAGATCGTTGATGTCGCTTCGGCATTGGAAGGTATTTCCTATCACAGTCCCCAAGAGCTTATCGAAACACTTATCAAAGATTGGGACAACCTACAACCCCAGATCGCGCAGGCTGCCGAAGGAAATGCCGGGACAGGGCTCGATAGTGTTCGTCTCAGAGCTCCGCTGCCTAGACCGAATCAATTGGTCTGTCTTGCCGGCAATTATATAGAACCTGCTGCCCCCGAGCGAGGGGACTTTAACGCCTTTCTCAAATCTCCGACAGGCATCGTCGGAAAGGGCGATACGGTTCAACTCCCCGACACAAATGCGACTGTTTTCCACTTCGAGCCTGAACTCGGTGTAGTCATCGGTAAAACAGCGAGCCACCTCTCCCAAGCTGAAGCGATGGATCATGTTTTCGGTTATACGCAGTTTATCGATGTGTCTGCCCGTGGTCTTCCCGGCGGTTTCTTCCTCGGAAAAAGCTGGCATACCTTCGCTCCGATGGGACCGGCACTTGTCACTGCAGACGAGGTCTCCGATCCAAACGACCTCGGCATTAAGCTCTGGGTTAATGACGATCTTCGGCACGACTTCTCCTCTGACTCTATGGCGCGTTTTATACCAGAGGTGTTAGAAGAGGTTACCAAGGTTATAACGCTTGAACCCGGCAATGTCGTAAACACAGGAACCCATCACTATGCCTTGGCACCGATCCAAGATGGTGATAATCTGCGTCTGGAGATTGAGGGGTTTGGTCCTTCGCTGACAATTAGCGTGCATGATCCCCTAAAGCGGACATCTTGGCAAGCGCATTAAGAGCCTATGGTCATGCTAAGGAATAGTGCAACAGAAACCGAGTTTTGCCGAAAAAACTCGGTTTCTCTTCGTACTTTGTACTTTTTTTCACATGAGTAGGACTTACGCAGTTGAACACTCAGATACCTGTAGTTCGGCGATTTATCGCCGCAAGACACTATCTCCAACGCCCGATGAATCGGGCAACTACAGCAGAGGCTCCATAAGGAGTCCGTAGAGAACGCAGATCTGCGTTCCCTACTGAAGTGCGTAACTCCTAATGAGATAAGAGCCTATTGTGGACAGTACGCTGCTGCACTCGTAAAGATTGTCGGGACATTAATTACCGCCGGTCTGCCGGAGTCGGCAGCGCGCTGCAGTGCCGGACCAATCTCATCAGGTTTTGTGACAAGTTCACCGTAACAATCCAATGCTTCGGCAACCCGTTCATAACTAACCGCCCGGAGATCCGTCGCGACAGCACGATCCAAACCGTAGCGTTGGATCTGTGGGTGCCTCACAATACCCCACGCCTCATCGCTTGAGACGACTGAAATAATCGGCAGGTCATGCTTGAGTGCGGTATCATACTCGATGATACCGTAACCGAAGGAGCCGTCGCCGGTAATTAAGACGCTCGGATGATCCGGTCTCGCCACCTTACCCGCCAATGCGAAGGGGACTCCCTGCCCAATCCCACCGATGGGCCCTGTGAACAGTAAGTAAGGTGGATGGTAGTGATCAAGTGCCATGTGTGAAAAGAGCGAAGCATCTCCACCATCAAGAGAGATTGTGGCATCATCCCCGAAGAGTTCACGAACCTCCTTGCAGATACGCAGCGGATGAACGGGCACGCCGTCGGAGTTCTCCGCTTCAGCGAGACGTTGCCGAAAACCTTGACGGACGAGGTTCAGCCGTTCAACCCAATCTGTCGGTTTGTGAAAATCGTGTCGGGAAACGCCGTTTGTCATCTCGTTCAGGACGGGTTGTAGATCGCCGATGATACCGACATCAAAGGGGCGGTTCTTGCCCATCTCCTCCGCATCGATATCGACGCAGATAAACTTAGCTTCCTCGTGAAAGAGCGGCGGTTTGCCGTAGCTGATGTTTGTGTCGAATTTAACCCCCAAGGCAAGTACCACATCGGCATTACGCAGCTCCTTTGATGCGTTGCCGAATCGGGTGCTCGCCATCCCAAAAAAGAGCGGATGCGGACGGGTAATTGCGTTGACATCTCCGCCCCTTGAGAAAAAGGGTATCCCTGTTGTCTCCACAAAATCTAAGAGTGCGCCTGCGGCGTTCTGCCAGTGGGTCGCACCCGCGGCGATAATGACCGGGCTCTCTGCACCCGCCAACAACTTCAAGGCGCGATCTATCTGTTCCGGGTCGCCGTGGACTCTGCCGTTCGCACGGGAGTTTGCCGGTGCAGGATAATCAATTTCTGCATCGTCGATCTTGTCGTACAAAACATCATAAGGCACGTTCAGATGGACGGGGCCCGGACGTCCGCCCAACGCCTTACGGAATCCGGTGCCGACATACTCCGGCAGCCGGTCTGTCTGCGCGACTAACCGTGTCCACTTGGTAATCGGCTTGACCAACCCGGTCTGATTGTATTCCTGAGAACCGCCCATGTCGATCTGATCTGCATCGCTGTTGCCACTGATCGAGTAGAGTGGGCTGCCCATCATGTGTGCTGTCGCTAGCCCGTAGATCATCGCAGCGTGCCCCGGCCCGCGGGTAACCCCGCTGACACCGACGCCGCCGGTGACCCGCGCATACGCATCCGCCATCATCGTCGCAGATGGATCTATGCGTGTGTCGATGATCTTGATGCCGTCGTTTAGGCACCCTTCGTAAATTGATTCGATTGTCCCACCACAGAGTGTAAAGAGATATTCTACATTCTCCTGCTTCAGGACCTTTGTAATAATCTGACCACCTTCCAAAATTGCCATAGTTTTCTCCTTGTTTTAACCTAAATTGCTAGGGCGTGTTGACATCTTGAAGCTGCTGATTCGGCAAACGCTGTAAGCATCAGGCAATCTGCCATAAGTAGCGCGATCTGTTAGTTTGCGATCACAATCTAACAGATCGTGGTACAAAAGGCTATCTGCTTTTGGCTCATGTATTGTGTAACCTACAGGATACTGCTAGTTACGGCATACGGAGTATGCCTGCTACCTTTACGTATGTCGCCCCGCTGGGACTTTGTAAATCGGGCAAGATGCCTGACCTACGGCGAGGGGATATTGTTGGGTTTCACGGTTTCCCGTTCAACCCAACCTACGTGCTGCCAAACGTCAACACGCCCTAATTCAGCTTCGCCCGTAACTTTCTAAGTGCGACAAATGCGGGTTCATAATCAGGGCTTTCATATAAAGCCCGTTTGTAGCTTTCAATCGCTTTATCCCATTCCAACCGATGCTCCCAGACACGCCCCAGATTCATGTGAGGATGGCACCGCGCCTCATAATCCGGTGCTTCAATCGCTTTCTCCAACCAAGGGATAGCGGCATCGTATTCGCCAAGCTGAATCAGACACGCACCGATGTCGTTATAGGGATTACCAAAATCGGCGTCCAGACGAATCGCTTTGTGGCATTCATCAATCGAGTCTTGGAAGCGTCCCATCATGCTGTATGTCCAACCAAGCCATGTGTGCGCTTTCGCCGTAGGATAGAGGGCAATCGACTTCATATACAACGCAATCGCGCGTCCAAACTCGCCACGCATCTGGTGCGTTTCCCCCTCCAGCAAATAAAGTAATGCTTGTTCTCTCCGTTCAAGTTCATCTTCGTTCACAATCGGCTCCTCGTGTCATCTATAGATTGGGCACCTAGGCCTATCCCTCTACTGAAGCAGCTCCGCCAATTCGTCTATATCCGTTGTCGGGGCTTGGCAAGTGTAGCTCTCACACACATAGATTGTCGCCTTTCCATCAACCTGCGTCTTGCCTTCAAGAAGTGGAATCAAATCGCCAACATCTTCTCCGTCACTAGCCAAAGCGAGCACCTTGTTGGGAATATAGCGGCTATGAACAGCTGCCAACGCAGTCTGCGTATCCTCATTTTCCTGTTGACCGGCAATCGCAATCTCTTTAGGAGTGGATAGCAGAAAATCAAGTTCACACAACATCTGTGCTGATCCGCTGGGCGAATGCTCAATCTGATGATAATAGACATCAAGCGTCGTCTCCACCCTCTGCCTGAAATCAGGTCGATTGAGCAGTTTATCGAGCCGCAGCAAATTATGGATAGCCATCGACACACCGGCGGGGGTTGCGCCATCATAGCCTGTCTTTGATCGGACGATGAGGGTTTCATGGTTCTTGCTAGTAAAGAAGAAACTACCGTTTGCTTCGTCCCAAAACTGCTCGATCATGATTTGGTTCAGCCGTTCTGCCTCCTTCAGCCACTCAACCGCGAAGGTAGCTTCATAAAGATTGATTAAGCCGGCGACGAAGTAAGAGTAATCCTCAAGGTATGCATTCAAGTGGCTTTTGCCTGCACGGTGTGTACGGAGCAACAGTCCGTCATCTTGGGATAGTTCCGATAATACAAACCTCACAGATTTTTCTGCGGCTTCCCGATAACGCGCGTCGCCGAGGACCTGATAGCCCATCGCCATGCTCCGAATCATCAAACCGTTCCAACTTGTGAGGATCTTATCGTCCAGACCGGGCTTAATCCGTCCCTCACGGACTTCAAAGAGTTTCTGCCTTCCTTCGGCGAGTATGTCCTCTAGCTCACCCAGATCTATGCTCAGTTTTCTAGCAAACAGTTCTGCCGGCGTCTGGACATGGAGGATATTTGTGTGTTCAAAATTGCCGATCTCGGTAATATCATAATACTCGCAGAAGATCTTGGCTTTCTCCTCCCCAAGGAGCTGTTCCACTTCGTCTGGCATCCAAACAAAAAATTTGCCCTCAACCCCTTCACTATCTGCATCCTGTGTTGAGTAAAAGCCGCCATTTTCCGTATCATACATCTCAGCCAAAACGTAGTCTAGCGTTTCCGTGGCGATTTGGCGATAAAAGGCTTTTCCCGTCGCCTGATATGCTTCCAAGTAAGCGACGCTTAACAGCGCGTTGTCGTACAGCATCTTCTCAAAGTGCGGAACAAGCCACCTCTCATCAACCGAATAGCGATGAAATCCGCCTCCGAGTTGGTCATACATCCCGCCCCGCGCCATCTTCTCCAATGTCATTTCGACCATATTAAGCGCGTTGGCATTACCTGTGCGATGCCAATGCCGCAACAGGAGCAAGAGTCCCATGCTCGGTGGAAATTTAGGCGCGTTGCCAAACCCACCCTCATGATGATCGAACCGTGATAGATAATCTTGATACGCCCGATCCAGCATGTCCGCTGTCAACTGATGTCCATGCCCTTCCATTGCTGACAACTGATTCAGGTTGCCAATAATCTGATCTGCTTGTTCCCCCACCGCATCACGACGCTCCCGGTACGCCTCTGCAACGCCAAGTAGCACACGCGGAAACCCCGGACGACCGTAGCGGTTATCGGGAGGGAAGTAGGTGCCGCCGTAAAACGGTTTTAGATCCGGTGTCAGAAACATGGTCATGGGCCAACCGCCTTGTCCCGTAAGCATTTGGACAGCGTTCATGTAAATTTCGTCCAAATCTGGCCGCTCTTCACGATCCACCTTAATATTAATGAAATACTCATTCATGATTGCAGCAATCTGTTCGTTCTCGAAAGATTCATGTTCCATGACATGACACCAGTGGCAGGCAGCGTAGCCGATGCTCAATAGGATCGGTTTGTCCAGCTGTTCGGCTTGTGCGAGTGCTTCTTCGCCCCACGGATACCAATCCACAGGATTGTGGGCGTGTTGCAGAAGGTAGGGGCTCGTCTCATTAATGAGTCGGTTGGTATGCTTCGGGTTATCAGACATTATTCATCCTTCCTTTTGATATACTCCCAACTTCATCAGATTCAGGTTGCGATTTGTCACCAAACTTCACGCCGGAAGCCTCTGCAGCGTTAGCAACCTCACGGACAATCTGCATTGTGAGCTCCGCTAGGTGCTGTGCAAACGCTTGGTTGCCTTGCTTGGATTCTGCCGAGTCACGGTAACGAGTGCCGCGCTGCAGTCCCGCCAAACGATGGTTAGCAATGCCAAGCACCGTGGTAACAAGCTCGGTCGGCACATAAAGGGGTTCTGGAGGCGACACTTCCTTTGCTTGTTCGTGTGTCTCGGCTGCATCAACAGAATTACCCGCTAGAAATGCTTCTTGGTGGGATTCTATCTGTTCTAGGACCTGCTTGGCTGCCATCTTTTCCGCCCAGCGCTTGGATCCACGAATTGGCGCGGGTGTGGTGTAGGTCGTTTCTCCATACTTAACCGTGACCGTCCAACTCGGCTCATTGGACGTTCCCTGTTGATCCGTTTCATAGATTAAGTCCCCTAACGCTCGCTGCTGACAATACTGTTGCAAGAGACCTTTGTAGTTTTCAACCGTCGTGTCACTGACCGCTTCTGACATTCAAACCTCCCAAAGTGGTGGTGTATCTGTGTGTATCGCCTGATAGGGCGAACAGATAGATTCGTTCCTACTCGTTTCAAGTGTAGTGTATCAAAAAACAGTGGCAAACTCAAGGAATTTTCGTTTTCGATCTTGCCGGATTAGCAGTATAAGCATCTGTGCAGGAAACCAAGTAAGCGTAACCCTATAGGATTAAAGAGTCAAATTAATGATTATTCGAGGCTGTTTACGCAGGTTTTCATAGCTATTCTGAAAGTTTGATTCATTTTAGGGCTTGCATTATTTAGTAACTTTTGCTAAAATTCAGTGTTAATGTAACATTGATATTACAAAGGGGCTAGTAATCCCTGCATCTATCACTACTTCAACTCCCAATTTCATCAGGGTTCAACCTTGATAGAGTGAGCTAGGAGGAGATTTGCAGGGAAGACAGTTCGTTTGTATCTGTATACACCAAATATTTAATAACCTATTTAGGAGGTTGTTCAATAATGAGAGCACCAAGTTTATTAATCTGCACCCTTATGGCACTTTGCGTTATCGGTATGGCTTCGAGCAGCTTTGCCGCAATAACCGAGGTTGTTATCAGCGCAGAGACTATCAGAGATTATGGTGAGACATCACCAGAGAATACTGCATTTGCACGAGATGCCGATGCGTCCAATGGCCTTGCATTCCAATTTATTGGTGGTGCGGTGAATCCACCGGTTGCGGACCCAACAGCATGGTGGCAAGTTGAGTTCTGGTGTGATGAAGGCACCTATTACATTTGGGCAAGAGGCAAAAGCGATGGAAATACCGGTACTGACGCCTTTTGGCTCCAGTTTAACGACCAAATCGGCACCACAGAGCACACCGCTGATCCAGACTTTATGGGTCGTGGGTTGGGCAACTGGCGTGACGTTTTCGATGCCGGTATTTACAAATGGCTCAGCCAAGGCGTTCCGCCCCTGACAGTTGTTGAGTGGGAGGCAAAAGAACGTGGCCTCCACATCGTACGTTCAAGTCCGAGACAGCAGCCGCATAACCTTGACCAGTTGCTGCTCAGCCAAGATCAAGATGAGCAACCGGATGATGATCCTTGGCCCACCGAATTCCCCAGAAAAGATCCACGTTCTGTTGAGAGCAAAGGGAAACTTGCGACCACTTGGGGCATACTAAAAAGTGGCGGAACACCGGCGGTTACTCAGTAGAACCATTTGTGTGGTGAGGTGTAATGGAGTTTCAAGTTGATTGTTGCTCTCCATTACACTTTCACCATCATTTTCCATCAAAATTCTTATCTTTGTTGAAAGGAGTTTACTATCTTTGGAAAGGAGCTAACAATGTTACGTCAAGGTATTATTTTCACCGTATTGGCACTCTTTACCCTCTTGCTTATCGGTTCGGCATACTCGCAGGTGCCTATGGCATCTTTTATCTCGGACCGCTCTGGTGACGATGAGGTTCATCTGTTGTATGACGACGGCGAGATTAAGCAACTCACAAAGAACAAAGCCAAGGTGTTCACCCCCGAATGGTCACCGGATGGTAAATTCATTGTTTTCGATGCCAATGTGCGCGGTGGCGAGAGTTTTGATATCTTTATCGTAGATCTCACCGACCCTGCGAAGCCGAAACAGAGCAACCTGACAGGGCCGCCCGATGGGCCGGGCACAAAATTGTCGGAACCCCGCTGGTCACCTGCCGGTGAGCCGCGGATTCTTCTCTACTCCACAGGATTTCCAAACGCTGACAACTGGGATATAGGGCTCCTCACGCTAGATGCAAGAGGCAAAGCGGGTGCTTTAGTTAATATTACAAATGCGGACGGTGAGGGCGTTGGTCAAGATCAGGCAGGAAGATGGTCTCCTGATGGGACCAAGATCGCTTTTCAGAGCGAACGCAACAAAATCAACGAGAGAGCCCAGATGGATATTTATATTGGGGACGCTGAAAAACGAACTATCGGCAAAAATCAGATAAACCTCACCAACCATGAAGCAGAGGATCTGTTTCCAGCCTGGTCACCAGATGGTACCGCAGTGGCGTTTGAATCGAAGCGAGACGGCAACTGGGAAATTTATACCGTAGGCATCGATGGGCAAAACCTGACACGGATCACTGAGAATGATCAGGATGACCGAAAAGCGAACTGGTCCCCCGGCGGCATCGCGTTTCAGAGCAAACGCGACGGCAATTGGGAGGTTTATAGGTCGGACCCCGATGGGAACAACCAAATCAATCTCAGCAATGACGCCAAAAGCGATCAGAAGCCTATCTGGTCCACCAAAGGGAGGCGAATCTTATTTGAGTCCAGACGGGATGGAAAGCGAGAGATATACCTTGTTTTTGCTGATGGCGCAGGTCTGAAGAACCTCAGTAACGATCCCGGCAATGACAGGGATGCCCGATGGAACCCTCAGTATGAACTTCGTTCGGTTGAGCCCCAGAGCAAGTACTTCACCACCCTTGGAGACATCAAACGCACGAGTTTGATGCAGAATTTCCCCAACCCCTTCAACCCTGAAACGTGGATACCCTACTATCTTGCCGAAGCCGCTACTGTAACTGTGCGGATCTATAACGTCAAGGGCGAGTTAATTCGGTCCATTGATGTTGGAAAACAGGCAGCAGGGGCTTACACAAACCGCCAGCGCGCAGCTTACTGGGATGGTAAAGACGATACGGGTCAATCTGTGGCAAGTGGGGTCTATTTTTACCAACTTCTGGCTGACGATTTTTCCGAAACCCGACGAATGGTAGTGATGAAGTAGTGTATTTCTAAATTGGCTCATGTAAAAAGAAAATGCGAGATACAAAAAGAATCCGAAGTTTTGAAGAAAAAACTCGGATTCTCTTCACGTTTTCTTAACATGAGCCTTTAAGTTTTTGTTGTGGGTGAATCCACATGAACACTATATCTAAACTATAGGATTTTCCGAAAATGGGTTAACAGGGCCCAACATATTCCATCACAAGAGAGGTTTTCTTTATGTACAATCAGACTAAAACCAGTTTTCTGTTTTACGTATCTACGTTGTTCCTGTGTCTCAATACCTTTTTCCTAAGCAACATCGCTGCACAAGTCAGCTCCAACTATACTTTTGAGAGTATTGGTGTTCCCGGTGTAGAGTTCTTAGCGGTGACAGCGAGTAGCGACTTTGACGATTACGCGGGCTACACGCGGAGCCCTGATGGCGAAAAAGAGGTCGCCTTTACGCTTATTGATGGCGTTTTTACGACCTATGATTTCCCCGGCTCGCAGAACACCCATTTCTATGCACTCGGTAATGATGGGCGAGCTGCCGGACACTACCAAGATGCCGATGGTCTGTACCATGGCGTCATCATGGCAGATGGCGAACTGCAGCAATACGATTTTCCAGATGCCGTTCAGACGTTCATATACGGTATCAGTGACGCGACTGGAATATTGACGGGCAATTGGATAGATGCTTCCGGCGTACTCCGCGGATTCTCAGGGGACGAAATAATCGAGTTCCCAGGCGCACGGGAGACACACGCTCATTTTGTGAACGCGAGCGGTGGTATGGTGGGCAGCTACGTAGATGCTGATGGTCTATTTCATCCATACGTGCGTACTCCGGATGGCAGATTTGTATCGCTCGACCTTCCAAATGCAGAAACACTGGAATACTTTTTTGTGCACGGTATCAACGATGCAGGGGTTGTCGTTGGCAGAGCCAAACGAGTGGATACTGTTCCGGGCACCTTTGTCGGCACATTCCGGCAGGGGCTAGAGGAATTTAAGGTTCCGGGCAGCGTCAGCACAGAGGGCTGGAATATTAATCAGGACGGTTCTATCGTTGGGCACTATGAATCGGCGGATGGACTTACAATCGGGTTTGTCGCCAAGCCTGTTGTACCGGGCGACGATATACCGACTGTTAAACCGACTACGCTCAACTTTACTTTTGAGAGTATCGATGTTCCCGGTGTAGAGTTTCTAGCATTGTCGGCGAGCAGCGACTATGAGGATTACGCGGGCTACACGCGAAGTGCTGATGGCGATAAGTTCGTCGCCTTTACGCTCATTGATGGTGTTTTTAAGACCTACGATTTCCCCGGTTCAAAGAACACTTATTTCTATGCACTCGGCAATAACGGGGATGCTGCTGGCTACTACGAAGATAGCAACGATCTACACCGCGGGGTCGTCCTAAAAAATGGCGAACTGCAGGAATGGGATTTTCCAGATTCCGACCAAACGGAGATATGGGGCATTAGTGACGCAACGGGGGCTCTGACGGGTAATTATATAGCTGCCGATGGCATTCGCCGGGGATTCACAGGAGAGACAATCATTGAGGCACCCGAGGCATTGGAAACATACGCCGATTTCGTCAGTGCGGGCCGTCTCGTAGGCAGCTACGTAGATGCTGAAGGGATATATCACCCCTACGCGCGGACCCCTGCAGGCAGGTTTATATCTATCGACCTTCCGGGCGCAGCAACTCTGGAATACATGTTCTTGCACGGTATCAACGATGTAGGGACTCTCGTTGGTCGCTCCAAACGGGTGGGAGATATCCCGCGCACTTATGTCGGCACCTTCCGAGACGGGCTACAGGAACTGACATATCCGGATAGCGTCTTCACGGAGGGCTACAATATTAATCAGGACGGCTCTGTAGTCGGACACTATCAATCAGCAGATGGACGCGTACATGGGTTTATTGCAAGACCTACGACCGAGGCAGTGAGCGATTATTTTGGCAATGTCTTCAACGTCACGTTGGCTAAAGGCTTAAACATGATCTCTGTGCCGCTGGCACCCCCAACGCCGATGACCGCCAAGTCACTTGCCGCGCTGACAGGTGCTACAACTGTCATCACATTGGATACGGCAAGCCAGCAATTCGTTGGCTGGACGCCAAGTGCACCGGACGACGGTTTTGCAATTGAGGGTGGAAAGGGCTATATCGTCAATGTTCCAGAAACTCGCCAAGTCGCCTTCGTCGGATCAGAGTGGAGAAATCAAACGGAACGCGCTGCAGCGGCCCCTGCCATATCCTTGGAGCCGATTCAAGAAGCGTGGGCGTTCGTTGTCAGCGGGCACCTGGAAGGTAGACCAGTGTTTGACGGCTACCAAGTAATCGTCCGCAACCAAAGAACAAACAGTGTGATAACCACCTCGGTGCGAGAGGATTACTTCGCGGCTGCGAACGCCGACTTAACACGGCGAAGCGTTGTTGAAGTTGGAGATGTGATTGAAGTCCATGTCATCGGGCCGAGTGGAAATGTTGAATCAGACACCTTCAATTATAAAGTGACCCCTGAGGACCTGGCAAACGCGGTTCTGTCTATCAGGCTTGATAGTATCGGTCAACCGAAGCTAACTCAGTTGTTGCAGAACTTCCCCAACCCGTTCAACCCTGAAACATGGATTCCATATCAGCTTGAAACATCGGCAGATGTCATGCTCCGTATTTACGACACAGCGGGTAGTATCGTACGGACCTTGGACCTCGGTTTCAAGCCGCAAGGGTTCTATATGACGCGCGCCACGGCGGCGTACTGGGATGGGCGTAACAACATGGGTGAGCAGGTTGCCTCTGGGGTGTACTTCTACAGTTTGCATACCCCTGACTTTTCGGCAACACGGAAGATGCTCATTTTGAAATAGGAGAGGTCGCAAAGGATGGGGTAGGATCACTTGGAAAGGAGCCTAACAATGTTACGCAAAGGGATTGTCACCTTATTGGGAAGCTTCGTCCTCATGGTCATCGGTTTGGCGGAGGCACAAGTGCCTTTAGCATCTTTTATCTCTGACCGCACTGGTGACGATGAGGTTTATCTTGTGTATGATAACGGCGATATTCAGCAACTTACAAAGAACAGATCCAAGGTGTTTACCCCCGAGTGGTCGCCCGACGGCAAATTCATCGCTTTCGATGCCAATGTGCGCGGCGAAGAGAACTTTGATATCTTTATCGTAGATCTCACCGATCCTGACAAACCGAAACAGATAAACCTGACAGGTCCGCCCGACGGACCGGGACTGAAATTGTCTGGGCCCCAATGGGCACCTGCCGGTGAGCCGCGGCTTATTGTCTATGCGGCCGGTTTACCAAACGCCAACGGTTGGGATATAGGCCTTCTGACTTTAGATGCAAGAGGTAAAGTGGATGAGCTGATTAACATCACAAACGTAGATGGCGAAGCGGACGGACAGGATCTGGAAGCCTCTTGGTCGCCTGACGGAACCAAGATTGTTTTTGAGAGTGAGCGCAAGAAAATTCTGGAGCGAGCCCAGTTCGATATTTTCATCGCTGACGTTGAAAAACGAAGTATCGGGAAAAACCAGGTAAATCTTAGCGATCATGAGGCGGCAGATCGACGGGCGCGTTGGTCACCTGATAGCAAATCGATCATTTTTGAATCGAAGCGGGACGGCAACTGGGAAATCTACACCGTAGGCATTGATGGGGAAAACCTGACGCGCATCACTGAAAATGAAAAGACGGATCGTAACGCGGAATGGTCTCTTGGCGGTATCATCTTTGAAAGCCAACGTGATGGTAATTGGGAGATTTATAAGTCCGATCCCGACGGAAATAACCAAGTCAACCTCACCAACCATGAAAAGAGCGATCAGAAGCCTATCTGGTCGCCTAAAGGGAGGCGAATTTTATTTGAATCCAAACGGGACGGAAAACGAGAGATATACTTCATGCTAGCCGATGGCACGGGCGTGAAGAATCTCACGAATCATCCTGAGAACGATACGGATGCCAGATGGAATCCTCAATTTGAACTTCGTTCGGTTGAGCCACAAAGCAAGTCCTTCACGACTCTCGGACACATCAAGCGCACCAGTTTGATGCAGAATTTCCCAAATCCCTTTAACCCCGAAACGTGGATACCCTACTATCTCGCCGATGATGCTTCTGTCGCCGTGCGGATCTACAATGTCAAGGGCGAGTTAATCCGGTCAATCGATGTTGGAAGGCAAGGGGCGGGGGCTTACACGAGCCGACAACGTGCGGCCTACTGGGATGGAAAGGACGACACTGGACAATCCGTGGCAAGTGGCGTGTATTTTTATCAACTCTTGGCTGATGACTTTTCCGATACTCGACGAATGGTAGTGATGAAATAGGAGAACAACGAACTAACAATGTCACGTAAAGATATTGTCACCCTATTGGGCAGCTTCGTCCTTCTGTTTATCGGTACGGCATACGCACAAGTGCCAATCGCATCCTTTATCTCCGACCGCTCCGGTGACGATGAGATTCACGTGGTGTATGATAACGGCGAGATTAAGCAACTTACAAAGAACAAAGCCAAGGTGTTCACCCCCGAATGGTCGCCTGATGGCAATTACCTCGTTTTCGATGCCAATGTGCGCGGTGGCGAGAGCTTTGATATCTTTGTCATAGATCTCACCGACCCTCAAAATCCGAAACAGAAAAATCTGACAGGTCCGCCCGACGGGCCGGGATTAAAACTTTCTGGACCCCGATGGGCCCCCGCTGGCGATTCGCGGATTCTTGTCTATTCGACAGGGCTACCAAACGCCAACGGCTGGGATATAGGATTCCTGACTTTAGATGCAAGAGGCAATTTTGATGCCCTAGTTAACATTACAAATGCAGATGGCGAAGCGGCGAACGCGGATCTGGAAGGGTCTTGGTCTCCAGACGGCACCAAGATTGTTTTTGAAAGCGAGCGCAACCTAGTTAAAGAGCGAGCCCAGTTTGATATTTTTATCGCCGATGCAGAAAAACGGGGTGCCGGAAAAAACCAGATAAACCTCACCGATCATGAGGCACCGGACCAAAGGGCACGATGGTCACCTGATAGCAAATCGGTCGTGTTTCAATCGAAACGAGACGGCAACTGGGAAATCTATACGGTTGGCATTGATGGGGAAAATCTGACGCGGATCACCGAAAATGAAAAGACAGACCGGAACGCGGAGTGGTCCTCCGGTGGTATTATCTTTGAAACCCAACGCGATGGCAATTATGAGATTTATCGATCTGACCCCGATGGAAACAATCAAGTTAATTTAACCAATGACCCCAAAAGCGACCAGAAACCCATTTGGTCCGCCAAAGGGAAGCGAATCTTATTTGAATCTAAACGCGACGGCAAGCGAGAGATATACATGATGCTGGCAGATGGCACTGGTTTGAAGAATCTTAGTAACGATCCCGGCAATGACAGCGATGCTAGATGGAATCCTCAGTTTGAGCTCCGCGCAGTTGAGCCGCAGCAGAAGTTTTTTACGACCCTTGGAAATATCAAGCGCACGAGTTTGATGCAGAATTTCCCCAACCCTTTCAATCCTGAAACATGGATACCCTACTATCTCGCTGAAGATGCTTCTGTCACCGTGCGGATCTACAATGTCAAGGGCGAGTTAATCCGGTCAATCAATGTTGGAAGGCAAGGGGCGGGGGCTTACACGAGCCGACAACGTGCTGTCTATTGGGATGGTAAAGACGATGCAGGACAGTCCGTGGCAAGTGGCGTGTATTTCTATCAGCTTCTGGCTGACGATTTTTCCGAAACTCGACGAATGGTAGTGATGAAATAAAAAGACTTGTGAGATTCTGGAAGGGGGAAAGACGGGAAGGATGGAAGGGGAAAAGATTGGAAGGATGGAAGGGCATAAAACTTGTTTACCTATCCCTTCCCTCCAATCTTCCATTCCTTAATCTTCTTCCACTAGACCCTAAACTTCCAATCTAATCGAAAGGAGAAAACAATGTTTGGCAAAAACTCTATAATATTATGGGGAGGCATTCTAGTGGTTCTTCTTGTCTCCTTGAGCGTCAACACCACACGGGCACAGGTGCCTTTAGCATCTTTTCTCTCTGACCGCTCTGGTGAAGATGAGGTGCATGTAGTATATGACAACGGTGAGATTAAGCAAGTCACAAATCATAAGGTGAAAACGCTAACCCCCGACTGGTCGCCCGATGGTAAGTACATCGTCTACGCCGCAAATATTCGAGGTGGCGAAAACTTCGATTTGCGTTACGTAGATATGACAGACCCGACAGATCCAAAAGATAAGGACTTGACGGGAAAAGAGCTAGGTGTGAAATTGAATGAACCCGTATTTGCACCGCAAGGCGATCCACGCATCATGGTGTATGCTCAAACATTGCCGCAAGGCGCAAGTTGGGATGTGGGCTTTTTAACCTTAGATCAAGGAATCAAACCTGGAAACTTGGTTAATATCACAAATGCAGAAGGGGAAGGCGTTAACAAGGATCAGGGAGGCTCCTGGTCCCCCGACGGCACAAAAATTGTGTTTGAGAGCAACCGTGATTTGATTGATGACAAATCCCAATTTGATATCTTTATTGCTGATGCCGAAGGCAGAGGTGCTGGTAAAAATCAGGTCAATCTCACCAACCATGTTGCACCGGATGAATGGGCACGTTTCTCTCCTGATGGTATGCAGATCGTGTTTCAGTCGAAGCGAGATGGTAATTATGAAATCTATGTTGTGGATATTGATGGAAATAATCTGACAAGATTGACCAACCACGAAAAAACCGACAGACGGGCGCAATGGTCATCAACTAACATTATCGCCTTCGAAACCCAGCGGGATGGAAACTGGGAAATTTATCGAATGGATCCCGATGGCAATAATAAGGTCAACCTCAGTAGCCATGCAAAGGGCGATAGTGCAGTTGTCTGGTCACCCAAAGGCCGCAGAATCTTGTTTGAGTCCAAACGAGACGGGAAACGAGAGGTGTATTTGATGGACGCCGATGGTGCCGGTCTCAAAAATCTGAGTAATAATCCCGGCGGCAACGATACCCACCCAAGATGGAATCCACAATACGAACTCCGTTCTGTCGAGCCTCACCAGAAGCGGTTTACAACTCTCGGAGCGGTTAAGCGCAGCGCGCTCTCGAAAGATTAGCCGAAAAGGAGAGAATCATGCTGAGAAGAAGTGTGGCCTTAATCTGCTTAGGCGTTCTTCTTGCCTCTTTGGGCGGCACCCTCGCACATGCACAAGTGCCAATGGCAGCCTTTCTCTGTGACCAGGGTGATGGCACCCAAGTCTGCGTGGCATACGATAATGGTGAGGTTAAGAAAGTCACAAATCTCAAGGCGAAAATCCTAAGCCTTAGCTGGTCGCCCGATGGTAATTACGTCGTCTACAGCGCAAATCCTCGAGGCGGAGAGCTCTTTGATCTGCGTATCGTAGATTTGACAGACCCAACGAAGCCAAAAGACGCGGACTTAACGGGAAAAGATATTGGTATAAAATTGAATGAACCCCAATTCGCACCGGCAGGCGACCTGCGCATCCTCGTGTATGCTCAAGGGCTGCCGAAAGGCGCCAGTTGGGATGTTGGCTTTTTGACCTTGGAAAAAGGGATGAAGCCCGGAAATCTGGTTAATATCACAAATGCTGAAGGTGAAGGTGTCAACAAGGACCAGAAAGGCGCATGGTCCCCTGACGGCACAAAAATTGTGTTTGAGAGCAACCGTGACTTGATTGATAACAAATCTCAATTTGATATCTTTATTTCTAACGCAGATGGAAGAGGGGCCGGCAACAAACAAGTCAATCTCACCAACCATGTTGCACCAGACGAGTGGGCGCGTTTCTCTCCTGATGGCATGCAGATTGTCTTTCAGTCGAAGCGTGATGGCAACTCCGAAATCTATGTTATGGATACTGAGGGAAAAAATCTGACAAGGTTGACCAACCACGAGAAAACCGATAGACGCGCCGAATGGTCATCAACAGGCATTATTGCCTTTGAGACGCAGCGGGACGGAAACTGGGAAATTTACCGCATGGATCCCGATGGGAATAATAAGGTCAACCTTACAAACCATCCAAAGGGCGATAATGGAGTCATCTGGTCCCCCAAAGGCAAAAGAATCCTGTTTGAGTCCAAACGAGATGGCAAGCGAGAGGTTTATGCCATGGATGCCAATGGCGGTGAGCTAAGGAATCTCAGTAACAACCCTGATGGCAACGATACCCATCCAAGATGGAATCCATTCTACGAGCTCCGTTCTGTAGAATCCCGCCAGAAGCGGTTTACAACCCTTGGCGCTGTCAAGCGCAGCGCGCTATCGAAAGATTAGCCGATTCCCTCTGCCCTATAAGTATGGATACGGTCGAGGAAGGGCACCAGACATATATTTGTGCCCAACCCAGCATCAACCCTAAGATAAAGGAGAACAGTAAATATGGCAACCAACAACCTAACATCTTACATCAAACCCCAGTTTATTTGCCTGTGCACAGGCCTAATCCTGATTGGTCTGTTAGCCATACCCACTAGTAGTTTGGCTGCAGATGACAAATGGGAACGAAAAGAAAACATGCCTGAGTCATCAAGGTGCTGTGCGGCCGCTGCCACCATCGGCGGCAAAGTTTACTTCATCGGTGGAATCGAAGTCAACCGAGCACCGCACATTCCGAATCCCGGTGACATGACGCTAGATCGCGTCCAAGCGTATGACCCTGCGACCGATACATGGGCACCAAAGAGGGATATGCCAACAACAAGGGCACGCTTGGCGGCTGTTACGTTTGAGGGCATGATTTATGCGTTTGGAGGCGCACAGAGCCGTAGCGGAAAGGTCCTTGATGCAGTCGAAGTGTTCAACCCGGAGGCGGGAGAGCGGGGGGCGTGGAAGAAGCTAGCGAAGTTACCCCAAGCACTTTCGGCAGCTTCTGCAGCTGTGGTCGGTGACAAGATCTATGTGATCGGCGGCTGGGATAGAGGCGCGCAAAAAGAAGTATACGGTACTGTTTTCGAGTACGATCCGAAAGAAGATAAATTTGATCGGAAAAGGGATATGCCGACGCCAAGAGGTGGGCTTGGAGTCGCCGCGTTTCAGGGCAAGATTTACGCAATCGGCGGTTGGGATTTTGAAGAAGGAGTACTAAACATTGTTGAAGTCTACGATCCAGCGACAGATAAATGGGAAGCAAGGAAACCGATGCCAGTCAGCAGAGCTCTTTTTGGCATTACAACTTTGAGTGGTCGCATCTTCGCAATCGGCGGACTTGCTGCATTTAGCGATGGTGGCAACGATGAGGTCCTTAAAAGAGTAGATGTTTACAACCCAGCTAACGACGAATGGGTTATTGATGAAGCTATTCCACTGCCGCGAGGAAGAGCTGGGGTTCCTGCCACCGTAGCAGGAGGTAAAATTTATGTGCCGGGCGGCAGAGCTGGGGTACAATCGTTCCCATCAATTTATGAATATACACCTGGATCCCTTTCTGTTTCTCCACAAGACAAGCTAACGACGGTGTGGGGTAAACTGAAACGACCCTAGCACGTTGAGGTGCAATGAGGGACTCACCCGATCTATAGTAGATTTTAGAATTAATGGGACACGCCAAACCGGTGCGGTTACAAACCGCACCTACCGGGGGGCGCAAGTGTTTCTTTATTTTTTGAATTCACTATAATTAGAATTTTGTTAGGATTCAACGATCGTTGAACCCTACATCAACCCTCGATTTACACCCACTCACCCCAAGTTGTATTTAACATGCGACCTCCCTAAACGACGACAAGGAAGTGATGAACCTAAACGAAAAGGGCGAGGCTAAACAGCCCCCCGCCTCTCGTATTTCGATAAAATCAATTCTGTTTGGATTGCTGCTGATGCCGCTGTGTGCGTATCTGGTGGCACTTGAGGAGATGATATGGCACTCCCTCCACTGGACATCAATGTCCCTGCCGCAACTCTCCATCTTTTTTCTCTTTTTCTTAATTCTCCTCAACAAAGGTGCCGGACGGTTGTTGTCAAGAGACCCGTTCTCACAAGCAGAATTGTTGATGATTTATTCAACCCTTTCTGCAACCACAGCATATACCGCGCACGACAATATGGTTTGCATGATGGGGGTTCTTACCCACGCCTTTTTCTACGCTACCCCAGAAAACGAGTGGGCGGCACTCTTCCACAAACACCTCCCCGACCTGCTCGTTATCCGCGATCCCAATGCAGTGAACTATTTCTACAGAGGCGAATCCGCTTTCTTTGCGACAGGCTACTATCGATTCTGGATTAAGCCCGCCATCGGTTGGTCCTTTCTGCTTGCTGTTCTGTTTTTCATGCTGCTCTGTATTAATGTCATCCTCCGGAAACAGTGGATTGAAAACGAGCGGCTCGCCTATCCAATTATTCAAATCCCGCTGGAGATGACCGATTTGCGCTCCGGCTTCTTCCGCAACCGGATGATGTGGATTGGATTCACCGTTGCTGGTGTGATAAGCCTGCTCAACGGTCTCAACTTTCTCTATCCGAGCGTTCCTCGCATACCAATTAAAGAACCACACTACGATCTCGGTGTCTATTTCAACGAGGAGCCGTGGAACGCCATCGGGACGCTGCCGCTGCGATTTTATCCATTTCTAATTGGTTTATCGTTCCTAATTCCCTTAGATCTCACCTTCTCGACCTGGTTCTTCTTTCTATTCCGCAAATTGGAGCGATTGGTCGGAGCGATGGTTGGCTGGAGCACCATCCCACAATATCCATTCTTTGGTGAACAAGCAACGGGTGCCATGATTGGGCTTTGCCTCACAGCACTCTACCTCGGCCGCCGCCACTTCGCAGACGTCTTCAGAAAAGTAGTTGGGCTCCAATCCACGCTTGACGACTCAAATGAACCGATGCGCTATCGAACCGCAGTGCTTTGCTTAATTGGTGGCATGATTGCGCTGATGATATTCTGCAGCCACTTGGGGATGTCTCAATGGCTTGTCCCACTGTTCTTCGCGCTGTACTTCATGATCGCCACCGCACTGACACGAATGCGAGCGGAATTGGGGCCGCCCCTGCATCCAATCAGATTGGTGAATCCGCAAGTTATTCTAGTCGCAGCACTTGGGACGCGGAGACTCGGCACAGCTAACCTGACCATGTTTTCCCTACTCTTTTGGTTCAACCGATACAATCGCAGCCACCCAATGCCGCATCAGTTGGAAGCGTTCAAGTCGGCAGAACGCACCCACGCTAGCACCAGCCGCCTCTTCTGGGCAATGATGATCTCTTTGATTGTCGGCCTTCTCGTCTCATTCTGGATCTTTCCTGTTGTCCTCTACCAATACGGTGCCTCAACCGCTGGAGAATTGCTAGGGGCAGGCTGGCAGGCATACAATAGCCTCGGCGGCTGGTTACAGTACCCACGCCCACCGGACCCGGTCGGCGGCAGTATCATTGGCGGGTCACTGCTCTTTTCCATGTGGATGTCATGGATGCGAATGCGCTTTCTATGGTTCCCCTTCCACCCGGGTGGATATATTCTAGGCGTCAGTTCCGGCACAATCGACGTCTACTGGTTCGCGCTTTTCGTCTGTTGGCTGATAAAACTGCTGGTACTCAGACACGGCGGTGTAAAAACCTATCGGAAGATCCTGCCGTTCTTCATGGGATTAGTGGTCGGAGATTTCATTGTCGGCACCTATTGGGGATTGCTGAGTATCATCCTAGGAACCCCCCTGTACACAACATGGTTCTGACCGAGAAAGTGTATACCAATTAACCAATGAACTCATGAACCAAATACAATGAAACAGGTCGAAACCTCCCGCCTCTCAGTCAAAGCAATCCTGTTCGGTCTACTGTTGATGCCCCTGTGCCTCTACCTCGTAGCACTTGAGGAAATGATATGGCACTCCCTCCATTGGACATCCATGTCCCTCCCGCAGCTTTCGATTTTCTTCCTATTTTTCCTGATTCTGCTCAACAAAATCGGTGGCAGGTTCATGGCGAAGGAGCCCCTTTCACAAGCGGAACTGCTAATGATCTACACCACCGTCTCCGCAACGACAGCAGTCACCGCCCACGATAACATGGTATGTATGATGGGCGTTATACCCCACGCCTATTTTTACGCCACACCCGCAAACGACTGGGCAAATCTCTTTCACAGATACCTTCCGGATGTGCTGCTCGTCCGAGATCCTGCCGCTGTCGAGTATTTCTACAAAGGCGAATCTGCCTTCTGGGCGACGGGTTTCTACCGATTCTGGATTCGGCCTGCTATCGCATGGTCATTCCTGATTTCTGTCCTCTTCTTTATGCTCATCTGTCTCAACGTTATCCTTCGCAAACAGTGGGTCGAACATGAACGACTCGCCTATCCGATTATTCAAATCCCGCTGGAAATGACCAATCCCACCTTCGGTTTCTTTCGCAACCGGCTTATGTGGATAGGTTTCAGCGTCGCGGGCGTAATCAGCCTCGTCAACGGCGTGAGCTTCCTATATCCGAAAATTCCCCATTTCCCGATCAAGGAGCCAACCTACAATCTAGGCGTCCTTTTCACGGAAGAACCGTGGAATGCTATTGGTGCGTTGCCAATGCGGTTCTACCCATTTCTTATTGGACTCTCTTTCCTGATACCTTTAGATCTCACCTTTTCTACTTGGTTCTTCTTCCTGTTTCGCAAAATGGAGCGATTGGTCGGCGCGATGATGGGGTGGAATACCTTCCCACGTTATCCCTTTTTTGGGGAACAAGCCACCGGTGCCATGATCGGGCTATGTGTGATGACGCTGTACATGGGGCGCCGCTATTTTTGGGAAGTATTTAAGAAAACCGTCAATCTAAAATCAACGCTTGATGATTCCAACGAACCGATGCGTTATCGGACGGCAACCCTCTGCTTTATCGGCGGGATGATTACCCTGATGTTTTATTGCAACAGTTTAGGGATGTCTCTATGGCTTGTGCCAACATTTTTCGGACTCTACTTTATGATTGCTACAGCACTCACGCGAATGCGAGCCGAATTGGGTCCCCCTTTACACGCAATCGTCCTCGTGAACCCACAGGTAGTCCTCGTTTCTGCCTTTGGAACGCGCCAAATCGGCGCGCCAAATCTCACCATGTTTTCCCTATTTTATTGGTTCAATCGGTTAAATCGCAGCCATCCTATGCCCCATCAATTGGAAGCATTCAAGTCCGCTGAAGGCACCGGTGTCAATACCCACCGACTTACTTGGGCGATGATGCTCTCTCTAATTTTCGGTGTGCTATTGGCATTCTGGATATTTCCGGTCATGCTTTACCGGTACGGTGCCTCAACCGCCGGAGAGTTGTTAGCAGCAGGTGCCCAAGCGTGCAATAGCCTGAGCGGTTGGTTACAGAATCCGAAGGAGCCCGATACTCTAGGTGCAGGTATCATCGGTGGTTCGGCTATTTTCTCAATCGTGATGGGATGGATGCGGATGCGATTTATATGGTTCCCATTTCACCCGGCAGGATATATTCTGGGCATCAGTTCAGGCACCATTGATGTCTACTGGTTCGCGCTCTTTGTCTGCTGGGCGATAAAACTGCTGATCTTAAAACATGGCGGGGCGACAGCTTATCGGAAGGTTGTCCCATTTTTCATGGGACTGGTAGTTGGAGATTTCATTGTCGGTACTTATTGGGGTTTACTGAGCATTATTCTCCAAAAACCTCTGTATACAACATGGTTCTGACAGAAAAATAAAAACGGGAAAAGAAGAGAAACCTGCTCTCTCATTTTCCCGTTTTCCTAGTACACAGTCAGGCAAATTATGATTGTCTATATGGATTGAGACTCATAATACTTCGTAGGGGTCGGGTCACCCGACCCCCTTGTTGATATGCAAAACTTATATGACTGAGTACTAGCTTATTTCTTAGATTTGCTTTACTACTAGCACGTTGCCGCAATAGCTCACGGATTCAACCGGTGTGCCCACTCAATTACCCGTTCCCTGTGTGCATCACCGCCGCCGCTGTGCATATCGTAGGGGTAATATAAAATCTCCTTCTCACAGGTGAGATGGTTATAGGTAGCATAAACAGTAGAGGGCGGACAGGTTGTGTCTCGTAAACCTACGGAGACCAGCGTCGGACAGGTTATCCACGGTGCAAGGTTCATATTGTCAACGTAGCTCAACGTCTCCATCCCTTGCTCTTCCCGCTCAGGATAGCGAATGAAGTAGTTGTTCAATTCGCCGTATTGGTTCTCTCGCGCCATCTTGACAGCATCAGGATAGTAGCATAAGAACGGAACCATCGGCATCGCAATAGCGGGTCGGTCACTTAAGGCTGCAACGGCAAGACTCATCGCACCGCCCTGTGAACCACCGAGGACACCAATCCGATTAGGATCTACCTCCGGGCGTTCAGCGATAAAATCGACACCCCGCACGCCATCCATATAGGCAAAGCGATAGAGGTATTCCTCTTTGTTCATGATACCCCGCGTCATCCACCCAAGCCCATGTCCTCCTTCATATTCAGTCCAATCCGGTGCCTCACCCCGTCCACGCACATCCATCGCTAACACCACAAACCCCATCAACGCCCAAGGCAAATGGGTCGAGATTCTATCGCGATAGCCGTGATAACCGTGGTAGATTACCAATGCCGGGCGGGGGGCGGGGTCTTCGGGGATGAAAAACCAACCGCCTGCCCGCGGTGGTTGGTCACTTTCACCTGCAAACCCATCAAACGTCGCAGAAAACACCTGAACCCGTTTTACAGGATAGTCAATAGGGACCAGTTCGGGATTCAACGGTTGCGCCAGACTCTCCGCTTTTGTGCGTTCCCAAAACTCCTCAAAGTCCGGCTGCGCAGTACGGGGCGGTTTGTAATTTTCCAACTCTTCTAACGGTAAATCAAATGTCCACATCTTATAGGTCTCCTGTTATCGTACAAACTGAAAGTCGGTAATAACGTCTATTGCTCCCTAATGCGCTACGGCTCTAATCGCTCTTGCATCCAGCAAATCAATTCTTCAATGCCTGCACCGTGCCCGTCGTAAGGCAGTACCTTTAACTCCTTTTCACCCTCAATCAGGTTGTAGATACCCACAGAGTCCTGCGGCGGAGCGGTATTTCCCTGTAGACCAAGCGGGAAGAACGAAGGACATTCGACACGGTGGGCAATATTGACCGGGTCAAAGTAGTTCAACGTATTCCAGACCGTCTCTTCCTGTTCAGGATAGCGTGTCAGGTAAATCTTAACTTCGTCGGCAGCAATGCTGCTTGCGCTGATAACGTGTCGCTCCCAGTTGCAAGGATACGGTCCGACCGGCGCAATCGTGTTGATCTGCGAATTAAATGCTGCTGTCCATAAACTGATAAACCCGCCTAGCCCATCTCCAATGATCCCAACTCGATCTGAATCAACTTCCTCACGACCGTTGAGAAACTGAACCGCTCGGAATCCATCGGCGATGCAGCCGCGCAAATAGTATTCGTGCGGATCCAGAATGCCTTGGGCAAAATACCCTTTGTTATTGCCCCGCGAGTAATGCGTCAAGTCGGAAGAATCCCCGTGTCCCCGAATATCTGGCACGAGCACCACAAATCCCTGAAGTGCCCATGTCAGATGTGTGCAGATCCGTCCGCGAAAACCGAGGTAGTCGTGCCAACGAATCAGTGCGGGTAGCTTCTCCGATGTAGAGCTAGTAGGTACGAGAAGCCATGCCTGAATACGACCTCGATCAAAGGCATCGAACGAGACCTGATAAGCGGACAACTTCTTTGAGGGATATTCTACAGAGACGACCTCTGCATTCAGCGGTTGGGATTGAGCCAGCGATTGTGTCTCGTCCCAAAACGCGTCAAAATCAGCCGCCGCCGTGCGTTGCGGTTTCTCGGCAAGCCATTCGTTGACTTGGCGTTCCCATAGTGGCATAAATAATCTCCTTGCATTGGTGGAAATTATGTAGGGAACAACGATCGCTGTTCCCTACTGATACAATGACCGATTTTTCCTAAGCTGCCAGGACCTCTCTCAACCGATCTGCGACTACCTGTAGGTCATCGTCGATCAGATTTGATACGGCGACGTGCAGCGAACCGTTACCTCCGTGCAGAACGATACTTGGATCGCCATCAAGCAGGGTAGCGGCTATCTCGCTAGCGGTTTTACCCAACGCACCCTCGTCCAAACTGACCACAAGCCCATTGCCCAACGTCCGTTCATCCGTCACCGGTTGACAAGTGACATGAGGAACACCATCAAGTGCATCCTGAATGGCACGCGCTTTCCAACCGTGTTCGGCGATTCGTGCGGCATGGTCCATGGAAAACCATTCGCGCAATGCAGCGACGACAGCGACAATCTCCTGACGATCAAGTTTCAGTGGTCTGCCAACGGACCGAGACAGTTGTGTTTCATAGCCGATGAAACTATGTACGAAAGCAGCATCTACCAGATCCTTCCGACCGCACAGTACCCCTGTCGAATTACACGCCCCGAAGTATTTCGCGCCATATCCAATCATATCTGCGCCTGCCTCCGGATAACGACGCATCTGATCCAGCGGATAAACTTGGCTCGCCGCGTCAACGATCACCGGAATACCGTGGGAATGGGCAATGCTAATCATCTCTTCCAACGACACAACCCCTGCGCCACCTCCGGGCGCGACGTAGTGGATAGCGGCAGTTTTCTCGTTAATCGTAGCTTCCACCTGCTCCGCGGTGGTATGCTCATCGCCCGCCTCAATCATTTTGGCACCAAAAACGGTTATACATCGGTCGTAGTGGTATCGCTGTGATTTTTGGATGATGATTTCGTCTTTCATACCGGTTGTATCCGGCAGCTGTTGAATCTTGTCGGGATCGTCTCCAGCCATGCAGGTCGCTGAACTCAGTGCGAGCGCAGCGGCACAGCCCGGTGTCACCAGTGCTGCTTCGCCTCCTAACAGATCTGCGATAATGTTCCCCGTTTTCTTCAGCAGATCCTCCATATCAGCGAAGTACCGGCTAGCATGATTCATCGCCGATTGAACCCCCGGCGACGGACGGGAACCGCCATATACCGTCATGAAACCCATCGCATTGATAACTGGCTTAACACCTAAATCTCGATAAACTGTCAGACCATCGTTACTCATTAATCTCCTCCACCCCCTGTGTCAACAGGGGAATAAATTTGTGGTTGGAACGTGGAAACGGAAATTGATCAATCTGATCAACGGTAATCCAGCGATAATCCACCGCATCGTTCAGGAGGACTTCGCCGGATCGATAATGACAATGAAAAACGTCCATTGTAATCTTAAAGTGCGTATAGGCGTGTTTAACGCGGGTCAGATATTCGATTGGTTCAACGAGCAGGTTTGTCTCTTCTCGGATTGCACGAACACATGCCTGTTCAGCAGTTTCTTTCACCTGAATCTTTCCGCTGGGAAACTCCCACAACCCGCCAAGTAACCCTTCCGGTTTACGTTGGGTGATTAAAATCTGATCTCCTTTGCGGATAACCCCTGCGACAATATGATACTCCGGAAGGGGTTTCGATTTCTGTCGAATCGGAAATTCTTCTTGTCGAGCGGTCTGAAATGCGCGACAAACCGTATTCACCGGACAAACGATACAGGTCGGTGATTGCGGCCGACAAACGGTTGCACCCAATTCCATCATCGCCTGATTAAAAATCCCCGGCGCGGTGTGGTCTAGCAATAGATCTGCCTTTTCCTGAAAAATCTTTGTCGAAGCAGATTGATTAATAGGTGTCTCAATTAGAAACAGTCGTGCAAGGACCCGTTTAACGTTCCCATCCACAACGGCATAGGGACGGTTAAACGCAATGCTTTGCACCGCGGCGGCGATGTAGTCCCCTACACCGGGTAGCTTGCGGAATACAGCATAATCCGCAGGTATCTCACTCCCTAACTCTTGTACGACTACTTGAGCGGCTTTGTGGAGATTCCGTGCCCTGGCATAGTATCCCAATCCCTCCCAAGCTTTCAGCAGATCTTGCAGCTCAGCCCGCGCCAGACCCTCCACATCGGGAAAGCTGCTCACAAACTTCTGATAATACTCTAGAACTTTTTTGACCTGCGTTTGCTGGAGCATCACCTCCGAAACCCAGATACGATAGGGATCCTCCGTTTCGCGCCAAGGAAGTTGCCGGCGGTGGGCTTCAAACCACACAAGCAGGTTTTTACGGAATAGTGTAATCTCTTTGAAATCCAAGATATGTTATAAGGTTAGATGCTAAAACAGAGTTTTGAGTAAGGTGTATTTATTGGGTTGGCTGTAAATCTACTAAATGGTATTCTGTTTTCGTTTCCTGTGCTACCGGTTGAATGGAAGTAACTTCTCGGATAGTCGCAATATATCTATCACTAATAGTAGCATTACTCGCAGCATCAAAGGCCTCATCCATTATTTTGCCCTTATATATAGTACCGTCTTGCGCTTTAATTCCAAATGTCCTAGTATCGGTAAACACTCCTATTAATGTTCCAGTAACATCATGTTCTGGTTCTGAAAAATCTCTAAACTGCTTTTGGAGGGATTTCCATTTTAAATCTTCGTCCAATTCGGACAAAGTCGGCTCAAGATTTATGAATTCACCGGGTAAGGGCAACATATCGTCTGGAATTTGGGCTGCAGAGATAGGCATTGATACTGGCATCTGTCCATCATGAGGCACTTTAATCTGAAAAATTATGCCGTCTTCAACTTCAGAAAAGGCATCGTGCAGATCAATCGCTCCAGAACGAATTTGGTTAAAACGATGGGGAGATACCCCAGCATAAAGCCAAGTCTCAAAATTATCGTCTTCAGCTGCAAAAACCCCCATAAATATAGCATCCGAAGCATTTCTACAAGAAAAAAGAATTGGCTGATCATAAAACTCGTATACTTCGATTAACTCAAGCTTACCCAAGTGTGTCGATTGTGGAAGATAGCCCATCATCAACCCTCCTGTGGAATTTGAACAACACGGAAAACACTCCAAGGCTGCACTTCAGTTGGGGCCCACCAAGTATGATGTGATTTTCCAAGCATTTTACTAGGCGTATTCTGGATTCTACCAAGATGAGGACTTAATGTTCCTTTTGATACAAGCCGTTTTTCCATCCCACGAGCCTGTTCTTTACTCGTATAGCATCTTCAACATTTCTAAAAACTGAAAGACCACAAGCTTGACATTCTTTCTCACCAAAATCTTCACCAGTTTTTTTTTCGCGGAGAGGTATAAAATCCTTTGATTCTGGCGGATTCTGTTTGACTAAACGATAAACATCACCTGTTGCTGGCTGTGCGTCTTGAGGTGGGCAGTCATCTGGAAAGTAATCAGGCCACTGCACAAAGTTTTCTCCTACTAGGTTAGTAGTCTAAGTATTATACCATAAATACTTATTATATGTTAATCAATTATTCACGCTTGTAAAGCAAGTGAGTTTTCTCGACTCAATCACACATGAAACTCCAGCACATCCCCATCGTAAACCACATCATCGCGGCTAACAGTCTGTCCGTCATACCAGTTAGTACCCCAAATTCGTGCCGACTTGAAATCTTGAGCGAACTCTTTGTGCAGTGCCATCGCCGCTTCAATAACCTTGCTGCCATTCGGAAGCACGATCGGATCTTCATAATCAATGGGCTTGGCTGGGGATTTCGTGTAAACGCGGAAGATCCCAAGCTGCTTATACACCACTTCTTGCAACTGATCAAGCCCTTCACCGGTGATAGCAGAAAGCGGGTAGATCTGGAAATCCTCAGAATAAAATTCGCGCAATATCTCTAACCGATCCGCAGCCCCCGCTTCATCCGCTTGGTTGGCAATAAGCAGGACTGTTTTCGTGAAATTCGCGCTAAATTCTTCCTCCGCGTCGTCTAACGGTTTCTCAATTCCCGCAATTTGAATCTTGGCTTCGGTCAACCTCAATTTAACGATTTCAACCTGATCCAGGATTTCATCACTGGCAAGGCTAACGACGAGTAGAACGAGATCCGCGTTTCTTACAAGGTCGAATACCCACGGCTGTACGAAGTCCTGTGTGATTGGCGGTGTGTCAACCAACTGGAATTGGATGTTCTCATAAGCCAACATCCCGACGCTAGGCTCTTGGGTCGTATACGGCGTTGGAGAAACAGCCGGTTTCGCCTTCGTAAAGCTAGCAATAATCTGCGACTTACCGACATTAGGGGTGCCAATTAGTACGAGTTGACCCGCGCCCTGTTTGGGGACATGATAGCTGTGCCCTCTCTTCGACTGCTTCTTCCCGGCGGATTTTCTCAACTTTGCAATCCGAGACCGGAGATCTGCGCGAACCTTTTCTGTGCCTTTATGCTTGGGCGTGATTCGCGTCATCTCCTCCAACAACTGGAGTCGTTCTTCATCAGTCCGTGCCGCTTCAAGTTCATGCTTGAGTTTGTAGTATTCGGGAGGGAGATTTGCTGGCATAATCGTCTCCGTAAGTGTCGAAAATTTCAGATTCTGATATTAACGCTTTTCTGTTTGTGAAAGTATGCTCATGCCTCATAATCAGAAAAGATTATAAGTGAAAGAAAAGCGAAGATCAAGCAAAAAATCACAGCACAGACCAAGCAGTAGTAATGAGAAAATTCCCTCTTGTCCTTTACAGAGTAGCGGTGAAATGCTATACTATTATGTAAGCGTACTATCAACATAAATTCTCGCATAATTTAAGACAATAGATATGGTGATATTTGATGAAATTCCTAATTTATCCCGCAGTTGGTGAAGATGAGCTGCGAGCGATCCAATCCGTTTCGAGTGAAGTTGAAATCCAGAACGTTGAAAGCGAAGATCAAGCCCTTGAAATCATCCCCAAAATTGATGCCATGTACGGTCGAATCACCCCGGACCTGTTAGCGCGGGCGAAAAAACTGTGCTGGATCCAGACCCCGATGGCAGGACTCGAACACTATATGTTCCCGGCACTGGCAGAAAGTGATATTACGCTGTCCAACATGCAGGGTATCTACAGTGACAACATCGCAGACCATGTGATGGGATACATCCTGATGTTTGCGCGTGGCTTTCATATCTTTCTGAGAAGGCAGCTGGAACGGAACTGGGCAAAAGATGTCCCGGTCATCCATCTTGCGGACAAAACGCTTGGAGTCATCGGGCTTGGGGGGATTGGGACAGCGGTGGCAAAACGCGGCGCAGCAGCGGAGATGCGTGTCATAGCAACCAATGCGGTGGAGATTGAGAAGCATGATTTTGTTGATGCGTTATGGGGCATCGACCGGCTGGACGACCTCCTAGGGGAAGCCGATTTTGTCGTCAGTTGTGTGCCTCATACACCAGAGACCTTCAAACTGCTTAATACCGATCAATTCAAGCAGATGAAAAGAACTGGGTATCTCATCAATATCTCGCGTGGGGTTGTCGTAGATCTAGCTGCTTTGACTGCTGCGCTAGAAGCGGGTGAAATCGCCGGCGCAGGACTTGATGTGTTTGAAACCGAACCACTTCCCGCCGACCACCCGCTCTGGGGTATGGAGAATGTGATTATCACGCCGCATACTGCGGGATCGGGACCCCATACAGCAGAACGCCGCATTGAAGTCGTAACGGCAAACCTTCGCCGATTCGTCGCTAGCGAGCCAGTAAGGAATATAGTAGACAAGGGTCGCTGGTGTTGAGATAGCACCGGTCTCAACTTGGGAGGATATATCCGTGGACTCTAGCAATAAGAAAAATCGCGCTATATTCACAGGCGAACCGATCCATCTCCAAGGACAAGAGCCACTGCGCCCATCTCCTTCGCATTTGTCGCGTCGAGCGTTTCTCAAGGGTGCAACAGGAATCGCAGCATCAGCCTTCGCCATGGATCAGTTTGCCGGTTGGTGTCAAGCGGTTCCTTTTAGGGAATACATCCCATACGATGCCTCACGCGACGCACACTATGGCCATCATTTCGGCTGGATTGAACATCACCACCCGTCGCCAGAATCAATCGGTGAGAAGTTTGTCTTTGTCCGACTCAAATATCCGGGCGGAGATTGGTTCACAAACGCAGTGAACTACTACCGTTGGCCCGCTGATACAAAGTTTACAGAGATGCTAGCAAGATACACCTCCGTTGATGTTGAGCTCCACGAGAATCCACAATACGTCTCAATCGAAGAGGATGACATCGATTGCCTCTGCAGCTATCCCTTTATTTTTATGACAGGGCACTTGGGCGTCCGTTTTTCAGAGGAGGATATCCGAAAATTACGGGAATATTTGGAGCGCGGCGGTTTCCTCCACGTCGAAGATTGTGATATCCGCATCGACCGGATGCGCCCTGCGGTGTATCGCCTGATGCAACAGGTTTTTCCAGATAAAAAGTTTGAACGACTTGATATGAGCCACCCAATCTATCATACCATCTATGACCACGATGAATATCTCGGCGGCGACAAATTAGTCACACCTCATGGAGATTTCGACGAAGCAATCATGATTGATGATCGGATCACTGTCTACTTCTGTCCAAGTGATCTCAATTGCGCGTGGGAAGGAAGGGTGTGCGAGCCGGGGGGTGAGGAACAGCGGCGGTGGGCATTTGAGCAGGGGATGAATGTTGTCACATACGCCCTCACCCGCTAAAGGACTGACTATGAAAAGATTTGATCAATCTAAGAAGCGTCTAGCTAATTTTGCAAAACATCTACCCGGAGGCGTCAATAGCAACTTTCGGATGGGTATCTCCCCAACGCCACTTGTTTTTGAACGCGCAGAAGGTCCCTACCTGTACGATGTCGATGGCAACAGACTTATCGATTACTATCTGGGGATGGGGCCCATGATCCTAGGACACAATCCCGAACCGGTGCTCAAAGCGGTAACAGAGCAGCTCAGATACGGGATCCTATATGCTGGTCAGAGCGAGATCGAGTTTGAAGCAGCACGCCTGTTTTGTGAAATTGTTCCTTGTGCGGAGATGGTGCGCTTTAACTGCGCGGGAAGTGAGGTCGTTCAGGCTGCCCTGCGAGTGGCTCGCGCTGCCACGGGACGTTCGATCATTGTTAAGTTCGAGGGACACTATCACGGTTGGCTCGACAATGTGCTTTGGAGCATCGCCCCTACACCGGATCAGTTCGGGCCCGACACCTCGCCGACGCCAATTCCTGCGAGTGCCGGACAGGATCTACCCGCCGGTCAACACACCGAAGTACTTCCTTGGAATAATCTCTCTATATTGGAGGCTCGTTTGAGACGGGGTGATGTGGCAGCGGTCATTATGGAACCAGCGATGTGCAATACCAGCGCGATTGCGCCCGTAAAAGGCTATCTGGAGGCGGTACGCAAAGTCTGCACTGACACAGAAACCATTCTTATCTTCGATGAAATTATCACCGGTTTCCGGCTAGCGCCCGGTGGCGCACAACAGTATTTTGGCGTTACGCCTGACCTAGCGACCTTTGGCAAAGCGATCGCCAACGGTTTTCCAGTATCAGCGTTTGCTGGACGCGCGGATCTGATGGATCAGATGGCAACCGGCGGTGTCTTGCACGGCGGCAGTTACAACGCATTACCGGCAGCTATGGCAGCTGTCGTTGCAACACTAAGCGAACTGAACAAACCGGGGACCTCTAGCCTCCTCGAAAAACAGGGTAAGAAACTGATGACCGGCATAAAAGATGCCCTCGCTGATGCCAATGTCGAAGCGCAGGTACAAGGTTTCCCTCAAATCTTCCATGTCGCTTTGGGTGCCAGTTCACCCTTCTCTAACTATCGCGATTCCTTAGCGGCAGACAAAGCGCGTTATGTCAATTTCACGACCGATCTGCTTTCTCACGGCGTCCGTGCGCTCGAACGTGGTGCTTGGTTCCTCTCCACCGTCCACGATGACGCGGTGATTGACGAAACCATTGCAGCCGTTGCAGCTGTGGCTAAAGAGCTGTAAGGATAGCCTCCATGGACATTGGAATCCACAAGCAACTCTTTATTGACAAACGCTTCTTTCAAAGCTCGGAGGGCATCGAGCTGCGTATGAACCCACCCGTGCAGGATCCCGACCCCGTGCTCATAGCAGATCAACCTTGGGAGGAGAAGGGCATAGGTGCCTACAGCACTGCCTTCCGTGAACCCGATGGCAGATTCCGCCTCTGGTACGATGCGCTTCTCGACGTTGGGACGCCTCAAGAGAGTGCCCGGCGGCTCTGTTATGCTGAGTCAGAGGATGGTCTCCACTGGGAAAAACCGTCCCTCGGTCTTGTTCCCTTTCGTGGCTCTACCGAAAATAACATCGTTGCCCCCCACCTCGAACGCCAAAGTATGCAGGGTGCCACCGTATACCGTGACGAGCACGCCCCTGCCGATGAACGCTACAAGCTGTGGAGCAAATTTCGTCCCACTGACTCACAGATCGCTGAAGGGACACGCAGCGGACTCTGGGCAATGCATTCGCCCAACGGAATCCACTGGCAAGCGTACCCCAATCAGCCTAACCCGCCCAACCAGTCGTGCGATACTCAGAACATGTTTTTCTGGGACGAGACCTTCAAATGCTACGTCGGCTACACACGGGTTAGAGAGACTCAAAGCTCCGACGAAGCTGCGCTAGCCGGCAAAGTCGCTTACCGGAGCATCGGCCGCATTACCTCGCCTGATTTCCGCACTTGGTCGAGTACCCAGATCGTTCTGGAGGCAGATGAAGAGGACCTCGCTATCCCCGTGCCTTCAAAGTTCGACGACCAACGCCCAAGCATCGACTACTACACCAGTTGCGCCATGAAATATGAAAGTGCCCAAGATGTGTATCTGATGTTTCCATCAGTCTACTACCACTGGGGAGAGAGGGGGTTTCCTGCGACCATGGATACACAGCTATTGACCAGCCGCGATGGAATACGCTGGCGGCATCAGGGTAACCGCTGTCCCTTCCTGCGGCACGGAATGGAGGACGACATACACAGTGGGATGATCTTCGCCAATCCGTGGCTTATCCCTGTGGGTGACGAACTGTGGCTCTACTATGCTGGCATGGCTCATAACCACGGTGCGGCCCCCGACGATGTTGGACGTTCCAGCAGCCTTTTTCGCGCACGTATACGACGGGACGGATTCGTCTCGGCCGATGCAGGGTTTGGTGGCGGTCAATTCATCACGCCGGTTCTCCAGTTTGGCGGCAATCGTCTTGAACTGAATTTTGACGGCAGTGCCGGCGGCTGGCTTCAAGTCGAAATTCAGGATGCCGATGGACAACCGTTGCCCGGCTTTGAGCTCACAGAGGCAGATCCAGGGGTGGGTAACACCGTCAGTAAAACTGTAACATGGCAAGGCAAAGACGACCTGAGTGAACTAGTTGGTAAGTCCGTCCGGCTGCGCTTCGCCCTGCGGGCTATGAAACTCTATGCCTTCCAGTTTGCATCCGATCAACGCTAGAAAGCCAACGCAAAAAGTCCGTTATTCTACCCCAAAAAAACGACTCACACTGCATACCCACAGATTACTAGCCCCGGCCGAGATAGGGCTGCTGCACAGGCAGAACCTTTGCCTCAAGAAAATTTACATGCGGCGGTAATGTCGCCATAAGTACCGCCGCTTGAGCCAATTCGTCAACCTGCATCAGGTCTGCTCGTTCCTCGCCCTCTGGCAAATCTCTAACTTGCGTTGCTCCCGGATGCAAGCAACTTGCGACAATTCCGTGTGGACGCCCCTCCAAGGCTGTTACCTGAGTTAAACCCCAAATACCAAATTTGCTGGCACAGTAAGGTCCTGCTCCCGGTCGAACACGCTGCGCGGAGATACTGCCGATGTTGATAATGCGTCCGCCGCCCTGTTGCTTCATAATCCGCATCGCTGCACGCGTACACAAGAAGGGCGCACGCAGATTGACAGAAAGCACATTGTCCAACGCTTCTGTCGAAAGTTCGTCAAGCGCCCCCCCATCGAACGCCCCCGAATTATTGACCAGAATATCCAAGCGATTGAACGTTTCCATCGTGCGCTCAAACAACGCTTCAATTTGTGCCTCGTCCGTGACATCGGTTGGTACGGCTAGCACAGTCGTGCCGCCTTCTCTCAGGTCTTCGGCCGCCCGATTCAACTCCTCAACCCCCCGCGCAGCCAATACAAGGGTCGCTCCTTCCTCTGCCAAGCCGCGTGCGATACCTCTACCAATCCCTTTATTCCCTCCTGTGATGAGGGCAACCTTATCATCTAGCTTACCCATCAGATCCCCCTTTCCTCTATCTTAGGTTGTTTTCATAGTTGTTAATGTTATAAAAGTTACTAAAGTTTAGACAATTTTAATGCAAAAAGGCAGAAAAGAGGTTATCCTTTCAGAAATCCATCACAATTTTGAAAGGAGAAGTTATGTACCTCATATTCTGCCTGAATGCTATTTTAACCGATTTTCGTCCGTTATTCAAGTCTCAAAACTTTCATCTGTTTTGTGTCTTTGTTGTGGGACTTATCACACAGCGCGAAGGTGCGACGCTGACCGGCATTTATCAAGCGGTTCGTCCGAAAACGGGTTACCACTCGCTGGTGAAGTTCCTTTCGCGTGGCAAGTGGGACGCCGATAGAGTCGGTCACCATCTGCTGAAGTTGTTACAGAGGTGTTTCGATAACTGGGTCTACGTTTACGATGAGACGCACGCACGAAAGACCGGCGAGACACAATTTGGACTTCATTTTTTCAGGAACCATCGCTATCACACACGCAACACGAATCAATCGAAGTTTCACCATGGTCATCAGTTTGGTGCATTGGGATTACTTTGTAGCACCGTCCACGAGACGATACTTTTTCCGGTGTTTGTCAAGTTGATGTGTCCACAGACAAAGCGCGACACTAGTGAGTCAGTCCTCAAACGGATGTGCAGCCGCATCCCTGCGGGACTGATTATCTTTGACCGGGGATTCGCTCGACAGAAAGTGTTTGGCTGTGTCCTTAAAGCGGGACATCACCTGTTGTGTCGTGCCAAGTCGAATGCAGTGTTCTATCGGTTACCTACCGCTGCCAAGCAATCCAAACCCGGCAGACCTAAGAGATACGGCAAACGGATTCATCTGCCGTATCTGCGGTATAAAACGACTGACATTGACGACAAACAGTATGCCATAGCAAGTATAGTCGCCCGAACCAAAATGTGTCCACAACCCGTTCGGGTCGTGGTGATGCGAACGCGTGACAAAAGGCGTAAGCCGTTTCGATACTTCTGTGTCTTTACCACTGACTTAACTCTAGATTTACCGCAGATTGTTCGATACTACCAAAAGAGATGGTTGATTGAGACCGCCTTTCGGGACACCAAGCAACACTTCGGATTTGACACCTATCGGGTCAAGTGTCGAAAAAGTATCAATCGGTTTGTCCAACTCAGTTTCATAGCCAGTTGCATGACCCAACTGTTATTCGCTGTCACTTCCCATACTGACACGCCGGTAACCATCGAGCAGGTAACTCAGACATTGGGCATTGATTGGTATCGACCCGCTAAGTTGACACGCGGGTTGATGGTGCGGTATCTACGGGCTTTAATGGAAAACCGATTAGTTTCTGCGATGTTCGGTAAAAACATCAATGCCGACGATATTCAACAAACCCTTGATACGGCTACATCAAGAAAATAAAAATTGTCTAAACTTTAGTAAAAGTTAGTTGCGTCCCTGTCTATTTTTAGATGCTTCAAACTGCTTTTGAAGTGTTTCCAAATCCCTCTCGTTCAAACCTAACAGATAAAGTGGGACCGGCAGCATCAGATTTGTATGCATGTAGCGGTCAATCTTCTCTTTCAACGCGCTGTTCTCACGCATCAACTTCAACTGGAGTTCAGTAGAACGTGTCCGCTCCGCTATGGGACCTGAAATTTCCTCCGCAAACTGAGTCAGGTGTTTTATGCGCTTCGTTGTGGACATCCCTTTTTGCCGCAACTCTTCATTTCGGGCAATTACTTCGCTTAGAATTTCCTGATAGACTTCGACCATTGCCTTGACCGCAGGCACGCCAGGGAACTGATCGAGAAAATCTTCGCTCCAATCCTTCAGTTCTATCCTCGTTTGTTCTAAGTCTACTGTTAATTGGTCCGGTCCACCATTAATCACTGACACATCTTGCGAAGCCCAACGAATCCCGAAATAGAACCCTATTAGGATGAACACCGCCAACACAATCAACACAATTAACCCAATCACCAGTTTGTTAGATAAGATTTTCATGACAGAACCTCCTTTAAGGATTCCAACATTTTTGCTAGAACCATAGTGGACCTTAGAATTAATGAGGCACCCCAAACCGGTGTGGTTGAATGAGTTTTAAGAAATTAAACGGGTAATTCTATATTGCTCCCAGACCCGGTAGGTGCGGTTTCCAACCGCACCGGACATCGCTCGGAAATTATCCAATTAATAAATTAATCTTCATAAAACCGCACCTACCGGGGGCGAAAGTATCTATTTATTTTTAGATTTCACCATAAATTATTATGGGAAAAAACTATACAACGGCGTGTTGGTAAAAATACTGAAAATGCTCCAGATAAATCCCACAATATAGTCTCCGAGCGCGACACCCAAAAAGAAAGGCACTGCCCGACGATACGATCCAAGTCCACCATAGCGCAATATAATTGTCTTAATCATCCAAGCGACAAAGATACAGGACCACAGGTTGAACATCCCCCAACTATCCGCTGTCACATAGCCGAGCGGGTGTAGGGGCCACCAGAGAAACCGAGTACGCAAGAACATCAACACTGCTGTCAACCCGAATCCGCCTGCCATAAACGCAAGTGCGGGACCGTCAGCCTCACGGGGGTAGTTTAGCCAATTCTCCAGTTGACCGTATGCCATACGCCCATACCATAACGAATGCGGGTGGAAATGTGCAGAGTCATGACCATGTCGGTAAAAGGCGTCTAGCAGAAACCAAAAACTCACAACCACCCCAATCGCTGTCGCAAGCAGGATGGCGATCGATGTATGACGAAGGTTGATATTCCGTCTTTCTGACATCTTAAACGCTTCCAGATGCTCCGGCATCGGATTGACCCAATAGGCACGATTGAAAAACATATACATCGAAAAAACGGTGAGTGTATTGGTGGTGAGTTGCCAAGTACCGAACCCAGTAACAATCATGGTATGCGGATCGATGCCCGGACGATAACCGTGTCCGTGGACGATGAACCCTAACTCAGCACGCAACCGGGTGATCATGATCGATAACAAAAAATAGATCCCAAAGAAAATAGGTATCACCCACAACGACATACCCGCTTTGTAGGAGAAGACCGTCAAAAAGATCATACCAAACACGATGCCTATCACCGCCAAGCGATACGGCATCGGTTCCCGGCTGTCATCCAGTTGAAATCGAGATTTAGTAGACGTAAACACATGACGTACTAAACCTATGAAATGCGCTCTGCCGATCCAGAGCGCGAATACCAGCAAACCCATATACACACCGAAACCCTGTTCAGCCGCATAAGGGAAACGCGGAAGGTTTTTCCACCCCATCATATCACCGACCATCAGTTCAATCTTGTAGAGCCAGAAAAATGCCCAGCATGAGAACAGGAGATCCCGCGGCATCATGAAGCTCATACCAATAACGAACGGATAGAAAGAGACCCGGATGCCTCCACCTATTCCCTGCCGTTTGACAGGGATGTACGGAATGACAGGGTAGATTGAATGCAGCAGATTAACAATACTAATCAGCGCGGCAATGCCGAAACCAATCCACATCAACCGATTCCTAAAGAAGCGCAATCGCGGATTGGTCATCTCTAGGGGGAGTTGTGTCAGCGGGTAGCTTAACCGCTCATGCTCAGTCCACTGAATCCGTAACAGCGTGTTAATGCACAGTAGTACAAGCATCAACACGAAGATGAACGAACTCCAAGCGATAATTGGCGTGAGCCATGCTTTCAAATAAACGGGGTTGTACAGGCTAGAATCCCCTTCATAGTAGCCGAGTAGGGTTTTTTCGTCAGAAACAGTGAGCCACTCCGGGATATTCCGCCAAAATAGGTTGCGCCAGTCATTTTCAGGAGTAGCAAATCGAAACGGATAACTCATGATTGGCATTAGAATCTGCAGCATATCCCAAGAACAGAGACAGGAGACAATGCACAACATGAAATGGACGGTCAATAGCTCCTGCTGAGAAATACCCAAACTCGGAGAGAGTTTGTGGAGTACATACCCAATCAAGAGTAGCCAAAAAATGATAAAGATGACATTCGCCTGTGGATGGATGATGGTTGGGTAGCCTACGCGAACCACCTCAAGCTCGATAAGCCACCAGACATTGAATGGAATGAGGACAAGGGCAAGCAGGAAGGATTTGACTGTTAAGCCGCTCTGGTAGGTGACAGGTTTCTGAATCCCAACGTGTCGGGGTGTATTTTGCATAAGATTGATTCAGGTAACTAGCTAGATGGAGAGTTGGAAAACTGGAGTGCACCAATCTTTTCTTTTACCACTCCATTCTTCCAGCCGGATTTTTTTCTGTGTTCTCCGCTTAAATTTTAAGCCTTTAATCCCGATCAGGTTTGACGATGATGCGCGTGCCATCAGAGCGACCTCGGACGGTTTCTCTGTACATCATCTCCGCCTTCGCCGGTGGATGGACGAAACTCCCCGCAATACTCGCCTTCAGCCGGAAGTAAAAGTCATAGATTCCCTTTGGGAGCGTATCGTAATAGAAAATGACCTGATCATCTTGATACTGCGCGTAAGCTGGTGCTAGCGTCATCGTTCCTGTGGGTTTGGCTGCTTTCGAGGCAGTGGCAAGATTCGGATTCATCGGCTCAAAGCCAGCGGCAAACGGCGCAGCTACTGCGACATAATGCCGCACCTCCGGGTTCACCACGCGGATGTGTTCCTCTACAATAGTCCCCATCTCTAGTTCAAGAGCTTCGCCTGCTTTGACTGGACGCACGACGGGAGGCTCCTCCTCACCTTGAATAATCTGAGCCCATCGCTCAACAACAAATCCTTCGTTATTTCCTGTGATCTGATCTCCACTCGCTGCTGGCATATAGTCTAGCGTTAAACGTGCATAGGGCAGGCTATCAGTCGGTCCGGATTTCCACATCAATCCACCGGGACTAGCGGCAATAGTTTCAACCTGACTGACGGTCTTCCCAACCGTATCAATTTCTACAGATTCATCCCCAAATTGCAGAACAAACTGGTGACCCGTTGACGGGGGTGTTTGCACTCGAAATACTTCGCCCAATGCAAGCAAGGCAGCGGCGTTAGCATTGGTGCTTCCCCAACCGTTTGTTTCTCCACGGGCAATTAGTTCGTCGATGAGCAGCTTCGCTTTCGGATCCTCTGGCGAGACGGCGTATAGAGATTTAGCGACGCTAGCAAGCGTCTTGACCTCGCTGGAATTGATCAACCCACCCCAACTTTCTGCCCGATACTGCAACCCTTGGTAAACCTCTTCTCCGTTCCGAAGTGCGAAGATCAAACTTTTCAAGAGGTCTTCGTTGAGCCGATTAATCGACTCTGTCTCATCTGACGCCTTTGTGAGAAAAGCGTACAGGATTTTAGCCTCGCTGTAGAGATCCATCGTCAAGGCGCGAGCGAGCATGTCGTGTGCGTAGGCATCTTGGAAGTCGCCAGCCATTGCCAACGCATTAAGGGCTTCGGCACGCTCAACATAAGATTGACCATCAATAAAATTGCTATAGTCGGAACGTAGGGAAGCTCTCAGCGCATCAAGCCCCCTCTCCAAGAGTTTCTCGTCAAATTCGTAACCCTGTGCCTTCGCCATCAGTAGAAACTCCACCACATAGGCGGTTAGGCTGACATAACTGTCGGAGCCGGGCCAATAGCTGTAAAGCCCGTTGGCGTGCTGCACACTCTCTAGATAGGTGAAGATCTCTCGCATCAACAGATCAATGGTTTCGGCACGATCTTCCCGACCAATCTGATTGAGCAGACCCTTTAATGCGAGTTCAGAAATCAACTGGCTAATGCGCTGCTCCACACAGCCGTATGGGTAACCTGCCAAGTAATCAAGCCCCGCCAGCATCTTCACCAACGCGGGTTGATAAGTCAACATCACAGATTGACGAACAGTTCCCGGTCTCGGTTCTTCTTCGAGGGCTGTGAACGAGATTGTCTCATCAGGTTTGACCGGCATGAACTTTTCCAACCGGCGTCTTTCGCGGTCATCCTTAATCGGCAACGTTACTTCAAAGGCATCCATCGCCCCATCAATTTCTCGCTTGACGGCGAGTTGAACCTTCACCTGACCAGTTTCGTCATCAGCGAGCGAGGAGGCAGGAACCTTCATCGGGAAGTAGAGCTGCTCAGGTTGATCTTTCACCCAATCGACCGAGCGACGCATCTCACCGTCCACCTCCAATCCTTCCACCTGAAGTTCAACCTGTCCCGGTCCGCCTTCACCTTCGACGACGCGACCAATGCCACCTGCAACAAAGTTATCGCCGGGACGCACAAAACGTGGCAGCGCAGATTGAACAATCAGCGGCAAACGAACGGAGATGACAGATTTTCCGTAGCCAAAACGAGCAGCACCGTCGGTCGCTACCGCGCGCACAGCAAAGTCCGTTAGGTCATCGGATAAATCAATGGTGAGCGACGCAACGCCATCAACCACTTGCACAAGAGGGTTGTAATAGGGAACAGGCTGAAAGTTTTTCCGCACCGTCGCCCTGCCTGACCCAGTAGCATACGGGAGGCGCAGTCCATCACCGCCGGGGACTTCGTTCACCATCAGATCTCCGACAACCTCATTTCGAGTGTCGCGGATACGGATGTGCGCTTCCACGTCATCAATGAAGGAAGGCATGGGATCTAACCGCCCTTCCCGACCCAGGGAAAGAACCGCCCGGTCCACCAACCAGAGGGTAACTTCACCGTTTAGTGGGTTTCCGTCAGGATCACTGAGCCTGATCGTCATTGGAATAGATGCGCCGGGCAGACTTCGGGCGGGATGCTCCAGTTGAATCTTGAGTTGATTATCCCGCGGGTTCACCCGTAACCAAGTGGTGCTCGCCATGGTAATCGGTTTGGCGGCATCAACGGTACTCGCATCATCCATCTGCACCCCTTTGAGTCGCCCGCGCAACAGCAGCGCGTGCACCGGTACGCGCGGTGTCATGTCTCCGCTAATCGGTATAGGAAATACTCCCTGACCATTTTCAATATCAGTCCAATGGTACTGATTGGCTTTCGGTCCTTCCACAACAATCAGCGCACGTGCCTTCTGAAACGGACTTTTCAGGAGCAGGTTGGCGACCTCACCCGGATCGTATGTGGTTTTATCCGGTGTGGTCTCAAAGACGTTCGCCTTCGGTTGCTCCCACGCTACGGGGGTATCCCCTGCGACATAAAGATCAGCCGATACAGTTTGTCGTCTGCCGAGCCTATCCTGAGCTGAAATTTCGACAACATAAACGCCTGCTGCTTCAACGGGCAAGGATAGTGTCATCGGTTCTGCTGTTGAAGTCAACGTTTGTTGGAGTAGGGGAACATCGACCACATCGGTTACATACTCCGCCTTTCCCGTCGTGAAATCGCTCTCCTTGAGATACGAGTGCCACTGACGGTGCATCAAGCGCAAATCGAACTCAAATCCTTCCAACGGTTTACCCGCATGGTCTAACACCAAAGCTTCCGGGTTGAGAACTAGTGTGTTTTTCAGGAACCGTCCCAATTTTATCCCCAAAATGAAAGCCGGAGCTGCCGATATATATTTAACCGCTGTGACGGTCTGTTCATCAGCACCTCGCACCGTCGCATCCACCACATAGCGGCGGGGTTTACCATCTGGCTCCAAAGCAGGGTTGAGTTCCAGCGTGGCAGAACCGTTTTCGTCTGTAAGTTCCTGCTTGGTGCTGCCCGTTCCACGGAAGGGGGTGCCATCACTAAAACGCTGGTCTGCAGAAAACAGAAAATCGGAATATTGATCCGGTGCCCTGAAGGTATGGGGAAGTTGTGTAACCTGCCAAGTTAGCTCCTGACCGACCAACCTGCCGCCAGCATAGTAGTCAGCGGTCATCGTCAATGTGAAAGCTCTATCCATAGGAACAGTATCAGGACCAAACAGTTGAACTTCAAAGCGCGGAATGCGATAATTCTCCTTTTTGAAGGTCACAGAAGCTAGAGTGTTCTCATTGCTATCAAGCAGGTTCGCCCGATAGTTTCCTGTGGGTAGATCTTCTTCATCAAATTTGTGATAAAAGCTACCGATCTCAGTAAGGGTGACTGGGTATGTCCATGTTTTATCCCCGGGACCCTCCACCTGCAAACGACTTTGGTTCCCCTCCTCATATGTGGGGTCATATATGAGGCTGCCCATATGCCGCAAACGCACATATCCTTTAATGTGAACAGATTCATCCGGGCGATACACGGGGCGCTCTGAAAAAATATGTGCCTTCCGCACCGGCTCGTCTTTGATGTGACGCGGTTTACTTCTTAACCAGTTAAGCCAATTTCGACGGGAACTATACCAGTGATTGTCCAGAAAATGGGGTGGCGGCTTAGCAGGGTTGAGTGTCAGCACATCCCCATCGTGACTAATCACAATGCGGCGCAGACTCGCTCCAATCTCCTTCGTGTGCACATAACGGAACTGTCCTGTGCTGTCAGTGACACCCGAAATAATCGACCTCCAAACCTGACGCAAGTCGCTAGAATATCGCCCTTCGACGATTACCTGTGCCCCAACCACGGGTGCGCCGGTGCTCAGGGAGGTCACAACAAAGTTTACAGCTGAATCCTCCTCAACTGTGCTGAGGCTCAAATCTGTCACCTGAATTCGGGCGTAATTTCGTTGGGTGCTGCTGCCTATTTTACGGTAACCGAGAAGGTATGTCCCTGGCTGGGCCTCACCGGAAATTTTCATCAATAATGCTTTGAGATCGAGGCCAAATCGCAGGTTGCCCATTCGATCTTTCATCGGTAGCGGAACCAATCGGGAAATGAGTGGACTTCCGAGCAACTGAATGTGCTTGGGCATATTTCTGGTAAAAGCAGGCTCCTCCCCAGGACCCGGTGGGCGGGATTCCTCATTGACCCTCACAGATCTGTCCGGGAAGGGCCAAAAATTCCGATCCAAGGGATCTAACTTATAAATCCGCAAATCGACCTGTTCTTCACCACGTCCTTCCATCGGAAATTTTTGCGCCCCGTAGCGTTCAAGGATACCCCTACTCTGCCGCCACCGCAGATAGGGATCGGGGTGCGTATAGTAAAAATAGAGGGCAGTTTCACCAAATGCCGATAGATCCCTGCCGTTCGTGTCTGTTAAATCCATTGCCTGAAGGGTTAATCGGTAAATCTGATCTTTTTCAGGGCTAAAGTGAAGATCGAGCCGCTTTCCAGAAACCACAAAACGGAAATTCCTCACAGCCGGTTCAAATCGCACCAATTGCTTCACCGTTGCCATTGAAATCGGTCCCAGTTCGTGGCTGAATTCAAGAAAAAGTGGCTCATCACCCCCTCCCCCTTGAAGCGGTTGCTCCACCGGGTACACGCTGCCCTTAGCGGCAACGGGAAAGACGACCCGCCCACACCCAATGCCGGTCAACCGAAAGGGAGTCTGAGTCGCAAAAGTGTGACGGACAAGTGCCCCTGTTACACGCTCATCTAACGAAAGCTGCAACGTCATGGTCACTATCCTGCCATAAGGAATCGGCTCGTCAAAAGTAATCTGATACTGGACAGCATCCCGAATGGAGGTCCGTTCAATCTCTTTTACAGTGAAATCCCGATTCGTCAGCTCTACAGACGCCGGCACTGTCCCATCGCCGGTAGCTTCTAACCCCGGTGTCGGATGCACCTCGAAATGAAGCATCGCGCTCAACTCATCAAGATTCATCCGATCTGCAAACGACAGCTGTATCTCCTGAATCGGTTCTAGTTCTTCGCTCCCACTAGATGGTGAAATACGTTTCGGTGCTGCCATCAACGTAACAAGGGTGTGCGGCACTCCACTGACGGTTATTGTAAATCGCCGCATGGCGGGCCAACGAATGGTTGGAAAGAACTGTAGGGTTCTGGCATCCAGCCATCGATACTCGCCGGGATGATCGGGCTCAATCTGAAGCAACTCGCCGGGGACATCCGTCGGTTCATCGGTGTTCGGTCTACGCTCTTCAGGGAAAAAGATGGTGACAGGATCGTAGCCTCTCAGGAAGATTTCCGGAACCACGGACACCTTTTCCTGTCCAAAGGCACCCCAGACAATATTTAGCATCAGGGTTAAACTAGCGATTATTGTGGCTTTCGTTTTCATGACTCTCTCTTCCTTTCAGCTACTCAAAGTTGTCCTATTCATTCCAAGAACCATTAATTCTAGCTGCTATTCGGGCGGCTTCGACCCAATAGACTCAACAGGCGATCATCGGCGGCTTGCAGATAATCTTCGGGGACAGGAACCTGATTACATAGATTAAAACGCCAATATGCCCATCGTGCAGCGTACTGCGATTGTAAGATATAGCGTGTGCGATGCGATCGGTTGGGCGCGCCGCGGTGCCAGCATTGGGGGTCTTGCAAGTAAATATCTCCAGCCTTACAGAAGACCGACGTGGGACCTTGTCCGTCAAACTCCGGGTGATCCTGATCATTCGGGTTACGACCGGAATAGTGGCTGCCACGGACGTACTGCGTGGGTCCCTGATCAAGCGTCTCAATATCTGTCAGTGCCATCTGTACGGTAATCCACAAGACCTGCATCTGAATCCGTGGATCGAAGCGAGGCACATCGTCGGGGAGCGGGAAATGCACCTGACCATCGACATGCCATCGCTCAATTGACAAACCGGGCAGATTTCTCAATACATTTTGACCACAGAATTTACAGTCTTCCCCCACAATAGCTTCCGCCAAACTGAGAATCGGTTCCCGAAAAAGCATCTCTCGAAAGATTGGATCAAGTTCGATTGTATTCCTTAAAATGAACGGGAGCTCCTCTCCCGATTCATCGTGCGGTCGCATTTGAATGTATCTCGTATCGGCGAGGTGCGGATTCGTTCTGTCAGCGAGGGACGTATCTGCAAAGAGTCTATCGGTTGTATCGCGTAGTGCTGTGATTTCCTCAGAGGTTAGCACACCGGGGATGTGCACGAAACCATCACGATGGAACTGTTTGACAATCTGTTCTGTTTTCTCTTCACTGAACGGCTCACCCGGTAGGATTGGACTGGTGTTCATGATAATCCTTTCTTTAAGAGAACGTAGATTGATTCATAGAGAATATCAACCCATTGGTATAGAATCACGCTTCACGTTTCACGTAGCAAATCCCCAACGGTGCAAGAGACGGTAACTTGAGTTATTCTATCACACCCTAATCGGTAAATCTATGTGAATCAATAGTTCACGCATTGGTAATTGAGCCATCGCGTCGGCGGAGGAAGGGGCCCTGCCCAATCTCCGCAGGATTCGCAAGTGCCAATTCCTCATTGAACTCAACACCCAGCCCGGGCGACTCAGGGACTGGGAAGCGCGAACCCTCAGCCTGCGGTTGAACAGGAAACAGGTCCGTATCATAACGGCCCGTACGTTCGGTCGGCGATTCCCGTATCTCCAGCCACGCAAAGTTGGGCACCGCCGCCGCCAAGTGAATTGTCGCTGCAGTACAAACTGTCCCCAAAGGGTTATGTGGCATGAGGTCAATATAGTGCACTTCCGCCATACTAGCGACCTTCATCGCTTCCGTCAATCCGCCAACATTGCAGACATCAAGGCGGACGAAATTGGTAATCCCCCGCTCAATGTAAGGGAGAAAATCCCACTTGTTCGAGATCTCCTCCCCAATTGCGAAGGGCACATCGACCATCGTCCGCAATGATTCATACGCCTCCGGTGTCTCATCGCGGATCGGTTCCTCCAAAAAGTCAAGCGTACCGGGAGGCATCCGCTGACAGAAAGAAGCCGCTTCCGCAACACTGAGACGGTGGTGATAGTCAACACCGAGAACAGGCTCAGGCCCAATCGCCTCGCGCAACTGTGCCAACCACGTCGCGGTCAGTGCGATTGACTCTCGCGGCTCGTAAATATTGCCATCGGCTGCGTGCGACCCCCGCGCTACAAATGTTCGGATTACATTCCACCCATTCTCGATCAGTAAATTGGCATCCGCTATCAACTCCTCCGCCGATTGGCCGTGCGTTGTCGCAAAGCAAGGGACGTAATCCCGCTGTTTCCCACCAAGCAATTGATAGACCGGCACGTCCAACGCTTTACCCACAATGTCATGCAGTGCGATATCAATCGCAGCAATCGCGGCGGTGAGGATACGCCCACCCTCAAAATACTGGCTCCGATACATCTCCTGCCACAATGCACCGATACGCATCGGGTCCTGACCGAGTAAAAATTCACGATAATGCCGAATCGCCCCAACCACAGCCAGAGCGCGGCTAGGTACACCAGCCTCACCCACCCCATAAATCCCCGCATCGGTCTCCACTTTCACCACAAGCTGGGTGCCACCTACCCGCACCGGAAACGCTTTTACATCAGTAATCTTCATCAAATCCCCTCCTGTATGATTTGGATATTTCGATTGACTCAACTTATTCGTCGTGGTATATTTTTATTGTATCAGGTTTCGGCAATTTGCCCAACACTATTATTCGGTGTCAGCCTGTGTTATTATCAAAGAGGAAGGGGATTTACGATGACCGAAAATGTGTGGAGAACTGAGGCTGCGAAGCAGCGTGTGCAAAGTTCCCAATCCTATAACTGTTTTAAGCAAATTGTGTGCCATCCAATTCTGCAAGTTACCTTGTTCGCTCTGATAATGTACTTACTCATCGTTGGATTAACGCGGGCAGACTACCAAGCGGGTGTGGACGCTTATGAACAAGGGGACTACGCAATCGCCCTAGAGGAATTCCAACCGCTTGCCGAGGACGGTGACCCAAAGGCTCAGTTTCATCTTGGGCGGATGTATGCAAGGGGCAATGGTGTTCCTCAAGATGACGAAAAAGCAGCAAAATTATACAGAGAAGCCGCCGAGCGCGGTGATACCATAGCCCAATTTGTTCTGGGACTCTGGTATGAAAAAGGCAGAGGCGTTCCTGAAGACATGGGAGAGGCAGTCAAATGGTACTACAAAGCCGCTCAACAAAGTTCTGATCTGGCACGGTATAAACTGAGCCGGATGTTTGCCAGCAGCATGGACATCCTCCAAAACGACGAAGAGAAGACCAATTTATACAGAGAAGCCGCCGAACACGGCTATCCACAAGCACAGTTTCCGCTTGGCATGATGTATCAATATGGCTGGGGTGTCCCGCAGAACGATAAGGAAGCCGTCAGATGGTATCACAGGGCTGCCGAAAACGGCGATCCCTTTGCCCAGTTTGAACTTAGCCTCAGATATGAATATGGTTGGGGTATCCCTCAAGACGACAAAGAAAGAATCAAATGGCGCAATAAAGCCTCACCACAATTCCATACCTTAGCCGGGTATAAACAATTTGGCTGGATGCCCCGCAGTTACGAGGAGGTTGCTCAGGGGATTGAGGGGATAATCGAGTGGTATCGAACGGCTGCTGATCGCGGCTATGCCAAAGCACAGTTCCGCCTTGCCAAGCTATATGAATATGGTTGGGGTATTCCTCAAGATGACCAGAAGGCGAGCAGATGGTATCACGCAGCAGCAAAAAACGGCGATGCGGATGCCCAGTTTGAACTCGGTTTGAGATATGAACATGGCAGGGGTGTCCCGCGGAACAGCGAGGAAGCAATCCAATGGTTCCGTAAAGCTGCCCAACAAGGTTACCCCAAAGCCCAGTACCACCTTGGCATGAAGTATAACTTTGGCAGGGGCGTTGCAGAAAACAACAGTGAGGCAGTCAAATGGTTTCGCAAGGCTGCTGAACAGGGCTATGCCGATGCTCAATATGCGCTTGCCTGGATGTATTACAGGGGTGAGGGGATCCCTCAAAACTACAGCGAAGCAGCTAGATGGTTGCATATCGTCGTCCCACAATGCCATGCTTCGGCACAACTTTACCTTGGTTGGATGTATGAAAACGGCCAAGGCGTACCTCAGGACTATATTACTGCCCACTTATGGTATAATCTCGCTGGGATACACGGTGACGAGAAAGCTCGGGAATACCGGGATAGAATAGCCGAAAAGATGACCCCCACCCAAATTGCCGAAGCCCAGCATCTGGCGCGTGAATGGAAACAGCGCGTGGAGGACGCGAAGTGACAGAGAACGACAATCTGCTCAACACAAGGGTTCAGTATAGCCATCAACTATATCAACAAAAGCAAGGAGGTCTATTATGCTGCGAGCCACCTTCCCCACTCTGCTGATATGCCTACTCACCGCTGCGTCTGTGTGGGCAGACTTTCAGGCAGGGCTAGACGCCTATAAACGAAAGGATTATAAAACCGCATTAGAGGAATGGCAACCACTCGCCCAAAAGGGTGACTCCAACGCCCAATTCCGTCTTGGAGAGATGTACTTCAAGGGTGAGGGGGTCCCTCAGGATTATGCAGTAGCAATTGAATGGTATCAGAAAGCAGTTGAACGCGGCTCTGCCATCGCTGGGTTGCGTCTTGGCATAATGTATGCCGAAGGTGAAAGCGTCTCCCGAGACCATAAGGAAGCGGTTAAATGGTTTCGCAAAACCGCCGAACAGGGAGAGTTCATGGCACAGTTTCTTCTCGCTTCAATGTATTCAACAGAAGGCTCGGACATCGCTCCGGACTATGAGGAAGCCGCCAAGTGGTATCATAAAGCTGCTGAACAAGGCCACGCCGAATCCCAGTTTCTACTCGCCGGGATGTACAGCAGGGGTGAGGGAGTAATTGAAAACGACAAAGAAGCTCTCAAGTGGTATCGAACAGCCGCTGAACAAGGGAATGTCGATGCTCAGTTTCACCTTGGCACAGTGTATGCCAGGGGTGAAGGCGTTGTGCGGGATTATAGGACAGCGATTCAGTGGTATCGGAGGGCTGCTGAACAGGGCGATACGGAAGCCCAGTTCCGAGTTGGCGGGATGTATGCAAGGGGTGACGGTGTTTTCCGGAACTATAGGGAAGCCGCCAAGTGGTATCGCAGCGCTGCAGAAGATGGTCATGTCGAAGCTCAGTTCCGACTTGCAGGAATGCACGAAAGGGGTGAAGGTGTCGTACGGGACAATGCGGAAGCACGCAAGTGGTATCACAAAGCCGCCGAAGGTAGTCACGCCAAAGCCCAACTCCGACTTGGTGCGATATATTATACAGGTGAAGGCGTCCTTCGGAACAACGAGGAAGCACTCAAATGGTTCCTAAAAGCTGCTGAGGCTGGAAATATCGGTGCCCAGAATAACCTCGGCACAATGTATCTTATGGGCGAAATCGTTGTTCAAGACTATGCGGAAGCACTCAAATGGTTCCGTAAAGCTGTTGAACAAGGCGATGCCATCGCTCAATTTAATCTCGGTGGGATGTATCAACATGGAAAGGGTGTCCCCCAAGATTATGAGGAAGCACTCAAATGGTTTCAAAAAGCCGCACAGCAAGATTATATAATCGCACAGCTTCAACTTGGTGTGATGTATGAACAGGGCCGGGGTGTTGTCCAAAACCATGTCATGGCGTATATGTGGTATCATCTCGCGGGGCGACAAGGTATGGAAGCAGCCCACGAAGAACGTGATAGAATAGCCGAAAAGATGACCCCCACCCAAATTGCCGAAGCCCAACGTCGGGTGCGTGAATGGAAGTCAACAACCGAGGACTAATGACCAAACGCCAACGCGGCGTAGAAAGGAAGGGTGAATGAAACGAGTCGCCAAGCCAGAAGGGAAATTTAACGTTGTTATCGAAGACGCGCCTATGCCTGAACCCGGGCCCGGCGAGGTCCGCGTCAAAGCGGTGCGGAGTCTTATCAGTCGCGGTTCAGAGATGGGAGGACGGTATACCCGCGAATATGCGGTCAACCCTGAAAGCATGGGATATTCACTCGCAGGAATCGTTGACGCCGTCGGTGAAGGAGTCGACCACTACAACGTCGGCGACCGGGTTGTCGCTTCAGCACCGCACGCACAATACACCGTCCGTCCCGTCCGTTTGAGTTCACCCCAAGATCAGGCACAAGTCGTTCCCATGCTGCCGTCTGTGAATTTCGACCAAGCCCCCTACTATCCGTTGACCTCCGGGGCAGTGTCTTGGGTAGATATAGAGGACATCCAGCCGTATGATACAGTTGTCATCATCGGACAGGGGCTGGTCGGCAGCCTCCTGATGCAGGTTGCAAAAGCCAACGGACGTGGACGTATCATCACGGTGGACGCGCTTGATAGCCGATGTGCGCTCTCTGAGGAATTAGGTGCAGACGCGGTTATCAATGCTAGTGACGAAGATCCCGTCCGAGCCGTTCGGAAGCTCACCAACGGGGTCGGCGCGAACATAGTAGCGTATGCTGTCGGTGGTCCCGCAGGACCGAAAGCCTTCGATCAAGGCTTGGATATGCTAGCGGTCGGTGGGCTGCTACATCTGATCGGCTTATATGAACATCAACCGTTGCCGCTCATGTCGAGTAAGATTCAGCGGCGGAAACTGCTGGGCGGCTATTATGGTCAAGTCGTTCCCGCTGGCGTCGCGCTGCGAGCGATGCAGCTACTCGGTTCCGGTGCTATCCAGACAGAGAAAATGACAACCCACCGTTTCCCTTATACCGAAGCCGCCGCTGCATTTGACCTGCTCTACACCCGAATGAACGAAGCGTTGGGGGTGCTACTAGATTGGGAAGTTCCAGACGCCTAATTTAACCTAAGAAACTCATCAAACCCTTGCATCTTCGCGCTGTTGCGTTTATGCGTTTGATTTTATAACTTTTGGTGCTAGTTTAGTGAGAAAGTTTTTTATATTGTTCAAAAGTTCATTGGTTCATTAATTGGTTGTCGCTCTTCTTATATTCCACCCTTTGGATACACATGTCGCCCCGCTGGGGCTTTAGGATATTTGTTTATCTGTGTGCTATAGACATGTCGCCCCTCTGGGGCTAAATGAACCGCTGAATCCATGATTTTTACGTTTCACACATCACGTTTCACGTTATCAACAGCTGCAAACTAGCACCATTGGTTTTATACGCTTATCGTAAAAATTTCTGATTTCTTAAGAGAGGAGAAACACCCATGCCAAACAGTCATCGCCCCTCATTCCGAGGAAAACGTTATCTTGTCTCATCGCTTCACTATCTCGCAACGATGGCGGGGGTTCGCATCCTCGAAAGTGGAGGCAACGCCGCCGACGCCGGTGTCGCAACCGGAATCTGTATCAATGTCCTGCAGCCCGGATCCGCACATTTTGGGGGCGTTGCACCCATTATCTATTGTCCCGCGTCAGGCGAACCCGTTGAAACGGTTAGCGGACTTGGACGGTGGCCCCGTGCTGCGACGATGGACTACTTCCATGAACATCACGATGGCGATCTGCCGGCTGGGATTCTGCGGACGGTCATGCCCGCTGCCCCCGATGGATGGCTGACGGCACTTGCGCGATTCGGCACAATGACATTTGAAGAGGTCATCCAACCCGCCCTAGACCTCGTCGAAAACGGGAGACCTGTGGATGATCAGTTTTACGGATTGGTGAGCGGAGACGGCGTGAAAAATTGCCCCACAACCGCCGCATCCTACAACCCGGGTGGGCATGTGCCACAAATTGGAGAGATCTTCGTCCAGAAAGATCTCGCGGAAACCTTCAAGCGGATGATCGAAGCCGAGCGCAAAGGTAGTGGAGACCGCCACGCCGGCATCCGTGCAGCACGCGACCTAATCTATAAGGGTGAAATCGCCCACGAAATCGCCGATTTCTATCGAGCGGAGGGCGGTCTGCTGACCTACGAAGATCTGGCAGCGTTTTCAGTGCGCGTCGAGCCGCCGGAGCATATCACCTACAGAGGCTATGACGTTTACACCTGCGGTCCATGGTGTCAAGGCCCCACGCTAAACATGGCACTGAAGATCGTCGAAGGTTTTGACCTAAAGGAGGTTGGACACAACACCGCAGACTATCTCCACACCGTGGTTGAATCTCTCAAACTCGCCTTCGCGGATCGCCACGCATACTTCGGCGACCCCGATTTTGTACAGGTGCCGATGGCAGGATTGTTAGATGGAAGATATGCCGCCGAACGACGCGCAGCTATTGACCCACAGCACGCCGCACCCGATATGCCGGCTCCCGGCAATCCGTGGCAATTCCATCCCGAACCCCGTCGTGAAAATGGTCCGTTCCCAGCCTTGAATCCAGATCGTCCCCAACCTGAATACACATCGGAATGGGAGACAGATACCAGTTACATCTGCGTGGTTGATGAAGCCGGCAACGCTTTTTCAGCGACACCGTCGGATGGCGTTGGGGGGACGCCGGTCGTTCCGGGCTTGGGCTTCCCAATCTCGTCGCGCGGCACACAGACGTGGCTCGACCCAAACCACCCCTGTTGTCTGCAGCCGTGGAAACGTCCACGCCTCACGCCGAACCCTGCGCTAAGTCTCAAAGATGGAAAACCGTTCATGCCTTTCGGCTGCCCCGGCGGCGATGCACAGGTTCAGGGGATGCTACAGGTCTTCCTCAATATCGTTGAATTCGGGATGGAGCCCCAGGAGGCTATCGAGGCACCCCGCGCTATCACACATAGTTTCCCCAACTCCTTCTGGCCCCACGGCATTCAGCCGGGTGAGGTGACCGTTGAAGCGCGTGTTGATCCACAAGTGCGAGAGGTTTTAAGAGAACGCGGGCATATCGTCCACGATAATCAGGACTGGGGATCGGTCAGTTGTGTCTGCGCTATCACCGTCGATCCCGATACCGGCGTCCGTGCCGGTGGAGCGGATCCAAGATCCACATCTTATGCAATTGGATGGTAGGAAATGTCAAACAATTCAAACCGCAAACAGGCTATCGTCATCGGTGGTGGTATCGCCGGGCTGACGACATGCTACCGCTTGGTAACTGAATCAGCCAAGCGTAACATTCCCCTTGATGTGAAATTGCTCGAAGCAGGAGATCGTGTCGGGGGCGCAATTCACACGTCCAAACAGGACGGCTTTGTCATCGAACACGGTCCCGACGTTTTCATCTCCACAAAACCGTGGGCAAAAGCCCTGTCCGAAGAGTTGGGCATCGCAGATCAGTTTCTTAGCACGAATTCGAGGGAACGACGCAGCTTCGTCCTACGCAAAGGCAAGCTGTACCCTGTACCTGATGGCTTCTACCTGATGGCACCCGCTTCCTTTATGCCCTTTGTCAAGACCCCAATCTTCAGTTGGGGCGGGAAACTGCGGATGGGCTTAGATTGGGTCATACCCCGCCGACGAAGCGACGACGATGAATCGTTAGAAGGTTTCATCACACGTCGGTTAGGAAAGGAAGCGTTCACGCGGATAGCACAACCGATGATAGGCGGCATCTACACCGCAGACGGAAAAGACCTAAGCCTCAAAGCCACGATGCCACAATTCCTTGAGATGGAGAAGAAGCACGGCAGCATTATCAAAGCCTTAGTGGCACGCAAGAAAGAATCCCAAGGTGGAGCTAGCGGAACAAGCGGTGCCCGCTACAGCTTGTTCCTCTCTTTCAAAGATGGGATGCAGACCCTGACCGATACCCTTGCCGAGCGTCTGCCCGACGATTGCATACAACTTGGAACGAAAGTCAATTCTCTGGATTACCAAGATCAGACGGGAAAATGGAACGTCCACCTCGCGAATGGGGAAGGGGTGGAGAGTGATCTGGTCTGCGTTGCCCTCCCAGCATACGGTGCAGCGGGTTTGGTAAAAAAAATCGCTCCAAGTTTGTCGGAATCCCTCGCTTCTATTCCCTACGCCTCCTCCGCCATTGTTAATCTCGCTTTCCGTCGCACGGATATTGAACACCCCCTCAACGGAGCGGGTTTTGTTGTACCTGCGGTTGAGGAACGCTCGATTATCGGATGCACATTTAGCAGCGTCAAACTTGCGGGACGGGCACCAGAGGATTACGCGCTGTTACGGGCATATGTGGGCGGAGCGGGAAGCAAGGGAGAGGTGTATTTCAACCGCTCGGAATCGGAGATGGTCGAATCGGTGCTCACAGAACTGCACGAACTGCTAGGACTCAAAGGGGATCCGCAGTTGGTTCTCGTGTACAAACACCCGAACGCAATGGCGCAATACCATCTGGGGCATCTGGATCTGGTGGAGGAAATCGAGGCGCAGACAAAAAAACTACCCGGCTTTGCACTCGCCGGAAACGCCTATCGCGGAATCGGTATCCCCGATTGCATCAACAGCGGGGAGCAAGCAGCATCCCTTCTTCTGGAACAAGGACCAAAATGATATCAGCTTTAACTATACGAATAGCACTGATCTGTCTACTCCTCGCACTCATAATGTTCTGTGCACAAGTAGAGACTGCTGACGAAACGGAAGATGACTCAATCTTCGAGCCTAGCTATCTCGGCTACGATGACATCTACCGAGATTTTACACAGAAAAAGATGTGCAAGCGATGTCACCCGGCAATCTGGCGCGAGTGGGAGAGGTCAATGCACGCAAAAGCGTGGGAGGATCCAATCTACCAAGAAGCTGCGAGTCAGGTCGAAGATCGGGAGAAGAAGTGTGATCCGTGCCACGCCCCCGAACCGATTTTAATCACCGGTATCGGCAAAATGCCGAAACTACGAGCGGAAGATCGGGAGTACGGTGTCTCTTGTATCGTATGCCATATCGACGCACACGGTGCAATGCACGGACCGCACAAGAGCACCAATCCGATGTACCACGCGAACGTGACTTCCGAGGCTCACGCCAAGCCGACAGAACTGTGCGCGACTTGCCACGGTCAACCGAGTGTGCCTGAACATAATCAGGTCGCTAGCTTCAGAAACAGTCCCGCAGCAGAAAAGGGACTGAACTGTGCTTCCTGCCACATGCCCGCCGTCAAACGGACGCTAAGCGTCCATAGCTACGAGACTGTTACGATCCGGCGGCACACATGGGCGGGAAGTCGTAGTGTTAGTAAACTCAAGAGTGCCGCAAATCTGAAAATCGTCCGTGCAGAGGGCAAAGCGACGATTCACCTGACCAATAAGGCGGGACATCTGCTCCCGGGTGAAGCCTTACGCGCGATTATCCTCGACGTGAAAATCTCCGACGCCACCGGAACAGTGAGTCGCCATGAGCAAACTTTCATCTCGGCCGCATCGGAAAAACCCGAAACCAAACGAATATCACCGGGTGAAACGCGAGCGTTTGTGTATATCATCAACGATACAGAACAGATTGAAGCAAAGTTACTTTATCGCTTGATACCGACAACCCCAGAAACCGAATGGATCACAATGGCAGAGGCAAGTCAATAGTCCTGTCATCGCATCATATGATAAAACTATACTAACAACTCACAGGAGGTAAACTGACAGAATGAAACTTTCAGATCGTCCCGTTCGACGCAGGGGCTCATGGAAGCGCGTTATATGGTATCTTATTTTGCTAGCAATAATTCTGATTATGATGTGGAAAATGTCAGCAATTGTCCGCTGGCTGCCCGTCTAACTGCTACCACCGATTCACCTGATAAATGCGGATTCAAATCCACACGATTTGTGAGATTCGCATCATTCACAACCTCACTAACAAGGATATATCACTATGTCAAAATTTAAGAATAGATTAACTTTTGCAACCCTCATCACCCTTTGTACTGTCATCGCGCTGATCGGCGGACAAACTGCATCCGCCCAAGATAAACTGGTCATTATATCGCCACACTGGGAAGGGATCGAAACAGAGTTCGATACCGCCTTTAAGGCGTGGTACACCAAGGAGACAGGACGCCAAGTCACTGTCGATTGGCTGGATCAGGGCGGATCCTCTTCTGATTTTCGTTTCATCGAATCAGAGTTCAAGCGGTTGCCCGAAGGTATCGGGATAGATCTCTTTTTCGGTGGCGGGACAGACAACTACCTCAAGCTCGCTGCTAAAGGTTTGCTAGCCCCCTACAAACTCTCAGAAACTCAGTTGGCACGAATCCCGAAAGAAATTTTTGGCATCCCCGTCTATGATCCAGAATACCGTTGGTACGGTGCAGCACTGTCAAGTTTTGGAATTATGTACAATGAGGAGTTACGGGCGCTTTTCAATCTACCCGAAGTCCACACATGGAGCGATCTGACACACCCCAAACTCATCAACCGCGTCGGCGCAGCTGATCCCCGCGAAAGCGGGAGCGCGCACATGATGTATGAACTTATTTTGCAAGGCTACGGCTGGGAGAAAGGCTTTGAGTTAATTACGCAGCTCGGTGCGAATGTCAGGGGATTTTCCGCAGGGTCAAATGTAATCCCCGCCGATGTTGGGATGGGGCAGGTCATCTACGGCATGGCAATTGACTTCTACGCCTTCGGTAAGATTGCCGAGATCGGTGCAGACAAAATTCATTACGTCGTACCGCCTGACGCTGCGGTTGTCAGTCCTGATTCAATCGCTATTCTTAAAGGGGCACCCAATATGACGGTCGCCCAGAAATTCCTCGATTTTGTCCTTTCGGACGAAGCACAAAAACTGTGGGTGTTACGCGACACCGACCCAGAGGGACCGAAGTGGAAAGGGGGATTGAACCGTAGCAGCGTTATCCCGGCTCTCTACGATGAACTTGGAGACCGCTGTGTTGCCGCTAACCCGTTTGAGTTGGATCTGACACCGATTGACTACGATGCGGTAAAAGGTGGGATACGGTGGGACATTGTGGGAGATCTCATCGGTGCGCTTGTCATTGAACCGCACAAGGATCTGGTCAGCGCATGGAAAGCCATCAATAAAAGCAAAGATCCAGAGAAGCGCGCTGCCGCGATTCAGATCTTGGGTCAGGTGCCAATCACGGAAGCAGAGGCACTAGCACTGTCTGAAATACCTGATGTGAGCCCAACACCGGGAGAGGGTAACGTTCCAGCAACACAAGCAGCGGCACAAACAGGGGGCAACGTTTCAACAACAGAAATGGCAGCGACCGAGCCCCCTCAAAGCCAGTGGCAAAAGCCAGACTTCCGTAACCAGAAGCTGAAGGAATGGAGAGCATTTGCCAAAGAGAAGTTCAAGGAAGCCAAGAAAGCAGTGAAGTGATAAGGTGCGACCAAGTGATGCGGTTTATCAATAATTCTCGTCATTTCGCTGGTTTTCAACGTGTAAGCCTTTCAAAGCGCGGAGGCAAGCTACCCTTTTGAATGTCACAATGTCTTGGGGAGTAGTATGCCTGATAAAGCTCAAAATTATCCCGCCCTTTGTCTTGAATAATATGAATGATTCTCAATATGTCTTCGTCGGAGGTCCTGATTCCGAAGATGATGCCTTTCAACAACAGGTTTGGCTTCATACGAAATATCTGAACCCCATATTGCTTTAGCCGGTACACTTCGCAGATCCGGAAATAAACTATGAGGTGCATCTGTTATTGCAGAATCAAAAATCAGACATGCTCCTTTATGTCCGTCTCCATAGTTTGCCCACATGGACGCATTATGGTAATTCTTGGAAAAACAGGCGGTGTACCACGCGGGAAAAAGTAGCCTTTCAAGGTTGTTGACATATACCTTATTTCGAGATGTCAAGCAGAACTTCGGATTTGACACCTATCGTGTTAAATCCCATCAAAGTATCAATCGATTGGTCCAACTTAGTTTCGTGGCGAGCTGCTTGACTTAATGGCTATTCTATACACCTGATGCCAAACACGGGGCAATAACCGTTGACCAAGTGTGTCGAGCATTAGGCATTGATTGGTATCGACCCCCTAAGTTGACACGCGGGTTGATGGCTAAGTATCTCTCTGCATTGATTGAGGGGCGGTTATTTTCTGCGACTAACGATGAAAATAACAAATCAACCGATATTCAAAAAACCCGTGATAAGGCTGCATGAAAAATACACAGATTGTACTAACTTTAGTAGTTTTAGAATTCACCATAAATGACCCTATCTGTGTACTAATATCCACGTTCCAAACAGAAGGGACGCATCACGCTATTATAATCACTGCCGTCACGATAGGCACCCATAAAGAAGTACGGAACCGCACCACGGCGGCACATCTCATCTACAAACTGTGCTGTGAGCATGTACATGATAATGTTGTTGAGGATGCCGGTGGCGGGGCAGACTTTATCGGGCTGACCGGGGATGGGGATAACACCAGCTGCCTCGTCACAACGGTTGTCGAAGTAGACATCGCAACGATCGCGCAGTCCATCGTTATTGGAAGGTCCGATACCGACGAGGTAGTTACCGTTGGCTTGGGCTTCGTCCGCCCAAGCAAGCTCTTGTGGGTCGTTCGCACTGACCGCAGCAATCAGAAAAACATCCTTATCACCGCCCTCACTCGCGGGACGTGGTTCAAAAGCGTTGCACATCATCAACCCTTGCGCCACCCCATTTGCCTCACTCTGAATCCCCTCGTTCCGACTCCGCACGTAGTAATGTCCACCGTCGATGATTCGTTTTGCTATTACTACCGCGATTTTGTTGATGTGGTCTAGGTCTTCAGTATGAACGTCAGTAAGTCGCTCTAAGAGAATATCAACATACTGATGCCCAATAGCTCCCGTTGGTGGACGATCCGTCGCCAATGTATGGGCAACTTCAGCGGTGATCATCCAGTGGATCGCACATGTCCCGTTTGCCGATCCAGGGCAAATTTCCATCTCTGGGATTGCAGGTGCACGCACCAACCCTTGATGCCACGGAATATGCGAATCAATGACACGCGATGCCACATCTTCTGGCACCCAATCATGGGGGTTCGGCACAACCTTTCCCGGAGGCGTATCTCGGTTGTTGACGTAGCAGGTGGTGAACACAGCGACATACACACCGGTATCACGGGCATCTCGTACCGCTTCGCTGACGTGGTTGGTGAGTAGCACATCGCCCGCTCGCATCGCTGCAAATTGCTCCGGTGTACACGTATCCGCTCCGGTAAACTCAAACTGTGCCGGATTGCCCTCACGATCGTTCACCAACTCGTATGTTGGCATGTGTCCCGTCGTTATGTTGGCATAGACCTTGTTGCCGGTTCGGATAGCATCAGCCGCCTTTGTCGCAACTTCAGCCATAATCCCCGCATCATCACGGATGTTCTGCAATAATTTGACTGCGTTTTGATAGTACTCTTCCCCGAATGGGAGGGTGTGTCCCCAAGTATGCTCCGGGTGGGTTTTCATAGGCTGCTGTCCTTCCATTAATGGGCGGCTTACCACATATATGGTGAACTCTGAAAATAAATAGACACTGTCGCCCGCCATGTTTGGTAGGCACTGTTTCCAACTGCACATATCCGGTGCGGTTGCAAACCGCACCTACCGGGGTCATAACCTAGATTTTAATAGTGATAGGACTTACGCAGTTGAACACTCAGATCCCTGTAGTTCGGCGATTTATCGCCGCAAGACACTATCTCCAACGCCCGATGAATCGGGCAACTACAGCAGAGGCTCCATAAGGAGTCCGTAGAGAACGCAGATCTGCGTTCCCTACTGAAGTGCGTAACTCCTAAGTGATTAACCATTCTGCGTAAACTGGCGATACTCTTTTACCAGATTCGATGCTGCTTCATGGATGAAAGCCAACTCATCTGCGGTCTCAAAAAACTGCGCTCCACGTCCTACCCATTCCTGCGCTGCACTTGCGTTAGATGCGGTTGTACCGAAGTAAACACCGTGCTTCTTGCAGATTTCGAGAATTTCTCCCATTGGACCTGTGACTGCTGGATGATCATAATCACCGGGGTGTCCCATTTCGATGGAAAAATCACCCGGACCAACATAGACCATATCCACCCCCGGCGTACCGATGATTTCTTCGGCGTTTTCGTAAGCGCGTCGAGTTTCGATATGAACGACCAGCGTTGTTTCTTCATCCTGTTCAGTCATCCACGTCTTCCAGTCAGCTGGCTGAAGGTAGTTGCTGTTGCCATACCCGGGTGCGACCGCCCGCGTACCAGCGGGTGGAAACTTGAGGTAGCTGCGAAGCATTTCGACCTCTTCCCGCGTCTCAGTGCGGGGCAGTTGAATTCCGACGACTCCACACTCCAGTAACTTTGCTACCTCGGCGCGTTCCAACTGCGGCGTCTTGGCGATGACGGGAAGATTATTGTCCCGGGCACATAAAACAGAATCCGCAAATGTGGTCATCTCGAAGAAGCCGTGCTCGTACTCAATATACATAAAATCGAAACCCGCTTGCACATACAGCTTTACCAGCGACGGACGGAGGTGCTCAGCGACCATACCGCCGACAAGGACATCGCCGCTTTGCAATTGGCGCTTTAGGAGTTGTCCCGGTCCTTCTACTGATCTGGGGGTATTCGTTGCATTGTTTAATCTCACCACTATTGCGTTCTCCTTAAAGGAAGTCCAAGAAGCAGGATTACGGTGTCCAAGTTTTACCGAGTTCCGCGTATTCGCGTGCTTGGGCAGGAATGTTTACCCCAACTTCCTTCGACCAAGCATCAAGCAGTCGCAAGTAGATGCGGCCGGGTTTTCCGTCGCCGACTGGCTGGAAATTGAATCGGGTGACTGGCATCATGCAGATGGTGGTACTAGTCCACCAAGCTTCATCCGCCTCCCGTACATCGTAGGGTTCGATGTCTGCTTCGTGGACAGGAATGCCGAGTGAGGAGGCGATGTCCATACAAGCGTGACGAGAAACCCCACGCAGAATGTCGTTGGGTTTTGAGGTGAAAATCTCACCATCCCGCGCTATGAAGAAGTTGTTGCCTGTGCCTTCGGTGATAAAACCGTGCTCGTCGGTCAGCAGCGCCATCGCGCCCTCTTCCAGCTTGCTCGCGTGAAGTTCAGCAAGTTTGTAGAAGATGCGACTCCGGTTTTTCGCCTTGGGATCGATATAACGAGAGGGCACCGATTGCTGCGGTGTGATGACAAAGTGAGATCCAGTTTCATACTTATCAGCTTGGCCGCCAACGTGACGGATGAGTGGGAAGACGTTAATAGATACGATGGGGGAGGCACCTTCTTTGATGAGGCCTTGGTAAAGAGGGTAACCTCCACGGGTCAAATCGTGCATAATCTGAAAGTCCAAGTCATTGAGAGCGGGTAGGTTCCTCTCAATAGTCTCATAGGTAGCGGCTTCCATTTCGTCTATGGTAAGACCGCAGTCGATTTCCGCATAGCGTATCGACCCGTAGAGCCGCTCTAGATGTTCGCGCAGGCGAAAGGGTTTCTGGTTAAAGGTACGGGTGACCTCAAAAACCATATCGCCGAACAGCAGCGCGGAGTCGAAGATGGAAATACGTGCTTCCTGTTCGGGAATAAATTCTCCGTTGAAGTAAACCAGACGTTGAGACATGATAGGCTCCTTTACTAAGTTTTATGTCCACCGAAACAGTATGCTAAACGCCTCAATTGGCTGACGGTTTTCACCCATTCCAACTCGCGATGAAGTCATCAACGCCGAAATCTTGAGGCATGTCATAAAAGAGATACTGCATTGGACCACTCTGAAACAGCGGTTCGTATTGCTCCGTGTCCGATTGCAGTTTGCGATCGAGGATGGCGAATCGCTGCCAGAGTTGTTCCAATTCGTCGGGGGTAAAACGGTCTGCCATGCGTTGGATGCGGGGTCCGTTGCTAGACTCTTCTGAATCGGAATCTTGGTATGTGCGAATCATATAAGCAATCTTTGACAGGACAACCAGTGTTGTCATGCGGGCATGCTCACTGCGGTGAATCCGGTGCAATCCTTCTGTAAATGCAGGTGCATCTTTCTCAAGGATAGCGCGGAGTGTGAATGCAATGTTGTCATGCCGTTTAGCGTGGAGTGATTCAAAGTGGTGACACATCTCAGCCGCCTCCGGCGACAAATGTTCCACAAAGTCCACGCCCATTGTGGTAGGGAGGAAAAAATGCACAAATCCTTCGGCACCAAATGATTGGTATCCAAAATGAAGCGTCCGCCGCTTCTCATCGCCGTTTGGGGTGGCGCTATGCAGGATGCCGTTGATGTAGACAAGACCATCACCGGCTTTGAGGTCTACAGTAATCTCTTCCGGCAGCGGAACAACCCCCATACGACGCTCCAATCTGCTTTCTGCTTCGGTATTGCGGCGCAAATGGCTGCGGGGGATTACATGTAGGTAGCTATCATCGTAGAGCGGAAGATTCCATTGGAGATAGGGTGGACCGTTGAGTCGAATATCTTCTTGCAATCCATCAAGCGGTGCCATATCAATTGGGTGGATGTCGCGGTGCCAACCCGTTCCCGAATGACACAACACCCACATTCCTTGTGGGGCAACATCAGGGGCGTCCATCAGCTCGCGGGTGAAGCCAAGGGTGCGGTCGTCGAAATAGAACTCCACAGCGTTGGCAGTCTGTTTGTCAACCCATTCGGTCACCATTACTCGGCTTGAAGGGGGTGCTCTGTCGATAATGGTGTCAACACTTTTACGCAGTTGTTCTAATTCGTCGGGTGGGATGATGTTGCGTACAATGACGTATCCTTCGCGCATGAGTTGTTCTCTCTGTTCCTCAAGGCTTGTTTCCATCGGTTTACTCCGTAGTAGGCGGGATTCTTAGAGGAGAATGCACATCAAACTAGACGATATTATAACCTAAGTTGCTAGTTGTCGTTCCGGTGTTTGTCTGAATCGTGAAACGAAGCGTAATAGGTAATGTGGGGATCGCAGATTAGGCAATCTGCGCCACGATTGGGATTATTTGCACGACGACTGGGATTCTATAACATAACTCAAGTCGTTAGGATCAGATAGAAACCGAGTTTTGCCGAAAAAACTCGGTTTATAGTGCTTGGTCTCTCAACTAGCAACTTGCGTTATTATAGCACGATTCTGCTGATAGATCTATATATAAGACACTCTTAGCGAGGGCAATCGCATCTGTTATAGGAATTAGTCAGTTGGGCAATCAGAACACTGGGTAATCCCCTGTTGTAGCGTAGATGTGCTGCCCTGGGGCACGTACAGATTGGAAATCTGTACCTACGATATGAAATAGGAAATGATTTTCGCAATTCAAGGGTGTAAATCCTACACAATATTTACATGCGATTGCCCTACACCCTTAGTTAGGGTCATTTAATTCTTCCGTAGCTCGGTATCTTGGTTAACGCAACGGCGGGGCAAGATGCCCCGCCTACGGGTTCGGGTCGTTCCAAAGTCAGTCAAAAAACCAAAAACTAAATGACCCTACACCCTTAGCCGATGAGATCCCTCTCAAATGCCTCCCAAAGTTCCTCGACAAGACCTATCTGAATGGAATCAGGCATTTTCATGATATGGTGCTGGATGCGAATCGAAAAGGATTCGCCGTGCTTGAAAACTCCCGTTCCCGGATAAGCAATGTAGTCCATTGCGATGCCACCCATTCCAGAGGCGAGTCCGGCTGTCGCAGCAGGCTCTGTGAAAACGATATGCCGCCAGCCTTTCGGGCTAGGCTGACCCACCAACACTGGCTTATACCAAGTATCTGCAACTTTGCCACCACCCCTCAGTGCGTGTGGAATCAATCCGAGTTGCTCGAAGGTGGATCCGGGAGCAACGATGTAAGCGTCTAGATGTCTGCCGCCAAGGCTTTCAAAACTCTTGAACTGTCCGTCCGCTGACCAATAGAATTGGCTTTTCTCTCTGTTAGTTTCGGTGTAGCAGGCGAAAAATTGAGCATACTCGATTAAGTCAACGGAACCGCAATTCTGGATTGTTTGTCGGCAGTTGTATGTGAGTACATCATTCCGATCTTGGGGTTGGAAGAACCACTCTTGGCAGGTCTGGATGTTGTCGCATGTGTATTGACTTGTGACGTAGATTGTGTCCCCTCGCTGCTCGTAGCTGGAAGTCGCTGGGACGAGTCGGGGCCACTTTTCGTCTCCGCGACCGTGGTCCTTCCACCACTGCCACTCCCGACAATCCCACGACCCATCCTCATAGACAAGCTCTAGCCCTTCCTCTGCAACGACAAAACTGGCGACACCTGTGTGGGTATGTCCGGCTGTCCGAACCCGAACGGATGCTAGAGACCGCCCATCTTGATGACGCAGCGCGATGTCGGCAAACGAAATCCCTTCGTTATCCTGATATATGCCTTGATTTGATTCCATTGCTGTTCCTTCCCCATTGGTTCATGTTAAGAAAGAGTTCAAAAAAACCGTAGGGGCGGGGTAACCCCGCCCCTACCTCCGAAAAAACTCGGTTTCTCTTCGCATTTTACTCTGCCCACACCTCTCGAAAGAGTCGAATCCAGTTTCCACCCAGAATTTTGGTAACCTCGTCCGGTTTGTAACCTCGTTTTAGAAGCGCGGCTCCCAGGTCTGGAAACTTATCGGGTGTTTCAAAGCCCTTGGGAGACATCGGCAACTGGTCGTATCGCACGTCTGGATTCACAAAGGTGGACGGATATTTTGTCCCCTGTTGCGCGCCGATATACTCCCAGAACGAAACTGGCTGATCCTGTGTAAAGTCTGTTCCAACACCCACGTGGTCAATCCCGACCCGTTCCACCATGTCATCTATCGCATCCACATAGTCCGCTAGGGTGGATGCAAATTGGGTTGGCAAAAAGGAGGTGATGGATGTTGCACCGATTACGCCATTTCGTTCTTTCAACAATTTCAGCGCATCGTCCGTCTTGTTTCGGGGATGGTTGAAATAGGAACGAGCGTTCGCGTGGGTAATCGCGACAGGTTTGTCTGACAACTCTATTGCCTCCAATGTGGTGCGATCGCCAACATGGGAGAGATCAATCAGGATACCCAGTGCATTCATCTCTCGGACAGCATCAACACCAAAGTTGCTCAAACCGTCGTCTCTACGTTCCCAGCAGCCATTTCCCAACAGATTCCGCTCGTGGTAGGTCACTTGGATGACTCGCATTCCGAGTGCATGAAAGAGCGCGAGTCGGTCGAGATCGTTCTCAATGGGAGAAGCGTTCTGAGAACCGAAGATTATACCGACTTTGCCGTTCTGCTTGGCTTGCAGAAGTTCGTTCACGGTTTTTACCTGCACAAGGATGTCGTTGTATTCTCGAAGACGGCGAAACCAAGCAGCAATGTTGTCCAAAGTTTGCTGATAATTTTCCCATGTCGCAACGGTGGCGTTGATGGCTGTTACACCCCCGGCGTGCAAGCTGTGGAACACAGCCGGACTCTCCCAATTGCTCACATTTAGGCAATCTATCACAACAGTTTTCTTGTAAAGTTCTGCTGCAGCTTCTGGTGTTGTCATTGCAATCTCCCTTCAGGGCAATCAGTCTCATGCGTATTTTTCGCGGAGCAGCTTTGCTGCCTGACACATCGCCTTTAGTTTCAAGTACGCTTCGTCTATATCCATAGGATTCTGAACTGACGGTGAAAAGCCGCAATCCGGATGCAGCGTAATGCGCTCTTTGTCCACATAACGCATGGCTTCCTCCACGCGGGCTATTACATCTTCTGGCGTTTCCACCTGCCGGTCACAATGGTCAATGCACCCAAGTCCCAATCGTACATTCTCAGGAAATTGAGCGAGCGAGGCTAAACCGCCTGCGACAGGGGTAGCATATTCCATAGAAATTGTGCCGACCCGAACCTTCGCCAAGGCGGGCATGATTAGGTCATAGGGTCCCTCTGTCCCGTGTTTGTGATCGAAGTGTGCGTGGCACAGATGCATCCCTGTCTCAACACCTTCAATTCCGTCTAGCGTTTGGTTAATAAAATCGACACACTGATCCATCTCATACTGAACATCAGTGACACCTTCTCGCTCTCGAAAGTCGGGATCCACCATGGTGCTAAGCCACGGCTCGTCGAGTTGTATCGTGTCCGCACCCGCTTCACGAAGGAGTTCAATTTCCTGTCGCAGAATCGGCACGCAGTCGGTCATCAGCTGCTCGCGGGTAGGATAGGCGGCTTTTGAGTGTTCGGGATGCCACATCCGCCTGCCAATGATATAGGGGGCGGGTAAGGTTGCCTTGATGCGTCGCTGAGTTAGTCCCCGGATGTAACGGATTTCATCAACCACTAAGGGCCGGTAAGACTCGATTGGCTCGACTACTGCCGGATAGGGCAACCCACCACTAGGATTGAGATCTGCTCGAAAACCCCGTACCCGGTCAGCAAAAACCTTGACGTAACTTTCTCTGCGCCATTCCCCATCGGTGACCTCATCTAACCCCGCTCGCTCTTGCAGACGCAGCGCTGATTCGACCGCCGGGTTCAGCAAGTGGTCTGTTTCCTCTTCGGATATCTTTCCATCCTTTCGGTCAAGAATTAACTCGCGCACCCACGCAGATCGGGGCAGGCTGCCGATGACGGTTGTGGGAAATAGTGTGTTTGACATGGTTGTTTTCCTCTCCTAGAGATTTCCCTTTTGAATGTGTCGTCCTTTTTATCAATACTGAAAATATTATAGCATGATTCTATCAAAAGATGCTATGACGATCCATCAAAAAACAGGTGTGAATCAATTGACACCCTTTTGGAAAGGGTGCTATAATTTTTACATACTAACGCTCCTCAAAGTTACTGAAAAATAAATTAAGCTGTGAAGATGTGTGATAATCATAGTCCTTCTTTGTGGGTGTTATCTAAACGTGCTACCTATTCCTCCATAACACCCAACCTCGCTCAGTAAAGGATAGTTAGGTATGAACAGATCGGTTATAGTTGTCGCCACTGCTATCGTCATTGTTATCGCTGGTTTAATTATTTTCAAAATGTTTTGGCCCGTGAATACCTCTGGACCTACGCCGGGGGCAAGCGGTACGGCGACTGCTAAGATCAACGATGATTCTTCAGGAGTCCGTCAACCTAAGAAGACTCCAATAGCTCCTCCTACCTCACCAACGCAACCTGTAACTAGAACTGAAGCCGAAACTGTGTCGGTATCCATTAACGCTATACCGTGGGCAAGAGTTTTCATAAAGCTGCCTGAAAACGATTATTTCATGGAGCCACGGCCACAAGATTTCACAATAGCCCCCGAACCCCACGGGAGAGATTCTAACGTTACTCCGATACCAGGCGATCTGAAAGTCCCGGTTGGGACAGCAATTAAGTTGATATACCGTGGCAACGAAAAAATCTTTCGTTACGAGGAATGGAAAGATGGAAAGACAATCTCACACGATTTTATGAATCAATGATGGTATTTGAGTGTGTGCTTCTGTACAAGGATACAATTTTATGCAACGTAGGCGAAAATTATTACTGAGTTTTATGGTTGGGGTACTTTTGTTTTTTTACGGAATGACTGTGGCAATTGCCCTGACTACCCCAGAGATTGCCGAAATCGCTTTAGATTCTACAGTACATTTGGTCTTCAGAGATGCCCAAGGTAACCGTTGGACGGGTAGTGGATTTGTTGTCTACGGTGGCCATATTGCGACTAATCATCACGTTGTCAATGATATGTCGATTGGATTTGCGAAGTTGGTAGGAAAGGAAGAGGTGTATCCTGTTGAAACAATCCTTGAAACTGACAAAGAGCACGATTTGGCAGTAATAAAAGTTGGAGGGATCGATGCCTCGGTACTTTCCCTTGGTGATAGTGATACGGTTCGAATTGGTGATAAAGTTTACGTCGCGGGCAATCCACAGGGACTAGAAGGCTCATTCTCGGATGGCATTATCAGTGCGATTCGTGGCGACCCTGATAAATTCTTCCAAATGACAGCACCGATTTCTCAGGGGAGTAGTGGCGGTCCTGTCTTTAATGAAAAGGGCGAGGTGATAGGGATTTCATTCGCAACTCATCGTAATGGGCAGAATCTCAATTTTGCGATTCCGGTAAATTATCTCAAGGCACTGATGCCAACCCTTCCGACACGGATCAAGCCGAAACCCGTCAAGCCTAAGGTCGATCTTCCTCCCGTCAAACCGAAAACAACCGAGCCCCAATCCGCACCTCTACCTACCGAACCGAAACCAACTCTGACTCCCCAAGAGATTGCCAAAATCGCTGAACGTTCTACGGTACTCTTGGAGACCAAAGATGCCAAGCACACCCCTGGACTGGGTAGCGGTTTCATCGTCCATGATGATCTAATTGCGACCAACTATCACGTTATCGAAAATATGTCAATTGGAACCGCAAAGTTGTTTGGAAAGGCAAAGAAGTACCGTATTAGAGTTCTTTTTGTTGATAAAGAACGTGACTTGGCAATAGTAAAAGCCACAGGGATTGACACACCTGCGCTTTTCCTTGGTGATAGTGATGCGGTTCAGGTTGCTGATAAAGTTTACGTCATGGGTAACCCACATAGATTGGAAGGTACATTTTCAAGTGGCGAGATAAGTGCCATCCGACCACCCGGTGCCTACCTGACAACCTTCCCACTATCCGGTGGCACCTCCTGGGATTGGCACGCTCCCTGCAAACTACTCCAAATGACAGCTCCGACTTCTAAAGGGAGTAGTGGAGGTCCTGTGCTAAACGATAAGGGCGAAGTCATCGGTATCGTTTATGGCGGGGTGCCCAGCTTTCTACAACCGGATTTTACCGTTACTATTCCTGAGAATCTCAATTTTGCTATCGCTGTGAATTATCTCAAGCAACTGGCTAAAGAAAAGGGTATACCAATCACTCCCACATCTCCTAAGATATCGCCCATCATGAAGCATGCTCCTCCTTCACGCGTATCCGTCGGCGAAATAATTCCACTTACGTTGAATTTAATCAGTTCCAAAGCTCCCCAACAAGTTACGATTCATTACTCAACCTACGACAAAAACGGCAACGAATCAGAAAAGAAAAGTCAGAAGATGCGTTTGTCGAACCAGCCATCCGCGTCATCATCGTGGTCCTACAAAATGGATTTGCCTTCACAAAAGCGTGTCGGTTCGATTAAATACTACATTGCAGTCAAATATGATAATCACTTACCGTTCAGATATCCAAGGTCTCAATCTCGTTATTATCAAATCCCTATCGTCGATGATAAACCGCCAACAATATCGGTGCTATATCCACCTCCTGATGCGACATTCGGTGCCAATCAAGAAATTACCTTTAGAGCAAAGGTAACAGACAATAGTGCTGTCAAAGATGTCCACATCCATATCTTCTCACGGTTTAACGATCCACAAAGTCACAAACTTACTGCAAAAGGTTCCTCAGACATATACACCATAGATATCACAATCCAAAATATCGTAACCCTCCAGTATTATCTAACTGCAACTGATGAGGAAGGCAACGAAAGCAAGTCGAAACCGAGGCATTTGGGAATGAAAATTACAACTCAAGAAAATCTTGAAAAAGGGATTGAGTTGTATGAACAGGCAAGATACAGAGAGGCAATCCAAGCTTTAAGTTCAGCCATACGCGAGCTCGAAGATCCGAAACAGCGGGCAGAAGCCTATCTTTATTTAGGAGGTTCAAAAAGGGGAATCGGTGAAGGCAATGACAAGGTGAGGGATCAATTTCAAAGGGCAATTCGCCACAATCCCGATCAAGAATTGCCGCCAAGGTTAGGGAAAGATCACCCAATTTTTGCTGAGTTAATCGAGGAAGTACGCAAAGAATTAACAGGCGAATTGACCGTAATCTCTCTACTACCACACACAGAGATTTGGATCGAAGGCAACGAGGTTGATAGGAAAATGTTAGGCACTGGCATCGTCAAGCGCAGACTACTTACAGGCGACTACATTGTGGAAGGAATTTATGAAGGAGGATCCAAAAGGAGGGCTATTACGATTGAACCAAATCGCCATAAGGAAATAGATCTGGGGATACCACCCGACATAAAGCATGATCCGCCTTCAAACATATCCGTTGGTAAAATAATCCCACTTGAAGTGAAGTTAATCAGTACCAAAGCCTCCCAACACGTTAAAGTCCATTACAAAACCTACAACAGAAACCGCAAGGAATTAGAACAGAACGATCAGGAGATGGATTTATGGGCCCAGCAACCCGCCTCATCAACGGGGATCTACAAGGTGGATTTGCCCTCACAAAAACACGTCGGTTCAATTGAATACTACATTGAGATCGAATATGAGAATCATGGGTTGTTCAGACATCCAAGAGATCAAAATCGCCATCATCAAATCTCTATCGTCGATGATAAACCACTAACAATATCCCTGTTATATCCACCCGATGGTGCGAAATTCGAGCGCGATCAAGAAATTACCATCAGAGCGGAAGTAAGTGCTAGCCACGCTATCAAAGCGGTTCACGTTCATTTTTCATCGAGTAATAGGCAAAAAATGTCTCAAGAAAATTCCTCCGATGTATATACCACAAAGATAACAGTCAGCCAGCCCCTCCGGTATTATCTGGTTGCGACCGATGAAGCGGGAAACACAAGTGAGTCGGAGTCGAGACGGATAGAAATTACAAGAAGCGTAGATAAACCAACAATATCCGTGCTATATCCGTCCGACGACCCTGCCGAATTTGAAGTCAATGAACAAATTACCATCGGAGCGGAAGTAAAAGCTAGTGTCTCCATCAAAGCAGTTCATGTTCATTTTTCATCGGGCAGTAGTAAAAAAATGTCCCAAGAAAAATCCTCGAATATATACACCACAAATATAACATTCCCTCAAGCCAAATCCATCAAGTATTACCTAACTGCAACTGATGAAGTGGGCAACACAACTGAGTCAAAATCGAGACAGGTAGAAATTAAACCGCCTCCTCCACCGCCCCCCGAAGAGCCAAATCCTCCAATATACGAAGGGATATGGGCAAGCGTTTCTGGGGACGGTGCTTCCACCTTTGCTGGGGATGGGAATTATATGTTCAGGCTTGCTTATCTCCGTGAGGGTAAAAGCCGATCAACGCTAGGCGTGCAACTAGACTTTTCTCCGGATCTCACGAACATGAGCGCGATGGTTCAGTGGGGACCACGCCCCCCAGGAAAAACCAAGGCTACGTTTACGTTGCTGGGTGGCATCGCACAGTATGAGGATTCTCTTCGGTCAGCTCATACTACCCCTATCTTTGGTGGGGGGGTGAAACTCTATCCGCGGGACAGAATTGTAATAGATGCCACAGGTTCAATTCAATTTCAGCAGGGTTCTGACACCATGGATCTCTATCACTATGAAGGGGGCATCCGTTTTTATATAACCGATAAATTGAGCCTAAGAGCCGGATATGGTCAATTGTTTTTAGGCACTCAAAACGTTTCCAATATACAGGTTGGGCTTGGATATACCTTTTGATTTTCTCAATTACCCTATATAATGGCGATCAGAACAGGAGAATTAGGTATGGTTAGACTGATTATAGTTATCGCTACTGTTAGCGTCATTTTTATTGCTGGTTTAATTATTTTTATAATATCTTGGGACGGAGAATCCTCCCCGAGCTCTCAAGATGAAGAATCCCTTACATCACTACCTGTAGCTGTGTCCATTAATGCTATTCCGTGGGCAAGGGTGTTTATAAAGCTACCCCAAGGCGATGATTTCATAGAACCACGGGCACAGGATTTCGCCATATCACCTGCCCCCAACCGAGAAAAATCTAACGTTACCCCGATACGAGGCGGTCTGAAAGTCCCGATTGGGACAACAATCAAGTTGGTTTATAAGGAGAAAGAAAAAGTCTTTTCCTATGAAGCATGGAAGAATGGTCTATCAATCTCGCACGATTTTTTGAACCAATGATGCCATTTGAGTGTGTCCTTCTGTGAAAGGACACAATTCTATGCAACGTAGGCAAAAATTATTACTGAATTTTATGGTTGGGGGACTTGTGCTGTTCTGCGGGACAACTGTCGAAGCTGCCCCGACTCCCCAAGAGATTGTCGAAATCGCTTTAGATTCTACGGTACACTTGGGTTTCACAGATACCAAAGGCAACCGTTGGACGGGTAGCGGATTTGTTATCCATGATGGCCATATTGCAACTAATCATCATGTTATCGACAATATGTGGATTGGAAGCGCGAAGTTAGCTGGAAAGGAAGAGATATATCCTGTTGAAACAATCCAGGTCGTTGATAAAGCGCGTGATCTGGCAATAATAAAAGTCGTAGGGATCGACGCACCTGCACTTCCTCTTGGTGACAGCGATACGGTTCAGATTGATGATAAAGTGTACATCGCGGGCAATCCGAGGGGGCTAGAGGTCTTATTCTCGGCTGGTATTATCAGCGCGATTCGTGGCGATTCCACCGGTAAGCTTTTCCAAATGACCGCTCCAATCTCTCAGGGGAGCAGTGGCGGTCCCATCTTTAATGAAAAAGGCGAAGTGGTAGGGGTTTCACTCCTAACTTTTCGTGATGGACAGCATCTCAATTTTGCTGTTCCTGTAAATTATCTCAAGACACTGGCTAATATACCAATCACTCCGACACCCGTCCAACCGCGACCAACCAAACCCAAGGTTGATCCATTACCTATCGAATCTGAGCCAGCCACACCTCAAGTGGATCCACCCCCCGTCGAACCGAAACCGGTTAATCCATCATCTGTTCAACCGAAACCAGCCAAGCCTCTGGCTGATCCGCCACGTGTCAAATCGAAGCCAGTTGAGTCTCAGGTTAATTCACCCGAGCCGGAGCCACCCAAACCCCGTCCTCGTCATGCCATGCTTGACAAAGGGATTAGGCTATATGAACAGGCAAAATACAGCGAGGCTATCAAGGTCTTAAGTTCAGCCATACAAGAGCTTGCAGATTCAGAACAGCGAGCGGAAGCCTATCTCTACTTGGGCTGCTCAAAATGGGGAGCTGGAGAAGGTAATGACAAAGTGCGAGAGCAGTTTGAAGAATCAATTCGCCATAACCCAGACCAGAAATTGCCTCCAAGGATAGGAACAGATCACCCAATTTTTGGTGGATTACTTGAAGAAGTACGTAGAAACTTAACAGGTGAATTGACTGTAATTTCCTTGCTGCCACAGGCAGAAATCTGGATTAAAGGAGGCAACATTGGTAAGACGATGTTAGGCACCGGAATCGTCAAGCGCAGACTGCTTACGGGCGATTACATTGTGGAAGGAATTTATGCAAGGAGATCCAAAAGGAGGGCTGTTACGATCGAACCGAATCGCCATAAGGAAATCGATCTTGAGATACCACCCACCATGAAGCATAATTCTCCTTCAACAGCATTGGCGGGAGAGATAATCCCACTTGCGCTAAATCTAATCACCTCCAAAGGGCCTCAACAGGTTACGATCCACTACAAAACCTACGACAGAGACAAGAACGAATTAGAACAGAACAATCAGAAAATGCGTTTGTGGGATAAGCAATCGGCCTCCTCAACGTGGATCTATAAGGCGGGTTTGGTTTCACAGAAGTATGTTAATTCGATTGAATACTACGTTAAGGTCGAATATGAGGGTCATTTGACATTCAGGCAGCCGGAAACTCCAGATCGTAATTATCAAATCGCCATCGTTGCGGATCTGCCCCCAACAATCAATCTCCTAGATCCGCCCGAAGGTGCTAATTTCACGGTCAATCAACAAATTACCATCAGAGCGGAAGTAACAGACAGTAACGCTATCAAAGCGGTTCACGTTCATTTTTCACCTACCAACAGCCAAAAACTTACCGAGGCAGATGGATCGGGTATATACGCCGTAGGCATAACGGTCAGCGAGGCTGGATCCCTCCGGTATTATCTGACTGCGACCGATGAAACAGGAAACAGAAGCGAATCCGAATCGAGGCAGATAGAAATTAAAGCCGCAACTGACGATAGAGGAGATGAAAGCGAGATAGAATCGGAACCTGTAGAAACTAAAACCGCAACTGATGACAGCGGAAATGAAAGCCCGGCAGAATCGGAACCTGTGGACATTAAACCGGGAGAGGAGCCAGAAGAGGTAGAACCGCGAGATCCTCCCCTAACCATACCAGCAGATACACCTGAAGAGCCTCCGCTAAGGTCTCCAACCTATCCCATGTACCAAGGGGTATGGGTAAGTGCTGCGGGTCACAACGCTCCCCTCCGTGATTGGGAAGGAGATAAAATGTTCAGGATCGCTTACCTACGTGAGGGAAAACACCAGCCGACGTTAGGGGCACAACTGGACTTTTCCCATCCAGGTAACACAAACGTAAGCGCAATGGTCCAGTGGGGACCCGCTTTAGAAAAAAGTAATATTGCAGTTATGTTTCTGGGTGGTATTGCGGAATACGAAGCTGACTCCCGGACTAGGACAACGCACACGACGCCCATTCTTGGTGCAGGTTTGAAGCTCTATCCGTCGGATAAAATCGTGGTTGACGCTACAGGTTCTATTAAGGTCCAGTCGGATTTCGACGCGACATATTTCTATCACTATGAAATGGGAGTCCGTATTTACATAACCCCCAGCTTGAATCTAAGGGCTGGATATAGTAAATTGTACTTGGGCAGACGAGACACCTCCACTACGCAGATTGGGCTTGGATTTACCTTCTAAAGTTTCCTATCCACAGGTTACCGAGATTTGTTGCACCCGTTTTTCCCATTCGTCGCAAGTTGCATGCGTCCGCTGTGCAGATGCCCCGACGTACTTCTTTGGATCGCGGAGTGCCTCCTGTTGTATTGGTGTGAGTTGTTCAAGGAACGGTTGCAATGTCTCATCCGCCCACAGAAGATCCGTCAACTGTTGCCCCGTCTGATGTACTTGAGCGACAAGTTTGCGGGTGTGGTCGTAAGCGTCAGGAAATCCGTAATACGCCATCAAAAGATAGATCGGTTCTGCGACCGTGTCCCCTGCGCTCGCCTCAAGATTGCGCTGCATATTATCCACCTTCACATCCATCTCCCCCAAGGCGCGAATTAAACGATAAATCGAATAGTCAAATGCGGTGAAAAGTTCCGTCAGGAAACGGCTCGATGCGGAGTTGGTAAGATCGCGTTGATGCTCCAAAATCTGGTCCATAAACACCGTCGTCATACGCGGCACAAACGCTTTCCAGAGCCCCTTCACCGTTTCAAACGTTTCGGGATTAACCTTGTGCGGCATCGTGGAGGAGCCGACCAATTGGGGATCATACTGCTTGCTGATCTCGGCGATTTCCGTCCGATAGAGGTGGCGGATGTCATCTGCGAAATTTGCAAGGATGGTGTAAGCAGAGGTAATCGCGTAAGCGAGGTCGGTGATAAACTCAGGTTCAACACACTGCGTCGAAGTGTGTGTATCCGACGGTTTCAATCCGAGTTCTGCCAGAAGGTCGGCCTCCATCTGCTCCGGCTGCTCAACTATCAGCGCAAGTCCGTTGAACGCTCCCACTGCGCCCGAAAATTGGCCGCGTAGATTTTGGCTTGTACGGTCTATCAGTTCAATGCGATTCCCAATCCGGCTGACGTAAAGTGCCATGGCGTAGCCGAAGGTAATCGGTTCTGCATGTTGACCATGAGTCCGTCCAATCTGCACCGTTTCCGCGTGCTCCCGTGCGAGGTCGATAAACCGATTCTCAAGTTTGATGAGATCTGGAAGAATTACCTTTTGAGTAAGGTCCTTGAAGCGTAACGCTGTTGCGGTATCAAGGATGTCCGCGGACGTTGCGAATAGGTGAACATACGGACGCGCCTCCGGAGAAATCTTTCGTCGAATCACATTTACAAGTGAACGGATGTTGTGTCGAATGCGCGACTGCTCTTCGTAAACCTCTGCGGCTGTCACCTCTTCCGATGCCCGTTCAACTTCATCCGCAATCTCATGCGAGCAGATGCCGTACTTGGCAAGCGTCCGCACCAATGCAGCCTCGACTTTGGCTTGATATTGGACGTAAGCGGCTTCCGAGACGTAGGGCAGTAGTTTCTTCATAACCGCTTCACTGCCCCCGTAATATCTGAAATCAAGAGGACTCACTGCTTCGTAAAGTTCCATAATATGTATATCTCCCTTTGTAAATTTTTGCTATGATATGTTAAATTATAACACTAGGCTAAATGGATGTAAATCTCGATTCGATCAAAGGTGATTATTGTAAATGAAAGTGCATCGTTCGTCCCAAATAGATCTAAATAATTTCTCGCTACCTCGCCGCCTCGCTACCTCGCTTCCTCCGGTATTAGGACCTACCCTACTTCTAATATTATTAATCCTTTCCCTGTCAACAACTATTGGTGCTCAGAGCGTGTTTGCACTTCCAATAGCGGACAATTCCCAATTCGCCCCCGGAGAACTCCTGATTCGCGTGACACCCAAAGCGCGAGCCGAGTGGGAGCGACTTCACGCCAAGTCGCCGTTACAAAAACTCTACAATCAGATGGGGGTTCGGTCAGTCTATCCGCTCTTTCCGCACATTGCTCACCCGGGTGCCAATCCAAACCTTAAACGCACCTATCTTCTGCGTTTTCAGGTCCCTATTGATCTACATACTATTAAAGTGGATTACGCCGCACACGCGCTGATTGAAGCAATCGAATTCAACTACATTCGCCAAACACAGGCAGCCGAAATTATCCCGAACGATCCACACTTCGAGGAACAGTGGAATCTGTCACTGATCGATATGCCGGGGGCGTGGGCAATTGAGAAGGGCGATCCAGAAGTCATCATCGCAGTTGTGGACACAGGCTTTGATTACACCCACGAAGATCTGGCTTCACAGACCTGGATCAATGCTGATGAAGTTCCCGACAACGGAATTGATGATGACGATAACGGGTACATTGACGATGTGCACGGCTGGGACTTTTCGGAACCGCCAAGTCGCGATGGGAGTGGAAAGTCGCAGAACGGCGACAATGATCCTATAGATGAATCAGGGCACGGAACGCATGTTACAGGAATAATCGGAGCAGCGGTAGACAACGATGTTGGCATTGCCGGCATTGCGTGGAATTGCACTCTGATGCCGATCCGAGGTGCTGGTGTGGAGGGAATACGGGATGACCGTTCGGCAGCGGCAATTGTCTATGCTGTGGACAACGGTGCACGGGTTATCAATATGAGTTGGGGGGGACGTGAGCGTTCCTTTGTACTTCGTGACGCTGTGGATTACGCCTACGCGCGGGGAGTCCTGATGGTTGCCGCATCAGGAAATGAGTCTGAAGGGGCATCCATTTTTCCCGCTGGTTATCGCAAGGTAATCTCCGTTGCCGCAACTGAGCAACACAAACAGAAGTTTTACCAATCCAACTTTGGTGCCTCTATCGACATCGGCGCACCGGGCAATGTGATTGTAAGTACACATATCAACAATCGATACCGTCCCCTCTCTGGCACGTCAATGGCAACAGCGCATGTCTCCGGGGTTGCCGCTTTAATTATATCGAAACGTCCAAGTCTGACGCATCAGGAGGTCCGGCAGATTCTACTTTCGACCACCGACCCGATTACAGAAAGCCCCGAACTCGTTGGGGCGGGCAATCTGAATGCCGCACGCGCTCTGATGGCGAGCGGTTCTCTAAAAGCACACATTCTTTCGCCAGAAGCCCACAGTGGGGGCTCAAACCAGATCGAGATTGTTGGCACCGCTGGCGGATTCAAATTTGAGACATGGCAGCTGTTATATGGACCATCGGTTGTCCCAACAGCGTTTCAACCTATTGATGCACCTTCTCAACAGCAGAAGATAAATGAAACGCTGCTCGTCTGGGAAACTTCCTCCATAGCAGAAGGTATTTACACCATTCGTCTTGAGGTCAATAGCGTGGACGGAAAAGTGCTGCGTGATGAGGTCGTCGTCTCGATAGATCGAACGCCACCTCAAGTGCAGAATGTAAAGGTACAGAATCAGATTACAAAGGACAACTATGCTACCATCGTCAGCTGGTCAACAGATGACTTCACAATCAATACATTGAGCCAACGTGCCCGCGAAGCGACCGCTCCGTTTAGACCTATTGAGGAAAACTCTGCAAGCCGGGAACATTTCTTCACGCTCTCACTTGATACAGGGAGTTACGATCTATTCATTACCTCTCGTAACGATGTGGGGTTGGAGACGCTTGATGACAACGGTGGAAAATTCTATCGCGCGGAGGTTATCGACAGATCTATCCCACCAAACGGATTTGTTGAGACCTCGACCACACTTCCTCCAATGCACCTAGGCAGCGTTACTGCCGATTTTGATCGGGACGGTATGCTCGAAATTGTCGGACTTCCAATCGCCGGCGACGCCGCTTCCGGGATCGAAGTCCATGAACGGACTCGTGCTGGCATCTATCAACTCCAACATACTAGTACCATTAATGCTAAACCTTTTGCGGTTGATGATACCGATGGAGATGGGTTGTTAGAGATTTTATCCGGTACGCGAGAGAGACTTTTCCTCCTCGAAAGTGTGACACAAGATGGCTATCCGGAAAAGATTATTTGGGAAACCACTTTTCTCTCATCAGGGCAGATTGTTGATCTGGACAACGATGGCAGGAAAGAGATTGTCGGCGCAGACAATTTTAACGACAATATCCGTATCTTTGAAAACCGTGGAAACGATAGCTACGATGAAATACTTGTCATCAAGAATGAGACAGAAGGCTCCAATGTTTTTGGCGAACAGTTCGCAGTCGGCGATTTCGACGCGAACGGTGTCTTGGAGTTAATGGTGGCAGATAGTGAGGGTGAACTCTTTATCTACGAATCTGTCGGAGATGATCTGTTGGTTGAAAAATGGCGGATGAAACTTGATATCAAGAACGCCTATCAACTGGCAGCGGGCGACCTCACCGGGGATGGTATTCCCGAATTCGTCGTCGGCGGAACGGTAAAAGAGGAATATTTGCCTTCGATGCGGCCGCGTTGGGAGTATCAGGTATTTACCGCTTTTCCACCGGTAGGCACCACTCCCCAAACCCGGGCAAGTGGTGCCTCGCGCTACCAATCAATATGGTCGCAGGCAATCACACCATCCAACCTGAAGGGGAATAGTCTCGCAATCGGTGATGTTGACGGCGACTTGGAAAATGAGTTAGTGATACTTGCGAATCCAAGCGTCTATGTGTTCAAATGGAGTCATCGCATGGATGGAGATCAGGTTTCATCCAACCTTGATCCAATCTGGTATCACGAGGCTTGGGAAACGCCGCGCTTATTCCAAGCCGATTTGAATCGGGACAACTTTAGTGAACTCTACCTTAACAATGAGGTGAACCTGCTTACATTTACGCACATTCATGCGAGTGATCCAAATAGCGTTGTGAACATTCAGCCGTATGGGCTATCTGCCACGCCGCTCAGTGCGCGTGCAGTTCGGGTTGACTGGGAGACACTAGAAGAAGCGGTATCTTATACTGTCTATCGAGCAGTTGGGGATCCAGATAAAGCCCCCTCCCACTTTGAAGCAATTGTGGAGGATATAGATTTTGTGGGTTACCTTGACCGGAAAGTGACCAAGGATGTAACCTACTGGTACACCGTCTCCGCAAAGAATGAGGCGGGGGTCGAATCAGCCCAGTCCAAGCCGGTTTCCGTTACGCCTCGCACCCCGCCCAAACTGATTGCGGCTGCGTATATCCAAGATAACCAGGTCGCCGTTACCTATGACAAACAGATGGGAGCTTCCATAGGCAATCCACGCCTCTATCTGTTAAGAGAACCGAAGCAATTGACCGGTACAAATCCTATTTCCGTAATTCGAGACCGGATGGGAACGCGAGCCACCCTCACCTTCCGAGCAGCGGATCTGGTTCCCGGGCGCACCTATGAAATCACCGTTTCGGACGTGCGAGATACCGATCGAAATCCTATAAACCTACTGGAAGCAACCCAAACATTTGATGTGCCGCTCGAAGCTGGTGTTGACAATTTTCAGGATTTTTCAAAAGCGAGAGTATACCCTAATCCGATTCGCCCCAACCAATTTCATAAGAGTGCTGTCACGTTTGACCGCCTTCCCACCGGCACAACGATTGAGATTTATAATACGAATGGAGAACGTCTTGACAGCTTGACAGTCACTACTTCTGATGGTAGTCGTGCTGAATGGTTGCTGCTTAATCAGATGGCGACAGAGGTAACGAGCGGGATTTATATCTATGTGATGGAATTTGAAAATCTGAAAAAGACTGGCAAGATTGCAGTGATTAAATGATTTTCATCAAAATTCCTTCCTTCGATGAGTTGACTACCTTTGGGTTCAAAGCGAAACGCCAACCGCGAGAGCCCCAAATCAGAAAGTCCCGTTGTTACAGCCCCCTGTTTTTCTTTGGGGACATAAAACAGGAAGTATCCACCACCCCCTGCGCCCAGAATCTTGCCGCCCAATGCACCGGCAGCGATGGCGCGTTCATAGATGGTGTCCAACGTCGGGTTTGAAATACTATCGCAGAGGGAACGCTTCAACTCCCAAGCACGGTGTAACAGATGTCCAACCTCATCAAGGCAACCCCCGTGGTGGTTTCCCTTGACTAGAACATCGTAAAACGCTGGCACGAGCTCTCTCATTTGCAGCAGCGTCTGGGGACTCGCAGAACGTTTCTGTTCGTGCAGGATGGTCTCGGCGCGGCGTTGAATCCCTGTGTAGAATAGGGTGAAGTTTTCTTCCAAACGCGCTATTGTTTCGGGGGTTACTGGAATGGCTTGCGTATGGACACTCTCATCTCTGTTGAATTGGATTCGTTTCAACCCCCCGTAAGCGGCGATATACTGATCCTGCTTCCCGATGGGCTGGTTCAAGCGTTCTATTTCAATCTCACACGCTTGCTGCGCGAGGACTTCTGTGGGTATTTCGATCCCCCGATAGGCGTAAAGGGCATTGAGCAGTCCGACGGTCAATGCACTTGACGACCCCAACCCACAACCGCGCGAGGGCACATCAGAGTTGACCGTGATGGATATGCCACCAGCGACACCCGTTCTTCGCACCGCCTCTCGAATCAAAGAATGTTGAATGTGGTCAGGGTTAGAAACCGTTTCACGGTGGTCAGGGGTGTTGATAGCAATTTGAGAGTTTTGTCCCTTCGTGATGCAGACAGAGATGTATTTGTCGATAGCAGTGCTGATGACCTCTCCACCATATCGCCGGTAAAAGTTGGCGATGTCGGTGCCGCCCCCAACAAAACTGATTCGTATCGGTGTGCGCGAAATAATCATAAACTCTTCCTAACAGATTTGGGAAAGACTGCTGTCAGCAAATAGTAGTATAAGACAGTCGCTCATGTTAAGATTTCGTGCAAAGAAACCGAGTTTTTTCTTCAAAACTCGGTTTCTCTCCGTGCTTTGCACTTTCTTGTTACGTGAACCAATTATTTATTGTCTGAATCAGGATACTCAGGATTTAAGGATTTGCAGGATTGAAGCCGTGATGGGTGAAAATGGGAAAAGGTTCGTTGGTTCATTTAGCCCCAGCGGGGCGACATGTCTATAGCCGGACAATGGGCCCCTTCTCCTAAGCCCCAGCGGGGCGACATGTGCCATTTGTCTGAATCGCTAATTAGACCGATGGTATATACATCAAGGCTAGGAAGCCTCTCCCACTGTGGGCAGGAGATCCTTCTCCTGATGCGTAGACGCATTGAAAGTTATTTATGATCGCCTCTCAGCTATTTTGGAGAAAGAACGGGAATCTCCACCCCCAATCCCTTGCGTCAAGTTACAGTTTCACAATCTCACGAATTTGGGAACAATCAAGCGTATTGCCCTTTTGTGGTTGGTGGGTATAATACCACCAGAATCGGACATAGAGCAGCATCCAAAAAATACGAAAAACCCGAAAAGGGTTTCGGTACTTTGTTTCGCCGTGAATTCGAGGATGGTGAGTGACGACTATTTCTCCAACTTTGTAACCCCGCAAATAGAGCATTGAAGTGAGGCAACCGTGCATCTTTGACCGTAACGGCAAGAGTGATTTGACCGCCGCTGATCGGAATATCTTGAGTGAGCAACTGGTGTCATGGACTGGGTCCCTGAAGATAAAATAGCGGATGAGGTTGAACGCTCTCGAAACGAACCGTTTGGTCGCAGAGTCTTGGCGGTGTTTGCGCCAGCCACATATAGCATCATATTTTCCCTCAATCGCTTCGAGCAGTTTGGGAATATCTTGGGGATCGTTTTGCAAATCGCCGTCCATGCTGATGATATAGTCTCCTGTTGCGTAGGAGAACCCGGCAGAAAAAGCGGGTGTTTGACCTAGGTTTCTTTTTAATCGGATAATCGTTAAGTTGCAAATCTTTGTCTGAGCACGCCGCAGGATTTTGTAGGTGTCATCAACGCTTCCGTCATCAATAAAGATGATTTCGTAATCGTAGGGTTGGGCATCAAGCACCGTATGAAGTGCGTCAGCAAGTGGCATAACGTTGTCTTGTTCGTTATAGACAGTTATCACAACCGAAATCTTTTTCTGGTGTTTCGCTGATACGGGTTTGTATATTTGAGAGCGGTGCATCTTTATTGTCTGAATCAGGATTTTCGGGATTTAAGGATTTTCAGGATAGAGTGCCTGAGGCGTGCAAATTCCGATGATTGGGATCCTCGGAACGGCGCAGTTGGAAACAGCGCCTACCAAACGGTAGACCGGATTGAGACGGCGCAGTTAGAAACAGCGCCTACCAAACGGTAGAGTGGACACCCGCTTCTGGGTCTGGTTACAAGCGGACATCAGACGCTCCCGGACTTGGGGTGTCAATAGGACGAACCCCAATAACCCCAACAGAACGGTCATCAGCACCTGACAACAATGAATAAAAAGCCCAACTGAGAGTGCCGCCCCCACCTCCATATCAGCAAACATGACCAAGCTAGCCGCCCAACTCCCCTCTATGACCCCAAAGCCGCTCAATGAAAACGGAAACCATGCAGCAATCATAACGATTGAAATGACAACCAACAACACATTCAGTCTTTGATTGACATTTAGCGTTGATAAAAGCAGCAGCTGGCAGCTCACGTTAATCCCATAGGTACAGAGGGAAAAGGTTAGGGCTTTCAACAAGGGGCGAAGATAGCGAAACCGGTCAAGTTGAAGCGAGACCTCCCCTAATCTATGACCGATAGAGTCCAGTAAAGCCGTATGACGCCACGGATATATCCTGACGATAAATGCCCAGATTCGTTCTATACCTTTGGGGAGTACACTGAAAAGAATGCGATTCACTATAATCAAGCCCCCAGCGAGGGCTAAAACGGTCAACACATAACCTGTAGGTTCGCGTCCCAACGTCAGTAGACCAAGGATGCCACCCGCTATAACAAATTGTAGGTCAAACAGACGTGCCTCAAAAAGACTGCGGATTCCCTCGCTTACAGGGATTTTCAGGTGTCGGCGCAGCAGTGCAATATAGGAAAGCTCACCGACCATCAGTGGCAGTGTGCGCACAAAAAAGTTGTGGCACAAAGTAATTGGGAATAGGACCCCCAACGGCAGCTCCTTCCGAGCCAAAAGCATACGGAAACGCAAAGCACGGAAGACGTTTAACAGAACGAATAAAGCAAACAGTCCAAAGAAAAACCAGAGCGGAACGTTTTTAGCAAGGCTGAGAAAATGGGGGTAGTCAATCTGTCCTGCCAGATAGATGACCAAGATTCCCGAAACCCCAAGCCCTAGCAGTGGAGAAATGAGACGATTTAACCCACGTTTTTGAAGGAATGATTGAAACTGCACGTCAGTGGTCAATACCGTATAAGTCTCAAGCCGTTGTCAATCTCAAAGGAAAAACACACTAGTATAAAATATATCAACCCATAACCCCAAAATGCGAGCCATATTTAGGGCGTACTGCCATATTATGTCAGTACGCCCTGAAAAAATGGTTGAGGTTAAATGCGAGAATGTTTACATTATTGTGTCGTATAAAATAGCGCGATTCTCAACTTTCTTAGAAGAATGAATTACATAGGAGGATAACTATGTTAAAACATGTGGCAACCTGTGTTTTTGTTGTAACTTTTTTTCTTGCGATGATTACACCGGTTTTTGGGCATGGGCAGCAGTGGATATTGCCCAACTTTTTCTATACAAACCGTGAATCCCCTTGGTTGGGTATAGAGCACACATGGGGCGACCAACGGTTTGTCTCTGGACAGGGGCCAGGAACCCTTTTATCAGTCATCCATCCGGAAGGATGGCGTATCGGACCAGCATCTACTTATTTTGGTCAGACGAGGACTGTTGCGGAGATGGAGCTGACAGGGCAGGGCACCTATCGAATCGAAACAGATCGCCCAGCTCACTATGTGACAGAACTTGAGGTAGACGGCAAGAGGACGTGGGTTCACAAACCGAAAGACCAACTCCCCGGCAAAAAGATTATCCAGTCGGCGCATCGATGGTTTCAGGCAACCACTTTCGTTACAGTGAAGAAATATACGAAACGTGTTCTGGAAGCTACCGGCGCGTTTTTAGAGATCGTGCCGGTAACACATCCAAACAAGATTTTTGTGGGAAAGCCATTCGTGGTTCGCGTTCTGTCGAGAGGTCAATCAGTTCCGGGGCAACAGGTCCGGGCTTATTCGGAGGCGGACAGCGGACATGACGCAACGCTGACAACAGTTGCGGACGCCGGCGGTGAATGTGAATTAATTTTTCCGTCTCCCGGTATGTATCTACTAACCGCTAATCTCCGTCAGGCTGCCAAAGATTCTTCCCGTGCCAATGTTGATATATTTAGTGTATCAATGCTGGTAGAGGTAAGGAAGGAGAAATAGCAGTATTGATGTAGCTTCTGGCGTTTTGGTAAGTAGGCATTGAAAAGTCGTCGGTTTTCTGTTAAAATTGAAGGACTTTATCTTTATAATACAGTTTTCTAGGGCGTGTTGACATTTAGAGGCTGCTGATTCAGCAAACGTTGTAATCATTGGATAATCTGACAAATGTAACGCAAACTGTTAGTTTGCGGACGGGGATCACAATCTAAATGAAAATTAAAAAAACAGTTCGGTAATTTGCTAGCGACACCGGCGCGGTTGAAAACCGCGCCTACCGTATGTTTCGAGGAAAATAGGGATTACCGATTTAAATACTTAAACTTCATACAGATTGTGGTACAAAAGGCTCCTTTAGATACTTCCCCCACAAAGCGGCTTGGATATGTCTATCCAAGTTAAGCGGTGAGTGGCTTATCACGATTTATTTGACAGAGTACTAGCTATAAGGAGGAAAACGATGGCGTGTAAAACGATTCATGCCGCAGAAACCAACCTACCAACGGATATCTTCATGACCGAGGAAGATACGGAAGACACGACAGAAGCCAAGGATTTTAATTGGCTTCCCCTCTGCTGCTGTAGTTACGGGACTTATGCTGCTGCGAGCGATTTTGATTGGGAAATGGAAGATGATGAGTAGGCATTGATGAGTTGTGGTAACTCGCTCTGCCATGCACATCGCGCTCCTCATGAAAATTAAAAAAATAATTCGGTAATTTGCTAGCGACACCGGCGCGGTTTGAAACCGCGCCTACCGTATGTTTCGAGGAAAATAGGGATTACCGATTTAAATACTTAAACTTCATCTGGAGCGCAGGGATTGGTCTGATCGCCGTTCTATAGACATATCGCTCCTCTGAAGCGAATGGGTTGTGGTAACTCACCCTGCCATGCACATCGCGCTCCTCTGGAGCGCAGGGATTGGTCTGATCGCCGCTCTATAGACATATCGCTCCTCTGGAGCGAAAGATAGAATCCCTCAATCTTAACGACAAACCGATGGATTCTCAACACTAGCAACTTGCGTTAGGTTATTCTACCAAAACCCTTCTTAACTGATACAAATGGCCAAAGTCAATACGCTCCTCAAACTGATTGCCTATCAAAAGGAACACCCCCAAGCCAGCGACAAAGAGATTGCCGAGGGGATTGGACTTTCACCGCGACAGGTCATCCGCTGCAGAAAAGATGTGAATCTTCTCAAACACCAGTTGGCTGATTCCTATCTGCAACCAGAGCAGATCCAATTTCTGCTGTCACTCCTGAATTCACGAGATCCAGATCAGAAGGCTATTGCCCAACAGCTTCAAAAACTGATGGGAGTCTCCTACACCGGAATCCTTCGTACCGTACACCCCGACGAGGAGGCACCTGTTAATCGGCTTGAGATCGGAGAGTTGATTCCAACAGAAACGGACCCTTCGGCCAAATTGCACCCGGCACTAAACTTTTGGCTCCAGAACCTATGCTATGACCCGCTCCTCGTGTACCACCGAAACGGCAAGATCGAAGGACGCCTTGCAACCGCTTGCAAGGCGGTGAAAGGAAATTCACAGTGGCAATTGACCTTGAGAGATGACCTGCGTTGGAGTGACGGAAAGCCGATTACGTTTGAAGAGATTATTGCAGCGTTTTCCAAGAGTCGCATCGCACCGATTATAACAGAGATAAAACCGGATGGCAAGACCCAACTTCGGGTTCAACTTTCTCAAGAAGAAGCACTCTTTCCCCTTCATCTGAGCGGGATCTCCGTTCACCCTTCCCATGCATCCCAGCCCTACCGCGTAACCTCTGGCCCCTATCAATTGAAATCCTTTCGTCCCGACGCCTCGACCTTCCGCTTCACGCAAAACCCGGATTACTATCGCGGAGGAAATCCCCCCATTGATTGGTTGACCCTAAGACGTTTTACACGCTCACCTAACGCGATTAAGGCGTTAGAGAACGGCACATTAGACCTGCTTTCTGTCTCTCCCCATGCGCTGCGGTCCTTCTACGAATCTCCAACAACAGTGCCCTGTCAACAGTGGCCCTTTTTTCAGGACAACTACTACGTCCTATTTCTCAACCGTCATCACGGACCTCTATCGGAGGAAAGGAACTGTAGGCTCCTTAAAGAAGCAATCGACTACCGGGCAATCGACCTCTATCTTCGGATGGAACAGGTTAATGAAGAAGGGGAGCGTTCACAATCGCCTCGCCTGCCCTTTGACCTTCAAATCGCCTGCGCGGCTGGTGTGTTTCGCCATTTGGTTCAGCTGATTGGAAAGTCAACAGGTGCCTCTGTGGTAAATTCTATAGAGATGGGGGAAGATACGGATGCCTTTTTAACCCAGATCTTTTTTGGGGTTGGGCACAGTCGCCTGTCGCAATTCTTCCGTTCCGACGGGATAGACAACTTTTTTGGCTACGCCAACCCCCAAGTTGATGAGATGCTCTCTCAACTCAACCAAACAGAGAACACAGCGACAAGGCGGAGGATTGGGCGACGTGTGCTGTCTATCCTACAGGAGGATTTTGCCATAATCCTGTTAGCACCCCACTTTCAATACACATTCTCGCCGCTGGAAATCCACTTCGATGATCACCTCACCGACATAATCGATCTGGTTCAAAACATGAGCCAACTCACTGTTGAACGTCACCGATCCGGCTAGTAATCCTCACCGTTGAACCGCTATCCAAGTTAGGATTTACGCACTTTGGTTGTGCAAATCGTTATCCCTATTTCCGCCTGCCCCGATAAATCTCCGATAAATCGGGACAGGCGGGATTCAAAGCAATATAATCCTTTCACAGCTGCCCTCGTAGACACAGGTTTCCCAACCTGTGGGCAGATTAGGAAATCTGCCCCAACGATAGAGGGGGGCCTTAGGTGCTGATTACTCAACTGCGTAAGTCATACCCCCGTTTAATCTTGATTAAAAATCTGGATTTAGACCTATCAATTCAAGGTTGACAAGCTATTTCTATTCAATCTGCAATTAATTTCAAGGCGTACTGACATAATATGGCACTACGCCCAAAAGGTGACTGGATTTTCTATTTATTAGCTGGTATTTTATAATCGCAACGGGACAGATGAAGTTGTGAACTGTAAAACTTGTTCATGCCTGTCCCGAAATTGGAAGATTTAGAAAATTCTATCCCTAACAGCAGGAGTGGCTTGCTTCTGCAAATCCGAAAGGAGTTAAACACAATGTTACGGAAAGCAGTGATCCTCGGAATGGTTTTCATTTTCGCACTCAGTCTGTTAGCTGTGTCAATGATTACATGTTTTACCTATGATGCAGAGGCAGACCCAGGTCAGGACATTAACGGTAACCTGCCTGCCGATGGCCACCCGCACTTCACATGTACGAAAGGGCACCGAACGCAAACGATGCTCCATGCCCGAAGGGCTGGCTGGTGCTGCACGAGTCAGTAAAATTAGGCAGCTTCGTTATGCTAAAGGTCTCTTCAGGGGCTTTTAGCATAACAACCTACTTGCTGCGATAGTTGGGTCCTAAGCAGAATAGGCACCAACCTATCTACAAATTATCCTAGATGAGCATTCCGCCCTGTTAGGCAGTAATTGCGTTGCCTCTCACTGCTCCGAAGCAGAGCAGCAAATGAACAAAAGGCGAACGAATTACATCTCCCAAACGATTGGTGACGTTCTCGGGCTAATAGCCTTTCGGGAAATGTATGCCAATCACGAATATAAAGAAGGCAGGAAACGGATATTGGCAAATCAGGTACAGCAGATTCTTGAGAGAACCGCCCAATCCAACTCCTGCCGGTGCACAATCCACCTCCCAATGAAACCGTTCTCCCTGAAAACTTCTTCTTCACTCTTGTTTGGTGTATGCTTATTTGTGGCTGCGAGTGTACCTCGGCTGTTCTCTTTGGGTGCCCACTGGACTTCTGATGAACGTGGGTGGTTGGACCATAGTACAGTGTTTATGGCCGCGGTCGATATGGGTGCCTTTTCAGAAACCCTCGTCACCTTCCACCCCGGTGTCATAACGATGTGGCTTGCTGCCCTGCGCACCCTATTTACTGAACCCCATATAAGTATTCAAGGCTTAGCGTTAGCCCGGTGGTTCATCGGCGTCGCCTTGTTAATCGGGATTGGTGTAGCAGCGGTGCTGCTATATCGGTTGTTTGGACGTTGGGTTGCAATCATCGGTGCGGTGTTTCTATCCTTCTCCCCACTCTTATTAGCCCAATCCCGTCGCGTCCACACCGATGCGTTGGCGGCGATGTTTATCCTGTTAACGGTCCTGTCCTTCCTGCTCTATTGTCAAACACCTCAAAAACGTCGTTACCTTGTCGGTTCTGGAATTGCATTCGGTCTAGCCTGCCTTTCCAAAAGCAATGCCCTTATTCTTCTCTTGTGGGTGCCTATCTGCTTCGCCCTGTTTCGGAATCGGGAGGAGACGTGGCGGCAGTTCTTTTTACGGGGGCTTGGGGCGGGGCTCTGTTTCCTGAGTTGCACGTTACTCACCGTTTTCGCGTTGTTGCCCATCTTTTGGAACCCCGTCTTTTTGGTGTTTGGGGTGTGTCTGTTAGGCATCACGCTGCTCACGTATCGGGAGTTACAGAAAGGGGTGCGTCAACGCCTCACCCTATATTTTTCATCGGTCGTGGTGATAGGTGTGGTATCCGGCTATATGGTCCGGACCGTTTGGTGGGTGTTCGATGGTGTTGCGTGGGCGATTACTACGCCGCATAACCTTCAACACTTTTTCTTAGGACAGGTGTTACATGACCCCGGCTGGCTCTTCTACCCGTTGGTACTCTGTATAAATACCACGCCGTTGACGCTTCCTTTAGCATTCGCCGGGTGTCTCTTTCTGTGGAGGAAACGCCATGAGGAAGGGTATGCGCGACAGTTTCGGATAGCTCTTGCGTTGGTAGTAGTTGTCCTACTGTTTACCCTCTGTCTCTCGCTAACGAGCAAGAAGTTTAGTCGGTATCTGCTCCCCGCTTTCCCAATGCTGGAGATACTTGCCGCTATCGGCTTTTTTGAGTTTCTTAAATGGGGCTACTCCTATATCGACTCCCGGTTTGGAACCGGAGCAAATGCCCAAAAACTTACCTTTTCTATCGTGACCGTCCTCTGTCTCTTCCTAATCCAAATCGTGCCGATCCTCCGGCTTCACCCCTACTACGGCACCTACTACAACCTCTGCTTCAAACTCACTGATATCAGAAAAATTATTACAGTCGGTGAAGGCGGGGGCGTGGGATACGATCTCGCGGCAAAATACCTAAATAAGAAACCAAATGCACAAGCATTAAGTGTTAAAACCTTTCCGCCAAGTGCCCACCTCTTTCTTCCCTACTTTGCCGGGCAGGTGCACTGGCCCAACCCAGATGAAGAAATCGTCCCAGATTATGAGGTGGTCCATATCCGCGAATCCCAAGCGGGATGGGTGCCGCAAACGGGAACGCTCAACGGTGAGCTAGAACATGTGATAACCCTTAACGGCATCGACTATGTTTGGATTTATAGGATACCACGACGGGCTCAATAGGGATGGGAGTTACGCACTTCAATAGGGAACGCAGATCCGCGTTCCCTACGAAACAGAACCGGTGCCTACTGTAGTTGCCCGATTCATCGGGCGTTGAGAGTTATCTTGTGTGACGATGAATCGCCAAACTACAGAACTTTGAGAGCGCAACTGCGTAAGTCCTATAGGGAGTTAAAATAGCCTAAGTTGCTAGACATGTTGACATTGAAAACCCCCGCTGGACTTGGAACCGAGTCGTTCCTAGGGAACAGAGACCTTCATTCCATTTGTTCTGAACCACTAGGGATGATCATCTATTTCCTACTCGTGTAGGTCGAGATTCATATCTCGACAATGCTGCTTTCCCAATAATGGCAGTTATCGATTGAGCTGTTTGAGCTGTCCTCATATCGTGAATTTTTTGCCTACAGGAGAAACCGAAAAAGGAGAGTTAAACCATGAGGGACAACATTCATCATGAGGATTATTGGTGAGGTTCTGAGGATTCCCCCCATCGGCGTCCATCAGGTAGATTTCAGAAGTAAACCAACCGGGTATAACGTCAGGGTGCCTATCCCTATCAGAGATAAAAGCAATGCGCTTGCCGGCAGATGACCATGAGGGAGACCAGTCACCATTGGGATTATTGATGAGTCTATGCTGATTCTTCCCATTGCTGTCCATCACAAAGATTTCAGGGTTCCCATCCCTATCAGACATGAAGGCAATCTGTGCCTGTGCATCAACGACTGCCATCAACGGTGTCAGACCCAAGACTAAAATGCTAGCTAAAGTCAAACGGGCGAGACTATATCTTCGTTGCATCTGCCATTCCTCCTTTGTTCTCAAATCGGGCTTTTATCCTTAAACACCGTTCTGTCAATAATGGAGTTATCGGTTCACCTGCTTGAGCTGCCCCCATATCGTGAGGGTCTTACCCGCAGGAGCAACTGAAAGCACAGGGTGATACCATGCAGGATCTTCGTCATCATTGGGATGATTGGTGAGGTTTCGCGGATTACCCCCATCGGTGTCCATCACGAAGATGTCCCGATTCAAATCCTTAGTTCTATTCGACACGAAGGCAATCCGTTTGCCGTCCGGTGACCATACGGGATGCCAGTCGTTATCGGGATGATTGGTGAGGTTTTGCGGATTGGCACCATCGGCGTCCATCACGAAGATGTCTTTGTTTTCACCTATCCCATTCCTCCAAGAAGAAAAAGCAATGCGCTTACCGTCAGGAGACCATGAGGGATCCTCATCAAAACGGTCATCATTGGTGAGGTTTCGCTGATTCCTTCCATCAGCGTCTATCACGAAGATGTCTTTGTTCCCCGCCCTATTAGACACGAAGACAATGTGTTTGCTGTCGGGAGACCATGAGGGATCCTCGCCATTCATGCGATCCTTAGTGAGCCTTTGTTGACTACCCCCATCGGTATCCATCACGTAGATTGCCCCGTGCCGCCCGAAGGCAATCCGTTTGCCGTCAGGGGACCATGAGGGAGACTTGTCGTTATCTAGATGCTTGGTGAGGTTTCGCTGATTCCCGCCATCGTTGTCCATCACGTAGATTTCAGGGTTCCCATCCCTCTCCGACATGAAGGCAATCCGTTTGCCGTCCGGAGACCATGAAGGGGACCTGTCGTCAGCAGGATTATTAGTGAGATTTCGCTGATTGCCCCCATCGTTGTCCATCACGTAGATTTCATAAGCCCAAGAGTTGTTTTTAATGTGCCCATCCCTATCAGATTCAAAGGCAATCCGTGCTTGTGCATCAACGGTTACCATTAACGGTGTTAGGCCCAAGACTATAACACTAGCTAATATCAAATGGGCGAGATTGTATCTCCGTTGCATTTGTTATTCCTCCTCTGTTCTCAAAGCAATTTCTTATCCTTGCGTTCTTTCAATAATGGTAGTTATCGGTCAACCCGTTTGAGCCAACCCCATATCATGATTTTTTTCCCTGCGGGAGAAACCGAAAAAGGAGAGTTAAACCATGAGGGAGACCAGTCATCATGCGGATTATTGGTAAGGTTCTGCTGATTGCCCCCATCGTTGTCCATCACGTAGATTTCAGGGTTCCCATCCCTCTCCGACATGAAGGCAATCCGTTCACCGTCCGGTGACCATGAGGGATCCCAGTCATCAACGCGATTTTCAGTGAGTCTCTGTGGATTCGCCCCATCGGTGTCCATCACGTAGATTTCAAAGTTTTCAAAGGCAGCCTTCCTATCAGACGTGAAGGCAATCTGTTTACCGTCCGGTGACCATGAGGGATCCCAGTCAGTCTTTAGATTTTCAGTAAGTCTTTGTGGATTCCTCCCATCGGCGTCCATCACGTAGATTTCATAATCAAAGTGCCCCGCCCTCGCAGACGAGAAGACAATCTGTTTACCATCGGGGGCCCATGAGGGAAAATCGTCCTCATTGGGATTTTCAGTAAGTCTTTGTGGGTTCCTCCCATCGTTGTCTATCACGTAGATTTCACTGTTCCCATCCCTATCAGACATGAAGGTAATCTGTTTGCCGTCGGGGGACCAGGAGGGAGACCTGTCATCACCAACATTGTTAGTGAGGTTTTGAGGATTGCCTCCATCGTTGTCCATCACGTAGATTTCACTGTTCCCATCCCTATCAGACATGAAGGTAATCTGTTTGCCGTCGGGGGACCAGGAGGGATCCCAGTCATCATGCGGATTATTGGTAAGTCTATGCTGATTCTTCCCATTGCTGTCCATCACGTAGATTTCAGGGTTTCCATCCCTCTCAGATACGAAGGCAATCTGCGCCTGTGCCTCAACGCATAGCATCAGCGGCGTTAGGCCCAAGACGACAACGCTAGCCAAAAGAAAATGTGTCAGATTGTATCTCCGTTGCATCTGCTATTCCTCCTCTGTTTTCAATTTTTTTCTTTGGGGTTGATAGAGGTTATCTGGTGTTGACAACCCATTTCCAATTAAAGAGGTCACTCGTATTATTATCGCATAAAGTCTTCGCGCCTTCCTTGGGGTTTCTGACCCACGCCGGTACGCTCCCGCATTTCAACAAGCACGATTCTCTCAATAATGGCGTTATCGGTCGACCTGCTTGAGCCGTCCCCACATTCTAAACTTTTTGCCTGCGGGAGCAACTGTAAAAGCAGGACTATACCATGCAGGGGCAACGTCATCATCGGGATGATTGGTGAGGTTTCGAGGATTACTCCCATCGGCGTTTATCACGAAGATTTCCCTGTTCCCATCATCCTCCCTATTAGACACGAAGGCGATCCGTTTACCGTCCGGAGACCATGCGGGGTCCCAATCCTTAAAGGGATTTTTGGTGACTTTTCGTTGATTGCCCCCGTCGTTATCCATTACGTAGATGTTTCTGTTCCCACCCCTAAGGTAAACAAAGGCAATACGTTTACCATCAGGGGACCATGAGGGATTTTCGTCATGACGGGGATTTTTGGTGAGGTTTCGCTGATTGCCCCCGTCGTCGTCCATCACGTAGATTTCCATGTTCCCACCCCTCAAGGTATCAAAGGCAATGCTTTTACCGTCCGGAGACCATGAGGGATTTTCGTCATTAAAGAAATTGTTAGAGAGGTTTCGCGTATTCTGTCCATCGGCGTCTATCAGGTAGATTTGACGGTTCCCAAGCGTAATGTCAATATCTCCACCAGAAGCAAAGGCAATACGTTTACCATCGGGCGACCATGCGGGATGCAACTCAGAGAAGTCATTGTTAGAGAGCCTTCGTTGATTCCCACCATCGTTGTCCATCACGTAGACTTGACGGTTCTCAACCTTAATGTCCATCCTACTAGTACTCAGTCATATAAGTTTTGGAATTATTATATATGTTATCGTTTGCTTTCAATCAGGGCTCATGTAGAAAGTGCAAAGCACGAAAATAAATTGTAGGGGCGGGGTCTCCCCGCCCTTATTTGCCAGTGCGGGGGTCGGGTGACCCCTACGAAGTATTATGAGTCTCGATCCATATAGACAATCATAATTTGCCTGACAGTGTACTAGAAGTAAAGGCAATCTGTTTGCCGTCAGGGGACCATGAGGGGTCCCTATCATCACTAGGATTATTAGTGAGATTTCGCTGATTGCCCCCATCGTTGTCCATCACATAGATTTCCCAGTTCCCATCCCTATCAGACATGAAGGCAATCCGTGCCTGTGCGTCAACGCGTACCATCAGTAGTGTCAGCACTAATACGACAACGCCAGCTAAAATGAAATGTGTGAGATTGTATCTCCGTTGCATCTGTCTTTCCTCCTCTGTGTCCTAAATCGGTCTCCCTGATTGAGGTCAGTTGGTGTCCGCAACCTTTTCCCCACTAAAATTATACAACTGTTTAAGCAAGGTACGCAACGCCGTATTCCACAAGGAGGTATCACTCAAGCAAAATCACTGGCATGTTCTCCGAGAAGAATTATGCACACCTCTTCACTCATAAAATATATCAACCAATGCCCTCAAAATGCTAACCAAATTTAAGGCGTAATGCCATAATATGGCATTACGCCCTAAAAAAATGGTTGAGATTAGAGTAGATGTTAGAATTAATGAGACACTCTCAATACACAGCCACCCCCCTAAATCCCCCTTATCAGGGGGACTTACGCAGTTGAATACCTAAAGCTAAGGCATTGGGCGTATTGCAGGTTAACGATCAAAAAGATAGGCTAAGAGTTGATCCCCGTCCTGAAAGTCGGGGATCAGAATATCTGCACCGGCGTGAAGTAGCCTGCCCCGTTTGTCCGCGTTCATTTGGTAACGGTTGTTCTCCGCAGAGGTGACACCCACGGCGATTGCGCCGACAGTTTTCGCGTTTTCAATCTCCACCGAACCGTCTCCGACCACTAGCAGCTCGCTTCCAGTTAGATTGAAGTCATCGAAGATCTGCTGAATCACCATCGCCTTCGAGAAGTTTTGATACTCCCGCAATGCCCCGAAGATCCCCCCATCAAAGTAGGAGGCCGCACCTAGTAATCCTGCTTCATGGCGAACAAATTCAACATCGGTCCCACTAGCGAGGTAACGTTTAATACCACGTTTCTGCAAGGACTGTAGGAACTCAAGGGACATCGGTACGCGCAGATCCGCGGCTTCAATCTCTCCGTTTGCCAGCTTGGCGATGCGTTTATCCACGGTTGGTAGGAGCAGACTGTTATATAGATCTTTGTATTCCAACGGTTGCTTGGGGACCCCGCCTCGTTTTTCAACCTCTTCGCACAGTTGCATCATTTGATAAATAGTCTGCTTGCCGGTCAGGTTATCCACAAATTCAACAACGACCTGTTCTAACTCTTCCGGCGTTTCATCGGTCTGCGTCTCCTCAAGCAGGATGTCTACCATCATGGGCACCATGACAGTCTGCCACCCGTCGCGAACGAGGGAGATCGTTCCGTCGAAATCAAACAGCGCGTGCTGAATATTTGCCCGCTCAATCTCGTGGATAATCTCGATTGATGTGTTTTCTAAAGTTTGTGTTCCTGCCATGGTTTGGAAAATCTCCATTTGCAACGATGTGAAAGGTTATTAAGCCAGATCTTGTGCCCAGTAATACTGCCCGTATAGGTGAATCAGGTTTTTCGGATTATCGGCTAGTAGGTCGCCGAAGGTTATCTTTTGGATCTCCCGCTTCGGTCCCGGTGCATCGTCGTGATATGCAGCGCGTCGTGCTTGTCCTTCAGTGGGGTAAGCGATCCATTGTCCTTGATCATCTCGGAAGGCGTACACCGTTCCGCTTGTCGGCGTGTGCACTTCGACGTTTGCATCTTGGAAGGGGCGAATGCGCGTTTCGGAGGCACTGTGATCCTCAAGAAAGTCAATCCAAGCCCGGCGCATCCGTTCAGCCACATCGGGATGGGCATCAGCGACGTTATGTTTTTGGTCGGGGTCAGTTCTCAGGTTATACAGTTCGGAAGGCATCCCCTGCGGCGCACAGAGGTAAGCCCACTCGTCATCGGTGATGGTGCTAGGTTCAACGTTTCGGTCAGATCCGACCCAACCGTCGAAGGTGGCACCCTCTACCGGCGTATAGCCGGTTGTCCCTGCACTCGGTGGGAATCGACTTGAAAAGGCATAATCGTGTATTTTTGCGGCGTCTCCTGTCATCAAAGGTAGGAAGGATGCCCCTTGGATGTGCGATGGCTCCGAGATTCCAAGGAAATCTAAGATTGAAGGTAAAATGTCAGGGGGTTGGACAATACCGTGGACCCGCTCGCCTGCTCCCAGCCCTTCAGGGTGATGGACCAGGAGGGGGATTCGGACGGTGATTTCGTAGAGTTTGCCGAGCTCCGCTCCCGGTTTGCCTTGCAGGTCGTGGTCTCCGAACAGATGTCCGTGATCGGACGCCCAGATGATCAGGGTATTTTTGAAGAGTCCCAACCGTTCTGCCAGATCCAGAAATGCACCCACCCATCGATCCGTCAGTGTAACGTTGCCGGCATAGAGTGCACGGAGATGTGCCGCCTCCGCCTCGGACATATATGTTGGACGACCGTATTCTGGGTACAACATCTGATCGCCGTCATAATCGGGGTCAGCGTACAGGGCGTAGTCGTACCAAGGGCAGTCGAACGGCTCATGGGGGTCCCACATATCAATATAGAGGAAAAACGACTCTTGGTTGTAGTTGGTTTCCAACCAGTCCATCGCCTCTGACATCCCGCGTCCAATGCAGAATTCGCGATCAAACTGGCGGGCGGCGTGGTTGCGGAGGTAGTTTTGTAGGCCGGAGATATTGCGGATCTTATGGGGTTGTGCCCCTAGCTGAATGTCGAGGGTAGGGGTGGTTATCCATGGATCGCCTTTCTGGCTATGCACAAAACTGAGCCCCCCAAAACCGCGCGTGTAGTTGTAATCGTGCATCGCGAGCATTGGGGTATCCCAGATCATTTGGGTGTGCACACCGTTTGCAGACAGGAGCTGCCCCCAAGTTACATCTCTAGGACTTAGCGGCTGCCACCCGCGAGACGGAAAACCGAAACATCCGGTCGCCAAGTCCCACCGGTTGGGCACCGTCGGGTAGGAAGCTGCGTAGAATTGCTCAAACACCGCTGCATGCTGGGCAAATCCATCCAGATTGGGTGTCTGAATCCAGGTGTTACCATAACACCCTACGTGATCCCTACGAAAGGTATCGTTCATGATAAAGATGATGTTCATGGCTGTGCACACTCCTGTTTAACCAATGGTGGTAGTTTGCAACTGTTGGGACGCGCTCTAGGCAGAGCGTGAAACGTGAAAACAACAGGACTTACGCAAATTCAGCACGTGATGCGAGATTTTTTATTTTTCACCCCCTAAATTCCCCAACCCCCTAAATCCCCCTTGTCAGGGGGACTTATGAACCAACTGCGTAAGTCCTATTAACTGTTTCAACCAAGTCTTATTTTCAAAAAGAATGTCTCACCATTATGAGGACTTCGTTAGGACAGCGGTAATCTTTTCAACGATACCATCTGCACGACCGCGGATCTGATCGGGCGTGAGGCTTTGGATTGGGTGATCAACGGTAGTCGGATGGAAATCGCGATAGCCGAGCGATTTCGCTTGCACTTCTCCGGCAGCGAAAAACACATCCGAGCAGATCGCTACACTGGGGATGCCACGTTCTTCTAAAGCGGTTCCGTCGTGCACACTGCACGATATACAGGAACCTCAGTCCGCGAGTCCTTCAACCACGAAGTCGCACTGATCGGCAAGTTCCGTGATTAGCTCTTGCGGTGCAGGACGTGCGAAGGTTGGCTTTGTTACTCGAACGACATCTATAAGGTCAAAGTGCTCGCGCATCAGCTCTTCGACACGGTCGAGGAAGATGTCACCACCATTTTTGCTGATGTCCAGCAAGCCCATTACCTTACCGTTGAGGTCGTCAAGGCGTGGCGCGAGAAATTTGTCGGACACGTCGTTTGGAGCGATTGGATCGAGTAAGACTGTGTTTGCCATTGTAAACCTCCTGTGAGTTGAAAAAATGTATGGCTACTATAAAAAGAGGCTCATATAAAAAGAAAGTGCAAAACACGAAGCGAAATCGTAGGGGCGGGGTCTTCCCGCCCGCCGTGAGGGTTGGGTGACCCAACCCCTACGAATATTCGGTTTCTTTGCATTAAATCTTAACATGAGCGACATGTGTATAGATAGGATAGCATTGTCAATGAGCTCTGTCAATGCCTATTTCCGTTGAATTGAGGGTCATTTAATTCTTCCGTAGCTTGATGTCTTGGTTAACGCAACGGCGGGGAGACCAGGTGCCCCGCCTACGGGTTCGGGTCGTTCCAAAATCAGTCAAAAACCAAAAACTATAGTGAATTCTAAAAATAAAGGGACACTTTCGCTCCCCATGTTTGGTAGGCGCTGTTTCCAACTGCGCCGATTTGGAGTGTCTCATTAATTCTACTAAAGTTTAGACAATTTTAATGCAAAAAGGCAGAAAAGAGGTTATCCTTTCAGAAATCCATCACAATTTTGAAAGGAGAAGTTATGTACCTCATATTCTGCCTGAATGCTATTTTAACCGATTTTCGTCCGTTATTCAAGTCTCAAAACTTTCATCTGTTTTGTGTCTTTGTTGTGGGACTTATCACACAGCGCGAAGGTGCGACGCTGACCGGCATTTATCAAGCGGTTCGTCCGAAAACGGGTTACCACTCGCTGGTGAAGTTCCTTTCGCGTGGCAAGTGGGACGCCGATAGAGTCGGTCACCATCTGCTGAAGTTGTTACAGAGGTGTTTCGATAACTGGGTCTACGTTTACGATGAGACGCACGCACGAAAGACCGGCGAGACACAATTTGGACTTCATTTTTTCAGGAACCATCGCTATCACACACGCAACACGAATCAATCGAAGTTTCACCATGGTCATCAGTTTGGTGCATTGGGATTACTTTGTAGCACCGTCCACGAGACGATACTTTTTCCGGTGTTTGTCAAGTTGATGTGTCCACAGACAAAGCGCGACACTAGTGAGTCAGTCCTCAAACGGATGTGCAGCCGCATCCCTGCGGGACTGATTATCTTTGACCGGGGATTCGCTCGACAGAAAGTGTTTGGCTGTGTCCTTAAAGCGGGACATCACCTGTTGTGTCGTGCCAAGTCGAATGCAGTGTTCTATCGGTTACCTACCGCTGCCAAGCAATCCAAACCCGGCAGACCTAAGAGATACGGCAAACGGATTCATCTGCCGTATCTGCGGTATAAAACGACTGACATTGACGACAAACAGTATGCCATAGCAAGTATAGTCGCCCGAACCAAAATGTGTCCACAACCCGTTCGGGTCGTGGTGATGCGAACGCGTGACAAAAGGCGTAAGCCGTTTCGATACTTCTGTGTCTTTACCACTGACTTAACTCTAGATTTACCGCAGATTGTTCGATACTACCAAAAGAGATGGTTGATTGAGACCGCCTTTCGGGACACCAAGCAACACTTCGGATTTGACACCTATCGGGTCAAGTGTCGAAAAAGTATCAATCGGTTTGTCCAACTCAGTTTCATAGCCAGTTGCATGACCCAACTGTTATTCGCTGTCACTTCCCATACTGACACGCCGGTAACCATCGAGCAGGTAACTCAGACATTGGGCATTGATTGGTATCGACCCGCTAAGTTGACACGCGGGTTGATGGTGCGGTATCTACGGGCTTTAATGGAAAACCGATTAGTTTCTGCGATGTTCGGTAAAAACATCAATGCCGACGATATTCAACAAACCCTTGATACGGCTACATCAAGAAAATAAAAATTGTCTAAACTTTAGTAATTCTAAAATCTACTATAAATAACCCTAGCGTTGAATTTCTCTGGTGATATGATATAATACGTGAAGCGTAAACCGTAGGACTAACAACGACTTTGGATACTCCTCTGTAAAAATGATTACAACAAAAGATTTGACAAAACGTTTCGGTAAACTTGTCGCTGTGGATGGCTTGACTATGCAGGTCGAAGCGGGTGAGCTTTTCGGCTTCTTGGGTCCCAACGGTGCCGGAAAAACCACAACCATCAACATGCTAACGGGCTTAATCCGTCCAACCGCTGGCACAGTGACGATTTGTGGCTACGACCTCCGAACACAGGCTTCACAGGTGAAGGCGATAACGGGATTGATGCCTGATACGCCAAACCTTTATGAGACATTAACGGGGAGGCAGTTTGTTCGCTTCATTGCAGATCTGTATGAAATTGATCCTAAACGGTCAGAACAGCGGATGGAGGAGCTGTTAGCGGCGTTTGACCTTACCGATACTGCGGACACACTGATTAAAAGCTACTCCTACGGCATGCAGAAGAAGATCCTTTTGATAGGGGTGTTGGTGCATGAGCCGCGCGTCCTGTTTCTCGATGAACCGACTAGCGGTCTTGACCCCAAAAGTGCTCGCATCGCAAAGGAGCTCTTACGTGCGTGCTGTGATCGTGGGTGCACGGTGTTCATGAGCACGCACATCCTTGAAATCGCAGAACGCGTGTGTGATCGAATCGGCATCATTAACGAAGGGAAACTCGTTGCGGTAGGAACAATGGATGAGCTGCGTCAGAACCGCACAGCGACGGATTTGAGCTTGGAGGACATCTTTTTGGAACTAACGGAAAGCGTTAAGGACGAGGGAACGAGTCTGTGAGGTAACGAGGGGGCGTGTTTTTTTCGTTTCCACGCTCACTCTCCTCCTCGCTTCCATGCTTGGTTAGGTGGCTAGGTCAATTCAATGGAGGGGTGTGGGGATCTGTCAAGCGGTGTGCTTTTCGGACTATATCTGGATTAATAGAAAACCGTTTGGCGGCATCAATCAGATGATTCACGTGATCGTGCATATCCTTTTCCATCTGGGAGATGCGGTCCAATAGATAGGGTCGATTGCTCTGATAAATTGCGTCTTTGATGGTCGCAACCAGCTCGGCGTAGATTGTATCTGACTCACCGGTTTCAAGTGCAATGGCAATCTCAAATGCGTCATTGAGAGTGACCTGCTTTGCACGCACACGCTCTTCATACTCACTCAATGTGTCGTTAATCCGTTCGATAGATACGTCGGCAAACTGAGGGGCGGGACCATCTAGTCCGAAAGTCTGGGCACAGAGCGAGCGTCCAAAACCGACAAGGAGATGGTGTTGCCACTCCTCTGCGCTCATCTCCAGCCAAAACCGAGCAATTCGTTCATCAACATCGCCCAACCGGACAGATAGTGTCGCGTATAGCTTTGCGTGTCTCAGCTCAATCTCTTGGCATAAATCAAAGGTTTCCGCTAATGTCACAGCCAATTCACCTTCTTTCAATACTGAGTCTTGGCTCATGTTAAGAAATTGTGCAGAAGCAACCTAGAGCAGAAGAAAGAAGCCGAGTTTTGAAGAAAAAACTCGGCTTCTCTTTGCCTTTCCATATTCATCAGGCAGCATCGTTAGCCCCAATGTCTGGGCTGGTCGCGGAGTATGCTCGGAGGGGTGTGGGAGATAAAAGAGGGGAGTGCGCTTGGTCTTTTTTCCTTCCATGTGTCCACACCTTTCCCGTTCTGCGCTTCAGTCTCCTGATTACGGATAGCGGTGATGATAACTTTTGCCGCTTGTTCGTCGCTCATAGATCCAGTATTTAGTACGAGATCGTAGTGCTTGGGATCCGCCCAATCGGCATCATAGGAATATTTGATATATTGTGCCTGTTGCTTGTCAGCGTCTTCAACCTCTTTCTGAGCTAAGGGATAAACAATTCCTTGATCCGCTATGATCCGTTCAATGCGGTCTGCCACCGGCGCAGTAAAGCGGACGTGGAGTGTATTTGGCAGATTGGCGAGAATCATTTGGCTGCCGCGTCCGACAATGACAACATTGTCCAACTTCCAGAGCTTTTCGATGACATGCTGGAAGAATCCCAATGTCTCCGCTTCGGTCGGAATCAGATCTTCTTCAAAGGCTGTATCCCTCTCAACAGGGTAGCTATCCATCAGAAATTCGGAGGGGTAGTAGTAGTACGGGAAATCGAGGTATCGTGAGAACTCCGGTACAAAGAGTTTCTTGAGGAAACCTTTCAGCCCATTCTCGCACTTCTCGTCATAGCGGCTAATCTGTTTGGCGGTTGTGTTGGCGGCGCGTGCCACCTCGGTGAGGATATTTTTATCAAAATAGTTATATCCCAGGTCTTGGGCAACCTGCCGGGCAATCTGTGTGCCGCGACTGTAGTATTCTCTGGAAACGGTGATGACTGCCATGGTATTTGCCTCCTTTATGTAACAGGATTTACGCATTTTAGCACGGAGCCAAATGTCCCACCTTCAGACTTGTGCATTTCAGTATAGGTGGTGCGGGGCAAGATGTCCCGCCTACGGTTCGCTGCGTAAGTCCTATGTAATGTTGGTCCGCTGTAGATACAGCGTCCAGATTGTATTAAGCTTTGCGTCAATTTCTTTTAATATTAATGTTCCGCTTTACTGTTTAGTTCTGTTGACATTTGGGTGTCAAGATATGAATCTCGACCTACAGGTTCTGATGGATTTCCAATAACTAGCAACTTAGGTTATTTAGCCTAAGTTGCTAGACAATCTGTAGATCGGATTTTCATATCCGACACCTATCAGAAATGACCAAATTGGTGTTGGGTTTCACTTCATCTATCCTATAAAGGAGTGTTACTGGAAAGCGTAGCTTCTATTGTATTTGATAGGAACTTGCTTTTACCATTCAACCCAACCTACGCCGTGTGAAATGTCAACACGCCCTAGGCAATTTCGTCCGGTTCATGCCTCGGACTGAAGAATGGAATCGGTAGATCCTCAAAGGTGTCCCACATTGGGGGTTCCATCAACTGATGTGCCACATCAACCCCTTCGCGATACTCCTGAAGGATCTCATAGGTTAATCGATCTATCGTGTGGTTTAATCCATCCTCAAAACCGTTAAGTTTGAGCCTTAAAGACGCTTCACCCCAAAGCATATCAATTTCCTCCTTGTTTTTATTGATGTATTTCACCCAGCTCATCTTTTTTCCATGAGCAAATCAACGCGCCTGACAAGTTCTTTGTAATCAAAGGGCTTGTCAAGGTAGTCCGCATAACCGGTGCGTTCCAGTTCAAGAAGTAGTGACCGGTCCCCATAGGCAGTGATGACTAGCACAGGGATTTTTATTTTCAGGTAATTCAACTCATCAATCAATTGAAGTCCAGTTAAACCGGGTAGCCGCATATCCGTGATGAGCAGGTCTACTGGCTGATCGCCCTTTCGCGCCGCCAATATCTCCTCCAAAGCAGATCGCCCCTCTGCTGCGGTTGTGACATGATAATTCGCTGTTTCCAGAATGAATGCGAGGGTGTTACGCATGTTCTGTTCGTCATCAACGACAAGGATATGTTCTTTTGCCATGTTCTCCATATAGACTGTAACAGGCAAAGAACTCGGTTGGACGGCGGGACCGAGGTTGGGTTCCACAGGCGTACACTCATTGTGTTGCTCGGACCTTTCAAATTGCGCCTCGATCTCATTGGACTCCGCTCTATAAACCTCACCAATTCTCGCGCCAAGAAGTGCTTCCTGACTGAGAGCTTGCGTTAAAGTATCCATAATTCTCCCTGTGTTGTCTAATAGTTCCTACGCTTAAAAAAAACCGAAGTCACGTTTAGCCGTCGCTCTCGCGTTCCCCTAATTCCTTGTCCAACAGGTACAAAGCTGTCCCCTGATCGCCAATCATTTTGAGTTGATCCAGTATTTGACGGGCTCGCTTTTCCTCTTCGACCTGCTCAGAAATAAACCACTGTAACTCCACCTGTGTTGCGTAGTCTTTCTCTTGCACCGCCAGTTCGTAGAACCGATTGATAGTCTGCGTTACATGGTCCTCATGCTGCAAAGCCTGCTGAAAGGCTTCTGCTGGCGACTGAAATTCTATAGGTGGTTGAGCAATCGCTTCAAATGTCGCCTGTCCGTTCCTGTCGTGGAGGTGATCTAACAACCTCATCCCGTGTTCTCTCTCTTCTTGACTTTGCAACCGCATCCAATGCGTGAAGCCACCCAAATTAAGCGATTCAAAGTAGGCTGACACCGCGAGATAGAAGTAGGAGGAGTAAAATTCATGATTAATCTGTTTGTTCAATGCTTCCTGAATGGTTGGGCTTAACATGGTTTCTCCTTTCTGTCGTTTAATTTATGCTTCTCTATATGCAAAACATCTGCCAAGATGTACATGGAGGAATATATAAGGTTGTTTTGTCTTCATACTGCATCGAAGATGAGCACATAAAACGGCTCTGGCTCTATCTTTCACGCACTTTGCAGCGTTGCGTTAACCCCATGTAGATGTTATTAATTGTATGAGATGGAACCGGGTAAAGGGACAACAAGGGGTGAAACGGCTGGAAGACCAATTTTGAGACAAATACCTCGCAAACCCTTTCAAACTCAAGGTACGGGGCGGGTGACACAGATGTTTCTCAAAGAAACAAATGTTTCACCCCTTTGAGGGAAGGAATATAGGCTCGTAGAAAAATAAGGGCGTGAAACGTGATGCGTGAAACGTGAAAAACAGTTTGGTTCATTGGGGCCCGGCCTATGGGATTCATACAGTATCGTAGGTTGGGTTGAACGGGTCAAACCGAATCCCTATCAACGACGGTAGATGCTTTGTTTTTCAACAACACTGCTTTGTAGATAGAAAGAGTGAAACCCAACACCTTTATCCGCTGCAGATAAAATGTTGGGTTTCACTCGACTTGTGAACTTTCAACCCGCATCGTCCCTCTAACCCCAGTTGTCATGTGTGGCATTTTCATCGGTTCCGTTCAACCCAACCTACGGACTGAAAAGTCGTTATCTGATTGCATTTAACCCCCTAAATCCCCCTTATCAGGGAGACTTTAAGAGGAAATGCGTAAATCCTACAAATAATAAAAAAATATATGCCTTCGCAATCAAATCGTGTTATAATCAGTTTTTGCAAATTTCGATGGAATTTGTACTTCGCATTTTAAGAATAGCCCTAAGGGGAAAATTATGAATCCAGTCCAAACAATTTCATCCGAAGAGTTAGAACTTCTTAAGGTCGCAGATACGCCCACAATTTGTAACGTTATCGAACTGTTTGATGTCCGTCCGCGAAACACCGGCTATATGGATGACCGCATCCAAGCCTGTTTCCCAGAAATGCCACCGCTGGTCGGTTACGCAACAACAGCGACGCTTTCTACCGACAATCCGCCGCGAGAAGGGGAGACCTACGCCGGTATGGAGGAACAGCTTGCACAGATGGATTCAATTCCTGAACCCCGTGTTGTTGTCTTCCAGGATCTCGATGTTCCGTCTGCTGCGGCGACATTCGGTGAAGTGATGTGCATGACCTATCAGACATTCGGTTGCGTAGGACTAATCACGAGTGGTGCCGGGCGAGATTTAGATCAGGTACGGGAGATCAATTTCCCCACCTTCACGAGCGGTACCAACCCCTCCCACGGCTACCACCAAATCGCCGATGTGAACATCCCGGTGCATGTTGGCGGGACTACGGTCTATCCCGGAGATTTGATACATGGGGATTGCAACGGCGTAACGACAATTCCGAATCATATTGCTGGTTGTGTTGCCCGTTTGTGCGCGGAATATATGGAAGCTGAAGGCTATGTGCTTGACTTCGTGAAAACTGGCAAACGTGACTTAGAGGGGTGGCGGGCAGCGCGGGCTGCGTGCGCTGAGAAGTTTGACGAGCTCCGAAAACGTGCGCTAGATTCGTTATGAAAATCGGATTGCTCTACGAACCCGCTTACTGGTTTCTATTGGAGGATCTGGTTCGGGGACTTGAGCATGAAATCAGTCTTGTCGGTGGACAGAGTTGCCGGCTGACAACGGCGACGCTCGATCAGACGGACGTAGATCTGGTCTATGTGCTACCCTGCGACGAACAGAATGCGTTGAGACAACTTGAGTCAGAACGGTTGGTTATTAATTCGATACGAGCGCAGAAGATTGCTATTGATAAAATCGCGACCTCTCGGTTAATGGTCGAAAACAACCTGCCGACACCTGAAACAGTTATCTCTCAGACACCCGATGCGGTGGTGGAGATGTTGGACCGGTACGGAATTGCCCTATTGAAATCGACACACCTATGCGGTGGTGTGGGGCATCGGATTTTACGGCGTGAGGGAGGAGCGATAACGACGCGGAGGGGAGATCAGGCCTATCAGGTCGCTTTTGGGGAACGCAACCGCCTCCTCGATCAGACGCTCGTGCTTGCACCGCCTTATTATGTGCAACAGTTCGTCGGCACGACAGCACAAACCAATGACCGCGTTTATCGTATGTACGTCGTCGGGGATCGGGTGGTTATGGGTACGATGCGGGTGAAGGAGGGTGTTGATAGTGCTGAAAAGTCGATTATCAACGTTGCAACGGGAGCACGTTACGAATTTTTAGAAACCCTTGATGAGGAGATGGTATCGCTTGCCCTGCGTTTGGCGGATCTGATCGGGTTTGAGATTGGTGTCGTTGATTTCCTACGTGATTCTTCCGGACGCCCGCTCATTATCGAAGCTGATTGCGATGGTTGTCATCTGTTCATTTGCCGAAAATTCCAAGAGGCACCCGGGTATGGGGCTCCCTACAATTTTAACGCATATCTTGTGAAACGGCTTGCCGAGATTGTAGGTGGTGCATCACACCGCCGATAATGAAACTCAAATGGTCAAGGAGATTGATATGACCCTACAAGAACAGAAAACTTTCTTTGAAGAAGAGGGCTACCTCGTTGTAGAGAACCTACTATCATCCGAAGAATTGGCGGAATGTCAGGCGGAAATTCTGCGTCTGCACAAACTCGCCGCCGAACTCGAAGCAGAAGGCGAAAATGGGCACTTTCAACGCGAACCTTACGCGAAAACTGCGTCACAGGCGTTGGCAGAGGACGATAAACTTCCGGTGCTCAGAAAGGCTGAAAACACCCGTCAGTATTCGGAGGTATTTCGTCGCCTCTCAGTCCATCCGAAGTTAATCCAAGTTGTGCAAAACCTTATCGGTCAGGATCTGCTGCTGTTCAGAAGTACGTTAATGTTTAAGCCGGCATTCCACGGTTCCGCGCACGGCATCCACCAAGATTCTGCGTATTGGCCCATGGAGCCACCGACGCTGGTAACGGTTAGCATCGCGCTCAATGATGCCACACCTGAAAACGGATGTTTTAAGGTGATCCCGCAGAGCCACAAATGGGGACTTCAGTCTTGGGGACATATCGCTCGTAAGCAGAATGAATCCTTGACAGATCACGAGGATCGCGATTTCTCAGAGCAGATTGATGTTCCTTTGGCTGCGGGGAGTGCGCTGTTTTTCCACAGCCTCATGGCGCACGGTTCAGGTCCGAATAGATCGCCGAATTCGAGGAACACCGCGCTTTACGCATACTTCTCGCCGCAAGTTCGTTATGTGCCACGCAACGGGCAGCCGGAACGGAAGTCCTTTCCAGTTGCTGCTGGCCTTGATGGCAAAGAGGAAATGACGCTTGTGGCTGAAGGTGCATGAGTTCATTAGTTTATTGGTTCACTAGTTCATTGATACAGCAACCCCACCTCTAGGGGTTCTATTGCACGATTTCTTAATATGAGCGAAAGACAAAAGGGAGAAAAGGGAAATCTATGGCGAATTGGGAAAATTATCTGGAAACCAACAGGTCTCGGTTCTTGGACGAAATGTTAGACTTTATCCGTATTCCGAGCATCTCCGCACTATCTGAACATGCCGGTGATATTCAACGGGCAGGTGAATGGGTTGCAAACCGTATGGACGCTGCTGGCATTGAAGGGATACGCATCCTGCCGACCGGTGGACCTCCGGTGGTCTACGGTGAATGGTTACACGCGCCCGATAAACCGACTGTTTTGATCTATGGTCACTTTGATACGCAGCCCGTTGATCCGGTCGATCTGTGGTCTAGCCCGCCGTTTGAACCCGTCGTGCAGGATGGAAAGGTGTACGCCCGTGGTTCCTCCGATGACAAAGGAAACATGCTCATCCCCATCCTCGCCACGGAAGCACTGCTAAAGACTGAGGGTAGCTTGCCGGTCAACCTGAAATTCTTCTTTGAAGGTGAGGAGGAGATCGGTAGCGGTCATCTGCCGGATCTGATAGATGCCCAGAAAGAATTATTGGCTTGCGATCTAGTGGTTAGTGCCGATGGATTGCAGTGGCGTGAAGATCAGCCTTCACTGCTTGTTGGGTTCAAGGGGTTGTGCGCGCTACAGATTGACGTGAAGGGCCCCAATGTAGACCTGCACTCCGGCATCTACGGTGGCACCGTCCAAAACCCGATCCACGCCCTCGTACGTCTCTTGGATTCTATGCGTAGCCCAGCGGGCGATATCTTGGTTGAAGGGTTCTACGACGATGTTATCCCGCTCTCCGCCGAGGATCGAGACCAGATTGCTGCTATCGGTCACGACGAGACGGAGTATAAGGAACAACTCGGTGTGGATCGCCTGTTTGGTGAGCCCGGTTATACGGCACTTGAACGGGCATGGGTTCGCCCAACGCTTGAGTTGAATGGGATCTGGGGTGGTTTCCAAGGGGAGGGCAGCAAAACTGTCATTCCGAGTGAAGCCCACGCCAAAATCACCTGCCGCCTTGTGCCCGATCAAAACCCGAACAAGATCTTGGAACAACTTGCGACCCATATCGAAAAATATACGCCTCCGGGAGTGGAGATAGCGACTACTCCCAAGGCTGCGCCCTCCCCGGCGTACCGAATCCCCACAGATCATCCGGGGAATCAGGCTGCCTACGAAGTGCTTGAGGAGGTATACGGAAAAACACCGTATTTCACGCAACTGGGCGGCACCCTTCCGGTATGTCGTCTTTTCCTAGATAAGCTAGATGTCTATACAGTGACTTTTGCCTTCGGCTTAGAAGATGAAAACGCCCATGCCCCGGACGAATTTTTCCGGATCAGCAGCTTTGAACAGGGGCAGATAGCCTATTGTAAGCTGTTACAGCGATTGAGCGACCAAGAAGGGTTGTAAGATGCGGCGTTTATAGTGTAATGAGACACTCAAAACCGGTGCGGTTGGATGAAAATTAAAAAAACAGTTCGGTAATTTGCTTGCGACGCCGGCGCGGTTTTATGAGATTTAAATACTTAAACTTCATGAAACCGCACCTACCGGGGGCGAATAGGAAGGAGCAGACATTGTGCAATTAGCCAATCGAACAGCGATTATAACAGGGGCTGGATCGGGCATAGGTCGTGCGACTGCCCAACGATTCGCCTCCGAAGGAGCCTGCGTCGTCGTAGCGGACATCAACGATACCGCCGGAATGGACACCGTTGCAGCGATCGAAGGTGAGGGCGGAACCGCTCGGTTTGTGCATACCGATGTAACGGATTCTGCTGCGGTTGAAGCGATGGTATCCCAAACGATTGATGCTTACGGCGGCGTTGATATCTTGGTGAACAATGCGTACTTCTGTGATGGAGATGACATTCTCACTGTTGATGAGGAACTGTGGAACAGAAATATCCGGGGCTGTTTGTCAAGTGCCTTTCTCTGTTGTAAAGCGGCTTTGCCGCACATGATTGGTCAACGCAAGGGAGCAATTGTCAACATCGCTTCGGTGAACGGGTTGCTCGGACTCGGCGAGGAGGCGTACAGTGCTGCCAAGGCGGGGGTTATCTCGCTGACGCAAAACATCGCTGTCCGCTACGGAGAGCGGGGCATCCGCGCCAATTCGATCTGTCCGGGATCCATTCAAACGCCTGCATGGACAGCGGTGCTTGAAAAAGATCCAGACCTCTTTAACCGACTGTCGAAATGGTATCCGCTCAAACGGGTTGGCAAGCCCGAAGAGATCGCTGCGGCTGCCCTTTTCTTGGTATCAGACCAAGCATCTTTCGTCACAGGAACAAACCTCATCGTCGATGGGGGGCTGACCGCTGGCTTGAAGCGTATGGGTGAAGAACTGGTAGGAGAAGGTACAGATATTTGAGACTCATGTCAAAAGCGTGAAACGTGAAGGTAGCAGAGAGGTTCACTAATTTTGGGTATTAGAGTAACGATTGGAGCTATTCAGCGTATTGCCAGAAAACGACGAGATTTTCCACTACAGGTGTAATGGCGTAATAGGCGGTCTGCAATGAGTGATGACACTACTTTTAGGTTCTTGCATCCCGGACGATTGGTCGATGGCGATCTAGAGCTCATTTTAGTTGAAAAGCGTTCCGCCGATTCCTCAAAGGGATATGCCCCTAGTTATGAGTTCGCAATGAGATCTGTCGGTCAAAATACAAATATGGGGCATATCTCGCTGCGGATCGGGAACGATGAGAACCTCGAAAAATACGCAGGACATATCGGTTACAATGTTACGCCGGCGTACAGGGGGCATCGATACGCCGCAAGAAGCTGCCAACTCATCTTGCCTCTCGCACGCCGCCATGAGATTAATCCGATCTGGATTACGTGTAATCCCGACAATATGGCTTCAAGGAGAACGTGCGAAATTGTGGGAGCTAGGTTTGTTGAAACGGTAGAGGTTCCCCGGAAATTCTATCATCTATACAAAAAGAGCGATCGGATTAAGCGTCGCTACCGTATAGATTTTTAACTATTCCTCGACAATTGCGCGATTGAGGAAACGTAGAACGTTAAACAGATGCTGCATCCACCAAATTGGAGACACGATAATGACATCAACGCGACTCAACGACCAGCAGATGGCATTCTTTGATACGTTTGGGTTTCTGTCCTTTCCGGGATTATTGGCTGATTGTGCCGATAGGATTATTGACGAATTTGAAGCTATCTGGACTTCCCACGGTGGCGGACACCACGGGGCACTGCACGACGGGGTGAATCGTTCCTGTATCTTCCCGTTCCCGGATCGCAGCGAATACCTCAGCTCTATACTGGATGACCCGCGTATCCATGACATCGCCGCCAGCATCTGTGGTGATGATTTTAATTATACAAGTGGCGATGGTAATTTCTACGCCGGGGACACCCGTTGGCACTCTGACGGCTACGACGGAAACCGGTTGATGAGCATCAAGATCGCTTTCTACCTCGATCCGCTGACCCGCGACACCGGCGCGCTCCGCATTATCCCCGGCAGCCACCGGGTTGGCGAGCCTTATGCCGACATTATTGAACGCGATATTCGCGAGAGTGGGCAGATCTGGGGGATGTCCGGTCCTGATGTCCCGGCACTTATTTTGGAAACGAACCCCGGCGATATTGTTGTCTTCAACCACAATCTCAAGCACGCTGCGTTTGGCGGTTCTGAACGGCGACGGATGTATACGATGAACTTCTGCCGCCGTTACCCGGAAGAACGGCTTGGGGAGTTACGCGAGAAGCTAGGTCACGAGGCACGGTTCTGGATTGATCGCATCCACGGTGAAGCGATGATCCGTACCGCGGGCCCAGAGCGGATGGTGCACCTAGAGCAGGTGATGGAAAATGACACCCACCTTGCTGAATTGCATCGGGAACTCAGAGAGACGATGACCGAACCGTCGCGAGGTTAATGGCTCAATTGGCCTTAGCTGAGATTATGCCGTCAACAGAGTTTGGATAGAAAAAGAAGGTGCAAAACGCGAAGAGAAATCGAGTTTTTGGTAAGCACGGGCGGGGTAACCCCGCCCCTACGGTTACTGCTACACGATTGCTTAACATGACCCAATAGAGATTGGAGATGTGACAATGGGATCAACACGACTTAACGACCAACAGATGGCATTCTTTGATACGTTTGGGTTCTTATCCTTTCCGGGATTATTGGCTGACTGCGCTGATAAGATTATTGACGAGTTTGAAGCTGTTTGGGCTGCCCACGGTGGCGGACACAACGGCGCGTTGCACGACGGAGTGAATCGTTCTTGCATCTGCCCGTTCCCGGATCTCAGTGAGTACCTCAGTTCCCTACTAGACGATCCACGCATCCACGACATCGCTGCTAGTATTTGCGGTGATGACTTTAACTATACAAGCGGCGATGGCAATCTCTACGCTGGGGACACCCGTTGGCACTCCGACGGTTACAATGGAAACCGGCTGATGGATATCAAGATCCCGTTCTACCTCGATCCGCTGACCCGCGATACGGGTGCACTGCGTGTGATCCCCGGCAGCCACCGCGTTGGCGAGCCTTATGCCGACACGATTGAACGCGACATCCGCGAGAGCGGAAAGATCTGGGGGATGTCCGGTCCTGATGTCCCGGCACTCGTTTTGGAGACAAATCCCGGCGATATTGTCGTCTTCAATCAAAACCTCAAGCACGCTGCGTTTGGCGGTTCTGAGCGGCGACGGATGTACACAATGAACTTCTGCTCTCGTTACCCCGAGGAGCGACTGGGGGAATTGCGTGACATGTTCAGTAAAGAAGCACGGTTCTGGATCGATAGCATCCTCGGCGAAGCGATGATCCGTACTGCCGGTCCAGAGCGGATGGTGCACTTGAAGCAGGTGATGGAGAATGACACCCACCTTGCTGAATTGCATCGGGAGCTCAGAAAGACGATGACAGAGCCGTCACGGGGTTGATAGATTTATCAAAAGAACTAGATTGTTTGACGAGTGCGGATAAGTCAAGGTATAATAGTTGGTGAGGGTGTTTTTGAATTACGTCTCCATTTCGGTGCCGGTTATCGAGTCTATTTCGGTGAAATAAATAACACGGTTGTTCTTCTACTCTGTGGTGGTGACAAGTCATCGCAGACACGGGACATTGAACGCGCCAAAACCTATTGAGGTACAACGATGAGAGAAATGAGAACATGGCGCGAATATCTAATTGAAAAGTTTGCGGACCGGGAGAAGGCAATTAGCTACCTTCAAGTGGCACTAGAAGAATACCAAACTGATGGCGATACTGCTGCACTTATGCTAGCACTACAGACCGTTGTTGAAGCGCAGGGCGGGATTCATGAACTTGCTAATCGAATCCATACCGCACCACAAACCGTATTGAAGATGCTATCAAGCGACAACACACCAACGCTCGATACGCTCGGAACCATTCTAAATGCGCTTGGCTGGCGGCTTTCGATTGAACCATTAGAGGAGGCAATACCTAGCTTTGAGTAGTTTACCAAAAGTGAGGATAAAAAATGAAAAGAAAACATGATTTACCGTGTTACACGATTCATAGAATTAGGACGGGTATAAGTGCCTATCCCTACTTCCTACTCATTGTGGCTTTTGTAGCGTTGGTGGGTATCTGGGACGCTTCTGCTGCCATCACCGGGAAGGTTTCAGGTGTGGTTACCGCTGAAGCAACGGGTGCACCATTGGCAGATGTCACGGTGACACTTGTGGGAACAAGCAGCACCACAACGACAAATGAGGCAGGCTATTATGTCCTTATCAATATCCCGCCGGGCGGCTATGATGTAAAAACAGAACTCACCGGCTACGGCACGGAGACGGTGGCGGGTGCGAAGGTGTTCGCCGGGCTTACCACAACCTTAGACTTCGCGCTAAAGGCTGCTGATGTTGTCACGCTCGAAGAGGTCACGGTAACGGCTACTAAACCGCTGATTAAACGAGATGTTACGCAAACGACACGGATTATTGAAGCGGAAGATATCGAAGCCATGCCCCGCGATACTGTGAATGGGATTCTCCAAACACAGGCAGGCGTGGCGGTGAATAACGCCTCCGGCGCGGTCCATATTCGCGGCGGTCGTTCGATGGAGATTCAATATCTGATTGATGGTCTCCCAGTCAATGACCCAATTGGCAGCGGTTTAGGTATCAGTATCAACACGAATGCCCTTGAACAGATGGAAATCATCACGGGTGGATTCAACGCAGAACACGGTAACGCACAGTCCGGCGTGATCAATCTCATCACGAAAGCTGGCAGCCAAAAGTTTTCGGGTCGAATCCGGTATCGAGTCGGGCAGTGGGCGACGCATCACGGCGATCCGGTATACGGTCCGTGGTTAGATCCAGACAACGACTTCCAACCGGTGGCACTTGAACCTTTCCGGGGGATCTTCCTCGGCGAACCTTACGGCTATCAAACCCCCTATCGGGGAGACCCCACTACGGTCGAAGAGTTGGCAGATCGAGAGGGGGATGCACAGGTCGTTTTCACGGAGATTGTCCCCGGCGTGTATGCGGATAGGACAGCAAACCCATTGCTGCCTGTTATTGACCCCACCACAGGCGAGCCTAGGGTGGATGCCGCGGGTGAAGTTATTATGGAGCGTCAACCTTATCGAGACACCGATGGCACGGTTATTGACTATGAGAAGAAACAGGTTACGCTGTTCGATGGCTACATCGTGGATCTAAACCAATACAGTGGGTTATTCAACGATACGAAAACGTATGATTTGAGTCCGAGCCATATCGGGGAATTCGCTCTCAACGGACCGATATGGGGGAACCGGTTGACCTTCTCGGTTGCCAGCCAACTGCAACAAAACGAAAGTTTCCTCCCCAATGCTGATTCAACGGGATACACCTTTCAGGGCAAACTCAAGTTTGAAGTGACTCCCGAAATTAAGCTTACCGCGAGTGGGCTTTTCGATCAGCGGGAATCCACCTCCTATGGTGGTGGTCTGCGCTTTTTACCCAGCGCGATTCCGGTGGGGAACAGAGATGGGCGTGGCCTTTCCGTGCAACTCTCACATAATCTCAACTCCGGTACTTTCTACACCTTGACGCTTGGGCAATTCCATCGCTCTTTTGAGAGCCATCAACCGGATAAATTGTGGGATCCGTTGAATAAAACGTTTGATGAAAACGCGTGGGACCCCGACAAATCCTTTGAGGAGAATCAGGAAGCGGGAAGAATAAGAAACCCAACCCAACAGGCGTACAACGATACAACCTACTACATCGCAGGAGACGATAACAACTGGACTGACCGCAATTCAACGACATCAATAGCGAAAGCGGATTTCGCCAGCCAAGTCACAGAAAATCACCAAATCCAGACAGGTGTTGGTTTCACGGCACAAGATATCTATAATCTCGGCACAACCAATTGGGGGAGCTCAAACCTCTACATGGAGTTTTATGATGTAGCCCCTAGCTCCTTGAGTGCATACTTGCAAGACAAGATGGAGTATGCGGGAATGATCGTCAATGCGGGATTGCGGTACGATCTGTATAATCCAGACGGGGTTTCACCCGGAGATCCTTTGGATCCGCTTGAACTCAATGAGGATGGAACAATCAAGCTAGATAAAAGCGTCTACACAGTTGGGCTGCCCATTATCAAGAACCCGGTTGAGGCCTCCACCAAACAGATGCTCGCGCCACGTCTCGGCATCTCGTTCCCGGTAACAGATCGGGCGAAGCTGCACTTCACGTATGGACACTACTACCAGATCCCGCGCGGCGATGATCTTTACGAGAATCTCAATTTTGATATGCGGGGGGCGATCCGTAGACGCGGGAATCCCGACTTGGAGCCGGAGAAAACTATCGCTTATGAGGTCGGAATCGCGCAGCAGTTCGCCGACGACCTAACGGCTGACATCACCGGGTTCACTAAGGATATTGACAATCTGGTGAGTAGCGTGCATGTCGACATCACCAACGATTACAGCTATTTCATCAATGATATCTACGGACGGGTTCAAGGCTTTGAGTTGACAGTTCGCAAGTGGCGCACGGGGAATAGTCCAGTTTCTGGAATGCTCAGTTATACCTATTCCGTTGCAAAGGGGAAAGGCTCCAGTCGAAACCTGGGCTACTTGACCTATTATCGGCAACAACCTGAAGTGACTGAAAGCCATCCCCTAGATTGGGATCAGCGGCACGTTGTCTCTGGGACGTTGGACATTCAACTGCCCCTCGACAGTGCTATCAATCTGATTGGTCGATACGGCAGCGGTTTGCCCTACACCCCGAATCCGAGCGCGCCGATTAAACCTGATGTGAACTCGAAGCGTTATCCGCCAACTTACAATGTTGATGTGCTGCTTAGTAAGCGAAGCCGGGTTGGTGGGGTGATATATACCCTCTTTGCGGATATTCGGAACATCTTCAACACGAAAAATCTAGACAATCTGCTTGATCCGGTGACATACGACCGGTATGGCATCCCGCTTACCGCTAGAAAGCATTCCAGTCCAGCCTCGTGGAGTTCGCCGCGGTTGGTTATGATTGGTGTGAGTTTGGATTTTTAGAAAGAGTAGGCTTTTCAAGGCGACAACATGGAATTTGAATGGCATCCTAACAAAGCAGCAAGTAATTTCGATAAATACTACGAAAATGACTGATATAACCGCACCCAATGACGGATTATGTTCTGAGTATGACGAAACATCCCTGAACAATGGGATTCGTGGGAAATATGCAGAGCAATATGCTGCTGGTACAAATATTGTCCGTCTTACGCCAGATATTGCCGCCGTTTTTCCCAGCAATGGAACTGTTAAGGTACTATCATCCCCAGTTATCAGTGGGAAAAGCACCGAGAGGAATATTAAAAAAATCACAAAATTCGTATCTGTGTTAGCGATTGCTATTCTCGTTGTGGGGCTTTCCGCTTGCGAACAACTTCAGCAAATTGTTCAACCTGCTATGCCATCGCAGGCCTGCACAGATGGGGCTCGAGTCCTCAACGTCGGTTTTTACACGTATTTCTCGCCTGTGAGTTACAGTGCTGACGAAGACCCTGCTTCCGACGCTTTCAATACGCATCTCGGCTATGAAGCAGACCTGTTGACAGCACTCGAGGCTATGCAAGGCGCAGGATTATCCTTTGTCCGCTACCCTATCGCGGTCTGGCCGGACATCTGGCTCAAGTCTGCTGAACCGGAATATGATATTGTGGGCGGCGGTATCACGATTCTCGATTCTCGGACCCGAGATGTGACCGGCAACACGGTTATCACTTTTACGTCGGGGCATATCAAGTTTCGCCAGTCGCTTTTGGTGCGGACTGAAGATGTAGAACGTTTCGCCACCCATGCGGATTTGACGAGCGATGTGCGCGTGGGTGTGCTTTCCGCTACGACCGGAGAAGCACGTTTGCTGGAACTGACGGGGCTCGTTGACCCCAACGGTATTCTCGTTGAGGGGACGCGCGTTGAGACGCCGCTAGGGGTTGTCGTTGCTGATGGCACTGCGGCGTACACGATTACCGCCGCCGGTGCCACCCCAAATTTGGCAGGGCGGAGTCATCTCTATCCACCTTCGGATAATATGCCGCAAGTCATTTATCTTGGGGATGAGGTGGGGGAGTCGGACCTTCTGGCTGCCCTCGCCACAGGGAGGGTTGACGCAATAGCAAGGGGAGAGATCGGAAATCGCGATGCCGTCCAAGTCTCTGGTAACACCTTCGTTGTCACCGCCCTTGATGAGCAGTTTGAACTCGGCGGATTTACCCTAGCGGTGGAAGATGCAGCACTCGCTGCTTGTATTGATGAAAAACTGAACTATCTGACGGATAACAAGAACATCGGCTATGCAGAATGGGTGGCAGATCCCTTGGTATTTATGCGCCGCGCCCAGATGTGGAATAATAGGTAGCCTGACATGCTGCGACACAGAAATCAGGTTTGTTATACCATTTCATATAATAAATGCCACTTTTTTGTAGCACAAACTTTATGAGGTAGCACCGCAGTTAAGTGTGGTAGGCATCAAATGTCTGAAATTATGGGCAAAATCCGAGGCACACCCAGAAATGTCATACATCGGTAATACGCCTCGAAACCCCGTGTTCATTGAGGATTTCTCTGATGAATGCCTTGTTGCTGTATGAACGATTTTGCAAGCTTGAGTGCCGATTTCACTACTCCACACTTTAGTGCAGACCTACCCTTTATGAAGATCATTTTTTTAATTCGGTAATTTCCGAGCAATGTCCGGTGCGGTTAGGCAACCGCACCTACCCCGATAATTAGTTTACCCCGATTTATCGGGGGGATCGAAACCGAGGGGCGAAAGTGTCTATTTATTTTTAGAATTCACCATAATTCTCCCGTAGTTCGATCTCCCGGTCAAAGCTACGGCGGGGCAAGATGCCCCGCCTACGGATTCGGGTCATTCTGAAATCAGCCAAAAAACCGAAAACTAAATGGCCCTAGCAACTTAGGTTATTGTAAGGTAGGACCTCTTATCCTGTTTTTTTGGAGGAAAAATGAAACATATGAAACCGGGCAGGCATATAGCACTGCCCCTACGAGTAGCCCTTATATCTGGGCTACTGATTATAGCAATCCTGCCGGTGATGGCTGCCGTGGATTGGAAGGCATTGGATGTAGGCAATCTGTCGTCCGCTGTCTACAACACCGCAGTTGTTGGCCACCCCACCAACCCAACCGCCAACCCTTCAGGGTGGTGGCCCGCGGGCACAAACGATTCCTACATCTATGAAGGCGATATCTGGATCGGTGCCAAAAAAGGTGGGGAGGTTGGTGTCTCCACATCCGATGGCAGACAGAGCGAAATTTGGCCCACCGACGATGTGCCTGAAGTGATTTCAAACAAGCCCGGTGTGACTACCAAAGGAACACCGACAAGCCAAGCGATCATGTTCAAGTGTAGCGATATGAACCCCGATGCAAATCAGGGATTGATTCTCGGCTTAGAGATTGTAGTCGATGGCTTTCAGTGGAGTTATGCACCGCTCTACGATTTCTTTATTTTAGAATATAGGGTCAAAAACGTTGGCGGTGAGCCGCTTGAAGACCTGTTTATGGCGTTCCGGTATGATGTAGATGTGTCTAGCAACGAAACAGGTACAGCGAGCTATTCGGCTGATGACTTTATTGCATTGGATCAGACGCCGGACGCGCTCAACCCCGAAGCCCACCCGAACCGCTATCTCTCTTACGGGTTCTCCAACGCTTCTGCTCCCGGATACATCGGTTTGCGGGTGTTGGATGCGTATGTGGGGAATGACCCGCAGGACCCCGGGGCAAAAATTCCTTTTACGGCGCACAAACGGATTACGATAAATACTGATCCGACGACGGATGCGGAAATGTACGCTTATATCAGCGTCCCCGGCGTTGACCCGCTCCCCGCAAACTATGATGATCAGCGTTTTGTCCAGTCGTACGGACCTGTGGCATCGCTCGCGCCCGGACAGGAGTTCACCATCGTCACAGCGGTGGCTATCGGTGAGGGACTCGCCGGTTTACAAGCGTCTGCGGACTGGGCACAGAAGCTGTATGACGACGATTACGTTGCGCCTGCCCCGCCGCCATCCCCGGTTGTAACCGCTTATCCCGCCGATGGACAGGTGACGCTTGTCTGGGAAAGTGAAGGACAATGGATGGGGCAAAATATCGACGAATATGTGGATCCCACCGATCCTGAGAAAATCTTTGAAGGTTATAGAGTCTATCGGCGAGATACCTCGTATGATCCAGATACCGGCAGCCCGGTGGAAGATTGGACAATGCTGATGGAATTTGACAAACCGAGCGCGACGGGTAATTTCCTCACGGTCGCACATGTGGGGAAACAGTCAGATGCTACCATTGCAAGCGGCGGTGATGAACCGTTTTTTGCTGACTTTTTCAAAAATGCTATCTACGCAATCAAATTCAATTCCAGTACCACCTTCGAGATAATTAATACAACGCTATGGGAGGTTATGGCGCATAATCCCGACTTCCCAGCAAACGGCGAGGGGTATGCGATTGTGAAGGATCCGAACACCGGAGAACCTTATCCGGACGGGACCTATCGCTCCGGTGCGTTAATCTACTTCGGGGGGTTGTATGTAACAATTACGGATGGTGCTTCAGGTCCCCCTGTGGCGGGCGATATTTTTCGCGTTGTTTCGACACCTTCACAGGCGCTGGGTGAAGATGCAGGTATCAAGAATTTCTTCACCGATGAAGGATTGACCAACGGGATTCAATACACCTATGCGGTGACATCATTCGATACCGGCAACCCAAAAACCGGACTTATTTCAATGGAGAGCAGCCAGATTGAGACGATGCTTCATGTTGTTCCACGCGCGCAACCCGCTGGGTATCGAGAGGCAGCTGCTGATGTGGCAGGTCAAGGGGTAGGGACTGTCACCGTTGAACCGATGGTACTCGCGCCAAACAAGGTGACGGGGGATCAGTATAAAATCGTTTGGCAGGGCGCAACGCAGATAGGGCCCGCTGCGTATATGACAGGTCCCGGCTATCAACCACCCACTTATGAGATTATCAACATGACAACAGATCAAACGGTCGTGGAACCACAACCGTTTGAGTGGTATGATCCTGTTCACCACGAAGCTGTTGAAGTGCTCTCTCCGATGTTCGATGGAATCATTCTAAAGATAACGGGGGTTGATGTGACTTACGGGAGTCCAGCTGAAAACCCGATCGAAAACGTGGAACTGACCACAGGCTCTGTTCCGGGGTGGTCGGTGGACATCCAATCTCCCGGTGTTGGCGAAAACACTTGGCCCAACATCTTTTGGGCGACGTATTACCGTCCGCATAGGTACTCAATCACGTTCGTTGATGATACACATGTCAGAGTGGTGGACGAAGATACGGGTGAGGAGATTCAGTTCAACCCCGACCGTGCCGAAGGATATGCAATTCTCGGTGCAGGTTGGGTTGACACATATAGCCGGGAAGCCACACCGGGATTTTTCCGGATTTATATCCGGGGTGGGTACGTCTATATAAAGGATCCCAACAATGAGATCTCTGCTGGGGATGTATTCGTTGTTGAGATGGGGGGGATCAGCGCACCGCGGGATGGTGACGAATTTCTGTTGACGACACAAGACGCGTCGCTCGCCCCTGAAGATATCAAAGCAGATCTAGATCGAATCCGCGTCGTGCCAAATCCCTACTTCATCACGAATAGGGCTGTGACTGCTGAAGGAACGGACAAAATTTTCTTCACGCACCTGCCGCCGCGGTGTACCATTCGGATTTATACGTTGGTGGGTGAACTGGTGCGAGAGATTGAACACGAAAGTTTCTCACCCTTCAATATGGATGAACGTTTAGCACAGGGCGACAAGGGTGGTACGGAGACATTTGACCTTCTTAATCTCTACAATCAAGCCCTTGCGAGTGGCGTCTACATCTATCATGTTGAAGCACGCGATGACAGCAATGATGTTATTGGGAATAAGATCGGCCGGTTTTCGATTATTCGATAAAGGGGGATGAACTAGGGTAAGCACATGCACAAAATTATTTTTAAGAATCCAGTAATGTGGCGATTCGCCTCAATAATTTTTACGCTCTTAGTTACTGTCACGTTTTTATGGACAGTTCCAAGTGACGCAACCACGAATGTAGGGACTGCCGGTGCACAGTTTCTGAAAATTGGACCAGGAGCGCGGGTGGACAGCTTGGGAGGTGCGTTTGGCGGGCTTGCCAACGATGCCACCACCATCTATTGGAATCCAGCTGGGCTAAGCCAACTCAAGCAGACTAGCTTTTCGGACACGCATACGATATGGCTTGCCGATACCCGGTACAACTACCTGGCGTTTGCCACGCCGCTAGAAAAGGTAGGCACCTTGGGGGCAAGCGTTACATTCCTCAACGTCCCCGATACGGAAATCACAACGCTTGCAAAGCCTGATGGAACGGGGCTTTGGTACTCTGCATGGGATGCAGCGGTATCGGTGGCGTATTCTCGACAGCTTTACGAAAAAGAGTCGGGGGTAAATCTTTCCTTTGGTGTCAATGCTAAATATATCCATCAACAGATCCATCGGGAGAGTGCCACCGGGGTTGCCCTTGATGTCGGAACCTTATACCATACAGGTTGGAGAAGTTTACGGATAGGGATGTGTTTCTCCAACTTCGGTCCTGAGATGCGTTTCAGCGGTCCAGATCTTATGACCGGTGCCGAAGAAGCGGGTGACTCTAGGAATGCGGATTATCGCCCCTATCCAGATACGACGAATCCGACGCGAAAAGCTGAACTAGAAACCGTAGAGTTTCCGTTGCCGTCCAACTTCCGGCTCGGCATCGCCTACGATCTGCTTGATAGTGGGGATAACCTCCTGACCGTTGCACTTGACGCCAATCATCCGAATGATAACAGCGAACGGCTCAACTTCGGATTAGAGTATTGGTACAGAAAGATGGCGGCGATTCGTGGGGGGTATAAACTCCGCTTGGGGCCCGACAGCGGTAACGATGAAGAGGGACTTACGCTCGGCTTGGGTATCCACATGAATTTTGCTGCGACAATGTTGTCCCTAGATTATGCGTTTGCTGACTTTGGTCCTCTGCAACGGGCACATCGTGTGAGCTTGGGTTTGAAATTCTAAGAGATGTGGCTCACGTCAAGAGAAAGTGCAAAGCGTGAAGAATATGAAACGTGATGCGTAAAACGTGAAAAATGAACTAGTGAACTCAATCGGTTTCTGTTGCACGATTTCTTAACATGAGCCAAGTTGTTTGTAGATTAAGTGTTGGGTTTCACGGTTCCCGTTCAACCTAACCTACGTGCTTCTATAAGACCTGTTTTGAACAAAGGAGTCATACGGTGCTTTTCAACAAAACCCGTGCACAGGAGTATATGCGCCGCTGCGGTGTGGATGTCTTGGTAGCAACCTCGCCGGTCAACATCACCTATTTTTCGGATTATCGGTGCTGGATTGACCCACTATTCAAGGCGTATATGATGGTGCCGGGCGCGCCAAGCGATCCAGATCCGACCGCTGCTTATGCAATCTTCCCACTAGAAAGTGAACCCGCGCTTGTCGCGAGTCCGACGTTTGCGGTGAACGCCTCCGATCTGTGGGTGCAAGACGTGCATATCTTCGGAGATCACGAGTTAGACGATTCGCTGCCGATAGGGGACTTGTCCGATGCGGAGCAACGCATCTTTGATATACTTCATCGACCGCAGCGAGATGCTACACCTACCGATGCACTTTTGAGTGTTCTCAAGGAGCGAGGGTTGACTAATGCCCGAATCGGCATCGAAATGGAGGGGTTATCATCGAGGGCGAAAGCAGCGATTGAGGCGGGATTGCCAAAGGCAGAGATTAAGGATTGCTCAAACCTCATTCGTCTTGTTCGGATGGTCAAGACCGAAGATGAGCTGTCGCGGTTAATCCGTTCAGCGGAGATCAGCGAGACCGCAGCGATGGAAGGGCTCGCGCTTGCTCGACCGGGGCAGCCAATCACCGATGTTGTCCAACATTATCGGCAGCAGATCGGCAAGGCTGGCGCAGATTTCGATCACTTCGCGTTTGGGGTGCGCGGGCTAGGGCTTGCCACAGAGCCAAACTATATCTTGACAGATGACGACATACTCTATGTAGATTTTGGCTGCATTTATGAAGGGTGTTTCTCCGATAGCGGCACAACCCTGACGATGCGCGAACCGTCAACGGTATTGATTGAGAGGCATAGGGCGTTGCGGGAATGCGTTGAGGCGGGAGTAGAGGAGATGACACCGGGTGCAAAAGCGTCTGCCGCCCAAGCTGCCATGTGGAAAACACTCAATGCACACGGCATCACAGCGTCATCTCCTCATGGACATGGGTTGGGTTTGGAGGTCCGAGATTACCCGATTATTGTCGCAGACAATGGACAGCGGATTCAGGATGATTGTGTGGATGTTCCATCAGACCTACCGCTTGAGGTGGACATGGTTCTCAATCTGGAAGCGATGATTTCGATGCCGGGTGTTGGGTCGCTACATATTGAGAGATCGTTCGTTGTAACACTCAACGGGAGTCGTCCGCTGATTCGACATGATCGGACGCGCCCTGTGCAACCGGGCTAAAAGAGTCAGGGCGGGATAACCCCGCCCCTACGGTTTCTTAACATATAGGACTTATGCAGTTGAACGCTCAACGCCTTGTAGTTCGGCGATTTATCGCTGTCGGCAACCACAATACGCCCGATAAATCGGTCAACTACAATCTGAAGTGCGTAACTCCTAACATAATCAAATCTGTTTAGACGCGGGCGAACTTCTGGAACCGCTGTCCACGGCCCGGCTCGCCGATCTCGGCAACGTAGATGCTGCCTTCGTCATCAACGCAAAGTCCATGCGCCGACTGGATGATACCGTTGTTTTCCGCCCCAGAGAACCGACTTAATCGCTCTCCTTCCGGGGTCCAGACGCTGACACGCGAGCCCGCGCCCTGCTCGACCACATAAATCATGTTGTCATCAGTGATCCACACATCGCCGGGGGCAACGACATCCGTCCATGTTTCCATGTGTTTCCCATCGGGATCGAAGATCTGGATGCGGTTGTTCTCACGGTCACAGACGATGACACGCCCCGTTTTATCACAACCGATATTATGGACTACTGCGAATTCACCTGGACCGCTGCCCGCCTCGCCCCAAGCTAGCAGGTGCTCACCCTCTTTGGAATATTTGTGAACGAGCCGATTGCCGTATCCATCCCCGACGTAGATTTCTCCTTCTGGCCCAATTGCCACGCCGGTGGGCATGTTATACTCGCGTTTATGGTATGTCACACCAGCAACACCACGTGTTCCCCACTCGCGCTCCAAGTCACCGAGCAGTGTGTAGCGGCGCACAATATGCTGCCACGCATCGGTCAGATAAACTTCATCGTCGGGCCCGATGAAGATTCCGTGCGATTGACTAATAAGGTGTGGAGAAACACCGAAATCTCCATACCCCCATGAGGTAACGAAGTTCCCCTCTTTGTCAAAAACAATAACCGGATGTATACCGCGGGTGAAGGCGAAGATTCGTCCCTTGGAATCGACTGCTGCATCCGACACCATAGAGAAAACCCAACCCTCCGGCAGTTTTGGCCATCCGTCCACTAATTCATATTTATAATCTCCCTCACCTAATGCCATGTTATACCTCCAAAGTTGAAGTTTGAAATGATACGTTTTTATTTTAGCATGTTTGCGGGTTTGGATCAACAACAAAGCAGAACCTTTTGGAAAATAAAAAAAGGGGTCACGTGGGAAGGGAACAACTTCATTCCTCCCCACGTGACCCCTTACAACTAACATAACGGTGACTATTTTTTAGGAGATTCTTTCAGACAGCGCGACAGTCTCCAACTTCACCGGACAATTAACTTACAGCCCTTCTTCTGTCTCATCCGGATCTGTCACCTCGTCTTCTTCATAATACTCCTCAGTTGGTTGAAGTTCTTCCAACCCCTCTGCCTCCTCGTCTTCCTCCCCCTCTACGGCAGCGAATGGTGAGTCTTCTGAGCGTTCTTCCGGTTGATCTAACTCCTCGTAGTCAATCCGCCCCGATCTAAGTTCATCAATTGCAACCGTAACAGGTTTTTCGGTATTAGCCATTAACATAGGCAGGCTATTTTCAGCATTAATTTCACGTGCCCGTTTGGCTGCGACATTCACGGCCAAATACTTGTTACCGGTCTGCTCCAAGATATCCTCAAGATAGATAAGTGGCATTCTGAGTAACCTCGCAATTTATTGGGTAATTTGGTTAAACCAAATTTAGGAGGTATATATTATCAGCGATTACCGAAATTGTCAAGACAATTTCTATCAATCTGATTCACTAGACACTTTAGGTTCTGATGTTGTTTGTCTATCACCAAAGACATAAACCAATCTCATGCTGTTTCGTCCAAGTGTTAGGACGGAATTCAGCGCAAATAGGGGAGGAGTAGAGATGAGAATTGGCGAAGGATTTTCAGTCGGATTTGCAGCGATTCACGCGAATAAGATGCGATCGCTCTTGACGATGCTCGGAATTGTCATTGGTATCGCCTCCGTGTTGGCGATGATTGCTATCGGCGATGGAGCAAAACTGATTGTGCTCCAGGACGCCCAAAAGATTGGCGGTGCCAATCAGGTTACATTGTATAGGAGCAGCCATATCCGTAAAGGCAGCGGTCGTTGGGAGCGGAATCGCAGCAACGAATATTTTGAGTATGGAGATGTTCTGGCGATTGAAGCCGAATGTCCCTCGGTCGAGGGGGTTATCCCCCGCATTCCACAGTGGCGTGGGGTGCTTGTACAAGCGGAAGGCGGCGCGGAAAAACGGACGGGGTATGAAGGGATTACGTCTTTCTACCAAATTGGGATGAACTGGGAGCCTGCAAGCGGGCGTTTTATCACAGAGGAAGATGTTACGGAGCGATCTAAAGTCTGTGTTCTCGGATCGGAGGTAGCAAACGAACTTTTTCAGGGTCAAGATCCAATTGGCAAGACAATCAAGATCGCACGTGGCTCCGGCAACAGGCGCCGTCGCTGGGAACAGCGTAGCCAAGACAGAAGCATGGAACGGTTCACCGTTGTGGGGGTGATGGAGCCTCGTGGACGAAGTCTCCGTTTCGGGTGGAATCTGGATGACCGGGTGCTTCTTCCCCTGACAACGGTTCAGGAGCGATTTACCGGCAATGATCGGGTGACAATGATTTCCGTCCAAGCAAAGAGCGTCGAATTGATTAACCAAGCGAAGGAAGAGGTCACAGAGGTGATACGGAAACGGCACCGCAATGAAGACAACTTCTTTAACGTTTGGGAGATGCGGGCGGGTATGGAGCAGCTGTTCAAAATTAGCAAAGTTATCAAAATCGTGCTCGGTGTTATCGCCGGATTTTCGCTGCTTGTGGGCGGCATCGGTATCATGAACATGATGTTGGTTTCTGTAACGGAACGGACCCGAGAAATCGGGTTACGAAAAGCGGTTGGTGCCAAGCGACAGGATATCCTTTTCCAATTCTTGATTGAAGCAATAACGATGTGCAGTGTCGGTGGTATCATAGGTATTGGGTTGGGTGTTGCTGCCGGGCACGGGATGGCAAGTGTTGCGGTAAACATTGTTAAGATTGTCCCGGAGTGGCCCGCTGTTGTCTCTACAGAGTGGATGATTATCTCCGTTGCTTTTTCGGCACTTATTGGTATTGTCTTCGGCGTTTATCCTGCGGTAAAAGCCGCACAACTATCGCCCATCGAAGCATTGAGAACAGAATAAAAGCGAAGGTTCATAGAAAAAGAAAGCGCAAAGCACGAAGAGACACCGAGTTTTGAAGCAAAAACTCGGTGTCTTTGCACGAAATCTTAACATGAGCGAAAACGAAAAAAGGAAATTTGGAACTGAGTGAAGAACTCTCAAACGTGTGGATTTAATTTAGAAACAGAAGTCTACCATCCTCGTTTACAGAAACGTTGAGAATGGTATTAACACGAAAGGAGAGAGGATATTGAAACTCAGTGAAGGATTTTCAATCGGGCTCAGAGCTATTGGCATAAACAAGATGCGTTCCCTTTTGACGATGTTAGGGATTATTGTTGGGGTCGCTTCGGTACTTGCAATGATTGCTGTAGGGGATGGGGCAAAAACGCTTGTACTCCAAGATGCGGATAAGCTAGGGGGTGCTAGTCAATTTAGTATGTGGCGCGGTGGCTGGATTAAAAAAAAGGGGCAATGGGTCCGCAACCGTAGCAGCGAGTTTCTAAAGTACGATGATGTCGTAGCCATTGAAGCGGAGTGTCCTTCCGTTGAATTGGTGATACCACGTATTCCCCGATGGGGTGGCGTTCTTGTTCAAGCCGCAGATGGTGCTGAAAGTCGCACCGGATATAACGGCGTCGATTCGCATTTTCCGATTGGGATGAATTGGGAGGTGGGACGAGGACGTTTTTTTACAGAAACTGAATTCGACGATCGGCAAAAAGTCTGTGTCATTGGATCCGAACTAGCAACCGAACTGTTTGGCGACGATGACCCCATTGGCAAAGAGATCAAGGTGGCACGTAGTGCCGACTGGGAAATCAGACGAGAAGAACGAGAAAGAGTGATGGTGCGATTCACGGTGGTAGGTGTGATGGAGACGCGCGGAAGAAGCCTCCGTTTTGGTTGGAATCTTGATAACATCTTGTTTGTACCGTTGACAACTGCACAAGAGCGATTTACCGGAAATGATCACGTCACGATGTTCACTGTTAAGGCGAAACATATAGATTTGATTGACAAAGCCCAAGAAGAGGTCAAAGCGGTGATGCGGAAACAACATCGCAATCAAGACGATTTTTTCCACATTTGGGTTTTGAATGAGAGTATGGAGCAGCTAAATAAAATTAGTTGGGTTATCAAAATCACGCTGGGTAGCATTGCGGGTTTCTCGTTGCTTGTCGGCGGCATCGGCATTATGAATATGATGTTGGTTTCCGTTACGGAACGGACCCGAGAAATCGGATTACGAAAGGCGATTGGTGCCAAGCGACGGGACATCCTCTTTCAGTTTCTCGTCGAAGCGGTGGTGATGTGTAGCGTTGGCGGATTGCTTGGGATTGGATTGGGGATTGGTGCAGGTTACGGTATGGCGAATATTGCGGTAAAGATTGTTAAGGTTGTCCCGGAGTGGCCCGCTACCATTTCCACGCAATGGATAATTATCTCTGTTGCCTTCTCGGCATTTATCGGTATTATCTTCGGCGTCTATCCTGCGGTAAAAGCCGCACAACTTTCGCCCATTGAAGCACTGAGGACAGAATAGAAACATTCGTAAATTGTAAGGAACCGGCGGACAACCGGGGGTACGAACCAAAGGAGAAATCGCATGAATCTCATCGAATGTATTATGATTGGACTTGCTAGCTTACGGCGTCATCCACTTCGTTCTGGATTGACTATCTTGGGTATCGCCATCGGTGTCGGTGCGGTGGTGAGCATGGTTTCAGTTGGTGATGGCTCACGCGCACTGGTCTTAGGCGAAATTGAGCGTACCGGCGGATTGACCATGATTGAGATTACTCGAGATGATTGGGATCGGCAATCAGGGACATTCAGCAGAAGGGCGGGACGAACCCTGAGGCGTTGGCGTAGAAACCGCGCAGAACATCTAGAAACCCAAGATATATATGAAATTATGGAAAAAGGGAGAGGTGTTGTTCATGTAGTCGGTGAAGATGACATGCCCGGCTGGAATGTATACCATGAGGGAGCTAGTAGGAACTCTAGAGTGGTTGCGGGGACCGCAGGTTATGATCGATCACACAACTGGTATCCCATCATGGGACGCTTCTTCACTGAGGAAGAGGTTGAAAGAGCGAGCACGGTCACCGTTATCGGCTATAAAATCTATGATGAAGTTTTCAAAGGTGAGGATCCAATCGGCAAGGAGATGAAGGCGACCCGGACAACGAGTTGGGGTCCCCGATACGACGTGCGCTTGACGGTGATTGGTGTGATGGAAGAAAAAGGCGACGCGATGGATACCGAAGGTTGGGATGAGCGTTTTATCATCCCCCTTACAACCTTTCAGCAGCGCTTTACTGGACGGAAGGAGGTCGAGCGCATTCGTGTGGAGGCAACCAGTCTTGATGAGGTTGAAAACGCAAAAGAAGATGCGAAGCACATCTTGGGACGGATGCACAACAATTCTGGAGAGGAATATCAATACTGGACAGCACAGGAGGAACTGGCAACCGCTGAAAAGATCGGGAATACGATGAAAGCCTTAATGGGTGGGATTGCGCTGATTGCCCTCTTTGTGGCAGGCATCGGCATCATGAATATCATGCTGGTTTCGGTCACAGAACGCACAAAGGAGATTGGTTTGCGTAAGGCACTTGGGGCAAAACGGCGTGACATTTTGATGCAATTTTTGATCGAGGCGTTGGTCTTGAGTATAACGGGCGGTATCCTAGGGGCGATTCTCGGTATTTTTCTGGGGAAGGGTAGTGCCGCATTGATCGCTAAATTTGTGTGGGAAGGCAGCAATTGGCCCTCGATCATTTCATACTCTACCATGGTCATTGCCATGGGTGTCTCTGTCGGCATTGGGGTTATCTTCGGATTGTATCCCGCTTACAGAGCGGCAATTTTAATGCCGATAGAGGCCTTGCGGGAGGTGCCCGGAGATGAAAGCTTCAGGATTGATGGACAAGAATTTAAGCTTGCCTCGCTTTCCGTGAGATTTTGGGGACAGTTATTGGACAGCTTGGTCTACGCTGCCATCGTCGCTATCCCGTTCGGTGTGTGGATGCGTATCGGATTAGAAGGCACCAATATTGTGCTCTGGGTCGCTGTCTCTGTTGCGTTGCTGTATCTACTCCTTCAAGATGCACTAAACGGGCGAAGTATTGGCAAACGACTTATGAAAATAAGAGTTATTGATTCAAAGAGTGGGTTGCCTTGCAATTTGTGGCAATCTATTCTTCGTAACTTGTCGCTGCCGATACTCAGCGTGATTGATTGTATCTTTATCTTAGGGGAGAAAAAGCAGCGGTTGGGTGATAAACTTTCAAAGACATTGGTAGTCAGAGTTACATAAAGCGTTAGGTCTAAGTAACTATTTTCAGCAAAGGAGTAATCAAACAGTGAAAAAGATAGTAGGAACTGTTGCAATTTTCATTTTAGCGGCAACCCTCGCATCATGTGGGTGGATTCAAGGGCGCGGAAAAAAAGAGGACGCAGCTGCGAAGCGGGTTGAAGTGGTCAGGAGTGGAGATTTTCAGAAGCTGATTAGCGCGACAGGAAATCTCGAAGCACTCATTGATGTCGAGGTCAAGGCAAACGTTGCGGGCGAAATTATTGAACTGTATGTAGATGATGGGCATTACGTTGAGAAGGATCAGGTACTGTTAAAGATTGACCCGGAACAGTACCTCGAAGAAAGGAAGCAGGCTGAAGCCGATGTCGATGCTGCTAAAGCACAACTGATGCAGTCACAACTCAACATCATATTGAAAACTGAAGAACTTGAAAGTGCCCGCCAGCAAGCGGAAGATAATGTCAAAATCGCCGCATCAAATTTGAAGACAACGTTAGCCTCTTCACAAACACAGATTACTTCGTTAGAAACGGACATCCAAACAACGCTAAACCAATTGGCTCAAGATAACATTGCGCTGGATCAGGCGACGATTGAGCTCAACCGAGCAGAAATAAGGTTTGCGGAACTTGAGACAGAACTTGAGTCTATAAAAGTAGATCGGGCTAACGCCGAATCTGAGTGGAATCGGAACAAAGAACTGTTTGAGAAGAAACTGGTTTCCAAGAAATCATTGGAAGAGGCGGAATCGAGATATGCTAGTGCAGACTCGCAATACAAGACAGCTGAACAGCGATTGAAATCTCAGGAGCAAACGGTAAATTCTCAAAAGAAAACTATCGCCACAAGAGAGACTGCAATCGCAAACCGTAAACTAACTAAGACGTACCAAGACCTGAATTTGCAGGAACTCCGTAAAATGAGAGAGGCGGAGGAGGAGGAGAAAAGACTTCAGCTACAAATCAGTCGAACCCGCCTTACCGAGATTCTGGAAACGCTTGAAAATGAAAAAACCGTCACCAAGCAAGGGGCGGTGAGCGCAGAAGCAAATCTCCTGCGCCGTCGGAGTAGCCTGAAGAACCAAGAGGAACAGTTAGAATGGACAGTTATCAAGGCTCCGATGGCTGGCACTGTGACCCTACTCGAAATTGAAGAGGGTGAGATTGTAACCTCTGGTCGTTCGGCATTCTCGCAAAGCCCCCCATTGATGACGATAGCAGATTTGTCAAAAATGGTGGTGAAAACCTACATCAACGAAGTCGACATGGAACGACTTAGGATGGATCAGCAGGCAAACATCAAAGTTGACGCATATAAAAACAAAATATATGAGGGTCGCGTCGCAGAAATTTCTCCGAGTGGAGAGGAGCGGGATAATATCATCACTTTTGAGGTAATGGTCGAGGTAGTCGGCTCGCCGTCTGAATTACGTCCTGGTATGAGTGCCGATGTCGATGTTGTTACCTATGAGGAGAAAGATGTCTTGATGCTGCCGATCGATGCGGTCCAAGATGAAACATCGGCAATTGCCACAGCGCAGGTTGGTGCCGCTGCAGATGCTTTCAAAACAGACCAAGCGGTTGAGCTAAAAACTCTAACAGGGAAGAGCTTCAACGGAAAGATAACTAGCATTAGCGGGGACCGATTGACAATCAGTCTTGACAGCTCACAACGAGGATTACGTGACGGTGAACGCACCTTCACGCTCCTCGTAAATGGCAAGCAGAAGGCGGATGGGGTTTCGACAAATATTAAGATCACGAAAGATAAGTTCGTCATGCTTGATGCACAAGGTGGTTCTGAAAAAGGGAACGGCAACTCAAAAGGGCAGCAGGGAAAGCGCGTTTCTATTGAGACGGGTGAGCAGAACGAAACTGATGTCATCATCAAGAGTGGATTGGTGGAAGGCGATCGGGTAATTTTACCTGAACGGAAAGGAGCTCCAGGGGGACCGGGTAGACCTTCTTAATCCACCAGTTCAAAACAGAAGCGTCTCGGGCAACCGAGGCGCTTTTTTTATGCTCTTTTGCACCTTTCTTGTTTTGACAGTGAACCCCATCCGTGATAAAATGCCGAAGCGTAGTAGACGGACTAAAAAAATGGACACGATAATATGAAATTGCAACTCGCTTTGGACTCAAGCAATAGTCGGGAAGCCAAAAGCATCCTTGAAAAAGTTAGTGATCTGGTGGATATTGTCGAAATCGGCACTCCTCTACTCATGAAAGAGGGGGTAAAGGTCGTCACGGAGGTTAAAAATGCCTATCCTCAACTTGAGGTGCTCGCCGATCTCAAAATCATGGATGCCGGTGATATTGAGGCAAGCATTGGGTTTGAAGCGGGTGCGGATATTGTAACCGTGCTTGGCGTGGCACACGACGTTACGATTCGTCGCGCTGTGAACCAAGCCCGTACTCTCAATAAGAAGGTAATGGTAGACCTGATAGCGGTCGGTGATGTTTGGGCGCGTATCGATCAGATTGACCCCATCGCCCCAGATTATTGCTGTGTCCACACCGCCTTCGACCTCCAAGATCACGGTGTGCACCCCCTGCGAGAGATTCAGCTTGTTCAATCTGCCCTGAAGCGGACTGAGATGGCGGTGGCGGGCGGGATCAATCCGGAGATCTTGCCAGATATTCTCGCATATCGTCCGGCGGTCGTCATTGTGGGTGGTTTCATCACCAACCATCCAGACCCCCGTCAGGCGGCTCTCGAAATCAGGGAATTTTTGACTTAAAAAGGGACATCGGTGAAGCTACAGGCATATATCAGCCAGATACTTGACGAACTTGGCGAAACTGTGGGGCATGTCTGCAATGATTCGGCGGAAAAATTAGCTGATGCGATCTTGGCTGCCGAAACAATCTTTGTCGCGGGAGCTGGCAGATCCGGTTTGGCGATGAAGAGTTTTGCGATGCGCTTGATGCACATGGGCTTTGATATTTATGTCGTGGGAGAAACCGTAACCCCTAGCATCACGGATAAGGATGTGCTGCTGATTGGTTCGGGTTCGGGTTCCACTGACAGCTTGGTGACTAGTGCCAACAAAGCACATGCAATCGGTGCGACCATCTGCCTTATCACCATCGACGAAAACTCACCGATTGGGAAACTGGCAAAAGTGGTTCTTACCATCCCTGCCCCCTCACCAAAAGTCAACAGAGATCTCGGTTTTCGCTCAGTGCAGCCAATGGGATCTCTGTTTGAACAGAGTCTGCTGCTGACTTTGGATGCGGTCGTCCTCCTGCTAATGAGGAAAACCGGAAAAACGCCGGAGTCAATGTTTACGAGACACGCCAATCTGGAATAGAAGTAAGGATAGGCTTGCCCATGATTATTGACGCACATGCCCACATTTTTCCCGAAGTCCGCGGTGCAACGGGTAGGGGTTCCACCCGTGGACCGGGTTATGGCCGCATTACTGTCGGTGATGAAGAAACTCAACTGCTGCCACCATATAACGAAAAAACCGTATTCACCCCTGAAATGCTTATAGCAAACATGGATTGGGCGGGTGTTGACAAAGCGGTGCTGCTCCAAGGACCGTTTTATGGGGAGTGCAATTCGTATGTGCTCGAGGCACTGGACCGCTACCCAGACCGCCTCGTCGGCGCAGCATATTTCGATCCATGGGAGACGAAGGTTCGCCAAGATTTTGAGAACCTTATCGCGTCTTCGGGCTTTCGAGTGGTCAAACTAGAATGTTCTGAGCCGACTGGACTTTGTGGCTTGCACCCCAATGCTAGGCTTGATATGCCCGATATTGCTTGGCTCTGGAACGAACTTGAAGGCTGCGGATTGGTGCTGACCCTCGACTTGGGAGCTATAGGCAGCCGCTCTTATCAGACCGGTGCCGTGCGAACCATTGCAGAGGGGCATCCGGATCTGCGGATTGTTATTGCGCATCTGGGGCAGCCGAATCCATCGGCAGAAGTAGATATGAAACACTGGGGCTTATGGCAGGAACAGATTGATCTCGGACAGCTGCCCAATGTGTGGTTTGATACCGCCGCTTTGCCAGCCTATCTGCCGGACGAGGATTTTCCCTATCCAGCTGCGGAGCGGTATCTCCATCTTGCGCTTGAACGGATTGGACCTTCAAAAATCTTATGGGGCACGGATCTGCCGGGATTGCTGCGTCACTTAAACTATCCACAACTGCTTAGATTGGCAAAACTGCATACACAGTCATTGTCCCCCGATGAACAAGCGATGATCCTCGGAGAAAATGCGATGCGTGTCTACGGCTTTGATTAAATTGGTCAGTAAGGAGGGGTAATCAGATGTACCGAGATGCGGAAATTCTGGTCGTCGGCTTGGGTGCAATGGGGAGTGCTGCTCTGTATCATCTTGCTCGTCAAGGTGCAGCACCGGTTGGCATAGATCAATACTCCGTTGGTCATACGCACGGCAGTTCTCACGGCCACTCACGGGCATTCCGAGTCTTTTATGACGACCCCACATATGTGACCTTGGTAAAAGCTGCCCTTCCGCTGTGGCAGGAATTAGAGACGCTTTCTGGTGAGCAACTGCTTATCCCTAACGGTATGCTAGCCTTTGCCAAACCGGGGAATGAGCGACTTGATCAGAATTTCCGTGTCATGGAGGAAACGAAAACGTTACACGAGGTATTGACGACTGAAGAGGTTGCCACCCGATTTCCAGCACTTCAACTCCCGACAGGCACAGTCGCCTGCCTAACACCGGACTCAGGCTTCCTGAACCCAAGCCGTTGTGTTCGCACCCATGTATCGCAAGCTGAACGTTTTGGGGGGACAGTTCATAGTGGGGTGAGCGTGCATCATATCGACATCAGCAAAGAACAGCCTGAAATTAAAACATCAGCAGGCACCTATCGCTGCAAAAGACTTATTGTTGCCCCCGGACCGTGGGCTTCACAGCTGCTCAAAGATCTTTCGCTGCCGCTTGAGGTGACACGGCAGCAGAAATTTTACTTCCAGCCGCAGGACGGAGAGGCGTTGTATCAACCAGACCGTCTGCCTGTCTACGCGGACTACGACCTGCACTACTACGGCTTCCCCTACTATGGCCCCGGAATCAAGATAGCTGATGACGGGCATGGACCCGTGACCTCCCCTGAAACGGTTGATCGGGAGCTGGACTTGGATGTACAGGATGCGTTGGAGCAGTGGCTCAGGACAATTATGCCCGGCGTCAACCCTTCCTTCGTCCAAGGCTCGACTTGTATGTATACGCTCACTCCAGACAATGACTTTCTTATCGGGCATCATCCGCTGAATTCAAACATCTTTGTCGGAGCAGGGTTCTCAGGACACGGCTTCAAGTTTTCAACCATTGTCGGCAAGATTCTCGCTGAACTTGCTGCTGACGGCAAAACAGATTATCCGATCGAAAAATTCCGACTAGATCGCTTTGGCTAGACTGACTGCCCTTTGGAAGGATGGCATCCACCATTCAGATAAAGAGAGAGTAGACATTTTTCGCAAATCCTAACAAGAAATCACCGAAAGATGAGGTAAACCAATGGCTAAAACTTATCGTACTGGCATTATTGGCTGTGGCGGGATGGGACGTGCTCATTCAACTGCTTACAACCAAAATCCAGCGACAGAATTGGTTGCAGCAATGGATGTGAACGCGGAATCAGCAAAACGCCTTGCCGATGAATTCTCTGTTCCCGCTGTATATACCGACTATAATCAGATGCTAGAAAAAGAAGCGCTCGATATTGTGAGCATCACGACATGGCAGGGAGTTCGCGCTGAGATCACCGTTGCCGCGGCAAAAGCAGGAGTCAAAGGGATTCTTGGTGAAAAACCGATGGCCGCGTCTTTAGGGGAAGCGGATACTATGATTGCTGTGTGCGAGGAGTATGGTGCGAAGCTAGTCATCGGGCATAATGGACGCTTCAGCCCGGCAAACACCGAGATCCGAAGGCTTATCCAAGACGGTGCTATCGGTCAACCGACGTTGCTCCATCAGAGGTCAAAACCGAATGCTGGTTTGCTCAATATCGGTACGCACGCCATTGATCGGATGCGATACTATCTGTCAGATCCGGAAACGCTCTGGGTGATTGGTCAGGTTTCTCGCACTACCAACCGATGGGAACGTCGCACACTGTGCGAAGATCTATGTATGGGATTGATCTGCTTTGAAGGCGGCGCGCGTGGTATCTATGAAAGCGACCTGCCTGAACCGGTAGTCTCGGCAGCAGTAGTGGCAGGTACAGATGGACAAATCAAAATGGGAGACGATGGGACTGTGCTGCTTCAGAACAACCGAGCGGGCGGTTGGCAGGAGATTCAGCCGCGCCCGGAGCCGATAGATCAGTACCAGGAGTTAATTGATTGGATGGAGGGAAAAATTGATTCACATCGAAGCACAGGTCGACAGGGACGGTATACGATGGAGATCATGATGGCGATCTACGAGTCACTGCGGATCAAAAATGTGGTCACGATGCCGCTCGAAACCAGCGAATCGCCACTTGAGCTGCTGATAAAGGAGGGTGTTTTCCCTGAACTGACGGAAGACCCTTACGATATCCGGAGACCGTTCCCAGAACAGGAGAAACGCACATAAACCCATTGACTTTGGCTGATATTAAGAAAGCGTGTAACAGAAACTAGTTTTTGGCACAGGCAGGCGGGGAAACCAGATGCCCCGCCTACGGTTTCTTTCGGTATTTTGCACTTTCTTTTTATATGAGCCTTGACTTCATACTCTGGAGGGATTCCATGAAACTCACCGAACAACAGGTCAATTTTTTTAATACCTTTGGCTACCTAGCGTTTCCTAGCCTCTTTTCGTCCGACGAGGTCGCTTGGATTACCGAAGAATTTGATTTCTCCATCCAAAATTTCGGGGAAGGTAAGGCGCACGATGGCTCAAAGCGAACTATGTTCGGCGGACCTATCGAGCATCGCCCAAGGCTTTGCTCGTTGCTAGACGATCCGCGCGTGCTTGGTGTTGCTGGTGGGGTTTTGGGGGAGGATTTTAACTACGCCAGCGGAGACGGTAATTACTATACCGGTGACACAGGTTGGCACCCGGATGGCAATTGGGGGCAGCTCTTTTCCTGCAAGATTGCATTTTACCTTGATCCGTTGACAGCGGACACCGGTTGTCTGCGAGTTATCCCCGGCAGCCAGTGTCCGGAGCATTTTGTGAGAGCGGAAAAGATAAATCCGAACGAATCGGAAGAACTTTTCGGTGTTCCACCACAGGACTTTCCCGGCAGCGTTGCGTTGGAGACGAATCCGGGTGATCTAGTCATCTTCAACCACGACACCTATCATGCGTCCTTCGGTGGTGGCAAACGGCGACGGATGTTCACCATGAACCTGACCCGTCACTGTACAACCGAGCCAGATCTTAAGACCTTGCGCCAGTATTTGAGTATTCATTCCCCCGGTGGTTACAACGTCGATACCGGTGCCAGCATGTATCATCCGCTCATACTCGATACCGCCGATGAGAAACGGAAGGTTCATCTTTGGCAGTGCGTCGAGATCCACGATGAACTGTTTCCACAATACGCTCGGGAGGCTTATTCAAACCTTCGCCCAATTTCTTGAGAAACCAATATGGCACGTCAAGCCGCTTTCGGGAGGTATTGGGACAATAGCTTATCAATGTCTTCACGTTGATTCGGTTGAAATTTGTACCCCTCAAGCCACTGTGGGAACCTGTCGCCTGACACATTCAAGCCGAGGATATACGCCTCTACCCCCAAGCCGAGTTTATAGTCCCCTTCCTCTTTCCATTGGAAGGCGTATAGGTCTTTCCACTTTATAAAGCGTTCCTGTAAGGAAATACCTGCCTCTCTAATTTCAAATCGGTTTGCAGGGAACAGAGAATATAGGCCGAATGTTAGCCCCAATAATGTGGGCGATAACTCCAATGCAGACACTCCGCTATCGTTTGGCATCAAAATAATTCGCACAAGTATGCCAATTGTTGAGACCACGACTACAAAGCCCAAGAATCCTCTGTAGAATCTTGATCTAGGTAGGTGGTACAAAATCTGCCCTCTGGTTCTCCTCCGCCAGAAGAGATAGGGCGGAAACATCACCAAGACAAAGAGAAAAGAAACGAAGAAATATATATCAAGCAGATGATTGAACGACACGGCTCCACCTCCTTTGGCGATTGCCACTGGAGTTCTGTTGTCATAGATATCAATATGGGAATAACTTCTTCCATTTATCAACTTTTAGTATATCATAAAACAGACTCAAATAGAATCACTAAAGGGTACGAAGAATAGGGCAATCGCATATAAGATTTTAGAAGAGGGTAGCGAGCACGGTAGTTAAGTAGTCGGTGTCCCATGCGGCTTTCAACCTTTTGGCGGCAACACCAACCTTGGCTGTTGGTTCTCCCTTGAGTAAGTTGAGTGCAATGCGTCGGAGTATGGCAAAGTTTTGACTGCCATTGTTTTTACGGATACGACAGCCATCTTCATCAAATGCGACATCTAACACCCAATGGCATGAGTTTTCAATAGACCAGTGGGTGCGGATAGCGTCAAGCAATTGGACGGCATCTGCCGATAACGAGGAGATATAGTATCGGGTCTTGACCGTTGTCTTTTCATTCTGTTCCCGTTCTGCGATGACCTTGACCACTGAGTTGAGATTGACAAAGGTCTCACTGCCTCTCAATGGTGCAATCACTTCAGGGTCAGAAACAGTGATAGCAGTTCGGGTCTCAATCCGACCGTGGTCGCCATCAATGGTCTGAGTGGTGTCGGTCTGCACATCGGGTAACTGATTATCGGCAATGCCATCGAACAGCAGTTTGACATCTTCATGGAGTTGGCCTTGATTCGCTTTCAATGCCAATACATAATCGGCATCGGCATCCACAATCTGTTGAGCAATTCGTGGGTGACACCCCATCGCATCGGTAGTCACAATACACCCGGAGATGGCTAACATCTCCAGTAATTGCGGAATGGCGGGGATTTCATTGGAATGGTCAGCGACTCTCAGTTGTCCCAAGGTCACCGATTGTGACGATGCCCATGCACTGACCAAGCCAATCAGACTTGGGTCGGTCGCCGTATCATAAGACCGACGGAGGTATTTACCATCAACAGCAACCACTTGACCATCTGTCATTTCGATAACTTGCTTTATCCAATTGATGAAACAGTGCTCAAAGGCGACCGAGTCAAGTAAACCAAACACGCGACTAAACGTGTCATGCGACGGGATACCGTTGGGTAAGTTCAATAAACCCGATAGCCACTTAAACTTCGCGTGTCCAAACGATTCAACCGTCACCCAGCTATCGGCACCACAGATAACCGCACTGATGGCTATCACAACCATATCCGTTAGTTTATGACGAATGCGGTGCGTGTCGGTTCGGGGGTCGGGTAACTCAGAAAAATGGGATTCAATTGAGGCAATGGGGGTATCAGACATTTCAAACACTCCTTTGCTTTATGGGATACCCTATACATTACCTCTATTCACTACATTGTCAAGATTTTTTTATATGCGATTGCCCTAGTACGAAGAACAACAGCAGTTGTTTATGTAGACACAACATGAAGAAAGGAGACGCAGTTTTCTCCCCCAGCCAAAAAAGGGGATCCCCACTGCGAAAATTTTAATGAACTTTGAAGAGATTAAGCGGCGTCTGTTGGCACTCGATACCGCCTGCGTATGTGATGGTAATAAGGCAGGGCAATCTGCTGACCCCGCGGTTACAGAATTAAGGGTTATCGATCCCGCCATTCGTCCTGTCCGAACCGGACTCAAACTTGTCGGGCGGGCACACACGGTGACCTGCCATGAAGACTTTCTTACAGTAATCAAAGGATTGCGGGACGCCGAGCCGGGGGAGGTACTTGTGATTGATACTCAGGGGAGTCGTCGTGCGGTGGCGGGTGAACTGTTCCCCACAGAAGCAGCGCGGAAGGGGTTAGCGGGCATCGTCATAGATGGTCCCTGCCGTGATACCAAAACGATTAGAACTTTAGATGTCCCCTACTATGCGCGATCCTTCAATCCAATAGCGGGCACAACTCATAAGATCTTCGAGACGCAAATTTCGGTTACCTGCGGCGGCGTTATCGTGAATCCGGGGGATATTATCTTCGGGGACGACGATGGGCTTATTGTCGGATCTATTGGCGAACTGGCAGCAGCGATTCCAATTGCTGAGGAAATTCAGCGGAAGGAAGATTTGATGCTAGAGCAGATGGCAGCAGGTGCCAGCCTGTTCGAGATGTTGAATTTCGAGGAACACTATGCAGCGATACGTGACGGAGAAGAGAGCAAGCTAGAATTTACAGTTTAGGTAAGGCTGCCCAATCGGTGGCTATAGAGTTACGACCGTATCGGTCTGAAACGATTTAATGGCTGCCTCGATGATTTCCTGCGCCGCAAGTCCCGCGGCACCGGAAGCATCAATTTCATCGGGCGAAACCCCATCCACAAGCTGTTGAATCCACGCACCAATTCGTGTTGAGAAGGTATCCGCGAAAGAGTCCATGTGTCCCTCCGCTCCCAACGGTGGATTGAAATACTCTTCAACTTCGTCACCCTGTCGAGGGAAGAAAGTTAGCTTCTCAAACACCCCATCAAGGACAAACTGTCCATTTGTTCCCGCGACCTCACACCGCTCATTCAGACGTCCCGCATCATAACTACCACTGAGGTGTCCAACTACACCGTTCTTAAACTTGAGATTAATCGAAGCGTTGCTCCAATTTTGCCGTCCCGGTGCGCGTACTGCAAAGGCATGTACCTTCTCCACCTCACCGCAGAAGTACATCATCACGTCGAGCGAATGCGGGTGTAAGGCTCTGAAATGGAAGAACGGGGAGGTCTCATTCGGATTTTCGATCCACAGCGCCATGTTTATGAAGAGCAAATCCCCTAGCTTGCCGTCCGTTACCCATTCCTTCGCTTGCAACGCTAACGGCGTGAAGCGGTGATTGAGATTCGTTCCCAAACAGACGTTCTTCTCTTTTGCCTTGTTGACCATCTCCCGTGCGCGAGCGACATCGTTAGACAGCGGCTTTTCACATAGCACATGCAGTCCAGCCTCAAGTGCCTGCATCGTTGGCTCGAAATGCGCCCCACCGTTTTCAAAACCCCCTGTCGCAACACTGACAGCGTCAAGTGTCTCATTTTCTAAGAGCGATGGAACGCTGTAATATGCTTTGACTCCAAGCCTTTGTGCCGATTCGTCTGCACGCTCTTTGACCATATCGCACACAGCGACCAATGATGTCTCTGCGTGTTCCTGATAGACGTTAGCGTGTGTGTTCCCAATCCCCCGCATCCCGATAACTGCCACCCGTAATGCCATATCAATTCTCCTTTAGTCGTTAGCCGGATTCCGTATGAAATGTGTAATACTTGCATGGATGATAGCGCAGCAAGTTTACCATCTTTTACTCCCATAGCGCAAGAGCTTGGTTACAAACAGTATAATGGACCCCAATATTCGGGCCATGAGTTAAGTAAGATTTACCGTCTAACTGACAGCCAGACATGGAGGTCTGAATATGTCAACCCAACGGATTCGTCATACAGCGAAGTTCAAGTTTCAAATAGCCATCGAAGCTATCAAGTCGGATAAAACTATCAACCAATTGGCAAGTGAGCACCAGTTGCATCCCAGTCAAATCAGCCAATGGAAGAAACAGTTGCTTCGACAGGGGAGCGATATTTTCGCGACTACCCCCACCAAGCGACAGCGTGAGCAAAATGACAGAGAGTCCAGTCTGTATGAGCAAATCGGTCGGCTGAATATGGAATTGGATTGGTTGAAAAAAAAGCTGCCTCAAGCGGTTGAACAGAGATGTAAACTCGTTGAACCCGACCACCCCCAATTGAGTATTCGTCGTCAGTGTGAGTTGCTCGGTTTTTCCCGGTCGATCCTCTACTGTCAACCGGCTACAGAGTCAGTAGAGAATCTGCATCTGATGAGGCTAATAGATCAGCAGTATACGCAAACCCCCTTCTATGGGAGTCGTCGAATGACAGAACATCTCAAGCAGCTTGGCTATCGTGTGAATTGCAAACGTATCCAACGACTGATGCGTTTGATGGGGATAGAAGCAATTTATCCCAAACCGAAACGCTCAGCCATTGACAGTGAGCATCGGGTTTACCCGTACCTATTACGGGATTATGAGGTGACCGCTGCCAATGAGGTTTGGTCGGCTGACATTACTTATATCCTGATGAGCAACGGGTTTATGTATCTGGTGGCGATACTCGACTGGTATAGTCGGTACGTCTCACAATAACCCCTCACAAAAAAATGGGGGCAAGTGAAACTTGCAAAGGTTCTAATTTTGTGGTATTATGCTGAAAATTACCAATATCAATCAATAATTTACCAAGGAGGTTTATCATGGGAAATTCAGCGATTCTACCTGATGATTTCGGAGATTACCTCACCATCGAAAATGCACCACAGCGATTTACAGAAGCGTCAGAAGTCGCCCAAAAAGTCACGGCGGCGGGGGTTCAATTACATCCCAATCTGGATCACGCAGCAATCTTTTGTGACCCACCGTATATTGTCGCGGGCCCCTTAAAACAACTCGGCTATGTCTCCGGTTGGGATGCCCGTTGCTATCCCTCGCCGGTAGATGAGTGCGACTACATCAACGTTTCAGCAAGGTTACCAGAAGATAGTCTAGAGCGCGGCAACGGTTGGTTCGATTATGTTGCGGTCGTCCATCCTGTTGACGATCAAGCGTTAAACCACATGCTGAGTCAGGGGTACGGCAATCCGTTCATCCATCATTTGACATGGGGAATTGTCCCACCGGATCACGCCGGTGTAAGCGATTTTGATTACGCAGACATAGTTGTGCGTTTTATGGTCGGCACCCGAACAGTGATTGCAGATGCCATAGGCGACGAACCCGGAACACTGATCATCGCATTGCCGCAAGAGGTGATGGATCACCCCGACTTTGCGGATGCACTCCCGACATGGGTTGATGGATTAGCGGCAGATCAATATCAAGTCGAGTCGATGCAAGGAGGCGGATTTCTAATTCAGTTTTTTGTGTTGACGGGCGGAAGGATTGAAGTCGCACTGAGATCCGGAACAACGCAGACATTTAATCCCAAAAGCGTCCACAAGATCTCCAAAGATGAAATCAGTGCAATCCAAGATGATGCCTAAACGATAAAGGAATGACTATATGAGTAAAACAGTTCGAGTGACAGTATGGAATGAATATCGCCACGAAAAGACCAATGAGCAAATCGCACAAATCTACCCCGACGGGATGCACAACGCAATTGGAAATTATCTTAGAGAACAGCCGGGGTTTGCGGTGCACACCGCAACATTGGATGAGCCGGAACATGGGTTGACAGAGGCAGTCCTCTCCAATACGGATGTTCTGATCTGGTGGGGACACGGGGCACATGGAGAGGTAGCGGATGAAGTTGTTGATAGAATGCACGTCCGCATTCTAGATGGCATGGGTTTAATCTGCTTGCACTCGTCTCACTACTCAAAAATCTTTACCAAATTGATGGGGACATCGTGCAGCCTCAAATGGCGTGAATCAGGTGAGAAGGAACGGCTCTGGGTTATAGAGCACGGGCACCCGATTGTCGAAGGGATTGGCGAATACTTTGAGATCGAACACGCCGAGATGTACGGAGAACCTTTCGATATTCCTGAACCGGACACACTGATTTTCATTAGTTGGTTTCCCGGCGGTGAGGTTTTCCGCAGCGGCTGTTGCTACCACCGTGGTAAAGGCAAGATATTCTATTTCCGCCCCGGGCACGAAACCTACCCGATCTATCACAATCCGGACGTGCTACGCGTTATCGCTAATGCAGCGGGCTGGGCTGCACCGGTTGATGGTCCACAACCTGTCTTCGGGAACGCACAACCGATAGAAAAGCTATAGCGGATTACGACGGAGGAACAGTGTCACTGGCTGACCCCTCCGTCAAAACCTGCACATCATAAATCTCCTCAACACCTGTCTCATATCTGAGGTGCTCAACGATACGTCCTTCGGATAGAGACACGACTACAATGCCGCTGAACGCCGCTTGCTCGGAGATTGGCAGCGCTGCGAAGGTCGAGCTTGTCTTTCGCAGCTTTGACAATCCCACAAACAGATAATCACCACAACGTGCCATTCCACGCACAAAGCCGGGCAACTGAGCAACCGCTTCGTACCCCCCCGTTTCGGGTTCGGCACACACTAACTCCCCAGTCGCGGAGAGCAGCAGATAGAGTTTCCCATCGTACACCCGTGGGGAGTGTGGCATCGGTAATCCTTCCAATACAATCTCTCCGCTGGGAACATCCATCAAAATCCCGCCTGATACCTTGTTCTCGCGCCAACCCTCAAAGGTGTTCACCTTCCCAAATGCCGTCACATACTCAGGTTGACCGTCCACCATCGCCATACTGTTCAAATGACAGCGGTCTTCTGGCACTACGTCACTGACGAACGGAGGACGCCATTCTGCCTCGAAATCAGATTTTTCGTCTGTCAAAGCTACGGATGAAAGGAGGGTGTTGATTGCCCACAGTCCATCCTTTCCCCAAGCGAGGTCATGAGTGTCAACCTCTCCGCTAAAGTACGTCTTCTCCTGCACATAGGAGTGTGCTGCCGCTCTAATCACAGATCCGGAATCAACATGCAGGGACTCAGTGGAGCCTTCTGCCGAAGTATTGGTAAGCACCACCACCTCCTCCCGCGTAGCGACTGCGATCCGCTGATCGGAGACCGCCAATCCCATCGGTCTGGGAAAGTCCAGGGCGCGCTGCTCAATCGTCTCCGGGCTGGTGGCGCGGATAAAGATAACCTTGCCCGCTTGGTAGGTGCTGAACACCAGCGTACACCGCAATTCCCAGAGCAGTTTGGGTAGCGTTGGTGAGTGGGTGTAATGGAATGGAAGTAATGCGGCATTCATGGAATTTCAACCCTATTGTTTGATATGATTAAGGGATGTTTTCGATGCGTTTTCTGTTTTTTTCTTAAATCGATCACAATTTCTGTGAAACGATTCGTTTGGTGACACCTTGACTTCAATCATATAATATGGATATCTCCTTCGGCAGGCAAGTTATTCAAACGCAGGACGCTCTCCCCACCGTCCGACATTTTGGCTAATTAGCTTTGGACACTCAAAGGCGTCAGTGAAAATTCGATGGTAAAAGCATTCCTCTGGCGACCGCAGACGGATTTCTGGATGTGCCGAACGGTATTCGTCCGCTTCTTCAGATGTCATTTTCTCGGCAATTGCGCTTTGCAGGAGATCAACTGTGCCGCTGCCCTCGTCAAACTGCGCTTTGTCTCTCCAAACAATCTCTTTAGGCAACAGATCTTCTGTCGCCTTTCGCAAAATCCATTTTTCAATTCGTCGTCCCTTTCCATCATCGTACAATTTGAGCGAAGGTGGAACGGTCTGCGAGAGATTAATCATTTCCAGATCAAGAAACGGCACACGCCCTTCGAGTCCGTGCGCCATCGTCAACCGATCGACGCGCTGAAGGTTGATGTTATGTAGTGCCGCTACAGATCGGCGTAATTCGCGATGTAACGTTTCGTTGTCAAAAATGTTCTTGTAATAGGTGTAGCCAGCGAAAAGTTCGTCGGCACCCTCCCCTGTCAGGATGACCTTCACTTTTTCGCTCGCCAACCGGGAGACGAAATAGCAGGGAATCGCGCTCCGCACCAGATCTTGATCGAACGATTCAAGATAATAAATCACGTCAGGAAGGATTTCTAGAACTTCTTTGGGGGTGAAGATGTACTCATGGTGGACAGTGTCCAGATGTCGAGCGACCATGCGCGCTGCTTCTAAATCACGACTTCCCTCAATACCGACTGAGAAAGAGTGCAGTTCGTCCATGTGCTGTCGGACGATTGCGGCGATGATGCTGCTATCAAGCCCACCTGAAAGGAAAGTCCCTAGCGGCACGTCGCTCATCAAGCGTTTGGTCACCGATTTTTCAAGCTTCTCTCGCAAGGCAGAAAGACAAAGAGCAAGCGGTACTTCTAGTGGACGGTGATTGGGAATCTCATAGAAAGACACGAAACCTTTGTCGGAGTGATACCACGTCCCCGGCGGAAATTCATTGACCGCTTCCATCTGCTTGGGGAACGCCTTCAATTCCGAGCTAAAGTAGAACGCCCCTTCCTTTTGACCATAGTACAGTGGTTTGATACCGATAGGGTCGCGTGCAGCGAATAAGTTTTCACCATCGGCGATAGCAAAAGCAAACATACCCTCAAGGTGATCAACGACGGTCTGCTCATGGTCTTCGTACAGGTGCAGAATGGCTTCGCTGTCATTGCCTGTGTGAAGGGTATGGGCTTCCGCTAACTGCTTCCGCAACACCGGGAAATTGTAGATTTCACCGTTTGCGACAATGGCTTTGGATTTTTCCTCGTTATACAGCGGTTGATTCCCACCTTCAGGATCCATAATTGAAAGTCTTCGATGTCCGAGGGTACCGTGTCCGTGTGGGCAGCGATACAACCCCTCAGCGTCCGGCCCGCGATGGGACAGCTTCTCGTTCATTTCTTTCACTAGCGTGACATCCTCCATCCCCCAGATTCCTGCAATTCCACACATCGTTGATTTTCCTCCTATGGAATTAGTCCTTGTTTTTGCAGAAAATCCTTCGCAACTTCGGCGGCAGCCCGTTCTTTTTCATCAACTTCATAGTTGAGTTGCGCCATCGTTGCATCATCGATTCTCTCCGCGAGTTTGCCCAAAATGCCCTTAAGTTCAGGATATTTACCCAAAGTATCTGACCGCACGACGGGAGCAGCGTAGTAGGGCGGAAAGAACCCCTCGTCGTCAGAAAGCATCACGAGATCGAAGGCGGGAATGCGCCCATCCGTCGCAAACCCAGAGGTTAGATCGATTTGTTTTTCGGCGATGGCTTTGTACATCAAGCCGGGGTCCATCCCTTTCGGCTTCTGTGTCGATTTTAGACCGTAGTGCTCCGTCAAACCGGGATAACCGTCCGGGCGTTCCAAAAACTCATGCGTAAAACCGGCTTTCAGGGTATCAAGATGGGTGTCCAAATCGGAGATTTTTTCAACGCCGAGTGCTTGAGCATGATCTTTTCGCATTGTCAAGACATAAGTGTTGTTGAAACCGAAAGGTGCCAGCCACTCAAGCTGATACAGATTTTTGAAGTTCTCCTTAACTGTATCGTAGACTCTCTGTGAGTCGGTCATCGGTGCTTGCTTCAGAATCGCCATCAACGCTGTTCCGGTATATTCTGCGTAAAGATCGATGTCACCACTCGTGAGCGAATTGAAACAGATTAGCGTACCGCCGAGGAATTTCTGCTCGACTTTGATGTCGCTGTTGGCTTCGATTAACGCCGCCATCATCTCGCGTAAAATCACTGATTCTGTGAATTCTTTTGAGCCGATAACGACTTTCTTTTCGCCATCACCACAAGCAGTGATACCGAATAGTGCAATTAGGATGAAAATAGTTAGCCTCTGTTTTAACATCTAAAGTCCCTCCCGTTTATCTACTCCCCTCTCAAATCGCATCTCGATTTGAGGACTGTTGAACAATTTGAGAGGATGGCGCCCCTTTCCTATCAGGACGGAGGTGTTCGATGATGGCACCACAACAGTGCCAATCATTTCACCTAAGTCCCTTTGGTGTGAGCAGTTTCTCAATCAATCCTAACCCAAAATCCAAAATCAACGCTAGCAACGCCGAAGGAATCGCTCCCGCGAGAATCATGCTTGCGTTTACCATTGAAATCCCGCTGAAGATTAACTCACCTAAACCCCCTGCGCCAATAAAGGCACAGAGAGTAGCGATGCCGACGCAAATGACTGTTGAGGTGCGAATCCCCGCCATAATAACGGAGAGTGCCAGCGGCAATCTGACCAACCTCAGCACCTGTCGTTGCGTCATGCCCACACCAAGGGCGGCTTCGACGGTTGCCGGATTAACGCCAACAATGCCGGTGTAGGTGTTCCGAATAATTGGCAGCAGCGCGTACAGAAAGAGCGCTACAATTGCCGGTGTCGCGCCGATCCCAAACAGGGGAATCATAAACCCCAAAATAGCGAGGCTTGGCACGGTTTGAATGACGTTTGCCCCGCCGAGAATCGGCGTCGCAAGCCATTCAAACCGCGTCAGAAGGAGGCCCAATAATACACCGACGATAATCGCGAATACCATCGTGATTCCGGTGAGATACAAGTGCTCAACTGTCAACGATAGAATTTCGTTACCACGTTCTTGGAGAAAATTGACAAATGACCTCATTATGATTATTCTCGACCGTATGATTGATTCCGTTTCCCGACAAGTGCCTCCACCAAGTCAGTACTGCGTAATACACCAACAACTTGACCATCCACAACGGGCAACTCTGAAAGCTGGTGTTTTCGCATCAAATCCACCGCACCACCGAGATTTTCCATTGGGGATACGGAGACTGCCGTCGAATCGACAGCCGTCTGTACGCCGGCATCAAGACGGATAAAGTCTCCAACAGACAGGGCATTGAACTGCAATTGGAAGTGGTGTTTGCTGAAAAAGTTGCTGACGAAAACATTCGCCGGTTGTGTCAGTAACTCCGTTGGCGTTCCGAGTTGGACGATTTCGCCCGCTTCCATGATGGCAATACGGTCACCGAGCGTTACAGCTTCAAACACGTCATGGGTGACGAACACGATCGTTTTCTGAATTATTGCTTCGAGTTGGGCAAACTCCTCCTGAACCGCCTCGCGGGTAATTGGGTCGAGTGCACCGAAGGGCTCGTCCATCAGTAGGTAATCCGGATCGGCGGCGAGTGCCCGTGCGACGCCGACGCGCTGCTGTTGACCACCTGAAAGTTCATGCGGATAGCGAGACGCATATTGGTCAGGATCGAGTTGGACAAGCGCAAGCAGTTCTTTGGCTCGGTTCTGCTTTTGTTCCTCAGACCAACCGAGCAGTCGTGGGACGATTGTCACGTTTTCCTCAATCGTCATGTGTGGAAAGAGACCGATGCTCTGAAATACGTAACCGATTGAACGACGCAATTCAACCACGTCCTTCTGGAGCACATTGACACCATCGACCTCGATTTCTCCCGAAGTCGGTTCGATGAGGCGATTGATCATTTTCAGCGTCGTGGTCTTGCCACAGCCTGAAGATCCGAGCAGTACAAGCGTTTCTCCCTCCTGCACCTCTAGCGAGAGATTGTGGACAGCAAACGTCGTCCTGCCATCGAAAGATTTGCTCAAGTCTCGAAGCACAATCATCGGATCTATTTCTCCTTCGAGAGTTCATACACCGCAAGCAATCCATGCCCGGCACCGAGTCCGCTTTGAAGACCTTGCTCCAGATTACGAAGAATATACCCAAGCTGTGGTTCAACGATGTTTGCAAGTGGGTCGCCCATGCGGAACCATTTTAGATTCCGTATGACATCCCGAATCGTATGAATCGCCTCGGTAAGAACATCGGGATATTCGGCTGGAATCTCTGGCGGTTGCCAGTCACCATTTTCCCCATATTCCAGGGCTTCAATGCACGCATAGACAACAGCGTTCCACGCCATTTGAAACTGCTCGAAAAAGGTGTTTAGTTCTGGATGGTCGGGGAGCGGTGAATAATCGAATATCAGTCCTTGCAGGTCGGTTCGATAGTTGAATTCGTGTAATTGATTCACTACATCACGAAGCGGTTGAGCGTAGGGATTGTATTCTGCGGTGTCCATGTGTCGCCCGACGATGATGGAACGATCGTTAAGTGTTCGTCGAGTAATCTCAACACCTGCTTCAACAGCGATCTCTGACATGGCCTCGTCAAACTCTTTCCCGCCCCAATAGCGCATCGGGAACCGTTCGACCTCAATCTGATCGATTATCTCCGGTGGATAGAGGTAGGACATCGAATACTGCCGCATGTTGGTTTCGTCTGAGCCTTGTTCATCCCAATAACACTGCCATTCATAGGAATAACGCCCAAGCATGTCAGCGACAAAAACGCATCTGTCCTGAAAATGGTTGCAAATCTCTTTTACCAATCGCCGAAAGTCGTCGTCTTTGAGGTGAGCGAGAGAACCGTAGGACGAAAAGTAAATATCATAAGGGGGATCATCCGTCGCTGTCGAAAGCCCTTGGCTGAGATCCCCGATCTCAAACGTCATTTTAGGACTATCATTGTATGTCTTACGCCCTTGCTCGACCATTGCCTCGCTGATATCAATCCCCTTGTAGCAGTCCAACATCTCGGCGGGCATTACATCGACCTCTTTGGTTGCCAGACAGAGCGTCCTCTGGCTCGGATTCGTCAAAATCTCGTAGCCTTCCCCCGCGCCGCAGCCGAGATCGAGCACGCGGATACGGGTGAGTAGCTGCCGTTTCTCATTGACAAATCCCTCAATGAAATCGTGCAGAACATAGCGGGTAATCTGGTCTTCCCAATAACGACGCACGTTGTCGTACTTGCCCGTCAGTCCCCCGATATTACGCTGATAGAATCCATCAGCGACTGCCGCCTTGTAAGTGAACTGAGCTTCTTTATCGTCCATTTTTACCTCCTTGGCATGAATAGTTTGCATCGATTTTCGTATAGGAACTAGCGGACTTTGAATTATAGTAGTAGATCCTTTTGGGCTTCGGTTGTTCCGGAAATCTCTCCACTGACAAGCAGAGGCGCCGCATCAAGGTCTTTTGCTTCCATCATGTGAGCGACTCTTTGCAGCGACGAGAGAATTAGGTTTTGTTCCCAATCGGCAAGTTTGCTGAATTCGGACACAAAACGGTCTTGAAGTAACAAAGGTGCCTTGGAAAGCATCTCTGTCCCTTTCCTGGTGAGTTTTACGAGCACGCGGCGTTTATCATTACCGCTACGCCTTCTGTCCACCAGTTCGCGCTTTGCAAGCCGGTCGAGAATTCCTGTGACGGTTGCGTTGCTGAGGCTAACGTTCTTCGCCAACTGACCGGCTGGTATCTCTCCTGATCGGTTAACCTCTTGAAGAACAACCAGTTGTGGCACGGTGAGTCCGTGATGTTGCGCGAGGTTCTTTGAGCGGAGATCAATCGCGCGGATGATGCGTCTCAAAGAAATGAGTACAGCATCGTGCGTCTCTTGATGCTCATGAGTCATATAAATATCTCCTTGCTAACTCTTTACCGTTCCAAGATTCTCCTGTTCGCCGGCGGCAACCAAATTGATGTAAATTTAGTGAGTTCTTTCTAACCGGAGTATAGCAAGTAACGGCGTGCTTATTATTTTCTATAAGAAATAATAACATATGAAAGGATGGAATTCAAGGAAGCGGCGAAGCAAGTATAGGCTTAAAATTGTTAGAAAACCAGACGACAGGAGGGATTGATAAAGGTTGAAAACGATTTCTGGCGCAAAAAAAAGTTCGTGTTCAAAATAATTACAGCTTGATGAAAAAGGGGACCCTTGGGGATTCAGGGTGAGTTATGTCGCAGGATTTTCTAGCTTCTGGGTTTGCGATTTGGGGGGTTACAATGGAAACTATAGTGAACTAAAATTTGTTAAGATTATTTATGAATTACCCTTAATTATACTAAAGTTAACCTAAGTTGCTAGTTGTGTTACGATACCACATACATGTCGCCCCGCTGGGGCTTTAAGGCTGGTTTTATCCTGTTTTCTATACACATGTCGCCCCGCTGGGGCTATGAGTCGGGCAAGATGCCCGACCTACGGATATTGGGAGTCGCCTTTTACTGCCTCGCATATAACTAGCAACTTGCGTTAAAGTTAGTACAATTTTAATGCAAAAAGGCAGAAAAGAGGTTATCCTTTCAGAAATCCATCACAATTTTGAAAGGAGAAGTTATGTACCTCATATTCTGCCTGAATGCTATTTTAACCGATTTTCGTCCGTTATTCAAGTCTCAAAACTTTCATCTGTTTTGTGTCTTTGTTGTGGGACTTATCACACAGCGCGAAGGTGCGACGCTGACCGGCATTTATCAAGCGGTTCGTCCGAAAACGGGTTACCACTCGCTGGTGAAGTTCCTTTCGCGTGGCAAGTGGGACGCCGATAGAGTCGGTCACCATCTGCTGAAGTTGTTACAGAGGTGTTTCGATAACTGGGTCTACGTTTACGATGAGACGCACGCACGAAAGACCGGCGAGACACAATTTGGACTTCATTTTTTCAGGAACCATCGCTATCACACACGCAACACGAATCAATCGAAGTTTCACCATGGTCATCAGTTTGGTGCATTGGGATTACTTTGTAGCACCGTCCACGAGACGATACTGTTTCCGGTGTTTGTCAAGTTGATGTGTCCACAGACAAAGCGCGACACTAGTGAGTCAGTCCTCAAACGGATGTGCAGCCGCCTCCCTGCGGGACTGATTATCTTTGACCGGGGATTCGCTCGACAGAAAGTGTTTGGCTGTGTCCTTAAAGCGGGACATCACCTGTTGTGTCGTGCCAAGTCGAATGCAGTGTTCTATCGGTTACCTACCGCTGCCAAGCAATCCAAACCCGGCAGACCTAAGAGATACGGCAAACGGATTCATCTGCCGTATCTGCGGTATAAAACGACTGACATTGACGACAAACAGTATGCCATAGCAAGTATAGTCGCCCGAACCAAAATGTGTCCACAACCCGTTCGTGTCGTGGTGATGCGAACGCGTGACAAAAGGCGTAAGCCGTTTCGATACTTCTGTGTCTTTACCACTGACTTAACCCTAGATTTACCGCAGATTGTGCGATACTACCAAAAGAGATGGTTGATTGAGACCGCCTTTCGGGACACCAAGCAACACTTCGGATTTGACACCTATCGGGTCAAGTGTCGAAAAAGTATCAATCGGTTTGTCCAACTCAGTTTCATAGCCAGTTGCATGACCCAACTGTTATTCGCTGTCACTTCCCATACTGACACGCCGGTAACCATCGAGCAGGTAACTCAGACATTGGGCATTGATTGGTATCGACCCGCTAAGTTGACACGCGGGTTGATGGTGCGGTATCTACGGGCTTTAATGGAAAACCGATTAGTTTCTGCGATGTTCGGTAAAAACATCAATGCCGACGATATTCAACAAACCCTTGATACGGCTACATCAAGAAAATAAAAATTGTCTAAACTTTAGTAAAAATACTAACATTCGGGTTAATACGGTAGGTGGAGAAAAAAATAAACTTAGGACTTACGCAGCACATTCATAAGTCCCCCTGATAAGTGGTACATCCCGCCTGTCCCGATGTATCGGGGATAAAATCGGGAGCGGGATTTAGGGGGTTAAAAATCAAAAATCTACCCCCCATGTGCTAAATTTGCGTAAGTACCGAACTATTATTCAGGGGTAAATCGAATTGGAAGTTGCACCCGCATGGGGACATTTTCTCCATCTTTCCTAGCTGGCCTAAAACGCATTTTTTTCACGGCTTCCATCGACGCTTCACCGAAGCCGAACCCTTTCGGTTCTTCCTTTACCACCTTAGTGTCCGTTGCTCTTCCGTCCACACCAGCAGTAAACTCAAGTTTAACAAGACCTTCCCTCCCAGCGCGACGCGCAGCCTCAGGATACTGTATGAAGACCTGTTTGAGGAGGCGTGGTATTTCGTCGTATTCCGTTGAGGCTTCAGCAGGCGGTGTTGTTTGCAGCACTTCTAATAATTTGAATACCTTAGTGGAAGAATCTACAGGAATCATGGTTAGCATATCTCCTGTTCTTGACCACGTCCCAGACTGATAGCTCGTTATATCAGGTACAGGAATGCTTGTTGACCCGATGGACGTGGTTACCCCCATTAGCACAGTATTGTACCTGTTACCAAATACCTCGTAAGTCCCGTAGGCAGTAGTTGTAGGAATTCCCTTGCCTGTATCTTGGCGTAGTTTTGACTCAAATCGTCCATCCGCATAAAATGTATGGTCCCCTGATAGAAAAATATCAGATTGCAGATCTCCTGCCAAATTATCTTCCGTAGACTGGCCACCGATGAGCTCAAGAGACCATGTGCCTAACCACGCTTCGTTCTCTGCCATTTGCTTTTGTTGAGTTCCGGCGGTTTCTGGATGTTCAGAGGGCTTGGGCACGGACATCATCGGCACTGATGGTGGTTGAGTTTCGATAGTCTTGGGGGGGGCAGGTTGAGAGCCGTACGTAGAGGGGGCCATTGAACTTTTAACTGGCTCTTGCCATGTTTCCGTTATTGTTGATTTCCGTGAATATAAGTCGACAAGGATAGCGATTACAACAAAGGAAGCTAGAAAAGCCAGAAAACCTATTATCCACTTTGAACGTTTTTTCCTAATCTCCTTAATCTTAGTAACTTCCTCTAGTGTTAGTGTATAGCCGCAGTTTGGACAACTCTCGGCAGTCTCAATCGTTCGTCGTCTACATTCCGGACAGGGTATCAGTGCCATGAAAATCTCCTTATAGTAAAATCTTTTGATTGGATAGAAGACATTCTGACACAGTAACTTCAGAATGTCAACACAGCAAAGTCATAGGTCCCCTCAACCCTCCCATAACAAATTAACCGCACTCGCCTTTATTATAAAGTAACACACCGTCCCCTCCACAAGCCCAAGCTGCTCACGCGCATCACTCGTAACCTCCACCGACAACAGATGCCCCTCAATATCGACCGACAGCATCACACGCCCCGCTTGAACAGCGACCCCCCGGATCGTCCCACGTAAAATATTCCGCGCACTCAGCCGTAGATCTGGGTCCATCGCAACAATGATATCCCGCGCCCGGATAGCGATCGGCATCGTTGCACCGGGCACCGTCTCCGTATACGAAACCATCAATCGCTGTTCCCCCAACGCCAATTCTGTTACGCCGCGCTCCTCCGACGCAACGACCACCGGCAAAGCGAGGATATTCTCCACACCCGTCATCTGGGCGACGGGCAACGCCGAAGGGGAAGCGAGCAGTTGGTGGGGTTCTCCACGCGCCGCGATCCGACCATCGGAGAGCAAAAACGCTTCATCTGCAAGTGCCATCACCTCTGAGATAGAATGGGTGACATAAAGGAGGGGAATATCAAACGCCCCCTTGATGTGATAAAGGTAGGGCAGAATGCGGTTTTTCAAGCCGGCATCTAGAGAGGTAAGCGGCTCGTCCATTAATAGCAAGCGCGGCGACATCCCCAAAGCACGCGCAATGGCGACCCGCTGCCGTTGACCGCCGGAAAGCTGGCTCGGATACCGATCCAATAATTCCCCGATTTCAAGGATGTCGATTATTGTATTGAAGTCAATTTGGTGATTACCATTAGGGCGGCGGGGACGACCATACGAAATATTCTGGCTAACCGTCAGGTGCGGAAAAAGATACCCTTCCTGAAAGACATATCCAAAATGACGTTTTTCCGGCGGCAGACATTTTTTCTGATGGGAAGAATACAACGTTTGACCGGAAAACAGGAGCTCCCCCTCATCGGGGTTCAGGATTCCACTAACACAGTTGAGCAGCGTACTTTTGCCGCTGCCCGACGGGCCCAGAAACGCCGTTACCTTCTCCGTGATGGTGTGATCCATCTCAAGTTGAAAATCGCCAAGTTGCTTGCGAAAATTGAGTTTTAGCATGGGACCTAATCCCTAATAACAGTTTGCGTTTTGGGCAGGCACAAGGGTTGCCCCTACATTGGATCGATTTTTGTAGGGGCAACCCTTGTGCCTGCCCTTCTTTGCTTCATCTCTTGATATAAAGACGCTCCGCTATCCAGAGCGTAGCGAAAGCAATCAATGTAGATAGAAACACCAAACGGTACGCACTCATATCTTGACCGATCTGCACAAAGTTATAGATTGCCAACGGCAATGTCTGCGTTTTTCCCGGAATGTTTCCCGCCACCATCATGGTCGCACCAAATTCGCCGAGACTCCGAGAAAATCCCATGATTGCTCCCCCGATAATTCCACGATAAGATAGAGGCAGCGTGACAGTAAAAAACACCTTCAACGGCGATGCGCCCAGCGTCCTTGCAGCATTTTCTAACCGTGGGTCCACACCCTCCATCGCCGTAACGATGCCGCGCACCAACAGCGGAAACGAAAGCACAGAGATCGCCAACACCACCGCCATCCACGAAAAGACAATCTCAAGCCCGAAAAGACGGTAGAGCAGTCCCCCGATTGGTCCTCGCTTGCTAAGGAGAATCAGAAGAAAAAATCCGCTGACGACCGGTGGCAATACCATCGGCAGCATGACAATAGTATTGAGAAGCGATTTGCCGGGGAATGAGAACTTGGCGAGTAGCCAGCCGATGAGGAGTCCCGGAGGCAGGATAAAAAGCAGACTCAACGAGGCGACTTTGATAGATAAAACCAACGCACTGACTTCCGCTCCTGTTAACATTATTTCACCACAGAGAAACCATATTTTTCAAAGATTGTTGCAACTTTGGTGGTTTGTAGGTAATCCAGAAACGCTTGAGCGAGAATTTTACTCCCGGTATCTCGGAGCACTGCTGCAGGGTACACGATTGGAGAATGACTTGAATCAGGAAACTGATAGATAATCCTGACCTTCTTACTGAACCTCGCGTCCGTTTGATAGACAACCCCGACATCCACCTCGCCAGATTCCACATACGCCAGAGTGGATCGAACATCGGTGCTCGGGATCAATTTGGGCTGTACAGCGTCCCAGACTCCCAAGTGCGTCAAAGCCTCTCTCCCATAAATGCCGGCAGGGACCGAATTCGGTTCGCCAATAGCAATCCGTCGAATCGAGTCTTGGGGGAGCATACCCACATCAGTCATGGAAAGCCAACTGTCGACAGGTGCGATCAATACCAACCGGTTATTCAAGATTGCTCGACGCGACCCTTCATAAAGAAACCCCTTCTGCTGTAACGCATCGATCTGCTTGGGACTAGCAGAGATGAACACATCCGCCGGTGCACCTTTCTCAATTTGGCGTTGTAAAGTTGAAGAACCCGCAAAGTTACAATACACCTTGACATTCTGGGCTGTGCCGAAACGCTGGCTGACCTCTGTAAGCGCGTCTGTCAGGCTCATCGCGCCAAAGATAACCAACTCCTCGCCTGAGCACCCGATCAACAGAAAAGCAAAACTCAGAAAAATAAAAAGATATGGCTTCATCAATTATGCAATCTCATTTTTTGTATTGCCTAACTTCCGAGAATGTGTTATCTTGCTTGATAACAGTTGACCGAAATGACTGAAGGCTCCACGGAGGAATCGACATGACCAATCCAAGTAAAAACAATTCTCCTATCTCAGAAGCCCAAATTGAGCAATATCACCGCGACGGCTACCTGCTCGTCTCTGGATTGATCCCTGAAGACATCGCTGCAAAGGCGGAAGCTGCAATGTGGCGTTGTGCGGGAATCGATCCTGATAATCCGCCCTCCTCTTGGGACGATATCCAAGGAGGGATCTGTCTATACAACGGCGCGGATCTCGTGGACTGCTTCACCCCGCAATGCCTCGCCGCAGCAGCGCAGTTGACCGGCGAAGACCCGTCCACGTTTAGCAAGTTACATCGACATCCGAAGACCTATTGTGCCCCTGACTTCCTAGCAGCACAAGAAGCAAAAGAAGATATCTCCAAATTTTTCAGGTGGGATTGTGCTTACACCATCAATATCTATCCAACCTCAGATGAATGGGAATCCCCAACAATCACATCGGGAGGGCACCTAGACCACTCCCTTGAGGAACACTATCACAAAACCTTCCCACCCGTCTTCCGAATCGGTGCGCTGATTTATCTGAACGACATCGATCCGCACGGCGGCGGCACATTCGTCTGGCCCGGATCGCATCACGAACTGGAGCGCGTAGTGCGAAAGAATCCAGTCCGTTATGAATACCGCAACACGCTGAATGCCGATCTCCCCGATCTCGATCTCGGTGACCCAGTTGGCATGACCCTTCGGCGTGGCGATGTGCTATTCCTACATAATCTGTGTATCCACTCAGGAAGTAAGAATGTCAGCAATCAACCGCGATTCGCGCTGAATATGAAATGGTAACGAAGACCTCCAGGACAGCTGCTTGTTTAAGGGGATTGCAGGTCTACCCCTCCTCTTGATAAAACTTCATCAAGATTTCGGCGACTTCAGGACGCGAAAACTCCGGCGGCAGCATTTCACCTGCTGCCAACATATCCCTGACCTTGGTTCCTGACAGGAATAGGTAGTCTTCCGGTCCGTGCGGACAGTCACGCATCATCACAATCTCACCACACTGGTTACACCAAACGGTATGATCGCCCCGAAAAATTTCGATTTCGAGTGCACCTTCAGGGATCTCATCAAAAATTGTCTGTGCGTCAAAGGGCCCATAGTAATCCCCAACCCCCGCGTGATCGCGCCCAACAATTAGATGTGTGGATCCACAATTCTGACGGAACACCGCGTGCAACACAGCCTCGCGGGGACCGGCGTAGAGCATATCAAAGCCGTAACCGGTAATCGAGACAGTGTTTTCAGGGAAATACAACTCGACCATTTTGCGGATGGAGGCGTCGCGGACATCGGCAGGGATATCTCCCGGCTTCAGCTTGCCAAGCAGCATATGAATCAGAATTCCATCAGCACCAACCTCATTTTGTGCAATTTTGCATAGCTCCTCATGTGCGCGATGCATCGGGTTCCGTGTCTGAAACGCAACAACCGTATTCCACCCCCGCTCCTCAATATCCGCTCGGATTTCAGAGGCGGTGCGGAAGGTGTCAGGAAAATCAGATCTGAAATAGGAATAGTTGAGGACCTGGATGGGGCCAGAAATTACCTGATCTCCCATCTCAGTAAAGGCTTCCACACCGGGGTGGGTCGGATCCGTCGTCCGAAAGATCTGCTCAATCAGGTACGTTCGCTGGTCGTCAGAGATCTCTTCAATCCCTGAAACCTCCATGACAGCGATGGGCGGCTGACCGTCTACATTTGGATCGAGCAGGGCGATTCGTTCAGCGTTTTTAATCGTATCGGTAACCTGTTCCGATTTGACAATATTCATCACCGGAACGGGCCAAAATTGACCGTTCGGCAGCGTCATGTTTTGAGCGACACTCGTGGCTTCAGCGAGATTCATATAGCCGGTGAGCGGATTAAAATAGCCAGAACCGAGCATCACCGCAGATGCAGCAGCCCCCGAAGAAATTAGGATAGCGGGTAAGTTTTCAGCTTCTCTAATCAACGCCGCGCGCTCGGCATCGTCGGAGACGTAAAGGGGATTCAAAGTATCAGAACCGTGTGGTTTAATCATTCAGTGCTCCTTTAGTAGGCAATAGAATACCTCAGTTGTTATCTTATTTGTTGCAAGAGATTTTGGGTTTGTCCTCTTGACAATTATGATAGCGAATTTATACCGTATTGTCAATCGGTTTCTAAGATTCGTATGCCCCAACTTATTGTGGATTAACATTTGACGTCTCCCCATTTTTCACATCAGACAAAGTTATCATGGCAAATCGTAGGGGCGAGGTCCCCTCGCCCGATGGGTCGCTAGAACCAATTCCTGTGTAAGGAACGCAAATCTGCGTTCCCTACGAATTACGCTCGCTAAACGCTTAAAAAATAAGGACAAGTGATTTTTTTTGAAATTTGCCCTTGATACTTAACATATGTTATGATAAAATAACGTTCATAACGTCATTTGGGGGACGACTTAATTTATAGTGAATTCAAAAAATAAACGGGCACTTTCGCTCCCCATGTTTGGTAGGCGCTGTTTGTAACTGCGCCGATTTAGAGTGTCTCATTAATTCTAAAATCTACTATAGAAAGGAAATATAACGCATGGCAACCCAAGAAGCAGAATGGACGAAATTGGCGGATTTGAGCGAAGTCCCCGCTGGAGAAGCAAAAGCGGTGCGGTTGGGCGAAGGACGGAGCATCGCACTATTCAATGTTGACGACAAAATCTACGCAACCGATAACCAATGCCCCCACATGGGCTATCCGTTGACACGTGGGCGCATTCGACACGGTATTCTCACCTGCGATTGGCATGAACGGAGTTTTGACCTTGAAGGCGGCGGATGCTTTAACGTCGAGTGCGATGACCTACAAACCTTTCCGGCGGAGGTACGAGACGGTGAGATCTGGGTCCAACTCGGCGATTTAACCTACAGACGAAAGGCAGAGCATCTCAGTCTACTGTGGGAAGGACTTCTGAGTGGAGACCGTTGGACAATGTCAAAGGCGATTGCCCTACTCCTCAAGGGAGGCGTGCCAGAGGGAGAGATTGTCGAGTTGATCCTGCGGCATCTTGGGCGACATATCGCTAGCTCACACGACTCAGAGGCTGGTTGGGATGTCGCCCGACTGATGAACGGTCTTTCGGTTGGACGACGATACAAAGATGCCGACCGGCTGATTGCAATGACAACCGCGGCTTGTGCCGCTTCCGGGGGCGCAGCGGAACGTCTTGAGGTCGTCCCGTTGCCGGAGCCGGTAGCTTGGGAGAATATCGAGCCGTGGATCCGTAGTTTTTCACGCGACGGGCACTCCGGGCGCATTGAGCGGTGTCTTTTCACTGCCTACACACTTGGCGATGCGGATAAAATTCTGCCCCTCCTCCTTGAATGTACCGCTGAGCCACACTTTCTCGGCTTCCCGGATAACCTCATCTCGCTTGGCTACCTCTCCGAAGCAGTCGATGAATTTGGCTGGGAGAAAGCCTTTGAGCTGGTCTTTAATCTCGGGGCGAAGCTAGTCGGGCGTAGACGAGGTGAGCCGCAACGCTTCCGTCGAGACGCCATCGGTATCATGCGGGAGAAACTCAGCGAACTGGATGCCGGGGATCACACAGAGACAGATTACGATGAAGATGCCTTAGTCAGCGCACTGACGAGTGTGGATATTCAGAGGTCATTCGACGCTGTCACCGATGTCCTGAAAGGTGGTGTTTCAATTGATCAACTCATCTCAACACTAGTGATCCTTGCCGCTGACCGGATGGCACGGACACCGGTGAATGTAGATGCCGGTTGGGAGTGTTTGACAACAGAGCTCAACCTCGCTGCCTCACTCCGCACGGTACAACGTATCGCCGGTGAGGATGCTGCAGTAAAGGGAATCTTCCATGCAGCATGGCTTATTTTCGACGACCGTTGGCTTAACATCCCGTCACGCGCACTGACCCCACCGCCGGTCAAAGGGGCGTTCGATGCTGTCAACGAGGAGGAAGGCATCGGACAAATTATCAATACCATTGAGACCCTCAATGTCCAATCGATCGGCGGACAGGTGCTCGCATATCTGAATGCTGGCTATTCCGGTGATACCTTGCTACACGCGCTCGGTAAAGCCATCCTCTGGAACGATACCGCCACTGAAATCCTCCCCACGCTTCGCACCGTTTTCGATGAGTGGAACAACTGCGCTGGACACCCTGCTCGTAATCAACTACTCGTTGCACTTGCCCGCTATGCCACCGACATCCGCACCAACAAGGATAGCGAATCTGCTACAACCACGGCGATGCGCTTCGCGGAAGGCCGAACGACGGTAGAGGTATTTGAGGATTAGATCAATCTTTCAAACGGCTATGAAACTTCTTGAAAAACACTTTACACAGAACAACAATGGAGATTAATCATGTCAAACTTTGTCAAAGTCGGTAATCTGGATGACCTAGCTGAAGGAAAGCCAAGGGCTGTCAGAGTCGAAGGACAGAGCGTTGCCCTATTTAAGCACAACGGGAACATCTACGCTACCGATAATCAGTGTCCACACATGGGCTACCCGCTGACACGAGGGCGCGTCCGTGGCGGCGTATTGACCTGTGATTGGCACGGTTGGAGTTACGATATGGGAGGCGGTGGCTGCTTTACCGGCGGTTGCGACGACCTATCAACCTTCCCTGTCGAAGTACGCGAGGACGAAATATACATTGATATTGCCGGGGGTGGAAACAAGCGGGACGATGCCCACTTTCTCCTCCTCCAAGAAGGGTTGTTGAGTGGCGATAATTGGACCCTCTCAAAGGCGGTTGCAATTATGCTCGCGAGAGGAGTTTCCGAAGCCGATGTCCTAAACCGATTGGTGCGACATGGAGGACGACACTTTGTAACCGAACTTGATGCTGGAAACGGGGGATGGCAACTTGCGTATCTAGTTAACGGTGTTAAAGTTGCCAACCAGTATGAACCGGAAGACCGGCTCATCCCACTGATGATGGCGGCATCGGGCGCGTCGGGACGGGCAGGTGACCGTCCGGCTGTCACCCTCTTGCCCGGAGAGATTACGTGGGAAAAATTAGAACGATGGATTCGCGTATTCTCTGCTGATCGGGAATGGGAAGGCATCGAAAAATGCCTCATCACTGCACGCCGTCTTGGTGGACACGACGATAAAATCATCCCGTTAGCGTATGAATGTGTGGTTGAGCCGTTCTTCTTGGGACATAACGATAGCTTGCTCTACATCGGCTATCTCGCCGAATTGCTCGAACAGTTCGGTTGGGAGGTTGCCGAGGAGTTGGTTTGCAATCTCACAGCGAAAATACTCGGCCGGGGGCGTGGTGCGCCGGACGAAATTCGGCGGGAGGCAATCAGCAAGCTGGAGTCGTTAGAGGATTTTATCGCGGATTTAGCCGCCAATCCGCCCACTCAAACAACTGATTTTGACGAGGACGTATTTGCCGCAGGGCTTGTCAGCGGAGACCTTGACGACACATTTGATACAATTACCGACGCCCTGAAAAACGGTGTCGAGATAAACCGCATCGCTTCGACGATGGTGCTTATAGGCGCAGATCGGATGGCACGCACGCCAGCAAGTATGAGTCCGGGTTGGTGGGAGTTGGGACGGGAGATTTCCCTCGCTTCGTCCATCCGTACAACGTTGCGGTTCGCTGGTTTTGAGATTGCCGCTAAAGCGCTTTACCACGTAGCGTGGGAATTCTTCAGTAACCGCTGGCTCAACATCAGGCAGATGCCGCTCAGTACGCAGAGAAGTACAACCCCGTCGGATGCATCAAACGAAGATGAGGCAATTGCAGACGTTATCAACGCTATCGAAACGATTCAGATTCAAGAGGTCGGGCGTATGACGCGACAATACCTCAACAGTAGTTTTTCCGACGACCGGCTATTGTCCGAACTGGGACAAAGCATCCTCAAAGACGACAACGGTTGGGATATTCTCAACACACTGCGGACCACCTTTGATGAGTGGAAACTGTGCGAAGGACATCCTGCTCGAAATCAGTTACTCGTTGGATTGGCACGTTGGACAACCGATGTGCGCAAAAATACCAATAGCGATTCCGCTGCAAGAACTGCCCAGCGATTCGCACGAGGTGAAACAGCGGTTGACCTGTATGAACAGTAGAGATACTGGATTGAAACGCGCTATTTCTCCTAGAATAGTGCATTTCAATCCTACAAAAAAACTTACCTGCTACCTAGTGGTGGCTGTTTTATTGCTGAGTCCCATTTCAAACGCACACAGTATCAGTGTGAAAACACAGGGAAAATTGGTGCTTGTAGCAATTCTAGGCGGCGTTGCAATCCTGACCAAATACCTCGTTGGACGGGATCAAGGGACTGTCGAATCACTTCATGCCAAACTCGGTCCCCCGGAGCGTGTGACCCAGTTTGAGCGTGGTTTTGATCAATGGCGAATCGAATGGTATGGAAACCGAAGATATGTATTCCGAAACAACATCTTGCAGCAAGAGGCTAGCACCAAACCGGCTGAAATTCCTCAAGCGTTTTAAGTCGTTCACAGGCTGGATATGGCTCTCCCTAATCTGCATTCTCATCTTGATACTAATCGGCTGCGAGACCGATCAAACCCTTACTCCTCCGATACGGCATACCGTAGAAATCAGCAACCTAAACCTGACAAATCAGACGCTAGAAGCGGGTGGCACTACCACGATTAGTGCAACCTTTGATTATTCGGGTGACGAAGCAGATCTAATCTTCAGATGGGAGGCAAGCAGCGGACAGATCATTGGGGAAGCGTCAACCGTGACCTACGTTGCGTCGGACACACCCGGCGCACACACAGTCACGCTGCAGTTGACCGACGGGTTTGCAATGGCTGAACACGCCATCACAGTTGAGGTGCTCGCACAACAGTCACTCTTGATAGATACTGATACCTATTGGGCAGCTCAAGGTGAAACGCTTATGTTGAAATATCAGGTAAATGTCACGCAGATCTTGCATCAGCCCGTAATACTGCAATATGATATTGTTCAGGATGAAGCCAGAACCGGTGCTTTTCTGAGTGTTGATGTCAATGGAGTTTTGCTTGTCGAAGAAGCGGCAATCGGAGCGGTAGATCTCCCCGAAAGGATAGTCATCACCGGAGAAACCGATGTGTCAGAAATCATCACGGGACCAGGGTCGTACGACATAACACTGACTTTGGTTGTTGTAAACGCTATCGAACGTGGCTGGCTGTTACAAAAGGCGGAGTTAGTTGGCGCAGAGGGATCAGCAGCTAGACTGTGAGGAAATGGATACTATAACTTAAGCTCCTACCTATTGATAAACCATCGGTTTTTCTGTAGAGACGAATTCCCTCGCCTATCAAGGATTTCGCTTTTCGCTCCAGAGGAGCGATATGTCTATAGAATAACAGCACCCCAAATCCCGCACTCCAGAGGAGTGCAATGTAGAGAATTCATCAGCGCGATGAACACATGAATTCGCGGGTAAAATGGGAAAATTCGTTGTCCCCTTTATGGAAACACCAACACCTTCACTGAACCGTATGTCTCCCGTCCATCAGCAACAGCAAACGCTTCCCTAATCGCATCAAGAGGAAAGCGATGGGTGATTAGCGGTGCGGGGTCAAGTTTACCGGCTCCCATCAAGTTCAGGGCAATCTGGAACTCCTTCTCCCCTCCACGACGCCCATAACAGAAAGCCCACGTAACCGTCAACTCACGGCTACGAGCGTATCGGGCATCCAGTGTGAGGGGGGCAACATGACCGCCTACCATGCAGATCTTCCCGCGCTTGGCAGCAATTTCAGTCGCCTGCATCAGCGTGTTTGACCGGCCACCTACTGCCTCAAAGACAACGGTCGCCCCTCGCCCCTTGGTCCACGCCATTACCTCCTCCACCGGATCGGTCGTATCAACATTTATCGGAATCGCACCAAGCATCTGTTCGGCAATCCCCAAGGGACCGTCGGGCTTGCCCAAAATGACAACCGATTCCGCGCCTGCCAAACTCGCCATCTGAGCGATAGTCAGGCCGATAGGTCCGCTCCCGATCACGGCAACCTGATCGCCGGGCTGCACCGGAACCATTGACAACGCATGGACAGCCACAGCGTAAACTTCTGCAAGCGCACCGGCTTCAAAAGAGACATTGTCCGGGAGGGTGTAAACATTATCCTCAGGAGCCACCATGTACTCGGCAAATCCGCCTCCGCGAGCCGTGCCACCGATATGCACCAATTTGGAACAGATATTATAGTTGCCGCTGAGACACTCCGGACACTCGTTGCAAGGGATAGTTGGTTCAACAGCAACGCGGGCACCTACTTCATGCTTGACATCCCCTGTTCCGAGGTCAACCACCTGACCCGTCAATTCATGTCCCGCTATTCGAGGTGAAACCGTCCTCGGATTTTCCGCATGGTAGCCGTGCAGGTCGCTGCCGCAGATACCCGTTGCCTCCACCTGAACCAACACTTCGCCCGGTCCCGGCATTGGATTGGGCAGCGTCTCAAGTCGTATATCTTTCCCACCATAAAATCGTGCTGCTTTCATTGCACACCCCGGAGTTAGCTTGTTTTCGCAAAAATTGTTTAGTCAAAGATTTCTGTAACCGAACACTGAAACCCTTCAATGACATCTTCCCCGGTGAGAGAATCATTGATAGTAAGCGTTTTGATGTCATTTGATGAACGATAAACAGTAACTGTCCTTAAAACAGGTTCAACAACCCAAACCATCTGGGCACCAGCGTTGAGGTATTCCGATACCTTTTCTTGAATCTCGTAGGTCTTATCAATCGGCGAAACAACTTCAATGGCAAGATTTGGCGGGATAGGACTGGTTTGACGTCTGTTTTCAGGGAGCCGATCCTGTGAAATAAACGCCACATCCGGTTTACGTCCACCTTGTCCGATTTGGAACGTAGTTTCTGCCGTATAAATTCGCCCCAATTGATGCTGACGTATGTAGGTTCCGAGTAAAATAACGAGATTGGAACTCAATTCTCCATGTTCCATAGTTGGGTCGCCCATCGGTACAAGGTTTCCCTTTATGTATTCATAAGATTCATAGTCGTTTGCCAAGAATTCTTCGAGGGTGACGGATTTTGCATTCATGGTTAATACTCCCTCAATGGTGACTTGATTTCTATCATATTATAGCACTAGACTCCACAGTAAACAAGAAGTGTAAAAACCCTATGTGAAAATACTTGACAGGCATAGTAGGATTGAATAAAATCCCAGCATCGCTTTTCTATATTATCATACCAACTTGCCAAAACAACACATCTCTGGATTAACGAGGAACACAATGGATTCAACCCAATCAAATCTCTACGTATACGTTTCCATCGCAGGTGAGAGCAAAATCTCCATTTTCAAAATGTCACCTGAAACGGCAGAACTAACTTCCCACGGGGAGGTCTCGGTCTATAGTCCTCCTAGCATACTCACCGTCCATCCGATGCGGGAGGTCCTCTACGCAGCAATTCGCGCCACTGGAGACATCATCAGTTTCCATCTTGACCGAAGCACAGGTCAACTCGAATTGATGGACACAACGGTGACAGGTTGGGAGGACCCAGCTTACCTTGAGATCGACAAGACGGGGGACTTCTTGATAACCCCTTACTACGTTCCCGGTAAGGTGACCGTTTACCCGCTTCGGGACGACGGGACGCTTCAAAGCGAACCGAGCGATACACACTCAACCGGTGAACACGCACACGGAGTCGCTATCGATCCATTAAACAGATCTGTATTTGTCTCCCACACATGTCCTACCAATTCGATTTTTCAATTTCAGTTTGACGCCAGTGCCGGCACCCTTTCTCCTAATACAACACCCCAAGTTATCCCTGAAGGCGAAGATGGCCCCCGTCACATCTGCTTTCATCCGAGCCAACCCTTCATCTATGCCGACAACGAGCAGGGTAGCAGTGTCACCGCCTATAAATTCAACGCCTCAAATGGCACACTTAGCACTTTCCAAACGCTCCCAACGCTGCCGGAAAATTATGATGGCAGTAATTCCTGCGCCCGCTTGGAAATGCACCCATCGGGAAAATTCCTGTACGCTGCGAATCGTGGTCACGATAGCATCGCCGGTTACGCTATCAATTCCGACGGCTCATTGAACTCCATCGGCTACTTCCCGACAGAAAAGATCCCACGCTCCTTCAGAATCGACCCGAATGGCAAATTTTTAATTAGTGCAGGTCAATCTGCTGACCGGCTAATCGTGTACCGCATTGATGCAGATGGCGGTTATCTCTATCCGTTGGAAACTTACGACGTGGGCAAGGAACCGTGGTGGGTGCTTATCACAAAAGGGGTAAGTTAGTCTCAAATTGCTTATTGCTATAACGAGGTATGATGCAGGGGTGGTGGGTTCAGAATAGGGCAGCTTCGTATAGTTGACGATAGCGATCTTCAATCTCAGATTGCGTCAGGCGACGTTGACGGTTCAAACTGAAATCTTCAACATTGAAGGAGGCGATAACCGTTCCGTAGATAATTGCTTTGCGGATCACCGCCTCCGAGGTCTCTCCGACAGAGGCGAGATACCCTAAAAATCCGCCAGCAAAGCTGTCGCCGGCCCCGGTTGGATCCGATACCGACTCCAACGGATAAGCGGGCGCAGCAAAGAATGTGGAATCGGTCAGGGTAATCGCCCCATGTTCCCCTTTTTTGATAACAACTCGATCCGGACCATAGGTGAGAATCTGCTTTCCAGCGCGGATCAAGTTGTCTTCACCGGTCAATAGACGCGCTTCCCCATCATTTAGGATTAAGATATCCACTTCGCCCAAAGTCTGCATCAGTGCATCAAGACTGTTATTAATCCAGAGATTCATCGTGTCGCACACGATCAATTCTGGGGTTGTCGCTTGCCGAAGCACATTCAGCTGCAATTCAGGATTGATATTAGCTAAGAAAACGTAAGGGGTATCTTTATACGTTTCCGGCAGTTTCGGATCGAAGTCACCGTAGACATTCAGATCGGTAAAGAGCGTCGTTGCAGCGTTGAGGTCGCTGGTGTAGTCTCCGCCCCAACGGAAGGTTTTACCACCTTGGATCTGCTCCAACCCTTCGAGTCCAATCCCGCGCGCTTCCAAAAAATCGAGATGCGCTTGGGGAAAATCATCTCCGACAACAGCGACTAGCCGGATAGAATCGTAGAAGAAACTTGCCGCAGTCGAAAAGTAGATAGCCGATCCGCCAAGTACATTTTCGACTTCGCCGGCATGGGTTTTAACATCGTCCAACCCCGCGGATCCGACGACTAAAATACTCATGAATCAACCTCACAACCAAATCTGATGAGAGTCAGGCTAGCGCGTGAAAGTGGATTAGAAAGAAGGGGGCCCCTGACGGTTTTTGTTTTCACGCAGCGCGGAAACCACGCGCCGCAACCGCCGAACAAAAATAGCTACAAGGACAACCACCAACACAAATTGCAATACCTGTAAAAGTTTGAGGGTTCCATCAGATAATGCGTGTTGGTTGGAAGCGTACATCCAGATTGGTACGAGTAAAATCGCCGACAAGAGCAAAATGATATTTTCCCAGAGGTCCGAATTTTTCATAGGTCAAGCCTCCCGTACTTTTTTCACTACCCATCGGATGGCATCAACAACGAGATCGGGCTGATCTTGTTGAATAAAATGCCCACTTTTTGTGGCAATCCTTAGCATCTCACGTTTTACGTTACGTTCCCATTGTCCAAGAATTGAGATAGGTCTCCTGCTCTTCCGTCAGTTCATCAATTGCAACACCGATGGCTTGCAACTTCAGTTTTGCGATAGAATCATCCAGTTCTTCCGGCACGTCATAAACACGGTTTTCCATCTGCTCATGGTTCTTAACAACATACTCCGCAGACAACGCCTGATTCGCAAAACTCATATCCATGACGCTAGCAGGATGCCCCTCCGCCGAAGCGAGATTGATAAGTCTTCCTTCACCGAGCAGATAAAGCTTGCGCCCATCCTTGAGAGAGTATTCTTCAACCAACTCCCGTGTCGTTCTCACCTCGGTGCTCAAATCCTTGAGATCAGGGATGTTAATTTCGACATTGAAATGCCCCGAATTACAAATAATCGCGCCATCCTTCATTGCCTCAAAATGCTCACGGCGCAAGACATGAATATTGCCCGTTAACGTAACAACGAGATCGGCTTCAGCAACCGCTTGGATCATAGGTAAAACCCGGAAGCCATCCATTACCGCTTCCAATGCGTTTAACGGATCAACCTCTGTAACGATGACATTCGCGCCTAATCCCCGCGCCCGGTCAGCAAAACCGCGTCCGCACCAACCGTAGCCTGCGACCGCAACAGTCGTACCGGCAACAAGCAGATTGGTCGCACGAATGATGCCGTCCAGCGTGCTCTGCCCGGTCCCGTAGCGATTATCAAAAAAATGTTTGGTTTTGGCATCGTTCACAGCGATGATCGGATACTTTAACACGCCTTCGGCTGCCATGCTCCTAAGACGAATAACTCCCGTTGTTGTTTCCTCTGTTCCAGCGAGCACATTCTCCACGTAAGCAGGGTTTGCATCCTCAGCGTGCAGCCGAGAAACCAAATCCGCACCATCATCCATGGTGATCGCCGGTTTGAAGTTGACCGCTTCATCAATATGTTGGTAATAGGTCTCGGTATCCTCCCCTTTGATTGCAAAAATGGGGATACCATCATGCACCACAAGCGACGCAGCAACATCGTCCTGCGTACTCAGCGGGTTAGAGGCACACAGGAGTACCTCAGCACCGCCCGCTTTCAGTGCTCGAACTAAGTTCGCTGTTTCCGTAGTGACATGCAAACAGGCAGAAATCCGCACACCTTCGAGTGGCCGTTCCTGTTCAAACCGTTGGCGAATCAAACGCAGGACAGGCATGAAACGGTCTGCCCAGTCGATTCGCCGCTTTCCATCGTCTGCAAATTCTTGGTCTTTAATGTCGTGATTCATAGTTTCGTCTCCTACACCCCTGCCTCTGACTTCAGCAAGTCTGCATAGTCCGTCAACTCCCATGTGAAGCCCGGCTCTTCACGTCCGAAATGCCCATAAGCCGCCGTCGCTGAGTAAATCGGTTTCCGGAGTTCAAGCCGTTCGATAATTCCGGCTGGTGTTAGATCAAAATGCTTTGTCACGAGCTGTGTCAGTTTCTCATCAGGGATTGCACCTGTGCCAAAAGTATCAAGCATAATTGAAATCGGCTCAACAACACCAATTGCATAAGAGAGTTGGGCTTCACATCGATCTGCCAATCCGGCGGCAACGATGTTTTTCGCAACATGCCTCGCTGCATACGCTGCGCTCCGATCCACCTTCGTCGGATCTTTACCAGAAAATGCCCCGCCACCGTGCCGTCCCATCCCACCATAGGTATCAGCAATAATCTTTCGACCCGTTAATCCACAATCGCCTTGCGGTCCGCCGACGACAAAACGCCCTGTTGGATTGACATGGTAGGTGATGTCGGATTGCCTTTGACGTAGTTCTTCAGGAATGATAGGTTTGATAATTTCTTCGATGATGGCTTCTCTTAACTCTTCATTCGTAACTTCAGGATCATGTTGGGTCGAAATCACAACGGTATCAACGCCTACAGGCTGTCCATCAGCATATTCAACAGTGACCTGCGACTTGCCATCAGGTCTTAGGAAGTCCAATATACCCTCTTTCCGTGCCTGTGCAAGCCGGCGCGTCAGTCTATGTGCCAATATAATTGGCATTGGCATTAGCTCCGGCGTCTCACGACACGCATAGCCGAACATCATCCCTTGATCGCCAGCACCGAGCCGATCTACTCCCATCGCAATATCGGCGGATTGCTCGTCAATTGCAGTCAGGAGCGCGCAGTGTTCATAGTCAAATCCATAAGTTGCCCTGATATAGCCAACCTGTTGGATAGTGTGCCGAACCAGTGCGGGAATATCAATGAAATTCGCGGAGGTCGTCATTTCACCTGTGATGAGCGCGAGTCCTGTTGTCACCAACGTTTCGCAGGCGACACGCCCCATCGGATCCTCTGCCATAACCGCGTCAAGCACGGCATCAGAAATCTGATCTGCAAGCTTATCAGGGTGTCCTTCCGTTACAGATTCAGATGTAAATACATAATTTTGAGCCAATTGAGTTTCTCCTGATTAGAGTAGATGTTAGAAGTCATGAGACACTCTCAATACACAGCCAACCCCCTAAATCCCCCTGATCAGGGGGATTTAGGGGGTTGGGGTTATTGGTAAATGTCCACTTATTTCTCTGATTCGCTATAAATACCATTATACACTGCAAAAGGGAAGAAATTGGGGCTAAGATTCAACTTGTAATTATGAGCGAAAATCTTGTCCGAAGCTCAATGCAGCCAACCCTTTCAGTGCATGAAAAATCCTTCACAAGCCCTGTTTTTATAGTGAATTCAAAAAATAAAGAAACACTTGCGCGCCCCCGGTAGGTGCGGTTTGATGAGATTTAAGTATTTAAATCGGTAATCCCTATTTTCCTCGAAACACACGGTAGGCGCGGTTTTCCACCGCGCCGGCGTCGCTAGCAAATTACCGAACTGTTTTTTTAATTTTCATGTAACCGCACCGGTTTAGCGTGTCCCATTAATTCTAAAATCTACTATAAGCAGCAAAAAGGCTCAGACTAACCATACCGAATCTGTGCCCCTGCTAAATACATTCTTATCCTCCGGTCTATAGGCATGGAAATCCTTATCAATTATTAGAGATTTCGCAAGAATTTTACCGGAGTATTGCTGAGGATAGCACCCTATCACTCAACCCTTGAGGAAGTTTGCCAATTCTGCATCCGTTGACTTGCCTGCTTAATCTAGCACGCAGACGGACTAGCATGAGGCGTGGTAAGCGATACGCATCAACAAAGGCGTACCATGGTGAAAAGATGAGAACCACTTGTTACTAGCCACGAAAGGCTTTAAGCATCAGGGGAAGGATAACGGTAAGGTCTTAAGATATATTTACAGAAAAATTCTGTATAGACTTCGCTCCAACTGCTCCAAACATAAATGTTTGGGGTTTAGACCTAAAGGGTTTTTCGATAAATGCTCAGAGTCATTTTTCTTCAGAGGTTTCCTCCGAATTTTCTTCGGAACTCTCTTCAGAATCCTCTTCAGACCCGGATTTATTTAGTTCTTGCCTTAATAGGCCTCCAAACGCAGTCAGTTCCTCCCGGTCTTTTTCTTGCGGCTGCGAGCGTTCTTCCTGCTCTTGCTGATACTGAGTAATGGTTGCACGCTCTTGTTCAGCCTGTGCGGCTTTCAAAGACAAGCCAATTCGCCGTTCAGTTGGATCTAAGTGAATCACTTTCAGATTCAATTCCTCTCCAACCGAAACGATATCTTCTGGCTTTTCAATGCGCTGTTCAGCGAGCTCCGAAATATGGATTAAGCCTTCAATATCATCTTCGAGCTGTGCAAACACACCAAAACTGGTGATATTCACAACTTTACCACGAACCACAGATCCAACTTTGTACTTATTCGGAACTTCTATCCACGGATCAGGCTCGATCTGCTTGAGCCCTAACGAAATCTTCTGTTGCGCCGAATCGATGCTTAAGACCATGACCTCAACTTCATCACCTTCCCTAAGAACCTCGCGCGGATCAACAATTCGCTTTAACCAAGAGAGATCCGAAATATGGATCAAGCCATCAATTCCCTCTTCAATTTCAACGAACGCACCAAAATTGGTCAGATTGCGTACACGCCCCGTGAGCTTTGTGCCGACAGGATATTTTGTCTCCAAAAGCTCCCAAGGGTTGGGATGGAGTTGCTTCAATCCAAGGGATAGCTTCTGGTTGCCTTTGTCAATATCCAGAACAACTGCGTCAATGACATCGTCTTTTGCAACAACTTTTGACGGCGCAATGTTTCGCCGTGTCCACGACATCTCTGATATATGGATGAGTCCTTCAACCCCCTCTTCCAACTCCAGAAATGCCCCATAGTTGACAATGCCTACCACTTTTCCTGTAACGGTCGAATCAATGGGGTATTTCTCTTCAACCGATTCCCATGGATCCAGCGTCTTCTGCTTTAATCCGAGAGAGACCTTCTCCGTGTCACGGTCAACGGAGATAACCATTACCTCTATCTCATCTCCCACGGTAACGACTTCGGACGGATGGTTCACTCGACGCCACGACATATCTGTTTTGTGGAGCAAGCCATCAATACCACCGAGATCAACAAACGCACCAAAAGTCGTGATGCTCTTTACAACCCCGGGTCGGATTTGGTTCGTTTCAATGTTCTCAAAGAGAGCAGTCTTTTGTGCGGCTAACTCCTCTTCGAGAATCACACGGCGTGACAAGACAATATTGCGGCGACGCTTGCTCAGTTTAACAACTTTCGCCTCAAGTGTCTGACCGATATATTGCTCAAAATCTTGTGGAGGCCGCAATTCAACTTGAGATGCCGGCAGGAAAGCCCGTAACTTACCGAGGTCTACCTGCAGCCCGCCCTTAATGCGCTGCACGACGGTTCCTGTCACAACTCGTCCCGCTTCGTAAGCCACAGTGATTTCATCCCAAACCAATTTCTGGTCAGCAATCTCTTTCGATAAAACAAGCTGACCTTCGGAATCTTCTCTACGGACAATGTACACATCAATCTGGTCACCAACATCTACAGTGGGTGTCCTCTCGTCACTAACTGGAAATTCCGATATCGGGATATATCCCTCTGACTTGAATCCAATATCAACCATAACTTCGTCATGATCGACGTTAATCACCGTTCCCTTGACAATTTCTCCTTCTGAAAAAGCTTTAAGAGAATTATCATAAGCCTCTTCAAGGGATTCGATTTCTGTAAGCTCCGGTGTCGCTTCCGGCGCATCGGCAGATGCTTCTACTGTTGTCGATTCATCAACAGAGGCGGTCGCATCGGTCGTCTCGGTTTCGCCCGATTCGCCTTCAGACAGAGGAATCTCCTCGTCCCTTTCCTCCGTCTCCTCCGTTGGTTGTGCCCCCTGTGCCGGATCCGCTTCCGCAGGTTGCTCGTCTGACTGAGTGTCATTGTCCTCCACTGGAGAAGAGCCCAGCTCCTCTTCAGTCTCAACTGCATCGGTGGCTTCCACTTCGGCTGTGGGCTGATCTGTTGTTTCCTGTTCCTTTTTTGAATCCTCGTTCATCACGTAACTGGCTCTATTCAAAACCCGATGACGGCATTAGATTCGATAGATTTGATTCACCAGCTCCTCCTTTTTTCAAGGTGACTAATGACCTAGATAGATCGAAATTTCTGACATAGGTTAAACACATATAGTATAGCACAAATGGCAGAAAGACGCAACGGAATTTCCAAATAGATATTTTTTCATTGCAGAGGGGGTAAAAGTGCGATAAAATTAGACAGACTACCATCTGCAATAAACCCCTTTCTGGGGACGGCTCCTTTGATTAAAAAACGGCTTGGACTTCTGTCTATGACTATGCCAATCTACAACCCATACTCAAATAAACGGGTCATCATCGTCGGCGGCGGGGTAATCGGACTCGGTATCGGCTGGCAGCTAGCGAAGACTGGTTGCACCGTTTCAATTTATGAACGCGATCAAGCCGGACGTGCCGCGTCGTGGGCGGCAGCGGGAATGCTAGCACCCCACGCGGAAGTCCATTTTGAGGAACGCGCACTCCTCAGATTGGGCGTTCAAAGCTGCCGAATGTATCCAGAATGGGTCGCCGAGTTAGAAGCCGATAGTCAGATGAGCGTCGGCTACCGGGCAGAAGGAACACTCATCGTCGGAGTAGATCGGGACGACGCACGCGAGTTGGAACACCTCTACGAATCTCAACAACTCTTAAACCTGAAAGTTGAGTGGCTCACAGGTGCAGAAGCGCGTGAGATGGAGCCGCTGCTCTCCCCTAAAATCACCGCAGCCATCTGGAGTAGGGATGACCATCAAGTTGACAATCGAGGGATGGTTGATGCACTGATTGAGGCATATCGAAACGCGAACGGGATACTTCACGAAAACACACCCGTCAACAAAATTGAGGTCGTGGACGGAAAAGCAGCGGGCATTTGGGTCAAAGGTAATTTAGAAGAAGCCGATGTCATTGTGCTAGCGGCGGGCTGCTGGTCAAACGATATTGACGGCTTGCCGAAAACTGTGCAACCACCGGTCCGTCCAGTCAAGGGACAGATGCTTGCATTGCAGATGGAAGAAGGAATTGTTCTGGAAAAAGTTATCCGCGCACCGCGTGCTAAGTATCCAACAGATGTCTATTTGGTTCCAAAAGATGACGGACGCTTGGTAATCGGTGCAACGAACGAAGAAATGGATTTTGACACGCGACTCACGGCAGGTGGCTTATTTGAACTCCTCAGAGGTTCTTGGGAAGCTGTTCCGGGGATATATGACCTCCCTGTGCTAGAGACATGGACCGGCTTGCGTCCCGGTAGTCGAGACAACGCACCAATTCTCGGCGAAACCAGTGTCAAAAATCTCATCATGGCAACCGGACACTACCGCAACGGCATCCTACTCACCCCCGTCACCGCCCGTGAAATCGCCTCACTCATCTTGAGAGGCGAAACTTCAGAAACCATCGCACCTTTTCAACTATCTCGTTTTTTTTGATCTCGGAGGGAACACATGAACATAAAAGTAAACGGCGAAACCAAAGAAGTTTCACCGGGGCTCACCCTCCATCAGTTGCTCTTGAGTCTAGAAATAGACCCCTCCCGACCGGGGATTGCTGTCGCAATCGAACAAGAGGTGATCCCTAGAACACAGTGGACGGAAATAGAAATTCAACCGGAAAGCGAAATCGAGATTATTCGAGCAGCGCAAGGGGGATAGGAATTCAATCCGAGATGAGGATGTTATGGAAGCCTTGGAAAAAGGGAATCATCTGATAATTTGGGGAGATGCACTTGATGCTTTGTCGAGCAAAATTCCTGATAGCTCAGTAGACTTAATTTTTGCAGATCCTCCCTACAACATCGGTAAAAACTTCAACGGTAGAAAAGACAAGTGGACTTCTGAAAAAGTGTATCTCGAATGGTGCTACAAGTGGATTGACCTTTGCCTCCGTAAACTGAAAGACAGAGGTAGTTTCTATCTCATGGCTGCCACCCAGAATATGCCCTACTTTGACATCTACCTTCGGGGTAAAATCCGCATTCTTTCTCGCATTGTTTGGTCTTATGATAGTTCGGGGGTCCAAGCGAAAAAATATTACGGTTCCCTGTATGAACCCATCCTTTTTTGTGTAAAAGATAAGCAGCAATACACTTTCAACGCAGATGACATCCTTGTTGAGGCAAAGACAGGTGCAAAGCGCAAATTAATCGATTACCGAAAGCCGGTCCCTACACAATATAGCTCAAGAAAAGTGCCGGGCAATGTTTGGGAATTTCCGCGTGTCCGCTACAGAATGGATGAGTACGAACAACATCCGACTCAGAAACCTGTTGCTCTGCTTGAGCGAATTGTTCGCGCAAGTTCAAACCCCGGCGATCTTGTTCTGGACCCTTTCGCTGGTACATTCACTACATGTTTCGTTGCGAAGAAATTAGGGCGTCAATCAATTGGGATAGAGATAGAGGAAGATTACGTTAAAATTGGACTGAGAAGGCTTCAAATAATGACACATTATAGAGGGGAAGAATTGAAACGAGAACCTCGCTCCTATGAGGAACAAGTGCCCCCAACTCAACAGACCCTCAAATTATTCGAGGGAAACTAGATGGAACACGAATTTACGCAGCAAATTCAAGCTGTTTTACGCTCTGATTTTGGTGAAGCAGCAGAAGATATTTTTGAAAAAAGTGAGCTTTTGCAATATCTAAACATCAAAACCATATCTGCAACGCGTGGGTCAAAAGCAAGAGGTAGCTTTGCCAATCTTTACGCGCTCTATGTGCTGATTGAAGATTATCTCAACCACGGATTCGATCAACACAGTGGCTACTCAAATTATCGAGGGGCGGCATTTACAGACTTATTCAAACGTCAAAGAGAATTGCCTTTTGGTAACAAGCTACAAAATCATGCACTTAACCACCGCATGAACAGCGATTTTCGGAAGTATTTTCCACAAACCGAGTATATTCCAATTTTACGCGATGTTGAAACAAAGCGTTATTGGATCAACGAAAATCTTCTAAAGATTTCCGCTATAGGCGATTCCTACAATATCGCAAACTCTATTATCAATATTGTGGATCGCTATATAGAGACGAAGCGGAGTGCATTTGAGGCGTTTATTCAAACATGCGAACGTTTGAAAAGCATTAATGAAGAAAGCACAGAAAATGTAGAAGTATTTATTATAAGCCTCCTCGGACCAAACGTGGACGCGCGTATCTTTGAAATTGTCAGTTACGCCATCCTAAAATATTACTACAGCAATCAAACCATTTATTTCGGTTTCAATCTGGAGAGCGTCGAGGAAGAAAACCTCAAACTCTACAAAACTGGTCGCACCAATGCCAATGATGGCGGTATAGACTTTGTTATGCGTCCCTTGGGCAGATTCTTTCAGGTGACAGAAACCCTAGACGTAAGAAAATACTTCTTGGATATCGATAAAATCGAACGGTATCCTATATCCTTCGTTATCAAGTCCGAAGAATCTGTTAGTGTTCTCAGACAAAGACTTCAGGCCGGAGCAGAGAAACAATACCTCATAACGGCTATAGTTAGGAAATACATGAACTGTGTTGAAGAAATTATCAATCTTCCTGTTCTGAAAAACAGGTTTAATGAAGCAGTGCAGGAAGGTTACTTACAAGGTATTCTCGATGAGGTAATTAAACAAAGTAAAGTCGAGTTTAACTATGAAGAACCGGCTGATACTACCTGAACTTGCCTTATAGCTATAGAAATTGATGAAAGAATACGAAAGAGGAAAAAGATGGAAGGACTAAAAATTGGTGATACCGTTTATCAATCACGACTGCTAATCGGCACAGCCGGTTACCCCAATTTCGACCTGATGATGCGGTCACTTGAAGCGAGCGGTGCAGAAATCGCTACCGTCGCCATGCGCCGGGTGAAACTCAGCGACGCTTCAGGGGAAAATCTGTTCAACCTCCTCCGCGAGAAGGGATATACAATTTTACCAAATACCTCCGGCTGTTTCACAGCCAAGGATGCCGTGTTGACAGCGCAACTCGCACGTGAGGCACTCGAAACCTCACTCATCAAGTTGGAAGTTATCGGCGACGACCAGACCCTATTTCCCGATGTTGAACAGTTGTTATCCGCCGCAGCGACGCTTGTCAAAGATGGGTTCACCGTGCTGCCCTACTGCAACGATGATCCGATTACGTGCAAGAAGTTGGAAGACATCGGGTGCGCCACAGTCATGCCGTTGGGGGCACCGATCGGTTCAGGCATGGGTATCCGCAATCCGTACAATATACAAATCATCCGCGACATCGTCAGCGTCCCCGTGATTGTCGATGCGGGAGTCGGAACCGCCTCCGATGCAGCAATCGCGATGGAACTCGGCTGCGACGGCGTCCTCCTCAGCACCGCGGTTGCCAAAGCGCGTCAACCGGTACTGATGGCAACCGCCATGCGAAAGGCGGTCGAGGCAGGCAGGGCAGCATTTCTGGCGGGACGGATTCCGAGAAAACTCTACGCGACAGCGTCGAGTCCTTTGGAAGGCATGATTGGTCAAGAGTAATTACCGCAAATTTTAAGGAAAAGTCCCATGCCAGATGACCCCACATCATCAACACATCCACAGCTTAAAGCCGATAAACAAACACCGGAAACAGAAACATTAAAGCAATTGCAAGAACTTGCCGAAGGTGGAGATCCGGCAGCCCAAAATGACTTGGGTTGGATGTATCAAAATGGCAGGGGTGTCCCACAAGATGATGAAGAGGCAATTAAGTGGTATCGTAAAGCTGCCGAACAAGATTACGCCATAGCCCAAGATAACCTCGGCTGGATGTATCAAAATGGTAGGGGTGTTACGCAAGACGATGTGAAAGCGGTCAAGTGGTATCGTAAAGCTGCACAAGACGGCAATCTCGCCAAAGCCCAAGACAATCTCGGCTGGATGTATCAAAATGGTAAGGGTGTCCCCCAAAGCGATGTGGAGGCTGTCAGGTGGTATCAAAAAGCTGCTGAACAAGGTTACTCTGCAGCTCAAGATAATCTTAGCTGGATGTATCAAAATGGTAGGGGTAGTGAAGGAAGGTAACAGATTATGCAAATATTCCCAAAGCTATTTGAAACATTTCCAGATGCAGAATCTTTATTAGATGCTGAACTAGAGGAACTCGCCGGACACCTTTTAGTATCTTTAGAGGGCAGTCAAAACATAATCATAGAGAATGTCATATCATCTGATCCCATGTCAAGGTTATTCGAGGAAATGCCAAGCGAAAAATGTCAAGAAATGCGTCAAAAATACCCACCCAAACAAGGCGATGAGATTCTCTTTGCACTCAAGGAAGCTTGGCAGTGGTTGGAACATGAAGGGTTTGTTGCTCCAAGACCAACTAACTTATCGCGTGAACGGTCCGCAGGTCTAGTAACCACATATTTCGTTACCAGACGAGGCAAAGGCATTAAGACGAACAAGGACTTAGAAGCCTATCGCAAAGCAGCCCTTTTACCGCAACCCCAACTTCATTCTATAATTGCTCAAAAGGTGTGGCCGCTGTTCTTGCGAGGTGACTATGATGTTGCAGTCTTTCAAGGATTCAAAGAGGTCGAAATCGCCGTCCGTGAAGCCGGGGAATATGCAGAGACGGATTATGGGACTGATTTAATGCGTAAAGCATTTCATGTTGAAAATGGTAATTTAACCGATCCTGATCAACCGGAAGCAGAAAGGCGAGCTGTATCGGCCTTGTTTAGCGGGGCAATCGGCTATTATAAAAATCCCTTCAGTCACCGAGATGTTAATGTCACCGCAGAAGAAGCAGCCGAAATGATAATTTTTGCAAGCCATCTGCTGCGGATTATTGATTCACGTAAACAGATTTGAAAATGATACAATCAGAGGCAAGTCTAGGATAACGATTGTTATCCCTTTATGAAATGGGCAACCCTTATGCAAGATATCCGCAAATCACCAGAATATAAACGGTGGAAACTAGATGTCAGAAAGCGCGATGGAGATGCCTGTCGTGTATGTGGAGTACATCTCAACCTTCATATACACCATATCAAACCGTTAGAAAAATATCCTGATTTTGCTACCGAGATTGACAACGGCATGACCCTCTGTGGAAACTGCCATGCTCTTTTGAGGGGGAAAGAAGAAAGCACCAACCTTCAGACAATTATAGAAGCAGCTACCAAGAAACCTGACATGCGAACTGCTGACCAACTAAAGCGACTTAACGGTAAATTGTCCGCTTATCTTGAACCTCGGTTAAAATTAAACAATCCGAACGTAAGGAACAGAGCAGTTTATCAACTGTTTGTCCAACTCCAGATTTATCCTGATTCATTTGATCAATTCCTTCCCCTTATTCAATATCTCCTATATAGTCAAAATGGTTTCGATGATGGACTTATCAAACAGATAGCTGTCGAATTTCTTAAAGGCAGCTCAAGTAGTGTAGCATTACAAATTCTTAGCGAATACGAAAGATGGATTGAAACCGAAAAACAGAAAGAGAAGGTCGAACAAAGACGACGGGCTGTAGCTAAACGACCAATCGCTATCTTCTCTCATGAAGCTAGGGTCAGTTCGGTAGCATATTCACCAACAGGAGATATGCTTGCATCAGGAGCGGAGGATGGAACTGTCAAACTGTGGTCAACTAAAACAGGACAGGAGATAGTTACATTTAAGGGACACGGAAAGCGGGTGTATTCAGTAGCCTTTTCGCCAGTCGGAGATGCGATTGCATCAGGGGCGGATGATGGAACTGTCAGGCTGTGGTCAATTGAAGCAGAACGGGAAATAATTACATTTGAGAGACCGAAAGGTAGGGTCTGGTGGACAGGCTTTTCGCCAACCGGGGATACGATTGCTTTGGTTGCAGGAGGCACCGGCAAACTATGGTCAATTAAGACAAGACAGGAGATAGCTACATTTGAGGGATACAGATACGGTGTCTGGCCTGTGGCTTTTTCTCCAACTGAGGATATGATTGCATCAGGAGCAGAGGATGGAGCCATAAAACTGTGGTCAATTAAGACAGGACAGGAAATAGCTACATTTTACGGACACGAGAGTCGAATTAACTGCGTAACGTATTCACCAACTGGAGACATGCTTGCATCGGGGGCACAGGATGGAGCCATAAAACTATGGTCAATTAAGACAGGGCAGGAAATAGCTACATTTTATGGACACGAAGATTGGATCTGGTGGGTAGCATTTTTGCCAACTGGAGATATAATTGCGTCACGATCAGAGGATGATACTGTCAAACTGTGGTCAACAAAAACAGGACAGGAGATAGTTACATTTAACGGATACCAAGATTTGGGCTGGGAGGTAGCTATTTCGCCAATTGGAGATGTGATTGCTTGGGGAACTAATGACTATGTCATCAAACTTTGGTCAGTTGAAGCCGGACAGGAGATAGCTACATTTGAGAAACATGAAGGTTGGATTTGCTCTATAACATATTCACCAACTGGAGATATGCTCGCATCGGGGGCAATTGATGGAACCATCAAATTGTGGGACATTTCCCCGTGGTCTGCCGCCAAGTGGCGTAATATTCCTGCTAATGAGCAGATGCAATTCAAAGGTCTATTCTGAAATCACTACCATAAACCGGTCCTCGCCCCAATCGAGAAATCAATACGAGTTTACTCCCACTTCCAAATATCCACAAAACGCCCAGCGATCACAGCCCCCGCAGCCATCTGCAATTGGAGGTAATTATCACTTGCCCAGATATCGGTGTATTGCGTCTGTTCAATAATAGAGTACCTGTACTGTAACGCAATGTCGTATTGAACAAAAGAGCATCCAGTGGGGAAATCGTACTTTCAAAAGTGTCGAGATATGAATCTCGGCCTACGGGTATTGGCAGAAACAAATGAGCCGGGCAAGATGCCCGCCCTACAAACTGCCGGAAAGGTATTTAGGTGGCAACTCGGGTTACCTATAGTTTGTTCAAAATGGTCAAACCATCCGCCCCTTCAGGATTGAGTATAAGCGCATCCCCTGTCAGCTGCCACGTGCCCGTTTCTACCTCACCAGCTATCTCCGTTGTGTAAGCGGACCCAATCAGAGAGTAGCTACCCGGTATTTGATCCCTACCGACGAGTACCCCCTGCATAGCTTCCACCTGCAGCCTTAACTGAATGACGATCTCTATCTCCACGATTCCATCGTCAGAAAAAGTATAAGCAATGGATCCATCATAACCAGTAACGCCATCACCAGACCAAAACGCTGCGATAGCCTGTTCTAGAAGAACACCATCCACAGCCGAACCATCAGCGTCCAAAAAAGTCCAGTCCTCATCGTCATAATCGTCATATTCGGCAAGGGTTTCTAGCAGACTGAGTCCCTGATAGCTTTCAAGTGCCCATGTGCCAATCCATTCGTTCTCTGCCGGTTCAATCGGGTCAGGAGCTGTAAGATCAATAATCAATACGTCAAGATCCGCGCAGCTAATGACTCCGATAATTCCACAAATCCCGAAAAACCCCATAAACAGGCTAACAACTATTTGTCTAAACATCTTTAGGTCCTCTCTTGATATGTTTTTTTCTATTACGTTACAAAAATCAAGGGCAACACAATGAAGGATAATGCGTGAAACGTAAGGCATAAAAAAGATCATTTCGACATCTGTGTGTCAACAGGCTCACCAAAATGCGAACCGAGAAGCATTACCATAAACCAATGAGCGTTTATACATCACATTTCACGCTTCATAGATCAATTCCCATCTTCCCCTAGCGTTGTGCGTCCGGTACGGTGGGGCGGTTCGTAGATAGCCAATTCCTCCGGCGTTGGATCGGGGATCGGGCATTCGGCATGAGGTGAACCCCATGACAGGAATCCGGGCGAGCATTTGAACAGGATTGAACGACGCTCGCGGTCGGTCGGCTGCCAAGGAAGCGTACCGTGCACCAACGCTTCGTTAAATATAACGACGGAACCCGGTCCGGCAACGACCTGTCGAATACACCCCATATCATCTTTTGTAGAGAGAACATGCTGAGGCGGACGATAATTCGATTTGTGGCTGCCCGGCACACATGCAAATCCGCCATCCCCCTCACGGACCTCTGTCAACTGCCAAGCAGCGACGCAGAGCCCACACTGCATCCGTCCATGCTCAAATCGGTGATATTGGCTTGGATCGAAGGTCATCCCGCCGTGCAGCCAATGTCCCTCGGTTCCCTTGACCATCTGAATAAGTCCGGGACCGTGATCAAGCCGAAAGCCGGGACCCAATATCTCGTTAAAGATGTCAATAACCCGCGGATGCGTCAACATACGTCGAAACGGTTCACACCACGGCCGATCAAAGGTCAATGGATTTTGATGGAACTCCCCGCGACCTGTAGCACCTTCCAACTGCTTAGATCCGTGGGATAATCCTGGGTCCCGGTTGGCGATAAGATGTGTGTGACGCTCAACCGCTTCATTTGCCAGCTCGACCTCATCCGATGTAAGTACATCCTCAATCACGACGTAACCCCAGAGATCAAACAGAAATTTCTCATTATCGGTCATGTCAATCTTCCTTTCTTTTCGCAATTAAACTATAGACACAGATACGGTAAGAACGCTATAATTAGGATAATACGTAATCCGCAATACGTAAACATAATTTTGAAGGAGAATTAATCATGAGTGGAAAATTTATCCCTGCAGCAGAAGCAGAACGTGAACAACTCGATTGGGGTGCCTTGGCGTGGTTGAGTCGTCCCGAAACAACAGGTGCAAAGGATCTGGTGGTCATCGAGGTGAGCCTATCGCCCGGTGGTGGACACAACTTCCACAAGCATCCGGAACAGGAAGAGGTTATTTACGTTATTGAGGGGACTGTAGAGCAGTGGCTGCGCGACGAAAAACAGATGCTGAGTTCAGGTGATTCGATATTCATTCCCGCTGACGTAGTACACGCTTCGTTCAACACCTCGTCCGCTTCTGCGAAGCTGCTGGCTATCTTGGGCCCATGTGTTAGTGATGAAGGTTATCAGTTGGTTGATGTTGCCGATGAAGCACCGTGGAATTCCCTTCGTTAAAGTTGCCCCGATTCCTAGCATCTGTAATTCATCTACTCAACGGTGACACTTTTTGCGAGGTTGCGGGGTTGGTCAACATCGCAACCTCGATGCACTGCGGTATAGTATGCAAGCAGTTGGAGCGGGATCGCAGCAAGTAGTGGGGAAAGCTCCTCAGCAATGTCCGGGATGTAAAGCACCTCCTGTGCATATTCTTGGATCTCTGTATTCCCCTCAGTCGCAATAGCGATGACAACTCCGTCACGCGCTCGGATCTCTTGGATTGCGCTCACAATTTTGGGGTAGATGCTGCTATTAGTAGCAATACACACCACCGGCACTTCTTCGTTAATCAGAGCGATAGGTCCGTGCTTTAATTCGCCTGCGGGATGCCCTGCTGCATGAATATATGCGATTTCCTTGAGTTTGAGCGCACCTTCTAGGGCGTTGGGATAGTTGTAGCTGCGTCCGATAAACATGAACGCGCCTACATCACTGTATTTTTCCGCACAGGCACAAATCTGTCCCTGCTGGAGGGCTCGTTCCATGAGGGACGGTGCCTTTTTAAGGTTCTGGAGAAATTCCTGTATATCTTCAGGGGTTAATATCCCCTTTAGCTTGCCGAGGTGCATAGCGAGTAACCCAAGCACTGCAATTTGGGCGGTATACGCTTTGGTGGAAGCGACACCAATCTCCAGTCCGGCGTGAAGTTCGATAACCGCATCCGCCTCCCGTGCGATGGTGCTATTGATCTCGTTGCATAAGGCTAACACACGCATGAACTTGCTCTTTGCTTTGCGTAGGCCTTCAAGCGTATCAGCGGTCTCACCGGATTGAGAAATAGCGATGACTAGCGTATCTCCCTCCAGAACTGGGTTGCGGTAACGAAACTCGGAGGAGATGTCCACTTCGGTGTGGATGTACGCATACTGCTCTAGCAGATATTTGCCGATCAGTCCAGCGTGCCACGATGTGCCACACGCTTGGATGACGATCCGATTCACACGGGCGAAAAACGCATCGCTCAATCCCAATTCGCCGAAATCGACCTCCATTTCGTCGGTGACATAGATATTGTGCAAACGCCGTAAGACATTAGGCTGTTCGTGGATCTCCTTGAGCATGAAGTGTGGATGGTCACCCTTATCGGCAACGTCAGGACTCAAGTCGATTTGATGGATGCGGGGTTCCACCCGCTCTCCCGCCATGGTTTGAACCTCAACCTGTTTCCGTGTAAGCACCGCAATCTGATCATCCTCCAGATAGACCATCCGTTGAGTGTGCGGCAGCAATGCCGGCACATCCGAAGCGACGAAGTTCTCTCCTTCCCCAAGCCCTAAAATGAGTGGGCTGCCACGTCGTGCAACCACGATGCAATCCGGAAATTGTTGATGAATAAAAGCAGCGGAGAATGTGCCTTCGACCCGCTGGAGTGCACGACAGACAGCATCAAGAAAATCCGTCTCCATGGCTTCCTCAACAAGGTGTGCTAGCACTTCTGTATCGGTATCGGATTCAAACAGGTGTCCTCGCGCCTGCAGCTCCCGCTTGAGTGGGAGATAGTTTTCAATGATTCCGTTATGCACAACTGCCACGGTCTTGCCCTCGTCGGTGTGTGGATGGGCATTGCGTTCGTTCGGCTCCCCGTGTGTTGCCCATCGGGTATGACCGATACCGATCGCGCCCCGCATCGGATTCTGACGGAGGCATTCGTCCAATTCACGTAATTTGCCCGCCCGCTTCCGCAGATCTAGTTCCCCATCACTGATGACAGCCATACCCGCTGAGTCATATCCCCGGTACTGAAGTCTCTCCAATCCTGTCCACAAGACAGAGTCAGCATATTTATCTCCGATGTATCCGACAATTCCACACATAGCTTTTCCTTTCTCAATTTTCTATCAAGGGTATGTTTGGTTGGGGAAGGAATGAAAACTAGGTGTTTCTCTATTACGAGATCGGTTCATGAAACTTTGGATGATCGCTCAATACCTTGACTAACGTTTGTGCGAGCTTTTCGGGGTGGTGACGGATCACGGGTTGAGGTTCTCCGCTATCAATGAGCTTAGCTTCCCGAATGAGTTCCGCCTCTACAATCCGCATATCGCCGAGATGATCCCGTCCCGGATTATAGAAGATTTGCACATTAGTAGGACCTGCCATCTGCTTGATTTCATTGGTAAGCTGAGAGATATGCTCTGCTTGATATAACACGGAATCCACGGTTTTTCCCTCGGCGAAATCTTCCACCTGTTTCGTTTCAAGCATCGAGAGCACGTCCTCCATAAGCATTTTCATCTGTGCAAACTTACCTGATAGCTCTTTCTGTCTATACCGTTCGATGATTTTTTCCGGTGCCGGCTGATTGTTAACGATGACATAATCTAATGATATTCCGGGGGCGTGAGCGAAGATCGCTTCGACGTGGTCGGTCACAGAGTATCCATCCGTTTCACCGGGCTGCGACATCACGTTGCAGATATAGATTTTCATCGCATCTGACGACTGGATCGTTTCAGCGATTTCGTTGATTACAAGGTTAGGCATAATGCTGGTGTATAAACTTCCGGGTCCGATGATGATAGCGTCTGCATTAGCGATGGCCTCCACAGCCTCCGTATGTGCAGCACATTCATAAGGTTCGTCGTGATGCTGTTTGCCATTCTCACGCGGTTTCAGAAAGACGCGTTGAATGGGTTCTCGATTGGATCGTTCTGGGATGTTGGACTCACCGCACACAATATCACCACCGACTAGTTGAGCGCATAGGGTGGTGCCGTCTAGGCTAACTGGTATGATCCTGCCCCGCGTGGACAGCAATTTGGACGCCTCTTGGATAGCTTTTGGAAAGCTGCCGTTATTTAATTCGGTGAGTGCAATGAGAAGGAGATTTCCAACCGTATGTCCACCGAGATCGCCATCACTTGAAAAGCGATATCCAAAGAGCTTGGCTAGTAACCCATCGTCGTTAGAGAGGGCGACTAGTAGTTGGCGAATGTCACCCGGTGGAATCACATCGAACTCTTCGACCAACCGTCCAGAACTGCCACCGTCGTCAGATACGGAAACGATCGCCGCCAGATTATCTATATCAATAATCTCTGAACCTAAGCGTCTGTGGCTCGTGTGTTGTTTAATACCGCTCAGTAGGGATGATAAGCCTGTGCCGCCACCTATACAGACTAGTTTTAGTGCATCTACCATGATAAACCTCCATCAATACAGCACAACAATAATCTATTAAAGTTGACGCTGCGAGGACGTTTGCGTTTCAAGAAAAATTGTGGTGCGTGAAACTCCTCACGATCAGAAACAGAGTTTGGCGATTACTTGGAGACTTGTTGTATCAAAGATTTCAGTGTGTCAAGCGTTGAATTGCACAGTTCCTGTGCCTCTTTAAGGGTGTGCGCTTCGCTAAAAACGCGAATGACCGGCTCTGTGCCGGACTTCCGAATATTGACCCATCGGTCCTCCCAAACCCGTTTTATCCCATCAGCCAGATCAAGTGTCTCATCTGTATAGGTTTCAATCGCAAGTTGAAGCACCGCATCCGCGATTTGCTGGGAGGGCACTTCCAATTTCTCCTTACATATCGCATAACTTGGGATTGAGGCGATAACCTCTGAAATCGTCGATGCGCTTGATTCAGAGAGAAGTTGGACAATTGCAGCTATCGAGGCAATCCCGTCAGTCGTGTATTGGAGTTCCGGATAAATCACGCCGCCCGTTCCTTCACCGCCGATGATGGCACCTATTTCTCGCATTTTCTCAACGACGAATCCGACACCCACTGGCGTCCGGTGCAGTTGGACGCCGTGCCGATCCGCCACATCATCTAACATACGGCTAGTTGATACTGTGGCAACGATATCCCCTTTGCGCCTATTCAGCAGAAAATCCGCTGCAAGGGCGAAGGTGTATTCGCTGCTCAACGGTGTGCCTTCCTCCGAGACAAGTACCAGTCGGTCTGCATCACCGTCGTGTGCGAAACCGAGATTCGCACCTTCCGATTTCACGGTTTCACAGAGTTGATCTAACGCATCTGGCGTCGGTTCAGCCGGGCGAGGAAAATAACCATCAGGAACACAGTTCAGTTCGACCACCTCACACCCCAACGCTCTCAACAAGTGGGGGCTAATCACGCTTCCCGCGCCGTTGCCGCAGTCGATGACAACCTTTAGCGCGTGAGACTGCGTTTGACCGTGTACAACCCAATCACAGTTGAGTACGCTAGCAATATGTTGATCGATAGCAGTATCAATTACCTTAACGCTGCCCTGTTTGTCCCAAGTTGCTAGCTGAAAGTCTCCAGACTCGTAAATCTCCATCAGACGTGTGCGTTCTGACTCACTCAGCAGGCGACCAGATTCAGATGCAAATTCGATGCCATTCCAATCAATTGGGTTGTGGCTCGCTGTAATCACGAGACTACCACCGGCACTCAATTTCTTCGACACAAGTAAAACAGTTGGTGTTGGACATACCCCCACGTCAATCACCTTGCAGCCGGTCGCGATGAGTCCCGCGAGGATAGCATGATGCGCCATTGGACCCGATGTCCGTGTATCTTTCCCGACCACGACAGGTTGCCCCTCAACTAACGTCCCAAATGCGACTGCAAACCGAGTTAATTGGCTCGGATCCAATGCACTACCGACTGTTCCTCTAACACCGGATGCACTGATAATGAGATCTTCATAAGATTTCGATTCATTCAATCTGCAAGCTCCTATTGCTCAAAAATTCAGGCACGATTCCACCGTGCTAGTACAACACAACAGATTCCAATCAGTATCTGCCAAGTGCAAACAATGTACCATGACGGATAGACGACTCTGTATGATGGAATCGGTGTCAGTTCGTATAAGTGTGGTGTTCTAAACACATCGATCTCAAGTAGGTGACACACAGCCATTAGCGGGTTGAGATGTAGAAACGGCGGGATGATCGGTTCGAGATTCTCCACATAACGATCCAACGGTGCTAACAGGAACACACCGCCGATCAGGAGGATCCAGCCTAGATATGTCACCTCTGTTGCAAAGACTTCATGACGAAACACGCGCCACCACAATCCGCCAACTAAGGCAGCCACAATGATGTAAAGTCCAAAAACCAGTTGCAATTGAATCACGCGAAGGTGGGTGATGTTGCTGATTGATGGTATCAGAATTGTAAAGACAATTGATGCGAGGCTAAGGAAGCAAAAGGTGCAAATCTGACTCCCCACTATAATGCTCAACCAGATCCATCGGGGGCGCATTCGACTCAATTGGAAAAGCCCCCTTGATAGGAGAGGTGCAAAATGTCTGTTGAGCCCCCTACATGCCAAATATGGCGAGACAATCAGGACGAGCAGCGTTTCTGACAGAAAGATGAGATCTGTGTGCCGCCCTAGCTTTGCGAGAAACAGGAGTTGACAGATAACCAGCAATAGGAGGCTCTGTACAATCAGGGCAAAACAGATCTTGCCGAATTTCCATTGCTGGTGTATAACTTGACTGAGGATTAGATTTTCAAAGCGGCGTATATGGTGCATCACACTCCCTAACGCCTCTGTCTAATTTGCTCTTGCAATGCATCCTGAATTTGTAAAACCGTGTGTGCGACACCATAAAGCCCTGGATGAATTTCTAGCGTCCGCTGAAATGCCTTTAGTGCTTCGCGGAGATTTCCAAGCCGTAGATAGCATTGTCCCATTCCGGCAAGCGCACCGAAATGTACCGGATTGAGCGTAATCACCTTCTTGCAATCATCAATAGACTGTTCCCACTCTTCCAACATAAAATATGCGATCGCCCTTTGGTTATATCCTTCGGCGAATTGGGGGGCTACTTGAGTGACTTCCGTTAAAAGATCAACTGCTTCTGCATACTGTTCTTGCTTGATATATTCGGCACCTTTTTGAAGCATATCATCGACAGATGGATCGCCAGAACGGAACCAAATAGCCCACAACGCCTGCTCTGCATTGGATCGCATATCCGGATCGCTATGCTGAAGTGCTTTCACCAAAGGAGGGATTGCTGCCGTGTCGCCAATTATACCGAGCGCGTAAGCTGCTGCCTGCCGTGTTGGAGCGACTTCATGCGTTAAGTAGCCGACGAGATCTTCTTGCGTATAATTCTGTAGTAACAGCTGTTTCAGCTTTTCTCTCTGCCCTTGGGAGGGGTAACGAACCAGCAATCTTGCCAATTCCGAAAACCCATTGCGTTTTGCCATGATTGAACCCTCAATTGGCTGGATTTTTTGCTAGGTATAGTTTTCTCATCTTATCACACGATGACTGTAATAACAAGGCAAAAGTTGACAGAACAAAGATTCCTCGCGAAAATTCCCGTCAATTGGAGATTTCTACTTACACGATAGAACGCTTGCGAAATATATTGATTTCAGATATAATGAGTTATACGTTTCAATAAAAAAGTAAAGTAAGGTGATGGTTCAAATTGAAAGCGTACCTTCTAAATCGCGACTTGCATTATACATATCATACAAGGAGATTCAACTATGGCACAACAATCACCGGCAAATAAAGCTCCCATCGGCTATGACGACACACCATTCATACCCGGTTCAAAGTGGCGGGTGCATGATGGGACCCGACCTCAACCACGAATCATTACCCCTGGGGCCGAAAGCTCGGCGGATGAACCGCCGTCAGATGCAATCGTTCTCTTTGATGGTACTGATCTATCAAAATGGACGGGACGTGATGGAGATGCCGAGTGGAAGGTCGAAAACGGTTACATGGAAGTCACCCGCACCGGCAACATCGAGACCCAAGCGCACTTCGGTGACTGCCAACTACACATCGAATGGGCTGCACCGGTAGAGGTAAAAGGAGATAGTCAGGGACGGGGCAATAGCGGCGTGTTTCTGATGGGCAACTACGAGATTCAAGTGCTTGATGGTTACGACAATCCGACCTATGCAGATGGAATCACCGCAGCAATCTATGGTCAGTATCCACCACTGGTCAACGCCTGCCGCAAACCCGGCGAATGGCAGACATACGACATCTTCTTCACAGCACCGCGCTTTGGGGGACAGAAACTGATCAGCCCGGCGTACATCACTGTTGTCCACAACGGCGTATTGGTACAGAACCACCGAGCAGCCATGGGCCCAACAGGTCACAGACGGGCTCCCTCCTATGACGAGCCGCATCCCGCTCAAGGACCGATAATGCTCCAAGACCACGGCGATCCTGTCCGATACCGTAACATTTGGATTCGTACCCTCTAGCGGACCACAACATCCGTTCCAACTTCCACCATTATGCTCCAACATATCCGGCGAACCCTTTTTCGGACGTGTGCCGCCCTTCTCAGCGTATTTATCCTGGCAGAGGTCAACTATCCCCAACTTTCGCCCCAAGCCCAACTAGCGATCTTCGCCATGTTGGGCTTGGTCCTCGTTTTCCTCAAATATCCCATCCACCGCCGGTTTGAAAAACATATCATTTTCCAAGCACTTGACTTTGTTTTCGCTCTTGCAGTGGTGGTCTGCTTCGGTTATATTCTCATTCAAACAGAACCTGTATTCAAGCAGTTTTGGATTGACGGTCAACGGCTTGGAGATCGGGCGGGAATGGGAACCACCACGGATTATGTCATCGGATTATTGGGACTGCTTCTTGTCTTAGAAGGGACACGCCGTGCTATCGGTTTGACCCTTTGCATCCTCTCTCTTGCTTTCTTGGCGTATGCGGCTTTCGGTCAATCAATGCCCGACTGGCTGTTTCCGCACAGAGGTTATTCATGGGAACGGATTGTCAGCCAGACCTTCCTACACAGTCAGGGGGTCTTTGGCATTGCCTTGAAGGTAATGTTCACCTACGTGTTCCTCTTTGTCCTGTTTGGCGCATTGCTGGAGAAAACGGGAGCCACCGGCTATATTATTGACCTTGCAAGGCGTCTGTTTCGTTCGAGCGTTGGAGGTCCCGCCAAAGTTGCCGTCGTCAGCAGCGGGGCGATGGGCTCGCTTTCGGGAAGTGCTGTCGCCAATACCGCTACCACTGGGACCTTCACTATCCCGATGATGCGAAGTTCCGGGTTCAGACCGACAGTTGCCGGAGGTATCGAAGCCGCGGCAAGTTCAGGGGGTGCCTTGGTCCCACCGATTATGGGTGCGGGTGCCTATATGATGCTCGAAATTGTTGAACCAGCAGTGACCTATCTGCAAATCATCAAAGCTGCGCTAATCCCTGCGATCCTTTACTATACCGCGCTTCTCTTGATAGTCCACTTTCACGCCAAACGCGTAGGTGCATCAGCCGAAGTTCCCCAGGAAAGCATAGCCGAAATCCCTCAGTCGAAAACCGGGATAGAGGGGTTCGTTTTCTTAGTAGCATTTGTTACGCTTATCCTCTTTTTGCTGCTTGGTTATACACCGTTTCGAGCGGTCAGTCTCAGTTTGCTTTTCATCTTAATCTTGATAAGCATTCGTGGGATTTGGGATATTTTCAGACAGGTTACCCACAGGTGTGCTTCATCAACCGGGATACCAATTAGGCAGACGCTCCTGATTTCCACTAGACAGATCTGGATCGGGATTCGTCGAATAGTGGAAGCAATGGAAAAAGCAGCACATGGAGGTGTTTCGCTGATTGCGGCGGCTTCGTGTGTAGGGTTAATTCTCGGTGTGGTCACTTTGACAGGAATTGGAGCGAAACTACCGGGAACCCTTTTACCGCTTGCAGAAAATAGCCGCATTTTAGCACTTGCCCTCTTGATGATTTCGACAATCATCCTTGGTATGGGCTTACCGTCGTCGGTGTGTTACCTGCTCATGGCGACATTGGTCGGACCGGTATTGAGCGAATTGGGATTAGTTCCCCTTGCCGCTCATCTCTTCATATTTTATTTTGGCATGATGGCGATGGTGACACCGCCGGTCGCTTTGGCAGCGTACACCGCCGCAGCTATTGCAGGCACCGGTATCATGCAGACGGGGGTCGCTGCCTTTCGATTTGCGTTGGTGGGATTCGCGCTGCCTTACGCCTTCGTCCTAAAGCCAGAACTATTGCTTTTATCCCCAGATGGTGGGACCGCCGGTTTTTTTGCTATCGCAGCAAGTATCCTGATTGCTGTCTTCGGAATTATATCATTGGCTGCAAGCGTTTCAGGCTACTGGTTCTCACCACTTAATTTTTGGAAAAGAGCAGGATTGCTTGCTGCCGCTGCGGTATTCTTCCTCACCCATTCCGGCTGGGGACAGTTGATCGCATTTATTGTCATTGCAGCTATCGGTTATTTTAACTGGCGTTCAAGAAAATCCTTATTGGAATACCAGTAGTCCTTTATCTAGAGATCCCTGTATAAACTGTACAAAGAGATGGTCTTATCTACGATTAAGTACCCACCGATTGCCGAAGGAGCAACAGCCGAAATTTTCGCATGGGATGAGGATAAAATTCTTAAACTGTACCATGAGGGTGCTTCACCGGGGGAAGCTGAACAAGAAGCCGCCTGCGCTTCTATCGCGTATGACGCAGGCCTGAACACGCCCGCCGTTATTGATACCATCATTGTTGAAAACCGTCAAGGTGTCGTCTTTGAAAGGGTGCATGGCGTAACCATGCTGGAAGCTATAAACGCTCATCCTCAGAAACTTATCCCATACGCACATCTCCTCGCGGAATTGCAAGTTGATATACACGCACGCACAGCATCTAAGCTGCCTTTACAGCGATGCCGGTTACAGCGCACAATTCAAAGCGTATCTGGATTAGCTATAGAGACTAAAGCAGCCATCTTAAACGATTTAGATCGACTTCCGGACGACAATGCCATCTGCCACGGTGACTTCCATCCAGAGAATATCTTGCTAACGACCGACGAACCTGTTATCATTGACTGGGTAGATGCCACTCAAGGATCCCCGTTGGTTGATGTCGCTCGTACAACCTTACTTCTTAGGTTCAGCGAATTACCGCCTAGCATGAACGAGCGACACCGCCAAAAAGTTACTGAGATCCGTCATCTGTTCTGTGAAGCTTATCTAGAACACTACACACATATACAGTCAACTTCGCGCAAAGCGATTGCTTGCTGGGAACTCTCTGCTGCTGCCGCTCGTCTATCTGAAGGAATCGGTAACGATGAGAAAGCCGAGCTTTTGGATATTATCAATGCTGCTTTTCCATAAAGCATGGGGGTATAAATAAATGAATAAGACCTTTTCCCGATGGATACTTTATATTGGGCTTGTCGCATTGTTTTTACTTCACAATGATTTCTGGCTATGGAACAGCTCAAAAGTAACACTGGGATTGCCTATTGGATTGCTCTATCACATCGGATTCTGCGTCGCAGCAGCCATACTGATGACACTGATAATCAACCATGCTTGGCCTCGTCATCTTCAAGACGAAGATACCGATGAGTAGAGACCTATAATGATAGTTATCGTTGTTATCTTTGCATATTTGGGGCTTGTGCTGATTGTTGGCACTGTGAGCCATAGATTCTTTCGCGGCACCGGTGAGGATTATTTCGTCGCTAGCCGAACTATTGGGCCATTCGTGCTGCTGATGTCCCTTTTTGGCACGAACATGACTGCCTTCTCTATCCTTGGTGCCTCCGGTGAAGCCTACCATCGAGGCATCGGCGTTTTTGCCCTGATGGCTTCCTCGACCGCTTTGGTCGCTCCGTGCGTCTTCTTTTTTGTTGGCACCCGACTATGGGCGATCGGGAAGCGGCACGGTTATTTCACACAGGTACAATACTTCAGAGAACGGTGGAACAGCAATGGGTTCGGGCTGCTGCTGTTTGTTGTCCTTGTCGCGCTTATCATTCCGTACCTGTTAATCGGCGTGATGGGCGGTGGCATCACCTTGCATCAGATTACGAAAGGGCAGATTCCGCAGTGGCTGGGTGGACTGCTAGTTTGCGTCGTAGTTCTCATTTATGTCTGCTACGGTGGCGTGCGTGGGACCGCTTGGGCAAACACCTTTCAAACCCTTGTTTTCATGACGCTTGGTGGGGCAACGTTTTTTTTTATTGTGCATAAAATGGGCGGACTCTCTGCTAGCTTGGCGCAGGTGGAACCAGATCTATTGATTCAGAAGGCTCACATCAGACCACTGGAGCTGCTGACCTATACGTGTATCCCGCTATCGGTGGGGATGTTTCCACATATATTCATGCACTGGCTCACAGCAAAAAGCGCGGGGACATTTCGGTATCCCGTGATGTGGTATCCGATCTGCGTTGCGATTGTATGGATTCCGAGTGTGCTACTCGGAATTTTGGGAAGCGTGGATGTGCCGGGACTCAAGGGCCCTGAAGCCAATTCAGTTTTGGTTCAGATGATTGAGCGTCATGCGCCCGGAGTGCTCGCGGGACTTCTGGGTGCGGGTGTCTTTGCGGCGATTATGTCTTCTCTCGATTCCCAATCGCTTTCCATCGGAAGTATGTTTACGCACGATATTATCCGTCATTACAGAGTCCGTTTTGATCCGGCAAAGGATGGATTGAGCGAAAAAGGGCAGGTCTTGGTTGGGCGACTTTTTGTCTGCGGGATACTCTCCTTGACCTACCTGCTCTCGCTTGTTCTTAACCGGAGTATCTTCAAACTCGCAGTCTGGTCCTTTACAGGATTCGCCTCGCTTTTCCCGATTGTCATCGCTGCACTCTTTTGGAAGCGCAGTACCAAACATGGTGCTTTCGCTTCTGTCATTAGCGTTGTGGTGTTATGGATATATTTCTTTATTCAGGGTTGGCAGGCACCCGGCTACACGGTAGGTGGCACCGGAATCATGCCTGTAGCGGTGATTCTCGCTGGCTCTGTCGTAGCGATGGTCATCGGTTCGCTGATAAGCAAACCACTAGCTCCAACCGTAATCCAGAAATTCTTCCCATCGGAAGGGGCAAAGGTAAATTCATAAGTTGATGAAAATCTCCTACACTCTTGTTGAATTAGCATAACCTAAGTTGCTATGTGCGATTCTATATAGCGATGTGTATGCCGGTTTAGAATTAAAAGATCGGCACAAAGCATATAAAATGCTACGATGATTAAGTCTATGAGAGTCTTCTATTTATGAGTTCTGTTTGACTAACAAATACTCTAACAGAAATCCCATGGATATTCAACTAGCAACTTGTGTTATGTCAGGGGCATTTAGTTTTCGCTTTTTGACCGTTCGGGCTGACTCAAACCCGTAGGCGAGGCATCTGGTTTCCTCACCGTTTGTAGTAGCGCAATTCATTGCGCGTTCGTATGCCAACTGTCGATAGCATCTTTTATCCCTGTAATCGGTTAATCCGCGTCTATCCGTGATTCAGACAATAATATGGGAGAATTAAATGACCCTATGTGTTATGTTAGTTCATTGGTTAGATGAATCGGGCAATTATAACAAAGGTTCCATCAAGGAACCTGCAGGAAACAATGATCTCTGTTCCCTACTAACGTGCGTAAGTCCCTAGACAGTTGGACTTCAGATTTTTTAGCAATCGTGGGATAATCCCCCTACAAAAATAGGAGATAGAAAAATGCACGCTATTCGTATTCACGAATACGGTGGACCAGAAGCACTCCGTTACGAAGAGGTTTCTACGAGCGAGCCCGGTGCGGGTGAAGCGCGGGTGCGTATCGAAGCAGCGGGACTAAACTATATCGACGTTTACCACCGTACAGGACTCTATCCGAGTACCAATATGCCCTTCACGCCGGGGAGGGAAGGCGCCGGTGTGGTCGAAGCAGTCGGTCCCGGCGTCACTGAGGTCAATGTGGGGGATCGTGTCGCTTTTGCGACGCACCAAGGTTCCTACACCGAGGTCGCAACCGTGCCATCTGAGGCACTTGTCCCTTTACCCGATTCGATTGACACACAGTCGGCAGCGGCGGCAATACTGCAAGGTATGGCAGCGCACTATCTGACCCGCAGCACCTATCCACTCAGTACGGGTGACACCGCACTGGTTCATGCAGCCGCCGGTGGGGTCGGGCTTCTACTCATTCAGATGGCTAAAATGTTGGGAGCGCGTGTATTGGGCACAGTCTCCACACCGGAGAAAGCACAACTCGCCACGGAGGCTGGTGCCGATGAAGTCATCCTCTACACACAGACCGACTTTGAAGCCGAAGTTAAACGCCTAACCGATGGGCAGGGAGTTGATGTGGTCTACGATTCGGTCGCTAGGACTACTTTTGATAAAAGTCTCAACAGTCTCCGCCCCCGCGGTTATCTGGTGCTGTTCGGTCAGTCGAGTGGAACTGCGTCGCCATTGGACCTGAGCCGTCTGTCGAGTGGTTCATTGTTCGTGACGCGCCCGATGTTGACACACTACGCGGCCGATCGGGAAGAACTAATGGAACGGACGGGAGATCTCTTTGAATGGATCGCTGCTGGCACATTGAAGCTGCACATTGACCGGACATTCCCACTTCAAGATGCCGCTGATGCACACCGTGCGTTAGAAGGCAGGCAGACAACGGGTAAGGTTCTGCTGATTCCTTAGGATTGGCTCCAATATCATCTACCGACTTAACGCAAGTTGCCCCCCTGTCGTCCGCTGAATTTGGCAGTCCAGAGCGAGCAGGACCTGAAATAAGTTTATGAGTTCATTTGCGTTTTACGCATCACGTTTCACGTTTGACCCATCATGAAAATTGCCTATATCGCCGCGGGTGCCGCGGGTATGTATTGCGGCACCTGTATCCATGATAATACGCTAGCCTCAGCGTTGCAGAGGAAAGGGCACGAGGTTGCTTTGATCCCAACCTACACGCCCATCCGCACTGATGAAACTGATGTCAGCATCGATCGCGTTTTTTACGGCGGAATCAATGTATATCTCCAACAGAAGTTGGGGCTATTCCGTCATACCCCTTGGATGCTTGATCGGTTATTCGATAGTCCCTCGCTGCTGAACAGATTATCCCGTTTGAGTGCGTCCACCAGTGCACAAGATCTAGGCGCGCTTACCGTCTCAGTGCTTAGGGGAGAGGAAGGACAACAGAAAAAGGAACTGGCGAAATTGGTCAAATGGCTGAAAGAGTCCTATCAGCCCGATCTGGTTCAACTTACCAACTCCATGTTCGTGGGATTCGCGAGGGAGATGAAAAGGGCGTTAGGCGTTCCGATCCTCTGCGCTCTTCAGGGAGAGGACATCTTTCTCGAAGGCCTCATCGAGCCGTATAAATCGCAAGCTCTGAAATTGCTGCAAGCACGTGCTTCGGAGGTAGATGGGTACATCGCGCCCTGCCAATACTATGCGGACTTTATGGCTGATTATCTAGATATCCCAGCGAACAAAATTGATGTTGTGCATCTCGGTTTGAATCTGAGTGAGCACGGAGTCGGTAAAAAAAACCTCGCCGAAATGCCCTTTGTCATCGGCTATTTAGCTCGTATCTGTCCTGAGAAAGGGCTTCATCTGTTGGTTGATGCGTTCTACCGCTTGACAAATAGAGTTGGATCAGACAAAGTCCGACTCAAGGTCGCCGGTTACCTCGGCAAAAAAGACGAGCCGTATCTTGAGAAATTGGTTAAACAGATTGATGCGTGGGAGTTATCAGATGCCTTTGATTATTGGGGCGAAGTCGATCGACACCAAAAAATTGACTTTCTCAACAGCCTCCACGTCCTATCCGTGCCGACGACATACAAAGAATCAAAGGGGCTTTTCATTTTAGAGGCACTTGCCAATGGTGTCCCGGTCGTTCAACCACGACACGGGACCTTCCCCGAATTGATAGCAGCGACAGATGGGGGCATACTAGTGGACGCAGAATCGCCCGACGCTATTGCGGAAGGAATATCCCAACTCATGAACGATCGAGGCTACCGGGAACAACTAGGACAGCAGGGCAAGGAAGCAATACACCGCGGGTTTAGCGATGATGTGATGGCAGAGGCAACTCTGGCAGTTTATCGAAAATATACCAGTTGATAGGAGGACTTAGACACGTATGGCTTGGTTAATATTTACACTCATAGCAATGACCTCGGTAGGATTCTTGGGTGTCTTTACTCATGCAGGGCAAAAAGCTATGGAGGATCCAGATAATGGACGATACAAAGCACTACTTTTTGCCGGGATTGGCTATTCACTAGTGGCGATTGTTGGTTCGGGATCTATGTTAGTAGCCAACAGTGCTGAATGGAATTTTCCGACAAAAGGGCTCGGTTTAGCATCTCTGGTGGGGATTGCTATTGTTGTGGTGATGTTGAGCAACCTCTTGGCATTTGCCGCGCGAGGCGCGCCGGTTGTTGTAATGTCCATCGGTTCCGCCGGTGCCCCAGTTGTGAATGCAGTTATCGCTTTGGCTTTATTTCCACCGGCTCCAGGCAGTTTACGGTGGGAGTTTATCTTTGGAATCGCGGCAGCAACGATTGGCGGTTATATGGTGACAGTTTATCGTCCGGGTACGTAGGAGGGTTGTAGATGCAGCGTAGACGTTTGTTGATATTTCGTAGACCTTGGTTACTATTTTCACTGATAAAGGTTATGGCACTTGGACTCTACGGTGTCATTCTTCACGCGAGCCGGATAGCAATGGCAGATCCAACCAACGGACGACACAAAGTGCTTCTTTTCGCCGGGATTACCTATCTATTGATAGCGGTCATTGTCTCGATAAGCATGTTGGTGGTCCGCGGTGCCCAATGGCGTTTCCCAGCGAAAGGAATAGTTTTCGCAACTTTGGCGGGAGTTGTTAGTGCAATGGGGGCGGTTGGGCTCCTCTTGGCATTCGGAGCACAAGGGACGCCAGTTGTAGTTATGTCTATCTTTTTCGCCGGTGTGCCGATTATCAATGCAGTTGTCGCTATGGTGATAGATACACCGCAACCGGGCGGCTTGCGGTGGCAGTTTATTGTCGGCATTCAATTAGCAATAGCTGGTAGTTGTATGGTGACAATCTATCGACCGGGGATGTAACAAAACTTTCCCAACTTAATCGCTCATTGAGGTAAAAATACAGGAGGATTTTGATGCGTATGACTTGGTTAATATTTGCATTTATGACTGTTACAGCGTGGGGACTTTACGGTGTATTTCTGCATACGGGACAGATATCTATGAGTGATCCGGTGCATGGACGTTACAAAGCGTTTCTTTTTGTCGGGATCGCCTACCTGCTGACAGCGGTCATCGGCTCGGCAATTATGTTGGCGGTCAACGGTGCTCAATGGAGCTTTCCGACGAAGGGGTTGGTCTGGTCAACGCTTGCAGGGCTCGTGGGCGCGATAGGAGCGTTCGGTGTCCTCTTGGCATTTGGGGCAAAGGGCACCCCGCCGGTGGTGATGTCCATCGTTTTCGCCGGCGCACCGATTGTCAACGCAGTGGTGGCAACAGCACTGCATCCACCTGCGGGAGGTTGGAGCGCTGTACGGTGGCCGTTTGTTCTCGGCATCGTGTTAGCAGCAATCGGCGGTTGTCTGGTAACGCTCTTTAGGCCAGGATCGTAGCGGTTTTGGCTCATGTTAAGCAATCATACAAAGAAACCGAGTTTTTTCGGCAAAACTCGGTTTCTCTGGGCATTTCGTCCTTTTTTTAACATGAGTTACGATTGTTTTATTATGTCCCCTTGACACTTAACAACTGCTCATGAATCCGCTCCCAATCGCTACGACGATTGCCGATAAGGATAAGCCGGTCTGTCCTTTGGATCTGGAGATCTAGTGGCGGATTAATCAGATGCTGGCTGTCTCTGAGGATGCCAATCAGAATAACTTCGGCTTTCAATTTCAGAAGTAGGGATTGCAGCTCACCGAAGTCTATCCCATCAATAGCAACAGTTTCGCTATATAGCTCACTGCCCTCTGCTTCGGTCAACAACTCCCGGACTGCAAGAGCGAGTCCGCGGTCACGCACCTCTTGTGCCAATACCTTCGCGGCAATATTATTCGTCGGTATCACTGCATCACATCGGAAAGATCGGAAAATCGCTAAGTGTTGAATACTAGTACATTCAGCAATTGTCCGGATATGCGGATGGAGTGTTTCAATGAGTGAAATCGTTGATGCGGTAATCGCATCTGCCACGTGTTCCTCGGTTTGCGGTGCAAGGATAAGGACCGAGTACGCCATTTCAATGTTCGCACGTTTCCACGATTCTTCTTGTAATGGTGCACCGCGCACAAAATAAACATCGGAACGGCTGAAGTGTAACTCATCTACGTTATCCGCCAAGACAACGATAGGCCGATGTGCTGTCACTACATCCGCGGAAAGTTGTTCTATGATTGAAGCTACCCTCAATTCGGAGGGATAATTGACGATGATGATATGATTTTCAACAAGGTCCCGGCAATCAATCAACCCACGACGGCGATCGTTATTTCTCTCCACAGTTGTGTCCACAATTTGAGTAATCACGTAGGGGAATGTAGCTAATCCAACCCCGTATAGTAGAACCATCGTTGCTAGCCTTCCCCCAACCGTCGATGCGGAATAGTCTCCATAACCGACTGTTGTTATGGTCGTGAAACTGAGCCAGAAGGAATCCCAAACCGTCAGATCTGCCTTCACAGCCTTTTCAAAGAAGTAAAAACATGCGGAATTGAGAATAATGCACCCCAGAACGATCAGTCCCGCCACGGTAAGGCGCTGAATGTGACGGTTACGGCTTACACGGCGCAACCGACGAAACCAAAATTTGAATAACATTGGCACTGTCCTCTCCCTTGAATCATTAATTGCAACATCAAAATGCTAATATGCTCTAGCAGCTTGCCTCATCTTGATTAAAACAGCAGATCAGCTTCACCTTCCTCTGGCGCAGCACCGCCTTCTGCTCCACCGCCAATCGTCAGATAGAACTGAAAGCCCGGTTCAGTTACGTAACCGATATTGAAAGCGGCGGTGTCAGAAAGTCTGTATCGAAATCCGATACTAATCAGGTCGTTGAGGGTAATACCACTGAAGGCACGTCTTCGTGAAAAATCGGTCACAAGCCAAAAGTTATCCGAGAACGCAACTTCAGCCCCAAGCTGCCAGAGCAGCTGAAACGAATCTGTTGATTTGAGCGATTTGGAAGAGAGATAGCTGCCGACACCTGCGTGTACCCGCATGAACTGACCAAACCGCTGGGTCCCTACCAGATAGGTATTAACACCCACAAACGGAAAACCATCCGCAGGTGAAGCATCGACGAATTCCTTGTCGGAATTCAGCTGATCATCCGCAGTAAACCCAACCTGTACATCGCCGCCGATCGATATACCGGGCAAACCGTCCTGTCGGTCCGGTTTAATATTGTGTTTCAACCCGACCACAAGGTCAAAAATGGACTGCTCGTAGACCCGTCGATCTCGTGTTGAGTCAATTGATTCCTCAACGTCGTAGGTGTCACCAATCCGATAAAAATCGGGAACAATTTTGTGGGCACCACCGGTTGAGAAGGTCGCCCCTAGGAGGAGATCCAATCGCTCACCAATGCCGTAGGTCAATTGAGCAGGGATTAAGAAGGTATTAACATCAAATTCGACATTATGTAACCCCTCAAAATTACCGATAACCACACGCTGCGGCTGCTTGGGCGTGTCGTCCAATTTTTTTCTGGCAACTTGAAACATCCCCACAGCGGTTGTGTAGCCCCCTTTACCCAAGGTATCAGCAGTTTGCATCACACCGAGCTGCGTCACCGGTGGGCTTTGTGCAACGAGAGATGTTCCCGTCGTTACAAAAAAAACGGAGAGAATTAACAGAAATCGCTGCTGCGGTATCTGAAATAAGTGCATATTTGTCCTTACAAGTAGTTTGTGTGTTGGAACGACTCGGTTTATTACCGTGCCTCAACCATCTCACTTTCGTCGCGAGTGCCGTTCTCTTGAGGTGTATCATCAAACGCTGTGACAAAGTATCGCCGGGGAACAAGGTCTTGACCGTCCAGAATAAACTCTTCGCCGGTGAGCGTGACGCTCGTATCTTTCGCATCCGTTCTCCGTCGCGGAATCAAATCGTCCCCGACAACAAGATTGCCGGCAGCTGCTTTCGTAGCGTAGATTACATAGCCGGCGACGTCCGGTTCCTTGCTCTTTGACCAAGAGATTCGGACATTATACCTAGCACCTAGAAGACCAAAAGCCGCTCGAACACCTTGCGGCGGTGACGGTGGCAAGTTAGGCGAAGTTGCTTGAATCACTTTTACCCCTTCGACGCCAAACCGGTCAACGGCAATGATACGGTAAATTTTGGTGGTGTTGTCGCGATTAAATTCCATATCAAAAAAGTATGGCTGCTCTTTCGGCAGCTCTGCACGGAGGCGAAACGGCAAGAATTCACCGTTCAAACTTTGTTGAGACACAATTACGCGGAATCGCTCAAAATCGTTGGGTGCCTGATAGTCCTGCCAGAACAGTTTAACGGTCAAATCGTCCAATTCATCGCCAACAATGACATTTGGGATAGGTGGGGCAACGCTCGGCGTTGCACTGGCTGTTTGCCACATTCGGCGTGGATCTTCGCTATCGGTCGGAGGTGCATTGGGATCGGGGATTTCGACCCCGTTTGCATCGATATATGAAATCCGATAGATATAACGGTGACGCTCCCCACTGACATCATTAAATTGGTCATTTTTTAGGTTCTGTGTATCAACAAACTCTGTCGCTGGACGCTCGCCGTTTTCCCCAAGTACCTCACCAACAAACTCAAAAATCAAATCCGCATCACCTGTGAATCGCCGATAAATTCGATACCCGATAATCCCTTCGTGACCGTTATCTGCCCACGAAACAGTTACCTGCTGATCACCGGGTAGGAGCTCTAAACCGACTGGCGATCCGGCGGTACGTAGGTTTTGAGGATCGAGCGGATTGGCGTAATCTTCATTACCCGTACAACCCACACAGAATCCCACTGCGATAGAGAGAATAAAAAAGGTTAGCGATCGAAATGGAGATAATATCATGGCTTCAAAATTTCCGTCGAAGGGTGAGGGCAGCGTCGCCTGTTATTGGATTATAACTCGGCTTGAGGCTTAACTGGGCTACACGGGCAGCAGATGATTCTGAGATAACATCCAATTGGTCAAAGACCGAGATTAACACTGCAAGCCCAACGAATCCGATTCCTGTGCGGGACATCCCAATACTCAGGCTGCGTTGAGCCTCGTAATCGTCCCGATGCTTTGCTAGGTCGCTCTGGATTCCGGTGGATAGATATTTATCGTATGTGTCCTGCGCCGAACTGGCGACAAAGATGCTTCCAAATTTTAAGGCGACCCCAGAGGTAAACAACCCTATCGTCAACACACGCGACCGATCAACGGCTCGTGCGGAAGATGCGGTTACTATTAGGATCGCAATACAGCAGATCGCTATTCGCAATCCAAGTTTGTTATTTTGGTATGAATACATGCAGACGACTTCCCTTCAGGTATTCGCCGATTTAAGGATCTTATGCTGCTTGTGTCCTTAGCGTCTGATTATACCTGATCCGATTTTTCGTTGCAAGTTTTTTTGGGAGGGTTTGGACACGCAGGAAGGAATATGAGGTGAAACTATGAAAACAGGGCAACCACAAGGGTTGCCCTGTTTTCTGTTAGTAGCTATGGCATCGTCAACATCCTCGATTTGGTCTTTGTCGCTCAACAGTTCAGCCAGTAGAGGAGGCATCTGTAAGGTGACAACACTTGAACTGAAACAATCATCCTTTCCCCTCATTTTGCAGGGGCTTAGGAAAATCCCTTAGGATGTCAGCATATCGGCGATGTCGTCCGGCAGTGTAATCTCATATTCCTTCTCAAAGACCTCAACACTTCCGTGATCATCATGGAACGCAACAATGATAGCTACTCCCATGTCTCTGGCATACGTCAGGTCTAATCGGGCTTTTTTCCATTCTTTCAGGTATAACCATGCTATACCACGATTGTAATGAACAAAAGGATCCTTGGCAGCGTGTATCCATTCTTCTGAATGCAGCGATGTCATACCACAATTGTAACGAACAGCAGGATCACCGGCATCACCGGCATAGAGTTGTATCGCCGTGTTTAAGTCTGCAATAGCCCGGTCATAATCCCCTTTTTGGACGTAAGCTAGACCGCGATTACTATAGGTCACGGCAAACTGTGGGTTCAAGTCTATCGCCGTGTTTAAGTCTGCAACGGCACGGTCATAATCACCTTTACTACCGTAAGCTACCCCACGATTGTTATAAGGCTCGACAAAATCGGGTTTTAGCTCTATGGCTCTGTTATAGTCTTGGATAGCGCGATCCAACTCGCCTTTGCTGCGGTAAGCAAGCCCACGATTGTTATAAGCTTCCGCAAGCTGGGGGTTCAATTTTATCGCTGTGTTGAAGTCATCAATAGCCCTATCGTAATCCCCTTTATTGCGGTAAGTAAGCCCACGATTGTTATAAGCTTCCGCATAATCAGCCTGTAGTTCAATCGCTTTGTTAAAATCGTCAATGGCACGTTTAATCTCACCTTTATCACGGTAAGTAATACCGCGATTATTATAGGCTATTGCAAAATCGGGTTTTAGTTCAATTGCGTGGGTATAGTGCTTGATTGCCTCATCATAGCGTGTCTGTGTTGGTTGTGTTTCCATTTTTGATCCTCCGTTGTGTTAATAAGAGCCCATCCGATCAAAACCTGAGTCGTCCTCGCGTGGCTGCGTCGCCCCCTTATAAATTGCCATGTATGTCTCCTGATGGATGCTCTGGTTTCTTATAAATCCATGGAGGTCGTTGTAGATAGTTCTGGTCGATATGCCGTGGTGCTTTCGCAGATAGTCTAACATCGGTTGTTTGAGGCTTTTTGTGATGGTTATTGTTTTATATTCTTCCGGTTCAATAAAGCCTTTGGGTGGTTGAACGAATATACTTTTTTGTGCCATGACACGGGTTTGAGGATTCCGAGGTTCCTCTATTCTATATGCTTTGGTTTTTTCTTCAGTTTTTTGAAACAAGATAACTCTGCCTCGGATCTTATGAGAGCCGTCACAGGCGAAAAAGAGGGCTATCAGAGAATCGGTCGTAAAGTCTATCAAGTTGGTTTGCCCGCCGTAGTGTTGGAGTTCAGTTAAAATTTCAAAGTCTTCTGTTTCAGGGGTATATCGGGTATAGCTTTTAACTATTTTCAGCATTTGATCTTGGATAGCATTTATATCAAATTGATCAGTACCCAATGTTTTACTACATTCACGCCAAAGGCTTGAGGAAACTTTTCGGTAGCGTTTAGGTTCGCCACGGTAGATATAATCACCATCAGATGATTTTGCTGCTATTTCTTGGATTTTTTCAAAAACTGCATTTAGATCATCTTGGGACTCGGATTGGTCCGGCGTATTCATATTTTGTCTTACACAACGATAATTTTTTTGGAGGTTAAGTAGTATGCTCGCATCTTTGCATCTTCCATCTACCCACTGTCAGGCTAGTAGGGAATGCAGATCTGCATTCCCTACTGGAAGCCCAACCACTTTTTTCGCCTTATGGATCACGCCGCTCGAACATCAAATCCACTCTCCTTGACGGCGCGGGCATAGATCTCCTCGTCCAGATTGAGACCGAAACCGGGCGAATTGGGAACACTGACCAGCCCATCAGAGATTGAATACCCAGAGCCGTCTAAGCCGGGTGTATCCGCTTCGTCCCATTCGGTAAACTCAAAGCCTTGGATCGCCGCAGAGAGGTGACAAGACACATAGTTGCCGTAATGCCCGCCATAATGGTGTGGTGCGGATCCGACATTCCATGCGTCGAGTTGGGGTCCGAGTTCTAGCCAACGGGAGAAACCGGGGTGGAAGATGTCGTACTGGATAATATCAACTAGCCCCTCCTCCGCCCACTGGAGCAGATTGAGTGAAGCACCGCCCTCTCCGTCAGCGATTTTCGTTCCTATACCCTCCGTATTGAGCCACTCCTTCAGATTGGCGTAGAAGCTGCCATCTTCGTGGAATGCCTCCTCCATCCAATACACCTTTGCTTCAGCGGTCTCACCCAACACCTGTTTCGTCAGGTTCAGGTTGTAGCCGTTGTTGGCATCGATCAGAATCGTAGCATCGGGTCCGACCGCGTTCCTGACGGCACGGATCACCAGAATGTCGCGATGCGTCCCCTGTTCGAGCGGCATGTGCATCGCGCCGCGTCCGACCTTAATCTTGTATGCTTTGTGCCCCCGCGCTTTGCCCTCTAACGCTTCAGAGGCAATCAGCGCAGCCGCTTCGTTGTCATCTGATAGATGTAAATCATCAATGTATAGCGAGGTATCATAACAACGTGCCCGAAAAACGCCATCCGCATCCGGTTCTCCACCGAGCATCTCATACACCGGCTTTCCAGATAGTTTTCCAGCGAGATCCCAGAGCGGATATTCAAGCGCGCGGAAGCGTTCACTGACACCGTTTTCGAGATCAAATGCCTCGCTCAAGGGCGCCCCAACGAGCCCTGCGGCATCCTCCTCAGACATACGCGATAAACCAAAACCGGTCGCACCGTCATCGGTGGTGATACGTGCAATAGGCGGTCTAACATGCAGCCCGTGTACCTGCAAGCGTGAGTTACACCCCGCTTCCCGCGGCCTTGTACCGATAAGCGGTACGCATTCAATACGATCTATTTTTGAGTTATTCATATTCGCTCCTTATCTAGATTGTGAGTTCGGTTTGGAGGTCAAGATTAATTCGGTTAAGAATATCCAAACCACGACTGAAACGTGAAACGTGAAGACCATTGGTTCATTAGTGTCCAACATACAGGGATCATACAAAAAAGGCGAAATGCTAGTGCTCTGTCAAATAAATCATGATAAGGCACTCACCGCTCGGTTTGGATAGCCATAGCCAAGCCGCTTTGTGGGGAAAGTATCTAAAGGAAGCTTTTGTACCACAATCTGTATGAAAATTAAAAAAATAATTCGGTAATTTGTTATGGACACCAGCGCGGTTGAAAACCGCGCCTACCGTATGTTTCGAGGAAAATCGGGATTACCGATTTAAATACTTAAACTTCATTTAGATTGTGATCCGAGTCCGCAAACTAACAGTTTGCGCTACATTTATCTGACAATGTACTAGGATTTTGTGCGTTTTGTTTGCGACTCCCAAAGCGGCTCCGATTCACCCAACCGATGATTGACCAAACGGGCAAGTACAAATAGCAGATCGGAGAGCCGGTTCAGGTAAATCAGCACCTCTCGATTTGCTTCTTCCGTTTTGACAAGAGTGACAACACACCGTTCAGCACGACGGCAGACAGTTCGGGCGAGGTGAACCGCTGCACCAACGGTTGAGCCGCCGGGCAGAATGAAGTTTTTCAGCGGTGGGAGCTGATCCTCAAACCGGTCGATCTCGCTTTCCAGTTCGAGGGTCAAGGTTGGCGGAATTCTCAGACTCGCCGCTTTCGGGTGCGTGTCTAATGTTGCGAGATCCGCCCCAATATCAAAGAGTTCGTTTTGGATGCGATGGAGGATAACACCAATTTCAGTGTCCTGAATTTGAGATCTCACGAACCCGATCCAGGCATTGAGTTCATCAACTGTGCCACACGCTTCAACACGCAGTGCGTCTTTAGGCACCCGCGCCCCACCGTACAGTCCTGTCTCCCCGGTATCTCCAGTTTTGGTATAGATTTTCATGCTTCAGCCTTCGTTCCTTTTCCCGTCATTATAGCAAATCTGACGAAAACCTGCAACGCAAATTGGTTCATTAGTACATTGATTCATCAGTTCATTAGTTCCGGTGAAAGGGACGAAAACAAGATGAGAATCTGATCTCGTTTTCCCGTTCTCTCGTTTTCCCGTCTTCCCATTTTCTCCCTTCGCGCTTTCTTTTTCATTCGGCTGCTTAGGGGATTATGCTATAATGTCGAATCAAACCCAATCACGGTTGTCCACAGAAGGAGAAAGCAAGTATGCACGAAAGTAGACGCAAAGCATTGATGAAAAAAATAGGGGGAGGTGTTGCAATCTTTCCAAGCGCATTGCAAGCGATGCGCACCCACTCGACAGAATATAGATACCGCCAAGACGCCAATTTCTACTATCTAACCGGCTTCGAGGAACCGGAGGCGGTCTGCGTCATTGCCCCAGACCATCCTGAACATCAGTACATTTTATTTGTCCGTCCCCGTGTCCCCGAACAGGAGGTGTGGACCGGCAAGCGCGCCGGCGTCGAGGGCGCAAAGGAACACTTCGGCGCAGATGAAGCCTATCCCATTGAGGAATTTGACGAAAAAATCTCTGAATATATCGGGACATCGGACCAACTCTACTACGGGTTTGGTGCGGACGAAGCCTTTAACCAGAAGATTATCGGACTCCTCAAGGGGTATAGACGGTATCGCTTGCGCGAGGGAACCGGACCTACCACCTTAATTGATCCCACCGACATTCTTGCGGAGATGCGTCTTATCAAAGATGAAACGGAACTCGGACGGATTCGCAAAGCGGTAGACATCAGTGTTGAGGCACACATAGCAGCGATGCAGGCAGTTCGTCCCGGCATGTACGAATATGAACTAGACAGTCTAATTGACTCAATCTATCGGAAAAACGGTGGGACGGGTCCTGCCTTTCTCACGATTGTAGCAAAGGGTGCAAATGCAACGACCTTGCACTATACGACAAACGACTGCCAGATCGAAGATGGCGATTTGGTACTCATTGATGCAGGATGCGAATACCAATACTATTGTGGCGATATAACCCGGACGTTCCCCGCCAATGGAAAGTTTACGGAGGCGCAACGTGCGCTGTACCAATCGGTACTCGACGTCCAGTGTGAGATTATCGAAAGCATTCGTCCCGGTGTTTCGATTGGCGATCCTGTTCAGAAGGCGGTAGAGATGCTGACCGAAGCAATGTTGGAGTTGGGATTATTGGTCGGAGAGAAAGAGAAGATAATTGAGGAGCAGGAATATCGGAAATTTTATATGCACAGTGTCGGACACATGCTGGGGGTAGAAGTTCACGACGTGGCAAAGACGCGGGAGGGAGAAGAGTATAAAACCTTCCAACCGGGCATGGTGATGACTGTCGAACCGGGACTGTACATTGATCCTGACAGCGAAAACGTCCCATCAGAGTATCTGGGAATCGGTGTGCGGATTGAGGACAATATCTTAGTTACCGAGTCTGGCTGTGAAGTTTTGACCGCAGCCGTACCAAAGACGATTGATGAGATTGAGAAGCTAATGATGTAAATCGCATTAGGTGAGCGGGTCTAACTGACCCTGCGTTGGCTCCGCTCAGCAGAACCAATCTTCCGTCAGGCGCGGCGGTCGCTTTCGGTCAGATTCAAAACCCATTGGGAACACAATGGAAGATTTTGCTCTACCGATTGCAGCATACACAAGGTTGCGCACCCGATGGAAGGTTACGAATGTATCCTCACCAATCTGTGATGCACTCTCTACGGCAACAGTGACCGCTTTGTGGAGTTCATCCATTCGCGGATCCGGGTGTGTCCAAAGATAAGTGAAAGATTCCTGATGGAGCTCCCCAAGGTAGGGTTGAATAGAGGGTTGGGAAAGCAGGGAAGAACCGGGCGGAACAAGCAACCGAATGGTGTACTGCACTGGATCAATGTAATCGATTAGCCCGCTGTTTTCAACACAGTCGAGGATATACAGATAGCTATCGAGTGTCTCCCACGGTGTGAACGGGACAAGCGAGGGTCGCAAAGCAATTCCAACCTCCTTCAAAAGATCGATGACGGCAAAAACATCGGCGCGTGTGTGCCCTTTCTGGAGATTGTCAAGCACCGTGTCATTAAGCGATTCGACAGCGGAAACGATGAATATACAACCGCAGTTGCGGAGTTCAGATAGGATGGAACGGTGCTTCAGGAGGTGCTCGATTTTAGTTGTGCAATCAAAGGTCAGGTTTGGGAACGCTTCGTGCATAGCTTGAACAATCCGGAGTGCGTGTTTGGGACCGTTAAGGAAATCGGGATCGCCGAATGTGATGTGAGCCGCACCCGCATCAACCTGCGCTCGAATATCCGCCAGTACAATCTCCTTCGGCACAACGGAAAATCTCCCTTCATAAACTGGCGGGATAGGACAGTGGAAACAGAGGTGTTTGCAGCCACGACTTGTCTCCACATAACCGGCAAGGTGTGCAACATCATCCTGTTCAAGGCGTGCATACCTATCAAGCGACGGCAATCGCTTTCGACTTGGCACGGCATTGTGTGAAGGTTTCAGAAGGGGTTTGGATTGAGGGGTATCTTGAAGCGATTCGACACCGTCACGTCGGAGGACACCGGCTATCTCTACAGGTGTCCCAGCTGCAAAAGAATCAATCAACTTGACTAGTGGTGTCTCATATTCACCACCGATGACCGAATCGGCGTGATGTTTGAGCAGGTATTCAGCGTTCAATGAAGCGTAGAGTCCATAGAAACAGATATGGCAGGTTGGATTGATTCTGCGAAGACGGGTTGCAACATGGACGCCCAGACGGAGGGCGGTGTGCATCGGCACACAAATCCCAACAAACTCCGCACGGGCAGCTTTTTCCACATCTAAGGTTTCAACAGCGATGTCCATCACGTCTGGCACATATCCAGCACGTTCAAGAAACCCAAGCGGGGAGGCAAGACCAATAGGTTGGTGTCCCAGTTCATAACACGAAATGAGTAATATTGCGCCCGGACGTTTCATCATCAATTTGACCTTTAAAAAAAGGGGCAGATACGTTAATCTGCCCCTACCGAGAATTATCCTTCCGATGCCCTGTCATAAGAATCGGCTTCGGGTGTTTCATTTCCGCTTGCCTTTATTGACGGAAAATAGTCGCTGTTTCAATCCGTATAGAATCCGATAGTCCCGCTGCCTCAAGTAACGATTGTGCGCGAGCTGCTCCGCCTACCGATTCTATCCAATCTCTGAGTTGGGTTAGAGCAGCGTCATTTGGTGAATCAAAGGCTTTCGCAATCAGTGGATAAGGAATTGAAGCATCAGACGGACTTTGAAGCTCGTGGAAACTTGGAGGGGGAAATTCGGGCGTGTTTTCGGGTGTTGTGAAGATTAAATAAATTACCTCTTGAGCGCTGATTATGTCCCCCGCGAGAAGTGTCTTTTCTGCTGGTAGCGGCAGTCGGTATGCTTTTGCGTCAGGTAGCCTAGTTGAGTGAAACTCGACGACCCCGCTCACTAAAGCAATAGCTTTCACTGAATCAACAGTGCTGCTATCTAATTTCTCGGGTGTATATGTCCATACAGGAAGTTTCAACGAGGGAAATCGTTTTGCAATCCCCCTTGTCAGTTGGCTGACAGATTCCTGTCGCTGTAAAAATGCACGGTCCATCGAGCCAAGCCCTACGCTAGCATCCAACTGGTTTGTTGTCGCTGTCCTTGTTGATTGAGTGCGGCTTTCGTAAAGCTTATATCCCACATAGGCACTAAAAAACGCAGCTAACGCTATGGTGTAACAGATGAGACGACGCTTGGACATGACCAACTCCTTAAAGAAGTGAAAGCGGATCTGTGCCATGACTGTGTTCGGGCTGGTCGCTTACCCCTTACTTGGTTCATAGTAGGGATTCGTACCGGATTCGTGGTCGGTGCTGTCAATAATATGCTTGATTTCTGGGAAATGCTCTTGAATCATCCCCTCAATGCCGTGCTTCAAGGTGACATTTGCCATCCCACACCCTTGGCAGCCGCCCCCCATGTGGATGTAGATTGAATCATCTGTAACATCCAGCAAATCGATGTGCCCACCGTGCGATGCGACCGCGGGATTAATCCGTTCATCGATGAGTTGCTGAATCGCTTGGGCTTTGGGATTATCCCATGTTGGCGTGTTCGGGTTATCAACCTTGAAACCGCTCGAATTCAGGTCTTCCACATAATCGATGGTTGCTCCCTTTAGGTTTTTTGCGCTTTCCGGATCAACCAAAACCTTAAAATCTCCGCAGTCAACCACGACATCATCTGGATTGGGTTCAACTTCGAGACCCAGACCATACTCAAACGCTGATGCGGAACGACCATTGATACTAACGCGCAATCCTTCAACTTCCATCCCTTGGTCTTCAATCACCGATTGAATCTTCTCTTTGGCAGCTTCAGTGACAGTAAGTAGTGTGGACCCCTCTACAGTTTGAGGTTGTTTCTGTTTTAATTTATTCAATATACTCTTCATTTCTTCTCCTTAGTGTTGGTAGATACTACGCAGCCGGACAGCTTGATGCCTCTTTCGGAAGCCGAAGTTCCCCCGCCTCGTCGTACAGACGTTTTATACGAGCGATCGCCTCAATTTCCAGTTGTCGGATCCGTTCCCTAGTGACATCCATCTTCTCTCCAATTTCACGCAAAGTCTTTTCTTCCCCATCTTCAAGCCCATAGCGCATCTTAATCACTTCCCGCTCTCTCACTTTTAATTTGCTGAGGAGTGTGTCCACTAAATCGCCGTCGACCAGATTCGCAATCGGACCAGTTTCTGGGTTCGCTTTCGGATCCTCAATCAAATCGCTCAAGGTTGTTGCGTGCTTTTCATCATTGAGGGGTAACTCCAACGAGACCGTCCCCGAATTGAGAACCAACAAATCTTCGATCTGTTTATCCGTCAACTCAAGCACCTCGGATAATTCCTCGATTGTGGGTTCACGGTGAAGCGTTTGGCTGAGATCCGCATAAGCCGAATCAAACTTGCTCGCCTTCGCGACGACATAAGACGGTAGCCGGATTGAACGCGAACAGTTATCGAGGGTTCTCATGATTGCCTGCCGAATCCACCAAATGGCGTAGGTGCTAAACTTAAATCCCTTCCGATGGTCGAATTTACTCACTGCACGCATCAACCCGATATTTCCCTCTTGAATAAGATCTTCGAGGGGAACATTATGTCCTTGATATTTTATCGCGACTGATACCACTAAGCGTAAGTTCGCCTGGACCAACTCATCGCGGGCACTTTCATCGTTTTGCTCGATCCGCTTGGCAAGCTCTACCTCTTGTTCCCTAGACAGAAGTTTGTGCGTTGAAACCTTCTGCAGCCAAGTGCTTAACGCATCAATTTGAAGCGTTCGTGTCTCATCTTCTGACAGCGTTGCCCACTCGCTGTTACCTTCATAGCTCTCTGTATCTTCGATCGGTGCTTCAACAAGGTTACGGTTGAACGTTCCACCGACCATTTCATTTGCCCTTGTTGTCATTTACCTCGCTCTCCTAAGAAGGCTGTTAAACTAACGTATCGTAACAGGGTTTAGCATCGAATTGGTGGAATAGTAACACGATATTTTATGTTTTGTCAAGTAAATAACTTAAAAAACCTATTTTGACTTGTAAATGTGCTATTTTTCTGATATAATCTTACCAGAATTGTACTGGGAAGGCTTGTTAGCCAATATTTTTGCCTAATCAGGGAATTTTGGAGACATAGTAATACGCAGGAGTTAAGGCGTGTTCGCTGCCAAAGCCGGGAAGGTAAAACCATGAAATCAGTACCGAAAGACACACGCGGCGCAATCGTCGAACTTTTGAAAAAAAATAACGGTATGACAGCCGGTGAACTTGCGAAGCAGTTAGACCTTCATTCGATGACAGTGCGTCAACATCTGTCTATCCTAGAGCGGGAAGGCTACATCCAACACTATCGCGAAAAAATTAGCCGGGGCAGACCTGTCTACATATATAAACTCACCTCGGAGGCAAAGGAGAGTCTGTTTCCGAACGACTACCCACGATTCGCACTGGGCACTTTGGATGCCTTGGTGGTAATTGACGGCGCAGAAAAGGTCAACCAACTCCTTGAATATCAGATGGAAGCAAAGGTCACGATGTGTCTCGACGATATCGAGGGTAAGAGTTTAGCCGAAAAGATTAAAATACTTGCCGCGTTTTTGGATGAAGAGGGCTATCAGGTCGAAATTACGGAAACCCCAAGCGCCTATATCCTTAAAGAACACAACTGCGCCCTTGAATCTATTGCACAGAAATATCCCCAACTCTGTCAACTCGAATTGTCCCTGTTGAAGCGGCTACTCGATGTGCCAGTTGAACGAGAATGTCACATGCCCTCCGGGGATTCGGTGTGCAGCTATAAAGTCCTGAAAACCGGCACTGCCCAAGAGTTAAGACAATAGGGCACACCCCTTCCTTCCGAACCCCCTTCAAAATGGTAGAAGCACGACCTCCTGTTACAGTTTTATCAACTCAATGCTTTTTTAATCCGATCTAGTGCCTCGTCCAACCTGTCATCCGGTACGGTCAAGACCAGTCGGAAATACCCTTCGCCATACTCACCGTACGATGCCCCCGGCGCAATCACAACCGCTGCTTTTTCAAACATCAACGTTGCGAAATCTACCGAGTTCAGCCCATCAGGGGTTGGCAGCCAGAGGTAGAATGTCCCCTTGGGTGTATCATAATCAGCCCAACCGAGTTCCTTGAAGGTGTTAAGCACCCTCTCACGACGGCCCGTGTAGATGGGCAGCATTTTGTCAATGTTATTGCGGCATTCCGTCAGAGCGGCAATTCCAGCGTATTGAATCGCGTTGAAAATTCCCGAATCGGTATTTCCCTTGACCTTTGCCATCCCCTCGATAAGTTCTGCATTCCCCATCGCCATCCCAATTCGCCATCCTGTCATATTGAACGGCTTGGACAACGAATTGAGCTCAACGCCAACGTCCTTCGCTCCCGGCGTCGAAAGAAAACTCAACGGCTCTTCGCCTTCAAAGACAATCTCGCTATACGGGTTATCGTGGCACACAGCAATGTCGTAATTTTTGGCAAACTCAACTACTTCCGCAAAAAACTCAGGTGTCGCAGTCGCCCCGGTTGGGTTATTGGGGTAGTTCAAGAACATCGCCGTCGCTTGATTGGCGACATCCGACGGAATATCGGCAAGCTTGGGTAGAAAGCCGTTCTCTCCTGTGATTGGGACATTGTAAGGCTCCCCTTCAGCCATGAAGATACTCGCCCGGTACGCAGGATAGCCGGGATCTGTCATTAAAACTGTCTCTCCGGGATTCACAACCGCGAGAATAAAATGGTGGCAACCCTCCTTGGATCCGATTAATCCGAGGACTTCCTCCTCTGGATCCAATTCAACGTTGTACCGTTCAGCATACCAATCGGCAACCTCCTTCCGAAACGCGAACATGCCCTTCTCTTCATCTGTCGGGTAACGATGGTTTGCCGGGTCCGCTGCAGTGCGGCAGAGTTCGTCGATAACGGGCTGCGGCGTTGGTTCAACGGGGTCACCGATTCCCAAGCTGATAACATCAATGCCGTCGGCAATTGCTTGATTAATTTTATTCCGTAGTTCGATGAACAGGTAGGGTGGAATCCTTTTAAGTCTATTTGCAATCTGCATCTTTTCTCCTAACTTCTAAAATTTCAAAATCCTATTTCTTAAGCTGCGGGGATTGTATCAGAAGCAGCGTGGATTTTCAAGGGATTTCAAGACGACATGAACATCCCGCCGTTGACGTTAAGTGTGAAGCCTGTCACGTAAGAACCTTCATCGGAAGCAAGGAACAGAATCGCATTCGCAACTTCCACCGGCTCGGCAACTCGACCAAGTACCATCTGTGCAGTCAAATCGGGATGATTCGTCGTCATATCCGTTGCAGCAACACCGGGAGCGATTGCATTGACAGTGATGTTGTGCGGTCCGAGGGCACGCGCTAGGGATTTTGTAAGACACATAACACCCGCTTTAGAAGCAGCGTACGGTGCAGATGAAACAAGTCCGCCAACCTGACCCGCTAAGGAACCGAGACTGATAATTCTGCCGGACTTCTGTTTTTTCATTGTATCGATAACTGCTTGTGAACAGAGGAACGGTCCCTTGAGGTTGACCGCCATTATTCTGTCCCACTCCTCTTCGGTGCACTCCTCAATTTGTGTATAGCTAAAAATCCCGGCGTTATTGACCAAAATATCGATCCGTCCAAAAGCATTGAGGGTCTGATCTACCATTGAACGGACAGACTCGCCATCTGAGACATCGGTCTGGAGGACAAGACTCCGCACACCGAGTCCTTCGATCTCCTTTCCCACGGCTTCAGCTGTAGTCGGGTTATATTCTGCAATAACGATATTTGCACCTTCTTTGGCAAGCAGCAGGCAGGTTGCCCGTCCAATTCCCTGTCCACCGCCTGTTACAATTGCAACACGGTCCCTCAGTCTCATTATGTTTCCTCCTGCGTGAACTATTTTTTGTGTTGAGAATCCTTATAGGCTTATGATAGAATTAAATCTTGCTGGATACCTATTATCGCAAAAAGTATCCTGTAAGTCAACAGCAAATGGGATTTCACCCCGTTCCATCTTGGAGGAATATCATGCCAGAGAAGCGGATAAGAATCACCGCAGAACCTGTTGTCATGGAAGCTGAGTTGAATCAATCCCAAACGGCACAGCAGATTTGGGATGTGCTCCCGATTGAGGAGCGTGGGAATACGTGGGGTGACGAAATCTACTTTTCCATCCCTGTAGAAGCGGAGACAGATAATGCACAAGAGGTGGTAGAATTAGGCGAACTTGCCTATTGGCCCCCCGGCACGGCGTTCTGTATCTTCTTTGGACCCACCCCGATGAGTCGGGGTGCGGAGATTCGTCCCGCGAGTCCGGTCAATGTTGTCGGTAAACTGATCGGCGAGCCAACGGCGTTCAAACAGGTCAAGGATGGAACTGTTGTTAAGATCGAGAAAATCTCCGACGAATAACGGAGAGTAAAGCGAGTGATTCTCAGGAGGTAACCGTTGTGCAGCTGAATGAAAAAGACAAACAGGCGTTGCAGGAAAAATATAAAGAGCAACGTCAAGCAATGTGGTCAGGAAAACAGTCAACGTCGCAAGAATCTGAAGAAAAAACAGCGGAGGCAGATCAGGGTGATGCGGCAGATAACACAATGGATTCAACCAATGCCATATTATCAGATGTGCAATCCGATTCTTCATCCATAGCAGCGGATCAACCTGCAACCACGGAAACTATGGACGGAGAAACGAACCAAGATGAATCAAGCGTTCAAACAGAATCGGATGATGCACCCGTCCCCGTCACGGGGGAGACCAGAAAGCAACAAGAGGAGGAAGAAGAAGCAAGGGAAAACGAGAGGGTATTCTGGGAAACATCGGAACAGGAAGGAGGACCAATCGCTTTGACGTGGAAACTTGTGATAGGTGTTATCGGCGTAGCGATCATTTTAGTTGGAGTCGGCGTTTACCTAGGGTTTTTGTTCGCTGGCTAATCCGTGAGTGAAACGTGATGTGTGAAGCGTGAAAGCAATTTGTTTGTGGATTCATTCGCCCCCGGTAGGTGCGGTTTCCAACCGCACCGATAATGAACAAGTGAACCAATAAATCAAGAGGCGAAAAGGATAGTCCCACCAACTAGCACTAAAGGTTAATATAGCGACTAGATTAGGAGAAAAACATATTATGAGCCAAGCAATTCAGGAGATGATCCGTTCAAAAGCCCAAACTGCCAAAGCTGCCAAGCGCACGCTGTCCAAAACTTCCGTTGATGTGCGTAACGGAGCACTGCTAGCGATGGCGGACAGTGTCCTAACATTCAAGAGCAAGATCCAAGAAGCAAATCAAATCGATCTGGAGGAAGGGCAGAAGACGGGGCTTGCTGAGCCGCTGATGCAGCGACTAGAGTTAGATGAGAAGAAGATTGCACGGATGGCGGATAATTTAAGACAGGTTGCCGCGTTGCCAGATCCCATCGGAGAGGTTTCACACATCCGGGAGCGACCCAACGGTCTACAGATAGGGCGCGTGAGTGTCCCAATCGGCGTGGTGGGCGTTATCTATGAATCGCGTCCAGATGTCACGGTCGAGGTCTCTGCCTTGTGTATCAAGTCCGGCAACGGTGTTATTCTACGCGGTGGATCGGAGGCAATCCACTCGAACACGGCACTTGCTAATATATTGAGCGAGACCGCTGAAAAAGAGGGGATACCGGGTGCCGTTCAGTTTGTAGATATTACCGATCGGCAGGCTGTCCACGAAATGATTGCGTTGCCTGACCTGATCGATCTTATTGTACCGCGGGGAAGCTACGAGTTAGTTCGTTACTTGATGAAGCAGTCGGAGATTCCGGTGCTCGGTCATGCGGATGGAATCTGTCATGTCTACGTTGATCAGGCAGCCGATACCGAGATGGCGGAGGAAATCTGTATAAACGCAAAGAGCGGTTACAAGGTCGCCGTCTGCAACGCAATGGAGACGCTGCTTGTGCACGAAGAAATCGCCCCTGACTTTCTCCCGTCAATGTGCGAAAAATTTGTCGCCGAGGAGGTTGAGCTGCGTGGCTGTGAGCAAACGCGGGCGATATGTCCAGATCTGCTTCCTGCCACCGAGGAAGATTGGAGAACGGAATACCTCGATTACATCCTATCCATCCGAATCGTCTCGGACTTCGACGCAGCGGTAGAACATATCGAAACCTACGGCTCACACCACTCGGACACGATTGTGACGGAGAACTACACCACCGCACAACGGTTTCTCAAAGAGGTTGACTCCGCGGCGGTTTATGTCAATGCGAGCACCTGCTTCACCGACGGTTACGAATTTGGACTCGGTGCGGAGGTAGGCATCAGCACACAAAAGCTGCACTGCCGGGGCCCCATGGGGCTTGAAGGGTTGACGAGCTATAAGTACATCGTCTACGGGAATGGGCAGCTGCGGACGTAATTAGCTTGGCACTTTTCGTTGTAATTTTTTTCGGAATTGTGCTAAACTTTTGGCTTATATCAAAGCCATCAAAATACCATTGTCTGCTGTTCTAAGCACAGTTGAACGCTGATTAAGAAAGTTGGAACGATGCCCCCTAAAGACTTAGAAAGACTCGCTGTTTTCAACTTTCCAATTGAACAGTTCGCTGACCGGGGGGCACGATGGCTCCTCGAAAATACGGAGATTGTCCGGGGGTTATTAGAAATTGTCTCCAGTGAATTGGTGGCCCGATTAGATTTCACTCAACTGACACACATTAATCGCAGTTTTATCTCTGACAACCTTCGGGAGCAGGAATCTGACGTGGTGTGTAGCGTACCCTTTCGGGGCGACTCGGAGACAGCAGACCTCTGGATTTATATCCTCATTGAGCATCAATCAACGGTAGATGTGTCGATGGGGTTTCGGGTCCTATTTTATATGATGCAGATTTGGGATGCACAACGGCGGGACTGGGTGTCAAACGAAGTGCCGAAACGGGAATGGCGGTTTCGACCGATTCTGCCGATAGTGTTCTATACCGGTGAGCGGCGATGGGATATCCCGGTGACACTCAATACTGTGATGGAAGTGCCTTCGGAATTGGCTCGGTTCGTTCCCACATTTGACACACTATTGCTTGATGTGAAGACTGCATCGGTCTCGGATTTGACGGGAAGCAACCACCCGTTTGGTTGGCTGCTGACGGTGCTGCAGCAGGAAACCGCCTCACATCAGGCGATTCGGGAGGCATTGATAGAAGCATCGTCGCATATCATAAATGCCGAAGGCACTGGAGCGGGGTTGCGTGAGCAGTTGATTTTCTATTTATATCTATTGATTCTACACCGTCGGCCGCGTGAGGAAGGTGATGTGTTAACATCGTTGATTTCCGAACGTATCCCAGATATCTCACAGAGAGAGGAGGCACAAGCCATGGCACAAACAATGGCGGAATATCTGATACAGCAAGGCGAAGCTCGGGGCGAAGCTCGAGGAAAAAAAATTGGCGAAGCCCGTGGCGAAACTCGGGGGATCATCCGTGCCAAACGCGATGCACTCCAAAAACTGTTAACGGTTCGATTTGACCCCATCCCCGAATCCGTTGTGCAGCGAATCTCGTCACTGCGGAGTCTCGCCCGCCTTGACGCGCTTTTTGAGCAAGCTTTAACTGCTGAAACCCTTAATGATATAGATTGGGAACGAAGGTATAATTAAGTTATGAGGAGTTACGCAGTTCAGTTTGTAGTAGCGCAATTCATTGCGCGTCTTGATAGGCATGCCCGACTATAAACCTGAGATCGACTGTAGAAGCAACCCTTGTGGTTGCCCGCCTGTCCCTTTGAGTGTTCAAGTGCGTAAGTCCTAGTTATATAAACTGAAGTTATTTCACAGGAGCGTCTATGACCGAGCTCAACAAACAAGAACAGGCAGAGACAGAAGTCACCTACCAGCCTTTTTCTGAGTTTCTACAAAACACTCCTCCGAATCAGCTAGCCTATATATCAGATTTAGCCGTACAAAAAACCGTAGCAAAACCATACGTTACCATTCGTTGGTTCATCAACAAGCCCGAGCTGGAGCTGCACTGTTCGTATGATTCGTGCAATGGAGATCGGTTTTTTCGTTGCATTAATGTTTCAGATGAAGGAAGACTTGGGGAACCAAACACTGTTTATTATTTTTATGTTACGTACCGATGTGCCAATTGCACAAAAACAGTAAAACTATATTCTTTATCGGCGACAATTAATATGGTTGGAGAATCTCATGGGATATGTTATAAATTTGGTGAATATCCACCCTATGGTCCACCCGTTCCTTCAAGACTTATTAAATTGATTGGTCCAGATAGGGATATTTTTTTAAAAGGGCGTGGATGTGAGAATCAGGGACTTGGTATCGGTGCTTTTACTTACTATCGACGGGTAGTGGAAAACCAAAAAAATAGGATCCTAGAAGAAATAATCAGAGTATCTAAGAAAATTGGTGCATCGCAAGACAAAATCGATACATTATCCAATGCGATCGAAGAAACTCAATTCAGTACAGCCCTTAACATGGCAAAGAATGCTATACCAGAAAGTCTATTAATTGACGGTCATAGTCCAATGCGTTTGTTGCACCATGCACTCAGCCGGGGTGTGCATGAATTATCCGATGAGGAATGTTTGGAACTTGCTAGCACTATTAGGCTTGTTCTAGGCGAACTGTCTGAAAGATTATCCGTCCTCTTAAAAGACAAAGCAGAGTTGACGAAAGCCGTATCCACACTAATGCCTCCCCAAAAATAGCTAGGTTTAGTTGAGACTTGACAGATTAAACCAATCTTTAATCAAAAAAGTGCCCGATACATAAGGAGTACCTATGAATCGAGAATCAGAAAGACAAGTCATAAGAGTGCCAGAAGGCAAAATTCGTGACTACATTGATGGCACAATCCGGAATGATACACCGGAAGAGTATGTCCGCCAGACAATAGAAAAAAGGTTGGTCAACGAGCACAAATACCAGCCGGAACAAATTAGAATAGAATTTGGTCTTAAATCGGGTTCAGGACGGCCGCGTGCGGATATAGTCATCTTTCCGAAAGATAGTCCTGAATTTACTCAAGAGTATGTTAAGCTAATTGTTGAATGCAAGAGCGAAAAAGTAGAACCGAAACATAAAAATGGTGTCGGACAACTCGTGTCCTATATGAGTGTGTGTCCAAATTGCGAATGGGGTATGTGGACAAATGGTAAATACAAGCAGGTACTCAGAAAGGTAAAGGTCGCAGGGGACTATGAATTTCAGGAATACAACGATATTCCCCCCGCCGATGGCTCTCTAAATGATGTCGACAGACCAAAACGCAACACCTTGAAAAAAGCCTATGAAGATAACCTCTTGATGGTTTTCAGAACCTGCCATAATCATATCTATGCGACTGACGGTTTGCAAAAACAACCTGCGTTTTTTGAGTTGTTAAAACTTATTTTCTGTAAAACGCTTGATGAGCAGAATGTAGGAAAACCACTTGAGTTTTATGCAACATCAAAGGAACGTTCCAATCAGGATGGGCAATTAACAGTAAAAAATCGAATTTCTAAAATCTTCAAGACAGTGAAAAGGCAGTTTCCACAGATCTTTGCAGCGAGTGATGAGATTGAATTGGAGCCTCGATCGCTAGCGTGGATTGTCTCGGAGCTGCAACCCTATAGCCTGCTTGAAACCCATATAGATGTAAAAGGCAAAGCGTATGAGGAGTTGGTAGGTGCGAATTTAAGAGGTGACAGAGGAGAATTTTTCACGCCGAGAAATATAATGCGTATGGCAGTTGAAATGATTAACCCACAACCGGATGAAAAGGTCTGCGATACTTCGTGTGGCACAGGCGGTTTCTTGGTCATGGCAATGAATCATGTTATTGAACAATTAAAAGCTGAAGTTGAAAGAGATCTCGGAAAACCAGAAAGTGAATGGATGGATCATGAAAAAAGCGCGGTTAGAGACCGAATTAAAGAAATCGCCGCATCAAACTTCTACGGTTTTGACATCAATCCTGATCTTGTTAAGGCAACAAAGATGAATATGGTGATGAATAATGATGGGAGTGGTAATATCTATCGGAATGATTCGCTATTACCACCGCATGAATGGGAGTCAGATCTCAAAAAACAGTTAGCAGATGCTTTGAATATAAAAGCAGATAGCATCAGAAATCCCAACACCATTGAGTGTAATTACCCCCAAAACCTGGGCACCTGAATAAGATATATTTTGGACTATAAAACAGTCGTCATCTGTGCGAGAATATGGGTCAGAAACGCCTAACAAAGAAAGGAGTTTTCACCCCCATGTCCCGTAGAAAGCAGTACACGAGTCAATTTAAAGCACAGGTGGCTATTGAAGCGATAAAAAATCAACAAACAGTCGCTCAGATAGCCAGTGCATATGGAGTGCACCCGACTCAAGTCAACCAATGGAAGAAACAGGTGCTTGAGCAATTACCTCAATTGTTTACCAACGGACGCTCAAAAGCGGAGGCTGACACCGACCAGTTAGTAGCAGAACTGTATCGTCAAATCGGTCAGTTGAAGGTGGAGTTGGACTGGCTTGAAAAAAAAACTCAACCTTTCCGTTGAACAGAAACGACAGTTGATTGACAAGACGTGCCATGGTCTTTCGGTTGTCAGACAATGTGAGCTGTTAGGCTTGGCTAGAGCCTCGTTCTATTACCAGCCTATAGGCGAATCGGCACAAAATCTACGCTACATGCGGTTGATAGATGAGCAGTACACAAAAACACCGTTTTACGGCGTGCCTCGATTGACCGCATGGTTGCGTTCTGAAGGCTATAGTATCAACCCAAAACGGGTGGCACGGTTGATGCGGAAGATGGGATTAGCGGCTATCTATCCCAAACCCACAGCTTCAGCTACGGGCAACCCATCGAAAACGTATCCCTATTTACTCAAGGGACTAAGTATCATTAGACCCAATCAGGTTTGGGCAACGGATATCACCTATATTCGCCTGACCAGTGGGTTTGTGTATCTGGTAGCGGTTATGGATTGGTTCTCCCGGTATGTGTTGTCGTGGGAACTGTCAAACTCACTCGACGTATACTTTTGTCTATCGGCTCTCGAACGTGCCCTTAGCCAATCCAAACCCTTGATATTCAACAATGACCAAGGCAGTCAGTTCACTTCTGATGCCTTTACTAATCGACTCAAAGCCGCTGATATTGCCATCAGTTGGGACGGAAGAGGTAGCTATTTTGACAATATCTTCATTGAACGGCTTTGGCGCAGTGTCAAGTATGAGGAGGTTTATCTCAACGACTATGATTCGGTGACTACGGCTTGTTGTCGATTGAGAGATTATTTCAACTTTTACAATCAACACCGGTTTCATCAAGCACTTAACTATCGAACACCTCACGAGGTGTATTTCCAGTAAAATCAGGCGTTTACACTGGACCACGTTGCTCAGATTTTATATCTTAAATCCCATTCATCGCTGTCTAAAGGATGGGGGTAAGCTCATCCAAACACCTAAACGACATTCCTGTTCCCAATCCCCCTTCTATCTTCAAACAAGTAATTCATAACCTAATTGAAGAATCGTTCAGTTTAAGGGATGAATCTAATGAGCTAATGGATGAAGTACAAATCTTGTTAAAAGAAGCCCTGCAACTTCCCGACATTGAAGATTTACAGGAGCGAGCTGAACAGTTCGACAAGACTGTCGGCGTTCTGAATTATTCTGTGCCTTCAAGCGAGCTAACTAATCGATTGGATGGATCTTATCACGTTCCGATTGTGAAAACAATCGAACAAGAAATAGCGAAAAGGGCTAGGGAAATACTTAGCGTTGAAAACAGTCGAATAAGCCAATCGGTTATCCTGCCAAGCAGATTTAAAAGAGTCTATGTTGAAGAAGATAATGGTGTTGTGTTTTTTGGTGGGGCACAGCTATCCGAGTTGGATCCAAGTAACAAAAAGTATCTTTCAAAAGGTCAGCATCAAAAGAAAATAATGGGGGACTTAGAAATTCGCACTAATTCAATACTAATCACAAGAAGTGGAACAGTTGGTAAAGTTGCAATTGTCCCCGAACATTGGGAGGGCTGGATTCCAAACGAACATGTCATCCGTATCGTACCAGCAAATAATGAAATTGCTGGTTATCTCTGTGCTTGGCTTTCAAGCGATTACGCGTATCCTTTGATAACTCGACATATCTACGGTGCGGTAGTAGATGAAATTAATGTTGAGCAAGTTGCCTCAATATCCCTCCCTTTATTGCATGATGCGAACACACAAAAGACAATAAACGACAAGGTTTTGGAAGCCAACCGGAAAAGGGCAGAAGCCTATAAGTTGGAGCAGGAAGCGTTAACCTTCCTTGATGAGAAGGTTATCTATGCACGATAAAACAAATAATAAGGAACATCGCCTGATGGCGATTCTGCAAAGTTATAAAGAACAATTAATGGACACTAAAGCAACGGACATAATAGCAATTCTTGCAAAAGGCGGCCTTGGTGCTATTCCTATTTACGGACCAATATTCGCCGAAATAATTGGCAGCTTAATTCCAAATCAGAGGATTGACAGAATTTTCTCCCTGCTCAAAACTCTGGAATCAAAGGTTGATGAAAAAGAGAAGGTTAAAGTAGAGAAAAGGATGCTTGAGGAGAAATCAATTGATTTGATGGAAGACGGGTTTATGCAAGCAGCTCGGGCACTATCAGAAGAGCGAATTGAATACATAGCTTCCTTGCTAAAAAATAGTTTCACAAATGAAGATTTAGAACATATTCAGTATAAAAAATTGCTGTTTCTACTTGGTGAGCTAAACGATGTTGAAGTGCTTATGTTAAAGTCTCACTCAATGGCTTGGGCTAAAAGGCACGAATTTGAAAAAAAACATCAAGGTGCCCTGACTGAACCAATTGTACTCTATAGAGATCCGCAGGAAAAAGCTGATAAACACACAATTTATAAAACCTACGAAGCAAACCTTGTCCGTTTAGATCTGCTCCAAATCCGATTTGAAAAACCAAGACCGGAAGAATTGCCAGAATTTGATGAAAAAACGGGTATGTTGAAGGCTCAAGGTTATGATATGACTTCCTTGGGGAAACTATTGCTAAGGAGCATTGACCAAGATGGTGATGCTTGGTGGAAGAATATTCAACGTCCTCAGTAGAAATAGGGAACGCAGATCTGCGTTCCCTACTAACTTTCAGATATGTTCAAACGATAGGAGGAAAACATGGCAAACTCAGATTACAAAATCGGTGTTGTAGGCGTAGGCAGGATGGGAGCAAACATCGCACGCCACTTAAATGATGAAGGATTCTCGGTCACCGCTGTTTACGACGCGGCTGGAGACCGTGCGACATCGCTCGGCGAGGAAATCGGCGCAGAGGCAACGGATCAGCTTGCACGCGTGACCGAACTTGCGGACTACATCATCACCGTTGTGACGGACGATAACGCGATGCGGCAGATCTTCTCGGAAGATGCGGAAGACAGCCTGCTTAAAGGTGCAAGTGGAACAACATTTATCAACTGTGCGACAATCTCGCCGCAGGTGCATGTAGATGTCGAACAACTCGCAGAGAAGCACGGCGCATCGAGCCTTGAGGGTTGTATGGCGAGCAGTATCACCCAAGCACGGGAAGGCACGCTGTATCTGATGTGCGGTGGGAAAGAGGACACCTTCAACAATGCCAAACCGATTCTCGATTCCATGAGCATCTCTCTCCGTTACATCGGTGAAGCGGGACAGGCTGCTCAGGTCAAAGCACTTGTGAATATGGTGATGAACATCAACACCGCCGGATTGGCAGAAGGGCTTGGACTTGGGGCTGCGCTTGGGTTGGATCTGGGGATGTTGCAAGAAGTTTTCTCCCAAACCGGTGCAAACTCTCGCGTCCTAGAAACCGACGGCGAAGACATGGAGGCTCGCGACCACGAATGTTACTTCTCCGCGGCGCATGCGTCGAAGGATTCAGGAATTGCCCTTGATCTCGCGAAAGCCGAGGGCTTGAACCTCCCACTCGCCGAAGCGACCAAAGATCAGTATGACAGAATGATTGAGCTTGGCAAAGGGGAGTTGGATAAATCCGGTGTCGCCGAACTCACCTTCCCCGGTAGGGGTTGAACAGCACCCCTTAGAAACTTCGGCTTATTAAAAAAGAAAGTGTAAGGTACGAAGATAAGCCGTAGGCGGGGCATCTTGCCCCGCCCGTACTTGCTAAAAACTCGGTTTCTTTGCTGCCAGCCACATGACTTCAAGCTGGAGAGAACGTCCCAAGCACCATCGGTTGTGATGCCCCTGTGACTTGTGGTAGGTTCGTCGGATGTCCATGAACCGCCTCGTTGGCAAGAACAGCAAACGCAATCGCTTCCTTCGCATCACTTGAGAAGCCGATAGAATCAATCGGTAGGAGTGGAATTGGTTGGAATAGCCTCTCAAGGTGTCCCATCAACGTGAGATTATGACTGCCTCCTCCACTGATATAGATTTCATCAACGGAATAGTGCGGAAACAGAAACCGACGATAGTAGTCAACAATTGTCTCCGCCGTAAATGCTGTCAAGGTGGCAATCAAATCCGCCTGTGCTGCATTCTGATCTTGTGCCTGCTGAATCGCCTGATCCGCAAACTGCCTACCAAACGCTTCACGTCCCGTTGTTTTGGGTGGATGCGCCCTGATAAAGGGGTGTCCCAACCACTTCCCTAACAGCGATTCACAAACGCTCCCCTGTGCGGCAAACTGACCCGCGTTATCGTACTTTTCCGCTCCGTCCGTGAGAATTTCCATAACTGAATCAATAATCATGTTCCCTGGTCCCGTGTCGGAGGCAAGGACATCGGATGCCGACGCGCCTGCGGGTATGAGCGTCACATTGGAAATGCCGCCGATATTTTGCAGTGCAACCGTCCGATCTGTATTCCGAAATAGCAGAAAATCGACATACGGCACAAGTGGTGCCCCCTGTCCCCCCGCTGCGAGGTCAGCGACTCTGAAGTTCGCAATTGTCGGTATACCTGTCCGATACGCAATGACCGCCGGTTCACCAATCTGCAATGTAGATGGAACGTCCTTTGCCCCTGTCTGCGGAGGCAGATGATAGACAGTCTGCCCATGTGAGCCAATCAAATCTACTTCTTCCACGGCTAACCCCACCTCGTGAATGACCGATAGTGCTGCCTCCGCAAAAATCTTCCCGATAAGAAAATTCATCTGACAAAGTTCGTCAACGCGACTTGCCTCTGGCTGAAAGAGATCAAAAATGCGATCCCGGACTTCTGCCTTGAAGGGATGCGAATGGAATGCGAGTAGTTCAATCTTCGTCTCTAAACCGTGCCCTCGAATTTCGATAAGAGCAGCATCAACGCCATCGACAGAGGTGCCAGACATTAACCCAATAACTTTTTTCGTCGGTTTTTGGAGAAGTTGATAGAAGGATTTCATGTTTGTCAAGCAGGTATGTAGTAGGTCGAGATTCATATCTCGACACCCAAACTGAGTGAGTGTAGATTCCATTTCGTAGGGAACGCAGATCTGCGTTCCCTACAACCTCAATCGTAAATGAAATATGGACGACATCGCTCAGTAAATTTTTCCACCTCTGCCTCCCAAGACTGAACAATTTTAGTAGCCGATTCGCGTGCCATAAGTCTCAACCGTAATGTATCAGTCCCAGCCAAGAGATCGAAGAAGTACCGTCCCCTATTTTTTATGAACTTGAACTGATCCGAATAGTCCCGTTGAGCCGTTGCGATAAGATGTAAGCCAACATCAACCGGTTTGAATTGGTCCCGATCTGTGACATGAACTTGCACACCGTGGCACAGTTGTTCTGCATATTTAGAAAAAGTAGGGGTAAAGTGAATTGGCCGGAAATGGGTGCCCGGGAGGTACAGATTGTTGAGCATATCCGCCCATCTGTCTGGATTTATCCACGGTGCCCCTATCCACTCAAACGGTTTGGTTGTCCCCCGTCCTTCGGACAGGTTGGTGCCTTCGATTAGACAGGTGCCGGGATACAACGTTGCCGTCTCGATGGTCGGCATATTCGGTGAGGGTGGCACCCACGGCAGTCCGGTCTGATCATACCACATCGCCCGTCTCCAACCGTGCATCGGAACAACATGCAGTCGAAGTGATGGTGCAGCATCAAGCTCTGCCTGACAAAATTGCGCGAGTTCACCGACGGTCATGCTGTGCCGGATTGGAATCGCTGTCTCCCCAACAAAGGATCGGAACGCTGGCTGCAGTAGATTTCCTTCGACGCAATCACCGCGAATCGGATTCGGACGATCGAGGACAATGAAATCCACACTGTTGGCCGCAGCTGCGCTCATCGCTCGGAGCAGCGTCGAAATATATGTATAGAAACGAGAGCCGACATCTTGGATATCGTACACCAATACATCAATTCCAGCGAGCATCTCCGGCGTTGGCTGCCGGGTGTTCCCATAGAGACTGTGGATCGGGGTCTGTCCCCCTTTGCCGATTGCGGAGGCGATCTGGATTCCAGCTTGCGCGTTCCCCAATATGCCATGCTCCGGGCTGAAAATTGCTGCAAGTTCGACTTTCGGATGTTCGGCAAACAGTGTTAAATTACTCCGAAATTGTGAGTCAATTCCGGTTTGATTGGTGATTAACCCGATGGATCGCCCTTCAATGAACCCCGACTGTTCTCTAAATAAAACGCTTAAACCGACTTTAGTCATAGTAGAGTTACGCTAATTTTCATGATTAATCTGAATCTCTTTGGCTAAACTCAAGTGGTACAGCAGTTTGGATGTGCAAATCTCGCTGCGGGAATGGAATTGTAATACCTTGTTCTCGAAATGCTTTTACAACAGCAAAATTTAGGGCACTCCTTATAACGTATTGGCGGGAAGCATCATTGATCCAAACTAACAAATCAAAGTTAAGTGAACTGTCGCCAAAGTCCAAAAATTGTACCGTCGGTTCGGGATTCAACAACACCTCTTGATGGGCATGCCCCACCTGTAACAAGGTCTCTGCGACCAAGTCAACATCTGAGCCGTAAGACACGCCGACAGATATATGAATCCGCACTTTTGAATCTCGATAACTCCAATTTGTTACGTTATCAGTTATAAAGTTTGAGTTGGGCACAATGATAGCCACATTATCTAGCGTTTCGACTATTGAACTGCGTGTTTTAATCCTGCGAATACGACCTTGGACGCCACCAACCTCAACAAAATCACCTACCTGCACGGGACGCTCAAACAGTAGAATGAGTGCACTGATGAAATTACTGGTGATATTTTGTAGCCCCAAGCCGATTCCGACCATCAATACCGCACTTATCGCAGCCAAGGTTGTTAGGTCCACCCCAACTTGTTGTATGGCAATAAATACGCCCAGCAACATTATGATATAGTGCAATATGCGGAAGACGGTCTCCTGTGTGCCTATGGTCAAGTGTGTCCGTCTAAACACATTGCGTCGCAACACACCCCGCAAAAAGCGCGACAGCCAAAATGCCCCTATCAGGATCAGCACAACCGATATCAAAACAGCTGGTGTTATCGTCACATCTCCCAAAGAGATAAGCTTTTTCTTTAATACGTCAACAATCTCTTGCAAGTTCTTCATACTGCATCCTCCCGAACTAACACAACAAGGTCATCCGTTTCCTGCAATATGTAAATTTGGTTTTGTACCGGATTTAACTCGATTGGGCTATCTTGGCGGCGAATCCCAAGTGCAATTTCGCCACGGTCTGCCGCTATTGCCTTGAGTGCTCCAAACCTTATTTTCTGATCGGCTATGTTATAATCTGTGACAGATCGAAAACATATCTCCGCACCACTAGCACCAAACAGCTCTGCATAAACCGCATTCAGTTCCCGCCGCAGTGCAACTTGCGCCAATACATGACTTGCCATCACCGGCGTTACCAATACATCCATGTTTTCATCCTCAAACAACCCGATGTTGTTAGCATCCATCAAATCAACCAAAATCCGCGGTTCCTGGGCATATCCTTCAAGTACATTCTTTAACACTAGATGTCCCGTAATTGTCCGTGCGTCCGATTTTTCTTGCGTTTCTAACCAATCATTCCCGAATATTACCACATTATCGTAGCTGCCTGGCTGTGCGGCTTCCAAATCCGAGAGGGAAGTGAGATCGCCTTCATAATGGTTTACTGTCACGCGGCCCTGGTCAATTCCTTGCTGTGCCAATTCAATTTCTCTATCAACAGTAGGCTTACGAGACAGCGTCGAAATCTCGAACTGTTCTAGCAGATAGTCGTCCAGTTCGCCAATCAACCGTGCAGCTTTGTGATTCCAACCCAAAATCAAGATTCGTCGCTTCCGCTCAATTTGAATCTGAGATCTCTGCCGTGATGGAGGCTGAAATTGAGGGGGTGACTGTTCCGATGAGAAATCTTTCGGTATTTCACAATCTTGGTACGTCTGGGACAAAAAGACCAAGCGGTCCCCTGATTCTAAAATCATATCGCTGGCTGGATTGAGTATGGAGAGAAACCCTTCGCGATGAGGACGCACTACACCGAGTAAAATCGCCTTGGGACACGCCCCCGCCAACTCCCAAAAACGAGCACCCGTAGACGATTCAAAGGTACGGATATAGATGGAATTTCCCTGTCTGTGGGACAAGATTTCGTGGAATAGATGTGATAATCCCGGATGGCGTATGTTCTGCGCCATGCAGCGTGTAATAAAAACATCCGTTGCTAAGATTTCCAAAATCCCTTGATAAGCCTTTTGTGCCATGAAAATTTTACTCGGATCGAAAAGTTCTGTTACCAACAAAGGTAAAGGTTGACTTCTCCTAGCACCTTGCTGATTTGCTATTGATAGCACTGTTTTAACAATGAGTGTATCAGATTCATCTGCGCTGCCATAAGCAAAATCAGCCCCCGGTAAAATAATGACAATGGCGTTTCGGAAATCCACTCGTTCCAGATGTTCCATCCGTAGGGGGATACCTGATCGAAATGTAATCTTCCGTGCATCCCACAGCGGGCCGAGGACACTCCGCAATTCCATGGTTCGCTCTAAACTCACATCTTCGGATAGGATGACTACATGTAATCCACGGGCACCGAGCAGTTCTAGAAACCGACGGACACGCTCTTCAGAGTACATCAACTCTTCGACAATGGCGGGCGTCCGGTTTGTCCAGCCCAAAATCAAAATGTGATTGCGCCGCACAATAGGGGTGAGCCCACTCTCAAAATTGCGAATTTTTTGATTGAGCCACTGCGTCATAATTGCAATCAGCGACCCCATGAAAAGGACATATCCAAGCACCGTCAAGGCCGTTGAAATCATACGACGTGATAGGCCCTCGTCGTCTCCCAAGTATCCCGGATCTGTCAGACGCAAAAATGCCCACCAGATTGCCGTGTTGTTACCATCAAAGGGGGTGTCTGTTGCTTGTACCAGCAAACCGCCGGCGATAGCAACAATGCCAACTAGGGACGCAATAAATAGCAATCGAGCGTTTGCACCGCGTAACAGTAGTTGTTCAATCTGAAACTTCAGTCTATTTTTCAGACGGTCGATCATAAGGGCATCTTCTCATCTTCTATAGTACTAACTGGACAATTACGTGTTATCCAACAAATATGCTGCTCCGCTAGTACACTGTCAGGCAAATTATGATTGTCTATATGGATTGAGACTCATAGTACTTCGTAGGGGTCGGGTCACCCGATCCCCTTGTTGATATGCAAAACTTATCTGACTGAGTACTAGTGTTCTTTGTTTTATTGCTTGCGTGCCCCTTCACGAACGCATCTGAAGCCAAGCGTTGGATGAGTCGATTTTCTTGTGTTAGCATTGCGTGTGAAAACTTTTAGTGTCCCACGCCAATCTGCATAACTTCCACCTCGAGTTACCACCCGGGTCTCTCCATCAAGATTTGTAAAATTATCCTTATCCGCCAGCCATTTGAGATCTATCCCTTGGTTCGTTACCAGTGGATTATTTTTTTCCGGTTTCTTATAGTAACCCAAGTTGCTAGTTATTGAAAATCCATGGGTTTTCCGTTAAACTTGAGGGGATTCACCCATACCCCCTCAAAAGGAGAAACCCATGGACCTACAAATTGTAACCATTTTCTATCTCTGTGACAAGCTGTTAGAAGCACTTAACTCAAAAACCTCTCCACAGGCGCAGATGACTGACGCCGAGGTCATGACCACCGGGGTCGTCGCTGCGTTGTTTTTCGGTGGTAACTTCCAAGTGACTTGTGACTTTCTACACACTCATGGCTATATCCCCAATATGCTGTCAAAAAGTCGTTTCAATCGACGGTTGCATCGGATTAAACCGATGTTCATCACATTGTTCAAAATCTTAGCCGAAAGTTATGTAAAACTCAATCAACAGCAGATTTATGCGATAGATACACTGCCTATTGCGGTCTGTGACAATATCCGCATTAGTCGGTCAAAACTGTATACCGATGAGGCATTTCGTGGGTATCAAGCGTCCAAGCGTCGGTACTTCTATGGCTTGAAAGTTCACCTGTTAGTGACAGCGAGCCAACAGCCTGTTGAGTTTTTTCTAACGCCAGCAAGCATGAGTGATGTCGAGGGATTACAGTATTTTGATTTTGACTTACCACCGGGCAGTTGTGTCTACGGGGATAAAGCATACAATAACTATGAGATAGAGGATATATTGGCAACCATTGGAGTGGACCTCAAGCCGACACGCAAACAGAATTCCAAGCGACCTTATCCACAGTGGGAGACCTATGTGGCGGCTTGCCATCGTAAGTCTGTCGAGACCGCTGGCAGTTTAATTGAGCGATTGCTGCCTCGTTCGATTCATGCCGTAACACAACAAGGATTTGAATTGAAAGTGGTCTTGTTTGTATTAGCAAGCAGTATCTATCAACTTTAACTCCAACCAACTACTCAATTATAGGTAGCAACTTGGGTTATAGTAGTAATCGCGATCATAGTCATCCAAACACCACTCCCACACGTTGCCCACTATATTATACAAACAGCTGCTTGGGTCGTAATAACTCTTAGCCACTGACAAGGCTGGTGCATAATGCCTATCAAAAGATCGATAATTCGCCTGTCTGTCAGTGATAGAGTTGCCCCACGGATAATCTTGATCTTCTAAATTTCCGCGCGCCGCTTTTTCCCACTCAGCTTCTGTGGGCAAGCGTTTCCCTAACCACTGTGCATACGCCATTGCCGCATACCAACTCACGTAGACGACAGGATGCTTGCCTTTCCCTTTTGGGTAATCATTTCCTGTCCAAAGAAATAAATAATGTGCATCATAGTAGAGGTTAGAATCTTTTTTTTGCGACTCCGGCGGTTTTCGCCATTTGGGATTGGCAAGAACGAATGCTTGATATTCCTCATTCGTCACCACAGACTGGTCTATAGAAAACTCATCCACATAGACCCTGTGCTGTGGTTTTGCGTCATCTTCAGTGTCTTCAGTGTTACTCCCCATGTAGAAATCACCGACCGGAATCTGCACCATATTCTCGTATGCTGTATACTCATTAATGTAGTTCTCAATGCTGTCTTGCATTGCTATATTGCTGCATGACTCCCTTTCATAAAGCTGCTCTGCAAAAAAACGGTTATAGGTATCGTGTGAGGGATAATCTATTTTCGAGTCCGTCAGCGATTTCAAATCATCCCAGTCACAATGGTATTTGGCTATGTAATAATATGCGCCTAGGATATTTTCGATTTCTATAGGAGGACGACCTCGCCCTCGGTTCTTGGTCCCCTGCCTCTGGTTGTTGAGAAAGTCCCTGATTACCTTGAACTCCTCTGTCAGTTCGTCTAGTAAATCGTTTGGCATTGAAATCGGGGGTGGCATTGTCCTACACTGGTCTGAAGCATCTTCTGAAGAATCTGGATTCCCTACAGTTGATGATAACATAGCTGCCGCAGTACGAATATGAAATAGCTGCTCGCCCTCGGGTAATCTGTCAAATTCACGTGCTGGAAAATCCTGATGCAAACTCAACCAAAGCTCTTTTGGAGATAAGTTCCCCCATAAAAGTTGTATCTTTTCCTTTGTTTGGGGCTGCACTTGCCCCGGGAGGTCCCCGTGCTGCATCATGTAAAATGCGAGTTCTATAGCTCGTGCATCCAATTCTATATTTTCTGAAGCTGCCACGATGTGTGCTTGGTTAATTATCGTTTTTAGCTCGCGGATATTACCATCCCAGTCTCGATCGTTAAGTTCACTAAGAGCGCCCGGCGTAATATTAATCTTAGTTTTATATAGATCATTGTGGCTCTTCATGAAGCTGCGTATCAGTTCTGGAATGTCTTCTGGTCGCTCCCGTAAGGGCGGGATATGAATGTGGGCCTGCATCAGTCTTTGACGAAAATCCATTGGGCCTAATGCCTCGTGGGGGTCTTGGTTTGTCGCTGCAATGATTTGAATATTGACCTGTCGTTGATGTTGGTGCCCTCCACCTAGCGGTCGGAAAGCATAAGAGTCTAGAAAAACAAGTAATTGTGATCGAACAACTAAGGGCAGGGTGTGAATTTCATCAAGGAATAAAATACCACCCTCTTTGTCTTTCGGTGGTTTATACCACACCTGTTCTTCATCAAGGATTAAGTCCTGATCCATAGTTTCGAGAATGAGTCCAGGGTTCGCTCTATCTGCGCCGGTATATGCTCCTCTTATGTGACCAAAGATCTGACTAAGGGCTAACTGTTCGTTATTCTGAAAACTCGCGCAGTTTACTACGGTGAATGGCTTCCCTTTTCGAGAACCAAGCTTATAAATGAGCTGTGCAATTCCTTCTTTCCCAACACCGCTCTCTCCACTAAGTACTATGGTCGTATTTGAAGACTGGGCAACCATATGAGCAAGTTTATAAACTCGCGCCATGTCCTCAGATGGCAGGAAAGCGACATCGGCTGGTAGTGCCTCTGCTATGTCCTCTAAGATCCCAGGGGCGTCTACATCTAGGAAATTTGATGTTTGTTTCGGGTGATCATCATTCATAATTCTTTCCAAATGGGTGGAGGTGGTAGACAATGCAATTATGGTGAATTCTAAAAATAAATAGACACTTTCGCCCCGGTAGGTGCCGTGGTGGGTTGAAACGGCGCAGACCTACCAATTTGGAGTGTTTCATTAATCCTACTAAAGTTTAGACAATTTTAATGCAAAAAGGCAGAAAAGAGGTTATCCTTTCAGAAATCCATCACAATTTTGAAAGGAGAAGTTATGTACCTCATATTCTGCCTGAATGCTATTTTAACCGATTTTCGTCCGTTATTCAAGTCTCAAAACTTTCATCTGTTTTGTGTTTTTGTTGTGGGACTTATCACACAGCGCGAGGGTGCGACGCTGACCGGCATTTATCAAGCGGTTCGTCCGAAAACGGGTTACCACTCGCTGGTGAAGTTCCTTTCGCGTGGCAAGTGGGACGCCGATAGGGTCGCTCACCATCTGCTGAAGTTGCTACAGGGGTGTTTCGATAACTGGGTCTACGTTTACGATGAGACGCACGCACGAAAGACCGGCCAGACGCAGTTTGGACTTCATTTTTTCAAGAACCATCGCTATCACACACGCAACACGAATCAATCGAAGTTTCACCATGGTCACCAGTTTGGTGCATTGGGATTACTTTGTAGCACCGTCCACGAGACGATACTTTTTCCGGTGTTTGTCAAGTTGATGTGTCCACAGACAAAGCGCGACACTAGTGAGTCAGTTCTGAAGCGGATATGCAACCGCATCCCTGCGGGTCTGATTATCTTTGACCGGGGATTCGCTCGACAGAAAGTGTTTGGCTGTGTCCTTAAAGCGGGACACCACCTGTTGTGTCGTGCCAAGTCGAATGCAGTGTTCTATCGGTTACCTACTCCGCCCAAGCGATCCAAACCCGGCAGACCTAAGAGATACGGTGAACGGATTCATCTGCCGTATCTGCGGTATAAAACGACTGACATTGACGATAAACAGTATGCCATAGCAACCAGAGTCGCCCGAACCAAAATGTGTCCACAACCCGTTCGGGTCGTGGTGATGCGAACCCGTGACAAAAGGCGTAAGCCGTTTCGATACTTCTGTGTCTTTACCACTGACTTAACCCTAGATTTACCGCAGATTGTGCGATACTACCGACAGAGATGGTTGATTGAGACCGCCTTTCGGGACACCAAGCAACACTTCGGCTTTGACACCTATCGGGTCAAGTGTCGAAAAAGCATCAATCGGTTTGTCCAACTCAGTTTCGTTGCCTGTTGCATGACCCAATTGCTATTTGCTGTCACTTCCCATACTGACACGCCGGTAACCATCGAGCAGGTAACTCAGACATTGGGCATTGATTGGTATCGACCCGCTAAGTTGACACGCGGGTTGATGGTGCGGTATCTACGGGCTTTAATGGAAAACCGATTAGTTTCTGCGATGTTCGGTAAAAACATCAATGCCGACGATATTCAACAAACCCTTGATAGGACTACATCAAGAAAATAAGAATTGTCTAAACTTTAGTAATCCTAAGATCCACTATAAGTTGAGGTATGCTTTAATAGCACAAACCTGATTTACGACGCGCATGTTCTAAGCGCGGGGGGTAAATCGTTGAGAGCCAAAAGCGGAAATACTCTCAACACTGATTATATTCTACTTGAAACATCAGAGAAAATCAATGCTTTTTGCCGATTTTTCAGAGGAGAGTAGTTAGCCTTTTCAAGTCTCTGAAAAATATTGCTAAAATAATAATCGCTTGTATGAAATTTTGTTTTGATATGTGGAAAGATATTATCAATCCAGATTTGATAGGGCTTCCCGTTAATTTTACAACAGTTGAGCATAAGGCGGCCCTCGCTGCTGGCATAGTACTTGCACCATATTACGATTTGTCTTTTAATTTTTTTCGATTTCAGTTACCGTTGACTGTTTATTGACTACCAAAACACCTACAAAAAGGAGATTTATTATGTTGAAGAGATGTGCGTATGCTCTGCTAGGAGCTTCACTTGTATTATTTGGAGGACTTATTCTTGTTGCGAACGATGTATCTGCACAAGAAGTATCTGTTACTGACTACGAAGTACCAGTCAGTGCTGCGGACCGCCTCCTCATTGATTTTTCCATGAACCATGCAACATCAGGATCAACTGCGACAACCAGCAAAGGAAATATTGGTGGTATTTACAAAAGGTTCTATGATTCCTTGCCGTTTGGTTATTCAATTGACATTATTGGGTCCGGTTTGGTGGATAAGAACATAGAGACAGATGAGTATGACAACAATTACCAAGTCAACGGAGATGCCGGCGTCAAAAAATATCTGATGGAAAGCAATCCGTTACTCAAAGATAGCTTTGGTTCCATCCGTGCTAGTTCAGACATGCAAAAAGTATATGACCGGCCCGCTTCCGCCGTGACTGTTGGGTTGGGATATGGACGATTTATTGAAGCGACTGCGCTGGCAAAAGCCGTTCGCATCGAAGAATTTCTCATTAACGAAGGGGAACTTAGCGGCCATCTGCCCAAGGACGTGATTCTAGAGCTGAGTAAGATTATCAACCGCGAAGGCGAATATCAAGATAGGTTCGGCGAGGTCTACAAAAAAGAGTGGTATAAAGACATGGAAGCGGTTATGCGTGAATCAGGACTGCTCAAAGAAGATGGACTTAGTGCAATCGGGGTGCTTCGGATTGAGGAGATTCTTGAACGTGAGGATATCGCAGATCGGTTCTATGGTTGGGACGTAGCACTTGGTTCCAAATTCGATATCACCACACCGTATGAGGGCCAAGATCGTCCAATAGCGAATCTTGATGTGACTGCGAGCTATGCACGGCCAATTGCGTGGCGATGGCAAATCAGTGAGCGTATTACAATGAATACACCGTTTGATAGCTTTGGATCCGCATACGCGTTATCCCTGTCAAGCGATATTTCCTACGAATTGTCCAACCGTATTGACTTGCGTCTTCGACATCTGTTTCAGTTGTCCAAGCCCGAAGGTGGGGATACGGAGAATAGTCAGGCATTAGGAATCTCGTTCATCTACTACATTGAGAATAACCTCAATCTAGTGGCAACAGAGCAGATTGAAATTGTATCTGATCAAGACATCACCAGCAATTTTACTGTCGTACTCAACTACCGTGTCTTCTAAATAGAGGAAGCGCAAAACTATGGGGGACAGGGACTTCATAAAGCCCAAGGTATTGCCTCACATTTTATGAAGCCCCCATACCTCTCGATTGAGACATACCACCAGAATGGACATGATTTGATTCAAGTTGCTGTGCTACCTTGACGTTTGGCTGTCACCAATTTGGTAAATGCAGAAAGCATCAAATGATCTGCTAAAAACCAAAGCAATATCCAAAATTGTTTCGAGGCGCATAAGGTTGAAAACTTTACTAAGTGGAGATGAGGTGAATATGTCCTGATTTTGTGAGGAGTAAATATGGATATTCTGTTTAATGTGGCTACTTCGCTTTACTGGCAAATCCCTTTGGGTTTATTGTTATTGGTGCTTTCCATCTTTTTTATATGGCTAGCATTTCGGATTGGGAAGACTTTAAAATCTGTAGAGAATCTGCTAGGTAAAGATGTTCCTAGTTTATTTAAAGCAGCTGAGGACCTTGTAGGCATACATCACGAAGTGAGTGCTTTACTCATCTCTCTGGATGTGACCGTTACAGAATTGAATCAAAAACTTCCTCAATTGCTTGAGAATATCAGTGGGATTACCGCTTCCGTCCAGCAGATGAGTGAATCCGAAATTCGAGCGACAACACATAACATCCAAGAAATAACGGAAACCGTAAATCACAACATTGCGAAAATCAATGAATTAGTTGATACCGTCAAAGATGCTTCACAAACAACAATCAAGCAGGCAGAATACTATCGTGATCGACTAGCCGGTTCTGTCACAGACATTATCAGCACATGGAGCGCGATTAAGGCTGGTTGGGAGGTATTCAGAGGTTCTCGGCCATCACACATATCAAATTCAGAAGATAAAACTTCGATAGAACAAAATGAGTAGATTTCTGTTCCGCAGTATTTCTTTGGATTATTCGTGAAATTAGGCGTAAGTATACGGCTAAACGTTTAACTATAACTAAGGAGGTTATGCAAATGTGTAGCGAAAAACAAGGTAATAAGTTTGGTGCATTTTTGGCATTCCTTTCGGGCGGCTTAGTTGGTTCAGCCCTCGGGTTGCTTTTTGCACCCATGAAGGGTAGAGAAACACGGCAAAAGATTCGCGATGCTTCTACGGTTGTTAAGGAGAAAGCTATCAGTACTACCCATCGTGTAAAAAATGTAACAACCGAAAAGGTTACTAATTTGGTAGGGAAAGGGAAAGTAGAAGTAGGCGATACGACGGAAAGCGTGAAGGCAGCTGTCGAGGCTGGGAAAACCGCTTTTGTCGAAAAGAAGTCGGAACTGGCTGATGCCCACTCCGGTGATCAGGAGAAAAAAGAAGCTGAATAAACAAGTTAGGGCGTGTTGACATTTTGATGAAGGAGAAACCATTTTAATGCTTTCAAATCCGACACAACAATCCGGGGCGACCTCCAGCAGCGGTGTCTCACATTCTCAAGATGGGCACGGCTTTGGCACCGCCCCTGTTTTCCTCACCTCAATCTGTACGATTCTGGGTGCAATTCTTTTCTTGCGGTTCGGCTACGCTGTCGGTCATGTAGGACTTTGGGGCAGCTTGGCAATTATCGCTCTTGGGCATCTGGTGACCATTCCCACAGTGTTGGCGGTGTCCGAGATTGCAACCAACCGCCGCGTGGCGGGCGGCGGTGCGTATTACATAGTCAGCCGTTCCTTTGGTCCGACCATCGGCGGCACAATTGGGATTACTCTGTACCTTTCCCAAGCGATCTCAATTGCTTTCTATATGGTTGCGTTTGCAGAGGCTTTGCAACCGCTCTATGAATGGGTGGCTGCCACGTACGAATTCAAGCTTGATGCCCGCTGGGTGAGTCTTACCGGCACGCTCCTCCTTATTGCGCTGATGTTAACTAAGGGAGCCGATATGGGAATATGGGCACTGTGGGGGGTCAACGCAATCCTAGCGATCTCAATCGGTGCGTTCTTTTTGGGAGAAGCACCCGCGGATATACGCCCGGAAGGACTGAACATCACGGCACGAATCGAAGGGGGTGATAGCTTCGGCACCGTTTTCGCAATCTGTTTTCCCGCCTTCACCGGCATGATTGCGGGGCTTGGGCTATCCGGCGACCTGAAGAATCCTCAACGGAGTATACCTTTGGGTACGATTGGCGCGACAATTGTGGGCATGGTCATATACGCGCTTGTTGCTGTAAAGCTTGCCCAAAGTGCTATACCTGAGGCACTTGCCGCTGATCAGTTTGTTATGACAAAGATTGCTGTATGGGGCCCGGCGATTTACATTGGGTTGGGCGCAGCCGCCCTGTCCTCCGCCCTTGGTTCGGTTTTAGTGGCTCCCAGAACACTCCAAATGATTGGTCGCGACAATGTGCTGCCGTTCTCTAGATTGAACCGTCTAATGGAAAAGGGGGTAGGACAGACGCAGGAGCCGGTGTACGCAACCTGCGTATCAGGTGCGATAGCGATTGTGTTCGTAGTGGCTGGCGGTGTGGACTTCATAGCCCGAATCCTCACCATGTTCTTCATTGTGACATACGGTGTCCTCTGTGCGGTGTCATTTCTAGAGCACTTCGCAGGGAATCCGTCCTATCGTCCTACGTTTCATTCTCGGTGGTACTTATCACTAGTTGGCACTGTGATGTGCGGCTTGATGATGATTCAGATAAATGTGCTGTATGCGTTTATCTCAATTTTTCTCATGCTAGCAATCTATCTCGGACTTCGCCATACCCATCGTGGGCAGCGTGACTTAACGGCGATCTTCCAAGGAACTATGTTCCAACTCACCCGGTGGTTGCAGATTACCCTACAGAAGAACCGTGTGATTTCATCTGAAGGCGGGTGGCGTCCATCAATCATTGCGGTAACCCAATTTGGTGAACGTCGGCTTGGGCATTTTGATCTGCTCCGTTGGATTTGCCATCGGCACGGATTTGGTCATTTCATCCAGTTTTTCCATGGCAATTACTCGTTCCCTGATGAGATTGATGCGCGCGTCCATGTTGACGAATTAATCCAGCGAACAGAGATCAGCAGAGCAGGCATCTTTGTTGATACCCTGATTTGCCCAACGTTCCAACTCGCTATTGCACAGACGCTGCAGATGCCAGGGATTTCCGGCTTACCGAACAACTCCATCCTGCTTGAGTTCGATCAAGACAATCCTGATGAAATCAATGCGGTTGGGCAAGGGGCTCGGCTCGCTGCCAATTCGATGTTCAATGTGCTCATCCTACGATCAACAAAGTACCGATTCGGTTACCGGTCTTCGATCCACGTATGGGTGACCGAAGATAACTTGGGGAACGCTCCAATGATGCTATTGCTTGCATATATCATTGTGGGGCACCCGGAATGGAGGCGGGCTGAGATTCAACTCTTTGCTTGCTTTGATTCTCAGGACGCTGAACGTGAGGCGGATAGGCTCTCAGCGTGGATGAGAGAAGGGCGGCTGCCGATTTCAGCGCAGAATGTGACTTCTGTTTCGTGCAGCAATGGAGAAGCCTTGGAGGAAGAGGTGACCCACCACTCTTCGCAGGCTGATTTAGTTATTGCAGGTGTAACAGGGGAAAATCTCGAACCGGAAGCAGTGACCCAAACGCTGCGGCGTTACGCGGGTGCGAATGATGTACTCTTTGTCCATTCAATTGAGCGGATTGCAATTGATTAGGTGGAAACGTCATACTCATTCAATCAACTCCCATAGCTGTCTAATCAAAATCATCCGGAGGATTTATAGTGAATTCAAAAAATAAAGAAACACTTGCGCCCCCCGGTAGGTGCGGTTTGTAACCGCACCGGTTTGGCGTGTCCCATTAATTCTAAAATCTACTATAGTTCAACCTTACTGTGCAGCTTTCCCTCTAAATGGAAGGGAATACGGATACCCTCCGAGGTTAGATAGAGCCCCTCTGGGGTAATCGCATCTACGGTCCCATGTAAGCGAATATAGGAGCCAATAGCTTGGTTTTCAATCGCCGCTTGGAGTTTTTCCCGTAACAGCATCAATCGCTCTTCCAAGGAAAAGACAAGTTTTGATTCTACATTCTCACGCAGGTTTAGAAAGGCACCCCCATCCATGTTCTCTGCTATCTCCAAAAGCAGACTTCGCGTTGTGAGCGAATAGTCAAAATCGGTAACTGAGAGCGTCATTTCGTCTGAATTATAGTGAGGAGTGCCGAGGAGATAAACCTGTCCGCTCGCGCGGAGTTTCGGCATCCGAAAAGAGAGCCCAGCAACGAGCTTAGTTTGACTCCCATAAATGGTTAAACTCTCAACAAACGTTTCGATCCCTTTAAGCCGGTGCGCTTTCTCTACATGGGGGCGCGCTAGCTGTTCGATAGTAGCATAGGTCACTAGCAGCGGTGCCGTAATGCGATATCCCGCCTCAAGCGAGTCCACAAAATGGAGGTTCGGTATCGCTTTCGTCTGTTCCTCTCTATCTTCCGTTGGTAGGATCTCTGTATCCGTTGCATCGGATACAAGTGGAGATTCCTCCCCAATGTTTGCTCTAATATAGGTTTTTATGCCAAAATCGAGGTAGAGTGCTTCCGCATCGCTTGAAGGTTGTTGTGCCATGATTTCTAAAGGTTCTATTGAAAGCAAAATAGGGGGTTCCGAATTCACGACTATCGGTTCATAGAGCCGCGCCCACAAACTGGAGACGCGGCTTTTTATCTCTATCTGGGTGAGATATTCAATAATTTTAGCCTCTAATTTAGGGAGGACCATTTCTTTTATCAATTTTGTAAGAGGCTTGCGTATCGAAACCGTTAAGCCTAAAATTTCAATGTCCGCCTGTTGAATGAGGAGATCTGAGTGTGCTGTCGCATTAATACTCCAATCTGGATTAAATGTTAATCCAAGTTGTAGTGTGGCAACTGCATTACCGGTAACATCTTCCCGTTTTTGAAGCGTTTTTCCAAAAATTTGCTTAGAGACGCGTACCCAACCGGTAAAGGTGAGTAGTGCCTCTGCCTCAATTACCTGTTCAGTGGAACTATATCCTTGCAGTGAACTATCTGAGCCTTTCATGGTGATTCCACGCAACGCTAACGTCACATAGTATTCCATCGAATCGTCTTTCCTATGGATAGGGTTACGGAGATAACCACTAAGTGCTGATGCGGCAAGGTTTTCAAGATCCGCGATAGGCAGAGTTGCCCTAACCGCAATAGTCGAAGGTATAGGAGGCGGCAGTGGAACGGGTGTAACATCGCGCGGTGGGGCGGGTGGTATAATTGAAATATCCGATTCTTTTTGCCGGCGTGAAAAGAAGTAAAGGGATAACAAAATGAATACAACCCCACCTACAATGCCAAGGATGAGTTTCGTCTGTCGGTTCATATTTGTTGTAGGTTTCCTCTGCTGGACTTGGAATTAAGAACAGTCCCCTTTGGTGTAGCAACGCCTAAAACTGAACACCGGCAAAGACTCCGGGCCAAAGCCGGATTTTCACATCGCCCCATTCGGTCAAGTAATCTAGTCCATAGGCGAAGTCAGATGCTTCGCTTGCACCGGACAGAAAGACATTCAGCGCGATACCACCAAAGACACTCAAGCGTTGATACTGTTCCCAACCGATAGCAACGCGCAGTTTAGTCAAGAAATTGTCTTGATCGTCCTTATCCCACACACCGTAGTGAACATGCCGAACAACTCCATCAATATTCATAAAGAAATGCTCGCTCAACGGAGTATGTCCACCCATGCCGATTCCGTAAGACCACCGCATCGGATCCGAGTTTTGTTGGGCACCCACTATCAGTAGGTTGTAGCTGCGGCTACTACCGAACCGCAGCCCGACGTTCGCATTTTCGGTATCGCTGCTCCAGAGGCGGAGATGCAGGAGCTTGCTCTTGGTAAAACTGAATAGCCCAACGGAAGTGCCGGTGTTGCTTCCAGATATATTAACGACACCCAATTGGAATCCTGTCATTCTCCGGGCGATATTGATAACACCAATCTGTGTTCCACCGACACGCCCACGAGCGATATTAAGTGCGCTGAGTTGCAGACCGTAGATATCACTACCCAAGTTAAGTCCAAAAGCACCTTGGAATCCCCTGACACTCCCACCGGCAACGTTCGCACCTCTCGCCACCTGTAACCCCTTGAGATCGCCACGCGCGATATTAAATCCATAGGAGCCCTGCGCCCCTTCAACGTATCCGTCAGCGATATTCGCAGCTCCTGATATCTGGATTCCATCAAGATTGCTGCCTGCCAAATTGAGCCCATAGGCACCCTGGAACCCTTCGACGTTTCCACCGACAATATTCGCTCCCAATGCAACCTGTAATCCCTTGAGATCGGTACGGGCAAGATTGAGACCACCTGCAGCTTGGAACCCTTTGACGTTCCCGCCAACAACGTTTGTCAGTCCAGCAAATTGCACGCCGTATACTTCCTCTGTTTCCAAATTAGCGAGTCCACCCAACTCAAATCCATCCAGTTTCGCATAGTAGCCAGCTAGCAGGTTGAAGGACAGATGGGGAACTTCGTTCGGATCGTACTCAACGGAGCTTACTTGAGGAACAATCGAGAGGGCAAGGGGCAAGTAGATATATTCTTTTCCTGAATTTGGAGCCGATTGATCTGCCGCGACAACCTTCATATTTGAGAAGACCAATAGGAAGCTGCATGTCAAGAAAATATAGCAACCATACACAGATCTATCCCTGATTTTAATCATTCCGATTCCCCTTTATCTTAGATATTAATAGGTTGTTTCGGCAGTTAGCAAATCGAATCAGTACCGATATGCCTTGAGGCAATTTCTACAACCCAAACTCGCAACAGCAAAGTGTCAGTGTACTCTAGTACACTGTCAGGCAAATTATGATTGTCTATATGGATTGAGACTCATAATACTTCGTAGGGGTCGGGTCACCCGACCCCCTTGTTGATATGCAAAACTTATATGACTGAGTACTAGTCAGTTGATTCAAATAGCTTCTGATACGCTTCAGACGCTGCATACTCTTGTAAAGCTTTAATCCGTTGAAGTATGAACGGATGCTCAGATTGCAATCGCTCTGACCGCTGCCAATGACCAAGGCCCTTCTGCACCGGTTCCGGCAGTTCTTCTAAAGCCAGTCCCTGCTTTTCTTGTACAATTTTCGCTTGCTCAAGATAGTCGTCAACATTGAGCTCGATACCCTCAAACGAGATTGCCAACCTGAAATTGAGTAGTGCCCGTTGAGCAACTGCCAAATCTTGACAGGCGATGAGGCCCGCACGGTCAGCCGATATTTCGTGAGCCAGTATCCAATCCACTAAAGCCAAATCGCTTACCTTTTCAAAAAATGAGTTAAGTAATTCCTGCCCCCATTTTCCCAAAACAAATCCAAGTGAACTAGTAGCTTTAGAAGTTAAGGCTTTGTAAAACACATGATCGCATTTAATATGTCCCATCTGGCGTCCGATGGCGAACCGCAGTGCTTTAGGGCTTGACTTGTCAATCAGTTCAGAGGGAAGGATAATAAAGGGTGTTTTGAAATTAATTGCCTCCGCCTTCATCCTACCGTCGCCAACAATGAAAACAGCCGGTGGGGGCGAAATATGTAAAATCGCTGCACAGGCATCTACCTCTGACTTCACCCATGCAAACTGTTTTTCCGTCACCAGCACCCCTTGGCGCATCATTTTGATGGTCAATTCGTAGTCCTGAACGTCGGCAGTATGTTCGCGCAACCACGGAACGATATATTCCTCCTCCGTTTTTAGCATGGGGCGTATCAGCGTCGGAATTTTTACCGAGTCAAATTTTGTCAGCAATTCTTTATCTTGTGGCAGTTGAAAGTCTTCAGCCTCCAGCTTTTTCGGGATCCTGTAATCAGTCTCTTGAGCGAGGATCGTAAAGGATATAAAGATGCTCATGAAAAATAAAATAAGAATCCCCTTCACGTTTGAATATCCTTTCTCAAATAGCATAGATATTAGGACTTACGCAGCGCATTCATAAGTCCCCCTGACAAGGGGGATTTAGGGGGTTAAAAATCAAAAATCTATCCCCCATGTACTAAATTTGCGTAAGTCCTGGATATGATTTTTTTCTTGGAGATTTGTTCAAAACTTGTAACTCAACCCATTGACAACTTCTAAATCATGCGCTTCAACATCAGTTGGCGGTTCACTGTCGTAGCGAATATTCAACCGAGTATTAATTGATATCGTCTTCGTCACATGAAATTCAAAACGACTTTCAGACAGAATGCGAAAATCAGAAAAACGTTGGGTATAAGGTTGATAATAGCCAGTAACGACAACAGAAAATCGTTTATCAATTCGCCATGCTGCAGAGATGTAATTGGTAGAACGGATAATAGTCGTCTCGACCTCACCGTGTCCCTTATCATTTATGGTTTCATTTTCCCACATTCCTCCAATACCGAGATAGAGATTCACTCCCGTATTTTTCTTATCCGTACGTTGCTTGAGGGCGGAGATACGAAGCCCACCACCAGCCAAATTTCTGTCTTGTAACAGAATCGACTCATTAAACTGTTTCTGAAGAAATATCTCTACACCCAGATGCTCGATGATAGAACGGGCACCCCGTAGGTGCATGAACCCCTTATCGGTGTACAATTTTCCGCCCTGCTCACCTTGTTGCAAGGTAGCAATACCGAAAGTGTGATACTTGTCAAACCAATAATCTGATCGCAGACTGCTCTTGAATCTGAGTAGATCTGTATTCCCGGATTGGTATGTTAGACTTAAAGTGATGTTATTATACCAACCGGGCTTTGAGTCCAGTCGCCGCAATGTCTCGATATTGACCTGTCCTTTGGCACTTGCGGCGAAAACAAACAGACAGATCGAGCCTACGACATATTTTATTATGTGCATGTTTGTGATTTGCATATTTTCTTGTCACTTTGAACCAAACGTAAATGTTGGAGCTTGACTCAATTTCAGTCAACTTCTTGATTGAGGGGAACCTCCTTAAACATTGGTGGTAGAGACGCCGCTTCGGATAACTTATACTCTATGGCAGAATGCTGGTAAGCAAAGCCAAGTTGATCGCTATTACTGAAAGCTTCCACAATTTTTGCAACGATCTCGGTTGATATCTTCTGTCTATCTACGGCGATGGATTGATAGCGCAGGCGCATCCTTACCCCGGAATCAAAGAATTCCGCACGGACTTCAGGGGCACTGCCTGTATCTTCTATAATTTCCTGTGTTACTTCTTGGGCACAGTCAATCAGCGTTTGTTCCGCCAATTTATAATCCGAATCATAGGAAATCCTAACAGGGACTTCGTCCAAGATATACTTCGTGTCGTCAGAAACCGCGTAGTTGATTACCATCTGATCAAATAACACCGCATTGGGAATCAAAATGCCGCGATTGGAAGACTCCTCACCGCCCACTGTGCCGCCGACTTCGCCGAGCAGAATGTGTGTGGGTGAGATTTCCAAAACGTCCCCTCGCACACCCTGTATGATAATGCGATCGCCAATCATAAAGGGACGCTTAATCATCACCATCAACCACGCCGCAACACCCGTCACCGGTCGTTGGAGGGACCAACCCAAGATCATACTGACAAAAGCAACAGTTAATCCCATTGCAGCCAGTGACCCTGACATACTTACAATGACAAAGACAATGCCTCCCAACAAAAACCCATATCTCCACATCGCTACAAACTGACGAACTTGATTATCGGTGCGATCCTGAATTTGCATCGCACCGATAATCAATCGTTTCGATACTTTATAAGCAATTAGTAACCCAATTAAAATTAGGAGGGCATATAGGACACTAATTATAGATTCGCCCAATACCCGTGTTAATGGCTCTTTGATACTGTCTATAACCCCATTCAACATTTCTTGCATGTTGATAATCTCCTTTTCAAAGTTAAAAAATAGATTGGTAAAACTTAGCTCGAAAATCAGCGATACCCGTACGTGAAGCGTCCGGATGAACCCGGTTAGTCAGTAGAATAGCGTACAGTTTTCTCTCTATATTGACCCGAATTGACGTTCCTGTAAACCCAGTATGATAGAGCGAACCATCTTCTAATATAATCCAGCCGATGCCGCGTGATTCATTTAATCCTGTTGTCTGAACGGTTGCCATCTGGTTGATGCTCTCGGCCGTCAAGACATTGTTCCCGCCATTAAGTAGCATCTGACAAAATTTCGCTATATCTGTAGCGGTCGAAAACAGCCCTGCATTTCCTGAAATTCCACCAAGAAAATGGGCATTTTCGTCATGCACCTCGCCCACAATGACTCCTTCCCGCCAATCGTGCGGCTGATAGTCCACCATCCGTTTTTCAAAACTGTTGGAATCTTCTGTTGCCGCACACTTCTCGGCCCACGCCGACGGTGGATTATAACGTGTCCATTTCATTTCAAGCGGTTGAAAAATCCTTCTCTGGGCGAGTGCGTCTAGTGCTTCGCCTGTGAGGCATTCAAGCAATTTTCCAAGAAGGATATATCCCAAACAACTGTACACTACCTGCGTTCCCGTCGGATAATCCAATGGGATTTGGCTGAGACAGTCGACAACTCCGTCCCTATTTTTTGATTCTAGGTAGATCGCACGCCACGCTGGAAGTCCAGAGGTATGGGTCAAGAGATGAAAAACGGTTACTTGCGGATGGCTGAATTCAGGAAGATAATTGTGAAGTGGCTCGTTGAGTGCAACGGTTCCCTCCTCAACACAGCGCATGATGAGTGTCGCGGTCACAATCGGTTTGGTGAGGGAGGCGAGGTCAAAGATTGTGTCGCACTGCATCGGCTTAATTTTGGGGGTGTACATTCGGCAGCCAAATGCCTCGCAGTATGAGATTGTATCGCCTTCAGCGATATAGGCAACGGCACCGGGGAAGACTTTCTCAGAGATTCCATGCTGTATGAGCTCGTCAATTTCGCGATTAAGCGGTTTCATCTGCTTTGTGGACGGGTTTTTGAATTTTTTGCTTTCGTAAAGAGGAACCGAACTTTCAACAATCTACCTTGACGATCTCCCCCGGTCCGTTTTCGACTCCATTCACCTCGAATTGAACGGGTAAAAACTGCCGGACCAACCAGATGTTTGTTGTGAGATGTCGCGTGATTTGAGAGGTAGTAAAGCGAGATTCTCCCTTTGCAAGTGCCATCGGAAGAATGAGTTGATCTGCAAGGTGCGGCTCAATTGCTGCGTCTGACACCAGAAAATCTGCCAACGCTTGGCAGGCTTCATCGGCAACGCGTTCTGCCCGCTTACCCCGCGCACCGAGCGCGGAGAACCCAGCTTGGGCATTTTCAAATTCTGCCTTCAAGAAAACAAGCGTTCCCTGCCCGATCGATTCCCCCCTTACTCGCTTTATGTTGACCGGTGCATTGAACTTTTGTAATCGTCTTTCGATCTGGTCGTACTGCCGATTGATAATATGTTCAGGGAGATTGGAAGCAGCGCAAATGCCGTGGATTGCTTGCAATTTTCCACGATTTTTGAATCCAACACCATGCCAATCTACGGTCGGCTGCACCCCTGCGATTACCTCTCCACCACCCTTGGGATACCAGCCCCACCGGTTCAACTGAATCAAACCTTGAAACCCGAACTTTGCTGCCATCGGTATGAAAATTTCTTGTAGAAAATGGACGGTGGGACTCCAAGGAACATGAGTTCCACCGCGCAAAGTCACAGTTGAGGGGACCTTAGCAAAGGACAACGGTAGTGCTACCGCTTGGAAAACTAACGATAACGCCCCAGCACTCGGCCGAATTTCTGCGACATCAAAAGTATAGTTTCCGCCGGTAATTTCTTGGGGGTGAAACGTCAATGTTTGCGAACCAAGTTGTCCGCCGGTTACTTCAGCATTGGTAATCGCAGCCACTGCATTAACACTGGTGAGATGCTGCGGAGCCAGTCCCGACTTTTTTCGTCCTGCGCGTATGCGGCTGATACGGATGGGGCGATTAAGAATCGCAGACAAACTAAGGCTTGAGCGTAGGATTTGACCGCCGCCCTCACCGTAATTTCCGTCTATTTCAAGCATGTCCATGGAATTAATAGCAAATCGGACTTACTCCTTACCAGATGCGTCAGAATCGACACCCGCAATTGATGCAGGGGCAGATTGGGCATAAATACCAAGGTTCTCACGAACTTTAGTTTCAATTTCGTCAATGATCTCAGGGTGTTGAATCAGATATTCTTTAGCATTATTTCTACCTTGACCGAGACGCTCGTTGTTATAAGAGAACCATGCACCACTCTTATCCACAATATCTTGATCCGTTGCTACGTCGAGCAGATCGCCCAGCTTAGAAATACCCTCTCCGAACGTCATTTCAAATTCAGCTTGTGTAAAGGGAGGTGCCACTTTATTCTTGGCAACTTTAACCCGGATACGGTTGCCAACCATCTCGTCCCCTTCCTTGAGGGTCTCCGCCCGTCGGATTTCAAGTCGGACCGAAGCGTGGAACTTGAGGGCGAGCCCACCCGGTGTGGTTTCTGGATTGCCAAACATAACACCAATCTTTTGACGAATCTGATTCGTGAAAATGATGCACGATTTCGATTTGCTTGCCACTCCAGAGAGTTTGCGCAATGCTTTGGACATCAAACGCGGCAATAAACCCACATGTGCATCGCCCATCTCACCCTCGATTTCCGCTTGAGGGGTGAGTGCTGCCACCGAGTCGATTACAACCACATCAATAGCACTGCTACGCACTAGCGTTTCAACAATTTCTAACGCTTGTTCGCCTGTATCCGGTTGAGATATGAGTAAATGCTCCATATTGACACCGATGCGTTTGGCGTACATTGGATCAATAGCGTGTTCAACATCAACAAACGCGGCAGTGCCGCCCATTTTTTGCGCCTCTGCGATGATGTGTAAAGCGAGTGTTGTTTTACCACTAGATTCATGTCCAAAAATCTCTACAATTCGACCACGAGGCACACCGCCGACACCAAGCGCAATATCTAGTGCGAGCGAGCCGGTTGGAATTACCTCAACAGGCAAGATATCTTCACTACTAAAGCGCATAATCGCGCCTTTGCCGTGCTGCCGTTCAATCTGCGAAATTGCAAGATCAATGGCTTTATTCTTATCGTCTGCTGTCATACTAAATCTCCTTTGATACTATTTTCGATGTTACGTAAGTCGTGCAACCGAAATAGAGCTTTTTTTCAAAACTCGGTCTCTTTCAAGTACTTTGCACTTTCTTTTTATATGAGCCTACGTAAGGGAATAGGACTGTAAAGTTGAGTAAATAGCGCCTGTGGGGTGAAGTTGACTTTGGATAAGCGAGATTGTATTGACGCTCATCTCTGCTCCGTCAATGCGATCATATTGACGATACTGATTCGTGAAAGGCCGAAGGTCGATTCGCGCTTTCAGGCGGGCGATTGTTAAATGGGGATTGAACGTCTTGGTGTCAAGCGAAAACCCACAATCAGTTAATGCTACATTGATATCTTGAGCGAGGGCAGATACCCGCTCACCTCCAACCTTCACGCCAGTCCACAGGACTCGTGGGCGTGCGAAATTAGGGAATGCCCCTAAGCCGCCGATACGTAATGAAAAACTGCGGTGATGTATGACCGCCCCTTCGATTGCCTCTCCGATGAATTCAAGATCTTCCGTATCAACATCCCCTAAAAACTTCAACGTCAAATGAATGTTGCTCGGTTTCACCCAAGATGCTTTTTGAATCTGGTTTCGCAGAGTTCCTTGGATGCGTGCCAACTGATTTTGGATCGTCTCTGGTATCTCAATTGCAATGAAACATCGAATGGGTTGGTTCATTTGTGTTTGTCAATTTTCACGTTTCACTCTCGGTCTTTAACCGGAAAACATATTAACAATTGGACTCATGTAAAGAAATGGTGCAACCGAAACCAATTGAGTTTATGAGTCCATTGGTTCATTTTTCACGTTTCACGCATCACGTTTCACACCTAGTATTAGATGTCATCATCCGTGTAAGTGTCCGGGGATCGCATCAATTCATAGATCCCTTTGCGGTTGTTATATAGGAATTCCAATCCTGAAATAACCGTAAGAACCAAGGGAATATACATCATGAAGTAAATGGGGCCTGGGAGTTGAATAACAAAATCCATGTCTATATTCAGTAGGTGGCTATATTCGTGACAGACAAGCAGAACGAGGCTGATAATAATAACAACCATCTGTGAGGATGTTTTATATTTTCCCCACTTGCTCGCTGCGACCACCGTGCCATATCGTCCAACGAACACCAAGCGAAGTGTCGTGACAACGACCTCACGCCCCATAATGATTAACACCATCCACCCCGGAATCAATCCACCCTTAAAGCGTGTCAAACATATCAATGCCGCACCAACGAGGAGTTTATCTGCAAGCGGATCCATAAACTTCCCAAAACTGGTCGTCCCCTGTTTTCGGGCGATTACTCCGTCGAAATAATCTGTGATAGCTGCCACACAGAAAATAATAAGTGCCGGCAACATGCGTTCATATCGAAAAGAGAGCATGAAGAAAGGGATAAGAAGCATGCGTGCAATCGTCAAATAATTTGCTAGGCGCATCACATTGTGGAAATCCATCTGCTTTATCCCTTCTTTAATGGGTGGAGATTCGCATATTAAGCATTGTGTTTAACGTTTCACTGATTGGCTGAAAGATCGATCACTTCAACTCCATCAGGAATAACAAATTTGAACAAATCAGCGTCCATTTCTATATCCCGCTGGATATTCACAAACGCAACAATAACGCTTATACTGCTGTCATTATCGCTTTCAGTCTGATAACCGAATTGGACGGGTAACCAGTTATCAGATTTGACCCATATCTCAATAATCTCGCGGGGCTCGTTGGTTGCCAGATTAGGCGGTATCTGCGGCTTGGGAGTCAGCTTGATACGGTAGATGCTCTTCGGATTTGCCACCTCGTCCGGCACTAGCTCCATGTTAAATTTTTCGGAAGCTTCATCTAAGGACGCTCCCAACCCCGGCAATAGTTCTTTGCGGTTGGCTCTGCCCCATTTCATCTTATTAACCTGACTGAGTAGTGGCGTATATGACCAAGAATATTCACCGTCAAGCACAATAAGCTGTGCGAGTTGTGTCGGATCTTTGTGGCTGACATATTTCTTGCGTAACAGGTTCGGTTTGCTGAATAGTAATCGTCCGCGTGCGATACTTTTGTTTCCTGCCTGCAATGTCGTCTCCTCAAATTCAGCACTAAAGTTTTTAGATTTTTCGTAAGCTGCTTTGAAGTTCTGAAACACGCTTTCGATAGTATCCGCAGACCCATTGCTTGCAGTGATAGTTAATAGGAACGCAAGAATGTAAAGAAAGTGGAATCGGTTCATTATCTCTTTGCGGCGTAGAGCTCATTCAAGCCGCGCTCCTTTGTGATTCGGATAGATGCGAGAAATACAGCTAGCAGTATAGCACTTGCGATACGGTTTGTCAACGCCGTTTTACCCGCTACATAGGGCAATCGCATGTAAATATTGTGTAGGATTTTCACCCTTGAATTGCACAAATCATTTCCTCTTTCATATCGTGGGTACAGATTTCCAATCTGTACGTGCCCACGATTGCCCTAACCCGCTACACGACGGTTAATCTGATAGAATGGCGTTCCGCCTCGGCAGCCTGTTGCACTTCCTCCGCCGTTACATGAACCCGTGCCCAATCGAGTAGAGTGACCTCTATGTCGTCGGGATCTTCAAGCGCGTGTTTAACAAAACGCTCTAGCAGATCAATAATTCGATCATCTCTAAAAAATGCTTGAAACCAGATAGAAAATGCCTTAACTGCGTCGGGTTCGTCGGAAAAAGCCCAGAAGGTTACCTGACAGAAATCAAGCCCTTCTTCAACGGCTTGCTGCGAAATCCGGACGCCATCGGGAAAGCCTTCAAAGAGGGGCAAAAATTCAGGAAGTAGTCGGGGGAGTGAATCATTCAGATAAGATATTTCTGGAGAAATATCAAACTGGATGCTATATTTGTGTGCCTGAAAGGCGAGATCAGGCACCTCAGCTTTTCGATTGGTAGGTGAGGGGTTGCTTCCGGTTTCCTCTTTGCGTCGGAATCGCACGGTTTATACTCCTCTTTTCAGAGATGTCGAATTTGTCGAGTATTATACTCAAGATCTCCGCTCCCTGCAACTACAATTCCAAGATACGCCAAGCGATAAGCTTCATCGATTCTATCTCGCACATCTATGGCGTCTCCTCGATTCAAAGAGGCGCGCTCAACATGAGAGACGTTTTTTCGTCCAATCTGCGTATAACGCGATAAGAAGGAGGAATAACATGATTAATTCTGTCAACATTTTGGACCATGTATCGGTAACAGTCAGCGATATGGAACGCTCGCTAGGGTTCTATTGCGATCTGCTCGGACTCAAAGAGGTAGAACGGCATCGCTTAGAGGGCGAAACTATCTCAAAGATGACAGGCAAACCGGATGTGATTATGGAAGTGGTGCGGTTGGAAGCCCCCGAAACGCCGGGGGTGATGCTTGACTTGCAGCAATACGTCGCACCTGAAGGCAAAGTGTCTGATGCCCAATTAGGTGATGTCGCTCACTCGCATCTCTGCTTCGGTGTGCCGGATGTATGGACTGCTTATCAAGATCTAACGGCAAAAGGTGTCGAATTTGTGTCAGAGCCGGTTAGCTTTGATTTGGAATGGGGCATCGTGTATGTAGTGTTCTTCAAAGATCCAGATGGCTTTATCTTAGAGTTGATGCAGGTCCCGATCCAGAAAAAGGAATCCAGTCATTAGCTTAAAGGTCCGCCGTAGGAGGGATCTCCGAATCCCGACACTTAATAACCCAACCAACAAAGTAGTAGGCACACTCCGTGTGCCGTAACTCTGCGAACAAGTTTCTGACATTGCTCATTCATCGTGTCCAACTATAGTAAATTCAAAAAATAAAGAAACACTTGCGCCACCCCGGTAGGTGCGGTTTGTAACCGCACCGGTTTGGCGTGTCCCATTAATTCTAAAATCTACCATAAAAGTTGGCTTTACATCATGTGTGAATTCGTGATAAAATGGCAGCACTCAGCTTGGGTGAGGACTGTTCACGTGTGATGTCTGAGCCCACACATCTATCGCGAAAGGAAATCTGATGGACAATTCATCGAACAAACATGCTCCCGCTCGCGAGCAATACGAACGCGATGGTTACGCGATTTTTCGAGACGTTCTCGATGCAGAGTTGGTTCAAGAGACAAGCAATCACGTTGATTGGCTGCTTGAGAAGAATCCGGATTTACGCCCCGAACATTTACACCATCGTCTTGTCAGAGAAGATCCATTCTGGGTCCGACTAATTAGCGATGCTCGCCTACTCGATATTGCAGAAATTTTTGTCGGGCCCAACATTGCTCTGTTCGCTTCACACTATATTAGCAAGCCACCTACCGATGGGAGACCGGTGCTTTGGCATCAGGACGGTAGCTATTGGCCCCTCGCACCAATGGAGGTCGTTACACTGTGGCTCGCGGTCGATGACTCGACCCCGGCGAATGGCTGTATGCGCGTTATCCCCGGCACACAGCGAATGGAACTCCATGAAATGCAGCGTAGCGTTGATGTCCCTAACGTCCTCAGTTCACACATGGATCCCGCATTGGTTGATGAGTCCAAGGCGGTTGACTTTGTACTGAAAGCTGGCGATGTTTCTGTACATCACCCGAACATTATTCATGGATCCAACCCAAACACCTCCGCTCAACGGCGCTGTGGCTTGACTATTCGCTATATCCCCACAAGCACACAAATTACCTCAAAGGAGCCGTGGCCCTGTGCGTTTCTATTGCGTGGAGAAGGGGTTCCTGATGTGAACGACTACGCACCGCGTCCGAAATATGTGGACGGATTCCACATGCCTTTCCGGGGGTGCGAACATTGGACCGGTTAACATCCACCGGTGAAAGTCGGTGACAGTGAAATATTAACTGCTTTCCTTGAGGAGTAGATATGGTAAGTCAACCGATACGGGTTGGTGTAATTGGTTGCGGCGCGCAGGGCAAGAACCACCTAAGCGTTATTAAAAAATTGGGGGCGGAAACCGCTGTCGTGAGTGCATTCTGCGATATCAGTCCTGAACGGTTGCAGAACGCAAAAGAGGAGTGGCCCCAAGCGCAGGCAACAGAAAGCGTTAAAGAGATGCTTGCGCCCGGTGAACTTGATTTGGTGATCGTCGCCACGATGCCGAACACTCATATGCAGATGGCACTTGCGGCACTAGAAGCGGGGGCGGATGTGCTTTGCGAGAAACCGTTCATGAGGAATTTAAAAGAGGCGATCACGGTGCTTGATGCAGCGGAGCGGCTGGGGCGTCAGATCCAACTGGGTACGAATATGCGATATATGCCGATCTCCCGCTACCTCCACGATTTAGTGGCATCCGGCGGGGTCGGGAAACCTGTACTTAGTAAAGTTTGGGGGTGTCACGTCAACCCACCTTGGTGGGGACCTCACTATTATCTGAGCAGCTCTGCTGGGGGCGTCCTCGCATCTACACTGATACACGCACTTGATCTCGCGATCTGGGTGGCTGGTTGTCCGAACCCTGTCTCAGTGACTGCCTCAATGCGTCGTCTGTTTCCCGGAAAACGGGGACCCCTCGCTTCACCGGAGATAAGGGAACGGTTTAATGTCGAAGATCTATTGACTGCTTTTGTTCGGTTTGACGATGGTTCCACCTGTATATTAGAGGGTAACTGGTGCGATGATTCCCCGCCACCTCACCATTTCGAGATGGTCACGACCCAAGGCAAGCTCAACAGCGATCCGTTCACCGTGACGCTGGACGAAGACGGCGAAGTTGTCGATAAAACTCCAAAATTGCAGGAAAGCAGTGGCTGGGGCGAGAGCATCCAAAACCAAGATGCCGATGTTATTCAGCGTTTGCGGCAAGACACTCCTTGGGTAATGCAGGACCGCCGGCAACTGCTGAATTTACAGCGATTAATCGATGGCTGTTACGAATCAGCAAGAACTGAACGGGAGGTCGTTTTTTAGCGGCAAACGTAAATTTTATACATTTTACACACATTTTAAGGATCGCTCATGTTAAGATTTAGTGCAAAGAAACCGAGTTTTTTCGGCAAAACTCGGTTTCTTCAAGTGCTTTGCACTTTCCTTTTATATGAGCCTTGAGGATAATGAAGATGAGTAAAGTAACTATCATTGACGAAATCTTTGAAGCGTTTCAGAACTATGGCGATCAACTCTATGAAGGGGGCGAACAGGTCACACAACTACAACACGCCCTACAGACCGCCCACGCTGCCGAGAAGGATGGTGCCAGCGATACACTGATAGCCGCTGCTATCTTGCACGACTACGGTCATCTGGTTCATGATTTACCCCAAGCGATTGTGGCGCAAGGAATAGATGATAAACATGAAGAACTTGTTGCAGCACTTTTGGAACCGTATTTTGTTTCAGCGGTTACCGAACCTGCTCGGTTGCATGTGCCTGCGAAACGCTATCTCTGTGCTGTGGAGGCGAGCTATTTTGACAAGCTATCCCCTGTTTCAGTTCGGAGTTTAGAACGCCAAGGAGGACCACTAACGGAAACCGAAGTCGAAGCATTTGAAGCCTTACCTCACTTTGCTGACGCAGTGCGGTTACGTCGCTATGATGAGATGGGGAAGGATCCAGACGCTGTAACACCCGATCTTGCATATTACCGTCCCTATCTGGAAGCGGGACTGAAAACATGATCACTTGCGCCATAAGAGAGGTGTAATTACCCCTCCAGTTTGGGATGGGACCTGCGAGGATTCAAATGAAAATCCAGCGTGACCTGACCACGACTCTCTATATTTTTGCGTCGGGCATATACCTCATTGTTGGAGCAAGGAGTTTCGCCAGAGCACCGGATACGCCGGAGACCGGATACTTCTATCTGATTGGGCTCATCACATGGGTGGTCGCAACGCTCGTGTGGATGCAGCAATCGCAAAGCCAAGTTTCTTCCGAATCTGATGAAAAAAATAGAAATGAAGAAACCCTAGGATCGTATCGGGCGGTACGAATCTCCTACCTAATGAGTATCGGTTTCATGAGCGTATGCTCTGTTGACGCTACCTTCTCAATTACTGAGGGAACGTGGAGCAGTCGGATTGTGCCGATTTGTCAGTTCGTAACGGCAACAATGACCCCCTGCCTGTTCCTCCACTGTTTTCTCATCTTTCCTGCTGAAAAACAACTCATCCAGCACCGCCTGTGGCTGTTGAAACTCCTCTACGTTCCGGGGGTTGCTTTGTGCTTGATAACCTCCTTCTTCTATCTGCGTGGACATGACTATACCCGCGAGTTTTTTCTGATAAAACTGTCGCCGCTTGAGAACATCACGACCGGGTTTCTTTTCGCTTATTCGATCGCTGGCCAGTTATTACTCCTGCACACCTGTTTTGCTGCCCCCTCCGCCTCTCAACGCCGTCAAGCACGCTGGTTGTTGCTCGGTATTGTTGCTGGGACATTTCCACTAGCTATCTGTACGACAATTCCGAGGTTTTGGGATGTCTCAATCCCTTACGCTCGCTTTTCGGCCTATACGTTATGTCTTATCCCGATCTGCTATGTCATCGCTATCATCCGACACCGGTTGATGAATATAGAACTCATTATCAATCGCAGCGTTGTGTATACGCTTGTCAGTGGTTTCGCACTTGGGATGTATCTGTTAAGCATTCAAGGGCTCACCATGTTTTTCCATACAGCCGCACGTTCTCGGACAGTGACCGCGATCTCGGTGCTTATTGCTGCTGTGCTGTTTGCACCCGCCAAGACACGCATTCAAAAACTGATTGATCGGGCATTTGATCGCGAGGCGTACAACTACCGTCAGACCCTCTTGGCGTTGAGCCAGACACTCCACTCTATCCTCGATCTGGAAATTTTAGTGGATACGTTGCTCCGCCAAGTAACGAAAGCGATACACATCAGTCGTGGAGTTGTAATGTATCGTGTTTCAGGTTATTTGGAATCCGAATACAATCGGGAAGGTGAATCCAACCCTTTTACAGATGAAGGGGCGCAGTTTGTTCCGGAAGCGGCTATCGGAGTTGATGCACCACCCAATGGATTGCCGCTGACCCTATCTACGTCCCTGCTCCAGCGGCTGCAAAAGGCGGAGAAACCGCTTGATTTTTCAGATCAACCCCTTGACCCAGATCTGATTCACGTTGCACCCTCCGAGTCGGCGGAGGGCTTTATTGATTTTCTTCAATCCGCAGTGTGGATTCCGTTCGTGACACGGACGAAAGAAAACGAGAATCTGGTGGGGTTGCTTGTACTTGGTCAAAAATCATCGGAAGAACCGTATACGCAAGCCGATTTGGCGCTGCTCGGCACGCTTGCACATCAAGGCGCGACCGCGATTGAAAATGCAATGCTCTATGCCCAGCTAAGTGCACGAACCGAAGCGATGGAAACTGCACGGCAACAACTGATGGTGACCTATTTGGACACCTATGGTGGTACAATACCCAAAGCGACAAGCGGAGAATTAGTATCGGACTTTAATAACATTGCCACCGCTCTCAAGGAGACGTATGACCAACTTAAGCAACTAGACACACTTAAATCCCAATTTTTGGATAATGTATCCCACGAACTACGAACGCCATTGACGCACATCAAAGGGTTTGTAGATAATCTGCTTGACGGCGTCGGTGGCGGGCTTTCAGATAAGCAGGCGAGCTATCTGTTGCGCGTGAAGGACAACTGCGACAGGCTCATCCGGCTGATTAATGACCTACTAGATCTCTCTCAAATCGAGTCAGGTAAGATTTCCTTACAGCTTGAACCGACGAAACTGTATCCTATTCTTGATGAAGCAATTGCGCGGATTCAACCGATAACAGATAGAAAAGGTATTCAAGTTAATCTGGATTGCGACCTAGATGTGGTTGCGTTGGTGGACGCTGACAAGATGGGACAGATTATAACAAACCTGCTGGATAACGCTATCAAGTATACCGAAAACGGTAGGTATGTCGGAGTCAGTGTGACAACGCTCTCGGATCAGATACTCCAAGTTTGTGTTGAAGACACGGGCGTCGGTATCAGTCAGACAGAACTGGATTTCATTTTCGATCGTTTCCATCGAGTTGGGGGCTCGAAAAGCGGTGGCATCGGCTTAGGACTACCGATAGTGAAAAATCTCGTTGAACTCCACGGCGGTGAGGTCTGGGCGGAGAGTCAGCTAGGTAAAGGAAGCCGCTTTTATCTTACGCTGAAACGTGGTGCGTGAAAACCGATCTCTACTCCCTACAACTGTACTATGAACCTCTTTGTTTATGGCACCTTAAAAGATAGAGGGTTGATTCAGTGGTTACTTGGACATTCGCTCGGCGAGCCAAATGTAGCGATAATGCCCGAATGCACAACGGTTATCTCTAACCGGGGATATCCAGTACTGATACCCAGCGAAGATTCGAGCGTCGAAGGAGTTGTTTGGCGAGGATTAACGGCTCAAGATTTTGTTATTTTGGATAAATACGAGGGCTGTCATGTTGAAACGCCTGTATATCAGCGGGAGAAACGGAAAGTGATTATTGATGGCAAAACGGAAGAGGTGTGGGTGTATTTTGGCACTTCAACATTCAAAGTAGTAGGCACACTCCGTGTGCCGTAACTCTGCGAACAAATTCCTGACATCGCTTGTTTATCATGTCTAATTATAGTGAATTCAAAAAATAAAGAAACACTTGCGCCTCCCCGGTAGGTGCGGTTTGATGAAGTTTAAGTATTTAAATCGGTAATCCCTATTTTCCTCGAAACATACGGTAGGCGCGGTTTTCAACCGCGCCGGCGTCGCTAGCAAATTACCGAACTGTTTTTTTAATTTTCATGTAACCGCACCGGTTTGGCGTGTCCCATTAATTCTAAAATCTACCATAATTTCAATCAGAAAGGGAAGTGATGAGCCAAACATCGGTTGAACTACTTGAAGAACTCACTCAAGCGGATGCAATCCCCGGACACGAGGACGAGGTCAGGCGGATCTTTCATTCGCACTTAGAAGGGGTTGGAGTTATCCAAAAGGATCGATTGGGAAGCATTTTTTGCACAAAGAGCGGGAACGCTGCAAACCCGCGTATCCTACTCGATTCACACATGGATGAAGTCGGATTTATCGTTCAGAATTTGACAGGGGCGGGCTACGTCAAATTTCTCACAGTCGGTGGCTGGTGGGCGCACACACTGCTTGCACAGCGCGTCAATATTTTGACGAAACAGGGGAAAATTTCTGGCGTGATTGGTTCTACGCCGCCCCATCTTCTAAGTGCCGGTTCGCGTGATAAGGTACTGGATATTAAAGACCTATACATTGATATTGGAGCGGAAAGTGCAGAACAGGCGATGGAGGAGTACGGAGTGAAGCCTGGTTGTCCAATTGTTCCTTATGGTCCGTTCATGCCGATGAAAAATCCCAAGTTGTTCTCCGCGAAGGCATTTGATAATCGTGTCGGTGTGGGATTAGTTATCGAAACCCTCCAACAACTCGGTGCTCATCCAAACACAGTTATCGGCACCGGGAGCGTACAGGAGGAGGTCGGGCTGCGTGGTGCTAGAACGGTTACCGCCGCAGCGGAGCCGGATGTCGCGATTGTGCTGGAAGGACCGCCCGCAGATGATTTGCCGGGCTCCAGTAGTGAGAGCTTGCAGGGGAAATTAGGGGGCGGTGTGCAGATTCGGTTGTATGATCCATCCATGATTGCCAATCCACGTTTGACAGAACTTACGATTGAAACCGCAACCGCACACCAAATTCCACATCAGATTGCTGTGCGTACTTCCGGCGGAACAGACACCGGGGCAATCCACCAAGTTGGGCGTGGTGTACCCTCAATTGTGTTGGGTGTACCAGCCCGCTATGTTCACAGCCATGTGTCTATCATCAATATAGACGATTACCGAGCAACGTTAGATCTACTACTGCATCTAATCCCGCAGCTCGATGCGTCCACAGTAGATAATCTTGTGTAGCATTGGGGATTCAGGAATCCTGTTCTTTAAAGCTGATTGCCTTGTTGACCAGATACATCAACTCAACAACACCCTCATGGTCGATTTCCGGGAAAGCATCTTTAACAACTTGATGAGCAACATCTAAACTACCATCTTTTGCCCAATAGCTTTCGCGTAGGATTTCGGCAAATTCTGCCACAGCAGCGACTAACCGGAACGTCGCGGGAGCAGTATCGAATGACTCGTGGAGTTGCAACACGAGGAAATCTTCGCTAACTTCGCTGACTTTACCATTGTCGGCATCTGCGTATCGAATCGAAACCGTTGCCATTTTTCCCGTTGCGTCTGGATGCAGTTTAACCTCGTACAGAGCGGTTACTTGGTGCCCTGATCCTACCTCTCCGGCATCAACGGAGTCATCGCGGAACTGTTTATGGTCGAGACGACGGTTTTCATAACCGAGCAGTCGAAAACGACTGATAACTTCAGGATTAAAATCCACTTGGATCTTCGCATCTTTTGCAATCAGCTGTAGCGTCCCGGTCAGGTTTTCAACAAAAATTCGTCTGGCTTCGGAGAGTGTATCGACATAGGCATAGTTGCCGTTGCCTGTGTCGGCGAGTCGTTCCATGAGAACGTCATTATAGTTTCCCATGCCGAAACCGACCGTCGAGAGTGTAATCCCTTTATCAACGTAAGTGCGGATCTCTTTAAGGATTGCATCGGGACCTGTTTTGCCGACATTGGCAACACCATCTGAACAGAGAATGACGCGGTTGATATGATCTACACTTGCATTGCGCCAAGCCAGATCATATCCAATTCGGAGACCTTCTTCAGCGTTAGTCGATCCACGCGGCCTCAAGGAATTGATAGCAGCCAAGATTTCACTACGCCGCCCGATTCCTGTGTGTGGAAGCACAAGCCTGCCACGAGAGCCGTAAACCACAATTCCCACTTTGTCGGTGGGGCGGAGTTGGTCAACAAGGAGCGTTAATGCCTTCTTTACCAATTCCAGTCGATTTTCCTTTTCCATTGAGCCGGACACATCAATGACAAATGTGAGGGTAGCATCTCTCCGATGTTCGTCCGGAATTACGCGCCCTTGCAATCCGATACGCAAGAGTTGAAGTCGCTTCCCTTCACCGAATTTCGACGGACCTCCGTCTATGTGGATAGCGAATGCGCTATCCGTCGGCGGATCATAACTGTAATCGAATGCGTTGACAAACTCTTCGACGCGGACAGCTTCCGGGGGTGGTAAATGCCCATCTGTCAGGTATCGACGCGTTATCGAATAAGAACCTGTATCAACGTCCATCCCAAACGTCGAAAGATGGTCGTCTTCGGTATCGATAAATGGATTGATACCGGATCCTTTGAAATACGTATCGTGATACACTTCCCCATTTGGAGGATTCAATTGAGAGTGATTGGTTACGGTTACGTAATCACCCAAGGCATTGCGGGGTCCACCAACGTGTTCAACCATAGCAAGTCCAGCCGGACGTTCAAAAGCGGCTTTCACCTGTACAACTTCTCCATTTATTGCCCCAATTTTAGCTGCCGCAGGAGCTCTGACGGGTGCTGATTGTAGCTGCACGGAAGATGCAGGAATTGTTGGGCCAATGGCACTGTCCATCTTAACGACCTTGTTGGAAAACTCAAGCACTGTTTGCGGTTGAATGGAAGATGCAGGACGATCAACAACGCCGATTGTATTTCTCGGCTGAGCCTGAACCTGTTCCGTAGCAAAAGACCTGTCTGATGCAACAGTCGGCTTCGCCACCATGTATTTGGTGGCAATGTATCTGGCCATTCCTCCCCCGCGTACGCTAGGGCGTAGCGGTTCTGTCGGTGGAAGCATCTCTACAGTGAGTACATCTTGAAGTCTCTCGATTCGAGATTGGGTTGTGTAGAATGTACTAGCGATCAGCATGATAATGCCGTGAATCATCAGTGATGCTATCAACGCTCCTGAAATTCTCCTAGTGTTCATTTTATTCCTCCCAATGTAGCATTTGTGATACAGGGACAAATTGCTTATTGGCAAATGTCCCGCAGAATCATGGGTTAATGGACAATAATTATTGATGTTGGAGATAAGGGCAAATTATGTGCCAATAGGTCTTTGTGGATATAACCCCTAAAATCGCTACTTTTTATAACCTTAGAATCTTTTTAATGCCCAGAACGGTTTAGCCCGTATGCACTAACTGGTGCAAAATCTCGGAGCGAGAACCGATGCACCCAAACATAATACAAAAGATTTTAGATCGTTATATCGGCAGCTTACTCTGCTTTCTGCTTGGTGGATTCCAATCTCGCGTGGCTGTGCAGCATCGACGTACCCCACAGCGCATTTTGCTCATCCAATTGTCTGCGATCGGTGATACCATCCTGACGATCCCAACAATTCGGGCAATTCGAGGTCGCTTTCCGAATGCACATTTGGCGATGGTTGCATCCTCTATCAATCTACAATATTTGGAAGGCTGCCCCTATATCGATCAACACATTCCGTGCCGCTTAGAAGAACTGGTGAAATCGCCGCGGAACCTGATTAGATTTATTGTGGATTTGCGCCGTCAGAAGTTCGATTGCGTAGTCGATTTTGAACATTGGGCAAGGCTCAGCGCATTAATTGCTTACGGGAGCGGTGCATCAAGGCGCATCGGATTTCGGTCAAAAGATCAACATCGACACTACCTTTTTACAGATGTCGTCGAACACACGCCGGGACAGCACGAGGTAGTCAATTTTCTGAAGATAGCGCGGTTATTAGGGTGTCCGATTAGGGAAGCAGGTTTGGAGATATGGTTGAAAAAGGGAGATCGGGATTGGGCGAAAGAATTCTTTGATGAAATGGGTATCGATCTGAATAGACCGGTTATTGCTATCCATCCGGAAGCGGGTAGGCGTGGTGAACCCAGAAGGCGGTTCCCCCAAGATAGATTTGTATCAGTCGCCAATGCGCTTGTGGAACGGTATAACGCACAAATTATCCTGACAGGTGCTCCCTCAGAGGTTGAGCTCTCACAAGAAATCGCTTCGCAAACTCGGTCATCTTGTGTCGTTGCAGCCGGCAAAACCCACATCAATCAACTCGCTGCGCTATTCACCAACGCCGATTTCGTTATCTGTGGGAACTGTGGTCCCATGCACCTCGCTGCTGCCGCTGGTACGCCGGTCATCGCGCTACATGGCCCGACAAATCCATCGCAATGGAGGCCGTGGGGGAATGGGCATACAATTCTTCATGTGGATGTGCCGTGCAGCCCATGCCTCAATCTCGGCTTTGAATACGGTTGTTCGGCACTTTCTGACGGAACTTCACCCTGCATGCATACAATACAGGGTGACGAAGTCCTTAAAGCCTGTGAAAGGTATTTGATCAGTGGACAAGGGAAGGGCGAACGATTAGGTGTGGGGAGCGTTTTCGAGACGGAGATGATAAGATGTAAACAGACTACTTTGCCCCTTTTGCGCTAGCGGCATGTTATCCGGACCACGCCCTCGTAGGGGGTTATGGGAGTAATTAGCAACCGTTTGAATCCGTGCGATGTTTGACTGTGTGTGTACCTTTGCTAATACAGTTTCATAATGAATTCTTGTCGTCATTAACCTGCTCTCTTCATCATAGTCTACTGCTATTATTCTGAACGTTAGGGGGATGCGCTCTCCTTCAAGGGATAATATGAAAATATCGCTGTATTTCTAAGAAGTGGCATTGACACGGCATTTCCAAATACCTGATGAATGATAAGTGAAGATAGGCGTGCGAAATCGTGTGGATGAATAGCCATTTACGACGTAATCATCCCTTTGGGGAGATGGCAAATTCGGTCCGAATAACGCAGTTGGGTGCCTCGCGCTGCTCTTCGGATTTTACTAATTGCTGCATTATGGTGGGCAAAGCGATCTGAGTCATCATTGGGCGGCAGGTTAAAAAACGTCCCAATCAGCGTCGATAGAAAACCGCCGTGGGAAATTGCCGCGACCCGTTCATCGGATTGGTTGTGGGTTGCTTGCAGATGAGTAATGAAGTTTGTAGCGTTCTGGTCGGCTCGCTGAAGCATCAATTCGACGTTTTCCCACTGAGTAAATAACCAGCCTTGGTCCGTAACGTCTTGAGACAGAACCACATTGGGACAAACTTCTCTCATTTCCGAGCGCGTTAGTCCGGGAAGTGTAGCACCAAATCTGCCAACACTTTCCTCCCATATACCGTCCCATTCGTGAAGTTCAATATAGATGTGGGGGGAGAGGGAAAGTATATCCCCAATAATCTCAGCAGTCTGCAAAGCTCTGAGCATCGGGCTGCAATAGAGTCGGCTGATTTCTTCTCTTTGCAGGGCTTTGCCAACATGGTACGCTTGTTTCTTGCCTAGATCTGATAGTGGTGGGTCTGCGACGTGAGGGAGTCCAGCATTGTTGGTGGACTGTCCATGACGGATTAGGTAAAGCTCCATAAATCTCTCCATAATATGTTAGGGTCAGATACTATAGTGAATTCAAAAAATAAAGAAACACTTGCGTCCCCCGGTAGGTGCGGTTACAAACCGCACCGGTTTGGCGTGTCCCATTAATTCTAAAATCTACTATAAATACCATCTGTAAGAAAAAATTCGCCCTAAAATGATATTCATATAAATGAAGAGTGAGGACTGGTATTGGTACGAAAATTCTATATGCTTCCTATTTAGATATATAGAGCTGATTGATCAACGACGCGCTATAACCCCCTCCAAATCCGTTGTCAATGTTCACAGCGGTCACGCCCGAAGCACAACTATTCAGCATACTCAACAAGGCTGCAACGCCGCCGAAACTCGCACCATAGCCGATACTTGTCGGTACAGCGACGACAGGCTTATCCACCAATCCGCCGACCACACTTGCTAACGCTCCCTCCATACCTGCCACGACAACGAGCACACGGGCTTGAGTCAGCTTTTCATGATTATTGAGTAGACGATGTAAGCCAGCGACGCCGACATCATATAGTCGCTCTACACGGTTACCCATAATTTGTGCGGTCTCCACTGCCTCCTCAGCCACGGGAATATCAGATGTGCCAGCAGATACGACCAAGATGCCATCATGTAATTCACCGGCAGGCTCCCCAATCGTGATAGTACGTCCTAATTCATTGAAGCGAGCTGATGAATCAAGGGATGCTAATGCGTCGTAAATTTCGGGAGTAGCGCGGGTAGCGAGGAGGAGATGATCGGCGGCGAGAATACGTTTGCTAATTTCCTTTACCTGATCGACCGTTTTTCCTTGACAAAAGATAACTTCCGGAAAGCCTGTGCGTAGTTGTCTATGATGATCGACTTTGGAAAAACCTAGATCTTCAAATGGCAGATGACGTAGGGATTGTATTGCCTCGTCAATGTCAACTTCACCGCGTTTAACATCCTCCAAGAGCACGCGTAATCTGTCGAGGTTCATTGAACGTCTGCTCCAGATAAAGAAACCACAGGTACATAGCGTTTCCACCTGTGGTTTCTGTGTTGAGACAGGTTGTATACTCTGTAAAAACAGATCTCCAACCTGTTTATTCAGGGTAAATTTTAACTTTCGGCTTCTTCCTCGTCTTTCTCATGAGAAAGGATATTCGCCAGTTCCGATTTCTTTTCGACAAAAGCAGATTTACCCGCTTCGACAGCTGCTCTCATGCTCTCCGTCGCGTCATCGACTCGTGCTTTCCCTTTGTCGACCAGATCTGTAACCCGTTCGGTTGTTACGTCCTTCGCTCGATGGGCGGTGCTGATTGTTCGTTCTTTGGCATCTGTAGAAGCATCACGAATCCTCTCTCGCGTTTCTCTACCAGCCATGGGGGCAAAGAGTAAACCGAGAAGTGAACCAACTAAGCCTCCCATAAAGAATGCCAAGAGTACGACAAGCCCATTGCCTCGTTTTTCGTCGTCCATTTGAATTACCTCCATAGTTATTGTTAAGTGTTTAGGCAACATTTACGCCTATTGTCACTATTTCTCCGATAATAATGCGTCAATGAATCTGATATGTGAGAAGTGTAACACTCTATCGTTCGTCATGTTTCACACTCTCATCAATTCAGTAACGCATAGATCTCTAAATCGACATCATAAAACACGCATTTATCCGTTCTGTTCATTCTCAGTTGTATCTTCTGAATCTGATCTGCTTGATTTCCGAGACCGGCTGAATACATCCCAGCTTCTTTTAAGCGCACTCCACGCGCTGATAACATCTGTGACAGGAACGGAAAGCTGATCTCTATAATGTTCGACCTGCTTGATTGTTGTTTGCGAAAAATCTGTGGCAGCGTTAACCAACTCATCAATTTTCGCAATATTTTGGTTCATAGTTTCCGTTATTTCTTGGATATTGTGTGTCGTTGATCGAATCTCGGACTCGCTCATCTGCTGAATGGAAGCGGTAATTCCATTGATATTCTCAAGCAACTGAGGAAGCCTTTGGTTCAATTCCGTAACAGTTCCGTCTATAGATGTCAGTAGAGTGCTGATATCTCTGTGGACGCCAACTAGTTGCTCGGTTGCTTTGAGCAGACTAGGAACGCTTTTGTCTAGCAGATTTTCCACAGATTTTAGCGTCTTCCCGATCCGAGATGCTAACCATATAAAAAAGATAGCAAGCACCAATAACAGTAGACCTAAAGGAATTTGCCAGTAAAGCGAAGATGTATTAAGTAGGGTCTCCATATTTCATTCCTTCTAGAGCTATGTCCACCCCGATTCTAAGGGATGGTTCAGTCAATATTTAAGCCTGATCTGCCACAATTTTCGTGACGGCATCAATTGCTTCCTTCATCTTGTTCGGGTTTTTAGCTCCACCTTGAGCGAGCTCAGGACGTCCGCCACCGCGACCGTCAGCAAGACGAGTCACCGCTTGAATAATTTTTCCGGCTTGTAAGCCACGTGTTTGTACGAGATCCGAAGTAACACCGGCAGCAAACGCCACATCGTTACCCATAGCCGAGGCGAGCACAACGACACCAGTCCCAATCCGATTTTTCAAATCATCTACAAGTTCGCGAAGCCTATTCCGATTAGTGTCTTCGAGGGCAGCGGCAATGACCCGAAAACCGTCAATAGTAACAGCACTGTTCACCAGATCCGCAACCCGCGATTGAGCCATCTGCGATTGAAGCGCATTGACCTGTCTTTCTAATTCTCGATTGGTTTGAAGTAGTGCTTCGATGCGTTCAGGAGTTGAACCCTTTGAAGCTTTGAGCAGATTCGCTATAGCCGTAAGTGTCTCATCTTCGGTGTGGATATGTTGATAAGCTGCCGATCCAGTCAACGCCTCAATGCGACGCACACCGGCGGCGATGCTGCTCTCACTAGTAATCTTCACAAGCCCGATTTCGCCCGCCGCATGGATATGGGTGCCACCGCACAGTTCCTTGCTGTAGTCGCCGATTTGTACAAAGCGCACAATTTCACCATACTTCTCGCCGAAGAAAGCAAGGGCACCACGGTCCTTTGCTGCTTGCAGCGGGAGATACTCGGTCTCGACATCGTTGTTCAGACGAACCTTATCGTTGATAGCACTCTCTATTTCGTGTAGCTGTTCTGGACTGACAGCTTCATAGTGTGTGAAATCGAATCGCAGCCGCCCCGACTCGACGAGCGATCCCGCCTGACCGACATGCGTCCCCAGGACAGTACGCAAGGCATGATGAAGGATATGCGTCGCCGTGTGGCTAACCGCTATATGTTGCCGCCGTTCTCCGTCAATCTTCGCTTCCACCGGTGTCTGTGGTGTAATCTCCCCTGTGAGCACCTCACACTTATGAACGAACAGATCGGGAACAGGTTTTACAGTATCAATAACTTTAAGTTTCGCACTTTCGCTTGTGATAATACCAATATCACCGACTTGACCGCCGGAGTCTCCGTAAAAAGGTGTCTGATTCAGGAGGACGGAAACTTCCTCTCCCTCGTGGACCCCCGATGCCAACTCATCGCCTCGGATCAGAGCGATAACCTCTGCTTCTGCATGGGATCTGTCATAACCCAAAAACGCGGTGGTATTATATTCTTTGAGGACATCCGCGTATATTGCCTCCCCCGTGTCCCCACCGCCGGCGGCTTTCCAATCCGCACGGCTGCGCTCTCGCTGCTGCGACATACTTGCGGTAAACCCGTCTTCATCAACCGTAAAGTCACGCTCCCGCGCAAGCATCTGTGTCAGATCCAACGGGAATCCAAAGGTGTCGTACAGTTCAAAGGCTCTATTCCCTGACAGAACAGATTGATTCTGCGTATCAAGTTCATCGAGCGAACCTTGGAGAATTTCTAGCCCACGATCAAGGGTCTGATGGAACCGCCCCTCTTCGCCTTGAATAATCCGTTTAATAAAGTCGTGACGGGGCAGAACATCGGGGAAAACAGGACCGAGTTGGTCAATCACCTTATCCACAAGGTTGTAGATGAACGGCTCCTCCATCCCTAACCGCTTGCCGTATAGCACGGCACGCCGAAGGATGCGGCGGATAACATAGCCACGTCCTTCATTGGAAGGCATCACGCCATCGCCAATCGCAAACGTGAGGCATCGAATATGATCCGCGATAACGCGGTGTGGCACGCCACGATCGTCATCAAAATAATCCCGATCGGTTATGTTAGAGATTTCATCAAGAATCGGAACGAATACGTCCGTTTTATAGTTGGAATCAACGCCTTGCATGATGGCAACTATCCGCTCGAAACCCATACCGGTATCGACATGCTTTTCCGGTAACGGGTGAAGTTCACCAGCTGCATCGCGGTTATATTGAATAAACACCAGATTCCAAATCTCGCGAAATCGGTCACTGATATTGGGGCCCGTATTGGGGTCATCAACTGATGCCGGATCCATCTCAGGACCGAGGTCGACAAAAAGCTCAGAGCAAGGACCGCAGGGACCTGTATCTCCCATCTCCCAGAAATTGTCCTTGTCAAATCGACGGATGCGGTCAAGCGGTATATCGGTCTCCGCGAGCCACAGTTTTTCAGATTCATCGTCGGTGTCATGAACTGTTGCCCAGAGGAGTTCCTTGGGGACTTTCCAAATTTCCGCAACTAACTCCCAAGCGTAGGCAATCGCTTCGCGCTTGTAATAATCTCCGAATGACCAATTGCCCAACATTTCAAAGAAGGTGTGGTGTCCTGGGGAATAGCCGACCTCTTCCAAATCGTTGTGCTTCCCACTGACGCGCAGCACCTTCTGGGTATCAGCAGCCCGTGTGTACTCGCGGCGTCCTGTTCCGAGAAACACGTCCTTAAACTGGTTCATCCCGGCGTTTGTGAACAGCAAGGTTGGGTCGTCGGCAGGTATTAGCGGGGCACTCGGAACGATCGTATGCCCCCGTTTTTGGAAGTATTCTAGAAAATTCGATCTGATTTCATCTGATGTCATTGTCCATTTCCTTTGATCAACACTCGCTTAATTACACTCTGAATCGTCTCATAATCAAATCCGCGCCTGAGTAGAAAACCGTGCAGCCGGCGTTTCACAACCTCTGGTGCGAGTGATTGGTAGCGCTTTACCTGTTTTCGTGCCAATTGCAATGCTATTTTTGTTTCCTCCGCATCGTGAATCCCCGCAAGCACACGGTCTACGGTGGTTTTGTCTATGCTCTGATTCGTTAATTCGTGTTCCAATAGCTTTTTGCCTTTCGGCTTTGAACGTTGACGGCGTGTTACCCACTTTTTAGCGAAGTTTTCGTCTTTGATATGGCCAAGCTGCTCTAGGTCTTCTAGTGTTATGTCGATTGCCTCTGTCCCAAAGCCTTTCTGACCAAGTTGGTGGGCCATCTGACTCTTGCTATAGCTCTGGCTAGATAGCAGCTCAAGGGCGTAATTCTTCGCTCGCATTCCTTCGTCTGCTTGGATTAGCTTTTGGAGCACCTCCGCCTCAATCTCTAGTCCAACTCGCAAGCCGAGCTTGGGGATGCAGCCCGCATCAACGCTGTCAAAATACACTCCGTCAAGGAAAAGGATTCGGCGTGAAGGTGTTTCCTCATCTATTTGGATGTCCGTAAGCCGCTTTTTCATCAGAATGGGTAGACAGAACGAATCTACAAGATCGCTTCTCCCGCAAAGAAACCGTGCAAAACGCCAATCCGGAAATTTCGGCGTTTAAGAGCCGTGCCAATTATTCACCGGGCGTCCCTGCCCAAAGTGCGCCCCGTTGCAGAAGCGTCCCAAATATCTCATGCTCACAGGCTTTGGCGTCGTGTCCCAATGCTAGATAGAATACGCGACCCTCTCCCCAACTTTTTGTCCATGCGACAGGCACCGCATCGCCCTGCCACAACGCCGACGCGAGTACGTGGTTACGGGGATCGTAGTCAAGGATATACTGCTCATCCGTAACCATCGTCTCGTCGAGGCCTTCGGTGATTGGGTGCTCGGTATCTACGATGCTTACCTGATAATCTCGATAACGTGGGTGCGTGACAAAATAGCCGCCGACCATCGCCCTATATTCAGGACACCCTCGAAACGAATCGGCTGCGGAGTGTACCCCGACATAACCTTTGCCCGAACCGATATGATTTAGCAAGCCGTTCTTTTGGGCGTCTGTGATTTCTCCGATCGTGTAATAGAAAACAATCAGGTCATACGGATCAAGATTCGGGGCAACCAGGGCATCGAGGTCTTCCTCTACTTTGGTAATCTCAAATTCATCCCGTTGTGATAAGTAGTCAATTATCGCTTCACTACACCCTTTCCAATCGTGAACCGCACCGCCAGCAAACACCAGTGTATTAATCTTTCCCATCGCGCTTCCTCCCCATAAAAGGTTCATAAATTATTCATACCAATAATTACGATGTTGAGTATTAGGCTTATAATATCATAAGTCTATGGAAAACACAAGTTATCATTCAAGGAAATTAAAGTAGCTTTCCCCTCGTTCTTTATTATTGCCTAGCGTAAATTTGGCTTTCAGATTGACATAGATCATTGACAATGCTATCTTATTCAAGGGAGAGAGGTGGCTAGGATGAAGCTGTGGTTGAAATGCACAATGTGGTTTTCGGTTTTATTTTTTATCAGCTGCGGGGCAGCGTATCAATCGGAACGAACAAAAGAACCTCAGATTACGAATCGCGGCAACCCATACTTTGAACAGGGGAATATCTATCTGAAACAAAAGAGGTATCGCGAAGCGATTGAGCAATATCAGCAGGCATTGCACTTAGACCCAGATGCTGCAATAATCCATGCAGCACTCGGTTGGGCGTATTACAACGTGGGGATGCTTGACGCAGCGATTGCCGCAGGCGAAGAAGTAATGCGCTTGGAGCCGGATAACCCTGACGTGCCAAAATTGATGGAGCTGCTTTATCAGGAACGGAATCGTCGCCGGTGAAAACATAACACGATTAATTTGTTGGCTCATGTTAGGAATTAGTGCAACAGCATTGATTTACCTCAAAAACCGTAGGCGGGGCATCTGGTTTCCCCGCCCTTAACACGTTCACCGTAATTGCACTCTATTTTTACATAAGCCAATTTGTTGCTCAGTTTTTTACGCCGTCAATGTTTTGACAAAGTGATCCATGAACCGAATTGCATCAACCGAGGTGCAGACAGAGGTATTCGGTTCGCCAGCGATCGGGACTGTTGCACCGCGCAGATGATCAGCCCGCGTTTCAACCTCAATTCGCATCTCGCGTGTTTCGCAGAGGGTGGGATCGATCAGGGTTGCTACCGCTAACGGGTCGTGGAGAGTGGGACGTGGTTCCGGATTATCGCCGCCCCATAGATGGATTAACTCAAAACAGATCTGGTTAATCGGGCGGTCTACCGACCCGATGGTTTTTACCTGTTCGTAGCTCATGACACACTTCGTCGTGACATCAAGTCCAATCATCGTAATTGGCACCCCTGTACCGAAAACAACCCGCGTCGCCTCGGGGTCGCAGAGCGCGTTCCACTCCGGGCGTACACGGTCCGTCGCGCCTCCCATCATAACGATCTGCGTTTTCTGTGCTAAACGTGGTTCTATGGTGAATGCCGCCGCAATGTTTGTGAAGGGACCAATTGGCACAAGTGTGATGTCTCCGTCGCTTGCCATCACTGTATCGACAATAAAATCAACGGCACTACCCGGCTTCGGTTGAATTGATGGCTGCTGTTTCTTTAGAACCTCCATTTGACGTGGACGATGATTGGCTGCAACCTGTTCCCAATCTGGAATAGATTGCAGCAGGGTCTTGCCGATCCCTGCATAGACGGGGATATCTGTTCGCCCTAACGCTTCCAGCAGACAGCACGCCAATTCTGCGCGCTGCACTGCATTTTTGAACACCGTTGTCACGCCGAGTATATCAATTTTTCCGTTCATGATTGCAAAAGCCAAAGCGAGCGCATCGTCAATATCATCGCCAATGTCTGTATCGAGTATAATTTTCTGCATGTGTCCTCCAATTTTTACCGACTTTCCAAAGATTTTGAAATTTTAGACGGTTCAATGATTGGGGGAAGTTTACCAGAAATTGATTCAATAATCCAGTAATTTAGGGTCATTTAATTCTCCCGTAGGAGGGATCTCCGAATCCCGACTTCTTGCCATACCTCCAAACAAGGAAAGGAAAACCACTATGAAAATTGGTGCTTCAACCATACTCCATCGTGACCGCCCCCTGAACTGGACACTCTTCCGTGAATTCCAGCAGGCAGGCATCGAATCGCTGGAATTGACAGATTATCATCCCGATTTTTCGTATACGGATCTTGAGACGTTTACGGCGTTGCGTTTAGCGATGGAAGATCTATCGTTGCATCTCAATTCGCTTCACATCCATCTAGAGATATTCGACGATTATGACTTCGCAACGCTCGACACCGCACAACGAGATAAAACGCTGATCGCCTATCGTCAAGCAGTGGATGCCATGGAGGTTTTAGGGGGTGGAATTCTCGTGACGCATCATATCCGGATTCCTGAGCCTGATGAACCACTCCACACGGAAAAGCGGACGGCATTTCTCGATAATCTCCGCACCGTCGCAGAATACGCTGCCCCCAGAGAGGTTTCCTTTGCGTTGGAAAACGTGCCGCGAGGTTATACCGGCGACCCCATACGGCTTGTCGAACTGATGACAGATTTGGATGTCCCGAATGTAGGTGTCGTTATTGACACGGGGCATCGTAATATCGGTGGCGATCCGGTGGAAGCTCTACGGACCATCGGTGAACATCTCATCACTTTGCACCTGCACGATAATCACGGCGAGCGGGACGAACACCTCCTGCCGGGGCGCGGCACCGTTGACTTCGCTGGTGTTGTGAGCGCATTGGATGAGATTGAGTATCCGGGGGTGTTTATGTACGAACTGAGTCGGTCGGAAGATCTGACACAAATCCGTCCAAACGCAGAAGCACTCTTAAAACGTGAGGCGTGATTCGAGGGATGGTTGCCCATTTATCGTTGACCGATAGACTAACAGTTGATACAATGCACTCTATCAAAAGGAGGCTTGCATGAACACCAATCCCGAAATCACGGAAATCAAAAATATCGTTCAACAGAACAGAGGCATGCTTCAGCAGCATGGTGAGGTGCTTCAGAGACATAGTGAAATTCTCCAACAACACGGTGAAATATTGTTGGAGGTTGTCAAAGAACAGAACTACTTGCGCGGCGCGCTAGATCAGGTAAACGAGCGGTTTAGTACACTCGATGCACGTATAGATTCCCTAGAAAATCGTATTGTTTCTGTAGAAAATCGCATCGTTTCTGTAGAAAATCGCATCGTTTCTGTAGAAAATCGAATGATTTCGATTGAGGAGCGGATGAGCTTACTTGAGGCACGTCTCACTGATACTTACGCTAGCTTGAGTAAAGATATTACTGATACTCACACTAGCTTGAGTAAAGATATCGCTGATACTCACACTAGCTTGAGTAAAGATATTACTGATACTCAGGCTAGCTTGAATAAAGATATCACTAATACTTACGCTAGCTTGAGCAAAGATATTCGAGATAACCTCAGGTGGACGATTGGCCTGATGATTCCGGTTTGGGTTGGTATAATTATTGCCGTCATCGTTGAGTTTGTTAAGGGCTAACGGAGGTCCCAATGGACGATATTCTTCACGCATCAATCGCTCAAATGGCGACACAGATCCGCAAAGGGAAAATCTCTCCCGTCGAACTCATTGAAGCGACGCTTGAAAAAATTGATCAGTGCGAGCCACAGTTGAACGCTTTCATCACACTGTTTCGTGAGGAGAGTCTCCAAAGTGCTAAACAAGCAGAGGTGGAGATAAGAAACGGGAAAGATCTCGGTCCGCTGCACGGGATACCCATCGCCCTCAAGGATATAATCTACGTTGAAGGCACCCGCAGCACAGCCGGTTCAAACTTCTTTTCGGACGAATCGCCACAGTTCGATGCTGCACTCGTCACCAAACTGAGAGATGCCGGGGCAATCATTATCGGCAAAACCAATCTGCATGAATTTGCTTTCGGCGTAACGACAGAAAATCCGCACTTTGGGGCAACTGCGAATCCGTGGGATACTGCGCGGGTGCCGGGCGGGTCGAGCGGAGGTTCAGCGGCAGCCGTTGTTGTGGGTTGCTGTGCCGGTGCATTGGGCAGCGATACCGGAGGGTCGATACGTATCCCGGCGGCGGTGTGTGGACATGTGGGATTGAAACCAACTTTCGGACGCACCAGTGTTCACGGTGTACTTGCACTGGCACAGTCCCTCGATACTGTAGGACCCATGTGCCGCTATGTTCACGATGCCGCACTGATGATGAATGTCCTTGCCGGTTACGATCCTCGCGATGTACACAGCGAAAACCGACCTGTGCCGGACTACGCTGATGGGATAGATCAACCCATCCGTGGACGTAGAGCAGGGGTGCCAAAGCAGCATTTCTTCAATAGCGTTGATCCAGAAGTTGAGCGAACCGTCGGTGAAGCAATTAAAGTCCTAGAAGGATTGGGAGTAGAAATTGTTGAACTCGATCTGTCATCTGCGGAGGCGGGGCATGAGGTAACGTTGACGCTCTTGACAGCGGAAGCCGGTCAATTTCATCAGGAACGCCTCGCAGCACATAGAGAGGATTATGGCGTTGATGTGCGTGAATTACTTGAACAGGGGCTGGAATTGTCGGCTACAGATTACGTGGAAGCGGTGCGCGTCCGGGAAATCGTCAAACGCGATTTTGTGGGTGCATTTGAAGGAGTTGACTGTATTCTATCGCCAACCGCCCCGGTTCCGGCGCCGCTTAGGAGCACCCATGATTTGTCCGGTGGCAGCGAGTCCAATCGCATCCGTCCACGCTTGACCCGGAACACCCGTCTGATTAACCTGCTCGGTTTACCGTCAATCTCCGTGCCGTGTGGCTTTGTGCAGGTTGAAGATTCCGATAGCAAAACAGGCTTGCCTGTCGGGTTACAGATTACCGGTCCCTGGTGGTCCGAAAAAACACTGCTTCAGATAGCCCACGCTTATGAGCAAGCTACACCTTGGCACACTGTAAGAGTGAAACGTGATGCGTGAAACGTGATATGTTTTCACCGGGAAATTAACTAATGTTATGATATGATTAACAATGAATAATACGTGATGCGTAAAGGAAAAATTTTACACATTATTTTTTACCCCTATGGCTGGAGTAATGAATGATACCAGCAAAAAACAGAGAAACGAAAACAACAGACATGACAGAAGAAGCAATCTGCTTGGCAAAGATTGAAAAAAACTCACGTCTGCCGTTGCAAAAACAACGACGCTTCGATTTGCTTCGAGGAAAACTACATGCGGAAACGTTGACTCAATCCGAGGAAATTGAGCTGCAAAACCTCTGGCAAAGTGTTGAGCAGATGAATGCAAAGCGTCTTGAGGCATTGATTAAACTCTCCCAGAAGCGCGGTATACCCCTCAGAGCTTTGATGAACGAACTGGGGATAGGAAAAAGCGATGAGGTTTTCTGACCGTCCTTCGCTTCAATTGAAATGAGAAATTGCTCATAGATGTCAACTTGTACTATTTTTTAGGAGACCAACATGTGTGGACGATTCACATTGAAAACAGACCCTGAGACATTGACAGAAACTTTTCCCGGCTTCACAACTCCCGCCGCCGATGAAATGAGCCCCCGTTACAATATCGCCCCCTCTCAGCAGGTTGCTGTTGTGGCAAACAATGGTGAGAACAGGGTGGAATTCTTCCGGTGGGGACTGATTCCGTCTTGGGCAAAGGATCCTAAGATAGGTAACCGCATGATTAATGCGCGTGCCGAAACCTTGGCGGAGAAACCCTCGTTTCGGACACCCTACAAACGACGCCGGTGCCTCATCCTATCCGATGGATTCTATGAATGGCGAAGCGAACCGGATAGCAAATCCAAAACCCCAATCTACGTTCGACTCAAATCCGAAAAACCGTTTGCCTTCGCTGGGCTATGGGAGGCATGGTCCCCAAACATAGATGATGATCTGCTGCTCTCCTGTACAATCATCACAACCTCCCCGAACTCCCTCATGGAGACCATCCACCGGCGGATGCCGGTTATCCTTGAACCTGACGCCTATAATCTATGGCTAGATCCGAGCGATCAATCCCCCACACAGCTAGACGGGCTCCTCACGGCGTATCCCGCTGAAGATATGGAGGCTTACCCAGTTTCGCGCCTCGTCAACCGACCCAGTAACGACTCCCCCGACTGCATCGCCCCCGCGGCCGGATAAAGACGAGAAGACGAGAGAACGAGAAGACGGGAGGTTAAATCCGTAGGGGTTGGGTCCCCCAACCCGTTGAGCAAGGAGCCCCAACTTTTGTCAAAAGTGTTAGATTCTGTTAGGTTTTGCCAGGGCATTGCGGATAATTGACCAATTGAAGTATCCCTCTTAATAAAATCAAAGCCCCGTGAGGGGCGACATGTATATAGCAATGCCGAATCGTCCTCCTCCAAGCCCCAGCGAGGCGACATGTTTATAGTACAGTTTTCGCTCCAGAGGAGCGATATGTCTATAGAAGGGCAATAGGTCCAATCCCCGCGCTCCAGAGGAGCGCAATGTGTATAGCAAGAGTAAATCATCGACATGCCCGTAGGTCGAGATTCATATCTCAATTAATAGTAATAGGCATACTCCGTATGCCGTAACCAGCCTGTAGGTCGAGATTCATATCTCGACTCCACAATAAATTCACCCCCAAGAAAAGGAAGCAAATGGCAAACTACCAAGAACTCGCAAATCTGGTTTGGAATGTGGCAGATGATGTGCTGCGAGGACTGTTCAAACCCCACGAATACGGCGACATCACCCTCCCATTTCTGGTACTGCGCCGATTGGACTGCATCTTAGACGAGGATGACCGAAAAGAGAAAGCCATCAATACCTACAATCAGTTCAGCAGCCAAGTGTCCGAAGACGCGCTACCGCCGATTATTCTAAGAGAGACAGACACTAGCTTCTACAACACCTCCCAATACGACCTATCCCGACTGAAAGAGGACCCGAACAATATCCGCCTCAACTTCGAGAACTACCTCAACGGATTCAGCCAAGATGTACGCGACATCATCGAAAACTTCAATCTCGATCGCTTTATCGAGCGATTGCACAATAACAACCGGCTGTTCATCTTCTGCGATAAGTTCACCGAAGTAGATCTCCACCCGAACAAGGTGGACAACCACACAATGGGACAGGTCTTTGAGGAGCTGCTCCGCCGATTCTCAGAGATGTCCAACGAAACCAGTGGGGAACACTACACGCCGCGGGATGTCGTGCGATTACTGGTCTCATTGCTATTTGCCGAGCACAGCGAAGATCTTCGCGGACAAGGGGTTATACGCAGTATCTTCGATCCATGTTGCGGCACAGGCGGCATGTTGACCATTGGAAAAGAATACTTCCGCGAACACATTAATCCAGATGCCACTATCCGGCTGTCAGGTCAGGAACTGAACGCACAGACCTACGCAATCTGCAAGTCAGATATGTTGATCACAGATGAAAACCCCGGTGCTATCCGACACGGATCCAGCCTCTCCAACGACCAATTTCAAACGGAACGATTCGATTACATGATAACAAATCCGCCCTTCGGCGTCAGTTGGAAATCCGACGAAGCAGCGGTGAAAGCGGAAGCACAGAACGCCAACGGCAGATTTTCAGCAGGTACGCCGCGCTCCTCCGACGGGGCCTTACTGTTCCTACAACACATGCTCTCCAAGATGGAAGACCGCGGCAGTCGGGTCGGAATCGTCTTTAATGGCTCACCGCTCTTTACAGGCGATGCCGGCAGCGGTGAGAGCGAAATCCGACGTTCGATTATCGAAGAAGACTGGCTGGAGTGTATCATCGCACTGCCCGATAAGCTATTCTTCAACACCAGTATCTCCACCTACATCTGGATCTTGACGAACCGAAAATCGGAGGCACGGCAAGATAAAATTCAATTGATTAACGCCGTCGATTTCTTCGATAAGATGAAAAGGAATCTCGGAGACAAGAGCGTTTTTATTTCTAACACCCATATCCGTCAAATAGCCGAACTGTACACCAACTTTGAAGAGACCGAACACTCCAAAATCTATCCAAACGACTTTTTCGGCTACACAAAAGTGCAGGTTGAGAGACCGCTAATCGACGGGGAGACAGGAGAGATCCTCCGGGACAAGCGAAGCAATCCAAAACCAGATCCCGCACTGCGAGACCATGAGCGCGTTCCCCTCACAGAGGATATTGACGATTACTATCGTCGAGAAGTCAAACCACACCTACCAGACAGTTGGCTAGACCGAAAGAAAGATAAGGTAGGCTACGAAATCAACTTCAATCGGTATTTCTACCAGTACACGCCGCTCCGCTCACTCAAAGAGATTGCCGATGAAATGCTAGCACTTGAGCGAAAAAGCGAAGGCTTACTGAATGAAGTTCTGGGGGCATGATTAATAGTAATAGGCATACTCCGTGTGCCGTAACCAGTTGAATTCGTAGGGGTTGGGTCCCCCAACCCATTGGACAAGAAAACCTAATTTTTGTAAAAAGTGTTAGATTCTGTTAGATTTTGTCAAGTCATTGTAAATAATTGACCAATCGAAGTATCCTCCTTGATAGAATCAAAGCCCCGTGAGGGGCAACATGTATATAGCAATGCCCAATCGTCATCCCCCAAGCCCCAGCAGGGCGACATGTGTCTCGTGAATTTGGTTATTTCTGATATGTGTTGAAATATGAATCTCGACACCGGTTTACCCACACAACCTAAACGGTTTTGTTAAGGAAAGGGTCAATATGCCATATACCAATTATACCTCCAAAGAGGTTGCATCACGGGGGGAAGCAATCTATAGGCGAGAGATACGCCACAAAGTTGAACCGAAACACAAAGGCAAGTTTTTGGTCATTGACATCGAAACAGGTGAATACGAAATGAGCACCGACGATTTAGTAGCCACAAAACGCCTTCTTGCCAAGCATCCCAACGCTATCGTTTACGGCTTACAAATCGGCTTTCCAACCGCTTATCGAATCGGTGGACACTTTTCGGCCCAAACACAATGATAACTGGAAAAATTACCGCCAATCGAGAGGCTATCATCGAATTAGAGGTTATTGGCTCAAACCAGAAAAAAGAAAAAGTTGAAGCAGTCATTGATACAGGCTTCAATGGCTATCTAACGCTACCAAATGATTTAATCAATTACCTCAACCTTCAGCGAGCTGGCAGTCGGCACGTTACTCTCGGTGACGGAAATGTAGTAGTGTTAGATATGTATTTTGCAAAAGTGTTATGGCATGGGCAGGAACGGGAAGTACTTGTGCTGCAAGCAGACGGTGGACCGCTGATTGGTATGTCATTGCTGTATGGAAGTCGTTTGGTGTTAGAGGTTATAAACAACGGCAATGTAACCATTGAGTCCCTGATGTAGGTAAAAAGAAATAGGAGTTACGCAGTTGAATGCTCAAAGTCTTGTAGTTCAGCGATTTATCGCTGGATACCCTATTCCTCCATGCCCGATGAATCGGGTAACTACAGCAGAGACACCATCAAGGAGTTGGTAGGGAACGCAGATCTGCGTTCCCTACTGAAGTGCGTAAGTCCTAAAGAAAATGAGTTTGAAGAGTTCCCAGACGATCCAGCGTTGGAGGGATTCGATCCAGATGATCGGAAATTTATCGCCGTTGCAGTTGCCCATCCAGAGGGACCACCTATCCTGCAAGCGGTGGATAGCCAGTGGTGGGATTTCCGGGCCGCATTCCGTCGAAATGGTATAATAGTGGAGTTTATTTGCGAGGAGGATATTCAACGGTTACGTGGAGACACTTGAGTGGAGGCTTGCTGAATACTAGCGTTATTTTTCTAATTTGGTTTCCAGTTTATCCAGGGTTTTAGTTTCTTTTTGTACGGTTCAATATCAGATTTTCTATAATTGACAAGGTAATTGTCAAGAAACTGATTATAACATTTTCTACCATACAACGTTACAATTAGGCAGAGTAACAACGTCACCGGACACTTGGCGGGCAATGGAAAAGAAGGTTGTGATTCGGGAATCCAACTAGGGCAATCAATTATCAATTTGTTAAGTCTCGTCTGACCAAATTTTTGAATAAGTTGTGCGTGGTGGAAATCGTGAATCCCAATTTTAGCAGACGCTTCTGCGCCCTGGTTCATACTTTCTGGTGTTTCCATACGAAACCCAATCCCATAAGGGTTCCCTTTCTTGTCAAGACTAACTAACATGACTCTGAATTTTGCAATGCTTTGGGTTTCGTTCAATTTGCAAGATAGTGATAAGACTGGAACAAACTTAGCATCTTCCTTCATTGGAGGCAGATACAAAACCCTGTTAGAAAAATCCAGATCCAATTCGGATTTATTGAATTCATATTTTACATTTTTAAGATCTATAGGCTCCCACATCACGGATATAAGTTTGTAAGTTTCTAATGCTTGAGGGGAAGCTCTCCACTTTCCTTGATCTGCAAACCACGCAGAACTTTGGATTCTAAACAAGGATTCAAGGAGATTTTGCAACGCACCAATAGCTTCTGTCATTACGTTTTTTCCGGAAAAAATTACAGTGAAAATCGCACCCTAGGACGGTAATCGACTTTCTTGAAGTCTTTAACAAACCTTCGGGTAAATGGCGAATCGGTATCAGCAAAGAACTCTTCGCAATCCTTTCGCTTGTGGAAACGGGAGGCATCCTCGCAAAAGATCCAACTGGGTTTGTCAGTCAGCCATGGCTCCTTTACTTCCTTGATTTCTTCACATTCGCGTAGTGTATCCCAAAACCAGACGGGCCGTGAAACCCAATAGTTCTTTTTAAAACGATAGGATTCAATCAAATCGGTATTAAGTCCCAATTCACGGTAATCTACCAACTGCGCTGTGCTGTTCCAATCTTTAATTTTCTTTTTATCACCAGCAATTAGGCTTGGATATCTTGCGACTAGGTGTGGTGCATCCACGAGGAAGTCTTGCTCCGGTAACACAAATCGTTCCAACCATTTTGAGATTCTGGCAGCACCAACTCTTGCCAAAACACCCTTGTCGGAAATGGTCGTATCTTTAGGTCTCAAGCCGTTGCCAGAATGTATTACAAATTCCCGGAATGTCGTTTCAGCCGGTTCCTTCCCTGCGCCTTTCCCAATGAATTGAACAATGTCACGAGGCAGCAGCCGAAACAATTCTGGGGCGAAACCGAGGACCTCACAAATGGGTTTGTCTAAATTCTTTCTAACGTCTGCAACCTTTCTGTCAAAATTGCACAAAGAATCGAATAAATTTGGCCAATACCACGGTCTGTAACCTGGTCTGGAATCTCCCCAGTCACCTCTCCACAAATCAGGATTGCCTAGCTGATCCTCTCCTAAATTCAAATCCGCGAAGGACTCCGGGTGACCTCGCAAAGTCAGATCAAACGTATTATGGCCGTATTGATTTAATCCAACAATCAATTCGCATTCTGAAAAGCAGCGAACAACGTAGGCAATGATTTCACCTGTCAGCAATCCTCCCGCTTCACTCTTCAACAGATCGTAATCAATAATGAAAATTGCTGCCTCGTCAAATTCCGTAGTTTCATTAGAACAGGTTCCGTTATTTCGTAATTCCTCCTGCTTGTTTTGCAACTTTTCTATCGAACATTGAAGGGCTTTATCACAGAGGGTTTCGATAACAAAATCCTGGTCCTTCCCTGCTCTTTTAAGAGCCTGATTCAGTTTATCCTTAAATCGCTCTGTTTGTTCATCTTCATCGTCGTATATCAAGATCTTCTTCACTTGGTTTCCCTCCATCGAATTGAGAAAGCAGTATTAAATCCATCTTGTGGCGCGATGAATTGAACACGACAACCAATATTATCCGCCAGCAACCGAACGATCGTAAGTCCGAGTCCAGTGCCACCGTAACCGAGGGCTTGTCTTTCGGCAGAAATTTTTGATGCTCTCTCAAAAGGTTCAAAAAACTTGTCCGCTTTTTCGAGGTCTATTCCGTATCCGGTATCCTGAATGAGAATCTCATGAGATTTTTCATGAGAACGGGAACTAATATGGAGCAACCGGTGCGGCGAATCAAGCATCGCATTGAAAGCGTTGGTAAAGACATTTTGAAAGATTGCACCCCATTCAGCAAACGATGCCTTAGGAAGGTATAGTTGATCCTCAAGTTGGCTATAATCAATATCAATACCTCTTGCTAGGAAACTGGTCTGTGCCGCAATCTCTTTAGTCACTGATATGGCACGAAATCTGTGCCGCAACTTAGTATTCTCGGTATCGGCGATGTAGTCAAACAAGCTATGGGTCGCCTTGGCTCTATCAAGCCACGATGACAAATCGGCACTCAGCGAATCCAGATTTTGCTGAAGTTCAAGCTCTTTTGCTGCGTTAGATAAATCTAACTGAAAGGTTACAGTTTTGATTCTATCAATCGCGTCCTCAATGTAGGTAAATTGTTTTTTTAATTCATGCTGGTACGACAACGCGGAAATACCAGCTGTGGCGAGAGGAGCCAAAAGTCCCATCTGTTCCAAAACAAGTTCTTGATTGGTTTTCGCCGTTATTGTTGCCTCCCGGGCTTTTTCATAAATTTCTCCATAAACTTTTTTGGGAATTTCCGGTTCGTACTGTTCTAACACCTGTTCGACATGCTCAAATTTTAGCGACGTGGGTTCGGGTGAAGAATTTCGTTCTTTTAACTCAATTTTTCGCCGAGCGGTTTCGTTCGCGTACCAATCAATTGCATAACGGACCATAGACACAAGATCATCGTAGGCTGTTGTTTCGGTTAAGCGATCTCGCGTGATCATGATCTTGAGATTATGTTCTTGAGAGGTGTTGATGTTAACAACACCAAGAACACGTCCAAGAGTCGGTAGGTCGTTTAAAGCTCTTTCAACTTGGATCTCCTTGGGAAGAAGTTCGGACACAGTTTTGCGATGGGAGTGGTCATACTCTAACTTCAGCCAGTCGCTTGTTGGCAAACCGTAATAGGGGAGGCGAAAGTTACCGTCATAAACATGGACACCGCCATGTTCTGCAAAATATTCTCGGGCCTCACCAACCTTGATTCCTAATTTCTGCTTTCCCGACAAATTATAGATCCGAATCTCAAAATATGCGTTCTTGAGATTTTCTATTTGGCTGAATTTCCCTTTATTATGAGAAAAGTTCGCAGTATTATATTTACGGATTATTGGCTGTTCACCAGGAAATTCTAAGGACAGCGTCACTTGTCCGTCAACGTTCTTTCCAACAAGCCGAGCAATCCAAATGCTCTTTATCGCCTCCATCTGTTGTTCAAATTCTTCTGTATAATCCTGCTGTGTTGATTCAAAATGGATTTGAAAGCGATCTTTTGAATCATCCTGATAAGATAAAGCGGAACCAAAGGGGGGTTGAAGCCACCAGACCTCCGAAGCTAATTTACGAACCGAATCTATTTCCCATGTATCCTTGAGTTCGTTCAAGATAATCGAAGTACCGTGCGAAAAAGGTGGACACGTTTGATTAGGATTATGCTCCTCGTACTCAACGTTTACTTTGGTGAGTTCCCTAGCTTTTACCGCTTCTTCCCAATTGACTTTGGCCTCAAGCCATTCATTACTATTGTCCTTTGGAACAGTAATGATTGTTAGCTTGTTCGCGAGAAATTGAACTGCCAAGCGACCAACTCCTTTTGAACCGGTCAGCTGCCTTTCCAAGTTTTTTGACCACTTTCCCCTTTTGTTAGTCGTGCCAATCCGCATCCAGTAACCTTCAAACTCCTCAAAGGTCATGCCATGCCCGTTGTCATTGACTTCAATACAATCTTCATCGGGTGAAAACTTAATCGTGACTTGGGTCGCATCGGCATCATAACTGTTTTTAATCAACTCCGCCAATGCGATGTGGGGTTTACCAACAAGCCTTTCCCCAAGTTCTCTCAAGAGCTCAGCATCAACTGTGAAATAAAGTTTCTCCACGGTTTTTTATCCTTTAGATTCGTTGGCATACGTTTCAAGGTGTTGTTTGATGCTTCTCGCAATAACTCGAGCCAGTTCAATAGGCACTGCATTACCGATTAATCGACCAATTACTGTAGTAGAATAGTGTGTTGTTTTCGGGTCAATAAATTTATAATCGTCTGGAAACGTTTGGAGTCGAGCTGCCTCTCTTAACGAAATAGCTCTATTCTGTTTAGTATCCGGATGTCCAAACCTACCATTTCCAAAACCATAGCATTGGGTCGTGATCGTGGGGGATAGTTCATCCCCTTTCATCCTTCCATAAACACTTGAATAAGTATTACCGCTTTCTTTTAGATGACACGGAGCAACGAGTTCCTCTGGCCAATCTCTCCAGGTGCCCCCGGGCTCCGACGCTTTGATCCTTCGTAAGTTCATTTCAGATAACCGAGAAGCCTTATGATATGGATCCGTCTGACTTACTTGTCCAGCTTTAAGCACCTCCAGACCGTCAATAGCGTCCTTAACTGTTTTGTATTGATCGGGCGTGCACGTCGCGGGCAAAAGCTCAAGCTTACCGTATTTAGAAGCAAAGAGAACTAGACGCTTTCGACGTTGAGGGATGCCATAGTCTGGACAGAATACCTCAGGATGTTTGGTAACAGTATAATCCTTTTCTAAACGTTTCACAAATTGCCGATAAACCTTGCCCTTTTGGAACGTGACTAAATCCGGTACATTCTCCATTGAAATAATATCCGGTTCAATCTCTGAGATTAGATCGGCAAAGTTGGATAGCAATTTCCACTTCTCATCTTTGTCTTTTCTGCCTTTGTTATAGGGAGAGTAGGGTTGGCAGGGGGCACATCCAACTAGTATTTTAACGTGACCTTCTGGATACAACTGTTTAAGTTCAACACTTGTCACGTCCTCAATTCTCTTTTCGATAAAAGATGCCCCGTGATTGTTGGTTTCATAGGCATATTTACAGGATTTGTCTGCATCAAGCCCGGCGACAACGTTAAATCCTTCCAAGACAAACCCATGAGTGAGGGCACCCGCACCGCAGAATAGGTCTATGACTGAGCAGTTTTCCATATCTTTTTAAATGTACCGGTTTTCAACCGGGAGGAAAGAAGATTGTGCGAAACTTAATTCTAATACGCTTACTTAGGACATACGCAGTTCAACCATAGAATGACGGTGATTACCAAAAAAGCTGAGAAATCCAATGTCTATAGAATGACCGTTTCCCTCGCTCCACTAGATAGGAGTTACACATTATGTTCCAATTGCTTTGAACCTTGATTTTATCGGGGCGGGGTGCCATATCTATAGGATCGGTGGGACGACAAACGTGAAGTGAGGAACGCTGCCGGGATAGATAAGGTATCTATTTATAAATATCCTTAGGGAAATTATAACATTAAATTCAATATAATGTCAAGTAAATTTCTCAACTTATCATTCTGTTAATTTCACTTAAAATCAGAGAGCATTCATGTTCCCACCCATCGTCGTTTAGGATGTAAGGAATATTCAGTGACAGAGAGATTGAAATATGTTATTATGATTCTGAGGAAAATCCTCACGGGGCATAACAACTGTTGACTTCCCTTCGCTTGAAGGCAACCGTGAGAAAATTAGAAGGTAATTCAGCGAAAGAGGTGGAGACTTAACGAGCGAGGTTTAGCGTAATGAAGCGTTATCCTGAATATAAAGCGAGTGGCATGGATTGGATTGGGGAAATACCAAAGCATTGGGTTGCAAAAAAATTAAGGTATTTCTGTTCAATGAAATCAGGAAATGGATTCTCGCATGATTTACAAGGCAGGATTGGGTTAGAAATACCTTTCTTCAAAGTTGCGGATACCAATACACCTGAAAACAAGCTAGAGATGTTGTATGCCCAGAACACGGTATCTTCTCAAGACGTTTCTGATTTCAAGTTTATCCTTCATAAACCAAATAGCATTGTATTTCCGAAAGTTGGTGCCGCACTGCTATTGAACAAAAGGAATATTCTCACTCAAAAATCATGTATAGACAACAACATGATGTCACTATATTCAAACCAATCAAACCCTAAATTCTTGTATTATGCAATGTTGAACGTTGATTTTAAGAGACACTACAGGATAGGGGGCACAGTTCCATCCATAAATGAGTCAGAAGTTGGCAATATTCCAATTGCCTATCCTACACACTCTGAACAAACCCAAATCGCCAACTTCCTCGACCGCAAGACGGGACAGATCGACGAGCTCATCCACATCAAGGAACGACGGATAGAACTGCTGCAAGAACAACGAACCACACTGATAAATCAGGCAGTAACAAAGGGGCTTGACCCGAATGTAGAGATGAAACCATCGAGGGTAGAATGGATTGGGGATATACCCAGAGACTGGTCAATAATGAAGGTTAAATATCTTACCCATCAAATCATTGATGGTACTCACTATACCCCCGAATATCAAGACAGTGGAATTCCTTTTCTAAGAGTTACCGATATTCATACTAAAACAATTGACCTTGCCAAAGTAAAGTATATCACCCCTGAATTGCATCAGGAATTAACTCAAAGATGCAAGCCAGAAAAAGGCAATCTCCTACTATCTAAAAATGGAACAATTGGTATAACGCGAGTAATTGATTGGGATTTTGAGTTCAGTATCTTCGTAAGTCTATGTCTGATTAAATTTAGAACAGAAACTTACTCACCGCATTTCTTCAGTTACCTGTTCCAAAGTCAGGTTGTTGACCAACAATTGAAGGAAAGTAGCAAAACCTCCACTGTAACGAATTTACACCTTGATAAAATCAGAGAACTATTTGTTGTTAAACCGCCACTTTCTGAACAAACACAAATCATTAACTTCCTTGATCTCAAAACCAAACAGATTGACGACCTAATATCCACAGAACAGCGAAAAATCCAACTCCTCAAAGAATACCGCCAATCCCTCATCTCCGAAGCAGTAACAGGCAAGATAGATGTCCGAAACGAGGTGTAGCCCATGCCGACGTATGACGAAGCAGATTTTGAAGATCACATCGAAGCACATCTGAATCAGTCAGGTTACCGCTCCCCCAAGTCTATCTTCTATAACAAATCCCTCTGCCTGATGCTCAATGAGACGTTGCGGTTTATTCAGGACACACAGCCGGAGGAATATCAAAAACTAGAGCGCCAGTACAAGGAGAACACACCTGTTAAATTCTGCGACCGTGTAAGCAAAGAGATCGGGCGTCGTGGACTGCTAGACGTATTGCGGAAAGGGGTTAAAGACAGGGGTTGTAACTTTAACCTGACCTACTTCCGTCCGTCAAGTGGCATGAACCCCCACCATCAAAGCCTCTACACTCAGAACCGATTCTCCCTAATTCGGCAGCTGAAGTATTCAGAGAAGAACGAAAAATCAGTTGATATGGTGTTGTTCCTCAACGGTCTGCCGTTGGTGACGATGGAACTGAAAAACAGTCTCACCGGTCAGACGGTGACAGACGCCGAGAAACAGTACCGGACCGACCGAGATCCGAGAGAGCCGTTATTCCAATTCAAGCGGTGTCTGGTTCACTTTGCGGTGGGTAACGAGAAGGTTTCGATGACAACCCACTTGCAGAAAGGCGAGACACGCTTCTTTCCGTTCAACAAGGGTATCGAAAACCCGGTGAACCCGGACGGTCACAAGACCGCCTATCTGTGGGAGGACATCCTACACCCCGATAACCTGATGGAGTTAATCAACAACTTCATCCATGAACAGGAGACCACAGAAAAGGTCTACGACCCCGACCTCGGTGGGGTGAGAGATGTGAAGCACACCGCCCTCGTTTTCCCACGCTACCATCAGCTTGACGTAATCCGTAAATTGCAAGCGGCGATTGTGGCGGAGGGTGTTGGGCGCAACTACCTAATCCAACACACCACAGGGAGCGGCAAATCAAACTCCATCGCGTGGTTAGCACACCTACTGACGCATCTGTACCGCTCTCCGAACGACACAAAGCGCATCTTCGACTCCGTCATTGTTGTGACCGATCGGCGCGTACTTGACAAGCAGCTTCAGGACACGATTAAGCAGGTAGAACAGGTTGACGGCGTGGTGCATCCCGTTGAGGGAACCTCAGCACAACTCAAGGGTTTCCTTGAGAATAGCAAAGACATCATCATCTCGACGATTCAGAAGTTCAGCGTGATTGCAGAGGAGATTGGCAAACTCAGAAGCAAAACCTTCGCCGTGATTATCGACGAAGCCCACTCCTCGCAGACCGGTGAATCCGCCAGAAACCTCAGAACCTCGCTCTCAAAAGGAATTGAGGGAGGGGTAGAAGAAGATGACACCGACGAAGTATCGGATATAGACGCTCGGATCATTGAGGAGATGGAGGGGCGTAGGATGCAGGATCACATCTCCTATTTCGGTTTCAGCGGCACACCGAAAAACAAGACCCTAGAACTGTTCGGACGGCAAGACGCAGATGGGAAATTTGTCCCGTTCCACGTCTATTCGATGCGCCAGAGCATCAGCGAAGGGTTCACGCTGGACGTGCTCCAGAACTACACCACTTTTCAGAGATACTTTCAACTGGTCAAGAGTGTGCCGGAGGATAAAGAGTACGAGAAGGCGCGGACGCTGCGAGCCCTGACCAACTACGTTGACCTGCAACCCCACAGCATCGAGACCAAGACCCGGATTATCCTAGAACACTTCACCGCACGGACTGCAAAGACAATCGGAGGGAAGGGGCGGGCGATGTTGGTCACGCCGTCCCGGTTGCACTGCGTCAGATATAAACAGGAATTTGATAGACAGATGCGGGAAATGGGGCTCTCCTACGGTTGTCTGGTCGCGTTCAGCAGCACGGTGCACGACACCGACAACGGACGGGATTACACAGAAGACGGGATGAACGGGTTGCCGCCGCGCGTTTCAATTGCGGACAGTTTCAAGAGCCCTGAGTATCGGATCCTGATTGTGTCCAATAAGTTCCAGACCGGTTTCGATGAGTCGATGCTACAGACGATGTACGTCGATAAGCGGTTAGACGGGCTGCAATGTGTCCAGAGTCTGAGCCGCCTGAACCGTGTCGCCAACGGCAAGACGGATACGCTGGTGCTCGACTTTGTGAATGAACCGGATCAGGTACAGGAAGCGTTTCAGGGGTACTATCAAACCACGATACTCGCTGAGGAGACCGACCCGAATCGGTTGTATGACCTACAGAGCCAGTTGGACAGTTGTGACCTCTACGATGAGGATACCATCGAAGAATTCTGTACTGTCTTTTATGAACCAAGTCGCCCAGATGAGTTGCTACAAGGCGTCCTCGATCGCGTTGTCAAGAGGTGGTCAAAACTTGAAATGAATGAACGGGAAGACTTTCGGTCTACCTTGCAAAGTTACATCCGCCTCTACGGATACATCTCACAGTTGATTACCTTCACCGACGTGGCATTGGAAAAGCTGTACATCTTCGGTCGTAGTCTGAACAAGAAGCTGCCGAAGCGGGATTATCCCGACGTGCGCGATGTCTTGGCATCTGTGGATCTGGATTCGTTTCGCGTGCAAAGAACGCATGACAGCCTACAACTCTCCCTTGAGGCGGAAGATAGCGAGGTTGAAGGAATTGGGAGTGAGGTCGCCACGATCCGAGATCCTGAACAGGATCTCCTCTCCAATATCATTGACGCTCTGAACGATGCCTATCAGACAGATTTCACGGTGGAAGATAAGGTTGATATTGAGACTATTAACCAAAAAGTGCACGATCACGAAGAACTGCGACAGGTAATCGAGGGAGATAACACGGAGACTAACAAACGGTATAAGTTTGATCAGGTGATCGATGAGATTTTATTGGATTTCGTCAATAGTAAGCTAGATCTCTACACAAAATTATCAAAACCAGATGTCAACGAAGATCTCAAGCGTCAACTCTATGAAGCCTATCGCGAGGGAGCGACACTTTCCTAAATGGGGCACCCCCACTTTCGACGGGAAAATTGGGAAAATTGGGAAAATACAGGTGAAGACGAGAAAACCAGAAAACGGGAAAACGGGCACTCAATTCTCGCTCCAGAGGAGCAATATGTCTATAGAAGGGCAATAGGTCCAACCCCCGCGCTCCAGCGGAGCGCAATGTGTATAACAGCGTGAATCAACATAATTAAAGGACTTATAAATCGACAACGTGAAACCCAACACCGCACCCCAAACGATATACTACTTTCCTAAATGGAGCACCCCCACTTTCGACGGGAAAATTGGGAAAATTGGAAAAATGAAGGCGAAGACGAGAAAACCAGAAAACGGACACTCAATTCTCGCTCCAGAGGAGCGATATATCTATAGAAGGGTAATAGGCCCAATCCCCGCGCTCCAGCGGAGCGCAATGTGTATGACAGCGTGAATCAACATAATTCAAGAACAAAGCAGCAATACTCAAGAGAGGAGCTAACTTAATGGCAAATCCGAAGATTACCAAAATCGAAACGGTGATTTTTGAATACGAAATTCAGGACATGGGCACCGATTACAACGGCTTTAACCTCGTCTACGAGAAGGGCAATGTCCACAAGATGCAGTCATCGATCCTGCGGATTCATACCAGTACCGGGGTAATCGGTGAATCGACTGGACGGAACATCGCCCCAAATGTCGCCAACTACGCCCTAGGGAAGAATCCCTTTGAGCGTGAAAAGATATACAACGACGTCAAGCGGGGGTTACGCCATACCGGCACCACTGCCCTCAGCGGGCTTGATGTTGCGTTGTGGGATTTTGCGGGCAAGGTATACAATGCCCCGATTTACCAACTACTCGGTGGCTGGAGAGAAACTATCCCGGCGTATGCGAGCACCTACCACGGCGATGAGAACGGCGGATTGAGTACCCCCGAAGCATTTGCCGATTTTGCCGAGCAGTGCGCCGAGTTGGGATATCCTGGGTTTAAAATCCACGGTTGGGGGGATGCCCCCATTGAACGGGAAGTGGCAAATATCCACGCGGTCGGGCAGCGTGTGGGCGATCGGATGGATCTGATGGTCGATCCTGCCTGTGAGTTAGAGACGTGGGCGGATGCACTCAAGTTAGGTAAAGCGTGCGACGAGCAAAATTTCTTTTGGCTGGAAGATGCGTACAAAGACGGCGGGGTTTCGGTCTTCGGTCACAAGAAGCTGCGGGAGTTGATTAAGACGCCGTTGTTACAGACGGAACATATCTTTGGATTGGAGCAGCATGTCGACTTTATCGTCAATGGCGGCACAGATTTTGTGCGGACTGGCACCTACGAGGACGGCGGTATCACCGGCGCGATGAAGGTGGCACGCGCTGCTGAAGGATTTGGCTTGGATGTGGAATTCCACGGTGGAAGCATACCTCACCGTCACTGCATCGCCGCCATCCGCAACACCAATTACTACGAACTTGGGCTACTGAATCCGCTGATAAAGCACACGAAACCGCCCATCCATCCGCCCGAATTCACGGATGAACTGGAGAACATTGATTCCAATGGGCATGTGCTGGTTCCTCAAGGTCCTGGGTTGGGTGTGGAATTGGATTGGGACTATATCAACGCCCACCGCGTCGATACGATTGTCTATGAATGATGTTGCCTAATCTCTTGGTAATCTCTCATGACTGAATGAGCGTTTTGGCCCAGTCGACAACCCCTTCGGCAAGACGCACAGCTTCATGGTATTCTTCTTCAGTGATAGGTTCGAGATTGCCCGGATAGCGCGTTAAAACAGCATAGTCTGTGAGAAGTGCTGCCGCTTCCACTTCTGATGGTAATGAGATATTTTGCGGAAGTAAATCGATTAGGATCGTTATGTTGTGCGTTCTAGGGAAAGGAATGGCTTGAGAAATTAACACTGCTTTAAGAGCTTTTTCTGCAGCTTGTTGGGCATGGAAACATAGTCCTTCAAGCAAGATCCGGGAAGATTGAGTGATGCGCGCGATCTCCAAGTCGCTTTCGGCATAACGGAGCCAATCGACGGCATTTCCTAATACATGCCCCTCAGACGGCATATACCTCTCTCCCTTCCCGCAGTATACTCCGATAAATCAGACCGATATTGTCCTTATGCTTTTCGAGATCATTGGGTGTTGCCACCAAAATATCAAAAGGGACTCCCAATCCCCTGATCTGCTGGTATAAGAGTTGTGCAGTCCGCCGCCGGTGAACACCTTCGGGCATTACTACAAGAACGTCAATGTCGCTGTCAGGGCTCATTTCGCCCCGAGCTGCAGAACCGAAAAGAATAATTCGCAGGGGGTGGACAAGCTCGATAATACGTTGCACCAGTTGTTCGATTACCTCAGGGTCGGATTGCATATTCATCCTCCATTATCGGGATAATACTTTTCAAATCTGACAGGTGGGTATTATAACACAGTCCCGCTAGGTGTCAAAGGCTTTATAAACCCAACACAACTAGAAAAAAATTGGCAGTTTGCCCAAAGGCGTGTTAAAATGTAAGTACGGTTCAAAGTGGCTGAAACCTTTCATAAGGTCGAACCTACGCACCTCGCAACTTTTAGTACAACTACATTTTCTGGAGGAATTCGATGCATAAAATTGCTCTCATCCCTGGCGATGGGATTGGCCCCGAGGTAACAAACGAAGCGATGAAGGTCTTCGGGGCCGCTGCGGACAAAACAGGCTTCAAATATGAAACCGTTGAATACGACTTCGGCGGCGATCGCTACCTCGAAACCGGGGAGATCCTGCCAAACAGCGCGCTCGATGAGTTTCGGCAGACGGACGCAATCTTTCTGGGCGCCATCGGTCATCCCGATGTGACACCGGGTATCTTGGAAAAAGGGATTCTATTGCGAACCCGCTTTGAATTGGATCTCTATATCAACCTTAGGCCCGTCAAACTCTACCCCGGTGTTTGGACACCCATCAAAGACAAGGGACCTGAAGAGATTGACTTTATCATTGTTCGGGAGAACACAGAAGGTTTATACGCTGGGATCGGTGGATTCTTGAAGCATGGAACGCCTGATGAAGTCGCTATCCAAGAGATGATCAACACCCGCAAAGGGGTGGAACGTTGCGTTCGTTACGCCTTTGAACTGACCCGCAAACGGAACAGAGCAAAACAGTTGACACTGTGCGATAAGGCGAATGTGCTGACGTACGCACATGACCTCTGGCGGCGTGTCTTCGATGAGGTAGGCACCGAATATGCCGACATCGAAACGGACTACGCCTTTGTCGATGCGACAACAATGTGGATGGTCAAAAACCCCGAATGGTTTGATGTCATTGTGACCTGCAACATGTTTGGTGACATCATTACAGACCTCGGTGCGATGATCCAAGGCGGTATGGGGATCGCTGCGTCAGGCAACCTCAATCCTGAGAGCGTAGCCATGTTTGAACCAATTCACGGCTCGGCACCACGATACACCGGAAAAAACCAGATCAACCCAATCGCAGCGATTAGTGCAGCTGGCATGATGCTCGAACATATCGGTGAAACAGAAGGCGCAGCTTTGGTTGACGGAGCAGTTAGCGACCTGCTCTCCAGTGGACAAATCAAGGACCTCGCTGCCGGACGAATGGGATTCACAACAACAGAAATCGGGGACATGATCGCAGAATCAGTCGCCAATTAAGTTATAGTAATAGGCATACTCCGTATGCCGTAACCCTTTAGTAGTAGGCATACTCCGTATGCCGTAACTCGGTGAACAGATTCCTGACCTTGCTCGTTCATAGTGTTCAATTAATTCTAAAATCTACTATAGTTCATGGGTTCATTCTGTTTTCACGTTTCACGCATCACGTTTCACAGACGGCTGCACGCTCGGTTGTAATGTCTGTTCCGAGTGTTCAGCTGCGTAACTCCTAAAGAGTATCAGGCGATGAGAAGATCCCAACTATTTGGGCGCACACTCAGAGAAATTCCATCAGAGGCGGAAATCCCTAGCCATCAACTGCTTCTACAGGCGGGTATGATTCGCCGTCTAGTAGTGGGCATGTATAGCTACCTGCCGCTCGCCCAACGTGCCTTACGCAAGATTGAAAATATCATTCGCGACGAGATGGACGCCATCGGTGGACAAGAGATTGATATGCCGCTTGTCCAACCCGCAGGTCTATGGCAAGAAACCGGACGCTGGGAGATGCTTGTCGGTAGGGAGTTGGCTGGCTTTGAGGATCGATTTGGTCGGAGGCTAGTGCTTGCAATGACCCATGAGGAGGCGGTCACCGACTTAGTTAGGAATCAGACCAATTCCTATCGGCAGTTACCACTGATGTTCTATCAGATTAAACTGAAGTTTCGGGATGAACCACGGCCCCGCGCTGGTTTAATCCGTGTGCGTGAATTTGCAATGAAAGATGCATATAGCTTCCATACGGATGAAGCCGATCTGGATAGATACTATGCCGAGATGCATCAGGTGTATCTTAACATTTTTCATCGTACAGGCATTGATGTCGTCGCGGTAGAATCTGATCCGGGGATAATTGGAGGAACAGAGGCACACGAGTTCATGCTAATTGCTGATGCCGGCGAGGATAGAATTATCTCTTGCAACAGTTGTGATTATCAGGCAAATGCAGATGTTGCTATGATGCAGAAACCGCAGGTTAATAACGGTGAGTCTGAACCAATCGAGGAACTTGAGACGCCAGGCCAAAGCACAATCGAAGATGTTGCAAATTACCTCGGCGTCGAAAAAGAACAGACCCTCAAGGCGGTATTCTACTCGACCGACGAAAGTCTTATTTTCGCGGCTATCCGCGGCGATATTGAGGTGAACGAAACCAAACTCAAAAAAGCTGTGGGAGCCACGCATCTCTGGTTTTCTACCGATGACGAGCTGCAGAGATACGGCTTAGTTGCTGGCTATGCCTCACCAATTGATGTGAAAGGCGTCACGGTGGTTGTGGATGATTCCGTTGCGTCCACCACGAATCTGATCGCCGGTGCCAATAAGCCGGGATACCATCTGAAAAACATAAATTACCCACGTGATTTTAAGGCGGACATTGTCACCGATATTTCGCTAGCGCGTGATGGAATGACCTGTGTCCACTGTGGGGGAACATTGAGAGAGAAACGCGGAATTGAAGTCGGCAACATCTTTAAGCTCGGCACAAAGTACAGTGAGCCAATGAACGCGACCTATCTTAGCCAGAAAGGGCGACCGGAGCTGCTTTTCATGGGTTGCTACGGCATCGGGATCGGACGTCTGCTCGCTAGCATCGTTGAGGCAAACCACGACGAGGACGGTATTATTTGGCCCCGCGCTGTCGCACCCTATCAGATTCATCTAATGCACATCGGCAAGGGGGATGAGGTGCGCCAACGGGCTGAGTCGCTCTATACGGAGCTACGTGCAAAGGGGTATGAAGTGCTCTACGATGATCGGCAAGAAAGCCCAGGCGTTAAGTTCAAGGAGGCAGATCTGTTGGGGATGCCTTTGCGACTTACGATTAGCCAACGCACACTCGAAACCGATTCGGTAGAAATCAAACATCGCACGGAGAAGGAAAAGAATCTGGTAAAGCTGGCTGAATTAGATCCGCAGCTTTATCTGTCATAAAAACTGTGGAGAGATACCTAACTATGTTTGGTGAGATTAAAAATAGACAAGGCGAACAACTTGATTATAGCTTTCATGAAGGTGAAAGGGAGTCTAAAAATATCGTTGTCCTTGGGCACGGCGTAACCGGGAACAAAGATCGCCCTTTTGTCGTGGCGTTGGGCGAAGGCTTAGCTGCGGCGGGGATTCCTGCATTGCGATTCTCCTTCTCTGGAAATGGTGAGTCAGAAGGTAAATTTACCGATTCCACCATCTCCAAAGAGGTTGAGGATCTGGGGGCTGTGCTTGATCGCCTAAAAGAGCACACAGTATGCTATGTAGGTCACAGCATGGGTGGAGCGGTTGGTGTGCTGCGTGCTAGCGAGGACAGTCGAATTCGACTGCTGGTTTCTCTCGCGGGCATGGTACACACCAAAGCCTTCGCACAACGTGAATTCGGCGATGTCACGCCCGATGAAGGCTTCATGTGGGACGAACCGGATTGTCCACTTTCGGGCGGCTACATGGCTGATCTAACGCAGATCGATACGGTGGTAAACCTTGGGGTGGAAATCACTGTGCCTTGGCTCTTGGTCCACGGCGACGAAGATGACGTTGTACCGATTGCGGATTCCCATGATATTCTAGCCAAAGCCAATAATCGGGCGCAACTCGTCACGATTGAAGGTGCGAACCACGTTTTCAGTGATGAGTCTACACCTGTGATGGTCGAGAAGGTGATTGCGTGGATAAAGACGCAGCTTGCGAACTTGACTCCGTAGATATGGGAGCCTGTCCCCTGTGCCACTCTGATCTGGTTCGGCAACTTGCCGTCGTTGATTCTAAGACTTTTTGGCGTTGCGACGTGTGCCACCTGACATTTCTTTCGTCCGAATCCCATCTCTCCCCAGAGGATGAGCTCACCCGGTATCTGTTGCACGAAAACAGTCCTGAAGATTGCCGCTACCGGCAGTTTCTCAGCCGGCTGACCGACCACCTGATACCCAAACTACAGCCGGGAGCGAAAGGGCTTGATTTCGGTTCGGGTCCGGGACCCACACTTTCGGTTATGCTTGAAGAGGCGGGGTTCCCCATGGCTATCTACGATCCCTACTTCGCACCGGATACCGCTCTCCTTGAGCGCGAATACGATTTTATCACTTGTACCGAAACGGTCGAGCATTTCTATCAACCCGCGAAAGAATTTCATCGGTTTAACCGACTGCTCCGGTGTAATGGGTGGTTGGGAATTATGACAGAAACACTGGACTCAGATACGGACTTTGCTAACTGGTGGTATCATCGTGAGCCCACACATGTCTGTTTTTACAAACAAGCAACAATGGAATGGATCGCAATCCAGTACGGCTGGAGCGTAGAATACCCACGAAAGAATGTCACACTGTTTTACAAACCTGAAAAATCGTTTGAATAATTCGCTCCTATAAAAAGAAAGTGCGAAACCATAGGCGGGGCATCTTGCCCCGCCCACCCGTGCCAAAAACTCGGTTTCTGTTGCACCTTTTCTTGACATGAGCCGAATAATTTTCTCTAGGAGAGATCAAATGACCATAACAAACACTAACGCGACCAATCAGGGACCTCGACTATCCGTCTCGACGTGGAGCCTGCACCGTCAACTCGGTTGTCCCGATTTTTATGGACCTGAGGAGGGAAAGCAAATCCCTGTTGCCACGCACGGCAGGGGTGAGATCTCGCTTCTGGAAGTACCCACCCGCGCCGCGGAATTCGGGATCAACACTTTAGAACTCTGCCACTTCCATATACCGAGTCTGGACAAGGGGTATCTGAATGAACTCCGAGGGGCATTGGAGGGGGCAAATGTCGAACTGTTCTCCCTATTGATTGATCACGGTGATATTACTCACCCCGAATATGCAGATCGGGATCTCGGTTGGATCAATGAGTGGATTGAGATCGCGGGGCTGCTAGGTGCCACTTGTGCTCGCGTAATTGCTGGAAAAGCGGCTCCCTCCACGCAAGCACTAGAGATGAGCCGAAATGGCCTACAACAATTGGCAGAGCGTGCCGAATCAAATGGCGTCCGATTGATGACAGAAAATTGGTTCTCCATCCTCTCAACCCCAGAAAACGTATTGACGCTGCTCGACCGTTTAGACGGAGAGGTTGGGTTCTGCCTCGATTTTGGCAATTGGTCGGGGGCAACCAAGTATACGGATCTTGAGGCAATCGCGCCACGGGCGGACTCTTGCCACACCAAAGCCCACTTTCCGGCACCCGGTGAAATGGACAAAGATGATTACATTCGCTGTCTAGATCTGACGAGAGATGCTGGTTTCTCTGGACCGCATACGCTTATCTACGACGGTCCCGGCGACGATGAATGGCAGGGATTGAATATCGAGCGAGAAGTCGTCCAACCCTATCTTAAATAATCTTGAACTTTTAGAATTGTCACATTTCTAATAACAGGACTTACGCAGCGCGTTCATAAGTCCCCCTGACAAGGGGGATTTAGGGGTAGGACTTACGCAGTTGAACACTCAGATACCTGTAGTTCGGCGATTTATCGCCGCTGCACACCCGTCCCAACGCCCGATGAATCGGGCAACTACAGCAGAGGCTCCATAAGGAGTCCGTAGGGAACGCAGATCTGCGTTCCCTACTGAAGTGCGTAACTCCTACAAAAAATCAAGAAACACTTGCGCCGCCCGGTAGGTGCGGTTTGTAACTGCACCGGTTTGGCGTGTCCCATTAATTCTAAAATCTACTATAAATAGGAATTGAGGAGAATAATATGGCACGAATTAAGCAATCCGCAACAGGATGGAGTTTCATTCAAGGTGATTTGACCCCTGAAGGATTTATTCGAGGCGCAGCCGAAGTTGGCTTGGCAGCGGTTGAGTTAGTCGATGAGCAGTATTGGCCCCTTGTGAAAGAGTTAGGTCTTGATATCGCCACCTTCGTCGGACATAACTCACTGACCGATGGACTCAACAAGCGCGAAAACCACGATCGAATCGAGGATGAACTCCTCGCAAACATCGAACTTGCCGCCGCAAATGACATACCCGGACTCATTACCTTCTCAGGCAACCGCTATGAAGGTTTATCCGATGAAGAAGGTATTGATATTGTTGCAGAGGGAATCAGCCGTGTTACAAAGGCTGCTGAGGAGAAAGGGGTCAACCTCTGTTTGGAACTGCTCAACAGCAAAGTGAATCATCCTGATTATCAGTGCGATAGCACCGCGTGGGGGGTAGAGGTGTGCAAGCGCGTCAACTCACCGCGGGCCAAGTTGCTCTACGACATCTACCACATGCAGATTATGGAGGGCGATATTATCCGCACACTCCAAGACAATATCGAGTATATCGGACACTTTCACACAGCAGGCAACCCCGGTCGCCACAACTTGGATGAAGAGCAAGAGATCAACTATCCACCCATCATGCGAGCCATTGCAGAGACGGGCTATGACCTCTATGTGGGACACGAGTTTATCCCGAAGGGCGATCCAATTGAAGGGTTACGCGCAGCGGCTCAACTTTGTGATGCCGGTTAACCGGATACGCTACTATAGTAGATTTTAGAATTAATGAGACACTCCAAATTGGTAGGCGCTGTTTCCAACTGCGCCGTTTCAACCCACCACGGCACCTACCGGGTGCGAAAGTGTTCATTTATTTTTAGAATCCACCATAATCTTTAAGGGAAGGAATAGACATGGGACTGAGCGAAAAACAGAAAAGTTTGTTCTTCCGAGATGGTTATATCGTTATCAAGAATCTGATCTCCCCTGACGAAATTGAGACGTTACGGGAACACTATGGCCGCCTCGTATTGGGAGGGGCACCTGATTTTCCTGAACGGCACATCTCCCGGCACAACCCGGAACAGGTACAGACGTTAGAATTTCCTGCACCACACGGCAACCGGCATAATCGGCGCGGAACACAAGTTTTTCCAAAAGGCGAGGACGATTACGAATCGCAACGCAGGACTCCGGTCAAGGATCCGCTTGACGCTATAAACAAGGTAAACGTCCCTTCTCGTTATGACTCTGTTTTTGATGCCCTTGTTCGATCGCCGAAGATTGTCGATATTGTCGCCGCCCTAATGGGGCCCAATATTAAACTCTATTACGATCAAGTATTTGCCAAGCCACCCTATGCACGAGCCAACCGCTACCATCAGGATTCTGTATTCTGGAGTTTTTTTGCGAGCAACTTCCAGATTACCTGTCAGCTTCTGCTGGACGATGCTACTCTGGAAAATGGCTGCGTTCGCTTTATTCCGGGCAGCCACAACTTTGGGCTGGTCAACTGGGATCATCTCCCCTACATGTTGACGGAAGATGTGCTTGCACAAGAGGTCGCAGTGCCGCTCCAAGCGGGTGACGCTACCTTCCATCACAGTTTGGCATTGCATTGCAGCGGTCCCAATACGACACCCCACCGCAGACGGGGTTGGTCAATCCACTATGTTTCAGCGGAAACGCGCTATATCGGCACGCCGGAGGAGACCGAGCATATCAAGGAGTTGGGCTGCCTTGTGGGACCAGAGCCTGTCAACGGTTGGCCCCTTATTCGTGGAAGTGAGTTTCCCGGTTGTGTATAGTAATGAAGAACAACGATCGTTGTTCCCTGCAAAGTTGGATATATTTTACAGTGAATTCAAAAAATAAATAGACACTTTCGCCCCCCATGTTTGGTAGGTGCTGTTTATAACTGCGCCGATTTGGAGTGTCTCATTAATTCTAAAATCTACTATAATAACAGAGGATGCACAGAATGAGCAACTTGAAGATTCGTGATGTTCGAGCAATTATCACGCAACCCCCGGGCGCACGCACGCTTATCGTTGTGAAGGTGGAAACCAATGAGCCAGAACTACACGGTTTGGGCTGCGCTTCATTCTTCTCAAGACCAACCGCTGTAGCCGCAGCCGTTGATGACTATCTCACCCCCTTTCTTATCGGCAAAGATCCCGCTGATATTGAGGATATATGGCAGTCCTGTAATGTATCCGCCTATTGGCGCTATGGACCTGTTCTGAACAACGCGATAAGCGGCGTTGACCAAGCACTGTGGGACATCAAAGGCAAGGTGGCGGGGATGCCTGTATATGAGTTGTTCGGGGGCAAGTCTAGAGAAGCTGCGGCTGTATACATCATCCCCACCGGACGTGACCTTGTGGAATACGAAGAACACATCCACGAACTCCAAGAACGAGGATTCCGCCACTTCAAGTTGGGGTCAATGCATCCCTCAACATCACAGGATAAGCCACATCAGGAACCAGTTGTCATCACTAACAAAGTTGCAGACAACAGGGTAAGCATCTTTGAGCCAGTGCCGTATGCTCAGGATGTTGTGGCTGCTTTTGAGCACTTCCGCACAACTTTTGGACCAACCCCAGAGATTTTGTACGATCTCCATGAGCGTATGCCACCTATCCAAGGACTTGGTTTGGCGAAAGAACTAGAGCAATTCAGACCATTTTTCCTTGAAGATCTCTTCGCACCAGAAGACAATGACTATTTTCGCCTTGTCCGTCAACAGACCAGCGTACCGATCGCTATGGGAGAGTTGTATAGCAACCCGCAAGAGATTGTCCCAATGATTAAGGACCGGCTGATCGATTTCATTCGAGTGCATGTTTCCACTATAGGTGGCTTGACACCGGCGCGTAAGTTAGCGGCGTTGTGCGAAGCCTTCAATGTTCGTACCGCTTGGCACGGATCCGCCGATGTTTCTCCTGTTGGGCACGCAGCCAACCTGATGCTAGATATGAATGTTTGGAATTTCGGGATTCAGGAGGCTTCGGTCTACCTGAACACCCATGAAACACTAAAAGAAGTGTTCCCCGGAACACCTGAACTGCACAACGGCTATATGTGGCCCAATGGCAAGCCTGGGATAGGGGTAGACATAAACGAGGAGTTAGCAGCGCGTTTTCCTGCCAAAGACGTGGGAGGTCCCAAGCTGTGGGGCGATGCCCGTCGCGCTGATGGTACGGTGATCCGACCATAAAAATCCTCTCAGTATCAAACAACACCGACAATAAAACCGCGAAAATGAAGATTGAACACATAATCTTTTTAATCCATCCGTGCTGCTACGAGAATATCGACCCCGATGTGATCCGTAGGGATAACCTTTATCTCTTTGTTGAGAGAGAGGAAGAGGTAAAGCAGCGGTGGCTTCAATCCCTCACTGAACGACCAACAAACACCCTATTTCTCCAATTGGGCGGTCCTGAATATATACGAGAGACCGCTGTGAAAAACCTTGGCGATGCTGCCGTTTTCTACCCACGGACAGCGTTCCCTGAAAATGGCAACCTGCGCGAATACTACCGCCGCCTCACGTCCGATTTCCACAATCACGTATTGACGCATCGGTTACAGTTGAAAACATCTACAGTAACATCTGAACTTTGGGGCGAATCATTTGAAGGATGTGTCCCCGGATACGGGGGTGCATTTGCCGAATACCTCGGTTTGCGCTGCCCACCCCAGATGCGATTTGAAATGACTGTTTACGATTCTCGGTTCTTGTACGGTACCCGACGGTGGGAGGTTATCCCGATTGATGGATGCGATGTAGAAGCGTGGCTTTTTGAGTGCCATGACGGTACTGGTGCTGCTATGTTTCAATCGCGACTAGCAGCGCAATGGGTTGATGACCGATGCCTACATCTTCGACTTGATGATCGACGTTTACAGGTCTGCACCAAGAACGGACACACAATTTGGCCCCATACACCGTGGGAAAAAGGGAAGCTGGAGCGCGTAGATGCCTATAGCATGACCCTTGCGGACTGTAATTGGCGATGGATCCGCGCAGTAGGTATGGCTATTGATGATTTTCGGAAGGTGATAGGTGCTGCTCGCGTTACTGCTTATGAGGACGGGGGCTAGTCAAGCTAATGATCGAAATTGGCTCTCAAAAACAGCTTTTTCTTGATGATTATCTCATCGAAGGCATGACCGGCGTCAAGCGGACTCTCAATCCTGCGACCAAAGCACAGAACAATCCTGTCATCTATCCAGACCGTCCGTGGGAAGGAAACAACCTGCACTACGGCTGCGTTTTTTATGATGAAGCGCAAGAACTCTTTCGGATGTGGTATACGGCGTCAACTGTAACGCCTTCAAAAACAGTTCGGTTATTTACACAACCGGACGCGGCGTTGACCGCAGCACCTTTGGAACAAGAGAAACCACATAGCACTGAACCGATCATCTGTTATGCAACCTCACAAGATGGATATAATTGGGAAAAGCCGTCGCTGGGACTGGTGAAATTTAATGGGTCGTGGGAAAATAATATACTGAAGCCAGAGAATTGGGTGGAAGCAAAGGGCGGTATCTTTGCGGATCCCAACGAAAAGGATCCGGCAAAACGGTATAAGGTCCTATCGCAGCGGACAAAGCGTAGGACGGAAAACGCACTGGAGTGCTTTTGGAATCTCTATACCTCTCCCGACGCATTCAATTGGACACCGTACGAGGGCAACCCCGTAATACAACAGAGTGGGCTCCCCAAGGTGAGGACACGGGGAGTTTATGGACAGAAGATTCAGTTCGACGCTTCAGGAGTTAAGCAGGTAGTAGATGTGGAGGAGCATGAGCAAAGCTATCTGTGGGGACCAACGGCGTTCATGGGTTGGGATGAGATTCGGGGGCAGTACACTGTCCACATGGAAAACTGTCAGCACAAACGGGGGCCGCTGGGGAAGCGGGTCATCGGACGCGCAGAGAGCCCCGACCTCATTCACTGGACTCCGCCGCAGACAATTATTATCCCTGATGCTGAAGATCCACCGGAACTACAATTCTATAGTATGTGGGCAACGACCTACGAAGGGTTCTACATCGGAATGCTGTGGAATTTCTTACGGGAGGAGCGTCTGTTCATTTGGCCACAGTTTGTGTTCAGCCGTGATGGGATTCACTATGACCGTCGATTCCGCGAACCGTTTATTCCACTGAGTCCTGAGCCTGAGTACGATTCGGTGGCTATTTATGCACAACAACCGATTGTGCATAATGATCAGATTTTCATTTTTTATAACGGGATGAATTTCCGAGAGCGACGACTTGCTGAGGTTGGTGGGCCCGGTCCAACAGGTGCACTTGGATTGGCGACGACGCCGTTAGACGGCTTCGTTTCGCTTGACAGCACCGAAGACACTTCTAACGGTTACGGGGAAGTGGTAACGCGACCCTTTCGCTTTTCTGGGAACCAGCTGAGTGTGAATATGAAGTCGATTTCAGCCGCCGCTGCTTGTGATGTTAAGGTGGAGATTTTGCACCCCGACCACTTTCCTATTGTAGGTTTCTCTTTCGAGGACGCAGATTCACTTACGCAAACGGGTATTGCCAATCGGGTCACTTGGTGCTTCAATGGAGACCTTCGCCCCTTACAAGGAGAGTATATCAAGCTGAAGTTTTATCTTAAGAATGCGAAACTGTTTGCGTTTCAATTTGTGGAATAGTTGTCTTGGTAGAAGGATTTAGGGATACTACAGGCAAAAGATTGATCGATTTTTACGGTGAATTAGACAAATAAGTGAACATTCGCCAAAGTCCCCCTGACAAGTGGTACATCCCAATGAAATCGGGGGGGATTTAGGGGATTGTTTGTGGGTACAGATTTCCCAATCTGTACATGTCCATTGGAACTGTCTAAGTAATTCTGTCATCTACCATAATTGTTTTGAAATGATATAATTAGTGTACAGGCATACTTAAATTGAGAGGAGAAAGACAATGACAGACGCAGAAAAATATCTATTTGACGTACACGGTTATTTGGTGATCGAAGGTGCTTTATCACCCGAAGAGGTGGCCGCGGCGAATGCCGCTGTCGATCACCACGCAGATGAGATTAGTATCCGTCCAAATGATCTTGCCAACGGATCTACAACGCTGCGAGGTAAGACTGGACGGGGTGACCTTGGGGGCATGTTGACGTGGGAAAAGCCACATTGCGATGTGTTCCGCCAGATGATTGCTCACCCCAGACTTATGTCCTATCTGGAGGAGCTGCTGGGAGCCGGCCCCCGACTGGAGGGGCTTGGTATCATCACGATGGACGAGGGCGCGGAAGGCTTCTGGTTCCACGAAGGTGCCGAACCTTTTGATCGTTCGCGTGGGTTTCTCTATCGTAATGGCCGCATGTATTGTGGCATGACAAACTTTGCCGTTCAACTGACCGATGTGGGGCCCGAAGACGGCGGTTTCGCCTGTTTGCCCGGCAGCCACAAGGCGAACTATCCATGCCCAGACGATATCCGGCTTTATCATACATACCAAGATCGAATTGTAACTATTCCGGCGAAGGCGGGCGATGCTATCCTGTTTGTCGAATGTCTGATGCACGGTGGGTTGCCGTGGGTCGCCAAGCACCAACGCCGTTCGGTGATTATCCGCTATAACTCTGGCGTTATGGGTGAGTCATTGATGGGGAACTACACACCACCGCCGTTTTATGATGAATTGACCGAAACCCAAAAGGCAGTAATCTCTGCGCCTCACTACCGTAGAGAGGACAAAGGTTCAAAGCTGTACCGAACACCATAGAGGAGAATAATATGGGAAATTCTGAACATTGGATCGTATATGAAGGCAACGAAGGACCGGGCATGGGGAAACACATTGTGTTCGTCAGCGGCGATGAGGAATATCGCTCTGAAGAAGCCCTCCCACTACTTGCAAAAATTTTGGCTGTCCATCACGGGTTCAAATGCACGGTACTTTTCGCAATCGATCCAGAAACAGGGGAGATCAATCCGGAAGAGCAGACTAATATCCCCGGCCTACAAAATCTCGAAACTGCGAACATGATGGTGCTTTTCACCCGCTTCCGAGAACTGCCCGATGATCAGATGAAATACATTGTTGATTATACCAATTCGGGCAAGCCGGTTATGGGATTGAGGACAGCAACGCACGCTTTCAGCTACAGTAGGAATCTACAAAGCCCCTATGCTAAATACAGCTTCAACAGTGAGGAGTTTGATGGTGGATACGGCCGCCAAGTTTTGGGAGAAACGTGGATTAACCATCATGGCCACCACGGCAAAGAGAGCACACGTGGTGCCATTGACGCAGAGATGAAAGACCATCCTATTCTGAAAGGGGTTGAAGATGTCTGGGGCCCCACCGATGTTTATGGCACCACAACATTAGCGGGCGATCCGCAAGTGCTTCTCCACGGTCACGTGCTTGTCGGGATGGAGCCATCGGATCCACCCAAGCCTGACACCGCTACAATGCCGTTGGCATGGATTAAAAGCTACACAGGTGAGCAGGGAGCAGCATCGCGTGTATTCTGCACTACGATGGGTGCCTCGGTAGATTTGGAAAGCACGGGCTTGCGGCGGTTATTGGTAAACGCTTGTTACTGGTGCATGGGGTTGGAAAATCAGATCCCCGATAACAGTCAAGTTGATTATGTGGGCGAGTATAACCCCACTTTTTTCGGTTTCGGAACTTTCAAGAGGGGAATGCGTCCCTCCGACTTTAGCCTCTGATTTGCGGTCGAAGAAGTCGTTGTCCATCTGTTAGCAATTACAAGAGGAGATTCGATGAAATTAAGCAATGAAGAACGCGAAGCGAAGACCCTGAATCCGAAGACACTTGATGCTGCGATTCAGCAGATCAAGATGAACGGTTACGCTGTTTTCGAGTCTGTCCTGCCCCAAGATCTGGTCGATGAACTTCGCACGCACTATATGGAACTCTTGAATGAAAATATCGCCAAAAATGAACCCAACCGTGGGGCAAAGCGGTGGCAGATGCACCTTCCGTTTCGAGTGCCCTTTAACCATCCAGATGTGATAAGCCATCCCATAGTGCTATCGGTGATTGACCAATTGCTCGGGGAAAACTGTATCTGCCATTACTTAGGCAATAATACGCCGCTTCCGGGATCGGACTATCAACCCACACATTCTGATATTCATCAACTTTTTCCAGAGGTAGATGCTCCATCACCGGTGTACTGTATTGTTTTGGATATTCCGCTGGTCGACTTTCGCAAAGAAAATGGTGCAATGGAGATCTGGCCCGGCGGCACCCATCTTATGCCGAGTGGAATTGACATCGAGAGTATATCGAAAATCATGCACTCGGAGCAGATTCTCATGCCGGCAGGTTCACTGCTTATCCGAGACGCACGGATGTGGCATCGTGGGACGCCCAATGTATCTGATGAACCGCGTCCCAATATCGCATTGATGTACGCTCGTTCTTGGTTCAAGACGATGTACCCGCAGATCGGGATTCGACAGGACATCTATGATTCACTATCGGATCGTGCCAAACAACTATTCCGTCATGAGGAGATTGGAAACGGAGAAGACCCACGCACCAAGATGGTAACTCGTTGGACCTAGACAGTCGGAGATTATCATGGACCAAATGTATCGATTGATAGACATTGAACACGACAACGAAATTGGCGTAATTGCCGAAGATCAGGTGCAGTTTCTTATTGATAACTTGGAGGAGGGAGGTTTTGAGGACCAAGATTATTATATCGATTCAGAATCCCTGAGTTTTTTTGCGGAGAATGGTTGTGATGACGAATTGCTCGCAATGCTAACGGACGCACTAGAAGGCAGGGTTAACATCGACGTTCGTTACGAAGTGATTGAGTGAGTACAGCCTCTGTCTTTTCATTGGTTCATTAAGGGACTTCGGAGTTTCTTGGAGTATTCAGGGAAAATCCTTATTCATCCCGCTTTAAACAATAGATGGAGATTTTGAAAACTACGCCGTCCAATCCCACAACATCATCGGTCTGTGTCGTGTATGTAAATCCATAACGACTGATCCGTTCAAGGAAGCCGGGGGCACTGATTCGGTTAGGCTCAGAAAAGATAGCCTCGCCGTCGGGGGCTAGATGCTTTTGAAGTAGTGATAGAATCGGATTCCAATGTGTATCTTCGTAAATTACATCTGAGGCGAGAATGCGTGAAAATTTGCCTTTCAGGCAGGAACTGTTCCAGTCCATCTGAACAAAGGAGGCTCGATCACCACACCCGTTTTGTAAGGCGTTATATTGAGCAAAAGTGAGCGTGTCTTGCTCATAGTCTGTGAACAGAACGATGCCGCCCTTTTGACACGCCACAATTCCGGCGAGTCCAAACCCACAACCAATCTCTAAGATCTGCTGCCCTTCAAATCCATGATTTAGGTCAAGATATCGTGCCAGACCGATTGCAGAGGGCCATAGATAAGTCCAATAAGGGAGATGAAGTGTCCCACACGGATCTTCCTTGCTCAACGTATCAAGCAACTGGTCCGGATCATCAATTATCGTCATGCAGATTTGGTTGTTGATCAGGGGGATGGTCTTTTCCGCAACACGATATCGACTTTTAATCTGCTGGAGTAGTATTTGAGAGGACATCGTTTCAACCCACATCCGACAATGGGATCATCCAAGTTCTTACTCGCCCATCTCTGCAAGCAACCGGCTCACCACCCGCTTTTGATGTTGGAAACCTGCCATCTGAAGTAGTTCATAAACCTCCTCTGGCAGCTTGTCTCGATGTTCCTCGATGGGACCATATCCGGGCGACCAAGAGGCATAGGAAGTGCTGTAACGGACAAAGACGGTGCGACGTGGATCGTCAAGTGTCCAACGTCGTGCACCGTGACAGAGTGCCTCTGTGAACAGAACCACATCTCCAGCATTCACGCTGATGTTTGCAACTGTCGGTGGACCGTCGTAGATGTTCACACGGTCGGGCTTGGAGAAATTTGACTTATGGCTACCGGGAACGCACACAAATCCTGTACCGGCAGGCACATCCACCAACGAAACACCGGCATTAAGGAAAGTTGCGAAGATTTCGCCATTGACAGCTTGGTAATCGTTCGCCGGATTGCGGAGCCCCCCAGAGAAACCACCATGGAAACCAATATCGTCAGAGGCTTTCGTGTTGCGCACGAGCGCGACTGAAAGCAACTGTGGGGAGTTCCCTGTCAGTGCAAGCACGACACGCATAATCTCCCGATTGAGAACGAGCCGTTGAAAAACTTCGTCGGCATACGGAACGTTATTAATCGAGCGCGGTGTAGTCGGCTTGGTGTTCGCATCATGATAACTCTTTAACGGTGGCGGCAGTTCACTGTCATCAAGGGCATGCCAAGTATCGCACAATTCAACCATTCGTTTTATGTCTGTTTGTGGGACGGCACCCTTGAGTACTAGATAGCCGTGCAGGTCAAACGACCATTTTTCTTCTTCGGTCAGCATGAAATATCTCTCCTTTTGCTCAATCAGATTGTGAGAATACAACTAAGATGGCAGCCCTGTAATCTTGAGGAACCGTTCGTAGGCTTCCTCCCACCCTGTTGAGTGCTGCGGCTCGTAAGTGCTAACGTTGAAAGACCGGTGGACAACCTCCCGTGCCTCAGAAATGGATCCGATTAAGCCACACGCAATCGCCTGAACTGCGATATTTCCAATCGCTGTTGCCTCAATGGGACCTGCGATAACCGGTGTCCCGGTTGCATCTGCGGTAAACTGGCAAAGAAGTCGATTCTGTGCTCCCCCGCCGACAATATGGATGACCTCAATTGCCCCGCCGTGGACAACTTCTAGTTTCTCCAGAACCCAGCGATATTTGAGTGCAAGGCTTTCTAAGGCACACCGGAGAATCTCTCCTGTGGTGGACGGAGGGGTTTGCCCGGTGTGTTTGCAGTAGTCAGCGATGCGGGTGGGCATGTCACCGGGCGGCAGAAAGGCTTCGTCGTCAGGATCGATCAACGTGGTGAAAGGCTTCGCCCCCTCGGCAAGCTGTGTTATTTGAGTATAAGACATTTCATCGCCGGCTTGTGCCCATGTCCGCCGGCACTCTTGCACAAGCCAAAGCCCCATAATATTTTTGAGGAAACGGAATGTGTTCTCTACTCCTCCCTCATTCGTAAAGTTGAGAGCGAGTGCTTGATCGGTAACAATCGGTTCGGGAACTTCAATCCCCATCAATGACCATGTACCGGAGCTAATATACGCCCAATTATCCTTTTGTGCCGGCACTGCAGCGACGGCTGAACCGGTGTCATGGCAAGCCGGGGCAATAACAGGTATTTCAGGTAATCCTGTTTCTGCTGCAACAGAGGAGAGCAACGTACCCAGCTGCGTCCCCGGTTGTACAATCTCTGGCAAGATTTCGGACGGCAAATTGAGCGCGGTGCAGATTTCTGTAGACCAATCCTTGCTGCGTGGATCGTAAAACTGGGTCGTTGTTGCGTCGGTAAATTCACACACTTTCTGTCCTGTCAGCCAGAAGTTGAAAAGGTCCGGAACCATCAAGAATGTTTCGGCAACCTCAAGTAGCGGGGACTTGTCCACAACCATTGACAACAACTGATAGAGTGTGTTAATCTGAAGGAACTGACAGCCACTTCGCTCAAAGAGTGTTGCTTGGGGCAGATGACGAAAAGCCTCTTCCAACATACCATCTGTACGGGAATCGCGATAGTGATATGGGAAACCGAGCAGCACGTCACCTTTGCCGAGTAAGCCGAAATCAACACCCCATGTGTCAATTCCAATTCCGGTGAGGTCTGTGCTTTTTTGTGCACACATTGAAAGTGCCGCTTTCATATCGCTCCAGAGGCTTAAGACATCCCAGTGTAGGCTATCTAAGACGCGGACACCCCCATTTGGAAAGCGATGGAGTTCTTCTAGATTGAGCCGTTCCCCATTGAAGTGTCCCAACACACCGCGTCCACTTTCTGCGCCGAGATCGAATGCTAAAAATTGTTGTGCTGCTCCCATTTCATTCCTCGCTGTACAATTCTGGGTTCAGTTCAAAGTTGGTATTATATGACGCGCTCGGAGGGATGTCAAATTTTTGTTTTGTTCTTGGCTTTGTTGATGTATAATATGTTAGAGGAAAAAGATGTAGGTGTCCCTTTTATAATAGTTAAGGAATTTGGTGATAATGGAAAGATAAATGCTTAGAAATTTATTCAATCGGAAAACAGATGATTTATCGGAAGAACAACAGATTAAGGTTGAGGAACCTGCAACTGAATCGCTGGCATCTGAAGCAACACCTGAGAAAGAAGGTAGCTGGTTTAGTCGCCTCAGAGAGGGATTATCCAAAACCCGAAATAACATCCTTGGGCAAATCTCCGGATTGCTACGCGTTGGTAGGACAATTGATGAAGAATTGATGGAGGAGATTGAGGAAATTTTGATCCAAGCGGATGTTGGTGTCAACACTACGCTCGAACTAATGGATAATGTCCGCGAGGTCGTCAGGGAGAAAGGCCTCAACGATGCGTCTGATTTGGCAGAGATTCTCAAGCGGGAGATGTTGAATGTGCTTGGGGAAGATGCTCCCATCAGCGTTGATGGAGGGCATCCGTATACGATCTTGGTGCTCGGAATCAATGGTGCGGGAAAAACGACGACCATCGGTAAGTTAGCACACCGTTTCAGATCCGAGGGCAATCGGGTGGTTGTTGCTGCAGGGGACACCTTCCGGGCAGCGGCGGCAGATCAGTTGGCAATCTGGTGTGATCGCGCCGGTGTAGAACTCATCCAAGGTGGTGAAGGAGCAGATCCGGCATCGGTTGTCTTTGATGCCATTGAGGCAGCAAAATCTCGTCAGGCGGATCTACTTATCGTTGATACTGCTGGTAGGCTTCACACAAAAAAACCGTTGATGGATGAGCTATCGAAGATTGGACGGGTGATGGGGCGTGCAATCCCAGCGGCACCGCATGAAGTGCTGCTTGTCCTTGATGGAACAGCAGGACAGAATGCAATTATGCAGGCAAAGGTTTTCAATGAAGCAGTGCCGATCACCGGTGTTGCTGTGACCAAGCTAGACGGCACAGCAAAGGGTGGAATTGTTATTGCTGTAAAACAGGAGATTGGTGCGCCGGTAAGATTAATTGGGATTGGTGAAAGGTTGGATGATCTCCGTGATTTTGTTGGGCGTGATTTTGTTGAAGCTCTGTTTGAACGGCGAGAAACCACCGAAAATTGACTAGAAATAGAACTTACCGCAGAGGCGCAGAGACCTCAGCGCAAAGCTGCGTAATGCGGAATAATCTTACGTATAACTCGTTATCCGTTATCAATAGAGAATCTGAATTATGCGAAGTCTTTTAGATTTTGAACAACCGTTGCTTGAATTGAATCAATATGCCGCTCAGTTGAAGGCATTTGCTAAAATACATCCTGAATTGGATCTCACAAAGGCGATTGCAGCACTTGACGAGAACACAAAAGATCTCACAAGACAAGCCTTTCAGAAGGTGTCACGGTGGGATAAAGTGTGGTTGTCAAGACATGCAGAACGTCCCCAAGCCCCCGTCTATATTGAGGCAATGCTTGAAGACCCGATTGAGTTACGTGGTGACCGGCTGTATGCTGATGACAGGGCTTTGATTGGTGGATTCGCTTGGTTCGACGGTCAACCCATTGTTTACCTCGCCCAGCAGAAAGGGACGAACATCAAGGAACGCCAAGAGATGAACTTTGGGTATACCCGTCCGGAGGGATATCGCAAGGCACGACGTTTGATGCTTCTCGCAGAAAAATTCAATCGCCCCCTAATCTGTTTTGTCGACACGCGTGGGGCACATTACGATGCGGAATCGGAGGAACGCGGACAGTCGATAGCGATTGCTGAGAATCTCGCTCAGATGTGCACATTGCGCGTCCCGATTATCGTTGTGGTAATTGGTGAAGGTGGAAGCGGCGGCGCGTTAGCCATCGCTATTGGGGATCGTGTCCTGATGATGGAATACGCTATTTATTGTGTCGCCGCACCTGAGGTATGTAGTAGTATTGTGTGGAAAGATGAGGGGGAGCGCGCCCCAGAAGCAACAGAAGGTTACAAACCAACAGCCGAAGATCTGTTGAAATTTGGTGTCATTGACGAGGTTATCCGCGAGCCGCTTGGTGGCGCCCACCGGGATATTGAACTAGCGGCGAGACGCGTTAAAACCGCAATTCGGAAACATCTCAAACAGTTGATAGAAATTGACTCGACATTCCTGGTTGAACAACGACGTGAACGTTACCGGAAAATTGGAGTTTACGGTGAGTTATGAAAATCCGAACCGTAACCGTAGGAATACCTGACGCTTTTTCTCGTGAACAGTTGGAATTCGCAGTGGATTTCAGTCTTCGTTGTCAGAGTGACTTTGAAGCGAATGGATATGAGGTCCAAACCACGCGGGTGAGCAGTCAGGCGTGGGGTGCAATATCCAACCTAGATCAGGTCCTTGAATTGGACCGGCGTGTTGTTGAGTTAGGAAGCGATTTTTTTAGTTTAGGCACAATTTTTCCTAACCTCCCGCAGACGCCTACCCATCTTGCTCTTGTTCCAGATATCATTTCTCAAAGTCATACCCTCTTTACATCGGCCACATTGACAACCTTTGGCCAACAGATTGCGTGGGAAGCAGCCGAAAAGACAGCCTCAGCCATGCAACAGATTGCCCACAAAACGGCTGACGGGCTTGGGAATCTACGTTTTGCGGCGACAATGAATTGTCCGCCTAACACGCCCTTTTTTCCCGCTGCGTATTGGCAAGACGAAGGTTTCAACCTCGGAATCGGTTGGCAGGCAGCCGATCTTGTTCATGAAGCATTTGTTGATGCACCAAATATAGAGATTGCATCAATGCGGTTGAAAGACCTGATGGAACACGAAGGAAAGCAGATTGTAGCTCTTGCTGAAGAGGTCGCGAAAGAAGTTGGGATTCGGTTCGTAGGAGTGGATGTCTCGCCGGCTCCAATGGGAACTGAAAGCATCGCCGGCGCAATTGAGACTCTACTTCCCGGAAGATTTGGGGAAAGGGGCACGCTAACTGTTGCAGCTGCAATAACGGCGACCCTCGATTCGCTGAATTTGCCACGATGCGGATATTCAGGTTTGATGCTCCCAGTCCTTGAGGATGAAGCACTAGGAAATCGTAGCCGCGAAGGGTGTTTTAATCTAGATAGTTTACTGCTCTACTCAGCTGTCTGTGGCACCGGACTCGACACAATTCCGATTCCCGGCGATGCTTTCATTAGTCAAATATGCGGCATCCTTACCGATGTGACTTCTCTTTCGATTCGATGGGAAAAACCCCTCTCTGCCCGCCTGTTTCCTGTGCCCGGCTTGAACGCTGGTGAGCTCACTCACTTTGATTCCCCTTACCTGACTAACACCAATGTTATGGAATTGTGATAAATATGGCACAAAAAAACCCGTGGCTAACGACATGGCCGCCACGGGTGAATCTTACATCTCACCTCGCTAGGTGAAACTGACACGCTTTTTAACAGATTAAGCCAAAGCGACAATGGGAATTTTCCACTGATCCGCCTGTTCGCAAAGAACGGGTTGATTCATAACAAACGTCCGTCCTGCTTCAACAGCGAGTACACCTCCGCCAACTGCTTGCAGGGTTTCTAATGTTTGATCTCCGACCGTTGGCACATCGACGCGAAAATCGTGGTCTGTCGCCGCAGCTTTTGCAACGACAACTCCTTTACCACCGAGTGTACCGCCCCGTTTTATCGCTTCATCCGTTCCCTCAATGGCTTCAATCGCGACTGCCATCATATTCTTAACGACGACAGTCTGCCCAATTCCCAAATCTGCTGTCTGACGCGCAAGTTGCATCCCGTACTTTACATCCAGCCACTGGGATTGAGTTGGTTGCCTTTTTGTCAATACACCTGCCGCTGGCATCAACCCCCGTAAAAATCGATGCTGCTCAACTACACTAATTCCTTTCGATTCAAAGTGTTCAATCACTGCAGCAACGATAGCGTGAGTGCCTTTGTTGCGATTTCGCGCTAGAATCTTGACAGCTGTAGGGTCTACTAGAAAGGGACGAAACAGGATGCTTGTATCAATTTTTCCGATAATTGCCAGTTCTCGGACACTTGAATCGAGCAGCGTTTTTGTGATCTTCTGAACCTGACCAATGCCGAACGAATACGTCTCTGAGGCAATGCTTTCAAGTTGTTCGGAGGCAGGTTGAGTTATCTGAATAACAATCGGCATCCGGTCTTGTTCTAATGCTGATTGTGCGAGCAGTAGCGGTAAATCGCCAGCCCCAGCGATAAGCCCCAGTTTTTCCAATGCTGTCCTCTTGCATCTATTTTCTGTTAAACGCCGATTCCACGATTGGAATTCTCAATAAAATTCAGAAGATATTCGACTTCTACGTCCGGTTCACCTTCGCTCCTTACACGTGCGATTGCTTCTGTGAGATTGACTTTGCTGCGGAATAGCACGCGATAGGCACTTTTGAGATGTCTGATGGTTTCAGGGGAGAGTGATGCCATTGGGTGAACTTGTGAAGTGCCAAGCCCAACAATATTTAAGCTGCGCACCCGGGCGGGATGTCCATCAGCTATAGTAAATGGCGGTACGTCCTGCACAAATTTCGAGCATGCACCAACCATTGCCATTTTGCCAATGCGAACGAACTGGTGAATTGCAGCATGAGCACCAATCCGTGCATCGTCCTCAATGAGGACATGTCCTGCAATTGTCGCGAAGTTCGCCATAATGATTCGACTTCCGACAACTGTATCGTGGGCGATATTAACCCAGTTCATGAGCAGGTTGTTATCGCCGATGATTGTTGTGCTGTCCTCCATCGTGGCTCTAGAAATCGAAACGTATTCGCGTAGGATATTTCGATTGCCAATTCGGGTATAACTTCGCCAACCGCCATACTTGAGGTCTTTTGAAGGGTTCCCGATTGTAGAGCCGAAGAAAATTTGACAATCTTCACCGATGGTCGTCCACCGGTCGATTTGGACATGTGGTCCGACTACGGTCCCCTGACCGATCTGCACATCCTCACTGATAATCGAGAAGGGGCCGACTTCAACGTTTTGGTCTAGTTCGGCTTTCGGATGGATGATGGCAGTTTCATGAATCTTTGTCACCGCTGCTCTCCTTTTTTAGTATGCGGTTCCATAAATCACAGAGAAATACCGGAACGCGATAGATTCAATTCGACTGAATACACCAATCAGTTGTTTGCTTATCCCGCTGATTCCTGTCCTAGAGCGATTGACAATTCTCCTTCCGCTGCAAGTTGATCGCCGACATACGCTTTGCCGCCAAGCCGCGCCCATGTCCGGCGCCTGCGAAGGATTTCGATTTCTAGCCGAAGCTGATCGCCCGGTACAACCGGGCGTCTAAACTTCGCTTCCTTAATTGACACAAAATACCCGACTTGCCCTTCAGCCCCTAGCTCTTTTAACAACAACCATGCTCCAAGTTGTGCCAATGCCTCCATCTGTAGGACGCCGGGCATGACGGGTTGTTCCGGAAAATGCCCTTGAAAAAAAGGCTCATTAAAACTAAGATTCTTGATGCCGACCGCCCGTTTGCCTTGCTCAACTTCGATAATTCGATCCAACATACACATCGGATAGCGGTGAGGCAATACTTCCAAGATATCCATAATTTCAATAGGCTCTTGCTGTTGTATCAGTCCTTTCTCCACCATTGATAGGATAAGTTGTGCGTGAAGCGTATGCCCCGACTTTAGCGCAACGACTTGGGCTTGGGGTAGTTTTCCGACTAAGTAAAGATCACCAATCAAGTCTAGCATTTTATGCCGGACAAACTCATTTGCAAACCTCAATTCGCTACTGGTGCGTCCATCATCTTCAATAACAAGGACATTATCATAACTTGCTCCCTTGCCGATCCCTTGGTCTCTAAGCAATTCGATTTCGTCAGCAAAGCAAAAACTGCGTGCAGGCGCAATTTCAGTCATGTAGGTTTCTGGATCTATCGTGAGGTTCGCAACTTGAGCAGGAAGTTTCGGATGATCGTACACAAAGGATATTTGAAAAGAATCCGCGGGGAGTAGGATGAGCTGTTTGTCCTCGTCATAAGCGGCGAACGGGTCTGTCAACTCAATGGGGGCGCGTGGGGCATCTTGTTGGATTATCTCTGCCCGCTGCAGGATCTGGACATACGGTAATGCACTGCCGTCTAACGCTGGGCACTCTGGCGCATCGATATCGACTTGCAGGTTATCGATGCCCATGCCAGCTAATGCGGACAACAGATGTTCAACGCTGTTGACCGCCGCATCCCCGGCGCGGAGGCTTGTACAGCGGGGAATGATTGCCTCGTAGTTATCGGGGCAGACTTGGACTGTCGGTTCTTCGGGCAGATCTATCCGATGAAACACAATACCGTGATCTGCTGGTGCCGGCTTGAATGTGAGGTTGACTGGCTCGCCAAGCATCAAACCGGTTCCTGAGATAGTTACCTCATTTTGAATAGTCTGTTGTGAAGCCAAAAGGTGTATGCCCTTTCGTGTGGTTGGAGATTAATAATTGTCAGTTGAAGCGTTCATGTACACTTGGGCGACATCTAATCTGGAGTTGTAGGCGTGTGGTCTCCATATTCAGATTCTTTTCAATCGGCAATCGACCTGCGATTCCGCCTTATTTTGTTGATCATGTTTTGATGTTCCCTTAATGTCTTAGAAAAATGATGCCTGCCATCACCTATAGCAACGAAGTACATGTAATCAACTGAAGTAGGACGGAGTGCTGCTAAAATTGAAGCCATACCCGGATTGCAGATAGGTCCCGGTGGTAACCCCTTATGAATATAGGTGTTATAAGGTGAATCAACTCTAAGATCTGCTGCTCTGGGCGGTCGATCCGGATTTCCCAAACCGTAGAGCGCAGTTGGATCCGCTTGAAGTTTCCAACCGCGACGCAGGCGATTGTGAAAAACAGCAGAAACTAAAGGACGTTCATCTGAGACTCGTGCCTCTGCCTCAATAATAGAAGCTAGTGTAATAATCTGATGTTTGGAGAATCCGAGTGCCTTGGCTTCCTCAGTGAACTCAACCGTCCATCGTCGGTCAAATTCCGCCAGCATTATCTGGATGATCGCCTGCGGTGTTGCACCATCAGGAAATTGGTATGTATTTGGAAATAGGTAGCCCTCTAGTGTGTTCCCTTCGATTCTATATTTGTGCAGCCACTTTGGGTCGCTCGCGGCTTGGTTGAACGCTGCCGCTGTTCCAAATCCAGCTTTTTGCCAAAGTTTCCCAATTTGCACAACCGTTAAACCCTCAGGCACCACAAATTGTTGCATGACCACTTTCCCAGTTTTGAGGTGGTCAATAATCTGTGGTATACTCATTGCTCCGCTGAGACGATAAGTTCCTACCTGTAATCGGTGATTTGCATCACTGAAATGAGAAACAAACAGGAAAGCCCATGGATTGTGAATTAACTTATTATGGGCAAGCTGATCCGCTATTGCCTGTGAACTCATGCCACGAACAATTTTTAACTCCACAGGTTTGGCATTTGCATCGACAGGGGCTAAATAGCGCACCATATAGAATATCGTGATTAAAATTGCGAAACTACTGAGGATTGATATGCTAAAGAGAATGATCGAAATATACCACGGCACGTTTTTGCGGAGATTTGGTGATTTCATTGAGGTCTATTCCAAAAAAGTCAAGTAATTTAAAATCGGTGTATGGATTAGAACGTATGTGTAATAATCCGTTAATGGCATGATTCATACTCGTTGACTTGACCTTTCCCGCGTGAATTGCGTAGTTCCTCCAAATATCCGTCAAGAATCAGTACAGCGGCAACCTGATCTATAACCTGCTTCCGTTTCTTCCGCCGTTTTTTGGTCCCCCGCAAGATCTGTGCAGCTTCAACGGTGGTAAAACTTTCGTCCCAGAAAATAATTGGCAGATTGACTTGCTGCTTTAATTTTTCTGCAAACCGTTTTACCTTTTTCGCTTGCCTCCCTGTTTCACCATCGAGTTGAAGTGGCAATCCTACGACAATCTGCTCGACTTTGTGGGCAGTAACCAATTCCCGTAACTCTGCTAGCACGGCGTTTCTACTTTTCCGTTGAATTGTGCAGAGTGGATGGGCAGCAATACCTAATTCATCACTGATGGCGACACCAGTTCGTACATCGCCAATATCTAACCCAAGAATGATTGACATAATGGTGAAACATGATTCACAATTTTGAGAGTTAATATAACCACCATCATCACTCGCGTTCGCTTGCGGGAGCAGTAATGGTTCTATCTGTTCATCAAAGTACTTGATATTTGGATGATAGCATTCATCGAATTTGATGTCAAGTCCAAACACATAAACGAACAAACCTGCGAATGAGTGACGAGAAAAGTATTGATGTGGAATCGAATTTACGGTAAAATCATAAAATCAGCCATTTTAATACTAACTACTACCCCTTCTTCCGTAAAATGTCCGATAACTAATCTTATCGGACATTATTTCCCCGAAAAATATCCGATAAGTGAAACGAATCCCAACATTACGGCGTTCTAACCCCCATAAACACTGAATTCTCAAAAAAAATGTCCGATAAGGAGGTACGAAAATTGGACGATTTATTACAGGATTATCGCGATTATCTTTATGATCAGGATAAGTCCGAACAAACTATCAAGGCGTACATGGCAGATCTCAACTCATTTTCACGGTGGTTCCAACAGATCACCGGGGAACCGCTGAATCTTGAAAACGTCACTCCGATGGAGATAATTGACTATCGGAATGCACTGCTGGACCGGGGTAAGAAGCCATCAACGATTAATCGTAGTTTGATTAGTATATCAAGCTTCTGCCAGTGGGCACAACAACACGACCTTATTCCGAGTAACCCCGCCGAAGGTATACGGAGTGTTGCCGAAGAACCGCTTGCACCACGGGCACTCGAACGCAAAGAGCAACTGGGATTACTAAGAGCAGTACGTAGATCGGGAAATATGAGAGATTTAGCAATTATTACAATGCTGCTGCATACCGGCATGCGTGTTAGCGAACTTTGTAATTTAAGAGTTTCTGATATTAGAATATCAACAAATAGTAATATGGTTACAGTTCGCGAGGGCAAGGGAACAAAACGGCGCAATATCCCATTAAACTCAACTGCCATAGGTGTTCTGAGGGATTATCTGAAGTCACTTAATAGCAACGGAGAGATGATGTCGGTAGCTGGTTCAAATCCTGAACGAGACCGTTTTCTGTTTTACGGACAGAAACGGATGCCCCTGACGGATCGTGGTGTTCGCTACATCATACAGAAATATGCCTATAACGCAAAAATAGACAACTTGTCTCCACATGTATTTAGGCATACCTGTGCAAAGAATCTTATTGATGCCGGGCAATCCATTGATAGGGTTGCAAAAATATTAGGGCATTCTAACATCAATACAACTTCTGTTTATACTATTCCTACAGAACGAGATTTACATATTACTATGGAGAGTATTTCATGGGAGTAGTATGTCCGAATATAGGACATGCTATTTCTCTGAAAATAATTTTACTGGACACCTGCACGTATTAATGATATACTATTCACAGCAACTCACATATTATTTATAATGCGTACTTTCAACCCCAATAGTTTCGAGGGTTCCAATGAAAGAATATCGCCAACCTAAAGATTCTCTAAAAAAGCAGATAAGCCTATTGCTACCTCTTGATATTTATGATGGTGCAAAACGGGACTCTCAGAAGTATAACCGTTCCATGGCATATCATATCGTTGAAACACTTCGGGTTACGTTTGACAAATCAATACAGGAAGTGCAAGCAGAACGAGAAGAAGCAGCTAAGATGACAATCCTTCAACAGATGAAGCAGCAGGCGGAAGATGAAGGATTGTCAGAGGAATTCCTCCAAGCATTAGAAACGGTATTCAACCGGTTTGCAGAAAAAAAACGAGCGGAGGATTTTACGGAGGCTTTCCAAGAAGATGTTATGACGTTTGCTGCGATGATGCTAGAAACAGAAGGTGAATCGTAAAGCATCAATAATCAGTGGTGCATACTACAAGGAGAACTAAACATGGCAAAATATCGTGCAGGAGTGATTGGTCTAGGTTGGATGGGAATGCTCTACGATATGGCGGATCGGATTGGTGACTTTTTCAACATTGATGACGTTGATCGCCCTACGCCCGACTTGGAGATTCATCGCAAAATCTATCATCATGCTCACCCCGGGAAAGAAGGTCTACCCACCAGTTATGCGGAGGCGTTTTGGAATCGTCCGGAGGTAGACTTGGTCGCCGCGGCGGATCGCGACCAGAAACGGTTAAAGGCATTTAAGGAACGCTACGATATCAGCGCGCTCTATACCGATGCGGTTGAAATGCTGCGTACTGAAAAGCTTGATATCGTCGCTGTAGCCACGAACGTCAAGGGACGCGCTGATTTGACCTGTTTGGCGGTTGAGAACGGCGCAAAGGGGATTGTAACAGCCAAACCAATGGCACACACCCTTGAGGAGGCTGACCGGATGGTCAACGTATGTGCCGATGCCGGTGTGCCACTTAACTGTGGTTCCATTTCGACGACTCATCCATCATTTGCGAAAGCAAAGGAATTGGCTACCAATGGCGCAATTGGTAATCTGATTTCCATCGAAGCACCGCGGCCTGGCGCACAACACCAGAGCTGGTCTTACTTTTTAGATAGCGATCCTGCGTGGGTTATTGGTATCGGTGATCAGGAGCGCCGTGGTACTGGCACTGATGAATTCAGCGGCCCCGGCGGCAGCGATGAATTCGCCGGTCAAGGGATGATGGTTACGAAAAGTGACTTGGTGGTTTATTTTCGACCGGGTGCACCACATTTGCGCTTAACTGGCACGAGCGGCGAGATAGTTATTCCCACAATGGCGACCGGATTTAAGCTATGGCAAGATATCGAAACAGTTTCCGGCATCAACAGGGTGGAAACACCGTGGCCCGATCCGCAGTTTGTTGGTCCCTACGGATCAATCTACGGATTGGCGGATGTCATAGATTGCATAGAAGGTAGGCTAGATGAGCCTAAAAACTCGGGCAGGAGGGTTGCCGTAGCAATTGAGGTCGAAATCGCGCTAAAGCAGTCCTCTGCACAGGGAGGTGTGCGGGTAGATCTACCGTTAGCAGATAGATCTTTGGGGCTCAATTATGACTGGTTCCGGTAGCCCCAAAGCAAGGAGGGTCTAATTCAGATGGTTTTTGCGGTTGAGTCAACAGGTCACCGCTCGCGTAGGTATCTGTGACCAAAGAACGCACCGACACCGATAAGTATCACGGCAATACCAACTTTTACGAGCCATAGACGCGGTGTATAAAAGATAGAGATCAACAGCAAAATCGCCACGAGCAGCACAAGGATGGCTGTGTACAACCGCTCAAATTGCTTGGCTTTCTTAGTGTCTTCTGAATTTTCCATTGCGGCTCCTTTCACCAGAGTAGGATAAAGAGCAGATAACAAGCGATAGCGAGGTAGATAATTGCCCACACCCCCGGACGTTGGAACCAACGTAGACCCGTATCCGGTACTTCAAAAGGATATTTTGGTCGAATTGGTGCTTCTCGTAATGTTTTTTGCAACCATGTACCTTCCAGCACTTTCAAACGACTCGCCATCAATTCTCGGAGATCCGCCGTTGCCTCGTCGTGGGCATAGACCAAACCTTTTATTTCTTCTTCCTTGATAGGACCACGCAACAGATTCATCACCTTTGAAGCAATCAGCATACTCCCCGCCGGCAGTATCAGATTCCACAAATAAGCCCACCACGTGTTGGTATACCAAACAGGTAGTGCCCAACCCTTCGCGTCCGCTATAATCGCCGAGATACCGTAAATCAGCCCTATTGCAAGACCGATGATGCCGGTCCCACGATGAACCCGTGTAAAAACACCCATCAGTATAACCGTCATGAGTGGCACTTGGATCGCTCCAGCCAGACGCAGATAGAACAGTACCATTCCACCTTTAAGAAACGGTACATACAGAAACCCAAGTAGAATGATAAAAGGAACGGCTATTCTGCCGACTCGCGTATAGTGAGCATCGGAACCATTTTTCACAATGAAGCGGGCATAGATGTCCCGGACAAAAAGGCTTGAGATACCGATGCCGATGGAATCAAAGGTTGAGTATCCTCCAGCTACCAACCCGGCAAGCACCAAGCCGATTAAGCCCGTAGGAAGATAACTTTTGAGCATCAGGGGATAGGCTTGATCGCTCATCTCTAATGCGGGGAAATCTGCGCGCGCTAGAGGACCTAAACTCACGTTAAACCATAGACAGACCGCCGTTGCGACGCTGGCAACTAGAGCTGCCATCTTAAAATCCCATTCGGAACGCGCCCCCAAAAATCGGATGGTTTCGTATTGATTAATCAACACATACATCGTTAATACTACGATAAGCCCAAAGACGACCAGAAGGGGAGGCACCCCAGGCGGCGAATATCCGCCGACATGTAGTAGGGTTTCAGGCAAGTCCGCATCTATCTTAGCAAGTTTTTGATTTAGTCCCTTCCAGCCGCCGGCATTCACCCACACCACACCCCAGAGAACAAAAGCTGCAACAATCATGCTGACACTCTGCAGCGCGTCGGTAACAACTCCCGCCTTCAAGCCGCCCCGGACGATATACAGAATTGCGGTAAACGCAACGGCGACCACAATCAGCCAACTCCAGACCTTCTCGATATCTGCCACGATATTAAGGACCAGAAAGGTGGAAAAGAAGATGTTGCCTAATACATTGGTCCGGGATTGAATGTTGATCAGGACGGAAAGAAATCGGGCTGCGGGACCGAAACGGAATTCAAGCCACTCCGCATTGGTGAATACGCCAGAGCGATACATCGGCACAATGGCGAAGAAACTCAGGACGAACCAGCCCACGGCAATCCCCAGCCACCATTGGGACAGCTGAGATAGTCCGAGCGTGTAGGAGCCACCCACAATCGCCACGTAATCACCGCTATCTACCGCCGTCGAGAAAGCAGATAGCCCGACAATCCACCACGGCATAGATTTGGCTGCTAGATACCAGTCAAAACTCTCGCGCTGTCCTCTGAAGACAATGACCCCATACAGGACAATGCCACCATTGATCGCTAAGACGAGCAGCCAGTCGATTAAAGTCATAAAGGTTTCTCCGTCCCTTGATATTAACGAACAACAGCGGATGCAACCACGTTGGAAACCCGCCGGAGTAGACTCCCGTTATCCACCATCTGATTTGTCAAAATCACACATAGCAGTTGTTGTTCGGGATCTGCCCATGCCACTGTGCCAGTTGCGCCGGTGTGACCAAAGGTTGTCGGGGAGACGAGTTCACCAAAGTAGTTCCACGCCTTTGAGCCTGCCAATCCCCAACCCAATCCCCACGGTGCATTCAGCGTTCCGTTCTGATCCGTTGTCATTGCTTTGGCCGCAGCCTGGCTAAAGACACGCCTTCCTGCATATCCACCGCCATTGAGCATCGCCTGTAGTAGGATAGCGAGATCTGGTCCGGTGCTGTGTATCCCGCCCCACGGATTGCCTAAATCGCGCCAATAAGGACTATTTGGCCCGAAACGCTGCTGGTCTTCGGTTTCCTCCATAGATGTTCCACACCAGACTGTTTCGGGAATCTTAAACCGCCCAAGCCCCAATGCGGTATTCGTCATTCCAAGTGGTTGGAAGATCTCTGCTTCTTCAAAATCTCGCAGACGCTTCCCTGTAATCCGTTCTACAATCTCCGATGCTAACAGAATACCTTTACTCTGGTAACTAAAATCTGTATTGGGTGAGTAGAGTAGTGGTGTTTGAGTCGCACGGCGGACGAACTCACTTAATGGCGCGTGAGTACGCCGTAACTCTATATTTTCAGGCAGCATGTCCGGCATACCCGAAATGTGTGATAGCAGATAGCGGACGCGCACCTTATAGCGTTCCCCACCTTGAAACTCTGGCAAATAAAGGGACACCGGATCGTCGAGGGAGACTTGCCCTTGATCGACCAGCAACATCAAGGCACAAGCTGTAACCGGCTTGGTAATTGATGCTAGCAGGAAAACGGAATCTGGTTTGACTGGATCTGAATCCGCTTCAGGTGCCAGATGCCCATAGCCTTTTGAGTGGACAATCGTCTGATTGCGTGCCACAGTTAATGCTGCTGCGGTGATTCGCCGATTCGTAATTTCAGATTGGAGGATGGCTTCCGCCTGCAAAAGTGCATCCTGTGACATTGCAACATCTGAGGCAGCACCGATCTTGAGCTTAGTATGGATTGTTGACATAGTTTATCCGATGGTTTCCTTTCCTTGAGACTGTTTAGTATGTTTATATCTATTGATGGTCGAACATGAGATTAAGCAGTGGTGCCGTAAACCTCAACCGTGTCGAATTATCTGGATTTTCGCGGGACGGTTGCCTCCCATTTTCCCTCGACGACATAAGCTTCGTACTCACCGGGCCAAGGGGGCATGGTCACTCCAACCGCTGCCAAAGGCTCATGACCAAAGGCTCTGAATTGGAAGTGAGTTCCAAGGGGGATTGTAATACAGATGCCGGAATGCACCGGGACCACCTCTTCGTTCTGATCTTGCTTCCGCCACATTTCGCCACGACCGCCTAAGAAAAACCAGATTTCTTCAACGGTCCGGTGGGCGACCGCAGTTGACGTTTCTCCCGGTGCGAGCTCAAAGTGAGCCATTCCACCCCCTGCGAGTTCCAGTAAAACACGCACCTCCGAGCCGTCCGGGGCGATAGCATCAGAGGTGTCCGGCAAGCATTTTGTACTAAAATCGGTCATTTTTTTATTTCTCTACCCGCTGCGGAGAGTGGTTCATAATAGTGTCTACCTTTTGAGGTTAATACGCATATCGCTCGATGAGTACCTTGCTCTTAATCACCCCCGCGTGATCGTCTGTTTGACCTTCGTACTCAATGCCAAACGGATTGGTATATCCTGCCGCCTTAAAGATTTCCATGACACGCTTGCAGTCAATTTCGTTCGACTCGCCATTTTCATCAAAACTGAGGAATTTCGCATGGGTTGCCCAAGTATAAGGCGCGACCGCTTGCAAGTTCTCTACCTTATCGTCCTCCGGTCTCCAATTGAGGAAGTCCGCAAGTACACGGCAATATGCGCTGTCCACCGCTTCTATAACCTGCACAATGTTATCCGGTGAAACTGAAACACCGCCATGATTTTCCATCATCACACGAATACCTGTATCTTCCCCAATAGTCGCGAGTTCCTGAAAACTCTTGATGCACTGCTCAATCTCCGCCTCTGTTGCATCAGCACCATGGCTGCCCCCGCTATTCGCTCGAAAAGCATTGCAACCCAGTTTCTGGCAAATACCAAACCATTTCTTGTGATTCTGTACCGCTTGCCTTCGCTCAGTCTCGTCGAGGGCGGATAGGTTACCGTGACCATCAACGGCGATACTGAGCAACCTCACGCTAGCACTATCGGCTCGGCGGCGTAACTCGTCGACATACGCATCGGAAATTCCACTTTGTGCGGGATTGTCCGGGTCCTGGTAGGTAAAGAAAGGACTGTTTAATTCCACTGCATTGATGTCGAATTCATCGCGTGAAAGTTGCGGATAATCGAGTAGAGACAGCGGGGCGTCCTGATTTCTGAAACGGCGGTTGATACTCCAACCGGCAAGGGAAATTTCCATAGTTAAACTCCTAATCAGATATTTTCGATATGTATGTGCAATTTGTGTTAAGAGAATCACCAAAATTTCATAGTAATGTCTGAGCATCTTCTTGTACAAAATGCTCAGAACCCAGTCATAGCACGGATTCTCCATTTTATTTATCTTTAGGACATTTTTTCAAAAACTATGAAAACTATGAAAATTCTGAGGATTTTTTAACGGTGTTTTTCAACTAGCAACTTGCGTCAGTATATAAAAGGAGCAAGCTGATTCATTGAGATACCTCCTTGTCGTCTAATTTGCGGAGGCGACACGGCAAGGTCTAAAACGGTTGAGGCTATTCTGGTTGTTGTATGACCACCATCAAGAATAATACCGATAAGTTCACCAAGCACAGATCGGACTTCCGCTGCAGAGGTGGCTGGTGGCTCGTCAGATTTGTTTGCGCTAGTTGTCGCAATCGCACCACCAAAACGCTGAAGAAGCGCGAGTGCTAATGGATGGTCTGGCATACGGACACCAACTGTATCCCCACCCGCCGTAATTTCGGGCGGTAGCGATTTTGCTTCGACAATCAGTGTGAGTTCTCCGGGCCAGAACTGGTCGGCAAGTTGGGAAAAGGTTGGTGGCAGATTTTGAGCGACGCGTTCAACGTCGGCAACGGATCCCACCAAGATTGGAATTGGTTTGTCGATAGGCCTACCTTTAATTTGATATAGCTTTTGCACTGCGCTAGGTTGAAAGGGATCTACGCCGACACCGTACACCGTGTCGGTTGGGAAGGCTACGACACCGCCACCTTTCAAAATTGTAATAGCTTGATTGATATATAAATCATCGAATTGGTTCATAATATTCAGAGGTTCAAGTATTCAGTTTTAAGATTTTGGACATTAGGTCTTGCATTTCACACAATAGATCCAGAAGCAGAGGCATTCAGGTCAAGGGCGTCTCTTAACCCCTCTTGATACTTATGGTAAGCAACTCCGGCAATCATCGCACCGTTGTCGGTGCAAAGTTGAATCGGCGGATAGTAAACTTCCGCACCAATTTCTGCGCCCGCCTCACGCATTGATTCGCGCAGCTGGCGGTTCGCTGCGACACCTCCCGTCAAAGTAATTGCCTTAAAGTTCTTCGCTTTCGCCGCTCGGATGGTTTTCCCGACAAGTACATCCACAACCGCTGCCTGAAAGCTTGCTGCGATGTCCACAATCGGTGGCAAAGTTCCCACCGTATTCGCTTTTTCTACAAAGAAACGGACAGCGGTTTTAATTCCACTGAAACTAAATTGGTAGTTGTCACGATCAAGCATCGGACGCGGAAATTGGATTGCGTTACTGTCGCCCTCTTTCGCCAGATCATCAATTATTTTACCGCCGGGGAAGCCAAGTCCGAGATATTGGGCGACCTTATCGTACGCTTCACCGGCGGCATCATCTTGGGTTGTGCCGAGAATCTCATATTTCCAACCCTCTTGAACTTCCACCAAAAGGGTGTGTCCCCCCGAAACAGTGAGACAGACATGCGGGAAAGGTAAGGTTTCATGTTCCATGAAGTTTGCGTAGATATGCCCCTCAATGTGGTTGATCCCCAGAAGTGGTAGATTATGGCAATATGCCAGCGACTTTGCAGCGGCAACCCCAACGAGAAGGGCACCAATCAAGCCGGGGCGGTTTGTCACAGCGATTGCCTCAAGGTCATCGAACCGTAGATCGGCTTCAACCATTGATTGATCGACAATATAGTTAATCGTTTCGACATGTTTCCGAGAGGCGAGTTCAGGCACAATCCCGCCATACTTTGCGTGGAGTTTTATCTGTGAGGCAACAATATTAGATCGGATTTTTCTGCCGTCAGTAACGACCGCCGCCGCGGTTTCATCACACGAAGTTTCAATTCCAAGAATGTTCATCTGAATTCCTTGTGGTTTCCTAAATATCTATTGGATGCGCTTACGGAGCTTGTTCAAGATTATCACACAATCACCAAGTTTTCCAAGCGAAATCAGTCCTTACACACCACTTTCAACTCGAATTGCGCTAGGAGGGACTTTTTACCTGACCAAACCAATTTTTCCAATTTCCTGAATCATCTTTCCGCCTTGAGTCGCGGAGATTGCAAAAATATAAATCCCGGTAGCGAGTGTCTCATTACCCGCATTCCTACCATTCCAACGGAATTGACCAGATCCGATGACATTCTGGCGGGCCTCCGCGTGGACCAGATCGCCAGCGATATTGTAGATTTTTATTTCCACTTCTTCAGCTAGTTGGAAGCCAGAGATTGTGTAGGAGAAGATTATTTCACGGTGCCCCACACGCATCGGATTCGGAAAGGCACGGACTTTTGTCAATTTCAGCTGCCCAGATCGCGTTTCAACCGCATTGACAGTCAAACGGTATGAATCCACTTCGCTGAATCCAGATAGGGATCTGACTGAAACAAAATATGTATCCGCGCTCTCTGGCTGAAAGACAACCTGTAGTTCTGTGACTTCAACCCACTCTGCAGCAGCAATAGACTGACCGCTTCTATCAAGTATAGACAATCGATAGTCAACCGTATCCGAGTTGCTGGTTAAGGTAGCTACGATTGCTTCTCCCGGTATCGCATTGAATTGATAGAGATCTCGCTCATCTTTTTCATCGGCGATAAAGGATTCATAGGTTTGGTCAAATTCAATGGGAAAAGCCTCGGTCAAATCATTATTCGGCTCATAGGTATCTCCAAACGCAACGGAGATTGTCATCTCCTGTCCCTCAAAACCGATATTTGTGATAGAAATTTTCGAGATTGTCCCATCATTTGCACTGCTGTTAGGAAGGGTCGAAGCGGTAAAAGATGTTTCATTGTCATCAGCGGAATATGCAGCACCATCCGTAATAGTGCGGATATCTATGTTATTCGGATTATCAGGAGGGATACCAAAATGCTTGGGGTCATTCGGATCCTCAAGCCAAATTTGACTTGCAGCATCGATCGCTCCGGGAGGCCGTACATCTGTTTCATCAATATGCCAGATGAGAATTCCGGACTCGGGCAGACGGGTATCAAACAGTGCTCCCGACTCTCGATAGCGGTTTTCAATCAGGAAAAATTCTGTGCTATCTCCAAATTTGTTAATTTTTCCGGGAATGTCAATTTTGAAGAGCTTATTGTCCTGCGGTGGCAACTCGAAACTCGGTATCGGCAGGTTGGCAACATTCTCCCGAATCTCAACGGGTTGAATCCAACCGAGACGTCCGTTTTCGGGCCGTGCATCAAAGTCCCATTTTAGATAACCACTGATATGACTTGGTTGTAATCCATTCCCAATCCCATCAACGATTTCGCCTTGATAGGGCCCCAGCTGTCCCATCAGTCCCCATTTATGATCGCGAGGACCTAAAAAATTTCCACCATATACGTCGGGGGCACCGAAATCGTGGAAGAATTCGTGAAAGTAGATGCCAAGGTGTGGCGTATCGAAACTGGGTTCCTCGCCAACTAGAACCGCCGTGCTTACCCATACACCATCAAAGGTTCTATTGATATCCGGGGTCAAGATTGACCAGATATCGTTCATTTCTACAGTCGAGGCTTGATCATCTCCTGAATGGATAATAAAAACGTGGTCAACCACACCGTCTTTGTCACGGTCATAAGCCGAAAAATCAACCATATCATCTACCGCTACACACGCTTCACGGACAAGTTCTTGGGAACGCCTGACGTTAATCTGTCCCTCACCATAATAACTCATCGGATTTTGTGCACGAATCCACCGGTTGCCTTTCGGAAGGGCTCCCCCCATCGGTCCGGGCTGTATGTCCATCTGTCCGTAAGAAACTTCCCTGTAGTAGGTTTTCAGCGAAATACCTTCGTCTGCGAAGAGGTACTGATCAAATGCCGCCCCCGGTCGCTGACCGGGTTGATCTGAAAAGTCAATCTTTATCGCTAGAACATACTCGATACCATCTGCTTGTAAAACGCTCTCCTCACGAACAAAACAACAACCGTCTAACGCGTGGCGGAATTGAGTCTCGCTTGCGGGTGCCTTCGGTGTCCAATCGTTAGTAGCAGGATTATAGTTGTAGAAAAGATAGGGGTTCGGTGGTGCGGCTTCACAAGGATGGCTGAAAAAAAAGACAGATACGATACCGAATAAACAGAATATGAAATATGCAGATCTATTTTCCAATCTATACTTCCTTTCTTGAGCGACTGAATGCCCCGCGCAGCCACCTCAAGTTTATCATCTTAAATCTACTATAGTTTAACATCCATATCGTTCGCTTTGCCCATAAATTTTCGTGTGTTTCATTTCCGATTTGACAAACCGCTAATAAGTCCTTATAATTTCATAGCCGTTTGCGACCAAATTGAAGTTCCGCATGATGCCGCCATGCAGGGACAATATGAATTGGAGATGATTCAGGTTATGCTGAAAATTGGCGATATAGCGTTAGGAGATTTTCCACTGTTATTAGCCCCAATGGAAGATGTGAGTGATCCCCCTTTTCGTGCAGTGTGCAAGGTGGGTGGAGTGGACTTGATGTACACGGAATTTATATCTTCTGAAGGGCTGATCCGAAACGCTCGGCAAAGTGTCATGAAACTGGATATCTTTGAATCTGAACGACCGGTAGGCATTCAGATTTTTGGAGGCGATGTTGAGTCAATGAAAGCAGCGGTGGGGATTGCAGAACGGGTGAATCCAGATTTAATTGACATCAATTACGGCTGCCCTGTCAAGAAGATTACTTGCAAAGGGGCGGGAGCAGGGATCTTGCGCGATGTTCCGAAGATGGTTAGGATGACCCGCGAAATAGTCAAATCGACGACGCTGCCCGTTACCGTCAAAACCCGACTTGGTTGGGATGAAAAGACGCAATACATCGTTGAGGTTGCAGAAAGATTACAAGATGTCGGCATCCAAGCGATTACGATTCATGGACGAACCCGTGTACAGATGTATAAAGGGAGTGCTGATTGGACGCTCATTGGAGAAATTAAAGACAATCCGCGTATGAGAATCCCCGTTTTTGGGAATGGGGATGTGGATTCTCCACAAAAGGCACGCAAGATGCGTCAAGAATATGGTGTTGATGGGATAATGGTTGGAAGAGCCGCTATCGGTTACCCGTGGATCTTTAGAGAGATTAAACACTATTTTTCGACCGGACAGCTGCTTGCCCCTCCTTCCATCAAAGAGCGATTGGGTATCTTAAAAAAGCATTTAGAACTCTCCATTAAATGGAAGGGAACGCGACATGGTGTTTTAGAGATGAGACGGCACTATAAGAACTATCTAAAGGGCATCCCAAACGTCAAGGTATATAGAGAACAATTAGTAACTCTCAAGAGTTATGAAGAAATCGTTGAAGTTATAAATGATGTACAAAGGCACGTTGAATCTATGATGTTTGTCTTCAACTCTACTGGCCAAGGAGAACAAAAATTCACGAGAGTCTCTTTCTAATACCAATTTTTGACTAAAGGTAAACATTATCGAGATTATCAGAGTTATCCATAATGAACGTGGTTAATATGCTATTATCAAACAGAATTACTCAAGAACCGATCTGGAGGATTTATATATATAATGTCTGAAAACCGAGACGCAGGTGTGTCGATTGTTCCTATCGGTGGATTAGGGGAGTTCGGTCTAAACATGATGGTGTACCAATATGGCGACGACATCATCGTCGTGGATGCCGGGCTAATGTTCCCGGAAGCCGATATGCCCGGCGTAGATCTGGTTTTTCCAGACATCACATATCTGCGCGAGAACCGAGATAAAATTAAGGGTATCATCATTACTCATGCACATGAGGACCATGTCGGTGGGCTTGCATTCTTTCTCCGGCAGATTAACGTGCCTATCTATGGCACTGAATTAACGCTTGCTTTCGCTAAAGGGAGACTACGTGAATATGGTGTCTTGGAGATGGCGCAGTTAAACGTCATTCATCCTGATGACACGCTGCAACTCGGCTGTTTCAACCTAGAGTTTATTCATGTCGCACACAGTATTCCTGACACTGTTGCGGTCGCCATTCATACTCCCGTCGGAATCATCGTCCACGCCAGTGATTTCAAGTTCGATCAAACTCCCGTTGACAATCGCCTGACTGAGATTCACAAACTCGCTGCGCTCGGCGAGAAGGGGGTGCTACTGCTCATCTCTGACAGCACCAACGCCGACCGCCCCGGCTTCACTCCGTCCGAAAGATCAATCTATGCCGACTTGAATGGAGTATTTCAACGAACAACGGGTGGGCTTTTCCTTGCCACCTTTTCGTCGAGCCTGCATCGCGTCCAGCAGTTTATAGATCTTGCCGTTGAACACCACCGTTTGATAGCGGTCTCTGGACGTTCAATGATTAATAACATCCGGACGGCCTCGGAGTTGGGATATTTAGATGTCCCGCACAACCTCCTGATCGATGCGCGTGAAGCGGATCGGTTCGCGCCCCATGAGGTCGTGGTGCTCAGTACCGGCAGTCAGGGTGAGCCGAGATCCGCAATGGCACTCATTGCAAAGGATGACCATGCGTTTCTGCATATTGAGCCGGGGGATACTGTTGTGATTTCTGCGAGAATCATCCCGGGCAACGAGCTATCTGTCCGGCACATGATTAACCACCTGCTGCGGCGTGGTGCACATGTCCTACACGAAAGAAACGCCAACATCCACGTTTCGGGGCATGGCGCGCAGGAAGACCTTAAGTTGATGATGAACCTTGTTCGTCCTAAATTCTTTATTCCGGCGCACGGTGAATACAGCAATCTTGTGCAACACGCGGAACTTGCAGAGGGAGTTGGAATTTCTTCAGAAAATATTACCGTCGCTGAAGATGGCGATTTAATCACCTTGACCCCTGATTTCTGTGGTGTCCAGGGCAAGGTGCCGGCGGGGCAGGTTCTAGTGGATGGAAAGATTGATATGGGCGTTGAGAACATCGTGGTGCATGATCGTCAGCAACTTGCTCAAGATGGTATGGTCATTCCGATTGTCGTCCTCAACAGCAACAGCGGTGAAGTGACCGCGGGGCCAGATATGGTTTCGAGAGGGTTTGTCCACATGGATGAATCGGAGGATTTGATGAACGAAGCCAAAGAGATTGTTATCCATGCAATCAACCATCTGAGTCCGGGGAGTAAGAGCGAAACCGAAACAGTACAGGAAGAGATTCGGATTGTTCTACGACGATTTTTCAAGAAGAAAACAGATCGGCGCCCGATGGTACTTCCTGTGGTTATGCGGGTTTAATAAACCGCTACAGGTCGAAAATTACCTGTGCCATCCACCGGGCATCCGGGGTTTGCTCAACGATTAATTGATGATAGGTAATGCTTTTAATCTCTGTGTAGACAACGTGTTTCGTAAAATCCACCGGATCGCCATAGGCAACCGCTGTCAGCCAGTACGGAGCTGTGGCAATCTCTCGAATCTCAACCCCTCCAAAGAAAATTTCTTCCACCTCATGCCGAAAATTTAACTCATCTAGCCACGCTACCATCAGTTCTTCAAGGGATTCCGCCGACACCTCGATTTCAGTTTGTGTCGTTGTGCCAACCGTGCTGAGATCTGCGGTAGCTGCAAGTAGTCCTTGCGCTGCGTTAATGAATAGTTCCTCCAGCGTGCTCCCATACGCGCGGATCCCGATATCGCCGGTATGCTCTAGATATTCGTATCTTTTCATCACCTTATTTCCCTGCGGAAAACACTACGACAAATGTCCTTCAATCAGAAAATCTGCCCCGATTTGGGAGATTTTCGCGTCGTGGAGTTCAAAAGCCTCAGCCAAACGAGCAATCCCCGCGCCGCCAATGGGACCGGGGGCATCTTCACCACCTATAAGTTTTGGCGCAATAAAGAACATTAACTTATCGACGATTCCCGCTTGTAGGGCAGCGGCATTGATTTCTCCACCACCTTCGATCAGCACACTAGTGATTTCTCTTCGTCCAAGTTCTCGCATTAACGCGCTTAAACAGACCCGTCCTTCTTTCTCTTCAATGATGAGCAGATCGGCACCGGCGGATTTCAAGGCTTCGATTTGTTCTAGGGGTGCATTTTCTGTGACGGCGATTAGTGTGCCCGCATTGCTGTCCGGATTAAAAACTTTTGCTCCGAGCGGCGTGCGACCACGCGAATCAACGACCACGCGAATTGGATCTTCGTTTCGCCTCTCTGGGAGACGCGCAGTCAACGCTGGGTTGTCTTGCAGCACGGTCCCAACGCCGACGAGAATCGCGTCCACCTGAGCACGGACCTGATGCCCCTTTAACCGCGATGCTTCTGAGGTAATCCACTGGGATTCGCCTGAAGCGGTAGCGATCTTTCCATCTAGACTGATTGCGGATTTAAGGAGGACAAAGGGACACTGGGTAGTGATGTATTTGATGAATACTTCGTTAAGCTGCTTTGCTTCCTCCTCACAGATCCCTACCTGAACGGGTATTCCAGCTTCTTCAAGTTGACGTATACCGTTGCCAGCAACCCGTGGGTTTGGATCTTTCATCGCAACAAAAACGTCCGCTAGCTTCGCACGAATGACGGCCTCGGTGCAGGGCGGCGTCCGTCCCCAATGACAACACGGTTCTAGCGTGACGTACATTGTCGCACCCTCCGCAAGTCCTCCCGCTTGATTCAGCGCATGAATCTCTGCGTGGGCATCCCCGGCTCTTTGGTGATACCCTTCGCCGACAACTTCACCCTCCCTGACAATCACCGCACCGACCATCGGATTCGGATTGGTGCGGCCACGCGCCTTCGATGCTAACGTCAAGGCGTGTTTCATAAATTTTCGATCTGTTGCTGACCATTGGCTGTGTTTGGACAAGGAAGACTCCATTAATCTTTAATTAGAAGCTAATCCTTTGGTGGCAACATAAGTTGCCTCCTATTGCTCCACTAGGCTTTGGGGGTAGATTCGGTGTTTCTTTAGGCAGGGGATATGAACTTCATTTGATACTATTTTACAATAACCATCCGCTTCATCTGGTGCTCCGATGGGGTGGACAATTGGTAGAAATAGACCCCACTGGAAACCCGCTCGCCCAAATCATTCCGCCCGTCCCAATAGGCGGCATGGGACCGACTTTGATAGAAACCTGCCGCTTGGACTCCTAGCGCAAGTCTCCGAATTCGTTGTCCGGTCGCATCATAGATTGATATCGTCACAGACGCAGCGTCCGAAAGGTAATACGGTATCCACGTTTCAGGGTTGAACGGGTTCGGATAGTTCTGTAGTAGAAGCGTCTGCTTCGGCGCACCAACGCCATCAAGCGTTACTGGCAAAACCGCATTTGCAAGCGTGTCGGGCGTTACTATGAAATTGAATTTTTCCGAAGCAATCTCCCCGGTTGTATCGGTGACAGCGACTTCTAAGGAATCGCCAACCTGCACGATACTCCGGCGTGAGAGATCGGCGGTCGCCACGGCGAAGTACCCATCTCGTACATTACCTGTCATGATAGCATTGGTGCGTAGGTTTCGCGCCGTGACCAGATAGCCATTGAGGTTCCGCTCACTCTCCAAGTGTCCACTAAGGACAAACGCCCAAGTTCCTTCGTTCGATGTTACGCTCGGTGCCGCTGCAGCTTGCAATTGGTTTCCCCACGCTGCGCCAACGAAGGTAACCTCTCGGTGCCGCAAGAGATTGACGATGTACCCCTTCCCGCCTTCAATCGGAAATCCATCGTCTGGCGTGTCCGGCGTCCAACCCACAAATTTCTGATTCATCTCATCTAGAGTAATCACTATTGTTGCCCCAATCATCTCTGCTAAGGAACGGGCGGTCAGCGGTGTCTTTGGCTTTAGGGGAATCGAGAGCATGTTCAAGCCTCTGGAGAAAGCAACTGAGTAAACGTTGCTAAAATCTTCCACAGTTTCACTAGCAAAGGGTTTGGCAATAAATCCGTGTCTGCGTCCATCTAGCGTGTCGTAGTAACCGACAATCTGCCCGTCCCCAGTAATATCTCGCGCCACCGTCGTCGCGCTACCCGGGAATTTCAGCTCCTTCACCGTATCATTCGGGAGACGGATATAAGTCCGTTCCAAATCGTCAAACGCTTTGGCTCTGAACACGATGACGCCGGCATCGCTGATAGCGTTCACGAAAAGGTATTCTAGGTTTGACAACACACCCGGATAGTCAAAAGTGGTAAAACTACCGTCGGCGTGACGTATATACCCGTGATATACACCATCGGCATCTACGTAGCTTCCAACGAGGCTGCCCGCAGCGTTCATATCATCGGCATAGGTTGTCACCGCCCCAGGCACATCAAACTGTTCATCGCCCACAAAGCCGTGAATGGCCCCAGCAGCATCAAAAATATCACCAATAAGTAGCCCTGATTCACTAACACCAAAGATCTCCGTTTCGGCTGCCCCCGGAAAATCGTATTTTGTCAATTCACCGTCCTGCACAATCACACCGTGAGAAACCTCGTTCGCATCCTGATAGAAACCCACAGTCTGCCCTGCATTGTTGAGTCCGTAGAAACCAAAGGTGAGGGAATCGGGGACACCGTAGGTAGAAAGTACCCCGTCAATCAGTGTGAAGCCAATCATATTCTCGCCATCGGGGCTACGAGTGTTGCCCGCATAATCCCCAAGGTCATTGCTTGAAGTCAACTCCAGAAAATGGACGCCGGGCACCTCAATCGTCTCAAAAAGATACTTCGCAGTAGGTACAAACGACTCAGGAAGTGCCCACAGCAGCGTGTTTCCATCTATTAATACAAGGATAAAGCAAATAACCATGAAAAGGGTAAAACGAAAAACGACTGTTCTCATCAGTTTGAGTCTCCTTGATTGTTTGGTCTAATCTGATGTGTATTGAATGTGCTAAAAATGCAGTTTAATTCCTTGCCAATCTGAATCACACATCTATTGTATATACCTCTGCAAATTGTTTCAAGCATTTTGTCAGTAGCCTGCATTGAGAAAAATCTGAAGTCTATCCCACAAACGGGGTTCAATAGGCAAACAACTACGTAAAGGAGAAAAAACAACTGTGAAATTTGTTTTCAACTATTGGGTCGTCTGGGCGTTTCTTACTATCTTTTTAGCGGTTCAATCCCCAGGCGACGGACAGGCTGCAGATGAGGCAGACCCACATCATAGAACCGCTACCGCTATCCGAATCAACGGTGTACCACCGCAGTTGGATGGCATTTTGGACGACAAGATTTGGAAAACCGCACCTCTCCACGAAGGTTTTCGCCAGCGCGACCCGGATGAAGGAAAACCGGCGACGGAACGCACCACGTTCCAAATTGCCTACGATGACGAAGCGGTCTATTTTGCGATTATGTGCTACGATGATGATCCCAATAAAATTGTCTCCCGATTGGTCAGACGGGACAATTATGTTGAATCGGATAAAGTCACCGTTAGCCTTGACCCGCACTACAACCGACAGAGTGCTTTCTGGTTTACTGCCTATCCCTCTGGCTCCGTGACCGACGGTATTGCACCTGAAACCGGTTGGTGGGACAGCACATGGGACGGTGTGTGGGAGGTAAAAACCCAAATCCACGAAAATGGCTGGATAGCAGAATATAAAATCCCGTTTCATATATTGCGCTTCTCCCCAAAAAATGAATACACCTGGGGACTACAGGTCGAACGATACATCAGTCGCAAAAAAGAACAGGACCACTGGCGTTTCGTCAAGCGCGATGAACCCGGCTGGGCGTCTCGGTTCGGCGATCTTACTGGTATTAAGGATATCCACCCGTCCCGTCATCTGGAGCTAGTACCTTACGTCATGGGGCGCACACGCCTCAATGATGAGACCGAGTTATGGGGCAATGTGGGAACCGATGTTCAATATGGAATTAGCTCCGGAATTTCACTGGATGCCACGATTAATCCCGACTTTGGACAGGTGGAGGCGGACCCTGCGACCTTAAATCTCTCGGCTTATGAGGAGTATTTTAATGAACGTCGTCCCTTTTTTGTGAAAGGGGCACGGATCTTTGAAAACTTGGACTATAGCTTCCTTTATTCACGACGAATCGGGCGGCGACCGGGACACTTTGAACTTCCCAACGGTGCCACCGAACTGAGTCGTCCGGAATCAACTACAATTCTCGGTGCCACCAAAATTGTCGGGAAAACCCAAGGCAACACCCACTTTGGTATTATGGAGGCGGTTACTTCGCCAGAATACGCGCAGATTGAAGAAAAGGTCAATGGGGACAAGATAGAACGAGAGTTCCTCGTGGAACCGTTAACCAACTACTTTGTGGGTCGAATCAATCAGGACGTGCTGAAAGGGAATTCGGTCGTTGGGGTGATAATGACCGCTGTGAATCGACAGGATTCCAACTCCGCCTATGTTGGCGGAGTTGATTGGGATGTAAAATTCGCCAAAGAGCGGTTTCAGCTGACCGGCACGTTGGCAGCAAGTCAAGCAGGAGAACAGGAGGCGCGTAAGTCGGGCTACCTCGCACACCTTGAAATAGACAAACACGGTGGGTGGTTGAGAGGGGAAACCAATGTTAAAATGCTCTCCCCGGATCTGGAGATAAATGATCTTGGTTATCTTCGTCGTTCTGACAAGATTGAATGGAACTACGACCTCACGGTGCGGAAGGAGAAGCCGTTCAGCATTTTCCGACGCGCTATTCTGGGACTCTACGGTTGGCAGACGTGGAATTATGACAGGACCCATATCAGCGGTTACGTCGAGATATGGACAGGTGGACGCTTCAAGAACTATTGGGACTATGACCTCTGGATAGGACGCAACCTAGAGACGTTTAGCGATCACGATGTTAGGCGCGGTGGAACGCTGATCAAGAATCCCGCAGGTTGGTGGATTTATACATGGCTCGCTACCGACAGTCGCAAAATGGTTCGATTGGAGTTAAATCCCGTTTTCGCTTGGAACGACGATAGGCGTTCGTATGACTACGATGTAGACCTTTCCCTGCGTATTCGCCCCACCTCTAACATTGATGTGAGTATTGGACCAAGTTATTCCTACCAAGTGAGGGATGCACAGTGGGTAGAAATGGTTGAGGAGCAGATCAATGGGCAAACTCAAAAACACTACGTCTACGGAGAGTTGGCAAATCGCACACTTGATTTCACCACCCGTGCAAGTATCAGCTTCACCCCGACGTTGAGCCTTCAGTTCTACGTGCAACCCTTCATCACCATCGGAGACTATACAAGTTTCAAGGAGTTAGTCGAACCGAAGTCGTATCAGTTCAAACCGTATCCACTAAACGAAAACCGCGACTTCCATCGACGATCTCTACGGGGCAACACCGTGCTTCGCTGGGAATTTCGACCCGGAAGTACCCTGTTTCTGGTTTGGTCTCAATCACGAGAGGTTGAACTAGATCGTGTAGAAGAAGCAGATCTCGACTTTCGCCCGTTTCATCGTTTGAGATCGAGTTTCACCGATGACGGGTCGAATATCTTCCTCATTAAATGCCGGTATTGGTTCGGGATGTAACCAATGTAAAGTACAACAGAAACCGAGTTTTTTTAACCCCCCTGCGAAGCTCCCCTTCGCTGCCCCCTTGTCAGGGGGTCAAACTCGGTTTCTTTGCACTAAATCTTAACATGAGCCTTTGGGGTTTCTCTGCTCACTCTCTTTTCTTCCTCTGTGGCCTCCCTACCTCTGCGGTAAAAATCTTCTCGTTCTCCCGCTTTCCCGTCTTCTCGTTTTCTGTTTCCTGTCACTCGCTAGTAAATACAAAATCCACCGTCTTAGTTTCCCCCGCTGCCAACGTAATCTTCTGTTTCTGTGCTCCTAACTTACTGTGCCACGCCTCAATGTTGTAAGTACGCGGCGCAAGGCCCTGAATCTTAAAAGTGCCTTTCTCGCCAGTAACGGCATAGAACGGATGCGACAAGACATGCGCGTAAGCGACCATCCAGTGATGAACATCGCACCGGAGCGGAATCCCTATTTCAGCTGCCTCAAATTGGTGCGTGTATTTCATGCCTTTATTCGGCTGGGAGATATTAAATGGTCGCTGTTTTTTCGATTCAGTTCGAATATTGTGAAGTGCCGGATCGCTATTAAGAAATTCCATCGGCTGACCCACCATCACCGCTGCAACGTGTGGAATAAAGATACAACCTACCTGATCGACCACAATAGGTTTTGTCGATGGCTTATGGTCTCCCTTCGGTTTTCCTCTGACATAAACAAGCGTATCCTTGAGGGTATCATTCTGATTGATGACGACATCCTCGTAATGGACTTTGCCATCGTGTAGATGTTTACAATCCAAATTGGCACCGAAATTAATTGCACGCCGAAAAGGGGCCTCCCCTTCAAATTTCACCGTGCCAATGATGGTAGCGGTATCAGGTGTCGCTTCAGTTTGAGATATAGAAGGGTCAACTTTTTTCTCTTCGGTCGTCCAACCCAACTGGACGAGAGTTACAGTGAATAGAACCGAAATTAATACCAGTCCGATGTATAAGATTCGCTTGAGTAACATCGTTTATTCTCCTTTCATTTATGGTTGTAAAATTGGATAAAGTTGGTCAAATTGCACGATTCGACCACCTACCTTTTCTGCTAATGCCGTAGCTTTTTCCGCTGTTGGAAGAACAGCAATTCCATATCCCATCGGAGTCAAGAGCTCCGAACTATGTACCAAGAATGCTTGTCTTACCTCCAACCAATCGGTCTCTTCGTAATCATACCCCCAAAATTGCGCTATCGTTTCCTCTTGTTCTCTTGGATGGAGTACTGCACAACCCAAATCATCGAACTTTCGCAGTGCACCGGATTCGGTCCGATATGCGGCAGCGAACCGTTTTTCGCTGATAATCATGCGGCATCGATCGCAAGTTTCTTCACCGTATCGGATGCGAGGGGGGCCGTTATCTTGCGTCCCACAGCCGGTCATGATTAGTCCGATGACAAACACAAGATATGTGAAACCTGAAATGAGTATTTCCCTTCCTTCCATTTTCGTTGGTTTCATTGTGCACTCCTTCGTGGAAAGATGTAAATAGCGATTCCGAGTGGGATAAACACCCAGAAAACGAGTAATGCCATCAGTACCGGCAGTAAGAAAACGCCTAACACATCCGCAGCATAACGTCCCGCGGTGCCGAGTAACTCTAAATTCCCCTGTATCATCTGAATTGCCGCCAATTTGAAAACCTGCGCTGGGTTCAACAGCACTGCTGCAAGCAATACCTCCGGTGATAGTCTGAGCACAATTGCTGTCCCAATGAGACCGAGATCGCTGAGAAACACAATTGACAGCCAGAGGATGAGGGCAAGACTCAATGTTGTCGCGCTTTTTGATGTGAGGACAGATAGACAGAAGCCAATACTAAGATGAACAAGACCGAGCAGCAAAGTCAACCCGACCAGCATCAAATAATTGTCCAGTTGGGCGAAACCACCTCGCCACGCAATCACAAATCCGCTTAGTCCGAACCCGAAAAGGATCGCTGCAGCGAGTGCTGCCGCTGTTCCGAAAAACTTTCCGAGCAACACTTCTGTTGGCGTCACAGGCTGCGCTAGAATCGGAAGTAGACTGCCTCGTTCCCGCTCACCGGATATGCTGATAGCGCCGAGCAGTAAACCCATCAGGGGCGCAATCAGTACAACAAGATTAATGAGACTAGCAACCGTGCGTCCAAAGCCGGCTACGCCGAAGGTGCCGAGCCCCGAAAATCCGAGTGTACTTAAACCGAGTGCCAATCCAGTAAAAACAACCGTGAACAGCAGAAACCATCGGTTGCGGCGAGAGTCTTGTATCTCTTTACCCATCACAACAGAAATGTTAGAAGCTGCAGCAATCATGGTTTATTCCTCATCTTGATTATCGGCTAATTCAAAATCGTCGATCGGGATAGCAGATTCCGCTAATACTTGAAACGGTTCAGCTTTCCTATCATACGGTGCTTGTACTGAGATCTTCACGCCGTTACATTTAGTGGGGAAACCTTGTCCCTCAAGTAGGTCTGCTGCTGTTTCATGGAACGATTCAGGGATCGACAGGTGCAACACCACATCTCTTGATAGATGGCCATTAAGGTGTGTTGGAGGACCTTCAGCAATCTTCTTTCCCCTATCTATCACAATAACACGGTCTGCCAGTCTGAAAATTTCATCGAGCCTATGGGTACAGAAGATTAAAGTCTTGCCGGCTTTCTTGAGATCTTCAAGTGCCATCCAGAACTCATGACGGGTATGGACATCCAGATTACTCGTCGGTTCGTCCAACAACAGGATCGGCGGGTCTGACAGCAGGGCAATTGCCAGCGCCAATCGCTGCCTCATGCCGCCCGACAGATCTCCAACCCGTTTGTCCGCAATCTCGGTTAAATCCCACTCAGCCATCAGGGTTGTCCAGCGATCTTCAGAGACACGTCGCAAGCGGGCGTAAAACGATATTGTTTCTTTCACCGTCAAGTCACTGTGGAGCCGAACCTCCTGTGGAACGTAACCAATCTGCTGGCGAACCATTTTACTTTCGCTGCGCGACGAATTGCCTCCGACTGTTATCGTTCCATCAAAAGGCAATACCCCCAGTAAGCAGCGCAGCGCAGTTGTTTTACCTGCACCGTTCGGTCCCCATAACGCTACCGTCTCTCCGGATGATATATCGAAACTTAACCGTTCCACTGCGGTTGTTTTACCGAAACGTTTGATCAGATTATCGACGGATATGATAGGGACTGCTTGCGTCTCCGATGATTTATGTTGCATCTCGTATGTTGAGTCTTTTGTCCTATCTGATAAGTTAGAAGTAAAGGATGGAATGCGAGACGCAATAGGATTTAACCATTTTTTTAAGTGTCCAGAAATAGACAGAGCGGACAGGAATAACATCGAAGCACCCAACAACCATGCTGATGAAAGCACTCCTTTCGGTGCTTTGAGATCGGGCATCACAGGACGCATACGCGGGGTGTCATCCACCAGCTTAGGTTGGGGCGTAAAAACAGGAAAGAGTCGGGAGGCAAAATCGAGTGCCTGCACCGATGGACTATAGGTGAAAATCCGTAACGCGCGATGCTGCTCGGTTAGCTTCTCAAACAGATGTACTGACTGATACGGCATATCCCCGATGCCATCCCCATCTGCATCATAACCGCTGTAATCACTCCAGTAATTACCTGCCCATTGGTTAGTGCCAAGCCGCCCCTGCCCCTCAATAGCCACCTGTTCGCCATTGTCAACAAAGCTATTCTTAGCAAAGGTGTTCTTCCGGGCGGAGGGGAGTGCAAGCATTCCAAAATCATTAAAAGCGATTAGGTTATTGCGAAAAGTGTTCGTTGAGTTATCCATGAACATTCCCGCCCGATTATCAGCAACGAAATTGTCCGCGATAAGCCCGTCATACATATCTTTCTGACCAATCCCGTAACCGCTAGCACCGCGGTTAGCTATCACCCAATTTTTCTGAAGCCGCAGACGGTAGCTATACATCAAATAAACCCCGACCGAGTTACCAATCAGGCGATTATCTTCAATCGTTGCATCGTCGCAATACATGAAGTGAATCCCATAACGCCCGTTGCGTACCTCATTCCTACGCACCGTGATATTTTTTGAATACCAGATGACAACATCCCGACCATCAAAAACACGGTTATCTTCAACCACCGCACCGCTACTATACCAGACGCGAATCAAATCTCCCCGGCGCCCAACATCGAGGTCCTTGCCGTGGAAGATGTTGTTTCGGACAATGCTGTCCGGTGCATTCCGCACTTGAACTCCGAATAGAGCGTCTTCAAATCGGTTCTCCTCAATGATTGCTCCTCTTGCCTTTTTGATCATGATACCGGCATCGCCTTCAGAAAGCCGGTCACCGGTGTTGCGAATTGTGAATCCACGGACAACCACCGCCGGCGCACGGATTGTGATGACACTACCAACCGCACCTCCGTCAATAATTGCTCCATTTTCACCGCGGAGGGTTACGGATTTATCTACGATGAACCGCTCATGATGAACTCCACCTTGCACCACAATTGTATCGCCCTGAGTGGCACGTTTTACCGTATCGCCAATACTGGAATTTTCATCAACGGTCAACGTTGCAGCGTTCAAAGTTGATGCAGCTGAGAATAAAGATATGAGCAGCACAACTCCCATCACCGTTTGTTTAGGGTGAAAAGCTCGGTATCTTTTGAGCATAAGTGCACAGATAGACAGCAAAGCGGTCAAAATGGTAAGATAAAACCCAAGTTGAAATGTCGAGATCGTGGTGACCGATTTGACTGTTTCTGTGCCAACAACAGGAGGGATAAAGGGTTCGATGTCCGGGTAGAGTGCGACTTCGGGATCGAGATTGAGACCGCTATCCCGCAGCCACCAAAAAAGTGCACCGACAAAGATGATTGGAAAGATTAAGGCGGGGGTCGCAAGCCAAGATGACCATTTTCGCGGTACAAAGACAGAACCCAACAAACCCAATGCCATAATTAAAATAGACGGAATGGCGATCTTCCGTTCAAATTGACCTGCCGATTCGATGTTCCGCATTCCGATATCGCGGTTCAGTTTGTTCACTTCTCGGATGTTTCCTTCGATACGGTCTGGCCGAATTTGAAGTATAGCACCTTTCGGAAATTTTCGCACCTCAAAATCTACCCGCCAGTAAGGGAAAAACAGTGAAATAAGTAACAACACCGAGGCGTCAATCATCAACCCTTTGACCAACCATCCCGGCCTCTTCAGATAGAATGCTGTCCTTGATAGCACCGCCGCAAGCAGCGCAAGGTAGAATCCAACCTGGAAAAAGGCGTGTGCGTTGAACTGCGCGATCCGTCCTTCCCCGAAGATGGGTGGGATAAACGGTTTAATTGATTGGTTGAGCGGTGCCTTTGGATCAAGATTGAGTCCGCTATCCGCCAACCACCAGAACAACTCACCTAGAAAAATAACCGGAAACACTAAGCCGGGAAGTGTCAGCCATATTGACCATTTGCGGGGAATAAACGCCGCAAGCAGCAGGCATAACCCCGCAATGATGATCGCCGGAACAGCAATTGTGCGCTCCAGTTTCCCCGCCGACTCCAACTCTCGCATACCGATGTAGTGGTTCAGTTCATCGATTTCCTTGATATCTCCATCAAGACGGTAGGGACGAAGTTCGAGTGCTAATCCTTTCGGATAAATTCCCGCTTCAAGGTCTACCCGCCAGTAGGGAAACAGCAACGAAACGAGCAGGAGGATACTAGCAACAATTAGTAGCGCACTTACCAGCCACTCGCGCCGGGTGCGTTTAAATTTTAAGAATTGGTTCATTGATTCATTCACGGCTTGACAAGGAAATATCCTGCCATCTCCAGATGAAGTGCTGAACAGAACTCGGTGCAGTAGAAGGAATAGACCCCTTCCTTATCTGCAACAAAATCGAGCGTGACCGTTTCGCCAGCCTCAATGCTTGAGGTGATATTATAACCGGGCAGGGCGAAACCGTGCGTCGCATCGTAAGTGCGTTCAAGATTGGTCAGATTTAGTATCACGCGATCACCCTTGTTGACCTCTACAATCTCAGGTTCGTAGTGACTCCGAATAGCGGTCATGAAGACTTCCACGGTGTCACCATTCCGATTAATTGAACCTTTGAGTGCTGCTTTCGGATGTTTCTCTTGTTTAATGGTATCCCAGCCAACTTCAGGATACACCTCCCATGCCTTCAGTTTATCCGCTTTAATAATCTGTGCATAGTGCGGTTCACCGATACCGAGCGGCATGTCATAGAGCAATCCCATTCCATCGGCTTCTGGGGCTATGTCAACCAGTTGCAGATTCTGTGGAAGTAATGGTCCCACATTCAGGAAGCGGTCTACCGCCCATTTGTTCAGAGCGACAAGATACTTCCCATCCGGTTCAACTGTATCGCCCTCCGCAGTCACTAGATGGCCTATGTTGTAATGGACGGGTAGCTGCTGGATAAGTCGCCATGAACGCTCTGGTGCTTTATATTTCGCATCCGGTCCCAATGTCCACCGTGCAACCGCACTATCAAGAAACAGACTGGTATAGGCATATCCTTTATTGTCGAATTGAGTGTGAAGCGGTCCCAATCCAACCTCTATCTGTGCTTCCTTGACCGCGTCAAACCGTAGGATTGGCACACCGTACTCATCTACACCTTCATAGTCTTTGTCGGTGATGGCCTTCTTAATCTTGTCAATGTGATACACTGTGACATGCGGATCCAGTTTGCCTGAAACAATAATGTATTTTCCACCAGGACTAACATCGACACCGTGCGGACTTTTGGGTTCAGGCGTCAGATAAAGGATACCTTCCGCCACCGCAGTCTCAATTGTAATCACCGGGAAACCCTTAATTTTCTCAACCTTACCAGCCTTAAAGGCTGCCTCGGCTTTACGCCAGTTGATAAGATGCAGATAATCCATATCCCGTTCAGCCGTGCCTGCCTCAAAGGGAGGATTTCCACTTTCGATGCCGCCGGTTGCTAGTTCAGAATTAAATGAACCACAAAACACCCAGCCATCACTCGCTACCTTACCAGCATCTGCGAGGTCCTGCCAGTAAGGTGGAAGTTCTACTCCAAACGACTGATCTTTGACAATGCGACCTTTGCTACGGTCAAACTTCCAGAAGGTTATCAACCCTCGATACTTTTCTTTATAATCGGCAATAGGAGCATATTCATTACCTAACGGCATGGCGTACTGTGAACCTTCCACCACATACTCCGTGTCTGGAGTCACCATCGTCGCGCCGTGATCGTTGAGGAAGATTGGGTTCTTGACAATCTGTTTAGTCTCAAAATCTCTCAAATCAATAACGGCAATCCGACCGTTGGCTTTATCGTTGATAAACAGATACTCGCCATCGTAGTCCCCTGCAGTTTCACTTAATGCAGGATGGTGCGTATCTGCCCAAGTGAGGGGTTGTCCCTCAACGGTCACCCCTTCGCTTGAGGCGTCCAACGGTGCATCCTTCACTCCATAACCGTAACCTTGCCACGGGTCGGGCGTAAAGACCGCAATAACCTTTAGGATACGCATTGATGGCAGGCCGACAGCGATGACCTGACCACTGTGCCCTCCGGAAGAGAACATCACATATTCATCATGTCTGCCGGTGGGGGTATAGGTCGCCAAGGCAGCCTTGATATCATCAGGGGTTAAACTGCGTTCCTGTACAATACGCATCGCATCAGCGGGGAGTTGTGCATGTAGAGACTGGTGGCTGCCCAAGTATAGAATAACTCCGAAGATTGCAAGTCCTAGCATTGAAAGCGAGTGTCGCCGAATCGTGTGTTGCATGGTGATTTTTCTCCTTTGTGAAGAGTTATATGTCCTTGCACGTTTCTAGCTGCGCTCCGGACCTTTGTCATGATGAAGCCCTGTGGTTCGGCTTGAAATATGCAATCGGTGTGCCATAATAGCGAACGGATAAAATTGCGGGAGGGAAGATGATGATGAAGCTAATAACAGTAAGGTTTTACATGACATTTTACACGCTTGCACTTGACGCTTGATCTACTAGGAAAAATTAGGAATAAAACCACCAAAATTGACATTTTGTCGAAAAACCCAAAATCTATCCAACTTTCGTTTGACATTCTGGCAAAAATCACAATTTTTTCGGGAAGGCACCCGACATTTTGTCAGTTTGGAACGTGCAACGTAAAATAATTGAGAGGAGAGGCAGATATAGGCTATCTCCTTTCAAATCTACATCTGATGCTATCTGCTACTAACACCAAAAATTTAACGTGCATTTTAGCTATATTCTGGTTATAATGATGGGAAAATTGAGCAGCTCATACAAGTTCAGTAATCCCCATTCTTAACTGGCACTGCTTTTGCACAATTGTTGTTCAGCAAGGTCGGGAACCTCAACCGACTCAACGCGAAAGTAAAAGTGAGAAAGGAGCCTCAAAATGATTCACACATTGGTGAGGGATTGGATGGCGCAGGAGTTAAGCATTGCCGAACCAGAAACGGAGATTGTCGAGGCATATCAATTGATGCTTGTCGATCAGATTCGGCGACTGCCAGTTGTTGCTTCGGATCGACTCGTTGGCATCGTGACCTTGAGCGATTTATATCGAGTGTTTGATTTATTCAGCAATACGGAACAGACACTCTCCCAAAAGCTGGAACAGATGACGGTGGGGGAAGTGATGACACCCGATCCAGTAACGGTTGCTGAGGATGCGACAATCGGCGAAGCGGCGCAAAAAATGCTGGAAAACAAGATCAGCGGTCTACCCGTCGTTGATCCCGTGGGAGTGAATCTTGTTGGTGTCATTACGGAGTCCGATATTTTCCGTATTGTTGCCCAAGAATGGTCAACACGACGACACGGTTCGATTCATTTACCACGTAAATAGGCAAAGGAACTGGGGTGTTCGCCTACTCATTCCACACTCCACCTGAAAGCCTGTTGAAGCAACAAGTGCTTTCTACACAGGTTGTGTAGGCATACCACGCGCTGTTTTCCACAGGTTGATAGCAAGGCAGATTGTTGCCAGTAGCCCTAAAATTCCTGACAGTCCAAACGCGGCTTGAGCGATTATGTCAATGGATTCAGGCACATCGAATAGCACCAACGATAGAAGTAAGGGCACTACCCTTCCAACAACGGCGACGTTGGTTAACCAGAATGTTCCATCAATCAACCTTGTGCTTGCAATGCGCCGTTTTCTCAGAAAGCCGGGAACCATCCGAACCGCCATACCCATGATAAGATTGGTAATGAATCCGAGCAGATAGATGTGTCGAATTACATCGCTACTAATCGCAAGCGGGAGCCGAAAAATCCCAAAACCGCCAATGAGCATCTCAGCAAGTGCGCCGAATACAAGCCAACCGTATGCAGCGTAGATGTGCCACTCGAACCGACCATACGCTCCGTGGTCCGGGCTAGTCCCACGTGTCGCTCGGCGATCCGGCGATGGCTGCAAATCGCGATGGGCAATCGGCGGCTCTTGTCTGCGCGTCAGAACATCCAGTTTCCAGACGACGTATAAGATGATGCTGGCTTTCACCAACCTTCCCACGCTGGAGATGTACTCCTCTATATGGCTAAGGAAATCTATCGGAAGGATTTCCCTGATCTGGCACAGAAATCCAATGAGATAAACGTATGCCACACGCCGAACGTGCCAATCTGCGACTGGAAGCCGAAGATAAAGCGGAAGCATCCGAATTGAAAACCCGAATGCAACGGGCAACAGCACCAGACCAATGAAGATGTGAATCGAAATCTCATTCCACGCTTGACCCACGACAATGTTCCCTCGCCACGCCATCAGTAACAGCAATACGGCATGAATTGTGGCGTAGAGCAGAAAACCCACCATCATCATCCCAAAGTATGGGCGGACAGCCATCAAGGGCGGTCTTCGATCCGTCTTAGACATACCGAAGGTTGTACCTACTAACAGTGCCAAGTAGATCAGCACCCCATACCATTCAAGCAATCCGGAGGCGGCGGTTATCCAACTTAAGAAGATAAAAAGGAAGCCGTTATCAAGGTAGGGTAGAATCGAGTGTGAAATAAATCGTAGTAGCAAACCGATTCCGATGAGCCAAAGCAGACGGGGAATCCATTGGGGGTGTGAAATGGGAACGCTTGATAGACGTGGAATGAAGTGAAGACTGATACCGATAATAAATAACCCCGCCCAACCGACCAATTGTAGATGTCCGTGAATCTGAATAAGGCTTGCAAAACCATCGCCCAACGGTCGATCAAAGCCCATGACGAAGGCGAGATGACCAGCTAGCGCGAATCCACCAAAGATGGCAATCGCCAAAGCCATCCAAACATAGCCAACTTGAAATTCTGCTTGTTTCGCTATCGGCATCAATTTAACCAGTTGTCTGCACGTTTCAGCTTCACATTATCAACAGTTATGAAATGGCACTATTGGTTTTCATCTGTAACGATTTTAAGGAATTGACCCTTGAAATCTGCCTCCTCAAGCGCAATCCATTGCTGCAAAAACGCCTGATACTTTGCCGCCCGCATGTATCGAATAGCGGATCAAGATTTTTCTCCGGCGCAATACCTTTGATTTTCTTTACGTTGGTCATAACGTTGGTAACCTCCTTTTTTTAACTCTCCCTGTTGACAGCGAACAGATTCAAGAGTGCTACGCCGCGCTCATATTTCGATTGAAAGGTCGGAATTAGATCATACTGTTGAGATAATGTGTCAGCAATCTGTTGTAGGAACACAGGTTCACCGGCTTTGAGTTCTAACTCAACGCCATACTCCTGAACAGACTGTGTTCTATCCATATCCGCATACCGCACTGCATCAAAACACACTTCGATACAACCCGGATCCGCATTTAAGAGCCATGTTTCACGGCTGTTTTCGACATGCAGGACAGGGAATACCTTTTCTCCCTTTAGATGATGCACAGTCGCTTCCACGGCCTCCACATGAACCCTCTCAAAATTTCCATTTAATAGTGCTTGCACCTGTTGGTTCGTAATCGGCATTTCCAGCTCCGTACGAGTATAAACCCCTTTGGCTTGGGTTTTAAATGTAACGAGCTGTGTTCCCGCCTTGATAGCTCCGGTTGTGAGAAACTTCTTCCTGAGCCGCAAGGAAGCACCAGTCCGTAAGAACAATCCGGTCGTTGTGTCAAGATAGGTATCTAGTTGTGAACTGTTCGTCCAATCCGAAAGTGTATAATCTGCCACTCGCTTCTGCGATCGAATCTGATCAAATATCTGTGGCGATGTTACCTGAAATTTTGCTTCAACTTCCAACATTATCTTAACTCCGAACCAACCGCGGAAGCACTCCCAACCGACACAAGTTTTTTATGTCGGTGCACTACCGGGTGACAAGCACCGCTCGATCTGCGAGTTTTACAACCATCTCCGTCGTGTCCTGAAAAATCAGCTCATACAACCGCCCATGATGATTCGCACTCAGCGCGATTAAATCACAGTCCTCTTCTGTTGCTGTATTCAGAATGTTGGTTACAGTAAAACCCAACTGCGCTCTGAACTCTGTTTCCACTTGGTAGTACCGAAGATATTCACGCATCCGTCCAGAGATCTCAGCTGCTCCCACTTGCGTATCTGCCAGTGATAAACCGAACAAGCTCGCCTCGGCTCGCTTTGCCAGCTCCGCTGTCAATTCAAGAACATGGTCGGATGCTGCATCGCCGTGATGGACAGTCAGAATTTTTTGTAGAACTGTGCATTGCTCATGGACAACAATCGTCGGTTTCGTTATGCGGGACAGAATATCGTCGATGTTGTCGTGAATCAACCGTAATCCCTTCATTTTGATTGACTCAGGGATACCGACCACGACGAGATCGGCAGTATGCGCTTTTTCACAGAGGTTTCTTACAGGGTTCCCAGTGATAGTATCAACGTGAGCGGATAAAAACTCGAATTCAGCAAGTACTGATTCCGTATTGTCGAAAACTCTAGCGGCAATGTCTTCCTGACCGCGATGTCTTTCATCAGCAAAGTAGACGCACGAAAGGTGAGCGTCTAGCAGCGCAGCTAAATGCCCAGCATATTCAAAGGCGTTCTGTTCATGTGGTGTGTCGCCGATCGCGACGAGAATGTTTTGGATCATCGTGTTTCCTCCGTCGTAGGATTATCTTTATTATATTAACATCTCTAATTCTTTTCCAGTTTTCGGTAGATAGTGCGTGACGAAATCTGGAGCAACTTCGCTGCCAATTCCTTGTCGCCAGAAGTCATCGAAAGCACCTCGGCTATCACTTTTCGTTCAATATCTTCCATAGGTGTTCCTAAAGGCACAACAATCGACTTCAGATCCTCAGAATAAGCCGGGGCCTTATCCCCCTTGTGAATTGATACCGGAAGATCTATCTGTTCGATGTCATTAGATTGTGTTAACACCACTGCTTGTTCAATTGCGTTTTCCAGCTCGCGAATATTGCCCGGCCAATGATAGTCGTCAAGTGCCTCCAACGCTTGACGAGAAATACCTCGGATCGGTTTCTCTGTTTTTTCACTATATTTTTTTACGAAACAGTCTACAAGCAGTGGAATATCCTCCCTGCGAGAGCGTAGTGGTGGGAGTTCGAGGGTAATCACATTGAGCCGATAGAACAGGTCATCCCGAAAATTACCTGCCTCGATTTCCGCCGCCAAATCCTTGTTTGTAGCCGCGATTAAGCGCACATCCACACTGAGGGATTTGGTCCCACCGAGTCGCTCAAATTTGCCATCTTGCAGAACCCGTAACAACTTCACTTGTAGTGGCTTAGGCATTTCGCCAATTTCATCTAAAAAGAGTGTTCCTCCATCCGCGAGTTCAAAACGTCCAGGCTTGCTTACTTTAGCGTCTGTGAATGCCCCTCTTTCGTATCCAAAAAGCTCGGATTCCAACAGGGTATCGGGGAACGCGCCGCAATTCACTTTAATCATCGGTTTATCTATTCTTGGGCTTAAAGCATGGATTGCGTTAGCAAAAACTTCTTTGCCTGTCCCACTTTCACCGGTGATTAGGACGCTAGCAGTGCTTGATGCAACCTGTTGCACCTTTGTAATCAATTGACGCATAGCGGGACTTTTTCCGATGATGTTCTCCAAAGAATATTCGGCGTCTATCTGTTTCCGTAGGGATTGGACTTCTATAGCCAACATCTGTTTTTCAAGAGCACGGGCGATGGTGAGCAAAATTTCAGAACGCTTCAACGGTTTTTGAATAAAGTGAAACGCACCGGCTCGCATCGCTTCAACAGCTGTATCCACTTCACCATAGGCTGTCATCAGAATGACCTCGATTTCGGGGGAAAGTAATTTGGCAGCTTTGAGCAACTGTAATCCGTCCATGTTGGGCATTCTCAAATCGGCGAGAATCAGATTGACCGGGTACCGACGAATCAATTCTAAAGCGGATTCGCCATCCGCGGCAGTTTGGATAGTGTATCCGCCACGCTTTAGGATCCTTTCAAGGGAATCTCGAATAGGCGCATCATCATCGACCACGAGAACTAATTTATCTGAATTCATGATTATCGCCCCTCCAGTGTGTGATGTGTTTTGGTGATTTAGGTAGCGGCTTGTTCTATGTTCCACTTTCGTTCAATTCCTCGTCCCGTATTGGAAACGTAATGATAAACTCTGTACCTTGATCAACAACACTCCTACAAAGAATTGTCCCCTGATGATGTTTGATGATTTCCCCAGCAAGCGAAAGGCCTAAACCGGTTCCCCCTTTCTTGGTAGTGAAAAAGGGATCAAAGATCCGTTTCTGATCTGGTAGCGGGATGCCCACGCCTGTGTCGGAAATTCGCAGCACAATCCGAGAAGATCTAACACTAGTTTGGATCGAAAATTCGCCACCTGAAGGCATGGCTTCGATGGCGTTTTTGAACAGGTTATGCAAAACACATTGGATCTGTTCGGCATCCAATAAGGTGAAAGGCAAGTTCTCAGCGAGTTCTATCGAAAACGTGATTTGGGCTTGCTGTAACTGTGGTTCGATAAAGTCGCAAAATGCCTGTACGACAGTATTGAGAGATTCGTGCTCAAATTCAAAACGAGGCAATCTTGCAAACACCAGATATTCTGAAACAATGTTAGCCAACCGTTCAACTTCATTGTGAATAGATTTAAGCAGGTCGTTCGCCTCCGCGACATCCATCTCTGGACCATCGGCGACTTCATCGGCAAGCAAATCTAAATTCAATTCTACCGAGGATAGCGGGTTGCGAAGTTCATGAGCGACCCGGGCTGCCAGTTGCCCAATTGCAGCGAATCTCTCGGATTGAATAATCTGTGCTTCTAACTGTTGCCGCTCAATATATGCTTCGATTGCCAGTTGCATATCCAACATGAGCACCTTCGTCAGAGCGAGGATGGCATTCTGGCTACGCTCTGGTTCATCGCGGTACGCCTCACATATCAACGGAACTAAGAGATGGATATACAAATTGTATGTCCCAATATACCATCTCGGTTCCAGTCCAACGCGATTGTGGGTATGCCCAATTTGCGAACGTTCTGCCGCATACTGTTGGTCATAATTTCCTTCTGTCAATCTCTCAAGATAGCGTTGTTGTACATCTAATAACCGCTTCGTAATCAGTTCGTCAGTCAGCAGCGAAGCGGTTTCTTCAAATCCTTGTAGGTGTTGATAGAAACTGTGTACAATATTGGGAATGTGGGGAGCGAAAACCTCTGCGAGTGCTTTGAGATGTTCTTCATCCTGCTGATTAAACTTCAGGAACGATAGACGGGTTTGTAAATCATCGTGGCGATTGACTTCAGCTTCAATCTTGTTCTTTTCGGTTGGCATTTATCATGAGTCCCCTTAAGCGAGATTCAGTTATCAATCCTCGGGTTGAGATTAGATTGAGTATTCGGAAATCTGCGCCTAAGAGTTTAGCACATTTATCCAATCATTGCACCCAGTTTTTACGTAAGTCAACAATATAATTTGGGTCATCAATCCGAATGCAAGATTGATGCCAATAGCCTTGTTCGGTGGTAGGTCGCAGATGCTTGGAACGGAGTTGGATTGAACGCTAAAACAAAGCCAGCCCTTTAGCGTCCATCCGGTTTGTCATGTTCCTCATAAGTAACAACTTGCGTTAGGCATAAATAAAAAAAGTGAAACCCAACACCTAATTCAACCGATCCACTGGTTATTAGTGTTGAGTTTCACTTTATTGGTTCATTGATTCAAATGAAGTATAATACGTAATACATAAAAAATCTTACGTATTACGCATTATTCTTACGTTTCACCCATTTAGAAAGTGTAACCAAACTTAGCATACCAGTACGCCCCATTAAAGCCGAATGGGCTAAATTGACCGTATTGGTTGCCAATATTACCCGACTTCGGATTTTCGTCGGGATAGGTGTTGAGAAGGTTCTGGACACCCAACGTGATGATTATGCCGGAAGCCGCCATGTAACTCGATTCCAAGTCAAAAAGTACCTTGCCGGTGTAAGTCTCATCATCCTCAGAATCGTACCAGTCGCCGAAATAGCTACCCCGACCCAGAACGCTCCATTGGCTCGTTATGGATTGGGTTACTGTGAGACTTGCACGTTGTTTCGGTAGGTTCTCTTCCAACTCTTTAATCCGCAGGTCGTCGAGCGTTTCCGGGTTGAAGTCGGTAACGGTCGTATCCGTGCGGTTATAGATAGCGGTAACATCACCATTCGGTACTGGTACGGTCAGAACAATATCAATACCTTGGGTTGTTGTATCAAAGTCATTGGTAAAGAATCGGAATTCCTGTAGGTTTGCCGCGCTAGTCACACCAGCCTTAAGCAACTCTTCCTTCTGTTCTTCGCTCAGTGCGAAGTCTTGGGACAGAGCTAGCCGGTCCTGCATCCGAATATCAAACAGGTCTACCGTGAGGTTTATATCCCTTACCTCAAAGGTAAAACCACTGGTGAAGTTTGTGGAGGTTTCGGGCTCAAGTGCCCTACCGCCCACCAACGCAGCGGCTCGGTTGGTTGAAGGAATCGTTCCGTTATTGACCAAATCATTCTTTTCAAAATTGAACTCGGTCGTAACATTGAAGGTGTTTTGTTGCCCTGGGGTCGGTGCCCTGAATCCTGTGCTATAACTGCCACGGAATTTCAGGATCATCGCATCATTGCCTATCAGATTGGCGTCCTCAAGAAAGTCTGTAACGCCAATATTGGTGGCGACCTTGTAGTTGAAGGTCTGTCCAAAATCCTCAAAATCTTCAAAGCGCCCGGCAAGAGCGACCAGCCAGTGTTTGAGAGGGTTGATTTCACTTTCCAAATAGGCCGCAACATTAGCGCGATCCCATTCGCCTGCAGCGACTTGGCTGAACCCTGAAAACCCGTTAGAAGCGGCACTGAAGCCTTGCCCTGCCAAAGGACCAATCTGATAGGATTCTCTTTGTCCCTCTATCACCTCAAAACCCTCGTTCCGATATTCCAAACCTGACGCGAAGAACAGCATCTCATTGAGTTGGTGCGTCACATCAAAGTTAAGGTTGTAATCGGTCTGGATGTAGTCGCCCGGATCGAAATCGGTAGGTGTATCGGGACCCAGAGAGGCATTGACGGTGTTGAAGATAAAGAAATCGGCATGGTGTCGTCCAAAATAGCCACTCAGATCCCAACCCAATCCTGAAGGAAGCAGAGATTCCAAAGCGGAGCCTTTAACTCCAACAAGAACAGAACTATCCACTGTATTTGCCCCAAATCTCGGCGTGAATCCGCCCGGGAACATCTCTTGGAAGGTGAACAGATTGGGATCTGCGAACACCTTTGCTAACTCTGCGGCATCAGGCTTATGGTCGGTAATGGGGATATTGGGGTATTCACCGCCTGACAAATCTCCAACTAGCAAAGTATCACCCCCGTCAGTGCTAAACACACCGCTACGGGTGTTGGGATTTCGGAAATAGAAACCACCTTCAACCCGCTTTCTAGCATAGTTGGCGTGCCCATAGAAGTCGATGTTATCCGTCAGAACGCTTCCATAGTTGGCGAAGAATTTTAGATCGCCTTCTACAATGGGTTGTCCCCAAATTTGTGCAGGGTTTCTCACACTGATGTTGCCTGCTCCCTCTAACGCTTTGGCATCATCGCGTTGGACCGAGCGGATGGTGGGATCAGCACCGCCATATTCTAAGCTCAGGTTGGTCCACGTTTCCTCACTACCCAAACCGATATTACCGGCGACCGCGTATTGGCGACCATCCCCATACTGATAAATACCGGGCTTGAATTCAATCGCCCCCCCCTCATGGCTATCCTTGAGTTGGAAGTTCATCACCCCTGCGATGGCATCGGAACCGTATTGGGCGGAAGCTCCGTCCCGGAGCACCTCTACCTGCCTTAACGCGATCGCCGGGATGGCAGACAGGTCAGGGCCCTGGGCACCATCAGCCAATCCATTACCTAACCAGTGAATCACCGACGCACGATGACGCCGTTTACCGTTGACTAGCACCAATGTGTGGTCGGGTGCCAATCCTCGCAAATTCGCAGGTCGAACAACCGTTCCCGCGTCGCTAATTGGTTGGGTGTTAACATTGAAAGAAGGCACCAAATTTCTAAACATATCTTGTAAATCCGTAACACCTTGCTTGGCGAGATCATCACCGCGAATGGTGTCAATAGGCACCGCTGAATCAATAACAGAACGAGGGCGCGCTCTTGAACCGATCACTACCTGTTCTTCAAGCTCAACAACATCTTCTTCAGCTGCCGTATCAGATTCCATATCATCTGACATCTCAGCATCATCTGACATCTCAGCTTCAGTTGATTCCTGCGCCGCAGCGATAGACAGGACAAAAAGTGATGCAATAACACTAAACAAAATTAGTGCTATTTTCCCTGTTTGAAACATAGCTAGTTAGACTCCTTAATTAGGTTGTTAATTTGAATTAGATACATAAGAATTGACATGGCGACAAAACGATTGAGGGATCCGATCGGTTGAAATTGGATACTTAGTCAATTGCAGCCGATGTTATCGGATATTTTTCACCTCAATAAAATAGTATATTATTGTGTTAATTGTTGTCAAGTTTTTTTGCAGCCACTATAGGGCTATTTGTAGTAGATCCTAAAAATAAAGGCACATTTAAAAAGAAAGTGCGAAATATCGGAAGAAACCGTAGGCGGGGCATCTGGTTTCCCCGCCCGTGCCAAAAACTTAGTTTCTGTTGCACTCATTCTTAACATGAGCTAAAATAAAGAGACATTAAAGGTAGTAGGCACACTCCGTGTGCCGTAACTCTGTGCACAGGGTTCCTGATCCCGCTCGTCCACAGTGTCTAATTGATTCTGAAATTTGCCATAGTTATGAATATGTCACAACGTCTTACTTCACAATAACCAGCTTTCGGGTTGCCGTTGATTCAGGAGTCATCAGCTGATAAAAGTAAACACCTGAAGCCAGCAACTCACCAGAACCGTTACGACCATCCCAGTAAGCAGCGCGTGACTTGCCAACATAATATCCCGCACGCTGAAACCCGAGGTCAAGCGATCGAACGACTTCTCCCTTCTGCGAGTATATCCGAATCCTAGCATCTGTGTCATTTGCTAGTTGGTACGGTATCCAAGTTTCCGGATTGAACGGATTTGGATAATTGGCGAGCAGCGCGGTCTGTCTCGGCTGAAGGTCTTCTATAGTCAATATCAGTTCCGTGAACGCTCGACGGATATCTTTTGCATCAATTTCGTGATGCAGAATGCGAATCAGTTCGCTACTTGCATCGCGTACTTCAATCGTTAGGGTGTCGCCGATGGAAGCAACCGTTCGACGGTTCATATCTGCCCAGACAGCGTGCGATCCGTTCAAATCAACAATCTCCGAAACGCCAGTGCGCCGGTTGTGAACGGTCAACGTTACGCCATCGATCCCTTCAAGTTGCGCGTGAAGAACTAACGCCCATACTTTGGGTGTCTGGGTAGGGGTAGGCGCAGCTGCAGCTGTCGTCGAGCTATTTTTCCACGCACGGCCGGTAAATCTAACCACCTTTGATTTAGGGACGTTGATAATATAACCCTTCCCACCTTCAACAGGGAAACCCGCGCCAGAAGAGCTTTCTGTAAAGCCGATAAAGCTACTAACTGATGGATCATATTCGATGACGACCGTCGCACCGAGTCTATCCCGGTTGCCGTCAACGCATCAACAGATTCTTGGACGATCGCCGCCAATGCCACAATATCATCTGGATCTTCAGGGGCAATCCCGACATCTCCTGACTTGGATAGACTGCCGAGCCATGGTGTAGTTATGCCAACAACACCAATCTTTTCGTCCGAAGACGTTGTGATGACCACACTCTTAGTGATACTGTTTGGAATCGTGCTTGCCTCCTGCCCTGCATCGACAACGAGATCTGCAAAGTTGCTATCAAGACTAAAATCCAAGTTTGCACTCAGGAGTGGGAACGCAGTACCGGCGTAACCTCTACCATCATTCCGAATCAACCCTGCGAGTGTACCAGTGCCTGTGTCAAATTCATGGTTGCCGAGTGCTGCCGCCATAAATCCCATTCCATTGAGTATCAAAATGTCCGCCCGGCCCGATCCTTCACGCCCTAAGATATCGCGAAGGCTTTGGTCATTACCCGCTGCGGAAAACGGTCCAGGGATGTAGCTATCGCCCGCTCCGATGATAACAGTATTTTCAAATTCGGCTTTAAGTGCATTCAGTACCGATGAGAATCGTGGGGCGTTGTCAAGTGCCTCAATATCCCCTTCCATGTCTGCTGCATGGAGCAGTTGCAGTGTGAAACTTACATCGGTTTCTGCCCCATTCTCAGAAAAAGCCGGCGTGAAAGCACCTAAAAGTAAGGTCACCAAAACTGGGAAGACAAAAATTGAAATAAAGTGTTCCTTTCTATACATCAAAAGCTCTTTAATCAATCTAAAATTAGTCTGCATTGGTTGTAAAATCCTAAGTAGCCTGAAACTTTCCCAAGTTATCATACCGGTTTTTAACTTTTCTGTGCTAGACGAAAAGAAGAAAGTCAATTAATGAAATGCTTGCTAATTCGCATTATAAAGGACATACTTATTCCTGTCAATCAGAGAATCATGGAGAAACAAATCTACCCTTGACGGTGAGCCACGACGCTGCTACAATCTAATTTATGACTCTAACTGCATCTCCACGTTCCCGAAATCTTTCGATAAAAGAATTGATACCGTTGGGACAGAGGAACCCGTTATTAGGATGCTCCTCTAAACCGCGAACCCTGCTTTGTCGATTGGTTTGTACTACTATCATATTCATCTCATTCGCAGCAGCCCCTCCAGCAATATCGACCCCCAACCAAAACCTCAAAATTTCCCCATCTATTCGTTTCCATACCCCTAATGAAACACTAAAAGTATGGGTGCTCTTTGCCGACAAGGGATTTTCGACAACGTCCGATCAACGCAGAGCGATAGATCAATATCAAGCCCAGATGTCCAATAGAGCGAAGCATCGCCGCGAGCTCCGGGCGCAACTCAGCCGTCCGGATTTTACAGATTTGCCCATCGAACCCCACTATATTGAGGCGGTGCTTCGATTGGGAGGGAAACTCCGCAGCAAGAGTCGATGGCTAAACGGCATTGGACTAGAGGCAACAGGTCAGGAGATTCGTGAAATCGCTCGCCTGCCTTATATCCGCGCGATAGATCCTATTCATCAGTACACAATGCCTTTTGAGATCCCCATCAGCGGTTCGTTACCACCGAGTGCCCCTTCCGCTGCCAAGGTTTTGGACTACGGGAACGCTAAGACACAAATTGCACAAATTCAGGCGGACTTCCTACACCAAGAAGGCTTTCTCGGTGAGGACATTGTTATCGGACTACTCGATACAGGGTTCAATCTGGAACATACCGCGCTTGAGCGTGTGGATATTATCGCCCAATACGATTTTATCAATGACGATGCCAATACCGCCGATGAGGTAGATCAGGATGATCCAGATCAAGATGACCACGGTTCGGCGGTGTTGAGTATCCTCGCTGGCGATGCACCGGGGCAACTCATCGGTATCGCGCCCCGTGCCCGCTACCTCCTTGGAAAAACAGAGGTAGTTTCGCGGCGTGGTATCGTGTTTGAGCGGCAAATCGAAGAGGATTGGTGGGTTGAAGGACTTGAATGGCTCGAAGAGATGGGGGTAGATGTAGTAAGCAGTTCGCTCGGCTATTTTGAATGGTATCGTTTCGCAGACTTAGATGGAAAAACCTCAAAAGTTACGATTGCCGCGAACCTTGCCGTTCAAAAAGGGATCCCTGTCGTTATCGCTGCGGGAAATCTGGGGGCTCAACCACCGAGCGATACGTTCGGACTGCCGGGACGAATCACCCCTCCCGCCGATGGATTTGACGTTCTTGCTATTGGTGCTGTAGACCGCGACGGACAGGTGTTACCTTTCAGCTCACGAGGTCCCACCTTCGACGGGCGGATTAAACCAGATTTGATGGCACTGGGTGAACGCGTCACCACCATCGATCCAACCACACATGGAGCGTTTTTCAATTTTTATATCGGCACCTCCGCTTCGGCACCGCTTGCTGCCGGCGGCATCGCTCTACTGATGGAAGCCTTCCCCCTAGCAACTGTACAGGATATAGTCAACATACTTCGCACCACAGCTTCGCAAGCGAACAAGCCCGATAATATCGCCGGTTACGGGGTTATTCGTGCACAAGCCGCTTATGATAGATTGTTTAATCAGTTTGGGGGTACAGGGTTTCCCCAACCCGTTGCGGTTCAGCCAACCTCCGATCTGCTACCGACAACTTTGGGCAAACTAAAACGAGGCAAACTTTTACAAAATTATCCGAACCCGTTCAATCCAGAGACGTGGATACCCTTTAAGCTGGCATCCTCCGGTCAAGTAACCATTCGGATTTACAACTCTAATGGACGTTTAATTAACCTCCTTGAACTTGGAAAACGCGCTGCTGGAGATTATTCTGAAAAACATCGCGCCGCTTATTGGAATGGGCGCAATTTTGATGGTGAGCGCGCAGCAAGCGGCACATATTTCTACACCCTAAAATTCCAAAAAGAAACCGATACCCGGAAGATGATTTTACTGGAATGACATCTGAGAGGAAAATCTCACTTATCAAGCTAGGCTATGGATTCCTAACTTTTTGGTTGGCAATGGGAAAATTTTCGGTTATAATTGGAGGTTAGTTTTATCGGAGTAAATTTCTGAACCAACACCTATCACTAGATTAAATAGGAGGCGTAAAATGGGATTCTTTAACCGTGTATCCACTATCTTCAAATCCAATGTGAATGCTGCACTGGACCAAGCAGAAGATCCGGAAAAAATGCTGAATCAGATAACGAATGAGATGCAAGAACAACTAGTCAAGGTCAAACAGCAGGTTGCCACCGCTATCGCGCAGGAAAAACGGCTCCAAAAGGACTACGAAAACGAGCAGGAGCAAGCGGACGGTTGGGAACAGAAAGCCACAATCGCCCTCCAGAGAGAGAACGAAGACCTTGCACGCGAAGCACTGACACGCCGCAATGAGCATGCAAATATTGCAACAGGCTACAAGGAACAGTGGGATAAACAGAAGCAAGCGGTCGCCATGCTCAAGGATAATCTCCGAACACTTGAGCGGAAAATTGATGAAGCAGGCCGCAAGAAAAACCTGCTGATTGCGCGACAAAAACGGGCGAAGGCACAGAAGGCAATCCATGAAACAATGGCAGGTATGAAGGATAATAGTGCTTTTGCGACCTTCGATCGTATGGAGGAGAAAGTCGGAGATATGGAAGCACGTGCCGATGCTGCGTCAGAAATGTCAGAATTAAGCCGCGATCCACTTGAGGAAGAATTCGCCGCCCTTGAAACGGGGAATGTAGACGATGATTTGGCAGCCCTGAAAGCCAAAGTCGGCAGCAAAAATGCTTAACAATAGGCGTCTGACACATCAATAGATTTGGGCTGAAATATCTTTCGTATGTTGCAGTGAAGGAGAAGAACAATGTCAAAATTGAACACACCGGTAGATATCACCGTATTCCTAGACGAGCAGGGATATAGCGTTTCTACAGAGGCTGATATTCTTATCATCCAAGATGAAGACGGACTCAACATGTTTGCCGTGGTTGACGATGCACAGATTGAATTCTTGATAGATCTCTGCAGCGTCAACGATCTCGATACATCGAGGCTGGAAGAAATCTACGGAAAAATCCTTGACCAAAATACCGAAATCCTACCAACCTGTTTCGGAATTGACTCAAGCGAACCCGATGACCACCACATCGTCCTAGTGGATAGCCTCGCAACCGAGAACATGGATTCCAACGAACTCCTACTCGCCTTGGATTCCCTTGCAGTCAATGTCGTGACTGCCCACGAGTTACTGCTCCCCTATCTCAAGCGGAAGTAAAAAGAGGGCTTGATGAAAATCTACATTCTCACCGATCTGGAAGGTCCTGCAATGGTCTCCCGGTTTAATCAAACCCGCGAAGAGGGACCCCAGAAACAAACTGCGATGAAGCTGCTTACATGGGAGGTCAATGCCGCTATTGAAGGGATCTTGGACGTTGATCGGCACGCAGAAATCGTTGTCTGGGACGGACACGGCAACGGTGGGATTGATGTGCTGGAATTCCATCCGGAAGCAAAATTGATTGCAAGAGGCCCCATCAGTCCACCTTATTACCTTGATGAAACCTATGACGCGCTTTATTTTGTTGGGCAACATGCAATGGCAGGAACCCCCAACGCACCGTTGAGCCACACGTACTCATCAAGGTCTGTCGAATACTACAAACTTAACGGGACGCCGATTGGAGAATTTGGTTGCCGCGCAGCGATGGCAGGGGAATTTGATGTGCCGACGGTATTCATCTCAGGCGATGATAAAGCAGTTGCAGAAGCTAAGGAACTGATTTCCAACATATACGCTGTAGAAACGAAGCAGGGACTTGGACAAGAACTCGCTTTGCACCTATCTCCCCAAAAAGCGCGGGAAGCAACCCGAAAAACGGTGGCTGAAGCGTGCAGAAATATCAATCAGATTATACCTGTGAAAATCGAGCCGCCCTATGAGCAGGAAATCCGTGTCCTTAAAGGGCAATCCATTGAGGGATATCTGCGCCGAGGTGCAACAAGGATTGATGACCGTACGGTTGTGAAACGTGCCGACTCGATATGTGAGTTATTCATATAGTGCTGACAGTAAATAGAGCAACTGAGGTGAGCTTCCGATAGGTTTGTGGAGTATGTCAAATTACCGCTTGAGATCTATCGCGTCTACTTTATCCTGTGCCCATTCTTCCACCCGATCCCATACAGTGTCAATCGTTAATTTCTTCGTACACTCCCAGCCAATCTTGCATTTGTGGGCACTGCAGGGCCAACACGGCATATCTCGCCTGACAATCGTTGCTTCCTCACTGAGCGGTTTCCAAGCGACATGATCGGTAGGACCAAAAATCGCAACAGTTCGTACATCTAAAGCCGCAGCGATGTGCATGGGGCCTGAGTCGTTGCAGACAAAGAAATCGCAACGTTTTATAAGCGCAGCAAGCTCGCGTATTGATTTCGGGGCGTAAGCAACAGATTTGGATTGTAGTGCTGTCTGGATATTTCTTTCCAATTCAGCTTCGTCGGGACCCCTAAGAATCAAAATCTTTGCACCGTATTGATGTGCAAGTGTATCGGCAACTTGGGCGTAATTTTCCTCGGGCCACCGTTTATCAAACGAACTGCCGCCCGGATGGATGCCAACTAAGAAATCGTTCGGCCCGATTTCCCAATCTGCTAACAGGCGTTGTGTTTCCGCGATTTCATCATCCAGTAGATTCAGCACCAATCGTCGATGTCCGCTTCCATCACAAATTAGCCCAACTAAGTCAAAATTCCGATCAATTTCGTGGGTCTCCCCTTTCCTATACTGTCCCCGCCAAGGATGTGTTAGGAAACTTTTGAACCGCTTTTGGTGGCGTCCCAACCGATACCTTGCACCCGACAGAAATGCAACAAAGTTGCACCACGAAGCGGTCCGCATCGCAACAGCAATGTCATACCGCTCATGTCGTAAGTGCTGATAAAATCGTAATCGATCGCGCAGCCGGCGATGTTCGTTTGCCCGGTCAAAAATTAGCACCCGATCCACGTCGGGATTACCGACCAAGATCGGCGCATTCAACGGTTGGGCGAGCACCGTGATTTCTGCATCGGCGTAGTTCTGACGCAGCATCGCAATGGCGGGTGTTGAATTAAGGAGGTCACCAATGCCATCGTTGCGGATGACTAAGATTTTGCGGATATTGGGAAGGTGAGAGTCGGACATAATACTGAACCTTAGATCGGATTTGAAAAAAGAACTTTAGAACTTACGCAGCTAACCGTAGGCGGGGCATCTGGTTTCCCCGCACCATCTATGTGGAGATGTGGTTAAAAACACACACTTCGCGCACACACTATCGGCTACATTGCGATTAAACGTTGTATCAGAAATCTTGGCTAGAGTACCTGAACAATCAAAAAAGGTGGACACAAATGCTAAAAATCATTGATACACATCAGCATCTCTGGGATACTTCAAACCTGAGCTACCCTTGGTTGGACGACTTTGATGCCCTTGGCAAACGGTATCTAATCGAGGACTATCGTCGCGCCTGCGAGGGGATTAACGTTGTCCGATCCGTTCATGTCGAAGCTGATGTAGCACCCACACACGTGGTCGACGAGGTCAAGTGGTTGGCACAGATTGTGCGAACAGATGGCATGATTGGTGCTATCGTTGCAGCTGCTCCACTTGAAGAATCAAGTGTCGAGGAAATCCTCAAACAGTTGACTGAGTACGAACTTGTGGTTGCAATTCGTCGTATGGCTTGGCACCGTCCTGATAATCAGTTTTATCAAAGTCCCGAGCTCATCAAAGGGGTACAACTGCTTGAAAGATATAATCTCTCCTTTGATCTCTGTGCCAATTCACAGCAGCTTCCTGCGGCTATCGATTTGGTAAAAGCTACGCCGAATGTGCAACATGCGGTCAACCATTGCGGGGGACCCGATATAAAAGGCAAACAATTTCAACCGTGGGCTGACCATATAAGTGAACTGGCATCGTTTGATAACGTGCATTGCAAGGTTTCAGGTATCGTAACAACTGCTAGCCAGAACTGGACGAAAGCAGAGCTAAAGCCGTACATTGAGCATCTTGTAGCGGTGTTTGGCTATGATCGTCTAATGTTCGGCAGCGATTGGCCCGTCTGCACCCTAGCCGCTGAATACCAACAGTGGGTGGAAGCCCTGTTGTGGTCAGTGCAGAGTGCTACCGATGCGGACAGACAGAAACTGTTTCACGATAACGCAAAACAATTTTACAGAATTAAAGGTTAGCATTAAACAAAGCGACGTTATAAGAACCTCTAATAGATATTACCAGAGCATTACTAGCTTGTCAAAAAAATTAATGCTGCAGGGTTGATCAGCTGTCTATAGATTATACGCTTGCTTCCAAACATTTACGCATAGCTTGAGTCGTACACTTCGGTGTCTTGACACTTGTTGATCGCTATTGTATACTATACGCTGATCTGCTGTCAGCAGACCCGTCACAATAGATGTATTATCCCACATTTACCCTGAAACAAAATAACGCAGTACATTCACTATAGCGTTAATCCCGCGAGGAAATTAAGCATGAAACATACATTTAACTTCAAGCACATACTAATCGGGGTTGTCCTGGTTCTTTTATGTGCACACTTCGGTTATGGACAACACTACATCTCAATTTATCTCGAAAATGGAGATCACCTCAAAGGACGTTGGCTGGGCGGTGATGAAAAATCAATCCAGATTGAAGTCTACGACCAGCGACTATCAATTCCCTTCCATGAAATCGTCTATATCACAGCCTTTGACGATGTGCGTGCCATCCCCAGCGAGGCAGCTGAAAAACACTTTCTTAACGGTCAGACCTTCTTGCAGTTGGATATGTACGACAGAGCGAAAACAAGTTTTATGAAGGCGATTGACGAATATCCTAAATATACTGATGCCCATTATCAACTTGCCCGTCTCTTTGAAGCGGAAGGAAACAACGATGAAGCACTGAGATATTTTGGAAACGTGGTGAAGATTGACCCCAACGCATACAGTATGGAGGACAAGTTTAAAGCGGCGGGCGATGCCTATCTTGCAGCTGAGGAATACCGTAAAGCGGTCAGTGCCTACCTGCTTTTATTCCGAATCTATCCCGATCGCTACGGTGCGGACGAAGCAGCCTATACCGCTGGCTTTCTGTTGGCTGATGAGTTAAGTGAACTCCAAGAAGGACTCAAAGTCCTCCAAGAATCGGTGGCACATTTCCCGGACAGCCAACACTTAGAACGCGCTTCATACCTCATCGGATCGCTACACTCGAAGCTAGGAAATTCCGAAATGGCGGTAGAAACATTAACGAGTTTTATCCAAAATTATCCGGAAAGCCGATGGCTTGCCAATGCTTATATGGCGCGGGGTGACGCTTACACGCAGTTGCGACAGAACACGGACGCAACTGCCGACTATAATTCCGTTAGCCCATATACCTCAAATCTCAAGCTAAAAAATGAAGCGCGAAGAAAGCGAAGCGAAAGTGCATGGACAATTTACACCGTCTCTGACGGGATACCGAGCAACCAAATTCAAGCGGTTGCCATTGATGGAACAACCCTTTGGATCGGCACACCAAAAGGATTAGCACAAATTGACTTCAGCGGAGGAACCTGGCAGCCAATCACGGACATAACCGATCATATCAATACCCTTTTTGACGAAGAAACTCCGATTGATGTGCGAGCACTCGCGGTTGATAGTCAGGAATTGTGGATTGGGACGCTAAATTACGGTGTAATTCGTTATAACAAGGCTACGACATTTCCCGATATTTTCGATATACGCAATGGGCTGCCGGATAACACAATATATGACATTGAAATTGACAAGGATGAGGTTTGGATTGGCACCTTTGCCGGAGTTGCCCGTCATTCTCGATCTACCGGAGAGTGGAAAAGATATAGCAAAGCAAAAGATGGTTTACCTGCCAATGATGTTGTTGCACTAGCCGTCACACCGGACAGGATTTGGATTGGGACTTCTCAAAACGGCATAGCAGTCTACAATCGAAGCATGGATATTTGGCAACGCTTTGGGGCCCTTGACAACCTCAACCTGAAAACCGGTAGTGAAATTGTAAGTTTTGATGCCAGTGCCGATAAAGTCTTCTTTACTTGGAATTATAGCGTGGATAAAGCCAACGGATACGGCGAAATCCATCAGGTCGATCTGAGCAGTACGGTGGAGGCTGTCCTTCGTTTTGTTGATATAGTGCCCTATCAGAGTATCTACGTCGCTGCTACCAAAGGGCCGATAACCGCCGTTAAACCTGATACAGTGTGGATTGCCACTAACGGCGGTGTGTGGATTAAAACCGCAGAGGGATGGCGAGATCCCATTGATTTTCCGTCTAGTCGGCTCAGTACGCCTATCGTTAGTTGCATCGCTTTAGGTGTAGGGGCTGCTTGGATCGGCACCGCCGATGGACTCGCCAAAATTGACACCAATGCAATTTACGGAAGCAACCAATGATCCTGTAAATAGGCGTGATTTTATACTTTGCAGTTTTCTGAAGGTGTGCTATAATAGGCTACCTTACAAATCCGGATCGGCTGGACTTGTAGTTTCATCAATACTATAGACGACAAGGAGAAAATAAAATGGCAGGAGTTATTCCGACGATTAGTTCAGGTGTTGCTGGTCCCCTTGGTGTCCTTCATCTACCAAGATTTTGGAGCAAGGTCACGTTGGACGCAGTAGGTCAACTGCATTCGGACTACCCCGCATGTGGTGCCGGCTTTGATCAGATGGTTCTTGATGGACTTGGCCTCGATAAGGAAGAAACATTGGCATATATCAGCGAGAACCGTCCAAGCTATACCGAGTTTGAAAGCTGGATTATAGAGAAAAAGGGTGGGAGTCTAGATCAGGCTGCAGTCGATGAGTTGAATGCAGCCATTACAGGCTACAATCACGATGACGATACCCGTGGAGCTATTTTAGGTGCAGCCAACGTTGCCGATGACGGTTCAATCTTGGATGCTGTGAACCTCAATAACCTTGAGGATTGGACAGATTGGCATGCTTCCTTGACAGGATAATAAACGTCAGGCAACTTGTATCCTTAAAAAATAATTGTAAGTAAAAGAGGGGCAAGTTCAGAAATTGTCCCTCTTTTTATTTTATCTTGCTGGGTAGCGATAATTGAATTAGCTCCCGATATGCCTTCTCGGGAGCCCGGAGATCTGCCAGCGTCGAAGGCTTGAGTTGGTCTATCGCCGATAGAAGGACACCGGGGGTTGCATCGCTGATCCGAAGATTGCATATCTTTGGAAAAACCTCAACGGCGGAACCCCGCACATCGACCGAGAGGTTTAGTACCCGCGTTCCCGGGATACCATAGGCAGGAAGGCTGCCATGAAGTCGCGCAGAGACAACTGTATGGGCGGCAGCGTATTGTCGCAGCAACGTGTAAGGGTCTCCGTGAAACCAGAGTGCTTCGGGCGGAATAGCATTGCGTAGAGCAGTATACTCCCTATGAGCATGGCAAAGCACCCGAACATTGTAACCGTTCTGTTGAAGCATTGTGTAGAAGCTCTCCCAGCTATCCGCAAATTGTTGGAGCCTATTACGGCGGGGAATGCGTCTGCGCCCAATCCGCTTCGGTGTGTGGCGTGGTGACGGTGGAACAAGAATGAGGTAAGGTCTCTGCTGCGCCGGCGCAATATTCCACATTTTACTTGCCCAAGCCGCAGCGCACGGAAGGTAGCTATTCGGTATTTCGAGCGCATTCAGCAGGGCATGTGCATACGCATCACGGACAGTGAAGCAGAGGCTTGGTTCAACCCGTTGGCGAATAATCCGCTCTGTTTTTTTACTCTTCAGGCAATGTGCGACATATACATCAACGCTGATAGCCGGATGAGAAAAACCTGCCCCGCCCGCCATTGTAAAGATCTTCAATCCCCACCGAATGATAAAATCGCGCCACATCGCATCGTCATACCAATGCTTCCAATCGTCATAATTGTTATATTGCGGCATCCCGCCATAGACCAGAAACGGCGCGCTCCGAACAACATCCTCATAATCCCGAAAACCCTTTGAACTAAAGCGGTCAATCAGCACCCACACCTGAGGGCCCAATGCTTGTTCAAATAGGTATTGCAGTCCCACCCCAATGAAGGTATCCCCCGGATTATCGTTTGTCCGTCCAGTTGTGGTTATCAGTGGAATGTGCATCATTTTCGTGAGATTAAAGCGCAAAAGAGGAGGGAGAGTCTTAAGTTGGACTTTCAGATCAGCGATTGTCCAGTCATTTCAGGGGGCTGATCCAAACCGAGCAATTTTAGTGCAGTCGGAGCAATATCCGCTAGTCTGCCATCTGTCCTCAACTGACAATCCTTGAAGCGATCATCAACAACAATGAGATTGACGGGGTATGTTGTATGCGCGGTATGTGGGCCGCCGGTATCGGGATCAATCATCTGCTCACAGTTGCCGTGATCGGCAGTCACGATCAACGCTCCCCCCTTTGCGATTACCGCATCAACCACCTTCCCTACACATACGTCCACCGATTCCACCGCTTTAATCGAAGCGGGCAGCGACCCTGTATGACCGACCATGTCGCCGTTTGCGTAGTTCAGGATGAACAGATCATATCTGCCTGACGCTATCCGGCGTAACATCTCTTCGGTAACTTCTGGTGCCGACATTTCCGGTTTCTGATCATACGTTGATACATCGCGCGGCGACGGAATTATTTGTCGATCCTCCCGATCAAATGGCTCCTCTTGGTAGTCATTAAAGAAAAAGGTGACATGAGGGAATTTCTCTGTTTCGGCACAACGAAATTGTGCCAACCCAAGCTCGCTTGCATACGCTCCCAGAATATTGCACATCTTGGGTGGTTTCGGAATTGCAACTTCTACTGGAAGCCCTCGTTCATACTCACTCATTGCGACGAACTGAATCTCCAATTGCTCTCTGCGTTCAAAACCCATTTTCCGGACGACTCCGTCTTTACCCGTTGCTTCAAATGGAAACTTTGGGGCGCAGAAAGCGTTACAGAGTTCGCGCGGTCTATCGCCTCGAAAGTTGTAGAAGATTACCGCATCGCCGTGAGAGATGCGCGGCAACGGATTTCCCTTGTTATCAATAACAACTGTCGGTTCAATGAATTCATCCCCGATTTGATTGCCTTTGGTGGGGGAGTCATAGTAGTGCTGGTATCCTTCCACCGCGGCCGGCACACGGTTTCCCACGCCCTCGGTCAGCAGCCGGTAGGCCTTCTCTACCCGGTCCCAATGATCATCACGGTCCATGGCATAGTATCGGCCCACTATTGAAGCGATCTGTCCAACACCAATCTCCTTCATCTCGGCTTCGATCTGCCTACAGAAGTTGATGCCACTCATGGGCGGGCAGTCGCGCCCGTCGCTAAAGTTATGAACCAGAACACGGTCAGCCGAGACGCCTGTTTCTTTTGCCAATGCAAGCAGAGCATACAGGTGGTCTAATGAGCTGTGCACACCGGCGTCGCTTGCTAAACCAATGATATGTAGATTGGTTCCCCGTGCTTTGACATTATCCATGGCAGCGATCAGTGATCGGTTTTTTGAGAACTCACCCGATTGAACCATTTTACTGATTCGTAAAAGTTCCTGATCGACAATCCGACCGGCACCGATGTTTTGGTGCCCTACCTCACTATTCCCCATTGTGCCTGTCGGTAATCCGACATTTTCGCCGGACGTATGAATACACACATGCGGATATTCCCGCATGAGCCGATCATCAACCGGCGTTTTTGCAAGATGAATAGCGTTGGTGCTGTTCCATTTCGGGTACGGGTTGTACCCCCAACCATCCCGAATGATAATCACCATCGGGCGAATTTGCAGCTTCGTCACAATAACCTTTCAATGAATTAGGACTTACGCAGCGGGTTCATAAGTCCCCCTGATAAGGGGGATTTAGGGGGTTAAAAATCAAAAATCTATCCCTTGTGTGCTAAATTTGCGTAAGCCCTGAGAATGTTAAATTATGCTATGAATCAGCTATAGAATTAGGGACTCTTATTAACTGTTTCCCGGAACAACAAAATTTGTCTCATCGTTTTACATCAAATGTTTCTTGAGAAATGCTAGCCCCGGCTCAACATCAACCTCATGACCCCCTTCAAAGTAGTCCAGCTCAAGGTTATCTGGACAACCGGCTGCAGCATAAATCTGCTCAATGTGATTAAACGCACTTTTGGCGTCTGCCGCGATGAAACAAGTATCGTCCGATGCTATCTGTGCCATGCAGGGACGCGGTGCAATTAATCCCGCTACATCTGATATATCACCATGGCCACGCAGCCCAAACATAAACTGAGAACCGCAAGTATTTCCACGGCCCCGATCGTTGAGTGCATCGGTCAGCGTGCTGAGATAGCATACAATAACCGCCGCCTTTATCCGTTGATCCAACGCAGAAACATAGGTTGTCATCGTTCCACCGAATGAACAGCCCATACAACCAAGCCGGCTCCCATCTACATCGCGTCGCGATTGTAGGTAGTCCAAGCACCGTTGGGCGTCACAGATATGGAGTTGGAGTAGTTGATACCCAAAGTAACCGTATGCCATATAGGCAACATTGCACCCGTCACGGCCGGGGCGGCGAACCCATTCATCCCGATCTTTACGCTCACCGAAGGTGCGCCAGTCCGGTGCAATTGTGACGAAGCCCTGCCGTGTCAACTCGACGGCGAACTGTTTCTGGTAATCCTCACCTATGCCGGCGAGCGGATCTTTTCCAATCCCGTGCCCGTGTGCACAAAGCACCGCCGGGCAACGACTGTCCGGACCTGCCCCTTCAGGACTCAGAACATAAGCGGGAATAGAAGAGAAGGGATCGGGATTAAAAATAATCTTCTCTCGTATGTATCCATCCATCTCTACCCGTTCCAACACCTCGACCTCTAACGGGATAGCTTCCGGTTTCGGACCCAAATCTTTGACTAACTTACGCCGAAAAGCCTTGCGCCATTCCCGCCACTCTGCCTTTGATGTTCCGGTAAAATGCAGGGATGGCATCTGCTGCAACAGATGTTCTACACCAAGTTCCGCAGTCAAAAAGCGCGGGGTTGTGTTTGCCATTTTCAAGCTCCTTCTCTACTGTCAATTCCACACCTATCGGTTTTATTGAGATAAGTTTCTTGTCGACAAATGAGTGTATTCAGTATATCATACAACCTATATTCGATCTATCGTTTTTATCTTATCTGTTTAGGGTCATTTATGGTGAATTCTAAAAATAAATGGACACTTTCGTCTCCAGTGGGGGCAGTTGCCAAATTTTCCCCAGGCCCGGTAGGTGCGGTTTGTAACCGCACCGGTTTGGAGTGTCTCATTAATTCTAAACCCACTATAATTACCAATTTACTGTTAGGAGGAAAACCATGAAAATAACTGACATAGAGGTCATTCAGTTTCGGACAACGACCCGAGGCCACCCTACCAAGTGGGGGTATGGTATCTGGGGAGACGAAGTGGATAGTGTAGGCGCAATCACCAAGATCTCGACTGACGAAGGTGTCGAAGGGCATATGCTTGGGGGCGACAAAGCCACGATGGAGGGGGTTATCAAACCACTCATTCTGGGAGAAAATCCGTTGCACCGAGAGCAAATCTGGCACTGGATGGACCAGATGTCCACTTTCAGTCATAGGCCCTCGGAGCATGAAATGGGACTGGTTGATTGCGCGCTGTGGGATCTGCTAGGCAACAAGGCAGGTGTCCCGGTCTACCAGCTGCTAGGTGGAGCGCGTGATAAAGTCAAAGCCTATGCAAGTACGTTCCCCAACCTAGGAGGTCCCGAAGTTTATGCTGAACATGCACGAGCTTGTAAGGCGAAAGGCTACAAAGCGTACAAGGTCCACGCCTACATCTGCTGGAATCCCCATACCGAAGAGCCTGCACCTCAACTGCCGGGTTTCCCAAAGGAAGATGTCGAGGTATGCAGAGCGGTGCGCGAGGCGGTAGGGGATGACATGGTCCTGATGCTGGATCCGTTTGGTGTCTATACCTTGGATGAAGCAATCTGGGTAGGGCGTGAGTTGGAGAAACTCAATTACTACTGGTTAGAACACCCTATGATCGAAACCCGTGTTGAAGCGTACCGGCGACTCTGCCGCGAGTTGGACATCGCCATCTGCTCACCGGAGCATGTACCGGGCGGCGTGTTCAGCCGGGCGGAGTGGATACTACAAGGCGCGTCCGACATGATGCGTATTGACATCTTCTACGGTGGGATAACAGGATGCTGGAAGATGATTAATCTCTGTCAGGCTTACGGCATACAGTGCGAACTGCACGGCACGGGTGCTCCTCATGTCCATCTCGCATGTGCTGCACCGGAAGCCACCTGCCGGTATTACGAGCGCGGACTCCTACGCCCCGGTGTAGATTATGAAGAGCCACCGCCGTATCTGAAAGCCATTGATGATCCAATCGACTCCGAAGGCAATGTCATCGTTTCCCAAAAGCCCGGACTGGGTATAGAATACGATTGGGATTACATTGAAGCAAACCGTATTGACGGGTAATCCAATCCAATTCGCGGCAATTTCGCGGTAGGGAACAACAATCGTTGTTCCCTACTTACCTTTTGTAGCACGATCTGTTAGATTGTGATCCCAGCAGAGAACGAGGACCGTTGTTCTCTACTTACCCCATGAATTGCGCCTCTACCGTTTCACCCGCATTTATCGTCACGCCTGCTGGAATAACGATAAAACCGTTAGCTAGGACAAGTGAATGAAGGATGCCCGAACCTTGTGGTCCCGTTGTCTTTGCGTAATACTTCCCGTCACGTGAGGTGATAACTGAGCGCATAAAACTGACACGTCCATCCCTGTTGGAAACATTTTCTTCCAAAACCGCGCTGAAGGTCGGGCGGAGCAGCTCCGAATGTCCCGCCATTTTGAGGAGGGCAGGGCGGACAAAGAGCTCAAACACAACCAACGAAGAAACCGGATTCCCCGGCAGCCCAAAAATCGGTTTGCCATCAGCAATGCCGTAAGCTTGTGGCTTTCCCGGCTTCATCGCTACGCGCCAGAAATTGATCTCACCAAGTTTAGATAGTACCGCTTTGACAACGTCGAATTCTCCGACAGAGACCCCACCGCTGGTGATGAGGGCGTCCGCCCCGTCCAATGCTTCGCGGAACTTCCGCTCCGTCTCTGCTTCATCGTCACGGGCGATTCCCATGTCAATAGGATAGCAGCCAGCCTCTTCGATCTGGGCGCAAATACCGTAGCGGTTGCTATCCCGAATCTTGCCCGCCGCAAGCGGCTCCCCAAGGGGCGTAAGCTCATCGCCTGTGGAAACCACCGCGACTTTCGGACGTTTGTAAACCTCAACTTTGGATCGGTTTAGCGAGGCAAACATCGCAATTTCCTGTGGGCGTATCTGCTTCCCTTTTGACATAACCAGATCACCCTGTTCCACACTCTCGCCCCTGAACCGGACGTTCTCATCTTTTCCCACACCCTCAAAGATTGCAACCTGCTCCCCTGCCAATTCTGTCACTTCCTGCATCACAACGGCATCCGCACCTTCGGGCATCATCGCGCCTGTCATAATGCGCGCAGCACTCCCATGCAGGACACGGATTTTGGGTGCATATCCCGCCTGAATCGTCTCAACAATCGACAACTGAACCGGATCCGCTTTGGAGGCATTTGACACATCCTCGGCAACTACAGCAAAGCCGTCCATCGCTGAATTGTGAAACGGTGGTATGTTCTCGCTAGCGTACACATCTTCAGCGAGGATCGCCCCGAGACTGTCTAAAATGCCACGTGCTTCTGTAGGTAAAACGGTAATAGTGTCTAACATCCGCTGACGTGCCTCTTCAACTGTTAACATGACGGTTTTCTCCCATATATTTATTCGCCTTTTCAAAGTCTTCAGGTGTATTAATGTTAAAAAATGAAAGCCCCCGTGGATCAAACGCCCGCCATTCATGCGGTTGGACAATCCGAGCATCAATGCGATCGTACAGCGCATGAACGCGCAGTTCGCCGACTGCCAGCATTTCATCAATAATAGGTAAACACCGCTTGGAATAAACAGCCGACAAGGTTTGAAAGACGGGGGTAAACCGGTCCGTCGATTGAACACAGGGAACTACGGCATCATGATTACCGAGGAGGGTGACTAGATGAGATAGAAGGTTCGGCTGCAACAGCGGCATATCGCAGCCAACACAGATCACGGTACTGTTTGCGGCGTAAGCCAGCCCTGTGTGGAGCCCACCCAATGCCCCCATGTCCGGTACTATATCTGCGTACATCGGCAGCTTCAGGTCTGTATATAGATCCCGTTCATTTGTGATCAGTAGGAGCTCATCCGCGACCGATTCCATTTGGCGGATGACATGTGCGATAAGTGGCTCATCTCTCAAACGCATCAACGCCTTGTTCTGCCCCATCCGGCGGCTCCGTCCACCGGCAAGTATAACGCCTGTAACTAGGGGGTTAGCAGCTTCCATAATCATTCATGAGATTCCAATATTCTGTGTTCTGAGCAAAACGGAGGTGCACAGCCTCAACCCGCTATAAAATGCCCCAATGACCCAAGCCCTGCGCTTGTCAACACGCATGAAATCTCATCATATCACTTCAGACCAACAGCGTCAATAAAAAATAGGACTTACTAGGGTCATTTAATTCTCGCGTGACTCAATGTTCCTATCAAGGCTACGGCGGGGCAAGTCGCTTTGGATCCCGATTTATCGGGAATGCCCCGCCTACGGACTCGGGTCGTTTCAAAATCGGTTAAAAAACGGAAAACTAAATAGCCCTAGGACTTACGCAGTTAAAAGATGAGGTGTTAAGGTAGCATGAGTGAGATTAAAAAGGTTACGTTTTCCGTGCGAAAATCAAATTTTCCCATTTTTCCCGCGCAAATGGGAAAATTGTCCCTATTTCAGCATGAAACGTTTCGTCATGCCCGCCAATCGAATTACAAACAGTTACAAGCAATTACATTTTATCTTCATCTCATCGTTGAGATTCTTATTGTTGATTGCAGATTGGGATTATAAGTTAAAGTGTGCGATTTAAGGCACCGGTGATTCCAAAATTAGTAGTCCCAAATCGCTTGGAAACACGGGCCCCGCCTCTGGTATCTGCGCTGCCCAGTAGATCGCTTGATTGTTGGATCGGTGGATGACAAAGTTGAAGCCGATGCGGTTATGATGTCTGGTTTTCAGGGGATGAAATCCGCGAAGTACAGGGAAAAATGGGATGCGCGCCTCTATAATATAATAATTCGTCTGCTGCCTCACTGCGACATCGAGATTTGCTGCTTGATAGTTCGGGATAAATTCGGGTGCTCCCTGCCCGATATAGGGGCGGTCTCCGTGGAAACCACCTCCTTTTGGACATATCCAAATCACATACCGGTTCGGATCGTGTTCCATCTGCAAGTAGTTCGGCTTTTTGACCGCGTCCGGCTGCAGATCTATGTGCAGTTCCAGCGCATCTGCATCGCGGTAATATTCGATGACATCTGGCACGACCACATTTTCATCATAGATCTGTGCGAGCAGATAAAGGTTATCTCGGTCCCACTGCAACCAGAGCAGCCCTTCATCTTGGGAGGTTTTGATGACTTTTTCAAGGGGCCAACCGTCTTCATGGCCATCAATCAACACCGGCCGATTTGTATGCGGTGCCCAAGCAATAAAATTTGCGCGACAGCTTATACTGATTTCAACGTTGGTTTTGCCCGTATCCGTAAGTCTATCTTCATAAGTTGCCCTGACAGTATCACCACCAACCAGTCTAAGGATTGGCGATTCATCCCCCATTTCCAAAGCAGACGCTGATTCGTCGATTATTGCTCGCCCATACTGTGTAAAAATCTGTCCTCGGAAGATGGGGGAATTGGCGTTCTCCTCATAGAGCGTAATTGATGTTTCCTGTGCTTCTGTCACAACCTTTAGCGTTGTCGATTCAACTTCAAAGGAATTGAGATTCAGATCTGCGTCCTCCAGTCGAAAATGGAGGGGAATTCCTACATTAAAGTGCCGAACCGGTGTCCCGTCGCGCCGAGTGATTGCGAGATACCCAGCAACCCCCTTGTTGGCGTAAGCGAAATCTTCGACGACAGGGTAGTTTACCCCTAGAAAATTAGGGGTATAGGTTGCTCGTATCTCTTCGTCACCTTGTACGTCCAGAGTTTCATCCGCAACCGGGGCGGTGCCATAGCGGGTCGGAACCGAGCCGGTAAAAATTCCTTCAGCACCCAACTTTTTACGAAGTGTAACTTCAACCGCATCCTTTGTTTTGTCACCGGTAACCGTAATCTTGACTTCATCGGCTTCAATGACCGTGCTAAGAAGCAGATCTTCCAGCCAGAAGTAGATTATCTGACCGGCGTCAAAACTACCTAATTCATGGGTTGATGCGAAATCTTTCGGTGCTGCCGTGAAGATAGGAGTTGCCGCGTCGGGGTTAAACAACGAATTGATGATGTGTGCATCAACGATGCGCAGCATGCCCGCACTGCTGCCCAACACAACAGCTTGGGTTTGGGTCTGAACTTCCGTTTCGCCGGTTGCAGTAATTCTGTCGATATATACAGCGGTGATAACCTCTTTGTCCGTGATTTGTAGGATTTCATCTGTACCGATTGGTGTGTCGCCCTCAATGATTGACGATTCTCCTTTTTGGGTCAGAAGATTACCCTCAAAAACGGTACTGTCGATTGATGTCTCACGTACGGTTATCTGAACATTATCAGCAACGACATTGCCCCAAACTGTCACCTTCGCACTGTCGGACACCGTTGGAGATAGATTCAGATCCTTATCTGTTAAGCGTATTCTCAACCTTTCACCCACGTTGAAGCTGCCGGTGCCCACAGCAGAACCGCTGATAATCACACCACTGTCTGCGCTATAGATTTCCAATTCACCTTTATCGCCCGTTTCGACAGAAAGCCTCTCTTGAATAGGCACTAAGGTTGCCCCTGTGTTCTGTAGGGCATCAATATAAGTGCATATCACAACCCCTTCGCCCTGTACCTGCAAGATATTATCGTCTAAAATAGGGTTATTACCGTAGATAGTTCTAATCTCACCGCGAAAAATGTCCACACTATCTGCTGTTTTAGCCAACGTCACACTGGTACTATCCCTAACTGCAACTTCGGTGAAATCGGTCTCAAGCAGCTGTACAATTACAGCTGTGCCAGCCAGATCGGCGTCTTGGATTTCCAAAATCAACGTATCACCGGCTCGGAAACTTGATGCCTCAAGATTTTGAGCCAAGGCATAATCAAAATTGTTCTTGTTATAGACTTTGAGCTTCCCGGTGATGCCAACATTCGCCTCACAACTATCATGAAATGCCACGTTGGTTTCACCCGTTGATTGCAGATCATCGATATAGATGGCTTGTACCTGCTCTGTTCCTCCCACCTGCAAGATCCCGTCGTTCTCTTGACGCTGTGTACCGTAGGCAGTTTGGATTAAACCGAAGAAAGTTCCTTCGACAGGGTAGATGCGGGTCCCTTCCTCCATCGATTGGAACAACCGAACTGTTTCTCGATCTTTCAGCGTTTCTCCAACAAGCGTGATTTCAACGAATTCATCAGTGATGTCTGTGTCGTGGAGACGAAAGTAGAGTCTGTCGCCTGCGTTAAAGTTTTCCAAATTGGTGACGTAATTCGCTTTGAGGATGTCGAGCACCCCATTTTTTCCAGCCCTGACCTGCGCTGTGTCTGTGACCGTGACTTGTGTGTTTCCAGACCCAGCTAGTGCGTCAACATAGCTGACTGTTATAACCTCATTGCCTGTGACTTCAAGCACATCGTTGGACCGGTTTGCGTCTGTCGCATACTGGGTCTCAAATGTCCCTGTGAATTGACCCGAAACATCATGTGCCTCTTTCAAGCTGAGTTGATACCGGTCCTTGAGCCGATCGCCGTTCAATAAAACATTGACGGTTTCCCACTGATTCTCATTGCGGCTCAAATCTATGTCTCGCAACAGGACATTCAGTGTGCTGCCTGCCTTGAAAAATTTTTGATTGTCCAATAACAGGAGACGGTCTGTCAACCCTAATTCGATTCGCCCTGTGTCGCCGATGACGGTGCCTACCTGCGCGCTAACCGGGACGGCTGTCTCGCCGGTTACTTGGATCTCATCCAAATAAATTGCTACCACCCTTTGTGCACCCAACGCTTCCAGAAGACCATTATTCGACGCGGGGGCTTCATTGTAGCCTGTAACTACCGATCCAACATAGCGTCCTTCCTCCGGCTGGTAGGTCAGTTTTACAGATTCAACCTCTTGCATCTCTGGTACAATACACCTGACAGCTATCTCTGTACGGTGTAGTGTTGATGTATTAACCGCTTGATCCGCTGAATCCCCTTCATTAACCGGTTTGTCGATTGCTTTGAGTAGATCGGGATCTTCAACCTGTATGTAAAGAGTTTCACCAAGCTCAAATGCCTCGATTGGTTCGCTAGATTTCGTGGTGATTGCAATTGTCCCGGTCGATCCAGTGTTTACTTTCACAGTGCTACTCACTATTTGGTCACGTTGGGTGCTGCTATAGTACGGATCGATGTATTTCAAGGACACTGTCTCCTCACCGCGAACAAAAAGTATTTGTGAATCTATGTCATCTTCTTCATTACTACCATAAGCGGTGGAAATCTTCGCAGCAAAGAGGGAACTGTTCTTGCCGAAATCGTTATCCGAATTATCGTCTGCTAGCGCGGCAGAGTTAGACTCATGGAGAGTAATTGGTATCAACTGTCCGGTTGTATCATTTCGTAATTCTGCTTCAATTAATTCTACCTGATGCCGATCGGTATTTCGGTCGGCGTCCCACACACAGAGGGTCAGCGTGTCGCCAGCGTTAAACGACGAGAGCGGTTGGGTTGCACGATCATCCATTAACACGACATCTCCGCTGATTCGATTGACAAGTTCAACTTCATTCCAGCGGTTTGGGGGGGCGGTGAATTCGTCCGAAGCGTAAGCGAACCAACCAGATGGTCCCTTCGTCAGCTTGAGGTTGGTCATGATGTAGTTAAAGCCGATAGAGCGATCAATCGCCGGTTCAAACGCATTTAACACCAGACCTCTGGGAATCCTAGCTTCAAGGATATACCCCTTCTCTGTTTTCGCAGCTTGGACTTCAATATCCTTGTGAAAGTCGATGTTTTTCGGAATAGCATCTAGGTGATGGTGTATTTGCGATGGATGGACCCGAGGTTGTGGACGATCTGGATTATGGATAGTAAAGACGAAGTGGTGCTCGCTGGGAGTATACATCCCCGGAGATTGCGTCCACATCGTATCGACAAATAGATGCAATGCCTCGTCCCCGTTCGCTTTTCGAGGCGTCGGAGGCGGTTCAGCGTGTCGGTTGGCAACTCCTGCGATATACAGGTTATCATCGTCCCACTGGGCATAGAGTACCACAGGGGAGTCCGCAGGGGTGTCGTAGTTTTGAGGAAGCATTGGGTAAAGCAGGGGCCATTCATCTAGCGTTCCATCAATTACAACTTTTTCGCTCATACGAACCGCCTGCCCGATTGTTTCGTCATAAGATGCCTCTGATTCAGTGCTAGCACTGACCGCTCCGGTGGTTGGATTGGCTTCAAGGATAGATACCTCCGAAACCACTGCATTTGGTCCCGTCAAACGATTAAAGTTGAGAACAATTTCGCCATCCGCATAAGCCTCACTCGGTATTGCGTAGGTGTAGGACTTTGCCCTGCTTTTCGGAAGTGCAAGTGCATCGTGCAGCAGAAATCCGTCAACATCAAGGTTCTGTATCCGAGTCCCACCTTTTTCTTGAAGATAGGTCACTTTTGTCCAGTATAGCAGCGAGGGCTGTAGATCTCTGAATCTGACCCTAACGGTATCATAATGGTAAGCGAAACTCCTCTGGCTCGATGTATTCCCCACCTCCACCGCATTTGATGCGTCGCCCTCTGGTAGGAGGTAGCGATTTTCATCACCTGTATCCCTATCATACGCGAAGCCTTGAATCAGATGTGGAGCAAGGGTGTTTCCACTTTCACCCAAGTTTTCATAGTGCATCTGCACGGCGTTGTATTCGTCTAGTTTGTCGTCAATGGGAGGCGAAGGTCGGTAAGTGTCCGTGAAAACCTCAAACTCTCGAATCTCAGGATAATCTCCATACCAATCCCCCTGTTCAATGTGCAGGCGGATGTAGCGTCCCGATATTGCCGGCTGGAATTGACGCAGATGTGTGACCGTCTCATCAGCAAGCGTGCGCGATACATAGATCTCTGTATACTCTTGTCCGTCTTCGCTGACAGAAAATTGATACCGCTTGAGATTGTTTCCGGGGCCATCTGTTGTCAGACGCATACCGTAGATCTGCTGATTGGATCCGAGATCGCCAATCACTTGAATCGAACTTGTTGGGGCCCTATAGGAGATTTCCATCACCTTTTTTCCATCTCCCTGTGTTATCTCTTTTTCGACCCGTTGCGCCCCAATCCATCTGGAGTTTTCAAAGGGAAGCAGGTCTGTCAATCGCTGGAGTTCAGCGATATTGTAGTTTGCTTCGAGTACTAAAATTGGGCTATGGGATTGATAGCGGGGAGCGACGCGAAACGCATCTTTTTGCAGCTGTGGCTTACTGCTGAACCAGTCGTTGATGACGACCTGCACCCAGCGTGCTTCAATCGGAAGGGGGAATGCTTGTCGGGGATATGTATATTCGCGGGAACTGCCCGTATACGAAAATGCGCGTTCAAACCGCTGCCCGGCTCTATCGGTGTGAACAAGGAGGTCATACTGCCGAGGCCCACTCTCATCGGGGTTCTCAAAGCGGATTTCTGCTTTATCAATTCTATACACAAAACCTAAATCGTATGTAGTGACAATCGGATCCGTTCGCAGAATGCCGGTATAGTGGAGTGGTTCATTCTCAAGAGTGCGAACAGGTGCAATAAAATCTTGATCGTCAACCGAGACAACCTCTCCACGCGGGAAAAACAGGAATCCGAGAAGCAGCGCACTTCCACCGAGTATCAGATACTTTATCATAGGCGTCAGATCTCCTTACAGTCGTGAAACACGATCTGTTTGAATACAGTCCAGATGAAGCAAACGGTAAGAGTATATATCACGCCTTACAAAAAGTCAAAAACCGTAACACTTTTTTGAAGTTGTCTAAGTACTGAGATTGGGAATAGAGAGAGAGGTGGGGGAGTTGGTAGAGCTTTAATTGGTAAGTTTCATTGTCCTGTTTCCGATTCTTCCTCAGAAGGAGCTAAGCGGAGTAACCATCTTTCCCTCTTAGGAGGAGATGGGGGTTCTAAAATCCATTTTTCCAGTGCCATGGCATCTTCAAAAAACGAACGCATAAGCGCGAAATCATCGGGGAACCCAATCGCGCACCGGAGCAGTCCTTCCCGCGAGCCAAATTTTTCCAAACGCTCACGAAAGGCATTCTGAAACACCGCTATGTCATCGTCTGCCATAAGATACACGGTCTGGCTCATCATACGCATATTTGACTCATTCCAATACAAACCAAAGATATGCGAGTCCGTCCAGCTATTATCAATGCCAAGCAGTGTATCACGATACATCTCTACCATTGGAGGGATAAAATATGTTCCGAAGAATGTGCTAAACTCCTCAAACTCTCTAAACTCTTCCACATGATCAATAGTAGGCGGTATGCTATCCTTGGTAAGTAGCCACTCGCGCGCCTCGAAATACGAATTTACACAGATTTGTAATTGCTTTGCCTTTGGCACTGGATGGAGCGAGGATAAAACTGTTATTGGGGATAGTACAGATTTAAGCGTGGACCGGATAGCAGTTTTCTGTCTCGGTGTTGGCATGGCGGCGACATAAGCATCAAAATCCTTATACGCCTGTCTGTATCGCGTTTTCAGATAAGCTAAATATGGTTCGTTTGACAGGACTTCCTCTAGGCTCCTATCATTTTTGAGAAGTTGAGTCAGGAGTTGTTGTTGATCAGCAGTTAAGGGTTGCTGCGCTAACTTTTCTAAGGACTGTTTTCGGTGTTCTTGGTGTTTACCTACCTGTCCGTATGAATCGATTACCTTATCTGTGTTATATTGCTGCAAGAAGATCTGGTCTAACTCTTCTTCGTAATGAGAAAAAAATTGTCCTAACCCAGCTCTGAAACGACTAAGATCAGGACCCGGACCTGACACATTCCTCGCTTCAACCATCCGGCCGTATGCTCGATCGATTAACGCTGCTGCCTCAACCGTTTGTTCTGGTTCTCGATAGAGGAAATCGAGAAGTTTTTCATATTCGGCAAGTGCTTTTTCCTGCTGCTCTTGAGATATGTAAAATTCAGAACGGATTTGACTGATTCGAGGGATGGTACGCTCGTCGAAGGCATCCGTATCTTCCGCTAACAGTGCTGTGACCAACTGTTCAACTTCCAAATCTCTTAACGCACGACCACTCAATGCGTAACCACGATCACTCTCGCGGATTATCCCCGCTTTATCAATGACCACATAATAGGGCCAACCCTTCACAGCAAATGGGTACGGCACTGCTTCGGGTTTAAGGAGCAGGTGAACCCCCGGCATCCCGTGTGTCTCGACGAACTGTTTCACCTCTGTCTCCCCCTCAGCTGCCCTGCTCTGTACACAAATAGAAATTAGGATCAAGTCAGGGTTTTCACCATGCTTCTTGTGTAATCGTTTGAATTTTGATATATCCGATTCATCATATTCTATCGACCAATAGTAGAGCACGACTACTTTACCTCGCAAATCATTCAACGATATGGGGATGCCGTCTAAGCTGGTGTGCGAAAAATCAGGCACAGGTTTCCCCAAGATAAGTTCGGCACGAAGCAGGTCATATATCCTCCATCTTGTCCCATCAGCCATCAGGCCATAAATCTGTTCCTTATGTTCGTATGTTTCGTTCAGCAATGCTGGATCATCAATTGGGTCTACCCCTTCTGTCAGCCGCATTACACCCATCGGTACAGCAAAGCAGATCAGTGCAAGCAGTCCTATCACTACAGCGATCTTCGTCATTGGCCTCCGATTGCGGCGTTTAGCGAGAATCATTCGGAGCCTCCCCTCAATTTTGGATTGCCGTACCATTGCCACAGTCGCCCGCGAAACGGAGCGCAACGCTTTGATATTTCGGACAATATCGAGCAGATGTTGGGCATACTCGGTTGATTGATACCCCGCATTAAGTACATGATCATCGCACGCACGTTCCGCCTCCGCCTGCATACGACGTGCAGCAAACCAGATGAATGGGTTAAACCAGTACACCGCACAGGTTATTTGTGCCATCATCTGCATTAACCAGTCTTGTCGTTGGATATGTGCCAATTCGTGAAGCAGTACAGCACGTTGCCGTTCTATCGACCAATTGCTCACATCAGCGGGCAGCAAAATCACCGGGCGAAACAATCCCCACACCATCGGCACCGTAACTGCTTCGCTCTGGCGGATACTGACCGGTCTCTTCCAATTGGGGGGCATGTGTGGAATTAAACCTGTGAAATTGTTGCTGCGGGTAGAGAGCTGCCAGACAGCACCGATTCCCATTATCAAACGGGCGATCAGAAACAGGGCCCCTGCCGCCCAACACACCGCTATCCACTCAGTCCAATGGAGCGAAGCGAAACCTATTCTTGAGGTACTCGATTGAGAATTGCCGATTTCACCGGTAGTATGTTTCGGTTGAATCGGTATCTGTGCGGCTTGAGTTGATGACGTAGTGCTTGAAGATAACGGACGCACCGTAATTGGGACAGAGGCTGTAGATGGCTGCCGGTTATTTATCCGCGGGACTATCTCAAGTTCATCCGGCGTTGCCGGTAGAACGCCAACTTTCCATTGTGGCAGTACGAGTGAAAATAGTGGCACAATAAGGTATCCGAGGATTGCCAAACTCCAAACCAAACTGCGTACCGCCGCTGAATGGCGACGCAGCATGAATCCAAATAACCCTGCCGTGCCGAAAATCACAAGACTTTTCATCGTAGCGTCAATCAAGAATTTGAGCCACAGGTTTGTTTGGAGTGTTTCAATCAACGGTATCATGATGAAGGTCCTCCTTTTTTCGCTTGCTCAATGAGTTGGCTTAAACGTCTGTACCGGATAAAGGACAATCCTAAAAGCAGAGAAACAATGCGAATATTATCAGGACTTACGCAAATTTAGCACGCGCCGCGAGATTTTTTATTTTTAACCCCAAGCCTTGCTCACTATACCTTTCGCGAAACTGCTGGAGGTATTCCATTTCTACAAGGCATGGGGCACAAAAGGTCGCCCAAAAGCCAAGGAATAAGACTTTGAATTCTACTTTTCCGTTCGCCCCTTTATCTGATTTTAAGACTGTTGTTCCATCAATATATTTGAGCGTGAGTGCTTCGCCTTCAATTGTCCTCTAACTCCTCAACAGACGGTAATTTCTCGGCTCGCTCCTCAATGTGCCCGCTTTCAAAGTCCGCAACTGTATAAGATTTGTCCTCACCGCCTCGCGAATCTATAATTCGGGTATCGGGTGGCAGGTTGAAACCGGTGAGAGTAAACAGTGCTTCGGGTAATGGGGTATTAATTTCAAAACTGAGGTTGACTTCAGCATCAAGCTTCAATGTCCGCTCTCCCGTTTCAGATTTAACGTCGTAGTATTTCTCACGTGCCGATTGCGGGAACCATACATCAGGGGCAACGGAGATATATTGGATTTCGCGTACCATAAAGTTCTTTTGGGTCTTTACCTCATATCTTCGGAGCCTGTAACCCTGGTTAAAGTCAATCCAGAACTTTTCGTGGCTATTGCCCTGTAACGTCTCCACGACGTAGCACCAATCTTCGTCTACGGCTTCGCGTCCTAACACCTTTTGTCCATAAAGGTGGAGATAATCCCCGACAGGTATCCAGCTTTTTTTGTGATAGACTGCTAGTCCCCATCGAAAAGGAGACATGCTATTGAGATCGAAGACCTTCTGATGTCGGTCATAAATCCACACGAATGACGATTGGCTGTCTACGCGGATGGCCCTCTCATCATCGGCGATGTAGTCCACTTTTCGCACAAACGCTCCTTCAGGTTCAGTATACGAAAATCGAACTTTTGTGCCATCGAAAGCGTACAGGAAGGATTGGGTCCGATTCGTTACATCATCATGATTCTTGTCGGGATAATGACGTATGAATTTTATTGTGCCTTGCCCGCGATTAATTCGGGCATCATACCGCTGGATGTTCTTAGCTAGTTCGTCAATTGTCGGTAGTTTTTCTGATTGTGGGTGCAAGGCACCGATTTCAACCAAGTCGACTATGTTCATTCGTTCAAGCGCGGCACGAATTTGGTCGATTGGTAGAGGATCGGTAATTGCTGACCCAAATTCGTAGCGCACTTCACTGTCAACGGCAACCGCAAGCAGCCGTCCGTCATAGTAGACGAAAGCATCGCCTCCAATAATTTTACCAGTCGGAGTTCCAGCTTGCAGCGCTGCCACTTTCCCACCATCGTCGATTTCGATCTCTTGGATACTGCCTCCCCGATAGGTTGGGGTTTCAAAAGCGTTTTGATGAAATTCTGGGGGGAGATTAGGGGCATTGGGATAGCCGCGTGTGGAAATCACGTTTATGGTCGGGTAGGTGTAACCAATTATGCTCGGGGAGGTGGAACCAACCTCCGGGTAAAGGTGCGGAATCGGGGCGTATTCTTGCAGGTCGTCTATGTTCCCAAGAACGACGGGACGTAGCTCCCTCTGCCCATCAACCTGCACCACCGCCAATCCGCTCTCCAAGTCAAGCGCGATAACGTTGGCAGGTTGATACTCGCTAATTTTGGCGTGAATTGTTTCTGCCTTTGTCACATTTGCGGGCACAAGAATATGACCGACTTGACTCAAGATAATACCTGTGAAAATCTCACCATCTGCTTTCACCGCCACGTACGATTTAAGGGAGGCAAAGAAATCTTTCCAGTACATATCCTGTTTCCGGTCTGCTTCCATGCGTCGCTTGTCTGCTTCTATAATCTGCGAAAATTCGGGTGAAGATTTACCTAGGATAAGTTCTGCGCGCAGCAGATTAAATTCCTTCGCTTTTTCCGAATTACCCATCCCGGCGTAAATGGTTGCTTTTCTCTCGTACTTTTCAAGTAGCAACATGGGATCATCAATCTTGTCCCATTCCGCAAGGGCTTCGTCGTGTTTGAACTGACTTTCAAGGTGATACGCACGGAGTTTACGGACCTTGCCGGCATATTTCGAGTCCGGATGTTCTGAGAAAAATGCTTCAACACCCTCCTCAAATTCGGTGTCACGTCTCAGAGCCTTCATGTATCTGAGTTTTTTATAAAAAACTTCATCATATCGGTCGCTCTCCAAATAGGTATTAAGGAACTGCTCGCAGAGTTGAAGACCACGTTCCAAGTTCTGTTGAAGCTGTTCCAGTTGCGCTGCTTGCTCTGCTTCTGGTGCATTCTCTGGTAGCGGCTCTAGTTGGAAGTTGTCCGCCGCTTGAATTTCCTTATACAATGCCTGTTCGGGGCCCACCGCTTCTGCCAACTGCATCATACCCATAGGTACAGCAAGGGAGGTAAGCACGAGTAGTCCGAATACCACAGCGACTTTCGTCATTGGTCCTCGATTCCGGTTTTCAGCGAGAACCGTTTGAAGCCTCTCTTCAATTTTTGAAGAACGTGCCATGGCTACAGCGGATCTTGTAGCAGTGCCTGCCTTTCTAATGTTTCGGACAATATCGAGCAGATGTTGGGCATAGTCGGTTGATTGATACCCCGCATTGAGTACATGGTCATCACATGCACGCTCGACTTCTCTCCGCATCTGACGCATGGCAAACCATAAGAGTGGGTTAAACCAGTACACCGCACAGGTTATTTGTGCCATCATCTGCATTAACCAGTCCTGCCGTTGGATGTGCGCCAATTCGTGAAGCATTACAGCACGTTGTTGTTCAGGGCTCCACTCCTCCGCATCGGCAGGCAACAGAATCACCGGGCGAAACAATCCCCATACCATCGGCACCGTGACTGCCTTACTCTGGCGGATACTGACCGGGGACTTCCAGTCGGGATGCACCTGTGAAATTGAACCGTTGAAATTACCGCTACGTGTGGAGAGGTTCCAAACAGCACCAATTCCCACAATCAAACGAGCGATCAAAAACAGCGCACCTGCTGCCCAACACACTGCTAACCAATCGGTCCAATGGAACGAAGTGAAACCTGTTCCTAACATATTGGATTGAGAGGTGCCACTCCCACTAGTTACGGGTTTTGGTTGAACCGGTGTTGGGGACGCAGTGGACGACGATAACGAGCGCGACGCAATTGAAACGGATGGTGCAGATGTTTGACTGTTATCTGCGAACCGGGTCTCTTCAAATTCTACTGGTGTTGCCGGTAGAACCCCAACTTCCCACTGCGGAAGTGTAAACGAGAATAACGGCACGATAAGGGAGCCGAGGATTGCCAAGCTCCAAACCAAACCGCGCACCGCCGCTGAACGACGACGCAGAACGAGTCCGAATAACCCCGCCACGACGAAGATCACAACACTTTTCATTGTCGCATCAATCAAGAATTGTAGCCATAGGTTGGTTTCTAATGTCTCAATCAACGGTATCATGATGGAGGTCCTCCTTTTTTCGCTTGCTCAATGAGTTGGCTTAAACGGTCAAGTTCCTCGTCTGAAACTTCTGCATCAGAAACTAATGCTGCAACTGTTCGTTCCACAGATTTATCGAAAAAAGTCTGAACAACCTGTTTGAGCGCGGACTGTCCCGCCTGATGGCGCGGTTGCGTCGGACGATAGATGTAGCGGGGACCATCTTTTTGGTGGGTCAGATGTCCTTTCTCCTCCAGAATCCGCAGCAACGCCCGCACTGTTGAATAGCTCGGTGCATCTGGAAGGTTTTCAAGCACATCGGCAACGGACACCTGACCGTGTTGGTAAATAATGTCCATAATCTGTCGCTCACGACGGCTCAGTTTTGCGATACGATAATCTTCCATGCTGTCCTCTCTTAGGATGCGTGGAGGTAAGCCCTAATTACATCAAGATTCAGAGCAATCTGCTTACCAAGCAACCTTCTTTTTAATAAGATGCTAATATTTTAGCATCTGTGAAAAGGACTGTCAAGGAAAAAATGCGAAAAATTTAGCAGGAGAAAAAAAACTGGATGTGGATTGCATAACTGCTTGCCGATTCTAATCAGTTGGAACTATTTCCTCTTGAAACCAATCACCCGTTAATAGTTCCCCCGGTGCCCTAAGCGCACATTGGTAGGCAGAATACACTTTACAATGCCAACAGATAACGATATAATACTTTTCATTGTTTATGCTCAATTCTTAAAAGAAGGGAAAACGATGGAAGGATCTCACTCAGAAGTAGTATCGAAAGCAAAGCACCCCATAAAAATCGACACAGTAGAACCGATTTTGATTAAGCCAACAACCCGTGGATACGCATTTCTGATTGTTAGGATTCGGACAGATCAGGGGATTGACGGTATCGGAGAATGCCACGCCTCTGGAGAGGCGCGATCACTGGCAATCCGCGAATTCGTGGATTCAATTGCGGGAGAGCTTGAAGGCACTAATCCGCTGGAGATTGAAGCCTTTCTGAATCGTGCTTCTCAGCGTGGCTCAGGTTGGGAGTGGTTCGCGGCGGTCAGTGCCATTGAGATTGCAATGTGGGATATTTTGGGTCAGGTGGCAGGGCTCCCCATCTATACCCTGCTTGGTGGATGCGTCCGGGAACGAATCCCACTCTACGCGAATCACGGCGTTTTCGCTGATTCCAAGACCGTCGAGGAACGGGTCGAGCGGGCAGTAAGCACAAAAGAGATGGGCTTCGATATGTTCAAATGGGATCCATTCGGATACTATGGGATTCAAGGCACGCCAGAGACAGCGCAGCTAGACGGAGCCATTAAAGAGGTGGAAGCAATGCGGAATGCGCTCGGCGCAGACTTCAACATGGCGATTGACGCCCACGCAAGGTTTAGCCTCGAAGGTGCGCTGATGACCGTCAAAGCACTGGAGCCATTAAACCCTTTCTTCTTTGAAGAACCGACCAATCCGCCGGATCAGCCCAACCTCATCAAGCAGGTCGTGGATTCGACTACGATACCTATTGCCACAGGGGAACTGCTCTCCGAACGGCGGAGTGCAGAAAAGGTTCTCGCCGGCAGCGGAATTCAGTTTCTTCAGTCAGAAGTAGGAAATAATGGTGGTATTCTTGAGACATTCAAAGTCGCCGCTATGGCGGAGGCGCACGATGTCAAGATGGCACCACACAACTGGTGTGGGCCCGTGCTCGCGCGGGCGACCGCTCACGTCTGCACGACCATACCGAATCTGGCCTATATGGAGTATGCCGGCACCGCACCGGAGGCAGCGTGGGAACAGGACCTAATCGATCCGCCGCTCCAAATTGAGAATGGCGAACTTATCCCATCGGATCTGCCCGGACTGGGGTCAAAGCTGAATGAAGATGTAGTTGCTTCCCGGCGTATAGATTGAACGTCCACAAAACATATTGGAAGGTAGTGTGATGCCGCAGTTACGACAGAAAATTCTTGTGCTTTATCTGCACACACCCGATCTGAACAGCAATGTTGTCGCTTGGTCGATGTATGACGGGACGGGACAAACGAATCCCACAACAGGCGACAGCGATAAGCCGCCCTATAATTCCGTCGTCGAAGCGATGCAGGGCGGCTGGCGCGTGGTTCAATTCCCACAGCAATTCCCCGCCTATCCGGGCATGGAATACAGTACTTCATATCTCAGATTTGAATACATTCTCGAAAAAATGGAGGAAATTGATGATTGATAAAAAGTATTTGCTGGACTCCAAACAGATGGCGCATTTCGTCGCTGATGGATACCTTCGCTTCGATGAGTTGGTCCCTACGGACCTGAACGAAGCTGTCCATGCCGAGATGGAGGACCACGGGATTGGACGCGGAACCGCAGGCGTCCCCTTGGGCAAAATTTGGCCCCAATCTTCCCCTATTGGGTCTGTCTTTCAGCTCCCTGAGGTTCAAGGGATGATCCACAGTCTGGTTGGACCCGAACCGCTCTACGACCACCACGCCGTCCACACTGTCAAGGCTTCTAACGACAGGGGACAACACTGGCATGCAGATGCGATTATCGACACCCGCATGCACTTTGACATTCAGTTCTTCTATTTCGCGCACGATACACCCCGTGAAATGGGCGGCACGATGATCCTGCCGGGCAGCCACTACCGACGCGTCTGCGAGTCGGACGTCGCTCGGTATCACAACTTCCTAGAGCAGCTGCCAATCGTATGCAAAGCGGGTACAGTTTTTGTGGTCCATCACGGCATCTGGCATTGCGCCCAACCCAATCTGACCGACCGCATGCGGTATATGTTCAAGTTACGGCTGAATCCAACGGTGCGCCAGATATGCCTCTGGAATACCGATGATCTTGATGATCCATCAATTCCGGGCATTCTGAGCAAAAATCACAAGTGGTACGGCAACGATGTCCGTCTTGAGATTGTCAACCGAATTAAGTTCTGGCGATTCCTAATCGGGGATGATAAGTTCGATGTCGGGTATTGGATGGGACGGTTAGAGAATCTTCCGGAAAATGTGCTTGAAGCAGCGTGATGTATGCAAATTTTGCACACATTTGTAAACTTTGCATAGTAAATGGGGCGTATTTCAGATAGATGTTACGGTTTACCCCTCTGTTTTTCCAACCTTCCGAAGTTTGTGTCGGTTGGTACAATTCTTGCCTATAGATATAATCGTCTAAGAATATAACGTAGAAAGTAGGCGATAATATCATGGCACGAGAGTTAAGGCGCAAAAGTATCCATCTTTTGGGGTTAATCCTTCCTATCCTATACGTCTTCACAACGCGGCACACAGCCACTATCGCTGTCGGTGCCCTCCTAGCTATCGCTCTGGGGGTTGAACTGCTCAAGGTACTTCTGCCAGCCTTTCGGGCGATGTTCATCCGTATCTTTTCCCCGATACTACGCTCTCAAGAACAGAGAGGCGGGCTCACCGGTGCAACATACTACCTTATCGGATCCTTCCTCTGCATACTTCTCTTTGACAAAACGCTGGCAATCGTTTGTCTCTGCTTTCTCACCTTGGGAGACCTTTTTGCAGCGTTAATCGGGAAGCAGTGGGGACGGATTAAACTCTTTTCCCGAAAAAGTCTAGAGGGCAGCCTCGCCTGTTTTATCGTGTGCACAGCGGTTGCGCTGCTAATAGGGCTTCACCCAATCGTTGCAATCGTCGGCGCACTCGTTGCAACATTAATCGAACTCCTGCCCACCGGAGTCGATGATAATGTAACGATTCCGTTAATTTCGGGTTTGGCGATGCACCTACTGATTAGCAACTGGCAGTTCTAGTACGCTAGTACTCAGTCATATAAGTTTTGCATATCAACAAGGGGGTCGGGTGACCCGACCCCTACGAAGTATTATGAGTCTCAATCCATATAGACAATCATAATTTGCCTGACAGAGCACTAGGTTCTGTTGACATTTCATCGCAACCATACCATCAAGAAGGTGCACAAACGCGTGATTCTTCGTAGGGATTGGATCTCCTAACCTTTTGGTCACACGTCAGAGTCCGTTCCGCCTGTCCCGATTCCATCGGGGAGGCTAGGGACGCTTTCAAAGTGCTGTAGGTCGATTTTCCAAAATCGACAACACCTATGATGTTTCAGTATTTTGTCGAGATATGAATCTCGACCTACAATCTCCTTTTGTAACACGATCTGTTAAATTGTGATCCCCGCCTGCAAACTAACAGTTTGCGCTACATTTGGCAGATTGACTGCTGATTACAGCGTTTGCCGAATGAGCAGCTTTACAAATGTCAATACGCCCTAAATTATACTGCTTCTACACTCCCTTCCCTTCCTCTCTCTTCTTCCATCTTTCCAAATTGAAATGCAAATAGGGTGAATTCTAAAAATAAAGAAACACTTGCGCCCCCGGTAGGTGCGGTTTGATGAAGATTAAAAAAATAGTTCGGTAATTTGCTAGCGACACCGGCGCGGTTGAAAACCGCGCCTACCGTGTGTTTCGAGGAAAATCGAGATTACCGATTTAAATACTTAAATCTCATGTAACCGCACCGGTTTGGCGTATCCCATTACTTCTAAAATCTACCATAAATACTTGCTTCGGTTGATATACCTATAGACAAGTGAAAAACTGGTATGATAAAATCCATTGGGGTGAATCAATGAAATTGATATTAGAATGTCTAATTGTTCCGCCTTTTGAGTCAAATTGCTGGATTCTCGGCTGCAGTGAAACACAGACAGCAGTCGTGATCGATCCAGGGGACGAAACCAGTATCCTTCAAACGCTGAAAGCACACCAGCTGACGCTCAAATACCTGATACACACGCACGGACATCTAGACCATGTTTCCGCCACCGCTATTCTCCAACAAGAGACAGGAGCACTGGTCCTCATCCACGAAGCCGATCAGATTCTCTTGGATAATTTGACGCTACAAGGCACAATGTTTGGACTCGCAGCACCCGAACCACCAACTGTGGACAGGTACATTTGTGAGGGGAATAGAATTGAGTGGGGAGAGTATACGCTATCCGTGATTGAAACTCCCGGACATAGCCCCGGCGGTGTCTGTTTGAATCTCGAAGGAGAGAAAATTCTTTTGGCGGGTGATACGCTTTTTCAAGATAGTATTGGACGCACGGATCTGTGGGGCGGAGATTATGAACAGTTGGTGGATTCCATACGGGAAAAGTTATGGCAGCTCAACGACGATACGATCGTATGTCCCGGGCACGGTCCGCGCACCACGATCGGAAGAGAAAAACGTGAGAACCCCTTTCTTCAAGGATTGTAGCAATGCACCCCTCTATAACCTTTGGTGCAAGTTGGTGAGGATAATCCAATACACCACTGACCGATTGTTTTTACGTTTCACGCATCACGTTTCACGTTATCAACAGTTGCAAAATACTACCATTGCTTAGTAAAGGATTGTGGCTATGAACGAATCAGAATCCAAATACGGAATTGCCATATTTAAGGACGTGATGGTGTCGATGCGCGATGGAGTTCGGTTGGCGACCGACATCTATCGACCTACCCTCGACGGAGAGCTAGTACCCGGGACGTTTCCCACCATTCTAGGGCGTACATCGTATGACAAGAACAGTCCACAGATGTGGGTGGAGCCGGTAGCTGAATTCTTTACCCAACACGGATACGTGACAGTCATCCAAGATTTGCGCGGTCGCCAACGTTCCGAAGGTACAGGGCAATATTTCCACACAGCCAATCCCACTGAAGGGCACGACGGCTACGATACTGTCGAATGGATCGCCGCCCAACCGTGGTCAAATGGGCGTGTGGGGACGGTGGGCAGTTCACACGGCGCGATTGTCCAGAGCGTGATGGCACTTTATCAACCGCCACACCTGACAGCGATGTGGCAGGATGTGGGACCTACCAACATTTACGCACATGAGGCACGCGAAGGTGGAGCGATGGCACTCCACATGTTCGGTGCCCTATTCCTGCACGCCCACGATTCACAGGAGATTCGAGACAATCCGGGGGCGAAGGATTCAATTTCACAAGCGATGGAGCGGATGCGCGATCTAGTCTATTCAACCCCTTTCAAGCCGGGGCACACGCCTTTGGCGGTAGTTCCCAACCTTGAGCAGACCCTTTTTAACTACTACTATCGTGGCGAGTATGATGAATTTTGGCAGCAAGATTGTTGTGATCAGGAGCGTTACTTCGACCGGCACATTGAGGCCCCTTCGGTCTTTAGCGGCGGTTGGTACGATCCCTTTTCGGTCGCGACAACAAACTACTTTACGACCATGTGCAAGCAGAACAAAACAGCCCAACGGCTGCTGATGGGACCTTGGAATCACGGTGCTATGCGTGGAGCGGGGCCTTCATACGTGGGCGATGTGGACTTCGGCACCGACGCCGCATGGGGCGACGAAGCATACAATAGAGAGCGTCTTCGCTGGTTCGATCGGTGGCTGAAGGATAGCCCAAATGGGTTGGAGGATGATCCACCGGTACGGATCTTTGTGATGGGTGGTGGCGATGGCAGACGCAACAGCGAGGGACGTTTGAACCACGGCGGTGTGTGGCGGTCAGAAAAGGAGTGGCCTCTCGCCCGCACGGAATATACCACCTACTACCTCCACGCCGGTGGAGGCTTGAGTTCGGAGCTACCGGGAGAGAACGACTCCCCTGCCCGTTTCCGCCACGATCCAGATAATCCGGTGCCGACTATCGCCGCAAACGTTACAGGGTTCTACGAACAGGTGGCGTTGGGAGAGGGGATGGCATCGCAGTACACGCCACCCAGAGCGCGGATGCGTAGTATCGTTATGGACGGTGCGGCACACCAGAAGGAAGAACCCGGCATCGTTGGGGCTAAACCGCCATATCTGCCCCTTGCGGCAAGACCCGATGTCCTTGTGTTTCAGACTCACCCATTAGATGAAGATATCGAAGTGACGGGGGCAATGACGGTGAAGTTGTGGATTTCATCGTCGGCGGTAGATACCGACTTCACAGCGAAGCTCATTGATGTCTATCCACCAAACGGGGATTATCCCGCCGGCTACCACATGAACCTCGTTGATTCGATTATCCGCACCCGCTATCGGGAGGGTTGGGAGGAAGAAAAATTGATGGAACCAGATGAGGTCTATCAGGTCCAAATCGCCCTACCACCGACCTGTAATCTCTTTCAGGCAGGGCACCGGATTCGGATAGATATATCGAGCAGCAACTTCCCCCGATTTGATATTAACCCAAACACCGGCGAGCCGATGGGACGACATACGCACACCATCGTGGCGCAGAACACAGTATACCTTGACCGCGACCGCCCTTCGCACATTGTGCTCCCTATCATTCCCCGGTGAACGGAAAATGAAGTTAGCCCTTGTTTTATATGATGCCTATGGGGGCAGCCTCCATACGGGACAAGTTACCAGACTACAGGTACAAGATTCGTTTCGCGGATATTTTCGTCACGGGTAATTAGAGCAACATTTTCTCCACGGTCAATCAGGACTAAAGCAGTTGCAGCGATTTGTCGGTCGTGTATTTCATTGATGTCAGTTAGTGCTAGGGTTTTATCAAGGATGGTACGATCAAGTGGAGTGACAGTCACGCGAGGATCAAGGTCGATCGTTAAGAGGAAATCGGTGACACTCCGAATGTTCGTTTTACCGCGTTCGATAATCCAACATACTTCGGCGAGAGCTGTGATAGGAAGGATTAATTCGCTGTCTGGGTTGGATAAGATCCGCTTGGCATTTGGTCCAAGGCGAGGATCTCCTGCGTTAAACCAGACTATTGCGTGTGTCTCCACAACATATTTACTCGGCATCTTCAAACTCTGGTTCGCCTCGCCACTCAGCCAGACGAAAGTCGGCTTCATTAGTCTTCGTCTCCCCGGCGAACTGACCGAAAGTCATTATGCGGGGTTTCGGAGAACCGACCGAAGATGGAGGAGTTTTAACATTCTTTTTAGTTTTTAGGAAGGTAACAAGTACATCAGCCTGTTCAACGTTCTCAGGGATTTCTGCTAGCTCAATTTCTCCGTCCCGATAGGCACCTTCTACCGTCAGAAGCATTATGATTCACCTCACATTCCGATTTGTTAATTCTAAATTGTACTGTACACCGTGGCGATTGTCCACCGAAATCATAACTGGTGTGAAAAACTAATAGTATTAACAGTTCATGAAATTGGAGCTTCCTATGCAAACAGTACGCGTGGCAACCTTCGACGGTCCCGGAGCTGCACCTCAGATCCAGACCGTGCCCCGACCAAATGTGCCCGACAAAGCGGCACTAATCCAAGTCGGTGCCTGTGGGGTATGCGGCACCGACCTACATATCCTCAAAGGGCATTGGCCCAAGCCCCTCCCTTGGCCCTTTACATTGGGACACGAATTGGCTGGCGTTATTGTCGAAAAGGGGCCCGCCCTAGAAGTAGACTTTATGGGTAATCCATTGGAAGTTGGGAGCAAGGTCATGCTGCCGCCGTTGATGCCTTGCGGGGAATGTTACTATTGTGCCCACTACCCGGAGCACGCCAACCGCTGTCTCAACCCGACCTACTATGGTCGCTATCTACCCTTTGACAAGCCGCCGCATCTCTGGGGTGGCTGGGCAGAGATGGTCTATGTTGACTTAGAGATGTTGCCCGCCACGAAAATCTATCGCTTGCCGGACGACATGTCGTTAATGCTGGGAGCGTTAACTGAGCCTTTAGCCTGCTGTATCCGTGCCCTCAACCGTGCCGCATCAATCAACGGCTTCCGATTCGGCGATACCGTCGTCATCCAAGGCTCCGGTCCGATTGGGGTGTTAATGATCACAGCCGCTAAGGAAATGGGGGCGGGTCGTGTTATCATGGTGGGTGCCCCTGAAAATCCGCGACTCGCGCTCTGCCGCGAGTTTGGCGTGGAGGCTACCGTGTCGATCGATGAGCATAGAACAGCGCAGGCTCGGATTGACGCTGTCCGCGAGATTGTCGGCGGTTTTGGCGCAGATCTTGTAATCGATTGCAGCGGTCACCCCTCAGCAGGTCCAGAGGGGATCGAAATGCTACGGGACGGAGGGACTTATGTAGAGATGGGGCAATTCACCGACGCAGGTTCTATCGAAACGAACTGGCACCGCATCTGTGTCAAGGACATAAAATTGGTGGGAAGCTGGGGAATTACCGCTAACGACCTCCCCGCGGGGATTGACATGCTCGATCGGGCGCGTGACCGCTATCCATGGCGTCGGATGCAAATGGAGTTTCCCTTTACGGAAGCGGGAGTCGCGGAGGCGGTGCAGAGCGCGTTAGACATGCGTTGCGTCAAAGCCACCATCCTACCAAATACAGATATCGACTAATCCCACCAAATCGATATGGACTCATGTTAAGAAATCGCGCAACAGAAACCGAGTTTTTTCAACCCCCTGCGAAGGGGGGAAAGACAATCGGGATTTGTCAGGGGGGTCAAACTCGGTTTCTCTTGCTGTTTTGGCTTTACTTTTTGTACGAGTTCCATAGGTTGCACCAATGAACAAATAATTTTCACGTATCACGCATCACGCATCACGTTTCATTTCCGAGCATCACTTCCACCTGATCAGGTGGTGAATAGAAGTAAGAACCAGCTTTCCACTCGCCAATATCCCCAACCAAACGCCGCTGTCGAGGTGTGCACCGCTCCAGCAATTCCGGCGATGGCTTTTCAAAATCAAACGCCCGCATACATTGATGGACGTAACAATAGATCAACGATTTGCGCGGTTTATCCGATCTATTCGCGACGAAGCCGTGCCACATCGCATGGGGAAAAATAGCGACATCGCCCGCCTCCACACATAGTGGCAACGCTTCGGGGATATACGGTCCCTCCTCAAATCCACCTTCTGGAAAGGGGCGGTTGTGACTGCCGGGGACGACTGTGAAGTTGCCCATATCCGGTTCAGGCAGATCCGTCAGGAAATATTGGAATTTGATCTGAAACGGTAGACTGCTTTCGCTCACCCGTATCTGGCGCATCGCCTGACCGCCATCCGTGTGCAAAAGTCCCTTCCCTTCAGGATCTGTCGGTCGGACAATGACCTCAGACATACTCAGGTGTATGTAAGGACTCATCAACTCAAGCGCGATCGGAAATGCCGCAGGATGATCCATCAGATCAACAAAGATGTCATGCTCCTCCATAACGTTTCGCCGATCCAGTCCCGCGTCCGGTTTTACATCCGGCTGTTGAAGATGTTCCTCGTACATCTGATCAACAACGGCTGTCAAATTCTCAATCTCCTCTGAAGACAAGATGCCTTTCAGAACCAGATAGCCATCTTCCTTCCACTGTTTCTTCTGCTTATCAGTTAAGACACTCTCCTGTCCTTCAATTAACGGAGCGATATCCATGTTGACCTCCTTGAAAGATCTCTCAAAATATATGTTGACGCAAACATCCGGAGAAATTACACATCATTGCCAATTCATTTAACAGCTGCAGGGCGTAGATTCACACTTGGGACAGCCATCGGCATAAATTTTTGCAGCTTCGGTAAGATCGACACCGAGCAAACTAGCGAGCGTCGATAGCCACGCAAATACATCGGCAAACTCAGCGCGAAGCCGTTCTATATCCCGTTGCTCACGTCGAATCTCTTTGGCAAGCTCGCCAACCTCCTCAGTGAACCAAACAAATGTGCCTTCTACACCGCGTTCAGCATCTCGATCATAGTAGATTCGCTCTATCAGGTTTTGAAATTCTTGAATAGTCATTATGGGTTTTCAAAAATACACTTCCGATTTAATTTCGCATCGTGTATACTGCTGTCGCACAAAGTTAAAATAAAGGCTCATGTTAAGAAAGCGTACAACAGCAACCAAGGTTTCGTAGGGGTTGGGTCCCCCAACCCTTACTGCGGGCGGGGAGACCCCGCCCCTACGATTTCTCTTCGCATTTTGCATTTTCTTTTGACATGAGCCAAAATAAAAAGATCTCTATCAAAAACAAGAGGTTATACAAATTATGGCAAATGACCGCACATGGCCCCATCTCAAGCGAGATTTGAGGTTCTATCCCTCCAAATGCGAACGACCGCGTCAGCTTTCCCAAGCACAAATCGAATTTTACAATCAGAATGGTTACCTGAAAGGGTTTCGCATCTTCAATTGTGAGGAAATAACTGCGAACCGACAATATCTCGATAAGTTACTCACGAACCTCGAGCCCGACAAAAATAGCTACTCAATCAACGGCTATCATAAACACTGCCAAGGCCTCTACGACCTCGTCGTGAATCCAATCATCTTAGAATATGTTCAAGATCTGCTTGGACCAAACTTTGTCTGCTGGGGAACGCACTATTTCTGCAAGATGCCCGGCGATGGAAAAACGGTCTCATGGCATCAAGATGCACATTACTGGCCCCTAACCCCCTCAAAGACTGTCACTGTATGGCTTGCCATTGACGATGCGGATATCGAAAATGCCTGTATGCAATTTATCCCCGGATCCCACCGCCGCGGAGAATTAAAACACCACGCCAGCGATCCCGCCGAAGACAACGTGCTATACCGAACCGCCGAAGCCACAGAGATTCGCGCTGAACCCGTTCACATCGAATTGAAATCTGGTGAAATTTCCCTGCATTCTGACCTGCTGTTGCACGGTTCGCCCCGCAACAACTCCAATCGCCGCCGTTGCGGGCTGACGATGCGCTACGCTTCGACAGATGTCATCGCGCACGAAGGGTGGAATCAGGGCAGCATCCTCTGTGGTGGTGTGGATGCCGACGAAAATTGGGCGAACCTGCCACGTCCCGAAAAAGAAGTCGTATGAAAATCCGACACCACCCATTCGATAACAACACGCCAGACGAAAATGCCCTATTGCAAATCAAAATCATCTTAGCAAAAACATACCGCGTTGTCAAGCCAGATTTAGGGCTATTTAGTTTTCCGTTTTTTAACCGATTTCGGAATGACCCAAATCCGTAGGCGGGGCATCTTGCCCCGCCGTAGCCTCGACCGGGAGATCGAGCGACGGGAGAATTAAATGACCCTAAGTTATGTGTGGCACGGGCGATTTCCGATAAATAGAAATTTTCAATTTGCGGGAACTACGAAGCCCCAGCGGGGTGATAGATGTATAAAACACTGGTTCATATCAAAAGAAAGTGCAAAATGCAAAGAGAAACCGAGTTTTTTCTTCAAAACTCGGTTTCTCTTTGCACTATTTCTTAACATGAGCCTTTATTCTTATCAATAAATAAAGGAGTTACTATGAAATTTTCGCTGTCCCGTTTTCTCGTTTTCCCGTTTTCTCGTTTTCTTATCCTTGCCATCTTGACAGTCCTTCTCAGCCCCCACGCCTCTGCTCAAGTAGTAGAGATCCCCGACCCGAATCTCAGACAGGCTATCCGAGAAACCCTGCAACTCCCGGATGGTCAACCCATCGCTCGGCAGGAGATGCAACGCTTAATAAACTTGCTAGCTGAGAACCGCGAGATAATCGACCTCACCGGCTTAGAATATGCCCCCAACCTGAGCCGCCTTGAACTCTCTTTCAATCAGATTCAAGATATCACGCCATTGGCAGAACTGACAAACTTGAGACTGCTAGCACTTGTAGAAAATCCAATCGCCGATTTTTCGCCCCTTGCCAATCTCACACAACTAACATATCTCAATCTCGCCGGTATACCTATAGAGGATCTTACCCCCCTATCGAACCTCATGCAGTTAAGAGAAATTCATCTGATACACTGTCAGATAAGAGACATCACCCCCTTGGCAAACCTGATGCAGCTTATCTGGTTAAATGTAACTACGAATCAGATTGTCGATATCAGCCCTATTGCTAATTTAACACAGTTGGAGAAACTCACCATTGAAGATAATCAGATTGTAGATATCAGTCCTCTCGTGAATTTAACTGCGTTGAAAGAACTACGGATTGCCAGAAATCAGATTGTTGATGTGAGTCCGCTTGCCAATTTAACACAGCTGACCGATCTGACACTTGCCAACAATGCCATAGCAGACTTCCGTCCACTCTTTGGATTGAATCTTCAGAGTGTGGACGTTGATATCCACAAGTTGCAGGAACTCGCTTCCGGTGCTGTGGAAATAGCAGATTCAAATTTGGAGCGCGTTATCCGTGAGGAAATGGGACTACCATCTGGAACACCCATCACACAATTACTGATAAACCAATTAACGTCACTAACTGCGAAGGAGTACCAAATAGTAGACTTAACGGGTCTGGAACATGCGACTAATTTGAAACACCTCGCTCTCCCTGAAAATGAGATTCGAGATATAACCCCATTAGCCGGATTGATGCACTTGGAAGTTCTGGAACTGAGAGACAATCCGATCGCCGATCTCACACCCCTTGCAAACTTGACCAATCTCACCTATATCAATCTTGCAGGTGTTAGACTGTCAGATATAACCACCCTTGCGAATTTAACACAACTAAAAACAGCGTGGCTATCGCACATGCTGTTGCGCGATATCACCCCGCTTGCAAATCTAACCCAACTCGTTCGTTTAAGCCTCGTATCTAACCAGATTGTCGATGTTAGCCCACTTGCCAATTTAACCGCATTGGAAGAACTTCATATAGAAAGAAATAACATCATAGATATTACTCCAGTTCTAAATCTATCTCTGCCTATTTTTACCTACGATCAGGTGTGTTCATTACCAGCCCCCCCAATTCAAGATCGAATCGAAAATCGGAATCTCCCCTCTATTATTCAAAGCTGGGGTGATAGAGCAGTTAATCTGTCTCACTTATCGTTCAAAGACCGTATCTCATATCATGATATATATTGGAATCATATTCCTTTTGGGCTCCATTTTCTACAGACTTCACCATGGTCTACACTAGCTGGCGATATAGACACTGCAATGACCGAACGTGAGGAACTACTCGCCAAAAACCCTAATATGATTTTCCTCGTTGAAATCCGAATAAGAAATGCCCATACCTCTGGCCAGTATCCTGAAAATTGGTTCGGCTGGCTAAGAGACGAAAATGGTAAACCTGTTAGAGGTTCACGCACCTTTACGGACAGTTACCTTATTGATTTCAGAATACCAGAAGTGCAAGACATCATTGTTCAACAAGCAATCTCTGTCTCAGAATGTGGATTGTTTGACGGCATCCAATTCGACGCGTGGACTGAAGGGGAGTGGCGTTTTCTCGTAGATCGTTTCGGGGACGGATCGCGACGATACTATAGCACCTTAGAGGAAGAGCAAGAAGCACGAACCTCAATCCTACAACGTATCCGTGCCAACGTCCCCGACGACTTTCTCATCATCTGCAATAGCAACCAGAGCAAACTTCCAGCCTCAGCACCCTACATCAACGGCAGTTTCATGGAAACCTTCTATGATGAAGGTGGTTATACACGCCGCAGGGTTGCTGAAATTGAAGATACCCTCCGCTGGTTTGAAGCAAACGCCAGAGAACCCCAAATTACCTGCTTAAGAGGACAAGGGATTCCCACCCAACCCCCAGATAGTCCAACAAATAAGCGTTGGATGCGTTTCTTCACCACAATGAGTCTCACCCTTTCCGACGGATACGCATTATATACTACAGGACACTTTTACCAAGAGCACTACTGGTACTCCTTCTGGGACGCTGACCTCGGACAACCCGTCAGTCCGATTGCCCAACGCTATCAAAATGTGCCGAACTTGTATATCAGGGAGTTTACCAACGGCTGGGCGGTCTATAATCGAAGTGGAAAAGCCCAAACAATCGTACTCCCCTCATCCGCCACCGCTGTAGGGAACGGAGATCTCCGTTCCTCCACAACCCACCTGCTCCCCGACCTCGACGGTGAAATCTATCTCAAAGCCAAAAACCCCGCCGATGTCAACAGCGATGGAAGGGTCAACATCTTGGATCTGGTCCAGGTCGCCAATGGACTAGGTAAATCTACACCAGACCCCAATGGCGATGGGGTCGTCAACATCCTCGATCTGGTCTTTGTCGCCCAACAGTTCAGTCAATAGCACCGTTAGATTACGGCATACGGAGTATGCCTACTACTTTTATTGAGTTGGGTTTCGCGCTCACCGCTCAACCCAACCTACGGATAATAAACTCATGCACGAAATAAAGGAGTTACTATGAAATTCTCGCTGTCCCGTTTTCTCGTTTTCCCGTTTTCTCGTCTTCTTATCCTTTCCGTCGTGGCAATCCTTCTCATCCCCCACGCCTCTGCTCAGGTGGTGGAGATTCCCGACCCCAATCTCAACCAAGCCGTCCGGGCAGCACTCACGCTGCCTGATGAAATCCCTATCTCCCGGCAGGAGATGTTGCGATTAAATAGACTCAGAGCCAACGAAGCAGAAATAGAAAATCTCACCGGGTTGGAATATGCTACGAATTTGAGGACATTAGTCCTTCCTGTAAATCAGATTCAAGACATCACCCCATTGGTTGGGCTTACAAACTTGGATTTTCTTATTCTAAGAAATAATCCAATTGCCGACATCTCTCCCCTTGCCAATCTCACAAAACTGACATATCTCAATCTTGCTGGCGTGCCCATAAAAGACCTCACGCCGCTTGCCAACCTAACACTGTTAAAGGAGCTTCACCTAAGTCATTGTCGACACATAACAGACCTTACATCTCTATCGAGCCTGACACAACTTATACTGCTAACCCTATCTAGCAATCAGATTGTCGATGTTAGTCCCCTTGCAAACTTAACCGCGTTAAAAAAACTATGGATAGAAAGAAATCAGATTGTCGATATCAGCCCACTTGCAAACTTAACACAGTTGGAAGAACTATACATTGAACGTAATCAGATTGTCGATGTCAGCCCCCTTGCCAACTTAACCGTATTGAAAACACTACATCTTGCCAAAAATCAGGTGGTTGATGTCAGTCCGCTCGCTAAGTTAATACAGCTGACCGATCTGACAATTGTTAACAATCCGATAACAGACTTTCGGCCCCTCTTTGGTTTGAACCTTCAGAGTGTGGATGTTGATATCCATCAATTACAAGAGATCGCTTCAAGCGAGGTGGAAATACCGGATCGTAACCTCAAGCGTGCCATCCGGGAGGCTCTGGAACTCCCTAATGGAATCCCTATCACCCAACTAGAGATGTCGAAATTAAAAAGATTTACTGCCATAGGGAACCAGATACACAACATTACCGGCATAGAATATGCCATCAACCTGGAATTTCTCGCTCTCCCTCTAAATCAGATTCAAAACATCACCCCATTGGCAGAACTTATAAACTTGGAGTTTCTGGAACTTCGAGGTAATCCTATCGACGACCTCTCTCCGCTATCGAATCTCACAAAACTGACAATCCTCAACCTCACTGGTGTCCCCATAACAGATCTCACACCCTTATCAAATCTCACACAATTAAGGGACTTACATCTTATAGATTGTAGTATCGACGATTCTGTAGATTTGACACCGCTTGCCGGTTTGGCAGCACTCCGTTGGTTAAGCCTAGCGGGCAACTGGATTGTTGATGTGACCCCACTTGCGAATCTAACTCAGTTAGAACATCTTTCGATTTTCAATAACAGAATTATCGACTTTAGTCCACTTCAGGGACTCTCTCTGACCGAGTTTGTATATGATGAGGTATGTCTCATTCCAGATCCACCGATTCGAGACCGCATCGAGAATCGGGACTTCCCCTCCTTTTATCAAGGATGGGCAAATTCAACAAGCAATCTGCCTCACTTATCGTATGATGATAGAGAAGCTCTTCACGATTTACATTGGCACGGTCCCCATTTTCAACTTAATTTTCTATCAACCCCTCAAGGCTATCAACTCAAAGGTGCTCTGGACCGGGCAAGAGCTAAACGGGAGGAACGACTCGCCAAAAACCCGAATACAATCTTCCTCGTTGAAATCCGACAACGATCTGCACATCTTCATAGTCACTATCCTGAAGACTTTCCCTATTGGCTCAGAGATGAAGCTGGCAATCTCGTTCAAGATTGGCATGAATCTTCTGGCAAACCAAAACCCAATCGCTACCTGCTTGATTTTAGGCAACCGGGGATGCAAGATATAATTGTCGAACAGACGATTGCTGTCTCAAAATGCGGATTGTATGACGGAATCTTCTTCGATTGGTGGCAGGAGTACGGCATTTCAATGGCAAATTTTCATCACCCCAATGGAACCATAATCTATAGCACCCCCGAAGAAGAACGAGATGCACGACTATCGATTCTTCGACGCATCCGTGCCAACGTTCCTAACGATTTTTTGATACTTGCCAATAGAAATCGAAGGAAACTCCCAATCTCAGCTCCTTACGTCAACGGCAGTTACATGGAAACCTTCCCTGATGATCCTGAGATAGGTTACACACGCGATGATATTATTGAGATTGAAACCAATCTCATCTGGTTAGAAGAAAATCTGAGAGAGCCGCAAATCAACTGTTTAAGAGGGCGTGCGATGCCAACTGAACCCCCCGAGAGTCCGAACAATAAGCAACTGATGCGGCTGTTCATCACAATGGGGCTCACCCTGTCCGATGGATACGTTGGCTTCTCCACCACTGTAGGACGTTTCTGGTATCCCTTCTATGATACTGACCTCGGACAACCCGTCAGTCCCGCTGCCCAACGCTATCAAAATGTTCAAGGCTTGTATATCAGAGAGTTCACCAACGGGTGGGCGGTCTATAACCGAAGCGGGGTAGCCCAAACTATCTCCCTGCCTGCACCTGCCACCCCCGTCTCCGATAGGGGAAGCAATGCTGCAGCCCAGACCCACCTACTCCCCGACCTTGACGGCGAAATATACCTCAAAGCCAAAAACCCCGCAGATGTCAACGGCGATGGGAACGTCAACATCTTGGACTTGGTGCACGTTGCCAACAACTTCGGTAAATCCGATCCTGACCTCAATGGCGATGGGGTAGTCAATATACTCGATCTCACCCTTGTCGCAAAGCATCTGAGTCAGAATGCCGCCGCTCCTTCGCAGTTAGCTCTCATCGAATCTATCCCCTCCACCGCCAAAGAGGTCATCGCCGTACAACGTGCTTTGGCCGAGTTAGAGGCTATCCCCAACAAATCACACGGCGTTCAAATCGCCATCGAACTGCTCCGCCACTACCTATCCATCGCAGATCTCAACGTCCAAGAGACCAAACTCCTCTCCAACTATCCCAACCCCTTCAACCCGGATACATGGATACCCTATCAGTTATCAGAAGAGTCTACTGTCACTGTCAAAATCTACGATGTGACCGGCAGCCTCGTCAGGACAATTCAAGTCGGACACAAACCGGCCGGCTACTACCACACCCGCAAGCGGGCTATCTACTGGGACGGGCGAAACCAAAATCGAGAACCGGTTAGCAGTGGCGTCTACTTCTACACCCTCAACACCGACACCTACACCCAAACCCGGCGAATGGTGATCGTCAAGTAGGCAGGAGACAGAGGTCAATTTTTTAAGTTCGACAGTCTATATATGAATCTCGACCTACAAACGCTGTTGGCATTTCATCGCAACCCCATAGTCAACGAGGTTACACAGACACATAATCCTGCGTAGGGGTTGGGTCTCCCAACCCGCAGGACACTTCTGTAGGTCGATTTTCATGAGATTCGAGAAAATAATTCGGTAATTCTATATTTTCCCCAGGCCCGGTAGGTGCGGTTTGCAACCGCACCGGTTTGGCGTATCCCATCGATTCTAAAATCTACTATAAACATAAATGCACATTCAAAGTAGTAGGCACACTCCGTGTGCCGTAACTCCGCGAACAAAGTTCCTGACCTCGCTCGTTCACAGTGTCTCATTAATTCTAAAATCTACCATAAATGACTCTAAGATTTGGGCAAAAACCCTTGACAAAAAAGGGGGAGTCTGTTACGATTTTTCCGCTTCCTCACATGACCCTCCCTTATTGAGAAAGGACACCAAATGATTACCGAAAAAGTTCTAGGCGCCTATACCATCGTTGGAACGCTTTCGCCAACCGAACAAGCGGATTGGTATCGCAAAGCGGTGGAAGAATGGAATATCAACACCTTTGAAGTTCCAATTCTGGCGGGTGTGCCGGTAGTGCCGGAAGTCGTTGACGTACTCACCGAACTATCCGCGTCGATTGTAGCAACCTTTGTAGCACAGTGGGCAACCGCTGGGCAGAAGAACCCCGCGTACGGCCTCTCCTCACTGGACGAATCGTCCCGTCAAACAGCGTTGGTGGATGCCTGTTCATCACTGCAGCAATGTATGGCGTTATCCGAGGCTGGCATCCGTGTCCGCAACGTCTTCGTCCACACCGGCGGACGCTCCGGCGAAACTATCCCACACGCCATCGCATTCCATAAAAGTTTGACCCATTTGCACCAGCTGGCTGCATCTATCCTACCGGACACCACGCTATCGGTAGAAGTGACAGACTGGCTCCCTCCCGACCATCCAATACCGTTCCCTGCAGCGAAGAAGGCTTCATTGACGCTATCCGATCTTATCCAAATACTATCCTTCGTGAATAGTGGAAGTACATCAGGAAATCCCATCGCGCTCATGGTCAACTGGGGACGCCTGCTGGTCAACGGCAACGTGCCACTATCGGGGGTACACCAGATTCTGGAGTCGGACGTGCCTTTGTCGGGCGTGATTTTGTCCGGTGCTGGCGCATCTGCGGATGGATTCACAGACTCCCACAATTCGCATCTCGATCCCCAAAGTGGCTTTACTGAAGCAGATGCCATATCCTGTGCTGCTGTGCTAGCATCAAGTTCTCAACCCATATTCCTCGGCACGAAATGTAGCACCGCCAAAGGGGACGAAGAGTTGTCGGCTGAAACAGTATTAACCGCACAGGCAGAGTTGCTTAACAAGGCGAATTGATGATGGCAAAATATAAACTAATTGCCTTGGACATTGATGGCACACTCGCAGATTCGGACGGAAGGATTACGGAGCGTACAAAGGAGGTTGTACATCACGTCGCTCAAACAGGCGCAACCGTTGTCGTTGCAACCGGACGACGTTTTATCACAGCCAAACCGAGAATTTCACAACTTGAGTTTCCAGAAGTGTTGCTGGCAGCACATAACGGTGCGATCCTCAAACGACTCAACGGCGAGCTACTTCACTACCAACTGCTGCCCTGCACCATTGCGAAACAGGTTGTCCAGATCGCGAAGGAACTTGGACTTCGTCCTGTTGTTTTTGAAGGTACGCAAGATGCAGCCAATATCTTTGTTGAGCAATACGGCGATCAACTTGATACCTGGGAGCGTGGCTATCTTGAGGAGAATAAAGCTCACCTGAAATGGGTCGATAATCTGGCAACCGATTTGCCGGGCGATGTGATTGAAGTTATCTCTGTCGTTCCCGCAGAGAAGGCACATGAGGTCGCTGAAATTTTTCAGACACGCTTAAATGGACAGGTCAAGCCGATCCTAGTAATCATCAATAACGGACGACACGCTTTTCTCGGCCTCTCACACGCAACCGTTGGCAAGGATCTGCCGTTACGTTACCTTGCCAAAAAAATGGGAATACAGCCATCGGAAATCCTCGCAATAGGCGACAACTATAACGATCTGGATATGCTGAAATTTGCCGGAACGGGCGTGATCATGGAGAATGCAGGTGAAGCACTCAAACAACACGGATTCTACGTGACCTCCTCAAATGATGCGGACGGTGTCGCAGCAGCACTGGAACGGTTCGTGTTGGCGGGAGCTGCCATTTGATGAAAACTCCCTACCCTTCTTCTCATCTTCAAATTGAGGTTAGGACATACGCAGAACGTTCATAAGTCCCCCTGATAAGGGGGATTTAGGGGGTTAAAAATCAAAAATCTACCCCCATGTGCTAAATTTGCGTAAGTCCTGTCTTTTTATCTGCGAAAATCAGCGAAATCTGCGTCCCTATCTACTCTTAGAGCTGAAGCGCGTAAGTCTTATGAGGTTTTGACATGACAACTCCTCCAAACATTCTGCTAATTATGTCAGACCAGCACAGTCCACGCTTTCTTGGGTGTGCCGGAGAAGAAGTTGTGCGAACCCCGACGCTTGACCGATTAGCATCGCGTGGTGTTCGCTTTGCCAACAATCATTGCGGCAATCCCCTCTGCGTGCCTTCACGGATGACATTTCTGACAAGCCGGCATAGCTCAGATATCCGTGTCTGGACCAATCGTTGCCGCCTCCAATCCGATATACCCACCTTTGTCCATCACCTAGTCAATGCTGGATACGAAACAACTTTGTGTGGACGTATGCACTTTAACGGCCCCGATCAACGGCACGGTTTTGAACGGCGAATTATCGGAGACATCAGTCCCCAACTGGGACATATTCCCACCTCCACCGCCGGTCAAACCGCCGCCGGTGTTAAAGTTGCGGGTCCCGGACGTACCGCCTACACCCGCTACGATGAAGATGTCACGCAAGTTGGCTGCCAATTTCTTGAATCGTTGGACAAAAATCCGGGGGATCGTCCCTTTTTCATGACGGTTGGATATGTGCTCCCACACTGCCCGTTCATTGCACCGAAACGACTGTTCGACGAATATCTTGAGAAGATTGATGTGCCACAACTACCTCAAAGCTATCACGATTCACTCCACCCGTTCATGAAATCGTGGCGGAAACACCGCCAAGTTGATGAACTGACAGATGAGCAGGTACGAATCGCGCGGGCGGCATACTACGGTCTAGTGACATTCATGGATGAACTAATCGGAAAGCTACTATCCACGCTAGCGGACACCCGTTTTGGCAAGAACACACTGATTATCTATACCTCCGATCACGGTGAAATGGCAGGCGAGCATCGGATGTGGTGGAAGTCCAGTTTTTATCAAGACTCCGTCGGTGTGCCGCTCATCTTTTCGTTGCCCGGACAATTTGCCGAAGGTCGGACAGTCCCTGACGTGACTAGCCTGCTTGATATTGGGCCGACGCTTGTTGACCTCGTAGGGGGCGAACCAATGCCCGGAGCGCGAGGACACAGCCTCAAAGGATTCTTGGTTGACGACGGAAAGGTTCCCAACTGGCACAATACAGCGTTTGCAGAGTTGGGTGGTCTCCAAAACGATCCCCCGGCTCGGATGATTCGCCGTGGGAGTTGGAAACTGAACCATTATCATGGGTATAATCAGTCCCAACTGTTCAATCTCGAAACCGACCCCGGTGAATGGGACGACCTTGCCGATGACACCTCTTATTCGACAATTCGAGATGAACTGCTCGCCGAAGTCAAAGCGGGTTGGTCTGGTGAAACGGTGCTACACACGCTCGAAACGACACAAAATGACTACCAAGTCCTTGAAGAATTTGGTAAGAATGCCAACATTTCCACAGAAGATGCCCCCGATCTCTGGACAGCTCCCGATGGCTGTAACATTTTTCCTGAGATTTAGAGCCTGTTTGAAAAGTCATTACTCCGTTTTTCATCGAGGAGTCTCCTTTTCAAAGGCTTATTTCCTAAAAGTCGTCTTTTGTACCACAATCTGTATGAGATTTAAGTATTTAAATCGGTAATCCCGATTTTCCTCGAAACATACGGTAGGCGCGGTTTTCAACCGCGCCGGCATCGCTAGCAAATTACCGAATTATTTTTTTAATTTTCATTTAGATTGTGATCTCCGTCCGCAAGCTAACAGTTTGTGCCATATCTGGTAGATTGCCGATAATTACAGCGTTTGTTGAATTAGCAAAATCAAAATGTCAACACGCCCTAGGAAAAGATAATGCCACACTTTGTCGAACTTCAGCCGCAGCATCTGGACGAATTGGCTGCCTTTTGCAACAGAAACTTTGAATTCCATTCAGGTCAGTTTGAAAAGGAGATTCTACAGAGACGGATTTTCGACGACCCCGATCACTTGCCCGATCACGGCTTTCTCCTACGAGACAACGGAAAAACAATCGGCTTTATGGTTGGCGTGTTGCGCGGCAATGAGGCAGGGCTGAAACTCTTCGCTGTGGATCAGGAACACCGCAGATCAGGGCTTGGGAGCATGATGTTAGCCGAAATAGAAGCACTTTTTCGATCTGGCGGTGCAGAGCGAGTGCGTATCCTGAATTGCTCACCGTACTATTTCACCCCCGGCTTAGACCCACGCTACACAGAAGCATTCTGCTTTCTTCAGTCGCACGGCTACGCCGCTGAGCGTTATGTCCACAATATGGAGGTTGATCTTATAGCGGGTGATTTTGACACGGCACAGACAGAAGCAAAACTCGCAAAACAAGGCTTCAAGATAAGACGTCTAGAGCGTGAAGACGAGCAGACGTTTTACGAGTGGATGCTAGGGACTTGGAGCCAAAACTGGACAGCCGAGGCGTACAATTCGCTGAAAAACACGCCAGTGACAACCTTTATAGCCCTCGATTCAGATCGCAACATCCGCGGTTTTGCCACCTACGACGTAACGCTGTTTCGTGGCGGGTTCGGACCCACAGGCGTGGAAGAATCGTTACGCGGTTTGGGAATCGGGAAAGTCCTTTTTCTTCGCTGTCTCCAAGATATGAAAACCCGTGGCTACCCACGTTGTGAGATTGCGTGGGTTGGACCCATCTCATTTTATGCACACACCGCAGGCGCCAAAATCTGCGCGACCTTTATGCAGGGAAGTAAGGTATTGTAGGAAGCAATTACACTATGGCGCATGTTAAGAAATCGTACAACATCAATTGTAGGAAATCTCCTTCAAACTCTCGGTCATGGACCGGAGAATCGGTGTTCCTTGCTGACTGCATCAATGAACGGAGGGTTTTCACGCATCACGTTGTTCGCGCTTTGCACTTTCTTTTTTCGTCAGCTTACACGATTATGTGAAATACACATGTCTACTAGCAAGATGCACATCGACGAGGTGGATACCGACGTATCGCTTGTCATTCGGTTGCTCATCACACAATTTCCGCAGTGGGCAAATCTGCCCATTGAGCCGGTCCATTCCGCCGGCACAGGCAACGCCCTCTATCGGCTTGGCGATGACATGGTCGTGCGACTCCCCCGCATCCCCTCCGCTGTTGGGCAAGTGAGTAAGGAGCAGAAATGGCTCCCTAGACTTGCCCCATTCCTACCGCTCAACATTCCGATTCCACTTGCGAAAGGGAAACCGAGCGATGGCTACCCGTGGTATTGGTCAGTCTATCGGTGGCTTGAAGGTGAGGATGCTACTACCGCACCCATCGCCGATCCACACCAAGCAGCGATCGACTTGGCTCAATTCATAATCGCATTACAGCAGATTGAGGCTGCCGGGGGACCACCGCCGGGGCAACACAACTTTTACCGCGGCGTACCGTTAGCAATACGTGATCAGGAGACCCGCGATGCAATTGCAGCCCTACATGATGTGATCGATGCTGACGAGGTGACCGCAGCGTGGGACGCAGCCATTGAAACCCCAGCGTGGAACGACGCACCCGTCTGGGTACATGGAGATCTGCACGCTGGAAACCTACTCGTCCAGCAGGGTAGGCTTACTGGCGTTATCGATTTCGGGGGACTAGGCGTGGGCGATCCAGCATGTGACGTGATGGCTGCATGGGTGTTCCTGTCTGCCGAAAACAGGGCAATATTCCGTGCGGTGCTACAGGTTGATGATGCGACCTGGGCGAGAGGTCGTGGCTGGGCGTTGTCTTTCGGGTTGATTGCCCTCCCTTACTATCAGACTACCAACCTTGTACTTGCTGGAATAGCCCAACGTGCAATCAATGAAGCTCTCAACGATTATTAAGGAGGTCGCATTTTCACGATTAGACCCTGCTTAAAAATCACAAGTTATCGCTTACATCAGCAATCTGCTTTAGTGCCTCAATCATCTGTTGAAACACATCTGCCAGACGATCTACCTCGATTGATGCCTGTTCTTCATCGTTCATTTCAAGCGCATCCTGAATCCCCGGAAAAATGGTTGCAGCATATCCGCTGTTGAGCCCAGGCGCATAAGCCAGATGCTTAAACCATGGACGCAATGGCAATCCAGATTCTGAGGTTAATATTTGCTCTAAGTCCTGCAAACGGCGATTTATTGCTGTAGTTTCGACCAACTCCTCATTGTGCAGTTGAGTGGCAAGGGTACGGTGAAGATCTTCCGCAACTCTTGCCCACTCCCTGAGTAATGCCCGGAGACGTTCCGGTCTATCTTTTGTAATAGTGCTATGTTTATTTTCGTTCTGTAGTGCTTTTAGATGGCTTAGGAGTTCGTCAGCGTACGCTGCGTAGTCGAATGGCAGAATATCTGCATCCGCAAGACGTAACGCTATAATCCCCCAAATCTGTGTCATTGCCACGTGATACCGAAACGTCGGATCGCCGAAGTGCTCCATCCAGTAAAAAGTGTCCTGCATAGCGTGATAGACACCGTAGGGACCGTAAAATCCCATGCTGATGGCTGGTATGCCAAGATGTCCAATAAAGGGGGAGTGGTCTGACCCGCTGCCAAGATTTCCAACCCGTGGGACATGATTCTCTTGATCTTGCCGCCATGCCTCATAAACTGTTTGATGAGTATGCGGATCCATAACGGTTTGTGTGACCTCCTTCACCAGTCGCTTGAGTGAGGGCACAGCACTCGCATAAAACTCCGTCCCCGTTGTTGCCATATCGACATTCAAGTACGCAATCGCCTTCTCCTGAAGTTCAGCTTTCAAATCTTCCGCCCACTCGGCGGATCCAACGATGCCGAACTCCTCCGCATCCCAACTTGCAAAGACAATCGTACGTTTGGGGCGATGCCCCTCCTTTGCGAGCTGCCCTAGACAGCGTGCGACCTCTAGAAGACTAGCAGTACCGCTACCCGGATCTGCAGCACCGTAAACCCAAGCATCATGATGATTGCCGAGGATCACCCACTGATCTGGGTTTTCTGTCCCCTTCAGTTTGGCAATCACATTGTAGATTGGACGATTCTTATGTTCACTGCGAACTTTCAGGTGAACTTTTGCGAGTCCCGGACCAATGTGATATGCGAAAGGCAATCCACCCTGCCAGCCTCTAGGAACGTTTGGTCCCGCCAATGCCTTAAGCAACGGTTCTGCATCCCGATACGCCAATGGCGCGACCGGAATTTGCGGGAGATCCGTCGCCTCTGTAATTGGGATACGGTATGCCCCCCTGGTCGATGCCCAGCCCGGCGTCAGTGGATCGCCGGCATGCTGAAAAATATACTTTACTGTCCCTCGCTGAATCGCATCGGCAGATCGCCAGGGACCACGTGGGTAAACGTCGCCTTTCATGTATCCATCGTCTGCCGGATCCGAATAGATAATCAAACCAACGGCGCCCTGTTCCCCTGCGATCTTTGCCTTGACTCCTCGATAGCTACCCCCATACCTAGCGATAGCGATTTTGCCTTCCACCGAAATCCCCATCTCTGCTAATTTCCGATAATCGTCGGGCAAACCTTTATTGACATAGACTAAATCCGCAGTCACATCACCGTCTGGCGAATAAGCATTATAGCCTGCTACAATGTTCGTTTCGTAGGAATCCTTATCCCACTCCCAGCTATCCTCTTTTCCTGCTGCGAGATAATGCGTCGGTGCAATCATCTCGACACGAACTTCGATTGGGTACGGTAGATAGACCTCGTATTCGTAGATCTGCGCGTCCAATCCGTATTCCTGATACTTATCATGGAGATATTGTGCAATTTTATAACTATTCTCCGTCCCAGCGAGGTGAGGTTCTTCTGTTAAATACCGTAATTCCCGCCGACATGTTTCCGGAGAAGTCAGCTCCTTAAATGCCTCTTCATATTTTTTTTGTAAAATTGAACTCTTGGGGGTAAAACCGCGAAGGGTGGATGACGTTTGTGCAAATAGTGGGAAAGCAATGATGGTAAAATACAATATAAAACGGAGTTGTAACCCAATGTGACGGTTATCCGTTGTTCGCCGAACCATTAAGCCGTTACCTTTCTATACGTCGAGTGAGCAGCCCTCACCTAGGGGCATTTATAGTGAATTCAAAAAATAAATAGACACTTTTGCTCCCCATGTTCGGTAGGCGCTGTTTCCAACTGCGCCGATTTGGAGTGTTTCATTAATTCTGAGATCTACTATAGTTTTCGTTTTTTTGACTGATTTCGGAATGACCCGAATCCGTAGGTGGGGCATCTGCTCTCTCTGCCGTGGCGTCAACCAAGACATCAAGCTACGGGAGAATTAAATGGCCCTATCCCTCACCTACGATAGTCGCAAAATTACAGTTGTGTTCAATGATAGCATAGCTCATTCTGTTTGTCACTGAAATTTGATAGCTCCGCTAAGTTATTGATGAGCCGCAGTAGGGCTATTTATGGTGAATTCTAAAAATAATAGGAGTTACGCACTTCAGTAGGGAACGCAGATCTGCGTTCCCTACGGACTCCTTATGGAGTAGAGCAATCGCATGTAGATATTGTGTAGAATTTACACCTTTGAATTGCGAAAATCATTTCCTATTTCATATCGTGGGTACAGATTTCCAATCTGTACGTGCCCCAGAGCAGCACATCTGCGCTACAAAAGGGATTTACCCAGTGTTCTGATTGCTCAACAGCCGAATTCCTATAATAGATGCGATTGCTCTCAGAGCCGCAGCAAAAGCAGTTGACAATTCAATCTGGGGAATGCTATTCTAACCCGAATGCTAGGTATTGAAGATTCATGATCACAATGAATGAACTAATGAATAGATCTGTTCCACTTTTTTGTATTGTCAGACCTCAAGCGAATCATTGGATTACTGCAATTTTAATCCTCTGTTTGATGTTCTTTGGTTGTTCAGATGATCCCGAAGTTGATACAGCGATTGTGGAACAGAGACAAAGGGATGGCTGGGCAGCCTACGATAAAGGAGACTTTTCCGCTGCACTTCTACATTTTGAGCGTGTAATTGAACTAGATGTAACCCGGGCGGACGCACACAACGGCTTGGGCTGGGCACACCTCAGTATCGCACATGCGCCCGTCGCAACTCCAGACGTTCTTGCGAAGGCACAAAGGGCATTTGAGGCTGCCATCCGCTCAGATACCTCCAGCGCGGATGCGTGGATTGGGTTAGCCAATACGCTATTTCTCCGCCGTGAAAGTACCTCCGATTTTCAGATCGCGCTCCGAGCCATCGACAACGCACTACAGGGAGATCATCGAACTCTCTTTCGACATGACTATCAGTCGATCGCTGATCTCTACGCGCTCAGAGCTGCCTGCTACTACTATCTCGGTCAAACAAATCTTGCGAGATCGACGATGGAGCGCGCGCTCCAAATAGAACCATCAAATACAGCTGCATTATCGCTTCAGCACTTGCTACAATAACCCAAATTGCTGGCTTATTGTAGGTCGAGATTCACATCTCGACACAAAACTTTTGTACCACGATCTGTTAGATTGTGATCTTATCCTGCAAACTAACAGTCCGCGCTACTTATGGCAGGTTATCCGATGATTACAACGTTTGCCGAATCAGCAGCTTCAAAATGTCAACACATCCTATAAATTCAGGCAAAAAATAAATGATTTTGTAAATCCTAAGTCTATAAATTGATAGGAGAACTCAATATGCTACTAGAAGGTAAAAAAGCACTCATTACCGGTTCACGACGCGGGATTGGGCGAGGAATCGCACTCGCTTTAGCGCAAAACGGTTGCGATATTGGACTCAACGATATTGAACACGACGAATCCGCAGATCGAACGATTGGGCTCATTGGCGAAACAGGACGCAAATGCACCTTCACAGTTGCCGACATCAGTAACAGCGATTCGGTGAACGCCTTATTCGACAAATTCCTCGCCGAACACGGTCGGATTGACATTTTGGTAAATAACCCCTACTGGTCAGAGAATATGCCATTTCTGAAGATCACCGAGGAGGTTTGGGATCGGACGATGGCAGTGAGTTTGAAGGGATACTTCCTGTGCAGTCAACGCGCTGCAAAGGAAATGATTAACCAAAAATCCGGTGGGCGAATTGTCAGCATTTCATCTATACATTCCGTGCGCGTCTGGGAAGAGGATACCGCCTACGGCGTTGCAAAGGCGGGTGTGATTCGCTTAATGATGAGTGCTGCACGCGACTTGGCAGGGACCGGTATCACGGCGAATGCGATTGCACCGGGTTGGATCGATAGCCGCGAGCTGCCCCCGGAGCAAGAACATGAACGAGCGCAAGGCGGTGTTGGCGGCGAAGCATTGGCGTCAATTCCGAGCCGTCGAATCGGCGTGCCAAACGACATCGCGCAGGCAACAGTTTTTCTCTGTTCACCGATGGGGGATTACGTCAACGGCACTTGCTTGACAGTGGATGGCGGATTTCTTGCACATGGAAATACCTAAAACAAGGAACATAGATTTGAATAAAACAGAACTGTTTGCCTACACCATCCTTTCAATTCTAACCGTCTGCCAGCTTGCTGCTGCAGATTCGCCTAAAGTCAATACTCCGCTACCTTCTAACTCTGTTGCCATCAGCGACGATGCACTCGCCACCTTTTTTAATCCCGCCGGTCTAGGTGCCGGAGGACGAGGATTTAATCTCCACTATCTGCGCGCTTCCGAAAGCGATTTCGGGGTTGATGACGCCCTGTTCATCTCTGCGGCGAATGCGGGATTCGGTATGGAGTTTGCCACAGGTGAGGATGGGGTTGATTTTAATCGATATACGCTCTCTAGCGGCAGCGGCATTGGCCCTTCGATTTATTGGGGAACCGGTTACAGTTGGGTTAATTCCGATGATCAAAACTACGATAAGCTCACATCGTGGTCGTTGGGCTTGATGTTTCGTCGGCGATACCTATCAGCCGGCATCATTGCACGAGATCTGAACCGCCCTCGTTTCCATGGAGAAAAATTGGGCAGAACCTACGACTTCGGGGTGGCGATTCGACCCAGTACGTCCCGTATAACCCTTTCAGTAGATGCCCGTAAAGTCGAAAAGGTCAAGGGATTGGATTTCAACTTTGGGGTAGAGATACGTCCCTTTAGGTGGGTTACATTGCGTGGCAGCGTGAACGACGATAGCAGCTTTGACATCCGTCTTGGAATCAATTTCCGGCAGTTTGGGGTGGGAATGTATAACCGTTTCGATGAAAATCAGGAGTACCAACGAAGCGTGGGATATATGTCTATTGCTCAGGCACTTCATACAACCCGACATATCCGCCGCAATGCTTTCTTAGACGTACAAATGGGCGAGATTGAAAAAACGCTCAGGCGTGCCAAACGAGACAAAGAAGTCGCAGGTGCACTAATCAAGATCGGTGGCAGTCGCTACGGTATTGGTCGTTTGCAGGAGATGCGCGATGCTATCTTGGATTTTAAGGCGAGCGGCAAGAAGGTCGTCGGCTATATGACCAACTGTTCGACAGGGAACTATCTGATCGCATCGGTCTGCGATCGGGTGGTACTACACCCGTCCGGGGAGGTACGTTTGATTGGGTTGCGCTCAGAGATCTCGTTCTATAAAGGGGTACTCGACAAACTCGGTATCCGGGCGGATCTGGAGCATATCGGTGAGTACAAATCGGCGTCGGATATCTTCACGCGAGAGGAGATGTCGGAGGCGCACCGTGAAGTACAAAACGCAATCCTTGACGATCTCTACGATCAGTTGACGCAAGCAATTGCAGACAAACGGAGTTGGTCCCAAGACGACGTGAAGCACCTGATTGATCAGGGACCTTTCACGGCAAAACAGGCATTAGCGCACAGCATCGTTGACCAACTCGCGTATCGTGATGAACTCAAAGGTATAGCGAAAGACCTCACCGGGAAAGACTGCCATTTAGTCAAAGCACGTCAGTATCTGGGCATTATTGAATATCAGCATGATTGGGAGGTGCCTCTACCGAAAATAGCGATTATTGAAGCAGAAGGCATGATGATGACGGGTGACAGTTTTACCGATCCGTTCACAGGAACCAAAACGATGGGATCCACCACCATCACGCGTGCCATCCGAAATGTGCGTAAAGATTCATCAGTCAAGGCAGTCGTGTTACGTATTGATAGCGTCGGAGGATTAGTCGTCGCTGCTGACACAATCTGGCGTGAGTTGATACGGCTCAAAGACGTTAAGCCGTTGGTCGTTTCTATGGGCGATGTCGCTGGATCCGGAGGATACTACATCGCTGCGCCAGCGGATGTTATTGTTGCCGAACCGGGCACCATCACCGGCTCGATTGGTGTCATCTCCGGCAGATATAGCTTCAAGGGACTTTACGACAAAATTGGACTGCACAAAGAAATTCTCAAACGTGGGAAACACGCCGATTTTTACTCGGACTACGGCGATTATCCTGCTGAAGAGCGCGAAATTATTCAGGCACAGATTAAAGAGATTTATGAGGACTTTATCGGTAAGGTAGCGGACGGTCGTGGTATGACAAAAGAGGCAGTTGATGAAATCGGAAAGGGGCGAATCTGGACAGGCAAGCAGGCGAAGGAGATTGGACTGGTCGACGAACTTGGTGGATTAAATCTCGCGCTCTCAATTGCCCGAAAAAAGGCAGAGTTAGAACGAAAAGAGGTGCAGCTCATTCGGTTGCCGCAGCAGGGAACATGGGAACAGTGGCTGGAAGCCTTTCACACAGTACGGTTAAGCCGTTCTCTAACGAACTGGAAATTTCCCACACTTGCGGAAGCCGTCATGGAACACCGTACTTTTTTGGTGATGCCGTATGATGTGCGGGTCAATGATTGATAAACAAATAGCTCGGTTCTGTTGACATTTACTAGTCCGTAGGTTGGGTTGAACGGTTCACCGTCAATTCCTATCAACTACAATAGAGGCTCCGTCGTCCAACAACACCTGGTTATAGACAGATAGCGTGAAACCCAACTCCGTTTTTCATCGGGACGCTTCCTGTGCAAAAAACTGTTTCGTAAAAATGCTTTTTTGTACCACGATCTGTTAGATTGTGATCTTAGTCTGCAAACTAACAGTTTGCGCTACATTTGGCAGCTTGCCTGATGATTAGAGCGTTTGCCGAATGAGCAGCTTCAAAATGTCAACACGTCCTGGCAAACAGCGAGCGAAACGCTGAATAAGGAGGAAATAGAAATGAAAATCACAAACGTTCAAACATTCCTCGTCCACCCCGGCGGCGGTAAAAACTGGTTGTTCGTCAAAGTGGAAACGGATGAGGGCATCCACGGGTGGGGCGAATGCTACACCCAAGCAGATCGGGATCGCACCATTGAGATCCATGTGCACCAACTTGCGCGTTACCTTGTAGGACGGGACCCTTTCAATATTAAGCACTTTACCTTCATGGCATATCACGATTTTGCGGGCAAGCGCGGATCAATGGAATTCTATTGTGCGATAAGTGGAATCGAGCACGCATTATGGGACATCGCGGGGAAAGCACTGAATACCCCCGTCTATAATCTGTTGGGAGGTGCATGTCGGGACAAGATCCGTGTTTACGCCAACGGTTGGGGAGGTAGCACAATTGAGGAACGTGCTGAACGTGCCGCCCAACTAGTCGAGCAGGGATTCACTGCGATGAAGTTCGATCCGCTCCCCAATCCGTGGCGGACGCACATCAGCCGAGACGACGAGCGTGAGGCTGTTGCGTGTGTCCGCGCGGTGCGCGAAGCCGTCGGACCTGATATTGACTTGCTAGTCGAAATCCATCGCCGGCTCGCGCCGATCCACGCCATCCGTCTGGCAAAAATGATGGAAGAATTTCAACCGTTCTGGTACGAAGAGCCTGTCTCCGCCCGAAATTTGGATGCCCTAGCAGAAGTCCGGGGCGCTATTAACTTACCGGTTGTCACCGGCGAAGAACTCTACACAAAAGCTGAATTCCGCGAAGTGTTCGAGAAAAGTGCAGCTGATATCCTTAACCCGGATGTCTGTAATTGTGGTGGTATTTTAGAGCTCAAAGAGATTGCAGCGATGGCAGAACCGTATTTTGTCATCATGTCCCCGCACAACTACAACAGCACAACAGTTGGATTGGCAGCGACGGTGCAGGCCTGCGCGGTGATGCCTAACTTCCTCATTACCGAGTACTTCGTCAACTTCACCGAGAAGGGGAATGAGATTTCAATGCCCCCAATTATGGTTGAAAACGGCTACATTCAGCTTCCAACTGCACCCGGGTTAGGATTATCGCTTGACGAAACGGCACTGGCAAAATATCCTTATCAAGAATTTCCTGCCCGACATCTACGCCACTTTAACGAAGAAGGGCCATAGGATAGGGGAGGACACCTTCAATTGTTCCCATGCTCCTAAGATTCTGCGTTGAATTGTTAAAAATTCAGCCTAGGCTACGTTGTAGGAGGGGGCTCCCCCGACATCTCGCTAAATTCCCCGAACGGAACACTGCTTTCACCTTGACGGAGAGGTGAGCGGTGTGGTAAAGTTGAGACCGAGAACGCTGGATTGAGAACCCAAAAGGATGTGGTCTGATGAAACAGCGTACACAAGGAAGGCGAAAACTATCGAGAGCCCTTCTGTTTTCACTAATACTACATATCATTTGTATGGGAACATTGAATACCGTGCAGAGAGAGGCGAAACCGGCGAAGGACGAATTATTTGTCCAAGTTGAAATTATCTCGAAGCCTCGAACACCGGTGCCCAGAAAATTACAGCGTCCGCTACACATCTTCCCAAATCCCAATGCGTCAGTACCTCAATCTCAGCCAACCATCGCTAGCAGTACGGCACCTAGCCCACCTCGTCCACAAATCGCCGCATCCACAGCGCATAATCTTACGGACAAACAATCATTTTCAATGTTGACGGAAGAGTCCATTCCACTGGCGACGGTGGCTACCCCTGTTGACGATACCTCCTTCAGCCAATCAAATCACGGGCTTACACAGGGAAGGGGCAGATGGTCTTCTGGTAGCGGATTAGTCCGCGGTAATCAGGGAGCACAAACGCGGGTTTCACTTGGCTTAGAAAACCAAACAACGCTCTCTGAGGTTAGCCATTTAACACAACCAGATGTGGCACTCATCAAAATTGGTCATCACCTCCTAAAAACGCGCAAAGGTGATACCCTCGATATCGTTTTTGTTATTGATGCCAGCAAAAGTATGCGGAATGACATTGACGCAGTGCGTAATCATCTTAATCAGATGACCGATCTCCTTGAGTCGGCGGAATTGGACTTCACCGTTGGACTGGTAGCGTTCCGAGATGGGACCAGTTTCTCCTTACTTGGCTGGGATTTTCAGGTAACACCCCAAACTACGTCAATTAAGGAAATAAAGAAGAAGCTGGCTGCCATACATTGCCGAGGTGGGGAAAAAGCACTCGATGCACTCGTCCAAGCAGCAGCCAAAGTCAAGTTTCGCAAAGGCGCGGAGCGCCGATTTATCCTGGTCACAGATGAATATGTAAGTGGTTCATATTCACCGAAAAGAGTATTGAGAAAACTAAAATCTGAAAAGATTAGCGTCAACGTTATCGGACGCGATGAACCCTTTCAAAAGTTGCTGGTACAAGGCACCGGTGGACTCTGGATACCGATCTCTAGCCTAAGAGAATAGAGCTCATATAAAAAGAGAGTGCAAGTCCCGATACATCGGGATTCCGCTAAGCGAAACACGAATAGAATCCGAGTTTTTTCTTGAAAACTTGGGTTCTGTTGCACGCTTTCTTTACATGAGTCATCAGTTTTTCATCAGGAAGTCTCCTTTTCAAAAACTTATTTCCTAAAAGTATCCTTTTGTACCACAATCTGTTAGATTGCGATCTTATCCTGCAAACTAACAGTTCGCGCTACTTATGGCAGATTGCCCGATGATTACAGCGTTTGCCAAATTGGCAACATCAAAATGTCAACACATCCTAGCGAAAAAACCAGAAATGGAGAACAAATGGCACAACAACCCATCATAAACTACTTCTTACCCCCATCAATCCAATTTGGTGCCGGTGCGATAAAAAACTTAGGAGCACATGTACACGCTTTCGGCGGAAATAAACCATTCATTGTCACGGACGAAGGGGTGACAAACGCTGGCATTTTATCGAAGACCATTGAACCGTTGAAGAACGCACAGGTCGATTTCGCAATTTTCGACGCAGTTCAACCAAATCCGACAGACCTCAGTGTCCTTGAAGGTCTAGACGCTTATCAAGCTGAAGGCTGCGACGTGGTAATTGCTGTCGGTGGCGGAAGTGTCATGGATGCTGCCAAGGCAATTCGCATCTTGACCACCCACGAACCGCCGTTAGAAAATTACTACGTTGATATAGGTGGGATTGATCGCATTAGCAGCAATCTTCCAGCATTAATCTGCATACCAACAACAGCAGGAACCGGCAGTGAGCTATCGCAGGGGTCAATCATCACCGATACATCGGGACGCACAACGGAAGGACATCGGAAGCGGGCGGTTAGCACGCCGTATAACATGGCATCTCTCGCACTACTCGACCCGGAGTTGACGGTGGGTATGCCGCCCGGTTTGACAGCAGCAACAGGCATGGATGCCGTAACACACGGCGTTGAGGCGTATGTGGCGACACGGTATCACCCCATTGCAGAGGGAGTCGCGCTGCAAGCCTTGAAGATACTCGGTAAAAATATCCGCCAAGCCTACCATCACGGCAACGATGTCAAGGCGCGTGGCGAAATGTTAATCGCTTCCGCAATGGCAGCATTCTCCTTTCAGAAAGGACTGGGTGCCGTGCATTCACTCGCGCATCAACTCTCAACAGAAGCCAATATCCCCCACGGTATTGCCAACGCGATCCTACTTCCGGAGGTAATGGAATTCAACCTGCCTCATGCTGCCGATGGTTATGCAGACATCGCCGCAGCACTGGGCGTTGATACGTCGGGTATGTCAAAAGGGGATGCCGCCAATGCCGCTATCGCTGAAATTCGATCTCTGAACGAGGAGTTTGCGATACCCAAGGGGTTGGGGATTGCAGGCTTGAAATGGGAACGAATACCGAAAATAGCGAAGGACGCTATGCTTGATCACTGCTATAAATTCAATCCGCGTCCCTGCATCGAAGCAGATATGCGAGATCTGTTCGAGGCAGCGTTTTAGTGAGTTGACTCCCTAGTTCCAAAAACTCCTGTCCAAACTCCGATACTGAATCGCCTCCGAAACATGCTCCGCCTCAATGGTTGGACTAGCCGCAAGGTCAGCGATCGTCCGCGCAACTTTCAAGATGCGGTCATAAGCACGTGCACTCAACCCCAACTGTGTGATAGCAACGCGCAGCAGCTCCTGTGCGGCGTCTTCAACTTTGCAGAACTCACGAAGGTGGCGGGACTCCATATTAGCGTTGCAGTAGATTTGTGCCTGCGTGAAACGTTCCTGCTGAATATGCCGTGCCCGCTGTACCCGTTTACGGATACTCACCGAAGGTTCACCCACAAATTCGCTGGCAAGATCTTTGTACTTGACCGCCGGGACTTCTACCTGTAGATCAATTCGATCCAACAAGGGTCCCGAAATACGGGAAATATAATTTTGGATCTGCTGTCGTGAACATCGACATTCGCGGCTGGGATCCCCGAAAAAACCACACGGACACGGATTCATCGCTGCGACAAGCATGAAATTAGCGGGATACGTGTAGGACGCAGCGGCACGAGCGATCGCCACCTGCCCGTCCTCGAGTGGTTGGCGCATCACTTCTAGCACATTCTTGCGGAATTCAGGCAATTCGTCTAAAAACAGCACGCCGTGATGGGAGAGACTCACCTCACCGGGGCGCGGAAACTTGCCGCCGCCGATCAGTCCGGCATCGGAGATGGTGTGATGTGGAGATCGATAAGGGCGTGTGGCAATCAACGGGACATCATTTCCGAGCAGCCCCATGATGCTGTGAATCTTTGTTGTTTCAAGAGCTTCCTCTAGCGTCATATCCGGCAGTATGGTCGGGATGCGCTTGGCAATCATAGTCTTGCCAGAGCCGGGAGGACCGATCATAATGAGGTTATGCCCACCCGCAGCAGCGACTTCAATCGCCCGTTTGACATGCTCTTGTCCCTTGACATCGACAAAATCAACGGGATACTCTGATTGTTGGTCAAATGCTTCCCGAATATCGTATTGGAAGGGAGGAATAGTACGCTGTCCATTCAAGTGTGCAACCGCCTCTTGCAAAGACTCTATCGGATAAACCTCCAAATCATCAATCACCGCTGCTTCCTTTGCGTTTGCCTTCGGCAGAATAACACCCTTGAACCGATTCTCTTTTGCAATAGCTGCCATCGGTAAGCAGCCAGGCACCGACCGAACACTCCCATCGAGTGCTAGCTCTCCTAGAACCAACAGCCGTTCAAAATTGCCAGTTTGAATCTGCCCGGTCGCTGCCATCACGCCCAACGCCATGGGCAAATCGAACGCTGACCCTTCTTTCCGAACATCGGCGGGGGCGAGATTTGCTGTGATTCGGCTGGGAGGAAAATAGAACCCCGAATTCTTAATTGCAGCGGTGACACGCTCTCGGCTCTCTTTGACAGCACTATCTGGCAGACCCACCGTCGCGAAGGCAGGCAATCCGTCCGAAATATCCAACTCGACCTCGACGATATAAGCGTCAATTCCCATTACAGCACTGCTCAAAACTCTGGCAAGCATGTTCAATAGTTTCCTTTTTTCAAAAAGTTTCTTAATTCATCAATGAAGGCAAGGGATTTACCACGTTCCACAATATATTTTTTATCTGTTAGCAGATGCTTCTTTAATACGCTGAATAGCCCAGCGGACAAGCAAAGTCAGTCCGGCTAAAATAGTAGTGGCTGCTATATGATGTAGCCAGAATCTCGGGTCAATTATTAAGTCTACAAACCATATAATAGCCATGGCAGATCTAAGTCTCTCTCGCTTTGTGAGAACAAAAGTCACTACACAAGGAATGAAAAGCGCCCCAAAAATGTCTGTTAAATCAAATTGACCTCGCACAATTTTATACAAACCGTCAAATACCCTCGTGGTAAACGCATATTCCATCGTGTGTTCTACTATCCCACCCCACGGATCGCGGCGCAAAGTTTTAAGCTCGCTCGGTATCTCCTGAATATCGCGGGCGATACGTCGGGGGAAACCTCTCCAACCCTGCAACGCTTGTTCGTGTGTCTCGCCTTCGTTTGTCCATCGAACATAGTCTTTCAGGAATTGTTCGGGCGCACCCGATTCGTTTGCGCGACGCATCAACTCTTGACCTTCGGGCGTTTCTGTGAGCCACTTGTATGTTTCTGATTGCTCGATTGGGATATTATCCGTGTCAGGGTTAGGATTAGGAAAGGCTACGCAGCTCAACAGAAATATTCCTAAAGCGACCGCTACAATTTTTAGATACATGAATTTTACTTCCTTTAGGAATTACGCACTTCAGTAGGGAACGCAGATCTGCGTTCCCTACGGACTCCTTATGGAGCCTCTGCTGTAGTTGCCCGATTCATCGGGCGTTGGAGATAGTCTCTTGCGGCGATAAATCGCCGAACTACAGGTATCTAAGTGTTCAACTGCGTAAGTCCTACCTTATCAGGTTAATTGAGGTCAATCCAATTTTCATAGCTGTCACTGTGCTGCTTCATCAGATTTCAGGACAAAAATAGATACTACTGCCAATCCGATGGTGATTAAGTTTACAACCGACCACATTTCCCGTGTTGAGTGAACTCTGAGAATAGGATTGTAAATAGCCGCTGTCACCCCAAGGATCCAAACCCAACCGTTTTTCTCGATATGCCATGCTTGAATAGCAAGATATACGAATGCTGCACAACAGATCCATCTAAGTAGGATATAGTACCCATAGGGATTCGCAGGGTTAAGAGCCCACAATAGCATTGGAATGACAATTGCTTGGGGTATCCAAATCTTTTTCATCTCAATTTCCCTGATCAACCTCTAAAGAATCAATGTACTCGCGGCCTTTATCGGTTAATAAAAGGTAAACTGGCGATACATTCATGCCCGATATCTCGACCTTGTTTTGTGAGAGGATTACTCGCACATATTCAGCATCCACAATTCGACTAATCAGAATCATCATAAACGATGGGAACTCTCGCGCTGTTTTTTCTGGTTCTTTGTATAATTCAAAAAGGATTTCAATTTCTAATTTACTAAATTTATCATAGGTGTAACGAAGGTTAGCTTTATAAATCCTTAAGGATTTACGATCAATTTTACCTTGATCAGCTTTAGCATGACAATTAGGACATAGGGCGATAAGATTTGCATATTCATGCTTTTTACATTTTGCCCATGGAATGATGTGATGGATAATAACCGCATCAATGTACCTACAAGTGTGAATTGCACAGCGATGCCCCGCTTCAAGTAAAACACGCCGTTTAAGTTCAGCGGGTATTTTTGGTCGTGACATGGCTACTCCTTACCGTGCCTAGGAAACTCTCAGCTGTGATTTATGGTAAATTAGAGAGATAAGTAGATATATACCAATAACTCTAATCTTCGCGAAGTTTCCAAAGTCCCCCTGATAAGGGGGATTTAGGGGGTTGGCTGTGTATTGGGAGAGTCTAAGTAATTCTAAAATCTATCATAATTCAACAATGTGTTTTAACTGCTCACAACAGATACTTCCGTGGACACTTGGCGACCATAGTAAATTTTGGATCTACCATATTGCCCAACCGCATCTGTCCGACCTGTCCGAGGAAGTGATAAGCTCTCATCCGATCAAACCCGTAATCTGCCACCATCCAGTCTATCAATTCCACCCAAGCGATACGCGCTGCTGCGTCCAACGGCCGCGCACTGCCAGCCACCATGATAAAATCATCACTCACAATACGGGGCCACCCGATCGAATACCCTTTCTTTAGATCGAGGGTCACCGTTACTTTCGCCGGAATCTCAAGCGCGACGCCGGTGAGTTCCCCGTCCCCTTGGCTCGCATGTGCATCGCCGGTGAAAAAGTGCGCGCCCTCCACCAACACCGGAAACCACACCTCGTTCCCCGGACTCGTATCAACACAGTCCATATTACCGCCATAATAATCGGGAGTCAACGCATTAACCGCCTCAATCTCCGGTGCGACGCCCATCGTTCCCATAAAAGGTTCGTATGGGATCACCCGCTTTTCGTCGAAGCGGATGCCATCCGCCTCAAGCGGCAGGAAAAGCCACTGTTCTTCTAGCGCATCCTGAAGCATCGGATCCAACCGTGTGGAGGTCAGCCCCCCAAAGTACGGTACCGTCCCGGTGACCGCATGATCCCGCGTCGGTTCGATGGCGTGGATTTTGACGACAAGTGTATCCCCCGGCTCGGCACCTTTGACAAGAATCGGACCCGTCTGCGGGTTTAAAAAAGGATAGGTACAAACATCCTCAAAGCGTTCTACTTCGGGTGTCAGTTTGTTTTCAAAGGCGTCTACCGTATGGATGCAGACCGTTTCGCCGGGCGTTACCTCTACAATGGGCGAATGGAAGGGGGAGTAGGTGTAACAATATGGTCCGGTTTGTTGAATCTCACGAACAGTCATCGAAAATCTTCGCAGTAGAGATCCCATGAAATATCAACCGCATTCTAGATATTTTGGGCAGGAAACTGCGCTCCTTTTTTGTATAATACAGATGAAAATATAGTACAATAACCTTTGAGAATGACGTTTCCACATCGTTCAGCCGTTAGTTTATCAATGAACAAATTCTCTTTACGTTTCACGTTCCGCGCTTTGTATCAACAGTTGCACAATAGCACGATCGATTAATAGCTTCCTTCTATTTCACACCGGAACCGTCCGTGAGTTCCCTCAATTTTCTGCTCAGAGAAACCGAGTTTTTTCTTGAAAACTCGGTTTCTTTGCACGAGTTGTTAACGTGAGCAGCCGTGTTTTGTGTGTCATCTGCTTAATCCGTGATTCAGATGATTTTTGAATCTCCCGATAAATTGGGATTATTGGAACGGAATCAATCTTATCAAGACTAGGACTTACGCAGTTAATATAACTATCGCCGCTGCCTTCGTGGCGCGTCACCTGCTCTTGAAGAAATTGGGGGTTCCCAGTCTGTAATAGTGGGTACAGGTTGCCTAACCTGTACGGGGGGTGCGATGTTTGCCAGCGAAGTGCGTAACTCCTACAAGACAATAATAATGTACGCTCCTCAGATTCTCATGGGTGTCAATTTGAGCCATCTAATCCTGAAAATCCTGATTCAGACAAAAATATTGACGTTCACGCATAGTCCAGATACGCCCGTTTGATATGTTCCAAGAACTCTTTCTGATCGATCCCCCACAAGCGGTTGGAGAAAATCTCAACTTCGTGAAAGCCGTTGAACCCAGCGGCCTCCACCCAAGAACGAATCTCCCGTACCCGAATAACCCCATCCCCCATCAATCCTCTATCATTGAGCATATCTTCCATCTCCATCTTCCAATCGCAGATGTGAAAAGCAAACAGGTTGCCATGTTCGCCACAACGTTTGCATTCGTTTTCCAAATCTGGATCCCACCAAAGATGAAAGACATCTACTACGACACCGATATAGGGAGAATTGAATCTTTCAGCAAAATCATTGGCGGTCCTCATCGTACAGATAGCGGAGCGGGAATCGGCATACATAGGATGGAGCGGTTCAATGCCCAGTTTTATATCGTGCGTCTCGGCATAAGGCAGCAGAGCTTCTAAGCCGGTTTGAATCTGAGAAAGTGATTTCTGGATCGGCTGCCCCGGCACCGCACCACACACAAGAACGACCATCGGTGCCCCGAGTGCGTTAGCTTCATCAATCGCTCGTCGGTTGTCGTCAAGGGAGGCTTGGATTTCAGTTTCCGTTCTACCGGTAAAAAAACCGCCACGAACGAGGGAAACGACTTCCATTCCGGCTTCCCGAATCTGCCCGCCAACTTTCGCCGTATCCCGATTTTCCAAAAGGTCACGCCAGACGGAGACCGCTTTCACCCCGGCTTTCGGATAGTTTTCGATGATGTCTTCAATTGACCACGGCTTAGTGGTTATCGTGTGAACACAAAGACGATCAAGATTCGTTAGTTTTTCAGAACTCACCCTACCATCCCTCACTAGAGTTACACATTTCAGTTTGTAGTAGCGCAATTCGTTGCGCGTCCCGACAGGTGCGCCCGATTACAAATCGAGGATCTTACTGTAGGGGCAACCCTCGTGGGTGCCTGCCTATCCTTCAGCTTCAACCTTATGGATGAGTGCTTTGAGATTCGCGTAATTGATACGCATCGCTTCTTCAGCGGAGCCACTAGGCGGCTGAAAATGGGTTGCGACCGATAACACCGCATCGCAGCGATGATCACGTAGGTTACGCAACACCGTCAGGTAATCAACGTCACCCTCACCGATAGGACAGTATTCAAAATTGAGATGCAGTCCATCAATTACACGCAGATCCTTCAGGTGAAGCCCATGCAGGTAGGAACGCACATTGTCAAAGCCAGTGGTTGCTGCATCCGATTCACCACAGTTGGTGTTATCTGCCGGACCCCACATGACTTTAAGCCGCTTTGAACCAACCGCTTCGGCAACACGGCGGAAGTTGCCGGTCGTATTGGTATAGTTCCAAGGCATCATACTGAAAGCAACATCAACGTCATATTTTTCTGCTTCCTCTGCCACCATTGAGAAAGCCTTTACTAGCTTCTCCATGTCAATATCAGCGATGACACCACCCCGCGTCCGCCAGCGCATCGGCCACGTCGGCTTACCTGCGCTGTATTCGCCGGGCCAAGCGAATGTGAAAATATTCACCGCAGGTATCCCCAGACGAACCGCGACCTGTACGGAACGCTTGAAGTTATCGAACTCCTTCCGAAATGCCGGATGCGTCTCCAACATCTCCAGATCCAAATCGGTCAGATGAAGCTGCTTGAAAGGGTTGCTTGCACCTATCACGAAAATCTCTAGACCGTGCTGTGCAACCCGTTCTCCCATGCGATCTATCTCAGCATCGCTCATCTCAGCGATTGGTGGTTCATCAGGCAAACTATTAAACCAAACATACTCTGCGCCAATATCCTTTGCCTTTGCCAATGCCTCATCGAAGGGCAGACGCAATTCAGGAAGGTACATACCAAGTTTGAAACGATAGTCAGTCATTTTTCACATCCTATTTGGGATAACTTTCACCTGTTTTCAACCTTTGACGCAAGTTGGTGAGGCTGTCATTGCCACAATAAATTATTTTCGCTCATGTTAAGATTTAGTGCAAAGAAACCGAATATTCGTAGGGGTTGGGTTCCCCAACCCTTACGGCGGGCGGGGAGACCCCGCCCCTACGATTTCGCTTCGTGTTTTGCACCTTCTTTTTACATGAGCCATTATTTTTACATTTCACGTTTTACGTTTCACGCTTCACGTTTCGGGTGCAACGTCGTACCAGGCCAATTTGTATCAGTGCCATTCACATCAACGGTAATCCCGTCCGGATCTTCCACCTTGAATGCGAGCTCTTCGAGATTGTCCGGGTCCAGCGGCTCTTTACCGCCCAGGCCGTCAGAAAAGATTTCGTATCTCATCTCCCGCAGCCGTTTCGCCGCCGCAGCGACATCAGGCACGCCGACACCGATGTGTAGGTAATCGAGCATTCCACCTAGATGCGCCGGACGCTCTTCACCTTGGTGTTGGAATACGGCGAAGTTGTGATAACCGTCCGTCAGATCATAACGGTTTCCGCGCTGCTGGGCAACCTTCAATCCCAAACCATCCCGCCAGAAACGGATTGAACGCTCAAGGTTGGAAGCGCGTATCCCCACATGCAGTAAGGTACTCATAGCAAATCCTCCTTTTCTTGTAAAACTTCCCTAGCAAACTAGATTTTCGCCCCACTCTGCCACACCAGACACCGGAAACCGAGTTTTTTCTTCAAAACTCGGTTTCTCTTCGTGTTTTGCACTTTCTTTTTCTGAATATGCCTCAACCCTGTAGGTCGTATTATAAAGCATCCCTGAAAATGAAACCAACGAAAAAATGAAAAGCTACGAATTACAAAGGCTGGAAAATCGGGTGGGTGTCCTACCCTTCCACGCTTTTCCCTGCGCCCTCCGCGTCTCTGCGGTGCATTTTCAAAAGAACTCGTTTCCTACCCCTCAGTAATGAACCAATGAACAAATGGTTTTCACGTTTTACGAGCCTAGTTAATATTGCCGGTCCATCTTACCGACAGGCACCTCAATAACCCGTGGCGCATCAGCCGCCACCGCCTCCCGTAACGCCGATTCCAGCCCTTCAGCGTCGTGCACCCTGACACCATGCACACCGTATGCTTCAGCCAACCTGACAAAGTCCGGGTTATACAGTTCTGTTCCTAGCACGTGCCCATCAAACTGCTCTATTTGGGCGCGGAGGACATTGCCATAGGCGTTGTCATTGAACACAATTACCACCACATTGATGCCATACTGAACGGCAGTCGCTAGCTCCTGCGAGTTGTAGAGAAAACCACCGTCACCGGAAGCAACTACCACCACCTTATCCGGCTTTGCTATCTTTGCACCAAGTGCCACTGGAAACGCAACGCCGAGGTTACCCGCCGAAATGAGATAACTCCTCGGCTCATACACCGGATAGTAGCTGCGGCTATAGTACCCCATCTGGTTCATACCTTGAACGAAGATGCCATCATCAGGAATCGCCGCCCGGATTGCCTGCATAAATCCCCATTGAGGTTGGAGTTGAATCTTTGGATCAAACCGTTCAGCATTGATAGCGCGTACCTCTGCTGCACAGTTTGGACGCACAGGCACTGTAGTTGAAACGATACGATGAATCGCTTCCAAACAGCAGCGTGCGTCCCCCAAAATGCCGAGACAATTGTTAGCTGTACGCTCGATTTCCGCCTCATCTATATCAATCCGAATGGTTCGTTGTTTATCGGTGTCTCCACTGAAACTCCTTGTTGTTCCCACAGCGAGAATGACATCCCGTTGTGCGAGCCATTTGCGGAGCGGATCAAACCGGAGTTCCCCCATACCGAGAGAAAGCGGGTGACGGTCTGATATTACCCCTTTGCTCTCCCGACCGGTCACCACCGGTGCTTGCAGATGCTCCGCCAACGCTTGGAGTGCCTGCGAAGCCCCTGAACGCTGCACACCGGTCCCAGCCCAGATAGCAGGACGTTGTGCCTGTGTGAGGAGATGCGCCGCTTCTGCAATTTGCTCTGAATCGCCGGCAGGCGGGTCGTATGACACAGGCTCAAATAGTTTGACCTCCTCCTCCCCTGCCAACACCTCATGTGGAACCTCAATGTAGACAGGACGTGGACGACCCGTTTTCAACTGGTGGAACGCTTCATGGATGATCACCGGAACATCAGCGGGGTTAGCCGCCCGCGCCGCCCACTTGGTGATCTGGCGTATCGAAGGCATCTCACCGCTAGTATCTTGGTCATGTTTACCCGTCACCACCAGTATCGGTGAAGATACGGAATGAGCGGTAGCGATGCCGGTGGAGGCGTTGAACACACCCGCCCCCGGAATTACCAACGCCGTTGCAATCTTTCCACTGACACGGGCATATCCGTCCGCCATGTGGGTGGTGGCTTGTTCGTGCCGGGTAGTGAAGTAGCGGATCTCCGGTTCTTCGTAAATCCCATCAATTGCCTCATACTGTCCAGCACCGGGCAAACCGAATACGATCCGCACCCCTTCTCGGTACAGCGATTTTGCTAGTGCCTGACCTCCGGTCATCTTAATCATTATGTTTTGCTCTCCTATGATTCCATTCAAAACTATGTGGATTTGCTATCTATAATGCACACACGACAAGTATAATTTTCAGCGAGTTATTTCAGACACTTTATCATATATCCTGTCGGTTGTCAAAGCCAAGTTGAAAAACTGAATCTGCTAAGGCAATTGCATCTGTCATAGGAATTAGACAATCGTAGCCACAGATTTCCTAATCTGTGATCCCCGCGGATTAGGATAGGGCCATTTATGGTGAATTCTAAAAATAAATAGACACTTTCGCCCCCCGGTAGCTTCGGACTTCTGTAGGTCGATTTTCCAAAATCGACACCCCTAGCACATCGCGCGACAGTTTCGGCTCAATCAACCCGGCTTGTTGCACACCACGCTGGATATTCTGTTGAGATATGAATCTCGACCTACAATCTCCTTTTGTACCACGATCTGTTAGATTGTGATCCCAGCTTGCAAACTAACAGTTCGCGCTACTTATGGCAGATTGCCTGATGATGACAGCGTTTGCTGAATGAGCAGCTTCAAAATGTCAACACGCCCTAATCGAAAATCTTTTTATTCTGGACAGTCAATTAGCGTGGTGATATAATTCTCATGATGCGTGCTTCAATCTACGGTGTCAAATAAAATGGGTGGACGACCTAGAAACTTCCTAGTAAAGTTCGTCGTTAAATAATAATAAATACTTGCCCTCTTGTTGATGTTCCTGTGCCCAATCATTCATTTACACATTTCTATCTTGCGTCATTTCAACTTGCAAAATGGCGAGGCGTATGCTACCATTTGCACACAATTACCGATGATTCACCTAACCAGTTTTGCAAAAGAGACATGATTGATTCAGACGTTGATTGAAAGGAGAAGACCATGGACGCGCAAACCCTATCTTTACCGATTAGCATACTGAATCTCAATCAACCCTGTACTGTGGCGATGGGCACACCTATTTCAGAGGTGATCGACCTGATGCAGAAAGGACGATTTGGGTGTGTGTTAATCGTTGATGAACAGGAACAACTCACCGGCATCATTACAGAACGGGATCTACTCGTTCATATCGCCGAAGTGCGGGCACAGCCCGATAAAGTTCGGGTCGATGATATCATGACTCCATCACCGGAATCATTGCGCCCCAATGATTCAATGGCATTTGCCCTGAACCTTATGCACCTAGGCCACTTCCGGCATATTCCGTTGCTCGTTGGAGAATCCGATGAAGATGAAGGTGTATACCCCGCTAGTGTTATATCAAGCAAGGACATAGCGAACTATGTCGCCGCGTTTTTGGAGAGAGGTAAGGAGGGATGAACCGTGCTGTACCAAGAAATCGTTGAAGAAGAAATGGCTATCATGGATGAGGAAACTCTAGATGAGCCAGCTAAAACCTTGAGTCCTCACGAGATTCACGTGCCGCTGCACTCTTTGATGCACCCCCCTGTCACAGTTGACAGTGGTGCAAGTACACAAGAGGCAATCGATCGAATGCTCGACAATAAAGTTGGTGCCATCCTCATTGTATCCGATGGCGTTCTCAAAGGGATTTTCGGTGAACGGGATGTGCTGCTAAAAATCCTGAACAAACCAGTAGGCGATTTGACACAGATTCCTATTGAACAATTTATGAAAGCCGACCCGCAGACCGCACAGGTAGAAGATTCCCTTGATACGGCGATACTGTATATGGCACAGGGAGGTTACCGCCATATACCCATCGTGAACGAACAAAATCAGCCGGTTGGCATAGTGTCAATTCGCCACATTATCTCTTATCTTGTCGAACATTTTCCACAAGAGGTGCTGACCCTGCCGCCGAAACCGGATAACGACGCGATGCAAGCCCGTGAAGGAGCGTGAGTCCTGCTTTTGTGAGGACAGGTATAAATAGAAAGAAGGATAGATGGATGAAAAAACAGAAACAATCGATAGAGGAGGCGACGATTCTGTTTGCGAGCGATTCTGGCGGTGGCGCGCAGAGCATTGGAACGCAAATGACCGAGGCTTCCGCAATCGCAGGGAATGATGTTGCGACGCTGCCAGATTACCCCGCGGAGATTCGTGCCCCTGCCGGCTCGTTGGCTGGAATTTCAGGGTTCCAGCTCCGCTTTTCCAGTTTGACGATTCATACGCCCGGTGATCTCTGTGATGTGCTCGTCGCTATGAATCCAGCAGCATTAAAGGTCAACATTGATAAACTCAAACCGAACGGGATCCTTATCGTCGATACAGATAATTTCGCCCGACGCAACCTCAGACTAGCTGGATATGATAGTAACCCTCTTGAAGACGGTTCGTTGACACAGTTTCAGATATTCCCGATCGAACTGACCCGCCTCACCAGAGAAGCATTAAAAGATACGGATCTCACGCAACGCGAGATCGATCGGTGCAAGAACTTTTACGCGCTTGGGATGGTATGTTGGATGTATAACCGCCCGATGGACTATGCGTTTCAGTGGCTCGAGGAGAAGTTTGCTACAAAGCCACAATACATCGAAGCCAATACCCTCGCATTGAAAGCTGGCAATATTTATTGCGAAGTTACAGAGCAGTTTGTGACCTCTTATGAAATCAAGCCAGCCAAATTTGCACCGGGGAAATATCGCAATATCGAGGGGAATATGGCAACCGCACTGGGATTGATTGCTGCTTCTCAAAAATCTGGATTACAGCTGGTTTACGGCAGTTATCCGATTACGCCTGCAAGCACTATCCTCCACGAATTGGCAAGGTATCGAAATTTCGGGGTTAAAACAATGCAGATGGAGGATGAAATTGCAGCGGTGGGGGTTGCAATTGGCGCAGCGTTCAGTGGAGCGTTAGGTGCCACTGGCAGTAGCGGTCCCGGCATTGCCCTCAAAGCAGAAGCGATTAACCTCGCTATGATCGCCGAGTTGCCAATCGTTGTATGCAATATTCAGAGAGCCGGTCCCTCAACAGGTATGCCGACAAAAACCGAACAGGCGGATCTCCTCCAAATGTTTTATGGACGAAACGGTGAATCTCCGCTCCCTGTGATTGCCGCCTCACGTCCATCCGATTGCTTTGAAACTGTTTATGAAGCCTGCCGAATTGCTATCAAATACATGACACCGGTGATTTTCATGTCAGATCTTTATATTGCCTTCGGTGCTGAACCGTGGCTCATTCCGCAGGTGTCGGATCTGCCGGCGATTGATGTGGATTTTCCGACCGACACCAATGGATTTGAACCCTATCTCCGAGACAAAGCAACGCTAGCACGGCCTTGGGCGATACCGGGCACCCCCGGTCTGGAACATCGGATCGGCGGTCTGGAGAAAGCAGACATCTCAGGGAATGTCAGTTATGATCCTGACAACCATGAGCAGATGGTCCATCTTAGGGCGAAAAAAGTTGCTCGTATCGCGGACGACATTCCACCCATAGAAATATTTGGTGAATCAAACGGTGAGCTCCTTGTGTTGAGTTGGGGCGGAACCTTCGGGGCGGTTAGAACAGCCGTTGAGCATAAACAGGCAGCAGGCAAATCCGTCTCGCACGTACATCTGCGCTATCTTAATCCCCTTCCCAAAGAAATCGGCGACATTATGAAGAATTTCAAAAGGGTACTCATTCCTGAACTGAATCTAGGGCAGTTGCGCCTACTGATTCGCGCAGAGTACCTAATAGATGCCGTCGGGCTCAATAAGATCCAAGGACAACCGTTTCACGTATTTGAAGTTGAATCTAAAATTGATGAGTTGTTAAGGAGTGACGCATGAAAAACAGGACCTCCAACCCAATACCAGTTGCTGTCCAGACGTTAACTAAGAAAGATTTTACCTCCGATCAAGATGTTCGCTGGTGCCCAGGGTGCGGGGATTACTCTATTCTTTCCCAAACCCAACGGATTTTGCCGGACCTCGGCATCCCCAAGGAAGATTTCGTCTTTATCTCCGGAATTGGCTGTTCAAGCCGTTTTCCATATTATATGGAGACTTACGGCTTCCATACCATTCACGGTCGGGCACCAACCATTGCCGCAGGTGTAAAAACCGCTAACCCCGACCTATCAGTTTGGGTAATCACCGGTGATGGCGATGCACTGTCAATCGGAGGCAACCATTTCATTCACCTGATGCGCCGTAATCTTGACATTAATGTGTTACTGTTCAACAATCGTATCTATGGACTCACAAAAGGGCAATATTCCCCGACCTCCGAACAGGGCAAAAAAACCTACTCAACGCCAATGGGATCCATCGACAATCCCTTCAATCCGATCAGCCTAGCACTTGCTTCGGGAGCGACCTTTGTTGCCCGTTCACTCGACAGAGACCCCGAACACCTGCGAAATGTCATCAAGGCAGCTTTTGAGCACAAAGGCACCTCGTTCGTCGAAATCTATCAGAACTGTAACGTATACAATGACGGTGCTTTCTTTATGTATACCGAAAAGGAAACGAAGACTGAGAATACAGTGTTTCTGGAGCATGGTGAACCGCTGGTCTTTGGAAAGGACAGTGACAAGGGGATCTGCTTGAACGGATTTAAGCCGGAGGTTGTTTCTTTATCCGAGGGTGTACATAACACTGAAGAACTGATTACCCACGATCAATTTGCCGAAGATCGAACATTGGCATATTTCCTCAGTCGTATGACTGAAGTTCCGGGCTTACCCCATCCAATCGGTATCTTTCGTAGCGTCGAACATCCTTGCTATGAAGGTATGATGACCGAACAGATCAACACGGCTAAAGAGCGGATGGGAGAAGGCGATTTAGAAGCCCTACTCAATGAGGGCGATACGTGGGTCGTTGAGTGAGATGTAACCACATCTTAACCGAGAAACCGAGTTTTGAAGAAAAAACTCGGTTTCTATTGCACTATTTCTTAACATGAGCCTTTAACTTTTGCAGAACACCGTTTCAAATTTTGAAGGAGGGAAGATTGGAGGTACATCTTTCTTCCCTCTTCCACCGCTCCTTCCTAATTATCTTCCCTGGATTGTCCCATCGTCCCCTATAATGAACCAATGAACGAATGAACCAAATGGTTTTCACGTTTCACGCTTTGTAATTTGAATGCGTATCAAATCCACCCAGATCTTTCTGCCAATCCTCATCACCTTCCTAGCCCTTCTCATCAACGCACTAATTATGCTCGCGTGCGGCTACCAGCCAATAAAGGCATTTGTCGCTATGTACCAAGGTTCGTTGGGAGGAATGCGGGAGGTGACGGAGACATTTGTAAAAACCTGCCCGTTATTGCTGACAGGGTTAGCTGTAGCGTTCGCATTTCGGTGTGGTGTGTGGAACATCGGTGCCGAAGGACAATACCTCATCGGCACACTAGTCACCACATGGATCGGCACATCAATTACCAACCTGCCGCCATTTCTCTTCATCCCTTTGGTCCTTGGATTTGGATTTGTCGCCGGGGGATTTTGGGGGATAATTGCCGGACTGCTCAAAGCCTATCGCGGTGTACAAGAGGTCATCAGCACAATCATGCTCAATTTCATTGCACTTGAGCTAGTGCGTTACTCTATAGATGGAGGACCGTTGCAAGAAGGGACGAGGGCATATCAGCAGAGCGAAAGAATTGCAGCAAACGCTGTGCTACCCCGTCTACTGCCGAAAGAGTGGGTTCCGCACAATCGATTCCACTTGGGAATTATCCTTGCACTTATACTTGCCGCTATCCTATACTGGATTCTATTTCGCACTGTCCTCGGCTATCAAATACGCGCGGTCGGCCAAAACCAAGTCGCTGCGCGAGTCGCTGGCATCAATGTCTCTCGAAACATCATCATCGCTATGCTAATCAGCGGTGGGTTGGCAGGACTGGCAGGCACCGTTGAATTGATGGGACTGAGTCCCCATCGACTCTATCAGAACGCGCCGGGATACGGCTATACCGCCATTGCCGTTGCCTTGCTTGGACGGCTCCATCCGATTGGCGTTATCTTTTCGGCATTGCTCTTTGGTCTACTGCAAGCCGGATCCGAGGAGATGCAGATAATCGCCCAAGTCCCCTCAAAATTAACATGGGTGACACAGGCAACGGTTCTTCTACTTGTTTTGGGATTCAGTATGTATGAAGCAGCGCAAGTTGACGAGCAATCAAACCGAGATAACTCATTTTACACAAGAGTCAAATCTATACTTTCTAACGCCTTAAGGATTGGATAGTTCTTGCCGCCTCACTGGAATTAGAATGCCCGCCAGTGTCCTTCTGGCGACTTCACCGACGATTTCAACACTGTTGGTTTTTAGCCACCCACCGCATCATTTTGCATCGGGGATACCCTGTACACGCGAGGAATTTTCGTCCGGCGCGATTGGTTTTAATCACCATTGGACTTCCACATTTATCGCATACTTCATCAGTTTCTTCCTCCATATCCTTACGGGCTCTCCACTCTATCAGGTCCACAATCGGATCAATGACGGCTTGCCCGTTCTTAATCTCACCTGTGCCTTCGCCTGTTATCTGATTTCTGCCTGTTACGGTGAAGTATCGTCCGTAGTGGTATATTTCGATTTCGGCTTGTCCAAAAAACCCACCTGCTACGGGCAGCCTTTTCCCTCTGTTCATCCAGTCGGGCAATTTTGCACGGGTCCAAAACTTGACAGATCCGTTGTGACTTGAGGATGTCTCTCCATAGCTAACTGCACATAATTTGTAGCAAAGCGGCTGTGCCCATCGACTGAAGGCTCCGTGCCACCCTGCTGAATATAGGCAATCGTGGATGTAGACTCCGCAGTAGGGGTCATCTTTGCTGAACACGAAGCCGATATCTGATCCCTGGTCGCGGTGGTTGCAAACGGTTTGAAAGTCAGTCCATGTGTTGGGATCGTTGGCGTTGGCACGATTGCCATCGACTTGATATGGAATTTTGGTGGGTTTTCCGTTCCGTAGTTCTTCTTTCAACAGTACCCACTGGTGAAGTGCTTTTAGTTCTGCGGGGACTGTTTGCAGGGAGCGGTACCATTCCTCTGATTGTAAATCCTTCTTGATGCTCAAGGTTTGCCTCCTTCGTCGATATGATGTGCGAGGTGGTCGATGTAGTTCTGATTATCTTTATCGGGGGTATTTCCCCGTGTGCATCTCACACCTCGATTGGGGGCTTCTTGCCTTGTAGAAATGGCTTAGGTGGTAGGTGTTGCTGTGATTTTAGCCATCGGTTACGCTTTATCCAGTCCAAGATGGCGATAGCGTCTTCGTTGCCTTGTTCTGCTTCTTGTCGAAGGAATCTGTCCGATTCGCCGGATTGTAAATCCTTCTTGATGCTCATTGATTGGCCTCATAATGTCTGGTATACAATGATAGGAGGCATCGCCTTACTTCTTCCTAAAGCCACTTCTCAATGGTCTTGTTCTCATACTTTGCTAACGCAACATTGAGATCTGCGACCCATTCCTGTTTCTCTTTCGTGTCGTCATCCTTGTCCGCATCAGGTAGCTCACGGAAATTGATGGCTTTCCGTGTTTCCTCTGTTTTGTTTAACAAGACAGACAGGTTATCCTGACGATACAATGCAGAACGTCCATCGTCGCATTTAGCCGGATTAACACCCAGCGACTTCAACACGAAATATGCGTACCTTTTTGAATCTCCATGAGATTGAGCAAGCGGTCCCCACACGCCCTTAGAACGTTCAATACCTTTCTTTTTGGAAGGGTTTTTTTTAGAGACGGGCTTAGCATTCTCATTTTTCAGTTTGCCGTTTCCCTTGTCGTTGCCGCCGCTGTTCTTGCGTAAATCACTATGCTTTACGGTCGTCCTAAACCCCCAGTCGCCTTCTTCTTCGTTGAAGAAGAAGCTGATGTGACCAGAAACATTCTTGCGATCGTCACCTTGAAACTGGGCATTCAAGACATCTTCAATGCCTTGTTTGCCAAGGTCAAGCAGCCCCTGCTTGACAGCTGCTATCTTACCACGTAAGATAACGTCCTTGCCTTGTGCCTTCACGACCGCTTCCAAGTGCGCGGCATCTTTGATGCCATACATAACAAGCATATCGCCCGCGTCTGCTATACGTTTCCAAGTGTTAAAGACCTCTGCATTGGACAAGAACGTAGTCAGCATTTTGTCATCCAACTTCACCTCTGCTGATGGTGAAGATTGTTCTTCGGATGTTGACGGCGGATTGTGTGTTAGCTCAATCGAATCACCGTCACGCCAGCTGTTACCTTGACCCCCGTGACAGTTGTGTTTAGGCCAAGGAGGCCCCAGTCTCTCGAACAAGACTGCCGATCCGTGGTCGCACACAAATAAAAAAATTTGTTTTCCGCAAAAAGAACACTTGCGAGGCAGAGTAACCGCGTTGCACGACAAACCGTGGATTGTGCTCATCGAAATTATCTCCTTTTTGTATCAATTAAGATGCGTGTTATTTGTTTCATTTTCCCTCTCCTTCGCCCATATGATGTGCAAGGTGATTGCTATAGTTCTGACTGAAATGGGTAACTCCTAACCCATTCCAAAACCCGCCGACAACCTGAAAACATAATAAAAAACTGAACCTCTGCCCCACCACTTGTAACAGCTTGAGTCTCATTGATTGGCCCCATAGTGACCTGGTATACAATAATAGAAGGCATCCTTTTTCTTCGGACGCCAATAAGCTCTCTTGACTTGCCCCAGCGTGGGAAGGGGCTTACCATTTGGCAAATCATTCCCATTTTTAGGACTCGGTATACCCTCAGATCTGTGCCTGTTGATAATTTCTCCCCAGCGTGCTTCAATCAAGTCTGCTTTAGCCTTGTTGATAATCTCTTCTAGGTGTGCTGCATCCTTAACACCGTCGATTTTCATACCTCCGACATCCGCTAGAGTTTTATACGCATCGTAGATGTTCGGATTCGATAGACAATTTCTAACTATCTCATCTGTCAACTCGACCTTTGCCCGTTTCTCTTGTAGCGTTTTCTTGATGGTCATTTTTATTTCCTCCAAGACTCGTTCGGGGTGTGGGGACTTCCGACGTTGTAAGGTGCATTGCCTGAGCCGTTCCATGGGATCATTGATATTGATCTGCCAATTTTCGGGCTTGGACGAAAAAACTGTGAATTGTGTTTATTTATCACCACAGTTGGGCGGGTGAAGATTTTCAAGTCCTGCTGGATAATGGTCACGGATTGGGGGTAGACGTGGTGGTATTTATCGGCTATAATATCCTTTATTTTACTTGAACCTAGGGTCATTTAGTTTTAGGCTTTTTGACTGATTTTGGAACGACCCGAACCCGTAGGCGGGGCATCTTGCCCCGCCGTTGCGTTAACCAAGACATCGAGCTACGGAAGAATTAAATGACCCTATACTTGAACCAAATCTGTAAGGCTCTAAGGAGACAACGATGACGCAACCACAGGTAGCACCCTACGGTTCTTGGAAATCCCCAATCAGCGCAGATCTGATTTCGACGGAAGGACGCAGAATAATAGAAGCCGTAGCCGATGGAGAAGATATCTATTGGATTGAGATGCGCTCGATCGAGAACGGTCGCTATGTCATCGTTCGACGGACCCCGGACGGAGAAACGACCGATGTGACTCCACCCATTTTCAGCGCGCGGACGCGAGTCCATGAATACGGTGGTGCGGCGTTCCTCGTCAATGATGGAACGGTCTACTTTTCAAACTTTGAGGATCAGCGGTTATACCGCCAGTCTACCGGATCAGAGCCACAACCGATTACCTCCGAAGCGGATCTACGTTATGCGGATGGTGTTATTGATACCGAACGGAACCGTCTGCTCTGTGTACGCGAAGACCATACAGATACCGAGCGCGAAGCCACCAACGCATTGGTGGGTATTCCGTTGGATGGAACGGACGACCAACGGGTTCTTGTCAGTGGCAACGATTTTTATTCTTCACCTCGCCTGAGTCCTGATGGCACCCGTTTGGCATGGATGACTTGGAACCACCCAAATATGCCTTGGGATGGTGCTGAACTTTGGGTCGGTGAGATAGGTGCCGACGGATCTCTGAACCACACTGAATGTGTAGCAGGTGGTGTTGATGAATCAATCTTTCAACCCGAATGGTCACCCGATGGGACGCTATACTTCGTTTCCGATCGAACGAACTGGTGGAATCTCTATCGCTATCAGGATGGAACCGTCGAACCGTTATGCGAAATGGAAGCGGAGTTTGGAAGACCGCAGTGGATATTTGGGATGTCCACTTATAAATTCGTTTCCGTCAATCAGATTATCTGTACCTACACGCAGGATGGTGTCTGGCATCTAGCAAGTTTGGACACGGTAACACGCAGACTTGATTCGATTGAGACTCCCTACACATCAATTTCTAATTTGCAAGTGCTCCCCGGCGGAATCCTGTTCAACGCCAGTTCATCGACAGAGTCCGCCTCAATTGTCCGGCTTGACCTCGCCACGAGACAACTCGAGGTCGTATGTCGTTCAAGCGAGATAAAAATTGATGCCGGATACTTCTCACCGCCCCAAGCAATTGAGTTTCCAACCGAAGGTGGATTGAGTGCTCACGCCTTCTTCTATCCGCCACAAAACCGTGACTACACCGCACCTGCCGATGATCTACCCCCACTCCTCGTCATCAGCCACGGGGGACCGACCTCAGCAACTTCAACCGCACTCGACCTAGAGATCCAATACTGGACAAGCCGCGGCATTGCTGTCCTTGATGTGAACTACGGCGGCAGCAGCGGCTATGGACGCGCCTATCGCCAGCGGCTCAACGGTCAGTGGGGTCTTGTTGACGTTGACGATTGTGTGAACGGGGCGCGATACCTCGCCGAACACGGCTATGTGGACGCGGATCAACTGGCAATTCGAGGCGGAAGTGCAGGCGGCTACACAACACTCTCAGCACTGACCTTCCGGGACGTTTTCAAAGCGGGTGCCAGCTACTACGGAATCAGCGACCTTGAGGCGATGACAAGGGACACACATAAGTTTGAATCCCGCTATCTGGATAGTTTGATTGGACCCTATCCTGAAGAACAGAATCTCTACCGAGAACGCTCACCAATCCACTTTACGGATCACCTTTCATGTCCCTTGATCCTCTTTCAGGGTCTCGAAGATAAAGTCGTTCCCCCCAATCAGGCGGAGATGATGGTCGAGGCGTTGCGTGCGAAAGGGTTGCCTGTCGCTTATGTCCCATTTGAAGGTGAGCAGCACGGATTCCGCCGCAGCGAGAATATCCAGCGATCACTTGAAGCGGAACTCTATTTTTATGCACAGGTCTTTGGATTTGTGCCTGCGGACACTATAGAGCCGGTGATGGTTGAGAATCTTTCGTAACGACGTTAATCATCAAGCTCCAGCGATTGTTAATTTTCCCTTGCCTTTATATAGGGGTGTATGCTAAAATTAAGTGGTCTTTTAATAAATAACATAGGTAGGCGAATTAGAAAGATGCGGCAATCTCACTTCAACTTTTCCACAATTATTCACTTTGCTTCCTTTGCGAATATGACTATGTACATGCCGGGCATGGGCATTGCTGTTGCGGTGTCCATGCGTGCGGGGCAAGGTGAAAATAGGCAAATTTAGATATGAATTGGGATTGTTTTTAACAACATATATACTTGACAGAATTGCCTATTGTCACAGCCGTGATGATAGGCTTTTTTATTGTCTACATTTTTAACGAAACGGTCAGTCGATATTGTCTCGTAAAATTGACTGACTGTTTGCTAGCAGAATTTCCTTATATTTTGAACTAACGGAGACGAACATGCAAGAAAAAGTACTAGGATTGAAATGTCGTGAATGTGGAAGGCAGTATCCCAAAGAACCACTCCACGTATGTGAGTTCTGTTTTGGTCCCCTTGAGGTAGACTACAACTACGAGGTAATCCAGAGGTCGATCTCGCGGGAATCCATTGAGCGAGGTCCCGAAAGCCTCTGGCGTTATGCCGACCTACTGCCAATTGATGGTGAGCCGACCGATGGCTTCCATTCGGGATTTACCCCGTTAATCCGTGCCAAAAATCTAGAGGCAGTGCTCGGTGTGGAGGCACTATATATCAAAGATGATTCGGTATGTCACCCGACCCTCTCCTTCAAAGATCGTGTCGTTGCAGTTGCGCTAAGTAAAGCAAAGGAGTTTGGATTCGACACCGTATCGTGCGCCTCGACCGGCAATCTAGCCAACTCTGTCGCGGCAAACGCAGCAATCGCAAACCTCAACTGTTTCATCTTTATCCCCGCCGATCTGGAGATGGGGAAAGTGGTAGCTTCGCTCGTTTACGCTCCAACGGTGGTCGGGATCGCAGGAAATTATGACGATGTCAACCGACTATGCAGCGAGATCGCCGGTGTCTACCCTTGGGCGTTTGCTAACATCAACATCCGTCCATTTTACGCAGAAGGCTCCAAAACCTTCACCTATGAGATTATCGAGCAACTCGGTTGGGAAGCACCGGATCACATTGTGGTTCCAGCAGCAGGCGGTTCACTCATCACAAAGGTGGGCAAGGCGTTGAAAGAATTTCATATGCTAGGGCTGATCGACAAGCCACAAACAAGCATCCACGTCGCACAGGCTGAAGGTTGCGGCCCCATTGCTACAACGGTCAAAGAGGGCAGCGATTTTGTCAAGCCTGTTAAACCGGATACCATCGCCAAATCCCTTGCGATCGGTAATCCCGCTGACGGAATTTATGCTGCGGATACGGTGCGGAATTCGGGTGGACACGGCGAACATGCGAGTGATGATGAAATCGTCGAAGCAATCAAGCTCCTTGCGGCGACGGAAGGTATCTTCACTGAAACAGCTGGCGGTGTCACGCTCGCAGTGGCGAAAAAGCTAATCGAAAGTGGACACATCAGTCGAGATGAGCGCATTGTCGTCAGCATCACGGGCAACGGACTGAAGACCATTGAAGCACTTGAGCGACGAGTGCCTGAACCTCATGTAATTCAACCCCAACTGAACGCATTCCGAAAATTGATGACCACGCTCTAAGGGACGCCATTCCAAAATGTCACCCTCTCTCTTTTATTATCTCGGTTAAAACTGCACAAACTTAGGAGCAAACAAGATGAATTTTTTCGACACAATAGAAATGGCACCCCCCGATCCCATCTTGGGACTTAACGCGGCTTTCAAAGCGGATCCGCGGTCAAACAAAGTAAACTTGAGTATTGGTGCCTACAAGACCGATGACCTCCAGCCGCTTGTGCTTGCAGCTGTCAGGAAAGCAGAGGGGCAAATCCTCACGGAAGGTATGGATAAGGAGTACCTCTCTCAAGATGGCGACCCAGAATACGTGAAGCATTCCATCAAATTGGTATTCGATACGGAACAAGACAATATTTTCGGGGCGCAAGCACCCGGCGGAACAGCCGGTGTCCGACTCGCTGCCGAGTTTCTCGCCCAAATCGGAAGCCAAGTCATCTACATTCCGGATCCAACTTGGGCAAATCACAACCAAGTTTTTGCAAGGGCTGGTCTGGAGGTCGCATCATATCCCTACTATGATGCAAAGCGCAGGGAGTTTACCAAGTCGCGCATGATCGAAGTCATTAAATCCATCCCCAGCGGAAGCCCAATCCTACTTCACGCCTGTTGCCACAACCCAACCGGACTCGATCCAACACCTGTGGATTGGAAGGAAATCTCCACAGCCATCAAGACGCAGGGGCTGCTGCCCGTATTTGATTTCGCGTATCAAGGGTTTGGACGCGGCATTGATGAAGATGCAATGGCAGTCCGTCATTTTCTCGCTGAAGGTCATCAGATGCTAGTCGCAAACTCCTATTCCAAAAACTTTGGGCTTTATGGGGAGCGAATCGGCGGATTCTATGTTGTTACGGCTGATGTGGAAACTGCTGAACGGGTCAAGTCTCAAGTCATGCGAATCATCCGTGCCAACTATTCCAACCCACCTCTACATGGCTCGCGCATCATTGCGGCGGTGCTCGCCTCTGACACGCTAAGACAGGAATGGGAGAGTGAACTGGCAGTCATGCGAGACCGAATCTCTGGTATGCGCAAGGCGTTGGCGGAAGGCTTAAACGCAGGCGGCAGCTCAGTGGATTTTAGCTTCATGTACAAGCAGAACGGGATGTTCTCTTATTCCGGGCTTTCCAAAGATGCTGTGGATCGGTTGCGAGAAGAATATGCTATCTACATGCCGACAAACGGTCGCCTGAACGTGGCAGGGCTTTCGCCCAAGAACTTGGATTATGTTGTAGAAGCGATTTTAGCCGTGCTGTAAGTGAAAGGATCCCATTATGACCAAACAGGTCGAAACCCAGTCTGAAATCATCGAACACCAACTGATCAACGGTTTGAAGGTCTTAACGAAGGAGGTCCACGCCGCCCCGGTCGCCAGCAGTTATATCTGGTACAAAGTTGGCTCACGCAATGAACGCCCCGGACTCACAGGCGTTTCCCATTGGGTCGAACACATGCTTTTCAAAGGCACACCCAAATTCTCGAAAGAGGAGCTCGGACGCTTTATCGAAGGCAACGGCGGCAGATGGAATGCCTTTACCAGCAACGACTATACCGCCTATTATGAAACCCTGCCTGCGGACAAAATTTCGGTCGCGCTTGCCTTGGAGTCGGATCGGATGCAGAACAGCGTCTTTGATCCAGACGAGGTCGAAGCGGAACGCACAGTAATCCTTTCGGAACGCGAGGGATATGAGAATACACCCCATTTCGGGTTGAGGGAAGAGGTACAGGCAACCGCCTACAAAGCCCACCCCTATCAGTGGGGTATCATCGGTTGGCCCTCAGACCTCAAAACGATGACCCGCGATGACCTCTACAACTACTACCGCCAACGCTACGTTCCGAACAATGCAACCCTCGTCCTCGTTGGAGATTTCGATACGGCAGAACTGATGGAACAGGTTGAAACCCACTTCGGCTCTCTTCCCCCCGGCGAGCCGATTACGGGTCCCTCGACGACTGAACCTGAACAGCGAGGCGAAAGACGGGTCACAGTTCGTAAGGAAGGAACACTCGCTTATGTTGCTATCGTCTATCATATCCCCGCAGCCGGGCATCCAGACTTCTACCCGCTGGAAGTAATCAGCACCGTGCTGAGTATGGGCAAAACTTCACGCTTCTATCGCGCCTTGGTCGATAAACAGTTGGCAACTTCCGCCTATTTCTATCCAGATTTTTCCAAAGATGCAGGATTGGCTTGGACATTCGCAGAAGCACAGGTCGGTGTAGATCCAGCCACGCTCGAAAAGGCATTGCTAGGACAGATAGACTTTATGCAGAACAACACACTCACAGAAACCGAACTGGAAAAAGCAATAAACCAAACAGAAGCACAGTTCATCTTCTCCCTCGACAGCGTCTCAAATCAGGCAGCGCAGATCGGTTACTACGAAACTGTCTACAATTACAGATACCTCGATACCTATCTCGACAATATTCGGTCTGTCACCCGCGAGCAAATTCGTGAAGTTGCTCAGAAGTACTTCACCGAAGATAACCGCACAGTCGGATATTTTCAACCAATTTCACCGGAACAAGGAGGAGTTGAAAGATGAGTAGCCATCAACCACCAACCACACGCCACATATTTGACAACGGTTTGACGCTGCTCATCCAAGAAAACCATTTCAATCAAACCGTTGCGATCAGTGGACGCTTGAAGGCGGGCAGCATGTATGACCCACAAGGTCTCTACGGGCTTTCAGATGTCGTTGCCAATATGCTGACCAAAGGAACCGAAAACCGGGGGTGGGAAGAAATTGCCGAGGCAACCGAATCTGTCGGCGCGAGTCTAAATGCTGGAGGGAGTACCGAGACCGTAAGTATTGAGGGACGGCTGCTGTCAAAGGATTTTGATCGGGTGCTTGACGTACTCAACGACATCCTGCGTACCCCGAACTTCCCACAAGAAGAGATTGAAAAACACCGGCATCAGGTTTATAGCTGGCTGAAGGCGTGGGAAGATGAGACGGATGATGTCGCAGATCGGCTACTTCGAGAGGCTGTCTATCCCGACGAACACCCCTATCATTGGCGCGTGCAGGGGACGGAGGCATCGCTCAAACGCATTCAAAGGAAAACACTCGTTGATTTCCATGCGGCTTATTATCGTCCCGACTCGCTGGTTCTGGCGATTGTTGGTGATGTGGAGACACAGGCGATTATTGAAAAAATTGACGCCGCAATGGGGGATTGGAAGGCAAATGGTGAAAAACCACCCTTCACCATACCGGCGGTGGAATATGGCGAAAAGCAGATTGTGGTCCAACCGATGATGGACAAATCGCAAGCAAATATCGAGTTGGGGCATAAAGGGATTACCCGAACAAATCCAGACTTCTACACGATCAATCTCATGAACGCTGTCTTGGGTGGAAGCGCGGGGATTGCCCGCTTATTTGGGCGGGTGCGTGATGTGCAAGGACTCGCATACAGCGTCTGGAGCTCGTTCACTCCATCAATCGGCGAAGGGCTTTTCCATGCAAGCGCAGGCGTCAATCCCGCCAACGTCGATAAAGCCATTAACAGTATCCTGCACGAAATTGAGTTGATGAAATCCGATGGTATCACGGCAGAAGAATTGTCGGACGCCCAGAACCTAATTGTCGGAAATTTCGCGCTCGCCCTCGAAACGAACAGGGGACTCGCCGCAGTGCTCCTAACCGCAGAGTTGTACGGGTTGGGACTCGACTATCTTGAGCGGCATGAATCAATCTACTGGAACGTCACCCGTGCACACGTAAACGCGGCTGCCCAGAAATATCTGCACCCGGATCTATGCAGTATCGCAATCGCGGGACCGTATGGTGAAACGTAAAGGGTTCATGGAAGAGATAAGAATCAAAACCAAGGAAATGCTCGATAGAGTCGAAAAAGCACCTGACGGGAGTTTTCTGACGAGTGTTCGTAGCTTTGTCAAATTTGCTCAACAGCAGGCTGAACCTTTTAGTAAAATCCTTGTGGAGGAATTGGAGGCACAATATCAAGCGTTTAAGTCCGGAGAAAACTTCACGGGTGCCGCTGAATACGCTCTGATTTGTGCCCTGTGGGAGTGTCCGACTAGAGAAGCGGTACCAGTCCTGTCTAAAATATTTGTTGAGAATCCAACGGCAGGGCGAGAGGAAATTGCACAAATCTTTCGTGACCTTGGCGATTCACGGGCAGTTAAACCGTTGCTTTCTGTACTGGACACCCTTGATGATAATAACGATATAGGAGGTCACTTACGTTCGGCGATTGCAGAGGCACTTGGTGCTATCGGAGATTCATACGCCCTGCCCGCGCTCCGACAATTAGAAGTAACTCCCTCTGATGATAAGAAAAAAATCGCAAGATATACAAAGTGGACGATTGAGCAACAAGAATCACGTGCCTCTAACCGCGATTAACAGATCCGGACGATTTGAGCCAATCGCGTCAACCCCCAGATCAACAACACGCTGTATCTCCTCAACCGTGTCAGGGTTCCAAGCACGAATCTTGAGACCGTGTGCATGTGCTTTCTGAACTAGTTGGGGGTCAATGTTCAGATGTTGGATGTGTATCGCCTCTGCCCCCATATCAATTGCCTGTTCACACGCATCAGGCGGCGGATGCGCCCACAACGCACCTAGCCTCAAATTCGGATTAATCTGGCGCGCTTCGCGTAGCCGGTCATGGACAAACGAAGTCAGCAGCACCTCGTTTTCCATACTATTTTGTTCGACCGCTTGGATGACCGGCTCAGCGGTGTCGGGCCCTTTTAGTTCAATCTGGAGAATCACTTTCCCGCGCACCAGATCCATCACCTCCTGTAGCGTTGGGACGCGCTCTCCTTTGCCGGCATCCAACTGTTTCACTTCTGCTAACGTAAAATCGGCGATTGCCCCTTGCCCATCGGTTGTCCGATCCACAGTGGTGTCATGGATGACCACCAGATGCTGATCGCGCGTGAGATGCACATCAATCTCAACCTGATCAACGTCGAGATCTATCGCTTTTTGAATGGATAGCAGCGTATTCTCTGGTTCAAGTTTTGCTGCGCCCCGGTGTCCAGTAAGAATCATCTGAGTCCTCTCTTTATCTGTTACTATCTTAAAGCCCTTTCAAGGCTGCGATAATATCCTCATGTTTGGGAAGATCAAACTGATGTGAGCCAATATACATGAACCGGATAATTAAATCCTTATCAATCACAAATGTCGCAGGCCGAGCGATGTTATACGCATCAAGTCCTAGCCAATGATACACCCCATAGCTTTTAATCACCTGTCGCTCCTTATCCGTGAGCAACGGAAAGGTAATATCGTGTGTTTCAGCATATCGGCGCACCTCACGGGGCCATTGACCCACGATACTAAGAACCGCAGCCTCTAGTTCTGTATATTCATTGCTAGCGCGCTGGAGGTCTCCTAACTGGCGACGGCTGTTCGGTCACCACGTTCCCCGAAAAAAGGCAAGGATGACAGGCTGCCGACCGAAATACGACTCCAGACTCACGGTTTGACGCTGAACAGAGGTCAATGTGAATAGCGGTGCCTTATCACCGATGTTGAGAATCTTGTTCTTTCGTGGCATAATTAATTCGCTCACGTAAAAAATCGTGCAATAGAAACCGAGTTTTGTTTTCTTTTAATATGAGGTCCATAGATCGGGTTTCCTAGCCCGACTCCACCAATGAACAAATGGTTTGTCACGTTTCACGCATCACGTTTCACGCTTATCATTCAACCCTGTTCCAATTCTTGACGAATTCGCTCGGCGAGCGTCTCACTGTTGCTGTCGTTCAAGTGCAGTGGGTTAATCAAAAGTTTTCCCTCTCGGAGACCACTGTGGCTGACATAAACCGGTGGGACACCGTTTCGGAGGCTTTGGCAGATCGCCATCGCCCCTCGACCGATAGCTGCTTCATCAATCGTGATTTCCAAAAGCGGAAGGCTTTCGCCATCACCTTTATCACGGAGGCTGCATTCTGCCGGAGAGTCTTTGAGCACTTCCGCTATCCGGTTGAGACGTGCGTGCGCTTTGGAGATTTCTTCATCATAGGCACCGGAGGTGAAAAGCTGCAACGCCACAAGCAGAGCAATAATCTCCTCCTTTGACACCTTAAAGCCTCGCCCTATACCGTGTCGCGGAATACCACGAAGCTTTGCCTTATCAATGAGCGACGCCGGTGGATCCCAAAGTTCTAAGTGGTCATCCATATCCAACAATTGTGCCACTGCTGGTCCGATAAGATCTCGACGACCACAGAGAATCCCGGTTGACTGGGGACCCCGAATGGACTTACCGCCGCTAAAGGCTACCAAATCGGCACCCCTTGCTGCAATGGATTTAAGATTACTACGCGGCGGAAGTTCACCCGCTGCATCTACCAATACAGACAGTTGATGCCGATGTGCAACATCAACAATCTCTTCGAGCGGAGGTCTGGAGGTCGGGCTATATACATAGAGGACGCCTGCGGTATTCGGTCCAAAGGCGGCTTCATACTCCCACGCTTCAGTTCGCCGGACCCCTGCGTTGGCAACGATTTCATTGAAACCGACCTCAACGAGCCGTGCACCGGCGGCTCTTACGGCGTGATCATAACCGCTTCGCTGCTCGCGGGCGACGATAAACTCGTTGGGAAATCCGTCGCAGTGGGGCAACCGCTCCATCCGCCCCAAGTCGTAGCCTGTCAAGATTGCAGCGGTTCCCAAGGTCAGCGCGGACGCAGCACCGGCGGAAACTAAACCGGCTTCCGTCCCCGTCGCCGCCGCGATAACTTTGGAAGCAGCTGCCTGAAGCTGTTCAAGCGGCACCGACGCACGGGCAGCTTCGTTAAACGCATTCAGCACCGCATCGGGCATCGGCGCACCGCCGAGACGGGTTACCGCGCCGGAGGCGTTGATAATCGGGGTAACTCCAAACTGTTCGTAAATTCCCATAGATATTTCCAATCTGATCAATTATAATTAAGGCTAACATGAAAACACCACATACAAGCGAAACACTCACACACGACCTGAGAAACTTGGGCGTTGAACTAGGGGATACGCTCTTTATTCACTCCTCATTCAAGAGCCTCGGACCTGTCGAAGGTGGGGCAGGAACTGTAGTCGGCGCACTAGAGGACGCCGTTGGACGAGAGGGACTCATCTTGATGCCTTCGTTCAATCTCCTAGATGGAAGAGAGTTGCGGGTGAGCACATGGAACCTCGAAACAACGCCGTCCACAGTCGGATGGCTCACCGAATTTTTTCGCCAGATGCCTGATACCTACCGCTCCAACCATTACTCCCATTCAGTTGCTGCACGGGGAAAAGATGCGAAAGCGTTTGTAAGCACCCACCTCAGCCGTGAGGGGTACAAATCGCCGTGGGACCGTGAGCCGTGGGGCAAAACTTACGGTACACACTCCCCAATGCAGAAGGCGTATAAAGCCGATGGCAAACTGCTCATGCTCGGCGTGGACTACAACACTTCGACGTATGTTCATTTTGTGGAAGTGCTTTATTGGCATGAACTGCTTGAACAGGACCCCGAAATACCCTATCCCGGGTTGGATAGACCGCTGCTTGGGGCATTCTGGGACGAAGTAGGGACGCTAAACCGAGGACTGCTGGGAAATTCTAACTGCCGACTCTTTCGTATTCAGGAATATATCCATACCCTCCTGCGCGAAGTCAAGAACAACCCCGATCCCTATGTGAGGGGACGCACCTAAATCCCTTGCGTCGATCAGTCCTTTAGCGGCGGTTTGATCTCTTTATTAATCGCCCAGTCGGGATAGTAGTTATACACCTCGGCGCCGGGGTATGGAGTGCCGAGCGGCTGCGGCGGCGCATAAAACGGTCCCGGCATTCCTATCATCACCGACATGATAAATTGCAACCCCACCGACCTAAGTGTGCGAGCAGAGCGTACATTCCAAGGGGCGGTTGAAGCAAAGACGAACCGATTATTTTTCAGTATCCAACGTCCAGCTGCGCTCGTGACGGCACGCCCTAGTCCGCGTCCTTTCGCTTCCGGCGCGGTATCAATGCCGATCTCCCAAACGCTATCATCTTCAGCGCGAACCGCTGCGAGTGACACCAATTTACCGTCCTCAAAGATGCCGAAACCGGTCATCGCCTCATCTTCAAAGCAGTGCCAGAAAATACGGTGATCGACCGTTTCAGCCAATTCCTCCGCAGAAAGCTGCACAGGACGGCTATCCCCCACATCCCGAAAACAGCTCTCGTCTCCGACATAGAACCAGCTCGGTCCCCACACCCCGCATCCATCAGGGAGCAATACACGCGCAAGCTCATACCCGCCAAAAGTGGAAAACAACTCCTCCAACGTCAGATTTGCAACGATCGGTTTGAGCTGTTCCAACCACTGCCTTTGTGCTGTAACAAGCCCACGCTCACCAACCCTCGCTGCGAATAGTGGGCTCGGTGCTCCTTCCTCAGTCTCATATACCGGTATCGGATCTGAACCTATCAGATCCAGCTTTGCCCCTATCTTCTCGTCTAGCCACGGACGAAGGGGTTCAATAAGGTTTGATCCGTTCATCGCTATTATTTCCCCTCAGATTTGTGCGTAGTCCTCCCAAATTTCACTTCAGCATCTTCGTGTCACCGATTCCTATTTCCCGGATACCTTTGAACCTTAAATCTTCAGAGATGATAGGCGATTCTGCGGAAATAATCAAGGAAAAAAATTGTCGATTCAGGGTGAACGTGATCATTGAAATTGTATCATCGGGACGAATTTTCCTATCCCCTCTGTATTTTTTGCCAAAGATTTTACAGGCTAGCTATCAACTAACCTCATCAGAAGGCACATTTTCTACGACCACAACCTTGACATTCAAGTTCCGGGATGATTTTTTCCCCCTTTGGAACTTCATACAGTTAAAGGTTTGATATAGAGAGAAAGTTATTGGTGGGAAAACTCCACAGAAAGGACTAAAACGATGCACAGAATGTTAAGAACTACCATCCTAATCACGTTGGGGATGTTTACTATCGGTATAATCAGCGGTTGCGGTGATGACTCACCGGAAGTGGTTACGGACCCGTCCAATCCAACAACAAGCGGGGTTACACCCCCACGAATTGATGAGGGACCTCCGCATCAAATACTAGGCTACGTAGATCCTGCTCCGGGTGTGGAAATTCCCCCAAATACCCAGTTTTCACTGAACTTTGATGATCCGGGTATTGTAGCGGTGACAGTCAATGGTGTTGCAGCCACCGGATCCGGCCTCAACTGGACCGTATCGCTGACGCTACAGGAAGGAGACGGTCAAAGTCTGAATGTTGGCTGGACATACCGAGACGGTCGTTCCGGCTCTCAGGCGGTTGGTCCTTATACGGTTAGGGTCCCGGATACGACGCCACCAAGAATTACGAGTGGCACGGTAACTGATGGAACCGTAAATGTCGATCCTGCGCCGCTCAACGCCGGTGGTTTCCGATTTATAGTGAATTCAAAAAATAAAGAAACACTTGCGCCCCCATGTTTGGTAGGCGCTGTTTTCAACTGCGCCGATTTGGAGTGTCTCATTAATTCTAAAATCTACTATAGTTTCCACGAAGCCGTCGCGGGAAGCATTAAGCTGACCGATGAGGCAGGTGCTGACCTCAACTGGATTGCAACCGTCGCGGGTCAGACAGCAACGTTGACCGCAGTTGCAGGGCAGGAACTGGTCAACGAGACAACCTACAAAATTCAAATTGATGTCCACGATGGGGCTGTCAATCGGCTAGAGACGACGATTACTTTCGTTACCAAACCCAAGTGATACTTCCTGTCAATAAAGCAAATTATCGCGTGTCCAATCACACAATCAATTACCTTACTGCCAACTGAAGGGACCGTGTCCCAGAAAGGATTAACTCAATGCACAAACTTTTAAGAGCAGGCATCCTAATCACGTTTGGGGTGCTTATTATCTGTACTATCAGCGGTTGCACTGATGATGACCCGACTGAGCATGATGAGATTAAGTTACTTACCACCGTTCCTGAAGATGGAGGAATAGTTTCGGCAGCGGGGCAACTCAAGATGACCTTTGATGGTTTTCCCAAGTCCGTTTATGTGGACGGGAAATCAGCAATAATCCAAGACAGTACTGCAATTGTGGAAATTAAAGATTTGCCCAACATAATTCTTGGTGCAGAGAACACGGTCACCGTTGAATGGAGAAATCGAGATAATTTCCTTGCTGGGTCTAAGGCGATCACTTTCTACGTCTTAAAGCCAGTGACCGTCATAGTAGATCCAGCACCAGGGCGTCTCTCGTATATCAATCACGGACAGGAACTGACATTACGGTTCAGTACAGGGGTTCTGGAGGTGAAGGTCAACAGCAGGTCTGCTGAGGGGTCGGGGCGTGATTGGAGGGTCTGGTCCGACCATGTACCGCCAGGGGAAGCAGAATTTTTGAGTATCGAGTGGATAAACCGCGATGGTTCTGCAGAGGCTAGAAGGGTTGGTCCCTATTACGTTGGATATATTATTGATTGTGATGCTACCGTAATTACGAGTGGCACAGTGGCAGATGGGACGGCAGATGTCGACCCCGCGCTAATCAATGCGCGTGGCTTTCGGTTTGATTTCGACGAAGTCGTCACAGGTGTCATAAACCTGACCAATGAGGCGGGTGAAGACCTCGACTGGATTGGAATCGTTGTAGGTCAGACAGCAACTCTGACGCCGGTTGCAGGACAGGAACTTGTCAACGAGACAACCTACAAGGTCGAAATTGATGTCCAAGATGGGTGTGGCAATCAACTAAAGGCGACAATTACTTTCGTTACCAAACCCAAGTGATATATCCTCTTTAAGAAAGGACTATAACGATGCACAGACTTTTAAGAGCAGGGGTTCTAATCATGTTTGGAATGCTTATTATCAGTATAATCAACGGTTGCGCTGATAATTCACCTGAAGATGTTACGGATCCACCACAATCAGCAGATGATATTGGCCCCGCTTCTGCGACAGAGGTTGTGATAGATCCACCACCACGAGGAAATGTTGTTATTCCTCAATGCATAGAATTCACTTTGACGTTTAATGAGGGAGTGGTAGCAGTGACAGTCAATGAAACACCCGCGACAGGTTCGGGGCTCAATTGGGAATGGTTCGGCGGCTCTTTATCCGAAGGAACGTCCATTCTGAAAATCATGTGGACAAACCGAGATGGCTCTACGGCTTTTGCGGAAGCAGGTCCTTATCACGTTGTATCAGGGTGCCCCGGAGAACCTCCCTATATTGCGAGTGGTACAGTAAGCGACGGGGCTAACGATATCGACCCTGCGCCAATCAATGCAGGTGGCTTTCGGTTTGATTTCGATGAACCCATCACAGGCACCATTAAGCTGACTGATGAGGCAGGTGCCGACCTCCATTGGATCGGAAATGTGGCGGGTCAGACAGCAACGTTAAATGCAATTGCAGGACAAGAACTTGCTAACGAGACAACCTACAAGATTGAGATAAATGTCCAAGATCCGGTTGGAAATGGCCTACAGGCGACGATTACTTTTGTTACGAAACCCAAGTGATATATCCCTTTAAGAAAGGACTCAAACAATGCACAGACTTTTAAGAGCAGGGGTTCTAATCACGTTTGGGATGCTTATTATCGGTATAATCGGCGGTTGTGGCGATAATCCATCTGAAGATGTTACGGATCCACCACAATCAGAAGATTATGTTCGACTCGCCTCTGCGACAGAGGTTGTGATGGATCCACCACCACGTGCAAGCACTGATGGAGTTGTCTATCTTATTAACCCAGCCACAGAATTCATGTTGACGTTTAATGAGGAGGTTGTAGCAGTGACAGTCAATGGTACACCCGCTAAAGGTCGGAGGCGCGATTGGAGGTGGAGCGCGCAGCCTTATTTACCCGCGGGATTAGTACTTGTGGTTGTCGAGTGGATAAACCGCGATGGCTCAACGGGTACTATGGAGGTTGGTCCTTATAAAGTTGTATGGGACGATGAAGACCCCGCCTATATTACGAGTGGTACCGTATCAGATGGGGAGGCAAATGTCGACCCTGCGCCAATCAATGTGGGTGGCTTCCGGTTTGATTTCGACGAACCCATCACAGGAACTATTAAACTGACCGATGAGGCGGGTGCTGACCTCAAGTGGATTGCCAACGTGGTGGGTCACAGAGCAACGTTGACCGCGGCGGCAGGACAGGAACTGATCAACGAGACAACTTACAAGATTCAAATTGATGTCCACGATGGTGTGGGCAATCAAACTCAAGCGACGCTTACTTTTGTTACTAAACCCAAGTGATATATCCTCTTTAAGAAAGGACTCAAACGATGCACAAATTCTTAAGAACTGCCATTCTAATCACGTTTTGGATGCTCATTATCTGTATAATCGGCGGTTGCGGCGACAATGATCTAATTGAGGAAGTTGTAGACCCACCACAACCAGAAGATGATGTACCGTCACCCCCGACAATAACAGTTATAGTAGATCCAGCATCGGGAGGCTATATTCTACCCCACACAGAATTCACATTGACGTTTAATGAGGAGGTTGTAGCGGTGACAGTCAACGGTACACCCGCTACAGGTTCGGGACTCAATTGGAAGTGGCGTGCGAAACCTATTTTACCCGAAGGACCTCACACACTGAAAATCATGTGGACAAACCGAGATGGCTCTACGGCTTTTGCAAAAGTAGGTCCTTATGAAGTTGTATGGGGCAGCGGTGAACCTCCCGTAATTACGAGTGGTACAGTTGCAGATGGGGCAGCAGATGTCGATCCTGCACCAATCAATGCCGGCGGCTTCCGGTTCGATTTTGACGAAGCCGTCACAGGCACCATTAAGCTGACCGATGAAGCAGGTGCCAACCTCAACTGGATTGCCACCGTGGCCGGTCAGACAGCAGCGTTGACTGCGGTTGCAGGACAGGAACTTGCTAACGAGACAACCTACAAGATTCAAATTGATGTCCACGATGGGGCTGGCAATGCGACTCAAGCAACAATTACTTTCGTTACTAAACCCAAGTGATGCTTCTCCTCAATAAAGCGAATTATCGCGTGTCCAACTACACAATCAATTACCTTACTAGGGTCTTATGCTAGTTCCTAATGCACAGGAAAAGCCAACTGTTTAATCTGTAGAAATGCCTCTTTTTTGAATAGCTGATTCAGATAAATACATAACGTATGAGCGGTGAGTTTGGCGTGTAACCGCGTGCAGACTCCCCAGAACGTATGTGCATGATTCTTTTTAATATGAAATTGTTGAGTCAATTGCCCATTAACGGTTTCAACTATCTGCCGCATTTGGTTAATCCACCGCTGGGTTTGTCTGGAGATTTGCTGTTTCTGGTTGCGGCGGGGTATCGTTATCAGCTCGATACCGTTGAGTTGGGCTAATTGGTCTTTGATGTCGGTGCTGATATAGGCTTTATCTCCTATCACTTGCTTATTGTAGTGTTTAGAGAGCAATTCGTGACCTACAGATAAATCGGTTTCAGAAGCGGGTGCCAGTACAAAATCAACAATCACTCCACTTGCGGTGACTAACAGATGCAATTTATAGCCGAAAATGGTCTGTTTCATTGATTCGACTCGACCATAATCAGCACCATAGCATGACCAATCATTTGAGGACGAAGGCACCAGATGAAATTGCATGACTGGAATCGGCAAACTATCAATAACACATAACTTCTGTTCAGTCCCTTCGATGTCTGACAAGAGCATCTGCCGAATCTGATTGATGATTGCTCCCAAATTGCGTCTGCGTCGGTTGAATCGGGACTGACAAGGCAGTATCGGGAACAGATGCCGGTGTTGGCTAAATTCGGATAGCAGTTGTGTTTCGATATCCCACCCCTTACACTCGGCAATCAATATCATAGTGATTAACTCGCTATCGCTACAATTGGGACAGGGACCGGGGCGCCGGAGTAAGGGTGCGAGTTTTTTTACAATGTCATCAACAATGACATAAGTCCATAGACACAGGTCATCAAAATCGGTTATCATTATGAGTATCCTCCAGTTTTAGATGGGGTGTTGAGTCCATCTATAGTAACAGATTGGAGGACTTTTTAACTCCCCTTTTTTTAGTTGCTATAAAAAGAGGGGAGTTAACTAGCATAAGGCCCTACTACAGACTGAAGGGACCGTGTCCCAGAAAGGATTAACTCAATGCACAGACTTTTAAGAGTAGACATTCTAATCACGATTGGGATGCTCATTATCTGTATATTCGGCGGCTGCGGCGATGATGATCTACCCGAAAAAGTTGTGGAACCGCCACAATTAGAGGCTGACGCTCCACCTCGCCCTGCAATTACGGTCGTGGTCGATCCGCCGCCCGGTTCAGACATTGACGTGGACAGAACAGAATTCACATTGCGGTTTAATCAAGAGGTTGCAGCAGTGACAGTCAATGGTGCAACCGCTACAGGTTCAGGACAGAATTGGAGTGTGTGGTCCTACAATCTGTCGTTAGAATGGAAAGCAGGACAAGTTTTAGCAATCGAGTGGAAGACCCGTGATGGCTCGACCGGTTCTCAATTAGTTGGCCCTTATACAGTTTGGGTAGTTCACCATGTGCCTCCTGCAATTACGAGTGGTACAGTTTCCGATGGAGATGCAGATGCTGACCCCGCGCCAATCAATGCCGGCGGCTTCCGGTTCGATTTTGACGAACCCGTCACAGGAACTATTAAACTGACCGATGAGGCGGGGGCTGACCTCAACTGGATTGCCAACGTGGCGGATCAGACGGCAACATTGACCGCAGTTGCAGGACAGGAACTAGTCAACGAAACAACCTACAAGATTGAAATTGATGTCCGAGATGGGGCTGGCAATGCACTACAGGCGACGATTACTTTCGTTACCAAGCCTAAGTGATATAATGCCAACCCTATGAGGCAGTCCTTTCGTTTCTGAGATTATAGACTTACGAATAAATGTATGGTATAATCCTATATCGTTGATTGCTCAAGCTGCCCAACTGAACTTCGATTCCCATTCTAGGCGTCAGTGTGGCATTTTTACGACAATAGTGTGGCAAAGTTTCGACAACCGCTCTGTGATTATGCAATTCTCTCTTAAATCATAGCCCATGTCAAAAACATACCCAAAATCAGCCTGAGAAAGCGTTTGCCGAAAAACTCGGTTATTGATACAATACGTTGTGTATGATTCGAGATAATTGTGGCATCTAAATTGCTAGTCGTTAAGTTGTTATGTAAACTTTGTTTAGTAACGATTCGTATCAGATTTTATCTGGCTAAGTTGAAACCTCAACATAATCTATACACTCTCAAAAATTAGGAGGAATCATGAAACAGGTAATCATCCCAATCGCTTGCATTCTGTTCATCACTCTTGCAGGATGCGGTTCGGCAAAAACAGTCGAGCGTATCGAAGTCGACACAACCATTGACCTTTCGGGACGATGGAATGACACCGATTCTCGTCAAGTTTCAGAGGCGATGATCGCGGACTGTCTCAATCACCCGTGGATCTCACAGCACATGGTCGGTGCCGCAGGCAAAAAGCCGGTTGTTATCGTTGGTGCAATTCGCAACCGCAGCACAGAGCATATCGCAATTCCTACGTTTGTCAGCGATATTGAGCGTGCGTTTATCAATTCCGGTTTGGTGTCTGTTGTTGCTAGTGCCACCGAGCGAGGTGAATTACGCGATGAAAAGGGAGATCAGAGCAAGTTTGCCAGCCTCGAAACCGTCAAGGCGATGGGTCAAGAGTTGGGCGCGGACTATATGATGACAGGACAGATCAACACCATCGAAGACCGTGAAGGCGGTAAACAGGTCACATTTTATCAAACCGACCTGACCTTGACCAACATCGAAACCAATGAAAAAATATGGCTTGGTCAAAAGAAAATTAAGAAGTTCATTGAGCGAAAGCGCGCAGCTTTTTAGAAAGAGCAAGCCATGCAAATCGTGAAAATTCTTCCGCTCCTGGTACTGCTATACCTAGGGCTTGGATGTAGCCCTTACAGCATGGAGGAGGTACGGATCGCTTTTGAACAAGGCGATTTTGATGCTGCGCTGATTGAACTGGATGCAGACGGTAAGGGAGAAGCCAAATTACCGTATCTTTTTGAACGTGGACTTATCACCCACTACGGCACCCAGTTCGATGAGAGCAACCGTACGTTTGAGCTTGCCGAGATTACTTCGGATGACCTATACACCAAAAGCATCTCGCGAGAAGCGGTCTCACTCCTCACTTCAGATAACCTCCGCTCATACGCTGGGAGCCAATATGAACGGCTGCTGATTCATTACTATCGCGCATTCAATTACGTCTATCTGAACATGCCGGATGACGCACTCGTTGAGTGCCGGAAAGCGAGCAGGCTGCTGCAATTCTACGCCGATGCCGACGAGAATTACGAGTTTGTCGGTGCTGCTTTCACCGCGTATTTATCGGGCATTCTCTATGAGTGGGCGGGGGATTGGAACGATGCGTTCATCGCCTATCGCTGGGCGGAAAGAGCATATAAACAGTATGGAGCCCTAGGGGTTCCTTTTCCACAGGATGTGGGGGAGTCTCTGGTGCGTCTCGCGGGGCAGTTAGGTTTTCAAGAGGAGTTTGAAAAATACGCGGCAACCTACGGGGAACCGCCTGAACGCGCTCCCAATTCAGGCGAACTTATCCTACTCTACGAAACAGGGTTCGCCCCCTTCAAAATTGAAGAAAACATAGTCTTCCCCATTCTCAAGGTCGATCCCATTGTGCAGGAGGATGCCGATCGAGACGAAAAAGAGATGCGGGAATATGGGCGCACATTGATACGCAGACGTAACCGACGGTATAAAGAAGTTGAAATCGAATACCTCTTGCGCGTCGCAATTCCCGCTTATCGCTCAAATCGCCCAAGAATCGTGGGTATTGACGCATCTACAGCGCATGGGGGTGCCTCCGGGGTTTTGGTTGAAGATATCGAAGCCGCAGCGATGAAAACGTTTGAATCCGAGCTGCCGACTATTATGCTCCGCACGGTTGTACGTGGCGTCTTAAAGTATCTCGGTTTCCGTCGTGCCAATCAAGAGGGAGAGACGCTCGGCAAGCTTGTCAATTTACTGAATGTCGCCACCGAAAGTGCAGACACCCGTTCATGGCAGACCCTACCGAATCAGATTTTTCTTGTGCGGATGCGCTTACCAGCAGGTACACACAATATCACACTTTCGTTTTCTGACCGCGCTAACCGACGGGTTAAAACGGATACGTTGGAGGATATCGTAATTCGGAAAAATGATAAAACATTTCTCAATTACCGCACCTTTGAATGAAAGTTCCCAATGGACGAAGTAATCGCAGCAAGCGAGCCGCATACTATAGTGGATTCTAAAAATAAACAGACATTCTCGCCCCCGGTAGGTGCGGTTTGTAACCGCACCGGTTTGACGTGTCTCATTAATTCTAAGATCCACTATAATTGCAAAAACCCCTTGACACCCAAGAACTTTCATGCCCTCCGCTGGGGACAGGGCAGCATGGAATCGGCGGGTAACCCACCGTGACGGTGCTTGTCAGGTGCGATATGTGGTGCAACAGGAATCCCTGAGCATCAAATCGAGACCTTGCACTGGTGTCTAGGTGCATCCAGAAGCGATACAACGGCGAGAGAAAACAGATGAAAATCGATGTGAAAATGCAAGCGTTGTTACTGATGGGGGGGATACTCGCTTGTTCGTCATCCCATAACTGGATAGAACCACGTGGGATAGAACTGGATAGAACCACGACGGTTTCTATCAAACGCACCTCTAATCTATCTCCCCGTCGCGTCATCGTCAAACACGGCGATCTCGAAAAACAGCATTTTGTTTTAGCATTCAGCGCGCCCGTCCATCAGGTGACGGTTGAAGGGAAGCGAAACGGGAGGGCTACTTTATCGCCCGTTGGCCCAGCATGGGATGGTGCTAAGTTTCGTTACTATCAGAAGTGGGCATTTACCTACCCGCAAATACACCCAAATCGCCCCTTGACTTTTATCGTGAACTGGATGAACCAAAAAGGTGAGAAAGGTACAAAAACATTAAACCTCTAACGCGGAGGTAACAGATGAAACGCCCCACCCGTATCTTCCTTGATCCAAGAGATCTCATCACTGACGGACACCTACAATGGACGCTGCCTCACGAGTCCGACATGCGCTTTGAAACGATGCGGCAGACTGCAAAAAGGGAATGTGTAGATATAGGCTTCTTCATCTACGAATGAAGCGAGGAAAAATCCCAATGAATTTTCGCAAGTATATACAATCTAATGTTCAAACAATAGGATTTCTATTCTTATTTTGCATAGTAGTTGTTCTAGGGTGTTCCTCTGCCTTGCCATATCTTGACGACGGTGAATCTGAATTGATACAAGGCAGATTTTCCGATAATTACTGGTCGCCTACGACGGGAAATACATTATTAACACCTCCATTCCTACGCGGCTATGAAGGGATAGCACGAGTTTATCAGTTCTCTACTGACAAATCGCAATTCATGCGTTTTATGCACATCGAAACGCTTGGAGGTCCCATCAAGAATGTTGATATCTATACACGACGATCTGACGGCGATGTATGGAAGTTGGTAAAACAGTTTAAGGGATATATCCACACAACTACCCGTATTGCGTTGAATGTCCGTGCTTCTGATATCCGTGTTGTTCAGAAGACTGTCTCAACCAGACAACAACCTGATGACCTCGTAATCGGTTTAACGGTCTACGCAAAAAAGCAATAATTACGAAAGAAGCAACCAAAATGCAGAATTTACAGATTCCTTACGCCTTGATTAACGGTGATGTTCCTGTGTCCCCTCAAGTTGCAGAAAAAGGACAAGATTTCTCATGTCCAATATGTGATGACGAAGTTGTCTTGAGACGTGGAGACATCAGGCAGCCTCATTTTGCCCATAAGCCAGATACAGGGTGTTCTGGCGAAGGTGTTCGCCATAAGATCGCAAAGCAGATGATCTATCTGATGTATTGGAGAAGTATTCACACGGAGGGACCGGGGCATGTTAGCGTATTCCGAAAGTGCCCAAACTGTTCGCAGTATGGCACCCATAGTCAAATAGTTAAAGGCTATGGTGCTGAGGTCAAATGTGAAGTTGATGTTGACAGATACAGAGTGGATGTCGCGCTTCTCCGAAATGGAAAAGCTGCTTACGGAATAGAGGTCCGGGACACGCATCCCGTTGATGATGCAAAATGGGAGGCATTCAGAAAACTGTCGTTCCCTTGTATAGAGGTTGAAGCCAAAGAAGTCATTCGTCTGTGGGAATATGATATAAATCTTTGGAGAGAGTGGATTCCTAGAATAACACAACCAATGATCCTCAGCTTGAAAGCTATCAAACATAACCTGCATCTTTTCAACGATCGACTCTATCGTATTCATTGCCCTGAATGTGATAAAAATGTAGACCACCAAGAAGCGGATGGGGATATGCAGGAAGAGGGGTATAGCGAGATTTCAAACGAAATAGATCGCCAAGTACCCGGATTATTGGCAAGGGAACTTTCAGCGATATTATCAATGCAATTCAAAAAACAAGTCCAAAACTACTAATTGCGAGCACTTATCTATACATCTTCATCTTGATCGCTGCTATCGTTGTCATAGAGAAACCGGCAAACCAGAATAATCTCCAATCCAAGTTACTTATAGGGTAAGGTATGGCTTAAGGAATTGTCCAGTATAGGAACCGGAGGTTTGAGCAACCGCCTCCGGCAATCCTTGGGCAATAATCTCTCCCCCGCGATGTCCCCCTTCTGGACCGAGATCAATGATATGGTCTGCGGTTTTAATCACATCAAGATGGTGTTCAATCACCAGCACAGTATGCCCCGCATCGACTAGCTGATTTAGGCTATCCAACAGCTTCTGAATATCGGCGAGGTGTAATCCGGTGGTAGGTTCATCAAGGATGTAGAAATTGTGCTTGCCGCGCTTGATTTTTCCGAGTTCATTTGCTAGTTTGATCCGTTGCGCCTCCCCACCTGAAAGAATCGGTGCCGGGTGCCCTATCTGTAAATACCCCATACCCAAATTGTTCAGGACACCCAGTTTATGATGGATGAGCCGCTGATTCGCAAAGAAGTCAACGCCTTCTTCGATCGACATCTTCAACACTTCCGCAATGTTTTTCCCGTTATATGTTACCTCAAGGGTTTCGTCGTTGTATCGCGCCCCCTTGCAAGCAGGACAAGGAACTTCCACATCGGGCATAAAGTGCAGTTTAGTCGTAATCTGACCCTCACCACCGCACTCCTCACATCGCCCACCTTTGACATTAAAACTGAATCGGGATGGCGTATAACCGCGTGCTTCTGATTGTGGAGTGTTTGCAAATAGCTTTCGGATATTGTCGTAAAACCCGATATAGGTCGCTGGATTGGAGCGTGGGGAACGTCCAATTGGCGATTGATCGATGTTGATTACATCACTGATATATTCATAACCCTCAACGTTATCGTGGTCTCCAGATAGGACACGGCTATCGTGAAAGATGGAATAGAGTTTCTTATAGAGGATTTCGTTAATCAACGTACTCTTGCCGGATCCCGATGCTCCTGTGATGCAGATAAAAAGTCCTAACGGAATCTCCACATCAATATCTCTTAGGTTATTTTCTCGCGCCCCACGGATGATAATTGAAACGCCGTTCGCTTCTCGTCGATCTTGCGGGATTTCAATCTCCTTCTCTCCGCTCATGTACTGCCCGGTTAACGACACCGGATTTTTCAAGACTTTATCAGCAGGTCCCTCAGCAACCACCGTCCCGCCATGAATCCCAGGACCGGGACCCAATTCAATAATATGGTCTGCGGCTCGGATTGTCGTTTCATCGTGCTCGACCACAATCACAGTGTTCCCAATATCGCGCAGATGTCTCAGCGTTTTGAGCATCTTAATGTTATCTTTAGGGTGAAGCCCAATCGTAGGCTCATCCAGCACATACAGCATCCCCATCAGACCAGAACCGATCTGCGTTGAGAGGCGAATACGCTGCGATTCTCCACCCGAAAGCGTCGCTGATCTCCGGTTAAGGTTGAGATAGTCCAGACCGATACCGAGTAAGAGTTCAATCCGGGTCGTGAGTTCTTTAATGACCCGTGTTCCCGCCTCTCTTTTCTGCGCTGGGATCGACCTGATTCCCTCCAGAAAAACCTTTAATTCCTCAAGATGTATATCGCCCAATTCATGGATATGTTTATCATTGATGGTGACAAGAAGTCTCTGTTTCTTCAGCTTACTTCCATCGCAATCGGGACAGGTATGTTCGACCATCACCTTCCGTAGGTACTCCTCCATTCCCGAATGCGCTTCCCCGCGCTTGCGGTAATGTCGATAGTGCCGATCAATCCGGTTGATAATTCCATCAAACTGCATTTCTCTGCCAATATGATGGTGGGTCATCTGCTTCGCACCTTCCGGCATAACAATCTTAAATTTTTCTCCTCTGGTTCCGTAGAATACCAGATCGACAACCTCGTCGGGGAGGTCTTTGAAGGGAGCGTCAAGGCTGAAATTGTAATGTTGGGCGAGACTGTACATCATCCGACCATCCCAACGGTCTGGATCGTAATTGAAGGCTTGCTTCACGAATGCCCCCTCTATGATGCTTCGAGTTTTATCCGGGACAAGTAGGTTCGGATGAACTTGGAGGTAAGTGCCTAACCCAGAACATGTAACACAGGCACCAGTCGGTTCATTGAAGGTGAAGTGATGTGGTCCTAATTCCCCCATAACAACGCGATGTTCAGCGCAACCAAAATCCTTGTAGAAGGCACGGATATCTTTATCGGCTATTTCGGGACTCAGGATATGGAAACTCATAAATCCTTCGCCAACGAGTATAGCGTGGTCGAGGGCAGCAAGGATCTGTTTGTCAATATCCGGCTTGATAACGAATCTGTCGATGATGGCTTGAATGTTGTACTCTACCTGTTCGTCTAGCTCAATCTCTTCACTCAGATCATGCAAACCACCATTAATCCGAACCCTGCGGCACCCCTTCAAGCGGACATCATCAAAGAGGTAGGGATAATCTTCGCCGTAGATCTTGAAGACCGGGGCGTAGATCTCGAGTTCTGTCCCTTCAGGCAATGATAGTATATGCTCCATCAATTGATAGGGGGTTCGGGTTGGAACTTCGGTGCTGCAATAGGGGCAGTGAGAGATCCCGATTGTGGCAAATAGCATCCGCATATAGTCGTAGAGATCGGTCATTGTGCCCACGGTTGAGCGCGGGTTCATGGTAATGGTTTTCTGTTCGATTGAGACAACAGGGGATAATCCATCAACGAAATCCACGTCCGGTTTCTTCAGCTGTGCGACGAAACGTTTGGCATAGGTGGACATTGACTCTAGGAAGCGACGCTGCCCTTCGGCATAAACCGTTTCAAACGCAAGCGACGATTTCCCGGAACCACTAATACCCGTCACGACTACCAGTTTATTTCGAGGTATTTCGATATTGATGTCTTGCAGATTATTCTCCCTCGCGCCTCTTATACTGATTGTCTCTCTCATCCATGCCTCCTTTGCGTAAATTGCGAAAGCTAACGATTTTTCGATCATTGATTAACAACTGCGTTATGTTATGAACCCCAAAAATATTCCATTCTTCATCCATAAAACTACCGCTTTTATCTCACGTTAAGAAATCTTCCAACAGAAACCGAGTTTTTTCTTCAAAACTCAGTTTCTCTTAGCACTTTGCACTTTCTTGTGACGCGAACATCGTTTTTCATTACTACACATAACATATGTATACCACTTCTCTATAGACTGTTCAAGTGAAATCTCACGTCAAAAGTCAGATCTGCCCGAATCGCTCGATCACCTCAATGTGTGAGGCGGTGCCGGTTGTCCCAATTTTAGTAACGGTAACCGATGCGACGAGGTTTCCGACCTGTGCCGCTTCAAGGTGGCTAGAGCCACCGCAGAGTGTCGCAACAGTTGCAGCAGAGACACTATCCCCCGCTCCCACCGGATCGATCTCCGATTCGAGTGGGATGCCCGGTACATGTTCAACCTGTCCGTTGTGAAATACCAAGATACCCTCCGGACCAACGGTTACAAAAAGTGGCTTTTCTGTCCGCTCCGTCAAGATCTGCCCACATCTCGTTGCTTCCTCTATATCGACTTCTTCCCCAGTCCAATCCGGATCAACGGCGCGTTTCGCCTCAAATCGGTTCGGCTTGATAGTAATGTGATGATACTTTCCGATTCGTGTCCGAGAATCCACAAAAAAGATTTTATCGGGAAACTCCACAGCAAGTTGGCAGATTTCTGATCGCACCCGATCTGTTACCACTCCCCAATTATCATGTGGCATCTGATCTCCAACAATGATTCCTTCCACCTGCAGCACACATTCGCGCAAGGCATGAAGCAATCTATCCTCCACCTCAGATTGCATCATAGATTGGTTCTCAATATCAAATCGCGGACCTTCCGTTTCAATCCCTTCATATCCTCGGTGGATGGGTTTGAGATAGGTTGGGGTAACTCGATCTGGAGTGCTTATCATGAAATCTGTGATACAACCGTTGGCTTCTAAGCGTTCAAGCAAAGTGCTGCCAAATCCATCTTCGCCAATCACACTGAGCGTATAAACTTCTCCAATCTCTAATGCAGCAAGGTTGTTAGTAACAGTACCCGCTGCACCGGGACTATACCGTTGTTCTACGACAGGATTTGTGTGCCAAGGCGTCTCTAACGATAGGGTTGATTTCGTTTTATCAACTAGCCAATATGCGTCAAGGTAAAAATCCCCGACGACCAATATCTTTCGTTCTCGAAACCCTTCCAGAATTGTTTTTAGACGTACTTCATCCATAAAATTTCCTTTCATAACAATCAATGTCCATCCGCTTCCTACAGACCAATTTCGTTCATATAAAAAGAGAGTGCGAAGCATGAAGAGAAACCGAGTTTTTTCTTGAAAACTCGGTTTCTGTTGCATGATTTCTTTACATGAGCTATCAATTTTTATATTGACGTGAAATTTTTGCTTGTGTTATATTGCTAACTGTGTCTGATAGTAGGAAGATATTTATTTACCGAAACCTCCTTTAGGTCTAAAGCTCAAGCATTTATGCTTGGAGCAGTTGGGGCGCAGCCTATACAGATTGCTTTAGCATAGTTTTTCTCAAGGTTTCAACCTTGAATCTAATCGTGAAATATAGTATAATTGTTTTCAGAGATTGGGGATTCTACTGACTATTAGCAGGCGTAAAATCCGCAATAGTTGGCGTATACCGACGGGTATTAGAATCCCCTAATAAACCTCACCCAAGTTGCCCTTTGGGGCAGTGGGCAGGGCATTGTCCATTGGAGTAGGCACTGTAAGACGGGGTTCGCCTCGCAAGTGCTGTTGATACCACAATTAGCTCTCCTATCGGGAAGGGGCTCATAAGAATCCCAATCCTTTAGGTTTGCGGAGTATGTCAATTTAGCAAGTTTTCACTGTTAGTTCAAGAGGTATAAACATGGTCGTTAATGTTGCCCATCGAGGCGCGTCAGGAAACTACCCCGAAAATACATTACTCGCTTTTCAGAAGGCGTTAGAAATTGGCGTTGATGAGATCGAGCTCGATCTCTACTTGACCAAAGATGACCACCTAATCATCATGCACGATCCAACCGTAGATCGAACGACAGACGGCACAGGCGCGATTTCAGATCTCACACTAACTGAAATCAAAGCTCTCGACGCTGGAGGAGTATTTGGTGAACAGTTTCGGGGCGAACGCGTGCCGACATGGGAAGAAGCGTTAGAGCTTGTGCAAGGGAAAGTTGGACTGAATGTCCACCTCAAAGAAGGTGGCAATCCAGACGGACACTACGAACGCAAGGTCGCAAAGGCGTTGAGCGATTTCCACATGGTAGAGGATTCTATTCTGACATGCAGCGATGCAAGCGTTGGTATTTTTGCTGAGATTGACTCACGGATCGAATGTCGGATCTTTCGTGCAAACCGCACTCCAGAGGAATATATCCAAAAATCGGTAGAGATGGGCCTGCGTACGATGCAACCGGGACGGGACATCACTACTCGGGAGTTTGTTCAAAAGGCACATGCGGCAGGCCGAATCGTGCACGTCTTTTACGCGGATACCCCTGAAGATATGCGAGCTTACATCGAAATCGGCGTTGATGGGATTCTGACGAACTATCCGGAACGATTAAAGGCAATACTCACAGAATACGAATAGCAGGAATTCAACTCAGAACTCAAAACTAACAACTGTCAACTATCTTTTTTTCGACCGATTCCACTGCTAACTTCACAAGCGCGTCGATGTCTAGGGCTGCCTCCGCCTCTTGAACTGCTTCAACCGATGCGTTGGTCGCTGGATGTTCAGGAACAAAGAGCGAACAGCAGTCATCATGGGGAAGCGTCGAAATCTCAAAGGTCCCAATCTGCTCCGCCAAGTCCATAATCTCTGCCTTATCATCGCCGATCAGCGGGCGCAAGATAGGAATCTCCGCAACCTCCTCGATCACGCGAAGGTTACCCAACGTTTGTGAGGCGACCTGCCCAAGACTCTCTCCAGTAACAAGGCACTGCGCTTTCGCAGCCGCTGCAATCTGCTGTGCAATACGTACCATCATTCGACGGTAAAGGATAACCCGAAACGGGGCGGGAGTTTGAGTTACAATTTCCTGCTGGATTTCTGCAAATGGGACAAGGTAAATCTGTGTCCGATAGTTCCAAGTCGCCAAGATCTCTGCGAGTTCCTCTACCTTCTCAAGCGATGCTCTGTCTGTGTAGGGATAGCTATAAAAGTGGACGAAGAGTGCTTTGACGCCACGTTTCATCATCCGCCATGCCGCAACCGGCGAATCAATCCCACCAGAGAGCATAACGAGGACTTTTCCGCTCGCACCCACCGGCAGCCCGCCAACCCCTCGAAGTTTTTCCACATAGATGTATGCTGCTTCGTCGACAATTTCAATGTTACAGCGCAAGTCAGGCGTGTGCATATCTGCCGATGCACCAGTCGCGCCGAGCAGATGCGCCCCCACCGCTGCACTAATCTCAGGCGAAGTAAGCGGAAAACGTTTATTTGCCCGCTTCGTTTCCACTTTGAGCGTCTTGAACTGCTGATCCTTGACGAGCTCCAATGCGGCATCTTGAATCGCATCAATGGTCAGTTCTGCTGCGAGAACGAGTTCAAAATGAGCAATCCCCATAACCTTGCCCAACCGCTCTTGGACTGCTGCAACATCCGCTTCGGGTCGCAGCATCACTAGAATGCGTCCGTATATGCGCCGCACCCCGGCACCTCCCATGCCCTTCAATGCCAGCTTTATATTCTGAACGAGTTTCTTTTCAAAATAGGAGCGGTTCCCGCGTTTTAACCCAATCTCACCGTAGTGCACTAGAAATAGCTTTTCCATAAGGCTCATTGAAGTCCTGTCATTTGGTTAAGCGTTCCAACCTTGTTGTTTGATTATCTCTTGGACCTCATACTCCAATGCAGCAAAGGCAGATAATCCACGCAAAGGTGAAAAATCCTGAATAAACTCAGTAACATGACGTGCATATTCACTCACCGGAAATCTGCTTAAACGCTGTCCTCTGAAGTTACTCGCTTGCTTGAGACGCTCATGCAGTTCCGTTTTCGGATCTGGCAAGGCCTCTAGCCGATTAATTGTAGGAAGATTTAGTGAGTGACGGTTAGAAGGATTGCCCGCTGCATGATTGATAGCTAATTCATCAAATAATAACCATGCCTCCTGCATACGCACTGGCACAACGCAAATCCTTGGTGGAACCGAGATACGAACTCTTTGGATCGCTGTTGTAATTTCGTTGACACGGTTCTCGCGTGGTTCCCTTTCGGCATCGCGGTGAACAAACAGAAGGTCGCAAGGATAAAATTCGAGACTCCAGTAGATTTTGTCCTCTAATCGCCTTCGCTTGCGATGGGGAATCCCAGTCAAGTCAGCCCATGCGGGCTGAATAGCAAACTCAACACCATTTTCCCTCAATAACCATGTAAGAATCGGGATTAATGCAGCGTCTGAACTTCCATCTGTTACAAAGGTATAACGTATCTCTGTCATTCTGTACCACTATACTCAAATAATGAGAGTTGGAGACTATCTATAACTCGTTGAGGTTTTTTCGGCTTTGGTTTCGGTGACGAGTCTATTGGTTCGGTAGACTCCGAGTCTATTGGCTCGGTAGCCCCTAGGTAAGCTAACAACTGACCTTTGGCTACTGGTTGAACGTGGGGTAGGGCTTCTGCCCGCCACGTTTCAGGTAACCAGCTAAAACGCACCCCCTTAAATCGCTGGTCATTCTGTACTACTTCTCTTAAGTCTGCAATCAAAAGCATGTCGTCAAACACTTGCTGCACAACGGATGGGGAATGTGTATTCACGATTACTTGACAAAGTGGGTTATCCGGTCCAACAGGGTAACCCACATCGGTGGCGATGTCTTGAAGTAGTCGCAAGATTGAGGGAATTCGCGCTGGATGAATACCGTTTTCCGGTTCCTCCATACAGATAAGGCCACTCGCTTTCGGATCTAATTCTAAAACCGATAGACCCAGAAAGCGCAAGGTGCCATCCGAAAGCGAGCGCCCTGGGTGAACTGTACCGGTATGGTCTTTGACTTCCAAAGTGAGTAATTCACGTCGCTCGTCCCGATCAATCCCAACCGCTGCTACATCATTAATTAGCTCCGATAGCCGAGCGGCGACCCGATCATATATCTGCTGCCCGTTAGAGGCTGGATCTATGTTTTCTTGAGACCTTGCCAATCCATATAAAGTCGCCGGTAAGTGGGAGCCATCGCTACCTAACCCAGGCGGTGTTGTGAACTCATCAGGTTCACGCAGCGAAGAAGATTCCAATTGGAGTAACCGCCAGGACTGCATCTCGCGACGCGCCAACAGTGCTGTTGGACTTTCCGCGGCGTTGACAGTAGAAAGTACAGTGCGTGGAAGGTTTTTCGCCAAAATAGCTTGAGGTCTACCACTACTTCCGCCGTCTTTGTGTAACTTAATAACGCAATTCCCTTCCTGGTCTTCAGTTGAAATAAAAGGGACCGCTCTCCTACCTTTTAATACAGAATCGCGCCATTTTTTTCTTTGGTCCGCGAATGGTAGATGTTTTTTCCAGTCATTTAATTTTAAACGCTCAAGTCTCTCCTCAATGAGTTCGAGGGTGCCCAACGAGGGTAAGCTATGATCCACACGATACGCAAGTGCAACACGGTAACGGAGAAACGTCGTCGTTGCTTTTGCCTGCTGTCCCAAGTCATCTATCCCTGTTTGGGTAATTATCATATCGGCTTCAAAGGACATCTCTGTGGTATCCGTATCGCCAATACGATGAAACAGATTACGCACATCACTTGTCCTTCCTTCCTCACTGCGTACTGACCGGGCTGCATCAATCAATGTATCATTGGCTAAGGCACTGAGAAACTGAATTGCATCAAACAGATTCGATTTGCCTGTGCCGTTCGCACCAGCAACACAGGTAAAGGGTCCTAAGGGAACATCAACATCAACAAGGTTTTTGAAGCCAGAAACTTTTAAGCGAGTCAACATAACGTTTTCCCCCCTTTTATTGCGCTTTCAGCTTACTGTTCATCTCCTAAAATGTCCGTCGTTGTCCGAAAGTGCAGCTTAGCGACATGATACAAAGATCTAGCACCGTGCTGTTTAACAAACTGTTTGCCTGCGTCAATGACTTGCGACGCGCCTTTGGGTAATTGGATTTGATATTTTTTGGAGAGTTGTTCTAGTTGTTGAAGAAAAATGTCACGGGCAATAATTGATGCAGCAGCGACAGCAATATCGCTCTCTGCCTTCGGCATTTGCACCAACGTGATGTTGGGATTCAGAACAACCTGCATCTCTGTTTCCAATACTTCTTCCTTGGCGAAACGGTCTACAAGGACGTAACGGCAGTCCACCCGTTTGAGGAGGTCCCGAATCACTTCGGCGTGAAGCGACGCAAGCAGATGGTTCAGATTTCGGCCGCTTCTCCTGAATAAAGCGTATCGTTCATTATATCCGGTCGGTTCAAGGCTTGCCCACGAGATATTTTCACCGCAGCGCACCCGCATTGCTTTGGCAAGTTTCTTGACCTGCGGATCAGAAAGTTGTTTCCCGTCACGGACACCCAATGTGTGCAGTATTTCACGGACTTCAGGGTCAACATATACACCAGCTACTGCCAACGACCCGAAATAATCCCCTTTGCCCGCTTCATCTGTGCCGACCCACGCTGACCAGTTATGATGACCTACTGAGTTTTGAGTAGCTTTCGCCATATCATGCCTAGTATCCTTCCCGTTGTGTGCCGGCATCAGGCACAGGAGCAGCGCGCGGATCCAAAACTTCATCTACGCCGTAGAATTGCCCACTCTCACGTCCCGTGCCACGGTCAACAACCCCTGCCCCTATCTCCTTGTTCCCACTGATATAATTTTCGCGTAAACGACCCCCATCATATACCGCCCATCCTCCATTGGAAGTGATATTATTGGAAACGATCTCGGGCGAAGCAGAGGCGTGACATCTAATCGCATCTTGATAATTGCTGGAGATTTCGTTGTAGTGAATCGTCGGTCGGGAGCCATCATCGCAAACAATCCCTAACTCATTCGCTAGAATTGAGTTTCGGGCTATTTCTGGGGACGCATTTTTTAGGCATTTAATTGCCGTGCCATTCTTGTCGATTTGATTGTCACTTATCGTTGGGGAACTATCGTCACAGAGGATTGCCATCTCGTTATTCTGTAGTAGACAACTTTCAATCTGCACGCCGTCAGATTGCGAAGATAGTGCGATCGCAGCTTCCTGAATGCGGCAGTAACTCAGATGAGAATTGGGACTAGTCCCTTCAAATCGGATGCCGATCCAATCGCCGGTTTTGGGCGGTTTTGTCTCGGATCCGAGTAAACCAAATATAATCATACGGTCCGGCTTGCCTTCTGCATACAGCGATCCCCGGATAATCAGTTGATGGGTGCCTGTTTCCGAATCCAGGCCGACAACCGAATCGGATCGAATAGTCAACGTTTTCCCTTCGGGGACAATGACATCGCCGACAATTTGAACCTTTCCCGCCCAGACCTCGTTCTCCATCAACTCACCGGATTTTTGGAGTGGATTCTCGCTAGTGCCTACATCGCCGATGTTAAATCCACCGCCTTGGCAACCGAACCAGAGAAAACCAGACAAGATGGAGATGATCAAGTGAAGACTGCTACCTACAAGTTTCATCAAAATTCCTTCCACTTACTGACATTAAGAGTAAAAAAACTGAAGTTGATTATAAAGGAATCTAGAAGGCTCTGTCAAGCCTGTTTTTGATAGCTCCCAAACGAGTGCTTGACTTTACACTATGTTGTCTGATACAATACTATCAGACATATATTTCGTGCGTGCATAAATTTTTGTCGTGTTTGATTGGGGCACACAGATGTTTTTCAAACGTCAGAGGACTGTTCCCACCGGCTACGCTGCCTCCAATTTCTTGCTTACTTGCTTCATTGTCGGGCTGCTGATTCTTTCGCTTGCTTTTGTCTATTATACACGACTGCTTCTCCAACACAATGAGGTCTTCGAGAAGCAGGTGAAGCCGCTGGCGGAGCTTGAGGCTTTGCTTCCCAGGATCAACGATGTACAGCTGCAAAGCCAGTTGAGCCAGATTATCAAGGAGGAGCTGTTAGCTGAAAGCCGGCTCTCATTTATCATCACGGATGCCGAGGATGGTCAAGTCAAAGTCGCGAAAAATCTCAGCGATAAGACCATTGAAAGCAAGATTTATAATAACATTCCGCTCTCTGACGCTGAGAAGTTAAAACTTGATAATATTCTCAATCGGATGAAGCGGTACGATGATCCCAAGCCGCTTCATAATTTTCTGATTGATGGATATTTATATCATGGTGAAGCAGATGGAAATGCGATAGATCAGCTTCCGTTTGTTTTCACGGATTTGAAAGACAACCCGAAACAATGGAAAATCTGGGATGAATTGCTCACGCCAGAAACCGCTACGGCGGAGCAATATGAGCGGGCAAAGCGGCTTGTTCAAAATTCCAAAGCCATGGAGCGGTACACCCCACTGCAAACTAACCTTGGCTCCCTCCATGGACATCTGTACCACGAAATCACCCCCGACTACGGCATCTTCGTTATGCCCATCGTGTTAGTGGTTGTTTTCTCGACGGTTCTAATTGTCGGTTTTTTGAGCTATCGGCGGATTAAAACCGTTGAACAGGCATCAATTTGGGGCGGACTTGCGAAGGAAACCGCACATCAACTTGGCACACCAATCTCTTCCTTGATGGGGTGGGTTGAGTTATCAATGGAGTTGGACAAGCATCGAGGAGACAATAGAACTGCCGAAATTTATGCAAATATGCAGAGCGATATTACGCGACTCCAGCGCATCACGGAACGTTTCGGCAAGATTGGATCGTATCCGCAACAAACCCGAATTGATATTAACACAGTTATAGGCGATGCCGTTGCATACTTTCAAAAACGTTTGCCGAATCTAAGCAAACAGGTTGAGTTGCGCGTTATTGACCACGAACTGCCCGAAATTGTAGCGAATGCAGATCTGTTACAATGGGTGTTTGAAAACCTGATCCGGAATTCACTGGATGCAATAGACAAAGAAAATGGCGTCATCGAAATCGATCCTCGGCTCCATCCAAAGCAGCATCAGATTGTCGTCCGGTATAAAGATAATGGACAAGGAATTCCCCGGCAAAACCGGAATAAAATCTTTCGTCCGGGGATGACAACAAAGAAACATGGATGGGGACTTGGTTTGACGCTTGTTAAACGAATCATTGAAGCATATCATCATGGGCGGATTCGGCTCATTGAGACTAGTTCACAGGGAACAACCTTTGAGATTGTATTGCCCGTAGAAACCGCCGAAAACGAGAAAACAGCCAAACTTCTGACGAAAAGTTCACTGTTCTGGACGAAGTTTAAGGGGAGAAAGAAAGGGGAACAAAGTGTTAGCGCAAAACATAACGCGTAAAATCTTGTGGGTTGATGATGAGATTGATGCACTGAAACCCCACATCCTTCTTCTCCGTGAGAAATCTTACGATGTGACACCAGTTTCCAATGGAACTGATGCGATTTCACTACTCAAGGAATCCTACTATGATGCTGTTTTGCTCGATCAGGTTATGCCGGGGCAGGATGGCATGGCAACACTCGACCAAATCCGTGAAATTAACCCTATCTTACCTGTGATTATGGTCACGCAAGGCAGCGAAGACCAGTTAATTAATGAGGCACTAGGAAAACGGGTTAGCGACTTTTTGGTGAAGCCCATTGGTGTGGCTCAGATCGCTTCGACCTTAAAACGTGTTCTAGATCAGACTAATATCATTGAAGCACAGGTGCCACGCAACTATACCCACGATTTTAACCAAATCCGCGCCAGTAAGGACGCAAATCCGGACTGGCGAGAATGGATAGATATCTATCTCAAGTTGCTCGAATGGGATCTTGAGTTGAATCAATTAGCACAAACAGGGCTTGAAGAAACACATTTAGAGCAAAAAAAAGAGTGTAACGCACTGTTTTCTGATTATGTGCAGGGAAACTACCTCCGTTGGTTACAAGGTAAGGATTCCCCAATTCTATCAGTTGATGTTGTTGATAAATTTGTTATTCCTCACCTGAAACAGGAACGCCAGGTGTATTTGATTGTCGTTGATTGCCTACGACTGGATCATTGGATAGCAATTGAACCCGTACTCCAACCCTATTTCTATATCGATAGGAATTACTATTTTTCAATTCTACCTAGCGCAACGCTCTACTCGCGCAATGCTATTTTTAGTGGCCTGTTTCCGCAAGAGCTAGCGGAAAGATTCCCACAGTATTGGCAGGAGGACGCCACAGACGAAACTAGCACGAACCGTTATGAAAGGCAACTCCTCCAACTCCAACTCCAACGTGCAGGAATCAAGCTTAAACCGGGATTAAAGTACTTTAAGATCTTCGATACTAAGGGAGGCAATGAGTTTATACGCCAAGTCTCTTCGTTTGATCGGATCAGCCTATCCGCTTTGGTCGTGAATTTTATTGATATGTTGACACATCAGCGTTCCCAGTCAGACATTCTTCAGCAGATTGCGCCGGATGAATCCGCCTTTCAATCTCTGACAAAGTCGTGGTTCGCTCACTCGGCACTGTTCGAGATCCTAAAAATCATCTCGAAACAGGACGCCGTTATCGTTCTAACATCAGATCACGGTTCGGTTCTCTGTAATCGACCATCAAGAGCGTATGGAAACCGCGAAACCTCTACAAGTCTGCGCTTTAAAGTTGGTACAAATTTAGGCTGCGATACGGATCAAGCGATTTATATTGACGATCCGAAACGGTATGGATTACCTGCCGAAAACGCAAGTAAAAACTACATTATTGCAAAAGAAGATTATTACTTTGTTTACCCCAATCAATTCAATGAATATACCCGCCAATTTCGAGGGGGCTTCCAACATGGTGGTATCTCGACGGGCGAATTGATTATACCAGTGGTCACAATGACTCCGCGCGAACAAAGTTAAGGTTCTAAACAAATCAGGTTGAAAGAGTGTACTCACAGATCGCCTGTGAAGAATTTCGTAGAACAGCATTTCCCGTCTAGTGTGGGCGGATACAGAATCGAAAAGTGAACGGGTAGAGGAACGCTTCCTCATACCGCCACTTAATTTCCCCCGCTTCTAACGGCTTGACATTTTTGGTGTTAATCCTGTTCTCATGAGATTTTCTCACATCTTTGGTGATAGTGCACATGCTCACTTAATCTTTTAATTTTCAAGTTCTTACAATTTTCTCAATAATTTAAGAATTTGGATACAATACATGAAACGGGATGAGAAAGGTGCTTCGCGTTTCAACTCTGGATGCGGTCATGGTGAAGATTATCATGAATATAGTGATGGTGCAGTAACAACGAAAAAAGTGAAGCTGTATCTATCGTAGACCTTACGCCGGGCGGTGTTATACGATATGCCCGAACGATGCAAAAGCATACGGATTACCATTATTGATTAAAAGATTACCTCTCCCTAAGCCTGATTGTTTTGTTCGTTGCCTCCATAGATAGATCGGTTGTGAGTTGTGTGACCTAGTTCTTGAACTTAAGGACGGAGGCGACAATGCAAAAAGAGATTATCATTTCTGACGATGAATATGAAACGCGATGTGCTGTACTTGAAGATGGCGTTCTAACCGAGATTGATATTGAACGCAAAAATGACGAGCACACGCTCAACAACACTTATAAGGGTCGCGTAGAGAACGTCCTTCCCGGTATGCAGATTGCCTTCGTGAATATTGGACTGGAGCGGCACGCTTTTCTGCATATTTCGGATATCATTCGTGATTTGGAAGAAGATGGCTCCAATGATGATTCCACAAAACTCGATCTCAATAGAAAATCGAACAACTCACCAAAACCCGGAAGGGGATATTCGTATTCTATCAGCGACCTTATTCACCCAAACCAAGAGATTCTAGTACAGGTTGGAAAAGAGCCAATTGGGACAAAGGGGCCCCGGGTAACAACCTGTATCACGCTGCCTGGGCGTTATGTTGTCTATCTGCCCACCGCGTCAAACATCGGTGTGTCCCGCCGGATTGAGTCAGCAGAAGAGAGGCAGCGTCTCAGGAGCATTGCCGAAGCGATACGTGCTGATGTCGAAGGTGGATTTATTATTCGCACCTCTGCTGAAGGAAAAAGTGAGAAGGACTTTACCGCAGAGATCCAGTACCTTGTTGGCCAATGGAAACGGATTGTTAAACAAGCTGAGAAGATGCCAGCTCCAAGTCTTGTTCATAAGGAACACAGCTTCATTGTGCGAGTTATTCGAGATTCGTTCACAAGCGAAGTTACACGGCTTGTCATTGATTCCAAGGAACAACATCAGGATGCGATGGAGTACCTTTCATCTTCTGGATCGGAACTACGTTCACAGGTCAAGTTTTATAACAAATCAACCCCTATTTTTGAAGCCTACGGTATTGAAAAAGAACTCAAGAAGGCACTGAGTGAAAAAATCTGGCTCAAATGTGGTGGACACCTCGTTATTCAACAGACGGAAGCGATGGTCTCTATTGATGTCAATACCGGGAAATTTGTCGGGAAAGGAGACCCCGACAGTACCATCTTGAGCGCAAACCTAGAGGCTGTTGAGGAAGTGGTGCGGCAGATTCGCCTGAGAGATCTTGGCGGAATTATCGTCATTGATTTTATTGATATGGATAATCCCGAGCATCGACGAATGGTCTATAAGTTGCTGCAGCAGGCACTAGATAAAGATCGGGCCCGAACGAACCTGTTACACATATCCGATCTTGGACTCGTAGAAATGACGCGGCAACGGACCCGTCCCAGCTTGGCCACTGTTCTCACTGAATCTTGTCCCTATTGTGATGGGCACGGATCAGTCCTTTCAACTGATACAATTACGATTGATCTGTTCCGATCTATCAAGAAAGCCCATCGGAAATCCCGGAAACGCCGATTGAGGGTAGTTGCAAATGAACACATTGTATCCCATCTGCTTGACGAGAAAGCCGGTAGATTGGGACAACTTGAGAAGTCAATGAATCTACAGATTCGGCTGCAAGGGGATGCGGATGTACATCTTGAGGATTATCAAATCTTTGCAGAGGGTTCTAATCGCGAGATTTACTTGAATTAACATTGACTGTTGAGAGAATTTTTGTTATAATTCTTACTTGCATCTCCGCTTGCTTGGAAGGGGACGCGAACACTACACAGATTTTTTTAAGGAGAAAGAAAGATGTATGCTGTATTTGCCTCGGGTGGGAAACAGCATCGTGTTCAGGTGGATACGCTAATTGATATTGAAAAGTTAGACGCGCCTGTCGGTGAAGAAGTGACCCTACCAGAAATATTGGCTATAGGCGACGGTAACGGCAACGTGCAAGTCGGTACACCGTACCTCGAAAATGCCGCTGTCGTTGGTGAAGTCGTACAACAAGCTAAGAACAAAAAAATTGTCGTTTTCAAGTCGAAAAGGCGCAAAGGGTATAAGCGGAAACTTGGACACCGGCAGCAATTTACCCGATTACGCATTACTGAAATACGAGACGGAAATAACGCATCTGAGGAGGAAAACGAAAATGGCTCATAAAAAAGGCGGTGGAAGTACAAGCAATGGACGAGATAGTATTGGTAAACGGCTCGGTGTCAAGCAGTTTTCTGGGAGCACTGTGACTGCTGGGAGCATTCTGGTTCGACAACGCGGTACGCACATCCACGCCGGAAGGAACGTTGGGGTGGGAAACGATTACACGCTTTTCTCGAAAATTGATGGCTATGTCTGGTTTGAGCGGAAAGATAAATTCCGTAGGAAAGTTAGCGTTTATCCAGAACGCCCCGATTTCTAGTGCTTTATCCCATCAAAATCGTTAAATTCAAAGCCTCGTCATTAGGCGAGGCTTTTTTGTTTTCAGACGTATGATTACGTGGTAAAATATATTCTCCGCTCTTTAGAACACGGCAGATCTTATCGGACCGATCCTATTTGACTCAACTATTTTATTTCTCATACTTTCTTACGTTTTCAGACAAGAATTTTGAACCATGTCAAATTGGTACTCCCAAAAAATTCCACATCTTCTACATGAATTCAAAACAGACCTCAATCATGGGTTGAGTAGTGAGGAAGCCACTTCCCAACGTAGCAAATATGGGAACAACGAAATTCTGCAAACCTATGAACGTTCATTTCTTGCCCTCTTACTGAAACAATTTGCCAATTTAACAGTTATTCTCCTGTTTATTGTCATCTGCCTCCTTTTCTATCTCCAACGTACTATTCACGAGATCTTAGTGTTTTCAGCCATTCTCTGTTTTCATGTCCTCTGGAGATTCATTCAGGCTGGACGGACGCATTCGCAGCTTCAATCGATTAAAACCCATTTAGAGGTCAGTATATCCGTTATTCGAGGTGAGCGGATTATCAAACTATCCCCTACAGCGATTGTCCCCGGGGATCTATTACTCCTGAAGGAAGGAGATTCTGTCCCTGCTGATGCTCGCATTGTTGAGGCTGATGCCCTAGTTGTCGATGAGGCACCGGTGTTTGGAACAACAACGAACACGCAAAAAACCGATGAAGATATCTCTACTCCGAACTTGCCACCCGACAAGCAAAGTAACATGATCTTTGGAGGAACCTATGTTCTTGAAGGAGAAGCCAGAGCAATTGTTGTTGAGACCGGCGATCAGATGCAGATAAGCAAATCCGACAAGCGGACGCCAGCGATGGTGGACCTAGATGCCGAAGCGGAAGTACAGATGGGCTTCTTCTACGATTATTTCCGAATTGGCGGGGGTATATTGGCAGTAGTAGCGATCGCCCTAGCGTTTCTGTTTCAAGATAAAAGTGCCCATTGGAGTGAACTCCTGTTTCTTGGTTTCGGTTTTGTTGTCGCTGCTATTCCAGAAGGGATTGTCTCAACGAGTCGAGCTATCCTGACCCAACACGCTTATACACTCTTACAGAAGGGCATCGCAATTCGTAATCTTGTCAATCTGGAAAGATTGAGCAAACTTACGGCAGTCTGTGTCGATGAAGTCGGCAATTTTATGACGGGAGAGATGACTGCTTCGCACGTTTTTGTTGATGACAATCTCGTCGATCAGGAGACGTGGGAAGCTTGGTTGAAATCCCGGGATCAACATCTATCGGATGAAGGTGGCGAAGATACAATTTCAATGGCGTTGCCAGATTCAGACGTGCCACGCGAATTCCCACTGTTGATTCTGCTCGCGAGTCGCTGTGCCGCGGATAGAGACAGGAGTAATATGGACGAAACTTCGACCGTAGCGGAAGTAAGCATCAGCACTACGCTAAACCAAATTGCCGAAAGAATTGGATTTGACTTGGAACGTTACAATGCGACTTTCACTAAGATTGATGAACAGATTCAGACATCAGAACGCCCATATAAAACGCTCGTTTTTGCACTTCAAGATGGAAAATTCTTAAAGCTAATGTTTGGGAAGGCAGAGGCAATCCTGCAAACTTGTCATCGCATTCAACTTGATGGAAACGCTAATTACATGAGCTTCGATCAGAAGCAGTTGATACATCAGGCAATCGGATACCTATCAAACAGTAAAACTCAGGCTTTTGCTGTCGCTTATCGAAACCTAAACACTCCGCCTCCACTGGAAGAAACACAGCACAACATGACTTTTTTAGGCTTCATTACTTTTATGGAGCTAGAGTATCCTGATTCAAAGGAGATTATCGAATCTAGTCTTGATGCAGGACTTAAAATTATCACAATAACAGATAGAGACAGAAACGCCGCTCTCGATATTGCCAAAGAACTCACCATTGTTCAGGATAAACATGGAGTTGTTACGCAAGAAGACCTAGCTGAGTTCAGTGATGAGCACTATGAATCAATTGTAAATCGTTTACTTGTATATTGCCGTCCTTCCGCCGAACAAAAACAGAATTTGGTACAACATTTGAAACGCCTCGGTTATTCTGTTGGATTTTGGGGAAAATTACCGATCGATTTGCGGGCGATGCGAATGGCAGATGTCAGTTTCGCTGCCGCTGCACGCTCATCTCATATTGTTCAACACCGCGCAGGGTGTGTGATCCTTAAAGACGGTTTTGCTGTTATCACAGATCTCATGCGTCAAGTCCGTGAATCTTATATCAACTTAAGGAGTTCTATGCGCTGGCTGCTCTCCTGCAGTCTTGCACAAGTTATCACGCTCATCGTTGGATACGCGCTGCCGTATATCGGTTTCTTTTTTCCTAAGCTACGTGATTTACCCATGCCGTTGACCCTGCTTCAACTGTTTTGGGCCCATCTACTCGTAAGTCTGATCCCGCTGATAAGTCTCGGATATGATCGCGTCCGTGGTGATATCAGATATAGCAAACCCAAAGAGATTCCTCCCTTCCTAGCGCGCGCCGATTTCTACGATATGCTGCTACGCAGCCTTGTCATTGCATCAATGACTATTTTTAGCTTTATTCTTACAGCTGTGAGTGCAGATGCAACCCAGCAGAATCCTCATGCCGCGGCGCAAACGGCAGCATGTACGACATTGATTTTAGGGTTGTTGATTTCAAATTTCCAGTGCCATCGCTTCTTTTGGGAATCTGTTTTCCAAAGAATAAAGGCAAATCTTCCCCTATGTTTCACTATCTTGGCTTGCATTGTGCTGCATCTATCTTTCGTCTATCTACCAACAACACAACAGATATTCGGTTTTGCACCACTCGTCCAAGAGTGGCAATGGATGCTCGCATTCTGTGCAGTTCTGCTATTTTTGCCCTTGAATCTCACGATTCGGCGTCGTTAGGATTAATTTCTCAATAGCTCTCCCACTCCAGTAGCACCTTCATTCTAAAACTCTAATGTGATGAAGTCCCATTAAGGGCTGCCATCAATACATCGCGAAGTCGGGTGCCAACAATCTGCTCTTCGCCGGGCTGAAGGCTGAGTGAGAACACTGTCAATGAGGTACTTTGACGCTTGGCCGATTTGTCATCAGGCGGAGCCGGTGGAAAGAGTTCGCGTACCCGCGTCACATAGGGATTGTAATTACACAGCACCGATATAGGCGGATCGCCTTCTCGCAACTCGCGTCCACACTCATCTGCAGTAAGCCCAAAAACCTCTACATCCCAATCCACAACCAGCTGCATGAAGCGGTTACTGCCGTTGCGGAGCTCAATCTTAGTTTCAACACCGGATACAGATTCTAGAAATCCGGCGATTATCTTCAACGTCTCCGTCTGTTCGTGATACAATGCCTCAAGGTCAACAGTCAACCATTTTTCAAGAGCTGCCATACAACCGATAATCTCTTCCTTTCCGACCTTCATTGCGCGGCATACCGCACCTTCAACTGGCGTGGCATTGGCAAGTGCCGCTTCAATCAAGTCCCGTTGTCCAAACAATAGCCCACTAGCTTGCGGTCCCCGTAATCCTTTGCCGCCACTGAACCCATATAGATCTACACCCATACCGGCATACCGCCGGATATTGTCAATGGGTGGAATGCCGCCGGCTGCGTCTACAAATACAGGAATATCCGCAGCCTTACAAATCGACACCATCTCTGCTAGCGGTGGTGGATCGACCGGATCTGGATCAGCAGAGTATCCCGTGCAAAGCATGGCGGTCTTATCGTTAATGGAATGACGCAACGCGTCCAGCGACCTAACCACCACCGGTTTTCCTCCTACCAGTCGCAGCGCACTGTCGAAGATATTACGCCCACCCCACATGATTACCTGATCCTTGAGTCCAGTGGTATCGGGCAATTGCCAAATCTTCTCTGGATCCGTGCCTGCGATGCACGCTGCTGTTGCCAACGCCATAGATCCAGCAGCACCGGAGGAGACCAGGCCGGATTCTGCCCCCGAAATCTCCGCAAGCCGTCTGCCCACAGCCCTTTGCAATTCGACCACATCAACCATATAATGCGCTGCTTCATCAATTGCCCGGCGCACCTCTGGCCACACCACCGTCGCGCTCAAAAACGTAAACGGGAGGTTGGCATTGATGAACGGTTTGACACCTAAGCGGGTATAAACGTTGGCGTCAAAGCTGTGATCTGTTCCTTCTGTTACCTGTTGTTCGGCTGAATAACGCATCCATTTCTCTCCTTGCGTTCAAGTGTGTTGCCTGATGAACCTCTCCGAAGCTAACCCCTATCCCTATTGTTTCTTCTCGCAAAATCAATTTAACAGTGTGGGCTTGATTATACAAATTATCAGATCGGTGTCAACGGGAAAGTTCGGTTGGCGTCGTCTCACGATGTAGGAGGTGAGCAAGGTGATGCAGAAAAGTAGTTGACTTGGCTGATGGGGTGTTTTATCAAAATCTTCCGTTCTAAAACCTCGTCTTTCAAGGCGGGGATACAGAACGGCAAATCCTGTTAGTTAATCAAAAAAGTTGAATTTGCAGGTGAAATATGGTATACTTTTCTTGTCTTTCTGTAGGGGATTTCAACCGTTAGCACCCTCGCTAACGTCCCCTACACCTCGTTGAAAAGGTATGAAAGACAGAAAGACAATCCATAATGAAAACCTACAAGTTCAAAATGTATTCTAATCACGGCAATCGTGAGTTGCACAAGACCATAGACGGACACGCTCATGTATGGAATCATTGCGTAGCCCTTCAACGTCGCTACTATACCCGCTACGGTAAATATATCAGCAGGTTTCGGTTGATTAACCATATCTCTAAACTCAAACGGTTGCCCAAGTTTGCTCATTGGAATCAATTACCGAGCCAAGCCGTTCAAGACGTAGTAGCACGAATTGACAAAGGCTACAAAGCAATGTTTGAAGCCCGTGCTAGTGGTAAGAAATGGGGAAGACCGCGTTTCAAACCCCGTCGTAAGTATAAGTCATTCACTTTACTACAAGCCGGTTGGAAACTTCTACCGGGTAATCGTATCAAGATAGGAAAGCGTATTTATTGCTATTTCAAGTCCCGTGATATTCTGGGCAACCCGAAACGTTGCACGATTAAACGGGATAGTATCGGCGATGTCTATATCTGTATCTTAACGGACTATGTAGAACCTGACCCCAATCGAGTCATGACGGGTAAAATCGCAGGCTTTGATTTTGGTCTCAAAAGGTATCTCACCGGTCATAATGGACATGATATAGAATCACCTCAGTTTTTTAAGCGGAGTCTCAACGCTATCAAACGTGCAAGTCGAGCACATTCACGAACTAAGAAGCGGTCAAAGAATCGGGAACGCACACGGCTTGACTTGGCACGCAAGCACCGTAAGATTGAACGGCAACGAGAGGACTTCCACTGGAAACTTGCACACCAACTGACTGACGCATACGACGAGATACGGCTTGAGGATTTGAATCTTAAAGGCATGAAATCACTTTGGGGACGCAAAGTCAGTGACCTCGGCTTTGCCGATTTCGTTAAAAAGTTGAAATACCTTGCAGCTAAAAAGGGTGTCAAAATCGTGTTCATTCATAAGTGGTATCCTTCTAGTAAGACCTGTTCAGTTTGCGCTGCTATCAATGAAACGTTGAATCTGCGTGATAGAAACTGGCGTTGCGACGATTGTGGCACAATCCATGACCGTGACCGTAACGCCGCAATTAACATCTATAGGGTTGGGGCATCAACCCTTGAAGGAGAGGACGTAAGAGGCGGTTCGCCGTCCGGTCCTTGTTGATAGCGCAATTCCCAAAACTATTGGACAGGGAAATCAAAACAATCCCCCTCCTTTAGGGCGGGGAGTATGTCAAGCTATTTACTAACACTACGATCCGGAAAGGAGAGATTAAGATGGCTGAAAAAAAATTAGGGGTATTGGTCCACGGAGCAGGTTGGGTATCGACGCAACACATTAAAGCGTTTGAAACGAATCCACACACAGAGGTGGTCGCAATCTCAAGCCGAAAATTGACAAGTTGTCAAGCCCGTGCGACGGAAGCAGGATTGGAAAATATCGGGCTTTACGATAACTATGAACAAGCCCTCAAGCATGATGGTGTAGACATCGTTTCTGTATGTACACCTCAATACTTACATGCAGAAAATACGATTGCCGCAGCAGAGAACGGGAGGCATATCGTTATTGAAAAGCCGATTGCCAATAATCTAGAAGAAATCAAGGCGATGCGTGATGCAGTCCGATCAGCAGGGGTGAAGACAATAGTGAGTTTCGTCTTACGCTGGAATCCCCTTTTTGAAACGCTCAAGGCGATGGTTGCAGACAACGCGATTGGTGATCCGTACTTTGTCGAAACGGACTATCAGCATGATATTGCTAGTTGGTGGACAGGTTACGAAGATGCCCGAAAGAAATCAACAGGTGTGAGTGCGATGATCACAGGAGGCTGCCACGCCGCCGATTCACTGCGTTGGTTTGCCGCCAAAGGTGAGTATGAGGCTGCCGATCCCATCGAAGTATTCGCTTATTCTGGTGGTTACCGCAAAGGGGTTTCGGAGGAGTATGACTACTTCACCTCCCAATGGCAAGAGGCGCCCCCGCTAGAATATGACGATTTTGAGATCTGTCTGGTCAAGTTTAGCAACGGTGTGTTGGGCAAGGTCTCTGTCAACTACGGCTGCATCATGCCCTACACCTTTCCACTTGAGATCTTTGGCAATCGGGGATCAATTAAGGACAATCGGATCTGGTCACATAAGTATCCCGGACAAAATGGGTGGGTCGAGATCCCTGCTATCCTACCCGACAGCGCCGACGTTACGCACCACCCATTCCAAGGGCAGATGGACCATTTCGTCGATTGCATCTTGAATGATCGGGAATCACACTGCAATCTGGAGGACGCGATCAAAACGCACGAGATTGCTTTTGCGGCTTTGCAGTGTTATGAAACAGGACAGCCGGTGCAGCTGCCGTTGTTATCAGGCTAATTTCTTTGCCAGCTAGGGTTAATCTTGTTCTTTCGTTGATAGCAAGCCTGCCGGACGGAAACGCATTATGAGGATTAGGATAATGCCAAAAATTAGATAGCGCCATCCACCGAATGGACGTAGGAGCTCTCCTAAAACCCCGAGGAGGCCGGCTCCGATAACTGAGCCCTTGATGGTTCCCATTCCACCGAGCACGACCATACATAAAATGAAAATAGATTCCCAGAATTCAAACGCGCCTGCGCTGATATTGACCTGAAATGGTGCGAAAAATGCCCCTCCAACAGCTCCGATTGCCGCGCTGACAGCAAAGGCGAGAGATTTGTATTCGCGGAGGTTAATCCCCATGCTCTCTGCCGCCCGTTCGTCCTCTCGGATTGCTGCCCACGCTCGCCCAACGCGCGAATGCTGCAGACGATGCACAACGACAATTGTGAGAGCTAGCAAGATCAGGATGTGGTAATACTGTTGCCAGCGTGCATCGAGTCCATATCCAAAAAGCGTAGGGGGTGGAATATCGTTTACAAATCCGTTGGGACCACCGATGAGCCACTCCTCATTTTTCACAATTCTGAAAAGCAGTTCCGCGAACCCAAAGGTCACAATGGCAAAATAATCGCCTGTCAGACGCAACGTAGGGGCACCGCGTAATAGACCCCAGAGGGCACCATGAATTGCAGCAAGCGGCAGCACAATCCAATAACTCCAACCGAGCCTCGCCATCAACAACCCCGCCGTATACCCACCGACGAGGTAAAATCCGACATATCCCAAGTCAAGCAATCCTGTGAATCCCGGTACGATGTTGAGCCCTAAAGCCAGGAGCATATAAAGATAAGCCATCACGGCGACTCGGAGGACATAGGATCCACTCGGTAGCGGTAAGATGATGCCGCGTTCATAGAACAGATCTGCAATACGGTCGGAACCGTAGACTATCAGCGGAAAGAGACACACCGCCGCAAGGAGGACAATGGTTTTAGGAGTGAATAGTTTTTTCGGCATGTTGGTTTATCGGATTAAGCCCGTGTTGCTGTTGATTTTCCCAGCAGTCCAGATGGTCGAAAGATAATAACGAGAATCATAATGATATAAGCAATCGCAAGACGGTACTCAGATGAGATATAGCCAGCTCCAAGGGCCTCAGCAACGCCGAGGACCACGCCACCAAGCATTGCGCCCGTAATATTACCAATCCCTCCAAGCACAGCTGCGGCAAATGCTGCAACCCCTTTGTAGTACCCCATTGCAGGCTCCGTAACCTCGCGGAGTCCTACCATGACACCAGCAACGGCTCCCAGCGCGGATCCAATCGCAAACGTCACCGTGATTACGCGGTTGGTATCAATACCCATCAAGCTGGCTGCGGCTCTGTTTTGAGCACAAGCCCGCATCGCTTTTCCGATCTTCGTCAAGCGAATTAACCGGTTTAAGCCAATCATCAAAACAACGGCGAGCAGGATAATAAAGACATCTAGGAATGAAACTTGTGCTCCACCGGGTAGCGGGATAGCATTTCCCGTCAAGACCGTAGGCGTTGCTTCGACAGGAAACTTACGCCATCTTGCCCCCCAAATCAATCGAGCAAGATTTTGTAGCATCAGAGAGATACCAATGGCGGTAATCAGTGCGGAGAGACGTGGCGCGTTACGGAGCGGCCGGTAGGCGACAAAGTCGATTAACATGCCCATCAAGGCACACATGCCCATGCTGACCGGTAATGCAACCCAAAATGAAAGGCCGAAGGTCGTGACACATAAGAAGGCAAAGTACGCACCGAACATAAAAATCTCGCCGTGTGCAAAGTTGATGAGCTGGATGATGCCGTAGACCATCGTATAGCCCACGGCAATCAGGGCGTAGATGCCGCCAAGCACAAGTCCGTTTATGATTTGTTCCAGAAATTGGGCCATAAAGAAATTAAAAGCTCCTACGACGTTATGTGTGAAATGTAAAATGTCAACGAGAAGGTTAGCGAAACAGAGCAAAAGTTTTCACAGCAGCTACGTGAGACACGGCTGTGCACGTTACTCCACACCAAGCATCTGCTCCGGAGCGGGGACGAACTGACCATCTTTGACAATCTTGACATAAGCAGGCTTGGCGCAATCCCCGTTCTCATCAAAATAGGTCAGACCTGTGATACCGTTGTACCCTTCTTCGGGAGTGTCAATTGACGCCAAATGGTCGCGAATCGCTTTTCGATTTTCACCGCCTGTTTCGATCGCTTCGACAATCATGCCGACCGCGTCATACGTTAGTGCTGCCCACGTATCAGGAGCAACCCCATGCATTTCCTCAAACGCCACCGCCATCTTTTGAGCTTTGGGGTCGTCGAGTCCAAAAACAAACGGTGTCGTGACGTACGTACCTTCAGCCGCATCGCCTGCGATTTGAAGGAAATCCGGAGAATCAACGCCGTCCGCACCAAAGAGTTGTGCGGTGATGCCTCCCTCACGCGCTTGGGAGGTGATTAATCCCGCCTGACTGTACAACCCTGAGAGAAAAATCAGATCCGGTTGCTTCGCTTTAATGCTTGTCAATTGCGCCTTAAAGTCGGTGTTATCCCGATCATACGCTTCCATCCCAACGATTTCCAGTCCAAGTTCTTTGGCGGCAGCAGCAAAGCTATCTTTAAGGCCGCGCCCATAGTCATCGTTATCAAAAAAGATGGCAACTTTTTGGATGCCCCCTAATACGTTTCTGATATACTTCGCTGCAAATGCAGCTTGAAAATCATCACGGTAGATATTTCTGAATGTCCAATCGCTGCCCGCAGCAACACGGACGTTGGTCGAGCCAGGTGAAAGTTCAACGATACCAGCACGTTGATAGATAGGTTTACCCGCTAACGAGCAGGAACTATTAAAGTGTCCTACGACTGCAAGAATCTGTCGATTGCTGGCAATGCGCTCTGCAACTAAACTCGCTTCTTTATCTTTGCCGGTGTCGTCTTCAAAGACAAGCGTTAGTGTTTTGCCATTAACACCGCCTGCCGCATTAATCTCTTTCGCCTTGAGTTCCGCGCCACGCTTAATCATCTCCCCGAAAGCAGCAATAGGACCGGTAAAGGGACCCGCAACAGCGATTTTAATCTCATTTCTAGTTTCACATCCGGTAAGTGCAAAACCTATAATCATAGCAAATGTCATGACGGAAATGACAAGTATAACGGTTGAACGCGCTCTATTTTTCTTCATATATATCTCCTTGATTGATTCATCGTCACAAAGAAAATTGTCAGCAACGAAATCGCTATCAACTTTTCATTGCTGACAATCTAAGTGATTCTGTCTAATCTCGTCAAAGATTTTATTCTTTCACATTGACAACCTGTCGAAAATCAAACACGAAATCGGATTTTGACCGTTTTTTCTTCTTATTAATAATCTGAACTTCCGGCAAGATAACCTTGACGTCTGTTGCACCGATGTCAAGTCTATCAAACACCAAGAGTCCGTCGCGTTGTGCACCTGAGAAAAGCTGACCACCATCGAACACCGTCTCACGCGCAACCAGCCGCTCGTGATTCGCAGCAGCCGGATCCGGATAGTAATCATATACCCGATACGGTGTGTAAGGGTAGCGGTGCCGGTATCCTAAGCGATAGTTATATGGGTGGTAGTAGTAAGGGCGGTAGGGGATCCGATAGTAAGAACGAGGATAACGGTATCGATAGCCAGGGTCGTAGAATGCTACCGTTCTTGGCCTCACGTTCTCGTAGAGTTCTTTAAAGTAATCGTAGGGGAGGGAGGCATACTGTTCGCCGTTGAGATCGATTAAAATCGCTGTCGAATCAACGATGACTCGCGACTTAGATCTGTTTTCGATGTGGATACCAAAAACGGTATACAACGGCTCGACATTGCCCCAACGGTCAATCCCAAGATATGGATTAATCCGTGGATCTTCTGTTAGTTCAAACAATTCTACCTCATCGAGTGGTTCAAGCGTAATCTGAACGTCGCGATGCTCCACGGAGATCGAGCCTGTTTGTGCATCGATTTGGGCGTGTTCTCTGCCTGCAACAGGTTCCATATAAATTTCAATCTGCGGCTTTGGTGCACACCCCGCTAAAATGCTGATGGTCGTGATAAGGGCAAAGATGCCCAAAAACTTTCGGTACATCATTTTTCACTCCTTAAAATTGGGTATGTGGGTTTTAGGTGTTGAAACTTCCATTATCAACTTATCAGCATTGGTGGATGACGTCATATCGATGGTTTCTCAAGAATTTTCCAAGTTTCTCTCAAAACGTTTATAGTTTAACATAGAACGTAGGGAATTGCAATTGCATTCTATACGCTTTTTCCGATTGCTTTAGATTGGCAGATTTTGTATAATTTGTCAGACGAACTCTCCGTTGGAAAATATGTTATGAACTCAAACAAAAAGCGCATTCTTCTACTCTTGCCCACAAAAACATACCGGGCGAAGGCATTTCTCTCAGCTGCATCGCAGCTAGGGGTGGCGGTTGCGATTGGATCAGATCAACCACAAACGTTGTCTGAGTTGTCGCCGCGCAAGTCCTTGGTCATTAACTTCAGCAAACCTGAGAAGGCAACGGAGGAGATCGTTGCGTTTGCCCAAACCCATCCGATTGACGCAGTTGTCGGGGTTGATGATGACACGACAATTTTGGTGTCAATGGTAGCGAAGGCACTGTCCCTACCGCATAATTCTGTGGAATCCGCTCGCACTACCCGCAGTAAATATCAGATGCGAAAAGTACTTGCAACGGGAGGTATCCCTTCACCGCACTTTGAACTGGTTTCAATCAGCGCGGATCCAGCAAAAATTGTAACTGGTGTAAACTTCCCGTGTGTTCTCAAACCGCTTTCTCTGTCGGCGAGTCGGGGTGTCATCCGTGCGAACAATCCAAAGGAATTTGTAACGGCATTTCAGAGAATTATTAGCATTTTAGGGGCATCTGACGTTAAATCGCGGAAAGATGTAAGAGCACAGCAAATTCTTGTTGAAGATTTTATACCGGGGATAGAAGTTGCTCTTGAGGGCATCCTGATTCGAGGGAGACTCAAGGTACTCGCTATTTTTGATAAACCTGACCCGTTAGATGGACCCTTCTTTGAGGAAACGCTCTACATTACCCCATCTCGCTTACCAGCTGAGGTTCAAAACAATATTATATCGTGCACGGCACGAACGGCAGACACACTTGGCTTGCGGGAGGGCCCCATCCATGCAGAGCTGCGAGTCAACGACCATGGTGCATGGATAATCGAAATCGCCGCTCGGTCGATTGGTGGGCTTTGTGCACGGACGTTGCGATTTGGTACAGGTATTTCGCTAGAAGAGCTCATCATTCGGCACGCTATCGGACTGGAAGTTGAGTCGTTGCAGCGTGAACGACAACCGGCTGGTGTGATGATGATTCCCATTCCCCATGCCGGGATTTTGCGGGAGGTGCGAGGCAAAACGGGCGCGGAACAGATTTCAGGCATTGAGGAGGTTACCATCAGTATACCGATTGGGCAGGAAGTTCTTCCGCTGCCGGAAGGTGCAAGGTATCTTGGATTTATCTTTGCGAGAGGGAATACGCCTGAAAGCGTTGAAGCCTCCCTACGCGAAGCACATCGTCGGCTAGAATTTGTCATCGCGGCGGAGTAATTTTAATCTACTCTGCAGATGAAACTTTACTGAGCGATAATGGGATATAATCATAGCAAGCAAGGATCTTACATTCTGGGATAACAGAAAGGCAAGGTGAGGTTGATGATACGCGCTGGTGTTGGGCATAGCCTCAGTGCTTCAGGCTCTGAAGCTGCTGAACAAGCAACCACAACGGCAATGGGCAAGGCAAAATTGGCTAAAGCAGACCTTGCGTTTGTTTTTGCAACGGCTGACTATCAGAACGAATACACGCAGCTCTGTGAGGCAGTACAGAGAATATCAGGATGCGAACACCTAATCGGTTGCAGTGGGATGGGTGTCCTCACTTCGGACGGCGAGTTTGAAGGGCAATCTGTTGTTGCTGTCCTGGTGCTGCGCTCAGATCAGTTATCCGCCCTTTCTTTCTGTGTCTCTGAAGATGGGGTGTCGCCTGTTGGCACAACCATACGCAATCAAATACAACCAGAACTCCGTGAAAATTCACTCTTGGTCGTATTGCCGGATGTGCGATGTGTCCAGCCTGCCGAACTTGTCCAACAGATCGGAGGGCATGGAGATGCACTCCCCATCGTTGGTGGAGCTGCATCCGGAGATCCGATGAGCGGTCAAATGCACCAATGGTGCGGGACAGACATTGCAGAGTTGAGTGTCGCAGGCGTGTTGCTGACAGGAGATTTCCATGCAGAGATCGGCGTCGCACAAGGGTGTCAACCCATTGGTAGCCCTGTTGAAATTACTCGCGCAGAGGACAACCTGATTCTTGAGTTGGATGGTCGGGAAGCGGTGGAGGTGTTGCAAGAATCACTTGCACTGCTGACTGAGGAAGATATACAGCGTTCAGGCAGAATGATTTTCATAGGTATTGCAATGGATACATCAAATCCGTCCCCGAAACCGGGCGACTACCTGATTCGTAACATCACGGGCATTGATCCACAAAGTGCTGCAGTCGGAGTAGCAGAAAGGATCGAAACGGGACAAATTGTGCAGTTTCATCTGCGAAATCCTTTTGCCGCGTCAGAAGATATCCATGCCATCGTGAATCGGCTGCATGAAAGCGCACAGGCACATCCGCCAGCTTTTGGGCTTTACTTCAATTGCTTGGGTAGGGGCGCAGGATTATACGGTGAAGTAAATCACGATATTCAGATTATCAAGGAGAAATTTCCGGATCTGCCAATTATCGGTTTCTTCGGAAATGCTGAATTTGCGCCCATCGGTAATCGAAATTTCGCACACACCTACACAGGGGCACTCATTCTCTGTTCGGAGACCTAAGAACCAAGTGGGTATATGGGCAGCACGATGTGGGAAGCGTGATTCATGTCATGATAGACAGTGTTTTCGGCGATATGCCATCGCCTATCATTTGGATCGCCGGTGTTGCGATTGATGTCAAAGTTTGGGAAATTGCTGCTACAAATGTCAATACGAATCCTGTGATTCACTGCAAATAGGTTAGCTGATGGTTCAAGTGGGATCTCGATCTGATATATCTTTCCCGGCTCCATCGGCTTCGATGTATCCCACTCCTCCCGATACCGTGCACGGAGGATACCTTCGGATACCGGGAAGGCGTAACCCGTCGGATAATCGGGGCTTGGGGGATAAAGATCAATCAGCTTCACGAAAAAATCAGTGTCGGGTGCATCTGATGATATATATAGAATAGCCTTTATGTTTCCGGCAATTCGGACTTTTTCAAACAGAGGTTGAGTCTGGAAGACCAATACATCAGGACGGGAAGCAATGGGCATACCCGGAATGCCGTGCCCCGGCAAGGTTTCCAAATCAATCTGATCGCGTGGTCCCATCCCGGAGAACCCTCCTTCGGCGGCTGGGCCATAGGGAATGATACAACGGCCATTGCTGGAAACTGTGTTCCGTGGATCATAAGTGTAGGTCGTCCACGCGCTCTCCTGACTCGGTTTGTCTTGTGATAGCACACCATCTGGGTGTAGGTAGAATGGTGTCGGCTGAACACTTTCAGGGGGCCAAATATCGCCGTAATGCCATTCTCCACCGTGCTTTAGTCTCCTGTTATTGTCGCGTCTTCCATCTCCACCTCCCATCGTAAATACCTTGACGGGCGTTCCAATATCAGCACTCTGATCCTCCTTGAGCCAGCGATCAAACCATGCCAACTCCAAATTTAAGAAATCGTCGTAGTTGTGAATGGTTCCTGCTACCCCAAAATTCACATCCCCACATAACGAATTAAAGTTGTTATGCGTCCAAGGACCGACGAGGAGATACTGGTTTTCTCGATCCATCTGCACCATCTTCTGGTAACCGTCGATAATGGTGCGCGGATACCAATCATACCAACCGACGACCCATAGGATAGGAATCTCCGGAAAACATTCAAAATACTCGTCCATCGCAAAGCCGGGTTGACGCCAAAAGTCCGTATAGTCGTAATGTTCAAAATACAACTGAAAGGCAGCATCTTCATATTTGGGCACAATGCTAAGCGGTGTCTGTCCACGTTGCCACGGGATCCGAGAAGCCCAGTTCAGAAAGTTCTGACCCGAACTCATCGTCCGAACTGCTTCGGCGATAGCGGGATTCTGTTGTGCCTCTTGGCTGGTTATTGCCGTTTCAAGAATCCACTTCAAAAGCCCCAGATGCAGCGCACCGCCCACACGCATACTGTAATGATACGCATTGATGGGACCTTCATACGGGATTATTGTGGCTAATCCCGGCGGGTTCTGCGTCGCTGCGTGGAACTGTACCCATGCCATGTGCGAACAACCATACATACCTACCTTCCCGTTGCAAGAGGGATGGTCTGCAAGCCATACCACAGTGTCATAGCCATCTTGCGGCTCATCCCGAAACGGGAAAAAATCGCCACCAGATTTGAAGCGACCACGACAGTCCTGCACCACCGATAGATAACCGTGCTCCGCGAAGAAACTCCCCATGTTCTCATAACTTTCCTTCTTGTAAGGAGTTCGCTGTAAAACGGCGGGGAGTTTGCCCTCCAACGGACGACCATGTTCCGCAGGAAAGTAGAGATCTGCGACCAGATTCACGCCATCCCGCATGGGCACCATAACGTCCCGCACAACAATGACATCCCATGTCTGTTTTTTGCTCATATTTTTCCTGCTTGCCTTTTTTAATCTGACTTTGGTAAACTTATCTTTAATTATTTTGAAAAACTGCCAAAACGGACTCAACTAGCCTTGAAGGAGATATTGATGAGCCTCACCAACACAGAATTGCAACAGTTTAATGAAGAAGGCTATGTGGTGAAATCTGCTGTCTTTTCGATGGAAGCCCTACAACCAATCCAAGATGCCCTTAGCGAAATAGTCGATACAGAAGCAAAGCGCATACAATCTGAGGGTGTGTTGGAAGACATTTTTCCTGACGAACCGTTCGGTAACCGTCTGGGACGTATCAGAAAGTCCAACCTCGACGCTGCAGTAGAGATTACCAAAGGTGTCATGGGATCAGGTGGTGGCGGTTTTAGTGGAGAATCGATGTTCGGTATGCTCACCCACCCGCCTTTACTGTCTTGTGTCGAAAGCCTTATCGGTCCCACCATTATCGGTGCTTCGGCGTATCGTATTCGCCCAAAGCTGCCGGAATGGGAACGCGGTGAGGTGCCGTGGCATCAAGACTCTGGTTATTTTCTTCCCCACTGTGATAAACACCTGCTCGTCACCTGCTGGATTCCTCTAATTGATTCGACCGTGAATAACGGCTGTCTCTATGTGATGCCGAAGGTACATCGGGGGGGAGTTTTTCGACATTATACCGGGGGGCATGGTGGATACCTTGAGGTGCCTACCGATGAATTTCCAGATACAGGACCTATTCCGATGGAGATGAAGGCAGGAGATGTGCTATTCTTGACCAACCTAACGCCGCACGCCTCGTTTGAAAATCACAGCGATCAGGTACGTTGGAGTGTGGATCTGCGGTATCAAAACGCTGAAGCCCCAAACAACGCAGACGAAGGTCCTGAATCCTATACACCGGAGCGAGAAACTGTTACGATGGCGTGTTACCCACCAGAAGCCGATTTTGTCCTGCGTAATCCCGAAGCCCCGGAGCAAGAGGTTCGCAGCCCAGAAGAATTTCGTAGAATCCGAGAACGCTTTCAGGGAGCGGGAGCATTCCATCCCGGACGGGGTTGGACACGGCTAGAAGATAGATAGGTTGGGTTGAACGCCTGAAAGGAGCTCACTATCAACGCCAGTCAAGTTTTTGCCCCCAACACGACGTTCTTACAGCAGCAAAAGTGAAACCCAACACTCACAGCCGAAAATGAGCCGTCCCACCTCGCCGCTATTCCCCCAAATACGCCTCCCGTACTCGTGCATCGTTCAGAAGTTCCGATGATGTGCCTTCAATTGCTATCTCCCCGGTCTCCATAACGTAGCCGCGATGGGTAGTCTGTAAGGCGAGATACGCGTTCTGCTCAACCAGAAGAATAGTCGTTCCTTGTTTGTTAATCTCCTGGATTATCTCGAAAATTTGCTCAACCAGAAGTGGTGCAAGTCCAAGCGAAGGTTCATCAAGCAGCAGGAGACGGGGATGTGACATGAGCGCACGACCAATAGCCAGCATCTGCTGCTCACCACCGCTTAATGTACCTCCCTGCTGCGCTCTGCGCTCCCGCAAAACCGGAAAAAGATCGAACACTCGATCAAGATCCTCTCTGATGACGGCGGTATCCCTGCGCAAGAATGCGCCAAGTTCAAGATTTTCTAACACCGTCATTTCAGGAAAGATAAGCCGCCCTTCGGGGACCTGCGAAATGCCCAATTCAACACGCTTTTCCGCTGTGGTTGTAGTTAGATCGTCCCCCTCGAAGGTAATGGTCCCTTGCGCGGGGTGATGAATACCCGATATCGTCATCAGCGTCGTTGATTTGCCCGCCCCATTGGCTCCAATCAGACAGACCATTTCCCCCTCTTCGACGTAAAGTGAGACGCCTCTGATAGCCCGAATATTGCCGTAGTAGGTGTGAATCTCGTTAAGTTTGAGCATCGTAAGATTCCCCAAGGTATGCTTTGATAACACGCTCATCGTTTTGGACGGCTTCCGGCTCGCCGGCACTAATCTTTTCACCCTGCGCGATTACAGTGACCCATTCTGAGATTTCCATGACCAGTTTCATGTCATGTTCGATCAGCAGAATCGTGATTCCTTGTTCACGGATGGCATGGATAAGCTCTATCAACTGTTGTGTTTCCTGTGGGTTCATTCCCGCCGCGGGTTCATCCAAAAGCAGCAGTGCTGGTCCCATCGCTAACGCCCGCGCAATTTCAACCCGCCGCTGATCTCCATAGGAAAGATTGCCGGCGAGTTGGTCCCTAAATCCATCCAACCCAACGAAACTGAGTTGTTGAAACGCATATGACGTAATGTGAGATTCTTCTTGACGCTGTTTTTGGTTACGACTGATTGAGTTCCAGAGGCGGCTTTTTGACCGGCAGTGCCTGCCGATTTTCACATTATCCAAAACCGTCAGTTCAGAAAATAGGCGGATGTTTTGAAATGTCCGCGCCATTCCAATTTCCGCAATCTGATCCGGACGCAAACCAACAATATTTCGATTTTGAAACTTGACACTCCCTTCGGTTGGAGGCTCCAGCCCTGTGATACAGTTAAAAAGTGTCGTTTTTCCGGCACCGTTAGGACCAATGAGACTGGCGATCTGCCCTTGGTGCACAGATATATCGACATTTGACACGGCGGTCACGCCACCAAAATGCTTGCTCAGGTTGGTAATTTCAAGAATTGGTGCTGTTGTGTCCATAGTTTTTATTTATATGTAGAATAAAAAGTTGACAGGAGGATTTACACCTGATACCCACCTGTGTTGAATAACACCACTCTGTCTTTGGGTTGGATTTCCCCCGCCTCCACCAGCTTGCGAAGTCCGGCAACCGTTGCCGCGCCTTCAAGGCAAGCGAGAATACCTTCATGCGCCGCCAAGGTCCCCATCGCCTCTCGTATCTCATCATCGCTGACAGCGACTGCAGCCCCACCGCTCTGATAGATAGCATCAAGAATCAGAAAATCACCGACAGCCTGTGGCACCCGCAAGCCTGCTGCGGTTGTCTGCGCGTTTGACCACGACTCGGCTTCAGCTGCACCCTCCTGCCACGCTTTGACGATTGGAGCGCAGCCCGCTGATTGTACAGAGATCATACGCGGACGTTTTTCGTCAATCCATCCGATAGTTTCCAACTCCTGAAATACCTTCCACATTCCGACGATCCCCGTACCTCCACCTGTCGGGTAGATGATAGCATCAGGAAGCTCCCAATTGAACTGTTCCGCAATCTCAAGCCCCATCGTCTTCTTCCCCTCAACGCGATACGGCTCTTTGAGCGTTGAAACATCAAACCACCCTTCATCTTCCTTACGCTCGGCAACGACTTTTCCCGCATCCGTAATCAATCCGTCAATAAGCGTAACATCTGCGCCCGCCAGTTGACAAGTGTTACGATTAAACGGGGGAGCATCTTGAGGCATAAAGATATACGCCTCCATGCCCGCTTGGGCAGCGTAGCTAGATAGGGCAGTCGCCGCATTACCGGCAGACGGGATCGCGAGTTTGGTCAAACCGAGCTCTTTGGCTTTGGAAACTGCCATTGCCAATCCGCGTGCCTTAAAACTGCCGGTCGGTAGACGGGACTCATCTTTCACCCACAACGCTCCAATTCCAAAAAAGGCGGCGAGCCGTTGTGCTGGTAGGAGCGGCGTCATTGGCTCATTGAGGGAAACAATATTGCATGAGTCAATCACAGGAAGGAGTTCAGCATATCGCCACATTGATGCCTCACGTTCCAAAAGGGAAGATTTATCCCAAGTTTGAGCGATCTTATCCAACGCATAACGCGAAAATAGCGGTTTGCCGCACTTCGTGCACAAGTTCTGTGGAACGTTGAGATCATAGGTTTGGGCGCAACGGCTGCATTCGAGATGAGTGAAATAACTCATAGGCCTCCCAACAGTTTCAGTATTAATCCCTTCATACTATGGAGTCGGTTCTCCGATTGATCGAACATAATCGATCTTGGGTCTTCAACAATTTCACCGGAAATCTCATAACCACGGTGGGCGGGCAAACAGTGCATAACGAGAACATCCTGCCCTGCGAGTAACTCTGCGTTCAACTGATACGGGGAAAGTGTCTTAATGCGTCGTTCCTTCTCCTCCTTAAACGCTGGATCCGTGAAAAACTCCATATCAACCCATGTGTCCGTATACACAATGTCGCTATGTGCAATCGCTTGGTGGAGCTGATCTGATGTTTTATAAGTGCCTGCTCTACGTGCTGCTTCATAAAGCTCCTCATCAACAGCTGCAGGATTCATCTCCGGCGCAACGACAGTTACTTCCATTCCCACCTTTAGCCCGGCAGTAATCAATGAATTGCATACGTTATTGTGCACTCCAATGTAAGTGAGTTTAATCCCTTCAATACGTCCAAATTTTTCCTGTATGGTCATCAAGTCACCGAGTGCTTGTGTCGGATGATAACGGTCGCAGCACCCGTTGATAACTGGAACCGTCGCGCTCCCGGCTGCCTTGGCGACATCCGTATGTTTGAGAAAACGAGCGAGAATAAGGTCTGAGTAAGCCGATAGCACACGAATTTCATCGCGTAAGTCAGCAAGCGCGAAATTAGTGGTACGCCAATCCAGATAAACTGCATGGCCACCCAATTGAGTCATACCGACTTCCCCAGCACAGCGGGTTCGGGTTGAGGTCTTCTGGAATAGCATAGCGAGACTACGCCGACTGGTAGTATCCGCATATCGTTCTGGATTGTTTTTGATTGCGATGCTGCCCTCAACAACCTCAATAATATCCTCTGTAGACCAGTTTTTTAGTGAAACAAGATTCATGATAGATCTCCCAAAAGTTTGAAAGCCCTGATTATACTGCATGGCAGCCCGCATGTCAAGCCAGAATGATGTAAAAATTAGGGCATTTAGTTTTACTGTAGGAGGGATCGCCGAATCCCGACACCTCACTGTAGGTACGATTTCCCGGTTGTGGTTTTTCAAACAAAAGGGTTAAAAAGCCGAAAACTGAATAGCCCGACGCTAAAAAGGTTTGACGCTGAAACATACTTCTGCGAAAATAGAGATGTATCCGATTGCTGCCTATCCGCCCATCGCTCAATCAGCCCAATACACCGCCATAAAATCTGAGGGATCCAACTAATGGATAAAATCAAACTCCAACTTTACACGAAAGCGGATTGCCCGCTTTGCGATGAAGCGAAGGAATCACTTGAACTACTTGCAGCGCAGTGTCCAATCCAAATCGAAGAAATTGACATCACGGCGAACTTGGGGCTATTCACAAAATATAAAGAGCTAATTCCCGTGCTTGAATTGGAAGGGAAACAGCTGTTTGTGCATCGGATCCATGTGAAAATCCTCAAACGAAAATTGATGTGGCATCGATGGCGGCGGTGGCTCATCAACAAGGGATGAGCACGAAAAACATAACCTGCAAACAATTTATCTGTCCTACCTCTATCTTGCGAAAGTTCAAGTATTTATAGCCTGATAGGGTCATTTAATTCTTCCGTAGCTCGATGTCTTGGTTAATGCAACGGCGGGGCAAGATGCCCCGCCTACGGGTTCGGGTCGTTCCAAAACCGGTCAAAAAACCAAAAACTAAATGCCCCTAATAGCCTGACTCTCCACTTGACACTTCTATGAATTTGTGATAGACTTTGCGCTGCAAATATAACTGTACCAACTATTGAACCACAACATCAAATGTTTAGAAGGAGGTTGCTTATATGGCAAATGTAGGAAGTGCTGCACCTGATTTTACACTGACAGGCACTCTCGGTTCCGAGGACACAGAGGTTTCTCTAGACAACTTCAAAGGGAAGAATCTAGTGGTGATATTTTATCCGCTCGACTTCTCGCCGGTTTGCTCTGAACAGATTCCCGATTTTAATGAAAAGGTTGATGAGATTCGCGCAAAAAATGCTGAGATTATTGCGATAAACCGTGATTCAGCGTTTGCACATAAAGCGTGGAGCGAGGATCTGGGCGGCGTTAAGTTCCCACTCCTTGCCGACATGAATCTTGAAGTATCAAAACAGTTTGGGATGGCACTTGAAGAGGTCGGCATCACGAACCGCGGTGTTATCATCATTGATACAGAAGGCAATATCGCTTTCAAGCACGTCGAAGATGCACCACCGGACAACACCCTTGCCGTGAATCAGGTACTGAGTGAACTTGATAAATTAAGCTAAATCGGTATTTCAAATCCAATCTGAAATACAGCAGTAATCGACGGGCTTCAGAGATTTAATCTTTGAAGCCCGTTTTTTGTCCTATTCCTCCTCCACTATCACGGTTGGCTTTGTTGCTGTCGGATATTCTGGATTGAGTGTCATACGCTTCTCACGTTTCAACCCTGTGCATCACAACCAAATTATCCCGATGAATCACTTCGTTATAATAGTAGTAGCCGAGAACCTTTTCAATTTCGCTGGTCTGTTTGCCCATAATCCGTTTCAAATCGTGAGTGTTATAATTAACAAGTCCTCTGGCGAGTTCGACACCGTCTTCGTCTTGACAAGAGACAGTGTCCCCGTGATTGAAGTTTCCCTCTACTCGCTGAATCCCGGAGGGGAGTAGGCTTCTACCGTGATGGACCAAAGCACGACGTGCACCGTTGTCTACAAACAGACGACCTTTCGGAGGGCGTGAATAGGCAATCCAGCGTTTCCGTCCTGACATCCGCTCCTGTGGGAGGAAGAGGGTCCCGACCTTTTCACCCGCTAAAATTCGGTTAATGATTTGGGGTTCGGTGCCATTTGCAAGCACCATCATCTCACCTGATCCGGTCACAATTTCAGCAGCGTGTAGTTTTGTAGCCATACCCCCGGTGCCGCTCTGGCTGCCCGCATTTCCGGCTGAACGTTTGAGTTCATCAGTAACGTCATAAACAAGGCTAATTAATTTGGCGTCCGGGTCTCTGCGGGGATCTGCGGTATAAAACCCATCCTGATCCGACAAGATAATTAGCAGGTCCGCTTCTGCGAGATTCGTTACATATGCCGCTAACGTATCGTTGTCGCCAACCTTAATCTCCTCTACCGCTACAGTATCATTTTCGTTGATGATGGGAAGGACGCCAAGCCGCAGAAGAGCACGTAATGTATTGCTCATATGTGTATAGCGTTCGCGGAAATTGAAGTCATCCTGCGTCAGCAGCATCGTCCCTGTAATCTGGTTGTATTGCGAAAACCGATGCTCATAAGCGTGCATCAAGCGAGTCTGTCCGACCGATGCCGCTGCCTGCAATCCGGGGAGTGTTTGCGGGCGTTGCGTGAGCCCCAATCTGCCCGTACCCGCAGCGATCGCACCAGAGGTAACGAGGATAATCTCTTTACCCCTTTGTTTTACCAAGGCAAGATCTTGTACCAAGGCATCTAGACGATCGGAATCAAGATCGAAGTTCTTTGAAACGGTTGTGCTGCCAACCTTCACGACAACGCGTCGAGTACGTGCTAACAGTTGACGAGGTTCAATTTGTGTTGATTTCATCAGGGCTGAACGTAAATTCAAAGGTATCGACTTGAACAGTATCGCCTGCCGTGATACCAGCTTTGATGAGCGCATTCAGGACGCCCATTTTTTTCAGTTTTCGATGGAGGAGAACCAGTGCCTGATCATTTTCCATATCGGTCATGAGAACGGCGCGACGCGGTTCCTCGCCACGCACAATAAAACGATCTGCCCGCGTGATGAGTTCAAATCGCTCGCTAGGCTTGGGGAGGTAGAAGGTCGGTTGCGGTTCCACAGTTTCTTGGCGTTCGCGGATACGTTCATTTATCCGCTGCAAAAGCTGATAGGCTGCTCTGATGAGTCGGTCTATTCCTTCGCCGGTAACCGCAGAGATTGGAAAGACACGACGTTTTCCGAAATAATCTTTGACTTGCTGCAAATTGGTCTGAGCATCAGGAAGGTCGATTTTATTGAGGACAATTAACTGTGGCAGGCGGATTAAACGGGGATTATATCGTTCGAGTTCTGTATTAATCTGTTCGTAATCGGTGATTGGATCGCGTCCATCGACGGCGGCAGCATCAATGATGTGGAGAAGCATCTTCGTGCGCTCAATATGCCGCAAAAAGTCATGTCCCAGCCCGGCGCCTTCGTGCGCCCCCTCAATAAGACCCGGAATATCGGCAAGCACAAAGTTGTGTTCTGGATCAACTCGGACGACACCTAGGTTGGGGGTCAGCGTTGTGAAGGGGTAGTCCGCAATCTTCGGCTTTGCAGCCGAGGTTCGGGCGAGCAGTGTTGACTTACCTCCGTTCGGATAGCCGACCAAGCCAACATCCGCGATCAACTTCACCTCTAGCGTGACGGTACGCTCCTCCCCCGGCTCCCCCTTCTCAGCAACACGCGGGGTTTGGAACGTGCTGCTCTTAAACCGCGCATTCCCTTTGCCACCGATCCCACCACGGGCAATAACTGTACGCTGTCCCATCCCTTTCAGGTCAGCAATAATCTCCTCTGTCTCTGGACTCCGTATAATTGTACCTGCTGGGACCTTGACCACGCGATCTTCGGCATCCGATCCGTGCATCAGTTTACCCATGCCATGCTGCCCATTCTCCGCAACCTGATGGGGGTTATATCGAAAATCAATAAGCGTACTTATTCCCTCGGCAACTTCCAAAATAACGCTACCGCCGCGTCCACCATCACCGCCATTGGGACCACCGCGTGGCACAAACTTTTCTCGACGAAAGCTGATGCAGCCATTTCCGCCCCTGCCGCCCTTCGCATAGATTTTTGCGGTGTCTGTATTCATCGTTTGTTCGCTCCCTTACATTTTACAACGCACAGTCAATAATGAACGAAACAGAAAAATAGAGGGTAGGAGGGGATAAGCGGCGAAGTTGTTAGGAATATAAAAAAACGGATTTCAGATGCTTAGATTCCATTCATCTGGACAGTTGCCCCGATGGAATCGATGGGTAGAACCTTAATGTCGCAAGCAATTTGATTTCGCTTGAAGGCTTGGCTCATCTGTGAACCGATTTCATCTGCTGATGTTGTGCAGTAGGCTGCAATGCTGGGACCTGCACCACTCAGAGCCACACTTAACGCGCCTGCAGCCATAGCGGATGCAGCCACATCGTCAAATCCGGGGATGAGAGCGGTTCGGTACGGTTGATGGAGTCGATCCGCCATCGCAAGCGATAACATTTCGAGTTTGCCTGTTGCAATGGCTGCGACTAACATCGAGGAGCGGCTCACATTGTGGATGGCATCAGCGAAATCGACTGTTTGAGGTAAAACACTGCGAGCTGCTTTGGTTGACAACGAAAAGTCGGGGATTGCCACAACAACCCGCAGATCTAAACCACAGTCCAATTGGATTGAATGTACACGACTCCCCTGCATCATAGATATAACCAAGCCACCTAGCAGTGATGCAGCAACATTATCCGGATGCCCTTCAAACTCCGTTGCAAAATCGAGTAATTCAGCGCGGGAAAAAGGGCTATTGCATAAGGCATTTGCTGTCAACAACCCACCGAGTATTGCTGTGCCGCTACCACCCAATCCCCGAATTGCGGGAATGCCATTTGTTAGAACCAATCGCAGCCCTTTCGGCTTATACCTACACTTGTCGAAAACCAGACTTGCGGCTCGGTAAGCAATATTGCTCTCATCGTTGGAGAGCTTATCTACATCGATGCCGGTGACCTCAATCTCGATTCCCTCGTCAATTTCTTCAAGCGAAATCGTGCTATAGAGTTGGAGGGCAAGTCCAAGGACATCAAAACCCGGGCCTAAGTTTGTAGTGCTCGCTGGAACACGAGCGGTTGCTTTGTTGGACATCTACCGAATCCGTGAAATTGCTGAATCCATCCGGGCTAAGGCTTCCTGAATATTTTCCAGCGAGTTTGCATACGACAATCTCAAGTAGCCGTCGCCAAATTTACCAAAGGCGGTGCCGGGCAGAACTGCAACCCCTGCGTCTTCAAGCAGGTAGTCCGATAGGTCTTGGCAAGAAAGAGGCAGTTCTGAAACATTCGGGAATACGTAGAATGCGCCAAGGGGTTTAATGCAGCTCACACCCTCAATTGCATTGAGACCGTCAACAATCGCGTCACGCCGTTTTCTGAACTCAGTAACCATTTCGTGGACAAAATCTTGCGGTCCCTTCAGCGCCTCAATCCCTGCAAATTGCGTGAAAGTCGCGGTGCACGAGTTAGAGTTTATAGTCAACTGTGTGATTTTATCCGCTAGTTCCGTAGGAGCTATCCCATAACCCAGCCGCCAGCCGGTCATAGCATAGGTTTTGGAGTGCCCCTCAAGCAGAATCGTTCGCTCCTTCATGCCCGGCAGACTGATGAGGCTATCATGGACACCCTCATAAAGGATTCGCGAGTAGACCTCGTCTGTCAACACATAGAAATTGTGCTTAATCGCTAGTTCAGCGATTGCTTCCAAGTCACTTTTTGCCAACGTGCCGCCTGTCGGGTTCTGTGGTGAGTTGATAATCAACAGCTTCGTCCGATCCGAGATGGAAGCCTCAAGATCCTCAATCCGGAAGCGAAAACCAACCTCCTCACGCAGCGGAAGGGAGACTGCTTTCCCGTCAATAAAATCAATGACAGATTCATAGATCGGGAATCCGGGGTTAGGATAGATAACTTCATCTCCTTCATTAACAAGTGCCAAGATGGTAAAAAAGATAATAGGTTTGGCACCAGGCGTAACAGTGACTTCATCCGGATGAATCTCTACACCCCGCGTTTCCGAAATATGTTCAGCGATAACTTCACGAAACTCCAATAAACCTGCGGAGGGTCCATATCCGGTGTGACCCTCCTTCATTGCCTTAAAAGCCGCCTCGCTAATATTCGCAGGGGTTATGAAATCGGGCTGACCAATTTCGAGATGGACGATGTCTTTACCCTGCGCTTCTAGTCCTTTGGCTTTGGCAAGTACCTCGAAAGCAGATTCCGTTCCCAAACGGTCCATTCGATCTGCAAAATTCATCTATCACCTCAATTTTTGAAAATAGTTTCTCCTAACTTTAGGATTGTGTTCAAATAGATCTATTCTACTTTGAAGATGACACAACGAAACCATTGTTGCCGATAACCCAAACGTTGTTTGCATCTAGCAGAAAAATACCGTTTGCAGGCACCTTACTGATGATGGGGTCATCAATAGTTTGTGTGACCCAAGTTGCTCCGCCGTCAGTTGTGTGGATGATAATACTGACACCCAACCCGCCGCCAGCTGCCCAGCCGACAGCACTGTCGGCAAAGCTGACGCTCAATAGCTTTTCTTCCGTCCCGGTTGTTTGAAGCCCCCAACTATCGCCACCATTTGTGGTGTGTAAGACGATACCGTTTTCTCCAACCGCCCACCCGTTATTGGCATCCACGAAGCAAATGTCCTCGAGAATATCCGGGATATTTGTGGGTTGATCCACCCACGTTTTTCCGCCATCGGTGGTTTTCTGAACTAAACCATCTTGTCCCCCAGTTTCAGGACTAATTCTAACCCCGGTCACCCAACCGGTAGATTCATCGATAAACTGGACAGCATTAAGCACGACCGTTTCTTCGTCACCCACAGCAGCGGCAACCTCCCCACCACGAAGCACACTCCACTGTTTTCCTCCGTTGGTGGTCTGAACAATTGTGTCATTCATCCCAACTGCATAGCCGATTTTGGGGCTAACGAAGTGGACACCTTTAAGCCAGTTTCCAACTTTGCTCGTTTGGATATCCCAGCGCTTTCCGCCGTCCGTTGTTCCAACAATCATACCCTCTTGGCCCACTGCCCATCCATTTTTTTTATCGAAGAAGAAAATGTCATTGAGCATCTGATTGATGGGCTCTTCCGCTTTCTCCCACGTTTTGCCTCCATCTCTGGTGTGGCCAATATATCCCGGACTGTCCATATCCAATGCTGAAATACCGACAACCCAACCTTCGTTTGGACTGATAAAAGCAACCCCATTATAGTCCCGAACATCCTCCATGTCCATCTGTTGTAAAACATTCCATTGTCCGTCGGCATGGGGTACGGTTGTTATCAACACAGCCGCTAATAGAATCGTTCCCAATAAAACCACTCTGTTTTTCGACATGCTTCAAAAGCTCCTTTCACGGATTTTATATTATACCGATCCTCAAGGCTCAGATCTTTGTAGCCTCACGATTCGATAGGCTTTATTCCAGTGTAACATATTTTTTAAGAATAGGCTTTAGTATAGCACCCATCATAGGTGCTGTCAAGCACAAACACATTGCTCTACAACATGCTTTTGACGAGGTACTCAATCTCTGTGCCATTTTTTATAAGTCTTGTAGGAGTTACGCACTTGAGTTTGTAGTAGCGCGTTCATTGCGCGTCCGGACGGACGATAAATCGCCCTACTACAAACCTAAAACCTTACTGTAGTTGCCTGATTCATCGGGGGTCCGTTCTAAGACCAAGGTTGAGAACGGTGTCCAACAGCAATAAATCGCTGAACTACAAGGCTTTGAGCGTTCAACTGCGTAAGTCCTAAGAATTTTTGTAAAAAGTGTTAGATTTTGTTAGATTTTGACAATTTGAATTGACCCAAGCGTAAAACATCAGTTCAAGTTATAGTAGATTTTAGAATTAATGGGACACGCCAAATCGGCGCAGTTAGAAACAGCGCCTACCAAACATGGGGAGCGAAAGTGTTTATTTATTTTTAGAATTCACTATAATTGTGTATAGGACTTACGCACTTCAGTTTTAAGAGTAGAGACGGACGCAGATCTCGCAGATGAAGGTCGCATGAGCGAGATTAAAAAGGTTACGTTTCGCCTACGAAAATCAAATTTTCCCATTTTTCCCGCGCAAATGGGAAAATTGTCCCTATTTCAGCATGAACCGTTTCGTCATGCTCGTCAAATCGTATTACAAACAGTTACAAACAGTTACATATTGTGGTCGGGATCCTTGATGGTGCCCCTACTGTAGTTGCCCGTTTCTTAACGGGCGTTGGAAGTTGTGTCCAACGGCGATGAATTGCCGAACTACAGGACTTTGAGCGTTCAACTGCGTAAGTTCTAAAGTCTTGACACAACAGCGGACCATGACATATAATTTTTCAAGTGAAAACATGTATGGGGAAAAAATCAGTGATACACATCGAAAGATTTCAATGGGATGAACGGAACGAAGAACATCTTTGGCGACGGCACAGTGTAACCCCCGAAGAAGCAGAAGAGGTTTTCTATACTGACCCTTATTTTAGACGCGGCAGAGATGGCACCCGATATGTATACGGACAGACGGAAGCCGGACGTTATCTATTTGTGGTCTATCTCGATTTGGGCGGTGGTATGGTCCGCGTAATTAGTGCACGGGATATGAGCTCGCACGAACGGCGGCTTTATTTACGGAGGTGAGATGTATGGCAAGGATACCAAAATTCAACAGTGAAGAAGAAATTCAAGAGTTCTGGTCAACACACGATTCAGCAGATTATTGGGAAGATATGGAGGATGATGAAGTTATAGTTAGCTTTGTTCCTCGAAAACACTTAATCGTTATGCCACTGAACGAGGATCTTTTACGCGATGTGCGAAAATTAGCTTTGGAAAAAGGGTTGAGTTCTGTTCAATTGTTACAGAAGTGGATTGTTGATGGATTACACCAAGAATCGGATGTTACCTAAAAAAAGCCCCAAAACTCCATACCTCCTGCGTCTTGGGGCTTCTTATTATCCCTAGGGTTGGTGGAGATTACCAACGTACTTGGCAAAACTCCTCGTAGTCAATCAGTTCGTGAATCGTTGGGTTCTTACCGCAAGCAGGGCATTCAGGATCTTGGCGAAGCGTGAGTTTCTTAAACTCCATTGATAAAGCGTTAAACAGAAGCAGTTGACCGACCAGCGGTTTCCCAATGTCAAGTAGGACCTTGATAGCTTCAACGGCTTGCACATTTCCGACAATACCCGGTAACACACCAATCACACCCGCTTCTTGACAACTCGGCACCATATCAGGGGGCGGTGGCGATGGATAAAGACAACGATAACACGGTCCCCGACCGGGATGGAAGACAGTTACCTGTCCTTCAAATTGGAAGATACTGCCGTGCACGATCGGTTTGCCGAGCATCACACTAGCATCATTCAGCAGGTAACGGGTCGGTAAATTATCACACCCATCAACAATTAGGTCATAACCCTCAAGTATTTCAAACGCATTTGCCGAGACTATCTTCTCGTTATGCATGATGACTTCAACATCGGGATTAATGTCTGCAATCGTCTCTTTTGCGGACTCTGTCTTCAGTTTGCCCACATCGCTCGTTCCGTGAAGAACCTGTCGTTGGAGATTGCTCACATCCACAACATCGTCGTCAACGATTCCGAGTGTTCCGACACCCGCTGCGGCGAGATACAGTCCCGCAGGCGATCCAAGCCCACCTGCACCGATGAGAAGCACCTTCGACTCAAGCAGCTTGGTCTGCCCCATCCCCCCAACCTCTTTGAGGATGATGTGCCGACTATATCGCTCAATTTGCTCACTACTAAAATTGTACATCTCAAAATTCCCTCGTTATGAACCGCAAGAATGGATTCTAGTTATTTTCCAAGTTCGCTAGCAGATCCGCAATTCCTTTGCCTGAACGTGCCGAGATTTGAACCGCAAACCGTTCCCGAATATCTTCAAATGCAAGTTCAACCGTAAAGTCGTCCCCACCGTACATCTGCGCTAGCACCGCGGTTAAGTCCGGCTGAATCGCATCAAACATCTCTTGGGTGTTTGGTGCAATATGGCGGTTATTAATAAAAAACAGAATCTCATCTCCGTTTAGATGTACAGCGTTCTCTAGTTCTTCTGCCTCTTCTAAACGAACACATCTTTGAAGTGTTTCGGTGAACGCCTGATGGATTTTTTCGCGATTATCCCCTTCTACCTTATGCTTCCGGTTATAGAGAAAACCGTGACGACTTCTGGCTGCATCAATGCTATAGTTGGTGCTTGCCGAAATTAGTAGAACGCCGGGACCCGCGTGGGTAAATGAGTAATCAGCGTAGTTCAGGTACTCGTCTGGTTCTCCCTCTGCCATCCACCTGTTGAATACCCTGATGAAATTCTCATAGTTGATTTGGCTGTCTTCTGTGGTGAAAACCTTAATGTTAATCTGTTGTAGATCCATAGTTTGCTGTAATCAGAAACTCCTTTTCTGGAAATGATTTTAACACCCATATAGGGGATAGGGAGACGAAGTTGGTTCGTCCCCTTCACTGAAAATCTAACGGAAAAAATGTAGTTGCTTGTGGAGAATGCGTTTGTCAAAAGACTCCAAGACAAAACCTCAAGAACATCAGCAAAACGACAACTTAGCACCGCCAACCGCAACGGTGGATTCTGCTCAGGTGGCTGTTAACAATTCGGCAACATTCCTACCGATAGTCGGGGGTGGTAGTACCTTATTTTCCTGATAAGTGATTGCCAGCCACTCATCAACAATCTGGCATAACTCCCGATAAACTTCGACTTCATCGTTCCCATGACAACACGGACCAATCACTCCCGGACAACAACCGATGAAACATTGATCCTCTTCAGACCATTCGACAATCTTGATGTACTTTGCGCTTTGGGTCATCTTTGAAACTCCTCGATTCTCCTTTTGACTTTCTTATTCCATATACTCTTTGAAATCTGGGAGTTCGTCGTCAAAATCTTCATGGATGTGAATAAGTCCTTTTGCACTTCCAGCGACAGCTTTTAGCCAAGGTTCCAGAAAAACGGCCTTCCATTCATATTGATAGGTTGGCATCAACGTGTCTATAGATTCGGCATAAAACAGGAGATGATATTTCACATACGTCTTGTCGAGTAATTTAATGCAATCGTCCAATTCTCCGAATGTTGGTACAACGTCCGGTTCACCCTTATCCCAATGGGCAATACGTTTATCAGCAAACTCCTCATGTTTTTCTACTGCTAATTTGAGTGCATTTAGATCGGCTTTCACCATCTTGGGACATACATGCTCTCCGCTGGCATCTGCGTAGGGGGCGAAGTCATCCATATGTATCAAATCCTTCAGTTGCGAAGTGTCAGTAATTCCCACCTCTTCAAGCCCTTCCTTGCCCTCAATCTCAATTTGGCTGATGTCAGGTCCATCAGAATTAGCACAGAGAGAACGGTAGTAGCTGCGAGATAACTCTTCAGGGTTTTTAGCAATATCCTCAAGCAAACCCACAAAAGATATGCTGTCCTTCTGTGGCTTGACTTGCCGACGTAACCCCGCTAGCGCATGGGAAAGATAAGTCCTTCCAAGATAGCGATAGAAAGCACTCGGCTGTTGGATACGCGGATTCTCACGGATGATATCTTGGACTTCCCAGAACATGTTTGTATCCCGCAGAAGCGTTTGAATCTCGCCTTGAATAATTTCCATCCATTTGAGCCACTTTTTTAGTTTTGGGCTTATCTCAAATTTTTGGTTCATCTTACATATCTCTTCAGGCGAAAAAGTTCAGTTATCCGACTCTAAGATGTACACGGTGGGGTTTCCTGAACACTGTATTCCCCACCGTTGCCCTAATAGATTCGGGCTAAGATGGCTGCAACGGCTTGTCAGGCTCAAATGCGGTGTACTCATACACAAGTGTTTCGATAGTGCGAACAGGGCGATACCGCTCCCATACAGCTTGCTGTAAGTGTTCAACGGTTTCTGGAGAAAAGTACCTTTCTCCTGTTTCGACATTTACGCGGGCAGGCACATTTTCAATAATGACGAACTGCCCAGCGACTTCAATACTATACGTTACCTTTTTCTCCATTAATGTTTCATTCCACGCTTCATCGTTGAGCATTTTGTTTCCTTCCCCGTCCTGAAGTCAATCCAAGGTATAATTCGGCACGTTTGGAGTTCAAAGTTGATTGAGCAATCTGTCATATTCAGCATGAGAGCCTATCCAGAACCAATAGATCGCATCATCTTCCCGCAAGCCCAAAGCGCGCCAGCCAATTCCGACTCGGATTGAGTAAATCCGCTCTCTGGAATGTACCCGTTTGAATTGCAAACTTGGCTGGTTAGGGTCTTGCCGCCAAAGACGGTAATTCCTGCGAGCTTTCTCTTTGACGTTCTGAGGCAATCGTCGAAAGCAGGCAAGAAAATCCTCTGTCAGATATGAGTTCACAACTCATCAATCCCCATCTTTTTGATGCGACCTGCCTTAATGTCAGCACGGACTTTGCGGGCAAGTTGGGCAATTTTATCTTGTGATTCGGCAAAAGCCGCGTCCCATCGTTGTTCATCGTCAAGTTCTTCAAGAATCAACGCTGCAATGGTGTCCTGTTTTTCGGGTGGAAGTTTATAAACCTCGGTGAGTACTTTTTCCAGAAGTTGTGTCATAATTACTTTTCCTTCCTCAAATGTTACTGACTTCTGTAAGGTCATCTGCCTCTTCAATTTGTTGTATCGTCCCTTTGACGCGTTCTTTTACAAATCGGTACCGGAGGCGTCTGAGGTCCCTAGCGAAGCTACTTCTAAATTCAACTTTCAAGATTCACCTTCTAAGATTTTGAAAACCTGTTTTCTGGAGACAACCTCGGTTTCTTCCCCTTCTTTGATTGCATTTGCCAAAGCTATATCCTCAAGAACTTCTGTAAAAACATCGTACAACATATCTCTCCGTTTTTGTAGCAATTCAGCGAATGCTTGTTTGAACACTTCCTTGAGTTGATTTTTATCATCAATTATTTGTTGCATAACAGGTTCCTAATTCGCTTTACTTCATTTGCCGAGCGAAAGTATCTTTGCTTGTACAGATTCCAAAATTGAATCTCGAATGAAGGCACTAGCATTTAGAATTTCGATACCGATTAGTTCTCCGTTGTCATTCAATTCTGCGGTAATATTGGGACTCAGTTCAATACTTCCCCTTTCTGGTTCATCAGAGATCGCCAAATGCAATATGTCTTCTTGCTCAAAATATGCCATCTTTGTCTTATTCAAGAGTATATCTCTCCGGTCCGAATCCGGAATCGAATCTGTTGTTGTGTTGCTGTATGAACCGTTATTGATGTGATTGTATCTGGGGTGGCCTTATAAAAAAATAAAGCGTGACGAACCCAACTTCAGTCCATCACGCTTTACTTTGACAACCTCTTACCCCTTATCCGTTATTCACCTTTGCGAATCACGAGTCGATAGTGCTGACCAACCTTCTTGGTGTCGGTAATCTCATGCCCATCGTTCGTGAGGCTCTTGGGGACGTTTTCAATCGGCTCGCCATCATCAATCGTGATTTCGAGCAGCTGACCAACATTCATCGTCTCCAAGCGGATTTTGGCTTGCACGTAGTTGAACGGACACGCCACGCCTTTAAGGTCGAGACTATCAACGATCTCCTCGACAGGCTCCGCTTTCGGCGGCGCCTTGGGGATACGGGCCGGTCTAGCTTCCCGTTTCTTGGTGTCTGCCTCCTCCTCCTGCCGAATCCGCATCCGTCCGTAGACGTTATGGGCTTCCTCAACAAAGAGGGTGGCTTCCTCGACACGACGATGGGTTAGCTCCCTATCAAAGGTGCTGGGATCTTCCTCTGCTGCCTTAAATATATGTGCTCCAAAACCGGGGAAGACAACTCCCGGTTCAAAGAACCGACTTCGGAATTCCCTGACTGTCGTCTCGTTGTCAATGTGTTGCTGTCCCTCGGTCGTCAGCAGTGCGTCCGCGGCTTTGATCATCGCTTCAAAAGCGTGTTCAGCGGAATCCACATATTGGTCACGTTCCAAATCGATCCCCGCCTCATAGATCAGCCGGTCCGCCTCTTCAAGTATGAACGAAACCAACTCGACCAATGCCCCCGCACACTCGCCGACACCCGTTTTGAGTTGAAACTCCTTCGTGTCGCCGGTGTCGATATAGTAGCTGGGATCTTCCTCGAAGGAAGGGATCTTATCATACTCACGGAGGATCGCCTTAATCTCGACCTTGCCGAGTCTCGCAATGTAGTCGGTGAAAGATTCATCGTCGTCTCGTTCATCAATGTATCTTCCTGTCAGGTGTTCGATGAATTGCGGGATGTTCTTGCCGTGAATCTTTCCGGCGGCAAGTCCATAAGCACTAGCATTCTCGATAGCGTGACCGCCCAACAGAACCTGATAATACGGGGCGATGTGTTTCCCCATACGTCTTGATGAGCCGAAGAAGCCAATGTTTGCGATGTGGTGTTGACCACATGAATTGGGGCAACCGCTGATCTTGATCCGCAGATCTTGGAGCCCTTCCTTCACACCGGTTTCGATGAAATAGTTCCTCAAGTAGGCGGCTAACCCACGAGAAGATGAGATGCCCAGTTTGCAGGAATCGGTGCCGGGGCAGGCTGTAATATCAACCGTACTTTCAGCACCCGATGCACCTAAGCCGATTGCTTTGAGTTCCTGATAGAGTGCGGGCAGATCGCTCATGCTGACCCAACGCAAAACAAGATTCTGCTCGACGGTCGTGCGGATGGTATCCTTCACGTATTTGCGCGAAATATCCGCCAATGCCCGTGTCTGATCCGCGGTGATGTCTCCAAGCGGCAACGTGATATTGACGACTGCGTATCCCGGCTGTCGTTGGGAACGCACGTTTGTGGCATGCCATTCATCAAATCCTTCCGGTTTCGATGCACCGTTAAGCTGCGTCGGCGGCTTAAGTGGTGTCTCATCATACGCGTCCAGATTTTCGAGATGAGCAGTCCACGCAGGATCATGGCGTAACTGTTCCCGTTCTTCCAACACAAGACGCCGAAACTCTTCGATGCCAAGATTTGCTACGACAAACTTCATCCGCGCCTTGTTGCGATTCTTACGTTCTCCAAGACGGGTGAATACCCTCGAAATTGCTTGCGAAATCGGCAGCAATTCCTCTTCAGGCACAAACTCGTCAAAGACTTTTGCCTGATGTGGCACAGGGCCAAGGCCACCACCGACAAGCAACTTGAATCCACGCTTCGGTTTGCCATCAACCTCTTTAATTGCCGCAACCGCGCCGATGTCGTGCATGTATCCTAAACCACAGGCATGTTCATGGCAGCCAGAAAACGCTATCTTGAACTTGCGTCCGAAGTCTTGTGCATCTTGATGTCCCAACAGGAAGGCAGACAACGCCTTGGAGTGAGGTGTTACATCAAAAGGTTCATCGTTACATACGCCAGAAAGGGGGCAAGCGGTGACATTCCGAACCACGTTTCCACATGCTTCCTTGGTCGTAATACCAACGGAGGCTAATCGACGCATTAACTCTGGCGTATTGTTAATGTCCACATAGTGATACTGCACATCTTGGCGGGTCGTGATGTGAATGATATTATCCGAAAATTCTTCGGCAACATCTGCAAGCATTTCCAGTTGCCCCGCGTTTAGACCACCGAACGGAATTTTTACGCGAATCATCTGTGAACCTTCGTCGCGTTGCCCATAAACACCGTGACGGAGTCTAAATTCGAGGAAAATCTCCTCCGGCATCTGGCCCGCTTGAACGCGACCCAGCTGCATCTCATAAATTTCAATTGCGCGGGCCTCATCCGGATCTATTGCATCCACGTTAAAAGGTACTAAACTCTCTGTCGCCATTATTGGCTCCTTCCAAATTGGGGTTGGGGTTCGCATAAACAGCACCATCTCTGATGGGGTTTAGGATTTTAATCTATTACACCGTTCTTAATTATGATTCTACGGTGAGCTGTTACGGTCCAAGTCGCCACCTATTTTTGGGAGACCTGATTTCTCGTTCACTTTCCTCCAGATTTTCGTCTCATGGGTCGAATTGTCTTCCCAATCTTTTCTCTTGACCGTGAAAAATCGGCTTCTAGATCTTTTTTAAGCGGGATTATACAATATATTATAACAAAAAAGAAAGCATAGATCAAGTGCTTATGCTTATGTCAGGCAACAAAATTGAATTCTCTACCAGACAACCCCGCATCGTGGATTCACTGTCAATTATGATTATATCTCAATTTCATAAATTTTACAAACAAATCTGCTGACTTTGGTCTGGTTCAGCCGATTACTTTTCAGTATGGGATTTGACAGAGATCTGGACATCAAGTATAATAACAGCAGCCGAAATATAGAGAAAATTACCCTCGCGTTTTAGGCATCATGTCCGATATTGTAGAGTGTTTATCCCTTCGCGCGGCTGGATCTTCTTTGGAACTAGTGATAAAATCATTTCCAGCACTGTATGCCTACAACATCAACTCAGAGAATCATAAAACTGTAGGTGATTCCAAGACAGACAATGACAATGAAAACTTATAAAATCCTAGTGGTCGATGATGAAGTAGATATCGTTGATTTTATTGATGATTATCTAACAGGAGAGGGATATGAGGTTATCACAGCTTACGATGGAGTGCAAGCACTTGATAAAATGCGACAAGACCTCCCCGATCTCGTTGTCCTCGACATTATGTTGCCGGGATTGGATGGTTTTGAAGTCTGCAAGCAAATGCGGACAGAATCCGCTGTGCCAATTTTGATGCTTACAGCAAAAGATACCGATGTGGATAAAATTGTCGGATTGGAAATTGGCGCGGATGATTATATGCCCAAACCGTTCAATCCGCGTGAATTGGTAGCACGGGTCAAAGCGATCTTGCGAAGAACCTACCGCCAAGATTATCAATCTCATAACCAGACGGTAACACTAAAATATAAAGAGCTGTTTATTGATACTGAACGCCGGACAGCCAACATTGGGTCTAAGCAATTAGAACTCACAATGAAAGAGTTCGATCTTCTACTATTTTTAATGCAAAACCCAGGACATGTCTATTCGCGCGATCACTTACTCGATTATGTGTGGGGGCAGGATAGCTTCGTGGGAGCGCGCACTGTTGATGTACACATCCGGCGTTTGCGGGAACAGATAGAGACAGATGCGAGCCACCCCCAATACATTATAACTGTCTGGGGAGTTGGCTACAAATTTACCGATGAGTAATTTTTCAGTTGGAAGTAGGAACAGAAGTAGGGGCAGGCTGTGGATTTCTATCACTTGCTGTTGTTCCGATCTCCCAATCTTGCATTCTCCCCGTCCTTGCACCTCTACTTTCCAACCCTTTCTTTTGTTCTTTTGCCATTCTTCTCCTTTTCTCAAGTTAATACTCTTTCTCGTACTGATTGGGGTTGGCATAGCGGGCTTTCCTGTGCCGACGCATGCCGCATTTGAAGATGGGTTTATCGGTGCACGTGCTTTTGCTATGGGCGGAGCGTTTTCGGCTATCGGGGAGGAATCAGATGGATTGTTAGTTAATCCCGCATCAATTGCTAGCTTGACGCATCAAACCGAACCACGCCAATCCGCACAACAGCTATCAGCAACAATGGCGAGGCTACATCTCGGATTGAGCGATAAGACCTCGATTACACAAAATCTGATTAGCTATGCCTATTCCCGACCCGCACAAGGAGCCTTAGGACTACTCTGGAAGCGGTTGAATGTCGGTGAGTTGTATTCTGAAAATTACCTCCTTGTTGGGGTGAGCAAGAGTTACAACTTCGGAGCGAAAGAAAAACGACGCGTCTCGCTTGGAGGTGCAGTCAAGCTATTGAATTGGGACACAGCACCGACAATCGGGGCAGATGGTGCTGTTGTGGAAGACTTGCCGGGGCGAAGTCGGTTCGCATTCGATGTTGGCATGATCTTTCGTCCATCCCCAAATATTCCGATAGCACTTTCTCTCCAGAATCTCAACACACCTAATATTGCTTCTGCCAGTTCAACTGCCACCGAAAATCTTCCACTGCAGGTAATGCTCGGTATGGGTATTGTAGCGGAGAACTCCACATGGGGGATGGATCTCGTTTTCAGAGAGAGCGAAGTCGATGTCAAAGTCGGCATTGAATCTCAGTTCTATGATGAAAGTTTAAGCCTACGTGGCGGATTCCGATTGGAAAATCTGGCATGGGGAACAAACCTGACACTTGGTGGTGGTTATCGTCCATTCAGAAGTCTCAGAATCGACTACGGCTTTCTTTTCCCTATCGGCGGGATCAGGGGCACAGCAGGCAGCCATCGATTTAGTATTGTTTACGATTTCTGAAACATTATCAACTGAATGAGATAGAATAAAGGATGCATCTCTTTTCTCGATTTAACCTGAACCCCGCGATATAGCCCATCTTTTCTATGGCAACGACAGATTCATTCCTCTCAAAAACAGAGCAGCAACCGATCGAAGGTGTCACTGTCAAATCTATTCTCATCGCCTCCCTACTCATCCCGATTAACTGCTACTGGGTCATTGAGATGGAGATCATCCGATACTCAGGCCATCCGGTCACCATCTCCCTCTTCTTCAACGTCATTTTTAGTCTTTTTGTAATTATCGGAGCCAACCAGCTTCTCAAGTGGTTTTCACCCCGCGCTGCACTCAACCAGGGAGAGCTTATCATCATCTACCTGATGCTCTCCATCGCGTCTGGTATTACGGGGCACGACATGCTCGAAATCCTTGTACCGATGTTGGGACACGCCTTCCGCTTTGCTACCCCCGAGAACGAATGGCGTGAACTATTTCTGCCCTACCTTCCACAATGGCTGACCGTCAGCGACAGCAAAGTTGCTCGTGGGTACTACGAAGGGGAGGTGAATCTCTATACCGCCGAACAACTGATCGGCTGGGTTTCGCCCGTTCTATGGTGGACAACATTTATATTCGTACTTGTCTTCGGGATGTTCTGCATCAACGTTATTATCCGTAAACAGTGGATTGAACACGAGAAACTCAGTTACCCAATTATTCAGCTGCCTCTCCAGATGACGGAGACCCAACGGCAGACGTTCTTTCGTAACCGAGTGATGTGGATCGGATTTGCCCTCGCAGGAACCCTAGCACTGCTGAACGGTTTGAACTTCATTTTTCCCGTTGTCCCCGAACTTCGGACGCGGATTCGGAGCTTTTATCTTTTTACTGATAGCCCATGGAACGCCATGGGGCGAGTTCCACTCTCGTTTTACCCATTTGCCATTGGGCTCGGATTTTTCATTCCGCTTGACCTATCCTTCTCCTGTTGGTTCTTCTTCTGGTTCTGGCGGTTGATGCGTGTCGCCGGTGCCGCGATGGGCTTGCGGAGCCTGCCGGACTTCCCGTACATGAGAGAACAGGCATCGGGGGGCTATATCGCCCTTGCCGTCATCGCGCTCTGGGCGAGTCGAAGACACCTGATAATGATTGCCAGAAAGGTGTTTGGTGAAGTTGAAGATCTCGACGATTCAGATGAACCGATGAAGTATCACACAGCAGTGTTAGGGCTTATTGGTGTGATAGTGTTTCTTGTCTGTTTCTGCTATCGTGGTGGGGCAACGGTGGGTATCACGATCGCTTTCTTCGCCCTCTATTACGCTATCTCTATCGCTATAACCCGTATGCGAGCAGAGTTAGGAACGCCCGTCCATGACCTGCACTATTCCGGTCCTGACGAGATCCTCACACGGACAATCGGCACCCGAAAACTGGGACGTGGGAATCTGGTGATGTTCTCAATGTTTTGGTTCATCAATCGTGCCTACCGTAGCCACCCGATGCCGCATCAACTAGAGGGGTTCAAAATGGCAGAGCGGACGCGCATGAACCTACGGCATCTCATGCTCGCACTTATGCTTGCCGCATTTCTCGGCTCACTCTCCGGTTTTTGGGCATTGATCGATCGTGGCTATCAGCTGGGGATGGAGACGCGTGCCCCCCGTCCTTCGTTAAGTGCATTCGGCATCGAGCCGTATCGACGGCTTGACCGTTGGTTGAGTACACCCACAGATACATTAATGGCTGAAAGTGGGTTTATGGTCTGTGGGTTTATCATCGCTAGCGTCCTGATGTTTTTCCGTATGCGATTTGTGTGGTGGCCCCTCCACCCCGCCGGTTTTGCCATCTCGACAAGTTGGGGAATGAGAGTGACATGGAGCTGCCTTTTTGTCAGTTGGCTCATCAAGTGGCTGTTACTACGACATGGTGGGATCGGGCTGCATCGTCGTGTTGCCCCTTTCTTCTTGGGGCTTATTCTGGGAGAATTCACTGTTGGTAGTCTCTGGACAATATTCGGTATTCTGGCAAAAATGTCAACCTACGGTTTTTGGGTGTGATATATTCAAAAAGGTTGGAATCGTTGATTAGTACGTCATATTGGATTTGCCGATCTATACTGACTAGTGCTATCAACCCTTATAGATCCGATTTCTTAGGTCACAATTTGGTCTGTTTTTCCAAGTGATTTATGAATTTCTGTAAATTTTCAACACCAATCTTCTCTTGACCAGAAGTGGGATTCGTGATAACATAACTAGGATGTGTTGACTTTCTACTGTACGATTCGGTGAACGCTCCAATCAACGGTCACCTGAAATCGTCTCAAGGGAGATTAAGTCGAAAATTCTTAGAACGAAGATTGGTTGAATCCGTCAAATCTTAACAGAATCCACCATGAACAGACAGCAGCAAAAGATCTGGGAACATAGAACACCTGACATCGAGAAGAGTTCCCGATTGGCAGTGAGGCTTGGGATTTCACAATTAGTGGCACAGCTTCTCATCAATCGGGGAATTGAAACGGAAGACGAAGCGCAGGCGTATTTGTATCCAACGCTTGATCAGCTGCATTCCCCCTTTCTAATGCACGGGATGGAGCAGGTAGTTGAGCGCATCCGTTCAGCGATGGCGCGTAGTGAGCAGATCTGGATCTTCGGAGACTATGACGTAGATGGTACGACCGCGACTTCGTTGCTGATAAATACTTTCCGGCACCTTGACTTTCCAGTGAAACCTTACATTCCCAACCGTTTTGAGGAAGGGTACGGTCTCAATAAGGAAGCGATTCGGAAGTTGAAGGAGCATGGATGTGATCTGCTGATTACCGTTGATTGTGGGATCACCTCGATTGAGGAAGTCGAGTTTGCCAACACGCTCGGTATGGATGTCATTATCACCGATCACCATCAACCACGCCCCGATGCACTGCCACCGGCAATTGGTCTCATCACTCCCAAAATGCCGGAGAGCGAATATCCCTTCGATGGGCTTGCGGGGGTCGGGTTAGCGTTCAAGTTGGCACACGGATTGATGGGCGGTGGAGATCTGGACCCGTTTCTGCAATCTCTACTGGATCTGGTTGCCCTCGGTACGGTTGCAGACATGGCTCCGCTAACAGGGGAAAATCGAGCTTTATCGAGCCTCGGTTTAGTAGAACTCAATAAGCGCGAACGACCAGGGATAAAAGCACTCTGCGATGTGGCAAACCATGGCGAGGGCAAGCAGATCATTGGCCATACATTGGGGTTTGTCTTAGGACCTCGAATTAACGCCGCAGGACGGCTAGAGACAGCAGACAAGGTGGTCAAGTTATTGACGGGGGAGTCCTATGATGAGGTAGTACCAATTGCCAAAGAACTTGATGACTATAACCTAAAGCGGAGAGAAGTAGAGAACAAAATTCGGGAACAGGCAGCCGCTACGATTGAAAAAAATAACGATCATGTAAAAAAGAAAGGATTAGTTGTTTACAATAAAGACGATGAAGATTGGAATCAGGGTGTCGTCGGGATTGTCGCTTCGCGGCTGGTTAATCAGTATCACCGCCCGGTGTTTGTGCTGGCAGTTAAGGACGACGAAGCACACGGTTCGGGACGATGCATTGAGGGCATGAATCTCGCTGACAGCTTAAACGCATGTGACGATTTATTAGTTAAACATGGCGGACATGAGGCGGCAGCAGGGTTAACGATCAAAACGCAGAACATTGATGAGTTTGCTGCCCGATTTGATCAATATGCGTGTGAGCACCTCTCTGATGAAGATCTGAAACCCAAAGTAAAATTGGATCTTGAGGTCCAGTCTTCTTATTTGACGCTTCCAGCCCTAGAGGAATTACAGATGCTGGAGCCGTTTGGCGAGGACAATTCAGCCCCACACCTTGCACTACGCAATCTTCGCCTTCAAAAACCACCCAGCGTAATGGGTAAGGAGAAGAACCATCTCAAACTATTCGTGACGGATGGAGCACAAACGCTTGAAGCCGTCGGATGGCGCATGGCGGATCACTTCATTGCGTTGCAGAACAAGAACATTCGATTAGACTTGGCTTTTGAGCCGGAGATTAATGAGTGGAATAATAGCCGTCGCGTTCAACTAAAGATTGCGGATTTGCACATCCACACACTTGAACGAAGCACCGTTGGAAGGATGTTTCCTACGGAGGAGGAAAAAAGCCCTGTTAAAATTGTTGACCACAGAGTTTTGGACAACAAGCAAGATTTTCTGCTTAACCTCCTTGAACAGAAAGAATCAACATTGCTATATGTCCGGGACGAAAAAGCACTGGATCAACTCTTCGAGATGCTTGGCTCAACGGAAAAGATTGGGCGATGCGAAACCGATATGTCGGAAGCTGACAAAGCGCAAGTCACAGGCAAATTGGCACGTGGAGAATTACTTGCGATCGCTTCAAATTGCACATTAACCCAGCTGCCTCACATTAACCATATAGTGTTCTGCCACCCAATTCCTCAACACTTAACTTTCTTCAATCGATGTCAGTCCGCATTCAGACATCCTGAGACCACATATATCCACCTCATTTATCAATCCAAGGATATAGAGTGGATGTGCAAATGTGTCTCTTGGGAATATCCAGATAAGCAGATTCTACAAAAACTCTATAAATGCTTACAAGCACTCAGTCAGGACAACAGGCACCAACTCACACTTGAATCGGTTATAATTGGTGCACAAACTGATTCAATCCCAGTGTCTGCTGTTAAAAATGGCCTTTTAATCCTTGAAGAATTGCAACTTTTGACGCAATATCCAAATTGCTCAAAACAAGAAATTCAACTTTTACCACCACCATCGAAGAAGCGTCAACTCCATGAATCCGAAACCTATCTAAACGGCGAACAGATGAAACAAGCGAGCCACTGGTTTTCGGAATTTCAATTACGGCAGAATGTCAAACAGATTTGGGAGAGAGTGTCGTATGAGTGTCAACTATCTAATTCGCCAAATCCTAGCATATAACCCCGATGCGGATTGCGATCTTTTGCGAAGAAGCTATGAATTTAGCCAAGCCTCTCATCATGGTCAGCAGCGGATATCCGGAGATGCTTATTTTACCCACTGCTTCGAGACGGCTAAGACGTTAGCTGAATTAAAATTGGACACGGATACTATCTGCGCCGGACTACTACATGACGTACTCGAAGATACATCTGCCACCCGTGATGAACTTGTGGATCAGTTTGGAGACACAATCACCGAATTAGTTGAAGGCGTTACCAATATAAGTAAATATAAATTCAGGGGCGGAGTCCAACAAAGGCAAGCAGAAAATTACTTGCGGCTGCTTCTGGCAACAGCGAAAGATACACGGGTAATCCTTATCAAGTTGGCGGATCGGTTGCATAATATGCAAACTCTTGCCGCATTGCCCCCACATAAACAGGAACGTATTGCCAAACAAACTTTTGAGGTTTATGCTCCGCTCGCCCACCGATTGGGTATTGCTCGGATTAAAAGCAGGCTTGAGGATTTGGCGTTCAAATATCTGTACGCCACCGAATACAGAGAGATTGCCGATTTGCTTGCGGCAAAGTTAGGTGAACGGGAAGCGTATACGAAGTGGATGGTCGATGTTGTTCAACAGGAATTGGATCTGATGGGCGTCAAAGCGAGGGTCTACGGTCGCCCTAAGCATATCTACAGTATCTATCAGAAAATTCATCAAAGAGGGGTCCCGTTTGAGCAGATTCGAGATCTATTCGGACTTCGTGTGCTAGTCAATAGCGTGGGAGACTGTTATGCAGTGATTGGAATTTTACACAACAAGTGGAATCATATTCCTGAGCAGTTTAAGGATTTTATCGGTCTGCCGAAGGCGAATGGCTATCGGTCTTTACACACAACAATTGTAGACCGCGGACAGCCTGTAGAGATTCAGATTCGGACCCATGAAATGCACCAAATCGCGGAATATGGAATTGCTGCACATTGGCGGTATAAGGAAGGGATGCCATCGGAAACAGACAACGAAAGGATTTTTGCCTGGTTCAGAGAAATGCTTGCAGAGATTCAAGAGTTCAAAGATCCGTTTCAGTTTATCCGTTCTATGAAAGGTGAGTTGTTTCCAGACGAGGTGTTTGTGTTTACGCCTAAAGGAGATCTCCACAGCTTGCCAGCGGGCTCAACCCCAATTGATTTTGCGTACAAGATACACACTGATATTGGACAGACCTGTTCTGGGGCGGAGGTTAATGGCGCGATAGTTCCCTTTAAGTACCGGTTACAGAATGGGGATCGGGTAAACATTCAGACGCGGGCGAATGGACACCCGAGCCGTGACTGGCTGCGGTGGGTCAAAACAGCGCGGGCACGCAATAAAGTCCAGTCTTGGCTCAACGAACAGAACCGTGCACAGGCGATTGATTTGGGGAAACGACTGCTTGAAATTGAAATGCGACAACGCCAACTGAATCTGAAAAACTATCTCAAATCATCAGAACTACTTGACATAGCGGCAAAACTCGTATCGAAGAAAAAGGCACAACTGCCGCTAATTGACGAGCTTTTTAGACAGATTGGCAATGGTAAGGAGTCAGCTACACATGTCGCCAACTTATTGACACCTGAACCGCCTCCGACCACGGAGAAAAAAGAAACAACTACGCGCCCTCCCCAATCCACACCATCGATTGAAATGGAAGGGATTGATTTAGATCTGGCGCGTATTATGAAGTGCTGTCATCCTATTCCGGGAGATGAAATCATCGGGTATCTCACGCGGGGGCGCGGCATTTCTGTCCACAGAGCAGACTGTCCTCGAATTATTAATGAGCCAGAAAGAATTTTTGATATCGAATGGACACCTGTTGAGAATGTGACCTATCCTGCACCGGTCACCGTTGAGTGTGACAACCGCCCTGGGATGTTAGCAGAAATTACAACATTAATTGCCCAATACAAGGTTAATATTGACGGGGTCGTTTTTCACAGACTAAATAAGGAAACTGGTCATGATCAGTTCACTTTGGAAGTAAACGGGATTGAACAGTTAGAAGCTATCATGGAGTCAATCCGTTACTTAAAAGGGGTGCAACGCGTCTCCCGGATTACATCTTTTTCCTCTAAAAAAACACGGAAACACTTGAGAGAGAGCAAAATCTGACCTGTTCCCACCGGATACTTTCAACTGCCGTAGGTAACTTGTGCCCCACCAGAAATTGATTTGATAACTTTCCCGGTACGGAGACATCGCACGCATACACGAACTCGTTGGCTCCCGCTTTCCGTTTGAACACGGACTCGTTGTAGGTTGGGGAGTTGTCTATGTTTTGAACGCTTACTAATCTGCCCACGAGTTCGGGCAATTTTATTACCTGCCATCGGCTTTTTTCCACAAACATGGCAAACTCGAGCCAATTGAACCACCTCCTTTATTCGTAGTGCAACCTGTTTAACATATCATATACCCCTGCCAAAATGCAAGGTTTTTTGTGTCTACTAGATTGAATCTTCTCAATTCAATACCCAACTGAGACTGATTGCTTATCTGTGCGCCCCGTCGTCGTAGAAGGTTAAAAAGCTAATAATTGGGGTGCTACCCGCCGGGCGGTGCAATCCGCTCTACCTCCAATCCTTCTGGGCGGAGGAAGTCCTTATAACGGGTCTGTAGCTCGACACCGTTGAGGCTACGGGTAAAACCTGCTGTCTTTGTCAAATGCTTTGTTTCGATTTCAAGGGTATTCTTCCCGCGTGTAAGATCGTCCAATTCCAGCTTGTACCGAAACCAGTGGGCGGACATACCGAGCGGTGCTTGGATGTGCATCAAACCCGCGAGTTTTACCGGAATGGTTAAGGCCCGTTCGTCAGTAATCTCCGCCTCCTCCCAAGGCAATACCCTGCCATTAAAGCTAAATTCAATATCGTCCTCAATACAGAAGAAGGAGAAGCGAAGCGTAAGAATGGGGTTGCGCACCTCTCCGTCTTTCTTGGCACTGTCAATATCATCAGCAATCCAGATATTGATAGCAGCGGTTTCCCCTTGCTTAATTTCCAATGGTAGTTGGCGCTCTGGTGTGGTTGTCGGTTTGTCTAGCTCTCCTTCCCGCGGCTGGAGTAGATAACGCTTATCACTCCGTGCATGGACTTCAGGATAAGCCACCTCTCTCAGAATTTGGTATTCCCTTTCGCTGAAGGGCCAAGATAGGTAACCGTCATACAGACCAGCCCAACCATCCCAGCGAAGTGTCTGCGCTAATGCGTTGTACATTTCAATACTCGGCAGACCGACTCGCTCGTCGTAGACGCGTCTGGGTGGACGATAGTAAGCTGCAGCACCGACGGCATTAGCAGCATCCGGCATCCAGCGAGGTTTCGGCTGCGTATCGGTCAACACATACGGATCTTGTCCGACGACATAATTGATGCTGCCCTCCTTGAGCCATGTTTCCACGTCCAGTCCCATCGACAGATTTTTTTCTTGCTCGAGATCAACGCGCGCCATGACGGGGATTTCTCTTCCCTGTTGACTTCCGATAGCGTTTGCCATCTCCCGAATTTCAGCGACGAAGCGATTCATCAACGGAATGTTTTTCTCTATCTCATCCTGCTTAAAATAATATGAATCAAACATAAAGTCCAACTCTATCCCATCAGCCTCGTAGTCCTCCAAAATCTCCCTGAGCACAGCAAGTTTGTCCTGTCGCACTAACTCGTGAGCAAAATCGTAACACCATTCCGCTCGTCCTTCCTCTCCGATACATACTTCGGCACCATGGTTCCATTTCAATAAACCACACCGCTCGCTGTCCGGCGGCGAACTTGCCTGTAACTTCAGGGAAGGAAATACAGCCAATCCCATTTGACGGCCTCGGTTGATGACTTCGCGGACTTGGTCGGTGCCCATCTTTTGGGCTTCCTCCACCATCCGCATAATTCGCCAGTCAATGTAGTTGTCCCAAACCTCTTTCATTTGCCCCACAACACGTCCAACCTTGCTGTTATGGAAATAGACATCAGCATATCCGAGTCCTAACACCAGGAGGTCTACACCAGTGCCAAGTACCTCATCAACGGGCCATTGGAGCTTATGGATGGAAGCAGGCGGTTCAATCCGCTTTGCGTTGAAATGATGGGCATCGTTGTAATAAATTAAGCGGGGTTTCTGCATCGCTATATTTCTCCTCTGAGGTAAATTCTTGGGAACATACTAATAGTTTCCCCTAGTTTTGCAGGCAAAAGTCGTCTCCCTACGTAAATCACGCTACAATTCGTGCTGCATCTCCTCGCTGAAGGACAATATGCTTTTTCCATTTAATATCGTCCTGTTCAGGGAAATCTTCTCGATAATGTGTGCCACGACTCTCCGTGCGTAGAGTTGCCGCCTCCGTTATCAATGCCGCAACATCGCACATGTTTTGAAACTCAAATGCCCCCCCACTATCCCAATAGCAGTTCCGGTTCAGTGCTTTCAATTCATCGAGTATCGTCTCTAAATTTTCACCATGCCTAACCAGTCCAACGTGCTGCCACATCATTTCTTGAACGAGTGCTTTTGCTGCTTCAATATCAATATTTTGAGATGTTGTTTGAGAGCGAGAAAAGTCATCGTCAGAGGAGATTCGGAGGTTCGCATAATTGTCCGATTGAATTGTCCCTGCATATTCGACGCCTGCATTCCCAGCGCGCGTACCAAACACAATACATTCAAGTAAAGAATTTTTTGCCAATTGACTTGCCCCGTGAGCACCGGTACAAGCAACCTCCCCGCAGGCATAGAGACCGCGTAGGGTTGTCTCTGCGTTTAGGGTTGTGCAAACACCGCCTATCATAAAGTGCGCGCCGGATTTAACAGGGATGACATCAGTAGTAATATCAATTCCAAACTGATGGCAAAACTGATAGATACTTGAAAAGCGGCTGCGTATGAAATCAGATGACAAATGGGTTATGTCTAGATAAACGCATGGGCTTCCGGTTAATTCCATTTCATTCAGAATTGCACGCCCTACAACATCACACGGAGCCAGTTCCTCCATATCGTGGTATTTTCCCATGAACCGTTCCCCACGCGAATTAATTAAAATACCGCCTTCCTCACGTACCTTTTCACCTATCAAGCAGTGCGGTGCTTCCATCAGGAACAGTGTCGTCGGATGAAATTGGATAAACTCCATATCCATCATCTCACAGCCCGCTCGCCAAGCTGCCGCGAACCCATCGCCTGTTGCAATCGTTGGGTTCGACGTAGATTGATAGATGTGTCCAAGGCCGCCCGAGGCAAGGATGGTAGCTTTGGCAAAAATACAGTGAGGCGCATCGTTAATGAGGGCAACCACCCCATAGCATCTATCCCCTTGGGTCATAAAATCAATTGCAAAAGCTTGTTCGATGACCCGCACATTCTCCTGCTTTTCAAAGGGATTGACTAATATCGTCTCCTCCTCTTGGTCACGGCTCGTTCCAGTCTGAATCAATTCTGAAACCTGTTGAACACCTTTTTCAACCATCACTTCAACTGCTATTTCCTTGCAGAGCCCTTTTCCCATTTTTAGAGTTTTTTTAACATGAGAAGTGATCGCATCAGCTTCGCTCATGACGGCAGTGATTCCACCCTGTACATGAGACAAGCCATTCTCTTTTATGACAGACTTAGTAATCAGTAAAACGTCACCATGTGGACTAGCTGCCATCGCTGCACTTAACCCGGCGTTACCAGCCCCGATTACTAAGAAATCGGTGTCGATTCTTGGTAATTTGGCTGAATCAAATTGGACGATATATCGATGATTCATTGTGGGGTTGATAGGATCAGGAGGTTTGTGCATATCCTCCCTTCTTGAACAAAGCCTTGTTTTATACACAGAGGATTGTCGTTTGACTTTGATAGGTGAGAATGTTGTCCAAGGCGACACAATATCGACTAGGCACTAAAAATTACCAGCGACTTTCATCACCTTCCCGCTTCCTTCGACAATTAGTTCGCCATCTTCTGAATTGATGTGTGCCTCAACTTCAATGAGACGCTTACCCATTTTAACTCGATTGGCTGTAACGATTAATTTATCGCCTGCCATTGCTGGCTTCTTGAATCGTACCTCAAGTTGTGCTGTTACCGCAGGCCCATCAAAGCTGGCGATACCCACATAGGTAATCGCTTCATCGAGGAGCGTGCTCAAGATTCCACCATGAATTACATTTGCCCAGCCTTGAAAATGACCGGGGGGGGTACACTCAATCTTGACCCGTGTTCCATCGGGGGTGATATCTGGATTAACTTGCAACCCAAAAGGGTTTTCCTTACCACATGCAAAACAACGATTATTGTTCTCAACGCGCATCCATTAACTCCTGCTGATTTTTCAAGCCTAACATAAGATCGTATTGTAGCACACCGCATGGCAAAAGGCAAATGAAATCAAGAACCCCATCTTATGATTATGGCTGAGTTAAGCTATCAGTTACTAACGCTGAAATTTTTGCTGATAATTCCCTTGACAGAAGAAGGAATATTTTGTAAACTTAGACTCTACGCAAAAGATACATGCGCTGAAAAGAACGTTCTACCCAATAAATCCCTTAAATGAAGAGGAGAAAAAGAGTTAGATATGAAAAAGTTTTCAACCCTACTGATATTTCTTATTTTGGCTGTTAGTATCGGGTGTGAACAGGACCAACCGATTACACAACTGGAGGTTGGTAGAAACAAACTGCTCCTTGCTGGTCTGACAATCGAAGCCGTTAATCACCTCGAAAGGGCGGAAATTGAGGAAGCCAAAACCCCAGCCGAAAAAGTAGAACCACGAGCCTTATTGTTGATTGCCTACTCACACGCCATCGCTACCGGAGACGCTAAAACTCAAGAAGCTGAAATTCCAGGGCTTGAAGACCGGTATAAACAGGCCCGGAGTGAAAGGATTGCGGCATTAAGTAATACTGAAATCAAAAAAATGCTTCAACTGCTCGCTGAAAGACATCGCACACAAGACGCAACTATACAGATCTTGGTCGATAAAGGAGCAGATGCTGTCCCCGTATTGATCGAATATCTCGGTGTAAGAAGGTATATGGTTCTTAGACCCGAGCTGATTGAAATGCTATATCAAATTGGTTCCGAAGGTCTAGACCATTTGACCGCTGCACTCAAGGATGCCGAAACTCCGCCAGAGATGAAAGCGACCTTGACGCAATTGATTGGAAGGATAAACGATTCGCGCGCAATTCCGGCTTTAGAAGCAATCCAAAGTGGGAGCACCCCAGGCTTGAAGATGGAAGTCAACATCGCGCTTTATAACCTTGGCAAGCAAGAGTATAGGACAGAAATCATTGATGGGCTCAGCAATAGCGATGTTGCGGTTCGCCGTGCAGCGGCACAGGCAATGTTGCGACTTGATAATCCGCCCGTGGATGAGGTTGTCAGTGCCCTTAGCGATTCCGATGCGTGGGTGCGGATGTATGCAGGTCAAACGCTTGAACAGTATCCAAGTGAAAAAGCTATCGATCGACTCGTTGAAATTGTGGCAAATGATGAAAATGAGAACGCGAGAGAAGCGGCAGCGAAGGCTTTAATCGTTCATGCCGGACAAGATTTTGGACAAGGCATCGCGCGGCAGCTCATTAAGGCGTTACCAACTGTGAGTGATCCAAAAGATAGAATCCGGATTGTCTTGGTCCTCAAAAAAGAGGCACTTATAAAGCAGATTAAGAATGCTCCAAAAGAACATGATGACAATATTGAACTCGATATCTATTACTACTTTCAGAACCAGGAACAAAACGATATGGTTAAAGAAGAGCTCAATATGCTGTTGAACGATCTAGGTCGTTGAGGGGTTTTCCTAGCGATTGAAATTGCCACGATGTTCTCGGTCGTCTGTGTGAGCTGATACAAGATACCGGAGATAACGACTAGATCTACACTTGCATGGTCATCCCCATATTTCTAGCAGCCCGATAATAGAAATTGGAAATATTCCAACATCTGCATCCCAGACAGCGGCTGGAAGTAGGCAGGCTATGTCGCATTTATCTCCTCCATTCGGCAATGCCGTAAAACCACTTACTCATATAGACGTGCCCCGACAGACCAACTACGAGGGTAAGTTCATTGTACTGTCACCAATCAATCCACAAGCTGATGCTGAAGAGCTCCACAGGTGCACCCACGGCTCCGATGAGAAGGAGCAAATATGGACCTACATGAGCTACGGACCCTTTGACAATGTACGCAGCATGCAGCGGTGGCTTGAAGTTGGAGCAAAATCGAAAGATCCACTTTTCTTTACGGTACACCATCGCGAATCGAAACGCCGAGTGGGGATGGTCAGTTTTCTAAACATCATCTGTGATATGCGGCGACTCGAGCTGGGGCACATTTGGTATTCGCTCAATGCTCAAAGATCAAATGTAAATACGGAATCCGTATATCTGATGCTCTGCGAGGCGTTTGATAGACTAAAATACCGTCGAGTTGAGTGGAAATGTGATTCCTTGAATGAGCAGTCACGATTAGCTGCTCTACGTCTCGGTTTTCAGTTTGAAGGTGTTTTTAGACAGCACATGATCGTAAAAGGTCGAAACCGAGATACTGCTTGGTATTCAATATTGGACAATGAGTGGACTGATCTTAAAAAGAACATGGAGATGTGGTTGTATCACAACCCAAACCAGCAGTTGTCCTTAACAACACTTAACAGCAATAGCTCCTAAGTGCTCGAATCCGTTTTCAAATGCTATAATTTGAGAAAATCTGTAGTGACAATACATACATTCAACATTAGATTAAAAATAGCCTACTAGTCCTCTCTCCTGCCATTATACGGTTCAGTTCTCAACCTTGAAGTGCACACTGCCAACCGAAACGGTCACTGCATTAAATCTGAATCCTCGCCTATTTTTCCTATATCTTATGACATTTACCTCCAAATTTGCTATGATATAAACTGGAGCGAATCGTGAATCGTTCTGTTGGCGTTTTATGCGGTTGAAGCCCTTGAAACAAAAAAAGATTGAGATAAATTCTATGCACAGACGAAACAAACGCTTAATCCTATTTTCCTGTTTTGGAGTGATTTTAATACTTGGAGGCTTTCTGTTTTTGCGCTCATCTTATGTGCTTAACCGGGTGCGCCTCGTATTAGAGCTTGAGCTCCAGAAGCACTTAAAACATTCAGTCACCATCAATAAAATTGCAGGAAATGTGTTTACCGGCTTGGATGTTAGAGGGGTTGAAATCGCAGATACGGATCCAGAAAACCCTCCTCTAATAGCCCTAGACGAAATCCGGATAAGATATAGATTATGGAGTTTGGCGCAGAGGAAATTCCTCATCACTCAACTGCACTTTAACCAACCCCAAGTTAATACGCACATGGAGGCAGACGGAACTATCAATTTAGCAAGGCTAATTCCGAAAAACGGGACCGGAACGAGCCCTAAAGTGCCAGTTCACCTGTTAATCTCCGATATCAGTATCGAAGATATTAGTGTTGAAAATGGCATCATTAATTTTGAAGATGAAAGTGGTTCCCTCAAAGTTGCAATCGGCGGTATTGACAGTCGGGGGCGCGTTGACGGTCCTCTGAACAACTGGAAATACCGTAGTCATTTGGAGGTGCGAGATGGACGTTTTGAACTGAACGGCGTTGAAACACAGATTAATGAATTCAAAACTGAATTTGAGTTACAGAAAAATCGAGGTGCATTGCACTCGTTGCGTTTCGCGCTGGGAAATTCCCTGCTGACTGTTGCTGGTGAGGCAAACAATCTTGGCAAACAATCTCCACAGGTCAAGACACAAATCCAAATGACCCTCGATTTCCGTGATGTGCAAAAGATACTATCTGCCCCAGGGGAAATAGAAGGGGTGGCAGAAGTGGAGGTCAAAGCCAGTGGTCCAATTTCGGAAATGGTCGGTAGCATCGGGATTAGCCTTCCGTCTGTCCAGTTAAACGCACTCCAATTTGAGAATCTCACCCTCCAAGCCGAGTTCACACCGCGTAACGTCCGAGTTACCAATATTGATGCTCTATTCGCTTCAGGAAAGCTGACAGGAGCGGCAGAAATTGACCTCCCTCCCACACAAGAAGATTTGCAACATCCCACGTACAAAGGTTGGATACAACTTAACTCCCTTCGGACAGAGCAACTACTACCAATTATAGATTTTCCGCAAGATTTGTTGGCTATTAAGGGGGATTTGGATGGTGAAGCCCAATTTAGTGGTAAGGGCTCAGACCTCCGCAAAATAAATCTTGATGGCAAATTGCAACTGGACGATGCGAGTCTAAATGGAGTACCAATTCGCCTTTCAGCAGCGCGATACCAACTCAACGACCAACATCTATCGATTACAGCGAATCTTGACGATGCACAGATTGAAATTAATGGTAACCCCGGATTAACTGCTCAACACGATATGGATCTGCGTATCACAAAAATTGACATAGGTAAAATCTCCCGAATCTTGCAAATGCCAGACCTCGCTGGCGAAGGTACGCTTACGGGGAAAAGTAGTGCAGGTGTAGGGAATAATCCACTGTATTCTTTGCACGGTTTCCTCAAAATTCCAGAAGCAACACTGTATGATGTGCCAATTGGTGTGTTGACAACGGATTTTCATTATACGGAGAATAAGGTTTTTCTGAACCCAATACGTCTTGTCAAAGGGGAGAGCGTATTGATTGCCGATGGAGTGGCCCGTATGGAAGGGGATACGCCGATAGATCTTAAGGTGCGTGCCCAACCGATCCAAATTGCAGACTATGTGAGGCTAGCAGGTGATGATTACCCAATCGAGGGGATTGCAACGGGGGAGCTGGTATTGGATGGAACGCTAGCGAGGCTTAATGGTCGTGGCACACTTCAGATTGAGAGCGGCAAAGCGTGGGATCTATCGCTTGACCTATTAACGCTGCCGCTAGAGATTGAAAATTATGTCGTGAAAATTCCCGATTTTGAACTGCTAACCCGTGGTCAGAAAGGTATCCTCAACGCACAGATTGACCCTAATCAAAATTATGTAATTGACTTTCAAAGTGAGTCAATGCAACTCGCAGAAATTGCGATCGCACGCGGAATGACTGACTTTTTGCTGGACGCCGATCTGATTGTCACAGCTAAGGGGCAGGCAAACGCAGCAGATCCGATTGTAGATGTAACCTTCAACTTCTCAAATGTTACTTACGCAGGCAACCAACTAGAGGATATTTACATAACCGGTATCTACAGAAACAATGCACTGAATTTTGAAGGTGTGGGCTTTAATGATACCTGTCAGATTCGCGGAGTTTTGGAATCAGTTGAAGGCAGCCCTTATCAGATTGCTGTTGATGGGATGGGAGTCGATCTATTTCCATTCTTACGAATCTTTAATGTAGCAGACTATTTTGCAGGTACAGCCGATGGCACCGTTGAGATTGAAGGAATGCTAGAAGATTTGTCAGAATTTAAGTTCCAGATGTCCCTGTCCAAGGCTGCGCTCGATGTTAATGGACGTCCGCTGACTAACCCCGCTCCGATCCGCGTTTCCTTTGTGGATAACCTGTGGCATATTCAATCCTTGGTGCTCGCTGATAAACGGGATGGCAGCCCATTCCTAAATGCGGAAGGTACTTTCCCCATGCAGAGCGCGATAGATACCCCCCAATCGGATCAGGGGTCAGAGACGACCAATACATTCAGCTTCACAGTAGAATCCGATGGATTTCCACTTGAGGGATTATCGTACCTGTTGGGACTACCACCACTTTTCTCAGGAAACGTCAGCTACAAATTCACGGGTGGTGGGACTTATGAAGCTCCACAGCTAGAACTCAACTGGAACATTCCCGATCTAGTGCTTCAAACACCTATCGGGCAAATTCCAATTCGTGAAGCTGTGGGCACCCTCATCTATAAGGACGGGAGCCTTAACGTTGAGTCTTTCGATCTACTCTTACTTGGCAATCCAATTAAAGTGGAAGGTAACCTACATGTTGATCTTGAGACTTTTCCGTCTTCACATCTCAAGCTCCATGCCTCATGCCCAAATTTTAAGTTAGATACTCGTGATTTTCAAAATTTGCCGGATTACCTGAATAATCATTTAATCTTGTTCGATCTAGAGGCACAGATTACCGGTAATCTGGCTCAACCAGAATTGACCGCTTCAATTGATGCAACACAAAAGACGCTGCAACTCCTGGATCTGCCCCAACCTATCGAAGACTTAAAAGTTGCGCTTCAGGTCTCGGTTGGGCAGAAAGCATCACCCGACTTGATCACAATGAATCTGAAATCAGCGGATTGGCTGTTCGATGGCGGACAATATCAGGCATCGGGGGAGTGGAGTTTGCCTAAAACGGACGAAGCCTTACCCCTGACTTCAATTATAGAGATTTTGGAACAAAACGACTTCGGCCACTTTCAACTGCACGTCAATGGGGTAGATGTAAATCTTGTCACGCCTCTAAGTTACATAATGAAACGTCAATTCCCCGGTATCGAAAGCCAAGCTAATGTAATGCTAGACCTAAAGGGCAATGGCTACCATCCTAACCAAATGTCGGCAACCCTCATGTGCGATAAATTGCATATCAAGGTAAGCAACCGTGAGATGAGAAATATAGATGAGATTCAGTTTCACTTTGCGGATGGGAAACTCACACTTCCGAAAACCCAATTGGGTGCGGGAAATACTGCTTGGGTCAACGCCGCAGGTGCCATAGACCTTGATGGAAATGTGGATCTCAGTTTAGGATTAGATCAGCTGCCCTACGGCGTACTCGTACCCGCGATAACCCTAACACTACTCGATCAATCTTTCCTTCAGTTTGATGGTTTTCTGACGAGCCACATCGGTATTCGTGGTAATATTGCGAATCCAATCATAACCGCAAAATGGGAGTCAGACGGTCACATTGGAAATGCCAATATTAAAGATAGTGGCAGGGCAGACTATCAGGAACAACTGCTTTCCATCCAGAATACCCAACGGATTGTTGGAGTAAGCAAACAGTTGGAAATGTCTGGCACGATCCCGATTAATCTCGCCTTTCAACCACTAGCTCTTGAGGACCGATTCCTAGATCTGCCCATTGACTTGAAACTCCAAGGACAACAAATTTCCTTGGCACCCCTAGGCTTACTATTTTATCCGTTGATCGAATATGCCGATGGTATTGCTGACATAGATCTTAGAATACAAGGAACAACAAAGTCGCCTTATCCGCAAGGAACATTTTCGGCGCAACAGGGTACGCTGAAGTTGGCAAAATTTGATATGCCTATTTCAAATGGGACGTTTGAATTGAAGGCAGATAAGGGGCAAATTCGTATTAGCACACTCAGTTTTCAGGTAGGTCAAGGAGAGTATACCGCGGAAATCAACTGCGCGTTGGAGGGGATCATCGCAACCGATTTTGAAATTAGTCGATTCACAGCCCATAAAGCAAGAATTGCTGATTTTATCGGGGATCAGTCACGGTTCCTTAATCCTACTGTCTCCAGGGTTTTAAATCCCGAAGCAATTGGGACAGAGGTGAAGCCCACCGAAGTCTTGAATGGATATATTACGGCGGAAGCCAGCTTGAAAATTCCAATAAATCAGTTTCTCATCCCCGGCGAAACCGCGTGGATTCCACAACTCATTAAGCCATTCAACCCACCAAATATGATAAAATATGTAACAGGTCAGCTAAATATTCAGAATGTTCTGATCGAAGGCTTAGGCTATAAGATCCGTAACCCTAGCCCAATTGAAATCCAACTTGCAAACCAAAAACTCAGCTTAGAAAACGGATTCAGCTTGGAGGATCAAGAGCCAACGGTAGACGACGCAAAGCGCCTTCGGGTGATGGGATTTGGAAGTTGGGAACTTGGGAAAAAGTTGCTTTTTCACGTTGAAATGAATAATCTGGATCTCGGCTTTATTTCGGGCTTCCTTCCTGACGCCTATGCCATCCGTGGCTCCCTGAATTCCTCGCTTGATATACGTGGAACGGATGCGGAACCGAGAATCTCCTTTACGTGGGAAACCCCTGAACTGCGGATAAATCAAGCAGAGGTTGATCAATTTACAGGGAATATCAGGTACGAGGATCGAAAGATCCGAATTAGTGGCAAGCAAGGCAGTGATGCCCATCTATCTATTGGAAAAAATCGTGCCGCCCTGTCCGTATTAATTCCATTTCACCTGTCTTTCTTAGAATTCAAAGCAGAACCGTTGTCAGAGGAGATTGAGGGTGGATTAGATATAGCTATCGAAGATCTAGAATTTTTATCCCTTATTTTTCCGCAATTTGCCTTTACCGAAGGCATGGGTGTCGTTAACGCCACGCTTGGCGGTCAGTTTGATTCACCCATGCTTAAAGGATCTACAACTTTGAAAGGGTTTGCGTTCGAGCTGCCGAACTCACACATCAGTTTAGCAAATGGAACAGCACATCTCAATTTGACTGAGAAAGGTGTGAATATCCAGCGCGTTACAGGGGATATGAATGGCGGCACCTTTGAAATTAACGGTATGATACAATCCGACTGGTTCGATGTGCAATATATAGATGTCGTTGCAGAATTGAGCGAAGGAACCATATTTGAAAAACCCGGACTTTACCAGCTTGAGTGCCAGAGTGTCAACGTACAGATGAAAGGGAATATTACGACAGATGGAAATCTCAAACTTCCCGCGTTAAGGGGCTCGATTCGGGTCAAAAGAGGGCTATACGAGCAAGACTGGAGGCAGTTAATTCAGGATCTGGTTGATAAGACAGCAGAGGTACAGTTTGAGGTCTGGTTTGATTACCCAATCGTGCGCGATCTTCAGCTAGATCTGGATGTCACCGCCCCTAACAATTTTTTGGTGGAATCAAATCTAGGGGAAGTTGTAACATATATCGGAGAAATTGAAATCGAAACATCTATCAACGGTGAACTTGTTGGACCAATTCAAAAACCTATTTTTAGCGGACGGGTGGATCTGTTAGAAGGCGAGCTGTCCCTTTCTGGAGGGCATCAATTCGAGATTCGGGAAGGCTCTTATGTAGAAAACAAAAATACCCTAGACTTTAACCCATGGTATGAAATTACCGCTGAGACGGTTGAACCAATTCGGGGTGTTCAAGTTCCAGCTACAAACGGAGAATTCCATACGAGGGACCTCAGAGTTGTTATGCAGTTGAATGGCTATCTCAAGGATAAACATAATCCGGTATTTGAAGCGGAAATTCTTAGAAGAGGTGCCAACGAAAAATATGATTTGACCCAACCCCAAATCTTTTCTATTTTGACTGTCGGTGGAGTTGATCTGCTTGATTCTGAAGCCTATACGCCAGCCGATCTCGTTCAAGGGTATCTAGGTAACCGGTTCGCAAAAGCAATGGGGTTTAGCAAAACCCATGTCGATTTGAGTCCAGACAATCTTGAACAGTCGCGGTTCCTTTTGACAAAAGAACTCTCAGATCGCCTTTCGTTGACTTACTCTTCTACCTTCCAACTTCACACAGAACCTCGCATTGAGGTCGAATATCAAATTAACCGACACTTTTATATCAAAGGAGAACGGAATGAGCGTGGAAAATACGGCGTAGACCTCAAGCTAGAACAGCGGTTTTAGATAGTGCCTCTGAGCTCTTAACGTATTCGCTGAATTATGACATGGAGTGCTTTCTACTAAATGGTTGCTGATTGACACCCATGATACAAAAATCTAACGAAATTACCATAATCTTGTAACATCTCCCTGTTACAATCACTTTTTCCGTATCTTATCTGTGAGCTGCCCGTATCTTTGGGGGCAAGCCAACTGTATATTATATGGTGATGTCAGTGCTAGAACATCATCGTAAAGAAACTATTAAGAAATCAGGAGAACTAAATTTTATGAAAAAACATGTAACCACAATGCCCGCTACTCCTCAAGCAGATTCTCCCATCTTGAATGGTGCAAAGGATCTCTCGATTAGAACGATTCCTAAATCCTTTATTTCAATCAGAATGATGCTTTGTACCGGGCTAACATTGTTAATCTTGCTAACTGGTTGTGAACCGAAACAACAAATTGACCACTTGAAAGTTGGACGGCAGCAACTGCTAAATTCGGGGCTTGCCATTGACGCGGTTAAGCATCTGAAACAAGCCGAAATGGATGAGCTAGACAAGGCTCCGCCTCGTGTATTGTTAGTTCTCGCATATACACACGGTCTCTCAACAGGAGCTGCAAAAGCACAAGGATTGGAAACTGAGTTTGAAAGAGAACGTACACAGCGGTTAGCTGCGTTAGGAAATGACGAAATTGAATACCTCCTTCAAATTTTGGTTAGACGTTCTCGCCTTCAGAAAGATGCGATGCAGGTGGTCATCGCCAAGGGCGTAGATGCACTCCCTGTGCTGATTAGTGCCTTAGGTCAAGCTGATTTTCTAAGCCTGCGTGGTGACATCGTAGAGATGATGTATCAAATTGGCAGTGATGGGCTTGGCTTAATGGTTGATGCCATCCAGAATGCTGACACATCAACAGAGGCGAAAATTGAACTCGTACGCCTGATCGGACGAATCGGTGAACCACGGGGACTTGAAGATTTGGAAACAATCCACAGCAATACCGAGGAGGCCGGAGTGAAGATGGAAATCAGTGTTACTCTCTACAGGCTCGGAAAGCATGAATACTCAACGGCAATTATTAAAGGGTTGGACGACGATGATGTGAACGTCCGTCGTGCCTCCGCACGTGCGATGATACATCTTCGCGATTATCCGGCAAGTAAAGTTTTGAAAGCACTTCAGGACACCGATGATCAGGTCGTGACCTATGCGGCACAAGCATTTCAAAATCAGCCAGATGCACAAGCAGTCGTACCCCTCACCGAAGTCCTCACAGGCGCAGCCGATAACCCTGCAAAGCAAGCGGCTTCTGAAGCACTGCGTATCCATGCGGAACAGAAGCTAGCAAAGGGGTTGACCGCTCAGCTTATTAAAGCGTTGATTTCCGGCAAAATTACGAACGCGGAAGATCGACTGCGCATTGTTCAGCTGCTTCGGAAAGAGCCGCTGATGAGGCAAATTAAAGTGACTGCATTGGTCAATCCGCAGTTGGTATACGACCTTGATCAATACCTAAAACAGACGGAAACACATGAGCTGGTTAAGGGAGAGTTGAGACGACTCCTCTCCGAAGTGGAGTAAAAAATAAAGGAATCTGTCCCCTGGGACCCTTGAGTTAAGATGTGCAATGGTGTAACTCCTACCCTGCCAACTGAGTTGCAAGGAAAGAAAGGAGGTGAGAATATACGCATGGGTAAATGGGCAAATCTGCAAATTCATAAAACGACGCAACTCCCCTTTAATCCTTCTTTCATGTCCTACCTTTTTCCGTTATTGCTTCCCGTGATGCTTATCTCCTCTGCTGTTTCCCTCAATTTGGCTTGGAGCCAGTCTGAGAGTCCTCCCGTTATTGAAATCCATTACAGATTGGATGGTGAACCCCTCAGTTCAGGTTCAATGTATGCGGAGGTGAAGCGTAAGACACGGGTACAGATTGGAAGTATTGCTTCGCCTTATCAGATCCGAAAAAGCATCGAAGGGATATATACAATTGGTCTCTTTTCTCAGATTACAGCAATCGAAATGCTTGGTCCAAACGGGGTGCGATTGAGGTTCGATCTTACCGGCAAGATACGAATCGGAAAAATCGAGTTTAAGGGGAACAGTCTAAGTGAAAGTCTGCTGCTTGACGTGGTAGTCTCTCGTCCAAAAAAGGAATATTCCTTTGAGATTGCAGAAGATGACCGGCGTAAAGTTCTCGATTTATACAAAGATTACGGATATTTTCAGACAGAAATTCGTCTAACCCCTATTCCTAATCCCAACTCCTCGCGTCAGATTGATTTGTTATATAATATTGATGAGGGGAACCGAGCACTTATTCAGGACATCCGATTTGAAGGCGTCAAATCAATTGATGTTGAAAAGTTAGAAGAAACCATTAAAGGTGAAAGAGGTAAAACCTATCAAAAACAATCTGTTGATGCCGATGCCAACCGTATTCGAGAATTATACCGGAAAAATGAGTATCTTACTGTAAAAGTCATACCTCGCCGTAACTACGATGACGCAGCTAGTACAGTTATCCTGAACTACGAAATTATTGAAGGAAAAAAGATCGAAATCAAATTTGTTGGTGATGGTATCGATGAATCGGAACTCCAGCAAAAGCTAACTCTATTCAAACGGGAGAACTTTTCGGAGACAATTCTTAAAAGTACAGAACAACAAATTCTTCAAATCTATCGAGAGAAAGGGTATTACGACCCGAAAGTAAGTCATAGGAGGGAGGAAAAATCGGGTCAAGAAGTGGCTATCTATTTCGAGATTCAGCTGGGGCAAGCCCCACGAATTCGGCATATCAATTTCGAGGGGAACACCGCATTTACAGATGCCTTCTTGCTAGATCTGATGGAAACCCAACCTCGCAGTAGGTTTGTAGTCCCGGGATTTGGATGGTTGTTGTCCAAAGGTATCTATAACCCGACAACACTTGAAATGGACAAACGTGCATTGGAACTCGAATATAAAAGCAAAGGTTATCCAGATGTTCGGGTTACGAGTAATGCCCCTAAGATCGATAAGGATGACCGGCTCATTTTAGATATAAAAATCTACGAAGGAGAACAGAAAATCATAGATCGTGTTTCAATAGAAGGGGTCACAATCTTTGAGATAGCTGAATTATATGCAAAACTTGACGCAAAACCCGGAACGCCTTACAGCCTAGAGATTGCGAATTATGGCGAGCGGCAGCTCGAATCCCTTTACAATGAGAAAGGATATATTTATGCACATATCAGTCACGACTATCAGCCGGAGACGCGCACACTTACCTATAGGATTTCTGAAGGGATTCAAGCCAAATTTGGCAAATTCTATTTCGATGGGGATGGGCAAATTAAACTGCATGTTTTGCAGCGAACATTTGAGAACCTCGGCTTAGTTGAAGGAGCGGCATTTAACGAAGAACGATTATTAACGGAATCTCGACGACGTTTATTGACCGCAGGTCTTTTCCAAGAAGTTGAAATTGAGCCATCTGATCAATATGTTGAAAATACGGAAATTATTAATGTTAATGTAGGTGTTAAGGTAAAAAAACCAGGGGCAATCAGCGTCAGCGGGGGATATATCTCCTCTGAGGGTATTCGCGGAACATTGGGACTTGCACACAACAACCTGTTCAAACGTAACATGAAAATCAGTGGCAAGGTGAGTCGAGGCACAAGAGGCAATTTGTATGAAATAACGTTGATTGAACCGTGGTTCAACCTTACGCCCCTCGATAAACTCATCGGACCGACAATAGGAACTTTTCGCCTATTCAACGATAATCTTGAGGAATATGAAGATATACGGGCGCGTGGTGGAACGGCGAACCTTGCCAAACGGTTGGGGCAATACAGCAATCTTGCATTACAGTACAAATCTCAAGACCTACGTGACCATGACGACCCACCTAAAATTCAGACCACAGTGAGCAGTCTCGGTGTTGAGTTTCATCGAGACAGCCGAGATCATTTCCTGAATCCGAAAAACGGTTGGTTCAATGAAGTTGCGATTGAGTATGCGGGTGGATTTCTCAGAGGGGAAACCAGTTTCTTCAAATTTACAACTGATCATCGCTACTATTGGCAGTTTTGGAGAGATGCTGTCCTTGCCAGCGCGATTCGCCTTGGGTATGAAAAAGGACTAAGAGGAAACCGGGACCGGGAGATCATCTCCTTCGAGCGTTTCTATGCCGGCGGATCAAATACGGTTAGGGGATACCCGGAGCGGAGCCTTGGACCGCAAGATCAATTCGGCAATCATCGTGGCGATGTGTTATTCATTTTGAACACGGAACTCCGTTTTCCAATCTATAGGTTCATCGGTGGTGCCCTGTTTTTGGATACAGGCAATGTATGGGATAAATTTTCGGATATCCAGAGAGACCTTCCGCGTATAGCAATAGGCTCGGGTGTGCGCTTAGAGACCCCGCTCGGACCTGCCCGTATTGACATGGGAGTGCCGTTAATGAGAGAATTTAAACCCATCTTTTACCTCCAGCTCGGTCAGGCATTTTAAGCGTGAAGTCAACGACACAAAAAAACACTTCGATATCCTGCTGCTTGTGCTTTGATTTGATGTACGTCTCTCGCAATTGTGGTTCATATTATAGTGAATAGGACTTACGCACTTGAACGTTCAAAGCGGGCAACCACAAGGGTTGCCCCTACAGTCAGATTTTCGGTTTATAGTCGGGCAAGCCTGTCGGGACGCGCAATGAATTGCGCTACTACAAACTGAACTGCGTAACTCCTAAGTGAATTCAAAAAATAAAGAAACACTTGCGCCCCCCGGTAGGTGCGGTTTTATGAAGATAAAAAAAACAGTTCGGTAATTTGCTAGCGACGCCGGCGCGGTTGAATGAAGATTAAAAAAATAATTCGGTAATATTGTTATTTGTGTTATCGTAGTGCCAAAGGAGGTATTCTCTGATGGCAAAACATCATACACTTGAGTTGAGTGAATCCGAAATCCAAGCCCTGGTTGAACTCCGAGATAAAGGCGAACCGGCTTATCTCCGAGAACGAGCAACGGCACTGTTGAAAATACATCAAGGCGTTTCTCCGCATGAAGTTGCACGTAAGGGCTTGCTAAAAAAACGTGACCCTGACACCGTCTATGCGTGGTTGCGTCGCTATCGCGCACAAGGTCTGCGTGGGCTGTTTCATAATCCCGGTCGAGGTCGAAAACCCGCTTTTTTCCCCAAGTCGGCTGAAGTTGCCAAATCAGAACTCTTACAAGCTATCGGTCAAGATCCGGGGCAAATCCCTCCGTATCAAACCCGCTGGACGCTGCACACACTCGGTCAGGTCGTACCCTGGTTGCGGGACATCTCTGTGCCGGGCATTCACCAAATCCTCTCACGGGTGGGGATCAGCTATAAGCGTGCCAGAGACTATGTGCGGAGTCCGGATGCCGATTATACTGAAAAACTTTCTTGCGTCCAGCACGCTTTAGAAACTGCACGTGACACGCTGGAAACTTGCGTTGTGCTTTACCAAGATGAGTTTAGCTTCAAACGACAACCGACCCTCGCAAAAGACTGGGCAGAGACCGGCACGAAGCATCCCTTGGCACGGCGCAGTCACTGCTCCGAAGAAACCTGTTATGGCATCGGTGCGCTCAATCCACACACAGGGGAGGTCATTTACCAGCAGGTCGAAACCTGCACAGTGGTCGCACTGCATACCTTTTACACACAGATTTGCCAACACTACCCAAAAGCCGAACGTATCTATCTGGTTCAGGATAATCGGGCGATACACTTTCATCCGAACCTTACCGCAGCACTCCTGCAACAGACAACGACGTTTGCCAAACCCACACCGCCTAACTGGACAGGCAAACCGTCAAACAAAATCGGCAAACTCGCCAAACTCCCTATTGAGATATTGCAACTGCCGACCTATGCCGCGTGGACAAACCCAATTGAGAAGTTGTGGCGCTGGGTGCGTCAGTCGGTTATACATCTCCATCGGCTCAGTAATGACTGGCAGGCACTTCAAGACAAAGTGCTTGCCTTCATGCAGCAGTTTAAAGACGGGTCACAGCAACTACTACACTATGTCGGATTATTACCGAATTAATAAATTAATCTTCATCAAACCGCGCCTACCATATTCGGGATTACCGATTTAAATACTTAAACTTCATATAACCGCACCGGTTTGGCGTGTCCTATTAATTCTAAAATCTACTATAATAGAGGATTTAGGTGCAATCAGATGAAATTGACAGACGACCAAATTGAGGAATTTACGAAGAATGGAGTGTTAATTGTCAAGAATGCCGTACCTGAATCCGAGTTAGATCCTGTAATTGATGAACTTGTGGCTTGGGTCGATAGACGGGCATGTGAATTACACACTGCGGGGAAAATTGAGAAACTTTATCCTGATGCTCCCTTCGACAGACGTTTTGGGCTCCTGTATAAGCAGTGCAAAGAGGTTGGTGATGGACTCGACATCAGTACATCTCGTGGTCAGGCGATGTTTCAGTTTCTGCACAATGAGCATCTGCTTGATACAGTAGAATCACTTGTCGGACCAGAAATCACCTGTAATCCTATTCAACATGCGCGGACTAAACCGCCGACAGCATACGATGGACACACTGGACCCTCATTCCATGTCGTCCCTTGGCACCAAGACGCCGGTGTAATGATGCCCGAAGCTGAAGTGTCAAACATCGTAACCTGCTGGCTGCCTCTGGGAGATGCAACGATTGACAGGGGATGTATGCAGGCACTTCCCGGCGTGTTTGATCTTGGCTACCTCAGTCACTTCAAAGAAGAAGCAGCGACCGTTACGATCCGACCTGAGGTACTGCCGTCGGTCAAACCTATGGATCTCGTCTGTTACAAAGGCGATGTGGTCCTATTGAATAAATTCACCCCACACCGCTCAGTGCCCAACGTCTCGGACAAATGCCGGTGGTCCCTAGATCTGCGCTACCAGACCACGGGGCATCACACAGGCAGAACAGCTTACCCAGAATTCATCGTGCGCTCTCCAAGCAATCCTGCGAGTGTTTTGCGTGATTATGATGAATGGTGCCGGCTTTGGATTGATGCCCTTGAGCATCCCAGAGGGGTAACGATGCACCGGACAGATTAACCGCAATTCCGGTGTCACGGGGGAATTTCTCATATAAATCATAGTCAAAAACGGAGGGAATTTATGTCCAGTTTTAATGGTGCATGGCCCGCTTTGGTGACACCCTTCACTGCCGAAGATAAGGTGAATGTACGGGTGTTACGGGAGCTAGTAGAGTATTTGCTCGATAAAGGGGTTGGAGGATTTTACGTCTGCGGGGGCACCGGAGAAGGGATGTTCATGGTGCCAGCAGAGCGAAAATTGGTCACTGAAACCGTCGTTGACCAAGTGAATGGGCGTGTGCCTACCATTGTACATATTGGTAGCATGATTGTCGGCGATGCGGTCCAATTGGCGGAACATGCCCAAGAGGTAGGAGCTGCAGGGATAAGTAGTGTTATCCCACCGATGTTTCAGAACAGTGAGAGTTTGTATGCGTACTTTGCGCGGGTTGGTGCTGCTGCTCCTAATATACCGCTGCTAACTTATATATTCGGTGGTCCCACAGATGCCGTGGCGTTGATGCGACAGTTGATGGACATCCCTACCGTTGCCGGCGCGAAGTACACGGGCCCCAATATGTATGAGTTTAGAGAAATTGTGGAGTTACGCGGTGATAACTGGAGCATCTTTTCGGGTATGGATGAGCAGTGTATTTACGCCGCGATGCAGGGCGCGTGCGGTAATATCGGTTCGACGCTCAACTACATCCCCGGTATCTATCGTGAGATGCACAACAGTTACAAACAAGGAAACATCGCTCGGGGACACCATTTACAAGTCCGCGCCAATCAAGTGACCCGTGTGCTGTTTTCTTTCGGTTTCTTTGGCGCGCTCAAAGAGGTGATGCGAATGTTGGGTTTCGATTGTGGGAAGCCGCGCCTACCTCAACTTCCCTTCGCCGCGGAGAAACGAGAGGAGTTAAAAGCGGAGTTAGAAGCCATTGATTTCTTCACGGTAGCAGAAATGTAACACCTACCCTTGCCCTCAAAATCAGCTAATCCAACACTCCGGCGTGTACGCTTCGCGCAAGAACATCTTTTTCCGTGCGGGTCCTGCACGTTCAATCCATTCGGGTGGGATTTCCTGTGTGTAGCGGTGTGGTGGTCCTACCTCTTTGAAGATATCAATAAGGAAAAGTCTAAACGGCTGCGGTGAGTCCAGTGGCTTCGGTTCAACCCCGTGAAACATTCTGGCGTTGAGATAAACCATGCTTCCCGGCGGCAGTTCTAGATGTCTCGCCGCAAGTTTACGACCGGCAACATCGTCAAATTCTCCCGCAAGCAGCCTTTCCGGCGTAACATCTTCCGTTGGCGGAACCCGGTGACTCCCCGGAATAACCGAAAGACTCCTGTCTCCGCGTGTGAACCCGTTGGGGTAGTAAAGTATCTGGATGTACCATTTGTCCCTCTCAGCAAGATTGACGGGGTTCGCATGCCGCCAATGGTGGTGGTCTTGATGAAAGCCGAGTCGTCCTGCGCCGCGAGGGGCGATATTCAGTGCCGAATGGCAGAAGTGATAATCGGGACCAATGGTGGCTTGGAGCAACGCCGTAACAAGCGGTGCATCAATAAGGCGGTCAGCCCACGGACCTCTGTCGTTCCACGGCCTAACAAAGTATACAGTTGGATCGCTCGGTCTACCCTGCTCTTCGTCTAAGGCGCGGAGATATTCACGGGCACCCTCCATATTGAGGACCTCCGCCGTCAACTTCGAGAGTGCTTCCTCCGCAAAAACTTCAGGTATCGCAACGTAGCCGTCCCTATGAAAATCTTCGAGATTTTCTTGCGAAGGTGTGTCAATGCGAAATATCGGGCTCATAATTGATTCTCCGTTAATCAAAAGGGAGAGTAACCGGCGTATGCGTCTGTGCAGACTGGCGACAGGCGAGACATAACTCAATCACATGCTGTGCATCCTCGATGGTCAAATCCGGATCTGTTTTGTTCTGGCAACATTCCACCCAATGGGTCATTTCGTCGAGCAAGTTGTTATTTTGGATTCGGTAAAAATTACTGATTCCCTCTTTTGTGAAAAGCGTTCCTTCATACACGCTTTGCTGCGTCCGAATCGCACCTGCTGTGCCGACTAACTCAACCTCATAAGCGGGCAGCCGAAAACCGTCAACGGAAAAATAGATGTCAATCGACCCCATGACCCGATTCTCAAATCGTAGGATAATCTTGCCATTGTCCATAAAAGGCGAGCGATCTGAAAGGTAGTTATCGTATTCGGCGTAAACCCTTGTCACCTCTGAACCGGCAAACCATCTCACCACATCGGCAGCGTACCAAATCAGAGACAGTTCGGGTCCCCCTTGTGCTTCCTCCCAATACCAATCATCCTTTGGAAAACTGTTAATATTCCCGTGTTGGTGCAACGCCCGAACCGAAATCAGTTCCCCAATCGCTCCGCTCTTGAAATGCTGGTATGCCTCGCGGATACCACCGTCGAAGCGTTCCGTTGTGCCGGAGGTGGCAATCACTCCGTGCTCACGCACCGCCTTTACAATGCGTTCTGCCGTTTCAAGGGTTGTCGCCATCGGTTTGGCGATGTAGATATCCACACCCAAAGGGGCAACCTGTTCGACAAGACTGACCGCTTCGGTGTTCTTCGCACAGATGCAAACCGCATCCAAATCCTCCTGTTGAATCATTTCTACCGGGTCATGATACAATCGGAGACCGTACGCTGCGGCATATTCTGCCGGTGTTTTGCCGAGGGAGATAGATATCAGATCCGGGTCGTAGTCTAGATCGGCACATGACACAAGTTCGACGGGGGAGATAGCACTCAAACAGTTTGCGAAAGCATTGGGCCAATAAACGCTCTGGAGTCCGACAATACCTGCTCTGAGGCCCATGATTTTCTCCCATTATGCCATACGCTGTGTCTATCAGAGGCTAAATCAGATGTAGCCAATCGGCTAGTAGGAAGTCCACCCGTTGAATGAGCAGAGATACACGACCCATCACCGTGTTACCGAATGCTGAACCGAATCCAATCATTAGAAAGACGATGCCAATCTTTGAAACGCCACCAACCACCCCTCGATGCTCGACCGAAAAGAAGAAGTAGGTCAACGTTGACATCACACCGATAAGCATAAGAATGACACCAAAGATTTGAAACGGACCTAACTCGCCTGCATGAATCTGTGCAAATGGAGCCAACGTCCCATGCACCTGCTGAAAGATGTCAGCTCGCATTACATTTGGAATTGCTAAACCGGATCCTACCCCGATGAGAATAGCAATTGGATACCGAATTAACCACCCGTGTGTCGGGGCAAGACGTGTAAAGAATAACGCGCCAATACCGATTGGAATAAGCCTCAACAAGCCAACCCACTGTTGCTGCGTGACAGCTTGTGCAATGGGCTTCCACGCGAACGGTATAAAACCTTGGTGGATTGTAAGTACAATACCGTAGCCCACCGAGATCCCCACAAACAGGTGTTCCGCAAATCGGTAAAACGGATTATCTCGATACAGAAAACTAAAGATGCAGAGTGTAAGCAGTGCAGCCACCCAGGTACCAATCAATTCCGTCATGTATGAAACCTCCTGTTTTATTCAGCTTGACGCCGTTGGATAAAGAAGGCGATATTACCTAGAATCACAAGCCCGACAACCAGTAGATGTGCGAAGGATTGGATGCTCATGCCTTCGGTTCCTTTTGCGGGTTTCCCAATTAGCTTTTCATACTCTGCAGCACCTAAGAGGCCGGGCATCAAACCGATTAGCTGCTTTGTCTGTAAGTACGGGTACATTTGCGACACAATCACACCAGTCACACCCGCGGCTATCTGCTGGTTATACCTTGTGTTTGTATAAACAATCCACCATTCCGTGGAGCTGCCCGATGCCAAATCGAGAACCAGATCAATCTGATCATAATTTTTAATATCCGTCATCATGGGAATTTCCGCGAGTGGGGTTTCGGCATAATCGGCTTCAAAAACGGAATCAATTGCCGTACCCATTCCTAGGAGCACCTGTGTTGCCCCCGGCCGAAAGCCCAGATAGACGTAATCTTCACCATAAACCGCTCCCGCTTCGGCGGCGGTCTCCGACAACATTCCATCTCCCAACGTTGCCCCTTCCGCCAGAAGCGTCATGCCAATAATCCGAATCTTATTCCGAAAACAGTGGTGTATCACCGCTTTTGCCATCGGGTGGAGTTCTGCTAACGACGAGGGACCGTAGTTAAATCCAATCATGAGGGTTGAACCGGCGGGCAGTGCTTCAATATAGTCGTAGGTACTACGCGTCGGTTGTGAAACAGTGATAGGAAAACTGACTGACAGCAAGGAAGGAATGATCACCGCCAATGCAACCAAAATGAAGACAATTCGCCGATCTATGTTCATTAGTTTTTCGATCATTTTTTAATCTCCTTCTACGCCTCCGAGATATGAACGTTCAATACCCAAGATGATACGAATTGACTGAGAAATCACACCGAGACTGATGCCAAGAATAATCCCCCGTCGTGCGGAGAGATTCGGATTATCTAAAATCCACTGCCGTGCTGCAGAAGGCAAGTTATCTCCAAATGGCATTATCGTGTTCCAGATGAGATCCCCAACGGGGGCATTCCCAATCATGACAACTAGTGCCGCAGCAAGTAGCAGGGTCGCCTCAAGGGTGCGGGCCCGAAAAGCACGATAGGCAGCAGAGGCGATAAAAAATGCGAGAAGTGAAAACATCGTTGCATCCATTGGCACTTGCACGTTTTCAAACATCCACACAAAAGCCGGATGCCTTTGACCAAACGGAATGCCAATCGCAACCATAACGATCATTCCAATGAAGACCAGAAAGCTATATTGCCAATATTCACTACGCCGACGGATGCGGACCCAGTGGGTCTGCACCAAGGTTGCGACAGCTAGTACAAGTGCGAATGGACCGATAACCAATGCCCAATCGATGACCTCCTTGTTGAGCCCCTGAGAAAATGGGTGCGGGCTAAATTCGGTAAGTGCCATCACAATACCAAAGGCGAAACAAAGAATTAACGGAACTTGTCGTCTCATAACACCTCCTGAAGCGTGAAACGTAAAACGCTACTTAACTCGCTGGAAGAAGGTCGTCATCCAAGTAATCCCGAAAAGTTCGAGAATGACGCCAATCACGATAGCACCAAAAATCATTACCTTGCCGTAATCTTGCCCCTTGAGACTACCGAGCAGCATCGGTTCACGGGATAAGTACGCGCTAGCTGCGTATAGTTCTTCACCAATCAGTGTATAGTCACACGCGGCGATGAAGAACGGTAGTTGGTGCTCCTTGTCGGTTCCCGCGATCTGGATTGCGCCGATGGAATTGCCGGTTTCCGCCAAAATCAACGATTCGGCGAAGAACGAACCTTGCAGAAAAACCGCCGCCGGCTCTTCCCGAACCATCATTCCATCAACACCCGCAGCATAGGCGAATTGACTTTCTGTGAGGAAGAAGATGTTCTCCTCATTGTAGGCATCAGGTCGTCCTTCATTGAGATAAGCAGTTCGCACCATCTCCCGAACTACATTCATTACAATGGGATCATTGCACGGGACTCGCAGCGGCGTTTCATAATCCGCAGTCTTCTGTGCCACTTGGCTGAGGATGTTCATACTCGCGATGGTTGCGACATTGCTGACCCCTCCCAGGCCGAGGATGTACATAATTGAACGCCCCATCTCCGTTGCTCGACCAATCGCCTCATCCACCGCTTCAAGTCCGGGAATACGGCGGATAAACAGTTCCTTTCCACTCCGAGCATGGTAGATACAATAGACTACTGTGGCTGAGTACAGGATCACAGCAAGAAAAATCCATATTTTGGCGGTGTCAAACAATCGGGTATCTTCGGTTGTAGTTGCCTCTTGTGCAAAGGCATTAAGGCCACACCCTAGCACAAAAACCAGTATAACTAACCCTTGAACCACCGGGGATGGACAAAAGATTCTTTGCCCTTTCATATTGTAACCTCCAGTCTTTTGGTGCGATGCGTTTGTTTCCATAGATGAGAACATCATTAATAGCTGCGATTATAGCACCGTATCGCAAGGCTGTCAAAAGGAAACAGGATACAACAACTTTTCTGAATGGATATTAATCCGCCTTTGAGATTCTGTTAAAATAAGCGACAATTAGAACCCACGCCTCTTACCGACAACGTTCCGCAGCGGTTCCCCTTTCAGGTAACGTTCCAAGTTCTCGCAGAAAAATTCAAAAGTCTTACGTGGACGGTGTTGGGAGGAACCCGCGCGGTGCGGAGTGATAATTAGGTTAGGGGCATCCCAAAGTGGACTCTCTGGCGGGGGCGGTTCAATTTCGGTCACATCTAAGCCAGCACCGGCAATCTCGCCATTCTTCAGTGCACTAACGAGGGCATCTTCATCAATAATACCGCCGCGAGTGACGTTGACTAGGTAGGCGGTCTGTTTCATCGCAGCGAGTTCCTCGTTTCCAATCAGATGATAGGTCTCCGGGGTTTTGGGACAAGCGAGCATAACGGAGTCAGAACGCCTAAGTAGGTCGTGCAGATTTTCGCGCGTTGCAGGTTTCAGTTCAGCGACCTCGTCCGGTTTGTCCTGGCGCACCGGATCGATTGCTATGATCGCCATATCGTAACCGCGAGCCCGCTTCACCATTTCCATACCGAAGCCACCCAAACCGATAATACCAAGGGTACTACCTGTCAGTTCAACCACTGGCATCCGCCATGCACGGCGTCCCTCACTGCCCATAACATGCGGAATACCTCGTGCTAGGGATAGGAGCAGTGCCCATGCGTGTTCACCGCCTTGGCTTGCATAGAGTCCTGCCATGTTGGTGACTGTCACATCATCTCTCTCAATGATTTCTGGGAACAGAAAATTATCCATGCCCGCGCTATTGGATTGAATCCAACGTAGGTTCGGGGCAGCCGCACAAACCGAGGGGAGGAAAAGCCCCAGTATAACTTCTGTCTCAGATGCAAACTGGAGGGCTTCTTCTTCACTGGTGGCGTGGCAAACTTCGTGGTCGCCATATTCTTGTGCAATCTGTTGGAAGGTTTCGATCTGCGCTTCGTCGAAGGAAAAATGGATCAGTATTCTCATGTTTATTTCCTAAAAGACCAATCTCCATGAAAATAGGGACCGGCGGGAAAAATTTGGTGGTAGTTTACTCCAACTATGCTATCATCTTATCACAGGTGGAATTTTAGAACAACAAAAAAGTGACACAATGCAGGCATTTATTCCATTTCAACCCGGAACCAGAATGGACGGAGGACAACATGATTATTGACTCACACCAACACGCATACTACCACGGTCTCAATCCCGCAGGGGTGATCGCGGAAATGGATGAATTTGGGATTGATGTAACTTGGCTGCTAACTTGGTATCATCCACCGGCGGAAAATGCGCCGGGCAGTTGCCGTGCCTTCAACCCCTGCAATATCCGACCGGACGGCACACATGCAGGTGCTACGTTAGATGAATTACTAGATGCGCGAGACCTATATACGGATCGCTTTATCGCCGGCTATTGTCCATGCCCATCTGAAGGAGATGCACCGGCACTGTTTGAAGCTGCCTATCACATGCACGGGGTCCGGGTCTGTGGAGAGTGGAGCTATCGCATGTTGTTGGACGACCCGCGCGCATTGGAACTGTTCCACAAAGCTGGCGAACTCAAGTGTCCAGTGGTGTTACACCTGGACGTGCCTTATTTGCCGGACGAGAACGGTAAGCAAGTTTACCAAACTTACTGGTACGGTGGTGGCGTCGGTCCTTTGGAACGTGCCTTGCAGGCGTGCCCCGAAACAATTTTCATCGGTCATGCCCCCGGTTTCTGGCGGTATATCAGCGGTGATGCCGACAGTGATCCGGCCACATACCCGCGTGGACCGATTACACCCGGGGGGCAGGTACAACGACTTCTTGATACCTATCCCAACCTCTACGCAGATCTGTCTGCCGGATCAGGCCTAGGTGCGTTACAGCGGGATATAGACCATGCACGGAAGTTTCTTGCCCGTTATGCAGACCGTTTACTTTTTGGTCGTGACCAACACGGTCAGGCACTACAACTATTTCTGGGTGGACTGGAACTACCTAACGAGGTGGCGAACCAGATTTTTTACCAAAATGCGCTGCGTTTGGTGCCTCTCCAGAATGTTGATTGAAGTAGCACGGCGAAAATATCAAATGAAGATTAATTTATTAATTGGGTAATTTCCGAGCGATGTCCGGTGCGGTTGCAAACCGCACCTACCGGGTCTGGGGAAATATAGAATTACCCGTTTAATTTCTTAAAACCCATTTGATATTGACCCCACCTTCGGTTTCTGCTAAAATAACGTAAGTTGCCGGTTATAATTCGTAGGTTGGGTTGAACGAAATTGAGAAATCTGATTCGGATACCTCAAACACCTATCCAAATGGATGCTCTGTAGGTAGCATCAAGTGTTGGGTTTCACTCCGATTTTTGAGATTTGAATGAGAATTGTACATCAGCATCGAGTTGTAACGGTTGTGATTTTTGCCTGTTTTCGTTCAACCCAACCTACGTGTTATCCACAGTGGCAGGCAAGCACTATCGCCCTATCGTATGCACAAGAGTTACGGTATACGGATCCCCGATAGGATCGGGATTCAGAGCAATATGCCTACTACCAGCAACTTATGTCAAAATAGTATTCTGACTGAAATTCTGAAAGTAAAATCTAATAACCGGGTTACAGTCAATGAAATGAAATTTTTCTCTATCTATCACGTTTTACGTTTCACGTTTCACATCTAGGAGAATGTAATCATGGCAAAACACCCAATGGATAACATCGAGCCGGGCATCAAAGTAACCGCGCAGATGTCCCCCGAACCGACCGAGGAGGATCTACAATTCACTAGGCAGATGGGGGTCGAATATGTGGTACTCTGGACGGATGGCGAACACGCCAATTACGACTACTTCATGAGCCGACGGGAAATTTTCGAGAACGCCGGATTAAAAATCTACGGCTTCGGCAACAGCGATGTCCACAATCAGGACGCAATTGTGCTGAACTTGCCTAACCGTGATGCGAAAGTCGAGCAGTACAAACGGTATATCCGCGATCTGGGTCGTGCCGGAATTCCGTACACGACCTACGCTCACATGGGCAACGGTATCTGGAGCACAGAACGTGAAACCACCCGCGGCGGTGCGAGTGCGAGAGGATTTGACCTAGACAAAGCACAAGAAGGACATTGGCGAGAGAAGACCTATCAGATGCCGCTCTCACATGGACGCGAATATTCGGAGCAGGAGATCTGGGATAACTACACTCATTTCATCAAGGAAGCCGCGCCGGTGGCGGAGGAAGCCGGAGTGATGATTGGCATCCATCCCGATGACCCACCTGTGCCAAGGCTAGCGGGCATCCCACGTTGTATCTTCAGCAGCTTTGAGGGTTACAAACGCGCCCTTGAAATCGCTGACAGTCCCAACGTTGGTATGTGTCTCTGTGTCGGTTGTTGGCTAGAGGGAGGCGAGCTGATGGGCAAGGATGTCCTAGAATCCATGCGCTTCTTCGGCGAATGGGGCAAGGTCTTTAAGGTGCATTTCCGCAATGTGGACCAGCCGCTGCCGCACTTTGTCGAGACCTTTGTGGACAACGGTTATCAGGACATGTACCAAGTGATGAAGGTGATGCGTGAGGTAAACTTCAAGGGCGTTGCGATTCCAGACCACGTTCCGTCTATGGTGGGAGATCGAAGCGGAACAGCCTACACTATCGCCTACATGAACGCACTCGTCAAACGGGCAAATGAGGAGGTTGGCGGAGCGTAAAATTTATCGCTCTCGGCGAATCCATTGGACTGCCGCTTGCAGAGCCTTGTCGTTGCTATATTCGGAGATTATTTTCCTTAACTCAGAGGGAGATGCTTTTTGCAGCTTTTTAACCTTCTGAATCAGCAGCGGCAAAGCTCGCACCACATTATCCACAATGGTTACGCCTGCCTGTTTAGCGGTCCGAGACATGGGGTTAAGGTCAACTGTCACTACTGTTTTGCCCATCTTCCGCAACGCTTCGCAGCGGTCGCCATCCTCAAGAGGAACGAACACCACATCGGCGCGAAAAATTCCCTCTGGATGGACGAACTTCCGATTTGAGTCAATAAACGAAAGTTGCACTTCCGTTGTAGGCATTAAAACGCGAACCGCCCCGTGTTTTGCGAGATGCTCTCGTATCGCATCCTCCCGTGCTTTCGAGGCGTGGAAGATATTCACCTCTAATGGGGCTTTGAGGACGTTTGCGAACGTCACCAATTCACCGGGCGTTAATGCCGCAACATTTCCATTAACCGAGATTACGGGATGTTCGGCAAGCAGAAGGGTGGCTGCTCCGGCGCGAATTGCGTCCATAGCAAAGGGTTGTGTTTGTTCGCCGATGAGGTAGTCGAAGGCTTCGCCACGACCATGCGCCATCAAGCCGTGGATAGAGGTCACCCCACTCTCCACACCGGCGACAATGACATCTCGCAGTTTCAGCGACGCATACCGAGGATGGCTCTCAGGAACATCGCTCATAATAGCCTCCCCTTTTCGCCTTCAGACAGCGTTGTTTCGGTCGCTCCTTCAAAAGGATGGGTGCTAAATACCGCATTTCCCAACATAATCATAGACGCAACCCCGCCCCCCTCCTCGATTTCGCGGATGGTTCCCTGTACACGCTTATCTTCTAACAGCCCGCTGTTTAGAGAGAACTGTTTGGACAATTGAATACAGGCGTTAAAGTCAACCGTATCCGATTTCGTCAGCTTTTCTAAAGCTTGCAATGTTTCATCTGCTGCTCTGTTGATACGTTCTCTCCGCTCGGTGTTTTCGAGGATGGTTTTCGTCTGGATGGAGCTGAAATATCGGTAGTAGATTGGTTGTTCAGGAATCGGTAGGCGTTCCGCAGCGAGGGGATAGCCTATCTTTAACTTAACGAGACAACCACCGTGATATTGGGCGCAGACATCTCCCAAACCCGTTCGATTCTCCACTTCAGCCACATGAGCGGTCATCGCTAGTTCTTCTTCGGATTTGCCTAATCCTAGTAGGGCATTAAGCGCGTACGCTGTAGCGAGCGAAGCTGCTCCACTCAAACCAAACCCGCATCCAAGCGGTAGGGGAGAATGGATTTCTACCTGCATTGGTTGATGTGTCAATTTTTGGGCAACTGATATAACGGTGGGGAAATGGATCTTGCTGTCATTAAATTGGACGGTGGTCTGGCTGCTATGCTGGGTAACCGTTACAACAACGCCTTCTGTAATGGTAAACCCCATGCCGAGCGAGTGCATCTTGGTTGCTTCTGGGTGAGGGATGATCTTGAATACGCAAGAGAGGTTGCCGGGTGCGAATGCTTTCGCCTGTTTCATATTTTCGCTGTTTTAACCTTGTTTCCGTTGAGATTGGTTCAGTGATTTTAGCATATTTGTCGCCGAATATTATACAGATTTGTCGGGTGGTGTCAACGGAAATCAGCAACGCCAGAAATAGGTGAACAAGCAAGTCAAAATCAGAAATTCAGCACAAACCTAATCAATTTAAGGAAAGCTTATGAGCGAAATAATTCTATCTTGTACAACCTGCGCGTTACGAAATCCGCCTCTGGATGAAATCTCGGAAACGTTCAAACATGCACCGAAGACGGGGTATACTTACTGGGGATTGGCGGGACCAATCACTTGGACGCCTGGACTTATCCGGTGGTTAGATACAGAAGGACTTCAGCGTCAGGCAGCCGAAGCAGGACTGAAAGGGTTGACAGAGGTTTACGCGTCAGCGATTTCTACCGACTCCGTCGAGGCAGCAGAAAGTTGTGTCGAAGATTTACTGTTTAACGCTCAAGCAGCTGTCAAACTCAAGTGTCCACTGCTTGTGTTTTCGGGAGGTAAGCGACAAACTGACGGTTTGAAACATACGCTCGCTGGGCTTGGCAAACTTGTTAAAGCAATTTCTGACCTGCCCGTGAAAGTGGCGTTGGAGCCGCACGTGGGATCTCAATTTCAAAATGAGACGGATTACGATGAAATCTTCGCCCATATCACCACGGAGCAAATCGGCATTACGATTGATACGGGACATTTTCACGAGGCAGGTGTAGACTGGAAAGGGCTCATCCGCAAATACCCTGACCGTATCTACAACGTCCATGTGAAAGATCACATCGGCTCTCAATCCGTCCCGATTGGACAGGGAGAAATTGATATGCCGGGCTTAATCCATGAACTTCGTGCCATCAACTACTGCGGCCCACTTGCCGTTGAGTTAGAAGTTGAAGATCCAGAAAACCTGCCCCGGTACGTCGCCGATGCTTACCAATATCTGTCACGCTTAATTCACACAGGATAGAGGATAGGCTGTGCATCTGTATCATCTCTCAACTTTCAGCTTGCCCCATATTGTAGCGATTTTTCCGATCGATTGAGCACTTTGAGGCGGCACTCCTGTATCATACGCTTCCACCGTTGAAAGGGCACGGCGCAGCAATCCCTGTGAGCCCCCGATGGCGTAAACCTTCCCATTGAAGGCACTGGTAGCGAGATTTCCTCTTGGGGTGGGCATATCTGGTGCCTTCGTCCAAGTATCCGTCACCGGATCATAGACTTCAACGCTCTGAAGCCCATCACGACCATTTTGTGTGCCTCCAACCGCATAAATCTTTCCGTTGACGGTACTGGCTGATAATCCCCATCGTGGAGTGGGCATGTCTGCCTTTTGTACCCAACTGTTCGTCGCCGGATCGTAGACTTCAACGGTGCGAAGGCTTTCAAGACCGTTTGGCGTCCCACCAATGGCATAAATCTTTCCGTTGACGGTACTGGCTGATAATCCCCATCTTGGAGTGGGCATGTCTGCTCGCTGCCCCCAAGTGTTCGTCGTTGGGTCATATACCTCGACCGCCGTTAGCGCAACCCCGTCGCCTCCAATGGCGTAAATTTTCCCGTTGACGGTACTGGTTGACAGTCCCCATCGTGGTGTGGGCATATCTGCTTTTCGCGCCCAAGTATTTGTCGCTGGATCGTAGGCTTCAACGACGGCAAGCATTCCGCCGAGGTCCCCTCCGCCGATAGCATAAATTTTATCAACCACCAAACTGGTGGAAAATCCCTCCCGTCGAGTTGGCATATCCGCTTTCTTAGTCCATTTGTTGGTCCAGGGATTATATTCTTCCGTTTTAGCTAGAAGCGTGTTCCCCACTCTCCCCCCAATGGCATAAATCTTGCCGCTCACTGTGCTGGTGGATAGCGCGAATCTTGCGGTTGGCATATCCGCTTTCTTACCCCATTTCTCAGCTTTGGCAAGACTCAATAGGGGCACAATCCAGAAAATTGCGGTGAACATGAGAACGATTTTGAACATCAGTCTTCTCAAAATCAAAACTTTGTTCCTTATCTATGCCAGTCGTACTCAAGTCCGAGAGAACGATCTGCTAGCGGTAGGTCAATTCGCTGGCCGCCTTGAGTCGAAGATAACTTTATGGCAATCTCAACTTCAAGTGCAATAGCCACCCGTCTGCCCGAATTTTTGGGTTCGTCAAGTTTACCCGCCAAGCACTCCATCACATCCGCTAGTCCGTTAATTGAACCGCCACCGACCTGCATCTTCGGTCCGGACCACGGCACCTCTATCCGGTGCCGCCCGGCAGGGGTGTCCACCTCCTGAAACAGAGTCCAGTCGGAGTAATGTTCTGGATGAAAAAGTTCGCCTTCTGTGCCGGTGATTCGTACAGCTGGGGCACCCTTCCTGAAATGCACGACAAGTCCTGTATCGGTGACCATCATGCCTTGACCACGGAACTCGTTGCTGCCAGATTCGCGCTTAGGTAAATCTCCCAAGCCGATGACCCATGCGGGTCTACTGTCGACAAAGTACGACCAGTTTTGGTGTTGGGACAGATTCTTATCCGACTCTGCCTCAATGGAAAGCACCTCTCCGATCGCGCCACTTGTTATCAACTCCTTGGCTGTGCGGAACGCGGGATGGCTGGTCGAAATGGCACCGCAGCATAGAGGCACGCCGGCATCGGCACACGTTTTTACCATGCGGTCTGCCTCCTCAAGGGTGTAAGCCATCGGTTTCTCTGTCACAATCCCTTTTGCGCCGCACGCCACGGCGTAACAGGTCAGATCTGCACGTCCTTTGGTATTGGTGGAAATGGCAACGATATCCGGCTTTTCTTGGTGCAGCATCTCCATCGCATCGGTGTATAGTGCATTAACACCATAGCGTTCCCCGAAAGCTGCGAGTCGTTTGCGGTCACGCTCGGCAGCGGCGACCAGCTCTATTTCTGACCGATCTGACAGTGCCTCTGCGTAGCTGCTCGGCATCGACTTTCTCGGCAAATGTCGATCGTGGTAGTAGAACTTGCGGTGGACATCCAATTCGGGTGTGGGACGGTCGATATCATCAACATGCCACACCCCCATGCGTTGTGCCAAATCGTAGAGCATCCCCATCCACCCAAGTCCTATGACTGCCCCTCGGTATTTTGCCATTTTTGGCTCCTTTTGCTGATTAGGGTTTTGACATGGATTTGGCAATCCATCCCAACCACCTTCCGAAGTAGTTATTCTTTGACCGCAATAATCTCTGAGGTCTGCTGTTGCAGCTGCACTAGTTCGTAGAAAATACCCATTTTTCCCATCAATTCGCTATGTGTTCCCATCTCAACAATACGACCGCCTTCAAGTATGACGAGCCGGTCTGCATTTCGTAGCGTTGATAAGCGATGGGCAATTGCGAAGGTGGTACGCCCTTGAGTCAACCGGGCGATGGCTTCCTGAATCTGTTTCTCCGTCTCCACATCCACCGATGAGGTCGCTTCATCAAGGATGAGAATTTGGGGATCGCGGAGGATGGCACGGGCAATAGCAACCCGTTGTTTTTCGCCGCCTGATAGCTCACCTCCTCGCTCTCCGACTTGGGTATCATAGCCGTCGGACTTGGCAACGATGAAGTTGTGAGCATTTGCTGCGATCGCCGCGTCCATAATCTCCTCAAAACTCGCACCGGGTTTGCCGTAGCTGATGTTCTCCGCAACAGTGCCACTGAACAGAAACGGCTCCTGCGGCACAATGCCGATTTGACTCCGTAAATCCTCAAGGCGGATCTTCTGAATCGGTACACCATCGACCTCAATTATGCCCCGATCAACATCGTAGAATCGACAGATCAGATTCACGGTAGTCGTCTTGCCAACCCCAGACCGCCCCACAAGTCCTACCATCTCACCGGGTGTAACATCGAGGTTAATCTCGTGGAGCACAGGTTTGCTCTTGTCGTAACCAAATGTGACATCTTTGAAACTAACCTCTCCCCTGATATTCGATATTGAGTGTGCATTAGGGTCTTCGTACGCTTCGGCGGGGGTGTCAATCACCTCGAAAATACGCTCCGCCCCGGCAAATGCCCGTGTCATCCAGTTGTTGACCTGCCCAAACCATTCTATCGGCTCATAGAGCATCCACATGTAAGCATAGAACGCCAACAGCGTCCCTAACGTCAGCGTATCTCTGATTACCTCTCTTCCACCGAAAAACCACACAACCAGTATACCAAAACTAGTCAAGAGGGTTGTTGTAGCGAAGAAAATCTCCCAGTTAATTTCCGTCCGAATGGCAAGTTGCCGGATCTTCTTATTCCGAATCCCAAATGTGGCGATTTCTCTTACTTCTTGGGCAAAGGCTTTGACCACACGGATACCGGATAGCGTCTCATTCACCGTCGTCATGATATCTGACCAAGCCTGATCCCATTTATTGAAGTAGAGCCGCATCCGTTTCCAGAAGATAACACCCCACCCCATTATAAACGGAATCGGTACGAGGATAAGCAGTGCCAGTAGCCAGTGTTTCCAAAATAGAATACTTAAAATACCGATAATCCTTAATGCGTTGAGGATTAAGTAGGGCAATCCTTCCACCAAAAACTCCTGGAGCCTGCCGGCATCTCTGGTTACACGGGACATCACCGCGCCGACCTGCCGTCTATCATAGAACTGGAGTGAAAGCAACTCCAGTTGTTGATAAAGACGGTTTCGGATATCGGCGGTGATACGCGCTCCCAACCAGCTCACCGTCCAACCATGCGCCCATTCCATTCCCCAGTTCAACACACGGAGGCCAACCAAACTGAGCACCAGTAAACCGAGCAGGGTCAGCCGTTCAGACATACTATCGGTGTTTCCTTCCTTCGTTATTAAGACATCATCGACGATTTGTTGATATAGCATTGGAGGGATCACTGCTGTACCCATCTCTATCAAGGAAACAATCACCAAGAGGATGGCGAGCCCTTTGTAGGGCTTCAGATAACTAGCAATACGCTGTAGTGTTGCTAGCCGCCGGATACAGGCAGGACAGATTCCATTCTTTTCAGGGAGCAGTTTGCCGCACTTTCCGCATCGTGTGCGGTCAAGTTGTGTGTTAATCAGAAACGCTTCTCCCTTACGGAGCTGCTCAAGGCCCCGCGCGACCTCAGAAAATTTTTCTGCGAGAGAACTGGAGTAAGGCACTGTGATGGTCGGTTTACTCTTCCGTTCAATGCTGAGGCGACCTCCACCAACTAAGGCTTCGGTCTGCACAAGAATCAACTCTTGAATCGGCACCTCGATGACGCTGTTAAGCTCCGTCGTTGGGACAATCAGGAGCCGTTTATCTGTAACAATTACCCACTGTTCCCCAAATTCTCCTTCCTGATTCAGGTCAGTAGATACACGAATAAGCTCCTCCTCTCCCGTGGAGAGCAGTCCGTTCAGCTTTGCTCCAATCGAATGTGGCATTGACTCAAGTAATTTCGTTTTCATAGCGTTTCATTAACCATATCGCTCACGTTAAGATTTCGTGCAAAGAAACCGAGTTTTTTCGGCAAAACTCGGTTTCTCTTCGTGCTCTGCACTTTCTTTTTATATGAGTTAACCATATATGTTGGTAGATAGCACAACCTTACTTAATCCATTACCACTAGATTTCTTCACCCAAAAACGGTGAAGTTTTTCCTCAATTAACCGGTGCAACGTGTTGAAATTATACCATTTCTGAATGATTATATGGGTAAGAATTTTACCTGAGCCCTTTCCACTCCTTTTGCTTTGCGAAATGGGGCGTGATATAATTGAGATATGTGCATCATTATAGCCCCGATGCTGCATCAGGATTCAAAGCAACTTGTGCCTACCCAAAACAGGAGATCCACTTAGGTTATCTTTATCTAATAGGAGTTACGCAGTTACACGCTCACCCGCCCTGTTTGGAGAGTCTTAGACTTGCAGTTCGGCGATTTATCGTTACAGGACACCGTTGCCAATGCCCGATAAATTGGGCAACTCTAGCAGAGACACCCTCAAGGAGTTCGTAGGGAACGCAGATCTGCGTTCCCTACTGCAGCGCGTAACTCCTGCTTATAGTAGATTTTAGAATTAATGGGACACGCCAAACCGGTGCGGTTACATGAAAATTAAAAAAACAGTTCGGTAATTTGCTAGCGACACCGGCGCGGTTGAAAACCGCGCCTACCGTATGTTTCGAGGAAAATAGGGATTACCGATTTAAATACTTAAACTTCATCAAACCGCACCTACCGGGGGGGCGCAAGTGTTTCTTTATTTTTTGAATTCACTATAGTATTCTCAAGAAGGGAATCTATGAAAAAACTAATTCTTTATTTTCCTTTTTTTTATTGATTTGGCTTACTTCTCCGCTGCCCGTAACGGCACAAATTGTAAACATCCCCGATCCAAACCTCCGCGCTAAAGCGGTAGATGTCAACGGAGATGGGATGGTCAATGTTCTGGATCTAATAATGGTTGCGGGGATGTTTGACGGTGCGGCAGCTGCGCCTTCAGCGCATCTGCAACTCCCTGAGACACTCACAACGGTAGAGGTTCAGGGTTGGCTGACCGACGCACGGGCACTTGAAGTTAGGAATTCCATCATGAAACGTGGATTTCTGGTGCTTGAACAGCTTTTAGTATCCCTCACCCCAAAAGAAATGGAACTGTTACCCAACTATCCAAATCCGTTTAATCCTAGAGACATGGATACCGTATCGATTGGCAGAGGATGCTTTCGTCACCTTGACCATCTATGACAAAACGGGTTATGTTGTCCGCACACTTGAGGTTGGATATCGGATTGCATCTGCCTATGAGAATCGATCAAAGGCAATCCATTGGGATGGGAGAAGTGATGTCGGTGAGCGGGTGGCAAGTGGTGCGTACTTTTACACGCTGATAGCAGGCGATTTTTCCACCACACGGAAGATGGTCATCGTCAAGTAAGCGGGGCAAGTTGAACGTAGCGAAATCCCGATTTTATCGGGGCAGCCCCGCCTACCGTTAATATGCTTTGTTACCACCTGCGGGTGAAACTCAACCTTCCGGTCAACCCGGTTTGGTCTTCCTCTTTTTTGGTGTCATACCCAACAAGAATGCCGAGGGTGTTATTTTCACCGTAGCCGATGTTGATGCGCGGACCGACAACCAAACTGACAAGCCCAACACCGTTCCCCACAATCACAGCTTCGACTTGCGGACCGATGGCAAGGGTTTTGTTGAGGGAATAGGTTATATAATTGCGGGTGTATACCTCGTTGTTCCTGTCTTCGTCAAACACGGAATAGAGGGTGCCGATTGTCCACGATTTCAAGAAGAGTTTTCCAGCAGGCATAAAAACAAAGAGGTGTGGATAGATTGCGAGGGGCCCATCTGGCGCGGCATAGTCATATCCAAGGCCGAGCATGGGGAGCAGTGTGACGCTGAAACCATCGCCTTTAACTGCGGGGATAGAAACACCGAGGTCAAACTCCCCGATGGTGTCGTCGATGAAGATATTAGACTCAAGCGAAAGTCCACCGACGGAATGAGTAGCACCGATAAGGAAATGCGTACCTAAGCTATCGGTATCGACGCGGAACCAGCCGGGAATACGGGATTTTTCGGCTGCCGATTCACTTTCATCGCTCTCCGCTTGAACTAAAAAACTCGTAATTGCCACAATACACGCAACTATCAAAACAGGGGTGAATCTATACATTTTGCTCAATATCCTTTCTTTTCTAGGAGTTCATTGGTTCATTAGTTTATTAGCCCATTACCGTAGATAGGGAATCCCTACTTCACCTCTCAATTATACCCTTGGCAGCCGATTTGTGAAATAAAAAATTGTCAAAGTCAATCCGCTTGTGTTATAATTTTTCGGTTCAGTTTCCAAATATCCCACTCTTGAGAGAGGTAAAGGCTCTTGCAGAGCAATCGAATCCACATCAATCCAACTAGCTGGATAATTGCGATGGGCATTTCTTATTGCCTGATGGCAATCAGCTTGGTTGGACTTCCACATGACCATGATCATGAACATGACCATACGAACCACGGTTCTACAGATTGCTCTGCGTGTTTTTTCAGTGCCAATCATGTCGGTATAGAATTTGATCCGGTTGACATTACCAATGTTGATACGTGCATCTCAATTCACCCGCCTTTCTATTTTGCTTTCATTTCTACGACACTTAACAACAGTATCCAAAGTCGTGCGCCACCAGCGTTCTCCACTTAATTTATAGCCTAACTTATACTTTTGTTTTTCATTTAATCAATTTATACCTTTTCCCTGCGGAGTTGACTGTGGTGTTAGTTTGCCTAAGTGGTGATGCCGGGAAACACGATCTATTTATATCTGGAGGAAATGATGTTTACCTGTTTTTTTAGATTCACGTTGTTATTACTCGCATTTGTTGTACTGTTCGCCGCTTGTGGCGAAGATGATAATCCCATTATTGACGATGGCCATGACCATGACGACGAACCATTCCATGCCGATGCGGACGGTTTTGTCCTCAAGGTTGACGGAAATCAGATTTACCGCCAATTTGAAGGAGAACATGAGGGCGGTATTACCCTCAAAGTTGGGGAGGAATTAGAGATTGCTGCCGCATTCCTTGACCACGATGAAGAGGAATTTCTGCCTGAAAGCCCCGAAGAAGAGGACGAACATGACCATGGCGAAGAAGAGGTGTTTGCTTTAGCTCTCAGCGAATTTGACTCATCAATCGTTGAAATCCACCTTCACGAAGGTGAAGAACATGAGCATGAAGATGAACACGCTGAAGAGGAGGAACACCACGACGATGAACTTGCCGAGAAATTCACCTTTGAGGTGAAAGGGCTGAAAGCTGGAGAAACATCAGCGAAACTCCAACTTTTGCACGGCGACCATCCTGATTTTACGGCGGCACTCTCAATTCCGGTAACGGTTACGCCGTAAAGGGCGTTTGTTTGGTAAATTGTTTTGCCTATATTGCCAAATCTAATGGCTGATCTGGGTTTGGCAATATAGGCAAAGCAAAGTGAAAGCAAGAATAAGTATCACATGATTTTAGGGGAAACAATTGAAAAGATATCTGAATCACTCACTTGTAGATAATGTTGGGGCATGCCTCTCTTTTGCATGCGCCCTCCACTGTATGGCAACTCCGTTGTTGATAATCGCCCTACCGCTCATAGGTCTTGGATTTCTGATCGGTGAATCTGTCGAATTGGTGATGATCGTCGCAGCAGTGGGACTCGCCGTAGGGAGTCTGACGTGGGGTTATCAACACCATCGAAAATGGCAATTATTTCTGATACTAGGCGGTGCGTTCGTATGTATATTTATTGCACGCTTCCGGGTGCCAGAAGAGTACGAAAGCATCTTCACGGCTTGCGGCGGGATTCTACTTATGGCAGGTCACCTTCTTAATCGCCGCTTGTGCCGCGCATGTCAACACTGCAAAATGCTAGAAGACTAATCGGAGACTGTAATGTCCCTTTTGACAGTCACGAACCTTGAAAAGGCTTACGCCTCACCTGATGGTTCACGGAGCCACATCATTAATGTTCCCCACTTTGAGATAGACGCAGGAAAACAGATTGCGCTCAGAGGGAGCAGCGGTGCTGGAAAAACGACATTTCTGAATCTGATCGCTGGAATTCTGCAAGCCGACAACGGAAGCATTGTGCTCGCTGGCGAGGAGATGACTGCTCTCTCAGAATCTGATCGGGATAGGTTACGCGCCCACTATATCGGGTATATGTTCCAAACCTTCAATCTACTTGCTGGCTACACAGCTTTAGAGAATGTCATGCTCGGAATGATGTTTGGAAAAGGGATTGACGCCAATTTTGCCCAACATCTGCTTGAACGGGTCGGACTAGGGGATCGGATGGGGTATCGCCCTTCGCAGCTATCGGTCGGGCAGCAGCAACGTGTTGCGGTTGCCCGCGCCGTAGCAAATCGACCACGGCTCGTACTCGCCGATGAACCGACCGGCAATCTGGATTATCATCATGCCAACGAAGCGGTAACACTTATCCGTGAAATTTGCCACGAAAACAGCGCCGCATTGCTCATCGTTAGCCACGATTCAGAAGTTTTAGGGCAATTTGAAGATGCAAAGGATTTCGCACAAGTGAATTGTGTATAAGAGAAAGTTGATAAGGAAAAGCGGGGCAAGATGCCCCGCCTACCGTGGACCCTTAACATGAGCCAATGAAAAAACGGATCGGGTTGTTTTTCATCGTTCAACGCAGTCTTCGACAACACGCGCTTTCGACCCTCATTACCACATTGTCAATCGCGCTTGGTACGGGACTTGTCATGGCGGTTATCGCCATCAGATCACAATCCGTTTCAGCATTCACGGGAGGTCCGATTGGCTTTGATGCGGTCTTGGGAGCACGTGGCAGTCCGTTACAATTGGTGTTGAACACCGTATTTCATCTCGAAACCTCACCGGGGAATATCCCGTGGACGATGTATCAAGCGGTGAAAAATGATCCGCGTGTCGAACTCGCTATTCCCTACGCGCTTGGAGACAATTATTACGGTTTCCGTATCGTCGGCACGACAACGGCGTTGTTTACGGAGTTTGAATACCGCAAAGGGGTTCGGTTTCGGATACGCGGGAACGGACGTTTTTTCGATCCCAATAATCAGGAAGCAGTCATTGGCAGTTATGCCGCACAGAAGTTGGGCTTAACGGTAGGGGATACGTTTAACCCGTATCACGGCTTGGTGTTTGATGAATCAATGCGGCATGATGAACAATATGTTGTTGTTGGTGTGCTCGAAGCGACTAATTCACCCTCCGACCGTGTCATCTGGATTCCGATCGAGGGAGTTTATCGGCTGGAGGGCCATGTGTTGCGCGGAAGTGGTGAGGAATATGTTGCCCAACCCGGTCAAGAGATCCCCGACGCACACAAAGAGGTCAGCGCAGTCATGCTGAAGTTTCGGAATCCACAGATCGGTTTCATGATGGATGCCATGATCAACAAACAGGGGAAGGTGGCAACGTTGGCATGGCCCATCGGGGCAGTGATGGCTAATCTGTTTAACAAAATCGGTTGGATGAATCAGATTCTGGCACTCGTTTCTTATCTTGTTGTCCTTGTTGCAGCGGGTTCAATTCTCGCAAGCATCTATAACTCCATCAACGAACGGCGGCGCGAGTTCGCTATTTTGCGATCGATCGGCGCACGTCGTAAAACGGTGTTTACGGTAATTGTGTTAGAAGCGGCATCGATCGCAGCATTAGGGGTCATCATAGGATTTATAGTCTACGGTGCGATTTTTACCTCAGCATCAGCAATTGTTCGCGCTCAGACGGGTATCGTTTTAGACCTGTTGAAATTTCATCTCGCGTTCGTAGTCGTGCCAGTCTGCGTCATACTTCTGGGGGTGATCGCTGGCATTGTGCCTGCTTTCAAGGCGTACCAGACAGATGTTGCGACGAATTTAACACCCATAAGCTAAACCTTGTGGGGCGTGGCTTTTTCTGTATTTGGCGGCGGTTCTGAAGGGGGGACCACGATATCCGCGTGATCTGATGACTCTCGTTTTTTTTGAAGGTAGTCAATATATCCATTCACATCATGGGCAAATCGTTCTGAAATCGCGCGGCGGACGCGACGAATATCTTCAACGATGAGGGAATCTTTAATCATTGGATTCTCCTATTAACTGATTTGGCGTTACAAGTGCCGGAATGTACAGACCTAACGACGTATTAACCTTTGGCGCTAGTTATGAGAAAATCGTTTCTACACTGTTCAAGTTGAAAATCCAGATTTATCGGAGAGTTCATCGGTTCATTAGTTGGCTGATTCATTGCTTCTTATATTCCACCCTTCGGATACACATGTCGCCTCGCTGGGGCTTGGAGGTATTGGTTTACCGACGTGCTATACACATATCGCCCCGCTGGGGCTTTGTAGATCGGGCAAGATGCCCGACCTGCGAGTATAAGGGGAATCTTATCGATTCGCACATCACTAGCAACTTAAGTTAATATACCATACAAGCGTGTTGAAATGTTCCAAATTTTGTTAATTAAGCACCTTTCTCTATTCATTGAGTCTTGCTGAAAGGAAAATCATCATGAAAATCCAAAGAACTTTCTTGATATGGACGGCGATTTTATCTGTTGTCATTGCCCAACTCAGTTGTGAGAAAAAGGAAGAGCAGCATCACGAACAGGCGGCAACGCCCGAAACCGATACACATCATGAACATACGGCACCTCACGGTGGGACATTGGTTGTCTTTGGCGATGAGTTCGCACACATTGAGTTTGTGCTAGACCAAACGACCGGAAAACTTATTGGCTACGTGCTGGACGGTGAAGCGGAAAAACCGGTACGACTCTCGCAGAAGACAATTGAACTCAAAATACATCGAGAAGATATCCAGTCTGAATTTATGTTGCAACTTTCAGGGGTTGCGAACGTTCTGACCGGAGAAACCGAAGGAGATACTTCTCAATTTGCAGCACAATCGGACACATTACAGGGTGTATCGGAATTTCATGCAGAAATTGTTTCGATTGACATAAAAGGTCAGATGTTCACCGACATAGACTTTGAGTTCCCCGAAGGCAATGAAGAAACACATAGTGAGCATGATGAACATTAGTCAGGGGGTGGAAGGGATGAAAATGCTTAAAACAAAAAATCGACGCAGCGCGTGGCTGAACTTTACAATGGTTAGCGCAGTTGTCGTCGGGTTGTCGCTGGGCGTTTTTCAGCTGTTACCGAAATCGCACCCGATGCGCGCCCTTCGAGGTGTGAGTGACCGGACTGGTCAAACGCTCGAATCGGGTACTGTGCAGGGAGCACCATCAGCGACAGAGGCATATCAATCCCTGACCTTTAATATGCTCACTAGCTACCCGTTCAGGGAGCCGAATTGGGCGAAAATGGAAGATCCGGCATACATCGCCTCGTTGAAACTTAATGAACAAATTTCCCCGCTGATTCAAGCAATGGACGGTAAGAATGTTGAGATTCAAGGATTTATGTTACCGCTTGATATGTCGGAGGGCAATCTTCGAACCTTTATGTTGCTCAAAGATCAGATGGCGTGCTGTTTTGGTAACATGCCCCGTCTGAACGAATGGGTGTATGTTAGAGTACCAGAAAAGAAGAAAATCGATATCCATCAAGATGTACTGATAACTTTGTTAGGTACATTGCACGTCGGAGCAAAGTTTGAAGGCGTGGTACTTACCGGTATCTACCACCTTGACCTGGATCGGATACAGCTAGACCAAAAGGAGTGAGGAATATGGTTAACGTATTCTCCTCTTACGGATTACGTTTTGTTTTTTATGCAACGGTTTTTGGGTTAATCTTCGGGATATTTGGCTTTGCCTCCGCTCAAGACGACCCGTCTGCGAAGTTAAAAACATTCACGCTGGATAAAGAGAGAAATGTGTTCATGTTTGGAGGCAGTCAGTTCCGGGCGACAACCGAACGTATCAACGGAACCATTGCGCTCGACCCCGATGCACTGCATAAGACATTTAAGGCGATGTTCCAACTTGATATGAAACGTCTGAAAATGCAGACCAGCGTTGATGAAGAGCCACAGAAGGTTGGGTGGAACGCTGATGTCTACCCGCAAGCTATCCTTCGGATTGAAAGCCTAAATGTCGCGGAAGATGTCCGACTGGTTGATGGCTTACCCATCAAGACTGATGCCAAAGCGACCTTTGAGTTACACGGTGCCAAAAAGTCGGTGGAGTTGAAGGAGTTACGGTTTACCTATTTTTCAAGAAACAGTCGGTTTGTCCAATGGTTACCGGGCGATGTGCTACGGCTCGTCGGTGGGTTTGAAATCCAGTTCGCTGACTACAACGTTGAGACAGAGCCGGAATTGACCTCTCCGACGCCGATCAACTTTAGTCTGTTTGCTATTGATAGCACTGAAACTATTGCCGTTCCCACCGAAATGGTTGGCGACTACTTACGCGTGCCATTCGGTTTCTTAGGTGACTACTGGCTTGATGAGCCGGATTGGAGGCAGTTGGCAGACTCAGAATACATCGCCTCGCTTTCCTACGACGCAGAGATTCCCGACAAAGTTAAGCAAATTGATGGAAAGAAGGTTGCGATCACGGGATTTATGCTCCCGATTGACGTTGACAAGGGAAAAGTGCAAAGGTTCCTATTGCTTAAGTCAACAATGTCGTGCTGTTTCGGCGTTGCCCCCCGTATCAACGAGGTTATCTACGTTGAATCCTCAAAAAAGCAGAAAATTCAAACGGTGATGGATATGCCAATCACTGTTTTTGGTAAACTTTCGGTCGGTCAGGAGTTTCGGGAGGATTTGATGCTGATGGGTGTCTATCAATTAGAGTTGGATGAGGTAAAACGTGCACGATAAGCATGACAATTTGAGGCACCAGTTGTCGTACCGTAGCGGTGCCTCCATGAAGTGGCTACGACTTTTGCTATTCGCCATTTTCCTGATTCATTCGGACGCCCAATCAAAGACAAGCGTGTAGAATTTATCCCTGATACTCCAAAGAACGTAGCCAAAGCATTATTGGGGATCAAATCCAGTCATTGCTATACCCGCACCACCACTAAGAAGTCCAAAGCCTAATCATTTAGGCTTTCGGCACTATTGCATATAATTTTCAAAATAAAAAATTATCAAAGTTATTCCCTTGTATTATGATTTTTTTCTTCAGTTTCCAAATATCCGACTCTTAAAAGAGGTAAAGGCTCTTGCAGAGCGATCGAATCTACATCAATCCAACTAGCTGGATAATTGCGGTGGGCATTTCTTATTGCCTGATGGCAATAAGCTTGGTTGGACTTCCACACGAACATGGCCATGACCATAACCACGAACATGACCATGCGAACCACTGTTCGACAGATTGTTCTGCTTGTTTCTTCAGTGCCAATCACGTCGGTATAGAAATTGATCCTGTTGACACTGCCAATGTTGATACGTGCATCTCAATTCACTCGCCTTTCGATTCAATTTTCATTTCTACAACACTCAACAAAAGCATCCAAAGTCGTGCCCCACCAACGTTCTCCGTTTAATTTTTTGGTCTAATCCATATTTCTGTTTTTGTTTAATTAATTGCTGCCTTTCCCGGCTGATTTGACGCTAGTGTTAGTATGCCTCAGCAATGGTGCTGGGAAGACGATCTATTTATATCTGGAGGAAATGATGTTTACCTGTTTTTTTAGATGCACGTTGTTACTGATTACATTTACTGTGAAGTGGCTCCGTCTTGTGCTATCTGCTATTTTTCTCATCTGTTTTATAAAAGGGAGCTCCTTTGCCCACAATATCTCCATCTCAGGAGAGGTGATTGATGCAGAGACGGAAACTCCCCTTGTGGATGTCCACGTATCCCTATTACGCGACGCAGAAGGAATATCTTTGTTCCGAACCGGTAGGACCGGAGAGTTTCGGTTTGACGAGATTGTGCAAGGGACATATACGCTACGATTTGAGCGTGTTGGCTATGAAACGTTAGGTAAAAAAATCGTTGTCGAAACAGATCCGATGACGATGACGATCAGATTGAAACGCAATCCGCTCCAACTCGGAGAGGTTGTTGTCACACCCGGCGACGAGGAGCATGCTCATTTTGAGAAAACAACCGACCTGAACCTCTCTGCCCAGGAACTGGATCAGAAAATGGGAGCAACCATAGCCGAGACGCTTAGCGAGGAGGTGGGGATTGCCCAGCGGACAATGGGCAGAGCGACCGCGCGTCCGGTCGTCCGGGGCATGGGGGGCGATCGACTGCTTATCCTCGAAGATGGTGGACGCACCGGCGATAAATCAGCCTCCTCAGCGGACCATGCGGTCGCAATTGACCCTACCACTGCAACAAATATTGAGATTACGCGCGGACCGGCATCGCTCATTTATGGGTCGAGCACACTCGGCGGTGTCGTCAATGTCAAGCGAGAAACTATCCCACAAACCTTGCCCCGTCGCCCAACGATGAATCTCACATTTCAGGGGGAATCGGTCAATTCAGGGTTGACCGGAACGACGGGATTTACGATACCGATCGGTGATTTTGCGTGGCGACTGGAGTTGAACCGCCGCAGCACCGATGATACGCACACCCCTATCGGTATTTTAGAAAACACGGCCCTGTCGCAAACTAATTTTTCAACAGGTCTTTCAATGGTCAAGGATTGGGGGCATATCGGGATTTCTGGCGGTAGCTACCGCTCAGATTATGGGGTTCCCGGTTCACCGGAGGGACATATCCACGGCGTCACCATCGACCTTGATCGCCAGCGGTATGAGGCTGATTTTGAGTACGGATTTCAGCAATCGTTTCTTGAGAAACTGAAACTGCACTCGACCTACACACGCTACCAACATCAAGAGCGGGAATCGAACAACCGGCTCGGTGTTGAGTTTGGCGTTCTGACAACCAACGTTTCCGCGCTGGCTTATATGCGTGGCGACGCGGTTGCCGGGGTTTGGGGCGAGTACCGTGACCATGCGACCGGTGGGTTTTACTGGACACCGCACACACGGGAAATGTCGTTAGCGGGATTCTATTTGAAACAGAAACGACTCAACGAGGATTTAACACTGCAAGGTGCGATTCGCTACGATGTCAGGCGGGCTGAACCGTTTAAGGAAGGTATTGTCACCCGCGCGGGAACGGTGGAACGACGGGACTTCGGCGGTGTATCGAGTGCAGTTTCGGGCATCTATCATTGGGATGACCACTTGGAAACAGGAGCCACCTTGATGAAGACGTTCCGTACGCCGGGGATCGAAGAACTTTTTTCAGATGGTCCTCATCTCGCAGTCTACTCCTACGAAATTGGCAACGCCGAACTCGACTCGGAGGATGGCTTAGGAACAGAAGCATTCCTGCGCTATGCAGCCAAGCGGCTGAAACTTAATCTCACCGTTTTTCGCAACCAAATTTACGGCTATCTGATTCAGACCAACACAGGTGAAAAGGATTGGGGGAGTGGCGCAGCGGGGTGGCTGTGGATATATCAATATCAGGGACAAGACGCGGTACTTGATGGTGTCGAATTTAGCGTTGACACTGAAATTATTCCACGATTTCAGGCGCAGGCAAGCATGAGTTACGTCAAAGGGACATTAACGGCCAGCGGGTTACCGCTTGAACGTATCCCACCACTCAACGGCAAAGTAGCGTTGCGATACGTTACGCCTCCGTTAAACGTTCATTTCACAGCTCGATTTTCAGATGGTCAGCACCGACTTGGCGAATTTGAAGAGGCAACCGACGGGTATGTCGTCTACGATGCGGGTATCCAATTGGCGTTTCCGGTGTGGCAACTTCAGCATCAGGCGGTTGTCACGGTCGAGAATATTTTCGATGCCGAATACCGTCAACATCTTTCGAGAATTAAATCGGTGATGCCGGAGTCGGGAAGGAATGTAAAACTCCTATATCGGTTGAATTTTTAAGATCGACAGTAACCCTCAGGAAAATGTCAGATCAATCGACACGAAACTCCTGCTCCACACCGTTGACAATGACTGTATAATCACCCGCAGGGAGTGTACCGATAGAAACCCGCTCCTGGTACTCTGTCACGACCGTCGCGCAAGCAAAACCTCTCGGACGTATGTTTGTGATCTGGATAGTGATAGTGTTTCCTTCCTGCGTTAGATGTGTCTGATGGTGTTCGGTACAACCATCTGGCAGCCAGCCATTGACCTCAACAGTCACTTGAACGGGGTCGCTCTCCGCAAGTAGCACTTCTATCTCTTGGATAGGTATATCTCTAATGATAACACCCTCTCCTTCTGGCGGTTCCCCGGTAGCCTTGAGAACATCATCAATGTTCGCACAACCAATGCAATATATAGCACTGATACATGCAGCAAACAGCATCATACAATGAAGTAATTGGAAACAGGTTGCTTTCATGATTAATCCTTTCGGTGTGGAGCGGTACATTGGGATTGTGTAGGTTGGTTCTTGTTACACACATGTCGCCCTGCTGGGGCTTTTAGGATTGGTTACTGCTATATACCCGAATTGCAAATGGGTATCAGCCTGCGTTGTCAAATGCGTCACTCCTGCCCCTACTAACTGTAACGTCAGCTAAAATAAAAGGTTGACATCAGCCAAAATAAAAGGTGTATGTCGGTCTTTTGAGGAGAATCCCCAGCAGACTCCAGAAGCTCCCTAAGACAAAATCTCCTAACGCCAACCCTAGAAATAGGGGGATGGCTCTCCGATAAAGCACGATACCCCCGTATTTCAACAGGCTCCATTTGGCGACACCGGCGATGATAAACGGTGCCCAAAACATAAACATGTGGGACGATAGCGAAATACCGTAGCCCAGCGGATGGATGGGCCACCAGAAAAACCGTGCACGAACTATCCCTAGTATCAGCGTAAAAAAGAACCCGAAACTCATCGCTGCAATATGCCCGTTCTGTGGATCGCGTGGGGTGGTCAACCAACCGTGAAGAAAACGATAAGCACGTCCCCCAAAGCTGTTGATTTGTCCGCCGATGTTACCGGTGTCTACCCCCAACCTGAAAAAGGTCTCCAGCAACATTATGAGACACATCGGCATTGCTACGATGAGTATCCCAAGCATCCAACGGGATAAACCTTTGACATCAAGATGTCCCCGTTCAGAGAGCTTAAACGCTTCAAGTTGATGCGGCATCGGGTGGCTCCGGTTGTCCCGATTAAACCAAAAAAAGAGCGAGAACCACGTTAAGTTTTGGGCACCGATCTGTCGAGTCCCCAACAGACTGACCAAGCTATGGTGGGGGCCAATAAATGTGGTCGAATGGATTGGAAAGCCAATCTGAGCACGGAGGCGCGTGAGGGGAATCGCGATCGTCGCGAAATGCGCGGCAAAAAACAGCAGGGCAATCTTGAATCCCATCCCGCCTCGCATCCCAAACCCGATGAGGAAAAGTCCTCCTAACACCACTCCCAAGAAAGCGGTTCGATATCGCATCGGTTCTTCTCTCTCTTCTTCCGGCTGTGGTCTGATGGCAGCCTTCAAAGCTCGCCAAATTTGCCGGCGCGTCGCCCACAACGCAATCACACATATTCCTGTATACGCTCCGGTTTGCTGCTCATAAGGATAAGGGAAGCCGGGTATCTGCTCCATGCCTGTCACAATCGCCATGAAAAATTGCATCTTGTATAAGAAGAAAAAGAGGAGGCACGATGCAAGCAGATCCATCGGCATTAGGAAGAAAAGCCCCACGGCGAAGGGATATATGACAATCGTGCTCCCGCCGCGTAGCAGGGCGTTCCACGGCTTTTCGGTGAACAACGGTGCTAAGGAAATCGACTTCGTCGGGATTACGGGGATAATTGGGAATAGGACGTGCAGACCGTTGATTAGACTGATTCCCCCTGCAATGGCAAATCCCCACCACATTGCCTGACTGCGGAAGAAGCCGCTGGCGTTGTAGGCGAGCTGGTAGGGGATTTCGACGATAGGATAGGTGAGCCGCTCCTGTTCCGCCCACGCTTTTCTGATGATGACATTGATACACTGCGTGACAAGGAGCCAGACAAACGCAAAAGAACACCACCAGAATATAGGCTTCACCCAAGCGAGGAAATATTGCGGCTCGAAAAAGGATTTATCCCCCCGATAAAAGGCAAATCCTATCTCTGGATTGCTGATTGTCAACCAGTCTGGCAGGTAGTGGAAGAAGAGATCACGCCACTCATTTTCTGGCGTGGCGAAATAGAAGGCGTGCACGACGATAGAGGCCAACGGGAGGAACATGTCGTAGGACATGAAGATCAGCGACATTGACATCAACACGTAAACGGTGATTAACTCGCCGCCGGTCAGGGTGTACTTAGGGTAAAATTTCTTCAGGAGCCGGTTGAGCGATGACAATATCAACACAGCGAGAATAACGGTATAAAGTGGCGACATCAGGGTAGGGGGTGGACCAAAGGACGGAAGGGCTTCGCACTCAATATGCCACCAATAGAAAACGGGTAGGAGGAACAGTGTAATCAGAATTGGTCGCCAACTAATAGGTTCAGGGTGGGTCGCGGAGAATTTTGTTTGCATTATCTACACTCTGTCGAGGAATCAGGACCGCTGCTCAGTGGGAAGGTGACACAACCTCTCCTTGCGTCAGTTATTATAGAATGCCTCCTATTTTTTGTCAAACAGATTCAATGGGGTTTACGCGCTTCAATTCTAAAAGTAGATCCGGACGCAAATATCGCAGATCAGAACAGAAAAAGGAAAGAAATCTGAGAAAGGCCGATAACGGTTCCATTTGTGGTGAGATTGACGAGGAGTCAGATGCGTGGTATAATATTGTAGAAAGCCAGATCAATACAGTGGATTCCAACCTTATTTGGATGCAAGAGTAATCATCGAAACGGAGAACTCAAAATGAAAAAACATCAAATCCCTTCTGTGCTCCTATTCCTCATTGGACTGATAACTGTTGGAGTCACATCGCCGCAGTCCCTGTCCCAAGCTACCGAAGAAGATTGGCCACAATGGCGTGGTCCCTATCAAACCGGCGTTAGTGATGCGAAAAACCTACCCACCACATGGAGTGGAACGGAAAACATCGTCTGGAAGACACCGCTGCCCGCATGGAGTGGTGGCACACCCATTGTCTGGGGCGATAAAATCTTCCTTACTTCGCCGACGAAAGGGACAGGTGAGTCTGAGACACCGCCGGAACCGCAGCGTGAGCGGAGAGGTCGACGCGGGCGTCGGGGTGGTGGAGGACGTTCACCCGGCGGTGACGAGCTGCTGCTGATTTGTGTTTCGAGAACGGACGGGAATATTCTCTGGCAGCGCGAACTTGATACAGGGAATCAACTACACCGCAAGGGAAATGATTCATCGCCTTCGCCGGTGACGGATGGAACGCATGTTTGGGTTGTCACCGGAACAGGGGCTGTGGCTGCCTTCGATATGGAAGGGAAGGAAATTTGGAAGAGAAATCTGCAGGATGATTACGGCAGGTTTGGTCTTATGTGGGGGTATGCCTCCTCCCCATTGCTCTACAATGGGACGCTCATTATTGAAGTGCTTCACGGATACAGGACGGATGATCCGTCCTATATTGTTGCCTTCAATGCCGCCACTGGTGAGGAAATGTGGCGGCAGGAACGACCAACCGACGCTCTTTCCGAATCACCCGACGCTTACACGACACCCGCACTGCTCCAACATGACGGGGTCACGCAGATTGTGATTTCGGGCGGGGATTATGTCACCGGACACCATCCGGATACCGGCAAAGAAATCTGGCGTTCTGGTGGATTAAATCCACACCAAGAAAGGAATTATCGGGTTGTCGGATCCCCGTTCGTCGTGGATGGAATCATCTACGCACCGACCCGCAAGCGACCGCTGTTAGCCCTGCGTGCGGGAGGCACCGGTGATATAACGGACAGTCATCTAGTCTGGAAATGGGACGGTGCCGGTGCGCCGGATGTTCCCACACCCGCTTCTGACGGAACCTACTTTTACATGGTAGATGATAGAGGTTTAGCAACCTGCCTTGATGCAAAGACAGGCGAGGTAGTCTGGGGACCGGAGCGTACTGCACAAGGCACTGTAAGTGCTTCGCCTATCCTTGCGGATGGCAAACTTTATATCACCAATGAGTACGCGGTAACGACGGTTATCGCTGCCGGTCCAGAGTTCAAAGTCTTGGCGGCCAATGAACTGGATGGCAGCTACACTTTATCGTCCCTTGCTGTTTCCGGCTCTCAACTCTTCATGCGGACCGGGACGCATCTGTACTGTATCGGAATGGAGTAGGATGGTCGAGATCCGGTCTTTGACGCAAATAAACCTCGTTGACTTGAGGCGGATTGCAAGCGGCTACTCTTCTGACAGCAAATACGCAGTCGGCCACACAGAAGCGGGAAATTGCGTTTCATTTGAACTGTGTCTTGTTACCCTCGACAAGCCGTATGTCAAGAGATTTCATTACGACAATGAGATCCTCCAGCAATATAATGCGGTCATCAACACCGGTTATTCGTTTGGGGCATTCAATGGCGATATGCTTGTCGGACTTGCCATTGCCGAAGGACACCGATGGAATCGCAGCTTATCTGTCCATGAGTTTCATGTCGCCCAGACATATCGCAACCAGGGTATCGGTAGGCAATTGATGGAATGCGTTGCAGCGAAAGCGAGTCGTGCAGGGTTTCGGATAATCGTTTGCGAGACGCAGAATACAAATCCCACGGCTATCAATGTCTATCGCAGGCTAGGTTTCAGAGTAGAAGGAGTTGATATTTCCTTCTACTCAAACGATGATTATCCTGAAGGTGAGATAGCAGTTTTCATGAAGCGGAGGCTTTGCGCCATTTCATAGACTACTTTTGTCGAATCGCATCACGGATAAATCAGATACCCCTTCCGCTCTGTCCGGGTGCGATAGAGGCATCCCCCCGCGGTCACGTAGAGCGTTTGCAGATCTGCGTCTCCGAAGGTGCAATTTGTCGGTTGGTCGCTCGGAATTGGATGGGTTTCCAGCACACGCCCGTTCGGTGCGAAAACATAGATCATGGGGCCCGGTCCGCTCTGTTGCCAACCCGCTGTCGCGACGATATTCCCCTCTGTATCCAGACACATCCCATCAATCCCACGATGTGGAAAGAAGTTGTGCAGCACCTCATATTCCCCAACGGTTCCATCGTCGTTGATTGGATACCCGCGTAACTCCCGCTTGTTCTCGCCATAGTGGCTTTGGGCAACATAGAGCCACTTCTGATCCGGCGAAATCAGGAGTCCATTCGGCTTCGTTGTGTCGTATGTGACTCGGTTGATTTCCCACGCGCCACCCGACTGCGGATCTAGACGGAACACAGATTCGTGTCCAAGTTCCATATCGTCGAACTTCTCGCCGTAACGTGGATCGGTAAACCATATCCGTCCCTGTGCGTCGAAAGCAAGGTCATTCGGACTGTTGAGCCGTTTACCTTCAAAACTATCCGCGAGCACATCCGTGGTGCCATCCGCGTTGTAACGCACCATCCGCCTGCCTCCACTTCCACCTTCGCAGGCGTATAGATGTCCCGCCTTATCGAACATCAGACCATTTGCTTCGTTTGTTCCTGTGCGAAACTCTGTGCATTCGTCGCTGCTCGGATCATAACGCATGATGTGGTTGTTCGGAATATCGGTGAATAGTACCGCTTCCCCAGCCCATGCGGGTCCTTCCGTGAAATCGAATGGTCCTGCAACCAGTTCAAAATCCCAACTCATATTTTACCTCCTGAAAGGATGATGTAGTATACCGGCAGTTATAACACGGATTCGCGGTCTAAGTCAAGCGGAGAGTGCACCGCTTTTTTGTTGGCAAGTCTATGAATTTCGGTTATAATAATTTAAGTTACGGCACACGGCGTGTGCCTGCTACTACACGGGTAATTTTTAGGAGGAATATCAAGATGGCATTTCTGAGACATGTCGCATTGCGAGTTAAAGATAAGGAAGAGACACGCCGATTTTATGAGATGATTGGATTCAAATTTGTTGGCTATCGTGGTCCAGACAGTAGCAGCAGCATCGATCTCACCGATGGGACGCTCAACATGACAATCCTCCAATACGATGGAGAAGAACGTCAGCCGCTAGAGGAACTCACCGAGTTTATGCACATTGGGGTCATTGTGGAAGACTTGGCGGATATCTACAAAAAACTTCTAGACAGTGGCGCTGACCTTCTACGTGATGATGTCAAACAGCGCAATCTGATCGATTGGGAAAAACCGCCGACCCGATCTTTCAAGGTCTCTGATCCGGATGGCAACGTGATTGACATTACGTGTGCAAAGGATGAGTGGCGCGGGGTTACGGTGTGATTCCCTACTGTTGCTAACTCCTCAAGCAGATCTGTCAGATGCCGTGTATACATCACTATGGGCAGAAGCTGCGAATGTGCAAATTCACATCTATGGAAATGAACCAACTGGAAAGGGTAGGTAGGGGGTATCATTGACTTGGAGGCTTATCAACACTGATCAGAATAACGCCGCCATGAATATGGCAATCGATGAGGCGATGCTTTTGACGCAGAAAGCTAGTTTTCAACCGACATTGAGGTTTTATGACTGGCTGCAGCCATCATTCAGTTTCGGCTACTTCCAGCAGGTTGCAGAGGAGGTAGATGTCGCAGCGTGTGATACTCATGGCATTGAACTTGTTCGGCGAATGACTGGCGGCGGCACCGTGGTGCATGGTTGGGATGTGACCTATACTATTATCGTTCCTCACGGTTGCGGCGGTCTGTCGAAGGATATTTCGGCGGCATACTGCGCGATCAGCGACTGCCTGATTAACGGATTGCAGCGGTTAGGAATTGATGTCGCACACCAGATCGCAAAGCCAATAGCAGACGACGCTCCCAATATTTGCCTTACCAATCCAGCCCAGTACGATACCCTGCTGAACGGAAAAAAGATTGCAGGCGTTTCTCAGCGTCGTAATCAAGTGGGTGTAATGTATCAAGGTTACATCGCCCTCGATCTTCCCACCTCAGATGTTTTAGCTCTCGCTTCAAAACAGGTCGGCTTTGATCGGGTAGCAGCGGGCCAGTCCACTGCAATCAACCAGCACCGATCTGTCCCGATTTATCGGAAGCGGCTTGAAGATGCAGTTACCCTTGGATTTGGGCAGACGCTCAAGGTTCAATTCGTTGAAACCGAACTACTTCCCCAAGAGATAGAAACCGCTGAATTGCTTGCACAGACAAAGTACGGGTCCGCTGAATGGAATTTTCGTCGATAGACCAAAGTGGTGTCGTTTCAAACGCTCCCCCAAATTGGGATGATGTGCTTATTCCATCGAGTGCGTTCATTATGGGCACCGACATCGAACCGTTCTACGGCACAATTTTGGAGCAGTCGCGATGTGCCAAATTAGACGAAGCACCGATACATGTTCGGTTTCTTGAACCTTACCGAATCGATCGTTATCCGGTCACAAACGCAGAATATGAAGTTTTTGTGAATGCAACAGGACACACACCGCCACCCCACTGGGAAGATGGGGAAGCTCCTGCGGACGAAGCGACCTTACCCATTGTTCACATCAGTTGGTATGATGCAAAGGCATACGCGGAATGGGCGCAAGCGCGGCTCCCCGCCGAAGCGGAATGGGAGAAAGCAGCGCGGGGTGCTGATGGTCGGATTTACCCCTGGGGGAATGAATTTGAAGCTGCCGCGAATCAGGGGACGAGCCTTCTCACCGATCAACCTACACCGGTAGGAGATCGTCCTGCTGCTATAAGTCCTTACGGCGTGCACGAGGTCGCTGGAAATGTGTGGGAATGGACCGCTGACTGGTATCAACCGTATGAAGGGAACTCCTATCAAGATGGTGACTATGGGGAAAAACATAAGGTTTTGCGAGGGGGTTCATGGTTAGAGGTTCGGGACGAAACCGCAAATCGATATTTCCGATGCGCCAACCGTCTGCACGCCCCACCCAATTACACCGCAAGCAATATCGGTTTTCGGTGTGTTCGAGATGTCGTGCCCGCTCGTTTGAACCCCGATGCAGTTGGCCGGGAGACGCCGGTTTATCCGACGCAGATCTCCGCTGAACTGCTGAACAAATATGTCAGACAGGAGCGATCAAAGAATTTGCAGCGGATTCGCAAACGCGCACGAGACCGGTGTTTTAGTGATTTCGGTATTGCAGCCCTCGCTATTGGGGTAGGTTCTTACGGTATGATGATTCCAAAATACGCGATAGGTGGGTTTACATTGGGTATGATTGGTGTCGGTTTCTTATTCAGCGCAGGTGTGAATTTTTGGCGGCAGTGGAAGGCAAGAAAGCTCTTACACTCAAACAAGATGGCGGGACCTTTGTAGCACTTCTTTGATGCTGCTTAGGATTTTGGCGAGGGCTTTTGGGTTGAGATGAATGCAAACGATATCGATCGGCGTCTCAAGTCACGCGGCGTTATACTTCTCCTCTCGGTTTCAATTATTGCAATTTGTGCGATTGTTTATGAACTTGGGATCGGGAGTTTATCTTCCTACCTCTTGGGCAACAGCATCTATCAATTTTCGATTACGATCGGGCTGTTTATGACAGCGATGGGGATCGGATCGTATCTGTCGAAATATATCACCCGTCAACTCATCACAGCGTTTATCCGGGTTGAGCTGGTAATTGGGTGCATCGGTGGTTTTTCTTGCCCTATCCTTTTTGCAGCATACAGCTTCAAATTCTTCTATGTCCCAACCATGTGGATATTAATTATTCTCATTGGGACGCTGATTGGCTTGGAACTTCCGCTGCTGACTCGAATCTTCCGCGAATATACGACCCTACGAATTGCGCTAGCAAATGCCCTCACCTTTGATTATCTGGGCGGATTAATCGGTTCTCTTGCGTTCCCACTGCTGCTGTTGCCCCTGTTGGGAATTTTTGAGACTTCGTTGGTCATGGGGCTTGCCAATCTTGCTGTGGTGATTGGCAACCTGATTCTGTTTCGACGCGAAATCCAGCACTTCAAGCGGACCGTTGCAGCAGCTGTGCTAGTAACAATGGGACTGATTGTCGCGCTAGTGATTAGCAATCCGGTGAGCCGCTACCTTGAACAGCGTGTTTACGCCGACCGGATTATCCTGTCGAAGGCGTCCAAGTATCAACGTATTGTCGTCACACGCTGGAAGGACGATGTCCGTCTCTACATCAACGGCCGCTTGCAGTTCAGCGCGATGGACGAGTATCGCTATCATGAAGCCTTGATTCATCCGGCGGCTTCTTTGATTCCTTCACGGACACAGGTGCTTGTCCTCGGCGGCGGCGATGGCCTCGCAGCGCGTGAGATCCTGAAATACAACGATGTGGATGACATCACGGTGGTTGACCTTGACCCGATGATAACGGAACTTTCGTCTACAGACAGCACATTGCGCCGACTCAACCAAGACGCACTCCACAACCCGAAGGTGAAGGTAATTAATCAGGATGCACAGCAATTCCTCCAAGCAACCGACCAACGCTATAATTTAATTATTATCGACCTCCCTGATCCTACCGATGAGTCGCTTGTGTCGCTCTACTCAGATACATTCTATCACCTCGTCAAACGTCGCCTCGCCAAAGACGGACTCGCCGTGACGCAGAGCAGTTCTCCCTTTTTTGCACACAATGCGTTCTGGTGTATCCATCAGACAATCGAATCTGCCGGGTTGTATGCAACCCCTTACCATGTGAATGTGCCAAGTTTTGGCGAATGGGGGTTCAATCTTTTTGGTGAGTGGCAGATTGATCCACAGAAGGTTAGGATAACGGTGCCAACCCGCTTTCTTTCGGACGAATCGCTCGCCCCCCTGTTTGTCTTTAACAAAGATATTGATGAGGTCGAAACGCAAATCAATACCCTTTTGACGCCAATTCTGCTGTTCTATCACCGGGAGGGTTGGGAATCTTGGGGACTTTAGGAATTTGCCTCAGATTCTTGGAGTTCTATGCAATCTTTGGCATGAGTTGGTGAAGATATTGAGTTCAAGAGTTCATTGGCTCATTAGTTCATTCATGTACGAATGAACCAAAATTGTTTTCACGTTTCACGCATTACGTTTCACTTAAACCATGCGTCCAATTCCCCGTCGTCTTTTCCTACAATACTGTCTCCTCGGATTAGGGATGCCGTTTTTGCCGAGATGTTCGTCCCCTACCCCTAAGCCATCGACTTTCGATATTCCGGGCGAAGTGGTCGGTGAGCCGAGCGGGATCGGGCATCTGGTTCGGCAACCGCTTTCGGATGCGCTCATCCCACCCCCACACGACAAGCGATACACTGCAATTATTATCGGCGGTGGGGTGTCGGGGGTCAGTGCTGGCTGGAAGTTGGCGAGATCCGGTGTCACCGATTTTGTTATTCTTGATCTGGGAGACCAATTGGGTGGAACCTCAATCTCAGGTCAGGTTGGGGTGAATGGTAGCGCATTCCCTTGGGGGGCGCACTACATCAACACACCGCCGATGGAGGCGGATTGTATCCTTGAAGTGCTTGAGGAGCTTCAGGTGGTCGTGGGTTATACGCCGCTCGGTTGGCCCATCATGAACCCTGATTACATCCTGCGCGAACCGGCGGAGCGTCTGTTTATTGATGACCGTTGGGTGGAGCACCTCGATCCTTTTTCCACCGGAACTCAAGGAGATCAACAAGTTTTTGAAGAATTTGAGACTGATATGCTTAGGTGGATGCTGTATAGGGGCGCGGACCAACGCCGTGCGTTTACGCTGCCGTTAGAATATAGTAGCGCGGATCCAGAGGTGCGTGCGTTAGATAAGATCACGATGCAGGAATATATGCGCCAAAAGGGGTGGGATTCGGAACGGTTGGATTGGTTTGTCAATTACGGATGCCGCGACGATTACGCCTGTCCGATTGATGAGGTTTCGGCGTGGGCAGGGATTCACTACTACGCTTGCCGTTATTATGCGGATCAACTACAAGATCGGTTTCCAGTCCATACAGTCACATGGTCCCAAGGTAACGCCTTTCTGGTGAACGGCATGGCACAACGTTTCTCCTCGGCAAACGTCCGCTTGAATGCCCTCGTCCTGTCTGTCCGTCAGCAGGGGGATGAGGTGCTAGTAACCTTCATGGATACCCAGACCCGCCAGTTCACGACGCTGCGTGGGCAGACAGCGATTTATGCCGGGCAGAAGCATATCGCCAACTATATCATACCGAACCTCCCAGCTGACCAGAAAACCGCTTTTCAGGAGTGCCAATATACGCCGTGGCTGACCGCGAGTGTCCACCTCAAACGGCTACCGCAGACAAAACAGAGCGCACTTGCTTGGGATAATGTTATGTATGAGAGTGAGGGGTTGGGCTATATCGTTGCGGAGCATCAGACGCGGGCTGCAGCGGATGGTGAGGGTCCGTCGGTGCTTACCTATTACCTTCCCTTTGATCGTGAACCGGATATTAAGCGGAGAGAATTGTTAGACAAGGGGCACGATTTTTGGGTGAACGCAATCATGAGAGACCTTTGGGAGATGCACCCTGGCATTGAAAAGGATATCACCCGAATGGATCTCTATAAGTGGGGTCACGCGATGATAAGACCAACGCCGAATTTCATCTGGCATCCGGATCGAGCGCTGCGTGGGCGTCCGTTTGGGAGGATTTTCTTCGCAAATGCGGATGTGACGGGGCTGCCGCTTTTTGAGGAGGCGTGTTATTCGGGTATCCGTGCGGCGCAGGGGGCTATGGACGCACTGCGGATTCCTTATGCAAATTCGATTCAAGAGGGTATTCAATGAATCAATTTGCCTAAGAGAGTACCGATATTATTGGCTGAAGTGCTGGGCAACAAAGACCAAATCGAGGATGTTGACAGTACCATTGCTATTTACATCGGCGGGGTTTTTGGCTTTCAGGTAAAATTCGTCATCAAGATCAGAGAACTAGTGCTCAGTCATATAAGTTTTGCATACAACAAGGGGGTCGGGTGACCCGACCCCTACGAAGTATTATGAGTCTCAATCCATATAGACAATCATAATTTGTCTGACAGTGTACTAGCTGGTTTTTGTTTCAATCAAACGTCAACAGGACCTTGTCTACTTAATCGCCTCAATCCGATCCTGATATACATCAATCAACTTATGATCCACTATCAATGCTTCAATATTCGACCAAACACTGGCTAAAAACAGTTGGAAAACGTGCTGCCGCATATTTCCAAAACGCAAATGGACAACCTTCGGCGGAGAAGCATCAACCATAAGCCGATCCGAGAAATCAGCGTCCTTGGTAACAATTGCTAAACCGTTTTGCTTCGCATATTCCCAAATTTGCGTATCACTTGGGCTTTCGCCCAAAACCGAAACATGGATCACGGGGAAGGTAGGCGCGAATCGGATGTTAGCGGGTAGGTTTTCATCAAATAAAAAGCCGTTCATGCAATTTTTTGAATCTGGTAATGATTTGCCATTAATTTGGCAGCGAATTGAATACAGGCATAAACGTCCTCCCTTTTAAGGGAAGGATACGCTTCAAGTACTTCATCTATGGAATCACCTGCGCCCAGAAACTCCATGATGGTTTGAACGGGGATACGCGTTCCAGCAATAACAGGTCGTCCATTGCAGATGTCAGGCTGGATATCTATTCGCTTTGCCATGATAGCTCTCCTTTTTCACGTTTTAATCATCCATTATATCAGATTTCAGGGTTGAAAAGGCAAAAAAGGGTTATTTTATTGGCTGAACTGTTGCGCGACAAAGACCAAATCTAGAATGTTGGTGGCACCATTGTCAAAAAGAACCATTTTCGACAAACTAACCTACTTGAGTCTACCGATTATCATCTGAGGCTAAGCAGTTGATATTTCGGCTTGGTAATTTCATTTGTGGCTTCGTTTCTTTGGGTGATTTCTTGAATTGTTGCGGTGTATTCCCGGCTCATTTAAGTTAGCATGAATCATTCCAATTGTGTTAATTACGTCTTGGAGTTTTCCGAAAATTTTGCTTAGGAAGGCAAGAGGTACTTCTGTTTTGGGGCCCTCAGCAAAGTTGAGAGTTAGGTTCAAAATTTCTTGGTTTGTGGTTTTGCTATTTCTTCTGAATTGTTTAGTACTGGAAGTGTTTCGATTTCAAGATCAAGACATTCACCCGGTATTGGCAGCATATCCTCAGAGATCTGATCTGGCTGGATCGGTTCCATCTGGGGTTGGGTTTGGTCGTCGTATGGAATTATTTCCTGGAGTAAAAAGCTGTCTTCAGGCTCAGCAAATGCGTCGTGGAGGTCAATTGTACCAGATCGGATGAGATTGAGGCGTTCAGCGGAAACTCCAACGTAGAGCCAAGTTTCATGTTCGTCGTTTTTATCAGCAGCCACAGCAAGGTAAAGATGGCCTGCCGCGCTTTTGCAGGAGAAGAGGACAGGCTGATCGTAATATACGTAGGTTTCTACAATTTCAAGTCTGCCTAAACCTGTAATATTGAGTATATCAGCCATCATTTACCTCCTTTCTCAATTATTGTTTACTTTTTTATCCGCTTATTATCTTAAAAACAACCCAAGGTGCTGCTCCAATGGGTATCCACCAAGAATGATGAGATCTATATTTTGATGACGGTGTATGTTGAGTCAATCCTAGCGTTGGATTGAGTTCACCTTCAGCAATTTGGCTGTTTTTGAATCTCGGGACCATCTTCATCGTCTTCTTGAGTTGCTGGCTATCTTGTGGATTTGTATGGATGGAGAGTCCACAGTTTCTGATATCTGGTTTGTTATCAAATCTTTTTGGGTTTTCTTCAAAGGGTGTTTTGAAATCCTCCTCTTGTGGCGGATCGTGGTTCACAAGGCGGTAAACTATACCTGAGGCGGGCTCGGCTTCCACAGGCGGACAGTTCGCTGGATAAAAGTCTGGCCATTCCAACTCGGTATTCCTTCCATTTTTTAGACAACCGATTACCGAGTGTTATGATATTGCTATTTTAACACTTCGGCAAATTATACTATACATTTGTGTAGGTGTCAAATATTTTTGACAATGGAAATTTTCATTTCCTTGTAAGCCCAAAGAAGGCAACTATTAGAAACGATGGGATTATCGGAAAGTTTCTCATGAGCCGTCTCAACGCTAGGAAAATACCAATTTTATGGATTCTAGGATCTCCGTTCCATACTCTTGTTACTGAGCACGAGAGGTCCCCCCGGACGGTAATGTGACACTCTCTCGCGAAATAGGTAATGATATTTTTTCAAACGTCGAAACACTTGTCAAGAAAAAACTTGGTTTCTCTATCGTTAGTCCGACAAATTCTCAGCTTCCTCGCTTGATTTGAACATCACAATGTGCAGCAAGGCTGCTTTTTTTAATCCGTTTTTTGGCAACTATGCTATAATTACATCACCTTACGCGATTTTGTGTTGGTCAGCGAGAATACGGGCACTGTAACAGGGCAGGAATCTGGCGATGCAAGCATTAGGACGACAAATTCTGATCGAATTTTACGATTGTCAGAGTGAAGTGCTTACTGATAGAAATCGAATCCGTCAATACATGCTTGAGGCAGCGCACCACGCCGGGGCGACGGTGATATCGGATACATTCCATCATTTCAAACCGGACGGGATCAGCGGTGTGGTCGTCATTGCGGAATCCCATATATCTATTCACACATGGCCCGAACATCGCTACGCTGCTGTCGATGTATTTACCTGCGGCGATTCCGTTGACCCCTGGGGCGTTCCGCGCTATCTCCAAGAAAAACTACAAGCTGAAAACGTCTCAAGCATGGAGATAAAGCGCGGGCTTTTCCCAATCCCGGTACAGTACAAACCTACAATGAACGAAACGCAAAAACAATAAAATATTCGCAGGAGGAAATTATCCAATGAAAGTGGATCTAAATGAACGGGTCGCCATCGTTACAGGCGGAGCACACGGCATTGGACGCGCCATTGTGCAAGCATTATCCGACAACGGTGCCCACATCGTCATCGTGGATATCGACGCCGACGCCGGTGAAAAAGCCTCGAACCAGATTATTGAAGACGGCGGTTCGTGTATGTCGCTGGAAGGTGACGTATCCGACGCGGAACAGATGAAAGCTGTGGCAGAGCAGGTCATGGATCGGCTTGGACGGATTAACATTCTGATCAATAATGCAGGCATCAATACCCGTAGCGATCGTGTGCCGATTCACCAATATTCGCTTGAAGATTGGAATCGTATCGTGCAGGTTGACCTGACGGGCGTTTTCGTCACCAGCCGTGCGATTATTCCAGAACTCCTGAAGGACCCCGATGGCGGACGCATCGTAAACACGAGTTCCATTGCGGGTTTGGTGCCCTTGCGGTTGCAGAGTGCCTATATCGCTGCCAAAGCGGGGGTTGCCAATCTGACAAAATCAATGGCGATAGAACTCGGTTCAGAGGGGATTCTCGTCAATGCGGTTGCGCCGGGGTCTACCCTGACCCGCGGGACCGAGGCGTTGTTCTACGGCACCGATGGCGCGTACACCGAAAACGCTGCTAGCTTGCTATCCCACATCCCGCTGGGTCGACCGGGCAAGGTGGAAGAAATAGCCAATGCTGTGCTATTTTTGGTGTCACCGGAGGCAAGTTACATTAATGGGGTTGTCTTGCCGGTGGATGGTGGCTGGACTGCTGGCTACGTACGCGATTGGTAATATTAGTTCATTGGTTCACTAGTTCATTCGCTCATTAAACTGACGAACCTTATACATTGTGCTCCTCCCCGATAAATCGGGATTCAAAGCAACTGGGGGGAAAGGCAGGGCACTTGACGGGCGGGGAGACCCCGCCCCTACAGGAAAATCCTGGTACTGTGGCGTAGTGGGAGATATTTCTATAGAGGAGCGAAAATATGAACATCACAATCGGCAGTGCGCCGGACTCTTGGGGTGTTTGGTTTCCGAGTGATCCGCAGCAGACACCGTGGCATCGATTCATGGATGAAATCGTCGAAGCCGGCTACGAATGGACGGAGTTGGGACCGTACGGCTATCTCCCGACCGATTTGCCTACCCTCCGCCGAGAACTCAGCAGCCGCGGTTTGAAGGTGACGGGAACGTTTGCAATGGCGAATGTTGAGGAGCCTTCGTTGTGGGCTGAGCTAGAGCGGCAGGTGTTAGGTGCAGGCGAGCGTCTCGCAGCCCTCGACGCGAAATATATTGTGCTCATCGACGACACCTATACGGATCTCTTTACTGGTGAGGCAATCGCGCCTAAGCGTCTTGACGAAAATGCGTGGGGACGATTTATCGAAACAACACACAAGGTGGCGGATATAGCACGAGACAGGTTTGGACTTCAACTGGTATTCCACCCCCATGCGGAGACACACGTTGAGTACGAAGATCAGATAGAAGCATTCCTAGAGCAGACCGATCCGGACCGAGTATCCATCTGCTTCGATACGGGGCATCACGCGTATCGGGGTGGAGACCCCATCAATTTCATGCGCCGACACCATGATCGCATTCCGTACTTGCACTTGAAGAGCATTGATCCAGAGATACAGACACAAGTAGAAGCGGAAGGGATTCCATTCGCTGAAGCAGTGAAAATGGATATGTTCGTTGAACCGTCAAAAGGTGCGGTGGATTTTCTTGCGTTTCGGGATTTGCTGCAGGAGATTGATTACAACGGCTACGCGATTGTCGAGCAGGATATGTATCCGGCCCCTTTCGATAAACCGTTGCCGATTGCCAAACGTACTCGCGAGTATCTACGTGAGATTGGAATTGGATGAGTTTGGTTCATTAGTTCATTGGTTCATTACGCTATGGTGAAAAAACAGAGCGTTTTAGGCATCACGTTTCACGTTATCAACAGCTCCAAACTAGTACTCAGTCAGATAAGTTTTGCATATCAACAAGGGGGTCGGGTCACCCGACCCCTACGAAAGTATTATGAGTCTCAATCCATATAGACAATCATAATTTGCCTGACAGTGTACTAGTACCATTGCTTATTACTTTTCACGTTTAGGAGGTTATATGGACATGTATCGTGTGGGGATTATGGGTTGTGGGCGCATTGCCAGCACGATGGAGGACGAGTCTGATGCGTATCCCATTTCAATTGCGGGTGCGTTTGAAGCAATGTCCAGCACCGAACTCGTTGCAGGCTGTAACCGAGGCGCAGAGAAATTGCACGCCTTTGGAAAGCGCTGGGGAGTGGATGCGCTTTATCACGATTATCGTGAGATGCTATCAAAAGAGGACTTGGACATCGTTGCCGTCGCCACGCACCCACCGCTGCATCCGGAGATGGTAATTGCCTCCGTCGAGGCGGGTGTGAAGGGGATCTTTTGTGAGAAGCCGATGGCGTTAAGCATAGGTGAGTGCGACGCTATGATCGATGCTTGCGAACAGAACGGGGTGAAGATGCTAATCAACTGTTCGCGGCGATGGTCAGGGGAGTATCAGGCGGCGAAAGATCTGATAGACTCCGGTGAGTTGGGAGCACTACTCCATGTCGTCGCTCATTGTGAGGGATGTAAGCCATCTCCGGACTGGGTCGCTGATACTGAAGGACCGTTGTTGCACGATGCCGTACATACCTTCGACACACTTCGCATCTTTGCAGGCGATGTTGAATCAGTGCTAGGTACGGCGCGGAGGCGTACCCGTCATGAGTTCCGTGTGGAGGATACCAGCTATTCCCTGTTGCAATTCCAGAATGGCGTGGATGGGGCTGTCATTAGTGATGAACTGACTGAATATGAGCGGTGGGATGTGGAGCTACAGTGCGAGAGAGGACTGGTGCGGTTAGGCTTTGGTGCGGGTATGTGGAAAGCGGAACCGATAGAATTTGAGAAGGGATCCTGGTGGAACCTTGAGCCGCGCCCGCTCCCTGATTCGACTTGGAAGGAAACCGCAACCCTACGCGCTGCACAGGATTTGATTAATTGCATTGAGAATGACACGCAGCCACGCTGCACCGGACATGATGGTCGTGCCTCCATTGAGGTTATCATGGCAATTTACGAATCGGAACGACGCAACAACGCTTGGGTTGATTTACCCCTCGGCGTGAGTGATTCGTTGGTTGACATCCTGCGACGAGAGGGGAAACTGTAAGAGCGTGAAACGTGATGCGTGAAACGTGAAAACGGTTTGGTACATTGGTTCATTAGTTCATTGATTCATTAGTTTATTGCACGTCTTATACAATAAAGATAATTGGAGGAGTTAAGATGCATCCACTCGTAGATCTTGAAGTACCAGACGGGGCTGTCGCTGTTCATTGGTTTGAGCAGAGCACCTTCGCGGTGAAGGATTCGCACGGGACAATTGTACAGATTGACCCATACTACCCACATGACCGTCCTGCTGACAGATTCATCCACACTGAGCCGCCGTTGGACGAATCCCAACTTCCAACGGACTATGTGCTGTTGACACACAACCACGGCGACCACACTTGGCCCGAATCGATCAATCGCATTCATCAAATTTCACCGGAGGTAAGGTGCGTCGGACCAGAGGAGAGTATAGCACAGGTGCTAGCAGATACGACTGTTGGCGCAGATCGGACGACGACAATTCGCGCTGGCGAATCATCATCACTCGGTTCACTCACGGTTAATGCCGTCTATGCGAAGCCGCCAAACGGTCATCCGGATGCGGATATCGCCCCGCCCGATGTCACCCATCTCGGTTACGTTCTCAAGACGGATGGAGTGACGCTCTACTTTTCCGGCGATCCTATCAACACCTTTGCTGATCACGATGAGTTGGTGAACGCCGTCGCTGCACATAACCCAGACATCGGATTCTTGACGAATCATCCGACGGAAGGTGAATTTCCGTTCTACGACGGCTGCGTGAAGATGGCGGAAAGGATTGGTCTCAAGCACGCTGTCCCCTCGCACCGTTCCTGCTTTGTCACGCGAGATTATGACCCAAATGAGTGGGCAGCACAATTTCCCGCTGATGGACCTCAACCGTTGATTATCCCTCGAAATTCGCATGTTATTTATCCGAGTTAAAGTGAGAAATTAAAATGGGTTGGAAAGAAGAACTCGCCTCCTTCACTCAAAGTCGAAACGACCTGTCCAAACTGCGCTTCGATGAGCCACTCAGTAAGCACAACTATTTTGGAATAGGCGGCAACGCCGCAGCGTATTTTGAAGTGAGCACAATTGACGAATTGGCGTATGTAGCACAACTGAAAAAGCGTAGGAACGTACCGGTTGCCATCATTGGCCGAGGGTCAAATTTGCTGGTTAGTGACGCCGGATATCCGGGGATTATCATCCGATTAATCGGAGAATTTAATCGACTTGAATTTGATGGAAACTGTGTTGACGTAGGCGCAGGTGTCTCTTTGCCACGACTGTCAAAAATCGCGGCAAGTCACGGATTGAGCGGCGTCGAGTTCGCGCTTGGGATTCCGGGATCCGTCGGTGGTGCGCTGATTATGAATGCAGGTGCTTGGGGCAGCAGCTTCGGAGATTTGGTCGAGCGCGTGACGGTGATGACAGACGAAGGTGAACTCATAGATCTCAGCCACGATGACGCACAATTTAGCTATCGTCATAGCGGACTGAAACCTTACTTCTGCGTTACAGGAGCAACGCTTACCCTAACTCCCGGTGATGTGGAGGAAGTTGACAACCTTATGCAAGATCTCTATAACCAGAAAATCACGAGCCAACCTTTTGCCGAGGAGAACGCAGGCTGTATGTTCAAGAATCCCCCCGGTCATTCTGCTGGAAAGCTTATTGATGAATGCGGTTTGAAGGGACATCGGATTGGTGGAGCGGAGGTGTCCAAAATCCACGGCAACTTTATCCTCAACCTTGATGATGCGACTGCTCATGATGTACTATCCCTTGTCCAATATATCCAAGCTCACGTCAAACGGGAGAGGGGTGTTGATCTGGAGACTGAGGTACAACTGCTGGGGTTTTGAAAGTCCCCACGTCCTCACTGAATTTAACATAAGAAGGGGATTATGAAATGTTAAAATCTATAAATGAAGACTCGATTAAAGCTGCCCAAGCGATTCTATATCCAGAAGAGCTTTATCACTTCGATTCGGCGGCGGAAGGGATTTGCGGTGGTTTTGAAGCTGTAACCGATGCGGCTGTCCAGTTTTTTCATGAGAACGGATACCTAGTTATCCACGACGCGTTCGGTCCGGAAGAGGTGCGCGAAACATTGGACGGGATGCTGTACCTGATGGACGGGAAAAATCCAGATTACCGGGGCATTCAATATGAGCCGAAACTAGTTAAATATAGGTCGGAGTTGCCCACAGAAGAGAGACGCGATATTATCCGCAAGATCGCTAGTTTTGTGAACTTTGAACCGCGCCTAAAAGCACTATCCGAGCATGAAGGATTGATCGCTGTCGTTCAACGCCTGATTGAGGATACACCTAGACTGTTCCAAGATATGGGATTGATTAAACCACCGCACATCGGTTCAGAAAAGCCGTGGCATCAGGACTGTGCTTACTTCAATTTGCCGTTGGACACACCGGTTGTTGCTGCTTGGATTGCACTGGATGAAGCCACACCCGAAAACGGCTGTATGCACATCATCCCCGGTTCTCATAGAGAGGGTCCGGTGGTACATTTCAACCGACGCGATTGGCAGATCTGCGATACCCATGTCCCTGTAGATCGAGAGGTGATGGTGCCGCTCAAGCCAGGGGGCTGTCTACTTTGGCATGGACTGCTACATCACGGCACGCCTGCGAATCGATCGAATCTGCGCCGTCGGGCCTTGCAATTCCATTATTGTCCTGAAAGCACCGGAAAAATTGAGACCCAAGAGCGGATGGACGTGTTCGGAAGCGAAGGTAAAGACGTTGAGTGTTAGATGCAGAAGCGCATGATAGTCTGCACCAACCAGACGCGGGTGGCTTATGCGTTATATCGGTAGTAAATGGAATCTGCTATCCCATATTGAAGGAGTAGTTGACAAGCTAGGAGTTAAGGAAGGGATATTTTGTGACCTATTCGCCGGAACGGCGTGTGTTGCGGCGCACTTCAAACGTCGAGGCTTTCAGATTATCTCTAACGACCTTCTCGAACTCTCCTACGCCTTTCAGCGAGCGTTGATTGCCAACAACAAGGAACCAAAATTTGCCGGCATTGTCGAGACACTTGGTGATGTACAAGGTGATAGCCTGTTTGCTACTCTTTCACCATACCATAAGGTGGTTGCTTGGCTGAACTGCCTCCCCGGCAAGAAGGGATTTATCTTCCACAGTTACTGTCCGTCCGGAAATAATGAATATAGCCGGCAATACCTGTCCGACAGCAATGGACAGAAGATTGATGCGATCCGCCAGCAAATTCAAGGGTGGCACGATGCGGGTGAGATCACGGAGAACGAATTTTATCTATTACTCCTACCACTGTTGGAGGCAACATCAAAGGTCGCTAATATTTCTGGCACCTATGGTGCATATCTCAAACACTGGGATCCTCGGACTTACAAAGATTTGCCCGTGGTTCCGGCTGAGATTATTCAATCAGATCTGCCACATCAGGTATTTCGGGGGGATGCGAATCAGCTAATTGAAGATATTCAGTGCGATGTTCTCTACCTCGATCCGCCGTACAACACCCGTCAATATATTACCAACTATCACCTGTTGGAGACAATCGCGCGGTATGATGCCCCTGTACTACGTGGGAAAACGGGGCTGCGGAACGATGACGAAGGGGAAAAATCGGCGTACTGCTCCAAATCAAATTGTTATCAGGCATTCCAAGACCTGATAGAGAAGGCTGACGCACGACATATTCTGGTGAGTTACAACAACGAAGGGATTCTGTCGCGTGATGAATTGGTGTCTATCCTTGCCCTTCGAGGCGAACCTCGCTGCGATTCTTCCATTGACTACCGGCGATTCAAAAGCAATTCTCATGGCGATCAACCGGCTCTAGACAACCGTGTACAGGAATTGCTATTTCACCTAGAAGTGAAAACCTCGCCAAAACGACCTCGACCAAAAAGCGAGGAAAAAGAGCCAAAACGGCGCTACGACCCGCGAAATCCGCTCAACGATCTGTCCGGGAGCGAATGGACATATTTTCTCAACTCGGTGGAATTGGAAGGTGAAGGACACAATGTGGGTAAACTCAATGATCTGTCTGAGGAGGAGTGGGCGATTGCATCGGCTCCCGTTTGGGATACACACTATCCGACCAACGGTCCCCAATCTGATGCACATCGGATTCGGAAGCAACACCCTTCACCGAAACCGCCGGCACTCATGAAACGTCTGATTGAGTTTTTTACGAAGAGAGGAGGGCGTGTCTTAGATCCATTTGTTGGGGTCGGCGGCACACTGCTAGCGTGTGCAATGACAGGCAGACATGGTGTCGGGGTTGACCTCTCCCACGAATATCTTGAGGTTTACCATCAAGCTTCGACTGAACTTGGCTTGGAAGCGCAACCTTTCCTTTGTGGAGATGCGAGAAATTTGAAGGATCTTTTGGCGGGCACTGAACCATTTGATTTGGTCTTGACCGACCCGCCCTACAGTGACATGCTTTCTCGGAAGCGCAGCGGCGATCGAAAAAAGAGAACAGGAGATGATAGTCCAACGCCTTTCACGGATAGCCCTGATGATTTAGGGAATATGCCACCATCTGAGTTTTACAAATCACTCAGGGCGGTGATTGTTCAAGCGATGGAACACCTCAAACCGAAAGGCTACGTTGTTATTTTCTGTAAAGATCTCCAACCGACAGAAAAGTATCACAACATGATCCACGCTGATGTTGTCGAAACTCTTGATGATTTGGAAAATTTGCGGTTTCGAGGCTACAAAATCTGGTATGATAAATCGTTGAAGCTTTATCCATTTGGTTATCCGTATGCTTACGTTTCCAATCAGCTCCATCAATTCAGTTTAATTTTTCGGAAAGAAAAATGAGTGAGGCACCGGGATTCGGAGATCCCTCCTACAGGAGAACTAAACGCCCCTATACAACCCTTTTGAACATTAAGCCTAGGGTCATTTATAGTAGATTTTAGAATTAATGAGACACTCCAAATCGGCGCAGTTGGAAACAGCGCCTACCAAACATGGGGCGCGAAAGTGTCTGTTTATTTTTTGAATTCACTATAGTTTTAGGTTTTTTAACCGATCTCGGAATGGCCAAAGTTGTAGGCGGGGCATCTTGCCCCGCCGTAGTCCCGACCGGGAGATCGAGCTGCGGGAGAATTAAATGCCCCTACATTAAGCCAAGATTGGCTTGACATATTCAGTGTGGATGTTGTTTAATATTTCCTGTATCAACAGCACCGAAAATAATTGAACCGCTTCAAGGTATGGAACGGCATCAGTTAATTGAATCAATTTTCTACCACAGGAGGTTTCTCATGTTAACCCAAGAACAGATCGATGCGTATAACCAATACGGTTACGTCAAAATTGAAGGGCTTTTCACTCCCGAAGAGGTTGAAGAGCTCGGATCTGAAATGATTAAGATTATCGGCGACTGGGGAGAGGAAACAATTGGCTGGCGGGGACCGTGGCGCGAGAAATACCTCGCCGAAGATGAACAGCAAGCAACGAAGGCAGTACTGATGCACAATCCCCATTTTTACTCAGCGACTTGGGGACGCGTGATGTTCAACGAAAAGCTAGTGGGTTGTGTGCAAGATCTGATTGGTTCCAGCGTCCAGTGGCATCATACAGTTTTACACGCAAAGCCCCCGGAACGAGGGACTCCCTTCCCGATGCATCAGGACTATCCCTTCTATCCTCATGATGGTCTAGATTTTGTCGACTGTCTGCTTCACCTCGATGATACGCCGCTTGAGAGCGGAAGCCTTTGCGTTGTGCCGGGTAGCCATAAGGATGGGGGGCTTGAACACATCATGGGCCCCGAAACTGCACCGCATCTACCGACCGATGTGTATCACCCGGACAAAGTGGAGTCTATTCCGATACCTGCTAAGGCGGGGGATGTGATATTCTTTAGCTACTGCACTATCCACTGGTCCAATGTCAATCGCACCGATAAGTGGCGTCGATCTGTTCGCTTTGGCTACCACGATTCGGCAATGCGCCCGGTTGGTCGATATGAGGATGACCCATACAAGATTGATCCGAACAATGTACTGGAAGGTAACACGAATACCATCGTATCCGGTTATAAGACAAATCGAGACGCGAACTAATCGTTACGAAAGTGGGAGACAGGACTTGGTTATCCCACTGATTCCTGAATCCCATCGACTATTGGAGGAGATATTCTTCTATGGCATTAACAGACAGCACCTATGCGAAACCGTTCATTGTCGATAAGAACTTGGGGGCGAACCTAGATCCCGATCAGACCGATTTAACCCGCACCAATTCGGACGGTGAACCGGTGATTGAACTCACTCAGGAACAGAAATATGTCTTTGATAGTAAAGGGTGGGTATTGATTCCGGGCGTGTTGACGGAAAACGAAATCAAAGAGATACGAGAATTTGGTTACCAGTTGCGTAATGACCCGGAATCTATCCCTGAACATGAGCGTTCTCCTCTCGGCGGACCGATGCAGAAACTCGCTGACCATCCGCTCGTCGTAGGTTTCATGAATGAATTTGTGGCGTATCCAGCGTTGGCGAGTCAAGATTGCTACGGATTCCGTATGGAATCTTGCAGCCTCATGTATCGGACAATCGGTGATACGCCATTCGGACCACACAACGGTAATGGACTGTGGCGTTTTCCGGGGGATTCCCATTTCTATCACTGCGTCCCCGGTAGGGCGCATAGCGGTCTAACCCGCGTGGTTTGGGAGTTGAATCCGGTGAAAGAAGGACAGGGTGGCACACTGTTCGTCACGGCGAGCCATAAGGCGGTATACACCGCGCCTCCAAGCATTCAGAATCCCGATTCACCTCTCTGGGACACCTATTCCTGTCCTGCCGGCTCTTTGATGTTCTTCACCGAAGCTATTACTCATAGCAGCTCAGCGTGGACAAATACGGAAAATGACCGGCTCGCTATCTTTAGCTGTTACAACACAGTTGACACCAAATGGCACGATTGGGATCCGCATCCTCAACTCCTAGAATCAATGCCACCAAAGCGTCGCACCCTTTTCCGTCCCGTTCATGCAGCAAACAACCTGATTAGTCTAGAGGACGCCTAAAGAGAGAGCGTCAATCTGATTCAACAAGTCACAGTATGAAAAAGCCCCGGTATCGGCACAGATTGTCGTCTAATACCGGGGCTTTCTGTTTGCGCGAATTGAGTGATTTACCTAACCTTGCAGTCAACCTTCGAGTTGCCGATTCCGTTGTATCGTTCTGATGCTTAGTAGAATCCCCATGGCATTCTTGTAGATCATCTACCATATCTCCTCTAAATACTTGTATTTCTAATGGAAATACGCTATAATTGTCTCAATTAGGTTGGGAAGTATGACCCATTCAGAGACCGTACAGAATAGAAATGTGTCCCGATTCTGGGCTATGATGCCCCAGCGGCACTTACAGCATCATGGATTCATCATTCCACAAGCGTTGAAACAACACAACGACTTTGGTGTGTAGGAATATATCAAAGTGTTCCATCCGGGGATCCAATCACCGTTTTTAAAGGAGAATATTATGGATAAAGACTTTGCTTTTACAGGTGGACGCCCTGACCCGTTTACGTTTCCGACGGAGGGTTTGATTGAAGCTAGTGAGAAAGCACTACGTAAGTTAGGCGGAGATCTTGTGAACTATCCCGGTGAACAGGGATATCTGGGCTTACGTGAGTTGGCGTCAATGCGTTTTGAACGGCGGGAAGGTGTGCCGTTAGACGTTGATGACATTTCAATCACGTCCGGCTCGATGCAGGCACTTGAACTTGTTCTAGGCACCTTCATCAACCCCGGAGATACAGTTTTAACCGAAGAGTATACCTACAGCGGTACGCTTGGCATCATGCGACACTGCAAAGCGAATATCGTGGGTGTGCCGATGGACTACATCGACGGCATGAACATGGACGCTCTTGAGGAAAAACTGAAAGAGCTCAAGGCTCAGAACATCAAGCCGAGTTTCATCTATACCACGTCCAATCATCAAAATCCCACGTCAGCGATCCTGTCGCTAGAACGGCGAGAACGGATGTTGGAACTGGCAGAAGAATATGATACTCTGATTGTTGAAGACGATTGTTATGGCGACATTGACTTTGTGCCGAACCCAACACCTGACGCACTTTACAAACTAGATACATCAAACCGCGTCATTTTAATCGCAACGTTCTCGAAGATTCTCGGTTGTGGTCTCCGTCAGGGATATTTCGTCGCCAAATCGCCACATAAAGAGATGATTCATGCGAATCGGTGGGATGGTGGATGTAGTGCACTAGCGAGCGCGATCGTGGCAGAGTTCTTCAAAGAACATCTCGATGCACACCTAGCCAAGACAAACGCTGCAGTAGGCGCGAAGTGTCGTGCTGTGGTTGGCACACTCCGGGAAGATGTCAGCGACATTTGCACGTGGACTGAGCCGCGTGGTGGGCTTTTCCTCTGGATTGATTTACCGGAAACAACGGATATGGACAAGGTCGCAGAAATTGCTGCACAACACAACGTGGGTTACAGCACCGGTAGTGCATTCCATTATCGAGGCGATCCCGTCAAAAGCATCCGCTTGGCTTACGCGTACACCCATCTTGATTATATAGGCGAAGGTATCGGTTACCTCTGTGATGCAATTCGCGCGGCACAAGTTGACTCGGCTGATATAGCTGCCGATTAACTCTCCCAAAAAATCCTTGAATCTCGGTTGAAAGCTAGTAAACGCCGCATCCATTGATCGGAGAGGGAGAACAATAAGTGAAAAACCTTAATCAATTTATCAAGCATTCCTCCCCTATATCAATTTTAGTCATAGCTGCATTTCTTTTTATAGGTTGCGCTGCCTTGGAAGAGGCACAACAGCGCAAACAGGAGCGAACCAGACGAGAGCAACAAGAACGGTATGTGACATTTGAACGTCCAACCACTGAAATCGAAATGGCAGCAGATGGCTTGACGCTTGAGAGCGAGCATTACACCTTTACCTTTGCCGCGGATCTGCTAACACATCCAGACTATGATGACCCCGACGAGCGTCAGAATGTGGGCAAAGGTGCGCTGCTGTTTATGGAGAGTCTTTACAATTACGTTCATGACATCTTCGGCTTTGAACCGGAGCACCAACTAGTGGTGAACCTCCGGCAGACCCATCACGGCTCTACAAACCTTGCAACGACATCAACTCGCACCCAAACAATTTACCAAAACGGTGAGTGGTTAAAAGTTGTTGAAGGGATCGAAATGGATTTCCCTGTTGCAATGTTTAACCAGAGGGATGTCCGAGCGCATGAGTTGACCCACGCGTTCACAAATATCTACCTGCTGCCGACATGGTTTGCAGAAGGCATCGCGGTTCTGGTTCAGGTCGAATATGCGCGGGGAAAGAGTCACCGCCGGCTGGATCTGCATAAAGATTTGGAAACCGATCTTGATGGTCGCAATGCGGTCCAATTCTGGAAGGGGCATCTCAGCGCAGATCAGTTGACTCAATGGCGGTATAGCTACTCCTACTCAATCGTGGCGGAATTGAAAAAGCGGTTTGGTGAGGATTTTTACCCGACAGTTTTTCAGTTAATGGAAGAAGATCAACTGCATCAAAGGCTGCCCGGTGAAATGGCTACCAGCTTTCTGGTCTACTATCTGAGCCAAGCAGCCGGTCAGGATCTTTTTCCGTTTTTTGAAGAGCTTAAATTCGATATCCGCCATATAACCAGATCGGAAATTATGTCGGCTATTATGCAGGCGAACCAGAAACGACTTGGGAGGTAAAATCAGATGCGATTCCAATCCACCTTTACCTATCTCTTTCTAGCATTTAGCTTTGTTGCATTTTACGGGTGTACTACGGTTCCGGCTTTCATTGCTGACCAAGCATGGAGTGAGAATTACGCACTTATGGATGGCGTACAAGCCAATGATCCGGCAATTGTTGATGGCGATCTCAAAACGATTGGTCAATCGCAATATGTTGAGCCTTCGTCGGATGTTGTTCAAAGCCACCACGCCTCCTCCGAATCGGTGATACTCCTTCCCGTCGCGAAATCCATTCACCGCGTTGTGTTACATTCCTCTAACGTGCAGGCATTTGATATATGGGTTGCTGACAATCAAGGCAGATGGGAGCGGATCAAGGAGATCAAAAGCGTTAAGCAGAAGGTCACTGATGTTCGACTGAATCGCGCTGTGCGTACCACGGGCGTTAAAGTTCGGATTAGTCGGACTTCAGATGATGCAGAGCTGCGGCAGAAGAACATCCAACGTGTGCGCGGCTGGCGGATTTATTCCGGGCACGTCCGTGCGCCGGCGAAGATCTCTGAAATAGAACTGTACGGCTTCGCCTCCAAGAAGGACGTGGAAGATGCACAGAACGCGATTACTCAAGAGGAAGCAGACGAGAAGGAACTCGATGATCTGTTGGAATTTTAGGTAGGACTGATAGATATGCCTAGATTGGGATGTCGGGATTCGGAGATCCCTCCTACGGAAGAGGTAAATTCCGCTAGAATATACTTCTATCTCTTGACCTTATTAGTGATCGGTATCAGCGATCAGTTTTTTTATTTTTTCCTCAATCAGAACCTCGTCACCGGAACCAAAGCCCACACTACGGTGCTGAATAATTCCTGCCCTGTCGATATAGTATGTGCACGGTATACCGCTGACATCATATCCCTGAGCTTGGGTGCCTCCGTCCAAAAGCACGGTGTATGAGATCTGGGGTTCTGCAAAGTGCTTCACTTTCATATAATCAGTTTCGGTGTTCATACCGATGACCACCAACCCCTGATCTTTATATTTTGTGTAAAGTGCCTCCAGATGTGGGATCTCTACGCGGCAAGGACTGCACCACGTCGCCCAGAAGTTGAGTACGACCGGCTGTCCTCTGAAATCCGACAGACTGACTTGATTTCCCCTGAGATCCCGTAGTGTGAAGTCGGGTGCAGGTTTCTCAATGAGCGCATGTTCATATCTGCGATTTTCTCGATCCGGCGACACACATCCCGTTAAAGCAATCATTAGTGAAAACAGGATAGACACGACGAGGAAAGATCTTCGGGCTTGGTTTATCGGTTTCATCAGTTATTCTCCCTCAACGATTCAGTTCACAGTCACATCAGTGATGAAAATTAGTCTCGCAAATTTGGTCTATTATACCAGTAGGCTTCAGCTATCTCAAGCCAAATTTATCCGGAGCAGCAAACCCATCTATGCGTATTCTTCACACATCGGACTGGCACATCGGGCATCGACTCTATGAACAGGATCGAATCGGGGAGCATCGTCAATTCCTTGATTGGCTACTGACGACGCTCCAAAAAAATAAGGTTGACGTGCTACTCGTTTCGGGCGACATCTTTGATATTGCCCTTCCCTCCTCTAAAGCAACAGCCCTCTACTACCGATTCCTCTCTCGACTATTCCATGAGACACACGCTCACGCTGTCATCACCGCCGGCAACCATGACTCTCCGATCCATTTAGCTGCGCCTCAAGAGTTCCTTAGAATGGGACGGATCCACGTCGTCGGACTTGCATCTGAACCCGCGGAGTGCGTTATTACCCTTCCTTCTGAAAATCCAAGTGTTGCTATTGCAGCAGTTCCCTACCTCCCCGAAAGTGAACTTTCACATATTTCATTTGAGACAGAGCCTGAAAGAGCAGAACGGTATCGAGAACGGTTGAAGGCATTCTATCGTCAATGTGTTAGTTGTATGCCACCGGGACTTGCCAAGATTTTGATGGGACATCTCTTCGTTCATGGCGGAAAAGTGGGAGACTCGGAACGGAATATCCAAATCGGCGGGGCGACAGCGATGCGGATAAACGATTTTCCTGATGATGTGACTTATGTTGCCCTCGGACATCTGCATCGTCCTCACGCCATTAGTGGCGCAAGTTATCCTGTCCAATATGCTGGTTCACCGCTGCCGCTGCGATTCAACGAAGCCAACTACCCCAAGAAGGTGTATCTGTTAGATGTTTCAACACCCGGTGGTGTGGAGATAGAAGAGATTGAGATTCCTATTTTCAAGGAACTCCGCACCGTGGCAGGGAACCTGGACGAAATAGGCTTAATGGCAATGTCGCCAGAATGGGGCGGGAAATATATTCAGGTACAACTGAAACTTGACCGACCGGAAGTTGGCATCAGCGATCAGATTCGAGAGATGTTTCATCAACGTGGTGGGACGGTCTTGAGTGTCGAGGTTGAACTGCCGGCACAAACGGAACGGCAGGAAATACCGATTGAGGATATGCAGCAGCCAACAGAAATCTTTGAACAGTTTTACAAAGAAAAGTTTAATGAGAATCCTGATGAAGTGATGATGAAAACGTTCAATGAGTTACTGCAACTCGTTGAGGAGGAAACATGAAACTATGCAAACTGAAGCTCAAGAATCTGAACAGTTTCCGCGGAGATATTGAACTCGACTTTGAACAATCGCCGTTAGATGAGGCCTCCCTTGTGGCAATTACTGGTCCCACCGGTGCGGGGAAAACAACGCTGTTGGATGCGATCTGCGTCGCCTTATATGGCAGAACACCGCGCTTGACAGGAGTTGGAAGCCAAAATCCGAGCCATCTCATCAGCCACGGTGAAACTGATGCCTATGCCGAGGTGCATTTTGTCGCAAGCAGCACCCGCTACCTTGCTGAATGGAACCTGAGACGTCGAGGTTCTCCAAAGGGACGGTTGCTTTCGACTGAGAATGGCAAACTGATCAGTGATAGACTATCCGCCCGAGGTAAAACGCTCGGTGCCAGCAAACAGACGATCAGCGAAGAGATAACCGATATCTTGGGACTTGATTTTGATGCGTTTAAGCGGTCTGTTATGTTAGCACAGGGAGAGTTTGCAGCATTTTTGAAGGCGAAAGATGAAGAGAGAAGGACAATTTTAGAAGCCACTGCGGGTGTCGGCATCTATGAGGAACTGAAAAACGCATTAAACGAAAAAGTACGAGTGGTTAGGGAAGAACAAGCGAATGTCTTAAACAAACTGAATGTTCTCCCGGAAGCCTCTCGTGAGCAACTCGCTGAAGCTGAGGCTGGCCTTGGCAGCTTGCAAGCGTCATCTAAGGTGTTAAGTGTGAAAAGCGAGAAAATTCAGAAGGAGCTAGAGCAGGAAAAAAAACGCCAAGAAGAATTTGCGGAACTTCAGGCTTCAGAGGAACGCCAAGAAAAACTGGTGAATCAACAACCGATGATCGACGCCCTTGAAACAGAGCGCGAGTGTGCAGATCGTGCGAATCGGCTGCTCCCTGAAAAACAGAGGTTTGATATAGCAAAATCGGAACTCGGGAAAGCGGATGCGGGGCTTCGTCAGACTGAGACCGAACTTGCGGAAGCACAAAAGCAATTCGATGAAAATCAAACCGACTTTGACGAGAAAGATGAGGTGTATCAGATAGCGAAAGCCGGCGGCGATCAGAAAACTGAGACGTACAGGGAGGCGAAATCTGATGTGGCACATGCACATACGCAATTCCAACTCGTAGCAGAACGGCAACCTCCTTTGCAGCAGCTAAAGGAAAAAATTGATATCCTTGTAACCGAGTTAGCTGATCTGCATCAGAATCAAGCCGCGTTGGAGGCAGATATTCATCAGGCAGAAACCTTCTTGGCAGAAAATCCGCTTCCTCCAGATCGGCAATCGCGTCTTACCCAAGCAAAAGAACTGCTAGCAGAGATTCGCTTGCAACGGAGACAGCGAGAGGAAAAATCAAACAGCCAGTCAGAGTATACCTCAGAAATAGATAGGTCAGCGGGAGAATTAAAAGAGCTATCCGAAAACCGAGAAAAACTCCTTGTGGACAAGGAGAATGCAGCGGCTGTACTTGCAAGGGCTGACACGGAATTAAAGGCATTCCAAGCAACCGGCAACCTTGAGGACTGGCAGAGCCGAAGAGAACAGGCGAGGCAGGCGTTACCAATCGCACAAGGGCATGAAGCTTCCCTGAGCCGACTACATGACGAGGAACGCAACGCAGCAGAATTGCAGGGGCGCGTTGTCACACTTGATGAATCACTTGATGACCTGAAAAAGAAACTAGACGTTCAACTGCATCTATGCAAGCGTGCAGAGGCTGAAGTCACTCGGTTGGAAGCGGAGAAGGAATTGGCACTCTTGGCAAATCCTATCAATCAGCTTCGGCGGCAGCTTGAGCCAGGGCAGCCGTGTCGTGTGTGTGGTGCTACGGAGCACCCCTGCGCTGATGACGTTGAACTTGATAGCGAAAAGCAACTCGAAATTGCACAGAACGCCTTAGACGTTGCCGAAACAGAGGCACAGAAAGTACAAGAACAGAATAGGTGTATAGAACAAGAGCAGGTACGTCTCCAACAGGATAAAACGAATATTGCTACCCAAGTTGACGCATGTATGACGGAGATAACGAGTCTGAGGGAAAAAATCGAATCCGCCCGGACGGAGTGGCAAACACTCAATGAGACCGCGGACATTTCATCCGAGTGGATTGAAGAGAGGATTAATGAAGCAGATACTGCGATCGATAACCTGGGTAATGCTCGCGATGCGTACAACCAAGCATCAAATGACTTGAAAATGGTTTCTGAAAAACTTACAACCTGTGACCGAGACATTGATCGAGAAGGCAACCGATTGGAGGACAACCAACAGAAGCTGCATACCGTGACTGCTGAGATTGAAAATTTGACCGCGGACATCGTAGATAGCGAAACCCGTTCTTGGAAATTACTCCCCGAATCCTTCCATGGAATCGGTACAGAAGATGCCATCGATCAATTTGAGGATAAAATTGAAACCGTAGCAGTATATGAGCGAGAACGAGATGAAAAACAGAATGAACTTGCACAATGCAACATCGTCATCAGAGAGAAAGAGAGATCTCTTGGAACCGAACGAGAGAATCATGGGAAATTGCAAACCGAAATCGAAGGCTATCGAAATGAAGGAAACGGTTTTTTGGAGGCTGCACGCAGCAAAACTGATGGATTGACAACCGAAGAGGAGATTGACACCGCTATCGAAAAGTTAGATATGGAGATTCAGAGCAAAGCGGACCAACGAGAAAAAGCGGATCAGAAGTTACAAGAGAGCCGTGATCAACGCACTGAAAAACAAGCGGATTACCGGCACTGCCAAGACCGGCAAGGGGAATGTAGCAAAGACTTTGAAACAGCACAGGCTAGTTACTTTGACAAGTTAAGCAGCGTAGGATTTGATTCGCTAGAGGCACATGATAGCGCGTTCCGAACCGATTCGGAGATGGAACGGATACACAAAGAGATCAATGACTTTACCCAAGAAAAGCATTTACTTGAGGACAAAATTGCCAATCTGCAGGCTCAATTTGAGGAAACTCCGCTTGATCCACAGGTGTTAGAACGAATTACAGCACAGGCTAAAGAAATTGAGGAGCAGGTTCAAGAGGTGCAGCGGGACATTGGTGCACAAAAGAAAACGATAGAAGAACTGACAGATGCCCTCTCTAAGCGTGAGGCTTTTGATGATGAAATTCAGACGACCACTGACGAATTGGAGCGATGGAGTCGTTTACAAAGCGCAATTCCTGCCAATGGCCTACGCGATTTTGCGTTAGATATTATGTTCAAACAGGTCAGCCGCATTGCCAATGCACAGTTGGAATACTTGACTTCAGGACGTTACCAACTCAAGGTCGAAAGCATTGGCAAGCTAACTGTCGTCGATAGGTGGAACGCTAATGAGGAACGTCCTGTTGAAACGCTCTCCGGCGGGGAATCATTCCTGACGAGTCTCGCCTTGGCACTTGCACTCTCTGAGCTAAGTCGTGGGCGATCTCAGATCCATTCGCTCTTTCTTGACGAGGGGTTTGGGACACTTGATTCCGAGACGCTTGATGTTGCCATCGCCGCACTTGAAGGGCTACAGATGCAAGGACGCAGCATCTTTCTCATCAGCCACATTGGTGAGTTGACGCGGCGTATTCCTGTCCGAATCGCTGTCGAAAAAATGGGGAATGGAAGTTCGCGGGTACAGATACGCGGATAATTATACAGGAGACTAAACGATGAAACTACTTTCAGTCAATGTTTCACAACCCAAGGAAGTGTTACACAACAGTAAGCGCATCAAAACGGGGATTTTCAAAGAGCCGGTATCCGGCCGGACGATGATGCGGCACTTGAACCTTGATGGCGATGGGCAGGGTGATCTGCGTGTACACGGCGGCATCCACAAAGCGGTCTACGTTTATCCAGCCGAGCATTACGACTATTGGAAACGCGAACTTGGCAGAGATGATTTGACCTATGGAAAGTTTGGTGAAAACTTAACCGTGGAAGGCATGTTAGAGGACACAGTTCATATCGGGGACGTTTTTCAGATAGGTGAAGCACTGGTCGAGGTGTCCCAACCCCGTGTTCCTTGCTTCAAACTCGGCATCAAGATGGGAAACCCACAGATTGTCAAACCATTTTTGGAGAGCGAACGGGTGGGATTCTACGTGCGTGTGTTGGAAGAAGGGGATGTGGGTGCCGGTGACCCAATCGAGCGGACAAAAGTTGGAGGGGGACAGATGACGGTAAAAGAGATTGTCCACCTGCGCCATTTTGACACCACGAATACGGAAGCCGCCGAGAAAGCGGCAAGCCTTCCCGCACTGACGCCCAGCTGGCGCGACTCGTTCGAGGAAATTTCAGTAAAAGCTCAAGAGGGTAGTAGGTGATGAAGCCACACACCTCTCTTATCATGGCGGTGAGTCTCGACGGAAAGATCTCTACCCGTGATGGTGCAGGTCCTCGATTCGCTAGCGAGGCGGATGGGATTCGGCTTAGGGAGGTTCGCAGCCATGCCGATGCGATTCTTGTTGGGGCGGGGACAATCATCGCCGATGATCCCACATTTACCGAACATAGCAAGTACAAAGAGCTACGTCTCCAACGCGGTCTAGCACCCAACCCAATCAAAGCCGTTGTGAGTGGTAGCGGGCGTGTGCCTGAAACTGCTCGAATGTTCCAACCTAACGGTGCCCCCGCATTGGTCTTTACCACGGAAGGCATTCCTTCCACCCGGCTCGCACTGTTGCAACAGATTGCGGAGGTCCACTGCGTCGGTGAAACTACAGTCAACTTTCACCGTGTAGTTCAAATTTTGGAAAAGGTGTATCAAGTCAAGCAGTTGCTCGTTGAAGGTGGTGGACAGGTCAACTTCGACCTATTTCGGGCGGGTTTAATCGACGAGGTATATCTCACTTTATGTCCAAAAATCATCGGCGGACGAGATGTGACAACAAGTGTTGAGGGAGATGGGTTTAACTTCCTCGATATTGTTAACGTTGAACTAATGGACCACCGCACTGTGGGTAATGAGATTTTTCTGCATTATCGCGTCCGGAGGGATTGATAACTCCATTGTGCAGCGTGGGTTCACTACTCAGGCTCCGAATCCTGTGGCTTCGGGTTTTCCTGTTTAACCCGATCTCCTTTCTTTATTGTACCGAATCCCTCAATAATCTCCACTCTGGAAAGTCGATCGGTCTGAACTTCAACAACCTTTATAACCCCCACCGTTTTTGGAATAACTCCAAGCACCTCACCTGTATCTGGATCAATCAGTGACTCAGCCGTGTAAACCCTTAATTCCTGATTGGGCACAACCCCTTTGTCAGAACCGACGTTGATATAGGTATTCTCAGGGTCCTTTGAATCAACGTAAACGATTGATCCTTGTATCACCCTCGCCTGAGAAGAAGGCTGGACGGGTTTACTCACTTTATCCCCTACCGTTGTTTCAGCACCGGGCAATGCGGGCCCAATGTTCTGACGCAACTCTAATACAACCTTATGCAAGGCCTCGTCCGTTGCCATACCAAACAGGGTCTTATCGTACTGCTCACTCCCAAATTCAATCTTATTCAACTCAGAAGGCGCGACGATTGGGCGAGGTTTCCTTTTAAGCCCCGGTGACTGTCCGAATTGCAATTCTGTGCCCTGTTCGGTCACGACCGTGTCAAGGGGGCCAATGTTCAATCCGCCAAGCTGGTGTTGTTTTCGGCCTGCGATTTTCGGGTTGTCAATTTCGGTGCCTGATGTACCGAAGAATCGCATCTCAAGGTGGATAGAAGCGATGTAAAGACTCCCCTTTAATTGTACACCACCAATATAACTGGCTGTACCGTAATATCCCGCCCCACCTTGTCTTATCAGGCGTCCAGCGTTTGCTTTTACGCGCTCTTGGTTGAACTTCCGTATATCGCCGATGATGAGTGCTTGGACCTTGAGTGCTTTTGCCAACTGTGCCCGTTTTTCCGGGTCAGACAGCGCCCTCCTAGATAATCCTAACTCCGCCATTGCATCCAGCATTTCATCTTGGCTGACCGGTTCGTATACCTCTGATTGTGCAAGTTTTCTGTTTAGTAATTCCGTAAATCCTTCTTTCAGATGCCATCTTTTATGGTGCTTGCGTCCACCAAAAAGCGGGCTAAAGGGACCTGTGGGAATACAACCGCAGCCTGTTGGATGATCGAAGCGACTGTGATCTTCAAAGTATAGAACAACAACTCGCTTTGGCACGGCGAAGCTGTTGGGCACAAGCAGAATCAGCAGACACAGAACAATCGTAGTAGCGAGACATTTATCTGCTAGTGCGGACAGACAATATGAGCATGGACGTTCAATTTTCATGATAAAGTTGCATCCTTTTGGATATTCTCCCCTATCTTTCAGCTTCAGAAAGCAAAGCATGAAATTTGTGCGGCGAGTTTTTGTTGAGACATCAATAGAGCTAGATAAAATCTAGTAGGAATCATCACCAAGCGAGATTCGCTTGGCATATTGATTCTGAGCAATTAAGATGCCAGCGCTATTTTGCAGTACCTGAAGAAATGGTGCGAGGACAGATTTTTTTGGAAAACGCTTTCTGAAGGTAACCTCGTATCTGCTTTCGACATGCGCTATAGTTTCGGAGGCTGCCTCTACTCACTAGGAGATTGTTGGAGCTGCGCTACACCACCGTTGCAAAAATGACACACTAGGACCTAGGATATACGGAGGTTGAGGGGGTAATAACGATGTGTCAATACCTAACTCACCGGATAATCATAGCGAGTTCTTTATTTATCCGACACATGCCCATTCGTGAGATAACACAAGCAAGCGAATCTCAATCTTTACGTGGAGATACCAACAAGGAGTACAACCGTTGGCATTGATGTCTCTTGAGCCTTTTTAAACGCCTCACTAATATAGGGGATGTCATCATCGGTTTCAATGGTGTTATATGACAATCCCCACGCCTTGAGCGTCGGTTCAAGGAAGGTGGCAGCGGTGTCTAAGCGGGACGCATCGGGTTGCATTGTATGATAGCCACGATAGCCAATCAGCGAGACCACGGGGATTTCCATATTAAAGACTGTGCCGCGGATAGCATCTCCAGACTCCAGAAAGCCGGTATTCTGGATGATGATCACGGGCTGTTTTCCGCCAACGTAGAGTCCCGATGCAATGGCAAATGCTTCGCCTTCACGACTGACGGTGATGACATCAACTTCGGGGTCTTCGTGGAGTCGTTTGAAAATTTGCGCTGTTCCGTTATCGGGTAAGCCGATCGCATGGCTTATGTTCCATTTTTTTAACTCGTCTACAATCTTCTGTGCGGATGCCAAATTGTGTTCCTCCTCAATCAATCAATAACTCTTCTTGCTACTTCCGCCCTTCGACGAGCGAATCGACAACCGCTGGCTCGGCAAGCGTTGAGGTATCTCCGAGATCATCAATTTCGCCTTCAGCGATTTTCCGAAGGATGCGCCGCATAATTTTGCCGGAGCGGGTTTTGGGGAGTGCAGGTGCAAACTGAATCTTGTCGGGTGTCGCATGGGGACCGATATGCTGGCGTACCACGCCCTTGATGCCCGTCTCGATGTCATCTGAAGGAGATACACCGCTCATCAGCGTAACATACGCGTAGATGCCCTGTCCCTTGATCTCGTGTGGGTAGCCGACAACGGCTGCTTCAGCGACCGTTTCGTGCTGCCCGATGGCCCCTTCGACTTCGGCGGTACCCAAGCGGTGTCCGGAGATATTCAACACATCGTCAACACGCCCGGTGATCCAGTAATAGCCATCTTCGTCGCGCAATGTACCATCGCCGGTCATGTAGTAGCCGGGGAATCGATCGAAATAGGTTTCGCGGAAGCGTTCATGGTTCCCGTAAACGGTGCGCATCACGCCGGGCCACGCAGTTTTCATACACAGGTAACCGCGTGCCGGATTCCCCTCAACCTCTTTTCCTTCTTCATCTAGAATGATAGGTTCAATTCCGAAGAAGGGCAAGGTCGCGGAACCGGGTTTAAGTGGTGTCGCTCCCGGCAACGGCGTCATCAAGATGCCGCCAGTCTCTGTCTGCCACCATGTATCGACAATTGGACATCTGCCATCTCCGACAACGTTGTAATACCAAAGCCATTCAGGTTCTTTAATCGGTTCACCGACAGTTCCAAGTAGTCTCAAGGTGGACCGGCTATGTTGCGTAACCCAGTCATTTCCCTCTTTCATCAAGGCGCGCAAGGCGGTTGGCGCAGTGTAGAAGAGATTGACTTGGTGTTTGTCGATCACCTGCCAGTAACGCCCGAAATCAGGATATGTTGGGATACTTTCAAACATGAGGGTAATCGCTCGGTTTGAAAGGGGCCCGTACACAATGTAAGAATGTCCTGTGATCCAACCGATGTCAGCCGCACAGAAGTAAACGTCCCCTTCGTGATAGTCGAAGACCATCTCGTGGGTGAACGATGTATAAACGAGATAACCGCCGGTTGTGTGAAGTACACCTTTTGGCTGCCCTGTTGAACCAGAGGTATACAAAATAAACAGCGGATCTTCGGCGTCCATCTCTTCAGGCGGGCATTCATCGTCGGCGGTTGCCATCGCTTCGTGCCACCATACATCGCGTGATTCATCAAAATCGACAGGATCGCCGGTGCGACGGACAACGATAACCCCTGTAATCGAGGGGCATTCCACCACCGCTGCATCGCCGTTTGCTTTCATCGGGATGCCGCTGCGGTCTCCACGAAATGCGGTGTCCTGAGTAATCAACAACTTGCACTGGGAGTCATTGATACGATCTCGCAGAGAATCAGCTGAAAATGCACCGAATACAACGGAATGGACAGCACCAATACGCGCACATGCTAACATGGCAATTGTCAGTTCTGGCACCATCTGGAGATAGATACAGACACGGTCGCCCTTACGGACACCTTGCGCTTTGAGAACGTTAGCAAAGCGTTTGACCTGCACCAACAACTCGCTGTAAGTAAAGGTTTTATCCTCATCGGGACTGTTGCCTTCCCAGATGATTGCGGTCGCATCGCCGTGCCCTGCTTCTACATGTCGATCGAGACAATTATAGCAAGCGTTCAGCTTTCCGCCATCGAACCATTTGATGTTGGCGTTCACAAAGTCATACTCTCGGACGGTGTCCCACTTCTGATACCACGTAATTCGTTCAGCGACATTCTCCCAGAAACCCTCTGGATCCGCCACTGATTCATCATAGATCTCTTGATATTGCTCCATGCTGCTTATATGCGCATTGGAGATTGGATAATTTGTGTTTTCTGGTGGAAATATTTTAGTTGCCATAGCGCCCTCCTAGGAGTTGATAACAAGCCAATGTGCTGGCAGAAGTTTTAAGATGTTTGCAGATTGCCTTTATTATAAACAAAAATATGATGTTGTCAATCAAAAACAGGTGTTGTTGAACGACCAAGCCTCTCTGTGTACTTGATAGAAATTTGCCCTTAACCGTTCAACCCAACCTACGGGCTTAGTCATCTATCGTACAAAATTCTTTGAGCGTCCGATCCAGCCGCGTGCCGCCCGGCACATACGCCAAAATCAATCCATCAATCACCCGATTCTGATTGGGAACAACCCCGGTCAAACGTTCCGCCGTCACCCCTTTGGAAAGCAGCAGGTAGAATGTATCCTTTTTTAATCCCAACGTCGTAAAGAGATTTCCCTGTCCCTTTGAAACCACGAGATCCGCATCAAGGAGTGCATTCGCAAATTCTCCTGTCCCTTGGTAGAGATTGGTCCCAACGGTGTTTGAGCCTGATGAGATTAAACGCACATCGCCAACTGCCATCCGCTCTCTAAGTTTTTGGAAATGTGGCTGCGTAGCGAGTTCCTGTAGATCATCGAGTGTTGCATCATTAGTTGCAGGTTCCGATTTGCCAACAACCGTAATCTGATGATTACGCTCGGCGAGCACTTCTATAAGCCATAGATCAAAGACCGACTCACCATCGTTATCAATAAGCCAGAGAAGCCTTTTCGGTTCACCTTCGATAACTGCCGACCGAAATTGGTCAAAGCAATCAATTGCCAGGGAGGCATGAACCGCCTCTCTGAATACAAGATTGAAATAATCTGAATTATCCCGAAGTTTCGCCACAACCCTTGAACTGCTGTAATCAATGATATTGGCAGCGATGACCAGCTTCAACCGATCCAGCCAATCGCAATCTAAAAATTGGCTGAGTAGGTTAATTGCTGTTTGCCTAGCATTGAGTTTGTCTCTACGATATGGATCGGGGTTCCCTGTGCAGAGCCTAACAATCTGGAAGATGCTCCCCCAAAGTTCCTCGGGCGTTAAATCATCAATAGCATGTATATCGTCAGATCGGCGTAACTCTAGTAATTCTCTAATAGCGTTTATTGCTGCTTGACGCAATGTTGGATTGTGGGTAGCACGTTCAATCAGTTCACGTTCCGAATGCGAACTCACATGCTGGCGGAGGTTTTCCCAGTCTGGCAAACCACGCTTTTCGCCGAAAGTGAATACGCCGGCTTTATAGTCGGGTAAAGCCAGCCGATCAAGGACGGTCTGAGAGATTTGGCTTGAAACAGATTGTATGTCGTGTGTTGCATGATGGGCAGATCTAGCGGGGACGCCTAGCTGCGTATCCCTTATGGAAGTTTCTGCTGGAATCATTATTGCCCGCGCAGCAACGGACTTGAGGTTCGTCGAACCTCCAACTTTTACACAGTCGAATTGGCTTTCTTCGATATAACTGCCGACAGCCAAGCCAGTAATCGGTGCGGCGATTTCGGTCAAAAGTGAGTTTGACTCAAAGACCGTGTCCATTGCAGTCACGTCTTTTAAGCCAACGCGGTCGCCAACGGTGGTATTTCCTCTCAACGCAACATTTTCGAGCCGACAGTAGTTCCCAATCTGTACCCCATCGCCAAGATGAATACGTCCCAGAAAGTAGCAGCCGTGACCAATTTCGATATCGTCATTCGCTAGCGTGATTTGTGCCGCCGGATCGACTCGAACTCCTTTCTGTACCAGTTTCTTCTTGGTCTCTGCAAACAGGTATTCTTCACCGGCGAGGACGTTTGACCAACGGTTAATGCCAGAGATAATTTCGTCCCGATGGATGTAGGCGTTGGTTTTCAAACCATCTTCGTAGCAGTGGCGGATAAGATCAACATGATGGAGTTCAGAATTGTCTCCGTGGGATTCCAATCGATTTATCCGGTTGACCACTGCATCGCGGTGGATTAGGGTGATGCCGGTGTTAGTGTAAGCTTCTCCGCTCTCCAACCGATGCCACATCGCTTCTTTTTCCGCGTTGGTCATGTCGTACCACTCTTTTGTGCCGCTGAATTTTTCCGCGCTGTCGAAGAACAATCCTCCTTTGTCGATCACGGTTTCTGGAATTTTACCGCAAAGGGTAACATCTGCACCAACGGTAAAGTGTGACAGCAATGTACCCACGAAAATGGCTTGATTTAGGAATGGCTCATCGCCGAAGGCAACACCGATACATTCTGCATCGGATTCGGTGATCGCTGACAACGCAACTTGTAGCGCGGCACCTGTGCCGTAAGGATGCTCCGGTTGTACACACAGCACGACGTTTGGCCCGAACAGTCGATCTGTTTCATCTGGATTGAGTACAGAGGTGGGGAGGACACCACTTGAAGGAACATCTGTTTTCACCACGCGCTTCGCCATTTGGGAGTTGATGACGATGATATGCGGGCGGCTCCCCGGCAGGTAGCTTCGGGACAGTTGCAGGGTATTATGCTCACCGAACCACAGGTCTAAGTTTTTGTTCAGACGGCTAGAAGGATCAATGCGGGTTCCTTTGCCGGCTGCGAGGATAACCCACTGTGGATCGATCTGGCGGGAAAGCTGCTCTGAATTCTTGTAAACCAGATTGGATTGGTTGCCGATTCGATCTGAGACAGCGTGAAGGAATTGCCGGACTCGTTCCTCAGCTTCCGCTTTATCTGAAATGCCGATTGCTTCAGAAAGGTTGCAGCGTAGAATGGTTTCGATTGTTTGGCGAAGATTGTCAAGGGGACTATTCATTCCGAGGAATCTTATCTGAGTTCTTGTGAAGGAACGAAGAAAAATGCGGGGAGCAAACGCTGGTTTAATGGGGGAGGTCGGTGAACGCTTATAAAGCAGAGCACCGACCAAGAAAGAAGATAAAAATGCAAGTCTTCAGTTGTTAATCGGCAAATACGGTTAGTAAATCGGATTTGCAGACAAGGTTATTGCAGTTAACGGCGGGGTTGCCTTTCGACACATTCCTGCCGCACTGTGCTAATACATCAGAAGAAGTATGACGCGTTTCACGACTTACTCACTTAGATGGAAAATCGCCATCTTCGTCTCGGTCATCTCCTGCACAGCGTACTTTGGCCCCTCTTTGCCCATGCCGCTCTCCTTCACACCACCATAGGGCATGAGGTCTGCTCGCCACTGCGTTCCCCAGTTCACCATTAGGTTGCCGGAGTCAACTTCACGCACGAATCGCATCGCCCAATCGATGTTTTCGGTGAAGATTGCTGCGCTCAATCCGTAGTTGGTGTCGTTGGCGAGGGCAATGGCATCGTCAATGTTTGAAACCTTCGTCACACCGACGACAGGACCAAAGATTTCATCGCATGAGATTTTCATCTCCGGCTTGACGTTGGCGACAAGCGTTGGGGCGTAGATCTGCCCATTTCTTTCGCCACCGGTGAGGAGTTCAGCACCATCACTGACCGCTTCATCAACCCACTCGCTAACACGGATGGCATCGTCTTCGCGAATCATCGGTCCCATCTTGGTCGGTTCATTGAGCGGATCACCTGTCGAGATACCTTCAACGGTTGATTTGAAAGCATCGAGAAAATCACCGTAGATACCCTCGTGGGCAATGACCCTTTGTGTTGAGATACAGACCTGCCCCGCGTTAGAGTAGCCAGAAGCTGCCGCAGCGGCTGCGACCTTTTCTGGATCTGCGTCTGGCATGACGATTAGTGGGGAGTTCGAGCCGAGTTCCATCGTTACACGCTTGAGCCCAGCGGTATGGCAGATACGCTCCCCAATATCACGGCTGCCGGTGAAGGTAATTTTCCGGACGCGCCGATCGGCACAAAGGCCATCACCAATCACGCTGCCCGATCCGGTCAAGCATTGGATCGCTTCCGGCGGCGTTCCCGCCTCAAGGAAGAGCTCAACGAGCTTCAGTGCCGATAGCGGTGTATCTGTAGCGGGTTTAACAATAATCGCGTTTCCTGCCGCGAGTGCGGGCCCCACTTTGTGACAAACGAGGTGCAGCGGGAAGTTAAACGGGCTAATCCCAACGACAATGCCACAAGGAACTCGTACCGTAAAGCCTAATTTTCCTTTAGCACCAGGGGCCCCTTCAAGCGGGATGACCTCACCGTAAAGCCGCTTGGCTTCCTCCGCAGAAAGCGCGATAATCTCGGCTGCACGCCCCGCTTCCATCGTTGCCTCCGCAAGGATCTTGCCTTCCTCCAACGTGATGATTCGAGCGAGTTCCTCAGTACGCTCTGCCATCATCTCCGAAACCTTGTGAATAATCTCATAACGCTCGTAACCGGTCATTTTCGCCATAATCTCGGCACCGCGTTCTGCGGTCTTGAGCGCGGTTTCGACATCATCGTGATCCCCTCTGGGAATGGTGTCAACAACAGAACCATCATAAGGGTTCAAAACTTCAATTTTCTGCGGCTTGTCAACCCATTCGCCGCCGATGTGCATTTTCATTGATATTAACCTCCATTGATATTAATTGATAAATTGTCAGTTAAACGTTAATTCTTAACTTCTGACACGTTTCTATATACGTTTGCTCTAACCTGACAGGCACAGCAATTTCCGAACGGATAAATAACGGCAGTTCAGGTAGATTGGATCCAACTGAGAGTGGGTGTGCCCAACATTCAACACACGGATCCTCCTGATTAAAAGTATAACGATATGCGGAACAGTAGAGTGGAGCATCCTCAGTTTCCGGTATTTGACTATCTTTGGATTCCAACCGCCACATCAGTTCATTGTGGAAATTGAACAACCGAACTGTAACGATGTCCACAATAATTAGAGAAATCCCTTGCGAAATCAAGTTCAAGCATTTAGCAATAAAGGTATCTTGGTGCTGTGGACTGTCCTTATTAGCTGGACTAACAATCTCAATCACGCCGACAGTTTGTCTGGCAGCATCAAGATCTACGATGTAAACCTCCGTTTCGTCAGGAAACGATGCTGGCAGACTCGCCGTTGCAGGTGGAGCTTGGTATTGACTAATAAGTCGGTTTTCGCTTTCAGCCAGCAACTCACTTGCTTGTACATCAATGTCAATCAGACTACCGATCTGGACGCTCGGTTCTGCGATGAAATTTTCTGGTAACAGGGCATTCAAATCGCCTGCAATGTGAGTTGCCCAAGCATTATGAAAGGAATGGAACCGACTGATTGCCCTGATCTTGGGACTGAAGTGATCAGCGACAGGCATGGCAAATTCCTTTCTGGCTCAAGTCCATCCACCAATGGTAAGATTGTAAGCTCATCGGATTCAAGATACCATCTTTCAGAGAAATTGTCAATCGGAAATTTGTCGTTCCAGCGGGATTTTCACTTGACCCATCTGGCAAAGTTAAGGTAAAGTATAACATATTCTTAATCTGAATAACACATCTGACTTGAGGAAGTGTGTATGAAAAATTTGGGATGCAGCACAATTTTATATGGCGGGTTTAGTTTAGAGCAAACACTCGAAGGTATTTCAAAAGCTGGATATAAGGCGATTGAGCTCTGTGCTCGTCCCGGGATGGCACCCCATCTGGAAATTGGCAAACCGGCGTCTTACTATGAGGGGATTAAAGCGCAAGTTGCTTCGCACGGTTTGGTAATTGAGTCAATCGCAGGGACCGGTGGAATTGGGTTAGATAGCCTTGAATTTGACGCGGTGATAGAAGCCGCGCAACAGGTCGGTGCACCTACAATCGCCGAGGGAGCAGGTGGGAAGTCCGATGATGAAAAGAGTTTCAAACAGGTAGTTGAGCTAGTTGATGCGACTGCTGCCCGCACTTCGCAGGCTGGAATTAAACTAAGCTTGAAGCCGCATGTCAATAATGCGGTGTATTCAACCGAAACGGCGTTACGTTTTATGCAGGAGGTAGATCGGGAGTGGGTGGGAATCAATTTCGATGCGAGTCACATTTGGCGGACAACAGCCGCTGAAGATCCGACCGAATCACTTCAGCAATTGAAAGATTACATCGCAACGCTGCGTATCCGTGACAATCGCGAGAGCCGTGAGGGACCGATAGGTCCTGTTGAGACACAGATCCCCGGCAAAGGCGGTATCGATCTTCCCACGCTTGCCGGTGTCATGGACACAATCAACCATGTACCTTATGTGACACTGGAAATTGTCGGCACACATGGTGGGACGAATACGCCTCTTGCTGAGGTCCAGCGGGTTGCGGAGGAGTCGATAGCATATCTGAAGCCGCTGTTTGTGGCTTAAAGTGTGAAACGTAATACATGAACTAAGGAGATACAACGATGCGTTTAAGCGATACACAGATTCATCAATATAAAGAGGCTGGTTTCCTTGTGGTGCCGGGGCTTTTTGATACGGGGACAGCACAGCGGATGATCCAGCACTACATGAAACGACGCGCTGAAGGTTCAAAATCAGGAGACAGTGGGGGCACAACGGATCACCCAGAGGATCCAAATCATCAGTATCCTCGAATGATTAATATGCACAATTGGGATACATTGACCGGAGAATGGGCAATGCAGGCGACGATGCTGGAATTTGTCGAACAACTAATCGATGATAAGCCTGTGCTTCGTCAGACAATGCTGTATTTTAAGCCCCCGGGAGGCAGAGGGCAGGCACTCCATCAGGATGAGCAGTACATCACCACTGAACCGTTGATTGGTGTGTGGATTGCATTGGACAAATCGGACAAATCTGTTGGGCAGATGGTAGTTGTTCCCGGTTCACATAAACGTGGACTTTTACAGGTAGAGGCTGCGAATACGGCAATTTCGTTCACCGACGTGCAGTCGGTGATGCCGAAAGGTGTTGAAGAGTTTTACGTTGATATGGAGCCGGGGGACGCCCTATTTTTCGACGGTAAAACCATTCACGGTTCTTACATGAACGAAACGCACGATCGCTGGCGACGGAGTTTCATCTGTCACTATATTGGCGAACATGCTAAAGATTTTGAACCGCCACAGGGCAAGCATGTATCGCATTTAAGACGCGATGCGTAAAAATCACATTTCTTTTTGACTTGGCTCATGTAAAAACGGAGTGCAATTACAGTGAACGCGTTGAGGGCGGGACAAGATGCCCCGCCTACGGTTAGCTGCGTAAGTTGATTAACATGAGCGTTAGACTTGAATAACTATTACCTCGGAGAAGATAAGTGAACGTACACGAATATCAAGCAAAACAGATTTTAGAAGCGCACGGGGTGAATGTTCAACGCGGTGAGGTAGCATCAACCGCCGATGAAGCGGAAGCGATCGCTCGCGAACTGGATTGCCCCCTGTATATCGTCAAAGCGCAAATCCATGCGGGCGGACGGGGCAAAGGTGGTGGCGTTAAACTGGCGAAAAGCCCCGAAGAGGTTAAAGAACATGCTGACGCAATCCTCGGTATGCAGCTAGTTACTCCCCAAACGGGACCGGAAGGGAAACTGGTTCGCAAGGTGTTGGTTGCTGAAGCTAGCGATATCGAGAGAGAGCTTTACCTCGGCATGGTGGTTGATCGCACTGACTCACGGCTCGTCATAATGGGTAGTGAGGAGGGTGGGGTGGACATAGAAGAGGTCGCTGCGACCCGTCCCGAAAAGATTCTCCAGCAAACCATCGATCCAGCGATTGGATTGCCTCCCTTTCAGGCGCGGAAACTTGCCTACGACTTGAACATCCCCCGCGAATTGGTCAACAAGGCTGCCGATTTGATGATCGGTTTGTATAACGCCTTTGTCGATTCCGATTGCTCTCTTGCCGAGATTAACCCACTCGCTATCACGAAAACCGATGATGGACAGGATATCGTTGCTCTCGATGCCAAACTCAACTTCGATGACAACGCGCTTTGGCAGCACGCAGAAATCGGCGCAATGCGAGATCCGCACGAAGAGGATGCCAGCGAGCTTGAAGCGGGAGAATCGGGCTTGAGCTATATCAGTCTTGACGGAAATATCGGATGTATGGTCAACGGAGCGGGACTGGCGATGGCGACGATGGATCTCATCCAGCTGCACGGCGGCGAGCCTGCAAATTTTCTTGATGTCGGTGGGGGCGCGACGACAGAAACCGTTACCCACGCTTTCCGTCTCATCCTCGCAGACGAAAAGGTGCAGGCAGTTCTTGTTAACATCTTCGGTGGTATCATGCAGTGCGATGTAATTGCGAACGGGATTATTGAGGCAATTAAACAGGTGGATTTGACAGTTCCGTTGGTTGTACGCTTGGAAGGGACGAATGTGGAGCTAGGGAAGCAGATTCTCGCTGATTCCGGTTTGAATCTGATTGCTGCTGATGGGCTTGCGGAGGCAGCGCAGAAAGCGGTGCAAGCGGTGGTACAATAAACCCATCAGTTTTTGATGGAAGGATCTATGACAGATAAACTCGGACTACGCGATTTAGATGTTGGAGGTAAGCAGGTCTTAGTGCGCGTCGATTTCAATGTACCGATGGATGGGAAACACATCGCCGATAATACACGCATCCGTGCAGCCCTACCGACGATTTTGGAGCTTATCCGGGGCGGTGCAAAAATTATCTTGGTCACGCATCTCGGACGCCCCAAAGGTTTCGATCCTAATCTTTCCACAGAATCGCTCGCGGTAGCACTCAGTAAACTGTTGGGTCAACGGGTCAAGCATGTCGTTGATTGCATTGGGGTAGAGGTTGAAGGGGTGGTTTCCGAACTCCGTGCGGGTGATGTGTTGCTGCTCGAAAACATCCGCTTCTACGAAGAAGAAACGAAAAATGATCCGGAATTTGCAGAAAAACTGGCATCTCTCGCTGACCTCTATGTCAATGACGCTTTTGGCGCAGCACACCGCGCACACGCTTCAACCGCAGGGGTAACGGATTATTTCGATCAGTGTGCTGCGGGTTTATTGATGGAAAAGGAAATTGAGTATCTCAGCAAAGTGCTTCACGATCCGGAGCGTCCCTTTGTTGCGATCCTGGGGGGAGCGAAAATTTCGGATAAAATTGGCGTGATTGAGAATCTGCTAGAAAAGGTCGATCAGCTCATCATTGGCGGCGGCATGGCATATACCTTTCTCAAAGCAAGAGGAGTATCAGTTGGGAATTCAATTGTGGAACTCGATAAACTTAATTTAGCCAATATGCTTCTGCAAAAAGCGTCGGATCGGAATCTGACCGTCCATCTTCCACAGGACCATATCATTGGTAGAGAGTTTGATCCGAATACTGAGTTTCAAGTCACCTCCAGTCAGAACATCCCCGATGGCTGGCGCGGTTTCGACATTGGGACAGAGACTGTCGCAAAATTTGGTGAAATCGTTGATACGGCGAAAACGATTATCTGGAATGGTCCGTTGGGTGTGTATGAGTTTGAGCAGTTTGCGAAGGGCACTCTTGAGATTGCAAAACAGGTCGCAGATTCGGAAGCGGTCAGCATCATCGGCGGCGGGGACTGTGTTGCTGCGGTGCATCAGGCGGGTGTCGCAGATCGGATAACACATACCTCCACCGGCGGTGGTGCATCGTTGGAATTTCTTGAAGGAAAACGGTTGCCCGGGATTGAAGCGTTGACAGATAAGATTGGTGAATAAAGTTTGGCTTTTTACATAGGCACTTAAATCTACTAACAAGAAGAAGACTAAAATGAGAAACGATTGGAGATGTTTCATTCTTATCAAATGCGGATGCCTGCTGGTACTACTGTGCCTATTCGGATGTCCCGACAGCGATTCTACAAAAACTATCATTGACGACGCATTGAAGCCTATTGATGATCCAGGTTTTTTAAGTGTTGCGTCGGCTAACACAAAATTTGGGTTCAAGCTACTTCAAGATCTCCAAGAACGAGCCCCCGGAGGAAATATCTTCATTTCCCCGTTAAGTATTTCAATTGCGCTGACTATGACCTATAACGGTGCGGTCGGAGAAACAGAGCGCGCTATGGCGGAGGTGCTAGAGATAGATGAGTTAGCCCTCCCAATTATTAACGAATCCAACAAAGCATTACGAAATAACCTTGAGAATCCTGGACCTAAAGTTGAAATCTCGATTGCAAACTCGCTTTGGTCCCGTCAGGGGACTGAATTCAACCCCAATTTTTTAGAGCGAAATCGGGTGTTTTTTGAAGCGGAAACTACCTCTCTCGATTTTACCAACCCGCAAGCGATAAAAATCATCAACGGCTGGGTTAACGAAAACACGAATGGCAAAATTGAGGAAATTGTTTACGAGATTAAATCGCAAACAGTGCTTTTCTTGATTAACGCCATCTATTTCAAAGGAAGTTGGCAGGATGAGTTTGATACGTCCCAGACGCGGCCGGACATTTTTCATCTATCAGATGGGAGAGAAAAGCAGGTAGAGATGATGAGTCGAACGGGGCAGTACCCATACTTCCGCGGTGAGCATTTTGAAGCAGCGGGCTTACCGTATGGCGATGGGCGGTTGAGCATGTATATTTTCCTGCCCACCCTCGACTCCAACCTCAATGAATTTCTGGAGAGCTTGAACGCTGAAAGCTGGGAGCGTTGGATAGCACAGTTTCACAAGGAGACACTCTATTTGATGCTGCCTCGCTTCAAACTGGAATACGAAGTGAAACTCAACGACACACTCAAAGCACTGGGGATGAAAATTGCTTTCGATGGCGGTGCCGATTTTAGCGGCATGGGTCCATCAGGTCTTTTTATCAGCGAGGTTCGGCATAAAACCTTCGTAGAAGTGAACGAAGAGGGGACCGAAGCTGCCGCTGTCACTGCTGTCACAGTAGCGCAGTCTGCCAAACCAGTCTTTCGAGTAGATCGTCCCTTCTTTTTCGCCATTTATGATGCCAAAACGCAGACCATACTGTTCATGGGAACTGTCATAGAGCCGATGTAAACAGACAGATTTCGTCAATGAATTATAGAGGACATTGCAGGCGGAGGAGGACATGAAAAATTATCGAGCCGGTATAATTGTCATAGTGCTATTATGTCTATTCGGATGTTTCGACATTAATTTTGTAAGAAATATTGTTGGTGATGCCTTAGAAACCGTCGATGATCCTGATGTTTCAAGTGTTGCTTCAGCTAACACAAGATTCGGGTTCAAGCTGCTTCAAGACCTCCGAGAACGAGAGCCCGGGGGGAATATCTTTATCTCTCCGTTAAGTATTTCGATTGCATTGACGATGACCTATAATGGTGCAGTTGGAGAAACAGAACGCGCCATGGCAGAAGTGCTAGAGATAGATGCGTTAGACCTCTCAACGATTAACCAATCCAACAAGGCGTTGCGAGACAGTCTTGAAAATCCGGATCCTAAAGTTGAAATTTCGATTGCAAACTCGATCTGGTCCCGTCAGGGGGTTGACTTCAACCCTGAATTTTTGGAGCGAAATCGGGTGTTTTTTGGTGCGGAGATCGCCGCGCTCGATTTTAACTCGCCGCAAGCGATAGCAACCATCAACGACTGGGTTGATACAAATACAAATGGCAAGATTGAGAAAATTGTTGACAGGATTGACCCGCAAACACTGCTTTTCTTGATTAACGCCATATATTTCAAGGGTAACTGGCAGGACGAGTTCGATAAGTCAATGACGCGCCCTGGTACATTTCATCTGTCGGATGGAAGTGAGAAACGAGTACAAATGATGCGTCGAGAAGGGGAGTACCCATACTTTCGTGGTGAGAATTTTGAAGCAACCAGTTTACCGTATGGCGATGGGCGGTTAGGTATGTATATTTTTCTGCCTAGCCCTAATTCCAATCTCAAGAAATTTTTGAGAGATCTGAGCGCAGATAATTGGGAGGGTTGGATATCGCAGCTTCAAGATAGACGGCATGAAATCATGCTTCCCCGTTTCAAACTGGAGTATGAAATAAGACTCAACGACACACTTGAAGCCCTAGGAATGGGAATTGCTTTCGGTGCCGGTGCCGATTTTAGTGGTATGGGACCGAGCCTTTTTATTAGTGAGGTGAGGCATAAAACCTTCGTAGAAGTAAACGAAGAGGGCACGGAGGCTGCGGCTGTCACTGCTGTAGTGGGCGTTAAGTCTTTACCCCCAGCCTTCCGGGTAGACCGCCCCTTCTTTTTCGCTATTTATGATGCTGAGACGGAGACGATACTATTCATGGGAACCGTCACAGAGCCGATGTAGCTAGTAGACAACTCAACCACACGTGGAATGATGGAGAAATAATGGCTACTGAACCTTTGCCAAGATTGGATTCTGACGCCGAAATTCGGAAGAAACTCCTTCCGCACTGTAGGCTTAAACTGGGAGATGTTTGGGAGGATCCCGTGCACGGGCATAGGATCGGGGTATTGGATGTAACCTGTCCTGATGCAGTATTGAAAATGATGAAGGGCAAAAAGGCGAAGGTAGCGGTGAACGACCCACCCTATAATGTAAGTGTCGGGAACAAAACGACCCAAAATCTGAATAAGTTAAATTTAGTTGAGTATATGGAGTTTTCTCGCCATTGGGTGGAGAACACGATTAAGATATTGGATGAAAACTCTCATTTCTACGCATGGTTGGGGGCAGATCAGAAAGACAATTTTCAACCTTTGCCTGATTTTATGGTCATGATGCGGGAATTTGAGGGCTTACAGGCGAGAAGTTTCATTACGATGCGAAATCAGAGAGGGTACGGCACTCAGAAAAATTGGATGGCGGTGAGACAGGAACTGCTTTACTATACGAAGGGCAACCCCGACTTTGCCGTTGTCTACACCGATATACCTAAAATCTTGCGCGGTTACTATAAAACAGTAGACGGGAAGCGAGTGGAGAACTTGGAACGGAGTCGATCTGATACTATCAGGCCCGGTAATGTGTGGGTTGATATTCAGCAGGTCTTTTATCGGATGGAAGAGAACGTGCCCGGTGCTTATGCCCAAAAACCGCTGAAGGCAGTTGAACGGATTATCGCAGCCTGCAGCCATGAAGAAGATTTGGTTGTGGACTTCTTTTCGCACTCAGGGACAACGTTGATAGGATGCGAAAGGTTGGGGCGCGTGTGCTATACATCTGACATTGACCCCATATTCGCTGAAATTACAATTAGGAGATTAGAGCATTTTCGTAAGAGACACCGAACTGGTTTTCAATTTGATAGCCCTTTCAGGGAACTAGAAGCCCCAAAGGTCAACACAGAGAAAATACGAGAGCGAATCAACCCAGCAGTCTGTATCAAATAAGGAATCATATTCCATCAATTAAAGAGGAGCAAATCTGGAAATGAGAGACAAAATCACACCTCGCAGTGAGGACTATTCAGAGTGGTACACCGAGGTTATTCGGGAGGCGGAATTGGCGGACTACGCCCCGGTGCGTGGATGTATGGTCATTCGGCCCTACGGCTACGAACTTTGGGAAAATGTGAAGGCGGGGTTGGATCGCCGCTTCAAGGAAACGGGACACGAAAACGCCTATTTTCCGCTCTTTGTACCGATGAGTTTCATCGAGAAGGAAGCGCAGCATGTCGAAGGTTTTGCACCAGAATTAGCAGTTGTTACACACGGCGGTGGTAAAGAACTGGAGGATCCGCTAGTCGTGCGTCCCACCTCAGAAACGGTCATCGGATACATGTACAGCCAGTGGATTCAGTCCTACCGTGATTTACCGGTACTGATTAACCAGTGGGCAAATGTTGTACGCTGGGAATTACGCACACGCCTGTTTCTCCGCACGATGGAGTTTCTCTGGCAGGAGGGACACACCGCCCACGCCACGGCGGAGGAAGCACAGGAAGAGACATTGCGAATGTTAGATGTGTACGCCGATTTCGCTGTGAACGATGCTGCAATCCCGGTCATTCCCGGTCGTAAGAGCGACAGCGAGAAGTTTCCCGGCGCGGACGCTTCCTACAGTATCGAAGCCATGATGGGAGATTGCCGCGCTTTGCAATCCGGCACATCACACAACCTCGGACAGAACTTTGCCAAAGCTTTCGATATTCAGTATCAGGATGCGAATGGGACGCAGCAATACTGCTGGACGACCAGTTGGGGTGTGAGCACACGAATGGTTGGCGCAATCATCATGGCGCATGGCGACGACCAAGGGTTGGTTTTACCGCCCCGTCTGGCACCCACTCAGGTGGTGATTGTGCCGATCTATCGAAAGGACGCTGAGCGAAGCACGGTCATGGAGGCGATCGAAAAGATCGAAGCGATGTTGGGAGAGACCGTACGACTGAAGGTGGATAATCGCGACGAATACTCGCCCGGTTGGAAGTTCAACGAATGGGAATTAAAGGGGGTGCCGTTGCGGATAGAGATTGGTCCCAGAGATATTGCAAAGGATCAGGCAGTGATTGCCCGCCGCGATGTACCGGGCCGAGATGGCAAGTCATTTATCCCATTGGCGGGGTTAGCTGATGCTGTCCCCGATATGCTCAAAGACATCCAAAATAGTCTGTTGACTCGCGCTACGGAATTCCGTGACACCAATATATCGGAGCCGTCTGACTATGATTCGTTCCAGGAAGCAGTTACACAAGGCTTCGCCCGCGTTTGGTGGTGTGGGGATGTTGCATGCGAGGATAAGGTTAAAGATGATACCAGAGCAACCACACGCTGTATTCCCTCAGATCAGCCCGGCGGGAGTGGGGCTTGTATTGTATGCGGCAAGCCGGCAGAGGAGATTACTATCTTTGCGCGCGCCTATTGAAAGCGGCCACTTAAGATACCTTCTGATGTGAAAGATTACTATGTGCCGACCAATCTCCCTAAGTGTTTTCCTCGTCCGCGCCGCCTTTGCCTTTTGGCTGCTAGGGTGTTGGGAAACATCTCTAAGCGGACCCAATGCAGCAGCATCAGAAGCGGCTGTTTCAGAAGATAACGATGACGTACTCTATCTCTATACGGCTCTCGACACTAATGAGGCAAAGATTTACATCCGGGCCTTTGAGGAAGATACTGGCATTCAAGTACGATGGGTGCGCTTGTCCGCAGGTGAGGTGCTGGTGCGGATTAGAAGTGAGCGAGCCAATCCGCAGGTCACGCTATGGTTTGGCGGACCATCACCAGAGTTTATTGTCGCTAAACGCGAGGGGTTACTTGCGCCTTATGCACCCCGCATAGATTTTGAGCCGCTCCCCGGTACATTCGACGAAGCACACTACTGGACCGGCTTCTACTTCGGTGCAATCGGCTTTGCGTCTAATACGGAGATTTTAGAGCGCAAAGGAATTTCACCGCCCACCTCATGGTACGACCTACTAAAACCTGAATTCAAAGGCGAGATCAGCGTGGCTTACGCCTATACATCAGGCACCGCCAACACGCTGCTCGCTGCAATTGTGCAGATGATGGGTGAAAAGGCTGGTTTCGATTATATTGCACGGTTAGATCGAAATGTCCATCACTACAATAGATCTGGATCGGCGTGTGTGACACAGGTGGGCTTCGGAGAAGTCGCCGTGGGGATAGCCTTTTCACACGATATTGTCAAGAAGGGACCTGCGAAGGGATATCCGGTTGTGTTGAGTTTTCCGAAGGAGGGAACGGGATTCGAGATTGGTGCGATGGCACTTGTCAAAGGGGGACCGAATCAAACCGCCGCAAAGCGATTCATGAATTGGGCACTCTCAGTCCGAGCACAGAACTTGATGCAGAAGTGGTTTCGGACTCCTCTGAATCCAAACGCCGAAGTCGCTCAAGGCGCAGTTACCGCTGATAAGGTGAAGTTGATTGAGTTTGACTCTATTTGGGCAGCAAACCACCGACAGAGATTGGTTGAACGATGGCGAGAAGTTACAGCACAATGATATACTCTGGCTTCTGAAGAGGTGGGAGTATGTCAAGTAAAGAGGTCTGCCACACGGCAACGAAACCCCTTAACCGCCGGTTCACCGGTTAAAATATCGTCAATTGTCAAGAGACTGATGTCCGTGGATGAGCGGTAAGCGGTCACCGTTTGAGAGAAGGGTTCGATTGCCCATACCAGTTGTGTGCCGGCATCAAGATACTCAAAGGCTTTTTCGTGCACAGCTTTCATCGCATCCGTTTCCGACACAACTTCAATGGCTAAGTCGGGGGGAATGGGGAAATTCTGCCACAGGTCATCGGGAATCTGTTCCGAGGCAACAAATGCAACGTCTGGTTTCCGGCCTCTATTGCCCACTGTAAACACTGTCTCTGCTGTATACAATTTACCTAACCGATGCTCCTTTACATAACTACCCAATAGCATCAATATCTCCGCTGCGATATCTCCATGAATAATCTTCGCTGCTGCCATCGGAATTAATTCCCCTTCCACGAATTCGTAGGATTCATAATCCCCTTCCAAGAATTCTGCCAATGTTGATGGGTGCTCAATGGCTTGGGTTTCCATAGTGTCTCCTTCATTAAATAAGGGTGCTACTGAACCAAATAACCTTCTGAATCTATCGACGATAACCCGCCAATTCCTCTAGACGGCGGATGCGTTCGTCCATCGGCGGATGGGTGCTGAAAAGGCCCGCTATCCCACCGCGTAATGGATTCACAATGAAGAGATGCGAAGTGGCAGCATTTGCTCGCGTCGGATGCATTTCAACGCCACGCTCAAGTCGCCGCAGGGCATTTGCTAACGCCATTGGATCGCCACAGATTTCTGCTCCACCACGGTCTGCGGCGTATTCACGGGAACGGGAAATTGCAAACTGAATAATCATCGCAGCGATAGGTGCAACAATAATCAGGAAAAGCATCCCAAAGATTCCACCGCCATCGTCGTCATCATTGCTACTAAAACCACCAAATAACGCTGCCCACTGTGCCATGTTCGCGATCATCATGATTGCGCCTGCGATTGTGGCGACAATGCTACTAATGAGGATGTCCCGATGCTTGATGTGTGCTAGTTCATGTCCGATGACACCTGCAAGTTCATCGCGCGATAAGAGTCGCATAATCCCATCCGTTGCAGCAACCGCTGCGTGGCTGGGATTTCTGCCAGTAGCAAACGCATTTGGCATATCGGTGGGAATTGTGTAGACTTGCGGCATCGGCAAACCTGATTTTTCGGTCTGTTGTTTGACAATCTGATATAATTCACTATTGGGACTGACTTCCTGCGCTCTGTACATCGACAAGACAATTTTATCGCTGAACCAGTAGGAACCGAAGTTCATAATCGCTGCAAAGATCAGAGCGATTGCCATTCCAACCTCGCCCCCTAATATGTTGCCAATGAACATTAGCAGAGCTGTCAACGCAATCAAGAGTATTCCAGTTTTGAAGATATTCATTTTGAGTAACCTCCTTAGATTAATTTAACTGTGTATTAGGTATAACGAGCAGTCTATTCACCTTGTCTGGTAAAACTAATTTATTCGACGATGAAGTAATCTGCTATCTCCCACGATTTTTTGCTTAAACACACCAAAAATGAGATCTTGCTTATAAATTATAAACTGTTACGGTTAGACGTGCAATTGGCTTTTTAAGTGTAGATATTAATCTCGAATTCACTTCGAGTCCTATGGAATAAAGGAAATAACAGAAAATCTGAAGCTGAATGGTATGCTTATACAACAAATAACGCTGTCCATCATCACCCCCCGGAAGGTGCAGAGGATTTCATTGAGAATTCTTTGCAATCCAATAAAGCGTTATGATAACATAATGCGCTTTTCGATACGACTGATTTTTCCTAACGGATATGTCCAACCACAACTAGGGAGATTCGGATGAAAGAAATCAGGATTCGTAATCCGCAGGCAGAAGCAAAAGCATTGCTTGAGATGGATACTAAGCAAGCCTCCATCCAATTCCAACAGTATACCACAGAGGAACAGCTATCAATCATTGAGACGGTTTCTGATGCGAAAAGCCGCGAGGAGTTGTATTACCTCGTTCCTGATTGCACGGAACTCGTTCAACAGAGCCCAACTGAGAATGTGATGCAAATGGCACTCGCCCATCTTGGAACCGGACAATCTGCTGGTATTCTATCCGCAGCGTCCTCCGAGCAGCTTTCAGATATTGTCGATCTGATTGCTTACCAAAATAACAAAATAGATGATACACGATTTGAGGCATGGCTGATGGAGATGTTACACGCAGGAGAAGAGGTTTTTGAAAATCTGTTGCGGTCCGTCGACCCACAGCTGTTCGGCGAATTTTTCTGGGATCGGCTAGAGCTTACCCCCAGAAAATCTGATGGAATTCCTTATCCCGCCTTTCTAGTGGAGGAAGCCCTCGTTAGCCCAGAGGATTTAAGTTGTGACACGGAGGATACCGAACTGCTAATTGAAATGCTCTACGCCGCGGATGGCAATCTGTTCCAATCTCTGATGGAGTATATATTCCTCGAAGAAGCAACTGCGCTAGATGGTTACGCTAGGGAAATCAAAGCGCGGGCAACGCGAGAGGCTGCCAAAGCCCGAATCGAGGAACGGGATCGAGAAAAAGGTGTAACTGAAGAAGACTTGGAAAAGCTGGTAGATCTTGACAATACTCAACTGGGCGAGGGACAATCACCCCAAAGGTCTGCCAAAGATGGTCCCACCGAAGATGATTTGGAAAAGTTAGTTGACCTTGATAACCCACAGTTAGACGAATAGGCAAACTACGTTACACATCATGGAAAACACAAACTCTCTTATCGAATATGATTCACGATTGTTCCTGTTTAGAGTATTATCTGAGCTTGGGGAACTGGAGAATGTTCCGGTTGAGCGGATTGACGAACTGAATCGCCAAATCGTTGCAATAATGAATAAACGCTCGGTTATGGAGCCGGTTGACATCTCTAAGCTATCCGAACTGCGAGGGGTCGCAAGAGATGTCGTGCTCCGACTCAACCTTGGACTTGAGCATGGGAGTAAGCTTGATCTCAGCCGTGCGAGACACCTGCTGGTCCGTAACGACATGATCCGCTTCTACCAGATCGGTAACACATTGATGACCAAGTTGAAGCGTGATGCCGAAACCCTTCGACAACGTGCGCGATTGACCATCGCCGAATCGGGAATGGTGCAGGTCGGAGGGCATCCTGAAGCAGTGATGGAAATACCGCTGCTAAATCAACTCGAGGAAGATTTTCTATCAGCGGTGATAGATGGGACCCTGATAATAGGTGAAGTTGCTGTAGTCATCAAATCAAGGGTTGAACGGGAGCAGCCGATTGAACAACTCAGCCAGGTTGAGATTGCTGATAGGATGTTGAAAAATATAGGTTTACGGCTGGATTATTTCCAAACGCTTCCCCTTTATCTAATAGCAAGAGAGAAAGACTTCCGATATGTAGAGGGTATGGAATCGTCGGAAGATCTGGCTAGGAAGATTACGTGCGGAATGATAGTAAATCTGGCAATGGATAGCGGAAAGCATTTCTGCGTAACCCTTGACAGAGTTCGCAGTTTCCGCGAGGCGTGTGTCACGGCAGATGAGATCTCTGAACCAGTTGAGGAGAAGCTGCTTGCATGGCTGCTCGAATATTTGGAAACCCATCGGGCAACGGAGGCGGTAATCGATTATGCTTACGATTACTGGATGTATTGGCTGAATCAGTTGGGTAGGTATTTACAAGAGCCGATAGCGGAGGGAGACACACTACGCGATTGGTTCATTCTGTGATAAGGAACCATTATAACCAGATTGGCTCATGTCAAAAGAAAGTGCAAAGGAACCGAGTTTTGAAGAAAAAGCTCGGTTCCTTTGCACTAAATCTTAACATAAGCGAATTGATTTGCTAAACGGTAACGTTGCAGGTATCAAAGGCGGCTTGCATTGCAGCAAGTGGATCGCCTTTCGGCACAAATTCGTGTCCGACGTAAAGATCATAGTCCGTCTCAGCGATAGCGCGCATAACAGGCGGATAGTAGATTTCCTGTTCATCGTCGAGGTCTTTGCGTCCCGGATTGCCCGCGGTGTGGAAATGCCCGATGTAATCAATACTCTCCTGAATCGTTCGGACAAGGTCCCCTTCCATAATCTGCATGTGGTAAATGTCGTAAAGCAGCTGGACATACGGCGAATTGACGCCTTTGCAAACCTCCACGCCCCAAGGTGTCCGATCGCACTGATAGTCGGGGTGATTTACTTTGCTGTTGAGTAGTTCTACGCAAAGGTTGACACCTTTATCCTCGGCTGCCTTGGCAACGCGCAAAAGTCCTTCGATGGTATTATCCCGCCCCTCCTCCTCTGATTTCCCTTCTCGGTTGCCTGAAAAACAGATGAGGCCGGGGATGTCATTTGCGGCAGCAACTTCGAGATTTTCCAGAATCTCCCCCTCAATGCGGTCGTGATTTTCACGCTTGTTGAGGCCATCAGGTAGGGACTGATGTCCAACAATAATCGCAACGCGCATCCCATTTTCGCGGACGAGGGACCAATATTCTGGCGGTGCCATTTCTACGGATTTATAACCGATTTTCGCTGCTTCTCGGATGACCTGTTCCGGAGAGGCATCGTCCCGCGTGAAACAGCCGTAACAGATTGATTGATTAATTGAACCCATTCTTTTCTCCTTTTATGTTTCCGACTACAGTCAAGAACAGATCTGAGGGCGATTTGAAAACAGATCTTGTACCTAACAAGCACCTTTTTATAGATCTACCGCTTTGCCCGTTTCAAACGAAGTGCTCGCTGCCATCATAATCCTGAGGGTCTTCAACGCATCGCTGTAGGGTGAAAGGATCTTCGATGAATCGCCGGTCTTTACCGCATCGATAAACACCCGGTCTCGATCTTGACCACCGTCTTCGGGCAGTGATTCCTCTTCACCTTTCCTATTAACGGTGTTAGGTCCGCCAACAGTTACCACCAGGCCGCGACAGAAGACTTCAAGTTGTACTCGATTCCAACCCTCCATCGCACAGCACGATGCGATATTGGCGATCGCACCGCTCTCGAACTCAATGTTGACCATGCTAAGGTCATCGACATCGTACTGGGGCACGTCTGTCATACTTCCACGGGTGGCAACGCCGTGCACCGCCTTGGCGTCACCCAACAGAAAACGCGCCAGATCGAAGATATGCGTTGTTTGTTCGACATGCTGCCCGCCGGATTGGGCGCGGATTCTCCACCAGAGCGTACCGGGCAATCCGCCCATCCAGTATCCCAACGCGCCGAGAACTGGTGATTCGTTTTCGAGCAATGACTTCGCATGTTGGGCATTGCCGCCATAGCGCCAGTGGTATCCAACACTGGTGATAACACCGCTTCGGCGGACATCCTCATTGATGATGACTGCCTGTTCTAGGTCCGCAGCGATCGGCTTCTCAATGAACATTGGAATGCCTTGTTCACATGCGATTCGTTCCTGTTCGCCGTGTGCAAAGGGTGGGGTACAGATATAAACGGCGTCGAGGTCTTCTTTGTGGTACATCTCGCGGAAGTCTGTGTAGACGTTGCCCCCATACTCCTCCGCTGACCTCTGTGCACGTTCTTCCGAAACATCGCACATAGCGGTAAATTCTATATCATCGAAGGTTTGCAGGTTTCTCATGTGAGCCCCCGCCATGCCGCCTGTTCCAATAAAACCGAGTTTTACTTTCATGTTTTCTCCTCAAAGAAAGGAATCTGTGACAGACAAAATTGTAGTACATATCCAATAAAGAACAAGGTACGAAAGTCTGCCCTTCATTTCCAACAGTTTATCAAAAAAAGCATGGTGTATCAACCAGAAATTTCTTAAGTTATCTTGATTGTGGCTCGCTGCACATCATGATGGCTTGGGAAGATGATTCAAATAATTCGTGGTAGACAACCGTAGAGCCAAGTGGAAAAAGTACGGCTTGAACAAAAAAGGGCAACCTCTTGTGGTTGCCCTTTTTCGTTTGATATTTGGGTAAAAACGTAGGAAATAATTCCTCTTAGCCCATCAATTTACCGAGGGAGGCTCTGGATAGTTCGTATAGGGGGTTCCAATAGATACCGAGCAATAGGGTCGGTACAACAAAAACAAGGAGCAGGACAAGACTGCCGGGTGAGAAAGAGAGGGATTCGGTGTCATCGGCTGTTTCAAGGAACATCGCCTTGACGATTCGCACATAGTAGTAAAGTGCCACGACACTATTGAGCAAGCCGATGATTGCCAGCCAGTAGAGCTGCTCTTTGATAACAGCGGCAAAAAGAATCCATTTCCCGGCGAATCCGGCGAGGGGAGGCAGCCCGGTCAAAGAAAATAGGAAGATTGCCATTGACACTGCAATGAGCGGCGCGCGGGAAACTAGTCCCCGGTAGCCGTCAATTGTTTCACTGCCGACCTCGTTTGCGATGAGGATAACAACAAAGAATGCTCCCAGATTCATAAACAGATAGATAATTAGGTAGATCAGGATCGCCTGAAGCCCTTCGCTTGTCAGCAAGACACCTCCCATGAGCAGGAAGCCACCGTGCGAGATACTTGAGTAAGCGAGGAGTCGTTTGACATTTTGCTGCGGGAGCGCGGCCAGGTTACCGACAGTCATGGTTAAGGCAGAGACGACTGCCAGCATCAGGGACCAATCAATGGAGGCATCTGCTGATTTGAGACCTGAATAGAATAGGCGAATAAATAGCGCGAAGCCGGCTGATTTGGATGCAACGGATAGAAATGCTGTTATTGGAATTGGGGCACCCTCGTAGACGTCGGGAGACCACATGTGGAAGGGTACAGAGGCGATTTTGTAGCCAACGCCCGCAAGGATAAACGTAATCGACAATAGGACCGCCAGTGGATAGACATCGCCTTGACTGAACATCTCTCCAAGCCTGCTGCTAATTAGCACAATATCCCCTGTACCGGTCATACCAAATAGGAGGGAGATACCAAATAGCATGGTTCCTGACGATATCGCGCCAAAGGTGATGTATTTGAACGCCGCTTCGCTTGAACGCGGGCTATGCGTCAGGAATCCAGCGAGGATGTAGGAGGTCAGGCTGACAGTTTCCAACGAGAGGTAGATCATCAGGAGATGGGTCGACGATGCCATCAGATACATGCCCAGCGTTACCGCAAGCAGGAGCGCGTAGTATTCGCCCTTTGTCTCCGGATCGAGTTCAGCAGAACGGACGGAAAATAGAATCGTTGCAGCGGTAGCAACGGAGATAATAACTTTGAAGAACATGGCGAAACTATCGAGTCGAACCATGCCGAGGAACAGGGATCGGTCTTCGGATCCAATCACAATTGCGATGATCACCGCTACTACAAGGCCGACAAGCGATAGATAGGCAGCGCCATCGCCCCCTCTCTTTTTCGATGCTAGATCGTATAAAATGACAGTCACCGCGAAGGCAACTAAAACAATTTCTGGTATAAAGTAAGGAATACTTGCAATGTTTGGCAATGAACTCTCCCTTTATTGTACAAGCGGCAATATACTCACGGCTTCTCTAAACATATCAATGGCGATTGAGGGCCAAATACCCAGCACAATCGTAAGGATGCCTAACGGGACCAACGTTGCGATTTCGCGCCCATTGATTTCGGTGATACTTTCGTATTTCGGATTCAACTCTCCTAGAAAGACACGCTGTAACGTCCAGAGGAAGTAAGCTGCACCGACAACAATACCGGCGGTTGAAAGGATTGTCAACACTTTGAACTTACTATATGCCCCCAGCAGAGACAACGCTTCCCCAACAAAACCGCTGAGTCCCGGCAGCCCCAAGGACGCCATAAACGCCAGTGTCGTTATGCCGGTGTATATCGGCATTTTGCTACCGAGTCCACCGAAACCGTTGATTTCGCGGTGGTGTGCTCGGTCATACACAACGCCCACTAGGAGAAACAGCATCGCGCTAATGACGCCGTGGTTGAACATCTGAAGGATAGCACCGGTTAATCCGCTCTCATTCCGTGCCGCAAGACCTATCAGGACAAATCCCATGTGACCAATACTGGAGTAGGCAACAAGTTTCTTAAAGTCGGTCTGTGCCAACGCACAGAGTGAACCGTAAACGATATTGATGAAGCCGAGAATCGCCAACGAATTGCCCCACGTTCCTACGCCGTTGCAGAAGAAGTCCATCCCTTCAGGCAGCATCGCAAAGTTGATGCGAACCAGTCCATACGTCCCCATCTTCAAAAGGATTCCTGCAAGGATGACGCTGATCGCAGTTGGTGCCTCTACATGAGCATCGGGTAACCACGTGTGGAAGGGGAAAATAGGCACTTTGACCGCAAAGCCGATGAAGAAACCGAGAAACGCCCATACCTGGAATGTGGGATCTGCGAGTGCGTGGCCCGGGGTCTTCGCAAGTTCGATCAGCGTTGGAATATCAAAGGTGCCGCCCTTCAGATAAACGGCGATCATGGCGATAAGCATCAGCACGCTGCCGAAGAGCGTATACAGGAAAAACTTAATTGCTGCATACTCGCGCCTCTCTCCACCCCATATCCCGATCAGGAAATACATTGGGAGCAACGTAACCTCAAAGAAGACATAGAATAGGAACATATCCAGGGCGCAGAAGAAACCGATCATACCTGTTTCCAAAAGCAGAAACAGCGCGAGGTAGGCTTTGATTCCTTTGTCGATTTTCCACGATGCAAGGACACATATCGGTCCCAGCAGCGCTGTCAAAAGCACCAGTGTAACGCTTAATCCATCGATCCCGACGTGGTAGCGGATATTGAATGCCTGAATCCACATCATGTCTTCTTCATACTGATGTCCCGACATGGATCGATCATAATCTACAAAAAGAAAGACTGCAATCAGCAGCGGGATCAGCGTGACAATAAACGTCACACGCTTGGCGAGTTCCTCCTGTTCTCGCCGAATAGCAAACAGAACCACAAGCATCCCTAGCAGAGGGATAAAAATCATCAACGATAACATCCAGTGAAATCCTCCTCGTTAAAAGCGTCCATAGGTAGTGCAGATTTGAAACCTACTCCTACTATTTATGGCGTGATGCGCCAAATTATTCATTTTTTACGTCAGATCTGATTTGTTCTTTGAAGATAGTTTATAGTAGATTTTAGAATTAATGAAACACTCCAAATCGGCGCAGTTACAAACAGCGCCTACCAAACATGGGGAGCGAAAGTGTTCATTTATTTTTTGAATTCACTATAAGATCCCTTCGGAAAGGGTTGTTTTATCAAGTCGATCAAAAGCGGCTGCTGTATCTAGGAAATCAAGATGATTCATCCGATGAACCTATGCAGAGGGATGATATAGAAAGCCCCCGGCACATCCCTCATGGCTTTGATGAATCGATCTTGAGCCTCAAGCGTTTCGTTGACTGTCATATTTGACTTAATCACGAATGCAATGTCTGCCTCCTCTGGCTCATCGTCCCGATGAGGTGGGTGGAAATCAATCTCAATCGTTTCCGCTGCTGGAAAGAACTTGTGTGCGTAATGGCAACCGGCAGCGACCGCCTCATACAGATTATGCGTTTTGCAGAATTTTTGTAACGCCGGATCATCAATCGGCGGAAGTGGAAATGCCATGATTTTCACCTCACTTTTGAATAGAAGACACCCTAGATAGGACTTACGCGTTTCAGCGCGGGGAAACCAGATACCCCGCCTACAGTTGACTCCGTAAGTGCTACTAGAATAAAGCACGGAAAATCAGAATTAATAGCACAACACCGCCCAAAACCGCTAGCAGATAATTTTGGATCATGCCCGTTTGAACCCGTCTGACCCTGCCACCGATTGACCAAGTAATTCGGGCGACTAAATTGACTAGTCCATCGACAAAGGTGTTGTCAAACCACCCTGCGAGTCGAGAACATCCTGCCTGTACAGCGATACCGACCCCGTTGACAATTCCATCGATGAAACGCAAATCAAAGAGTCCGAGCACTTTTGAACCTGCGACGGTAAGTGCGACGAGCACACCGTCGTAAAGTTCATCAAAATAGTATTTGTTCCATAGCAGCGTGTAAATCGGTCGCAGCCTCGCTGCAACAGCTTCGGCAGAAAACTTCCTCCAGTAATAGAAAAGCGCAGATAACCCGATACCGATAATGACGATAACGAACGACAGTGGCACTACGATATTATGCGCCTTATCGTGGTCTGGGTTATGGTGTGCTGCTGCATCGTCACTGTGCGTATCCTCTCCGGCAGCGTGTGCATCGGAAAGCCCCAACTGTGCATGTAAGAGACCTTGATCTGAATTGTGCATTGCATGTTTCGGCGCGTGGATGTGGGGTTGCTCTGGTTGTTTCACATATTTTTCAAATGACCATTTGTTGACGATTGGAAAGCTGAGAACCGCTAAAATAATTAGTGGAATCGCCATCTTCAGAGGCGATTCGTGTGCACCGTCGTACATTTCTTGATTGCGCGGCTCCCCGGTAAAGGTCATGAAGATGAGGCGGAACATATAAAATGCGGTGATGACAGCTGCGAGCGCGGCCATGCCAAACAGAATATAGTGATGAACCGAATTCCAAGAGATTGCCCGGTAAAGCACTTCAACGAGGACTGCATCTTTACTCCAGAAGCCTGAGAAGATATATGGCACACCAGCGATTGACAGCGTCGCAATCAACATTGTTACAAAGGTGATGGGCATCTTATGGCGTAGCCCCCCCATGTGGCGCATGTCTTGTGCAGGGTCAATGCCGTGACTATCGAAAGCTGCGTCGTGATCGTCGGTATGCCCATGGTCGTCATCGTGTGCGTGGTCATGGTCGCCGCCGTGAGCATGGTGAGCGGCGTGGAAGGCGTGGATGACGCTGCCGGAGCCGAGGAAGAGTAGGGCTTTGAAAAATGCGTGTGTTGTGAGATGGAAAAGTCCTGCGATATAACTTCCTGCCCCAATCGCCAACATCATATAACCAAGTTGGCTGATAGTCGAATAGGCAAGGACTCGCTTGATGTCGAATCGAACAATGGCAATTGTTGCTGCGACTAACGCCGTGATCCCCCCGACATACGCAATAACTAGTGATGAATCCGCGGTGAGGATTGGGAACATTCGTGCAGTAAGATAAACCCCTGCGGCGACCATTGTCGCGGCGTGAATCAAGGCACTGACAGGTGTGGGACCTTCCATCGCATCGGGAAGCCATGTATGCAGGGGGATTTGTGCTGACTTGCCGACAGCACCGCAGAAGATTAGCACCCCGGCAATTGACAGCCAAGTTATATCGCCGGTGGTCAGGTTACTGGCGAGTGCAAATATGCCTTCATCGCCGTAAAGTGATAACGTGCGGAACTTGGCGAAAAGCATCATCATGCCGATGAACATCCCGACATCACCGACGCGGGTTGTCATGAACGCTTTTTTACACGCATTTGCTGGGGCATCTTGTTCAAACCAGAATCCGATGAGTAGATAAGAGCAGACACCAACAAGCTCCCAACCGATATAGATACCGAGTAGGTTGTCGGAAACAACCAAGAAGAGCATCGAGAATGAGAACAACGATAGAAAGGCAAAAAATCGGGGATAGCGGGGGTCGCCGTGCATGTATCCGATTGAAAAGATATGCACAAGGCTACTGACAATCGTGACAACGAGGAGCATGACGGCGGTCACGCTGTCAAAGAGGAAGCCCATTGAAAAGTTGACTGAGCCAAGCGGGAGCCACGTGAGTGAGTATATCTCTGCGCCATCGTGCGAAAATTTATCTGGATCATTGATAACGTTTGTAAACAGGAGGACGGAGCAGACAAATGCCACAATCATTGCTGCGGTTGAAACCAGATCTTGGCGGCGGTAATTGCGTCCGGTCAGCGATAGGAGCCCGAAAAACGCGAATGCTGCGAGGGGGGCAAGTAAGATGATGCTAATAAGAGGTACAACAGGCATATAATAATCTCCTCATGGAGTTACTTACTCTATTTCTGAAATAATATGATTGGGATCGCGGGGGCGTAATCTTTCTGTGGTACAATCTACAAGGAGATCAAGATCTTCAAGGACAATTGCTCCGATGAGTGCCGAATCTCGGTCAGGCTCAACACTTGCGCGAAAAGTTGCTTCACGTCCCAAAAGTTCTACCAGAACATCAGTCACTAGCTTTCGTGTGGCTATGCGTCCATCAGCATAGCGGACCTGTATTTCATCAACTTCACGCCCGCCTAATTCCGTTGCCACATGTTCGGGGATTACCAGTCGCACTGCCCCTGTATCCACTACACCCCGAATTTCGGTTTGACGTACCTGATTGGGCGCGAGAAAACCACGGTGCACAAGCGCAGCATCAATACTATTTGCTAACTTGAGTTCCACGAAAGGTCCCATTTTGTTATCTCCTGACAACTAGTAGTTTGCAACCATTGATACGCCCATTCCTCAGAGACCGAACGTGAAACGTGATGCGTGAAACGTGAAAACCATTTGCTCATGGAGCCATTAGTTTAATGTTGGGTTTCACTAGATTAGAGCAATTTCCAGCAGAATTGGACTCCGAAATTCAGTTGTGATGGTTGGTATTTTTAATTAGTTCCGTTCAACCCAACCTACGTACTATTCGATCAAGAAAACAATAACGATAGGATTTGCGCCGTTTATGATGCGCAATAAACTGCGCTACTACAAACCGAAGTACGTAATCCTAAACGGTTTATCCTTTCAAGGTGTCGGTCTCGTCGGGGCTGATGGTGCTGAACTCTCTATAAATCGCCAAAATAATGGCTAAAAAGACGGCGGCTTCGGCGGCAGCTAGGACGATTCCAAAAAGTGCGATGATCTGACCGCTAATGTCATCAGGTGGCGTCACATAGCGAGAAAAGGCAGCAAAGTTGAGGTTGCAGGAATTGAGGATCAATTCGATTCCCATCAGGATGCTGATAGCGTTCCTGCGCGTCAAAACACAAAAGATTCCGAGACAGAACAGTATAATGCTGATGACAAGGTAACTCTGTAAACTCACTCGTCTCTGACCTCCTTACGAGAAATGAGTGCTGCTCCAATCAATGCAACTAGTAAAAGAATCGACGCAATCTCAAATGGCAATAAGTACTCTTCCTGCATAATCATCTCACCAATCCTGCGAGTTGTTGGCTCCTGCGATGCCCCTACGTCCACGTTTTCCCATTGTGGGGTATTTGTGATGACACTCAGAAGCAATCCAAAGAGGATCAGCGATACAACCGCTCCCCAGAACATCTGTCCGCGCTCAAGTTTTAGCTTCAGGTCCAAGCGCCCACTTGTCATCATAACCCCAAATAGGATCAGTACGAGAATACCGCCGACATAGACTATCACTTGGGTAGCGGCAAGGAAATCTGCCTGCAAAAAAACATAAAGCCCTGCAACACTAAAAAGGGTAACCATCAGTGAAAAGGCGGCGTAGACGATATTTTTTATCGTGACAACGATCACTGCCGATCCGATGGTCAGCAGGGCAAAAAGATAGAAAACCAATTGTTGAGGATTCAATTCCATGAGTTAGCTCAATTTCTTGGTCGGCTCATGTCAAGAAATGGTGCAACAGAAACCGAGTTTTGCCGAAAAAACTCGGTTTCTCTTAGTGTTTTGCACTTTACTTTTTATATGAGCGTCTCAGTTTTTGGGTTTGAGATTTCACCCCATTAGTCTGCGGCTTCTGCCTCAGTGGATTCATCATCTGGTTGATCGTACATTTCTGGTTTCGCAAATTCGTAAATCAGGTCTGTCCTATCGAAGGTTGAATATTCAATCCCGTCGCTAAGATTATCATACATAATCAGGCACTCTGTTGGACAAACCTCGGTGCAAAGACCACAGTACATACAGAGCGACATATCGATGTCAAACTGATCGAGGTAAAAGATTACCGGTTTCCGCTCAACGATGTTAGCGATTTCCTCGCTTGAAACATTAACGGTTCCATCTTCACGAGTCTGAATTGTAACCGTTGTACTGGGTCCTGGTTTCTCGTCTCCCTCAATATTACCGACAATCTCTGTTCTATCTTTGAGATGGACCACGTTCATACTATCCCAAAGTCGTTCACCTTTGGGGAGTTTTTGGGTGGTGATGGTAATGCAATCGACGGGACAGATCATCTCACATTTTTTACAGCCGATACAGTCCTCAATGCGGTTGTGTAGCTTGCCTCGATACCCCTTGGGAATTTCGCGTATATTTTTCTTCTGCTCAAAGGAGCGGTCATAAGGGTATTGGTGGGTGACGGAGGGTTGCAAAAACTGTTTGAAGGTGATACGCATACCAACGAGGGCTGTGTAAACCCCTAAATAGATATTTGAGAAATAGTGACGCATGACGAAACCTCCTTAGAGGTAAATTTGTGTTCCTTTAGCTTTTTTTAGGTTGTCGCAGAAATTCGCCTCTCCGCCGAACTGGGCGGTGGTTCAGGTCCCTTAGATAAACTCTTACCTAGCACACCGAAGGTAAAAATGAGTCCAAGTATAATAACAGCGATACTGATAATAATGCTTAACATCGAATCTTTCGGGAAAATCAATCCCCAGATTCCGACGCCCAGAATATTGAAGAATGAGATCGGTATAAAATACTTCCAACATAGGTTCATCAACTGATCCACGCGCAGGCGCGGTAGCGTCCAGCGCAGCCACATCATAACGAACACTAATAACAACGTTTTGATAGCGACACCTAAGAGTCCACCGAGGGTCAGCGTTTTCAGAACAAAGCCGAGGATGCCGGCTTGAGGCAACATCTCTGCGGGAACAATCCCGTGCCAACCGCCGAGGAACAGGGTAGCAGCAATTGCACTGACGGCGAACATATTTGCATATTCCGCGATGAAAAACAGTGCAAAACGCATACCGCTATACTCGGTATGGAAGCCAGCGACCAGTTCGGATTCTGCTTCGGGCAGGTCAAACGGGGTACGGTTGACTTCGGCAATCGCCGAAATGAAGAAAACGAAGAACGCCACAAAGGTGAACGGTGTCCGAAAAATTAACCAGTTCGCTATCCCGTCTTGTCCTGTAACAATATCCTGCATATTTAGGCTTTGCACCAGCATTACAACGGTCAAAATACAGAGCCCCAGCGGAATTTCATAGCTGACGATTTGGGCGGCAGATCGCATCGCTCCAAGCAGGGACCATTTGCTATTGGAAGCCCACCCCGCCATAATCACGCCCATCACAATGACGGAGGAGATTGCCATGATATAAAAGATACCGATATTTAATTCACTGACAAGAATAGATTTGTCAAACGGAATCGCAGCAAATACGGCGAAGGAACAGGCGAAGATAATATATGGAGAAACCACAAAGAGAAATTTATCTCCCTCTCGCGGAATGTGGTCTTCTTTGAAGATGAGCTTGACTCCGTCGGCTAGAGTCTGAAGGATACCGTGCGGTCCGACTCGCATCGGTCCGACCCGATCTTGGATATGGGCGGAAACTTTTCGTTCTGCTAAGACAAGACCGAGCGGGAGTAGGGGAACAACGGCGACAAAAATGACGCAACATGCGAGCATAATCACCAATTCGCCGAGCGGTGTGGGGAGATGTGTTAAAACTGGCGCGTGCTCTTGGACGAACCTTTGCGCCCAACTCTCGGAGGATTGGACGAAAAATTGATGTAGGTTTTCAAACTGTAGACCGAGTGGCATTCAAACTCCTTATACGTGAAACGTGATTCGTGAAACGTGATTCGCGAAGATAAACATCGGGGCTCATGCTAAGAAATAGTGCAACAGAAACCGAGTTTTCAAGAAAAAACTCGGTTTCTCTTCGCGCTTTACACTCCGTTTTTACATGAGCCAACATCGAATCTAGCGATCGACCTCTCCCATGACAATATCAATGCTCCCAATGATGGCGATAATATCCGCGACCATCAATCCGCGACTCAACTCTTGTAACGCACTCAACGCCGTGAAGCAGGGGGATTTGGCTTTTACTCGCACCGGCTTCGGTGTCCCATCGCTCACAATATAAAATCCTAGTTCACCGCGGGGGGCTTCGCTTCGGTGAAAGATTTCGCCTTTGGGGGGACGCACCGCTTTCAACTCCGCCTGAACGGGACCATCGGGCAGGCCGGAATCAAGAATCTGCCGGATGATCCGTACCGATTCTTTCATCTCATCCATCCGGACTTTATAACGATTCCAGCAATCGCCGGCGACTACGCCAAGTTCGGGGATGTCTCTGCCTACTGGAACATCAAAGTCAAATCGGTCATAGATGGAGTATGGCTCATCTTTGCGCAGATCCCATTGTAACCCCGCTCCGCGGAGATTGGGGCCCGTAATGCCGTAGTTAATCGCCATGTCCGCATCCATTACAGCGACATCTGCGGTACGCTCAATGAAGATGCGGTTGGCGGTGAGTAGTGAGTTGTACACATCGATCTGCGGCTCAAAATAATCGATAAATTCCTTAACTTCATCCATAAATCCGGGGGGTGTATCCCTTGAAACGCCACCGACGCGGATATAATTGTACGTCAATCGCGCGCCGCAAATCTTTTCAAAAAGCAGGAGGATTTTCTCGCGATCCCTAAAGGCGTAAAGGAACGGGGTAAAAGCACCGATGTCCATGCCGTAGGTGCCAAAAGACAGAAGATGGCTCCCGATTCGATTCAGCTCACCGATGAGGATACGCAGGTATTCTCCCCGTTCAGGAACGCCGGGAAATTTCTTCTCATCCGCCATCATTAGTTCCTCAACCGCCAGACAAAATCCCCAGTTCATATTCATCGCTGCGATATAATCCATCCGGTCGGTAAACGGGATAATTTGTTGATAATTCAGATTCTCGGAATGTTTTTCAAAGCAGCGGTGTAGATACCCGATATGTGGGATTGCATCCCGGACGATTTCTCCGTCCAGTTTCAACTCAAGCCTTAGTACGCCATGGGTGCTTGGGTGCTGCGGTCCCATGCTAACAACCATCTCATCTGTAAATGGCTTTAGTTCAATAAATTTGCTGTCTTGTTGTGGTGCTGCCATGATGGATTTCCTCTGCAATATTAATAAGGCACTCGCATCCCGCGATAGAACTCAGGCTCTGTATAGTCCTTACGCATCGGGTAGCCTTCCCAATCGTCTGGAAGTAGGATTCGTCGCAAATCACTGTGACCATCAAAGATTACCCCGAACAGATCGTATGTCTCCCGCTCGTGCCAGTTGGCGGTTCGCCAGATATGCTCAACGGTGGGAACGTGGGGGTCATCTTCTTTGGGGAGGACAACTTTCAGGACCAACTTGTGTCGGTGGGTCATTGAGGATAGGTGGTATACGACGTAATAGTTGGGATCTTTCGCGCCGAGATCTACTCCGCTCAAACACATCAAGAAATCGAAAGCCAATCCCTCATCTTCGGTGAGGTATTGTGCGACATCGGCAATCGACTCGGTGGCAATGATAATGAAGGGATCCGCAATGTCTTCTTCAAACGAGACGATTGATTCTCCAAATTTATCTTTTAGGTTTTCGTAAATTTCTTGTGGTGTCACGGAAAAGTATCAACGCTTTTGGATAACTAGCAACAGCGTTGCAATTCCCCCTTCTTAAAATTTGAACCTGTTTTAGTTCATTAGGTTCATTTAATCAACTATAGTAGATTTTAGAATTAATGAGACATTCCAAATCGGCGCAGTTGAAAACAGCGCCTACCAAACATGGGGGGCGCAAGTGTTTCTTTATTTTTTGAATTCACTATAATCAACTATAGTAGATTTTAGAATTAATGAGACACTCTCGACACACAACCAATCCCCTAAATCCCCCTTATCAGGGGGACTTTGAAGATTGCGCGCCGGTTGAAATTATTAGTAAATGTATCCTTATTTCTCGTGTTTACTATAATAGGACTTACGCAGTTGAACGGTAAAATCCAACCCCTGCCGCTACACGGAACCTACACCTTCGTTTCAATGCGCCACCGACACGATTCGGCAATTTGGCAGGGCACTGGCAGGTCCAAAAAAAATTCAACCTCATATCGGGGGTTCATCTTTGGCGGATGTCTCTTTGAACCCCGATGGGGCCTAGCTTCAGGGCGTTTGTAAATTTGTACCACGCAACAGAAGGTGCGCCCAGACGGCTTTTTGACCTGCCAAATACGCGGTATTTATGAACCGTTTTTCACTCAAATGGCACCATAACCAAGCCGAATGGCAGGGATTTGGCAGGGCACTGACAGGTCTAAATTCTGGCGTATGTTTTGCAGAAGTCACCATGAATCGGTTTCTATTGCACGATTTCTTAACATGAGCCTTCTACATTTAACCGGCGGCTTCTTCCTCTTCTTCGTGTTCTGCCTGTGCTGCTTGGGCTTCAGCCATCGCCTCTGCATTATTGTCCAAGTCTGTCTTGGTGAAGAGTTTCTTCAGGAAAGGCACACTTGTTCGTTTTGCAACCGTCTGCGTTTTAATTTTTTCCTGCAACTTCATCAAGCCTTCAAGCACAGCCTCTGGACGTGGCGGACAACCGGGAACGTAGACATCAACGGGAATAATTCGGTCTACGCCCTTAAGGACGTGATAACCGTGCTGCCAGTAGGGACCACCGCTCGTGGCACAACTTCCCATAGAGATGACATATTTCGGTTCGGGCATCTGTTCATAGAGCCGTTTAATCCGGGTCGCCATTTTTAGCGTGACTGTCCCCGAAACAATGATCAGATCGGATTGACGGGGTGTTGCGCGTGGCACTCCCGCACCAAAGCGGTCTAAATCATAATTTGAGGCAGCGGTTGCCATGAACTCAATGGCACAGCAAGCGAGCCCAAAGGTCATGGGCCATAAAGAGGATGCGCGCGCCCAATTGGCAACAGCATCAATAGAGGTAACGATGATGTTCTTGTCCAGCTTCTCCTCGATTATCATTGTTCAACTTCCTCCCTTACAGACTGAATCGAGCGGATCCATTGGAGGTCCCCTTTTACCCACACATAGGCGAGACCGACCAACAGTATAAAGATGAAAATCAGCATTTCGACAAATGCGAGCAGCCCGATCTCACGGAAAACAACGCCCCATGGAAATAGAAATACAATCTCGACATCAAAGATTAAGAAAATAAGTGCAATGACATAGAACCGGGCATTAAACTTAATGCGAGTATCACCAATAGGATCCTCACCGCACTCGTAGGGCATATACTTTTCGTCGGTGAAAAGTCGGGTCTGGAGCAGGCGAGACATGACGAGATTAAGTGTGACAAACAGACACCCAACAACTAGAAAAAGCAATACATTCGCGAAATTAAAAAGCATTTGTTCCACAGGGCAAATTCTATTGTATCTTTATAGTTAAGTCGAAAATTTGCCTCATCCTTTCGAGGGGGTTGTGAAATTTCTCACAAACTGAAGGCTAAAAAAAACGTGCCAAACCGTGCAATCAATGTAACCACACAATAATAGCACCTACACCCAAAGCATATTTATTATATATCAGATCGAGATTATTTGCAACAAAAAATCTGACAGATGGCTGTCTGCAAAGCCCGTAACCTTTTTCCGCTTCATCCCGCATCAATACTGGGATTAAACAAAGTTTGCGAATCAATCGGTCAATTCTAAATTTGAAATAGTCACGGAATTCCGTAACCTTATTGAGTTAGTTCATGCCGATCGCCCCTTGACTACATGAACGCAGTTAAACACGTACCTCAGTTCTGAGAGCGGATAGGGCCGCAGATTTCGCTGACGTTCAACTGGTAAAAGAAAGCACAATGAACGCGCTACGACAAACGGCGGGGAGACCAGATGCCCCGCCTACCGGGTTCGAGTCATTCCAAAATCAGTCAAAAACCAAAAACTAAATGCCCCTAACGAAAGCATAGATTTCTTTTCAAAGATAGGTTATAATAGCAATTCTTGAAGTCATCATTAAAAGTGAAGCGTGAAACGTAAAACGTGAAAACAGGTCAAGCTAGTCGCGATTCGGAGGGTACGCCCCCTACAGTCCGTTTTTTGTAGGAGGGAATTTTAATTCCTGACTATTGCACCGGTTCCTTGTGCTTATAGTAGATTTTAGAATTAACGAGACACTCCAAATCGGCGCAGTTGGAAACAGCGCCTACCAGATGAGGAGCGAAAGTGTGAGACACTCCAAATCGGCGCAGTTGGAAACAGCGCCTACCAGATGAGGAGCGAAAGTGTGAGACACTCCAAATCGGCGCAGTTGGAAACAGCGCCTACCAAACAATGTCTATTTATTTTTTGAATTCACTTAGGACTTACGCAGCTGAATGGTCAAAGCCTTGTAGTTCGGTGATTCATCGCCCGTCCCCCCTCTATCCCCCGCAAGCAAGGGGAGGGAAGAACGCGCAATGAATTGCGCTACTACAAACTGAAGTGCGTAACTCCTATCACTATAGTTTATTGGCTGGCAACTTGGATTAACATAAGGAGAATATGCCTATGCAAGGTGGAGATATTCTTATTGAGTGTTTGAAAGAACAAGGGGTACGTTGCGTTTTTGGTATGCCTGGAACACAGAACATACAGATTTACGACTCGCTTCTTCGTCGTGGAGTAGGTGCTATTGATCATTATCTCGTCCGCCATGAATATGCTTCGACGCAGATGGCGGATGGCTACGCGCGTTCTACCGGGGAGGTCGGTGTCGCGCTGACGGTTCCGGGACCCGGTGCGAGCAACGCATCGACAGGGATTTTGGAGGCATTCACAGATTGTGTGCCTGTGTTGCTAATCACTGGGCAAAGCGACTCCGAATTTTACGCACGAGATCCGAGCAAGATGTTTCACGGCTTGGATCAGATGAGTTTCTTTGAATCGGTCACGAAGTATTGTGCAATCGCGCAGACGATAGAAGATATACCCAAAGTTGTCGAAAACGCGTTCCGCGCTATGCGGTCGGGACGGCCCGGACCTGTCGTGTTGGAATTTCCGATGGATGTGGTTACCGGGGAGGGAGAAGTTTCCATCCCGCCGCGCGTCGAAAGACAGCCGGCTGCTGTCCCTAATTCTGCTGACCTCCAATCTGCAGCAGAGGCTCTCAGAATAGCAGAGAGACCGGTCCTGTTTGCGGGATCGGCGGTCATTCATTCTGATGCCCGTGAGGAGTTGCAGCAACTCGCTGAGAAGCTCAACGCTCCGGTTGTTGTGGCGCGATGTGCAAAGGGTGCTTTGCCCGAAGATCATCCACTCGCGTTGCAGATTGTTTACGGTTATCCGGGTTATCAGGCGATGCAGATTGCGGATTGTACGCTTGCCATCGGTCCCCGTTTCACATCAATTGATACACGGACTTGGAGTCTCCAACCGCCACGTCCACTGATTCAGCTGGATGAGGACGAAGGGGAAATTGGGAGAGAGTATCCGTGTGATTTTGGTGTAGTCGGCGATCTTAAATTGACTCTGCAAGCGTTGATTGAAGAAGTCGATGGAAGCAAAGATTCATGGACGCAGCCGTTGGAGCGAATTCGGGAAAGATTTGCTGCTCAACCACCCCTACCCCTGTTGCCGGAGATACGAGAGGTGCTTCCAGATGATGGAATCCTCTCGGTTGATGTTCATGGCATTGGCTATGCTTCGTTCGCTGAGTATCCGGTGTTAGATCCGAAAACCTTTCTCTATCCGAATATCGGTGTTGCGCTCGGATATGCTTTCCCTGCGGCACTCGGTGCAAAGGTCGCGAATCCGGACAAGCCAGTTGTGTGCTTCAGTGGAGATGGCGGATTCATGATGGGCTCCCCTGAATTAGCTACCGCGATGATGTACGGTATCAACGTTGTAACGATCGTTGTGAACGATGGCGCATTGAGCGCGATCAAAGGATCGCAGCAGAAGGGCTGTAATGGACGTACCATTGATACCGACTTGAGCAACCCGGATTTCATTCAGTTTGCCAAATCCTTCGGGGCTTATGCTGTGCGGGTTGATGAACTAGCAGACTTCAAGGGCGTACTACAAGACGCACTCGCCGCAGACCGACCTGCTCTTATCGAAGTATCAATGGAAGATCGGCAGGATGAGATTATTGGTATGATCGGTTGGCTGCAGACGGATCCTCTGCGTAGAGGATGAGACTGATGCGTGAAGCGTGGATTCAGGGTTCCATAAGCGTGTACAGGTTAGGAAACCTGTACCCACGATAACTCACAGCATTTTGTCGAGATGTGAATCTCGACCTACTTTTAGTAGCTCGCTTGGGGATAACAAACTGCTAACATGCCCTAGTAATTTGCGTTAAGTCAATAGAGGTTACGGCATACGGAGTATGCCTATTACTATGAGGTTTTGAGCAATGACGAAAATTCGTGCCTTGTTGTTCGATTTTGGCGGCACACTTGATGGCAATGGCGTCCATTGGCGAGATCGAACATACCGCTTCCTCCAGCAGGCGTATCCAGAAGTTGACCGGGAAACGTTTGATCGGGTGGATCGTGCCGCTGTTGACAAACTTATTAAAGGTGGGAGCGGTCCCCAACTCTCACTGCGCGAAACGATGGATGTCATCGCTACCGGCATTTACGAAGCCCTCGGTTTAGATCCACAGGTCAAAGACCGGTATGTTGACTTTTTCTGCGAAGGTGCGAAGGAACACCTTGACCGAAACCGGGGATGGCTCGCACCCCTTCGAGAACAATACCGGCTCGGCGTTATCAGCAACAATTTCGGAAACACACGAGGGTGGTGTGACGAGTATAACCTCTCACCCTTACTTGATATAGTAGTCGATTCAACCGTTGTTGGCGTATCGAAACCGGAGGCGGGCATATTCCACGCGGCATTGACAGGAATAAGTACCTCCCCTGAAGAGGCAATCTATGTCGGAGATACATATTCCGACGACGTGGTTGGCGCAAAGGGGGTGGGGATGTGGACTGCTTGGCTAGTCGGTGCGGAAGACAAGGCGTGTCCCGATGCGTCAATCGTCGATGTTCGACTTACAACCCTTCAGGAACTCACGAAGTTTTTGGAGTCGGAGAATTGAACCAGAAAAATTGAATTTTTATTACGATTGTATTAAGAGAGGCTTATAGTCATTAGATCTCTAAACCTCACCCACCCCTCTGCGTCTACCTATGCACACAACAACTTTCCAGTAGAAAGCTGGGAGGATGAAGGGGTATCAAACAATGCACAATGCGGTGGGGAAATCATTAGTACAACTGATGCTGGATTCAGATATAATCTCCGAAGATGAACATCAGCAGGTTCTTGAGGAAGTCGAAACAACAGGTGTTACCCATACCCAAGCACTCTCAAAGTTTGTGGACGCCAAGTCTCTTGCGCTCGCCAAACAGGCCCTTGAGTACGGTGTACCGTGCACTCTGCTTGAAGATGTTACTCCGGAGAATGAAGTCACTGAGCGTGTTTCAGCGAGTTTCGCTTACCGGAACAAGGTCCTGCCAATTCGCCTGAGTGAAGGAATACTTACGGTCGCAATGGCGGATGCGTTGGATGTTCGATTGATTGATGAGATGCGGTTGGTTACGGAATGCGAAATTGAACCGGTGCTCGCGGACGAAGGGGACATCGAAGCAGCCATTATCCGTGCCTACGGCAAGACCGCCGCCGCCATACTCAGCGAAGGAATCAAGGGCCCCGTTGGCGCTGTCGCCACGCTTGAACGCGAAACGATCGACGATTTCGGCATCAGCGAGCAGGACTTGAGCCAAGATCCGACGGTTATCAATGCCGTAGATCAGATTATTATTGACGCGGTTCGTCTCGGTGCCAGTGATATTCATATAGAACCCTTCCCCGGAGAGCTCAAAATTCGTTACCGCATTGACGGTGTTTTAGAAGACCAGCCCAACCCACCTCCCCATCTCCAATCTGCAATTACCTCCCGAATCAAGATCATGGCAAGTATGAACGTGGCGGAACGGCGTCGTCCCTTAGACGGAAAGATCGGCGTGACCGTTCAGAGCGTTGGCAACCGCCAGATCGACTTGCGTGTTTCGACCGTGCCCACAGTGCATGGCGAAAGTGTCGTCCTGCGAATCCTTGACAGGCAATCCATCTCATTCGGTTTAGAGCAGCTCGGCTTGTTGGAGGATAATCTAGATCAGTTTTTCCGTATGATTCAGAAACCGCACGGTATTATCTTGGCAACGGGACCAACGGGCAGCGGCAAAACGACAACACTGTATGCCTGTTTGAAGGAGATCAATACCCCGGAGGTCAAGATTATCACGATAGAAGATCCGGTTGAGTATGAATTGGAAGGGATAAACCAGATTCAGGTGAACCCAGACATAAATGTGACCTTCGCAGCGGGGTTGAGACACATCCTCCGTCAAGACCCGGATAAAGTGCTAGTCGGTGAAATCCGAGACTATGAAACAGCAGAGATGGGGATCCATACCTCTTTGACAGGGCACCTTGTCTTTAGCTCACTACACACAAACGACGCGTCCAGTGCGATTACTCGCTTGGTAGATATGGGGGTAGAGCCGTATTTAGTTGCTTCAACGCTAGAGGGGATTATTGCCCAACGGCTTGCGCGTCGGGTTTGTCCGCATTGCTATGAGATGTATATGCCGGAACCGGAGCGTGTCCAAGATTTGCTCGGCAGTCAAGCTGGGATAATTACTTCGGATCTGCTAATCCCTCGTGCGGTCGGTTGCAAAGAGTGTCGAGGTCGTGGTTATAAGGGACGCATTGGCCTCTTTGAGGTCATCCTGATGAGTGAGGAATTGCGCGAGATGACCATTCAAAGCGCGTCTGCTAGCCAACTGAAACGTGCTGCAATGCGACTGGGGATGAAAACGTTGCGGGAGGATGGTTGGCGAAAAGTGGTCGCTGGCTACACAACCATCGAGGAAATTGTGCGGCTCACACAAGAGGATGAGTTTGACATCGGCGAAGTGGTATGAGGTCTGAAACGTGAAACGTAATGCGTAAAAGGATTACGTATTGCAAGAGAGAGTTTCTAATGCCAAGATTCCGTTACGAAGCACTGACGACTACAGGAGCGGTGGTTACCAACACACAAGAGGCGAGCAGTAAGGCTGAACTTGTGTCTAAACTGAAGGTGATGGGATATTGGCCCACAAGTATCGTCGAGGATAGCGCGGAAACTGAAGATCGAAAAGGGATTCAGATTCCCTTCTTGTCCGCTCGGATTAAGCCGGCAGAGGTTGAGTTCTTCACCTATCAGATGGCAACGTTGATTAACGCCCATGTTCCATTATCCCGCTCTCTGGGGGTGACCCTCGAACAGATTACGAGCGTCGAACTCAAGCGGGTAGTCGAACAGGTCAAATATGATGTCGAACACGGCTCACCGCTCAACGATGCGCTCGCACAGCATCCGAAGGTGTTTTCTGATTTGTATGTCAATATGGTAAGAGCGGGCGAAGCGGGCGGTGTTCTCGGTGTCGTTTTGGAACGTCTCGCTGAGTTTGCTGAAAGACAACGGATTCTTAAAACTGAAGTGACCTCTGCACTATTCTACCCCGCAATTCTGTTAGCGTTAAGCATCGGTGCGGTAGCGGTCTTGATGACCTTTGTTATCCCCAAATTCACCGGTATGTTCGCTGAGTTGGATGTAGCATTACCTGGTCCGACGCGGTTTCTTATCGGTATTACCGACTTCTTGAGTGTTTACTGGTGGATAATCTCAATTGCAGTAATTGGCGGTGTAGCGGTGCTCAGGCAATATATTCGGACGGAAAGTGGACGACTGACTTTTGATCGCGTAAAACTCAAGCTTCCAGTCATTGGGGTAATCTTTAGCAACTTTGCGCTGGTACGGTTTACGCGAACAATGGCAACACTGCTTGAGAATGGCGTTATATTGCTGCCGGCACTTCGTGTTGTCAAGGATACCATGGGTAATTTGGTTTACGGAAATGCAGTCGCAAGTGCGGAACAAGAAATAGAACGGGGATCGACTTTGTCACGAGAGTTGGAGAGAAGTGCTGTCTTCCCGCCGCTACTGACTCACATGGTCGCGATTGGTGAGGAATCCGGTGACCCTGAACAGATGCTGACGAAACTATCAGTATATTACGATTTGGAAATCAAGAAAAACCTAGAACGGCTTACCAACTCAATTGGTCCGTTAGTGATTTTATTGATGGGGTTACTGATTGGATTTATTGCAGTCGCAATGATACTTCCAATCTTTGAAGCCAGCACAGCACTCGGTGGATAGCCGTCATCTTATCGCTATCAGCATAGGAGGCAAAACGTGTTCAAACGGTTAAAATCAGATGAATCAGGTCTGACACTTATTGAAATTATGATTGTTGTCGTTATTCTCGGTCTGTTGGCAAGTTTTATTGCCCCACGGGTCTTGAATGCACCGGATAAGGCAAAGGTCGCTACGACCAAGATGGACATTAGTGCTTTGGAAACCGCGTTAGAAATGTATGCGATAGAGGTCGGGGACTATCCAACGGTGGAACAGAATTTACAGGCACTGTGGCAAATACCCAACCCGCCACCCGAAAATTGGAGCGGTCCTTATATTAACAAGCCAATTTTCACAGATCCATGGGGCAACAATTACATCTATGTCTATCCTGGTCTTCACGAAGGTTACAGTTACGACCTCTACTCGTTTGGTAAGGATGGCAAGGAAGGAGGCACAGACTTCAACGCTGACATCACAAACTGGATTCAGGCGATAGATCAGTGAGGTAAATTAACGCCCATTGCTGTTCTTTATTGCATCAAACATTTGTCTCACCCCGTAAGGTAAAGACATGCACCTGCCCAGATGGATTTTGTGTTCAGAAAGGGGTTCATCCCGATGCGATAGTTGCACCCTACATAGTAAAAGAGGTTTATATCTGCTGACCTCGAAAGGGTTTACGCTAATCGAGGTCATGATCGTGCTTGCGTTAATCGCAATTCTCTCCTCTATTGCGATGCCCTCTCTACGCGGCTTCGCCGCATCGACGCGCTTGAAATCCACCGCCCATGCCATCCGAGATATGCTCAATTTTGCGCGTGATATGGCAATTACTGAGCGGGCAGCTTACCTCGTTGTGTTTGATTTGACGACAAACCGCTACTGGCTTGCCTCTAACGAAACTTTCAATCTCGGAGCCCTGTCCACGCCTGTAACCGCGAGTCCCCCAAGTTCGCTACCCGCTCAACAACCAACCGCAGATCAAGGAATGGCAGTATTGCAGCAACCACCCCCTTCACGAACAAATGCAATCCTTGGAATACCACAGAAACCGGGGCATAATGTGAGTTTAGCACGCATGATAACGAATCATAATTTTCAGACTATTCAAATAGATACCGGTGTGGATTATATCTACTTTTCTCCAACGGGCTCGTCGGAGGACACAGTGCTATATATTCAAGATGGGCGCGGTAAAGCGATGTCCATAACGGTCGAAAACGCAGCGGGCCGGGTGCGTCTTCAGAAAATTAACTCGCAGCAACTTGAGGCGTTGGAGTTGACAGATGAACCCCCTGAATAACCTAATCTCATTTGGCTCATATAAAAAGGAAGCGCAAGATGCGAAACACGGGCGGGGGAACCCCGCCCCTACGGTTTCTGTCGGACGCTTTCTTAACAAGAACCTCTCATTTTTCCGCCGATCAGCAGACGACAAAAACGGCTTTACCCTAATCGAAATTGTCGTCACGCTAGCCATTTTGTCATTAGCTCTGCCGGCGTTGCTGCGTTCCTTTACGGAAGCGGCAAAGGGGCAAGCATTGGCAGAAAACAGAACAACCGCGCTGTATCTCCTTAAATTTCGGATGGCGGCAATTGAATCTGAAGGGTATCCGGATATAGGCGAAGAGGAGGGTGAATTTGGAGAGGATTCACGATTCCGTTGGCATTCGGATGTCCAAGATGTGGAATCGGATGAGATTGAAGGGCTGCGCTTAGTAACCATTACCGTCACGTGGCAAGAGCGCGGCAAAGAAAGGTTAATTTCAACGAGTACCTATCTCGCAGACCGTCAGATGCCGCAGCAGCAGACGCAGGGCGGTCAACAGGGACAAGGGGGTGGCGGATGAGGTCTCACATTTCACGGTCTATATCCAACGCCCACGGTTTTACCTTGCTTGAATTGCTTGTCGCTGTCAGCATTCTGGTCATTATTGGAGGTGCCTCCTACACGGCGTTCAATGTTGCGTTAGATGTTTACCAGAAGTCTGAATCACGGATCGTGATGACGCAGAAATGTCGAATCGCATTAGAGCAAGTTGCCGCCGACTTGAGCAACCTGCAAGCTGTACAGGGCGATGAGTCTCTCGTCATTGTGTCGCAGGATAATCCGATCGAGGAAGGAATTGACCGAGATTTAATCAGTTTCGTGACGTTGATTCATACCGATCCCGATCCATTTCTCGCTCAACTGAATGCGGGAAATCAAACGGTCATCACAGATGAAGATTTCAGTCAGGAGGAACTTGTAAGCGATGTCCAGCGAATCGCTTACTATATTGGAGAAGATAGTGCTTGGCAACTGGAAAACGAGCAAGCGGACCGGATGGATATGGGTGGAGGGTTATTGACGGCAGACAGCGAAGCGGAGGGCGGATTAGCACTTTACCGATTGTCAACAACAGCTTTGGATGTGGAAACCGTTATCCAACCGCTGCTCGAATCAGACACACTTCCCACTGAAGATGAAGCGGGGAATCCAATCTATGTAAATATTGTTCCAATCATCGATCAGATTACCTCTTTTGATTTGAGATACTACGATGGCGAGGAGTGGTATGAGTCGTGGGACGACACCGAAATGATTCCGGCATCCGTTGTCGTCTGGGTAACAGTCGCGGGTGAAAGCGGTCGGCAGCGTCAGAATACCGGCACTAATACCAGAACCCAATCGACAATGGTTTATCTGCCTATGAGTGCGAACTTCAGTGAACAACCGGCCGGTGGAACCGGTGCAGCAGGACCGGGTGGATGAGGAAAGAAAGGAAGCTCATGTTAAGAAAGCGTGCAATAGAAATTAAGTTTTTGGCACGGGCGGGGCAAGATGCCCCGCCTACGATTTCTTTCGGTATTTTGCACTTTCTTTTTATATGAGCCAGAAAGGAATAATATGTAATGTCGATCGCGGATAAATCGGATTTTTACCGCAAAGACGCAAAAGGTACAGAGCCATCCCGAAAACGAGAAAACCAGAAAACCAGAAAACGGGAAAGTCAATTTGCCCGTTTTTTGGTCCGCTGCGAGTGTGGACTTTCTCTTATCTCGACACTCTGGTTGCTGACAGTTCTTTCGGTCCTTGCAACGCACTTTCTGTATTCGATTCGTCTAGAGCAGCGAGCGCAGGCAAATTTCGCGGATCGAACCAAGTTCCACTATGCCGCAAAGGCGGGGTTTGAGCGAGCAGTTGTGATGCTTCGTGGGGATGAAACCCCTTACGATTCACTTGGAGAAAATTGGGCGGAGGGGTTAGAAGAACAGATAGGAGAGGGTATTGAAGCTGCACGTCCCCTCATCTATCGCGTTAAAATCACCGATGAAGGTGCCAAGATTAACATCAATACGGCAGATGTGAGTATGATTCAAGGGCTATTGACCCTGATGGGCTATCAAGAGGTTGGAGCAACGGAACAATCACTTGCTGAAGTGATTGAGCAGGGAAGACCCTACCGCACTGTGCGGGACTTAGCGCGAGTCGAAGGTATGACATCGGCACTGCTCTATGGGCAACAGGTTGCTGCAGCCCCAAATGCAGTCGAGGGCACAGGTAGTAATATAGGAATGGACGCGACAGGGACGCAGCAAAACGTTCCCGGATTGGTCGATCTGGTGACAGTCTATTCGATCGACAAAAATACGGATGCAAATGGCAATGCACGTGTCAACATTAACAACGCGGACGGACAGCAGCTGACCCAGATCCGAGGGAACAACAATCAGCCCGTTTTCTCCCAAGGGGAAAAGGACGCATTGGTTCAACAGCGTGAGTTCGATAGTATCGGCGATCTGATTGATGCAACGGCGGTCACGGAGCAGGTTTTTAACAATATCCGCGAGCGGATCAGTATAGAAAGCAATGACGAAGAGGAGGATATCGTCAATATCAACACCGCCGATGCTGGAGAGTTGCAGACGTTAGATGGTATTGATGAGGGTATCGCTGAACGGATTGTCGACCACCGTAACAGTCAAGGTAACTTCCAAAATGTTGATCAACTCAAAGAGGTAAAGCTGATAACGGAGGATGAGTTTGGTAGCATAGTCGATCGAATTACCACAAAGGATGACGCAATAGTCAACGGGTTCATTAACATCAACACGGCACCGCAGGAGATATTACAACTTTTGCCGGGCATGGACGTGGACAAAGCGGGTGCAATTATTAGTCGTCGCGAATCACAACCTGAAGACAGTGAGCGGGCTGAAGCATTGGAAGCAGCTGGGGTTGAGGGAAATCCTTTTGAGCGCATCAATCAGCTGCTTGAGGTTGAGGGGATTGATATGGGGACTTTCCGTCAGATCGCAGAGTTGGTTACCTATCGGTCACACGGTTTTCTGATTGAAACTGAAGGGGTTGACAATCTCGGCAAAACGGTTGCCTCTTGTGTTGGTGCCCTTGATCGCACTGGGGAACAGATTGTGACCAAGTATTGGAGACAGAATTAGGTGCGCCGATGGAACTTTCTGGGAGAGAAATACATTGCTGGGATATGAAGAAAAAGCAGTTGGAATTTCAGACACTTTAATCTGCCGTAGAGGGAGACATGGCGAAGAATCAAATCGTATCCATTGATATTGGGACAAGCGCGATTAAGTTGGTGCAGCTAGAACAGACTGCGGCCGGAATTCGCCTCGTGAACGCGGAGGTGGAACCCTATCCCCATACCAACCCAACGGCGGAAATCCCGACTGAAGTGATCTCCGAAACCTTACAGCGTCTCTGGAGACGCGTGGGTGGTCGTAGTGCTTCAGTGGTGTTATCAATTCCCCGCTTATTGGTTACGTCGCGTCGCCTGACAAACCTGCCTGCTGCTGCAACAGATGACCAACTCGCTAGTCTAGTTGCCATGCAAGCAGAGACGGAACTCCCCTTCCGGGTGGAAGGTGCTATCTATGACCACCATGACGTGCATCGCTCGGAGGATGGTATTTCCGTTGAACTGATCGCTGCACGGCGTGAGACGGTACAACAGCAGATCGATTATCTGAAACCACTCGGTATTACACCTAAAGGTGTGATGCCTTCGATACTGGCAACGAGTGTGTTGGCGGGTATAGCAAGCCACAAAGATGATTCATCAACTGAAATGACAATGATTGTGGATATTGGTGCGGGGCGGACAGACCTCTGCTTGCTAGCTGGAGATGCCCTACGGTTCTCACGGAGTTTTCCCATTGGTGGAAATCATCTGACGCATCTCTATCAGCAAGAAACGGGGAGCGATTTTGAGATTGCTGAACGTCGAAAAATTATGGATGCTGTGCTGAATCAGCACCTTCAAGCCACCAATCCGTCGTACGCCTGGGCGGATGGACTGGTCGCAGAGTTGAAGCGTTCTATCAACGGGGCGAAACGGGAACTCAACATTAATGGGGATAGTATCGTTCGTGAAATCTGGCTGTGTGGCGGTGGTGCGCGGATTTCTGGACTAACAGGCTATATCGCGGATCGGTTAGAAGTACCAGTCCTGCTCTGGAATCCACTTGATGCGTTCAAAGAAGTGTGGGACGAACAACGCTCCGACGCTCAATCTGTTGACGGTTTCAGCGATACACTTGCTGTTGCATTGGGGCTAGGCGTTAATGCGTTGACCTCCCAGATCTCCTTGGACCTGCTTCCTTCAGAAGAGAAGATGAAACTGACACAAGCCCAACAGCGGAAGCGGACGCTAATGGCTGTTGCAGCTGGATTGGTGCTGCTAGTAGGGCTTGGGTTGGGCGGACTGACGCAGAGCAGAATCCATCAGGCGAAAATTGTTGCTCTGGATGGAGCGATCAGAAACATCAGCCAAGCCGAATCCAACGCAAAAAGAACATTGACCAAAGATTTAGCCATCGTAAATCTTTTAGCACCTCGTGTTTCCCCACTCGATATAGTGCGTGAATTGAGCGTACGGTTTTCTGACCGTACAAAAGTCGCTTGGACAACACTTAACATCACTAGATTAGATGACCTTGAAAGAGCGAAGATTACTTTTAACATCGAAGCCCAATCGCACCAAGATGTGAGTCAGACAATAAGCACTATGGCACAATCAGGGGCATTTACGAATATCAAATCTGGTCAGGTTACGAGCATTGAACGCGATAAGACGCCAATTTTTCAGGCGCAGATTACCTGCAATCTATCAAAAGATGCGATACATCAGTTTGCCCAAACCCGTAACCTCAATCACAATGTGCCTAGCAGATCCGAAAGTAGTAATCAGAAAAGCGATGTCCTAGAAAAAAAGAAGGTCGGCAAATGAGAAAACTTACACGGCGTGAAATCGTTTTACTTGCTGTCGTTGGTCTTGTGCTCTTGATTCTTCTTATCGAGCCGATAATTCGGCAATGGTTTCCGGGCGATGAACTCGCTGCTAAACAAGAGAAATTGGAAACAGCACAGAACTTGGTCCAACTTGCTCAAGTCACGCAGCAAATTGACCGGGAGATTCAAGCGCAGGTCGGTTTAGAAGGTCAGATTATCTCTGATTCTCTGTTTAAAGAGATTGTAAATCGGGTTGATTTGAAAGCCCTCAACCGAGCAAACCGCGCAGCCGCCCTGGCGGTACTGCACCCTGCCCTTGAAAATAAAGCAGATTCCCTGCTCGCCTATAAGAAGCATTACGGCGAATTTGAAAGTTTAGCCAAGCTAAAGGAGATACGAGGGCCTATCTTCGAGGGGGAGCAGGCTCAAGCGGTAATTTCAAGACGAATCTCCGATCTTGCGCGCAAAGCAGGGTTGCGCCCCAATTATCAACTCAATATTAGGCCAATGCCGGGTGCAAAATCTGAGAATCTCCCATTGCAAGCGAAGAAAAATCTAGTGTACCATCTTTATTTAGGCGAGCTAGCGAACGAGCTCCAACAGTTAGAATCACAACAAAGTGCCATAGAGGAAAAAGAGGAGCAGCGACAAATCGAAACTGAAGAAGCGACGATGGAAGCCATGTTCGATGCTTGGTGGGGGAAAGATGATACAGAAGATGAGGGTCAGGAAGGCGTAACAGAAATCGAATCCGAAGAGCGGGCAGTCGATGATGATACAGTTGAAGAGCCTGATTCGGAAGTCGATTCCACACTAACGAAGGATAAGCCATCAACGCCGCAATCGCTGGATCGAGCAGCTAATCGGCAATTCATATCGCTACCAGAGGTAATCCCTTTAACGCTGCGAATCGAATTGCTACAGTTCATCCAATCAAACCTGGAACAACAACTGGCTGGTACAGTTGAATTTAGGGGGGGATTTCTTGCGGCTCAAATCGCTGCAGAAACCGACGAAGCGAGTGGTGGATTTTTGGGCATCGGTGCCAGAAAGCAGACAACGGCTATTAAGTTCAAGCCTAACAGTGTCCTACTGTCGAAATTCGAGACATTAATTAATCGCTATGAGAAATATTATGCAGAAGATACTGAAAGGACGTTGGATTACGACCGGCAACTCCGTGCGCTCACCCAATACGTTGATCAGATTTTGGAACGAGAAGATCAACTGCACAGTTGGCTTGCCTCTGTTCCCTCTACCCATCAGCCTGAGACTTACATCGTTGATATGCGCTTTAGTAACAGGATTGAGCGCGTGGTTCGACTCATTTACGCAATTGAATCAAGCTCGAAATGGTTGCAGGTCAGAGATCTGCAAATCACTATAGCGGACAAAAAGGAAACGACCATCAGTGCAAATCTCTCAATGATCGCTAGGGTGCTATAATGAAACGTGAAACGTAAAATGTGAGAAGGTTTCTGCCTTTCGTGATGTGCTCGTGAGACGTGATGAAACCCAAAGGGGCGAGTTTTTTTCTTTGTTTCTCTGTGTTCTAGCGTTCTATTTTCTCCAAATGTTTAAAGGAAGGTTTTGACAATGTGTTTACGACAATTCAGATGTTATAAGTACCTGACCAACGAGAAAACGAGACAGCGGGAAAACAAGCACTCCCGTTTTCCAACTGCCGCGCGGGCACTTATCTTTGTTATGTTATCAATATCCATTGGTTGCATTGCCGGATTTTTTACTGCATCAGTGTTGGCACAGGAGGCTGATCAGAGAGGGATGGAAGTTGCTGAACGCGACGAAGCCGGTCAAGCGATTCGATTTAACTTTGACTTTCCAAGCGGGAATCTGCAAAGTTTAATTAAATTCATCAGCGCAGAGACGAATCTGACGATTATTGCCTCCGAAAACGAAATCAAGGACAAGAAGTTTGCACTGACTAACCTCAAGAATGTAACAATCGACGAAACATTAGAAGAGATTAAAACGGTTCTTGCTCAATACGATCTGACCATGATTCGGACGAATAATACCTTGCTGATTACGACATTCGAGAAGGCAGTCAGAATGAAAGTGCCAGTGAAGCGAATTACGGCAGATCCAAGTCTGATTGAACAGACCGACGAGATCCAGACATATATGATTCAACTGAACAGTGCTGTCGCATCGGAGCTAGTGAATAGTCTCAAACCACTGTTGAGCAAAGCGGCGAATATTTTCGCGGATGGTAATAGTAACTCGTTGATTATTACCGACGTCGCTTCCAATATTCATCGAATTGCAACTATTTTGCAGGTAACGGATGAGGCACCGGAAGCCCCGCTCAAAGTGGAGATCATTCCGCTGCAGAACGCCACTGCGGCATCACTTGCGCAGACCTTGAATAATGTGTTCCAGCAGGAAGGCGAGGTTGCGAACCTCTTGCGAAAGATGGGTTCAACGAGCAAGCCTGAAGAGATGCAGGAGATGATGGAGCGTGTGAGAGAGGAGGGCGGCGGCATCGACATGATTCGTGGGCGGATCCAGATTTCTGCGGACGAGAGCTCAAACTCGCTGGTTGTCAAAGCCTCCGAAGCCAACCTCGTTGTGTTGAGAGATTTGATTAGACAACTCGACACGGCACCGAGCATTCAAACGGAGATTCGGATCTTTCGGCTAAATTATGCAATTGCTCAAGATGTGGCACAGGTACTTGAGGAGTTGATCACAGGCGTGAGCGCCGGCAGGCGGCCTGGGAGCAATTCGGAATGGTGGGAACGGCGGGAGTGGCAACGAAGTCGCCAAAATCTGATGCGAAGGCGGGCTGAAGGCGATCAAGATTATCAAAGTATCGTCGGCGCGGTAAATATCTCATCGAGCGATCGCTTGAACGCTGTGCTTGTATCATCCGATCCGCGAAACTTTCCTATTATTGAGAAAATTATCGCACAACTCGATCAGGCGGATCCACAAGAGGAGATCCGGATTTACTTCCTTCAATTTGCCGAATCGCAAAGCCTATCCGACAACCTGCGCGATCTCTTTGAAGGCGGCGATTCCGGTCGGGATGACGACATGCCGTGGTGGTGGCGTCGTCGGAATGAGGATCGGGGTGGAAGCGAGGGCGGATTTGGGGTCCAAGGGGAGGTTCACCTTGTGCCGGATACCCGCTTGAACGCCCTGCTAGTCTCGACAGCTTCCCAAAACTTTGAGACGATTGACAGCTTGATTAACCGTCTCGATGTCAATATGCCCGATCAGGAGTGGGGAACTCGCATTTATAAGCTACGATATGCGGACGCAGAAAATGTCGCCAATATTATTAACAATGTCTATCAAGGCTCGAACAATAGAAGTGGTGGCTTCTTCTTTTTTGTGCCCGGACGGGCGCGGAATCAGAACCAAGGATCCCTCGCTGGAAATGTAACCGCAGAGGCTTACCCGACACTCAACGCCATAATTATCTCCACCGCGACGCAACGAAATTTTACACTCATTACGCAATTTGTCGAAGAGCTCGACACGCCAACTCCTGAAGAACAACGAGAAGTTACCAAACTGATTCGCCTCGAATACGCAAACGCCGAAGATACTGAAGATCTGCTCGAAGATGTGTGGGGCGAAGAGTCAGGAGACGACCGTGGTGGGTTCAATTTTGGGCGTTTCCTTGCACGCGGCGGGACGCTCGAACAGAATGACATCAACTCGCTGCGGGGTCAGGTCCAAGTCGAGGCGGACAACCAAACCAATTCGGTGCTCGTGACGACGGCGCAACGGTACATGGAGCAGGTAGAAGCTATGATCCGTGAACTTGACTTTGTGCGGGGACAGGTTTGGATTGATATACAGATCCTCGAAGTGACCCTTGATGAGAGCACGAAACTTGGGGTGGAGTTGACAGCACGAGAACGTGGCTTGTTCGGTGCAGAGGTCCGAAATCGCAACCCGCTCGTCGGAGAGTTCGGAGCAGAACTTGGATTGAATCAGGAAATCAGCGGCTTCAACATTAGCTTGGCAACAAAGGAATATATGGCTTTGCTCCACACGTTGATACGCGAAAATAAGGTGCAGACCATATCAACGCCGGCACTGCTCACACGCGATAATCGTGAGGCAACATGGAGTTCTGGCAGACGCGTCCCGTTTCTGCAAAGCGCAGATGTTACGAGTCTGGCTGATAATCTGACGCAGCCGCTGTTCAACTACGACTTCATTGACCCACCGGTTGGGGTCACTATCACGCTTACGCCGCATATCGCGAAATCACAGACAGCAGATACCAAAAAACGCACTATCGGCTTAGACATCGACCAGATCACTTTAAGCAATTTTGTAGAGTTCACCGATTTCAACGCGCCTATCACGGAGGACAGCTCAATCAGTGCCTTCATTGATGTAGAAGATGGACAACAGATCGTGGTGGGAGGCATGATAAAGGAGAAACGCCAGCAAATCGAAAGCAAGCTGCCTATTCTAGGAGATCTTCCCTTTATCGGTAGTATCTTCAAAAAGACGGAAACCGTAGCAGAAAATTCTGAGGTTGTCATCATTATCACACCGCATATCATTGATATTCAGAATCCAGAGGATTATGGGAGACTAGAGCGGCAATCTGAGGAGTGGCGTTTGAATGGTCAGAACCCGGAAGATGACAAACAGCCATCGGAGAAATGATATAATGTCTATTCCGAACTGTTTAGCTGGCATGAGACACAACAGCTATTTGAACTATGAAAAAAGCAGACGCAATTCAGAATGAAAATTACGATGTAATCGTTATTGGTGGTGGGCCCGGGGGAAGTACCGCTGCGACGTTAGTGGGAGAAAAAGGTCATCGGGTGCTGCTTTTGGAACGTGATAAGTCTCCCCAATTCAAAGTAGGCGAATCGCTAATGCCAGCGACTTACTGGACATTTCAGCGATTGGGGGTTCTAGAAAAATTGAAAGATAGTCACTTTCCTGAAAAGTATAGTGTCCAATTTTATTCGAGCTCTGGTAAAGCGTCTGCGCCCTTCTATTTTTACCGAAATGATCCCCACGAATCCTCTATGACTTGGCAGGTGTTGCGGAGTGAGTTTGACCAGATGCTGCTCGAAAACGCAGAGAAAAAAGGGGCGGAAGTTCGGCGCGGTGTCAGTGTGCATGAGGTGTTGTTTGACGGAGAGAGGGCTGTTGGTGTCCGAGCGAAACTTGCGGACGGAAGGGTGGAAGAGCTTTCGGCAAAGGTGGTGGTGGATTCGACAGGTCAGAGTGCCTTGATTTCACGGAAGTTGAAGATAAACACTATAGAACCAACACTGAAAAAAGCGTCGATCTTCACCCATTTTGAGGGCGGGATTCGGGACGAAGGAATTGATGAGGGGGCGACATTAATTCTCCACACAGAGAGCAAGGATTCCTGGTTCTGGTCTATTCCGCTCCCCTATGATCGTGTGAGTGTGGGTGTCGTGGGCGATCTTGGGTATCTCCTGCAAGACCGAAGGAGGAGTGATGGCACCCTATCCCACCAAGCGATTTTTGACGAAGAACTCGCGAAGTGTCCTGCCTTGAGACCACGTCTTGCTGATGCCAAGCAACTGTTCCCGGTCAAGGTCACAACGGATTTTTCGTATCGCGCCAACCGTATGGCTGGAGACGGCTGGGTGTTAGTGGGAGATGCCTTCGGATTTCTGGATCCCGTCTACTCTTCTGGATTATTTCTCGCGCTTAAATCCGGCGAAATGGCAGCGGATACCATCAATGAAGCGTTGGAAAAGGAGAATTTTTCAGCGGATCAGTTGGGAAGTTTCGGTGCTGAATTTGTGGCGGGAATGGAAGCTATCCGTAAACTGGTTTACGCCTTCTATACCAAAGATTTCAGTTTCGCAAGATTTTTGAAACGCTTTCCAGAATGCCAACAGGGTATTGTTGACATCCTCAGCGGGAATGTATATCGAAAGGATGTCACCGGGATTTTCGGTCCGATGGCGGAGATGTGTGACTTGCCGGAGGATATGCGTTTGTGATGTGTGATACATAAAGAAAAGATTTTACGCATTACGCACTATTCTTAAAGAATGGACTTAAGTACGTTGGTTCATATCAAAAGAAAGTGCAAAATGCAAAGAGAAACCGAGTTTTCAAGAAAAAACTCGGTTTCTTTGCACTATTTCTTAACATAAGCCAATACGTTAATGCGCTATCTGAGTCTTTGCCGCTTTGAGATGACGCTGCACACGATGATGGTGATTCGGATTGGGATTGGTTTTGATGAATTCCTCCCATAACGCTACGGCATCATCCGCAAATCCTTGCGACAGGTAGTATTCACCAAGCGCGAGAGGTACGATATCCGAATGCGGGTCTTTCTCCATAGATGCCTTAAAGGCGGCAAGTGCGGTTCCCATTTCTCCTTTTAGCAGAGCAAGTTGTCCCTGTCCGTATGGTATCAGGGAGTGTTCAGGATACTCGGTGATAAGTGCATCTATCATGGCTTGTGCTGCATCTTCCATTTCACTCTTGTATGCGGCCATCGCAGCATGAACGATCGCGTAAATGCTCTGGTTATTAAGTATTCGCTCTTTGACTTTGCTGGTAACGTTTCCTTTTTCGCGCTGGTTGATACGTGCGGCAGCCTCGTATTTCGATTTTGCACGGGGATAATTACCATACTTGTAACAGATATCCGCCAATGCTTTTTCGCCGGCGTAGGTTGTTTCGACGGACAGGGCACTGCCGTTTTGTGCATCAACAAGATTTTGGAAGATTTCAGCACTTGCTGTATCGTTCAGGCGATAGTGAAGCACTTCAGCAAGGCTTTGCAGCGCGTCGGTGTGGTCCGTGTCGGCGGCGATAGCACGTTCAAAGTACTCCCGCTCCTTTTCCACTTCCCCCATCTTTTGGTAAACTAAACCAAGTCTCCAGTAAAGTCCTGGTGTCTTGGTAGGACTCAGTCCTAAGACAGAACTATAGACCTCAATTGCTTTTTTGTACTCCCCATTGACATAGTGGTTTGACCCCGATAGTATGATGGAATCAAGAATCTTCTTGTCTTTTTTCAGCGCTTCTTTCAACACTTGACGCGCCCGCTGATGTAATCCAATCTTGCGGTAGCAGACGGACAGGGACACGTAGTGATATGGATCCACCCTTGCCTCATTCTGCACTGCAATCTTGATTCCTCGGTGGTATAATGCACCTGCCTCCCGATAATTCTCGGCTTGGAACATAGCAGTAGCAATCATCAGCATGGCATTATAATGCGTACCCTGCTCATCCAATCGAATTGGTCCTACACCTTGTATGACTTCCTGAAGATTTACGCCAAAAGCGGATTCTATAGCTAAGTTTGCATCATCCATTACCGGACTACGAGTAACTCTATTCTTCAGACGGTCTTGTTCACGACGTTCTTTTCGCTGTTCTGATAGGCGTTCATATTTTGTCGTTAACAACGAATCCGGTTCAGGGATACTTGCCCCCATGAATCGGAGTTCCTGTTTTGCCTGTTCAATTGCTTCACCCGCTTCTTTGATTCTTCCGTACCGTTTGACCAGCGATTGATAGGTTCGCTTTGCTTCGTTTTTGTCTTTTAGAAAGTCCTTCTGAATACGCGCTTTATTGATGAGTGCTTGACTCGCGCGCTTTGTATTCGGATGGCGATATGCGACATTGTCGTAGATCTCCACTGCTTTCTCAAAGTTTTGCGCCTTTTCGTGGCTCTTTGCAAGCATCAGTTGTGCGTTATGGCTGCGCTCAAGGTGTGGAAATTGGTTGACGATAGTGTCAAAGGATTTCTGTGCCGATTCATAGTCCATCGTACTGAAATAGTAAATCCCTAAACGATAGTGTGCTTCTACGGTCTCGTCACTGTCAGGGGCGGCGGCGATCAGCTCTTGATACATGCGCACTCCTACTTCTGGCTGATCTATTTTATCAATGTGTAATTCGGCAATGGCTAGTTGTGCTTTGCGTGCGTCGGATGTGCTCGGCTTTTCGTCAATTACCGTTTGGTAGATATCAATCGCGCCTTGATAGTCCTTCTCTTGGACACGTTGTTCCGCTAGTCTGTAGGTGTTTGTTGAAAGGCAAGCATTCTGCGTAATTCCTACCGCGACGACTAGAATCAGTATCTTTAGTGCCTGCCACATACATTGATTCGGGTGAGCAGCACTACTTCCCTGACCCAAGCTGAGGCATCTAAACCGTATAGTTCTCATTACGTGATGCCACCTCCTTTAGGAGATTCGATACAATTAGGACCTACGCAGTTGAATGCTGAGGTTTTATATTTCAATGCTTCCGTGCCAATGCAGGGCAAGATGAAGATTAATTTATTAATTGGGTAATTTCCGAGCGATGTCCGGTGCGGTTGGAAACCGCACCTACCGGGTCTAGGGAAATATAAAATTACCCGTTTAATTTCTTAAAACCCATGATGCCCCGCCTACGATGGCTGTGGATTTTGACCATGCGCCGAAACACCTGATGAACCGGACAACTATAAGATGAAAGGCGTTAGTCCTGATAATGACGTGTTAGTAATTAATCGACGTTCCCCCACCGACTTGGGTTTACACCGGCACCGTCGCGCCCGAACATGTCCTCAGGACGATGGTCAAGGTCCCAACTCCAACCTTTGGTGTTAAGCGGTTGAAGGAAACGACGTGCAACATCGGGAGCTTCCGCTAAATCCTCCGCATCCCACTCGTCCACAGGTTGAACGGGTGATGCCCACGCGGGACGATAGCCGTAGAGCAACACTCGACGTATACCAGTTGCTCCCTTGTACGGATGGGCACCGTGGAAGATACGGGGACCAAAAAGCACCGCGTCACCCGCCTTCGCCGGGAGCGCGACCTCTTCGGGATGGGCGTCGTACCGGATATAAGGTTGTGCATCGGGATGAAGGCAGAGGTGTGAACGTGGGAGGATGCGGAAAGGACCGTTCTCCGGCGTGAGATCATCCAGATAGTATGAAACCCTGACGATTACCGGGGCTGTCCAGAGGTAACCACCGAGATTTGAGCCGTAAGGGTAGCCGTCGGTGTGCATAGCGACACCAATCGCACCCGGTTCGTAGTATCGGTAGCCACCGCTGAAGAAGATTATATCAGTCCCGATCACTTGCTCAAGGAATTCAATGACCGGTGGATTGGCGATCAGTTCGCCCAAGCCTAGTCCATGCCACTGGGGTTGACAGGTAGCGTTGCCCTGTCGGTCATGGTAGCTGCTGCGCTCGGTAGGAAGATGGGCAGTTTCCACTCGCAGCTGCTCCACCTTCTCCGGCGTAAGCGCATCAGGGAGCACCACATAGCCCTCGACCTCAAGGTGACGAATCTGTTCAGGCAGCGACAGCGTACGCCAATCGGTTTTCACGATATTCATCGGTTCCCCCTCTCTAAAGATTGTTTGTTCAACGCCTCACGGAAAGAATATACGAACCTATCGCTTTTTACGACTTCAAACTACAACGGTAGCGAAATCGCTTTGCCGCTCGTCATGCTGCGCGTAACGGCTTCGGTAAATTCCATATATTTCACGCCATCTTCAAAGTTCGTATGGGTGATGCCTTCATGCCCACGAATCGCGCTGACAAACTCCTCTTCCACCCGCCAACCACCTTCCTCATCAGCAGGGATGGGGATTTCAGCAAGTGCGTCGTCACTCCTCTGTCCACCGTAGAGGCTGTTATTGGCAAACCGCAAGGTGCCTTCACTGCCAAAGATGAACGCTTCGGGACCGTCAACCAAACCGGCGACGTTGGAAATCTGTATGTGAAGCTGTGCGCCACACGCCATGTCCCCTACAATGTCGATATGCTGTGGAATCCTGATAGGACGCATGATACCGTCGTCATCCTTGCGCATCCTGACATAGGTTTTCCCCTTTGCCATGATCTCGGTCGCCTCACCGACCCAACGCAACAGTGCCTCGTACCAGATTCCCATGCTCATGATATTGAACCCACTCAGGTTGAAGTCATCGCGCCAGTGCATGGGTTCGTCAGGGTCCAAGAACGTGCCGCCGGCACGGACTTCAACCGCATAGACATCACCGATATAACCGTCAGCGAGGAGACGTTTGATGGTGTTATCCACGCGCAGCGAGAACGGAGAAGGGACGATTTGCGCGATCAGATGTGTGTTTTCACGGGAAGCATTTCGCATCGCGTGTGCTTCCTGTGCATTCATCGCCATCCGCGCTTCACACATCACGTGCTTGTTTGCTGTTAGCCCTGCCAATGTGACGCGACAGTGCATATAGGGCCAGGTGCCGATAACGATTGCATTGGTATCTGAAGCGGCAACCAACTCCTGCCAGTTTTCGTAGATTGTCGGAATACCGAATTCCTGCGCGACCCGCTCTGAGGATTCGCGGCTCCGGTTGCAAACACTGATAACTTCGACGCCGTCAATGGCTTGGAGTTTTGGAATATGGTGTGTTCTTGTGTTCGCACCAGCACCGACAACACCTACACGAATTGTATCGTTGCTCATCTGTATGCTCCTTTGTTGTGGAATGGGACAAGCCCGCTTTTGAAAATAGACAAATTTATAGTAGATCTTAGAATTAATGAGACACACCAAACCGGTGCGGTTGAAAACCGCACCTACCGGGTCTGGGGGAAGTGTCCATTTGTTTTTTGAATTCACTATAAATTAATGGATAATCCATCGTCTCATTCTACATCAGATTGATTGGTGAGTCAACGGCTTTTTTCAATGGCAATCGCATCTGTTATAGGAATCAGGCAGTTGAGCAATCAGAACACTGGGTGAATCCTTGGCGTCGCGCAGATTGGCTGACTTCCGGGCTCGTACAGGTTAGAAACCTGTACCCACGAGAGGAGTTGGAGTATCATATGAGCGAAAAGGAATTGACAGATGTAGTGCTTTTCTGTATGATGACGACAAGGACAAAACGTCTATCATTATGACTTACACTTCAGCTACAACTATGTTCGGTATTGGAAGGAGAAAAATGAACGAACGCGAAAAATTCTTATTTGATTTACAGGGCTTTCTTGTGGTGAAAGATGTCCTGGCACCAGAGGAAGTTGATGCTCTCAACGCCGCTGTTGACGCCAATCTCGATAAACAGGTTGACGACGATAACTCGGCTGTCGGTGAATCCAAAACGCTTGCCGGCACACACAAACGCGGTATGTTCACCGGCATGTTGTCGTGGCCCAAGCCGTGGTGCCAACCATTTCGAGAGATCATTGTCCATAAGAAGGCGATTCCCTATCTAGATGCTATCCATGGAAGAGGCTGGCGGTTGGACCACTCCCCTTTCATCTTAACGTCTGATCCCGGCACCGAGGGCTTGCTCCTTCACGGTGCGACTAACCACCACTTTTTTGGCGCGGCTTACTATATTTACACCAACGGACAGATGCGTTGCGGGATGGTGGTACTTCAGTATCAGCTTGTAGATGTCGAGGAGGGAGATGGCGGACTGTGTGTCGTTCCGGGGAGCCACAAGGCAAATTTCCCCTGTCCAAAGGAGATCAGGGAGTGGGAAGCCAATCAGGAGATTGTTTATAATGTTCCCGCGAAAGCAGGCGATATGATTATCTTCAACGAGGCGACAATCCACGGGACACTCCCTTGGAAAAACCACGAGCGCGAACGCCGTTCGCTGCTTGTCCGTTATTCGCCAAAGTACCTGCACTATGCCGGGGGATACTATGATGTGACATTTCCCGAATGGGCTGATGAGTTGACCGAGGCGCAACGCGCGCTTTTGGAACCGCCGTACATCTATAATCGTCCACTGCTTGAAGAAGATGGAGAGACAGTCGTCCGTCCACGGGTTGAGTATTGATCCAACTATGAACCTTTGGTGCTAGTACTCAGTCATATAAGTTTTGCATATCAACAAGGGGGTCGGGTGACCCGACCCCTACGAAGTATTATGAGTCTCAATCCATATAGACAAGCATAATTTGCCTGACAGAGCACTAGTTTCTACGCCGATTCCAGATGGCTGAAATTGTGGCGGTCATCGGGATGGTGAGGACGAGTCCGAGTGTGCCAGCGAGTAAGCGCACAATTTCGGAGGATGCAATGCCGACGCTCAAAAGCTCTATTGTAGGAGATTGGAAGAGATCAAGATTGGGTGTCGCGACTGCCATGATAAACAGGAATTCCACACCCAGATAAGCGAACACCAATGTATTAACCATGGTCCCAAGGATATCGGTGCCGACGTTCATCCCGGAAGTGATTAATCTCCACGTCGGCATGTTTGGATTTGCTCGTCGAATCTCCTCCATTGAGGATGCGACCTCAATCGCACCATCAACAGCCACACCGAGCACTCCCATTAACATCCCTGCGAGCAGCACCTGTCGGAAATCGAAAGGCGGTGTGCGGGTGGCTTCTATGATGTCCGCCGAGACCGCATTCTCCAAGCCTGAAAAACGGAGGTAATTTTGGGCGAACATGACAAGCAGCCCAGCGACAAGGATACCTCCCATCGTGCCAAGCACAGCGGAAAAGGTCTTTCGACTGGGACCAATAACGAATACAAGGGATACAAAAGCAATCATGCCGGAGCTCAGGGTGACAATCAACACAGCGTTTTCGCCACGCGAGATCAACGGGATCATGAAAAAGTAAAGGATTAAGCCTGAACCAATCATCGCACAGGCGGTACGCACCCCCTCGTTTCGTCCCACGATGATAATCACCACCAACATCAACCCAAACATCCAAATTAGAAACTGATCTCGCCCATACTCTTGAACGAGATTGACTAGACTGACCTGATCCGGCGTTCCGCCCATACGACATAAGATCACATCTCCGGGTTCGGCGGGGATACTCAGTAGATCGACTTTATGGTTGAGAATGTTCCGCAGGATGACTGTTTGTCCTTTGTAGAGTCCTGACAGCATCTCGATTTTTAGGATGTGATGTTCTGTTGTCGCGTCGTAAACGTTGAGTTTCCCCTCCGTCTCGCCAACAGAAAACGTGACCTCGTTCTTCTCATCCCTAATGAGCCATTTGGTATCTCTCCATTCCTTGATTGACACAGTGAGGTCTTCTGATAGTGGCACGTTATGACGCTCAAATGCTCGCCGTAGGTCGTCGGAAATCTGCCGACGTTCCAAACTATCTTTCTCCGTTACGTCCACACTAAACAGGAGGGGAGCGTTGGATTCAAGGAGACTAATCACCTTGCCCTTGGCATATTCCGATCTAGAGGTGAGATTACCGTTTGCGTCATGATGCTCGACAATGACCGCTGAAGCGCGGTTGATTCGATGGTAGAAGTATTGTGTGCCTACAAGCACGACGATTAATGCTATCGGCACGGCCAAACGCGCTTTGCTTTTTGGGTCATCAGTGCGGAAAAGCTCTTCAAGTTCTTCCTCTGAAGGCAGGTCTTCATCAATCTCGGAAGGGGCGATTTTTCGATATTTGGTAAGGACACCGGCGATGACCGCAGCGATTGGAACAGTCAAAACCAACCCGATGGTTCCGACGATCGCTTGTGTGATAGCGACGGCGGTTGTTTCATCATTCGCCAGACGGAGGAATGGGTAGAGGTATCCGACTTCGGGAAATTCAATACGAGGGAGTAGCATCGTGATCATGTACGCGCCAAGATAGGCAAAAATGAGGGTGTCCGCCATTGTCCCCATGATGTCCCGACCTACGTTAAGCCCGGCACGGATAGCTTGCCGTACAGTGACGTTTGGGTTGACCTGTTTGACTTCATAGACAGAGGAGGAGATAGACATACCGACATCCATCATGGCACCAACGGCTCCCAGAATCATCCCCGCTGCAAGGATTCCCTTGAAATCCCAACCGTGTGAAGCTGGTGTCCGCCAAAGGGCAATACCGAGTTCAAGAAATCCGAATTCTTGTGCCAATCCGGTGAAGAGCATTGCCTTTTGGCTGATGACTGATAGGAGGCCAACGGCGACCAATCCACCGAGGGTGCCTAGCACGCCGGGAATCACCTTAAAACTGAACCCGGCAATCAGCACAAAGGTTGAGACAGTCAGCAAAGCTGCAACAAGCAGGGCAGCGGCAATCGGATTGAAGCCTTTAAGCATTAAGGGCACTAGAATGTATAAAATGCCAAAGGCAGTGACGAACAACGTCAAAATTGCACGTATACCCTTCATACCAGCGACCATAATTATTAGGATGCCCAACATCCCCGCAAGATAGAGCAGAAAAGGTGTTCGGAAATATTCAAGCATTCGTACGTTGTCACGTATTTCGCTCAGGGTCGTTTTCGCTTGGCGTCTGAGGGGCATCTCAAGGAAAAGCACGTCCTTTTTTCGTATCACCCGATCACCGAATGCGCGTCCTGTCCAGATGTTATTGACCTGAACAGTTTCGCCGCGAAATCTCCCGGAAATCACGCGGAAGGTTATAATCTGATCGACCTCTTCACTCGTGTCTATCTTTGTCACCCGTCCGAGGCAGACTAGCGTTTGCAGGTTACCGTGTTGGACGATTTCATTAAATTGGAACAGTTTGATGTGCAGCACCAGGACGATGACGAGAATTGCCAGTATCCCGAGGATTTTTAGATTTCTTTCATTCATTGCAATTTTCCTTCTCCCTATTGACCAATAGTTTTCCTTCTTTCTGTCTCTGAGATTTCTCAGATTTGCACTACTTGGTACAGTTTGATTGCCCATCTCGGTGCGGCAGCACAGAGTGTAATGGAACCAAACTGGACCTTTATCCTTAATTGACAGGTAATCCCTCCCAGCAAGTTTAGGATATACTCAATAAGCGCAATTTTCATACCTGATAGCAGATTGGCAGAAGCAGATATTTCCAATTTTGTTTTTTCTGATTTATGGCGATAATTTGTTACTATAGTAGATTTTAGAATTAATGAGACACTCCAAATCGGCGCAGTTACAAACAGCGCCTACCAAGTCCCGATAATAAGTTTACAAGTTTACCCCGAGCATCGGGGATTTATCGGGGAGATCGAAACCGAGGAGCGAAAGTGTTCATTTATTTTTTGAATTCACTATAGTTTGTCCTTCTTGTTCCCTCAAGTGTTTGTGAATAGTTGCCGCAACACCGTGCGGTATCCCTTTCACAGATAGCAGCTCATCAAGGCTGGCCTGACGAATCTTTTCAATTGCCCCAAAATGTTGAAGCAGTGCCTGTTTTCGCTTGACACCAACATTCGGAATTTCATCAAGGATTGAGTGACTGAGTGCGCGGCTGCGGCGTTTTCGGTGATACGTGATAGCGAATCTATGCGCTTCGTCGCGCAACCGCTGGATTAGGTGAAGTGTCGGATTGTCGCGCCGGAGCACGATTGGATCAGATCTGCCGGGAAGAAAGATATGCTCGAACCGCTTGGCAAGCCCAATAATTGGAAGATGGCTTAAATCCAGTGTTTGCAGTATTTCGTATGCGGCACTTAACTGTCCCTTACCTCCATCGATTAATATCAGATCTGGGAAACGATTTTCGTCAATAGCACGACGAAATCGACGGGTGACGACCTCCTGCATCATTGCATAGTCATTCTGCCCTTCAACGGTACGAATCTTAAAGCGTCGATACTCAGATTTCGCGGGTTGTGCATCTTCCATCACCACCATCGAGGCGACAGGGAATCGATCTCCCAGATTGGAGATATCAAACCCCTCAATACGGGCTGGCGGGTGAGGTAGGTTCAACAACTCTTGTAACTCAATCAGGGCGGGGTTGTCATCGGCTTTGAAGACGACGTTCTGTTCCTTCTGCTCAAGGATGATACTCGCATTCTTCGCTGCCATCTCTACTAACTGACGTTTACGCCCCCGCTGTGGGATGTACAATGTGACCTGACTACCACGCTTCTCGGATAGCCAACGCTGGATGGCTCCCGGCATCTCGATGTCGTCAGGCAACAAAATGGTTTTCGGAATGAATGAGGCATCTTGATAGTACTGCTGAACAAATGCAGTCAGCGTCTCAATGATGGAGTCAGACGAATTCTTCAGGAAGTAGTGCTCGCGTTCGATCAGCTTCCCATCGCGTATCATCAACACCTGTGCACACGCTTCATCTCCCGCTCGCGCTACACCAATCACGTCCTCATTTTCTGCGGACGCGTTGTCGAGGTTCTGCTTGGCAATCGCGTCCTTGACATTCTCGATCTGGTCTCGATATTTCGCGGCACTTTCAAAATCGAGTGCGGTTGCAGCGGACTGCATTTTTTCTTTCAGATCTTTTAGAACCGTCGCTGTGTCCCCGCTCAAAAACCGGCGGACACTCTTCACAATCTGATCGTAATCCTCAACGGTGGTGAGATCTGCACAGGGACCGGGACAACGTTGAATGTGATAATCTAAGCACACACGGTGTGGATTTCCTGATGCTTTCAATTCCAAATTACAGGTGCGGATAGGGAAGACCTTTGTCAGCTGCTTGATGGTCTGCCGCGTCGCACGGGTATGTACAAAGGGACCAAAATATTTTGCGCCATCATTCTCTTTTTGACGCGTAATGTAAAGCCCCGGAAACGGTTCATTGACGGTCACTTTTAGATACGGATAGCGTTTGTCGTCCTTGAGTCTAATGTTGTAGCGTGGCTGATACTCCTTAATGAGGTTATTTTCAAGGATTAACGCCTCAACATCGCTTGCAGTAAGGATGGCGTCGATATCGGCGACATAGCGCAGCATTGGTTTGGTCAAGGCGTGTGGGGTGGCAGCATTTTGGAAGTAGGATCTGACCCGCTGGCGCAAGGAGGTTGCCTTGCCGACGTATAGCACTTTTTCCGCTGCGTCTTTCATCAGATAGACACCGGGACCGGCAGGTAGGTTTGAGAGTTTATCGCTAATCTGTTGGTTCATTTTCCGGTACTTCAATAATTAGGTAGAACTTATGCACATCAGTTGTGTAAGGCCTAAAACATAATCTTTCACACACGAAAGGTTATGTTTTTTTATGGGCAGGAGTCAGTGCCGCAGTCCGTTCGACTCGATTGGCGACATATCCGCCGGTGTGGGGTTTCACCCGCAAGATTTTACAAATCACTCTCGTTTGGAATAGAAGATCGGCCCCGAGTGAAAAAACGGGGATTTACGCCAAAAAAAGTCCTCTTCCTCCTCGGAGATTACCTGCTCTCCGTCCTTGAGTGTAATTCGCCAGTTCTCATCTTTCAGCGCCAGATAAAGCCCACCTTCAACCGCCCAGAAGACATTTTCCGCGAGACCTCTTTCTTGATTAATACTAAACTCGTGTCCGAGTCCGAACTTCAATCCAGCACTGTAACCTGCTGTTACATATTTATTCCCTTGGTCGTCTGTTCTAGGGCGGAAGTGGGGCGACCGTGATTCATCCGCAATTTTTGACCAACCCGCCAAGAGATAGAACTTTTCATTATCAGGGATGGGTCGATATTTCATAGAAATGCCTACCGTTGTACCCCAAGACGCGGTGGGACAAGCGTTTGCAGCAAGATGGGCTTCAATCGCGAGTTTGTCTGTCAAGCCGTAACCCAGTATCAGGCCGCTTGAGGGCCAGCCTATATTAAAGGCAAATATAATTCCACGTCTCTCACAGAAAGCGGGATTGGAGAGTGTAAGCAAAAGAACCCAAGTTGCTATCTTGACAACAGATAGGGAAAAGAGTGGCAATTTTGGTCTCATAATCCTCTTTAGAACTCCTTTCAGCTATCGTTAAGATTAAAGAGTCGGTTGTCTTGATTAGCTCTTGTGGCAAACCGTTGAGTATTACAACGCAAGTTGCTAGTAGCCGGCATATTCAAACCAATAGCCCCTAATCTCTGTGCAAATTGTATCATTTCTGTAGGTCGATTTTCCAAAATCGACGGTGGGGTGTCGAGATGTGAATCTCGACCTACAGATGGATTTCCAATAACTAGCAACTTAGGATGATAACTATTTTCTGACCATGTGTGTAAGTTCTATTAGGAATACAAAAATTGCTTCTTAATGGGTGTTTGATGGTCTATCAAAGACAACTGTAAATGTTTCAGCAGCCTTATCTTCAATGAATTGAGGTTCAGGGAGATTGGCTTTGCGACATTCCTCGATCATGCGGGGAACTCCAGAACCTAAACCGCGATAAGGAATTCCTAGCTTCGGGACAAATGAGATTAAGACAGGATTCCTGACAATCTGTATTCCCGCTCGGATCGACTCGACCGTCGCTGTATTAGGCAGCTTGCCGGGGCTGATGATTTCGATACGATTATCGAAGATAAAGACGCGGACGCTACTGCTGATCAGGTAGTCCCGGTGAACAAGCGCGTTGACGACTGCTTCTTCCAAGGCAATTTGGGGAATTTCCATTATACCGGGAAAATTAAAGTTCTGACCGTTTTGTTGCTTTCGTAGATTACGTTTGAGAAATCCCATCGTCCCTTTGAACTGTTCGGCTAAGGTTGATCCGATGTCCTCGCTGTCCAGATATTCTGTTCCCTCCAAGCGGTTGCCGATAAATGCGACCGATTTGACCATGAATTGTGGTCGAATCTGTTGCGGTTCTTTGCCAAAAAGGAGAAGTCCTGCTAATGTCAGATGTCCTGATTTAAGGAGTTTTAGATTTGATAGACTGCGTTCAGTGAGAGTGTTAAGTTGGTCAATTTCCTGATCGTATTGCTGCCTGTAGAAATCCCTAAATCGCCACAGATCCAATTCATTCCAGCTTGTATGAGCGAGTGGCATCTCGTCGGCATACAGTGTGCCCGATGCCTGCATTAACCGTCGGAGTTCTTCCCGTTCAGAAGTTGTCATCATGATACCTCTACCCCATTGGCATAAATTAGTGGAGTTTGACCAGTGTCAAGTATAGTAGATTTTAGCATTATTTAGACACTCCCAACGTACAGCTAACCCCCTAAATCCCCCAACTCCCCTGACAAGGGGAGAAGATAAGAGAGGATCTTCTCCCTTGTCTTTCCCCTCTTATCAGAGGGGTTCAGGGGGACTTTGACAATTTCGAGTAGGTTGAAGTTATTGGTAAATGTCTACTTATTTCTCTAATTCACTATAACTACATTTTACGCATTATACCACTACATTTTGCGGTTTGCCTTCCAGGAAGGCGATGACGTTATCCACAATTCCCTCATTTAGCAGATTAACGCCCTCTGGTGTCATATCCGCACAATGGGGCGACAGAATAACCTGTTCACAAGCGAGGAGCGGATGGTTGGCAGGCGGTGGTTCCTCATCGTAGACATCAATTCCAGCACCGCCGAGATGCCCAGCATTTAGTACTTCGATGAGTGCGTCTGTATTCACTATATCACCACGTGCAACATTAATCAACAGAGCGTTGGACTTCATCAGTTCGAGCTCCCGTTGCCCAATCATTTCGCGGCTATCATCGGTCAGCTTGACATGGAGACTGACAACATCCGACGTTTGCAATAGTTCATCCAATTCGACGTACTGGACTCCGAGTTGCGCTGCCCGTTCGGGTGAAGGATTGAAAGTCCATGCGATTACGTTCATCCCGATGGCGCGACCAAGTCTTGCCATCTCTGCCCCGATGTGCCCTGTGCCGACAATCCCCAGTGTTTTGTCTTGCAGATAAATGTTGTCCATTCGGGGCCAACCGCCTTCCTTCACGGCTGCCGTCATGAAGGCAGCACGTTTGGCTGCAGCGAACATCAATCCAAACCCGTGTTCAGCGACAACGGGGGCTGTCCTGCCGGGTTGATTGCAAATTACAACACCAAGCTCCCTTGCTGTGTCCAGATCGATATTGTCTGTCCCGATTGAGCAGGTCGCAATTAGCCGTAGTTTCGGGACTTGGTGTAAGGCTTCGGCGTACCACGTCACAATGCCGCGTGTGTTCATGATAACATCTGCGTCTTTTGTGCGGTCAATCTGTTCCTCAAGTGACTCTGGACGATCTGTGTACAAAGTGACATCGCCGTAGGGCTCGAGTCGCTCTAGATGTGGGGAACCTTGTATCTGTGGTGGGTTGTCGCCGGGAACGACAATTTTGGCTCGGGTTGAGGTTTCTGTCGGCATATAGCTTTCTCCCTTTATATTGAAAATATTACGTCTTGGAAAATCCACATATTATAACGTAAGTTGTTAGGGCGTGTTGACATTTTGAAGCTGCTCATTCGGTAAACGCTGTAATCACCAGGCAATCTGCCATAAGTAGCGCAAACTGTTAGTTTGCAGACTAAGATCACAATCTAACAGATCGTGGTACAAAAGGAGATTGTAGGTCAAGATTCATATCTCGACAAAATACTGGAACATTGCGCTATGTGCTAGGGAGTGTCGATTTTGGAAAATCGACCTACAGAAGTCCGAAATCGTCTATGACGGGTGAACAACGGGTTGGGAGACCCAATCCCTACGAAGAACCATGCGTTTGTGCGCTCCTTTGGAGCGCAGGTATTGGACATATCGCCGTTCTATAGACATATCGCTCCTCTGGAGCGAAAAGCAAACTAGAATGGTGCTCTTGGAAAATCGACTTACTAGAAAACAAAGGGGTTCGGCTCGTTTATTCGTCTGTTTCTTGTTTGTGCTTTTGCAGCTGCCCCGTCAAACGGACGGGATCAGCAATAAAGAGGGCAAGAATCCCTAGCAGAAGTGGAATGGCCGCCGAAATTATTAACGCAAGATTATAACTTCCCAACAGGTCTCGACCAATTCCCAAGGGCATCGGTCCCAGCGCAGAGCCGATAATCGTAACCATTGAGGTGAGTCCTGTGATACTGCCTAGGTGGCGCCGTCCGAAGTACATCGCCCAGACTACGCTGCCCAAGATACGAATGAGCCCGCTGGAAATTCCGAGGACAACGCCAAACAGCAATGCAAGGGTAATGTCGGCAAGCGAGCATGCCATCAACAGCGACAGTGCTTGGAAGAACAGACCAGTAGCCAGCAATATACGCACCGGGACTCGATCTACGAGAAGACCGCTGCCCCAGTTAACGACCGCAGTGGTCACAGCGATAGGCACAAAAACTGCTGCGGCGAGATTGCGTGTCAATCCGTTATCGGTAAAGATGCTGACCATATGGAAAAATAGACCGGTGGACAGCATACTGATCGCAGAAAGACTTGCCACCAAAATCCAGAAAGCGGCTGTGCACATCGCTTCTCCTAGCGTCCAGTTCACCTCCGTTAATCTCGTAGTCCCCTGTTTTCTTTTGCGAAACCTGAATGTACTTGATTCCCCTCCATCTGGTTGGAGTCCATAATCCTCCGGATGGTTACGAAAAAATATAAACGCCACCGGCGCCATCACAAACGTAAGTATTATCCCAAGGAATATATAAGTGGACCTCCAACCGTAGGTAGGAATTAACCAGTTGACAAGATTTGGAAAACCGCCCAAACTGATAAGGGAGCCTGCCATACCGGAAATCCCCATCACCATGCCCCGCCGACGCACCCACCACTGATTAATAATGTTCGTGCAGACCAATCCCAAACTTCCTTGACCGAGCATGCGGAGTGCGATGAACCCTAAACCGAGCATGAAGGCATTCTGCACGTAGCCCATGTAGACGCAAGCAAATCCGAAAAGCGCGGTAATCAGCACCACTATTAACCGGGCACCATGCCGATCGATTTGGTATCCCACAATCGGCAAGACGAAACTTCCCACAAGTGTGCCCAGTGTGTAGAGCGTACTGACAAGCGACCGACTAATCCCTAGGTCCGTGATGAAGGACTCAATAAAGATCGATACCACATAGGTCTGACCGGGACTGCTCATAATCATTCCCAGCGTCCCGATCAACATGATAATCCAGCCGTAGAAAATCGGCGATTTACTAACAAGGCGACTATGGGATACTTCCATTTCTTACGGCACAATCCTCCCACAGGTTAAGGAGATAATCTACCCAAGGCACTCGATTTTTTAACCCCCTAAATCCCCCTTGTCAGGGAGACTTGGAAAAATCAGAGGGACTTATGAGCTAGCTGCGTAAGTCGTAAAGGTAATATCAAAGGGACAGATACAACAACTTCATTTCACGCATCACGTCTCAATTCATCACGAACAGGATTTTTCCTTTCCGAGCGTTCTGACACGCATGGGCTAGAGCCGTCTTGGCATCGGTGAGTGGATAGACCTTCTCAACCGGCACTGTCAATTTTCCTGACGTTATGAGAGGGATTAATTGATTGAACATATCATGAATGTCCTTAGTATCAGCGCGTTTATACCAAGCATTAATCCAAAAGCCACGGAAACAGAGGTCTTTGAAGATCAACAGGCTATTGCTCATTTGCAGTGGCTGGAGTCCCATCGCACCGTAGGTGACCAATGTGCCGTGATCGCTGAGTGATTTGGCTATCTCCCGTGCACTCTCCCCACCGACAGCGTTCAATCCAAGTGGCACATCAGCGTTACCGGTCAAGTCCCGAATTTGTTTCGATAGTGGAATCTCATCGGTGACGACGATATCGGCACCTTCCGCCTCAAGTTCGGGGATCAGATCTTTTCGGCGCACGACATTAATGGTTCTCAAGCCGCGGAGCCGTGCAATCTGAATCACAGCCCGACCGACGCCGGAGTTGGCGGCGTTCTGAATCACCCAATCGCCGGGTTTGAGGTCAACGAACCCTTCAAGCATCCGCCAAGCGGTTGGCGGGTTGACCGATAGCATTGCTGCTTGCTCCAGCGGAATATCATCTGGCAGGGGAATCAGGCTTTGGGCGTCTGAGGCATACGCATCGCACCAGTGACCCACTCGGTCTAGCGAGATCACGGGTTGACCGACACGCAGATTGGAAACGGCACTGCCTGTTTTTGCAATGATACCAACGCCTTCGTTTCCCGCAATTGCCGGTAGCGGGGAGCGAATCGGATACTTCCCCTCAAGTCTGTTGATGTCGGCGGGATTAATCGGTGAAGCTTTCATCTCAACTAGAACTTGGTTGGGAGCGATGACGGGGGTGTCCCACGCTTCAACTTGGGCGACTTCTTCGGGAATGCCGTGCTCGTGATGGCAGATGACTGTTACTGTTTTTTTCATTTAATCCTCATTTTGCGTAATGTCGATGAATTATGATAGCACAAGCTGCCACTTATTGCCCCTTTGGGGCTTTGAGATGCATGGTTTCGGTATTTCTATACATATTGCACTCCTCTGGAGTGCAGGCATTAGAGCATCAACACTCTATAAACATATCGCTCCTCTGGAGCGAAAGATAGGCCCCATCAATTTTAACAGAAAATCGATGGAACTCAATACCTAGCAGCTTGGGCTATATCACTGCGCGTGACGCTGGGATGAAAGGAGAAAAAAATGCCATATAACGTTCCTCTATCTGCTTTAAGGGGATAGATAATGCTTCCCAGCAAACTCATATTTGGTGACAGGTCAACCTCTAAGCCGATCTGTCCAGAGAAGGCACCGCCGCGTGAGGTTTCCTCCCCCAGAGTCCACCAACTCATGTCATAAGATGCGAGGGCGTACGGTGCAACGGACAGCACCGAATCTCCGACGATTTTATGGAAGAATCCGAATCCAATGGAAAACCCTAGCGTACTGTTCTCGGCACCTGTTCTCTCATCTGCAAAACTTCCGAAGAAACTCGCACTCGCCAAACACTCCCAATCGCTTCTGATTAGCGGTTGGATCGAACTAAGCCCAGAATAAAAGAACGAAATTGGTGACTGCGTGGTTGAGTGTTCGTCATCGAAATAAAGCTGTCCCGCTTTCACATACCCTTCAATAGTCGGTAACAAACCGTATTCAAGATTGCCAACGGCGGCGATCCGTTCGTTAACAAACTCTGCTCCGACCGCAACGCTTACCTGTCCCATCTTTAATTGATGGAGGTTGAAAGGATGTTCGTAGAGTTGGGCATGCGCTTTCGCTATACCGGTTATCAACAGCAGAGTCGTAACAGTTGCTGCCACTTTTTTCATATCTGTCGGCGACTTGAACGTGTCTCTCACAGCCTACCGGAAATCCTCACGGCGTTAACACTACTTTCCCAATTGAACCCCGTTCCTCGATTAAGCGGTGTGCCTCAGATGCCTCTGCGAATCGGTATACATGCCGCACCACCGGCTTGAGTTTGCCAGCTTGGGCAAGGTCAATCAGTTCCTCCATAATCTCAGGAGCGCGAGATTGTGTATTGCTCACGCCGCCCCATCCAATCAGCTTTAGGTTTTTCATCCAGAAGGGCCAGAAATCGACCTGTCCTATTCCTGTGAAAGAGTTTGATCCAAAACTCACCATTCGCCCGGCTTCTGCCATGCAATCGAGGTTTCGCGTGAAGACTTCACCGCCGATTGACTCCCACACAACATCCACACCGCGTCCGCTTGTAGCTTCTAACGTCATCGCTACAAAGTCATCTGTTCGGTAGTTAATCGCCATATCGGCACCAAGTTCTCGGACTAGTTGAAGTTTTGCTTCGCTACCCGCCGTTGCGATGACCTTCGCGCCGAAATATTTGGCGAGTTGAACGGCAAGGACACCTGTGCCACCTGCCGCAGCGTGAATCAGGATCGTCTCCCCTGACTGCAAACCTGCGGCAATTTTCAACGTATGATACGCTACGGGAGCATAGTCAAAAGCGGCTGCCTGCTCTGGCGTAAATGATGATGGATAAGCCGTGGGACTGGGCTGCCCATCCGGCCGGGGTTGTAGACTTTTTGCATCAACTACCCCGTATTCGACATATGATCCCGGTCGCAGCCCACCAACTAGATGGCGTGAACCAATTTCGACTCCTTCGGTATTGGGTCCAAGCCCTACCACTTCCACGCACGCCATGCCGCCGGGAATGTGAGGCGGATCTGTGATGCCGTAATGCGTTTCCTGCGAAGATCCGATGCGACCGCTGCCACCGTGTCGGATGTGGAGTTGAATGTAATCAATGGCGACAGCGAGCACCTTGACGAGTACTTCGCCCTCTGATGGTTCTGGTGTTGGTATATCTTCGTAGCGCAGTACCTCGGGGCCGCCAAATTCTCGGTACACACTGGCTTTCATTGTTGAGGGAACTTGACTTTGCAGCTCGTTTTTGTGGCGCATAGATGGTTACACCTCTGTATATGAGGGATATGGATAATTATTGTCTGAATCGCGGATTAAACTGATGACACGGATTGCGCGGATTATTGCCCCGATAAATCAGGATTCAAAGCAATAGGACACAATTTCCAACGCCCGATAAATCGGGCAACTACAGCAGGAGCACCACCAAGAATCCCGTAGGGAACAACGATCGTTGTTCCCTACTGAAGTGTGTAACTCCCAAATCCGCGAAATCTACTAATCTATATTCAAATTGAAACTTTCAATCGTACATGCGTTTCAGTGTAACACCAAGTTGAATTGAAATCAAGGGTTAGTTGGAGCTGCAGGAATTGTGCAAATCAAGGATTGTTCCGTAGAGAGTGTTAAATGTGAAGCGTTATAGACATCTTCTGTAACTGTTTACAATCCTCCAGACAATATGCTTTCGGGTGATTCATTCCAAGATTTGCGACGCTCGAGTTTGAACTTTTCCTGTGCTCCCTTGGTGTCTATCGCTGGAAAGTTCGTAGTGATTAGCGAAAACGTCTCCTCAATAAGACACCATAATTCATCAACCGCACTTGCCGGAGGCAATTGAAACATCCTCTTGAACCGAAAGGCGAAATCCGGAGGCGCGAACTGTAATGCTTCAATGAAGGGATTAAGGTGATTCCCGTATTTGGGGACGTACATGCGATTAAGGCTGAGTAGAATCTTTAACATTTCCTGAACTTGATAGGTAAATAGTCCACGGAAAAATAGAGATCCATCGCGCTGTGCGTAGATCTTTACACGATTGCTCCATGCCCACTTAAAGTCAGACAAGATCTGGCTCACGGTTGACTGCATCAACTCATCAGGATATAAAGTGGATTTCTCTTGCCATTGCTGAATCAGATTTTCATTGTGCAAGGGAATCCCATGTACTAGTGTTGCTAGCATTGCCTGCTTGTTCATGCTCGGGTCAAATTGTTTAAGAACCGATGTCAATATACTCATTATTTGTCCAACTGTTACATGCCGGACCTCAAGGTTCACACCAAAAACGCTGTAGTTGTCTCTTCCGCCTTCCTGCTTATCGTCGAAAGATTCGATAGACTTCAGCGCTCCACAGACAGCATGGATTGCCTGTCTTCTTTCCGTTTCAGAAGGAGCCTCCGCCCAGAAGACCGTAAATTCAAGATCGCCGTAGTTGCTGCTAGCGCGCTGCCGAGAGGTAAGCCCACTGATATGCCGCTGAGAAGCAAGTCCACTGAGCATCATTGCCTTGACATTAGGATTGGAAACATAGGCTTGTTTAACCTTCTGTAGTAATTCGTGCTGCCAACTTTCTAAGTTTGCAAGGTCTACCTTAGACCGAATGACCCATTTGGGAACTCTTTCAAACGCTTTCTGCCGCTGCGATTCGATGTCAATATCTGGCAAATGTAGCTTCACTAAATCATATGTCTCCTCAATCAGTTCGCGGAGTTGTTGGGCTGCAACTTGGGGCGACTGTCCAAACATCCGCCGCGCTCGGTGTAGCAGATTCGACGGAGCAATTTTCAACCGATCGATTGACCAGTTAGTCCATTTTATTTCCAGTACGTAGACACGATTAAGTGCAGCGAGCACCGAGATGATTTTCGTCAAGCATTCACTAAATTGCTCTTGCACAAGGATCATATCTTCTTCTTTAGCAAATTGTTCGCAAAGCCACCATTGCTCAAACTGTAATTGAGTTTGGACAAGTTTTTGTGCAAGCTCGGTTGGATACGTTGCAACTTTCCTACGCCACTGTTCAACCAATGCCTGACCGTATAACGGAATTGAATGAGATAGGACTTCGGCGAGTCGGTTGTCATGAGGGCGACAGCGATCAAACATCTCTACCAAGTATTGTTCTACTGCCACAATCGTTTTGTGCTTGATGTCAACATTGAAGCCACAATCTTTATCGCCACCAATGTAGATATCCTCGTCAGCTTCTTCTTCACCCGGCTGGCGGGGGTCAAATTTATAGGAGCTCATTCGCTCTCTATAAACGACACCAACCTGTTCTGCGAGCGTCTCGCGCTCTGCCTCAGAAGGTGGTTCAGTCCAGAAAACGCCGATTTCAAGATCCGAATATTGGTCGGCAATTCCGCGTCCCACCGAGCCACCGACAATTACAACTTTAACTTTCGGATGGTTTGCATAGATTGGCATGATTCTACGCGCCAGAGCAATGCGCCACTTACTTGCTTTTGTCATCATATTTCAGGTTGGAGCTCCACCCCCTCAGGCTTCTTTGAGTCCGAAATGTGCGTCCTGTTGCTGTCTGAGTGACCAAAGCAGCGAATCTGCTGGTGGGTCAACCATCTCTTGCGTGATTAGTGTTTCCGCTGCCACATCTCTGGACAAACGATTACTAGTCAAGAGATAAAGCGGCAGAGGGTTGCCTTTGGCAATGGGAGACGCGGGGAGGATAGCTGCGTCAATATCGTTGCTATGGCCGCCGCCTAAGATTGTACCTGTCTTTAGTTCACAGTTTGATTTTGCGACGAGATCTACATGTGGCTTGACTGTAGCGGCACCGGTGGGAACATTCAGGAGCACTGCGGAGAGGATGGAGATTGGGGTTTCCACACCACAGAGGTGGTAAGGACGATAAATTACCGCCGTCGAGCCACGACTGTTAGGTATTAGCCCTTTGGTGGTGAGAATCGTGCGGGAGTATTCGTTTTCGCACGAAACCACAATGAATACGCCACCGCCCAAGCCAGCGTCGTCAGCACCCCTCAAGCAGGTGACGATTTCGATCGCACCTTTTGTTTCTAGAATGCCGCCTTCCTCTACCGGACAGAGCACCTCAGGAATCTCAGAGGTCCGAACAACGGGCAGGTGCAATTCAGGAATATCGGGCATCAGTCCTGTGGCATTTGCTGCTACTGTCATTTCTCCCAGATCTGAGTTAGAGGTTTTGGGAAGGGCGGCTAGAATTTCACGGCGGGCAGAGATGTATCGGTTAGCCTCTCCATCAGGAATGCGATTGAGTGCCCATGCCTCTGATTCATTTATGGAGACCGTAGAACGCGCACAGGATACTGTCTTCGCTTCCGAGTCATAGATACATTCATTGTTCCGCGCCTTGCCACCGGAAAGCACCTCTAACCCCAGACTCCGTGCCCACAGAACCAAGCCGATTAACAACCCATGTTGATCGCCATCCACAGGGGTATAAACAACCCCTGCGGTGTCTGCCAAATGCTTGAGGATTGGTCCGATAACCGCATCTGTCTCCTTGTTAATCATGGCGACATGCTTTCCGTGCTGGATGGCTTTATAGGCGTGGCGGGCACCGGCCTCTGGAACACCTGTGGATTCGACAACAACATCTATCGGTATATCCATCAGGAGTATCGGATCTTCCGTGATCACAAATTTCCCGGCTTCCATGGCGCGCATTGCAGCAGCACGACTGTCGCACACAACAATTTCATCGTCGGTGATGCCAGCACGATGATAGGCGAGCCGTGCGGCTTGGGGATCGACATCCGCAATAATCGGAATCTCCAGAAGGGGTATATAACGCGCTTGGGTGATAACCGCTGTGCCGTAGTGTCCGCTGCCAATCAGTCCGGCGCGGACGGTTCGCCTCTCTTTAATTTGGTCAAACAGATGATGGTAGATCATATTTAAACCTTCATGTTAGAACGTCAACCCAACACGAATTGCCCCGCCCTCCTCGGCGAATTCAAACGCTTCGTTAATCTGATCGAAGGGGAAGGTGTGGGACATAATCTTGTGGAACGGATATTTTTCCTGTGTCCGTAGCAGCAAATCCAGTGCCCGTGCAATAACCCAACCTTCATATACTATCACCCCTCGGATCGTTCTGCTGCATCGGACAATACTGCCCGGATCAATTTCGGTGGGCATACCGAGATTGATGTTCCCGATCCAGAGGTAACGGCCGCCCCAACGGAGCATCTCAACCCCTTCGGATAGGACACGCGGCGAACCGACAAACTCAGCGACTAGATCTGCCCCGACTCCTCGCGTGTGGTCAAGCACATATTCAACACGGTCTTTCACCGAAAGTTCATCGACGTTGATGAGATGGTCGGCCCCAAACTCGCGTGCGAGCTCCAGCCGTGCCGGCAACCGATCCAAGACGATGATTTGTCCAGCCCCCATCTCCTTTGCCACAGCCGTCGCATAAAGCCCAAGTCCGCCAGCACCTTGAATCACAACCGTATCGCCAAGTGTAATACCGATCTGGTTAAGCCCGTAGATGACCTCCGACAACGCACAGTTGACTGGCGAAACGAGCGCGTCAGGTAGTTCATCGGGAACTTTGAAGATCCAGTGTCCCGGTTTCATGTAGTAGTATTCGCCGTAAGCCCCGTGAAAATGCGGAGATTGATCGCTCGGCACACCGAGCCAATCTCGATAGCGGTTCGGACAACCCGGCTTACCATTGAGGCACATCCAACAACAGTTGCACGGCTTGAAATAGGAGTAGGTGATTCGATCTCCCTCTTCCAACGGCTGTCCCATGCTATCGGTCTGGATATTTTTGCCAAGTTCTTCGATGGTGCCGATCATCTCATGCCCCAACACTTGAGGAACACCACTCGGAATTTTAGGTCCGTGCCCCCGCCAAAAGTGTAGGTCTGAGCCGCAGATATTCGCCATGCTCATTTTGACCAAGAGATCGTCTGGCTCTGTTGATGGTACGGGATACTCACGGAACTCCATTGGTGCTTGTGGCTCCGTAAAAATAGCAACTTGTCCTGTCCTCATTGGGATATCCTCCTCGCTGCTCGCCTTATGCCGATGCGACGGTCAATTCGCTCAGTTTGTCCGGATCTAACTCAACGCCAAGCCCCGGTCCTTCGGGCGGATAGAGGTGGCTGCCTTCCGCTCGGACGCGCTCCTTCGCCGGTGATGCCGTGTAAAGTACGGGGCCCATCGGATCACAGGGGAAGGTGAGATTTGGCATCGAAACGCCTAGTTGGACCTGTGCGGATGTACCAAGCGTCGATTCCTGATCTGTACCAATCAGACACCTGAGCCCCGCCGATTCTGCTAAGGCAAACAGGCGGCGGATATGGGTGGGTCCTCCTGACACACACGCCACATTGAAGACCGTGCAGGCACCGCGCTCGGCTGCTTCGTAGCCAAGTGCCAAATCGTTGATGTGAAGGCTTACTGGCAAATCCATCCGTTTGGTAAATTCCGCGCATACCCGTAGGTCGCGCGAGGGCTGCTCAAAGTGGAACGGTGCGTGATGCCGAAGCACATCGGCGTAGCGTAGAGCGGTCTCCCAGTCGTTGAAGCGACCGGAGAAATCGAGTTGCTTGAGACGAATCTGATCGCCAAATCTCGCCTTCATCTCCGTCAAGAAGTCGTTATCCAATGTGCTGTCGCCCGACACGTAGTAACGAAAGAGATGATGACCCAAATCCACCAACCGTTGCAGGTAGCCTGCGGTCCTCTCAAAGTCCTCGCGCACCTGTACGCCCCAGGTTGGATAACAACAGTAGACGCTATCACGCATTTTGCCGCCCAGCATTTGGTAGAGGGGCACTCCCTGTACCTTGCCGTTGAGGTCGTAGAGTGCCAAGTCGATGGCGGAGGCGAGGTGTAGATTGGTAACAGTGCTGCCGAAGTCCTGTGTTCGTAGGAACTCGTTAATCTCCGTGATACGGGTGGCGTCACGTCCCACCAATAGCTCGTTGTAGCGTCGGGTTATCGCGCCGAGATCGTCGGCTCTGCTATCCGAGGCTTCTCCAAGACCTATTGGTCCGTCGTCTACATGCACTTTGACAATGACATGTCCCGATATCTGACCGGTATAACGTGGTGTTTCGATTTGAATTGTCTCGATTTTTGTGATTTTCATCCCTTTGTCCTTTCTGTCGGGGGTTCTCTCAGAAACTCAAACGGAAATTTTTGCCCTCTGTCTAGTGATTATTATAACCGACATGGTGCAGTTGTGCAAAGCGGAAATATAGGGATGATTGGGGAATGGAGATTTGTGCTTAACTAGGACGTGCTGGCATTTTGGTGTTGCTGAGTCGGCAAAGGTTGTAATCACCGGGCAGTCTGACAAATGTAACGCAAACTGTTAGCTTGCAAGAGGGGATCAGGGAGGGGCGATAGATGTTAGGTATGAAAACTCGACCTATTATAACCTAAGTTGCTAGTTGTTGTTCTGGTGTTTGTCTAAATCGTGAAACGAAGCGTAATACGTAATGCGAAAGATCGCAGATTAGGCAATCTGCGCCACGATTGACAACATTTACACTCCTACTAGGATTCTATAACATAACCCAAGTGGTTAGAATCAGAAAGAAACCGAGTTTTGAAGAAAAAACTCGGTTTATAGTGCTTGGTTTATCAACTAGCAACTTGCGTTATTATATGAATCTTCTCAAGAGTGGCAGTTATCGGTCGAGCTGTTTGAGCCATCCCCACATTGTAAATTTTTTGCCGGCGGGAGAAACCGAAAAAGGAGAGTTCAACCACTCAGGAGCACTGTCACGGTGTGGATTATTAGTGAGTTTTTGTTGATTTCCTCCATCATTGTCCATCACGTAGATTTCATAGTTTTCATGTTTCCCATCCGGATTAGACACGAAGACAATCCGTTTACCATCCGGAGACCATGAGGGAACCGAATCATATACGCGATTATTGGTGAGTCTACGCGTATTCTCCCCATCGGCGTCCATCACGTAGATTTCAAAGTTTACATCGTCTCCCTTCCTATCAGACGAGAAGACAATCTGTTTGCTGTCAGGAGACCATGAGGGAGACGAATCAGTCTTGCGATTATTGGTGAGTCTCTGTTCATTCCCCCCATCGGCGTCCATCACGTAGATTTCATAAGTGAGTCCAAATTCGCCTATAAAGTGCCCATCCCGCCGAGACATGAATGCAATCCGTTTACCGTCCGGAGACCATGAGGGACCGATGTCATAAAAACCGTTGTCAGTGAGTCTTTGCTGATTGTTCCCATCGGTGTCCATCACGTAGATTTCATAGTTGTTCCGGTTCCCATCCCTATTCCCATCCCTATCAGACACGAAGGCAATCCGTTTACCATCCGGAGACCATGAGGGAACCGAATCATCATTGGGATTGTTAGTGAGGTTTCGCGGATTGCCCCCATCGGCGTCCATCACATAGATTTCATAATTGGGTAGTCCTCCGGGGTCATTCTCTATAACGTGCTCATCCCTATCAGACGAGAAGGCAATCCGTTTGCCGTCCGGGGACCATGAGGGACCTGTGTCAAAATTGGGATGATTGGTGAGTCTACGCGGATTGCTCCCATCGGTGTCCATCACATAGATTTCAGAAGTGGGCCAACCGAGTCTAGGGTGGACATGCCCATCCCTATTAGACTGGAAGACAATCCGTGCCTGTGCGTCTACGACTCCCATCAGCGGTGCTAGTACCAAGACTACTACGTTAGTTAAAATCAAATGGGTGAGATTCTCTCTCCGTTGCATCTGTCTTTCCTCCTCTATTTTCAAATCGGTTTATTTTTCTTTTAGGGGTAATAGAGTTCAGGTTGTTTAGAGCCTGTTTTAAAATTCATTTGATATGGTTTTGCATCAAGTAAATGGAAGCAATATACACCATAGCTTCAGCAGTCTGAGCAGACCGTTCATAGTCCACAGTCAATCGGCGAAACCAAGCGAACCAAGAAAAGGTGCGCTCCACAATCCATCGCAATGGGACCCCTGTAAATCCTGATTGCTTAACAGATGGCGCAATGTCCAATCGACACTGATGCGCCATATATAACCAGTCACCTAATTCTCCACGATAACCAGCATCAGCACAGACTAATTGAATCGTTATGTGCCAATTAAAGACCTCTTTGAGTAACTCTATTGCGACTTGATTATCACTGACATTGGCATCGGTGACCTTGACTCCCAATGGGATGCCAATGGTATCGGTGACTACATGACGTTTACGCCCTTTGACTTTCTTATGTGCATCAAAGCCGCTACTATCTGCCAGTTCGGTCGTCTTGACCGATTGGCTGTCAATGATAGCGACTGTCGGTGAAGGGGCTTTGCCAATATCACAACGGATTTGGTTATGAAGTGCTTGATGAATCAGAATCCATGTGCCATCAGTTTTCCATTTTCTGAAACGGGAATAGACCGTTTGCCATGGTGGCATCTGATGGGGGAGCATTCGCCATTGACAGCCGGATTTGACTACATAAAAAATAGCGTTGATAATTGCGCGCAACCCCCATTTGAGCGGTCTGCCTACCGGTGAAGGTTCTGGCAGATAGGGTAACAGGTTGTCCCACTGGGCATCGGTCAAATCTGTGGGATAGGTTGTTTGGGTCATGTTTAGCCCTTTCATTGGAATGGTATTTACAGTTCCAATGAATAAACGTAAACATGAACTCTTGAGTAGAATGGATCTTTTTAAAACAGGTTCTTAGGCACTTCCTTTACAATTATGGTAGATTTTAGAATTAATGAGACACTCCAAACCGGGGGGTTAGGAAAGCGAAACGACCGTTTGGTAGGCGCTGTTTCTAGCTGCGTCTATTCGGTGCGGTTGGAAACCGCACCTACCGGCCCCGATAATAAGTTTACCCCGATTTATCGGGGGGATCGAAACCGAGGGACGAAAGTGTCTATTTATTTTTGGTATTCACCATCGCTCATGTTAAGATTTTAGTGCAAAGAAACCGAGTTTTCAAGAAAAAACTCGGTTTCTCTTCATGTTTTGCATTTTCTTTTTACATGAGCCTTCTTAATAATAATAGTTATCGGTCAACCTGTTTCAGCCGTCCCCATGTCGTGAATTTTTTGCCTGTGGGAGCAACTGCAAAGGCAGGACCAAACCACGCAGGAGCACCGTCAAGATGGGGATTATTGGTAAGTTTTTGTTGATTCCCCCCATCGGCATCCATCACGTAGATTTCTGCGTTCCCATCCCTATAAGACGAAAAGACAATACGTTTGCCGTCAGACGACCATGAGGGAGTTTTGTCATGATGGCGATTATTGGTGAGTCTACGCTGGTTGTTCCCATCGGCGTCCATCACGTAGATTTCATAGTTTACACCGTCTCCCTTCCTATCAGCCGAGAAGACAATCCATTTACCGTCAGGAGACCATGAGGGAGACGAATCTGCCTTACGATTTTCAGTGAGCCTCTGTTCATTCCCCCCATCGATGTCCATCACGTAGATTTCATAAGTGAGTCCAAATTCGCCTATAAAGTGCCCATCCCGCCGAGACCTGAATGCAATCCGTTTACCGTCAGGGGAGCATGAGGGAGCTGTGTCAAAAAAACCGTTGTCAGTGAGTCTGTGCTGATTGTTCCCATCGTTGTCCATCACGTAGATTTCATAGTTTTCCCGGTTCCCATCCCTATTCCCATCCCTATCAGACGAGAAGACAATCCGTTCACCGTCAGGAGACCATGAGGGAGACGAATCACTATTGGGATTGTTAGTGAGGTTTTGAGGATTGCCCCCATCGGCGTCCATCACGTAGATTTCGTCGTTCCCATCCCTATCAGACCTGAATGCAATCCGTTTACCGTCAGGAGACCATGAGGGCTGTGTGTCCCAATTGGGATTATTGGTGAGTCTACGCTGATTGTTCCCATCAACCTCCATCACATAGATTTCAAAAGAGGTCCAACCGAATCTGGGGTGGACATGCCCATCCCTATTAGACTGGAAGACAATCCGTGCCTGTGCCGCAACGGCTATCATCAACGGTGTCAGTACGAAGACTACCACATTAGCTAAAATCAAATGGGCGAGATTATATCTCCGTTGCATCTGTTATTCCTCCTCTGTTGTCAAATCGGTTTATTATTCTTTGGGGTAATAGCGGTCAGCTTGGGTTGGCAAACTCTTTGCAATTATAGTAGATTTTATAATTACTTAGGTTCTGTTGACATTTCAGCGCAATCAGATAATCAAGAGGGCATACAGACACATAGCTCCTCGTAGGGGTTGGGTCTCCCACCCCTTTATTCACACACTAGATATAGCTTCGGATTTCTGTAGGTCGATTTTCCAAAATCGACACCCCGTAGCACATCATGCGATAGTTTTTGCTCAATGAACCCGGCTTGTTGTACGCCACGGTGTGTATTTTGTCGAGATATGAATCTCGACCTACAATCTCCTTTTGTCCCCCGATCTGTTAGATTGGTATCCGAGTCTGCAAACTAACAGTTTGCGCTACATTTGTCAGATTGCCTGATGATTACAGCGTCTGCCGAATGAGCAGCTTCAAAATGTCAACACGCCCTAGACACTCCAAACCGGTGCGGTTAGGAAACCGCACCTACCGGCCCCGATAAATCAGGATCGAAACCGAGGGGCGAAAGTGCCTATCTGTTTTTGGTATTCACCATAAAATGGCAGTTATCGGTCAACCTGTTTCAGCCATCCCCATGTCGTGAATTTTTTGCCTACGGGAGCAACTGAAAGCACAGGGTTAAGCCATGCAGGATCTTCGTCATCCTCAAGATGATTGGTGATGTTTCGCGGATTCGCTCCATCGGCGTCCATTACGTAGATGTCCCGATTCAAATCCCTCGTCCGACTCGACACGAAGGCAATCCGTTCACTGTCCGGCGACCATGAGGGATGCCAGTCCTTATCGGGATGATTGGTGATGTTTTGCTCATTACCCCCATCGGCGTCCATCACATAGATGTCTGTTTGCCCATTCCTCGTGGACGAAAAAGCAATACGCTTACCGTTAGGGGACCATGAGGGGTCTCTATCAGCATCAGGATTGTTAGTGAGGTTTCGCGGATTCGCTCCATCGGCGTCCATCACGTAGATGTCCGAGCCCACATCCGCTCCAATGCCAACAAAGACAATGTGTTGACCGTCCGGAGACCATGAGGGGGCCCATTCATTCAGGCGGCGGCCATGGGTGAGGTTTCTGGGGTTGTCTCCATCGGCATCCATCACGTAGATGTCCACCGTGGAAACAAAGAGAATGCGTTTACCATCCGGCGACCATGAAGGATCCCATTCATCAGAGTCGTTGTTAGAAAGGTTTTGCGGATTGCCTCCATCGGCGTCCATGACGTAGATTTGCCGGTTCCACTCCCTACCGGAAGTAAAGGCAATGCGTTTAGCGTCCGGTGACCATGAGGGGTCCCTATCAGCACCAGGATTGTTAGTGAGGTTCTGCAGATTGCCCCCATCGGCGTCCATCACGTAGATTTCCCAGTTCCAATCCCTATCAGACATGAAGGCAATTCGTCCTTGTGCGTCTACGACCGCCATCAGCGGCGTTAGACCCAAGACGACAACGCCGGCTAAAATCAAATGTGTGAGATTGTATCTTCGTTGCATTTGTTATGCCTCCTCTGCTCTCAAATCACTTTTCTGTTCTTTGGGGGCGATAAAGGTCAGATTGTTTAGGAAACCCTTGCCTTACTAAAATTATACAACTATTTAAGGAATTTATGCAAGCACCTACAGTGAAGTATTAGGGTCATTTAATTTTCCCATATTATTGTCTGAATCACGGATAGACGCGGATTAACAGATTACACGGATAAAAGATGCTATGGACAGTTGGCACAAGAACGCGCAATGAACGCGCTACTACAAACTGTGGGGAGACCGGCTGCCCCGCCTGCGGATTCGTGTCATCCCGAAATCGGTCAAAAAATGGAAAATTATAGTAGATTTTAGAATTAATGGGACACGCCAAACCGGTGCGGTTACAAACCGTACCCACCGGGGGGCGCAAGTGTTTCTTTATTTTTTGAATTCACTATAAATAGCCCTAGTAAAGTATCGGAATTCGGAGATCTCTCTTCCAAGAGGTTCTAGTCGAAAAAACTGAATTGTCGTCTTGATTTTATTGGGACTGTCCACTATAATGCGAATATATTGACTTGGCTCATATAAAAAGAAAGTGCAAAGCACAAAAAACGTGAAACGTGATGCGTGAAACGTGAAAACCATTCGTTCGTTAGGGCAGTCGGACTGGCAAGCCCAACCCACAGGGCGAAAAAAAGACAGTGCAAATCCGAACAGAAACCGAGTTTTGAAGAAAAAACTCGGTTTCTGTTTCACGCTTTCTTAACATGGGCGATTGACTTTATATTTTTGGGAGGAGATGACGATGGAAAAATTTGCACCGCTGAATCTGACACGAGATGAGATGATTGAGTATACTCACGAGTGGCAGGGAGAACGATTTCCGGACGGTCGTCCGAAGGTTTCGGATGATATCATCGAACGGATGAAAAGTGTATCGGTAACCCAAGCGTGGGGCACTCTGCGAGGTAACGGATACCAGTGGCAGTATGAAGGCAATTGGCAATGTACACACCCGGACGGCGTGCTTGTTGGTAGGGCGTTGACGGCGGTCTATATGCCCAGACGCCCGGCGATGCGAACGCTGATGGAGGAGAAGGGGGACAGGTGTGGCTGCGTCGGGGACCAAATCTCTTGGCCCATCGACATGCTAGTTCAAGGCGATGTCTATGTCGCCGATGTTTTCGGGAAGGTTGAGGAAGGTCCCGTTATTGGTGACAACCTTGCAATCGCCATCCACGCGAAATCCGGCAATGGTGTCGTCCACGATGCCGCTGTGCGTGACTTGGACGGTATCAAGGAAATTCCCGGTTTTACCAGTTTTGTCAGGGGATGGAGCCCAACCTATGCTTCACCGACGATTATGCTAACGGGGGTCAATACGCCGATACGGATCGGTCAGGCGACGGTGATGCCGGGGGATGTTGTCCTCGGAAAAGAGGATGGGGTTATTTTTATTCCACCGCATCTTGCGGAGACGGTTGTGAGAACCTCTGAGCTTGTTCGTCTGAGGGATCAGTTCGGGAAAACCCGCTTGAGCGAAGGTAAATACACGCCGGGCCAGATCGACGCGCGATGGACGGACGACATCGAGAAAGATTTCTCTGACTGGTTGGAGGACCATATTGATGAGCTGCCAGTACCGAGAGATGCTATCGAAGAGTTATTGAAGGAACGGACGTGGTAAGCTATGATAACCTAAGTTGCTAGTTGCGTTATAATTCTAAACTCATGTTAAGAAAGCGTGCAACGGCAATCGAATCTTTGTAGGGGTTGGGTCCCCCAACCCTTACTACCCCGATAAATCCCCGATGAATCGGGACAGGCGGGATGTGCCACGGGCGGGGAGACCCCGCCCCTACGATTTCGCTTCGCGTTTTGCACTTTCTTTTTACATGAGCCTAATCCTAAACGCATGTCGTCCTGATACGACCGTGTTAGTTCATTAGTTCATTGGTTCATTTCACAGGTTAGGGAACTTATGAATACGGAGCGAGGTTAGGGTATAGGGAGCACCAATCAGATTGGCATTCAAAGCAATAGGCTGCTAGCAACTTGCGTTGTTCTAGTTTGATGCCTCCCTAAAAGCGGCGATGGATTCTCGGAGGTGTGCGGCATCAGTGTCCTCACTCAAGTGAGAATCGGTGAGGAGCGTTAAAGCGTGTTGAAATCTCGCTTTTGGGTTGCCCCATGCCTGTAGGGTGGCTTTGCTTTCTGCTGTCTCCGGTTGCGCTGTCGATTGGAGGAGTCGATGGACGACCGACAGGTAAAAGAGCAGTTGGTGGCAATCAACTTGTGCGGCAATCTCCGCTTTTGACCAGTCCTCACGATATTCGGCGATTTGCTCTGCGTATTCCTCCACGATTCCCCGGTTTAACAAACTGACAAAATTCCCGTTTGTCCGATTTGCGCTTAGGCTGTTGAGTGATTGCACCAGACGCCGCTCACTCCAATCCCAACCGATCCCCCCAAAATCGATGAAGGTTGGAGTTTCTCCATTTACTACGATGTTCCGTGCGTTATAATCCAAAGTGCCCAGCGTTGGCGTTGCGCGATGCAAGCAATTTGACATCCGCTCCCAAATTGCGTCAAGCCTTGCTGCTCGATCGGCGGGCATTGGCTCGCCCTTCATCCATGCTAAATAGTCGAGGGTTTTTCTCCCCTGATCCAATAGCGTCTGCAGCATATCCTGTAAAAACACCGAATAGTCGAGGGGGTATATGTAGGGATTGAGCGCGTGGGCAGTTTTGGCGAATCCCGCCTCCAGTTGACAGAACGCTCGGATGGTGTTTTCAACAATCGGCTTCAGCTTATCAGTTGGCGTTTCTTGGGCAAGGTCATCAAGCGTCGTATCCCCGCACCATTCCATGAGTAAACAGCTCGCTGCATCTGACCACCAATAAAGCTCTGGCACACGGCAGCCCGCCTGATGCAACCTCAAGAGCACCACGGATTCGATCTGAAATGGCGTAAAGGTAGATTCACCGACTGGCTGGGTTATCAGATGTTGTTTAAGAAGGTAAGTGCGCCCCATCGCCGTTAGCCGCCAGACGTTGTTTCTTTCGAGCGTGCCGTGTCGGATCGGGACGCATTTTATCTGATCCGGTGAAATATGGAGATATGCAGCAATCTGTTCGATTACTTGTGGAGGATCTGGCAGGTTCATGGGGAGGTTGAACTAATACATCTTTTTTTATTGTAATGCATATATAACGAGTAATGCGTAATATGTAAAGGTAGGCGGCTCACGCATTACCCGTTATGCACTATCCCTCACGTTTCCTTGATAGGACTTGACTCCAAAGCGATTTGAATTAATATTGCTTATGTTTGACAACCTCAATCAGGGAAGGCTTGTCCAGCGTCAACGCTTTATCGACTGTCGGTTTGAAATCCGCTTCATCTTCGACGCAAAAGCCGACCGCACCGAACGATTCCGCAAATTTGACGAAATCGGGATTGACCACATCGACGCCTAACCCTGTCCCGAACCGATCGACCTGAGTCCGTGCGATTGAGCTGAAGGTGTTATCGTTCATGACGATTGTGACGACTGGCAGATTATACTTCACAGCTGTTGCTAGCTCCGGACTGTTCATCAGGAAACCACCGTCGCCGCAGAGGGCAACCACTTTACGATCTGGATGGGCAACTTGTGCACCGATTGCCCCTGTCAATCCAATTCCCATCGCAACGGAAATTCCGGACCAGATATACATGCCTGGTCCGTAAACCGTGAAGTCTTGCGTCGCAGCATATCCGGTGATATTGACATCAACGCTCAAAATAGCATCAAGGGGCATTGCAGCGCGGAGTTGTTCAATAATGGGTGAACGTTCCGCATAAGCCGCCTGTCTGTGTAATTCGTGCAATCGCTCACCCCAACCCTCTGTCCTCTCTTTAAGTTCAGTATTCAGTTGCTGCAAGACCACCTTCGGATTCGCACTAATTCCAACGGCGGCGGGATAGTCCCGATTAATCTCTGCGGGATCCGCTTCGATGTGCAGCAGCGGTTGGTTAATCTTCAGCGACCAGTTGCCTGTGTCCCGGTAGGTAAAGCGCGTACCGATGGCAATCATCAAATCAGATTCCTTCAACGCCCTGTGCGTGGTGGGATTGTTGAAAACACGCAGTGAGTATGGTGAATCTTCAGGGATTGCCCCCTTTGCCTTCGCGCTCGTTGCGACAGGTGCGTTGAGCAGTCTCGCAAATTCAAGTAGCTCTTCCGTTGCTCGTGTATGGCAGATCCCGCCGCCTGCGAAAATAAATGGACGTTCCGCTCTCTGGATTAGCTGAATAGCCTCATCAATCTCCTCCGGACTTGCTCCTGGTCGGAGTCCTTTGTTCATCGGTGGAATGAATACGTCGGAGTCGTCCACCTCTGCATGTAACGCATCAGTGGCAAGCTCGATTAAAACGGGTCGGGGTCGTCCTGACCGTAATGCGCCGAAGGCTCGGTTGACGGCACCGGGGATTTCTCGGATATTGTGGACAAGCTCTATGTGCTTCGTCATTGTCGCAAACGCGGCTTTCTGGTCTAAACCGTGAAACATCTTCCCCGGATCTTTCTTGGCAAGATGGGAGGGATTTTGTCCGGTGACCAGCAGCACCGGCGAGCAAGCCGTGTATGCTTCACCAATCCCGATTGCAGCGTTGGCTGCGCCGGGTCCCGGCACGGTCATACATACACCGACTTCGCCAGTCGTGCGGGCATATCCATCCGCCATGAAAGCACACCCTCCCTCATGGCGACCCACATAGTGGCGAATTGTATCGCGATTTTTGTAGAGTGATTCATAAACCGGATCTAAATGTCCGCCCGGTATGCCAAAAATGTCCTTAACGCCTTGTGCTTTCAAACATTCGACAAAAAGTTCTCCTCCTGTCATTAATACACTCCTTTGGATTGATTATTTTATAGTAGATTTTAGAATTAATGGGACACTCTGAACCGGCGCAATTGGAAACAGTGCCTACCAAACATGGGGGGCGCACGTGTTTCTTTATTTTTTGAATTCACTATAATTCAGTTGCTTCGTCCCACTAGGGATTTGTAGGTTTATTAGTTCATTAAACTAACGCTCTCTATACATTGCGCTCCGCTAGAGCGCGAGAGATGGACGCATCATTTTCTATAGACATGTCCTCCGCTGGAGCGAAAATGGCTGCCCCGATGGTGTTGGGTTTCACGGTTACCGTTCAACCCAACCTACAACTCAATGTACACAGTTACGGCATACGGAATATGCCTATTACCTTATGACAACTTGTGTTAGGATACCACTATAGAACTTAAAACACAAGCGCAAAACATTGGTTGAAGTATGGCATACTCAGATTCATTATGGTACACCTCGGCGTGCAGCGATAAATCTTCCCTGTCCACAATCAAAGGATAACTGCGTGTATGTCTTTCCATCCGCGTGCCAATGGGATCGCGCATGTCGCTCTCCACTTGTCGAATCCCACTCCTCAACGGTTGATTCCCATTGAATTTCAATCAGTGTTTCGATTGGTTGTTCACCGCGATTGAATAGATAGAACAGATCCAGATTCGCAGATTCGCGGTGCTGGGCAACGATTGCGCGGGTTGGGGTATTCTCGGGTTTAGCGTAAATCTGTATCGGCAGCTTAATTCGCTTGCGTAGCAATCGCTCAAGGGCTGCAACTTTTTCGTTTGCCGTTCCCCGTAGGATAGAGGTGCGTCGTCGATAAAGTAATCGTTCAAGCGGGTAGGGATCCAAGCCGATTCGACCGTTGAGCAGGTAAGGGACCGGATCTACGGCGATTAGCCCGCCCCGTGCTTTGACAAACTGAGTCAACACCTCTACTGTTCCCTCCTGAAGTGCTAAACAGGGCGGTAGCAAAACCGATGAATAATCTCCTCCGTTCAGGCGCAATGTGCGATTGGATTTATCTACTTCCTCCGTAGCAAGCCCCGTCTCGGAGGCGACATCAAAATCGTATCCAAGCTCCCAGACTGTCTGGCAGAGCCAACTCCATTCTTTCACCAGCCAATTCCATCCCTTTGGATCGGGTTTCGTCCATAGACTGTGGATCGGAGAGAGAACAAGAACAGGTCTTTTTGGAACACCGATTGATAGAAATTGACTAAAGTAATGTGCCTCGTTGCCTTCTGATGCAATCTTGCTGTTGTTATAGTCCCCATGACTCATCCATGAATTGAATCCCAACGCACTATCAGTAACGAGTCGATCTGCGTTTGAACCAGATCGGCATAGGCTGATTTGACCTGAACCTCCTGGGGATTCAAAATGGCTCCGTTCCGATAGTTTTCGACTGGCAATCTGCTTTGCAATTAAAAACGGCTTGGGTTTATCCAGCTTATTTGCGTTGAGGATGGGGCGGTCTGCGGCTTTCAGAATTGTCCCGATATCGACCTCTAACGCTTTCGTCGTTGATGGGAAGTTGATGGCAAATTGTAGATCCCATTGGTGGGAGAAGTCCCCCAATCCTCCGACACAGACCGCTGCAAACTGTTGGGTTAATCGCTCCCAAAAGAGGCTGCGGATTGTTGCTGAATCGTAGGTTTCATAATGAATTAGCGGCAGGTGAGCTAGTAGCTCTGGTTCCAAAGTTTTCCCCAACGCATCGCTCCAAGGAATCGAAGTCGCGGACACCTTGAGAGGAGAAAGAAATGTCGGGAATTCGCAGCAGAATCCTGCCACGGAATGTTCTATCAGATCGTGAAATGTGTGGATATACCTTTCCAAAATCTGGAGAGCGAGCGCATCGACACCCTGCTGGCTTAACAGATCATACCCTTGTGTCTCTGTCTGATACAGGCGAAAGATTGTTCGTCCTTTTAACCGGTCTGCAATGGAGAGATCGCCGTCCACACAACGTTGGATGTAGTCGGTTATATCGTAACAGGGGGCGTCTGCGTTCGCCTCCGCAAGGAGGTAGATACGGTCGGACCTTTGGGAGGTGTGTGCCCACCCCCGGAGTTGGTTCTGGATGGTTTCTTGCCGCTCAGTTTGATGAAACGTATGTTCGACAAAATTGAGCCAGAAGCGGGTGTCGGTAGTCACGGTATCCAGCAAAAGCCACGCGGCTATGTTCTTATGCTTCAACTGCTGGAGTTTTTTGCGATGGGCATCAATCTCTTTCTGGGTAGTGAGACGCGGGTATGGGAGCAATACTTCTCCCTGATTTCTAAACATTGAGGATTGTTTTCCGTCTGAATGAATAAGGTTATTATTGTTCCATAATTGCGGGTGATTCTATCACACAGGGTTCAACATCGCAATAAAAAAGCGAGGGCTATTTCTCCTCCGTACTGAGAGTTTTCAACTTGACAACTCAGAGTTAAATCGGACAAACTAAACTAGTGTGAATGATAGTGATGTGATCATGGATCCACTCAATAATAGAAAAACCCCAACGAGGATCAAAGTCGTCAATTGTCAATCGGCAGCCATAGACTCATACCAATTATTACCACAACAAGGGAAGGGGCAGGACATGAAATATCTCCAGAGAATTCTTATTACCTGCATTGCAACCGTCGTTTGCTTCGTGATATATGGATGCGCGATAGTAGGGTCGAAAGCAGACAGATCTGTTACTGGCTTCGAGTATCCTGAAGTGCCCGAGGACTATCCACGTCAAGTCTTCTGGCAGCGCCCTGCAGCAGAGCGGGCACAGCTACCGTCTGTGCTGGTTAGAGAACAGGAGTTGTTAAGTATGGTTATGGTGAAGTTATGGAGCGAAGGGAATCGCGATTTTACCGGTGGCGTTATTGAGAATGGCATATTTTATCCACTCTATCCCGACGTTGTCTATGTGGAATGGGCCCAGAACGAAGAGCCGGACGGCACAATATATCGGTACGCTAGCAGTGTTTTGACATCGGGTCCGAATGATAGTAGTAAAATTATGGATCAACTCAATAATGGGGAACCCCCAGAAGGAATCAGGATTGTTGACTATAAATCTGCGGGGATAGATCCATATGAATTCCTATCAAAGTAGTCAAGTAGTGCCGAAATAACTTAATACTCCGCCGTTCGGTTATCCATCGTTTCTGTATAGATAGCAGATAAATTGGGTAACTTATAGTAGATCCTTAGGTATCGGTTTTGCTTTGTAGGGAACAATGATCGTTGTTTCTTACTGAAGTGTGAAACTCCTATCAGAAAAGGAAATTAGATGAAACTGTTAGAAGGGGTATTCACTGCATTCTCAATTTTACGCTCAAACAAGCTGAGGTCATTTTTGACGATGTTGGGCATCGTGATCGGCATTGCGGGTGTCATTGCGATGATGTCCTTCGGGGCGGGAGCGAAGACACTCCTGATGTGGGAAGTCGAAAAGGTTGGCGGACCGAGTATGTTCGGGGTATATCGGCGCGAGTGGATTCGTAAGAATGAGAAATGGATGCGGAATCCGAGCAAACACTATCTGAAGATGGAGGATGTACGCGCGATCCAAACCGAGTGTCCTTCCGTTGAGGTGGCAACCCCCGAAGCTGGGGGTAGTGCAACGATTTCGGTTGGAGGGAAACGCAAGTTCGCTCAGATGCAAGCCACCGCTCACGAGTATCAAATTGCACGCAAGTGGTACAGTGGATATGGTAGATTTTTGTCTGATGATGATCTTAGTCTCTGGAGCAAGGTCTGTGTGATTGGTGAGGAGATCTGGAAGGATCTGTTTGCGGAGCTTGACCCAATCGGTAGGGAGATAAAAATTAACAATCAGCGGTTTACCGTCGTGGGGGTAATGGAGTCTAGAGGCAAAGGGCTCGACACGGAGAATAGCGAGGACAACCAAGTATTTATTCCAATTACCACAGCGCAGACCCATTTTTGGGGCAACGATCAGGTGGGGCATATTCTGATCCGTGCAAAAGACCATCAATCTGTCGATCAAGCGGTGGAGGAAGTCAAAACGGTATTGAAGCGCAACCACGACGGTGAGGAGTTCTTTGAAACATGGGTGATGAAGGAGGAGCTAGAATCTGCGAACCGCATTATCATGGTTATTGAAATGATTCTCGTCATCATCGCCTCTGTTGCTTTGATTGTCGGCGGAATCGGCATCCTGAATATCATGCTGGTATCTGTTACAGAGCGGATCCCTGAGATTGGGTTGCGGAAAGCTGTTGGCGCGAAGAGCTTTGATATACGCATACAGTTTCTGATTGAGTCTATTATTCTGTGTCTTATCGGGAGTATGATTGGCATCGTTCTGGGGGCGGCGTTAGGCAGCGGCTTTGCATGGGCGGTCAGTAAATTTATGAGGGATTTTATTGAGTGGCCCTCGGTCATCACCGTTGAATCGGTGTTGACGGCTGTAATGGCTGGCGGGGGTGTTGGCGTATTTTTCGGATATTACCCGGCAAGCCGTGCAGCGAAGCTCACGCCAATTGATGCGATTAGACATACGTAAGCGCGTGAAACGTGATGCGTGAAACGTAAAACGCCGCAGGGAAGTGCCGATGGTATTAGGTAAAAATTGCGTTCACAGCTAGTTGAAAGCCTGGGAAGACTTCACTGCGGATGGTTTCGCCTGTGGGTAGGGATATAACGCCCATGAACTCCTTCTCCTACGTTACCAATTTGCCCGTTACAGGCTAAATGGTGCTAGCGACATTGATGGATTTCCTGTTGTAATCAACTCACTGATCAGTTTCCCTGTGATTGGCGCAAGCAGAATGCCGTTCTTGAAGTGTCCGGCGGCGACAAACACATTGTCAAAGCCGGGCAGCGCTCCAATATATGGACCGCCCTTTGCGTAAGGACGCAGCCCCGCCCATGTCTGTACAAAGGATTTTTCGGCGAGGGTTGGCATCAACCCGATGCCGGCTTCAATCATCTGTCGCGTGCCCTCTAGCGTTGTTCGTTTGTCGTAGCCAACAAACTCAACGGTGGCACCGATTAGGATTTTGCCATCAGACCGGGGAACCAAGTAAACGCCCAAGCCATCAATGACGTGCCGTAGAATTGGCGGCATCGCTTCTGCTAACACCATCTGTCCACGTGCTGGCTCCATGGGCAGCGCGCTGCCGAGTTGGGCAGCGATTGTCCCGGACCAGCACCCCGATGCGATTACAAATGTGTCGGCGTGAATGCGCTCTCCGTTCACCTCAACGCCTACCACCCGCTCCCCTTCTCGCAGAAATGCAGTCACAGGATTGCCGAACAGAAATTCCGTTCCAAGCAGTGCTGCCCCTTTTGCCAACGCCTGCACCAATTTAGGATTTCTGACCTGTGCATCGTGTGGGAAGCGTACTCCGCCGACAATCGATGGGGAAATTGCAGGCTCCAGTTCCCAGACCTCTTCAGGTATGAGTACCTCCGCAGAAAAACCGCGATCCAACCGCCGTGCAGCTAGTCCCGTCAACCCCTGTTTCTCTTCATCGGTGAAAAACACGGCGATAGATCCAGACCTAATAAACTCAATATCTATCTGCGTTTCCGCTTGCAACGCTTCTGCCAACGCCGGATAAAGCCCCAAACTCGCACGACAGAGTTCGGCATAGGGGTCGTGCGTTGATGCGTGAGATGCTAGGATTCCTGCACCCGCCCACGACGCCTCACGCCCAACGTTGTCCGCTTTATCAATAACCAGTGTTTTTATTTGTGCTTTGGCAAGGTTATAAGCGATTGCACAGCCGATTACACCGCCGCCAATAATGATCACATCTGCACGGAGAGATTCTTTATTCATGATCCTATTCAATCCCATAAAAACGCCTGAAAAGTATAAAATTATAGTGACTATGTTCTCACCTTCGATTATAATAGGTTGAGGATTGAATGTCAAGATCGAAAAAACAGAGGATACTACCCACCTCCATCTCTAGGGTACAAGAAGGGACACCCGCTATGAGACGACATAGAACAATTTATTTCAATGATGCCCGTCATTACTATCTGTTCGTTTTTGAGCCACCGATCCGGTTGGAAGAGGCGTGGTCGGCTGTGGACGAGGTCGCCGGGACAAGCTGCGACACCTTTATCTATGGGGTATCCCGCGCTGATGGGCTATTCTATCCCTCCAAAGTCGGTATGCAGTTTGGAGATGACATCCGCCCCTTTGACAGTGCCCCTTACTGGCGCATCTGGGAAAACATGCAAAGCTTGATAAACCGAGGAATCGATCCGTTGATGCTCCTCATCGACCGGGCACATGAGAAAGGGATGGACTTTTTCGCTAGTCTGCGCATGGGAGGTTATGGTGGTATGGATCCACAGCACGCGCTGGCAAACGGTGGACGAGGATTTGCCCACCCAGAAGTGCGTGACCATCAGTTTGCGGTGTTGGAAGAGCTCGCCACACAGTATCCTGTAGAAGGCGTGGAGTTGGATTTCGCTGCGGCTCCGGGCGGAAGCCCCTTCTGGCTCACACCCGAAGACGTCCCGGAGTATACACCGGTGATGACCGATTTTGTTCGGAATGTCGCGGAGATGGTACGCAATCGACCGGGGGAACCCGGGCAGATCGGTGCGCGGATATATCCGACCTTGGAGTTAAACAAGAAAACGGGGTTGGATGTACAAACTTGGCTACAAGAAGGGTTAGTTGACTTCGTCGTTCCGATGGTCTATGCGTTCTTTGTGCTTGATGCTAACATGCCAATTGATTGGTTGGTACAGGAGGCGCACGAAAACGATATTTCGGTATACGGCATGTTACAACCCTACTACAGCGAGGAGAATCGTCGTTTCTACTCGGTAGAAGATGCGACGCCCCCCATGATGCGGGCAGCCGCTGCTAACTTTTGGGAACGTGGGGTCGATGGACTTTACGCTTGGTTTCTGCCGTGGCCCCTAGGCGATGCGGAACGCCGCACGCTCACAGAGTTAGGGGACCCGGAATTGGTCAAGGAAGGCGATAAACATTATTTCCTGCGCCGACATTCCGATGCGACAAGCGGTCACGATTATGAAGCCTTTTTGCCAGTTGAAATCCCATCGGCGGATGCAGAGAGACGTTATCAAATCCCGTTTTTCATCGCTGATGACACCCAAAATGACCGAGTGCAAAGTGTTCAACTCCGGCTTGGTGTGACCAATCTGGTAACTGCGGATACATTTGATGTGCGGTTGAATGGACAGTCGTTGGTGGGGGAGCGGTGCACACGCAGCATCATCAGATCGCGAGACCCGTATGCCGGTCAGTGGTTGGAATTTCACTTGGAACGTGTACGCCCGCAGAAGGGGTCAAATGTGTTGGAGGTTGCGCTCAAGGAACGACCTATGGGATTCGTGGGCGGAGTTACCGTCGAAGATGTAGAAATTCTCGTTGAATACGGTCCATATCCGGTCGGATTGAACGATTGACTCTAGCCCTGCCATGAGTCTTTGAAATTTAATGCCCTAAATTCACTAGTGCAAGGCTTGACTTTATCCTCGCATCATGATAAAATGACTTTGCAATTTTAGAAATCAGGAGGACTGGAATTTGGAACAACAGACACGAAGTACTATTGGACAACAGATTGAGCTCCCATTCATGGAATCTGTGAGGATTAGTTTTCAGAGCTTGATGATCCGTTTCGGACGATCAGTCATTACAACCGCGGGCATTACGTTGGGGATCGCATTTCTGGTGTCAGTATTGGTAAATAATGAGGTAACTGTCGCAATGAAAGAGAGCGGCTCAAGACAGGAAATCACCACTTTTGAAGAGGAAGAAACGACCGGGATTTCGATGAAAGATAAGTGGTTGATTATCATGTCCCTAATTGTCTGCGTCGTAGGCATCGCGAATTCGATGCTGATGGCGGTCACAGAACGTTTTCAAGAAATCGGTACGATGAAGTGTCTCGGTGCTTTGGATCGCTTCGTCGTGAGATTATTCCTGTTAGAATCTGGATTTCAAGGGTTAGCGGGTGCACTTATCGGAGCTCTCATCGGTTGTCTTGGATCACTTCTCCTAGGACTTAAGGATTACGGTTTAGATCTATTCTTTTACTTCCCCCTGCTGCCGGTGCTAAACGCGCAGCCTACTAGATTCGGGGTGTTACTGATTATCCTCGCTGGTTGTGTGCTCGGCATGATTCTGTCTGTTATCGGCGCGGCGTTTCCAGCGTGGCGCGCTGCAAAGCTACCCCCAGCGGAAGCGATGCGGACTGAAGTTTAGGAGGGACGCTAATGGCAGACGTTGTAGTTAAAACTGAAAAGGTTGTTAAGGAATACCGTATGGGCACTAACGTGCTCAGAGCACTCGACGGGATTGATTTAGAGATCTATACCGGAGAGTATATCTCATTGATGGGTCCATCTGGTTCAGGCAAATCAACTCTCTTTAATATGATTGGTGCCTTAGACCTTCCGACCGCAGGTAAAGTTTTCATTGATGGTCAAGATATGGGGCAGCTCAGCCAGTCCCAAATCGCATGGTTCCGCTGTCACAGGGTCGGTTACATCTTCCAAAGCTACAATCTGCTACACGTCATGACGGCACTCGAAAATGTCACTCTGCCGATGATTTTCGCAGGTCTATCGCACAGTGAGCGTCGTGATAAAGGTGAAGAGCTGCTGGAACGAGTTGGCTTAGGGGAACGGATTCACCATAGACCCGATGAATTATCTGGTGGTCAGCGGCAGCGGGTTGCAATTGCGCGCGCGTTCGCAAATGGTCCAAGCATTATTTTGGCGGATGAACCGACGGCGAACCTCGATACGGTCATCGGACGTGAAATTATCGATTTAATTAAGCAACTTAATGTCGATCAGGGCGTAACTGTTATTTCGGCGACCCACGACTTAAAGATGCTCGATGTTTCAGACCGGATCGTTGATATCCGGGACGGATTGGTCGAACGGATCCGAGATCGGGATGAAATTGAGATTCAGGTTGGTGAAGTCGGAGGACACTAGACGCAGTGCGTTTTCAAGAATTTGACATTTCACAATTGCCTTGTGATTCCAAAGCGTCCGCATGGCTAGAAGTTGGACCACGGGCAGACGGAGGCGACTGGCGTTTACCATTCCTTTACGTGATAGGGGCAACCGCTGGTCCCACATTGATTGTCCTCGGAGCGGTGCACGGCGATGAATATGAAGGGGTTGAGACGATCCCCGAAGTATTCCGGCGGGTAGCCCCTAATGCGCTACGCGGTGCATTACTGATGGTTCCAATTTGTAACGTACCCGCCTATGAATCCGTTCTCCGCAGCAGCCCTATCGATGGATTGAATCTGGCGCGCGTCTTTCCGGGGGATCCTGACGGTACTATCACGCAACGGATTGCTTACTGGATTACTCAAAAGCTATTCAAACCCGCTGACTTCGTTATTGACCTCCACAGTGGCGGTGTCGCCTCCGAAATTCCATCACTCATTGGCTATACCCACAGCGACGATGAGCTTGGCAGACGCTCGCGAGCCGGTGCGTTGGCATTTGGCACCCCGGTGGTTTGGGAGCATCCACCACCAATGCCGCCCGGTCGGAGTTTGTCAGCCGCTACGGAATTAGGTGTACCAGCGATCTATACCGAAGCTGGTGGTGGCGGCTATGCCCACCCATCCGATGTCGATTGCTTTACCACCGGCGTAATCAATGTGATGAAGCATCTTGATATGCTGGACGGTCAACCCCAACCCCAACCTATCACCCATCACCTGTCCGGTGATGGGAATATGGACAGCGTCATTTCGACACCCGCTGCTGGCTACTTTCGGTCCGACGTAGCTTTGTTGGACGAAGTTAGTGCCGGTCAACGTTTGGGCACTGTTCGCGATCCCTTCGGTGCAGTCGTGGCGGAGATAATGACCGAGAATGCTGGTGTTGTTATTATGTTGCGACGGATTCACCGTGTTCATGTCGGCGATAATTTGGCTCATGTGACGGGACGTTTAAGCTATTAATTTTTTCCTAAAGGTCAATCATTGATAAAGTCGGTTTCATCGAACAATCTGCCTACCCTAAACTTCTGCTACTGTTTTCTCAATAGCCAGGAATTTCAGTACACTCAATTTGTCACATCGCGGCAAAGTAACTGCTGTACAACAGCATCGAAACAGAATTTTGCTCAAGGTTCGGGATTCTCCGACATATTCACTCACAAACCTCTAACATATTAGGAATAAAGATGCAAAATACGCTCAATGCGAACACCTTACTATCACCTGTTGAGGCATTAACCGCGACATATGATCAGGCGCGCTTTGAGGATATCGGGCACATGACCTGTATGACGTTGGTGCTGCTTGGTAATTACGCACAGACGGGCCACTTCGGCGGTCCACTGGCTTATACGCCCTACAATGTCGCGCTCCATTTAGCGGGTCCAGAGCTTGGAGGGTTGCGCTACGACTATCGTAACCCCAAGCATCCGTTCTGCGATAAGTTCATGCTCGCTGGCGGGCATAACATTCCTACCGCGTATGCGTTGTGGATGATTATGGGTGAGGCAATGGCGCGGGCACACACAGCTACAGGAGATCCGCGTTACAAGGTTGCGCCGGAAATCGCGATGTTGCCGATAGATGTACTAGGCTTTCGACGCGGTGCAGGGGCACTAAAGACCTTGTTGCAAGAGAACGATTTGGAGGACCATCCGCTTTTTGCACAGGCAAAGTTACGCGGTATTCGGTCGCTGGCGGGACATTCCGAAACAACCGATCTGACTAACGATGTCAACGGGGGGCCTTCAGGTATTGGTATTGCGACAGCTGCTGGCAAAGCGGCGTTCTGGAACTTTCTGGATGCTCCTGATTCATTGAAGGTGCTCGCACTTGAGGGTGAATTTGCCATGACCGAGGGACACGCCCAAGAGCTAAAAACGCAAGGCCTTGCAATGCAGGTGGGAAAACGTTTGCGTATCCTGCTTTCTTATAATAACGCCGGCATCGATGATACCTTAGTGGGTGGGGTGATCGATTCTAGGTACAAGCAGTACGAACTCGAGGAGCAGTGGACTTCCTACGGTTGGAATGTGTTTTCCCTTGAAAACGGCAATGATTATGACCAGATTCTTGCGGTTCTCAAAACAATGGAAGATTGGGATCCCGATGACCGGCGCCCCATGATCGTTATTGGCAGGACGGTCAAGGGCTATTGGCCCAGTGCGACAGATGGGAAGATTGAGGGGTACGGCGATCAGTTAGTCAGCTACCCAAGCCACCCGTACCAGCTAAAGATGAACGAAGACTATTTCGTTGCCTTAGCAGGAACCTTTGAGAAGCGTTACGGGGTAGAATTCGAGGGGATTCGCAATGGACCGGTAACCGATGAGCGCGAGCGTCTGATACAATTCAAGACCAACATTGACGTTGTGATGTCGGTACTTGAGCAAAAAGGGTTGGGAGACTGGCTTGCCAATCGACTCGTCGATATTGGTAGCGCGGTTCAGGATAATTTACCGCTCCGGGTTGATACCAACCGCGATCCGTTTCTGGATGACCGGCTTCGGGTCGAAAATCTGCCGGTTGAGCCGCAGACGCCTAGCGTGAAGAATCCAGTATCGGGTGAGGAACAGGAGGTGAGTATCAGCCTGTTCAAGGAACCCGGAGAGGTCGCCGGAACCCGTCGGGCAATTTCGGAAATTATCAAATGGATGAACTATGTGACAGATAACCGCTTTATCACCCTCGCCGCTGACCTTTCAGAGTCCATCAATGTTGAACATGGCAGCCTCTGGGGACATTACAATCCGGTTAGCAATCCTGCCGGTACGCGGTTTAAAGCCCCTATCCAAGAAGCGGGAAATGTGTCAAGTGCTATCGGGTTGGTTGGTCAAAGCGCATCGCTCGATCCGGAGAAGTTCGCTGGGGTTTGGGCATTGAGCGGTACATATGGTGCTTTTACACCGTTGATGTACCTGCCCGCCCGTGTATGGAGCCAACAGAATCAGGACAGCCCTTTCCGAATGGGCGTTCTTAACGTCCTCGCTGGGCATTCAGGGCCAGAGACCGCCGCCGATGCACGTACGCACTTCGGTATTTTTGCACCGCAGGTGTGGAAGCTCTTCCCGCGGGGGCAGGCGATAAATGTTAGTTTTTGGGATTACAACGATGTTGCACCGGGCTATTTTGCTGCTGCCGAGGTAGCCGCTCGCGATCCGCGGGTTGGGGTCATTATCATCGAAGTCGCGCGGCCAGATTTTCCGGTAGCAGACCGTGCCACGTTTGCAGATAGTGATCTCACAGCTGCGTCCAAAGGGCTATATGTCATCCGCGATTTTGACCCGGACAGTCCCAAGCACGGCTATGTGGTCGTCCAAGGTTCTAACTCTACCGTCAACCTCGTCCAGGCTATCCCCCGCTTAGAGGCAGAGGGAATAAACGTAAAAATCATCGCGGCTGTGAGCGAAGAGTTGTTCGATCTACAACCCGAAGCCTATCGTCGGTCCGTATTGCCCCCAGAAGCGCGCTATGACCTGATGGTGGTGAGCACGGGAACACAACGCGTTTGGCCTATTAGAAATCTCGGACCGTTGGCGGAGGCCTATTCGCTGACCGCAGACTGGGATAACCAGTGGCTCACCGGTGGAACTGAACCGGATGTCATAGCGGAAGCACATCTCGATGCTGAATCAATCTTTGCTGGGATTAAACGCTTCGCTAGTGAGCGGGAGCAACGTTTATCAGGTCAGCGCGAGTTGCTAGCAGCACTCGGTTAATGGTCCGTACTACCCCAGAGAATAGGCGGGTTAAATCCCCAACAAACGGCGGGCATTCCCACCCAAGATCAGCCGCTTGGCGTCGTCGGAAATATCAGCGGTGATAATTTTGCCGATCTGGGGACGTGGATCCATCAGAGGTGTATCCGATCCAAACAGCACCCGATCTGCACCTGCCTCATTCACTAACTGCTCAATCACACCGGGCGTTCGATAGGTCGAGCAGGTTTCGAGATAGACGTTTGGATATGCCTGTGCAGCGGCGATAGCCTCGGTGCGAGGTTCGACGACGTTGCCGGCATGTCCCGCGACAAACTTAGCATTTGGATATTGCGGCGCAATTTCGGACAGATACCGGGGTCGGCTTAATTCTCCACCATCGGTGTGGAAAAGGACCGCCAATCCTCGCTCGTTTGCGAACTCGTAGATAGGATGCCACTGGGGTTGGTTAAAGGGCCAAAGGGTGTAGGGCGGATAAAGTTTAATCGCGGGAAATTTTAGTTCATCAATTGCACGATTCAATTCCGGTATCATACGTTCTGGCATCATCGGTGAAACATAGGCGAAACCGATAAAGCGATCCGGATGCTGCGCGATAAAGTGGGCAGCTTGGTCATTGCTCGTCGTACCGTCAGGATGGAAGATGCCGAACACACAAGATATGTCGATCCCTGCCAAGTCCATTGCATGGAGCATTAATTTGGGATCGTCCTTCATGCCGATCGGGTCCCAGCAACCTACATGCCCGTGATAGTCGATGACTTGCATTCCATCAATCATTTCGTCCCTCCTTGTAGAATACGTTCAAGATTCCCGGCACAAACTGCCGTGAGTTCGGCATCGGTCAGGTTCGTATGATGCAGATAGAACAGCATCGGTCCCATTGCAAGGCGGGAATACCACGAACCGTAGACCAATCGCTCAGCCCCGAACTCGTCGCGCAGAGACTCTATCTCGCCGATCGGCTCATAGCGACTTAACTCCAAATAGGCATTCGGTAAAGCGGTCAACATTGGACGCAACCAAAGTGCATGGACATAATGCGCTCCCACCAAGACCGATACCAGATCTGGATACGCCTGAAGTGTGGTAACTATCGCATCTGCATCGGCGTCCGTCAAGAGGATCCAGACCGGAATTCGCGCCTCACTGAGCCAAGATAACAGTGTGTCGTAAGCCCAAGGACGGAAGGGCAGATCCCGTTGCCCGGTATCGAACAATCGCACACAATTAACCCTTCCTTCAGCATGAAGCGATTGAATCTGCGCGAGCGAGTCCGCTGTGGGGATAACCATCCACTGCGGATGGGTGCGTCCGTCATCACCGATCCATGATTCAAGGTAGTTGTTGCCTACAATCGCGCTAACATTGTCGGCGTGTGCGTGGTAGATGAGGGCTCGCTCCACCCCGTGCCGATCCATCTCTGCCAACAACCCCTCCCGATCGCGGTAGGGGGCGGGTTCGTCTAGTAGATCGCCAACCCTCACGTTGGCATCAAAAACAGGTACTCTCGATTTGAAATTAAGTGATGTCATAACTCCCTCTGAACCCAATCTGGGTACTTTTCGTGGAGTATCCGCTTACACGCCTGATACTCCACTTCGGTGAGGCTTTGATACGGTGAGAGCAGTCGTAGCGGCATATCCTCCAGTCCGCCCAACCGCACAATGATTTTGTCGTAGGCACCATCTATCCGTTCCTTGTCCCACACCGGGCTAAGTATATCCATGCACACTCTGTGAAAGTCGTGCTGCAATCGAAAAAGTTTTTCGACCTGCTGTGTCCGTCCTGCCTCAAAATACTCCCACGTCTTGTGAGGTGTCATCGGACCAAATGAAGCGAGTAGCGAGCACTCCCCAAACATGCAGCCGTGTGGAAAATTCCATTCTCCAAAGAAGTGTTGAAGTTCAGACGAGTGGCGCATCAGATCGGCCGCACCAGGCAAGCCACCGCTTGTCGTTTTTGTTGCCACGAGGTTGGGCACGGCATCGATCAATCGTCGATAGTCCGCACCACCCAAGACCCGTTTTGCGCGCGGCAGGTTGTAGTGTAGAAACTGTGAATCAGAGAACGTGCCACATAAGTCCTTGAAAAAGGTTATTAACTCATCATCGTTCACCGCACCCCAACTCGGTAGCACAGTTTGAAACGTGCGGAAGCCGACATCGTGCGCGAATCCCACACGTTCCACGATGTTCGCTGTGGACAGACCAATTGCTCCAACCATTGGGTGGACATCGGATCCCCGCGTTTCTTCGTAGAAAATCTGAACAATCTGTTGAAAGCGGGCGGTATCGACCGCATGTCCTTCGCCGGCGGTGCCAAAGATATACAGGTGATTGAATTCCGCCTTGAGGGTATGCTGTATCTCCTCTCGAAACAGATCTTCCATCAGGTTCTCGTTTTCGTCCCACGGTATCTCACAGGATACCAGAACCGCTTGGGGATAGCGTGCCATTTCTCGATCTCCTCCGGTCAACTACCGTCGAAACAACCCGCCATATCTTCAAGGAAATCATCGACACCCACTTGCTGATAGCGTCCAACAGCAGGGAAATCAGTCTGTACGGGGTGTTCGATCTCATTTCCGACGTCAGGGAATTCGGCAATGCTCCTTTGAATGAGGTCCGCTACCTGTTGTGAGGCGCGAAGTTCTATGTTGGGCATTGGCGTATTGTAGTAGTAAATTGCTTTGAGCCGAGTTCCGAGCATCTTACGCGCATAGGCGGGGAGGAGGGATTGGTTAGAAGCAGGCTTGAAACCGTGCGGCAGGAACAATCGATTTATCTGAAAATCGAAAACTTTTCTCAGCATCCCCGTAACGTCTCTCGGTGTTGGGATCCATTTTGAATCGGGCCAAACATCCAGATTTCCCCAGCCTGTCCCAATGCGATCCATCGGTAATTTTTCGCTATGAGTGTGAACAACCCCTTCACTTGTACCAATAAAGGCAAAGTGTTGTGGGTAGTCAAAGAAATCGGTTTCTCGTGCGCGGAGAACATCATAAAAGGCAGTGGTCAACGCTAGTAGTGCGTCTCCGGTGTAGAGCACCCCGTCTTCCAGACAAGGAGAGATTACACCGATACGGTCCAGTTCATGATAATCCGGACAGAACGCTTTGAAGTCAACGTTGATACGCTCTTCCCCAGCAAGTCGCCAATATTGAAAGTCTGAGGATCTTAGTAATTTGCTCGTGTGCATAGTTGTGTTGGTTCGTTAGTTCATTGGTTTATTAGAGTTGGGTTTCGCCATTGCTCAACCCAACCTACGATATTCCTTAAAGGGCAAACAGAAAGGGATAAATCTTTTAGATGCACCCCGGCATTGATTTGCCGCGCATCAGCATCGCATCGTTTTCCCTTTCCGGCGGACCTGTATATCGACATTTGGCACTGACGTAGTGCGTCGCGTAGCCTCGCCGCCTCTGATTCGTCCTGTTAGGACGACTGCTGTGGAGAATGAGCCCGTGGTGGAAGCTGCAATCACCCCCTTGCAACTCCAATGGACGTTCTTCGGCTAGCCTTCCCTCAATCGACATCTGCTCATATTCTGCCCATTCCGACTTTTCCGTGATGCCAAATTTGTGTGTGCCGGGTAATACCCAGACGCACCCATTCTCGATTGTCGAATCGGTAAGTGCCGCCCAGCAGGTCACCATGTCGGGTGGATCGATGTAGAATCCGAGCGGCATATCCTGATGGTAGCCCTGTCGTGAACCGATCCGTGGTGGCTTCATAAAAAGCTGGTCTTGGTAGAGTTTGATGTCGGGGCCCAGCAGCGATTCGATCACGTCTAGAATTTTGGGATTGCGGGCATGGTTTTCAAATCCTTCATCGTAAAAGGCAAGATGGCTCATCTTACGCAGGGAATCGGCGTAATTCTCCGCTTGAGCCTCCCCTGCTCTGACACGTGGCTCGATCTGGAGTTGTCCTTCCGGGATGTGGGCGGCTTTGCCACTTGCTACCCACTCGGCGTGGGCAAGGAGTGATGCGACCTCATCGGGGTCAAGCAAATTTTTCAGGATGATGAATCCATCTTCCCAGAACTGTCCTACCTGTTCATTAGATAGCTGCATGATATGTTTCCCTTGTTGGTTCATTAATTCATTTGTGCAATAATTAACTTTTGAGGTTACGGCATACGGAGTATGCCTACTACTTTGTCGCAACTTGCTTTAGGTTAGTCGCGGGTAGAGGGAAAGGTTTCGCCGCAATATTGTAGGTTGTTCCCGCCAACAACCGCCCAATCCAAGAGTTTTCCACTGCTGTCGCGGCGTATCAGTGCTGCTTCCCCGGTGAAGGTGATGTCTTCCAACTGCTGATGTCCCATTTGTGCTGGTGAACAGTAGGTGTCCTCCCGACCATCCGGGAATATAATACGGCTCCAACTGTCACCGAGAGTGCCAAGCGATTCGACTTTGGGTAAGGCTGCTTTATCCGCTTTCATTGGCAAAAGGATTGTCTGAAAAATAGTGGGCAGCATTCCCGTCCGGCGATAGGTTACACAAGGAGCCGGTGTTGGACGAGGACCTCCGCCGCAATACCAGCCTTGCAGGCTAGGTTTAGTGCGACCTTCAACAACCTCCAATTCAATCCCGTTGGAGACCGATGGGATGAACGCCAGATTGGGTTGGTTTGGCGTAACTGTTTGTACAGTTTTCGTATCCGGATCGACATCAACCTCGACCGGAATGAGATGAAATAGCTGTTCGCAGGTGTGAACACCGTCGCCGGTCAGATGGTCGGTGATGATCCAATATTCTATATCATTCTCCTCGCGCCCTTTGACAAAAATGACGCTGCGATGGTGGACGACCGATTGATCAATTTCGTCACTTCCCGCATCTCCATAGCCTTCGGTATAGCTGCCCGAAAGAAAATCACAGGTCGCTGTGCTGAACCACGGATTCGATAGGGGTTGCTCGGTCGTGAATGGCCCTGTTTTCAGTCGAACTTGGCTCTTTCCATGTACGATGACTGTGTTGTGTGCAGCGGAAGCCGTGAAGAAATCGTGAAATTTCATATCGCGTTCAGTTGTTGCATAGGTGTGGATCCCCAAATCCTCTACCATAGAGCGGCCGTAGGCGACAACCTCCACCGCTAACTTCCCTTCGTGTCCGTGCAGTACCCCCACCGGACCTACATCGAAAAACAGGTAGTTGGCTTCGCGTTCCCAATCGCTTCGCATCACACCAACGCCGCCGTAAGTGTACCACGACGATTTACGCGGCGGGGGAGTGCCACGTTCCCCGAAACTGACGATGTATTGCAGGTCCGTCCGATTTTCTGAATCAGCGATAGTCTCTATATAGTCAAAGGCAGAACCGCGTGTGCTATCGCCCGTCCATACATAACTGCCATCCGGTTTGGCGGTATAGGCGAGGAATTCAGCTCGCAACAACATCGGATGATTCAGATTTTTCAGAAAATTCCATCCATTCGCCTGCGCCAATTTTAGGGCTTCCAACCCGGCTGCGGAGGCACCGACGACGTAACCGTAGGAGTTTTCTTTCGATGAGCCATCCGGATAGAATGCTCCCTGACCGAAGAACTCTTCGACTTGACTGAAGCCACGTTCACGCCACCTTGCTGCGTCTTTGAATTCGGGCATTCCCACCCCTATCCACGCCAGTCCCAAGCCGTTAAACAGGAGTTGATTGCCCCGCGCATTGGTCACCGCTTCCATTGATGCAGCGCAACCACCCGACAACCAAGATTGAATTGCACAAAAATCATGGGGTGACAACCCGTCCCACGAAAGCATGAAGGGCATCAATTGCTGATAGTTGCGTGCGAGCTGCATGTCGGGAATCCAGATCCACGAACTCCTCCCATCTACATAGCTGGCATAGTGGGTCGCAATCTTGACGAGTTTGGCGATATACCGCTCATCATCGGTCAGCCAATACGCCTGTGCGAGAGCACGCAGACAGTATTGGTATGGTAGACTCAGCGTCCATCGCTGCCCAACGACAGGAGGCACATGCTCCCAGTTCCAATCGGGACCGAGATCTTGGACACCGTCTTCGGGGTGATACGGGATAAAAACCTTGTTCTCTAAGAGCATCTCAGCCAGATCTAACACGGTGTAATCAGACAGCTGTATCCCCTCGGTGCGGCTGAAGGTGTAACCCTTTTCACGGTTGATTAGCCCCTTGACCTTCTCACGGTCGCGCCAAGTGATTAAGTCTGGGATGGTGGTCAGGAAATTCCAGCCGGTTGAGTTAGTCTCAAAGGAGCGTCCATTCCTATGCTCGGTGTGCCAATCGAGGGCCGGTGGCTTTCGCGCACGGTAGTACGCCAGATAGGCAGACTCGGCAGCGGAGTAATCCTCAGCTTTAACCGCTGCTTTGACCACTTCCAATCCGGGCGCATCCAAACTCATGAGGTTGAACATATCGACGATACTAGACATCGGTCTGTTCCTTTACGCATCGAGACGCTCTGACAAAAGCCTCCCGTACCCATCAATCGGATCCTGATGTCCCAAGGCTCGCAAACACCCCCAACATGTCGCCAAATTGCTGGAGATAACCGGCACACCGAGTTCTGCTTCCAGTCGTGCTAGCACATCAATGGTGCGCAGGTTAGTGCAGCTGATAAACATTCCATCGGCGTCGGCCTGCCAGACACGTCGGGCAAATTCATACGTCTCTTGCGGCGTTACTTTTCCGATGCTGAATGCGTCCACGATACCCATGCCGGCGATTGTTAGGACTTCGATCCCTTCGTCCTCCAAGAATTGTTTTTCTAGCACGTTCAGTTCATCTGGATAGGGTGTGGCGACTGCGACACGCCGAATACCGAGCGTCCGCAACGCGCCTGCGACGGAACCCGATGTCGTCACCGCTTTTGCTTCTCCTGCCCGTTCGATCCGGTCTCGCAATTCAATTTCCCCTTCAACGCCTTCCACAAAACTACTCGCAGTGCAAGCAAAGGCTATCACATCTGCATGTGCACTGCCGAGTTCATCCGCAGCACGCGCCACATGTTGAAGCATCGCCTTGGAGTCTTCTACATCCGACCGCGTATTCCGCATCCGTGCCGCATAGACATTGATGCCCTCTGGAATCATACGGTTAAATTCTGGTTCGACAACTGTATTCACTGATGGCACTAACAATCCGATTCGTCCGTTCTGTCCGTACATTGTTATCACCTCTTATTTACGCTAGAGGGAACGCAGATCTGCGTTCCCTACGACTGTTTTACAAATATCGCTTGGCGATTTTTGCTGCCACTGTCCCAATCTGATAGTAACCGACTGAGATCTGTCCGACATGCGTCAAGATGTCATACGCCTTCCAACGATCCCAACCGAACTCTTCTTCCATCCATAAGATTAACCACGCATAAGCCTGAGCGGTTGAACGCTCCATCGGGCAGCCGGTGGCGACGGTCATAATTTCTGTAGGGGATTCTATTCGCGGACCCGGCAGGTTCTTGTCTTTGATCAGATCGACGGTAATTGTCGTCTCCGACGGCATCTCCAACCCGGAAGCGGAGAGTTCGCCGTGCCCCATTGCAGCGTGTGCATCGCCCAAATACAGGTATCCGCCTGATACAAATACCGGCAAATAAACGGTATTGCCGGGACAGGTTTCGATGATGTCCATATTTCCGCCGTGGGGACCTGCGGGTCCTGTTGTCGGCACACCGGTATCCGGCGCTGTCCCGATACAACCGAGCATCGGGGTGTAGGGAATGGTGATGTCATCGCTCCAATAAATCTGTCCGTCGCTGATGGGGCAGACGTGCACACCGTGTGGACAGTCATCGCCCAACCATTCGGCAAGCTGTCGGGGATCCGAGGTTCGGGTGGCACATTGACCGATGCTTGGACGAATCTCTTCAATTTTAACCGCCAGTGCGTCACCCGGTTCAGCATCCTCGATCCAGATGGGCCCTGTTTGTGGATTGCCGTAGGGTTTCTTGGTCTTATCCCGCCGATCATCATTGGTGCGAATCTGCCCGGAAAAGGCGTCCTCTGCCTCCACCAACACAGTTTCGCCCGGTGTAATTCGTAAGCGTGGTTCGTTATGGCGACTAAACTCATAGTAAAGTGGACCCATGGGGAGTTTTTTCATGTTTTACCTCTTTCGTTTAGGTATTTGTATGAAGTTATGTCTTACTGTTTACCAAAGGCTCCAACCACCATCGACCACGAGGTTATGTCCGGTGATCCAATCGCCGGCACGTGAGGCGAGCAGGGCAACAGCACCTTTGATGTCATCGGCGACCCCGGTGCGTTCAAGCGGGTTGCTCAGGCGGCACCGCTCTGCTAGTTCCGGGTCTGTCGTCAATTTTGGGATCTGTCCGGGACTGATACAGTTGACGGTGATATTATATTCACCCAACTCAACTGCGAGTGCCCGCGTCAGGTTCACTATACCGCCTTTCGCTGCCTGATAGGGAGGACCCGAACGATTAAAATCCAATCCTTCGTAGAGGCGTTTGTCGGCACTCAGAAAGCCGTGGATGGATCCGAGGGTGATGATTGTACCGCTGCGTTGGGGAATCATCACACGGGCTGCGGCTTGTGCACACATATAGGTACTTTTGACATTCATCTCCCATGTCTGGGTGAACTCATCAATCGAAGCGTTCGGGATATAACTCGCTGTCGCAGCACCGCCGGCGTTGCACACCATTATGTCCAACCGCCCGTGCATCTCGACCACCTCATCCACGAGTGTGTTGACCTGCGCTTCGTCGGTGACATCGCAGCCAAGTCCGACGCATTTGATGCCTGTTTCCTGTAACTCCGCTGCAACCTGCTCACACAAGGCTTTCCTGCGGCTAGCAATAACTGTAGCTGCCCCTAACTCGCCGAGGGCGGTCGCCATTGCACGTCCCAAGTGTGTTGCACCGCCGGTAATGATGGCGACCCGATCATGAAGTTCAAACATTTCCTGTATTCTCATTTGGGCAATCCTAATAGGTTTATATCTCCGATGAAGAAACTGTTTTTTTAGATTCAGGATATTTGAAATAGTGTGCTATAATAGTCGCCTTTGGATAAAACGAGTAGGCTCATGTAAAAAGAAAGTGCAAAACACGAAGCGAAATCGTAGGGGCGGAGAGGCCCCGCCCGCCGTAAGGGTTGGGTCCCCCAACCCCTACGAATATTCGGTTTCTTTGCACTAAATCTTAACATGAGCGACGAGTATTCTTTCAGTTTGGGAACTCAGTATCTACAAATTAAAGCCGGAGGTGTTAATTATGATATTAGGAAGTGGTAAATATTCTTACCAAGTTGTTAAAGGTTGGGGACAAGGGCCCGACGGTCGAACGCTGGGCATCGCTTCGGGGGTTGCTGCTGATTCGCAGGACAAGGTATACGTTCTCGACCGCGAACCGAACCCCGCCATGGTGGTCTATGACCGAGATGGTCGCTTTCTCTCATCGTGGGGCGAGGACTTTCTTAGCCTACCTCACGATGTTTTTATTGACTCAGAAGATCGGATCTATATCGCCGACTGTGGTGACCACACGGTGCGCATCTGTACCACAGATGGCCAAATCCTAAAGACACTTGGAACCCCAAATGAGCCAGGTGGCTACGGTGAGCCATTCAATATGCCGACTCGCGCTGTCATTGCCCCATCTGGTGATATTTATGTCTCGGACGGTTACGGTCAGCATCAGATACATCGGTTCTCGCCCGATGGAACCCTGCTAAACACATGGGGTAAAGAAGGGGCATTACCGGGGCAATTTACCCTCCCCCATAATGTCTTTACGGACCGAGAAGGCAGAGTGTTGGTCGCTGATAGAGAGACGAATAATCGCATCCAAATTTTTGACCCTGACGGCGGTTTCCTTTCTGAGTGGCCAGGGCGGCTTGGTCCTTGTGGATTATACATTGATGCAGACGACACCGTTTACATTGCTGAAGGCGGCGGCGTCAGCATCTTTAACCGGGACGGAAAGCTGCTCACCTGTTGGAACGTGCTAGGCGGACCGGACGATGCACCCCATGGTGCTCATGGCATCTGGGTAGACCGGCATGGCGACATCTATATCGGCGAAGTCGGCGTTGAAAACTTGCTGCATAAGTTTGTTCGTGTGTAAGAGGGTGTGCTAACACAGTCCAAAGTAATCCAGCTGCTAGCGTGCCATCAATCGCAGGTTAGGCAACCTGCGCCACGATTAGTTTTGCTATGCTTTCTCTGCACGCCCGGCATTTCACCGATACACTGATTGAATCACCCCCCGAATATATCCGACTGCGTATGCCTGACCCGCTCTGCCTGCATCCGTTTGGGGAAAACCCGGCGTGTGATCCATCATAAAGGGTCCGTTAAAGCCTGCATCCCGATATATTGACATTGCTTTGTGCATATCTATATCGCCTTCATCGAGAAACACCTCTTGGAAGCTGGGCAGGCAGCCGCGAACATTGCGGAAGTGAACGAAGATGATTTTGTTTTTGGTAGCCATCTCCCGAATTGCTTCATACACATTCACTCCCATCTCGGTGACGCAGCCCTGACAGAACAGCATTCCGTTGGAGTCGGATGGAACAATGTCGAAAATCCGCCGGTATTGGTCGAGCGTTGATACGATCTGCGCTACGCCCCCTAACGGTTCAGGGATTGGTGGGTCATCTGGATGCAGCGCCATCCGCACCCCGACTTTGTCCGCCACCGGAATCACCCCTTCGAGGAAATAGGTTATATGCTCCCACATTTCTTCCTCTGAGACCGGTGGGTCGTGCGGTTTGGGGCGGTTCTGCGAAAATTCGTCGTAATCAAAGGTACTGTAGGAGGTGCCTCCTCTACCTGTGGCGGACGTTGTGCGGAAATTGCCCATCGGTTTGAAGTTGTATCCCAACGCGGGGATGCCCGCCGCGCTGATACCTCGAAGCATTGTACACCATGCCTCAATCTTTTCATCACGATTGGGCATCGCCAGTGCGATTTCATCCCAGCCCGCCATAAAGATGCTGTATAGTTCTAGCCCGTGAGCCTCTGTTTTCGCCTTTGCTGCCTCAAAGAAATCTGTCCTGTCTACTCCATCTCGCAGATCCAACGAGGGATCAACACGGTGCATACCCCGAATATCAAGGCAGAGGCGATCAACTCCAATGGCGTTAAAAAAACTGAGATTCTCATCGTTAAACCGTTCCCAACTGAGTAGATCCTGAATATACATAAAGTTTTCTCCGATTGCCCCGTAAATTTCTAGTGCAGCTATTATAACGCAAGTTGCCACCCATTGAAAATCGAATGGTAGTTATCAGTCAACCTATTTGAGCCCTCCCCATATCGTGAATTTCTTGCCTGCGGGAGCAACTGAAAAAGCAGGGTTATACCATGCAGGATCAACGTCATTATGGGGATTATTGGTGAGGTTTTGAACATTACCTCCATCCGCGTCCATTACGTAGATTTCATAAGTGGGGAAACCGTGTATGTCAAGGAGCCCCTCCCTACCAGAAGTAAAGGCAATCCGTTTGCCGTCCGACGACCATGAGGGATCCCGATCCTTAAAGGGATCATTGGTGAGGTTTTGAACATTACCCCCATCGGCGTCCATCACATAGATGTCCGAGTCCCCATCTCTATGAGAATCAAAGACAATACGCTTGCTGTCGGGGGACCATGAGGGATGCCAACTATGAATATGAACAGGACTTTTAGTGAGTCTATGCTGATTCTTGCCATTGACATCCATTACGTAGATTTCCACCTGCCCCTCCCTACCAGAAGTAAAGGCAATGCGTTTACCGTCAGGAGACCATGAGGGGTGATCTTCAAAAAAGCCATTGTCAGAGAGGTTTTGTGGACTTCCCCCATCGGCGTCCATCACGTAGATTTGCGAGTGACCCTCCGCAAGGGACCAAATCCCAGTAGACGTAAAGGCAATGCGTTTGCCGTCAGGAGACCATGAGGGATGCCAGTCATTCTGGCGATTTTCAGTGAGTTTCCGCAGATTACCTCCATCGGCATCCATCACGTAGATTTCACGGTTCACATCCCTACCAGAAGTAAAGGCAATGTGTTTACCGTCAGGGGACCATGAGGGATACCAATCATGAACGAGATTGTTAGTAAGTCTTCGCTGATTACCTCCATCGTCATCCATCACATAGATTTCCAAGTTCCCGTCTCTATCAGACACGAAAGTAATCCGTGCCTGTGCCTCAACGGCTACCATCAGCGGTGTCAGACCCAAGACAGCAACGCTAGCCAAAAGGAAATGTGCGAGATGGTGTCTCCGTTGCATCTGCTATTCCTCCTCTGTTCTCAAAGCGGTTTTTATATCCTCAAACACCGTTCTCTCAATAATGCTAGCTATCGGTTGACTTGCTTGAGCCAGCCCCACATTGTGGTTTTTTTGTCTGCAGGAGCAACTGCAAATACAGGGTTAAGCCATGCAGGATCGGTATCAGCCTGGGGATTATCGGTGAGTCTTTGCGGGTCCCTCCTGCCATCGGCGTTTATCACATAGATTTCCTTGTTCCCATCCTTCTCAGATACGAAGACAATGCGTTTACCATCTGGCGACCATGCGGGATCGTCACTAAGCATATCTTTAGTACAGTTTCGCTGTTGCCCGCCATCGGTGTTCATCACGTAGATTTCGCTTTTTCCATCCCTATTAGACGCAAAGGCAATGCGTCTGCCGTCTGGAGACCATGAGGGATTCCAGTTATGAATATGAACGTCACCACTGTTAGTGAGTCTTCGCTGATTATCCCCATCAGCGTCCATCACATAGATTTCATGGTTCCCATCCCTAAGGGAAGCAAAGGCAATGCGTCTGCCGTCTGGAGACCATGAGGGATTCCAGTTATGAATATGAACGTCACCACTGTTAGTGAGTCTTCGCTGATTATCCCCATCGGCGTCCATCACATAGATTTCGTTGTTCCTATGTATTATGGTGGAAGTATAAGCAATATGCTTACCGTCCGGAGACCACGCAGGATCAGTATCCTGACGGAGATTATTGGTGAGTCTTCGCGGATTACTCCCATTGGCATCCATCATGTAGATCTCCAAATCTCCACCCCTAGCTCCCCAGTCTCCGGGCCGCCCATTACCCGTAAAGACAATGTGTCTACCGTCTGGCGACCATGAAGGAGCCCAGTCTACAAGGCGGCTATTGGTGAGTCTTCGCGGATTACCTCCGTCGGCGTCCATCACGTAGATTTCCCTGTTTCCATCCCTCTCAGAGGTGAAGGCAATCTGTGCCTGTGCGTCAACGCATACCATCGGCAGTGTTAGACTCAAGGCTACAACGATAGCCAACAGGAAATGGGCGAGATTGTGCCTTCGCTGCATTTGCTATTCCCCTCTGTTCTCAAACCAGTTGTTTATCCTTTGAGGTTGATTGAGGTCGGTTTGTGTTGGCAACCGCCTTCCAATTAAGATAGCAACTTAGGCTATTATACGCCAACCACCATCTTTGTGCAACGGAAATCTCCGCCTGATAGAAAGTCATTTCTCAACTATGGCAGCAATGCCAAAACCTGATCTATCTCTGCCGCCGAGTTATAGAAATGCGGCGATAGACGGACGCCAGCTCGCTCCGCTCCGATAACATTTTCACCCCTGAGTTGCTCAACCAAATCAGCTGAAGAATATCGGTCGCTTTCAAACACTACGATACCGGAACGTTCAGATTCTCCTGTGGGTGTCAACAGCCGGTAGTTCTTTGAACGAAGCCCTTCGATGAGGCGATCCGTCAGATCCAAGATTCGTTGCTCGATATTCGGAATCCCAATCTCCAGCAGCAGTTCAATCGCTGCGCCGAGTCCATACAAACCAACGCTGTTATACGATCCTTCCTCAAAGCGCGTCGCTGCTGGTTGCGGTGTGAAATCATAGCTCAGAAAATCCCTCGGATTGACCACGCCTGCCCAACCGACATTTGTGTTGATCAATGCGTCCTGCTTCTCTTTTGCACAGTAGAAGATTGCCGCGCCTTCAGGTGCGAGCAGCCACTTATGACCGTCGGCGGCAAGGATGTCAACGTTGCAAGCCTTCACGTCCAAGTCAATCGCACCCACGCTCTGTATGGCGTCCACCACGAACCAGAGTCCCTTTTTTTGGCAGATGTCACCGATCGCCGCGATGTCGTTCCGAAATCCCGATGCAAACTCGACATGGCTGATGGTCACGCATCGAGTTCGCTCGTCAATCGCCGCCTCAATATCCTCAATGTGGATGCGTTTTTCTCGTTCTGGCACCATTCGCGTTTCGACACCGAGACGCTTGAGTCTCCACCACGGATATACATTCGCAGGAAATTCCACAGCCGTCGTCACGACGTTGTCGCCTTCGTGCCAATCAATCCCGTTTGCAGCGATGATGATGCCTTGCGAGGTGTTCTTCATAAATGCGATCTCGTCAACAGCTGCGTTGATTAATTTGGCTGCGTTTGCGCGACAGGTTTCAGCTGTAGCTTCCCAACGTTTGGAATTGACCGCACCGTTATGGGTCGCATCGTCCAAAAAATGTCCCATCGCCTGATGGACACACAACGGGAGCGGAGCAATCCCGGCGTGATTCAGGTAGATATATTTTTCTGTCACCGGAAATTGTTTTCGCCATTTGTCCCAATCAATCACGTTGTCCTCCAATTTATAGTAAATCTCAGAATTAATGAAACACTCCAAATCGGCGCAGTTGGAAACAGCGCCTACCAAACATGGGGGGCGAAAGTGTCTATTTATTTTTAGAATCCACCATAGTAGGTCACGATTCACATTTCGGCATCGAAATGTCGATTTCGGAAAATCGACCTACACAAGTCTTTATCCAGTTGGGTTTCACTCAATCCACCTATAAGTAGATTCGATTGAACGACGGAAACCCTATTGTAGCTGATAGCGATTGGCATTTGACCGTTCAACCCAACCTACGTACTAGGTAGATACGAATAGTTTTCAAATCAGATCGCTATACGATACGGAGACCAGATCTTCTTCCTGAATTCCGAGTGCCTCCTTCACAAGTTGGTGTTCCGCCTGTGCCTCCGCTTCCGTTTGGTTGTGAATCACTGTCTCTAATTCAACAAACTGACCGAGATCATTTACCTCATCCAGATGGATGCGCGTATCGCCAAACATCCATAACTCCCGTCGCTTCTCAACAACACCCTTGACTCCCATAGCCATTGTCGCGATCTGCTTGAAAGCCAGCGGTTCAGGAATATCGCATATCTGATAATTGCTATAGCGTGATTCTGCAAGATCGGAACGCTCATAGTAGATGAGTTCTGCCTCGTGGGTATTGATCTCCCGCAGTTTCAACCTACCTTGAGGGACGTTAAAATAGGTGTCAAGCTGTTTCATTGTACGGCGATGTTCGGCTTGGAGCTCCACAAGTCGTCCGCGGAGCACATTAAGTGAATCACAATTTGCTTTGAATTCTAGGTTTTTCAATGTCCTTTTGGGAACCCCCTTTTCTTGAAACATTCCCACACATTAAAGCGTGGGTATTCTGCATTTAACAGGAATTTTTTGTTGACAAAAACGCTGGCAACTAATAAAATCTCCGAAGCACATCACGGAGAGCGAGCATGGGAAAATATGTTTGCAGACTTTAGTCAAATCAGAAACATAACCATTTTAGGTGTCGGCTTAATCGGTGGATCTCTCGGATTAGGGTTGAAAGCCAAAGGCTTCCGCGGAGAGATTACCGGTCTCGGTAGGCGGATGCAGACGCTTGACATCGCGCTCGAACGCGGTGCGGTTGACAACGCAACGACTGATTTTCACGCGGGAATACATGACGCGGATCTGGTAGTGGTTGGAACGCCGGTCGATCTTATCCCCGAAATGGTGCAACGTATCGCAGAAATCAGAACATCTGACACTCGACCCTTATTGATTACCGATGTTGGCAGCATCAAAGGTCAAATCGTTGAGGAGATTGAAAACTTCTTAACCGCTACCGATCTGCATTTTGTTGGATCCCACCCGATGGCTGGTTCGGAACAGACAAGCGTTGCAGCGGCACGTCCAGACCTGTTTGACGGTGCAAAGTGTATTGTGACCCCAACGGATAACACCCACCCGCAGGCGTTGAAACTTGTTACGGACCTTTGGCAATTTGTTGACACACAGGTCTGTCATCTCTCTCCAGCTGAACACGATTTGCTCATTGCGGGTGCGAGCCACCTACCCCACCTCATCGCTTCTATTCTAACCAACACAGTAGGAGAGATCGGTAACAACACAGTAAAAGCACTCGATTTTGCTGCAACAGGTTTTCGCGATACAACGCGCATTGCTGCGGGTTCACCGTCGCTTTGGAGGGCGATCTTCATGCAAAATGCCCACTCGCTGCTACCGATGATTGATTCAACAATCGAAAATCTCGCTGAATTCAAAACCTTACTGGAAAACCGAGACGATGTTGAAATTGAACGTCTCTTGGCACACGCAAAAAAGCTAAGGGATACACTGGAGGACTGATGAAGGAACGCTTAACGATTGCAATGGATGGTCCCGCCGGTTCAGGAAAAAGCACGATTGCCCAACGGCTCGCTGAAAAGTTAGACTACCTTTATCTAAATTCAGGTTCGATGTATCGTGCGATGACGCTTTTATCCATCCGAGCAGGGGGCGATCCGACGAATGTGCCTATGCTAACCAAGCTAGCGAAGAGTTGCCGGATTGATTTCATAGACAATGGTAAGACTACCCTGTTGGATGGGGAAAATGTATCGGATGCCCTTCGCACCCCAGAAATTGATCGTGTCATTATCGATATTGCAAAGGTCCCTGAAGTACGGCATGAAATGGTGAAACAACAACGTCGGATTGGAGAAAAAGGCGGCATCATCGTTGAGGGCCGTGATGTTACGACCGTTGTGTTCCCGGACGCGGACCTGAAATTTTACATTAACGCTTCCGTCGAAGAGCGCGCGAAACGCCGTTTCAAAGAACAGAAAGCAAAAGGCATTGAAACAACATTGAAGCAGGTCGAAACAGAGATTCGCAGCCGAGATCAGATGGACGAATCGCGTGAGCACAGCCCGTTGCGAACCGCCGAAGATGCAATTGTCGTAGATACGACTAGCATGACCATCAACCAAGCTGTGGATTTCGTTCTAAACCGAGTAGAGGAAAGCTAATGCGACGTCACGATTTCGGATTCTGGACAGATCAACTCCCATATCGTTGGTCACACCGAATTACCAATTTTATCTTTAATGTTTTCGGCAAACTAGAATCCCACGGTAATGAGAATATTCCACGGCAAGGTGGCATCTTGATCTTATGCAACCATCGGAGCTATCTAGATCCCTTCATCGTGGGTTCCGCGGCGAACCGAGAGTTGTACTTTATGGCAAGGCATGATTCTTTTGAAATGCCACTAATAGGTCCGCTGATCGCTGCACACAATGCGTATCCGGTGCGACGTGGCACGGCAGATCGCGCTGCACTGCGACACACTATCTCCCTCCTGAAATCAGGAAAAGTAGTTCTCATCTTTCCCGAAGGCACACGCAGCGTCGATGGCACACTGGGCAAAGCGCATGGTGGTGTCAGTTTTATCGCTCATAACGCAGGGGTTCCTGCCATTCCGGCTTATCTCAAAGGAACGATACTTCCCCGGAATGCGAAATGGATTTATCCCGCCCAACTTTCCGTAACCTTTGGCACGCCCATGGATTTCACAGAGGTAAAACAGATCGAGGACAAACGCGAGTTATACCGGCAAATGGGTGAGCAGATTATGCAGGAAATCGCCGATTTGCGGGACGGACAAACCGGCAAGTGAAACCACTCCCTAACCGCCGCGGATCGCAAAAAGATCACCGCCAGTCCCATTTCACACTTTAGAACAGAACTTCCGCGATGTCATGCAAGCCCTTCGGTGCGTTCATCACCCACCTTGCCGCACGAATCGCTCCCCGTGCAAGCGGTTCACGGTTTTGACCGCGATGTGTAATCTCAAGGCGATCGCCCGTACCGACAAATAGAACCGTGTGGTCACCGGCAAGGTCACCACCTCGAATGGCATGGACACCGATCTCCTTCTTGGGACGCGCGCCAACAATGCCGTGTCTACCGTACACGCCAACTTCCGCAAGATCTCTGTCTAATGTTTCAGCAAGGACCTCAGCCATCGTTAGGGCAGTCCCACTCGGCGAGTCTACCTTCTGGTTATGGTGTGCTTCAATAACCTCAACATCGTAGTCGTCCCCAAGTACCTTCGCAACGAGTTGAATGGCTTGCAACATGACATTGATGCCGACGCTCATGTTGGATGCCATCACACATGGGATCTGCGGTGCAAGTGCGTGTACCTGTGCCAATTCCTCTTCATCATATCCTGTCGTTGCGATGACCATCCGCTTTCCGGCGTCCACAACATTCTGGAGATGTTCAACGGTTGCACTTGGCGATGTGAACTCGATCACAACGTCTCCGCCCTCCAGAATTGCAGGCAGATCGCTGGTAACAGGCACACCGATTGCCCCAATTCCGGCGACTTCCCCTACATCCTGCCCAAGTTGCGGATGCTCAGAGAATTCGATAGCACCGACAATCTGCATATCTTCTTGTTCTGAAACGCCTTGCGTAATCATCTTACCCATTTTCCCGCAAGCACCATCAATGATAATACGAGTCATATCCTTTTCCTTTCTGCATCTCTTAAGAAAATTTAACGCAAAGCCGCAATGTCGCTAAGAATATTTTTTGGCGTCTCCGCGTTCCTGTGTTCCCTCACTCTATTCTTCCCGGCGTAACCAGAGGCGCACATAATGTCGCCGGCGTTCCGGATCGGTATAGTCTTCAAATGCGGTGCGATTGTGCAGGATCCAGCGGTTGTTAGTGAATAGCATCTGCCCCGGTTGTAGGTTGAATTCTACTCTGAAATCTGCGCGACACAGCAACCCCTCCACAACGTCCAGTGCCTTTTTCTGATCCGTGGTCAGCATTTTACCAGCACGCTCATGACCTACTTGGATGTAGTAGTGCAGGTATCGGAGCGTCAGTTCGTCCCCACTCCACTGGAAGATCGGGAATTGAGAGGTAGGGTCTTCCCCGGCTTTGAACTGTCCTCGACGATCAAAACAGAACAGCTGATAGAGGGTTTCGAGAACATCAGGATGATTCTCCAGCAGTTCATTGTGGAGGGCGTAGCCGCTGATAAGTTGGCTCTGTCCGCCAGACTTTGCCGTATGCAGGCAGAGCAGTCCCACGAGATCGGGTAGTGTCTCACCGAAGGAGTTATCGTTATGAAACGAGCTCTCGGCATTAGTTACCGAAAACCGAGCCCCTTGCGCCACATTTTGCCCCGTATCTCGCACATCGTACAGCAGCGTACCTTGAATGTTCTGCTCCATCGGGCTACCGAGGAATTGACCAATTAACCAGTACATGGCCAGTGCTTCTTGTACTGTATACTGTTCAATTGGCACCCGTTCGACGATAGCAAAACCACGCCCCGAATTGAGCGCGTCAAGTGCCGGTTGAAGGCATTCGCCGCAGCCATTGGACAAGGCAGAGGGACGGTAAATCTCTGTAATCGGTCGCGACTGACGATGTGCGTCACGGATGATGCGTCTAAAACTGGAGAGACACCCCTCGGATAACGGGTAGTACCAAGCTGTAGTATCATCGATGGTACTCGCTCGCCAAGCGCGCTCATCAGAAATTCCGTCGGTCAACATCTGGGCGTTATTCATCACGGCTTCTCCTCACCCCAGGTTCCTCCTCACTCGCTGTCCGCCCAAGCACCTTTTGCCATCATCCCACCATCAACACAAACGTATTCGCCGGTCATGAAGGACGCTTTGTCACTAGCAAGGAACAGAACGACATTGGCAATTTCTCTGGGTTGACCGATGCGTCCCATCGGATGCGCCTTGCCCCATAGCTTCTTGAGGCTTTCTAAATCGCCTCCCATGAAGTCTACAGCTTCCGCTACCAATGGCGTGTCAATCGTTCCGGGATTGACCGCCAGCACCCGAATATTGTCTTCGGCATACTCCAGAGCCAGCTGACGGGTCAGGGAGAGGGCACCACCCTTACTGGCTGCATAGGCAGATACGCCTAGCATTGACTGCAATCCCTGAACACTAGCGGTATTGATAATAGCACCGCCTCCCCGCTTTTTCATCTCTGGGACGCAGTATTTGGTCATGAGGAAGAAGCTCTTGAGATTGACATCAATGATGCGATCCCACATCTCCTCCGGAAACTCGTGGGCAGGCAAGTAGCTATTCGCCGGCTGGATGCCGACGTTATTGCAGAGGACATCCACTCCACCCCATTCTGATACCGCTGTTTCGACAGCTCCTCGGCACTCGCTGCTGTGGGCAACATCTGCCTTCAGGAAACGAACAGTTCCTTCCATGCTTGCGGATTCTTCTACGAGTTGTACCCCGGAGTCTTCGTCCAAGTCCGCACAGAGGACGCTAGCACCTTCTTCAGCGAAAGCCCGGCTGATACCGCCGCCGATGCCTCTGACACCGCCGGTGACAATTACGATTTTATCTTTGAAATCTGGCATGATGATATTTCTCCTTTTTGCATCCCTGCAAAGGTGCTTAAGATTTACGCGTTTCAGCGCGGGGAAACCAGATGCCCCGCCTACGGTTGGCTGCGTAAGTCCTAGTGTTTAATCTTTGCAAGGCTAGATTGCTGTTCAGAATAGATTATACACTAGAATGCAATAGTTCACACGAATTTTTCTTTAATTTCTTGCTGCAGTGCGTCATCCACATTCGCGCCTGAAGCGACTAGACAGATTGTCTTGCCTTCTAAAGCAGTACGCATCTTCAATGCTGCGGCTAAAGGTGCCACGCCGGCACCTTCTGGAAGGTATCCGGTATGATTATAGAAGGCACCCATTGCCTCTTTCAAATCGGTTTCGGATACTACCCACATCTCCTCCACAACTGCTAGCATCAGATCCACCGCTTCCGGAATTGATACCCGTACCGCCATGCCGGTGGCAAAGGTGTCACAACTTTCCGTGTCCACAGCGTGACCTGCTTCAAACGACAACGCCATGCAAGGTGCCAAATCGGATTGGACACCGATCACACGGATGGATGGGTTGAATTCCTTGAGCCCCGTCCCAATTCCGCCGATTAATGCACCGTTCCCGACCGGTACAATTACAACCTCTACGTTGGGTAATTGCTGAACAATTTCCGCCCCGATTGTGGAGGTGCCGGCGACGATTTCGGGACAGGAGCCATCCTCAATAAAGACGGTATCCGGTGAGAGTGGCCGTCCCTGCAGCAGCTCCTTAGTTTCGTCCAGATCTCGGCCGATCATCTCTATTTCCCCACCAAATTGACGGATTAACTCAAGTTTGCTCTGATCACAATTGACGGGCACGCCAACGGTGAGCGAAAGGTTGTATTCCTGACAGGCAAACGCCATGGCCGCACCGTGATTTCCCGTAGAAACGGTGATAACTCTTGACACGGTTTTATCGTTCGCAAGTGTATGGGCAAGATTCAACGCCCCTCGGATCTTGAAGGATCTAACGGGGTTTAGAAATTCATACTTAACAAATACATCTGCGTTCAAGGATTCGCTGAAGGTTGTCTCTTTCTTCAGAGGGGTGGGTTCAACATGCTGCGCGATAACGCGAGTAGCAGCGGTTGTCTGCCTATGGGCGGGACGGAGTTGGATTTCGGACATAGTTGATGGTTACCTTTCAGATGTGTGTATATTGCTGCGCTCAATTGTCTTAGGAGTTACGCAGTTGAGTCATGAGGCGTTATAATTCGATGGTTTATCACCAATACGGGGCAAGATGCCCCGCCTACGATGGGCGTAGAGCCTAAATATAACCTTTGACGCCCGATGAATCGGGCAACTACAATCTGAAGTGCGTAACTCCTATGTCTTACTAGAAACTAGAGTACCACATCAGATCGAATTTAACTCCCCGCTCAGATTCCAAGGGTTTGGACACGTTAAATCTGAAAGGAGATTCCTGCCCAAACTGTAGTCCTATCCCGACACTTGTTTTCGGGTCAAAGCGGTACGGCTTATCAGACATGCTCCAGACCTGTCCTTGATCAAGGAACAATATGGCATACGTCTTCGCGTGCTTTAACAACTCCCAGCCGTATGGATTGGGTATGGGCAGGCGGTAGAAATATTCCAAATTGAGTAGGGAGACGTGATCGCCTGCAAACGCATACAGCGGATAGCCGCTAAGCGTTCCCCTGCCCCCGATAATAAATTGGCGTTGAATCGGTAGTGCCCTTGTGGCTGTGCCCAACACCAACCGTGTGCGGATAAGATGATCCCCTCTTGAAGCGGCATACCGCAGTTGTAACTGAAATCGTGTAAAATCAAAATCGGAACCGACAGCGGGATTGCTGTGTTCAATGAATAGGGTATTATGCCAGCCGAGACTACTGTTTTGCAAAGGTACAGAGACTCCTGTCGAAGATATCTGTGGGGTAGTGTGCGCGCCAGTGTTTTGTCGGGTGTTTAAGTTGTATATCAGTGCCACACTCCGCATTTGGCCAGGGGTTATTGGGGGATTTTCTTCCGCCTCCGAGTCTGAACCCCAATCTCCGAATTGCCAATCTGTAGTCTTTTGTAGACTCTCATGCGACTCGGCACGCATCGTCAATCTGAGCGAATGTGTTGGGATTACCGGCTCCCATCGAAACGACGTTTCGACACCTTTGCTCAGATAGTAGTTATGAAATCCGAGTGCCCAGAAAGCATCTGACACACCGCCATAGTGTGGGAAGAGTTCAGGAGCAACGGCGGTTGTAGCCCGATGGATTTGAGCGGAGACGCTTAGACTTGATACGTCGGGTTGACCCCAGATCATATCTCCGCCCACCCGGTAATTGAAATCCTGATTTCCAAACCCATAGCCAATCTCGCCATAGAACTTTGAAAGATGTGCTGTAACGGAACTGGGAATGTTCCACAGCCAGAGTGGACCTATCTGCCTCCGTTTTCCCACTTCAAGATGGGCACCAAGCAGCCAACCAGTAACGCGATTAAAATGAACGAGAGGTGCCGGATGAATATAATAGTCGGAAGAGAGCCTTCTTTCCACAACGGTAATTATCGCAATGCGCCTCGTGCCGTCATTTTCAAACTGTAGGGAGATTCGACTAAAATAGGGTAGCGCATCTCTCAAATTGTCAATCGCTTTTTCGATTTCCTCGGGTCCGTTTTCAAGAACATTTCGAATCTCTGCCTCACTGATTTGTTGGTTGCCTTGGATCCGGATTTCGTGAATCGGGTCCCGCGCCGCAGTCCAAAGCTCCGTGGGTGAAGCGGTTGGCAAAGGGCTCACATCCGGTTGTGCTATGACGATAATTGTTGCGACGCGTCTCGTATCGTCCCCTTTGATTTCTACAACGACCCGATTAAAGTCGGGCAAGGGTAAACTGGCAATCGCTTTTACGATGTCCTCAGGTCCATTTTCAAGCGCAGTTTGAATCTCTGCCGCGATGATTTTCTGATTTCCTTGAATATGGATTTCGTGAATCGGTTTACCCTCAGAAGTCTGAAACCGTGTTGGGGGAGCTTGTTCCTGTGTGAGTTCATCGGAGTGAGCCGTTGGTGTGGTTGATGAACCGTCCGTATCCAGTTCCGCTGTAACAACCATTGTTGCGATGCGTTTGTCACCTTGTGCATCAATCCGGACCGTTAGCGTCTGAATAGCCGGGAGTTTGCTGCGCAAGGTTGTCATCGCCGCGATGATCTCATGTGGACCATTTTCAAGCACCGTTCTAATTTGCGACTCAATGGTTGTTCGATTCGCCTGAATTTGCACCTCATGAATCGGGTCCCCTTCAGGCATCCGAAGCAAGGTTGAGGCAGATGTGGCATTACGCCATCCATCGAATGCACTCAGCTCAGGTATATCAATGCCAACCTGATTTAGATTGCCCACCAGTTTGCTGACCTGTTTTGGAGCGAGCCGACCGTCTATGTTTATCAGGTACAGTGCCTTTCTGCCCGGATCACCAGTGTACCGATACACTGTCTTTTCGCTTTTGACAATTATGAAGACACCGATAACGGTTTCGCCTTGCGTGAGGGTATATAGGTGATAGTTTTGGGGTCTTTCTAGCGCGCTCCACCTGCGTATTTTCAAGTTCGTTCCGTAATGACCGAGAATTTTGTCAAAATGACTAGCCTTGTAGGCACGGAGGTGTAGGCGATTTAGTGTGTTGAATAGTGAGGCGGTATCGGGCCCCATGTCTTCCATAACAAGGGCGATCATACTGCGGTCCAGATCAAACCGAAACTCGACGAAAGGCTCATTGGGATAATCGAAGGGGACACGACCGCTTTGTAATTGTGCGTTCACTGTGCTACTCAGTATGAAAAGCGAGAGAAAGAGCAGCGTGAAGTGTTTCATCTAAAATTTCCCATTATCGCAATCAGGCAAGTTGTGAGGGAATCGTACGATTCACATCCGCTATCACATAGTTCGCTAGCAGCTGTACAACAATTCTCTCCTTCTTGGTTTTACACTGTATTCACAGCTATTGTACTTCCTTACCCCGGATCTTTTTTAGTCGATCTTGTAGTCCTATCAATGCACTCGGAGGACGGGGCGGCTCTGGGAGATAAATCATTTCGGGTGGAACGATCTGTTCTTGACCATTTGGCGGCTGATAGAACCATTGCAGGGCGATCTGGTAGGGTTGTCCTTGGAAATAGTGAATTTCAATAGGATGCATTCCGGTTGCGAGCTTCAGGCTCCCCCGAACGTATCGCGGCGTATGAATCCCATCGTTATCAACAACAAGATTCTGATTGATGTATAACTTCGAGCCATCATCGGAGTTTAGGGCAAAAGTGTAAGTGCCGGGCGTCTCAATAGCCAGCTTGCCGCGAAAACGAATTGCGAAATTGTCAATGACAGACTCCATTTTCGCCGTTGGAAAACCCTCTGTATAGTTTCTTGGAGATACATCTAGATTACCTGTAATAAAGGTATAGACCGGCGTCAGATGTTCAAAGGGGGGCATCTGAAAGATCCTCCCAGATGGTGTAAAGCAACGTTCAAAGAGATCCACCTGAGGAATAGGCGCATCGCGAACATAAACAGTTCCAACCAAGCCGTGTCCGGATCTCACGGTTGTATCAAAGATACCAAGTCCTGTGGAAGCACCACCAATATTTCCCAACCCCAATTCATCTGTCCTGGTGAGGCTTGTAAATCGCTGCTCGACACCGTTTTCACCCGATACGCCGTGCCTAAATCCGTCAATACCTGCTCCACGGCCTCTACCAATCTCTACGGTGCCGCCTCCAGCGAAACCTTTGCCGAGACTGGCATTCGGCAGCGTAGGGGCACCTGTTTCCGGCAGATTGGCATGAGTGACCAAGGCAGGAGCAACATCAAGATGCACCGGGGCTTGGGGGGTGGGACCCTGCACCGTATTAGTCGGCGAAACCAATGAAGGGATTGGCGGTTTCGCAGGTTTTGCCCGGTGGGTTTGTCGAATCGGTGGCTGGTATTGGCGCAACACACGTCGCCGCACTTGCTGAATTGGTTCCACTTCGAGTAGGATCACAGTCGAATTATTCCTAATCTTATCGGCAGGCTGAATGAGAATAGGAACAACTGTCATAACTAAAATCAGATGTAACCCTAAGGAAATGAGTAGTGCACGGTTTGTATGTTGGGGCATTCTATAACCTTAGAAACTATAATACCATGTTGAAATGACTTCAGCCTCCCCCTCTGACTCCAAGGATTTGGAAACGTAAAATCTGAAGGGGTAATCCTCCCCGGATTGCCAACCGATGCCGACATTTGTTTTCGGGGCAAAGCGGTACGGCTTGTCAGACATATTCCAAACTTGTCCCTGATCAAAGAACAACACGACAAAAGTTTCTTTCAGAAAACTCCAATGGTATAGATTCGAGAGGCGATATAAATATTCTATATTGAGTAGAGCCCCGTGGTCCCCTGTGAACGTATAGGGTGGATACCCGTTAAGCGTTCCCGCCCCTCCAAGCATAAATTGGCGTTGAATCGGCAACGTTCCAGTGGCAGCCCCCAACATCAATCGTGTACGGATGAGATTGTTACCTCTTGGCACGGCATATCGCAGCTGTAGTTGAAATCGTGTAAAATCAAAAGCAGAACCGATAACAGGGCTGCTGTGCTCGATAAGCAAGGTATTGCGCCAACCGATGTTACGGTTTCTGCGCGTACTTAAATTGTATTGCAACGTAACGCTTCGCAGCTCGCCGGGGGTTATCGGTGGATTTTCTCGCGCTTTCAATTCTGAAGACCAATTGTTAATGTGCCAATCTGTAGTCTTTTGCAGGCTTTCATGTGACTCGGCACTCACCATAAATTTGAGAGCATGCGTTGGCCCCACCGGCTCCCATCGAAGCGACATCTCAATACCTTTGTTCAAATAGTAGTTGTGTACCTGAGGTGTGCCCCAAAGGTTAGCCCAAGCAGTCGACAAATTGGCATAGTATGGTAAGAGGTCCGGGGCAATAACATTTGTCCCACGATAAATCTGAGCGGAGATCCCCAGAGTTGAAATGTCCGGTTCACCCCAGATCATATCTCCACCCACTCGGTAATTGAGATCTCGATTTCCAAATCCGTAGCCTATATCCCCAGACAGTTTTGTCAGACGTGCTCTAACCGTACTGGGGATGTACCACAGCCAGAGGGGCCCCATCTGCCTCCGTTTTCCCACTTCAAGGCGCGCAGCGGGTAACAATCCGGTGACGCGGTTAAACTGAATGAGTGGTGTCGCATGGAGGTAATAGTCGGAAGAAAGTGCTTTTTCCGCAACGGTAACTGTCGCAACTCGCTTCGTGCCGTCCTCTTCGATCTGTAGGGAGATTCGACTAAAATAGGGCAGTGCCTCCTTCAAGGTGTCAATTGCTTTTCCGATGTTCTCTGGTGCTTCGTCGAGGGCAGCTCGAATCTCCACCTCGGTAATTTTCCGATTGCCTCGGATCCGGATTTCGTGAATCGGTTCACCTTCGACCGTCCGAAATCGTGTTGGGGGGCCTTGCTCCTGCGCGATTTCATCGGCGGCTGCCATTGACGAAACTGACAAATCCACCGTATCCGGTCGCGCTGTAATGATAATCGTTGCGATGCGCTTACCACCTTCCGTGCCAATCCTCACCGTCAGCGTCTGAGTATCCGGGAGTTTGCCACGCAAGGCTGCCATCACTGCGATGAGCTCATCTGGCCCCTCATCAAGCATCGCTCTAACTTGGGGTTCAATGGTTGTCTGATTCGCTTGAATTCGCACCTCATGGATCGGATCGCCTTCGGGTGTCCGAAGCAGGGTTGAAGCGGATACAGGGGCAGATCGCGTGCCGAAAGCGTTCAGCTCGGGTATCTCAATGCCCAACGCACTGAGATTTTCCACCAGTTCGCTGACCTGTTTTGGTGCGAACTGACCGTCCATATTTATCAGATACATCTCCTTTCCGCTTTTGACAGCCACAAAGATACCGATAACGGTCTCGTTTTGCGTGAGGGTGTATAGGTGAAAGTTCGCGCTTTTCTCGAAGGTGCTCCATCCTCGTGCTTTCAAGTTCGTTCCGTAGTACCAAAGTATCTTGTCAAAATGGCTTGCCTTGTAGCTACGGAGGTGTAGGTGTGCTAACGCGTTGAACAGCGAAACGATACGGGGATCCGTGTCTTCCATAATCAACGCAATGGTGCTACGGTCTAAGTCAAACTGAAATTCAACTATAGGCGCATCAGGATAATCGAAGGGAACAAAACCGTTTTGTAGTTGTGCGTCTACCACTCCTCCAAGCATAAGAAGCGGAAGAAAGAGAAACGCGAAGCCTCTCATCCAAAATCTCCTGTTAGTGTCACCAGGCAAGTCACGAAAAAAGGGTGAACCCACTCAGCGTCTCTCTGTCCCACCTCGACCTCTGCATCCCTATTCGTTAGTTTTAGACATTGAAAGCAATGCGAAGAAAACATTGGCCCCCTAAACGGTATCAGTTATTCAAAAACTGTTTCGCCCTTTCATATACCTCTTGGGCTGTCCCATACGAGATGGCTGCGGCTTTTGCTGCGGCAACCATGTGGCGGGAACGGAATGGAGGACGGGTTGTCTGGAACTCTTCAACCGTTGCTTGATGGTGCTTCAGCGCATGCATCTCTGTCGCATTATCCCGGCAGACGATTTCGGTGAGGCAGGTGATTAATGCTTGCGGGTCATGTTCCAGCTCTCCATACTTTGCTGTCAGGGTTGCTGCATGGTCAACGTCATTGGCAGCGATAGCATCCTCAATAGCAGACAACAGTTGTTCCTGACCTTGTTGAGGAGTTGCAGCTACGGCGTCGGGAGAAGGATAAGGTCCGTCATCAATACGACCTTGTGCATTTCTGACTTCGGGACCCGAATTCCATAGCAGGAGGGCTAAAATCTTGTTCTCTTTGCAGATACCGTTGACCCGCAGGACATGACGCCTCGCATTGACGCCGGTGTGCATGTGGACATCCATCGGATTGCTGGTATCCAAGCGCAAGAAAAGGTCTGAAGCGGCAAGTGAAAGTGCTTCACCGGCTCCCTCTAACGAAAGCCCTTCCGCAAGTGCCTTGGCGGTTGTTTCAGGGATGTCGGTGAAGGCGCAGTCGTTCAACCCTGCACGCAATCGAACGATAGCGTCAGTTTCATCAGCTCCCGTCGTTTGGCGCAGCGGGGTTGACAGCAGTTGATATTTCTCAATCAACTCGTTAATTTCTTGCACAGGCTTCGCTGAAGGCGGCTGTGAGATGTATCGGACAGGTCCACGGGTGAGCACCTGAAGGTGTTCCCAATCCAGCCATTCGAGCAGTCGCCACGTATAGATGGGATAGATGAACTTATGGTCATCCACCAGATTCTTTAGGGTGGCAACCGTTAGAAGTATATCCAGCGCTTCTTCGTGCGGTATGTGTTGAACGAGCCAAAGAAAGTAATGGTCAGCGTCATTAACAGAGCCACGCCGCACCGCATCAAGGAACGCCCTTTTCGTTTCCTCCACCCCACCGGCATCAAGTGGTTCAAATGCGGGCAGCACATAGGGACCCATGGAGGGATGATGGATGTGCTTATTGGATAGGGCGACGTTTTGCACCACAGGTAGAAAGCGATTGTCCCCAGCAAGCCTTGAGGCGATCTCTTTCACCGCATGTATTCCAGAAACGGGATGCATGTGTCCACCGTGATGGCCCCACTGTCCATTCACAAAGAAAGGCATCTCCGATGAACGAACCACCGCTAGCGCAGACGCGGTACACATTTCCTTAATCGAAACCCCAGCGTGGAGTTTTTCTATCGTCTTTTCCACAATGTCTTCAGGCGCGGTTTCCTCTATAAATTGCACCTGAGGTTCTATAGTATCGGGATATTGGACACTCGTGTACATAACAGACCTCCTTTTGGAGTTCTAGATGAGACGATTTACACTGTGCGATTTCCAATACGGTCATTGAAATTGAGACACTATAGATGTTATCACGATGTAAAAAAGAAGGCAATAGAAATATGTGGCTTACGTCAGAAGTAAAGCGCAAAACTGAAAAAGTGAAACGTGATGCGTGAAACGTGAAAAATGAATCAATGAGCCAAATATGTCAGAGAGTATCGCGAGACTGAGCAAAGACTACCGACCCGGTTAAAACAAACCACTAGCTAAACCTAAGTGCGACAAATTGAAAGAAGGTTTTTCGCACATTCCTAGTACTATTCTTCGCGTAGATCGTCGCTTAGAATGAGACCGGTCATGATAACCGCCCATGAACTCCAGAAAACAACACCGTTCAACTGCTGATTTCTAACTTTTCGATCGCGATAGCCTGCGAAGAACCCTTTTTGATACGAATCCGACTCGGTTTCGATTATCTTTTGCATCGCAGATGGCACATCCTTTGGTGAGGAGCTAAAAGGTCCCTCCGTTTTCGCGAAGGCAATACCCGCTTTATAGCCGCGGTCAAACTCCTCGGTGTCAAGGGAGTACCGGTTTGTAAAAAAATCGTGGGAGGTGCTTGAAGCACACCCAGAGATAATCAAAACAGCACAGAAAAGTGCACCAATTTGTTGGAATTTCATGTTTGTCTCCTTTCTTGTGTTAAGTGAAAATATAGATAGCATCATTCACTTAGCGAAATCTTGCAAAATAGAGCTGCAAGGTGGTTGAATGACTATTGCGAATTATAAATCTGCCACACCCCATTTTCTTTGCGAATTTTATTAAGTTGGTCCGGCATTTTCGACATCTCTGGTATCCCGAAATCCGATGCACCCGGTATCTCCGGTGACGATATTCTTACTTGGAAGTGGAGTTCGTCGCCGACATACTCACTGCTTACGATCTCTGCCGAACCAAGCATCTGTTTAAGTACCGGTAGCATTGCCCCTTTCATTGCCTGGATCCACTCATCTGCCATCTCATCCAGTTTCTCTGGGGGCACAATATCACGAGCCACGCTATAATATGTATCTATAAGATCTTGTGGCAACTCCCCCTTTAAGAAAGGCAACATTTCACTCTCAAACTCTTCCTTTGCAGCCCCTGCCACTACTGAGAGTATTCCTTCAACGTCAAGCCCCCTTAATGCTTCTACGTAAGCGTTCATCACATCTTCAGCAAGCTGACCCTCGTCGTCTAACAACGCAGATATGTCGGCAAACAGATCCGAGTCCGTTTCGATATCAGATTCTGCATCTGCTGCGAACTGTGCTGTATTCGTTTCTTCAGGTTGCCCCAAGGAATCGTCAATCAGTTCCGATCCCTCTGTGGAACTCTGTGACAGATTGTCCCGGCTTTCCGTATTTTGGGGCGAATTAGTTTGGGCAGCCAAGTCTTCGGAGTTGTTTTGAGGGCGTTCAGTGCCGTCCTCCCATGGCGATAAATATACACGCTCCTCGACTGTGGGCGCACTCATATAGCGGACACCGATGAAACCGATAAAAATCAGTGCAATTAATACTGCTGCGCCGATCGTTATCTTGGACACCGTTCCAACTTTCATGACAGTTAGGCCTCCTGAATAGATTTTTTTAAGTGTCATCGCAGGGGAAACGAAGATGCCAGTCAGGAGATATCGCAACCGTTTGGTGAGTTGCCGTTTGGCACGAGAGAGGCGAAATGCAATGGCGTTGTATGACAGACCGTGCGTACTGATTAGTTCGTCGTAGCTTGCGCCATCAAGGTAATACGCGCGGGCAATCTCCCTATCTTTTTCCGAGAGCGTCTCCATTGCACGGCGAATCAGTTCCCTTTGTTCATGGCGCACCAACTGTTCGTCTGGCAAATCTTGTGTCCCAAGGATGTGTTCGTTCACTTCATCAATCGGAACGGTATCGATCCGCTGTTTTCTCAGCCAGCTTCGTGCGCGATTTCGCGCAATCTCCCCCAACCAATTTTTGAACTTTGCCATCTCCTGATACTCCGCCAAACCGCGATAGGCGTTGAGAAAGGTGTCTTGCACGATCTCCTCGGCGTCGTGTGGATCGTTCACAATTCTAATAACAATCGCATAGACAAAGGGGTAATATACCCGTACCAGATCAACAAATGCACCTTCGTCCCCAGATTGGGCGCGATTAATGAGTGTATCGTCGCTAGCCATGGCTCGTTATCCTCCCTTGCATTTTATTATTAACGCCGCTCTGCAATTTTTTTTAGCACTTTTTTGGGATTTAACTGTTTGAATCGGAATTTTTACAGGATTAAAGGATTCTTAGGATAACAGATTTTTCGTGCTCGACAAATAAAAAAAGGCGAATGGTTCAAACCATTCGCCTCGTGAAGTCATGCGAGATAGTGCTAAAAATTGGTCTAGTTATTATGGCGAATCATAGATCCGCCAGACCCCATTTTCCTTCCGAATTTTATGAGGTGGGCCCGGTGGTATTCCCGGCATTTCTGTTCCCGGCGGATCCCACATTCTTATTCGGAAGTGGAGTTCATCGCCGACATATTCACTACTCGCAACCGCTGCCGAACCAAACATCTGCTTAAGTAGCGGTAGCATTTCCGGCTGTACCGTCTGAATTAGATAATCTACCATCTCATCCGCCATCTCTGGTGACATATCAAGAGCTACGCTATAAAATGTATTTATATACTCTTCTGAGAGCTCCCCCTTTAACGCAGGCACCATCTGACTCTCAAACTTTTCCTTGGCAGCCCCCGTCATTAATGGGCGTATTCTTTCACCGTCAAAACTTCTTACCGCTTCCACGTAAGCATTCATCACATCTTCAGCGAGCTGACCTTCGTTATCTAACAGCATAGATATGTCGGTAAAGAGGTCCGGATCCGTTTCTATGTCAGATTCTGCGTCTGTCGTGAATTGTGACACATCCATTTCTTCAGATTGCCCCAAGAAATCTTTGTTCGGTTCGATCTCTGCGGCAGAATTTTGTGACTGATTGTCTCGGAATTCTGTATTTTGAGCAAAATCAGTTTGGGTAGCTAAGTCTTCGGAGTTGTTTTGTGGGCGTGGAGTGCCATCTTCCCACGGCGACAAATACACCCGCTCCTCAATTGTGGGTGCGTTCATCTGGCGGACGCCGACGAAGCCGATGAAAATGAGCGCAATCAGTGCTGCAACTCCAACCGTTATTTTAGGAACTGTTCCAATTTTCATGACAGTTAGCCCTCCTGAATACATTTTTTTAAGTGTCATCGCCGGAGAAACGAAGATGCCGGTCAGAAGGTATCGCAACCGTTTGGTGAGTTGCTGCTTCGCACGTGACAGCCGAAACGCAATGGCGTTGTATGACAGTCCGTGTGTACTCGTCAGCTCGTCATAACTCGCACCTTCCAGATAGTAGGCATGGGCAATCTCTCTATCTTTCTGCGGAAGCGTCTCTATGATACGGCGAATCAGCTCTCTCTGTTCCAGTTGTGTTAACCGCTCATCAGGTGAGTCTTGCGCTTGAAGAAGATTTTCGCTCACTTCATCGATGGATACGGTATCGTCCCTCTGTTTGCGGAGCCAATTTCGCCCACAATTTTGTGCAATCTCCCCCAACCAGCTTCTGAATTTGGTTGTATCCTCAAGCTGTGTCAATCCACGATAGGCGTTGAGGAAGGTGTCTTGGACTACTTCTTCGGCGTCATGGGAATTTTTCACGATTCTTATAACAATCGCATAAACGAAAGAGTAATGCTCCCGCATCAGGGCAGCAAAAGCCTCTTCATCCCCAGTTTGGGCGCGATAGATGAGGGTGTTGTTCTTAGCCATGGCTCTCGGTTCCTCCCTTACACTTATTAAGACACAGTTCTGATATTTATTTTAGCACTTTTTTGGGAGATTTAACTGTCAAAATACGGATTTACAGGATTAAAGGATTCTTAGGATAACGCAAGTTGCTAGACAACCTATAGGTCGAGTTTTCATGCCTGACACCTATCAGAAATAACCAAATTTACGACACACATGTCGCCCCTCTGGGGCTTGGGAGAGTTGGTTTATCTATGTTCTATACACATATCGCCCCTCTGGGGCTTTGTAAGTCGAGCAAGATGCCCGATCTATGGGTATACGGATCAATTTTACCGCGCCGTACATCACTAGCAACTTGCGTTAGGATAACAGATTTTTCACGCTCGATAAATAAAAAAGGCGAATGGATTGAACCATTCGCCTTATGAGGTCTTGCGGAATAGAGTTAAAAGTTGGTTGAATTACTATTGCGAATAATAAATCCGCCACAACCCATTTTCTTTTCGCATCTTACGAATTGGAGTGACTGAGTCCGGTAGTTTCGGCACTTCTACTCCCGGTATCTCCCGCATCTTCGGCACTGGTATTCTTATCCGAAAATGGAATTCATCACCAACATGCTCGCTGCTCGCAATCTCTGTTTGAGCATTCCTCTGTTTAAGACTTGGTAGCATGTTCCCCTTCACCTGCTGAAGAATTTCAGCCGCCACCTCCACGTCCTCCTCTGGCACCAAACGATAAACAAAATCTACAAGATCTTGTGGTAACTCCGCATTTCCATTCCAGCGGTGCATCATTCCATTTTCAAACCCTTCTTTGGCAGATCCTGTCAGTAACGAACGCATTGCGTCAGCGTCCACATTCCTATACGCCTCTAGGTAAGCGTTCATCACGTCTTCAGCAGACCGACCTTCGTCATCTAATAATGCAGAAATCCCGGTAAAGAGGTCCTGATCTGCCTCTATCTCAAATTCTGCGTCTGTCGTGAATTGCGCTGTATCTGTTTCTTCAGATGGACCCAAGAAATCTTCGTTCGGTTCGATTTCTGTGGCAGAGTTTTGCGACTGATTGTCTCGGAATCCTGTATCTTGAGCCGAATCAGTTTGTGCAGCCAAGTCTTCGGCGTTGTTTTGTGGGCGTTCAGTGCCATCTTCCCACGGCGTCAAATATACACGCTCCTCGACTGTGGACATATTCATCTGGCGGACACCGATAAAACCGATAAAAATGAGTGTGATTAGCACTGCTACTCCCACCGTTATTTTAGGAACCGTTCCAACTTTCATGACAGTTAGCCCTCCCGAATAGATTTTTTTTAGTATCATCGCAGGGGAAACGAAGATGCCAGTCAGAAGATATTGCAATCGTTCGGTGAGTTGCCGCTTCGCGCGTGACAGCCTAGATGCAATTGCGCTGTATGATAGCCCGTGCGTGCTTGTCAGTTCATCGTAGCTTGCACCTTCCAGATAATAGGCATGGGCAATTTCCCTGTCTTTCTCCGGAAGCATTTCCATCGTCCGGCGAATCAACTCTCTCTGTTCCAAGCGTGTTAATCGCTCATCAGGTGAATCTTGGGTTTGAAGTATTTCTTCGCTTACTTCATCGATGGATACGGTATCGCCCCGTTGTTTTCTCAGCCAGTTTCGCCCACAATTTTGTGCTATCTCCCCCAACCAGCTTTTGAATTTGGTCGCATCCTCAAGCTGTGCCAACCCCCGATAGGCGTTGAGGAAGCTGTCTTGCACCACTTCTTCGGCGTCATGGGAATTTTTCACGATTCTTATAACAATTGCATAGACGAAAGGGTAATGCTCCCGCATCAGGGCAGCAAAAGCCTCTTCATCCCCAGTTTGGGCGCGATAGATGAGGGTGTTGTCCTTAGCCATGGCTCTCGATTCCTCCCTTGCACTTATTAAGACACAGTTCCGAGATTTTTTTAGCATTTTTTTTGCACTGAGACGAGATTTTTTGTTTTTGGTTTGTTCTGGTGAAGTCCGGCCCATTGAAGTTACACCCGTCTCCAAGAAACTGATAACTAAGAAAAAAGCCGACCCATGATAGGTCGGCTTTCGTATTTTATAGTAGATGTTAGAATTAATGAGACATTCTTAATACACAGCCAACCCCCTAAATCCCCCAACTCCCTAACCCCCCTAGCCCCCCTTATCAGGGGGGAAACCGTTGTCAGGGGGACTTTTGGAACTTCGCGCAGTCCGGAGTTATTGGTAAATGTATCCTTATTTCTCGTGTTTACTATATATCCCAAGATTGAGAGTGTGCTACCCTGCTGCACCGTGTTCTCGGAGGATTTCAGCGATTTCCGAATGTCCCTTTTTCTCCGCCCAGGCGAGCGGGGTCGCCCACGGTGCCCCCGCCAGATTTGGGTCTGCGCCGTTGTCAAGCAGAAATTCTGCTAATTTTTTCTGACCAAATCGCGCAGCCCAACCGAGTGGGGTTGATTTTAGCTTGTCTTCCATCGCATTGATGTCAGCACCGTGTTTGAGCAACATACGAGCAAACTCAACGACCTCTTCCGCTGTATGTCCATAAGTTCTAGAATTACAACTCCTGCCAGCCAAGTGATGCAGAATTGTGAAATTGAACCGTTCATCGCGTGGATTTCTGAGGTTCGGATTTACCCCATACTCAAGCAATTTACCCAGATTGGTGATGTAGTTGCGCCGGTCAAATCCCTCGTTGTTGATTTTCAGATCTCCTAACCGCCAGCCTCGTACCGTTTGTTCCAATAGATTAAACCACTTTGCGTCATCATACTGTGGGTTATCGCGCAGTCCCATCTCGACTACATCGATATTACCCGCTAGAATCGCGCTCCACAGTAATTCTTTGCGCTCTGAAGCATCCCGCTGCAAGATCTCCGCGATAGCAGGGAGATTATGTGTCAGACAGTAACTCAACAGATCGGCGACAGCGCCGTGTTGGAACATCAGATCCGCAATGCGCTTGTGTCCGTATTGATAAGCCCAGCACACAGCGTTACCGGAAGCATAGACTGCTGTGTTTGGGTTCGCTCCACGCTCAAGAAGCAACTTGACAACATTATAATGCCCACGATTCGCTGCTAGCCAGAGCGGATGTCCCCACTGTTTTACCTGCTCACCGGCAACATCGATTTCAAACGGCGAATCGGGATTCGCCCCGGCATCAATTAACAATCGAACAATTTCTGTATGTCCTTGAAAACAAGCGACGACCAACGGATTGTCATTATCTCCCCAAAACGGTTCGCTGCTTTTGCACAACTGGGTCTTATCCTCACAAGCGTCAATGAACCGCTTCGCACCTTCGGCATCGCCAACGCCGCAGGCAACCCAGAGATCATAGGCTGCACCGCGTGCAAGCAAGGCACCCGCGAGGATGGCGTAGGTTTTGTACATCTCGTCTGGCACCTTCCAACTGTGTGCAAGGCAGTGGTGGATCGGACGACTTCCGTCGGCGGCACGATGATCAACATCGGCACCTCGATCTAGCAACTCAAGGACAAGCAACAAATCGCCTCGATCAATCGCTTTGAAAAGCGCAGTTTCTCCACCTCGATCGGTGGCATTGATAAGTCCCCCATCCTCATTGAGCAGTGAGCGGACCCCCTCAATATCACCGTCCGATGCAGCACGGGTTAAGGTTTCACCTTTCGGCGTCGTCCCCCGTTGTTCGTTGAGCCATGTCTCAATGACCTCAACGACGGAGGTGTGTCCACGGTCTTTCGCCATTGTCAGCGCACTGGTGGCTTCTCGGTGAGGATATATCCCATTGAGTGGGTCTGCTCCTGCTTCTAGTAGTACGTGCACGATTTCGGCATGACCTTCCTCCGCTGCAAGATGGATGGGTTGATGTTCATTATTTGAAGCAATATCTCGGGTTGCCAACTCCGGCTTAACAGCGAGAATCTCCTGTACCCGCTGCAGATCTCCCGCCTGCGCTGCATTGCAGATGCCAACTGCATTGACAAACGAATCGTCGCGTGATGGTGCGTTTTCACCCAGTGTATCTTTCAACATGGTAATCATCCTTTCAGAATGTAAGGTTGCTTTTAGCTTTTTCCTTGAGGCGCGGAGACGGTTATCGACGGTTGTCACCGGCACTTCTAGGAAGTCCGCAATCTGTTTTTGTGAAAAACCGCTGATATAGAAGAGCGTTGTGGTCTGACGTTGGTGTTCCGGTAATGCGTCAACTGCGGCTAACACGAGGGATTTTGTCTCCTGTTCTTCAAGCTCCTCCGCTGGATCTCTTCTACCCGAAGGTATCTCAACCATTGTTTCTAGGGACATAAGTTCGTCGCGCTTCCCGCGTGTCAACCGATCGCAGTGCTTGACAATAATCCTCCGAAACCAGCCCGGGAAAGCAACGGGACCGTAGACCCTTGAAAGAATCGGATACGCTTCGATGAACGCCTCTTGCACGGCATCCTCAGCCAGATGGAAATCCCCTAAGATGGAGTAGGCGTAACCCACTGCCATGTCTTGGAACTGTTCAACAATGCTACCGTAGGCGTCCAGATCTCCGGATTGCGCCCGACTGATAAGTGATCCTAGTTCTTCCATATCAACCTCTTTTTCGTTTGATAGGTTTCACTATAATAATCCCAATTCGCTAAGACAATCCGTATAAAAAAATCAGGTTTATTTTATCATTTTGTTACTTTTTTGCAAACAGTAGAAAACCTAAGAAAAAACCTCCAAACAAGGTTGGTTTTCCCGTCGGTTTCCTAGTACAAGAATCTTCCCTTTTTTTGTTGCAGTAAAAAACCGATTCTGATATAATGCCGCTTAATTCAAAGAGGAAAGTAAGATTTTCGTCCGTCCCATCAGGGGCGAGCTGTCTAAAAGGAGGCAATACCCTTGTCTAAGAAAGTCATTCATACAACAATCAATGGAGAGGCGCACACACACGAAGTTGAACCACGGCTGCTTTTAGTTCACTACATCCGAGATGTCGTTGGTTTGACCGGTTCACACGTTGGTTGTGAAACGAGCCTGTGTGGTGCTTGTACGGTCTCAGTCAACGGACAAGCAGTCAAATCTTGTACGATGTTAGCAGTTCAGGCGGATGGCGCGGAAATAACAACCATCGAAGGCTTGGCGCAAAATGGAGATCTCCATCCCATCCAAGAGGGTTTCTGGGAACGTCACGGTTTGCAGTGTGGTTTCTGCACACCCGGTATGATTATGGCTGCCCATCAGTTGCTCTCGCGGAATTCCAACCCAACAGAAGACGAGATTCGGCACGGGTTGGAAGGAAATCTCTGCCGCTGCACTGGCTATCAGCATATCGTTGAGGCGGTTCAACACGCTGCGGAGCAGATGCAGGGCTAACAAGCGAGAGACAGGACGCAAATAGGAGGACTTATACTATGGCGACAATAGCAGCACCGACTCGGATGATAGGTGCCCCGATTAAGCGGCGCGAGGATCCGCGGCTAATCCAAGGGTTATCCCATTATGTCGACGACATTAAACTGGTGGGCACGCTTCACTGCGCATTCCTGCGCAGCGACTACGCACACGCAGCTATTAACAGCATCGACACATCAGCAGCAAAAGAATTGCCCGGCGTCGTCACGGTGATTACCGCTGAAGACTTAGGGGACGTTGGGGGCATCCCTTGTGGCGCTGAGATTCCAGACCTCAAGGTTCCAGATCACCCCGCACTTGCGGTGGGACGTGTACGATTCGTTGGGGAGCCAGTTGCTGCGGTTGTGGCAACGGATGCGTATATTGCCAGAGATGCACTGGACCTGATTGAAGTTGATTACGAAGAACTGCCCGCTGTTACCGATCTTGATAAGGCGGTCGAGGCAGATTCACCGCTGATTTACGATGACTTCGGCGACAATATCGGTTTTGCAATGCCACTAGAGGCAGGGGATGCCGATGCAGCTTTTGCAGCAGCAGATCATGTCGTATCCCAACGTTTCGTCAATCAGCGTTTAGTTCCGAATGCGATGGAAACGCGCGGTGTGTTAGCGGAATATCTACCGGGCGAAGGCACCCTCACCGTCTGGTCATCAACGCAGGTTCCACACATCCTTAAAACTCAGTTGTCTCTGATTGTCAACGTGCCGGAACAGAAAGTGCGCGTTATCGCCCCGGAAGTTGGCGGAGGCTTCGGCAGTAAACTGAATGTTTACCCTGAAGAGGTCGTTGTTTCATATTTGGCGATACAGTTACGCAAACCGGTGAAATGGACGGAGAAGCGGACTGAGAACTTCACGACGACAATCCATGGTAGAGACCAAGTCAACTATGTGGATGTCGCAGTCAACAATGATGGGACAATCACTGGGATTCGTGCGAAGATTCTTGCCGATCTTGGAGCTTCCTATCAGTTACTCACCCCGCTTATTCCCACGTTGACAAATCTTATGATTGTCGGTTGTTACAAGATTCCGAATGTCCAGATTGAACTGATTGGCGTTTTAACGAACAAGATGGCGACGGATGCGTACCGTGGTGCGGGGCGTCCCGAAGCGACCTACATCATTGAGCGGATGGTTGATCTGGCAGCGTCGGCGGTAGGAATGGATGCGAAAGATATTCGGTTCAAAAACTTCCCGCAGCCAACGGAATTCCCACTTGAAATCCCAACCGGAATTATCTACGACAGTGGCAACTACCAAGAAAGCTTTAACAAGGCATTGGGAATTGTTGACTATGATGGTTTGCGAGCGCAGCAGGCAGCGCTCCGTGAGCAGGGCAGATACATGGGAATTGGTATCTCCACCTACGCTGAGATTTGTGGTATGGGACCGTCTATAGCGATGCCCGCCGGTGGTTGGGAAAGTAGCACCGTTCGGGTCGAACCGACTGGAAAGATTACGGTGTTGACTGGTGTTTCACCACACGGTCAGGGTCAAGAAACCACCTTCGCTCAGATGATTGCTGATGAGTTTGGCGTGGATATTGACGATGTTGTAGTTATCCATGGCGATACTGGAAGGCAGCCTTACGGTATCGGCACATTTGGTAGTCGAGCGACGGCTGTCGGTGGAACCGCGATGGTTATCGCTGCCGGTCAGGTGAAAGAGAAGATGGCAACGTTCGCAGCGCATCTGATGGAAGCGAACCCCGATGATCTCGTCTTTGGAGACGGACAGATTTTCGTTGAGGGTTCACCGGATCAATCGATTGATTTCGCGGCGATTGCCCTCGAAGCACACGTTGCCAAGAATCTGCCGCCCGACACGACGCCTGGCCTCGAAGCAACACATTTCTTTGAACCGTCGAACTTCACCTATCCATTCGGTGCCCACATCGCAGTGGTCGAGGTTGATGCGGATACCGGCGAGATCGATATTCAACGATATGTATGCGTTGACGATATCGGCAATATCATCAACCCCTTAGTCGTTGCAGGACAGGTACATGGCGGTATTGCACAAGGTTTAGGGCAGGCACTGTACGAAGGCGCAGTCTACGATGAGAGCGGTCAGCTTTTGACCGGGTCGTTTATGGACTATGCCGTTCCCAAGGCGACACAGGTGCCCCACTTTGAGACAGATCATACGGTGACTCCTTCACCTGTCAATCCGATGGGAGTCAAAGGGGTTGGGGAAGCCGGGACAATCGGCTCAACACCGTGTATGGTCAACGCCGTTGTGGACGCCTTATCGCCGTTTGGGGTGAAAGATATTGAGATGCCACTGACGCCGAACCGTGTGTGGCAGGCGATCCAAGATGCGAAGGGTTAATATAATTTTCTGTCCCCCCTCTGTCCCCCCGCTGACGGAGGGAAAAAGGGGGATGGAAAGTTATGCTCAAGTGAAGGAAGGAGGAAATAACGAATGATTCCGGGAAGTTTTGAATACTTTGCACCAACAGCACTTGATGAAGCGTTATCGCTCTTGCAGGAACATGGAGACGATGCGAAGGTGCTCGCTGGTGGGCATAGCCTGATCCCAACAATGAAATTACGCTTGGCTGAGCCTGCGGTCATCATCGATATTGGACGCATTGGCGGCTTGAAAGGGATCTCTGAGTCTGACGGAAAATTGGTTATCGGTGCGCTGACGACGCATCATGAATTGGAGAGTTCAGAGCTGGTCCAGCAGAAGGTGCCGCTGCTTGCACAGACCGCTGCCGAAATTGGCGATGTGCAGGTGCGAAACAAAGGCACGATTGGCGGCAGTCTTGCACACGCCGATCCGGCTGCTGATTGGCCCGCGACGATTCTCGCGCTGGATGCGGATCTCCAGATCGCTGGGTCCAACGGCGAGCGGACTGTCAAAGCAACCGATTTCTTCCAAGGGCTGTACGAGACAGACCTCGGGGATGATGAGATCCTTACGGCAATCCATGTGTCCATTCCAGATGCTAACACCAAGGGGACATACCTGAAGCTGCACCAAGTCGCATCAGGATTTGCCCTCACCGGCGTGGCTGTCGTCTTAACGAAATCTGGAGATACCTGTCAGAGCGTTTCGGTTGGTATTACCGGCGTTTCGGATGCCCCATATCGGGCGTCGGGCGTCGAGTCCGCGCTAACAGGATCGGCACTGACCGCTGATAACATCGCTGCCGCTGCTGCGAGAGCGGCTGACGGAATAACTGCGTTGGAAGACATTCACGCCAGTCAGGCGTATCGCGAAAACTTGGCGGAGATCTACACCCGTCGAGCGATTGAGAGTGCTGCATCTTAGCTATCACAAGTAATGCGTCGAACGTAAAACGTAAAGGATTCGCTCCTTGCGTTTTACGTTTGATGCCTTGCTACAAAACCGTGAGACACTTCAAATAATATACCCTACCTCAAAATCTATTTGCCTTTCCTAACTTAAACCTACCGTACAAAAATCAAATCAGCACCCAGCAATATTCACTACCAGTACATAAAAGGAGACCCTGCATGATCCATAAGATTCACAAGATAGCCCTTGTTACCGATGATGTTGAAGGCTCTGTCAAATTTTATACCGAAACACTTGGATTGGAAGTGATTGAGCGATTCCCCGTGGAAGACGATGAAGATTATGTCTTTCTTAAAGCTGGGGATATGATCCTAGAGCTGATGCCAAAAAAATCAATGGAAGCAGAAGAAGGTTTCCACCATATCTCCTTCAGGGTTGATAGTGTGGATGCAAGTGCCCAAGATCTCAAAGAGAAAGGTGTGCCGATCGAGAAAGAACCTTTTGATGCGGGTGCCGGTGGCATTCGTCTGGCGTTCTTCAAAGGTCCGAATGATATGCTTTTGCAGCTGTTTCAACGGGATGCGGAAGAAGGGAAGTAAGATTGGAACGATTCAACATAACCGGAACCTTCATGAAAGTATAACCTAAGAAGATTGGAGAAGCTATTATGGCAAAATATCGAGTTGGTGTAATTGGATGTAGAGGCATTGGTGTCAGACATACCTCTGGCTTGGTAGGGCTGCCCAATGCTGAACTGGTTGCCGCATGTGATATATTAGAGACTACACTCGCAGATTTCAAGGAGCAGTGGCAAGACCATTGGTCCGATATTGCCCTCTATACGGATCACCAAGAGATGTTGGCAAAGGAGAACTTAGACATCGTAACGGTGGCGACCTCTGATCACCGGCACGCTGATCTGGTGGTCAATGCAGCGAATGCTGGCGCGAAGGGGATTTTCTGTGAGAAACCGATGGCGACCAATCTCGCTGATGCCGACCGTATGCTCGAAGCGGTTGAACGTAACGGCACAATCCTGTCTATCGATCACACTCGACGATGGCAACCCCTATGGCGGCATACGAAAGAGGAGATTGTTGGAGCCGGTGAGATCGGGGAGGTAAAGTATATCATCGGTACGCTGAATGGGGGTCGTGCTATGCTCTTCCGTAACGGCACCCATCTCATCGACGCGATCTGCTACTATGCGGATTCTGACCCGGAGTGGGTTATCGCCGAGTTGGAAGAGGGATACGAAGATTATTGGGAATATCGGGGAGATGGCGGACATGAACCCAAGACGGAGCCTGCCGCGAGCGGTTACATCCATTTTGCAAACGGTGTGCGCGGGTACTACGCCGGTGGATCAAAGAATACGCCCGCCCCGAACTTCCGCCTTGAGATCGTTGGTACAGAAGGCTATGTCCTTATCGATAATGAAAAAGCGAGCCTCGAAAAGGATGGAACCTCCCAACCCATAACACCACCTACGTGGGAGGTCGAGGGGATACCCGCCGGTGTCCAAGAGCTGGTGCGTATCGTCGCTGAAGGCGGTGAATCCTCGTCATCGGGCAGAGACGGGCACAAGGTTGTGGAGATTATGATTGGCTTCTTGGAATCCCAACGCCGCGATAACGGGAAGATCACGATACCGGGACCGCGTTAAAGCCAGAGTATTCCACGAAATTAAGGGGCTCAAAAAGCGTGAAACGCGAAAAACCTTGGCTCACTTGTGCAACTATAGTAGATTTTAGAATTAATGGGACACGCCAAACCGGTGCGGTTACAAACCGCACCTACCGGGGGAGCGCAAGTGTTTCTTTATCTTTTGAATTCACTATAGTAAACTTTTGAGGTCACGGTATACGGCGTGTGGCTACTACCAACAATCTAGGTCAGAATATAGCTGGAGGGATAATGGCAGAACTGGAAACCCGACGGATGGGACGCACAGAGATGCGACCAAAGGCGCTCGCCTTGGGTGCGGCTTGGTTGGCACAAGGATCCGAAGCTGAAACGATCGAAGCTATCCATCGTGCGATTGAGTTAGGCATTGACTATGTGGATACCTACCCACGTCATGCAGAAGGACGCTGGGGCAAAGCACTTGCCGGTGGTCTGCGGGAAAAAATCTATCTGCAAGCCAAGGTTAGTCCTCCGGGTCCAGATAAAGACTATTCCGGCGAGACGACACGTCGGAGTGTGGAAAACAGCCTCAAGCAGCTCCGGACTGATTACTTGGACTCAGTCCTTATCCACGATCCGATCGCTATTGAAGATCCCTTGGGCCCAGGTCGTGCGTTGGATGAGTTACTGAAGATGAAGGAGGAGGGAGTTATCCGACATATCGGACTCGGTGTCCGCCAACACGAGTTTCATCGGGTAGCCATTGAGACGGGCCATATCGAAGTCGTCCTGACATTTCTTGATTACAATCTTCTAGACCAATCAGTCGCTCAAACAACGCTGCCGTTAGCCCGCCAATATGATGTGGGTATTATTCTCGCCAGTCCCCTCGGTATGGGATCGCTAACCGGCGTGGAGCCGGACGTGGAAACGGAGCGACGTCGCCACCCCGGTTCCATGCCGCGGGCGCACATGATGTGGCAATGGTGCCAAGAGCGTGGCGTAAACATCCGTCATCTTGCAATGCAGTTTTGCTTGGCTGCGCCGGTGGACGGTATTGTGATGGTGGGCCCCGCCAATAAAATGCAGGTTGAGGAAGCATACGAGGCGGCAACCGCAGATGTGCCCCTCGAAATTTGGCGGGACTTCGAGGCAGAATTTGGTGTGCGCCCAGCGAATGTAGGGTTCAACGATCGTTGAACCTGACAACCCTATGAACGGAATTATAGTAGATTTTAGAATTAATGAGACACTCCAAATCGGCGCAGTTGGAAACAGCGCCTACCAAACATGGGGAGCGAAAGTGTCTATTTATTTTTTGAATTCACTATAAATTACATCGAAACGATCTTCCGCATCCGTTCAGCGAGGTCAACTTGAGCGGCATGGTCGCCGCCCACTTCGTGGATGACGGGACCATCGTATCCGATCGCCCGGAGTTCATGAACCACGGTGTGCCAATCGGTATCGCCATCGAGAAGGTTGACGAACTGATGCGCCCCCCGGTCAAAATCCTTAAAGTGAACACGGCAAATCCGAGTCCCTAACTCACGGATCCAGTGTTCAGGATAGCCGTAAGCCATCATATTGGCGGTGTCAAGATAGACCCCTACCCATTCGCTCCCAACCTCATCGACAAAATCACGCATCTCTTTCGGGCTCAGTAGAAATTTGTTCCACACATTTTCCAACCCAACTGCAGCTCTGTTCCGCGCGGCGATTGGAGCAACCTCTTTCAGAATACCGATCAGGTTATCCCAGACCGATTGATAGGTGTCAGAGACGGTTAGCTGTCCGGGATGCAAGAGGATTCCACCCACGCCGAGTATGCCTGCGATTTCGAGGTTACGGACGAGGGATTTGACGCCGCTCTCCCGCTCCGCTGTGTCTGGACTGAGCAGATTTCCGCGGTCTGCATAGCTGGCGATAACGCTGCCGATTTCAACCCCCGCCTCTCTGCACTTCTCACCGACGCTCTCAATTTCGGCTGTGCTCATGTCCGCATTCAGATCTTTTCCGTCTCGGAAGGTCAACTCCACTGCCTCATAACCCGCATCTTGACAGAGGTTAAGCGTGTCGTCCAGCGACATTGTCCCAAGAATGATTTGTGTCACACCGATTTTCATGTTTTTCTCCTGTTTGCAGTAAGGAACAACGATCGTTGTTCCTTACGGTTCAATAGTGATCTGGTCCCCAAAAAATGACTTCTCGTTGTGGAAATAGGATTGACAATAGGGCTGCGATCTCTGGCTCCACCGCAATCCCCCCTAGATGCAAGGTCGGTTCAAGCTGCCCCCAGCTCGATTCACCAAGTAGTGCCCGCCAAAAAAGGTGTCCCGGCAATGGCAGACGAATTGCCTCCTCATCTGAATCAAAGGTTTGGAGCGTTCCATCATTGAGTAAACGTAGCCCCGCCTCCTGGTCATTAACGGCAAAGCGGATCGAGACAGGGGTGGAGGTTTGGTTCACTGCATCGAGCCGGACTTGTAGCTCAGGTAGAAGTCGCTGGAACAAAGAAGGGAGATTCACAGGATATAACATCATGGCAGAGTTGCCAGTCAAGAAGGTATCCCCCGCTGTCCCCTCAACAAGTAGATCGACCATCGGATGTCGATGCGGAATATCACTGTGAAGTTCCTCTACGTTCTCTCGTTCACAGATCTCGAGGAGATGGTTTACTAACGCTGTTAAGGCTTCCGGCTGTGTACGGTCATAGGCAACTTCAAGGATGTTTACACTTTTTTTACCAACTTGAAAGTTGAGGTAACCCCCAAGTTTGTTCTCACTCCGAGCGACTACCGTCGGCAAAATTTCCCGTAGCCGTGCGGGACCACTTTCCCAATAAGACCTTACGCGCACAAGCGATCCGCTTTGTTGAGCGTTATGCTTGTCGTAAAGCGCGATGCAGTCCTCTATATCTCGCCTTTCGTCGAAAGACTCAACACACCACTCCGTTCCTCCTAGTCCAACGCTCACCCTCCGCTTTACTCGAAAACCTGCCAACGGCACACTTGCCCACCCCAACTTCCGATAAAATGCACATGGAATAGCGGAAAAGAGTACACCAACGTCATAGCCAACCGTCCGCATGTAGGAAATCGTGTCTTTCATCAACGCTGTGGCATAACCAGCCCCTTGATGGTCAGGGTGCGTGCCCACGCCTCCAATCCCTCCCATCGGCACGGCGATAGAACCAATTCGCATTTCGCGTTTCCAGACACGAAGGGTCGATACAATTTCTCCGTTCACCACTACGACGCGAGATTGGTCGTATCGGTAGCTTGGATCAGTGCGAACATATTGCGAGTACCGTTCATGCCCATCCGGTCGAAAAACCTGGCATTGCAATTCAATCATTTCCGCTAATTCTGATTCACGGACGCCACGAATTTCCATGGATTCCTCCAAATAATCGCTATCACTATAAATTGATGGCTCATGCAAAAAGAAAGTGCAAAACATGAAGAGAAACCGAGTTTTGCGGAAAAAACTCGGTTTCTTTGCACCAAAGACTGTCGATTTTGGAAAATCGACCTACAGAAGTGCGAAATGGTCTCCGATATGCGAGCTGACCTTTGAGCGTCGCTTAATCAGGACCGCTACAATGGAGATTGCACTGACAATCCCAAAAGCCCAAAACAGGATTTTAATTGTCCCGGTTGCTTCATCCCCAAGATAGGAGTACAGAATCGTTGCGGGGAGTTGCCCAATTCCGGTAGCGAGCCAGAATCCGAGAAATCTCATGCCGGTCAACCCTGACCCATAGCTAATTACGTCAAATGAGATAATAGGGACTAATCGCGCAATGAGCACCGCATGTTTCCCATAGCGTTCAAAAAACCGATCAGAAACGGCAAGGGCGGATTCGCTGGTCAGCTTAACAACGGCAGGGCGCCCAAAGTATCGAGCGATAAAAAAACAGAGGGCAGCACCCAGCATAGCACTGCTCCACGACAATGCAGCACCCCACCATACACCAAACAGCAGCCCGTTAGCGAAAGTAATCAGGAAAGCGGGCAACGGTGCGGCAACACTCTGGAGTATCATGAGGAGCGCAGAAACTACCGGAGCAAGGGGACCGTAAGCGGCGATGTATTCTCGCATTGCCTGTGGATCTTTGAAGAGCTCAAAGATGCTTACGATCCAATCTTGGAAAGGAGGGGCACCGAAAAACAGGAGGAGAAAGACAGCTAAGGCGAGAAGTAATATTTTGGCTTTGATAGTGTTCAGTGGATTCACAATTCTTCGCGTTCTTCCTCATCGCTGTAGGGTTCCTCCACCGGTAAAGGGATTACGTCCTCTGTGCTGACAGATATGGAAAGCGTATCACCGACATTTCTACCGTGCGTTCTTGGATTGTACAGCACCGCTTTTGCTGTCAATTCATCATCGAGAGCCAAGTGATATTCCTCGACGCGTCCCAGATAGGTGGCACTGAGGACCTTCGCACTCAGTCGGTTTGATGTCCCTTCAGCAATTGCTTCGTCGAAGTGAATAGATTCTGGACGAATGCAACAAGTCACCGCTTCACCGTTTGTGAAATCGTGATAGATTGTTGTTGAGTGCAACACACCGATTTCCGTTTCAATTTCAGCAGATCCATTAGATAGAGATTGAATTTTACCACTGATGAAATTGGTCTCGCCGATGAAGCTAGCGACAAACGGATTGGTGGGGAACCGATAAATTTCACGCGGGGTGCCGACTTGGATAATTGAACCTTCTCTCATGATTGCCATCCGGTCTGCAAGGTGAATTGCCTCTTGTTGGTCGTGCGTCACATAAACGGCGGTGGCACCGGCTTGTGAGTGAATGCGCTTAATTTCTTGACGCATTTCAAGCCGTAACTTTGCGTCAAGGTTGCTTAATGGTTCATCAAGAAGCAACACATCCGGTTCTACAACGAGGGCGCGTGCTAGGGCTATCCGCTGCTGCTGTCCACCGGAGAGCTTGTTGACAGGGCGATCAGCGTACTCCGGCATCTGTACCACCTCTAAGACTTCGTGGACTTTCTCTTTTCGGATCTCCTTATCAATCTTGCGAAGCGACAGACCATATTCGACATTCTCAAAGACAGTCATGTGGGGCCAAAGCGCGTAGTTCTGGAATACCATCCCGGTGTTCCGTTTATGCGGCGGCACTCTACTCATCTCTCGATCGCCAAACATCAGTTGCCCGCTATCCGGTTCGTAGAACCCCGCGAGAATGCGCAGGCAGGTCGTCTTTCCGCAACCCGATGGCCCAAGCAGAAAAAACAGTTCACCTTCCCGAATTTCAAGGCTGACATCATTCACTGCGATCGTGGTATCAAACGCTTTAACGATATGGTCTAAACGGACTTCAACGGACAATAGTCAACTTCCTCCCGTTTGTTGATGTCACAAGTTAACAATTTTCTCAATGTCTCCCATCAAATTCCGATCGAATCAAGTGTCCTATTCGAGTGAACCGAATGCCCTCAATGATCTTCCAAATCTCCCAAAGTCTTTTTTGATTAGATGGATCATACGACCAAAAGACCATGAAGGCTTGTCCCTTAATATCGTTCACAGACACAGGGCCCCATGTCCGGCTGTCGCTGCTCTGATCCCGATTATCCCCCATTGCAAAAACATATCCTTCTGGAACTTCAAACGGTCTACCATCTGGAAACGTCATGTGAAACTGATTCGGCGAGAGTTTATAGGGCGCAAAAACTTTGTTGCTGGGCAAATACTGGGGTTTACGAAAGGGTGGAAAATCGTAACGATGACCAACGACATGGGACACATGTTTCGTATAGGCACCATCTTCGATTGCTACCCCGTTGACATAGAGCGTATTCCCTTTTGTCTCAATCGTATCGCCGCCAATGGCAACAATGCGTTTGATAAAATGTTTGGGGCGTTCGTGGGGAGGAATGAATACAAATACATCTCCTCTTGCAGGTCTGTGGAAGTCAAAGAGTTTAATTTTTGTTCCCGGAATATTGATGCCATAGATAAATTTGCAGACAAGGATGTGATCCCCAACTAGCAAAGTATCTTCCATCGAACCGGAGGGAATTTTGAATGCTTCAACAACAAAGGGACGAATAAATCCAAAGACAAGCACAAACGCAACCACGATAACCTGAAGGTATTGCCCTACCACGGTTTGTTGGAATCTCTGCCATCGTGAAGGCGGTTTTTGGTGTGTATCTATTGACGTTTTACTCATGAGTGTGTTACCTCCATGGGTTGAAGATGCTTATTGGTCTCACAAAATAACAGTTTTCTCAATGCCCACCATCAAACTCTGACCGAATCAAGCTCCCAATTCGGGTAAATCGAATACCATTGATAATCTTCCAAACTTCCCAAGGTCGTTTCTGATTAAACGCATCGTAAGACCAATAGACCATGAAGGCTTGCCCCTTAATGTCGTTCACAGACACGGGGCCCCATGTCCGGCTGTCGCTGCTCTGATCCCGATTATCCCCCATTGCAAAAACATATCCTTCTGGAACTTCAAACGGTCTACCATCTGGAAACGTCATGTGAAACTGATTCGGCGAGAGTTTATAAGGTGCAAAAGCGTTGTCATTGGGCAAATGGTACGGCTTGCGGAAAGGTGGGAAATTGTACCGATGACCGATGGCGGGGGACACGTGCTTCGCATAGGTGCTATCTTCGATTGCTGCCCCGTTGACGTAGAGCGTGTCCCCCTTCGTCTCGATTGTGTCACCACCAACTGCGACGATCCGTTTGATAAAATTCTTGGTTCGCTCGTGAGGCGGAACGAATACAAATACATCTCCTCTTGCCGGTTTATGGAAATCAAAGAGTTTAATTTTCGTTCCCGGAATATTGATGCCGTAGATAAATTTGCAGACAAGGATGCGATCGCCAACAAGCAAGGTTTCTTCCATAGAACCGGACGGAATTTTGAACGCTTCAACAACAAAGGGACGAATAAATCCAAAGACAAGCACAAACGCAACCACGATAACCTGAAGGTATTCCCATACCACAGTCTGCTGGAATCTCTGCCATCGTGAAAGTGCCTCTTCATGCGTGTCCGCTAACGTTTCATTCATAAGTGCGTTACCTCCAATGTAAGATACAAATTTTATTCATCAATAGATAGAATTGCCATAAACGCTTCCTGTGGCACCTCGACGCTCCCAATCTGTTTCATCCGTTTTTTGCCCTCTTTCTGCTTTTCGAGCAGCTTCCGCTTGCGGGTAACGTCACCGCCGTAAAGTCTTGCTGTTACATTCTTTCGGAAAGCACGGATGGTTTCACGGGCAATTACTTTATGTCCGATTGCTGCTTGGATGGGCACGGTAAACATCTGCTGTGGGATCACTTCCCCTAACTTTTCTACTAACGCCTTTCCTCGACCGTAAGCCATGTCACGGTGGACAATTGTTGAGAGGGCATCAACTGGCTTTTCGTTGAGCAAAATATCTAGCTTCACGAGATCACCAGGTTTGTATTCACCAACTTCGTATTCAAGCGAACCGTAGCCGCGCGTTAATGATTTGAGCTTGTCGTAGAAATCAAGGAGAATTTCGCCCAAGGGCAGATCGTAACTGATTTGTACACGGGTTGCGTCCAGCTGATCCATGCGTATGAAGACACCTCGCCGCTTTTGACATAAATCCATCACATTGCCGATGTAGTCTCGCGGGACAATAATGTCAGCGGTGATGTGAGGTTCCGCAATGAAATCGATCTGATCAACGGGCGGCAGCTTCGCGGGATTATCAACTTCAACGCACTCACCATCTCGTTGGATGACACGGTACTTAACGCTCGGTGAGGTCCGAACAAGGGAGAGGTCAAATTCGCGTTCTAGCCGTTCTTGGATAATCTCCATGTGCAGCAATCCTAGGAAACCACACCGAAATCCGAATCCAAGTGCCACAGAAATTTCAGGTTCAAAGCTGAAAGAATCGTCGTTGAGTTTGAGTCTTTCGAGTGCCTCTCTCAACGCGCCGACCTCGCTGGTGTCCGCTAGATATAGTCCGCAAAACACGAGTGGCTTCATTTCACGGTAGCCGGGCAGCGGTTCTGCTGTGGGGTTTGTGTGGTCGGTAATAGTTTCACCGATTTTGGCGTCCGCTATCTCCCGAACCCCGGCAATGACATAACCGACCGAACCTGTTGATAGCACATCAACAGGTTTCATGTGCGGCAGGAAAACGCCGACCTCCTCGACTTCGTAAGCACTCCTCGCTGCCATCAAGCGGATCTTGTCGCCTATCTTCACGCTTCCATCAAACACGCGCACATACATGACGACCCCCCGATAGCTGTTATACACAGAGTCAATGACCAGTGCCTTCAGAGATCCATCGGTACTCCCCTTCGGTGGAGGGATCCGGTTAACAATTGCTTCCAATATCTCCTGCGTGCCGATATTTTCCTTTGCACTCACCAAAATCGCTTCGTCTGCGGGGATGCCAACCACTTCTTCGATTTGCCGTTTAACCTCATCTGGACGCGCTGTCGGGAGATCGATTTTATTAATAACGGGAATAATCTCAAGATCGTGGTCAATTGCGAGATAAGCATTTGCTAACGTCTGCGCTTCTACACCTTGGGCGGCATCTACGATCAAAATTGCCCCTTCGCAGGCTGCGAGGCTCCGCGACACTTCGTAAGTGAAATCCACATGTCCAGGTGTATCAATCAGGTTCAGTTCGTAGACCTCCCCATCTATAGCGCGATAATCGAGTTTCACAACGGTTGCCTTAATGGTGATACCGCGTTCGCGTTCAAGATCCATCAGATCCAAGACCTGCTCGCGCATCTCGCGGGGTGTCAATGTGCCGGTGTACTCCAAAAGCCGATCACTGAGCGTGCTTTTGCCGTGATCTATATGTCCTAAAATGCAGTAGTTTCGTATCTTTTGTTGGTGACTCATAATTATCGTGAATTGTCATCTTTGTGTTAATAGGACTTACTCATTTCAGTACAGTTTGCGCGGGGAAACCAGATGCCCCGCCTACAGGTGGCTGCGTAAGTCCTAATTACGTTAAAAAATATGATCGCTGTGTTTGACGATTACATGCGCGATCTCGTTGAATTCATCACTCACTCTTATGTCAATAGTAGGATCTGGCGTAAAATATGAACGTCAAATTGGTATCTCACGCATCACGTTTCACTTATCGATTTCTTGTAGTATTTTCCTCGCTGCCTCACGTGGGTTATCCGCTGCTGTGATAGGTCTTCCAACGACGATGTAATCCGCGCCGGCATGGATCGCTTCGGCGGGTGTCATGACCCGCTGCTGATCGTTTGAAGCGGCCCAAGCGGGACGGACGCCCGGTGTAACGATTACAAAATCATCCCCGCAAACCTTCCGAATCAACCCAATCTCCAATGGCGAAGCGACCACGCCATCCAATCCTGCTTTCTGAGATAGTTCTGCGAGATAAGCGACCTGATCTTTCAGCTTGCGTTGTGTCCCAAAATCGCGCTGGAAGTTCGCCTCATCAACGCTTGTGAGGATGGTCACCCCCAAAACTATTGGCTTGGAGATGCCAAGTTCGGACGCTTGTTTCTCAGCGGTTTCCCCCGCGACACGCATCATCTCCAATCCGCCTGAAGCGTGCATGTTGATCATATTGGCACCAATTTTTGTCGCAGATGCAACCGCACCGGCGACAGTGTTGGGAATATCGTGGAACTTGAGATCCAGAAAGATGTTTTTCTTTGCTTCATGTAGCAGCTTAACAGAAGTGGGGCCCACCGCGGTGAAGAGTTGTTTGCCGATTTTGAACCATTTGACATCATCGGAAAGTGTAGTGACTAGTTCGTTTGCTGCTGCCAAGTTTTCTACATCTAACGCAACGATGAGTTGATTTTGGGACATATTGGATCCTTGTAGCCATCCATTAATGGCTTAGGTAGAAGGCGAGCGCGAAACGTGAAACGTACAGATAATTTGTTCATTAGTTAAGCACGAAAAATGCAAACTTTCCCATTTTTCCCGTGAAAATGGGGGGATTATTCCTGTCTCAGAATGAAACGTTTTGTGGCAGCTCACCAATTGCATTACATATAATTACAAACAATTACATTCTATCTTCATCTCCCAACAGCACTTATTTGGTTCAACAGGTTCAATGATGGTCTACACGCGGTTCGATGGGCAAGGAACGGAATTCACGGATAAGTGCGGCGAGCTCTGTAGCGGCAGCGTTGAAGAACCGCTCACCCTTCTCCACTGTACCGAGAGTCGCATCCCCGATGACCCCCGTCTCCGAGATGCGTGACCAATGGTCCATCATCCGTAGCGGCGCACTGCCCTTGCCGCGTACCGTGCCACGCCAATAGTAGCGCGAAACTGGAACTTTCACTTCGTGGGAGGCTTTATCCATCTGGACTGCTGCATCATTGAGGTAGCGGTAGACCGATGTTTCGATCTCATCCGCATGGGACAGTACATCTGATTCAACGATTTCATCGACCGAAACGCCTGCTCCCCCGTTGAGCATGCCGCAGTGTGCCTCGGTCTCAATCACTGTCCGACGCGCCGCCAACTCCAAGATAGGAACGTTGGAACCGTGCCCGTTGACGATAAGGATCTTGCGAAAACCGTGGTGGGCAACGCTCTTGGTAATATCGACGACAAAGTTTAGTAAATGGTCATCACGGATAGTGATAGTGCCGGGGAAATCCATGTGGTGATCTTCAAAACCGTAAGCGAGTTCGGGTAAAAGCAGCACTTCGTCAGGAATCTGCTGTGCGGCGGCATCGCAGATGCTGCTGACTACGAAGGTATCCACATCCAAGGGAAGATGATGGCCATGGTCCTCGGTAGAGCCGACCGGTAGAACAATGACGGGTTGTTTTTTAACCAAATCCCTGATTTCGGGCCAGGTGTAGTGGTCGTAGCGGTAGGGAAGTCTGGGACCTATCATAATTTCTCCTTTACTCTATAATTGCTTACTGATTTCAACAAGCCATGCGATATGATTTAGGTCACGAAACATAACATCACTCTCGGCAATCCCACACGCTTTAAGGTTCGATAAGAGACTTTGCTCGGTCCATCTAGCAGACCAGAAATTTTCCGCAGTCGCCACAAATCGCCCGCCTCTAGGTGTTACTACACGCTGATCGGTATGCTCGTAGAAATCGATCTGGGCGTCCTCAGCCTCCGGCACATCCTTGTAGATCGTTAAGAACATCAACCCGCCCGGTTTCAGTGCTCGATAAAAGTTCGAGAATATAGCGATAAAACTCGGATTTTGATCGAGGTATGCGTCCGTATAAACACCCAGATCCGTTGATGGTTCTCGAAGATTGCCGGGGGTAAAGTATAAACACCAGACAAGGTCATAAAAATTATTCGGTGTTTTGGCTTGAGCAGCATCGCCGAGAAATAATTCGGTGTTATTTAGCCCTTCCCTGCGCCATCTATCTTGAGCAACTGCTGCAATATCGGTTGATAGCTCAAAACCGTGATAAAGTCGGCAAGTGGGCGCGAAGATTGAGCCGTGGTAGCCTGTGCCACAACCGATATCTGCAATCGCGTAGGGCTGCCCTCGGAACCTTTCAATCAGTATTTCATCCTGCCGTTCCCGCGCTTCTTTTATAGGTTCAGGGCAGTAAGATGATTCCAAAGCTTTAAGCGTCACTCTGGCTTCAGATTCGCGTAAATTGTCACTCATCCCATACTTCTCCAACTATGTCGAGAGTCTATGACCTGAAAGGCAACTCTCCTAAACAGTTCTCGTTACCTATCACCCTTTTCTCAAAATTAGCAAAAATTCAGACTTCATCCCATCTGGATTTTTATTTTTCCGAGTGCCGAATAATTGTCTGTTCTTTATCCGATCTTCATACAGATTCTCAAAGAGATATCCGTTGTCCGTAAAATACTCCATCAATATCCGCCAGATTTCAACCTTTATCCCATCAATCAACGGATTTCCAATGAAAATGCAGGCGGTTCCGTTCGCTTTTAACTGATTCATTGCATTCTCAAGGGCGTTGATGGTATGACAAAAATACGAATCTAATAACTTTGTGAGGTCAGCCCGTGTGAGTTCTGATCTTATTTTTTTCAGTGTTGGGGTTTGAATTATCCTATCCGCCTTCCGATACGGTATTTCAAGTCTGGATAACTTTCTAATATTTTCATCGTTATAACCTAGCCAAAATAGCTCCATTTTGACTGTCCGCATATATTCTTGGGCTTGTAGATAGGGCGGTGATGTGATTAAGGCATCAAACTCCTGCTGAAACGGATAGTATGAAGAATCTACCCCACCCTTAAACGCAACACAGTTATTGTGACGGTCGGTAAGTACTGCAAAGTCATTTATATTTCGTAAAGTGTCGAATGAATGATTCCGAATCATCCCTTTTAATTTTTCTTCCCAATCCGTCTGTAGCAGTTCTTCAACATATTTGTGCTTACTTTTAGACCTGAACAGTTTAGGGGTTCTATGCTCTGCATAAGAAAAGTGCTTACTCATCTTCACGAGTGCTGATTCTATGATTGTAATGTATGTGTCCCGTCTACTGTTTTTGATAAATCCCCAGTACCTACTTAGAGTCTCCAGCATTTCGGGTGGATACCAATACGTTAGATTGGACCACGCTGGGGTGAAGTGGTGCCTACTTTTTTCTAAGTTATCTAACGTCTGACTGAGCCAGTCTTCACGCAATCGGTCTTTTTTGGTACGCACCTTGAGTGGTATCATATAATTCAAAAGCGGATTCAGGTCCAGTAGAAACGCATTTCGCTTGCACAGGTAAGCCTCAACGCCGACGGTCCCGGAACCTGCAAACGGATCAACAACCCAATCACCTTCCTTTGTGAAGGACTCTAGTGTGTATCTTACAACATGGGGTATAAATTTAGCGGGATAGTAAAAAATCGAGTGTGTTAAATACCCTGTATCTTTGATTTCAGGGACTAACTCCCGAAAGGAAACTAACTTAATGCGCTCGTCGGTTTCGTCGTCATTAGAAGTATCCACCACATCGTTCGTAGAGAAGGGAGTCGGTTGTGTGGTCATATCCTTATCTTTCATGACACCTTATTGGGATTTTGTTACCTTCGCTACAACAACCGTTATGTCATCTTCCGGCTCAGTATTGTCAATGAACCCACGAACATCGTTTATAATTTGATCGATTCTTTCCGTCGATGAAAGGTCACCTTGGGCAGCGCGGTGGATGCTCCTTTCGAGTCGATTATAGCCGTAAATCCTCCCGCTGGGGTTGGCTGCCTCCGGAAGTCCATCGGTATAAAAAATGAGCAGATCTCCATCGGACAGGGTTACCGTTTCATCTATATAATCCGCTTTCAGAGATACGCCGAGCGGATAGCTCTCCGCAGCTAGTTCATCGACAGTATCTGATTCTGTCTGATAGTGATAAATTTCGGGATGACCTGCTTTTGACCATTGCATCTGCTTCTCATCCAGATCAATGATAGCCACACAACAGGTGATGAAAGGCGTACGCTTAGGTTGTTGACAGAGCGACTGATTGAGCGCGGTGAGCATCGCACCGGGCGCCCCCTCTTTGACAGCGAAATCAAGCATCCCGGAGAACATCACGGCAGGGATTGCTGCAGACATATCGTGCCCAGCCACATCGGCGATGACGATCGCAAGTTTTCTCTGATCGTCGTCCATCCACAGATAGTTGTAATAATCCCCACCGACACGGTTCGCTGCGAGACAACGTCCTGCCAAATCAAGTTCGCTAATATCAGGTGATTCGGGTAACAATCCCATCTGCATGCTCTGAGCAGTTTGAATCTCTTGCGCCATGAGTTCCTTCCCTAGCAATTCGGAGACCACACGATTTCCCACCGCCAGCGCAACGAGGAGTATGATAACGGTAGCAACTGCCGACACCCCCATGAGCCACCGTGCCTGCGCGTGCAAGGGTGCGTAGGCTGTATCCAGAGGACTGTATGTTAATACGGTCCACGCTTCACCACGGGACCAACCCATGAGAACTTTTTCGTTCTCCGTCTCGCCGATAGCGAACCCATTTTTGGCCGCCCTGTTCTTCCAAATCTCCTTGTTATCAGGGAGTGCAACACGAGACATATCTTTTAGAATCTCGACTTGATCCGACTCAGTCGCCGCAACAATGTAACCGTATCGATTCAGCAGCTCATAATGCCGTGAAGTTCCGTGGCCTGTATCTCCGATGAGTTTCGGGACGTTCTCCACACTATAGACCACCTTTATAATGCCCACAGTTTCATCGTCATCCGTTCTAATACCCATACTCACATCAACGGCGTAGACCCCTGCACTTTCATCATAGGCAATATCTCCGATATGTTCACCCTTGTCTTTCGCCGCTGCCCACCATTTTTCGCCGAACGGTGGATCATCTTCCGGACCTTGATCGAAATCACTTGTTTTGTCTGTTGCTGCGACAACATATCCGCGTATATCGGTCAGAAAGATCTCCTTGAAATTTATGCTCGCTCGCTGGAGATTTTTGAGAAACTGTGCGCTGGGTGTTGAAGTTAATCCGTCACGATTCCATTCATCGAATAATTGTTCGCGACTCTTCTTCTGCCCTTCGATCACCGCGTTCACCAAAATCTTTCGATTTTCAAAACTGGTCCAATTATCGACCAAAAGACTGATACTATCTATCTCATGGTCAATTTTATCCATAACCTTAATCGCCAGATCCCGTTCTATATTGCCGACGACTTGATTCAATGTCTTCTGGCTTGAATAGAAAGCGAGGATTGAGGCGGAAAACAGCGGAGATAGTCCGATTAGAAGGAACATGACAACAATCTGGCTCTTTAAGGTTCTGCCTTCATTACGCATCAACATGAGAGACTCCGAAAGATAAGTAGGACTTACGCACTTGAACGCTTAAAGCGGGCAACCACAAGGGTTGCCCCTACGGTCAGATCTTCGGTTTATAGTCGGGCGCGTGTGTCGTGACGCGCAATGAATTGCGCTACTACAAACTGAACTGCGTAACTCCTAAAGTATAAAAAAGGTGGTATTATGTGCTTTTCTTTTTGACACATAAAACAGTGTTGCGTAGAATATAACAACATGATAACAAAATAAGGTCAAAATCACAAATAAAAAATTGGCCGAGTTCACAATAAAGTTAGGAGATACACTTATGAAAATTCTCATTACTGGCATATCCGGCAGAATCGGTGCCAACCTTGCCAAAGCTCTCATTGATGAAGGGCATGAAATACGCGGACTGGTTTGGGAAAAGGATTCACGGTTAGAAAAGTTTGAAGGGCTTCCGGTTGAATTGGTTGAAGGAAGTTTGGTCAATCCGGCAGATGTAAACAGAGCGGTCACCGGAGTAGAGGCGATCTGTCATCTTGGGGCGGCATTCCAGGGCGGCGGTCCTTTCTCCAACGAAGACTATTTCGAGATTAATGCACGCGGCACGTTTAACATGTTAGAGGCTGCCCGTGAAAGCGGGACCAATCTCAAACACTTCTTCTTTGCAAGCACCGATGCAACCTACGAGAAATACCTTCCCGGCGGTTTGTCAGAACCGATTCGCGAAGACGCAATGCTCCAGAAGCCGGGCGGGTGGTACGCACTTTCAAAGGTACTTGGCGAAGAGATGTGTCGTGGCTATTATCGGAGCTATCAACTGCCGATTTCGATTTTTCGCTTTGCCTTTGTGGCAGCAGGCGATGAGATCTTGAATTTTGCTCAGTTTCGTCTTGATCAATGGCAGAATACCTACGCAAACAGAACCACAGGTGCAGCCGCCGAGACTCGCCAACAACTACTGGGGTTCGGGGAGGCGGGAGAACGCCTACTCATCGCACGAGATGAGAACGGAAGATCCTATAAGAAACATATCGCAGATGTGCGAGATATCGTGCTCGGTTTCTTAGCCGCACTTGGTAAACCAGAGGCAATTGGGGAAACCTTCCAACTTGCGGGACCAGAGCCTTTTACATGGGAGGAAACGGTGCCTTATCTAGCGCAGAAGCTAGGTGTGGATTACGCAGATGTTCGGTTAGCAGAAAACACGCCGACCTATTATGAGTTTGATCTCACCAAAGGCGCACAGCTCATCGGCTACCGACCACAGTTTGATATCTTTAAGATGATTGATTCCGCTATTGAGTTTCGACAAGGTGCTGCCTCCGATGTGATACCTACGCAACTTGCCTCTGCGTAGGTAAATTGAAATAGAAGTCGCACCACCAACGCGTCGATATTAATCGGCTGCGATAAGACGAGCTTGTGCACTTGTTAGGATTTCATAGATCAATTCATCATAAGACATTCCCGCCGCCGCCGCTTGTGCGGGTAAATCACTGAGGTCAGTCAAACCCGGCAGTGTATTAATCTCCATCACATAGGGTTGTCCATCGGTATCGACTAACATATCTACTCTTGAGTATCCCCAACAACCGACCGCTTGGTGCGTCCCAAGTGCAATTTCCTGTACTTGTTCGGTGAGCGAATCAGATAACCTTGCGGGGATAATAAACTCCGTCATCCCCTCGGTATACTTCGCCTCGTAGTCGTAAAACTCCCGTTTTGGAACTAGCTCAAGTATGGGTAAAGCACGGAGGTTTTCATTAATGCCCAGCAATCCGACAGTGACTTCCTGCCCCTGGATATATCGCTCAAATAAGATTTCCCCAAACTGATGCTGGGTTTTATGGGCGATCAGCCTGACCTCTGGCAGCTCAGAAATAATCGATACGCCAATGCTTGAACCCTCCGATGCAGGTTTAATTACAAGCGGCAATCCCAGACGATCGATTGCCTCCTCGCATTGCGGATCTAAATCTTGGTTCGGGTCAACCGCAAGGTAGTCCGGTGTCGGGATGTCCTGCGTTGAAAGCACCCGCTTGGTCATGACCTTATTCATTGCTAGCGCACTTGCAAGCACCCCGGAACCGGTGTAGCCAAACTCAAACGCCTCTAAAACGCCTTGAATCGTTCCATCCTCACAACCTTTGCCGTGCACCCCTAGAAATGCAATTTCAATCAAGTCAGTTCGCATCCGCTCCACCCAATCGAGGTCGATTGGATCTATTGTCACCACATTTGCACCAAGCCGTTCGAGTGCAGCAGTGATCCGCGCTCCAGATCGCAATGACACCTGTCTCTCGCCTGATTTTCCACCCATCAACACCGCAATTCGTTTTTCGAGCAACTGCTCTTTCTCCATCTCAAATTTCTCCTTCGTCGTCATTGAAAATCACGTAATATCTCGTGCAAGAGTCATGCCCGACATAGCCGTTTGTCGTTCTAATTCCGGTTCGTCGGTGTTTAGGGTTCAGGTCGTCTCACTGTCTCCTCGAAGTAAACTCTCTCCGGATTGTCAATCCAATCGTAAACCCATCCCAGTTCTTTCAGCCCGTTTTGAACAATCGGTAACGTCGCCCGCAATTCTTTCACCGGCAACCAGTCGCGCCAATGACGGTCAGTTGGTGGGCTGATCAATTCTTCAATGCCCCCTACCGCCCGTTGAATTGAAGGATATACTATTGCGCCCAGTTGCGTCTGTTTAGCTGCTGCAACCAGCCATTTGCTGTAGGGAAAGGGCTGCCTGTCAGCAATGCAGCAAATTTTGCAGAGGTACTCAATGACGTTTCCAACCGCAATAAACGCCATTTCCGTGTGTTTCCGAGCTGCCATAGCTAAGGGACCGCGTTGCGAGTAATAATACTTGCCGAACATCCATTTTAACTTACTTTCCGCGACTGCTAGCGGATACAGGCGATAATGATGCTTCAACTCTTCGGCGGTACTTGAACAACCGTAGAGGGTCTGCGCAGTGGCAATAAGCCACATCATTTCATTGGGCCATGTTTCCAACCATGTTCGCAGGTCACCTTCGTCAAAAAACGACCAGTGGGCTTCATAATCGCCCCGATCGACGAAGAGTTGTCGGCTTTGTTCATAAGTTTTACGATCCGCATCGGAAAGGCACTGCTTATCACCAATGATGCACAGGTCAAGGTCCGACCATTCATCGGCAAAGTTAGCGGCACGACTCCCAACTAACATGAGGACTGCCCGTTCGCCCATTCGTTGGCAAAAATCTATGGCTCGGTCAATGAACTGCCGATCCTCTGGACTGAAATGGATATCTTCTATCATTGCGGCCATTTCCGTTTTTGCCCTTTCGTCAGGAAACATGTGTCTACCTTGACACAGAAGCAGCATTGACCCTGTATCTTTCTGGCAACAAATCCCCCTTAATTGTAACGGCAGATCGCTGAGAGGAGTTTCGCAAAACAGATAGTGGGATCAGGTACAAGACCGATGTCAACGACTATAGAAATTTGGTTAATCTTCAACCGCATCAACCCGGATCGACAACTCCTGAAGCTGGTCCTCGTCAACTGCAGACGGTGCTCCGGTGAGGAGACATAACCCACTCTGCGTCTTTGGAAACGCGATGACTTCACGGATATTTTCTTCGCCGGTCATCAGCATCACAATTCGGTCCAGCCCCGGTGCGATTCCTGCGTGTGGCGGCGTACCGTACTGCAGTGCTTCGATAAAATAACCGAATCGTTGTTCTGCCTCTTCGGGTTTGATTTTTAAGATCTCAAGAACTTTCTGTTGAATCTCTTGTTGATGGATTCGGACGCTACCACTACAGATCTCGATGCCGTTGATAATCAGATCATAATGCAGCGATTGGGCTTTGCCTGGATCGGTGTCCAACAGTGGAATGCTCTCATCCGTTGGCGCAGTAAAAAGGTGATGGAACGGCTCGTATCGCTGCTCCACTTCATCCCAATCGAACAGCGGATAATCTACAACCCATAGGAAGTGAAATTGATTTTCATCAATTAGATTGAGTTTGTTTCCAAGATGGAGTCGGAGATTGCACAGAGCGTCCGCAACAATCTTTGGTCTATCTGCGACAAACACCATTAAATCGCCCGGCTTTGCTTCCATCCTTTCGCTAACCGCTTTGAGGGTGTCTTCATTGAAAAACTTGACAATACTTGATTCAAAATCACCCGACTCTGTTACCTTAATCCACGCTAACCCTTTTGCTCTATAGATGGCGACAAACTCTGTGAGATCATCAATTTCCCTTCGAGAAAGTGACGCTCCGGCGGGAACGGCTAATCCTTTTACCTGCCCATCGTTTGCCAAGGCACCCGTAAACACCTTGAAATCGCAGTCCGCCACTAGATCTGAGAGGTCGGAGAGTTCCATTCCGAATCGTGTGTCCGGTTTGTCATTGCCGAATCGTGCCATTGATTCATCATACGGTATGCGTGGAAAGGGTGTTGGCACAGAAATACCGGCCGCTTCTTCAAACATCCGTTTCATCAAACCCTCTGTAACTTCAAGCACGTCGTCCACAGTTGCAAATGACATCTCAAGATCGAGCTGCGTGAACTCAAGCTGCCTATCCGCGCGGGTGTCTTCATCACGGAAGCAGCGCGGAATCTGGAAGTAACGGTCCACGCCGCTCATCATCAAGATCTGCTTGAACTGCTGGGGTGATTGCGGCAGCGCGTAGAATTCACCGGGGTTATGTCGGCTTGGCACCAGTACATCCCGCGCACCTTCGGGGGTGCTGTTCATCAAGATAGGTGTTTCGATTTCGAGGAAGCCTTGCTCATCCATATACTTCCGCGCAGCAAGGGCAGCTTTGTGCCGAACCTGTAATATCTTCTGCATTTTAGGACGGCGGAGATCAACGTAACGATGTGTTAGGCGCACGTCCTCGGCTGTATCAATCTCGTCCTCGACAGCAAATGGCGGTGTCCTCGCAGCATTCAGGATTTCCAATTCATCCGTCGCCAGTTCAATCTCGCCGGTAAGGAGGTTGGGGTTAGTCAGTCCCTCACCCCGCTCCCGCACCTTTCCACTGACACTTAGCACAAATTCGTTGCGAATCACGCCTGCAGCCCGGTGTGCTTCGGGGTCGATCAATGGATCGAAGACCACTTGCGTGATCCCGGTTCGATCACGTAGATCTACAAAAATCACGCCGCCGTGATCCCGGCGGCGGGATACCCAACCGGTGAGTCGTACCGATTCACCGGCATCGGCGATCCGTAATTCTCCGCAATAATGTGTCCTTTTCATCTCAGGCATTGCTCTAATTATCTCCTTCAATCTGTAAAAAGTACAATTTCATTCCTCAAGGTGATAAACCTTATTGGCCACCTTCTAGCTATCTACCTTTTCACGCATCATTTCCGCTAACTGTTGGAACGGAACCGATTGCTGATCACCACTCCCCATATCTCGCACCGTTGCAGCTGCATTGTTGATTTCATCTTCGCCGATCATGATTACATACCGTGCGTTCAGTTTGTTTGCAGTCCTCATCTGTGCTCGCAAGCCACGCCCTTTGAACTCAAGATCGGTTTTGACGCCATTCTCACGCAGATCTCGTGCCAGTTGCAGGGCTATAGGCATCGCTGCGTCCCCTAACACCGTGAGATAGACATCCACCGGCGCAGCGGTTGGCACCTTAACGTTCTGGGCATCTAAGGCGATGATAATTCGGTCCATACCGAGTGCGAATCCGATGCCGGGTGTTGGAGCACCCCCGATTTCTTCTGCTAGATAGTCATACCGACCGCCACCCCCGATTGCGTTCTGTGCACCCAATCCACCCGCTGTAAATTCAAATGCGGTGCGAGAGTAGTAATCCAGCCCTCTAACGATATACGGATCTTCGTGATAATCAATTTCGAGTTCGTCAAGATAACTCTTTACCATATCGAAATTCTCACGGCAGGGGGCACACAGATAATTGGACAGAAGCGGTGCGTTAGCAACAACGGCACGACAACCGCTCTCTTTACAATCCAAGATCCGCATCGGATTTCGTTCGTGACGTGCATAACATTTTCCGCACAACTCGTCAAGATGCTCCTTCGCATACGCTGTCAAATCTTCAACATACTTTGGACGACAGGCTGGATCGCCGATACTGTTGAGGTGCAAGGTGAGATCTTTGATGCCGAGCGTCGAGAAGAATTGTTGTCCCGCTGCGATAATCTCCGCGTCAATTGCAGGCGAATCCGCCCCAAACGCTTCGATGCCAACCTGCCAAAACTCTCGATACCGCCCCGCTTGGGGACGGTCATAGCGGAACATCTGACCGATATAGTAAAATTTTAAGACGCTAGCACCGTCCATCAAACGATTCTGGAGCATGGCGCGCACGACTGATGCTGTGCCCTCTGGACGCAACGAGACACTTCGGTTGCCCCGGTCATTGAAGGTGTACATCTCTTTTTCAACAATATCAGTGGTATCGCCGACTCCGCGCACAAAAAGGTCTGTGCTTTCAAAAATTGGCGTACGGATTTCCTGATACCCGTAAGTGCCAAAAACGGACCGCGCAACCCCCTCAACCCATTGCCATGTCTGAACTTCTGAAGGGAGGATGTCTCTCGTCCCCTTTGGTGATTGAATCTGCATTTTCTATCGATTACCTCTTTGTCATGTGTATAATGATGTATTGTTACTTCTTTAACCACTATGGCTTGCTTTTCTTCAAGCTATCCTGGTGTTTGTTGTCTAGTTATTTATCACAATTTGGAAGGTACGCCCCCTACCTCTGCATTGTTATTGCTGCTTGGATTTGACGGTGCTGCTCCTGAAAGTATGGATCGCGCGGTGCAAGACGTATTGCTGTGCCCACCGATTCCAACGCCTCATCATGTCTGCCTTGCACGAGGTACGCTTTTGCCAAATCGCTGTGCGGCATCGGTTCATTCGGTGCGAGCTGCATTGCACTCTTGAAAGCATCAACCGCTCGTTCAAACTCTTTCTTATCCGTATAGATAACCCCCAACAGGTTATGCAGACGCCAAGAATTTGCATCCACCACCAACGCCTTCTGCGCGTATTGAAGGGCTTCGGGGAGCATTTTCTTGTGGAAATGATAAATTGATGCCATTGCACCGAAAATGATAGCGGGGAGATTGGGATCTAATTCTTCAAGCCTCTGGTACGTGCGCAATGCGTCATCGTACCGTTCTTGACGCTCATAAATCGGTCCGAGCAGTGAATACAACTCTAGGCGATTCGGATCATACTTCAGTGCTTCTTCAAAGGCGGATGCCGATTTTGCCAATTCTCCCTGAAGTTCATAGGTGATGCCCAGTTCGACCTGTTTTTGGACATCCTGTGGATTACTTTGTAGTGCCTGCTTGAGAACCTTTTCAGTCTGTTTGAGCTCCTCTTGATAATCCTTGTTTGCTAGCTCTACCGCAGCCCCAAGATTATATCGAATGGTATAATCGTCCGGATTAATGGCTATCGCCTGATTCAACACACCAACAGCTTTCTCGTACTCTCCTTTGGCATATTCAATCTGTCCTTCAATCAGCTTCTGCGTGGCATCAAAGTAGAGATCTATTCGCTTTCGCACCTCGATCTTATCGCCCATCGTGCGGCCGTAATTTGCCAAGTAAGGGGTGGAGCGTTCACGGTATTTCGCTAGCCCCGCAAGATTCTTATGAGTTGTGTTTACCAGTGCACGGGACTGGAAAAATTCCAAATATGGGTGATTGTCTGTATGGATTGGACCATCGCCGGCATACGCTCGCACTGCCTTCTCACCCATCATGAATGAATCAAGAAGTGACATACCATCAAGGTCATCAGTCGCAAGTACTTCGTAAACCCGCAGCATCTGCGACCTCTCCATGAGCCGCTGATAATTTATCTTGAGCCGCTCGGGCGCACCAATCAGGAGGGCGAAGTCTGGCGTGTATTTATACCATATTGTTGCATTTGGAAATACCTCCATAAAGGTTCTCACAATTATCTTGAGATGTGTTTCCGGCAGCTGCTTGAGCGGTATCCATCGGCATATTATACCATCTTCTGTGAGAATACGCTTGCACTGGCGGTAGAAATCCGCGGTATAAAGGTTGGCTCCCCTTGAACTCACCAGCGGATGACGGGCACCTATAGAAATTACGTCGTATCGTTTTGGCGTCATCAACAGATAATTTCGCTCATCATTGAGTGTATGATTGAACGAGGAACTGTCGAGGACGCTATGGTTTACGTCGGCAAAGTATTTCTGTGCCGTTTCGATGAGTCCGTCTGGATTTTCGACGGTGTCCACACGTACATCGTGCTGCGTCATGGTATGGGAGGTGATTCCCATACCAAACCCGAGGACAAGACCGTGTTCAGGATTCGGATGCAGCAGTAGCGGCAGATGAGCGATGATACGATATGGCGTAGACCCCTGACGAGACGTGTCGGCGGTTTCGTCATTGTCAACGTAGATTCGATGGATACCTTGGTCATCCATAAACGTAGCAATGTTTGCATCAACAGTTTCGGTATGCTCGACCAGCGTATCGTTTATGCGTTGTGCCCAAAAAGTTCCATTCTTCAAAAAGGGGGGCGAATTCCCCCATAGTAACACCATCAACCCAACTCCGCCGGTCAGGATGGTGCCACCAATCGCGGCACCGCTGATAACCTGTGACTTCTCCGTATTCCGAAGAATCAGGACACATCCTACCATCGCATTCAATCCGGCGGTCAAGAGAAGGCTCGGACGAACTCCGATCAGTGGAATTAAAATAAATCCCGCACACAGCGATCCAAGGAGTGCACCGATTGCACTGACAGGGTAAACCACTGATTGTGACTTAGCAGCAGCACATATTTGTCTGCCCACCGGAAAACTAGCCCCGATCAGGATAGTGGGAATAATCATCAGGATAAAACCGGCAACAAATTCCCAAAGGCGTCCAACCCCAAAGGCAGCTTGCAGTCCCCTACTAATCCCAGACAGGTTTCCGAAAGCCGGTATCAACGCAACAAGGGACAGTCCTATCCCAATCTGCACCAAGCCGAAAAGGTTTACACACGATTGAATCCGGCGCGCTATCGCTGCAAAGAGAAAACTGCCAATGGCAATGCCGAACAGTAGGGCGGTCAGCGTGACTGAGAAGGCGTAACCTGAGTTGCCGAGAAAGGAGGTCAGAATCCGCGTCCAAAGGACAGGATAAGCCATCGCGCAAAACCCGGAGACAGCAAATGTCCATAACAACGGTCGCCACATTTCTGCTTGCGGGGATATTCCTGCTTCGTCGTTCGTGCCCTGCTGCAAGTCCACAGAGGTTTCAGACCAAGAGCGATCTAAACTGAAAGCAGCTCCCGCCAGAATCAAGTTAATCGCCACACCCAAGTAGACTGAACTCTGAATCCCTAGAAGCTGGATGAGGAAAAACCCAGTGGCAACACAACCGACACTTGCACCAAGCATACTGATTGTGAAAACGCGATCTGCTCTGAATCCTGCACATCTTTCCCTAGCGGATCTACTGAGTAGGACTAGCCCGCTTCCCATCAGCGTTGATGGAATCAACAGGACGACAAACGATAGGACAAACCGAATCCACGAAAGGGGATAAAACCCCGTGCCCAGCCCGCGATAGGTAAGAACGCAGATAGCGTTAAGAATATCTAACAGAGTCGGAAAGATGAGCGCGAAGATTCCGAGCCCTACTCCGAGAAAGGCATACAGGCGTAATGGTCGCTTTTCTCCATCTGCCAAACGCCTAAAGTAGAAGCTACCAAGCCCCAATCCTCCCACTAACGCACTCAACAACGCGCTCACAGCAAACACCGGACTCCCGAAAAACAGGATTAGCTGGCGTGCCCATATTATTTCATAGAGCATACCACACGCACATGAGAAAACAATGATTAGCCCAAGAATCGGTTCAATATTACGCACTGTTTCGCTCCCAAAAGCAGGTACAAAGTTGATACTACGAATTTACTTATGCTCATAGCGATCCTGCGGATAATAGCCGATTGCCAAACGCCCATGGTCTAAGTCATACAGGGGCCAGTTGCTATCTGAGACACCGAATACAATTTCAAACTTCACATCCGGGTGGATAATCGCCTGCTCAAACACGCGCACTGCGTCGCCATGACCGAGGTGATGGGGGTGTTCAGGCAGCGGTCTGTCACGGTTAAAATTTCCAATTCGGACCCCAACGAACTCCATGTCGTAACGGCTTGCGTAAGAATATCCCATCGCCTCGCCGAACACCTTGCTAACCGTATAGTGACCGACCGGTTTGGTTGGCATGTCAATCGTTCGCTTGATACTTTTCGGATAGGGCCCCAACACGCCAGCGCGGCTAGCATACGCTATCCGTTTTACACCGTTTAGACGTGAAGCTTCAAACATGTTGTAGGTGCCGATGAAATTGCTTTGTAGGGCTGCTTCCCATTCACTGTCGGTCCCGGTCAGGTGGATGACAGCCTCCATGCCCTCGGTAGCTTTGAGCATAGTGTCAAAATCTGCCACATCGCCCTCGATTGCGTCTTCGAGGTCGGGCATCGGCAGACGGTCAAGTCCACGAATCGTGTATCGATCTTTCATGCCTTTTACAAGAGTTGAACCAACGGCACCGGCGGCACCGGTAATAAGAACTTTCATTTTTTTCTCTCCTATTTATCTGCTAAGAACGAACCTTCCCGCTCCACCCGCTCATAGATACGATTAAATTCCGATGAACCGTCGTCTTCCCATTTCTCGAAGTGAATTCCCCGTATCGCACCTTCCTCATAGCCTGTCAACCCTGCAACACTGAGGGAACGAGGGGTGTAAAACTTGTGACCACCGGGCAGGGACAGAATACCGATGATTCTGCCGGTTGTTAACGGTGTCCCCGAAGCGAATCGCGCGATAGCATCTTCGTCCACCTCGAAACCGAGTCCGGGGGCTTCAGGCACAGGGGAAAACCCTTCAATCACCGGAACGCGCTCCGTTGTTATATCCTCTGAGTATTGGTCATCAAGGTTTATCGTATGAGCGGTTGCACTCGGAAGGACAGCGGCTTGGTGCAGCGTCAACGCTTTCATCAGTGTACCCCCACTCTGCTGGATGAGTGCTTGGATGTTTGCCTCCCCATACGCAAATCCTTTCATCAGAGTGGTGCCGATTCCACCGCCGATCATATAAATGTCAGCGCATCCTTGGATGACTTCCTGAATGCCACCGAGTTGGGGAACGTGCATGATGAGTGGGATGCGTGTCTTCTCTCGTAGTTTTCTCCAACCATCAATATCCGTCCACGGCAGCGGGTCTTCAATGTAGCCGACGATTGGATGGTTCTTCTCCAATTCATTGATGATGGGAAGAACGACGGCCAAACTCCGGTTGTGGTTGAAGTCCCAGTGAATCTTAAACCCCGGTGGTGCAACCTCTGCGGCAAGACGGGTCTGCTCAAGCACATCCCATAATTCGCCGGAGTGCATCTTGAAAATGGTGTAGCCTTGGGAGGCGGCACGCTGGATTTCGTCGCGAAAGACCTCTGGCGGACACGGTCGAGTCCATGCTGCCACAGACACAGCATCCCGCACTTTTTGTCCCATGAGTTTATAGGCCGGCACGCCGAGGTGTTTCCCCATCACATCGTAGAGTGCCATACCGAGCGCCATATTAAAATTATTATGAAGAAAGTCAAACGGGCTGCGACCAATGAGCGTGTCGATAATCGACTGTGGGATTGGATTGGGATCGTCTTCATAATCGCCGTATCCGATCAGTCCGTTATCTGTGTGAACCTTGACAACGAGGTGTTCATCAATATCACCCATACGGACCCGACCGTGGTGATCGCTGTAGCGTTCCGCGAGTGGCATAACAATTGGGATACATTCGATGTCGGTGATTTTCATGGTAATCTCCTGTTCTATAACCAATGGTACTTGTTTGCAACCGTTGAGAGCGTATGTGAAACGTAATGCGTGAAACGTGAAAATCGTTTAGTGCACTAATAAACCAATGGACTCCCCGATAAATCGGGATTTTCAACTTGATCGATGTGGAAACAGTCTCGCCAATTCACACCAAAGGTTCTGGAATGGAAAATAGTCCTTGTCCTGTTAGTCAATTGTCAGTGTGACCCTGTCCTGTTTGGCAATCTCCTTAACATCAGTATAAAATGCAGGTTCAGTCAACTCTAGCGTCTCCGGCGACAGTCTCGCGAGTACCTCTTCGGGAACTGGATTCGTGTCCCCCGACGCATCCTGAAAGTACTGGGTTTTGTACCGTAGGATTAGGAAGCGGCGATCCCGATCTTTCGGTTTCCACACCAAAACACCATGCGTGAGCAGTTCTGAAATGAGCACGACATCGCCAGCGCGAGGTGTGATATTTGTCATTGCGGGATGCAGCTCAGGGTCTGGGTCATCAAGATCTGGGAAAAACAGTCCTTCAGGACGCTCAAATTCGGCTTTGTGAGAGCCCGGAATTACAACCAAGCCACCATCTCCGGGAAACACATCCGTGAAATAAAAGAATGCCACCAGGTCATTGGCAAAAACCTGTCCATCCTTAGCCTCATAACGCCGGGTGATCCAACCCAAGTCTTCTCGTGCACAATGGAAGGGTGTTAGTTGACGCTTTTCGTGTGTATTGATGGCGAGCGTCCCCCGGTTAAGACGGGGTTTCCCGCGGGTCAGTTCTTTGATGAGTGGCCACGTAACCGGATGGAGCGTCAACGCTTCCAACGCTTTGTCAAACGAAAAGCCGTAGGAAAAACCTTCTCCTTGCCTGTTGATGCCGGGCGGCAACTGATCTGGCGGCGTCTGACGACATCGTTCAATTGCTGCTTGTGCATCTCGCAGTTCTTCCGGACTGAGGACGTTTTTCAGGTGAAGATAGCCAGTTAAATCAAAGAGATACCTCTGTTTCGGTGTCATTGGGAGCCTCCCGGCTCAAGAGAGATGGACGATGTCCTGTTTGACGATTTCTTTGGTATGTTGGAAGTGTGCCGATTCGACTAGTTCCTGCGTCTCCGGCGACAACCGGTCTACGATTGGTTGCGGGAAATTGTGCGTTCCCATATATTGCGGCTTGTAGCGCAGTACCAGTATACGACGATCGCGATCCGTCGGTTTCCATCGCAAGACCCCGTGGGTAAGCAGCTCGGATATAATCACAACATCGCCCGCCCGTGCGGTGATGTTTGTAAACACCGGATCCGGTTCTGGATCGAATCCATCCGCCTCGTCCAGTGCCAACAGATCCTTTGGACGTTGAAACTCGCTTTTATGAGATCCGGGGATTACAATCAGTCCACCGTCGCCGGGGTAGACATCGGTAAAATAGAAAAAGGCGACAAAGTCATCGCAATAGATTCGTCCATCTTTGACCTTATAAAGGGTGCTATACCAACCGTAGTCATCGCGGGCGCAGTGGAGCCCACCTGGGTTTGTACGGGCTCGCTCATTTTCTTTCCAATCGGTGTGTTGTTCTCGCTTGAGCGATCCTCTTGCGAAACGGGGTTTGTTAAGGGTCAATTCCTTGACAATTGGCCAAGTCGCTGGGTGGAGGGTCAAGGCTTCGAGACACTTATCGAACGCGAAGCCGTGTTGATGGAGCCCTTTGATTTCAAATCCGGGAGGCAGTTTATCCTCTGGGGTTTGGATATATCGGTCAATCGCTTCTTGGGCCTCTTGCAACGTATCGCCTGTAAGCACATTTTCTAAGTGTAAATATCCGGTAACATCAAACAAGTATCTCTGTTCAGGTGTCATTAAATGAAAACCTCCATTGATTCTATATTGATTCTACCCCCATTTGCAGGGGAGGGCAAAACGGGGTACTCGTCCAATATTTTTACTGCCAGCGTGTGCACAGAAGACGTGGTAGAAGAGCACATCGCCGCGTTTGGGCGTTAACTCCACATAATCTCCTAGTTCCTCACGGTTGTATTCCTGATTGAGAACCCACATATACTCATAGCGGTCCGGATCGCTACGCGCCAGCCCCTCAATTTTGTGGCGAGACCGAGGCCAGACAACCGTGCCACCGCCATGAGGTTCTACGTCAGTCAGATACGTGAGGGTTGCAACGCGAAAGGCGGGGGGAAATGTCTTGTGCCCGTGCTCTTTAATTGCATGGTCGATATGAGATCCCGGCGGCATCCATTCACCTGTTTGTGGGAAGATATTGATCGGGCGCACACCCTTCGGCGGACGATAAACGTCGGGAGCCATATCGCCTTCGCCAAGTTGTGCGGCGGCGGTCAAGAATTGGGGCGTATAGACAGCAAGGACATCGGGATCATCGCAGGTCTCCGGGGACTGCACATTCTCCCACGACTCTGGATCATTGGGTTGAAGCCCCATCCATCGCCACATTGCTGCTTCCGCCCGTTCCGCGATAGCGTCCGGGATTAACCCGGATACCAACAAGTAATTGTCTTCGCAATACCGCTGGGTTTGCTGACCGGACAGAACTGGTGTGAGTGCCATGTAAGTTTCCTTTCAACCGCAAGCTACTTTGACATTACGCGTCACCATTCAAACTTGCCAGCAACGTTTCCACTAACTTTGTCGCAAACGCATCGTCATTGATGTGGTTATCCATCTCGATCAGCGTAACATTATCTCCAAGATTCGCCTTCAGATTTTCGATCCATGCAGCCTCCGCTTCTACTGAGTAGAATGGCTGTCCTTCTTGATCAATTGCTGAGATTCCCTGTTTTGGAATGATCACTGTCGTGGGTCCCTTGGCTTGGCTTAACTTCTGTCCCATGATTTTGCCCAATTCGGCATTTTCTTCAACAGTGGTTCGCATCAGTGTGACCGTTGGGTTGTGCTGGTAGAATGTCCGATCTTTGAACTGCTCTGGCACTGTGTCGGGCGGTCCAAAATTGACCATATCCAACGCGCCCGGTGCGACCACCTGCGGCACACCGAGGTCACCCGCTGCTTCCAAGCGATCTGGTCCCGCGCTCAAAACTCCGCCGACCAGTTCATCGGCAAGTTCTGTGGTTGTCACATCAAGGACGCCGACGATAAATCCGCCTTTGACCAGATCTTCCATCGCTCGCCCACCGGCACCGGTAGCGTGGAAGACAAGGACTTCGTAGCCGGCTTCTTCAAGAAGCTCACGCGCTTTCGTCACACACGGCGTTGTTACACCGAACATCGTAGCACCGATCAACGGTTTATCTTCCGCCGCCGGCACTTCTGCGTTGACCATACCCACGATTGCGCCGGCTGCATTTGCCAAGATCTGTCGGGAGAGGCTATTGATACCCGCAATGTCTACGACGGAATACATCATTGAAACATCCTTGGTGTCTACATAGGGGCTCGTATCGCCCGAAGCTAAGGTTGAAACCATGATTTTCGGCACACCAACGGGGACTGCGCGCATCGCTGTCGTCCCGATTGTCGTTCCAGCAGAACCACCGAGCGAGATTACGCCGTCGATCTTTCCATCGCGCTGCAATTGCGCGATAATCTTCGCTGCGCCTTCCGCCATCGCTGCCACTGCCACACCACGGTCGCCTCCGTCCTGAAGGGCTTGTAGTGATGTGCCCGCTGCTTCTGCAACCTCACCGGCGGAGACATCTGGTTCAAAGTGTGGTTCTCCTATAATTCCTGTGTTGACAACGCATGTCGAAGTACCGCTCGCCTCGATTTGTTCTTTGATAAACTGAAATTCCATACCTTTTGTGTCCAATGTTCCGACGATGCCAACTGTTTTTGCCATTGACGTTTCCCTCCATTTGAAGTATTTGTCCAATACCGATATAATAATTTAAGACCTACGCAGTTGAATGCTCAAAACCAACACCAGAAACGTGAAACGTAATGCCTCGATAAATCGTCCGTTCTTAGACCAGGGAGACAGGCTGTGAAACATAATGAATAACATTATCAGGGGTGGTGGTCGGGTGTTGGTGTAAATTGTCTGAATCAGGATTTTTAGGATTCAAGGATTTTCAGGATAGAAGTTACGCAGTTAAACGCTCACCGCCAACACCAGAAACGGTTACGCTATGCCCTTGGTTTATAGTAGGGCGATTTATCACTCGTCGTGACGCGCAATAAATTGCGCTACTACAAACTGAAGTGCGTAAGTCCTATAATTGCATCATATCATATCATCTGTCAGCGGGCAATAAAAAAGTGATAGGAGAGTTGCATCTGTTATAGAGATTAGGGTGTTGAGAAATCAGCATTTGGGGTTAGCTGCTGTCGTGCTGCCGAGCCTCGATGGATCCCCGATAAATCGGGATAGGTGGGATTTCTGCTGCGCTGCAACCTGTCTTCGATGAAGTCGGAGTTTCTAATCCCGATCCGATCACAGGTTAGGAAACCTGTGGCTACGAGTACATTTCTATTGTCGTATGCCAAAGTCCCACACAATATTCACATACGGTTGACCTAAAAAAGTGAGAAATGCAGGGAATTGATTTATCTTTACACTCATGTTTCACGCATCGCACATCATTCCAGTCTGCGTATCTCCGCCGCACCGCGTTTCTTGTTGACATCGGTTAGAGACGGCGTATAATGATTATGCCCTCTCGTCGGCACAGTTACAGTTTGGATTGGAGTCAAAACTAGGGAGATGAACAATCACAGAAAATTATGCGTTTCACAAGAAAGGAGCGGGCCACATGAAACTCGGCATTAACACATTTTTCATCATGAAATTTGGGTTTGAAGCGGGGCTTAAATTTTGTCAAGAACTTGGGGTAAAAGCGGTCGAGGTAGATGCAACCGAATCCGGGGTCACGCGATACTGTGATGTGGACACGTTGGTGGCAAATGAAGGAGAACGTCGGCGTTGGCTTGACATCTATGCCAGTCACGGTCTTGAAATCTACTCCTTCGCCGCGCACGGTGCGCCGCTATCGCCGGACAAAGAGGTCGCCGCAGAATATTCGCGTCAATTTCGACAGGCTTGTGCCCTGATGGAAAAGATTGGTGTCAACCGTTTGGTGGTCGTTGCTGGAGTGCCAGAAGGAGCGGAGGGAGATAAAAGTCCGAACTGGATTGTCAACACCGATAAGGAGGGTTTTCCTGAAGCCCTCGAATGGCAGTGGGAAAAACGGTTGATTCCGTACTGGAAAGAGCATGGTAAGATCGCTGCGGATCACGGCGTGATGTTGTGCTTTGAGATGCAAATTCTCGACATGATTCACACACCGGTGAAACTGATGAGGCTGCGCAATGAGATTGGTCCCGTTGTTGCCTGCAACTTCGACATCTCGCACATGTGGGTACAGGGTATCGATCCCTTTGCAGCGATGCACTACCTCGGCGATCTTATCCAAAATGTCCATCTCAAGGACACACTCATCCACGAACCGAACGCCCGGCTCCACGGTCTGTTTGACTCCACGGATTCAATTTACCCGGAACAACGCGGCTGGTCATTCACCTTGCCCGGCTGGGGCCACGACGATCAGACTTGGCGCGAGGTTATCACAACCCTACGGCTTCTGGGATATGAAGGTATTCTCTCACTTGAAATGGAGAGTGAGTTCATTGAACTTGAGGAAGGTTTGAAAAAAACAGCGGCGTTTATCCAGCCGATGGTGTTAGAGCAGCCGAAGGGGCCGTCGTGGTGGCAGGCTGAGGAATTGCATGAGCGTTGGAAGGCGGAGCAGTCTTGAACCAAGCGTCGCTGATTTAGAAACATCCCCAAGGTAAAAATCATGGATACTGAAGTTTGGACACAGGTAATCGTGGTTGGGGCTGGCAACGCTGCCCTTTCAGCAGCGGTAGCGGCCCGGGAGCGTGGCGCGGAGGTCGTCGTGCTAGAGAAGGCACCGCGTCAGCACCGAGGCGGAAACAGTGCGTTGACCGTGCACATGCGGTTTCCTTATGAGGGTATGGACGATTTGACACCGCTGCTGTCCGGCATATCTTCGGCAGACCTGAGCCGTATGGCTGACCGGATCGGCCGGTACACTTCCGCTGACTACTATGACGACATTATGAGTGTGACAGAGGGGAAGAGCACCCCGGAACTCGCGGAGGTTCTCGTCTCTCAGGCTGCCCCGGCTGTCCGGTGGATGGGTTCCCACGGGCACACTTGGATTCCAACCTACGCCAACCCGGTTTCCGCCAACGTGGTATCATTCAACGGTGGTGGTTACGGTCTCCAAGAACAGTGGTTTAGAACAGCTGAGAAACTAGGGATATCCGTGTATTACGACACCAGCGCAATCGGTTTGCTTCAGGATTCCCAAGACAGGGTGACGGGGGTGCGGGCAAAAACAGCGGAGGGTTACTGTAACTTCTATGGCAGAACGGTGATCCTGGCATGTGGCAGCTTTGAGTCAAGTCCGGAAATGCGCGCCCAGCACCTCGGTCCCGACTGGAAGCAGGTCAAGCTGCGGGGGGTTCCCTACAACACCGGTGACGGGCTCACTATGGCGATGGAGAGTGGGGCACTGCCTTATGGGAGCTGGTCGAGCTGCCACGCCTCACCCCAAGATCTGAATCGTCCGCCTTTCGATGTTCCTGGACCTGATATCAGAGGGGATTTTTGGAGCCGCTATTCCTATCCCTTTGGGATTATGGTCAATCTCAACGGACATCGGTTCATAGACGAGGGAGAAACTTGGCGGGGACTTACCTATGCAAAGATTGGAAGAGCAATTCTCGCGCAACCGCAAGGCATAGCGTTCCAGATTTTTGACCGCAAACATCGAGAGTTAGGGGTCATCCGGGGGTACGAAAAAGCCACCGGTTTCAAAGCTAACACCCTAGAAAATCTGGCAAAACAGCTGGACATTTCAGACATTGCAGCATTCGCCCACACTGTGAGCGAATTTAACGCCGCTGTCCAGCAGGGGGAATTTAACCCCTTTCGATTGGATGGAAAAAGGACCATAGGTATTACCCCACCCCGAAGTAACTGGGCACTCCCTATAGACACGCCTCCCTTTGAGGGTTTTCCGGTGATATGTGGAATGACCTTCACTTTTGGCGGGCTGCGAGTCACGCCTGAAGCACAAATCGTCCACAGCATGAGCTACCCCATTCCCGGTCTCTATGCCGCTGGCGAGATGGTAGGGGGACTGTGGCATGGAAATTACCCCTCCGGGGCGGGGATGATGGCTGGTACGGTTTTCGGGCGTATCTCTGGAACCAACGCTGCTGAGGAAGCACTTCAAACGGATAAATAATTAGAGCGTGATGATCATCACGTTGGAATTTATTGCAATGTTGTCCATCGCCCCGGATCCGACGCACTAAAGGGCCAACCAGATCCGCCAACAACGTGGAACTCATCCTTTTTTCCACAAAGCCAGTAGAACATCTCCGCCACTCGTAACACCGACTGCCATTTCCGTGTCGGACCGCAAAGGTAGCTATTCGTATAAGAGTAGTCCGCATTGGCAAAATCGAAGTTTGGATCTACCACCCAGTCCCGTTGGGGTGGAACTGTGCGCCAGAATTCCCACTTCAATAGGTTGCGCGTTGACTGATCGATTTTTTCGGATTGTCGGTGCCAAATCGAATAGGCGGTAAAAAATACTGAACCTGCCGGCGCAACCGTTGCCGCTTGACCCGCCAAATGACCGAAGTGATCTAGCTCCTCCCTCGCAATGGGGACGATGTGAGATCCCGGCAAAAACAGAGTCGGTCCCATCTCTTTAGTGTTTGACTGCGGGATATAGAAGACCTGCAACAGATTACACAACCGCTCAAATCCAGAACCGCCGTCAACATGCCACTGTTTGGCTGGCATCGGTCCAACGAGACGATGGTTTGCCATCCAGTCCGGCAACTGGAAATTCTCTCCGAGAAGCGACCTTGCTGCGCCTGCGACCTCCGGATGCAACAGCACCTCCTCAATGTACCGCGGATCTCCGACCAATTCATTGGGAGTGGCTCCTTCTTGGTCCAGGTACTCAGTCACCCATCGATTGGTTGCGTCCGGGATTACTCCCTCAAGCATGAGTAAGCCTGTTTTACAGAAGTCAAGGACGGCTTGGTCTGTCATGGTTGGCTTAACGTCATTTGCTGCACGTTGTATCTCAGGTGTCATTTGGTTTACTCCCACTTTTCGAGAATGAATTCACAGGTGATGTGTGTGTCTTGGGTGTGACCTACGGGTAACTGAACAGGAAACCGGATAACCCGCCAACCTTCGTTGATAGCGTCCAGAACGGTTTTGTAGGGCCAATCGGCGTAATCGAACGGTCCGTCGGAGACCGCTCCATCCTTGACCATCAGCATCCCAATCACTTCGGACGTGACTGCGGTGGTCGCGGTTTGTAAATACAGTAAGTGCTGTCGTTTGGAACTGTCTGTCGCTATGGCTGAACCCAAATCACGCAGATGGGTTTCTGTTAAGCTATCTTGTCTCAACCGCTCAATACATTCTTCCAAGAGCTGCATCGCCTTGGCACCCATGGTAGGATTCCTCCTGCATCAAGTTAAGATTAACATTGTTGACAAAGCAAGCGGGTTAGACAGACCTTCTCAGCAATGGATATCGTCTTGGACGTTATTACGCCATTTCGGTTCAATCCGATTTAGACTATTTCTTGACTTTCAGATTAGGTAATGACAAAATAGATACGCAAAGAAACTTTGTTGACTTCCAAAATCACACCGGCGAATGGAGAAAAAAAATGTCAGGGAAAGATACCGCGAAACGAATTTATGATGAAGCAATCGTGATAGACGCGCTGAATGTCAGTAACTGGGAAAGTCCCGCTGTGTATCAAAGTTTGCATACCGGCGGAATCACGGCTATCAATGCGACCAGTGCCGTGTGGGAAAACTATCCGCAAGCGATGGACAATATCGCAGCATGGCTGCGTCGATTCAGAGAATACGGTGATATTTTAATTCCGGTTAAGACACCGGAGGACATCCTTCAAGCCAAGCAGGAAGGGAAGGTGGGTATCATACTGGGATGGCAGAACGCTTCTCCTATTGAGAATGACCTCTCTCGTCTTGACCTCTTTCATGCACTCGGCGTTCGCATTATCCAGATTACCTACAATGAGCGGAACTTACTCGGTAATGGCTGCTATGAGCGCAAGGACGAAGGACTGACCAATTTCGGCGTAGACGCTATCAAGGAGATGAATCGTTTGGGCATCCTGATTGATCTGTCCCACGTCGGCGATCGCACAACTTTGGAAGCGATTGAATTATCGGAGAAGCCGGTGGCGATTACCCACGCCAATGCCCGCGCTTTCGTCAACCATGTTCGCAACAAAACCGATGAGGCACTTTTGCGACTCGCTGAAAAGGGCGGTGTTATCGGCGCGAATGCGTTTCCCGCTTTCTTTGAAAACACATTCGACGCAACGCTCGCGGACTATGTAGACGCTATAGATGACCTCGTGCAGCGCGTGGGAATTGACCATGTCGGAATTGGCACGGATTATACACAAGATCAACCCAAGATGTTCTTTGATTGGATCTTTTCCCAGCAAGGAACAAAATATAAAGAACGCCCCATCGTCTATCCAGATCCGCTGATTCATCCCGAAGGAATGGAGACACCTGACAAGTTGCCGAACCTTGCGGGGGAGTTGCTCAAACGCGGATACAACGAGACAGATATGATCAAAATTTTGGGCGGTAATTGGCTCCGTCTGTTTCAGCAGGTGTGGGAGGCATAGAGAATTGGAAGGTTGGAAGAGTAGAGAATTGGGCACCCATCCCCCTTCCTTCCATTCTTCCATTTCCTTGTTCTTCTGCTGGTTCCTTACACGAATTACCTATGAATTAATGTTGCAGTAAAGGAGTATACCATGCCCTCGATTGAAATTCTTGATACAGGTTGGATAGATAGACGCGATTCAGCGTTTCCCCAAGCTGTGCAATTGCCTAACGGTGACATCCTCTGTTCATTCAATGTCGGTGGCGGTCCGAATGTGCACGGCGGCACAGATTGGGCGCGCTCCACTGATGGCGGTGCAACTTGGATGGTAGAAGGCACCATTTTGCCACTAACGAAAACTCCTGACACAACCAGCGCACTCAAGCTCTCACGCTCCGTCGATGGTGAGACAGTTTTCGCCTATGGATCACGTAGCTATCGCCTACCTGAAGAAAAATTCGGTGAGGGACGTAACGAGCCGGTGCTCTGCCGATCCACTGATGGCGGACATAGGTGGTCAGCACCCCAAGTGGTGCCGATGCCGGCCTCTTGCCCTTTGGAGATTTCGCACGGGGTACTACCGCTCGCTTCTGGACGTATCTTGGCACCGGCGGCAACCCTTCCGTCCCAAGAACGGCTGGGTGAGCAGGTTCTGTTGGCTATCTCGGATGACAACGGACAGACTTGGCGACATACTGTAGCGTTCCAAGACCCCAACGGCAAACATGGCTACTTTGAACAGAAGTTTACGGAGATTGCTCCGGACCATGTCATGGGTGTCTGCTGGACGGTGACGTTAGGCGATGTTGTAGATCTGGCCGATAGCTTCGCACTCTCCCACGATGGCGGAATAACGTGGAGCTCTCCACATTCGACAGGCATCCAAGGACAGACGATGACTCCAATCCCACTCGGTGATGACCGGCTGTTGGTACTTTACAATCGGCGTTACGGAGAGCAGGCTATCGTGATGTGTCTGGTAACGTTCACAGACGAAACGTGGACTCTCCACTACGAGGATATATTGTACGACGCAGGAACATCGCGTCAGCGACCGGAGGATATAGACTCCGGTGTGGAGGAGTTGTATAGTTTTATGTTCGGTTTCCCGACAGCGATTCGGTTGCAGGATGGGACGTATCTGGCAACGCATTGGTGTCAGGAGGACGGTCCCTTCGGCATCCGATGGACGAAGCTACGAGTTGATTGGTGAATCAAACAGCAGAAACCGAGTTTTTGCCAAAAGCTCGGTTTCTCTTCGCGTTTTACATCCTCTTTTTGCATAACCCTATTCAGTGTTGGGTTTCACTCAATCCACCTATACATGGATACTATTGAAGGACGGAATCTCTATCGTGGTTGACCGCGATTCGCATCTAACCGTTCAACCCAACCTACGTGCTGTCAAGTGTCAACAATCCTCAAACTTCTTCGAGGATTGCCCCTTCAATGCCCCGGTGATTGTCCGGATAATGGTGCCAGTAGGCGACGAGCACCCGTCCATTGTTGAGTTCTACCGACCAAGGATAACCGCAGTCTGCGCTCAACCCCTTGTCCTCTATCACAAACTCAGGTGCGGTATCTAAATCGCTTCCTTCCGGGTCTAATACCCTTCCGACGCAGCCGCGCTGTCCCTCCCATCGAGTACCTACGGTGAGAAAAATGCGGCCATCCCTTAATCCAAGCATGTGACCGGGACTGCCGTGAACCGTGGTTGGACGCCACGGCGACCATGTTTCCCCATCGTCATCAGAATAGACCAACACGAGGAGACGACCGACGAACGCCGGATCGTCAATGAAGGGACCTTCAAACCCCTGATCTCGAACGATGTCGGGTCCCAATCGCCCCGGATGACAGCGAAAGAGTACCAAGATTCGGCCGCTTGGCGTCCGGTGGATCGTTGGTTCGCTGAAGTGGGCAGCGGGATCTTCGGCAATACGCCCGCCGTATTCCCACGTCTCACCCATATCCTTCGACACGCGCATCATACCGAAGTATCGAAACTCGCCGGTGGTGAGATCGGTTGCTTTACTCGGCATGAGTAATCGTCCATCTGGCATTACCAGCAAGCCGCTTCGACTGACCCCTGAATGCTGTGCGGGATGTCCCCAAACCGCATCAGGTAGAGGCGGAAAGCGTTTAGGGGCACTCCAAGTATGTCCATCGTCGCGTGATCGCACCCAGAACGGTTTGCCGTGCTGTACAACCCAACTCCCGCCATGCTCTACCGCATCCTCCGCAGGAACTAACTCGGTGCAGGAGGAGTGTAGAAAGATGCTTCCGTCCGGGAGGGTGTGAACGCCGCGATCCATGACTCCGCCGCGGGGATCGACAGTAACAAGGTGTGGTCCGCTCCAAGTCTCTCCTTCATCATCGGACCGGCACGCTTGCACATTGAACAGTGGGTGTTCATGGTGGGAATAACCCAAATGGGTTGCCCTCTGGAATGTTACCAATAGGCTACCAGAGGGGGTGCGTGTCACAGTGGGGCTTAGGGCATACATACCCGATTCGTGATATATTGTCATGCGGTCTACAACCTTCCAACTCATTTTTTATCTCCTCGCTGCCCACACAACGCCGCGTTGTGGGAATAGAATGCTTTTTTGTTGCTCAATGGAGTCAAATGGATGGACGCCATATTTTTCGTGATATTCTCGGTGCATCTGCTCTTCGTAACCCGTGATACCGGTCAACGGCAGGTCAATAGGTTTCCCACTGTTCCGCGCAGATTCCCGTATAGCAATGAGAATCTCTTGGTCAGAACGTCCGTTGGCCGCTCCATATTCCGGCTCAACATCTTCAATAATCGCTCGATAGATACTGTGCAGCTCTGCCCCACGTGCAACATCGTCCGCATTCTCCAAGCCAAATACTTTTAAGGGGTTTTCCCAGATTATCGGCGGATCGGTGTCAACGCGAGCGTGGTCAACAACTGCTACGCCCTCTACCTCCGTCGTGACAGTTTGAATTGGATAGGTCTCCGTCTCGGAACCTCGGTAGCGCAGTAAGTCGTTACCGACAATCGCGCCCTTTGTACCATCAATCTCCCAATAGTTACCGCGCCGTCGTGTTGGCAGTTCGTAAACGAGCGAGACACCGTTCTCAAATTCGACGACCCCGACCTCCCATGAGCTTCCCCCAATCTCTTTGGCGTGTCCGACGACACGCACAGCTTCACTATCCACAAGTGTCCGAATGGCATTCATGCCGTGATACGATCCGGAGGTATACCAGAGATGAGCGTGGGCAATTTCGCCAATCAATCCCGCATCAACAATCTCTCGTTTGAGCCGCTCATGGGGCCAACGCCAAACATTTTCGGCGACCTCCAATTTGACACCGTATCGTGCAGCAGCATCGATCATCCGATCCGCACAGGGAAGGGTTGTTGAAATCGGTGTCTCTGTGATGACATGAACACCGTGCGACGCCGCAACCTCTGTGATGACGTGGTGGCCGTCGGGAGGCACCGTGATTAGGATCACATCCGGTGATTCCATCTCAATCAACGTCTCAATATCTGTGTAGCCAGAGACCGACAACCGTTGAGCAGTCTCCGTGGCGCGCTCACTGTCAATGTCGCAGACGCCAACTAGTTGATAAATCGGTTCTAGCTTGGGGATGGTGCTCAGGTGGGCTCCCGCTCTGCCTCCCGTGCCGACTACGGCTATTTTTAGCTTTTCCATGAAAAACTCCTTGCAATGTGCCTACTACTCTGAATGCCTATAGGACTTACGCAGTTGAACGTTGAGACTTTGTAGTTCAATACTTCAGCAATGCGGGGCAAGATGCCCCGCCTACCATGGGTATAGATTCTGCCTATATCTCAATACGCCCGATGAATCGGGCAACTACAATACGAGGTGCGTAAGTCCTGTGTCTATTTCTTTTTACAACTCACCATAGTTTTCGGTTTTCTTCCTGTCTGCGTAGGAAGTCGGGATTTGGAAATCCCTCCTACAGAGGCATCAGATGCCCCTCTGATGTGTATTAGCAAGAATGTCGATTTTGGAAAATCGACCTACAATATCGGTCATCCTTTGGAGGATCTTTTTTCAAAACCTCAATTCCGCCGAGATAAAATTTGAAGCGAAATCAGGCTCATAAATGCGTGCATAATCGACCCGTATCCATCGCCAATCAAATCCCAATCCCAACGTCCACCACCGATCCGACCGTCCCCCCCGTAGGCGAAAAAAGCGGTGTGCTGTCCACTCAACACCGTAGTAAAGCCCTGTTTCGTTAAGGGGACCTCGTGGCACCATAAGATCGACCGCAAACAGCAGATTTTTCCACTGATATGCGGTGCCAATCGTCAGCCAGCGAATCCCACGCTCGCCCGGCAGATGTCCCGCAAGCAGTCCGAATCTGAGATCGGAACGTGGTTTGACAAGTAGAGCGAGATCGTAGGATGGGGAATGACCGAAGAATTGGTAATGATCACTTGGGTGCTTACGTTTGAACTTCAGACTCGCACCAATGGCAATATACGGACTGATCTGACGGGCGATTGAATAATAGTTGAAATCCGGCGTTCCAGACTCTACGCCGAGTGCGATTTTGTTTCCCCAAAATAGACCGTATCCACGATAAGCGTATCCGATCCCTTTCGGATCGAAACCGTAGTCCAATCGATTGTGGAATTTATTAACACCAAAGAGTTTCACCCCCTGCCACTGAATCAATCCAGCGGGGTTCCAGAAACCTGCCGTAGCGTCATCTGCGATTGCTGTAAACGCATTACCCATACTTAAAGCTCTTGCGCCAACGTAAAGTGGACGCGCCTCCTCAAAAGGAAACGCTGCGGAGAAGACGGGGGAGGCAGCGAGGAATAGCCCGATAAGCGTGAAACGTGAAACGTGAAACGTAAAGTGTGAGGCATAGTGCGTTGAATCCTTGAACTCCATCGTTTCTGAATCCCTATCTCTTAGGATTTATGCCTTTCGGTGCGGGGCAAGATGCCCCGCCTACAAGTTGGGTAAGTCCAGTCTTTATTGCGCCTTTAGATTGCGACGGGATAATGACAGATTTGCCGCTTCTAGCACATCTTCGACGGTGATATCTTCCATGCTTTCACGAGCGATTATTGTGTGCGGCTGCCAATGCGGTCCCCACTGCCGTGGGTTCGATGCACCGAATAGCGCAATCGTTGGGGTTTTAACCGCTGTGCTCATGTGCATGGGACCTGTGTCGTTGCTGATATAGAGGCGACATTTTTGGAGTATCGCTCCGAGCTGCATCGGGGTTATTCCTGTCAGGATAACTGGTGAACAGGACATCAGATCCGCAACGTTGTGAGGCAGGGAGCCTTCCGCATCGCCGGCGGTGATAAAAATTTGGGCATCATACTCCCGATGCAGATGGTCTCCCACCTGTGCGAATCCCGCCGGTGACCAACGACGGGACTCAGATCCTGATCCCGGATTCAAACCGATTAGCGGTCGATCCGAGAAAACCCCAACGCCAGCAAGGAAATCGTCCGCCCACCCTTGTGCTGCCGCATCCACAAACATCTCTGGTTCCTCGCTATCCGGCTCAATCCCAATACCACGGACAACATCAAGATATCTAGTGGTCTCGTGCTGGTCAATGTTATTGGGAACGGCGGCATGGAGTAAGCGTCCCTTACCGGAGTTGGTCTCAAAGCCGATCCGAAATGGGATACGTGCGAAGAAGGTGTGCAATACAAGGCGAAATGTCGGTTGGAGGACAACTGCCATCTGGAATGACCTTTTCGCCATATTATAAATCAGTTTGGGAATTGACACACTGTAAGTAATCACCTCATCCAGATTTGGGTTTTCGGAAACGAGGTCTTCGCGCCCTGGGGCGACCATGTAAGCGATGTGTGCGTCTGGAAAACGTCCCCGCAATGCCCGAATTACGGGAGTCGTTAGGAGTGTCTCACCGAGGGGACCCATGCGGAGGATCAGGATACGTCGGATCTGATCGAGATCGAATTGTTTGCTGACTTGTTTAGAATGAGGTTCCGAGATTGACATGGATTTTTCCTTCCAGAGCGGAGTGCCCTTCGGCAAGTCCGTAATCCATCCGTAGCAGACCGCCCTTTGATTCAAGCCGCATACCGAATCCGTACCCTACGCGGAGCGGGTCGAAGACGGTGGGCTGATCTACTTGGGTGACTGCCCCCAGATCGGTGAACACAAAAAACTGTGATGTGCGCCCAACCAACAGCCGGTATTCAATGTTTGCATAGACGCGACGGGGACCAAAAAACCAATCTTCGTCGTAGCCGCGCAACGTGTTCGCCCCACCGAGATAAAAGAGTTCCGTCGGCGGAATGTTATCTCCCCACGCAACCGCCCCGTGCAAACCGAGTGCGATCACCTGCCGCCGCCATGTCGGGAAGTAACCCCGCAGATCGACCCACAGTTTACGCAGCTTGAAATCGCCTCGTGAAAACTCAAACGCTACACGGTCAAGGCGTCCGCGGGTTGGATTCAGAAAGTAATCCCTGCTATCGCGGGTCAGTCCCAAAGTCACACCGTATTTCACACCACTTTGCGATGTTGGATCTGTCCCATCTGTGATCGGCGAGTCGATAAATGGGGAGGTGGCGGGGAGCGGAGTGGCTCCTGCGGGAAGCTCGATGCGTTTATAGGAGACCCCCAGCGAACCTTCAAATAATCGTCGGAAGCGCGCGCCAACGGTCACGGAGGCGGCATTCTCGTTTGACTCCGCATCAGTAAATTGGTTTCGTTGTTTCAGCTGCGAGTATTCGACACCAATTTCGATCGGCTTTCCAAACGCCCACGGTTCAGTGTAACCTATCCTTAATGTCTGAAGCAAGCCAGATTTCCAAAGAAAATTTGCACCCCGCCCTGTACCCAAAAGGTTGGTCTCTGTCGCTTCAATCACGCCTGTCAGTTGTGGTGCACCCTCAAATTCTGTGGTCGGTGGGGCATAGCCGATGACACCGCTGAATCTGCCGGTCCGCGCTTCTGTCACCTTCGCATTAAAAACAACCTCTACCGGGGTCTTGCCCTCCTCAAGCAGGGAGGGACTGACCTCGTAAAAGTAGCCGAGGTTCACCAAGCGGTGGAAACTCTGATCGATTTTGCGTTGATCAAAAACGTCGCCTGTTTGAACCAGCAACTCACGGAGGACTACTTCAGGCTTAGTCTTCTGTAGACCAGTCAGTTTCACCTCCCCAATCCGAACCTGATTCCCCTCACGGATTTGCAGGTGCAGGTCGACTGTTCCCCCTTCCTCTGACAGATGGAAGTTAGTCGGTTCAATTTCCGCTTTGGGATAACCATGCTCGCTGTATAGAGCTAAGAGTTTGGTGATTCCACCCTCAAAGATAACTTGACTGAAAGGTGTGCCTTTCCGCAAACCGAGAGCCCGACGGAGGACGTCAGTCGAAAGCAGATGATTCCCTTCAATTGTAATTTCGCCGGTGCGAGCTTGCGTCCCTTCGTGGATGTGGAAACGGATCTGCACCTGATCGGGGGGGATGGTCGTAACTTGGGGTTCAATTGAGGCGAATACAAACCCGTCTTCACGGTATTTTTCCAACACCCGATTGAGTCCGGCAACCATTTCCGCTTGAAGGTAGGGCTGTCCTGCATCAATGCCGATTAACTTGGATAGCTGCTTCCGATCTAGGTGTTCAATCCCGTCAAAGGTGATCTGGCGAATTAGGTAGGATTTTTCGGTGTTGTCAGAGGGGGCGGGAGGAGGCTGCTCCGAATCGCCAATTGCGAGCGGGGCAAGGAGTAGGTAGAATAAAATGTGAAACGTGAAGAAAATTCGGTGAAATGGATTCACAGCGATCTGCCTCCCCCATAGGTCGGGTATCTTGCCCCAAGATTAACAGCTTCCCTACCTGAGAATCACCATTTTCCGCGTGTCGGAGTAATGACCCACCGTCAGGGTGTAAAAGTAAACGCCACTTGCTACCCGCTCACCCATATCATTTCTTCCGTTCCAGTAGATTGCTTTCGATTCACTCTCGTAAGCCGCGGCGATTCGATGTCCAGCGTTGAGTGTGCGGACAACATGACCGCTCAAGTCGTAGATGGTCAAGGTGACGGAAGCATCTTCCGCCAACCGATACGGTATCCACGTCTCTGGAGTGAAGGGATTAGGATAGTTCTGCAACAGTTCCGTCTCCCATGATATCTCGTAGACTACCAACTCCCCAAATTGAATATGACTCCGCAAGACATCTTCAGCGGTGACCACGTACCTCAACGATTCCACACCGATTGACGACCCCGGGGATTGCACGGAGATTTCAAGAATATCCCCAATCATAGCCGCTCGTCCCGTTTCCGTGTCAACGATGGTCAGTTGATATTCAACTCTCTTTGATTCCCCTTTATCCGGGCGAGAGACGTTCTCATCTCCTACGACAGCAGTGACCATTTTACCGGTTGAGAGGTTCTTGACAGTTACGTGGAAGCCTTCTTTGTTCCAATGTGTGCCTTGGTCAACAATTGAACCTCTCAACACCAAAACAGGAGTTGTATCTTCTACCTCAATGCCGGTGTGTATTGGTAGAATATTAGTTGTCTCGGAAATGTTATACCATCCTCCACCGGAGATAGCAACCGTTGCAGCCTCTTGAGCCGTTAAGATAAAGGACTGCCCTCCAGTGATAGGAATATCACTCGCATCACCTACATGCCCAACCGTTTGAATCGCTCCGCTATCTAAGACGATGACCGCACCTGCCGGTCCAACTGTGTGGAAAGCCCCGTTATTTAAGACAGTAATCACACGAACCTTGCCTCTAATCCCGTCAAGCGCAAATAGGTCGGTCACGCGTGCTATCCTTGAATCTCTCAACGGTATCCCCACCAAGTTTGCACCCGGGTGCAACGTTATTGAACTGCTTCCGTTAGAGCCCAGCGCATCTCCACCCAAACGAACGGATACCGTGTCGTTCATAACGGCAATGATACCTGTGTCATTGGCCAAAACCGTATCGGCGACCGTGCCTCGGTTATGGTTCCCTAGATAACTGCGCCACACCTGAGTTTTAGGATCATAAGTAATAAGAAAGTTGACGGTATCCGCGCCACCAAGCGCATCGTAGAGGTCGGCTATAGATTTGAGGATCTTTTCCATGCCATCAACGGTCGTCACTTTCAGAGGGACGTGAATAAAGCTGATGCCTACCGGCACCGACAGAAGGTATTCGGTGATGAGGGCATCAGAGGTGGCCTGGAAGCTGACTGAGCCCTGAATTCCAGCAGCAGACACCTCTACGGTGTTTGTACCCAAGTTCGGTCCCAGCGTGAGTGTACTCTGTGCCCTACCGTTGGCATCGGTTGTTGTACTTATGACACTAAGCGTGCCGGCACCTGTAGTGACGGCAAATGTCACCGAAATTCCCCCAAGCACTGAACCGTTCTCATCCTGCACTTCAACGACAAACGGGGATAGGGAGGTACTAGACACGCCTGTCTGGTTATCACCCGATATTTTCCGCAGTACCGGATAGGTGAGATCGTCAAACTTCACTGTAACCCCTCTACTTTGGAGGGCTGGGATGTGCGTGTGGATGGAGAGGTAGCTCAGGGGATTGCCCTTCACATCGACCTTGTTTCCATTCCTCAATCCTGTATTAGCTACCAAAGGCGAAATGTCTGATATCAAGTTATGTTCAAGGTTCAGCCATGTCAGATTGGTTAATTTTGCCAGTGGAGTGATGTCGGTAATTTGATTCTCCCGGAGCTCTAATTGCACTAATTCCGTCAATCCAGCGAGCGGTGTTATATTGCTAACCTGAGCGTCCGATAATTTCAAGTGCTGTAAATTGGTCAGTCCTGCGAGTGGCGTGATGTCACTGATTGGATTTTCGTCAATAAATAAACTCTCCAACTTTGTTAATCCAGCAAGCGGTGTTATATTGCTAATCTGAGCGTCCGATAATCTCAAGTGTTGTAAATTGGTCAGTCCTGCGAGTGGCGTGATGTCACTGATTGGATTTTCATCAATATATAAACTCTCCAACTTTGTTAATCCAGCGAGCGGTGCTATATTGCCAATCTGAGCACTCCGTAATCTCAAGTGCTCTAAATTGGTTAGACCTGCGAGTGGTGATATATCGCTAATATGACTGGGACCAAAAAATAAAGTACTCAACTTCGTTAGGCCTGCGAGTGGCGTGATGTCGCGGATCTGATTGTCCGCTAGTATTAGCTCGTCTATGTTGGTTGCATGTTCAATGCCGGTAAGATTTGTTATCTGGCGACCGGAGGTACTGGGATTGAGACTGTCCACGTTAAGCATAGTGAATTGTGTAATGACCTCACCGACTGCCATGCCAAGGGTTTCCCTAATCACAGCGGCTAAATTGGGATCTGGTATGGAAATAACTTCAGGTGAGGGCAGCAACGGGGTGATATCAATTGGAAATGAACGCTCAGTGAAGTTTCCATACGCGTCTATAACCCGAAGTACAATATCGTTACCGCCAATCAATTCGGTAGTTATGAATTCGACTGTTGTGCTTTTGCCGTTTAAATGCTTACAAGCTATTACGGAGGGGAAGTCGCCGAATGGTTTAAACAACTGTGCTTGATGAAGTCCATCCGGGTCAGCCACCTCAAATCGGAGGCGAATATAATGCGGTGGAGCAGCAAGGCTTGGTGTGAACATTTGGACGCTTGTGTCTTCGTTGAAGGCGTTTTGGTTGGTGTTGAAGTAGCGGTGGACCTCCAGCCATTGGGCACTGCAGAAAGACGCGGTCATCGGATCTCTGTATCCGCTAGCAAGTTTGGCATCGAAACGGCTATCATGCATCAATCCAAAAGCGTGTCCGAGTTCATGGATGGTAACACCTTTATGAATAGCAACACTAGGGTCGAAAGACGGAACAAGTGCCTTTCCACTTAAACTGTCTCCACTCCCTAGCCCCGCAATAGAGTAGGAACTACCTACAGGACCAGGAAGGTTTTCACTGATGTTATCAAGTACCAAAAGAAAAATATTCCTTGATGTGTCAAACTGTTCTTCAATTTCCTCCCATACTATCCAGGATCCTTGTAATGGATTTTGATAATACGCGTCGTCGAACCGCCCCTTCACATGATGCACCACAGCCTTTCCAGTTACATCAGTTTCAAATCTGAAGGTTTTTCTGCCGAATCCATGGTATTCCATTACGTTTGCGTAATACTGCTGGGCTTCTTTTATAAATGTGTCCAATTCTATATCTATGTTTGGCCTAGGTTGACGGTCATTTGGGAGGAAGTAAATTAACCGCATCGAGTGCGGTTCACCGATATTCAGATGAGTCCTGTCATCAAACTCGACTGTAACCCCTCTGCTTTGGAGGGCTGGGATGTGAGTATGAATGGGTAGGGATAGGTAACTCAGAGGATTGTCATTCAGTAAGATTTGGTCTCCACTACCCAATCCTGTATTCGCCACCAAGGGGGAGAGGTCTGTAATGTTGTTACGATCTAGTCGCAGCTCTTTTAGCTGGGTCAGGCTTGAAAGTGCCGAGATATCTGATATTGAGTTACGATCAAGACGCAGTGCTGTCAGATTCGTTAAGCCTGTCACCACCGATATATCTGTTATGTTATTGCCATCAAGAAACAGCGATTTTAGGTTGGTTGCCCCTTCAAGCCCAGTTAAATCGCTGATGTTGGCGTTTCTCGCTTCAAGGCGGGTCAAAGTTGTTATCTCCGATGGAGCTATCGGAGTGCCTGGTGCTTTGCCAAGAGCGATCTCAACTGCAACGCGGAGATTTGGGTCGGGGATGGTTACCGCAACGTCGCTGAAGATCATTGACTTGGCAATTCCTTCGACACTTGCGCGAACCGTGTTCGATCCCCCATCGGAACCTAGCGTGAGCCGACTCTCTGCTCTGCCATCGGCATCCGTCGTTGTATGTGTGACGCTGAGTGTTCCACCGCCTGAAGTAACAGTAAACGTGACCCACACTCCTTCAAACGCGAGCCCGTTACTATCCCTGACTTCAACGATAAGTAAGTTATTTAACTCCGTAATCACGCCTGAGATTGTCAGGAGAGTTGCAGGGGTCCGGTTATCAAACTCAACTGTAACCCCTCTGCTTTGGAGGATTGGAATATGGGTTTTGATTGATGAGTAGTTGAGGGGGTTGTCATTCAGCAACACTTGGTCTCCACTTCCCAGTCCTGTATTCGCCACCAAGGGGGAGAGGTCTGTAATGTTATTCTCAGCAAGACGCATCCACTTCAGATTGATTAAGCCTTTCAGGTCGGAGAGGTCTGATATGGAATTGTCGTTAAGCGCGAGATCCATCAGGTTGGTTAAGCCCGCCAAAGCCGAGAGATCCGATATGCCGTTGCGGTCAATAAACAGTCGTTCTAGCTTGATTAAGCCTGACAACACCGATAGGTCTGAGGTATTGGTGGTCCTCAGATCCAGGAATGTCAGGTTGGTTAAGCCTGATAATATCGAGTGGTCCGTGATGGCATTATACCCAAGAGCCAGTCTTGTCAGGTTAGGTAATCCCGCCAACACCGAGATGTCCGTAATGGCGTTGCTCTCAAGATACAGTCCTGTCAGGTTGGTTGCACTTTCAAGTCCAGTCAAATTGGAAATACCTGCCTCTGGCGCTTCAAGACGGGTTAAAGCTGCCATATCATCTGCGGTGATGGTGGCACCTGACGCTTTGCCAAGTTCAGTTTCAATCGCAGCGCGGAGGTTGGGATCGGGGATAGCGACGACTTGTGCCGTTGCCGTCAGCGGAAGAGTGAGGCACACCCACAGGAAAAAGGTGAAATGAAGAAATTGTTGGTTCATAGATTTATCCTCCGTGGACCGGGGATGCCCCGCCCACGGAATAAGAGAGGGCAACACCTACGCACAAGACCGATTTTCGTCGATCGGTGTGAAAGCCAAGACGGTCTTCCGGTCCTCATCTGCTCCTCGACGCAAAAAGGTGGCTTTCACCGGCATCCCTATCTTTATCGTTTCAGGATTGAGCGTGTCAACGCCTTCAATTTGTGCGACCACCCGTGGTCCTTCTAGCAACTCAACCGCCCCCGAACAGTAGGGGTTGTTTCGGTCATATCCCTCCTCAACCATCGCAGGGGGTCCAATCGAGATACAGGTAAAGGCAACGAGTCGTCCTTTTCCCTCTGTTTCCACCCATTCCATCTCTGAGCCGTGGCATTTGGTACAGATGGCGCGTGGGGGCACAAAAAGGGCACCGCATCCAATGCACCGAGCCCCCATCAGTTTCCCCTCGTCCAGAAACCGCTCAAACTGGTAATCGCTTATCGGTCTATCTGCCACGGTTATCTCCTTTCCAGAATGGTAAATGTACAGGTGCCGCCGGTGCCACCTAAATTGTGAGCGGCACCGATTCGTAGGTCTTCAATTGGTACGCCTCTGTCCCCTGCCTTGTACCTCAACTGCTCCCATACCTCTATTAACTGTGCCGCACCCGTTGCCCCGACCGGATGCCCTTTACACTTGAGCCCTCCGGAGGTGTTAATCGGCTTCTCACCATCTAACCTTGTTAAACCGTCTGCCACCGCTTTGTAACCCTCGCCCGGATTAAAAAACCCGAGGTCTTCAATATGGAGGAGTTCTGCAATTGAGAAGCAGTCGTGCACCTCTGCAAACTGAATATCTGCCGGCGTCAACCCGGACATTTCGTAAGCCTCGTTGGCGGCATAGCGCGTTGCTTCAAAGTATGTCAGATCATCAGCAGCGTTAAGTCCCCGTCCACTTGACTGACCAATCCCAGCGATATACAGTGGATCATCGGTGAAGTGCCTAGCAAGTTCCTCACCGACCAACAGGATGCACGCCGCGCCATCGCTGATTGGACAGCAATCGAAAAGGTGCATGGGCCACGCAATTGCGGGATTGGCAATTGGGTCACGCAGGAAATCTTTCTCATCGCTCCAATCTGGCACTGCGCCCCCTTTCTCTTTCGCCCGTTTGATTTTTGACCGCATAATATCGCGGATTGTGGCTTTATACTGTGCTTTTGGATTCAACGGCGCGTTGTCGTGACTCTTGATAGTAATGTCCATCAGGTTTTCGCGGGAGGCACCATATCTCTCAAAATATGCGGTCGCGATCGCCCCGAAAACCCCTGGGAACGTAAAGCCCGCCTTCCGCTCGTAAGGGATTGCCGCGAGCGCCAAGCCTTCGGCGACTGTCTCGGTGCTCCCTTTCGACATGTCTTCGACACCACCGACTAAGACCGCATCGTAGAAACCGGAGGCGATGGCAAAAACGCCCTCTCGAAAAGCGAGTGCACTTGAAGCACATGCACCCTCGATCCGTGTCGCGGGTTTGGGAACAAGCCCAAGGGAATCCGAGAGGATTGCGCCCCAATGTGACTGATGGGCAAAAAAGTCGTTTGTGAAATTGCCGATGTATAGCGCGTCAATGTCATTTGGATCGAGCCCCTTGTCCACGGAGCCTTTCATTTCCACAAAGGCTTCAGCAAATAGATCTTTCGAGTCCCGATCCTTGAACATATTGAACGCAGACATCCCTGCGCCGACCATTGCTACACCGCGCCCTAATTTCCGTTTCTTATTCATATCAATCTCCTTTTACGTTGGCTCATGTTAAGAAATAGTCATCCCGCTGGGGCTTAGGTTGGGGAGATTCGATTTTTCTATAAACATGTCGCCCCTCTGGGGCTTTCGGGTATTTGTTTATCCGTGTACTATAAACATGTCGCCCCTCTGGGGCTAAATGAACCGCTGAACCAATGGATTTTTACGTTTTACGCATCACGTTATTAACAGCTGCAAACTAGCATCATTGGTTATCAAATCACCTGACTTGCTTTCCCTTTCCAATACTTTGCTCGCAACTCTCGCTTGAGGATTTTTCCGTAGTTATTCTTGGGCAGCTCTTCCACGAAATTTATCGACTTCGGTCGTTTGTAACGGGCGATATGGTCTGTGCAAAAATCGATCAGTTCTGTCTCTGTGACTTTCCCTTCCGGCACAAGCGAGACAACTGCTTTTATTGACTCACCCCATGTTGGATTTGGAACACCGATAACGGCGACCTCTCGCACAGCGGGATGCTGGACAATGACCTCTTCGATTTCGCGGGGATAGACGTTTTCGCCGCCGCTGATAATGAGGTCCTTTGACCGGTCCATCAGAAAGAGGTAGCCAGATTCATCGATATATCCTACGTCTCCGGTATGCAGCCATCCATTCCGCAGCGTCTCGGCGGTGGCTTCAGGATCTCGCCAGTAACCTTTCATCACCAGATCCGAGCGCGTAACGATTTCCCCCATCTCGCCGGGTAAGAGTTCATTATCGTCGGAATCGAAAATCTTCACTTCGACATCGGTGCGCGGGATGCCCGCTGATGCGAGTCGCTTCATCTGATCCGGATCCCCATCAAGGACATGGTCATTGTGAGAAAGATAGGTGATGGTCATGGGAGATTCCGCCTGCCCATAAAGTTGGACGAGGCAGGGGCCCAGTTTTTCCATCGCCTGCATCAGATCCTCGACCAACATGGGCGCGCCGCCGTAGTTTAACGCCTTCAAGGAACTGTGATCGTATTTGTCTACCGCCGGGCTATCTATCAACAGTTTGATCATGGTCGGCGCAGCGAACATATTTGTCACACGGTACGCCTCGATCGTTTTCAGCGTCTGTTCCGGATCAAAGGACTTTGCCTCCAGAATGATGTTAGCCGCCGCCTTGCCGATGTTAGGCAGGGCGTAGCATCCGCTTCCGTGCGATAAGGGAGCAGCGTGGAGTGCAACATCGTTGGGACCAAATCCCGGGCACATGTCAGCGTAGAAGTTCATCGTCATGCCGAGTAGGTTCCGGTGCGTCAGCATCGCGCCTTTGGGTTGACCCGTCGTCCCGGAGGTATAAAAGAGCCACGCCACGTCATCGGGCGCAACATCCGCATCCTCAAACTGATCGGATTCTGTGGATAACACGGTTGCGTAATCCAAAAACGGCTCTTGGGCTTGGGAAACGCTGATAATACAAGTGACTTTTGGAATGTCGTCACGGATGTCGCTGATTGCCTCGTTGAATTCAGGCGAGATAATCACCACTTTGGCTTGAGAATGGTTGATGATAAAAGCAAATTCTCTGGGGTGTAACCGGAAATTAATAGGTATGACGCCGCAACCCATCTTGAAGGGTGCAAACATTGACTCCAGCATTTCAGGGCAGTTATACATCAGCACCGCCACGTTATCCCCTTGCCGGACGCCAAGCCTCTTCAGCCCATTTGCCAAACGGTTGGCTCGTGCGTTAAATTCGGCATAGGTCAATTCTTTGGAGCCGTATGCAATTGCGAGGTTTTCGGGAAAACTTCGAGCAGATTTTGTCAGTAGTTTACCGATATTCATGGCTTACCCCGTCAATTTTTGCAATCACCGGTCATGCACCACTTCCAGCACAGATCCCGTAGTCACTTCATCACGAGAGGCTTTGACCTCGATTTTATCCGTATTTGCCTGATTAAAAATTCTAACAACGACCACATCGCCCCCAATTTGGCATCGGATGGCGTTCCCAACCACCAGCACAGAGTCTGAGTTCCATACAAACTCAAGGCGTTTGGCGTAAGCCGCGAGAGCGGCGAGGATTGTTGCTTCAGCGGTTCCACCCTCAAGGAGGGTAGCGCGTCCGACGTGTGCTGCCTCGTTTGCTGCACCTGCTAAACGGTCATGTTCCGATTCATTCGTCCGCTGACTCTCCTGTTTTTCATTGCGTAACACCATATAGAAGATAGCACCCAACAAAATGACAAACCCAGCTGTGATGAACACCACAGTCAGTCGTGCTTCTTCTTTGCGGAGATCCTCACGGTGATGCGGGTAAAAGGCATCGTGTGAGTGTGCCAGATATGCCGAGAATGTTAAACAGATTAGCGTTGCAAGCCCGATAGCAAAACATAATTTTCTGGTCATCAAGTTGACTCCTCTGTGTCCCTCTATCATTGGAGGAAAAGATAAGAATAAGGCGAAATTCAGTATATCATACTATGCGAAAAATAATCAATTGCAATATGCCGGACTGTTTGATGCACTTCATTATATGGAAAGCGATAAATACGCTGTTGAAAGCCCTTGAGAGATATGCTATACTAACCGCACGGTCTTTTATCTATGGCGCAGCAGTCCATTGGCTGGCTGCCATGTCGATGGAGGTTCTCGCACCCGCATGGAAATGAGAAGAAATGATGAAAGTTGTCACCGCACAAGAGATGCGTGAAATAGATCATCAGACTATCGAGCAGATCGGTATTCCCGGTGCTGTACTGATGGAACGTGCGGGGATCGCGGTTGTCCGAGCTATCCGCCAACACTTCCCTGAATGCCAACGGATCGCGGTTATCGTCGGCAAAGGAAACAACGGCGGCGATGGATTGGTCGTTGCTAGACAACTTGCACACGCCGGTCAACCGATTCAGATTTTTCTCGTTTCGTCTCCAGAGAGTTTCGCCGGAGATGCGTTGACCAACTTGCAAATTGCACAAAATTTGGATCTACCGATCACGTTGGTTCTTACCGAAGAGGAGTTGGAAGTGGCGAAAAGCCAAATTGCCTCCGCGGATCTGATCGTTGATTCTATCTTTGGCACCGGGTTGCGCGGCGGCGTACACGGCTTTATTGGGGAGGTCATTGAGTGTATCAACGAAACGGGAAGGCCGGTGGTAGCCATCGATCTCCCATCCGGACTATCGGCGGATACCGGCATCGCAGAGGGGGCATGTATCCAAGCAACCTACACCGTAACGATGGGACTCCCGAAGCGGGGAAATCTTATCCATCCGGGGGCAACCTTCACAGGCAAACTTGAGGTTGCTGACATTGGGTTTCCTGCGAGCGTGATTGACGCCCAAAGCATTCAGATTAACTGGACGCAACCGTCTGATGCGGCGCAACTCTTGCCGCTGCGTCCGACACACTCTCATAAAGGCAGCTACGGGCGCGTTTTTGCCGTCGCTGCGTCCACGGGTATGACCGGTGCTGCAGCCTTGACGAGCGCAGGCGCATTGCGCGTTGGAGCAGGCCTGGTAACGCTTGGAGCTCCAGAAAGTCTTAACGCGATTTTGGAGGTGAAACTCACCGAAGTGATGACGCTTCCGCTGCCCGAAACAGCGGCGGGGTCTTTGGCGTTGAACGCAAAATCACACATCATTGAAGCAGTTGAGCGGACCAAATCGGTTCTCGCGATTGGACCTGGACTTTCGCAACACCCCGAAACCGTTGCCCTCGTTCACAGCTTAATCCGCGAAAGCGATGTCCCAACCGTCATCGACGCCGATGGGATAAACGCGCTTTCAAAATCGACGGAGATCCTTTCATCCCTATCACCTCAAACAGTGCTCACACCCCATCCGGGCGAAATGGCAAGGCTTATCGGTGGAACCGTCGAAGCGTTGGAACGAGATCGGATTGGAATCGCCCAACAATTCGCAGGGACACACAACGTTACGTTGGTCCTCAAGGGTGCACCGACGGTCGTTGCACGCGGAAATGGGGAGGTGTGGATTAATTCAACGGGCAATGCCGGTATGGCAACCGGTGGCATGGGAGACATACTAACGGGGCTCATCGCGGGCTTGATGGCACAAAAAGTTGCCCCCTTTGATGCCGCCGTGTTAGGTGTCTACCTTCACGGACTTGCAGGGGATATCGTCGCCGAATCGATTGGGACGCACGGATTGATGGCGGGAGATGTACTGAATACCGTTCCCAAAGCGATAAAACGGTGTAGTGCACCGTCTCAAGCGTGAAAGCACAAAATCGGATTTTTCAGAATCAGCAGAACTTTAACACAGAAAAGAGAGGAATAAACCATGAAGATTATTACCCATCTGAGTGAAGAACAACTCGCAGTCGCTCGCTCAATCGCCCCTAATGCTACTTTCGTGACACCGGCCACGGACGAGGAATTGCAACGCGAGATTGAGGACGCGGATGCCATTTTTGCCGGCGTAACACCCGAATTGATCCGTCGTGCCAAAAAACTCCGTTGGATTCAAACTGGAGGCGTTGGCGTTGAAGGTCTTAGATTTCCTGAGTTAATCAATAGTGATATCGTCCTCGCAAATGCACGCGGTACGACAGCGGTCAACATTGCAGAACATGTCATGGCGCTTATCCTCGCTTTCACGCGCACCCTCAATATTACGATTAAGCGGCAGATGGAGAAGGTGTGGGAAAGTCGTGCGAATATGCCGGTACTTGAAATCGCAGGAGAAACAATCGGGATTCTCGGTCTTGGCAGTATCGGGCTACAGGTCGCCAAGCGTGCAACCGCTTTTGACATGCGCATCCTCGCGGTCGATCCGACGCAGACACAGAAACCTGATTACGTCGAGTCACTCTGGAAGACCGATAGGCTGCACGACATGCTAAGTCAATCGGATTGGGTTGCCATCTGCTGTCCGCTGACGACAGAGACGGAAGGCATCATGGGTGCGGCTGAATTTCGCGCGATGAAGCCAACGGCGTTCCTGATCAATATTGCGAGAGGAAAAATTGTCAATCAAGGCGAATTGGTTGAAGCTTTGCTAGCGAAAGAACTTGCCGGAGCGGGGCTTGACGCTCTGGAACCAGAGCCACTGCCACAGGACAGTCCGCTTTGGGAGATGGAAAATGTTATCGTCACACCGCACCACGCCGGTCAGTCACCGAAAGCACCCAATCGCGTTTTTGAACTCTTCTGTGAAAACCTGAAGCGTTTCGTCGCCGGTGAACCATTGATCAATGTGGTTGACAAGACACGGTGGTATTAGGACGCAGAAGCCGAGAGGGAGAGCCCTCCGACATGCAAAATGAAACACTACCAACAGTTGCAATCACGATCGGCGACCCGGCTGGTATCGGTCCCGAAGTTGTTCTCAAAGCATTGGCGGATCGGGAGCTGTTAAATACCGCTCGCTGGCTGGTCATCGGCGACGCCGCCATCTTGGACATGGTGGGAAAGCAGATCGGGCTGGAACCACCGAATTGTATCGTCCAAGATAGCGCACAAATCTCTGCCGAATGGTCCTGTAATAAAACAGCGCGGCAACCTGTCGAAACGGCACAGGTCTGTCTGCTAGACTTACGTCAACTAGAGCTTTCCCAGTTTGCTGTAGGAAAACTCAATGCCGTCTGTGGTCGTGCCGCCCTCGAATATGTCCGTATGGCAACGCAGCTTTGCCTTGATGGTCAGGCGGATGCTATGGTTACCGCCCCTTTGAATAAAGAAGCGGTGTCTTTAACAGGGCAAAATTTCACGGGCCATACAGAATTTATTGCTGATTTATCCGAAGCAGCAGAGTCACGGATGTTGCTCGTCAACGATCACCTCCGGGTCATTCATGTCTCCACCCACTGCTCGCTGCGGAATGCCTGTGAGTTAGACGCTCCTAGAATCCTACGTACCATTCAACTCGGTAACGAAGCACTTGAATCGCTCGGCTTTGACCAACCGAGAATTGCTGTGTGTGGACTCAACCCACATGCCGGCGAAAATGGTCTATTTGGGACTGAAGATCTTGAACTAATCGTCCCTGCAATCCAAGCGGCTCAACATATGGGCATGGTGTGCGAAGGACCGTTCCCTGCCGACACAATCTTCATACAGGCGGTCAGGGGTGCATATGACCTAGTAGTAGCGATGTATCACGATCAGGGTCATGTGCCCATGAAACTGCTAGACTTTGAAAACACCATCAATGTCTCCCTAGGGCTTCCCATTATTAGGACCTCCGTTGACCACGGCACAGCGTTCGATATCGCGGGAAAAAACCGGGCAGATCCCAGCAGTATGAAGGCAGCGATGAAACTAGCAGTGACGATATCCCAGAACCGGCGCAAAGAGGATTTCGCTTCTGTTTAGTCGCACTGTGACAGTAAAAGGAGGAAAAGACAGATGAAATCAACGAAGTCGATGCTATTTCGATATCTACTCCTGATGTTGATCCTTTCAATCGTAGCGTCTACGATTACGGCGGGAAGCGAACAGTCGCGCGAGGCAATTCAAAAAGATTACCGTAACGTCCTCAAGGAGAAGAAGCCCGAAAAACAGATTAAGAAACATCGAGACTTGGTCAACAAGTGGAAAGAGAAAGGCTATCTCGAAGATCTGATTTCCCTTTATGAAGCCGATGCAGAAACAGAACGCGCCAATGCAGGTCTACACTACGGTCTGGGTTACGCTTACGCCAACCAAGGGCGAATAGACACGATGCAAACTGCCCTTCTATTTGAAAAAGCTGCGAACCAATTTGAACAAACTATCTCGCTTGAGCCAACCCTGTCGCAGGCACATTTCAGCCTCGGCGCAATCTATCAAGAACAGAATAAGTTAGAACTCGCTGCCCAAGCGATGGAGGTGTGCTTGAAATTGAATCCCAAGTATTTCCCTGCCTACTATCGGCTTGGTGAAATCCAACTCCAACAGGATGATCCCGGCGCTGCGCTTGAATCGTTTCAAGCGGTGCAGAAAATGAACTCAAAATGGGCACGTCCTTACTACGGCATTGGACTGGCGTATTTCAAACTTGGGAACGATGACGCTGCCAGAGAAGCATTGGAGGAAGCAATTAATCGCGATCCTCAATTTGCACCCGCCTATTTCAAACTTGGTCAAGTCCTCGCGAAGGATGGCTTTTTCGACGATGCCTGGGGAGAATATGAGGCAGGACGGAAATACCAGCCTTACACCTCAGAAGATCTGTATGAACTTGGCACGATTTTCGTCCAATCAGGGAACCAAGCGGGAGCAATCGACATATTTCGGCGTATTATCAACAGCATAGATCCAAGACACACCGCCGTGCTTCTCCAACTTGGTGAACTCTATTACGCCACTGGCGAGGAAGCAGCTGCAACTGAGCACTATAAGCAAGCGATCGAGACAGATCCGTCGCTCAAAAACTACTTCATGGAACAGCTAGCACCTTATCATGCCGGGTTGATGGGTAGGAACGAGGCAAAATCTATCCTCAAGCGGTTTTTAGCGGTGCTACCCGATGATCCACGGGCAAATTTCCATTACGCTCAAATAGAGACTGATGCAGGCAACTTGACCACTGCTATCCAATACTACGAAAGGACTCTTGCGTTGATTGGCTCTGACGAGACCAATCTGGATGTCGATTTCGCACCGGAACACCTGCTGGACACTTATAGATTTCTGGGAGACGCCTACTATCAACAAGGGAGTCACGAACAGGCAAAAACCTCCTATCAACGCACAATTGAATTGGATCCGGGGCTGGAGCGTTATTTCTTTAATCAGGGGAAATCTACCTTCGATGCCGAGCAATTTGATTTGGCAGTTGAGCCTTTCAGCAAATTCCTTCTTATCTACCCGGAGGACATCGAAGCAGCATACCTACTTGGACGTAGTTACGAAGCGTTAGGCGACACCGAAAATGCACTACGCCTTTATGTGCGAACCCTTGAACTTGACGCGAACCACACGGATACCCTAATGCGTTCGGCGCAAATCTATAAGGGGCAGAATGACCAGCAAAATGCTTTGGCGTTGTTGACGAAGCTAATTGCTATTGAACCGACGAATGTTGAGGCGTACTATCTTTCGGGCATACTGTACATTGAATTGGAACGTCCTGAAGAGGCACTTGAGGCATTCTTGGTAGCTACTCGTCTCAATCCGGATCACCTCAATGCCCACTATCAGATCGTGGCTTTGTATGAACAACAGGGAGATATTGATAACATCATCAAGCGGTATGAAACCATAATCAGACTCGATTCATCGAAGGCAGATCCATTCCTTCGTCTTGGCGCGCTGTATCTTCGGCGAGGCGATAAAGACAATGTCATCCGCGTGTATGAACCCGGTTTGGAGATCGAACCGAATCATCCACACGCACAGTATAACCTCGCAGTCATATTTGAAGAACGCGAGGAGGACGAAAAGGCGATTAAACACTTCAAACTTGCGAATCGATATGACGATGGTCAATTTGATTGGCACTTTCGCTATGCTCGCTTGCTAGACCGTTACGCCGAAAAGGTAGAAGATTACGATACTTACGCAGCGATGGCGGTTGAGGAATACAACAAAGCCATCAATCTAAAAAGCGACTATGCCTCAGCCTATCTCTATCGTGGCTTAATCACCCGGCGTTACAAACAGATTGGTGACACCCTCTACCGATATGGCCAGATTGCGGAGGATTTCAAAAAGGTAATTGCCCTAGAACCGGACAATTCTGATGCACACTACTACCTCGGTATGACGTATGTAGATCTCGATCAACGTGAAGACGCCAAAGAGATACTACTAAAAACCCTTCAATTTGAGAAAAAGTACAAAGGTGTATATTTGCAGCTTGGACTGATTGTAGAGCGGGAGGGGGATCATGCCAAAGCGATTGATTACTTTGAGAAGGAGCTCGAAATTGATGCGGAATCTGTCAGAGCCTATCAACGGCTTGGAGATCTCTATAGCAGTTATAGCACCGACTTTGGGCGTGCGAAAGAAACATTGGAGAAAGCGTTGGAGCTACAACCGAATCATGTGTCAACGCTGCTTAACTATGCAAGTACACTCTATTATCTAGATCAACTCGGTGCAGCGACAGAGCAGTTTGAAACGGTGATTCAGATAAATCCGAAGGATTTGACGGCGAACTATAACCTCGCTTTGATGTATGAGTACACCGGCAAAACGCAGCAAGCTATTAATCGATGGAAAAAATTCCTTGAACTGAATCCACCCGCCGAATGGAAAGAGGATGCTGAACAACACTTACGACAACTCCAACCGTAAACACTGGAATCATTGGACAATCTATCAAAAACCGAGGGTGGTTGCTCGCAATCGCTTCAACCTGTCAAATGTCAACGGCACTTACCCATTTTATGAAAAAACTACGATTTTGGATTTTTACGTTCCTACTAGTTTCTCCTCTATTCCTGCCCATGAGGGTAGCAACCGCTCAACTCATAGCAACCCTTGAAGGGCATACGGATAATGTCTGGAGTGTGGCATTCAGTCCAGATGGCAAAACCCTTGCCAGTGGGAGTTGGGACCAGACCGTCCGCCTGTGGGATGTAGAGACAGAACAACTTCTGCATATCCTCACTGGGCATACGGGTGAGGTTAATAGCGTTGCCTTCAGTCTTGATGGAGGTACACTTGCCAGCGGCAGCTGGGATGGCACGATTCGCTTATGGAATCCAAACACCGGAAAACTCAAAAGAACGCTCACTGACCATAGGGGCGGAATTGGGACAATCAGATTCAGTCCTGACGGAAACATGCTTGCTAGTGCCAGTGCAGATCAGACAGTCCGGTTGTGGAATACAACGACATGGAAGACAGAAAAGATACTTATAGGACATACCCATGTCGTTGACTGGGTGGCATTTTCACCCGACAGCACAATCGTAGCTAGCGGCAGCCGCGATCTAACGGTTCGGTTATGGAATGTTCAGACGGGACAAGAGATAAGGGCACTTATTGGGCATACGCACGATATTCGGGGGATAGTGTTTAGCCCCGATGGAAACACCCTGGTTACCGGCGATCACGATGGCACGGTGCTGCTATGGAATCCACACACCGGACTACTCAAAAGGACACTGTTAGAAAAAACAGGTTCGCTTAGACCTGTTGCGTTCAGCCCCGATGGCGGGACGCTTGCCATCGGCGGTCAAGGGATTTCATTATGGGATACAAATACCGAGCAATATAAACCCCCTCTTGGTGGTATAGGGATTGTTTCGTCTTTAACGTTTAGTCCCGATGGGCAGATAATTGCGAGTGGCGGTGCTGACAATTTGGTTCGTCTGTTGGAATCCACGCCCCCTGAAGTGCCCTTTGCTACCACTCCGTTTGATATTAATAACATCCCTGAACCTGTGCCGCCACCGCCGGCTGTCCGTGACTTTTTTGACCTAGATCCGTTTTACCAACAGTGGATAAACGCCGCAGGATTTCCAGTCTTAGCATCTGCCGATGTTAATCCCTATGCCCTAAAGGAAACAGCGTGGGTCATCTGGCAGATGATTGGACACCGAAAGGATATTCTCAAAGCGATAGCGCAAGAAAGACGACGGCTTTCGGTGCTATCCATTAACGAGTCATTGGGTGATCTCCCCGAATACGACCATAATAGGCCTCTCGCTATTTTCGGCGCATATACTCGTGATGTCGCTTGGAATGGAGCGACGGCGGCTGAGGAAAATCTGTTTTGGTCACACTGCGATTATTGCTACTCCTTCTTGGTTCATGAGTTTGCCCATGCGATACATGGCGGATTGAAAATAATCAATCCAACATTTGATAATCGTCTCAACGCGGCGTATAACGCGGCGATAGCACAAGGATTGTGGAAAGATGCCTATTCCGCTACAAATAGGGACGAGTATTGGGCTGAAGGCGCGGGGTCTTGGTTTAATGCAGCATGGGACCTCAATCCTATCAAAACCCGTGAGGATTTGAAAGTCTATGATCCGAGACTCGCAAATCTATTTATCGAAATCTTTGGCGATGGTGATTGGCGACATACTATGCCAGCCAAGCGGATGCATCTGCCACATCTGCAAGGATTCGATCCACAGGAGGCTTTTAGACTTGATGGGCTTCCGCTTTGGGCTATAAAACAGCAGAAACTTGAACAGCAATTGAGGGATCCAAATAGCGATGGTGATGGTAAGTGGGTGAGATTGAAACTATATCATCCGAGTATGCGCGAAAATCTAATCGGATCCAGTACGCGAGGAAACTATACTCACGTCGTCTGGGTAAAACTGATTCGGAGTGAGATCTCATTTTATGAACTGGATGCTTATGGCAATGAGAACTGGGTTTACACTGCTACCACAAAAGAATATTTCGATCTTGGCACCCGCGCCGGTGTCGTCTGGCTCATGAAAGATCATAATGGCGAAGACGTTGCTTTATTTCGTGCTGAGGAAAAAGTGGGGAGGGTGCTTATTACCCCGACACTTCAATTGATAACGCCCGGACTTTCAAAAATTTCAGGCGATAATCAGGCAGGCGTATCTGGTGCACTCCTAGCGAACCCATTTGTTATTGAAGTACGGGATGAGAACGGTTCAGTGCTCAAAGGGATTTCGGTCACGTTTACCGTTACCACAGGCGACGGCACACTCAATACCACGCACACCACAACCGATGAAAACGGTCGAGCAAAGAGTACACTCACACTGGGTCCGAATCTGGGAACAAACACCGTCGAAGTGTCTGCCGCCGGAATTCAGGGGAAAGCCATTTTTAACGCTATCTCCGATACAGAATCACCATCAATGACAGCGGATGTCAACAGCGACGGAAGCGTGAATGTCTTGGATTTGGTCGTGATTGCGTCCGAACTTGGAAATGCAGGGATCAATCTGGCGGCAGATGTCAACGGAGATGGGGTTGTCAATGTTCTGGATCTGATACTAGTTGCGGGCATGTTTGATGGTGCGGCAGCTGCACCAGCAGCGCAGCCACAAGCCCCTGAGACACTCACGGCGGTAGAGGTTCACGGTTGGCTGACCGACGCAAGGGCACTTGAAGTGAGAAGTCCAATCATGAAGCGGGGATTTGTAGTGCTTGAGCAGCTCTTGATATCCCTAACCCCAAAAGAGACAGAGCTGTTAGCAAACTACCCGAATCCGTTCAACCCTGAGACATGGATACCGTATCGGTTGGCAGAGGATGCTTTTGTAACCCTGACCATCTATGACAGGATCGGTCGGGTTGTCCGTACCTTCGACGTGGGGCATCGGATTGCATCTGCCTACGAGAATCGGTCAAAGGCAATCCATTGGGATGGGAAAAATAATGTGGGCGAGCAGGTAGCAAGTGGAGTTTACTTTTACGCCCTGACAGCAGGTGATTTTTCCGCCACGCGCAAAATGCTAATTCTGAAGTAGGAACAGGGGTGTAGTTGGGCGATTCAAAGCAACTTGAGTCAATTTTGGATAACTGCTTGGATATTTGGCAAATCACACGACAATTTCAGCGTTTGTCGAGTTGGCGGGAGCAAGCTGAAACGGCGCAGTTGAAAACAGCGCCTACCAAACAGGAGACCGGTAGGTGCGGTTTCCTAACCGCACCGGTTTGGAGTGTCTCATTAATTCTAAGATTCACTATAATTTGATCTTCAATTCAACAAACCCTTTCATGGTATACGGAGGGAAAAAATTATGTCGAAATTACAGGTGGCTTTAATTGGCTGCGGTGGACGCGGTCTAGGGCATGTACGGGTTCTCGAAGAATTTGATGATGTAGACATGGTCGCTGTTTGTGATCCAATTGAGGCAGCGAGAAATGCTGCCGGCGATGAGTTCAATATAGCAGGACGTTATGCCAGTGTCGATGAGATGCTAGATGCTGAGTCGCTGGATGCGGTATTCGTTGCAACGCCGGCACATCTCAACGGGCAGGCAGCGTTACCTTGCCTAGAACGCGGTGTCAACACCCTGATGGAGAAACCGCCGGGGATGAGCGTCGCAGAAACGACCGCTTTGCGCGATGCCGCTGCCCGCACAGGTGCCAAAAGTATGGTCGGCTGGAATCGTCGTTTCCACCCCATCATCGTCAAAGCGCGGGAGATGGTCGAAGCGCGAGGTTCCGTCACACAGCTTGTGGGGGAGTTCCACAAAAGTGTAACTGGATTCATAAAATCAGGTCGCTTCCCCGAACATCTGATGGATAACCTGTTTCTCGAAACACCGATACACGCGCTCGACATTGTTCGCGCCATGGCAGGGGCAGAGGTAGAAGAAGTGCATAGCGTCGTACGCCGCACAATCTCTGATTATAAAGATGTTCACGCCGCACTCATCCTCTTTGAGAACGGTTGTGTTGCACACCTTGCTGCTAACTACACCACGGACGCCCGCCTCGAACGCTATGAAATCCACGGACGGGACATCTCCGCCTATCTCGAAGGGGTGTCGCAGGGGACAGTTTTCTGTGATGGTCAGCAACACCAGTTGGCCGGCAGAGGCACTAGTGGTACAGAGGAACAGAACCGATACTTCCTCGATTGTATCAAAGCAGACCGCCCGGTTTCACTTCCCGCAGCGGATCTGGATGAGGCGATTAAGACGATGAAGTTGGCGGAGGCAATTTTATCGGGGTTACGTCCTTAGAAGTTGGTACATTATTCATTAAATGAACTAGTTGAATTGAGATTACGTTCAGAGAGGACTTACCGATGGGACTCACCCAAGCACAGGTCCAAGCCTTTCACCAAAACGGCTATCTAGTTGTGGAAGATGCTTTAAGCCATCAAGACCTGAACCCATTAATTGCGGACTTTGAGGAACTTATTGATACCATCGCCGATGCGCTATATACCGAAGGGAAAATAAGGGAACGCCATAAAACTCAACCCTTCGAGCGGCGTATCGCTTGGTTAACCAAAGAGGCAGGTGATCCCCTACAGGGACAGATATCATTTCCTGTGAATCTGCGTCGCCCTATCTTCGACTTCCTGCATAATGCGAATCTATTGGATCTACTTGAATCAATTGTTGGTCCAGAGATTTACTGCAACCCAACGCATCATGTGCGTCCAAAATTGCCAGAACCCCTGATGGATGAAGGATTTGACAATTGGATACAGCAGTCCCCGTTCCATCAAGATGCCGCCGTGCTCCTGCCGGAGGCGGACGATACGCTCATTGTGACGACATGGATTCCCCTCGTAGATGCAACCGAAGAGAATGGAACAATACACCTCTATCCGGGTCTACATCAGGGCGAAATTCGGAGGCATGTGCGGTGTCCCTATGGCTGGATGATTGCTCCGGAGGTGATGCCCGAAGGCGAGCCGGTGACGATCCCAGTAAAGAAGGGTGGGGTGATTTTTATCCATTGCCGAACCCCACACGGTTCACTTCCGAACCTGTCGGATGTGGTTCGTTGGAGCTTAGACCTCCGCTGGCACGATGCACGGAAACCGGGCGGAAGACCGCTGCCCGGAATTCAGGTACGCAGCAAGGAACAACCGGAAAGCGTCACACGAGATCACCAAGCTTGGATAGATGCTTGGGCAGCAGCAAAGACAGATCCGACACCGAAAAAGATGTATCGCTGGGAAGAATAGAGCAGTAAAGACAAGTAAGGCACGGGAGACTTTCGGATACACAAGCGGGCATTGACAAGAAAATTATCGAAAGTTCGTCTTGCGTTTCGTCCTATTTTATCGTATTATCCCGCAATCTAACCAAAAGGAATTCATATTTTACGCAAAGGAGAATTTTAATGAACCAATCGTGGGCGCGTAGTGATAATGAAGTCCTCGCCACGTTGCAAGATGTCGTGGCGATTGAGAGCATAAACGCCAGTCTACCCGGTGGGGAACGCGGTGAGGTTGGTATGGTTGAATATCTTGCCGATTTCTTCGACGCAGTGGATATCCCCTACGAGACAGACGAAGTATTACCGGGGCGAAGCAATATCATCGCCACACTCGAAGGTGAGAATCCAGATCGTGTGTTACTATTTGAATGTCACATGGATACTGCTTCCGTCAGCGTTATGACCATACCACCTTATGAGCCGCATATCCGCGACGGTCTGCTCTACGGGCGCGGCGCGTGCGACACCAAAGCCGGTGGCGTCGCCATGATACACGCGATGAAGCGTTTCAAGGAGGCAGGAGTTAAACCCCCGTGCACCATTAAATATGCCGGTGCCGTAGATGAAGAGTTCAGCTTTAAGGGCGCGCTGCGATTGGCAGAGACCCTCCAAGTAGATGCAGCGGTTATCTCTGAGCCTACCGATTTGGCAGTAATCCGGGCGCACAAGGGATTGGCGCGTTTCCATATCGTCGTCAAAGGGGTCGCTGCACATAGTGCCAAGCCGTATCTTGGTATCAACGCCATTTCAAAGATGACCCGACTGATCCGCGCTATTGAGGAGGAGATTGCACCGACCTATGACTCCATGACTCATCCACTCACCGGTAGCCCAACGCTCAATATCGGCGTTATCACCGGAGGTGTGCAGGTCAACTTCGTGCCCGACGAATGTATTATTGATATAGACCGCCGCGTCATCCCCGGCGAAACACCAGAGGAAGCCCTCGTCCCATTTCAAGAAAGGTTAGCGCGTGCACAAGCCGCCGATCCAGATTTAGATGTCACGATGGAGACGCCCTATCTCATGGATAACCCAATGGAAACACCTGAAGATGCACACATTGTGCAGGTCGCTGTCAGCGCATGTGAATCCGTGATTGGGAAATCGGAGATAACAGGCGTTCCTTACGGCACCGATGCTAGCAAGTTCACCTCTGTTGGTATTCCATCTATCGTCTTTGGTCCCGGGAGTATTGATCAGGCACATGCCGCAGTTGAGTGGGTTGAGTGTGCACAGGTCCTGAAAGCGGTTGACATCTACCATGAGATCATGACACGATTTTAAGCCTCGACCAATTCCCGTATTACTGATTTGACGGCTTCCTCAACCTCTGGTGCAAATGGAGCACTCTGCCGCCAACGTTTGTAAGCGTTCGGTTCGTAGCCGCCTTCAGTCAAGGCTTGTGCGGTCGGCACGTAGGTCTGGCAGCCCTGGGTGTAACCGAGTGTGAATGTCCGATCTGATCCCAACAGTGACTGAGCATACAGCCCGTACTCTAGGAAAAACTCGCCCGAAAAAGTTAGCCAGTGGACATCGCCGATGTCCCACCGCGAGAAGGTATAGGCCACCGCTGTTGGGATGTGGTGCTCTGCCCCTTCCAACCGAATCTGTTGCACCCACTGACGCATCGCCAACTGATAGCCGGCATGGTACAACGATTGTCTCGCTTTTTCTTCATCACTCGCCTGCGCGGATTTGACCGCTTGGCCGGCAATCTCATCAAGCGTCTGACGCGATGGCGACTTATCAAGTGGAAGCGAACGGCGGAGACGGCGGGTGCGAATGGTGTCAACCGAAATTGGTTTGCAATCCTTCAAGGCGTTATCTACGGCATCCGCTAGCTGGCTACCGCAGTGCAGCGCATCAATAGGGGTGCCCTTCCTAAATCTGCCATCTCCGTCCGACAGGTTTGGGCGTACATTTCCGAACATACCGGGCAGGAACAGCGCGACGGATTGCCGATGCCGCGCTTCTAACGCCAATTGAGTTTGTCCCGGATAATCCCCTGAGACCTCTGGTCCTAACAGAATCGTTGGATGACAACAATAGCTGAAGAACACGCCTGCCAACGAACCATCTGCGCGATGACACGCAACGATCGGTACGCTTTTATCGACAACTCCATCCGGATTAGGACCGGACACACAGGTGCCCTCTGGGGTTATCCGCCGTCGGTTCACATTAAAATCACAACTCGATCTCCCAAACGAGAGCGTGGCAGACTCCATGCGGGATAGCAGATCTTTTGCCAGTTTGCCCACACGATCGCATAGCCCATTGAAATAGGGGCTAAACCCGCCGAAAAGGTCAATCGGACACAAGATTGGCGCGGAATGGCTGTGGCTGCCCGTGATCAGGATGCGGGTTGGTGGAATGCCGGTAGCGTTACCAATCACATCCTCAAGTTCTGCGATCTCTGCGACACCGAAGCCGAGTGTATCAACTGCAAGAACGAGTACGGGCTCATCGGCAGCTCGGATAATCCCAATCCGGGCATAGACATCGTCCAGAACGCCTGAAGGGATACCAAAGAAGAAATCAGGATAAACGTTATTAATTGGCGGTGTTACCGAAACCTTTCCGAACGCCGCCTTAGTATCATTGAGAAGTTCAGTTTGCATTTTATCCTCGATTAGAATCGGTCTGTCCGCCACATAAACAGTTCACCGGCTGGGAAAAGTGCATCAAGCAGGCCGATTTCGTTGATCCTCAAACCGTTGGAAAACACAATCTGTTCGGCGCTCATATTTCCAAATAGGAGCTTCAGCAGCTGCGTTTGACTGACGCAGAGGTCGATCTTCGGCGATACGCTCTCGTGAGTGATACTGACCGCCCCGTCCTCAATAACCAACGTCTGTTCACCGGCTTCATAGCGCACACGAATAGCCCCTCTCCACGCCGAAAAGCTCGAATCCCTGAGTCTCATCTCCAACAACGGCTTAATCTTTGTCAATAGCGATCCGAAGTTGGTTATCAAAAACATTGCGTTGTTGTTCTCTCGCCGCCTGACGGAGCACCCCATCCCCTCAAATATCTTTCGACTCTGGGCGGGCACTGGCGCCCCGATTACCTGCACACCCACCGCCTGCGCACGATGGAAGAAGCGGTAAAATAACGCAGTCATCGCCTGCTCTGCATCGGGGAGATAGCCAAATTCGCCGACTTCCCACTGTTCAGCCAGCAGGTAAGCAACCGTTGTCCCACCCTGTTTAGCAATCCAATACAACGACGGATCATATGGCCTCCACTTAGGTCGATTCGTCCAATACTCAGTATTTTTCACAAACGTACCTGTTCGATTGGCGTTAAACTGATCGAAAATCGCTCGCAATACAGGCATATCTCGATCCGGTTCACACAACTCAATAATCACGTCAGGGGACGCTTCCCCAAGCGTCGGAGGCAGGGTCAGTTCCATACTGTAGGTGGGATGCATTACCCAGCCCGCCCTTGCGTAGTGCGATTGGATGCCCGTACCAAGAATCGAGAGATCATAGCCCGCTGCTTGCATATACCGGACGCTATCTCGCAGTACTCCCGATGAATACCCGGCGCGGAGATGGGGTGGATCTGTGCCGACACTGCCGACGCCGCCCATCCGCACAATGCAGCTCCCAATACGCATAGGACGTTCAAAGATCTGTACAACGCTAGCCGCCTTACCATCGACAAAACAGGCACGCGTGTTATTGAGGTCAAACCATGGATCGTGTTCGACAATGTTTACGAAAAGGTGTTGGATATGCTCCGAGCCTCCAAAAGCACGAATACTGCACTGAATTGTATCGTCAAGCTCAGTTGCATTACGCGGGGCACGATATTCAATATTCATAAATTTCTCCAAACACAGAAAGAAATGCTGATCCAATATAATCCAAGTTGCTATCTATTGAAGAGTGGGTATGTTGTATTTTCTTGAACTATCTGGATAGTAGGTCAGTTGACCGATTAGATTCGGTCCAGCCACCATATGAATAGTTCACCTGCGGGGAAAAGTGCATTGAGCAAACCAACTTCGCGAATCTGCAAACCGTTGGAAAAAATCAGCTGTTCGGCACTCATATTCCCAAATAGCAGTTTCAGCAGCTGCGTTTGACTGACATAGAGGTTGATTGCCGGCAATGCTCTGTTTTGTGCAATACTGATCTTTCCTTCCTGAATAACCAACGTTCGTTCGTCGGCTTCGTAACAGACGCGAATCGCACCAGTCCACGTCGAAAAGTCCGAATCCCTAAGCCTCGCCTCCAACAGCGGTTTAACCTTTGTTAATAACGATTCAAAGTTGGTGATTAAAAACATAATATTGCTCCGTTCACGTCTCCGAACAGAGCACCCCATCGTCTCAAATATCTTTCGGCTCTCCGATGGTGCTATTCCGTCGATTTCCTGAACGCCTTCTGTCTTCGCACAACGGAACAGGTGACAGAATAACGCAATCATCGCCTGCTCCGCATCTGCAAGATAGCCGAATTCAGCTATCCTCCATCGTTCAGCTTGCAGATAGGCAACCGTTGTTCCGCCCTGTTTAGCAACCCAATACAGCGATGGATCGTACGGCCTCCACGTCGGTCGGTTGCACCAGTATTCAGTGTTTCTTATAAATGTCCCCGTTCGATTGGTATTAAACTGATCGAAAATCGCTTGCAACGCCGGCAGATCTCGATTGGGCTCATACTGTTCGATAGCCACATCAGCAGGCATTTCCCCAAGCGTTGGGGGTAGAGTCAGCTCCATGCTGTAGGTCGGATATATTACCCAGCCTGCCTTGGCATAATGCGATTGGATGCCTGTAGACAACATCGAGAGATCGTAACCCGCCGTTTGCATATACCGGACAGTGTCCCGTACCACCTTCGATGAATAGCCAGCGCGACGATGTACTGGAGGTGTACCGACGCTGCCGACTCCACCCATCCGTACGACACAATCCCCAATACGCATAGCGCGGTCAAAGACCTGTACAACGCTAGCAACCTTCCCGTCTATAAAGCAGGCACGCGTATTATTGAGATCAAGCCACGGATCCTGTTTGACAAAGTTTGTGAAGCGATATCGTCTATCCCCTAAGTCCCCGAAAGCACGAACACTACAGTCAATTGTATCATCAAGTTCAGTTTCGTTACGCGGCGCACGATATTCAATGTCCATAAATTCCTCTAAGCACAGACAGAAACGCAAATCCAAGGTGATTTTTCAGAGTCGTTGCAACCCAACCACCGTTTCAAAATGATAGGTCATCGGAAATAGATCCACAAGGTCCAAGGACGCAACCTCATACTTCGCACTGAGTTTAGACAGATCACGAGCAAGGGTAGTGGGATCGCAAGAGATGTATAGGATGTGCTGCGGAGCAATTCGATCGAGGGCTTCCAGGTCTTCCGACCAGCACCCACCTCGTGGCGGATTGAGAAGCACCAAATCCGCCTTGACGCTGCCTAGCTTGGCAAGATGCCCAGCGCGGAAATTTGCATTTGTTATGGCGTTAGCCTTGGCGTTATTGGTCGCAAGCGCAACCGCCTTCGCTTGGAGATCAAGCCCAAAAGCAGCTTTCGCAGTTTGAGCAACTGGCAACGTAAACGCACCCACGCCGCAATGTGCATCAATAGCCACCATTGGCGGGTAGACTTGGAGATGGCGTCGAACGATTCCCAGAAGTTGTTCTAATCCGGGGTGGTTGTTCTGAAAAAAAGTTTGGGGACCAATCTCAAAGGATAGCCCACCGGCGGTTTCGGATAGTGTTTGCCCCCCTGCAACCCATACAGGCTCTCCTCGCTCTCCACTTTGGATATAAATCGAGTGGATTGCCGGATAATCCCCCAAGTCTCTGTCAGTGAATTTAAGACGTGGTTTGTGTTTCTTCGGAAAAATCAGGATTAACATGACCTCGTCGGTTGTGACGGATGTCCGCAATGTTAACTCCGTCACCTGAAAGCACCGGAGGTTTGTTATTAGATCAGTAACCTGTGGTAAGGCACGATTGATTGCAGGCAATGCAATCTCGCACCGGTCAATTGGAAGCACATCATGGCTCCCTTCTTGCTTGAATCCGAATTCAACTTGAGGTCGGACAGTCGTAACGGCCAAACGGAGGTTATTCCGATAGCCAAGCGGTTGAGGCGTAGGATGGCGCGTTATATCGGGCAGGGACGATAATCCTCCAATCCGATTTAATGCTTCGGTAAGCACTCGCACTTTCGCGTCGAGTTGAGCATCCACGTTGATATGCTGCCATTGACAGCCGCCACATCCTGCATCAAAGTAGGCGCACGGCGGTGGGCAACGATCTGGAGAGGGAGAGATGATCTCGTTAATTCGGGCGTGTAGATGCCGTTTCTTGACTTCAGTAATCTCGACTTGTGCCGTTTCACCCGGCACCCCCCGGTGGACAAAAGTGACAATCCCCTCAATCCGACCGACAGCGGAGGCAGAATAGGTCAAATCGGTCAACTGAATTTCGTGTCGGTCGCCAATATCGGATTTTGTCATAGCAGTTGATCTCACAGTCAGGGTGTGACAGAACTAGCTTCCCTTTTCTAGTTTTCTGCAGCCACGACCCAACGAATCCCTTGATCGACCAGCTTGCGATATCCCGGATTGCCGTAAGCAAGTCCGTCGTGTCCGAGCTGGATGTACACAATTTGAGAATTACCATATCGATGCGTCCAGCCAATCACCGGCGCGCTCTCCGGGTGTTCCGCCGTGAGAAGAACATGCACATCAGGATTGGCGTCGAAATTGCCGTACGTCTCATCCTCAATCTCAAAATTCTGCATCCCTTTTGTCGCGGGATGGTCGGGGTCAGTGATCTGGATGGTGTACTGAACGTTATGTTTCACCGTGCCCTTGCCTTGCTCCCAAACCCCACCGACGATTTGGTTGAATTCATCCCATTCTGGGAACGAAATCAGCGCGTGATGCAAGTACACAATCGGTTTGCCTTGATTTAGCAGTTCAAGATACGCCTCCTGCTGGTCAGCGGTAATCTCCTGCCACATATCGTAGAAGACGAGTGCATCATAATTCTTTGCCGCTTCGAGGTTCAGATATTCAAACGCATCTGGAAAGACAACAGTATCGTAACTGAAATCTTCAAAACTATCGAACATCTCCCAAAACGGTTCCGGCTCGAAACCGTGCCCGCCGGTAATCACTAAGGCGCGGATGTTTGCATCTGTTGCCATGGCTTACCTCCTGCTTTTTATGAGAGCAAAATCTAAAGAACTAACAATATATAGGGTATCATCCCGGCAGCATAAATTGAAATAGAAATTTTCTAAGAAACCAGAAACCGAGTTCTTCAGAAAGACGTTTTCTGTACATAACTTTTTGATATGCACAAAATTTGTGCAGTTTTGTTTGTATTCTACCTCTGCGTGTGTTAAAATTTGTGATGTATATATGCTTGTGAATTTTTCCACAACCCTCGAAATTCCTTAACTCCATTCAGCAAAAGAATAATCTGATGACAAAGAGACGGTTTTTCAATCTCGCCTTTCTGCTCGTTTCCACTCTATTCCTTCAACCAAACGCTCTCGCCCAAGACCATATTCAATGGGGTTTACCCGACGGTGCCAAAGTGCGTCTCGGTAAAGGTCGAATCCTTGATATAGCGCATTCACCTGATGGGGCCCAGCTTGCCGTGGCAAGTACCATCGGTATCTGGCTTTATGATGTACATGCCGGATCCGCAGTCACTCTGCTTACTGGTCATACGGATTGGGTACTCTCGGTAACTTTCTCCCCGGACGGAAAAACACTTGTCAGTGGAAGTATGGACGAGACAATACGGTTGTGGGACACTTCTACCGGGCAGCATAAAGCAACGCTCAATGGACATGGCCATGAAGTCAGTTCTGTAGTGTTTTCACCAGATGGTAAAACGCTTGCTAGCAGTGGTGGTTATGACGGAACGATTCGGTTGTGGGATATGGAGACCGGAAAAATCAAAATAACTCTTGAAGGACATGGTCATGATGTCAGTTCCATGGCGTTTTCTCCCGATGGCAAAACGCTTGCTAGTGGAAGTTGGGACGAAATGATTCGGTTGTGGAATGCTGACACCGGCGCACACCAACAAACCCTCTTTGGACATCAGGGAGCCGTTTATTCAGTCAATTTTTCCCCCGATGGAAAGGCACTTGTCAGTGGTAGCGAAGACGATACGATTCTATTGTGGGATATGGAGACCGGAAAAATCAAAATGACCCTTAGGGGACATACCGATTCCGTCTTTTCCGCGGCTTTTCTACCGGCTGGACAGACACTTGTCAGTGGGAGTTGGGACAACACCATTCGGTTCTGGGAAATTGCAACAGGAACAATTAAGATGACCCTTGAAGGACATACGGATCGGGGGACCGCTGTGGCATTTTCCCCGGATGGCAAAACGCTTGCTAGCAGTGGCGGTTATGACGGAACGATTCGGTTGTGGGATATGGAGACCGGAAAAATCAAGACCACTCTTGAAGGACACATGCATGATGTGCAGTCGGTGGTGTTCTCCCCGGAGGGTAGTACGCTAGCGAGTAGAAGTCAGGATTCCATGATTTGGATGGGAAAAGCTAACACCGGAAAACATAATACAACCCTTTTGATCTCTACAATTCGGTTGTGGAGTCCCAATACTGGAAAACACAAAGCAACCCTTGAGGAGCATGTAACTCGTTTTCCTTGCGTAGTTTTCTCTCCAGATGGCAAGACACTTGCCACCGGCAGTGACGACCACACAATTCGACTGTGGCATGTGGATACAGGAGCACCTAAAAACACTCTTAAAGGACATACAGACTGGGGCACTGCTGTGGCGTTTTCTCCCGATGGCAAAACGCTTGCCAGCGGAAGTGATGACTACACGATTCGGCTATGGCATGCTGACACCGGAGAAGTCAAGGCGGTCCTTGCAGATCACACAGATCAGATTAGTTCTGTGATGTTTTCTCCAGATGGCAAAACGCTCGCTAGTGCGAGTTGGGACCATACGATTCGACTGTGGGATGTTGACACCGGGGAACAGAAGACAACGCTTGAAGGGCATACGGATCGGGTCAACTGTGTAATCTTCTTTCCAAAAGGTAACACGTTAGCAAGCATAAGCCAGGACCATACGATTCAGCTGTGGGATATTAATACCGGGACACATAAGGTGACCCTTTCCGGTGAGACGGATTGGGTCACTCTCTTGGTGTGCGCTCCGGATGGCAAAACGCTTGCCGGTGGAGGGTATGGACACAAGATTGGCTTGTGGGAGGCTGACACCGGAGAACTCAAAGCAACCTTTGATGGACACACAGATCATGTCTTTACCGTAGCATATTCTCCCAATGGCAGAACGCTTGCCAGCGGAAGTTGGGACCATACAATTGGTTTGTGGGATACTAACACCGGAAAACACAAAGGCACCCTAGAGGGGCATACCGCCGGCGTTCATTCTGTTGCATTCTCGCCCGATGGAACGACGCTTGCTAGTGGCAGTGAAGACGGGACAATTCTACTCTGGCAGCTCAGTTCCCCTACAGCAGATTCCACCGAGTAAACTGATCACAAGCGTGCGCTTCTGCTTCACTCAATGTGTTCCCCGCTCCGTGCCTTCAAACGTGCTGCCCCGTTCACGAGGTGCAGCAACTCATCACTTCGTTCGTCACGGATTCGAGGCAGGACCCCTTCGATGACCTGATGTACAGCTTCTAAGCTGCCCTCCTGTGCCCAGAAACTGTCTCGCAAGATTTCGGCGAATTCTGCAACCGCAGCAGCTAACTGAAACTCGGGAGAGGTATCTTCAAACGCATCTTCAAGTTCTGCAGCGAAGATATCCTCGCTGATTTCTGTGACTTGACGCGTGTCCGGATCCTCGTGCCGTATAAAAACAGTTGCGAGTTGTCCCACCGCACCTTCATGGAGTTTAATCTCGTAGAGTGCCGTCACGCTGTGTCCTGAACCAATTTCCCCACCATCCGCATCGTCGTCCCAGAAATCTTCATGATCGAGGCGACGGTTCTCATAGCCGAGCAGGCGAAAACGACTGACGACCCGTGGGTTGAAATCAACCTGAATTTTAGCATCTCTGGCAATAATCTGCAACGTACCTGTCAGGTTCTCCACAAAGATCCGTCTCGCTTCGCCAAGGGTATCGACATAAGCGTAGCTGCCATTCCCCTTGTTAGCGAGCTGTTCCATCAGGATATCGTTAAAATTGCCCATGCCAAATCCGATCGTCGTTAATGTTATTCCTTCTTCAACGTGGGCACGAACCTCTCTGAGAATCGCATCGGGCCCCGTTTGTCCGACATTGGCAACCCCATCCGAACAAAGAATAACACGATTGATACTACCAAACCTCGCATTCTTTAAGGCGAGATCATAGCCCATGCGAAGCCCCTCCTCGGCATTCGTTGCGCCCTCCGGCGCAAGAGAATCAATCGCCCTCAAGATTCTCGCGCGCTCTTCAACGCCCGTGTGCGGAAGTAAGACCTTTGCACGAGAACCGTAAATAACGATGCCTACCTCGTCGCCGGGTCGAAGTTGATCAACAAGGAGCCGCAAAGACCGCTTCACCAATCCCAACCGATTTTCCATTGCCATTGAACCGGAGACATCAATCACAAAGGTCAATATCGCGTCCTTCCGGTTCTCGCTTTGAACGACCCGCCCCTGGATGCCGATCCGCAGCAATTGAAGCCGCTTGCCTTCACCAAACCTGGAGGGAGCACCATCGATATGAACTGCGAATGCCTCATGCAACGGCGGTTCATAATTGTAATCAAAGGCGTTGATAAATTCTTCGACACGCACAGCTTCCGGCGGGGGGAGGTGCCCATCTCGGAGGTAGCGTCGGGTGACGGAATAGGAGGCGGTATCTACATCCATACCAAACGTTGAAAAGTGATCGTCCTCCGTATCAATAAAGGGATTGGTGCCATAGTCCTTAAAGAATACATCGTCAAAGGCTGCACCGTTTGGAGGGTTCAATCCCAAAGGGACAGAACTGGCTGGCGGAGGACCGTAGCTGTAGTCAGCATCAGACTCAGCGTAGCCGTAGTCATCATCGTCATCGTCGTCACCACCGCCGCAGCCCGTGTAGATAAGGACCATTAGACTGCATACTGCCAAGACAATCAGCAGTTGACCCACAGATATGAATTTTGCTTTCATTTGGAATAGTCTCCTTTCCTTTTCAAGACACCTGAGCGTAAGAACTAACCCACTATACTGCTAAAGATTTGTATAATGATTAGTTAGCCATGCCATGGGAATTATTCAGTTTATTTAGATTTTTGTTCGATAGATATGTGCTCAGGTGTGCTATTCCTTGCTTGAAAGGAGCCCTTCAATCACGATAGTAAACTCGCCTCGTGGTGCCGTTTCTTGGAATTTCTCAATCGCTTCAGTCACCTTGCCTCGGAAGATCTCCTCAAACTTCTTTGTCAATTCACGCGCAACGGAAACCCGCCGATCCCCGAACACCTCCAGAACATCTTGCAGGAACGCAACTATCCGGTGCGGAGATTCGTAGAAGATGAGGGTTCGCTTCTCTTCACATAGATCTGAAAGTTGGCGTTTCCGTCTCCCAGACTTCGGTGAAAGAAAGCCTTCAAAGACGAAATTGTGCAGCGGCAACCCTGCAACCGAAGCTGCCGCAATGCAAGCGGAGGGACCGGGAATCGGTATGATAGGGATACCTGCTTCGATGCACTGGATTAGCAGCCGATACCCTGGATCCGATATTGTCGGTGTGCCGGCATCGGATACTAGTGCGATAGACTCCCCCGCTTTCAAGCGCGTAACTAGTTTTGTGCCCTTCTGGATTTGGTTGCCTTCAAAGTAGCTGGTGATCGGCGTCCGAATCTCGTAATGGGCAAGCAGTCGGCGTGTGTGGCGGGTGTCCTCGGCAGCGATCAGATCAACCTCTTTGAGGGTCCGCAATGCGCGAAGCGTGATGTCCTCTAGATTGCCGATCGGCGTGCTCACAATGTATAGGACACCCTCTGTTGATTTGACATCGGTGGGTTTTGCCATTTTCACCTAAAAGTCTGCAAAAGAACCGTCGTCCTCGTGCCAGAACATCCCCCGCAACCGGTAGGTTTCGTCCCGAAATGCTTCGATAGCTTCATCTTCCATATCCACGCCTAGCCCTGGTGCTGTCGGCAGCTCGATAAATCCGTCTTTCAGGGTTAGTGGCTCGTTAAACAACCCCTGTCCGCGATTGTGACCGCCTTCGCAAATAAGTAGGTTAGGTATAGTCGCTATCACGTGCACCGACGCTGCAACCCCGATGGGACCGGCTGCGTTGTGTGGGGCAATCGCCATGTTGTGAATCTCCGCCATCGTCGCAATCTTTTTCAATTCCATTATCCCACCGGAGTGTCGAATGTCGGGCTGCAAGATGGCACACATCTCGCGCTCGATTACTTCTCGGAAACTCCACCGCGTCAGGTGGCGTTCCCCTGTCGCAATCGGCACTGTCGTTGACTGTGACAACGCCAACAGCGGTTCGTTGTTCTCCGGATGGCACGGCTCTTCGGCAAATAGTGGTCGTAGCGGTTCCAGTTCTCTCACAAAGATCTGCGCCATCGTGGGACTGAAGCGGCGATGGAGATCAACGGCGATATCCACCTCGTCGCCTACCGCTTCGCGCACCGCTGCCACCCGCGCTACCATTGTATCAATTGCTTTCGGTGTATCCACAAAACGGACAGGACCTTGCGAACCGCCCATCTTCACGGCACTGAAACCTCTCTCAACTGCAGCCTTCGCGTTCTCGGCGCACTCTTGTGGCGTCGAGCCACCTGATGCCGTGTAGACACGAACGCGTCGACGTACCGAGCCGCCCAGTAGTTTCCATACGGGCAGCTCTACCGCTTTGCCGAATACGTCCCACATTGCCATCTCAATTCCGCTTAGCGCACCGACTAACACCGGCATACTCCGGCTGTAGCTGGATCGGAACATCGCCTGCCAGTGGTCTTCGATCTGCAAGGGGTCCCTGCCCACCAAATACTCTGCCATATCGTCTACTGCTTGTGCAACTGGACGCCAATGTTCATAGTTCATCGGTTCACCGAAGCCGACCAGTCCCTCATCGGTGAACATCTTCAGAACCATCGAGCGTCCGCGTATCGGAATCGTTTCAAACCCTGTTATCTTCATAGCGTTCTCCTGTGTGTCGTAAAGATTGAATAGAAAAAATCCTATCCTACATGATAATACATCGGGGATGTGGTGTCAATGGTGGAAAGTGCAAAGCCCAAGGCGCGACTGCTCTCAGTTTTCGATTGAAGGCTTTACTAGAATCGGATATAATATCGCAAGTTGCCGTCTATCTTAGAAGAACTGATTTTTTCTTTAGCAATGGAGGCACACAATGAATCAAGACGAATTAAGTCCTGAGATCTACAAGCAAACACTGGAATTCCTGCGAATTGCCAATCGTGCTGCCAAAAGGGCACAGGAGGAGAATCGAAAAAAAGGCATCCCAAATGTCTACTCTTTTAATGGGTACATCTACTACGAGCTGCCAAATGGGGAATTGACAAAGGATAAAAAAATAATCGACGAACTGCTCTCAGCCGTTGAAAGGAAGCGTCGAGGTAAACATTAGAGGCTCATGTAAAAAGAAAGTGCAAAACACGAAGCGAAATCGTAGGGGCGGGGTCTCCCCGCCCGCCGTAAGGGTTGGGGGACCCAACCCCTACGAATATTCGGTTTCTTTGCACTAAATCTTAACATGAGCGACCTTTTTAATCTCACTCATGTTACCTTAATCCCTCATCTTTTAACTGCGTAAGTCCTAACTAATATCCTGCTGTTTGAATTGGCATATTAGCGTAATCATGGCGGGGCAAGATGCCCCGCCTACAGGATCAGGGTCGTTTTCTTTTAATAGATTCTAGACTATCCCCATTGCCGAATTTTTCTAAATCTGTGATAATCCGCGACTCGGACAATGCGAGGATCGTCCGCCACAGCAAAATTCTTGACAAATTTATGATTTCATGCCATAATCCCCATGAAACACCAAGCAATCCGCCCCGATTGACCCCGCCTTTAACCGAATAAGGAGGACCGACAATGAGTACAGATCAATCAGCAGCGAAACCCTATCGTGCAACCGACTTTGCCGATTTCAAACCCGAACTTTCCGCCCCCGGAGCCACACCCGAACGTCTGGAACATCTGAAAGAACACGGTTTCCTTATTATCAACGACTTTGAAGATAGCCCGTGGATCCCGATTCTGCGTGACGCAGGTCGCCGCATCACTGAAGCGTGCGCCCCTGCCAACGGCTACAGCGTAATCGACTGTTCCAAAGCCTACGTGCACCGCACAGGTGACGATGAACCGTGGGCGATTCGGGGACTCATCCATCCCGCTTTCAAGGAACCGAGCTTTGCCGAGTTCCACGGATCTCCAGAGTTCCTCAATTTCGTCTCCTCTTGGTGTGATGGGCTCGGACCCGAAGATATGGTGATGGGAGGAATGCTGCTATGGTGCAACCCCCGCCTGCGTGAGAATGGACCGAGTTGGCATCGAGACGTAACATGGTGGGGCACCGGGAAGTCATACTTTGCCCAACGCGAGGTCCGAGGCGATGGACCCGAAGCGTACTCCGAGGAAACTGAAAGAATCCGCTGGAAAGAGATTCAAGAGAACAATGAGAAGTCTGTCACAGAACGGAACGGCGTAAGTATGTTCTTGGCGTTGGTGGACGACGAATGCCACGAACTGATACCGGGCAGCCACACGCGATGGCGCACGCCGTATGAACACGATGTCTTGCTGCCGCAAGCGATGAAGGATGCAGGTGTGCCGCACACACCGAGTTGGAACGGGAAAGACCCGTTGCCGGGGCAAGTCGCAATAAGACTCAAACCGGGGCAAGCACTCATTCGCAACGGTGCGACGATTCACACGGGGCATGCTGTCCCCGAACGTGAACGGAACACGTTATCAATCGGTTGGTCGAAATGGTCGGGCGAGTCCACAGAAGAGCCATCGGTGGCGGACGTGCGAAATGCGTGGCAGCTCGATCCCGCTGTGCGCGAAGCATTGCCGCACGAATGGATGAAGACCACTTGGGACCGTTGGGCGGAAACACAGAAGTTAGGCGACACGCTTGAGGATCGGTATCCGGGCTTCGACATCAATCGGATTAAAGCCGGGGAGGTTATTGGTTGGCGCACCGAACTTGAACGCCAAGCCGCAGCGGCAGGCGAAGCGTGGGAACCCTTCCAAACCGCGAAATAAAAGCCAAGAAATGTAATCTGAACGGTTGCCTCCACGTTCTATCCCTTGATGGAGGAAAACAGTATGAAAGTTCTCATCAGTGGCTCAACGGGTCTCATTGGATCTGCCCTGGTTACGTTGCTCACCGATGCGGGGCATGATACCGTCCGGTTGGTTAGATCTGCGCCGAAATCGGATGGATCGGAAGTCCACTGGGATCCAGAATCAGAACGGATTGATACCGTCGGTATAGAAGGAATGGATGCGGTGGTGCACCTCGCTGGGGAGAACATCGGTTCAGGCAGATGGACTCGCAACAGAAAAGCACGGATCTTTGACAGTCGCGTCAAGGGGACCCGGTTGCTCTGCGAATCGCTCGCGAACCTCAACCAACCGCCGCAGGTCTTGGTCTGTGCATCGGCTATCGGCTACTACGGCAGCCGTGGTACAGAAACCATGAATGAGGCAAGTGAGTCGGGTGCGGGGTTCTTAGCGGACGTGTGCAGAGAGTGGGAAATCGCCACAGAGTTCATCGGTCAGACCGAAATCCGCGTCGTCAACCTCCGAATGGGCATCGTCCTGAGTCTGGCCGGGGGACCGTTGCAAAAGATGCTGCCGCCCTTCAAAATGGGAGTTGGTGGGACATTGGGCAATGGACGACAGTATATGAGTTGGATCACGTTAGATGATGCTGTGGCTGCTATCCACCACACACTGATGACGGATAGTCTACAGGGACCAGTCAACAACGTCGCTCCCCACCCGGTCACCAACCGTGAGTTTACGAAAGCACTCGGACGCGTTCTGAGGCGTCCAACCTTTTTTCCGTTGCCGAGTTTTGGGCTTCGCCTCATGTTCGGAGGGGAGATGGCGAATGAGCTTTTTCTTTCGAGCACTCGCGTGGAGCCTGTCCGTCTCTTGGAAACCGGCTATACGTTTCAGTATCCCGAACTTGAGGGCGCCTTGCGGCACGTCTTAGGAACGTGATGCGTGAAACGTGGGTGCTGGGTTCAAGGTTCCTTTCCAACCTAATCTACTAGTGAGGCATAATCCGTAATTCGTAAAAAAACGGAACGCAGATCTGCGTTCCCTACGAATTAATCACGCTGGATCGTTAGAGGCGGGCAAGATGCACGACCCACGGGTGTATAGATTATGGTATACAGAATATGCCTACGACAAGCAGCTTAAGTTCGGTGCTATCTCCTGCCTTGGGAGGGGTCATCTCTGCCACCGCCGACCGCTATGATCGCCGATGTTTGCTGCTGCGTATGGACAAGGTTATAAAAAATTCCCTTCCGATCCATCAGTTCTTCGTGTGTACCCACCTCTGCAACCTTACCGTCATCCAACACAACGAGCCGATCCGCGTTGCGCAGGGTAGAGAGCCTGTGTGCAATCGCAAAGGTTGTTCTTCCTTTGACTAGCCGGGCGATGGCTGCCTGAATCTTTTTCTCCGTGGCACTGTCAAGGGAGGAGGTCGCCTCGTCAAGGATCAGGATCTTCGGGTCGTGCAGAATCGCTCGGGCGATGGCGATCCGCTGCTTTTCGCCGCCGGAGAGTTGTCCCCCGCGCTCCCCCACCTTTGTGTCATATCCATCCGGTTTGGCAGCGATGAACTCATGCGCTTCTGCCGCAATCGCCGCGTTGACGATCTCATCCAAGGTCGCCTCCGGCTTACCGTAACCGATGTTTTCAGCGATTGTGCCGTCGAAAAGAAAAACGTCTTGATGGACCATGCCGATATGACGGCGTAGATCCTCCAAACGAATCTTCCGGATATCCACACCATCAATATCCAAATGCCCACGATTCACATCATAAAACCGACAAATCAGGTTAATCATAGTGCTTTTTCCCACCCCAGATTTGCCCACTAGACCGATCATCTCGCCCGGTTTTACATCAATGTTAATATCGTTGAGCACCGGTTTGCCCGGATCATAGCCGAATGTAACGTCCTTAAACGCCACCCGCCCTTCCATTTGGGGCATCGGGGTCGCTTCTGGATCCTCAGCCAACTCAGACCGTGTATCCAGAATCTCGAAAATCCGCTCGGCACCGGCGAATGCACGGGACATAAAGTTATTGATTTGACTGAAGAACTGCAAAGGTTGATAAAGTTGATAGAAATAACGGGTGAACGCTAGGAGTGTGCCGAATGTGAGTACCTCGTGTATAATATCCAGTCCGCCAAAGTACCAAATGAAGAACATCCCGAAGCTGAGGACGAAATTCATCACAGCATAAAAGATGTGCCAGTTTCGTTCACCGGTAACACTCACAGACCAGAGTTCCTCATTCCGCGCATTGAACCGCATCGCCTCCCGCTCCTCCTGTGCGAAGGCTTTTACGACTCGGATGCCGGAGATAGACTCATTCAGGTGCGAAGATAGCTGTGACCATTTAGCGTGCCAACGGGGCCAGATACGCCGCATGCGCCTCCAGATTAGCACACCTCCAAACACAATCAACGGCACCGGGATTAGCGCACAGATAGTTAACTTCCAACTCAAATAGAGACACACTACGAAAGTACCTATCAACATCAGCACGTTGCGCAACATGAAGGGCAGGCCAAAAACCAAAAACATCTCCAGCCGATCAGCATCATTGGTAAATCTAGAGATTAGGTTACCTAGCTGCCGTTTGCTGTAGAATCGCAGCGGCATATACTGGACGTGCTGAAAGAGCTGCGTTCGGATATCTTTGCAGGTTCGGCTGGAAACATCGGACCTCAGTAAGCCACCTATAACCTCAAAAAGGAAAGTCGCAAAGAGGATCCCGAAGAGCTTTGCTATTGGCAATCTCAGCATCTCAAAGCCTTCGGTTAGTGTGAGAGCGGAGTCTGCCAGCGGCGTGAGAACCTGATCGATCATATCCCGAACAATCAGCGGTGAATATAGGCTGATTAAGGGGCTCGCCGCAACGAAGATCATGAGGATGACGACCTGGGATCGGTACGGAGCCAAGTAACTCAGGATTCGCTTCATTGTATCCCATGTCTTCACGCAAGCGAGGCAGATACCATCTTTCTCCGGCAGCAGCCGTCCGCACGTATCACACCGCGAGCGTTCCATCTCCGTCGGCAGCGTAGGCGGTTCCCCCTTGGTGAGCTGTTTGATCGCTTCGGCGACCTCAGCAAACTTGGGACTCAACGAGTTAGAGTAGTATAGATAGGTAGGTTCACCCCTTCCATGTTCCACCTCCAAGCGACCGGCACCGATCAACTCCTCAATCTTTGTTTCTGTGATGACTTTGAGCGGCACTTCCACAACGCCGTCAGCTCCCTCCGTAGGGATAACGAACAAGCGTTCGTCGGTTACCACCAGCCACTGTTCCCCAAAAGATCCGTCACCAATTAGATCGGTAGCCACTTGAATGTGTGTTTGTTCTTCTGGGGGTTTTATATTTTGGAGTTTGGTGTCTACCTCAGGAGGCAGCGTTTCGAGAAACGGTTTCATCCTTGTATGCAGTCTCCCCTAGGGGTGGAAGGTGCTGTGTAGCTTGTGGCAAGTCACATCCAAATTTCTCACAACTAGAGATAATCGAGAAAGCCGAGTTCTCGTTCTCGATCAATCCAGCGTTGACGTTTTTCGCTGCCTTCACGATTGGCAGCCCAATAGCTCATGATATCACGGTGGGTCTCAAACGGCAGCCCAGAATTATTCGGTTCTTTCACACTGTTGGAGGCTCGCTTTCGGGTTGCGGCCTCCTCTTCGGGTCCTTCGGGATTTTTATAATAAACAACTGTACACATCCGGCGGTCGATCGCACCGCCCCAACTCGCATGCCAACAACGCACATCAAATGCAACGACATCGCCCGGTTCCGATTCACAGATGTAAGCTGGGACATCACAAATCTCGAGTCCATAGCTGTCTAGATTGTTTCGCAGCTCGCTGTGTAGTGGATTCTTGTGTGACCCCGGAATCAGGCGCAATGCGCCGGTTTCTGCCCCGACCGGCTCAAGGTAGTATGCAAATTTGACACCGTAGCAATCCTCGGTCGGATCTACATAATGGTCAGGATGCCAGCGCGTATGACCGACATAGCGATTGGCATCGGAAACGATACCAAGAGCATCCTCACCATACAGCTGTTCTGTCGGTTCATAAAAGCGGGGATCCTCAAGTAGCCCGCTGAAGAATGGGGTTTCAGGTCCCATGGTCCGTACCCAATGTCTATACGTGCCATCAAATGGAGCGTGGCGATAGGCAGCGGTCAAAGCATGTTCAAACTCGGCGTTGATGGTTTTCATCTCTTCCGGGCTAAACAACTGACGGAAGATCAGGAAGCCAAAGGTATCAAAGTGATTCACCTGTTGTTCTGTGAGCATAGTATATCTCCTGTATCAAGGATTTTAGGGCACCGTTGAGATTGGAAACGAAGAACGATCTCTGTTCCTTGAACGCTTACCTTTTTTGTTCTCGCACGCACTACCAACATCTATCACGCCGTCGGTTCAGGTTGAGGCGTATTGAGATAGCCCAATTCCCCCATCCTATCTATCCAGTGTTGACGTTTGGGGCTTTTTCGGGGATTTTCGAGCCAGTGTGGATGGTATTCGGGGCCGGGTATATCAAAGGTATTCCGAGCCAGAGTCGCCCTGAGTTGGACGTTTTCCGCCGCCGCTTTTCGGCTCGCCTGCTCTTCTTCAGGGCTGTGGGGATTCTTGACGAAAATAATAGAAATCATCCGCCGATCTGTAGAACCGCCCCAACTCGCATGCCAGAGATGAAAGTCAAAGGCGACCACATCACCCGGCTCCGTCTCGCAGCTATAGGCTGGAACAGCACAGACATCGGCCGTAGATTCGCCTATATTCTGGTGAACCTCATCGTGGAAGGGCCTTCGATGCGAACCCGGAATGAATCGTAGCGCACCGTCGTCCGCAACCAAAGGTTGTAGATATATGGCAAATTTGAAACCGTGTAATTGGAAATCAGAGGCATCAGGATGCCAGTGTGTCTCGTTCACAAAGCTGCCGGCATTGCAAGAGAGTCCAATGGCATCTTCCCCGTAAAGTTGCTCCGCTGTGCCGCAGATGCGCGGGTCCTCCGGCAATCCAGCTAAGAAAGGTGTTTCGGGTCCCAAGTTGGGCCAACTCATATATGCGGGTCCCTCATCGGGTGACGTATACCGTTTCGTAGACGAAAGCCTCAACGCAACCTCAGCATTCATGGTTTTCAGCTCGTCCGGATTGAACAACTGCCGGAAGATCACGAATCCATAGGTATTAAAGTGACTGACCTGTTGCTCTGTGAGCATAGTGCGCCTCCTATATCGAAAGGTTTTTACTTATTCCTTTTCCCAGGATTACATTCCAAACCTAACGTCAAATCTCTAAAGCGTTGGCTTAACTCAAACCACAATATTCGCCAGTCGGTTGGGGACAACGATGAACTTCCTCACTGTCTTGCCTTCAATATGTTTCTGGATGCGTTCATCAGCAAGGGCAGCTTCCTCAACCTCCTCACTGCTTGCATCGACAGAAAGCTGGATTCGGCTGCGTAATTTTCCGTTGACTTGGACAACGATGGTAACTTCCTCACGCCTGAGGATCTCCGGATCATAGCTGGGCCAAGGTGCATGAGCGATTAACTCAGCTTCTCCAAGCCGCTCCCAAATCTCTTCAGCGATGTGTGGCGCGTAGGGCGACAGCAGCCGCAGGAACGTCTTCACCGTTTCTTTCGGCACCGTTGCCGCCTGTGTCGCCGCGTTGACGAACACCATCATGTGGCTGATAGCGGTATTCATTTTGTCGATCGATTCCGTATCTTCAGTCACTTCCTTGATAGCCTGGTTTATCGCCTTCCAGAGATCCGGATCGCTATCGGCAGGCGCGTCGGTTAGTTTACTATTCGGTTCGCCAGTGTCCTCGTCAACTGCCAGACGCCACACCCGCTGCAGGAATCGATAAACGCCTTCCACACCCCGCGTCTGCCACGGTGCACTGACGCTCAAGGGACCAATAAAGAGTTCATAGAGACGCAGGGCATCCGCTCCATACGCATCAATCACTTCCTCCGGCGTAACGACATTGAAACGTGATTTTGACATCTTTTCACTCTGTGTATTCGTCCGCACCCCAGATGCCTTGACAAACCACTCTCCATCCCGTTCCTCCACTTCACTCGGTGAGTAATATTTGCCATTATCATCCTGATAGGAATAGGCCTGGATCATGCCCTGATTAAAGAGTTTCTGGAACGGCTCCTTTGTGGAGACAAGACCACAATCGTACAGCACCTTGTGCCAAAAGCGTGCATAGAGCAGATGCAGCACAGCGTGTTCCGCCCCACCGACATAAAGATCCACAGGCATCCAATAACGCTCCGCTTCGGCAGACCACGCTTCGGTTGCGTTATGGGCATCCATATATCGCAGATAGTACCAGCAAGATCCCGCCCACTGGGGCATTGTATTTGTTTCCCGCACACCTTTGCGCCCATCTGGCAGTTCGACCATCAGCCAGTCATCCGAAGCACGCGCGAGGGGCGGTTTGCCATCAGGGGTCGGTTTATATTCATCAATAGGCGGTAATTCTACTGGAAGCTCGCTCTCAGGTACAACCATAATTGTACCATCTTCCAACTGCACAGTGGGGAAGGGTTCTCCCCAGTAACGTTGACGCGAGAAAAGCCAATCGCGTAACCGATACTCTACCTGCGCTTTGCCCTTCTCTTTACTTTCGAGCCATTCAGTCATCCGTGCTTTTGAATCCTGAATATTAAGCCCATTCAGGAAATCGCTATTAATCGATGGTCCATCGCCGAGGTACGGTTCGTCTCCGTGATCACTCGGCGGCTGCACCGTGCGGACGATTGGCAGGTTAAATGTTTTGGCGAATTCCCAGTCGCGCTCATCTTCAGCGGGCACTGCCATGATTGCACCCGTACCGTACCCCATCAGCACGTAATCGGCAACCCAAATTGGGATTGCTTTTTCATTGGCGGGATTGATCGCATAAGCACCTGTAAAAACGCCGGTCTTTTCCTTGGCAAGATCTGTCCGCTGCAGATCCGTTTTGTTCCTTGCTTCGTCAACGTAAGCCTGCACAACGCCCCTGTGTTCATCGGTCGTGATCTGTTCAACTAGCGGATGCTCCGGTGCAAAGACGCAGTACGTTGCGCCGAACAGTGTATCCGGTCGGGTTGTGAAAACAGTAAATGAAGCATCGGTGTCTTTAATCGCAAAATCTACGTCTACCCCCTCCGACTTCCCAATCCAGTTCCGCTGCATCTCCTTGATACCTTCGGGCCAGTCCACTTCTTCAATATCCTCTAGGAGCCGGTCAGCATACGCAGTAATCTTCAGCATCCACTGCCGCATCAACCTCCGTTCAACAGGATCGCCGGTTTCAACGTACTTTCCATCCTTGACCTCTTCATTAGACAGAACCGTGCCCAGTGCCGGACACCAGTTGACAGGCACATCGGCGAGGTATGCTAATCCCTTCTCATGGAGTTTGAGAAAAATCCACTGCGTCCATTTGTAGTAATCCAGTGAAGAAGTGCTTATTTCCGCCTCCCAATCGTACGAGAAGCCGATCTGTTTAATCTGCTGACGAAATTTGTCGATATTGCGTTGCGTGACGATGGCAGGATGGATATTCTCTCGCTCGGCGGTCCGTTCGATGGTTAGCCCAAACGAATCCCAACCCATCGGGTGCAGTACATTATAGCCCTGCATACGTCTCATACGAGCTAGCACATCGGTAGCTGTGTAACCTTTTGGATGCCCAACATGAAGCCCTTCGCCGGAGGTGTAAGGAAACATATCAAGGATATAATATTTCGGTTTGCCTTCCCACGTTTTGGGATCGTCAGGTGTACGAAACGTCTTACGTTCCTCCCAAATGTTTTGCCATTTTGGTTCGATGGCTGCGGGGTCATAAGTATGTCTTTGCATCTAAAATCTCCTCAAGTTGTCTTATCTATAGCACGGGTAATTCTTGGGGCAGAGCGTTTTTGCAATGTTCTTCTTCGGTTGAACTTCACTTTGTTAAATTATACTGAACCAATTGATAAAATGCAACGCTGTCTGTTCAAGAAATTTAAGCGGGAACTCCGGCAATCAATTCGGCGTTATCCTTAACTTTCCAAATGCAATCAATAGATTATAGTAGATTTTAGAGTTAATGGGACACGCCAAACCGGTGCGGTTACAAACCGCACCTACCGGGGGGGCGCAAGTGTTTCTTTATTTTTTGAACTCACTATAAATAAAAAGCCCACCATCGAAAGCGATTCGATGATGGGCTGTTAGTCAAAGGATTAAGATGAGTCCGATTTTACATTAATCCGGTGCACTACCGCCCACCACACGCAGCAAAGCCAAAGCGAGACACAATCGTAGCGAAGACAGATTGAGAACACCGCTAATCTGAGAAGAGAAACGATTGTTGGTAGGCTGTGGGTAGTACATTAATTCCATCTCCTCAATATCCTATCGTAGACGGCAGTCAAGACTTAACCGATGTGCAGATTTGCACAGACGATAATTGTGCGACCGTGCATTAACTTTACCACATTCTTTCTACAGAAGTCAAGCCTCAATTCACTCGCAATTGTGTAGGGAATCGGAAAACTCAATTTTCACGTAATACTTCTTGATTCACATCATATCTACGCTTGGAGCAGCTCTATACTCACACCGTCGGGACCATTAAGATAGGCGATGCTACCGTCCCAAGTGCGTCCAATTGAGTCATCGGGTTCGATGGAGAAGGTGGCTCCTTTTTCCTTGAGGCTATTGCAAAAATCGGTGAGGTCTCCGTGTACGCGGAATGCAAAGTGATCCATGCCCCACTCGTTGTGGCTAGCGAAATCCCCGAAAGATTGTATGCTGTTTGTCCTGTCTGGATTCTCGCCCGGTCGTCGCCCACGAATGAGAACCGTTATCCCCTCGAAAACAACAGCAATTTGCGGGGCACCACGCAGTTCGTACGTCTCCGCGATTTCGCCCCCCAGCATGTCCGCGTACCAAGTGGCAGACGACTGCGGATCTTCACTAATGATGTGGATGTGTTCAAAAACGAGGCTAGCATCAGCCATAACGGTTTTCCTTTCCCTCCTCCTTTATCTTCGATCAGACCCGTTCCCAATCTCCACTCTGCTGAATTGGGCTGAGAGGGTTACGTGAGGTTTCTGACTGAACGGTCAGCAATCGCTTCCTCACCCAAATGCTCCCGCATCCATTCGCGCAGCGGCACATCTTCCTCTTTCGGTGACGTTAGACCGAGGTTACCAGTTTTTGATCCGAGCAACTGCCGCTGAATTGGATCACACCGATCCATGTAGTGAGAGACGGTCATCGCATCTCTTGGGTGAAACCATCGCATACTGTAGCCGACAAATAGCACCTTACGAGTAATATCCGAGAAATTCCATCCACCCGCATGCCAGATCCGACGATCGAACATGACAGCGGTGCCAGCCGGAACTTGAACTTCATGTGCATCTGGGGGATTGGACACACCATCGGCGGGATACCCAACCTCGTCTACTAGATGGCTGCCCGGTACGACGCTAAAATTACCGCGGCCTCCCTCGGAAACATCGGTCAGGAAATAACCGATCTTGACGGAGATGCGCGGTGCGGGTACAGTTTCAATGTCCAAACTCACACGCCCACTATCCTGATGCCAGTGGAGACGCTTCTTTGAGGGTCTATCTTCCAACGGCACCGGCGGTGTAACCGTGATATGCGTGTGGTAGAGATGGATGTTCCAACCAAGGATGCCCCAGACTTTGGGAAGAGTTCGATGCCAATCAATCAGTTCTAGGAATCGATCGTCTTTCCCGATGAAGTCCACACCGGCCTTCACACTATCTACCGCTTCGATGAGCCCCTCGACCATTGGCGCAGGTAGGGCATTCTCGATCACAATGAATCCGTCTCGCTCAAACTTGGCACGTTCTGCCTCTGTCAAGCAGTGTTCCAAACATGCACTATCCATAATTAACCTCCTTCTTCCATTGGTACAACGAGGGCAAATCACTGGGCATGATTGCGTCCAAATGTCACTGAAGGTGCGCCGACGATGCGGGCATAATTATCAGTAACAACCTCTTCGCCCACATGTTCTTTGATCCAGAATCGAAGGGGCACGTCCTCGTCCGAAGGCGACGAAGTCCCCATGGCACGTGTTTTCGCACCGAGCAGCTGTCTGCGAATCGGATCGGAACCTTCCATAACATGCTCAACCGTTCTCTCATCTCTCGGATGGATCCAGCGATGACTGTAGCCGACAAACAAGACCTTTCGCGTCAAGTCAGACAAGTTCCACCCGCGCGCGTGGAAGAGTCGCCGATCAAATATGACTGCCGTACCTGCGGGCACCCGAATCTCTATCGCCTCCTCCGGATCCGACACCCCATCGGCAGGCAATTCAATCTCTCTTTTGAGATGACTTCCCGGAATTACACTGAAATTGCCGTGCCCGCCCTTCGTGAGATCCGTTAAGAAATAACCGACCTTCACAGAGATACGCGGCTGGGGTCCGGGTTCAATATCGGCATTTATACGGTCACTGTCTTGGTGCCAGCCCCGCCGGTGCTTTGTACGCTTGAATTCCTCATCTTCGGGAGGCGTGACAATGACCTGCGTGTAGTAAGAATGGATGTTCCAACCGAGGATACCCCATACTTTGGGAAAGGTCCTGTGCCAATCAATCAGTTCCAAGAGTCGATCGTCTTTCCCCAAGAAGTCGTCGCCGGGTCCAAGTCGGTCTACCGCTTCAACAAGTCCCTTAATCATTGAAGCCGGCAAGGCATTCTCAACAATAATGAATCCATCCCGCTCAAATTGGGCACGTTCCTCCTCTGTCAGAAGGTGCTGTAAACATTCGGCATCCATGGTAATCTCCTCATCGTAAATGTGTCATAGCGTAAGTAAGAGACTTTTCTGACGTTTCACGTTTCACGCATCACGTTTTACGCCTGATAGCGTTCCACATCGGAAGGTTCAACGAGATCTTCACTCAAGGAGAAGTTCAATTTTTCCGCGCATTCCTGAAGCCGACTATAAATCGTATCCGGAACGTCAATACCGTTAGCGAGTCGCTGCGATCGGGAGCGGGATTCAAAATCACCCGGCACCAACACTTCATCAAACCCGGGTGCCGGCGGTATGGACTTAATGCCATCAAGAAACGCACGGACCCCACCCTGATACGGCTCCAACGGCGTAAACGCGTTGATGTTGATCACCTGCATCAGCGTGTTGCTCCCCATGGAAGCCTGTTCAATATCAAAATTGCCGGACAAACCAGCGAACAGAGATACAAGGAGGGAGAATGCGTATCCTTTATGTGCACCGAACGTCAACAGAGATCCACCGTCGCTCAAATCAGCTGGCTTAACGCTCGGGTTGCCGTGCTTATCCACAATACAACCTTCGGGTAGATCAAGTCCCATGCTTGCAGCGACTGAAACTTTGCCGGCGGCAATCATACTTGTGGCGAAATCGATGACAAAAGGACTCTCATCCCCGGTTGGCACACCAACTGCAATCGGATTGGTCCCTAACGCCCCACGTGCGCCTCCGAAAGGAACAGTGCCGCCTCTGTCCCTCGCACCGCCGCCGTAGGTGATGATGCCGATGCATCCCGCCCGTGCAGCTTGTTCTGCATACTCACCAAGCCGTCCGATATGCCCGGTGTTGACAAAACTCACTGCACAGTTATCCGCAGCCTTTGCCTTCTCAATTGCCAGATCCATCGCCCGTCGAGCGGTGTAGTGTCCATGACCATCCCTCCCATCAATACGGAAGGTATTACCCGTTTCGTTGGATACCTCCGGCTCAGCAGCAGGTTGAAGCCCACCATTTGAGATACTACCTAGGTATCCGGGGATGCGGAGCACGCCGTGCGAGTCGTGTCCGGCGAGGTTGGCGTTGATCAAGATTTCTGCGACGACTTCAGCGATGTGACGTGGTGTATCCGCTGCTAGAAACAGTTGCCGCGTCATTGCGTGCAGATAGCTTGCGCTAAAACAGTGCATTTCTGCCATAGTTTTGACTCCTTCTCCGTTGCCGCGCGGTGAGATTAAACTGTGTCCGTCTTGGTAAATATCATACACAAGAATCCAGTATCTGTCAACATCCAAAAACAGTTTGTTCATTGGTTGATTAGTACATTAGTTCATTAGTGAATTCGCATCCACTTTGTGGACTTCTATCAGTTCTCGATTTTTATTCTAAATCTCTCGCAATTTTGATATAATTTTTGGTGTAACCGTGCCACCCGCAACCGCAGCCACGATTTTGAAGCTATTGGAGATTTCTTATGAATGCACCAGACGGAGCAACACCTAAAGGATTGCCCATCAGCCGCGAGCATATTGACGCTATCAACCGGCAGCGTCGTATCATCTTCCAAGACGATGTATTGGCTAACGATGTGTTCAGGACTGACGAAGTTGGGACAGATCGGGTAGATAAGGTTATTGACTTCTACATGAGTCGCCTCGATGAACAACCGAACCAGATTGATAGCATTTGGTTTGAATGGGGTGAAGGGAATACGGCGGTTTGGCCCAGTGAGGTGATACCCTGCACAGAAAATGTCTTTCCGAGATGGTGGAAAGCCGGCATCGATCCGGTTGAGGTACTCTTGAATGAGGCAAAGAAACGCGGCCGAGAAGTCTTCTTTTCCTATCGTATCAATGGATCGGACAACGATGATTTGTTCGATCCGCCTCGTCCGTTCGATCAGCCGATTCCCCTGAAAGCTGAACATCCAGATTGGCTAATCTATAAGTGGCACCCATACTGGAATTTTTCCTTCAAAGGGGTTCGTGACTTGAAGCTAAACGTTGTGCGGGAAGTAGCGGAGATGTACGACTTCGACGGTATCCAGATCGATTTTGCGCGGATCCCGGTGTTGTTCCCGGAGGAGCAGTGGTTACACCGCAATACACTGACCGATTTCATGCGCGATATACGCACCACGCTGCTTGACATTGGGGAAAAACGTGGGCGACCGCTGTTGTTAGCAGCCCGTGTACCGGAAGATCTCATGGGCTGCCACTTTGACGGCATGGACGTGGAGACTTGGGTGCGGGATTTTCTGGTCGATATCCTCGTAGTTGGCACGCGGACAGCGAACGCGGACATCGCCGCTTTTCGCCATATCACCAAGGGCACCCTCATCAAACTTTACCCGAGCTTTGACGACCATCACTCCACCGATGGGTATAGGGAGCCGGATCTGGAAATCTGGCGTAGCACCTGCGCCAACTGGTGGCGTCAAAATCCTGACGGTATGCACACCTTTAATTTAATGGTATCCTCCCCGCAATCGGCACAAAACCTAGGGCTCAGTCCCTCGCCTCGGTGGGAAACCCAGCGCAAAATCTTCAGTGAAATCGGCAGCCCCGAAACGCTTAAAGGACAGGACAAAGTGTTTTTTGTTGAGCGGCGCGGCGGCGGACATGCTGAATACGTCGTGCCATCGCCAGCGAACTGGCACACCCCTAGGCACATGTATTTCCAGACCAACATGCGGGCAGCTTTGCCTGCAGCGTTGGTGGATGACGGTGGGGAGGATACGCTGCTCACCCTGAATGTGGCGGATGATGTGAACGTTGCATCGGAAGCAATCGATCAGATGACGCTGCGGATTGCCATCTCTGATGAAGCCGGTGAGGCTTTGTCTGTGGACGAAAAACTTGAAGAGCTTGGGTCAGGGGTTGAAGTGCGACTGAATAACAGCCTGCTCGACACCCCTCACACTGAAACAGTAGAGGATCCGAAAGTAGATGCTTTCAAGAACTGGCTGATTTTTACGGTAGCACCGCGTTATCTTGCGGTGGGAGCCAATCTCGTCGGCGTAAGGTTGAGTCAACGACTACCCGCTGCTTTCGGTCATATTCAGATCGAAAAACTTGAACTACATGTCCGTTATAGATAGAGCGTGTTGGCGTACGAACAAATTCACGAACCCCCGTCAAAGGCACTTTATAAACCTGAAAGGGAACCTTATGACCACGACCAATTTACTTGCACGCCGTGAACGACTGCTAGGCACCGGAACGCCACTCTTCTATCAAGAGGCGGTGAACATCGTGCGTGGAGAAGGGGTATGGCTGTTTGCCCCCGATGGACGTCGCTATCTCGATATGTACAACAATGTACCCTGCGTAGGACACTGCCATCCGCATGTAGTCGAGGCAATGCACCGACAGGCGAGCACGCTCAACGTGCACAGTCGCTATCTGCATGAAGGCGTTCTTGACTACGCCGAACGCCTGACGGACCACCACGCTGATGAATTGGCGAGTGTCGTGTTCACCTGCACCGGGACAGAAGCCAACGAAGTTGCCATGAGCATGGCTCGTATCGCAACGGGCGGCCGGGGGATCATCTGCACCGACGCTGCGTACCACGGCAACAGTGCAGAGGTTGGCAAACTCACACGCGCTAGAGATGGTGATCCTGAGATTCGCGCTATTCCGTATCCACAGCGGTATCGCCCGTTGCGAGAGGACGCCTCCGAATCCGAACTGACCGATCTCTACCTCTCAGAAGTCCGTGGGGCGATTGACAGTTTTGCTGCTAACGATGTTCCCTTTGCGGGCATGTTGGTGTGTCCTATCCTCGCTAATGAAGGATTGCCGGACATTCCAAAAGGTTTTATGTCACAGGCCGCTGAAATGGTTCGCGATGCAGGCGGTCTATTCATCGCAGACGAAGTGCAGGCAGGTTTCTGTCGGACTGGTCGGTGGTGGGGTTACGAGGTGATGGAATTCGTTCCAGATATTGTCACGATGGGTAAACCGATGGGGAACGGGATGCCTCTCGCTGGAACTGTTGCGAGAACGGAATTAGTGGATGTTTTCCGCGAACGTAAACGCTACTTCAACACCTTTGCCTCCAGTCCGCTACAGGCAGCGGTAGGTACGGCGGTGTTAGAGGTAATCGAAACCGAAAACCTACGACAGAACGTCGCCGCCGTCGGTGACTACCTGCACAAGGAACTGACTAAGCTCCAACCGCACTGTCCACCCATGGCGGAGGTACGCGGGCACGGTCTGTTCATCGGGTTGGAGTGGATAAGCGACCACGATACCAAAACCCCTGATCGCGACGGTGCTACGGTATTCGTCAATCGCCTGAAGGATAAAGGTTTTCTCATCGGGAGTGCTGGATCGCTAGGCAATGTCCTCAAGATTCGTCCGCCGCTGGTGTTTTCTCGTGAACATGCAGATCTGTTCCTCACCGCGTTTGCAGAGATTGTGGAGGATGTCTATGGCACAGCCCCTTGACCGTGCCACGCTGCGTGCAATCGCCGAGCGAGCGTTGGATGAATGGGATATGTGCGCCGCGCAGCTAGAGCTGATCTCCATCTCTGAAAACACTGTGTTTCGTATTGATACAGATGTGGGCGAAATCTATGCCCTTCGCATCCACCGACCGGGCTATCACAATCTCGCAGAACTGAATTCGGAGCAACAGTGGACAGCTGCGCTGGAACGGGCAGGCATCGGTGTACCGTTACCACGGTTGACGCGTGAGGGACACGGCTACGCAACAGTACCTGTGCCGGGATCGACGGAGACCCGACACGTCGGAATTGTCGAATGGTTTGAGGGAGTAACGCTTTCGAGTATTATAGCGCAAACAGCTGATATGAAGGCTCTCGCCTTGCATTTTGATCAACTCGGCCGCATTGCAGCGAGAATCCACAATCAGGCAGTCAGCTGGCAAATCCCGAAAGACTTCCAACGACACGCATTCGATGCAAACGGATTGATGGGAGATACGCCCTTCTGGGGTCCCTTTTGGGTTCTACCAGAACTGAAAGCAGCAGAACGAGAGCATATTCTCAATGCCCGTCATGTTATCTATCGCACCTTGTCTGACTACGGTAAATCGGAAGGCACCTATAGCTTAATTCATGCGGACTTGCACCCGCATAATCTACTCGTCAACGGGGACCGGCTGCAAGTAATAGACTTCGACGACTCTGGTTTCGGCTGGCACCAGTACGAGATTGCTGTCGCACTCGACGCTTACCGGAAACCGCCCCATTTTGAGGTAGCCCGCGATGCACTCATTGCAGGCTACCGCTCAGAACGCTCTCTCTCTGACGAGGCTATTGAGCTACTGCCCATGTTTCTGTTAATTCGGTCGCTAGCATTGCTGGGTTGGCTCCACGAACGACCTGAGCACAATAAGGGGGATAGAGTACGAAAGCTCATCCAATCTGCTTGTAGGCAAGCCGAAGCATTAGGGATGTAGCATCAGTTCAACGGGCTGAAACTAGCATCTATGGCTCATACGGTTTTCCTGTGCGGCGCAATTCTTTGGTGACCGCTAACTGGCAGGTTAGGTAGCCCCCCATATATTCCGTAGCGAATCCGGGACGCGCATCCGCTATCGTGCCGACAATCATATTGGCGTATTCCACACTGGTGTCGTAGCGATCAACAATCAACGCCACCATTTCGGTCCAAGCAGATCTGAGCACCTCGCCCCAGCTGTCTCCTATGGCACTCGTGAGATACTCTTCGGCACTTTCCACCACACGGGTGGTTTCCACGACGGGACTGCTGTTGGGAAATCCGGGTGAGCGATTCACCTTGAGGGTGACGGCAGAGTCGATTTCGACGCCAGCACCGGTCAATTCTCCATCCCCCATACGGGCATGGACATCACCAAGATGGAGGAAACCGCCGGGTTTCTGGGCCCGAATATGGATCGTGCTGCCGGGCTGGACAGCGTTGAAATCCATATTGCCGCCATGATCTAGCCCACTGGGAGCCCACGATGCAAGCTGAACGACCCCGATCATTGGTCTGACCGGCACAACGAAGTCGGGCGGAAAGTGGATGAGTCCGTCGCGCACCGGTGCTACACAGCGCCAGTTGCCCCAGTTGGGACCGCCATTGCGGTAGAAGCCGTAAGGTCCCACCTCAATGTCAATGATTTCGATGGATACCCAGTCGTCGGGCTCAATGCCCTGAATCTCGAAGGGACCACCGGGACGGGAATTGCGCTGATGGCTTTGACCGGAGGTTATCATCCCCGCCTTGGTCTCGCCGGCAGCTTCATAGTCGTTGTCCGCTCCACCGATAGTCTCGATGATAACGGTTTCACCGAGTTCAAGGACACCTCGTACCTGTCCAATTTCGGGATCATCGGGTCCCGTGAAACAGGGAGTTCGATTAAAGCGACGCATAATATCTTCTCCTTCTATATGTTGTACTGTTCACCGCAGAGTCACAGAGAAAAAATGAAAACGGGAAAACGAGAGAACGCGAAAACGAGACAAAAGCGATTAAAGTCTTTTGCCCGCCTTCCCGTCTTCTGGCCTTCTCGTTTTCTTGTCGGCTCTACCTTCTCCGTGTCTCTGTGGTTAGATTTTCTCTTTTAACAAGGAAACACAATGACACTCACAATTAGGAAACTGGAAAAACATATCGGAGCGGAAGTTCAAGGCGTTGACATCACTTCGCCCATTGATGCCGAAATATTTGAACAACTTCGCCATGCGCTTTGCGAATACGCGGTGCTCGTGTTCCATGACCAGGACATCACCGACGAACAGCATGTCACGTTCAGTGAAGGGTTTGGTCCTCTCGAAATGACGATGCCAAATGACCCCATCGGTGACGGTGGACCAATCGGTATCATTTCCAATCTCGACGAGAACGGCGACATCATTCCGCCGGAGGACCCACGGACGTTATATACCGTCGCTAACACACTCTGGCATTCTGATGGCTCGTTCAAACGTGTGCCCTTACGCGGCTCACTACTCTCTGCCAAGGTCATACCACCGGAAGGTGGTGAAACCGAATTTGCCAGCCTGATCGCTGCCTACGAAGCACTACCCGAACAGAAGAAGGCGGATATAGAGGAACTGATTGCCGAACATAGCATCGCACACTCGCGGGCGCAGATCGCTCCGAACCTGATGGACGACGCGTTTCAGAAAGACACCCCTCCGGTCAATCAACGCTTGGTGCGGGTCATCCCCGAAACCGGGAAGAAGGCACTCTTGGTCGGCTCATACACAACGCATATTCACGGCTTGCCAATCGAGAAGGGTAAACCCCTGTTGAAGGAGCTGCTCGAATGGTCGACACAACCGCAGTTTGTGTACCGTCACGCATGGCGGGTGAACGACCTTGTTGTATATGATAACCGTTGCTGCCTACACCGGGGACGGTCTTGGGATCGTGGAAAGTACAAGCGCGTTCTACACCGCACAACCTTAGCGGGCGACGGTCCCACAGTCTCATGACGAAGAGCGTTGTGGCACAACCTGAATCTCGGAGCGTATAATCCGATTGCCACCCGCCTGATAGGCGTCAAACGTCCCTTCCTGATAGATGATTCGGAAACGGTCATCGGCTAACGCTTGGAGGTTGCTGTAACCTGAAGTTTGACCTTCGTAGAGCACCAAGGGTTCTGACCATCCGTGCCCTGTCCCATCCCAACTTGCCATGACGTGCACATATCTCCGCGTGCCGTAGCTGCACACCAAGACGCCGTTCTTCAGCAGTAGCACTTGAGGACACACGCCGGGACGAGCAAGCCTACGCGGGGAACTCCAAGTCACCCCACCATCCGCAGAACGAACCTCCACCATTGGTCGGGCTGGTTGTGTTCCACACCGGATCAAGGCGAGGAGTTCCCCGGAGGGCAGGCGCACCAACCCCGGCTCCCGCCGTTCCCCAACAGTGTCCTCCGCACACACATCTGCAAGCCACTCAAAGCTGCCCCCGCCATCGGTAGACTGGACGATTCCAGAGATCGTATTTCCCTCACGACTATAGACCGCCCACAGCAGCCGTCCATCGGGCATTTCGACGGCGTGTCCCCAAAGTGAGATTAGCTGACTGCCCAAGCTGAAAGGCAGGTTACTGACCGGCGCGTAACTTCGGGTCCAGGTCGCTCCTTCGTCCTGCGAACGCAGAATAATCGTCGTCCCTTCGAGCGTGCTGCTAGATGATTGATGGAGTTTTGCCATCCGGCAGCGATAACTGATAAGCCCTCCATCCTTGAGGCGCGTAACGAAAAACTGACGCAGCAAAGGCTCCACGTACATTCCCATCCACGGAAGCCATGTGCGCCCCCTATCTCTCGATTGGACACACTGGACACGATTCCCGGGACCGAAACTTGACTCCAAGTGTGGTCCTTCCCGGTAGGTCATGTACCAATTCCCGTTATCGGACTCATATAGAAAGGGAAAATGTAGCTGCTCGTCTGGGATACCGTACAATCCTAGATTTGATAGCAGCACATCGCGTCTGACTAGTTCAATAGTGCCTTCCATATCCTCGTCCCTATTCTGGAAAGATGCGAGAGGCATTTTACCCATTTTTCCCGTCCTCGTCAATAGAAATCTCGGACTATGCATCTCTCAATGGCGTCAGTTTACCGCTTTCCCAAATGTTTCCACGTCTAATTTTGGCTTGACACAAAAATCGTTTTCTTGTATCTTCTACACTCGCATTTAAGATTTCCAGTGTCCTTACACGATGTATAAAAAAGTATCTGGAGGTATAAAACATGATCTTTGGTACAGGTAAATATAGATACACAGTCGCAGAAAATTGGGACAAAACGCCGGACGGTTGGAAGTGGGGTTGGATTCCGGCGGTAGCAACCGATTCGCAGGATCGGGTTTTTGTTTACTCACGGAGTGAAAACCCACTGGCGGTTTTCGATCGCGACGGCAATTTTTTGGAGACGTGGGGCAGCGGTATTCTTCCACCCGAAGCGGCACACGGCATCTACATTGACGACGAGGACAATGTGTATTTGATCGACAATAGTAACCACTGTGTCTTCAAATTCAACCGAAATGGCGAACTAACGATGACGTTGGGCACACCGGGCGAGGCTGCCCCTGCGGACGGTGATCCGTTCAATTCCCCGACCGATCTGGCGATCGCCTCCACCGGCGAGTTGTTCATCTCTGACGGCTACGGCAACGCGCGTGTCCACAAGTATTCTCCCGATGGAGAATTACTGCTGTCGTGGGGCGAGCGTGGCACTGGACCTGGTCAGTTCGCTTTATCCCACTGCGTCCGTATAGACAGGAATGATCGCGTCTGGATCTGCGACCGTTCAAACAACCGTCTCCAGATTTTTGATACTGATGGAAATTATCTAACCGAATGGACCGATGTACCAGAGCCTAACACAATCTACTTCGATCCCAACGATGATGTGGTCTATGTCGCTGGATTGGACCATGAGTTCCTTATCTACACGTTAGAGGGCGAATTAATCACTCGATGGGGTGGCGCAGAATCGAGCGAAGTGCCGGGCGAGTTTCTCGGCGGAGCACACGGTCTCTGGATGGATTCGCACGGTGATCTCTACATGGGCGAAGTGATGTTGGGTGAAAACGCGCGGATGCAGAAGTTCATCCGTCAAGCCTAAAGGGTAACGGGCAATGGTAGGGAACGCAGATCTGCGTTCCCTACTTGTGGAATCGAGGGAGAAACTGTTATGAGCACAATGAAGGCAGCAATTTATTCAGGTATCGAACAGATAGATATCCAAGAGGTAGAGAAAAAATCCCCTGAACCGGGGTATGTTATGATCGACACCAAGTGCACAGGTATTTGTGGCAGCGATCTCCATAGCTATTTTGGGCACTGGGGTCAATCCGATAGCCTCGCCGCGGGACATGAAACGTGCGGAGTTGTTGTTGAGCTTGGCGAAGGTGTTACGACACTCCAACCGGGCGATAAGGTTACCATTGAATGTTTCTCGCACTGTGGGGATTGTGTCTATTGTGGGAAAGGCTACTACAACCACTGTCTAGAACGGAAATGGGTTTCTCAAAATACACACGGTGGCTTTTCGGAGTATACCACCGCCCACGCTTCGGGCTTGTTCAAACTGCCGGACAGTATGAGTTTTGAGGAAGGGGCTCTGGTGGAACCGCTTGCTGTTTCGTACCGTGCTATCGGACAGGCGCGGGCAACCTATCAGGACAGGGTCGCAATTATTGGCGGCGGAACCATCGGACAATTCGCTTTGGCAGCAGCGGTAGCAGCAGGTGTAAAGGAAACACTAATCACCGTCAAGTATGACCATCAAGCGGAACTCGCAAAGAAACTCGGTGCTGATCATGTGGTCAACATCGGTGAGACAGATCCCGATGAGTATGTAAAGGACATCACAGGCGGTCGTGGGCTGGACGCCGTTATTGAAACTGTCGGTGGCGGACACAACTTCGACGCTGCGATGGCGATGGTCCGAAGTTGTGGGTATGTCGTCCTCGTCGCAGGATATTACGAGCCACTAAAGGTGAATTTGGGACGCATCGTCGGGTCGGAAGCGATTGTCACCGGTTCTAACTGTTACGGCTACACCGGAATGGACACCGATTTTGATGCTGCCATCGAGCTAATCTCTTCAGGAAAAGTTGATGCAACAGCACTCGTAACCCATCGGCTCCCACTGATGGAGGTCGCTGAAGGCTTCAGAATTTCTGCCGACAAGCGTTCCGGCGCAGTCAAGGTGCATCTGTGTCAATGATGTCAAACGTGATGCGTGAAACGTGATTGGTTGATTGGTGTTGGGTTTCACTATCGTTCAACCCAACCTACGGTGGTCTGAGATTTTTTGCATCATCAGAGGAAATTGCTATAATGCTTTTTGAGCTCATCCCGATGACGGTTCGTATGTCCGCGCCGTTGGCTTTGGCAGCACTTGGCGGCGTCTACTCGGAACGGTCTGGCGTGGTGAACATCGGACTCGAAGGCATGATGCTCATGGGTGCGTTTGGCTATGTAATTGGAACGCACGCCTCTGCTTCCCCATGGATCGGATTGGTTCTTGGCATCACTTGCGGCGGCGGGATGGGGCTGCTCCACGCCCTCGCATCTATCACGTTCCGAGCGGATCAGATTGTTAGCGGGGTGTCGATCAACCTCTTAGCAATCGGCATCACAGAGTTTCTTGGACGCACCGCAACCTCCCGGCGGGTAGAGGGCTTGAGCCATTGGGATTTGCCGCTAATCGGATCGTATTCGTTCGTTGTATACCTGACCCTTATCCTTGTGGTTATCAGTCAGATTGCGTTGTTTAAGACAGTGTGGGGGCTACGCTTATGTGCAGCGGGTGAGTCCACTGAGGCGTTGGATGCCCTCGGACTCAGTCGGTCAAGACAGCAATATATCGGTGTAGTTATCAGCGGCATCCTCGCTGGCATCGGCGGGTGTCTTTTGGCATCTGAGGCACACTATTTTACAAAGGGAATGACCGCCGGACGTGGATACGTCGCATTGGCAGCGGTCATTTTTGGTAAGTGGAAACCCCTCGGAGCCGGTGCTGCTTGCCTGCTTTTCGGATTCGCAGGCGCGTTGGAACTCGCCAATCGCTGGAACATCCCACCCCAGTTACTGAACAGCCTACCCTATCTACTCACGATGATCGTGCTTGTCGGCGTGATTGGCAAAGCAAACCCACCGGCGAACTTGGGCAAACCACATTGAATCCAAAAAAAGAAAAAGGGAAAAGAAATACATGAGTTCACTGAAGAAAGTGCTGGTCACAGGTGCAACTGGGCAGATCGGCTACATGACATATAAACGACTGCTTGAACAACCGGACAGATACGATGCCTATGCCCTTGACCGGAAACGCAAACCGTCTGAGCGGGTTCCCGAATCATGGACGCTGGAGATTCCCGACGATAAATTCCAACTGTGCAACATCTCCGATTTTGAGCAGGTCCGACAGGCTGTTGAAGACATCGATATTGTTGCACATCTCGCCGCTGATCCGGGCAGTGGAGATTGGAAGAGCCTACTGCACAACAACATCATCGGGACTTATAACGTCTTTGAAGCGTGCCGGGAGGCTAGGGTTCGGCGAATCGTCGCCGCTAGCAGTATTATGGTGTCCCAAGGACATCGTGAGAGCGAACCGTATAGGGCGATGATGGAACGGCGACACACCGACATCCCCAACGACGTTCAGATGATTACGCCGGACATACCCGCAGAGCCCAGAGGTATCTACGGTTCAACGAAAGTTTGGACAGAGTCTTTAGCACGTACCTACGCACATCAGTACGATATGTCGTGTATCTGCGTTCGCATCGGTCAAGTTGAGCGCGACCGTCCCCGCCCACCGCAGGGCGCCGACATCTACGTGAGCCAGCGGGACATTGTTCAGATTATCGAGCGGTGCATCAACGCCGATGATAGCTTACGATTTGAGATTTTCTACGGTATGTCAAACAACGATTTACGCTGGGTGGATATTGAGAACGCTCGTCGGAAGGTGGGATATGTGCCGCAAGACCGTGCAGAAGATAACCACGACTACGACGGAGATTAGAATCCGCGGAGGTGGCGGTCGTCGGAGAATGGATGGATATTTACAGTGGGGAACGACTTTCGACAAACGTTACACCGAATACTGCATTACCGACATAAGCTTGATAGCTGGCCTCACTGTGCTACAGACTTGCTAGCACGACGCAAACGGTTATGCAACGCTTGTCTCGACATCCCCAAAAGTTGGGCGGCAATGGTTTGGTTTCCGTCGGAACGTTTGAGTGCTTCTGCAATCAGCAGCTGTTCAGCATCTTTTAAGGCGGGTAATTGATCTAAAGTTGGTAATACATCTGTGAACGGACACGTATTCTCTCGGCCATTCCCCGCTTTGTTTACTTGACTAGGCAGGTTGGGGTTACCGATCTTGGCTTTGAAGGATTCCATAGAAAGCACTCCCCGCTTATGTCTGCTGACAGCATCAAAAATCATGCTCTCAAGCTCCCGGATATTTCCGGGGAAGTGATAGACTCCAAGCAACGTAAAAAATTCTGCGGGAAGCGTGGGCTTGTTTCTATCAAACTGCTTCGCCGCTTTATCAAGGAAATGTTCAACTAGTAGAGGCAAATCCTCCTGTCGGTCACGAAGCGGTGGCACGTGAATATGATGCGTTTGGAGTCGATAATACAAGTCTCTGCGAAACGTTTCCGCTTTCATTAAGGCATCAATATCCCGATTTGTTGCGACGGTAATCCGCGCATCGGTCAATTTTGGGACATCCTCGCCCAACGGATAATACTTCCCTTCCTGCAAAAGGCGGAGTAACTTAACCTGCGATTCTATCCTGAGATCTCCTATCTCATCCAGAAACAGTGTCCCCCCGGACGCCTGCTCAACTAGTCCGTCGCGCGCAGCATCCGCTCCAGTAAACGCTCCCTTTTTGTGCCCAAAGAGGGTATCTGCAAATAGGTGGTCGTCCAGTCCCGCCACATTGACTGTAACCAAGTCACCGGTCCGTCCACCAAGTCGGTGAAGGGCTTTGGCAACCAATTCTTTACCCACGCCGGTCTCGCCGGTGATTAGCACTGGCAACGCATTTTCGGCGATCGCCTCAATATATTGAAAGATAGATCGCATGACAGGGTTTTGGGTGATAATTTCCGAGAACACATCAGGCTGCTCTAGCTTGTCGGAAAGCAGATAGTCCTTGAGACGCGTGTTCTCATCGCGTAACTCCCTAACCTCTATCGCCCGCTGAACCGTCGTTACCAGACGCGCCTTGTCCACAGGTTTTACCAAGTAATCGAAAGTTCCTTCCTTCATACAATCAACGGCTGTTTTGACCTCATTGACCGCCGTGATGATGATGACCGGGATGTCTGGGAAATCTCGCACAATTGTTGGGAGTAGATCCCAACCGGATAGATGGGGCATCAGCATATCCAACACAACGACGGAAAAGTCCCGTTCGGAGAGGATCGATAATACATCACGGCTATCTTGGCACTGTATGACATTATCAATGCCCTCCGAGTTCAGACTTAAACTCGCGCTGAAGAGGAATTGTGCTTCGTCATCTACTAGTAAAACAGGGAGGGCAGGGAAAGGGGTTGTATTCATGCGCTCATCTCCATTCCAAAAGAGCGTGAAACGTGAAAAATGAACTAATGTACTAGGCTCATGTAAAAAGAAAGTGCAAAACACGAAGCGAAATCGTAGGGGCGGGGTCTCCCCGCCCGCCGTAAGGGTTGGGGGACCCAACCCCTACGAATATTCGGTTTCTTTGCACTAAATCTTAACATGAGCGATGTACTAATGAACCAAATTGGTTGCTGGTGCGCGATTTCTTAACATGAACCGAAAAATTAACGATTACCCCAGCATAGTTCGGCGAGAAACGGGTAGCATGACAGTGGCGGTTGTGCCTTTGCCAAATCTTGAAGTGAAATGTAGATGTCCACCATGGTTTTTCACGATATTATAAGAAACCGACAGACCTAGACCTGTGCCCCCGGCGTCCCGCTTGGTCGTGAAAAAGGGCTCAATAATGTGATTCAGGTTTTCAGGAGGGATCCCTTCTCCCTCATCTCGCACCCTGATGGTAATCAGGTCAGAGGTTTCACTATACGACGTTGAAACAAACAGAGATTGTTGGGGAGATTGCAGGGCTTGGCAGGAATTGGTGATCAAATTGATGATAACCTGTTCAAGCTGCTGTTGGTTCCCCCGAATTTTGGGCAGATTTTCTGCCAACTCCACGGACGGATGGTGAGTCGACTTCCTAATCAGATTGTTCACAATAACCATCGCAGATTCGACAACCGCGTTGGGGTCAACCGACTGATCCAAATCGCCTGCATCCTGACGTGCAAAACCGCCCAATGCCTCAACAATTTTACCAATGCGCGCGGCACCCTCCGATATCCCCGAAATCAATTGACCAATTTTCTCGTGTGCTCGGGTGTAAGGCATACCCGCCAGAAGAAAATCACCATTCTCTTCATAGTACTTTTGGAGAATTGGCATCACATTTTGCCAAGCCATGGAGAGGATCTCTCCGTTGAGCATGATGAAGTTATTCGGGTTATTGATTTCATGTGCGACGCCGGAGACTAGGATACCGAGCGACGCCATTTTATCCGCCTGAATTAACTGCTGTTGCTGAGATTCTGCTAACGCCTCTGCTCGTTTGCGTTTGGTAATTTCTTGTGCACTCCCTGCACATCGGTAAATCTCTCCCTCTTCGTTTCGCACTGGAAAAACATGGGCTTCGATCCAACGAATTTCACCATCAGGGCGCACAATGCGATACTCATATTCAACGAATTCGCCACGGCTCTGTTTCTCAAGGTTGGCAAGGACCTCCTCCCGATCTTCTGGGTGAATCGTTTCTAGCCAAGACTCCGGCTGCGATATCAGACTTTCTCGGCTTCGCCCCCAAATCTCCTCATACGCAGGATTGATAAAATAGATTTGTCTGCTATCCAGAGAACTCAACCAGAAGACTTCGCGCAGATTTTCTGCCAGTTGGCGGAATCGCTGCTCGCTTTCGTGGAGTGCCTTTTCTGCTTTCATCTGCTCGGTGATGTCGCGGATAATACCTTGGTATCCTACTATTGTTCCGTTGACTGTCCGCCGCACCGTTGAAGTGACCAGACAGTCTATCTGCGTTCCATCCTTCCTCCGGAATTTTAACTCATAGTCTCTCACCGATCCCTGTCGCTCAATCTCCCGTTGAAACACACTTCGCTCTTCGGGATGGACGTACAGCTTTCGGACATTCATTCCGATTAGCTGATCGCGGGGATAGCCAAGAAGATCTACCCCCGCCTGATTGATATCGAGGATTTTCCCCTCGCGGGTATTCATATAAACGGTATCTCTTGATTCACCAAAAAGGGTGCGGTATCGCGTTTCACTCCGCCTGAGTGCCTTTTGCGCCTGTTTACGCCGGGTGATGTTGCGCCACACCGATCTACCGTAGAGAACATTTCCCTCTTCATCGCGAACCGATGAAGTGTTCAAGCTCACATCAAGTCTACCCCCATCTTTGCGTTTCAACACAAGTTCAGCATCATGGACTTCACCAGTCTCGACAAAGGATTGGAATACCTTGTGTGCATCCTCTATACAATCTGGATGATACCTCTCGAAGATAGAATGACCGATGATCTCTTCTCTCGTGTAGCCCAACGTCTGGACTACCGTCTGGTTGCATCGAATAATGTTAGCTGTCTTCGCATCTACGAAGACAAACATATCCGGCGCGTTATCATAGAGATCGTAGTAGGTTCTTCCCGACTGTTCCAAACTCTCTAAAGTACCCTTATACCGCGTCTCCACCTGTTCTAATTCGGTGACACGCTGACGCATCGCCTCTAACTCATCTATGAGTTGCACCTTTGTCTTTTCTTGGTCTTTCATCTTGCAACCCTCCTTGCCTTTGCTCAAGCGGGGTAACAGATAGCAACTTGTCTACTCTCAGGTTTTACGCAATCGCTGTAACAGCGCGCTTTCGCTGTAAAGCAACGCACGGGCAAAAGTACCTTCACCACGAAAGTCCGGTTCATCCCACCGTCGCGGTGCGCTGTAGTACGCTGTCACGAGGCGGTCATCTAGTTTAACTGTGGAAGGATAGCCCAAATCATTGTCACCAAGATCGTCACAAACGATTAATCTCCGTTCATCCCAAGTTCGCCCATTATCTTTGCTGACGAGTGCACCCACACCAAACGGCTTATGCCGTACACCAAAGAATAGGAGGAGCCAGCCGTTGGAAAGCAGCGTCAAATCGGCGGGGTGCTCGCGGTCATTAGTCACAGGGATTGGCTCCGTCCATGTTGCACCGCCATCGGCGGAACGGGACACCGCTAAAAGGGCGCGCTGATCGCCGGAGCGCATGGCAGCCACCAAATCGCCGTTAGGCAACGCGATGAGTCCTGTTTCGTTGTAGCCTGCAGCAATCAAAGTGGGATCTCCCCACGTTTGCCCGTTGTCGCGTGAACGCAAGATGTAAGCACAGTCCTCCGTCCGCTCAGTTTCTCCAATAGCAGTCCCATAGATCGGCAGGAGCATTGTTCCGTCGGTCAAGGTACAGATACGGCCATAAGCAGAGTGTTTTTCCATCGGCGTGAAGTTGAGCGGTTGAGACGCTTCCCATGTTGCACCGCCATCGTGTGACCGCGTAATCCGCATTTGGACACGGCGCAAATCTCTCGACCAACTCCCATCTTCATTATAGGAGCCTTGTGCATGGTAAGCAAGGATAACTGTTCCATCGGGGGCTTGACCGACCGCCGGATTGCGGTCATCTACTTCGGTATCCACGATAACAATCGGCATCTTCCACGTTTTACCGCCATCTAACGAGCGCACCGCATCCAACCGTCCGGTGATACCTACGTGTCCCGCACCTCCCCGCAGGACAGCGAGAATTTCTGCGCTTTGTGGATTGATGAGGACCGGAAAGTAGCCTTCGTCGTGGCAGAGATACACTTCGGATGCGCCGGGCAGTTGCCGTAGATCAAAAGCGTTCATTGGTCAGTCTCCTTTTTCTGAATCGCTTGAGAGCAAATCCAAATACGAGCCAACAATAGACGTTAATCGGGCTGTACGATAAACCGAGCCAGTTCCTTGCCGCGTGGAGACAGCGTTTCATAAAGCGGACGCGGGAGCGAAGGTTCTAGATTGGGGAGACGAAACCAAGGTGCGAAATATCCAACGCTGGTCATGGGACGGATTTCGTCGGAATTATTGGCGGTGCCCCCGTGCCAGCAGCGCACATCTCGGATAAGTGCCGTTCCGGCAGGTGCACAGATAATCGACTCCTTCATGCGGTTAGGCTCCTCTTCCATTTTCGGGACCGGCTGCCGAGTCCGATGTGTCCCCGGTACAAACCGAATGGCACCGTTGATTTTCTTAAATTCGACCATCAGGAAGTTGACAACAATATACGGTGCTGGCACATCGTGGATTGTCACTAGGCCCAATGGATCGTTGAAAACGTCCCTGATATCGGCGTGTAGGTGCTGCTCCTTAGCACCGGGCGTCGAGTAGTCGCCGCCACCGCCAGAGCAGATGTAATCTGCACTCCCCCAAATCGCCTCTATTATCGGCAGAATAGTCGGCAGATCTATCAACTGAACCCACTCAGGGTGATGAAGTTGGGATCCGAAGGAGTAGCGGGCATACCCTCGGTTTGCCTCCTCAAGTGGGATGTCCCTCATCTGTTGCGTGATGACGCGGGCTGCACCCGATTGGGCATACGCAAGCTGCTCAGGATTGAGGGCATCTTTGATAGGTACGAATCCATCTCGGTGGAAGATAGCTGCCGCTCTTTCGACTTCAGTGGGATCTATGATTTCGACATCAAGCATAGCAGGCGGATCCTTTCTCTAAAACCGTTTATTCACACAACAACACCATCTCATTCGAAGATTCAAAACCCAGCTTCTCATAAATCGCCCGCCCTTCGGCAGAGGTCAACAACTTAATCATCGCAACTTCTCTGGACTTGAGCCAGTCTACCGCCATTTCGCTCAACCGATGTGCAAGCCCTTGTCTTCTGTAGGTAGACTCTGTGTAAACATCACCAATAAAACCGTAAAATGGCACTTGGAAATAACGATAAGGCAGGTCCGATTTTAGAAATGCTCCTGCCGTGGCAATAATCGTCGAATCACATACAGCGACAAAATGGATTGCCTCATCGCGGTCATAGCGTTTACGATAGTCCTCTACGATAATATCGAACGCATCTTTCGATAACAGGTTAGATGCTCCTGCATCTCTGAACATGGCAACTTTCAGTTCCACGATCCTGGGAAGTTCTTTTTTTAGAGCAGTTCTGAATTCGACATCAAGCATAGTGGACAGGACCTCTCTCTAAAGCTATAGGACTAATGGAATTGAACGCTTCAAGCCTCCGTTCCGAAAGTCCGAGAATTGTTCCCTACTGAAGCGTATAACTCCTAAAAAAAATACCAACACAAAAAAGCAGATAATCCTTTAGTAACGGGTGAGATTCGCTCATTTGGGCTAAAGCAGGAAATTGTAGATTCCAGATTGTCATGCACAGCGTTGAAGGCAGTCGCTGCCTGAGATGGCAGGCGTCGGTGATCCTTTTACACCTCTTGGAGAGAATTAGCCTGCGTTAGCCTAGAGCCGCCTTAGCCCGTTTTTCGGTGTTGTCAGGGTTGTGGTCATCAAACAGTTGATATAGTCATATTCGGTGTATTGGAGTGGGTTCATAGTTCCTATTATAACCTATTTTCTGACGATGTGCGTAAATCCTAAGCTATTTATTCATACAATATCATTTGATTCGACAATTCAAAACTCAGTTTTTCGCAAATCGACCACCCCGCAACTGAGGCTAACAGCTCAATCAGCGCAACCTCTTTGGACTTGATTCCAATGATAGCCCCCAATTCCTTCCAAATATGATAGAGATATAAAGAAAACCCCCGTCATCGGTGCAATTCAGCGCGGGGGTAAAGTTAGGAGTTATGCCGCCAAGAGTTTATATAATCAGGAAATATATGGCTTATAGAATATCATAAATATCAAGAAGGTTTTCTTCCAATTCTCCTATTGTTTCACCTTGTGTCCAATGATCAGGATACTCTTTAAGGTATCCGAGATACATTTCCCCATTTTGCCAATAGACGTACTCTTGCGCCTTTCTCATTGGCTTAATGTTTTGATCGGAGGTCACAGCTTGGTGCATCATGACAATTTCCTTTCATTTCTACTATAGTGGACCCTAGAATTAATGAGACACTCCAAACCGGTGCGGTTTCCAACCGCACCTACCGGGGGGCGAAAGTGTCTATTTATTTTTAGAATTCACTATAAATCATACGAATTTGGACTGGTATGCCAACAGTAAAAAGGTATCCGATTTCTGACAGAAGATTAAGGAAAAAACGCAAGGTTTATGTTAAGAAATCACACAATAGAAACCGATTGAGTTCATTAGTTCACTCGTTCATTAACGAACCAATGAACGGCTGGTTTTCACGTTTCACGTTTCACGCTTTTTGTGTTTTGCATTCTCTTTTTACATAAGCCAATCGGATATATCACCGCAGTTTACCAGCGTATCGAGGTGCCTTCTGTTGTAATTCTGGGCGGTGTAGGTTATAAAGATCAATCGGTTCGTAGGGATGTTCCAGCGCGGCCTCCTCATTGAATTCGACCCCCAACCCCGGACGGTCAGGGATCTCAAGCCAGCCATCCTCGACAACCATCGGATTTATGCAAACATCGAAGCGCCACGGCTCGGGCGGAAAGTGCTCTAACACCAAGAAGTTTGGAACGCACGCTGCGAGTTGAACAGAGGAAGCGTAGGAAACCTCCCCGTTAGGGTTGTGCGGCGCGAATGCCGCATAATGTGAATCTGCGATTGCGGCAATCTTCCGTGCCTCAAGCATCCCACCGCAGTGCGACATATCCGGCTGAACGATATCCGCGCCGCCATGCTCAAGCAGTTGCTGAAAACTGAAGATGGTGAACAACCGTTCACCTGTGGCAACGGGGATGTTGATCTTGCTTCGCACGTAAGCCATTGCGTCAAGGTTTTCGTGGGGGACGGGTTCTTCAAAGAAACTGATGTTGTACTGCTCGACACCCTTAGCCGCCCGGACCGCATTGGCGGCGGTGTTGAATATTCCGTTGCAGTCGATGTATAGGTCGATATCTGGTCCAACCGCCTCCCGGACCGCTGCCACAGCGTCAATTCCTGTGTTCAAGATATTGTTATCCAACCGATAGAAATCGATGCCGGGACGCCCGCCCCAAGGATTGAACTTCAATCCCTTCGCACCAAGCCTCACAATCTCTTTCGCCGCCGCCTCAAATTCTTCGGGACTCATGCCTTGCCGATACCATGCGTTGGCGTACAACTTGATCCGATCGCGCGTGCGACCACCGAGCAGTTCGTATATCGGCACACCGAGTGCCTTGCCCTTGATATCCCATAGTGCGGTTTCGACACCGCTGATTGCGCTGGTCAACACCTCCCCACCGGCGTAAAACGCCCGCCGGTACATCTCCTGAAAATGCTTCTCTATGGCAAAGGGATCCTTGCCGACAATGTAGCGCGTCAATTCGACCACCGCGCCTTCGACAGTCTTAGACTTGCCTTCAAGGGTCGCTTCGCCGACACCGTGGATGCCGGCATCAGTCTCTACCTTCACAATCAGCCAATTACGCCAGCTTCCACCGACAAGAAAAGTCTTGACTTCAGTTACACGCATACGTTCCATCTGAATAGTTCTCTTTCAGGTGCTCCGTAGTACAGAAAGCTCGTCTTTGCCATCTTCCGGCCTGATTATTCTAACCCTAGCAGCGCAAGTGAATCCCGGTGGATAATCCCTTCAATTACATCTTCAGGGATACGCGGCAGCTTTGTGCCTTCGAGTTGATCGTTCAGCCGGCGCAGCCCGTCCATGCCCTCCTGCGGCGTCCATAACGGAAAATCAGAGCCAAAAAGGAGTTTGTCTGTCACACCCCACTCGACCATGCCAATTAACCCCTCCCAGCCCTGCCACTGACGGACCCATCCACCACCGGAGACATCTGCGTAGACATTGGGGTGCTTACGCAAGACAACGGCACAATCTCGCTGCCACGGGTGTGCCATGTGCGCCATGATAAACTTGAGGTCTGGAAACGCTTGGGCAACTTCGTCAATCAGTATCGGTAAACTGTATTTGAGCATCGCCCGAGGGCCCGGATGTGTTCCCATATGCGACAAGATCGGCAATCCCATCCGCTGCGCCTTTTCGTATAAGGGAAAGGCGACGGTGGGATCAGTGGGATCGTATCGCCCTAGCATGGGGTAGAGTTTGATACCCCGCAGTCCCAAGTCGGACACACACCGGTCGACCTCTTCGAGATGGTCCTCCTCGGTTGGATCTATCGCCGCGAAGCCGATCAATTTCTCCGGTGCGTGCTTGACCCATTCAGCGGTAAAATTGTTGGGACTGTGCATCCCAGCAGAAACGCCCCGCACACCAAAGACTATTGCTTTGTCGACAACCTCCATCGCTTTAAGATACGTTTCGGGCGACAGTGGTGGCATCGGCGGATAGCCTGCCCGTTCATTAGCGCGATGGTTGGCTTCACTCATGTGCTCCGGCTGCAGGCAATGGCTGTGTACATCAACGATCATCTATTTCTCCTCTCCCAAATTTAACCCTCTAAAGGTGCTGCCGCTTCGGATAGTAGGGAACGCAGATCTGCGTTCTCTACCAACTCGCGATGAATTCCTCTACACCGAAATCGGCGGGTGTCTCATTAAAGCAGTAGCGCATCGGTCCCGACTGGAAGCCGGGGAAAAAATGCTCCTCATCTCTCTGAAGTTTGGCATCGAGCGGCTTAAACCGTTGCCATAGGGTTTCCGCGTCCTCTGGTGTGAAGCGATCCGCAAATTCGGGTCCCCAGTTTAGCGTAGTTGGATGCGCGCTCGTTCCTCGCCTGCGAAGGTCTTCCGGTCCATCTTCAAGGTCTGGGTTACGGTGGAGATTGACAAAGAACGCCGCCTTGCACAAGAAGATCGTCGTCAGCATTTTGCCCTTTTCGCCCCTATCCGGATGTATCTCCTCTAACGCTGCTTGGTAGGCAGAACCGCTTTTTTCGATCACAGCGCGGAGTGCAGATTCGGTGTGAGCCTGCATCCGCCTGCTCCGCTTGTCCCACCGTTCTAGGGTGGCTTGGGCTTGGGTGGATAGATTTTTCGTATAACTCAGATCTTCATATTTCGTGAAGTTACAGAAACCGCCGTGAATCGTGCGCCGCAGCTTTGCACTGTAGTTGCTGCCCCAGTGGAGGATCGGGGTGATGTAGACCACACCATCGCCACCGTTCAGATGCGTTTGGACGCTGCCGGGCAACGGGAGACGCGGATCCGCTAGTAGCTGACGGTTCTCCTCTTCGGTGTTGATGCGGACGTGGCTGCCGGGCACGACCCACAGCACACTGTCATCGTAAAGAGGGATGTTCCACTGCACGTATCTCGGTCCATTCTCTATGATGTCATCTATGTATGCCTGTAGCGGGGCAGTATCAACGGGATGGATATCGCGGTGCCAGACCGCAGGACCCCGGTCACGCACCGGGCTGCACATCATCATCATTTCGGTAACGGCTGCGTCAGGTTCCCCCATCAACTGGGTGCTGACACCCTGCGTGTTTTTGTGGAGCCAAATTTCCGCTGTGTTCGCTGTCGCCTCATCGATCAGGTCCACCAAAGGAGGACGATGCAGCATTAACCGAGGCTGTGCCCCTGTTTCCCATACACCGCCCGGTGGGTCGTCTGGATTGCGTTCGCTCGCCCAGAGCCCGCGCTGTCGATCGACCATCCGCTCATAACCGGCGCGTAAATCTTCCAATTCCGCCGGTGGGACGACCTCCCGCAGGACCAAATACCCTTCTTCCATGAATTGGTCTTGATTGAGTTGCATCGTTGTATCTCCTATCATAAATCTATTCAGTCGTGCGTTATAGAAATTTAACCCACGGTGTACGGGCAATATACCATCTCCATCCGCAAGCCTCGGTCATCAAACTCAGGTTCCTGCGGAATTGACACGAGATTGTCTTCTTCCATCAACCCAGTCACTGCGGCAGCCAGCGCATCAAGGATGTCATCCCTTGCGACATCTTTGCGCCTATAGGTGGATAGCGCATGGTTGACTATATCGGCGGTCTGTGGATAGAGTGACTGGAGGAGTTGCGTTCGTTCTGATAGCCCTTCATTCCGCTTTTTGGCATGTTGCATCGGACGACCTGCCAATCCCCAAAAGCAGAGTTCCGGGTGGATTTCTCTGATCCGATCTCTAGCGGAGGTATCGTCCGAAAGGAGGCAATCCATCTCACGGATCTTTGGGATAATATTCCAGTTTTCGACGGACAACCGTTTGCCTGTCAACCGTTGATTGATATCGCAGGCTTCCTGATACGACGATGCATATATCGCCTCACGGCACGGCGCGGGAAACACGCTTGAACGTCTCGGTCCCAACAACTTCCGGACTACAGGATCACACCGTCGTTCAGTTTTGCCACCCGTTTTCAAGCCGATAGGGATGTCGATTAGTATCAAGGACGCACCCCGGTGATGATTCCAAAGGCTAGACACATCTGGAAAAATGTTGACCTGCCAACTACCTTCTGCTTTCAGTCCGATAGCGAACCAACCCGCCCTGCAACCATCCACACCGACAAACATCTCTGTTCTACGCTCCTAGCTGACTTGCCAAATCATTGAAGTCGTTCGCCACCACATCAAAGGAGGTGTCGTGTTCTAGATCCCGGTTGCGATGCGGTCCGTATTCTTCGGGACGAGGCACGAATCCGGTCTTAAATCCCACAGCCGATGAAGCGATCAGGTCGCCGGGGTGTGCGGCGACCATCATTACTTGACTTGGCGGAAGACCTAGCAGGTTTGCGGCGGTTTGGTAGACCTCCGGATCTGGTTTATAGTGCTTCGCCAGCTCCGACGACAGAATGCAGTCCCACGGCAGCCCGGCGTGTTTCGCCATATTGGTGAGCAAGGCGATATTGCCGTTGGACAAGGGCGCAACGATGAATCGTTCACGCAGTCGCTGGAGTCCACTGACGGCATCGGGCCACGGCATCAGACGGTGCCACACGCGGTTGAGGTGGTCCTTATCCGCTTCGCTCAACCCCGTGATCTCGAACTCGTCGAGCAGTTCGTCCAGAATCATACGGTGCAGGGTATCTATATTCAACCACGGCAGTTCGCCTTGACGGACGCGATTCATTGAGGGACCGTATCCTCCCCGCCACTTGTCCGCAAACTCCGCCCAATCCACATCAAGTCCGCGAGCTGCTCCAAACGCTTCGCCTTCACGGATGATGCTGCCGCGCCAGTCCACAACCGTACCGAATACGTCAAATGTGAGTGCTTTGATTTCAAGGACATCTGCTTTTGCGTTATCTTTCATAGAAATCCTTCCAGACAGAGGGGCTTATTTCGGTCATGGTGAAGGCTCGTCGAATACACACACTTATCTAAGTGCGTCCCCATCCGTTATGCCACAACCGGCGAACAGTGTCCGCTGCACAGCCTTATCGTGCGCTAGTGTGTAATCCGGCTGTTTTTCTCCTCGAATGCAGGTGGAGAGCTCCCGCAACAGCGATCCGGAGGTTGATGACTGAGTGATGGTCACGTCCTGTGGGCCGGCTGCGTAGCCTTCAACAGCTTCCCCCAGAAACAGGCTGAGGTTATCCGAGCCGATGGGAGTGTGGATCGCTGTGCCCTTTGTGCCGTAGACTTCAATACGGCGGGTTTTGCCACTCTCAATATGCATCCCCGCGGTGTCGATTGTACCAAGTCCACTTTCAAACTCATGGACGACGACCGCATTATCCACCTCAGATCGGCTGTCGTAGTGCCGCCCCAAGGAGGGTTGTACACCCTTCGGCTCTCCCATGAGAATAACCATCAGGTCGATCAGATGTCCCGCCATCTCGAAGTAAATCCCGCCGTGATATACCTTGAACTCCTGCGCCAACTGTGGATGCCACCCTATCGGTTTGGGGATGTGTCCGCGATAGTAGAAAATGTCGCCAAACGCACCCAATTTGGCGAGCCGCAGCATTTCGGCAATTGCGGGATTGTACCGCCACATATACGCCATCTGAAGGCACAGTCCTTTGCGTTCCGAGAGTTCGTGAATCCGCTGCAACTGCTCTGTATTAACGCCCGCCGGTTTTTCGAGCAATACATGTTTGCCGGCTTCAAGTGCCTGCTCTGCGTAATCCAGATTCTGATAAACATGTCCCTCGACGATGACCGCTTGAGCGTCGCTATCCAACACCGCTTCAACTGATGGGAAAACGGTGAGGTCAGGAAAGGATTCGGACCACTCCCCCTCTCTCCGCGCAACGACCTCTGGATCTGGGTCGTAAAATCCGACGGGTTTGAACTCCTCCGGCCGCTCTGTTGATTCACGGGTGTGCATACTGGCGTGGCTGTGCCATGCCCCCAAATAAGCAAATTTTAACATCAATTATCTCCCCTTAGTCGCAGAGACGCAGAGTGCACAGAATTTCCTTCTGCGTTTTTCTACGCCTCTGTGGTTGGCTTTATCCCGTTTTCCGGTTTTCTCGTTTTCCCGTTTTCTGTCCTTCACGTTTTACGCATTAGGGGTTCCCTGATCGTATATTCGTGCCAGCACAGGATTGTCCGCAGGCTCCTTCCCACCGTAGAACCATGTCAAAGGCAGCACCTTCAGCTTCTGATTGAAGCCTCCCTCTGTCTGACTGCTCAGAACCATCTCAGCACGGGTCGGGTGCTCCTCATAATACGAATAGGTATGGGTAATCAGGACACGGTCTTTCATCACAAGCACGGAGGGATAAGACCAACGCCCGTGAAAATCGAAGGCAAGGATATGTTCTTGTTCTCGCTCCGGCGCAGACAACCCGGGATCAAAATTATATTCCGCCGGACGGACAGGCCGAATGGGGCCCGGCTCGACCCGGGTCTCCTCGTGCATCGATTCTACATTCTGGAAAAATTCCCACACGCTGCCACCATTACGGCTAATGGCAGCAGAAACGCGTGTCCGATTGTAACCGCGTTTAATTTCGTTCTCGGTCTCCTGATTCCAGACCGCTAGGAGGTGTCCGTTGGGCAATGTCCGAATCTGTGCAGGTGCTGTAGACGAAGCGAGGGAAGTCGGCTGTGGGCGCGTCCATGTCTCCCCGTTGTCCTCCGACCACGCCTGAAAAACCCGCCCCAATCCGTTGCGCATGAACATCAGCAGCCGTCCCGGACTGACCTCTGTTACCGTCGGCTCGTTGGTATAGCTGAACGATGCGTTCCAGTCCATCAGGATGATCAGTTCCCCGTCCTGATTGCGCTGCCATGTCCGTCCATCGTCGTCCGAATAGTAGACGCAGGATGCGGAAAAACGGGGATCGAAGAAGTGTGCAGCGGTGGACACCCATTGACCGTTCACCAATTTTCCAGACGCAGGCGGTTTGACATCATCTGGTCCAGAGGCTTGTCCCAGCGAGATATACACCGGCAGGATAATGCGTCCGGAGGAGGTACGAAGTAGGACATCTTGATACGCATAGGTGGCAATACCCGGCGGCGTTACCCGGACCGGCGGATCCCAAGTCTTTCCGCCATCTTCTGATCGCCAGAAAACCAGATGTGTTTCCCGGCGGACACTCTCGGAAGAACCCTCAGAAGGTCTCTGCATGGCTGCCAAGCCGATGCCGCGGTCGGATAACCGCACAAGCGAAGTTCCGCCGCCGCCTACCGGATTCCCCTCTATGTCAGAACACGAGAACGAGTCAGACCATGTGATCCCAGCATCGTCGGAGGTATTGAACTGCGTTCCAGCTGCGTGCAAAATGCGGCCATCTTCCAATTCTGTAAAAGTAGACGAGTGAAAATATCTCGTCTCGTGAATCGCCAACGCCTCTTCGGGGCGTGTCATTGGAACATTGCTCATGGGCTTCCAAACTCCTTTCGGTGATTCCGTCGCCGTGCGCTGGGCGCAGCGGAATTTCAAATTGTGGTCTATGGATGGGAACTGTTTCTATCCTTTCTACTTTCATGGTTTCGATAGCCGATTGACGAACGCTATGTGCTCAGAGGTGTCCAACCCCTTTTGTAATTCCACTAAAACGGTTGCCAAATCCTTTGCTAACAATGCTTCTACTGCTAACCGTAAGCCGGGGAAGGATCGACTTTCGATGACGCCCGCCGCATTCGCCTGTAACGGTACATAGACCCCTTCGACGAGCCGGAACCAATCGAGTTGTTCATCTTCGGTTTGCCACACAATGTATTCCTGAACATCACAGTGCTGATAAACCTCAAACTTAACCTTCAGGTCATAGTCTGTACTGGAGGCTGCGATCTCAATGATTAATTCCGGCGCGCCTTCAATGTAATCATCCCCACTAATCTGAGAGTGTCCTCCCAACCCGGACTCAAGGCGTAAAAAGGCATCAGGCTGTACTTCGTTGTCATCATTGAGGCGAACCGTTGCATTGTCACCAAAATCAGTTCCGGGTGTTGCAGCACTATAGACAGCAAGCCAACCCATCATGTGACCGTGAGGTTGACTATGGCGTGTATGTCGTACAGGTGACCCCGTGTAGACAACCCCTTCGATGAGTTCAATTTTCTTGAGATGCGGTGTCGCCTCATAGCGTCGGTGAAATTCGTCTCGCGTCAGTAGGTCACCATGCTTCAACGGCGGAATTTTCGTACCGCCCGATTCTGCCGCTGTAGGTCGGACTGATATCTCATGAAGTCTGTCTGGTTTTCCTTGATTCATCGGAGGTTTCCTCCAACTCACTATGGAAACGATATCCTCACCAACTCATTGCTTTCTGAGGATTCGATAACTTCTCATTCCTATCGACGGCGAATATGGGGGGCTTCCATTACCTCCCGCTGCTCCGGCGTCATATCCTCAATATAGTCGGGATAGGTGATTTGATGCGCCCCTGCGCTGTATGCCTGAAATCCGGGGCTGAATTTATAGAGCACGGCTCGCCGCTGATGCTTCGCTGTCCACGGCAAAGTCCCATGCGTCAGGGTTTCACTGAAGATAATCGCATCGCCCGCTTCCGCATTCACTTCGAGCACATGCTCCTGATATTTTTCCCACAACTTCATGCTTTGGGGACAGGGAAGATTCGCCTTATGGCTGCCCGGAATAACCGCTAACCCACCATCTCCGGGCCCTTCGTCTGCAAGCATATATTCGACGACCGTGAGCCCGGTGTAGATACGTCCATCCTTGAAGAAATAGGCTTCGGAAAAGTTTGGGCGTTCGATGCCGCCGCCGTGCAAGGTGCCACCTTCTGCTCCTCTGTCCATCGCAATCATCCCCGGTCCGTGATCTAGCCGATAGCCTTCTCCCAATACACCATCAAGGTAGGGCTTAATCCGTGGGTGAACCAAAAACTGTCGAAACGGTTCGCACCACGGGCGTTCCCACGCCAGCATCCCGCCCAAATCTATCCGGCGAGAAGTCCCTGACAACGTTTTTGAGTTACCCGAAAGCGATCTGTCTATCTCTTTCGCTTGATCAAAATGGTGATCGATTGCTGCGTTACAACGCTCGACCTCTTCAGCGGCAAGTACATCTTTAATAACAAGATAGCCTGTCAGGTCAAATAGATAACGTTCGTCTTCGGTCATCGTGTGCCAACCTCCCTTGTCTATTGTTAGAGGTGAGGGAATCGAGCAGGATGTGTCCAAAGAATCCTGCTCAATCCCACTTGAGACTTAACTGCTTGCCGCCCATTGAACACCTTGTCCCATTAGTTTCTGCATGGCAGGTTGTTCAAAGGTGCCGGGACCGTGACCGAGCGCGGTGTAGAATACCCGTCCATCACCATACGATTTTACCCACGCCAACGGGTGTTGCTTCTCTGACCACTCCGCCGACGCAAGGATGTGGATGTAGGGATCGTAAGCGGACATGTAGATTTCGTCCTCAACTTCAAAGTCCCCGACACCCTGCGTAATCGGGTGATCTGAGTCGTCTATATTCACTGTGAAAGTTCCACCCGGCGGATGCCAGTTGGCGTGTCCTCCGATGAGGTCAACGGCACGTCCACCAATCCACCACGCCGTTCCGTGAATGCCGACCAGTCCCTTTCCACCACTGACGAACTGAAAGAGACCGTCTTCCTGCTCAGATGTAAGGTCTGGCTCCCGCTTGGGAGTGCCGTCAGGTTGACTGACCGTACGAGTAAACCCAGTACCGAACACACAGACATCAAACTCGTCCAGTTGAGACGATGCTAAAACCCCTTTGTCGTCCGTAAGTTCCACCGACATATCACCTCGTGCTCCGAGGAAACCGTGGATAACAGACGCGCTATCCGCAAATCGATGATTTGGACCCGATAAAACCAATACTTTCAATGTAGATGCCTCCTCAATACTTTTGGTTGTGGTTATCTTTCTGCGCTTAATTGTACCGCGCAGCGATACTAAGCCTGTCGTCAGTATAGAGGAAAACCGAAGTCGTGTCAAGACAATTTTGGACGCTTTGATAGGGTGGAATATTGATAACTTAGGGCGTATAGTGTATAATACGGAAACCGTGTGTAAAATGTGTAAAAAGGAGACGAACATGGCACAAAAGAAAGTACTTATCACCGGTATGAGCGGATTGATCGGCGGGATCGTGCGGGAGCGTTTGGAGGAGCAATATGCTTTGAGCGCGCTCAATCGTCGCCCGGTAGAAGGAATTGAATGTCACCAAGCGGATATCGTCAATCTTGATGCGATACAACCCGCTTTTGAGGGAGTCGATGTGGTTGTGCACCTCGCAGCAAATGCCTCAGGCGGTGCGACGTGGGAAGATCTCTTGAATCCCAACATTATTGGAACCTACAACGTCTTTGAAGCGTCACGGCAAGCAGGTGTTAAGCGGGTCATCTACGCCAGCAGCGGTTCAACCGTCAGCAACTGTGAACGGGACTTTCCTTATAACGCACTCGTTGAAGGACGGTACGACGAGGTTCCTGAAACGTGGGATAAACTAGATCACAATTCGCTGACGCGACCGAGTGGGCTTTACGGCTGCACCAAGGTATTCGGCGAATCATTAGCCAGACACTATACAGACACCAGTGATCTATCGATAATCTGCTTGCGTATCGGCGCAGTCACCCGCGAAAATCGTCCAACACAGTTGCGTACGTTCTCCGTTTGGTGCAGCCATCGGGACATTGCACAGATGGTCGAAAAGTGCGTTGAGGCACCCGATAGCGTAAAGTTTGATATCTTCTTCGCGGTGTCGAATAACAGATGGAGTTATCGGGATTTCTCACATGCCCGTGAAGTGGTTGGGTTTGAGCCACAGGATTCGGCAGAAGACTACCGTTAACAACAGCTCGGAGGATAATTTTAATGGGAAAATCCGTTGCGATCACTGAAGAAGAACAACAACAATTTGATGAGGATGGGTTTATTCTGATTGAGGATGCCCTCAGTCCCGTAGAAGTCGAGACATTAATTAAAGTGGTGGATGAATTATATGCACGCTATCGGAGTGAGAAAGGAATCGGACTAGACGAACCGTTCCAGATACGGAACGCTCTATCTCACCATGACGAATTGTTGCACCTAATCGATCATCCAATCTTGCTGCCGCTTGTAGTAGATGTCCTCGGCGTCAATATCCAGATTCGGACATCACACCTCGATGTGCGTCCACCCTCTCCGCCTGAATATGCAGACCAGAAGCTGGGAGGGAAGGATAGCTTCTTCCCTTGGCACTCGGACGGACCAAACTTTGGGTATCCGATTACCAATGGACAGGTGCCATTCGTGGAGGTCAAGGTCGGCTACTACTTGACGGATTTGACGGAACACAACAGCGGTGCAATTTGTGTGGTGCGGGGTAGCCATAAGATGTCGCCGGCACTGATACATCAGGACGGCTATGAGATTGATCCTGATCGAATCGTAGAGGTGAACGTCCGTCCGGGCACGGCGATGCTATGGCGAACGGCACTCTGGCACTGCCTCACCCCGAATCTATCAAATCACGCCAGGAAGTGTCTGTACTACGGTTATCACTACCGCTGGATCCGCCCCGCCGACTATATTCATCAGGATCCGGATCTGATTGCCCGCTGTACCCCCATTCAGCGGCAACTGCTCGGTGCATTGGGGACCGGCAAGGACAATTACATGGGTGATCACGCTAACGTGCATCCGATTTCCAGACATTGGCGACCGGAGGCTGATGACATACCGCTCCAAGCTTGGGCAGAGACACGAATGAGTCAATAGATTGTTTTTTCGCTAGGGTCATTTAGTGAGGTGTCCGGATTCGGAAATCCCTCCTACAGGCGGACTAAATGCCTTTACGTTTCTATCCTACGACTATTGACAAATGTGGGAGTCGTGCATATAATCTTTCGTTAAACCTTTGAATCCCACTTACCAAATTGAATGCTCCTGATGAGGCACTATTATGCAAGTCAACCGGCAACAGCTAATGGACGAAGGTTATAATATCCTGCACAACGTGGTTCCTCCGGATCAGCTCCAACCGTTGCGCGACAGTATTGAGCACATGGTCGACCGGAGAAAGGAACTCTCCGCTCAACGCCGCACGCCCGATCAGCCGTCCGGCGGCGAGTGGGCGGCGAGTGGCCAACCACGATTGAAGTTCTCCACAGATTGCGACAGTGAATCTGCCAGCGCGATCGAGTTCTTGACTCACGAGAATACCTTGGGCGTTGCCCAACAACTGATGGATACAGAAGATGTTGTGCCACACAATCTTGCCTGTCTCTGTAGTGCGACCGCCGGTGAAACCGGTCCGGCGAAATGGCATCGCGACATTGGTCCGGGCGAACCCGCTCCGTTGCGCGGCATGATTTCCAATATGCAGCACCACGGTCCGAGCTACCTCCAATGGAACATCGCCCTCTACGACGACAGTGTATTTTGGATTGTTCCTCGCAGTCACCGCCGAATCAACACCGACGAAGAAAATCGACAATTAGCTGAGAATGCATCCGTTCCACTGCCCGGTGGCATGCCCGTTGAACTCAACGCTGGCGACGGAGTCGTATACACCCACCTATTGCTGCACTGGGGAAGTTACTACAGCAGCAAAATGCGGCGAACACTGCATCCCGGCTACCGTCCTTTGCGTTTTCCTTCCTTCCCCAACGTCCACTGGCGCCATTGGGAGCCGGGGTTCTATCACTATCTTTCGGACACTGTAAGAGCACAATTTGAGAGGTGGGATGCGCTGTTCTTTGCAGAGTTTGATCTGGTTGCAAAGATCTTCCATGCGATTATAAACAAAGATGTTGACGTATTTCAGACGGGGATAGACCAGCTGCACCCATCGCCCCATGACCGAACGGTCTGCATCGTTATGCTCTCAAAATTGAGTCGAGCGTTGTATAGACTCAAACACACGGATACCCCACCCGATTCACTCTGGGGCAACGGCAGAGACATCGTCTACCTCGGCAACCACTTTAGCGTTGAACAAATAGAGATCCTGTGGAAAAGGTTTGGCACACTTGATGAAAAATTGAAGCACTCTGATCAGGAAAACCATCCCGGTTTCCAGCGGAGCATGTCGCAATACGATTCCGACAACATGCCCACAGATTTTGAGATCGTGGACTTTATCAATAGTTGGAATAACACCTAATCTGCAAACAACCATTCACATTCTGCCCCAAAGGAGGCACGTCATGTCGAAGTTCCGACTCACGCCAGAACAACTCCGTTTCATGGACACATTCGGGTATCTCCATTTCCCCGGCTTCCTCAATGACTGCATCGATCAGATTGTTGAGGCATTTGAACAGGTTTGGGTTGACCTGAACGTAGATCACCCCGAAACACAACGCACATACATCGTGCCGTTCATCGGTCAAAGTGAATATCTCAGTTCACTTCTCGACGATGACCGGATTGATGGTATATTTGCCAGTCTACTGGGCGAAGATTACACCTATCTCGGCAGCGATGGCAATTTCTACAGTGGTGACACCGGTTGGCATTCCGACGGCGGTTGGCCCCGTCCCGTCCGTTTCTACAAGATGGCGTTTTACCTTGACCCACTGACCGCTGACACCGGGGCGGTGCGCTTTATTCCCGGCAGCCACAGATATGGGGAGCTATACGCCGAAACAGTCCAACAGAATATCAGCAGTTTAGAGGAGACCTATGCGCTCGATGGTCCTTCAGTTCCGGCAGTCGCACTCGAATCGAATCCAGGGGATTTGGTCATTTTTAACCAAGCCTTGAAGCATAGCTCGTGGGGCGGCGGCACACAGCGACGTATGTTCACAATTAACTGCGGCTACCGTTACAAGGAAAATGAGATGCATTTCCTACACAAAGAGCTTGATCTCGTGTCGCGTTTCGGGCAGGGCAAGGTCTATGGAGACAAGATGGTAGAAACGGCGGGACCGGAGCGGATGGTGCATCTTGAGCAGGCTTTGGCACTTGCTCCAAACGGTGTTTGGGCTGGTTCGGAAACGAACGGGTAGGCAAGTCAATGGATCAAATATGTGCAGTAGTTGGCGGATCCATACAGAACCTGTCTTAACAAACGAAAGGGATTTACGATGGCAAAATTCAAAGCCTTGATTACAGGAAGGTTCAGTCCAGAGGTCGAAGCAATAAGTGAAGATGCCCCATCCGAAGTAGAGATTTGCTTTCTGCCGCCGGGGGAGGCACTTGGCGACCACGTTTCCGATGTCGATATCATCTATGGACATATTGGCGAAGTGGATCTCGCCAAAGCCAAGTCACTGCGCTGGGTACAGGTCGCTTCCGCCGGCGTCGAAGGGATGATGTATCCCGCCTTCAAAGATAGTGATATCATACTGACCAATAGCCGACGGATGCACGGTTCACAGATCGCGGAGCACGCATTTGCCCTATTGCTTTCACTCACCCGCCGCATCATCACACAGTACGACTTCATGAAGGAGAAACGGTGGGAGAAGGCACCGTGCATCGAATTGGCGGGGATGACGATGGGAATTCTTGGGCTTGGGGGCATCGGTCGTGCAATTGCAACGCGTGCGAAAGCGTTTGAGTTTAATGTGATTGCGGTTGATCCTGAACCGATGGAAAAGCCAGCGAGTGTCACCGAACTTGGCAAATTAGATTGGCTCCTAGAGTTTATGGCGAAATCTAACGTCGTGGTGGTCTGCTGTCCAATCACGCCGGAGACGCATAAACTCCTGTCGCACGAACAATTTAATGCGATGCAGGATGGGAGCTACTTGGTCAATATAAGCCGCGGCAAGGTGGTTGACGAAGATGCGTTAATCGCTGCGCTTCGTAGTGGCAAACTCGCCGCCGCCGGATTGGATGTCACTTACACCGAACCGTGTCCGCCGGACAGTCCGTTATGGACGGAGCCAAACGTAGTCTTGACCGCGCATACCGCCGGAGGCTCACAACATATTCAGGCACGCACGATGCGCTTGTTCATTGATAACCTACACCGCTATGTCAAGGGGGAATCGTTGATCAACGTAGCGGATAAAGAAAAGGGGTATTAGACGTTTCGTCTACCGTGTGGCGATTGTGCCCCGAACATAGGAAGCATCATCAGATGCAAGGAATGTCAGTACACGCGCGACTCCCTCCGGTTCACCGAGAGATGTGCGGGCGTTTTCAACGGCTGCTTCCGGGGAGTTGCCCATTTGTTCAGCAGATTCAGCGATTTGTCGGAGTTTCAATGGGGTCGCGATACTGCCGGGACAGATTGTGTGAACGCGGATATTGAGGGGCGCAAGCTGTGGTGTGATAGTCAATACCATTCCATTGACGCCTCCCTTGCTCGAACCGTAAGCCACCGACGAACTGCCCCCGCTCACACCCGCACCGGAAGCGATACACAAAATCACACCGCCTCCACTCGCTTCCATAATCGGCACAGCGTACTTAACCGATAGAAAAGTGCCTCTAAGATTTGTGTCAATAACCGACTCAAACACCGCTTGCTCAAATTCATCCACCCGAATGCTTGGGCCGCTCAGGATGCCCGCAGAGGTTACTAGCACATTCAACTGACCAAAGGCTTCGTCCGCTGTTTTCATTAGATTAGCGACTTCGGATTCTACGTTGACATCGGTTCGGACAAATTGGGCAGCACCGCCTTCGGATTGGATAGCTGCCACCGTTTGTTTCCCACCCTCAACGTTTATATCACCGATGACAACCTTCGCGCCCGCGCGGGCATAGAGAACTGCTGACGCTGCACCGATTCCTGTTGCACCTCCGGTAATCACAGCGACTTTGTTTGTTAATACCATATCTGGCTCCTAATCAGTATAGTTTTAGAAATAGCATTTGGAATTGTAGCACGACGGGCATCTGTTGTCAATTTGTAAGTTTGCCCCAGAGATTTCCTTGTTCGATGGCTTAACGCATGATAAAATTGGTATTCATTGATACAATTCATTAGAATGCTGGTAACCTTTCAAGTAACACATCAATCAGATCTGGAGGAGAAATGCAGATAGCATATAAAGATATATTACCCACAATCCACCCGACCGCTTTCATCGCTCCCGGTGCGATGATTATCGGTGCTGTTACCATTGGTGAGGAATCGAGTATCTGGTTCAATTGTGTGCTGCGCGGCGACTTGGAATACATCGAAGTTGGTGAGCGCACGAATATTCAAGATGGTACGGTTGTACATCTCGATCCGGGCTTTCCCTGTGTGATTGGAGACGATGTCACAATCGGTCACGGCGCAATCATCCACGGCTGCACAGTTGGCGATGGTGCAATGATTTCAATGGGAGCAACAATCCTGACTGGTGCCAAGATCGGTGAGAGATCGATCATTGCTGCGGGTGCAGTTGTACGAGAGGGGCAGGAGATTCCGCCAGATACATTGGCAATGGGTCTTCCAGCACAGGTTAGGCGAGAGGTTACTGAGGCAGATTTGGAGCGTGTACGATCGGGGAGGGAAGGCTACGTTGCGCGGGGACAGTTAATGCGAAAAGCGTTGAGCGAATGTACTGAGTAACAGAAATTGGGTATGTTGATGAAATCGGAAAACGAGCCTCTAGTCGGGTACTGTACTTAGCACGCGCCACACTTCTTACAAACGGTGGTATCGCATGGGCTTGTCATGAACCGCTTTTCGTGCTTATTGTGTTCGAGGCGCAGGAACTCTGGCTTGACATTAAGATCAAGGTAATCCCACGGGTTGAACTCGCCGATCGAGCGGGGACGGAGGGCATAAAAATCGGGGTCTAAACCATGTTTGCGGAAGGTAGCTTTCCACGCTCCTCCTCTAGCGAGGTCTAAGATGACCCCACTCAGCCGTCGGTCTCCTCTGGCAAACACCGCCTCTTGATAGGCGAGCCGAGCACTCGCTGAGGAGAATTTCATTCCACCAATGCGTCCCAACTCTTTTTTTAGGAACGTGAGTTTGCGAGAGATTGTCTTCGGATCTTCCATCGGCACCCACTGGAAGGGCGTGTGGGGTTTAGGAACCATCGGAGAAATGGTGAAACCGATCTGCGCCATCCTGCCCGACTTTTTAGCGTAAGGCAGAACGATAGATCGCATTTCCTTTGCCATATCAATAATGGCTTCGACATCGGTGGGGGTCTCGTAGGGAACACCAATTAGGTAATAAAGGCGAAGGTTGAGGATGTCCCGCTTGACAGCTTCTTCAAGGACATGATACAGACGTTCACGCGGGATAGCTTTGTTGACAACTTTTTGTAGATTTTCGGTGGCGACCTCTGGAGCAATCGTGATTGTGCCTTGTTCACTGTCAGCCAGTGCGTCGAGCAAGGGAGGCCGCACCGTTTCTGCCCGTAAGGAAGCGCAGGAAATGCGGAACCCTCTTTCAACTAGTCCGCTCGCAATCTCATCAATATCCGGGTGATCAGAGATTGAGGCTCCTACTAGACCGATTCGATCTGTAATACCACGGGCTTGTTCGGCGAGTTGAAGGGTGTTCTCTACAGATCGACGTCTGGGCCACCGCCGAGCATAGTCCGCCACGCAGAAACGGCATTGCCGGCCGCAGCCGCGGACAATCTCAATTAGGTGTGCGTTAGAAAACTCTGTGTTCGGTGTGTGGATTTTCGTGCAAGTTTCGGCTTCATCAAGGCTCGGAATCGCACCGGACCGAATGCGAGCTGGGGCAGGTGATTTTGCCCGCATCTCTTCGATGCCCCCTTCGTCGTTATAATCGACCTCATAAAAACGTGGGACATAGAGCCCGGGAACCGTCGCAAGTTCCCACAGCAAGTCCTCTTTAGATGCCCGCGCTTCTTTCCACTCCCCAAAAATATCCATAAGATAGTGGATAGTCATTTCTGCTTCGCCAACGACGAACACATCAATGAAATCAGCTATCGGTTCGGGGTTATAGGAGATATTGATCCCGCCCGCCATAACGAGTGGATCGGCATCAGTCCTATCGGCAGCAAGGGGTTCAAGCCGTGCCATCTCTAACGTGGTGGGAATATTAACGTAATCCGATTCAAATGAGACGGAAAATCCGAGCAGATCGAATTGATTGAGTGGGGTCTGTGTTTCAAAGGAAAATAGTGTGGTCCGACGGTCATCGAGTTGACGAACAATCTGCGGTTCGGGAAGGAATGCACGTTCGCAGGAGGTATCGTCGCGCTGGTTAAGGAGAGAATAGATAACCTGAAGTCCAAGGCTTGACATACCAAGGGAGTAAGCCCCCGGGTAGATTAGCGCGAACCGATTTGCTTTTCTAAAATTGAAGTGTGGACGGTGCTCTGCCTTGAGGAGCTCCTGATAGGTTTGGCGTAAAACTCGTTGCATAATAATTTTGGCGAGGGCAAACCTATTTTCTTTCTTTCTGATTGCGGACTCGCAAAAATGCCGGGATATCTAATAGCTCTTCATCAGGCCTGACTACGTTGCCTGAAGATTGATCCGATGGCAGTTCCGAGTCCTGTCTAAAAGAATCTGGACTTTTTTGATTATACCCGGCTTGCCCCGAATTGCCTTGGACGCGTGCGTCTCGGTCAGCCCGTGGGAAATTACGTCCCAAGAACTCTTCCAAATTCACAATGTCGCCCTGCCCTGCTTGCTGCCGACTGCTTCGGGTTTGCGGGTCAAATCCAGTTGCGATTACAGTTACACGCAGTTCATCTTCCAAGCTATCGTCATAAGCAAGTCCAAAAATTACCTGCTCCGTATCCGAAGCCTCTCTGATAACCTCCATGGCATCTTCTAATTCGTGCATCGCCATATCACTGGGTCCTGTGATATTCACGATAATTCCAGTTGCCCCCTCAATAGAGTTTTCTTCCAATAACGGCGAAAGGATAGCACGCTTGGCTGCCCCTTGGGCACGATTGTCACCAGTTCCCATACCAATCCCCATTAGTGCGCCACCAGCATTAGACATAATCGTCTTGACATCAGCAAAGTCAAGATTAATTTCGCCGGGAACCATGATGAGATCGGAAATACTCTGAACGGCATGTAGTAAGATCTCGTCTCCCATGCGGAACCCCATTTTTATCGGCAGATTCCGATCTGCCTCTTCCATGAGACGCTGGTTCGGAATAACGATAACGGAGTCTGTATTCTCGCGCATTTCATTCACGCCAGCCTCTGCCTGAATAGCACGTTGTCTACCCTCAAAGGTAAACGGACGCGTAACAACACCAATCGTTAATGCCTCTGTTTCCTTAGCCAGCCCCGCAATAATTGGTGCTGCGCCTGTACCCGTACCGCCTCCCATCCCCGCCGTTACAAATACCATGTCTGCGTCTTCAACAATACTTCGGAGGTTTTCCTTGCTTTCCTCCGCTGCCTTACGCCCTGCTTCCGGGTTTGCCCCAGCACCGAGGCCCCCCGTCGTATTTTCGCCAATCTGCACCCGGGTTGCATTATGACACGCTCTAAGTGCCTGAACATCGGTGTTGACTACATAGAATTCCACACCCGCTAACTCAGCCTCAATCATGCGCCTGACTGCGTTGCTGCCTCCACCCCCAACGCCAATGACTTTGATACGAGCGACATTTGAAAATTCATCCTGTTCAACAAACTCGATTACATTATCGTTCATAACTTTCAGTTGTACTCCTATCGACGGAGCAACCTAATTCCTCCTTGTTTTGAGCGCGCCCGAGTATCAAGATGTTAGTGTAAAGCGACACCTCCGCAAATTACGGAAGATGCACGAAACATTTCGACCTACACCCTATCTTCAGATTATAGAGAGCCACCAAATTAAAGTCAACACTTTTTTGCGGACACTACAAAACCTCAACCATATCTTGCTATTACAACCAGTCTTGGAACCAACGTTTCATGCGTTTGAAAATTTGATCGAACAGGTTCGTTCCTTTGATAAAGGTTCTTTTGGGGGCCCGATAATGCTCCATCGCCCCGGCAAGAACAAGTCCAACACCTGTTGCATAGACTGGACTATGTATTTTTTCCGTTAATCCCTTCAGTGGGCACGGGTATCCAACCCGCACTGGAGAGGGAAAAGCCTGTTCGGCTGATTCCAGCAGTCCATCAAGAAGCGCAGTCCCACCGGTAAGTACCACTCCAGCCGGAATGGTGAGGTTGCAGTTGTAGATTTCCTGACCAATTAGATTTAAGAATTCGTCCATACGACACTGAATAATCTCTGCCAAATCTCGTCGAGTGATGAAACGCGGTTTGTGTACTCCCCCAACCGTTGAAATTGGAATAGCATCATTCTGATCCACAAAGTCAACCGATGCACAACCGTAGCGCAGTTTAATTTTGTCTGCATCTTGTGGCGTTATCTTTAACAGTTGTGCAATGTCATTGGTGATATGATGACCGCCAAGTGAGAGCACTGCGGAATGATGAAGTGTACCATCTTTGTAAATGACAACATCTGTGGTACCTCCACCCATGTCGGCGAGAGCAACACCCACTGACTTCTCCTCAGGCGTTAGGACCGCCTCAGCAGAAGCAATAGGTTCTAAAATAATGTCTTCAACGGAAATCCCGGCATTATAGATACTTTTCACAAGGTTCTGTGCCGACGCAACGGCACCGGTAATAATATGAACATAGGCTTCAAGACGAACCCCAGACATCCCGACCGGATCCTTAATTCCGTTCTGTTCGTCAACAATAAAGCCTTGCGGAATCACATGGAGTATTTCCCGTTCAACAGGAATCTTCATTGCTTGGGCAGCATTGATTGCGCGTTCTACATCGGATTGTGTAATCTCGTGACCTTCTCCTGAAACGGCAACGAGACCGTGAGAGGTTTGCCCGGTGATATGCCCTCCTGCGATGCCGGCATATACAGATCCAATCTGCACGCCTGCCATGAGTTCAGCGGTTTCAACGGCTTGACGAATCGCCGTTGTGGTGAGATCTATGTCGACAACAACTCCCTTCCGTAATCCTTCAGAAGGGGCGGTCCCAACACCTATAATCTCAATTTTTTCCGGATCGCCCTGCCAAGTATTCCCGATAATCGCAGCAATTTTGCTAGTGCCGATGTCTAGGCCAACAATAATTTCTTCTCCAGCCATTTTATCGTCCTCCCCAATATATGGCGTCTTTGAATCTAGCGTCCAAATAACCATCAAGAGGATTTGAAGTATGTTGCCCTTTCTCCATAAGCGTCGTTTGATCTTTTATAAATAAGCCAATATGATAAATGCCAGTTTCAATAAAATCTGATGAAATCCATACGATAGGGAGATTGCTAAATTGGAGAGTAATCTTATCTGGTCGATTTGTATCAATTGTTTGTAGCGTAGGTATAATTTCCGGAGCCAGTCTCAAAGCCAAATTTAGCACGTTGAGGGCAAGTTGAATGCTATCAACCTCCACTCGATCTCCCATACTAGGCACTTGCTGTTCAGGACTGACAATCGTAACGATCGAACTGGAAGCCGGCAGCGATTCGATATATTCTAACACATAACCTTCAAGATCAACCAGTACAAAGCGAATCGGGCTATTTTCGGGATATTCCAACAATGCAATTGGTTTTCTTTCGGTTATTTCAAGCGTCAAAGAACGTTTCAGAATGCTTTTTGAAAGATGCGCTTGTTTGACGTAACTGAGTTTTTGTTTCAGACGTTGTTCAACTACAGCCCTTGAAATGGTATGCACATCACTCTGGTGAGAACTTAAATCTAAAGCGGCAATCACTTCTTTTTGGGTATAATGCTCATTGCCAGAAACGGAAATTTCCTTCACACGAAAAAAGCCAACCTTTAATGTCGAATAGTGAATGAAAAGTAGTCCAATCACACATGTTATACTAATTGTTAAATAACGCCCGACGCGGCGCGGGGATTTTTCAGGTGCCGCAATTAGACGCGCTTTAAATTGATTGGAAGATTGACATGATAAAGATTGCACGAAATCTATACCTAGCGCATGCACATGTTAGTATGTAACCATCCATAAAAAACAAAAGCCTGCTCGCGAGCCGCAAAAAAGACAACTGTTGTAACATCTCGATTTGGATACCTCTAGAAGGGGTTATAATTCCGACAGCAGAATTTATCATAAAATCCTACATCTCGTTCCGAAGGTTGGTTGCACGGCTACCCCGGTGCCGACACTACAAATTCATTCTCGAGCAGATTCGTCTGTTTTCTTGTGCCGGAATCTTGGCTGCATCGTCAGGCTTAACCTTGATTTGTCGAGTCAGAAACATCCTCCACCTCCACTAGATCTTCTTCGTCTTGATGTTCTTCGTAAAAATCAAGGACGCAAAGCCGTATGACCTGACTGATAGACATACGCTTCAACTCGGCATATTTCTTCACGAAATCGTGCAAGTCCTTATCCAAACGAAATTGTACAATTTGTTTTGCCATGATGTAATTGATTATACGACAAACAATTGCAAATATCAACTAAAAATTAACGGAATTTGCCCCAAATCGTACTCTGGGCACAATTTTTTTTGTATATTTTTAACAAAAAACACACAATATCTCGTAGTATACCCATTTGAAAGACCTCTCTGCTAGGATTAACCCATTTTCTCTTGCGGATAACGCGAGAGGCTATCAAACCGAAAATCTAGGATATTTTATGCTGAACAGCCATGAATCGCAAGAACATTCTGTTCAACCATTGTTTAGCATTTCATTGGCTCCGCCAAGATTTTCCAATAACTCACGACCAACTTGCCAGATATCGCCTGCTCCAACTGTGATAACAATATCATTCGGACGAACTATATTTACCAGAGTTTCCGTGATTTTGTTTTTCTCAGGAACATAAATCACATGCCGATGTCCGTGTGCTTGTATGGCATGTGCTAGTTTTTCCGCGGTCACTCCTTCGACAGGGGCTTCTCCGGCCCCATAAATCGAACTGACGATGAGAACATCCGTTTGATAGAATGACCTCGAAAACTCTTCAGCAAGATGTTTCACTCGCTGATAACGGTGTGGCTGAAAAACAGCAACGATACGACGATTATAGCTTTCACGGGCAGCTTGAAAGGTTGCCTTTAATTTTGCAGGATTGTGTGCATAATCATCGACTACAATGATATCGTTGACCTGACCAATAATTTCAAAACGACGATGAACGCCGCGAAAAGACTCCAAAGCTGCTCGAATCGAGTCAAATGGCACGCCCAGCTCCAATCCAACAGCGACCGCTGCCAATGAGTTTAAGATATTATGGTTTCCCGGCATTTTAAGATGAATCTCGCCCAAGACTTCTCCGTGCACATGGACACGGTAGTGAGAAGTTGGACCATCAATACTTAATCGCTCTGCTATCAGGTCCGCGCGCGTTTCGATTCCATACGTTACATAGCGTTTTTCGATTCGGGGAATCAGCTGCTGTATGTTTTCCTGATCCAAGCATAACACCGCAGTGCCGTAAAACGGCACCTTGTTGATGAATTCCAGAAATGTCTCACCAATCTCTTCAACACTGTTATAATAGTCAAGATGATCGGCATCAACCGATGTGACCACCGCAATTGTTGGGAAGAATTTCTCGATGGAGCCGTAAGCTTCGTCCGCCTCAACTACCATCATTTCTCCCTGCCCAATCCGAGCATGGCTGCCCAAACTGACCAATTTCCCGCCAACAACAACCGTTGGATCCAGTTGATCTAGTACCGCCGCCGTCATCGCGGTTGTGGTGGTTTTTCCGTGCGTACCACTCACCGCGACGCTGAACTTCATTCGCATAATCTCCGCGAGCATCTCTGCACCGCGAATCACAGGAATCTTGCGTTCCTTCGCTGCAACCACCTCAGGATTCTGGAGCGAAACGGCAGGAGACATCACCACAACATCTGCGCTAGTGATCTGTTCGGCGGCATGACCGCAATAAACATCCGCACCTAATGCTACCAAACGATCGGTGACTTCCGTTTCGCGTAAATCGGATCCAGAGACCTGAAAATCGAGGTTTAGTAGGATCTCAGCAATTCCACTGAGTCCAACACCCCCAATACCAATGATGTGAATATGACGAGTTTTTCCAAACATAGACATAAACTTTCTAAATTTAGGGGTTAGATTTCACGAAAGAATAGATTGATTGGGCAATATCTTCCCCGGCGTGCGGGTTGCCCAACTGACGACTTTGATTTGCCATCCTTTGCTGTTCCTCCGGATTGTCCATAATTCTGATTATTTCTTCAGCGAGTTTGTGTCCTGTCAATGTACGTTGATCGAGCACGACACCACTACCCGCCTCCGCAATCGCTTGGGCATTTAGTCTCTGATGGTCTCCGGCAGCAGTTGGCAGAGGAATAAAAATCGCTGGAATACCACACGCGGTGATTTCCGCGATTGTCATGCCCCCGGCGCGACATACCATCAAATCAGCGATGCTGTAAATTGTTTCAATGGGATCAAAGTACGGTTGTACCAAATGTCGAAGTGATGATTTCTGATAATGCGCCTTGACTGTTTCGTAATCAGCTTTTCCCGTTTGATGGATGAATTGAAGCTGCTGGTCGAATGGCACTAACTCATCTAGGGCATCCATCATATTTTGGTTAATCGCCTGTGCGCCTTGGCTTCCACCCATCACAAACACGGTTTTTCGTTCTGGGTCTAGCCCAAGCGAATCGTAAGTTTCGCGGGTTCGTTCAGCTGTTCCAATTGTTCGGCGGATTGGATTACCTAGCACTGTCGTTTTCTCGGTTGGAAAGTGTGTACCGGCAGTTTCAAACGAGAGATAGATCGCCTTTGCCCAGCGTGCCAGAATGCGATTTGTCAGTCCGGGGGCAGCATTCTGCTCCTGTATAACCGTCGGTATGCCCAATAGCACGGCTGCGAACAACACGGGCCCACAGACATAACCTCCTGTTCCTACTACAACACGGGGTTTTAGACTTTTGAGCAGCCATAATGATTTCACTAAACCGGAACAGACCTTGTACACAACAGGTATCCACCCCCATGTCAATTTGCGCGGGAAGCCTGCAACGGAGATTGGCAGGAACCGAAATCCGTGCTGTGGAACCAGCGTTGATTCGAGACGGTCTACTCCGCCGATGAAAATAACTTCGGTCTCCACATCAAGTTGTATTAGTTCTTTAGCAATACCGATTGCCGGATAGATGTGACCGCCGGTACCACCCCCTGAAATCACGATTCGTGACATCAACGTAAACCTCATTTTGTATCCACTAGACGATGGTATCGGGATTCGCACGAGCCCTCTCCTTTAGGGCAAGGTTATTGACTCATGTCGCGCGAGATGTTCAACAAAATTCCGATACTGAACAAGCTGACTAGGAGTGATGAACCACCGTAACTTATGAAAGGCAGCGTGATTCCTTTAACAGGCAGCATGCCGGTCACCACACCCATGTTAACAACCGTTTGCAGTCCAATGAGTGTGGTAATTCCGATGGCAATTAAACTCCCAAAGGCATCCGTGGTATGTTGAGCAATATGGAAACCCCTCCAGATGAGCAACATAAACAGGGTAATAATGCCAACCACACCAATAAAACCGAGCTCTTCACCGAGAATCGCAAAGATGAAATCAGTATGTGGATAAGGGAGATGAAAAAGTTTAAAAATACTGTTACCGATGCCCGCCCCGAATAATCCACCAAGTGCAAGGGCATTTAAGGATTGGTTAACCTGATAGTGCCCCTCATAAGGAAACCTCAGCGAATTCAGAAAACCGTGAATCCGCTGCATTTTATAAACATCACCCTGGATTGATGAATAGATAAAAAAACAGGCGATCCCAACAACAAGAACAATCTGTGATGGACGCGCCCCGCCTACAAATAGTAGCACAAGAACTGATAGGCTTAATAGAACCGCCGATCCAAAATCAGGTTGCTTGTATAAGAGGATAAATGTAATCGAAAGGATAAAAAGGGTTGGCAGTAAGCCTCGGGTTAACCTATGAATCTGACCACGTTTGCTAACGAGAAAATGAGAAACATAAATTATTAACCCAAGTTTTGTCAATTCAACCGGCTGAAACTGCAAGTTCGCAATCCGAATCCACCGATGAAATATAATGCCACCTGCTGAACGTACGCTGAGCCCAATTGGAGAAAATACCAACAACAAACCAATTAATGATAGCACTAAAATCAACTTAGCATACTTTTGATAATATTGGTAAGGGAAGTATGACGCGGCAAACATGCTGACCAATCCGAGCATGCAGGCGAGCAGCTGCGCCTTCAGATAATGATAGCTGTTTTCGTTATACAGTTCATAAGCAAGCATGTTGCTCGAGCTGTAGACCATCACAATTCCGATTGCGACGAGACATAGCGTGATGAACAGTAGGAAATGATCTATCCCCCCTTTAATCGGATCATTGGTCCAGATGAATATCGGATTTTGAGGTTGTCTCTGTCGATTCAAGGTGATTAACAGCCTCCCGAAACGCTTGACCACGCGCCTTATAGTCTGTGAACATATCAAAACTTGCATTCGCTGGTGATAAAAGCACTACATCGCCCGGCACCGCGTGTGCGTAAGCAAGTTCGACAGCGTCGCTCATTGTCCCTGCATCCCGTGTAACGACATGCGCTGCAAGGGCGTTTCGGATTATTCCGGTGTGTGATCCCAGCAGGATTAGCCCCTTGACCTTCGATCGGACACACTCAATCAGCGGCTGATAACTATTTCCCTTATCGTATCCACCCATAATTAACATAATCGGATCTGACAACGATTCGATCGCTGCCTTGACTGCAGCGACATTGGTGGCTTTGGAGTCGTTGATAAAGCGAATACCATTAATTGTCTTGACCGGCTCAAAGGCGTGTTCAAGGGGAGGATGCTCGGCAGGGGTGAAATTGCAAATTGCGGAGCGCATCATGTTTGGTGAAATGCCGAAAACCTGCCCAACTGCCGTGGCAGCAAGGACATTTTGGATGTTATGCCTTCCGGGCAAAGGACTGTCTTCAACATCACAGATCCAGTGAGATTCGCCCTCCCACTTTGCAAAGATCTGGTTATCTTTTACATACGTGCCCATTTCGACAGTAGTGGTGTCCGTAAAGTAAACCCTTCTTGCCTGTGTCTCATCACCAAAAGATAAAACATCTTCATCCAAAGCATTCAGAACAATCCAGTCTGTCGATGTTTGGTTCACGCAAATTTTCAACTTTGCTGCTCGATAGGCAGCCATTGTCTTGTGTCGGTCTAGATGATCGCGCGACAGATTCAGCACAACGCTCACCACCGGTCGAAACTGTGTGGTCGTTTCAAGCTGAAAACTACTGGCTTCGATGACAACAAGATCTTCAGCCGCTAAATCCTGAACTTCGCTCGATAGCGGAACACCAATGTTTCCCGCAGTACAAACCCTACGAAAATTTCCACGCTTGAGAAGTTCGGCTGTTAAAATCGTGGTTGTCGATTTGCCTTTTGTACCAGTAATTGCAACTATCGGCGCAGCGCAAAGGCTAGCAGCAACTTCTAGTTCACCAGTGATTGGAACACCTGTCGAGCGCGCTTCTTGCAGAATTGGGAGGTCCAATGGTACTCCCGGCGAAAGGACGATTAGATCCGCCTGTTCGATGCAGTGCTGATCGTGACCACCAAGAATGAAATCAATGTCTCGATCCTTTAGGGCATCAATGTCTGCTTGGAGTTCATCGCTAGATTTTGGGTCTGTAACAAGGACCTTCGCACCGAGATCATCTAGCAATTTGGCGACAGCAACGCCGCTGCGATGGAGTCCAAAGACAGTAATCTGTTTATCTGCGAATGTCATTTGGCATTTACCTTATACACAGAATAACACCGATATAACGCGGAATAATCTTCACGAACGGGACATAATTTTTTCCACCCAAGCCGCCACGACCGCATCCACCATCGCCTGTCCATGTTCGGCGTTGGCTGTCCAGCTATTCTTCTCCTCATCTTGACGGCAATACCAAGGCGCCGTGTCGTCCAAGCGATCTTGTTCTACCAATTCGGGACGGGTCGCTAGCAGAAAAGAGGTTTCGTTATACCCCGCATGGTCACCGCCAGCCGGCGGCGATGCGTCGGGCAGAATCATCGGTTGAACTTCAATATGACCGGATAGGGGACCCGCTTCGTCCTTCATGGATTCCACACCCCACCAGCCGTGCGGATACCCCCGCTCCAAGATGCTCTCGAAGGCGAGCTCCGCCGCTGCCTTTTTGAATGCTAGCGCAAGCGGTGCCTCCATGCCCTGGTGCATAATAATCACGTAAATGGTCTTGAAACCCATCTCGCGGAAATTTTTCAGAATCGCTTTGACATGACCGCCAAACGCAGCGTAATCTGGGTCAATGGTGCCATCGGCGGGGCCGCCGAGCGCGTAGCCGGTAGGACCGTAGTCGAACGAGGGGGCAATGACGACATTTGTCTTTTCAGCGATCCGGGCGCAAATTTCTTCAACGATGATCGTGTCGTGACCAATCGCCATGTGAGGACCGTGCGTCTCAATGCAACCTGCCGGTACAAGTAAGGGATATCCATCTTCCACAGCTTCTTTCAATTGGTAGGGACGTATATGTTTTAAGTGCATGATATCTCCGTTCCTCAAATCCGAGAGTTTTCCAGTAATCGAGAAATCCGCTGGACTGCTTAAATAGTATCACGATTCAGTCATCAGATCAACCGACTTTTCTTGATTGAATCTATCATTGATGTTAAACTAGACGGGAATTGAAACCGCCTACAGTGAGATGCAACAACAGTACCACGTCTGTAACGTTAAACAGCAACAGAAGCCACAGAAAGTTCATGGAGACTGGAGAGACAATGAAAAAACGACCCGATATGCAAGCCGAAGCTAGTCCTGAAGGACTGGAAATTTTCCAATTAACAACGGAGGATGTGCCCAGTTCACACATCTACATGGAGGCGCAGATCTTCACGCCGGATTCAAAGCGATTCATTCTGCACCGTTCCGCGCATCCACACGGTTCAGATCCGGAAGACCCCGAACATCAATATCTGATCTGTGATATAGAGAATAACTGTGAACTCATTCCAATTACCGACGAAACCGGTACGATTGCCCCCTCCGTTTCTCCTGATGGAACAACCCTATACTATTTTATCAATGAGACCCGCCCCGGCGGCGGGAGTTTGACGCTCAAGCGGGTTGGTATGGATGGCACCGGCAGAGAGACACTGCTGACGATTGACGCGCCGCTTCCTAACACCAATTTTCGTCCGAGCCGTCCTTATCCGCTATCTACAATATCCTCTGATGGAAAGCGGTTGGCGATTTCTGCCTTCTTCGGCGATGGCAACACTGTGGACGCGCCTTGGGGCTTGATGGTTTTCAATTTAGAGGAAGCATCTGTCGAACTGATTATCCATGGACAGACATGGTGCAATATGCACCCACAATATAGCCGATCCCTTGATGCTGAAGAAACACGCGATATCCTGATCCAAGAGAACCACGGAAATACTTGCGATTCATTAGGAAAAGTCTCCCGACTAGTTGGTGGAGATGGGGCGGATATCCACGTCCTTCGTGATGACGGAACGAAACTCAGGGATCTGCCTTGGGGACGGGATGGGATTGAGTTCTGTCAAGGTCATCAGTGCTGGATTGGACGTAGTTCAAGAGCACTGACTAGCACCTCCACACGGGAACCTAAGAGTTGTCAACTGATTGAAGGGCAGGCACTGCCTCATGTGGGACATTTGGGGATCAATACGCCGGGTGGCAGGCGCAACGACCTATCGCGTGATTTCCCAAATCCTGACTTCTATCATTTTGCCACAGATATCGCTGGGCAGCATCTGATTACAGACGCTGGACCTAGAGATGGCGGCGGTGCAATCTATCTAGCTGAGTTCCCTACGGACGAAACGGAGCCGCTGCAAAACATTACCTTTCTGCTCAATCCACGCTCTTCTTGGCAGAAAGATAGCCATATCCACCCATTCCTCTCACCAGATGGCAGCACAGGTTTCTTCAATTCTGATGAGAGCGGTACATTGCAAGCGTACATGGTAAAAGGTTGGGCGGTCTGATTCAGCAAAGGTTCCACCCTCTCACGGAATACGATGGATCCCGATGTTAGACCAACCATTTACTTGAACAACGGTGGGAAATCTGTTAACATATCTTTGAAACAGTACGGTTAAGTCCAATTTTCTTCCCTTGAATTGAAGCCGCCCTGCGAGGAGTGTTAAGATGAAAATTACCAACATTGAAGTGATTCCGATTTACCCGCGCCTTGCAAAACGTTACGACAATCGCAAGGTCGATTTGTACGGCATAGACCATCGCACCGTTTTCAAAGTGGAGACAGACGCCGGGATAATTGGCTACGGTGACCAGCGCGTTCGCCCCGGTGGGCAGCCAGATCCAGCAGTCGCAGCATCACTCATCGGTCGCAATCCGTTTGACTTTATCAACAATCACCTCTCCTACGGCTCCGCTTTGAACTGTGCTCTCTATGACGTAATGGGGAAATATCTCGAAGTGCCCGTCTACAAGTTAATAGGGCAGAAAGTGCGGGATGCGGTGCCGGTTGCAGCGTGGACCCGTCCGGCAGCACCGGAGATATTCCGTGACGAAATCAGTCGAGCGGCGGATCAAGGTTATACGATCTTTAAGATGCACACCTGCGATTACTTCGACGTGATGGAACAGACTCGGCTCGCCGAAGAGGTCGCACCGGAGGGTTTCAAGATTCATTACGACTTCAATAGTAACCGGAGTTTGGCGGCGGTCCTGCCCATCATTCAGGAATTAGAACGTAACCATCCAATTGTCGGTTATATCGAAGACCCACTCGTAAAGAATGATGTAGATGGCTGGCGTCGATTGCGCGAGCAGACCCGTCTCCCGATTATCATGCACGGTACACCGCTCGGAAGCGTCCAAGAAATTCTCCACAGCGTTGCCGACATCTACATGATTGGCGGCTCGATTGGCGACACTATTGCGACCGGCTTTGCCTGCGGAAAAGCGAATATCCAGACAATACTTCAGTTTGAGTCCGGTACACTCGGCAAGGCAATGGCGTTGCACATGGCGGCTGTTCTGCCCACCCACACCGCTCACTCCATCAATCTCGACGACCAATACGAGGAAGATTACACCACTAAGCGGATTCCTGTCATCGAGGGATCATCTCCCGTTCCAGAAGGTCCGGGACTCGGATACGAAGTAGACGAAGACGCACTGGCACGTATCGCAGCGAATAAGCCGACAGAACCTCCTAAGTACGTTGGTGTGCTGCACATGCCGGGCGGGAATACTTTCTACGGTCGCTCCTATGTCTCACCTACCAGAGTAACAGGACGTGAAGAAGGCACGATTCGGGGGATCAAATCCGAAATATGGGAAGACGACGGCTCAACGGAATTTGCCGGTATCTACGAGCGGGTGCAGAAGGAAGGAACGTTCCGTGCGGATTAACAAGGGGCGTATAAGTCAAGCCTTGAAAATTGCGGAAGGATGGAACACCAATGACCGTGTTTGATCAGGTGTTACAAGAAGTCGATGAACGATGTCGAGAACAGCATATACCGATGCTTGGTAATGAAAAAGCCGAGTTTCTCGCCAATCTTGCTCAGAAAGCGGCACCGAACTTGATTGTTGAGTGTGGCACTGCTATCGGTTATTCGGGACTCTGGATGGTTGCTGCACTCAAATCTGCGGGTAGGGGCAGATTATTCACCGTTGAGATCGATACAGGACGCGCCCACGAAGCGCAGGAAAACTTTAGACGCGCTAACGTTAATGATTTGATTGATTCGCGGATTGGGGATGCTACGGAAGTGCTGAAAACTATCCGTGAGCCGGTCGATTTCGTGCTGCTCGACAACAACTACAGCAATTATTTCCCCTGTTTTCGGGCAATCGAATCGCAGCTGACCGACGGGGCAACTGTTGTGGCAGATAACGTGGGAATCGGGGCAGCGGGCATGGCGGACTATCTAAATCATGTCCGTTCCCATTATGACAGTCGAACCCACTGGTTCGAGACAGATCTGCCTTGGGTCAAACGTGATGCCATGGAGGTAACTATCTACCGCAAGTCCCGTTAAATTATCAAATAGGCAACTTAACTGACACCTTTATCAGGAGGCTGTACTATGGCGAACCTACACGGACCGGTTTTGACCGACGACGAACTTGCAACATTCCACGAACAGGGATACGTGCGTTTGGGCAAAGTTGCACCGGACAAAGAAATTGAGGCACTTTGTCAGCGTATCGACGATATTATGCTAGGGAAGATTCGCTACGACAATATGCTTATGCAGTTATGTCCGTCAGCCGGTCACCCCGAACTGTCGAAGCAGACGAAAGAGTTTAAGGGATCTTCGCTGAAATATCGAAAAATTCAGGATCTTGATCAGGATCCCCTGTTTCTGCCGTACATACGACACCCACTGTTTCGAGACATCACGCAGAAGATTATTGGAGAAGAAGTTTCCGCTTTTCGCACGATGTTCTTCAACAAGCCAGCAGAGCAAGGAGTCCTCATCAATTGGCATCAAGACGGTGCCGGCGGCTGGGGACTGAGTATCCCACCAAAGGTGACAATCTGGACCGCGCTAGATCCGACGAGCGTTGCCAACGGGTGCCTACAGATTATTCCGGGGTCGCACAAAAGCCTCATCCCCGAACAGGGCGATCAGTTATCTCCAGAGGAACGAGCAATCCATGCACCGGACGAGAAACGGATCTATCTAGAGATGGAAATAGGAGAGGTCGTGCTGCTCCATAATTGGACGTTACACCGCTCAGAAGTCAACACCACAAATCGACCCCGGCGGGGATTCAGTGTGTGCTACATTGATGCAGCAACCCATCAAGTCTCAACCGGACGCAGCTATCCGAAGGTTTTTCCGGAGTATGTGCCAGTAGAGGAACCGTAAAATATGTGAACCACGAATTTGTATCCCAGTCGGGCACAACGATTGTTGTCTTAGCCCTAAAGGAGCGTTTTATCGTGACCCCCGAAGAACTGTATCACTACGATGTAAATGGATATCTGTTGATCGAAGATGCCATTGCGCCTGACTATCTCGCGTATCTAAACAAGCGTCTGGATATCTGGGAAGAACGGGCATTGCAAGATTTCCTCGCCCTGCCAAAATCGGCAAATCCTGAAGTCAGATACGATGACATTCTGAATCAGGAGCCATCCTTACTAGCCCTCGTTGTGAATCCGAAAGTGCTCCCCTATATTGATGAGATGGTGGATCGTCCCAGACTCAAGTCAACATGGGTGACATTTAAGTGGAACGGAGGCAGGACGGTGGCTCACTCCAATCACACACCGTCGGTAACGCACAATTTTTATCACTTTAACGGTCGTATCCATCACAACCTCTTCCAAGTGTTTTACGCAATGTGCGACATCAATCCCGGCGAAGGTGGATTGCAGGTCATTCCGGGCAGCCACAAAGCCAACTATCCGTCACCGCCCGACGACGCATTGAAGGATATGTATGTTGAAATTCCGATGAAGGCGGGCTCTGTCCTGCTTTTTACTCACGATATGCGCCACGGTTCGTTCAACACCACGGATAAGGTGCGTAGGACCATCATCTTCACCTACTGTCCTGGGGTCATTGCGAATTCTTTTGGAGGCGATACGCTTTACCAACGTCTCTTTGACGATGCGCCAGAGGGAAGTTGGTTAAAGTACCTCCTCCGTACCCCACACGGTTTCCTAGAAACCTACCCAAGACCCGAAGGTATGCCTCAAACAGATTATAAAACAGATTAGCAGATATTTAGAAACTTTAAGATCTACGTCGGTTTTATTCCATACAAATTGTGATTGTATCCCCTCGTTTCAGTCCGAGGACTTGTGCTGCATTGCCTTGGTTGATTGAGATTTCCAGCCGATTAAAACTGCCGACGATTGCTAAAGCCTCGCCGACTGCTGATTCTGTGTACGAGCGGTTGAAATGGTCAATCTCCGCGCTTCCCGCATGGATGACAACGTTGTCCCGCCCTTCCAATACCTGCAAGATTTCGTGAGAGATGTTTGTGACTAAATTCCCGAAGGAATCAATCCAGATAACCTGTCCGATAATCGCTTTGTCCATCACTTGAGGTTTTGGGATGGGGAGCTGCACAGGCTGTGCAGCGGGACTGCCCAGCTTATCAATTGGTATACCACGTGAAAGGCGTGCCGCAACGGGAGCGAAGATGTCTCTACCGTGAAAAGTGTTGCTCACCTGTGGGAGAAAGTAAGCTGAATTTTCCACTGCTACGGTGTAGATACGCTCTTCATCACGGAGGATATGGGTCAAAATCCCGTTGTCCGGGCAGACGAAATAGGCTGTTTCTGTTTGACAGACGATGGCTTGGCGTTCACTCCCCACCCCTGGATCTACGACTATCACATGGATAGTGCCAGTCGGAAAATAACGATACGCCGAATCAATCAGGAATGCAGCACCACTAACATCCTGGGGTGGAATAGCGTGCGTAACGTCAACAATCTGAACTTGCGGATTGATATTCAGAATCACACCTTTCATGACGCCGACGTAATGATCGCTTGTCCCGAAATCGGTCATCAGTGTGATAATACGGGCTGGCGCAAGATCCATTGTAGATTTCCTCGCAAAATAGATAAGTAGATTATACACATCATCGAAAGTGTAACAGAAACAAAAGCCGCAGGCAAGACGAAATATTCGCTTGCACCGTCGCACCTGCTGGGCTATAATATTTATATCGGATCTTGGAAATTTACGTGGGCCCCTGAACAAAAAGACGAGCCAAAAATGATTGCAGATACAAATTTAATGACAATTCCTGAAGCGAGCAAATGGGCGACGGACTATCTAAAAAAAAATGTGACAAATTCTAACATCTCTTATCTGATTCAGTATGGAAGAATCCGGAAATATGACGACAATGGTTCCACCAGAGTTTCAAAACAGGATCTGATCAAATACTACCGTTCATATCTAGGCACACGAGAAATCAACTGGAAGGCACAACTCGGTGAAGACATCAACTGGGGGTTGTCATTTGATTATCTGAAAGAGGCCGATACGACGAAACATGTCCATAGACTCCACCCATATAAAGGCAAATTCATCCCCCAACTGGTTGAATACTTCTTAGATGGTCATACGGATGATTTCAAAAAAGATGTGTGTTTCAAACAAGGTGATATTATCCTTGATCCGTTTTGTGGTAGCGGCACAACACTGGTACAAGCCAACGAGCTTGGAATGCACGCTATCGGGGTTGATATTTCCGCATTTAATACGCTCATCAGCAACATCAAAGTAGAGAAACATAGTCTTGTTGATGTACAGAATGAAATTCACAATATCACAAACGCCTTGAAGCGGTTTATCGGCGAATCCAATGTCGCTCAATTTGAAGCACAACTCGCTGAAGAACTCAACGAGTTTAATAATGAATATTTTCCGTCTCCTGATTTCAAATACAAAGTCAGGCAAGGACAGATTGATCAAGAGAAATATGGAAAAGAAAAAGAGGATCAATTCTCGCTCAGATATTTTCAACTCATCAACCAATATGGAGTCAAGTTGTGGCAAAGAAAATCAGAGAATTTCCTCGATATGTGGTACTTATCGCCTGTAAGAGAAGAGATCGACCTTGTCTTTGAGCGCGTCAAACATATCCAAAATCGTGAAACACAGCGGGTGATTCAGATTATTTTGAGTCGAACAATCCGTACTTGCCGGGCAACGACTCATGCAGATTTAGCAACCTTAAAAGAACCCGTAACATCAGTCTATTACTGTGCCAAGCATGGCAAGATGTGCAAGCCATTGTTTTCAATATTGAGTTGGTGGGAACGATACTGTCAAGATACAATTCAACGCCTCGTTCAGTTTGATAAATTGAGAACTGACACTTTTCAAACCTGTCTAACTGGAGATTCTCGGACAATTGACATTATCAAAGCATTAGAAGTAGATAACCCAGATTTTTCTCAACTCGTGAAGGAGCAGAAGATTAAAGGGGTTTTCTCCAGTCCACCGTATGTTGGATTGATTAACTATCATGAACAACACGCCTACGCCTATGATCTATTTGAATTTGATCGAAAAGATGCACTAGAGATTGGACCGCTCTTTAAAGGCAAGGGAAAAGAAGCGAGAGAGCAATATATCAAAGGTATTTCGGAGGTGCTGCGGAATTGTAAAAGATTCTTATCTGAAGATTATGATGTTTTTCTGGTGGCAAATGACAAGTTCAATATGTATCCAACGATTGCGGAGCATTCGGGAATGCAGATTGTCAATCAATATAAACGACCTGTTCTCAACAGAACAGAAAAAGACAAGGGCGCATATTCCGAGAGTATTTTCCACCTAAAATCAAACTAAGTACAGATTGGGATAAATATGCCGCTATCCGCGGAACAGACCACATCAGTTGAAGCAACAATCAGAGAGAGTTTAAGGAAAAAAAATTCAAAATTACAAACGAGAGTCTAAAAACATGCCCTTTCATTATCGCTTGCTAGGGCAAGATAGAATGGCTCTCTATTCATTTATTCAGTCGTTGAATACAACATTTGGAACATCTATTTTTGAACCAGTCGCGGAGACATTAGCCAAAACTCGTTTCGTAAAGGCACAATCACAATATGTGGTTGGCAACGAGATTAGCGAATATGCCCAACGCGAAATCCAAGGTATTATGAATGGGCTAACAATAGGAGATACAGATCCAGATAAATGCGAAGAAATTCAGAAGATTAAGAATGTGTGTCAAAAAGGACAAATGAATAGACTAGGGACTAGGCAGGCTGATCTGTTGGTTGAAAACGATGAAGGTTCGTTATTTCTTTTCGATCTGAAAACAGTCAAGCCAAACAAGGGCGACTTTGAGAAGTTTAAGAAAACACTGCTAGACTGGTGTGCAATCGCTTTAGCAAAGAATCCAAACCTTGATATTCATTCTCTCATTGCAATTCCTTACAATCCGTATGAGCCCGAACCTTATAAACGCTGGACAGCAAAAGGGATGTTGGATTTAGAACAAGAACTAATAGTTGCCGATGAATTTTGGGATTTTTTAGGTGGAGATGGTGCATATCAGGATCTATTAGATTGTTTTGAAAGAGTTGGTATCGAATTACGACCTGAGATTGACCAGTACTTTGAAAGATTTAGAAATTGATTCAAAATTGACACAGGAGTAACAATGGAAAGATTTTTACCAATCACAGACGCAACGCTTCATCCCATCTACGAGAAAGTACAGGCGGAGGAACGCCTCTCATTTGAGGATGGGGTAAGGCTTTATGAAAGCCCGGATATCAACGGAGTTGGGTATCTCGCCAATATCGTACGAGAGCGACAAAACGGAAATGTTGCCTACTATAACTTCAACCAGCATATCGACTATTCAAATGTGTGTATCCTACATGCCCGTTGCCACTTTTGTGCGTTTGCACGGAAGAATATAGAGACCGAAGGCGCGTGGGAGATGAGCGTCGATGAGTTTCTGGATAAGGCGATGTATTCGATTGACCACGGCTGCACGGAAATTCACAGTGTGGGTGGATTGCACCCCAAACTACCGTTTGAATACTACCTTGACATGCTTCGTGGATTGAAAAAACGGATGCCGCAGGTGCATCTCAAGTTTTTCACAGCTGTGGAGATCCACCACTTTGCACGGATATTCAAGATGTCAATTGAGGAGGTTCTGATTGCGTTGCGCGAGGCAGGACTAGATTCGCTACCCGGCGGTGGGGCGGAGATTTTCGCGGAGGAGACGCGAGAAAAAATTTGTCCCGGTAAACTGAGCGCAGAGGGTTGGCTTGAAATCCATGACAGCGCACACCGGCTCGGTATCTCAACAAACGCGACGATGCTCTATGGACATCTCGAAACGACTGAAGATCGGGTGGACCACCTGATTCAGCTTCGCGAGCAGCAGGACAGATCGGGCGGTTTTGTCACCTTTATCCCGTTGGCATTCCATCCCGAAAACACACGAATGGACTACCTACCGAGCACGTCCGGTCTGACCGACCTGCAAAATATAGCGGTGTCGCGTCTGTTGCTTGACAATTTCCCGCACATCAAAGTGTATTGGATTATGACCGGACTGAAGACAGCACAAATCGCGCTGAGCTTTGGCGCAGATGACATCGACGGTACGGTGACGGAAGAGAAGATTACGCATATGGCTGGTGCTGACACGCCGGAAGCCATCTCAGCAGAAGAGATTGTCCAGCTGATCGAGGAAGCCGGTCGCATTTCCGTTGAGCGCGACACGCTCTATAACGAAATTATTCGAGAAGGAAATCAATGGCACAGGAAAGCCGCGTAAAAGTTGGGGCGGTTTCGTTTCTCAACACGAAGCCATTGATTTACCCCCTTTTGGAGGATCCTCAATTCCCCGGTAGTGAAACAATCGAACTTAGCTTGGCAGTGCCGAGCTGTTTAGCGGCAGAACTAAAGGACGGAGCCATTGATGTTGGTTTGATTCCGATCATTGAATATTTCCGAACAAATAGCGAGTATAGAATCATACAGGACATTTCAATCTGCTCGCGAGGACCGGTATTGAGCATTCAACTGCTCAGTCGTGTGCCGATTTCCGCCATCCGCAGCGTCGCACTTGACACTAGTTCCCGCTCATCCCGTGCGCTTGTACAGATCGTGCTCGCCGAGAAATATAACTTACATCCCGAATTGCATTCCTGTCCGCCTACTATCGGCCCGCAAGAGGCTGATACGGACGCAGTGCTGCTGATTGGGGATGCGGCGTTGAGGCGACTTGATGCAACGGATTATACTTTAGATCTCGGTGCGGAATGGACAACGTTGACAGGGTTACCGTTTGTCTATGCCTGCTGGGTGGCACGGGGAGAGGTTGAACTGGGACAAGTTCCTCAAATCCTTTTGAACGCAAAGGAAGACGGCATTAAAAACATTCCTGAGATTGTCCGAACTGAATCCCAAAGACTCGGTTTCCCAGAAAGTCTCTGTCGTGATTATCTTACCAAGCATATCTGCTATGAGCTCGGTGATTCTGAAATTGCCGGGTTGAAGAGGTTTTATGAACTCGCTGTGAAGTACGACCTTGCCCAACCAGATGTGAAACTGAGGTTTGTATGAATTTCCGATTTTGAGGAAATATCATGTTGACGGATGATCAGAAAACACACTTTTACCTGTTGGGTTTCGTTAAAGTCCCTGCTGTTCTAACACCTGAAGAGGTCGCCGAGTTTTCTTGGAGATTTGACGCAATTATCGCTAACGGTAAAGATCAAGGGGATACGTCAGTCCCCGGAGCACGGATATTTCCAGACGGGCACCGCGTCATCGTTCCGTTGATTGAGGCAGATCCGTATTTCTACAACCTGCTAGATCATCCCAAACTGGCTAGCATCGCCGAAGATTTGCTTGGAGCAGACTGCATCTTTTTCGGCAGTTCCGATGGACAGATTCACAATGGGAACACAAACTGGCATCGCGATGGGAGTTTACCCGAACCCGGAATTGAAGCCAAACTGACATTTTATCTGGATGATGTTGCACCGGGTAAAGGGTGCTTGAGTTTCATCCCCGGCAGCCACCTGTGGCCGCTCCATTATACCGAACTTGAAAAGGGGATAGACGAGTGTGCACTTGGCTATCCTATGCAAGAATTTCCCGGACGCTATGAGCTGCCAATGGAAAAGGGAGATGTTATCGCTTTTAACACACGGATTTGGCATTCATCTTGGGGCGGCGGTGCTAACCGGCGACAGATGGCGTGGATGATGAGAACACAACCACGGATGGCATGGGAGATTGAACGCATTGTTACATTCAATAAGAGCTATGCGAAGATGTGGGCCCCTGAGACTGGACGGCTGGTCTCCGACCAGTTTTTTGAAACAGCGGGTCCGAATCGAATGAAGAAGATTCAGCTGCTGAAAGAATTGGGGTTGTGAACAGTATCGTGAGTGAGAAAACAGTACGCAAATCGAAAGTATAAACAACATGCTCGAAACGACACTCTTTGATTCAACCTATGAAAGCCGGAAGCGTCCCCTGCTGAAGCAGGTATTGGAGGCGATTCGTCCGATCTATTCCGCAAATGAACTTAAGGTTTTGCGCATTAACAGTGAAAGTCGAGATGTCCTCTCCCTTCGCTCTGGACGGGGATTTGTCAATCGGGATATTCTCGAAACGGTGCTCGGTAATCTCTTAGAATGCGTGGCCCCCGGTTCCCACAATGCCCCACGTCCAGAAAATAGTAAAGACGAGCTATCGGAAGCGATTGAAGAGGTCGCAGACCAACTTTACGCGATGATTGCCCAATCCTTCTTGGCAGTAACCGACGAAAGTGAATGGGAAAGCCGCGCGTTAGACACCACGTTTGCGCTGCTCTGGGAGCTGCCTCGACTTAAACAACGTGCTCTATGGAATCGTTTTGCTGCTCTAAGGGATCCGGCGGTGTGGGATGCTTACCTGCTCCACAGCGGGGTTTCCCGTGAAAAACTTATCGAATTGGACATTAGGGACAAGGTAGAGGAAGCGATCCTAAAACGGGAATTTCACCCCTATCGCAGCGTCCTAGACTCCCTCAATTTGGGATTCGCTTTTGATTATCAGCTGCAGTTAGTTGTCAGCACATATCCCGGTTGGCGGGTGCTTTTTTATCACGATGTTGGCTATCTCTTAACCCGATCCGGTCCCGTTGAGGATAACCCCAATCTCTACCGAAGTCCTGTACCGCTTTTGCCTCGCGCAATTTCTGAGCTTGGAGGCAGGTACTACCAAGCAGATCTCCACCCGGAAACACAGATTGGTGATGCCAATTTCTTGGAGCATCCCCACCGAGGCTTTACGACCGGACAAACCGGAGTTATCGGTTCCGGGTGCGTCATCTATCCGTGTACGCTTGGTGGTTTGAGCGTAAGGGTCAAGCAACGTCATCCAATTCTTGGGGACTTCGTGCAGATTGGTACAGACGCAAGCTTGCTGGGTCCAGTACGAGTCGGAAATCACTCCACTGTCGGCACAAATACAGAGATCTACGGTTTCGTTGAAATCGGCACAGGTTGCCATATCGGTTCTTCAGTGGTTATCGGAACCATCCGGAGCGAAGCCATGAAGCCAGGCGTGATTCGTCTGGGAAAAAACGTCTCGGTAGGCGATGGCACGATCATCGAAAACACGTCAGCGATAGATTTGATTATTCCAGATCAGTCAGAAATTCCTGCACGTAGCCACGTCGCTAATGACGGCTTTGGACATCCGAGGTACGTAGCATAGAAAGGAGGGAGGCATGAAAAAGATACAACGCGCATTAATCAGTACGTACGATAAAACTGGTCTGATAAATCTTGCTAAAACTCTTGTTCAACACGGTGTAGAAATTCTTTCCACAGGCGGCACCGCAAATACACTCCGCGAATCGGGGATTGAGATTCGCGAGGTGTCCGATTACACTGGTTTCCCGGAAATGCTCAATGGGCGGGTAAAAACGCTTCACCCCAAAATCCACGGCGGCTTGTTGGCAATGCGGGATAATCCCGACCATGTGGCTCAGGCATCGAACCAAGGAATCGACTTCATTGATCTCGTTGTTTCCAATCTTTATCCATTTGAGGCAACCATTGCCAAGGAAGGGGTCAAACTCGCCGAAGCCATTGAAAACATCGACATCGGTGGCCCGTCAATGATTCGGGCAGCTGCCAAAAACTATCCCGATGTGGCTATCCTCACTGACCCACAACAGTATCCCGACGTTATCGCAGAACTTGATACAAACGATGGTTGCCTTTCGGAGGAAACCCGCTTCCAGTTGGCTAAAGCCGCGTTTGCACATACCGCCCATTACGACGCAGCGATTTCACGCTATCTCGCCGATCTGGATGCCCCCGATACGGACTTTCCAGACCTGCTCGACCTCCGATATGAGAGTGCTCAAAGTCTCCGGTATGGTGAGAATCCCCATCAGCGCGCGGCGTTCTATCGTACCCACGCTTCGCCAGAACCGTGTGCGGCGTGGGCGAATCAACTGAGTGGTCAACCGCTCTCGTTCAATAACCTCCTTGATCTGGAGGCGGCTATTGAAATCGTCAAGGACTTCTCCGAGCCAGCCTGCGTAATTATCAAGCATAACAATCCGTGTGGATTAGCCACGGCTGGCAGTTTGGAGGAGGCGTTTAACGATGCCCTCGATTGTGATCGTACCTCCGCTTTTGGCTCCGTCATCGGTTTGAACCAAAAAGTCTCCTTGAAAGTAGCGAACACTATCCGTGAGGCAGCAAGCGCAGGAATCAAAATCGATGCCGTTATCGCTCCGAGTTACACCTCGAAAGCATTGCGCGCGCTCTCCCGCGTGAAGCGTCGACCGATTCTCGAAACAGGTAAACTTCAGCAGGATGCCTCAGTTAAACAGATCAGGAACGTTATCGGTGGGGTTCTTGTCCAAGACCGAGACCTCCATGAAATTACGCCCGATGACCTGAAGGTTGTCACAAAGCGTCAACCGACGGACGCGGAGATTGAATCACTGCTGTTTGCGTGGAAGGCATGTAAACATGTCAAATCGAACTGCGTGTTGCTCGCTCAAGATTCAAAGACAGTCGGAATTGGTGCTGGGCAGATGAGCCGCGTTGATTCGTGCATCATCGCGGCGCGCAAAGCAGGTGACCGGGCGAAAGCATCCGTCCTTGCTTCTGATGCCTACTTTCCATTTCCGGATGGCGTTGAAATCGCTGGTGAAGCGGGTGTACAGGCAATCATTCAGCCCGGTGGCTCGGTAGGCGATCCACCTGTGATTGAGACAGCAGATCGGTACGGTATGGCGATGGTTTTTACCGGCGTCCGGCATTTTCGGCACTAAGAGGAGAAATAAAAAAGGATACCGTTAACCGTGATGTAGGGAACGCAGATCTGCGTTCCCTACGGTAGAGATAATCCCAACACTGCGAGGTAGATTAGATGGAGACAATCCAACTTATATCGGGACATGACATCCCTGTTTTGGGACTTGGGACTTGGAACTTGCGGGACGAACAGTGCAAAACCGTTGTCAAGATAGCACTTGAACTCGGTTACAACCACATCGACACCGCTTGGATGTACGCTAACCAGAAGGAAATTGGAGATGCGCTGCGGGAAATCGGTGCGGTTAGGGAGGATCTTTATATTACCTCTAAGATTTGGCACACGCACTTAAAATATGACCAAGTACACTCCCAATTTGATGAATGCCTAGCGGATCTACAAACTGATTATGTAGATTTGTTACTAGTTCATCACCCCGGCGATGGCACTGTGCCGATGGAGGAAACCTTGTCCGCATTCAACGAGATACATGATGCAGGTAAGGCAAAAAGTATCGGCATCAGCAACTTTAGTATCGAACAGGTGGATCAGGCAAGAGCAATTTCTCAGGCACCCATCACGACCAATCAGGTGGAATATCACGCCCATAGCCAACACGAGGCTCTTTTGCAGCACTGTCATGCACTCCAGATTCCCCTGACCGCCCATCGTCCACTAGCAGTTGGAAAAATCGTTGACGATCCGGTTTTGGGAGGCATTGGTGACAACCACGGAAAAACAGCGGCACAGATCGCCTTGCGATGGCTGCTTCAGAAGGGTTTAATCGTGATTCCCAAATCGAGTTCTGACCCCCATCTAAGAGAAAATCTTGACCTGTTTGATTGGGAACTAACACCTGAAGAAATGGAAAAGATCAACAACCTGTGAGACGGCGGAAACATAAGGACTTCTCGCCACCGTGATATTGATTCAAGAGTAGGAGGAACTCTATGATTAGACCCACCGAAATCCAAACAACACAATGGGAAGAAAAAGGTTACCTTGTCTTTGAAGATGCGATCCAGGGTGATGAGTTGAAGCGACTCCAAAACGCCTTTGATTATTGGGCAGAAGAGTGCAAACCCGCATGGTTAGACCGCATAGAGGCGGGTGAAGCGGCCGCGTCGTTTTATGACATCCCCGATCCCTTCGTAAAAGATGACATTTTTGTAGACATGATTGATCATCCTAGCTATTATGGCAGTTTGATGGCATTTACGGACGACGATTTGATTCTGTTGGGACCACAGGTCCGCACTGTTCCACCCGGACCTGTCTGTTATACTGGTTGGCATCCCGATGTGCCACAGAGCAACCCGCTGCACATTAAAGTCCAAGTTTACGTGAACGATGTCGAACCTGAATCTGGTGAATTTGCGTTTGTGCCGGGAAGCCACAAACCCGATGCGGGCCCTTACTCCAAAGCACAACGGCTAGAAGCAATGCCCGGTCATAAGCGGTTTTCGGGAAAAGCAGGCACTGCGATTATGTTCAACTCGTACGGCTGGCATACTGCCATGGATAACCACACAGATACCCCACGAAAATCACTCATCCTCATTTACGAAAAACGGACGCCGGACCGTGTAGATTCCAAACGGTTTACCTCCATTGCTCATCTCTGTACGACACCGGAACGGCGCAAACTTTTCGGTTTGGAGGAATGATGACGCGAATAGATTCCCATCTCCACGTTTTCGCTAAGGTTTCCCCTGAATTTCCGAGAGAACCGACCCCAGTCTGTCCGCCGGATCGAGAAGAAACTGCCGAAAAACTACTCAGCGAAATGGAAGCAAACGGCATTGACCAAGCAATGCTCGTGCAAACTGGCGGCACTGAAATCAAGCACCATGCCTATCTGCTACACTGTTTGAAAGCGTATCCCGATCGCTTCCTCGGCATTGGATTAGTCCCGCCAGATCTCACCGAGCCGGAAGATCACATGGACAGACTGACAGATGGCACCGGGATTATCGGCTTTCGGCTGTCTTCGATTGGAGGTCCGCGAGATCCCTTTGCTCGGATCAACATCAAGGAAATCAAGACCTACCCTATCTGGAAACATGCTGCAGAGAAAGATTATGTGCTTTGGCTCTATCCGCGCGCGATTGATGCACATCTGCTCCAGCATCTGATTGACGCCTTTCCCCAAGTTCGGGTCGTATTGAACCACCTTGGCATCTGCCCTGGCAAAGGGAAATTCTCTTGGGACGCGAAGGGACGTCCACGAATTGAAACAGTCGAGTATAATCCTGCTTTCCACACGACCCACCGGCTCGCCTGCTTTGAAAATGTAATGATGCATATATCAGGTCAATACGCCTTTAGCAATGAAGCATATCCCTATCGGGATCTTGCCCGATGGCACCAGCGAATCCTCGATCTTTTTGGTGCAAAACGTCTGATGTGGGCAACCGATTTTCCGTGGATCTTAGAAGACCCCGGCTACGGTCAACTCACTGGCATCCTCAAAGAACTGTTACCGGATCTACGCGACGACGAATACGATGACATTATGGGTGAGAATGCGAAACGGTTTCTAAGATTTCCCGACCGTGCAGGATAGTGTGCCCATTGGGTTGTGAAGCCTTCCGACTCTCTCCGATGTGGTTGAGATTCAAGCCAACTACCGAATCATGCCTCTTGATAAAGCAAGATAACTCCCTCATCGTTTTTTCTACAAAGTATTAGGTCATGTATCTATGAGACAACCAGCGCAAGCCACAACACCGAATATTATTAAGGAAATGCAAGCCGGCAAGGTTCGTCCTGTTTACCTGCTGTGCGGCGAAGAACAGTATCTGGTAGAAAGCACCCTCAAGCAGATGCTTGAAAATCTTCTGTCACCTGAGACCCGTGATTTTAATTTGACTCATCTTGATGGCGCAGAAGTCTCTGTTCGTGAAATTCTTAGCGCAGTAGAGCTTTATCCAGTGATGGCAGATTGGCGCGTTGTTGTTGTGAGCGAAGCCACGGTGTTCAAAAGGCAGCAGGGCCCATCATCGCCGGAGATAATACAAAGTGCCGCTGAAGCCGCCGAAGAAGGCAATCCACGAAAGGCAATCGCACTGATGGTCAAGGTTTTGGGCGTTTCAGCGCAGGATATCGCTGATGAGAATAGCGATTTCAGAGAGATCATCGGCGATCTCATCGAGGAAAACGAAGCAGGCTTGAGTCCTGAAGACCTCGAATTTCTCCGCAACCTGCCGCAACTTACCGCCCAAATTGATGATTTCCAACACATATCAGGCGCAGCTGATGATACTGAAATCCTAACCGAGTGGTTAGACGGGGCACTGCCCAAAACGAGTGTTCTAATCTTTACTGTCAAAGGAAACGTTGATGGCCGCAGTCGGCTTGTCAAATTGATTGGTCGTGTAGGCAGGTATGCCTCGTTTGCCTCGCTAGAGCCCGGGAGATCAAGCCAGCAAGATCGGGTCTACCAAGGTGTTTCCAGGAAGCTCGCAACATTCGGAAAGAAGATTTCGCCTAGTTCTTTTAATCTTCTTCAGAGACGAACAGGAAACGATATGCACCTGATTGCAGAAGCAATCGAAAAGATAATCGCTTTTGTTGGAGATAAGACAAGAATTGACGAACGAGATATCGAAACCGTTATAGCCCAGAGTAGTTTTGAGAACATCTTCGCGCTTACCGACGCCCTTGGGAAAAGATCCGTTTCGCAAGCACTGTCCAGTCTCCACAGCGTTCTAGAAAGCGGCGAACCACCAATCAAAGTCAACGCACTTATCGCTCGACAAATCAGGCTCACGCTCCAAGCAAAACTGCTTACTGAACAAGGTGAGCTAAAACCGACAGTGGATCGAATGAATTACCAAAGTTTCGCAGATAATGTCTTCAAACCACTTGCCACAAAGATGTCGAGTTCCCTTCCCACCGCAGCGCAGGTCAATCTTCTCAAGCAGAATCCTTACGCTGCTTATAAAATTATCCAAGCAATTCCTTTTTTCAGCACGGAGGAGCTAGTCCACGGATTAGAACAAACATTAGAAGCGGATGTCCAACTCAAGAGCAGTCAATTAGATCCGGAGTGCATCTTAGAACAGCTAGTCTATGAACTTTGTAGAAAGCCAGACACTAGGCGACTCGCAAGAAACAGAATATGAGATGGGTAGGTTTGATATATCCTTAGTACATAGCAAGTGGGTGTTTCCGCGTAGGGCGATACTACCAAGTACAATCAGGGCTCTGCTCAAACCGTTCACATATTCCTGCCGATATGCACTAAGCTGGTGCGAATCATTCATTCAAGAGTGGCAAAAATCTTATACCTCATCTTAATGGTATTTATAACTCCAAAAGCCAAAGGAGAATTGCATGAGTGGCATGATTGCGATTATTACAATTGTATTTGTCAGTATCGCGGTGATTGTGCTCGGATCGGTATGGATGGGAACCTCTTACGCTGCTAAAAAACGCGGGTTGACGAGAGGTGTAACGAACCGCGAACTTGAGCAGGTACAGCATGATATCGCGCAGATTCAGCAAGATATTGCTGAGCTCAAAGAGCAAATTGCTGAACTGGTCATCGTCACAAAAGATGCCGCATAATGGAGGAACATTCGATGGCCCTTGCTGTGTGGATTGTCGCAATTGTGATGGGGACGATCACGGTTGTTACCCTAATCTCCGTCTGGTTAGGAACGTCCTATGCTTTGAAGAAGCGCGGATACCATCCCAACCAAGCAAAGGAGACGTACAATCAGTTACAATTGGATCTGCGAAGCCTTTCTGCAGATTTAGAGGAGATTCGCGAGCATATCGCGGACCTGATCATTATTCATCACAATCGAAGTACCAAAACACCATGTAGTCAATATGAGAGGAACCAATGAATTGGTCAACAATAGGCTATGATTGAGTAATTTTAATTATTGGACCAGACCATTCTAACCTCTAACACCGTAAATGGAGGCTTGAACATAATGGAAGTATTTTTCTTTGTAGGCTTATTTATTGTTGTAATTGTAGCTATTCAAACTATCGGTGACATAGTAAAAAAGAAATATCAATTTGAAAACAGAAATGAGGGTAGCCAGGAGGTGCTCACACAAATCCAAGCAGACCTTAACGCACTCCAAAAAAGTGTTGATGAAATGAAGGAATATCTCACAGATCTTTACATTCAACAGCACGATGAAAAATTAAAATAGTGGACTGAGCAACGCTATATATGGTTTAGCAACCAAAAGGGTGATGGGGTCATCACCACCGATTCAGGGGAAGATGTGTTTATACATTATTCAGCCATCGAAGGGATTGGCTTCAAATCCCTTGATGAGGGAGAAGAGGTCGAGTTTGAGATTGTACAAAGCCCCAAAGATTATCAGGCAGAAAATGTTGTGAAACTCGAGGGTTGACAAATCGACTCGATATCCAGTTATATCAATAAAAAAGGCTCCCAAGTTTATGGGAGCCTTTTTTGTTGGTATCATTTTCAGATATTTTGGTGTTTCACGCGCTTAACTCAAGCATCCGCTCAATTGGTGTTCTTGCCCGTTCGATGACCTCCGGCATAAGTGTAACTTCGTGCGGACTCAAATCGTCGCCTTTATCAAGTGCCTGTAGGACATTAAGCACTTTATTGAGTGTGACCTTCGCCATGTGGGAACACCGTACAGAACATGCGGTCGAAAATTGTACGGTCGGGAATTCTTGCGCCAAGTTGGAGGTCAGTTCGCACTCGGAAGCAACAAAAGCACGTTCCAACCGATTCTCCTCTACCCGCTTTGCAATGTCCTGCCCTATCTGGCTGGTACTGCCGTAAAAATCGGCTTCCTGAAGCACCTCAGGACGACATTCCCAGTGTGCATAAAGTATTCTCGTGGGATGACCTTTGGGGATGTCAAATGAATTACGTATCGCTAACAGGTCTGAAAGCAGGAATTTTTCATGCACCTCACATACGGCTCCTCTTTCTTGGTTCCCTTTACCGGGGTAGAAGACTGTTTTCGTTCCCTTCAGTTCCTCCTCTAAATTCTCCGCGAAGTAAATGTCAGGCACAAAAAGAATCTCATTACCCGGCATTTCTCGGGCGATTTGGGCGGCATTTGCGGACGTACAACAGATGTCCGACTCCGCCTTTGCATCGGCGTAGCTATTGATGTAAATCATGACAGGAACCCCTGGATAGAATGCCTTTAGCTTCCTGACCTCTTTAGCCCCAAAATTATCCGCTAAGGAGCAGCCCGCTGTCTTATCTGCAGCGAGAACCGTTTTTGAAGGATTGAGGATTTTCGCAGTTTCCGCCATGAACGGCACACCGTTAAAGAGGATGTATGGTGCATCGGTCTTTGCAGCGTACATGCTCAACCCAAGTGAATCACCTTGCTCACTCTTTGTCGACAAACCAAATACGAGAGGCTCCATGTAATTATGGCCGAGTATCACTACATTGTGCTTTTCCTTCAGTCTCAATATTTGATACACTGTTTCTGCGTGCGCTTCAATGTCAATAGGTGTTAAGCTGGGATGGTTCCGCTTATAAAGCTCTTTTTTCACACTTTCAACACTGAGCACTGATTTATCTATATTGTGTTGGGATACTGTTGGTTGGGAATTCATTTCTTCTCACCCCTAAATTTGTCAGGGCGTTTTTCGCCTCGAATTTCTGATTTGAGTTTCGTAGTTCTAAAGATCTGCTTGGTATACCGCAAAAAAATGGGGGAAATCTTTGTTGTTTGTTGGATTGCCCTAGAGTTTACCCTGATTAGGAATCTTTGTCAAGTATGATTACGATGAATCGTTAAAATTTATTGCTGAAGCAGATTAATGTGACCGAAAACCTATTGAGTATGAATGAACGAATCATTACACAGATTCGTCCTCTAAAATTGAGATAATCCCTCGACTACCGTCAACGCGCAGCCGTTGACCGGATTGGAAGCGTTGTGTTGCGGCGGCAACATTGACTACCGCCGGAATGCCATATTCCCGTGCAACGATAGCACCGTGCGACAGCATACCGCCATACTCCATCACCAACCCAGCGGCGTGAAGAAAGAGTGGGGTCCAACCCGGATCTGTTGAGGGACAGACCAAGATATAATTTTTACCAGCAATCTGTGCATCGGCTGGATCTCGGAGAACATACGCCTCGCCGGTAGCGACGCCAACCGACACCCCAACTCCTTGGATCTCATTTTTTGCTTCAATTGCTTGAGGCTCACCGACACGGTTAAGGATATCGCTGTATATGACATCCGGCAGCTCAATCTTCAATAATCGTGATCGGGCTGTTTTACGTTCCACAACAATCGATTGAAGGTCTTCTCCCTCGATGAGCCGATCTAACTCATCAGGCACAAGATAAAAGATACCACCGTCAAGTTGATAGCGTCGATCGAGTACCAGCAAGGCTTTTCGGATTAATTCGTAGCCGAGCATGAGATAGAACTTCGCGGTTTCCCGGAAGGGCATATACCGTTGTGTGAGAGCAAGCACTTCATTGATTCGCTTCCGAAACGCGGCTGCTTTGCTTACCGGTAACCGTGCCAATCTCCTTTTTGCTTTTTCCCGATTCGCCCTTTGGGTTTGAAGATGCTTCATCGGATTGGCATTGGGATTGGTATGGAACGATGCGATAACCTGTTCGACGTAGGAAGGGTCCTCACGCCAGCGGGGCTGTGCTAACTCAAATTCGCCAACCGACCGATGTCCGTGTTTTTCCAAGAAATCTTCCAGTGTAAGTTTGTCCTGTGCGACCTCCCACATTTTCAGATTGGCATCAACGGTTAGGTCACCTTCCAACCCTGTGATTAACAGTCTAGCGAGATCTTTTGCCTCCTCTTCACCAAAACACTTTTGCAGCGTGATTTCCAACTGCTGATAAGAAAAACTCGCAAACACCGTTGCTTTGAGCGCGTCCTTAGCAAATTCGTTGAGTGTTTTCTCACGCCATTCGTGGAATTTGTCAATCACCTGTTGATCTGACAGTTCTTCGAGTGAAACCTGTTTTTGAGTCTGAACATACTGTTCAAACGTTGGAAAGATTTTTTCGGATAGAATTCTGTCCAGATCTTTACGAATTTTGCTATGTTTGAGTTCGGCAGTAATTGCCTTAACGATATAGTAGGGAAACTTGCTCCAAAACAGGACGTTACTGCGCTTGATGTTCGGGGTTGGCTGTGGATAGATTGCTTTATGTGGGTCACGTTTGAGTTGCTGAAAATTGTGTTCAAACAGAAACCCATGGAAATTGAATTCTACCTCTCGGTTCAAGTTGAAGTAAAGCCGCCCACAGATTAGATCCAACACTCCCTCCTCATCAAACCTGCGGCTAGGAAGGAACCCCAACTCACGGCAGGCCAGTCCAAATCCACCTCGACCTGACATAAATTCCTGCATGATTGTCCATGTCATGGGGAGAGGCGCGGGTAGCACTTCGGAGAGATTGTATCGACTCCACACCGTTCCACCTTCATCGGCTTTTTTCTGGAGGGCTTCAATTTCCTGACGGCGTAGCAGCTCAATCTCTGCCGCGTCTGTGAGCGTTGTTATGGGACGCGCCTGCAGCAGATAGAATTGCCCTTTGGCGTGTGCCCATTCGACATCTTGGGGCGTCCCATAGAACGCATCCACCTGCATACCCAGCTTGCCGAGTTCAGCAACCTGTCCACGTTGTAAACTTGGAATCTCTCGCTGACCGATTGGGACTGCTTGCACTCCCTCGCGTGCGACCATCTTCCGCTTGCTTACTACAGTCTCACGGATGAGATTTCCGGTTTCTCGTGAAATCATAAAATGATCGGGGGTAATCTCACCGGAAACAATGGACTCACCCAACCCCCAGTTTGACTCGATGACGAGTTCATCCCTTCCTGTCGGGCTGCAAGTAAACATAACGCCGGAGACCTCAGCGTCGACCATTGTCTGTACCACAACAGCCATTGCCAACTGTGCATCCTCAATTCCGTGTTCACGGCGATAGGCAACGGCACGATCCGACCACAACGACACCCAGCACGCCTGAATCTTCTCTAAAAGTTCAGATGCCCCGGATACATTTAGGAATGTGTCCTGTTGTCCGGCAAAACTGGCATCAGGGAGATCCTCTGCGGTGGCAGACGAACGCACCGCAACCGAATCTGCAGCTAATTCGTTATAAGCTGCTAAAATCTCCGATTGAAGTGACTCCGATAGTGTAGCGGCTTGGACAGCATCGCGATTCTGTGTATCAACCGTCCCAACGGTGGCACGATAAGCATCAGTCGTAACACAAAAGCCGGGGGGCACAAGAAATCCCGCTGCTGTCAACTTGCCAAGATTTAACCCTTTTCCACCGACAAGCAGTAGATCAGCATCATCAATTTCTGTAAAATGTTTAATCCATGTCATAGATGCAAAACATAATGCGTTATGGGCATACAAGAAACCGGGGCCTCAATACACCGCTTGATTCCTGCATCCTGTAAACGCTCACCCTGTTTAATTCTGTTGCTCTGGAAACGGAGCACGGATATCGTAACGTCCCTCTACAAATACGGGCAACATACCACCTTCGACCATCAAATCTAGTGGATTGGGGCGCGTGGTTAACGGAAACTTGACAACATCCTTAATCCGCAAAGATTCATAAATCGCCATCAGGATTGCCATAGTGGTGGCGGCGTGTCTCCCTGCATTGCGATGTTCCTCAATCTCCCCATCGAGCCATGCAATCATTTCTTCGTACTGATTCGGTTCACTCTGACGGGGTGTGATGGTCTGCCAACCCGCAACCTTGCTATTGAGCAACTCAATTGTTCCATCTGCGCCACGCCTAAGTTGGCCATCGCTCCCGTAAACAGCGTCGCCGCGCAGTCCCGGGTCGGGCAGATCGCTCTCATAAATTCCGCGGATGCCGCCTTCAAAGCAAATTTCACCCATGCAAACGTCCTCACAACGTACCCGGCGCTCCCACTTATCTGTCCGACGTGAGACCTGTCCAATTAACCACAACGGTTCCGGATCGCCAAGGATGTAGCGCATTTCATCAATTTCGTGCGTCCCTCGATTAAGCAAACCATATCCATCGCGGCGCAACATCGCCTGTGGTTCACCGATCGCCCCCTCCTGAATGAGTCGTCGTGCCTCGCAGTTCTGGGGCATAAAACGCCGTTGATGTCCGATGACAAGTTTGGTGCCACTCCTTTCACAAGCGTTCATCATGTCCTGCGCTTCACCGTAAGAAGCACTCATCGGTTTTTCACCGAGAATCCCTGACACCCCTGCTTCCGCAGCAATTAGCGTGAGTTCTGCACGAACACTCTGCCATGTTGTGATGCTTACAACATCCAGCATCTCTTTTTCAAACATTTCGCGGACATCGGTATAATGTGTTGGCAGCGAAAATTCTCCAGCTAGCTTAGCGGCGGCTTCGGGGTTCATATCCGTTGCAGTTACCACTTCGGCGCGACCGGTGGTGGCCCAAGCGTTAGCGTGAGATCTTCCCATCCCGCCGCAACCAATAATTCCAACCCTATATGTTTTAGCCATAAATTTTATCTCCTTAAAAATCCGGGGCAGATTGCATTCAATGTTTCAAGTTTGAAGGGGCGAGTCTCAAATAATAGTGCTCATTATATCAAATTCCATGATGTTAATCAATCGGAAACCTGCGTGATCTACACCCCCACCTCTGCTGAATCGTGGGATAACCTACCAACCCCGTTTAATGTCCCCCCAAGTTGTAGCAAGTTTGCCAGATGCGGAAACGGCGAATAAAACATTTCCTATCCCCGTCTTAAGCTGTATAATCTCAGCCTCATCTAAGGCAGTGTTGAATATGACTACTTCATCGATCACGCTTTCACTGAAAGAATCAAATCTCTCCGGGAGCAGTGCACCAATATGTAGATTCCTCTTGGAATCCGGGAACAGTGCTATCCTCTTTTCGCCATCCCGTAGCGCGATCTCCCGCGGAATGCCATCAATATACATCACAGGGTCAGCCTCATTATCTTTGGCAACAGCGACATAATGATGCCACTGATCATCAGGGATACCCTCCACTCCCCGGAATCCACCTCTAAAAAAGAAAAAGAACATATTCTTGAGGATCTTGTGAAGTGCTATTCCATAATTCGCCTGCCCCTGCTGGCCAAACCCCCAGTTTCCACCCTTTTCGATAATATAAAAGGGTGCAGCAACAATATCGTTTGCATCCTGCCGGAGCGGTCTTTTTATCCATACAGAGATGGAGATGACCTCCTTAATCTGTAGCTTCCTGTGGTGTGGCACTTCCAAATATTTGCCCTTCCCAAAAGCAAATGCTTTGCCGAATTTTCCCTCCACCAACTCTGGGTTGCCAACCATCTTTGCATGGTGTAGGTTACCAGAGAGGTCCTTCGTCATATCTTTCTCGACCTCATCAAAAAGCCACATTGCAACGATGTCTTCGGGCTGAATTCGAGCATGACTTACGGACGTCAATATCAAACTGGCTACAATTAGAATGACGCTTACGCCTAATCTTGTTACGACACTGTTCATTTTTACTCGCTCCTATCTTAGTCTGATCCCTTCCGTACAATGCACTTCCCGGTAGTCTCCAGTTTTAACTCCTTGGCAAGATTCCCTTGGTTGATAGCAACCTCAAAAACCCCACCACTCCCAAACAAGCCAACAAAAAAACCGATCGGCGCGTCCCCGTAAGCCTTGACATATTTGCAGACGACACGCCTATGGTGGCTAAAATCGACCTCAATGCTCTGCCCACCCTGTATGCCCAATTCCTTGAACAGATCGGGACGTATATTCGTGATGACATTTCCATATTCGTCGATCACATCAATCTGCCCGACAATTGCGTCATCAACTATCTTTGCAAATGAAATCGGCAGCTGGACATACTCCTTCAAAACGGGTCCGATCTTTTCAAATGCAAACCCTTTGGCAAGATGTGCAGCAGCTGGGCCAAAAATATCTCGTCCGTGAAACGTGCTTGACTGGACCTCCTGACGCATGATATCGCGGTTCGTGATTTCCCGCACCTCTGCAACCCCCATTGAATCACCGATTAGGGTTAAGAGTCCGTTATCCGGCGCAATGAAATAACTCCCATTCTTCGTTTTCATTGCGATCGGTTTGCGCTGTGTACCAACCCCCGGATCAATAACGCCAACAAAAACAGTCCCCGTCGGAAATTCTGGTGCAGCTTTAGCAAGTGTATAGGCTCCCTCCTTAATGTCGAACTTTGAGACTCCGTGAGAGATCTCGTCAATTTTCGCTTGTGGGAAGACCTTATACATTGCCCCCTTCATTGCACCAACGTAAAAATCCTTAACACCAAAATCGGTTATCATGATGACTAAACCGTTGGTCTGTGCTCCCATTGTAGGCGGCGTCAAGCTGATAATAATCAGAAATAGAACCAGCAGCCGGACGCCGTAGCAAAAGCATTTTTTCATCGTATCGAAACTCCCTTTTATTAACGATTCAATTTATCGAAGATGTTAAGCAAGCTTTGGATTCGGAATTTGTATGATGTGCATGGTCAATGCACAAATCAATTTTCCCAAGGCTAGAAAGTTGAAAAACGTAGGCATCTTCACGATTGTCCATATAATATTTCTTCCGAATGTCCACAATCCGAAACCCAAATTGTCTGTAGAGGTGCTGTGCCGGGATATTGCTCACACGCACCTCCAAAGACACATGATCGCCTCCTAGCTTTCGGATATATACAAGCGACTCCGCAAAAAGATATTTACCAACACCTTTATTGCGGTAGTCAGGAGAAACCGCGAAGTTTGCAATATGCGCCTCATCTTCTACAACCCAGAAATTAATAAACGCAATCGGATTTTGGTGGTAGCGAAGGACAAGAAAGTAAACATGATGGTTCCTATGTCTCAACCCATCACGAAATGCGGCTTCTTCCCACGGACCGGAAAACGAACTCCGTTCAATCTCCATTACTGCCGGCAGATCGCTTTCGTGCATGTGATCGACCTCAATCTCCGGGAACGGCAGTTTGATCTTAATGCTTTCCAAACTGTACTTCTCCTCCTTTTTACAGACGCTTCCCCCGCTTGCTCTGGATTCCCAGCCACTTTTCTCCGTCCTTGATCAACCTACGACCATCTGTTATAATACTTAAAATTCAGTTTAAGGAGACGAATGAATGTCCGATTTCAAACCCGTCAAGACAGTCATTGTTGGCTGCGGTATGATTGCGAGCAAAGGTTATCAGCCGCGGTGCCAAGCCTATTCGCACAAAATTGAGCTTGTCGGCTATTACGACCAAGATGTTTCTCGTGCGGAAAAACTCGCCCAAAATGGTGGTGGAACAGTTTATCAATCCTTCGACGATGTTCTGAATGATTCTAATGTTGAAGCAATCATTAATCTAACAATTCATACCGGACATTACCCGGTGTCTTTGGTAGGGCTCGCAGCAGGAAAGCATGTTTATTCTGAAAAACCTGTCGCCCTACGCATTGAGGAAGCAGATCAGTTGGTCGAAACCGCAGATGCAATGGGCGTTAAATTTGCATGTGCGCCGGTGGCGATGCTCGGTCATGTCCAGCAAAACGTCTGGAAACGCATCCGCGAAAAAGAAATTGGCGAAGTCGTTTCCGCCATTGGAAACTTTGGTGGACCGGTCGAGTATTGGCATCCGACCGCCGATGCTTTTATGCAGAAAGGCGTTGGACCTTTCAAGGATGTTGCACCCTATCCGCTGACTGCCATGACGACGATGATTGGTCCTGTTAAACGGGTCTACGGTTTGGCTCGCATTACCGTTCCGGAAAGGATGTTACATGCAGGTCCACGCGCAGGGACGCACTATCAAGTCACTGAGAAAGATCACGGCTTCGGGCTACTTGAATTTGAAAGCGGTGCTTACGGGCTACTTTACCACAGTTGGACTGCCAGATCAGAAATCCCACCCTACGAGATTCATGGCACAAAAGGGGTCTTCTCGATCCAGGCACATGACGATGGACGTGGAATTCGCAAACGCACCCTTGCAGGCGATTGGGAAATTGAAGCCTCCCCGGAAGGAGCGTATGAGGGTTTAGACTGGGGCAAGGGCCCCTCCGACTTTGCGGACGCAATTCGGAATAATCGCCCCGTGCGGTGTTCAGGCAAACACGCCCGGCATGTACTAGAAATCTGCGAACGCATCTTTGAATCCGCTGACAAAGGGGTGCCGGTTGATGTTGTGAGTCGATTCCCCGCACCTACTCCTGTCAGGCAACCCCTGCCGTGGAATTGAACGTCGCTAATTGCTATTTTTTCGAGCGAACTCTTGCAAATCAACCACTGTATCAGTTTCATCAACAAGTTGACCCGTGAGGACTTCTAGCACGTCTTCAAGCGTTACCACTCCTGATACACCTCCATATTCATCAACAACAACGGCTAAATGCTGACGAGTCTGCTGGAATATCGACAGAAGCTGATTGGCACGCTTCCGTCCAAGCACAAAATGTACCTCATAAGCAAAATGTGAGATGAATTGATCTAATTTTCCTTCGATGACCCCTGCCAACAAGTCGGTCTTCAAAACAACTCCGGTAACCTGATCCAGCGTTTCTCCAATGACAATAATTCGACTATGTGGAGAAGTCAGAATGTCCTCTTTTGCCTCCGCGAGCGTTAAGTTACCATTTAGGTATGTCATTACGACCCGCGGCGTCATTAGATCGGCAGCTGTCATATCATTCAAATCGAATATTTTTCGGAGCATTTCAAATTCATCATCTTCAATCGTTCCTGCCTCTTGTCCCATCTTTGCGAGTAACTTTATCTCCGCTTCGTCCGTTGTGAAGCTGTTACCACCTGCCGTTAAAGGGGTGGTAATTTTCTCGATGCACCATACCAACGGGGTTAAAATTCGGGTCAATCCAGCGACGGGTCTAGCAATAACCAACGCAATCTGGTCTGAATATCGTTCACCAACCGTTTTGGGGATAATTTCCGAAAAAAGGATTACCAAGAAGGTAAGCATCCCTGAAACTAAGCCCAACCATTGACTCCCCAAAACCTCGGAAGCCAAAATAGTCACGACACTCGTTCCAACAATGTTAGCAATATTGTTGAGGATAACAATGGTTGCGATAGGGCGATTCATCTGCTCGCGGATAGACAGCAGAGCTAGTGCACTGGGCCGATTTGACTGAGCCAATCGTTGAACTTTAACTATCGGAACCGAAAACAACGCCGCTTCAGATCCAGAACAGATAGCAGAAGAAATCAAGACAATTCCAATAGCTATCAACAGCATCAACATTGGATTTTCCTTTCATTTAACCGTTCAGGGTGCCTTTTGTTTGGATAAATTTAGCGTTTCATTGTAGCATTTACCATTCATCGTGTCAATCGTGAAATGAATTGAGAAGAAATTTACGAAGCCACTAAGAAGTCTTTATCCTCATCTGTTATTACTATCACATTGAGAATGAAAGTTAGGAGAACCCTTAATGCAAACGCTATTATGCCGAAAGGTCCCTGCCGAAGATGGAGTAAACCTTGCCACAGATGCCTATCTCCCTGATGGTCCGGGGCCATTTCCCGCTGTTATTGTCCGTACTCCCTACCATCGCGTGGGACTTCAAAGTACAGCACACCAATTCACCGACCGGGGTTATGCGTTTGTTGCACAAGACTGTCGTGGCAAGTATGATTCCGACGGTGTTTTCGTTCCACTGATTGACGAGGCTCGTGATGGACAAGCAACGCTAGATTGGGCAGCGAATCAGAGGTGGTGCAACGGCCGGATAGGGTTGTGGGGACGCAGTTATCTTGGAATCGTTCAAGTGCCGGCAGCGAGCGGCGGTCATGAAGCCTTGCGCTGTATCGCCCCTTCTGTCGCACCCGGTTCATTCTTCCGTGACTGGATTCGCTACGATGGCTGCTTCGCACTCGGCAACACTATCCGATGGTCTCTGACGCACGCTTCCTGCCGCAATCAACCACCGATGGCGCATTTCTCTTGGGACGAGCTCCACTACTTGAGCAATCCTAAAACAATTGCCGATCAAGTTGGCTTTGAAACACCTATTTTGCCGGATTGGGCAGCTCACGATCATTATGACGACTACTGGGAATCAATCGATCAATGCTTGATGCACCCGCACATCAAGGTGCCTGGATTTCACGCTGGCGGGTGGTTCGACCATCTTACGCGGGGTCAGTTTGAGGCTTACCAAAACATCCGCAACAATGGTGCGACAGAATCAGCACAAAACGGGCAGCGCCTTCTCATCGGACCGTGGGGGCATAGAAATATCGGAAACACAGGTCCGGAGCATTGCCGCTATGGTGACTGGGATTTTGGAACGGAAGCAGATCTGCCGGTCCTTGCCCATGAACTTCAGTTTCTCGATTTTTACTTAAAAGACATAGACAACGGTTACACAAGCCAACCACCTGCGAAAGTGTTTCTGATGGGAGAAAACCGATGGATTTCTCTGCAAGATTGGCCCCCGCCAGAAGCAACAACCCAATCATGGTATCTCAAATCAGATGGTAGTGCAAATATGCGGACTGGCGATGGGGTACTAACGCAAGAACCCCCGGATAAAAGTGTTGACGATAGTTATGTGTACAATCCACGGGAGCCTGTTCCGACACGTGGAGGTCCCGTCTACTGGGGACTTGAGCACCTCGGTCCAGTTGATCAGCGTCCACTGCTGGATCGGTCCGATCTGCTATTTTATCGAAGTCCAAAACTGGAATCGCCGCTGACCGTAGTCGGCGAAGTTTCGCTTGATCTCTGCATTTCCAGTGATGCCCTTGATACTGACTTTGTTGCCAAACTTTGTGTTGAAGAGCCCTCTGGTGCCGTGACCTGTCTGACGCTTGGTTCGCTGCGATGCCGTTATCGTGATAGTTGGACAGATCCTCAGTCACTCACATCTGGCGATGTTACCCGTATCCACTTACAGTTGGGGCAGACTGCCTATGTATTTCCAACTGGCTCGCGGATCTGTCTGCTCATCACTAGTAGTGACTTTCCCCGTATCTTTCCGCATCCAAACACCCTTGCCCCACCGTGGGCAAATACTGAACCGGTTATTGCCCGCAACACGGTTCATCACGGCAAGCGAAACCTATCACGTCTAAACCTACCGGTGATTAAATAGTTGAGAGGACAGATCGCTTGATACTTAATCCGCATAATTCAGGCGAAGTGATATGTACGGAAGCGCAATTACTGGATGGCTCATGTAAAAAGAGAGTGCAAAACACGAAGCGAAATCGTAGGGGCGGGGTCTCCCCGTCCGCCGTAAGGGTTGGGGGACCCAACCCCTACGAATATTCGGTTTCTTTGCACTAAATCTTAACATGAGCGTACTGGATAAGCGGAAGTTATTCGGCAAGAAATGCGAATTGGCGGGTAATCATGGGGGACAATGGCTAGATTAGACTCATCATACGGAACAATACCACCCAACGGGCACGGTTGAATTGTTCAGACATCTATTGATAGAAGTCCTGCCGATTCTAATCCTTAAAATCCCTGCTACTAAACCCATAGTTCTGCATTCGGTTTTGAAGTCTGCGGCGGGAAATTCCCAAAAGTTCGGCAGCTTTGGTTTGATTGCCGCCGGTCTGTGTCAAAGCAACCCGAATGTATTCCTTTACAATTTCTTCAAGCGCAACCCCATCCGCGGGAATTTCTACGGGAAAATCGCCTAGAGGCAATGAACTATCCGAAATTTCCGGCGGAAGATCTTCAAGATCAATGACCTCGTTTTCCGACAGCACAAAGATTCTGTGTAGATAATTTTCAAGTTGACGCACATTCCCGGGCCAATCGTACCGCCGAAGTGTAGACATCGCTCTAGGTGTCATGCGCTTCGGTTCAGCACCGGGGTATTCTCGTCCAAACTTCTGGAGGAAGAAATCGACCAGAAGCCCTATGTCCTCGCTTCGCTCCCGGAGGTCGGGCATGTGAAGCGGAATGACGTTTAACCGGAAAAAGAGATCTTCACGGAAGTGCCCCTCGTCGACAGCGGTTTGCAAATCCTTATTGGTCGCGGCAAGGACACACACATCAACCTTAATCCGTTTCACGCCCCCGACACGCATGATTTCCCTTTCGTGCAAGACATGGAGGAGTTTACTCTGCGTATGCACAGAAAGATCGCCAATCTCATCCAGAAAAACTGTGCCGCCATTTGCTGCTTCAAACACACCATCTTTCTGCCGATGGGCATCGGTAAACGCCCCTTTTTCATGCCCGAAGAGCTCGCTTTCAATCAGCGTTTCAGGCACAGCACCACAGTTAATTTGCAAGAACGGCTTGTCCTTACGTCTACCGTACTCATGAATTGCTTTGGCAACCAGTCCTTTCCCTGTACCCGTGCTACCCGTAATTAGCACCTGATTGGCACCGCGATGAATGATTCGAGACATGGTTTTGAACAGTTGACGTACGGAGTCACTTTTGCCAATAATCCCTTCAAAATGAATCTCCTGAACATTGGTTTCGTCACTCGATCCTTCATCTGTTATGCCATGTCGCATCTCAATAGCGCGTCTAATCTCCTTCTTGAGGGTATCAATCTGAATCGGTTTTTCAAGGTAATAGAATGCTCCTTCGCGTGCCACCAGATCCACAGCGTCATTCACTTCAGCGTAGGCTGTGACAATTAGTACAGGTAGATCTGGATCCCTGCTTTTAATTTCATGCAGCAATTCTCGCCCTGACATCTGAGCCATCCGCATATCACTGACAATAACATCAAATAGGTTGTCCTCAATTTTTTCGAGGGCAGCAACGCCATTTTCAGCTGTCTCTATAGTGTAGCCTTCGCGCTTCAATATGGTCTGCAAAACAGTCCGTTGCCCCTGGTCATCATCAACAATCAGTATTGATGGCATACCTATTCCTCCTTATGGTTTACGGGTTTATTGGCTGAGGAGCTAATGGGACTCTTAATAGGCAGGTAGATCTGGAATGCGGTTCCCATTCCGACTTGGCTTTTGAGCTCAATCCTTCCTTGGTGTGCTGTAATAATTTGGTGAGCGATCGCAAGCCCAAGTCCCATTCCCCCTTCACTCTCCTTTGTCGTGAAGTAAGCATCAAAAATCCGCTCTTGAATCTCGCGGGGAATACCAACACCCGTATCACGAATCTCAATGTCGATTCCGCGGCCGGCGAGTGTTTGCGTTGGCTGCGTTGTGATGTAAATTCTTCCGCCCTTGGGCATAGCTTGAATGCTATTCTGTATCAGGTTAAAAAACGTCTGCCGAATCAACCCTTGATCTAGTTGCAGTTGTGGCGGATTGGGGGTGTAATTGGTGATCATCTCGACTTTGGCATTTTCGCTCATGAGTTTAAATTCTGCAATGACTTGGTCAATAAGTACATTGAGATCCGTCGGTTCCAGATCGAGCGTTTTGGGACGATTTAAGGTCACAAACTGTTCAGAAATCCGCTGCAACTGTTGGATTTCAAAGTTGACAATATTAAGCAGGTCTCGAGCTTCTTCAATGTCCTTGGGTTTAATGTTGTCGTGTGCAAAGAGATCTCGCAGGTGTTGGGCTGTCATACCGATAGTATTCAGCGGGTTACGGATCTCGTGAGCGACACCTGCAGCAAATTGCTGAAGTGCAGCAATTCGCTTCGAGTGGGTCCCTGTCAATTGCCTCAACATCCGTGCAAGACTGTAGGTCACACGCCCAATCTCGTCGGAGGCATAGGACTGCGGCAGCGATTCGGAATCACCCGCTTCTGCACGTCTGATAATTTCCATCATGCCTTGAAGGGGACGCAGAACCAAACGAGTCGTCATCATATCAATAATGATGATCAGCAGCACACTCACAACGAGAATGGAAATCAGGAGCATGATACGGAGACGGTAGAGATGGTTGGCAAGATTGGGTCCTGTAAAAATCGCTTGAATAAATCCGTCGATTGGCTCTGTGTCAAATTCTTCTCCGACAAATTCAACCGAATAGGGTATGATAACTGCTGTCGCATCTCTGCCGTTAATTTGAGGGGTCCGGTAGAGTTCAAAGCCTTTCTTCCTTATTTCAAACACCCCTTCCTCAGTTAAATTTATATGGTCGTTTACCTCCTTATTTGGAATTAAACTGGCTTGGATTCTCGCATCAATGCCGAAGGTCACATTTATGTCCAAAACATCTCGCATCTCATTAGGCTTGTCCTTTTTTAATTGTCGGAGGGCATGTTCAAGTTTTTCCCTGTATAGTGTCTGCCTATCCTCAATCTTGTCCTCGACAAGCGGAGGAATTGTCTGCTCTGCAATTTCTTTGGAGGCCATCTTCTCTTCAACGATCGGACGAATGGTTTTCTCTGTAATTTCTTTGAAAATCGCGCCGCGTGTTATGCCCTTTTCGTAAAGGTCTCCAAGGTCATCCACAGCTTTAATATTGAGAAGCATGTAGAAGGCAGCAAGAATGATCAGAACAGAAAGATTGATAATGAGGGCGTACTTCCACTGTAAACGCATGTTAGCTCATGACCTTTCGGATAGCATTCTTCCAACCGTCCAGTTTTTCCTGTCGTTGATGGATGGCGACTCGTGGTGAAAAAACCGCATCAATTTTCCGATGAGATTCCAAGTCGTGAATCCCGTTCCACACGCCGACGGTCAACCCCGCTAGATAGCCCGCACCAAGTCCTGTCGTTTCGATTCGTGTCGGACGCTCCACATCTATGCCCAGTATATCCGCCTGAAATTGCATCAAGAAATTGTTGGCAACTGCACCGCCGTCAACTCGCAGCCGATTCAGTTCAATTCCTGCATCAATGTGCATAGCTGCGACGACATCCGCTGTTTGAAGTGCGATCGATTCCAGTGTTGCTCGGACAATGTGGGCACGTGTTGAGCCCCGCGTCAAGCCAAGTATTGCACCTTGTGCTTCTGCGTCCCAATGCGGTGCACCGAGACCTGTAAAGGCAGGAACCACAAACACACCACCCGAATCTGGAACGCTAGCGGCAATCGCTTCCGTCTCTGCGGCAGCGTCGATAAGATTCAACCCATCCCGTAGCCATTGCACCGCTGCCCCTGCGATAAACACGCTTCCTTCAAGCGCGTAAACCGGTGTTTCATCGAAACCGCAAGCCAATGTTGTCAATAGTCCGGATTTTGAGTGGATCCGCTGCTCACCTGTATTAAGCATTAGGAAACATCCGGTGCCGTAGGTGTTCTTCGCCATGCCGGCTTGTGTACAAAGCTGTCCAAACAGAGCTGATTGTTGGTCTCCGGCAATACCGGCAATTGGGATGCCATCCGGCAACGAGACAATATTCCTCGTTCTCCCGAAAATGCTTCCGGAGGTCTGTACGTTTGGCAAAACAGACTTTGGCACGCGCAGTACCTCCAACAGTTCGTCATCCCACGCGAGCGTGTCGATATTAAACAGCATCGTCCGCGACGCGTTCGTGTAGTCTGTTACGTGAACTTTACCTCCTGTTAGATACCACAGCAACCATGTGTCAATAGTTCCAAAAACAAGTTCACCACGTTCAGCCTGCTCACGTGCACCATCGACCTGATCGAGGATCCATGCGACCTTCGTCGCCGAAAAGTATGGATCGAGTACCAAACCTGTTTTCGCCCGTACCCGCTCTTCCAGCGAGCGTGCCTTCAGATCCGCACAGATATCCGAGGTGCGACGGCACTGCCACACGATTGCGGGATGAATCGGCCGTCCGGTCTTGCGTTCCCAGACCACCGTCGTTTCCCGCTGATTTGTTACGCCAATTGCTGCAATCTCATCTGCGCCCCCATGCCCATTAATTAAATCCGCGATGACTTGATGCGTTACCTGCCAGATCTCGATGGGATCTTGCTCAACCCAGCCGGGACGGGGATAGTGCTGCGTAAATTCACGGTAACCGTGTGCAACAATCTCCCCATGTGCATCAATGAGTAGCACTGTTGAGCCGGTTGTACCTTGATCGATCGAAAGAATATACGGGGGATGTACCATTCTGTTTTCACCAAATGTACTAACAATCTATGTTATCTACAGAGCGTTTTCAATATATCACAGACAGTAGGCACCGTCAACAGGAAAAAGTAATTGACAAAAAATCCGGGGGGGATTAAAATGGGGACAAACCTAAGATGGTCTTTTAGATAGCGACTGAATGTAACATGTTTCTGGCAAAGAAAGGGCGGAATATTAATGAAGATTACGAATATCAAAACCTATATGGCCCGCTTCGGCGGACGCTCAAGAGGATTGATCAAAGTTGAGACTGATGAAGGTATCCACGGTTGGGGCGAATCCTACTCTGTAGGACCGAACCTCGCCGCCGAACCGATTGCGGATTACATCTTCGAGATGATTAAAGGTGAGGACCCACGTCGTATTGAATATATCATGATGAAGATCCATCAGCAGCTACGCTTCCCTGCTGGTGGGGTGGGGCTCGCAGTTACCTCTGCAATTGACCACGCCTTGTGGGACATCAGCGGTAAAGCAGCGAATCTTCCGGTTTATATGCTTCTCGGTGGGGCAGCTCGGGACCGAATTCGCGTTTATCACGGCATCGGCGGTCGCGATGGCCAAGAAGTCGGCGAAACGGCACACCGATTAAACGAAGAGTGGGGATTTACAGCTTTCAAAACCAGTCCTTATCCGATCGAGCCGGACGCAAATCGTTGGGGACGAGTTTGTGCTGCCGCTGCCGACTATTTCGAGGGAATCCGTAACCACACACCGGAAGACTGGGAATTTGCATTCGACCCGCACGCTAAGATCTTTGAGCCGATTCGTGCACTACAATTGTCCAATGCGCTAGCACCTTATGACCCCTATTTCTACGAAGAACCGCTCAGGCCTGAGCATATCCCAGCGTGGGCACGCTTGCGTTCTCAGATGCAGGTGCCATTGGCAACCGGTGAATCCCTCTACGCGCGATTTGAGTTCCTCAACCTGATGGCTGCACAAGGGGCAGACATCATCCAGCCGGACATCTGCGTCTGCGGCGGATTGCTCGAAATGCGCAAAATAGCTGCTATTGCCGAAGCGCATTATGTCTCCATTGCCCCCCACAATCCGATGGGACCGTTGGCGACCGCGGTGAACGTACATTTTGCTGCAGCAACACCCAACTTCAAGATCCTCGAATATATTCTGCCAACAGGAACCGAATGGAATGAGTGGGTGGATGAACCTTATCTGCCCAAAGATGGGTATCTGGAATTACGAGATCGACCAGGGCTTGGTGTAGAGATAAATGAAGATGTCATCGGAGATAACGAATACGTCCACTGGCAACGCACCTGCCCGATTCGTCCAGATGGGTCAACTGGATACATTTAGATAGGGACGTGATGCATAAAACGTGAAACGTAAGACATGATATTTCGGCATTCAACTTCCTAGCAAATCGTTTCATTGATTTCTGCGTTCGCTGACCAACAATTTTCCTAGGGCTGCTGTTTGAGGAGTTTACGAATATCCTCAAACAGCAGGTTATTTTCCAAAAGATTTGAGACTTGTCTCTCATCGCCTTGCCCACCTGTCCCCTCCATACACGATAAAATTGACCAATGTGGTCATGTGATTTTCTCGTTGCTTCCTCCGAAATTCAGCATAAGGAATTAGGTTGAGGAATATTGAGAGACGTGATACAATGAAGGTGTTGAACATGAAGCGTAAACTCTAAAAAAACAGATGAGAAAGGAATGTGAATGTCTCAGTTTGTAAAAGCTGCCGAAACAACGGAGGTCCAGCCCGGTGATTGCCTCGGTGTTAAAGTCGAAGGCGTTTTCATCGGTATATACAACATCGATGGCAACTATTACGCGATGAATAACATCTGCCCGCATCTTGGTGGCGTTTTGACCTACGGATTCTTTGATGATAACGTCGTCACTTGTCCACTCCACATGTGGGAGTTTGATGTGCAGACAGGAAAATGCCTCTGGCCAGAGCAGGAGAAACTCCCAACGTATCCTGTGAAAATTGAGGGCAACGATATTCTTGTCGATGTCAATTCACCAAAATCTTAGCAGTGGAAGCCCCGTCCTTTAGAGCGGAGAGGAAACTACGTCTCCTTTTGTGATAGATTCAAAGCATTGATTATGAAAAAGACTTATGAATACAGAGCCTATCCAACAGTCAAGCAATTCAATAAATTGGTCGCATGGCTTGAAATCCTTCGCAACTTGTATAATCAAGCTCTTGCATGGCGTAAGGAGACCTACGAACAGACCGGTCAGTCGGTTAAGAAATCAACCCAAGAAAAAGCCTTAACGCCGTTTCGCCAAGAATCTGCCCCAGTCGCATCGCTTCATATTGACGTTTTGCAGGATACGATTGACCGATTAGACAAAGCCTACCAAGCGTTTTTTCGCCGTGGGAAGAAGGGAGACAAACCCGGCTTTCCACGCTTCAAAGGTGCCGGTCGGTATCGTTCAATGACGTTTAAGCACTTATCGAACTGGTTGATACGCGATATTCGCAAGCGGACAGCGCGAGTCGTTGTGCCGAAAATCGGTCATGTTAAAATCCATTACCACCGGCCGTTGCCCGATGGGAAAATTAAGACGTTGACGGTACGGCGCAAAGCGAGTGGATGGTATGTGTGCATAGTCGTTGAGATTGCAGACCCTGTTGAGATTCCCGTTGAAACGACAATAGGTATTGATGTAGGGCTTGCGTCGTTTTTAACCACCTCAGATGGTAATAAAGTCGATAACCCCCGACACTTCCGCCGGTCAGAAAAGAGACTTGGTAAAGCGCAACGGATATTGTCCCGTCGTGAAAAAGGCAGTGTCCGCTATGAGAAACAACGGGAGCATGTTGCCAAGATACATGAACATATCGGCAATCAACGTCGTGATTTTCAGGGGAAGACCGCTCATTGGTTGTTCTCCCAATGCGAAGAAGTCGCTGTTGAAGACCTGAAAATCAAGAACATGGTAAAGAATAAGCATCTATCTAAGAGCATATCTGATGCTGGCTGGGGTAACTTTCGATTAAGACTTCAAAGCAAAGCTGCAAACGCTGGCTTGACGTTGACGCAAGTTGATCCCAAGCATACCAGTCAGAAATGCTCAGGTTGTGATTCAGTTGTACCGAAATCGTTATCAGATCGTGTCCATGCCTGTCCACACTGTGGGTTGGTATTGGATAGAGATTATAACGCTGCGATAAACATTAAAAAGGCTGCTGTAGCCTTGCGTGGAGGTGTGTCGGTAGTCAACGACCCCGAACCGCCCCGTCCGGGGACAGAAGCGCGGAACTCGGTAAGACCCATTGGACGGATAAACAAGCCCCGTCCTTTAGGGCGGGGTAACTGACCCCAGTCCCATCAATAAGCGAGCAAAACAGGGATATAAAGCAACCTAGCGGTGTTTACGCGCTAGGCATCAGAATATCTCTGTGCCTAACTGATTTTCTCAACAATTACAGAAAGGAAATGACCTAAGAGGAGTTGAAGTCTATGGCATATTTGATAACAGGTGGAATGGGGTGCATTGGATCCTATGTCATTCGTGACCTTCTGAACGCCGGCGAAAAGATTATTGTGTACGATTTTATTCCAGATTTTACGATTCCCAAAATGGTGCTGACAGAGGAACAGCTTGAGCAGTTTACTTTCGTTCAGGGGGATATCACCGATCTCCCACATGTGTTGCGAACTGTCCAAGAACACGAAATCGATAGGATTATCCATCTAGCATCGTGGCAGGTGCCAGCGTGCAATGCCAACCCACCCCAGGCGTTGAAGATTGTATGTGAGGGCACAATCAACATGTTTGAAGCAGCGCGAATTTTCGGACTCAAGCGGGTTGTTTGGGCGAGTAGTGTCGCAGTCTTCGGATCACCGGAAGATTATAATCACGAGCAGATTGCAAACGATGCCCCGCATTATCCAAAATTCATCTACGGGGCGTGCAAATCTATGAACGAAAGATACGCGGCCCACTATTTTGACAACTACGATGTGGACACGATAGGATTACGATTTACCGCGGTGTACGGTGTCGGACGGACCCGGGGGATGAGCTCATTCTCAACACAAATGATTGAAGCTGTTGCACATGGAAAACCCTACGTTTCTCCATTTGGCGACGATGCGATAGATTGGCAATACGTCGAAGATGTGTCCAGATCTATTGTGATGTCCTGCACCTGTCCGGCTACAAAGACGCGTGTTTTCAACGTCAAGGGTGGAATTCGGACGGTTAGGGAAGGTGTCGCTTACTTAAAGAAATTAGTGCCGAGTGCACAGATAACGCTTGAGCCGGGCGTGTTTGGAATTTCATGGGATTATGATGCGGAACCAATCGCTCAGGAGGTTGGATTTACACCCGAATACACAATGGAGCAAGGGATTTTGAAGACGCTCAATCGCTTTCGTGAGTTGGCCGGATCGAATCCAATTGAGGAACCGTAATTTGCATTCACAAAGCCTCAACAGATAGAAACATGGGAGGTCTTAAAATGAACCTAGGCGTGTTTATGATGCCATTGCATCCCCCGGAGAAAAACCGGACGGAGTGTTTTGAAGAGGACATTGATTTAATTGTCCTCGCTGATGAGTTGGGATTTACCGAAGCATGGATTGGTCAACACCACACGGTCGCATGGGAACCCATCCCGTCCAACGATGTGTTCATTGGCAATGTGCTGCCACGCACAAAAAACATCCGCCTCGGCACCGGTGTATCGATTATCCCGCAGCACCATCCGGTCAATACCGCAATCCGCCTTGCATTTCTTGATCACCTCTCTCGTGGCCGTATCAACTGCGGCTTTGGGCAAGGCGGAGTAGCAACCGATTGGGGACTATTTGACTTGCCTGACCCAAAGACCCAAGGGTTGATGACCATAGAAGCAATCGACACCATCCTCAAGTTGTGGCAAACCGATCCACCTTTCGAGTTCAACGGGGATTACTGGAACATAAAACTTGAAACCCTCGATCATGAACGTGGAATTGGGGTACTGCTCCAACCTTACCAGAAACCCCATCCGCCGGTCGCCATGAGCATTGTCCGAGGAAACTCGATGGCAGCACGGACAGCGGGACAGCGTGGCTTTATACCGATAAGCACGAACCTTGTACCGGGCATAACCCTTGAAAATCATTGGGAGACTTATTGCGCTGGTGCTGAAGATGCTGGGCTGCCCGCACCTAATCGCGCCGACTGGCGCATCTCGCGCAGCATCTTTGTTGGTGAATCGACTGAAGAAGCATGGGAGCACGCAATCAATGGGAGTTTCATAGGTGCCTATGACTACCTGATCACTGTTCTTACAAAAGCAAATATGCTCAATATTCTGAAAGATGATCCGGACTTCCCCGATGAGGACATAACGCCAGAATATGTGCTTAAGAAAATCTGTATCATCGGTGATGTGGCGGAGTGTATCCGTCGCCTTGAAGAGGTGTGGGAACAGTCCGGTGGATTTGGCACACTGCTAATGATTACACATGACTGGGACGACAGAGCCACATGGAAGCGTTCCCAAGAGTTGCTAGCAAACGAGGTCGTTCCTGCGATGCCAACCATCTAAGAACAGACAAGGAGAAAAATGATGGCGTTTGATCCGATGCTTCAAAGGCAGATTATGGGCCGTTTTGCAACAGGGGTCACGGTTGTAACAACACGGTATGGAGAACAGATTTCGGGCATGACGGCAAACGCTGTCATGTCTCTATCGCTTGATCCGCCGCTAGTCGTGGTTTCCGTAGACCGTCAGAGCAATATGCACGGACACTTGACGCAAGGTCAGTGTTATGCGATAAATGTGCTTAAGCACGACCAAGAAGAGCTTTCCCGTCGGTTTGCGAAGCCGGGACCCAAGGATTTCTCGGACTTAGAGCTGACTGAAGCGGAAACCGGGGCTCCTATTTTCGTTGATGCGCTCGCTTATATAGACTGCCGGGTTGTTGAAGTCGCTCCCGCCGGCGACCACGATATGTTCATTGGCGAACCCCTTGCAGGTGAAACTCACAATGGCGAGCCACTTATCTTCTATAGTGGACAGTACGCTCAATTGGAAGAAGCACCAACTGCCCGATAGACAGCACACAAAGAGTGTCTATCGGGCGTGCCATCTTGATGCTTTCAGCGATGGTATTACGAGCTCCGTTTTAACCCAGACGTGAAGCGTGCACAGATTCCCTTTGTGTTTCTCTCATCACCTTCTCCTGTCAGTTTTTTACTCACCATTGTTCTCTCCCTGATTGTTCAGCTCATCGCACCCGAGCTTATGTTTTTAGCACGCTGACCCTTCAAATGCAGATACTTCAGATCAGAGAAAAACTATAGCAAGGAGATCAAAATGGAAAAGGTTCCAATCTGCCTAGTGGGTTGCGGTGGCATGGGACATCGACATGTCATGGGTTATAAAGAACTAAAGGATAGCGGTATCGGCAACCTCGATTTGGTAGCTGTCTGTGATATTCGGCAGGAGAACGCGGAATTAGTAGCAAACGAGGCAGAGCGTCTACTTGGCAGGAAGCCAATGGTTTTCACCGATTTAGATCAGGTCCTCACCCATCCCAATATCGCGGCTGTGGATGTCGTCACCGACGGTTCAACCCACCACGAGGTTGGCGTGCCGGCACTGGAGGCGGGGAAGCATACGATGGTTGAGAAGCCGTTGGGAATTACGATACGTGCCTGTCAGGCGATGATTGATGCCGCCCAGCACAGTGGTGCAGTACTCGCAACGGCGGAAAACTATCGCAGGGACACGCCCAACCGACTGGTGCAATCGATTATCGATCACGGGCTGTTGGGTGACCCTTACCTCATGATTCAGACATCTCTCGGTGGCGGTGATACGATGGCTATCACCCCTTGGCGACACCTCAAGGAGAAAGGTGCGATCGGCCTGGATATGGGGGTTCACTACGCCGACATTATCCGCTACTACATGGGTGAATATAGCCAGATCTTTGGTCGAGGGCTTATCGTTGAGCCTGTGCGCCGCAAGCCAGATCACGCCGATCATCCACTAATTTCCTACCGAGAACGTGTCAAAACTTACCCGGAAACCGTCGAAGCGACCGGTGAGGATTCCGTCATTGCGTTGTACACAATGGCATCAGGGGCTATTGTTCAACTCTCGTATGTCGGTGGTGGGCGCGGCAGTCAAGGTTGGGAACGGAGTGTCCATGGTCGTTGGGGAGCCGTATACGCCCCCGGAGACCGCAACGGCAGACCAGTCGTGCTACGTCTAGAAGGACGGGAACTAAAAGGAAAAGAGATCCTGTCGCTTCTGCCTCAATTTGAACTCAACGAAATAACCGAGCGTTTTTTTGGCAAAGGGGGCGTTGAATACGAACCTCCAGCAGACGCGCCTGACCCCGGTATCGCGGTTGACGCCAAACATTTAGCCATTGAATATCACGATTTCGGCGAGGCAATTCGTAACGGAACAAGCTCCGAAGTAGACGGTGAAGGCGGCATGAAGGCGGTTGCAGCAATAGTTGGAGCATACGAATCCGCTTTGGCTGAACGCTCTGTGAGTATGGAAAGCGTATTGTCCGGCGAAGTTCGGGAGTATCAGGTGGACATTGATGTTGCTCTCGGTCTTGATGTGTCCGTGAGCTAGAAATTTTTGATCAACTAACTATTTCAAGGAGGAGAGAACCATGGGTTTCACGGTCTATGACTGTCGCAAAGACATCCGCAATATCCTAGTGACCCCACAGATACGAGCTCGCTTTTGTCGCATGGAGCCGGGGCCGGGCTCGCTTGATAAGTATCACACCCACGATTTGGGCCATGAGATCTTTATCATTCTGGCGGGACGGGTAGAATTCAGGATTAACGGCGAAACCAAAGAGCTAGGCCCGGGACAAATGTGCTATGCCCTCGCGGACGAACCTCATTCGGTGCGCGTTCTTGGGAATGAACCGGTGTATATGTATCTCTCGGTGACACCTCATATTCAACCGACCCACACCCAGTATTCTGACAATGGAGAACGTCTCCCACCCCAGTTCAGACCGTCCAGCGACTATGACACGGAGACAGATTCCACCACGCCGATTGACGCGCTTATTGACCATCATGTTAATACAGCGCGATCAGTGGCAGACATGGCGCAGAACAGTGCCCAGATCCAAGAGCAGATGGCGGCCGCCCTCAAACAGGCATTGGCAGCGGGAGACGAGAAAGCTGCTGCCGAGATACGAGATGTCATGTGGGAACCTCTGTTAGAGACTTTCAAAAAGGTCAATGAAATGGCCGCAGAATGGAACACGCTCACCCCACGAGCGGGAACACTTCGCACTTATCGTTGAAATCCGTAGCCTGCAAAATGGAGGAAAACAGTATGTCAACAGTACGAATTGGCGTTGTTGGATGCGGTGCAATTGCTCAAGTTCAGCACCTTCCCAACTTGCTTGAACTTGACGACGAATTTGAAGTGCCCATCGTCTGCGACGTATCACCGGGACAGGCAGAATATGTAGCCCGACGGTTCAAAATTTCTAAATATGCGACAGATATTCGGGATATGCTAGCGGCGGATATCGACGCGGTTCTGCTCTGCCACACGGATCCCAAGACTGAGGCAGCCGTGGAAGCCTTTGAAGCGGGAAAGCATGTCTTCATTGAAAAACCGATCTGCACCTCTTTGCAGGAAGCCGATGCCATGATTGATGCAATGCGAAAATCGGGAAAGGTGGGGCAAGCAGGATACATGAAGGTATACGAACCCGCCTTTGAAATGGCGAAACACGAAGTCGATACCATGGACGATATCAAATTTGTGCAGACAAATCATCTGCATCCGAGCAATGAGCTCCACCTAAGCCATTTTAAGGTCAAGCGGTTCAATGATCTGCCACCCGCTGTCATGATGGAACGGCAGGAAGCATCTAGAGCCGCCCGGCGTGAAGCGTTCGGAGATCTCTTTGAGAAGGCTGAATCTTGCGGCATCGCCTACGGTCTCATTCACGACCTTTACAGCCTACGAACTATGCTAGGTGTACCGAGCGCCGTCATCAGCACAGAGATCTGGAATGATCGCCGAGCAATAACGACTATCTTGGAATATCCCAACGGAGCGCGTTGCGTCGTCAGTCGAGTCGATCTCAACAAGTTATGGGATTTCAAGCAGACCCTTGAGATATACAGCGAAGAAAAGCGAGTTATCCTTTCCTACCCAACCGGCTTTTCGCGTCGAGTGCTTACAAAGTTAGTGGTGCAGGGGATCGATACAGATGGGAACAGCTTTTACAAGGAGCCAGCAATTCCGTGGGAAAGTGGGTTCACCCGTGAGCTGCGGCACTTCCGCCAGTGTATCACGCAAGGCACTCCCTCACGTTCTTCAATCGTAGATGCACGTGACGACATTGCACTCATCATTGACATCACCAAGGCGTATATCACCCGGTCGTCTGTATATCGATAAGGAGAACCAACAATGGAGGCAAGCCTTTGGAATATCGGCATCAAGGTTGAAGATCTGGAGACGGAAATCAGTTTTTTTGAGGAATTGGGTGCCAAACTGCTCAGTCGTGGTTCACGCATTAGAGAGGATGGGGACCATCCCCATGCGTTGCTAGAGTTCGGTGGGACCCGTCTCTTTCTGACACCGAAACCGGTCTTTCAGGAGGCACTTAACCATCCGCTTATGCCGGGACTGACCCATGCAGTGTTTGAGGTTGATAACTTGGACGAGGCATACCAACAGCTTATAGCGTTAGGCACAGAAGTGCTCATAGAACCGGTGGAGATTAGCACCGATTTTGGGTCACGCCGAATCTCCTTTTACAGATCGCCTAACGGTCTTGTCTTTGAGGTGATGCAGATTCTAGAGTCGAAGGTGTAGTTAAATTCGTCACCTCTGAAACGAAAGGAAAACGAACTATGCAAGTCAATCCACAACAGCTGCTTGACGATGGCTATATCATCCTGCGCGAGGTCATTCCGCCGGGGCAGCTAGAAGAACTGCGCGACTGTTTCGAGACGCTAGTTGAACGACAGAAGGTCATCTGGGCGGAGGAACGCCAACCTGACGATCCACCGGGAGGCTATTGGGAAACCGCGGCGCAACCGCGTGTATTCTTTGATGGTGTCGCTGATGAGACAACCGCTAAAGCGGTGGAGCTTTGCTTGCACGAAAATACTTTGGGCGTTAGCCGTCAACTGATGCAGGCACCGGAGGCTTCCCCAACGCTGATGGCACTTATGTGCAGCCCGGTGCGAGATCACGGTCCGGCTAGCTGGCATCGCGACATCGATCCCGTTGGGCAGGCACCGCTACGAGGTATGCAGATGGATGTGATTGACAATGCACCGGCTTACGTTCAATGGAACATCCCTCTCTATGATGACAGCGTATTTTGGGTCGTGCCGAAAAGTCACAAACGCCCCAACACAGAAGTGGAAAATCAACACCTGGCCACGAAGGGGCGGGAGCCAATACCGGGCGGGATGCCGGTGGAACTTAACGCCGGTGACGGTATCGTTTATATCCACATGATGTTGCATTGGGGGAGTAACTACAGCGCGAAATTACGGCGGACGGTGCATCTCGGTTACCGCTCTTTCGGCGGTCCTATTTATCCTTTGGTCAACCACTTCTATTGGCATCCAGATTTCACGAAGCGTATGCCCCAAGAGACGCGAGAACAGTTTGAGCATTTCTACCACCTGCACGAACAGCAGTGCGATGTGATTGAATCTACGTTTCGCGCCATCCTCACTAAAAATGCGGCGGCATTCCGCAATGGACTTGCAATGCTCCATCCCGGCGAAGCGTGGCGGATGGTATGTGTGGTCTATCTATCCAAGTTGGTGGAAAAGACCCGCACATTGAAACAGCCGGATGTTGCTAACCTGCCGTTTGAGGCACGTGTAGATGCAATTTCAGAACACCGGCTCAATTTCTATCTGTTCGAGGGCTTTTCGCGCCGCTTCTCGGCAGAAGAGGCTGACCTACTTTGGAATCGGTTTCGGACGCTTTATGATAAAATGCAGGAGGAGATAGACCGGTCTGTTCCTAACCTAGAGTTTCGACCAGACCGGTTATTGCTAACTGACATGCCCGCCGATTTCGATGTGGAGGATTTCATTGATAGCTGGTAGACATAAAACCGTGAAACGTGAAAATTAACAGAACCTAGTACTCAGTCATATAAGTTTTGCATATCAACAAGGGGGTCGGGTGACCCGACCCCTACGAAGTATTATGAGTCTCAATCCATATAGACAATCATAATTTGCCTGACAGTGTACTAGTTAATTCGCTGATTGGCTCAGTTGCTCTGTTGCCCATTCGCACCGTTCAATCCAATCTTCCGCACGGTGAATGACTCCAAGGGGTTGTGTGTTGTCGGTAGCAATCCGGCTAAACTGCTCTATAGCGTCATCATATTGTCCAAGCCGATACGAGTTCACGCCGATAAGCCTTATGTTTTCAACGGCTAATTTCTGGTGTGGTAGCCCCAAATCAGCAGCCGTCAACAGATATTGGTTTGATGCAGCATACTCCTGATCAAAATAGAGTTGTCGCCCTATCAAATAGTGACCCAATCCCCACTCCGGCAGCGCATCGATCACCTCGTGGAGCAGTGTCATCTTGAGTCGGTTTGATGGTTGCCCGACAAGTACCTGCCTGATTTTATCCTCCACATCAGGCGAGTCGAGGACAAGTGTTGCGAGCTTGGCTTGTGCCTCTCGATTAAGAGCATCAGAAGTGTGCAGTGCAAAAACCTCTTGATATTGTGCAAGGGCATCCTCACGTTCCCCTCGCTGCCAATAGACGTTCCCTTCCACATTTTTCGCCTCTGCAACCCGGCTCATACTCGCCCCGGGATGTGCAATGATTCTCGATGTCCACTCCAAGGTTGAAGGGTAATCTTCGGCTTGATAGTGTGCATACATGAGTCCGCGTAAATGGCGCGGATTCTCTGGATCAAATCGGTAGATCTGCTCGAACAGGCGAATCGCTGTGCTCATATCCGTTCGGTAATACGCTCGCCACGCCTCGGAAGAGAGCTGAGCGATTTCATGGGCGCACGGTTTCTGGAAGACACTTGAACGGTTGAAGCGATGTTCTGCGATAGCCAGATCCGCCTCCGTCAGCGGAACCGTTTTCAGAAAGTCCATCCACTCCTGTTCGAGTTTGGCTAACGATTTATTGTAGACCTCCTCAAAATTCCCCGTTGGAAAAACTCGTTTGGCTTTTTCGACCCCATATTTTTCAACGAGAAATCGGACAAAAGAACCCGCCAACGTATAACTCTGCGAAGAGGCTTGCGTCCAAAAACCGATACCCATAATCTGGCTCATTTTCGGGGCGATGTCTAACCGATGCATCGCCTGACTCCACTGATGTGCTGTCAACTTCCCTTCATCCCAATCCGCGGCAACAGCGATGCCTTCATGCAGTCCAATTTTGATGCTCACCTTCAAAACCGGATGCCAGTCCGCTGTCAAAACGTGCGCTAACTCATGCTTCATGACCGGATGGGGGAAATCCTCGTAGTTGATATGAAAACCATACCCAAGTGGATCTTCAACCGATGTGCCTCGCGCTCCCATGAGTCGCTTCTTCTGTTCAGGTGAAGTGTAGATATAGGACTGAACCTTCTTGGTGGGGTGTATCTGAAAGTAACGGATCAACTGTGCATAGCGAAACTCGTGATCTTGTGCAATCCACTCGATCTCCTTTTCAACCCTCGATCCCTTCTCGTAGTAAATTTTGAAATGCGCCGTCTCTTCCAGTCCGCCTAATTTGTTTTCGATGTATCCTCGCGTAGGACGCAATCCCAACTCTCCGCGAAACAGGTAGATTAGCCCAAACAGGATTATCAGCACGATGAGGCGAATTCGGTGGTTTAGGTCTTCAAACTGCGGCTTGAATCGGTACAGTTTTCGCCAATAGAGGGTTGGCTCCAATCGGGTATGCCTGCCAATTTCCAATGTGTTAATCGCAAGCGATAGGAAAATCCATGCCAACAGCAGCGTTGTACCCCGCGCGATTAGTAGGGTCCCGGATATTACGATACGCTCGTCGTAGATGGGGCCCGGGAAGTAGCCGAAGGTTGAGTGGTAACCGAAGATAGGCGGGTGAAAGATGAGGTTGTAGGCAAGGGCAAGGAGCGTAACAAAGATGTAAGCAAGATAAGCGAGATACGCCAGCCAACGTCGTTTTAACCATAACCCGAAGAATATACCCAAAGCAGTGGCATACGCACAACTGACGACGGGCAGAAGGAGAAAGAAGGCGAACCCTTCCAAAAAATCGCAATTTTTAACGCGGAAGGCATTCAGTAAAATGATGATTAACGGCGTGACCAGTAATGTCAGGTTGATCCCAAACGCCCGCCAGAAAGTCGACATAACCATTTGAGCAGCGGTGCCTCTCAACGATTGTGTGCGCTGTCTAAGGTTGGCAACACCCGTTATAGCAGTATGCGTCCCTGCAAATGAAATTCCGAAAGCCAGGACCGCACAAAATTCAAACGCGAGCAGATTAAGCAGGGGGGTATTTGCGAGAATTAACGCTAAGAACGTCAACGCAACGAACCAACACCAATAAGAAAGAAATTTGAAGGTCATGTTTGTGCCTAAAAAAATAATACGTAATGCGTAATTTTTTCCTTATGTATCATGCTTTAGGTATCATATTTGGAATTCAAAGCAATATGCCTACTACTACAATTCTGGCTATTTTAGCACAGCTTGGAGGGAAAACCCAAGCAATTCTTACCTTGACAATCAGCTATGGAATAACCTACTATTTTGCCATATACAGACATAAGGAGAAGATATGGAAAGTGCTACACTGGCCGCAATCGATGCCGGATCGAACGCGATTCGGCTAAAAATTGTTGAGGTAAAAGCTGATGGAACTATTGAGGAGATATATCAGCATCGGGCACCCGTCCGTTTGGGGCACGAAGTTTTCTTGACTGGGTTTTTAAACGATGAAGCAATTGAACGGGCAATCAAGGCGTTTGATGAGTTTCGCCAAGTCATTGAGGAGATGAAGGTCCACACCACACGCGCCATTGCAACCAGTGCAACCCGCGAAGCCGTCAACGGCGATAACCTTGTAAATCGCATCTATAATAGCTCCGGTGTGCAATTGGAACGCATCTCAGGTGGCGAAGAAGCACGTCTCGTCCAACTTGCCGTGACCCGTAAAGTCGATATCCAGAATAGGGTTGCCTTAGTTATCGACATCGGTGGAGGAAGTGTTGAATTTGATGTCATTGATCACGGCTCAATCATTTACTCTAACAGTCTTCGCTTAGGAACTGTGCGACTACAAGAGACCTTCCTCCGGACGGATACTATCTCAGATCTACAGATCCTGTTGCTCAGGGCATACATGGAACAGCTGCTCGAAACGACGCTAGATGCCATCAACCAATACGAAATTGATATAGTGCTTGGCACCGGCGGAAATGTCGAAGAGTTTGGGCAGCAGCTTGGTGTTCTAGATCCAGATAACAACGAGTTTCCCAGAGATGTTCGTTTTATTCCACTGCGAGATTTCCAACGTTTTGTCAGAGAGATTTCGAGACTCAGTGTGCAGGAACGGATGGAGCGATACGACATGGCACCGGACCGTGCGGACGTTATTTTGCCCGCAGGTCTCGTTCTCACGGAGGTGGTGAGCAATGTGATTGGGGCAAGGGGGATTTATGCCGCAAATGTTGGACTCAAGGACGGGTTACTTGCCGAGATGGCGGATCGCCACCGAAACTCATGGGACGTGACATCAGAAGAAGCAGAGATTATAAAAGCAGCGATGGCACTTGGCAACAAGTATCACTTCCACATGGGACACGCCAAACAGGTTCGCTACTTGGCAGAGCTGTTGTTTGATCAACTACAACCGATACATCATCTGTCTTCAGAGTCGCGGCTGCTCCTGAGTGTAGCGACAGCACTCCATGAAATTGGTGGGTATGTCAACCCGTTGTCGCATCACAAGCATTCCTACTACCTGATACGGAATTCGGAGATCGTTGGACTCAATGAAAAGCAGCTCGAACTAGTTGCCAACATCGCCCGCTATCATCGCAAAGCATTTCCTGACCCAAACAAATCCTCCCATTTTCACTTTCAGCGACTTTCGTATACTGAAAAGGAACAGGTAACCCGGCTGGCTGCCATTCTGCGGATTGCTGATGCCTTAGACCATCAGCACAAATCAATTGTTGAAGATCTGAAAGTGAGGATTTTTGATGACGCGATTGAAATTGATGTACGATCGTTTGACGACTGTCTGTTGGAAAGATGGCATCTTCAAGAGAAAGGGGAGTTGTTCGTCCATACGTTTGGACGTTCTATCCGTTTGTTGGTGAATGGGAAAGCGGGTGAGCGAATTGATTAATGATATACTGCTTCAGCTACTCATTACTCGTCTTGAGGCATCAGATCGAAGCAGATTAGTCGATCTTTTCCACGGAGGTAGAGAAATCCATTTGAGAGAACAGGTGCCGCCCAAGCCGGATATCTGATCCGTTCTTCACCATGTTCGTTGATTAGCAAAACCTTCGAGACAAGGTCCAATTTCTCAGGGGTGGGACGAATCAGGGACAATGTGCCGTATTCACCCAAACTTATGAAGTGTCCGTCAGCGTAGAGCAGTGATCCGCGTTCATTAACACGATGTGACCAGATCACCTTTCCCGTTCGCAACTCAACACAACGTAGTTCGCATCCTCCGGAATGCCGTCCACTATAGCCGTAGAGATAACCTTCGTGATGGATAGCCGTGTTCCAATGCAGCTGCATCGCTTTGTTGCGACGCCGTTCGGAATCTTTCCATACCACCTTGTATCCGCCCGGACGGACTTTCAGCAGCGAGCTGCCTAGACCGTACGTCTCGCTGATAAATACCAGATCTCCTGCCACGACGGGATTGGAAGCGTTGACGGATTCAAACTTTTTGGAACGCCATGGATAGTGGAAGTCCACCGTTCCAGTGCGGGGTTCAAAACCGACTAAACCGCCGCGAGCAAAGGCGAAACACCATCGGCGGTCATTGATTGTCGCAAGCGTTGGGGTTGTATAGCTTGCCAGTTCATCGGTGATTTGATACACAACTTCGCCGGTCCACTTGTTAAAAGCAACGATGCCGCTGCCGTTTCCTTGAACGGGGTTGCGGGCGGCGAGTAGATTCTTGGGGTGCCCCGGCGGTGAGCCTCCAATCTGAACAATTAACAATTCACCCTCGATCACCGGGGCGGATCCGACACCGAAAAAGTTTTGGACGACATGAAATTTCGCGGCGGTATCTATACTCCACAACGGTTTTCCGTCTGAAACAGTCACACAGTGCAACATACCCTCGGGACCGAAAATATAGACACGGCTCCCATCAACGACCGGACAGGTTCGGGGACCATTATTGTAGCCATATAGGTCCTCATAGTCTGTCGGATACTCAAATCGCCACAGTTCTTCGCCGGTTTCGCTTTTCATGCAGGTTAGGCGAGCCGATCCATCGTGGCGATCGAACATAAACAACCGTCCTTGAGAAACGGTTGGCGCACCGTAGCTGGTTCCGATTTCCTTTTCCCAAACGACGGGCGGTCCTGTCGGGGACCACGAGGTAAGGAGCGATGTTTCAGAGGATTTGCCATCTCCTGTCGGACCCAAGAAGCCGCCCCAATCGCTGCCGGATTTGCGGGTGCGGAGATCTGGTGGCTGAGCTTCTGTCTCAGCCCCTTGCACGCTGTAAAAACTAACCATAGCTAACATCAAGACAAATGCTGGACAAACACAGTGTATCAATTTCGTTTTCATCAATTATTTCCTCTGTGAGTACCCAAGAGTATAAAATCTTTGCTGCGAATTGGTGAGGATATTGAGTTCAAGAGTTCATTTGTTCAGTAGTTCACTGGTTCGTTAATTCGGAAACCCATTATGTACCAACTCACGCATCACGTTTCACGCATCACGTAACTAGGAGCAAACATGCAGATTACAGCTATTGAACTGATTCCAATCTACTCAACCCGCGAAATGGGGCAAACCTGCCCTTCCGATTCGGAGAAAGCAATCTCCCACCACATTATCGTTCGTCTGCAAACCGATGCCGATATTACAGGCTTAGGAGAGATGTCAGATGTCAACTTTGATCTCACCCCGGAGACGGTCAACGGATTAACAGCTCGGTTAGAACCGTTACTTGTTGGACGCAGCCCGCTTGACCTGACTGCAATCCAAGTGGATCTGGAACAACAGGAATGGGAGCATCAGGTACTCGCTGGAATTGACATCGCGCTACACGATGCCATTGGTAAAGCATTGGACGTACCAATCTGCCAACTGTTTGGTGGCAGATACCGGGAACGAATTCCTTTCGCCTATCCTCTCGCTCCGTGCCAGATCGAAGCGGATGTCGAATCGAACCTGCAGCGCATCGAAAAATTGCAAGACCAAGGCCATCCAACAATCCGCTACTATTTCGGTGCCGATCTGACGCTAGACGAACGGTTTCTTTCGGAACTCCGGCGGCGTTGGGGGAACGGGGTCGAGATTAACGCCCTAGATGCGAGCGGACGGTTTGATGTAGAAACGGCGATTGACGTCATCGGTCGCTTTGCAGCCTTCAAGCCAAATCTTGTTGAATCCCCCATTAAAGGGCGTCAGAATGCTCCGGTCAAAGATTTTATCGCGGTGAAGCAAGCGGTAGACGTGCCGATCAGCGAGCATTCGTCGGAAGCCCCCGTAGCTGTCCGGCTAGCACGGCACGAAGCAGTAGATGTTTTCAATCTCGGCGTGGGTTATTCGGGGATGACTGCTTGTCAAAAGGTGTTTGGATTGGCTGAACTTTTCGGCATTAAGACGTTAATGGGCAGCACCGTGGAACTCTCTATCGGCACCGCAGCACGGGCGCATTTTGCTGCGGCGATGCCTAATCTCGATTTTCCGTGCTATCCCGCAGGACCATTAGTTTACTACGAACAGGTCGTCAAGGAACGGGTGCGTTACGAGGAGGGACATATCATCGTTCCAGACGGACCTGGATTAGGCGTAGAACTGGATGAAGAACGGCTCGCTGCACAACGACTGTGGTAAATCAATCAGATTGTAGGGAACGCAGATCTGCGTTCCCTATGCGGTTTCTCGGAACTTGAGTCAATATCACTCCGGGGGCGCAATAACAGTCAGACCGTGTTCAACTATTTCAACGGTTGCAGGGGTGTAGCAGATTCGTTCGCCGTCCGCATAAAGGAGTATCGGCGGATCTGTTTCGATGGTCAGCGACTTTGTGCGGTGCATCTGGACAGCAGGATGTCCGGCATGTCCTCCCCAGAAAAGGGTGAAAAGCAAGCGTAAAACGGTTCGATGGGGAACGGGCTCGATAATACATACATTAAACAACCCGTCATCTATAACTGCCTCCGGCACGATTTTCATCCCACCGCCATAGCTAGACGTGATGCCGGTGGCAGTCAGTAGAATTTTACCTTCATAGGAGCCGAAGTCCCCTTCAAGGCGAACCGTGGGGGATCGATAGCGAAAAAGCGTCGTGATTGCCGTATACACATAAGCAGCTGTCCCAGAAAAAGGCGTGCCCTCCTCTGTAACGCGCCGACTCACCTCAGCATCATACCCACACGTGACAATCGTATCGAAATAGTAATCTCCAATTTTGCCCAGATCGACCTGCCGCGTAGCTCCCGCCAGCAGCACCTTGATGGCCTCTATCGGTTTTGTAGGAATCTTCAACGCTTCTGCGAAATCATTTCCCTTCCCACACGGCAGAACACCAAGTATCACGTCCGGCTTCTCCCCAATCGCGTTGACCACTTCGTGAATTGTACCATCACCACCACATGCGATAATCCAGTGCAAACCGTTTTCAATAGCTTCCTGTGCGATTCGGTTCGCGTCACCGGACTGAGTGGTCAACTCCAGCCGACCCGTGTAGCCTTCAGCGGTGAGACGCTGGAGTGATTGCTCAGCGACCGCAGCCGCCTTGCCTTTTCCCGAAATTGGGTTGGTGATTAGTACAAAGTCTTGGTGTGAATGTTGGGGGCTAGCCGACATTGTGATCCTTTCAAAAATTGGCAACAATCAACAGATTGATTGCCAACGTTCATTGTCCCTATTCTTCAAGTAGATCCGCGACTCTGACAACTGTACCGGTATTTGCAGCGTCGCACGTTGCTTGACAGAGGGCAAGCGTTTGAAGATTATTCCTACCTGAGATACCCGGTTCAACCCCGTCGCAGATATACTCCCTTAACGCATCAAGTACGAGCTGCTCACTGCGCGGTAAAGACAGCGGTTCAATCGTTTCAGGCTCACCGCCACCCGTCGGTTGAAATTCGATTCCTTCCACGTCATATGCCCGGAGTGAACCCCCATCCATCTGCATACGCAGGTGATATGAACTGTTTTGGGCGCAGTGCGTTATGCCGTAATTGCATACCATCCCGTTTTCGTACTCAAGGATCGCATAAACCCCTGAGTCGTAGGGATAGCGACTCCAAGGTGTGTTGAACGTCCGCGCAATCATTGTTTGAACAGGACCAAACCAGAAGTTGAGGTTATCAAAGTGGTGGCAGCTCATGTCCCAGATCATCGCATTGAGATAGTTCAGTGTGCGCGGATCCGGGCGATAGCGGTGGTGGATAAGGTCAACAATCGCGGGGGTGCCGCGGATCCCTTCATCAAGGATCCCCTTTATTGTCTGTTGCAGCGGTTGATAGCGATAATTTTGCGCCACACAGAATCTGACGCCGCTCGCCTCCCCCTCCCTGACCAATTGCTTTGCTAAAGCGAGGTCAGTTGTCATTCCCTTTTCGACGAGGACATGCAAGCCGGCTTCAAACCCCATCCGTGCAAAAGGGGCGTGCGTCGCGGTTGGGGTGCAAATTAACGCAGCATCAGCATCAACGGCTTTGGCTGCTGCTTCAAGACTTGAGAAACAAGCGGATTTTCCCAGTCCCGTTTTCTCGCGTACGGTTTGGAGGGCAGTCTCATCAACATCTACCAAGGCAACAGGCTCCCAATTTGGATCGATTGTCACAACATCAATGGGCCAAGTACCTCTGCCACCCGTACCGACGTGAATAGACCTTAACGGTTCATCTCTCATACGAATCTCCCGTGACATACTCCCAAGTATAAATGCTTGAGAGTGTCAGAAATAGCCTTCAAAATCCGACGGTTTAGAAATTCATTTTAGCAGATTTGCAGATGGGTGGCAAGCAAAACCGAGATCCCCAAGAGGCAAATTTCCTCGCCTTTTATTTTTTTTATTTGCAGCAAAAATTTGCCTCTCATTTCGCTTGATTTGGGATATGCTCCATGATAAGATAACCGAGCTCTCCTGCGATTTCCAATCTTCCCTAAGATATACAGCTTTCAAAATACTGAATCAATCGTACAAGTATACCCTCAGCGTACAAACACAATAAGGAGATTGAGTTTAGATGAAACTTTCACCTATTGACGGCGTAATCATCATTAGTTATATCGTTTTTGCACTTGGACTCGGTATCTACTATTCTAAACGGGCAGGGAGGGATATTAACGAATTTTTCGTTTCTGGTAGAAACTTACCGTGGTGGCTCGCAGGCACATCAATGGTCGCAACGACTTTTGCCGCAGATACACCGTTAGCAGTCACAGGGCTCGTTGCTAAGGATGGCATTGCAGGAAATTGGCTATGGTGGAACATGGTCTTGAGCGGAATGTTAGCGACGTTCCTGTTCTCCCGACTCTGGCGACGAGCGGAGGTTATCACCGACGTTGAATTAACGGAATTACGTTATGCAGGCAGATCAGCTAGCTTGTTGCGTGGCTTTCGCGCCCTCTACATTGGATTGCCAATTAATTGTATCACAATGGGCTGGGTGATCTTGGCGATGCAGAAGATTATCGTGTTGACCTTTAATCTGCCCGACACCGGAACATCGAAAGTGCTTGTCGTCCTAGCGTGCATGTTAATTGCGGGTATTTACTGTGCGCTGTCAGGATTTTGGGGGGTTGTCATAACGGACTTGGTCCAATTCGGCATGGCGATGATTGGATCGATTGCGTTAGCAGTTATCGCTGTTGTCAAGATTGGGGGTATAGGGACCCTGAAAACCAAGCTGTCGGAGATGCATGGGGCGGACCACTCGATTCTACACTTCTTTCCGGATTTTGGTGCCGGCGAGATGGCGATATTGACCTTCGGCGTTTACCTCGGCGTTCAGTGGTGGGCGGCAAACGGAGTGGATGGCGGCGGCTATATCGCTCAACGGATGTTTGCAGCGAAAGACGAACGGAATACATTGCTTGCTACGCTATGGTTCAATATCGCACACTATACGTTGCGCCCTTGGCCCTGGATTCTGGTTGCTCTTGTGTCAATGGTTGTTTACCCAAACCTTAGCGATCCGGAAGCGGGTTATCCGAAGTTGATGCTCGAGTATCTGCCGACCGGATTGCTTGGTCTTATGCTGACAGCGTTTCTTGCAGCGTTTATGTCAACGATTGACACTCACCTAAATTGGGGAGCCTCTTATCTCGTCAACGATTTCTACAAACGCTTTTTCAAACCAGAGGCTGACGACCGTCATTACGTGGTTGCTTCTCGGATCTCGGTTGTACTGATTATGCTCCTTGCAGGGGTGACTAGCTTATTCATGGATTCAATCGCGGGAGCGTGGAAATTCCTGATTGCCCTCAACGCTGGAATTGGACTCGTGCAGATTTTGCGGTGGTACTGGTGGCGGATTAATGCGTGGTCGGAGATTGCTGCGATGGTTACCTCCGCAGTTGTGTCAACAATTGTGTTCACCTTGCCTCAAACAAAAGATAACTTCGCGTATCAGATGTTAATCATCGTTCCGACCTCGACACTTATTTGGTTCGTCGCAACTCTAGTAACCTCCCCTGTTTCAGAAGAGAGGTTAATCGCGTTCTATCAACGCGTCCGACCGAATGGTGGCTGGTGGGGACGCATCCCTAGCCTTGCAAATGTCCAACCAATTGGAGAGAGCAGTATGCCAGCACTGCTCAATTGGGTGTTAGGTTCGGCATTCGTCTATTGCACACTGTTTGGATTCGGCAAATTGCTATTGGGATTTTACGGTTCTGGCGTCCTTTTTTTGCTGATTGCGCTAATCGCGGGCGGCTTGATTTATCGCGGATTGCCAACCCGATAAAAACAGCGATACCCAAAAAAGTGAGTCAATCCTCTATCAGCAACACGCTCGACTCTAGTTGTAACAGCGTTCCTCAGGAAACTACCCGTCGGATTAAAGAAATGGCTTAAAGATATAGGCTCATGTAAAAAGAAAGTGCAAAGCACGAAGAGAAACCGAGTTTTCAAGAAAAAACTCGGTTTCTTTGCACTAAATCTTAATATGAGCTAAGATATAAAGGAGGTAATTCGGTTTAAGGATGAGTTGATAGATCTCGTTCCTGACTGCCGTCCCGATATGTTCAAGAAAACAGTGTACTGTTATTTACTCCCTATTGCTCTTGCTGCTTGTATGATTCCGCAGGTGTTTGCAGAGCCCTCTTTTGAGGAGGTGCTTATCCTTGTCGATCAGAGAAGCTATACTCAAGCCGCTCGAAGTTTAGAAAAGTTACTCAAAACACATCCAACCCATCCAGAGAAACAGGCAATCCATCATGTGCTCGCTTACTGTTACGAAAAGGGCAAGAAATGGACAAGAGCTATTGAACATTATAAGTTCGCGCTTTCTGCAACATATCCCTTGGCAGATTATGTCATCCACCATCTGGCAAAGTCATACGGACAGATGAAAGACAATCAGAACGCTATCATCTGGTATCAACGGTTGATCGATGAACATCCGCAGAGCTTTCATTTTGCTGGCGCGAAATACCAACTCGCCAAAGCCCAGTATGACGCAGGTAATTACGCCACGGCACTCAAAGGCTTTTTAGGGCTTATCGCTGATGCAAAAAACAGTTATGCCAGAAGAGCGACCTATGAGGCTGCAAAGACTTATGAAAAGTTAGGAAACTGGAAGCAAGCCCAAGACACCTATCAACAGCTTATTCATGCAAACAACGCAGACACTATCGCACTAAGTTCGGCAAACGCCCTTCAAAAATTAGTTGCACGCCGTCCAGAACTCCAGATTACCCGTAATCAACGCATGACCCACGCCATGGTGCGATTCAATCGTGGTCAGTTGACGAGTGCACGCTCGGCACTTCGCAAAACTGCTGCGGGCCATAAAGACAAAATTACCGCACGTGCCACCTACTATATCGGTCGCGCATACCACCGCCAGCGCAAATATGATTTGGCACTTAAGGAGTACGGCAAAGTTGTTGCTCTCTACCCAGCGAGTGGCTATCTCACTCGTGCACTCTATCAGTCGACGCTTTGCTATCGGCGCAAGGGACAACCACAACTGGCTGAAAAGCATTTGATTGCCTTCATTGAAAAATACAACTGGAGTGCATTAGCGGACGATGCGTTATATGATCTCGGGTGGGTGCAGGAAAACGAGAAACAGTATGACAAAGCCCTCGCTTCCTACCGTCGTTTGACGACCCAATACACCAACAGCAGCTGGCTACCGCGAGCATACTGGCGGATCGGCTGGATCCAATTCAGGAACGAACGATACACAGAGTGCATTGAAACCTTCACAACTTTGCAAAAGGGGTTTCCACACGATAGTTGGGCTAAAGCGGCGCGCTTCTGGATAGCAAAAACCTATGAACGTCAAAATCGGTTAAAGGAAGCGGAGGTAGTATATAGCGAAATCGTGAAGGCAGGTCACTGGTATTACAGCGGACGTGCAAAAGAACACCTTAAACGTCTCCAATCAAAAATTGATACTCCCATCAAACCGGAAATCCTGGCACCCCCTCGGGTCCATGTTACTTTGAACAGCCCTGCCTGGAAAAACATCGGATCTAAGAAAACGGCTAGCGTCCAACAGTTGATGCGTCTCAAACTTTTTGAGGACGCCTTGATTGAACTGAAAGGACTCGTCAAGCGCGACAACTCGAATCTTCGAGATAACTACTATAACCTTATTTTATGCCTTGAAAAACTTAAGAAGTTTCAACAGGCGCACGGATATGCAGACAGGTTATCAAGATTTCAACCCCTGCGTGGTAAAAACAACGCTATACCGGTAGAACTTTATCGACTCCTCTATCCACTTTACTACACGGACCTCCTTCAAAAACATACCACAAAATACGAAATTGACCCGTTGTTTGTCGCCGCTATGATTCGCGAAGAAAGCAGGTATAACGCCGATGCTGTTTCCTACGCCGGTGCGATAGGACTGATGCAGATCATGCCCGCGAATGGCCCCGAGTTTGCCAGCCGTCTTAAAATTCCTCGATTCAACACAAAGATGCTGTATGATCCTGATATTAACATTCAGATGGGGTCATGGTACATGAAAAGTTTGATGAATCAGTTTGACAACGATCACGCACTGGTCGCAGGCGCGTACAACGGCGGTCCCGGTCGGATGCGGCGATGGGTAAAGGCAAAGCAGATCCCGGATCTAGATGAATTCATCGAAGATATTGGGATAGACCAAACACGCCGTCACATCAAAAAGGTTATTGACAGCTATATTATCTATCAACAGCTTTACTCGAACCCTACCCCTACTTCCGCAAACATACCGCCTCCCTCGAAGGGTTGAATGACTGGGGCAACTTCTGCCAAACCTCCGTTAAATCCTCAGATAAATATAAAAATATTCAGTGTTTGAAAGGATAACTCTTATGAAACATACAATAGGCTGCACGACCCGTCCTTACGGCTCACTCACATTTGCCGAAGCGTGTGAGCATATCGCGGCTGCTGGGTATACCGATGTTGCGGTATTCGCGAACGCCGGTCAGATTCCTGTTCAGGCGGATAGCACGGATGCGGAAATCGCAGAAACCCGTAAAACCGCAGCCGCTGCTGGCTTGACCCCTTCAATGCTAATCGGTAGTACGAAATTGAATCTCGGTTTGGAAGCCGCCATTGATGACTATAAACGACTCATCGATAATACCGCTGCGCTCGGCACGAAGTGGTTGCTAGATTGTGGCACGGGAAACGAGGCACACTATACCGACTACTTTGAACTAATGCGTCAGGCTGCGCCACATGCAGGAGAAATGGGTGTGAACATTACCATGAAACCACACGGTGGCATCAGCCTTACAGTCCAAGATCTCATTGACGCTGATAAAAAAGTAAATCATTCTGCTTTTGGGATCTGCTACGATCCTGGCAATATCATCTATTACACCAAAGGCGATCTTCGCCCCGAAACCGACGTGGCGACTGCTGCACCGAAAGTGACGACAACGATTATCAAGGATTGTGTCGTCGAAGATGGTGTGCCGGATGTGATGGTCACACCGGGCGAAGGGCTAGTGGATTTTGAGACGGTCCTTAATGGGCTTGTCAGTGGTGGTTTTGAGGGACCCTTATATGTCGAATGCGTTGGTGGAACAACAGTGGATGAGATCAACAGAAACACCAAAGCAACGTTGAAGTTTGTGAGCGATATTTTGGCGTAGAACCTTTTTGGCACATTGATTCATTTGAAAATTTGACGCAAATCCTGCTAGTGCCGCGCGACGAGGACAAAAATGAAAATCAATCAGCTTGAAACCGAATTGTATATCGCCCCACCGCCGGAGCGTCCAATCACCGACGCGCTCCGTGCCAATAGACATCCGGGACGTGTTTATGTCAAAGTTCACACCGATACAGGTCTCGTCGGCAGTTCATCGGTTGGCTTTTCCTCGATTCGGGGTGCTAACCATACGCTCCAGACTATGCTTGATGAGGAGGTCGCGCCGCTGCTTGTGGGACGGGATCCGCTCGCTATTCGACTGATCCACGAAGATCTGAAGTGGGCACTGGAAGAACACGCTATCCACGGTATGACGATGTATGCCCTCACAGCCGTGAATGTCGCCCTCTGGGACATTTTTGGACAGGAGACAGGACAACCTGCACACCGCCTTGTGGGCCAAGCGAAAGACCGTGTGCCCGCCTATACGATGGTCGGTTGGATGCACTTAGATCTCGATGAACTCAAGGAGGTCTGCGCTAAATCCGCCGAACAGGGATTTAAGGCTGTGAAGGTCAAGGTCGGTTCCCCGACGCTGGAGGAGGACATTCAACGGCTAGAAACGATTCGGGCGGAGATTGGTTCGGAGGTCACGATTATGGTGGACGCCAACCAGACACTCACGGTATATGAAGCGTTACGTCGCGGACAGGTTTTTCAAGAGATGGGTGTCTTCTGGCTTGAGGAACCGCTGCCCGCCCACAACTATGATGACTATGCCGAACTCGCACATGGGCTTGCCATGCCCATTGCTACCGGCGAAAACCTTTATGGGAAGGAAGAGTTTAAGGAACTCTTGGTCCGTCGGGGAATAGACATTGTACAGGTCGATCTCGCTCGCTTGGGTGGTTTCTCCGAATGTGTCGCCACCGGTCTGTTGGCAGCGGCGTTTGGCATACCGTGCTGTACGCATGGTGGAGGCCTGATAAACCTGAATATCCTGTGTGCCCTGCCCAATACGCTGTATCTGGAAACGGGGTTATTGACCGATGAGGAACGGGACCATTTCGTTGACGGCTGTTTCCTTGCGCCGGAAGGTGCTGGATTTTCGTGGTAGAACAGATGAATCTCAACTATAGTGAATTCTAAAAATAAATAGACATTTTCACCCCCGGTAGGTGCCGTAGTGTGGGTTGAAACGGCGCAGTTAGAAACAGCGCCTACCAAACAGGAGAACGGTAGGTGCGGTTTGCAACCGCACCGGTTTGGAGTGTCTCATTAATTCTAAAATCCACTATAATAGCTAAAAATGAGGAGAGAAACAATGGGACAAAGCCAAGAGAAATTGCGTGTCGCAGTTGCCGGATGCCATCGCATGACGCACCGGACCCCAGGCAGTCACAACTTTGCGGCTGCGTTTCACGCTGTGCTAGAGACGGATGTGGCAGCGGTGTTTGATCTCGGCGCAGAAACCCGGACAGAATTCGCAGATTGTTGGCGGGAGGTATGGGGCGACGTTCCGACCTATCACGACTACGGGCAGATGCTTGGAGAAATCCAACCGGACCTACTGTGTCTTGCCACACGCCAAACGATGCACGCAGATCAGATTGAGTTAGCTGTCCAAGCCGGGGTGCGCGGTATCCTCTGTGACAAACCCCTTGCTACTAGTCTATCGGAACTGGATCGTATCGTTGCCGCATGCCAAGAGGTGCCGCTGCTTCTAGCGTTGGATCGTCGCTGGATGCCCCGTTATTGCGCGCTACGCGAGCTCGTTGCCGATGGGATAATCGGGGAGGTCACAAGTGCCACCGCCTATGCACTGTCTAATTTGATTAATCATGGATGCCATTCTTACGATGCGATCTTGGGTTTAGCGGGTGATGCCGAGCCGGTGTGGGTCAGTGGCTTGGTGGACGACGTTTCAGCGGAACCGCCCGATTCGCGCCGACGTATGGATCCGGTCGGCAATGCACAGATCGGTCTGGCAAATGGAGCGGTGCTTTACGTCACGCCAAATGGTCGCCACGAAAACGCAGGCTTGACCTTTGAAGTCGCGGGCGAGAACGGGCGTCTATTTCTCCTTGACGATGCCAATGAGAGCTACATCTGGGCAGCGGACGATCCATCTGGAGCGGGATTACGTCCATTAGATCTCCCGGAGGAAACCGAACCGTGGCCCGCTGGCACAGCGATGGTGAACGACTTGGTGCAGGCAGTACAAACGGGTGGACGAACTGCCTGTGACATTGACCACGCGCGCCGTGCAACGGAGATAGGTTTCGCTATCCACGGTTCCTCAATGCGAGGCGGGGCTAGGGTTGATTTGCCACTCGCCGACCGGTCATTCCGCGTTGAATCATATCCCTGGGGTAATGAGTGAAACGTGAACACAATTTGGCTTCACAGATCCAATGAATTCTTGGACTCTTGAGGGCTGCAGAAATGACATCCGCACTGACTTACACCAAAGGTTATCAATGGAGGCAACGACCAGATGAAAATTAAGGAAATCAAAGCAGCCGAGATCAACATCACTCCCACACCCAAAACCAAGCCGCGGAGTTTACCGCCACCAGACCGCCCCGATTCACCAAGTCCAATGGCGCGTTATCCCGCTTACAGAACGCGACGGTCATCGTCGGGAGCTAGCTGGAATCGAGTGGGCTGCGTAATCACCGCGGAAGATGGCACCTTTGGCGTAGGCGTCACGATTAACGGGGGACCGGTGGTCAAAGTCATCAACGACCATTTCGCTCGACACCTTGTGGGCGAAAATTGCATGGCAACGGAGAAGGTGTTTGACATGATGTTCCGGATGGCTACCCCTTACGGTAGCACTGGAATCGCAAGCTATGCTATCAGTGCTGTTGACCTTGCCCTATGGGATTTGAAGGGCAAGCTATTGAACCGCCCGGTCTATGAACTTCTTGGCGGACCTCAAAAGGAAAGCATCTTCTGTTACTCTACAGGATTCGAGACCGAGTGGTACATGGAGTTGGGGTTCAAGGCGACCAAACTCCCACTGCCCTATGGACCCGCCGACGGGTTGGAGGGGCTCAATAAAAATGAGGCAGAAGTAGCCAGAACGCGAGAACTGATCGGGGATGATGTCGAACTAATGTTGGACTGCTGGCTGTCCCTGGATGTGGAGTATACTGTCCGGCTCGCTGAACTGCTGAGACCGTACCGCCTCAAATGGCTAGAAGATTATCTGATACCGGAAGATTTTGAAGGGTTCGCTGAGGTGCGTCGGCGATTGCCTTGGCAGACACTCGCTACCGGCGAACATTGGTATATGCCATTACCCTTTTCAACGGCTGCCGGTCAGCGCCTCGTGGATATCTTCCAACCGGATGTGCTGTGGGCGGGCGGAATCACGTCGTGCGTTCGGATTTGCCACCTCGCCGAAGCCGCGGGCATCTCGGTGATCACCCACGGCGGCATGAACTATCCCTACGGACAACATCTCGCCTTTGCAATGCCCGCCATCTCGTGGGGCGAACGCTCCGAGGGTGTCTCGCCACCGGGCGTGCCGCCTGAAGAGATGGTCGCTATCCCCGGAACGGCTGTGATCAAGGACGGCCATCTTGTACCTAACGATGCGCCGGGATTTGGAATTGAGGTTAGTAGGGATTGGCTGGAAAGTGTCGCTGTATGATAAAGAAATAGGAATTATGGTGACTTCTAAACATAAATAGACACTTTCGCCACCCATGTTTGGTAGGCGCTGTTTCCAACTGCGCCGATTTGGAGTGTCTCATTAATTCTAAGATCTACAGAATAAATAGAACGGAGAACTCCGTTCCCTAAGAATTAGGCTTCCTTCTATGCCCCGGTGAGGATTATCGTAGGGAACAATAATCATTGTTCCCTACAACTTATCTGCGACATCAAAACTGAATCACCCCGCGAGCGACCTCCCCATTGAGTAGATCCTCGAACGCCTCGTTGATCTCTTCCAATTGGTAGGTGCGGCTAATCAGTTCATCCAACTTGAGGACACCAGCGCGGCAAAGTGCCAGCAGACGGGGCATGTCATCGCGGGGACGTGCAGAGCCGTAGGTACTCGTCATCACCATTTTTTCACCCCCAAGTATACCAGGCTCCAAAGACAGCGGTTCTTGAGGTGGAACACCGATCCAGACCGCTTTCCCACGAGGCCGTAGGGCACGTATCGCCTGCTCGAATGTCACGTTTACCCCAATCGCTTCAATGGCAAAATCTGTTCCCAATCCATCCGTCAGAGATTGGATCTCTGGAATCGGATCGCGGTTGCTAGCGTTGATGGTGTGGGTCGCACCAAGCTGCCTCGCCATTTCCAGCTTTGCATCCAATAGGTCTACCGCAATAACCTTTTCCGCACCTGCTATTGCCGCCCCTTGAATAGCATTCAAGCCGATGCCGCCTGCGCCGAATACCACGACGCTGCTCCCCGGACGCACCTCAGCGGTATTGGTTGCGGCGCAAACCCCTGTCGTGACACTACATCCGATGAGAGCAGCTTTGTCTAAAGGAATCTCTTTGTCAATCGGTATAGCAGACTCCTGGGGAATTACGGTATATTCGGCAAACGAAGCGACCCACGCAAAATGGTGGATAGGTTCCCCAGCCTTTTTGTACCGTGTTGTGCCGTCAAAGAGACGGCCACGTTCACTCTGCCTCGCTTTCAGGCAGAGATTGGAATAACCTTGTGTACAGTAGATGCAATATCCACAAGAGGGCACCCACGACAGAATTACGTGGTCACCCGGCTTCACCAAAGTGACCCCTTCTCCGACCTCCTCGACAACCCCCGCTCCCTCATCTCCTAATACTGCTGGAAGTGGATAGCGGATTTTGCCGGTGACTGCATGGTAACAGCTATGGCAGACACCTGTTGCAGCGACCTTGACAAGGACTTCACCTTTCTTCGGACCTTCCATTTCAATATCTTCGACAACAACCGGTTGGTTTAATTCGTACAAAACAGCAGCTTTCATGATCCCTCCTCATCCGATACAGCGTGGATTTCCCTCCATACAAAATCTTATCATCAAACAACGTTAGAATCAGACAGAAACGGTTTATCGCCACAGATGGTTGTTCTGTGCATGTGCCGCGGTATGTCTTCCCCATAGTCCCGAATCGCATGATGAATTGTGCAGCGGTTGTCCCAGAAGACCAGATCGTTCGCCTGCCACTGGTGACGATAGATGAAGGCAGGCTGAGTGATGTGCTGGAAGAGATATTCTAGCAGCGGTTCGCTCTCCTCCTCCGTCATATCGACAAAACGCGATGTAAAGCCGGGATTGATGAATAACGCCTTGCGACCGGTTATAGGATGGGTGCGGACTACTGGATGCTCGACAGGGGGTGTCTTTTTTTTCGCCGATTCATTGAGTCGCGCCGCAGCCCCTCTCTTTGAGAAATAGCGCTTATCAGCATGACCGAAATCGTGAACCGCCCAAAGCTGCTCTAGCATCCGTTGCAATCCCGCTGAAAGCGTCTCATACGCTAGATACATGTTGGCGAACATTGTATCCCCGCCTATCTCAGGAATTTGCAGCGCGTACATCATTGATGCCATCGCCGGTACTGCCTTATAGCTGAGATCTGAATGCCAATAGGTGCCGGCGTACGCTCTGCCCTTTGGTTTCCCATCTTCAACTACATTGGAAACTACATAGATTTCCGGGTAACCTTCTAGCAACGCCTCAGAGATGACATGCGTCTCAAGGGAACCGAACAGTCGACTGAATGTAACGTGCTGCGCCGGCGTCAGATGCTGATTGCGAAAGACAAGCACCCCATATTCAGCAAGCGCGTCTTCAAGCACTTCAAAGGTATCCGGGGGTACGGGAATAGAGAGATCAACACCTTTTACCACTGCTCCCACCGCAGGCGACACCTTTCGGATTGAAATTGACATTTGTGCACCTCCTTCCCTCGACAAGAATGTGGATATTGTGTGGCTTCAAACCCATTCGGTATCCTGCTTGGATCGCCACGGTGCTTGACGGCTGTAGCCCTCTCCTGCACGTCGTACTACAGGCGGATTTTCTCGCAACACCTCTTCGTTCATTTCAATGCCGATACCGGGGGTAGTTGGTACATCAAAGTATCCATCCTTCTGGCGAGGAAATTCACCGACGACAACCTGATCAAACCATGGTGCATGACCGCCCTCTTGAATCATGAAGTTCGTCGTGCAGACATCGACCTGTATCGCCGCCATTGTGTTGACTGGACCGTAGGGATTGTGGGGTTGAAAACCGACATAGTATGCCTCCGCCATCGCAGCGATTTTCTTCAACTCCGAAATTCCACCTGCATGACAAACATCCGGTTGAATCAGTGCCACAACCTGCTTCTCAAGCAGTTCGACAAACCCCCATTTTGTGTAGAGTCTTTCCCCCGTTGCGAGTGGGATATTCACAGCTTCCGCGACCTTCACCATAGCGTCAACATTTTGGGGCGGCACCGGCTCCTCATAGACGTATGGCCGAAACTCTTCCAACGCATGGCCGATTCGGATAGCCGACGATGGCGATAACCTCCCATGCACCTCGACCAATAACTCGACATCATCTCCAACCGCCTCCCGCACCGCTTTCACCTTAGCGATCGCATCGCGCTCTGCTTCCGCACTGATGAACAACCCTTGGTGACCGAAGGGATCGCCCTTTAATGCGGTCAGACCTGTATCTACCTGACGCAGGGCATGCTCAACGGCAAGCTCAGGAGTCTGTCCATCGAAGCGACCGTATGTCCAGATTCGATCGCGCATCTGTCCGCCTAGCAGCTGCCAGACCGGTGCGTCAAACGCTTTGCCTTTGATGTCCCAGAGGGCGATTTCTATCCCACTGATCGCCGCCATCTGAATCACACCACCCCGCACATTGTGATAGAGGTGATAGAGCCGTTGCCAGTGCTCTTCAATCCGAAATGGATCTTTACCGATCAACGTCGCCCCAATCTCTTCGACAACGTTTGCAACAGACAGGGGGCCACATGTCGACTCACCCCAACCAACGATTCCCGCGTCCGTTGAAATTTTGACATAGACGTAATTACTTCGCGCACCTCGCATATTAGATACAGGTGAAGCACTAGGGATCGCTTCAACGCTTGTGATTTTCATTCGATAATTCTCCTTGTATAGAATCTTTCTAATCCGTTGGTTTTGCTATGTCAGTTGCAACCATCCGTCGTCTACCTCTTCAAAGCGTCTGTGTAACACCCGAACGGTTTCCGCCGAAATCGGTAGCTGTCGCGTCACCATTTCGATGTTTGATGACAGATGCGAAGGATTGTGGGTTCCTACGATGATTGTATCGACTTGAGGCTGGGCTAGGACAAATCCTAACGCCAGCAGGATAGGATTTTCAGGTGCTTGTGGCAGCGGTCCCATTCCCTCCATAATCTGTGCCCGTCGAAAGTATTCATCCGCATACGAGTAAGGGCTCCGCGCTTTGCCCCACGCCCCATTGGCAACGGGACGCTTGATAATAACCCCCATCCCCTGTGTCTCCGCTGCTTCAAACAATCCCTTGGTGCGGGCATGTTGCTCCACAAGATTAAAGCTAGTTTGGAGTGTGTCGAACAGTCCACTGTCTACCGCCCAACGGGCAGCCGCATTGTCTCCGCTGTAGCCGATAAAACGGGTTTTGCCGGCATCCCTCGCTTGAACCAGTGCTTCGATAACCTCACCGTCTTCCAAGACGCCCACATCACAGGAGTGGAGTTGGACGATGTCCAAGTGATCTGTTTGTAGCCGACGCAAACTGCGGTCAATACTCTCGGAGACCGCTGGTCCAGTCCACGATTTGTGTTCCGTCCACGGTATGCCCCTGTCGCCGTCATCGGTAGTATGGCCACACTTCGTCGCCAAGATATATTCATCTCGCCGGTGGGCAACAGTCGCACCGATTATCTCCTCGGTTCTGCCGTAGCAGGCAGCGGTGTCGAGGAAATTGATGCCACCATCGAGCGCGGCGTTGAGCACTCGGTCTGCTTCCGCCACAATCTTAGATCTCTCTTGCCGGGAAATCTCCGCAAGCCCCAGACCGAGGCGCGTGATTTTGAGACCTGTTTTGCCAAAATCTGTCGTTTCCATATCTCCCTCCTGATATCGGTGGGTCTTTGGGGAACGCAGATCTGCGTTCCCTACTAAAATCCTGCTTGTTTGTCGCACACGTAGATGAACGGTTCGCCCGCGAGAAAACGTCGGAGGTTCTCCTTGAAAATTTGCCTCCGTCCTTCCCACATTTCAGCGGTCAACGCTGAAGCGTGAGGCGATAGGATGACATTTTCCATGTCCCATAATGGACTATCGGCAGGCAAAGGCTCTACATCCATAACATCCAGTCCCGCACCAGCGATTCGTCCGGAGCACAACCCGTCTATCAATGCTTCCTCGTCCAAGATACCTCCTCGTGAAATCGCAATGACATACGCGCCCGGTTTGAGTAACCCTAGTCGCCGGCGATCAATCAACCCCTCTGTTTCTGGCGTGAACGGTGTGGTGATGACAAACCAGTCGGATATCTGAAGCAGTTCATCCAGTCTGTCAAGTCCCCAAACTGCTTTTACTTCCGGAGGCGTTGGCATTGACTGACCATCAACGGCGTAGACTTCCATGCCGAAGCCGTGCCCCCGCCGTGCAACTGCCATTCCAATACCACCAAGTGCAAGGATACCTAGGGTGCTTCCACTGATCTCTAAAACCCGCTCATCATATTTCGCGGTATCCCAATGGTGTGCTTTCTGGTCTTCCCACTGTTCACGTAAGCAGTGGGCAAAGGTTAATATCATACCAAACGCATGATCAGCCATCGGGTTAGCGTGAGGTCCCCGCGCGTTCGTCAAAATAACATCGCTATCTCTTATTTCAGGTATCGACACAATCTTATCGACACCCGTCCCGGGGCACTGAATCCACTGGAGTTTTTGGGCGGCGAGGAAAACCTCGCGCGACGGATCGCCACAAAATACATCCGCATCCCGAATGAGTTCCATCTCTTCCTCCGGGGTCGCTGCTCGGTGAAAGGTTATGTCCGGAAAAGTGGTGCGAAGTTCGCTCATAAACTGCTCAGTCGCTTTGGCAGACAGTACAATTTTCATCCGTTATTACCTCTATTCTAAAAGATCAGGCGTTGAACATGACCATTTCAAAGCGTTGCACGATGCAACGCTGACAAGAAATCAATTATCACTTTAATTTTTTCGATTACATATTGTTCAACTCTGCGCCATATTTTATCATAAAGTCCCCTTGTCTCAACATCAAAAAATGGAGATCGAAGGAAAATTATGGTTGCATCCAGATTCGGTTGAACCTGAATGCAGGATCGGTGTCTTAAGTTGTGTTCACCATAACTCCTCACATAAGTTATCATCCGTTGTGCCTCCTAAGTTATGGCTAATAACAGGAATTTCATCAGGACTTACGCGCTTCAGATTGTAGGGAACGCAGATCCCGATTTATTGAGGGGCCCTCGTTCCACAGAGCGGAATCTCTCGATAGATCGGGATCCTCTCCGATACATCGGGACAGGTGGAACAGAACTGGAACGGGACTCGCTTCACGAGACTTGCGGGATTTCACCGTCTTTACGTTTCACGCTTTCTTTTGACATGAGCCAAAAGTGAGTGGTACAGGTGTCTCTCGGGATATAGATAGAGCCTAAGCTGTGCGGGAAGTACATCTCGTGAGAGCAGAATAACCCCTAAGTCATTTCATTGAGAAAGTATGGGAGAGGAGATAAGGTAAAGGTAGGACCAAAAGGATTGACGATCGCTCGCAAGATATAATATAATGCAGGCGTAACAGATACTACATATTCTATATCAAAGAAATGGCAAACGACATTGAGAGTCTAAACAATCGCTATTCTATGGTTTGGGACTTCCGATATGATGAGCAAGATGATCTATGTAATTCTGGTTAAGGGTCTTGATATCCTCTTTAAGTTCATCACGAACATCTTTAATCTCGTTACGAACATCTTTAATCTCGTTACGAACATCTTTAATCTCGTTACGGACATCTTTAATCTCGTTACGGACATCTCTTATATCCGCTTTAAGACCAGATATTTCAGTGTTAAGACCAGATATTTCGGTTTTAATGGTGCGAAGATCAGCACCAAGCGAAATTACGTAAAAAAGAATACCGCCGACCAGAGTTACAACTTGCAGCGCAATAGCAATCCAAGCAACAAGGTTATCTTTCATGATTGTTCCCTCCATAGACTACATCATAATGAGATTATAGCATATTTGCAATATACTGTCAAACAACTAGCATTATCAAACCATTTCATTGTCTTTGATTCAGAAAACTGCGTGCGGTGAAAGTTGATCGCACGATTCGGAAGGGGGAAAAGACTCGCGAGAGTCATACCTATACTTACTATGCGTATTACTAGTGTAGATCCCTTTGTTGTGAGAGTGCCAATCGGAGGGCGAGAAGGAACTACAACCGGGGACTGGACACTTGTCCTTGTCCATACGGACGCAGGCGTAACCGGTATCGGACGTGGTGGGAGCATCGACGTCATCTCCCAAGAACTAGCACCTGTGCTCATCGGGCAAGATCCGCGACAGACGGCACTGCTCTGGGAACGGATGTACGAAACAGTGTGGCGTTTCGGCGGTCCCGGTCACGCCGCAATGCCGTCCATCGGGGCACTCGATGTTGCCCTGTGGGATATTCACGGAAAGGCTTGTGGTCAGCCGGTATGGCGACTCTTGGGCGGATATCGAAACAAAGTCCTCGCCTATGCCGATGGCTCCGGGTACGTTGCAGAGGCAGACCAATCGCCCAGAGCGATAGCCGCTTTGGTCAAGAAACACGCCGATCTCGGATATAATGCGATGAAGATACATATGTATGAAGCCAAAAGTCCGGAGGAGATTGTAGAACGGGTGCGGTGTGCGCGGGACCTAATCGGCATGGAGAAGAAATTGATGGTTGATCTGCACCGTGCATGGGATGGAAAAACGGCAGTAGAAATCGCTCGGCAACTTGAGCCTTACAATCTCTACTGGATAGAGGAGCCGGTGCGCGGCGATGATGAGGCGGTTTACTTGCGGATGGTGCAAGAGGCGACCAGTGCCATTGTTGCTGGCGGCGAGAGTGTAGGCACCCTTTACGGCATCAGGCAATTTATCACAGAGGGTGCTCTCGAACTGATACAAACGGACATCTTAATAGGAGGCGGGTTCACCGGGTTGATGCGCATCGCGGCGTTGTGCCACGCATATCACCTGCCCGTTGCCCCGCACGGCGCACAGTTTCCGGACATCAACTGTCATCTGGCTGCAGCGGTGCCTAACGGCTTAATCGTTTCCGCCTACCCTGCCTGCGAACCCAATGAGATCTGGTCGAAGCTGTATGATCCGCCTTTCCAAGTGGTTGACGGATACATTGCGATGACCGAGCGACCGGGGCTAGGGCTAACGCTAAACGAGAATTTTATTAATCAGTATCGGTTAAATACCGTGTCAGAGGCAAATTGACGGGGGCATTGTGATAGCCAATTTTTTACACGGATACCGAATTTTTCCGATTAACCATGGGGCAGAAACAAAAAAAGCCAAGCCACATCAATAATTCAATGCGGCTTGGCACTGGGTGATTTTCATCAACTTTATAGTACTAAACAAGGAGTCGTTGAAACTGCTTACACCTGATTTAACGAACCTGCACGAATACAGTTTCATTAACTTTCAAGGGTTTTTCATCCGCTGCTTGAACACGGATGAACTTTTCAACTTTATGATATTCTACAAGGAGTGGTTAAATCTACTTACGCTAACCTTTTGTCCAGAGCAGCCTAAGCTCTTGTGCAACAGTTCTTGCTATACACATTGTGCTCCTCTGGAGCGCGGGGATTGGAGTATTACTTTCTATAGACATATCGCTCCTCTGGAGCGAAAGGCAAAGGATTGACTAGACGGGTGAGAATCCCCCTGCAAGAAAACCGATGGACTTTCAGCCACTAGCAACTTGCATTATTAATAGGTTGCTTGAAGCGTCAGAGACGCAACATTGTGGGTGTAATTCAAGAAGTCAAAGTTTTCATTGGTGTCATTGAGTGTGAGTTGGTAATCTGCAAGAAGCGTCAGGGAATTGCGGAGCTGCCAATTAATCTGGAAGGTTACGCCGAATTGATTATCCCGTCGTTTCTCTGCGTTCTCATCGACAAAACCATCCGCACCCCGCACCCGGCGGCCATCGAAGGTAATACCCAATCGCGATAATCGTAGACGCGCCCAACTTCCGTCGTTGATTTTGTAGAACGCCCCAACCGCTGCTTCAATTGTAGAGAAATCGTAGAAACCGACATTTGAGTTACTCAGAAGTAGGTTCAACTCCTGCTGAAAGAGGAGTCGCGCCGCTGGAATCTGAATCAATTTCGCCGACACAAGGTTTCGCAGATCTGTTCGCGAATCTCCCTTTTCAATCCCAGCGATGCCCAACAATAGGTCATTTAGGTTGCCTTCATAACTTTCCTGCTCCAGTGAATACTCCAATTTCGCCAATAGTGATTTGAGAATCCCCAACTGTATCCTTGCTCGCCCTTGATGCATTGTCGAACCAACGAGTAGGAAATCTGCACGCCGTGTCATTTCGTCGTCAAAGCGGTTGATGTAAAGATTATATTCCAATAGCTTACCGAAGCGGAAACTGATTTGGCGTTGCAGGTTGTCAAAGGCATCGTCTCTCCGATCCAATCGCTGTAACTGATGTGATACACTCAAGATAGGCAGCTGCGCTGTTGGACGATAACTGAGCTCGGTCAAAAAGAGATCTGTGAACGCATCAAACTCATTGAGTTTTCCATTCTCACCGATATAATTTTCCAATTGTGGATAGTATTGCAACGTGAGCCCAAAACGTTTCCCAATCGGTAAGGTCCCCTGAAGATTGACACCAACACGGTTGATTACACCTATGAGTTGTGGGTCTTCACGTCTAGCAAGGCTACTTGTATTTGGATCGATGCTCAGTCCAAATTCGACGTGATTGTTAAAGACATTGCTTACCTCATAGTCGATAGTGAGATCAGATTCAAAGGCTACGGGTGCTTCCGTCTTCTGTTGTAACAGTTGCTGACCGTATTCGCGTCGGAGTTGAGCAGACGCAAGTGAAGCCTCAACCAGTAGTAGCGTTATCATGAATATATAGTAAATTGGCTTAAATGAAGAGCGATGAAACCGTTTTCGCAACTCCTGTTTCCTCCCGAAAAAATAGGGGCACTACTCCCAAAGCTGTTCCGTAGGATGGCCTGTCCCCATGAATAAAGTCAGATAATTTTTAGTAGATTATACAAGCTCCGCCCGCACAGATGCTACCCGCTTTTTTCGTCACATCACCGGCAACCGTAGTCGCTTCGCTAGCTTCGAAATCCGCAAGGATGTCTACCGTTTCGTTCGCCGATTGGGACAACCCAACTTGTAATTGTCCGCTCGAGGTGAAAGTTGTGACGCAGCCGGAGAGAGCGATTAATCCGAAAACTACAACCAAAACCGTGCAACCTAACCAAAGACTTTTCATAGCGTTTATCTCCTTTTGTCTCAAATGTGAAACAGATTCTTCTCGCCCTTCAGTCAATTATATCTTTACCTCTTGATAATCCACATCATCAAGGTCGTTAGTGCCCAAATCCATCCTTGATGCTGAACGGATGTATTTCGATATCCGCGAGAGGGTCGGCAACTCAAGCTCCTTCCGCTTTTCCTCAATCGTTTGATAGACAATTTGGTCCAATGCAACCGGATCCTGACTCACAAGGATACCACCATACTGCCAAACCCCGTTGGGGTCATACGTCGGTCCCCCATCGAACGCGGCAAGCAACCCATCAACGATGTTCAAAACAACTTTATCTTTGAGGACAGTATGCGCGAAGATATCAGCGATAGCGGGGTTACAATTTATGGGATTTGAGTGGAAACGGGAGGTGTTATCCACACTCCCAAAGGCGAGGTTTTTCAGACAACCACTCACACCAGCAATCCCATGATGCTTCATCACCGGGACGTTAATAACCACTGTCAACTCTTTAGTGAGGAGTTTTGTGTATCGGGACAGGATACTTTCATTCTCGCGGCGAACCGCGACATCCTTCTCAGTTTCGTAGAAAACCTCATCGTCGTAACCGACACCTTCGCTGTCCGATGCGAAGCACCGAACCCCTCGATCGCTTTGATTGATCTCATACCCCGCATTGATTAGGTGAGATTCAAACCGATCCCAGATGATGATCTGATTGCTGAGGATACCCGCTCCATACAACCCTTCAATAATCTTATCAACGATTATGCGATGGGTGCTCAACTTCTCTCCGGCAAGTGGATTGATTTTAATTCCAACGATGTCTGTCGGAAGGACAAAATCCTTCCACGCCTCTTTCGCAGAATCAAGCCCGGTCAGCTTCATCATTGCGCGATCAATCATCTCACTGACAACCCCCTCGTCAAGCATGTCGCCATTCCAAACTTTTTCACTTCTCGCTTCGACCAGCGGCGTGAGTTCTTCTTCGATTATCTCTCCCGGCGAACCGCCGGACTGACGCCCCAACTGAGCAAAAGCCCCTTTAGTGGCTGAAGCTACGCCTCCCAACGCGAGTCCCATCCCAAACACGCCTTTCGACGCCTGACGCAAAAATCGGCGGCGACTCACCGATTGTGGTATGGCAGCCTGTGTACGTGAAATCTGGTCGCAGTCCACTTGAATCTGTGCAACAATGGGATCGGATGTGGGTCGTATTTTATCTGTCATTGAATGCATTCACTAAGTCTACCAAACAGTATTTACAACTCCGCTTTGAGTGATTTGCCCATCTTTGGTAATCAAATGGGCATCGAAATAAAGCGTAGTTGCGACAATTATAGTAGATTTTAGAATTAATGAGACACTCCAAATCGGCGCAGTTGGAAACAGCGCCTACCAGGTGGAGGGCGAAAGTGTCTGTTTATTTTTTGAATTCACTATAGTTTACTAAAGTTTAGACAATTTTTATTTTCTTGATGTAGCCGTATCAAGGGTTTGTTGAATATCGTCGGCATTGATGTTTTTACCGAACATCGCAGAAACTAATCGGTTTTCCATTAAAGTCCGTAGATACCGCACCATCAACCCGCGTGTCAACTTAGCGGGTCGATACCAATCAATGCCCAATGTCTGAGTTACCTGCTCGATGGTTACCGGCGTGTCAGTATGGGAAGTGACAGCGAATAACAGTTGGGTCATGCAACTGGCTATGAAACTGAGTTGGACAAACCGATTGATACTTTTTCGACACTTGACCCGATAGGTGTCAAATCCGAAGTGTTGCTTGGTGTCCCGAAAGGCGGTCTCAATCAACCATCTCTTTTGGTAGTATCGAACAATCTGCGGTAAATCTAGAGTTAAGTCAGTGGTAAAGACACAGAAGTATCGAAACGGCTTACGCCTTTTGTCACGCGTTCGCATCACCACGACCCGAACGGGTTGTGGACACATTTTGGTTCGGGCGACTATACTTGCTATGGCATACTGTTTGTCGTCAATGTCAGTCGTTTTATACCGCAGATACGGCAGATGAATCCGTTTGCCGTATCTCTTAGGTCTGCCGGGTTTGGATTGCTTGGCAGCGGTAGGTAACCGATAGAACACTGCATTCGACTTGGCACGACACAACAGGTGATGTCCCGCTTTAAGGACACAGCCAAACACTTTCTGTCGAGCGAATCCCCGGTCAAAGATAATCAGTCCCGCAGGGATGCGGCTGCACATCCGTTTGAGGACTGACTCACTAGTGTCGCGCTTTGTCTGTGGACACATCAACTTGACAAACACCGGAAAAAGTATCGTCTCGTGGACGGTGCTACAAAGTAATCCCAATGCACCAAACTGATGACCATGGTGAAACTTCGATTGATTCGTGTTGCGTGTGTGATAGCGATGGTTCCTGAAAAAATGAAGTCCAAATTGTGTCTCGCCGGTCTTTCGTGCGTGCGTCTCATCGTAAACGTAGACCCAGTTATCGAAACACCTCTGTAACAACTTCAGCAGATGGTGACCGACTCTATCGGCGTCCCACTTGCCACGCGAAAGGAACTTCACCAGCGAGTGGTAACCCGTTTTCGGACGAACCGCTTGATAAATGCCGGTCAGCGTCGCACCTTCGCGCTGTGTGATAAGTCCCACAACAAAGACACAAAACAGATGAAAGTTTTGAGACTTGAATAACGGACGAAAATCGGTTAAAATAGCATTCAGGCAGAATATGAGGTACATAACTTCTCCTTTCAAAATTGTGATGGATTTCTGAAAGGATAACCTCTTTTCTGCCTTTTTGCATTAAAATTGTCTAAACTTTAGTATAGTTTATCGTGCATTTCTAAATCGCCGCCAACGTTCGCCGCAACCCCAAGAATATCAAGGTCCAATGCGGCAATGCGAAAATTCTCATACGTCTCAATATGGGAAAGAGTTTCTTCAAAGGTCATAGAAATTCTTCCCTTCTGGGAGATGTACATTATCTCAGCCAACACAATGATAGGAATAATAATCACACCAACTGTTATTGTTTGCTCAAAAGCTAGACGCGCATTTGGACTTAGCCTCGGATCGTCTGCGAAATACCAGACGATTGCGTGCGTATCAGTCACATAATTCATTAAGGCTCCTCATAGGTAAAAAGAGTACGGCGAGCATCAAGTAGGTCCTTCTCACTGACTTGACTTCCCTTCCAAATCCCTTGCAGCGAACCACGTTCTGCTTGCGTCTTATCACATATCTCATTGATTTCAATTTCATCAACTTGGCTAGCTAACTGGATTAGCTTTTCCAGAGTCCCCTTAGGTATTAAGACACGGTTTTCAGACACACTTTCAAATTGAACGTTTAACATTGTTGTCTCCTCACCTTCAAAACTCGACAGTAATCATTCATCCTATTTGAACTTTGACTACCTACAAACTTTTCAACTCCGCCACAATCCTATCGCCCTTCAGCCGGTTTCCAACGCGCACATCAAGGAATTTCCAGCGGATAACCCCGCTCTCATCAATGATGTAGGTCATGGGACGTGCGATCCGAGGATTTAGTGGATCCCTTGCGTTGTACGCATTAATTGCCTTCAATTCCGGGTCTCCAAGCAGCGGAAATTCAATTTCAACGCCAACCCGCCTTTTAACATCCGCAATCGCCTTCTTTGCCTGTGCTGCGTTATCTGTGCTGATTGCGAGAAGTTCAGCCCCCGCCGCCTGAATTGCTGCATAATCTTGTTGCAACTCTCCGAGTTGCACAATGCATGAACCTCACCATCCACCGCGGTCAAAGACGAGCACAACCTTTTGCTCGCCTGCGTAATCTGCAAGGGCTACCATCTCCCCATCACTATTAGGCAGGTTGAAGTCCGGCGCTTTCAAGCCAATAGCAAGACCATCGCCTTCTGGAAGTTGCTCCGGGTTGAGCGGAATAAGCTGGAGATCGAAATGTTCCGTTCCGCCTCCAATGGAACCAACAGGCAATTCGAGTTTCTCATGTTCATTGGACTCAATAGTAAGCGTAAGTTGCGGATCCGGTGTAACCCCTTCAAACTCAAAGGCACCCAACCCCGTTGTTGCTGTTTCCAAGACAGCCCCTGCTCCATCGGTTAATTGAACACGCACATTGACAACAGGTTTTTTCGTGACCTGATCTAGTACGAGCCCGCGAATAAGGAGAGACGCATCAAGCGCGATGTCCAACATAGTGGTTTGGCCAGCTGCGATTGGATCAACAGAAAACTCCTCCTTTTCAAACCCGTCAAGCTGGACGATGACGGTGAATCGCTGATCTGTGGGGACATTTTCAAATTGATAGGCACCCGTTTGCGTCGTCAACACCTCGCGGGAATTACCCGCTGCATCAACAAGTCGAACGCGGACGTTGCTAAGGGGACTTCCCTTTAGTCGATCAGATAAGGTGCCTTGGATATGGGCAACGGGGATTTCTAACTCCTTGAGCACCGCTCTATCCAGCGATGCAACTTTATCCGCGCTAACCTGAACGGTTTGTTTGGCAGTTTCATATCCCTTCGCGCCAATTTCGACTGTATAAGTCCCCGGTGCAATATTATCAATTTGGTAGTTTCCATCGGCATCCGCTGTAGCAGAGGCAACGGCATTGCCATTTTGTAGGACGCGGATAGCCACTGAGATACCGTCAATCTTGTCGACCGTTCCCTTTAGGCTGCCTGTTGCAGCAACAGGATCAGGCTCCCCGGTTGATGTGTCTGGCTCCACGGAGGTATCCGGTTCCACGATAGATTCGTCGTCGCTGCCGCAACTAAGGCACAACATAAGAGCAGCCGCCAAAACCATCATTAGTTGAATTTTATTTAGTCCATCTCTTATAACCATTTTTTTAACTCGCTTTCGTAGGTTGCTTTATCTTCTTGTGCACCGCTGAACACCTTTACAATTTCTCCATCACGATTGATAAGATATGCGGACGGTAGTACAGGCACTTGATAGCTTTGAATAACGTCGGACGCTGCTAGAAGAATCGGGTAATTGATGTCGAAGCCTTCTTTACTGAGTTCCTGAAAGAAAAGTTCAATACTTTTTAGACGTCCTTCTACATCATCCGTTGAGATACCGATCATCTCAAATCCTTGCGCTCGATATTCGGCGTATAGTTCAATGAAGCGTGGAATTTCTTCCTCGCAAGGTTTACACCATGTCGCCCAGAAATCCACAATAACAACTTTACCCTGATAATCAGAGAGGCTAACTTCTTCCAGCTCTGTGTTCAGCAGCGTGAAATTAGGGGCAAGTTGAAACGATGAATCTTCATTTACATCGCCGGTATCTGTCATTTTGTCGCTTGTATCGTCTGAACATCCGAAAAATGATAGCAAGCAGAGGATGAGGCTGAACAAGCAAAACAATTTCCAATACATATACGCCTCCCAAAATTCAAGGGAATAAATAGTACTGTCAAAACTACCTGCAGCCCGATTCGGTTAGGTTTGGAATATCTAAATTGCACCATATCGGGCAAAGTTTCAACTGAGACGTAAAATGGTGCCTTTTGACCCAACGATCCAAGCGTGTGCTTTATACAGACAGATGTCCAGAAGATGCTCTGGCGATCCACTCGCTTGAGGCAACCACGTCGCCCCGGCATCGGTGGTATGTAGGATTAGTCCATCTTCACCGACCGCCCAACCCCGCTTGGAATCCCGAAATGCAACGCCACGCAAGGTTTTCGTTGTAGCACTTTTCTGGGACTGCCAGTTCGCACCCCCGTCGGTAGTATGCAGGATCAATCCCCCCGTTCCAACGACCCAACCCGTCTGTGGGTTGACAAAATAGACACCGAGCAGTGATCGCTCGGTCTTGCTCTGTTGTTCATACCAGAGCCCGCCGCCGTCATTTGTGTGAAGGATCTTCCCCTCCTTGCCAACAACCCAGCCGTGCTTCGTATCAGCAAAATGCACAGCCCACAGGTGTGGTGTCGACGGTGAATTTTGGCGACTCCACGAACCGCCACCGTTATTCGTGTGAAGGATGATACCACCTCCACCGACCGCCCAACCTTCTGTTTCATCTAGAAAATAGATGTCGAGCAATCCACTGTCCGTATTGCTTTTTTGTGCCGTCCACGATTTGCCGCCGCTTCCCGTATAGTGGATCTGTCCTCTGATACTGACCGACCAACCGTTGTTGGGAGTAGAGAAATGCACTTTATTGAGTGCGTTAGGAGTAATCGCTCTTTGAGGCGAGCGAACTAGCCATGTCGAACCGCCATCTTGTGTGAATAGCACCAAACCGCCTGTGCCAACTGCCCAGCCACGTTTGGCGTCAACAAAGTGTACACCGTACAGGTGCGCCTCTGTTCCCGCCTCGATTTGCCCCCAACCCGTCGGTGTCTTATCACCAGCACAACCGAAGTAGCTAACAATGCAGACGAAGGTGATAAGTGCATAAATATGTCTCTTCAAGCTCTCTTTCCTCCTCAATTTTATAGGATTGAGTTTATACCCGTGCAAATTTCGTGACAACTTTGATAAAACATTGACACATATCAATCAATGATTGCTCGGTTATCTCTGTTATCCACATTGCACTCCTCTGGAGTGCAGGCATTAGATCTATCACCGTTTCTATAGACATATCGCTCCGCTGGAGCGAAAGGCAGAGCTGCAGCTTTAACAAATAGGTGGCAGCTTGGATTCTCTTTAATTCCTGTAATCTTTTGTTCAAGCTATCCCGTGATTCGCCGCATACCCCACTCCAGCGGTCCACGCTCAAATCGTTTTCTCCAAAAATGGGAGAATATGACCGCGCATATACAAAATATAATCGCACTTCCGATTGCAAATGGATATGCATTATTTTCCAGAACCTCAAGAACCTTTGACAGTCCTATACCGATGGCCAGATGGGCGACGTAGAGCGTCAGAGCAAGCCGGCCAGTGGCTATAAACGGCTTTGTCCACTTCGCATCTGGATACTTCTCGGTTAGCATGAGGCTCCCCCCAATGATTACAGCGGTAGTTCCGCACTTAGCAAAGAGATCAAGCGAATTAATCAGTATGAACATATTGCCTATACGCCCCTCTAAAATACTTGTTGGATAAAAGCCACTCGGTAGCCATAAAACACCGAAAATTAGCAGCCATAAAGCACATTCCGCAACTAGCGTAACGACGATTCCGCCGAACAACATATTCCTTCGCAATCTGGGAGGGTGCACCTCCTGCCGTCCCAACCACATACCAATCAGCAGAAAGGCTGTCCAAGAAAGTATCGAGTTAAAACCATAGAGGTACAGACGAAAGACCATACCTTCGACCGTCCAAGGGTTGGTATCCCGAAGCACGTCCCGATTCAGGAGGAACTCATAATAGTCAAAATAGCCGTGAACCAAAACAATGAATACAACAGAGATGAGGACGAACATGAAGGCGAGTAACCATAACCAGCGATTGGAAACCGTCAGCAACAGTGCACCAATAATAATACAAATACTGTAGAAGCCTAGGAAATTTGTGGTCCAAATTAAGTTACAACAGATACCAACCACTAATAAGGACGCAGCGCGTTGTATCAATCGCTTTCGGTTATCCGTAATTCCATGTGCATCGCTTGTTATTCGGACCTGTTGTGTCAGGAGAGATATACCGACTCCACCTAGCACCAAGAAGATTGTGCCAGCATCTCCTGGTATAAGAGAATGTAATCGTGACTGGATAAGGTGATACAGCCCGTAGTCAGTTTGTTCAACCTCTCCCCTAAAATTGGCAACCACCAATCCAAACAACGCGAGTGATCGAGCAAAATCGTAACCGGCGATACGCTTGTTCATCTGATTTTTCCCGCTTGAACACGCCCCGTCAATTCCAAAATTAGTAGGGGTTCAGAACCGCCCCAAGCTATCCTGTGATTCGGCGCATTCCCCACTCCAAAGGCCCTCGCTCAAATCGTTTTCTCCAAACATGAGAAAATATGACCGCGCAGATACAGAATATGGCGGCACTTCCGATTGCAAACGGGAGTGCTTTACTTCCAACAACCCCAAGTACTTCAAGCAGCCCCCTGCCGATAACCAAATGGACAACATAGAGCGTCAGGGCAAGTTGGCCAGTTGCTATGAACGGTTTTATCCATTTTGCATCTGGATATTTCTCGGTTAGCATGAGGCTGCCTCCAGTGATTGCGCTGGCAATTCCACACATAGCAAAGAGACTAAGTGATATGGCCAGTATCGTGGCATTTTCCATACCCAACCACTCCGAAATGCTTGCTGGATGAAAGCTACGTGGTAACTCGAAAGACAGCATCCATAAAACACCGCCCATAACCAAGGCAACGCCGATTCCGCCGAAGAGCACATCTCTACGCACTCTGGGATAGTGCACCTCCTGCCGTCCTAACCACATACCAATCAACAGAAAAACCGTCCAGGAAAACATTGAGTTAAATCCGTTGAAGTACAGACGAAAGACCACACCTTTGATTGTCCAAGCGTCACTATCCTGAAACGTTTTCCAATTCCGAATGACATCGTAATAGTCAAAATAGCCATAAATTAAAGATATGAATACAACAAAGACTGCAACGAAAACGAAGGTGAGTAACCATAACCAACGATTGGAAACTGTCAGCAGCAGCACACCAATAATAATACAAACACTGTAGAAGCATAGAAAATTTGTGTTCCAAATTAGGCTACAACCAATTCCAACTGCTAATAAGGACGCAGCGCGTCTTATCAATCGCTTTCGATTATCTACGATTCGATGTGCATCGTTTGTTGCTCGGACCTGTTGTGTCAGGAGCGATATACCGACTCCACCCAGCACCAAGAAGGTTGCAACAGCTCCGCTTCGCATAAGGGAGTGTAGCAGTGCGTGGCTAACGTAGTACAATCCGTACTCAGCTATTTTAACACCTGAGATAAAATTTGCAGCCACTAGTCCAAATAACGCAAGAGATCGTGCAAAATCGTAACCGGCGATGCGGGGCTGCATCTAACTCTCTCCATTTGAAGGCTAAATTTTCTCGCCAATTCGCATCAATCGATCAGCTGCCTCACGTAATGTTGCCTCGTCCTTGCTGAACATAAATCGCAGTTTGGTTTTACCGAGTTCCGGACGGCTATAGAAACTCGATCCCGGCACCCCACCGACACCCATCTCCTTCACAAGCCAGTGGGCAAATTCGGTATCATCCGAAAAGCCGAAATTGCTGATGTCGGTCATGATGTAGTACGCGCCTTCGGGGATATAACACTGAAACCCCGCCTTCCGCAACAGGGTGGAAAACAGTTTCCGATTATCATCATATTTTTTGACCAGTTTCCTATAATACTCCTTCCCCAATTGCAGGGCAACCACCCCCGCCTGCTGCAACGGGTGTGGTGCCCCAACTGTCAAGAAATCGTGCATCTTACGGATGGCGTTTGCCAGATATTCGGGCGCAATCACGTAGCCGAGTCGCCAGCCGGTCATCGAGTACGTTTTGCTCAATCCCGAAACGGTGATTGTTCGATCGCGCATCTCCGGCAGAGAACCGATGCTGATATGTGGACGTTCATCGTAGATCATGTGTTCATAGATCTCGTCCGTCACAGCGAGACTGTCAAATTCACAGCAGAGCGCAGCGATCTCTTTCAATTCATCATGTGTGAACACTTTCCCGATCGGATTGCTAGGCGTATTCAAAACAATGGCCTTCGTGTTCTGGCTAAAAGCGTTTCGCAGCTCATCGGGGTCATAGGTGAAAATATCGCCTCTTTCCGGGCAGCGTGTCTCTCGCAGCGGCACATAGATGGGTGTTGCACCAGAGATGATTGTATCGGGACCGTAGTTCTCATAGAACGGCTCAAAGATTACGATTTCATCGCCGGGGTTGATAATCGCTAACAGCGACGACATCATGCCCTCCGTTGAGCCGCAGGTGACGGTAACGTTGAGATCCGGATCCGTTGGGATGCCGTTAAACGCTGTAACCTTGCGAGCAATCGCCTCGCGGAATCTCGGCGTTCCCCAAGTGATGCTGTACTGATTGTATCCTTCGCGGATGGCATCAATAGCGGCTTCCTTGACCTCGTCGGGCGGTTCAAATCCGGGTGTCCCTTGCGACAGGTTAATTGCATCATAGCGGTTGCAGAGCTGCGTCATGCCCCGGATGACCGATTCGGTGAACAGGGTCGATTTGTGCGAAAGCATCGGTTTTGAAGTTGATAATCCCTTTTTCATGTTAACCACACCGCCTCATTGCTACATTGACTCTCCGCGAAGTAACATTGCGCGGATGTCATATCTGCCCGGATGTTCAACCGGCAAGTCGCCGTTCTCAATCATCACCTCAAGCGGTGAAGCGTGGGTCCGAACTGGCATCTGCACCACTTCGTGTCGTCGTGCGGAGTCGTAGATCGCCATGATAATCTCCACGGCGGCGCGTCCGTGTATCGCTTCGCCACGATGCCCACTTCGCCCTTCAATCCACGATACTAGTTCCTGCACCTGCGCCACGGAAGGATTCTCTCCCTCTGCTCGACGGTCTTCCCATTCCGCTCGTTTGCTGTTGAGCAGGAGGGCTCGCTGTTCGGTCAGATCTATAATACCATCGGAACCGTAGATAATTCCACCTTGATAGTTGGGACCGGCGATCTCCTGAAGCAGCAGTCCGATGCAGCCCCCTTGGAATCCTATAATTCCTGCGCTCCGATCTTCAATCGGTATATCGCGTTCGTAGCGTTCGGTCTTACGTTCAACGTTACCCATAACCCATTCTGCGTCCGGATCGCCGAGGACATAGCGCATCATGTCGAACAGATGTGAGCAGTCGTTCAGAAGACCCTGACCGCCTTTGCACACAATTTGACGTGGTTCCCCTATTGCACCGTTGGCAATTAATTGACGGGCATCTGTCCAGACCGGGTTGAATCGGCGTTGATGCGCGATCGCAACCTTGACGTTGTTTCGCTGTGCTGCAATCAGCATCTCGTCACACTCACCGAGGTTAATCCCCATCGGCTTCTCGCAAAGAACCGCCTTCGGCTTCCGGGCGCAAGCGGCGATTGTCATGGGGGCGTGGAGCCTGTGCCATGTTGCAACGCTCACGATGTCGAGATTCTCTTTGTCGAGCATCTCGCGGGGATCGAGGTAGCGCGTCTGGATGTTGTAGTTTTCCCCAAAATCGTTTAGCGCTTCTTCAACGGGATCAGCAATAGCGACGATTTCGACCTCCTCGACACCTTGATAACCCAGTGCATGCAGCCTCGCAATGCCGCCGCAACCGATAATTCCGACACGATATTTGTCTGACATGTTATTGATTCCTCTCCTAATTCGCGTGAGTTACTACCTGTTGTTTCGATGTCTGCTTGAATCGTGAAACGTGAAACGTAATACGTATTGGGTTAATCAAGTAACTTTGACTAGCTGCTTGCCGATATTGCTTCCCTTCAACATCCCGATGAATGCGGCGGGGGCGTTCTCAAAGCCTTCTGTTACTTCCTCTCTGTACTTCAACTTTCCAGCCTGAATCCACTCCGCCATCTGCCGAAGCCCATCGTCATGTTTGTCCGCAAATTCAAAGACAAGGAATCCTTCGATCTTTGCCCGTTTGACGATGAGATGCCACAGGAAACGCGGTCCCTGTTCCGGGTTTTCCAGATTATACTGAGAAATCTGACCGCAGATCGACACCCGTGCTTTCACGTTGATCAGGGGAAAGACGGCATCGGTAATCGCACCACCGACGTTATCGAAATAAGCGTCAATTCCGTCCGGACACTGCTCGGCTAGCTTTGCGCCGTAATCCTCGGTTGTCTTGTAATTAAACGCGGCATCAAAGCCGAGTTCGTCCACGACATAATCCACCTTCTCGTCGCTGCCGGCACTGCCTACGGCGCGGCAACCTTTTATCTTGGCAATCTGTCCCACCAAAGAACCGACCGCTCCCGCCGCTGCCGACACGAAAACCGTTTCTCCCAGCTGTGGGTTGCAGATGTCTAACAAGCCGAAGTACGCCGTCAGGCCCGGCATACCGAGAATCCCCAGAGATGTCGATATGGGAGCGAGGGTTGGATCCACTTTCCGGAGATTGCCCCCATCAGATACGCCATACTCCTGCCAACCCAGCCCGCCTGTAGCGATATCTCCCACCTGAAAGTCTGGGTTTTTGGAAGCAACAACTTCGCCGACAACGCTGCCGACCATCGCCTCACCGATCTGTACATTTGGGGCGTAGGAGGCTCTATCGTTCATCCGTCCACGCATATATGGGTCTACAGACAGGTAATTGGTGCGTACAAGTACCTCCCCATCATTGGGAGTTGGAATGGGTTCGGTCACTAGGTCAAAATCTGATGGCTTTGGATAGCCAACGGGCCTTGCGGCTAAAGTAAATTTTCGATTGACGTTTGACATTGTAATATTTCCTCCGAAAAAAGGGATTGGATAATAGATCAGATGCCATCTTTTTGGCACTCGACACAGTATCCCAAGATTTCATTTCTATATTTCACTGGCTTGAACTGGTGCGTTTTGCAAACCTCTTCTTGGAGCGCGTCGATCTCCGGACTTTCAAACTCAATGATGCTACTACACCGCAGGCAAATTAGGTGGGCATGCTCTTGGCGAGAATGGATATGTTCATAATGGGACTGTTTCTGTGCATCGATCACCTCCGTCAGCAGCCCACTTTTGACTAGAAGCGGTAGCGTCCGATAGATCGTCGCACGCGAAGCAGTATATCCGTTTTGGCGCATGCGTATCAACAGGTCATCTGCGCGGAAGTGATCGTCGTAAGCGAAGACCTGTTCAAGGATGTTGCGCCGCTCCGACGTGAGACGCAGTGCATTGTTTTCAAGGTATTTGCTGAACTGTTGTATAATTTGTGGTTGGATCGGTTCTTTGTTTTCTTGCATGGTACGAATCTCCTTATTTATTTAAGCGATGTTCATCCGGTTACCTCCTGCGTCTCATTTTCCAGATCGTCAATAGCTATTTGTTTGCCCGGATCCATGGCTATCTCCATCGTCCACTCGGCACGCGCTATAAATATTCAACGACTGTCTACAGGATTTGGAGCTATTGTTATTTGACATCGTCGAAATCAAACATCGAGTTAATTTCCTTTATTACAGCCAACAATTTATGCACAAACTGTTTAATCGGTTCCAAAAAATCCAAAAGATGCAGTATTGTCAAAAGTACGGCTACGATTATAATCAGATAAAGAGTCCCCTTAACTAGCCTGCCTACTGCTGACGTTTTTATCTTTTGTCGGTTAAAGCCAAGTATTCCAATGATAATAAACGGCAGATCCGTAATTGCATCAAGCACCCGCCCTAGGTAGAAGAATGGATTGAACGTTCTGACAAATGCTGATTTGTGACTAGAGTCATATTTTTCAATAGCTCCATCTATGCAAGCCAGCAGATTGTTAGGACCTATATCAAATTGATCAAGATTAAAAATATCTTCAATTAGATCGATCCTCGTTTCATCACCTCCAACGGCTGACGGTGGGGTCCAAGAAAAACCTGGATCTATTCCTGAATTAAGAATTATGGAATGTATTTCATCTTTGAGTCGATTGATTTCGCGTCTAGCCTCTTTTGCAGCACTTTCTTCGACTCTGCCACCCCCGAAACCTACCCGGCTGTTATTGAAATAGCGAATCATAAGGGAACGGAATTCCCTCAGTTTATTTAACCGTCTTTTGTTCTCCCCAATTAATATTTTGGTGTAATGTCTCACTAACGTAATCTCTCCTTACAATAATTACGACACAAATCCCGGCGATGTCGCTCGCCATCAGCACATCTACTGTTAAAACGTCTGCTTCCGTCCTATCGATTCTCAATTTTCTGGAGCACAGGACTTACGCAAATTTAGCACGCAGCGCGAGTTTTTTATTTTTAACCCCCTAAATCCCCCAACTCCCCTGACAAGGGAGAAGATAAGAGGGATCTTCTCCCTTGTCTTTCCCCTCTTATCAGAGAGGTTCAGGAGGACTTATGAACCAACTGCGTAAGTCCTAGAGTGTTCAAACCCCTTCGATTTTTCGCTCCATAGCAAGCAATTTCCGTTTCCAGTGCAACCCGCCCGCATAACCGCCGAGCCCTCCGTCGCTACGGACGACACGGTGGCACGGCACGATAATCGCTAACGGATTCGCTCCCATCGCTCCGCCAACGGCTCGCATCGCGTTCGGATTACCGATCTCCTTTGCAATCCAACCGTAGCTTTGGACCGCGCCATAAGGGATCCGAAAGGCAGTCTTCCAAACGCGCTGCTGAAACGACGTTCCAGCACTTAGATCAAGCTTAATATCAAAATCAACCGGCACGCCATTGAAATATTTTGTCAGTAACTCTGCTGCTTCCAGTAGTTCCGGATCCAGCGCGTTGCGGGTCAGCGGATATAAACCCCGTTTACCGTGTGAACCGTTACGCAAGCGATCTTTTATGGCTACATCCGTCGGTGCGCCAAAGGTAACGCGAGTGAGGCCTTGATCCGATTTCGCAATACCGACCCAGCCAAATAATGATTCAAAGCAGGTGTAATTGGTTATGTTCATACAGCAGCTCCAAGCTGGGAACTTTCGTCCGTTGGGATTGACTCTCCTTCAACTTCGATCCTCACCCATTCGCGACTGAGGGTCTCAAATAGGCTCATGACCTCCTGCCGCTGTGTGAGACTATCGAGCGGCACCTCAAAGGTGAGCGTCGCGAACTCCTCTTTCTGTACATCGCCATCCTTGTTGAATTTCACAGGGGTAACCTGAATCTTTTTTAACTTCGCATCCATAGGCTTGTTGCCTCCTTAAAAATTTGGTTTGTCATTCAAAGAGCTCGGTAACGGGGCACTGAAAACCCGGAATTACACCGTCACCAATCAAGGTATCCTCTCCGGAGAGGACTTCAACGGAAGAATCAGATTTATAAACGTAAATCTGACGAGATTTTGGATAGACTACCCAGATACTTCACACCGGCCTCCAAGCACTCATTGACCTTTTCGAGGATTTCTCTCGGTCGATCGTATGGCGAGACCACTTCGACCATCAGATCAGGGACGATTTCCAGATAACCGTCAGAAGGGCTCTCAGGCAGCCTATGTTTTGCAATGAAAGCTGCATCGGCAGCGCGGACCGTATCCGGATTTCACGCGGTGTAAAATCCTGTTTCTGCTGCATATACCTTGCCGAGGTCATTCTGTTTAACATATATTTGCAGCAACGATCCAAGAATCATTGCCAACTCGCCATGAATATCTCCTGCTGGGCCCGTCTGTATAATTCCTCCCTTTACCAATTCGACATGCCCAATCAGCTTGGAGGACATCTCAAGCAGTTGTTCTCCTGTGATTCTTTCTTGCGATTGCATCGCGATCAACTCCTTCCAACCAAGTTGAGATTCTACCGCGCCCCTATGATATTCTAAAACAGTCCAACTTTTAATAGGTGTGCCAACTTCACAAAGACAATCTGTTCCGTGTCACCGTCCTTTTCGCGGTTATTATTGTAGACCAGAAAGAATGTGCTTTCAGGCAGATATTCGTAGGCAAACAACCCGAAAATCCGTCGCTCGTCATCAATCGTGAACTCTGCACTAGAGCGGAAGAACATCCGCTGTGCGAACTGATAGTTGATAGCAAAACGGCGCGTCCACTGCTCCAGAACGCCATCTTCCACTAAACGCTGCAGGGTCAGTTCCAGGTCTAGCTTCGCTGTTGGACGGAATGTTATTTCTGGTCGAATGAAGAAAGTATCTTTATCATCTCGGATGCCGACCGTTCCAAAATTCCGAACTCTCACCCACTTGGGTGGAAACCAGCCGGTGAAGAAATTCAGCACTCTATCCGTGTAAGCCACACCGTCATCATCCACGTGATAGTACCATTCTGGACCGGTGAAAAGGAAGATATTCTTAACCCCGATCAACCCACGAATCTGATAGCGTTCGTTGGTCAGTTCACCTGCATGGTTATATAAGCGGTCAACCACGCCCTCGCCGCGCAGGCGTTGTACCAACCCTGCGTACTGCTTATTGTACCGAGTAGTAAACTCGAGCCCTCGTCGATCCGTCCTCGGAATAAAACCGGTCTCGACATCAAAATTTTCTCCGATGTCAATATATCGTGCCTCAAACGAAAAAACATTCGCTCTCCGTGAAAATTCGGCAAAGATAATATCATCGCTGATGGGGTCATGGCCCTCAAGCCCCGCCCTCCACTCTCTGGCGTATTCAAGATTGAGATTGACATCGGCGGGCAGCCGAAAACGGGCATCAATTCCCGATGCCCGGTCATATAGACTCTGCCCCTGTTTGTTTACCCCCAAGAAACCGATCGACGAGTTCCTACCGAGTTCCCGTTGTACACGAAAGACGGAATAGTTGTATTCATCAGCCGGTAACCGATCTGTGTCCATTTCGTAAACGTTTAGCCGATCCCCCTGCTCCATGATGGTGTACTGTTTATCTTCTGTCGCATCTGTTATCAGCCATTTGCCCTCTTTATCTTTGACAGCAACGGAAGCCATATCAGAAAGCGAGATGTCATTCCTATCAAAGGTCTCGCGCAAATCCCGCGTGAGGATTTCTCGATCAAGATACTTGCTGAACCGTGAATCTGTCTTGAACGCTGTGGTTTCCGGGCCCGCCTGTGCGTTCAGGAAGGCGAAATTGTAATCACTCAGTTTTCCAATCACCTTCCCGCCATACATAAGATCTTCGACTCGACGACTATAAAACAACTCAACCGGCGTCTGGAAGAGCTCGTTCCCTTCTAAGAAGAAGGGGCGCTTCTCTGGAAAACGGAGCGGGATGTCTGATAGGTTGACTAAGTCCGGATCCGCCTCGATTTGTGCGAAGTCAGGATTGAGGGTGAAGTCGACAGTCACGCTTGAGAAGGGATACCGGACATCAATGCCCGCAGCGGTATTCAATTCGGGGTCCTGATCGCCAATTTTCTCCGGCTTTAGGGTGCCGTACGGTTTAACCTCTAACGGACGCTTTGTAACGAGTCGATCCAACGGCAAGTCGGTTAGATGTCCAAACTGTGAAACGGCGTACTGCCGGCCCCCAAGTTCTACCCACGACAACTCTTCCTGCTGAGATTCATCGTTCCGCCAAAAATTGATTCCCCAAACCGCATGAGGGTTTTTCTTCGGAAAACGGAGTTCCGCAAACGGGATGGAAAATTCCGCGGTCCATCGGTCATCATATATCGTCGAGTGCCCCGACCAATCACAGTCCCAAGAGATAGCGGAACCGACATTAGAGCTGTTTCGTCTCACATTTCCGCCCTCGTTTGTTATCCGTCGGTCTGTCTGCGTACTAAGGGCGTTTAATGCGAAAGCGTAGCAGTTGCGTTGATCTAGATAGGTGTCAAGCAAGACTTCAACATGGTCATCAGCGAAGAAAAAAGAGTCTCGCTGGACAGAATTTGCGGCGAGGACGTTCATGTCGCTCTTGAAACACTCAAAACCGACATACAACCGATTCTGATCATAGAGCAGGTAAACTTTCGTTTTATGGCTAGCAGGTTCGCCAGAATTCGGTTCAAATTGAATAAAGTCGCCGGCCTGTGCCGCTTTTTGCCAACACGGATCGTCTAGTTTTCCATCAATTTTTGGTGGCGAATCGGTTTCAACGGCTGAGATCTTTCTGAGGATTGGATCCGCTGCCGGGTAGATCGTGCTCAGGGGCAACGCAAGGGTGCATACTACAACTAATGCCAATAAAAATTTGACCATCAACGCCTCCAAGTTTCTTGTAGGGTATAATGCACATTACTTCTGCTATAGGGAAACGAAAAAACTCGATTTCTCTAGGATAGGTAGCAGCTTACATATTATAGTGTTTCTTGCCAATCCATTCAATCTAAATCGTGCAGCTCAGAAATAATTTGCAACTTCACCCGCTGAAATATATCCACCATTTTATCATAGATCTTAAGTTGGGCATGTTGTATACTGAACAGCACATAAGTCCTTATCACGTTACTTTTTTTAAATAAATCGTTACAGGCTCTTGCCGCAGAGACACGGAGAACGCAGAGAGATCGTATGAGTAGGAAAACTTTTTTCCGCCCACTGAGGAGGAACGCATGAAAGGACAAAGAGTTGTTTGGCCCAGCCGGGCGACGGTTGAAATTGAGGATTTTGAATTCCCGTCTCTTGGCGATAACGAGATTCTGGTGGCGACCGAATGTACGCTCATCAGTCCGGGTACAGAGCGTGCTTTCTTGCTCGGACTGCCCAATGCACAGGGACGCTATCCATCATATCCCGGCTATAGCAATATCGGAGTGGTCATCGACAGTGGTAGAGATGTAGACGATTTTAAGATCGGCGATCGTGTCGTTTCCTCCAAAGGTCATACGAGTCATTTTGTCGCCACACCAGACAGTCTTCTCAAGGTAACGGAGGCAGCGTTATCCTCGGAAGAAGGCGTTTTCTTCAATTTGTGCACCATTGCGATGCAAGGGGTTCGGAAAGCCAAAATTGAACTTGGGGAACCGACCCTTGTGTTGGGCGGTGGTTTGATTGGTCTATTTGCGATGCAACTTGCGAAACTCAGCGGTGGATTGCCTGTGATAACAGCGGATCTGTCCGACAGTCGCTTACAACTCGCCACACGGGTTGGGGCAGACTACGGCTTAGATCCAGAGGCTGAAAATTTTAGAGATCGACTTGACAAAATTACCGGCGGTAAAGGTTTGGCAGTCGTTATTGAAGCGACGGGGCATCCACCGGTTGTCAATACTGCTTTTCAATTGGCAGATTGGCATGGGCGGGTTGTTCTGCTTGCCAGCACGCGGGGAGAGACGGAACGTGTGAACTTTTACCGTGATGTCCACGGAAAGGGCTTGACGGTGTTAGGTGCCCATAATTCCGTGCGTCCGCGTCATGAATCTTCGCCGAATTTCTGGACACTCCGTGACGATTGGGAGCTATCGCTGCAGCTTATCGCCCACGGTCGCATCGTCGTTGCTCCATTGATCACCCACCGGCTGGCGGGAACTCAGGCTGCGGAGGCGTATCAACTGTTGATGGAGTGGGATCAGAATCTATTAGGAGTGGTATTGAATTGGGAGGATTAATTAACAAAGGTCTGGTAGGGAACGCAGATCTGCGTTCCCTACGTTCGCTAACACAGAAGGAGATTTGATGATCAATACAGCAGTTATCGGATACGGCTATGCCGGGCAATCGTTCCACGCCTATCTCGTCGGTCTGGCGGAGGGGCTTAATCTGTATGCGATTGCGACGCGGAGTCCGGAAAGACGACAAGCCGCCGCACAAGCCTGCCCCGACGTTAAGCTTTATGAAACCATTGATCAGGTCATCACGGATGACAGCGTAGACTTGGTTATCCTTGCCACACCGCACGACACACATGCCGAGCTCGCGATTCGGGCAATGGACGCCGGCAAGCATCTTGTCACGGACAAAATTATGTGTATGAACGTCGCCGAAGCCGATGCGATGATCGAGGCGAGTCAGCAAAACGGTGTCATGTTAAGCGTTTTTCACAATCGCCGCTGGGATTGGGACTATCTGACCGTTAAGAAGGTGATTGGGGAGGGTCTACTCGGCACACCCTATCTGTTCCAGGTCGGCATCATGAGATATGGGGGACCGAGAGGGTGGCGGGGTGTCAAGAAACAGAGCGGTGGCATCCTCTTTGATTGGCCCGCGCACTTCGTCGATCAAGCCCTGCAATTGGTCTCTGCACCGGTCAAAACTGTTTTCTGTGATGTACATTACGGGGCACGGTGGGATATCGACATCGGCAACTATGCGAATCTATTGATTAAATTTGAGAACGATGTCCGCTATCAGATCGAAGTGGGTAACTTGGCGAAGGTCCCAAAGCCGCGCTGGTACGTCCTCGGTGATCGCGGCGGGTTAATTAAGTACGGATTAGATCCGCAGGAGAGGCCGATGGTGGCAGGAAATATTGACGCTGCAGAGGAAGATCCTGACACTTATGCAAAGGTTTGGACAGAAGCGGACGGCGAGCAGCGCGAACTGGTGGTTGAGAGTGTCAGGGGGTCGTGGAAGTCTTATTATCAGAATATCTCTGATGTCCTGAACAAGGGAGCGGAACTGATTGTCAAACCTGAGGAGATCAGACGGGTGATGCAGGTTTATGACGCTGCGATGCGCTCCTCAGAAACGGGGGAGGCAGTGCAACTCTGAAGACACTTGACCATTTAATGAACACCCCCGTTCATTTATTGAACACTAGACCGAAGGATATCCCTGCAAAATTCAATAGATACAGTATTCAGCAATTGGCACAGGATTTGCTCAAATTTAGGTGCGCGGATATAAGGTGCGCTTACCCGTCACTCAAACATAACGGAGATTATAGGACATGAAATTGACAAACGGACACAAATACACAATCGTTTTATTCGCGCTCATCCTCTTGAGCCAACCCCTGTATGCACATAACCACGGCGGCTCTGATTACCAAGATCTGAATCCGAGAGTGCTAGCAGCAATCAATCAAGGATTGGAATGGCTGAAAATGCAGCAGGAGGACAGTGGACTGTTTAGGCATCACCCCGGTATAACAGGATTGGCACTCACAGCTTTTCTGCGGCATCCACATAACCAGTATGCGGAAGCGAATAACCCCTTCATTCAGAAAGCCATTAAAGTGTTGCTGGCGATGCAGCAACCCAACGGTGGGATCTATAACGTTGAGATGCAACCCGCGCTGCCGAATTATAATACCTCTGTTTCGCTCATGGCACTCTCCTCCGCAAAGAATCCGGAATATGACGAGGCAATTGCCAAGGCGCAGGAGTTCATCAAAAGTCTTCAGGTGACGGATGAAAGCGAGGTCTACTTTGGGGGGATCGGTTATGGGAGTCGGGAAAGTGTGCACGACCTATCTAATATGAGTCTCGCTATACAGGCGCTCAAGGAGAGCGGGTCCGATGACCCGGAGGTGTGGGACAAAGCGGTTAAATTCCTCGAAAGATGTCAGAATCGCAGTGAGACCAACGATCAAGATTGGGCGGGGGACGATGGCGGTTTTATCTATGCCCCTGACGGCGAGAGTAAAGCGGGTGATCACCGATCCTATGCCAGCATGACCTACGCTGGACTGTTGAGTTTCATCTACGCCGATGTTGACAAAGATGATCCCCGCGTACAAAGCGCAGTGGACTGGATCATGAAACATTTTACAGTTGAGGAAAATTACGGTATGGAGCAGCAGGGGCTCTTCTACAATTACCATACAATGGCAAAGGCACTAAAGACTTACGGTGAATCTACCATTGTCGATGCGAAGGGGGTTTCTCACGATTGGTACAGAGAGCTCGCCGAAAAATTGATCGATGAACAAAACCCTGAAGGCTGGTGGGTCAACGAGAACAGTCGTTGGATGGAACGAGATAAGGTGCTTGTCACTTCGTATGCAGTGATAGCCCTTGCAACGGCTTACCCTGAATAACCTGAATCAATCCTCATTACAGCCCGAGTGATATGCTCGGGCTTTTTTTATGCTCGTTTCACGTTTATAGTGAATTCCAAAAATAAAGAAACACTCGCGCCCCCCGGTAGGTGCGGTTTGATGAAAATTAAAAAAATAATTCGGTAATTTGCTAGCGACACCGGCGCGGTTGAAAACCGCGCCTACCGTATGTTTCGAGGAAAATAGGGATTACCGATTTAAATACTTAAACTTCATCAAACCGCACCGGTTTGGCGTGTACCATTAATTCTAAAATCTGCTATAATTCCAAAAGATTAGCGGAGCCATTGAACCGGGATTTTTTTTACACATCGCAATGAAAAACTGGTATAATATTGGTGAAAGTTGACGTTCGTTAGCGTTGACAGGTCATAATAACAAGCAAAGATAATTTGCCAACGGCACCACATGAGGGCACAGTCGTGACCCATAACATGCAAGGAGAGAGTTATGTTCTTTGAGCTTCGGCAGTATCGAATGAGACCCGGGCAGGAGGAGAACTGGGTTAATTATATGGAGGAGGTGATTATTCCCTTTCAGGTCTCGAAAGGGATGGTAATTTTGGGAAGCTTTGTTGGCGAGGAAGAAAAAGATCTGTACGTTTGGATTCGCCGATTTGAGAGTGAGGCGCAGCGGGAACAGTTGTATGACGCTGTCTATGAAAGCGACACTTGGAAGAATGAAATCGCTCCCAAAATTCCTGATATGATGGATCGTTCGCAGATCAAAGTCACACGCCTTGAAGCGACTCCTCGGTCGGTCATCCAGTAGCGAGACACCGATCCAAGCCTCTTAAGAGAGCGGTTAAAATCGCCGCTATCGTAGGAAGTAATCCTATAAGGCGTAGATGAAATGAGATTCCCAATTTTGTTTCTTGGAACAGAATTTAGCTAACCCAATAAGGGAAAGGAGAAAATTTTCATGGAAGCCTTAAAGCGAGTCATAGGTGTTGTCCTGATTCTGATTGCGGCAATAGTTGCCATCCACACAGTCATCGAGCCGGTTTACCACACTTCCAGCGACGCTCAACCGTACAGCAGTGCTTGGAATTGGATTAATTGGCTCTCCGCTATCTCAATAATATTGGGATTGATATTCAGCTACATTCGCATGAGCCGTGCCGGTGAGAATGCTAGTGGTCCAGAGTTCATAGCTGCCAACGCGTTATTCTATGGATTCCTGTTTTCAGCCATACTCTTCTTTTGGAACTGGTTCGGCATTAGCGGTGCCGGGCAAGATTTTACCGCTGTTAGTGCTGACGTTCGATCACTGGTATGGATTATCTTTGACGCGATAAACCCGTTGTTGAGCGGCGCGATGGGGGCTCACCTGTTGCGGTCTAGTGCTAGCGAATAGCCCATTTGTAACCCAGCTTTAGAACATCAACGTTATATCTTCTGCGTCCGGCTTACCGGGCGCAGCAGCCTTACAAGCTAGAGTGAAACGTGAAAACCGTTGTCCATTGGTTTTACTGTTGAGTTTCACTCGTAGATTGGGGTAATTTCAGGCAAAATCGAACACCGAAATCTCAGTGTAATGGTTGGTATTTTTTATCGGTGTCATTCAACCCAATCTACTTTTAACTTATGATCAATACGAGTTGTGCCATATTAGGAGAGATTTATGGCAGTTAATATCCGCCATCGAGAAGGTGTTACTATTTTGGAACCGAGCGGTAAGATTTTTGGACTCGCCGCCCTTGAATTCAAAAAGGCATTTGATGAACAGATCGCCAGTTGTACTGGAACCCCCAAATTCCTGGTAGACTTCGCCCGTGTCACAATCATGGGAAGTTCAGGACTTGGTGCCTTAACGGGGGCATACGTATCCATCGAAAAGAAAGGGGGGCTGGTTGCACTCATCAACGTCGGCCCGAACATCCAAAATCTCATGATTCGGAGCAAGCTAGTCGAACAATTTGAACCGTTTGATAGTGAAGAAGAAGCGATAGACGCTCTGAATGCGGAGTGAAGGTGTCTCTTGCTGCTACCTTACCCAATGCCGATAGAGCGGTTTGACCTCCTCCGGTAGTGCTTCGTAAATCACAGGGGAAACCGCTGCAACCTCATTTTCATTTCCTCCCGTCTCGTCCACTATGCGCGCTCTCTCATCTGAGCCGGGCATCAATACGTCAAGATTGAGCCACCATGGCGCATAACGCACTGCCATCCCGACGCGCGGTCTATCGGTTTTGTTGGGTGCAGTCGCATGCCATGTCCGGCTATCAAGTATCAACACACTGCCCGCCTCCCCCGTCGCTTGCATCTCAGTGGGATAAGGCTCAAGAGGATCAATGCCGTTATTTCCTGATGGGTTGTTCGGGGACCGGTGGCTGCCCGGCACAACCAGGGTGCCGCCGGTTTCATGTGTAAATGGCGAGAGCATCCACAATGTGGTCAGGTGTATGACCGCATCAGGATATGGAGCGGGTATATGCCCGGCGTTGTTTTGATTGAAGGGCCAATCCGAATGTAGCGCGCCACGTACATTGCCCGGGTAGTTGATATGTGCCGTTGTAAAAGAGATGCGTACATGCGGTCCGAATAACGCTTCGGCGATCCCCAATACGCGTTTGTCGGCAAGGTAAGGCGCGAACGACTGATTGAATGCGAGCAAACCTTTTCGAGTCCCTACCCCTTCGACACCGGTGTAAGTCCCGTGTACCTCGACTGTTTGCTCGACGCTTTCGCGTATTGCATCCACCTTATCTTCGGGAATGACATCTTCAACCACGCACCAGCCATTGATTTGCAGATGTAACAGTGCTGATTCGACGGTCATGGCTGCTTTCTCATCGGTCATCCTCATGCCTCCTCTTTGCGGGCGGTAAAATTGATCCGATCGGAATGTCGATTCCACCTGCTAAAAGTGTACATATCATACGCACTGAGCATCTTGTATCCAGTCTGTTTCAACAGCTTTTTGACGGTGCCGACCTCAAAAATTTTCTGGATGTGAACCTCTTCAAAACGGCGAAAGAGTTCCCCTTCACGGATAAAGAAGGTAAGTGCCGTCCGGCAAATCTTATCGTGATAGGTATACATATTTTTCCACGTATAGGAGTAGTCAGGATGGTTTTCCGAAAATGTCTGCCCGTGGAAGTGTTGAACGATATTCCGCTCAGTGGTAACATCGAAGATAAACAACCCGGACGGAACTAAATGGTTTGAAACCGCCCGGAAAACCGCCTCAAGTTCGGCTTCATCGACCGCATAGTTGATACTATCGTAGACACAAAGCACTGCGTCAAACCGCTCCTGAAGATCGAAATCGCGCATATCCCCACGCATAAATGGGATATTTAGCCAACGCTCCTCCGCCTTTTGACGCGCAACGGTCAGCATTCCCTCGGCGCGGTCTAAGCCGCACATTTCGTACCCCCGCTCCTCCATCAATACTGTCAACGCCCCCGTGCCGCAGGCGACCTCTAAAATCTTTCGCGGCTCAGATTTATAATGCTTGAAGAGGTCCTCAATATAGCTTGCCCAACGAACATAGTTAACATTCGCCATCATGCGGTCATAGGGATACGCAAATTTTTCGTAAGGATCTGTCAATTCTTTCATCCACTACTATTCCTTTCCTTGGTATCCCACAGCCGCATCCGTCATTTTCAGCAAAGTGTTAATTTCCTCCGCACTCCACAGTCCATCTTCGGTCGCCTTCGACGCATAATCTATCGCAATTCTAACTTTCCTCAAGCGCACCTGTCCTCGCAAATAACTCAACGGCATAGCCTGCATCGCTTGTTCGACTCGATCGAATGTTGCTTTAATTGCTTCTGCATCAACACCATCGGGTGCCTGCTGTATCAGTTGAGCCTTCATAAGATCGGCAGCAAAACTGAATAGCCCTGTTATCAAATACCACTGCAAAAAAAAGAAAATCAGCAACAGCACGAGGAGAACCGCGAGCACTTTGGTGATAAGTGGTATTCGTTTGCGTGATGTTCCCTGAAGCGAATCGGTCGAATTTGTTGCCATGTTTTTCCCTCTCTATTGTTGGTAACTAAGTGCTCGCAAAATCAAGATTACCTTTGCGACATAATAGCACCAGCGCTACGGCTTGTCAACCGAAAATTTCCATTGCCTTTTTCGTCATGTGTGTTACAATCTTTTTGCCTGAGGACAAAACAAGATCGGCACAAAAATCCGATAAATCCAAGAATACACAACTCAAACATTAGCAGACTAAGCGAGGAGTAACACGATGGCAGATTTTCCAATTGTCGATACACACATTCATCTCTGGGATCCGAGCGTTCTGAGATACCCGTGGCTTGAAGATGTCCCATTTCTGAACAAACCCTATTTGCTAGAGGACTACCGAAACGCTTGCGGGACGGTTGATGTTGGAACAATGATTTTTGTGCAGTGCGATCCCCATCCCGATGAAAATCTGAAAGAGGCAGAGTGGATCACATCGTTGTCGAAAGAAGATCCAAGAATCCGGGGGATTGTGGCAGGCGCACCGCTTGAAAAAGGGGACGGTGCGAGACCGCTTCTCGAGCAGCTTTCTGAAAATCCGATGGTCAAAGGGATCCGTCGTTTGATTCAATCGGAAAGCCTCGAATTCTGTGTACAGCCCGATTTTATTAGAGGCGTACAGTCACTTGAGGAGTTCGGGTTAAGCTTTGATATCTGCATTTACCATCGGCACCTTGCCAATACCGTTCAGTTCGTCAAGCAGTGTCCAAACATCCAGTTTATATTAGACCATATCGGCAAACCGAACATTAAGGATCAACTCTTGGAACCGTGGAAACGTGAGCTTAAAGAGCTATCTGAATTCCCTAACGTGTTTTGTAAGGTCTCCGGTCTTGTAACCGAGGCCGATTTTGAAACGTGGACACGAGAGGATTTGAAGCCTTACATAGATCATGTAATCGAGTGCTTCGGTTTTGATCGTGTGATTTACGGCAGCGATTGGCCCGTTGCAGCGCAAGCGACCGAATATCCGAGATGGGTCGAGACCTTAGAGTGGGCGGTCAGCGGTTGTTCAGATGATGAGTTGAGAAAGTTGTTCCGGGACAATGCGCTTCAATTCTATAGGGTTTCATCCGATTGATTCGTAAGATATGATAACAAGAAGGTTCATATCAAAAGAAAGTGCAAAATGCGAAGAGAAACCGAGTTTTTTCTTGAAAACTCGGTTTCTTTGCACTATTTCTTAACATGAGCCAACAAGAAATATGAAAAAGGAGGCAGTATTATGGGGACAACGCATTCCTTTCAGGCAAGCTACCTACACGCAATGACGCGAGAGGTATTTATGGCGACAGACACGCCCCGCCACATTGCTAAAAACGTAGCGGAGATCTTGGTGAATGCAAACCTCGCCGGGCACGATTCGCACGGCGTAATTCGTATTCCGAGCTACCTGCAAAGTATCGCAGACGGTAGGACGCAACCTGCCGCTGAACCAGAGTTTGTCAGCGAAACTGCCAACACTCTGCGCGTTGATGGCGGAAACGGTTTCGGTCACCACACAGCTCGAAAAGCGATGGAACGTGCAATTGAGAAAGCGAAAGAGACTGACACCTGTAGTGTGACTCTTGTCCACACCGGGCATATCGGTCGGCTCGGTGAATACGCAGAGCAAGCCGCGCGGGCGGGGTGCATCGGCATCACCACCAACGGAAACGGTGTGAAGGATGGCGGGAACATTGTCCCCTTTGGCGGTGCCAGCGGGGCACTCGGCACCAACCCGATCTCTGTTGGTGTCCCTACCGGCGATGATGCACCATTTGTCATCGACTTTGCCACCAGCATGATCGCCGGCGGTAAGATTATGTTCGCCCAAAGTCGGGGGGTTGACCTACCCGAAGGCTGCATTGTGGACAAAGATGGCAACCCCAGCGTCAAAACGGCGGACTTTTATGACGGCGGATTTTTGCTGCCATTTGGCAAACACAAGGGCTACGCGTTCTCGCTGCTGATGTGTCTGCTTGGTGGATTGAGCGGGAATTTCGACGTTGGACGTGGCGCAATAGGTGGCCAGTTTATACAGGTGTTGAATGTCAACGCATTTACCCCGTTGGAAGCGTATCAACAGGGCGTGCGTGCATTTCTCGATGGCATAAAGTCGATACCACCCGCGCCCGGTTTTGATGAGGTGTTGGTTCCCGGCGATTATGAGCACCGCTCTCGTATCCAGCGTCTGACGCATGGTGTCAATGTGCCGGATACAACCTATCAGCAGATTCTAGAGTGGGCGGAGAAATTAAATGTTTCTTTGGGAAAAGAGATAGTTGAACCCGCCGATGTGGATCGATACCAATAGAAGCTGCAGCTTATCTAAAAAAGTGCAAACCGCGAAGCGCGTAACAAGTAATGCCTAAGAAAAATGTGACACGTCCTAGCGGTAATCTTCTGCTGCATCCTCCGGTTCGTATCCAACTACCTCACGAGCATGTGAGATATCGCGGTAAGCCCACTTGTTGTCGGACACAACCTCGAAAATATCAAACTTCACGCTGTCAGGTGCTTCAATACATTTTTCGATCATCTGTGCAACGTCCCGCTGACTGCACCAGACAGAGAAACCACGTGTGTCTGTCGGACGATTTTCACGGGTGACCGCACCGATGCGCAGACTGATTATCGAGATGTCGCAGGTGTCCGTATAATGCCTCGCCAACGCCTCGCCGAAAACTTTGGAACAGCCATAGAGTCCCCCGGGCCACGTCGGCGTTTCGTGATCTACTTTTTTCCATGTCTCAGGGACTTCATCGTAACGTCCCGCGACGATTGCGTCGTAGGGAAATACGCGATCCCAATTTCTGACGGTTGCCCCGCTGCTAGCGAAAATTATGCGCTTAACGCCCGCCTGCCGTGATGCCTCAAAGACGTTGTAGCACCCTATGATATTCGCGCTTAACAATTCTTCCCATGTCATGCCCGATGGTTGCGCCATCGCTGCTAGATGCACGACCACATTAACCCCCTCAAAAGCGGGTCGAATGGCGTCCAAGTCAGCGATATCGCCTTGATGGCATTCGACGCCCTCTACTGGACGGCGATTCAATGCGCTTAAAATATACTTGCCCTCTATGCGGTCCCGCACGAGACCGCCAATTAAGCCACTCATCCCGGTAACGAGTACCTTTTTTTGTGCCATGATTCTCCTCCGTTCTTACAGTATACTTTTAATATAGGACTTACGCAGTTAAAAGATGAGGTGTTAAGGTAGCATGAGTTAGATTAAAAAGGTTACGTTTCGCCTGCGAAAATCAAATTTTCCCATTTTTCCCGCGCAAATGGGAAAATTGTCCCTATTTCAGGATGAAACGTTTCATCATGCCCATCAATCGTATTACAAACAGTTACAAGCAATTACATTTGTGTTCATCTTATGGTTGGGATTCTTACTGTTGATTGCAGATTGGGATTATAATTTGAATTATTTAGGAGTTACACAAATTTAGCACACAGGAGGTAGATTTTTGATTTTTAACCCCCTAAATCCCCTTGTCAGGGGGACTTATGAACATGCTGCGTAAGTCCTATAATAGAAATAAATGTCTTTCCAATCAATCCCGGTTTATTCCTGCCGGTTTGTCCGATTATACATTACCTTGAGCGTGTTGTCAAATCTTCAAACACCCGACACCAGCGCGAATTCCCCCTACAAGTTGACCACCATATCATGCTTTCTGCCCACCAAAGCTTCGATATTTACAGTTGATGAGAAGTGTGATACAATCGGGGCAGTGTAACAAAAATAACGCTCATTTTACCAATGTGCCAGCAACATGAGCCAACAGAGATAGCGGAGGATAAAAATGGTTACCGAAGAACAAGTAAAATTTTTCAATGAGAACGGTTATCTTAGATATGGAAAGGTTTTAGAACAGAATGAGGTCACAGCACTTATTGATGGGTTGGATCGGATTGTTGATATCGAATTAGCAGGAGGAGACAATTCATCGGTCGAATTCAGCGTCGGTCATCGCCGCACTATCAAAGATGCCGAGGATGAGCCACGGGTCCTCACTCAGTACGTCAACATGTGGAAGCGAGATGAGGACTACGAAAAAACGGTGCGGCATCCGCTAATTACTAGAATCGCTAAGACACTTTTGAAAACGCCGGAGGTTCGTCTATGGCATGATCATATCATCTCCAAACCGCCACAAGACAATGGTCATTTCCGTTTCCACCAAGATTTCTACGGCTGGCCCCTTTCCGCCCCAAGAATCCTTAGCTGCTGGATTGCTCTTGATGATGCCACTGTGGAGAACGGTTGTATGCACGTGGTTCCCGGCAGCCACCGAGATCCCCGCTTCTCCCCTGAAGCGAAAAAGAAAGAGGAAGAGGCGCTGGCAAAAAATCCGACCCTCAAGACCGAACGAGCAAAAATGGAGGAACGTCCCGCTAGCTTCGGCGTGCCGGTGGAACTTTCAACCGGTGAATGTATGTTCCACCACTGTCTGAACTTCCATGCAACCCCACAGAACACAACCAATCGGCAACGTCGCGCCTTTGTGATAATTTATTACGCTCAAGGGGTCTGTTTCAACGATGCACAAGCATCGCACCATTGCCTGATTCCAACTATCGAAGTCAACAACGGCGAACCTCTCGTCGGCAGCGGGTTTCCAACTGTGACATAATCGATATTGACTGATGTTAAGAAATTGTGCAACAGAATTGGGACTCCCTAGCCCAACTGCACCAATGAATATATGTTTTTCACGTTTCACGCATCACGTTTCACGGCATTCGTATTTTGCACTCTATCCTGATATGAGTCAAATATATAAAGGAGGCGTCCATGTTAAATCGTCAAGGGCTAATTCCCTTACGGGAGCGACAGAGACTCATTGCTACCTACGATGCCGGGGAAACGCCCTGTAGCCCTGAGCAGGCTGAACGGCAAATTCGCTCTCTTGTTCAGTGCTTTGAGGGTTCGCACGTAGGAATCCTGCAGCGGTGCCTCGGTGTGATCAGAGCTTTCCAGAAATCGGATGTCCTTGAAATGTGGGAAACGCAGCAGGCTTGGGTCGAGGCGGGTATGGATCCCATGGCTGTCTTTGTGGATGAGTGTCACCGCTGTGGCATTCAGGCTTGGGGCAGTCGCCGGATGAATGACGGTCATCACACATATAGTGTGCTCGAATTTGATAGGTATCAGACTAAGTTCTACAGAGAGAATCCACAACTACGACTGAAATCGAAACGCGACGCCCAAGTCTCCCCGATCTATGATTGGAATAAGCCGGAGATTGCCGCACAGAATCTGGCATTCTTGCGTGAGGTTGCGGAGAATTACGATATTGACGGACTCGATCTAGACTACACCCGTATCGGTCCCTACTTCAATGCAGGGGAAGAGGTTCAAGGACGTGAAATCATGAACCAGCATGTGCGAGATGTCCGCGCAATGCTGGACGAGGTAGGTGAGAAGAAGGGGAAATATCTGGGACTGTCAGCGCAGTTATACTCACGGGACTCAATCTGGAAGGAGAAAGGACTGGAACTGACGCCCGAGGCAGGAAAAGCGGAGGTGCACGAAAGCTCGCAAGACGATATCCAGTGTCATTTTGCTGAGGGGTTGGATATACGCACCTGGATTCAAGAAGACTTGCTAGACGTGCTGATCGCACATTGTCGCACAATTAGTTTCTATGAGATGGACATCTCGGCATGGTACCGGGTAGTTGAGGGAACAAGTTGTCGCCTCGTCGCGGGAGCGGGCAAACCCGGCTTCTTCAAGTTCCGCCGAGGTGGATTGATAAATGGCTATCCGGCACACCTGACGCAGCACCTCGAACACAGAGGAATTGCCCACCGGCTCTACGAACAGGGGGCAGATGGCATATTCTTTTACGATTATGTGATCCGCTTTTTTGACCTACAGTGGGAGGTTTACCGAGAACTGGGCGATCCAGAACGGCTCCGCTATGCCAACAAAGTTTACATCTACCAACTAGCCCTACCGTTGGAATTGGGATATCACAGCGAAGGAGGCAAAGCTGAAATGGAGATTGACGTTCCCGATGACCTTGCCGCCACACTTGCTGAGGGTCAACCGGTGTACGCTAGGCTGCTTCTCAACATCACCGAACTAATGACGCCAGCCGATATTGAGCTGCAGGTCAATGGTCAGAAGGTCGCTGTTGGACCCGAACAATCCATCACCACGCCTCTTACAATTACGGACCACCCGGAGGACAAGCCCGGTTGTCATATAGAGGCAAGGATTGCGCCGGAACTGCTGAAAAAAGGACGCAACACGTTGACTTTCACGCTCAAGCCCACTAGCAAGAAACCCCCGGGTGTCGTGCCTCAACCGAGCGAGATTCGGAAGGTGAACCTTGAACTGACGTACCGAGATGAAACTTACCCCTACTGGCTCGCCCTACAACTTGACCGGAATCTCTAAACACGGCATAAAAAAACGCCCTGATTCAATCATCACGACTCGGCTTGCTTCAAAGTCAGATGAGTGGCGATATCAAGGCGTTTTTTTCTATCTACAAGATGCAGTTATTTCTAGTATTTCGTCGAGATGTGAATCTCGACCTACCAGAATGGCTTGATTGATTAGAATGTTTGCGTCAGACGCACTAGCGACAAACGCCCAATCTCTGGGGCACCGATGAATGGCTGATACATATTATTCAGCACATTTTGGACTGTCAGCGACAGGCGAGGGCTCGGACCAAACGGTATGTCATAGCCCGCGCTTAAGTCAATCGTATAATACGATTCGACCTCACCGATGTAAACGCCTGAATTCACAGGGAAGCCAGCCACAAAATTCACCCGGGCCCCCGCCCCCAACCCTAGATTGGTGTTGATGTATTGAACGTTTGCTCCGAATTTATTCTTAGGCGCGTTCAGGGCGATTTCCCTGAGATCGGTTTCGAATAGGTCCTTGCTGACGAACGAGTAATTCCCGCCGATGCTCAAACTCGGATTGAGGTAATAGGTCAAGCTGCAATCCAACCCGTTAAGGGAGATATCACCGTAGTTGCGATAGGTCAGCAGAACCGCGTTTGGATCCGATGCCTGCTCGGGGGTCACCGTACCAAAGGGGATGAAAGCGGGCCCGTTGTTCTCGGTGCCAGCCACAAACAACTTTGTCAACTCATCAACAGCCGAACCGTTGCCGTTACCCCCTTGAGCAGGCGCATCAAACGCAAGCAACGCCTGATTGAGCGTAGCATTTTTTGGATCGCTTAACGCCGCCGTGAAGTGCTGTCCCAGGAAGGCACTTAATGTCTCCGAATCCAAGAATACATTCGGGGTTTCAACGACCAAGGGACCGACGAAATCCTTAATTCTTGTGTGATAGACATCGGCGGAAAAAGCCAACTTGTTCATGAGAATCCCTTTGTAGCCGACTTCATACGTCTGTGTTATCGTCGGCTTAAGCGGGTCAACGTCATTGACATCTTCAACATCAATAAACTCGCCGGTCTCTGGATTAACGCTACGTAGGACATTTTTCACCCCATCTACCTGTTCAGGGACGAGATTAGCAAACCCGGCAAGAATTTCTGCCTCTGTAGATGCGGCAAGAGAGGCAGCAAGACCTTGTACTACCTGCGGCGGTAGTGCCTGAAGCACTTGTGGCACTATCTGCTGAAGCTGTTCGGGTGGCATTGCAGCAATCGCCCCCGGTTGCAGCAATGGAGCGAATTCCGGCGGTAATCCCTGCAGCGCCTGTGGTGGCAGCGTTGCAAGTGCTTGTGTTGCTACTCCTTGAAGCGTCTCTGGAGGCAGCGTTGCAATAACCTGTGGCAATGCCTGTGGGGTGAAGGTTTGCTGTATGGTTTGCTTCACTGCGGCTTCAAAAACCGGCTGTACGCCAGCCATGACAGCTCCTCGCCCGATGCCCCACATCAGGTTGGTAGCAGTCGGGTCATCAAGGGGAAGTGCGGTGTCTGCTGGCAGCTCTGCTACCGGTGAGAAGGGAGACCGAAACAGCGGCCGTCCAGCTGCATCCCTTTTGAAGGTCAATCCTGTGTCACTACCGGGCCCCTGTGCACGTATATCAATATTAGGGCTGAACCCTAAGATTGGTTCAAAATTGCTGCCTAACCCGTACGCGTCTGGAGCTGCCAGCCGGTCAAGGAAAAGGTTGGAGGTGCTGGGCGTACTGAAAGCACGGTTATAGGTAAGCCTCAAGTTATGGTCGTCGTTGGGTTGGAATGCAAGCGCGGCACGCGGTGAAAGGACTATATCGTTGAGGTGGCTGTGGTTGTCAGCCCGTCCGGCGAGGATGAACTTTAACTGCGAAGTGAGCTTGGTTTCCGACTGCAAGTACCCACCGATCTCAGTGATGTTGTCGCTGTCCTCATTACGCCCATTAATGGTGCCCTCGGTCTCGGGCCGGGTCATCAACAGATCTGCACCGTATGTAAAGCGTTGACGTTCTCCAAGGCTGTAACCGTGTTGAAGCTGCCCGACATACAGGTCGGATTTATCAACAACTGGTAGACCATCCCGAAGGGTATAGGTATCCCCCGCATCGCTACTATTCACAAAGAATTGCGCGAAAAGGTCTTTGTAAATGAATCGCGTTTGGCCGTACATGTAACGCCAGTTTTTAGCTTGACCGGCACCGAGCCCAGTCAGTTCCGTACCGGTGGTTTGCGTGCCGCCGAAGGCAAAAATCGCCATCAGATCATCGTTGGGCTTATAATCCACGCGAGCTTCGCCTCCCGCTCTGTATGTGTCAAAGACCGGTTCCCCTGGGCCTTCAAGGTCTTCTGTTGACCGTCCCTCTTCCCAATCATTTCCTCGGAAACCGTTGACTGAAAGTTTATAGCCGAGAGTTTCATTGATAACGCCGGCATGTCGAAGCGATCCGAGCATCACACTCCGCTCGCCACCTCCAATGCTGATAGTTGTCCCTTGCGAGTTAAACGGCGAGCGGGTGAGGATGTGCATGACGCCGTTGGCACTGTTTGGACCGTACAGCGCCGAACCGGGTCCCGAGACGACTTCAATCTGTTCAATATCCTCGCTTGAGGTTGGGATGAGGGTGTAGGCATTGAGCCGTAGAGAGGGAACACGAGCGATGCGGTTATCAACGAGCGAGAGCAGTGTACCCGAAAAAACGTTGTTGAAGCCGCGGACGACAACCTGCGCTGTACCTATGCCAGTATTCACGACATCCACCCCACGCACCGACTTCAAGTGTTCGGTGACACTTGGTGCGACACGGTCTTTGATTTCCGAAGCACTAACAAGCGCGACCGACGCCGGGGCTTCAAGCACCTTTTCCCGGCGGCGCGAGGCCGAAACGGAAACTTGATCCAATTCAATAATCTCTGAAGAGAGAGCAATTTCCACCGATGTGGTTCCGTCGGCAACAAGCTCAACATTTGCCATGGTCTTATCGGCATAACCGGGGGCAGATGCGGATATCGTGTAGACACCGGCAGCCAAATCTGTAATTTCGAGCATACCGGATGCATCGCTGATACCTTCAGTGGAAGCACCGGCTTGGGACATGACGGTGATGGAAATACCTTCCAGTTTTTCACCGGCTTGGGCATCCATCACTGTAACATTCAAGGTGGCGGCGTGCACCGACACCGCAGCGACAGAGAAAACGGCAACCAAGGCTAATAACAAGACACCGCGTTGCTTCAATTGTTTCACTATATTACCTCCTCTATTTAGGTAATGTTGTTGGTAGCTGCTTTGATCAGCAGCATATCATAAACCTGCCAATAATCGTAGTTAATAGATGATGGCTTAATTCTCTCGTTCCCACTAATAGGCAATATGCCTGTATATTGCGTATAGTATACAATATACAGGCATATTATTTATATTATACACAATATATTCGTTGTTTGCCAACATTTAGGGATACTCGTCAACCGGAAATTCACATTTTTTGCAGAAAAAAGATATTCCCAAGCTTTTATTTAGAAATTTCGACAATAAAAGTCCCCGGTTTCAAAGTAGAAACGGTTCAACCGCATCATCTATATCATACCCTCCGAATTGCTTACCGATAGCCTTACAGCGCACAAATTGGGTATAATTCCTAATGTCTTTGTCATCAGTGTCATTCATGTAATAGTGAGTACCTCTGCCGCAGCCAATGCTTCCAGGCGCCAGTCACTCAATATTTGCTCTGCGATGACCGCCGTCATAATCGCCCCCGTCTGTTTCGCGGCGAGATGCCAACTTTCCTGATGACGGGCAAACGCATCGCGATACCGTTTGTCAGCAGCGGCATCCACGAAAATCTCTTGCACCGTCTCCGTCTCTGAATCAATGAGTCGGATGTTACCGCGTTCGGTTGGATTCACGTCAATCTCCGCTAAGACCTGCACCACAACGACTGCTGTCGCCCGCTCGGCAAATTGAGCTAACACTGTTAATGGATCCCCGGGACAGAGTAGGTCACTGAGCAACACACGCAACCCAAATGGACGCCACGACGGAGGGAGTTTAACCAATGATGTTAAAAGGGCTCCACGGTAGTTAAAATCGATCTCGTCCCAAATTGACGGTCGATCTGCGCCATTGACTACCTGCCGACACCCATCACCCGCAACCCAAGCGGTGTGAGAGTATCCGACATTTGATGCCGCAGTCGCAAAGACTGCCGCTAACCCGAGTGTCGCTTGTGCCTTGGGGCTCGCTTCAAGTGCCATGGAACATGAACCGTCAATGACGACATCCAGATGCGGATTGACTTCATCCCGGTATAGTTTGACGGTTAATTTATCGCTCCGTGCGAAGCCACCCCAGTCGATTCGACGCAGGTCGTCGCCCGGCTGGTATTCACGGTGATCGATAAATTCCAGGGAACTGCCGGGACGCTTGCCCATTTGACTGCCAGCGGTCCCGAAGGGGATACTGCGTGGCACTGCCAAGGCGTATCGGGCACCCGCACGTTCACCATCTATGAGATATCGTCGGTAACTTTCATTCATACAGTTTTGATTACCTTCTTATTTTTCAGGATAAGTAGAGAGATGTCAAATACACATTACCTCTCGCGTCCCGTTCGTCCGCTGGCACGCCTTCGCGCCTGACTTAAAGCGTCAAGCATTCCATCCCGATCGGAAGACACTTCAGGTTTTTCCGGTTCCTCGGGCGTAGGCGATTCCATTTCCTCTTCGGAAGATGGCACGGTAACTTGAGCCACTGCCCGCTCTTTCCTCCGTATGCGTTGCGACACTGATTCTACAAACCGCCGGCCATGTCTCATAGATAGCAACCCCGTGCGGCGTTCTAACGTTTCGAGAAGCAGCAGGAGGAGTGCCACAATCAGTAGCCACGGCTGGACCGAGATCAGATGCGGCTGTTGTGGTAAGTCACCCCAGATTTCTCCCAGATTAATTCGTTGCTTCCCGTCGGTCACTTTTGCAAGTCGTTCCAGCGTCGCAAGTCCCGACTCTGTGTGAGCAGGTTTGAATTCTGGTGAGTACGGCAGACAGATAGGGGACAGCGATATATTTCCACCGCCCGGTATCTCCACCGTCGTCAGTACCGTTTCACTGCCGTGGATTGGGATATCTACTGCAAGTGTATCAGCAGATGTCCAAGATAGCTTGGTTTTCTTAACAGTCGGTTTTTCTCCGACAACGCCTCGGAGCACCGTCACAGTCGGCAATTCCCTAAAAACCTCCCCCTCCCGCTCTGGATCCAGATGAAGTTCCACCACATTGATTCCATTTTTGACCCTCTGTGTCACCAACATCTCACTGGGCAGGTTCCCAAAATCGCCCCCTGTCCAACGGACAAGACTTGTGAGAAAATTGCCAATATCCTTCCAACCTGCAATGGGACCCGTATGTGCCCCATCCGCTTCTCCCGTATAGCAGAGGACCCGTCCAATCCCAGCCTGCCACGCTGCCACAAACGGTGCTTCGTACTCATCTACCGTCACGGCGGCGAGATTTGCGTCGGGACGAAGATAGCAGAGATTGTAGCCACCGATTGGAGATGGGATCTGATAACCTCTACCGGTCAATGAAACCATGCCGCCCGTCGTCCGAACAGTGGTCGGTTCGTCAATAAATGTGCTACGTGCTACAACGAAGGTATCTTGGGCAAACAGACGCGGTAACTCTTGGGCATTTTCGGTGAAAAAACAGCGTCCCTGGCCGCGGTAGGCGATGTCCTGCAGTAATGCGGCATCAACATCACTGGATGTGCCCAATCCGACAACACTAACAGTGATGTTGGCTTTTCGGCATTCTTCAAGGAGCTCGCGGTATCGTCCGGGTTGCTCTGAATCAGCGGCATCTGCAAAGAGGATAATATGCCGGGTGCCGGCTTGGGCGTCAAGGAGCATCTTGGCTGCGGTGGAAAGTGCTTCGTAGACGAAGATCCCGCCGCCCTGTGAGGCGATGTTCAGAATATCGCTCTGTACATGCGATTGATTTTCAACCGGAGCGAGTTCTGCAATGATGTGAGGTGAACTATCAACTGCAACCACACCAAATTCATCCATCGGCGATAACATATCAAACACCTCCGCCGTGGCAAGGTTTGCAAGGTCCATTTTCGTCCTGCCCCCTCCTACCCCTATTGACATGCTACCAGACCTATCCATCGCCACTACGATAGCGAGCGATAGCTTTCGATGCTCCCGCCGCAATTCCATTGAAACCGGCATAATCGGTTCGAGCGGCGAACGGAAATAGCCACCCGGACCGTAAGCATGTGTTCCACCCGTCATCATGAATCCTGCCCCGGTCTCCTTCACCCAGACAGCGAGGTTCTCCATTCCGTGAAGCCCAATCTCGTCCGCCAACACATTCTCAATTAACACAGCGGAATATCCCGACAACTCATCGAGCGACCAATGGAATGCGGACGGTGGAGCGGTTTTTATATCCAATCCACCTGCCTGTAGCAGGCGCGCCAGTCCGGAATCGGAGCCAGTAGTAATATGCAAAATCGGACGTGATCCTTCAATACCCACCAGAATCTTTGCACTATTATTCTCTAGCACCGGATCGGCTTCGGTCCCCCCGATTCGCACGGTGTACTGATGTGTTCCCGGTTGTATCGCCTTGTCCCGAAAGATGAGACGACTCAACCCGGACGGTACTTTTCGCGTGCCAGCTACTAAACGTTGGTTTGCACGGAGCAACTCAAACGAAATTTCATTCGGAACCGGCGCGTGTATCCACGCCGCAAGCATGAAGGATTCGCCGGGGTTGACGGTCTCCGGTGCGTCTATATGGGAAATGGCAACATCATTTGCTGAAGCCCGCTGCATGGCGCGATAATCGAGGGTAATGCCACGCGCCGCGGCTTGCGCTGCTATGCCCGATGGGTCTTTACCTGTCCATCTCCCATCAGAGAGCAGGAGTACTCTGCCGGGCGCGTCTTGTGGGATGAGTGCCATCGCTTTCTCAATGGCACTATTTAGGTCGGAAGCGTCACCAGAAACCTCGTTGACAAATCCGGTGAATTTTCCGCTTTGGGGGGAATGTTCAATGGCAGCGTCTCTGCCAAAGGAAACGACAGCAAGGTTAGAATCGCTTCTCATGGCACCTTGGATGAGGTCGATCGCCTCTTTCTGCTTTGTCTCGCTGTCAGCAGGCATCGACTGGCTTCTGTCCGCCACGACAACAACCGTGCCCGTCCGGCTCGGCAATTTTACAGCTAGCCCGCACATCGCTAACAGGATCAGGGTTAATATCGCTATACGGAGCCCCTCTAAGAGACGGGAAGGTAATTTCCACACACGCAGGGAGATGATTAGGGGAATGAGCAGGAGCAGCCAGACTGGATGAAGGAGTGTCATAGCGACTGAATATGGGTTGGAGTGAAAAGATGACAAAAAGAAACCGAGTTTTTCTGAAAAACTCGGTTTCTCTACGATGTAAACAGGTACAAATCGAGAAATCACCCAGATAGCATTTTAGAGGGTGGGCTTCAAACAGGAGATAAAGGTTTATTCCCCGGATGGTATCAGCATTGCAGCGATGTTTTCTGGTAGCTTCAATCCATGCTTTTGCTCAAAGTTGGGGACACTTTCGTAGTCATTACAAAACTCCGTGACGATATCTACTCCCATCGCCTTGGCAACGGTCAAGTCCAATTTAGCTTTCTCCCATTCTTTCAAGTATAGCCATGCCTCACCACGATTGTTATAGGCTTTGGCAAAATCAGATTTCAGTTCTATCGCCTTGTCATAGTTTTCGATAGCACGGTTGAGCTCTCCTTTTTCCTTATAAGTGCTACCACGATTGTTATAGGCTTCAGCAAGGTCCGGATTCAGTTCTATCGCTTTGTCATAGTCTTCGATGGCAGGGGCATAATCGCCTTTTTTCTTATAAGCATTGCCGCGATTGCTGTAGGCATCAGCAAGGTCCGGATTCAGTTCTATCGCTGTGGTATAGTCTTCAATAGCACGGGCATAATCGCCTTTTTCATAGTAAGCAATACCACGGTTATGATAGGCTTTGAAAAACTTCTGGTTGAGTTCTATCGCTTTATTATAGTCTTTAATAGCGAGGTCATAATCGCCTTTGTTGCGGTAAGCAGCCCCGCGATTGCTATAGGGTTCAACATAATCGGGTTTGAGTTGTATTGCCCTGCTACAGTCTTCAATGGCAAGATCATAATCACCCTTGCTGCGGTAGACAGCCCCTCGATTGTTGTAGGCGATGGCATAACCTCGTTTCAATTCCATTGCCTTGCTAAGGTCTAAGATAGCCCGCTCATGCTCATTTTTGTTGCCGTAAGTCACTCCACGATTGTTATAGGCTTCTGCATAGTCCGGCTTCAGTTTTATCGCCTCAGTATAGTTTGCGATAGCTCGGTCAACCTCGCCTTTATTGTCGTAGACAATGCCGCGACTGTTATAAGCTTCAGCAAGATTTGGTTTAAGTTCTATCGCTTTGTTCAAGTTTTCGATGGCGCGGTCAAAATCTCCTTTTTTTCCGTAAGCCACACCACGATTGCCATAGGCTTCAGCATAATTGTTTTTAAATTGTATGGCTTTGTCGTAGTCTACAATGGCACGATCAATATTACCTTTGAGTTCATAAGCGTAGCCTCGAAAGTTGTAGATAGGTGCATACTTTGGTTTTAACTTAATAGCTTTGTCATAGTCTTCAATGGCTCTCTCGTACTCTTTAGTAACCAATCGCACATTGCCCCGTTGAAAATAACTATAGTAGTCCCTGTTTTCATCGTTTGGTATCTTCTTCATGATAGCTTTTCTCCATCGTTGGAAGTGACAAGTGTTAGATCATAGGAACGTCTAGCAGTATTCCTCTCAAAAAAACCGAGTAGATCAGCAAATAGCGTTTTTTCCGAGATTCCCATTTTTACCAACTCTGTTCTCAGACTTTCCTTATGTTCAACTGGGATAATGATTTCCTGAGCGATCATATCCCTATCCATTTCAGGCAAACCAAAGGGCAACCAAGGGACTGAATGTAAAATCAATCAGTCCTGTCGCTACTCTGTTATGCTGTAAATGCGCCATACATTCCAACGGGTGTAGGTCCCTGTATGTAGATGGATACTTTAGCTGAATCTCACTAACAATTTGTAGCAGATAATCCCGGTGCTGAAAACGTAACAATTCAGAGGAACGATCATCTTCCGTTACTGATGCCTGTTCCGAAGAACTGGTGCTAATTTCTAAGCGACGGTAAGCACTGCTGTTTACTTGCCAGTCTTCATTTTCCTGCCCTCGATAGAGATAACTTTTATTTGAATGAGTTATAGTGTTTATTTGGGTAATGTAGCCGGCTAAATCAGATATCTCAATTGGTTCATTCATAAGTTATATTCTGGTGCTTACCTCACATGAGTTGTTTGAATCGCAGATCTGCGCGGATTCTAAAAATCTGCGTTGTCCGTATTATCTGCTTAATCTGTGATTCAAACAATTTACGTGTTCTTGTCAACTGCAATGGCCTCAGGCATTAAATTATACAATGAGTATACCACCAATCAATCTCATTTTCAAGGACGGGAACATCCATGTGTAGTGTAGTGTTTCGCTGCACTCCGGCTTGGCTTGGATTGGTCAATCTTTTACAATCGCCGCGTAGATCAATGGCTTAACGGTATGGCTCAACGCGGAAAAGGGAATATGCTGCGCCAAAGTGATGGCTACCAACTCATCACGTGGAGAGATCCAAAATTCGGTGCTAGTGCCACCGATCCAACCGTACTCACCGATCTGGGAGGCAGGCACCCAATCTGTCTGCTGAACGCGAACTGAGACACCCAACCCAAAACCGAGCCCTCCATAACGATCCTCAGGCTTTTTGTCGAGCGATATCAAGTTTTCAGGCAAATGGTTGCGAGTCATCAATTCAACGGACTCCGCTTGCATCAACCGTTCTCCGGACAGTGTCCCCCTGTTTGAGAGCATGAGACAGAACCGGGCAAAATCGGAGGCTGTCGAGACCAAACCTCCGCCTGCGGATAGGAATCTTGGTTTCTTTATGAAACTGGTCTTGGATATGTGTCCGGTGCCGCCCTCGGGTGCGCCAATGGTTTGTAAGCCTCCCGTCGGCTTTGGACCGTACATGCCTGCTAACCGATCAATCTTCTCCGCTGGCACATAGAACCCGGTATCAACCATGCCCAACGGCTGAAAAATGCGCTCGGCTAAAAAACAGTCGAAGGGTTGGCCAGAAGCGATCTCAATGAGCCGTCCCAAGACATCGGCGGCGATGCTGTAGTGCCATTTTGTTCCCGGTTGATACAACAGTGGGATTTTGCCCAACCGCTCGACAAGTTCCCGTAGGTTGCACTCATGCAAACGATGCAAGCCTGCTTTGCGGTAGAGCTTATCGACTGCGGTATTGCCAGCCATGTATCGGGCAGCACCGGGCAATCCGGCGGTATGTTGCATCAGATCTTGAACAGTCATTTCCCGGTCAACCTTGACTGGCGTGAACACATCGGTCTCAGGGTCCTGTACTACCTTCAGTCCTCTTAATTCGGGTAGATATACTGATGCCGGTGCGTCAAGCGTTAGCCTGCCTTCTTCACAGAGCATCATCACACCCACAGCAGCGATCGGCTTGGTCATCGAGTAGATGCGGAAAATGGTGTCTTTTTGCATCGGCTTATTGGCTTCGATGTCCATCATACCATATGCTTCAAAGTGGGCAACCTTGCCACGCCGGGCGACAACCGTCATCGCGCCGGCGAGCTGCTTCCTGTCAATGAATCCCTGTGCCGTTGAGGAGATGTGTTCAAGCCGCTCCGCTGAAAGCCCTACCTCGTGTGGGGCGGCGGTCAAACCACGGAGGTTATTATCACAGCCGCTACATATTTGTGATTCAGAGATCGATTGCTGGTTCACAAATTTCTCCAAGCTCCAACGGATAAGCGATAAGTTTCCCCAAGCTCGGCTTGGATAGCCATATCCAAGCCTGAGAAGGTCAAGCGAGGAGCTCTTTCAACTTCGACGTTCGATAGGCAAAAATTTTCTCTATATCCGGAGCGACGAAAAACTTTTGCACAAGTCTGCCGCCAAGTACAGCGTACTCGACCTCATCTCTTACCAGCGTACCACCAGGGACGGGAACAAAGGTATGCGTATGAATCCAGCGACGATAGGGCCCACGACGCTGTTCATCAACGAAAGAGTGCGGGGGATCCCAAGCCGTTATCTCGCTCTGCCAACGGATGGGAAGACCACGCAGCTTTAGGCGATAGTCGATCAGCGTCCCAACTTTCATTTCAATTGGAGCGGGTGTTAGCATCTGGAAATGGAGCCAAGGCGGTGTTATCTCCGCGAGATTGTACGCATCTGAAAAGAAGTTGAATAACTCATCTTGTGATTTCTCAATTTTCTGTTCGGTTTTCAGGTGAAAGATTTTCATTTTTTTATTTACGATCTGATAAGTAATGGATCAAATATCCACCCCAAAGTGTTGTTGGTGTTAGAAACCGAGTTTTTTGAAAAAACTCGGTTTCTCCAAGAAATGGTTTGATGATGCTACGTTTCACGTTTCATGAAAATTAAGTGCAGTGTTAAAATACCGATGGCAAGCAGTAGGAAGAACCATGCAAAACTCTGATAGCCCCACCACCGCAGTGTCGCGTCACCCCAATCACCCCAACGCCCTGTCGCCTTATTCGTGAGGTCAGACTCAGCTTGGTAAAGCGCGTTTGAGGCGAAAGTGTACTTATCCACGCCTGCACGTATCTCATAGATACCGACCATCTCAGCTTTCAGGTTTATCGTTCTGTCAGGCACAGGGTGTACAAGCGTTTCGCCATCGGGCGGAACAATTTCCACAGATGTCGTGCCCAACTTGGTCGTCAGTACGGCCTCCTCACCCAACCGAAGGTTATCACGTTCCAATCCAGGCACTTGTGAGGCACGCCACTGAAGGAGATTCCACATCAGAATGGGCCAATTCGGAGAGTTTTGGAGGGTTGACAGATCAGGACGTAGGCGCAATCGGATTTCATGGGCTCCGGTGAACCGCTCAGTGTCAGTCAACAAGGGCACATTTCCAGCGGTGATAACCGGCGTACCCATAAGCTGCTCCTTAGTACCAGCCCCCCACACCACGCCGTCAAGCGAAAGCCCTTCAGTCAAAGGGTGCGTCAAATCAATAACGAAGGGACCGAGATAAGCCAATGCCTCCGGTTCGGTGATAATGTGCATAGACCACGTCTCGGCAGAGTCATCGACAACTGCTGTCTCATCAAGAAACACCAACTCAGGTTCTGTTTTAGCCGACACAACTCTATTGGTTGACACCAATGCGCTCTCAACAAGAGAGCGGAGTCGCGGGTCCTGAATACGGACATCTACCAGTACAGGCTTTCGGTGTTGTGGTAAGAGAACAACCTCGTTATCAATTGCCAGGACATCATTACCAACCCGTGCCCGTAACGCTGGCGTTTCTGGCGGTAGGTTCAGAAAAACCCGGCGCGTCGCCCGCGGATCTATTTCAAGGGGTGAGCGGTGCAATGGTGAAGCTGCTTTTTGGGCAGCAGCATCCTTTACCTCTACAACCAACTCCGTACTGCCTGCGTGCGGTGAAAGATTGGTTATCTCCAACAGACACCGCTCACCCGAATCGGTGGCGGTCCGCGTCGCATTGACAAACGCCATGTTGGAGTGAGGGATTCCGAACGCCCACCACTGCATTCGGTCCTCCTTCAGTATTTGAGGCGGAGGTTCATCTGTCAGGACAAGTATGAGAACTTTCTGCCCTCCGAGTTCGGCAGCGAAACTTATCGCTGCTCCTAAATCCGCAGATGGCGAGAGACAGTGCCACGCTTCAAGTTGCGCTATTGCCTCATCTGCGGTTCGCGCTGCTTCGTTCAGCACCTGTGGCTCTATGCCCGCGAGCACGTAGCGCACCGCATAGCGGCGGTTAGTAAGGGGATTGAATCTTTGGGCTGCGAGTTGTTCCTCAAGTGCTACAATTGCCCGGCTCTTGGGGGTCTCATCAACACCTGCCAACATTGAAAAGGAATCATCAAGGACCACCATCAGGGGTATTGCACCTTGCATCGTCCGAATGATTGGGGCTGCCACCGCAAGGGCGATTAGTATAATGGCAAGCAACTCCAGAAAGAATAGCAGCGATGCTTGCAGCCGCTCAACGCGCAACCCGCCCTGACGCGCCTGTTGCTGGTTCACCCAGAGCATCAGGCTGGACACGGGGTAACGCCGGGATCGGGTGCGTAGTAGATAGATAGCAACAAGACCCGTAATCGCCAAAAGCGAAAGGAAGCCGAGTGGGAGTGTAAAGGTGGGAATCATGGTTCACCATCAATGGTCTGAGCGTATTGAGTCTATGACCGTATTTCCAATAATCACCAGATTACCAATCAGGCAGCGATAGAGAAAACGGAGGCGATTCTCACATCCCACCAACTCGCTCTAAACTCCTAATACGTTACCAGATTTATCTGTCTGGGAACCGCTTCTCGCTTTTGCTCTGAGAGGACGGAAGTTGTTAAACTGTCTGAAAAACCACGGTAGGCTGAGCGCACCGATGAATACTGCACAAAAAATCGAGATAATTAGACTAAAAGGCACAACCTCACTGTCATGAAACAGAAATGGCCCAAGGGGACTAGCGACCAGCCAATTTTCATCCCACTTTCCGTAAACAAAAAAGAGGATGAGCGGTATGATCGTCGTTGTAATACCTAATAAAACGAGGGCAATTACCCACGTATAATTGCTAGTAACTCGGTCCATCAAGAAATTTCTTCTTATCAGTGACGCAGCCAACACATAACTGAAGGTGTACAACCCCAGAACAGCTAGCGGTGCGATGCGTAGCATCTCATCATTAGCTTCCATATGCGGAAAAACAATTAACCACCCCACCGCAGACAGTACAGTCAAAGCTATAATTGAAGCAGACCACATTACGCCGCCAGCGGCACCACTATAAAAAAGAAATGCCAATGGGCGGAGCAACCATCTGCGTGGAACGGCTTGGCGAACCCGCCAACCCAAATGCTCCCTCTCACTGATAGCAACAAACAGACCGATGGAATGTAGAAGAATATGTAAAATTGCCCACACCATAATCGGATCGAAGTCATTAACCCCTATACTCCATATTGCTGCACCAATTCCGGTCAAAATCCACACTGCGGTGATAAAGATACGAACGGGCAGCGCTCGATTGGCAGATAAAGGGCTTATAAGCGCGATTGATAGCAGCGCAAAAATGCCGATGAGTGCTAACCCACTCACTAGCACACCCAAGGCACCCCGCCAGAATCTCCAAGAGTCGAGTTGGCTGCCGATGCCAAACTCCACAAGCATCAAAGAAAAAACGGTTAGGATATTAATAGCAATAAGAACAATAACGAACCAAGCCACGCCAAGAATCACCCTAAAGACCCGGTTGGCAGGAATACATCCGACGAGAATAGCACACTGGATGCCTACAGCGACCACGATGAAATCGAATGTGAGCAGGACGAAAATCGATGGCAAGTCAATACCCCGCAAAAGGTAGGTGAAGGTCATAAATGGCATACAGGCACTATAAAGCAGAACAGTAATCACGAGCCCCGCGAGGAATTTGCCCCAGATGATTGACTGTGGTCGAAGGGTTGTGATGAACAGGAGATCGACATTGGCATCTGCCCGTTCGTTTGCCAACCGAATGCCGGTATAGGCGGGTATACACAACAAGCACGTCATCAGCAAATTCGATACCAAGACTCGGAAGATTTTTAGCCCTCCATCAAAAGATTCGGAAACAGATTTATCTATTACCAAGAATAACCCCATAGTCAGCAACTGGACGCAGAGAAAACAGATTATCACCACAACTAGAAATTTGCCCTGAACCGCTTGTCTCAACTCTTTGACAACGATGGGATTGAGCCGATCATTGATTTTTTCAAGGCGATCACCGATCCACTTCATTGTATCTCTCCCTTTGTCACATCCATGAATACCGATTCCAGATCGCTACCCTGCTGCTTAAACTCGACAATACGGTATCCATCTCGGATTAGGCTTACGAGAAGGGCACTGCACGTCTCCTCAGAGCCGGTGATCCTCGCCTCTATCTCGCTTCCTAATTCGTTCACCGCTGCGACATTCGGCATCAGAAGCAAGGACCTATACAGGTCACCCTGTCTGTTCAGTGATCGAATCAGAAAAGTATGTTGTTCGTCCTCCGGCTTGATAATCTCTTCCAACGTACCCGCAGCGATGATTCGTCCCTGTTCAATAATCACCGCACCATCGCAGATTTCCGATAGTTCGGTCAGGATGTGTGAGCTAATTAAGATGGCTTTCCCCTGGCTCGACAAAACTCTCAGAAGTTCCCGCAGTTCGACTCGCGCACGCGGATCGAGCCCGGATGCAGGCTCATCCATCACCAACACCGGCGGGTCATGAATCAAGGCTCGTGCAAGGCTGACCCGCTGTTTCATCCCCTTGGAAAGCGCGTACAAACTTTTTTCCTGAATACCTGTGAGATTGGTAAATTCTTCGATGTTTTCGACCACTTCCCGCCGTTGCATAGCCATCAGCCCGTAAGCACGAGCGAAGAAGTCGAGGTACTCGTGCACAGATATATCCCGGTGCATCGGAAGGGCATCGGGCACATATCCAATCAATCGGCGTGCCTGCTCTGGCACCTCCACAATCGAGACATCGTCAATCATGGCATCGCCGCTTGTCGGTTCATCAAGCGTCGCCAAGATTCTCATAGTCGTCGTCTTACCAGCACCATTGGGCCCCACAAAGCCGATGATTTGCCCCGATGAAAAGCTAAAGGAGATGTCGTCGATTGCTCGCGTCACGCCAAAGTCTTTTCTAAGATTAGTGATAGTGACTTGCATGTGTGATGTATTCGGTTTAGGTTGATGTACAAACTTTCAGCAAGGAAAATACTGATTGAGTTAGTAGGGAACGCAGATCTGCGTTCCTTACGTTTGCCAACCGTCCTTTATTCCGCTGCCAAGATACCATAAACGACAGCACTATATTGCCTTTCCGTTGCGTTCGGCAGCCCCTCCTCAATAAATGGAGAGGCTTTCAAGGAAGCGATATAGCAGCCGGGACGCAGATATTTCTCGGGGTTGATTTTGAGACGTTCAATATTTTCTATCCAATTTCCAGAGGCAAATATGGCGCGTAAGTTAGTTGTCCGCTCGGCGTGGATTTTAAGTAATCCGTTGGCTCTGCTAGTTTTTATGTCGTAAGAACGCTTCAAAAGTTGATCTGTTACCTCCCACTGCCGATCGAGATCTTGAACGGAAACAGTCACATTATCAGAGAGTAATAGACCATGCCATCTCATTTCATCTCTTAATACAGGTGAGATTTTCCCCCTATTCAGCTCCTGATTGATAGAAGGATCCCATAATTCAAATTCAAACCCCTCAACAGATTTATCTGGACTACTAACACGCACATCCGGTCGCGATTCCAGTTCTACTTCCTCTCCCGCAGGGATATCTATTGCAGAATAGATTGTGCCATCTCCGTCTGCCAACCAGAATTGGCTGATGTCAACCCCCAGACCATTGACAATTTTCAAATCGGTGTTTGCGCCCCTTCTGACTGTTACGCGTTCACGTCTCGTTTCACTTTTGCGAACCATAAAATGTATTGGAACACGGGCGGTTACCCAGCCATTTCCCAAGTGCTGATCGTATGTCCAATCAACTGTAAGAACTTTATTTGTATCCCTAGCGGAGATTTGGGGCGTTAATTCCGTTTCATGACCGAAATGTAACCCCTCACCTAGGGTCAGCGCCGAGTAGAAAGCGGTCCAGCCAATGGTTGTAGCGCGGTGCACCCTTTCGTCAAGAATTGTCAGCCCCTCCGTACGGACCACCTGTTTCCACCCTTCCGCAAAAGTTGCATAGGCAAACACACCAAGACACGTCATCAACGAGATGACTGGCATTGTCCAGAGCAGCCAGATGCGTCGTTTTTTGCGAGACAGCATAATGAGATTCACTGGTCCGATGACTATAGCAAAAAGCAGCATCAGCAAAAATAGCACCCGCACAGGAATCCCCAGTCTGCTTACCACCGGAAATATGCGATTGGCATCTTCAACTGAGTTGTCCCATTGCCAAGGGATTGCGGTCTTTGTCCATGACTCTATAACATGTTTCCACTGTTTCTGATCTAGACTTTCTGTGTCTGTCGCAGGGCTCACGAGACACTGACCGAAACCAACATTATAGACGGCAATCCCCTCAGAGTCAGCGAGAAGTTCAGGTTTCAGCGATCCCTTCAACCCCCAGCTTTCAGGCAGTTCCGGTCCTCCCAAGACAAACAGGGCACCACCGCATTCTACGTAATGCCATAGCGCGGACTGAACATCAGGTGGCATCTGCCGGATATCCTCGGCCGTGACGATGATGCCATCGTAACGTGAGAAACCAAGCCAAGTTGTGTTCCACGCCGACACAGGAAGCCCTAAATCAATTGTTTCGTAGGCAGGGGTAGAACCTCTGCCTCTCGAAACCGGAGATCCACTACTTGGGATCGAGGGACCACCTGAAGAGGGAGAACCAAGTAACGTGTCAGCGTGGGTGTGTAAAGCTGTCGGATCCACATTTCGACTAATCAGGATCCGGAGTAGTAGCGAGAAACCTTTGCTCGCTACCGGTGCTCCCGGCGATGTACCGACACCGACAGAGCCATGCGTCGTGCCCGATATTTCCCGACCATGGTAACCGTCGGATAACAGCACTTCGTCTCGTTGTACCTCACCGTCAATGGCAATTCCCAATTCACTACCGGGGGCGAGCGGTACAGGTGGCTGAAGCAAAGAGACATAGACCGTAGCGGATGGACCAACCACCGTCGAGCGAGTAATTTCTCTGATTTGATTCCCAGAAGCGCGAAAAATCTTCTTCGGCAAAATCAATGTCACTCGATGGGCTGTATCGGGTGAGCGGTTCGATATAGCGATCCTGTACTCCGCATACCCATGTGCACTGGTGCCAGTTGGTTGGAGTTCAGGCGTGACTGTTATGTCGCCAAAATCGGTCTGTGCAAGGGCATCGAATACGGTGCAGCACACCCACATGATAACCAAAAAAGAAATGACACGCGGGGCAGTATATCGCATTATTGATTCATGGAGGAGTGAACGCATTCTCAAACCCCTTTACGCAAGATTAAAGGAACTCACGCTGAACGAATCTCAAGATCATCAGGCAGATTGAGGTTGGTTTCGTCGAGGGTGGCAAGGAGGCTATCCACAATCGTGAAGGTATCCACGCCATCAAAGCGAGCTTGATAGTTCAGAATTACGCGATGGTTCAGCACGGCTGAAGCAACCGTTTTCACATCCTCGAATCCGACAGTCGGGCGACCTGAGAGCAATGCAGATGCCCGCGCTGCCTCTGCCATCGCAATCGCCGCTCGCGGCGAGGCGGCGTATGTGACATATTTTTTTACCTCTGCGGTGGTTTCAGACGTATTCGGATGGGTCGCAGCTGTCAAGCGTGAGATGTAGCGTGATACCGGCTTGGGCAAGAAAATTCTATCCATCACATCGAATAACTGGCGTAGTTGCTCGGCACTCATTGACCACGCAGGGGCAGGTGGTTCGCCACGTCGACGGGTTGAGATGATGTCGTCGAGTACATCCACATCGGCATGGGGAACAATCAACTTGAACAGGAATCGATCCAACTGTGCCTCTGGAAGCGGGTAGGTTCCTTCTAACTCAATCGGGTTCTGAGAGGCAAGCACAAAAAAAGGAATAGGGAGGGTACGAGTATTGCCGAGCAGGGTGACGGAACGCTCCTGCATCGCCTCAAGCAGGGCGGATTGTGTTTTGGGGGAAGCGCGGTTTATCTCATCGGCGAGTAGAATATTCGTGAATACCGGCCCCGCTTGGAAACTCATCTCGCGCTCTCCCGCCGGGGTTTGCTGCAAGATATGTGTGCCGACGATATCACCCGGCATCAGATCGGGGGTAAACTGTACCCGATTAAAATCGAGACTGAGCAATTGCCCCAACGCCTTGACGAGTGCGGTTTTGCCGACACCCGGCACGCCTTCAAGTAGGATATGTCCCTGACTCAGGATACCGATGAGCACCAAGCGGTGGAGCGCAGAACGGCCAAGCAGCACACGATCCAATTCCGCAAGCACCTTTTCTGCGAGTTCAACAGCGGGATTCAGTTCTTTAGGTTGAAGCAGATTTTCAGATTGCTTGTTATCTGGCATGGTTGTTTATAGTAGATTTTAGAATTAATGGGACACGCCAAACCGGTGCGGTTACATGAAGTTTAAAAAAATAATTCGGTAATTCTACGACGAACGATTTTCAATCAAGAAGTGTCTCTAATCTTGTAAATCCTTGAATCCTGTAAATCGTGATTCAGACAATGAACACCACACATTACCGAATTAATAAATTAATTTTCATCAAACCGCACCTACCGGGGGGGCGCAAGTGTTTCTTTATTTTTTGAATTCACTATAGATGTGGCATAAATTATAGTAGATTTTAGAATTAATGGGACACGCCAAGCCGGTGCGGTTACATGAAAATTAAAAAAACAGTTCGGTAATTTGCTAGCGACGCCGGCGCGGTTGAAAACCGCGCCTACCGTGTGTTTCGAGGAAAATAGGGATTACCGATTTAAGTACTTAAATCTCATGAAACCGCACCTACCGGGGGGCGCAAGTGTTTCTTTATTTTTTGAATTTACTATAGTAATGCAGCGATATAGAGGAATCGAGTTTTTGCAAAAATTCGGTTTTTCGTCTATCCAAATTTAATTTGCTGCTGTCAGTACTTCTTCTGCTCGACGAGGTAGTTCAACTAGAATGAAATGGGATTGGGGATACAAGTAATCCTCCCCAGATTCATCTATGACTCTCATATAGCCTTCTTGAGCTGCTGTTTCATCAGGCAGGATTTGGTAGAGTTTTCGTTTTTCAAGGTCCTCGCAATCACTGTTTTCGATGCAAAGCGCGAATTGAGTTTTTTTTCATAATTTTTCGTTCAAGGATTGATTCGGACGAAAATCTGCTTTACAACATGTGTCAAGGCCTTTCAAAATAGCGTTTAACTGCCCCTTTATGACGCGGTAGAACGGTTTGGTTAAACGACGAACCGCCGCCAGCTGTTGCACCCCTGAGCCCACCCAATTTCGGTGGAGGACTCGATGTCTCGACCGATGGTGCTGCGATGCTAAGTCCGACCAGTTCACTGTCCTCAAGGGAGGCGATGTCTGATAACGGAAGGGCTTCCGCTTTGAACTTCGCGCCCTCCTTCGTGGTGCCATCGCTCCAAGTCATGGGTGCATCGCCACGACCCCGACCAATGTTTCCACTTCGGCACCAGCCACCGATACCCTGGGCTACCGACATGTTCTCTGCATTCTCGGCGAGAAATGCAGCAAGGCCATCACTATTATACTGCCCAAGTTGCTCGCATGCTTTGAGCGTTTCCAAATCAATCAGATTGACCTCATGCAGTTTCACTAACTGTTCGTAGATGTCGCTTTTGGTCAAGCGCAACGCAGCAGAAATTTCTTTGAGTTGTTCAAGCGTGAGTGAGTTCCCATCGCCCTTTAGATCGGGAAGCTGCGCTGCGAGCAACGCATTCTCTTGCGCTGCTTCTTGAACCAATCCAGATAACGCCGCCATTGATTCCGCTAAAAGCCCAGCACCCATCTCCGATCCCTCGTTTATCAACCCTTCGGACAGGGTTTCCGCTTCGGTTAGGCGTTCTGTTTTGCTTAGGGCTTCTTGTGCGGTGTTTGCTGACTCTTGGGCAAGAGTATCTGTCAGATGGTCGAGTGATTCCCACGTCTTGACCGGATCTTCACCCGAAGCCTCCGCTTGGAGTTGATTCAGTTTCTCTTCGAGCGTCTCCGCTTCGGCGAACTCGATAATCTCCTCCTCCTTGAGGACATCGATTCCGTCCGCCAACTGTTTTACCTCTTCACGAATATCAAGGGGTTGTGCCTTAGAGATCTCCACAAAACGTTGCGGTATCAAGAGACTGATACACACGAACAGTACGGCACCTACAAACCGGGCCCAATAGGCACTGCCGCGCCAGCGCAAACGGGGCGGTCGAATCAATGGCATCTGCTTGCGCCAGCTGCCTAGTTCTACAGCTTCCGCTGCCATCATCAACCCACCGGCACCACTGTGTTTGTCAAGACTCGCTCGGAGGGCAGTTCGCGTCGGAATTTGACGCAATGCCAACACCACTGCACAGCCGATGGCGAGTATCAGAGCAATACCACCGGCGAATAGAGGTAAGCGAGGCATTCCAATTGCTGCACGGAGTACAATAACAACTGTCCCCCAAACCAGCCCCCAAACAGTTGCAACAGCGAGTGTCTTTTTGAGGATCAGGAGCACTGCCACTTTGGTTCGGAACTTACGGATTGCCTTATTGTCAGTATTCATGAAAACCCTCCTTCCTTATATGAGTGAAAGGAATTGTAACCTCCCATCGGTTTCAGTGGTTGTGAGATCCATCCTCTTTGGGGCCTGATCCAATCCGTATAACATGACCATCCAGATCTTCCACCCTGAATTCATATGCCCAAGGATAGTTTATTGGGTGCTCTCGAATCTTCGCACGACTCGCCTTGTATTCCTCATAATACGAATCTGCCTCCTCAACGCCCATCCAGAGCCATGTGCCGGGGTGTCCTTGTTCATCCTCAACTAGCATGATGGAGTAACCATCGCGCGCTACACTTCCAACATCCGGCGGATCCCCCCAGTCCCATTCTTTTCTGAATCCGAGTACGTTCACATAATAGTCCATGCTCGCAGCGAGGTTCTTAACGTTTAGAATAGGTATGATACACTCCACTTTAGCACCTGTTCCCGGTGCCGGGGTTGTGGACATTTGAAGAGTCTCCTTTCATTGCAAAATGAATAACTTCGGTCCGATGTAAGAATAATGAGACAGAAAGTAAAAAAATGCAAAAGACCTCCTCTCAACACTCAACACAAAACGCTGAATTAACGTTAAGATACATCATATAAAAACAAATGTCAACAGGAATGCAGGATAAAGGGACGAACAGCTCGCCGCCTATCTGTTATGACAGATGCAAATTAGAAACTACCAAACAATTCGCTATAGAAAATTACAGAAGCATATCAATTTTGTTCGCTGCACAGATAAAAAGATTGAAAAACGCTCAGAATTGGCAAGTTTCTTGCAACTTTACAGACTGAAGATAGGACGATCAACAACAAACTTATCAATCAACTAAAACGAAACCTGTCAAAAAAAGTTGAGAATTGTAAAGGAGAAGTATAAATGTCTAAACGAAAACAGGAAGTGGTCAATTCAGATATAGCGAGCAAGAAGTCCCCAGCAACCCCTTTAGCGGAAATAGCAGATGAAATCGAGGTTTCAGGGCACACGGACCTATGCCGCCGAAAGCGTGACACATACCTTATGGAGGGACCAGCAGAAGTGAAAGCAAGTTCCAGACGAGCGCAGCTCAACGCTTTGTCAAAATTTGTCAACAAAGCTTTCACAGGTTGGACAATCAAAACACAGAGTTAAGGATAAAAGGCACCTTGCTGTGCTCAAAGGAACTAGCTGAATGGCATCGGATTCAACAGAAAAAGAACTTAACAATTCTGAAAATCCTTCAATCTCGGTTGATTCCAACCATCAGCACGATGAAGAGAGGGCTTGTAAGTGCAGAAGGCAATAGGGAAGGTGGGAAGAGCTTCAACTGTTGTCTTGATGGAAAGAGGAATTAAAAAATCAACGCGTCTATGATTTTCCGCAACAACTCGACAGGTCTTAACGATTCACCTGACGAAAAGAGATCTGAAATACGGATAGCTTGCACCATACGCAATATGAATCGGGAAGTTTCAACAATTGTCCCAACGAAAAAGGGAATAAAAGGAAATAAATTCATTATTATCTCACATTCTGTCTTATTTTTTACAGTTGCTCCAACCTAAAAGGGATACAAAGGTTGTCCGTAGATCAATAACGATAATATCGTCCCTCCGGTTTCAACTGCAATCCAACAAAAGTAGAAGCACGGCTTGAAATAACCTCTAGACCTCGCCTACTCCTCTGCGTCTAATAGTGTAAATTTCTTCTCTATTAGAACGCCGGTTGAAAACAACGATGGATTATCCGGACACAGATGAAGTGTAATTCCCAGAAAGGTTATCACATGCGTGTAAAATGTGTAATTGGTGTGTTCATACTGCTTATTATGACAAGCAGTGCTGTGTCAGAACAGGAGGAAACGGGAAAATTGGTCTTTGCCATCCGTAAACCGTTGGAAAATCGGGACGGTTTCCGGGCAGCAACCAGAACGTTGGAAAAAGGGCGGGGAACAACTAAATGGTGGGAGTTCTATCAGTATAATGTCTGCACAATGAATCCGAACGGAACAGATTTCCGCCAACTCACGGATGACGGGCTTTCTCGCAAACCCCGATGGTCACCGAATAGGGAGCACATCGCTTACATATCCGGGGTTGATGGAGCAGAATCGCTTTATGTGATGCGGGGAGATGGCACGGAGAACGAGAGGCTCATCAAGAGACAACATCGCATTCATGACTTCTGGTGGTCTCCGCTAAGTCACGCAATTCTCGTTGTGGTTGAGATTGACCGTGCAAAGGACCGGCTCGAAAACTGGGACGTAACGATTGATGGCGAATCAACAAAACGGTGGAGAACCCGTCGGTGGGCGGAGGGATGGCTTCACTGGGATGCAAAAGGCGAAAAGGTCAAAGAACCGAAAAACAAACTGATTGAAGCATTGCCGGAAGGAATCAGATGGCCCAGGTGGTCGCCAGATCGCAGATGGATCGCGTTCAGGACGGATGGGTTCCTCGCGCTAGCAGAACCCGATGTTGTCGGTATGACCGGCTCATGGTTTCCCCAAAAAGACGAGCCCCCGTGCCAAAGGATAGAGGAGTGGTCCCCGGATGGCGAGCAGATCCTATTTTATACATCGGGCGAGATTTGCATTGCCACTGTAGAGAAAGGACGGTTCAAGGACTATCTGAATTTAAGCTTTTACAAAGGACGGGATGCGACGTGGAGCCCAAACGGGAATCAGGTTGCATTCATCGGAAGCGATACCAGTGGACGCCGAACCAGTGAAATTTTCATATTAGACGTTGAAACGGGCAAGATGCAGCAGATTACCTCAACCAGTTACGATTATTTCGATCTCCATTGGCGATAATCGGAGAGAATTTTTGGGCGGGGGCAGCGCTTTTCTAAACGGTGGAGAGGACTTATGCAGTAGTCCTAACGAGGAGGTAGAATAAGGAATGACGACACGTTATAAACATACGCAGATTGGTTATTTCTTGGTCACCGTATATAGTATAGCGGTATTGTTTTTAGGTTATTTCAATATCATGACAAATTTTCACCCGCTAACCTTAATCGGTCTGATCATTGTCCTAACCGTCCTTGGGGTATTTTCTCGTTTAACAGTAGCAATCAATGACCAAGTGATTAAGATTCAATTTGGATTGAGAATCATCCGCAAGGCTTTTCCGTTAAAAGAGATTGAGACATTTCGTGTGGTCAGGAACCCTTGGTACTACGGCTGGGGGATAAGATTCACGCCTCGGGGCTGGCTTTTCAATGTTTCCGGTTTCTTAGCCATTGAGCTCCAGATGAAAAATGGAAAGTGCTATCGAATAGGAACAGATGATCCCGATAATTTAGCAGAAGCACTTGACAAAGCCCTACATATGGAATCCCAATAAGTTTGAACCGTATTGAGGTGTCAAGATATGAATCTCGACCTACGGAAATCAGAACCAATCAGCGTACCATACTCAGATTGGTTCAGTTTTAGATGTCCTAAAATTCAGCAAGATGTAAAGCAAGATCGCATAAATAATCATAACCCAGTAGAACGTCAAGAACCGCCATCCGCCCACGGTAACGGCGAGAATTTCATTCGGTAGTAAGGGTTTGAAAATCAGATAGAACAGTGCTTCACTTCCGCCCGTAGCGCCGGGGGTCGGTATGAATAGCGTAAGGATAAAAATGAGCCACTGTAGCACCAGAAACTGGATGAATTCAACTTCTACCCCTAAGCTCGCCACAAGCATCGCAGCGACAGCGTTCCGGCATGTCCATTGTATCCCCGCAATGATAACGCTTAATAAGAGGCGAGATTTACCCGTCCCTCCAATCGTTCGACAGACATTGAAAAAATCTACCCCCGCTGCCTTCAATTGCTCTTGAAGTCCCTTCCACCTCCGAATTCTGAATCCTAATTTTCGGCAAAGCAGTGCCAACCCGCCGCCCCCAATCAAACCAACAATTAGGCAAGGCAACACCCAATGTAGATCAATTCCCTCTGCAATCAGATTGAATACTGGGTGATGCCACGACGATGAAACTGTCATCGCAATTGGCACCGCCACAATAAAAAAGAGGAGATCTTCAAGCGTTGGTAACGTCGTTACACATGCTGCTGCACCGGTCCTCAGACCGGCTTGAACAAGCATGGCAAGCTTCAAGGGCCCACCGCCAACGGCTGTCGGCGTGATAGATGCTGCCAACTCGTTGGCGAGAACGATTCTAAAGAGTTTGGCTAAACCGATGCGGTATCCGACGAATCGCGTCCACATGATGGTGCGAACGGTATGGCCCAACAAAGGAACCAGCGTTAACAGCATCGCGAAAAAAAGATAACGTCCATCGAAACGGAGGAGTTCGGCGAGTTTCTGACGGTCCGTTGTCCAGAGACAGAAAGCCAGATTACCGACGACGCCAACGATGACGACAATAAGCAGAGGTTTGACAATCTTGTCGAGGTTTAGGAGAGACATTCTAGAATGTTTCTGTTCCGGCATGTGATTGGGCTCAGTCAATTGTTTAATCTCTCTTTCTATATGCCTCAACGACGTTGGAAATTATACGTCAAGGATGTTACACCTATATCGAAAAGTTATCGCAAATTCATCACATTTCTTTTTTCCGATTTTGTCAAAGTTCTGTGGAACTTTCGTAACATCACACGATTATAATGTGACAAATTGGTCAGGGTGAATTCATACAACGTCAAGACCAAAAACTTCGTTTCTGTTTTAACAATGGCATCTCAGGATATTTACAATTTTGCTACACATATCCGTCAGCCTCCCTTGAACGGCCACACCGGTGTAAGCGACCGATTGAATATTTTTCCGCTTGATCTAAACAGGAGAGCGTTATATAATCATTTTAATTGATTCACCGTGTTGTTGCCAAACGCTTCAAGCCGAAACTTCTTTTGATTTTCGCAAACGAAACAGGAAATGGAAATGAGGGAGGAGATAGTTAGATGAGCACAAATAAGACAGAAGATACAATGACAATGGACGCTTACGTTAAAGAGGGTGAACGGAAGGCTTATGAAATTGGTAATCGGGGACCACTCCGATTTAACGCCGACGGTACGCTGCACAAGGACATCGCAGATGCCTACTGGCGTTGTGGGTTCTATGTGTTTGAAGGGGCATTAAGCGCAGAAGAACTCAAAGACCTACAGAAGGATTTTGAGACCGTGCTTGACCGCGCACCACATACGAAGGACGCAGAGGTTGATTCAGAGGGGAGGCCTGCGATTGGATCCGAGTTTACGAGATCCAGCTTCAATTTTGCAAAGCCGTTGAGCGATCCCGTGGGTGGAACATCGAGAAACAATGGTCGTCATCCAGCCAAAATGAACGAACCCACTCCACCGGAAGATGCCCCGGACTTTGTGATTACGTCTATCTCAAGCCCGCTTCAACTGATGGACTCTTTCCTAAGACTCTATGGTCACCCACAGCTGCTGTCTGTTGCAGAACATATTAACGGTCCAGATTTCACCCCCTTCACGGAATCCGTAATTGTGAAGCCGCCGGGGTTGGGCGCATCTGTCGCATGGCATCAGGACGGAACCAAACAGTGGGATAAACCGGATTGGGATCAAGGCACCCACGGGTTCAATTTCATGGCGCAGCTATATGGTAGCACGGCAGCCAACGGGGTCTGGGTGTTGCCCGGATCACACAAGCAGGGCAAACTAGACATCAAAAAGATGATCGAGGATAACAACGGTTCTGACCGTCTGCCCGGAGCAGTGCCGATGGTATGCAATCCCGGCGATGTTGTCATGTCCAACCGTCAAGCCTTGCACGCATCTTTCCCAAACACTTCGCCGGATTGGCGGGTGACAGTCAACTTCGGGTTCCACCGTTACTCGTCCGTTATTGACCTTGAAACGACATACGGCGAGGATACGGTAGTCTACGACGCAGAGCGCATTTTTGAAAGGTCTCGCCTGATTGCTGTAGGCGTCAACGCCCGTCAGCAGCGTTTCCCCGATGAACCACGCTACGTTTACCAACCTATGGTTGGAATGGAAGCCGACAATCAGTGGAACGAAACCACAAGAGAAAATATCGTGAAGGACTATAATCTGAGAGACCTTGGCATTTGAGGTATAGGGAACAGGAAAACAGATCTGAAAAGGGTAGGGCTAGCCCATCTATTCGCAGAAATCTTTCTCGGTGGGGATCAATCTCAAAGATGGGACATAGATGTAGGGAAGGTTCGGGATACGGCAACAATTCTGTTGTCGTATCCCATCGCTATCAAGAGTTACCCCACAGACATCCCCATGCGTCCACCATCAACATGGAGGGTCGTGCCGGTGATGTAAGAGGCGTCGTCGTTGAGTAGGAAGGCAATGGCAGAAGCTACCTCTTCTGGCTGTGCACAACGCTTCATAATGCAGGAAGTTATGGGCGTTTCTTCCAGTTCCTTCTTCCGCGCTTGTGGGTCTGGGTGTTTGGCAAAGTGCATCTCCGTAACGATCCACCCCGGTGCGACGGCATTGACGCGAATGCCATAATCGACGAACTCATAAGCCATCGTCTTAGTGGCTGAGACCAAGCCCGCTTTTATCGCATCATAGACCCACTGCCCCGGTCTGCCGAGAAAACCGCCCTCTGATGAGAGATTAACGATAGCAGCACCCTCCTTCTTTAGCATGGGCAATAACACCTGAGTCATCAGCACCCAACCTCTCAAACCGATCGCTGTCTCCGGTTCCCAATTTGGTATCCAACCCCCATCTTCAATGCGTCCCTGTCTCAATATAGCAGCGTTATTCACCAGAATATGAAGCGCAGAGAATTGCTCGGCGACGGCATGACCGACCGCTTCAACGGCAGTGTCATCTGCCAAATCGACCTCCATATAAATCGCAGCACCGCCCTCCCCTTCTATCTCCGTGACAGCCTTATTTGCCATGTCCGGGTTGTTGTCTGCAATGATGACTTGTGCACCTTCCGCCGCCAAACGGTTCGCCGTTGCTCTGCCGATACCTGAAGCACCACCCGTTACCAAAGCAATTTTGCTCTCAAACCGTCTCATACCGTACAAATTTGGTGACATATTGAATACCTCATTGTCCTGATTTAGGGTCGAATGCTTCCGGCGTGTGATTGCGTTCGATGAGTTGGTGCTGGCCATCGCTCATTTCAAACCACGGTGCCGGTGGTTTCTCGGCTGCAATAGGTATTTCACGCCCATTGACAAGGGTCAAGGTGTTGCGTACCAATTTGTCGCCCTTGCGTGGGTTCATCCCAACATCATAAAAGGTAAAATCACCTGATTCAATGCGGAAGAGTGCTATATCCGCCAATGCTCCCGGTTTGAGCGTCCCGATTTCGTCCTGTAATCCCATCACTTGGGCGGGCTTCTCGGTTGAAGCCCGTATAACCTCTGCAAAACTCATCCCCAACGCCATAAATTTACTCAAACAGGTTGGCATGTCAAACATAGGACCAGCAATGCTGTTTTGGTGAATATCGGACGAAATGACATCCGGCTTATGGCCCACACTCATCAGTGCTTCTGCGGTCTCAAAGGAAAAAGATCCCGCGCCATGACCAATGTCCATAACGACACCACTCTCCCAAGCCTGTTTTGCCTCATCTCGCAGCTTGCCTGAATCATCAATGATACGCATGTCTCCGCCGGTAAAGCAGTGGGTCAGTATGTCGTTGGGTTTCATATGCTTTAGGACCTCAACAATCCCCGGTGGTCCGCCGCCAATATGAACCATCAGTGGGAGTTCGCAGCGATCCGCTGCCTCCCGTGCGTATGTCAGTGGAACGACTGTACCACCAGTTTGACCTTGATCTATACGCGCTTTTACGCCCAACGCTATATCGCGGTTCAGATTTATCATTTTGCAGCAGAGATCAATATCGCAGTAATCCAAGTTGGTGAGTTCCCCTGACCGCGTTGTCAAGCCGATGGATGAAATATTGATTAACGCATAAATGCGCGCTTGAGCAGGGGTGACGATGTATTCTCTGAAACCGGGGAAGTTGTACCCGCCCGAAGATCCCACATCGAGCCAAGTGGTTACACCACTACGTGCCGCCACCGTATCTGCATGAACACCGTAATAGCCAATACCGTAGAAGATATGGGTATGGAGATCTACCAACCCCGGCGTCACATATTGACCGCTAGCATCGATAACCTGAACCGCAGATTCTGCCGGAATATCCGCGTCAACAGCTGCAATGCGATTGCGCTTAACGGCGACATCAAGCCTGCCGTTGTGACCACCACCCGGATCTACAACATCACCACCTTTGATTAACAGATCAAATTGCATGAATCACCTCGTATTAAGTTGTTCATTAGTTCATTTATTCATTGGTTCATTAACGATCCAATATATCAGCAGTACCAACCTCTCCTAGGATATTTGAAATTTCTTGAACTTCGTTTGAAACGCCAGTGTTTCGAGAACTTCCCTATTAACTAATTCTTCGGGAATTTCACCCCGGAGAATTTGCGCTGCCTGTCGAAGTTTACCGCTCCAAGCAAGTTTGTAGTATTCATCGGTATGACACAGGGAGTGTGGGGATACTACCACATTGTCCATACCGAGTATCGGATTATCAGGATCGACGGGTTCCTGCTCGAAAACATCAATTCCCGCGCCTGTGATCCATCCCTCCTGTAACGCTTGAATTAGTGCTGCTTCATCAACTACGGGTCCCCGTGAGGTGCTTATCAGATAAGCAGTTGATTTCATCTTGCGTAACTCTTGCTCTCCAACGAGATGTCGCGTTTCCTCGTTCAATGGCACACTGATACTCACAAAGTCCGACTCCGCTAACAAAGTGTCCATGTCCACCAACTGTACGCCGACATCATCCACATTCGCCTGCTTTATGTAAGGGTCGCAACCCAGATGCCGCATACCGAACGGCTGCGCCAATACAAATACTTCATGACCGATGTTGCCAACACCGATGGATCCGAGCGTCTTGCCCGTCAACCCTTCGCCACGATAGTCATTCTGTTCTGACCAGCGTCCCTGACGGGTGATTTTGTCTTTCGCCATCAATTTCATCGCAAGTGCTAAGATGAAAGTTATGATGGTGCAAGCCATAGGGCGACGGACAGCATCGGGCGCAAAGCAGAACAGAACCCCCGCGTCGGTCAACGCCTTTACGTCGATGTGATCGTAGCCCACTCCAGTGTACAGCAGGGCGATAAGTCGATCGTTTCCGATGACTGAACGTTCGGTCCATTTGGCTGCCGCACTAATGACCATATCACAATCCTGTATCTGCTCGGCGGTGACTTCTGGCAGAAACTGATCAAACTTCCGATATTCTATCTCAGGCATCTCGTCAAGGAGTTCAAGCCCCGGACCGGGGATGTCTAAATTCCCTTCCGCATCGAAGATATCTCTGGTAATTCCAAGCGTAAATTTTCTTTCCATGTCTTCTCTCCTAATCCCTAAAAAACGAAGTATAATCCTCCCTACCGATATATCGACATAGCCTGCGATGCGGCTTCCCGCAATAAACTGTATTCGGGACTTCTGAGGCTGCCAAAGAGTTGGATGCCACGCTCCCGCTGCTGTTGATACTCCGCACGGTTTTTTGGATAAATCGCTGGCTCTACAGGTAAATTTCTAGCCAGGGCAATTTCAATGACATGCTCCATCGCAGCGACCACTTGGGGGTGTTCCCATTCCCCGTGGAACCCCATCTTTGCCGCCAGGTCACCAGGACCGAATACAACGGCATCCACCCATTCGTTAGACAGCATCGCTTCGGCATTCTCGACACCTCGCCAAGATTCGATCTTGAGCATCAGCAATGTTGCCGCATTCGCCTCTTCGCAGTATCGGGCGGCATCCGCTTCTGTATAATCTACATTTGCCCCCATTGCCAGCCCTCGTTCACCTACCGGTGCATATTTCATCCAACGTACCAGCTCTTCCACCTGATCGGGAGTCTCAGCATGAGAGAGGCAGATTCCGAGCGCACCCGCATCGAGCACACGGGACACGATTGGACGAGAGGGGACTAAAACGGTTACGGCAGGTGAAAGACCGTTGTCCCTAGCTATGACTAAAAAATTTGTTAGGGTTTCGTCATTGTGCAGGACATGCTCGTTCTCAACAAGCAGCATGTTATATCCAGTCCGTGCTGCTATCTTGGCAACAGAGGGACGAAGGGACTCAAACACGTTGAACCCAAATACCGGTCCCCCATTTTTGAGGATATTTTTAGCTAGATTAGTAATCAGTGGTCCTTCAGATGACATGCTTCCACTTTCCGTAGGAGTCAAATACAGTCGTAGGTACTATGACTTCACGACTTGCCACTCAGGATTCAGTTCGATTCCAAGCCGCGCCGCCCGCGCAACAACCGATTTAGAGACAGCTTGATATGCCTCAAGTTCATCCACGCGCGTCGAATGCCCTTCGCGGAAAACAACCTCGCCGTTGACTAGAACCGTATCTACACTGCCCGCCCTCAATCTTAACGCCAGCGCGTGAACGAGGTTGTTATCGGGATAGGCTTCAGACGACCGTGCGGATCTCACAACGATATCCGCACGTTTGCCGGGTTCTAAGCTACCCAACTCTGCCTCTAGGCCGGCTGCCGCTGCTGCGTTGAGGGTTTGCATTTCGAGCAAGGTGCCGGGAGAGACGGGATCGGCATAGGATTGCGCGACCTGGTGCGCTGTGAGCATGGTTTCTCCCGGCGTACAGTCGCGAGCTCCATCGGTGCCAAGCGAGACACAGACGCCACGGCGATATCGTTCTGCCATCTTAAAGGTTATGCTGAATGTGATACCGAGCGAGAAGAATGCTATCGGACACCATACAATTTGGCAACCCGTTTCGTGAACTGCGGTTTCCTCGTCCGCATCCAGTGCGCTCGCATGCACAACAACGGTGTTTTCGTCCAAGAATCCCAACTCTTGCAGATGTACGAGGTGGCGTTTCCCGGTTAGGGTACGATAAAGATCCGCTCCTTCAGGGAGGTAGCCGGCATGTATATGCAGCGGAACATCGTTATCACGTGCACAGGCGTGTGCTGCTCTCAACAGTTCAGGCGAAGCAGTCCCCTCTCCATAGACGAAGATATACCCACGGACTAAGGCATCGGCGTTCTTGTTTCGGTGGAGTTCTGCATCCAACTCCTTTATACACCGGTCATGGTCAATGGTCGCGCGCGCCATGAGACTGGGGCTTGCAAGTGTAGGAATCGCCTCAAAGGATTCGCCCCGGTCCCACAGATACAGCGGAGAGAAAAGAGCTCTCAAACCGACATGCTCAACCGCCTCCGCCGCTGCTTCCGTTGAGAAGAGCGATCCCGGTTCAATGAACATCGTGAACCCGTTACGAAGCATCTCAATTCCCGCCATGGTGGTCGCTGCGGCTTCATCTGCGTTGGTAACACTTGCTTTCCAATCCGCAAAATTGACAGGCAAGGATTCCGCATCGTGGTAGCTACCGAAAATACCCCGGCAGCTGGTATGTACAATATGATTGTGTGCATCAATGAAACCGGGGTGCACGATAGCACCTGAAGCGTCGATCATCTCCCGCGCATCAAAGCTTTGTCGCAGCTCGGCATCGGCCCCAACCGCCACAATACGAGAACCGGTGATCGCCACCGCACCCGGACAATAAATTCTGCGATCTGGATCCATTGAAAAAATCTGACCGTTATGAATAAGAATATCGCATGTTTTTTTGTTCATAGATAGACCCAATTGTTTGCGAGCTTATCGCTTTATTCTGTAACACCAAACCTTCCAACTAAAGTGAGGAATATATCACTAATGATGTTTCTACTCTCTGCCATAGTTATAATCACTTTCACGGAAGTTAGTCTCCCCGTACGTAATAAATATCAGCATTATTGGGCTGCTGTGTTATTTTCTCGTTCTAGTGTGCGGAGCCGTTGTGCTTCAGCAAAGTCTGTAGTAGCGAGGTCAATCTCACCACTTCTGTAGTAAGCCCTCCCGCGATGGTGATAGGCATCGGCATAATCAACGTTTAGCTCTATCGCCTTGTCAAACTCTTCAATGGCATTGGTATCATCGTTGTTGTTGTAGTAAGCCCTCCCGCGATAGTAATAGGCATCGGCATAATCAGGGTTCATTTCTATCGCCTTGTTGTAGTAATTCATGGCAGTATCTATATCCCCTCTTTGGGCTGCATCAATACCACGTTGTACGTTGCCTTTAGCATCGGGCTCAACGTCTAGTTTCTTATGGGTATGTAGACGAGCAAATCCATCAAAATCAGGAAACATACTGGCTTCAGTGATACCTGATGATTGATTCAGAGATGTCAGGATGCTCTGCTTGGAATCTTTTAGGATGACACATTCAGCCACAGGTACAATTGGGCGACCGCCAAATAAGAAAATGGATTGTTGAGCGATAATACGGTTGTTCTGGAGTTTCGGTTGCCATTGGTACAGCTGATATGCTTGAGACTCATCAGGGCTGAAAAAGTAACCAATATCCTCCTTTGTTACCAATTCGGGAGTAACTTTTTCAAAGAGTCCTGGTTCATCAATACGGACAGCGAAAACCTTGCCGTTTGCTGCTCCTTCGGTGCTTTGTAGGCAGGCAAACCAAAGCGCGACCAATGCACTGTGTGTAAAATCTATTAAACAGGTAGCTGCACCGCAATGCTGAAGTTCAGCAAGCAGATCCAGATCAAAGAGTTGTCGTCCGTTTTTCAGATCATGTCCTAGAGTCCGAGCATCATCTATCAGTCGCTTATTGATATCAAGGAGCTTACTCGGATCATCGCTGTCCGTCGGTAAGCGACGACAAGCAGAAGCTTCTATTTTGTAGCATTCTCTTGAAACACCACGAAACAAATACTGTCCATTTTTAAACTGTGCTATCCATTCTATAAACTCGCTAAAGGTTTCGATATATGTCACTTCTTGCCCTCCACAATTACCCCGCCTCTTTAGACATCCGATGAGTTCTCGCCCAACTGTGCGCCTATCTCTAGAAACTCTTCCTCGCTGAACACCATTTGAAAGATAATTTGGGGAACCTCATGAAACGTCACCGTGCCGACGGTATTAAATTGTTCCGCAAGTGCTTCCAACACTTTCTGCTTGTACACTGTGTCAGGGTTGCCACGCAGATGTTCCCCCTTTGTCTCGCAAATCAGCAGGTTTTTGTTACTTGCCATTGCAACGAAGTCAGGGTAAATACGTTCTTGTTTCCACCCTTGCACATAATACTCGCCCCGTTGACGCGCCGCGACCCGATGCCACCACTGTAATGCTTTCCGTCCATCCAGATAACATGCAAATTTCTTTTCTAACTCAGAATCAAAATGTTCTACGAATACCGGACCAAATAGACTAAGCTGCAAAGGTTCATAATTTCTTAATAGAGGCTCTTTAGAACGAACCTGTATGTCATATTTTTGTGGCATACAGTAATTCGATTGGCGGGTCTGTAAGTCGAATTTGATTTCATCCGCTCTCAGTTTATCGCGAAAAACTTGCTCCGCCTGTGCTTCCACTTCTTTTTTAACATGCTCCCGCAACTGATGTGAGAAACGCGAACGTCGGTCGTAAATATACGCTTCCGTTTTGCCCTCCCGCTTCAGACTTTCACTTAGCTGCTTTGCAATACGAGCGGCGTGCCACGGATTGGGAAAGATATCCGACAAATGGCGTGTGAAGTCGGAGATTTTGACTGTTTTGTCAATATCCAACTCTTTTTCGTCATAGAAAACCGTTGATGTCTCATTAAAATCATACACAGCGGATTGTTCTTTCACACCTTCGGCTGCTAGGGCTTTCGGGGTAGGTGATTCAATTGCTAGCCAATCTATATGCGGCAGGATATGTGATTGATAATCGAGTTCCACCCAATCATCGCCATTCTTATGGCACACCTTTGGCAGAAAGATTTCCTGACCTCGAAACTGATTGCGGCGACGCACGGTTTGCTGCTGCCTATCGTCCTCTTCCTGCGACGAACCCATTACCTCATTACCCAACTTCGTTAGTCCTTCCGCCTCTAACCCCTTTTTGACTTGCTCGACGACAGTGCCGACCTCGGCGTTATGACAATAGACATAACACTGATCTAAGGCACTCCTACCAGTGAGTTGCGCGTGCGGCTGCCTCATCACTCGCCCTACTAGCTGCGTTATTGCCCGTTGCGCTTGCGTATTGTCCAACATCACCAATAGATAGGCAAAAGGGCAGTCCCAACCTTCCATCAACGCGGATTTTGTTATAACCCATCGCACTGACGAAAATTCGGAGAGCAGATCCTCCCGCCCCAACTCATCACTTTCAGCGGATTTGACGCGAATCGCTTCCGCAGGTACGAGTAAATTTTGCGTGAGGTACCTTCGCACATCCTCCGCGTGAATGTACTCACTATCTATCTGTTTTTGCGCGGTTCGCTCAACACGCACGACAGCAATCGGACGAATATAACGTCCCGTACTATTCTGAAATGCCCTAGCTTCAGCTTCTAGACGATTCAACTCCTCGACCGCCTGTCCCAGCGTTAATTGCCACTCCGCATTCATGAATGATTTCACCTGCACTGGCAATTTAATCATTTGTTCTTTTTTTAAGTCGGGACCTTCGATATCAACGAGCAGATTGCTTATGCCGTGGTTCGGAGTTGCAGAGAGTTCAACAACTAATCGGGGATTCAGACGGTTGATGGACTGGGCAAATTCTTCATTAGTACGCCTGTTTGTCGAACCGTATGCCTTATGCGCTTCATCAAGAACAACAACAGGACGCAATATCTTGAGCACATTAAACAAACTGTGCTTGATAGATCCACCTTCAAAATTACATTCCAAGTCAGGGTAGTCTGCCATCATACGCCCATCACTGAGGAGATCATCGCCATCCGGAAAAAAACTGGGATAACGCCCAGCGTCCTTAAACATACGCAGAAATTCTTTCCCTTTTTGTCGGTTAGCCGCCGGTAACATCAGTAGCATCACGCACAGATAATTAGCTATATCGTCTCTGTTGAAAGCATCATCCTTTTCCAGCATTTTAACGCGACCAGCACTTGCCCGCTCTAACATTTGACGATATGGATGCTCCCTATTCCACAGGGAATCTTTCGTTTGTGCATAGATAGCCTTGCTAGGCACAATCCATAATGTTAGCCCAGTTTGCCGATGGAGTCGTTCCAAAGCAGCGGCAGCGAGCAAAGTTTTACCGCCACCTGTGGGCACTTTGAAACAAATATGGGGAATTGGACGGCCAACACCATCAGTGCGAGTGACGTATTCACCGGCACTTCCTGCTACCTCACCAGTGCCCTTTAGTTTATCCCACGTTGTTTGGGGATAATTACGAATCTCATTCGGAATATCAACCCCTGCCTGTTTCAGCGCCCGAACCGCTGTTTCTGATTGAGCCTGTGTTTCTTTAAGTATCTCTAGCCACTTGGTAAAAGCCTCAAGTGTATGTAACTGATACGTTTTCAATTCTATCATAGCAGCACCTCTTTATCTTTTATGCAGCGCATGAGGGAGTTGACAAAACGTAATCCCCATCCCTGTGAGTTCACGCTGGCTAATGTATTTACCCGGCGCATAAACAATCGCCTTAACCCCGTTCTGATGATTAGCGTCACGGATACGTTCCGCCCGCTCTAAGTTAAGCATCGCCTCGGGACTCTCTAAATATTCAAGATCGGGTTTGTAGAACAGATAGTAGTCAATTCCACCACTGCTGTGAAACAAACCATTACGGTTTTTCGGATCTAACACATTCGCACCAACAGAAACTCCAGAAGCAATACACAGTAGATGGGCAGCGAGTGATTCGTAAGACGGGAGTGCCTCCCCAGTAAGCATCCCTTCCATTTCGATCGGTTTGCCCAATGTGCTGTAGGTAAAGGAACCACCCAAACCCTCACGTAGTGAAGCATCGTCGATGTTGGGAACACCATTGATAACCCGGCGGACCCGTTCGGCGGTGATGGTATCTGCGTAATCCTCGCATTCAATGAGGATAAACTTTCGGTTGCCACCATCTTTCTTATTCAGTGCTAGGACCGCGTGTGCTGTTGTGCCAGAACCAGCGAAGGAATCAAGGACGATGTCGTTTGGACCACTTGACAATGTTAGTAAGTGTGCAATCAGTTCGACGGGCTTTGGATTTTCAAAGCCGCTATCACCTAATATGCTAGAAAGCGTCTTATTGGCACTGTCACTACTCCCACAACTGTCAGGTAAATAGGTGGGGTGGGCAGAAGTGGTGTCCTTGTCCTCGAAGTCGTAAATTTTTTTCTTAACGATACCATTGTCAATGATGAACCTATTCATTGCTTCCAATTCTCGTGCAGTTTTTTGACCGATCTGCCATCTTCGCCCCTCCCGAGGATACTGCCCCAATATTTGGAATCGCATCGTCTGTCTTGCATAGGTGCCATCATTTCTCTTTTCGATTATTGATGTTCTGTATTTTCCTTGTTCATCTTGGTTCGGATATTGTCTAGTTTCTTTCGGTGTCACCCTTGGCGTTATAAAGCCCATAATAGACTTTCGATAACACAGTTGATAATCAGCAGTAGCACTTACACTAGTTCCTCTCACATTAGTAGATGTGCCCTTCTTTTTCCAGAGAAAGGTCCCTATGAAATTCTCCGCTCCAAAAATCTCATCCATCAGCATCCGCAGGTGGTGGTGTTCATTATCATCAATAGAGATAAAGATTATACCATCTTCAGCAAGCAGTTCTTGGAGCAGATGTAATCGTGGCCACATCATACAGAGCCATTTGTCATGTCGCTCAAGATCTTCGTTATCAACAGGAGCGTTCTCCACAAGCCATTGCTGCATAAGGGGGCTGTTTACGCTGTCATTATAGCACCATCCCTCGTTACCAGTGTTGTAGGGCGGGTCGATATAGATACACTTAACACGATTTGCATATCGGGGCAGCAGTGCTTTAAGGCCGTGTAGATTATCACCATGGATGATGAGGTTATCGTTGGTATTGGACGGGTTGTAGGAGCGGCTTTCATCTGCTTCAATCGTCCGATAGGGTACGGTGAGATGGTGGGCGTAAATATGTTGTTTTCCCTTGAAATCGAGTGTAGGCATGGTTTCCTTTCCTGTGCGTGGCATTTCCACTACATATAGTTTGCATCGTTATATGAAGATTAAAAAAATAATTCGGTAATTTGCTATTGACGCCAGCGCGGTTGAAAACCGCGCCTACCGTATGTTTCGAGGTGTTTCGAGGAAAATCATGATTACCGATTTAAATACTTAAACTTCATTAAACGATGAATTTGTAATCGTGTAACCTTTGTTTCGTTTAACCCAACAGACAGGTACGCCATTGTTCCACCGAAAAATGCAGTGCTGTAGAATAATTCTAGTCCAGTTGAGTTATGAAAATCATGGGGCGTTTCGATGGATGCGGAGTATATCACCAATCTTGCACTGACCCGTCCTCGCGTCGCAGATGGGTGGGATCCTTTGAATCGTGCGGATATTTGGCTGCGGCTTCCTCGTTCAAGTCAATGCCTAAGCCCGGCGCATCCGTTGCAAAAAGATAACCCTCCTCCGTCCGCATATCGTTTGGGATGACCTCATTCATCCAATCGGTGTGCACCCCATACTCCTGTACCGCACAGTTCGGAACTGACATATTCAGATGCAGCATCGCCGCCGTACTCACAGGACTCCCTGTGTAATGGCAAGCAAGCTCTTGATAATGCACCTCTCCCATCACTGCAATCTTCTTGCCTTCGGTGATTCCACCGCTATGGCAGATGTCCACCCGGAGGTAGTCAATCAACTCCTGTTCAATCAATTCACGAAACAGCCACTTCGTCGGTAGCTGTTCACCTGTGCCAATTGGGACATTTGTATGCGCCCGGAGCGTGGCAAATGAGGCTGGATTTTCTGAACGAATCGGATCTTCAACGAAAAATGGATGGTATTCTTCAATTCCGTTGCACAGCTGAATCGCGTGAGGCGGTGTCAATCGTGTATGCACTTCAAAGATGATTTCAATCTCATCACCGACTGCCTGCCGTACCGCTTTCATGTACTCAATCCCACGCAGGGTTGCTTCCTTCTGATTAAAGCCGCCATCGCATCGAATCGGCGAAATCCGTAGGACCTTCCACCCCTCATCTACCATCTGCTTTGCACCTTCCAAACCAGCATGGCGATAAACCAGAACTTTGTCCCGTGTTGCGCCACCAAGGAGTCGATAGGTCGGTACACCGAGTGCCTTTCCTGCTAAATCCCACAGTGCGATGTCTATTCCTGCAAGCGCAGATTGCAGCACGGGCCCGCCACGCCAGAATGTGCCTCGAAAAATGTCCTGCCATATATGCTCGATTCGGGTTGCGTCTTGGCCCATCAGGAGCGGTTTGAGATGATGTTCCAAAGCTCCAACGACAGCCAACGATCTACCGCTGAGCGAGGCTTCTCCAACCCCGTATATTCCCTCGTCGGTTTCGATCTTGACATATACAAACTGATCCACAGCAAAGACTTTAAGATCTGTGATTTTCATAGAATTCTCCTCATTACGCTGGTAAGTTTTGCACTAGGCAATCAATAAAGTGTGGTTTGTGAGGCATTTTGGGCAGCTACTCCAACCCCAACTCTACCCACTTGGCGGTCAACCGTTGGATGCGCGGACGATTACTGTGAAGAAAATCGTCAGAAAAAGCCCGTCCCGGTTGACTGTACTGCAATCGCTCAATCAAATTCAAGACACCCTGATGATTCTCTTTCAACACGGTTATATCCGATGCGGTGGTGGGTTTAGGCACAAAGTTGACCGCTAGATGCCGACGCCCCGTCCTGCCGCCGAAGGACGCATGCCACGTGTTCATATCCGCGAAAAAGACATCTCCGGGCTGCGATTCAAACGGAAAACAGGGTACATCGGTGCCGGGGAGACCGAACTGTGCCCACGGTTTGAGCGTTTCGTGCAGGGGGGTGCGATGGGAACCGGGGATGACACGCAAACAACCTGTCTCCTTTGTCAGCGGATCGAGATACAACGATACCTTCATCGGTCGATACTCCAGTCGAGTTCCATCTGGATGCCAATCGGTATCCCCCACGTAGAGGTTTCCCTCGGAACACAGCCACATAAATCCTTCTCCTAAGAGAGATTCGACTGTTTTATAAATCCGATCATCCTCCACTAGATCTGTCAGCAATGGGGTGCTTTCGGCAATGCCGTAGAGCGACTGACGGCTTTCCCCCGGAAAGGGCTGCCCGTCCCGCTCTTTGTCGAGCAATTCATCAAATTTTTGGGAAATTGCGTTTATCTCATCGGGCTGGAATGCCTGTCTGAGCACTAAAAAACCAAATGTTTGGAAGTAAGCAATCTGTTCTTCTGTTATCACAGTCCTCCTCCTACTGAGCCAACCTGTCGTGCAAAATGTTATTATCGGTCCATTAGGACTTTGGCGGTCGGGCAAGATGCCCGACCTACGGATATAGTCGGTTATTTTACTGAAACGGCACCGGTATCTTGTCTCCATGCCAAGGGAAGGCGTAGCTTGGCGAATTCGCAAAGCGGCGCAGCCCAATCTCCAGCCGAATCGTCCTCGAAGGCGGAAGTTCAACGGCAAAAAACTTCGCATCAACCGGAACAACCCGTTCCGATGAACCCTCTGCGTCCGCTTCCTGAAACTGCATTTTAGTAAATTGGTGTTCCCCGAAAGCCCCCGCTTGGATGATAACATTTCGGGTTTCGGTTCTGTTGAGATTCACAAGCTGTACCCCCACCACGTCTGATCCTAACTTGTCAACGAGGGCAGCCACATCCTCTGGGATACCGGGTCGGGCGCGGTCTGGATCGAAGTAACGCACAGTCGCCCGCAGAAGTCCACCGGTATAAACGGCTTGCGGCGCCCCCAACATCACCTGCGTCAACCCCTTCGTAAGCACAAAGTGTGGCGGTTGCTGATTATCTGCGATTATTGTCTCAACATCGCGGGTGTCGTTACGTGCCACCTCAAACACCGCTAAAGCCCCTTCATATTCGGCATCCAGTATTTTTTGGGGCCAATCGGGATTTTTTCCATCGTAGTATTGGAATCGTCCATATTCTGTGTTTTCGTCACTCTTTTCTGCCTCATACATCACGTGGTTCCAATCGCGCTCTACGTTACCCGACCGTACTCTCGTAATTAACTCGTAATCCTGGGGATCCATTGAGGCGTGATACAGATGCGCCAAGTCTTTCATCCGCATCGGTTTATACGCTTCCCAGCCGTCGGGACCGTATCGAGTCGGGACGAGAAGTTGACCGTCATCGCGTGTGATCGCATTGTCCAGCAGCACTTTGATCTGAGAACGGAGGATTTCAAGATAGCCGAAGTCCCCGGTGAGCAAGAGTGCACATTCGGCAGCAACGATGATCGAATTAAACATGATATCTCCCGCCCAATAACTGTTCCAACCGTAAAGTCCACCCCACCATTGCCCCTGCCGATGTTCACCTATCTTTCCTGTGGGCCCGACGTTGTCCGGGATAATCCCGCCGTTGGCTTTGATCCGATCCATCCACCCTTCTGTGTATTCGAGGACCCACCGTTTGTACTTCTCATCTCCAGTATAAAGATAAGCATTAGTCGCCAATGCCGTGGCTGCCAAACTATGTGCTACGTCGCCGTTGAGAACCATATGCTCAAACAGTTTCTCGATTTCCTCTCTCCGTTGTGGATGCTCATACCAATTTGCCTCTAACTCCTTGACGACCGGATAGAGCGTTGACCGCATACCCATCGCCTTAGTGGGATCCTCTCCCATTCGCCCTGCAAGCCAACCTTTTATGTATTTGAGATCAGCTTGGAGACAGGGACCTCGGCTAGTTTGGATGGGAGAACGAAAGATTTTATATTTAGAATCATAGTTAGGTGCTTGTGGGTCCTCACCAATATGTATCGCCGCGAACTGTTTGGCGCGTCGCACATTCTCCGAAATGGTGGGACTGGCAACGCCGAAGTGATAGAAAGCCATATTGCCTTCGCCCAAATGATGCCACTCCGCCGCGCCGGGCGACGCTAAATTGTAATACTCCCTATGAGCCTGATGCGAGAAGCGCGGATGCGTCCGATGCACAATCTCGTCGCTACTGATACGGGTAGAGGCATTCCAACACTGTAGTGCCATATCAAGTACGTGCTCATCTGCCCCCATGGCGTAGAAAAGCCCCCAGTTATAAATCCGTTCATAGAGATCATCCAAGTCGTCCGCGAAGTATAATGCGCCCCCCGGTTCGGCATATTTGTTGAGCAGCATCGGTGATGCCTCCTCCATGAGGCTTATCAGGTTGCGCTCTTTAAGCGCCCACGCCGGTGGGGCTGAGAGTTCCGTTGCTTTAATGCTGGCCATTCCGGGAATGGAAACTGGATTTGTTGAATGCGTATCGGTTTTCATCGTTTATCTCCAAGTGCATAGTCTGACTTACGTTTAGGACACTTTATACACTATACCTCTGTCAGTTCTGGAACGTGTTCATCTTCATATTTCTCAATCAACACACCGATGACTTCCATCAATGAGGCTAAGGGATGATTTTCATCCTCACCCACGACATCGATCAAATTGTCTAGCATGGCCACGAGTTGTTGGTATTCGCTCTCTGCATGAGGAACAAATACGACGGGTGCTAACCTCGGCCATACATCTTGAGCAGTTTGTATTTCTGTTGCCATAATTTACTCCTTCCATCTTCCCTTATCATACTCGTTGTGCGTCAGCACTGCACGAATGTAAACTTTCTGCCGATTGTAGTGTATAGCTGCAATCAGACGTGCTTTGTTGCCCCCAATATTGAAAACCGTCAATTTCCCCACTTGGTCAGCGTGAGGAAACTCCATACGCAACTCGACAAATGAAAGGAAACGTCCCTGTTTCATCAATTTGTACCAATGTTCAAGTGATGTTTTGGCATCAGGATGTTTCTGTGCAAACTCGTTTAGTCGCTTTCGCGTGATGATGTGCATGGAATAGTCCTACCCACTCACCAACTTCGATACTCATCTCCGCAGTCGCCGATTTGATTATACAGGTCGCGGGATTGAGACTGCACAGCATCTATCTGAGCGTAATCTTCAGGGTCTAGGGCAAAATCGAACACGCGGGCATTGACAGCACGGTGCTCGGTGACACCGAGCCTCACCCCAATGATAACACCGGCAACCGTTGGACGGTCAAGAATCGCTCGAACTGCGACGTTGGAGATGCTGACATCATGTTTCTGAGCAATCTCCCCAAGTATTGAAAGTAGTCTCTGAAACAGTTCCCAACCGCCCCACGCATCGATCATCTGTTTGTACTTGTGCAAGCTGGCGGTGTTCAACTCCCGTCCCCGCGGTTCGGGTTGCCCTAAGTATTTTTCAGTCAACAATCCACCACAAAGGGTTCCATAGGTCAGCAATTGAATCCCGTGCGCTTGGCAAAACGGAATCATCGCCACTTCCGGGCGACGGTCAATCAGTGAAAATTGCACCTGATTGGAGACGATGCGGATGCCCGCGTCTGTGATACGCGAGAGATGTTCGGTATCAAAGTTGGTCAGACCCAGATGCCTCAGTTTCCCCTCGTCTCGAAGTTCGGCAAGATAGATGAGGGCTGAAAGATAATTTTCGTTATCATAGTCCCACCAGTGGAACTGTAACAGGTCGAGTTGATCAACGCCCATTCGGTTCCGCGATATGTCAATGTTTGATTCCACCCACGGTTTTGCCATCCGCCCCGGTCGTGGCACCCACTTGGTAAATGCCTGAATCCCAGAAAGGGAGTCTGCCCCACGTTCATCCGCAAGTTGCCGCCGAAATTCACCGATGAAATCCTCCGCGGGTCCGTAGTGGTCGGCGAGGTCCCATGTGGTAAATCCCGCATCAATGCAGCTGAACATCCCTTGTATTGCTGCTTCTGGATTGATGGGACCGTGGGCACCAGATACCTGCCACATCCCGTTGAGTATCCGACAGATGTGTAAATCTGGGGTGAACGCAATGGTGCTGGACTCTGGGAGTTTCATGAATGTTTCCTAATTGAACGCTCAAAGCCATGTAGTTCGGCGATTTATCGCCGTTGGATACCGTTCCCAATCCTGACCTCGGAGCGGACGCCCGATGAATCCCCGATTTATCGGGACAGGCGGCCAACTACAATAGAAACCATAAGGTGTTCGTAGGGAACGCAGATCTGCGTTCCCTACGGAAATGCGTAAATCCTAATTAAAAAATGCACGGGCAATATGAAAACTTGCTCTGCTCAAACTTCAGAAACCGAGTTTTTGACAAAAACCCGTAGGTTTCACGATTCCGGAAAACGCTGGCTAGCGTTGAGGATTGTTAGACCGATGACTTCACCCTGCTCGTAGCGGATAATCACGTCATCGTCAGTCAACTCGCTATCGTCCGCATGACTCGGTTTTTTGAAGTTCACGTATAACACATCGGCTTCGGCATCGTACGAAGACCATAGATACTGCTTAGGTGAATGCTTCACTGCGGGAATCAGATGTACATACCTATCTATGGTTACGGGAGCCATACCTGCTTTCTCCTGTTTAGGGCATTTATTCGCCGGATAAGAAAGGCTATTGTCAGAAACTGATTTCATTATAGCACATTTGTCCATAGGTAAAAACAAAAAATCAGGCAGCGGCAGCACAGATTGACATAGGCAATAAACAGTGTTAGACTAATGCAACTTCTACCAGAAAGATTCGGAGGATTTTTATGAAAGCAGCTGTAATCGGTTGTGGTGCTCAAGGCAGAGGCGGGCATGTTGCAAATTACGCAAAGATGGAGGAGGTATCGCTTGTCGCCGTCTGCGATGTCAACTTTGAACGCGCCCAAGCAGTAGCTAAAGAATTTAATGTTCCGCACGCATACGCCGACTATCGGGAGATGCTAGAAAAACACGCTCTAGACCTCGTCAGTGTCTGCACACCCCATGCGCTGCACAGAGATCAGACGGTCCATGCGTTTGATGCGGGCGCGAATGTCATCTGCGAGAAAGCACTCTGTGTAAGCAGCGCAGAAGCACAGGAGATGATTGATGCCTGTAAGCGGAACGGCAAAAAGATGAGCATGGGACTCCAAAATCGCGGACTGGCAGCAGGCCACGCGCTCAAGCGGTTCATTGAAACGGGTGGCTTGGGACGGATATACTACACCCGCGTCTGGACAGGGCATGTGATGAACATCCCCGGCTACAGTGTCTTTCACAACAAAGCACTATCCGGCGGTGGTGTTCTCTACAGCACGGCTGTGCACACCCTCGATTTTGCAAACTGGATAATCGGCGATCCGACCCCTGTCGCTGCGATGGGAACCACCTATCAGAAGGTGCGGAATATGAAGAACCCGGTGATTTCGTGGGCGGGGGCACTGGAAGATTTTGAGACGGAGGATTTCGCGGCAGGCTATATCCGCTTTGCGGACGGTTCGGGATTATCACTTGAAAGCAATTGGCTGACGCATCCGTGGAAAAATCGCCCGACCATTGAGGTTTTAGGGGACTTCGGTGCGGCGGAGATTCCCTTAAAGATCTACCTCGATGAAGGGGATCAGGTCTTTGACAGAACACCGGAGGTTGTCGAACCAGAGAACAGTTTCTTTGAGGTCCTCAAAGATTTCGTTGAAGCTGTGCGTGACGATCGAGCACCAGTTGTTAGCTTCAGTGAGATGCTGCATGTGCAACAGATGATGGAGGGGATCTATCGCTCCGCCGAAACCGGTAAAGAGGTGTCCATCGAATCGGACGAAGATTAAGGTAGTGGAAGCGGTAAACTTCAGTGGTTACTTTTAGCAGCTGCTCAAATGCTATATGATTGCATCAATTCACCACGCCGTTGTATTCACACGCCGAACTCTACCATCTCGCCCTCGAAACAGAAGGTGCCCATTTTGACAGGCATACTCATACAATCGCTTTGTGATCTCGACATCCTTGCGACAATATTCCGCAACCAGATCAACCTTGCCCGCTTTCCACCAGCGCAAGGACTGCAATCCATCTGCTGACTTAGATTCTCGCAATGTCTCCTTTGCAAGTGCATCAAGACTGAGGCGAAACCCCAGTGTACGCTTTACATGTTCTAACATATCGAAAGTTGGTAATTGCCACAAGTTAATCGACGTATATGGACGGAGGACAACGTAATCAAAACCCTTGAGATTGAATCCAACGACGAGATCCGCTTTCGTGAGTTGATTTATCAGTCGTTCAACGTCTGCCTCCTGAAAAGTTGTGTATTGCTGATCGACCGTACTAAACGTCACAGCGATCGCAAGTTTCATCCGGTCAATATATGACCAACCGCCAACCTCTTGGGCGGATTTCTGTGTTTCCAAATCGAAGTAGATGATGTTTTTTCGACCTTCTTCTGTATTTCTATCAACAGTGAGCATGTTGTACCTGTAATTCTCCGCATTTGTAATATAGCAATGACCGATAACCTCTCCTTGACACAGTTCGTTACCCGTGATAGGATAAAGGATGAAGAGAAACCGAGTTTTTTCTTGAAAACTCGGTTTCTGTTGCACGATTTCTTTAGATGAGCCATTCTATTTTACGCATTACGACCGGAGCCTACAATGAAAATCGTTATCGCCCCTGATTCGTTCAAAGGAAGCCTGACCGCATTGCAAGTAGCAGAAGCAATCGAAACTGGCTTACGTCGTGTGTTTCCCGATGCGACTATCGAAAAAATACCGATGGCAGATGGCGGTGAAGGCACAGTACAATCTCTTGTCGATGCAACCGATGGAGAGATTTTAACTGCACAGGTGCTGGATCCTCTAGGCAACCCAATTGATGCCCAATATGGAGTGCTTGGCGATGGAGTCACGGCGGTTATTGAGATGGCGGCAGCCTCCGGCTTAACACTTGTTCCTCCGGATAAACGAGACCCACGTATCACAACAACTTACGGCACAGGAGAACTCATCCGAGCTGCCCTAGCACACGGCTGCCGAAAGCTAATCATTGGCATTGGTGGTAGTGCAACAAACGATGGCGGGGCCGGAATGGCACAAGCCCTCGGCGCGAAGTTGCTCACAGCAAGCGGCGAGCAGATAGGGCCGGGGGGCGGTTCGCTAGCGACACTCAGTTCAATCAACCTTTCCGAATTGGATCCGCGCATCGCTGAAACGGAAACCGTCGTCGCCTGTGATGTCAACAACCCGCTCACAGGCAAGCAAGGTGCTTCGCATGTCTATGGACCCCAAAAAGGCGCGACTCCCGAAATGATCGAGGTGCTGGATACGAATTTAACACATTTTGACAAGATCGTGCAGCGAGACCTTAGTAAATCTGTGGGAAACGTCCCCGGTGCGGGTGCCGCCGGTGGGTTAGGTGCCGGCTTGATTGCTTTCCTAGATGCCTCACTAAAATCAGGTATCGACATTGTTACCGAGGCAGCCCAATTGAGCAAACGGTTCGTAGGTGCAGATCTTGTTCTTACAGGTGAAGGACAGATTAACTTTCAAACAGTCTTCGGCAAAACACCTGTTGGTGTTGCGAAGGTTGCAAAGACACATAACATCCCTGTGATTGCAATCGCCGGCAGTATTGCTGATAATTCTGATGGTGTCTACGATGCGGGGATCGATGCGATGATTGATATTGTCCCCGAACCGATGGCTCTAGAAACGGCAATTGAAAATGCAACGACACTCATCGAAACCGCAGCGGAACGCGCTGGGCGTATGGTCGCCACTGGCATGAAAATGCAACGCAATTGAACGATTATTTGAGGACTGAGAAGCATTTATAGTGAATTCAAAAAATAAATACACACTTTTGCTCCCCATGTTTGGTAGGTGCTGTTTGCAACTGCGCCGATTTGGAGTGTCTCATTAACTCTAAAATCTACTATAAATTTGAAACAGGGCGTCCAAGCAGATGTCCCGCTTTTTTGTAGTCATGGACTGTTACGCCCAATCCTAACACTAAGTGGCTGGAGACCTTCCCCTGAAGATTCAATACAGATTGAAAAATCGAAGAATTTATCTCTATTCAGCAACGAAAAATCTCAGGGGGAAGATAAGGTGCGAATCGTTATCAATACAATCGGACTGCTGATCTTGTGTACAGGAGGTGCTGTCGCCGCATTTAATGATATCGGTGTAGGTGCACGACCACTCGGAATGGGTGGTGCGTTCGTGGCACTAGCCGATGATGGCAATGCAGCAAGCTACAACGCCGCCGGACTCGGCTATATCAACGCTGCCCACCTCAGTATGACAACAGCGCAACGGTTCAGGGGACTTATCAATTATAACCATATTGGTGGAGTCTTGCCGCTCCGATCTGTAGGTTCGTTCGGTGCAAGCATCGGTATCCTGAACGAAGACTCGGAGATTTATAAAGAACAGACCATTACTGTATCCTATGGAAAAACCTTCTTACAGAAGTTTGCATTCGGTTTGAATCTGAAATCCTTTAGTACCCGTTTTTATGAAAATAACGAATCCGTCAGCGCACATCTTAAAAACAACTCTCAGTTTTTTGCCCATACCGCCGCCGCTGACTTCTCTTTCGATCTGGGTATGATGGCAAACCCGATAGACGACTTGACGCTTGGGTTCGCAGCAGAAAACTTATTCCCTGCAAATGTCAGTGTCTCTGAAGTAGGGGAGGATCTTGTCCCACGAAGTATTCGTCTCGGTTTAGCGTATCGCCTTGCCACGATCGCTGCTACTACCAAGCAGGAAGCATTGCGGGAAGTGCTCAAGTCAGGGATCGGCCTTTTTGAAATTGCCTTTCGAGATGGAGATCGACAGATCCACGCCGGTGCTGAATTATGGCTCAACAAAATGATTGGTATCCGTGCGGGCTATTCACTAAAAAGCGGTGTCAATAGTGCGACCGGTATTGCACTTGGCGGCAGTGTGAAACTGCCAATCGCTGCACTTCGACTTCAATTGGATTACGCTTTTCAGCTCGTCACAGGAATCCTAGCGGATAACACAACCCAACGGTTCTCACTGAACCTTATGTTTAAATGAATAAGAAAAGACAACCCCATCTTCTCGCTGGATTGATTGTGTTTTTTGTGGTATGTTTTGCAGTTAGTGGTCGTGCAGCGGTTACATCAATAGGCGAAATCAACGTTAAAGACGACGACCAAGGACTGGTTCCCGCAGGCTCAACAGTAACGCTAATCGTCACCCTAAGAATTGATCGTTCGCTCGCCAAACCGGTTGATGAAGATATCAAAACAATTGAAATTATACTGCCAGCCGGATTTGTCGTTGAACCATCAAACTTTAGATCTTTTTCTCGTGACGGACAACAAATCGGGGCCGTTCCAGAACCCGCAGGGAATCGGTTACACATTCGTTTAGACGAACCAATCACAGATCTTGAGAATACTCTCAATGAGATTGTCTTCGATGGCAAAGTCCCGAATCCCATGCTTGCAGAAAACACGACTGCCGAAGAGGTTACTTTTAGAACGAGGCTCAGAAATTTAGACGATGTACCGATTGGCGGATTTATCCAGCCGGGTAACACAGATGGCAAATTAAATAACGACGATTTTACCTTGCAAATTATCCCTAACGTGCCTCCCGACCCGGTCAAAAGGTTCAGCGGTACAAGGGATGCAAATGGTGAAAACGATGTCACTCTCATTTGGCAGAAATCTGACAATCCAGATGTAGTCGGTTACTTTATCTATCGCAACGATGCACCCCGGATTGACATCAAAGTCGAGCTCGATTCAACTCGGAGTACTGAAATGTTTCTGGATGTGAATATCGCACCCGGAATGTACGATTACGCAATCGAAGCGTATAAAACACCACTACTGCGATCTGAGCGTTCCGATACTGTCACTGTTGAAGTCCTACCAGATACCGCTCCACCTCAGCCCCCTGAAAACCTTACTGTTGTTGAATCTGAGGATGCAATCAACGTGAGTTGGACTGCTAGCCCGACACCGGATGTCGTCAAGTATAGACTTTTCTTCGGTAGGTTTGGGAAACGACTCACGCCTTTAATAAACCGAGACGGAAGAAACGTGGAAATTTCCGTAGAGGCAGCCAATGCGTTTTTGGATGAACGCAGACTTGGGGTCGGTGTTTTTACGTACGCTATTGAAGCGGTGGATGAAGTGAGCAATCGCTCGGAACAGATTTCCCAAGTTCTGCACATCCTCGGCAAACCGTTTCCGAATCCGTTCACCCCCCTCTCGGACAATCCCGATTTTAATCGCGTTGTATTTCCCGCTCGCGCTATTGAAGGTGTTGAGGGCGAGTTCGGTGTTCTTATTTTCAACATCAACGGTGTGCTCATTAGGGAATTAAAGTCCGCAGATCCGGGGGCGCGTGACTTGGAATGGGACGGCAAGGACGAAGTGGGCGATTTTGTCGAAAGCGGTGTTTACGTTTACCAAATCCAAGTAGGCGAGAGTTTTGATACCGGTACGGTCATCGTTGCAAAGTAGTAAGTTTATCTGATGCAGTTACTTAGTGCTGGAAAAGGATACCAACGCTGCATCTATCATCTTGTATGAGGTGTGAGAGGTGACAAGGGACAACGACAAGTAGTACTTGTCTCCAACCATCAAATGAGAGGCTCATATAAAAAGAAAGTGCAAAGCATGAGTAAAAACCGAGTTTTTTTCGGAAAAACTCGGTTTCTGTTGCACGATTTCTTTACATGTAATGCAGGAGGTTTTCAATGAATTTCAAAACAACCCTAATTATCCTTATAGTATTCATCCTACTCGGTGGCATATACTTCTTTTTCGGCCGACCATCTCCTGATGCAGAGCAGTCGAAGGCAGATCAGCAAAAGATTCGTGAGGTTTACACGCTCAGTAAAGACAAGATTCGGCAGATTCGTTTGTCGTTCAAGGACCAATCGTATCAATCCCTGACATTGGCGAAAAACACCGACGGTATATGGCAATTGGGGACGCCCTTTACAGCCGATGCCGATCCACCAAAGATTAATGAGATGCTGCAAGATCTGTTGGAAAAAAAGGTCAAGCAGACGCTTGAAGCGGACGATTTAGCACAATACGGATTACAGCCACCCAAAATCCAGATTGAATTGTGGACAGAAGGAGAAGCTCCAGATAAAACCTTTCTCATTGGTGATAGGACCGTCAACTATTCTGTCTATGCAAAGGAGCAATCTGAATCCCACATCTTTCTGATTGAATCGAGTGCACTCGACGACTTTACAAAATCACCTTCAGATTTGCGAGATCGAGATGTTTTCAACTTTTCACCGGCTGAGGTTGCAACATTCCGTCTACAAGTGGGGGACCAGCCTGAAATTCGTTGCAAGAAACAGGTCGATTCAGATCCCAACGTAACAGGAGACACAGATGGCTGGGAAATGGTTCAACCGGTGAAGGCAAAAGCCGACGCCAGAGCGATTGAAGAGATCGTATCCGCACTCGGTAGCCTCAGGGTGGTCGTCTTTGAGGCAGATGGTGAATACGATCCTGCCGACTACGGGCTTTCTCAACCGAGAATTACTGTTACACTCCAAACCATGGTTGATGATTCTACACAAGAACTACAAATCGGCAGCGATGCAGAGACGCCCGGACGGATTTATGTCACACGTCCAGACCACCGCGCCATTTACGCAGTCAACAGAGAGATCTACACGAAACTGAACAGAACCGTTTTCGATCTCCGGGATAAGCGGGTTATCGACTTCCAGCGCACAGCCACCCATCGGTTTACACTCCGTCAAGGGGATAGCGAGATCGTGTGTCAAAAAAATGTAGATGGTGAATGGGAAATCACTGCACCGGTTGTGTTCAAAGCAGACGAAGCGGCAGTTGATGACCTCCTATTTGGTGTGGACGCACTGAGAGCCGTTGCATTTGTCGATGATCAACCGAAGAGTCTTCAACCTTACGGTTTGAACTCGCCTTCAGTTGAGGCTTCGTTTACAGTGCCCAATACCGAGCCTGCTGTCCTGTTTGTAGGAAAGATGAAAGGTGAGAATATTTATGTTAAAGCCCAAAACTCCGAATCTGTCTTTCTGGTCAAGAAAGGGCTCCTTGACCTTGTTGGGATGGGAGTTGCAGAACTCCGAAACAAACAGATCCTCGATTTTGATGGTGACGATGCTGATAAAATTGTCTTGCAGCACGGCGATGTCAACTTGATCTGTCAAAAACAGGGAACGAATTGGCGACTTACGCATCCGGCACAAGAACAAGCGAACAACGGAGCGGTTCACAGCGTCATCCAACAGATAAACCGGCTGACAGTCGAAGCATTTTTGGCAGTGGCACCTTCCGTAACAGTAACAGGCTTTAATGCGCCGGAAGTTCAACTTGGCGTCACACTGAAAGATCGAACGGAGCACCTGCTGGAAATCGGAAAACTCGCTGATGATGAACACCGCTATGGACGCTTGCAGAATGCACCAGATACGGTTTTTCTTCTCAAGATAGAAACTGCTGAAAATATCAAAAAGACAGTAGACGATCTGCGAGCAACGCCGGACACAAATTGACAGTAATGTTATTTGACTCTCTTTATTTTCTGGGGTATCATATTAGTGCTTTTTAACTACATGTTCGTAAGGAGAAAATTCATGGCTGAAAATGTTGTAGAAATTACCGATGATAACTTTGAAGACGCTGTTTTGAATTCCGACACGCCAATCGTTGTTGACTTTTGGGCGGAATGGTGTGGCCCGTGCAAAATGATTGCTCCATCACTTGAACAACTCGCTGATGAGTATGTCGGCACATTTAAGGTGGGTAAGCTGAATGTGGATGACAATCGTGAGACTGCAATGAAATATGGCATTCGTAGTATCCCAACGCTCCTAGTTATTAAGGAAGGAGACGTTGCCGAGCAGATTGTCGGTGCACATCCAAAAGATACACTCAAAGACAAAATCCTCTCTGCATTATAAACGTGCTGCACAAGACCATGCTCTGGAAAACGCTCTATAATACCCTTGTAATTCCCGCGCTAACTGTTGGGTTTTACACCGCCGCCCGGTTTAGTCCAAAGATTCGCGAAGGACTCGCCGGGCGACGAAGCGTTTTCGACTCAATCGAAGCCCAATTGGGTTCGGCGCGAAAATTGAGTCAAACAGCATGGTTTCATTTCACCTCTGTCGGCGAATTTGAGCAAGCCAAACCACTCATCGAAGCATTCAAAAATGAAGTACGCATCGTCTTAACCTACTTTTCCCCCTCTGTCCATCCCAACGTCTCAAACTATCCCCACCACGACGCCGCTATTTATCTTCCGTTGGATACATCTCAAAACGCAAAACGTCTGTTTCAAATCATTAGACCTTCTCTGCTCGTCTTCTCCAAGTTTGACATCTGGCCCAACCTCGTCTGGCACGCCGCCAAGTACAGGGTACCGATCGCACTCATTGCGGGAACGCTGCACCCACACTCCAAACGGTTAGCGTCCTTTGCACGGCCATTCTTCAGAGAAATTCATCGGCATATTTCGATTCACTGTGTGATTTCGGAGGACGATGCACAACGGTTTCGTATGATATGTCCGCAGTCCGCACAGATTGAGGTAACAGGCGATACCCGCTTTGATCGTGTCTATCAACGTGCAGTTGCTATCAATGGGGAGACCGAATTTTTTTCGGGGCAATCGACCTTACAACGCCCAATCTTGATTGCAGGAAGTACCTATTTGGAGGAGGAACGGGTACTGCTTGAAGCCTATCACCGCTTACGTGAAAATGCATCACATAACCCCGATAGCGAGAACCTACCGCATTTAATCCTTGTGCCCCACGAACCAACAGCGGTACGGATTGACGAGATTCAGGCGCAGCTTGACCATCTGGGGCTTTCACGGGTCCGTTTTTCAGAGTTACAGGAAGACGTTGATCTGGGTCAAATTGATGTCATTGTGATTGACACCGTCGGTTTATTGGCACAACTATACCAGTTGGGGGATGTTGCTTTCGTCGGTGGGAGTTTCCACGGAAGCGTTCACAATGTGATGGAGCCAGCAGCGATGGCGAAACCGATTCTATTCGGTCCCACAATCCATAATGCCTATGAGGCAGGCCTCCTTGAAGCACGAGGGGCAGCTCAGTTGATTAATAACGCCGAGGAGATGGCAGAAGTGCTCACGTCGCTGCTCTCCGATAAAACAAAGCGGACTCGAATGGGACAAATCGGAAAACAGGTCATTGAGGAAAGCTTGGGAGCCTCCGAGCGGACATTGGCTCATATAAGATCCTACTTGACAACGTAACCGGTGTTTCGACGGCGGGTTATTCACTATTTTCTACCTGTGTCCGATATCGAATCGTCAGGACAGGCCGGAAAGTCTCATTGGGATGCTCTTTCGAGGAGAAACGGACCGATGCTGTGCCATCCCGCAGCGCAAACAGATAGCCGTAGCTATAATCGGGGTTAGCAAGCCAAAAGCGTGCGGCGTCTGTTACCGGACTTCCCTTCCAAATATATCGCACTCCAGCCGCACCAATCTCTGTCAGTCCATCAATTCGATACGCGATATCCTCCGAGCCGTTGTAATCGCTTGGGTGCTCGCCGTTGACCCCTTCCAACATCGCTTGCGCCGGCGGCTTATTCCACGGGAAGTTTTGGTGCATCGCACTGTTATAGGTGAGTTCGTTCTCTTTTGCTGGCTGCGATTTTTGCACACCCTCATGCCAAGGTAGCAGCACACGCCGAATAATAATCTGCTGGGGAGAATTATTGCCTACGGACTCCGCATAAAGGCTGACCGATGCATCCAAGATGCTAGCCTCTCGTGTGATACCGATTTCCTCAAACACCTCCATGATGTCGAAAGCGACGAAGAAGACACCGCCGATAGGTGTACACAGTAGAAAGTCTTCCCCACCGGCGTTGTAGTTTCTCTCCTTCTTTTTCGGGTGGACGATTAAGGTTGTATCTCGTGTTCCCCCTGAAAATGTAACTTCCCGCCCCCCACCAAAGGTTATCTCCATCGTCTCCGGCAGGGTAATAAACATCTCTTGCTTTGTGTCGGTTACCCCTTCAATTCTCAGGGTATATCTTTTCTTAATTTCGAGGGGACTGATATACAGGTGTACAATATTCATCCGTGAATCAAGCATCGCCCATTCAACCTCAATCCACGGCTCAATTCGATAATTCGGCACATTCTCTGCTGATTTAGGGTCTAGCGTTTGGTCAAACCGTAACTGAATAGCAGTTTGTGATAGGGCAGTTGCGGAGAGAAGACTTGGGGCATCTGCCAAAGCCACGGAGAGACCACGTCCAAAGCCACAACTCACAAAGAGAATAAAGACGGTTATTAGCAATCGCTGTCGGTTTGACATTTTGAGATCAACCCTTACACACGTCCCGGCCAAGATCTGCCTCGCACCTGTTTGAAGGGAGGCATCTTCGGCGCGTCGGTGACCAATTCATCTTTCCGAGAGGCTGCACGCATGTAGTGTACGGCGTAGCCACGACGACGCATGTTGGAGTTGTTAGGGCCGCTCTGATGCAGCGTCAGGCTGTGATGAAAACTGATGCTGCCGGGTCTAAGTGGTACAGGAACAATTGGCCATTCGTCGCTTCCCAAGTCTTCCAGAAACGGTGCTAACTGTTCACTACGCATCATACCCCAACGATGTGTTCCGGGGACGAAATTCAGGCAGCCATTTTCCGTCGTTGCGTGGTCAATCGCTGTCCATGCACTAACCAAATCTTTCGGGAATATATCGCGCCATGAGGCAGAATCTTGGTGCCACCCTTGTGCTGTCCCCACTCCCTCCGGTGCTTTCATGAATAGCTGATCACCGTACATCTTGATGTCATCGGTGCCCAATAGTGCTGCTATAATATTCACGACTTTAGAGTTACAGACATGTGCCCACATCACCTCGTCGTACACAGCGATATTGTATAGCTTGCGGACCGACAAGACCTGATTCGTGATAGACTTTGAACCGTCGCGGAAAACCTTTTCGAGTTGAATGCTCGTATCCGGGATGCTTTCCACTTTACCAGCCGCTATCAGGTCGGTATGGGTAGCAAGGGTTTCCACCTCTTCCCTTGACAGGACATCTTCGACCACAAGAAAACCGTTGAGTTTGAACTGCGTGATCTGTTCCTCAGTTAAGCTGAAGTCCTCCGGTTTATCACAATCGCGTGACGCTGGTTTGGTCATGGACAAAACCTCCGTTATTTTCACTTCTCTTCTAACCCAAGTTTAGCAATTTTGGCATTTACGTTTCACGCATCACGTTTCACTAATGGGCGATTCCCAGTTGATGCATCCGTCTGTGAATCGCCGCACGAGCTTCAACGAAGGGGCGCTCTAGATAGGTGAGATGATTATCTTCACCGTGATGGTGAGTCGCCGTGCCGGGCTCGTGTCGAGCAGCAGTTTGACGGATGTAGGTCAGGTTGCCATCAATGAGTGTGAGCATATACTGTGCAGCATCCTTATCGAACATCCACCACTCTCCACCGCAGGCGACATAAACCGGGGAGGTATGAGCAAATATACCTCGTCCCCAGCCATCGTGATGCGGGATGCTAGTATAGTTGGGCGCGCCACATCGGGCGGCAATCCAGGTGTGTCCATCCACCTTCACTTGTGCCTTCAACTCTAGCCGCCGTGTGCCTTTGCTATCTTCTGTCGAAGCAACGACGCGTCCTGCCTGAACGATTTCGAGCGTGTGAATAGGAAAGATGCTTTCCGCCCACGCTTCGACCTCCACCGTACCAGCCCCCGACAACTGCATTGTATCACCGATATTGTGCCCATCCACGGTGAGGTTAATGATAGGACCGCCACTGTGGAATGTTCGTCCCTCCGACACGCTTTTGCACCAGTTGTCGTAGGTAAATTCATCATCAACATAGGCATAGGTGCGGTAAATACCGACCGGCACATCGCTACTCATCTTGTCCGTTCCACCGACCAGCGGCAAGCGGTAACCGCAGTTGAGATAACGGTAGTATTCAAGGTGATTGAACGGTGCATGACGCAGCATCTCCACGCCATCCACACGACCGGTGGCAATCAGTGCTGCTGGTTCACCATTCGGGTTTGGAAGGTGCGGGATGATGACCGAGCCCCCCTGTGCATGACACTGATCTGCCCAATCACTCATCGTGATTTCCAGCGTGCCGCCGAGTTCGGATTCACCCGGACCATCGCTACACCACGGCATAACAGGCTCCTTGAGTCCCCAGAGGATAAGATGACCGAGAAAATGCTGCCGATTCTCTTGACCGACATAAACGATGTTATTCCCATCCTGCGAAATACTTGGCCTACCCGTGAAGTCCTCCGTGTTAGTGAAAAGGTTCCCCCACTGGGACGGGAGCAGATTGACGATGTTGAGGTCTTCGCCCTGGGACTCGGTGTGGCTTCCCTGTGTCGAGAGGAAGTGAACGTGCGAGTCACCGCTATACCAACCGTCTGCGTTCATATGAATCCAGCGTTTGAGGCGTAAGGTGAGTTCACGTTGCCCCGGTTCGATATTCACCCGTGTCCGTAGCGGCTCATATTCAAATCCCCGCGCAATATCCACAATAACTTCGCCGCGTGGCAGCCAGCCCTGGCAACGACCGTCGATATAGGCGTAGGTGATTTGTCCGAGCCGGAGATCACCGCCGATATCAATATGCCAGCTGCCGAGGTTAGAATTGACCTGATTGTGATGCCCGTATGGCTGGTAGGGAATACCTTCCGGCGATCGGAAGTGGACGCGGCAGGGGACCGGTTTACCGGTGTCGTCATCGAGGACATTCACGTGAACCCAATTTCGTCCACGGTCTAACAATTCTACGCGCATTCGTGGGGTTTCGACTACCTTCTTCTCCTCGACATCACCCCATTTGACTTCACCCACCTCTTCCTCGCCCTGCTTTACCGTCACTGTTGCCGACGGAACGGCAGCGACTTCAACATAGGCTGGGCTCGACTTCGGATTCTGCGCTTCCCCCCAACCAGCGAAATCATCGTTGACGAAATCATCGGCTGACGCTTCGGGCAAGGGATGAACATAAGTCGCTATTCCCCGATCCACCTCCACGTCAAGGTCAAACGGTTTCTCTGCGTCTTCAGGATTGGTCAGGGTCAGACGTGCCTCTCGCTTTCCCTGTCGGACGAAGGGATGTTCGTCAATCTGCGAAAGTGTGACCCCAGCGATGATAAAATGGGGACCGCTCGGAACAATTTCCAGCGATTCGACCTCGCGTTCCGGATACGGATTCTCCCAAGCCCACAAATAGTAGCCACGAGCGGTGCCACGCGACACTTCGGTCTGACGGCGCCCCATCTCTTCCCATCTCCCCTCATGACGCGGCATCAGTTGATCGTTCTGATCCGGGAGTGCATGGAATGGTGAGCCGCCACCGCCGAGATCTGCAATTTCAAATCGCTCACGGATAGGGATACGGATTTCGGCGCCCTCCGCTAAACGGAACACATAATCTGCGACAGGTTTTCCTAGGGCGCCACCATCCATTAGATCAGATTCCAGCAGGCGGTGTGCGATGATAATGCGACGGGCGGATTGGCTGATAGGGATCGTCACGCTTCCCGAAGCGTCATTGAGTGCGATGAAACAATTTGAATCGTCTGCGTTTACCAAAAATGGAAGGCCACGGAAGGCTTGTTCACCTATCGGGGCACTCGCGTTTGCACCTAAAACATCAAGCCCTGCATTGCATAACGTTGACAAATCGAGTGGTTGATAGTCTGCCATGAGCGGTGACTCCTTTCTATTGCGAACCTCGGTGATGGGGGTCTGAAGAGTGGCAGCTGTATCTAATTGAGTCTTGATTCACCACTCTTCACATCCGATATCTAAATTCCTTGTGAAAAGTCGGTTTCCTCACGCGTGATGATTTCGAGCAGGGCGGGTTTGCCCGCCTCCGTCTCCTTCTGAGCGCGCTGAATAGCGGGGATAATGTCCGCCGGATTCTCGACCTTTTCGCTGTATCCGCCCAATCCTTCCGCGACCTTTGCGTAATCGCCGGATAGAAATTTTGTCTGGAACCGTTCGGTTGCGACAGGCATGTGTTTCTCGTAGCCGCCGAGTGCCGAGTTGTTAAACATAATTGTTAGGATGGGGATGCGTTCCCGTGCAGCAGTTTCAAAGTCCATTCCTGCCATACCGAAGGCGGCGTCACCCATGATGTTGACAGCAAGTTTTTCCGGTGCAGCCATTTTTGCACCCATGATTAAACCAAGTCCATATCCCAACTGTGTGGATTTGCCCCAACCGATGTAGCCGTGTGGAGTAATCGCTTCATAGAAGGGGAGGGTCTGATCGCGCGGATTCCCGGAATCGTGCGTAACAATAGTCTGTGTCCGATCAACCGCTTGGTTCAGATCCCAAACAACGCGGTACGGGTTGATGGGAGTTTCATCGGAGGTCAGTTTCGGCATCCACTCTGCCAACCACTGATCCTTCACGGTTCTAATTTCTTCAACAACCGCATCATTGTCGCGTCCGCCTCCACCCAACTGCTTTTTCGCTTCATCAATCAGTTGTCCCAATACAATTTTTGCATCACCAATAATAGCATAATCGGCGGCGTAATCTTTGTTGATGTCTAATTCATCAATCGAGTTATGGATCAATACCTTCCCATCAGGAATTGGGGTGGACATGACCGACTGTGACAAGCTGCATCCAAGCCCAAAGACGAGATCCGCTTTACTCAGAAAATGCTTCACCATCCCAGTACCGGTATGTCCACTAGCACCGAGAGCCAATGGGTGGTTTTCAGGGAACACACTTTTGCCCGCCATCGTTGTCATCACCGGAACACCCACCAATTCTGCAAACTCAATCAACTCATCCGTCCCATCAGCGTAAAGGACGCCCTGTCCCGCATGGAGGATTGGAGATTCTGCAGCGAGCAAGGCTTTCACCGATGCTGCGATGTCGCTCGGATTCCCGGCGGGTTTAATTTTCTCAGGTGGTCTGTAGTCGAAACCGTCGTCGATATCTTCGCTGGCAACGTCGGTCGGAATTTCGAGCATCACCGGCGCAGGATGTCCTGTCCGGAGCAGACTAAACGCGCGGCGCATCATGGCCGGAACTCGATCTGGAAAGTTGACTTGAGCGACCCATTTTGTGATACCGCCGTAGTTTGGAACAGCCTCGAAATGAGTAGGGATACCGTGGCTACGACGGGCAACCCCACCCGGTAGCATCAGAATCGGCACAGAATCCGAAAACGCTTGGGCAAGTCCGCCGAACGCATTTTCGCTACCGGGACCTGATTGGACACACGCAACGCCTAAACGGTCACCGTTGGAAATGCGGCTGAATCCATCTGCCATATTGATTAGGGTCCGTTCTGTTCGAGCCATGATTGGACGAATGCCGACCTTTGCACAAGCATCAATGAGGGAGTTCGCTGGGAAACAGAACAGATTTTCAACACCTTCAGTTTTCAAAATTTGTGCGACTGCATCAATAGCTTGCATATATAATCTCCTTGTTTAGTCAAAATCTATAGTGAATTTTCTATTAGACCAACACTATTTTGCAATTTTCCATAGTCAATAGCGTTCAGAAGGGCAACATAATATTAAGGGATTCAACGACGCATTGTACGTCAAAGCGTGCTATCGCGTCAAGAGGAAATTCATGACAATAATAGAGGGGTGCGACGAGAGGAGATTCAACGAGTTGAGAGGCTATACCGTGCCCCTTCTATTGATAGAACCAATCTATCGAAAAGATCCTCAACTTGACCGATTCGCCGTAGGTTGCGGTGGAGCGGGTGTAGTAGGTTACGAGGGCTTCATCATCAACGAAGGTCACCGCAGCATAAGCACTATCGTATCCCAAATGGTTTTCAATGTCCTTGATATTTTCCCACGTCTTTCCTTCGTCTTTAGAAATGGCTGCTGTCAACGGGTTTCTGTCTCCCTGATGGGGGTGATCAAGGTCAGCGTTATGATTCCAGATAAGCAGCAGATCGCCCGTGGTAGGAATCTGCTTCAACAACGGTGGAGATGCCGGTGCCGCCAGTCCTGTCGATTCGGGCGGTGTCCAACGCTCCCCACCATCATTGGAATAGGACTTATAAACTGCGCCTAGACTATTCCTAATGACTGCAAGGAGAGAGCCATCTTGCAACTCCACAATCGAAGGTTCTTCGGCTCCCCGTTTCGGTAGGTCCATCCTTACCTCGCTCGGGTTCCAGGTGTGACCGTCGTCATCGGAGTAGTAACAAAGTGCTTGATAGTGATCTCCTCTTCCGTGAAATGCGCCGTGATGAGCGGGGAGTAGGATTCTACCGGAGCGGAGTTGAAGGATATGATCGCAGTTGGTGAAATTCATCCCTGACAGCGAGGAAATTTGACGAGACTCACTCCACGATTCACACTCATCGTTAGAGCGTTTCATGTAGATCCTCAAATCGCTAACAGAGTTGCGCACGGTATAGGTGAATAAAATCTCATTCGACGGAAGTCGGAGCAAGTTTGGGTGTTTCACATTCATCTGACCGATATTATCTTGCAGGATAAATGTGTCGCTCCAACTCCGTCCGACATCGGTGGATATTTTCGCTGAGATGCGGCACGGCATGTTATCACCAATTCGCCGGTGGGCGTACGGTACAAACATAACAAGTGAGGGACTGTCCGCGTAATATTCACACCAGACTAGCATCAATCGACCATCTTTCATCGGAAAGATAAGTTGGTGGTCATTTCGCGGATGGCCGGGCGTCCATGGACAGACAGTTAATTCGTAGATTTCGTTCATCTATATGCCTTATAGTAACTCAAGTTGCGATTCCATCCCCAGTCACGATTTATCGGACGATATGTAGCGCAAACTGTTAGTTTGCGGGGTGGGATCACAATCTAACAGATTGTGGTACAAAAAACTATCGCCTTTTAATGTCTATTTATTTTTAGCACTCACCATAAATCGGCTTCTGTTGCACTCATTCTTTACATGAGCGAAGATAGATCATAACCGGCTATCTTCGAGTGCAGAACGAAAAGCAGCAAACAGCGTATCAACATCCTGTCTCAAGATGGTGGTGTTCACCCTGAGTGTGCTCCGCCTCGAATCCGGGTCGCCCAAAGAAATCGATACCGACTGCTCTTGAAGGATTTTCACAAACTTATCTAAATCCAGATCCCGGGACAAATCCATCGGGAAGATGTTGGAGCCGTTCTCAATACGCCCGACATGGATACCCGCTAATGTGTTCAGCTTATCAAATAGCGTTGTCGCACGTTTTATGGCGGCGTTGAAACGTTCCTCAAACCCCTCCGCACCTTTCAACGCCAGTGCCGCTGAAAAATTAGCAGACGCCAGACCGCCTCCGAACATACGACGATCGTGGTATAGCCCATCGCAAAATTCAGCAGTTCCCGCTAACACCGATCCGAACGGAGCACCGAAATATTTGTAGAGGGACACATAAACCGTATCGAACAGCGAGGCGTACGTCTTCGCCGAAATACCTGTTGCCCCTGCCATCATGTATAGGCGTGCGCCATCAAGATGGGTGCCAATCCCACGCTCTCGGCAATAGTCTGTTATCGCCTGCATTTCGTTGAAGGGGACAACCTTGCCCTCCTGACGGCGGACGGGGCTTTCAATCATCAGCGCACCGACCGGCGTCAGCACCCGCCCCTGCTCTGATCCCTCAACCGCTTGTCTCAATTCCTCAACCGTAAAATGCGGACGATCCTTCGCTAGCGGCAGAAGGTTGATATTACTGAGGCGAGAAACACAGTCGCCACTGTCTTGATACAGATGACTCTGCTCCTGTACAATTGCGCGCGGCTTATTTCCGCAGAGCATCCGAACCGCGAGATGGTTGGCGAGAGTGCCGGTCGGCATAAAAACCGCCGCTTCCTTCCCTAACATCCCTGCAAACTTTTCCTCTACCTGTTGAACATTGCCACCCAGTGAATAACTGTCTGAGTCAAGCCCAACCTCTTCCTCAAATTCAATTAAAGTCTGAAGCATAGAACGAGCCGATTTCGGTTCGCCGTCGCCGCCAAAACTAACGAGCTTGTCTGGAAGGGAATCTTCAATAGGAATGCGAGCCGTTGGTTGAGCGGTATCTGTAGGAATCGTGTGCATGAAATCTTACCTCTCGTACTCAAAGTTTATTGGGACACAGCCCTCATCTTCAGACACACAGGCATCGGCACATTCGCCACATGTCCCGTTGCCGTGAGTTTTCCTGTGTCTGCATCAATCCTAAAAGTGACAATGGTATCCGTCCCTTGATTCTCGGCAAATAGGAAGGTTCCCGTCGGATCAATAGCGAAGTTTCGGGGGGTTTCACCCTGCGTTGATTCATGATCGACATAGGTGAGGGTGCCTGTTTCTGGATCAATGGCGAAAATCACGATACTGTCATGGCCTCGGTTAGAACCGTAGAGGAACTTCCCTGATGGTGAAACGTGGACATCGGCGGTGTGGCTTGTCTCATCAAAATCATTAGGCAGCGTTGGAATCGTTTGGATCTCCGCGAGTGCTCCACTCTCTTCATCGTAAGTAAAGGCGGTCACTGTATTGCCCATTTCATTGATAACGTAGGCATATTTTCGGCTAGGATGAAAATCGAAATGACGCGGTCCACCTCCCGGCGCAACCGCTGCCCACGGCGGATCATTTGGGATCAGTTTCCCGTTTGTCAGATCAATCTTGTAAATCAAGATCTTATCGAGGCCCAGATCCGGTGTGAAGGCATATTGATTGGCAGGATCAATCATGATTGAATGCGCGTGTGGTCCCTGCTGCCGCGCTGGATCGACACTCGATCCTTCGTGTTGAATGAAGTCGGTTGCTTCCCCCAATGTCCCATCGTCATGTATAGGTAGCATACAAACGCTACCGCCACCATAGTTCGCCACAAGCACAAATTTTCCTGTCGCATCAACGCTCAAGTGACACGGTCCGGGACCCACCGTTGATTGATGATTTAGGCGCGTTAGCTCCCCAGTTCCCTCATTGATAGAAAATGCAGTGATAGCCCCGCCAGACCTCCCATCAGACTCCGAAATTTCGTTTATTGCGTAGAGATACGGTTTATGGGGATGCAGGTCTAGGAAGGAGGGGTTTTCAAGATCTGTAGCTACACTGACGTATTCGAGAGCACCAGAGGAGGTGTCTAAACGATAGACATAAATCCCTTCACTATCTCCCTGCGTGTAAGTTCCAATATAAGCAAACATTTTTTCTAGTTCTCCTGTGTTATCGCTGGTTATGAGTATTGAGTGCTAAGCAGACTTTTCGCAGCCCGATCAATCGGCCGGATTATTCTTCTAACTCATACAATAGATCTAAAAGTTTCTCCTGTAATTCATCAATGGATTCCTCATTTTGCTCGTTGAGGGCGGTTTCCAGTGCTGTGATCGATTCCTGTAGACTCATTTTTTTCTCGTCATCGTCTAACGCGGCAGCGATCTCCACCGCTCGCTCCAAGAGGATGACAGCCTCCTCATGAGAATTGGGCGGGATTGCATCCCAAACGACTTCTACATCTCCAACACGCTCAACCGCCTCGACTTTCTGATCTTCGGTAAAACGGTCCGGAGTCGCTGTTACTGTGATCTTCTGCTCCTTTTCGGTTTGTTTGTCCTGTGCGGAGACAGACACAATCCCATTCATATCGTAATCGAAGTTCACAACGATCTCCGGCTGGCCACGTGCTGTCTTCTTGATGCCCTCCATGAGAAATTCTCCGAGTAGCGTATTGTTTGAAGCGGTTGGTTCCTCTCCCTGATACACCTTGACTTCTACAGCTTCCTGATCCGGCGAGAGCGTGGTGTAAACCTCCGACTTTGACACAGGAATGGGTGTATTGCGTCGAATTATTACGTTGTATCGATCGGGAATCGGCATTCCCATCCGCCATTCGGCGGTTTCAATGCCAAGTGAATGCGGCGTAACATCAACCAATACGGCGTCAATCGGTTCTCCGGCGATGAGCCCTGCTTGCACGCCAGCCCCCATCGCGACACATAGGTCCGGATCAATCTCCAAATGCGGTTGTACTTGCATAATATCTTCAATCATGTTTGAAACGAGTGGGATTCGGGTGGAGCCTCCTACCAAGAGCACCTTGTTAATTTCATCAGCAGAGAGAGCCGCATCTTCCAATGCTTGTTGAATACAATCAATCGTTGACTCTAGCATATTACTGATAAGTGCTTCAAAACGGGCACGCTCAAACTCCATTTCGATATGAAGCGGTTTACTCCCCTTGGTTGCGATGAACTCTTCTTGAATCTGAGCAAATGGTGCTTCGGAGAGTTCGATCTTGGCACGTTCAGCCGCACGGGTGAGCCGTGCGAGTGCCCGTTGGTCTTCGCGCAAATCGACTCCGTGCTGCTGCAGAAAATCTTCAGCGATATCCTTGACTATTGCCGCGTCAAAATCATCGCCCCCGAGTTTTGTATCCCCACGACTGGCGCGGACTTCGACGACACCGGAATTAATCTCGATTACGGAAATGTCAAAGGTGCCGCCTCCAAGATCATATACGATAAGGAACTGATCTTCCTCACGGTCTAACCCGTAAGCAAGCGCAGCAGCTGTTGGCTCATTAACAATGCGAACGACCTCAAGGCCAGCAATTTCGCCGGCATCCTTGGTTGCCTGACGCTGCTTATCAGTGAAGTAGGCAGGCACGGTGATTACCGCTTGTTCGATGGTCTCTCCCAGGAATTCTTCAGCCATAAATTTGAGGCGTTTCAAGATAAAGGCGGAAATCTCTTGAGGCGTATAGCTTTGTTCACCCAAGCTTACACGCTCATCGCTGCCCATCTTGCGCTTAATTGATTTGATGGTACGTTCCGGTGCAACGACATACTGATTGTGTGCCGACTCACCAACCAGCATCTCCCCCGTGGGGGAGATGCCTACAAACGACGGAACAATCTTTTTCCCAGCAGCATCCGAGATGACGAAAGGACGCCCCTCCCGAATAATCGCTGCTTCAGAATTGGTTGTTCCCAAATCAATGCCTACAATTGGTTTCATTCTACATCTTCCTTCTTTCTCGATACAACGACCTCAGCGTATCTTAGCACATCTTCGCCACATAAATAGCCTCGTCGCTGTTCTGCGACAACAGTGTTTTCTGCAACATCATTCGTATAGGTGACTTCCATAGCATGGTGTAGATGTGGCGCGAATGGTTGTCCAACACTTTCGATTGGAATGACATCCCATTTTGCCAGAATGCGCAACAGCCGTTCATGTACCATGCGGAACCCATCAGCCCACGCCTCATTGTTGCTGTTAAGTCGCGCCATATCCTCTAGTCTATCCACTACAAGCAATAGCTCCTGCAACGTCTCCATCTGCTGCCCCGTTGAGAGTGGCGTGACCGTTTGCAACATCTGTTTAATTTCTTTACGGTCTGATTCCGCGAGGGCATTTGCACGCAACTGGGTGCGTCCAAGTTTCTGCATCGCTTCCTTTAGGTCAGCAATTGCATCTTGAAGGGGGGCCGGCTGGGGCATATTGGCGAGTTCAGGAGAAGATTCCACGGTATCAGGCGGCGGGGTATGCGTAATTTCTATGTACCGAGAGAATTGGCGCAATTTTTCAAAGAACTTCATTAAAATCACTCTTGAAATCTTTACGTTCTAGATCGGTAAGGGCTTGCTTTACCCACGCTAAGAAAACGTCGCCATTTAATTGAATTGGAGGTGTTGAAGCAACTTCCAAGACAGGTTCGCTTGATGGATTCGTAAAACTAAACACTTCAGCTTCTAAGCGCCGAGACGGATCTTTCAACAAATCATACGCTTCCCGGATCTGTTTGAATCGCTCCGCGTGTTTCTCCGGAGTAAACTGACGCACCATCTGAAAGTATGCTTTCTTGACATCTGCATCGGATGCGTCTTCATCCACGCTCAATACATCAAAGGGATTCATCATCGAATTCTTCGTATTCATCAAAAAAACCTCCAAACATCTCTCTAATTGAGAGTGTCATTTCCATAGACGAAATCAGCTCTAGCTCCTCAACTGCTCCGGCTTTGGTAGCGAGTTGTCGCGCCTTTTCCGCGATCTCCCGAGCCAGATTGAAGTTTTCTATAAATATAGCAATCGCAAGCTGGTGTATCGTGAACGGGAGCGAATCCGGATACGCTTTGAGACCCCGATTTACTATCGTTTGTGCGAAGTTTACCTTATCTTCCGCCAATAATTCTCCGATAATCTTCCCAAACACTTCCGAATCGTCTGGCTCACTAGCAATTAGCTTATCTAAATAGTGATTTGCCTTATCTGTATCATGCGGCACATACGCTAGCCCTATCGTCAACAAGACATCTGGCTCTGTAGCATCCAGATCTCCAGCTTCCTTGAAATGCACTTCTGCGCGTTCAAAATATTCCGCCGCCATGTAGACTTTGCCAACTTGCGCGTGCGCGAGGGTTTTATTCTCCTCTAGCTCAATGCTTTGAACTAATACCTTCTCTGCCTGCACCATATTGTCCCGCTCAAGGTAAGCTCTGCCCAGCAGAAGGTAAAAAGGCGGATAAGTCGCCTCTACTTGTATGAAACTTTCCAAGAGGCGTATGGCCTGACGGTGCCGGTCAGTTTCTAGAAGGACCCTGACATGATCGCACCCGAGTGTGTGTAACAATTCAAGAGTATTTTGATGTTTCGGATCGAGCTTCAGGATATTAAGGCCGCTGCTGAGGACTTTGTCAAAATCCTCAACATTAAGGTAAGCAGTCATCTCAAATTCTAGGATACGGATGTCCTCCGGATATCGATGCCGCAACTGTTTGAGTTGGCGGAAGACCGTGTCGAAATCTCCCTGTCCTAGCAAGACGTCAACAAGTTTCAATCGGATTTCCAAATCATCCGGTGCATGCTTTGAAGCCCGCTGATAGGCAGTTTCTGCAATATATATATCATCTATATTCCATGCAATTTCACCGATACGCCGATAAACCAACGCCAACTTGCGTTTCATCGTCTTAGGGTCTGGGGCTGTCCGGTGTTGTTTTTCCCACATCTCCGCAAGCTGCTCCCATGTTTCGATCGCATTCTCATAACGTTCAGCTCGATCACACGCAATTGCATAGTTCTGAAGTAGTGCAGGATGCTGGATCCCTTGATTGATTAAACGCCGCCATGAGCGCATCGCCTGAGTGAAGTTCCCTTCTGAAGCTTGACGGTAGCCCTCATCAAGTGCTGCTAACACTACATTGTCTGCTGCTGCATCCTGTGGGTCGATCCGCGCCACCTTATTCCAGAGTCGCTTCGCCTTCCCCGGTTCACCGGCTTCCATATACTTCATTGCCTGTTGCTTATACACACCAAGAAGGGGTTGCTTGCAAACATCCTTAAGAATTGGCTCTTTCATGGCAGTTTCTAGGTGTTTAATCGCACTTGGCAACTTACCTTCTTGGGCATAGATTAAGCCGAGGTAGTAAGGAATCACATATTCAGAAACGGTACACTGATTGAAGGCATTTTTGGCTGCCGCATAGTTTCCCATCATCGCACAAGTATATCCTTCAAATAAGCCATGAATTTCCCCCAAGGGATGCGTCTTTAGCATTTCATAGGCTTCTGTGTATTGTTCTTGCTGCAACAACCGTAAAATTTGAGCGAGGGGCTCTTGTGTCTCTTGCCCCGATTCAACACGTGCCAACTCCAGATGTTTCTGAAATCGTTGATTGTCAGGGTCCAATTTCAGTGCTTGTTCATAGGCAGGGATAGCTCTTTTGTGTTGGCCTCTCCGATGATAAGCCAAGCCGAGGTGATAGTGGTAAATTGGCACATGGGGGGCACGTTGGATCGCCTGATGGAGTTCCGAGACGACTGCCGCGAGTTGACGTTCACGGTCCAGGGAGAGTGCATAACGAAAATGTGCTTCTGCTAACTTTCTAGCGAGGTGGGGCTCAGCATTTACTTTGATCGCCGTTCGCCACGCCTTCACTGCAGCCGCATAGTCCTTCTGCTGGAAATGGATCCGCCCCTCCTGATAATGGTTGCCCCCGGTTCCATGTACATGACGTCTCTTTTTCCTTCTTCGCTTTGCCACGTGGATAATCCTTTTCTTCAAAAATTGTGATTATCAAGACCTATTGAGATACCTGCAAGCCCATTATAATGTTATCGGTATTTCTTGTCAAGATTCATTTTTGTTTGGCTCTATCAAAATTCCTTAATCAATCCGATTCCGGTAAATCTCCTGAACCAATTCCATTGTCTTGACCGCATCTGCAAAGCAAGTATCCGGCTGTCGGCCTTCTTGAATACAATCTACAAAATGACGATTTTCGCCGTAGAACCCATAAGCTTTGTGATTCGCCTCCGTTCCAGCTGCTTCGACAGTTGTAATCTCTTTAACTCCCTCACTGCTGTGAATAACGGCACTGCCTCCCACATCGGGGTTAATATACGCAGAGACACCGAAAGCGTGCATCTCAAAGATGTGGATTCGTCCGCCGACCGCCCAGTTTGTGCAAAGGTATCCTGATGCCCCACCGTCAAACTTTACGATGGCATTGAAGCTATTTTCCCGATCCGAACCGAAACTGTTAATATCGCTCGCCACAGCCTTGACTGCCCCGCCACCCATCCAACGGAGGGCATCAACCGCATGGATTGCATCGCAAGTTAGCACATCAATGATACCATCGTAATATAGTGCGCCTGGTGTGTTTTTGTGAAATGTGGACATACACTGGATGACAGGTCCGTTTTCTTCGACAATTGCCTTGACTTGACGCATGAGCGGAATAAACCGTCGATTGAAGCCAACCATCGTCTTACAATTATGTCGCTCAGCGGCTAGTGCCATCTCCTGGGCCTGATGGAGCGTCAAGCCGGGAGGTTTTTCGATAAAAACATGGTGACCTTGCGATAAACAATGAATGACGGGGGAAAATAGATGCTGCGGTGGCATCAAGATGTACACAGCGTCTGGGCTTGTTGCTTCCAGCATCTGTTTGTAGTCCGTGAAGGTTCTTTCAATCTGAAACCGCTCGGCGGTCGCTTGCAGCTTTGATGGAATTAAATCACACAAACCCACCAGTTCCACATCGTCAAACGCTGCGAGGGAGGGGTAGTGAACGCCGTTTGCCATACCGCCACCACCGATGAGAGCAACTTTGATTTTATTCATACAATTCTCCTAATGTGGGTTCTCGGTTGTCCGTTACGGCAGTTTCTCAACCATCTGCATCAGTGCCCGCATGTATCCTAGCGCAAATGTTACACCCTGACGCCGATAGTCGCTATCGCCTGCCACACGGGGCGCATGGTCGGGAATAATGACGCCATCGAAGCCTACCTCTTTGTAGGCGCGCATGGCTTCAAACATATCGACATCCCCCTCGTCGATAAACACCTCATCGAATTTGGGAAACTGTCCTCGAACGTTGCGGAAATGAACGTAGAAGATCTTGCCCTGCCCACCGAAATAGCGGATGGCATCTACTGCCCGGTCAGGCCCCATCTCAGCGACTGTCCCTTGGCAAAATTCTAACCCGTTGTTCGGACTCGGCACCGTTTCAATCAACCGCTTCATCCCTTCGTGGCTCGTCAGGAGTCGGCCTGTTCCGCGCAACTCCTCTGCCGGCGGATCATCCTGATGTGCTGCCAATTTGACACCGGCATCTTCCGCAACCGGTACGACTCGTTCTAGAAAGTAAGCTAGTCGTTCCCACATCTCCTCAACGCTTACTCTTCCTGTCTCCACAACCGGCGCATCTTTCACAAGGTCGTAATCAAAACTCTTGAGTCCGGCATCGCCGCGTCCACCACCACTATCGTAGGCACGCCAATGTCCCCATACCCCTGCAATACTAAAATAGTAGCCAAGAATTGGGATACCTGCCCTGCCCATATTCTCGATCGTCTCACAAACTTTTTCGATCTGTTCATCGCGTCCGGGCGCACCGTGAAGCACCTTGTCCCAGTGATCTGCTGGCAGATTTTCAATCCCCGCCACCTCTAGACCGTGCGATTCAATGAATTTTCGGACTCTCAATAGTTCGACAAACTCCAGAACGCCTTGCTCCCCAAAGCGGGGACCGTGTATGATGACGTGGCTTACGCCAAGCTGTTTGGCATACTGAAGGTTTTCCTCTGTCAGGGCAGCCTGACCGAACCCAATGCCGAGTTTCATGATTGTATTCTCCTCATTTTCAATTCAAAGGAAATAGATTTACCATAGATCAGACGAGATATTCCCCCGGTTCACGCGTCGCTTCGTATAGGGCACTCGGATCGCGGTTCTTGATGACTTCAGGTACGTCCCCGGTCCAATAGTCCGGTAATGTCGGTGGACGAGTGTGCCAACCCAGCAGTAGTGTACGCCGTTGGTCGCTTTGATTTCCCCGTGCCGCGTGTAGTACCCGTCCTTCTGCAATCACCAGCGATCCCGCCTTTACTGGCAGGTCGATTGCGTCGGGGTGGTCGCAGAACATATCCGGGTCGTCCTCCTCTACATAGTAGCCGCCCTGTGCATGAGCTTGCACCAACCGATTGTGCAGAGGGATACGCTTCAAATGCGTGCCGGGGATAATCCGAAAACAACCGTTTTCAAGGGTCGTATCGATCAGGTAGTAGGAGAGAAATAGATATTGAGGCCACGGCGCAGTGCTGATTGGATCGTTCCAACCCATCCAATCTTGGTGCCAGTAGAGGGGCGGTCCCCCCGGCGGTTTGCTCAGGATGATGAATCCGCCGGTCGACTTGAAATCACCCAAGCCCATCTCCTCCAAGGCATCGCGTGTCGGCTGCCAGTGGATTAGCCTGTCAATTACCGACTCATCGGTGCCCTTCACGTGAATGTCTGAGCCTTGATACTTCCAATGTGGTGGATGTTCTACAGCATCCAACATCCGATCTGACTCTCGCCGCAGTTCTTCAAGAAAACTTTGAGTCAAGATATTGTCAACAACACAATATCCATCCTGAGTCAATTGATTTCGTTTCTCAAGTGCTACATCGGGTGTCATGATGTTTAATACCTCCTGTTGATTCCTATATTGTAAACATGAGGGATTATGCGTGTATCATCTTGAGTACAAAGCACCCTTTTCCTGACTCTGAACCTTGCCAGACCTCACCGCCTTGACAACTTCAGTCAGATCGAGCAGATAGTCATCAACGATGGCCGCGTGAGACATATCTAAGAACAGGTGGATGGCTGGCGGATCGAGCAGACGACTGCTCAACCAACCACGTTCTGCCATACCCTCATCAACCGCAAAGATGTCGAAGGCGTTGGAGCCGAAGGCGATAAGGTATGCCTCTGGCTCGCCCCAGATCTCCAATCCGTCAATCTCCCGGAGGCCATCAAGGAACCGTTCTCTGGTATCAAGAATCTTGCCGACACGCTCAAGGTAACCGGCCTCACCGAGATAATTCAGTACCGCCCAAGCAGATGCCAACCCACCGCCGGAACGTGAGCCCATCAGATTCTGCGTGGAATACGTGCCAGAGGGCCAATCCTCAAAGGTATATCGCTGGTAGGTTTCCAAGTTTGCATCGCGCAATAGCAGCGCAGACACTCCCTTGTTGGCATAGCCCAGTTTGTGCACATCCACAGAGATTGACGTAACACCGGGGACAGCGAAGTCGTAGTCAGGAATAGAATAACCGAGTTTGCACGCAAAAGGGAAGATGAAGCCGCCATGGCAGGCATCCACATGCAGCCACAAGCCGTGTTGTGCAGCGAGGGCAGCAATTTCGGAAATGGAGTCAGTAATACCAAAAGGGTAGGAGGGGGCAGACGCGGCGAGCATGATGGTGTTATCGTTGATAGCCAGTTCCATCGCTTCAATATCCGCACGAAACTCAGAGCTCTGAGTTATACGTACAGCCTTGATGCCCATCAAATGGGCTGTCTTATCGAAGGCAGGGTGCGCCGCGTGAGGGACTACAATTTCGGGAGCGATCGCCTGCGGACGATAATCGTGAGCCCATGCGTGCGCAGTCTTTACCGCCATAATCAAGCTCTCGGTGCCGCCGGTGGTAATGCTACCACTCGCCCCCATCGGAGCGTTCATCATTTCTAGTAGCGCACCAACAATGTCGCTCTCGTAACGGACAAGGCTGGGAAATATCTTGGTGGCGTAAAGCGCGTTGTAATTGATGTACATCTGATACGCTTCGTTCGCTATCTCGACAACATCCTCACCACCAAAGTAACTTCCCCCGATGAACATACGCTCATTGTACCAAGGGGAGTCAGCGTTTTGTGCCGTTTCCATCTCGGCTTTGACTTTTTCCCAATTGCGTCCGTGAAGAGGTAGATGATTGTTGGGCATATTTTGGTCTGCTCAGTTCGTGCGCTTTTTCACGCTTGCTCCTGTAAATCGCTGCCTGCCGAACAAACACAAATTTAATCCTCATCCATGACCGCCTGCATCATCGCTTTGATGTAGCCAAATTCATAAGCAAATGCCTGGCGACCGCTCTCCGGATCTTTATGTCCCGGTGCGTGATCAGGAACAACCATGTGTGGATATTCGACCTCTTTGAGGGCTTTCATGTTCCAGCGCATATTCATCACCCCTTCGTCGGGCCAAACCTCCTGAAACTTGTTGCGGGCACCGATAATGTTGCGAAAGTGACAGAGGAATATCTTCTTCCGAGAACCGAAGTAGCGGATAATATCGGGCACCTCATTCCGGGGGTCTGTCACGCTCTCTGCCATACAACCGAGACATAGGTTGACACCGTGATACGGGCTGGGGCAAATCTCAATGAAACGCTTGAAGCCGTCGAATCCTCCCATCACCCGATCGACACCTTTGTAGCCGGGCGGCAGCCATGGATCGCATGGATGGCAAGCCATTCGGATTTTGTACTCGGTGGCCACGGGGATAACGCGCTCAAGGAAATAGGTAATCCGCGCCCAATTCATTTCGGCGGTGACCGGTTCATCGAATCTCGGCGTGGTAGAATCCGCTTCCTCTAAATTCCAAGTGCTGTATTGAGAACCTCCCCGTCCGGGGGGCTTGCTCTCCGTGCGCTGATTCTCCATGGCACAAAGGAAGTACTTGATCGCTGGTATCTCAGCTTCGGCTACCTGTTTAATCATGTTGCAGACAAGTTCAATCTCCTTATCGCCTTCCTCATAGTTGCCGAGCATGAAGTTGGGGATGCTGCCACCGTTGACGTTTAGATGAGCGAGGGGAATCGCGACCATCTCCATGTCGATACCGAACCTAGCACACTTCTCCTTCTTCTCTTTCAACTCCTTCACATCCCAGCCATACGCCCGGTGGAATGTGATGAAATTCTCATTCTTGTTGAAAACTCCGTGCCTCGCCAAGTATTCCAGATCTATATCTGATGTGTTAAATTGTTGTGTACCTACGTGCATCTATTCCTCCTCCGGTTATATGAGCGACAAAAAGTGGTTGTATGATTGTGTGGACTTAGATAACGGCTTGCAAGGATCATGAAACAGAATACAAGATTCAGTTAATACCTTTTTCTATCTCGTGCATTGAGGTGATGATTGCCCGCAATACCTGATTCACAGATTCAGTAGTTTTGAAGACAGCGGCGACATCCGGATCAAGAACAACCATCAATTGGTCCTGCCCAATCCGCGAAGCAAAACGATTTGGCTTTGCTTTGCTGTAGTCAAATTGGTATTCATCTCGCATTGTCAGTTTTGATTCTTCTTAACTATTGATTTTGTGTGTAAAATCGTACGATGACAAGCTAACAGTTTGTACGACAAAACGGAAAATCACTATACCATGACCTGCAAACTCCGTCAAGACTAAAATCAATTATATCGGACAAGCAATATTTCCCAAACGCTCTGTCAGCAGGGCATTTTCCCGGTAATCAATTGGAATGACAATAAGCGCAGGGCTATCAGTACGAAAAGCCTTGTCCAAAGCGGGAGCGAGGTCCACAGCGTTCTCGACCCGAATCCCCTCCCAACCGAAGGATTCCGCTAACTTAACAAAGTCCGGATTGCTGAACGAGAGATTAGTGTGGCGGTTGAACTGGTTGTCCTGTTTCCAAGAGATCAGTCCGTAACCGCCATCCTCCCAGACCATAGCCACAATGTTTGTTCCCAAACGTTTAGCGGTCTCCATCTCCTGCACATTCATCAAGAAACCACCATCCCCACAGATAGCAAGTACACGACGTTCTGGAAACACCATCTTTGCCGCGATGGCACCCGGCAGCGCAAATCCCATAGAGCAAAAGCCGTTGGATATGAAGCAGGTATTCGGCTCATCACATTGGTAATAGCGCGCAATCCACATTTTATGTGCTCCTACATCGCTCAACAAAATATCGTGAGGACCCAATGCTTCGCGCACATCCCAGAGTGCCTTTTGGGGGCGGATGATTCCGACTGTCTCATCGTCTTTATGTTTGGCAAATTCAGCCAACATATCTTCCCGAATAGTCTCGTGTTGATGACCATCGAACTGGAGAGGATTGTCTTTAACCCGCTCATTGAGCATCCATAGGGTGTGTGCCAGATCTCCGACAACTTCGACATCAACGCGGTAATCTTCGTCTACCTCTGCCGGCAAGAAGTCGATGTGCACAATTTTCTTGTGGCTTCCATGATTCCACAAGCGGGGATGATACTCCACCAAATCGTAGCCCAAGGTTATCACCAAATCAGCAGCATCAACCGCACAAGCGACAAGGTCTTTCGCTTGTAAGCCGATGGTAAATAAACTGTAGGGAGCATGACGAGAAACCGTGCCTTTTCCCATAAAGGTGTTAATAACACCAATGTTTGTGGCTTCGGCAAACTCGCGCAGCTGCTTGCTGGCTCGCTTGCGGATAGCACCATTGCCCGCAAGGATCACCGGACGTTTCGCTTGACGAATCAGATCCATGGCTTGGTCGACAATTTTATCGTCCGGCACGGCACGGCGGAGCCGCTGCCGCGGAATAGGGATATTGCTGGTCGATTGGGAAGCAATGTCTTCCGCGAGTTCAATATGGCAGGCACCCGGCTTCTCTGTTTCGGCTAGCTTAAATGCTTTACGAACCACTTCAGGAATATTTTCCGGGTTAATGATAGGACTCGCCCATTTGGTCACCGGCTGAAACATACCCACCACATCCATATTTTGATGGCTTTCTTTGTGCTGTCGGCGACTGTCAGCCTGTCCGGTGACCACAACCACCGGTGCACGATCCATGTTGGCATCAGCAACGCCGGTCATCAGATTGGTTGCCCCCGGCCCCAGCGTCCCAAGACACACGCTGGCTCTGCCGGTTAATCTGCCATAGACATCAGCCATAAAAGCGGCACCCTGTTCATGGCGGGTCAGAATAAACGGTATAGAAGAGTCCTCTAACGCCATCATGAAATGGGCGTTTTCCTCCCCCGGCACACCAAAGACATACTCCACTTCTTCCGTTTCTAAACACTTTACAAATAACTCTGCAACATTCATTGATTGCCCCCTAGTTTCCCGCTTCAATCGGTATTTGATCTAATATGGATTGATTCTGGAAAGTTCTTTTATTTTTCTTTGAAAGTAATTGTCTACAGCACTTGAATCTATATCTTCTGTAGGGTATCATTTATAAACAGAATTCTAATGCACAACAAATCAACGCTAGCGGAATTATACCAGATTACACAACAGTAAGTCCAAGAATTAGCTTTAGATCGCAAGGGACGATTTTTGACAGTGAGTGGCATACAAAGTCGCGCAAAAACTGAACTGATGTCAGCTACCCAATTTTTGCTTCAGCAGGAGATTTTATGGAAACCGCACAAAAGCAATCTGCTATTGATACACAAGCAATCAACATTATTGACTGTGACTTACACCATTCGACGAAGAAGCAGGAGGATCTGTTCCCCTACCTACCTCGGCATTATGTTGAGCACATCAAAGATTTTGGGACGATGATGCCCGGGGTTGGATATACAAACATGCCTCGCGGGGGAGTCCGTGCTGAATTGTGGGAAGGTCAAGAAGAGCATCCCGGCGGCAACATCGACCTCGCACGAGAAAAGCACTTAGATGTCCATGGAATTGACATCGCTGTGCTTTCAGGTTCTACCGTTTACGGTGCTGCGGTCCATCCAAATTCCGATTATGGCGCAGCGATGTGTCGCGCTTTCAACGACTGGACACTTGAAACTTGGGTTAAGGCAGATTCCCGTTTCAAGGCATCTATCTCTATTGCCCCAACGGATCCACAACAGGCTGCGGAAGAAATTCATCGACTGGGTGAACATCCATCGGTTTTTCAGGTAATTATGCCCGCCGGTGCGCGTATGCCCTTCGGCAATCGGTTTTATCATCCGATCTACGAAGCCGCTCAGGAACACGGCTTGCCAATGTGCGTTCACTTCGGTGCGGAGGGTTCCGGCATCGCCAATGCCCCAACTGCCGCCGGATATCCCTCATACTATCTGGAGATGCGTATGGCACGTCCGCAGATCGCGATGGCGCATACAGTCAGTCTCATCTGCGAAGGTGTCTTTGAGAAGTTTCCGAATTTTAGATTCCTTTTCATCGAACATGATACCTTTTGGCTACCGGGACTGATGTGGCACATGGATGCCGACTGGAAATCAACACGAGATTACACACCATGGGTAAAGAAGCTACCGAGCGAATATATCCGCCAGCACATCCGCTACGGCTCTCAGCCGATGGAACAACCGCCAACCCGTGCAGACCGGAACAAATTCCTCGAATGGCTACACGCCGATGAAATCCTCGTCTATGCGAGCGATTATCCCCACTGGGATTGGGATGACCCAACGACCGTTCTTCCCGGTATTTCCCCAGAACTCAAACGACGCGTCTTCGTTGAAAATGCCTGTGAACTCTATACACATCGGTTGAAGATGGCGGATGCAGTGGTGGAGCGCGCTGCGTAATATGTGCTAAGCGAAACGTTTCGTTGGTGCGGAAATCTTACCAAGCAACTGTTTTGCATTCTTCGGTGGCCCATGCCAGTGGTAGATTTTTTTTACCACTGGCATGAGTTGCTCTTTGACTGACGGAGTTGATTCATGCCAAAAATTCTTCCTGATAAGCGGTTGATTCGCTTGGTGGAGGCCACCAATGCACAGATAAATTATTGGAAAGAAGGCGTATCTCTCCAGAAGGATTCTGGACAAACGATACCCGAGTTGATAAGCACAGTTGCTGCAGATCGATGGTATTTTGCCTATGAACATCGACATGACGCTAATAAATTTCTAAACTCTAAGCCTCCTCTCTATCGAAGTGCTGTAAGCCGATACTATTATTCAATGTATCACGCAATGCGAGCGTGTGTGTTTGTAAGCCATCAGGGGGATGATTATGAGCAGCACAGTGAGCTCCCAAAATATAAACTACGCTTCTCCTCTGATCTCAATTGGCAGAATATACTAAAAGATGCCCGTGAACTTAGGAATCGTGCCGATTATGAACCATATCCAAAATCAGACAAAGCATGGAGAATCCATGCTCTTAATCTTAAAAAGAACGCAGACCTATTACTGTCTACAACTCGTACTTTCTTGCAAAACAAGGGGTGTATACTATGACAGAACTACAACTTCCGATAGACCTAGAGACTTCCATTAAAAACCGATTTTCTGAAGATGGGATTCAAATACGGTCAATCGAAAGACGGGATTATCCAGAAGAAAGCATATTCGTTGTGCATGTCGTTGAGGATGATTTCGACAAGGCTGCGGAATTTGGTAATTTTCTCGACGCTGAACTTGGTCAACAAGGATTTGATGGTTTCGTGGTGGTGCGTAAGATTGAACGAGGCGAAAAAGACGCGATGACGCGTCTTAAGGATGGGGTCCAGAATCCGAAAACTATAGAACTTATTGACGTGTTAACTGCTCGATCTCGAACCTCCGAAACTCAACCAAGTTTATCTTATGTTCCTGATACGGCCCAAAATATACTGGCGGCTATCACATCTCGGCATCATCTTATTTTTGGCAGGCGAGGTACAGGAAAAACAGCTTTGATGGTTGAAGCAAAAAAACGTGTTGAAAATCAAGGCTACCTATCTTCTTGGATCAATATTCAAACACACCGCAGTCAACCCACCAACAGAATATTTGTGTGGGTTTGCCGTAATGTGTGCGAACAGATGCAAGTTTTTTATTCAAACAAAGAAAGGATACCCCACCTCCTAACCTTAATTTCGAGATTGCGAGATGATACTGATAAGCTGTTGGCAAAGCAAAAAATCTCTACCGATGAAGTAAGCAGGCTAGTACCTGATATGCAAAACATTATTCACCGATTTACTAATACAAATGCAACTCGATTTTACATTTTCCTTGACGACCTTCACTATTTACCAAGTGCAGAGCAGCCCAAACTCTTGGATTTAGTCCACAGTGCAGTGCGCGATTCTGATGCGTGGATCAAAGTTGCAGGGATCAGACATCTCACACACTGGTTTCAAGCAAAGCCACCACTTGGTCTACAAATCGGGCATGATGCCGATCCCATTGATTTGGATGTAACATTGGAAGCCCCCTCACGAGCGAAAACCTTCCTTGAGCAAGTCTTTTTAAGCTACGCTAAACATGTTGGAATTTCATCTCTGTCAAATATTTTATCCTCTACAGCACGCGATCGACTCGTCCTTGCGTCTGGGGCTGTGCCACGTGACTACCTCACCTTAAGTGCCAATGCAATAAATCAAGCACGAACAAGAGAAAAGGCTCGACTTGTTGGTGTCCAAGATGTTGGAAAGTCTGCTGATCAGATAGCAGAGATCAAAATCTCGGAATTGGAGGAGGACGGGGCTTCAACCGAAGGCATGTTAAATAGAATCAAAGGTCTCGATCAGATTCTGACATTTTGTAAGGAAAAAAATTGTACTTTTTTCCGGATTGACTTTCGGGACAGAGATGACCATTCCGAGGAATATCGTATAATCAAGGAACTTATGGATGGGAGGCTTATTCATTTGGTTCGTGCAAGCCTGTCTGACATACAAGAACAAGGACGCAAATATGAAGTATACATGCTCGATTTGAGTCAGTTTTCGTCAGAAAGATTTAAGTTGCGGATAAAGACCCTCGATTTTCAAAAAGGGTATATTGTTTTTAGAGAGACGGGAACTACCAATAAGCCAACGATCGGCAATACATCAGTACGATTGTTGGGTATCTTGCGTCGCGGACCACTATTTAAGTTGGAGCAATTTTCTGATATGATATAATGAGGGGATAGATTCACTATGCAGCGTCATGTAGTTGGAAAAGTGGATGAGTTGCCACCCGGCGAGCGAAAAATTGTGACGGTGGGCGGCAAGGGAGGGATCGGCGTGTTTAACGTGGACGGGACGTTTTATGCGCTGAGAAACATGTGCCCGCACAAAGGAGGTCCCCTCTGCCAAGGGCGACTTCGACCACATGTCATTTCTGACGAAACCTATCATGTCGATTTTGAACGTGAAGGTGAGATCATCAAGTGTTCTTGGCATCAATGGGAATTTGACATCAAAACCGGGACGGCTCTTTATGATTCGCGTATGCGTGTCAAAACTTACCCTGTTACTGTGGACGGGGATGAAATTATTTTACATCTGGATTAGACCTGTAGAGGATCTATTTGTTTCTATAACCTAAGTTGCTAGTCGTTGAAAGTCCACCGTTTTTTGTCAGGGCAGAGCCTCCCCGACCATCTGGTAGGTCCTTTGTCTTTCGCTCCAGAGGAGCGATATGTCTATAGAAGGGTAACATGTTCAATCCCTGCGCTCCAGAGGAGCGCAATGTGTATAGCCAGAGCCAAGCTGACGATAAATTGAAGTCCTAAGAACGGATTGGCGAAGTCGGAGCCGAGCGGGTTTTATAACTAGCAACTTGCGTTTCTATAACAGAAAGGAATTAACATGTCTGAGAAAATAACAAAAACAGATGCGGAGTGGCAGCAGCAACTGACCCCAGAGCAGTATTATGTAACTCGGCAAAAAGGCACGGAACGCGCCTTCACCGGTAAATACAATAACGCTAAAGGGGAGGGAGTATACCGATGTGTCTGTTGTGGGACTGATCTGTTCAGTTCAGAAACCAAGTTTGATTCTGGCACAGGTTGGCCCAGCTTTTGGGCACCGATTTCCGAGGATAACATTGAAACGGAAACCGATACCAGTTACGGTATGATCAGGACGGAGGCTATGTGCGATCGATGTGATGCACACCTTGGTCATATTTTTAACGATGGACCTCCACCCACAGGCCTCCGTTACTGCATGAATTCTGCCGCGCTTGACTTCGTTGAAAAAGAGGAAGCGTAGGATAAAAGAGACGCTTGGAGGAGGAAGTTTTCTTATTCCCTCGTCTTTAACCTCACAATTTTGTAAACTTAGGCAAGCCATTTTCCGTTTGGAGCGGTTATAAATGTTAAAGTTCTATCACCCCCTTGGAACATGATGTAAGGAGATTTCAAATATGAGGCAAGTAGATATGTTATCTACAGTTGTTCTACTACTATTTATGACAATTGCTATTGCCCTTCCTGTATCAGCAGGACCTGGGACAACTGCTGCTCCAATCCTCAAACTCGGTGGTGGCACGCGGGCTGCTGCATTAGGCGATGCGTTTTCTGCAATTAATAACGATGTCACAGCCGCTTTATGGAATCCGAGCGGCTTGGGTATTATGGAAAGGAAACAAGCTGCGATTTCGTATGTGAACCGCGCTCAACTTTTCGGAGACGCGGGAGAGGGCTTGTACTACGCTTTCTTCGCGGGTGCCTTGCCGCTCGGCGATGCGGGAACACTCGGCACAATGCTTCAGCTTGAAGGACAGGGAACGATTGATGTGACGATCGATTCCCCTGAGCCAATACGCACGGAGAATCTCGGAACAAACTGGGTGTGGACGGTTTCTTATGCGGATAAATTGGCAGAGGGACTGTTAGGAGGAGTCAGCGGTAAAGTTATCTCCCTGAAATTGGGGGAAGCAGGCGCACGGTCATACGCCGTAGATCTCGGTTTGCAATATGACGTGCCCTCAAAACTGATTCCTATTCCTATTCAAGTCGGTGCGGCAGTACAGAATTGGGGAACCCGGATACATTTCATAGATGAAAACCAGAGTGATCCACTTCCTCGTATGTTTAGATTCGGAACAGCGGTAACGCTCTATAATCAAGGAAATAGTCAGCTAAGGTTGATTGGCGATCTGACTGCATCTATCGATCAATTGAGAAAGGATGAGGACGAACTAAAGATGGAGCTGGCTCGACAAATAAGTAATGAACATGGGCCACCGGAAGAGCAGGACCAAGAACCTGAATTCACATCTGCAGAACTTGCAAGTGCGCGTTCGGAACGGGGGATTGGTGTCTACGCCCTTGAATGGCGGCACCTGCAGAAGAGTATCGGACTCGAATATTGGCTAGGAACTTTCTTGGCGCTCCGTGTTGGCTACAAGGAAGAACCGGGGATTAATCTGCTTAACTTCACGGACCATTTGACCTACGGCTTAGGGGTTCGATTGCTCAACTATCAGCTTGACTTTGCACAACTTCCGGGCGGCGGCCCAGAGCAGCAGCGTCTAAATGTCTTTGCCCTTATCCTACAATTCTGAGCACTGTCGAAATGGCCCCTTCAGGTTAGAGGCAATAGAATCTGTAACCAACTGCAAAGGAAAAAGAATGAAACATATATGCTGGATCTTGTTCGTGATGTTTTTCGGTATTGAGATTTCTGCACAGATGGCGATTGCGTCAAAGAGATCTGCCGCCGAATACTCCTTCCAAGTTTTACCTCTCTTGGACAAACCGTCTGAAACTTTTCAGGGCAACTCCTTCCGACTTACTTCCGCGATAAGCGCACAGATGCTGCCGACCGAGCAAAGCAAAATTCCGGCTATCGAAGGGCACCAAGAGCAACTGAATATAGAGCGGACAAAATCCCCAACAAAAGCATTTCTGTACTCGGCACTAGTTCCGGGGTCAGGTCAACTCTACATCGGTGCAAAGCGTGGCTACCTTCAGATTGCGGCGGAGATCGGGTTACTTACCGCCTATTTCATCACACGCAGCAACGCACAAAGTCTCCGAGAGGACTATCGCCAGCATGTGAGAGACCACGTTGTTCCGGAAGGACCCACAAAATTCGACGACTGGGACCCTATCGAAGACTTTGAGCACGCAACACTGTTTGATAATTGGCGTAATATCTATATGATGGATGGGACTGGTGAACCACTCGAAAGGGTTGGTAAGTGGTACTGGGAAGATCGAAGGGCGTTCAAAGACGAAGAACGGAAGGACCCTGATTCGCCACTACGCGAAGTTGCCCTTCAAATGCGGATGGATGCCAATGACAAATTCCAATTGGCAAAGACCTTTCTGGGAATCGCGCTTCTGAATCACGTTGTTAGTGCAATTGATGCCCGCATCGCGGCGAAAAGCTACAATAAAAAACACAGTTCCTTTGGATTGGACATGCAAACGACTTTTTCTCCCTATGACGTTCAGAGCCAGTTAGTGTTGCAGAAAAGGTTTTGAAATCCAAATATCTCCAGTCCCTGCCTTGGGAAAACGGTTGCAGATTCCCAAAAACTCACTTCGTTGATTGCTGATAAAGTGCCACAGCCCCGAATTCATAGCTGGCGGCTGTATCCGGCAGTTCCTCCAGATAGACTGTGAACCGTACAGGCAGTCCGTTTTCCGGCATCTTCTCCTTCCAGTAAGCCGCGTAAGCCTGCGCGTAGGCTTGGCGGATACGTTCCTTCTCCGCCGCGTAGCCGCCTGGTTCGACCAACGGATGCGGTTCTTTGGGTGCTGCGCCAAAGGAATGTACTTCCAAGAAGTCCAACTCCGCCAGAGAATCACAGATCCCTGCTTCGCGTACATACATCTCCCATGTGTCAAAGATACGCGGGATCTCCTTTTCCGGATCCATGCGCGCCACCTCGTCCAACGCTAATTCGTTGGTTGCTGCCAATGCACCGGTCATGCCGACAAAGCGGATTTTGAGGTCGCCGTTGTCAAGCGTTTCAACGACCAGATCCGAAAAAACGTCATTAGTTTTCTTACGATAGTAGGTCACACGCCCCCTCTTTTTAATTTCCCAATCCATTTTCTCCTCCAATTTTTTCTATCCATAAAAAATGAAATTCAACTCACTCGCCTGCTGCAGCTTGCCGGGACGCCGCCTCTAGACGCAACCCTCTCGGAATAATCAGCCGGTCTAGACCATCAAAGCACACTTGAACCAAAATCGCTAGCAACGCCGCCGGGATAGCACCTTGCAGAATAACCTCAGCGTTGTTAAGAGCAAGCCCACTAATAATCGGTTCGCCAAGCCCGCCCGCTCCGATGAGTGCAGCAAGTGTAGCTGTTCCAACGTTGATAATCGCACTTGTCTTGATACCTGCAAGGATCGTCCGCGATGCCATTGGTAGGTACACCTTGGTGAGTTGGGCAGTGGATTCAAGCCCAAGCGCAGCCGCAGACTCTCGCAACGGTGTCGGGATGTTCTGAAGCCCAGTAGCGGTGTTCCGAACGATTGGCAGAAGGCTATAGAGAAACAGCGCGACAATCGCTGTCGTCGGACTTGTTCCGAGCATCGGCACCGGCACAAGTATCGCAAGTAGTGCCAGCGATGGCACGGTTTGCATCACCCCCGGCACCCCGATGATAATTTGGCTGAGTAGTCCGGGGCGACTGGCACGTATACCGAGCGGAATACTGAGCACAATCGCAATTGCCATCGAGATACCTACAAGCATCAGATGTCGCCCTGTCCATCGTACCAGTTTGGACACAAAGGACTCGGATTCGACCTCTACTGTCCTATGTTCTACTTCGCTGAAGTAGAGTGACGCGGCGGCAGCAAAGTTGTTTGTGCGTTCGGCTTCAGCATTCAATCGTGTCATCAATCCTTCATCAATGGCACCTTCCAGTGAACGAATCGCGTCAATGGCTGCCTGATCGGTGTCCAACCTGTACAGGAACACAGCGTTGTACTTTGGGAAAAAATGCAAATCGTCTTCCAACACAGTCAGGTCGTACTCTGCGAGCTTGGCATCGGTGGAGTAGGCATCCATGAGATCAATCTCACCGTTGTTCAGCGCGACATACGCGAGGGCGTGTTCCATCCCGCGCGGTTTAATTTGCAGACTGTAACGGCGACTCAGCGGCTCCCAACCGTCCTTGCGTTCCAAAAACTCGTGCGTCAGTCCAACTTTGACATCCGGATGGTTCTGTAGATCGGAGATTTTATGTATGTTCCGAGCCTCGCTATCCCCCCGGCGCATGGCGAGTGCGTAGGTATTGTTGAAACCCAATTCACCGGCCATACCGATACCGTGTTCGGCAAGCGCGTTCCGCATCTGCTCAGAGGTCATAGGGGTCGCCGATTTCAGAATCGTTTCTTGAATCGTGCCGGTGTAGTCAGGATACATGGCAATGTCGCCATTCTTCAGTGCCTCCCACACAATAATCGTGCCGCCCATCCCCTGCTTGAGTTCTACACGGTATCCTACATCTTCCAGTAATTTCTTTGCTAGCTCTCCCAAGACATAAGATTCTGTGAACCGCTTGGACCCAATGCTGATTTCTTGGGCATCGGCGGAAGGCAGAGTGCAAATGATTAGAAGGACAGATAGTGTGTAAAACGTGAAACGCGAGATATTTTGCTGTTTGCCAGTTGATTCTTGTTGTTTTTTCATCTTTTTTATCCCCCATCTCACAACTGGACTAAACTACGTTGCGCGGTGATGAATTCCGAGACAAAACCGTCAGCAGGCCGCTCTCGGAGGTCATCAAGCGTTCCCTGTTGGACAACCTGACCTTCTCGCATGAGGACGATACTATCTCCGATATAGCCTGCTTCTGCCATGTCGTGGGTGACAAGGATAACAGTTTTACCAAGACGACTGAAAATCTCTTTTAACTCTGTTTGCAGAGAGGCACGCACCATCGGGTCCAACGCCCCAAGCGGCTCGTCAAGCAGCAGGACATCGGGATCTAAAGCAAGTGCCCGCATCAAGCTGACACGCTGCCGCTGCCCACCGGAAAGTTCGACAGGGTAACGCGCCAGACCATCTTTCGGGAAATAGGTCAGCTCACACAGCTCGTCTAATTTTGCTTGAATTTCGTCCTCCTGAATCGTGGATTGGAGATGCCGCACCATGAGCGTCACATTCTGGGCGGCAGTCAAATGCGGAAACAGACCGCCATCCTGAATCACATAACCCATCCGACGCCGTAACGCAAGGATATTGCGCTGCGAAACAGGTGCTCCCTCAAATTCGACGGATCCAGATGTTGGCGTCAACAAGCCGATGATTAGCCGCAGAATCGTGGATTTGCCGCAACCGCTCGGACCGATGAGCACCGTCGTTTGCCCCGCTGCAACCTGCAGGTTGGTCGAATGGACCGCGACAACATCGCCAAAACGCATCTCGACATCTCGCAGTGTAATTTTGCTTTCGTTCATACGCTTATCCTCCCCCGGTCTTGCGAAACAGCCCCACCGCAAACCACCCACGCTCATCAAGCCAATACCCCTGCATCTTCAGCCCCGCTTCGTCACAAAGAGACCCAAACTCGTTAAGCGTGTACTTGTAGCTATTTTCCGTATGGATGTATGCACCTTTCGCAAAATCGAACCGTTGTCCAAGACACTCCACATAAACTTCCTGATCACACCGACTGATCAGTCGCATTTCGATGCGAGAAGGTTCCTCAACAAACGGTGCGTAATGGTCAAACAGATCGAGATCAAAAGTCCCGCCCAATTCGCGGTTAATCCGCACCAACAAGTTTTTATTGAACGCCGCCGTTACCCCTGCCTTGTCGTTGTAAGCATCGAAAAGCACCTGACGGTCTTTCACCAGATCAAAGCCTATCAGCAGGCGGTCCTCCTCACGCATTCGACGGCGAATCTGTCCAATGAAATCAATCGCTGCTTCCGGTTCAAAGTTGCCGATGTTACTTCCGAGAAATAGAAAAAGACGGGATTGGCTGCCACCTTCAGGCAATAGCTTCAGTGCATCGCTATGTTCAGCAGCAACAGCTGTAATTGATAAGGACTTGTACTCGTTTTTGAGGGCAATTGACGATTCAAGCAGAAAGCCTGTGGAAATGTCAGTCGGTATGTAGTGGAGGTGGGGTTGATCTGCAAGAATTGCATTAATAAGAATCCGAGTTTTGGCAGAATTCCCACTGCCAAGCTCCACAAGTTCCACTTCGCCGGTGAGTGTTTCAATGATGTCCCGCGCGTTGTCCGTCAAGATTTTGTGCTCGGTTCGCGTTGGATAGTATTCAGGGAGTTTACAGATCTGCTCAAACAGTTGAGAACCAGGGGTATCGTAAAAGAAGAGCGCGGGAATACTTTTCGGAGTCTTTTGAAATCCATTTACAACCGCATCTTTTAACGATTGTTGCAGATGATGCTTGGGTGCCTTAATTAGGTTAAGACCGTCTGGTAGTCTTTGTTTTATCATCAATTTTTCAAAGGGATAGAAGTAATCAACACTAAACCATACATGAATGTCGGCTTTCCGTAGTGTCTATATGTAAGCGAGGGGTGCTCATATCACATCAGTTCAGGAATTGAGGGTTATCCTGTGAATCCTTTAATCCTGAAAATCCTGATTCAGACCAGAGCAGCAATCAACCGATCAAATTGCACAGGTCCGAAATCCCGCTAACACATCACGCCGATCTGGAGTATAGAAGTTACGCCAAGTATTTCGGAGCAGACGCGAACGGGTCGTCCAACATCCGCCTCGCAATACCTTACGGGTTTCAAACCACGGTTCCGAATACTCTTTATAGGGGTCAATTTCAAAGCCCGGATAGGGCTGGAAGGGAGTGTTAGTCCACTCCCAAACGTTACCAATCATCTGCCGACAGCCGAAGGCACTATCGCTTTTTGGACACGCTCCAACATCAATGCAACCCATTGCATCCCAGTCGAGGTTGGCATGTTTGGGCGTTGGAGGTTCATCTCCCCAAGGAAAACGACGTTTTCGTGAAGAAAATCCATTTCCAGCTGAGTTTGGTTCAACAGCGGCGGCTGTCTCCCATTCCGCTTCTGTTGGAAGTCGGCGCCCCGCCCAACGGCAGTAGGCTTCGGCTTCGTAATAGTTGACGTGGATGACCGGAAGGTGTGGCTCAAGTGGGGTCCATGTGTCGAAATGCCGACGCAGCCAACCGTTATCTGAAATTTGCCAGTAGACGGGATGCGTTGCGTTTACAGACTCTCGCCACTCCCACCCCTCCGCGCTCCACAACTCCTTGCGAAGATAGCCGTTATCCTCAGTAAACATTGCAAACTCAGATTGAGTCACAGCGGCACGCGCCATAGCAAACTGTTCAATTCCGACCGGGTGTGCCCACTTCTCATTGTCAAACACGAAAGGTTCGTCGGGTGTGGCACCTAACATCAATGTGCCGCCGGGAATTTGAGCATCACCCGACAATGGACCACCTCCGATATCGGAATAACCTTCAGGGGCAACAGAAAAGCGTGGTGGCGGGTATTCCAAAGTCTGTCGCGTATACGTGAACGCCTCGTTGTGCATGTCTTCATGGTAGGTGGTATAGCGCACAAAATACGCCAGTTCTTCACTCGGTTCCCCACGCTCAAGCCTGCCCAGAATCTGGTCCCGGACTTCTCGCATGTACGCTAACGTTCCTTCACGAGAGGGCAGCGGCAGGTCCCACCGGGTTTCATGAGGGATTGCAATCGAATCCCATAGGGCGTCGGCATCCTCACGAATCGGCTTCTCTTTGCACGTATCCCGCAGCACCCACTTCTCTTGAAACCATGCGACGTGCCCAATCTCCCAGAGCAGCGGATTGACGATCGAGAGATATGGACTCATTATCTGTTCATCGGTTAGATCTGCAACAATATCGAAGGTGCGCTGACGGGCATCAATGACCCAATCAGCGAGTTCATTAGCGGTCATAGTTTTTCCATCTCAATATAGTATATTGTGGCGGGGCAAGATGCCCCGCCTACGGGATTTTTAGCATATCAAGTATAGGTTTTGTGGAATCGGTAGTTCACTTACCGTTACCGCTAACCGCATCGACAACCCGCTCTGGCGTCATAGGTAGCTCCGTTATCCGGACACCAACAGCATCGGCGACGGCATTCGCCATCGTTGCCAAAGTGGGCGTAATTGGCGGCTCACCGACACCTTTCGCGCCAAACGGTCCCTTGGGTGCTGCTACCTCAACGATGATTGATTCCACAGTAGGAAGGTCTGCGGTGGTCGGCACACGGTAATCGACGAAGCCCGGATTCACGCTGCCGTTCTCGTCATACTGCATCTCCTCCATGGTTGCCCAAGCGTAGCCTTGTACCGTGCCACCCTCGATCTGTCCCTCAACTGCCATCGGATTGATAGCGAAACCAACATCCTGTGAAGACGCCATCTTCAGCACCTTGATTCTGCCAGTCTCCGTATCGACCTCTACTTTAGCAATTTGTGCGGCAAGGGCTGGTGCCGTCGGTTGCCGTGCAAACGAACCTTTGCCAACGATGGGACCACCTGTTGTTGAGAGGCTATATGCAGCCAACTCACCAAACCCAATCGACTTTGGCGGGTCGCCAACAACTGTAGTCACCTGTCCCCCATCCAATTTGAGATTATCCATCTCTGTGTTCAACCGTTCGGCAGCAAGTTCAAGGATACGTTGACGCGTATCTTCGGCAGTGATTTTGGCAGTGTTACCCATCGTGAAGGTAACAACGCTGCCGCCGGAGCCTGTCGCATAGGGCGCCGAATCGGTATCGCCACGGGTGATTGCAACCTGATCGTAGGGGAGGGTCAACACTTCGGCAACGATCTGAGTGATTGCAGTATCAGTGCCACTGATATCCATCGAGCCGTGGAAGATTCGTGCACTTCCATCTTCGTGGATAGAAACGAACATCCCACCCGGTCCACAGCCATTCGTCCAATCACCTATCGCAACGCCCCAACCCTGATTGGGACCTGTGGTTCGGTTCTGCCAGCCAACAGCATCAGCAACCGCCTGCAAGGTTTCCTTGTAGCCGACCTTCGGTTCTCTGGCTCCACCGCGTTGACCACCACCGGGAATAGGGTCTCCCTCTTCACGCATGTTTTTGAGGCGAAATTCAACCGGATCCATATCGAGTCTGCGTGCAATGTCATCAAGCTGAGATTCACCGGCGAAGGCAGCTTGCGGTGTCCCCGGTGCCCGATAAGCGGCAGTCCCGGACTTGTTTGTGTAAACGCCATACGCATCAACCTTTAGGTGCGGAATCTTATAGACACCCCGCACACGAAGGGTGCTGCCGATCGATGCCCCTGATACAGAACCAGAATCCCAAAAGGCAAGTGCTTGACGGGCGAGAATTGTGCCATCGTTCTTTACGCCCGTTTTTAGCGTGATTACGCACCCCGGTGCCGGTCGTCCATCGGTAAACTCCTCTTCACGGCTCATCTGAATCTTTACGGGACGACCTGTCTTCTGAGAGAGCAGAACCGCAGGAACATGTGTGAGTGCGACGCCAAAACGCCCGCCAAATCCGCCGCCCATGGTTGTTGCAATCACGTTCACCTGATTGAGCGGAATGCCGAGCGTACCGGCGATACCGGATCGGATGGCGAAAGGCCCCTGGGTGCTTGCCCATACTGTAACCCTCCCGGTGGAATCGACATCCGCTACAGAGACATGCGGCTCCATGTAGGTCTGGTGAACCCGTGGAATTACATAAGTATCTTCCACAACCAGATCCGATTCAGCGAAACCTTGTTCAACATCGCCAACAGCTGTGTGTGTTTCGGCGGAAACGTTGTAGTAAACCTCATCTGCGATGGCTTCTAACTGTGCGTTTAACTCAGCAATCTCCGCACTGTGATCCTGCGAGTCATCTCGCTCAAGTCTTCGTAACTCAGTTCTAATCGCTCGACGGGCGGGGCTATCTTTCGTATCATCGCTATGCAGACGTGGTGCATCCGGTTTAATCGCCTCGGTCACATCTTGAACAACAGGTAACACTTCGTAATTGACCTGAATCAGGTCTGCAGCCTCTTCTGCGACGTCCGAATCAATTGCCGCAACGGCTGCAATTGGCTCGCCAAGATACAGGACTTTGTCAGAAGCAAAGACCCGTCGTCCGCTTTCAACATCGTCTTGGGTGATGATAGCCCGTACACCGGGCAGCTTTTCAGCTTCGCTTGTGTCGATGCTAACAATCTTTGCATGTGGGTGTTTGCTGCGAACAAACTTCCCATGAAGCATACCGGACAGATGAACGTCAGCTCCGTATTGCGCTGCGCCTGTCACCTTTTCAAGGGCATCAACTCTGGGTAGTCTTTTGCCAAGGACTGCATATTCTGACATGATTATACTCCTTTCTTTTAGTTCATGGGTTTATGGGTTCATTAGTTCATTACTATACACGTATCCTCCTGCTGGGGTGTTGTAGGCCGGCAAGATACCCAATCTACGGGTATAGGGATCAATTTTATCGCACTGCACATAACTAAGCAACTTGCGTTATTATAACGCATTGTATGGTCCGAGGAAACGCTCACCGTCAAAATGGATTAGATGTGACGGGGCATCAGCTATCCACACTTCTGTTTCCCATGCAATTTCGCCGAGATACCTTCCCATGATGGCGCGGTTTGGGAAGGCACTCACATAAACCAGCTCAGGTTTTGATTCGGCAAAAAGATTGCTGAGTTCGTCATGCCGCTTGCCATCAACGGGACCGTGACTGGTAACTGACTCGACCAAGAGCAGCCAATTCTTCTCGGTATAATACAGCACTACATCAGGCATCTTGCCATGTGAATCCACACGGACACCCAGTTTAGCTAGCAGGTTTTCATCAAAATACCCCCACTTGTCTTCAGTGTCGCCAACATAGACCAGCACGCTACCCGGTGCGAAACATGGAGCGAAGTTTTCGATAATGGCTCGAATCAATTCGCTGTGCTCGCCGGGGCTAAGAGTGACTTTCTTCCCCGGTGAAATCTCGACCGGAACGCGATTCTGCTCCCGTTCCATGGCATAGCGAGCTACCAGAGTCTCACGCTCAACCAGATAGGTTGCCAAAGCGTCATGCCATGCGGGTGTGTTGAAGGTACGCAGCAGAGCCAGTGCAGTAGGTTCAATTTGATAGGCAGCCTTTGGACTGTTTACCGGACGATCTGGCCTATCCGGGTTATAAAGTGCAATACCGGCATCGCGGAATTGATGCATCGTTTGGCGACGAATTGTTTCGCGGGTATTTGGTGCATATTCCTTGTCGTAGTGCTCGCGCACCCAATTTATGATGGGCGTGATACCCATAAGTGGGTTTTCAGCATCAGTCCAAGCTTTACCCAGCGTGAGGTTCAGTAACGCCAGCAAACAGAGAGCGGAACGCTCATTCTGTTGTGCCCGTGGTAGCCCCAGCGAAACGATGATCTGATGAGCAGCTTTGATGTAATCGTCTTTGTTGTTCATCCGGCTAAAGTCTCTAGCTTGGTGTCAATCATGGTCTGCGTGAGTTGCCCTTGTGCCATTGCCCATTTACCAATTTCAATTAGAGTATCACGGCTCGGATACTTCATAAGTTTTAGGTCGGTAGCATTGACCTGCGTGTGGCCGCTGAAGCATCGGTAATATTCATCAATGACAGCTGAATTGAGAAACACCGCCAACCCACGTGCCAGTGTCTGTGGCAAGCCTCCCTTGTTTTCATGGAAAAAATTTAGGTGGTTCTCAATACCCAGCATGGGTGCGTTATGAAGTACGCTGGGGTCAACCACACCCGCCACAATTCGGCGTTTTTCCTCCTTGGCTGTGAAGCGTCTTACTACACAATAAAAGCCGCTCGGGCATAACCATTTTTCGGTATCACTGTTGTGTAGAATAGCGTTTGGCTTCTTACTACCAGTAACTGGCCATTTGGTGTCAATGTCGCCAAAATGGCACGGATAGAGCAAAGGTACGGCACCCGCCTCCGGCATATCACGTAAGTATGCTTTTAGCCGGAAATCAATTACTGGTCCAGTCGAAACATTGATACCAAGATCTGGTAGGGTGTGACAAATGATCGGAGCTAGTTTGATATTGCTTTCGGGTGATGATGGCACACGGATAAATCGTTCTGAATCATCCGGGCAAACAATTTGATTGAACGGGTATTTGTGGGTGTTCAGATCGGTGAAAGTGTCATCGGTCGAAGTGGATACTGTTATTGGTCCTTGTTGTCCACCACGTTCCAGCCGGATAATAATATTTTCTTGCAATACCTTATCATCCCTAAAAGCTTTGTTACGAGATTCAAACAGGTGCAGGTGCCGGAGGGCTGTGCGCTCAAGGATGAAGTCGCGAAATGGGCGGTAATACGGACCATTACAGAAACTGCGCGGAATGATTGCCACGATTTGCCCGCCCGGTGCGGCTAGCGCGACAGCTAGTGCCACAAAAGCTGAGTACAGATTGACCGTTTCGATGCCAACACAGCGTAAGGCCAAACGGTGTGCTGAATTACTATTGATCTTTTTATAAGGCGGGTTAAGGATGGCATGAGTATATTTTTGGAGTTCTTCAGCAAAAAAACTCCCAGAAAGCCAATCTACAGCAGCGTGTATAAAATCGACCTTTCGGATTGTTGGAATAAACCCAGGGTTATTTTTATATTTTTCTAATGTTTGATTCAAATGGGAATACAGAGAATCGTCAATCTCGAAAGCATCTAGTTCTACACGTTGAAAGTCAAAACCAGCAGTATTCCACCTATCCAAAAAAGCAGCAGAAAGCGATCCAATTCCAGCACCTGCATCAAGCAAGCGACAACTGCCCCTGCTATCGGGGAAAAGACCTGCCATGAAAGCCGCAGTTCTTGCTGATGTAAGAAACTGACCGAACTGCGATTTTTTCTTGGCTTCGGTATCTTTTGATAACCGCAATCTGGTTTGTTCAATCGTTGACAACATCATGCGTTTCCTATCTTGCGCCCTTAGATACAATTCGGTGATCACAACCCACGGGCTGCCAGTTTCTCATGTTGTCTTTGAAAACCACGGCTATTATCGTCCTCAATGACCTCCAGATTTACGCCACGCTCAAAGCCGGGGAGGTTGCCTTGGTAGAAAGCCCGCTGATAAATGCCCTCATCGGTGAATTCCCAAACACGCTGTTTCTTTCCAACACCGGGCCAATTGACACGGAGGATACGTTTTTTCTGACGGTACAACGCCGTCGGTGTTGGCGTGTTGGGGTCAACCTTGTACTTCTCAATGACCTTCTCATCGACTTCGATCCCTAGTCCCGGTGCGTTTGACACGTCGATGAATCCGTCTACCACCTCAAGCCCGTCTTTGAGGAGATTATGTTCCCACAACTCAAAACAGGTGATGTAAGGCAGCTGGGCGTGCGAGAGGACTGAGCCGAGATGTACAGCAAAAGCGGTCGTGATACCGGTGCCGACCAGTTGCAGCCAGAACGGTTTGTTGAAAGCAGCGGCGAGCGTGGCATCACGCCGAACTTGGTTAACACTACCACCGATTACAAAGCCATCACTACAATGAGCGTGCAGAACCTCATCGCGGTAGTGCTCAACGATGGGCTTACATACACGTTCTCGAAGTATCTTAGCTCCCGTCAAATCCTCCTGGAGATAGAAGGGACTTTCATACATGCCAATATTGGGGTGTGGATCAAGCTGCTGGAGGATAATTTCAGCTTTCGCCTGAGTCAGTAGGAAGCCGTTAAAGTCCACATCAAATTTGTAATCGAGCGGCACAACCTTTCCGACAGTTTCTATCTGCTCGATGATGTCGCGCCAAGGACGGGCTTTCATCTTAAAGGTAGTGTAGCCGCGTTTGAGGGATTCCTTTGCTTCCGCAGCCCAGTCCTCCGGCGGCATGTCAATGTCCCACCAAGAAATAGGGCAGCGATCCCGCACTTTATCGCCCAGCAGAGCGTGTACTGGTGCACCAGCGGCTTTTCCAGCTATATCTAGCACAGCTAACTGCGCGCCAAAACCGATGGAGTCGTCGTTCATGATGACGAACGGATTCTGACCAATCAGCCTGTTCGCATCTGAAACGCCGCCATCGCCATATCCAACGATGTCGTTGTCAGTTTCAATGCGACACAGATGGACGCGCTCATCGTGGGTATTGGCTCGCTGCATGGCACGGGTCACATGATCTGCGTAAAAGGGAATATCCAAAGTCATTGTTTCTACGTGCTTAATTTTCATAGGAATGCTCCTGTGGGTTAGTTATCAATCTATAGTTATTGTGCTGCTAAGCAACCACTCAACACTGCCGCGAATTATGGCTTCCGCATAAAGGAGTTGCTCGTCCATTGGTGTATTGGGGTGGTTATTTTGAACTTCAAAGAGCAGATTGGGAGTTCCATATTTGACGGAAAATTGGTGGATAATCCAGCGTTCATCGCCGCCGGTGTGAATCCCGCTAAAGTGGGCACCAATCTTTTCAAAGTCATCTTGTATCGCTTCACCCCAAGCGATAGCATACTCTTGTTGCGCTTTCGGCATCCAATCCGCATCCGCATACTGCACAAAGGTGTCGTAGCGCTCTTCCTGCTCATAGGTTTGATGTAGGTCTAAAAGTGCGTCGTAATAGTGGGCTTCTCCCAATTCCTCCATCAAGGCGTTATACTGTGTCCCCTCCGGTGCCCAGAAGTTTTCGACATAAGTGTCTTCGTCAATCTGTGCATAGGTGATACCAACACGCGCCACATTCTCCTCACTCTGTTTCCATACACGCGGTTCGGGCCAATCAAATCTACTCCCATCTGTATGCAAGCCTTTCATATAGTCGAAAAACTCACTAGCATTGTAAATCGAGCCATCCCAACAATCAACGGGTGCACGGGAACGTCCGTCAGGATTCGCAATTGGAATAAAGGTCAGCAGTGTCTCATCAAGCACCGTCTCCACCGCCAAGTCTGCCTTCTGTCCATTGAGGTGTTCGCCTGTGAGCAGTTGATTAATAAAATTCATGATTGCCGCTGTACCCGCAGGCTCATGCCCATGAGACACAGTGGTCAACAGCTTTTTCTTTCTATCTGCCGGTATGTTCTTGTTCGTTACAATCAGCGCGTAGATTTTATGCCCTGTGTATTGTGTGGTATGGCGCACTTCCAATCGGTCCAGATATTTTTCTATCCAGCCCAAGATCTTCGGTTCGACCGTATGGGGCATCCCAAGCCACCAATCGCTTGTAACATTCTGCTCTGTCTGGGTTTCAGCCATGGATCCACTCCGTTATTGATAGATGTGCGACGATATTATACCAATTTTCAATGTTTTGAACAACTGCTAAATCAATACCCCCTTACAAATCTCTCCACATCCAGATCTGCCGTTGGATTTGGTAACACAATGATGGGGCTATTTAGTTTTTCGCTTTTTGACCGATTTCGGGATGACCCGAATCCGTAGGTGGGCATCTGGTTTCCCCCGCCGTAGCCTTGACCGGCGGATCGGGCTATGAGAGAATTATAGTGAATTCAAAAAATAAAGAAACACTTACGCCCCCCGGTAGGTGCGGTTGAAAACCGCATCGGTTTGGCGTGTCCCATTAATTCTAAAATCTACTATAAATGCCCCTAACGCAATGAGAGCATAGGTGTGTTTGATGATAAATCTTTTTGATTCTCCTTTTTTCCCCTTGATGCTATAATAGCCTAAGTTGTTAGATATTGAAAATCCGTTGGATGATGGGCGAGGGAACCTCACCCTTACCATTGCAGATAGCTTAAATGTCAACACACCCCAGCACATCAGGAGACCCTCTTTATGTTTAAGCGTCATTTGGTTCGTAATACGGTTGGACTTTGTAAGCAGTATTGCATTGCACTCATCAGTTTATTGATGTTCATTGTAAGTTCTGGAAATGTACGGTCCCAACAACAGATAGCCCTAGACACCTACGCTATCTTTGAACGGAGCTGCTTCAACTGCCACGGTCCTGACGGCGCTTATAAAGAGACCCTCTTAATGGAACACAACGCACTCATTACAGAAAACGGTCCCGTTGTTCCGGGAAACCCAGAAACTTCTAGGCTGTATAAGCGACTCCTTGGAGAAGGGGGACAACTCATGCCGCTGGGAGGTCCCCCTTTACCCGATCCACAGATTGAAACAGTGAAAAACTGGATATTGGCTGGTGCTCCCGATTGGGCAGCGGCCCCTACAACCGATGGCGACTTTATCTCTTCTGCTGAAATACTCACTACCATTGAGACTCACCTGATGTCCCTCACACCCTTTGACCGTGCCTTCGCCCGGTACTTCACGATGACACATCTCTATAACGCAGGTGAGTCTGTGGGGATACTCCAAGAGTACCGCAAGGGACTCTCCAAACTGGTCAACAGCCTCTCATGGAGAGTTACAGTTACCAACCCACAACCCATTGACCTACAAGAAACCATCTTCTATATAGACCTCAGACACTACGAGTGGGACGTCAATGACGGGTGGGGGCAGATAGAAGCGGAATATCCCTATCATATCGGGTTTGATGCACCGACACAGACCGCACTAAAAGCACAACTGACGCGGTTACAGGGGGAGATGAAGACGGATATCCCATCTATTCATATCGACTGGTTTGTCGCACAAGCATCTCTACCTCCACTATACCATGACCTACTCTCTCTCCCATTGACAGATAGGGAGTTAGAGACCCGATTGGAGGTTGATGTGGCACGCAATATCACCAATGCGCCGGGAGTTGATGTCTGGCGGGCGGGGACCAACCATTCAGGTGTTTCGACTAATAATCGGGTGATAGAACGACACACCTCGCGTTATGGGGCATATTGGAAGAGTTATGACTTCGCTGGTAGTGTTGGGACACAGAACATCCTCACCCATCCGCTCTCTTTCACGCCCGATGGCGGTGAAGCGATCTTCAATCTGCCCAATGGGTTACAGGGCTACTATATTACCAATGCGTCCGGCTCCCGTCTGGACGCAGCACCGACAGACATTGTTTCCAATCCCGCTGCGAGTAACCCGAAGGTGCGGAACGGGCTCTCCTGTTTCGGTTGTCATACGGAGGGAATGAAGACGTTTGAGGACGAGGTGCGTTCGGTGATAGAGAGTAATGCCACCCCTGCTTTTGATAAAGCGCATGCGTTGAGACTCTACGTTGAACAGGCGGTGATGGACGGACTTATTGCTGGAGACATGGACAGGTATGAAACTGCGCTTGAGGCGACAGGCGGTGCGGTTGACGACATTGAGCCTATATTCCGTGTCCATGAGGTGTTTCAGGGACCGATTGATGCTGCGTATGCTGCGTCGGTGGTTGGATTAGAGACAGAAGCGTTCTTGGCAAAGATACGTGAGAATGTGGGATTACAGAATATCGGTTTGTTAGTGTTAGACAGCCCAAATGGGAGTATGAAACGGGATGCGTGGACTGAAGGTTTTGATGATGTGATATTTGCGCTGGATTTCCCTGAGTCTCAAGTTGACAGTCCATCGCAGCCGGATCTGCTACCGGGTGCGGTTATTCATATCCCTGACACAAACCTCCGTGCTGCAATAGCGGAGGAACTGGGCAAAAGCCCCAATGCCCCGATAACTGTGGAGGATATGCAGAGATTAGACAGACTTAGGGGACGTGATAAGGGCATCCAAGATTTAACGAGACTTGAATTTGCAACAAATCTAGAGGATTTAGATATATCGGATAATGAAATTTCCGACCTCTCACCAATAGCTGGACTAACCAACCTAGTTCTCATCGCTATGAGTAGAAACCATGATATATCTGATTTTTCTCCCCTAAAGAACTTAAAAAACCTCGAGTGGATAACCTTTGTTGAGACTCAGGTATCCGACATATCAGTATTCAGAGAATTAACCAACTTGCGATATATTCACGCACGGAACCACAACATATCCGATTTATCACCTATTACTAACCTAACAAAACTAGGGTATCTAAATTTAAGTGGCGGTAATATATCAGACCTAACACCCCTTACTAAATTAACCAATTTAACAGAACTGTATCTTGCCGATGAAAAAATATCGGATATATCCCCGATTGCAGGATTAACCGGATTGATCCGATTGGGCCTTGCACGTAACAAAATATCGGATATATCACCTCTTACGAGATTGACCAACTTAGAACGCCTTGATCTTAGGCGAAACAAACTAATATCAGACGTATCACCTCTTGCCAGATTAACCAACTTAAAATGGCTACAACTTGCAGAGAATAATATACCAGACGTATCACCCCTTGCTAGATTAACTAACTTAAAATGGCTCGGGATTCATGACAATAAAATCTCTGACATTTCACCTTTGAATGAGTTACGCGAGAACACAAAAATTATTTGGTTCAACAATCCAGCATTCCCAAAAGGACCACCGTCAATCGAGGGGCCGTGGCTATGGATCATATTACCATACAACACGCCGAAAGATAGAGATTTACTATCAGAAGTGAGTGGAGGGACGGTGACAGAGACAGAGATTGCCACCCACGGCGCAATAGAGGGACAACCTCTCGGTGATGACGTGTGGACCCTCCGCAGACTCCCACCTACAGGGGGGCAAAATATTAATGAGATGCTTGGGGAACGTGAGGAAAGTTTCTTTTGGGACAACATGCTCTACGGCACTGTGTCTATTTACTCATCACAACAACAAAACACAACAATGTATTTCGGAAACCACAACGGTTTTAAGGTTTGGCTCAACGGAACTTTGATTTATGAGAGTCTCTATTACCATGATAGTCACGGTTATACAGATTTTCTTCCTGTTACACTGAAGCGGGGGAGAAATGTCCTGTTAGTTGCAACCAGAGCAATCTATAATAACTACCTTGGATTTGAAGAAGGCACCGAATATACAGTCGGAAATCCCGGTGTCGGCTACACTTTTTCTAAGTCACCAATTCACCGTGATGACACCTTTACTCTCGACATCCGTGCGGAGGATGTCTTCGACTTAGCAGGCTGGCAGTTTGATATTGTCTTCGATTCTACCATCCTTGAAGCCGTCAGTGTGACCGAAGGCGATTTCCTGAAGACAGATGGCGGAACTACCTTCTTTCAGGGTGGTAGCATTGACAATGCAGCAGGTAAAATTGGAGGGCTCAGCGCAGCAAGATTGTCCACCCAAGGTGTGAGTGGCACCGGCACTTTGCTTCAGGTGAGGTTCAAGGCGAAAGCCGCCGGTGAAACAGAGTTGGCACTGCGTAATTTTGAGTTTGCTGCTAGCACAGGTGATAGTATTCCTGCAGGTCCCCATGAAATTCACATTACTATAGAAGGACAGCTTACCACTGGGGACGTGAATCGGGATGGACGGGTGAGCATTCTGGATCTGGTTCTTACTGCACAGCAGTTGGGGAAAAGAGTGTCCGCAGGTTCGGCTGTGGATGTCAACGGCGATGGTATTGTCAGTATCCTTGACCTCATCATCGTGGCACAGGGAATTGCTGGATCATCTGCTGCGCCCGCAGTTGGAGCGGAAAGTGTAGATGCTGCGATGATAGAAGCGTGGATAGCACAGGCGCGGTTAGAAGATGACAGATCACTTGCCTTCAAACAGGGCATCGCAAACCTTGAAAATCTGTTAGCCTCATTGATTCCTGAAGAAACTATGTTATTGGCGAACTATCCGAATCCGTTCAACCCGGAGACATGGATACCGTATCAATTAGCGGAGCCAGCAGAGGTCACACTGACGATTTATGATATGAACGGTCAGTTGGTGCGTCGTTTGAGGTTGGGTCATCAGGCAGCGGGTATGTATCGGAGTCGCAGCCGTGCGGTGTATTGGGACGGACGGAATCAACTTGGAGAGCCTGTTGCCAGTGGTCTCTATTTCTACACACTGACAGCAGGAAAGTTCTCAGCGACACGACGGATGCTAATTCTAAAGTAGTAGGCATACTCCGTATGCCGTAACCCCCGTCCCGATAAAATCGGGATTCAGAGCAACGTGAGACGACGGTGACTTAGAACAAATGGAACGGAGAGCTTCGTTCCCAATGAGAAAAGGGTTAGATTAGCTATGCGAACGCTCATCGTTACTCCAATGAAGGAGGAATTAGATTTCCTATTACACAGCTGCACGAAGCGAGGTTTCCACGCCGAGAGTGCTACGGTTGGCAGACTTCCAGTTGTACAGCTGCCCGATTTGGGTGTTACACTGGCACGAGGTGGATTGGGAAAGGTTCAATTTGCCATCCAAACGCAGCATCTGCTAGATACCTGCAGCGATTGGGATTTGATTATTTGCGCCGGGGCGGCTGGTGCGTTAGCGGACGGGGTGCTCGTTGGAGATGTTGTTGTGGCAACGACAACTGTAGAACACGATTACAATAACAAATTTAATGAGCGCGCTCTCCCGAAATTCGACGGTGCCCGAGCCGCAATAGCAGATCTCAAATCTGTGTCACATTCAACCGACACGTTCAGCGTTCACTTCGGTCCCATAGCAAGTGGAGATGAAGATGTTGTAGAAATTGAAAGGAAGAGAATGCTCCATGAATCCACAGGGGCACTCGCTGTGGCGTGGGAAGGGGTTGGCGGGGCGAAGGCATGTGCGTTCAGTAACCTTCCGTTTGTTGAGATCCGAGGCGTAACCGACACAGCGGATCACAATGCCGCATCAGATTTTGAGAAAAATTTGGAAGTTGCGATGAGCAACCTCGCAATGTTAATCATATCTTGGACAAACCACGTAGCGCAGAAAGAAGTGGGGTAAATTATGAAAAAGATAGTGATTGTTGGGCCGGGTGGACTTGGTGGAACGGTTGCCGCCCTCTTAGCGCGACAAGGGGAATGCGATGTGACGGTTGTGGGACGTCCGGGCACACATATTGATACGATTCATGAGCAGCGCGCCCTCCGTCTAACTGGACTTAAAGAATTTAACGTTCAAATCAATGCGACCGATGATCCCAAAAGTATTCAAGAATGCAATATCCTCATCTACACTGTAAAAGCCCAAGACACGGAAGCCGTGCTAACGACGACGAAGCATATACAGGCGCATGACTGCGTCACTTCTCTCCAGAACGGCGTGGTGAAAGATGAGCTGTTGATTAATGTCTTTGGAAAGGAAAAAGTGATCGGCGGTCTTGCGGTCGTTGCAGGGGAGCGTCCAGTGCCGGGAACTGTGAATTGGACTTACGACGGTGGCACACAGTTTGGGGAACTAGACGGAGGTACATCCAAACGTGTTGACGAGATTGTGGGTCTTTTTCAACGAGCAGGACTTATTACGGAGGCAGCCGACGGTATTCTGTCCGCTACATGGTCGAAGATGGTGGGTTGGATACCTATCGGGCTGCTTGCTACCCTCTCCAGACAGAATAACGCTGGTGTCATGTCCAACAGACAACTTGCCACAGAGTATACCGGCATGGTCAGAGAACTTCAGGTGCTGGCTGCAGCGAAAGAAATTCCTCTGATAGATCTCGGACCTTATCATGTTAAAACGTGGTGTCAAGGAACTGTCGAAGAAGCGATCGAAAAGGTTTTAACATCGCCCTTATCTGGAAGCCAATCGACACACTCTGCCCTCCAAGATATACAGAAAGGCATACCCACAGAATTTCAGGCGTGTGTCGGTCCCATACTTGAGGAGGCACAGGCACTTTCAATCCCCATGCAGCGAGTACAGATAATGTACGCCACACTTATGGCGTTGGAGGACACCCTGCAGCGTGCATAAGCGACTAGTTCATGTGAAAAGAAAGCACAACTTGAATCATTACATAACACTAGCAACGTGTGTTATAATACTTGCAACGTTCTGGAACTATCAACTAAACGCTTTCAACCCCTAGAGCAGTTGGGCATCGTAATGCAACTAGTACTCTGTCAGGCAAATTATGATTGTCTATATGGATTGAGACTCATAATACTTCGTAGGGGTCGGGTCACCCGAACCCCTTGTTGATATGCAAAACTTATATGACTGAGTACTAGGAGAAGTTGCGTGGAAAATAAAAGAATTTCGGTATTTAGCTTCGCTAAGGATTTGATACTGGTCGACTTCATTTTCTTTATTGTCGTGGTAGTCGGTTATGCTATCGTTGTGACACAACATGAGCTCGCCATAGGGCGAGCAAATGCTGTCGAGACATTAATCGCCATTGTTGGGCATACCTCAAGTTTCATTCCGGTGGCGATTGTCTTGACACTTATCTTTGAAATAGGAGGTTTTCTTATCATGATACTCTGGCGTTTATACCAGCGAAGACTGGAAGAGGCGATTGAGCAAGCCAAAATTGAGGCGAGAACTGAAGGAATGGCTGAGGGCAGAGCTGAGGGCAAAGCTGAGGGTGAAGCGGCTGGCATGGCTAGGAATTACGAATTGTGGATAGCGTGGAACAATCGCCGCATTGAGGCAGAGGAGCAGAATCTTCCCTTTGATGAACCGCCCCCGCCGCCCCCGCAAGCGGGCTCTCACCCACAAGCAACTCCTAAATAGCGCGGTGTTATCCAAAGATTATTTGAGACTTTGTCGCTGTTATGTTGGGGAGCGAGGCAGCTCACCCTAGGGTGTTCCTAGAAAAAGAAGGGGCAAAATACGAAGATAAACCGAGTAACAAGTACGGGGCCCGTTTCATTTTAACCCCAAGATCCAAAGAGATAAAAGGGTGGAAGATTGTCTCCCTTTCTTCCACCTTTCCATCCTTCCAATCTTAATACCTCTTCTAAACCGGTTCACCGCCCCGACGATTCGCAAGTGAGCGAGGTGTCAGGTCGAAGAAAGTCTCGTGACCGTGGAAGAAACGGTCCAACTCATCCACCATCAGCTCAAAGAAATGCGGATAATCGTCGCCGGTATAGGCAGCGAAGTGCGGTGTAAGAAAAACGTTGGGCAGATTGATAATTTCGCTATCAGGTGGAATTGGTTCCGGATCGAAAACGTCTAATCCGGCGGTGATATCCCCACGTTTGAGCCGTGCAATCAGCGCGTCGGGGTCAATAATTGGTCCACGAGAGACGTTGACTAGTGCTGCACCCGACTGAATGAGATTCAATTCCCGTTCCCCGATCATCCGCCGCGTCCCCGGCGTTAACGGTGCAACACAGACAATGACATCACACTGCGACAACAGGTTATCCAGCGAAGTCTGTAAAAAACCGATAGCCTCCGCCATTTCCCGCGGTAGATAGGGGTCATGTACCCAAATATCGACCTCGAAGGGGCGGAGGAACTTGATAAGGCGTCTACCCATATTTCCACACCCAATCAACCCAACCCGTTTACCGGTGAGTAGTCCACCAGCACTATTGAGCGCATCCTGATCTCGGGTCGTTTCACCGGCGATAATGCGACGGAACTGTGCTCCTGCGTTGCGTAACGCAATCAGGATTAGCCCCAACGCCCACTCTGAGACCGGATAGGAGGAACCGTTGGTGGTATCCACCGTGCGGATTCCCCGCTCCCACGCAGCCTCCAAGTCAATCCGACTGGCGAAACGATCGCCCTCCAATTCACCGATGATTTTCAGATTCGGTGCAGCATTCAAAACCTCTGGTGTAATTGTGGGACAGCCGTGGCAGACAACCAGACCATTGATCTCGCCGACATGCTCAGAGAGTTCTGCCGCTGCTTCGGGGTTTTCGTTAGTGGTATAGATGCTTCCGCCTTCGCAGGAGAACCAATCCCAATCAGCAAAAGTTTCAAGTCGTTCTATTTCTATTGGGGGTAGGTAGGAATTGCGGACACGCTCATCACAAGCGATCAGGATTTTGGGACGAAATGTTGCCATAAAATATATCCTCCGTTTGACGTACTCCAAAAGCTGAAGCATTTGGATTCTTGTTAGGAATCCACTTTTTAATTGTGCGGTCAACAACGCTGCACCCCGTCGGGTGTCTTAATACGTCTCTCACAAAGGACAACGCCCTGCCCCTATACCAGCGTCTATATCCTGCTTCTCGGTGCGGGTAACTGTGAAAAGTATACCCTATTTTGCCTGCAACCTCAAGCAAAAAAGGCTAAAGCAATCTGTATCCCAAACATAAATGTTTGGGTTTTAGACCTAAAGGGTTTTTCGATAAAACTGTAGGCGGGGCATCTTGCCCCGCCCGGACTTGCCAAAAATTCAGTTACTGTTGCACGGTTCCTTTATGAGCACAGACAGATTCAATCTTCAACAAAGGGAAAAGTGCCGTCATAACCGAGGGCATCAAGCGTGAGCTGAGGATGGCTGACAAAGCGGATACCGGGATACATCGGGTTCTGCTGGTAGTGAAAGACAATATTCCCACGAATCTCGCCTTCGGGATCGGGTCCCATTTTGGCACCCTGGTGAGGCAGATGACTGTAGAAGACCACCGCATCCCCACTCATTGGATACAGGTCTATATATGGCTGCTCGTCGCACCAACGCTGGAACGGATTGTTTCGATCGTCCCTGTACCAGAGATGTTCCCGAAGTTCTTCGGGAATCGGGCGATGACAGAGGTCTTTGACGAAAGTAAGGCGAGCCCGCTCCGGCGTATTATCGGTCAGATAAAAAGTAGTATTCATGCAAAACCCTTGGACAAAACGGCTTGCATCAACCTTCTCCTCTTGATACCAGTAATCGTAGAAATCCATGTGCCATTCTTGCGTGTAGTCGTCAGGGTTGAGATGTGCACGCACACTACGGAGTTGGCACTGCCTTCCCAGAGTTGCCTTCAGGTATGGCGCAACACTAGGGTGTGCGATAAGTGCTCGCGTCATCTCCGGTTCCTGCGCCAGTAATTGATTATACGACACATTGCCTACACTGTTTCTGCGGTCATATTCTCCCCGGTTGTAACGCCCATACAGACTGTCCCGCCACTTCTGAACGGTTTCCGTATCGAGGGCGTTCTTGATCAGCAGAAATCCATCGCGTTCAAGCTGCGCTAGATTTTCTTCAAAGGACTTGTCTTTGTTTGCGCCCATTGGGCTAACCTCCTTTGGCTAATGAGATGAACATAGCTAGTCAATGGGCCAAATTGCCCCCATCTGCCATACGTCCAGCGATCGCACAGTCGCCTTCCCACCCCGCGTGAACAGCTGTACGCCGAGACTATCGGGCCTTGCGGGATAGATGCGCTTCGCCAAATAGTATCGGTCATTGGCAAAAACCTCCACCACCGTCCGATCCACGAACACCCGTAATTCTATCGACTCGCCGTAAGGGAGGTCAAACGTGCATCGTTCTGACTCACGATTGCTTACCTCTGAACTGATGCTAGACCGATTTGCGTCCAATATCAACTCCCGAAGGGGGCGAAGTTCTTCCGGAGCACGATTGGCTGACCACGGATTAAGGTTCAAACGGATGAGCGTTTGCTCTTCACCGTCCGGAGAACAACAAACTTTCAGACCGAACTCCTCGGCACTCTCCCATTCAAACATCGCTCGAATCTCCAGTTGGTCTCCTCTGATCTCATCAAGTTGATGATCTTCGTCTCCGTTCAATTGAATGTCAGAAAAGTGTGTGTGCTCACTTCGCAACGCTTCCAGTTCTGGAACAGGTTCCATAAGCAGATCGCCGTCATCGGACATCGACAGAACCATCGGCAGGGCGAACATCCCCGCCCAGCCAGAAGCACGTTGGACGTAGCTATAGCGCGCCTCGTGGAGTCTGCCAAACAAAACGCGCCTCCCCTTATCATCAAGCAACGTTAAGCCCTCATTGTAGACACCGGGACGACCTGTATTGCCGAGTGCCAATCGCTTGTGACGCTCCGGAGTGAACCGTTGATTGGCATAAGTGCCGATGTAAAATTGCGCCCCACGCGGGTGACTAGTGAAGGACAGCACATGTTTATCTCCCAAACGGAAAAAGTCAGGACAGCCACAGTCCTCACCCCACTCTGTGAAAATCCCTCCCTCGTAGAAGGGATGCAAATATTCCCAATGCGCGAGGTCTTTGGAGGTATACAAATACGCTGCATCCGGCGGGGCAGCACCGCTGTTTCCGGTCAGTGCGTAGTAAGTATCCCCTTCGACCCAAGCGCATGGGGCACCACCGATCCGAAATTCATCTCCCGCCTGCGGATTGGGTATAATCGGATTCGCCGGGTGTTTTTCCCAATTGATAAGTAAATCATCGTCGCTTGTGGCGAGGCAGATACCGTCCGGCAAACCGTGATAGATAAATGTGGGCACCCCCTCTTTGTTGATAAACGCTGCACCACTGTAGCACTGGTCCCGGTCGGCACCCTCTGGACCGGGAGGCAATGCAATCGGGTGATCTGTCCAATGGACCAAATCCGCACTGGAAGCGTGTCCCCAATGTATCGTGCCGTGGAAAGCCCCGTTGGGATTGTACTGATAGAAGATATGGTATCTGCCCTTCCAGAAAATAGTTCCGTTCGGATCGTTCATCCAGTTGGATGGGCATATAAAGTGGTATGCTGGACGGTACGGATCAGATGCCAATTTCAGACGGCGTGGGTCAATGCCGTCCTGGTTCGATTCAGTCATTTTTTTCTCCCCGGATATAGGTTGCTTGGAAATAATTTCTTGGTTATTCGATCCCTATGTACTTTTACGCGGATAACCGAGGATTGCCAAGGCTTCAGTAATCTCATCCAAGATAACCGGATCATCAATTGTCGCCGGCATCCGATACTCAACCCCATCAGCGATCCGCTTCATGGTTCCGCGCAGAATCTTACCCGATCGCGTTTTAGGAAGCCGCTGCACCACAGTCGCAACTCGGAAGGAGGCGATAGGACCAATCTCCTGACGCACCATCTGGATGAGCTCCTGAATAATGGGATCTTCGGCGCGCTGAACGCCGGCTTTCAGCACAATAAAGCCCATCGGCACTTCCCCCTTGATCTGATCTGCGATACCCACAACGGCGCATTCAGCAACATCGGGATGAGACGCTAGAACCTCCTCCATCGCACCGGTCGAGAGGCGATGCCCCGCCACGTTGATGATGTCGTCCGTGCGACTCATGATCCAGAGGTAGTCATCCTCATCCTTATAGCCGGCGTCCGCTGTCAAATAGTAGCCCGCATAGGTGCTGAGATAAGATGACTGATAACCTCCGTCGTTGTTCCACAGCGTTGGCAGACAGCCGGGAGGTAACGGCAACTTAATGACGATATTACCAATCTGACTCGCTTCTACCTCCGCACCATCGTCATCTAAAACACGCACATCATAGCCCGGAACCGTCTTTGTGCAAGAGCCGGGCTTCACGGGAAACGCTTCAATGCCAATGCAGTTCGCACCTACGGGCCAGCCGGTTTCCGTCTGCCACCAATGGTCAATCACCGGAACGTTGAGCTGTTTTTGCGCCCAGAGCAGTGTATCGGGATCGCATCGCTCACCGGCAAGAAAGAGTGCCCGGAAGTAGCTCAGATCATATTTGCAGATATAATCGCCGTTCGGATCCTCCCGCTTAATAGCTCGGAAAACGGTTGGTGCTGTGAAAAGCGTGCTCACCCCATGTTGGGAAATGACCCGCCAGAATGCCCCCGGATCGGGGGTGCCAACCGGCTTTCCTTCGTACAAAATCGTCGTACATCCTTTGAAGAGGGGCGCGTAGACAGTGTAGGAATGTCCTACAGCCCAACCGATGTCCGAAGCCGCCCAATATACTTCGCCGGCATTCACGCCATAGACATTCTTTAAGCTCCAATTAAGCGCAACCAGATGTCCACCGTTGTCGCGTACAACGCCTTTCGGCACACCGGTTGTACCCGAAGTGTAAAGGATATAAAGGGGATCTGTTGCAGCAACCGGTACGCAATCGACTGGAGTCGCGCTGTCCACAACTTCCAACCAATCCAAGTCGCGGCCAGCAACCATGGATGCTCGTTCTTGAGGACGCTGTAGGATGATACACCGCGAAGGTTTTTCTGATGCAAGTTCAATAGCACTATCAAGCAGGGGCTTATATGCCACAATCCGGCCCACTTCGATACCGCACGAAGCAGAGAGGATGAGTTTCGGTTTTGCATCGTCAATACGGGTTGCCAATTCATTGGCAGCAAAGCCCCCGAAAACAACCGAGTGAACAGCACCGATCCGCGCGCAAGCGAGCATGGCGATAACCGCTTCAGGCACCATCGGCATGTAAATAATCACACGATCGCCTTTCTGAACACCCTGAGCGACAAGCACACCCGCAAAACGTGCGACCTCGTCCCGGAGCTCACGGTAAGTGAAAGTCTCAATAGTATCTGTAACAGGACTGTCGTAAATGAGTGCTGTCTGATCAGCACGTCCAGTTTCCACATGCAGATCGAGAGCATTGTAGCAGCTGTTGGTCAAACCACCTGCAAACCAGCGATAAAAAGGCTTCCGTGAGTCATCAAGCACGGTGTCCCACTTCTTATACCAGTGCACATCTTCCGCTGCCTGCGCCCAAAACGCCTCCGGCTCGTTCAATGACTGTGTGTAGGTTTTCTCATACGTGTCAGACATCATTTCCGGCTCCTCCTTTCCAGTCTTCAGAAAATAGGGAAGGAGGGAAGATGGGAAAAAAGTGAATGAAGCATATCTTCCATCCTTGCTCAAAATTGCTTGCTCTAACAAATAAAACGCGCTCATTCAAAACTATAACCGTGGGTCGACAGGCTCGCTCTCTAACGCCAGAACGCCGAAGACGCATTCGTGCACACGCTGAAGTGGCTCGCGCCGCACGAAGCGTTCCAATGCTTCGATACCAAGTGCAAACTCGCGGAGTGCCAACTGCCTTTTGACCCCTAAGTTACGGGCTTTCAACCGATCTAAGTTTTCGGGGAGTAAATATTCGGGACCGTAGATGATTCTCAGATATTCTCGTCCACGACATTTGACCGCCGGTTGGACCAGCCCACGTGAGCTGCGTGGGTGAAAATCATACGGCTTGACAACCATTCCTTCACCACCCTGTTCTGTCAACGTCTCCCACCACTGAATCGCTCCACCCTGCGATGCTTCGTCCCGCACATCAACAATGTGGTAAGCAGTGGCTTGAAGCAGATCAGGGGCGGCATTACACAATGCCTTCAGTGTTTCGAGGTGCCAGTGGTGGTCTTTGTCAGTGTAGACTTTACCTTCTACCGCTAACAGATGAAATGGTGCAAGTTTCAGGTCGTTGAGTGATGTCACCTCCCAACAGTACTGCCGATAAGCATTGCGATAGCGTTTGACGCTATCCTGCCGTTGGACGATTTGCCCCTGTAGCTCCTGCACAGCCAGCCCTCGCGCTTCCGATTGCGTAAGAACATCCGCAGCATGTTTGAGCGCAATCTGCCCAGCGACACCGACCGGCGCGTATTGTTCTTTGATCAACTCCTGCGCCTTTGCAGACCACGGCATTAGCTCTGCATCAAGACACACCCAATCGGTTTCGTGCGTTTCCCAAAACTTGATTGCATCGAAGGCAGCGTGGAGTCGTTGGAGCAACGCACCCTCGATCTCAGGGTCGTTGAAGAAAGGACGCCCCGTCCGTGTATAACAGACACCGATACTAGGTTCAATATGTTTGACCTCCGGCGATTTGTCACCGTCAAATGTGGGTTGAATTGTACCATTACCAACAATACCGAATCGTTTCTGGGCAACCGTTTCATCACGGCATAGCACGATAACGACACGGGACCCCATGTGCTTCTCTTCACAGATGACTTGCGGTACACCTTCGTTGCGGAAGTAAGAGAACGCTTCCTCCGGGTGTTCGAGTATGTTTGGACGACGCGATGTTGCACTGGGCGACATTGTGGGAGGCAAATAGATAAGCCACTGTGGAGCAACTGCAAAGCGAGTCATCACTTCAAGCGCGGCAGCGGCATTTTCTTCGCGGACAATCACATGCCCCATCAACCGTGTGTCGATCATCAATTTTTGCAAGTAGTCAGCGACGTTGAGTAGATCGTCGTGTGCCTGCTGTGCGGTCAATTGCGGTGACTCCAGCTCAGGCTCAAGGAATGGACGCACAGGTTCGGAATAGACCCGCTGCGCAGGAACGGATACCAATTCCTTTTCGGGATAGCGCAGAGCCGTTAGCTTGCCTCCAAACACACAGCCGGTGTCAATATTGATAGTATGGTTGAGCCATTCGGGTTCAGGTACGGGGGTATGGCCGTAAACAACGGTTGCACCGCCTCGATACGCCGATGCCCAGTCGAATCTGACGGGCAGACCAAACGCATCAATCTCGCCGGTCGTCTCGCCGTAAAGCGCAAACTCACGAACCGTTCTTGACGCCCGCCCTTGCATCTCCTCCTTCATCCCCGCGTGTGCGACGACCAGTTTTCCATCATCAAGAAGGTAGTGACTCACAAGACTGTCCAGAAACGCGATAACCTTTTCCTTAAATGTTTCTCGCTCATCATCAGGGAGCGCGTCCAGCTCCGCAAGTGTCTCGGCAAGTCCATGCACGATTTGAATCCCAGAACTTTTACCCCGATGGCGACCTCCATGCGAAAATTTTTCAGTCCCGTTTCGTTCACGCAACTTCCGAATCAATTTTATGTCATGATTTCCCGGCACGCATAACGCACTACCTACCTCGCACATTCCCATGATCAATTCCAGCGTGTCCACGATGCGCGGGCCCCTATCAACCAGATCGCCCAGAAAGAAGGCACGTCGGCCTTGAGGATGGACGAATATCCCACCCTCGTTTCGGATGTAGCCGAGTACACCGAGCAATTCTTCCAATTCGTCACAGCAGCCGTGTAAATCGCCGATAATGTCAAAAGGCCCAGAATCGTCTCGGCGGTCGGTCCAGAGCCGTTGTCGCTCGATGCGAACCGAATCGATTTCCTCCTCACTACGCAAGCGATAAATGTAGCGAAAACCTTCCTTACCCAATCTGCCTACAGATCGGCGCAATTGCTGGATGTGCTGACGAATCACGCTTCGCGGCAGATGCCGATCGGGGCGTGCTTGATTACGTGCGGTGCAGACGCTTTGCGGTGGCTCTAGCACGATGGCGATCGGCAGGACATGATACTCTCGCGCTAAATCGACAAACGGCTTGCGATCTTCGGGTTTCAGGTTTGTAGCATCCACGACCACCAATCGTCTCGCTGCCAACCGCTTGACAGCGATATAATGTAACACATCAAAAGCCGCCTTCGTCGCATTCATGTCATTCTCATTGTCCGACACCAACGCACGACAGAAATCGGAGGACAAGATCTCCGTCGGCTTAAAATGTCTGCGGGCAAAGGTACTTTTACCTGCACTCGATGCACCGATCAGCAGGACAAGGGATAGTTCTGGAATGGTGATGGTTTTGGGTTCACTCATTGTCGCCCTCTTGATTCCCAAATAAAACTATAGTGAATCCTAACAATAAATAGACACTTTCGCTCCCAGTGTTTGGTAGGCACTGTTTACAACTGCGCCGATTGCCAGTGTCTAATTAATTCTAAAATCTACCATAGTTAGGAGTTACGCAGTTGAATGTTCAACATTTTGTAGTTCGGCGATTTATCGCCTCTGCACACCCGTCCCAACGCCCGATGAATCGGGCAACTACAAGAGAGATTCCATAAGGGATTCGTAGGGAACGCAGATCTGCGTTCCCTACTGAAGTGCGTAAGTCCTACATAGTATAAGTTTTTGTCGTGCCGACTTCAGTCGTTTCTCCGGTGAAATTCACGACTAGGTGATGTATCAAATCAATTGTGCAGTTGTTCAAACACCGCCATTTGCGTCGGCGGCCCGAGTACCTCGTCTGCTTCACCGATTGGAACGAACCTCACGGTATAGTCAAATTGCGCTGCGACAGATTCTGCCCATGTACGAAACTCGGAACGCCCCCATTCAAAGCGATGGTCGGGGTGGCGAAAGTCGCCCGCAGGCAAAGATTCAAAGCGAACGTTATATTCTTGATTGGGTGTTGTAACGATGACACACCCCGGACGGGCATGTGCGAAGACAACCCGCTCCAAAGCTCTCAGACGTGGTGCATCTAGGTGTTCAATGACCTCAACCAGCGCAGCGGCATCAAAGCCGTGTAGGCGGTCGTCACGATAGGTCAAGGCACCATGAAGAAGCGACATCCGCTCTCGACGTTTCGGGTGGCGATCGAGGTGTAGCCGTTTTGCAGCACTTTCTAATGCTTGTGCGGAAACATCCACCCCGACGAGTTTTTCAAAGTGCGCGTCTTTCATCAGCATGACGAGCAGTTTTCCCTCGCCGCAGCCGAGATCCAATACCCGTCTGGCACCACAATGCTTCAACGCCTCCACCACCGCCTCCAATCGCAGCGTATTCAGTCGTACCGGTGCTTCCAAAGCTTCTTCCGCAGCGGCGTACCTCTCCGCCGCTGCATCGGGTGCTACCGCGTCCTCCTGCAACCGTGCTAATGCCTCGCGCACCAATGAACGCTGGTATTTGAGGTATCGCTCCGTAATGAGGTCCCGTTCTGGGTGTGAAGGTAGCCATCTCTCCCCACGACGCAGCAGTTTCTCCACTTCATCCTCGCCAACGTAATAATGCTTATCATCATCCAAAACAGGCACAAGCACGTAAAGGTGCGATAGGAGTGCTTGCAGGCTACATGTCGCTTTCAAGGTCACCGTAAAGTAGCGTGAGGTTCCCCACTGTGGGAATTGTTCATCAAGCGCATGCGGTGTTGCATCTACCTGATAACCGAGCGGTTCAAACAGCTGTCGAAGCACCGTCTCGCCCCCACGACAGGGTAGGACGCTGATGTTTACTTCAAAAGGCATCGCTTCATCCACCCGGTCGGGTAGATCTTTGCAGTGCCCGGCCAGTGCAGTTCCGAATACCTGCGAGATTGCTACGCTCAAAAATGATGATGCTACGTAAGGACGGTCATTTACATAGGCTCCCAACGTACCACCGCTTCCACCCCTATGCCTACGGACCAGCGCGACAGGGTCAACTTCAAGCAGCAACGCTGCTGTGCAACGCGTCTCGCTTACCTCCGGATAAAAAACATGGACCTTTCCAAATTTCAATCCAAAGACTTGCACCCGTGCCGGGTGCTTGTGAAGCAGGAAGCTAAGATTATCTGCCTGATGTGCTGTCGTTGTGATTGTGAATAACATGGAAACTCCCCAAAGAACAAGACCTTGTATGCTTTCAAGTGTCTAAATTCGTTTTCTCTAGCAGCTGCCTGATGAATGCAGAATGCTCAGTGGTCTCCAATCCCTTTTGCAATTCAGACAAAACTGTCGCGAGATCCCCTTCCATGAGCGCATTCACTGCTAGGCGCAAACCGGGAAACACTTGGCTTTCTATCAGTCCATCCGCATCGGGGGACATCGGCACGTATTCCTCATTGACAAGACGGAACCAATCGAGTCGTCTTTCCTGCGTCTGCCACACAATGTACTCCGCTACCCCATTACGGAGATAGGCATCTAATTTTTCGTGCAAATCGTAGTCCGCGCTTGTCCCAGCAATTTCGACAATCAATTCCGGTGCACCTTCAATGTAACCCTCATCGCTAAGAAGGGAGGTGCCGTCTTCATCAATCCGAAGCAACCCATCGGGCTGTGCCTCGTTGTCGGGATCGAGATGAACCGTTGCATTATCAGCACACTGAACTCCTGGCGTTGCTGTCCAATAGACGCCAAGCCATGTCATAATCCGGGCATGGGGGTCGCTATGAATATCGGTCCGTACAGGTGATGGCATGTAGACGACTCCTTCAATTAACTCTGCTTTCTTCAGATGCGGCATTGCTTCATAACGCCGCTCAAATTCGTCCCGTGTCAGTCGCTCTCCATGCTTCAACGGTGGTGGCGGAACTGTTTTCTTTTTCACAGCGTGTGGAGGTTGTTGGCCATGGGCTTCCCTCAGTCTCGAATCGGGGTTTTTGCTATGTTCAACTTGACCTTTCTCTTTTGCCGCTGTCTCAACAGTCATAATAAGGTTCCCTCCGATCTGATTTCTGATTCAACTTCGTGTTGATTCTATTGTGTATCGTCAATCTGATGTTTCTGCATCAGCTGCTTCAGTGACTCAAGCGGGGTGCTCAGTTGGCGAGCAATTTCTTCCAAGTCTCCCTTGCACTGTTCGTGCACATCCATCAGAATCTGCTTTTCAACTTGAGCGAGTCGATTCGAGAGGGGGTCTCCCCCACCGGAGCGCGAATAGGCGGTGAGAATCTCCTGGGGTAGGTGATGCGGAGAAATAGTGTCCCCATCAACTTTATACGTTATACGTTCGATAACATACTTGAGCTCACGGACATTACCAGGCCAATCATACGCGCTCAAGTGCTCAAAAGTCTCAGGTGCCAATCTTTTGGGTTTGATGTCAGCGACTTCCCCGGCGAGACGCTCCATGAAATGGTAGCACAACAGTTCAATATCCTCTTTCCGATCACGCAACGGTGGCAGCCAAATTGTTTCAAAGGCAAGTCTGTCATATAAATCTGCCCGAAATTTGCCAGCCTCTATATCCGCCTCTATATCGCTATTGGTTGCAGCAATAACCCGTACATCAACCTTCATCGTCTTCGTGCCACCAACCCGTTCAAACTGTTGATATTCCAGCACGCGCAGGATCTTCTGCTGAAATTCAACCGACATATTACCGATCTCGTCGAGAAAGAGCGTTCCCCTATCCGCTAACACAAAGCGCCCCTCTCGAAACGATGAATTGGTGAAAGCGTTATCTTCCTGCCCAAAGAGTTCACATTCTAGCAGCCCCTCTGCCAGTGCTGCACAGTTAATTGTGATGAAGGGGCGTTTCTGGCGATCACTGTTATTATGGATGGCAGCAGCGACTAGTTCTTTGCCAGTTCCACGTTCACCACGAATCAGGACAGGTCTTGGGATAGAAGCCACTTCCGCAATCTGTTGGTGCACCTGTTGAATGGCTCGACTTTTGCCAACAATGTTGTATCGCCCCTTCAATTCCTCACGGTAAAACTCGCGCTCTCGACGCAGCCGCTTGTTATCGACTGTGGCACGGATCAGGTGATTAAGCCGTGTGAGAGCGAGTTCCATATTTTCTTCAATGTAGAAATCCTTTTCGACATATTCTTGAGCCCCAAGTTTAATTGCTTCGACAGCAGTCGAGATAGTACCTTTGCCTGTTAGGATAACAACCGGCAGAGAGGGGTTGATTTTCTTGATATCTTCTAAGCCAGCGAGCCCGTTTGTCTGTCCTTCACCAAAATCGAGGTCCAGGATAACGAGATCAAAGGCATCGGGGCTTTTAGAGACCATCTCCAACCCTGCCTCCACAGTACCGACAGCCACCGGCTCCGCGCCACGCTGTTCGAGCAAATCTGTCAGTAAATCCTGCATTGCCGTTTGATCGTCAACCACTAAGATACGTTCTGCCATTTTCCACATCTCCTGTACAGTTTTGTCTGGACTATAGGATTTCGCGTGCAAAGGTGTACGCACCTCTCAGCCAAGACGCATAATAGAGTCCGTTGGCGTAGAGAAAGTAGACCCCCTTCAAGCCAATAACACCCAATAAACAGACCAATAAAAGGACAATTAGGAGAATATCCTGCTGTCGCGTTTTCAATTCACGCAGAGAGGTACGATGGGCAGCATCAGGAGAGAATGCGCGGCTCTCAACCGCTTCACTGAGATGCGTTGCCCGCCGAATGTTATTGGTTAAGATTGGGCGCAAACTGTTTAAGATTCCGCTGATGGTATGAAACAAATTAAGCTGCAAATAACGAAAACCGCGTAACCGCTGTGAGCGAATCACAGTTCGCGCCTCCGAACCGATGAGCGGAATGTAGCGCAACCCTGTCGTCACCATAAACGCGAGACTGTATGGAACGCGCAGCTTCACAAGGCCGAGCAAGAGGTCACGGGGTTGGGTTGTCCAAATAATAAAACAACTAACTGTCAACATTGTGTTAAACCGCAAAGATTGAACTGCACCGTGAAACAGCCCCTCACGATACAGATGGATGCCACCCGTCAACCCCCCGATGATGGGAACATCTTTATGGATCAACGTAAAGATGACGGTTCGAGGGAATTGATTATAAAAGATTCCTTGACTGTAAATCAATCCCCATGTCCCTAATATAATAAAAAGGCTGAGCAAACGAATCTGACGCCATGACGGCGGGATTGACGCCTGGAAGCAGAGACTTACCAGAAAACACACAAACAGGGCAATTGGACTATCGAGCAAAATGACCAGACAGCTAACGATCACGAGGAGGAGAATTTTCGTGAGAGGATGGAGTTTTGTCATTTTGGATACCTCGTAGTTGCATCGTCAGTGGTGGGATTATCGATGCCTGTTCTAAGCGTTCAGGGTTTGCAAAAGCAGCGTCAGGTGCTCCATCAAAGATGAGCTCCCCATGATGAAGTAGCAATACCCGACTAGCGTATTCCAGTGTGAGATGAACATCGTGGGTACAGAAGACCACTGTTTTGTTTTCTGTTCTTAGAGTACTGTCCAGCGTCTGCATGAGCTGTCGCAAATGATGGTAATCCTGGCCCGTTGTTGGTTCATCAAGAAGGAGCAGATCGGGGTAGAGCGAAAAACTCGCAGCGACCGCGGTGCGTTGCCGTTGCCCTCGTGAAAGCGCGTAAGGGGCCTCCGCTTTGAGGGGTGCCAAGTCAAACATCAGTAAGATATCTTCAAGTCGTTCCTCGACTTCCTGATGAGACAACTTCAAGTTCTTTGGACCGAAAGCCACCTCCTCAGATACAGTTGCTGCCTGCAACAGTAGATCTGGATTCTGAAAAACAATCCCCACTTGACCCGCAAGATGGCGAGGCTTACAACGCCGGGTATCCTGCCCCTTGATGAGAACCTGTCCCGCTGATGGGCGTAGGAGCGCAATCAGATGTAAGAGCAACGTCGTCTTCCCTGATCCGTTGGCTCCCATAATCGCGACAACTTCACCGCCCCTAATTTGAAAGGAGATACCTTTCAGTACATCAGCAGAAGTCTGTGGGTAACGAAAAGAGAGGTTTTGAACCTCTGCCAAAATATTATCAGGGTCTACAGGGTTGGCTTGAGTCAGGACAGGTGTTAAGACCGTCAGTCCGTCCTCCCTTGATGATGTGTCAGAATTGATAAGGCCGTCAGGTGTTTCAGCCCGATCAAATTGGGGTTGCTTTGAATCCTGAGTCGGGTTGGCAAAAAGTCGCGCGGCATGATCGAGGGTCAGTGGACGTTCAGAATAGCCTAGTTGTTCCGCAACTTGCGCCAGATCTGGCACCTGCACGCCTAGCTGCGAGTAACGCTTGAGATCAGCGAATGCCTGATCTATCGGTAGGTCGGAGACCAATCTACCTTCATTCATGAGCCACACCCGACCACACAACGGTGCAATCTCATTGACCTGATGTCCCGCAACAATAACGGTAATGCCGAGCCTTCTATTCAACTCACGGATAATCTCAAGGATGTCATGGGTGGCTTGTGGGTCGAGATAACTGGTCGGTTCATCAAGCAACAGAATTTGGGGCTGCATCGCGCATACGCACGCAAGAGCAACTCGCTGTTTCTGTCCACTTGATAGCGAAGCGATTTCACGATTCCTGAATCCGGCAAGTCCGACCTGCGTTAATGCAGAATCAATCCGGCGATCGATTTCATGGGAGGGAAGCCCTTGGTTCTCTAATCCAAATGCAATCTCATCTTCTACGATGATGCAAAAGAGCTGCTCTTCAGGATTCTGGAACAACAGTCCTACGTGTTGGCATGTCACAGCGATTGGCTGCTCAGCAACACTCGCACCGTTGATACGGACCCTGCCAGACAACTTTCCTCCCGAAGCGTGAGGAATTAAGCCATTCAACGTCCGTAGCAGTGTTGATTTGCCGCAGCCCGTGGGACCTGTGAGCAGAATAAACGCTTGGGGCGCGACCTTTGCATCTATTCCGCGTAAAGTTGGCGTGTTGCGACTGGGGTAGGTGAAGTGGAGATTTTCAATTTCGATGCTGCCCATGGTTTCGAGAGGTACAACTCAGACAGACTAGTCGAAACTCTTGATTTCGATTGGGACCGGACCCACAAGCTGATCCAGGTGAGATTTCACAGATTCTTGGAAAGAGATAAGCGAATCGCGGATGCCATATCTGAAATCTTTGTGAATCCGCTCGTACTGTGCATGGACCCGTGTCAAAAGCTCACCCGCATGCTCACCAACTTCACTGATTCGATCGCCTCCCGCTCTGGCGAACCGGGAAACGGTTTCCTTAAATGCCCCAAACTCTGCCTCTAGATAGTGTTTGAACACAGATTTCTGGAAGGTATCGAGTGCGTCACGCACATTATATCTAAAGTCCTCATGGATGTCTTCATATTGCGCGTAAACACGGGCTAAGAGTTCTTGTGCATGCGAACGAATCTCGCCAATACGACTGACGCCTGCTTTAACAGGCTGCTCAGAATCCTGCTGCGATTGGGAGTCAGAGACAATCTCCTCAAAAGCGTTAATTTCTGTTGTCAAATATTGTTTGAAATTATCGACAGCAACCGTTTGACTGGTCATTTTCTCGAAATGATACCCGTGGATGGCGAGGCGTATCGCTTTATCAAGCATACTTGGGTAATCTTTGATCACGTTTATTAAAAACCGGAGGTATGCGGGACCCTGTTTGGAGAAAAGTTGTCGCTTAATTGACCGAGCAACAGCCATTAGCTCCATCTTACCAATTTTTTGCCCTGAATGCTTGACCGGCTTGAGATTTTTAATCAACGTGAGGCAGCGTTCAAAATAGTTCTCCAAGGTCGGGTCATACAGCGTGGAAACGACCCGTCTATATTCGGCAATGAGGTGTTCTCGCGGGAGTTCGGGAACAAAATTCAACGTGATGTCAGTGTTGTTTCCTGTAGATTCGTCAAGCAGACGGCCTTCACTTTGAAGACGATGATAAAGATTGGTTTCTTTCAAAGCGGTCAACAAACCCGCCATCGCCATAGGAACGCCAGCTTCTTGAATAAACCGAATATGCGAATCAAATTCTTTGTCCCCATCCATTCCAATAATGAAGCCACCTGTTACTTCCAGGCCGGCACCCTGAATCGTTCGAATCGCACGGTGCAGGTAGCTTCCGGCATCTTCTTCTTTATTGGTATTCTGTTTCTTCTTGGTCATCAATAGCGCATCTTCATTCGGGCTTTCAATTCCCAAAAATACCATGTCAAACCCGGCATCGCTCATCGCGTCCAACATATCTGGAATTTCGACGAGGTTCACGCTAGCCTCGGTGAACAGTTTGAACGGGAAATCTCTTTCCTTCTGATACGAAATCACTTCAGGGAGCAGCCGCATCGCATCACGCTTATTTCCGATAAAATTGTCATCAACTACAAACATTGAACCTTGCCAACCGAGCCGGTAAAGCATATCGAATTCCGCCATCATCTGCTCATTGCTCTTGGTGCGCGGCACACGACCAAACAGCTTGGTGATGTCACAAAATTCGCAGTCAAAGGGGCAGCCACGAGAAAATTGGAGTGCCATTGAACCGTAATCGTGTATATTTATAAGATCGTAACGAGGTGGGGGTGCTAGTGTTATGTCGGGTTTTCTCTTTTCCTTGTATACATCTTTGGCAACTCCCGCTTCAAAATCTGTGAGAAAATCCTCAAATATTTCTTCCACTTCACCAAAGAAGAAGTGATCGACCTCTCCCTCCGCTTCCTCTCTTATATTGTCATGATAGGAAGTGGGGTGGGGTCCACCGGCGACAATGGGAACGCCCGCCCGGTTACATCGTTGAATGACTTCATACAATGATTCCTTTTGAACAACCATCGTGGACGTCAAAACGACATCCGCCCAATCAATGTCTGCATCTGTCAAGGTATTAACATTCATATCAACGACTCTGAGTTGATAATTCTTCGGGAACATCCCAGCAACAGTCAACAATCCGAGCGGCGGCATGGCCGATTTTTTGCCCGCAAAGTCCAAGGCGTATTTATAGCCCCAATACGATGGCGGAAACTCGGGATAAACAAAAAGGGCATTTGGCATGTGAATCTATCTCCAATTATGTGTGTAGTTTGTGTAATTTAGTTAATCAGGTGATTAATTTTATCACAATTCAATATTTAAGGCAATAATAAAAAAAACGAATGGATTCATTTTCTATGGTGAATCATAAAAATAAATAGACACTTTCGCTCCCCATGTTTGGTAGGCGCTGTTTCCAACTGCGCCGAGTTGGAGTGTCTCATTAATTCTAAAATCTACTATAAATGGGCAATCAACAATCCATACTATTCCTGAATCCACGATTCATCGACTTCAACGTGCATGATACTGGTGCGTTTGTAGGTATAGGTGATATGGATACCACCATCATGGGCTTGAATAATGGCGGGATAGGAGTATTCTCCCTCCTCGGTTTCAAGATGCTGTTTGTATTCCCACGTTTCCCCTTCGTCGGTCGATAGCGCGACCGTTAGGGGTGTCCGCCCGCGTGGTGTGTCATTGTAAACGAGCGCGATGTTTCCGTTGTGCAAGCGCGCCATATCAACACCACTGTTGGGGTTCGGCAACTCTGTCGGCTGCGCTGCCTCCCAAGTCCTTCCCAAATCTGTGGAGGTGGAACGCCAGATCTCCCCATCCCGACTGCGCATCAGCATCAGTAAACTACCGTCGGTGCGTTCAACAACCGTTGGTTGGATGACCCCTTTAGGACTCGACACATCTCCATACGTGTCCCATGTCTCGCCGCCGTTATCGGAAATCATCACCATCGAATGCCAATTCCGTTCATCATAGACCGGCAGCAGAATTTCGCCATTGGAGAGATAGACCGGTTTGTTGCGTGTCATCCATCCCAACTCCTCACGGAGCACAACACTCTCCTCCCAACTATACCCCATTGTACCCGACTTCTTGTAATACATCTTGCACTGTGTCCAACGGTTGCCGTACATCGTAACGTAGAATAGCCAGATCTGATCATTTGTATCGGCAAATAGGACGGGGTTGCCTTCGGAGCAATCTGTGGTATTCACAACCATTTCCGGCTCAATCCAGCCTTCGCTGCCGTAAAAGCGACGCGAAATGAATATTGCGACATCTTTCTCTCCTTCTTGTGATCCAGCGTACCATGCAGCAAGCAGATCGCCGTTAGGTAATTCGGTGATTGTTGAGGCGTGGCAGGAAGGGAAGTTGGGTTGGTGTTCAAAGATTTTTCCAGCACTATACATCGTATCAAGCTCTCCTTAGGTAACGCAAGTTACCACCTAAGTTCATCTGTTTATCAGTTCATTCATGAAACAATCAACCTATGGACAAATTATTTTCACGTTTCACGCATCACGTTTTATTTTTCTAGTTTTTCCGTTGCCCTCTCGTGTAAATTTTTGTATAATCGTGATGATTTGGACGTATTATAAACCTTTTCGCAAAATCATACAAGGAGAAAGAAAGATGGCAAGAACAGGCAGAGCAGTCGTTGCACACGGACAGGATTTTGATGTTCGAGAATATCCTGTACCCGATCCGGCACCAAACACGGTGCTGCTACGGCAGGAGTTGGCAGGAATCTGCGGAACAGACCTACATAACTGGCAGAACGGATTCGATCGAGAAGTATTACTCGGTCATGAGAATGTCGGTGTGATTGATGCAATCGGCGAAGGCGTAAAGACAGACTACGTGGGCAATCCGATTAGTGAAGGGGATCGCGTCATCCTCGCGCCCGGGACTAGCTATGGTGCTTATGGATTTCAATGGAATCCGGATGAAGCACCCCACTTTCGGGGTGGGTTCGCCGATTACATCTACCTCTCTTATCCGAACACCTGTTTCATCAAAACTAACGCCTCTCCAGAAGCTGCCGTGATGACAGAACCGTTCACAGTTGGCGTACACGCAGTGATGCGCGGTCAGGTGCAAATCGGCGATACCGTTGTGGTTCAGGGTGCCGGGGCAATCGGGTTGGTAACGTTAATCTGTGCGAAAATCAGCGGTGCAGCGAAGCTAATCGTTGTCGGTGGACCCGCGAGGCGTCTAGAACTCGCCAAGCGGATGGGTGCCGATGTGACAATCGACATTGAGGATGTGGGCTCTGTCGAGGAACGCACGGAGTTGGTCAAATCGGAAACACCGCGAGGCGAAGGAGCCGATGTTGTCTTTGAATGCGCAGGATTCTTGCCCGCTACCCCTGAAGGTTTGGGCTATGTAAAACAGAGCGGAACCTTCGTCGAGGTTGGGCATTTTGTTGATATGGGCTCAATCGATTTCAATATCAATCAGCTGCTGATGCGTAAAAATATCCGTCTCGAAGCGATCTGGGGCAGCCGACCCGAACACTTTGTACGTGGGTTGCCAATCCTTGAAAAAAACGAATTCCCGTTTGCTGACATGGTAAGCCATGAGTTGCCGCTGTCCCGCGTCCGCGATGGGTTTGACGCGCTCAACGGAACCTACCGGCTCGAAGGGGATATGGTCATCAAAATTGCAGTCAGTGCGGCAGAATAATCTATGTTTGTCTGCATAGTTGCGTGAAACATGAAACGTAAAACGTGAAGCGTCAATTTTCCACGTTTTACGCTTCGCATTCAAATGTAGGACTGTCTGGCTCCCCAAAGAAGGGAGGATTCTTCAATGGCGTACAGTGATTTTACCTTACAAGACGTTGTTACAGAATTTGGCTTAGTTGAAGACCGAGCAAAATTATTTGACAATGTGGAAACATTGGAGATGAGCGAATGGCTCAAGGAGACATTTGAAACTGGTCTTGATTTGGGGCTATTTTCAGCCAGCGAGAAAGCAAGGTCGGAGTTTATCGCCGCTCCGATTCTTCTGGAATTGGTAAGAAGAAACCGTGGCTGTCTTGCGGTTCATTCGGGAAAAAGATTCGATGTGCTTCCAGAAAGAGGGTTGAATGGTGAGTGTGACTTCATTTTATCAAAAGGTAAAATCTCTTATACTCTCCGGACTCCGATTTTTGCAATGGTCGAAGCGAAGAAGAACGATATTGACGTAGGCGTTGGTCAGTGTGCAGCACAGATGGTTGGCGCGAAAATTTATAATGAAAGCAAAGAAAATGGACCTGATACCATTTTCGGCTGCTCGACAACCGGTGAGGCCTGGCAGTTCCTCAAACTTGAAAACGGCACCATTTTTCTGGATGACAATCGTTACTATCTTGACAACGTGGGTCAGATTTTAGGCATGTTACAGAATATCGTAGATTTTTATGTCTGAAAAAGGGCACCCCTTCTTTTTGTTCCTTGTTGCTCTAAGTGTCTCCGCTACACCGATGCTAGTATTTGCCGAAGAGGGCAGCCATGCAGCAGAATTTCTCAGTCACGGTGTCGGCGCACGCGCCTTAGGTATGGGCAGTAGCTTCGTGTCTATCGCGGACGATGCCACAGCGGCGTACTGGAATCCCGCCGGACTTGTTCAGATCCAAAAACGTGCTTTTGCCGCGATGTATTCCGATTCCTTTGGCACAGGGCAGGGAGGCTTTCTCAGCAAGGGGTTGGTAAAGTACAACTTTGTCGGTTATGTTCAAGGGGTCGAAGGCATCGGGAACATGGGCATCAGTTGGATTCGACTCGGCGTGGACGATATACCGCATACCACTTTTGTGGATGTCAACGGTAATGGACGCTTGGGGGACTTTCTCGACAAGGATGGCGATGGAGTTAAGGACCCCGGTGAGTGGTACATCGATCGTCCCCAAGTGGCGGGGTATTTCAGTAATACAGACAATGCGCTGCTAATCTCTTATGCGCGTCAGATCCACCCAAGTCTGTCAATCGGTGGCAATCTAAAGTTACTGAGGCAATCACTCTTTGAAAACAGCGGAAACGGCTTCGGGCTTGACATCGGGTTAATGCTCAAGCCGCTTGATGGACTCCACATTGGAGCGATGTTAGCGGATGCCACCGGCACACAGATCCGCTGGAACACCCCTGACGCGCCGGTATTCACCCGCGATCGTCGGTTCCGATTCGGTCTGTCTTACCGTATCTCACTTCCGGTAGTCGGTAAGGCGACGTTTGGTCTTGACTTGGAAACCGATCGAAAAGACCTCCAAACGGATGGAGGTGCGGAGAGGATTCTCCGTTTTGGCGGGGAGTATTGGCTGTTTGACGTGGTTGCCCTCCGCATCGGGGCGGAGGGGACTAAACTTGCAGCCGGTTCTGGCATACGCCTCCGTTTTGGCGAAACTGCGCTCTACGCAGATTACGCCTTTAACGCCCACGACCTCGGAAATTCGCAACGAATTTCAATCTCCGGGTTGTTTTAACCCAAGTTGCTAAGTTCTGTTGACATTTCATCGCAATTAGACAATCAAGGGAACACACAAACGCACGGTTCTTCGTAGGGGTTAGGTCTCCTAACCCGTTGTTCACACATCAAAGACGATTTTGAACTTCTGTAGGTCGATTTTCCAAAATCGACACTCCCTAGCACATCGCGCGATAGTTTTGGCTCAACGAACCCGGCTTGTTGCACGCCACGCTGTGTATTTTGTCGAGATATGAATCGCGACCTACAATCTATTTTTGTACCACGATCTGTTAGATTATGATCCCAGTCCGTAGGTTGGGTTGAACGGCTCATCGTCAATCCCTATCAAGCCCGATAGAGGCTCCGCCATCCAACAACACCTGCTTATAGAAAGATAGAGTGAAACCCAACTCCGTTTGTCATCGGGACGCTTCCTGTGCAAAAAACGGTTTCCTAAAAATGGTCTTTTGTACCACGATCTGTTAGATTGTGATCTCACCCTGCAAACTAACAGTTCGCGCTACTTATGGCAGATTACCTGATAATTACAACGTTTGCCGCATCAGCAGCTTCAAAATGTCAACACGCCCTAGACATTGAAATCCATCCGTTCAATTAACCAATGAACGAATTACTTTCACGTTTTGCGCATTACGTTTCACGTAATTATCGAACCTGTGCCCCCGGTGGCATCTGCTTCTCAAGCGTCACGATAGCCAACTCTTTCCCACCTTCAGCTGCGAGCAGCATCCCCTGCGATTCAATACCTCTAATCTTAGCGGGTTGCAAGTTGGCGACCAGAATAATCTGCTTCCCGATAAGGTCTTCAGGCGTATAATGCGCTGCGATACCGGCGACGACTTGACGCTTCTCACCCCCCAAATCAACCTGTAGCTTCAGCAGACGATCTGCCTTGGGCACTTTCTCGGCAGCGATCACTTCAGCAACGCGCAGATCCAGTTCCTGAAACTGATCGAAAGAGATTAGATTATCATCGGCGGGCTGCTCCGCTTGGGCAGGTTTTTCCTTTCTCGCCTGTTTCGGCTTCTTAGTATCCTTTCGAGGGAAGATAGGTTCGGGCTTTCCAAGTACCAACCCCGATGGCAAGCCTCCCCATTCAGCAACCGTATCCAATCCTTGATCGTTGAAGCTCTCATCGAGTCCAAGCTGTTGACGGATGCGATTGGCGGTGCCCGGCATGAAGGGCGAGATCAGAACGGCGACAACCCGCAGCGCTTCCATGCTGTTATAGAGGATAGTCCCCATACGTCCTTTTGTTTCCTCTGACCGAGCCAATGTCCACACCTGCGTTTGCTGGATATAGCGATTAATCCGTCGCACAAACTCCCAAATCGTTTCCAACGCCATATCGAAAACGAGTTCTTCCATCAGGGCATCGACCTTCTCGATCGTTTCACGCGCCATCTGCTGGATTTCGTCATCGAATTCACCCGATGTCGTCGGTTCAGGAATACCACCGAAGTTCTTAGAGACAAGACCGAGTGTCCGGTTGAGGAGATTTCCGAGGTCGTTTGCGAGGTCAGCGTTATAACGGGCGTCGAGACGACTTGGTCGGTAATCGCCATCGTTTCCGAAACTAAATTCCCGTAACAGGTAGTAGCGGAACGCATCCAACCCGTAGGTCCCGATGTCGGTATCCATGTCAATGAAAATGCCGAGCGTTTTGCTCAAGGCTTCACCATCTTTCGTCAGGAAGCCGTGGGCGACCACTTTTTTGGGGACTGGCAAGTTTACCGCCATTAGCATTGCGGGCCAAATCAGCGCGTGGAAACGTGCTATGTCCTTTGCCATCAAGTGAACGTTGGCGGGCCAAAATTTGCGAAATCTTTCCCCATCTTGGGCATAATCGAGTGCGGTGACATAGTTGCTCAAGGCTTCAATCCACACATAAGAGATGTGTTCCGTGTCGAACGGTAAGGGAATGCCCCAAGACACGGAAGACCGTGAGATGCTTACATCCTCCAACCCCGACTCTAACACATTTAACATCTCGTTGCGACGGCTCTCTGGTTGAATGAAATCAGGATTTTCGTGGATGTGTTTAATCAGCGGATCCTGGTATTTTGAAAGCGCGAAGAAGTAGTTATCTTCCTCGACCCATTCCAACGGTAAATTGTGGTCTGGACAAATCTTATCCTCGGTCTGCTCCTTTTCCGTGAAAAAGCGTTCGCACGGACGGCAGTAGTATCCTTCGTATTTACCCTTATATATGTCCCCGGTTTCATAAAGCGAGTTAAGCAGTTTTCTGACACCATTTTTGTGCAGTTCGCTCGTTGTACGCAGGAAGATGTCATAAGATACATTCAACCTCTCCCAAAGCTTCGTGAACGTTGGCGCGATCTGATCGCAGTAAGCCTGCGGAGAGATATTTTTCTGGTCAGCAATTTTTTGTATATTTTCCCCATGCTCATCCACGCCGGTCAGAAAAAAAACCTCGTCCCCTTTGAGACGATGGTATCTTGCGAGCACATCGGCGGCGATTGTTGTATACGCGTGTCCGGCGTGCGGCTCGGCGTTGGTATAATATATCGGTGTTGTTATGTAGAATGTACTCATGATTATATTCCTCTTTGACTTCCTGCGTATTGCGTCTTCGTAGGGAACGCAGATCTGCGTTCCCTACCTTCGCTCACCTTAAATTGGATGGATCAGCGGTGTATTTAGCGACTAGCTTTTCCTAATTGACTTGTAAAACACTTCAATCTCACTTAAATCTATGTTAAATTGTTCTAGCAACTTCCATAATCTCTCCGATTGTTGTTGGTTTGTTCCTCGACCACGCTCCCAAAAGAGTCCGTTCGACAATTTTTTTGGGAATCTGAAGGGTGTGCCATCACTATTCACCTTTTTGGAATTAATGAAGGTCCACTCTCCCATCTCTCCCATCTCGATTGGGCAATTATTGCTGCTCAGTCTTCCCTCGTTGACGAGCCAACTAACGACTTCCTGAGTGACATCCCGCCAACGTTTAACCCGTTTCTCGACACAATCTCCTATCTTCAACAGGATTGGTTTGGTATCGGTATCTGATGGATAGCTTTCTTTTGATGCGAACGAATAACGCTTCTCGGCATCTGCTGAGATTTTATTGGGTAACTGTTCTCGTTGTTGTTCATTGGACTTAACGTTGGTTTGATCCGGTACAGCCTTTGGTGATACGAAGACTGGTTCCTTAGCGGCAAGATTCGGCTTCCACATCGCTAACGCCTGTAACGCATTTCTATGAGCAGGCTGTTGAGACAACTGCAACCTCATCAACAAGCGCTCTTCCAATTTAGCTTTCTTGAAGACATCGTACATCTCCCACTTATCACCATCAGTGACAATTATGTAATCAATACCATCCGGATTTGCGTAGTTGAATGCCTGCTTAATAACTGCGTCTAAATCACTCCCCAGTCTTTTTGCTTCAATCACAGCAAGCGGTTTACCGTTAGACATCAGTGCATAATCCGGACGTCCCTCTCTCACCCAATATTCAAGTTGAACTATATTCGGATTTGACACGTCCCAACCCAACTCCCGCAGCAACGGATCGATTAGCACCTGCCGCGTACGGGTTTCATTTTCAGCCAAATATCTACGCTGAGTCTCAATCGTTTTCCGTAGCTTCTCAATTACGCTCTGTAAATCATCTAACGCCACGGCCAACTCCTCTTATCTATGAACCTTACGATCTACGCAACAACTTCAAAGCCAAAACCTCTAAAGCCAACGTCGCATTGACATTGCGTTGCAGCATAGCTTTCGTTTCAAAAATCGCCTTGATTGCCGATTGCAACTGTAGCCGTGAATAATGCGCTGCCAACTGCTTGAGTGGTTCCGCATGATGAACATGGGTGAGCAGATCTGCGGGAGCACCTTGGTGCAGCAATACCAAGTCGCGATACCATGTCACGAGATGATCAAGTGCCTCCGGTTGTTGACTCCATTTCTCCGCAATCCGAAAAGCATCTAAACGCTCGCCAGCAATCATAATCTCAGGAATCTCCTCATCGAAACCTGCCCCCTCTTGAACCATCGCTAGTGCTTTGCCAACAGCGCCCCCGGCCGCCGTCGAAATTGAGAACGCTTGGCTTTCGTCGATGTTGAATCGTTGCATCAGATACCCGGTAAGTTCAGAAATCAGAAGAGGCTGGAAGGGGATGATTTGGCAACGGGACCGGATTGTAGGTAGCAGTGCCTCAAGATTTGCAGTCAGGAGGATTAAAACCGAATCGGCGGGCGGTTCCTCAAGGGTTTTGAGCAAACAGTTTGCGGCTTCGAGATTCATCCGTTCCGCTTCGGTCAAGATATAGATTTTTCGTGCCCCTTCGAGTGGCCGATAAATAATCCGTTTTTGCAATTCGCGGATCTGATCAATCTTGATCCAAGCCCCTGACGGACGGATAATCTGAAGGTCGGGGTGATTTCCATCGTCAGCTTTGCGACACGATAAACAGGTGCCGCAAGCTCCCTCGTCTGATGTGAGGCAATTGATGGTCTTTGCAAAATGAAGCGCGACGGTCTCTTTCCCGATATTGGCGATTCCAACAAACAGATAAGCACCCGCTATGCGATTCGATGCAATCGCGTGGTACAACTGTTCAAGAATCTGGTGATGTCCGATGATAGCATCTTGCATACGGTCGCTCACTGTTGCAACAAGGGTTGGATTATTGCCTGAATCTGTGCATACACCCGCTTTGGGCTGACTTTGGCATCAATAATTTTCAGACGCTGCGGTTCCTGTTGTGCTATTGTCTGATAACCTTCCCGCAGCCGTCGGTGAAACTCAATTTTTTCTCTTTCCAAACGGTCTAATCCGCCTCGGCGTTTTTGGACGCGCTGTAAACCAATCTCCACCGGCAGATCCAATACAAAGGTCACATCCGGGGTAACGCCATCGGTCGCAATTCGATTCAGATGATGTATCCTATCCAGATCTAATCCACGCCCATAGCCTTGATAGACGACCATTGCGTCTGCGAATCGAGAGGAGATGACAACCTTTCCCGCTTCTAGCGCGGGTTTGATAACCTCTGATACATGCTGCGCCCGCGATGCAGCGTATAATAACAACTCCGTCGTCGCTGCCATCTCACTGTGGTCTGGGTTCAGAAGCATATCACGAATCTGCTCGGAGATAGGGGTGCCGCCCGGTTCGCGTGTCAGGCATACATCATGACCAGCGCGTTTAAGGTCTGCGGATAGACGCTGAATTTGCGTTGTTTTCCCTACCCCGTCCGTACCTTCAAATGTGATAAAAAGTCCTCGGTCTGTCACAGTTTCTCTCAATAGGCTTATTCTGGATTGGGTTCGGATTCGTTCGTCTCGACTGTTCCGTGTTCCGTCGCTGTTTCTGGCTCAACTGCCTCAGGAGTGGTTTCCACCCTTTCTGAGGGAAGCACTTCAAAATCCGTCGCGCCCACCAGATGTTTGTACTTGATGAAAACGATGTCCTTCTCCTCGCGATAGAACCAACCGGATTCAGAAGTTGAGAGATTATCTACAATGGGGATTTCCCTACCTCCGGTACGAATTGCCGAGGGCCCCGGTTTCGCTGAAGGTTCCGATCCGCCGTACCGCCTTCCGTATCCTGCAATGATAGAATAACTTGTTTCGTTTTGGACATAACGCAGTGAAAACGTCAGCCGATCCGAATCATCATAGTCCAACCTATCAATCCTTGCACCGCTACTTACGTGAATACGATTGTCTCGTACACGGACAATTCCTGTAGCGATATCTGGATCAAGTCCACGTAGGGTATAGAGGTTCACCATAATGTCCTCTGGATTGATATGGGGCCCCCGTCCTTCAGTACAGTAGCCGTAGAAACCGTCGGGATATGTTCCTTTTAGTTCCCCTTCTGTCCACTGCTGATACATTGCGCTGATCGTAATCCCCTCGGCAACCTTGGACCAGAACTGGCTTTGACTGTCAGGTGTGTGTCGAGCGAGATGCTGAAGAGCGTAAGCGTAAACCAAGCCGTTCCACTGAACGGGAACACCGAACCATGGATGGGTATAGAAGGTTGTGCCGAAAACCGGTATCGAACCGAAACGCATACCGGGACGGTCCGACAGATGCCAATGATACAGGAAAGGAAGTCCCGCTTTTGCCCATTGCTCTGCCCTGTCCAGATACTGTCTCTCTTTGGTGATTTCGTAGCCTTCAATATAGGCAGCGACAGCATGGGCAGCGGCGAGAAGATCCGGTTCATAAAGCGGACACTCCCACGTTTGGGCCCCGCGCGGAATCTTAAAGTTCTCCATGTACTTTAGTCCCTTCACACCAGCCTCTAACGATTCCGCATCGCCAGTTACGCGAGCGTGTTTGAGGAGTAGCTGGACGGTGGTGGCACAAGTTCCCAGAACAGCATCTCCTTCATTCCCTAACGTCTTCGCTCGATCCGTTATCGGGTGAAAACGCCAACTACCATCCTCTTCCTGCGTCTCGATCCATCGTGACGCAATTTCTTTGAGTCGATCTAATCCCGCTTCAACCTCCCCAAAGTAGAATGGCGCCTCCCACTTTAAAATGTGGCAAAGGTCCGTCGAACTCAGTCCTGCCGGTCCCGCTTCTTGGACTGTGCGCTTGACGATTTCTAACGCCCGCTGCCTGACCAGTTCATCCTTTATGGTATCATCCTGTGTCTGGATCAGGTAATCATACCACAGCAGCGTCGCAAAACCGGGGGCATTGCCCGGTGCCCAATCAACACAGTGCCGTGATTTGCCCGTATCTCTATCCCATACGGTCTGCATGAGTCCGTGCCGCGACAGCAGAACCTCCTCCTTATCACTACGTGGGGCTTCTAACGGTTCAGGGACACCGTAGGCATCTGTCCAATGAGAAATGGCATCCAGAATGGAAGCGTTTCCATCAATGATAATTTGTGCTTTGATCGTTATCGGTAGGTTCGCTTTCAGAGGATATGGTGTCGAGGCTGCCATCTGATTTTCCTCGACCCAATCAGGGATGGTAGGAACAAATAGACCCATTAAGTGATTCTTTTGATGGTTGTACCAATTTGGGGAGGCAAAAGCTGCCGATAGCATGTTGTGCTCGCCATCCCAAGTTTCCAGTGCATCCCACGCCAACCCAACCAATGTCTTTTTATGCTCGACCGCCATCAGCGGAATCGTTATTTTATAGGGATGGGGAACAAGTCGGTTGTTATGCGGTGGAGCGACATCTCGCGTGCTCGACGATGGTTCATCGCCCTCCAGAAACTCTAAGCCGGGGAACAGGGCGGTGGTCTTACGTTCGCCAAACGCTCCATCTCCGGCATAAAGGATTGGACCATTGAAAGCGATTAATTCCCGCTCCTGATCCGCAGTGAGACTGTATTCCACCTTGAGCCGTTTGGATTGCTCAGACAACGAAAAACATGCTTCATAAGACCAAAGCACACCATCTCCGCCTCGTTCCTCAGAGGACAAGCGAACAATCGATTCACCAAGATTATTTCCGGCGAGCCGGTAGACAGTCGGAGTGATTTTGATGTGTTGAGGGGTTCCCGATGAATCACGATAGCAGAGTTCTGAAATCGCATTGCAGACCGCAACCTGACGGTAACGGCCATTTTTTGCCACGAAAAGTAGACAGTATTCAAATCCGCCAGATCCTCTGACGAAAAGTGTGCGTAGGTGCCGATTTTCGGTGATAACATGTCCGCTCTGATCGTAGGTACATAAATCCGAAGCGGCTTGATTAGAAATTCTAGGGATTGCCGGTAGCAGGTTGACATTCTGATCAACGGCTTGACGAATTTCACCCGTCGACATTTGACATCGAAGTACAACAGATGTCCGAGCCACCGACTCACGTGAAAAACTGCGGATACTCCAAGAATACGTTGTCTCTTCTCCCGGGTTGAGCCTTTTCAGCGGTTGTGTCGTTCTACCGCGTCGCAATTTAATCCGATTGATTGAGAGAGTCGCTTCGTGAATCGGCTCAATTGGAACTAGCCCATTGTTACGAACCGTGCATTGCAGTTCAAAATCCTCTCGTGCGGTAAGGAGCGCAGTAGTTGGTCCCGCGGTTATGATTTCTAGTTTTGGCTGCTCTGTGTACAACGCCAACTCAACAATTGCTGTCTCTACCTTCGCTTCCATCCGTTGGCTCAGTTCATCTGCAACCTCCGAAGCCAGCGTAGAGACCTCCAAATCAAATTCAGCGACCGAGAGCTCTGGCGTTTCTCCCTCTAACAGCCCTAGCGCAAGCCCCCGTCTGAGTTTGGGTTCATCTTCGCCTTTCTCAAGCAGCAGTGAGGTACGGGTCAGTTTTAGGACACGCGGATTTCCCCATAAAGCCCAGGCGTAGTTAGTATTACCGGCCCCGTTGCAATTAGTAAGGAAAGCAACTTGAACCGTGCTGCCAGCAAAATCGGAAAGGTCAATAAGGTATTCATCCCATCGGCAAGCCTCGGAGACACCTTCAAAGCGGCGTTCATCTGAAATCTCAACAGCAAATTGTACCCCATCGGGTTTCGTGTGCGGCAGTTCAAAATCAACGCCATCCCTCAAGCCAATGCTGAAATGCAAAATCAGATTCTCGTTGGACTCCATCTGAGGCAGTGTCACTTCATACTGGATTCGCGTATAGCCTTCGGCGGGGGGATGTCCAAAGAGTGCCGCTTTTTTTATACCTCCGGCACTATCCTGAATGCTAGCGGAAGTCTTTTCAGTATCACTCGATTGGCTGTGCTGGAATTCATCAACGAAATTATATACCTCGTCAATAACTCCAAAAGTGAGGGGCACCCGAGTATCTTCGATCGCTTCTTCAGCCGAATCTGTTACGGTTGCCTCCGCTGCTTCATCGTCGATGATTTCAACTTCTGCCGTATTGACTGTAACGGTTTCTTCAACTGATTCCTCTGTGAGCACCTCAACCCCGACCTCATCAGGGACTGTTGCTACTCCTTCTGTGCTCCCTGACGGAGATTCGTCCCCTTCGGCGATCGTTTCTTCATTCTCAACATTACTGGAATGTGATTCTGCATCTGTTTCCACCGCTGTGGTTGGCTGCGAACCCTTTCCCTTTGTTTCTTCGTCACCTTGTTGATTGTCGCTTGGCATAACTGTTACATCTGAACCATCAGCTTCATCGTGTTCGGAATCTATCGCTTGTTCTTGTGTTTCCGCTGCTGATAGGTTTTCTTCCTTTGTGTCATCGGATGGATTTTGTTCAGCCCCCTCCGTGTCACTGACATGAATAAGCGTCTGTACTAAGAGTCCCTGAAAAGATATGAGCATTCAACTCCTCCCAAAATTATAGCAAATCAATGGGTAGGCTCATTTAAGAAGTGGATATTTTCAGAAGTGCATTCATGAACCAATGTACTAATGAACCTACGAACCCATGATCCCATGAAAAATTTATCTTTACGTTTCACGCATCACGTTTTACGTTTCGGTTTTCTGCTTCTCCGTCCATTGCGCTTTCAACTGGTTCATTTCATCGTTCAACATCGGTTTCGCTTGTGGCGTTTGTGCTGTTTCATTGATAAGCCACCCTCCATCTTCAGTCTTGAGGACCGGCTTTCGTTGCTGTACCGGTAGGATACCGAAGGGTTTATGCGGTTCGAGTTGATACCAGTAGGCAACTGAGGATGTTTCATTACGGAGGTGGTTCCCATGTCCGTGCTCAATGGTAGCGCGAATTTCTTTCTCAAATCGAACAGGATTTTCGAGGTGAAACACGTACGATGTTTGATAACCATCCGTATCAGGCTCATAGATTGACGAACCGTTGTGTTGGAATGCGTTGGGCTGCATACCCCACGCTTGGTTGAGATAATCCTCTGAGCCTGTACCGTGGAGATCGGGGGGCCATTTATAGCCATCAACCCAAATCATGTCGTCCCCTTCGCCCCACCATGTGCCTTGAAAATTGGTAATGGAGAGGTTACAACCGATGTAGTGCCCGCGTCCTTCTGCTTCAAGGATGAGATAGTTGTTGTCCCAAGCTAGCCTTTCCGCATTGACAATGTTTGCTTCCGGCGTGTTGACCCGGATCTCGTGTCCCCACCCATCGCACGGATTTTCCCGACGAAACTGTGTGTGGAAGTAAGCCACATCATCGTCGAAGGGTTGATTATAAAGCTCATAGTCAATGTAGAAGTATTGCCGGTGCATCTCATCGCCTTCGTTGACAAGTTCGATTCGTGCTGATTGGTTAAATGGCATCTGCACGTAGCAATTCAGCGCACAACCGGTGTTGAACTGATTGTTACCCGCGGTTGATACCGAGAACAGCAATGAATCGTAGGAATTTACAATTTCGTTGCCTAATCCGAAGAAGTCACCGAGGGGACACAGAACGCTGGGCTGTTCTTCATCATCCCAAAAGGCTCGCAGGAGGACATTCCGGTAGCCGTCGCGTTGCGTCATCCAGATGTGGTTGATGCAACCGGGGCCCTTGATATCAGCGAGAACGCGTGTCTCGTTAGGTTCAATATTCCACGCATCGTTATTTCTTCCAGTCGTGTCCCACGAAGCGGCGCGTAGAGAGCGCGCTTTTTTCACACGGGTCAACGAAGATAAAAGTCCTTCAACATACATAAGATGATTTTGCTCCTTACCTGATAATCAGTAAAACGTAATTATAGCACATCGGTCATCGTTCTATCTACCTATAGCGATCAAAAGACGCATGTCTATCAAGCCTACATCTCTTCCGCAACCACACCCACACGGCAGATCTGCTTGAACGAACAGTAGCGGCAGACCTTTGTCCTATCGTGGGAAGTCAGTTGAAAATCCCCGTCCGCAATCGAACGGACGTACTGGTTCGCATGTTCGACCGCTACATCAACAATGCTCCCGATCACATCGGAATCCGCATCAGTGCCCACGTCCGCGATTTGATACCTTGAATTGGGTAACAGCTGACCGCTCCGAGATGAAACCTGAAACGCCCTTCCGTTGCAATCTCTGTCCCCAAAACCGAGTTCCGTTCTACTCTCCTCCTGCAAAACATAGTAAACGCCTCCCACCCCTTGAACCGATTCAAGATCCTCCTCGAAACCTTGAATCGGGACTGACTGTTGCCTCAATAACTGCTCTACGACTGCAACATAGAGGGGCAATTGGAGGCTGCGCCCCTCAAGGAGGTCGTTCAACTTGGGAGTGGTGCTACCTGTTTTATAGTCACCGATAACGAACATCCCATTCCCCAGCTCGATCCGATCGATTCTCCCTGACAAGGAGACGCCCCCAACCGTTATCGCTTCTGTGCTGCCAAGTTGTGGGTCAGCTGGTTCTGATCTGACACTGGGGCCAAACTCAACTTCAAAATAACGGGGTTGTACCTCAAGATCTCGTTCCCGCTCTGCTTCAAGGAATGCGGGCAAGATGCCGGTCCTGCCGTGCCCGCCGATCAACCTTTCCACCTCAATATCCCAAAACAACTTGTCCGCCCGGTTGAGAGGACGTTGAGCCTCCTCCGCCGCCAGATGGTTTCGTGCGATTTGTCTAAGCAAATTGACTGCTCCCTCAAACTCCGCATCTTCACATGCAGCAATCGGCGATTCGTCACGACGGAGATCGTAAAACTCAAACAGAATTTTGTGCGCCAAGCTCCCCTTCTTCATGCTTGTTAGCTCTGTTTCCTCATCTTCGGCTATGTTGAGATTCAATACCCGATTGGAGAAGTATCGGAACGGGCACTCACCATAGGTTTCTAATTGACTCACCGAATACGTTCTGTCACGTCGTTGTTCAAGCGTACGACGGCTTGACTGGGACAGCAAGTTCGGGAGAAGACGCCCTTCATACTGTAGGAGTTTCTGCGTGGATTCCTGCGTGACTGTACGGCTCTTTTCGACCCGGATGTTGTGCACAATCAACGGAAGCGTCGGCAAAATCGTCGAAGGGAGATTAGGTTCCTCTACATCCTCCGTTTCCGAACGTTCCCAAACGAACGCCCCATAATTTTTGAGGAAATTCTCCGTACTAAAAAGGGTTTTGTCATAGTCCGTGGAGGTCTTAATCTTGGCGATGCGTTGCAGCTCGTCAATAAATGCGGAGGGCACTAATTCCACATCGCCATCATGCTGGGGACTCAGGAGGTACAGTTGTTTGCGATAGAGGGTGAGGGCTTGATAGAAAAGGAAGCGGTCTTCGTGCAGACGATCCGATTCCGTTTCCCTTTGGCTAGAAGGCAGAAAGGTGTCAGCACGGAAGGCCGCAGGGAATTCGCCGTCAACCAAACCACCTAAGATAACGGTATCAAAAGCAAGGTCCTGCGTCTGATTAAGCGGTAGGATAGCAACCCCTTTGTCGCTTGGATTACCCCACCGATAAGTGGATTCTGAAATCATCAATCTGAGACGACGGATATAGCTCTCAAACGAGTGAGACACTTCGGCCCCATGATCGGTTATCAAGGACTCAACCAATTCATCAATGAGCCTGCGGAATTCGCGATAGGCGTTCATCTTGTGCGCTGCAAACCTCGTTTTGGATTCCCAACTGCCCTTCAGAATCTGCTGACGGACTTTGAGGGTATCCATCAATAGATCGAAGGATTCTCGAAAATCCTCCGGCGACAACTTTGCCTTTAAGCCGCACCCCTCAATCACAGCGTCCCAATCATTAGTATGAAAATATGGACTCCGCAAAACCTTCTCCCGAGTCTGGGGCGGCGCACCTCCTTGGAGCAACTCCAGTAAGGTAAAAACAGAGACAACGACGGTAGAATTTTCAAGCTTTTCGCTCCAGTCCAAGGTGTAGGGGATACCGTGAAGGGGAAAGATCTCACGAATGAGCGGTGCGTATGCATCTAGCCTGTTAAACGTGACGCATATCTGATTCAACGCAGGTGAGGACTGGTTCAATGCAAGTCGCTTGATTAACTTGGCAATTTCCTCTACCTCCCGGAGGCGGTTTGACGGGTACAATAGGGAGATCTGATCTGTAAGTGCTAGCTTCTCAATTGCAGAATCCTGTGGCAGATCAGTGTAAAACAGATTTCGGGCAAAGTGCACATTGCGGACCGCGTCAGGGGTTTCTAGCTCCCCGCCATGCCTCTCAAATCCGCAACTCAGGAATCGGTCATAGTCAGCTTTGATATGTCCAAACAGGGATTCGTTCCCTTCATCGTAGTCAAGGAGAACACCCATTTTTATTGATGGCAGGTTAGCAATGCCAGTTAGAATTGCAGCATCGTGAGGGAACAACGCATCGAAACCACTGACAACTACCAAATCAACGTTGGGAAAAATTTTCTTCATTAACCTTTCTGCACGGTCAGGGATCCGAGTCAAGTATTCGGAGACAGCGCGATGGATGCCCGCACGATCGACCCATTCTGAACCAAGACGCCTCTCGTATGCTTTATAAAAAGTAATTAGGTCCGCCAGTTTACTAGAGGTCTCCACATCGTCTGGAACTGAATCTTTCTGTAGCTGCTGCCAATCTACGCCGTTTCTCCTGAGTTGGTTAACTGCTTCTCTCAACTGCCTTGCGGTTCCTTGGGGTACGCGAGTTTCGGGCTGCGGCTTCAAAAACGGGAATTGCTCCTCATCCATGATTTCATGTGTCCATACTGTTTGGATCCCCACGCCGGTGTGTCTACGTCCCCTATTAAGATTGCTATAAAAAAATCGCCGGACAAGGTCATCAAGAGTATAGATGTGCAAGCCTGCGGCGGCTCGGTTTGGGGTGTTTTTCAGATATTCACGGCACCATTTGAGGCGGGCATGATCGGTGGGAACAATATGCAGAAACGTATCCGCACGACCCCCCTCAAGGCGGGTGCGGATCTCATGGTCAATTGGCAGAGAAATTTGTCCTTTGGTCAGCGTGGTTATCATGATCTCAATGGAGCTGCGATGAGATGTAGAATACAGTTTTTTCGGGTTTGACGAATCGGATTTATGTTGGGTATATTGGGGTATTCACATATCTGTATGCCAGCTCAATTAACATTATAGCACAATTATTGTGGTGGATCAAGGGACTCAGAAACTTGTTAGGGTCATTTAGTTTTTGGGTTTTTGACTGATTTTGGAACGACCCGAACCCGTAGGCGGGGCATCTGGTCTCCCCGCCCTTGCGTTAACCAAGACATCGAGCTACGGAAGAATTAAATGAACCTAGAAACTTGTATCATCTAAACTTGCGATATGTTATTATTACGCAAGTTGCTAGTTGATAGACCAAGCACTGTAAACCGAGTTTTTTCTTCAAAACTCGGTTTCTGTCTGATTCTAACGACTTGGGCTATGTTATAGAATCCCAGCAGTCGTGCAAATGATCCCAATCGTGGCGCAGATTGCCTAATCTGCGAGCCCCGCATTACCTATTACGCTTCGTTTCACAATTCAGACAAACACCGGAACAACACCTAGCAACTTAGGTTATTATTAGCATGATTCATTAAGTTGGTAGACACTTGTCAGAATCAGGATTTTCAGGATTCAAGGATACTCAAGATTAACAGCCATCGGCTATCATCAATCCTATCAATCCAGTTAATCCGCAATTCAGACAAAATGTTTTCACGTTTCACGTTTGTATAACTTATAGTGAATAGAACTTACACAGTTGAACACTCAGAGTTCTGTAGTTCGGCGATTTATCGCCGATGGACGCGATTTCTAATGCCCGATTCATCGGGCAACCACAGCAGAGGCACCATAAGGAGTCCGTAGGGAACGCAGATCTGCGTTCCCTACTGAAGTGCGTAACTCCTAAGTGAATTCAAAAAATAAATGAACACTTTCGCTCCCCATGTTGGGTAGGCGCTGTTTTCAACTGCGCCGATTTGGAGTGTCTCATTAATTCTAAAATCTACTATAAAAGGACAAAACATGTCTAAAAAACTGAAAGTGGCAGCAGTGGGTTGTGGTGGCATTGGAATGCGACACCAGCTCGGATACCTCGAACACCCCCAAGCGGAACTCGTCGCTGTTTGTGATATTGATGCAGAAAAAGCGAAAAACCGGGCGCATGAGCTCGACGTCCCCAATTGGTATCCGTCAATTCAGGAGCTGGTAGCGAACGAAGAGTGTGACGCGATTGATGTTGTTACAGCTGACCATCTGCATTTTGAGCCGGTTATCGAATGCTTAGAGGCAGGGAAGCATGTGATGTGCGAGAAACCGTTGTCGCTTGACATTAACGAAGCGGAACAGATGGTCGCAAAAGCGGACGAGAAAGGCGTGCATCTCGCCATTGACTACAACCGACGCTTTGCACCCGGATATGCAAAGGCGCGGGAATGGTTTAATAGCGGTGCCTGTGGACAGATCGCGTACATCGACATGAAGTTATCGCAGGGGGGACCGGTTTCGACATGGAAGGGCCCCTACTATCTGCTGTACGAACTTCAGACCCACGCCATTGATCTGTTGCGCTGGTTCGGTGGTGAAATCGTCGCGGTTTGCTCGCAGATGGCACATCCGCGCATCAAAGAGGCAAACCCTGATGAGGATCCGTGCTGGACAAGTATGGCAATTTCTGCACGATATGAGACCGACGCTGTCGCCTCGCTGCTCGCCAGTTGGGATAGTGATTTCACGCATCCCATCGAACGCCTCGAAATCTGTGGATCAGATGCGGAAATTGTCGTGGATAATGTGCTCAGTCTCGCAACTCTGATGCGGCGTGAGGATTCGGTCGTCGAGGAATACCGTCCCTCCATCTTTCGGATGGAGGAGCTCGCCTTTGACGGCACCTTCGCGTGGCGTGTCAAGGCGTTTGTCGATGACCTGCTCAATGATCGTCCGCCGCTGCCATCGGGACGGGATGGGCTGCAGGCGTTGCGTGTTGTGGAAGCTATTGTACAATCTTGGGAGGAGAAGCGGGAGATTGCTGTCGAACGCGACTCATGATGTTACTGGGGCGGCATGTCATAAAACCTAGGTAAAGCAAGAGGCAGAGAAAATGGGAGAGTGAATTCGTAGGGGTTGGGTTTCCCAACCCGATGGACGAGGATGAGAATTGGCATTTGCTCCAGCGGAGCAACATGTCTGTAGAGGGCGATATGTTCCAAACCCTGCACTCCAGCGGAGTGCCATGTGCATCAGATACGGAAAATCGTCAAGGGTGTATTTAGCCCCAGCGGGGCGACATGTATATAGCACACGGAATAAAAAACACCTTAAAGCCCCAGCGGGGCGACATGTATATCAGTTCTGTTGATATTTGTTGGATCGAACCCACTTAGCATCAGAATAGAAGGTCGATTACATCAGATATTTTACGGAGAAAGACTATGAAAAGACTCAAAGTAATAATGCTGATTGTCATCTCATTTGGATTCGGGTTTGTGGGGAATGGATGCAATCGAGAATCACATTTAATAGAACATCAGGTCTACTTTTTGGACGACCAAACCGCATCCCTTGTTCCTGAGAGGAGGCAATACAATACGAAGAACAAACAAGAACGTTCAAAGTGGGTCTTAAACCAGTTGATAAAGGGCCCCAAAGGTCGTGAATTACAACCGATTATTCCAAAAGAGACGAAACTTTTATCCATATCAATTGAAGATGGAGTTGCTTACGTAAACTTCTCGAAAGAATTTAAATCTAAACACCAAGGTGGCTTAATCCGTGAAGCACAGACGATAGATTCCGTTTTTCTCACCTTAACTCAACCGATGTTGGGTCATATTAAGAAGGTGCAGTTTTTGGTAGAAGGGGAAAAACTGGGCGCATTTGCAGGTTACGCCGATTTTGATAAACCGATTAGCCAGCCGATTCTCCCGCACTAAAAGATGAAAACTAAACTTATCCTCTTCTACGGTCCCGGTGCTGGATCAGGCAAGTCCACGCTTTCCCGTATTATCCATGATGTGTTACAGCAAAAGGATCTAAAGACCAAGTATGTTGCCGAAAGCGATGTCCTTCACTTAGAGGCTTTTGCCCCCTACGTGGAGGAGGTCAAGCAGAACAATCCGGGGGATGTTAAGGCGTTGCTTTCGTCATTGGAGCACTTTATTGGTGTTTCTAATCAATCCAACCAAATGTATACCGTGGGGATTCCAGTTTTCCATATAGTCAGGGGGAATACAATGAACAAGATTTTAGCGGTAGTCGCATTTTTGGCGGTTTTAACAGTGACAGGTTGTTTGCCCGGTGATGGTGCAGTAACCTACCAGAAACCGGCAGGGTTTCTGTCGGGACTTTGGCATGGCTGGCTGTGCTGGTTAAGTCTTATCATCGGGGTTTTCAACGATAACATCCGCATCTACGAGACGATTAATAGCGGTTGGTGGTATGATCTGGGATATTTACTCGGTATAGGTATAATCGGTGGCTCCGCAGTTAAGTGTAGTTATAAAAGATAGCGTTGAATAAGTGCTTTGATTTTGGCAGCAGATGATAGCAAAATGTCTAACAACGACGCAAACAAAATACGATATATCACCACAGAAAACGATAACCTTTTCTATGAGGAGAGAACAACATCTTAAAGGGCACAGGCTATCAATGCCAGAGTTCATGCGAACATCTATTGAACCCAGTAAAGTGGAAAATACAACGCTTCGAGGCAATGTCTTACGTCACCTGCTCCACACCAATCGTTGCCTCCTCGTCATTAACCTTCTGTGACTTCAGAAAAGCGTTCGGACTTGACGATTCAACAACATGCAACGCCAAGGTCTCGTGTGTGATATAATCACGGTGACGGTCAAACGCTTCGTGAACGATTGGCGTTGATTCCAAACTGAGCGAAATCCGATCAGAGACATTAAAGTCAGCTTCCTTCCGAATCTGCTGAATCTTATTGACCAACTCCCGCGCAAAACCCTCAAGGATGAGTTCATCGGTCAATTCGGTCGAGAGGGCGACAAACTTGTGAGCATCTGCCTCAACGGCGTAGCCCTCCCGGTTCTCCGACTGCACATCAACCTCTGCCCTTTCTAGCCTGTAACTTACACCCGCTGCCTGAATCTCTAGCTCACCGTTCCCATCGAGCTCCTGCTTGAGGGTGAGCGCATCCCTTGCTGCCATTGCTTTCGCAATCGCTTGGACATTTTTCCCATATTTCGGTCCCAGCAGCTTGAAATTCGGCTTAATCGTGTAGCTCGCAAACTCGTCGATCCCTTCGTGGTAAGAGATCTCCTTGACGTTCAGTTCATCCAAAACGAGTGGGGACAGACGATTAACAGCAGCTTGTCCCTTTTCGGAGATACCACCGATCCCGATGCAGCCGATCGGTTGCCGTGTCTTGATCCCCGATTGATTCCGAGCAGCACGTCCCAAACCGATCACGTCACGAGCGAGTTTCATATCGTCTTCCAGTGATATATCAACGAGTTCGTCCTCTACCTCAGGGTAATCGGAGAGATGGACACTTTCAGGCGCATCTGCGTCAACCGAACATACCAAGTTCTGGAAGATTGATTCGGTAACGAAGGGGACAAACGGTGCTAATAGTCGACTCGTCGTCACCATAACTTGATACAATGTCTGATAGGCAACTTCCTTATCTGTATCCGCTTCCGACTTCCAGAAACGGCGGCGGCTTCGACGCAGATACCAGTTCGACAGATCATCCAGAAAATCCTCAACAACGCGGCAGGCACCATCGGGCGAATATTCCTCCAGACGCTCCGTTACCGAACGAACTGTGCTTTGCAGACGGGATAGAATCCAACGATCAAGGGGGTTTTCAGACATTTGTGGCGTTTCTTTCCAAAGATTTGCGTCTGGTTTCCACCCATCAACGTTCGCATAGGTGACGAGGAAACTATACACATTCCAGAACGGAATGAGAACTTGACGGCGAACTTCATCAGAGTGCTTGTAGCCGAAAAGTAGATTCTGCTCCGGTTTGGCGGCGCAGTACATCCAACGCATCACGTCCACACCCATTGACTCGGCGGCGTCATCAAACCAGATAGCGTTGCCCCAAGATTTGTGCATCTCACGTCCGTCTTCCGCAAACAACGTCGCATAACTGAAATTTTGCTTAAACGGCGAGCGTCGTTCCATCACTGTACTCATTGCGATTAACGAATAGAACCAGTTCCGAAATTGTCCCGGAAAACTCTCACTAATCAGATCGGCGGGAAACCATTGACTCCAGTAATCTCGGTCGGTACGATATTGCATCGTGCTGAAACTGACGATACCAGCATCTAACCAAGGATTCCCAACGTCCGGGATACGTGAAACAGCGGCACCGCAACTTGGGCAGGCGATCTTCACCGCATCAATCCACGGACGATGCGGTGTATGTCCCTCAAATTCATCCCAGCCTTCAACGGCGAGTTCCTTCAATTCCTCCAAACTCCCAACGACGTGAAAATGGCTGCATTCATCGCATTCATAGATGGGGAGTGCTAACCCCCAGTAGCGTTTCTTAGAAATCATCCAATCGTGCATATTCCGCAGCCAGTCGAGTTCACGGGCGAGTCCGAACGAGGGATACCACTTGGTTTCGTTGAGGACAACCTCCATCATCTGATAGCGTAGGTTCTGTTCCTTCTCTGCCTCCGTCACCTGTTCATACGGTTTGTCCAGTTGGTCCCCCATTGAGATGAACCATTCGTCCACAAGGCGAAAGACCAGCTCCTCCTCGCAGCGCCAACATACCGGGTAGCGGTGGGTGTAATCTTCGAGACGATAGACAATCCCTTTCTCCTTCAGATTTTCAAAGATGTCCTCCGCAACGGTGTGGACCTGACGACCCGTCAACCAGTCGAATCCGTCGAGATAAATTCCTTCCGCTCCCAACGGAGCGATAACAGGGAGATCTTGCTCCTTGCTCAATTCAAAGTCCTCTGCACCGCAGCCCGGCGCGGTGTGGACAATTCCTGTACCTTCCGCTTCACCAACTTCGTCCCACAGGATGACGCGGTGCCCCTCAGCTGCGCCGGAGGTCTGTTGGGCTGGCAGTTCATCGAAAGGACCGTCATAGGTCCAGCCTTCCAATTCGCCACCCGATTTTTCTTCAAGAATCCGGTAATCTCCCTGAATGGCGTTCTCTAATGCTCCCTTGCTCAACCAGAAGCGATGCTCGCCCTGTTCTACCAAAGCGTAGGTCAGATCTGGGTGCACCGCCGCTGCAACATTGCTTGTCAATGTCCACGGCGTCGTCGTCCAGACCAACAGGCTCTCATCAGGACGATTCCGCAGCGGGAAATGGAGAAAAATACTGGTATGCGTTAGTTCCCTATATCCGTCGGTGACAATCTCATGTTGGCTGATGCCGGTATCGCACCGTGAACACCACGGCATGACATCCGTGCCTTTATAGATCCAGCCACGATCGAAGCATTTCTTCAGCATCGTCCAGATGGTGTAATTGTTCTCGTTGGAAAATGTGAAGTAAGATCCGCCCAACTCCGGCAATCCGAGTCTTCCCACAAGCTGCTCAACCGTATCCGTGACGGGACCATTCGGCCCCTCTACGGTGAGGGACTGTGAGGGATCCTGTGCCATTTTCTGCTCTAGCTCACGCAAGAGATCCGGATCATTCCAGTCCATCCAGTAGCCGAGTCGCATAGATTGTTCGGTCTGCGTAGCTGCATGGCGAAGCACCTGCCGCTTGCAGGCGTTGACAAATTCATCTAATCCGTATGCCTCAATGTCCTTTTTGGCTTTGAAACCCATGTCGCGCTCGACATTGACCTCAATCCAGAGTCCTTGGCAATCAAACCCGTTCTGGTATCGGGTCTGATAGCCTTGCATGGCTTTGAATCGTTGAAAGAGATCCTTGTATGTCCGACCCCATGCGTGGTGGACACCCATCGGGTTATTGGCGGTAATTGGTCCGTCAATGAAACTCCAGCGAGGTCCCTCCTGTCGCAGCTCCCGGAGTTTGTGGAAAACGTCACTGTCGCGCCAGAAGTCTAAGAGTTGATGCTCTTGGGTAACGAAGTCTACTGTATTGGGTACATCCTTAAACATACTTTTCTCCTGTGTGTAAAATGTGTATTAACTGCCCTGCAAACAAAAACGCCCACCACCGAAGTTGTTTTCGATGGTGGGCGTTTGTATTGTTATGACTGCTGTAATCGAGTTTACTTTGTCTCCATCAGCCCACCACCGCAAGACGCAATGATAATAATAGAAATAATCTCAATAGAAAGACGTATATTCCGGCTTTCAGTCTCGCGTATAGATTCGTGGATTGATAGTGAGTATGGCACAGTGCAAATCTCCCTGTTTGATTTTTGTCCAACAAAATAGTATAGTAACAGACGTTTGCGGGGATGTCAAGATTTTTTTGTCTTTTGTTTCCGCTTGCAATGGCATCCCAATTTTGATATAATGCCAAATAACACCAATCATAATTTTACTAGATTCTGTTGACATTTAACGGCCCGTAGGTTGGGTTGAACGGTTAAAACCCAATCCCTACCAAGTCCAATAGAGGCTCCGTCGTTCAACGACATCTGCTTCTAGACAAATAGAGTGAAACCCAACTCCGTTTTTCATCGGGAAGTCTCCTTTTGAAAACATTAGTCCCTAAAAGTGGTCTTTTGTACCACGATCTGTTAGATTGTGATCTCCGTCCGCAAACGCTACTTATGTCAGATTCCCCGATGATTACAGCGTTTGCCGAATCAGCATTCTCAAAATGTCAACACGCCCTAGCTCGTGAGACCGACTAAGTGAACCACAAGTAAACACACTCAGGAGAAAAGAAATGAAAAAAGCAGTTATACTCGGAGAACGCCAAGCGGGAATTGCTGAAGTTCCAGATCCGCAACCCAAAGAGGATTGGGCCGTCGTCAAGGTACATGCGGCACCGATGTGCACCGAATACAAGGGCTATGTGTCGGGAGGCAAATCGGAGTTCCTCGGACACGAGGCAGCGGGAGAGGTCGTAGCAGTGGCACAGCCGGGAAAGGTCAAAGAGGGAGATCGGGTGGTTGTGATGCCGCAGTACCCATGTGGCAAATGCCACCTGTGCGTTGACGGGGACTACATTCACTGCGAAAACGCTTACGATTTTACAGCGTTCACCGGTGCCCCTGAAGGACGGGCGACGATGGCGCAATATCTCCTGAAACCTTCTTGGATTCTGCCAAAAATTCCAGATGGGGTGCCTTATGAACATGCCGGTCTCGCCTGCTGTGCACTGGGCCCCTCATTTGGCGCGTTTCAGACGATGGATTTAAGTGCCTATGATACCGTACTGATTACTGGCATCGGTCCAGTTGGATTTGGTGCGGTCGTCAATGCGCGTTTTCGAGGTGCGCGGGTCATCGCTGTGGAATCTGTGCCGTGGCGGGTTGATCGCGTGAAGCAGATGGGTGCTGCGGAAGTCCTTGACCCAAGCGATCCGGACATCGTTCAGAAAATTAAAGATTTGACAGATGGGATCGGTGTGGATTGTGCGTTGGACTGCTCCGGGACCGTTCAAGCGGAGCGGCTCTGTATTGATGCAGCACGGCGCAAGGGGAAGGTTGCTTATGTCGGAGAATGTGGACAGGATTTGCCAATCCGCGTCAGTCCAGACCTCATCCGTAAGGGGCTCACTATCATCGGCAACTGGCACTACAACCTCAGCGATTTTCCGGGCATCATGAAAGTCATCCAAGAATCGCCGCTGATTGATCTGCTTATTAGTCACATTGTTCCGATGAGCGAGATCCAGCGGGCTTTTGAAATTTCATCGTCTCATCAAAACAGCAAGATGATCCTGAAGCCGTGGGAATGAAACGTGATGCGTGAAACGTAAAGATAGGAAAACGGGAAAACCAGAAAACGAGACATGAAGCCGTCTGGTTTGATGTAGGTTGGGTTGAACGTCTAAATGCGAACCCCTATCAAGCACAATAGAGATACTGCCTTTCGACACCCCCCTCATTACAGATGAACACAGTGAAACCCAACAGGCAATCAGTTCCTTTACGTTTAACGCACCACTACCGACAATTTTCTTGTAAATAGTCGACGATATGTTGACTAAACGCCTCAAAATCGGTAACACACCGTTGTAGAAATTGATAGATCAACTCATCATCGACCGTCATATACCGATGCACAATCACGTTTCGTAGCCCCGACATGCCAGCGAGTTCCTGTGCAAAATCTTGAGGCAGAATATCGTATCTACCGAGTCCAAGTATTGCAGACCGGCTGTCAGATGGCTGTTCCAAGTCGCCGCCGATAAGCAGGTGATTCGCAATATCAATCACACACCGGATTGCCGTTTGCAGCGCATAACGAATCATCGATTGATAATTGCGATCTGCTACCACCTCATCACGACTCAACTGCTGATAAGTGCGGAGATCTTCGGTATATTCCGAAAGCGTTTGTAACAAGGCTTGGGTGGCTTGTGGATCAATCATACTTAATCGGGCTCGCTTCGGGAGTTTTGGGATTTGGCACTCTGTCTTTTGAGGTAGTATTGCCATTGGAGGTCACGCAAAGGTTGGGTGTCGGTATAACGATTGAATGTGTCAACATAGAATGAGACATACCGATGATCTGGGTCATAGATGACAACGCCGTGACGTACAACTTGAAAAGCCAGCAGCGGCGGGGCGTTGTTCAGCAGTGCAACATCAACTGCATCCCGTTGGAAAATGCCAATAAGCTCGGTATTGAGGTCTACCACCCGTTGACCGTATTCCGCTTGCGGGATCTGATCGGATAGCAGAACGGCGATGTCGATGTCCGATTCAGGGTGTGTGGTGCCTTTCGCCTCCGATCCAAAAAGGTAGGCGAGGACAACACCGCTCGCATCAAAGAGAGATGTCAACTTTCACGTTTCACGCATCACGCTTTGGACGCAAAGTCATGAAACTCACAACCTTAGCAACATGCAATCTCACCCAATGGGCACTCGATTTTGAGGGAAATTTGGGACGGATTATCGAGTCGATTCAGATAGCCAAGCAAAACGGGGCACGCTATCGGCTCGGTCCCGAACTCGAAATACCGGGCTACGGTTGCGAAGACCATTTCTTGGAGGGAGATACCTTTCTCCATTCGTGGGAGTGTCTTGCCGAAATCCTCAAGGGCGACCTAACAACCGATATTTTGTGCGATATCGGGATGCCGGTCATGCACAGAAATGTGCGGTATAACTGTCGGATCTTCGTGCTAAATGGAAAGATTCTCCTCATCCGTCCCAAGCTAATTCTTGCCGCCGACGGAAACTATCGGGAACCCCGATGGTTTGCAGCGTGGCAACACCTACGACAAGTGGAGGAATACTACCTGCCGCGTATGCTCCGGGAGATAACGGGACAGGAAACGGTGCCCTTCGGCGATGCAGCAATCGCGGCGCGTGATACTGCCCTAGCCGCTGAAACCTGTGAGGAACTTTTCGCGCCAAATAGTCCACATATCTATCTCGGCTTGAACGGGATTGAAATTATCACGAACGGTTCAGGCTCACATCACGAACTTCGCAAGCTGAACACGCGGGTGGATCTCATCCGTAATGCAACCTCGAAAAGTGGCGGTGTTTACCTCTACGCAAATCAACAGGGGTGCGATGGCGGACGGCTCTATTTCGATGGGTGCGCGCTCATTGCCCTCAATGGGGAGATTGTGGCACAGGGGTCGCAGTTTTCTCTGAACGATGTCGAAGTGGTCACAGCAACTGTTAATCTGGAAGACGTACGATCGAAGCGTGGCGCAATTATCAGCCGAATGGTACAAGCCAGCCAATCGGATCCAGTCCCTCGGATAAGCGCGGATTTTGACCTGACCGTCGAAGATTCCTCTTGTTCTCCTTCCTCTACAATTGATGTGAACTATCACACGCCGGAAGAAGAGATTGCCTACGGTCCCGCCTGTTGGCTGTGGGATTACCTGAGACGCTCCGGTGTCGCGGGATATTTCTTGCCAATCTCCGGTGGGGCGGATAGCTCGTCGGTGGCAACTATTGTTGGCTCAATGTGTCAGATGGTTGCAAAGGCAGCGCGAGCAGGCAACCAACAAGTCATCCAAGATGCCCGTCGAATCACTGGAGAAAGCGAAGATAGTGCCTACCTCCCAACCGATCCACGCGAATTTGCCAATAGAGTCTTTTATACCTGTTACATGGCAACCCGGAATAGCTCAAAAGCGACACAGGATCGCGCAAAGCGGCTGACCGACCAGATCGGTTCTTACCACCTGAGTGTGAATATTGATTCAGTCGTTGCTGCGCTCTATGCTCTTTTTGTGGGCATTACTGGGAAAACCCCGAAGTTTAAGGTGGAGGGTGGAACAGAGAGGGAGAATAATGCCTTGCAGAATATTCAGGCACGCATCCGTATGACCCTTGCTTATCTGATGGCGCAACTGTTGCCGTGGGTGCGGGGCAAACGTGGTGCGTTGCTGGTTTTGGGCAGTGCCAACGTGGATGAGAGCCTTCGAGGGTATGTGACGAAATACGATTGCAGCAGTGCCGATCTGAACCCAATCGGCGGGATTAGCAAGACGGACCTCCGCCGGTTTTTGCGCTGGGCAGCAGAGAATCTGGGTTACCATGCTCTCACTGAGGTGGTCGAAGCCCCACCGACAGCGGAGTTAGAGCCAATCACTGAAACATACACGCAGGAGGATGAGGCGGATATGGGAATGACCTACGAAGAGCTCAGTCGTTTCGGCAGGCTGCGGAAAATTGATCGGTGCGGTCCCGTAAGTATGTTTGAGAAATTAGTCCATGAATGGAATCATCTCCCGCCCCAAGAGATCGCCGAAAAGGTCAAACGCTTCTTTTACTACTATTCCGTGAACCGTCATAAGATGACAACACTGACACCGTCATATCACGCCGAGTCCTATTCCCCTGACGATAACCGATTCGATCTTCGTCAGTTCCTTTACAATGTCCGATGGGGTTGGCAGTTTCGCCAGATCGATCGGCGTGTTAAGGAGATGAACGACAAATAGAACCTCAATCTGTTCCTGATGCGGACAGCAGATTTTCAGGGTTAAGCCCCTCCAACTCAGGGAGTACAAACTGCCCATCTTTCCGAATTAACTGCCCATCAAAAGAGATTTCCCCACCACCATGCTCAGGCGTTTGAATCATCACCATGTCCCAATGGACACTTGAGCGAACGCCGTTATCCGCGACCTCATACGCCTGGCCGGGTGTGAAGTGGAACGATCCTGCAATCTTTTCGTCGAACAAAATATCGAGCATCGGGGTATGGATGTACGGATTAAACCCGATAGCAAATTCGCCGATATATCGTGCGCCCGGATCTGTATCAAGGATGTCGTTAAGTTTTTCGGTGTTATTGGCAGATGCCTCCACTATCTTACCGCTCTCAAAGTGGAGGCAAATATCGTTAAATACCGTCCCTTGATAGAGCGTCGGTGTATTAAAATGGATAACACCATTGACCGATTCACGAACGGGGGCGGTAAAGCACTCGCCATCAGGGATATTCCTTTCGCCGGTGCAGGGTATCACGGGGATGTCCTTGATGCTAAATTTCAAATCTGTGCCTTGTCCAGTGATGTGAACCTCATCCGTCCCCTCCATCAGATTTTGGAGCGGTGCGATTGCCTTTTCCATGTGGTTATAGTCAAGCGTACATACGTCAAAGTAGAAATCCTCAAACGCTTCGGTGCTCATTTTTGCACTCTGTGCCATTGACGGTGAGGGCCAACGTAGAACCACCCACTTCGTCTTGGAGACACGAATATCGAAGTGAACGGGGGTCAGCCAGTGTTTTTCGTAAGCCCGCATCCCCTCTGTCGGTACGTCCGACATCTCTGCGATGTTCTGGCTGCCACGAATGCCGATATACGCCTGCACCTTTTTCATCCGATAGCCTTCGTATTCGCCAATTAGCTTTAATCCTTCCTCGTCGGCGTCTCGGAGCAGTTCGCGCTGGATGCGATTCTGCTTAATCTCAACGAGTGGTATCCCGCCAGCCGCCCGCACTGTACGGATTAAAGCGATAATCATCTCTTCTGGAATATCAAACCCTTCAATCAGAACATACTCACCGGGCTGTACCTTAGTCGAGTGGGTTGTGAGTACATCTGCAAGTTTCTCCAATCGTGAATCGTGCATGCAGTCCTCCGAATGCGTAGTATGACATTTATAGCGAATTCTAAAAATAAATAGACACTTTCACGGCCCATGTTTGGTAGGCGCTGTTTGTAACTGCGCCGAGTTGGAGTGTCTCATTAATTCTAAAATCTGCTATATCTTGTTCTAATATTTTTAAGATCGCTGCTGTTTTCGGGTGAACTATTATGCACATCCCCCAAATCAAATGCAAGTTTTTTAGACTGGACATCAATTGAAGTCAATGATAGCATGATTAAGGTGCTAGGTTCTGTTGACATTCCATCGCAATCAGACAATCAAGGGGGCACACAAACACATAATCCTTCGTAGGGGTTGGGTCCCCCACCTCTCTGTTCACACATCAGAGATGGCCTCGGATTTCTGTAGGTCGATTTTCCAAAATTGACACCCCTTAGCACATCGCGCTATAGTTTGGGCTCAATCAACCCGGCTTGTTGCACGCCACGTTGAAAATCCCGATAAATCGGGACAATCGCCTTTTGTACCACGATCTGTTAGATTGTGATCCCAGCGTTTGCTAAATGAGCAGCTTCAAAATGTCAACACGCCCTAATCCATTGAAAAATATCTCAACAAAAGTGAGGAAAATGAAAATGAAAAAGACCGCTGTAATTACAGGCGTTGGTCCTGGACTGGGTGCATCGCTTGTACGGAAATTCGCATCTGAGGGTTATCAGGTAGGACTACTCGCCCGATCATCGGACTACATCCAAACACTTGCCGCTGAACTAGGCGCATCAGGCACAAATGCACTCGCGCTGCCCACCGACATCAGCGATTCCCAAATGGTTGAAGCCAGTTTTAACACAATCCGCGAGGAATTGGGAGGGGTGGACGTTCTCATCAATCATGCCGGTAATGCGGCGTGGGGTGAGTTTGGCGAATTGACCGCTGAAGCCTTTCATCGCTCATGGCAGGTCTGTGCCTTTGGATCGTTCCTCTGCGCTCAACAGGTAGTACCAGATATGGTCGAAAAGGGGAGTGGTGCAATCCTCTTCACAGGAGCCACCTCAGCTATCCGCGGCAGAGCGGGCGCGATTGCTTTCTCCAGCGCGAAATTCGCGGTACGAGGATTGGCATGGGCGTTAGCGCGAGAGATGGGTCCGAAAGGGATTCACGTCGCCCACATCATCATTGATGGCGTTATCGACACACCGAGTGTCCGTGAGCGTTACCAATTATCGGAAGATGAACCGTTGTTGCTGCCCGATGATATCGCTGAAGCGTACTGGAGCTTGGTACAACAACCCAAAAGTGCGTGGGCGTTTGAATTAGATCTGCGTCCGCATAACGAGGAGTTCTTCACGTAGAATGAGGTTTATAGTGAATGCTAAAAATAAATAGACACTTTCGCTCCCCATGTTTGGTAGGCGCTGTTTCCAACTGCGCCGAGTTGGAGTGTCTCATTAATTCTAAAATTTACTATAAATGTAGCAGCTGGGGTTAGCTCTCTTCCCTAATAGCGTTCGGTCTATTGGAGCGGGACTCCGGCAGCAAAAATTCCCATACCAAAAATAACAGCGCGAACGCCAAGAAATATTGAAACCGATCCTCATACTGCGTGAACTGTCGTTCCTCGATTTCACGTTTCTCGATTGCAGCGAGTTCTGCGAGCAGTCGATCTATCTCTGCCCCCCCCGGCGTGGCTTGATAATAATTCCCGCCTGTCAGTTGAGCAATCTCCCGTAATAGCGCATCTTCTAGCTTCGTCACGATCGGTTTACCATCTCTATCGTGCTTATACCCCCGGAATTCACCGTTCGACTGACGAAGCGGAATTGGCGTACCCTGATTCGGCAAACCGACGCCAACACAGTAGATGCGTATCCCTTGGTTGGCTGCCGCCTCCGCCGCTTCAATTGCTCGCCTCCCGTGGTCTTCACCATCCGTGAAGAAGAGCAGGACTTTGTACTTATCCTCCTCTTGGTTGAAACTGGATGCGGCTATCTCGATGGCTTGGCTAATCTCTGTGCCGGTTTGGGAGATTGTGTCAACATCAAGAGAATCAAGCAGGAGTTTCGCTGCAGTGTAGTCGATAGTCAATGGGCATTGGACGAAGCTATCTCCCGCAAACGCAATCAGACCCACTCGGTCGCCCTCTAACCGATCAATAAATGAGGAGATAGAGTGCTTTGCCTTGAGCAGCCGATTCGGTTTGATGTCCTCCGCTAACATACTCGCCGAAATGTCTAGCCCGATCATAATATCCAACCCACTCCGCTTGACCATTTCAAGGGTCGTTCCGATTTGGGGACGCGAAAGGGCAAGGACAAGGAACGCATAGCTAAGGGACATTAAGACTACTTTTGCCTTCTGCCTTCCAAAGTGGACAGATCTCGTCAGTCTTTGAAAAAAATGATGGCTGCTGAAGCGTTGGTATGCCTTCCGCTTTTGTCGGAATGCGTAGATATAGAGTAAGATAAAGGCAGGCGTAATCCATAGCAGATATAGGAAATGAGGGTGTCCGAAACGTATCCAGTCCATATCACTCGGTTATCGGCTAGGTCGCAAAGGGATTTCCACGATTTGAGAGATTGTTTGTCCCGTGATCTCCACCGTCTCCGTCCGATCGGCATACCCCTGTTTCTTCACCGCAATCTGATATGTATTCGGCGCGAGGTTGAATAGCGTTGCTTTATGGTGCGTATCAGAAACAATCGCTTTTTGCTGATCGTTAAGATAGACTTCTGCTCCACCAACGTTGGAATGGATGATGAGATTGACTTTGGGTATGCGCGGTGCTGGTCCTGGTTGCGGTGCAGGAGATTTGTCTTTTATCGTAGAGCTGATAATAATTCCCACGACCATGATTAGTAAGCCAACACCGAGAATAATCCAGGGAAGGAATCCTTGAAGGACTTTATTACTTTTAGCAGGTTGGTTCTGTTGTTGCACAATCAACACCCTCTCTCTTTTGACATTATTCCATTATATCAGATTCGATCAACCGTGTCTACATCTAAAGCACAAATTTCACGTACAGTTGGTAGAGGAGATGTTCACCCTGCAAAAAGAGGCTTGCCTTTTGGGAGCGAATGGGTTATATTTACACACATAGATTAACGCAAGTTGCTAGTTATATGTGGCGCGTCAACTCCCAATATCCGTAGGCCGGGTATTTTACCGGATCTACAAAGCCCCAGCGGGGCGACATGTGTAAAGGTAGTAGGCATACTCCGTATGCCGTAACCAGCAGTATCCGTAGGTTACACAATACATGAGCCAAAAGTAGATAGCCTTTTGTACCACGATCTGTTAGATTGTGATCTTAGCCTGCAAACTAACAGTTTGCGCTACATTTTGCAGATTGGCTGATGCTTACAGCATTTGCCGAATCAGCAGCTTCAAAATGTCAACACGTCCTAGTACACTGTCAGGCAAATTATGATTGTCTATATGGATTGAGACTCATAATACTTCGTAGGGGTCGGGTCACCCGACCCCCTTGTTGATATGCAAAACTTATATGACAGAGTACTAGCAACTTACGTTAGATTAACAAAATAAATGATGTCTCCGTATAGTGTGTGGAGTGAGTGGAAATTGGGGTGAGGTAAGATGGCGAGACAACAACCAGAAGAAGCCATGACGCTCAAACGAGCACTCACCACACGAACCCAAGAAGGTTTCCTGTACGAAAAACTGTCCGACAAAGCGGATTGGGTGCATTGCTACGCGTGCGGCCACAATTGTAAAATCCCGCCGGGCAGGGCCGGTATTTGTCGCGTGAGGTTCAATGAAGGGGGCAAGCTCTATGTGCCATGGGGATACGTAGGGGCGTTGCAACTCGATCCGATTGAGAAAAAGCCGTTCTTCCACGCATTTCCCGGTGCCTTAGCGATGAGTTTCGGAATGTTGGGTTGCGATTATCACTGCGCTTACTGTCAAAACTGGATTACCTCACAAGCACTTCGGGACAAAAACGCAGGGGCACCGCTGAAGGATATTTCACCGGAAGCGTTTGTTTCACTTGCCCGTCGACACAACGCCCAAGTTGTCACGAGCACGTACAATGAGCCGCTCATTACGAGCGAATGGGCGATTGATATCTTCAAGGAGGCGAGAAAGCATGGACTTGTCACCTCCTATGTGTCCAACGGAAACGCTACACCCGAAGTTCTCGACGCACTCGCTCCATGGGTAGATCTGTATAAAGTAGATCTCAAGGATTTCAACGACAGAAATTACCGCAAGCTCGGCGGTGTGCTAAAGCATGTCCTTGATACAGTTGAGATGTTGTATGAACGTAATTTCTGGGTTGAGATTGTCACGCTTATCGTTCCAAGTTTCAACGATTCTGATGACGTACTAAAAGAGATTGCCAATTTCCTTGTGTCTATCTCACCAGATATTCCGTGGCATGTGACAGCTTTTCATCAGGACTATAAGTTGACCGAGCCGGACAACACCTCCGTCTCCACGCTTATCCGCGCAGCAGAGATTGGCTACGACGCTGGACTCCATTATGTGTACGCAGGCAACCGCCCCGGCCATGTTGGACGTTACGAAAACACCTACTGCCCCGGCTGCGGTGAACTCCTCATTGAGCGATGGGGATTCAGAATATTGAAGCACCGGCTGAAAGCTGGCAGCTGTCCGAAATGTGAAACAAGAATCGCTGGCGTTTGGGATGAAAAGGGATTAGAGGCGATGCGAATTGCGAGACTCAATTCGACACAGTTATGTATCTCGTTTGAGGTAAATTGAGGGGAGTCATCATTCGGTTTCGGTCATTGGTAGGGGCGAAATTCCCTTTCCCGACGGGTTGAGAAGAAAGGAATAATATCGCATGAAACGGGCTCAACAGCTGCTCTCCGAGACATTTGGCTTTGACCAATTTCTGCCGGGGCAAGCAGAAGTCATCGAACATCTGCTTGCTGGACGTTCGGCATTGGCGATTTTTCCAACAGGTGGAGGGAAATCGCTCTGCTACCAATTGCCTGCGCTTACCTTCGAGGGCGTAACAATTGTTATTTCGCCGTTGATTGCGTTGATGAAAAATCAGATCGATGTCCTCAAAAGCCGTGGTGTTCCAGCCGAGCGGCTCGATTCAACGCTGTCGGCCGATGAGACTCGGGCTGTCATGTTAGGTCTGAGATCTGGGGAGTTGCGTCTCCTGTATGTAGCACCAGAGCGATTTAGCAATGAACGCTTTTTGCAAACACTTATGCACACGAAGGTATCAATGTTCGCTGTTGACGAGGCACACTGTATCTCGGAGTGGGGGCACAACTTTCGACCGGATTACCTGAAACTCGCTCGTTTGGCGCGGGCATGTCGTGCAGAGCGGTTGTTTGCATTGACGGCGACAGCGGCTCCCAAGGTGGCTGAAGACATCTGTGAGGGATTCGGTATACCCGGCGAATGCGTAATTCGGACAGGTTTTTACCGAAAGAATCTCACAATGTTGACAACGCCTATCACCGCTGCTGACCGTGATGGGGTTTTGCTAGAAAGGCTGCAGAGGCATCCCGTGGGACCCACAATCGTCTATGTCACACTACAAAAAACGTCCGAAGAAGTAGCAGCGTATCTCGCCTCGGCAGGTCTACCGGCACGCGCCTATCACGCAGGGATGAAAGATGAGCAACGGACTGAAGTGCAAGATTGGTTCATGGGCTCGGACGACGGGATCGTAGTGGCAACTATTGCTTTCGGCATGGGAATCGACAAGTCAAACATCCGTTATATCTACCACTATAATCTGCCGAAGAGTCTTGAGAATTTTTCGCAGGAGATTGGGCGTGCCGGGCGGGACGGGGAGATTTCGATCTGTGAGATGTTTGTCTGCTTGGATGATGTTTGCACACTTGAGAATTTTGCCTATGGAGACACACCAAGCCGAAACGCAATCCGGGATTTAGTCAAGGAGATTTTTTCCTTTTCCGGTCAGTTCGACCTTAGTCTTTATGAACTGTCGAGACATCATGACATTCGTCAATTAGTGGCACGGACATTGTTAGTGCAAATGGAACTTAATGGTTATCTACAGGAACTGACCCCATTTTACAGCCGTTACCAATTTCAGCCACTTGTCTCATCGTCCGAAATTTTATCGAGGTTTGAAGATGAACGTCGCCAATTCCTGATAGCAGTTTTCAAACAAGCTCACAAAGCCAAGACTTGGTTTCACATTGATCTTGATGAAGCAGCAGAAGCGATTGATTGCCCCCGAGATCGAATAGTGAGGGCATTGGACTACCTCGCCGAGCAGGGACTGTTGGAAGTGAGAGCCGAAGGGGTTCGCAATCGCTTTTCGATCCTTCGGCGGCCCGACAACCTCGATCGGCTAACCGATGTGCTGTTTCAAAACGCACTTGAACTTGAGAGACGTGAGGTTGAACGGATTGGTCAAGTTATCAAGTTAGGATCGCACGACGGGTGTCAAGTGGCGCACCTAGCTGCCCACTTTGGTGAAAAACTTTCTCGTCTCTGTGGACATTGTGCTTGGTGTTTGAATGGTCATCAACCTGCGAGGCTTCTACCCGCGGAACCGGGGACAATTGATGAAGGACTTTGGGAGCAGCTCCTTGGTGTCTGGCAAGATCAGGAGGAGCCGATCGACGATGCCCGGGCATTAGCCCGATTTGCGTGTGGTATTACCTCTCCACGATTAACGCAGACTCGCCTATCGAGACATCTACTTTTTGGCTGCCTTGCCAACATCCGGTTTGAGGAGGTGCATAGACGTGCCCAAACGGTAGAACAAGATTCGGGGCTATAAACTATAGCAGGAACTCATCGCGGAAAAATTTGGAGTTGACATAGTGATAACACAGACTTTCCCCAAGCGAACACTTCTCGCAGCACTTTCGATTGCCGTGGCAGGCAGCTTTTTACTGTGTGGGTACGAGTTTATTCGGGCGGTATCAACTTCCTTGTTCATTGAGGCGTACGGCGCTAGAAATTTGCCTCGCGTGATGGTAGCGGTGCCGCCGAGTGTCTTCTTGCTGCTCTATCTCTACGGCAGGCTATTGTCATGGCTGGGCGCAAAACGGGCGTTATTGTTGACATCAATTTTGTCGGCGGGACTGATTGCAAGCTGCTACAACTTCATTCTGATGGGTTACCCTATTGCGACAGCGGTGATTTACGTTTTCCGTGAAGCATACATCGTATTGATTATCGAACAGTATTGGTCGCTTGTCAATAGTACATTAACCCCTAAACAGGCGCGTTGGATCAACGGTCCCTTCTGTGCAATTGCGACAATCGGCTCAGTTACCGGCGGCTCGCTTGTTGCACATCTCGCTCCATCTTTGGGTACTGAGGTGTTGCTGCTATTTGCCGCAGGTTCATTGCTGCCCGCTGCACTGTTCGCGATGTTCGCTTATGCTGCCGCCGGTGAACCGCAACCCGCATCCATGGAGCACGGGGGACAACAGGGACACACAGGATTGAAGGTACTTGCACGTTCCCGTTATCTCGTTTTCCTGTTTCTGCTCATCTTAACAACACAAGTTGTTTCGACGGTGCTAGACCTACGATTTAATGGATTAGTCGAAACCGACATCCCTGACAAAGATATGCGAACCGCCTTCTATGGGCGATTTTATGGGCAGTGGCTTGGCATCTCCGCCTTTGTTTTGCAACTCTGTGCGGGGGTTGTGTTACGATTTATACCGATTCGTGTTTTGCATCCGGGTATTCCGCTGGTTCATCTGATTGCCGGTGCAGCCCTGACGATAGCACCTTCCCTACGGAGCGGTGCGACCGCATTCTTGCTTTTCAAGGCATTGGACTACTCACTTTTCCGAGCTGCGAAAGAGATTCTCTATATCCCTTTGTCGTTTGATGCCCGCTATCGAGCGAAACAGGTCATCGACTCCTTCGGTTACCGATTTGCTAAAGGCGGCAGTGCCGGCGTAATTACCGTGATCGGCTTTGCTATGGCAATTCCGGGGGCAGCATATTCTATAACCGCAATGATAATGGCAATCCTCTGGTCTGGGATCGTGTTGAACTTGACAAAACAGTACCAAAATATAGAGATGCGTGATGATGGAAGAGAAGAAATAGATGCTCAAAAATAACGAATGTATTCATTCATTTCACTCTCGGAGTGACTCACCCCTTGAACCCACGTTTGATATTTCACGCATCACGTTTCACGTTTTACGTTAAGGAGAGTATTAATGGCTATCGTTGATACACACGCACATATCTATTCCGAAGATACCGAAACGTACCCGCAAAGCCCTGAACCCTTTCTGCCACCGTCCGGTCGGGGGACAATAGCAGATCTGAAAAATGAGGTTAAGACGAACAATATCGATCGCGTTGTCGTTGTCCAAACCTTCACTGTGTACCAACACGATAACCGACTCACGATGGATACCGTGCGGGACAATCAAGAATGGACAACCGGCGTTTTGAACCTCGATCCCTTTGACGATGGATCGGTCAGTCTAATGGAGGAAGCACTCACAATAGGTGTCCGCGGCAATCGGGTTTCCGCCAGCTGGCCCACGGATGATGCTGTCCTCCCGGAACATCGGCGGCTATGGGAAGCAGCACAGCGGTTAGACGTGGTGCTCTGTGCCTTACTTAATACGCCCAACTGTCGTTCATTGGCAAATTTGCTTAAAGCGTATCCGGACGTTCCCGTTGTTCTAGATCACTGCGCCAATCTGAGTGCCGGTGATTTCCCCGATTCTGACAATCTTAGAACCGTCCTGGGACTTGCAGAATTCGAGAATCTATACGCTAAACTCTCATTTCTTGTCACCGGATCTGACGAAGAATTTCCCTGCGGCGATATGTCCGATGGAGTCAGGCAGGTCATCGACGCTTACACACCAGAAAGATGTATATGGGGCAGCGATTTCCCGACATCGCTCTGGATTCCGAAGGTAACGTACCAACAGCATCTCGCAATTTTTCAGGAACATTTGGGGTTATCCGATTCGGAAAAGGCTGCTATTTTGGGCGAAACTGCGATGAACCTCTGGTTTTCATAATCCTGTCCTCAAAGATTTTGAACGACGAAAGAATAATTCAACAAAGGTTGAAAAGACAATGAATCCGAAAATTCCAACCAAAACACAATTACCATTATACAAAGCAGCCCCAACGTTGGAACCTCATATCACCCAACAAGCACAGGGTGATCGACGGGTCTATATCGAAACCTACGGCTGCCAGATGAATGTGAGTGACAGCGAGTTGATGTCGGGCATCTTGACCCAAAATGGCTACGAAATGGTGAATCGACTCGAAGATGCCAACGTTGTGCTTCTCAACACCTGCGCCATCCGCGAAAATGCCGAAGAGAAGGTGCTCAATCGTCTTGTCCATCTGCATCATCGAAAACGGAGACAATCGGATCTGGTGCTCGGTGTGTGTGGTTGCATGGCACAACACATGAAGACAAAGCTGATCGATGCCGCACCGTATGTGGATTTCGTATTGGGACCCGATGCCTACCGGAATCTACCGATGGCAATCAATTCCGTGACGACAGGTGACCCGTTCCTCGGCTTGAAGCTAGACAGAGATGAGGATTATGCGGACATCGCTCCCATTAGGAAGGATGGCATCCGGGCGTGGCTGACCATCCAACGTGGATGCGACAAGATGTGTACCTTCTGCATCGTGCCATTTGTCCGTGGACGCGAGCGAAGTATTCCGACGCACCTACTGATTGATGATGTGAAACGGCTTGTCGATGAAGGCTTCAAAGAGGTCGTCCTCCTCGGTCAGACAGTGAACTCGTATAACGATGGGACACACAATTTTGGAGAGCTTCTATTTGCGATGAGTGAAGTTGAAGGAATCGAGCGGATACGCTTTACTTCGCCACATCCAAGCGATGCGACCGATGCCCTAATCGAAGCGATGGCGAGCTGCGATAACGTCTGCAACTATATCCATCTGCCGTTGCAATCCGGTTCAACGAAGGTACTGAAAGCGATGCGGCGCACGTACACAGCGGAGGAATACCGAGAGCTTGTCGCCAAAATGCGGGAGCGCATCCCGAATCTTTCAATCTCAACAGATGTGATTGTCGGTTTCTGCGGAGAAACAGAGGTTGACTTTATGGAAACGTACAATATGATGGCTGAAATTCGATATGACTCGGCGTTCATGTTCAAGTATTCGTCCCGCGAGGGAACACTTGCTCACAAAACGCTTGACGACGATGTGAGCGAGGAGGAAAAAGGACACCGTTTGCAGGAGATTATTGCGTTACAAGAGGGTATCTCCCACGAAATCAATCGGGGACTGATCGGTGAAACCGTAGAAGTTTTGGTCGAAGGCGAATCGCGGCGGGATCCGGACAGATACCAAGGAAAGACCGATGGTTTCAAAACAACCGTGTTTCCGAAGGAGAGTTCACAAGTCGGTGATCTCGTGCGTGTGAAAGTCGAGTCTGTGACAGCGCATACGTTGATTGGATCGATGTTCCCTGCGCCATAGAAATATAGTGAATTCAAAAAATAAAGAAACACTTGCGCCACCCGGTAGGTGCGGTTTGTAACCGCACCGATTTGGCGTGTTCCATTAATTCTAAAATCTACTATAATTCTGAAATCTACTATAAATGACTTTCGCTCCAGAGGAGCGATATGTCTATAGAAGGCGACATGTCCAATCCCCGCGCTCCAGCGGAGCGCAATCTGTATAGTAAGAGTGAGTCATCACCGGTTTGGCGTGTCTCATTAATTCTGAAATCTACTATAAATTGTAACGGATTATGTTATTGAGGATGAACTAGATGGCTCAGCCGAATCTACTACTGATTAGTGCAACAGAGCTTGAATCCGGTGCTATTCAAAGTGCTCTTGCAGAAGCCAAAACCACCCAACACGCCGGCAAAACGGCGATCGTCGGAAATTTATGTGGCTGGCGATGCACACTGATTCACACCGGTATCGGCTCTGTCAACGCAGCACACGCGCTGACATGTCAACTTGAGGAACAACTGCCCGACTTAGTCATCCAATTTGGAATCGGCGGAGCTTATGTGCCGACCGGTTTGCCAATCCGATCTGTTGTGCTAGCGACGGAGGAGGTTTACGGTGATGTCGGCGTGGTGACACCTGAAGGTTGGAAACCGGCGGACGAAATCGGCATCCCCTTGGTACACGGCGACCCACCTCACTTCAATCGTTTCCCGTTGGATTCGCAACTCGTTTCAACCGCTATTGAGATTTGCGGAGGGACGTGCGGCCCATTTGTAACCGTTTCGCAATGCAGCGGTGTTCAAGCGGTCGGGGATGCCCTCCACGCTCGCTTCAATGCGCTATGTGAAAACATGGAAGGTGCCGCCGCCGCCCATATTTGTACATTATACGACGTTCCATTCTTGGAGGTACGTGGCATCAGCAATCTGGTCGAAGATCGCCAACTCGACCGGTGGGACATTCCGGGCGCAGCAGACACCGCCCAATCCGCTCTCATAAAAATTATTAGTGATACAAAAATAATCCGTAATACGTAAAGGGCTTCTTTACACATCACGAATCACGAATCACGAACCATGACAAAAGTTAGAATCAAATCCCGATCCGAAATCGAAGCGATGAGACGCAGCGGTAAAGCTGCATCAACCATATTGCAGCGAATCGGAGAGGCAGTGAAACCCGGCGTTTCGACCTACGAATTAGATCAGATCTCACGTCAAACCATCAAAGAGTTGGGTGGAATCTCATCATTTCTCGGCTATCAGTTTCCGGGACATGCCCCTTACCCGGCGACAATCTGTGTGTCACTCAACGAGCAGATTGTTCACGGTATTCCAAGCAAGGATGTATTGCTCAATGAGGGAGATATCGTTGGGATTGATACGGCAATCTTTTTGGACGGCTATCACGGCGATAACGCTTTCACCTTTCCCGTTGGGGCAATCGCACCCGAAGCCCAAAAGCTGCTTGATGCCACAAGAGCCTCCCTCTATCGTGCCATTGAGGCTGCAAAGGTCGGCAACCGATTGGGTGATGTCTGTTTTGCACTGCAAGACGGTGCCGAATCGCACGGATTCGCTGTGGTTCGGGATTTCTCCGGGCACGGGATTGGGCGGCAGCTTCACGAAGAGCCTCAAGTTCCCACTTATGGGGACGCGGGTAGGGGTGTACGATTGATGACAGGTATGACACTTGCCATTGAGGCGATGGTCAACGTGGGTAACTCCGAAGCGCGTATACTTGATGATGGCTGGACTGCCGTTACTACGGATCGCAGCCTCTCCGCGCTTTTCGAGCATACCGTTGTTATTCTTTCTGACGGTCCGGAGATTCTGACTGATAATAGTGAACTTTGGGGTGAATAAGCGTAATAAAGAGGAGATTTTAATTTAATGACAATTGCTAACGTCCATGCGCGAGAAATTCTGGACTCGCGTGGAAACCCGACTGTAGAGGTTGATGTGGAATTGGAGTACGGCATTTTGGGCAGAGCCGCCGTTCCCTCTGGGGCATCAACAGGCGAACATGAAGCGGTTGAGCTCCGAGATGCCGATGCGATGCGGTATCTCGGAAAGGGGGTACTGAAAGCAGTCAAAAATGTCAACACGGTTATCGCTGACGCGCTCAAGGGAGCCGATCCCTTCGCACAGGAGACGATAGATCAGACGATGCTCACGCTTGATGGGACACCGAATAAAGGCAATCTCGGTGCAAACGCAATTTTGGGGGTTTCACTCGCAGTTGCCAAAGCCGCTGCCGTAGAAGCTGGGCTCCCCCTCTACCAATACATCGGTGGTGCAAACGCAAAGGAGCTGCCGTTGCCGATGATGAATGTCTTAAACGGCGGTTCGCACGCGGACAATAACGTAGACCTCCAAGAATTCATGATTATGCCGGTGGGGGCGCAAACCTTTGGGGAAGCCTTGCGCATGGGGACGGAGATCTTCCATAACCTCAAAGCCGTTCTACAGGATCGGAATTATAATACCGCTGTCGGCGATGAGGGCGGTTTTGCCCCCGATCTACGATCAAACGAGGAAGCGTTGCAGGTACTTATCGAAGGGATTGAACGAGCAAAATACGTCCCCGGTGACGAGGTGCTATTGGCACTCGATCCTGCTTCCAGTGAGTTCTACAAAGATGGAGTTTATCGACTCGAAGCGGAAGCGAAACCGGATAAATCACCTGAAGAGATGGTTGATTTCTACGCTAAATTGGTTGACAAATATCCAATTATCTCGATCGAGGATGGCATGGCAGAGGACGATTGGGAAGGATGGAAGTTACTCACCCAAGCCATCGGTGAGAAGGTGCAGCTTGTCGGCGATGATCTCTTTGTCACAAACACCAATCGGTTACAGCAAGGGATAGATCGTGGCATTGGTAATTCCATCCTCATCAAGGTCAACCAGATCGGGACGCTGACCGAAACGCTTGATGCTATCGAACTTGCCAAGCGATTTAACTACACAGCAGTCGTCTCGCACAGATCAGGTGAGACGGAAGACACAACCATTGCGGACATTGTTGTCGGCGTAAACGCAGGGCAGATTAAAACCGGCTCGCTCTGTCGCACCGACCGGATCTGCAAGTATAACCAATTGTTACGAATTGAAGAGCAGCTCGGCAGCCGTGCCCAGTTCAACGGGAAAAAGGTATTTTATAACCTCCAAGACAGCGGGCGAAAAGGGTAAACTCCAACCTACAGGGGAAGAAGGGAGTTCATCAGCGTGGGGAAAATACTCTGGGTCGGATTCGGAGGCTTCCTTGGCTCAATCGGGCGATACCTCTTAAGCGAGTATGTCCAATATCTGGTGAAAGGCACCGGATTTCCCTACGGAACATTGGCAGTCAATCTGATCGGTTGCCTAGGCATCGGATTCCTTTCGCAATGGGTTGGGACGCGCGGATTTTTAAGCCCAGAGATTCGCTTATTTGTTTTTATGGGACTGTTAGGCGGATTCACAACGTTTTCGACGTTTAGCTATGAAACCATGAACCTCTGGCAGTCTGGCGATAGTGCTGCTGCCCTCGCCAACGTCGCTGTGCATGTGGTGCTCGGCTTGGGTGCTGCATGGCTGGGTCATGCACTCGCCTACGGGATATGGAAATGATGAAAAAACAAGAGAACGAGACAATTAGAAACCGCAGAGGCACAGAGTTTTTTTCGATCCACCGGTTCATTAATGAATAAATGAACACATGTTTTCTCTGCGTTTTTTGCGTCTCGGTGGTTAATTTCATCCCGTTTTCCAGTCTTCACGTTTCACGCATCACGTTTCACTCTCGGTCTTTGACCAGAGAGCGTATCAACAATTGTAAACTCGTACCATTGGTTACATACGCTTACCCTAAATAGAAAGAGAGAACTTTATGGCGCAGGAAAAATTCCGTGTCGGATTGACCCCCGGTTTCCTTGGAGAGGACGGCAAAGTTCGATTCAAGGATGTCGGTTTAGATCTCTTAGACAATGAACCACACATTGAATACACATTTATTGCAACCGAGCGTCCGTATGTGCCGCCGGATGAGATAGGCGGGTTAGATGCCTTCATCGCGCTTGGAGGGAAGTATCCCCGCGAGACATTTGAGGCTGTGGATCGACTGACGCTGATAGCACGGCACGGAGTCGGTTACGACAACGTCGATCTCCAAGCGGCGACCGAAGCCGATGTGATGATTGCTATCGCGCCAAGCGGCGTGCGCCGTCCCGTGGCAGAAGGTATTATTGGACTGATGTTCGCGCTCTCGAAGAACTTTTTCGCGTATGACCACGCAACACGCGCAGGAACTTGGCGAGAAGGTTTGGAAACCGGTGTCGATCTCATCGGGCGCACCCTCGGATCGGTGGGACTTGGCAACATTGGCACTGAAGTGTTCCGCTTGCTGCAGCCGTTCGGTATGCGATTCCTGACGTTTGACCCGTATGTTTCGCCGGAGGTCGCCAAATCTCTGAACGTGGAGGTGGTCGATCTGCCCACCGTGATGCGCGAATCCGATTACGTGTGTGTCACCTGTCCGTTGACCGATGAGACGCACGGATTGATTGGTGAAAAAGAGTTTGCACTCATGAAGCCGACAGCATTCTTTATCAACACCGCCCGTGGTCCCATCGTTGATCAGCGTGTGTTGACCCAAGTTTTGCAGGAAAAACGTATCCGGGCCGCGGGGATTGATGTGTTTGAAGAAGAACCGGTGGATCCGAATGAACCGTTGTTAAAATTGGATAACGTCATCGTGTCTCCTCACGCCATCGCTTTGACGGAAGAGTGCTACCGAGACATCGGCAGGCTAAACTGTCAGAAGGCGATTCAGGTATCACGGGGCGAGATCCCAGATAATGTGGTGAATCGCGAGGTGCTTGAGAAGAAGTCATTTCAGGAGAAATTGGCGAGATATCGGGAAGGAGCGTAAAATGAGTAAGCAGAGCTTGGATAGAGAAGCGTGCCGGAACGTCTTGGTGGTTGCTATTACGCCTCGGCGGGAGGACCGGCAGGTGGATCTGGAAGGTGTACGGAAAAACGTCCGTTACCTTATCCAGCACGGTGTGGACTTCATCATGCCGGAGTGCGGCACCGGTATGGTTTACGATGCCACGTTAGAGGAGTATGAAGCCGTGGTTGGCACATATCTCGACGAAGCTGGCGATGCGGCGTATATTGTGCCGGGCATTGGCCCAGGATTCGGGAGAGCCTTAGAGATGGGACACATCGCCCGATCACTCGGCGTCGCTGGCGTGATGATTATGCCGGTGGTGGGGCCCGCCTCTGCCAACGGTGTTTACAACGGATTCAGGGAAATTACAAAGGTAGTACAGTTGCCCACAGTCCTTTATCAGCGACGATTGGACATCATGCCGGTGGACGACGTAATCAATCTTTGTGAACTGGACGAGGTGGTCGGCCTAAAGTATGCGGTGGAGGATTTAGACGCCTTTGATCGAATCGTAGAGCGGGCAGGAGATCGCGCAGCGATGGTCTGTGGCATGGCAGAGGATCCCTGCATCGACTATATGGCGCACGGCGCGGTGGGCTTCAGTTCGGGCATGGCGAATTTCGTGCCACGAATGAGCCTGACGCTGCATCAAAAGTTCGCAGCCGGCGATAAGACAGAAGCGGAACGGCTCCGTGCGATGATGGTGCCGTTCGAGGATTTTCGAGGTGAAAATGGGGCACGGTATAGCGGTTCGGCGTTACACGCTGCCATGGATTACGTGGGATTGGCTGGTGGTCCGGTCATTCCTTTTGCCGAAGATGTGGCAGCACCGGATTTGCCACGGGTTCATGCTATGATGGACGCGTTGATGAAGGAAGAAACAGCATTGCGAGTGAGTGCGTAGGTTGGGTTGAACAACACTGATGAAAGATACCAAGTAGGAGTTACGCAGTTCAGTTTGTAGTAGCGCAATTCATTGCGCGTCCTGACAAGCTTGCCCGACTATAAACCGAAAATCTGACTGTAGGGGCAACCCTTGTGGTTGCCCGCTTTGAACGTTCAAGTGCGTAAGTCCTAACCAAGAATTCTCATTCGATTTCAGGAGTTAATTCTGCTTGAAATCTTAAAATACAGTGAAACCCAACACCTGACTGAAGGGAGTTGTGTAATGATTGTTGATACCCACGTCCACGTTTGGGAGATTGATCCGCCCAAATATCCTGTCGGTCCAACTGCGCCCACCTGGAATTCCTATCCGGACGAGCCGGGTACCGCCGACGAACTGCTGACAGAGATGGATGTACACGGTGTGGATTGGACTGTGTTAGTACAAACCAGTTGGTCCACTTGGGATAACGGCTACATCGCAGATTCCGTAGAACGATTTCCCAACCGCTTCATCGGGCACGGATTGATCGACCCACAGGACCCAAACAATGCAGAACAGGTGCGCTACTGGATAAAAGATCGGGGACTGGCTGGCTTTCGCTTTCATCCGATGTATTATCCCGACGAAAAGATTCTATTGACCCGTCAGAATGAACCGATGTGGGAGGAGATTGCCTCACTAGACGCAGTTATCCAATTTCATCTCCGGGCGGAGTTCGCCGATCAGGTAGCAGCCATTGCAGATCGACATCCTTCTTTGAAATTGATCCTTGACCACATGGGCTACCCTCAAGTCGATGAGGACGAATCAGAATTTCAGCCAATCGTCGATCTTGCCGGGTATGACAATATCTGTTTGAAACTATCAGATGTTGCCGGTCGTTCTAGCCAAGATTTCCCTTATAGAGACGTGCATCCGTTTATCGAGAAACTGGTAGATGCCTTTGGAGCCGAGCGGATGGTGTGGGGGACAGGATACCCGGGACATCACCGAGTTAAACACAGTTGGCCCACCCTGGATCAGGAGTTGCGGCTTGTCCAAGAAGGCCTGCCGTTCTTGACGGACACGCAGCGAGAACGCATTTTGGGCGGCACAGCTGCGGAGATTTGGGGGCTGGAATAGTATCACAAGGCAAGTTACCCCATTCATCAGAAAGATTTCCGTAGGGAACGCAGATCTGCGTTCCCTACACAATCAGGAACCTCCCATGAATCAAGACAACTTTCCAGATGTCATCGGAATTGGCACATGCACCGCTGATATGCTCTTTGTCGTTCCCCAACCACCAGCGTACGGGAGATCGTGGCGTGCTTCTCAATACCTTCGTCAGGCTGGTGGTCCTGTCTCAACGGCACTCGTCACCCTTGCCCGGTTGGGTGTTTCCACCCGTTTCGTTGGAAGAGCCGGTGATGATCCCGAAGGTGTGTTCATCCGCGACGAATTTGAGAAGGAAGGCGTAGATGTCAGTCGATTTATGCTTGAGCCGAACGTCTTCTCCCGCGCTGTTCTGGTTCTCGTTGATCAGGAGACGGGCGAGCGTTGCTTCACCTCCCGTCGGGAGACCAACACCCCTTTGGCTGTATCAGATCTGGATCGCCAAGAGATTGAATCTGCCAAAGTCTTGCACCTAGACGACGCCGATGAAGCCTCGGTCCAAGCGGCAAAGTGGGCGAAAGCGGCGGGGGTCACTGTGGTGTTGGACGGCACGTGGCACAGCGAAGAACTGGTAGAACTGTTACTGCCGTTGGTCGATATTCCTATCGTATCGGAGGCATTTGCACACGGCTGGATGCCCGATGCGCCGCCCGAAGCAATCGTAGAAAGACTTTACGATTTTGGCGCACGCATCGCCGCCGTAACGCTTGGCGAACGGGGATGTGTTGCAAAATCGGAAGCGGGGATCCTGACGTTTCCAGCCTTCCCCGTTGATGTGGTAGATACCACCGGCGCAGGAGACGCGTTTCACGGCGGATTTATCTACGGTGTCTTGCAGGATTGGAGCGTTACGGAGATAGTCCGGTTTGCCTCGGCTGTCGCTTCGATCAACTGCCGTCAGCTGGGCGGACGCAGCGGCTTACCAACAGTGGAAGCGGTTCATCAATTCTTGGCAGATGTTCCTGCAGCAAATAACCAATGAGCACCAGAGAACGATTCAGAGAAGGTTAATGTAAAAAGAAAGTGCAAAATACCGAAAGAAACCGTAGGCGGGGCATCTTGCCCCGCTCTCCGCGCCAAAAACTTATAGTGAATTCTAAAAATAAATAAACACTTTCGCCCCCATGTTTGGTAGGCGCTGTTTCCAACTGCGCCGAGTTGGAGTGTCTCGTTAATTCTAAGATCCACTATAAATAGACATTAATAGTAGTAAGCACACGCCGTGTGCCGTAACTCCGCGCCCAAGGTGCCTGACCTCGCTCGTTCACGGTGTCTAATTAATTCTAAAATCTACTATAGTTTCTGTTGCACGCTTTCTTAACATGAGCATCAGAGAATATATTTGCTGATATCCTCGTCCTCCACAATCTCCGATAACTGCTCGGTAACGTAATCCGCATTGATTGTGATTGACTTCTCCTCCAAGTCGGGAGCGTTAAAGGAGAGTTCGTCAAAAAGCTTCTCCATGATAGTGTGAAGCCGGCGCGCCCCAATGTCTTCTACCGATTCATTCACCTGAAAAGCTAAAGCAGCAATCTGATCTATCGCATCTTCGGTGATGGTCACATCAATGCCTTCCGTTTTCAGCATGGCGATATACTGCTTCTCTAGCGCGTTCTTCGGTTCGGTGAGGATGCGTATGAAGTCTGCTTCATTCAGGCTTTTCAGTTCAACGCGAATTGGGAAACGTCCCTGTAATTCTGGAATGAGGTCAGATGGCTTGGAGACATGAAATGCACCGGAAGCGATGAAAAGGATGTGATCCGTGCGAACCATGCCGTGCTTGGTCATCACCGTACTGCCTTCGATAATCGGTAGGATGTCGCGTTGGACGCCCTCTCGCGAGACATCGGGTCCCGACTTCGATTCACGCCCTGCAATCTTATCGATTTCGTCCAGAAAGACGATGCCGGAGTTTTCCACACGCGCAACGGCTTCGCTGATGACGTTGTCCATATCAATTAGCTTCTCTGCCTCTTCCTGTGCAAGGATCTGACGCGCTTCGGAGATAGGTACACGACGTTTTTTCTCCTGTTTGGGCAGAATGCTCCCAAACATATCCTTTAGATTGATATCCATCTCCTCAATACCACTTGGAGAGAAGATTTCAACAAAAGGAACTGTTCGGTTGCTTACATTGATTTCGATAGGCTTATCTTCCAGTTTTCCATCTCTCAGTCGTTGACGAAATTTTTCCCGCGTCCGCAGGTATCTTTCCTGTTCCTGTTCACTCACTTCCGGTCGTTCGGCCGCATCGATCTGCTGCATTGCTAATGCCAATGGATCCACCCCGTCTGAAGCTTCCCTCTCTTCATCTTCGTCCGCGATCTCGACGTTTTTTCCAATAGATTCAGGGCTCATCTTTGGCCGCGGTGGCGGTATCAGGAAATCCAAGAGACGTTCTTCAGTGAGCTCAAGTGCTTTTTCCTTGACTATCTCCGCCTGTTCAGACTTCACCATATTGACTGCCAGATCTGCCAGATCTCGAATCATCGATTCCACATCACGCCCAACATAGCCCACCTCGGTATATTTTGACGCTTCTACTTTAATAAATGGGGCTTCCACCAAACGCGCCAATCGCCTCGCTATTTCAGTTTTGCCGACCCCTGTTGTGCCGATCATGATAATGTTTTTCGGTGCGACTTCGTCCCGCATGTCGTCTTCGAGCATCTGCCGACGTGCCCGGTTCCGGAGCGCGACAGCGACCGAACGTTTCGCCTCCGCTTGACCAATAATATACTTATCCAGTTCTTCAACAATCTGTCTGGGGGTCAGTGCATCCGCTAATGTTCTTTCGCTCGATGAAGAATTGAGTGTTGACAATGTGTACCTCCGTTTTCTACATTCGTAATTGAGGAGCAAAGATTCTACAGTTAAATCTCAAGCGTTTCGATTTCAATACTGCTATTGGTATACACACAAATATCGCTCGTTAGCTGTAATGCCTCTCTGACAATATCTTCGGCGGTGAGCGCAGAGTGTTTCAAGAGTGCTCTGGCAGCCGACAAGGCGATTGATCCACCGGATCCAATACCTAAGACCCCATCATCTGGCTCAAGTACATCGCCGCTTCCAGAGAGGAGATAGCCCCTTGCGGCATCTACCGCGACTAGCAATGCCTCTGTCCGGCGGAGCACGCGATCGCCCCGCCAATCTCTCGCAAATTCAACAGCCGCTCTTTGAAGATTACCGCGATACTGATCCAGTTTTTTTTCAAGGTTTTCAAACAGAGTGAGTGCGTCTGCGGCTGAACCGGCAAAACCTAATAGCACCTGACCGCTATAAGCACGACGAATTTTCTTCGCCCCGTGTTTAATCGCGGTATCTCCGAGAGTAACTTGACCATCGCCACCGATGGCGATTTGATTGTCACGTCGTACCGTAAGAATTGTTGTCGATCTAATCATTATGAGTCCTTATCCGCCAAACGTGCTACAAATACAATAATAACCTAAGTAACTAGTAGGAACGCGGATCTGCGTTCCTACTACGAAACTCCTTTCCCAATCCACCTGAAGCGTGAGAACGGAAAAACGATTATTATAGTGAATTCAAAAAATAAATAGACACTTGCGCTCCCCATGTATTGCGCTCCTCTAGAGCGAAAGGTAGAAACCTTTAATCTTAACAACAAATCCGAAAACGGCTCCCGTCAATATAATATCCCGATGAAGTGAAACAACAGAAAGCAGAGAAACTGCATAATCCCAATAAAGAGACCACACCGTATCGACCCCACAACGATGTGGTGGCTACGGAGATAGTACGGAGAAAGCAAAAAGGTCAGCCCAAGCCCTATCGGAACGCAGACCGGAACGGAGCCGATATAGGGGAAAGCGGAAAAGCGGAGCGCGTTCCAATTCCATAAGCGCACAGAACCGAACTGGTCGAAAATCGTGCTGCCCACGAAAGCAATGCTGCCGACAATCAGAGCGGGGATATAGGGGCGTTCCCAAACTTCGTTAAGCCGATGATAGATGTAGATGATTATCGTGATGGCAATCATCCAAGTGAGTAACAGACTCAAGGGCACAGCGGCTATCAGGATATCACGCCGACTTAAATAGGAAAGCAGCTCAACGTGTTTAGAGAACAACAAATCCAGTGGGATGTAGGTAATTGATGCAATAACGCCAAAAATCGCACAGCGTGAAAGATGCGAGAGTTGATTCCACGGTCGGCTCGCATAACCGAACACGCCCACCACCACAAGAACGTTCAAATAAAGCAGCCAAATTGAACCGAGTTTGGCATTTATCAGAAATGTCAAAAAGGTGGTGAGACTCGCAATGATGACAGCTTTATCGGTTTGAGTGATGGTCATTGAAACTCAGGTATTCAGGATAGTACTTAGGTTCTGTCGACATTTGACAGCCCGTTGTTCGCACGACAGAGACCATTTCGGACCTTTGTACCACGATCTGTTAGATTGTAATCCCACCCTGCAAACTAATCCCGACATGTCGGGACGCTACATTTGGCAGATTGCCTGATGCTTACAGCGTTTGCCGAATCAGCAGCTTCAAAGGGAGCACAAACACATAACCCTTCGTAGGGGTTGGGTCCCCCAACCCTTTGCTCGCACGACAGAGACCATTTCGGACCTTTGTACCACGATCTGTTAGATTGTGATCCCTACACTTGGCAGATACTCCGATGCTTACAGCCTTTGCCGAATCAGCAGCTTCAAAGGGAGCACAAACGCATAACCCTTCGTAGGGGTTGGGTCCCCCAACCCTTTGCTCGCACGACAGAAACTATTTCGGACCTTTGTACCACGATCTGTTAGATTGTGATCCCACCCTGCAAACTAATCCCGACATGTCGGGACGCTACATTTGGCAGATTGCCTGATGCTTACAGCGTTTGCCGAATCAGCAGCTTCAAAGGGAGCACAAACACATAACCCTTCGTAGTCCCCCAACCCTTTGCTCGCACGTCAGAAACTATTTCGGACCTTTGTACCACGATCTGTTAGATTGTGATCCCAGCGTTTGCCGAATTAGCAACATCAAAATGTCAACACGTCCTAGTACACTGTCAGGCAAATTATGATTGTCTATATGGATTGAGACTCATAATACTTCGTAGGGGTCGGGTCACCCGACCCCCTTGTTGATATGCAAAACTTATATGACTGAGTACTAGCGCCCAGATGCCAATCGGTCGGCGTGCCATGCAGGTAGTCCAGCTTCGCGAATTTTGCGCTGTGCGGCTGGAATGTCGTATTCAATCCGTTTTATGCAAATGATGCTTTCGTCCGTATCAAGGATAGCATAACTCGCTTGGGGATTGAGATCGCGTGGCTGCCCAACGGATCCGGGGTTAATTAGATACTGCTCATCTTCCAAAAGTCTGTAGTAAAATTCATCATCTTCCGGGTAACACTGAGAGAATCTCGATTCCGTCGAGTAGATCATCGGCAGATGTGTGTGCCCATAAAACACGATCCAACTCTCACTTTGATGCAGGATCGGTCGCGCATCCCAACGGTTCACGATATAAAAATCTTCATCATGAGGACTTCCGTGCGATAGCTGAATCTCCTTTTCTAGCGTTATCGGTCCTTGAGGCATACACCGCAGATATGCTTTGTTATCGGGTCGGATCTGAAGCCGTGACCACATTGCACTGGCGCGAGCGAGTTCTTGGAAACTGCTGCCATCCTCGATACCAGCGATAACTTTGTCGTGATTCCCACGAACCGTGGCATCGGGCTTAAGTTCTTTCAATCGGTCAACAACCTCATTTGGTTGGGCACCGTAACCGACAATATCACCGAGAAAAATAATCCTATCCACTTGGACCTCAGCAACTGCCGATAGGACAGCATCAAATGCTTCAAGATTTGCATGAACATCGCTAAAAATAAAGTATCGCATTAGGTTGTCCCGAAAGTGGCTACATTATACCGTATGCTTTCTAGTGCCGCAAGATCAAAATAGATCGACTCACGCAAAGAGAACGTGCAAAATATGAAGCGAAATCGTAGGGGCGGGGTTCCCCCGCCCCATGAGTCAATAAGTCAATCGCCAATCCACAATGCCCCTGTGAACCAGAGAGAGATAGTTGCTATGATTCAATTCGTAAAAAATCGTATCAGAAAACCACAGATTTGCAAACATATATCCAGAAAAATTGTAAGCCGGAAATGAACTGATTATAACAAGGATTGCAATTATCCGCAAGTGAAATTGGAAAAATGTAGGGGGACAGGTTTTGCACTGCGCTCGGTTTCGATTACCATAGTGAATTCTAAAAATAAACAGACACTTTCGCCCCCCATGTTTGGTAGGCGCTGTTTCCAACTGCGCCGATTTGGAGAGTCCAATTATAGTGAATTCTAAAAATAAACAGACACTTTCGCCCCCCATGTTTGGTAGGCGCTGTTTCCAACTGCGCCGATAGTGATTTTGTCTGTTTGATACCCTGTTTTGGGATACGACGTTGCATAAATTGCTTAAATGGTTGTATAATTTTAGTTGAAAAGGGATTGCTAACACTAGCTGACCCGTATCACCCCCAAAGAATAATAAACCGATTTGAGACCAGAGGAGGACAGACAGATGCAACGGAGACATACTCTCGCACATTTGATCTTAGCGATCGTTGTCGTGCTAGGGCTGACACTGCTGATGGTATGCGTTGATGCACAGGCACGGATTGCCTTCATGTCTGATAGGGATTGGAACTGGGAAATCTATGTGATGGACAACCATGGGGGCAATCAGCGAAATCTCACTAATAATCCTGGTGATGATAGGGACCCCTCATGGTCTCCTGACGGCACACGGATTGCCTTCTCGTCTAATAGGAATGGGAACCGGCAAATCTACGTGATGGACGCCAACGGGGGGAATCAGCGAAACCTTTCCAACAATGACTTTGACGACAAGGAACCTTCATGGTCTCCGGACGGTAAACAGATTGCCTTTGTGTGGGACCGACAAATCTACGTGATGGATGCCGATGGGGAAAATCGGCTAAACCTCACCAATAATAGGGGCCATACAGACAGGTCACCCTCATGGTCGCCGGACGGTAGGCACATTGTCTTTGCTACCTCTAGGAGGGAGCGCGCTGGAAACCTAGAAATCTACGTGATGGATGCCGATGGGGAGAATCAGCGAAACCTTACCATTAGTGACACTGATGACAATAATCCCTCATGGTCCCCTAACGGTAAACACATTGCCTTTGATGCCTTTGGACCTGGGGCTCTTCGCACAGATATCTACGTAATGGACGCCGATGGGCGGAATCAGCGAAACGTCACCAATCACCCCGATAGGGACTATTCACCCTCATGGTCGCCCGACAGTAAACGGATTGCCTTTGTGTCGAATCGGACGAGGGATTTTAATCCGGACATCTTTGTGATGGACGCCGATGGGGCAAATCCGCGAAACATCACCAATCACCCCGAGGACGAGAAAGCACCTGCATGGTATAACGCTGTTCTTTCAGTTCCCCCCACAACTAAAACCCTCACGATGTGGGGACAGCTCAAACGGGTTGACCAATAACCGCCATTATCGTGAAAACAGCGTTCGTTGAGATTGGGTCATAAACGCCAAAGAGGGGATGACGAGTTCATACAATAATAATCCGAATTGCTCTTTTATAGTGAATCCTAAAAATAAGTAGACATTCAAAGTAGTAGGCACACTCCGTGTGCCGTAACTCCGCGTACAAGGTCCCTAACCTCGCTGGTTTACAGTGTCTAATTAATTCTAAAATCTACCATAATTGTAAAAGGGTTGCCAACACAAGCCGACCTCTATCCACTCCAAAGAAACATAAACCGATTTGACAATAGCGGAGGAATAACGGATGCAACAGAGATATAATCTCGCCCATTTCATTTTAGCTAGCGTTATAGTCTTGGGGCTGACTCTGATGATGGTAGTCGTTGGGGCACAGGCACGAATTGCCTTTGTGTCTGATAGGGATAGGAACTATGAAATCTACCTGATGGACGATGATGGGAAAAACCAGCGAAACCTCACCAATAACCCCGCTTGGGACAGTTCTCCTTCATGGTCACCGGACGGCAAACGCATTGCCTTCATGTCTGATAGGGCTGGGCACGTCCGTAGGGACGGTGTTAGGACCACTTTTGAAATCTATGTGATGGATGCCGACGGGGGCAATCCGCAAAACCTCACTAACCATCCCGCTGGTGACAGTTCTCCCTCATGGTCACCGGACGGCAAACGGATTGCATTCGTGTCTGATAGGGATAGGTTCCTTGACATACACGGTTTCCCCACTACTGAAATCTACGTGATGGATGCCGATGGAGAGAATCCTCAAAACCTCACTAACAATCGCACTGATGACAGGTATCCCTCATGGTCCCCCGACGGTAAACGCATTGTCTTTTCCTCTGAAAGGGATGGACACTTTATAGGCGATTTTGAAATCACCACTTCTGAAATTTATGTGATGGACGTTGATGGGGGTAATGAACAGAGACTCACTGAAAACCGCAAGAATGATGCCTCACCCTCATGGTCACCCGATGGCAAACGCATTGCCTTCTCATCCGATAGGAAGGGAGACTGGCTAAATTATGAAATCTATGTGATGGACGACGATGGCGGTAATCTACAAAGACTCACTGAAAATCGCGATGATGATGGGGGGACCTCATGGTCACCGGATGGTAAACGCATTATCTTTTCCTCTGATAGGAATGGGAACGGGGACATCTATGTGATGGATGCCGACGGGGGCAATCCGCAACAACTCACTAATCATCCGAGGAATGATGGTGGTCCTGCATGGTTTGTTCCTACTTTTGCCGTTGCCCCCGCGGGCAAAAAGTTTACAATATGGGGACGGCTCAAACAGGGTGACTGATAACTACTATTATTGAGAAAATGACGTTTAAGGATACCAAACCGCTTTGACAACAGAGGAGGAATAACGGATGCCGCCGAAAACCAATCGCGCACATTTGATCTTAGCTAGCGTTATAGCCGCCTTGGTGCTGACACTGCTGATGATGTGCGTTGATGCACAGGCACGGATTGCTTTCTCGTCTGGTAGGGATGGGAACGCTGAAATCTACGTGATGGATACCGATGGGGGGAATCAGCAAAATCTCACCAATAACCCCGCTAGTGACCATTCACCCTCATGGTCACCGGACGGCAAGCACATTGTCTTTGTGTCTAATAGGGATGGGCACGCTAAAGACGGTATACACGGTAGACCCACTTCTGAGATCTACGTGATGGACGCCGATGGGGGGAACCAGCAAAACCTCACCAATCATCGCGGTGATGACGGGGCACCCTCATGGTCCCCAGACGGTAAACGCATTATCTTCTCGTCTGATAGGGATCAGGGCAGGGATGATCCGCATAACTCTGAAATCTACGTGATGAACGCCGATGGTAGCAACCCTCAAAATCTCACTAACAGTCCCAATGAGGACAAGTATCCCTCCTGGTCTCCCGACGGTAAACGCATTGTCTTCAGTTCCAGTAGGGAAGGGCACTTTAGAAACATCCTCAGAATCACTGATGAAATCTACGTAATGGACGCCGATGGGGGTAATGAACAAAGACTCACTGAAAATCGCAATAATGATTGGCAGCCCGTATGGTCCCCTGATGGTGAACGAATCGCCTTCTCATCTGATACGAAGGGGGACGTTAGAATATTTGACATCTATGTGATGAACGCCGATGGGGGAAATCTTCAAAATCTCACCAATCATCACACTTGGAACGGATCACCCTCCTGGTCTCCAAACAGTGAACGGATTGCCTTCGTGTCTCGGAGGGATGGAAACTCTGAAATCTACGTGATGGATGCCGATGGGGGAAATCTTCAAAACCTCACCAATAATCCACATAGTGACGTTGGTCCTGCATGGTTGAACTCTCCTTTTTCGGTTTCTCCCACCGGCAAAAAGTTTACAATATGGGGACAGCTCAAACAGGTTGACCACTAGTACTCAGTCATATAAGTTTTGGAATTATTATATATGTTATCGTTTGCTTTCAATCAGGGCTCATGTAGAAAGTGCAAAGCACGAAAATAAATTGTAGGGGCGGGGTCTCCCCGCCCTTATTTGCCAGTGCGGGGGTCGGGTCACCCGACTCCTACGAAGTATTATGAGTCTCGATCCATATAGACAATCATAATTTGCCTGACAGTGTACTAGATTACTGAGAAAACAGTGTTTGCTGAGATCTATGAGTGTCCGGGGGGATGTCATAAACACCAAAGAAGGGGCGAAGGTTTCACGTGATAATAGTCCGAATTGTTACTTTACTTGAGAACTCCCAGCAGGAATTTGTGTCTATATTATAACTATAATTGTAAAGGGGTTGCCAACACCAGCGGACCTCTATCATCCCTAAACAATAAACAGCCGATTTGAGAACAGAGGTGGAATAACAGATGCAACGAAGGGACACTCTCGCACATCTGATTTTAACTATCGTTGTCGTGTTGGGACCAACACCGCTGATGGTAGTCATTGACGCACAGGCACAGATTGTCTTCATGTCTGATAGAGATTGGAACGATTGGGAGTGGGAGATTTACGTGATGGATACCGATGGCGGTAATCAGCGAAACCTGACTAACGCCCCCGGTGATGACGGGCATCCCTCATGGTCTCCTGACGGCAAACAGATTGTCTTTACGGCTGATAGGAGTGGTAAGGATTGGAACCGGCAAATCTACGTGATGGACGCCGATGGAGCAAATCAACGAAACCTTTCTGACAATGACTTTGAAGACTCGGACCCCGCATGGTCTCCCGATGGCAAACGGATTGCCTTCACGTCTCAGAGGGGTGGGGGCCCTGAAATCTATGTGATGAACGCCGATGGGAGCAAACCAAAAAATCTCACCAATGATCGCTCTCCTGACTATGGGCCCTCCTGGTCTCCTGACGGCAAGCGCATTGCCTTTCATTCTTGGCGAGGTGGGAACATGGAAATCTACGTGATGGACGCCGATGGGGGGAATAAGCAAAACCTCACCAACAATGCCAGTCATGATGAAAATCCCTCCTGGTCTCCTGACGGCAAGCGCATTGCCTTTGCGTCCTGGAGGGATGGGAACGCTGAAATCTACGTGATGGATGCTGATGGGAATAATCCGCGAAACATCACCAATCATCCCTTTAAGGATACGGAGCCCTCATGGTCCCCTGACGGGAGGCGGATTGTCTTCGTATCTGATAGAGAAGTAGATGCGAACCCTGACATCTTTGTGATGAATGCCGATGGGAGTAACCCTAAAAACCTCACCAATCATCCCGAGGATGACCTTGCTCCTGCATGGTTTGGTCCTGCTTTTTCCGTTGCTCCCGCCGGTAAGACCCTCACGCTATGGGGACGGGTCAAACAGGCAAACCGCTAACTGCCACTGTTGAGAGAAACCGAGTTTTTTCTTCAAAACTCGGTTTCTTTGCACTATTTCTTGACCTGAGCCAAAACCGATTTGAAACCATAGGAGGCATAGCAGATGCGCCGAAGACATAGTCTCGCCCGTATGATTTTAACTATCGTTGTAGCATTAAGTCTGACATCGCTGATGATAGTCGTTGACGCACAGGCACAGATTGCCTTTGCGTCTAAGAGGGATGGGAACTTTGAAATCTACGTGATGAACGCCGATGGAGGTAATCCGCGTAGACTCACCAATCATCCCCATGCTGACATCAACCCCTCATGGTCTCCTAACGGTAAACGGATAGTCTTCATGTCTGCTAGAGATGGGCATGTCCACGCTAGACACGGTTGGTCCACTTATGAAATCTACGTGATGGACGCCGATGGAGATAATCAACAAAGACTCACTAACAATCCCTCTGATGATAGGTATCCCTCGTGGTCACCGGACGGTAAACGCATTGCCTTCGAGTCTGATAGGGATGCGGAGGGTCAGCCTCATGGCATTGACATCTACGTGATGGACGCCGATGGCGGGAATCAACAAAGACTCACTAACAATCTTACTGAGGACCAATATCCCTCGTGGTCACCCGACGGTCAACGGATTGTCTTCAGTGCCCGTAGGGAGGAGCACGTTGTACATAACTTGGACATCACTTATGAAATCTACGTGATGGACGCCGATGGGGGGAATCAACACAGACTCACCAATAATCGGAATAATGAGTTGTCACCCGTATGGTCTCCTGACGGTGAACGGATTGCCTTCTCATCTGATAGGAAGGGGGACTGGCAAAACTTTGAAATTTACGTGATGGACGCCGATGGGGGGAATCTTCAAAGACTCACTGAAAATCGCATCATTGACCGGAATCCCTCATGGTCACCGGACAGCAAACGGATTGCCTTCTCGTCTTATAAGCCTGGGGACTGGGAAAGCCTTGAAATCTACGTAATGGATGCCGATGGGGGGAATCTTCAAAGACTCACTAATAATCCCAATGCTGACCTTGCTCCTGCATGGTTTGGTCCTGCTTTCTCCGTTGCTCCCGCCGGTAAGACCCTCACGCTATGGGGACGAGTCAAACAGGCAAATCGCTAACTGCCACTGTTGAGAGAAACCGAGTTTTTTCTTCAAAACTCGGTTTCTTTGCACTATTTCTTGACCTGAGCCAAAACCGATTTGAAACCAGAGGAGGCATAGCAAATGCACCGAAGATATAGGTTTGCACATCTGATTTTAGCTACCGGTGTAGCATTAAGTCTGACACCGCTGATAGCAGTCGTTGACGCACAGGCACAGATTGCCTTCGTGTCTCGTAGAGATGGTAACCCTGAAATCTACGTGATGGATGCCGATGGAAAAAATCAGCGTAGACTTACCAATAATCTCGCTAGGGACTATGAACCCTCATGGTCACCCGACGGTAAACGGATTGTCTTCATATCTGATAGGGATGGGCACCCCTTGCGTATCCCCGGTTTTTTTAGTTCTGACATCTACGTGATGGACGCCGATGGGGGGAATCAGCAAAACCTCACTAACCATCCCGCTGATGACAGAGATCCCTCATGGTCCCCTGACGGCAAACGCATTGTTTTCCAGTCTGATAGGGATAACGATAAGGGGCATAACATTGAAATCTACGTGATGGATGCCGATGGAAGCAATCAACTAAACCTCACTAAAAACCTCACATCGGACACGGATCCCGCATGGTCCCCGGATGGTAAACGGATTGTCTTCAGTGCTCAGAGGGAGGGGCACGTTGTACACAACTTGGACATCATTTATGAAATCTATGTGATGGATGCCGATGGGGCGAATCAACACAGACTCACTGAAAATCGGAATAATGACTGGCGGCCTGTATGGTCTCCTGACGGCAAACGAATTGCCTTCATGGCTGATAGGAAGGGGGACGCTATAAATTTTGACATCTACGTGATGGATGCCGATGGGGGTAATCAACAGAAACTGACCAATCATCGTGATTGGGATGGGTCTCCGTCATGGTCACCCGACAGTCAACGTATTGTCTTCAATTCTAATAGGGACGGGAAGAGCGAAATCTACGTCATGGATGCCGATGGGGGTAATAAGCAAAACCTCACCAATAATCCGCATAGTGACTTTGGACCTGCATGGTTGAACACTCCTTTTTCGGTTTCACCCACCGGCAAAAAGTTTACAATATGGGGACGGATCAAACAGGGCAAACGATAACTGCCATTATTCACTTCAACCCGGTAGGTGCGGTTTTTAACCGCACCGGTTTGGCGTGTCTCATAATTCTAAGATCCACTATAAAAAGAAAGTGCAAAACGCAAAGAGAAACCGAGTTTTTTCTTCAAAACTCGGTTTCTTTGCACGATTTCTTAACATGAGCCAAACTCGATTTCTGTTGCACGGCTTTTTAACATGAGCGAAAAGATTTTACGCATCACGCACTGTTCTTCCGTTGCGCGATGACGTTCGCCGTTTCTCGTGCGACGATAACCTCCTCATCCGCTGGCACAACGAGAATCTTCACCCGGCTATCAGCGGCAGAGATTTCTCCTTCGCCCGTGTGACGCTCATTCCTTTGTGGATCTAACAAGATACCCTGCCATTCCAAGCCCTCACAAATTGCTGCACGCGCCGTTGTACTCTTTTCGCCGATCCCGCCGGTGAACGCAATCACGTCCACCCCACCGAGCGCGGCGATGTAAGCACCGATGTGCTTCTTGACCTGATAGAAGAAAGTATCCATCGCCAGCCGTGCATCGTCATTCCCTTCTGTTGCTGCCGCTTCGACATCGCGCAAATCGCCGCTGACGCCTGAAATTCCGCGCAGCCCCGACTCCTCAATCAGTTGACGACGAATTTCGTCTGTATCCCACCCCTCCGCATCCATCAGGTAAAGCACCGCAAACGGATCCAGATCTCCGCTCCGAGACGATTGGATAGGACCGTATTGCGGCGAAACGCCCATCGTCGTATCAATTGACTGACCGTCGCGAATAGCACACAACGATGAGCTCCCACCGAGATGACAGGAGATAATCCGTAGATTCGCCGGTGAATCGCCGAGCAGTTGGGGGACCCGCTCTGAGATGTAGCGATGTGATGCGCCGTGGAAGCCGTAACGACGGATATGATGCCTCTCCACCCACTTCCGCGGCACACCAAACTCGGAGGCGTAGTCCGGCATCGTCTGATGAAACCATGTCTCAAAAACAGCGACCAACGGTGTGTTCGGGAGTCGCTCCCGAAACGCACGGATCGAGGCGATGTAAGCAGGATTGTGGGTAGGGGCAAATGGAATATCCGCTTCGAGGGCATCGACTACTTTGTCCGTTATCAACGCGGAACGCCAAATCCCCCTGGCGAGAATGGTCTTAAACCCTATCCCCACAAGGTCGCTGAGATCCGCCACGACCCCTGTTTCGGGGGAGGTGATCAGATCTATCGCGTGCACAATCGCAGCATTATGGTTTGGCGCATCGATTTCGCCGCTTAGGGGCGGTTTGCCGGGCACGGCGTGTGTGAACGGTGAAGGCGAATTGCCGACCCGCTCAACACCGCCCGTGACTAGCGACGCCGATGTTTCGACATCAATAATCTGGTATTTGAATGAAGTGCTGCCAACATTGGCACAAAGTATAAGCATAATAGATGTTGATAACGTGAAACGTGAAGAATCATTGGTTTATCTGTTCATTTAGCCCCAGCGGGGCGACATGTGTATCCTAAAGGTGGAACGTAAGAAGTAACGGTCCGTAGGTTGGGTTGAACGGTTAAACGCCAATCCCTATCAACGACAAGTGGGGGCTGAGTCGTTCAACAACACTGTTGTTGATACACAGATAGAGTGAAACCCAACTCCGTTTGTCATCGGGAAGTCTCCCGTTCAAAAACTTATTTCATAAAAGGAATCTTCTGTACCACAATCTGTTAGATTGTGATCCAGCCTGCAAACTAGCAGTTCGCGCTACTTATGGCAGATAGCCTGATGCTTACAGCGTTTGCCGAATCAGCAGCTTCAAAATGTCAACACGCCCTAGTTATTAAAAATCCATCAGTGCGTAGGTTGGGTTGAACGGGAACCGTGAAACCCAACAATGTTCCCCCTCCGTAGGTCGAGCATCTTGCCCGACTCATAGCCCCAGCGGGACGACATGTGTATAGAAAACAGGATAAAACCAGCCTTAGAGCCCCAGCGGAGCGACATGTATGTGGTATCGTAACGCAACTAGCAACTTACGTTAATTATAGTGAATTCTAAGAATAAATAGACATTAACAGTAGATAGTCTTTTGTACCACAATCTGTTAGATTGTGATCCCAACCCGCAAACTAACAGTTTGCGTTACATTTGGCAGATTGCCTCTCGATGAATCGGGACGGGGCATCTAGTTTTCCCGCTCAGAGAATTATAGTGAATTCAGTGTATAATTAATTCTAAAACCTACCCATAGTACATTGATTCACCAATGAACTAATGCCAAAAGCTACGCACCCACATTCTCATACCACTTGACATTACCCGTACTCAACCCCCCTGCGATGATGTCCACCCGTCCGTCATCGTTCAGGTCAAGCACGTGCATATTACCGACCCCCAAACCACCGTGGTCAATGAATTCTTTCGTCCACCGGTTGCAATCAAGATCTTCAGGACGATAGAGTTGAAGGTTCCAGCCCTCACCGTTATACCCGGAGATAATTTCCACCCTTCCATCGCCATCGACGTCAACTCCATGCAGCGAGTGTCCACGATTCAACGTATCATCAATCTGGTGTCGCGCCCACTGACCTGTCCGCAAATCCCCCGATGCCTTATACCACGATAGCGTGTTCCCGTGCCACGGTTCAATGGATAAAATCTCGTTGACCCCATCGCCATCCAGATCGACCGTGAAAACCTCGCTGCTCTCTTGGTCACTAATCACCCATCGGCTCCACTCGCCTTCTAACGGATCCGCAGGAGGTTCAAGCCAAATGACCCCGTCCCGACAACCAATCAGGATATCAAGCCTGCCATCCCCGTCCACATCGCCGACACTCATTCCATGATTGAGATGCAACTTTCCGTCAATTAGGCGGCGTTCCCACGGACCATTGACCGGATCGCTTGGAAACGGGTAACACCAGAGACTGCCCGGATCGTACCAATCATCTAACCCACCTTCGGGTCCCTGAATTGATGCGGCAAACAGAAGGGGTTGACCATCACCGTTAATGTCGGCAACTGCGATCCGGTGAAGGTATGGGATTTCTTCAATGAAATGACTCTTCCACTGTCCACCGTCCGTAGGGGCTTCGAGCCAATGTAGATATTCGATGAGAGAACGGTCACCCCGATTAAACGCGCTTCCAACAAACAGATCCGGTAAGCCGTTTCCCGTCAGATCCTGAGCGGCGATAGTGATATTGCCGGGGTGCTGATCTGAAATGAGATGCCTCTTCCAATCAGGTGCTTCGTACCAAACAATGATCGGCTCGCCGGTGGAGCCCATGACAATATCCTTCTGTCCATCACCGTTCATATCGGCAACTTCCAGTCCATAAACACTTCTGATCGTATCATCAACAAGATGTGCTTTGAATTGCATAATTTTCACCTACGGTTGTGGGAGCGAGTGTTCCCTATCATCGGTCATACTAAGACCGTCCATCATGACTCGCGTATACCGATTGAACTTGCTGTAGAAGCGGCGAACCTCTGGATCTGGGTGATCCCGCCACAGGCTCGGAGGCATCAGCGTCACTTCGCTCAAGGAACGACGGTTGGGATGCCCGTAATAGACCTGAATTGTACGACGCACCTGATCAGTTTTCCGTAATGTGACACCGTGCAGAGTGGCACAATTGAAAAGGATCGCCGAACCCGCTGTGCCATAGAAATGGAGCATACCACCGCGTTCAAGATGTGCCTCTTTGTCGTCGAGGATTTCTCCGCCGGCAGGCTCCGGACTGATAGAAAAACAGTGGGTCGTCTCGTTCACATCGTTCAGATAGTAGATAACCTGTGGATAATCGAGATTCAGGGGGTGTTCGGGCCAATAGCCACGGTCCCGGTGCCACCCTGTGTCATGCGCTTCATCCTCCCCATCACGATGGCGTACAGCGAGCTCCTCAAAGCAGATGGGACCGCCCATCAATTCCCCGATAAGGGGGAGTAGCCTTTCATGGCGGATGGTCATCTCAAACGCAGGCTCTGTCAACAGGAGATTGCAGTTGTAGTCGGGCGCTGTTCCAGAAAACCACATAAAAGGGTTTGCCTCCCGATCTCGGTCGATGGCATCGTTAAGGGTATCGACTTCATCGGGCGAAAGTAGATCTGGAAGAATAACATAACCGTGGACTTTGAAGCATTCGATCTGCGCTTCAATGTCGTCCGGATCCGCGATGACAGGTTCAACGAGTTTGGGCATAATTTTTATACCTCCGGTATTTATAGTGAATTCAAAAAATAAATAGGAGTTACGCAGTTCAGTTTGTAGTAGCGCAATTCATTGCGCGTCACGACACACGCGCCCGACTATAAACCGAAGATCTGACCGTAGGGGCAACCCTTGTGGTTGCCCGCTTTAAGCGTTCAAGTGCGTAAGTTCTAAATAAATAAACACTTGCGCCTCCCCATGTTTGGTAGGCGCTGTTTCTAACTGCGCCGATTTGGAGGGTCCCATTAATTCTAAAATCTACTATAATGCTAAAATTTACTATAATTGAGTAGGTCTTTTACGCTTGACACACATTAACTTTTCCACTAATCTTAATGCCGATTGATAGCGTAAGCCGACTGGAACTACATCTGCCGGTATTATATCACAGAACCTCCAAAGTGAGGGGCAATTTTTTTATCCCTTACGCAGCAAACCGTAGGCGGGGCATCTTGCCCCGCCCTCAACGCGTTCACCGTAATTGCACTCCGTTTTTACATGAGTCTTCTCTTTTTATCTGCGACAATCAGCGAAATCTGCGTCCCTATCTGGTCTTAGAACTGAAGTGCGTAAGTCTTACATTTATTATATACAAAGGTTTACCAGAACCAAGGAGATCTAAACGATGGACAAAATCAACGTTTGTATCGTCGGCACAGGCTGGACAGGTACGAACCATTTTAACGGCTACAAGGCAATTCCTGATAAAGCAACGGTTGCCGCTGTGGTAGCACATTCTGACGCTTCAAAGGCAAAAGCAGAGACGTGGGGCGTTCCGAAAATCTATCGTTCATTCGACGAAGCCTTGAAGGATAACGAAATCGACGCATTCAATCTGTGCACGCCGCACTACCTTCACGCAGAACAGCTGCTTGCGTGCTTGAGTGCGGGCAAGCACGTCCTTGGTGAGACACCTGCGTGCCTCACCATTGAGGAGTGCCGGGCACTTCGCATCGCCATGTTTGAATATCCGAACCAGAAAGCTGCCACGGGGCATATCTGCCGTTCTTGGCCCACCTTTGCACACGCGAAAGAGATTGTTTCCGGCGGTGGGGTCGGCGATCTGTTCTACCTCTCGTCCAATTACGCACATAAAGCAGATCCGGATGAATATCCGAGCCGCCTGACATGGGGACGTAGCCCACGGGCACAGGTGCGGTTGGGGATCGCCTATCACTCCGTGGACCTGTTGCGCTGGGTTGCCGGCGACATTGAGGAGGTCTCCGGCGATTATACAGAACATGCACGACTCGCAATCCTAAAATTCAAGAATGGCGCGATGGGCAAGGTATTTACCAGCGCATCGGTGGTCCGCCCATACATCATGTCGCTTTCCGTCTACGGGCACGAGGGGACAATTGTCTGTTGGTGGGAGGAAGAGGTCCTGCACGGCTATCTGCACAAATCAGCCGAATGGAATCCAGAGCAATTGACGACCACGCCGCTACACGGTCGTGGTTCACCTGAATGGGCATACGAAATGGAGAACTTTGCCGATAGCATCTTGAGGAATACACCTCTGGCTTGCCCACTGTCCGAAGGAATTACAACAGTTGAAACCTGTTTAGCCATTGAGGCAGCAATGACACATAATACAAAAGTTAAAGTAGGCACTTGATACAAGCAATTTTTACGGGATAAGAACGTAGGTTGGGTTGAACGGGAGCCGTGAAACCCAACTCCGTTTTTCATCAGGACGGCTCCTTTTGTACCACGATCTGTTAGATTGTGATCCCCCGCCGCAAACTAACAGTCCGCGCTACTTATGGCAGATTGCCCGATGATTACAACGTTTGCCGAATTAGCAACAGCAAAATATCAGCACGCCCTAGTACACTGTCAGGCAAATTATGCTTGTCTATATGGATTGAGACTCATAATACTTCGTAGGGGTCGGGTCACCCGACCCCCTTGTTGATATGCAAAACTTATATGACTGAGTACTAGCTTATTCATCACGTTATCACGTATCACGCATCACGTGCTTATCGTATTGCACTTTATTTTTTATGAATCAATAATGAAAACCACCTCATCAACACAATGGATTTTTATCTTCATATCTCTAATCTGGATACGAAGCGCAACTGCCGCAGAAACACTCCCCCAATTTGTCGATATTACAAGCAAAGCAGGGATCGATTTTGTCCACAACACCGGTGCGTTTGGCGAAAAGTACCTTCCCGAAGAGATCGCTTCTGGTTGTGCGTTTATTGACTACAACAACGATGGCTGGCAGGATATTCTGTTGGTGAACGGTAAAGATTGGGCGGGACACCCCACCGGAAGGCGGCAAACAATGGGGCTCTATCGGAACAACCAAGACGGAACGTTCACAGATGTCACAGAAACTGCCGGGCTTGCCGTGGAATTGTATGGGCTTGGTGTTGCCGCTGCCGACTACGATAACGACGGTGATGCAGATCTGTATATAAGCTGCTTGGGGGCTGATCGGTTATTCCAGAATCAAGGAGATGGAACCTTTATTGATGCAACGGAAGCTGCCGGAATCGATAACCCCGGTTTAGGCACAAGCTGCGCTTGGCTAGATTACGATAAAGATGGTAATCTTGATCTCTTTGTCGCCAATTACGTGGAATGGACCCCTGAGACCAACCTTTTCTGCACGTTAGATGGTGTGAATCAATCGTACTGCGGTCCCAGATCGTATCCGGGTCAAGCGAGCAAACTATTCAGGAATCGTGGCGATGGGACGTTCACCGATGTTTCGCGAATTGCCCTGATTGAAGACCCAACTAGTAAATCGCTCGGCGTCTGCGTATTTGACTACAACAACGATGGCTTCCCCGACATCTTTGAAGCAAATGACACACAACCGAATAAGCTCTATCAGAACAACGGGGATGGGACCTTTATCGAAAGGGGGCTAGAAACCGGCGTTGCTTTCGACGAAAGAGGTGTTGCGACAGGGGCGATGGGGGTTGACACCGGGGACTACGATGGCAGCGGACGGGAAAGCCTCGTTATTGGCAATTTCTCCAATGAGATGATGAATCTTTACCGTAATGAGGCGGAGCTTTTTATTGATGATGCTCCTATTGCCAAGATTGGACTTCCAAGCTTGCTAACGTTGACATTTGGCTGTTTCTTTTTCGATTTCGACCTAGATGGGAAACTCGATATTTTCGCAGCCAATGGCCACATTGAAAACGATATCAATGCCGTGCAGAGCGAAGTAACCTATGCACAGCCACCGCATCTGTTCCACAACATCGGTAACGGTCAGTTTGAAGATGTTGCACCAAAAGTCGGCTCAGATCTCCGACAGCCGATCGTCGGACGCGGTGCGGCGTATGGGGACATTGATAACGATGGCGATTGGGATGTGTTGGTCAATACTTCCAATACAGCAGCCCGTCTATACCGTAACGATGGTGGGAATCGAAACAATTGGATTAAGCTAAAACTGATCGGGACCAAGAGCAATCGGAGTGGAATCGGCGCGGAAATTACCGTACAGTCCAAATCCGGGACACAGAGGCGCATACTGAAAAGTGGAGCAAGCTACTGCTCACAGAGCGAACTCACCGCTATCTTCGGAGTTGGAGATGATTCCCAAATTGACGCAATTACGGTCCGGTGGGACAGTGGGAACGCCGATCAGCTTGCTGATGTAAAACCGAATCAGTCCCTTACAATCACTCAAACTCGCCGCGAACCGTCAACGCACTCGCCACCGAAATAAAATCCCGTCCCTCTTCAACGCGATCGTTATTGTAGCTCAAGCCAAGACTCAGATCAGCAGTGAGCCGTTCGCTCAATCTATACCCAACCCGCAGAGACGTTTCATATCGCTCAGACCGTTCTTCTCGATTCGCCCCGAACCGTTCGCGACGGATAACCGTTGAAAGGGTGTTACTGAGATCTAAGTCGTGCTCAAGGGGCACCTTGCCGATAAAGGGAAGCCGAATGCCACCTTCTATCCGCACCCGGTAATCAATGCTAAAGTTCGGTGTAATAATAAACGAGGTCGTATCAATCCCGCTTCGTTCCCCGTCGCGTTCCGTGAGGCGGATACCAAATGCGGTTCTTGTCGTCTCGCCCCATGTATGACTCCAACTCACTGACGGTTCATGAGCGGTACTCTGACCAATCTGGGTACTGATATTGCTCTGATCTCGTAGCGTATAACCGTATCTCAGCTGCAGGCTTGATGTGTTTTTTGAGTTGAAAATCTTAACATCCCCTTCATAACGGAGGGACTCGGATCTGGAGGAGGTACTCGAAGACTTGGTGAAATTGTTGCTGAGGTCAATGTTGCCGCCGAGTGATGCCCAACTCCACGGATCAACCGATGTCCGAAAACTGTAGCGCGTCCCTTGGCGCGACTGGGTGCGCTCCTCAGCCTCATCTGGAAGTTGTAAAATATCCGCAATCCGCATACCCGGCTCCAATCCCCGCAGAGAATCTTGGTTGTTGAGACTAACATTCGCGTTCAACCCAAGACTTTCGATGCTTCGTTGAATAATGCCGGCTTTCTTTTCCTCTTGCTTACCCTCTCGCTCTTTCAGTTTCCGTGCCAGTTCTGCCTTATCACGACGGATCCAGTCCCCGCGCTGATCCTCTGCGTCTTGAATTGTCTCGGAATCGATGCCCATCCGTTCAAGCCGGTCAAGTTCTCGTTGACGCTTCTCCTCAAGGCGCGCTTCTTCCTCAAAGCTGTCAAATTCTGAGGACGATTTAGATGTTGGACCACCCGGTTCCCTGTTTTCCTCCTCTCCTTCTTTTGCTGCCCCCTGTTCCCCCTCTTCTTCGGGAGATGTTTCAGGTTCCGGCTCTCGGAACAACCAACCGAACCACGCCCGTGGACGGACATTGAGGCCTAAGCTGACATTCGCGCTGATCCGGGCATCTTTTCGATCGCCAAACCAGTTCTCGTTCAGGCTAACTCGGTTATTAATCGTTGGACGGATGCCTAGCAAATCCCGATTCAAACGTGGATTCAGAGCAATTCGATGTTCTCGTTCCGCAATGGTGAATATAGGAACTGCTGCCGGTTCTTCTGTCTCCTCCATTGTTGAGGTCGTCGATTGCGCGAAACTGCTGAAACCACGTCCGCCTTGAGCACTGGGATCCTGTTTCTCAAGGGTGCGGCGGACTTCGTACTGCGGATTCAGGCTAAAACTCTCAAACGGGCTGATATCGATCGAAATACTGCCGCTGTCCACCTTTTCATCTCGGCTGCGCCCATAGTAGCTCCCAAAGGAAGAACTGCTGCCGCTAGAGGTATCTGTCGCCGTTGACGAATCCGTTTCAACGTCTTCGTGATGATACTGAACATCCAGCCCAAAAAATGAACCGAGATCGAACTGGAAAGAACCGGTATAGAGATCGCTGAGTTCCGTGCCTTGGCGTTCATTCCAGAAATCTTGGCGATTGAGCGCGAACCCCAACACTGGAAGTGGACGCAAATTCAAACTCGCCGAAAAATCCCGATTCTTTGTTTTACTCTTTCCACTTTGGAAGGAACTAAAAGATCCGCGCCGGCTCTCTGTCTCAGATTCATCCTCTCGCACCGAGTAGCGGATGGGAAGCCAAGAAAAGAGGGTGAGCTCGGTATTGATATTGAAGTCATTGCTAGTCGTGCTATATCCCAGATCGTGGCGACGTTGGCGCCCTGTATCGCCGGCAGAATTCTCGAAGTCCTTATCTTGCCTTGCATATCCACCGTCTACCTTGAACAGATTGCCAAGTTTGACGTTCATGTTGGCGCGCCGGGCCCAACCTGAACGGACCAGCGGATTGCTTAGATGAATTTCGTTGACCCACAATTCCCCACCAATCTCCCGCGATGTGTCATTGCGGATGCCAATTAAAATGCCTCCAACATTCTTTATCGAAAGTTGGGAACTGTTTGTGCCCCGCACAACGAAACCATCTGGATGTCCATCTGGTGCGTTGGCATCTATCTCTGGCTCAGTTGATGGGTCCGTCAAGGTCGTTGGATCCAGTTGACTAATTTGACCTGTCTGCGGTATAACGCCGCCTAGATCGGTTAGTGGGCTCGCATCAGGATATTCATTTCGCTTTAGATCGTGCAACTCAATTTCAATCAGTTTCCAGCCATCAAAATCAATCACCCGTGTGTATTCATAGAAATCCCTCAAATTTTCAAAGACATTGATATCTTCCTCTTGGTCCTGCGGATCCTCAAAGGGACCTGCAGAACGATAAGTAGACCGAAATCCGGTGCGGATGCTTGGCGCAAGGCGCAACACAAATGTCGTCTCGCTTCTGTCGCCGTAAATCCACAATCTGAGCGTGTCGTGTTTTGAAAAATCTTGCCCTTCGCCATGTTGCAGACCGCGCAATACTCGTGATGTCACACCGAAGGATTCCGGCAGAAGTACATAATTCAACGTCAGTGTTTGTTCGCGCTGCTGTCGTTGTTGGTAACCGTATGTCGATTCTGTAAAGGGGTGTAACCTTTTGAAATCGTCCTCCTCCTTAATCTGGTCATAAGCAGCCTGATAATCGTTGAAATTGAAGTTGTCTTTGGTCCCAACGGTAAACCGCTCGGCTGCATCGTTGGTAATTGCGTCATTTCGTGTCACCACACCGCGCTCCCACTGCACCCCGACTACCTCAATGGACGCCCATTCAAATTTGCCTGTGACAGTTCCGGATCTGTTCTTCTGTAACCAAAAACGCAGGTGTTGAATAAAACCAAGGTTCGGTAGACGATTGCCTTCAGTTGTGGCTGCGCTAAGGGGGATGCTTAGAAATGTCCAGCCATTCGGATGTTGCCGTTTTAGCCACTCTTCAGGGATATCGTTGAGCGGAATTTTGATCTCAAGGTAGGCATCGACAGTGTCTAGTACGCCATCTCCGTTAAGGTCTTCCGTATCCATAACCGTGTTGTTGGGCCCAACTTTCGTCGGTTGGAACCCAGCACTATACTCCCACCCGACATCCTCACCTGTGTCCAACGAGCCATTTGCGCGGAATTTGTGGGAAGCAGGCAGATTTTCCAAATCAAGGTCTAACGTGTCGACTTTTCCATCCCCGTTAATATCTTCTAGCTCCGGTGGCAGATCTTCGGTGTCAAGTCGGTTATCCAAGTCGCTATCTTCGCTGACCACACCCAGATCGATATGCAACGTCACATCCGAGTCACCACGCACACGAAACCAAATTTCGAGGAATTGGCGTTCCGAGAAATCCTCGCCGGAGGCGGACAAACCGTATGAAAAGCCGCCCCACTCTTCAATGACATCTGTCAGATCATAACCAACCTCCATGATGAGGCGTTCTTCCGTTGAGTTTGCCAGCGGATTAATCACCGATGCAGGCACCTCACGATTGCGCATATAGTTGCCAACAGCTTGGGATTCGTTGCGATCCCGTGCGAGCACCCGAAAAAGGGCGCGATTATCCAAGGTCACCCCTTCTGCGACAGGTAGACTGCTCACACGCCAATGATGTTTGAACGTAGGAGTATTTGACGCCTCCCGCGCCCCTTCCATACTATCAATCAGGGCAAGCCCGACACTGTTTGGGTTATTGTGCGAGAATGCTGTTTCCCCGCTGAAATTTATTGACAACGGAAAATTACGCATTGCGACAAATGGTAGTGGGTTCAACAGCCATGCTAAATTGAAATCCCTGCCAAAGCTGGTGTTGAAATTGACAGCCTGCAATCGGCTCGGCGCACCGTTGACGTCGGGGATACGAGACGGTTTTTGTCCGGTGTTCAGGATATAACCTGTTGCAAAGCTAAATCCTTTCTGGAATGTAGGATTAAAATAGCTACTGCCACCGGCGCGCAATCCTCGCCTAGATCGACCACCTAAACTTGAGTATCCACCAAAGCCGCCGCCAAATCCACCGCCAAAACCACGGGACCTACCGCCACCAAATTGACTGCCGCCAAATCCACCCGGGGACCTTCGGCCGAAGGGACTGTCCTCAATGTCAGACCGATCGTCTATTTCCCGGCCATCAATCCTACCGATAAGCCGCTCAAACCGATCGAACTTCTGCTCTTTCTTCTCTGTCTTCGGTTTGGGAATATAGGAATATTCTAGCCATACTCCGGCAACCGTTTGTTGCAGCGATCCACCGAATGGAGTTCTCTCAAATTCAACCACGATTTCGTCGAACTCATCAAGTTCCGTAAAAAAACGAAGGCTTCCTACTTCATAGATCATTGTATAATCAACATCGCGCTGCAGCAGTTGCCCATTGAGTCTCACCTTCTCACTGTTTGGGATAACAAACAGCCCAACGTTGTACGTCTCCGATTGAAAAGAATAATCTACGATGATCGTGTAAGCCGCATCGGTCGTCCTTGGGTTTTCGAGGTAGATGGCTTCGTTGCTTAACTGTTCACGAAATTGGTAGTAAGGACTTGCGGGGTCATCGATGACAAAGGGACGCAAATCAGGAAACGTCAGGATGCCTCGGTCAAAGTCGATAAACTCCGGATCAACGATACCATCTCCATTTTCATCTAGTCCAAAGATCTGGATATACGGAATTTCTCCGCTCCCTGTATCGAACGATTCGCCACTCCCCTGACGCACAATGGCGATTTGGTAATCCCGTGGGCTAATATTCCGGTTGCCAAGACTATACACGCGTCTCGATTCTGTGCCTCGCAGGCTTTTCCCTTTGAGGGTGACATAGCCGATTTCCTCTCCCTCTTCATCAACCGTGCCATCACCGTTCTCGTCCTCAAAGACATTCCCCGGTTTTCCAACCATACCACCGCCCTCGCCGAGATATTCATAAGCGACGACAATCTCGTAGCTAGCGGAAATCGGCGTTAAGAACTCGATTTCACCGGTTTCGTAATTGATATTATAGTCCCGCCCCGCTTGTTGGAGGTTGAAGTAGCCGCGCCCCGTCCGCACGCCGCCCTGATTGTTGCTCGCGACGTTATCGTCAATATAGATTTCCTCACTGCCACGCTGAATTGGACGGTAGGAATCGTGGAGGAGTTCATCTTCGCCGAGTTGAATAAGGTAAAACCGTTCTTTAACATAATTCGCATCAGGAATTGGGAGACCTCTGCCACCGCCTGCCCGTCGTGACTCCCCACGGAAACGGCGTATATCAGTGATACCTTTGCTGCGGGAGCCAAATGCCGTCAACTTTGCCCCACCAAGTTGGGCGACCGCCTCAAGTCCAAACAGATTGCGATTGACGTTCAAAAAGCGGGTATTGGGTAGGTTAAGTGTTAGATCGCCAAAAGAAAGCGTTTTGAGGATACTCGTTTCTGACCCTTCATACCAAACGCGGATTTTCTGCTCCTTTGCACCGCCGTATCCACCGCCGTAACCGCTGCTATAGCCACCGTATCCACCGCCATAGCCGCCACCGGAGTCGCTATAGTCAACCTCAACATGGGTATGTTCTCCAACCCGCCCATGCAAGCCTACTTCGAGGGTTTGCCGAATATTTATCCCCGTATCGCGAGGCACGCCGTAACGACCGCTCCCAAAACCGCTGTCATATCCACCACCATATCCGCCGCCGAAACCGCCACCATACCCGCCACCGAAACCGCCACCGTATCCACCACCATACCCGCCACCGAAACCGCTACCAAAGCTATCGTAGGTATAGGAGGAGGTCAACCCAAGATCCAGGCCGGAGCCAAAACTACCCCCTCCATAACTGCCGCCATAACGGTTGATATCACCTTCGCCAAAATAGTGCGTCTGGTGTAATTCAACTGTTACCGACTTATGACCCGTGATCTGGAGATTAGACTGGAGGGGCAGCGCAATCCCCTTCTCCTCCTCTTCCCGTTGTCCCTCGCGTAAGTCATCAAGGTCGCGGAGATCAAGGAGGAAAGGTGGATTCTTCCACCGGCGCAACGATTCGTAGTACGGCGTCAACATCTCTAGGCGGATGTCCTGCTCTTCTGTTTCTTCGGCTGCCGGGAGCGGCTCGGTTGTCCACGGGTCTGTAGCCGGATCCGCTGGAGCCGCCCAGAAATCTTGTGTCTTCGATTCTTCGGCAAGCTGGGTTGGAGGCTCCGTTTCTTCCGTATCAAGTGCTAGGGCGCGGCGTTTCATGTAGTATTCTGTCAGCGATACGTCTTTGAGAACAGGTTCGGCTTGAGCAGCGGGAGGATGTAACGTGGCAAAAATGAACGCAAGGATGAAGAAGGAAGACGGGCGGGAAATTTTTGTACCGATCAAAGTCAATGCGTTTCTCCATCGGATCTGGAATCGGATAAACCGTTCACTAATTTAGCAGATCACCGAAAGATAGCTGCCGATTCCATAAGGACCTTAAATACACGGCAAGTATCTTTCACGATGGCTTACCCAGATTTGGAGATAAACGCAGGAGAGAGGGGACTAGTTTACAAAAAAATCCTTCGGTTGAAGAGATAGGTCAATTCTTCTATACAGTTGGTGGGTACAAGAAAGCAAATAATGGTCCACTCTAAAAAGAACGTCGTTAGACAGATAACCCCTTACGTATTACTCGTTATTTTTTTATAACGTGCCTTTTGTTGAAAGCACACCGCTCACGCGATCATCAATACTTGTGGAAATATCAAGTGCTTTTGCGACCGCCTTAAAAATCGCTTCAATGATATGGTGACGATTGGTCCCGTAAGGGACATTGATGTGCAACGTCGTTCCGCTATGGTTGACAAACCCGTGGAAAAATTCCTCAGCAAGTTCCACGTCGAAGGCACCTATCTGTCCATGATTGAGGGGCGTTTGGTAATGAAGGTAGGGGCGACCGCAGAAATCCAGATCAACCTGTGCAAGTGCCTCATACATCGGAACGGTGAAACTGCCAAATCGACGCATCCCGGCTTTGTCTCCGATTGCGTTCATGAAAGCCTCCCCTAAACAGATGCCCACATCTTCGACAGTGTGGTGTGCGTCAACGTGAAGGTCGCCTGTAGCATTTACTTCGAGATCAAAGAATCCGTGTTTGGCAAAGAGTTCAAGTAGGTGGTCCAGAAACCCAACGCCGGTAATGATATTGGACTCTCCTGAACCATCAATATTGAGCTTAAGCGTAATTTGCGTTTCCCGCGTTTCGCGGACAACCTCAGCTTTACGTTTCACACCGTCTCCGTGGCACGAGCCACGCCTCCTTCTATAGTGAATTCAAAAAATAAATGAACACTTTCGCTCCCCATGTTTGGTAGGCGCTGTTTCCAACTGCGCCGATTTTGGGTGTCTCATTAATTCTAAGATCCACTATAAATCAATGAAGCGTGAAGCATAACAGGAAGATCAGAAGCAAACCGACGAGGAAGCGAGTGTCTTTTCTCACTCCCTCGCTCCCTCGTCCACCCGCTCCCACGCTCCCGCGCTTGTGCATCACGCTTCACGCATCACGTTTCACGCTTCGAGTGCTTTCCTAAAATCGTCACCGTGTGTCTTCCACCAATCGAAAAGGATTGAAATATCGGTGCCGATGCAGAAATGGCGCACCCCCATATCAAGGTAGGCTTTCGCCGAATCCACCGTATTGACCTCGGCACGCGGTGGTACACCCATCTTTATCGCAGTTTCAAACACCTTACGCTCGGCTGCTTGAATTTCGGGTGAACCCCGTTCACCGACTTTGCCAATATTCATCGAGTAGTCGGATCCACCCCACTGGATCATGTCAACCCCATTGACCGAAAGAACTTCCTCTAGGTTATCAACAGTGCCCGCCTTCTCGATCATAATCACCACGACGACATCCCTAATCGCCTCAACGTATGTTTGGGAGCCGCCGTACCCCATGTATGTAAAACGGCGAGTAGCAACACCATAGGAACCGCCATCTTCGGGGGTATCCGGACGTGAGATCTTCACACATTCCTTGACATCTTCTACCGTATGGCAGTCGGCGAACAACACGCTCTGGAAACCGGAGCCGATTGCACGTTGTGCGATAAAGCCGCGCGGCTCTTGGTCAACCTTGATCATGCTAGACATACCATATAAATCCGCCGCCCGACCCAAGTTATCAAGATCGTGCAGATCGAAGGGACCATATTCTGCCACAAATTCAACATAATCGTACAATCCTGTATGCCCAATCGCTTCGACAACGGAGGGCCAAGTGCTATGGATATGAGTGCCGAGCGTCGGTTTTCCCTCGTTCAACAACTCTCGTAGCTTGTTACGTCGCATATAAATTACCTCCAATATTCAGGTGTAATGAGTTGACGGTTACAGTCCGTAACTCGGAAAGCATCAGCGCGTCTGTATAAGACGAGAAAATGAGCAGACGGAGGAGCGAATGTGTGAGCAGGCAAGTCCTCAAAAACTCGCTCCCCTGCTTCCTCACTCTCGCTTCCTCCCGTTTTCTGGTTTTCCCGTCTTCCCGTTTTCCTGTATATACTGCTATCTAAGTTTCATTCGGTCGCACCAAGTCTAGCAATCGATCGATGATATCAAGGCTTGATATCCCATCGGCTTCGGCGTTGAAGTTCGTAAGGATACGGTGTCGCAGCACCGGCTTGGCAACAGCGCGGATATCGTCGTAAGCGACATGATAGCGACCATGCGTAATCGCTCGCGCTTTCGCTCCAAGCACAAGATATTGCGATGCTCTGGGACCTGCGCCCCAATTAACCCAATCCTTGATGAAATCCGGTGCTTCCGGCGCATTTGGACGAGAACGGTGACTCAATGCAACCGCGTAATCAACGATTGATTCCGCAATCGGAACCTTCCGAACAACCTGCTGCAGGCGCAAGATCTCTTCGCTTGTGATGACAGCGTCTAGCTGCGGTTCGTATGCGGAGGTCGTCGTCATGACAACCTGTTTTTCATCGGCGGGATCGGGGTAGTCGAGATAGATGTTGAACATGAACCGATCCAGCTGCGCTTCAGGCAGCGGATATGTGCCCTCCTGCTCAATCGGATTCTGCGTCGCTAACACAAAGAAGGGACGATCTAGCTCATAAGTTGTGCCGCCCGCGGAGACTTTGTACTCCTGCATAGCTTGCAATAGTGCCGCTTGGGTTTTGGGGGGCGTACGATTTATCTCATCTGCTAGCACGATATTAGCAAAAACAGGTCCCTTGATAAACCGAAAAAATCGTCTGCCGGTCTCCACATCGTCCTGAATGATGTCAGTACCGATGATGTCTGACGGCATCAGATCCGGCGTGAATTGGATACGACTAAAGTCAAGATCTAAAATTTGAGCCAGACTATTGATAAGCAGCGTCTTGGCTAGCCCGGGCACTCCCACAAGTAAACAGTGTCCTTGCGAAAAAAGCGCAATCAACAATTCATCGATAACCGCTTGTTGACCAACGATTCGTTTCTTGAGTTCATTCAAAATTGATTCTCGCGCATTTTTCAGAAATTCTGCAGCTTCTAAATCTGCATCTGGTACATCAACGGAATTGGTGGCGTTCAACTGTTCGTTCTCCATGGATTACTAATCTTTTACAGGTAGATTCTAAATGGACCCCACACAGCGGCACTTCCTACGACGGGCCGCCCTGCTCTACCATGTACACTCGACATCTGTCTATAAGTGTAGCCTATTTTGTAACACGGCGTCAAGGATTGCTTTTTGAATCAGCGAAGGAATACACAAATTGGGGGAGTGAAATTGAAGGATAAAGTGAGGAGTGTTCAGCGTTTTTGGGAGGTTTCGCTTGGGATATAGATTGGAGGGAAGTGTAATGGGGAAGGCGACGGAAGGGAAAGCGACCACCAAGGCTTACTTAAGACAAACTCAACAACTCTCAGAACATATTTTAAGGAAACCAAGGCGATCGCTATGACTACTTATTAAACAGCGTCTCTGAGCCCTTTGCCAGCTTTGAAGGCAGGAACCTTCTTCGCTTCAATTTTAATCGTGGCTCCCGTTTGGGGATTGCGACCTTCACGGGCGGCTCTCTCTCTAACTTCAAAAGTACCAAAACCAATTAGCCCCACAGATTTACCAGCGGCTAAAGAACCTTTGATACAATCAATAACGGCGTCAACCGCTCTATTTGCGTCTGCTTTACTCGATCCTGTCGCATCAGCAACGGCATCGACAACGTCTTGCTTACTAACGTCAGCCATATTATCCTCCTAATGGATGAAAAAAACTTAAAAATTATACTACAAACTGAGCCAATTATACTACACACACATTAGCGTGTCAAGCGAAAAAGACAGTGGCAATGCGGGTTTCAGCGTTTTTTGGCAACTTTCTTGTGTGCCATTGGGCTTAACAACCCAATATCTTGTGGTACATCCTGTTTAACAAACGAGAGCTCCCCCCATTCAGTTTCGTTAAATTCGCCTACTATGCAAAGTACGTCAAACCATTAAAGCGGAAGGGCTAACAATAACCATAGTGAATTGTAAAAATAAGTAGACATTTACCAATAACTCTAACCTTCGCGCAGTCTCAAAAGACCCCCTGAGAACCAGAGGTGGCGGGGAGGTGAGTTTTTACACGCTTCCCCGCTTCCTCACACACTCGCTCCCTCGCTTCCACCTGATTAGGGTGGTTAGATAACAAACATCCCCATGAATTCATTCACCGGCGTAACTTCCAGTTGCTCCCTGTTCAAGCACAGCTCCATAATTGCCTCCACCTGTTTCACCGGAAAACGGGTCGCTAGGTTATTGACAAACTTTTCCTCTAGCAACGGAATCCCTTCCGCGCGGCGACGACGATGCCCAATCGGATATTCGACCTCAACCTTTTCAGTGGTTGAACCATCCTTGAAACGAATCTGGAGCGCATTGGCAATTGAGCGTTTGTCCGGGTCGAGATAGTCTTTGCTATACTGCGGATTTTCTACGACGGTCATCTTTTCGCGCAAGAGGTCAATGCGCGGATCCGCCGCCACTTCATCTTCATAGTGATCAGCGGTAAGTCTGCCGTAGATCAGTCCAATCGCTGCCATGTATTGAAGACAATGATCGCGATCAGCAGGGTTATGCAGCAGTCCCGTTTTTGAAATGATGCGAATCGCGGACTCATGCGTTGTGATCGTAATCTCATTGATCTCATCCAAACGATCTTTCACGCTCTCATGCAGTTGGAAAGCACATTCCACCGCTGTCTGGGCGTGAAATTCTGCCGGGAACGCAATCTTGAACAGAATATTCTCCATCACGTAAGTGCCATAGGGCTGCTGGCAGACGAACGGTTTCCCGTTGAATTGTACATCATAAAAACCCCACCCCTCGGCAGACAGTACGGACGGATACCCCATTTCCCCCTTCATCGCCATCAACGCCAGCCACACCGCACGACTAGTCGCATCGCCCGCCGCCCACGATTTACGTGAACCAGTGTTTGGTGCCTGTCGATAAACCCGTAAGCTGCCCCCGTCAGCGAAGGCATTGGAAACGGCATCGATAATCTCCGCCTCTCCACCACCCAGCAGCCCCGTTATCACCGCAGTTGATGCAACTTTCACAAAGTGTACATGATCCAAGCCAACGCGGTTCAAACTGTTTTCCAGTGCGAGGACACCCTGAATTTCGTGCGCTTTGATCATCGCCGTGAGGAGATCTCGCATCAAAAGCGGCGAATGTCCATCTGCTAGATTCCGGCGACTCAAGTGATCTGCGACCGCAAGGAAACCACCTAGATTATCGGACGGATGCCCCCACTCTGCCGCAAGCCATGTGTCGTTATAGTCCAGCCAGCGAATCAGACAGCCAATATTGTAGGCTGCCTGTACCGGATCTAATTCAAATTGTGTCCCCGGAACGCGGGCACCGTGTGGGATATATGTACCGGGAACCGTTGGTCCCAAATGTTTCGTACATTCGGGATAGCGCAACGCCAACAACGCACAGCCGAGCGAATCCATCAAGCAGTACCGGGCCGTTTCATAAGCGAGGTCGCTGTCAATAACCTCCTGTGCGACATACGCAGCGATGTCAACAAGTATCGGATCCGGATCAGGTCGACTGTTCGAGATGTGTGATACCATAAAAACACCTTCTTTTTTTATAATTGTGGGTTCATGTAAAAAGAAATTACAAGGGACGAAGATAACCAAGTTTTTGCATGAAGTTTAAGTATTTAAATCGGTAATCCCTATTTTCCTCGAAACATACGGTAGGCGCGGTTGAAAACCGCGCCGGCGTCGCTAGCAAATTACCGAACTGTTTTTTTTATTTTCATCCAACCGCACCGTATTCACTCCAACCCGGTAGGCGCGGTTTTCAACCGCGCTGGTGTCGATAACAAATTACCGAACTGTTTTTTTAATCTTCAGCCAAAAACTCGGTTTCTATTGCATTAGGAGTTACGCACTTCCGTAGGGAACGCAGATCTGCGTTCCCTACGAACTCCTTGAGGGTGTCTCTGCTGGAGTTGCCCAATTTATCGGGCGTTGGCAACGGTGTCCTGTAACGATAAATCGCCCAACCGCAAGTCTAAGACTCTCCAAACAGGGCGGGGGAGCGTGCAACTGCGTAAGTCCTATTGCATAATGTTTAACACAGTCGATATAGTTTAACTCAAGCTATCCCCCAGAACCCTAACCGGACAATATGTCTACGGGGCACAGTTCAATGAACTAATGAACAAATAATTTTCACGTTTCACGTTCCATAAAACCAGATTCGGATGGGAGGTGACAGCTCGCATTTTTTCAATACCACGTCCCCCCATTCAAGTAGATCATATAGACCTGCTGCTGGGTCAAAACACCGTACACCATCCAGAGCCCACCTGTGATGAAATCCCCCAAAATCAAGCCGAAGAAGAACGGAATGGCGCGTTGATACCCCCTAACTTTGCCATACTTCAGGATAACCGCTTTTAACCCCCAGCTAATGAAAAAAGTAAACCAGAAGTAATCGATTGAGGAACTGAGGGCGAGTGGATAACCAGCAGGATGAAGAGGCCACCAAAAGAAACGCATTCGCAAGACAAACAAAATCAAGGTCAGCACCATCCCACCTCCCATAAACGCCATGCGCAGCGAATCGACGGGCATCGGATGATACAGCCATGTTTCCAAACGTCGGAATGCTGTATTGGCAACCCAGATCTTGAAGAACAACACCCGTGCAATTGCCCCGTCACGATACATCATGTCCAGGTTTGTCCACATCCCCACAATAAGAGCGACAGCAGATCCAAGCATCATCGCCCAAACCAATCGGCGGCTGTTGATATTAGCGACCTCTGCCATCTTGAGCGGTTCAAACTGATTCGGATTTGCGTGTGAACGATAGCTCCGGTTAAACCACTGATAGAAACTCATCACAGTCAGGTTGCGCCCACCCCAAGCCAGCGTTCCGAAACAGGTCACCATCACGTCCATCGGATTATTGGATATCCTGTGAGGTGCCCCAAATTCTGCCCGTAAACGGGTGATAACAATGGCGATGGCAAAATAGAGGGCAAAGAAGATGGGGATAGCAATCATTGACATACCAGCTTGAGCGGAGAAGATAGCCATGAACAGAAATCCGCCCACCAACCCGATCAGTGCCGTTCGATACCGCATCGGCTCATCCGCATCAACCGATGAAGTCACAGAAAACGCAGTCCGAAATACAAAAGCCAAATGCCTCCGTGTTGCCCATACCGCAATAAAGAATAGGCAGAACCAACCACCGCCAGCTTGTTCATGAAAGTATGGAAAACCGGGGAGATGCGTAAGTCCCAAATAGGTGACCACCACACTGATTAGCCGGCGCAGCACATAGAAAAACCAACAGGTAAAGGAGAGGTCAAGCGGCAGGAAAAATCCGAGCCCGATCATGAACGGATAAAAGGAGAGCCGCGTACCTGCTACCGCACTCCACGGTTTCTCGGAGAAATATTGGCTGATAGAGGTCAACTTGAGATGGAGATATGGCACGGAGGGATAAAGAACATGCAACCCGTTCATGAGATCAAGAACAGCAGGGATAGCGAAACCGACCCATAGAAAACCGTTCCGAAGGAAGCTTGATGATTGCACCATCGCTACCGGCAGCTGGATGATCGGAAACGCCAGTCGTTCCGTCTGCACCCACTGCCGACGCACGAGAGTGTTCATGCAGTGAAGCATATATAGCAACACCAACGTGAAGACTGTCCAGACCAATATGGGTCTCATCCAAGCGTTAAGGTGCTTTGCTTTGTAAAGCGTTGAATCGCCTTCGTAGTACTCAGCGAGTATGTCATGAGGCGCGTTGGCGGTGAACCAAGGCGGGATATAATGAAAAAAGAGTTCCTTCCACTCATTTTCGGGCGAGGCGAATTGGTACGGATGAAGGAAGAAGGCGAACAGGTCCTGCAACATTCCATACGACGCAATCGAAGTCGAAATCACAAGCATCGAATAGATGGTAAGCAGCTCCCCAGGCGATAAACGGATCCGCTGCCACACCTTTGACAGGCAGTTGTTGAAAACGACAAGGCAGAACAGAATAAAGATGGGATAGATGAATATCGGCAGGGCGGTCGCCTCCGCACGGTACTTCATCTCCACAAGTGTCACCCAATAGACGTTGGCGGCGACTAAAAACAGACCAATCTGTATTGCGCGCGCTGTCGCGCCCTCATATTTTCTGCGTTCAGAGGTCTCTTGCAATTAAGCACTCCTAGGACTCACGCAGCACGTTCAGTAAGTCCCCCTGATAAGGGGGATTTAGGGGGTTAAAAATCAAAAATCTACCCCTTGTGTGCTAAATTTGCGTAAGTCCTGACTCCATTGTCCTCAAACCAATTCCGCTCATATAAAAAGAAAGTGCAAAATATGAAGCGAAATCGTAGGGGCGGGGTTGCCCCGCCCCGATTTATCGGGGTTGGGTGACCCAACCCCTACGAAAATTCGGCTTCTGTTGCACGATTTCTTAACATGAGCCACCAATTTTTGGTGTTCTACTACATTCACGATAATCCCCATTGCCGAATGAGTGTAGCATCATGCAAGTCTGTTGTCAAGAAGGGTTGAAGCATTACGCCAATCTGTGATACTATAGCGCACAATCTGACCTGAGATCGACCGTAAAAACCCTAATCGGAAAGTGAAGGTAAAAAATGGCATCCGCTCAAAACAATCCCACCTCCTATCTTACCGCAGCACGTGAACTCGTGCCCCGTGTTGCAGCACTCACCGACGAGATCGATCGCGAACGGGAGCTACCCGATGCACTTTTTGCAGAACTTGCGGACAAGGGCTTCTTCCGCCTGCTCGTACCTCGCTCACTTGGCGGTGGAGAGATCGACTATCTAGAGCATCTTTCCATCGTTCAGACCTTCGCTGAAGTTGACGGTAGCACCGCTTGGTGCATCAACCAAAATAATGTGTTTGCGACCATCTCTGCAAAAATGCCTAAGCCGTTAGCGCGAGAGATTTGGGATGCCCCGCGAGCGGTGGTCGCAAACGGTCCCCCAACAAACGCCTCTGCTGTTCCAGTCAATGGGGGATACCATCTCACAGGCCGGTGGAATTTTAGCAGCGGCTGCCGCCATGCGACTTGGATGGCAGCAGCCGCTCCCGTCAAAAATCCTTCGACCGACAAGAGGGAGGATCGGATGCTAATCATGCCGAAAGAACAGGTGACTCTCGTAGATGTCTGGCAGGTCAATGGACTTCGGGGAACTGGAACTTTCAGCTTTGAGGTCGAGGATGTCTTCGTCCCTAGCGAGCGCACCTTCAATATGGCAGATTCTCCGCGTGAGGAGGGACCACTGTATGTGATGCCGATGCTGCTGCTGTTCGCTTCCGGGTTTGCATGCACGGCACTCGGCGTTGCCCGTTCCGCGCTGGATGCCGCGGTTGAGTTGGCGGGCGGGAAGCGTCCGCGTTTTGATCAAAATCTATTGCGAGATAAACCCATCGTCCAACGCGAAATCGGCAGAGCCGAGGCTATCTGGGGATCGGCGCGCGCATTTCTGCTTGAAGCCGCAACCGCAGCGTGGGAGAGTGCCCGCAAGGTTCACGCCCTGACGGTTGAGGAACGCATCCGATTACGACTGGCTGCAACTCACGCCATCCGCATGGCGGCGGCAGCAGTTGATATTGTCTATGAGGTGTGCGGTTCTGACTCCATTTTCGAGCATAAGCCGATTCAACGCCGGTTTCAAGACGCACATGTTATCACGCAGCAGATTCAGGGACGGATGGCGCACTATGAGACAGCGGGTCAGTTTTTCTTAGGTCTGGAGCCGGAGGGCTTGTTCTAGCGATAATGGAGGGCTACTTTGCGAATTGCTCGGACGATGTCCGCAATGTCCCCATCGGTAAAGCTCGGGAGCATACTGAGATTGACACCTCGGCACATCAAGGCTTCGCCATACGAACATTCGGCAAGCCGGTAGTCAATCGGCTTTTCCCGTTCATAGTCGAATGGGAAGCGGGTGCGACCGTAGCAGTCCGGTTCAGCGAGAAACGGGTTGCGGTAAAGAGGACCCTCCTTCCCGGATCCGATGTACGGTCCCGACAGCGGGACTCCCTCTCTGCTTACCGCTTCGGCGAACTCCCCGGCGGAGCAGTTGAGTTGATTGGTATCAATCGTAAAACCCAGGACCCAGTAGGTGTGGCGGTCACCCGGTCGAACCTGCTGAGGCGTAATCTCCTCAATGTCAGCAAGTCCCTCAATAATCTGCTGGGCAGCACGGATCTTATTCGCAATATAGCCATCAACCTTCTTGAGTTGTGTGAGCAACACCGCCGCAATCAGGTCGTTAATCTTATAGTTCGGTGCTAGGAAATAGTTCGCGTAAGGCAGCCCTTCATACGGTCCGTTGGCGCGAGGCAGCGCGGCATCAGCAAAGAGAACACCGCGTTCCCAGAGTCCCTCATCATTGGTCAAGACCATACCACCCATGCCCGCCGAAAGGTGTTTTCCGCCAAAGCTAAAGCCGTTGATATCGCCAAGCGTGCCGACGGTCTTGCCTTGATATTCCGCAAAATGAGCCTGACAACAGTCCTCAATCAAGAAAAGCTGGTGCCGTTGTGCAATCTCCCGCAGTGCATCCATGTTGCAAGGGTTGCCAAACAGATGCACCGCGATAATCGCCCGCGTCCGTGGCGTGATCTTCGCCTCGACGGCCTTCGGGTCAAGGGTAAAAGTGTCGTCAATATCGGCGAATACGGGAACACAGTTGTGCAACAGCGCACCGATGAAGCTGCCGCCAGCGGTCCAAGGCGAAACGATAATCTCGTCGCCGGGGTCGGGATTGATCGCTCCAATGCAGACGTGCATCGCCGCCGTACCGGAAGTGACTGAGATGGCATGTTTGACGCCATGTTTGGCAGCAAACTCACGCTCAAATTGGGCAACCTGCGGTCCCTTACCGATGTTGCCTGAACGAATAACTTCGGCGAGTGCTGCGATATCTTCATCACCAAAATCGTGAGACGGTCCAAACGGCTGCGTACGCACCGGGGTTCCACCATTAATAGCCAAACGCTCACCCATGGGATGTCCCTCCTTTTCTTTTAACACGAACCACTCACCTTTCCCCTAGCCTCCAAGACCTTTGAAACGACCATTTCGACATCGGCTTCATCAACAAACGGGGATAAGATGAAAGATTTTAAGGCTACAATCGGCTCGCCGTATTGGGTTCGACGATAGCAGTCTGTAATAGAAATCACAACCCCTCTGCCCTCCATCGCCTCCGAATGTACGTATTGAGAGATCTCTCGGTTGTAGTCGTTATGTGCGAGCAAACTATCGCGATAGGCGGCATCCTCAAATTCATGCCCCTTGATTGAGAAGGTATCCACACCGACGGGATAGGCGCGGAAGAGTGTGACAGTTCCAAAATTTTCTCGGTTCAGCACGGTTGTACCTTCGTGCCCTTCCAGATGTTCCCGCAGGAGTTGTGTCATTTCAACGATGTGTCCGAGGATGACTCGTAACCCCTGCTCACCGAACAATCGAAAATTGGCGAGTGCAGCAAGGGGACCTGTCCCGGCTCTAGAGGTTTCAAGCGTATACATTCCAGGGCGATGTTCCCCAAATTGGTAGAGATACGGCATCTGCTCCGGTTGACGTTTCACCAGTTCCAAGTCCGCTCGGTTCTTAAAGAGGACGAGGCTGGAGATATAAGGTGTAAAACCGGTTTTGTGAAAGTCAATGCCAACCGAATCTGCTAGGGATAAATGCCGTATGCGCCGGGAGGCACCTGCCAAGGCACGGACGGTACGCGGGCGAAAACCGAGAGGGTTATTCTCAAAATCGTAGTCGTTGAAAACAGACCAAGCCCACCCAATAGCTGCATCCGTGTGAATGTGTGGCTGATAGTCAAGTTGGAAGTCATCAACGAGCGTGTCTCGTAACGCCACAATGTGTACTAAATCGTCCAAACCGAACGCGTCGGTAGTGCCCAACGTCGCAATGATGGCGGCAATCTTTTTTCCATTCTCTAATGCTGTCCGTGCTTCTTCCTCAAGTTGCACGAGATCCATTTCGTTCTCGACTGTCGTCGGAATCGTAATCAGGTTGTTCGTTCCTATTCCGAGCCAACCGACAATGTTAGCAGCACAGTAGTGACCCGCATCTGATACAAACACGACAGCGTCTTCAGGTGTACCGTTCTGCATCGTTCCCGGACAAGCCTTTTCAAGACCCAACTTCACACCGTAGAGCGTCGTTGCGGTGCCCCCAAAAGTAAACACACCGCTCGCCTGTTCCGGATCGTATCCAATCAATTGCGACGCCATGGCGACCGCTTCAACTTCAGCCAACGCCACCAAGCGACTGTATTCATCCCAAACCAGATTTGGATTATACAGAGACGCAAGGAGTACCCCTATCACACTTGGAATTGTCGGCGGCGGAATAACGTTCTGTTGCGTCCGGGGATGCCCAAACAGGGTCATCCCTCGGAGGTAACTCACAAGGTCAGCCGTAACATCCTCAATCGAAGTCATCGTATCCGGTAACGTCGTTTGCCTAGCCTTCTCGAAGTCACCAGCGACAATCTCACCAAGCATCGGCAGATGTGTTTTCAAGTCATCAACCTGATCCAAGGCGCGCATAATCGAATGCACGAAGTACGAATCATGGATTGCGTCGGATACCGGTTGGGGGAAAGCAAGTCGAATTTGTTCTAGTATGTCACGGTAAGCCATGTTGTCGCTCCGATTCATCGTTCCTCAGCATCGAGAGGTTCATCCATATTAACCAATGGTGCTAGCTTGCAGCTGTTGATAGCTTGAAACGTGATTCCCCGATAAATCGGGATTTTCAGCTTGAACTATGTGGAAACGACTTTCTCACTAAATTAGCACCAAAGGTTATTAGGTTCTGTTGACATTTCATCGCAATCAGATAATCAAGAAGGCACACAGACACATAGCCCTTCGTAGGGGTTGAGTCTCCCAACCCTTTGTTCACAGCCCTTCGTAGGGGTTGGGTCTCCCAACCCTTTATTCACAGCCCTTCGTAGGGGTTGGGTCTCCCAACCCTTTATTCACAGCCCTTCGTAGGGGTTGGGTCTCCCAACCCTTTGTTCACACATCAGAGATAGCTTCGGATTTCTGTAGGTCAATTTTCCAAAATCGACACCACTGAGAATATCGCGCGATAGTTTGGGCTCAATCAACCCGGATTGTTGCACGCCACGCTATGTATTCTGTTGAGATATGAATCTCGACCTACAATCTACTTTTGTACCACGATCTGTTAGATTGTGATCCCCGCTTGCAAACTAACAGTTCGCGCTACATTTGGCAAATTGCCTGCTGCTTACAGCGTTTGCCGAATAAGCAGCATCAAAATGTCAACACGCCCTAGCTAAACATGAAACACATACAAATCCCGATTCTGCATCGGTAAATCAATCCACCGACCACCCTGCCGATGGCTCTCCGCTACAGTGATGCACGCCTCTGTGATTGGATGAGTGACCTCAATATTGCCAATTGACGGCTTTCCCGATTCATGCGAGTTTACCAAGTCCTCTAGCAAAGAAACAACCGTGCTGACCGGAGTCTCCTCTGGAAATGCCTCCCCTTCCCATTGTAGGGGCCAATCATCGGCGCCATTCAGCTTCCGGAAAGTCACCGCTGCACCATCCCACATCGATCGGAGGGTGCCTTCCGTCCCGACGATCTCATACTCTCGCCCCCCATCCGGCACCGACCACGCTTCAATTCCGTTGGCGAAAACAAGCTGAAAAAGTCCCTGCGGATCTTCCTCCAGCCGATTGTCCTTAACCTCGATACTTCTGGGCAACAGATCCCCGCGTACTGCTGCAATCTCTGGATCGCCGAGCAGGTAGGAAAGGGTATCCATCCAGTGGATGTGCACGTGCATCAGGCTGGCAGCTCCATAGACCACCGCCGATTGCGGTTCACCGATATCCCCTCGCGCAATCATCTCCCGTATCCGCTTGTACCGCCCGCTAAAACGCCTTAATACACCGGTGTTGAACGCGGTGCTATGTTTGCGACAGGCTTCGAGGACTTCATCAGCCTTCTCCACAGAACAGGATATCGCCTTCTCCACGAACAGCATCGGCACACCGGCGTTCGCTGCATAAACCGCCATATCCGCATGTGCGTCGTCCCGAAAAGCGGTCGATGGCGCACGATTGCCCGGTTTGGGCAAACCTGTTGCCGTGGTACACACCCCCACCAGATCCGGCTGCTCCTTCTCAATCATCTCTTGATAGTCTTCATAAACCGTTTCTACGCCCCATTTCTCTTGGAATGCCGTCCGCCGTTCCGGAATCGTTTCCGCTCCTGCCACCACTTCAAGCCTTTCACTCACATGGGACGCCGACGCAATTGATTGATCAAGTGTACTGCCCATACGCCCCAGCCCCACAATCGCCACTCGGTAGGTCTTCATTGTCTCCTCCTGCATCTATTATGGTGAATTCTAAAAATAAATAGACACTTTCGCCACTCGGTTTCAATCTCGATAAATCGGGATTTGGTAGGCACTGTTTTTAACTGCGCCGATTCGGTGCGTTTTTCCCCGCACCGGTTTGGCGTGTCTCATTAATTCTAAGATCCACTATAAACTTATGAAAATGTGCCAAAGTCTTACACGGTATATTTTTGTTCTCTCGGATGGTATCACAAATGTGGTGGGGACGCTATCAAAAACTTCAGATCTACGGTTGACATTTGCTAATCCGTAGGTTGGGTTGAAAGGCTAGAAACAAATCCCTCTCAACGACAATGAGGGCTCCACCTTATCCCCTCGTGGGTACAGGTTTCCAACCTGTACTTGCCCGGCATCAACTGTAGATCTATATTCATATCTCGACAAAATACCCATGCTTAATAGGTTGGGAGACCCAATCCTTACGGCTGCAAATGAAGACCTACCCCAATCGTAGGGGCGGGGTCCCCCCGCCCGTTGCACTACTTTACGCTTGACGCCGTGTAGGGGGCGTGATACAGTAATTTCGCTTCACTCATGTTAAGATTTAGTGCAAAGAAACCGAGTTTTTTCTTGAAAACTCGGTTTCTCTTCGTGCTTTGCACTTTCTTTTTACATGAGCCTTTCGCTTTTCTTCACATCAGTTCATCGAAATCATTCGGATGGTTATATGCGGCGTGCTCATAATTATTGTCTGAATCAGGATTCTCTGGATTGAAGGATTTACAGAATAGAAAACGAAGCGTGAAACGGGATGCGGTGCATTAGTGCATTTAGCCCCAGCGGGGCGACATGTCTATAGTATTCAAGTTGTATTGAATGCCGATCTTATCGTGGGAAACTGCGTCCCTCTCTGCTTTTATGGTGAATTCTAAAAATAAATAGACACTTTCGTCCCCCGGTAGGTGCGGTTTCTAACCGCACCGGTTTGGCGTGTCTCATTAATTCTAAGATCCACTATAGAACTGAAAATGTGCAGCTCCTGACCATTAACGTAAGCAAAAAGGAATCGAGTAATGAGTCGAATATCATACATCACGCCTGAAAACTTTACCGAAGCGCAAGAGCGTCTTTTCAAAAACATCACCGGTGGCAAGCGCGGCGAAGGACGGGCTCCCGAAGATCTCCTCAACTCAGAAGGAGGGATGAGCGGTCCATTCAATCCGTGGCTCAGAAGCCCAGTGCTGGGCGATGCAGCACAACGGCTCGGCGAAACCGTCCGTTTTGAAAGCACTCTCCTGCCACAACTACGAGAACTCGCAATTTTAATCGTTGCCGCCAAATGGAAGGCACAATACGAGTGGTGGGCGCACGAAAGAATCGCAAGACGCGAGGGTTTGGACGAAGGGGTAATAGAAAGCATCAAAGCGGAAACACTCCCAGATTTCTCTAATCCAACCGAGGCGGTGGTCTACAACTTTGCCCGCGAATTGCTCGACGAACATCGCGTCTCAGACAATCTGTACGCTGAAGCGATTGAGCTGCTCGGTGAAACAGGGGTTGCGGAGCTAGTAATCCTGCTCGGTTACTACACACTCGTGTCAATGACACTAAATGTATTCGAGGTGCCGGTCCCCACCGGTGAGAGTGCACCGTTCGTTGGTACTGAAGCAAAGAAAGATTAACAGAACGTTTTGAACGAAAGGAGATTGTGTATGGGGCTTAGTAACAAGGTTGCAATCGTCGTTGGTGCCGGACAAACACCGGGCGAAACCATCGGCAACGGCAGGGCAACCGCGATCCGTTTCGCAAAGGAGGGGGCGCGGGTGCTTCTCGTTGACAAACGACCCGAATCCGCCGAAGATACCGCCCAGATGATAAAAGCAGTTGACGGTAAAGCCTCAGTTTTCGGTGCGGACATCACCGTTGAAGCGGACTGTCAGATGATCGTCGAAGACTGTGTTGCTCGCTACGGACGTATCGATATCCTGCATAACAACGTCGGGATCGCAGCGGGTGATGCTGACACGACTGATGTGACTGAGGCAAATTGGGAACTATTGATGGAGGTCAACCTCAAAGGCATGTTTCTCACCATCAAGCACGTCCTGCCGGTGATGCGAGCTCAAGGATCGGGAGTCATTATCAATATCTCCTCGACGGCGTCGCTCTGCACGCGACCGACCATGCTCGCATACAAAACTAGCAAAGCCGCAATCAATGCGATGACACAAAACCTCGCCATCGAAAATGCGGAATACGGGGTTCGCGTAAACGCTATCTTACCCGGTCTGATGGATACCCCTATGGCGATTGAGCGACGGGTAGCAGAGCGCGGAGTGAGCCACGAAGTTATCCGTAAGGAACGCGACGAAGACGTACCGCTTCTCCAAAAGATGGGCACCGGCTGGGATGTCGCTGCTGCAGCCGCGTTCCTCGCCTCCGACGATGCACGCTACATCACAGGGGTACTTCTGCCCGTTGATGGCGGCTTAAGCGCACGGGTCGGATAAAACGGATAGGACTTACGCAGCTAGTCCATAAGTCCCCCCTGATAAGGGGGGCTAGGGGGGTTAAAAAAACCGATGGTGCTAGTTTGCAGCTGTTGATAACGTGAAACGTGAAACGTAAAAATCATTAGTTCAGCGATTCATTTAGCCCCAGCGGGGCGACATGTCTATAGAATAGTAATAGGCATACTCCGTATGCCGTAACCCGCGCCATACCCAAAGCCCCAGAGGAGCGGCATGTCTATAGAATAGTAATAGGCATACTCCGTATGCCGTAACCCGCGCTGTTGACATTTCATCGCAATCAGACAATCAAGGGGGCACACAAACACATAACCCTTCGTAGGGGTTAGGTCACCCAACCTTTTGTTCACACATCAGAGATGGCTTCGGATTTCTGTAGGTCGATTTTCCAAAATCGACACCACCTAAGGACATAGCGCGATAGTTTTGACTCAATAAACCCGGATTGTTGCACGGCACGCTGGATATTCTGTCGAGATATGAATCTCAACCGACAATCTCCTTTTGTACCACGATCTGTTAGATTGTGATCCCCGCCAGCAAACTAACAGTTCGCGCTACTTATGGCATCTTGCCTGATGCTTACAGCGTCTGCTGAATGAGCAGCTTCAAAATGTCAACACGCCCTAATCATTAAACGACACCATCAATTTATGACTATGAAAGTCGTGCGGAGTAAAAGTCACACGCACGGTTTAGGAGGGACACAGATCCTGAAAATCCCGATTCAGATCGCCCTGAATCCCGCCTATTCCGTTCCGCCTGTCCCGGCCGGGGATTCATCGAGGCAATAATCCGTGTAATCTGTGTCATCTTCCTAATCCGCGATTCAGACAATATAATTATGAACACCCTTCAATTAATTCTAAAATCTACCATAAATGACCATAACGACCATATCACGTCGTTGCATCTTGCATAACAATATGATATAATTGGGCAAAAGGAGGGTATTACACTATGGGTATACAATTCGACACACCCATTGATGGAGAAAGTCCACGTGCTTTTGAGTGTTTTCAGGCTTACCTCGGAATGCCAACACCTCGATCCGTTGAGAAACTATGCCAAGCAAATGTCAATGGAAAAAAAAGTGCACCTCGGACATTGTATCGGTATAGCAGCGATTATCATTGGGTAGAGCGTGCAGAAGCATTTGATAAAAAACAGGCACAGGAAGCCCTTAATCAACTGATCCAAAAAAGGCAAGAGGAAGTAAACGCCTTTACCGATATGGACTTTGAACATGCACAGCAGATTCAGTGTTTGGTGGGTCAGAAATTAGCCGCACTGCAAAAAACAGATGAGGTCGATTGGAAGGAGCTCAGAAGGGTTGTGATGGTTTATCGGGAAACGCGTATGTGGGTACAGGAGCTGCTCGGTCTGATTTCAGACGATGAAAGGAGAGTGGAAAGTGAGGCGAGTTAAACGAAACACACTAAAACGGTATGACATACCTCAACAGTCCCCAGTTGAGAAACGATCCCATGCACCGGGAGAATGGGTGGATGTTGAAGGGCTGCGCTATAACCCAAAGACAAAATGGTGGGATGGGGTGCCTGAGGATACAATTCCTTACGTTGTGATGGATAGTGTCGAACCGGATTTTCGATGGCATCTTGCCCCCCTCACAGCAGCGGGACTAGTTTGCAGCTGTAAGAATCGTAAAAAACAGGGCTTACCGCTGTCCACACACGCTGCGGATTGTGATAAGGATCCAACGAACTATGCGGTGTTGGTTGAGTTAGTCGAGAACTTTGAGAAGGAGAGGTGAGATTCATATAAAAAGAGGGGGGTGCATCATTATTGTTTGAATCACGGAGTCAGCTGATTACCCAGAAAACATTGATAAGCAAACAAAGCTGCTACCGGACTTACGTTCCTTCAACAAGTTGAATACACAGAAGTCCCGGTGATTCGACAGAAACCTTCGCTCCAGCGGAGCGATATGTCTATAGAAGGCGATAAAGTCAATGCCTGCGCTCCAGCGGAGCGCAATGTGTATGCACAGCAATAGGGTTAATCTACTAAGATGGCTACACATGCACACCCCTCATATAAAAAGAAAGTGCAAAACGGGAAGAGAAACCGAGTTTTTTTTGGAAAACTTGGTTTCTGTGGCACTATGAATTTTCACTTGACCTACTCTCCCTCCGGTGCTATGATAGAAACACAATACATGATGCGTGAAAATCCCGATTCTTGGGAGCCTCAATCAAATCGGGACGGGAAAAGGTGTGTTGGTTCATTTAGCCCCAGAGGGGCGACATGTTTATAGAGCGTAAAATAGTTTTTTCACCTGTCAGTGCCCTGCCAAATCCTGCCATTTGGCTTGGTTATGGTGCTATTTCAGTGAAAAACGGTTCATAAACAGTGCGTATTTGGCAGGTCAAAAAGCCGTCTGGACGCCCCTTCTCTTGCGTGGTACAAATCTACAAATGCGCTGAAGCTAGGCCCCATCAGGGTTCAGAGAGACATCGGCTAATGATGACCCCTCCGATGTGAGGTTAAATTTTTTTTTGGACCTGCCAGTGCCCTGCCAAATTGCCGAATCGTGTTGATGGGCCATCGAAACGGAGGGGTCGGTTCCAATAGATTAGAATGTACCCTGGTCTCGATTTATCAGGGCAGGGGAAATCCGTTATTTTCAGGAGAAACCGAGTTTTTTCTCGAAAACTCGGTTTCTGTTGCACCCCGCCCGGATTTACTCTATAAAATCGTAGGCGGGGCATCTGGTTTCCCCGCCGGTCCGTGCTAAAAACTTATGGTGAACACCAAAAATAAATAGACACTTTCGCCCCCGGTAGGTGCGGTTTCATGAGATTGTAAGTATTTAAATCGGTAATCCCTATTTTCCTCCAAACATACGGTAGGCGCGGTTTTCAACCGCGCCGGCGTCGCTAGCAAATTACCGAACTGTTTTTTTATCTTCATCTAACCGTACCGGTTTGGAGTGTCTCATTAATTCCAAGATCCACGATAATGAACCAATGTACCAATGAACAAAGAGCTTTCACGTTTTACGCTTCACGTTTCATCGTCTCGAAACAATATCCAATCCATAGAATAAAATGAGGAGATATAACATATGAGTACAAAAGTTGCTATCGTTACAGGTGCCGGTTCCAACATCGGTCAGCGAACGGTGCTTGCACTGCTAAATGAAGGGTATTCCGTTACACTAGCTGGGCGACGCCCGGAAGCACTAGAGGATACGGTCAATCAAGCGGGAGAAGCGAGTTCGCGAACATTGATTGTCCCCACAGATGTAACAGATCACGACTCCATCAAAGCCCTATTCGCCAAAACCAAAGAGACCTTTGGCAGGCTCGACCTACTCTTTAATAACGCAGGAGTCGGTGCGCCGGGCGTCAACCTAGAAGACCTGACCTACGAGCAGTGGAAAACGGTCGTGGACACCAACCTAACCGGCTCATTCCTGTGTACGCAAGAAGCGTTCAAGATTATGAAGGATCAAGACCCCAGAGGCGGGCGCATCATAAATAACGGTTCCGTATCAGCACACGTGCCGCGCGTCAACTCCGCACCCTACGCTTCCACCAAACACGCGCTGACCGGGCTAACAAAATCGACCTCCCTTGACGGACGTAAATACGATATTGCGTGTGGACAAATTGACATCGGCAATGCATCGATCGACGCCGAACAGAGAAGCGATACCGGCAGCCTCCAACCGAATGGAACGCTCATGGTCGAGCCACGGATGGACACGGACGATATTGCAGGTGCTGTCGTGTTCATGGCAAGCCTACCCTTAGAGGCAAACGTACTATTCATAACCGTCATGGCGACAAAGATGCCCTATGTCGGACGCGCGTAACTGCTAGTAGTAGGCATACTCCGTATGCCGTAACCCGCACCACACCCGTAGGTCGGGCATCTTGCCCGACCCATAGCCCCAGCGGGGCGACATGTTTATAGAAACGCGATCTATACTAATAACCAAAGCCCCAGCGGGGCGACATGTGTTTATAGTGAATTCTAAAAATAAGCAGACATTAAAAGTAGATAGTTTTTTGTACCACAATCTGTTAGATTGTGATCCCAAGTTGCAAACCAACAGATGAAACTTATTTCAACGCAAATTGCTAGTAGTAGGCATACTCCGTATGCTGTAACCCGCACCACACCCGTAGGTCGGGCATCTCGCCCGACTGTCCCCATACCCGTAGGTCGGGCATCTTGCCCGACCGATAGCCCCAGCGGGGCGATATGTTTATAGAAACCCGATCTATACTAATAACCAAAGCCCCAGCGGGGCGACATGTGTTTATAGTGAATTCTAAAAATAAGCAGACATTAAAAGTAGATAGTTTTTTGTACCACAATCTGTTAGATTGTGATCCCAAGTTGCAAACCAACAGATGAAACTTATTTCAACGCAAATTGCTAGTAGTAGGCATACTCCGTATGCCGTAACCCGCACCACACCCGTAGGTCGGGCATCTCGCCCGACTGTCCCCATACCCGTAGGTCGGGCATCTTGCCCGACCGATAGCCCCAGCGGGGCGACATGTTTATAGAAACCCGATCTATACTAATAACCAAAGCCCCAGCGGGGCGACATGTGTGTCGCAGCAAATGGGTTCATGATAAATATAGAAAAACACCAGATAGAGGAAGTCCAGGATGCCTGACAAACAACAGATCCAAGGTTGGCTAGACAAGCTACGCGCCGGCACACTAGTAGAAGCAGATCTTCAACAGGCATTAGACTGTCTCGACAAGGCTCCGGACGACGACTCACCCAAGCAGCAGCGACTGCTGTATCTGAACACCGGCAACACCGGTGTCGATTCCCAAGTCCTCGGCATGGCACTGGTAGAGAACGGTGAAATCCTCGAAGCACCCGACGATGTGGACGAATGGCCCTACAACTCCGTACTCGAAGCGATGAACGACGGTTGGCGGATAATCAAGTTCCCGGAAATGGCGCTGCTGCTCCAAGAAGACAAAACCTTTGGCCTCGGATGCGAATTTATCCTCGAAAAATTAACCTGAAACCGTGACCATTTGTAGGGAACGCAGATCTGCGTTCCGCAAAGAAGGAGCTTTTTGATGAATCCGACGACATCCTCCCCGGTTGAACAAATCAGAATCCCACACAGCGAGACGACAATAGGAAGCACCTACGACTGTGAACCCACGCTGAACGATCAAGAGGTATTTGAATTTTGCCGTAAAGGGTATCTGCTGCTTGAAGGTGTGGTCGAAGACGTGGTCAATCACCGTATGATGGACTTCGTGGACGAACACCCGGAGCATCAACCCCTCGAACTCCTGACCGAAGACTGGTTTGTTGACGGCGTGTTCAAAAATCCACAAGCGGCGGGTGCTGTCAGATCGTTGCTCGGCAAAGACTTCAAGCTGCCCCAGACACTGTGCAATCACCGCGCCTCATGTCCAGCACCGCCCCAAGGGTGGCATCGTGACGGCGGATCAATCTACACCCCACGCTTAGACTACCTGCAAGTGTTCTATTACCCACAGGACACGCCGAAGGAGGCGGGCCCCACCGAAGTAATCCCCGGCTCCCACTTTCTTCGTACCAAAGCCAACTACATGGCGCACCTACGCAGTGTGAAACTCTCCGTACCAACCACCGCACCCGCAGGCTCTATCTTCATCACCGTTTACTCAATATGGCACCGCAAGGGCAGAAGCACCATCAACGGCTTCCGCAACCTGTTCAAGTATAACTACTGGCGGACAACCGAACCGCGTCGTGACTGGATCATTGACCCCGATTTCGACTTCTCTTGGCCCACCTTCGGCGGCGAGCCTCACTTTGAGCAGTTCAAATGTGGCATCGCCGCGGCTGAAATGTTCAGTTGGTTAGCCGGCGAAGATTATCAACACACCGGCGGTCAATGCTGGCCCTGCGAAGCCCCCGTCAAACCACCGGCGTCCGACCAAGAGGGATTACCGAGCGGGCTGCGCCGATACTCGGAGGCTCAGGTATGAATATCGGGTTCATCGGTATTGGGCGTATGGGACGCTTCATGGCACGAAACCTTGCCAAAGGCGGTCACACCCTAACGATATTTGATACACACAGGGAAGCAGCCGAAGAGTTGCTGTCACAGGGCGCATTATGGGCGGATAGCCCAGGGGCCGTAGCGGTGGCGAGTCAAGTCGTCTTCACAGCACTGCCCCGTCCCCAAGATGTGGAAGCGGTCGCCCTAGGAGATTCCGGTATCCTCAGCGGTGCTGCACCCGGCTTGGCATATTTTGACCTGAGCACCACCGATCCAGATACCATCCATCGCATAGCTGCTGCCGCAAAACCCAAAGGCGTCCATGTGCTAGACGCTCCAGTCAGCGGCGGTGTCACCGGTGCCGAGCAGGCAACACTGTGTATCATGGTCGGAGGCGATGAGTCGGTTTATACGTCTTACAAACCCGTCCTCGACCTCATCGGGGAAAAAGTCATGTACTGCGGCGAGCAGGGCATGGGAGCCGTCTGCAAAATTGTCAATAACCTCATCAATCTTGGCAACTACGTTCTGGTATCAGAAGCACTGACGCTGGGACTCAAAGCCGGTGCCCAAACAGAAACCATGTTTGAAGCGATCTCTCACAGCTCCGGCAATACCGAGTGTATGCAGGAATTTCCCGCAAGTCTATTTCAAGGCAATTTTGAGCCGGGGTTTCAGCTAGACTTGGGTGCGAAAGATGTCGGTCTGGCAACCGAACTGGCCCGTCAACTACGCCTGCCGATGGAACTCGCCAACATCATCGAACAGCGTTTCACCGAAGCACGAAACCGAGGTTGGGGACAGCTTGCATCGGTCTCGGTAGCGCGGCTTCAGGAAGAACGGGGGGGCGTAGAGATTCGCACGTAACCGCCGAGATAATAAACCTAGGAGTTACACATGCGTAAGTCCTAAAACCTTTGCGAGTTTGCAACTGTTGGTAATGTGATATGGGAAAACCATTGGTTCATTTAGCCCCAGAGGGGCGACATGTCTATAGAATAGTAATAGGCATACTCCGTATGCCGTAACCCGCGCCATACCCAAAGCCCCAGAGAGGCGACATGTGTATCCGAAGGGGGAAACGTAAGAAGAATGAATGAACCAACTTAGAACTTACACAGTTGGTTCATTAGTTCATTCAAAGCAATAATACATAATGCTTCATTTTTTTAAGTATTACTCATTACGCTTTACGTTTCACGCGTCAGTCGAGCAATTCTCTTGATATTTCAAAAAAAAGACTTGAATGATATGAGGTGAATTTATGAAAGTCGGAACATTTATGATGCCGCTGCATCCGCCGGAAAAGGATCGGACACAGACATTTGAAGAGGACGTAGAATGTGTCATTTGGGCAGACCAACTGGGATTTAGTGAAGCGTGGATTGGGCAGCACCATACCGCAGGGTGGGAGCCGATTCCCTCCAACGATGTCTTCATCGCCCACATGCTGCCCCAGACGAAAAACATTCGCTTGGGCACCGGCGTGACTATCATCACCCAACACCACCCCGCCAACGTCGCCGTCAGACTTGCCTATCTCGATCACCTCGCTAAAGGCAGACTCAACGTCGGTTTTGGGCAGGGCGGTGTCCCAACCGATTGGGCACTGTTCGACCTACCCGATCCACGGACGCAGGGACTGATGACCCTTGAGGCAATGGACATCGTCCTCAAACTCTGGCAAGAGGATGGCCCCTTTGAATTCAAGGGAGATTACTGGAACCTCAAACTCGACGAAAAGATTCCCGAACTTGGACTCGGTCAGGTGCTGCAACCGTATCAGAAACCGCACCCACCAATCGCGATGAGTATCGTCAGGGAAGAGTCTATGGCTGCTACAACCGGCGGGCAGCGGGGATTCATTCCAATCAGCATCAACATGGCACCGCCGCACAAGGTGAAACGGCAGTGGGAACTCTACTCCCAAGGAGCCCTCGAAGCCGGACGCGAACCTGACCGTTCAGAATGGCGTATCTCCCGCAGCATCTTCGTCGCAGAATCGGATGCAGAAGCACGGGAACACGCGTTGAGCGGTGCATTTGCCGCCTCACTTATCTACCTGCGCGGGATGCTCACGCTTGCCCGGATGCAGGATCTGCTGAAATGGGAGCCGGAGATGCCTGACGAAGCAATCAACGCCGAATATATCATCGACAACATCGCCATCGTCGGCAGCGTCGACACCGTCACACGAAAGCTGCAAGACCTCTACGACCTGACCGGCGGTTTCGGCACAGTACTCATGATTGGTCACGATTGGGACGACAAGGCGAAGATGCGCCGATCCATGGAGCTGATGGCAAAAGAGGTTATCCCTCAACTACCATGAAGGACGCTTGAAAGTCTATGCACCTAGGTTCTGTTGACAGTTATATGAGGCATGTTTGTAATCGTAGGGGCGAGGTCACCTCGCCCGTTGGGTATAGGATTCGGCTTTCGCTCTGGAGGAGCGATATATCTATGAAGGGCATTTGAAGGTATAAGCGTCTAGGGCGTGTTGACAGTTATGTGAGGCATGTCTGTAATCGTAGGGGCGAGGTCACCTCGCCCGTTGGGTATAGGATTCGGCTTTCGCTCTGGAGGAGCGATATATCTATGAAGGGCATTTGAAGGTATAAGCGTCTAGGGCGTGTTGACAGTTATGTGAGGCATATTTGTAATCGTAGGGGCGAGGTCACCTCGCCCGTTGGGTATAAGATTCGGCTTTCGCTCCGAAGGAGCGATATGTCTATAGAAGATGGTATGTCCCAAAACCAGCACTCCAGATGAAGTTTAAGTATTTAAATCGGTAATCCCTATTTTCCTCGAAACATACGGTAGGCGCGGTTGAAAACCGCGCCGGCGTCGCTAGCAAATTACCGAATTATTTTTTTAATTTTCATGAGGAGTGCTATGTCTGTTGAATACCAAAATCGGAATGACCCGAATCCGTAGGCGGGGCATCGGGTTTCCCCGCCGTAGCCTTGACCGGGAGATCGAAGCTACGGGAGAATTATAGTGAATTCTAAAAATAAATAGACACTTTCGCCCCCATGTTTGGTAGGCGCTGTTTCCAACTGCGCCGATTTGGAATGTCTTATTGATAGTGAATTCTAAAAATAAATAGACACTTTCGCCCCCATGTTTGGTAGGCGCTGTTTCCAACTGCGCCGGTTTAGAGTGTCTCATTTATTCTAAGGTCCACTATAATTCTAAAATCTACTATAAATTTCACATTGAGACCTTCGGACTAGAAGTAGATTGAACAGGAGAGCTGCGGTTTTGTGTGCTTGGTTCATGTTAAGCAATCGTGCAACAGAAACTGATCGAGCTCATAAGTCCCCCTGACAGAGGTTTCCCCCCGATAAGCCAGACGAACAATTCCCCCCTGATAAGGGGGGCTAGGGGGGTTAGGGGTTTAGGGGGTTAATAGCAAGAGAATCGCGCGCCGCGTACTAAATTTGCGTAGATCCTGAAACCAATGAACAAATTGTTTTCACGTTTCACAGCCTGTCCCGCCTGTCCCGATGTATCGGGGATTTATCGGGGCATCACGTTTCACGTTATTCCCTTCGTTCGGAGGATCGCACATGGCTGACTTCATTGCCGATCGCAGTTTCAGTGCCTCACCAATCTATGTGACCGACCTAGAACGCTGCCAACCCGCAGACAGACTCTCTCCCGACGGCGGGGCCCACCGCTGGCACACCATCCCCTATGAAGCTGAAGGCTTTTCCGGTGTCATGCTAAAGGCAGGTCCAGAAACCCGTGCCCCAGAAATCCGTTACCCGCTAAGCATAAACGGCTGGCATGCAATCTCCATCGGTATACACCCAACCAGCGAGGAGGGATTACCTCAAGCACTCGTCAAGTTAAGCGGCGATAACACTTACTCCGTACTTACATGGGACACCGGAGGACACCACCTACGGCGCAAGCAGCTCCAAGAGATTTTCTGGAAGGTCGCGGATCTAAACGGACAGGCAGTTGACTTCTGCCAATTGGCGCGCCGCATTGATCCAGGGGACGGCTTCGGTTCAGTGCAATGCGGCGGTGTACGCATCGCCTACATCAAACTCGTGCCACTCACTCCGACCGAAGTTGATGCACTACACGCCGAACAAGGAGGTGGTGCACACCATGGTCTCTTCGCGCATAACGACTCACACGGACCGCACTTCCTCTATCGTCCTACCTCCGCTGAAGAATTGCGCCGCGAGGTTGAGCCGTATCGAGACACCGACTTTTCACGCATGTATTGGGAGAGCGGGAGCGGCGATGTCCTGCATTACCCCACCAAAATTGGACGCACGCCCGATATTCCTAATATCATAGAGTTTGCGCGGGTCGGTGACCGACTGGTAGCAGAAAGCTGGCGCAGCTACCTCAAGGCAGGACTTGACCCGTTTGCAATAGCACTCGAACACACACACGCTATCGGTCTTGAATTCCACGCAGCCTATCGACTGGCGGGGTGGACCTATCCACCCCCGCTCGACCATAATTTCCGAGGAGGGTACTACCAGAACCATCCAGAGCTACACTGTGTTGACCGAGACGGAAAACGCTTGCCGCGGCTCTCCTACGCCTTTCGTGAGATACAGGACTACTGTCTGGCACTGCTACGCGAAATGGCTGAATACCCGATCGATGGAGTCTGTCTGCTCTTCAACCGACGCCCGCCCTACATCGCATACGAAACACCGCTGCTTGAGGCGTTTGCAGCCGCCCACGGCAGCGACCCGCGAGAACTTGCGGATACTGATCCAACGTGGCTTGAGTTTTGCGGAGGAATCATGACAGACTTTATGCGCCGTGTGCGCGAAGAAATGGATGCAATTACACGCGAACAAGGACGGGGGCGGAGGATTGAGGTATCCGCGTGCGTGTTGGGTTTAGAGGAGGAGAATCGCTACTTCGGTCTTGATGTCGCTGCTTGGGCGAAAGAAGGATTAATCGATGTCCTGATTCCGTACAGTCCAGCACCACTCGCAATGCCAACCGAAGAGGACATCTGGTCAAATCCATCACAGCTTCAGCCTTTTGTCCGTGCGACTCAGGGAACTTCATGCGTACTTGCACCGAATGTCATGCCCCGCCATCAGAGTCCCGAAGATTTTCGGCGCAACGCTCACATGCTCTACGGCGCAGGCGCAGATCGCCTCTTCTTCTGGGATTGCGCCGGTCCGGGCGGTCGAGCGAACTACCAGCCGATGTGGAACGCACTCCGGCGTCTTGGGCATCGTGAAGAAATTGCGGAGTGGGTGCAGACGGGAGAACCCCCGCTTGGCGATTGGACAAAACCGCTGCTCGCCCTCGGTGATTGGGACATGACCGTGATCGCCCCAGGATAGCAAACACTGGAGAGTGGAAAGCGGAACAGATTTAGGAGTTACGCACTTCAGTTTGTAGTAGCGCAATTCATTGCGCGTTCTTCCTTCCTCCTGCTTGCGAGGGGATAGAGGGGAGTACAGACTATTTCCCTTCCCGTTTGAACGCTGCATACAGATCCACCACACCCGCCTCTGTCGCATCCCCATCGTGAGCCAAGATGCGTATGCCGAGATCTAATTCATCACCCCGATTCAGTATCCCCTTCTCTCTCATAAATGGGTTGACTAACATCGTCCCGTAGTCAAAACAGAACCATTCGATGCCAGTGGCGGAAGCGTGTGGAATCACAGTTATCCCTGCTTTTTGACCGCCCACCGCGGGACCCGATATATCAACCCAATCCGCAAGCTGATTACACACCTCCTCCTGACCGACTCTGCCTTCCGAATCAATTAGTTTTCCGCCGTTGGCAGGACGCAGCTCATCCGCCATCCGAATCGTAAAATAAGCGTGGCGCGTCGTACCGATGGTGACATCCCAATCAGTTGGCCTCAGCTGAGATCGGATGTCTATGACGTTAGCAACTTCGCCCGGATAGATGTCGATGGTCCGCGTCTCCTCAGCCAATACCCGACGACCAATGTCCGCCGGTGCACCCCACTCTTCAGGACCCTGCCACTGAATACTCTGCACAACCCTAAGATGATTCTCGGAAATCTCCTCGCTGTCAACTCCAACCACCCAAATCCTGCCCGGGGCACGCCCTTGGAAAATATTGTTGACGTAGAAATTATATGTCGCCTCCTCTACTAATGTGGAAATCGCTGGAGAGAGTGGCGGCAACTGGACAAAAAAGACATCAGCACTGACGGTGATTGAATTGTGATGCGGGTGATCTACCGGGCTTTCAGAGGTCAGCGATACACCCGCAGGGGAGTATACCGGGAACAGATAACACCGGTGAATGCCCTGAGTCAAATCGGTTATCGCTCGTCCCTTCCACCGTATCTTGACGCTGGTAAACCGGGGTGCAATTGACTTCGGTTCAGGGCGTTGATGTATATCGACGTGGAAATACTCCATTTTTTATCCTCTCTGTTTTTCTGTTTTCGATTGGGTGTTCTCGTTCAACTGCTCATTATCTACTCACTAGAAGTCCCCTGACAAAGGTTTTCTCCTGATAAGCCAGACCAACAATTCCCCCCTGATAAGGGGGGCTAGGGGGTTAGGGGTTAGGTGATTTAGGGGGTTAAAAATCAAAAATCTACCCCTCGTGTGCTAAATTTGCGTAAGTCCTACTCAGGCGGAATTTCTACCGTCTGACCGCTCTTGGACGATTCAACCGCAGCATTGGTGATACGGATGGAATTCAAGTTGTCCCGTCCTGAGACTTGCGGTTCGACACCCGCTGCGAGCGCACGCTGCATCTCTCCCATCGTCCCGCCCCACGCATCGGGAAACCAGCTGCCGTGGATATGAAATACCTGCCGCCGGTCAGGATCCGCTTTGAACGAAATGGTGAGCTCCGTCCGTCCATCACGGAGAGGTCCATATCGCGCGATCGAAGCGGAGGCTTCTGTGCCATCAATGTGCCACAGATACGGGCTATGGTGAAGTGCCGGCGCGATGTTGTTGAAATGCAGTGTAGACATCAAGTCAGCCGGTTCATATTCGCAAAGGATTGAGTAGATCATCGGATCCATCGCATACTGACCCGGAACACGGGTGGTTGTCGTTTTCACCCATCGCGGCGTCCGACCAGTAAAGTAGCGGGAGAGATCGACATAATGAATCCCGTTATCTATGATGGTGAAGTCAGGCGTTGTCAACCACGTGGAATCACTGCTATCTTGAAACTGGCGATGGACATGTAAGACGCTGTATAGGTGACCGAAACAGCCGCGGTCAATCAGTACCTTCATCGCGGTGTGATACGGTGCCCAACGTGCTTGCTGGTTGATCATCAGCGTGATACCGGCTTCTTCACATACCTCCACAATGCGTTCCGCTTCCGCTAATGTCGGTGCCAGTGGCTTTTGAGAAAGAATGTGCTTACCAGCACGTGCCAACCGTTCAACCGCTGCCAAGCGATCTTCCGGGCGCACTGCGAGATCAACAATATCGACATCACGCCGATCAATTATCGCTTCAATATTGGCAGTCCAGAAGGGGATACCGTATTCTTCGGCAACCGCTCGCGCTTTCTCCTCAATAACATCGCAAGCCGCAACGACGCGATATCCGAACTTATGATAGGCGGGCAGATGTGTGTTCCGGGCGATGTTCCCACATCCAACGATGCCGATACCATAGCGTTGCACAATCTCCTGTGGTGGGGCCGCCGGAAGGTAATCCTCTGGGTGTAGTTCAATCTGTTTCATAACTAAGTCTCCGTTCCATTGTTTTGCAAAAAGGCGCGTGCAGCCTCCAATGCCTCCTCTGGTGTTTGGATCTCTCCTTCAAACTGAAGATCCTCAATGTGCCGTAGAATACGTCCAATTTTGACACCGGGCACCACCCCAAATGCTTGTAAAATATCGTCGCCAGTGATTAATCTACCTTGCTCTATTATCGGACAGATTTCGCCATAATACAGGTCGGCAATCTGTTTCATCAGTTCATTGACTTGAGGCATATCCCCATGCGACGCTCGGAGATTTGCATAAAATAGCAAAAGGACACCTAACCAGTCGTCTCCGGTGTCCCTTAAGAAACGAATCGTCGTCCGACGCTCTGTTTGACCATCAGTACTGATCAAATCCATCAAGGACAGGTGATTCTGTACAAGGCAGCGCATCAACTGTGCGGCTCTCCTGCCGAGCCGCAAACGATTCGTTATTCGGACAGCCATTTTTGTTCCGCCTTTGTACAGTAACAGAGCTAGCTTGAGAATCTGTCCCCGGTCTAGATCGTAAACTAGTTCTTCGCGCAGGTATGCTTGAATTTGCGATTGATATGGTTGTAGTACATCCGGTGTTGGTTCTGTCTCAAACATTTCGAGACCGAGCAGCGAATGATCAAGAGTGTCCTGCCCTAACCCGCGTATCTTCTCAATTTCTGGGATAACTTGCGAAAGGAGGCGCGTTTTGTCCATTCGGCGCAGATAAGCAGTCGCATTTTTAACGTTTAATATTTTAATCAATTCATCGCAAATGCGTTCAGATGAAACCTGTGGCAACCGATCCCTATGTCGGCGAACGAAAGCGATTGTCACTTCAGGGATTTCAAACCCCAACTGCGCCGCAAAACGGTATACCCTCAGCAGCCGTAACGGATCATCTATTACTACCCTTTCGCTTGGGAAGCGCAGCGTTTGCGCTTTGAGGTCGGAGAAACCGCCGCACGGATCAATCAAATTCACCGCCGGCTTTGTCAAGAGTAATGAAAGATCCAGTGCCATTGCGTTGATTGTCAAATCGCGCAGCCGCAAATCTGCCTCCAAAGTCTCGGCACGAAATCCGGCGAAGTCTAAGGTGAGCCGCGTTTCTCTGATGACAATCCGTGCGATTGGTGGTTGTTCTTCCAATTTGACAAACGCCTCACCAATTTTATCCGCGAAGGCTTGGGCAAAAACAATCGCATCATCAGCAAGCGCGAAATCAAGATCCGTGAGGGACCGGTTAAGTAGCAAGGCTCGGACGGAACCGCCGACAAGGTAGAGTTGAACCCCTCGCTCTGCCGCGAACGCATGGAGTTGACGGATTAGCTGCGGCTGCGGTAGATTTTGACGTAAGGGTATGCTTGGAATAGATTGCATTTTACTTAATATCTCGGCTCATGTTAAGAAAGGGTGCAACAGAAACCGTAGGGGCGGGGTCTCCCCGCCCGCGCTTCGCATTTTGCACTTTCTTTTTATATGAGCCAATATCTCAATATTGGACGATTAGCTACAAATTTAATTTGCCAAGAACTAGTAGGCGTTGGTATCATTGTAGGCAACCGTTAGAATTATAACAATTTGTAAGTGATATTTTTCCGGAACAATAACCTACGTTGTTGGTGAAATAAAATAACCTAAGTTGCTAGAGATGTGTGGATCGATAAAATTAACCCTTATACCCGTAGGTCGGGCATCTTGCCCGATCTACAAAGCCCCAGCGGGGCGATATGTGTATAGCACATCTGTAAACCAATTCCCCCAAGCCCCTGAGGGGTGACATGTGTGTCGTCAATTCGGTCGCTTCTGATAGGTATCGGGCATGAAAACTCGACTTACAGGTTATCTAGCAGCTTGTGTTATAGTAAGATCCTCATAATTGTCCCGCGACATTTTCCTGTCATATCCGATTCAGAGAGGAAAAATGTTAAAAGCAAAAAGGTGAGCAATGAATTCATGAGCCAGACGATAAATTACCGACCTACAAATCGAATTGCGCTTCGCGCCATTAGTGCATGAACCAATCCTGTTTGGAAAGGACGTACAGTGCAAGGCCAAAAACAAGTAACCAAAGACTTACCACGGGTTCGCGTCAGTTCCCGTCTCTCAAAAACGTGGATACAAAGGCAAGAAACCAGACAGCAACCAATCAGGCACTTACCAGATTTTAATACACGGCACAGTGTTCGTCGTACCGAGCATCGACGGCGAAACCGGTTCGCATTGGCTACCGCCCTCATATTGCATCTTATCGCTGCGTTTTTTGTGATACAATCGATCCGAGAGTATATTGTAGAAGACGATGTCATCCACGTTGAATGGGTTGAATTGCCACCACCAGCTCGTACATTGGTCAAGCCCCGCCCAATCGAAGAAGCAGCGAAAGCCCAAAACGATGATACAAGGACAGTGCCCACACAGGCAAAGGTGATAGTGCCGATAATTTCAGCACCCAATACCCAAGAACCTCCTCTGTTAGAAGCGGAGGTTCTCCAAGATTTGGGAGTTAGCGAAGTGGAAACACAGCAACGCGGGGATACAGAAACGCTTCTCCCTGACTCCTCGACAGAACGTAGACTTGACCGGGGGAGTTATACCCGTTCTGCTCCTAGCGGAGGTGCGAGTGGCCCAATTATTGGCGGCACGTATGGAGAAGGGAAAGGAGGCACAGCCGCAGGCTCAGATTTGGCACTCGCTCCGGATGAAGCACTCGGGTTGTCGGATGAAAAGCTAGTCCCTGAAGATCGCTTGGGAGCAATTCTGGAGGGAGAAGGTATGGACATTCGTGGCCATATTCGCCTAGTCCGACTTAAACATTCCCTTTCTGACTGGTGGCAAGACCCAAGCGCGATACCCAGTTTTGCACAGTGGCTTGAAGAGAATACCAATCTCCGCGCCGACATGAAATATGCAGGCGGAGCACTGCATCTAACAGATTCGCGCATCCTTAATGCGCCGATGGTCATCATGACGGGGCACGACAAGGACATAACTGTTGGACGTAATCTCGCCACGCCGGATCGTAAAGAGGCACCGCTAGCACCGCACTTTACCTCGGAAGAACGGGCAGCACTGCGAAAATATGTCGTTGAGCGAGGCGGAATGCTATTTTACGATGACTGTGGTATGAACGGATTACTTGCCGCAACCGTTGCTAATGAGTTGTATAGAATCTTTCCCGAATACCCCCTCCAGAACCTGATGCACACCCATCAAATCTATACCATCTACTACGATCTCCCCCTGCCTCCAACAGGTGGTGATGTTTTCTGGAAGTCTGAAAACCATCCGAAACCGTCGAAATTCAAATACCAAAAAGGTGTTACTGTCAACAATCGGCTCGGCGTCGTCTATAACCGCAAAGACTATCTGTGCGCGATGGAGACGGTGGAGATCAGTAGCCGAACCATGTTGCGGATGCGTCGCTCGAAAGATGTCCATCGCTTCATGACGAATCTGCTCATTTATACGATGAAATACGGCGGAAATACGGACCGTTCAGGGTATAAACCGTAGCTATCATCGCCAGAAAACCTCGACATCCAATTCATCCGCGAGTGCTGCCAACGATTTCAGATGCGTCGGATGCAGCGGGATGCCATTACGCAACGCATCCTGCTGATGCAACCACTCAAGCTCGCCGGGAAGATAGATCCGTTCAACGCCTTCGGCGCGTGGCGCGTCGCGGACAGTACGAATCTCTGCATCCACCGCTTCCGTAAATTCGTCCAACGGACAGAAGTTACTGACCTTAAGCGCGAAGAAGAAATGCCCCCGTCTTGCTAAGTCAGGCGGTGTCTCCGGCATCCGATTGCAGGCTGCCGGTCCCCCGGTCATCACACCGCTGAGGATGCTCATCACAATTGCCAAACCGTGCCCCTTATACCCCCCAAAGGGCAGCATCCCGCTCGCTTGACGCGGATCTTGTGTCGGCTTGCCGTCCGCGTCCAACACATATCCGGGCGGCAGCTGTTTCCCCTCCATCGCATACGTCCCAACATGTCCCCACGCAATCTGCCCAACCGCCATATCCAACACAATCGGCAGCTCCGTTTTAGTCGGTATCGCGTAACCAACAGGATGGTTACCGAGCAGCCCCGACATCCCGCCATGCGGTACGACGCTTGCCCCACCCGTTTTGGTAGTGCTGAAGCCGATCATTCCCTTTGATAACGCCATCATCGCGAAACACGCCGCTGCGCCGTAATGGTTGCTATTGCGAACCGCAACCGATGCGAAACCTGTGGTCTCAGCCTTTTCAATCGCCATATTCATTGCGTATATCCCAGCGACATGCCCAAGGCTATTATCCGCATCAACGAGCGCGGTGCTCGGCGCATCCGTCAGAACCTGCGGTGTCGGCTTCGGATTGATCTCACCGTTGAGGATGCCGCGCACATAGCCGGGGAGCGCACGAGTTCCATGCGAAAACACACCCCGCTCATCTGTTTCAACCTGCATCCGGGCGACGGCATCGGCATCCACCTTAGGAACGCCTGCACTTTGATAAAGAGCACTTGTAAACTGGCGAAAGGGTTCAGGCGAAATTCTGATTTTGTTGTTCGATTGATTGTCCATTTAATGCAATTTTCCTCCCATCCAAACCGTACCGCGACTGTCGCCGCGTACAGTTTGCCTAGTTGTACTCCAAGTTGCTTCGGAAATTACCCAATTAATAAATTAATCTTCATGCGGAGCGCAATGTGTATGCACAGCAATACGGTTAATCTACTAAGATGGCTACACATGCACACCCCTCACATATATAATAATTCCAAAACTTATGTGACAGAGTACTAGCACCATTGGTTATTACTATAGATGGCAGCCTGCGTTAGTTGTAATTTCTTCTGATTCAATCAAAGAATCCGAATTCTTCCCTGAAGTTATTTTTAAGTAGATCCTCATTCAAAGTGACCCCCAATCCGGGTAGATTTGGCACATCAATGTGACCTTCTTCAATTAAAGGTCCTTCATTAATGATACCTGCCCAAAACGCGTTGTCCAAGTGATGGAATTCCAAGACAAGGAAGTTAGGCACCGCCGCCATCACATGACAGTTTGCAACAGTTTGGATGGGACTGCCGATATTGTGTGGAGCGATGGGGATGTAGTACATATCCGCTAGGTCTGCGATGCGTCTGCCCTCTAAAAGCCCTCCCGCCTTTGCCATATCTGGCGAAATAATGTCTGCTGCTTGGGTTTCGATCAGGTCTCGGAAGCCAAATCGGGTGTAGAAATTCTCGCCGGTGCAGATCGGCGTGCGCGTGGATTTCGTGACACCTTCCATCGCTGCTATGTTTTCGGGTGGGATGGGATCTTCCAACCAGAGTAGATCGAGATCCTCAAAGGCGTGTGCGACTTTCAGAATGTCCACCGGAGCGTAAAACCAGTGGGCATCTATCGCGAGGTCGGTGTTAGAATCTAAACTTTCGCGGACAGCGGTTACTATCTCGACATAGTGGGCGATGTCGTCGTTGCTGATGCAGCGATTGTATCGGTCTCGGCGGGACGGCAGCGGGTCAATGTCAAACTTGATGGCGGTAAAACCCCGCGCTTCAACTTCCCGCGCTTTGGCTGCGTAAGCTTCGGGGGTCTCTGTTTCGCCGGCATGACAATCGTTATAAATCCGTATTTTATCGCGAAACTTGCCTCCGAGTAGCTGCCAAATCGGAACGCCAGCCGCCTGTCCGGTGATGTCCCACAGTGCACTTTCTATCCCGCTGATAGCACTCATCACGGCACCTTGATAAAAACCGGACGCGGACATAGCACCCATCATATCGCGGAACAGTTTATCGACGTTACGTGGGTCTTGACCGATTAATGGTCGCGTCAACCGCTCGTCTACGGCGATTTGATGGACCCCTGCCCCGTGGTAGGCTTCCCCGATACCGGTGATGCCTTCATCGGTCTTGACTTTGATTAGCACCCAACCGGTGGGTTTCAACAGGACTGAACCGATATGTGTAATTTTCATCAAAACTCCTTCAGGTAATTTACGGAAAGATACCTAATTCCATATAGGATGTCGCGATTATGTTAATTGCATTGATAAACGCAGCCGTTCTCAAGTCGACCTCTTCTCTGTTCTGCTTTTGGGTCTCCCGAATCTCATTATATGCAACAATCATCGTATCTTCAAGCCCGGAGTTGACTAAGTCCGCTTCATCCGGCCCATGTGCTAACTGTTGCATCTCCGCCGGGGTAAGTTCCTTCCCCGTTATCTTCTCAATTACCTTTAGCATATTTGTATGGACACTCTCCTCAAACCGTTTTCCCAACCGTCCAAATCGCACATGTGAAAGGTTTCTAAGCCATTCAAAATAGGAAACTGTTACGCCACCCGCATTCAGGTAAGTATCGGGAATAACCATCACGCCTCTTTTTCTAAGGGACTCATTCGCTTCAAAAGTTGTGGGACCGTTCGCGGCTTCGCCGATGATTTTGGCTTTAATCCGGTCGGCGTTCTCATCGGTAATCTGATTTTCAAGTGCCGCTGGAATCAGTATATCGCATTCCAACTCAAGAACGTCGGCAGGATTCTGGTATGTGGTTGCGCCGGGAAAGTTGAGGATTGAACCCGTTTCGTTACGATACGAGAAAACTTTTTCTACATCTAACCCCTTGGGATTATGAATGGCACCAGTCTGTTCCGCTATACCAACGATAAGGGCACCACCTTCCTGCAAAAATTTCGCAGCGTGATAACCGACATTGCCGAACCCTTGCACGGCAACCGACTTTCCCGCCAAACCCGGCTGCAGACCGAGTGCTTTCATATCTTCAGCAGAGCGACACACCTCTTGAAGTCCGAAGTAAATCCCTCTACCCGTCGCTTCCTGTCTCCCATGCACCCCCTCCTCAGCGATTGGCTTTCCAGTAACGCACGCGGCCACATCTAATTTTTCAGCCGTCATTGTCTTATACGTGTCCAGAATCCATGCCATTTCGCGTTCCCCCGTACCGAAATCCGGTGCCGGAACATCTACTCCCGGTCCGATGAAATTCTTCTGGATCAATTCGTAGGTATAACGCCGGGTGATGCGCTCCAACTCACTCAGAGAATATCGTTTGCGGTCGATCTGCACGCCGCCTTTTGCCCCACCGAAGGGCACATCAACGATGGCACATTTGTACGTCATCAACGCCGCAAGTGCCATCACTTCATCTTCATTTACCAACGTACTGTAACGGATTCCACCTTTCGTTGGGAGTTTATGTTGACTATGCTCCGCTCGCCATGCGTGAATTGTCTCGATTGTTCCATCGTCCTTTTTAATCGGGAAGGTCATGTGATAAACGCTATTGCAAATTTTAATCTGCTGTAGCAGACCTTCGGAATGTTTGGTGAACCGCGCAGCTTTATCAAAGTTCAGGTTGACCTGTTCAAAAAAAGGAATTATGGTTGCCACCGCATATCCTCCTGCTTAATGATCTTAGAATAGCAACGTCCCGCTTCACAAATCACATCATCCAAGAGATGAACTCAACTCGATTCGCCGTCCGGTCCGAGAAGATTCGTAGCTGGCGTCGATAATCTGCATCACGCGATAGGCATCGTGGATGCTGACCGTTATCTCGCCACCTTGACGAATCGCACGGATAAATTCGGCGACGAACTCGTAGCCCCACTGATCCGCATATACCGGACGTTTTGCGATTTCCATGCTGAATTGCCGCTCCGGCGCAGCCTCCCAGCCCGGTGCCATGCTGTTAACGGTGAAGTTGCCTTCGCCGGTGGGCTGCCACGTCGCAGCACCGAGTGTTCCCCGAAGTCCAAAGTAGGTATCATTCCGGGGTCCTGCGCCGGACAGTAGATACCCCATGTGCAAGCAGGCGTGGACACCGTTGTCAAACTCTAGCGCAACCGTCGCCACATCCTCCAAGCCTTCCTCGATGTAGCCTGTCCCCCTTCCACAGAGTGCTGTCACCGATTTCACCTCCGCGTCGCTGAAAAAGCGGAACAGTGTCAGCCAGTGCCCACCTTCCATATGAAGGATACCGCCTCCTTCGCTCTCGCTTCGATACATCCAGAAATCCGGTTCACGGAGTCCCGGCTTCACCTGAACCGTAACGAGGCGCGCCTCCATATCCACCAACCGTCCAAGGGCACCGGCATCAATGAGACGTTTCATCTCGATTGGCACGGGGTGATGGGACCACGGGTAGCCTACCTGCGTCACCAACGCTTTGTCCGCAACGACATCGCAGAGTTCTCGCATATCTGCGGCGGTACGCGCAGCCTGTTTTTCAATGAAGAGGTGTTTGCCTGACTCCGCTAGCTGTAGGGCCGCGGGCGTTGCCTCATTGGGGGGCAGCATAATGACAGCAAAGTCGAAATCCTCGTTCGCCATCAAACTGTCGAGGTCGGTGTAGATACGGGCACCTGGATCGGCGAGACGAATTTCATCTAGTACCTCTGCCTGATCGGGTGAGGATTCGCAGTACGCTACAATCTCAACACCTTCCTGCCCTTTGAACGATTTGAGCAGACCGTGGTTTTTATCGGGGTGAAGGCTGCCGGCATGGATGTGAAGACCAACCATGGCGGCTTTAAGGGGCAATTCTCGTGTGGGCATTTATCTCATTCTTTCTGCAAAAATAAATCGTTAACGGTCAGTCGCGTTGGGTCAGCGTTCTTTCCGCTTCTTTGTAAATCGGGGCGTAAATTTTATCGCGGGGAACGCAGCCGGCGGCAAATTGTCCAAGCGGATTCGCTTTTGCACGCATCAACGCGGTACAGTAGCTGACCGCAACGCAGACCTTTTGCTTAACCATTTCTCCCCCTTCAATCGTATCCCTTGCGTAGTCGGGGTATGCCAACGCACCACGTCCTACTGCAACAAAACTGACACGCCCATCTCGAAGGTTCGCCTCAGCGGCGTTGACCAGATACTGCTGCAGCCAACTGTAGCCTGTGCCGACCACTGGTAGGCCTGGGTACGCTCGCTGGATTTCTCCCGTCAGTCGGATATGTCGATCCACACCGATCAGTGGGTGTTCGGGGGTTTCGTAACCGTCAATCGGTGGACGTTCAAATGGACGACCGATATGTGGATTGAAATACGGACTTCCTGTGGTGACGTTAACCAATTTCACCCCAAGTTCCTTGAGGACTCCGACCAGCTTGATTGGCTCACTCATATCCGGCTGTGGCGGATTATTTTCGTCAACACCGAACCCGTAAAGATAGGGCCTTGGGATGTCCCGTGGAATCCCTACCGTTGTCTCTGGATCCTCCATGTAAGCCACACCGTCGTAGACGTTGAGGCGCGTGGCAAGGATAAGATCATCTCCAACTTCCGCTCGAATCTTACCGACAATGTTGCGGATAAACCGAGTGCGGTTCTCAAAACTGCCGCCGTACTTTCCTTCTCGTGTTTTGGCTGCTAAAAGTTCGGAGAGCAGGTAAGTATGACACTGTTTGAGGTCAACAAAGTCGAACCCTGTCTTCCACGCCAACTTAGCGGCTTCTACAAAGATATCCTCCTGACGCTCCAGATAATCATCGCTCAGTACAGGATAGTCATCAGGGATAGGAATTTTGTTTTTCTTATCGATTAGTGTAACTTTGTCAACAACAGGGTGGCGAAAAGCGATTAACGGTTTCTGATAGCTATACCGCCCTGAATGGGTCAGCTGCATTCCAACGATGATTTCTTCATTGGGACCGAACTCCTCTCGGTGAGCGTTGCGCGTTAAATTGAGTATCGACTCCATCGAACTCGCAGTCTCGTCGTTAATCACCAATTGACGACTGTTTGACTTCACTTCATCGAAGAGTGCTGTCGCTTCGCCCCATATCAACTTTGCACCGCCACGTCCAAATCGCTCCCAACGACGAATGGTGAGTTCGCTCGGTTTGCCGTCAAGTGTGCCGTCACATCCCTCCATCGGGTGGATACCGAATGCGTTACCGGCGATTTTGTGCCCAATTCGGACAGGCTCAAGGAGTTTTTCAATCTTTTCTTCGAGGCGGATGCTCAGTCCAAGTTCGGCAATCTCAGCCCGTAGTGCATCAATATCTCGATAACGAAAGTGTTTCTTTTTTAGCATTAGTCGGATTCCTTTGTATACACCCAATTTTACTGCATAGCGATTTTCCACAGTCTCACAGTCTTGTCAGCACTTCCACTCGCCAACATTTTGCCATCGGGCGAGAAAACAACAGAAAATACCGCACCGCTATGCCCACTCAACGCCTGCATGAACCCTCCGGTTTGTACATCCCACAATTGTACATGCCTGTCCCAACTTCCACTCGCCAGAATTTTGTTGTCAGGTGAGAAAACTACGGAGGTCACTCCCTGCCGATGCCCTGTGACCGCTCGGACCGGTTCCCATGTCCGCGTGTCCCAGAATCTTATTGTATTTTCTTCCGGGCGACTGCTCCCGTTTGCTAAGATCAGCCCATCAGGAGAAAAAGCTATTCCTCTCACAGCCTCAACTCTCCGCCATTTTAGCGTTCTTTCTAACCTCCCGGTCTGTACATCCCATAGTCTGACCACGGTGTTATCCAGTTCGCCTCCGCTCGCCAGCGTTCTGCCATCGGGCGAGAAGGCAACTGCTAACACTGGACCATTGCTCCCCGTTAGCGTTTGTCTCAGCCCACCGGTCTGTGCGTTCCATAACCTCACTATCTCGTCAGAATCTCCACTTGCGAGTATCGCTCCACTCCCTGAGAAGGCTAACGCATGCACCCGACCGCTGTGTTTTAGCACCGCTTTCTGCTTTCCTGTCTGTATGTCCCATAGCTGTACAGTTTTGTCCCAACTCCCGCTCGCTAGCGTCTTTCCGTCTGGCGAGAAACCGACTGCCGTCACCATCTCGGCATGTCCCTCCAGCGTTCGTTTCAATTTCCGAGTGTTCACGTCCCACAGCTTGACCGTCTTATCGCTGCTTCCGCTTGCCAAAATTTCACCATCGGGGGAGAAAACAACAGAAAATACTGCAGCACTATGTCCCTCCAGTGTGAAAGATTCCAAGGGTTTGTCCCAAGCGTCATTTTCATCGGCATCGCAGACGCTCATCAAATTCATAAGACATAAGAAGATAACGAAACACGGTTTCCGGTTGAGCATAGCCAATTTGTTTTAGGTTTTGATGTCGAAACTATAGTAAATTCAAAAGATAAAGAAACACTTGCGCTCCCCCGGTAGGTGCGGTTTGATGAGATTTAAGTATTTAAATCGGTAATCCCGATTTTCCTCGAAACACACGGTAGGCGCGGTTTTCAACCGCGCCGGCGTCGTTAGCAAATTACCGAACTGTTTTTTTAATTTTCATGTAACCGCACCGGTTTGGCGTGTCCCATTAATTCTAAAATCTACTATAAAATCTGTATAATGTGTGCCTTTATAAAATTTAAGGACGAGCAAACCTTTATCCCTGCTTGCTCGTCCATTTTTTGTTGATAGACGATACTTAATGCCTATTATAACCTAAGTTGCTAGTTGTTCCGGTGTTTGTTTGAATCGTGAAACGAAACGTAATACAATGCGGAGGATCGCAGATTAGGCAATCTGCACCACGATTGGCAACATGTGCACTACTACTGGGATTCTATAACATAACTCAAGTCGTTAGAATCAGACAGAAACCGAGTTTTGAAGAAAAAACTCGGTTTATACTGCTTGGTCTATCAACTAGTACACTGTCAGGCAAATTATGATTGTCTATATGGATTGAGACTCATAATACTTCGTAGGGGTCGGGTCACCCGAACCCCTTGTTGATATGCAAAACTTATATGACTGAGTACTAGCAACTTGCGCTATTATATCAGATTTGCCCAATCTTGTCATCACAATAGGGTCATTTATAGTGAATTCAAAAAATAAAGAAACACTGGCACCCCCCCGGTAGGTGCGGTTTGTAACCGCACCGGTTTGGCGTGTCCCATTAATTCTAAAATCTACTATAGTTTTCGATTTTAGGTCATGTCCCGTTGTTCGTAGTCGCACATTCTATCCACACCCGGTAGGCGGGGCATCTGGTCTCCCCGCCGTTGGGCGTCGCGCATTCATTGTACATTGTTAAGGTCGGTATGGCTGTCGTCTTTAATCCGTGTAATCCGTTAATCCGTGTTAATCCGCGATTCAGACAATAATATACGGAGAATTAAATGCCCCTAATCATCACAAAGTATTCTATTGACAAACGGATAAATTTCTGCGACACTATAAAAATAAAGATGAAAGCGGGGCAGAGCTCCTAACTATTTTTTTCCACGATAAAGTAATGCGTGAGACGTGAGAAAAGCGCGATTGTATCACGTCCTAGACGCACAATGTTACAGAACATTCTTATGGACGAATAGTTAGACCAGAACAGGAGAAGTTATCGCATGGCATCTCATAGCCTTACATATCAGGTTGTCGAAGGATGGGGACAACTTCCAGAAGGGTGGGAGTTCACACAGGTAGCTGGAGTTGCTGTTGATTCCCAAGATCGAATTTACGTTTACAATCGTGGGGAGCACCCCATGATTGTTTTTGACAGCGACGGCAACATACTCAATACCTGGGGAGAAGGATTTTTGAAGCATGCACACGGTATCTTCATTGACGAGACAGATATGATCTATCTTGTTGACCGGTGGTTGCATGCAGTATTGAAATATACGCCGGAGGGCGAACTTCTGATGACGATAGGCACGCTTGATCAACCCTCTGACGGTGAACCGTTTAATCATCCGACGGATGCCGCGTTGTCATCCGCCGGTGAAATTTATGTTTCCGATGGCTACGGAAACACACGAGTACACAAATTCTCCGCCGAAGGAGAACATCTTCTATCGTGGGGTACGCCCGGTGACGGTCCCGGTGAATTCAATCTGCCTCACAGCATCTGGGTCAATGACAACGATCGCGTCTATGTCGCAGATCGGGAGAATCATCGTATTCAGATTTTCGACCCTCAAGGCGGGTTCATCGATCAGTGGACAGGATTTCGCCAACCAACCGATTTCTTCCTCGATGCGGATGGGCGTTTCTACGTTTCTGAACTACAGCACCGGGTCAGTATCCTAAACCTCGACGGGGCAGTTCTAACAAGGATGGGCGGTGAATCAAGTCACGCTCCCGGTGAGTTTGTCGCGCCTCACGCGGTCTGGACAGATTCTCAAGATGCACTCTATGTAGGTGAGGTGTTAGCGGGGCAGCGGATACAGAAGTTTGTACCGCGGGAGGCATGAAACGTGGTAATGGGATTGGTTCATTCGGGGTAAGTCGTATCAATTTGGTGCATTAAGCCCCCTGTCTTTCACATTAAGCATTGATGTATCTCACAACGATATGATAGTATTTATAGTAGACCCCATAAGGTTCCGGCAAAATCGAGAATCTTCAGGTTTTGACCGAGAGTCTGAGCCTCGATCTAAAAGATCGGGATCGAAGCCCCAAAAATCGTGAAAGCCCTCAGCAGATGATCGAAAAGAAAATCGAAAATCAGACTGCATACGCAGGCGTTATCGGACTTGGCTATGTCGGGCTTCCACTTGCGGTAACCATGGCAAAAGCCGGTTTTTCTGTTACCGGTATCGATGTGGACCGTCGCAAGGTTAAATGTATTCAGAACGGGATTTCGGTTGTCTCCGATGTTCCATCTGAAGATCTTGTGTCCTTCGTCCATCGAGGGCAGATTCAAGCGACAACCGACTATCGGATCCTGAGAGAATTAGATACGATTAATATTTGCGTACCCACACCGTTGCGCAAGAGTAAGGATCCGGATATGAGTTTTATCATCTCCGCAGTAGATGAAATCGCGCAATATTTACGCAAAGATCAGTTGATTATTTTGGAGAGTACAACCTACCCCGGTACAACAGAGGAGGTTGTGCTGCCGAAGCTTGAAAAAAGCGGCTTGCAGGTCGGTGAAGATTTTTTTCTCGCTTTTTCTCCTGAACGGATCGATCCGGGTAATGCAACATACTCCACCGCAAACACGGCGAAAATCGTTGGGGGGATAACGCCTACATGCACGCAGGTCGCCCAACACTTTTATAAGCAGTTCATTCAGGAAGTTCATGCAGTCTCTTCGACAAGAGTAGCGGAAATGGCCAAGCTCTTGGAAAATACCTTCCGGAGCGTCAATATCGGTCTCGTCAACGAAATGGCACTGATGTGCGACCAGATGGGATTGGACGTATGGGAAATTGTCGATGCTGCCGCCACAAAACCGTTTGGATTTATGCCGTTCTACCCGGGGCCGGGGCTAGGCGGCCACTGTATTCCCGTCGATCCACATTACCTGTCGTGGAAAGCAAAAACTTACGAGTTTCACGCGCGTTTCATCGAGCTTGCAAGTGAAATCAACGGCTCAATGCCAGAGTATGTACTCAGCAAAACTATCGATGCACTCAACCAACACCAGAAAGCGATCAACGGATCGAAAATCTTGATTATGGGCGTTGCCTATAAGAAGAATGTTGGGGATGTCCGCGAATCACCGGCTATTGATGTCATCCGGATGCTTGCACAACGCGGGGGTGAGATTTTATACCACGATCCGTATGTACCAGAATTGGAGGTTGAAGATTTCACCCCGAAGAACCGGCAGCCTGCGCGTTATCTTTGTGCAAAGTTGAGTGCGGAATTGGTACAGCGTGTTGATTGTGTGGTGATTATGACAGATCATGCCGATATTGATTACTGTTGGCTTGTAGATCACGCCACTGCGGTAGTAGACACACGAAACGCAACAAAATCAGTTATACAAAACCGGAACAAAATCCTAAAAATTTAACGAAAAACCCTTTAGGTCTAAATCCCAATCCTTTAGGTTTGGGAGTACGTCAAAACCGATAGAAAGATATAATACGATTCGGGAGATTTACCATGGTTCCAGCAAAAACACACATTGCTACCCACCAACTAGCTTGGATCATCACCGATTGTTTTGGTGAGGAAGAAATTATCACGATGGCGAATCAGTGCGGTCTCCTACACGACAGCCAACACAGGACTAGGATTCGTAAAGATTGGATTGCCTACGATTTAGCAGCATGTTTTTTTAACCGCGCTCTGACCGAAGACATCGTGAGTCAACACTTAGCAAAAAAGGCAGAACAAGCCGCTCGTCGAGTCCAATTCATGGAGGTAAAGGAAATTCGGATCTTCTTGAGAAGCGCGGAACAACTTCGCGCAGAAGGTGAGTTAGGCGAGATTTTATGGGCACTGTTGGTTGATTCGCGCGAAGATGTACAGAAGCACGGTCACAGGCTGCTTGCCGACCATGAACAATCTGTTCCTCCTTCTCCTCCTCCGCCTGAGGATAGAAACTACACTTCACCAGTGGATGCTGCACAGGAGGCAGCACGATCGGAATCAGACACGACAAACCAGAGCACCTCGCTAAATCGTACTCATGATGAAGAACCAATTTCTGAATCCACTGAGTCCTCTACCGCTTTGCCTGCCAATGACCCTGAGTATCTTAAAATTACACCTATTTCTGAAACAGATTTAGATACAGAACGGCAATCCCGCCTAAGCGATGAGCTAAAGCAAAACCAGCAGCAGATTAACAAACTTTATAGTGCGCTTTCTGAACTGAAAAATGGATATACGGTTCTACAAAATGAAAATGACAGGCTCAAAGAGAAAATAACAACATTGGTCGAAGAAAACAAAGTTTTACAAAATAGAGAGGAATTGTATGCGGAAAGCGAATTGCGTATTGATCAACTCAACCGTGAGAATATAGGTCTCAAACGGGATGTGGAAAAGTTTTCAAACCAACTTTGTGAATTTCACGAACTGCAAGCACAGAAGGAAAAGATAACAGTGGAATTGAAATCGGTTGAGGAGATGGCATATCATTCACAGCAAGTGCTTGAACAGATACAATCCAATTTCTATTCTCAATTCTCCTATCTGCGGGGGGTCAACGAGGAATACAAGACCGTCATCACAAGGGCGCGCCAAAAAATTACAAGTCTCTCAGGACAGCGCAGCACTGCAAGCGCAAACCGTATGCTGGCAGAGCAGCCACGCGTTGGCGTTTTTGTTGATGTCCAGAATATGTTCTATGCTGCAAAAGATCGCTACGCGAGACGGCTTGACTATATTAAGCTACTAGATCTCATCGTTGGCCCTCGGAATCTGGTCGCCGCTTACGCTTATGTTGTCCAAATCCCCGAAATTAATCAGGCTGGATTTTTATCGCTTCTTGAACATAACGGCTACACGATCAAGAGTAAGGACCTGCGGATGCGCGGCGATGGATCCGCTAAGGGAGACTGGGATGTCGGAATTGCCATCGATATAGTGTCGATGCTTGATGCACTCGATATTGTGATTTTGGCAAGCGGGGATGGCGATTTCTGTGCGCTTGCGGAACTGATTAAACAGCACGGAAAGCGCATCGAGGTTGCAGCTTTTGAACATAATACATCGATGGATCTGCAGCGGATTGCAGATCAGTTTTTCCCAATTGGGGATGAAATGCTGATATAGGCCGCCAAGGTGATGCCCCATGTCCAACGCAAAGCCCACCGTGAAATCACACTTCCAGGGACATGAACTTCACGATACTTCACCCGCTGCCAGCGGAGAGCCTGCCCCTCCCGTTTCCACTACCGAATCTGCCTTGCCCACCTCCAAGGAAGCGCGCGATCAATACGCGCTTGGCAATTGGTATTTAGAGCCTGTCCAGCGTCAGTATTCCCTTGCAGTCAATGCCTATAAACGCGCACTTGAGTTTGATCCAGCCTGTGCAGCGGTCCACCACAGTCTCGGTTTCGCATATTATAAAGAAGGTGAGTTTGATCTTGCCCAAGAAGCACTCCAAAAAGCAATTGAATTGAATCCACAGAATGCAAACTACCATTATGTTTTGGGGCAGTTGTTAGAAGATTGGACGGAACTTGAGGGGGCATGGGGGCAGGCAATCCACGAATTTACTCGCGCAATCGAGTTGGATTCCTCATACATTGAAGCATGGTACAATCGGGGTTTACTTTACGAGAAACTAGGCGATCTTGAGAAAGCGTGCGAGGACTTCAAGCAGGTTGTCAGCCGCGCGCCGGCGTTTCATGCGGCACGCCATAACCTTGGGGTCTTGTACATTAAACGGCAACAGTGGGAAGACGCAGAGCGGGTTTTTGAAGGAATCCTTGAAGTTGAGCCACGGGAACCAGATGCCCACTATCACCTAGCAGAAATTTACTTAAATCTATATGGCGATGTGGATCGAGCGATCCACTGCTTGCAGTACGCGATTGAACGAGATCCTGAACATTTGGACGCTCGATTTGAACTTGGATTGCTTTATGCGAAACATCGGTATACGCGCCCAGAATGTCGTCAACAGGCGATCGATCAATTTATCGAACTAATCAAGCGTGACGATGAATTACAGACCTTTGAGCTGCTCGGTCAGGTGTTCTTTGTTCTTGGAAGCCTGTATGATGACCGCCCAGAAGATGCAGACCTCGCAATTTATGCCTACAAAACCGGCTTGGAACATGCTCCCTCACCGCAAGCGCAAAATAATCTTGGCCTCCTCTATCTCCAAAAAAACATGATTGATAAGGCTGCCGCAGAATTTAAGCAGGTTATCCAACGTTACCCGGATTATGAATCACCTTATCATAATCTTGCCAAACTCTACTTCTACGAGCGGGATGAAGAAATCCTGAAAGATCTGCAAGCATGGTTAGAGGCGGAACCACAGACAGCTGCACATATCATTTTTCACCTCACGCTTTCATTGATGGATGTTGCGCGAGCGGAAGCGTATCAGAGTCTCTACTCCCAACTGCACCGCCTGAAAAACTTGGTTAGTGCAACCGGCGGACAACTGCGATCTGCATCTCGTCAAGCGGAACCGGATTCCAAGCTGCACACCACCCTCAATCAGATCCTCACGCAACATGAGGGGTGCTATAACGAAATGGTTGAACTTTTACAGCAGTTACGTATGGAAGAACCGGTCTTTGGGCTAACTGATATTAACAGAATCCTTGATACATTATTGCGAAACTTGATGCCTATTTTTGAAGCTAAAGACATTGAGTGCCAGCAAATTTTCGATACACGCCTGCCCCCGGTCAAAGGGGACTCTAGCCAGTTGAAGGAAGCATTTAACAATCTAATTATTAATGCTGTTGACGCGATGGAAGGCGGTGGCTTTCTCCAGATCAAAACTGCCTACCTACCAGAATCGTCCCAGATCCAAATCTCCTTTATCGACACAGGGGTTGGCATCCCCTATGAAGTGCGTGACCAACTCTACCAACCCGGATACACGCTCAAACAGCACGGGAGCGGCTTTGGTTTGAACATTGTCCAACGAACGATCCGTGACCATCGAGGCAGAATAGATCTCCACAGCGAGGAAGGGCACGGGACAACGTTCTCGATTTATTTGCCTGTCGATCTGGAAGCAACGCCTATCCAGACGAATCTGCAGATGCGTCCCATTTTCTATGAATCTCCGCACGAGTTGGGTTTTGAGGAGTTGGTATAGGTAGGCAGATATTCAGTGAGTATTTCGGAGTGTAATTGACGTACTCCCAAACCTAAAGGATTGGGATTCTTACGAGTCCCTTGCCAATAGGAGTGGAATTGTGCTATCAACAAGGATTGCCCGACGAATCGGGTCTTATGTCCTCTCCTTCATGGGTTGACGCCCCAACCCGGTAGATATTAATTGCAGCGTTGCGGTCTCGGTCATGCACCGTGCCACAATCGTTACACTGCCAAGTTCTATCCCGCAGATTCAACGCTTCATTGACCGCACCGCAGACCGAGCAAGTTTTACTCGAAGGATACCACTTATCAATGAAGGTGATTTTGACACCTTTTTTCGAGGCGATATACACCAACTTTTTGACAAAATCGGCAAAGCCCAGGTCACTGACCTTACGCCCCCAGAGGGATTTCATGCCTTGTAGGTTCAAGTCCTCAAGGCGTATCTCGTCGTATTCATCTGTCAGTTGGTGTGCCAACTTCCAATGGAAATCCGCCCGTTGGCGTTCAATCTTGCGGTGTTTTCGTGCCAAGTCAAGCCGTGCACGTTCACGGTTCTTTGATTTTTTCTTTTTCCGTGAATGCGCGCGGTTTGCACGTTTGATAGAATGGATACTGCGCTTAAAAAACTGTGGCGATTCTATATCGTGTCCGTTATGACCGGTAAGATACCTTTTCAGACCGAAATCAAACCCCGCGATTTTACCCGTCGTGAGTCGATTTAAGTCCGGTTCTACATAGTCAGTTAAGATACAGATATAGACATCACCGATAGCGTCCCGTTTGATTGTGCAACGCTTGGGGTTGCCACGCACGTCACGGGATTTGAAATACTGATAGATACCTTTACCTATTTTGATACGGTTGCCCGGTAACAGTTGCCAACCCGCTTGAAGCAATGTGAATGATTTGTATTTACGACGGGGCTTGAAGCGAGGACGACCCCACGCTTTGCCTTGTGCCCTCGCTTCAAACATTGCCCGGTAGCCTTTGTCGATTCGTGATGCTACGTCTTGAATCGCTTGGCTGGGCAACTGATTCCAATGGGTAAACCGAGGCAATCGTTTCAACTTAGAGATGTGATTTATCAGTCTAAACTTGCTGATATATTTGCTATAGATTGCGTAGTACCGACGCTGAAGCGCAACGCAATGATTCCACACATCAGCATGACCGTCTATTGTCTTGTGCAACTCACGATTACCGTGATTACTATACAACTTGAACTTGTAGGTTTTCATCAGGGACTGTCTTTCTGGCTTTCATGCCTATGCTACGGGAGTGTAGGAGACCCTATCGTGCGATAGGGGTAGCATTCTCCCACGAAAGACAAGACAACTGTACCATATTTTGCACAGAGGCTCAAGAAAAACCGCTAAAGCCGTCTGTATCCCAAACATAAATGTTGGGGTTTTAGACCTAAAGGTTTTTTCGATAAAAAAAGCCCTTTCCATATCGAATGTGGAAAGGGCTAAAAAATGTCCCCGACGGGATTTGAACCCGTGTCGCCGGCGTGAAAGGCCGGTGTCCTTGGCCAGGCTAGACGACGGGGACAACAAGTGAGCCGTACAGGAATCGAACCTGTGACCACCTGATTAAAAGTCAGATGCTCTACCTACTGAGCTAACGGCCCTCGATGGATCTATTAGCAAAAACGAGCAGAAATAATACCTAATGCGCTTAGAGATTGTCAACCTTAAAATGGCTATTGTCTGCCCATCGAACAATCAACTCGCACCCAAAATGCTTTCGTCGCAGACTATTGTTTGCGTTCTCTCTGGTCCAACAGAAACAATTGTCACCGGTATATCAAGAAATTCAGAGATGTAAGCGTTATATCGCTTTGCATTCGCTGGTAGGTCTTCGTATCGCCGTACATCTACCGTTGATGCTCTCCAGCCGGGGAGCGTTTCGTAGACCGGCTCGCACTCCTCAAGTGCGTGCAGGCTCGTCGGGAACCCCGTTACAACTTCACCACCACGTCGATAAGCAACGCAGACTTGAATCTCATCAAGGTGGTCTAGGACATCGAATTTCGTCAAGACCAGATCGGTGAAGCCGTTGATCTGCGCAGCGTAGCGTAAAGCGACGAGGTCAAGCCACCCACAACGGCGGGCTCGTTGTGTAGTTGCACCGTATTCGTTACCGATATGGCGAATCTCTTCGTCCAGATCTGGTGGCATCTCTGTCGGGAATGGTCCCGAACCGACGCGGGTCACATAAGCCTTTGAAACTCCAAGAACCCGGTCGATTGCCTGAGGACCAACACCCAAGCCGGTACAAACTGCACCGACGGTGGTATTGGACGAGGTGACATAGGGGTATGTCCCAAAATCAATGTCTAGCATCGTTCCCTGCGCCCCCTCGTAAAGTATCCGCTCCCCAGTCTTGAGGGCCCCATTCATGAATTCAGATGTATCAACCACATACGGCGCAAGCCGCTGCGAATAAGCGTGATATTCCTGCAACAGAGCGGTTCTATCAATTTCGCCGCCAATCTGATCGAGGATATAACCTTTTGCGGCCAGATTAAAGTCGAGTTTTTTCTGAAAGAGGTCAAACTCAAGTAGGTCGGCGACCCGAATCCCGGCATGGCGGTTCATCTTATCGGAGTATGTTGGACCGATACCCCGTGAGGTGGTTCCGAGTTTCAAGGAACTTCCAAGATCGTCCCACGACTCCATGACCTTGTGATAAGGCAAGATTAGGTGTGCACGCGAACTGACCTTCAGACGGTCTCCAACTTCGATACCGCCTGCCTGCAAATTGTCGATTTCGTCGAAAAGTGTCTCCAAATTGATGACAACACCGTTGCCAATCACATTCGTGGTATGAGGATGGAGTAGACCAGAAGGGAGCAGATGGAAGACGAACTTCTTTTCTCCAACAACGATAGTATGCCCCGCGTTGTCGCCGCCTTGATACCTCGCGACAATATCGGCGTTTTCGGCGAGGAAATCGGTGGTTCCTCCCTTGCTTTCATCTCCCCACTGCGCGCCCAATATGACAGTGTTCGCCATAATTTGTATCCTCAAAATCGATCAAAACCCAATCCGTAATCGGGCTGATTCTTAACGCTTGGAAAATTGGAACCGTGCCCGCGCACCTTTTTGTCCATATTTTTTACGTTCAACCATACGGGAATCACGGGTAAGAAATCCGGCTTTCTTCAAAGCCGGTTTCAGAGATTCGTCTGCCTTAACAAGCGCACGCGCGAGACCGTGCAAAATAGCACCGGCTTGGCCCGATATACCGCCTCCTCGTGCATTAACAAATACATCATACGCGCTACTTTTGTTTGTTAATTCCGTCGGTTGTTTAGCCAACTGGATCAGATCATCCCGATCAAAATAGGCCTCAATCGGTTTTTTATTAACGACGAATTGGCCTGAGCCTTCTGGAATCACGCGCACACGCGCAACAGATGTTTTGCGTCTACCCGTTCCCCAATACTGTTCTACAGCCATACTTCCTCCTCTAAGAATTACACATCTAACACTTCCGGGCTCTGTGCTTGGTGAGGGTGGTTTGGACCCACATAGATTTTTAGCTTTTTAATCAGTTTGCGGCCCAAGCGATTTTTGGGGAGCATCCCTTTGACAGCGTGCCGTAGGATTTCTTCCGGTTTTATCTGCATCTGCTCTTCAAAAGTTCTCACTTTTGCCCCACCGGGGTAACCGCTATAGCGAAAATAAGTTTTGCCTGTCGCTTTGTTTCCCGTGACAATGACTTTTTCTGCGTTAATCACAGCCACACGATAGCCCATATCGGCATGTGGGGTGAAAGTGGGGTGATGTTTCCCCCGAAGGACCATCGCAATTTGAGTGGCTAAACGTCCGAGTACCTTCCCATTCGCATCCACAACACACCATTTGATATCCGTATCCGATCCCACAAAAGATGTTTTCATTGATAACATAATTTTACCTTCAACAACTTCCCACCGCAGCGGGAGATTTTCGACAACTATCTTCATCCAATTTGCCACCTATCTCCCAATGGAGAATAGGTCGGTTCTGTTGACATTTGGAGGAATTACACAGTGATTACTGTGTTGCTCGAATCTGTTACAGCGAAATGTCAACCTGCTCTAGCACCTTGCGCTATCCTATCTCGAAAGCTAGGCACGACAGCCTGAAATAGTATCATCAAAGGGATGGCTTTGTCAAGGTTTGATCCTGACAAATTTGGATAAATCAACGAACTCTCGCGTTTTTTGATTCTTTTCTCTGAATGCACGAGAATCTCGTCACGCTCAATCTCGATCTTGTCAAGTACCTCACCAATTTTAGTAGGGCTATTTATAGTGAATTCAAAAAATAAAGAAACACTTGCGCCCCCCCGGTTTGGCGTGTCCCATTAATTCTAAAATCTACTATAGTTTTCCATTTTTTGACCGTTCGGGCTGACCCAAACCCGTAGGCGAGGTATCTGGTCTCCCCACCGTTTGTAGTAGCGCAATTCATTGCGCGTTCTTACGCCAACTGTCGATAGCATCTTTTATCTTTCTAATCGGTTAATCCGCGTCTATCCATAATTCAGACAATAATAGGGGAGAATTAAATGCCCCTACAATTTTAGAAAAGTAGGCTTGACAAAAAATGGTATATCGTTTAGAATGAGCGCAGATAGACAATAGTGAATCTGTACTTTACTAGAACAACCGGCTTTTTGCCGAATAATATTTCAGGAGAAGAAGTGATGGATGTCAATGTTGAACACAGAGATGGCGTTATCATTCTGAGGCTAGGTGGAAGAATCGTGGGTATTGCAGGTGGTGAACTCAGACAGGTAATTGAAGGGCAACTAGAAACCGCTTCCGAATCTCCCAAATTTCTATTTGATTTTGCCGATGTGTCTCGGATGGATAGCTCCGGCCTTGGAACGCTGATAGGATTGCACGTATCCGTTGCACGCAAAGAGGGACGGATCGGTGTGATTAACGTCAGTAACAGTATTAACAACCTTCTTGTAATAGGAAGACTAATTACTACCTTTGAACGCTTTGAAAGCGAGGCCGAAGCTATCGCTGCACTACAAGGATAGTGAGCGCTGTCGGCATATACCAAAACTGTATGGCGCAAGGCCCCGCAGTACGGGAAGCAGACGTAGAAGCACAAACCTTTCTGATTCCACCTATCAAAGGCTGTCCACACGAAACGTCTCCGGTAGCAGTTCATGGACAGTACGGACAATCATATCCTCTACGGCTGGTGCGAAGCGCGTTGGGCGATCGTAGTAGATCATTGCCCCTTCGCCTTCGTAGCCACCCTCCCTCAAAATGCGTCTCGAAGGAATGTAACACGGCACGTCGTTACAGTACGCATTGACCCACAGACGCGATACATCGCACTCACGCTTAAGACGAATCGAATAATCAACCACGACTTCGCCGGGAAGAAAAACGACTGCGAGTTCATCCGCAAAATTCCAGATCTGGATAGGATAAGGGAGCGTTGTTGGGAGAACTTCACCGCGGTCCAGTCGATCGAGTTGGATCTGAGCATGGTAACCGATTGCCCCGCCGCCCTCTACCCGTTCTTCCCACTCTTGACGAGTGGGTAGTTTGTCGAAAGGCAGATCGATCTGTTTGACCTGTCCGCTGAGTTTTCCCTGTATCGTGGCAAGGTCGGTCCCAAGAAGCCGATTCACTTCGGCGGCAATCGCGTGACCATGTTGCCGTGCGAAGTTCAGTCCGGTACGTGGTGCGGGGTTTGCATCTCCTGCACACCCGATTGCCACCAAGGCAGTTGCATCGGGATAATCTGCTTCGATGTAGGCACTTGCGTAGCCTGCCCAGTCCCCACAAATAGCATTGAAATCCCCGCCTAACGTGGTGCAGTGGCAAGCGTAACTAGTAAGAATTGCCCGCAGCTGGCCGTCAGTTCCTGTGGCACGAAGCATCGGCAGGGCGTGGTCAACGGGACCTCCCTGCGTCCGACGGTTCTCGGCGAACCCAACCCTTCCCTCACCCCAAGAAAGAGAAGCGGGACAGAGATCTGCGAGTGCTGCCTTCGCTGCCTGCTTCAGTTTCTCCGTCAATTCGCGAGTATACCGGTCAATGTTCGCCTGATGTGCTTGAGGAACTGGCTCCCCGAAAAGCGTCCGTAGTACACCTGAAAGGTACGGCGCACTGTGGGTATGGGTTGAACAGATAACAAATTGTTCGCGAGGAATACCTGAATCTCGATTTAATTCCGCAGCGACCGCCTCGGTGACGTAATCTGGCACGCCGCAGTTATCCACTGTCATTAATAGGGCAGGGCTTTCGGCTCCATTGCGAATCGCTAACGCCTTCGCCCAGATCCGCTGTTCAACGCTATCAGCCTCGTCTCGCCGTCCACCATAACCGCTGAGGCGCACCGGAAAATCTGGTGTGATATCAATTTTCGCGACACCCACTTGATAATTTGTCCCACTCACGATTTCACCTCTTTGTGACGAATTACGCATTACGCTTCCAGTGTCGGCATATCCACAGCACCCGCTCGACGCTCGTGGATATTCAGCTCCATCGAATCCGGATAACGGACTGGAGGGGCGGAAGCTTCGTTTAACCTTGCCAACGCATCAGCGGGCAGACTCCAACCCGAACAACCAACATTATCTCGGAGTTGTTCCACCTTCGTCGATCCAACGATGACTGAAGTTATTCCCTCCTGTTCCAGAATCCACCGCAAAGCCACCTGTGCCATGCTCTTTCCTAACCCCTCTGCTACATCTTGGACCGCTTCTAAGATTTTCTGTATCCGTGGATCAAGATACCGATCCATTGAAGATTCCGTCCTTCGAGCAAAGCGCGAATCTGCGGGAGGTGGCTCGCCTGCCTTATACTTTCCGGTTAAGTATCCGGACGCCAATGGTCCCCAGACATACACGCCGACTCCCTTATCACGACAGACCGGCAAGATCTCTTCTTCGATATCCCGTGTCAACAAATTGTACTGGGGTTGAAGGGCTTCATAGCGCGCTAAATTATTCACCTCGCTAATCCATAGGGCATCACACAACCGCCAAGCGTACTCGTTGCTACAACCGATGTATCGGACCTTGCCTTGATGCACGAGATCGTCGAGGGCACGTAAACGTTCCTCGGTCGGTGTCTCCCGATCGACATGATGGATGAGGTAGAGATCGATATGATCGATCTGCAGGCGCCTCAGACTGTCTTCTACCGATCTCATGATATGCACCCGCGAGGTTCCAGAGTCGTTGATGTCCGTTCCCATCGGGTTGAACACTTTGGTAGCGATAATCAGTTTGTCTCGCTTCCCTTTCATGATACGTCCCAAGATGGTCTCCGATTGACCTTCGGCGTAAGAATTCGCGACATCATAAAAATTAATGCCAGCATCCAACGCGAAGTTGAAAATCGCATCCGATTCGGCTTCATTGTTACCCCAGCCGGCTGCCCCAAAGGTCATTGTACCCAGACAGACCTCTGAAACCTTAAGCCCAGTTCTTCCTAAACGTCTATAATTCATGTTTTTCTCCTTTTAACAACTTGGTTCGATTTTGCCTGTCATTTTATCATATTTTCTCCACACGATACAACGGCAAACATCAATTAAAGCCTTGCATTCCTTTTATTAATCTGTATAATGAACCCACCAACAATGCAGTTACTCTCGATTTCCATTAAGCCCTTGGCGTAGTTGCCAATGGAGATTTGCCTATGTGTAATTCATCTAAACCGCGACAGGTGCCCGTAATCTGATGTGGAATCGTCAATTCATCTCATTGTGCCTTATCTTACTTGCAGCAGGACTTGTCACCGCACCAATCGAGCTCTTGTTCCCAGTTTACGTGGAAGAGGCATTGGGAAAAACAGTATGGTTTGCCGCGTTATTACGCGCAATCCCAATCGCACTCGGTGGTTTGTTTGCTTTGGTCGGTGGCGCGTTAAGCGATCGATTGGGTCGGAAGTCCACGCTAATCTTGGGCATGACAGGTGCCTTGGTTGTGGGAGTCGTGTTCATAAGCAAACAACCGTTGCTGATTTGGGGAGTGCTGTGCTATCAGGGGATTGCCTCCGGTTTCCGTATAGCGGGTGGCCAATCGTATCTCATCAGTGCCGTTGACGCGAATCGGCTCGGTTTGGCTGCCGCTGTCTACTTCATGACGTACACATTCGGGGGGTCAGTGGGCAGCGCAATTGGAGGTGAGCTAATAGATCGCTTCAATTATGGAGTCGTTGGCAGTGGGACGATCTGTGTCATGATCCTGCTCATTTTAGTAGCACTTATCCTTCTACCTCGCCTGCCGCGCGGGGGGGATGAACGGAAATCTTTCACTCAAATGTTAGCAGGGTATGGGGAAATGCTCCGCCGTCGAGAGGTACGCTTACTGCTCGGTATGCGTTTTCTGCCGACCTACTCTTGGGGAACAGTTAGCCTCCTGCTGCCGGTTCTAATGGCACGCGCTTCCGGTGTTAGGCTGGCAGGATACTACGGTGCATCAAGAGATCTGTTTGCCGCCTGCTGCCAGCTGATAGCAGGCCGCATTTGTGACGTTGTCGGTGCTAAGCCCACTGCCCTTGTGGCAACCTGTCTGGTCGCGCTGAACGTAGTTCTGATTACGCTAAATACGGACTCGACAACGCTGCTATTTGTATTGGGGGTCTTCGGTGCGGGGGCAGCATGGTCGGTTTCAATCACAATGCCTCGCCTTATTGATGAATTCTTTGCGAAAGAGGAGAAGGGACGGGGGGTTGGGATTACCCATCTCGCGTGGAGTTCTGGTTTCCTCTCAGGACACATGGTTGGAGGGAGACTCGAATCGGTGGCTATCTCCTTGCCGTTTACTGTGGCTGCTGGAATGGTTGTTATTTCGGCGATACTCGCGTTTCAGCTTTGGCGAAGTGGGACAGTAAAACGTGATACCACTTACTAAATGGTTTGAATTGAACAACCTAGTTGATTGATAGCAACAATTATGATACTACCAGAATTGCTTTCACAGAAAGATTGGGATATTCATCGGATTTCTGCGTATTTCAACACCTTGCTTACGGAAGCGGTTGCAGAAGTCAATGCTAATTTCTCGCCCAAGCACCTTGCTAAATCACCGCGTCAAATCGAACCACTTCCAACCGATAAGCGTCAATTGTCAAGCTATCGGACACGAATTGGAATAGTCCTTGAATATGCTCTGAGTACAACGATGGCTTGTTTGCTTAACGAACGATATAATGATCAATATCTGTTAACCTTTGCTACTTCTCATGAATACCCGGACTTCTATCTTCGCGATAACACATTCTCGGCTCTGCTTAGAATCGAGATGAAGGCAGTTGATGCAGACTCTGATGAACAAGCAGCGCGTTTCAGTACACCAACTATATGGATTGATCCGCTGAAAGATATGTTGTTATTAGTCGGCTGGAAATGGAAAAACATAGTTTCAGAAGATAAGGAAGTCATTGGCGAATTCCCACACATCTTTGCAAGCCTTATTCTTCCAGCTGCAGAAATCGCCAGAGAACGTGATAAGCGCTTAACAATAACAGGTGGAAAAATTGAAGGCGAACAAGTGTACGTATATAGCAAGAAAAAAGCGGATTGGGTCCTTGATCCCGGGAACTATGGTAAATTCTGGCGAATCGTTCATACAACGCGTCAGGACTCGGAAGAGCTCAGTGATACCATACGCAGATTCATGGATTTTCTTAAGCAAGTCGATCAACGGTCCCCAAGAAATCGCTTAGGAAAGGGTAAACATAATGAAACATAAGTTTTAGACGAAGCGTTGTAGCGTAGGACACAACCTTTCACAGGTATGGGTATACGCTGTCTTTAAAGCTGTATCGCCTTCGCGCAGTGCCACGGCACTTCGTTTACGACATTCAAGATAGTGTTTCCATGCTATCTTGTATCCAGTAACAATTTCATGCTGTATGGATAGAGGCGGTACTGGAATTCTTAGTCCAAGTATCGCAGACCGACTGACACGGGGGCGACCAACGCCGGTGATTTGATAAATTAGTTGTCCGAAAACAATATCGCTACGTAAGATAAACGCCAGATATTCACGGTCTATTTGATGCTGCTGCATGAGACTCCTCTGATAGGCAACGTTATGCAATAGAGGATCGTGCATCGCATCCGCTAACGTGCAGAACACCAAACATTCAGATGAGGCATAACCTTCATCCTCATCTTCGCGGATTAAGACGCACTTGCGGAGTTCAGGACGCAGCTTGGAAAACAGAATATCTCCGGCGTGAAAAAGACGAACCGTACTTTTGATTTGACTTCCCATTATGCTGGACTGGGTATACTCTCCTGTTTCAGCGGTGATATTTCCTAATCCGATATAGTGCCAAATTTCATCTGGATCTTGTGTTTTCGGTACAACGGTGACATTTCGCACAACAACGAGTTCCGCCAACTTTGGTGTTGGGTAAACAGATCTGTGCAATGTATCCTCGGCGACTTTACGAGAAGGGTGATGAAATTGAACATCAAGTCTCATTCCCAAATCTTTTTGAAATCGATCTGGCGGACAAATATAAATTTTAGGTGATAAATGAGTAATAGCGTCTTCGCCCTGCGTAACATAAATCTGCCACGCATCAATTACACTTGGCAATTCATCCTGCAGCAATGGGCGTCCGTTTTCATCTCTACCAACTGTGTAAAGTGGGTCGCCATTTGGTTTTCGTCCCACATGATCTACATTCGCCATAAAAATTGGGGGCTGTACTTTTCTAGCATTAGGGTCCTTGCGTAAGAATAGGATAGAGGTTTTCGCACTAGAGTAGGGCATAAACGTTACATCTGGTAAGCTAACAACGGCTTCCACCACACAATGCTTAAGGATTAGATTACGTACATCACTGTTTGAGGTGCCATTCAATACGCTATCTTCGATAATAATTCCTAAACGTCCGCCGTTTTTTAGCCAACCGATACATCGTTCAATAAAAAGAATTCCCCGACGTCGAGATGGTCTTCCTTGACCAAGTTGATATTTTACAAGGTGGCTTGCATCAGAAAAATCGCTCCCAAATGGCGGATTAGTCAAAATTAAATCAAGGCTGTCAGGTTGAACCAACCGATCTATATAATCTGAAAATCCTAAGGAACCACCGGCATTTAGATGATGAATATTGCCATGTCCATCACCGTGCATGATTAAATTCATTTGGGCAACCCAAGCCATACGCTTATCAATCTCTAATCCAATGATGTGGTCAGATAGGTACGCTGTACTATCTTCTGACGTTTGCACGCCTAGAATTCTATGAATATGCTTTGAGGCTTCTATCAGAAAACCACCACTACCACACGCCGGATCGCAGAGTATTTGACCATCTTGAGGATTGAGAAACTGCACCATAAACTCAACAACAGGGCGCGGCGTAAAGAATTGCTGATTATCAGACTTCTCAAATGTATTGCGAATCAACTCCTCATAAACCGTGCCTTTTACATCTACCGGAACATTAATCAAACTGACATCTTGTAAAATCTCAATAATTTGCACAATTGCTTTTCTGTCATCGCTTAATTTTTGATAACCTTCCGTTAATACATCCGGTAAGAGCTTTATCGCATTGCGATAAAGCCTAGCAGTTCTTAGATAAGTTTCATCAAGGGAGTCGCTATGTTGATGCCGGAAGCATGATTGGTAATTTTCTGACACTTGGGATTGTCGTTCATCATACAGCTTGCAGTACAATAGCTTTGAGATTTCTTCAAACCGTTCCAGCAAGCTGCCACCCATTGAATCACGAAAAGCTGCACTCATTTGACGAACTAATAGACGTAATGATCGCGTATCTAACGGTTCTTTCGGATTAGAGGTAGATGAAGCTAACGGAAATAAGACAGGTTGGATAGGGGTCGTATCGTGATCGCTGGTATAGATTCCACTTCGTTCACCTAAAAACTGTGAGATATCTTCAACGGCATATAGACGATAATCATTGACAGGATCGCGCCGAGCGATTAATTTGCCTGACCGATCCCAATTACGTAAGGTTGTGGGTGTCACACCTAATAATTCAGCAGCTTCTTTGATAGTTAGATATTGATGTTGAGTTTCCATAAGCCCCTCCTATTTATATGGTTTTTAATAGACAAACATTATAAAACATTATAACACACAGTAAACCCAACTGACAACTTAAAATGAATATTCATTTAATCCCAGACTTAAAAAAGAAGGCTGGCTGCTCACTCATATTTGTGGAAGGCACCATCAATACAAACATCTCAACAAGTCAGGCAGATTTAAGGAAATTTTATGCGTCAGCGAGCTTCGATTGCACTCTTTCACGGCGCAGGTCAACCATTTGAACTTTGCAAACGGAACATCGCAGCGTCGAATATAGATGAGGTACTGGTCCAAGTCTCCCTAGCAACTGTCTGTGGCTCAGACCTACACACCTTCGCAGGACGACGGACCGCACCAACACCGTGTGTGTTAGGTCACGAAGCGGTTGGGCGCATTGCCCTCCCGACGAAGGTTCGTGATGCGTATGGCGAACCTCTGCACGAAGGCGACCGCGTGACGTGGAGCATCATGGCTGCGTGTGGTGCTTGCGAATATTGTAACGACCGGAATCTGCCACAGAAGTGTGAGCGGCTGTTCAAGTATGGACATGCCCAGAGTGTTGCGCCTCATTTCCTCAACGGCGGTTTCGCAGAGCAGATTTGCCTTCGACCGGGAACTGCAATCTACCGGATCCCCGACGCCGTCAGCGATATTGAGGCAGCACCGCTTAACTGCGCTCTCTCCACGGTTTTAGGTGGGCTGGCAATCCTCGACCCCACAGGGAGATCTAGCGCAGTCGTTCAAGGTGCGGGCATGTTAGGTATTTATGCTGTGTGCTGTTTGCGCGAACGCGGATTTGAAATTGTCGCCTGCGTAGACCGCGTCGCCGAGCGTCTCCGTATCGCGGAAGCCTTTGGAGCAACGCATACGTTCGATCTCACGAAAGATTCCGCCGATCGGATCGGGGAAGCCTTACACGACTTAACAGAGGAACGCGGCGTAGATTTCGCGGTCGAGGTGAGCGGGGCAGAAGCTGCACTGATCAACTCTCTCGACTGGCTGGGAATTGGCGGTAACTGTTTAACACTCGGCTACGTTTTCCCACACGCAGATGTCACGGTGGACGCACACAAAATTGTAACAAAATGCTTGACAGTGCGAGGCAATCACAACTATCATCCATCTGCACTAGGAGACGCGCTTCGGTTTGTCGAGGCGACGCGGGAGCGTTATCCGTTTAAGGAATTAGTCGGTAAAGTCTACCCATTGGGAGAAATCAATGCTGCATTTGACTGCGCGATGCAAGGGGATCTGATCCGAGTTGGCATTAATCCAACCTTAGAGGGGAAATCATTTTGAGCCAGCGCAAAGTTTTGATTATCTGTATTGACGCCGGTGGGCACGACTACCTTGATGCGAGTGATATACCAAACATCCAAAAGCTAGCAGAGGAGGGCTTCTATCAACACGCGAGATCAGTCATCCCCTCTGTTACAAATGTCAATAATGTGAGTCTTGCGACAGGGACTTTCCCAGAGATACACGGCATTACAACCAACTACCATGTTGACCGTGAGACGGGGAAAGGAGAGTTTATCGAGGATAACCGTTTTTTGCTCACACAGACACTATTTGAGCGTGCAAAATTGTCGGGTTTCGCAGAGAAAACCGCTCTGCTTGTTACGAAGAAAAAATTACTACGGATGCTTGAGGCAGGAACGGATATCGCTATCGCTGCGGAAGATCCACCCACTGAATATGTTGAAACAGTTGGACCGGTTGAGGATATCTACTCGTCGGAAATTAATTGGTGGTTGCTGCGGGCGTTGCGTGAGGTTCTACGCGAGCATGACCCCCAACTCGCCTACTGCTCAACCACGGATTGGAATCAACACAAATACGCCCCGACGGAAGAACATTCGCTGCAACATATCGCTGAATTGGACCGACTCATTGGGCAAATTGCGGACGATAACCCGGAACGAGAGATTTACATTACAGCGGATCACGCGATGTTGCCAAAGAATCGCGCGCTCGATCCGGGGCGTTGGTTGACCGAGCATAGCATCCCGTCAAGCGCTATCCCCATCATCAAAGACCGTTATGTCGCCCATCACGGTAATTTGGGAGGGGCGGCGTATGTGTTTCTACAGAGATTGGCGGATCTTCCGAAGGCGATAGAAACATTAGGCACTGCGCCGGGTGTCGAAGAGGTTTATGCCTCTGATGAAGCAGCACATCAATTTCGGCTTCACCCGGATCGGATTGGAGACATTTTCGTCCTCGCAGATCGAGATACCGTTTTTGGTGAACTCACCGAAACGGAAACAGTTGTCGATATTAGATCTCACGGTTCACGTCATGAGAGCAAAGTACCGGTCATCGGCTACAACAGCCCTTGGATAGCAAGCGATTTCGCGTATAACCTTGATGTCGGTCGCTTGTTCTTGAAAAGTCTTGATGACGGCTTTGATTAGCCTCGGAGCAGATCCATGATAGAATGCTTCCAATCATTGGAGGTTTTGGAATATATCAACAGTGAGTAAGGAACTTATTAAACCTTCACAACAATAGGAGATTATTATGGTACAGAGGGATGCACCTCCACCGCAAAGACGCAACCCACTTGAGGATATAAGAACACCTGATTTTTCAATTCAGTATTGGTCGGAAGTGGCTGATAGCTTGCTGTGGCTTTTCGAGTTAACCCGAGTCAATCAAAATTTCATAGAAGAATGTACGGATCCGATTCTTTCAGAGATTGCAGATTTTCTTAATGCAACGTTAGATCCGCTGAACGATACTGGAGAATGGTTTGCGAATCTTCATGAATCTATTGTCGGTAAATATCCAGAACTTAAACATGAAGCAGAGGAAGAAATCTCCCGGCTACTTGGACCAGATAATCAGGTATCAGAAAAGACCCAACAGGAAATCTTCTTCTTCTTAGCGGAACATCTGTATAAGCGTTTTCTGAGGGGACTCCTTGAAGGATTAAGTGGATCCAATCTGAGAGCGAAACTTGGCACACAAGACATTGAAAGTGTGTAGACCAACAGGAGATTGCCTTGTATTTTAGGTCGCGCCTTCGCTGAATTTGAGGAGCGACTAGACAAATCAACTTTAACGGCGCTGAGGAAGAGGAGAAACAATAATATGGCAAGAACTTCAGACCAGCCCAATGTGATCGTGTTCTTCACAGACCAGCAACGTTGGGACACAACGGGCGTCCACGGCAATCCGCTCGATTTGACGCCGAATTTTGATCGGATGGCGCGAAGGGGAACCCATGTCCACCACTCGTTTACATGCCAGCCTGTTTGTGGTCCAGCGCGGTCTTGCTTGCAAACCGGGCTTTACGCCACTGAAACGGGGTGTTACCGAAACGGTATCCCACTGCCGTCCGATCTGAAGACACTTGCCCACCATTTTCGTGAAAGCGGCTACACGACCGGTTATATCGGCAAGTGGCATCTCTACGATAGGGGCGTTGAGGGACCTGTCCCGGAATCTGCGCGTGGTGGTTATGAGTATTGGCTTGCCTCCAACGTGCTTGAGTTTACCTCCGACGCTTACTCGACCGTACTCTATAACAACGACAACCAACCTGTCAGACTCCCCGGCTACCGTGTGGACGCTGTCACCGATTCTATGATCCGCTATATTGACGCGCACCAAGGCGATCCATTTTATCTTTTCACCTCGTACATCGAACCGCACCATCAGAATCATCTTGATGATTACCCACCGCCCGATGGCTACCGTGAACGCTACGCGGGGCGGTGGATTCCGCCGGATCTTGCTGCGTTGGGTGGCTCAACACATCAGCACATCGCAGGCTATTACGGTATGGTCAAACGGCTTGACGAGGCGCTCGGCAGGGTATTAGACGCACTCAAGAGCCTCGACCTACTTGATAACACGATTCTGCTCTTTACATCGGATCACGGCTGTCACTTCAAGACGCGAAATGCGGAATACAAACGCTCCTGTCACGAAAGTTCTATCCGTGTCCCAACGGCGTTACATGGACCCGGCTTCGATGGCGGGGGGCAGCTGCAACAGCTGGTCAGTCTTGTTGACTTACCCCCAACCCTTCTCGATGCGGCGGGGATTCCTGTGCCCGAAGAGATGCAAGGACGTTCAATCCTTCCATTGACGAGGGGTGAGACGGAGGAGTGGCCCGAGGAGGTCTTCGTTCAGGTCAGCGAGGCGCAGGTAGGGCGCGCTGTTCGCACACACCGATGGAAGTACGGCGTTGCTGCGCCGGGGGGACGTAGTGCACAAGGGGCAGGTTCGGAGGAGTATGTCGAGGAGTCCCTTTACGACTTGCAGGCAGATCCTTACGAGTTGGCAAACCTGATTGGACGGGAGTCGCATCAGGAGGTTGCTGCGGTGATGCGGGAACGTCTCCTTCGTCGCATGGTTGAGGCAGGTGAGGCGGCACCGACCATCGAACCAGCTCCGACGGAAGCGAGCGGCCAGCGTCGGGTTTCCCCTGAAGAGGCACGCTCCTAACGCAATTTAGCTAGATTCTGGTAAACTTTGCGTCCTTCGTTGAACAGGTGTAAGACCTCTTCCCGCTGTGTATCCTTTGCAAACCGCCAATCTCGGTTCACTATCTCCATTGCATTGTCGATCGAGCGAACAAAGAACCCTGCTGACGACTGCACGGTGCTGTCAGGACGACCTGTGCCGATGTAGATGGGACTTGTGTGTGCATAGACCGGCTGTGCAAAGCTGTCACGGGCTTCTCCGAAGGCACGTGCTGCGACCCAGCCATCGGATTCGATCTTGAGGTCAAATGACCGCTCCCCACCGTGTCCCCTTCCCTCAAGCGGAACCGTTTGTGTCACTGTCCCGTTGTGAACCAATTCGACGCTGTTGAGGGGGTAGTGCGACTGCCATGAGATTTGTCCTGATACCGTGCGAGAACTTCCATTCGGGGATGTGATACTGCTGCCGGGGGCTGCGCCATCAAGGTTCAGAAACAGTGCTGGTCCATTCGTGATAAAGGTACGTCCTGCCTGCAAACCGCTCAACCAGTTTTCATAGGTAAATTCTCCATCGGTCTGGACGTAGACGCGGTTGTTCGCACAGATGAACCAATCTGTCCCGGTCGAGGCAGGCAGCGGAATCCCACAGTTGAGTAGGTGATACCAGATGTCATACTCAAGGTCTTTCCAAGAGGGATCGAATAGATTAAAGGCATCCAACTTCCCTAGTGCTGCCGCCACCGGTGCTTCCATTCCCCGTCCGTTATGGCACCACAGCACAATCCCTCCCTGTCGTTTCGCATCGTCGCAGGCGTAACAGATCGGCGGGTAGTCAGGATCAAAGTCGCTGACAAGATTACCGCGACTGACAGGCTCGACTAGATTATTGATATGTAGGAACATCACGTGCCCGGAGCCGCCGCCGTAAGGGGAGTTATGTCGATTCTCCTCGCCGCAATCGACAAGATGGTGTGCGGTCGAATAGTCGGTCATGAATCCGAGCGGATACTTATTGCTGGCATAGGGAATTTCGCCCCGCTGCAAGATGCTGATAACGGTCACGCTGAGGTCGTGAACTTGGGGATCGAGGCGCAGCCGATCATCGGGTCGAGCCTCCTCCTCATTGTAGTGCAGATGTGTATTCCCCGGATACCAGCCCTGCGATGGCAGATCTGCCCACCGTTTGAGATGTAACTCAACTTCAACTGCCCCCTTTGCGGGCATCGAAACGACCTTGCGCAGAGGTTCGTACTCGGTGCCACGTTCAACCACGATGTCCGTTGAACCGCGCGGCACATCCACAGTAAACTCCCCCGGACAGTAGAAAAACGGGTCGCCCGGGCCAATTTTCAGAATACTATCCGCAGGGTGGACGAAATTGCCGCTACTGGTCAGGACATGGACTTTCGCCTCGACGGAGGCACCTGAAACGCTGTCTCGAATGATACCTTTAAGGGTTGCCATGAAGTTACTCCTCTTTACGCTTCATCGCGCAGGGCATCGGCGGGGCCCCACGGCGCAAATGCCACCGTTGCATACGGGTTGAAGATGATGTCGTCCTCGCGTCCTGCGAACCGCCACATCCGACGCACCAAATCGCGCTTCACCTCCTGATAATCGGGGTGGTCGCTGAGGTTCACCATTTCGTGCGGGTCGTTCCGCAGATCGTATACCTCGTCGAAGTCGAAGCCGTTGTAGACGTATTTGAACTCTTTGGTAGTGACAACGCGCTGGCTGTAATACAGCTCAACGCCGTTGAATTGCGTGTAGAATGCGTCCGTCCAATCGGAGGGGGTTTCGTCTTTCAGGAATGGCACGAGGCTCCTCCCTGTCAGGTCATCTGGTACGGATTCGCCCCCTAATTCGATGAAGGTGGGTGCGAAATCGGCGAGGCTGACAAAGTCATCGACTTCGCGGTTGGGATTGGCGATCCCTTGGGGCCAACGGGCAATTGTGGCGATGTTATAAGCCTCACGGAACGCCGGCACCCCTTTGAGGTACAAGCCGTGTGCACCGCAGTAATCGCCGTGGTCGCTCATTCGTAGCACAAGGGTGTTATCCGCCTGCCCTGTCTCCTCCAGTGTCTCAAGCACCTCACCGAACATCGCGTCCTCCATTGTGCAGTATCCCCAATAGTGCTGGAGGGACTCGCGCACTTCGTCCTCCGAAAGTTGATCCCAATACTGCTGACGCGCTCGCTGATAGGCGCGGGGTTTGTCTTCCAATGTGTCGTGGTAGTTTGGGGGCAGCGGAATTTCTTTGGGGTCATACATTTGGGCGAAACGCTCCGGCACGATGAATGGGTCGTGGGGCCCGCTCGGTCCGATGTATAGGCACCACGGCGCATCGGCTTGGGACAGTCGCCCCAACGCCTCTATCCCAGATTGGACAACGCGATAATCTCGGTGATCTTCGTAGCCTTTCGGTGTGTCGGTCGGGTAGGATTGATACAACTGGTAGTGTCCCCAACCGGGACGGAGAATTTGCCCACGCTGGCGTTCTGTCGATTCGGGTTGTTTGGCTTGTTCTTGCCATTGCGCCACTGAACGGTGCATGTAGCTGCCTTTGCCCCCCGTCAGGTGCAGATCCTCCCAACCGCGGTCGGATGGGTTCTCGGCGTCGGTGACATGCCATTTCCCGGCATACGCCAAATTGTAGCCCGAAGATCGGAGTGTCTCACTGAACATCCCGACACCTTCGTAGAGTTCGTGGTGGATGGCGGTCGGATTGCTGACATTGTTGTAGATGCCGTGCCGACTGGGATATACGCCTGTCATAAATGTTGCGCGTGAGGGGCAGCAATGTGCCGTTGGACAGAATGAACGGTTAAAAAGAACCCCCTCCTGCGCTAACCTCGTAGCATTTGGTGTGATACATGGATGGTCTGGATGCACCACATCGGCTTGTTCTTGATCGGTCATAAAGATAAGAATATTGGGTTGCATGTGTCCTCCGATACGAAGATTGTCTCAACGATTAACCGAGTTTTTGTATGAAGTTTAATTTATTAATTCGGTAATTTCCGAGCGATGCCTAGTGCGGTTTGTAACCGTCCGTACCGTTCTCCCGTCTGGTAGGCGCTGTTTTCAACTGCGCCGTTTCAACCGATACTACAGCGATTATTCCATCTGGAATTTGCACCGTGCGGTTTGTAACCGCCCGTACCGTTCTCCTGTCTGGTAGACGCTGTTTCCAAGTGCGCCGGTTCAACTGACATTACGGCGACTATTCCATCTGGAATTTGCACCGTGCGGTTTGTAACCGCCCATACCGTTCTCCTGTCTGGTAGGCGCTGTTTTCAACTGCGCCGTTTCAACCGATACTACAGCGATTATTCCATCTGGAACTTGCACCGTGCGGTTTGTAACCGCCCGTACCGTTCTCCTGTCTGGTAGGCGCTGTTTTCAACTGCGCCGTTTCAACCGATACTACAGCGATTATTCCATCTGGAACTTGCACCGCCAATACGGATAATCTCGAGCTGACCCTACTATACCCGCTCTCACAGGGTTCACATAACAATAGCGGATTGTTTTGTTTAAGACCGTCTCGTCCCGAATGCCCCAATCGCTATAACCTTGCTGCCAGACGGAGCCCGTCCGGGATAGATGTTTGTTAATCTCACGGGCGGTAAAGCGTTTCATCGAATGCAAAACTTGTCCTAGGGTCTGCCCTTGTTCAAGTTTAATAATCGTGTGTACATGATCCGGCATCACCAAGATACATACCCATTCTTGGCGGTTCTCTGTTTCGAGCCAATCGAATGTTTTGAAGATAATTGATGCAATTGTGGGGTCCATTAGCATTTTCTGTCGCTGGTGTGTACAGATGATGATGTGGTAATATGTGCCTTGTATGGAAGCTCTGCCTTTGCGGAGGTTGTGGCTTCGATGTTTGGGAGCGGTGTTCATGTTTGGTTGTCCTCCCTATTTATCGGGTTGGACTGAATTCGGTGCGGTTGGAAACCGCACCTACCGGGGCTGGGGAAAATTCGGTTTCTCTATGATAGATACGAACTGGAATTATTTCCGGTTCTATTTCCTCAATGATCATTAAAACTCGGTGGTAATTCCTAGGTAGGGGATGATCGGAAATTGGTAGATTTCTTCTCTTTCATCTCCATCATAGTAGATTACCTCTCTTTCATCATCATCATAATCGTCACTGTAACTATAGGTGAGTAGGTTTTTACGGTTATAGGCGTTCAAGAGTTCAAGAAAGAGACTCATCTCCCAACTGTTAAATCGAAACGCTTTACTGATTTTCACATCCAACCGGTGGTAGGGTGGAAGTCGTTCCGAATTTATGTCCCCGTAAATGGGAATGTAGATGGGTTCGCCGTTGCGTCGATCAATTACACGGGTCACGCCTAGCTCTGGGGTATAGGGATTGCCAGTTCGGTACTGCCATTTTAGACCGATCTCCCAAGTCGGCGTGAGTCTATAAGTTGCCGCCAAGGTCGCAACGTGTGTCTGGTCAAACGAATAGTAGCGATACGGGTCCTCTGGTCGGTCACGTCGTTTAGAAACTCCATAGGTGTAGGATCCCCAACCTAAGAATCGATCTCCGGCGCGATGGCGTAGGAACACCTCCGTCCCCTGTGCGAATCCAACCCCTTGGTTAAGGTATTTCATATCCTCATCGTTAGTCACAAGGTGTGTAAGATCTTTGTAATAGCCTGCGAATTTGAATTCTGTCCCCTCTGCAACTTGGCGTGTGAATTCCAAGACATAGTGACTGGCTTCGCTTGTAGTCAAGTCGGGATTTCCAACGCTTTGGGTAAGTCGCGGTGGTCCCGGCACCTGATGATAGTTGCCGTAAGAGAGTTGGAGTTGAGAACCTTCCATAATGTCTAACAGGAGGCTTCCACGCGGTTGGATAGAAAACTCGTCAACAAGGCTAAAGTAATCCACGCGTAAACCGAGTGCAACTGATAAAAATGGCAACACTTTATACCGGTCTTGTAGGTACACTTCCATTCGTCGACTAGATACGGATTCATCGAATGTTTGCCTTTCGGCGAGCCGAAAATCGTAATCGACCTCACCCTCATCGGGCGGACGGTTACCCGTGCCAACCGCTCTGCCCGTTTCAAATCCAAATATCACCCCAGTTTCAAGTTGATGTTTCGGGTTTAAGGTGTAGGTGAGGTCCTCGCGAAGCAAGTAATCTGGTGCATCAATCGTCAGAGATATTTCGGGACCAGCCCTGACGTCAAATTGGAAATCGGATCGGGTCAAAGATAAAAATGAGGTCAGCCGGTCTGTGAACCGAGAACGGAGGTGAATACCAGCCCCCTCAAAGCCGCTCCCGAAGCTAACATTTCCTCTAAAATCCTGGTCCACATCTTCGCCATCCAGCTTGAGTGCAAAACTGTCACCAGAAGCGAATATGTTCAGAGAGAGTTGATGCTTATCATTGAGGTCATAGCCTCCCTTGAGCTGATAATCCCAGAACCGGGGGAAAGCGGTGATTTCCCCGCTGTCAAACGCCAGTGAGTCAAGGAATAGGTCGATGTAACTTCGGCGTCCGGCAAAATACCAGAACCCTTGATCACTGATTTTTCCCTCTAATAGCCCTTCGGAGTAGAGGACATTCAGATTCAACTTTGCGCGGAAGCCGTCCGTGTTTTTGTTACGGGAATAGATGTCGATCACTGCCTGCGAATCGACGCCGAATTCGGCACCGTAACCGCCGGCGTAGACATCGATCCGCTCGATGACTTCGGAGCTGAGGGACGAGACGATTCCACCGAAATGGTAGGGATAGCCGATTGGCACCCGGTCAAAGTAGTAGAGGTTGTCTTCATCGGAGCCGCCGCGGATATAGAGCGCGCCGCTAAAGTCGTTTGCGACACCGACACTGGGTAGGGCTTGTAGGGCGCGCAGGGCATCCCCTGTGGAACCGGGGACGCGCTGGATCTCGGAGCTGCTTAAAGTTTGTCTGCCAACGGGTGACGCAGCACGTTCTCCCGTCACTTCTACCTCATCAAGTTCGACTGCAATCTGTTCAAGATAAATTTTAAGTTCGGTTGTTTCTCCCGGTTCGATGGTGACAACAACATCCTCCGGTGGATTATAACCGGAAGCGGCTGTGGTAAGTGTATATGTTCCGGGTGACAGGTTGGGGAATCGAAATTCGCCGTTCTGATCGGTTGTGACGCGCTGATTTGTTTCTACAATGCGGACCAGCGCGGATGCAACCGGCTGCTCAAGATCCCCCTGATAGACTGTACCGTAAATTTCCCCTGTGCCGTTTGGGACCTCTTGTCCGAATGCAGCACAGGGATAAGTAAATAAGATCAATACAAGAAAAATTGAAAACCTTCTCATGTGGTGCTATGTCTCCTTTGATATTTTTATGGATGCGCTCATAGTAAACAGGACAGAGTTCATCAACAAATTACACAATCTGGACGTGATATTCTCCGATATCCCTTGCCACAATGTCCCCCTACCCCTTTTAGTGTTGCAAGGACTAAAAAGGTTCACTAGGGTCATTTATAGTGGATCTTAGAATTAATGAGACACGCCAAACCGGCGCGGTTGGATGAAGTTTAAGTATTTAAATCGGTAATCCCTATTTTCCTCGAAACACACGGTAGGCGCGGTTTCAAACCGCGCCGGTGTCGCTAGCCAATTACCGAACTGTTTTTTTAATCTTCATAAAACCGAACCTACCGGGGGGCGAAAGTGGCTATTTATTTGAGGGGTGTGCATAATTATTGTCTGAATTACAAATTCAACAGATGACGCAGAAAACACAGATAGGCAAACAAAGCAGCCACCGAACTGTCGTACCTTCAGCACACCAAATACGCAAAAATCCGAACGACCCGACGTATATCTTCGCTCCAGAGGAGCGATATGTCTATAGAATGCCGATATAGCCAATTTCAACAGATGACGCAGAAAACACAAATAGGCAAACAAAGCAGCCACCGAACTGTCATACCTTCAGCACACCAAATACGCAAAAATCCGAACGACCCGACGTATATCTTCGCTCCAGAGGAGCGATATGTCTATAGAATGCCGATATAGCCAATTTCAACAGATGACGCAGAAAACACAAATAGGCAAACAAAGCAGCCACCGAACTGTCATACCTTCAGCACACCAAATACGCAAAAATCCGAACGACCCGACGTATATCTTCGCTCCAGAGGAGCGAAAGATAGAGGACTTAACGGACGGGCGGGGGAACCCCGCCCCTACGGATATTTGAATGGTTCAGACCCGTCCGGGGAATTCTTTGCCTCGGATGGGCATGAAGCGAAATTCTCCGCGCGGCAGCCCGCACTCGGTTCCGAGACGTGCCTCCTCATCCTCAATGCCGAGGTATTTCGTCTCGGCGTGGAGATAGTGCAACGCTAGTCCACGCCGTCGATTCGGTGTCGTGTTCGCGCCGGTGCGGTGGAAGTTGAGACCGTGGTGGAACATACAGTGCCCCGCCTTCAGCTCCACAGGTGTCGGCTTGGCGATCTCTGGATCGTCGATGAATCGCTGCTTGTATTCACGGGTGACGGGTCCCCATTTGTGGCTGCCGGGGATAACGGTCATACAACCGTTCTCGACGGTGGCGTCATCTAAGGCGACCCAACAGCTTACGTGGTCTTGTGGGACGAAGAAGGGCCACGCGGGTGAGTCTTGGTGCCAGTCGGTCACGGTGCCGTTGTAGCGGGGTTTCATCATCAACTGGTCAGTGTAGAGCTTGATGTTGGGACCCATGAGATCTTCAATGACATCCACAATCTCAGGTTTCTTTGCAACCGCTTGGAAAAGGTCGTCAAAGTAGCAGAGTTGCGTCATCTTGCGGACGGTGTCAAGGCGGGGCTCGGTAGTATTCCCACCATCACGGAATGCTGCCTCCTGCTGGATGTAGCGGGATGGCACGTGGGTCACACGTCCCTCAGCGATATCCTCGCTGCGCTGCCGGAGTGCTTCCAATTCTTCGTCAGACACAACCCGCGTATAGGGCAGGTAACCGTATTCCTGAAAGAACGCTTTCTGATCGGTTGTTAAAGCCATGTGGTATCTCCTTTTTCAACGAAACTAATGTAAAAAGAAAGTGCAGCGCACGAAGAGAAACCGAGTTTTTTCGGCAAAACTCGGTTTCTGCTGCAGTGGTGGGTCGGGATTCGGAGATCCCTCTCCGATAGATCGGGATGCAAGCACCTACAGAAGAAGTAAATGTCCCTAATCATGTAGTTCATCCTCTTGATCGTTTTTGTTCAGCCAGCCGTAAGATTCTAGTTTGCGATATAGCGTTCGCAAGCCGATTTTGAGCATTTCCGCTGTCCGTTTTTTATTATTGCCGGTTTCTGCCAATGTCTTGCGGATAGCCTCTTTTTCAATATCTTCCATTGTCATTCCAACCGTTCCCACCTTTTCATCGTCCATATCTGTAAGGAACGCAGATCTGCGTTCCCTACTATCCGGAGCATCAAGATTCAGAGGAATCCCCATTTGAGTATCGGTATCCGAAGGGACCTCAGAATCTGTGAAACTCGTTTGAAATTCGGAGGAGAAATCGTCGAGATCAAGGGTCTCCGTCCCTGCTAAGATGATGGCGGTTTCGATGGCGTTGCGTAACTCACGGATGTTTCCATCCCAAGCGGCACTTTTAAGGTAATCCATCGCCTGGGGGGTAATCCCTGAAACGGGACGGTCATGTTCTTTGCTAAACTCTTTGATAAATGCACTGGCGAGCAGCGGGATATCCTCCCGCCGTTCCCTTAGCGGGGGCACCCGAATCGGAAAGCGGTTGATACGGTGATAGAGGTCGTTGCGGAATTTCCCGTCTTTCACTGCCTCCTCAAGATCCGCGTTGGTTGCAGCGATAATACGGACATCGGTTTTGATCGGTTTATCCCCGCCGAGGCGTGTAAATTCCTGTCCTTCCAGTACACGGAGGAATTTCACCTGTGTTTCAGGTCCCATTTCCCCAACCTCGTCTAACAGCAGAGAGCCGCCGTTTGCCTGCTCGAACAGCCCTAGTTTGCGGGTAGTTGCCCCGGTGAAAGCGCCGCGTTCATGACCAAACAGTTCGCTTTCGAGGAGTTCACGGTAGAGCGCGCCGCAGTTAATTGTCCGATACGGTTTGTCCTTTCGACGGCTATGGTTGTGGATCGCATTCGCGATTAGCTCTTTTCCAACACCGCTTTCACCACGGATGAGGACTGTTGCATTGGTCGGGGCAACGAGTCGGATCATGCGGAAAAGCTCTCGCATCGGTTTTGAGGTGCCGATAATGTTCGCAAACCCAAACTTGTCATCGAGCTGCTCTCGCAGATTGACGTTCTGGAGGAAGAGCGATCGTTTTTCGAGTGCGTTTTTCGCCGTTTGGCGCAAGATGTTAATTTGTATCGGTTTTTCGAGGTAGCCATCCGCGCCCGCTTTTGTGGCTTCGACCGCACTATCAATCGAACCGTAGCCCGTTAGGATGATGACTTGTGTGTAGGGATAGTTGTCTTTTATGTGCTTGAGCAGATCCAGTCCGCTCAGATCAGGCATCTTTTCATCCGTGATGACGACATCAACATCTTCAGCGGCTAGGATATTCAATGCTTCGCGTCCGCCCGATGCTGCAAACAGGTCGTAGCCTTCGCGCTCAAGCACTTCGACGGCTGCCTCGACGCTCGCTGAATCGTCGTCCACAACAAGGATTTTTGGGATCATCTCATCACCTGATGTGTTGGTTCATTGGTTCATTAGTGCAATTGCGGAGTTACGGCACACGGAGTGTGCCTACTACTTTAGTATGGGTAACCTAAGTTGCTAGTCGTTGAAAGTCCACCGTTTTTTGTCAGGACAGAGCCTCCCCAACCATCTGGTAGGTCCTTTGTCTTTCGCTCCAGAGGAGCGATATGTCTATAGAAGGGTAACATGTTCAATCCCTGCGCTCCAGAGGAGCGCAATGTGTATAGCCAGAGCCAAGCACTGACGATAAATTGAAGTCCTAAGAACGGATTGGCGAAGTCGGAGCCGAGCGGGTTTTATAACTAGCAACTTGCGTTATGGGTAGCAGAATGGAGAATTTTGTGCCATGACCGGGGTTGCTCTCCACGTTTACACGTCCGCCATGTCCTTCGATAATCTGTTTTACGATTGTGAGACCGACTCCGGTCCCCTCCGCTTTCGTGGAGATGAATAGATCAAAGATTTTGTCCAATTGCTCTGGTTCGATACCTTGCCCTGTATCTTCCACATCAATTTGTACGCTCTCATTTAACGGTTTGGCGCGAACCGTGAGTGTACCGCCATCTTGCATCGCCTGAACCCCATTGATAATAAGATTCAGCAATGCCTGCTTGAACTGCGATTGATCGAGTTGAACAGGAGGCAGTGCTTGAATCTCACGGTTGATCTGAACATTCTGCTTTTGTGCTTCTGGTTCATTGAAGTCCAAAACCTCTTCGATAAGCACAGCAAGATCACAGGTTTCAAACGCTACCGGTGGCAGATTTGCATAACGCCGAAAATCGGTTAATATTCGATCAAGCCGTTCCACCTCCCCACGGATACGCTGGACACGCTTCTGTAGATCGCTGGCGGAACTGGGTTTCTCAGCGGATAGGTCTTCTTCCAGAATTTGGAGGTTGAGGTTAACGCTATTGAGCGGATTGCGGATCTCATGAACTAATTCACGGGTGAGGGGATGTGTCGGTTTAGAGTGCTCATTATTAAGCCTTTGGGCACGCGGGTATCCCCGCCGCCGCGCTGCGACCCTCAGAATGCCAATGGCAAGAATCAGAATGATTCCAATTGGAACCAACCACCAAGTGACGTTCATACGATTTGACAGGGGAACTTTTAAGGGAAAGGGAGTATGTCGTCAGAACCAACTCATACCAAAGGTTAAAAACATGAGTGCGAGCCCGAAGGGGCCCCCTCCGGGCTAACACTGATGGACACATCAGCTACTATGCAGTGCTTTCCTGAACTTCTTGAATTTCTATATTTCGTCTTCTTAAGTGCCAGAGATATATGATCGGACTGGCGATGAAAACAGATGAATAGGTTCCGACGATGACACCCACAATCAACGCCAATGCGAAGGTGTTAATCTCTTGCCCCGCAGCCGTTTGGAGGAAAATAACGAGAACAACAAAGAGCGTTGTCAATGAGGTCACCACCGTACGACTCAAAGATTGATTGATGCTTCTGTTGATAACTTCAGCGAAGTCGGTCCCTTTGAGCAGTGTGCTATTCTCACGAATACGGTCAAACACAACAATTGTATCGTTCAAGGAGTAGCCGATAATTGTGAGAAATGCGGCAACTGTCGGCAGGTTAATTTCCTTCACTAGCACCGAAAAGACACCGAGTGTAATCAACACATCGTGAATCAAGGCAGCGATCGCACCGATAGCGAAACGAAATTCAAAACGCCAAGAGATATAGAAAAGTAGGATAACAATCGACCAGAGGACAGACCACAACGCTGCCCATTTAAGGTCTTTGCCGACACTGGGTCCTACCTCGCTCACATTCACAGCATGTTGCATCGCCTGCCAGTCGCTGCCTCCTTGTAATAACGCACCGGTGAGGATCTGTCCGACACTCGCTTGGACCTGTATTTGGGCTGCTTGCGTCAAATCGGCTCCAATTTCGTCCGTAAGCATGAAGGTAACGGTGTCTTCCCCTTCTATAACCTCACGAATCTCATTCCTTAACCGATGCTCTCCTTCGATTAGCTGAATCGCATCTCCGGGTTGGAAACGCACTCTCTCCTGCGTGGTGCTCACTTGAATGCTCGTCGCAGTTGCGTCGCCTGGATCAGCTATCAACGGCACAACGACTCTCTGGCTTTCAAATTCCGTGCTGTAGCCGATGTCGATAGAGGCTTCCTGCTTCGCTGCGTCCACTTGGATTTTTGAACGCTCATAACCCAGTTCCGTCAGTTTAGAGGAGAGTTCCGATTGGGTGACTGCGCGGTCAAATTTAGCATAAGCTTTGACGCCACCCCGAAAGTCGATCCCAAAATTAGGACCATTATGAAGAATGAGTGAAACTATACCGATAATAATGAGGATTGCAGAAACAAGAAATCCCATCCGACTTCTGCTAAGAAAACCGATGGTTGTGTTTCTGATGGCCTCCCGTCCGATACTTAGCCTCTCGACATTTCGACCGCCAAGCACCCAACCGTAAATCTCTCGTGTGACAACAATGGCGGTAAACATACTGGCGAAGATACCGATTCCTAACGTAATAGCGAATCCTTTGATGGGACCTGTTCCGAAATGGTAGAGTACCGCTGCAACGGCTAACGTCGTTACGTTGGCGTCAAGGATTGTCCAAAACGCTTTTTGGTAGCCGGTCTGAATTGCGGACCATACAGTTTTGCCGGTGCGTAGTTCCTCACGGATACGCTCAAAAATAAGCACATTTGCATCAACCGCCATCCCAATGGTCAAGACGAGCCCTGCAAGTCCGGGCAGCGTCAAAGCTGCGCCAAATCCAGCAAGTGCGCCCAGAATGATGAGCATATTAAACGCCAGTGCAATAATCGCAACAATACCCGAAAAGCGATAGTAGATTAACATGAAAATCAGAACGACTCCCATGCCAATAACTGCGGCACGAACGCCGTCGTCGATCGCTTCTTGACCAAGGGTGGGTCCTACGGTTCGCTCTTCAGCGATTTTTACACCGACGGGGAACGCCCCGGCTTTGAGGATATTCGCCAGATACTGGGCTTCCTCAAAGGTAAAGTCTCCAGAAATTTGAGCGTTTCCGCCGAGAATGGGTTCATTGATTCGCGGTGCAGATTGGATCTTGCCATCCAGCAGAATCGCTAAGAGTTCACCGACATGGTTGCTGGTCAGTTGTCCAAATTGCCGGGTGCCTTGGGAGTCAAAACCCATAGACACAACGATTTCAAAGGTGGTATTGCCTTGGGTTTCACGGGCATTCTTGATCCGGTCACCGCTCAGCAGCACTGGACTCTGGACAACATACCAGCTATTCGCTAGTGCTGTTCCATCGTCGCTATGGTATCGGATTTCGGTGCCTTCAGGAATATCGTCAGGCGGTGGAGTATCCGCCGATCCGGTCCAAGCGACTGTACCGGTAGGACTCTTTTCTACCAACTTAAATTCGAGTCGTCCCATCGTTTTGACAATCTGGAGGGGTTTTGACGAATCCTTTGCGCCGGGCAATTCTACGATGATTCGGGGACGGTTGGCTTCGCGTCGAATTGACGGTTCGGCAACGCCAAACGCATCAATGCGGTTTCGTAGCACCACCATAACTTGGTCGATCGCTTGTTCACTATACTGCTCCAAGCCAGACTCATCCAAGCGAATCTGATAGGTGACCTCCGTGTCAGTTCTATTGATTTCTTGGGGGGCATCAAAGAACTCTAAATCCTGAAGGTTTTCCTGCGCCGTTTTGAGATATTCTACCCGTTCGGTTGGGTCCGCAAGCCGTTTCGGGATACCGACAACGACGTTAAGCGCATTTTCCTCCAAGACGGGTTCCGCTACCCTGCAATGAATCTTATCTGCTCGCAATCGCTCAGGAATCGAGTCGGCACGTCCCTTCAACAATTCGATTTTTGATTCCTCAAGATCGACTTCAAGGGCGAGGTGAACACCGCCTCTGAGATCGAGACCGAGCTTTAATCGATTATCGGGTATCAAGCGACGGACGATTGCTGGGATACTTCCGTACAGATGCAGGTCTTCCAGAATCCTTTCCAGATCGGCGTTGCTCTTTGGAGATAAGAAACTGACAAGGAAGTCTCGTTCTTCCGTTGTATCAAATTGATAATCCACCGTCTCCGTAAATCCGTTAGCCTCCAACCTTCTCGCCAAGGTTTCCTTGAGCTCTGTTGTTGCATCCTGCAAGTTGATGCCCTCCGGGTATTCGACTGCTTGCAGGCTTACCTTTAACGAATTTTCATCGGTCGCTTCAAATTTGGGGAGTCTCTCTTGCATCCAGAGGGAGAGGTTTCCGTATAGGGGATTGTAAAAGTTTTCCGGGGTCGGGATGAGGTACAATGCTGAAAACAGGAGTACCACAATGATTAAAATTACTTTCCATACACTAACGCTGTACATTCATTTCTCCTAGAAATAAAGAATGGTGCGCCTGGGAGGATTCGAACCCCCGACACGAGGCTTAGGAAGCCCCTGCTCTATCCCCTGAGCTACAGGCGCAGCTCAACTAATAACAACGGGATAGTATAGCATATCAAGGGTCAAAATTCAATTAGAGAAAAAATATCTTGATCCGGGAATTTTTCGCGTCCATTGAGGAAGGTCAGTTCGATAAGGACTGCAATTCCGGCAACTTCGCTCCCAAGTTTCTCAATAAGTTCAATCGAAGCAGCGATTGTACCCCCTGTTGCAATCACGTCGTCGCAGATGAGGACACGACTTCCCGGCGAACAAGCATCCTGATGGATTGCGAGGGTATCAACCCCATACTCCAGTTCATAATTGGCTTCATGCGTGTGGTAGGGGAGTTTTCCGCTCTTGCGGACGGGAACCAAGCTAATACCCAAGCGATAGGCAAGCGCACTACTGAAAATAAAGCCGCGTGCATCAATGCCCACTACCACATCAATATTTTTCGATTCGTAGTGGGCTGCCATCGCATCCACCGCATCGCGGAAGGCTTGTGGATCTTGGAGCAGTGGGGTAATATCCTTGAAAAGGATTCCTGGTTGTGGAAAATCGGGAACCTCCCGAATAAATTTGGAAAAATCGGTCATATATTCACTCCAATCTCTTGGATATTTTTTGAGATGAGATTATTCAAAGGTTGCTGTGTAAGAGCAACGACAGACATTTAGAAATATCTTGATTTAGTTCAACTGTTTGTGTATAATTATCTATGTTTTGCTAACTTGCTTGAAAAACCAAGTAGAGACAAGGTATTTAGATGATTGTATGGCTATTCTACAATACGGTAATTCCGTTACTGCCAGTTCCTCTTGTACTTCTTGGTTCCTGGCTAATCGGAGCCAATCGAAATGTTCTCTCATTGCTTAGAGACGGGCAGTTATGCTTTTACTGCACGGCCCTGTCTGCCGTGGCTATTCGTGATGTTATGTTGAATAGTGCACAAGAAGGAACATCAATCGAAATTCCGTTAGTTGGTCTCCTTTTCTGCATCATCTTTTCTACCTTCATCTATGGTATAGCAGTTACCCACGATCAAGCCAAAGACTGGAAACTTGCTCTCACTTCAATCTTCACCACCATTTTAACGATAATTATGGTCGCTGGCACTCGTCAAACAATGGGGCTCTTGAAATGACAAACAAAAATCCAAAGGAACAGAAAGAAAAGGATATCTCCTGGGTAGTTGATGGTGCCTTGGGGGCATCTGTAGGGGCGGCAGCGGGAGCAGCTACCAGCGTGGGGGCAACCTCTGTAATAGGCCTCGCAACTGTTGGCACCACCATAGGTAGCGTTCTTCCAACAGCTGGATCAATTATTGGAGCTGGGGTTGGCCTGTTGGTTGCATGGAGGTATACCCAAAAAAAGAAAAATAAAAACGAAGAAACACCAGAGCATTGACACGATGATAACCATTGAAGTTCTTTTTGCAACGTGTTCATCTGATGCTTCAGAGTTTCCGTAGTATGCGCTGAATCTTTTCACCCTCCTTCCACACCTGTTTGCGAAATCTACCCTGTTTCAAAATCCGCAAGCTGCGTTAAATAATCATAGCTCTGTTGTGCGGCGTCTTCTGGCTCCATGATTTCGGTGAATGCCTGATGCACCGTCACATAGCCGTTATAATCAATCTTTGCCAGTCCTTCAAACACATTTGAAAAGTCGATCCCGCCCTCATCCTGCAAGCGAATCGGATCGTGTGGAACATCCCCACGAATCCACGTCTCAAGATGTGTCTTTCCATCGGGGTGCCGGATATGATTTTGAAGGTAAACGTTAAACAGATAAGGTGAAAACCGCTTGAGCGTTTCGGGCCCATAATCCTGTCCACAGAGATCTAGATTCGCTGGCTCGTAGATGATGCCGAAGTTTTTTCTTCCCACCCGTTTGAGGATATCGACTGAACCTTCCACTGTTTCAAATAGGCTGCGCGTATGCGACTGATGCGCCAACCGGATCCCTCGCTCGCGGGCTTCGTCGGCTGCTCGTTTCGCCCAGATGATATCTTCCTCTTTTTTCATCGCAATCCGAATTAGATTGGCACCCAATAGGTCGGTCAGATCCAGATAAGGCGTGATGTTCCGTAGGGCATCGGGACCTTGGTCGTTGTTGATCGGAATTGGGAAATCACCCGTAACCATTGATACAGCGAGATTGAGTTGGCGGGTTTTCTGGCGGATAGCAGTGATTTGTTGGAGCGGCGTCTGGGTTCCCGCCTGCGATGCTCTCATACAGACCGCGTGATAACCGAGCTGATCGGCGAGCGTAGAAATTTCGTCGAAGGATCGGATGGTCTCTTCTTTGGATCCGGGTGCTTCTGCCACCCGAACAGAAAGTGAAAGTTTCATTTGTTTGAAACATCTCCTTTTAAGTGGCTGCTGCTTCAGAACTGGAATGGCACCCCTCTCATTCGCATCCCCAAGTCATCATAGGAACGCCTTCTGAGCACCTCTGGTAGCCGGAGTTCCGGCAGCTCTATATCTTCAAACGCAACACGCTGGTCAGGGGTCAAATCGGCTTTGATTTCGCGGAGGAGTCCAGAGATTTCTTTGCCATATTCCCGTCGTTGTGCGACAAAGCTTCTGAGTTTCATTCTCAGTTGATGCCATTCAAACCGGACGCTCCTGTCCCGGCCTCCTTCATATCGACTCATCGAAGGCAGGCTAGCACGGGTATAGTAAAGGCGATATTCAGCCTCTACCTCATCTTTTTCAAACTCGTAATCCTCAACGATGTCGCGGATGAGCACAATCTTGGGCTCAATGCTCTCCCGCTGGTCTTTCGATAGTTTAAGCGCAATGCTGCTGTCAGGTAGATTGATCAGTTTTACCCCTCCACCACAGCCAAGAACCAGCAGACTGAGGATAAACAGTGTGACCCGTGAAACGTGATGCGTGAAACGTGATGCCCCGATAAATTGGGATAGACTGTGAAATGTGACAATCATTGATTCATTTATAGTGAATTCAAAAAATAAAGAAACACTTGCGCCCCCCCGGTAGGTGCGGTTTGGCGTGTCCCATTAATTCTAAAATCTATTATATATTGAGTTGATTGATTCATTGGTTCATTGGTGGCTCATATAAAAAGAAAGCGCAAAGCATGAAGAGAAACCGAGTTTTCAAGAAAAAACTCGGTTTCTGTTGCGCGATTTCTTAACATGAGCGACCAATCTATGCCCGACAGTTATCTAGCAGGTCTTCATCGAGCTCAATTCCCAACCCCGGCGCATCAGGTACGGTTGCGTAACCGTTCTCCATCTGGACTGCTGGCGAGACGATATCAAACGCTCTCAGACAATTCAGCGTAATCGACGACATGGTGGCGTTGGGCATTGTGGCAGCGAGATGGATTAGATACGTGGTCGTTATTCCCATTCCGACAATCTGAATCCAGAGGGGCAAGTGTGCAGATTCAGAAATTGATGCTTCACGCTTGGCGTTGGCAGCGCGTGAATCCGGGTACGCGATGATGAAGGAGTCGTTCATATTCGCCTTGATCGCTTCAACGGGATCGGGGTTGCCGAAATGTATTGTGATCGGCATATCGCAGCCACGTCGAATTTCTAGGTATCCGTCAATATCGCCCTGGGGAATAGGTGATTCAAATGCTTCGATATTGTAATCCCGGAGTTTTTTCGCAACTTCAATAGACTTCGCTGGTGTCTCAAACGAGTCGTTGGGGTCAATCCGCAGCTTATAATCGGACGGAACGACCTCAGTGATTGCTTGGACCTGTTCGATGATATCATGCCACGGACGTGCCTTGATTTTGTGGAGCCGGTATCCGAGCGAATAGGCGCGTTTGGCTTCCTCTGCCCACTCTGCGGGCGGCATATCGATTGACCAGTATCCGATCGCCACCTTATCCTGAACCTTTTCGCCGACTAGTTGATGAACGGGCACGCCAAGCGATTTTCCCATGATGTCATAGACCGCCTGCTGAAGCGGTGTCGGTGCCAGTCCGTTCATGAATTCAAACGGATCTCTGCCGACATACTGCTGAAGTTCGTCATTGGGTTGCCCTTCAGCTTCACCGATACCGACGATTCCCCCATCGGTGTGGACTTTATAGACGGTGTTCCCTTGATACAGATTCCGCTCGACCATCATTTCGGTAATGCCCTCATGATACGGAACCTTGACCGGTATCGCTTCGATCTGGGTAATTTTCATGGTGTCTCCTCTTGTGGTTAATCGATTTAGGGTTGTTTAATCCGCTTAGGAATCGTTTTCGTATTCAGATCAGGCTATCTTGAGTTCTGCTATGCACATTGCGCTCCTCATGGGTTTTAAGAAATTAAACGGGTAATTCTATATTTCCCCAGACCCGGTAGGTGCGGTTGCAAACCGCACCGGACATCGCTCGGAAATTACCCAATTAATAAATTAATCTTCATCTGGAGCGCGGGGTTTGGGCATATCGCCGTTCTATAAACATATCGCTCCTCTGGAGCGGAAGATAAGGGTCGTTACTGGCGAAACCAGTCTTTGAGTATCGGATACAATTCACAATATCGCTGATAGTATGCCTCATATTGTTGGGCTCGATCCGCATCACACCTGACTGTCTCGCCCAACACAATTGCCTTTTTACATGCAGACTCAAAGTCTGAAAACAGGCCGACGCCAACTCCTGCAATTATGGCTGCACCGACAGCAGAAACCTCCCGTGTTTCCATTATTCGCACATCTTGACCGAAAACGTCGGCTTGGATTGCACTCCAGAGAGCGGATTTCGCCCCTCCTTCACCGATGCGGAGCTCGTTAATTGGGGACCCCAACCGTTTGAAGCATTCGAGCGAGTGTCGCAGGTCAAAGGCTACCCCTTCCATCAACGCTCGAATCATGTGCCCCTTTGTGTGGTGCAACGTCAGGCCGATCCAACCGGCCCGTGCGTGGGGGTCGGGATTCGGTGTCGCTGCTCCTTGAAACCAAGGCATAAAAAATAGCCCGTCGCTGCCCACGGGTACGCTTTCAGCTTCCGCTGTCAAATCTTCAAAGCGTTCACCAAACTGGTCGCGGGTCCATGCTAGGCTTCGCCCGCCGGTATATGTGCATCCGAGCCACAAGTATTTTCCCGACACCGCGTGGCAGATGGGCCACAGCTGATTGTATCCTTCATCGCTGATCCTCTCGGCAAAAGCCAAGGCGTGCCCCGCTGTACCGATTCCGACGTTGGCAATTCCCGGTTTGATGACACCGCCGCCCACCGCCATACACGCCATATCGCCCGCACCGGCACATACAGGCGTTCCCGCTGCCAATCCCGTTTCTTCGGCAGCAGCATCCGTGATTTCGCCAACCACCCTAGTGGATTCAACGATGGGCGGAAAAAGATCGCGGCGCACTTCGAGTGCATCTAAGATTTCACCGCTCCAATCCCGCGTGTAGATGTCCCCAGCCGCCGATATCGAGGCGTCCGAAACGTCCGACCCAAAGCTGCCGGTCAGTCGGAACCGTATCCAATCTTTCTGAATGAGGGCATAACGGGCATCGTTATAAAGGTTCGGCTCATTGTCGCGTAGCCAGAGGATTTTCCCCAATGTGTTGACAGGGTTAAGGACCTGCAGCACCCGCTTGCGAAATAGGTCGCCAGCCCGTTGATTCGCTTCGTCGCACTCCCGCTTTGAACGTCCGTCCAACCAAGCAATCGCGCGGCGAATTGGAACCCCTTGGGAGTCTACGAGCATCGCGCTGTTCATTTGTCCCGAAAGCGATACACCTTTGATGTCGTGGATCGAATAAGCAGGATGCCTCGTCTTGAGTTCCGCGAGCACCTGACGGCTTGTATCGCACAGCGCGTTCCACCAATCGTCGGGATTCTGTTCCGCCCAACCGGGGTGTGGCGTCAACAACGGATAGTCTGCGCTCGCCATTGCAACGATACGACCTGCTTTGTCCATCAAAACCGTTTTGGCATTTGAGGTGCCGAGGTCAATTCCCATAACCAGTGACACGGTTTTTCACCCCTTTGGCGTGATGTATGAAACGTGAAACGTAAGACCCATAAGTTGGAACAATCTTCCAAACTGGTTACAAACCGTTGAAACGATTGTGCACCCTGTTGTGAACTGAGGCAGCGGAAAGGGTTGGACCAATAAGCGGACTAAGGTATAGGCGGGAGCAAGCGGAGGCGTTGACCTAGATAACTCAGCAGCAGATACGGTTCTCAAAGGTGTTTTATGCTGCTTGCGAGATTCGCAGCCAAGCGTGTGTATATCCTATAGGAATATCGGGCTGCATGGATTTCAATGTCTCCGTGCAGCCTCGCATCCTTATGTTTTACGCCTTAATACCCTAGCTGCTGGAGATATTCCCGATTGACTCGCATCCGGTCCTGATCAGATCGCTCTTCGATTTGACCGGGACAGGCTGTTACCCAGCGATCATATCCGATATCTTCCAAGGTTGTCATAATTTTGGGAAAGTCCATCACGGTCCCACTGCCGACATCAACCCAATTCACATCGTAAGACTCGCCATCGCCGCCGGAGAAGCTTGCGTAGTCTTGGAGGTGAACGTAGATTAACTGATCTTTGTAGCGTTTTATCGACTCGACGGGGTCATACCCCCATAAGGCAGAGTGTGAAACGTCAATGCACAGCTTGCACTTTCTGAGCAGACTCATATATTTCGCCCAGTCCTCGATCGAGTCGATCGTCGTGTTGGTATGAATGTGGTAACATACCTCTAGGTCGTACTGTCCGGCGTATTCCGCCCATTCTTCCGAAACATCTGCCAGCGCAGCGATATCGTCGTCATTGACAGGACGGTCTTGCGGTTTACCGGCTCCCATGAACATGAAACAGTCCGCACCGACTTCAGCGGCGAAGTCCATCCGGCGTTTGTTCATCTCCATCTGTTCCCAATCCTTGTCGATCGGTAGTCCTCGTGCGGTGACAACGACAACAGGCATACCGACATTATCACAGATCTGTCGGACTCGTTTTGGTGTTCCGACCCAATCAAAGGATTGGCGCATCTCCCATCCATCCCACCCGGCTTCCTTGAGTTCTACGAGAAGCGGTTCGAGGTCAGGTGTTTGCCAACGTAACGTACTATAACCAAGTTTGAAACCCATAATCTATCCTCCATAATACAATCTGCAAATTGGTTTTGAACTGCTGCTTTTTAACATCCATAGGGTTATTTGAGCGAAGTGTCGGGATTCGGAGATTTCTCCCCGATAAATCGGGATGCCAGCACCTACGGGAGCACTAAAGGTTCCCATCAGGTCCAGCGAAAAGATTGACAAATCAACGAACAGGGGTATAATAGCCAATTGCGAATTTACCGTAATGCTTTACGGACTTGTAATCGCCAAGTTTTCTTTGTAGATGTTTCACAAATCTATTATGAAACAGATATGGGAAGTTGTCAAGGAATTTCTGAGATTAAGGGGAGACTGATATGCGAATATTTATACTCGGTGACTTGGAAGGCACCGCCGGTGTCGTTGATTTCCACCAACAGACTTATAGCGATGCGAAGTACTACGAACAGGCGAAACGGCTCGCAACATTGGAGGTAAATGCACTCGTTGAGGGCACGTTGGAGGGTGGGGCCCAGGAGGTGTGGTTTTTGGACGGTCATGGTCCAGGAGGAATCGACTATGAACTGATGCACCCGGAGGCACAGATGATTATTGGTCGTCCAATTTCTGCACCTTGGGGGTTGGATGCGTCGTTTGATGCGTTTTTGCTTTACGGGCATCACTCCATGGGAAACACGGAACGCGGTGTCTTGTGCCATAGCTGGAGTTCGCGCGCAATTGCCAACTGCTGGCTGAACGGCGAACTGATTGGGGAGATTGGGTTTAACGCCGCAATGGCAGGTTCATTCGGCATCCCAACGGTATTCATCAGTGGAGACGATACCGCCATCGCTGAAACGCAGCAATATGTGCCGAATATCGTGTCGGTCATGACGAAGAAGGGACTCTCGCAGACAAGTGCGTTGTCGCTCGCACCCGCAAAGGCGAGGGAACTCTTGCAGATTGGCGGCAAAACGGCAATGGAGAAAATTGGGGAAATTGAGCCGTTCAGTATCGATCCGCCTTACGAATTTATCACAGAGCTGCTGGAGGAAAAAGCGGTTGATGCGAAAGCGAAACGGTCGGATGTTGAACGGCTGGATTCCCATAGATACAAGATTGTCGGTGATACACTCATTGAAATTGCACACCGCCGGTAAGGTCCTTAGGGTATGTTGATATGCTTTAAGGGTGTTTGGTATGGCCGGGATACCGTTATCTTACTTACATATAAGCTATTGGCTTGTGTAAAAAGAAAGTGTAGAATAGTCTAGAGAAGCTGATTTTTCAGAACAAACTCGTTTTTTTGCACGATCTTTAACACGATCCGGGTTATTTTTGCAAGAGTTAAACTATTAGTTTGACTCTAACGATTTTAGATTTGCACGCTACTTGCCTTTTATTGTATCCTTTGGGATCCAGAGCTGATTTTCAATAATAGAAAGTGGGATTATTCTATGCTCTTTGGCGACAGCAATGCAATGCGAATCATTCATAGGACGATTCACCAACTTCGTAACAACGATACCACCTCGGTTTTAATTACAGGGGAAACCGGTGTCGGGAAGGAAGTGGTTGCACGAGCCATTCATGCCGGAGGTCCACGGGCATCAGGACCATTTGTGGCTCTCAATTGTGGAGCGATTCCTTATGAACTAGCCGAGTCTGTCTTCTTTGGTCATGTCCGCGGCGCGTTCACTAGTGCTATAGCAGACCAAACGGGTTACTTTGAACGTGCTGACGGTGGGACACTGTTTCTCGATGAAGTCGGCGATATGCCAATCGAAACCCAGATTAAACTCCTCCGTGTGCTGGACGAGAGTGTCATCACGCCAATCGGTGCGAAAGAGAGTAAAAAGGTAGATATCCGGGTGATGGCAGCCACCAATTCAGACCTCAAGGCTAATGTTGAGGTGGGACAGTTTCGGTCGGATCTCTACTTCCGCTTGGCTGTAATGCTGATTGAAATTTCACCTTTACGTGAGCGAAAAGATGATATTCTGCCCCTTGCTGAGTACATGCTGAGTACACTTGCGACTCGGCTGGAAGTGTCGACTCCAGAATTGACACCTAAAGCGGTGGAGGCTTTGGAGGGATATGCCTTCCCGGGTAATGTGCGTGAGCTGAGGAACGTCATTGAAGGTGCGTTAATTGTAAGCGAAGGTGCAGCGATTCAACCCGAATACCTACATTTTCACTTTCCTCACGTTGATGTGTTTTCTTTTTCAAGAACAGGGACTGATGTAGCAAGTCCATCCCCAACCCCAGTTGAGGGGATGTTTGCTGAACAGGAACGGATTCGACGCACCTTAGTGACGAATCGAGGCAACATCACCCAGACCGCCCGGCAACTTGGGTTGAGTCGACAGGCTTTATACCGCCGATTGAAAAAATATGGTTTCCGATGATTGGCAGTGGCAAAAGACGTGTTCAGTTGTCCGATATTGTTTGCATATCTGTCCGTTATGTCCGGTTTCTGGACGATTTTGCTCGAAAGAACAGATAGCGAACCTCCCCTCAAACCCGCGCCACGACTGAAGAGTTGGCATAATTTGGGATGTTGGCATAGGGCTTGCTCTTAGTAGGGTGAAGTCACGGTGCTGATTAAATTGGAGAAAGCCTACCTTTCTGGGGAAACCCAGTCATAGAGGTTTCGTGAATATAACCATTCACCAAGCGAGGAGGTGTGAAAAATGCGAACGCAAGTAACCTTGACGATTATCTCGGTTTGTTTGCTGCTTTGCGCCACTTTTATCTTTGTTTATAGTAGCTATGCTGATCACCATGTGGAGGCAGATGCTAGAGTATGGGTAGCCTCGGGCAAAGGACATGCTAAGGCGAGTGTTAAGGCACCAGATAGTCTATGCTCTGGCTTTTATAGTATGACTGTACAGGTTGCCCATGGTCCCAATAAACATCAGAGTGGTAATTTTAGTGGTGATATTAACCAGTCTCTTTCTACTAAAGGTGCTCCGAGTGCTAGCAATTATGCAGGTGCTTACATCAGCGATCACAATACGAACAGCCCGCATAATAGCGATTCTGATTCGGACACTGAATATGGAAACTAGTAGGTTAGACTCTAAAACCTCACAAATGTTTGCCCCGGACGGTCGTTTGTCCGGGGCTTGTTGTTATTTCGATTTGGGTACTTTAGCGTGTTTCACAATACTCGTAACACTTGAAAAGGAAGACCGCTATGGCTTGGACAAAATGTTTCTTGCTTGTTAGTTTGATGATTTTCTTAATCGCGTTGACCTACAGTATTGTATCATTCCATCAGTTACACCAACATCCTGAACCTGAGCTGATTGAGGAGTCTGATATCGTATTTCGACGAAAACCAGCCGTTTCTAAAATGCCTAACAGATCGTCGGAGAGTAATCCAGAGACTTCTAGCGAAATCGTCGTGACAGACGATGAATGGGATGAGGATGAATGGGATTCGGAGGACTTCGATTCTTTGTCAACAGATGCTACGATCCCCGAACTGCTTGTGGAGGCAGAGGAGAAAACCAGCAAGTATCCGCCGGTGCCGGATGGCTATCCATTTACCCCAATTTGGCTGCGCTCTAAGGCAGAACGGGCGCAGATACCACAAGATCAGCTTGAAGAACAGGAACGCTTAAGTATCGCTATGATTAATCTATGGAATAAAGGCGACCATGATTTTACCGGCGGAGTTATTAACAATGGAACGTTCTATCCGCTCTATCCAGATGTCGCCTATGTCGAATGGGAACAGTACCAAGAACCGGATGGCACATCATATTGGTATGTTAGCGGTGTCCTGACAGGGGGTGGGAATGATAGTAGTGCGATCATGGACCAACTCAATAATGGAGAAACACCACCAGGAATCAGAATCGTCGATATCAATTAGATGAAAGGGTGAAAAATATGAAATATCTCCATGGCGTTCTTACCGTCTGCATAGTAACCATCGGTTTGTTCATGATATGGGGCTGTGCGGTAGTGGGGGACGATATTGAATTGGGTATTGATAGCAACCCTATTGAGTATCCCGAAGTGCCTGATGACTATCCATTCCCAGTAGCTTGGCTACTGCCTGAAGAAGAAAAATTGCAAATACCTCAAGATATTTTTGAAAATATGGTATTGTTGGATCGGGCGCAGATTAAACTATGGAAGAATGGCGATCATGATTTTGTTGGTGCACATCTTGGGAATGGGATATTCTTTCCTCAATATCCCGGTGTTGCCTATGTCTACTGGAACGCGCATGAAAAGCCGGACGGCACAATCTATCGGTATGCTAGCAGAGTAATTGTCTCTGGTTCGCTTCGGAGTGATGTGATTATTGACCAACTCAACAGTGGGGAAAGCCCGGAGGGGATAATAATTGTTGATGTTGAAGATGTGGGTATAGATATTAATGAGTTCCTGTCAAAATAAGAAAGGTGAAAAATATGAAATATCTCCATGGCGTTCTTACCGTCTGCATAGTAACTACCAGTTTGTCCATGATATGGGGGTGTGCGATATTAGGGTTGGAAGCGAACAGGTCTATTACTGGTTTCGCATATCCCCAAGTTCCCGATGATTATCCATATAACGTCCCTTGGCATCGCTCTGAAGCAGAACGGGCCCAGATACCACAGGATCTGCTTGAAGAACAGGAACTATTAAGTATGGTTATGGTAAAGTTATGGAGTGAAGGGGACCACGATTTTACCGGCGGGGTTATTAACAATGGAACGTTCTATCCGCTCTATCCAGATGTCGCCTATATCGAATGGGAACAGTACCAAGAACCGGATGGCACCATACATCGGTATGCTAGCAATGTCCTGACAGGGGGTGGGAATGATAGTAGTGTGATCATGGATCAACTCAATAATGGAGAAACGCCACCAGGAATCAGAATCGTCGATTATCAATCTGTGGGAATAGATCCCTATCAATTCTTATCAAAATAATAATCCTGTTAGCGCACAAGCCCCCTTCATGCAAAAATCGTGTTTTATTCCAAACGCGATGGAAATTTCAAAATCTACAGGATGGACTCCGATGGTGACAACCAAATACGGCTCACATTCAATGAAGCAGCTGATAGATGGCCTACTTGGTCTCCCAACGGACAACAAATTGCGTTCCATAGTTACCGGGATGGGAACGCTGAAGTATATGTGATAGACGCTGATGGAAGTAACCCGCGCAACCTAACCCGTCACCCGGCTTTTGATGTACGTCCTCCCATCACCGGGGAATTGGAGTTTATCCAATCCCTTAGCGTATAGAAAACATAGTGGCTCATGTTAAGAGTTAGCTCAAATCACAAAGAGAAACCGAGTTTCCAAGGAAAAGCTCGGTTTCTGTCGTTTTTGCGCTGTGGATTGGATGGGGCTTTTTTCTAGCCGTGCATCTTACTTTCCGAACCGCCGTTCCCGATGGCTGTAGTCACGGATTGCCCGGAGGAAGTCGATCTTTCTGAAGCCGGGCCAATAGGTATCGCAGAAGTAGTATTCCGAATAGGCACTCTGCCAGAGCATGAAGCCACTGAGCCGAATCTCGCCGCTGGTGCGGATAATCAGATCTGGGTCGGGTAGATTGGAGGTGTAGAGATGTGTGGTAATTTTATCCGCACTCAGTTCTGCTGATATTTCGTCCGGCGCTTTACCCTCTGCCAATTCCGATTTTAAGTGACGCCGGAACGCTTCGACGATTTCCTCGCGCCCACCGTAAGCCACAGCAACATTGAGGATAAATTTATCGTAGTTCTTTGTCGCTTCCTCTACATCACGAATAGCTTCTTGGAGGCTCGGCGGTAGTAACTCAAGTTTGCCCATGGGGCGCACCTTAATCTGATTGGTGTGGAGCCCTTCAATGGTGAGCAGCGATCGCATCTTTGTTTCAATGACATTGAAGATTTCCGCCACTTCCTCCTCTTTGCGATTGGTAAAGTTATCAAGAGAGCAGATCCAGATTGAGACAATTTTGACACCCAATTCGTCGCACCAATGGAGTACCTCCTCTAGCTTATCTCCGCCTTCGGAGTGTCCGTATTGCCGTTTAGCAGCGTCAAAAAAACCTTCCGTTTTTGCGTACCGACGGTTTCCATCCAAAATAATTCCGATATGATAAGGAATCTGCCACTGACTTGCAGCCCGCTCAAGCCGTTTCTGATAAAGGGCATAGAACAGTTGCTTAATTTTCTTTTTAATGAATTGTAATGGCGACATAATGGATAAATATAAACTAACGTGAGTGGTCGTCGGGGAGTTCAAACTGACTTAACTCAAAATCCCCATAACCGATTATATTGACGACTGCTCCATTCGGTAACTCCGTTTCGGTTAATGTATAAGAATATTGATATTTAACAACGCCGATATTCGGCACCACCCAATATTTCGCGGGCTCGTAGTCGGCGACCTCCAGTGTCTGGAAATCGTCAGATAATTTTAACGCTGGCAGTTGCGGTAAACCGATAATTTCCTCTTCAACCAAGTAAGCATTATTGTAGTTTCCTGCGGGCACTGTTACCGAGGCGTGTGCATCAATAACACGGCGGACCACCCGAAGTACTGGTGACGTTTTGGTTTCAAAGACGGTCCACTCTTTTCCGATCTGCAAGGGAAAATCCCAGAGAAGGCGAGGCGGGAAATGTTTCTGGTGTAGCACAGGGTTATCAAGAAAGAAAACGTATACATCGAACGCTGATTCGATATAGGCTTGCGGTGTGCTTGAGAAATAGGTTGCAAATAACGGCAAATCGGCATCCAAGAAATCGGAGTCAAAGCGAAAATAGAGCGCGTTTGCAGAAAGATGATCTACCGCTGCTCGGAAAATTCTCTCCTCCTGTTGGACAACTCTTTCCTCCTCTCCACGCTGATTGAAAGAGGTACGTTCAGCGAGAACAATTGCTCTGACTTCGCTGACGGTCGCCTGACGGTGGGTGAACCCACTAATATCTCGTGTACTTTCAATTCTAATTGTAAACGTTTCCTCTAGTAGTTCCGAGATAGCTTCTCCTTGCCCAGGGCTATACAACCCGTCTCCCACATTAAGGTAGGTCCAAGCGGATCCGTTGTTTGTGGGGAAATCAGAGGCTTGAAATCCCGCACCGAAAGCGGGCGAAAACTCTACTTCGCCGTGTGGGTCGATCAAACCCTCCTCACCACAACTGAGGATAGAAAATAGCAGAAAAGAGAAAATAGATATAATAATTGTATTTTTTATCACCTTAAACACACTCCCTAGCGTGAAGGAACGGAATAACGTTTTATGTCTCTATTTCAAAATCGCCATCTTTCGCATGGAGACATAATCGCCAGCTTTCAGCAGATAGAAGTAGACGCCGCTGGTAGCGCGCTCTCCCAACTGGGTACGTCCATCCCAGTGGATTGCTTTATCCTTACTGACATACTGTCCACGCTTCTTCATACCAACGTGCAATGTTCGTACCAATTGCCCCGAAATATTGTAGATTTCAACTGAAACCGAAGAATCTTCTCCTAACTCGTAAGGGATCCAAACGTCTGGATTGAATGGATTCGGGTAACTTTGGAGGAGTCGAGTCTGCATTGGGGCAGCAGGGATGTCCAGTGGGTTAAAGATGGGAGTAATACCGTTCGGGTCAATGCTCGGTGTGCCCATGATGCCAATTGCATCGACAGGCACAACAGCATAAAAGTAGCGGGTGTCCAGTGGATCGAAACTGGTGTTCTCCACATCAATATCCCGAAATATCGTCGTGTCCTCAAAGTGCGTATCGGTTGCGTTGACCCGTCCGACAATGTTAATGTCATCGTTGGGAATACCATCATCATTCCGATCTGCGGCGTTCAATACCTCCGCAGCGGTCTGGAATGGCTGCGAGTCATCGGTTTCAATCAACGACGTATATCGCTTTCGGACGATAACTAGCTCATGAATATCCGTCAAATCCTCGAGCTGCCACTGTACACGCACGCTGGTGTCTCTTTCTTGCAACAGAGTAGGTGTCGAAAGGGCACCAGCGGGCGGGCGACCTGCCATATAACTCACAGCACCCCCAAAGTCCCCACCGGGGATAACCACCTGCTCGACATCCGGACGCAGATTAATCAGGATGAGTGTAATTTTCTTAATATAACCCCCGAAATCTTTGAATGTAATCTGCCCTTCTTGAGAACGTTGGTAGGTAAATGCCTCTCGGACTTCGTGGGTCCCATCCCGTTTTTCAACGATAAACTTTGCGCCCCAGCCTCGCAAGCCCCAAACATCGAGCCGATCCAATTCGTTCTGAATTGCAGCTCGGTCCGTCACGTTGAGCGAACTGATGTCAATTGGAGCGATGTCGGCACCATCGACCTTAATCGCGAATTCGTTCATCACAACACCGGGAGGCGGTTCAAAAACAATATAGCGTGACGAGAAGGGTTCCGGCATCGCCTCTGAATCCCAATCAACGCGGACAGGGTAGGTGTTGTGCACATCGTGCGGGTGAATAACGACCGGCGGGAAACGGTGTCCATTGAGATAGTGCTTTCCATCATCACGGTTATGTGTGAAGTAGTTCCACTCGGTAAATGTCTTAAACGCTTCAACTAGCGTTGTACCATGATTGGTAAAGACCTCCACAAAGTTACCGAATTCACGGTAAGAACCGGTTGTTGCATCCTCATAGATCTGGCGGACAATATCGACATCGAATCGCTCCGCCATGTAAAACACCCAGATCACCGCTGCGTATTCGTGCAAACCGACGCGGCTGTCAAGCGCAATGTCAGGCTGATCCAAAAAGATGCCAAGCTGTCTAGGATAGTAGTCGTAAGCATCGGTTTCACCAATCTCATCGGGGTCTGGAATATCGTCGAGATCGTCAACCCGTCCGCCATCGTATACCTTCGACTCAATCCATGTTGCTGAAGCTTCCATGAACCAGCCCGGCATCCGTGCATTGTAGGCGAAGTGAATCCCGTGCATGAATTCATGGGCAGTCGTCGTTTCGATGAAGCGGATGCCCTCTAGCTTGCCGAAATAGTCATACAGGCGGGAATTTATTGCAAAATAGGGACCGAAAGTCACGACCGTCGGTCGTACCCGTCCATTGAACCAATTCGTTGTTGTAAAACCGAGCGCGGGGAACTGAAACAGGTACACATCATATTTATGATTGCCGCCGTTGTACGCATCCCAAAAATCATCAAAGGGCTTTTTAAAGCCCATCAGGTTGACCTCAATGTGGAGAGACCGTTCATGTGCTTCGGCACAAATATCAACGTAATCTGGTACACCGTTCATTGGATTCACATCTTCGAGTGGTGGCGCGTGGGGACCGACGGTGGTATAGTGGAATCGAAAGTGGGGGGTGTCAAACTTCTTTGGCAGATTGACGGAACTGTAGGGGCTGCCCGGCTGCCCTGGTCGAAGGAAAATCCCCTGAAACTCACGCTGATAGACCGCTGGCAGGCGATCCCAATTTTGAGCAAGGATATTGAAGGTGTCCGTAAAACACTTCTCAATTTCGCTGGGGGCATAATGCGACTTGGGATTGATATATTTTCGGGCGGATCGAATAGCATCAAACAATCCCGGATCGGGTGGGCGTGCATCAACGGATACAGATGTGACAGTCAGAATTCCAACGGTCAATGACAGGGCTAGGAAAAATTTTAAGTGGTTCACTTACATTCCTCTGAATCGCACTGTTTGGGGATGTATCAATTGTATCAAGATAGGTTACATGTTGGCAATAATAACATCTTGCCTCTCTCTTTGTCAACAACTTTGAGGAAGGGACAAAGGTATTAAGGTTTTTGCTTTACCCGTTTGCTTTCTGCGTTACAATGAAATGCCCGTTATCGTGCAAAAAACGAACACCACCGTTCACTATCAGCACACTCACTTGTAAGGTTCGTGCGCTGCCACAGATTATACGGGCATCGTTATTCGGCATGAAAATTGCCCTCCGTCACAGCAATGGAAATTACTTTTCGCAAAAAACACGGAGGGAAACGATGCAAACTCGACGTTTAATCAAAGCCGCTGTTGCAGTGATTGTTGTGGGAATGGGTGTGGATTTGAAATCCGCGTGGGGAGTGAACAACTGGATACAGCTCGACGATGGGGTAGCAATGGAAAGCGTTACATCGCTTGCAGCCCACGGCTTCCGACTCTACGCCGGGAGCGACAACGGTGTCTTTGTTTCTGAGGATGGAGGAAATAGTTGGTCTCCGACTTCATTCAACGATCCAGTCAGCACACTGACAGTCAATGGAGAACTCGTTTATGTAGGAACTTGGGGCAAGGGTGTGTTTCGGTCCGACGATGCTGGGCTGACTTGGAAACCGATTCGGAATGGATTGCGCGTCCATGAGTTTCAAGACGGCACACGCTATTACGGTGAGGTCCGTCATATCCTTATCACTGATAACACTATCATCAATATAATGTACCATAATGGCACCTATACATCAACAGACCGTGGAGAGACGTGGCATGACATCTCAAAGGAGTGGTTGCAGGGTAACAGTATCTACTCAATGACAGAGTTTGATGGCTATCTTTGGAGTGCAATATCAATTGGTTCTATGCTTCGCTCACCCGACAGTGGCAAGACATGGGAAGAGCTCGGCCGTTTTGATTATGGTCGTGTAAATGATTGGGCGGTGCTTAATGGGCGGCTGTACGTTGCCGGTCAAGCAGGTGTCGGAGTATGGAACGACACTACACAAGATTGGGAATACCCAATGACTGGACTTCCAATCGGCAACCGGCATGGACCAAATGATCCACCGTACGTTTCAACATTTGTTGTTCACGGTGGTCGATTATACGCCGGATTGCAGACACACGGTGTTTACGTCTTTGATTTACAATCAGGAACTTGGGCGCCTACTGGTCTAGAAGGACGTTCTGTTTATTCCCTCTTATCCCATGGATCGGGGCTCTATGCGGGTACGATGGAGAACGGTATTTACTATTTGACTAAAGTCAAAGCAATCTCCCCTCAAGAGGGCAACGTCGAAGGTGGCGAACCTATCGCGATTTTTGGCAGAGATTTTCCATCTGGGACAACAGTTACTATTGGCGGAAAGTTAGTGGCTGACCTAGAGGTGACTAATACGCTGATAACGGGTCTCACACCACCGGGAGTCATCGGTGAAACAGATATTGAGCTTCGTATTCCAGATAGTGGTGCCTTAATCATTGAAAGGCAAAAATTCCTTTATACGAACACCCCATCAATACCTCTAACAATGACCCCAGCCCATGGATCTCCGATGGGAGGAGAGACAGGTATTGTAACCGGCAGTTCTTTCGTCCCTGGCGTGGTGGTCAGAATCGGGGATAATCCAGCAAGCGATGTTGTCGTCGCACCGACGCTGATTCATTTCACAATTCCGTCCGGCACGGCTGGCACAGTAGATGTCACCGTAACCAACCCGGATGGAAGGGAGCGGATTTTAGAGGAAGGGTATACCTACGATCCATTCTCTCCTCCGATCATTCGCGAGATTTATCCCATCGAGGGACCTATCGACGGCGGCACAGAGCTAGTTATCAGCGGAAATAACTTCCACGCCGGAAGCGTTGTCTTCATTGGCGGGATACAGGTCGAACAGTTGGACAGTCTCTCACCAACCGAAATTCGCTTAAAGATGTTGCCATTGCCCTTTGGACACAAAGAGATTCGTGTGATCAATCCCGACGGTCAACAAGCCGTGCAACAACGTGCATTTACCTACAACGCCCCTCTCAATATTACCAGTATTACCCCTAATGTGGGACCGATGAAAGGTGGAACACAAGTTACGATCGTTGGAACAGGGTTTCGCGTCGGCGACTGGAGTACGAGGGTCACTATTGGCGGCGTAATTGTCTCAGCTATCACCGACATGTCATTGACAGAACTGATAGTCAGGACACCGGAGGTAACGACCCATGGTAGGAAGGATGTTGTCCTAAGGAACACCAACGGAGAGGAAGTTACACTTATAGGTGGGTTTACCTACACCGATCCATTGGCAGTCGAACCCAAAGGGAAGTTGTTGACCTCGTTAGGCTATGTGAAACAGACCCGTTTACTACAGAATTATCCCAACCCCTTCAACCCTGAAACTTGGATACCCTATCAACTATCAACAGAAACGGCTGTCAACATCACCATCTACAATAGTGAAGGACAACGGGTGCGGACGCTTAAGCTAGGGGCTCAGCCACCGGGGTTATACCTCACCCAAGAAAAAGCAGCATATTGGGAGGGACGGAGTGATACCGGAGAATGGGTGTCCAGTGGTACGTACTTCTACCACTTGCAGGCGGGGAGTTACTCGGCAGCGAAGAAAATGATTATACTGAAGTAGGGCACTCGGAGGAGATTCCCTTCAACTCATTCATAGCGAATCCGTCAAAGCGACTAAGGGATGAGCGTCTCAAGGAGGGGAAGCGGTTGGTTATCCTGTAAGAGAGCAAGCGCAGCTGAGATGATTTTGTGATGCAGCGCGGGGTTGTTCGGCTCGCCCAGTGGGTAACCGAAGTCATACGGCACAACAAGAGCGCGCGGTGGTTTGACCTTCTCGGTGATGCTCCGAACCAAAGTAATCGAAACGGTTGAAATACCCACCTCCTCAATGGCACGTTGGATCAGTCCAACGGACTGGTTGCACAGCGGTCAGACGGGAGTCAGAAAAGCGACATCAACGTCATCCGCTTTAAGGTGCTGCCCAACCTCCGGAGCTGTGCGCTTGATTAAACGTCCCGGGGCGGGCTGCGATCCCATAAAGCTGAAATGCCGGTCGTTGAGCTCCCCGATTTTGCCCGACCGCTCTAGCTCACGAAAGCGATCCAGTGGAAACACCAGATTCCGATCCGCAAAACTGGCGGTCTGATCGTATACAGTGCTGCTGTGTGCACTCTTCAACGCTTGCACATCAACGGTGTTGGGGATTTCACGATAGGAATAATCGCCAGCCATGAAATGATCATCAAACGGTTCTTGAGACGCTGTATGTAAACCGGCGGTGGTGACTAAAGCAACTCGGCATTCCGTTAGTGGGCGTTGCAGCGGGGTGTGCGGCGTTGTGTCGTAACGTCGATAGCGATAGAGTTTCATGAAGATGCGAAGTTTGAAGTCGAGTTCATCAATGGATGGCATGCTGGATTCCCCCTCTGCATTGTCTAAGTCGTATACAGGTCAATATTTCAGCTATATTCTTCATCTCAATTATAGCATAAATTGAGTTGGAGTCAAATGAGCACTTTCTCACCCCTGAACACAAACTATTTCTGAAACCGAGGTTTTCAATAATGGCAGATTCAAAGCGAATTGAACATCGTGAACTCGTTCAATTTTTCAAAGAGGCATTGATGGCTGTTGGTACGCCTTCGCATGTGGCAGAGGTGGAGGCGGAGATTGGTGCGGAGGTAGATCTCTGCGGCGTACATTCACACGGCGTTCGACTATTGCCGGTGATGGTTGAGAACATCCAAACCGGATTGACGAACCCTGATCCGGAAGTAAAGGTTCTTGCAGAGTATCCGGCTTCGGTACTCGCGGAGACAGACCGGGGCATCGGGCGTTATGTTTCTGCCGTTGGGATGGATATGGCGATAGAACGTGCCGAAACCTATGGCATCGGTGCAGTCACCATCCGGGGTGTGGCGCACTGGGGACGTGGATATAGTTATGCAGCACGGGCGGCACGCGCCGGCATGATCGGCTTGGCGTTCACCAACGCAATCATTAACTTTCCGGCGTGGGGAACTTCTACAGCTTCTCTGGGTAACAATCCAATGGGTATCGGAGTACCTGTGGAGGATGGAGGTGAGCCGGTTGTGCTAGACCTCGCCATGACGCAGACCGCGATCGGCCGGGTTCGGGAAGCGGCGGAGGCGGGGCAGCGCGTTCCGCTTGGCTGGGGGTTAGATGCAGCAGGGAAGCCAACAACGGATCCGGAAGCAATTGTCGAGTCGCAGCGTTTTCTGCCGATGGGTGAACATAAGGGATCCGGCTTAGCGTTCATGATTGAGCTGCTGACAGCGGGCCTGGCGGGTGGCTTGCTCTGCCATGAGCTCGGAATAGAGGGACGGCCAACGGACACATCGGGAGGCTCCTCGAAGCTTTTCATCGCTATACGGCCTCACGGAGACTGGTTAAACGAGAGAACTGCGTCGCTCAAATCCTACCTGAAGGCCGCACCGCCGGCAGAAGAACAGGGCGAAGCGCAGTGGCCCGGCGAGGGCAGTTATCGCCGCCGAACCGAATATCTGGCACATGGTATCCCAATTCCTACCAAATTGGCAGCGGATATAGAGATACTCGCGCAAGAATTGTCTGTACCGTTGAACTGGAAGGATCAATAAATCAGTCCAAAAATGTGTGCGACCCGTTGTCGAATCGACGTAACGCTGCGATACGTTGAAGCATCGGCGGGTGACTGTAGTTGAGAAAGACAGTCAGAGGGTGAGGCGTTAGATTACCAAGGTTGGAAACAGATAGGTTTTTCAACCCGGTAATGAGCGGTTCTGGAGAGGCGATAGTTTCCGCAGCAAAGGCATCGGCTTCATACTCATGCTTCCGAGACATATAATTCAGACCGATAGAGAGAACCAGTTCAATCGGGGTGTAAAGAATAGAGAAGAAAACAATCCCCGCATAGATCGAAGTTTGCTCCATCTGAAAAGCATCAAAGAGCACCCTATTTTCAACAAAGCGTGAGAGCAGAAAAAGTAGCACCCCTGAATGGAGAACCGATAAAATCGTGCCTTTCAGAACATGCTTTCTCTTGTGATGCCCCACCTCATGCGCAATGACCGAGACGAGTTCCCCAACGGAATGCTTCTCGATCAAGGTATCAAAAAGTGCGATCCGCTTTTTCGCTCCGAAACCGCTTAGATACGCGTTAGAGTGCGTTGAACGTTTAGAGCCATCCATGATGGAGATCTCTGTAAGCGGGAACTTCACTTTTGCTGTATATTCCTGAATCGCGTCTTTAAGCTCACCCTCCCCTAACGGCGTAAATTTGTTAAACATCGGCGCGATCAGTGTGGTAAAAAGCGGCGGCGCAATTATGATGAAACAGGATATCAGTCCCCACGCATAAATCCAAGCGAGATTTCCCGTTTTTTCAAAGAAGTACAACACCCCACCAAGTAGAGGCACCCCTAAAACGATTGCCAATGCGTACGTCTTGATATGGTCCAACACGAACGTCTTGACCGTCATCTTATTGAAGCCGAACTTTTCTTCAATAACAAAGTCGCTGTAGAGTGAAAAGGGGATAGAGATAATATCCCTTGCAAAATATAGGATCGCGAAGAAAATTAAGCCGGTCGCTATCGGTGGCAGATCCAAGCCCCGGACAAACTCATCCACAACGTTGAATCCGCCCACCAAGATGAAAGCCAAAATCAGGCACAGATTGAACGTAGAGGAAACATAGGCAAATTTTGCACCGGCTCTGGTGTATTCTTGGGATTGGCGATATTTTTCACCATCGTAAAACCCCTCAAATTCATCAGGGAGTTTTGGATCCAGTGCTTTTAAGTTCAGATAGCGCGCAATACTACGCAGCGCAAATTCACCGATCAGTGCGGTTAATATAATAACTAGATATATGTTCATAATATCAAGGTGTTGGTCATAGAAATCCACCCAGTCGCTCATGTGCAGAAATCGCGCAACAGAAACCGAGTTTTCAAGAAAAAACTCGGTTTCTCTTCGTGTCTTGCACTTTCTTTTTCCATGAACCCAACCAGTTAGGTTCAATCAACGAAGATATCCTCCAAACCGATTTCTATTACCTGACCCACCGCTGCCAACCTTTCCATATCCATCTTGTTACGATCTCCAACGATGGAGATAAGCTTCGGGTGTCCTTGAACGTGCGCTTTATGGAACTGGAGCATTAGGTCCATATTTGACGCTCGAATCGACTCATAACGAGCCTTTCGTGGATCAATTGGGACTTCCAAACGCTCCCAAGAACGGACAGCACCAATGACGTCTCGGAAACCGATTTTTGCCGTGCGATACCGATTGACTCTGGATTGACGCGCCTCATCAAATCGTTCAGGAGATTCCGGTAGGTTATCAATGAGATCAATGAGGGCTTCCACCGCCTCCGGCGTTTTGTCTGCTTGGCAGGCGATGTATCCCCACATCAGATTTTGCTCACCCTTGCGGCTGCCCGTCGCATATCTGGCAAATGTGGAATAGGCGAGTGCGCGAGCTTCACGCAGTTCTTGGAAGACGATGCCGGACATTCCCCCTGCAAAGTAAGCGTTATAGAGTTGGATGGCAGGATTGTTCGCTTCGTTGTAATTCTCACCCCCAAACTCAATATCCACCTGCGATTGAGCCATTTCTTTGTGGAAGAACAGTATCTCGGTCTTTTCGGAGACGCGTGTTTTGAGGAAATAGTAAGGTGGTGGTGCAACCAAAGCTCCTGAGATGGGATGATGCGCTTTGAGAGTTGCCCCCATTTCATCAAGCGGGATTGAACCTGTATAGCTGATAGTATGTTTGTAGTCCAAGAGCCCTTGAATCTCTGCGTGAAGTTGGTCCACCGTCAATTTTTGAACCGCTTCGCTGGGCAACAGCCGCAGATAGCGTGAATCTTTTCCGTGACGGTTGTAATTAACTAATGCCCCCCGAATGCTGCGGTGATTTTTCTTGGCATCCTCCCTATTGGCAAGGATAATTTTGACGAGTTCCTCAAGCGTTGCAGCATCGGCAGAGGGCTGTTTCAGGTAGTCCATGGCCAACGCCAAAGACGCACCGAAGTTTTCATCAAGCCCTGAAATGGAAATAGTCGTCTCATTGTTTCCAACGTTGAGACTGAAATCGGTTCCTAGTTTATACCACTCTTTCTTTAGGTCTTCGCTGCTGTATTTTGACGTGCCAGATTTATCGAGCAGTTGTGCAGCGATAGCCAACCTGTCATTGTGGCGACTGCCGATATCAACGGAAATCGTGAAGACAAAGAGATCGTTAATCGGGTTTTGAGCGTAATAGAGTTTGACACCTTCGTGATAGTCGGCAATCTGGTAGTCTTCCGCGGCATCAACAAAGACAGGCTCAATCTCTTCCACAGACATTTCCAAGACTCCCTTAGCAAAATCGGATTGCCGTGTGGCATCAATCTCAATTATATCTAGCGCGGGCTTTTCAATAGAGGGGACTTCGTGCTGCTCATCTATACGATAGCCCGCCACATAGTCATCGCCAAAATATCGGTTCGCTACCTCCACAATGTCCGGTTTGGTCACCTTCTCCATGCGCGAGATTTCCCCCGCTGTGGTATCCCAATCCTGATAGGCTAGGAACGAGTCACGCATGATACTCACCCGCGCACGATTCGACTCCAAATCCGCTTTCTGAGATTTTTTAAAGTCGGTCACAACCGCCGAAAGAATCCACTCTTCAAACTCGCCTTTTTTGATCAGTTCAATCTGTTCTAGGAGGAGTCCTTCAACCTCTTCAAGAGACTGCCCATCCTTAGGGATGCCCCACAGATATTGCGCGCCATAATCGTTGTCCAGATAGGGATAGGAACCCGCCTCGCGGACATTTTGTCCCTGATTGAGGTTCAGGTTAATTAGCCCGGCTGTGGCGTTATCTAAGATCATGTCGAGAAGCTTCAAGGCTTCCGCATCACGATGGTTGCGATCAGCTGTCCGAAACGCAAGCAGGACATACTCCTCGCCCTGATATTTGACCGTTAGGCGCTCGGCTCCCTGAAGCGGCTCCTCTGTCCATGTTTTGGCTTCAGGGAGTTCTTTCGGTTGCCATCGGGAGAAGTGTTTGTCGATAATACCGATAGTCTCCTCGCAGTCAATGTCGCCGGAGATATGGATTGCCATGTTGTTGGGCACATAGTAGGTATGGTAAAACTGATACATCTGCTTCAGGGACGGGTTTTTCAGATGTTCAACCGAACCGAGGGTCGTTTGTTGCCCATACGGGTGCTTTTTATAAAGCAAATCCCTGACTGCTTCACTGATGATACGACCCTTGCTGTCCATCGACCGGTTCTTCTCTTCATACACGGTTTCAAGCTCGGTCTGGAAGAGGCGGAAAACCGGATCAATAAAGCGATCCGATTCGATGACCGCCCACTGTTTCAGACGGTTAGCAGGCAGATCGACCTTATAGACGGTTTCCTCCACCCATGTATGTGCATTTACCCCGCGTCCACCCATCGCTTTGTACAGCTTGTCGAGTTCATTGGGAATGCCGTATTGGGTAGCGAGTTGCGCGGTTTCGTTAATCTCAGCATAGATCTCCTTTCGCTTTTCCGGATCGATTTCGTGGAAGTGCTGTTCATAGAGATCTGTGATCTTATCCAGATGTGGCTTCTCCTTTTCGTAGTCGAGGGTGCCGAAATTCTGGGTCCCCTTAAAGAGCATGTGTTCCAGATAGTGAGCGATGCCGGTTGCATCTGAGGGATCATGCTTACTGCCGGCGCGGACTGAGATCTCCGCGTAGAATCGTGGTTCTTCACGGTTTTCGGTGAGGTAGACGGTCAAGCGATTGTCCAACTGATAAATCTCGACCGCCATCGGATCGTCTGGGTTCGGTTCGTTAATCCGTTTATAGCCAGCCCACCCGGTGGAAGCAATTAAACTAAAAATCAAGGCATAAATAGAGAGTTGAAATAAAATCTGTCTGCTTCGATACATGTTTGGCATCCTCCCTTTCAGAAAAAACGTCTTCACAGAAATATCTTTTTGTGTTAGACTTGTCAAATGCTATGGTTTTAGGTAGAAACCTGAATATTATACCACAACCGACCTGTGTAATATACACTGCAACCCGAAAAAAATTCGTGTATTAGTATTGACACACCACACTTCACACAAGGAGTCACGCTATGACTGGTGAAGAAAAATTTACTTTCGATCTTGAAGGCTATCTAATTATCAAGAATGTGCTGTCCGTCGATGAAGTTGCGGAGATGAATGAAATCGCTGATCGCGCTTTTCCACCTGAAGGTGACATCCGTTACCGCCGCGCAAGTCGGGTCTCGTGCTGGGGTGAGCTATTCAAAAAACTGATAGATCACCCCAAGGTGCTGCCGTACCTAATCGAGTTAATGGGTCCCAAGGTTAGACTTGATCATGACTACTGCATCTTCATGACCGAAGGTGGTCAAAGCGGTAGGCTGCACGGGGGGCCCGAAGTTGTCGGCGATCACTGGTACAAGTATTGGGACGGAGTGATGCGCAATGGGTTGAGCGTCGTCACGTACTTTCTGACAGATGCAGCAGAAGGCGATGGCGGATTTGCGTGTGTTCCGGGCAGCCATAAAACCAATTTTCTGTCGAGCCTACCCGACGATATCCGCAATTATGAACGTCCCGCACCCTATGTCGTTCAGCCGGCAGTCGAGGCGGGCGATGCGCTCTTTTTTACAGAAGCACTCATTCACGGAACAATGCCGTGGCGCGCCAAACATGAGCGTCGATCGCTGCTCTACAAGTATAGCCCTGGGCACTCAGCATGGTCGGACAATTACTACGATCTGGATGCATTCGACAACCTAACGGAGCAGCAGAAGCGGATGCTGCTACCGCCTTCTATCGGCAGCAGACCCGATGTTGTTCAGGAGGAGTAGGCGTTTACAGATCAAGCGTCGTGTTTGAGCGCGGGCAGCAGCGGGCTTCTCAGGGCAAAGTAGACAGCGATCGCGCTGGCAGCCATTCCAACCAAGAATACTAAAACCAACGTCATTACAAGTGAGAGCCAAGGTGCCTGAGCACCCGGGGTAGTCAGGTGTGGTGCCACAGCGATGAGCGCGGAAACGGTGCCAATCAGAATCCCGATCAATAGGAGAAACCCGTTTTCCGCCAAGAGCATCAGCGATAGCGTATTTCTCCGAAAACCGAAGGCGCGCAGCGTCGCTAACTCCCCGCTTCGTTCAATGACGTTCCTCAGTAGAACAATCCCCAAACCGAGTGTGCCCAGAAGCAGTCCAAGCCCACCGAGCGTCTGGAAGGTGGAGAGGTAGGTATTCTCAACAGCGCGATAGCTGTCTAGCTTTTCACTTGTCGATGTGACATCCAAGCCGTAATCTTCCAACGTCCTTTCCAGCGTGTGCCCAATGTGTTCTGTACTTTCGGAGAATGCCGCAGGATTGGAAGCTGAGGGTGTCTGAATTAAGAAATACGCATATCCACTTTGGCTTGGGAAATGTTTCTTGAAATTGGCTTCGGAGATTAGCAGCTCGCTCTGAAAGACACTGCGCTGTAAAACTCCCACCAAACGAAGTTTTAATCGCTCTCCCGATTCATTTTGGATACTCAGTTCGTCGCCAAGCCCAAGGTGTAAGATCCATTGAGCTGAATTGTAATCCCCAATAGCTGGAATGACACCCGGTTCCAGTTCATCTTGCAGTAACTCCCACGGATTCTCCTTCGTCGCGGTTGCACCTTGAAACTGGAATCCACCTCGTTTAATGAAATCCTGTGAAGCCCCTAGAATTCGAGGTTTTTGGGGACGATAAAGGTTGAGGCAACTTGCATCTTCCCCCGGAAGGAGACGAAACGGAAAGATTTGAGTCTTAGCTGTAGCGTCCGAGTCGGATTCAGAAAATCCCAACTCAAATCGTCCATCCTGAGAGTTGAGGTCATGATGTAACGGAATGTCGGATTCAGCGACCAAAGCAAACCCGCCGGTGCCGGATTCTTTTTGTGGAGAGGCCTCCTGTTTTTGCTCAATATGACGGTTCGCCCCCACCGCAACGATGACAAAGCAGGCACAGCCAACCAATGCCGCACATAACATACTGCGACCCGGATGACGTCCACTATTTCTAATCCCCATTTGCGTTGTTACAGCGACTCTCGGTGAGCTCATCGTTCCCCGACCTGACCGCAACCAGATGGAGAAGAAAGCCAATCCGGCAATCAGTAATAGTACCCCGCTACCGAAAAATAGTCCAGCCGAAGCGGTAGTCTCAGAGATAAGGACGAATACCGTCAAGGCGAGGGCAAGCCCTAAACTAGCAAAGGCAAGGATTCGACTTTGGATGCCGGCACCTGAACTTCGATTGGAGGGTCCACCAGCACTTAATCCGTCCGCGATCAGCGCAGGAATAGGAACCTTGCCGAGTTGACGCACCGTCCAACCGATTGAAAATAGGACTACGATAAGCGCAGTCAGATATCCTATAACCAAACTTAATGGGTTGATATGCAAAGATAGGAAAGGTGTTCCCACCGCTGCCAACCACCACGTTCGTAACCCAGCCATCAGTAACCCTGCGTAAAGGACGCCTCCTCCCAACCCAATCAAGCCCCCAATTCCAGCGATCAGCCCCCCCTCTTTCATAAAACGGTGCCGGACGGTCGAGATGGTATACCCCGCAGTTAGTAAAATACCAATTTCGCTGCTCCGTTGTTCGACGCCAAGTCTAAAAAGCAATCCCACCAGAAGGGCGGCAGATACGATGAGAAATAGACTGAATCCGATAAAGAGAGAGCTAAAATCTGTTGCCCCCGTAGCAGCCGCTAAACCGTTCGCTTTAACGGGTTGGAACACCAACCCGACCTGTGCTGGCCTGATTTTCTCCAACAGCCGTCTCTGAAAGTTCGTTTGGGTTGTTTGAAGGTCGGCCCCAAAAACTGTTCGGATCTGAACCGCAGTTAAATCTCCGAACCGGCTGCGCCACAACTGTTGTGCTATTCCGTCTGATACAAACGCTTTGGGGGTCGCACGGAAAAGATCCCAGTACACCTCATCTTTGGGACGAATCCGGTTAAGATCTATCGGAAAGGGCGCGTTCCATTCGGACATATCAGCCGCTTCATGAATCCCCGGAAAATCTGGCGTCAATCCCCGATCAGCGGCTAACCCCTTAATCGCAACAACTCCCTTCAAACGGAACCGCGCGCCTCGTGTCAACAATTTTTCTCTCGGACCCACAATGTAATAACTCACATCAATCTCATCTCCAACCTCTGCGCCCAAATCTATGGCTGCCCATTCGTTGAGGAGAATTTCGTCATCAGCGAGCAGAGGTGCAGCTGATCCGTCTGTTAATTCAAGGGAAAAGGCACGCTGGGTATCTAGTCCCGTAATCGTTGAATAGGGAATCGTTCGTTCATTGGCGGCAATGGTATTAGCTAGGTAGGTCAGGATTGGTAGAAACAGCGTTCGCCGTTCAATCGCAACGGCTCTGGCAGCTTCAATGATAGCCGGCTTGAGCAGAAATTGTGTGCTTTCAAGGGAGAGGTAACCCACGCCTCCGATAGAATCAGAAGATACATGGCGCAATACCAATCCGAGATCTTCTAACTTCAAAGCCTGATGCAACTTATTCTGTAAAGCGGGAAGCGCATCAGTCGGAGTAGGGTCGGATAGGTTAGGAGATGCTGCAGAGGCAAAAATAGCGTTGACCTTTGTCTCACTTCCGAGAGCCTTCTGCAAAACCGTCAGAGGGAGGTAGGCATTTAACGGACGGCTTTGATTAGGACGCAAGCCAAAGCTGCCGATGCCACGATCCGGCAGGATGTTCGTGACAGTGAGTCGGAGGGTTTGAAGAACCTCCGATGAATCTCGGTGACCGAGCAAAAATTCGCGATGGACATCACTGTGTCTTTCAAAGGAGAGGAGAACCTGCTCACCAACTTTTATATCTAATTCGTTTTGGAGGGACTGGTTGATATAGATCGATGGAAAGAGTTGTCCCGGCTGGTTCTCCAAAGAGGGAGCGTCCTGACCGGAAGCGTCATCCCACAGACCTGTAAATCGCTCATCAATTCCTTGGATCTGGACCTGAGAGGCACGCGCCTTGGTCTTGGGGTTGACCGCGGTACCGTTCAGAAGAATTGCTGGCACTGTTTCCCGATGAAATTGTGCTTCGCCTTCCAATTTGTACGACAGATCGGTTGCTAACCCTTCGCGGAAGAAACGCTCCGACACGAGCGCGTAATCGATTCGCCCTAACCGATCCAAGGTGAGATCCCGGAGGCTGCCTCGGACGGAGTCACCGACAAGCAATGCACCAGTCAGCACTGCCGTTGCTACCGCAGCACCAAACAACACAGCAAGCTGAATTCGCCAAAAATAGCTTAAACTTCGGCGCATCTGCCCGCCTCCAATTCAACACGTCGCCCAAAGCGAGATGCGAGTTCAAGACTGTGCGTCACCACAATCAGAATATTCCGTTCGGCTTGGTGAAGCTCAAATAGTAGGGAAGAGACCTCATCGGCGGTAGAGCGATCGAGATTTCCTGTGGGTTCATCGCAGAGGAGGAGGCCCGGTTGATTGATAAGGGCACGTGCAACTGCTACCCGTTGTCGTTCGCCGCCGGAGAGTTCGGCGGGTCGATGGCTCAAACGATGGGCAAGTCCAACTCGCTCAAGGAGTTCTCGCGCACGTTTTTCAGCATCCCCAACGCGGTTTTTGAAAGCCATAGTAGGGATTAGCACGTTCTCCCAGACCGAATACTGCGGCAATAGATGGTGATCTTGGAAGATAAAACCGATACCCTGATTCCGAAATCTAGCGAGTTGCGGTTCTGGCAGTTCAAACGGGTCTTCATCGTTAATCTCAATTCGTCCTGACGAGGGTCGCTCTAGTGTGCCGATAAGGTGGAGCAGCGTACTTTTCCCAGATCCAGACGGACCGGTGATCGCAAGGGATTCACCTTGCGCCATTTCAAACGAAATGCCACGCAGCACTTCAACGGGTCGCGTTTCATCACCAAAGTTTTTATAGATGTCGGATACTTTAAGAGAGTTCATGAGTTCAAGAATGCAAGGTTTGATTGATGTTTCACATTTCACTAAAATTCAACCGCAGAGACACAGAGGACACAGAGTTTTTTTATTCTTGAGGGAAAGTAGGGACAAGGCAGCAAGGAAGCGGGAAATTCTCGTTCCCTCACATACTTGTACCCTTTCTTATTCTAATTTTTCTCTGCGTTCTCCGCGTCTCTGTGGTGGGTTCTTATCCTGATGCTTCGATCTGATTCGTGATAAAGTCCGGTATCGGGATGGCTCTCAACTTTTCGCCGGGGTTGCAGATGCAGCACGCCACTGTCAACTGACCGTGAGCGACCTCTACGTTGTCTTTCATAAAAACGAATTGATAGGTGAGGGATTTCGTGCCTTTTCTGGCAACCGTCAGGCGGATTTCCAGTTCTTCTTCAAATTTGACAGGTCTGAGATACTCACACGAGGCTGCCAACCGGGGCCAGCCGATTTTGTTTCCATCCCATTCTGTGGCAACGCTTGTTCCCAATGAACGGAGGAATTCGTGTTCGGTGGACTCCATAAACACAAAAAACCGTGCGAAGTGGACGATGCCCGCCATGTCGGTGTCGGAGAATTCTATTCGGCGTTTGGTGTGGTATTGGTGTGGCATGGTGTTATAAAATGTGAGATTTAAGGTATGGTAATCGACTAATTCATCATCACAACAGAAAAGTCCTCAACTCTGTCAGAAAGATGTTTAGAACACTCAAAATAACTTGACTATTGAAAGCAAGTTTTGTATACTATAAGTAACAAAACAAGCGGAGAGTCATATGGTTCTCAATCAGATTCGTGACATCTTAGGACAACCTTTTTATTATACGGATAACTGTCTTATCTACAATATGGACTGTTTGCAGGCATTAAAAAAACTGCCTGCAGAGGTTGTATGGTTGACGGTAACTAGTCCCCCCTATAACATTGGGAAAGCGTATGAAAATCCGATGGCATTGGAGGAATATCTGGACTGGTGTGAGGCATGGGTTGCAGAGATTTACCGAATCACACGCCCCAACGGTGCCTTCTGGCTTAATCTTGGATATTTTTCAATACCAGATCGCGCAAAGGCTATACCCATTCCATATTTATTGTGGGACAGGATACCTTTTCATTTAATTCAAGAAATCATCTGGAACTACGGTGCTGGGGTTGCCGGAAAAAAATTCTTCTCACCTAGAAATGAGAAATTCCTGTGGTATGTAAAAAATCCAGATGATTATACTTTCAATCTTGATGCCATTCGAGATCCAAATGTTAAATATCCTAACCAAAAGAAAAATGGAAAAATAAAAGTAAATCCAAATGGAAAAAATCCTACAGATGTCTGGCAATTCCCGAAGGTAACATCTGGTAAGAACCGAGCTTCTACAGAACGAACCCCCCATCCGGCTCAGTTTCCCATGGCTGTCATAGAACGTATTATCAAAGCTTCGTCTAACTCAAGAGAACTAGTCTTAGATCCCTTTATCGGATCCGGGACCACTGCTGAAGTTGCTCTCAAATTAGGTCGTCCCACGGTTGGTTTTGAGCTCAAAGAAGATTATTGTCGTATCGCTGCGGACCGGATTGATAACTTTTTCCAGCATCGAAAAGTACAAGAAGCGCAGTTAGAATTGTTTGGGACAAGTAAAGCGGTTTAGTCTGATGTTGTTTCAAGACTTGTAGCTTCTTCTCTAAACCTTTGAATCAGTTGGCTGTCTCCTCTATAAGCCAATAGGTCCCGAATGGTTTTGATTCCTTCGGCTGCAAATATTTCGATTCGCTTCCCACCCACTCCGTTTAGCAAACCGATGGGCCCATTCAGTCTATAATCTCCTCGAATTTCCACCAACTTGTATTTGTAAATTTCGTCTCTCAAGGTAGCAGCTTGGCCGGTTGCCGCCCTTTGAGGCTGCCAATCTTCATAGTCTATCCAGCCAAATCGCAGCAGAGTCAATGTCGTTTGATAGAAGTTCACTGTGATATAGTAACCTGATTTTTCAACCTTTGACGTTGATGAGTCACGTTTTGCTCTTTGTGCGTAACTGCGGTTACCATATATTTTTGTACTCAGTTGGCCGGATGATTTCATTTCTGTTGAGAAAAATGGATTCGTTAAACAGACTATATCTTTCTCATCTCTGCTTTGTCCACCACGCCACTGGTTTGGATAGCGGTTTCCTAGCTCTCTGGCATATAGTTTTTCAAAAAAATATCCAACTACCATTGCAGGCACATCTATTTCATCAAGACGTATTGCAGATTTTCCGGTGCCGATTCTCGTCTGCCATAAAATCTGCCACGTCTGAAGAGCTGTATCCCTTAACTCCTCCAAGCTTAACGGGTATTGCTCGATTAATTCTAGAGTTTTCAGTTCCCAGTCGACTGTATCAAGGTTACTATAAGGCGACAGCATTTAATTAATCCCTTCCATGAGTTTGCTTATGGATACACCTAACGCACTTGCAAGCCGCATAATATTGATCAGGGACACATTCCTTTCTCCACGCTCAATACCGCTAATATAGGTACGATGCATTTTAGCCAGCTCCGCCAGTTTTTCTTGAGAAATCCCCGCCTGATTTCGCAATGACTGAACTCGTTCACCAAATTTCTTGAGGAGGATATGGTTGGTTGCCATGATGTTGTGTGGCATGGTGGAGTCAATCGATCCTTAGTTCGGCACCTAATCAAAGAATTTTAAAAGATGACAGATAATGACATCATTTGACAATCAATAACCAATAAGAGTAATACCTTTGAGAGGCAAAACTAACCGACCACTGATGTATAAGGTTTCCAAAAATGTATAAACTTTTTCAAAATCGTCACTGCCTCTGTAATCGTTCCTAACAGCCAAAATCAAAAATTCAACGTCGTGCATCATACAGACTTGAAAAATATCTTTTAGAAACGCATAATTTGCAACTGCTCTACCTGCTTCAACTTCCAGCACAATTCTGCCATCATTGCTAATGCCATCTGCATTGAAAAATTGGTCAATGCTATTATTCTCTCCAAAGAGAACAGGCACATGAATTTTCTTTCCCTTAGATTTTCCCTTTTCAACTGTGAATTCTATATTCTCAAGATGAGGTCTCAAGATTTGTAAAACTTTGTCACTGTTTAGTTCGTTTTCTGGCGATTTTATTTCGTCGTAGATTAGTTCAAAACACTTAATTACTCGCTGAATTGGTTCCGTTATTCCTACTGACCTCGGAAACAGTTGGTATCTTAAATTCACGACGAAATCCTTTTCGGCGGTTTCTGGGGAACTCTGAGTCAAACCTAAAATCTACGGTTCACTCAGCCGCCCCTATATTCAATTCCCCCGCTGCTTTTTGTGCCATCTCCGACCCCGGCTGAAGTGCAATGACCTTCTCATAATCGGCGAGCGCATCTTCGTAGCGACCGAGCCGTTGGTACGCGGATGCCCTGCGGAAGTAGATGGGGCCCAATGTCGGATGGGCTTCACCCCAGCCCTGAATCTCATCGGTTGATAGCTGAATCACTTTGTGATAGTCAGATTCCGCTGCGTCCGGCTGATTTAAGCGGAGATGGGTCTCACCCCGGCGGAGATATGCCTCCGCAAATGCAGGCTCGATCTCGATTGCCTTGTCAAGGTCTGTAAGGGCAAGTCGGTATTCGCCCATCTGTGCGTACGCGAGTCCTCGATAATAGTAGGCTGCGGCACCGGGTTTACGTTTAATGACTGTATCGTAGTCTGCCAGAGCGCGCTGCGTATCCCCCATCTCCAGATAGGTTTCTGCTCGTTTCCATGTTACAAATCCTGCCCATCGTTTCTCCAAAGATGCCGTGTAATCTGTGAGCGCGTGCTGATAATCACCTAGGGCACGATAGGCATCTCCGCGACTGTAGTAGGCATCGGCTGCATACCGATTCAGGTTCAGTGTCTGCGTATAATCGTCAATCGCTTTTCGGTATTCACCCTGACGATAGTGAGCGAGTCCGCGTTTAATGTAGGCTTCTGCGTATTTTGGATTGATTTCAATCGCACGGGTAAAGGCGGAGACTGCGCTGCGGTTATCACGGTCTGTTTGTCCCCCTAGGAGTTCCGTCCCTTTGACAACAAACTGGAGTGCCTTGGGGTCTTCCCCTTTCAGGCTATCCCAACTCACGAACCGGGAGGCGATGAGGGCGCAAGCAATGAGCACCGGTAACATAACATAGAGCAATAAACGCGACATAGACAACCCTTTGTGAAACAGAATTGAGCCTTCAGGGACGCAGTGGATGGATCTCCGCCCCGTATTTCAGATCAGTGACAGTATCGTAGCGTTTGGAGAGATCGATGGCGAGATAGGATCGTACCCCCGGTGCTGCACCGTAACCGGTTGAGAAGATAACCTGATGCTTTCCGTGTCGTGCCACCCCATCACCAACCTCGTTCTTAGGGAAAGAGCCCACCGGTGTGTGTCCAACAGCCAACACTCGACCTCCAATTCTTTTGAGGAATTCAGCCGTTTGGGATGGGGTATATCCACTCCGTAGCACGATCGAAGGACGTCCCCACAGCAGCTCATCGAGTACCTTTTTGCTTGGCTGAACGAGGTCAGCGAGGGTCTTGGCAGACCGTGATGTCCCTGCGTGAACACCAACGAACCCGTTTTTACCGATAGCGACTGTTGGGAGGTTAATTAGGTAATTGTAATGCTCATCCGTCATCCGTTCCATGAAATTGAACTGCTTGAAGTAGGGTCCGTGGCTAGTCTGATAAAGTTGAGCAATCATATCCCGGCGGTTGTCAGGGGTCATACCGGCTTTTTTGAGCATGGCATAGGCATCGGCGGACGCCAGTTCGTGGTTCCCTCTGAGATAGATGAAGCGTTCTTCTCCCAACTGCCCCTGAAGCTGTATGATCCGATCGACAATTTTCACATCACCGTAAGGCTCAAAGATCGGATCGCCCGGCTTGTGATCGACTGCATCGCCGAGAATTAAACCGTATACATCTTCCCCCGCTTCAATCCGCTCCACCAGTCTTGTCTGTGTCAACCATCGATTAAAATTGCTCCACTGCGCCTGAAAGTCTGTTGCAACATACACGATGCCTTTGTCAGGCAGGACAACCAACTCCCCATCCCGCGTTACCTGATTCGGATAATCGGCAAGCACTTTGGCTTCTGACGCCTCCGAGGTATTGAGACAGAGACCGAAACAACTGAACAGAATGAGAAAAAGAGATTTTGGAATTTTCATCGACTACGTTACCGCATCGTTAAATCATCGCCGAAATTGGTTGCATCGGTCTTGCCGCGTTCCAGACACACAGCGACCACAAGCATCTCAAGGTCGTCCTGTGTGTGATTATAGATTCCGTGTGATCCCCCAAGCCGATTCGGAATCGCTGCGCCTTCATAGACCTCCTCTGTCTCATCATCGACAGTCATCCGACCGCTGCCGTTCAGGACAATATAAGCCTCCTCGATCCGGTCGTGTCGATGATAGCCGACAGAAGTGCCAGGCGGTAACAGGGCATGGCTGACGAAACCCCAGTTATTGCGAAAATCCTGATGTTCCCATAGCGTCCGGGCACCGATTTCGCCTTTACCTTCGTGCGACTGACCATAGCCTAGTAGATTGCGATCCAGTCGAGCGACAGGGAGGCGGTCTATCGACTCCAAAGGTGCATTGGCACGGTCATCACCGAAATCGGTTGAATCGGGAGGCACACCGATCGCCGCAACGTTGAAATTGAACCATCGCGTCTCTTTGTCGGTGTGGTTGTAGATGGCGTGAGACTCCCCTTGACGTAATGGCACAGCTGCACCGCCGACAATCTCCGCCGTGCGTCCATTGTGTGTAAATTGGGCGGCGTTGTCAACTGTGACGAACACCTCCTCATTGTTGTCGTGCCGATGATGACCGATGCCGCCGCCGGGTAGTAGAATCGCACTATGAATAAACCGCCATGGGGTTCCAAAATCATCGCTGCCAAAAAGACTTTTGAATAGGATTGATTTCGCGCCACCATGGACGCTGCTGATTTCTTCCATCTCTTCACGTCGAGCATAAGCAATTCTCATTTTTAGGTCTCCCATCAAAAATTCGCAAATTAATGCTATACACATTGCGCTCCTCTGGAGCGAAAGACTGAACATCTGACGGGCGGGGAGACCCCGCCCCTACAAGGCCCCGATGGCTTTTCAATATATAGCAACTTGGGTTATCTTACAGATTACCTCTTACGCTTCAATCCAAAGTTTCGCCCGGCTGGAGTTCGACGATTTCAACCGCTTGATCTTTGGTCAGTTCGCGTAGTGCGTCCGGTGTCCCGGTTAGCAACGGAAATGTTCCGTAATGCATCGGCACAATAGCGGGCACATTGAGTAACTGTGCCGCATAGGCAGCCTCGCGGGGCCCCATCGTGAAGTGATCACCGATTGGTAAGAGGGCTAGATCCGGTTGATAGATTTCACCGATGATTCGCATATCACCGAACACATTCGTATCTCCTGCGTGATAGATTTTATACCCATTTGAGAATTCGAGGATATATCCTGCGGGTTCACCGAGATAGACGATAGCGCCGTCTTCCTCTGTGAAACTGCTGCTATGGTTGGCTGTTACCATAGTCGCGCTTAATCCATTGACCGAAACAGTGCCCCCTTTGTTCATCCCGATTGTGTTTTCAACGCCTTTACTCGCAAGCCAAGTGCTGACTTCGACCATTGCCACAACAGTCGGGGAATGCTGTTTCGCGAGATCAACAGCATCGGCGGTGTGATCGGCGTGCCCGTGTGTAATCAGCATAGCGTCAAGCTTGTCAAACGTTTTAAGGTCATCTGGACAGACTGGATTGCTAGCTACCCATGGATCTATTAGAAAGGTCTGTCCCTCAAATTCAATCTTGAAGGTACCGTGTCCAAGCCACGTGAGTTTAATTCCATTATTTAGCTTCACTTGTTTCCTTCCTGTATGATAAAAGTTTATATTCAAGTGAGTTTATTATACAGAAACCACTGCTTCTTTGCAACCATATTGTCGTTGACTTGAATCAACAGATTTGCTATAATCCCCTTCGTGATAATAGCGCGGATCGCTTTCTATCCCGCCCCCAGATGCTCTCTGCATGGGTCAATTTAGGTTTTGGGTATAAAATAGATGAGTGAAGGTGAGGTTGTTCAGAACACAGAAGTCCCCGCCACGATTAACTCGTTACAGGCTGATCTCCGCACACTTGGTGTCAGGGCGGGAATGGTATTGTTGGTTCATTCATCTTTGAGCGCGATAGGTTGGGTATGTGGCGGAGCGGTAGCAGTCATCATCGCACTTCAGGAGGTCTTGGGTGAAACTGGCACACTTGTTATGCCCACCCACTCAACGGATTTGACCGAACCGAGTCAGTGGGAAAATCCGCCCGTGCCCGAATCGTGGTGGCCGGTTATACGTGCGACAATGCCAGCCTACCAGCCAGATCTGACACCTACGCGGTCAATGGGAGCTATCGCAGAAACATTCCGAAAGCAGAAAGGGGTTCTCCGCAGCGCCCATCCGCACCACTCGTTCTGTGCGTATGGGCATCAAGCATCGCATATCACGAACAACCACTCATTGGAGTTTGGTCTGGGTGAGGATTCGCCGCTTGCTAGAATCTACGATTTGGACGGTTACGTCCTTCTCCTCGGCGTGGGACATGACAGCAACACATCTATGCACCTTGCAGAATATCGTGCTACCTTTCCAACGAAACATATCGTCCAAGAGGGGGCACCAATCTCAACGGCGGATTCAAGGAGGTGGACTACGTTTGAAAATATAGATCTGGATAGTTCAGATTTTGAGCAGATTGGTGAGGACTTTCTGTGCAGTGATGTAAGGACCGAGGTGCATCATGGCAAGGTTGGGTTGGCAAATTGCCAACTGATGCCACAACGTGCTGCCGTAGACTTCGCGGTTAATTGGCTTGAGAAGAATAGAGGAAAGTAGACTGTATTTTAATCGATCTACACGCACCTTTGCCGTACAGGTGCGTTTTGGTTTCGTAGTTTAGATTTGTAGGTGATTTTAATCCGCAAAAACAATCAAAGGAGATTCCATGAAATTAGTAAGTTTCCAAAGTTCTGATGGTGCCAAATTAGGCGCATCAATTGATGATAAGGTTTTAGACCTGCAAGCCACTTATCAAGCAGCGGTCACAGATGACGCACTGCCCGCACTCTTGAGTGGTATGATCGCATTTCTTGAAGGTGGGCAGAGAGCCTTTGACGCGGCTACACATGCGATTAACGTAGCAGCGGAAAATCCAGAGAAGGCGGTCTGGAGCACAGATCCACTCCTGTCACCGATTCCTAATCCGAAGAAGCTATTGCTGCTCGCCGGGAACTATGCCTCGCATATCGAGGAAGGTGGCGGCGTCGCATTGAGCCAGCTGGAGACAACGCCACGCGTTTTCATGAAACCGCCAACCACTACCATAGTTGCCCATGAAGAAGCAATTATCATTCCTCCGAATGGCGTCTTTACTGACTGGGAAGCAGAGATTGGTATTGTTATCGGCAAGCGTGGGAAATTCATCTCCGCTGATGAAGCCTACGATTACGTTGCGGGATACACCGCGGTCAACGATGTTTCTGAACGTGAACTAAAGGTGAAGGACAGCCGCGTAGATCGAGACGGCGACGAATGGTTTGATTGGCTCAATGGGAAGTGGTTCGACACGTTTGCGCCAGTCGGTCCATGTATGACAACAAAGGATGAGATCCCGGATCCGAACAGTCTGCGTATCGCCTGTCGCGTCAACGGTGAAACTAAGCAGGATGCCAATACGGGGCACATGATCTTTGATTGTGCACAGATCGTGGAATTTACCTCAACGCTGGTCACGCTTGAACCGGGCGATATTATCTCAACAGGTACACCCGCAGGTGTTGGGCACCCCGATCAGAAATTGGTCGATGGGGATGTCGTTGAGGTCGAGATTGAGAAGATTGGTGTTTTGAAGAATCCGGTTGTTCAGGGCTGATAAAAGCATTTCCGCTCATGTGAAGAAATTGTTCAATAGAAACCGAGTTTTCGACAAATACGGGCGGGGTTACCCCGCCCCTACGGTTTCTCCCCGTGCAAATCAATCTTTGGGATGGACTCGCACGATACGGGTTAGCGCATGACAAGTGGGGTTTACTTCTACTACTTATTCGGTGGGAGAGTGTGAGACGACGAAGCGGCTGGTGATTCGGAGGGAGATTAATCGTCTTTCTCTGATTCTCCTAGCTTCCCCTGTATGAGTATGTGATAGATGTTTCTCACATCTGCACTCAAATCAATGAGCCTTTGATTCATATCGTCGAACCGTTTATTCATATCATCGAATGGCCGATTCATATCATCGAATCGTTTATTCGTATCATCGAATCGCCGATTCATCTCAGCCCGACTCGGAAATCTTAAGAGGCCGATAATAATCGTGATGGCAAAACCAGCGACCATAATTATGATTTGCAGCGTATCCTTGTCCATGTCAGCCTCCCCGGATTATGTCAGTCCGTGTGATATTATAGCACATTATTTCATGCTGTTCACCTAAATCTAACACTTCACTTTTGAATGAAAGGGCACCGCAATGTCTGAGCGCAAGAAGATAGCAGCCATCATTACTACATACTTTCCACTCTCTCACGCAGATGTAATTGCCACAAAGTATATGAAGGGATTTCCGACCGACGAGGGGCTTCGGCAGCCACGTGTCGATCTGGTTTCAATCTATCTGGATCAGATCGACCCACGGGACATCGGACGTGAGCTAGCATCATCACACAATGTCCCGATCTATCCGAGTATCCGTCAGGCGTTGACGCTTGGTGGAAATGAACTCGCGGTTGATGGTGTCCTTCTGATTGGTGAGCACGGCGATTATCCGTACAATGAACTTGAGCAGCATATGTATCCGCGCCGTTATCTGTTTGAGCAGATCTGTGGCGTCTTTGCGTCGAGTGGGCGTTCAGTCCCCGTTTTCTGCGACAAACATCTTTCGTACAATTGGACGGATGCTAAATGGATGTATGACCGCGCCAAGGGGCTCAATGTTCCCTTTATGGCGGGTTCATCCCTGCCGACCTGTTGGCGGAATCCGTTCGCTGAGTATAACCTTGATACCCCGCTAGAGGCTGCAATCGGGATAGGCTATGGCGGTATCGAGTCCTACGGTTTCCACGCCTTGGAGACGTTACAGTGTATGATTGAGCGGCGTGCCGGTGGTGAGTCCGGTGTGGTTGCCGTCCAATGCTTGGAAGGGGAAGCGGTCTGGCAAGCAGGGGAGGAGGGGCGTTGGTCCCCCGAATTGGCGGATGCTGCATGTGCGCCAATCCCCGACAAACCTGAAGGGGGACCTCAAGACCATTGCGAGAATCCCGCTGTTTTCCTGCTCGAACACAGTGATGGGTTTAGGTCAGCGATGTTGATGCTGAACGGTTACATCAGTGACTTCGCCTATGCGGGGCAGATTAACGACGAGATCCAAGGTGCCCAGTTTCGTCTACAAGGCGGGGGACCTCATGCACATTTTAGCTATCTCAGCTTAAACATCGAAGAGATGTTCCTCACAGGTGTGCCTCAATATCCTGTCGAGCGGACATTGTTGACGACCGGCGTTCTGGACGCAGCGATGCGCTCAAGATATGAGGGACATATCCGCCTCGAAACACCACACTTGGCAGATCTCTCTTATCGTTCTTATGAGCAGCTGCCGATCCGCCCAACGGGACCGGAACCGAGTGGATCGACATTAGATCCTTGGCCTCCGGATGCGGCGGATAGTTAAAGCAGTAGAAATTCGTTACTCTTCGCCTCGTCTCTGCGTCACCGCTTTGAAAATCAACACGGCAAGCACTGCGCCAATAATCTGCATCAGGATAAACACCGCTCCATCAACGGGCATTACACCCGCTGCCGAGTAGGTGAACATCCGTGCAAAGGTGACTTGCGGGTTGGCGAACATGGTACTTGATGTCGCGATCAACTGTCCTCCAACCAACATGCCAACCACCAAGGCGAGTTTATCCGATTGGTGGTGTACCAAAAGGAAAATAGTGAGAACGAGGATAAAGGTGCCGAGAATCTCGGCAAAATAGTTCCCTCCCGGGCGTGCCACTTCAGAAATAGTGATCAGTTCGGGAATTTTATGATAGAACATCAGATGCGAAAAAATTGTTCCTGTCAATCCACCGGCGATCTGTGCTAAAATATAGATTAACGTCTGTCTCCAACCGATTTTACCCCCTAGTACCATTGCAAGGCTTACCGCGGGATTGAAATGGGCACCACTGATGGGGCCAAATATCTCAATAAGGGCGAAAAGAATAAGCCCAACAGCAAGCGCATCGGCTAGGACCGCCATGCCGATCCCGGCTTCTAGTACTTGATGGAAGAGGATAATTGGCGCGATCGCTGCCATGACGAGGAACAGCGATCCCAAATACTCGCTCAGAATTTGAGAACCTATCGCATATTCTGCTTGCTTTGATGCCACTTAAAACCTCCTTTCGTATTGCTGTTAATCTAATGCTTATTCCAATCGTCCCATTGCAGCAGGGACATCTTATCATACTGAAGTTTTAACAAGGTTGTCAAAGCAAAAGCCTGAACGGCCTACTAATTTGAATTTATAGATAAAGGATTAAAACGACATGAAAATTACACAACTCGAAATTCTCCCCGCACCATTTCAGGGGCGGGCGTATATTTATGTCAAGCTGCACACCGATGAAGGTATTATCGGTATCGGTGAAGCGTCCTGTTCAGGGAAAGAGGGCGCATTGGTGGGCGCATTGCGAGATGTTGAAAATGTACTGATTGGTGAAGATCCATTTCAGATCGAGAAGATCTGGCAGATGATCTATCGCAACGCTTTCTGGCGGGGCGGTCCGGTGCTTATCGGTGCGCTGTCCGGCATTGAGCACGCGCTCTGGGACATCAAGGGTAAAGCCTTGAACGTCCCGGTGTACGAGTTGATAGGCGGCATGTATCGGCACAAGATGAAGGTTTACTGCTGGATTGGTGGGGGTACGCCAGAATCTTGGGCGGCGGCGGCTGTACAACGCATTGAAGATGGTTGGGGCGGACTGAAATTTACGCCATTTGATCCGACGGGCCCCGCCTTTAGTCTCGCTCACGGTAAAAAAGTGGAAGCAATAGTCAAAGCGGTACGCGAAGCGGTCGGTGCCGAGGTCCCGATCGCAATTGATGGTCACGGTCGCCTGAACCCCGTCAACGCAATGGAGATGGCGAAACGGATTGAACCTTACGGCATCCTCTTTTTCGAGGAGGCGGTGCTCCCGGAATCGGTCGATGCGATGGCAACGCTGCGTCGGGATGCGGGGGTTCCAATCGCCACCGGCGAGCGACTCTATACGCGTTATCCTTTCCGCGAGTATCTCGTCAAAGGCGCGGTGGATGTTGTCCAACCGGATATCTGCACCTGTGGCGGCATCATGGAAGCGTTCAAAATTGCAGCGATGGCAGATGCCTTTTTTGCCACGATCGCACCGCACAATCCGCTGAGTCCCCTATCAACAGTGATCTGCCTGCACTTAGATACCGTCGTGCCAAACTTCCTTATTCAAGAAGTCCCGAACGGAAATAATCCGGAGCGGAAGAACCTCATCGTTGGATTTGAAGAGAAGCCGGTTAATGGACATCTGCAAGTGCCGCAAGGACCGGGGTGGGGTGTTTCACTGAACGAAGATTATATCCGTTCGCTTTCAGGAGATCCGTCACGCGGGAAATGGGACGCTTTCGATGTCGATGGTTCTATCCTGGATCTGTGAAGATGAGATCGAAAGAAAACGGGAAAATTTCCCATTTTTCCCGTTGTTTTGATGTGCTGAGATTAAAAGTGAGGAGACGTTGGTATGCGATTGATCCTAATTTTCTCCCTCGCGTATTTCTGTATCATTGGAAGCAGTTTTGATGGCACGGTCTATGCTGCTGAGGATTCGCATCCACATGAGGCAGCTCTCAAGAACCCCGATGGGACCTGGAAGTGGACAAATGCCCTTATCGGTGAAACAAGCCCTTACCTGCTTCTACACGCCCAGAATCCGGTTGACTGGTATCCGTGGGGTCCTGAGGCGTTGGACCGGGCAAAGACTGAGAACAGACCGATTTTCCTGTCTGTGGGTTACTCCACCTGCTATTGGTGTCATGTCATGGAACGGAAGGTGTTCTCAGATCCAGAGATAGCCGATCTGATGAATGCCCTGTTTATTAACATCAAGGTAGACCGGGAAGAACGCCCGGATATAGATGAGATTTACATGACCGCCACCCAAATCATGACGGGTTCTGGCGGTTGGCCCAACTCCGTTTTTTTGACGCCTGACCTTCTTCCCTTTTTCGGAGGCACCTACTTCCCACCGGAGGATAGTCGGGGTCGTCCCGGCTTTCCGAGAGTCCTGAACGCACTTCATGAGGTGTGGACGAATCAACAGGCGGAGGTTATTGCACAGGCGGAGAAGATAACGGAAGTCATCATACAGGCGACGGCTGCCGCCCCAGCTTCCGTCGAGAAAACGCCGCTGGATAGGAAGCTAATTTCAGCAGCGGTGAAATCACTTCAATCGAGGTACGATGCTACATACGGAGGCTTCGGTGGCGCGCCAAAGTTTCCGAGCCCCACAAATCTGGAATTGTTGTTGAGCGAGTATCAACGTGAATCTTCCAAATCGACTCTTGAGATGGTCACCAACACCCTCGACAAGATGGCGTATGGCGGGATGTACGATCAGATTGGTGGCGGTTTCCACCGTTACTCGGTTGATGCCAAATGGCTCGTACCACATTTTGAGAAGATGCTGTATGACAATGCCCTACTTGCGAAAGTCTACCTGCAAACCTATCAACTCACAAAAAATCCGCTTCACCGACGGGTTGCTGAGGAGATTTTCAGGTTCGTTTCGCGAGAGATGACATCTGCGGAGGGCGGTTTCTATTCGGCACTCGATGCGGAAGTGGATGCCGAGGAGGGCAAATCCTACATCTGGACAAAAGAACAGATTCAAGAGGTCCTTGGGAAAAAGGCTGCCAAGCTATTCATGCAGGTTTATGGGGTGGAGGAAGGGCCCAACTTTGAAGGCGGGACCAATATTCTTTACCTTCCCGTCCCACTTTCAAGTGTAGCGAAATCGCTCAAAAAGTCGGAGGACGACCTTCACAACCAACTTGAACCGCTCAAGGAAAAACTGCTCGCGGCGCGGGATCAAAGGAAGCAACCTCTGCTCGATACGAAAGTGATAACAAGCTGGAACGGCTTAATGATTGATGCGTTTGCCTACGGCTACGAAGTGCTCGACGATCAACGGTATCGTGATGTGGCAGAAAAAGCTGCCCGATTTAACCTGAAACATCTCCGAACAACCGATGGACAACTGATGCGGACCTATAGGGAGGGTGTCGCCAAATACAACGGCTACCTCGACGATTACGCCTTTCTTGTTCGTGGTTTGCTCGGTTTGCATCAGGCAACGGGCGAGGAAACTTGGTTGGCTGAAGCAAAGTCCTTAACCGACACAATGAACCAGCTGTTTTGGGACGACAAAAACGGTGGTTTTTACTTCACGCTTGCCAACCAAAAACATCTGGTTGTACGCACCAAGAATCCGTATGACTCTGCCCTCCCATCGGGGAATGCTGTAGCAGTCAATAACCTGCTCACCATCGCCCAACACTTTGGCAAAAAGGATTATCTGGATAAAGCAGAAAAGACGCTTCAAAACTTCGCGGGCATGATGGGACAGTCGCCCGGCGCTTTCATGCACATGCTTTTTGCCACTAATCGCTATCTTTCGACGGATTGGACCAAAATCAAGACGACATATCAGAAACAGTCAAATCAATTTGGCTTGAACACAGCAGAAACGAGCGAGATTAACTTCTTTGGACTGCCAAAAGCCCCAGTGGATTTACCTTCAGAGGACGAACTGTTGACGCTTGCAGCTTCCATCCCCTCGACAGATGACATCTTTCCCGGAAACGCATTTGATGTGGAGGTGAAGATTGAACTCGCTGAAGGGTGGCATATCAACACCAATCCCTCGTCGTTGGATCTGCTGATTCCTACAACGGTGTCCGTCAGTCCCGATGCTTCCGCCGAAATCCTGTCGGTTACATATCCCGAAGGGAAGCCATTCCACGCGGGTTTCAGCGAGGCACCAATTTCCGTCTATGAAGGAAATGTCACAGTTAAAATGAAATTGAGGTTGAAGCCGGGTGAAACAATCGAAAATGCGTTTCCGTTGAAGATAGATGTTCGCTATCAGGCGTGTGATGCACATCGGTGCACCCCGCCGTCAACCGCAACAATCCCGCTCTGGGTGAACAGTTACGAGAAAAGTTCCAATTGAGATACATCGGGTGAGCGTGTGTAAATCGGACGATTTACCGTGCGACCCCCTAACCCAATTATAGGAGGTTACTATGGATCTAGGATTGACAGGAAAGGTTGCCGTTATCACAGGCGGCAGTGAAGGCATTGGCAAAGGCGTCGCCCAACGACTCTGCGAAGAGGGCGCGAAGGTCGCCATCTGCGCTCGTCGTGAAGATGTTTTAGAAGAGGCAGCACAAGAGATTAAGGACGCAACGGGCGGTGAAGTGCTCGCAGTCGCTGCCGATGTGACAATCGCCGGAACCCTTGAAAATTTCATCAACCAAACGGTTGATACGTATGGAAAGATCGATATTCTTGTCAACAACGCCGGAAAGTCTGCGGGCGGAAATTTTGAACAGGTCACCGATGCAGAATGGTACGAAGATCTGGATCTCAAACTGATGGGAGCGGTACGCTGTGCCCGGTTGGCTATTCCTCATATGAGACCCACGGGAGGGGGACGGATTATCAATATCACCCACCCCGGCGGCAAACAGCCGGACGCCGGTTCTGTTCCGACCTCTGTCAGTCGTGCGGCGGGCATTGCGATGACGAAAGCACTCTCCAAAGAGTTGCTCGCCGACAAGATTCTCGTCAACACGGTTTGCTTGACCTCGATCAAGAGCGCGCAGGGCGAACGTTCTTGGAAGGCGGATGGCTCGCCCGGCACGATTGAGGAGTATTGGGAAGCAAGGGGAGCAGAGCATCCGCTCGGCCGCTTGGGCGAACCGACAGAGGTCGGTGATCTCGTGGCTTTCCTCGTCTCGGATCGGGCTTCGTACATAACAGGGACAGCAATCAATATTGATGGGGGATTATCGGCGGTTGTCTAGTAACGTTCAAGAGTTCATTGGTTCATTAATGAACTAGTGAACCAATGAACCAAATTAGTAATAGTCGGGAATCGGAATTCCCTCCTACAGAATTGGGTGTTGGGTTTCACGATTCCCGCTCAACCTAACCTACGCACTGCCTAATCATCAACCACATATCTCAACATGACCCCAAGATCACCGACAATCCAACCATTTTCAGCGTCCGTCATATAAATTGAGTTCAGATTATAGTGGCTTTCGCACCTTTGGGGCCGCCAGTTCTCGCCACCATCAAGGGTACGGATAACTGTGCCTTCACCGCCGACTGCCCAACCGAGGTTCGGGTTGAGAAAGAAGACACTATTAAGGAAACTGTCCACGTAGCTCTTTTGACGTTTCCATGTGCGTCCCCCATCGGTTGTGTGGATAACCAACCCATCAATCCCAACGACCCACCCGTTTAGATGGTCTGTAAAGAAAACCCCTGACAGCCATACCTCTCCGAGTTGGGTTTGTACCTCCCACTTTTTGCCGCCGTTCCGTGTGTGTAAGATCACGCCGCCCTGCCCTACAACCCATCCGGTTTGAGTGTCAATGAAGTGAACACCAAAGAGATGACGGTTGACGCCGCTGCGCTGTTTCGTCCACGTTTTACCGCTATCTGCGGTGTGCAAAATCTCCCCACTGTGGCCGATTGCCCATCCGTGCTGTGAATCAACGAAGGAGACACCGAGCAGGTCATTTTCCGTATTCGCCTCCTGCTGTAACCACGTTTTGCCACCATCGGTGGTGTGAACAATCGTTCCCCATTCCGCAACGCTCCACCCAACCTTGTTGCTGATAAAATGTGTTGATCCGAAACATTCCATCGTTCCGCTATCTTGCGACTGCCAGTGCAATCCACCATCATCTGTGCGGAGGACCTCACCGCGATCGCCCACCGCATATCCAACTTTATCGCTGATGAAATGAAGGTCTGTGAGCAGATAGCTGGGTGCGGATTGAAGTTCCCACGTCCTTCCACCGTTCTTGGTATGCCAGATAGTTCCGAACTCCCCGACAGTCCAACCGAGCCGAGGATTGACAAAATGGACACCGAGTAGAACGACATCCGCTCCGACCAGTTGGGTCGCCCCACCACGCTGATGCTTCCATGTCCTCCCGCCATCGTTGGTGTGCAAGATGGCACCCAAGTCGCCAACGATCCAGCCGTTCTGAGCATCGGGGAAATGGAGTGCGTATAGGAGGAAGGTGTGTAGCGGCTCATCTCCGGTTCTTAGCTGCTGACCATACTGTTCTTCATGACGTTTATTTGAACCGCGCGTTAGATACTCCCAATTCCTGCCGCCATCCTGTGTGGTAAGCACTATCCTTCTGTCACCGACGATCCAGCCACGATTTTCATCAACAAAGTGGACATCGGACAACTCGTAGCGGACATTTGTTCTCTGGTACGTCCAGTGCTTTCCGCCATCGCGTGTATAGTAGGCGTTGCCCTGGTGGCTGACAGTCCAACCTTGACGGGCATTGAGAAAAAACAGACCCCGTAGTGAGTTGTCGCCCACCCCTTCTGATCGGTCTATCCAATGCTGTCCGCCATCCTGCGTGTATAGCACCGTCCCAAAATCGCCGACGATCCACCCCTCATGGGCTGAGACGAAGTGGAGATCGAACAGGTTATTATATGTGGCTCCTAACTGCTTTTCCCACGTTTCCCCACCATCTGTTGTGTGCAGGATGACACCATTTTCGCCGACGCACCAACCGGTTTGGTGGTCTACAAATTGCACTCTTCGCAACGGATGGTAAACGCCGCTCTGTTGTGGATGCCATGTCACTCCGCCGTCCGTTGTGTGGGCAATCACACTGTCGAGTTCCTCCGCGAATGTGCTTCCTGCGTTATTGCCGACTATCCACCCGGTGTGCTCGTCAATGAAGAAGACATCGTAGAATCGTGCTTCCCAATCTGCACGCCGAACGATTTCCCAGCGACCGGGCTTGGGGGCTTGATCTCTTGAACATCCAATGCCCCCGCCGACAAGCAGCGCAATGAGCAAGATGACGTGAAACGTGAAACGTGATGCGTGATGCGTGATGCCCCGATAAATCGGGACAGGCTGTGAAACGTGAAACGTGAAACGTGAAACGTGATTGGCAGAGTTTTTGGGTTGTTGATTTGTTTTCACGTGGAATACATCCTTTGCTAAAGTATTGTTGGCAGATCTATGCGAAGTTATTGTTTTTCTGCGACGATGTGCTTATCCTATAGGTTTATTCGAGACCATCGGTTCTTGTTGCTAATAGAAAATTTCAGATCTCTCTATGAACGATTTTGCAGGATAGTTCGTCTAATAGAATATGCGAAACGCAATACAAAATCAACCTGAACAAATTATCCAGAATAAACTATCCGCTATCCAACGCCGAATGCAGATTGAGAGCATTTTTCAGAATCTGGCTACATTTAACCTCTGGGGACTTCTCACTGCTGGAATATTGCTTGTAGCTGACCGATTTCTCCCGCTGCCGATACCGATTGGACTTGCAGTTGTTCTGCCGATCGCCGTTGCGAGTGCCATCGCGGTTGGTTTGGGTCTGTTGCGGAAGATAGATCCGTTTGAGGTTGCACGTTTTGTGGATCAGCGTCTCAATCTGAAGGAACGTCTCGGCACTGCTCTTGAAACAATAGGCAGAAGGAACGCAGGTGATTTTGGCATTTTGCAGATTCGTGACGCTGCACGGGCAGCCCACGGGATCCCCCCTGCTACTGTGGTCTCCTACACGGTCCCACGACCCCTCAAATGGTTTCCCATCCCTATGTTGCTAGTCGGGCTTTCGTTTTTTATCCCGCGCATGTATGAGATCCCCCCTCCTCCGAATCCCTCAGAGCAGATGGCTATTCAAGAAGCTGCAGCAAGACTTGAAGGGACAGTTAGCGGTCTCAACGAAACAGAACTCTCCAAGCAGATTGAGGAAACCGTCAAAGGGTTGCGAAATAAGCGCACCGGTGTGCAAGCTGCTCAGGAGAAACTCAGCAAGCTTCGTGAAGAGGTCCAGACACAGAAAAGCCAACTGGCGGAAAATGAGTTGGATCAGGCGATCGAAACCATCTCCACGTTGGGCGAAAACTCCAACCTACTCGGTGGAGCGAATGCAGCGGAGATCGCTTCAGAGCTAGAAAAACTGGCGGATCAGATGGACGGGCTGACTGAGGCGGAACGGACGGAATTGGACGCGCTACTCAAACAGCTTGCCCAACGGCTTGGGGGCAACCCTGCTGCCAAGAATCTTGTGGAGCAACTGAACGAGATTGGGACAGAGGAGGTTAGTCCTGAGATGCTAGCGAAAATCGCCCGTTCTCTTTTGGAAATCGACCAGCAGGCGAAAGATGTGGCACAGTTGGAAGAAATTTTGGATGAGATTAAGGCGAGCCGAAAAAATATCGGATTGGCGGGTATCGAAATGGCACGTAAAACAGGAGGGGTAGCCGGTAGCGATGGGGGACCGGGGGAAGAATCTGGGACAGGAGAGGCGCGGGGAACTCAGGTTGAAGCAATGCCTCTGGAAACGCAACCTACGGAAGCACTACAACTGAGAGGGGTCACATCGAATTCGGAGGAATTCGCCACCGCCTCAGCGCAAGAGGCTCCGAGCAGTGAAGAGGAACTCACTTATATGCCACACCGAAAAGCCTATCTCAACGCCAGACAGGCTTACGCGGAGGCGATAGAAAGGGATCGGATTCCTGTACGGTATCGACAGCGGGTTAAGGATTATCTAGATGCCATTGCGAATACGGGAGAATGAAACGTGAAACGTGATGCGTGATAAACCCAAATCAACAAGACTTACGCAAATTTAGCACACAAGGGATAGATTTTTGATTTTTAACCCCCTCAATCCCCCTTATCAGGGGGACTTATGAACGCGCTGCGTAAATCCTAATCAATTACTTCACAAGCTGCGAGGACTCGGCGAGATCGTACAACGTGGCAATAATTAACGTGATTGAGTGTTTGCCGCGTCCTTTGTTCCTGGGAGGGACTGCATTTACGGAAACTCGACCCCCGACATCTGGCAGTGGGATATGTATACCGGCGGCACTCTTGACAAAGCAGGGAGCTTGCAGGGTGGATAGCCATTCGCCCGGCACATAATAGTTCACAATAGATTTTAGTTTTTCGTCAATGGTTGCGTCGTCTAAGCCAAATCCCTCAAGGGTAGCGGGATGGACGCCTGCGCTGTTGAAAGTTATCGCCGGCCGGTTCGCTACGAGACTCGCGGCAGCTGCCAGACCGCCGCCCATGGAATGACCTGTGAAGAACACTTTATCCCCATACGCTTCCACCACCGCTTTGCCAAGTTGGATAGCCTGTTGATATATCGCTGCGCCAAACCCTAACCCTTGAGAAAGGCAAGTCTGGCTATCTTGGAGGATATTGGTTCTCCTGACACCCCGATAAACGACAACAATTTCCTCCGTGTTTTTTGACTGGTATAACATGGCACGAAAGCCTGTGTTTGCATCTTCAAACCTTGCGTCCTTTAGCCCGTCCGGGAGTTGACTCCGACGCGAAGGGGCGGAGAGCTGCATCCAGTCGGGTGGCTCTGTTATTCGGGAAAAATAGACATCATTACTCCCCGCTGGCGTCATAAAGATCGTGGATCTACCCGTTTCTGTGGAGAGGTAAAGTGTTTCCTTCGCCTCGTAAATCGCCAGACACAACACAGCGTAATCAAATGGCGGCACCCCGTTCAGCTGCCCTTCGCTATCCTTCAAATCTTTGTTCGGGCAGTTTCTCAGGCAGGCGAAGCCGATGACCGCAACCGCAGCTCCAGCAATCCCGGTTGCAACCCTCGAAGCCGTCAATAAGCCATATCGCCAACCGCGCGGTGGATAGTTCTGATGTTCTAGGCAGTATGGACTGTCCTCAACGGCGTTCCTGAGACATCGAAAAATAAAAGGGGTTCGTGCTTTACATCTCATCGTCCTTGTTTATACCTCACGCTACTTTAACGCAAATAGCTAGTCGTTGAAAGTCCATAGGTTTCATTGTAGGGACGGGGGCTCCCCACCCAGCTGATAAGTCCTTTGTCTTTCGCTCCAGTGGAGCGATATGTCTATAGAATAGCGATATATCCAACCCTCGCGCTCCAGTGGAGCGCAATGTGTATAGCATCTTTCATCGGTTGCTGACGTTTGGTTTATCAACTAACAACTTAGGTTAGACATACCGCCCCACTGGGGCGGAATACATACGACTGTCGAGATAGGTATCTAGGGCGTGTTGACATTTTGAGGGTGCTGATTTGACAAATGCTATAATCATTGGGTAATCTGACAAATGTGGCGCAAACTGTATGAAGATTATAGTGAATTCAAAAAATAAATAAACACTTCCACCCCCCATGTTTGGTAGGCGCTGTTTCCAACTGCGCCGATTTGGAGTGTCCCATTAATTCTAAAATCTACTATAATTTATTAATTCGTAGGAGTTACGCAGTTGAATGGTCAACGTTTTGTAGTTCGGCGATTTATCGCCCCTGCACACCCGTCCCAACGCCCGATGAATCGGGCAACTACAACAGAGATTCCATAAGAGATTCGTAGGGAACGCAGATCTGCGTTCCCTACTGAAGTGCGTAAGTCCTAAATTCGGTAATTTCCGAACGATGCCCGGTGGGGTTGAAAACCGCACCTACCGGTCCTGGGAAAAATATAGAATTACCGAATTATTTTCTGAAACCTCATTTATAGTGAATTCAAAAAATAAATGAACACCTTCGCTCTCCATATTTGGTAGGCGCTGTTTTCAACTGCGCCGATTTGGAGTGTCTCATTAATTCTAATGTCCACTATAGTTTGCGAACAGGGATCACAATCTAACAGATCGTGGTACAAAAGACTCCTTTGTACTTGATAGGGATTGACGTTTAACCGTTCAATTCAACCTACGGGCTTTCAAATCCCAACAGAACTTAATACACTGTCAGGCAAATTATGATTGTCTATATGGATTGAGACTCATAATACTTCGTAGGGGTCGGGTCACCCGACCCCCTTGTTGATATGCAAAACTTATATGACTGAGTATTAATCAATTAATGTGTCACGCATCGGTTCAATAGGTGTTCTCGCTCCAGAGGAGCGCAATGTCTATAGCAGTTTGGCTGTGCAATGGGCGCGCTCCAGAGGAGTGCAATGTCTCTCCTATCGACTGGCGGGTAGGAAACGGTCATTCTATAGATATTGGATCTCTCGGCTTTTTGGTAATCCGTGTTTTCTGAGTAATCTGTTGAATCCGTGATTCAGACAATGATTATGAGCACCCCTCATTTAATTTGAGACGTTTCCCCTATACACTGTGTTTAATGAGAAGATAGCCCCAATTCCGGTAAGTTCTTTACAATCTCAACCGTCTCCAAACTGACTGCAATCACCTGCCCGATGAGTTTGACGATGTACCGCGGGTCGTCCGCTCGGTTCGGGTCGTTGACTATGCCGCTGCGTTTGTCTATCTTGACGCGATACTGGTCGATCACCCATTCCAATGCAGATCGATTCCCAAGCCGGTAGTCAAACGCCTTTGCGGGTATCCCCGCCAGTGTCAGGAAATCGTTGTATATCAGCTGCGTTTTGTCTTTGGATAGCTTCATCTTCTCCACACGCCAATCAATTGGCACTTCACGGTTTTCGATGAAATGTAGCGGATATTCCTCCACTTCCTCATAGCCGATGTGGATTTCTCCCAACCGTTGCCCCGCTTTGGCAAATGCCCAAAAATCGGACGTATACAGCAGGCGTGGCAGGTCCCGCTTGAGATTTGCCTGATACCGCTCCCGATAAATGGGATGGTGCAGAAGCGCGTAAACGTGATGGAAGATGTCCCACTTGGTGATTGCCTCGTCTCGGTAATGTGCCCGGAATCGTGCCAACGCCCAATCGGTGATGTTCTCCCGGCGGTTTGTACCGTCTTCGTCATAAGTGTAGAAGGGAAAGCATTGGGTCCCACCATTTGACGAATTTGAAAATTTTAGATCGGTGATTTGATTGGCAATCTGACATCTGAAAATCTCGTGTCCTCGCCCACTGACACAAATCATCCGATTTTCCGCCTCTGTCTCAGGAGTAGGAAAGATAGATGGGAAAACGTAAACTTCCTCGTTCATAAGTCGATCAAGGAACAGGTTAGATTTTGTGAAGGGACGATAAAGCGAATTTCTCATCTTGCCTTCAGTGTATTCGGCGATTCTGCCTCGTCTCAAGTCTAATTTTAAGTCACGACTCCAACTGATTTGCCCGTCATCATAAACCACAAAATCATCAACGTTTGCATCCCTATCCTCCCGATGTTCCCACTTGAATACCTGCTCATTGTAGGCGTTAATCATCCCACTCATATTTTCAGTGAGAGTGTTTCGGTTGAAGTTGTACGCCCACGCATCGCGGGAGGTTACGATACCGCGGCTATAAATCTTAAAAATCACATCCACTACCTCATTCTTCACCGCCTTAGCTTCCTTGGTTCCCATTGGGATAAAGTCTTCAAATTCGGCGTGGAGTCCTTCTGTCAGCCATGTGTCGCGTGCATCAGGTCGAATGGGCTGCCAGTCTATATTACTGATATGTCCACGTTCATTCAGAAAATCAAACTTCTGTTTTTTGTTCCATAGATTGTTGGTGCGATAGTAAAAGATACAGGTAGGGACAGAGTTGTCATCGTTTGTAGTAGGGCGATTTATCGCCCGTCCGGTCTTCACCAATAGGTTAATGCTCACACCAACCCGTATCCCGAACACATTGGCATCTGAGACCTTCAATCCCTTCCGTGCATTCCCACCTAAGTCCAGAATGTAAATCACATCAAAATCGTCCGCAAGATGTTTCCGCATTCCATCAAACGCCACGCTGTCGATAAAACTGTTATTCGTCACAAATGCAACAACGCCCTCCTCACCAATCCGGTCTGATGCCCATCGAATCGCCTTCACATACGGGTCCGCTAGGGCGTTTTTGAGTGTCGCTTTCGAGTCTTTCGCATAGGCATCCGCAACCCGCGCAGCCATCGTTGGGTATTCTCGATTCTTGTTATTGTCATTCTCGTTGACCTGACCGACGTTATACGGTGGATTGCCGATGACCACAAACATCGGGGTTTCCTTCTGTGATTCAACGCGGCGGGTATTGTCAGGGGCGAACAGCGGCAACTGTCGGTCTTCTGCCAGATCAAACGTATCAACGAGGCAGATACCGTCAAAGGGTCGATAGTCCCCTGTCGCTTCGTAAAACTCATGCTCGATGTTCATCGACGCGATGTAATACGGCAGCAGCATCACCTCATTGCAGTGGAGTTCGGACTGATACTTGTCCTCAAGTGCGATTGGGCGAATCTCGCGCATTGTCCGCACAATGAAATTGCCGGTCCCCACAAATGGGTCAATGATGTGAACACCGGAATCGGAGAGGGATCGATTGAATTCAAACCCTAGAATCTCCTCAACGCTTCGCACCATGAAATCAACAATCGGTTGCGGTGTGTAGACCACTCCGTGCGTATCGGCGACCTCCACCGAAAAGCCTTGAAAAAACTGCTCATAGACCGTGTTGAGAAACCCCTGTTTTTGGGAGAAGTCGTCGATGGTCGCAGCGGTGCGCTCGATTGCGACGTAAAAGGGATCAAGGCTACGCAGAAAATCTTCGCGGCTGAAAGCGTGAGACATCAGCGCGGTGATAACGGTTTCGATTTCGCGGGCGATAACATTGCGGCGGGTGAATTCGGAGTTGCTAAAGACGGTTCGGAAGATTCGCTCGGTCAACAGGTGCTGAATCAGCATCTCCTCGACAGCGGCTTCGGAGAGGTTGGGGTTGATCGATTGACGACATTTCTCATGGAAGGCGGCAAAGGCGGCGGTAAACTCCCGATTCGCTCCCCGTTCCTTTTCGATTAGTTCTGCCAAGCCGTTCCCAAGCGCGGGCACTCTGTCTTTGAACTGTACAACCGCCTCCTCCCATTCGGTGTATTCTTGCGGACGGTGGGAGAAGAAAGTTTCAAGGGTATGTATCAGTTGCGTCGGGTCGGTCAGGTCCGCATCAAGTGTCCGCTGATTGTTCTGCCAGAGGATGGCGCGGTGTGGGGTTTGGAAGAGGATGTTGTCGCGGGGGTAGCCTGTTTCAAACTTGCGGAGCACTTCGGTCGGTAGGTCGTCGTGGATGTCCTTCGCCTCCCAATAACCGTGGAGGAGTTGGAAAGTGTCAATTAATGCACCATCAACGACAATCCGCCTGTTTTTAACCCCCCTAGCCCCTCTTATCAGAGGAGTCATTGGGTGCTCAGGTACGAGGATCCAGTCAAATTGTCGTCCACAGTATTCGAGTAGGGTTTGGAACGCCGAGCGGACGGCGGTTTCGTGGGAAACACCGATTGACTCGAAACGTTCAAGGGATTCGTAGTAGGCTTTGACAGGTTTATGGGTTGGTTTGAGATTAAGGGGTGTCATGGGAAATATTGTCGAGATGTGAATCTCGACCTACAGGAATTGAATCAGTATATTGTTGGGTTTCACTATATCTATCTATAAGGCCATGTTGTTGAAAGGTAACGCCTTTATCGTTCTTGATAGGGATTCGCTTTTAGCCGTTCAACCCAACCTACGCACCACTGTTGTACGCTTTCTTAACATGAGCCATCGGGGATTTATCGGGACAATAATCCGCGTAATCTGTGTCATCTGCTTAATCCGCGATTCAGACAAATGGCACATGTCGCCCCGCTGTGGCGTGAGATCGGTTTCATCGGACCAGATTGCTTTGTGCCCACTGGGCGAATGTCGCGTTATGTTCCATCGTCGGTTGATGGGTATAGGTGGTCGGCAGTGAGCCCCCGATTAAATCTTCCAATTTCGCTTGCAACTGACTGACGACTTCGGGGTGAGCAGCAGCGACGTTATGCTCCTCATTCGGATCGTTGACTGAATGGAATAGGCGTGGATTGGTATCTGCGTTCACCGTCTCAAGCATGAGGAGCCATTCAGGTGTGCGGATCCCAGCGGTCGAACTCCAACCGGTGATGACGTGGTCGCGCTGTCCCTCTTGTGCACCGGACATGACGGGTAGGAGGTTATAGCCATCAACCGCTTCACCCTCAACCCCAAAGATGGAGAGGATTGTCGGCATCAGATCGATATTCTGGGCGTAAGCGTCAATTGTTTTGCCGTGGTATGCGGGATCCGGGTGGCGAATCCAGAAATTGAGCCGAGTGTTAAACGGGTGCATCGCGTCTGCGGTCTTGCCGAACTGCGTATGGTCCATCAACTCGGTGCCGTGATCGGAGACAAAGCAGATTACGGTGTCCTCCCACAGGCACAGATCGGTGAGGGTATCCAGCAGGTAGCCGATCCACTTATCGACAAAGGTAACATAGCCGTAGTAGAGGGCTTTTGTGCGGCGTATCTCATCGTCCGTCAAAGTTTTATAATTCTGTACCATCTGCGGATAGATATAATCCTTGACACCCTCCGCTTTGAAATACTGATCGGCGAAGTGCATCGGCGGGTCCCAGCATTCGTGGGGTGTGAAGCTATCGATCCAGAGGAAGAACGGCTGATTTTCGTGATTGTCCTGTATCCACCGTGCGGCACTGCGAAAGACGCGCGGGGCGAGGTAATCCTCCTCTCCGCGTCGATCCTGCATGTTCAGCAGGTATTGTGCGATACCGGGGCGGTCTGTCGGATTGGCGATTTCGTCGGGCAGGTAAGGTTCCATATTGATAGCGGAAAGGGGACCACTCCGCACCCGATCCGATTCCTGCCCACGAATATAGTCGTAACTCATAAACCCGCGTGTAAAATTCATCGTCGGTTTGAACATGTGATAGACATCGGCAACCAACCCTGTTGCCACACCATTGAGTAGCAGGTGTTCTGCTAGTGTCGTCTGTGCTGTAGGGATCGCGTGCCAGCCGTATATGTTCGGGACCGAGCCACGGTCATCAATATGGAAGCGCCACGGGTAGGATCTCATGCCTGTGAAGAAACCGCGCCGCATCGGGATGGTTGGCTCGCCTTCGCCCCAAGCGTTATTGAACACCGTGCTATTTTCTCGCAACCGATCGAGATGGGGCGTATTAACATGGTCTTCCCAAGTGTGATCTACCACATCTGCTCGGAGCGTATCGCAGCAGATGACAATCGTGTTCATTCGGCAAACTCCTTGTGTTGAGGTGGGTGGATTGCGTAAAGCGTGCCTGTCCTACTATACAGCACGCGCCAGATATGCAGATTATAGCAGTGGTGGGTAGGCAAGTCAAGGTGAAAACCCAGTATATCAATGGGCAGATTGGTTTAATGTAGGAGCAGATTGGCTTGGACTTACTTCAGAAAAATTGTGGTTTTTCGTCAAAGAGGTATTGGTTTCGATGGTATGTTTTGGATTTGTGGAGTTTATACAGAAATTGACCGAATGTAGGGGTAGGTACCTGATGGGATCCCCGATAAATCCCGATGTATCCCCGATGAATCGTCCGTTCCGAGACCAGGGGGACAGGCGGAACGGAGCAGCTACGGATTTGGATCATTCCGAAACCGGTCAAAAAACGGAAAACTGAATAGCCCTACTCGACTCACTTTTCCGCTTGTGGGACAGTCCGGCTTATGAAAAAATATGTGTTGACTCCTTTTTTGTTGGGAGAACCTAAGTTGCTAGGGCGTGTTGACATTTATGTGAGGTGCGTCTTCCATTTGCCGATGAATGCCCAATCGTAGGGGCGAGGTTCTCTCGCCCATCGTCCAACGCGGATTGGGGGTCCCAAGCCATACAGGTTGAGTCAATTGTCCCGATTCATCGGGATGCTCCCCGACTACATCGGGACAGGCGGAACGGCATAGGTCGAGATTCATATCTCGACAAAATACCCGGTATGTAGCGTAACAGTACATGGTGGATTGAGCCTAGACTATAGCGCTATATTCTAGGTATTGTCAATTTTGGATCAACCTACAGAGGTGCGAGTAAAGGGTTGGGAGACCCAACCCCTACGGAAGATGATGTGTCTACGCATCCTACTCGATTATCTGATTACGACGAAACTAGTTATCGTGAGAGGTCTGCATAATTAGAACAAGCCTCTTGTCGCGATTTGGAAAGTACGCCCCCTACAGTGTCTTTTTTTATAAGGGAATTCCAATTCGTGACTATTGGATCCATTTCCACCGCTTAGTTAATCAACTAGCAACTTAGGTTAGGATACATAAAGGTAATCAACGGATTCCCTTTTTGTCAGGTCATAACGATGCGGTGCGGTTGGAAACCGCACCTACCGGGGGCGAGAGCCCCTCTTTTTTGTCAGGTCATAACTCCAGATTTTAGTGGAGTGTTACCCCGTTCTGTGATAAAACTTCTCGAATCTAGTACGATAGGAAGGTGTCCAATGAAAATCGTCAGAATCACACTCTTGGTCTGCTTGGCAGTGGTGTGGCTTGTCGCCTGTGGTCAGGACACGGCGAATCCACCGAGCCCCGACTCAGAGGAAGGTGAGGGCCATCCTAGGTCAATTGACATAGAATTGCGTAAGGTACTGGGGAAAAATCCCATGAACGCCACAAAGGCTGAATTGGCAAAGGTAACTCATCTCCGGCTGGTCCCGGGGCCTCAATACGCATTTATTGAACAGTATGAGGTCGATTTATTAGCAGCGTGTGTCAACTTGGTGGTGTTAGAAATAGAGGTCATGAATGTATCCAGCGAGCATCTCGCGGCGTTGGCGGGGTTGGTCAAGTTAGAGTCGTTAAATTTGCTGGGAAACGGCATCAGCGACCTCAGCCCGCTTGCGAGATTCACCAATCTGAGGACGTTAAATTTGCTGGGAAACGGCATCAGCGACCTCAGCCCGCTTGCCGGTTTGGTCAACCTACGGGATTTGGATCTTTCTCTCAACGAGATTTCCGACCTCAGCCCGCTTGCAGGGTTGGTTAACCTATTATATCTGGATCTTTCTCTCAACGAGATTTCCGACCTGAGCCCGCTTGCCGGGTTGGTTCAGCTAGAAAGACTCGATCTGGAAGACAACCAGATTGCAGATCTCAGCCCGCTTGCAGGGTTGGTTCAGCTAGAGGTACTCGCTCTGGAAGACAACGAGATTTCCGATCTCAGCCCGCTTGTGGGATTGGTTCAGCTACCGTTCCTGGATGTCTCTAACAACGAGATTTCCGACCTGAGCCCGCTTGCCGGGTGGATTCAGCTACCGTCCCTGTCTCTCTCTAACAACGAGATTTCGGATCTCAGCCCGCTTGCCGGGTTGGTTCAACTACAGCGCCTGAGTCTCGGGGGCAACGAGATTTCGGATCTCAGCCCACTTGCCGGGTTGGTTCAGCTAGATTCCTTGTATCTCCCTAGCAACCAGATTGTGGATCTCAGCCCGCTTGTGGGATTGGTTCAGCTAGAGAGACTCAGTCTAAGGCGGAACAAGATTGTAGATATTCAGTCGTTGCTAGATAACATAGGGATCGGGGCAGGCGATTTGATACAACTCCAAGGGAATCAGTTGAGCGACATTTCACGCAATCAACACATTCCTGCTCTTGAAGCACGGGGTGTCATTGTCGATTGGTGAGCCATCTCTTCTTATGTCACACACAGTTATCTGGGTATGTTTGCCGGGAAAATTTCACAACTGTAAACAAAGTAGTTGCATTATGGTATAGCCTGTGTTAGTATTACTTTAACGAACATCGAGGATGGAGATCCAGCGGTAGGGTTACACCTTAGTGAAGGAAAGCACCTTTCTCTGGGGTTTGACTTTTTTTTCTGATCGGTGCCCAGAGGTTGTGCCAATTTGTATGATAGGTTGACCTGCGGGTATTTCGCCGCCCTCGATAGGATGCCTGATCCCGATGCCGTTCCAGCCTGCCCCGATGTATCGGGGAGCATCCCGATAAATCGGGACTTGTCGAAGCTGTCGATGAATCGGCATAAATCGTCCGTGCCTCCGTTCCGTGAGTAAGCGAGAGCAGGTTCCGATAAATCCGCGATGAATCGGGACAGGCGGGCAACTACAGCGGGAGCGGTGCCCGGAACTTCGGGGTGGGATTGACTGTATGCGGAGAATGTGAAACGTGATGGATGAAATGTGAAAGTCATTGGTCCATTGATGTAGTCGGGCTAGAAAGCCCAACCTACCGGACCCATAGAAAAAGAAGGTCGAATCTACATTTTCTCATTGACATTGCGAATCGAATTGGTATAATTGGAGAACCTGATGACAAAATCAATCAGAAGTCCAAATAGATAGGAGTTAAAATATGAAACAATCGCTAACAGTAACAAAACTACCCCATCTCTTGATAGTGGGAGTGCTCCTAATCGGTGCTTGCCTATTGATTGAGGTATCAATTGCGGAGGCAGAAGACGCCGGAGCGGCAGCGGACCGAGCGACCATCTCTCGCATCTACGAGGAGGTCTTTAACAAGGGAAAGCTGGAGCAAGTAGAGACGCTAATTGCCGCTGAATATATCGATCATAACCCAATCGGTCTAGGGGGTAAATCTGGCATAGAAGGCTTCAAACAGACCGTAAGAGCGTTACGTTTCGCCTTTCCCGATCTGCGTTTCACCGTTGAGCAGATGACTGTCAACGGAGATCAGGTGGTAACTCGTACCACTATGCAGGGTACTCACAAAAATAGTTTTATGGGGATTGACCCAACTGACAAGCAGGTAACGGTGTCAGGATTCGACATCTATCAAATCGCCGATGGAGTCGTTGCGGAACGGTGGGGCACCCTTGATGGCCTCACGCTCATGCAACAGATGGAGGTCCTCATTCCGATGGCGTGGCAAAACACCTTGCTCGGTGTGCTAGACCGAGATGAACGTAAGCCCCTGATTGATCAGATGCGCGAGACTGCCGAAAAGCAGAAAGATGTTTTCAGGAGTGATCGGCAGCCTGTCACGGAACTTGTGCATATAGATCAGTTGATGCATCATTTCCAAGAAGATACAGGTAATGTTCGCGTAGTTGCGCTGCTTTCTCCCGGCTGACCGAAATGTCGTCGGGGGGTCTCCGAAATAATAAAACTGTTTGAAAGAGTTGGGGATGAACGGCTGCGGGCTTATCTGATCTGGCAACCGATCCTTAATAGCGATAATCGGGTCTCGGCAGAGAGACGGGCTAATGAGTTTACTCACGAAAGATTTACGCATTATTGGGATAGCAACAAAGCCACTGGCGACCTTTGGAAGGATCTGCTCCGCTTAAACGAAACCGCGTGGGATGTCTATGTATTGTATAGCGGGTCAGCAGAGTGGACAAGCGAGCCATCGGATCCGGCCCTCTGGTTTCCCCAACTACAGCATGCGACACGTGCGCGATTTGAGGTCGTAACCAAACAACTTCTCCGAGAAATGCCGTAGAAATCCATTTGACGATGAACCTCTATTTCCTCTCTGTTGCCCTGCTAGCCGGTTCAATCATCGCTTATGAGATTACGCTTGTACGCCTGTTTTCAATAGCGCAATGGCATCATTTCGCGCACATGATCATCAGCCTCGCACTGCTTGGATTTGGTGCGAGTGGGACAGCGATTTCGCTTACGCAACGTTGGTTGATGGGGAATCGTTGGAAATCCGACAAAGTAGACCGACGCTTTCACAATGCTTACACGATTTGTGGATTGCTCTATTCAATCGGCGTTGTTGGGTGTTTTGTGCTGCATCAATATGTACCGTTTAATCCACTGATGCTGGTTTGGCAGCCGAGTCAGGTGTTATCGATTTTCGCCCTGTATCTTATTCTATCGCTCCCGTTTTTCTTTGGTGCAGCCTGCATTGGCCTGGCGTTGCTCCGATTTGCAGAAAATGTCAACCGGCTCTATTTTTTCGATCTTTTTGGTTCCGGTATTGGGGCTTTGGGCATCATTGTTACGATGTACCTGATTCCCCCGGCACAAAACCTGACGCTCATCTCAGCAGTTGGATTTTGTGCTGTCCTGATCGCTAATTGGGAAAGTTGGAAAACGCGGCGGTGGCGGCGAATTATCCCGATAACTGGACTGGCTGCTGCGTTTATCGGCTACCTATTGTTCAACCCTATCTCAATAAAGGTTTCACCCTACAAAGGGTTGAGTAGTGTGTTGAATTTCCCGGATGCACAGATTTTGAATAAGCGGCATAGTCCCTTCGGTGTGTTGCATGTGGTTCGTAGTGAATTAATCCGTGCGGTGCCGGGGTTGAGTCTAAACACACAGCATCCGGTACAACCACAGTTGGGCTTATTCACCGATGCCGATGGAATGACAGCGATAACCGATTTCAGAGGTGACCTATCAAAGTTAGGTTATCTTGGGGATACAACATCGGCGGTGGCATATCACCTACTTGAGCCGCCTCGCGTGCTGGTCTTGGGTGCGGGTGGTGGCGGGGATGTCCTCAACGCGCTGTATCACGGTGTGGTATCGGTCGATGCGGTGGAGCTAAACCCACAAGTACTTGAACTCGTGGCGAAAGAACACACAGATTTCGCCGGGCACATCTACGCGCTAGATTCACCCTATCCGGTGCAGGTTCACGCCGCAGAGGCGCGCGGATTTGTGAGAGCAACAACAAAGCGGTACGATCTTATCCAGATTGCACTGCTCGATTCTGTGAGCGCATCTGCGGCAGGGACGCACGCCCTGAGCGAAAGCTATCTTTACACCGTTGAGGCGTTCACAGACCTGTATCAACACCTGGCACCTGGGGGCATTATTTCGATTACGCGCTGGCTGAAAACTCCGCCGCGTGATATGATACGGTTATTTGCAACGGCAGTTGAGACGCTGGAACGGCATGATGGCGCGGTTCCCGCTCAACAGTTGGCGATGATTCGTGGCTGGCGGACCGGCACGTTGCTAATAAAGAGGGGGGCTTTCGACGCGGCAGATCGAGCGGCGATTCAGGATTTTTGCCGTGAGCGTTCTTTTGATCTGGCGTACTCCCCTCAAATGTCGGAGGTAGAAGCAAATCGCTACAACCAATTGACGGAGCCGATCTACTTTCGGGCCGCACAAGCGATTTTATCCAACGATCGGGAACAATTTTACGAAGGGTATCCCTTCAATATCCGCCCTACAACTGATAATCGTCCATATTTCTTTCAATTTTTGCGTTTTGATTCACTGGTTCACATGGTTCGGACGGTCGGGAGGAGTGCTATCCCGTTCATCGAATGGGGGTATCTGCTCCTGATTGCAACGTTGATCCAAGCGGTACTGGCGGGGCTAGTCTTGATTCTGATACCGCTCTTTTTCCTGAAGCGGGAAGCCACTTCCTCCACCGCACCCAATCCGCGTTCTACCACTCCGTTCCGAGTGTCCGAGACTTGGCGAGTATTCATCTATTTTCTGAGTCTGGGTGTTGGATTCATGTTCATCGAAATGTCGTTCATCCAGAAGTTTCTTCTGTTGCTTGCGAACCCAACGTATGCGGTTGCGGTTGTGCTCTGTGCGTTCTTGCTTTTTGCGGGTCTCGGCAGCCTTTTTTCGCTGAAGCTGAGAACAATCGGGAGGCTTCAGGGACATCCAATCCCCGTTGCAATCGGCATATTATCGGTCCTCGCGCTTATTTACTTACAACTGCTTCCGCCGATTTTCCACCGCTTTCTCGCGAGCTCCGATGCCCTGAAGATTGTCGTATCTATTGGATTAATTGCACCTTTAGCGTTTTTCATGGGAATGCCCTTCCCGTTGGGTATAGACTGGTTGCAGAGACACCATCCGCATCTAATTGCTTGGGCGTGGGGCATCAACGGTTATGCGTCTGTAGTAAGCGCGATTCTGGCGACCTGTCTTGCGATTGCGTTCGGCTTTAACCTTGTGATTCTGCTGGCGGTCGGGATCTACCTCATCGGTGGATGCGTCCATCTCTGGAGAGTTTAGGATGAAGACAAAATGTAATTGTTTGTAACTGTTTGTAATATGATTAGCGAGCATGACTAAACGTTTCATGCTGAAATAGGGACAATTTTCCCATTTGCGCGGGAAAATTGGGAAAATTTGATTTTCGTAGGCGAAATGTAACCTTTTTAATCTCACCCATGCTACCTTTTTCGATCAAATGGTGACACTTAAAAGCCCCATAATTTTTCTACTGCAAACAAGTTAGCAGTTTTCTATAAGGAGGCATATCATGAAACAGAACTTTTGCATCCTCGCCACATTTCTCTTGGTAATCGCTATACCCCCACACAGTGTTGGTGATTTCGACAGTGATCGTGAGTGGATGGTCAAACACCAGATTGACGCAGAGGGGATCACCGATGGTCGAATCGGTGTTAAGAACAGGTCTGTTTTGGAAGCGATGCGGCGTGTGCTCCGTCATGAATTTGTCCCTGCCCATCTGAAATCCCAAGCATATATTGATATGCCGCTGCCGATTGGATATGACCAGACAATTTCGCAACCGTATATCGTTGCATATATGACGGAATTGCTCGACCCTAAAAAAGAGCACAAGGTCCTCGAAGTGGGCACCGGTTCGGGGTATCAAGCGGCGGTGTTAGCGGAGTTGGTCGATCATGTCTATACTATCGAGATTATCAAGGAACTTGGCGAAAGTGCAGAGAAGCGGTTGAAACGACTCGACTATAAAAACGTGACGGTGAAGATCGGCGATGGTTATTTCGGCTGGGAGGAACACGCGCCTTACGACGCGATTATTGTCACCGCTGCACCGGATCATATTCCACCGATGTTAATCCATCAACTGAAACCGGGCGGGAAACTGTGTATCCCGGTTGGTGGGCGTTTCCGGGTGCAGAACCTGACACTTGTACAAAAAACGGAATCGGGTTCAGTTATGACGAGACAGGTGATGCCTGTTAGTTTTGTCCCGTTAACTGGGAAGCACTGATCTATTTTGAATAATCTAGCCCTATGCGCTAGTCCTTTTGAAGATGTCTAGTACACTGTCAGACAAATTATGATTGTCTATATGGATTGAGACTCATAATACTTCGTAGGGGTCGGGTCACCCGACCCCCTTGTTGTATGCAAAACTTATATGACTGAGCACTAGGAGAATAATACTGTGAGCACTGAAAGTACAAATGGTTTACCGACATGGGACTTGTCGGATCTATACGATAGCGTTGACGATTCGCGGTTAGATACCGACCTCAATTCGATGGTCGATCAGGCGGCACAGTTTGAGGAGAAATACAAAGGACGCATCGCCTCAACAGATGTGACAGCGGATCTATTATGTAGCGCGCTCAACGATTATGAAGCTTTGATGACGGCTCAGTATAAGCCGGGGTCTTATGCCAATCTGCTGTTTTCGACGGATACCGCGGACGCTCAACGAGGCGCGTTGTTGCAGAGAACACGTGAGGTTGGTTCAGCAGCGGCAACTCATCTGATTTTCTTCGATCTTGAAATCGGCCAGATCCCGCAAGAAACCTTTGATCAAATCATCGCGGATCCGCAACTCGCCCCCTACCGACACTATCTAGAACATGAACGGGCACTGGCAGCGCACCATTTGAGTGAAGCAGAAGAGAAGATTTTGGAGGAGACAGCCAATACAAGAGGACGCGCTTTTGGACGCCTGTTTACCGAAATCACCTCGCGGCAGATCTTCCGCATGGGGGACGAAGAACTGACTCAAAGCGAGTTGTTGGTAAACTTTTACAACCCAGATCGCGAAATACGCAAAGCCGCCGCTGCTGCCCTAACAGATACACTCAAGCGGGATGCACATGTGTTGACTTTCATCTTCAATACGCTCCTCCACGAAAAGCAGATTCTGGACGGTTTGCGAGGGCACTCATCGCCGGAAGCAGCGAGGCATCTTGACAACGAGGTAGACGAGGCAGTGGTCAACACTGTGTCGGATGTGTGCGTTAATAATTACGATATCGCTGCTGATTACTATCATCTCAAGCGGCAGTTGTTGGGGTTGGATGAACTGACGCACTACGATCGATACGCTCCGTTGCTCGGCGATCGCGGTAACATCCCGTTCGATGAGGCACAAGGCATGGTGATGGATGCCTTCGGTCAGTTTTCACCGCAGTTGGCGGAAATAACGGAGCCGTTCTTTAGCAAACGTTGGATTGACGCTGAGCTCCGTGCGGGCAAACGCGGCGGCGCATATTGTGCAGGGGTCACGCCTGATTTGCACCCCTATGTTTTTATGAACTACACCGGCAAACCGCGTGATGTGATGACGCTAGCACATGAGTTAGGGCACGGTATTCACGATGTACTCGCTAGCAAGCAGAGCTTGCTCAACTATCACCCTGTCTTGCCCCTGGCGGAGACTGCAAGCACCTTTGGAGAGATGTTGGTGTTTGACCAGTTGCAGTCTACGTTAGAATCGACGGAGGAGCGTTTGGCACTGCTATGTGGTAAAATAGAGGACATCTTTGCTACCGTGTTTCGTCAGATCGCTATGTATCGCTTTGAGCAGGAGGCACACCGTCTGCGCCGCGAAAAGGGGGAACAGACGACAGAAGCCTATTGTGAACTCTGGCAACGGATGATGCAGGAGATGTTTGGAGACTCACTAACGTTGGGCGAAGACCATCGGTGGTGGTGGCTCTATATCCCGCACGTTTTCCAACTGTCGTTTTACGTCTATGCTTATTCCTTTGGCGAGTTGCTGGTGCTGTCGCTCTATGCCCAGTATCAACGCGATGGCGAATCGTTCGTGCCCCGCTACTTCGATCTGTTGAGCGCCGGTTGCTCTGCGACGCCCATCCAATTGGTCGCTGACATGGGGATTGATATCGCTTCGCCTGACTTTTGGCAGGGTGGCTGCAATTTAATCCGTGAAAAGGTGGAACAGGCAAAGGCGTTGGCAGCAACAATGAAATAAGATCTATAATCCAATCTGTTCGGAGGAAAGACAATGCCAATTTATGAGTATCAGTGCAAGACATGCGAATCCAAATTTGAGATATTACAATCGATCAATGCAGATAACAGTGAGCTTGTATGTCCCGAATGTGGTGCGGAAAAACCGATGAAGGTTTTTTCTAGCTTTGCATCGGTTGGAAATGGGAAAGCGGCAGCTTGTGATACAGGCTCGACCTGAGCGATTCCCGGATTGGACAGTTAGTCCTAATCAGAAATTTATTGTGAGTTCATTGGTTTATTAGTTCATTCAGTCCCAATGGGTTGATAGCAAAACTGTCGATTTTGGAAAATCAACCTAATCGGGAAGTCGCTCCTAGCGTGAGGCGTCGGGATTCGGAGATCCCTCCTACAGGAGAATTATGGTGAATTCTAAAAATAAACAGACACTTTCACCCCCGGTAGATGCGGTTAGATGAAGTTTAAGTATTTATAGTGAATTCAAAAAATAAAGAAACACTTGCGCCACCCCTGTTTGGTAGGCACTGTTTATAACTGCGCCGATTTGGAGTGTCTCATTAATTCTAAGGTCCACTATAAATCGGTAATCCCGATTTTCCTCGAAATATACGGTAGGCGCGGTTTTCAACCGCGCCGGCGTCGCTAGCAAATTACCGAACTGTTTTTTTAATCTTCATGAAACCGCACCGGTTTGGAGTATCTCATTAATTCTAAGATCTACTATAACTTGAACTGATGTTTTGCGCTTGGGACAATTCAAATTGTCAAAATCTAACAAAATCTAACACTTTTTACAAAAATTCTATCGCAAGAGTCGGGAATTGGAATTCTCTCCTACAGAAAACGGGCGGTAGGGGGCGTACCCTCCGAATCGCGACTGGCGTGACTACGGCTAACTAGCAACTTAGGTTATAATAGTTTGAATCTGTCTTACTTATTTTCTCTCCCCCAGCTGCTCGAAAACGGGGGTTACACAGCGGATCTTGATCTAAAAAAGGAGGACCTCTCATGAACAATAAACCTGTTGGCCTGCATCTAATCGGTGGTGTCACTGGTCTTCTTAGCGGCATATTGATGCTCGTATCCAGTTATATAGTCGTGATGCGTCTCCAAGATGCTGCTCTGGGGACGCCGGCGTTGAAGTTGGTGGGAGTGACGCACGGGTTAAGCGTCGTAAGTCTCATTCTGATTGTGCCGACGGTCATCGCGTTGTTCGTATCACTCAACGCCACTGCGACGACACGCAGCTACCTTGGGCTTGGTTTTGCGACGATGTGGCTGATTTTAGAGGTGGTAGGGCATCTCTCTCAAACTGCTCCGCTTCGCACCTTGGGTGAATTGCACGCAGATCATCCAACCCATGCGATGGCAATTTACCAAGTATCCGAAGAGTTTGCGGAAGCGTTGCTGATGACTGGAACCTTCTTTGCTGCACTCACCGCATTATGCTACGGTCTCTCGCTTATTGGCGGCTGGAACAGGTTGGCAGGATACATCTTCTTGATCGCCGTCCTCGCGTTCCCGATCGGGATGTGGATTCCTCAGCTCGGCATTCAACTCCATGTTGTCCTGCGGGCACTCGCTTTCTTGATTGTGAGTGGTGTTCTAATTAAAATTGCAGCGGCAGACGAGGATTGAGTATGGAAAACTTAAAAGTTGGTGCTGCGAAGATTGACATCACGCCGCCGCTCGGCTGCAACATGGCAGGATATGCGGGGCGAGACAGTGGCAGTGAAACAGTCGCTGACGCGCTCTACGCGAAAGCCATCGTATTTGATGATGGGGAGACACAAGCTGCAATCATCACCAATGATTTGATTGGTGTAGAAGCGATATTCGTTGATCATGTTCGTCAAACAATTGAGGAGACGACAGGGATTCCGGCAGGCAACGTGATGATCAGTTGCTCCCATACGCATTTCGGGCCCGAAGTTCGCGCATCACGTGCCACCTCTCCTGATAATCCTAAGAATCGCATTTATGCCGACATGCTTGTACAGCAGCTTACGACGGTAACGCAAATCGCTCAACAACGGCTTCAACCGGCGCGGGTTGGCGCAGGAAAGGGCACCGCGGATCAGGTCAGCTATAATCGGCACACGATTCGCCCAGATGGCAGTGCACAAACTAGCTATCGTCTCCCCGATCCCGATTCAGATTTAACGTTCGGTCCCTACGATTCGACGGTGAGAGTCCTTCGCGTTGATAGCGTAACCGAGGAACTCGTGGCATCCCTTATCCATTTCGCTTGCCATCCTGTCACCGCGACAGACAGGATGTATACGATTAGCGCGGACTATCCGGGATATGCAATGGAGGTCGTCGAAACAGGGGAGGGTGGAACCTGTTTATTTGGATTGGGCTGTGCAGGCAATATTGTCCCCATCCAGCGTGAAGGTGAGTATCCGCGCATGATTGGCAGAACCGTCGGGGGCGAGGCGATAAAGGTCCTACAATGGATCGAAACCTCGGCTGAAGCAAAAATACGGGTGGTGCATCAAAAGCACTCCCTAGAACTAAAAGAAGCAGTTGATGAAAAAACAACCGAGGAGATTGACCTCCAATGTATTGCGGTTGGACCCATCTATTTCATCGGACTGCCGGGCGAAATTTTCGTCGAGATCGGCTTTGACATCCTAAACCGAGCGCGACGGGAAAACCTGTTCGTGATGAGCATGACCAACGGAAGTATCGGCTATATTCCGGTCGAGATTGCCTATAAACAGGGTGGGTATGAGTCCAATTCCTCCCGTTTCCGTCCCGGCTGTGGTGAGCAGATTGCCGATGCAGCAGTAGAATTATTAAATCAAATGAGGTGAGTCTAATGTAGAATCTTTTTGAATTAGAAACTAGTGTGGTTTCTAAGGCTCTCAATCATAAATTTTATGAATCGGTCGCATAGTTATTGACGTTATTTTATTTGTACTCAATATTCTATTCGTTCAAGGGAGGGTCTCATGTACGCTCGCAAGCAGGTGTTGATATGGACCGCCGTGATTTTTGTGTTAAATTTGGTATTATTCACTAAGTTACGCGATGATGCAGCAACCGCGCGAACACAGTTAGAAGAGCTCACACCAACAGAACTCACACAAATAGATCTCACAAATTTACTGGAATCAAACAGTGCGACTTATAGTGAACAAGCGACTGAAGCAATATCATACAAAGGTCAATCTAGCGAAGCGAAAGCCGAGGAATCCAGCGAATCGTCAGAATTCTCCTCGCACCCTGAGAATACCTCCGCCGGTTCAGTGGAGGTCTACTATGTCCACAAAGGGGATACTCTCTGGCAAATCTCTAGAAGGCATAATCTTGATCTGCGTACTTTGCTAGCCTATAACAAACTGAAAAACCCCAATCTCATTCGCCCAGGACAAAGAATTGAAATCCCCCGCCGACATATCAATATGCAAGTGAGCCCATGAGCCACAAGCGTGAGAACGTGTAACCGGAGGCGGATTTCTACAGCTAAAACGTGAAAAAGATTATATTATGAAAGTTGGATTTCTCACAACCGGTTATCGTTACTGTTTTATCTGCCTTTTATCAATTGCAATCGTGTACAGTTTAGCTTCGCCCGGCTACGCGCAGAACTATTATCCAGACGAATTTGGGAATACTTGGGTTTTGCGCAGCACCGACGGGATCGAGGAGAGAGTTGTCACAATTGAGGGTCCCGAAACCATCGGTGCTGAATCGCTAAAAGTCATTTCGGATAGGACATATCCCGTTTCAGATCCGGCAAGTAACAATCCCAATAAGTTTTTTATCAAAGCTACGCCGGGCCGGGTTCTGATATTCCGAGCGACTGCAAAAGTCCAAGGGTTTGATGTTACAATTGACTATTCTCCGCCCGAAACCTTTCTGCCCATCCCAATTGGATTGGGTTCAACATGGACAGTGACCGGCGAAGCTAGACTGGGTGTCATACCAATCGAAGTGACCAACGCCGCCAAGGTCATCAAGATTGAAGATGTTACCGTCCCGGCTGGAACATTCCGCGACTGTTTGAAAATAGAGCAGGAGCTCTCTACATCAGGCTTAGTCAAACTTTCTATACAGAGCACAATGTGGCTCGCTCCGGATTTCGGCTTAGTGAAATCTCTCAATAGCAGCGATGTTATTTTTGAACTCATCGACTACGACATAACTATTGGTGGAATCGAGGTCGCTGTGCACCCGAAAGGGAAACTAGCAATGACGTGGGGTGCGTTGAAAAAGCAGTAAGCGGCAAATTTGTACCACAATCTGTTAGATTGTGATCCAAAGCCGCAAACGCTACATTTGTCAGATTATCCGATGATTACAGCGTTTGCCGAATCAGTAGCCTCAAAATGTCAACACCCCCTAGAAACCATTCTTTGCCGTATTTCGCTGACAGCAAAACGGCAATGTCGTCTTTCTATACCTACCTTCTTACCACACCAAGCAAATCTGCCTTTCCGTTAAGCTATCTGTCCTTACGGTTTAATTTAACATGGGATAAGCAGCGTAACTGATTTTTCTCTGCGTCCAGTTCATTTTTGACCGTAACCACTTATCCTCAAAGGCTCATGTTAAGAAAGCGTGCAACAGCAACCGAGTTTTCGTAGGGGTTGGGTCACCCAACCCTTACTGCGGGCGGGGAAACCCCGCCCCTACGATTTCGCTTCATATTTTGCACTTTCTTTTTACATGAGCCATCCTCAAAAAAATAAAACCAATCGACTCAGGTTAAAACTAGAGTGCAAAGATACAGAAGAATGTGGTAAACTTATCAATATCGCTCTTTTTGCTCACAGTTTTTTGAAGGGTAGGCACAAGAATTGCTTCTACGGTTTCTCTGGAAGAGTTGGCAACTTTTATACTATTCACAATCAATTGGAGAAACGATATGCTAGGGAAAATTTGGAGAAGAACCCTGTGGCTCGTTTTTGTCGGTATAACCCTTTCTACTTGGGCTTTTGGACAGGGGGAATTGCCACGTCTGGAGCACACTGAATTTGATGCTCATGGGCTGAACGAAACGCTGCTGCACATCGCTGTCCCGGGTCGCTATAGTTTACAAGCCCAAAGCGATCAAGGCACAAAAATCGAAATTGTGGATCGGATGGCGGGCCCTTTCGCTGCCGCGGGGAGTGCGGGCGAACAGGATGGGCGGCTCGACCTGCTACTGGACAAGGGCATTTATAAAATCCGATTGCGGTCTCACGAAGAGGGCGCGGGTGCTCTGAAACTGGCTGTATATCCGTTTGTGGAGATCGGTTCGTCCGACAAACTCCTCTCACTCGACGCCTATCAAATCGAAAACAGTTCACTGGAAGATCTGCAACAGCAGTCCTTCTGGCTGCATCTTAAAAACCGGCGGATCCTACGACTTGAAGCAATCGGGCGAAACCTCAAAGATTGCCGTCTGTGGCGTGATGGGGTCTGGCTTGAGGATATAAAGCCTAGTTTCTCGACCTACGAGCCGGTCAACGGTCAACCGATGGGCTACGCAGAATTTTATCACGACCTGAATCCGGGAGTATACCGATTGACATTTTATGGCGGTGCGGAATTGGCATGGGCTGACGATTCGGGAGCACATCCTTTCTCTCTGCGTATGGGATATCGCCGATTGGGAGCTAGTGGAAAGCAGATTATCACGCTCTCCCCTTTCGGTCGAGATGCTTACGTGGCACCGGCGAACACTGACTTTTTTCAAATTTCGCGAGCGGATAAAAAAGCGACAACGCTATCGGTGAAGCAGTGGGAGGATAAGGCGAGCCGACATGGTGGCGGAGATCGAGCAGCCATCACAAAGAAATCCCGCAATCCTTGGGCGGTTGTACAGACAAAGGAAATGAGGCGGAACAAATGGGTCACCGTTCAGGGAAACCCTGGCGACAGAGTCGTTCTAACCTATTTTACCACAAAAAGCGCGACCTTTTCCTTTTCTCACTCTCAAAATAGAGGGGACTATTGGATTTCCTCCCTACATTCAGCAGAGGGACGTGACGCTATCGACGTTACAGGGATTCTGAGCCATCCGAGGCAGGAGACACCGGTGGAATCACAAGTGTTACCTGTTGGATTAAACGCTCCCTTGGTTACGGGAAAATTTAATCTGTTAGGTGAGACCAGTCTGTTCCTTAAATTGGAAGATGCCGGAACCTATGTGATTGAGGAGACTGAGACATCTGGAGCAAGAGGACGCTACCGAATAGAACCCTTTATGGCAATCCAACCCAGAAACTACCGATCTCCGCCATTTCAGTCGCCGGGGAAGGTATTTGAATTGATTCAGGGTTTTTATAAACTCACAATCCGACCCGATGAATCGAAGGGGATTCTCTCATTCATTCTACGCCAGAAGGATGCAGAGGCAGATAATTTCCAGACGATTCCTCCAGCCGCTCGGAAACAGAGCTTATTGTTACCCAAAGTCACCCTACCTCAACACCGCGGACAATACACGTTCCAACTGAATCATCGGCACAATGTCACTACAGGGATAATTACCCGCGTGTTGCCGATGGATTTAAGTGAACCGCTGCCCGTGATTCTCAACCCGGGGCAATCGGTGCCGGTTTCCATTCGTGTGCGAAAACGGTCCACCCTTTTTATTCAAGCGGACAAAGAGGGCCCCTTTCTCTTGACCGCAGGGGAGCGCAGATTGAACGCTGACTCAATCCTGTCGCCCGGCTCGCATAAGTTACGTCTGAAAAACTCAGGGACAGAAACAACGCTCTTTACCCTAAAGACGATTCCCGCCGAGCCGCCTTCGGAACTAACGTTGAGCGATCTAAAGAATCAGTTAGAGCAACCCAAGCCATTTCCGCAGCTTACCGAACAGAAACCGTTGTACGTCAACTTTGAGCGCGAGCAAAAGCAGCATTTCACCCTTATTGTGGAAGAACCGAGTCTTTACCGCTTGGAGACGAGCGGTCGTCTAGCAACCGAGTTGACCGTGCGGACGGCACTTATCACTCAACTATTTACTGAACAACAGAATGGTATCGGACGCAATGCCTTGGTACAGCAGTATCTCAGACCCGGTGTGTATCAGATCACGGTGCAAACACAGGGACAGTCTCGTGGGCGGGCAGGAATTCATCTGCGTCGAACACCCCTTCGCCTAGAGGAAGGACCTACAGTCGGAGTAGTGAAAAAAGCGCACTTAGAACCGGACGTCGCCCTCCGGTATACGCTGACAATTGACGAACCGGGGCTATACCATTTGCAAACTCTTGGTCTTGGTAAAGATTTCACCTATCGCTTAGAGGATAAAGGGGAGTGGCCCCTGACTAAGCCCGGGCGCGAAGGAGTGTTGCATGCACGTTTCGAGCCGGGCGTTTACCATTACTACTCAATGCCGTTGCCGGTCGAATCTACGCGAATTACCGCTTTGACACGAATAGCTGAGAAACAGGAACGCGTCGGAAAGGGTCCCCATCCTATATCCTTCAACGAAACGATTAAAATGATGTGGCGGGAAGAGGAGGGTAGACCGCCGGATATGTTCACCACGGAAATCACGGCACCCGTTGATGTGACAATCAAATTAAGCGGTGGAATGGAGGGGGTTATTCGTCCCGATCTAATTGGGACAGGTGATGGTAGGGTAATAACGGGGGGCAGCGAATGGAAAGATACGCTCCAGCCGGGGCAGTATGAAATTGCGGTAAAAAGTGCTAATGAAAATAACCTGCTGCCCTACACCCTACGCATGGAAACTTCTCAGCTTATCCCCGGCTTGCGACAGCCGGTTGAGCTCCCCGCCGATCTAACCATCCGTCTGGGAGAATCCGGGATTGTTGATCTCTCCAGTTTTGGTCCAACTGATGTGAAGGCTAGCCTATGGGATGAAACCGGTACTCAGCTTTTAGCACAGAATGATGACATGCCGAACGATTGGAATTTCCGCATTTCCCAGCGATTGGATCCCGGGCGTTACCTCCTGAAATTGGTTCCCGTTGGCCGCACCTACGGCACCGTCGAAATCACCATGGAGTTCCGTGAGCAGCACGTTCTCCCTCAACGCGGTTTCCCACCGTTTACGGTGGATGAAGATCTTGAGGAAAAAGTGTTAGTTATTCCGTTCAGGGTTGATAACACGAGCCCCCTCGTAGGTGTTACTGTAAACGCCTTCCAACTCTCGACAGGAAATGGGGTGGGCGAATTGGGGGTTGCTTTACTGAAGGAGACACACACACTGTACGAAGGGACAGTCAATGACACCGAAGCCGCATCGTTCTATATCCCCTTACAAGCGAAGACGCCCTATCAGATTTTGCTGTGGGGATTGGGGGATTTCACGGGAGAAGCGACGTTAGATGTCGCACCTCTCAAGGTCAAGCCGGTCTCCGTTCTGCCGGAACAAACTGAACTGCTTTGGCCCCCATACGCAGAACCGATCGCGTTGGAATTAACCGATGCTGATCAGAGCAGTTATTGGGCAACCGAGAGCACCGGGGCGTCGTTGCAGTTCTCGTCTACGCTCGATCGACCTTTTGAGACTGTCAAGGATAATACGCCGGTGGTGATGAATGATGGGCGCGGCTGGCTAGTTTTGAGTTCTTATGAGAAGACCCAGCACCTGATCCTCGAACCCTTTGTATTGGCAACCGGGGCGGTTAAAACGGTTGAGCTGGGACAACTGCCGTTCGCCTTCAATCTCGAACACGAAAATGATAATCCTTTGTTGCTAGAAGTAAACTCCATCGGAGGGCAGATTGGTGCAATGACTTACACCTCCGAAAGTCAGTTTGGATCAAAATTTCACTGGGGTAGGATGGGGATAGCACCATCGAAAACGGTGGCAGCGGTGCCACGCAAAGGCAAATACCGCGCCAAAATCTGGCAAACGCGCGAAACGATTGAAACAGAAAAGGTGCATCTCAGCACACGCACTTTTCGGTTGGAAGAGCGGGTAAAGTTTGGTAAAACGCTCTCGTACGAGGGACCAATCAAGGCCGGCAGTGCCAAGGCCTTTGTGCTAGATAAATCCCGTCAGACTTATGAGCTATTGCTTACCGGCGGCCTGGTCGCGTTTGTTTGGGATGGGAAACACACGCAAGTACTTATTGCCGCACACAGGAATACTCAGGAGTCAATTACCGTTCCCGGCGGAGAACTATTCATCACTAACCGGAGCGACGAAGCCGGTTTATTCCGCATAGAAAGAAAAAGAGAAACTGTGGAAACCGTTCGGGCTTTCGACTCAAAACAGGGATTTGAGGGCGTCTTCGCTGAAACTGGTACTGTGTCACTGTTAATAGAGGAGGTAAAAGAACAGAAAGAACTCTTTGTAGTCGGGGATGCGGTGAAGGCTCGTATTCTAGGGAACGATGGGATTATTCGTGAAGGTGAGCGTTTTGAACCACACCGGGCAGAGGGGATACTTGAACTCTCATACGGTCCCGGCTACGTCAAGGTCTGGGAAGCTAATCCGCAGGAGAAAGATTTGACGTTTATGGGCAAGAAGCCTCGCAGAGTAAAAGGTCTTGCCGATGGAGTCGCAAAATTAGAAAACCGATCACAACGCTGGATGTTCGATTTGAAGCACCCTGCTTACACCATTGTTGATGCAGAGGGCTCAGGCGTAACGGCACTGCTAGCGGATCAAAAGGTTTTGGCTACGAGTGTTGGAAGCAGCAACAAAGGGCGGCAGCTTCGTTATTTTTTGCCATCGGGGGAGTATCAGCTTTGGACACGACCATTAGAAGGAACAACGCAGACGGGGAATATTCGCCTGTTGAAGGTTTTTCCGAAGCCGCTCGACAGTGTATCTGACAACCCCCGGTTAATTCGTCCCGGTGAGATCCAAGTTTTCAAATTTAATGTAACGGTAAATGGAAAGGTGGGGGTTGGCATCCGCACAGAGAGCGACCAACTGGATGCTAAACTTTTCGACAGCCAATTTAAGCGATTGGCATCTAGTCCCGTGATGATTCAGGAACTGGAACTTGGGGAATATCTGCTGACAGTTGAAACAATCCCACAAGCATTGGGACCGATTCAATATACCCCCGTGGTGCTTGGGCATACCGGGGGCAGGCAGGAGATACCGGAGGAGGTCATCGGTGAATATGTAACGCGAACCACCGGGGATGACTAAAAAAAGCAACTTATGTAGGGCTTACGCAGCACGTTCATAAGTCCCCCTGACAAGGGGGATTTAGGGGGTTAAAAATCAAAAATCTACCCCCCGTGTGCTAAATTTGCGTAAGTCCTGTTATGTTAAAAAGAAAGTGTAAAACGCGAAGAGAAACCGAGTTTTGCCGAAAAAACTCGGTTTCTGTTGCATAATTTTTTAACATGATTCTTTACGTTTCACACATCACTCAATACCATGTCAACGATTATGTTTGTCGCCGGTGAACCGTCCGGTGATCTCCAAGCCTCCCGCGTGGCTGCCGCGCTGAAGGGGCTCGCTCCCGATTTCGCGCTATTGGGTATGGGAGGCGATTTGATGGAGGCAGCGGGGGTTGAGCTCATCTATCATATCCGCGATTCTGCGGTGATGGGAATCGGCGAGGTGTTTACCGCTATCCCTGCTTTCTTGAAGAAACGCAAACATCTCAAACATCTGATTCGCACGAAGCGTCCCGATGCTGTGGTATTGGTTGATTTCGGCGATTTCAACATGGCTTTGGCCCGTTTCGCACATGGTCTGGGAATTCCTGTCATCTACTATATTCCTCCGAAAGCGTGGGCATGGCGTCCGAACCGTGCGAAAAAGATTGCTAAAATGACAACCGCTGTCGCATCAATTTTTCCATTTGCGGCGGAATTTTACCGGGAGGCGGGCGCAAATGTGGAGTTCGTCGGGCATCCGTTGTTGGACTTTGCCCAAATCGATCTGAGTTGTGCGGAAGCCCGTCGTATGATCGGTTTGGATGAAGATTATCCTGTGCTTGGGCTAATGCCCGGCAGCCGTCGTCGAGAAGTTGAACGGCTCCTGCCGGTGATGTTGGAGGTGACAGATCAGGTACATCAGACTGTGCCAGATTGTCAATTTGTCCTTCCACTCGCACCCGGTATTGATTCGACGACGCTGCCAGAGATGCCGTTGGTTAAGGTTGTGAGGAAACAAGTATATGAAGCGATGCGTGCATCAGATTTGATGCTCATTGCATCGGGGACAGCGACCCTTGAAGCCACTTGTTTAGGCACACCGATGATTGTGGTTTACAAGATGTCAGGATTATCGTGGCACATCCTCAGAAAACTGGTTAAACTGGAACTCAGTGGATTGCCCAATGTCATCGCAGGACGCGAAATCGTCCCCGAACTGCTCCAAGACCAAGTCACGGCAGAACGGATCGTACCTATCGCCCTTGAGCTGCTGCAAGCCCCTGAAAAGCGAGAAGTGCAGCAAGAAAGTCTGTACTGGGTGTATGAACAACTAGGGGAACCCGGCGCAGCGCAGCGAACCGCTCAGTTGATATTGAGCCACATCCAATGAGGAGAATGAAGTGATTGACGAAAGTTGGTACAAACGCCCGCCCGGCGTGAGTGATCGGACATCTGCGGGTGGCATCGTTGCACGGATAGCAGATGGACAAATCTATGTCGCGCTTGTCGGGGAACTGGGACTGACGGAACGCGTTTTACCGAAGGGCGGCGTCGAACCCGGCGAAAGTTTAGAAGATGCTGCCCGCCGAGAAATCGAAGAAGAGGCAGGCTTATCTTCGCTAGAACTGATTGAAAAACTGGGAATTCGAGCGCGCCTCTCGTATGACAGGGTTTGCTGGATTACAACCCACTATTTCCTCTTTGTTACAGAACAGGTAGAAGGTATTCCAACAGATGTTGAACACCACTACGAACTGGCGTGGTATCCAATCGGTGCCCTCCCAGCGATATTTTGGCCCGAACAGCGTGAATTGATAGAAACGAACCGTGATAAGATTGTTGGGCTTATCAAGAAGAATCGCTCATGAAGGATCATTTGTACGCTATCATTACGGGCAAGGCGACGGGGATTATTCCGTCCCTTCTGATCGGCTTGCTGACTCCGTTGAGTTATATCTACGCTGTAATCCTCAAGGCACGCGGTTGGCTCTACGATTGGGGACTTCTCAAACAGAAACAGCTCCCTTGTGGGGTGATTAGCGTTGGGAATATCGTTGCCGGTGGCACGGGCAAAACGCCGGTAGTCGTCTGGATAGCAAAATATCTGCAAAACGAAGGATTTCAGGTGGGGGTGCTTCTGCGTGGTTATGGTCGAGAAGACCGTCATTCAACCTTGGTCGTATCCGATGGGAAAGGGGTTTTGACATCTCTGACAGAGAGTGGCGATGAGGCTGGCATGATAGCCCGTAAGCTACCGGGTGTTTCCGTCGTGGTTGGGGTTGATCGCTATGCTGCGGGGCTTGAGGTAATTCAACTGTGGGGACATACGAATGGTGTGCTTATCTTGGACGATGGTTTTCAGCGGCGGCAGTTGGCACGAGATCTGGATATCCTCGTAATTGACAGTACCCAACCCTTTGGCACAGGAAAACTGATCCCAGCGGGAACGTTACGTGAATCGAGAATCGCTTTGAAACGGGCAGATGTCCTGCTGTTGACGCGGACAGACCTTGCGGCAGAATCTATTAACTTTGAACAATTTGGACAAGGGAAACAGGTTTTCCAGACCTGTCATCACCCTACGAGGTTGTATCAACTGAGCACCGGCGAAGAATGTGCACTAGACCTGTTAGAAGGGCAGCGTATCCTCGCGGTATGCGGCATCGGTAACCCCAAAGCCTTTGTCGGGACGCTTCGTCAGTTTGAACCGAAGGCTGTGGAACTTCTAGCGTTTCCGGATCACCACCGCTACTCGTTGGCAGACCTCAATAACATCAGTGCAAGCGCGCGCGATATTGGAATAAATATAGTTGTGACGACTGAGAAGGATTCCCAGAAACTAGAAGCCTTTGCAACAACAACAGAATTTTCGCTCCCAGAATCCGTGCAGTTTTTTGTGTTAGAAATTGAGCTCGAAATTAGAACGAATCCAGAAGCCTTAAAAAAACGGTTACGGCAGGTTGCTGCTGAACCAAAATCAGGATTATAGTGAATTCAAAAAATAAAGAAACACTTGCGCCACCCCTGTTTGGTAGGCGCTGTTTCTAACTGCGCCGATTTGGAGTGTCTCATTAATTCTAAGGTCCACTATAAATGGATAGAGAGGTTACAGGGGGCTATGTCCTCACGTTTTATTTACCGTGCAAACATTGAAAGTCCTTTATACTGATAATCATCTCCTTGTCGTTAGTAAACCGGCGGGTATGTTGGTACAGGGCGATCGCACCGGTGATACGTCACTGTTGGATTATGCGCGGGAATATATAAGAGATAAGTTCAACAAGCCCGGCAATGTTTATATAGGCCTTGTCCATCGCCTTGACCGACCGACATCAGGCGTCGTTGTGTTCGCGCTGACCTCCAAAGCGGCGAAGCGGTTGTCCGAACAGTTTCGGGCGGGAGATGTTAGAAAGATTTACTGGGCACTCGTCGAAGGCAAAACGCCAACTAACGGAACGTTGGTCGATCAGATTCATCGCCGTGGTCCCACAAGCCATATAGTTAAAGGTCCCGGCGGTCAACGTGCGGAATTATCCTTTCGTCGGCTTCGGTATCGCAAAGGTGTGTCTTGGGTTGAGATTGAACTTGCCACAGGTAGACACCACCAGATCCGTGTGCAATTTTCACATCGTGGTCATCCAGTGATCGGCGATTTTCGGTACGGCTCTAAAGTCAAATTTGGACAGAAGGCGTTGGCTTTACACGCCCGTTCACTTACTATCAGTCACCCAACACGAAAAGAAGAGATGACCTTTTTGGCGGCGCTAGAGTCTTTCTGGCCTAGACAGTTTAGGACCTTGTGACATTTATGTTCCAGATTAGCAGTCCCCTCTTTTTTTTCCTTCTCGGCATTATCCCAATCCTGCTAATTATTAACCGTTACACGCGCATTGAAGCAGCGCAGTGGCGCAAGGTTGGGACCCTACTACTGCGTCTTGGTGCGGTGCTCTGCCTCATCTTGGCATTAGTTGGTTTGCAGCAGAAAGACGAAGAAGATATTCTCTCCGTTGTGTTCCTCCTTGATGTGTCTGACAGTGTTCCAACGGCACAACAGAAGGCGGGGATCGAGCAGATTAATATAGCCCTCGCTGCGCTCAAACCCACTGACCTATTCAGCGTCATTCTGTTCGCGGGGGGAGCTGCGGTGAGCGTGCCGAATCAACAGAAAGCAGCGCAGCCTCATTTAACAGAAGAGATTTTATATAGTGTAGAGATTGACCGAACGACAACCAATCTCGCAGGGGCGCTTCAACTGGGACTGAGTGTGCCAACCAGCCGGCAGGTAGGACAAAAGCGGTTGGTATTGTTGAGTGATGGCATCCAAAACGCCGGTGAAGTGGATGCCTTGCTCGACCTCGTCCAGGTGAGTGAGATTGAGGTTTTCACGATTCCGTTGTCGTCCGAGCGGGAATACGAAGTCTGGGTGAGAGAGCTGGAAATCCCGTCGCAGGTGCGGTCAGATGAAGCCTTTCAGGTCCGTGCGATTGTCGAAACGACAACAGATACGGAGGTTCAAGTCAGACTTTACCGCAATGATCTCCCCGTGGCTGAACCTCAAATGAGAGTCTTGAAACGGGGCAAACGGTCAATTGACTTTCCGCAACAAATTTCTGAGGAAAATATCTATAAGTATCGAATCGAGCTCTCTGTTGATAACGCTACCGGCGATAACCCCGAAAACAACACGGGGTACGGTGTCACCCGTGTTTATGGAACGCCACATATCCTGTATATTGAGGGAGATGCCGGGCAGACTGACGCATTGATGACTGTCCTTGAGATGAATAGCTTGGCGGTTGAAGTTCTCTCTCCTTTTGAATTTCCGACTGATCTTGTCGCGCTCCAGAACAGCGATGCCATAATCTTGAGCAATGTATCTGCCGATGAACTTTCCGCCCTTCAGATGGAGCATATCGAAAGCTACGTTCGCGATATAGGGAAGGGATTGGTCGTGATTGGCGGGGATCGTGCTTTCGGCAGGGGCGGCTATCACGAGACACCCTTAGAAGAGGTATTGCCCCTTGAGATGACGCCTCGCCAGAAAAAAGAATCCCTTGCGTTGATGCTTGTTGTTGATGCCTCCGGAAGTATGGCAAACTATATCGGTCCGGATCAGAAGATTCAGTTGGCACTTGAGGGGGTGCGTGCTTCCATTCGTGCGCTCGACGATGAGGATCGCGTCGGGGTGATCGCCTTCGCCGCGAGAATCAGGATGGATTACCCACCGACAACTGCACACGAAGAGATGCTCCGTGAAGTTGGAAAGTTGCGTCCCGGCAGCGGTACGAAGATGTATCCCGCCCTGGAGAAGGCTTATGAGCGACTCCAAACGGTTGACGCGAAACAGAAACATATCCTGCTTCTATCAGACGGCAAATCGGAGGGCGATTTTATTCCGTTGGCGAAACGGATTGCAGCAGAAAAGATGACCCTCTCGACTATCGCCATCGGTGATTCGGACAGGGCATTGATGAAAACAATTGCCGAAGCGGGGGGAGGCGGATATCGAGATGTTCGGAACATCGCTGAGCTCCCAAAGATTATGGCTGACGAAGTGCGCCAGACTCAAAAATATACCGTTCAAGAACCCTTTCAGCCAATCATCAATGATGGAGATTACCCAATGTTAGCGGGGATCGATCGCGCACCGAAACTCTACGGCTACATTGCCACCTCAGAAAAGGAACTCGCACAAACCTATATCCGTTCCCATGAGGACCATCCGATCCTCGCTGGATGGAATTACGGGCTGGGCAGATCTATCGCCTTTACCTCCGATGTGAAGCCCGGTTGGGGAGCGGATTGGATTGAGTGGGAGAATTTTGGAAAGTTTTGGGGGCAGGTTGTTAATTGGGTATTGCCATCAATGGACGGTGCTGGAGATTTTGATTTGCAAGCAACTCATCAGAACGGTAGGGGCGAACTACTCATTGATACAGGTTCAACCATGGAAACGCACGGAATCACATTTGATGCGCGTATCGCCCGCCCGAACGGCGGGGGCAAGGTAATCGAGCTGCGCCGTGTCACACCGACGCAATATTCGGGAACCTTCCCCGTGCGAGAGCGCGGATCCTACCTTATTACTGTCCAGAAAAACCGAGATGGGGAGGTCGAAAGCACTGCTTATAAAAGCCTTGATCTCTCTTACCCGACAGAGTTTGCCGAATTTGAAACGAATCATCGGTTGCTCAATGAGCTTACCAGTCGAACCAACGGAATTTTTGAGCCATCACCCAAACAGATTGCTCAACACCGTGGGACAGCGATTGAATATTTGAAACCGCTCTCGTTTACTCTGTTGATAATAAGCCTGATTCTATTCGTCTTGGAGATGATCCTGCGTCGTTTCAGCATTGCGAGCGGCTATCTCGCGGAACTCAAAACACAATTAAAGTCGCTTCGCCGCAGAGAGGACCACGCATCATCGCTAACACTTTCACGCTTGAGCCAAAAGAAAGCAACTCTAACAGAGGAGCCATCGACAACGCCCAGCGATTTCGCCTCCTCCTCGGCAGCCCAATCTGGATATCAGAGTGGAAGCGAGTCAGATTTGATTTCGAGGAGAGGTGTATCGGCAGCTCCACAATCTACAACGACAGGTAGCATAGGAAGATTGTTGCAAGCGAAAAGCAAAGCACATAGAAACGAACCACCAACATAAGTCCACCTTAAAATTCAGGATTTTGTCCTTACACGTTGCTGTAGGAACAGCAAGTTCGAGGCAATAACCTTGCAAAGGAGAACGGTATGAAAGCATCGTTTTGCACGAATGCCTTTGGCAACACGCAGCAGGATATTGAACAAGCCATCCCGAAGTTAGCGCAGATGGGATACGACGGGTTGGAGTTTTGGGAACAGTACCTCTCCGGCGCGGATCTAAAGTGGCTCAAAGGGATAATGGACGCCCACCACCTCGAAATCGTCCAGATCTGCCCATATTTTGACTTCACCACAAGCTCGGAGACATGGGAGCAGAGTATCCGGGATGCAGAACGATATATCGAATATGCGATTCAGTTGGGAGGTCCCTTTATTCGCACCTACACCGGCAATGTCGGTAGTGCTGATGCCACGGTGGAGCAGTGGGATGCCTGTGTGAACGGGTTGCAGCGGATTTGTGAGATGGGTATGCCGCACGGCATCGTGTTTCCACTCGAAACCCATCAGGTTATCCATTCAGGACCGAACCTGACAGACACTAGTCCAACTACACTCAAACTGTTAGCGGACGTAGGGATGGAAAACCTGAAGGTGAACATCCAGACACCTCTATTAGGCGAATCGGTGTTCGACACAGCGGCGCAGTTAGGTTCCCACGTTGTTCATGTTCATGCACACAATTGGATTGGAAATTGGCCCAATTTGACATTTCTGGACACCGGGGATGAGGATTTTACGGAGTTCGCGCGGATATTAAAAGACAAGGGTTTTGATGGCTATATTTCTATCGAACACGGCAGCCATCACCCACCCTATGAGACAGCCTCCCACGAAATTGAATATCTGAAACAGTTGATTTCTGGTGCGCTTTGGGAATAGAACATAACCTTGAGAACTCGATTGGCTGCTGAACACCGCATAAATTCCTGATTATTGTGTGATAGTGGGAGAACGAAAACTATAGATGCAGCTCTATCGGCAATTTGCAGGAAGGAGAAACCGTGATAAGGAAATATCGACCATCAGATCTTGAAACGCTACGGCAAATCACCGCAATTTGTTTCGAGGGGGTTTCAATCGATAAGAATATCGAAGACAGGTTCGGTATTATCAATGAACTCGATTGGAAACAGCGCAAGATGCCGCACATTAACGATGATGTAGCGGCAAATGCGGACGGTGTGTTTGTCGCAGAGATTGGCGGGGAGGTAGCGGGTTATATCACTACCTCTGTCAACCATCAAACAAAAATAGGCGGCATCCCAAATTTGTCTGTACATCCAGACTTCCAACAAGGGGGGCTGGGGACACAACTGATTGAGACAGCATTGGTATATCTCAAAGAGGAAGGAATGCTTTACGCCCGGATTGAGACGCTGGATCAGAATCAGATTGGAACGGCATTTTATCCCAAGATGGGTTTCATTGAAATCGCTCGACAGATTCACTATATACGACCGCTATGACCCAGACAGATTGGAGGCTAATTTTCTGCCCCTTTCAAAAAGATGGATCGACTTTGTTTATAGTGGACCTTAGAATTAATGAGACACGCCAAACCGGTGCGGTTGAAAACCGCACCTACCGGACCCGATAAACCGGGATCGAAACCGAGGGGCAAAAGTGTCTATTTATTTTTAGAATTCACTATAGCTAGGATTTTTTTAGAGGTCTACTGTTTGGGTCGATGCAAGGGCTGCCTCAACCCCACCCGTCTTGATCAGTTGGATTGCGTCTAGTAACTGATTATCATTAACGAGATCGATTAATGGATCAATACCAACATTTCTGTTGAAGAACAGATTTGCTTCGTTCTTGACAACCTCCATATCAAGGGTGATATTGTGTTCCGCAAGTGTGGTTATTAACTCTGGGAGGGTTGCCTCCAACTGAGAGAAATCTTTGGGAGTTTCCCCCATCTCCTTCTCTGTCCGTTCGATCCACTCCTCAACAAACGTTTTGACATATTTTCTCGCATACGATCGCATTGCCGCTGTTACCTCGTCGAGTTTGCTCATCTCAACCTCGACATTTGGTTCGATTCCCTTTTCGTTAATTGAGACGCCGCTCGGTGTGTAGTAAGTCGAGATTGTAAGTGATACTGCACCATCTTTGTTCAAGCTGTTCAAAGGAAACCGTTGCTGGACGACACCTTTGCCGAAAGTTTTCTTGCCGAGGATAGCTCCCCGCTTGGAATCCTTGATGGCACCTGCGACAATTTCAGAACCGCTCGCACTATACTCATTCACAAGCACCACTAGCTCGATCTCCGATGGACAAAGTGTTTCAGGCGTTGCCGGATATTGTTGGTTGTATCGATTCAGTCGCCCGTGTGTTGAAACAATAATACCCCTAGAGATAAAGGCATCTGCTACGTCGTAGGCAGCTTTAAGCAATCCTCCCGGATTGTGTCGGAGATCCAGAATCAGTGCCGTCATCGCTCCATCTTCAGCATCAAGTAAGGTCTTTAGCGCCTTCTGGAATTCCTCAACAGTCCTGCCGGTGAAGTTCTCAATTTTTATATAGCCGATCCCATCCTCTAGCTTTGTGTGCTCAACGCTACTAATTTTGATCTCCTCACGCATCAATGTCACATCAAATGGATCCGAATATCCTCGTCGCTGCACTGTAACGGTGACCTCTGTGCCAACTAACCCTCTTAAAATATCAACGACCTCTGAAAGTGTTTGGCCTCCCGCACTAATATGAATCGGCTCTCCATCGACTTTGGTTATGTAATCACCCGCTTGCAACCCCGCTCGCATTGCCGGGGTATTGGGCAGGGGTCGAGCAATTTTTATAAAGCCTTTATCCTCATAAATCCGAATACCCAGTCCACCAAATTTTGCATGGTAGAGATTTTCCGCTTCGCGTTTCTGATCCACCGGCGGTAGATAGAAAGTATAGGGATCGTCTAGCGCAGCGAGTGCACCTTTGATCGCCCCTTCATACATCTTCTGCTGATCGACGCTGTCGTAATAATGTACATCTGCCTTTCTAATCACCTCAATTAGTGCCTTCTGCAGCATGAGACTGTTTCTGCCATCGCGATTACTTAGCGCAGTTTTCTCTCCTAGCGGTACAAGAAAGAGCGCGATGATAACAGCAGCCCCCAAAATTGCGATAGGCAAAGTGTGTTTTCTATATTGAACCATGAATCCCCCTCATGTATGTTGTTCTTTGATTAAGCACAGTGTTTATAGTAGATTTTAGAATTATAGTGGACCTTAGAATTAATGAAACACTCAAAACCGGTGCGGTTGAAAACCGCACCTACCAGGTTTGGGGCGAAAGTGTCTATTTATTTTTTGAATTCACTATAATTGGACACTCCCAATCCAGAACCAACCCCCTAAATCCCCCTTATCAGGGGGACTTTGGAAACTTCGCGTAGGTTGGGGTTATTGGTAAATGTCCACTTATTTCTCTGATTCGCTATAGTTGAGATTTTACTTTGATAGAATCATCTAGTTTGCATAATTATAACACGACTCGCGAAATGCTGCAAGAAGTTAAAAGTGACTCTCTCTTAACTTCGACCGTAGTCTAGAACTGCAGGTGAATGAGTGGTTTCACTGTCACGTGAGAGTAAGTTTGCTCCGAGACTGTATCGGAAAAGAACGGATCGCAAAAGGTATCCAAGCAGGCTAGGAATTCGGGTAGATTTATACCCATGTACATCCCTGTCGGATTGTCGAGGTTGGTTAGCACCTGACGTAGTTTGTTGCGTCCATTGGTTGAAAGGCTTTGCAGCCCACGCAGTTGTCGCATATGGTACTTAATCAGTGCCGCCGAAATTTGGATTAACCCCTGCAAGAACAACCGACAATCGTCCTCCGTTTTATTCCAAAGCCCTTCCCACGCCTCATGCGCTTCCCACCAGTAGGCGAAATTATAGAGATCGACTCCGTATAGATAATCCTCAGTTTGACGCCACTCCGTAGGTAGGGAAACCGGGCTATCGTCGTCCTCCAAGCCGTAGCTATGCCCTTCTGGATCTCTGATCGGGTGCGGCGTGACCCCCGGCACATGCCGATAGGGAGGAAAAGGACGCTGCGGACAATATCGGATTTTGTCCGAATCGAATGGCTGCGGTTGTCCAATGGGTTCTACGTCCTCAGTAACCGATGGAACTGCTACTTTCGGCTTTGGACCTCTGAAAAGTTTAGGGATTTTTAGTTTCATGATTAAAGTTGCGATTCAGTAGTAAGGTCTGTTTGTGTCTTTATTGTATCATATTCGAGATTATTTTTACAGGTAGTAATAGATACATCAGCTTTAGGTGGATGCAGCGTTCAAACTTCACTGTTTTTTGATAGCATTCTCCGCTTAATTTGTGATAACATCCTCGCTACAGGTTTGATGGGACAGATCTTTTCAGATAATATAAGCAATGGAAATTAAGCGGAAACAAAACAATCAGAGAGTCAGAGGAGATAGCGATGAAAACAGATATCTATGTGGTCAGACTCAGTGATGGAGAACGCGTCGGAGAAGCGGTTAAGCCCCTCCTCGATCCAGTGGATATGGGAAGTATTGGACACTTTGCAGTATCCAAAGATCAGCCAACAGAGCTACACTATCACGACTACGATGAGTATTGGTATTTCACCGAAGGCACAACAACTGTTACCCTGCGCACCTCTGAGGGCACGAGTCAATCGTATCGGATTGGCCCGGGCGATCTGGTTGTAACGCCCAAAGGCGTGGAGCATGGACATATTCCCGACGACACCGTAAAAGGGATTCAGTGGGTGAGTGTCATTGGGCCGGATGCGCGTCGCGGACATTTACACCGGGAGTTATAATCTAGGCTGCTATTTACTCTATAATGGTGTGAGTTGTTGCCTGTTGGTCTGGTGCCTGTCTGAATCGTGAAACGTAATGCGTAAAACCCCGATAAGATCGGGATCTAGAGCAATATGTCTACGACTAGCACCTTGGATAGTTATATACAATAAGGAATAATCATGACACAGGAAAGTACAATGCTACCTCGCCGTCGGTTGGGGCGCACAGGTTTAGAAGTAACCGCGCTCAGTATGGGCGGCGCAGGTGTTGGACGCGACAATGTATCCGATGATGAAGCGATTGAAGCGGTACACCGGGCGATAGAACTAGGAATGAACTACCTCGACACAGCACCGTTGTATGGGGCTTGCGAAAGTGAAAGACGGATCGGGCTTGCGCTGGCTGGGGGTTGGCGTGAGAAGATTTACTTGGCAACAAAGATAGGAACACATCCGGAATGGCGTGGCGACTTTTCGGCATCAACGACGCGCCGAAGCGTCGAAAATAGCATGCGCCTGTTGGACACAGACTACCTAGATGTGTGCCTCGTTCATGATCCGGACAGCATGGATCCGGTGCTTGCAAAGGGTGGGGCATTTGAGGAGCTTCAGCGGATGCGAGATGAAGGGCTGCTGCGCTTTATTGGACTTGGTGTCCGTGAACATGAGTTTCACCGTATCGCCATTGAAACGGGTGTTGTGGATGTGATACTGACCTTCCTTGATTACACGCTGTTGAGCCAGACCGCCGCTGAGAGCTTGTTGCCGTTTGCCGCGAAGCACGACATCGGCGTGATTAATGGCAGCCCAATCGCAATGGGCTTGCTCTCCGGCGTTGAACCGGACGTAACGGCTCGACCACCGGAGGGAGAACAAGCACATCGACTCTGGCAGTGGGCTGAGGAAAACAGTCAGAACCTGCTCAATTTGGCGATCCAATTCTGCCTGCGTCAACCGCTTATCCACATGAGCCTGACAGGATCCAAAGACGCAGCGGAGGTTGAACAGAATTTTGCTGCGGCAACCACGCCGGTGCCGGAGGAGATTTGGGAGCAGTTGGCAGCTGTGATGTAAAAACCTACACGGGAGGTGTTAATGTCTACTTATGATATTGCTATAATTGGAGGCGGACCCGGCGGCTATGTCGCGGCGATCAAGGCTGCCCAATTAGGAGGCAAAGTCTGCTTAATCGAAAAAGGGGAATGGGGAGGCACCTGTCTGAATCGGGGGTGTATCCCGACCAAAACGCTGTTTTCGGTGGCGCACTTCGCTACGCAAGTTCGGGAGGCAGAAGGATTCGGAGTCAAGATTAGCGGTGCGGAGATTGATTACGCACAGGTGCTAGGACATAAGGATGCCACCGTCAAAAAACTTACCGGTGGCATCGCGCAGCTACTCAAAAGGAACGGGGTTGACACAATTAACGGCACCGGTGTCCTCACCGGGAGGAATAGGATAGAGGCGACGAAAGCGGACAGCACACAGGAGCAGATTGAAGCGAACCAAATTATTATCGCCACCGGTTCCGAACCTGCGAATATTCCCCTTTTTGAGATTGATGAGCAGCAGGTCCTGACGACGACAGGAATCCTCGAACTGACGGAACTTCCAAAGAGTCTCATCATCGTGGGTGGTGGTGTTGCCGGTTGTGAGTTTGCGTCAATCTTCAACGGATTGGGCTGCGATGTCACCGTCCTTGAGTTGCTGCCGACAATTCTTGCTACGGAGGATGTGCAGGTTGTTCGACAACTCCGCCTTTTGATGAGACGGAAAGGGATCGAAATCAAGACAGACGCCAATGTATCGGGCGTAGATAAATCAGAATCCGGGGTGACTGCAACGTTGGAATCCGGCGAAAGTTTCAGCGCGGAGAAGATGTTGATTTCTATTGGCAGGAGTTTCAACTCGGAAGGCATTGGGTTGGAAGCTGTTGGTGTCCGCATAGATAAAGGCAAGATTGTCGTTAATGAGCGAATGGAAACCAATGTGCCGGGTATCTACGCAGTCGGCGATGTGGCGAGTCGATATCTGTTAGCGCATGTTGCATCAGCGGAGGGGATTGTCGCCGCGCAAAACTGCATGGGCGGAGAAGCGGAGATGGATTACAGCACAATACCGTGGTGCGTTTTCACAATTCCCGAAATCGCTAGATGCGGCATGACGGAGGCGCAAGCCGAGGAAGAGGGTTACGCGGTTAAGGTCGGACGATTTCCTTACGCGGCGAGCGGTAAGGCTTTGGGAATGCGCGAGACAGATGGATTTGTCAAGGTCATCTCAGATCAGGAATTTGGCGACATTCTCGGCGTCCATATCCTTGGAGCGCACGCTTCAGACCTGATTCATGAAGCCGTTATTGCTATCCGTATGGAGGCGTCGGTCGCCGATTTGGCGCATACAATCCACGCGCATCCGACCCTCGCCGAAGCCGTTATGGAATCTGCTGAGGCAGCTTATGACCGTGCTATTCATATTTTTTGACGCAAGTTGCTGTCGAGAGCGATGTTCTCAATACATCGCACATAACCCAATGTGATACATGTCTCCCCCTCTAGGGCTTTAAGAGGTTACGGCATACGGAGTATGCCTACTACTATATTTACTGTACCACATTATGTCAAAGTCCCAAGTTTTCGATTTTGCTCCTTTTAGGGAGGGAGCGTCTAACACGGACGCCGCCCCAAGTGATGTTAGACTTGATCGCTTTGTCGAGGCGCAGCTCCCAGAGCAGGTGGATGCAAAGGTAGAAACACCATCCTCCTTTTCCCTGTCACGAACATACATCCAAAAACTGGTTCGCGAAGGTGCTATAACCGTCAACGGCAAACCGTCCAAGCCCGGCTACAAACTCCGAACCGGTGATCAGATTTCCCTCGCACTTCCCGAACCACGCCCCCTTCAGACAATTGAACCTGAACTGATTCTACTCGACACCCTGTATGAAGATTCGGCTCTAATTGTCGTGAACAAGCCGGCTGGTATGACTGTCCACCCCGCCGGTGATGTCCAATCTGGCACACTTGTCAATGCGCTGCTCCACCACTGCGAAACCCTCCCCGGTATCGGGGGCGTTCAACGCCCCGGCATCGTACATCGCCTCGACAAGGACACCTCCGGCGCGATTGTCGCTGCTAAGACAGATCACGCACATCGGCATCTTTCGGCTCAGTTTGAGGCACATACCACTACACGTCACTACAACGCTGTTGTTTGCGGTGTCCCGCCCAACGAAACGGGGACAATCAATGCTCACATTATCCGAAGTCCGCGAGACAAGCGGAAGATGACAGTAACAGGAACCGGTGGGCGTCATGCGGTCACTCATTATCACCTTCTTGAACGTTACGACCGGTTCTCCCTCCTCCAACTGACATTGGAGACGGGACGTATCCACCAGATTCGCGTCCATCTCAGTCATATCGGACACCCCGTAGCCGGCGATCACGTTTACGGGGGCGGATACGCTCGTGCCCTCCACGATGCTCCTTCCGCTGCTGTTGAGGAAGCACTTGTGGCACTCAATCGCCAAGCACTGCACGCTCACACGCTTGGGTTCATCCATCCGGAGACGGAGGAACGACTGACCGTTTCCGCTCCAATGCCCGATGATATGTGGCGGTTTCTAGAAGAACTGCGGAGCGTAGAAGGGGAGGGATTTTAGTGTTACGTTCTAGAGTTGACCTGATGCCTTGCATGTGTTAAACTCTGTTGCAAATTCAAATTCGGAGGAATTATTATGAAATGGTCGCTGAACACATATCAGACCTGTCAAGATTGGGAACTGAGCAAAATACTCAAAATCGCTGAAGATACAGGGTATCACGGCGTTGAGTTACTGATGGATTACGAGCAGAAACACGGTTTTGAGTGGGATACGCCCGAAGACCAGTGGGGAAAGCTCAAAGGAGAGATTGATGCCAGTGGGGTGGTGATTTCATCGTTGACGAGTTGCCAGAATTTTCATTCACCGGATGCAGCGGATCGCGCCGAAAGTGTGCGCCGCATCAAGCGAGTTATTGAGATGACGGACTTTATGGGCTGCGATCACGTCCGTGTCCTCGGTGACCGATTCGACGATAACACCCGCGATGCCGTTGTTGGGTATGTCACCGATGGGCTAAAAGAAGTTGGGGAGTATGCCCAACCGAAAGGGATTACGGTGTCGATCGAAATGCACGGATCTTTCATAGATCCAGTCCCAGCGATGGAAGTTATTAAAGGTGTGAATCTGCCCAATGTCGGTTTTGTATTCAACTGTCAGTTCTTCGGTTGTGAGGGGGGAAGTATTGAACCACTCTTTTCGCAGGTTGCGTCGCACATCACCGCCGTGCATACCCACGCTGCTGAGGACCCGGAGACCTTTGAACTTTACCGTCAAATGTTCGAGTGGCTCCAACGCATCGGATTCGATGGCTACATCTCCAATGAATGCGCGTATCGGGGACCGGATCCTGAAAAGGTGCTAGCGTTGTATGTGGGTCTATTTAGGGCGTTTGTGGGGGAATAGTACCAAGATTCACTTGGGTTCATATAAAAAGAAGGTGTGAAGTATTAAAGCCTCCGCGAATTAACGCGAATCCACACAAATGAAAAGAAAAACTAAAGATGGGCAACCACAAGGGTTGCCCCTACATTAGGTCAGTTCCCGTAGGGGGTTGGGTCTCCCACCCCGTTAGGCGAGGAAACCTCGCCCCTACGACATACATATCAATCGCCCTAGTCACTAGGAGGAAAAAATGGCTTACATAAAAAACTGGCGCGATGTCCAACCTAACATCTCCCATCTAAGTGCAGTGCATTGGGGCTGTTTACGCTCTATCAAAGAAGGCGGCGACGATGATCGGCATCGTCTGGACAGGCTGGGAGGTTTTGCCCGACACGCGCTCCAGGGGCGCAAGACCTCTGATTATCACAAGCATGAGAGTTTGGAACAGGTCTACTATATTCTCAGCGGAAAGGGAGAGGTACTGTTCGAGGATAAACGTTATCCCGTAACAGATGGGGATGCGGTTTACTTACCGGCCGACATCCATCACCAGATGTTCAACACCATGAATGAGGGTTGGTTAGAACATCACGTCATCAGTATGGGTGTGCCGAGTCGTGGTGGTAAGTTTACCATCCGCAATTGGACACAGACGCCACCACAAGGGGACGGTGCAGGTGCAGTACGATGGTATCAACTCGAACCTGAAGACGATAGTGAGAATGGTTGTCTGAAGGGAATGCGGTTCATTGCTCGCGAGTCTGTGCAGCCCGGCAACGAATCGATTGAGCGATGCCACACGGATATCGAGCAGGTCTACTATGTGATCGAGAATCGCGGTGTGCTCCAAAGCGATGGTGAAGAACAGGAGATAACCGAAGGGGATATGATTCACATTCCCGCGGGCACGACCTACAAAATTCTGAATCCGCATCAGGAGTGGGTGAGTTCCCTGATTATGGCGGGTTAGAAGCGTCCCGTCTTACTCACGCTCCCACCGACTTGGGTTCATGCCGGGGGCTTCGTGCGGCATATTCGGCGGTTTGTTGCCGCCCTCGTATATCCAGATGCGAGCGCTGCGATCCCCCATCAATTCACGCACAGCTGGGGAGAGTTTGGCAACTTCGTCTTTGTCCCAAGGCTCCACCTCGGCGGCGGGCCCTGCCCAAGTTGGTCGGTATGAGAGCTGCAGTGCCTCCCGTGGGTATGTCCCAACATTTGGGTAGTTGCCGTGGAAAACATAGTTATTAAACAGCACCGCAGCACCCGCCTTGCACGTTACCATCATCTCTTCGGGGTGTTCTGCGTAGCGTAGGTAGGGGTTTGCCTCGTTGTGGAAACTCAAATGAGATCGCGGCACCACGCGGAAGGGCGAAACCTCTGGGATTAGGTCGTCTAGGTAGTAAAGGACACGGATAATTTTGGGACAGGTATACTCTGCGCTGAAGATCCGGGAGCCCCAAGGTTGACCGTCGCAGTGCAGGCTGATGCCGGGGTGTCCCGGCTCAGATCGGGAGTAATCGTAGGACATCAAAACGAGGTGTTCACCGCATAACTCCTTGAGGAACTCGATCATCGGTGGATACGCGATCAATTCGGAGATCGCACCGCCAGCGAACTGGATGCTTGATCGCCCTCGCTGATGGACGCTGTAGTCTACATGGGTTGTTTCAAACTGAGATGCCTGCGCTTTGAGACGTGCAATGTGGTCCGCATCGAGCAGATCGGGGAAAACCACGTAGCCTTCGACCTCAAGGTGCTGAATGCGTTGACCGAGCGTGAGTTGGCTCCAGTCGCGGTCATCTATGCGCGGTGTCCCAACCACTGTCTGGGCTGAAGCGGATACAGTTGACATAGCTCAATCTCCTCTCCTGAAATTATTCGGTCTCTCGCTTGAAGGACTCGTATAGGTCTGGAACACCTGCCTCGTAGGGGTCTCCGTCATGGGCGACCACCCGAATGGCTAAGTCCACCTCTTCCCCACGCGATACATAAGTGGCTCCCTTGCGAAACGGGTTGACTCTGATGCTTCCATAGTCCCCCGCATACCAAGCCACATTTCCCATCGACGGAAACTGGAAAACCGCAATACCGGCGGTGCGCCCTTGGGCATCCGTTCCGTAGTAGTCAATCCAATCTGCGTGTTGCCAACCTACGTCATCGTCTCGTCGTCCTTCAGAATCCACAATGTTGCCCTCCTGTTTCACACCGTTCCTATCTGCAACCCTTAGATAGTCAGCCACCCGAATTGTGAAATACCCGTGCCGTGACGGTCCTAGGCGGATATCCCACTCCGTCGGTCTAAGCTGTGAACGCACGTCGAGGATGTTGCCAGCGTCGCCCGGAAAGACACTGATGGTGCGCATCTCTTCGGCAACAACGCGGCGATATTTTGGGGCGTACCCCTGTTCAGGTCCCTGCCATTGCATCCTTACAATAAACTCTAGATGCCCCTCGTTGAACTCCGTGCATTCGTTGTGCGTCATCGCCACGATGCGTCCCTCTCCTCTCCCGCGCATGTCAGGCTCGTTGGTGTAGAAGCACATGCCGGGATCCTCAAACCGTCCAGCTGCAGATGTCTGGTACGTGAAGAAGTAGTCGTTCCCGACGGTGATTGACTGGTGGAAGGGGTGGTCGCTGGTCGGTCTTTCGTTTGTAACAGGGACACCCGACGGCGTCATCACCGGATAGACGTAACAGCGGCGAGAAGATTGGTTGAAGCCGGTAACAGGTTTGCCTTTCCAACTAACCTTCAAAAGCCGCACCGGATCATCCATCCAGTCGTTTGGAACGGATATGTCTGAACTCTCCACCGAAAAATACTTCATAGCACAGTGCTCCTATAGTGCGGACCTACCTGCCATTTTTGGTCTTGACGTTGTTCATGGGCAGTGGTATAGTAAACTGCGTTTATTGTATCAGGTTTCGACGATCTATTCAACACCGTTATATGTGAAAAATGGCGGGGCAAATTCCCCCGCTTCGTTCTTTATTATTAGGGCTTACGCAGTTGAGTGCTGAACCCTTTGTAGTTCGGCGATTTATCGCCGCTAGACACCCTTCCCAACGCCCGATGAATCGGGCAACTACAATAAGTTCGTAATGAACAACGATCATTGTTCACTACCGAAGGACGTAAGTCCTATTATTATAGATGTATTGTGAGGAGATATTTATAGATGAGTTCAATTACGAGGGTTGCTATCGTAACGGGAGCAGGTTCTGGGATTGGTAGGCAGACATCGATCGCTCTGTCGCAGGAGGGCTATTCCGTCGTCTTGGCTGGTCGTCGCGTAGAGGCTTTGGAGGGAACTGCCGAGGAGATAGGAGCGGATAGCTCACGCGTCCTCGTTGTGCCGACAGATGTGGGGGATCACGCTTCTATCCAGAACTTGTTTGCCCGAACGAAAGAGACCTTTGGCAGACTTGACGTACTGTTTAATAATGCGGGCACCGGCGCACCGCCTGTGCCGCTAGAGGATTTGACCTACGAGCAGTGGAAGATGGTCGCAGACACCAACCTGACCGGCGCATTCCTCTGTACACAGGAAGCGTTCAAGATTATGAAGGACCAGGAACCCAGAGGGGGACGCATCATCAATAACGGTTCTATATCAGCGCACACACCACGGGTCAACTCCGCGCCCTATACCTCTACCAAACATGGGTTGACGGGTCTTACGAAGGCGACATCACTGGATGGACGTAAGTACGATATTGCGTGTGGCCAAATCGACATAGGTAACGCAGCGACCGAAAGAACGGACAGGATGGAAGTGGGTGTTCCACAACCGAATGGAACCGTTGCGGTTGAGCCAAGAATGGCTGTGGACGATGTAGCACGTGCCGTAGTGCACATGGCAAGCCTTCCGTTGGATGCAAATGTGCTGTTCATGACTATCATGGCAACGAAGATGCCCTACGTTGGACGCGGATAACCTGAAGCAGGTATTCAAACATGGGAGATCGTATGAACCCGAAACGATTGGAAGGACAGATCGCTTGGATCAGCGGCGGTGCTTCGGGAATGGGTGAAGCCACCGCGCAACTCTTCGCGGAGGAGGGAGCGAAGGTTGCTGTCGTAGACATACAAGCCGAGCGCGGTCAGAAACTTGTCGAAGATATTACCGCTAACGGCGGTGAAGCTATCTTCTACGAATACGACGTTGCGTGTGAGGATGCGGTGCGCCAATCGATCGAACAAACGGTTGCACACTTCGGTGGCTTGCAGATTATTGTCAATTGCGCTGGGGTTGTTCACGTTGTATCTCTGCACGAATACTCGGAGGAGGAGTGGGATCAGCTGATGGGTGTGAACGTCAAATCGATCTTCTTCTCTATCAAGCACGGGCACCCCCACCTGACCAAGAACCAACGCAGCTATATGGTAAACATCGGCTCGGTGGGCAGCTTCATCGGACAAGCCCTAACACCGGCGTATATCACTTCCAAGCACGCGGTACTCGGATTGAGCAGATCCATCGCACTCGATTACGCTGCCGAGGGGCTGCGTTGCAACTGTGTCTGTCCCGGCATCACCGACACGCCGATGTTGCGCTACCACCTGAGCACCACCCCTGACCCAGAAGCCACGCTTGCGAACCGCCTCAGTCGTGTTCCCACAGGGGTTGCCATCACACCGATGGACATCGCTAGAGCAGTCCGTTATCTCTCCTGTGAAGACTCCTCCGGTGTCACTGGCACATCGTTGGTGGTAGATGGGGCGTATATCACACCCGCTGAGTGGGAAACTGTGGGACAAACGAAATTTATGGAGTAATCATGACACTTAAACTTGCCTGTGCTGACTTTACTTTTCCGCTGTTACCTCATGAGCATGTCCTCCAACTCATCGCCATGCTGGAGTTCACAGGTGTGGATATCGGTCTGTTTGAGGAACGCTCCCATCTTCGGCCCTCCCAAGAGTTCGAGAACGTTACCCAATCTGCACGACAATTGAAAAAGAAATTGGACGGTTGGGGCCTGGAGGCTGCTGATATATTTCTTCAAATGGGATTGGATTTCAAGTCCCATGCGGTCAACCACCCCGAAGCATCACAACGGGAGAAGGCTCGCGATTGGTTCATCAAAGCGCTTGATTACGCCGCCGAGTGTGAGTGTGAGCATGTGACTGGATTACCCGGTGCCCACTTCGAGACAGAGTCATACGATGACTCTTTTGCCCGCGCGGTTGATGAACTGAATTGGCGGGTGGATCAAGCCAAGACGCGCGGCATCGTCTACGGTGTCGAAGCGCACATCGGTTCCATCGTTCCGCAGCCGGAACCGGCGGAGAAGTTAGTGCAGCAGGTTCCCGGTTTGACCTTGACCTTAGATTACGCCCACTTTACGCGGATCGGTTTGCCGGACGCGGCTGTGGAGCCGTTGGTCAAATACGCAAGTCACTTCCATGTAAGGGGTGCGCGTAATGAGCGATTGCAAGAGACCTTTGCCAACAATACAATTGATTTCAAACGGATTTTGGAAGTCGCACAGGCGAATGGATACAGTGGCTGGTTCGGCGTTGAGTATGTCTGGACGGAGTGGGAGAACTGCAACGCGTGTGACAATCTGTCAGAGACAATTCTGTTTCGGGATTTTGTTCGGTCGACGGTTAGTTGAAGGGTGTTCATAATTATTGTCTGAATCGCGGATTAAACGGATTACGCAGATGGCGCGAATTATTATAGTAGATTTTAGAATTAATGAGACACTCCAAATCGGCGCAGTTGCAAACAGCGCCTACCAAACATGGGGAGCGAAAGTTTGGGTGTCGAGATATGAATCTCGACCTACGGATTTTGTAGGAGTTACGGATTTCAGATTACAAAAAGGAGAATAAAAATGTATTCAATCGGTTTATCTATGCAGCTAAAGCCCGGGAGTTACGAGGGATACAAAGAAGCTCACGATAACCTGTGGCCCGAAATTGCAAAAAGTATGGATGACAACAGTGTGAGTATGTCAATCTATCGCTTAGGGGACCGTCTGTTCTTACATGCGGTTGCACCGTCCGAGGCGGATTGGCTCAAGAGCCGCGAAGATCCTGCACTGGAGCGGTGGTCAGAGTATATGGGAAACTACCTCGCAACGGATGATGCGGGCAACATTATTTTTGACACATTGCCGGAGGCGTTCGCGTTTGGCATGTTCAAATCGGAATAGGAGTTAGCTAATCTGAGCCAACACCGCTTTACACCGTTCTGCCACAACCCGTTCCTGCCCCGATTGTAGGTTGTGGGGATTGATCGTAACGCTATCTTCAGTGAAGTGTTGACCAACGACAATCGACGGCTCGCCTGCTTCTAACGCTTCCGCTATCATCGATCGTGTGAAGTTAGCATCCGCTTCTGGACGGATGTATAGTAGTGGGATCGTATACGTTTCCGACTTGGTGAACCGTCCAACGGTTATATTCGGAATTCCCTGTAACGCTGCTTCGATGTAGTCAAGTTGAGCTGTCCACCGAGCGGTATCGGCTTCGTGATCTCTCGCCAAGTAGAGTTCCAGTGCCTTCATAAATCCGATCATTTCCTCCCGACTCACCTTCATAGGTCGCCCTACGGTGGCGAATGGAACGCCGTTGGCAGCGCAGCCTGCAATGAGGTCTTTTCGCCCGATGACCAGCCCGGTGGATTGCGGTCCCATGATGCTCTTGCCGCCGCTGAAGATAATCAGATCGGCACCCACCTCCCAGAAACGCGTCAAGGTCGAAACCGGTGGACACTCCGACGCGGCATCCACAACCACTGGCACAGACGCTGCCCTCCCCATTGATACAACCTCATCGAGTGGTACAGAGGCGGGGTGGTTCATGACCGTTGCCATGAAGAAGATAGCTGCGGTGTTTTCATTGATGGCACGGTGCATCTCTTCGGTTGGCGGCGTTCCTTGATCATCAATTTCAATCAGTGTCCCCCCAGCCACGCGAATCGCTTGATCATACGCAATTCGATGTATCTTTTGGATGATGACCTCATGTTTCATCCCAGTCGTATCTGGTAGTTGTTCAATTTTAGCGGGATCCGTCCCAGCCATACAGGCAGCGGTGGTCAGCACCAACCCGCAGGCGGCACTTGAGGTCACGTACGCTGCCTCTACTTCAAGCATGGCGGCAATCTTTTCGCCGACTTTCTTCTGCACTTCGTCTAAATGACAGAACTGTTGAGATGCGCCGCGCATACTGTCCAATACTTCGGGTGCCATCAGGGAGCCCCCGTACCGGGTGACAGTTCCTGCTGCATTGATTAGGGTGCGGACACCTAATTCTTTATAAATGGTCATCGTTGAATCCTCTGTGTTCGTTAGCCGAGGTCCTTGGCAGGAAATTTATAACTCGGTGATGTATCTTGCTAGTGGCGCGTCATTCTCTGACTGCCGAGCTATACCTTTATCTGTTCACTCAACCGCTGTATCGCTTGAGTGTTGAATCTGCGATACTTGACTGAATCAATTCTTCCGTCTCGGTGCTGATAGCCAGTTCTGTTTCATTGTGCTGTGTTGTAACCAATTCGTTCATGATTATTCCTCCTGCTAAGGTATCCACGTTGTCTGTTTTGCTTCGTTGCTATCACCGTAGAAACCAATCCCCTTCTGGTATGGAGACTTCCCCCATAGTTGTAGTGCATTCCTAGTATTACTGATGCGTACCTGAAAAGCCTCCTTCGTACTTGTCACTTTATGCCCTTCTATTTCAAAATCCTTTTTCTCTAATGGATCATAGAGGGTCATACTACGGAATTCCTCCGAAATCGTCACGTCCAAACCCATTTTTTCTCCTGCCCATGCTTGAATCATAGACATTCCCTCTCCAACTGACATCAATCTTATCGCGCTATTTCCTGCATTATCATAGATTAAGACTTCTTTCATTGGACCAGCGGATAATGTGATTGCCGGCTTCCCCTCCTCTCCAAAGATCTCAAAAACATTGCCTTCTATATCTTGACCCACCTGCTGAAGTGTTAAAGACACACCTCTGCCTAGAAAAGCTATCCTCTTTCCCGTCTTATCAACCACCTTTAGACTTCGACAAGTAATCTCATCAAACACCCCATTCGATTGCGCCTCAATGCCCGGTGTGATAACCTGCCCGATGATGATACCTAGTGCCATAATTCCTGCACCTAACGCCATATAAAGAAACTTCTGCAAGTTTTTCATGATTGCTCCTATATCCCCTTGGATGGATAGCCGAAACGCCGGGAACTCAGCAAAATCGGCGTTAATGTGTGGTAATTTTGATTGCCCGCCCTAATCCGTTAAATTGTTGTATAATATCTGAAAACAGAATATCCGATAAAGTGGGTTAGCGGATATTTCCAAATCTCCTTAAAGTAGACTGTGCTTCGATATCGCCTCGTTCAGCTGCTCTGCTAAACCAATTTACTGCCTTCGCATTATCCTGAACAACGTGATCGCCATTTGTATACATCACTCCGAGGTTATACTCTGCGATGCCATGTAGTTGTTCAGCCGCTTTACTAAACCAGTTAAACGCCTGTTCATAATCTTGGTCAACGCCTATGCCATTGGCATACATCACTCCGAGGCTATTCTGTGCAGCAGTATCACCTTGTTGCGCCGCTCTACTAAACCAGTTGATTGCTTCATCATAATCTTGGTCAACACCTATACCATTGGCATACATCACACCAATGTTGTTCTGTGCAGCAGTATCACCTTGTTGAGCGGCACTTTGATAGTGCAAAAACGTCCGCACATTGTCCCGTCCGAAGCCGCTACGAACCGTCTGCCTCCCACCAAAGCCGATTTGTTGGGTGGCCCTGTAATTTAATCTGGCTGTCTCCACATCGGCTGTATCAATTTGCTGGTTTCTTGCAGACAATTCCCTATGCCTAGCTTGGGCATCGGCGTGTCCTTGTTCAGCAGCTCTACGATACCATCTGATTGCTTCATCATAGTTTTGAACACCAACGCCTCTGACATATTGATACCTCCAACCAAGAGCATTCTGTGCATCGGCATACCCCTGTCCAGCAGCTAATCGACACCACCTGACTGCCTCACTAGGGTTCGGACTGACGCCTCTACCATACTGATACATCCAGCTCAGGTCATACTGGGCGATGGTGTGTCCTTGTTCAGCAGCTCTATGATACCACTCGACCGCTTGCTCGTCGTCTTGAATAACGCCCCTACCATTTGCGTAACACCAGCCACGGACATAGCATTCAGCTGCGGCATCATCCGACTCGGCAAGTAGGCGCAATGCCGTTACTTCGTCCGGCTCTGCGTCCCGTCTGTGCCTTTCGGCGGCGAGCCGTTCTTCGCATTCGATAACCATTCGTGATACTATGTTATTTGAGTTACATCTCAAAAATTCAACCACCATCTGCTCGGCAAGCCCTGCATCTAATCTATTTTCATCTAGGAAATGTTGAATAACAGGAATAAATTGATCAAGTGAATCAGGATAAATTTGGAGATGACCAAACAACTGAAAAGCCACCTCGTTCCTTTTGTCTGGATTATCTAATTTTAACAGCAGATAGTCGCAAAATATACCGTTGAGCCGCTTTAACTGCTCGGCAGTTTGCTCATCAGGTATAATCACTTTTAGATTGATGCTTTCCTCTTTTCCGTTCAAATGAGTGTGGTGGTTTCCACAGAGTGTTATCCCATTGTCAAGTTCCCACTCTAATTCAGGATATTTGTTACGCGGTTTGATGTGATGTGCATGAGGGTTAATAGTCACTCCACATTGACGACAGGTATTTCCATCACGCTTTTTGACCGCTCGCGTCCATTGCTGATTAGATCTGATCTCCGTCATAAACATTCTCCATTATTGACTGATTCAATTTTACCCGCCTTAATCTGTGGTAAACTGCCCTAAACCACAACGACCCGCTGATGTCCCTCCCTATCTTCCGCCGGTGTAATCCGAATCTCAATGTTACGGTTAAAACGATTGAGAAGTGTAAATAATCGCTCCACGCTAAAGCGGTTAAAATCACCTGTCTTCAGTCTTGAAATGTCAGAGGGGTCAATACCGAGAATTTTCCCAGCTTTTGCTTGTGTGAGTTTTTGTGCTTCAATGATGTTGTATATCTCAAAAGCTAAATCTGCCTTCAACAAGGCTTGCTCGGCTTCAGCATCAGAAAATCCGACATCCTTAAACACATTCCCGGAGCCCTGCTCGACTTTAACATCTTTATTCATTATTTTTTCTCCAGTTGTTGCGCGATGGTGAGTCGCTGTTTTATCAAATCAATTTCTCGTTTTGGGGTTCTGATGCCGCGAGTCGATTTCTTTTGAAACGCATGGAGCACATAGATTTTCTCGCCAATTTTGACAGTGTAAACAGCACGATAGGTATCTGTATCGTAACGTGCGATAATTTCCAAAACGCCAGATCCAATACCCCGCATCGGTTTTGCTTTAGGGTGTTTCGCACCGCGCTGGGCAAAACGTAAAGCTTCACCGACTGCCCGTCTTACGGCTTTAGGAAAACGTCGGACTTGCTCGCGAGAATCCCCAATCCAAGTTACATCTTTCACCGCTTCGTTCAAAATGATGTCTTCCTCTCACTTCATGGTAGACTTGCCATCATATTATGGCAGATTTACCATGAAGATTGCAACTCTTTTTTGGAGGGGATTGAAGCGGAGGTAAGGAAGTTCAGGCGGGCAAAGATGTCCGGTAACAGAGTTTACCGAAACTTATGATAACGCAAGTTCATTAGTTCATCGATTAATCGGTTCAGTTCTACACATTGCGCTCCGCTGGAGCGTGCCCATTGCACAGCTAACTGGCTATAGACATTGCGCTCCTCTGGAGCGAAAGCACCTATCGAACCGATGTACCGACTGATTGAAATCCTAGTTGGACAACGGTATATCTTCCGCCCCAGCGGGGCGGTATGTCTATAGAAGGGCTGCGGCAGCCTCGCAAATCTAACCCGTCAGTGACTCGCGCAAAACGTTCTGTGCCGGTATAGGGATCTTTGAGGATCTACTCAACTCCCCGCTAGATACGTTGGCGTAAACTGAGTAGCGCGTAAGATTTCGGACGAATCGGCTTTCATAAAAACCTTGGTATTCATTCATTCCAAACGTCCGTGTGGTTGTGAAATTTCAATCTATCGGATTTTTTGCGTTCAAGAATATCTTTCATATCCTCATAAAGCGGAGAGGTTTTATCGAGGTTAAAGAGATTCTGCGTGGCAAACTCTATTAGTTCTTCACACACCACCTTCCGAGTGATTCCTTCTAACTGCTCAACAGTCAGGGTGATTGTTGCTTCTTGTGTTTCGGTTACGTCGTCACTCATTTTGATTGTTCTCCTTCAAGGTTGGTAATGACTTCCCTTCTAGCGTAAAAATACCGAAATTATTATAAGGCAAGTTGCTAAACAACCTCGATAGATCGGGATTTCGCTACACTCAACCCGTAGGTCAAGTTTTCATACCTGACACCTATCAGAAATAACCAAGTTTAGGACACACATGTCGCCCCGCTGGGGCTTGGGGAATTGGTTTACCTGTGTGCTATACACATATCGCCCCTCTGGGGCTTTGGAGGACGGGCAAGTCGCTTTGGATCCCGATTTATCGGGGATGCCCGACCTACGGAGGTGGTATGTTTTAATGCATATAGGACTTGTGCAGTTGAACGATGAGAGGCTGTCGTTCAATGTTTCAACCCCAATGCGAGGCAAGATGCTCCGCTACGACGGGTGTAGGTTGTACCACATGCCGATACGCCCGATGAATCGGGCAACTACAACCCGATAAATCGGGCAACTACAATCTGAAGTGCGTAACTGCTAACATATATCGCTCCTCATGAAGATTAATTTATTAATTGGGTAATTTGCTATCGACACCAGCGCGGTTGCAAACCGCGCCTACCATATGCTTCGAGGAAAATCGGGATTACCGATTTAAATACTTAAACTTCATCTGGAGCGAAGGTTAGAAGAGGAAGATGCGGACGATTATGCAGTAGAATAGGATACCGAACACGTCAACCGAGGTGGTAAAGGGGCCCGTGGCGATGGCGGGATCAATCCAAAATCGCTTAAAAAGCATCGGTTCATTGGAGTTGGGTTTCGCTGTCGCTCTACCCAACCTAGGAACTAAATTCGGTGCGGTTGGAAACCGCACCTACCGGGATAGGGTTGATCAATCCAGAGTTTTTGCGCGCTGTCGCAGGAAATGATCGACTAATACCAGCGCAGTCATCGCTTCGACAATGGCAGGCGCGCGGGGCAAAACGCACGGATCATGCCGTCCATGCGCTGATAGTGTGACAGGGTTCCCGTCGAGGTCTACCGTCTCCTGTTCCTTGCGGATGGTGGCTGTTGGCTTGAAGGCGATCTGAAAAACGATGTTTTCGCCGTTTGAGATGCCGCCCTGTGTTCCGCCGGAATTGTTCGTCCGTGTGCGAATGCGCCTGTCGTCGTTGTAGAAGGGATCGTTGTGCTGTGAACCTGTGCCGACCACACCGCCAAACCCCGAACCGATCTGGAAGCCCATCGTCGCTGGGAGGGACATCATCGCCTTTGCCAAATCTGCCTTGAGTTTGTCGAACACCGGTTCACCGAGCCCAATAGGCACATTCCGGGATACCGATTCGATAATCCCGCCGAGGGAGTCGCCATCCCGTCTCGCTTGATCGATACACTCCGCCATCTTCTCGCTGGCTCTGGGGTCTGGACATCGAACGAGGCTGGATTCAATTTCATCAAGCGTTACAACCTCCGAATCGACTTCCGCTTCAATTGTGTGAACCTGCTTCACGTAAGCGAGGGTCTCTGTCCCACACTGTTCGCGTAAAATCTGTTTTGCGATCGCGCCCGCTGCCACCCGTCCGATTGTCTCACGGGCACTTGCCCTGCCGCCGCCTTGCCAGTTACGAAGACCAAACTTCTGTTGGTAGGTAAAGTCAGCGTGCGACGGTCGATACACGTCCTTGAGGTGTTCGTAGGCGGAGGGTTTCGCGTCTTTGTTCCATACTAACATTGAGATCGGCGATCCAAGTGTTTGCCCCTCGAAAACGCCGGACAAAATCTCTACCTGATCTTCCTCCTGACGTGAGGTTGTGAGATGGCTCTGCCCCGGTCGCCGTCGGTCAAGTTCCGCCTGAATGGTGTTGATATCTATTTTGAGTTGTGGTGGGCAGCCGTCAATCACGACGCCGATCGCTCCGCCGTGCGATTCGCCCCATGTTGTAATCCGAAAGAGATGACCCAAGGTATTTCCCATTATACTGCTCTCCAGTTTATGGTAGATTCTAGAATTACTTAGACACTCCCAATGCCTAGCCAACCCCCTAAATCCCCCTTATCAGGGGGACTTTGGAAACTTCACAAAGGTCGCAGTATAAATGTCTACTTATTTCTTTAATCCACTATAATTTCGCATCGCTTCTTAATAGAGACATTTGAGGATCTACCGAAATGTGTTCCGATGGGATAGAGTGAGGTGTCGGGATTCGGAGATCTCTCCTACAGGAGAATTAAATGACCCTATCGAGACTGAAAACGCCTTGACAAATCGGCGATGCATCCGTTACTCTAACTCTCATCTGAGACTTGAAGGCATTGATGTGAATACTTGGCAAATATAGCACATCCACCCCTGAATATCAACCAAAAGTTCACGAAAGCAAATATGATCATAAAATTCTTCAAACGATTAGACATTCGCTTGATTGGTATTTTCATCGTCATCGCTTTTCTTTGGAATACACCGGTCGTTTACCCACTCAAGATTTTCGTCGTTTTTATGCACGAGGTCAGTCACGGTCTCGCTGCGCTTGCGACGGGTGGTAGTATCAAAGAGATTCAGATTGTACCTGAAGAGGGTGGACACGCAATCACGGCAGGCGGTTCACGTTTCTGGACACTCACCGCCGGCTATCTTGGGAGTCTAATGTGGGGTGGGTTGATTCTGATTCTCGCAGCACGGACGCACCTTGGGAAATTGATCAGTGCTGTTGTTGGTATCGGCATGATTCTTATTTCGATCTTCTATCTGCGAAACACTTTCGGTTTTCTATTTGGCGTTGGGTTCGGCGGGGTATTGATTATTGTAGGCAGATTGCTTCCAGAGTCAATTAATGAGTGGTTGCTACGAGTTATTGGCTTGACCAGTTGTCTTTATGCGATTCTCGACATCAAGAGCGATATTATAGACCGCTCCCATCTCCGGTCCGATGCCCGTATGCTTCACGAAGAGATAACGCCGTATATTCCGACCATTGCGTGGGGTGTTTTATGGATGGCGATTGCAATAGTTGTGACCCTTTGTGTTCTCTACATTGCCGGCAAAGACAGGGAGAAACCCGAGGCATTGGAAGGGGAGATTGAACAGTGAAACAGCTGCGTGGCAAACCGCTCAAGGATTTTCTCAAAGGGGCGAAACGTCCGGATAGAGAACTCATCTTTATTTTGCAGGACGTCGAAGATCCGGTCAACGTTGGATCTGCGTTTCGGATAGCGGACGCAGCCGGTGTGCGTCAACTCATTTTGACAGGGATTAGCGCACGTCCGCCGCACCCGTTGATTCGGAAGGTTGGACGGGGCAGAGATCGGCGGGTGAAGTGGAGCTATGTGGAACAGGCAGCGGATGCAATTTTAGACCTCAAAGCACAAGGCTATGCTAGCTGCGCGTTAGAGATAACCGCAGCATCTGTGCCGTACAATGAGACCGAATATCCCGATAAGCTTTGCCTAATTGTTGGACATGAGGACCACGGTGTCACAAAGCGGACCCTCGCCGCCTGCGATATGACCGTCTACATCCCGATGTACGGCAAAGGGGCTTCGCTGAACGTTCATGTGTCGTTGGGAATTGCTGCATATCATATCTTGCACAGTCGTTAAGGAGAAAACTGATGAAGTTAAAGGTTGGTGTCGTGGGGTTAGGGCGCGGGCGTGTATACCTAGACCGCTTTTCGGAGCAAGATCAAGCAGAAATTGTTGCGGTGTGCGATGCAGATAGATCTCGATTGGAGGTGGCTGACTGTCCGGCCAATGTGTCAAGATACACGGATTACGAGGATTTTCTAAGACACGATCTGGATATAGTGGTTATCTGCACTGAGATGCCGCAACACGCCGACCACACAATCGTCGCATTGGAAGGTGGGAAGCATGTCCTCTGTGAAGTGCCAGCGGCATACACACTGTCAGAGTGTGAAGCGGTTGTTCAAACTGTTGAAAAGACCGGATTGAAATATATGCTCGCTGAGAACTGCTGCTATAGCGATATGCACCTCACATGGAAGGAACAGATCCGCGCTGGCGAACTTGGGAAGATTATCTACGCCGAAGCCGAATATATTCACGACTGCCGAGGCATGATGCGGCGTAGCGATGGGACGTTGACGTGGCGCGCCAAGATGCCGCCAATCCAATACTGCACCCATAGTCTTGGACCCCTAATTTTTATAATGGAAGACCGGTGCGTCGCAGCGACGGGGTTAAATACCGGCTCTAATATCGCACCCGACCTCGGTGTAATTGACCTTGAGGTTGGACTGTTTCAGATGGAGAGCGGTGCAGTCGTCAAGATCCTGTGCGGCTTTTCAATTGAACGTCACCCGGCATTTCACTGGTATGTTGTCTACGGCACAAAGGGCGCGTTAGAAAGTAAACGTCAATATAAGGACAGAGCGAGTGGATACTTCCGTGGAATAGCCCCTGACCGAGAGATGACCCCTTTCACCAGTGATGATAGTGGTCACGGAGTCGCCGAAAGCAGAATCGTTGACGGGTTCATCGAATCCATCCTGAACGATACGAAACCGCCAATTGATGTTTACGAAGCGATGGAGTATACTGCGCCGGGAATTTGTGCACACCTGTCTGCTGAAAGGGATGGTGAGGTTGTGCCGGTGCCAAATTATCGGTGAACCCTTTTTAACGCAGAGTAAGCAGAATGCACAGAGTTTTTTATTTACTCACGTTAAGATTTAGTGCAAAGAACCCGAGTTTTTGGCACGGACGGGCGGGGCAAGATGCCCCGCCTACAGTTTTATAAAGTAAATCCGGGCGAGGTGCAACAGAAACCGAGTTTTCAAGAAAAAACTCGGTTTCTCTTATACTTTTTCAAACGCTATGATATCTCGATGGATCTTACGAGAGATCCGCTCGCGTAGGTCAGCATGGGCGAAACGCTGGCGAAACCTGTGTTTCTGAATCAGATCGAGCACTATTTCGCGTGGCAACGCCTTCAAATTATACGCAATCACAACTGTCCCGTTCGGTTTGAGTAGGCGTCCCCAACTTGGCAGCGCGGCATCTAACAGCTCATCTAATGGAATGGGTGTGAGCTTTTCGTTTCGGCTTCCGGCGCGGATACCGTAAGGGAAATCTGTGATCAGACTATCGAATTGTTGGTTAAGTAGATATCGATGCGCCTCCCGTGTATCGCCGTTGATGATCTGATACCGGTTTTGGGGAATGCTGTGGGTTGTGAAAAGATGACATGTACTATCGTGGGATTCCTCAAAAGGTATCCCAAGCCGCTGCAAGAGTTTTCGGAGATTCTCGGCACTTCGCTTCGAGGCTGTGGGAGAAATCTCTAACGTCGCACCATTAATCCCTCTTAACACGCACTCGAAAAGTGTCTGCCCATAACCACCCATCGGATCTAGCACACTACCAATGGGTCCCGCGTTGTAGCTGAGATTCAGCATCGCACGAATCAGGTATGGAGACTGCCTCGCCGGAGATTGATAATCAAATGCCTGTGGTGCGACTGTGGCAATCCAGTCTTTGTCGAGCGTGAGGATCGGTTGATGGATACCAGATTCAACGAAGGCACAAAAGGCATCGTAATCCTGCCGTAGGGTCTCCGCTATCCGTTGGTCTTGATTGGCAGCCTCAGCCTCCCGAATGAACGTGTCGATTTGTGTCAGAAAGGTCAGCCACCGACATCGCTCGATTTCTTCATGCCTCAATTCGCCTTCATGCCAGACGATACTCCCTGGCGGGTAGATCTCCGGCGTCGCAATCTCTATCACACGCGGTAATAGATTCACAATTTCGGACTCGGATAGCCGTCCAATGATTCCCTCATGACCGCTGACCTGCTTGTATTGGAAGTGGTAAACTGATAGGCTCATAGTAAAAGAAAATGTAAAATGGAAAGCGCGTGAAACGTGAAAACCCTTTGTACATTTGTAGGGGTTGGGTTACCCAATCCCTACTACGGGCGGAGTTACCCCGCCCCTACGGTGTCTTGCTGTTGAGAGAAAAAAGATTGACAGAAACTGAGCGAGCGTATTAGAGTATATCCAATTGAGAACTCATAGGAGAACTGATAGATGCGTCAACCCGTTGTTTGGATTTCAGTGGTATTGGTAGTTGGTTTAATGGTAATTATAACTGTTTCACTGGTCAGGATGCCACAGGCGACCCCGAAAATTTTTCCGGCGGACAAGGGTCCCAACTTTATTGATGTATCCACCTACTCGTCGGAAATGCAGGAAAACTACAAACTGTTTGAGCAAAAATGTAGTCGTTGCCATACTCTCGCCCGTCCAATTAACTCAGAATTTACTGGGGAGGCGTGGCGTAAGTATGTCTACAAAATGATGCGGAAGCCGGGGTCGGGTTTGACGCCGAAAACCGCTGAACCGATTATTCAGTTTCTGATTTACGATTCTGAAGTGCGGACAAAGTGATCACTCGAAGGGAATCATATACTCAAGGCTTCACAGCGGTGCCATGATGTACATTCCAACGTCTTAACAGACACGATGTTATCAATCGGAGGTGCAACCATGAAACCTAAAATGACAATGGTCTATTGGAAATCGGACAAATTTTGGTTAGGAAAACTTCTTGAACATCCGGAAATAATGACACAAGGGGAAACCCTTGAGGAATTGGAAGAAAATATAAAAGATGCCTATCTTTTAATGGCTATGGATGATGTGCCCAAAATTAAGTGAAGGGTGCTCATAATTATTGTCTGAATCGCGGATTAAGCAGATGACACAGATTGCGCGGATTATTGTCTGAATCAGGATTTTCTGGATTTAAGAATTTTCTGGATAGACTACGTGATGCGTGAAAATCCCGATTATCGGGGCGATATGTTTATAGCACACGGGATCACCGAACACCTCTCCCACTGTGGAAAGGAAATCTTTCTCCTGATGTGCGGACGCATTGAAAGCTATTTATGAGCATCCCTCAATTATCTGAAGGAACTTAGATGCAGGAACGTATAATCACAAAACCGGACGAAATGGAATGGATCACTATCCCTGCGGGTGAATTCATCATGGGATCGGATGCAGCGCAGGACCATCGCATCAAGGAGCTTGACTCCGAATTTCCCGATGAGTGGCTTGCGCGCGAGCAGCCACAACGAGAAGTCTATCTCTCTGAATACACCATTGCGAAATATACGGTGACGAACCGGCAATTTAAGGCATTTGTCGACGAGACCGGCTATCGGACGGAACGGGAGTTAGATGGACTCGGTAAATCGATCTGGTATAAGTTGCGAGAAGCCCCACTTGAGGAAAGGCTTGATCACCCCGTTGTGTGCGTAACGCGCAAGGATGCCCTCGCCTACTGTGAGTGGTTCAGCAAGGAAACGGGCGTCGCAATCGGTTTGCCAACCGAGGCGCAGTGGGAGAAAGCAGCGCGAGGCTGCGACGGACGCTTTTGGCCCTGGGGAAATGAATTCGATGAAGATAGATGCAATATTGCGGGGAGGGGGACAACGCCTGTGGGCAGCTATCCACGGGGTGGATCACCTTACGGTGTGATGGATTGTGCCGCCAATGTCTGGGAGTGGTGCCACGACTGGTTCGCGACAGACTACTATCACCATGCTCCGTCTCGTAATCCTCAAGGTCCTGATAGCGGTGAGTATTATGTGGTGCGTGGCGGCTCGTGGTATCGAGGGCAACGGAGCGCGTGCAGCGTCCGTACTGCCTCCCGTTTTCGGCACTATATTGCGTGTTATACGTTTGGCTTCCGTGTGGTTCGGAAATCTGCTTGGTAAGGAGTTACGGCACACGGTGCCCCGCAGGCGGGATGCAAAGCGATGTGCCTACTCCTTTGAGTGTCTATTTATTTTTAGACTTCACCATAATTGTAAAGACGGGGATCTATGAAAAACAATTTCTTCGCTTCCTTTCAACCGTTACAAACTAGCATATCAGGAGACACTCTTCATGTTTAAGCCTCATTTAGCCCCCAATTTAATTCGGATTTGTAGGCAGCAGTATTGCATCAGACTCATCTGTCTGTTGACACTCATCGTGGGTTCTCAAAACGTCTCCGCTCAACAACAGATAGCCCTAGAGACCTACGCTATCTTTGAACGGAGCTGCTTCAACTGCCACGGTCCTGACGGTGCTTATAAAGAGACTCTCTTGATGGAATACAACACACTCATTACAGAAAACGGTCCCGTTGTTCCGGGAAACCCAGAAGCGTCTAGACTGTATAAGCGACTCCTTGGAAAAGGGGGACAACTCATGCCGCTGGGAGGTCCTCCTTTACCCGATCCACAGATTGAAACAGTGAAAAACTGGATATTGGCTGGTGCTCCCGATTGGGCAGCGGTCCCTACAACCGATGGCGACTTTATCTCTCCTGCTGAAATACTCAATATCATTGAAACCCACCTGATGTCACTTACACCCTTTGACCGTGCCTATGCCCGTTACTTCACAATGACACATCTCTATAACGCAGGGGAGTCTGTGGGGATACTCCAAGAGTATCGCAAGGGGCTCTCCAAACTGATCAACAGTCTCTCATGGAAGCGCGAAATTACCAACCCACAACCCATCGATCCACAAGAGACTATCTTCTATATCGACCTAAGACACTATGAGTGGGATCGGAATGATGGTTGGACGACGATAGAAGCGGCGTATCCCTATCACATCTCGTTTGACGCACCCGAACAGTCCGCACTAAAGGCACAACTGACGCGGTTACAGGGGGAGATGAAAGCTGATATACCATCTATTCACGTCGATTGGCTTGTCGCACAAGCATCTCTACCTCCACTGTATCATGACCTACTCGATTTGCCGTTGACAGATAGGGAGTTAGAAACTCGACTGGAGGTTGATGTGGGATACAATATCACCAATGCACCGGGAATTGATGTCTGGCGGGCGGGTTTCAACAATTCCGGTGTTTCCAATCACAACCGGGTGGTGGAGCGACACACCTCTCGCTATGGCGCGTATTGGAAGAGTTATGACTTTGCAGGGAGTGTTGGGACACAGAACATCTTAACCCACCCACTCAATTTCACCCATGATGGTGGTGAGGTTATCTTTAATCTTCCCAACGGGTTACAAGGCTACTACATCACGACGGCGGCGGGTTCGCGGTTGGACGCGGCACCGATACAGATAGTTTCCAATCCCGCTGCGAGTGACCCGAGGGTGCGGAATGGTTTATCCTGTTTCGGTTGTCATACAGAGGGGATGAAGACCTTTGAGGACGAAGTGCGTTCAGTAATAGAAAGTAATGCGACCCCAGCGTATGACAAAGCGCACGCCCTGAGACTCTACGTCGAACAGTCAGAGATGGACGCGCTCTTGCGGGGAGATATGGATAGGTATAGGGTGGCACTGGAAGCGACGGGAGGGACGGTGGACGACATAGAGCCGATATCCCGTTTCCATGAGGTATTTCAGGGACCGGTGGACGCTGCGTATGCCGCTGCGGTGATTGGGTTAGAGACCGAAGCCTTCCAAGAGAAGATACGTGAGAATGTGGGATTACAGAATATTGGTTTGTTGGTGTTAGACAGCCCAAATGGAAGTATGAAACGGGATGCGTGGACATCAAGTTTTAATGCGATGATTTACGCATTGGATTTCCCGGAGGCGGAGGTTGACAGTCCATCGCAGCCGGATCTGCTACCGGGCGGGGGTGTTCATATCCCTGACTCCAACCTACGTGCGGCGATTGCGGAGGCACTTGGCAAAAGTCCTAATGCTCCGATTACTGTACAGGAGATGGAAGGATTGCATTACTTGGAAAGCAACCATGCGGCGAACAGGGGCATCCGTGATTTGACAGGGATTCAGTTTGCAAAAAATCTGCGATCGCTAAGACTTCCCACTAATCAGGTTTCCGACATCTCGCCCGTAAAAAACTTAAAAAATCTCACTAACCTGAAACTCAAAGATAATCAGGTTTCCGATATATCGCCCATAGCAGAGTTAATCAGCTTGGAGATCCTCGAACTTGAGCACAATGAAATCTCTGATCTCTCACCCCTTGCAGGATTAATCAACCTAGAAATTCTCTACCTTGACGACAATCCATTTTCCGACATCTCACCGATAGCAGGGTTAGTTAACTTGGAAGAGATAAATTTTTCAAATAAGAATATCGGTGACATCTCCTTCCTTGCAGGCTTTAAAAAGCTAAAATCCTTTACCACGTGGGACAACCCTATTTCCGACCTCTCTGTGCTAGCGGAATTACCCCAACTGGAAAAAGTAAGTATTTGTCACAGTGCAGGGTTACCGGATATATCGCCGCTTGCAGGGTTAACAAATTTGAAAGAGCTGTATTTTGTTTGCAACAAAACCTCGGACATCTCGCCCCTTGCAGGGTTAACTAAACTAACTCGTCTGAGTTTGAGGTGTAACGAAAACATATCGGACATCTCGCCGCTTGCGGGGCTAGTCAACTTGGAATGGCTAGAGATTCCTCAGAACAACATATCGGATATATCGCCGCTTGCAGGGTTAGCCAACTTAACATGGTTAGATCTTTCACGCAATAACATCTCCAATTTTTCGCCCTTGGATGGGATACGCGAGAATATAAAGACGTTCCATTGGTATAGCAATCCAGTGTATCCTACAGATGCCCCGAAGATAGAGGGGCCGTGGCGATGGGTGGTATTACCAGACACCAAACTGGATAGCAACACGGATTTACTATCAGAGGCAAGTGGGGGCACGGTGACGGAGACAGAAATCGCTACCCATGGGGCAACGGAGGGAAAATCGGTCGGGGATGCTGTGTGGACCTCTCACAGACTCCCGCCCGCCGGAAGAAACAACATTGAGGATATGCTGAAAACCGTCCTCCATGACGGAGTCATCTACGGCTCTGTATCCCTCTATTCACCACGGCAGCAGAACACAACGATGTACGTCGGCGGCGAGCGTGGGGTAAGGGTCTGGCTCAACGGGACTTTGATTTACGAACGTTTCAATCATGAGTGGGATGCAGATAATTACACCGACTTTTTCCCCGTCACGCTTCAGCAGGGCCGGAATGTTCTGTTGGTCGCAATTCGCATTTGGGGTAACGGCTTTTTTGGATTTGAACCGGGCACCGACTATACGGTGTCAACGGGGGTTGGCTACGCATTTTCCAAGGCACCAATTCATACAGGCGATACCTTTGCCCTCGACATCCTTGCAGAAAATGTTACTGACTTCGCAGGGTGGCAGTTTGATATTGTCTTCGATCCTATCATTCTTGAAGCCCTCAATGTAAGCGAAGGTGATTTTCTGAAGACAGATGGCGGAACGACCTTCTTTCAGGGTGGTAGCATTGACAATGCAGTAGGTAAAATTGGGGGGCTCAGTGCAGCAAGATTGTCCACCCAAGGGGTGAGTGGCACCGGCACACTGCTTCAGGTGAGATTCAAGGCGAAAGCCGCCGGTGAAACAGAGTTAGCACTGCGTAATTTTGAGTTTGCTGCTAGCACAGGTGATAGTATTCCTGCAGGTCCCCATGAAATTCGCATTACTATAGAAGGACAGCTTACCACCGGGGACGTAAATCGGGATGGACGGGTGAGCATTCTGGATCTGGTTCTTACTGCACAGCAGTTGGGGAAAAGAGTGCCCGCAGGTTCGGCAGTGGATGTCAACGGCGATGGTATTGTCAGTATCCTTGACCTCATCATCGTGGCACAGGGAATTGCTGGATCATCTGCTGCACCTATAGCTAGAACAGACAGTGTAGATGCTGCAACAATAGAAGCGTGGATTGCACAGGCACGGTTAGAAGATGACGGTTCGCACCCCTTCAAACAGGGTATTGAGAATCTCGAAAACCTGCTAGCCTCATTGATTCCAGAGGAAACTATGTTATTGGCGAACTATCCGAATCCGTTCAACCCGGAGACATGGATACCGTATCAATTAGCGGAGCCAGCAGAGGCCACACTGACAATTTATGATATGAATGGGGAGATGATTCGACGTTTGGCGGTAGGACATCAAGCAGCAGGTATGTATCGGAGTCGCAGCCGTGCAGCCTATTGGGACGGACGGAATCAGCTGGGTGAGTCTGTCGCCAGTGGTCTCTATTTCTACACACTGAGGGCGGGAGAATTCTCTGCGACGCGGCGGATGCTGATACTCAAGTAAAATTGGTTCATTAGTTCATTGGTTTATTGGTTGTTTGTACCACAATCTGTTAGATTGTGATCCCCGTTCGCAAACTAACAGGTTGTGCTACTTATGGCAGATTATCCGATGATTACAACGCTAGATATTGTCGATTTTGTAAAATCGACCTACAGAGTTCCGAACAAAGGGTTGGGAGACCCAACCCCTACGGAGGACGTCAAGGCGCAAAGGAAAAGAAAACGAGGGAACCAACAGACAAGGGAGCAAGTCCTCAATCCCTCGCTCCCTCACATACTCGCTCCCTTATTCATCGACCTGTTCTACCCACTTATTAGGCGCGGTGTCGATTTCATATTCCGCGAAGACCTGATCAATTTCAGCCCGCACATCGTCCCCCAACTGCCAACCAACCGCTCCCATGTTGTCCTCAACCTCGGAGGCACGCCTCGCTCCAACAAGAGACACGCTGACCCCAGGGTTGGAATGCGTCCAATTGAGCGCGAGGTGGGGGAGTTTCTTCCCAAGCCGCTCTGCGATCGGTTTGAGTTCATCGACCGCTTGAACGTTACGCTTAAAAACCTCTGGCATGAACAACCGCAGCGACATATCCCAGCCACCATTGCGCCGCCAATCTCCTTCCTCAAATGTGGTTTCCTCGGTAAACGCACCTGTCAGCAAACCGTAGGCGAGCGACCCGTAGGTCATGACGCCGATTCCGTTCTCTTCGGCATAGGGGAAGATCCATTGTGGCATACGCCGATCAAAAAGATTGCAACTATACTGTAAAACCTCAACCCGACGCATCCCCATGCACGTCTTGATCTCATCGAGCGTAAAATTCGACAGTCCGACGTGACGCACCTTTCCCTGTTGGACAAGTTCCTCCAATGCCTGCATTGTTTCATCAAAGGGAGTTGTGCGGTCGGGCCAATGGACTAGGTAGACATCAACATAATCGGTGTTCAGTGCCTTCAGGCTCCGATCAATCGCAGCGTGTGCCGTGGATCGCCGGCTATCCCTCCCTTTCGGACGGTCATCGTAACCGACACCGAACTTGGTCACGACAATAACATCTTTCCGCCGGGTGCCCAACGCCTTTGCCAACAACTCCTCAGATCTGCCCTTCCCGTAGCCTTCGGCGGTGTCAAAACAGTTGATTCCAAGGTCGAGGGCGCGGTGAATTGCCTTGATAACCTCCGATTCCTCAATGGAACCGTAACCACCACCCATCTCCCAGCAACCGAATCCAATCGCAGAAACCTGCAGCCCTGTCTGACCAAATGGACGATATTCCATAGCTTACCTCCAGTAGTGCAACAGAACACTTTCTTTTTATATGAGCTCCGTAGGTTAGACACCAATGAACCGATAGATCGGGATCCTCCCCGATTACATCGGGACAGGCGGAACGGGATTTTACGCATCACGTTTCATTTTACTGAAGGATCCGTTGATCGCTGAGATCTTTGCCGCCAACGCTCTTAGAGATGGTTGCGCCACGGTATTCCTTAATTTCCAACTCATGGAAGGCGTTGACTATATGATACTGGGTTGGCAAATCTTCCCACCTTGCTTTGCGAAACTCCACTGTTCCCTCACCACGCCACAGTTCTTTGGTAACGCTGTTGCTGCCCTCTGCCGGTGTGAGTACGGCATAGCCAACATCGCCTTGTCCCCATTCCCCGGTTCGGGGCATATATTTATAGTGCAAGGTCCCCCGCAGCACACCATCATCCGGAGCCGGTGCTGCCGGTGCCGGGTTTGTATCCAGTGTGACCTGCTCCATGTCCGTCAGTTTCATATCCAAGAACTTGAAGCCGAGCCAACTAGCGATGCAGTGTGTATCTCCGCGAAGCACGACCGGCTCTGGAAGTTCACAGTAGATTTTGGAGAAACCCAACTGCTCACGACCGGTGAGGATAGGATCACACAGATTTTCCCAAAGCACCGTCAACAGTCCACCTTCAGCGCGATCGCGTTCTCCGTTGAAGATAGCAGGAAAACTGACACCGAGGACGTTGTATCCACGACCTGCCAGCCACTCAATCTCTGTCATATAGGACGCAGAAACGCTGACGACCGGCTCCGCGCCGACCTCGAAACGTTCCGGCAAAAATTCCTCAAGTTGTTCACGGTTCGTCAAGAAGCTGACCGACACGGATGTTGACTTCGGACTATCCTTACACTCGAATTTACGTCCACAGGGGCCCTGCCTCGGGCCCATGCTGGGCCCAAAGTGTGTTGGCATCATATACATCTTGTCAGGTCGAAGTTTGTAAGGCATAATATTCCTCCTGTTGATTTGAACTTTAGCTGTTGTGTACTTGAATCAAGATTCGCACATATTTTATCAAAAATCACTTTAGGGGTGTATCCCAAGCATTTATGCTTGGAGCAGTTGGGGCGCAGCCTATACACCCATGCTTTAGCGTTATTTTTTTGTGTATTTTGTAGGTAAAACATGATATAATTATGGTGGCTTTCGTGGGAAGGTCTCACACCACCGCACGGTGGTGCTTCCCACAGCCTTTGAGACAGGATATGAAAGCCAGAAAGCTAATTCCATGAAAACCTACAAGTTCAAACTGTATTCTAATCACGGCAATCGTGATCTGCATAAGACAATAGAAGGACACGCATCTGTCTGGAATCATTGCGTCGCGCTCCAGCGTCGGTATTATGCGATCTACGGCAAATATATCAGTAAGTTTAGACTGATCAATCATATCTCTAAACTCAAGCGGTTGGCTCGATTTGCCCATTGGAATCAGCTGCCGAGCCAATCGATTCAGGACGTAGCAGCACGTCTTGATAAAGCCTACAAAGCGATGTTTGAAGCGCGTGCTGCGGGTCGGAAATGGGGGTGTCCCCGTTTCAAACCGCGTCAGAAATATAAGTCGTTCACATTACTCCAAGCCGGCTGGAAACTTTTGCTGGGCAATCAGATCCGTATTGGTAAACGAATCTACCGATACTTCAAATCCCGCGAGATACTTGGCACTCCAAAACGCTGCACTATCAAGCGGGACGCCGTCGGTGATGTCTATATCTGTGTTTTAACGGACTATGAGGCACCTGACCTGAACCGAGCCATGACGGGTAAAATCGCAGGCTTCGATTTCGGTCTGAAACGGTATCTCACCGGTCATAACGGGCACGATATAGAATCACCACAGTTTTTCAAGCGGAGCATTAACGCCATCAAACGTGCGAGCCGTAAGCACAGCACCAAGCGCAAAGGTTCAAAGAACCGAGAACGTGCACGACTGAACCTCGCCCGTAAACACCGCACCATCGACCACCAGCGCAGCGACTTCCATTGGAAACTCGCACACCATCTGACCGATGCATATGACGAGATACGACTTGAAGACTTGAATCTACAGGGCATGAAAGCGCTCTGGGGTCGCAAGGTCAGCGATCTCGGCTTTGCTGATTTCGTTCTGAAGCTGGTGTATATCGCTTCCAAAAAAGGTGTTAAAATCACGTTCATCTATCGGTGGTATCCTTCGAGTCGAACCTGTTCCGCTTGTGGTGCGGTCAATGATGCGTTGAACCTCCGTGATAGGACGTGGCAGTGTCCGAACTGCCACACGCAGTTGGATAGAGATCGCAATGCTGCGGTCAATATCTATCGGGTTGGGGCATCAACCCATGCAGGAGAGGACGTAAGTCCCGGTTCGCCGGGCAATCCTTGTTGATAGCACAATTCGATTCCTATCGGAAAGGGACTCCTAAGAATCCCAATCCTTTAGGTTTGGGAGTATGTCAAAGGACGTAATAAATCGAATAGCGAACCGTTGCTATTCAAATCAACCTACCACCTTTATACGAAAAAGTCAACAAAAAATCATTCTGATGAAAAAATAAACAGACTTTATTATTGACAAAAATTTCCGGGTATGCTATGCTATCTATATTCTTTGAAATGAAAGGAGGTGATCATTCTTGTTACCATCTAGTGGAATGATCAAGGGAGGTGCTGTCTTTTAGGAGACAGTGCTTCCCCTATCAAGGGAGCTTTCTCTTAGGAGACGGTTCTTCCCTTGATCTCAAACTTAGATGCAGAGCAGGGCTGATTTTTTAGCCCTGCTTTTTTATTTTCACGAAAGAGGAGACAATCAATGATACAAACACCACCGGAGGCGGCAGTTATTCTTTTTGATGGGAAAGATCTCAGCAGCTGGACGAAACTTGATGGAGGGGCACCGGCATGGGAGGTCGCTGACAGCACGATGACCGTGACTGCTGGCGAGGGCGACATCGTGAGTCGGGAGACGTTTACCGATTTTCTACTTCACTTGGAGTTCATGACACCCGATATGCCAGATGCAACGGGTCAAGCGAAGGGAAATAGCGGGGTATTCCTTCAGGGGCGGTACGAAATCCAGGTCCTAGATTCCTACGGAATTGATGTGCCGGGCATGGGAGACTGTGGCGCAATTTACAACCAATTTGCATCGTTGGTAAATGCTTGTAAGCCGCCGCTTGAATGGCAAACATACGACGCGATATTCCGTGCTGCTCGCATTAGTGAGTCGGGAGAGATAGAAGAAAACGCGCGTGTAACTGTGCTGCAGAACGGGATTGTGATACAGAATAATGTCCAGATGCAGGGTGCTACAGGTGGGGCGACGGACGACGATGCCGCAGCACCGGGACCCTTACGGCTGCAGGATCACGGTAACCCCGTGAAGTATCGCAATATCTGGGTTGTACCGCTTCCGCTGAAAGGTTCGGAGGTATACTAGGTTGGTTATCCGTAGCGTCCTTCGATATAGTCTGCCGTTTTTTCGTTCTGGGGTGTCAGGAAAAGATCTTCAGTGCGGCTGTGCTCAATAATCTCGCCGAGCAGCATGAAGATGCATTCATCGCTTATACGACGTGCCTGCGCCATATTATGTGTGACAATTAGAATAGTGTAGTGTCCCGCAAGTTCCAACATCAACTCTTCAACTGCTCGTGTCCCTTTGGAGTCAAGGGCTGAACACGGTTCGTCCATCAAAATCACTCGTGGTTTCAGCGGCAGTAGCCGGGCTATGCACAACTTTTGCTGCTGTTCAAGTTGTAGGGTGGTTGCCTTCACTTTTAGTTGATCCTTCAGATCATCCCATAGAAAGACCTCCCTTAACGCCGCTTCAACGATAGCATCAGTTTCCGCCCTCTTCCGCATACGATTTTCAGAGTGGACACGCAGACCGAAGATAATGTTTTCGTAAACCGAGATTGGTAAGGGATTTGGACGCTGAAATACCATGCCGACATTTTTTCGCAGCTCCGGCAGTGAGACGTCCGCATCGTAGATATTTTTACCAAGAATTTCAACTTCTCCGGTCGTCGTGACGTTGCCGTAGCGTTCGTTTACGCGGTTGAAACAGCGCAGTAACGTGGTTTTGCCACATCCGGAGGGACCGATGAGCCCGGTTATCAAACCGTCAATAATCTTCACACTCACATTGATAAGTGCCTGAAAGTCACCATACCACAGGTTAAGTTGACGGGTTTCGATGCTGTGTCTTTTGTCTGCGCTCATCCAAAGGTTCCATTCACGTAATCATAGGTTAATCGGTTCGCCGGTGAATCGGAGAAAATAACGTCGTTATTATCGATTTCGATTAGCTCACTCTCGAATATAAAAGCGGTGCGGTCTGCCAAACGCCGCGCTTGTTGTACCAAGTTGGTGACGAGAATGATGGTAATCTGGGAGCGTAATTCTTTGAGGATATCCTCAATTCGCATTGTTGTCACCGGATCGACGGCAATTGAAAATTCGTCGAGGCAGAGGATTTCGGGTTGGTGTGAGAGCGCACGAGCGATGGTCAAGCGCTGCTGCTGTCCGCCCGACAGCTTTGTGCCGAGACTGTTGAGTCGGTCTTTAACCTCGTCCCAAAGGGCTGCCTGTTGTAGACAACGCTCGACAAGTTCGTCTAACTCGCTCCGGTTGTGGATGCCCGCAGTCCGGGGAGCAAAAGCAACGTTATCGTAGATGGACAACGGTAAGCCGACCGGCAGCGGAAATACCATCCCAATTCGGCGGCGCAGTTGGTTGACGTTTTTGACGCTTTTCACATCCGTACCGTCGATTTTCACCAGACCGCTGACCTGTGCACTTGGCTCGAATTCGATCGTACGATTAATCGTTTTCAACAGTGTTGTCTTGCCAGATTGCGCGGGACCGATAATGCCTAGTATTTCATTCTCATATACATCGAAAGAAATTCCCTTGAGAGCTTCTGTGTCCCTATATCGGACGGTGAGATCGGCGATTTCAATTTTCTTTGTAGAGTTGGATATCTGTGTCAATGTCTTAAATCTTACCGTAATAGAAGTTACACATTTCAGTATGTAGTTGCCCGATTCATCGGGCGTCGCCACGGATTTCTAATCTAAATCCTACCATCGCTTTCGAGATCGCAGATACACACGCAGCACAATCGCTAGCGCGTTCACCATCAACACAGCGCCCAAAAGCACAACGGCTGTGCCGTACTCTAAGGCTTCAGGAACGCCCGGTACTTGCGTCGAAAGTTGATACAGGTGCATTGAGAGTGCCATAAACCGATCTAATAGACCGTAGGCGAGAACATCCCCTTCAGAGATTGCCTTAAAAAATACTGCACCAGTAAACATAATGGGCGCAGTCTCGCCCGCCGCCCGCGACACCTGTAAAATGACTCCGGTCAATATACCGCTGATCGAATTTGGCAGAACGATACCACGAATCGTTTGCCATCGTGTCGCGCCGGTATTCCAACACGCCTCCCGGAACGCCATCGGAACAGCACCGAGTGCCTCTTTCGTGCTTGCAATGATAACCGGCAGCGTCATAATCGCCAATGTGAGCGAAGCGGCTAAAACCGAGCGCCCCATCCTTGCAAAATACACAAAAGCTCCTACGCCAAAAAGAGCGTGAACGATACTCGGCACGCCAGCGAGATTGACCACTGCGAGATTAATTATGCGGGTGAACCAACTTTCGCGGGCATATTCATTTAGATAGACTGCTGCTAACACGCCTATTGGCGCAGAAACGAGTAGCGAAATTATCACGATGTAAATGGTTCCAAGCAGCGGTGCCCATATACCACCGGCTCTCATCCCATTTGTAGGATTCGTAAAAAAGAACTCTGGGGACAGGATCGGTGCCGCTTTGACAAATAGATAAACAACGATAAGGACAAGCGGCAAGATCATCAACAGCGTCATTACGAAGAAAACACTCCGCGCAATATTTTCCATCAGCTGTTTTTTACGACTCTGATCGGTCGCGGTGAACATCAATTGAGGAGCGACGAGTTCTGGAGAGGTCGGGGAGGAATTTATATCTGTTGCCATATAATTTCTCGAATAAACGCTACGCCTTTTCGCGGATTCCTTTAATCACAAGATCAGTGACAAAGTTCACGATAAATGTAATTGTAAATAACAAAACACCGATAATAAATAACACACGATAGTGATCACTGCCCACCGCTGCCTCACCCAGTTCAGCTGCGATCGTGGCGGTCAGTGTACGGACGGAATCGAAAGGGCTATTCGGCAGGTTCACCGCATGGCCTGTTGTCATCAGCACCGCCATCGTTTCGCCTACTGCGCGGCCAACGCCCAATAATACCGCTGCGAGTAGGCCATTCTTTGCTGTAGGCAGCAACACACGATAAATCACCTGCCATCGCGTCGCGCCGAGGGCTTCAGCCGCTTCTCGATACGAATCCGGAACCGCTTTGAGCGCATCTTCACCGATAGAGACAATGATGGGGACGCTCATCAGTGCCAAAATGATACCACCATTTAACATCGTTAGACCAATCGGCACGTTGAACAACTCGATAATCAGTGCGTTCATCACCGTTAAGCCGATGAACCCCCACACGACAGACGGAATCGCCGCGAGTAGTTCGATGACGATTTTGAGCGTCTCCTTCAGTTTCGGTCCGCAAAATTCAGACACGAAGATAGCTGCCCCAAGCCCGAACGGCACAGCGATAACCATCGCTAGAATCGTTACACTAAACGTACCGGCAATCAATGCCAATACGCCGTAACGTTTGTTGCTCACAGAGGTGGGATACCATTCGGGGCTGGTGAGAAACTCAACAATGTCTAATCCGCCAAAGAAAAACCCCATCCCTTCGCGGAAGACGAAGAAAAATATGCCGAAGACGAAGATAATTGCGCTGATGCCGCACAGGCGAATAATTACTTCAATAACCGGCTCACACCAACGTCCCAGTTGGTGAAAAATGTTCACGATTGTTCGCATAATTATAGTAGATTTTAGAATTAATGAAACACTGCAAATCGGCGCAGTTGGAAACAGCGCCTACCAAACATGGGGAACGAAAGTGTGTATTTATTTTTTGAATTCGCTATAATGGGCATCCATGCTCATTTCTGTCCGACGGGCACGTAACCTGTTTTCTCAACAATCCCCTGTCCCGTGGGCGAGAAGATCCAATCTAGGTAAGTCTGTTCTTGCGGTTCCGGGGTTCCGAGCGAATACATATATAGGGGCCTTGCAATTGGATACGTACCATCAAGTACACCTTGGGCGGTGGGACCATAGGTGCTATCACCTGCGATTTTGGCAATTTTGAGCATCTTCACCTCTTCCGTGGCGTACCCCATACCGCTATAGCCGATTGCACACGGTGTATGGGCGACGAGTTCGACGACATCTTTAGAACCGTGCAGATCTCTTGAACCCAGTTTATAGTCGCGATTCTTGCCAAGAACTGCCGAACGGAAGTAAACGAATGTCCCAGAATTCGATTGCCGGCTTACCCGAATAATCTCGTCATTAGCACACTCACTATTATCGATCCCGAGCTGGGACCATTCAGTTAGGTCTCCACCTTCTCCGTAGATGCTGGCAAGTTGTTCTATGGAGATTTCAGCCAAAGGGTTGTCCTTATGGACGTAAACAGCGAGCGCATCGTACCCGACGATGAACTCTTTCGGTGCTTCGCCGGTACTCTGTACCACCCGTTCAGTTTCCGCCGGGGTCATTTGACGGCTACAATTCGCGATGTCTACCGTGCCGCTAACTAGCGCAGCGATGCCGGTTCCCGAACCGCCACCGGAAACTTCAAGGGACACATTGGGCTCGACGGTAGCATACGCCTCCGCCCACGCCTGTGCGAGATTGACCATCGTATCAGAACCCGCGTTCTGAATCACGAACTTCTTCGCTGTATCAGCCCCACTCTTTTCACTAGGATCATCTTTCTTTGTACAGCCGTTTGAAAATAAACAGAACGCTACCGCAACGATAGCGCACAACACTTTATTAAACATCAGTTTCCTTTTCCTTCTCAACATCATCACCGAGAATTGCTTGAACCAATTCTCGGATGTGTGTCTCTAAAAATTGAAATGTGTTTTGGTACGCGGTCTGAATTTCCGCTTCAATACCTTCAAGTTTTGATGGATCTGGTACTTCCCAACTAATACGCACCGGTCTCGATGGCAACGATGGGATTGCCCTTTCCGCTTTCTCAGAGAGCGATACAATGATTGCGTAATCTTTGAGATCTAAGATCTGGCTCAGATATTTGGAGGTCTGACCAGAGATGTCAATCCCCTGTTCCGTCATGAATTGCACCGTTTTTGGATCGAGCGGTTGGGAGGCCACACCGGCACTGCTGAACCGTATCCTATGCGATTCGAGCGAATTGCCGATACCGACTGCTATCTGTCCCCGGCACGCATCGTGCTCAGCGACGAAAAGCACACGCAACACCTGCTGGTAGTCATGCCTCAGATCTTCACCGGTACACATATACAAGACTTCCTCACAAATGTTGCTTGCCTGATTTGCTACGCGCTCCAAGCAGCTGACAATCGTCACCAGTGGCACTAACGCCTCTGATGGCAATTCATTCTTGATATGTAATTCGATTAAATCACGATGAATTTCGTAGCGCAGGTTGTCTATCGCCCGTTCTTTTTCCCGTTCCCTCGTTGCCTTCGCCAATTCAGCATCGCCTTCAGCGAAGGCTTGCAAAGCGTTGCGGAGGAACGGAATTGCGAGGTTAGCAATGTCGATGAGCTTGGGGTGGGAAGCTTGTGCTCCCAAGTCACTGACAGTCAAAAATCGCCGAGCCATCGCTTTCGCATAATCACCGACACGCTCCAATTCGGTGTTAATTTTGATGACCGAATAAACAAAACGCATTTGAGTTGCAACGGGCAAGTGCTTAATCAGGAACCGCTGGCAAAGTGATTCTAGCGTCTCCTCTAACTCATCAATATGCCGGTCCCTTAAAATCACAACATAAGCCGACTGCCGATCATTATGCTCAATCGCACCCAGACAGGTCTCTAACGCTTGTTCAACCAATTTGCCCATCTCAATTACATTGTTGCGGATCAGATCAATATCCTGCTGCATGTTTTCTTCTAAGTGAGATTGCATAGCGTGCCCCTTCCAATTTTGTCAGATTCCAGTGCTTGTCATGATACATGGCAGTGCATCATCTGAGGGACAAATAAAAATAAAGCACCCATTGCTAGAACCTAAATAATGCTGTCAAACGCGGCATAATCGTCGCGTCAGGTTTGGCACCGTTATCCGGTTCATCGTAAAAGACAAAGACAAGATTTGGCATAATATGAAACGCCTCGAATGGTGTCCAATCCAGTCCAGCAATGATCGTATTCGGCGCTGCTGTGCCATCAAAACGGATATAACCGCTGTTCGGAGCGGGGCTTGGATCGAACAGCCGATCAAACCGAGCGAAAGCCCACACCTTCTTCTCAATCAATTGTGCTGCACCAAACACCGAGCTCACTAAAAAGTTAAGATCATCCTTGTCTTCCCGCTGCCGCGTCTGATTGGCGAGCTGAACGCCGACCCGAAGTTGCTCCTGTTGATAGCCGAGCAAACCTTGTAATGTGTACCATCTACCCCGATCCACCGCATTTTCCAAATCGGCATATCCTTCAACGATAACGCCTGTAACAGGTCTGGCTGCGAGCGAAAAAGCGACCTTCTTATTGCTATCAATTTCTCCGCTGGTGCTCGTACCGTTTGCGAACATTAGGTGGTAGCTGACTTTCTTTGATTTATCTACATCGCCTTGTAGTGCTACACCAAAGTCGGTGCTACTGGTTAATTTGTGAAGGTGAAGTGCCGTTTTTGCCATGGAGCGATAGCCCCATACTTTGTGCACGTTTTGCAAAGCTGGGGTGCCGGATAATCCCAAGTAAATATTCGTCCGCCACTGGGGTCGCTTCCATTTCAGATAGCCGTGTTTGAGAAACGGCTCGATTTTTGAGCTTGTCTTGCGGTCCGGGGGAAATGATTGACTGCTCATCTCCAGACGAAACCGTGTGGATAGTGTGTCCGACAGCTCCTTGTTGTAAGTAAAATAAACACGCCGATACTGAAATCCATTCCGTCCCTCAATATCAGTCTCGTGAGACTTCAGCACGTAGTAATAATCGCCAAAAAAGTAGCCGCTAATCTTGCCCGCATCTCCCCACGAAACAGCGGGACTACTCAACAATAAACATATTAAAAGCAAAATGCCGTGTAGAAAATAGTTCTTCATTAGTCCTCCATTTGGTAACATTTTTGTTTAATGATATTCGGGTTAATCACTTAACGCTACTTAAATAAAATATACCATAAATGCCACAAGATTGTCACAAAAAAGCGTGCCATGAAGCATATCCCTGAAAGGGAAATTTAACTGAGTCGCACTCAATACGATGCTGACATCTGCTATCGGTGTTTCTGTCGCCTCATCAAGGACAACCCCTTCAATGCTTCCAGTCTGTTCTGCGATGAGTGTTGATCGAACCCAACAGCACCATGCTACCAACACCCACAAAAATGATTGTTTCATTGTTCTCCTATTATGGCTCCATCTGTTCGTTTTGATGCCCCTAAGTATAGTTTAAGAATGTTACAAAATTTTGGCGTTCTTTTGGCTTTTTTATGGAGAACATTTTTTATACTTTTGTAAATTTGCGCCAAGGGCCCGTGATAGCGAGAGTCAGCCTAGTACCTTGAACGGTAATGGAAACAAAAAAAGCCCGGTGAGAATTTTTCCATCGGGCTTTTGCTATTTCTTATTCAACTTTTGATATTTGTGTGCGGTTACTCCTTGAGCCGATAGCCGACTCCATGCACCGTCTCAATCCGTTCCCCGAACTGTCCCAACTTACGCCGTAAACGACTTACATGCGTATCCATGGTGCGCTCAATACCGTAATATTCCTGCCCCCAAACCGCATCCATTAGAATACTGCGGGTAAAAACACGCCCCGGAGAGTGAGCAAATAGGGAAAGGATTTTGAACTCTGTGGCGGTCAGATCAATCGCATGATCATCGCTGAACACTTGGTGTTTATCCAGATCAATCTTTAGGTCATGAATCCGAATTTGGTTTGAAGGCTTACTGCGTGCAACGTTGGGTGCACGACGCAGCACGGCGCGAATCCTCAGCATAACTTCTCGTGGACTAAATGGTTTGGTGATATAGTCGTCTGCTCCTAACTCCAGCCCAACAATTCGATCGATCGCCTCACCTTTTGCCGTTAGCATAATAATGGGAATACCTGCGGTCTCAGGATTGCGTTTCAAGGTGCGGCAAACTTCTAGTCCGTCCACCTCTGGAAGCAACAGGTCCAAGAGAACGAGATCGGGCGGCTCAATTTTGGCGCGATCAAGGGCGTCCGCCCCGTTAAAGACTGCCTCGGTCTTAAAACCCGCTTGGTCCAAATTGTACACCAGTAGTTCAACAATATCGGGCTCATCTTCCACAATCAGGATCTTTGATGCCATTTTCTTTCTCGAAGATGTTGTGAATCCAGACAGCAAAAGCATGGTTAAAGCAAAATGCTAGGCTGCACTACTGTCTGAATTCGACATGTATCTTGACACTATAGTAGATTTTAGAATTAATGAGACACTCCAAATCGGCGCAGTTGAAAACAGCGCCTACCAAACATGGGGGCGCAAGTGTTTCTTTATTTTTTGAATTCACTATAAATAGGAGACACGCAAATTATAAACAAGAAATGTTACAGAATTTTGACATTTCTATGACTTTGTTGTGTGATTTCTTGCATCACTGCATCTGATTGAGCGTTTCAAAATTCAGAAAAATTGCTACTTCACAGATGGTTAAGAGTATCCGAATTATCCTCCCTAAAACGATAGCACCCGTTTAACCTCGTCTCTGCTACCGACAACTAACGGTGTTCGTTCATGGATGGACTGCGGCTGTTTTTCTAGGATACGCTGTCGTCCGTCACTTGCAACTCCCCCTGCCTGTTCTGCCAAGAAGGCTATCGGGTTGGCTTCGTATAACAACCGCAGCTTGCCGAACCGATCCTTCTGCGTTGATGGATAAAGAAACACACCGCCGCGTAGAAGTGTGCGATGGAAGTCAGAAACCAGCGAGCCGACATACCGCAGGCTGTAACCGCCTGCTTCCTCAGACTTTGCCCATGCTAGGTATTTCTGCACTCCTTGCGGGAATGTCAGGGAGTAGGCTTCGTTGACGCTGTAGGTTCTACCATTTTCCGGCATCTGCACGTTTTCCTGTGTCAACACGTACGCTCCAATTGCTGGATCGAGCGTGAATATATGGACGCCATCCCCTGCGGTATACACCATCACTGTGCTGCTACCGTACAGCACATAGCCTGCGGCGACCTGTTGAATACCGGGCTGAAGGATATGCGGCATCGCGTCGCTTCTATCGATATCGGGCTTGCGTCGAAGGATTGAGAAAATAGTGCCGATTGGTACGTTCACATCAATATTACTTGAGCCGTCGAGGGGGTCAAACAGGACTACGTATCTCCCCGCTTCTCCTACATCTTGGACGATGCGCGGTTCAGCGTCCTCCTCAGAGATCATCATGCCGACATTCCCGCGGTATCCCAAACATCGCATCAGCGTTTCATTGGCGATAACATCAAGCTTTTGAACCATTTCCCCCTGAACATTGTTTGTACCAGTAGCACCGAGAACGTCAAGGAGTCCTGCTTGACGGACCCGATCCTGTATAATCTTTGTCGCTAGTGTGATTCCTGACAGCAACCAACTGAACTCTCCTGTTGCGCCGGGGTAGCGCTGTTGGCCTTCAATGATATGCTGCTGAATTGTTACAATTGGCCTATCGCGTGAAATGTTTGCCGTCATTTATGCTCCTTTTGCAGGGAAATAGTTCAAAAATTGAGCACACGCCTATTTAGAAAACATGATGAATACTCAGTCATATAAGTTTTGCATATCAACAAGGGGGTCGGGTGACCCGACCCCTACGAAGTATTATGAGTCTCAATCCATATAGACAATCATAATTTGCCTGACAGTGTATGAATAGGGTGTTGAGTTTGAGCCGTTTTTTATATTTGTTGTTACAGCTCACGAATCTGAATATTGCGGAATTGAACGGGTCCATGATCGCCTTGCAACATCAACGGACCCGTGGGCGGATTGTCATCAGCGAGTTGTCCACCTGTTGGTCCTTCGATGGTAACGTTATCGTGGATCTTGACCCCATTTAATAATACTGTTAGGCTCATGCCCTTGAGGGTTGCATCCACCGTTTGCCATTCCCCGGCTGGCTTGCTCGCCTCGACATCTACATGCTTCTGATTATAAAGGGCACCATTTTCCGCTGGATACGAGTAAGTCTTGCCTAGACTATCTAAGATCTGGATCTCATATCGTCCCCGGAGGTAAATACCACTGTTGCTATCTGCTGGTACCAGATATTCGATATGCAGTTCAAAGTCGCCAAACTCTTGCTCCGTCATGATGTCCACACCTTTATCGGTGTTGTCGAGGATGCCGTCGTGAACGACCCACTTGTGTTCTTGGTCTGGATGCCGCATCCGCCACCCGGTGAGATCTGTGCCGTTAAAAAGTTGAATTGATTCGTTTGCCATAAATGTTATCTCCTTTGTTGTGAAATTGAATTACACTTACTGGAGGTTGCTCCAGTGAACGGGCAGACCTCCACGCTTCCTAAAAAGTGAGGGCAAGATAACTCCGCCCATGTTACCTATTAGCCATCAACCGCCGGGGATGTAAAGCGTTCGATCCGTAACAGGTAGTGCCACACGAGCACCGCCCTGCAAGTGCGAATGCGCGATACCAAATTGCGCCTCCACCGATTGCATTGTTATGTCGATATTTCCTGTGGTGCGCTCGCCCGTTTCGATCTCGCGGATAATGTTACGAATCGTGCACACCGTAGGACTCTCACCGGTCGGTTTGATAATCTGTTCATCAACGGCAGCCCCGCTCTTTGCGCTGCGACGGACGCAAAAAACATCGCCATTGTCCCATGCGTAGGCGTGTCCTTCAGCACCGTGTACATCAATGTTGAATGGTCCCGATATGGGTAGAAAAATCCCCTCTGTATCGTTGTCATAGCCGATCCGGAAAAATCCAACCATGGGGTCAGCAATCTCTTCCCCCGCGGGGGGCACAAAGCAATGTCCTTCCGAGTCATACTCCGGGTACGCGCGGGGACGTTGATCCGCATTTGCAGCCAACGATTCACCCCGCTGCACCAAGCGTCCCTCCACCCAAATCGGCATCGGATCGCCAAGTAACATGGACACAAGATCCAACGTATGCGGGTGATGTTTAATGATGTCGGTATAGCTTGACATTACCGCATAGCGAGGTTCACCGATACCTCCTTGAGCGATGGCATCGCGCAACCGAATGTAGCCGTCATGGTGTCGGCGCATCGCTCCCCAGTTGAAGGCAACGTTATTTGCCTTACACGCATCAGCAATGCGATCAGCTTCTGCTAACGAAGCACACAGTCCCTTCTCGGAGTATATCCCTCGCACACCATGCTCTGCCGCAAAGATAATCGGTTCAGCGCGTGCGAATGAGGGCGTGGTCACACTCACGATGTCCGGCTTTTCCCGCTCAATCATCTCACGATAATCGAGATACGTGTTGGTAATGCCGAACCGATCGGTGAACCGTTTCAGACGTTCTTCCCCACGATTGGCAACAGCGACCACCTCGGTCTGCTCAATGGCGGCATAGGCACTGAAGTGGCCATAAGGGCTTGAAAATTGGTTAACCGTGAGTTCATCTTCAATTAAGCCACCCATACGGCCTGTACCGATAATAGCAACACGGTATAAATTCTGCATGTTCTCTCCTTTTAACAGGCATCAAATTTCTATAGGAGTTACGCACTTCGGTTTGTAGTAGCGCGTTCATTGCGCGTTCTTCCCTCCCCCTGCTTGCGGGGGGATAGAGGAGGGTGCCGTAGTTGCCCGATTCATCGGGTGTGAGAAACGGTATCCTCCGGCGATGAATCGCCGAACTACAAGGCTTTGACCATTCAACTGCGTAAGTCCTAATTTCTAAATCGAAATACGAACAGCGAAGCAGATACCAAGAGTCATACACATAATAGCAACATATAGAGTACCAATCTCAGACGTAAGCCCCCTTTTCTAATCAAAGTATTATAACGCAAGTTGCTAGTTATAAAACCCGCTCGGCTCCGACTTCGCCAATCCGTTCTTAGGACTTCAATTTATCGTCAGCTTGGCTCTGGCTATACACATTGCGCTCCTCTGGAGCGCAGGGATTGAACATGTTACCCTTCTATAGACATATCGCTCCTCTGGAGCGAAAGACAAAGGACCTACCAGATGGTCGGGGAGGCTCTGCCCTGACAAAAAACGGTGGACTTTCAACGACTAGTACTCAGTCATATAAGTTTTACATATCAACAAGGGGGTCGGGTGACCCGACCCCTACGAAGTATTATGAGTCTCAATCCATATAGACAATCATAATTTGCCTGACAGTGTACTAGCAACTTAGGTTATTATATCATAACTGTAGCAGGATAATTTATAAATAGGTTGCATAAAAACCGCCAAATCCAGCACAATTAGATGATTCCTCCAAACAACCCTGATTTCCATGGAGTTAGCTATACCCAATTATCATTCACTACTGGTTGATTTGTCAACTGATATCACACTTGCTAATGCTGCTGAGATGTGGTATTCTCATCATGTCATTATAGCACATTTCAGAAATGGAGGTATCTACCATTATGAAACCTATTCGTTTGGGATTTATTGGTCTTGGCCATATCCCCACCCGGGCACACCTGCCAGGCCTTGCGCCGTTGGTCGAAGCCGGCGAAGTCACTTTGGGCGCATTCTGCGATATCAATGAAGAGACCGCAAAAACACAAGCCGCAACCTTCGGTGCACAGGCAGTCTACACCGACCACCACGAAATGTTGGACAAAGAAGACCTTGATGCAGTCTATCTCTGTATTCCGCCGACACTCCACACAGACGAAATCCTCATCGCAGCGGACAAAGGGTTTGCTATCTTTGTCGAAAAACCGCAAACGCTGGATATCGCACAAGCCGTTCGGTTCGAGACCGCTATCCAAGAAGCAGGCGTTGTCTCCCAAGTCGGCTTTATGAGCCGTTATTATCCATCGGCGGAAGAGGTATGTCGGAGATTGCAGGAGCGCACCTTGCGACACGCCTTGGTGCAGCGTCTCTATAGCGGCAGCCCGATTCGATATTGGACCAGCCGCTTCGAGTTATGCGGTGGTTCATTCGTCGAAAATACCATCCACACAGTAGATCTATTGCGCTACTTCTTGGGAGATATCGAAGCTGTATCTGCTTTCTACGTCGAGCGGAAGCCCGGCGAGGGACCCGAACCGATGAACATGCCGCATGTATACAACGTCAATTACCGGTTCGCTAGCGGTATAACTGCCAATGTGAGTGTTTCGCGGGTCCTGACAAATGTGAGCGTTTCACGGCAGCAGGTGATGCTAGTCAGCGACGATTCACTGATTGAGTGGTCAGGACAAACAGTTGTGGAGAATGGCGAAACTGTCTGGGAAACGACGGAAGGCGACAACGCTTTTGCCTTGCAAGCACAGGCTTTTATTAAAGCTGTGCGGTCTGGCGATGCTAGTATGATGCGGAGTTCTTATGCTACCAGTATGAATAGTCTCGCAGCAGTTCTCGGCGCGAATGCGTCGGCGGCACGGGGCGGCGAAGTTATTCGACTGGAAGATTTTACTGCCGGGCGCATCTGATAAAGCAACGACGGGGTATGTCAAAATACCTTACTTATTTTGTCATTACTTTGGCCTTAAACATGGAGTCCACTTTAGGGTCCACTTTAATCGACAGTTGGCACAAGAACGCGCAATGAATTGCGCTACTACAAACGGTGGGGAGACCGGCTGCGCCGCCTGCGGATTCGTGTCACCCCGAAATCGGTCAAAAAATGGAAAACTATAGTGGACCTTAGAATTAATGAGACACTCCAAATCGGCGCAGTTATAAACAGCGCCTACCAAACAGGGGTGGCGCAAGTGTTTCTTTATTTTTTGAATTCACCATAAATAGCCCTAATTTGAAACTTGAACTTCGCTGTATGACGAATCCGTTGGGTTGACATATTCAGAGCTCCATGTCTGGCTGTCAGTTAGACGGTAAATCTTACTTACACTCATGGCCCGAATATTGGGGTCCATTATATCAGATGCCCCGCCTACGGGTTCGGGTCGTTCCAAAATCAGTCAAAAAACCAAAAACTAAATGACCCTAAAAATGCGCCTTCACGATTGTTTTCTAATCGTATTTGTGTTATGGTATAATCTAACCTAGCCAAGCGTTTCTCTCAGATAAAGAGAAATTGGATCGTGTAAAAAGACAGTGCAAAGCGCAGAAAACGTGAAACGTGATGCGTAAAACGTGAAAACCGTTAGTTCATTGGGGTAATCAGGCTGGCAAGCCCAATCTACAGGGCTAAAAAAGACAATGCAAAGCCGAAGAGAAACCGATTTTCTAACATGAGTCAAGAGAAATTATATGTAAGGAAGGATTTGCCATTATGTCTTATAAATATAAAGTTATGATGACAGACTATGCGTGGCCATCCGTCGAACCGGAGCGACAGGTCTTAGCAGAGATAGGGGCAGAACTAATCGTTGCGGAGAGTGGGACGGAAGAAGAATTTATTGAATTAGCACCTCACGTTGATGGTATTCTTACCTGCTGGCTCCATGTGACCACCGCGGTCGTCGAGGCTGCCCAACAGTGCAAAGTTATCGGTCGGTGTGGAATTGGACTGGATAACATTGACGTGGAGACGGCGACCGCTCTCGGAATGGTTGTAACAAATGTCCCTGCCTACTGCATTGATGAGGTTTCTGATCACACGATGGCATTGCTGCTGTCATGTGCGCGGAAAATCAGCCTACTCGATCGAACGATAAAGGGTGGAAGTTGGACGCGGGACGTAGGACCTCCCATGCGTCGGATTCGTGGACAAAAGTTGGGTATCATTGGATTCGGCAAAATCGGGAAGGCTATTGTGCCGAAAGCGAAAGCGTTTGGGTTAGAGGTCTTAATTTATTCACCGCGAGCTACCGAGCAAATTGCGGCAGAACATGGGGTGACGTCGGTCGATCTCCTCGAACTTATAGCGGAGTCTGATTTTATCACCATCCATGCACCGTTGAACCCTGAAACACAGGATCTGCTGAATGCGGAGGCGTTCCGTCGGATGAAGCCGACAGCCTACGTCCTGAATACCTCACGCGGTGGAATTATCGACACAGGCGCGCTCTATGATGCGCTTACGACCGGTGAAATCGCGGGGGCAGGGCTCGATGTATTGGTAGAGGAACCGCCCCAGCCCGATGAGCCGCTGCTTGGGTTGGACAACGCGGTTCTAACACCGCATGCAGCGTTTGTTTCTGAGGAGTCTACCTATGACCTCGAAGTGACAGCAGCGGCAGAGGTCGCAAGGGCACTAACCGGACAGATGCCTGAGTCGGTGGTCAACCCGGAAGTCCTGAGCAGCCCGATACTTCGTGCTACTGCACTTGCTCAATAGCGATGATTATCTTAGGAAACCTTTGGTGCTATGCTATAAACATGTCGCCCCTCTGGGGCTAAATGAACCGATTAACCAATGGTTTTCACGTCTCACGCATCACATTATCAACAGCTGCAAACTAGCACGGAAGATAACGATGAAATCTTTTAAGGGTGCGACGGTCTTGGTCACAGGTGCCTCGTCCGGCATCGGCGAAGCGTTCGCCCATAATCTTGCAAATCGAGGTGCTAACTTAATCTTGACGGCGCGTTCGGAAGATAAACTCCGTCAGATTGCCAAAGAGCTATCGGAAAGACACGCAATCCAAGCCGATGTGTTTTCTGGAGATCTCAGCCATCCGGATACACCTCAGCGATTGTGGGACGAGGTTCAAGCTGCAGCCCTCTCGGTCGATGTGCTGATAAATAACGCCGGTTTCGGAAAGTGTGGACCTTTCCTAGCGTATGATTATCAAAGCCACCAAGATATACTGAACCTCAATATCAAGGCATTGGTGGGTTTAACACATCTTTTTCTGCCTTCGATGTTGGCGAAAGGAGATGGCGGCGTTATCAATGTCGCGTCAACAGCGGCGTTTCAACCTATTCCTTATCTTGCTACCTACAGTGCGACGAAGGCATTTGTCCTCGGCTTCTCAGAATCGCTCTGGGGGGAGTACCACGAACGTGGCTTGACAGTGCTCGCGCTCTGTCCCGGTAATACCGCCACCAATTTCGCTGATGTTGCCAACGCCGACGTAACACAGATGACCAGAGCAGAAACCCCTGAAACGGTAGTTGAAACAGGTTTGAAAGCTTTTTTGAAGGGGCGCAACTATGTGATTCCGGGCAGGAGCGTCAACTATCTGCTGGCAAACTTGTCTCGGCTATTGCCGCGTCGCCGTGTGCTTGGGATAACGTCGGGTATATTCAAGCCCGATCCCTCCTAACTAGTGCTCCGTCAAATAAATCATGGTAAGGCACTCACCGCTCGGCTTGGATAGCCATAGCCAAGCCGCTTTGTGGGGGAAGTATCTAAAGAAGGCTTTTATACCACAATCTGTTAGATTGTGATCCGAGTCCGCAAACTAACAGTTTGCGCTACATTTATCTGACAATGTACTAGATTGATTCATGTTAAAAGAGAGTGCAAAACGAATGAGCGTGAAACGTGATGCGTGAAACGTGAAAGCACTTTGCTCATTGGTTCATGAATAAACGAGTTAAGTCATGAACTCAATCGGTTTGGGTTGCACCATTTCTTTACATGAGCGAAATGTGATATGCACTACTATAGTGAATCTTAGAATTAATGAGACACGCCAAACCGGTGCGGTTTCCTAACCGGACTAGCTTTCTACGCAACCTATCAGACTTGGCATGGCTGCTATAATCCGTTTTTGGCCCCCACAATACGCAAGCGGGAGAGCCGGTGCGGTTGAATGAAAATTAAAAAAACAGTTTGGTAATTTGCTAGCGACGCCGGCGCGGGGGAAAACCGCGCCTACCGGGCCTGGGGAAAATTTGGAAACCGTACCTACCGGCCCCGATAAATCGGGATCGAAACCGACGGGCGAAAATGTCTACTTATTTTTAGAATTCACTATAAATCAGGCTACTGTGATTTACCCCTTGCGGCGATCTCCCAAACGTCCTCTACAATCCCGTTGCGAACCGCATAGTACTCATCATGGAGATTCACCGTTGTACAGCAGTGCGTTGGTAAGAGTTCGATCTTGTCGCCGGGCTTGAGTGTAACGCTCGGATCTGCCTCCAGATTTCCGTGCTCCTCCGACAACCCTCGCATCTCTAAGCCTTCAATCCCTACCGGCTGCGGTGTGCCGGAGTCGCTCGTCAATACCTTTGCCCCTGCATCAACGATGACTCGTGTCGGCTGCGGACGACTTACGACTGTCGTCAGCATCGTCAGGGCACATCCAAACGCCTCACCGATACCTTCGACGGTCCGATAACTTGAGTCGATAAAGACATAAGACCCCGCCTGAATTTCTGTCATCTCCGGGTAAGCGCCGGTGATTGCGTAGGTGCCTGTGCCACCGCCGCTCACAATTTTGACGGGGACACCGTTCTGTTCGAGAAAGCGTTTCGTTCCGATCAGCATCTCAACGGATTCGCCTGTCAAACTTTTGCGTTCGGCGAAGGTCGGCGTGATGACGGTGTGCCCCTCGTACCCCATTATCCCTTCAAATTTGAGCGCCTTCGATTGCAGGATGTGCCGCGCCAGATCCAGCGTCGGTTGTCCCGGTTCCGTCCCACAGCGATTCATGCCGGAGTTGACTTCGATAAGGACGCGCAACGCCGTGCCTTTCGCTTCCGCAGCCGCGGAGAGCTGATCAACGTTATCCGGGTCATCAACCGCAACCATAATCTCGGAGTGTTTGGCGAGGTTAATCAGACGTGCGATCTTTTGTTTCCCAACAATCTGATTGGCAATCAGCACGTCGCGGATACCCGCATGGATCATCGCTTCCGCTTCACCGAGCTTCGCACAGGTCATGCCGATCGCACCCGCCTCCATCTGTTTATGGGCGATGATTGGGGTCTTATGGGTTTTGACATGTGGACGGAGATCTGCATTGACCGTTTTGAAATAGTCTGCCATCTTTTGGATATTGGCTTCCATAATATCCACATCGATCAGCAGGGCTGGGGTATCAATTTCTTCTTTGGGGATGCCGATAAATACATCGGGGTTGGGTGCTGGCATTGGTTTGTCTCCTGTTTGATCATTGGCTCATGTTAAAAGGAAGTGCAAAATACACAAAATGTGAAACGTGATGCGTGAAACGTGAAAAACATTAGGCGTGTTGACATTTTGAAGCTGCGGATTCGGCAAACGCTGCAAGCATCAGGCAATCTGCCAAATGTGGCTGGGATCACAATCTAACAGATCGTGGTACAAAAGTCGATTGTCGGTCGAGATTCATATTTTGACAAAATACTATCGCGCTATATTCTAGGTATTGTCGATTTTGGAAAATCGACCTACAGAGCTCTAAACGAAGGGTTGGGAGACCCAACCCCTACGAAGGTCGATGCGTCTGTGCACCGTCCTTGATTATCTGGTTATGATGACATGTCAACAGTATCTAGTTCATTGGTTCAAACGAGTGAACTCATCAACTCAATCGGTTTGGGTTGCACCATTTCTTTATATGAGCGTTGATCGTTTTCTTTGAGGGAACGCAGATCTGCGTTCCCTACAACCTGACGGGTTGTCACTCCTAAAAGTCAGGACCTACGCATTTTATAACACAGTGCGGGGAAACCAGATGCCCCGCCTACGGTTGGCAGCGTAAATCCTAAAAGTGTTAGGTTTTGTTAGATTTTGCCAAGGGTGCCGTTGTGGTTGCCCTCAAGCGATGATTTGTAGTTGATCAATGCGAGTATGTTCTCCAGTGTGGGGAAACCAGATGCCCCGCCTACGGTTGGCAGCGTAAATCCTAAAAGTGTTAGATTTTGTTAGATTTTGCCAAGGGTGCCGTTGTGGTTGCCTTCAAGCGAGGGTTTGCCGTTGATCAATGCGAGTATGTCCTCCAGTTCCGCTGGCAGCGTCCCTCCGTTGTTTAGCGGCTCCAGTAAGTTGGGCACTTTCTGATCGCTTGGCAGGTCTTGCGCTTGCAACGGTTGCTCTCTATCGTGGATTTCTGTTTCCCGCGCGATCTGTTGCTCCTCCACTTCCTTCAGTAGTTGTGCTGCATTGCCTCCCCGTTTTTCCCACTCATTGATGAAAATCTGGAGCACGGTGTCTGTCTTTTCTTTGGTTCGCTGTAGTTCTGCGTCGATTTGGTGATCAGTCTCTTCGGTGTAGTCCTCCCAAGGCGGTGGGTCTGAGTTGATGTAGGCGTTGGTTAGATCCGCCTCTACAGCGTGAAGGTAGTCGTCACGAAAGCTAATGAAATCGGAAATAAGAAGATGCAGCCCATCGTCGTCAATTTTGTTGAGCACCTTTTGCGGAATTTTACTGTATGCCGATATGGTGCCTTCCAAAGATGCTCTGTTTTCTGTGTCTTTTTCGACTTTGAGGTGTCTTTTAGCATCTGATATTTCACTAGATACCCTATGCTCTCGCTCCTCTGCATACGCATGGCTCTGTTGCTTTGCGCTTGACGGGTGCTTCGTTTCAAGTTGAACTGAGTGGGGCAACTTGTCTTTGTACTGGTCAAGCCGCATTTTTCTCTGGTCGTTTTTGACCGCTTGGTCTGCTGCGACCTCTGCGGGATCTGTTACCTGTGAGTCTGGCACGGTTGCACCGTAGACGCCGGTGGCTTTGAGAATGTGTACAGCTGAGGCGATTCGGACTTTGATATCTGAATCGTGTAACCCGTCTTGAAGTACATCAACAGCCTCAATGACAAGGTTGTTCAGACGGTTGAGTTGTCCGCCCCACACTTGTTGTCTACGGTCATTCAGTGTTGCGATAAAGAGTGGATCGTGGTTGCGCCATGTGTTGACGGTGGATCGCGATTTCCCGATGGTTTGTGCAACTTCTCTATCGTTTTTTCCGGTGAGAATCAGGTCAATCGCTGTTTCTTGTTGGGGTGTGAGTTGGTTCGGCTGGGGTGCTTCTGCCATAGTATGCCTCCAGGTTGGTTTTGGTGTTGGTTAATTTGACCGATGTGTATCGGTGGCTTTGAGGGAGCACGCAGCTTCCTCATCTGAAATTATATCACATGCGTTATGATAGTGCAACCTATTTGTGAAAAATTGTGGGTTGTTGTTGTTTGAATCGGGATGTTCAGAATTGGTAGGATGGAAAACGGAACGTGAAACGGGATAGGGGGTTGAGTGTATTTAGCCTAGCGGGGTGATACGTGCCATTTGTCTGAATCGCGGATTAAATGGATTAACGGATTGCACGGATTCTTGGTTGAATCACACCAAAGCAGCATTTGAGAGCACGCGCCGCATCAAGGCTAGGAAGCCTCTCCCACTGCGGAAGGCAGCCTCTCTCCTAATGGGCGGAGGTATTGAAACCTATTTCACTCATGTTAAGAAATCGCGCAACAGAAACCGGCCCCCTCTATCCCCCCGTGCCGTTCCCCCGATAAATCGGGATTAAGAAACAGGCAACTACAGTCAATTCTTAGGCCCCGGCTCTGTTTGCATCCTATACATTACAGAACCGAGAGTTCGCGATTCCGCCCTCCTAACTTTCCCGGAAGTGTGTAGATAGTGGCTTTTAGGTCAGGCAGGGAGTAGGTAAGCTTTAACACTTTGTACAAATTTTGTCAAAAGGATAGCAAAAGACGGGTGAGTAGAATGCTGGTGGTGAAGGCTTTTGATAGTGTCATTTTTTAGGTTCCAATGCCCATCCGTTTTCACTCACACTATCAGTGGCAATTTCGGCGAGAGTATCTCTTAGAGAGTCGAATTCGTCCTTTCGCTTAGTTGTTGAAACACAGCGTTGGGGAATCATGATGATTTTTGCATGGCCAAGATTGTCGTCGTCAGCGGCGGGAATAATATCTACAGTGTGATTCTCTAACTCAATATCGCGAATCTCACGGGCATTAAGAGTAACAACACCGCTGTTTTTATCAAGATGTGCGAGACGAAGAAAAAGAGCAGGGTTGTATTCTGTTAGTTTCTCTCTGTTTACCGAAGGTTGTTGATTTCTATCTCTAAAAGTTTTACGCTCAATTGTAATTTCGCCGTCATCACAAGTATACTGTTCGCCCCTGCCTAGTACAGCACGATAGAGCCCCTCATCATCCTGTACAGTATCGTCTTTATCCATGGATTAACCATTCCCAAATCTCGAAATAGTTGTCGCTGCAGGTCCTATTCGAGCGTGCCTTCCTCTTGTTATTTTCTCGCCATGACCTAATATATCTTACCTCATCTTTTTCGATTCGCAGATGTAGTCGCTTCCCTTCCCCACGCCATCTTACAGTGATATAACCATCTTCATCACTGGAAATGAGCGGCTTAAACCTGTGCCATGAATGGCCTGCAGAAAGAATATCGTCTAACAATTTCTCTATAAGACGCTTTGCGCGAACAAGACTTGACTTGATTGGCTTCTTGGATTCAAGTCCGTCCCAGTTATCCTCTCGTTGGGCAATCTCATTAAATCGCTCTAATATTTCGTGCCTTTGAAGGTATGAGGCGATACTCTTACGGGTATGCTCCCGGTCTACATTTTCTCTTAGAGATTCCGCCCATATAGAAGATAGCAGGAACACTGTATTGTCTTCACTGTCCGCGATGACATCTGATAAGTTGGGGCTCGTGCTTTTGTGAGTGCTCTCCCTGCCTTTACTTGCAGTTAGAGGTCCCGTCTCCCAATCCGTGATTAAGGGCGTTGATTCGCTCTTAGCAACAAAAAAAATGCCCCGTGTACTCGGTATTTGACTGATTGCTCTCGGATTCCAACTTATAGTTTGATCGGTTTTAACAATTGGAACAGAGGCGTTTTTAGCGACTTCAGGTGGATTTGCACAGCTACTTAATGCTGCTATCACCTGATTTAAACGCCGGTTGGCTGCGTCTAAATCTGTACCCATTGAGATTACTACGCGATGAGGGGAATCAGGATTAATGTTGTGCATTGGTGGCATTTTGCTCGCCTCCTAGCAATTTGATGACAATGTTGTGGGCATGTTCTGTAACTTGGGCAAAATGAAGAATTTTCTCACTGAGGTCATCAGTTCCAGAGACATCCGAGTGATAGTTAAAGTCCAAGCTGACATTGTTATTGTCTTCAGGCTTAATTGTCAACTGAAGAAGAAAAGGAGCGTATTCATAAAACACAATCCCGCCGATGTTGTAGTTTCCTTCATGAAAAATTGCATCAAACTGGTCTGGGGTTTTTATAAAAATTCCCTTTAATACATTAACGTGTTCTAGTTGGACAATCCAATTGGAATTGAGCCCTACCGCACGGTATGGGGTTTCTGGAAGTGCTTCGACGTATTTACCGGCTATAATGGGCAATTGGGACAGCATATTCTCATAGCGTTTTTTTAGACTAATATTTAGCCGTTGTGGGTCTATATGCAAGGCGTGGTTTTCGGTTTCGACTAGCGAAAAGCCAGGGGTGTTTATATAATTAACAGGCACTTCCGTAAGGATGTCCTTCTGATTTAGCCATTCTTTAGAAACAATCCCAGGATCATGATTTGACGCAAGTATCACGATATTAGCTTGGGTCAGTACAACTTGCATGGAGTTTACTCCTTCATTTCCAATAATTCATGTATTTAAGCATTATAACAATACTGGAAGTAAAACGCAACAAAAATTGAAAAAGTTTAGTGTCTGTACTGCCATCGGAAATTCGGGCCACCTCCTAAACCAAGATTGTGATACACTAGCAACCTAATTGAAAGGAGATTTCTGATGGTAGTACATACATTAGTTAATAAAAAAAGGCAGCTCCCAATCGTTAGGGGCTGCCTTTTCAGCGTCATAAAAAAACTTTACTTTTATGCACAATGTGTGCTATCATAGCGTTGTACCGAAAAAATAGAGGGTAATAGCCTATAAAATCCTATACCCCTCGGCAAATTGGAGCCCCCACTCCAGTTTGTTCACATATCACAGAGACCCGGCTTAAACGCCGGGTTTTCTGTTTCTACTCGTATTGTAACATTTAATTTCACGAAATGCAAGAATCGACAGAATTTTGTAAGGTCATTTATAGTGGATCTTAGAATTAATAAGACACTCCAAATCCCGATTTATCGAGGATGCTCGACGAGTCGGCACCGGTGCGGTTAGAAACTGCACCTACCGGCCCCGATAAATATCTGAGTAGGTGGTCGGGATTTGGAGATCCCTCCTACTATTGGTGCTTTAATTTGGGTGAGATATGCTCTGCTATACACATTGCGCTCCTCTGGAGCGCAGGACTTGGGCATATTACCTTTCTATAGACATATCGCTCCTCTGGAGCGAAAGACAAAGGATTTTGTACTACCAGCCTGAACTCCGCAACCGTTCGGGTGAGCAGCCTACCCCTCCGTGTCATCAGTTATCTGAGAAGGCAACCCCTCAATAATCCGAGTCGATTCCACACTCACATAAACGATGCGCTCGATTGCTGTGACTAAATCGCGTGGGTCCTCAAACCAACCGTTTGGGTCGTTGAGAATGCCGCTATCCTTGTCTCGTTTAATCTGGTAGCGGTCGATGAACCATTCCAGTGGGGTTCTACCGTTGACCACATACCGGTGCGCCGCTTCCGGGATGCCGGTTAAGCGTACATGCTCGTTGATGATGAGTGTCGTTTTTGCGGGGGTAGCGAAACGCATTGCTTTCTCGGTCAGCCGAAAATGATGTGATTGTGGATCCCCATCATGAGTAAATACAAGGGAAAGCGGGTACTGTTCGCAGGTCTCATAATTGAGGTGGAGGTCTGCCAGTGCCTTCCCCGCTTCGGCGAAGACGTGGAAATCGGGGGCGAATGGGACGCGCGGAAGCTCTTTGGATAAATCGTTTGCAAACTGTTCTCGATAGCTTGGGGCATGTAGAAGCCCATAAACATAGTCGAAGATTGTATCCTTCGTGATTGTGCTGTCGCGGTAGTGGTAACGGAAGGTATCCAACGCGGTGTCCGAGATGTTGTCGATACGCTCTGGTTCATCTTCAACCCCCGGAAGTCTATCCTGCACGATCTGTGCCTCCGGAGGTTCCTGATACCGATAGCGTGGAAAGCATTGGGGACTGGCTTCATTTATGTTAAGGTCCGGCATTATATTGATCATAATTACCGAAAGGGGATTTTTCAACCCTTTGCCGGGGACGCATATCACCCGATTTTCGCTCGAACTGCCGGGGAAAATTTTATCCACCTGGAACTTCATGTATATGAAGGTGTAGTCAGCATAACAATTCGTGGAGATAAATGGACGGTATGTAACTTTTCGGATATAGTCAGCCTCGAATTTAGGATTTATCTGTCGCCTCAACTTTTTCTCAAGTTCTCGATCCCACTTTAGATTTGATGAATGGCTGCGTGCCGCTTCTTCTGCTGCACGGTCAAACGGTCCCCTGAGATCAGGATGTCTCCTAAAAACCAATAATTGGCTGCGTATTGCCTCCTCCTCTGTCTGTTCAGGGTGGGTGCGAACCGCCTCCTTCACAGAACGGTCAAACTGTCTCTTGATAGACGGATTCTCATCCAGAATTGATAGCTGCCTCTCCACCATCGCCTCAAACGCTGCGAGATAATCCGCTGTCATTTGCCGGGCATTCTCGGCACAGGCATCATGTGAGAAGTTGTAGATGTATGCGTCTTTACCTGTCGCTAACCCTTGCGAATACAACCCAAATATCGCATCGTCCGTTCTACTTGCCCTAGCTTCCTTCGAGCCCATTGGGTAGAATTGAGCGAATGTAGGGTTGCGTTGCCGAATCCAATCGTGATGTTCATCAGGGGTTATTGTCTGCCAATCCGTGAAGCCTGAGATCGATACAGCCTCGCACAGTTTCCTCAACTTCTCATCGCGGCTGAGATAGTCGCCAATATCTCGGTAGTGGATACGGTATCCATTGTGTATCTCATCTGGATTCTTGACTAAGATTGTAATAGCAACGGGTGCACGTGAACCACCACCAAATACGTTTCCTCCTTCGGAACGCCTACGTTCTCCAGAGGTTCTCGCATCGCCCCGCAGGTGTAGCACATAGATCGAACTGAACTCCTCGGCTAAACAAGCCCGGACTCCCGAATCGGCATTTCCATCAATCCATGAACCGTTGGTAACAAAGGCAATAACACCGTTCTCCCCAATCCTATCCGACGCCCAGCGGATAGCCTTCTTGTATGTGTCGTAGAGGCTGTTCTTCGCCCTCGCGGTAGAGCGGACAGCATAGGTGTTTTCGATGCGTTCCTCAAGTGCGGGGTAACTTACGTTGGGATTATTATCTCCTGCGTTCTTTTGCTTTGCCGACCAAGGTGGGTTGCCAACGATGACCTGAATCGGGAGCTGCTGTTGACGCTCGGCACGCTCATTGTTGCCCGGCAACCACGCTTTGGGGAAAAGTGTAGGTTCTTCCCCCTTTTTGTTCAGATTGAACGTATCAGTCAATACAATACCCTTGAACGGCTCATATCCGCTATCTGCCCCCCGACGCCCACGAAAAGTTTCTTCTATGTTGACTGCTGCGATGTAATAGGCAAGCAGAACAATTTCATTAGCATGGAGTTCTTCGCGGTATTTCCGCTCAAGATCCGATGGCTGGATCAGATCTAATTGGAGCAGGCGGGCGAGAAAGGTGCCGGCACCGACAAAAGGATCAATGATATGCACTCCTTCGTCACTGAGGCTTCGACCGAACTCCTGCTGCAATACATCATCGGCACTGTGTAGGATAAAATCCACAACCTCAACAGGAGTGTAAACGATGCCGAGCCGCTCTGCATCTCTCCTTGTGGCGGTCTTAAAGAATTTCTGGTAAAGCTCTGCGAGGACAGTTTGCTTCCCCTCACTGTTGTCAATACCGCTAGCACGCTCCCGAACGCTTTCGTAGAATCCTTCCAAATCCCGCGTCTCCTCCTCAAGCCCGAACTCCCCAAAATCATTCCACAGGCTATCAAGCGCAACGGATACCGGGTTGCCAGCTGCGAAGTCATAGCCCTCAAACAACGCCTCAAAGACAGGACGGGTCAAGATATGTTGAGCCATCATATCAACAGCATTGTCCCGTGTGATAGATGTGTTTATTGACTTTTTCAGTTCTACATGGAAGGCATCGAACCATTCTCGCAGGGTATCATTATCGGGATTGTCCAATAGGTTCTTGACACGGAGGACGACTCGGTTGAAAATCTCTGCGACATCTTTCGCCCAACTCTCCCAGTACCGCCGATCCCCACACCGCTCCACAATTTTTGCATAAATCTCTTGAGGCGGAATCTTTATTAGACTGAATGGAATCAGCTCTTGTGTGGGTTCGGTCCCGTTTCCATCTCCATCTCCATCTCCGTCGATAAAGATAATCCGATCCGTAGGTGTCTCGTTAAGATCAATCCTGTTGATTTCCGCGTTGAACCTATCGTCATGAGAGCGAAGGGCGTTTAAGACACTCCACACCGCAGCGAACCGTTCATTATTGTCAAGCGCATCGGCGGGATTGGTGCCGGGTGGGATAGCAACAGGCAGAATGATATACCCATTGGTCTTATGGGGTGCTTTCCGCATGACACGCCCCACCGCTTGCACAATGTCCACATGGGAGTTTCTCGGTGTCATAAACATAACCGCGTCGAGCGCAGGCACATCAATCCCCTCGGACAGGCAACGGGCGTTAGAGAGAATACGACATTCACCGCCAGTCCCACCACCTTCTAGCCAATCAAGCTTGGTTTTCCGGTCAAATGCGTTATGCTTCCCATCAACATGCTGGGTTTCGCATTGGAAATCATCGGGGTGTTGGTCCGGCGGCATCTGTTGGAGGGCACTCTCAATCACGTCATTCCAATGATCGGCTAGACGTTCTGAATTGCGGATGGTATTGTTAAATGCAATTACGCGTGTCAGGGGTTTAATCGCTTCATCACCTTCGGGTTTTCCTTCCGGGTTCTTTAATGCTTTCCAGCAGCCGACGAACTTGGTCGCGTCGGTGATATTGAGTTCACTCCCCCCGCCACTGATATATGTTTGCAGCACCGAATCCGCCCCCTCCTCGGATATGCCAAACACCACAACCTTGTAATCGGAGAGTAGACCTCGCGCCACAGCTATAGAAAACGGAAGTCGGTGAAATTCGGGTCCATAGGTGGCAGGGTCGTCCATCGAGAACACTTCTCTGTCATGATGCGCCGCTTTCGCTTTCGTGCTTTCGGTGTAAAGCCGCGGGGTCGCCGTCATATAGAGCCGCTTGTTTGCAAGTATCCGCTCCGCATCGTGAACCAGAACAAATGGCGAAGTCTTGTCGTCGGGGCGATCTATGCCGGTAGTTCGATGGGCTTCGTCACAGAGAATCAGATCAAACTCAGGCATCCCCTGACCTTGTGCGCTCTCAACCAACGGCAGAGAATGATAGGTGCAGAACACCACCGTCATCGCGTCCGATTCCGTCCTCTGGAGGGCTGCGCTAATGGCTACTGGATCTGTGGTAGGCGGAATCTCAAGTTCATAAATTGCAGCATCTTCAGTCTTCTGCCCTGCGCGTGTATCAGAGCAGATACCGATATAGCGATGCGGGACACCCTGCTGCTCCGCCCATTCTCGCATTGCCTGCGAAAATAGCCCGATAGATGGCACAAGATAAAGCACCCGTCCACCGATACCTGCGATTTCTTCAGCGATTTTAAGGGCGGTGAAGGTTTTGCCGGTGCCGCACGCCATAATCAGTTTGCCCCGATCGGATTCTTTGAAACCGTTGATAACGTCATCAAATGCTTCTTGTTGATGGAGTCTTAGACTGAACCGCTCTGGTTGATAGTCCAGTTGTTCCGGTGCTTCTTGGCGTAGGTCGGGCCAATCAATCGGTCGACTGGCAAGATGGCCATAGCCGATCACTTGGAAATTGGCACCCAACGGATCGATGGTCCTGCGTACATTCGGACCTAACTCGGCACCTGTATGTACGAGGATCCGTTTCGTGAACAACTCGCTTGCTGAGGCGGATATGAATGAGTCGATTTGCCGCTTTGAAACCCGCGTGTCTTCCGCAAAGCATTTGCACTGAATCGCGCAGTATTCGCCATCCCTCTCTCGTGCGACGAGGTCAATTCCGATATCGGTGGCATCGTATTCGGTATGGAGTGCCGCCCACTCTTTCCACAGATAGACATCGGTAAACCGCTCTTTGTAGAGGGGGTCTATAGAGAGATATTGCTTCATGAGTCGTTCAAACTCATTGCCTATGAGGTATGTGGAGGTGGCAGATTCACGAAGTTGGTTCAGGACCCCTTGGAATCCGGTTTGGGTTTCTCCGCTTTCCGCTTCCAAGCCGAGATAAAGTTGTGATGTTTCTGACATATCTATTTCCTCGTGAGAGATTCAACTCGAGTTGGCAACTATCAAACGCTGTTACACATGTCGCCCCGCTGGGGCTTTAGGGGTAATTGGATACTTATTTTCTATACACATATCGCACCTCTGGTGCTTTTTGTTAGGGCATTGGCTCATTAGTTCAGCGATTAATTAGCCTGATGAGCTCTATGCACATTGCGCTCCTCTGGAGCGCAGGACTTGGGCATATCACCTTTCTATAGACATATCGCTCCGCTGGAGCGAAAAGCCGAGTCGTATAGACATGTCGCCCCGCTGGGGCTTGGAAGAAGGGGCCTGTCGCCCGGCTATAAACATGTCGCCCCGCTGCGGCTTTAGGTCACTTGGATACTTATTTTTTATACACATATCGCACCTCTGGGGCTTTTTGTTAGCGCATTGGCTTATTATAGTGGATTTTAGAATTAATGAGACACTCCAAATCGGCGCAGTTGCAAACAGCGCCTACCAAACACGGGGGCGCAAGTGTCTATTTATTTTTAGGATTCACTATAGTTCATTGATTAATTAGCCTGATGAGCTCTATGCACATTGCGCTCCTCTGGAGCGCAGGACTTGGGCATATCACCTTTCTATAGACATATCGCTCCGCTGGAGCGAAAAGCCGAGTCGTATAGATATGTCGCCCCGCTGGGGCTTGGAAGAAGGGGCCTGTCGCCCGGCTATAAACATGTCGCCCCTCTGGGGCTTTAGGGGCAATTGGAGGTAAGTCCCTGCGTGTCAATTGGCGGTGCTCCTTCGCCACGAATAACACTATAGTGGATCTTAGGATTAATGAGACACACCAAACCGGTGCGGTTAAAAACCGCAACTACCGGGGGACGAAAATGCAGTTAAAAACCGCACCTACCGCCCCTGATAGATCGGGATTCGTGGAGTTACGGCACACGGAGTGTGCCTACTACTATTAATGTCTATTTATTTTTAGCATTCACCATAATTTGCGTGAGTCGCCTCACACCCGATGAGGGGTTTTTGCGCTGTTCCTCATAAGCAGCTTCGACCTGTTTGCGCCCGGTTTTGATATAGGCATCAATCTGTTCTCGATTAAACAGGTAGTAAGTAGTCGTCGCATAGATCTGCTTTAAGGTCAGATGTGGATGGTGTCGCTGAATTTCCTCTGGATTTGCACCTTCAAGAAATTTCTCGATCACAATTTCGATGCCGACTCGTGTCCCTTTGATCCGAATCGTTTCCGGACTAATAAAGTCAAAGGTATTTGCGAGTTCCACGATGTTCTCCTTTTCTATAGTGCAACAGAAACCGAGTTTTGCCGAAAAAACTCGGTTTCTCTTCGCATTTTGCGAAACTCTAGAGCTGTTTGACAGGGTTGGAGAGCTTGCCTAGTCCGTCCGCTTCGATCTCCACAACATCACCGGGTGCCAACGGTAGGTCGTTCGGGACGATGATGCCGGTGCCGGTGGAGACAACTGTGCCGACTGGAACGGGATTATCTCGGCAAAGGAATTCGGTGAGTTCCTCAAACTTCCAGTTAATTTGAGAGGTGTTTACGCCCCCTTCATAGATTGGTTTATCGTCTCGGATAACTGTGCATTTGATGTTTAGGTTATAGGGATCGTCAACTTCGGAGGCGGTGACGAACATCGGACCGAGGGCGCAACAACCGTAAAAAACTTTCGACTGCGGTAGGTAAAGGGGATTGTCCCGCTCAATGTCCCATGCGGACACATCGTTGCAGAGCGTGTAACCAACAATTTCTCCCTCTTCGCCGAGGACGTATGCTAACTCTGGTTCGGTGGCTGTGAGTATGGAGTCGCTTCGGATACCGACGAAACCGTTCGGTCCAACGCACCGGGCGGGTGTCGCTTTGAAGAAAATCTCGGGGCGATCCGCGTTGTAGACGCGGCTGTATATATCCTGCTCGCTGTCGTCATCCCGCATATCCGCGCTGCGTTTGTAGGTCACACCGCAACCCCATACCTCTGGCGAATCGAGAGGAGATAAGAGGTGAGGCACCTTTGGATCTGGGGGCACATCGAGCGTGGCAAATTTGAGTTTATCTTCCTCTACTTGTCCCGGTAGCGGTCCATGACTTGTTGCGCCTGAGACACGCTCTTGGATATCGGCAAGCAGAATCCCCATGCTTACCCCCTCCTTGTAGGAGAGTTCGATTAATTCTAATACACCCGGCGACTCATCGCTCGTGACATCAATCACAATATCGTCAGGTTCAACGGATCGACTGAGTAAGCCACGATCCCCGTCGCTGGTAATATCGGTAACAACATCGCTCCGTGTTACAACACCAACACGCTTGCCTTGGCCTGGTTGATAAAATTGTATAAGTCTCATGTTTTTTCCTGCCTCTAAAAATTGAAATGATGGATAAATCTGGAGTCTAAGTTTTTGATAGCATACACTAACTTGTGCTTGGAACGCAAGTTCTTTTTGTGGTAGTAACCTAACGCAGGTTGCTAGGGCGTGTTGGCGTTTTGAAGCTGCTGATTCGGCAAACGCTGTAAGCATCAGGCGATCTGCCAAATGCAGCTGGTATCACAATCTAACAGATCGTGGTACAAAAGCCCACTTTTACGAAACAGTTTTTTTCAACAGGAAGCGTCCCGATGAAAAACGGAGTTGGGTTTCACTTTATCTGTCTATAAGCAGATGTTGTTGGGCCCCAGAACCTCTATTGTAGTTGATAGGGATTGGTGGTTAACCGTTCAACCCAACCTACGGACTGGTAGATGTCAACAGAACCTAGTACTCAGTCAGATAAGTTTTGCATATCAACAAGGGGGTCGGGTGACCCGACCCCTACGAAGTATTATGAGTCTCAATCCATATAGACAATCATAATTTGCCTGACAGTGTACTAGGTAACCTGTAGGGTGAGTTTCTATGCCCGACATTTATCAAAAATAACCAAAGTTACGACACACATGTCGCCCCTCTGGGGCTTTATAGTGAATTCAAAAAATAAAGAAACACTTGCGCCACCCGGTAGGTGCGGTTTGTAACCGCACCGTATCGGCGCAGTTAGAAACAGCGCCTACCAAACAGAAGAACGGTAGCTTTATTTTCCTAATCGCACCGGTTTGGCGTGTCCCATTAATTCTAAAATCTACTATAGTTAGCCTTTCTATACACATGGCACTCCGCTGGAGTGCGAAAATTGGACGCATCGCCTTTCTATAGACATATCGCTCCGCATGAAGATTAATTTATTAATTGGGTAATTTCCGAGCGATGTCCGGTGCGGTTGGAAACCGCACCTACCGGGTCTGGGGAAATATAGAATTACCCGTTTAATTTCTTAAAACCCATCTGGAGCGAAAGTAGAGCACTTGATGGATGGGAAACCGATGGATTTTCAATAACTGGCAGCTTACGTTATAGCAACAAACGATAGAGAGGTGGTGCAATCCCAAAGACAATTATTGCCAAGACTGTTCCAATGATGGCGTCAAGTGCGTAATGAAATCGTCCGTAGACTGTTCCGAGGACCAACCCCACGCCAAACGGACACATGGCAATAAAAGCAGTCGGGTGATAACAAGCGGCGTAGAGGACTACAATCACACCAATTGCACAGTGGGAACTTGGGAACGCTGTGCCTTTAGATGATGCACTGGAAAGGATCATGTGTACCAGCTTGAAAATATGTCCGTTCGCAAGCGGTCCGCTAATTTTCACAAACTTGTAGCGTGGTCCCATGACTGGCATAAAGATATACCAGATAAGACATAAATTGAAGGTCAATATCTCCGCAAAAACCACTTCGTGAAACACTTCATGCTTGCCTTGAAGGTAAAGCAGCGTGGCAAGCCCGAAAACAATGGGATAGTAGCTGAAATAGCACAGATGTAAAAGCTCCGAAAGCCACCTCGACGGAAAACGCTCGCTCAGATAAATGCTCGGCTGCCCGTTGAATAATAGTCCCTCCCATTCTATAACTTTATCATCGAAATATCTTCGCAGGACCATCTGTGTCAATGGCGGTATTTCCAAGTAGAAGATCGGAATTGTTGAAATGGGATACCAGTCGCGTAATATTTGCAGCGGAAGTGGCAAAGAACCTTCGGGAATGACGGTCAACAAAAGCAAACCACATATAGCACCCGCATGACTTACTACATAAATTCCCCACCATCGCAAGTTTTTATGAAAGATGCAAGCGAGCACGCCAGTAGCTGCGAGATAAATGATTGTGATCCAATCGGATGGGCGGAGAAGATTGATAATGTTAGAATCGTACATAAGATTAAGGCTTGTGTAAAAAGAAAATGCAAAATGCGTAGGACATGAAACGTGATGCGTGAAACGTGAAAAACTGTTAGTTCATTAGTGCAGTTCGGCTAGGACATCGGACACAAGGCGATTAAAAAAGATGGCTCATGTTAAGAAATCGTGCAACAGAAACTTCGTAGGGGTCGGGTCCCCCGACTCGCACTGATAAGTAAGGGCGGGGAGACCCCGCCCCTACGATTTATTTTCATGCTCTGTACTCTCTTTTTATATGAGCCAAGAAAGATTGATACATCACTCCTCCCGTAACGCATCTGCCGGCTGCATTCTACCCACACGCCATGCGGGGTAAACTCCGGCCAACAATGCTGCGACCAGCGCAACTGTGAGGGCTTGGAAGAAATAAACAGGTTGTAAATACATCTGCAGCGTCCAACCGAAAGAGCGGAGATTGATGATATAGATGAGAATTACAGCAAGGACAAGGCCGGTCGGCATGGCGAGAATCCCCGCAGTCGTTCCCATCAGTCCCGTTTCCACCAGTGTTAGTCTCCATAGTTGGCGGCGTGTCATGCCAACGGCTCGCAACGTCCCAATTTCTCGACGCCGCTCCAGCTGCAGACTCATCAACGCACTCAGTATACCGATGAAAGCTACAAGCGTGGCGAGCATTTGTAGCGCAACTGTTATGCTAAAGCTGCGATCGAAAATAGCGAGTGAGTGTTCCCGAAGAGCACGGTTAGAGCGAATTATCAATTTAGTCTCACCGGCGAATGCTGCGCGCAATTCGTTAATTTTGGTGTCCACATCAACACCGGGTTTCACAAAGAGCGCGGCAGCCGACAGATTGGAGTCATCCCAATATGTGCGATAAATGGCATCATCGATAAGTGCGCCGGACTGGACATCAAAATCGTAAGCGACAGCCACGATTGGAAATTGCCGTTCTCCTTGGTCCGTAAGCAGTGATACTTCATCGCCAACTCCGAGTTTGAATCTGTTAGACATCGGCTCGTTGATAATGAGCCCGCCTGCCTTTAACGCCTCCCAAGTCCTGGTTGGGTCTCCCACGGATGCCTTGTAGTAACGCTTTTCACCGGCGATGTCCATGCTGACAGCGGCAAGCTGGATAACTCCCAAGTCGCCGGCACTGACATCTACCAGCCGGCTCGTTGCAATCTGGGCAATACCGGGGAACGTTTCTAGTTTCTGTGCTACGCCATGTGCAAGTGGCAAGGTAGTCTGATCAGAGATGAGACTGGGTGCCGAGACGAAAATATCCGCTTGCAACAGATCCGTCAACCACCGTTCAACAGTTAGGCGGAAACTGCTGATCATCAGACCGACACCGACAATCACGCTAACTGCAACCATCAGTGCAGCAATGGCGACGGAGGTGCGGCTCAACGAGCGCGTGATGTCACGAACCGCAAGCCGAATTAAAGTGTTGAAGGATTTTCGTGCAACGCTATTCAGTCCTGATAAAATGTGCATGAGCCCTAAAGTCAGAATGGGCGTGAGCAGACTGATACCGATGATAATCGCGAAAATGCCAACAAACGTAATGATTAGATGCCATTCAGGAATTAGAAGGGCGATGCCCAACAACAGGACTCCCACACCAACCCCACTCACCCAGTATAACGCGGTACGCGCCCGTTCTTCAATATTGCTGCGTTGAATCGCAGAGGCAGGGGGCACATTGGTTGCTTCATAAGCAGGGAGTGCGGCAGCGATTAACGCTGCGGCAATGCCAATGACAGCCCCTTTAAGCAGCGTCAAGGGTGGAAAGTCGATACGGCGCACAGTGACAACAAAAAAGAGATCATTGATATTGGTCGTGACCATTTGGACCGCACCACGCCCTAGCAGATACCCCAAGCCAAGTCCGAGGACTGTGCCTATAACCCCCAGCAATCCCGCCTCGGACAGAATTATGGAGAAAATTTGCCCCCGTGTCACCCCCAATGCACGCAGGCTGCCGAGAACCGATCGCTGCTGCACCACGCTGAAGACAACCGTGTTATAAATGAGGAACATTCCGACTAACAGCGCGAGCATACTGAGTGCTGTCAAGTTCAATCGAAACGCAGCTGTCATCTCTTCCACTGCCGAGTCCGTCGGCTGTTCAATGCGAGCACCGGGAGGCAGGATAGCAGTGATATGTTTGAGAATTCCCTCTCTCTGTATGCCTTCCGGAATAATCAGATCAATTCGATCGAGCGTGCCCACTTTAGCTAATACCTCTTGGGCAGTCCCGATGTCAGTAATCAGTAGTCCATCAAGGCCGCGCTGCTCATTTTTCTCATCTGACTTCAGCACAGACACAATTTGCAAAGTTTCACGACGCCCTCCCACCTGTATGCGGATAAAATCGCCTATCTTGAGATTATACTGATGGGCAAGGACTGCACTGAGCAAGACGGTATTCGGTTGAACAATAAAAGCGGTAAACCCATTGTTATCCGCAAAGCTAGCGTTATCGTCGTTTAGATAATTCCGAAAGGGTGATTCAGCAAAGCTATCCACACCGAGCAGACGCATTGGCTGCATGTCCAGTTCTTCGGCGGTAACATAGCCTTCCACAATCGGTGCACTGAGTCGATAGCCCAACTGCTGCCGCAACGCGAGATAAATACTCTCATCCAACCCGCTGGGACCGCCAACAATCTGATGAGTGGTTTTGCCTACCACAGCTTCCGTGCTGATTGTAAAAGCACGGTTGGCAGCACCGGTGGCAAGGTCTATTGCGACAATCATCGCAACGCCCACCCCCACACCGATGATGAAGAAGATGCTTTGAGCTGGACGGCGCCACGCATGACGCCAAGCGAGAGTGATTAATAATTGCATTAGGATTAAATTAGGATTTCAGAATTTTATCTAGGGGGTTCATGTTAAGAACCTGTTTTAAGAAGCAAGAAATTGTCCCAAAGGCTGTGGATTTGTCAATCCACAGCGAGCAGCAGCGTAGGGGATGGGCAAGCACCCTACTTCTCTGGCATCAACATTTTTGATGCGAAGACGCTAGTGCTCAGTCAGATAAGTTTTGTGTCGAGATGTGAATCTCGACCTACAGATTCTGATGGATTTTTAATAACTAGCAACTTAGATTATTATATATGTGAGGGGTGTGCATGTGTAGACATCTTCGTAGATTCACCCTATTGCTGTGCATACACATTGCGCTCCGCTGGAGCGCAGGCATTGACCTTATCACCTTCTATAGACATATCGCTCCGCTGGAGCGAAGGTTTCCGTCGGATCAGCAGGACTTCTGTGTATTGGACTTGTTGAAGGACCGTCAGTCCGGTAGCATTTTTGTTTGCCTATCAATGTTTTCTGCGTAATCAGCTGACTCCGTGATTCAGACAATAATGATGTACACCCCTCATATATGTTATCGTTTGCTTTCAATCAATATACACAAGCATAATTTGCCTGACAGAGTATTAGGGCGTGTTGACATTTTGAAGCTGCTCATTCAGCAAACACTGTAATCATCAGGCAATCCGCCATAAGTAGCGCGAACTGTTGGTTTGCAGGTTGGGATCACAATCTAACAGATCGTGGTACAAAAGTCGATTGTCGGTCAAGATTCATATCTCGACAAAATACACAGCCCGATGAATCGGGATTTTCAACGTGGCGTGCAACAATCCGGATTTTTTGAGCCAAAACTATCGGGCGATGTTCTCGGTGGTGTCGATTTTAGAAAATCGACCTACAGAAATCCGAAGCCATCTCTGATGTGCGAACAAAGGGTTGGGGAACCCAACCCCTACGAAGTGCCATGTGTTGTTTGTGTGCCCCCTTGATTGTCTGATTACGATGAAATGTCAACAGGATCTAACGAGCACCAATAAAATTCGTTTTTACGTTTCACGCATCACGTTCCGGTATCGTTGACTAGTGTGCCATCGGTGATGTGCAGTACCCGATCTGCACGACGTGCAATCTCCGGCGCATGGGTTGCCATCAACAGCATTTTGCCGGTGCCTCGAATCATTTCTAGCAATAACGACAGAACAGTTGCGCCGATTTCTGTGTCCAGATTACCGGTCGGTTCATCAGCAAGCAGCATCAAAGGATTATGAACGAGCGCGCGGGCTATCGCAACCCGCTGTTGTTCGCCTCCACTCAGTCTATCGGGATACGTATTAAAGCGATCGCCAAGTTCAACTTGCTCAAGCAGGGCCTCTGCACGAGTTTGCCCGTCCCTATGGGATTCAAAACTACCTGTAAGCTCAAGTGGCAGGCGTACATTCTCCAACACCGTTAAGGTCGGTATGAGGTTAAAAAACTGGAAGATAATTCCGATGTGACGACGACGGAAGAGGGTGCGTTGATGTTCGTTCAGGTGAGTCAAATCAACTTCTCGCTTATCCTCCCGAATAAACACATGGCCGCTACTCGGAGCATCAATGCCAGAGATCAGATTGAGCAGTGTGCTCTTTCCACTGCCAGATTTTCCCAACAAACAGACAAACTCGCCCTCATAAAATTCTTGGCTTACTTGGTTTAGCACAATGCGGTTTTGACCCGCTTCGCTGTAAGCTTTGCTCAAACGATCTAATCGCACGAGCGCGGCGGGTGAATTCTCGGAGGATGTGGGATTGGAAGATGCGGTGGTCACTTCAAATTTGGATTGGGTTTTATAGTAGATTTTAGAATTAATGAGACATTCCGAATCGGCGCAGTTGGAAACAGCACCTACCAAACATGGGGAGCGAAAGTGTCTATTTATTATAGTGGGCGGAGAGGAACGCTAGCAGTTCAGCCGTCGTTTCTTCCGGCAGTTCTTCGGGCAAAAAATGTCCACAATCAAGGGATTTGCCACGCACATCAACAGCTCGGTCTCGCCAGACGGTGAGCATGTCCAAGCTAGCACCGGTTTGCCAACCTGGACGCTTCGCCATGTTGCTGCCCCAGAGCAGCAACACCGGGCATGTGAGTTTGCGACCTCGGTCAACTTCGTCGTGCTTCAGGTCAAGCTCGATGCCCCGGTAGTCCAAGCAGGTGGCGCGGATGGTTTCAGGGTTATTGAAACAGCGGAGATATTCTGCGTACGCCTCATCTGTAATGGAGCCGTTGATTGCAGTCCATCGCTCAAGCAGAAAGTCCAGATAGGCTTTGGCACTGTTACCGATCAGGGTTTCTGGCAGCGGTGACGGTTGACGCATTAGGTGCCAATGGAACCAAGCGAAAGAAAGCTGGCTGTCCATGTGATCGAAAGCTGCTTGCGAGGGTACAACGTCAAGTGATGTGAAGGTTCTCACCCGTTCCGGATGGTCAAGTGCCATGCGATGCCCGACACGCGCCCCGCGGTCGTGGCCAACGACATGGAACGATTCAAAACCGAGTTTTTCCATCACTTCAACCTGATCCTGCGCGGTCGTGCGTTTGCAATAGACACTCAAATCCCCTTCCGATGCGGTCGGCTTTTCGCTGTCGCCGTAGCCACGCAGATCTGGAGCAACGACGGTGTAATGCTCGGCGAGTTTGGGAGCGATCTTATGCCATTCAACATGGGTCTGTGGATACCCGTGCAATAACAACAAGGGTGGGCCGACTCCGCCATATACGAGATTGATAGAAACACCGTTGGCTTTGATTTGGGTTTTCGTGAAATTGTCGAACATGAGGCATGCTTTCTTTAAACTTTTATGGACCTTAGAATTAATGAGACGCTCCAAACCGGTGCGGTTAGAAACCGCACCTACCGACCCTGATAGATCGGGATTCGTGGAGTTACGGCACACGGAGTGTGCCTACTACTATTAATGTCTATTTATTTTTAGCATTCACCATAGTCTATTGTTGGGTTTGCTATCGGAGCTTCTCAACTGCCTTTTCGATCCGTTGGACCTCGCTGACATCCGGTGTTGTGCTCTGTTCCGCTGATTCTTTCTCACTCATCTGTTTGAGGGACCAATTATCGTCGTTGGCGATTCTCCAAGCCAAACGAGCGCATAGAAATGCAGCCTCCTTTACTTTGAGAAGATCGACTTTATCCACTGTATCGTGTGCGGTGTGGTAGAATCCGGGCCAAGTATAGCTATATGGATCTCTGATGAATCCACAGGCGACACCCTTCGTCATAAAAGGGTAGTGATCGGAGGAAAGATGGTCGGGTTCACGCAATGGAGAGGCATCAAAGTCTACCATGAGGTTTTCATTCATTTGCCGTCCCATTGTACGGAAATAAGCCCTTGAGTCTGGTCCGTAAACCATCAGTCCTTTCCGTCCGCCACCGCCCGCCGAGTCCAAATTGAACATGAACCGAGTCTTTTCAATATCCTTTGGGTGGTTGTTGACATACGCATGTGCGCCGATAAGCCCGAGCTCTTCAACACCAAATAGGACAAAGCGCACATCCCGCTTTAGTTTGTCAGCGTGTAGGCTCATGACCCGTGCAACTTCCAGCCCCGCAACCAATCCTGAAGCTGGATCTTCCGCACCTTGAGAGATATCATGACCATCGTAGTGAACACCGATGAGAATCGTATCCTCATCCACCGCGCTGCCCTTCACATCTCCGATGATGTTCCATGACGTTTTCTTGGCGAGAGTGTCAGTGGTTTCGACTTCAGTCTCGACAAAGCCGTTCCGGCGTATGGCTCTTTGGATGAGTGTTCCTGTTTCCTTAGAGATCATGATTCCGGGTATCAGTCCCCACTGATTGAACCCCAACGCCCCGGTAATCGGTCCGTAACCGTCCTGATTTGCCATAAAGATAAACGCTTGGGCACCTGCGAGGATGGATCTGTTGTATTTTTCGGTGCGGTGCACCCAGCGACCCGCAGAGGCCGGGTTTGCGATGTTGACGAGTGCAATGTTGCCTTTGAGTTCACCTTGTAGTGCATCAAAGGTTTCAGGGGAACCTGTCCCCAGATCGATAATTTTGCCACTGCACCTGCCTGATGGCGACATCGGCATGGACAGACATGGCAGTTCTCGCTGCCAAGGAGAGGTAACGGCCAGTTTAGCGGTGCCGCGCGTCCAACCGTTGTATTCAAACGCTTCGCTGTGGACATCTTTGAGTCGGTATCGCTCCAACGTCGCTTGTAAAAATTGTGCAGCTTCCGCCTCCGCCGGTGTCCCAGCAAATCGGCTGCCCAAATCATCACAGAGAATTTCAAGGTTCATCTGAATATCAGTAGAGGTGAATATTTCCCCGGCGAGAAATTTGTCGAACGCTTTTGCTTCGCTACCATCTACTTCAACTTGTTTATTGGGCATTTGAACTGATCTCCGTTAACGCTTAACTGAATCCGTGAGTCGAAAGTGTTTATTTATTTTTTGAATTCACTATAATTGTCGTACTCTCAATGAGGACAGGACTTAAATCAGGAGTCAACGAAATACAATTTTCAGCTTTATGAAAAATTAGACTTTTGAGAGTTATCTCGGATAATTGGTAAATCTTCAACGGTTCCCCCTCTTTCAACTCTAGGAATGCTTCTATGTTGACTATTTCGCTTGCTTTGGATCCCGTCCCGCTGTGCAGTAACAGCGTATAGGTCGAGGTGTCAGTCGAAAATTGTAAAACCTTCAAACCGTTCACCTGCTTCAGACAAAGTGAGTGTTTTGAAACATTCAGCGATCGGCTATACAGAATCGTGTTCAGAGATTGTAGGGAGCGACTTGCGGCGCGTGGATTGCAAAGGGTGTCCAGAAGCCCATGCGTAACATCCATCGTGCGGTCAAGATCGCTGAGAGGTTCAAAATAGATGCGGTTTCCCGGTATCGTCGCCATCGAAAACAGCCCCTCCGCAGCTAGGTTAGCATTGGTCTGATCATTTGTCTCAGAGAATTCAAAGCTGAAATCTATGTTGGCAATGTGACTGAGAGGTCTTATTTCTGCGATGTTCTGAATCTGATTATACAGCGATTGATCGGTATCCAATTTGCAAATGACCCTATCAATCACAACGTCATTTGCCTCCAAAAATTGGTTAAGGGTTAGGATTTCTTGAGGAGTGTATCCGAGACGAAAGCGGGGAAACTGTTTCCCTGAAGTTGCCTCTCTGCAAACAATCGGTGACAATGTAACGGACACCCCAAACCGTTCCTGAAGTGTTTTGATGATCTCAATACATTTGCCCGACGGATAAAGCGTCTCAACTATCTGGATTTCCAGACCATCAATCCTTGGGCGGGCCTGGGACATCGCATCCAAGATATCGAATTCTTCGGAGAAAATGACAACGGCATTGAAGTTCACCCCCTCTTTGCACAAGATTTCTAAACGCCTCCGCTGAAAGGTGTCCAGAAAATCGGTAAGTGGTGCACGGACATATCCAACTCCCATCTCCATGCAGGCAAGCAGGGGATAGTCATTTCTCACCTTCTCTCGTATCGCAGCGGGCCAAGCGCGTGGAATTTCAGCGACCGTTGCCAATGGCTGACTCAGCGTGATACCTAGCGGCGATTGAGGAAGTGTGCCGCTCACCCGTGTGATGAGCCGCTCTTCCGTATCTGATGGAAGCCTTTCAATTCCGGATGTCCGAATAAAGTGAATGTCTGTTTTGTCCGCCCTCACCCGCATCAGATAAAACCCAAATTTAGGAGCGTCATCGCGACCTCGTTCGGGTGGTGGGCCCCCGGCAAACAGACAGGAAAATCCGGGGCGGGTAAAAGCAGGGGATGCTAAAACCGTGTATCGTGCTTCCGCCAAGTGATCAAAGAAGGCGAAGTGAACATGCCCGGCGACGAGCATCTCGACCTTGTAAACTCGCACTAGGTTGAGCAGCCAAGCTCTTGAGGGATTTGCCAGATTGTCGTAATGCCCCATCGAAGGTTCAGTTTCATCAAACAGATAGGGTGGCATGTGCAGAAGGATGAAAAGCCGTTTCTCTGCATGTTCAGCCAAGTCCTTTTCCATCCATGCCTCTTGTTCGGTAGCATCAGGGAGTATACTATTCATGATCTGCGAATTGAGCACCACAAAATGGCAATCCCCCTGATCGAAGCTATACCACGACTTGCCGAACCTCTGATGATACCAATCCAACACCTCCCTACTGACATGGGAAGCGGGTGCGGTGGGATCGGGCTTATCACCAATGTCATGATTTCCCGCAACATAGTAAGGCTCAATGCCGCATGCTCGCATCTGTTCAAGCGATTCATCCATTGATTTGTAGAATCGCTCTACATTGTCGGGATATTCCTGAACCATATCCCCGTTGTGGACAACAAAGCAGGGTTCAAGTGCCGCCGCCATGTGCAAGGCTACTTCTCGGCGGACAGACTGCTTCCGACGGTTCTCAAATTCGAGAGATGCCACGCCTGGATCGAGCATGTAGTGAGAATCGGAAATGATAACAAATTCAAAGAGTGCCTTTGGCAAGAAGGATTTGTCGAACATCTCTTACGGTCAAGATTCAGAGGATTGAAGGAATACCTTGCTGTTGTTCAAAAGCGACGCACCACTTCCAGTCCCCAAAACCGGGGTTCATTGACATAGCTAGTCAGGTTGTTGAAGTCGATACCGCCGGTGGGAGAGGTGTCGTTAAGAATGTTGCGGCCTATAATTGCTATCTCTGTGTTGCCGTATGGCAATAAACAGGCAAGCCGGAGTCCACCCTCTAAGAGCCACTCATCAGCATATTCCACAGAATCGTAGAGAAAGAAACGCACCCGGCTGCGATACGCCCAATCGGTAGAAGCGATGAGGCGCGTACCTGCCGGAAGATCAACCGCATAACGCAGCGTCACATCTGCAATCCACTCTGGAGCTTGCGGTAAGCCATTTCCATCAATGGAAAAAGTTCCTTCAGTTGAACCGGGCGGGTCCAGCACCGTACATGGTGCGCCGCAGCCCTGTATAGCCAAAATCGGATCGTCAATCCGCGTTTGGTTGTAACTAAGCCCGGCTGTGACCTCCAGTGCTGTGGTCGGTGCGAGAACGAGCTCTGCTTCAACGCCACGCCCGATCGTACCTTCAGCGTTCACCAACCGGTTGAAATTGGTCTCTCCGCCCACCGCAGTGAGCTGCTGATCCTGCATAAAGTAGTGGAAAGCAGCGAGATCTAAGTGCAGCCGTTGTCCCAACAGGCGCAACTTTGCGCCACCTCCAACAGACAGAATGGTCTCTGTACCCGCTACCGTGACCTCATCGCCAAACAACAATCGCCCCTGAATACTGGGAGCACGAAATCCACGCGCTGCGCGGACATACGTCTGCACACTCGGTGCGATCTTATAGCGTAGGCTCAGATCTCCGCTCCATACCGTGGCTTCAGGGGTCTCGTGGATGGGACCGATGGGTCCCGCCTCCGTGACAGCAGGTGCTTCAATTCGCCACGCTGTATAGTCCTTCGTATCATTAGACAATCGTAAGCCAGCCCCAAGTTCCAGATCCTCGACTAATCGGAAGGTCAGCGCCGCAAACGCCGCCCGCGCAATAGCTAGTTGTTCTTGGCGTACCTTTCCATCTTGAGCACCTTCAGCAAAGGTATTGTAGTTGAAATCTTCCATTTCCACAAACTCGCGGAAATAGTACAACCCAAACTGATAGGCGAGACGGTACCGTCCGGTACTCATCAGACGGAGTTCTTGACTAAATTGGCGGAGCGCAGGAATGCCGGACGCGGTTTCGGAAGGAAAGGGTATTGTGCCGGGTCCACTCGGCAGACTGAAAGCAGCACCGTATCCACCATCAATATCTCCACGCGAAAAGGTGGTGAGCCGTTCCAGCCCTGTCAACGAAACTAGTTGGAAATCCCCTATGTCATAACGCACCTTCGCTGCTAACCCCTGTGTACCTAAGGTTTGCTCATTGCGCCCGTCGTGTGCTATGCGGTCACGTGAAAAATCTTCCACCAGATCTCCCCGCTCCTTCGATAGCGTATTGGCGCGAAACAGACGTGCAGTGCCGTCGAGATCACGGGCATGGAACTTCACCCATGCTTCCAGTTCCGGGGTAGGTGTCCACAAAAACTGCAAGCGTCCCGCTATATCCCGATGGCCCCCTAGGGCATCTTCCTCATCCGTGTATTCGTTATCTATCCAATCGCCCCGTTGCTGAACAAGCAGTGAAAATCTTGCGGCAAGCACAGACGGAATAACCGGGCCAGACCACGCCCCCTCAAAATTACTGCTGTTGAACCGTCCGTAGCTCAACCGACCATACCCTTCTAATTTCTGCGTGGGACGCGCCGATTCAAACTTAACAATTCCTGCGGGGGTATTACGTCCAAACAGTGTGCCTTGTGGTCCCCTAAGCACCTCAATCCGATCCAGATCAAAGGCAGGAAACCCTTTTAACAAGGCATTTTCAAGTACAACCCCGTCGTAGAGAACGGAAACCGGCTGCGAGGCATTGAGATCAAAGTCCGTATTGCCCAAGCCGCGGATATAAAAGCGGGGAAAGACACGCCCAAACGAGGATTCCATCTGCAAACTAGGGGTACGATTCGACAAAAATCGCACATCCATACCAGATGAACGCAAGGTGTCGGATTTTTCGCCCTGCAGCGTCGAAATAGAGAGCGGCACGTCAAAAGATCGCTGCTCGCGCTTTTGGGCTGTAACCACAACCTCTTCCAGCATCATAACCTCTTCGACCTCCTCATCGGCAACAACTGTAAGAGATATAGCCAGTATCGTCGAGAAAGCCAAAGCACCTAATTGTGCGCCAAAACGCATATTGTTCCTCCTACACAGAACGCGGAAATTTGTTCTACATCTGCCAACCCTGATGCCATTCGGACTCATGTCCAAGCCCTTCTCGTGCTACAACAACATCAAGCAAGTAGGGTCGATTTTCTTTGAGGATGCAGTCAATTCCACGCTTCAGTGCCGCCTCCAGCTCTGACGGATCGGTAACACGTTCGCCATCCACTCCCTGAGACCGAGCAAGCCCAGCATAATCAATCGACGGACCTCCAAGGAAGAGTCCGGGATATTTGCCTTCCTGCACCATCTGGCTGTCCGGCATTTCCCGCGCCCAGTTTATGCGTACTACTTGATAGCTTTCGTTGTTGGAAACAATTGTCAAAACAGGGGTCTTATAGCGAGCCATAGACCAGAACCCTGCTGCGCTATAGGTAAGCGAACCATCGCCGATGCTCAAGACGACGGGTCTTTCGTCTCCAATCCCGATCTTCGCGCCAACCGCACCACCGACCGCCCAACCGAGCGAGCCACCGCCACCACCGAATCGCCACATCTGTTGATGTCCAAATGGCAATAGTGTTGTTCGGGCGGTTGGGTTTTCGCCAATGATTATCGAGTCTTTCGGTAGAAGCGTCGCCATCTGTGCCTCTAGCAGACTCGGATGAATCACATCGTCGTCTGCATGTTCCCGCACCACCGTTTCCTCACGCTCAAGCAGAAGTTTTGCGTAAGTTGAGACCTTGGCGCGTTGGTTTCGCCACAACTCGATGGTATCAGTCCCGTACATGTTGGATATTGTTTCACACAGAACGGGTAGGGTATCCTTTAGGTTACATTGGGCAGCCAGATCGAGTGGATAGTGCCGTCCCATCAACGTTGGGTTGGGACCAATCTGTATCACAGTAGATTCTTCCGCGGATCCATGAAGCCCTCGACAACCCACCATGAACAGAAGATCCGGTTGCAGCCCTGTCACGTCAGAGAATTCCTTTTCCACTGGATAGCCACCGCAGGACAGTGGATGATGGGTCGGGAAGTTCGCGCTGGTTTGCCGGCTGCCGAAAACCGGAGCGCCGAGCAGTTCTGCCAATTGTACGGCTTCGTCTTGTGCGTTTTGATTCCAGACATCATCGCCGAACATCAGGGCGGGGCAGCCACACTCACCTAGTTTTCGGGCAATCGCTTCGATTGTTTGGGGTCGTGCTGCTCCCGGACCTTCAATCTGATACCCTGCGCCTTCTCCGATCTCCGCCTCAAGGCCCTCCTGCTGAAACAGGTTCGCGTTTACCGATAGAAAAACAGGACCCGTTGGTGGGTTCGTCGCCTCTCGCATTGCCCTCGCTGTTGCGACCGTAAGCGCCTCCGGTTGATAGCTCACTTGATAAGCACACCGCGCCTCTTTAGTCACGCCACGCATCAGTTCTGCCTGACTCAGTCCGGGGAAAGGTGTTAAGCCTCGGAAGTCCTGGACCTCCATTGTCCAATCTCCAGCGATGACAACCACCGGCGAACCTGCCATCTGGGCGTTGTAGAGTTGTCCCGCCATCTGAAGCGAGCCGCCCGTTACGTGAGCGATAGCCACACCCACTTTGCCGCTGGTGCGGGCGTATCCATCTGCCATGGCGGAGACCAACCCCTCATGTTTTGCCATGGCAATCCTTAAATCGCCGTCTTCCGCAACCGCTGCAAAGAGTCCTGTTTCTGCTGAACCGGGGTTAGTAAAGAGATATTCGACTCCACATTCTTTGAGCATCTTGACTAGGATCATTCCGCCTGTACCGCTAATTTTTTGTCGCATTGGATCCTCCGATATGTCTAAAAAATAGATTTATGATTCGGCTTTAGTTTCGGGTATCATAGCAAAGTCCATTCAATTCCGCAATGAAAAAGTCACACCTTTCATGAAGGCCTTTCCGGCACAAAAAACACCGAACAAATTTTAATCCCTATTCGCTACGGCAATCGGTTATAATGGAAGGTGTCTTAATTAATCCAATCGTCAATCCTTTTTGGGGTTGGAGAGATTTTCCAATTTGGTGAGGAGTGTATTAGACATAAGGTCAATTCTGAGTAGAATTTGTCTTGGATTTCGATCAATACCCCGACGTAACGGATTGGCTTATCCAATCCATTTTCACTCATGTATAAGACATAGTGCAAAGAAACCGAGTTTTGAAGAAAAAACTCGGTTTCTCTGAGCTGCTCTGCACTTTCTTTTGAGGTGAATCTCCATTTTTGCTCATGACAGCTAAACTTGCGAAATGCAAAATCTGAACGAGGAGGAATATGAGAAATAGCAAAACCTTGACGAAAATCCACCAAAACCAGTGCGCACGAGTGTGCGGCTTGGGACACTACCTGCCGTTCTTTGTGCGTTATGCCGCACATTTCGGCTACGATGTCATCTGGTTAGACTTGGAGCACCGAGCGATGACCGATCGTGAGGTGCAGAGCCTGTTAGGCTTATGCTATCACAACGATATCGACTGCATGGTGCGACCTCCCACCCAAGAACGGACACGGCTCTATCGCTACTTTGAAGATGGCGCAACCGGTTTGATGATGCCATTGGTCTCAGATGCCGAGGAAGCACAGTACATCGTGAATGCTGTGAAATTTCCACCTATGGGCAATCGTGGCATGGACGGTGCCGGTCTGGATGGTGATTTCGGGCTTGGGGTCTGGACTCCAGACAGCACCTACACCGATGACGCCAATCGGGAGACTTTCATCGTGATTCAAATCGAGACACCGGAGGCACTTGAGAATGTCGAAGAGATTGCGGCCGTGCCGGGAGTGGACGCGCTTTTCGTCGGTCCCGGAGATCTTGGATTACGCCTGAGCCAGAGTGACAGTAAGACACAGATCAGTCTTGATGAAGCCATCACCCAAGTTGCCGATGCAGCTAGAAAGCATGACATCGCTTGGGGCATTCCTGCCGGCACACCTGAATTGATTAAACAGTACCGCGCAATAGGAGCGCAGTTGCTAGCGTACGGGGGAGATTTCTCATTGGCGGCTGTGTTGGAGCGCAGCAGCCAAGATTTTGACGAAGCATTAGGAGAGTGACATCAAATTTAGGCGATATGTATAAGGAGGCGATCATGGCTATACCAACTATTCATGTGGGCTGCACCCATTTCGCCCGTGGACGGCTTCAGGCGTTAGTCAACTGCAAGGGGTTGTATCCTGTCGCCTGTGTGGATATCAACCTCGACGAAGCGCAAGAAGGGGTAGGATCTTTGGAGGGCGATGTACCTGAAGGACTTGGGGACCGGATCTATACAACAATCACGGAAGCGCGGGCGAGACATCATGCAGAAGTATGTCTCATCTATGCTTCAACACCGGTGCACACAGAGCTGGTTGTCGAAAGCCTAAATCTTGGGCTGCACACGTTGTGTGTCAAACCGATTGCAACAACGCCGGATGAGTTTCGGGAAATTATCAAGGTTCGCAAGGCACATCCCGATCTGATGCTGGTACAGGGACAAAATAAACGCTGGAATCCTGCCGCTTCAAAGATGCGTGAGTGGTTGCGTGGGGCGGATGGTATCGGCGACATGCTCGGTGGGGAGTGTCGATTCTGGATTCGGCAAAATCTCTGGCGTGCAGATAATTCACGCTATCCGGATGCTTACGTCGAAGGGATCTTCTTTCACGCCGCCACCGCACATCAACTCGATCAACTGGTTGCAGCGAAAGGCCTTCCGAAATATGTGACGGCGTGCATCCACCAACGGGAAGACCATGATATTGCTCGGACCGGCGTCTGGGGCACAGCGGGTGGTCAAGCGTTGCTGGAATACCCAAATGGTGCACCTTTCTGCTATACGGGAACGAACGCCTCCCATGCAAATCCATTCGGCTGGAGCGGTCATTGGAGTTTTCACGGAGAAAATGGGGATATTCGACGAGACGCGGGACATCTTCAACTTTTTCGTAAGGGTGAATGTGTTAAAGACTGCCAGCTTCAAGACCTCCATCCCGGACTGGTCGAAGATGACCGTCTCCAATTTAATGCCTTTGCAGATGCACTCTCCACCGGCAAAAATCGGGAGTGGTTACAGGAAAGCACATTAGGGACATGGATATTGATGGAGGCGTGTAATACGTCGGCGCGGAGAGGTACTCGTGTTGATGTTGAATGCTTACGAGGGGAGTTGATGGGCGTTTAGCGCGATTCGGGTAGAGATAAGTGGGGCACAATGGCCGGCGGGGATATATTTGACGTACTCCCAAAGCTAAAGGATTGGGATTCTTACACGCTGTGTTAGCCGAGTTTAGATAGGTGTGGATTGAACCGGACACCTATCGGGGACCCCATCGCCCCAACTACGGGACTCAACAGGAATCCCGATACTAGGCTTCGCCCCAATGGCTCCAAGCCTAAAGGCTTGGGCTTTACAAGATAAAGCCGTTTTCGGTAAGTCACGGCATACGGAGTATGCCTACTACTATGTTATTATTGTAGGACTTATGCAGTTGAACGGTCAAAGCCTTGTAGTTCGGCGATTCATCACCGCAGGATACCGTTTCTCACACCCGATGAATCGGGCAACTATAGTAGGGACAAAGGTTTATAGTAGGGCGATTTATCGCCCGTCCCCCCCCTCTACCCCCGCAAGCAGGGGGAGGGAAGAACGCGCAATGAATTGCGCTACTACAAACTCAACTGCGTAACTCCTATGGGGAGGGAAGAACGCGCAATGAATTGCGCTACTACAAACTCAACTGCGTAACTTCTATATTGAAAAATTTTAGGACTTATGCAGTTGAATGGTCAAAGCCTTGTAGTTCGGCGATTCATCACCGCAGGATACCGTTTCTCACACCCGATGAATCGGGCAACTATAGTAGGGACAAAGGTTTATAGTAGGGCGATTTATCGCCCGTCCCCCCCCTCTACCCCCGCAAGCAGGGGGAGGGAAGAACGCGCAATGAATTGCGCTACTACAAACTCAACTGCGTAACTCCTATGGGGAGGGAAGAACGCGCAATGAATTGCGCTACTACAAACTCAACTGCGTAACTTCTATATTGAAAAATTTTAGGACTTATGCAGTTGAATGGTCAAAGCCTTGTAGTTCGGCGATTCATCACCGCAGGATACCGTTTCTCACACCCGATGAATCGGGCAACTATAGTAGGGACAAAGGTTTATAGTAGGGCGATTTATCGCCCGTCCCCCCCCTCTACCCCCCACAAGCAGGGGGAGGGAAGAACGCGCAATGAATTGCGCTACTACAAACTCAACTGCGTAACTCCTATGGGGAGGGAAGAACGCGCAATGAATTGCGCTACTACAAACTCAACTGCGTAACTCCTATATTGAAAAATTTATATTTTATTTGACAAAATCGATATCGTCGCATACAATAGATAGACATATGATTACAATTCCAAAGGAGGTGTAACCCAAATGCACATATTAAAACTGACACTAATTTGCTGCGTCGCAATTCTATTTGCTATCGGCTGTGCTTCAGAGAAGAAGATGGAAAAGGCAGCTGAGACAGCAGCACCCGCAGCTACGGAAACTGAAACCGCTGCAAGTACCGATATGTCTGAAGCAGCACCGGCAGCTCACGAACAGATCACACTAAACGTTGATGGGATGACGTGAGGTGGCTGTGTATCCAAAGTGCGGGCCGCACTTACAAACGTTCCCGGCGTGATTAGTGCCGATGTTTCTCAAGCAGATGGTACAGCCATCGTTAAACTGGAAAAAGGCAAAGCCACTAGTGTCCAATTGGCCGATGCTGTCACGAACGCGGGTTTTCCCGCAAAGACGGCGACAAATTAGGCGATTCCTACGATTAAGCGAGAACGGAAGGTGTCGAATCAACGAACTGATACCTTCCGTTCTTCCATTTCTTCCTTCCTACCTTTACCATATCACTTAACAGCTCCTTGATGAGACTAGTGTCGTCGAATTACTGCATTCCTCCCATTTGCTGCAGACCGACAAGCATAATGATGATTTCCTTAAAATCGCCGAGCGAGATAAATAGCTCTCCTGCAACACCGTTGTCCCGATTTTGGCTAGCAATACCGATGCTGTAGGTTTCGGGAATGTTCACCAAAAACATTTGGATCATGCCAAAGTTTGGATCCACTTGTGCTAAGATCTGTACGAGACTCTTGACCGTAGTGATAGGTGAAATCGCAAAGAACATGTTGTTTTTCAAGGTCAACGCCCCGGTCAATTTGGTGTAACCTGCCGCTTCATCAAAGCCTGCTTCCATACCCGCCATTCGGTCTAGTACGCTTTTTATAGGTTGGGCGTCGCCCGCCATTGCGTAGAGCATTTTGCCGTCGTTGATAGTATAGTAGACATTCCACTGCTCTGGGGCAGCAACTTCCATACCGGGCGGAAGTTCAGCGAAAATGGCGTTGATATTCGGCAGAATGTAGCTCTTAATCTCCACGCCGTTGTAAATCTCAGGGGGACCTGCAGACACATCGCTGTACATACTAGTTAATTCCTGCGTGGTTCCCAACGCTTGCATTAGTCCCATGGTCGCTCCCAAATATCCGGTGAAATCTTTCTCCATGGTGGCTTTAACCTGTGCTTCATCCTTCACATCGTAGATGTATAAAATGTCAGGCATCAGGCTCCCACCGAAATTACCAGAAAAAGCGATCTCATCTCCTAAGCCCGCGTAGAACTTTTTCGTGGCTTCAGTAAGTGCCTCGGTTGCTTCTTCAATCTTCGCTGTATCCGCGTTCAAACTCGAAGGGATAAACAGCTGCATCATTGTCTGTGTAAGCTCAATGAATATCTCCTTCTGAAATTGCATTTCGCCATTGAGAAATGCAGTTTGGGGCAGGTATTTGAGGTGCGTCAGTTCTCTCGGCATTTGACTAATATATGCTTGGATTTCGCTATCCGGCTTAAATTTAAGGAACGGAGAAATCTGGAGATCGGTACCGTTGAGCTGCACGGTAAGAGTCAAGGTTTTTGACTGATCCAGCACCCATAGCCCACCGTCAATTAGACTTTGAGCCTGCCTCAAGCCAACCCCGAGTTCTGGGTCCGTTTCGGCACTTGTCTCCATGTCTGCCTTTAATTCTTCCGCTTTTTCGGTCAACATGGGACGGAGGGCATCCGCAATCGCATCCATTGCAAAATAAGCAATCACGTCATTTACGCCAGATGTGGTATCGAGTTCGAGCGATTGAAAATCGGCATTGTCTGCTATTGATGGCATCGTCTTTTTCTGGGTATCAATGACCTTTTTACAGATCTCCGCTGAACCGGAATAGATCATTACATCATCCATCAGAACAAATGCGCCCTCCTCACCCGTAGTATAATATGCCACACCGTTATGGGTAAAAGAACTACTGCCTTCCGCTTCCATTTCGATTAGCTGTTTAACGCTTTCCGCATCTTTAACGTGAACTGCAGCGGAATACATCAGCGGATTCACACCGGAGAGAAACACCGCGAAGTTTCTCCGCATATCCAAACCCAGTTCCTCCAATTCTTCTAGCGTCTCAAAACCTGCTCCAAAGGTCTCAGCTAATATCTGAGCGGGCAGTTCTTGCGGTGGATCTTCAGGAATCAGTTCTGCCAGAAGTGCGTTAATTTCGTCATTGATTCCAAGTAAGCTCGGTATGTAAATCACCCCAACGGTGTCTTGCGGGATCACATTCAAAACGCTGTCAGGATCAACCTCGGGAGCTGCCATTATCTCTTTCCCGCTGTAGCTTAACACCATGATGCTAGTCAGCAAGATTAGAGCTACGGCAGTTAGACGACAGGACGTTCTCATAATTTATTTCTCCTTTGTAAAGGTGAGTTGGTACGTATATAGAACTGATTTTAGCATCATGCTAGTTTACGATAGGCTTGAGAAATTTACACGGTGAATCTATCAACCCGTTTCAGTCGATCCAGATTAGTTACTTCTCTTTGTCGCTTCAATCTTTTCTGCTAGCCTCTCAATGGCTGTGTTAGAAGGCAGAACACCGATTTCAACTTCATAATGTCTGCGTCCACCTGGTTCCAGAAATTCCAACGTCCCTCGTTCTTTCTCCTTTGACCTGCCATCGACCCAGCAGTTTGCTGGTTCCAAGCCAATAACATAGAGGCCCTCACCGTTCATTTTCCATTGAACGAATTTGGGAAGCTGCGTTTTGTGGTATCTCACGTACAGTCCAAGCCCTTGTCCATTGTTGAAGGACCGATTGACCAGAGCAACATAGATATGGTTATCTTCATCCGCTTTCATCTCATGGTAATACACTTCTTCACGAAAATCGACAGTAGGTGCTTCGCACTGTGCATGGTCGCTTAATTTTCCCGCCGAGTGTTCATCCATTGGGGTTACTTGCGACGAGGGGGCAATCAACTCGGAACCTTCAGCAACGATAGGAAATCCGGGGTTGATATGGAATAGGTACATGTGCGGTGTATCCTGATAGCCAAGATTCTCAACAATATCTTCGATATGGAGTTTCGTTGCGCCAAGTTCTGTCCAAATACGCCGGGTTCGACAGAGGTTTTCACCGTAGACCGTTGTTTCTGTCACCTTGCCTTGCGCCCACATGATATACCGATCCCCCTCCCAACGGCTATCGATCCATACATTTTGGGCAGGGATATAAGACACTCTGCCGTGCAAGCCGAGCGATTCTTCCTGATCGGTATCCGGCTCGCCTAGGTACGTCATGCCGCAGGTGGTTAATAACCCACCAAAGAATCCACGTAGCCATCCATTCCCCTCCGGTTCGTAGTAGGTGGGCGCGACATCGCCGGTGCTGGAACGCCAGCACAACGGAATACCGTTGTATTCCGCATAAGAGATGTCTAATCCGCGGTCCGGTAGGACAGAAAAATTTAACCCGGAACCGGTCCGAAAATCAACGCCAGTCACTCCTTTCTCAGATCCGCTCGCTAATTCATATCGCTTCACACCCGCAATTTGGGAAATGTCTCCGACATGTCGAAGTAGCTGGAGACGATGGTAATCCTCGCCATATAATTTGATCACATTTATCCCTCCTTTTATACTTTAACTCTCTAGATTTTCATCAACATTCATGTCAAAAACAGGTGTAAAGCGCAAAAAGCGTGAAACGTGATGCGTGAGAACCATTTGTTCATTGATGCAGCCGGGCTAGGCTGCACGACCTACGGGGCTCATACACAAGGAAAGTACAAAATGCTAAGAGAAATCAAGTTTTTGACATGAACCTCTATCAATTTACCTCTACCTAGACGGTGGCTTCTTCTCAATAGTATTTTTATTCATGCCGCAAAGCCTCGGTTGGCATCAAGCGCGCCGCCTTATAGGCAGGAAGAATCCCAAAAACTACACCGATCAACATGGAAGAACCGAAAGCAACGGCTGCCGCCCATAACGACACCACGGCGGGCCATTCTGTCTCTTTGATGAGAAATGTTGTGACTCCCCACGCGACGACAAAAGTAATGAACCCGCTAATGAGAATTCCAATCAGTCCCCCAGAGACGCTCAACACAACCGATTCAATTAGAAACTGCTGCAAAATATCGCGATGTCTTGCGCCAACAGCTTTGCGCAGCCCAATTTCCCGCGTGCGTTCCGTAACGGAAACAAGCATGATATTCATGATACCGATGCCGCCTACCAATAAGGAGATGCTCGCCACACCACCGAGCAAAATCTTGAGGACCTGACTGACTTGCCCGACCTGTTCCAGTACCGCCTTTGCGGTGTAAAATTGGAAGTGTTCTTCAGAGCCGTGCCGGCGACGTAGGGTAATCATCACCTCCGCCAGTGCTTGGTCCACTTTTTCAAAACTCTCCGCTTTCATCCATAATTCAAATCCTCGCTTCTGATCGCCGATGAAACGGGTCCACATCGTTGTAAATGGAACAATTAGCTTTCTATCCCAGCCCTCCGTCGCCATTCTGTCACCTTTCTCCTCCATCACTCCAATGACGGTAAAGCGCTGTCTGCCAATCTTTAACTCTTGACCGATTGGATCTGTTTTGCCGAATAGATCTCTTTGGACCTCCGTCCCAATTACGCATACCGACTCGTTCCGATCCAAATCCTCCTGTTGGACAAAACGTCCAGATCGGACATACCAGTTGTGAACCTCTTGATAAAGCGGCGTAACTCCTTCAAATCGGAAATGCTTCGTCTCCCCTTTGTACGATATAGGTCGCGCCATCGTATCAATCTCTCCCGTGATACTCTTGATTGAAGGACAAGCTGTCATAATTGCATTAATGTCCTCGTATTCGAGGTACACAGGGGCTTTATTCTGTTCCCAGGTGCCATCCTCCCTCTGAATCCAGCGCGGCCGGAAACAGATAATCAGATCGGATCCACCCATTCGTTCAAACTCCGCCAAGACTAAAAATTTAGCCCCATCGCCAATCGAGACCATACCGACAACTGCAGAAATACCAATGATGATACCGAGCATCGTCAACAGCGATCTGAGTTTATTCCGTCTCAAAGCAGCCAACCCAATGAACAAGCTTTGTATAATTTGCATTCAATATCTCCTGTAGCTTTTGTGATCATTTCCATTTACACATTGAGACGGAATTTAGTAGGTAAGGATTAACACGCACCGTGAGCGAAACGTAAAACGTGATGCACAGATTGGTTCATTAGCGAAGCAACTCGCATCAAAGGTTACTACTACTATAGGCATTCGATAGTATCACTTAAAAATTATAGCACGGTTTACAGAGGACTGAAACAAGATTCTTAATTGACACTAGAGCAATCGCATGTGAGAATCTAGAAGAGCATAGCCAGTACCGTAGTTAAGTAGTCAGTGTCCCATGCGGCTTTCAACCGTTTGGTGGCACCCCTGATCTTGGCTGAGGGTTTTCTCTTGAGCAGGTTCAGTGCAATCCGTCGGAGTATGGCAAAGTTTTGACTGTCATTCTTTTTTTAGATACGACAGCCATCTTCATCATACATTAACCCAATTCACAACACTGTCAAGATTTTTTTATATGCGATTGCCCTATATCAAAGGAAACAGCGAAATCTCCTACAGGTCAAACCCTCAACTCAGCAGCACCACAGGTCGGTTTTTCGTGCCGTTCTCTATGGAATTATGGTATAATGAGCAACCGTTCCGTCGAGCGACACGCTGAGAAACACGATACCACTGCGGGTGCAAGCATTCACGATACATCACTTCCACGAGGTTTGCCTCATGTCATTCGATAGTCTAGCTTTACATCTTGTGACCGACGAGCTCCGTCATACAATTCTGAATGGGACCATTCGGCATATTGAACAGCTGAACCCCCACAGCATTGTACTGAAAATCTCTCAGCCAACCAAGACTCACTTTTTACTTATTTCAACCCATTCTATTCATGCCCGTGCACATCTGATTGAGCGCCCGCCGAAAGGACAACCTCAGTCCCATTTTGCGGATTTCCTGATAAAGCACGTTATGCATGGTCGGATCACAATGGTAGAACAGGTTGGCTTGGATCGGATACTCAAACTTACTATCGCCCCCACATCTGATATTCTCGAATCGTCACCTAAATCGATTATCGCAGAAGTAATGGGCAAATATAGCAATATCATCCTTATTGATGAAGCAACTGGCAATATCCTCGAAAGTATCAAACATATTGATGAGACGATGAGCCGTTATCGTGAGGTGTTACCCGGTTTGACCTATACCCCACCACCACAACAGGATAAATGGCATCCCCTCAAATTGGGCCAAGATACCTTTATTTCGCTTATTGAAAACCGTGAAGTCGGTTGGCGATTTCTGTTTAACCAGATTGATGGCTTGAGTCCACCTCTCGCCAAAGAGATTATCGCCCGCGCCGGTGATTGCTCAACCCCAGCTGATCTATGGGAAGCATATCGGCAGATTGTAAGCTGTTTCGATCCCTCTCGCAGCCAACCTCAAGTGCTTATTGAAGGGGGCAATTCGGTCAAACAGTTCCAATTAGCAGAGGACGCAAACACCCACACCTACTTGAAAGATGGAGATAAGGTTGTAGCTGTAGCTGCGTTAAAACTGGCGCAATTCCCAAACACTGAGAGCCGGTTTTTTGAAACTATGAGCGAAGCCCTATCCGCCTACTACGACGCAATTATTCGTGATGAAGCGATGCAATCTGAACGGAACGCGTTGCATCAGGTTTTGGATAAAATGAGTGCCGCACTGGAGAGAAAACAGGTGTCGCTACGACAGGATTTGGCAACTGTGGAACAGGCTGAAGATTATCGGATCAAAGGCGAGCTCCTCACTGCAAATTTACATCAAATCGAGCGCGGACAGGCGGTTATCGAGGTACAGAACTACTACAGCCCAGATTTAAGCACCTTGCTAATCGAGCTTGATCCCCAACTCAATCCGTCAGAGAATGCCCAACAATACTTTAAGCGATACACCAAAGCAAAGCGTGGGGGTTCGGTTATCCATCGGTTGATTGCCGATAATGAAGCAGAACAGGAGGCATTACAGGCTTATGTCTCGGAAGTGGAAGAAGCAAAGAGGTTGAAAGAACTTCGAGCGATTCAATCTGAGTTTGTAAAGAAAGGTTGGATAAAAGAAACCAAACGTCAGTCTAAACAGAGCGAATCCGCCGGCGCGTTTCGGAAATATACCTCGCCCGACGGTTTTCAGATTTATGTGGGACGCAACAGTAAGGAAAATGACCTGCTCCTTCGCCGGATCGCGTCAAAGCGGGATATGTGGTTACACGCAAAGCAAATTCACGGTTCACACGTTATTATTCGCAATCCCGAAAATAAGCCGGGGATCCCTATGCCAACGCTGCTAAAAGCCGCCCAGATCGCCGCATTCTTCAGTAAAGCACAACACGCTAGCTATGTCCCGGTCGATTATACATGGTTTCGGTATGTCATCAAACCCAAAGGAACCGCTTCGGGTTTCGTGACTTACACCCATGAAAAGACATTGTATGTTGAACCGAGCGTGTAAAAGGAAACGCTCATATAAAAAGAAAGTGCAACACATCAAGAGAAACCGGGTTTTACCGAAAAAACTCGGTTTCTGTTGCACCATTTCTTAACATGAGCCAAGGGTAAAGAAGCAATCCTCTGCTCATGTTTGAGCTATTACCTTTCACGGGCATACGTATCAAATCTTGAAAATCTCACCCAAACGTCCTCCCAAAATACGCCCAGCAGCAACTAGACACGCTATCAAGATAAACATTCCTACCACACCCAATGCACAAGCAATATACGCCCCGCCAACTGGACGTTGGGACAGATTCCAAATCGCTTTGGTGATCGGATTATACTGGTCCCGCATCGCAAGGATCAAGCTGTCAGCAACTTCCAGCATCGAGAACGAGAACACGAGAATTGAGCCGGCGATGATATTGGCAATTACAAGGGGCAGTGTAATTTTGTACAACGTTCGTACCGAGTTAGCACCAAGATTCTGTGATGCCTCTTCCAATGTAACACTAGTCTGCTGAAGCCCCGCATAAATTGATCGAAGCATATACGGTAAACGCCTCACCGCGTAACTGACGATTAGCAGTACAATCGGATTTTGTCGAGGATCTAAGATGGATACGATGGACTGGGGCAAGTGACGGAGTAAAAGCGTCGTATCCGCAAAACTACCCACATAGCCAAAAGCGAGTGCAACACCGGGCAGGGCTAAAGGTAACATGGCGATGGCATCGAGCAGGTTCTTGAAGGGAATACGCCTTCGGGTGAGAAGGTACGAGAGTATAATTCCGAGGAGAAACGCGAGCAGCGTGCTGAACACACTGTAAAATAAACTATTCTTGATACTTAGCAGCGTGTCTTCCAGCTTGCTCTCATGGCTAAAAACCTCTGAATAATGCTGCAGCGTATAACTCTGAGGCAGCACACTCAGGCGCCATTGACTCGCGTCAGGGGTCAACGATGTCAAGATGATACTGATATGCGGCAAGAGCGCCATGAATACAATGAATCCCACGAAGCAATAGATAATGGTACACATCCAGCGATTTGCTTGAATCTCACGTGAACCGACATGCCCGCGTCCGAGCATCTCATACCGTCCGGTGCCAGTCCAACGCTTAGAGATGTAAAATGCGAGGGCGGTCAGCACAATAATCAAGACGACCAGTGCATACCCCATCGGGTTGACGTTGGCATCGGTAACTTGGCGAAAGATTCGGACAGCTATAACTTCATTATAGTTGAAAATCAGCGGTGTACCCAAATCAGTGAATGCCCAAATAAACACGAGAATGGCACCGGCGAAATATCCGGGGAGCATGAGCGGAAGCGTTACCGTCCGGAAAAGCGTAAAGCGTGATGCCCCCATGTTTTCTGCTGCTTCCTCTAAACTGGGGTCTACATTTGCCAGTGTCGCGACGACGTTGAGATACATTATCGGATAGAGATGCAAAGTGGACAGCAGAATCACTCCCCAAAAACCGCTACCGAACCAATCGATTGGTGATGCCAAATCGATCAGCCCAATCTTGCTGAAAAAAATGTTCACGCTACCGTACAGACCGAAAAGCTGCTTCATACCTATCGCTCCAACGAAAGGTGGCATGATAATCGGAATCAGGATAACCCCTTGTAGAAGGTTACGTCCGGGGAAACGGTAACGGGTGAGAAAATAGGCGAGTGGCAGGGTGATCAGTGTTGTCGTCAGTGTTACCACAATACCCATATTGAAACTATTGACGACCAACTTCCGGATACTTTCATCCGTAACCATCAGCTTGAAATACTCAATGCTCAGACGGTTGTTAATCCAAAAAGATTCTTTGAAAATGTACAGGAGAGGGTATATCAGAAAGACGAAGAAAAAGAAAATAATTGGTAGGAGGAGCAGTAGGACAGAGGGCGTTAAATCGTATTTTCTTAGCATAGATATTTAAGCGGGCTTGCAGAGGGGAAGGAGTATCCTCAACAAGCCTATCCATCTGCACTAATCGTCAATCTTTTTTGCCATAGCGAGGTTGGGAGGAAGCCCAGACATCAGCTCTCGAGGTTTGAAATTTGGCGAGAAATCGTACAGACCATAATCAAGCAGTCCATCATTTTGAACGATCTTGCCTTCAGTGTGGTCGAACGCGAGATTTTTCAGATATTGATTTTTAGCCCCAATCCGTTGTGCCTGCATGTTACGCCGCTTTATAGTATCCACAGCTTCCTGAAGCTCAGGTGGAATCAACTCTTGATTTTGGCGCATCTCCAAATATGTTCTCATCACATGCCAGCGCTTGGGCCCGCCGTTGTAAAAGGTATAATACGCCCAATGATACGGCTGTAGATCTTGCTTAAGATCGAGCTCAACTTTGAGAGCTTTGGCATTTTTCCTGTAAAAATCCAAACATTCGTCGAAACGATAGGTCTTATCACGTTTTATGTGGTAGGCTGCCAAGAGCGCGCCGATATGAGGAGCTTTCAGAAGATTCGTGTAATATTTGCCCGTCGAATTTTTTTGATGATCGTAGGTCCCTGCTAGCTCTTCTTCTAATAGGGGCAAATACTCATTCCAAGTGAGTTGTTTTCCCGTTTCCCACTCCTCTCCAGGACTGAGAAATTCAAAAAAGGGAGAGTATGCTGGCATACTCGGATCTAGGATATGACGAATCAGGTTAGGTAAAACGGCAAGATTATTCTGAGCAATGCCAATATCATCTTCGCCATCTTCGGTTTGACTGGGACCTACCAGGATTTCATTAAATTGGGTCTCAATTTCAAAAATCTTCAGCAGAAGCAATGGGTCTATGTCAGCAACTCGTCCGGCAATTAGCGCGAATGGGAAGTAACGTCGTGCATTAAATAACACCTGTTCCAATGCCTTCGGATTGTATCCGGGGACACTCAATCCTTTTTGATATATCAGTTCATTCGTGGTAATCCCGTATACTTCTTGCTCAGTTTTCTGATTAAAATTGTTACAAATTCGATAGGCTTGTTCAAACGCCGGTTGAATTGCTTGTTCGTAGATCTTCTTGTGATTCGCCTGCGCCCCTAGGTCGTAAATGATAGGAATTTGTTGCGCGGTGCTTTGGGTATATCCGTCTAGCTGAAGTTGAATCAGCCGCTCTTCCATTGTTTTACCGGAGGTTGTGAGTGTTTCCAGAACACCATAGGTTGCGGTGTCCTGTACTTTCTTCCCTTGCGTCAGGGTGAGGACAATGCTGTGATTTTTTGTGAGGTAGTACCAGAACGTATCTTTCTCCTTCACCGCGCGATGCGCTAAGAATCCACACAGTGTCAAAAAAGATAGAAGACAAATGATCAGTGTGATTCGGGCAAAGATCCGAAACAGACGCTTCCCTCGCGCAGTGAGAGGTGTTTCCGATATATAGGGCGGGAGAATCTCACTCAAACGTTCATTTAGCTCCTGCTGTTCAGAGAAGTATGGCTTAACGGGGTAGGTTTCTAATTTCTTCGGTAACAAGTCCATGATCCTCCAAGTAGTTAAAGTAAGGGCGGGGGATTAAAATCGAGCTGTTATTCCATTCATTAACTCCTTAAGAGCCCATAATAGACCCTATCCGCATATCAAACGCAAAGAAAACAGATTGCGTTTCACACTTTTGGTTCTTTTTTTGAAGTTTTTGCTATTTTTTTTAGGTATGGAGGTTAAGCAGTGCTTCTAAAAAAATACTCCAATTGCTCAAGTGGAGTATCCAATTGCATAGGCATCAACTCATTAATGAGCGATCTGAGTTGATGTTCACGCCCTGGGACACTCTGAAGTTGCAGGTTTTGTGTGTTCAAGTATTTCTTCAGTTGTTCCACGAGGAAGGTCTGCAACCCTTTTCCTGATTCGTGCAATTGTGCTGGTAACAATGCGGGAACATTAATACCGCTGATAAAAATTTCAATCAACTCCAGTTGGTAATCAATTTGTTCGGCAATTTGATCATATTTCTCAATTGCAGACTCACGCGCCTTATCATTAAACGCTGCGACCTCGCTATGGACAAACTCTGTATAAACTGTATTCCAATTGTTTTCGTTGAATTGTTCGTTAGCGGTACAAAGCTTTTCCAACTTGCTTGTTATCTTCATTAGCTGGTTCGATAGAGCGATTTTGATGTTCTCATGGAGGGTAGTAGCAAGCTGCACAAGCGTTTTGGTGAATTCAAGCTCAAATTCCTTATAATTGTCGTCCGATTCCCGCTGCATCAGTTCGATCAGTTGATTAGAAATATCGCGCAGATCTGGAAACTCTTTCAAATGAAGTTGAACTAAAATGTAAGCAGACTTTGCCAAACTAAAAGCAACATCATGAGCGGAATTGCTAGCTTGCTCTTGAACATCGTGAACAGTTTTCTGGATCTCCAACAACCGCCCGTAAAAGCTAATTTTTTCCTTTGTGCTATCAAGGGTGTAGGTACGGGGGTTAGGAACTTCAAACGCTTTCTTCGTCAGGATCTCACGTTTGTCGCTGATTTCACGACGGCGTTGTTTATCTTCGGCATCCTCGAACGCTTGTGAAAGTGATTGGACAGATTCTTGAAGCAAATCGACTTGGGTAGTAATGGGGGGATAGTGGAGGTAGCGAAAATCTGTTGTAATGTCACGGATTCCCTCCAACAACTCGACGAGGATTTCTTCATACGCTTGATCTTCGAGGGGCGAGTATACCTCTTCTTCTTGTTCCTCTTCTTCATCTAGTAGCCTTTGTACGAACTGATAGAGATATTCAAGTTGATGTTCTTCTAGCACCGATGCCTCTGTATAGGAGCACAGCTTATCCCTCAAAATTGCACAACCATCAGTGACTGCTCCTCGATCCAAACTCAACGCTGCTAGACTGATGTGCATCAAATCCTCTTCAATTTCTGGAAAATTTTTCTCAAAAGCGAAGGCTAGCATCTCATACATTTCATCCGGCATCGGGTCAGGGCGGTTTTTATCGACAGTGGAATGGTGACTCACATCTCCTCTACGCCCACGTTGGCGCGTTTTCGTGATAATTAAGGGCTGCTCTTCATCTTCGTACGAACCGGCAGATCGGCGCCTTGAAGTTTTTTGGTGATATAGATTGAGAGCGTCTTGGTAGTGGTATAGCAGCTCCTCACTACCGAGCTCAATCAGCAATGATTCGATAGTGCTTTTCGGATCGACCGCGATACCTTCTTGTGCGAGTAATCGATTCGACAGAGCGGTAAACCCATCGGCACCCAGATTCCGGAACGGGCGCAGCAGGTATGCTCGTTGATCGACTATACAGATTTTATGCTGACCAAGCGGAAAAAACTTGTTGGCCTGCTTCTGATTACTATCAAACCAGATTTCCAAAGGATAGGTCTGGTTATAAATTTGGAAATTGATAGATCTAGTGTTGAGTTGATCAAACAATTCCTGACTCACGCGTGCTAGATCATTAGCATCAATAAGGATGGCAGAAGTATTGGAATTCGTATAAAAGTTCGCTTCGATGATCCGGTCCTCTGGAAGGAAGTGACGGCGTTCGATAATATGTGTTCCCGTTGCGTTTTCGTTTGTAATTGCAATCCGTGGAATATCATACGCATCGTAGTAGTAATACGATTTCCAACTGAAGGTGCGCCGTCTCATTTTCTCAAACAGTTGATACGACAAGCGTTCTTTAACCTGCTTTTCACGCCGTGTTTCCCTTCCTTCATAGATAGCGATCTCCTCAGAAGTTTCGGGCGGTTGCAGACTGATTTGCGGAAGTGTTGAAGTCTTTTGCTTGCCTGACAGGCGATCCAGCGTGCTCGCAATATACTCACTCCAATTTGCCATGTTGTCTCCTTAAAATCTTTATTTATAATGACAGATTATCCTAAAAATAAAGCGTTTTAACAGATAACTAAAGAATCATCATGAATCTAGTCGCAGTCAATAATCCCACTAGTACTCAGTCAGATAAGTTTTGCATATCAACAAGGGGATCGGGTGACCCGACCCCTACGAAGTATTATGAGTCTCAATCCATATAGACAATCATAATTTGCCTGACAGTGTACTAGGTTGAACAGTGCCGTTGAAATTGTTGTTTTATTTTCAATCAATATAGTGTATAATTTCCACAGCTGATAGCTACAATTGACGGAAACATTTGAACAGCCTATTTCTTATTAAAATAAGTAATCTATTATAGCACAACTTCACATGAAAGAAAAGAAGAATTTAGCGGCAACAGATAATTCTCAGCAATTATTAACTCATAGGTCAATAACAGAAATAACTCAGTTGACCTCGGACGCTCTTAAAAGGACTCTGTCAGAGTTGAATCTGTTGGCAGAAGATTTTGAAAAATCTGATAATTTTGTGGATCAGATTGAACATTTAATCGCGGCACCTCTGGAGTTTGATATATTCCAAAGAAAGATAAGACGCCTCATTGAAAATCTCGAAGTAATCACACAACGCGCAGCCGAAAATCACCGGTATCTCGCTAGCACTATCGAAGACGCGTACCTACACGCTATCGAGCTCATAAATGTCATTGGCGAAACTCGCACTAGTATTAACGCCCGCTTCAAATTCTGGCTACATTCTTTTCAAACAGGAGATCAACGCGAAGAGCAGAAATCACGCGAACTTTCAAGCTTTTCGGAATTTCTCGACTTGTTCGTTGAAAAACCGGCGCGCTATGCTTACTTTTTAGCATCGTTCAAATCAAAGCCGCTTCTCATTTGCCGGTATATCCCTCCGGACACCGATCCACCAACCAATATCACCTATTCTCTCTCCTCTTATGTTGCACCGCCATCTGGATCGTTTCGTCGCTTAAAAAGGGCTTGGAATAAACTGTTCCCCCCCCCCAATAAGAGTGTGTTACATCTTTTTCGTGATTCTCGCCCTAAGGCGTCCCTCGGTACGTTCAAAGGACGCTCGCCGGTCTTGGTTGGACCGTACACGCCCCATCAACATAGCGAGCTAGATCAGGCAACCAAAATTATCTATGATTTCATTAATATCTACGGAATTTCCGGATGCATTCACGTGCATCTGTTGAAACGCGAGGATCAGTGTGCTATTTTTACGACGCAGCAACATATTGAGTTTGACGGAAATTCAGTTCGGTTGGCTGACACAGACTGTCCTGCTGAATCACCGAAAGATCGTCATCAATTAATCATTGAATAGGTAAACCGATGCAACTTAGGGTTATTTATAGTAGATTTTAGAATTAATGAGACACTCCAAATCGGCGCAGTTGAAAACAGCGCCTACCAAACATGGGGGCGCAAGTGTTTCTTTATTTTTTGAATTCACTATAGTTTTTGGTTTTTGGCTGATTTTGGAATGACTCGAACCCATAGGCGGGGCATCTTGCCCCGCTGTAACCTTGACCGGGAGATCGAACTACGGGAGAATTAAATGACCCTAGATGCAACTATTAAAGAGTTGACAACCCCAACCAGATTTGGTATGCTTTAGTCATGTCAAACTATGTTCAGGGTCAACCATTTTGCGAGGCGCGGGATGCCTCGTATTTTCAGGGAGGTCATCACATTGAGGAACTTTGAGTTTTTTGAACCAACAACTATTGAGGAAGCGTCAGCCCTGCTGACACAATACACCGGCAAAGCGAAGCTCTTAGCCGGTGGAACAGATCTCATTATAGAAATGAAGGCACGGACAGCGATGCCTGAGTATGTTATTAGCTTAGAAAAAATTCCCGGATTGGTGGGCATTGACTACGATGAAGGAACTGGCCTACGAATCGGGGCACTAACGAAGATGCGCACACTCGAAAAAGATCCAACAATCCGTGAACGCTATACTGCCCTTGCCGAAGGTGCCGGTGAGGTTGGCGGTGTCCAGATTCGCCACCTTGCAACAATAGGAGGTAACATTAGTCACGGTTCCCCCGCTGCAGATACTGCAGCACCCCTGCTAGCACTTGGCGCACAGGTTAGTATTGCTAGTGCCGATGGTGAGCGTACTGTGCCCATTGAAACCTTCTTTTTAGGTCCAGGGCAAACCGTATTAGAAACTGGGGAGATTGTTACAGGGTTTGAATGTCCGCCCCGCGGTACGAATGAAGGTTCACAGTACATCAAGCAGAAAATCAGAGAGGTGATGGATCTTGCCTTCGTCGGCGTGGCATCATCCGCGAAAACCAATAACGGCACCGTATCAGATGTCAAGATCGGTCTTGCCGCTGTTGCCCCCACACCGCTCCGAGCTACCGATGCAGAAGCTATTGTAAATGGAAATTCCCTGACAGCAGAACTGTTAGAACAAGCTGCTACAGCTGCTTCAGCGCAATCGAGCCCCATTTCAGACTTGCGGTGTTCGGCAGAACATCGTCGAGAAATGGTTGGTGTTTTAACCCGGCGGACACTTCAAGCCGCAGCCGACCGCGCACAAGGCTAATCAGCAGGTTAAGTTCAGCGAAAGCCCAATTTATCGGACGTGTAAAAAATCAGAATGTCATATCTATTTTAGACTCATTCCCGAGCCTTATTTGAAGAACAGAAAGGATAACCCTATGAAGAAGCATCCAGTGAGTTTAACAGTCAACACTGATACATATGATCTGTTGATTGAACCGAGAAAAACATTGTTAGCGACCCTTCGTGACACAATCGGTTTAACGGGTACCAAAGAAGGGTGTAGTACCGGCGATTGTGGTGCGTGTACAGTCATTGTAGACGGAAAAGCGGTAACATCTTGTATGATGCTTGGTGTCAGTGCCAACGGCAAGGAAATCACAACGGTAGAGGGACTGGCAAGCCGAGATGAACTGCACCCCATCCAGCAAGCGTTTATGGACAAAGGGGGATACCAGTGTGGCTTCTGCACGCCGGGATTCATCGTAGCGTCCAAAGCATTTCTCGATGAAAATCCCAACGCGACCGAAGCAGAGATAAGACACGCACTTGGTAACAACATCTGCCGGTGCACAGGGTATACGAAGATCATTGAAGCTGTGATGAGTGCAGCGGAAGTTATGCGCAATTCATGATGCCCACTGCCCGTTAAGGGTGAGGTTTTATGTAGGAAGGATTTCCGAATCCCAATACCCATTAGGGTCATTTAGTCTTTCTGTAGGAGGGATTTCCAAATCCCGATACCTCACTCATCACGTTCCATTCTAAAAAGGAGATTGTTCATGTCAGAATATACAGTTCTTGGTAAAAGAGTACCGAGAGTTGACGCACTTGAAAAAGTGACCGGTGCGGCGCAGTATGGGGGAGATGTCAATCTGCCCGGTATGCTTCACGGTAAATTTGTGCGCAGCGAACATCCACACGCAAAGATCCTAAATATTGATACGAGCGAAGCTGAAAAACTGCCCGGCGTACGAGCGATTGTCACCCAAGATGATGTCGAGAGCGGACGACGAGTCTTTGCTACCGACAAAGTCCTCTATCTCGGTGAACCGATTGCAGCCGTTGCAGCAACGGATCCGGACATTGCGGAAGAAGCTGCGGATCTGGTCAAAATCGACTACGAAGTGCTGCCCGCCGTTCAGGATGTGATGGAAGCCATTCAGCCGGGCGCGCCACGCCTACAGAGCGATGATACGAAGGATGGACCCGCCCGGCGAGCGATTAGAGCCGAATTGAGAAAACTTGAGCGGGATAAGTCGCCAGCAGACCACAGCGCAAGGATTGCTGAGTTAAACGCACAGTTGGAAGCCACTGAAGACGATGTCTATTACAATATCTCTGCCGAAACGCACTCCGCCGCCGGGGATATAGAACAAGGCTTCGCAGAATCGGATCTGGTTGTGGAAGATACGTATGTCATCCCACGGGTACATCAGACCTACATGGAGCCACACGTTTCTGTTGCTGATGCCGATTCCACTGGAAAAGTAACAGTTTGGGCAAGCACCCAAGGTCCCTTCGCCATCCGATCCGGTATCGCAGGCACACTCGGCATTCCGCTCAATCAGATTAATGTCGTTGCGACGACAATGGGCGGTGGGTTTGGTGGACGCTTTGGTGTCGCGTTGACGCATGTTCCCGCTGTTCTCCTCTCCCAAAAGACAGGTCGTCCAGTGAAGATTCAGATGACCCGCGAAGAGGAGTTTACCGATGGTCGTCCGGCACCGGGTTGTGTGATTAAGTTGAAGACCGGCGTGAAGAACGACGGCACAATCCTCGCCCGCGAAGGACTGGCTTTCTGGGATTCCGGTTCCGTATCGGGAGCCTCAATCGGTAGCACCATCCGCCTGCGTGGCGTCTATAAGTTCCCCCACCTGAAGGTTGATGCGTATGGTGTCTACACAAATAAGTCCGGCACCGCTGCTTATCGCGCACCAGGAACGCCGCAGGTCGCGTTTGCCGGTGAATCCCAGCTTGACGATATCGCCCGTAAACTCAACCTAGATCCGGTTGAATTTCGCCTCAAAAATATGCGGGTCGAGGGTGACCCAGTGCCCGCAGGACCGAATGAGCCAAAGGTCGGTTATAAGGAAACCCTACAAGCGGTCGCCGATGCGGTGGATTGGAAGAACCGCACGAAAGGACCCAATCAAGGGTGGGGCGTGGCAATTGGTGATTGGACAAACGGTTGTGGGCCCGGTGGGATGTTCGTCTCTATCCACGAAGATGGAAGCGCACGAATCTTCCACGGCTCGATGGATATCACCGGCACAGATACGGCACTTGCCCAAATTGTCGCCGAAATCCTGACCCTTCCTTATGAGGAGGTCACAATCTCGCGCGGTGACACCAATTCAGCACCCTATGCCACAGGTTCCGGCGGCAGTGTTGTCACCTTTACAATGGGCAATACCGCCAAGCTCGCTGCAGAGGATACGCGGAGACGCCTCCTTGAACTCGCCGCCGAGCGGTTGAACACCGACGTTGAATCCCTCGAACTCAAAGATGGTAAGGTTTCAACCGTCGTGGGCGACCCACCGAAGTCAATCGGATTCGGTGAATTGGCAGCATACAGCCTCTCAACAACAGGTGGACCCATCGTCGGCAAAGGCTCCTTTGCTCGAAAGCCTTCGACACCTGCCCTTGCCGCACAAATCGCTAAAGTCGAAATCGATTCAGAGACCGGCAGGATCAAGGTGCTGAAGATGGCAGCCTCACAGGATGTCGGTTTCGCTATCAACCCGATGGCGGTTGAAGGACAGATTGAAGGGGGTGCTGTGCAAGGCTACGCTTGGGCGACCATGGAGGAGATGCAGTATAACGAGGAAGGCAACGTGAATCCGGGCTTCGTCGATTATCGTGTGCCAACCACCGCGGATCTCCCCACCGTTGAGTCAGTGATCGTCGAAGTAGAAGCACCCGATGGTCCATTCGGTGCAAAGGGTGTCGGTGAACCGCCAATCACCCCAACGCTGGCAACGATGGCAAACGCTGTCGCCGACGCGGTTGGTATCCGGATTACCGAACTTCCAATGAAACCGGAGAAGGTTGTAGACGCGTTGCACGGCAACGGGAAGTAGAAGCAAAACCGGTAGAAGCATAACACAACCTGCTTCTACCGGTTTTTTATTGGCTTATGTTAAAAAATCATACAATAGAAATCGTAGGCGGGGCATCTGGTTTCCCCGCCCGATTAAATGACCCTGGGGAGCGGTGCCCTCCCTTACACACTTCTTAGGTTCGATCAAAACGAAAAGATGGCTATCCAGTGGCATCCGCTGCTCGCTCAATTTCTTCGACACTCTCTGAGCGACCAAATCCAGATACAGGACTCGATTTCACTTGGACAAATGCCGCTTGAAATGGATCTACTGTTTCAACCGAGCGTACCGATTCAATCGCTTCCATACCCGTATAACCATCTCGGACAACCGACAATCGGGGAATTCAAAGGAGCGGGAGATACGGCAAATTGGACGACTGTTGCTCAAATCGAAAGCTATGCTTGCTTATACCAGATGCAACAGAAAATTGTTGACCGTAACCAAATCACACTGTGGGTCATTGCTAGCAAATTTGCCGGTAATTTTCCGCTCTACATCGACGACTTGATACCAATTGGCCCGGGAGTTCAGCGCGGCACACTCGCTCGCTTCCCAATCTATCAAATTGATCTCGCAACCCTCCCAATTACGTCAGCAACCCTTCCGCTGTTGATGGTTTACAAAGGCGACCTAGCGCGTGAAAGGGAAATTGTGCGGTCTTTGGTTGAAAATTATCACGAGCTAGGTGAGATGAGAAACTTCATCAGCATCTTACATCCCCAAGCTATCAAGGAGGTGTTACAAGAAATGAATCTCGAAAGCCTACGCGGTTTTGACCTTGACCTACCCGCCATTTTAGACCTGTTCCCGCCGGAACAGGTCATCCAGGCCATTGGCTGGGAAAAAATCATCCAAAACCTCGACGCATCTACTCTCAGCGAGCAAGAACGTGAATCGCTGATTGAACTGTTGCGGCAACCAGATGGGAATGGAAATTGAAAAGAAATGAAAAGTGTGCATGAGTGGTGCAAATCTGCTAATCGTGTTCCTGATGCCAAATCGGAGGCGGTTGTGTGTCGTTGTGCTCTATGGATGTTGATTTTTCTCTCCTCCTTTTGCTCAGACTTCAACCCAGGCCTAGCCACAGAGATCGATTCTGCATTAAGTCTAGGGCGAATCAACAGTTCCTTTGGCACCTAGCGATCTTGTGTGGTATCCATCAGCACTCCGTGCCGCAACCATTCAAAACTGGATTGACATGGCTCATACAGCGGATGACGGTTCGCCCATCTTCCAACGTGGTATTGCGAATCTCTACCGTCTGCTCTCGGACGTAGAGAACGCAGATCTGCGCTCCCCACCCACCGAAACTGTTTTGTTCGCAAACTATCCCAATCCGTTTAACCCGGAGACATGGATCCCCTATCACCTTGCCCACGCTGCCGATGTAACGCTTACCATCTGTGATGCAAAAGGCATGGTCGTCCGTCAACTCTCTTTGGGGTATCAGTAGGCAGGATACTACACGGAAAGGACAAAAGCAGCGCATTGGGATGGACGCAACGACTTAGGCGAACTAGTGGGAAGCAGCATCTATTTCTACCAGTTGGAGGCAGGCGATTTTTCCGCCACCCGCAAGATGCTCATCCTAAAGTAGTAGGCACACGCTGTGTGCCGTGTTTTAACAGGCCCGCTCATCGCGCAAAATACGGCGCATAATTTTGTTGGAGGCGGTTCGGGGCAGGGCATCAACAACAACGACATCATGAATCCGAAACAGCGGATTGAGATGCTCTCGAATCGCCGATTGTAGGGAATTGGTCAGCAAATTGGTATCTGCACCCGGCAGCAACACAGCATAAATGACCAGCTGACTGGGACCGCCGTCGGGCGGTGGCACGGCAATCGCTGCAACCTCCTGAATCCCACTTACCGAATTGAGAACCCCCTCGATCTCTGCTGAACTAATCTTGATACCGCCGAGATTCATCGTATCATCCACGCGCCCGTGGATGCGGTAGTAGCCATCAGCCAACCGTTCTACCCCGTCCCCATGACGACGAAGAGGCGGCAGCTTCGGTAGTTGAGGAGTTCCCTCAAAGTACACCTCGTGATGGTCTCTGTTTAGCAACTCGGTGGAAAGCCCAATAGAAGGCGATGTCACAAAAACCTCTCCGTTATCCGTTGGTTGACCTTCTTCATTACAGATGACTATATCCAATCCTAAAGCAGGCGTGGTAAAGGTCGCCGGAGCGGCAGGTTGGATAGTCGTGCCAGTGAGATAACCGCCGCCTATCTCTGTTCCGCCACAATACTCGATAATTGGACGGTAGCCCGCGGTGGACATCAGAAACAGCATATCCTCCGTGTTAGAACACTCACCTGTGGAGCTGAAGGCTTTGATAGCCTGCCAATCAAGCCCTTTCATACAATCCTTATTTTTCCAAGCCCTCACTATACTTGGTACGACACCGAGCATTGTAACACGAGCGTTTTGCACAAACTCGCCAAATTCCCTTTCCGTTGCGGTGCCATCGTATAACGCAATCGTACCCTGGTTGATCAAACTCGCGTAGATGAGCCACGGCCCCATCATCCATCCAAGATTGGTGGGCCAAGCCAACACATCTCCGCGCTGAATATCGTGATGTAGGTACGCATCTGTGGCACATTTAATCGGCGTGGTTTGTGTCCACGGAATCGCTTTGGGCTCTCCGGTTGTCCCCGAAGAAAACAAAATATTCGTGTGATCATGCGGATCACAGTCAACTGCATCAAACCGGTCCCTATCGCTAAGAAACCCCTCCCAAGTCAAATCACCGTTTCGCAATTCAATCTGATGCTCTTCCCCACGGGAAAGGACAATCGCTTTTGGCGCGTTAGCGTCAACCACCCTTGCATATAACGACAATTGTCTTCCAGCACGGCGGATATAGTCTTGCGTAAAAATCCCTTTCGCGTTTGCAATACGCAGACGCATCTGGATCTCATCTGGTGCAAAACTGTCCGCAATCGCAATCACGACGCAACCCGCTTTGATGATACCGAGATAGGCTGCGACCGATTCGGGGTGCATTGACATATTTACGGCGATAGGATCGCCCGGCTGGAAGCCAGCGTTCATCAAACTGTTGGCAACCCGATTGACCAATCCGTTGAGTTCGCCGTAAGTCATCGTCGAAAGCGTCGAGTCCTCTGACTGAAACACAATCGCCGTAGCATCGCTTGGTGCGTTAAAGCAGCTCTCGACGATATTAAGCCGTGCCTCCACAAGCCACTTGGGAAATTCATCCCCCTTAGACACATCCACCACTTGACTAAATTTCCGATGAAATTGAATCCCAAGCCGCTCAATCATCAATTCCCAAAAATCGGCGCGATGGTGCACCGACCACGAATGGAGCGATTCATAAGAGTCGAGATCTAACTCCCGCATAACCGCCGCGATGTTTGTTTTCTCAATTTTATCTTCCGCCGGAAACCAAGCAGGGGCAGCCTGTCCCTTCCAATCGGCAAAAACTGTATTGTGGAGAAGTTGATGAAGGGCAAATGGGTGGTCAGGGGTTAAAACGGTTTGCGAAATTTTCTCCCAACATGCTGCGGCGGTCCGCAATGCGAGTAACGGATTGATACGCTCTAACAGCTGCTCCGATGTCAGTCTGTCCAAACCACATTCAGTGAGGTTTTCACATGTCAGTTGCCTTGCCATCACAGGCGGTCTCCCTCCCTGTTTACTTCTCTGCCAGCGCAGCTAACGCTGCCGTGCCAATCGGGACAACTCCAAATTCTCTGCCCGCCTCCATCATAGTATTCCAAACATAGGGACCCAACGACTGGGTGCCGATAATGGAAAATGCCATTAATTCATCGATGTCGCAGCGAATAATCAGCTGTGTTGTCTTAGCGAGACTGCTCTGTTTCGCCGTTTCATTTGGAAACACCGAAGGATGGAAATCCAATCCACACACCTTACTCAAAAGCTCCTGACTATCAGGACCAATCACCCGGATCTCCGCTCGTCCGTGCGTTATGTCGGTGACTGTGACAAACTGTTCAGATGCTTTTAATGTGGTCGTCAACTTTCTCTGGGTGCGAACCTCTCTGCCGGGCGGCGTACTGATAAAAAAAACGTCATTTCGCAAGCGATAGATTCCATCGCATCCTTCGTTGATTTTGAGGGAGTCTAAATCGAAAGTATCCATCAATACAGATTCGGCTTGATCTCCTTCAAGCAGCAGTTTCCCATTCGGCGTTTCATCAGCAAGGGCAAGGCTCCCTTGGGCGGCGGCAATTTCCGCCTCCGATGTCGTATAAACCTCTGGAATACGCCAACCGCGCTGTTCGGTGAACGTCGCGCCCAAGTGCTGGGCGATGGAGTGTAAAGGGGTCAACTTGATGGGGTTTTTGGAGGTGCTCACATGCGTAACCTTTCTCCGTCGGGGTCGTAAAAGGCACTGTGATGGACACGCGCCTCTGCTAGATGCCCGTCCATACGAATCGTGAAGGAGGCACCGTTCTGAGATGCTATATCTGGCGGCAGCCAACAGAGTCCGATTGACTCCTCAAGAGTCGGACTGAATCGACTAGAAGTGACCCAGCCAACAATTTTCAACTGTCCATCCGCTTCGGACTCAACAATCTGTAACCCTTCAGCGGGAACAACATCGGGGTCAACCATCTTGAAGCCTACCAGAAGCTGCTTCGGTCCTTCAGCAGAGATTCGCATCAGTGAAGGTTTTCCCAGAAAATCGGGCTTGTTCAATTTCACCGCCCACGCCATATTGGCGGAGAGTGGATCGGACATCGCATCGGTATCCTGTCCAACGATAATGTGCCCCTTCTCCAATCGCAATATGCGCTGTGCCTCCACACCAAATGGGGCAATGCCAAACTCTTTTCCCGCGTCCATCAACGCTTCCCAGACATGCAGCGCATAACCGGACGGACAGTGAACTTCATAGGAGAGCTCACCGGTGAAACCGATCCGAAGTAATCGACACGATACACCTGCGATCTTGGCGGAACGGATGCGCATGTAAGGGAAGGGCTTGTTGGCGAGGTTTCGGTCTGTTAATTTCTCTAGCACCCCTCGTGATTGAGGGCCCGCCAAGTTGAAAGCGGAATAAGTATCCGTCAGGTCGGTTAAGTGAATACCTTCGCCCCATCCCGATTGCAACCACCATTGCAGCCATTCAAAAATCGTTGTTGCACCGGTAGATGTGGTGGTCATATACCACGTTTCGTCGTTCAGATGTGCACAGACTCCATCATTCAGCACAACACCTTCATCGTTACACATCACACCGTAGCGCACCCGTCCCACACGGAGGTTGTCCCACTGGTTGGTATAGATGCGTTCCAGTAGCTCAGGCACACCAGGACCGGTAAGCTGCAATTTTCCCAACGGACTTACGTCGATGAGACCAACCCGTTCGCGAACACATATTGCTTCTGCCGCTGGATCACCGTAGTGGTTTGGACGGAGCCAAAGCCCCGCGACCATCATCTCTGCGCCGTGATCCAGGTGCCATTGATGAATCGGAGTCGTCTGTACGGGCTCCATGTTTTGTCCCGCCAAAGCTCCTAGTGTCACCGGCGTAGTGGGCGGTCTCGCAGTGGTGGTGCCGGTCTCTTGCACTGTCCAACCGTTGGCACGGGCACAGAGATGGATGGTGTTCATCGAACACATCGCACCCTGACAAGGTCCCATTGAGATGGTACTGTATCGTTTGAGCAGCTCTATGCTATTGTAACCTTCCGCAATCGCTGTTTCCACGTCTTCGTCGGTGACATCTTCGCAATAACACACGAATCCCTTCTTTTTGCCGGGTACGCACACCCGATCAGAGGTACGGCGCGGTCCCGAAACACTAGACGATTGTACTGTTAATTCATCGAATTCGCCGAACCCCGTAAAAGCAGCCGCACTCGATCCTGCCTGCTGTGCTTCAGCAATCTGGGAATCAACGGCGTGTGTGCCCGCTGCTCGTCCTACCACATAGATGCCCGGTGGGGTAGACACCGGTACTGTTTCCGCTCGATCTTCATCGTATGCTGATTTTCCACCCACCATATAAGCAAGTTCAGTAGCAGGCGTCCAACCCATGCTCGTCACGATAAGATCGCACTGCAACGATTGTGCTGTCGCGAGGATAATTTCACCTCGTTCGTCGAGACGCACAATCTTCGCGCCTCTTACTGCATTTGAACCAAGAGCCTCAAGGATGGTGTGTCGATAAAATACCGGGATACCAGCGTTCGTCAGTCCCTCCCGGTATGGACTGAAACAAGCGTTGGGTTCACGCTCGTCCACGATCGCTGCCACATTTACCCCCGACGACTGAAGGTCGGCGGCTACATCCCAACCATCCTCGTTGGCAGTTACAATCACAACCTGTCCGCCGGGCAGGACACCGAAAAGGTGAAGTAGACGCTGCACGGCACTCCCCAACATAACGCCCGGCAGATCGTTATTATCGAAAATAAGCGGCGTTTCATAGGCACCGGTCGCCACAACCACCGATTTCATCCGTATCTTAAAAAGACGTGCTGCCTTCACAGCACAAAGCCAGTTGTCCTGATACCAACCCAGAACACTCGTATCGGTAAAAACCGTGATATTCGGTTGCCGATTAACTGCTTCTAATAACTCCGGTAAATCTTTGGATGCTTGTGTAGTTGAGGCAGATTCCAGAGGAATAGTGAAGCGAAGATGCCCCCCGAGGGCTGGGTTCGCGTCGAAAAGCAACACCTGTGCACCGGCTTCGGCTGCACTCAATGCCGCACTAATGCCTGCCGGTCCACCACCGACCACGACAACATCGGTATGCAGATATTGCTTGTCAAACACGCCTAGGGGCGTATCAATATCAACCTCGCCCAAACCAGCGGCATGGCGTAAGGTATGCTCGTAAAGGGGCCACAGCTTTTGGGGACGGATGAAGGACTTATAATAAAACCCAACCGGCATAAAACGCGATCCCAGTTGAGTCAGCGAAAGCAGATCGCGATTAAGCGAGGGCCAAACATTCTGTGCCCGGACCTCCATCCCCGCTTCGACAGGTCTGGTACAAGCACGAACATTTGGTTCATCTCCAATCTGCACCAGACAGTTGGGACAGTGTCCAGAACAACATAGCAGCCCACGCGGACGATGATACTTAAACGAGCGACTCAAGACTTTAACACCCGCTGCCGTCAGAGCTGAAGCAACAGTATCGCCGGGGTGGGCGGTATATTCCACTCCATCAAAAGTGAATTGAATCGTGGTAGAGCGATCGATCACCTCACCTTGCTTCGGCTGAAGTCGATTAGGGTTAATTGTTAGTGTATCTTGTTCAGTTCGCATTAATTCTCCAGTTATTATGCTTCATGGGAACGACGCAATGGGGATATATCTCATCACGTTTCACGCCTCCCTTTTCACGTAAGGGTAAGTCTTTAGCACTTCATTGGTCAGTGTGTGCCGTTCAGCTAGAAACCATAGACCGCATCCGGCGTTATGATGCCACCACTCCGTTTGCACCTCCAGGACATTCTTGCGCATGTACAGATAGTTTGCCCATTCTGCATCGCTGAGGGCCGAAGGATCTTTGGGACGCGAACTGAGCTCTCCACCAAAGCGGAACTCGCTGACATTTCGATCCCCACAATTAGGACAGGTCAAAAGTAACATATTGATCTCCATAAGAAACCGAGTTTTTTGTTCAAAACTCGGTTCCTATTACACAATTTCTTAACATGCGCCAAGTCTTTTATAGTAGATTTTAGAATTAATGGGACACGCCAAACCGGTGCGGTTACAAACCGCACCTACCGGGGGGGCGCAAGTGTTTCTTTATTTTTTGAATTCACTATAATTTCATCATGCCAAAGATTTTTTAATATTTTTTCTTTGCGACCTTGCGTTAAAAATAAAAGTGTCTTATTAGTGCCCCACCGCTGCGGCCCCTTTCTCACCGACCAGATCATTTTCTTCAAAACGGGATAATCGGAAAGGGGCGATGAGAGTTGGAGTCTTGCCTGTGGCGATTAACTCTGCCAAGGTCTTGCCGGCGATGGGGGACGCCTTGAAACCATAAGTGCCCCAACCAACATCTATCAGAAATCCATTGACAGGTGTGAACCCCATGATTGGGCTGTAGTCAGGAGGCATTTCGCAAATACCAGCCCACTGGCGCAGGATACGGACATGACTCAGAGACGGGAAAAGTTCAAGGACGTGCCCCGCGATACCCTCAAGGAATGTGAGGGAACCCGCCATCGAATAGGAGGAAAAAGGATCTACGCTTGCCCCCATCACTAACTCCCCCCGATCAGTTTGACTGATATAGACGTGCAGGCTGCCGGAAACAACAACTACATCCAAGAACGGCTTGAGGGGTTCAGTCACACAGGCTTGCAAGGGGATAGTGGTCAACGGCAGATTAACCCCCACCATTGCCGTGATTGTCGAAGCCCAGCCGGCAGTCGCGTTGAGAACTGTCCCGGTTTTGATGGGACCACGGCTTGTTTCCACACCGGTCACTTTTCCGCGCTTGACCTTGATCCCGGTTACTTCTGTGTTTTGATGAATGTGGACTCCCCGCGCGTCCGCTTGATGGGCATAACCCCAGACAACCGCATCGTGGCGGATGATACCGCCGGGCGGATGGTAGAGTGCCGCCAAAATGGGATAGCGAGGATGGTCGCTTACATCGAGATAGGGACAGAGACTTTTGATTTCGTCAGGCCAAATCAGCCGCGAATCAACGCCTTCAATCTGGTTGACCTCCGCCCGCCGCCGCATGGTATTTACCCCGCCATCGGTATGGGCGAGTGTCAGGTGCCCCCGTTGGCTGAACATCACATTGAAATTGAGTTCATCCGACAGTTGTTCATAGAGTTTAACGCTTTCGTCGTAAAAGCGTACACCCTCTGGGGTTAGGTAGTTGCTGCGGATAATTGCGGTGTTACGGCCGCTGCCGCCTGCACCGATGTAGCTTTTTTCTAGCACTGCCACATCGGTAATGCCGTGCTCTTCGGCGAGATAGTAGGCACAGGCAAGTCCATGTGCCCCACCACCGATAATAACGACATCGTACTGTTCTTTCAGTTCATGTGAGTGCCACATTCTCGGCGGTGGTCGGTTACCGTTGAAGACTTGTCGGATGAGTTGGATTGACATCTGTTTTCCGTAGATAGAATCCTGACAGGAGGGCGTGATTGGTCGACTTCACTGCAACTCGTCTCAGCTATCTGATTTCTCCTTTCCGCGATCGTTCCTGTAACTCATAAAGTGACGCACTTCTCTCCTTGTAGTATGGGACAGGGAATTCTTTCATCGTAAAGCGCGCCATCTGTGCCCGATGTCCACGGACCAACCGTGTATGCGTTTCCACATGACTCGTCATCTCTCCATAGTAGATGGGAAAAGCATCAGCGGCACGGTAACTGAGAATCAGCGTACGTCGTGAACGATTTGAGCGGTTGGTAACTGAGGCGTGTGGAGTCATGCAGTGCATGAAGGTTGCTGTGCCGGCTTTGCCCGCAGCCAACTCCGATTCTGAGCTATCAACCACTTCTGTAGCTCTACCCTGAAAGTACCCTTCGCGCGTATGAGCAAGCAGATCCCCTTCGTGCCGGCCGGGTAACATCTGTAGGCAGCCGTTTTCTGCGTCGGCATCATCGAGGTAAAACAGTACAGCGAGCGAGTCTCGATTTGTCAGGGGATAGTAGGAGAGGTCCTGATGCCATTCCACAACTGAACCGATTTCGGGTGGTTTCATATTAAGTTTGCTGTAGTGATACAGGATATTTGGACCTATCAAACCCTCCACAGCGTCCAGCAGTTTGTCGGATTCAGATAACGTCCTGAACAGCGGGTAATAGCTGCACGGTTCATAAAGGCGACGCACCTTTGTCCCGTTTGGTGGTTGATCTGGCTCCATTTCCATCCGATCTTTATCGTGATTCGCGAGCGTATTGCCGTTGATAATCTTCTCAGTTTCAGCGAGTAACTGGGTAACTTCGTCTAAGGTCAAGAAGTTTGGGCAAACGGTGTATCCGTCCTGATTATATTCAGTTATGTGGGCACTGATAAACATCACAGCCTCCTGTTCGATGTGAATATTATGGGTGATCTATATTTTGTCTGTGCCTATTTTGGCTATCATGCTACATAGTCCACGTAAATCGGACTGCTCCAAGCCATCTCCATGTCCGTCTGGACGACCCGCACCCAATAAGGATTGACGCCGGGGTTTGGCGATGGGTCGGCAAATGAGAATTTAACCTCGCCAGCCTTCTGTAACCTAGGTGCCAATGATATCGTCACCCGCCGATTTAACCCGCCGATTTCCATCGTCACAGGACCTTTCTTCAGTTCAGTCAGATTGATATTGAGCCCTACTTTCTCCGCCGGGGCGTAGGACATCCGCCGAGGGGGATTAATGCCGCTTTCCCCGTAAAGTGGTCCCGTGATCACCGAAGTATTTACCGCCACCTCCAATTCTCCATCATCTTCCCCGGTCAAATCCAAGATTATCCCGCTACGGTAGCCACAGGTCACCGAATACCAGCGCAACCCACAATCTTCCACGTCGAACACCCGGGAGCGTGGGCTGTCGAACCGAATCTTATCTACGTTTGCAACACGACGACCAGCGACTCGCAATTTTCCCTCCCAGATTACCCCCGAATAACTACTTTTGCGACTGGCACCTTCCCAAAGGATACGTACACGGTTGCTGTCCACACCGCAATCCACGGGGTGGCTGTAAATGCGTTCTAGTCCCCGAAATAGTTCTACCGATTCAAATGGTGCCGTGCCAGCAATAAAGGCGGAAATCTGCGGTTTGTCCGATGTGATGAACTCTGTTCCCATCAAGTGGCCTGCCGCTTCGGTGTACATCAAAATCCGTGCTCCCGTTGTTGCGTAAATGCGTCTATCTTTATACGCCGAAAGCACAGCCGAAATCGTCAATTCGGGCGCATATACAGCTGCCAACCCGGCTTTGGCATAACGCCGGTGTTGAAAGCCCGGCGTATCATTGCCCGGACGGCCATTGTGACTGTCGCTGCCGCCGAAAAAGCCCATTTTATAATTCCGCTCAAGCACCTCTTCCAAAATCCACTCGAACGTCCCATGGTCGGACGTTACCTCCACTGCTGGCTCCAATGCGGGATCATGGTAGGTCAAATCCGAGTGTTCACCACCAACGTGAGCGGTAACCACTGTGTCAGAATTCCTGAAGGCCTCGTAGACATCTTGGATGTGATACAGATCCGTATCAGCGTCCGATTTGTCTTCCAGTCCTCCGTGGTCGGAGCGCCGAATGGGTTGGTCATGTCGCCGGAAATACACATTATGATGCCCGCCCCGGCTCGTATTGGCTGACCACTCGTAACCGGGCAGAGCCACAAACCGTCCGGGTTGATCGTAATCCCGTTCAGCTGCCTGTTGTAGTACCCAGTCTCGCTTGGACAGCACATGATCGTTCCGTTGATAGCCTGCGAAATGGATTGCGGCAACATGTCGGGCGTACTGAAAGAAATCTGAAATCTTCTCTGCCATTGCTACCTGCCCGCCGTGAGAATCGCCCCAGTAGAGGTTATAGGGTGCCTTGGTTTCTTGGCACAACATTGGATTACTCTGGGCGGTCAACCCAGCTTTTTCATCGATCACAGTCAGTCGGTGAATGCCCGTCTGCGTAACAGTGCACCCTTCAATCCACTGTACCCCCTTATTCCCTTCACCAAACGTTAATCGCTCCGTCGGAACCCTCACATTCTCTGAATGGATTGCTACCGTCCCCCGGTACGCCGCGGCGGGATTGCCCCATACATCCTCTGCCCTGATCTGGATCTGGAACGCTTCTTCTGTGAGAACCATTGATGGTAAGGTCACTACCAGTTTTTCCGCTGCCCCACCGACGATATTCAAGTACGGCGGCTCCGGCAGCGTCACGATATTTCCATCGCCGGCACTGTCCACATCTACCCAGAAATAGTGTCGTGCCTCCTGAAACGTCTGTGATCGAAACCCCGGTCCACCCTCACTTCGATCTCCGTAGGTCACAACCACCTGCTCACCTGGTTCAAGTGCTCGACCATTCACGACCAACATTACCGACAGTACACTTTGTACTAGCACACCTATCCGCGCTGCTTGTGGTGCTTCTATCGTCAGATAATCTGCGCCTGCTGGATCGTCCATCTGTGGTGTCGCCCGATCTGAATCCGAATCAGTGTAAATCCTTATCCGCCCACCCGTTGCTACCCCCTTTTTGCCTACGGTATAGGTCAGCATCCATGTCCCGTAACTACCCGCCACCACCTCAGCCTGCGGCTCAAGACATACTTCACCGTACAGTTGATGGATGTCTGTATTAGACATTTTCAATTGCTCCGAGACGTTCGTTGTGAAGACCGGATTTCTCTCATCCACGAGAGCCACCGCTTGTTTTTCAGCCATGAAGAGCTACTCCTTATCAATCCTCGCTGCCGGAAATCTGAATCAAGTAGGAGAACACCATTCTTATATCACAATTTATTCGGAGCGTCAACAGAAAAGCATTATGCGTTATATGTTTTTGTGTTCTACTTTTGGGGCAGATATGCTATCATGTTATCCTACTAACCGAATATGTTCTGACCTATACACATAAACGTAGGTCGGGCATCTTGCCCGCCCCTAACGATTCAGTTTCGTAGAGAACGCAAATCTGCGTTCCGTTTCTTCTTACGCATTAGGTATTATGCTTCGCTCCAGTGAACTGACAACTAGCACTTGCGTTATCCTGCTAATAATCTAATCTCACGCTTATTATACGAGGGTAAGGAGTCTTTCATGTCAAATCAACCAAAAATCGAAGATAGCGGATCTCAAATCAGAGTTACTGCGCTACACGCTTTCCCGATGGGCGTCAAAGCCTATGTCAAAATCGAGACCAATATGGGAGTCACAGGTTGGGGCGAGATCAACAATATGGAAAACAATGTTACCTGCCGCCTCGCAGAATCGCTCTCAGAACTAATTATCGGTGAAAACCCGACTCGCATTGAGCATCACTGGCAACGCCTCTTTCGCGCCCACCGTAACATCCGTGGTGGCGGGCTGATGGTACACACCATTTCCGCGATTGACATGGCACTGTGGGACATCGCCGGTAAACTCTGGAATGTTCCCGTCTACCGCTTACTCGGTGGTCCATGCCGCGACAAAATATGGAAGTATCCAAGCCCCAAAGCCATCAAAACGGGTCCCGGCGGATCCAAACCGTTTGCCGGAACACCTACGGAAATTGAAGATTTAGTGCAGAGGGTACGGGATGCGCGTGAACAGGTTGGACCCGATGGTGCTGTGATGTTTGATGCTCATAGCTGTCTGCCGCCACCTATTGTGAAACAGTTTGCGAGCTACCTTAAAGCGGATGATCTGCTTTTCTTGGAAGAGGCGTGGGTGCCCGGTAACATTGAAGTAATGCGGAAAATCCGCGAATCCGTTCCCGTTCCACTCGCAACAGGAGAACGCGATCGGACTATCTGGGAGGTGCGTGAAATCCTCGAAGCGCAGGTGATTGACATCCTTCAGCCGGATTGCGGACATGGTGGGGGCATCAGTCAAATGAAGAAGGTCGCAGCCCTCGCAGAATCCCATCACGTTCCACTTGCACCACACTGTACAATGTCCCATCTCGGATTGACTGCCAGTCTACATGTGGCAGCGTCCGTCCCATTTTTCTTAATACATGAAGGCTACGAAGGTATCTTGCCAGAGAGCGTGGCGCGGAAGACATGGGAGATGGACGAGGAAGGCTACGTGTCGCTACCAGAGGGGCCCGGCTTGGGCGTTGAAGTTGATGAGGCAGCAGTCATTGAGACCGGAAAAGACCCTGATCGGAAGTTTGATTGGCCCGATAGTCGATTGAAAGATGGTTCAGTCGCTGATTATTAGATGCAGCTGAATCCTTAAGAGGTGCGCTATGAAAATAACTTCAGTTGAGAGCTTTCGTGTTGAAGTTCCAATATCTGAGGAGGAACGACAGAAGAGATACTACAATTCTTCGGCGATTACAAGAATCCATACCGATGAGGGGATCACAGGTTACGGATTCGAGGCAGTGGATGCCGATGTTGTCAGCCAACTGTTAGTCGGAACGGATCCATTTCAGATTGAGGGACATCTTGAGGCCGGTTTGAATCAGTGGTTTGGTGCAGAAAACGCGCTGTGGGATATAGTAGGCAAAGCCGCAGGCCTCCCCCTGCACAAGCTAATGGGATCCTATCGTGATGAGATTCCGCTATACCTAACCTGTGTTTGGCCCGGCGCAGCGGATCAGACCGACGTAACACCACAACAACAGGCTGAAGATGTATTGCGATATTCAGAGCAAGGGTGGAAAGCCGTCAAAATTCGCATTTTCCGGCCAGATCTGATGGACGATGTCGAAGCCATCCGGTTAATTCGTGAACAGGTTGGCGGCAGCGATAAAATAGAAGTAATGGTGGATAGAACGGGGGAATACTCAGGGTCCACTTGGGATTACGATACTGCCCTTCGTGCGGCCAGAGCATTGGAGGAAGTTGATGCCACCTGGTTAGAAGAACCGTTCACTCGCGGCGACATACACCTGCACGCCCGACTGCGAGCAGAAACAGAAATCGCTATTACCGGCGGAGAGCACCAACCAGATGAGGTATATCGGGGATATGTTCAAGGCGAAGCGTTTGATATTGTCCAACCCCATTGTGCCAACCTAATCACCACGCTAAAGAGGGTAGCAAGTATGGCTGAGATGTTTGGCATGGAATGTATTTTTCACGGTTCGCACGGGATGGATCTAATCTATTCGCTGCAGGTTGCTGCGACCATCCGCACATGCCGGATGCAAGAGTTGGTTTACACAACCCCACCAATCCGCCCTGAGGACGCTTGGTCCCCTTTGAATAGGCTTGTCAAAGCCGATACACTATACACGGTAAAAGATGGCTGCGTTCAAATCCCCCAAGCACCGGGGATGGGCATAGAGCTTGATGAGGAAGCGATTGATCAATATCGAGTTGATCACTAACGGGCATGAGCCCAAGGGTTTTCACTGTTCACGTCCGTTGCGTTTTGCACTTATGTTTTTTATAGACCAATTCTTTGCACAATAATCAGGAGGGATACGCGCAATGATGAATCGTTTCGGTTTTGACGTTTCAGGTCAGCCGATTGAGGACTTGATCCGCTGGGCATCGGAAAATAGTTTTCGGTACATTGATTTTCAAGCAGACTTGCCCCCGAATGAGATTGCCTCGTTCGACACGACTCGTGTCCGGAGAGTGCGAGATCTCTGCACAACACACGGTATCGCCATCGGCATCCATCCATCGTCTGCAATAAATAACGCCGAGTATGTGCCTATCATGGCGGAAGCGGTCGACGAATACCTGTTTGCTAACCTTGACCTAGCCGCCCGCCTCGGCTGCGGCTGGCTCATCGGACATGGAGGCTATCATTTCGGTGATATTTCGCGACGACGGGAAGTGGCGGTTGAACGGATGAAGCGATTGGTGGACAGAGCAGAGCAAGCAGACGTCCCTATCTTCTTCGAGAACCACAACAAAGAGCCCGATTATGCTGAAATCCACTACCTCCCGCACAATGTCGAAGAGACGCACTGGTTCTTTGATGCGATTCAATCGCCGTACTTTAAATGGGCGTTTAATGTCGCCCACGGCCATCTCGTTCCCGAAGGCTGGCAGGGGTTCCTCGATGCGTTCGGTGTGGAGAATATCGGTCAGGTACGCCTCAACGACAACACAGGCGACTATGAAGTTCATCTTGTCCCCGGTCAGGGAAATATTGACTTTGAAGCACTGTTCGCAAGGCTGAAAGCAGAGGACTATTCGGGCTGGTTCAGTCTCGGTTTTGGGGACGATGCAGATAAAGTACGGGTGCGGGATTGGTTTGCAACTCTGGTGTGATGGAATCAACTCTTCATCTCTCCCCTTTTTCTGATTTTTTTCTTGACAGTTAGGGGTCTGAATGCTAACATTTAGCCGTATTTCATCCGAATGAATAATGGTCGGGGCGTAGCGCAGTCCGGAAGCGTGCTTGAATGGGGTTCAAGAGGTCGCTGGTTCAAATCCAGTCGCCCCGATTTTTGTATAGAGAGGTAGTAGTGGATAACGCTAGTATCAATGTGGGACTTCTTGGTTGGGGCACAGTCGGCACGGGTGTGTCCAAGATTTTGCTCAATCAGAATAATCTGATTGAACAGAACGCCGGGATCCAATTGCGTCTAATCAAAATTGCGAAACGTACGCTGCCAGCATCTCGTCCCGGGGTCGAACTGGGCGCGGAGTGTTTGACGACAAATCCCGCCGAGATTGTCGAGAATCCTGAAGTCGATATAGTTGTAGAGTTAATGGGCGGGACCGATGAAGCACGTCTCTTAGTCAGTCAAGCGATTCGTAACGGCAAGCACGTTGTGACAGCAAACAAGGCGTTGTTGGCAGCGCATGGATTCGAGCTCTTTCAACTTGCTGATAAGCATAATGTCAGTCTGAATTTCGAGGCGAGTGCCGCAGGGGGCATCCCAATAATCAAAACCCTACGGGAGAGCTTTGCCGCAAACCGTATCCATTCAATTTACGGCATCATCAACGGCACCTGCAACTACATCTTGACGGAGATGCACGAAAACGAAGTCGATTTTGACGAAGTGCTGAAAGATGCCCAAGCCAAGGGGTATGCTGAGGCAGATCCGACATTTGATGTTGAAGGGATTGATGCCGCACATAAGCTGACCCTCCTCACTTCCCTCGCTTACGGCTTTGCCATGCCGATGGATGGGGTTTATACGGAAGGGATCACACATATCACGCCCAATGAGATTCAGTACGCTCGTGAACTCGGATACGTGATCAAACTTCTTGCTATTGCAAAACTGAATCAGGACAGGGTTGAAACCCGCGTCCATCCGACGTTGGTGCCCGTTCGCAGTATGCTCGCAAATGTTGGCGGTGCGTTCAACACGGTTTGTGTTATCGGTGATGCCGTTGGTCCAACCCTTTTCTATGGACAAGGTGCCGGCGAAATGCCGACAGCGAGTGCCGTCGTTGCTGATATTATTGATGCTGCAAAATCAATTCGCGGGGTGGTTAGGTCTCAAGTCCCGCGCGGTTGGCTTTCCGGATCACAAGCCAACATCTCTCTCTGTCCCATTGATGATGTTGAAACCCGTTACTACGTCCGCCTTGTTGTCCTAGATCGACCGGGGGTATTAGCACAGATTAGCAGTATTCTTGGAGAACACCGTATCAGTATCGCATCTGTCATCCAGAAAGAACGACATGAAATTGATGATACTGCTTCAATTGTAATCGTAACGCACAAAGCTGTTGAGAAAAACATGCAGATGGCGATTCAAGAGATTGATACGCTCGATGTTGTCAAAGGGACAAGCCGACTGATCCGTATTGAAGAGGAAGTTGCATTCTAAGGAAATCGCAAGCGAATGATTTGGAAGGGTGTCATCCCTCACTACCGTGCATATCTACCGGTCACATCAGAGACCCCGATTGTTACGCTCAAGGAAGGGAATACACCCCTCATTGAAGCGACCAGTTTAAATGAAGTAATCGGTAACGACCTGCGTATCTTCCTAAAGTACGAAGGATTAAATCCGACAAGCTCCTTCAAGGACCGGGGGATGACCGTTGCTATCTCCAAAGCCGTTGAAGAGTGCGCCCAAGCGGTAATGTGTGCCTCAACCGGCAACACCTCCGCGTCTGCCGCTGCTTACGCTGCTAAAGCGAAACTGAGATGTATTGTGCTCGTGCCCAAAGGGGAAATTGCCCTTGGGAAATTGGCACAGGCGTTGATGCACGGCGCAAAGGTGCTTGCGGTTGATGGAAATTTCGACAAGGCGCTTCAACTCGTACGAGACATCACCGAAAAGCACCCGATTCATCTGGTGAATTCACTTAACCCCTATCGGATCGAGGGACAGAAAACTGGTGCCTTTGAGGTCATTGACCATCTTGGTTTTGCCCCTGATTATCAAGTGATGCCTGTCGGCAATGCTGGGAATATTACCGCTTATTGGAAGGGATACAAAGAGTATTACGACTGTGGCAAGGTAGAGATGCTTCCCAAAATGCTTGGCTTTCAAGCTGCCCAAGCGGCACCGATAGTTTTAGGACATGCTATTGAGGAACCGCAGACAGTTGCGAGCGCAATTAGGATAGGAAATCCTGCAAGTTGGCGGACTGCGGAGGAAGCACGGGACGAATCGAAAGGATTAATCGGTTACGTATCCGACGACGAAATTTTGCAAGCCTATCAGATACTCGCAAAATTAGAGGGGTTGTTCGTTGAACCCGCTTCGGCAGCTTCTGTTGCCGGTGTCATAAAATTGAATCAGAATGGATATTTCAAACCGGGTTCCACAATTGTCTGCATTCTAACCGGACATGGCTTGAAGGATCCGGACACTGCGCTAGGAGAGATCGGGGGAAAGCCGATTACCGTGTCTGCAAGCGAAGATGCAATCCTGAAGTATGTCTATGAAGTTTGAGCGTTGTGACACACAGTCGCTACCGAGTCCTTAACATGGCCTGATGCAGAGCTACAAAAGAGGTTAGTAAGCGTGGGAATCATTGTCCAAAAATTTGGTGGGAGTTCTGTCGCAGATGCTACAAAAATCAAAAATGTTGCTAAGCGAATCGCACGAACACATGAGGGTGGACACGCTGTTGTTGTTGCTGTATCTGCGATGGGAGATACGACCGATAACCTGATTCAACTTGCCCACGATGTCTCTGCAGATCCCCCTGAACGGGAACTCGACATGCTGCTGTCTACCGGTGAACAGGTCTCGATTGCCTTGTTGGCGATGGCGGTTTCCGAGCTTGGGCACCAAGCAATCTCTCTCACAGGAACGCAGGTCGGCATCATCACCAGCGGCTTTTATAGCAATGCACGAATTCAGAGCATCAACAAAGAGCGCATCCTCTCGGAACTTGAGCGTGGAAGAATTGTCATACTAGCGGGGTTTCAGGGAGTAACTATTGATAACGAGATTACGACCCTCGGACGAGGTGCCTCCGACACAACTGCTGTTGCCATTGCCGCAACGTTAGAGGCTGACCGTTGTGACATTTATACGGATGTAGAAGGTGTTTACACAGCAGACCCACGGGTTGTTCCAAATGCCCGAAAGCACAATCAGGTTACCCATGATGAAATGCTTGAGATGGCCCGGCTCGGTGCACGGGTCTTGCACTCCCGATGTGTAGAGCTTGCGAAGAAATTTAATGTTCACCTGTGCGTCCGCTCTAGCTTCAGTGAAGCCGAAGGCACAATGGTGGTAAAGGAAGACGAGATGATAGAAGAAGTGGTCGTCAGCGCGGTGACCTCCGATAAAGACCAGGCAAAGGTATCGCTGCTCGGTGTACCGGACAAACCGGGGATCGCAGCGCGCATCTTTCAGGCAGTTGCTGATGCCCACATCAGTATTGATATGGTCATTCAGACGACAAATCCGGGAGGGACTGCCGACATAGCGTTTACGGTAACTGAGAAGGACCTACAGGCAACAATTAAAATTATCGAAGGACTCAAAGGCGAAATTGGGTTCGCCAGCGTTAGCCCGGACCAAAACATTGCACAGGTATCATTAGTCGGAATTGGGATGAAAAGTCACGTCGGTATTGCTGCGCGAATGTTCCAAGCCCTCGCTGACGCAAATATCAACATTCAGATGATCAGCTCTTCAGAAATCACAATCTCTTGTGTCATTGATGAGAGTGAAACGGAACGTGCCGTGCGTACAATTCACGATCGATTTGAACTCGGAGGCACCTCTTCGTGAAAACCCTCGAATTCATTGTTAGAGAAATTTCTGACAACCAAATCACACGACACGAGGTTTGGGTGCCTCCGGCAGAAATTGACTTAGCACTAGAAGAAGCACAGTTTGTTGAAGATATTCACGGAGATCTCCAACTCTCACGCCAATTGGAAGATGTTTACGTGAAAGGGAGTGTTTCTGCATCGATTGAGGTCGAGTGTCGTTGCTGTGTTGAACCGTTTGCAACGAGTGTTTGGGGCGAGATTGAAGTCCAATTTTATCCGACAGATGCGGCTACTCCCTCAGATCCGTGGCAAGCAGATACCGGCGAACGATACTATCTGGGGGATACAATCGATTTATCTGAGGAAGTTCGGCAAAGCCTCATACTCGAAATTCCCAATTGGCCCCTCTGTTCGGAGGAATGCCAAGGACTCTGTCCGCAATGTGGAGAAAACCTCAACATCGTTGATTGCGGTTGTCAGATTTCCCAAGAGAGCTCCTCTCCATTTGCTGCTTTGGCAGATCTATTAGATCAATCTGATCGCGCGCTTGAAAACTGATTTCTCTGATTCTAAAATACACAATACTATATGGTAATAAGGAGATGACCTATGGCACATCCAAAACGTAGAACTTCAAAATCAAAAAAACGAATGCGACGAAGCCACCATGCACTTGGGGAAAAATTTGTTTCAACATGTCCTCACTGTTCAGAAACAATCCTGTCTCATCGTGTTTGTCCGAGCTGTGGATACTATAACGGGCGGGTTGTGGTGAAAACAGTTGAAGAAGTTTAATCTAATGCTATAATCCGCTTCAACTGTGCGATTGAATAACGGTTGTAACCAAAAAGGACGCTATCATAATGGCTCGACATGCAGCAATTACCGGAACAGGTTCATACCTGCCGGAGGACATTTTAACAAACTTTGATCTAGAAAAACGGGTTGATACTAGCGATGAATGGATTCGACAACGAACTGGTATTGTTGAGCGGCGTATCGCCGATCCTGATATGGCAACCTCAGATTTATGTGTTCGAGCTGGCCGCCAAGCCATTAAAGCCGCTGATATCGATCCGCTCGACGTTGAAATGGTCATTGTTGGTACGGCAACTCCTGATACATTTTTTCCTTCAACTGCATGTTATGTGCAGCAAGGCATTGGGGCAAAAAATGCCTGTGCATTTGACCTATCAGCCGCTTGTGCAGGGTTCATCTATGGACTTGACCTTGCCGACGGTATGATTCAGTCCGGACGTTATCAAACGATTCTAGTCGTCGGTGGAGAAGTTTTTAATAAAATTCTCGATTGGGAAGACCGGAATACATGTGTTTTGTTCGGAGATGCGGCTGGTGCTGCAATCGTGCAGGGAACAGATGAAGCAAAGGGGATTCTAGCGTCCTATATTGGATCCGATGGTGATTATGCCGATACAGATCTGCTTGGGATGCCCGCCGGTGGTACACGCCTTCCGGCAAGTCATGAGACCATTGAGAACAGAATGCATTCGATTAAAATGCGTGGACGAGAGGTGTTCAAACTCGGCACCCGTATTATGCCAGAAGCTGCACAACGCGCATTAGACATGGTAGGACTAACGGTTGATGACATCGATCTGCTTATCCCGCATCAGGCGAATATCCGCATCATCGAAGCCGTCGGAGAGCGGATTGGGATCGATCCAGAAAAAGTGTATATCAATGTTGATAAATACGGAAATACCTCTGCTGCTACCACGATTGTTGCACTTGACGAAGCCCTTCAGTCCGGACGGGTTAAACCGGGTGACTTAGTATTACTAGTTACATTCGGTGCCGGTCTGACATGGGGCAGTACCCTGATCAAGCTCTAAACGAACTAGAGATCTATGTTGTATATCTGATATGATCGAATCATCGCCAAAAGACGCATTTGCTTTCCTCTTCCCCGGTCAAGGTTCCCAAAAAGTGGGAATGGGTTTGGAACTTTCCCAAGAATACGACACAGCTCGTGCTGTCTTTGACGAGGCGGACGCGACCCTGAACCGGAAGTTAAGCCAGCTCTGCTTTGAAGGACCCGCGGAAGCACTGAAACAGACCGAAAATACACAACTGGCGATTCTAACATGTAGCGTTGCGGCGTTGCGAGTCTTGAACGAACACGGGATTGCGCCGAAAGCGGTTGCCGGTCATAGTCTCGGAGAGTATTCCGCCCTCGTTGCGGCGCATGTGCTTACCTTCGCGGATGCGCTGAAGTTGGTCGAATATCGGGCGCAAGTCATGGCAGAGGCTTCCCAGCGACAAGATTGCACAATGGCTGCAATTTTGGGCTTGGAGGAAGCAACGTTACAGGAGCTTTGCGAAGCTGCGTCGTCTGATGAGGATCAGGATGCAAGGAACGGTGTGGTTCAAATCGCAAATTACAATTGTCCTGGGCAACTAATTGTTTCCGGCGATACCGCTGCTGTTGAGCGCGTCATGGATAGCGCAAAGGAGGCAGATGCTAGACGTGCCCTCAAACTTGAAGTGAGTGGTGCGTTTCATTCTTCCTTAATGGCACCGGCACAAGAGCAGCTTCAGACTGTAATCAACGATTTCCAGTTCAACAATCCAAGTATTCAGGTGGCTGCTAACGTAACGGGCAGCTTTGTTCAAACTGCGGACGAAGTTCGCCGTTTGTTGATAGCGCAGGTAACCTCAGCCGTTCAGTGGGAAAAGTCAACACGGACTATTGGGGCTGCCGGTATCCCACACTTTGTAGAGGTGGGACCTGGAACAGTGCTTTCTGGGATGGTCCGTCGTACCCTTCCAGACGCGATTTGCCTAAATGTTGAGGATACTAAGAGCCTCAATAAAGTGATAGAACTAGCCAATAAAGGTTGATTAAATGATACTTAAGGACAAGGTAGCAATTGTTACTGGGGCATCACGTGGAATCGGGGAAGCGATTGCTCGAAAATTCTGTCAGGAAGGGGCATCTGTGATGCTCTGTTCACGTTCTGCTGAGTCGGTTGCTACCATCGTTGAATCCCTTTCAGATGAAGTTGGAAAGGCAAAATCAACACAAGCTGATATTTCCAACAAAGCCGATGTAGAGGCACTTGTGGATCTAACGTTGGAAGAATTTGACCGTGTCGACATCCTTGTAAATAATGCCGGAATTACCCGTGATACATTGTTTATGCGGATGAAGGATGAGGACTGGGATGCGGTTTTACAGACCAATCTCACCGGAACGGCGTATTGTATGCGGACCGTTATCCGATCGATGATGCGCCAAAGAAGTGGACGAATCATTAATATCTCATCAGTGGTGGGAGTTGCAGGAAATGCCGGACAAGCGAACTATGCCGCTTCCAAAGCCGGAATCATTGGCTTGACAAAGTCTGTAGCAAAAGAGGTTGGTAGTCGCGGCATCACGGTGAATGCAATTACCCCCGGTTTTATCACAACTGATATGACAGAAAAAATATCGGAAGCAGATCAACAGAAAATGTTAGAGATGATTCCAGCGGGCAGTTTCGGTACACCAGAAGATGTCGCAGAAGCTGCTCTGTTTTTGGCGTCAGATGCCGCCCGATACATCACAGGACAAGCTATCCAAGTTGACGGTGGTATGTTTATGTAAGTGAATCCATGTACAATTTTCAATAACTTAGGAGGTTAATAAATCAATGGCAATAGATCAAAATCAAATTATCAAAATGATTGCAGATCAGTTACAGATTGACGAAGAGCAGGTTAAACCTGATGCCTCGTTTATGGACGATTTAGGTGCTGATTCGTTGGATACAGTGGAACTAATCATGGCACTCGAAGAGGAATTTGATATTGAAATTCCAGACAGTGAAGCTGAAAAAATTCGCACTGTGCAACAGGCACTTGATTACCTAGATGAGAATGCCTAAGGGGTGTGTTGGCTCAATAAAGATTGGAAAGTTGGAAGATTGGGAGGGTGGAAGATTCGCCCTCCAACCTTCCTCCCTGCCATCTTCTTCCGAGAGTCCTTGACCTTTGAACCAATGAACGAATTGTTTTCACGTTTCACGCATCACGTTTCACTGTTGGTCTTTAACCGGAGAACGTATCAACAACTGAAACTATCACCATTGGCTATATTTCTAAAACGAAAGAGGTATATTCGTGGGGAATCGAGTTGTTATTACTGGAATGGGAGTTGTCTGTTCTGTAGGCAACACTAAAGATGAATTTTGGGAATCAATTGCGGTAGGCAAAAGCGGGATCGATCGGGTTACGCATTTTGATCCGGAGGATTTTCGTACGCAAATTGGGGGCGAAATTAAAGGGTTTGCGCCGGAAGCGTATCTTCCACGGAAGGCTGTAGCGCGCTTGCCACTGTTTATCCAATACGCACTGGTATCTGCAATCCAAGCCCAACAGGATGCGGATCTCGATCTCTCTGCGGTAGATCCTTACCGCGTTGGCGTCGGTGTCGGATCCGGAATCGGTGGCATCAGTGTCCTAGAGGAAAATCACCGGATCTTGCTTGAAAAAGGACCGAGAAGAGTCAGCCCGTTTTTTGTGCCTCACGAGATTATCAATATGGCATCTGGGCAAATCTCGATTCATTTGAAACTCAAGGGACCCAATTTCGCATCTGTTACCGCCTGTGCAACCGCCAACAACGCGATTGGCGAATCGTTCAAGATCATCCAGCGCGGCGATGCCGATGTGATGTTTGCCGGGGGTTCAGAAGACGCAATCACCCCACTAAGTTTTGCCGGCTTCTGCGCCATGCGTGCAATGTCTACGCGCAATAACGAACCGCAGCAGGCAAGCCGTCCATTTGATAGAGAGCGCGACGGGTTTGTGATGGGCGAGGGGGCAGGTGTCTTAGTTTTGGAATCTCTCTCACACGCCTTGAAACGCAATGCGCCTATCTATGGCGAGATTGTTGGCTATGGGATGAGTGCGGATGCGTATGATATGGTGCACCCAAGTGAAAATGGAGAGGGTGCTGCCAAGTCAATGGAGTTAGCACTCAAAGATGGTCAAATCGCACCGGAGGACGTAGATTATATCAATGCCCACGGCACTTCAACGCCATCGGGTGATATTGCAGAAACACTGGCTGTTAAGTCGCTTTTCGGGGACCACGCCAATCGTGTTGCCATGAGTGCAACAAAATCTATGATAGGTCACCTGCTTGGTGCTGCCGGGGCAGTTGAGTTGATTGCCACCTTGTGTGCAATGGAAAACGACTATATCCCACCGACCATCAACTACGAAAACCCCGATCCGGAGTGTGATTTAGACTGTGTGCCAAATCAGGGACGGTCTGCAAATATTCAAGTCGCACTGTCCAACGCCTTCGGTTTTGGTGGACATAACACATCCATTGCTGTCCGAAAGTATGTGGCGTGAGACATGAGTTGATATCTAGGACTTACGCAGCCAACTGTGCTGAAATGCGTAAGTCGTATTATCAATAAAATCGTCACAACCCTCAAGGGAACAGCCACAGAATCGGTTGGTAAAATCAAGTTCGGAATTGGTGTTTCCCACAGGCAGTGTAGGAGAACATAACACGAGTGACTCTATATACTTCAAAAAGCTATATAGAAATCTTTCTCTGGTATGGTATTATTCTGTCCGGACTGATCGGATGTGAAAACACCAAGCCCCCCGACGAATCGCTCGTTTTTCAGGTCGATCAGACACGCCTCGAACCCGCAATCACGGATCCAACGCTCAAGATAGAGATTGCCGCGCCAAAAGGGTGGACAGTCCTCGACGATGGAACCCTCGCGCAAGTGATTGACCAATTGGATGATACCCTCACGCAGGGGCTTCAGATGACCCCTCAATGGGTCTTCTTGAATGAAGCGACGCGCGCGATGTGTGTAGTGTCAAGGTTAGAAGCTGTGAAAGCCACGCCCGACGGAACCTTATTACAAACGCTGGAGAGTGCCTACCGTAGCCAGTTCCCAATGGCGAAGGTCCAGCGTGCAACCTTTCGTAAAGATGCATTTCGTGTGCATCAATTAATCGTTGTTGCTACCGACTTTGTACTCATCAAACTTATCTGCGATGCCCCCAAATCCCCCGTGTTCGAGGTGGATTATGTCGTGCCGAGGGATGTGTACAAACAGGAGCTTCGAGCCATCGAATCATCAATTGGCTCTCTTAGTTTAATCAATCATTCACCTTAAATTAGGAGGAAATTATGTTAAAGCGATGTTCTGCTGTACTGCTAATCCTTGGGGTTCTGCTCATCATCGGTTGTTCTGCCCATGTCCACACTGTGGGGAACGGTCCACAAGGCAATACCGTCACCGAAGCACGGCAATGGTATATCCTGTTTGGATATATGCCTCTCAACGCAGTGGATACAAACGCGATAGCGGGCGAAGCAACCGACTATGAAATCCGAACCGAAGCAAAAGCGATCGATATCATCATCAGTCTCTTCACCGGTGTCATCTCCGTTCATTCCCGAACCGTCACCGTACAGAAATGAACATTGGAATCTGCTGTTACCGGCTTATCACAAGTTGGTAACAGCAGATCATGCTGATAATAATCCCGTTCATGTTAAGATTTAGTGCGAAGAAACCGAGTTTTTTTTCTTGAAAACTCGGTTTCTTTTTGCCTTTTGTATTTTCTTTAGGAGTTACGCACTTCAGTTTGCAGTAGCACAATTCATTGCGCGTTCTTTCCTCCCCCTGCTTGTGGGGGATAGAGGGGAGCCGGGCGATAAATCGCCCTGCTACAAACCTACGGATTTACTGTAGCTGTACAATTGATTGGGTGTCACGAGTCGTGTTATTCGGTAATAAATCACCAAACTACGAGGCTTTGAGTATTCAACTGCGTAAGTCCTAAAGCTTTCTCAAGACATAGAAATGGCCGCTGAAATCGAAGCTGCTCTCTCAAAAGAGATTCCAAAAAATCATCCCCAAGTGACTGCCGAAGTCAAACGGATTAAGGTATTAATCAAAGCAGATCCGAACTTAAAAAATTGGAATGAATTCTTGGATAAAGTCTTTGGACCGAATTGGCATCAATAGTCATTGAGGCGCAGAGAGAAACCGAGCTTTTGACAAAAACTCGGTTTCTGTTACACGATATCGATCCGCTCAACTATTAAAAATTTATCTAATCCTTTACTGTGGCTTAGAACTGTTGAAACGCAGCCCGAACTTCGGATACCAATCTGTCAATATGTTCCCCCGTCATCGGAAGCGACACATTTCCACCGCTTGTCCAATGAATCCCGTGGTTCAAGAGCCAGAAAAAGAGATAATCCTGTAATAGCTTGTCGTCTTGTGCAGCTTCTCGATAGTTCCGTGGGGGGCGAGGTAGAAAGTGGACACGGAAAAGCGAGCCAACTGCGGTGACTTGGGCTTCGACCTCTACCTCAGCAAACACACTTTCTAATTCTGCTCCCAACTGTTGCGTCAACGCACCGATTTTGTCGTATGCCTCCGCCGTCATCGTTTGGAGTGTGACAAGTCCAGCGACCGTAGCGATAGGATTTGCGTTGTAGGTTCCCGACTGCGGAATCTTCGCTCCCGATATAGGACTGTACAGTTCCATCACATCGGCGCGTCCGCCGAAGGCAGCCCCCGCCGTGCCGCCTGCAATGACTTTTGCCATGCACGTCAAATCAGGTCTCACGCCGTAAAGCTCCTGTGCCCCACCGGGGGAAGCCCTGAAGCTGATAATTTCATCAAAAACTAGCAGCGCATTTATCTGCGTTGTCAGCTCTCTCAGACGAGTCAGAAAACCGTCTACCGGGACACAGGTGCCCGCTCCTGTTGCCAACGGGTCTACAATTACCGCTGCCAGATCATCAGCATTTTCGTTAATGATTTCTGCACAAGCATCTGCGTCGTTGAACGGCAATACCAGCACCTCTTCAAGAACTGCTGGTGAGAGGCCTGCTGTCGAAGAAACTGATCGTGGGCGATCGGCAGGTCCCAACTCTGGTCCCAATGGCGGAACGTAACTAACGAGCGCGTATTCACCCACACCGTGATATGCCCCTTCAAATCTGGCAATTTTGCGTTTACCAGTGAAAGCCCTAGCGACTCTCAATGCGTTCAACACCGCCTCCGTTCCAGAGCTACAGAAGCGAATTCGTTCCAAGGAGGGCACACGCTCCCGCAACAGTTCCGCCATTTCGACCTCAAGGGCTGTCGGTCGAGAAAACGCCGTTCCTTTTGCCACCCGGTCCTGAAGTGCTTCGATAATCGCAGGGTGAGCGTGCCCCAGAATCAAAGCTGTGTTGTTGTTGACAAAATCCAACAAGCGGTGACCATCTAAGTCGTAGAAATAGACACCTTCACCACGCTCTATATATATCGGAAAGGGAGACATATACGCCCCGGTGCGGGTGTTACCCCCCGGCAACGATTCCTTTGCCCGTTCAAACATCTCCCCTGACCGAGGATTGTTAGCCACATATTCCGTGATTAAGCCCTCCAACGAATTTTGTAATGCTTGCTTGTCCATACTACCCCCTTATTTGCTGCTGACTTTTATTATAACTTCGCTTCTGTTTTTGGTGGCTGGAAAAACTCCATTGTGATTCCATCCGGATCTGTCATATAAATTGCCCAAGCACCTTTATTCGCACCCGCTGTAATCGCAACAGGTGGTGAACGAAACTTTACATCTGCAGCGCACAATTCTTCATACGCTGCCCGCAAGTCATCAACCAGAAATGCGATGTGTGAACTGCCCACATTTTTGGTGCGAACATCGGCAGAAACACCGCGCGGGACGACGTACTCAATTAGCTCGATGGCATGAGTTGAACCGGGAATACTCAACATTGCCATCTTCGCGACGCTATCAGGATAGCCTACAATATCGCGGAAGTATTGGTCGCGGTTTTCGCGCTGCCAAATCACCTCGCAGCCCAACAATCCGACATAGAATTCAAGCGAGCGTTCAAGATTAGAAACGGTGTAACTAGTGTGATGTGCGCCGGTGACTTTCATGCTTCCTCCTCAAGGTTACACGTCATTGCGTAACTGATATATTCACTACCTCCGAACATTTTACCAAAAATTTGATGTAGTGTCAATTATAGGGCAATCGCATTAGGGTCATTTAATTCTGCCATATTATTGTCTGAATCACGGATAGACGCGGATTAACAGATTACACGGATAAAAGATGCTATCGACAGTTGGCACAAGAACGCGCAATGAATTGCGCTACTACAAACGGTGGGGAGACCGGCTGCGCCGCCTGCGGATTCGTGTCACCCCGAAATCGGTCAAAAAATGGAAAACTAAATGACCCTACCTTTGGTAGCAGATTGATTGACAGCAATTTGCAATTGTGCTACAATTTTTGTTGAAGATAAGCGATTTCAGGCTTTCCAAGTTTCTGATGGTAAGGATTTTCAGGTCCTCATTCCAAAATAAAAAGGAGAATTTTATGTGTAGGTTTTGGATTAGCATTTTCGTATTTGTTCTAGCCATTTCACTAGTAGGCCCGCCAGTAGCGAGCGGACAGGAAAGTGTCTTAGACAAAGTAAAGAATAGAGGGAGGCTCGTGTGTGGGGTGTACGGTGGGTTGCCCGGTTTTAGTTTTCTCAGCCAAGATGGCACATGGGGTGGCTTCGATGTGGATTATTGTCGGGCAATTGCTGCAGCTATTCTCGGCGATCCAGATAAGGTTGAATTCGTGCCGTTAAAGGCACCGGAACGTTTTCCAGCCCTTCAGACAGGGGAGATAGATGTCTTGATCCGAAACACTACTTGGACGCTTACCCGCGACACCCAAGTAGGGGCAGACTTCGCTCCGCCTACCTTTTACGACGGGCAAGGATTCATGCTGCGTAAAAAACACGGCATCACCTCTTTAGAGGATTTGGCTGGGGCGAGTATTTGCGTCACCGCTGGCAGCACAACTGAGCTAAACCTCGCGGATACAATGCGGGCTTTAGGAGTAGATTTTAAGCCGGTGGTTTTTGAGGAGATTGATACTCTTTACAACAGCTATGAGCAGGAACGTTGTGATGTCGTTACCAGTGATAAATCGCAGCTAGCCGCCCGTCGTAACGTATTGAAGGATCCAGAGGAGCACACTATCCTTGATGTGACTATCTCGAAGGAACCGTTGGGACCCGTTACTATCCACGGAGACAACAGATGGAACGATGTCGTAAGCTGGGTTGTTTATGCCACGTTCTTCGCCGAGGAGCATGGGATCACTCAATCGAATGTCAGCACTTATGAATCCAAAAACCCAGAGATTGGACGTTTCTTGGGCGAGACAGGCGATATGGGAGGTAAACTTGGTCTGTCGCAAGATTGGGCGCGTCAGGTTATCGCTGCCGTTGGCAATTATGGTGAGATTTTTGAACGCAACCTCACGCCTATTGGTCTGCCACGCGGCGTCAACAAGCCTTGGACGCAAGGGGGGCTGTTGTACGCGATGCCGTTCCGTTAAAGAGTCTCATAAACTTAGTGCATTGTCAGATAAATGTAGCGCAAACTGTTAGTTTGCGGGCTCGGATCACAATCTAACAGATTGTGGTACAAAAGCCTTCTTTAGATACTTCCCCCACAAAGCGGCTTGGATAGCCATAGCCAAGCCGAGCGGTGAGTGGCTTATCACTATTTATTTGACAGAGTACTAGTGCAACCATTCAAACCGCACAACAACATGGAAAACAACTCACCTAAAAGTGTATCAGAGAACATCCCTTTCTGGCGGGATGTTCGGGTCCTGCGCGTGCTGTTTCAGGTCATCTTCCTTGTCGGAGTCCTCCTGTTAGCTGGCATTCTCTACAGCAATATGTTGAGGGGCCTCCGCGGTCTTGGCTTGACCTTGAACCTCGATTTCCTTAATGATGAAGCAGGGTTTGGGATCGCTGAAGGGATTGCTTATGAACCTTCGGATACCTATCTAAGAGCGTTTTGGGTAGGCGTGGTAAACACGATTAGGGTCAGCATTATCGGAATTGTGTGCGCGACAATCTTGGGGCTTGTCGTCGGTATCGCTCGGCTCTCAAGTAATTGGTTGGTCAGAAATATAGCAGCGATTTACGTCGAATGTTTTCGCAATATCCCCCTCCTGCTGCAGATTCTATTTTGGTATACCGCGGTAATCCTCCAACTCCCTTCGGTCCGGAGGAGCTTCGCATTCTTTGGAAGCGTATTCATCAACCAACGGGGGGTATATCTTCCTGAACCTCAACCCACATCGAGTTTAAATACTTGGCTCGGCTACCTCGCTGGGGGACTTATTTTGGCACTGGTTCTCTATCTCGTGCGGTTGAGGAAGCTTCGACAGATGGAACAGCCCGGCTTTGCTGCCAAGTGGGCACTGCCGGCGTTCCTGTTGGTCGCTTTTGTGGGATGGTTTCTGACGCCGGGTAGACCATTTACTTGGGAACTACCGGCTTTGAAGGGATTTAACTTCGCTGGTGGAATATACCTTTCGCCTGAATTTTCGGCACTTTTAATTGGACTTGTTATTTATACTGGGGCTTTCATCGCTGAAGTAGTAAGAAGTGGGATACAGTCCGTGGCGCAGGGCCAACGGGAGGCTGCTAAAGCGATAGGCCTCAGTGAATTTCAGTCCTTGAGGTTGGTTATCCTGCCCCAAGCTTTGCGCGTGATCGCGCCCCCACTTACTAGTCAGTATTTGAACCTCACTAAAAATTCCAGTCTCGCTGTTGCAATAGGCTTTCCAGATCTATTTAACGTCGGTAATACAATGATGAATCAAACCGGACAATCCATCCCGATTTTTGGGATGATTATGGTGAGTTATCTGATTATCAGTTTGACCACATCGGCGTACATGAATTGGTACAACCGCAGGATTAACCGCATCGGACGATGAGAGGAAAAAAATCGCGTGGAAGAGCAAGCACCGATCCCAGTAATTAAACCACCGACTGAATCGAAGAATATATTGCTGTGGCTGAAGGAGAATCTTTTTAATACTTGGTATAACGCACTCTTCACCCTTATAGCCTTTGTTTTTTTATGCGTTGTCTTTAAGGGAATTTTAGCTTGGGCGTTCACTGAGGCAAATTGGGCGGTTATCCCCGCTAATCTGCAAATTTTTCTAGTTGGTGCTTATCCAAGAGCAGAGGTATGGCGTGTATGGGTTGTGATTTATACTTTGGGGCTCCTATTGGGGTTGAGTGCTGGAATTTGGGGCGGTTTAGCCCTCCGGCTTACCCTTGTCATCGGAGGTGTAGGAGGAGGAATCGGGATTATTATAGCCCTTTTCCCCGCTACCCTCTCGAATAGGTTCGGTTTGTTAGGCGGGGTGGCGTTGCTGGCAGCATCTCTTTTTTTGGGACGTGGTAGAAAGGGGTTACGTCGATGGGTTATAGGTGGTTGGTTGCTATCGTTTCCTTGGACGATGGTATGGCTCCACGGATTCGCAGGCTTGCCCACTGTTTTTACAAGCAATTGGGGTGGGCTTCTCCTAACGCTGATTCTAGCAGCGGTGGGCATCGTTGTCTCATTTCCGCTAGGCGTTCTTTTAGCTCTCGGACGGCGGAGCAGTCTCCCTGCGATTAAATGGGTTTCGACAGCGTACATTGAGACAGTACGCGGTGTGCCTTTGGTAACAATTCTGTTCATGGCACAGATTATGGTCCCGATTTTCTTGCCTGATTTTCGCATTGACAAAATCCTACGGGCGATGGTCGGTATCACACTTTTTTCTGCGGCTTACATGGCAGAAAACGTCCGGGGCGGGCTGCAAGCGATCCCAAAAGGACAGTATGAAGCTGCCCATGCGCTAGGGCTCAATTATCCGCTTACGACGTTACTTATCATTTTACCACAGGCACTTCGCTCGGTTATTCCAGCAATTGTTGGACAGTTCATCAGCCTCTTTAAGGATACATCGCTGGTTACTGTAATTGGGCTGCTAGATCTACTGGGCATCGCCAAAGCGGTCATTGCAAACCCTGATTGGTTGGGACTGCAAGCGGAGGTATATTTGTTCGCAGCAGTTGTCTATTTTGTTTTTAGTTACTTGATGTCTTATGTCAGCCAGGAAATTGAGGAGGAACTCGGATTCGGGTAGAAATGAAATTGCCTTGCACATACTAGGAAGGGAGATATAAAGAAGTGGCTGATCTTGAAAATACCGCAGATGATTCGATTATTATCTGTGAGGATGTCCATAAATGGTTCGACGATTTCCACGTACTGAAGGGGATCACCACCACGTTCCAAAAAGGGGAGAAGGTTGTGATATGCGGGCCTTCAGGGTCGGGTAAGTCTACATTCATCCGTACTATAAACCGTTTGGAGGTGCACCAAAGGGGTCGCATCATCGTTGATGGTATTGAGCTCAGCGACGACCTTCGTAATATAGACCGCATCCGCCAAGAAGTCGGCATGGTTTTCCAACAGTTTAACCTGTTTCCCCACCTGACCGTCTTGCAGAATGTAACGTTAAGCCCCATTTGGGTGAAGAAGACAGCAAAAAGCGAGGCGGAGTCGGCGGCTTTAGCGTTATTAGAGCGGGTAGGTATCGAAGAACATGCTCACAAATTTCCGGCACAGATTTCAGGCGGGCAACAGCAGCGTGTGGCAATTGCACGGGCTCTGGCGATGCAGCCTAAAATTATGCTATTCGACGAACCGACAAGTGCTCTTGACCCTGAAATGATAAACGAAGTATTGGATGTAATGCGCGAGTTAGCTGCGTCTGGTATGACAATGTTGGTTGTCACACATGAAATGGGGTTTGCGCGTGAGGTGGCAGATCGGATAATTTTTATTGATGAAGGAGCAATTGTGGAAGAAGCGGCACCGGCGATTTTCTTCGATAATCCACAGAATGAACGTACCCAGCTTTTTATCTCCCAAACACTACAACATTAGGGACGACTAAATCTGATAGGGGGCTTCAACGAAAAAAGAAGCAGAAACTATTCGTGTCATGTAAATTCAGGATGAAATTCACTGTCAGACAATTTTTCACTAGAATTCTTCCTTGCATTCTTTTTTTAGATAAAGTATAATTTTAGGCGTAACTGTACAATGGATTAAAGAAGTGGTGTTAGGTTCAAATGGAAGCATTTCCCCGGCCCTATGCTATATTTTGTACCTCTTAGCGCTAAAACTTGATTTTCATTTGCAGTTCTGAATCTTTAGGAAAGGAGGTACACACCGATGGCAACAGGTCGCGTGAAATGGTTCAGTGATCAGAAAGGTTACGGATTCATTGTAACTGATGAAGGACAAGATGTCTTCGTCCATTATTCCAACGTTGAAGGAACCGGCTTTAAAACCCTTGATGAGGGACAAGAGGTCGAGTTCAACGTTGTGGAAGGGGAGAAGGGACTTCAAGCCGAAGAAGTTAGAAAAATCTAAATTAGATAAAGTTCACAAAAATAAAACCGGGGAAAAAAAGGCTCTCAAGTAATTGAGGGCTTTTTTTATTGGGCTAGACAAAATCAATGCAGGGTAAAGCAGAAAACTAGCTGAGAAGCTCCTGCTGCTCTTAAACAATCGATCCAAATCAGCAGATTTTGTTTCGATTATTCTCTTATCATGGAAGCTGCTTCATTTTTTTCGGAATGCGCCCCACCCCTGACGGATTTTATTTTTCCATGTGGGTAGGTCGTCGCTATCCTTAATGCCAGCGTTTGCATCACCTGCTGCATCACCCTCTGCTACATGTTGGTAAGTAGGTATTTCGTCTTCTACATCAAACTGGGAAGCGTTCTGGATTAATCCAATATTACGACGTGCTTCTTCAAAGTCCGGATTAATCATTAATGCCTGCTTCCAACAGGCGAAGGCCAGTCCTGCATTGCCCTGCTTGTAACAGATAATCCCTAACTTGTTGTACGCTTCAGGCAGGGTAGGATCGATAGATAGCGCTCGCTTAAATGCGTCGATCGCACTCTCAATTTTGCCTTGGTGCATGTAAGCATTTCCAAGGTTATAGTGTATCTCCGCAAGATTCAAATCTTTACGAACGATTTCTTCCCATTGAGCAATTGCCTCGTCAAAGCGATTCTGTTTCCAATATTCAATGGCTCGGTCGTTGGCGATTTCAGCTTGCTTACTCATGAATCTTTCCAATCTGGTGGTATAGGTGGGCTATGTAGGCTTGATGTTAGCATTCACGAGCATCCGATCGCTTACAGCTTATCTCCAATTCTTGGAGTTTACTTAGGTCGTCCTCGCGTTGCTCTCTGTATCAAGCCACCTCAATATCAAGGAAGGTTATCAATTATAACATTGCTAAATAACTATATCACATTTCGCAATTTCAGTCAACACCAAAGTCAAATAAATAGGGTCATTTAATTCTCCCCTATTATTGTCTGAATTATGGATAGACGCGGATTAACCGATTACAAAGATAAAAGATGCTATCGACAGTTGGCGTAAGAACGCGCAATGAATTGCGCTACTACAAACGGTGGGGAGACCAGATGCCTCGCCTACGGGTTTGGGTCAGCCCGAACGGTCAAAAAATGGAAAACTAAATAACCCTACAAATAAACCTACAAATAGGCAAAAAGACTGGGGCGATGGACAGGAGCGGTTCTACCGGTGCCTCACAGCAGCATCATAAACAGTCCCAATTCCATTTTCAGTTGATTCGGATCGCCTCTGCAAGTTCCCAGCTAAAGTCGAAGTAGTAATTATGCTTTTTGCTTTCAGGGACGCAGATGATGCAGCACTTGCCATCGCGGGCAAAGCGATCGGTAATGGCAACAAGATTGAGTTCGTAGGAGTATATCATTTCGATAGCATCAAGGACGAGGAATTTGTGTATTTGGAAATGCCTGTCTAGTAGGTCTTCAATAGCAATCTGTATCAGGAGGTGTATCTTTGCTTTCGCGCCGGTGTAAGCGATTGATGCCCGCTGCTTGTCTAATTCATCGAGCAGATACAGATTCAGGTTTACGTAATAACCTGTAGAGCTGCCAAATTTTTCATTGAGTAAATGCTTAACCAAGTTTGTTTTGCCGGACTGAAACTCCCCGACGAGGCAGATTGTCCCGTGCTCAGTTCCGTAATCAATGTGAGCGGCTAAGGCTTGATAGGCTTCCCGTTGATTTTCATCGAGTGGATATGTTGACATAAGATCGGCATCATCTCAAAGAGGGGATGTTAAAAAATCCTCCCAGTGGAAGTGTGGCAGAGGAAACTCCTCCGTTGCTTCGCATTGTCAAAAGGTTGCTGCTTTTTCAAAGAAATCAATTTCGACCACATCTACATTCGTACGCCGGGCATTGTCAGCAACGCGCTGAATAACCATCTCTCGAACAAATGGGATGGGGATTCGCTTGACACGGTGAACGACTTCCTCCGTGCAACGGATTGAGGTGTTACCCAAAAAGGGACCTTCTCCCGCTTTCGCTTCGGCGGGATGGTCGCACGTCTCTGGTACGAGTTGCTGCAAGCGCATGGACACGTAATCGGTCACCCAACCTTTGAGTGCTTCCCCTTTCTCCTCATCAATTGCCGTCGGTTGAGGTTTCTGATCCAGTTTCTGACTGATACCAACTAGTAGATCTTCTAAGCGATTCAACCGGTCTTCGACCGCGGATAATCGTTCTTCAACTCTGTTTTCACTGCTCATTATTTTCTCTCCTCAATTGAAAATGGCTCATGTTAAGAAAGCGTGCAACAGAAACTAAGTTTTTGGCACGGACGGGCGGGGCAAGATGCCCCGCCTACGGCTTCCTTCGGTATTTTGCACTTTCTTTTTATATGAGTCTTGGAAATATGTCTGTCAGGTATAGTTTACCGCCGGGGTCTGAAGGACGGAATGCCCGTTTTATCAAACCGATCCTTGACAGCTTTCATGATTTCCGGCGTGATTTCATTGTAGCCGTGCTCACGGGCATATTTTTCGACGCTTTTGGTGACCATCCCCCGTGCAAAGGAGGGGACACGCTGTAATCTTTGTTGTGCAGCATCTGTCCATTGTAACTCGTAGTCGGTTTCAGCTGCAAAGGGCGTCGTTTTTTCAAAACGGATGTTTTGATTTCCTGCCTGTCCCGGTTGGTATTCGCAGGATGGATCTTCAGCGAGATAGTTGTCGGTGAGGGCATAAGCACGGGCGCGACAACCGCCGCAAACGTCTCGAAATTCACAGGCTCCACACTTACCTTCCAACAATTTCCGATCTCGTAGTTCATGAAAAACCTTCGATTGATTCCAGAGGGTCGCAAAACTTTCAGTCTTCAGATTGCCGACGCTTACCGGCATATATGGGCACGGTGTCAAATCGCCTTCAGGTGTGATCCGGCAGTAGTAGATACCACAGGGGCATGTACCGCTCGGATAGGCTTGCAAGAAAGGCGAATCCGATTGTTGCTCATAGATGACCCGTTTGTAGTGTGGCGCACATTTCGCCGCAACAAGCATTTTGCCTCGATATTTCGCTTGCAATTCAAAGAGCGTTGAGAGCATACGTTCATATTGAGCTGGCGTGATATCCATCACCGTTTTGCCTCTGCCGGTTCTGACAAGGAAATAGAGGTTGAATACCTTCGCACCGAGTTCATAGGCAAAATCAACGATTTGTGGAATTTCATCGTAATTCCATTGGGTCACAGAGGTCTGCACGAGGAAATCGAGGTTCGCCCGCTTGAGGGCTTCGACGCCGTTCATCGTGCCTTCCCAAGCCCCGTCCATACCTCGGAATTTGTCGTGATTGACCGGATCCACAGCATCTAGACTGATGCCTGCGCCAGCGACACCGTGGTCGCTCATCCGCTGAACCGTTTCATCGTTCAGCAGGACGCCGTTTGTGCCCATCACCACCAAGAATCCGGTTCGAGCTGCGTAATCCGATATTTTCAAAATATCAGGCCGCAGCAGCGGTTCGCCACCTGTGAGAATTAGGAGGATGTTGGGATTGATTTCGGCAATCTCATCAATCACGCGGAAACACTGGGATTGGGTCAACTCTGTATCTCGATAATATCCACTCGGAAACTCGTTGGTATCCACAAACCCAGCGGGGAGATAGCAGTGTGTACATTTGAGATTGCATAGCCGTGTGATATTCCATGAAACGGCTTGGACTTTTGTTTCCATGGTCGTTCCTTAAAGCTTGATATGCTGTCATGTATTTTACCGCAGAGGCGCAGAGAGCGCAGAGTTTTTTTGATTACACTAGCCCACATGCTTCGAGGTGATTTGTATTCTTATTGATCCCCTATTATCTGGCGGAGATACAGGGCGCATGCAAAGACAACAAGTCCAGCAAGGATAGTAAAAATTCCGAATAGGTCTACTTTCCTTTGTAACTTGGCAACCTCTGAGGCATCAAAGTTCGGGTTTGCCACCGCCGATTCTAACCTTCGATTGAAGACTGCGATATGCAGGCTATGAAACAGCGTCATCAATCCTACAAAAGCAAGTTTCATGATAAAAACGACAAAATAGCTACGGTCGTGAGAAAAGCGCATCTGCGTGTTCAATCCGACGATGAACAGGTTCATCGCGCCGGTGATTAGGAGTATGTGGATTGTGAAACGGATAATATGCCTTAAACGATTCCGGATCGCGGCCCCATGTTGGACGCTTTCAAGGATTTGAAAACGCTTCCTCAAAATCGGTGTTGCAACGCTGATAGAAAAAAAGATTCCGCCCAACCAAACGATTGCGGCAGTAAGATGTATCCAACGGATGAAGAGTTCGACAATTAGAGCCATAAGTGATTGAAATGTAAGGGCAAAACCGCTTATCACGTTTTATACGATTTTACAAATGGGAGGTTTTATTTTTACACCTCATTTCACATCATAGCTAGTGAGCGACTGTGAACAGAAAATGTATCTCCCACAAAGATAGATAGGATTGGATATTAATAGAGAGTATATTGTTCACGCCTCTGGAGGATTCCGTATTCTTCGCATTTCCTGATTATCAACTCTGAATTTTTACAGTTCTCCAGAATAAAATAATTCTCCTTCAAATCACTGATCTTGTTAATGGAAATACTTTTCTGATCCAGAGATTTAATAAGAACAGTTGGAACAAAATAGAGTCCAAACGAATTGTTGCTCATAGGATGAACACCAATTACAACATCTGCGGTTTCTGGCGATTGTATATACTCTTTAACTCCTGATTTATACTCCCTATCCACGCCTCCTCTGGAACCTCCAGTAAAGCTAATACTGCTAGTCGCAGTCTTGACTTGAGCTCGAATAATATCATCATTTCCATCTTCATCTTTTTGGACGATGATTATATCATAGGTTGATAGAGGCAAATCAACTAACGAAACGTTCTGGTATCTTTTCATCAAAAGCCCAACAACAATGTGCTCATGTGCAAAGCCATCTATCGATGCTTGTCGGCCTCTCTCTTCAGCTATCTTCATGTTTCTATCTCATTTTCTGAGTACCAGAATCCAGTCTGTGTTGATCCGTTCCGCTCTGGGGACTTTAATAAAATGCTTGATAATTTCTGAACCGAAATAGTTTTCAATCTCAAATCCGATGTTTTCTGCCAACGTCATCAGATACTTCCAACTTTCAAATAGCTGGCCACGCATACGATTATTGCCAACGACAATGATGTATCGCCCTCCATCGCGTAACACCGAATAAACTTCGGACAGATTTTTCCGCATATCGTCTAAGTATTTGAAAGCGATATACGCCCGTCTTGGATCCTGTTCAAAAATCTTCTCAATGACACTATCCGCCTCCTTCACACCGATCTGATGTCGGGTCCGATAATCCTGTGATGAAACACTTTCTGTTCCAACATGCTGTTTCTTTAATGGCGTTAAAGTACCATCGGCAAATCCCAACCAATAGAGCTCCAGTTGATGGGTTCTCGGATAATCAACTGCATTTGCATACGGCGGTGAAGTTAGAACCAAGTCAAAAGTTCCTCCATCGTACCTGATATTCCGTGCGTCCATGTTTTCTGGAAAACTTACGGTTATGTCTTGTGGTACGTTTTGAGAAAATTCTATCATCTTGGGAACTTTAACTAGCACCGTTTCCACAAATTTTCTCAGGGCATCGGAAGGATTGACCTGCTTTTTCAGTACCTTGCGAATGACAGTCCTTGTGCAATTATCATCAGCATTGGACACGGAACGGATAATCGAGGAGAAACAGACTTTGAAGAAATCTTTAACGCGCTCGCTCTTATCAAGGGACTCAATAACCTTTTTTAAGTAAGCCAATTCTAGAGTTATTTCTCTGTTGAACCAATTATCCCTGTAAGGGAAGGACGGTATATCCGATTCTAATACCAAAGCGGGTTGATAGGCTTCTACAGCGTTAAACAGAGATTCTTGAGCTTCTACGAGTTCCTTTTCAGCTAAGGGCCTTACCTTGACTGTTGAGATGAAACGAGAAAATGGATCGACATCAATACCAACAGAGTGCCGTTTTAGCAAGAGTGCCTCAACATTTGTGGTCCCGCTCCCCGAAAACGGGTCAAGAATTATATCGTTTTCTTGAGAATACCGTTTGATTAGCCATCGCGGTAATTCGGGAAAAAACTTGGCGGGATACTTATGCAATCCGTGAGTGAGATGGCTCTGATCGTAGCTAATAAACAGAAATCTATCGCCATCATTAACAGGCAGCTCCACAGGAATTTCCCCATCGACCTGTACAATTTCCTCGCCGAATGGATTCACAATTCTCCGAACAACCTCCATCGGTTGATGTGTATCATACTCAGGGCGTTTCCGCCTACCATTTTTTTTGGCAACCTTCGCTGATATGGCTGGCAGTGAAATTGGATACCATGGTAGATCTATTGAGGCTTGTGTGAGACGAATGTCTTCTGTTTCCACTGTGATAAGCTCCTACATTCCAAAGTTACCACGGGCACTATCCATTACTTCGACGGTGATTTCGGTGTGCCCATTTTCGCGGGCAAACTCTTCGATGCCGGTCTTTGCCATCGAGCGGACGAAACTAGGCACGCGTTCCAAACGCGCTAACGCCTCCGGTGTCCATACCGGTCCGGTCGCCTCCGCTGGCTCTTGAAATGCTTCCGCTACAACCGATGTGAACGGGCATTTCCCGCCGCCTTCGGCGGATACTGTTGGGGCATCGGCAGTCAGATTTTCGGGGTTCTTTTCACTCAAGAAGGAACGTACAACTTGCATTGGCTGTGCTGCTTCGCTCTTGCTACCGAGTTGAACATCGAGGGACTTTAGCATCTGGGTTTCCCACGGGTTCATGTGCATTGCGAACTCGGCAAAGCAATCTGGGCACTCGAAGATCGCCGTCAACGAACCTTGATCCGGCGTCGCTGTTTCCTTAAATTCCATCGCTGTGTTGCATTCAAGACATAAGAATTTCATTGGTTGACTCCGTTTATATCAGGATTTACGCAAATTTAGCACGCGGGGCGAGTTTTTTATTTTTAACCCCCTAAATCCCCACCCCCCCTCTATCCCCCGCAAGCGGGGGGAGGGAAGAACGCGCAATGAATTGCGCTACTACAAACTGAAGTGCGTAACTCCTATTTCTATTTAAAGAACATCCGAATTTTATCTGTGATGCCGAAAAATGTTTGTCCTGCGGGAGTATCCCCGTATTGATCGACGAATACAGTGCCTTCATCCGCTGCAATAGAGATTCGTGGATCGAAAGGGATTTTGCCGAGTAGGGAAACGTCAAATTGACGTGCCATCTCCTCTGTGTGCCCCGATGGGAACAGATCTTCGGTTTTACCACAATCAGCGCAGACATAAGCGGCCATATTTTCGACGACGCCGATCACCGGTGCGTTGAGCAGTTTTTTTGCCATTGTCAGCGACTTTTTTACGACAAGCTGCGACACCCCAGAAGGGATTGTAATAACAACTGTACCACCAAGATTCGGTAGGAGATCGACGAGATTGGGCAAACGGTCAGTACCGGGGGGAAGATCGATCAACAAATAGTCAAGGGTTCCCCACTCAGTATCGGAGAGAAATTCGCGGAGGGCACTCATTTCCATTGTCCCCCGCCAAGTGAAGGCATCCTTCTGTGTTTGGGCTTCCCAGAGAACTGGCGTTTCGTCGTCCTTGAGGAATAAATCCATCGACATTACCTTGACCCCAAGTGGACTGAGAGCGGGTTTAACACCGTCAGTTCCATAATCAATTTGCTGTCCTCTGACGCCCATCATTTTAGCAATCGAGGGACCGTTGATGTCAGCATCAATCACACCAACAGTGTGCCCGCGCAACCTAAGTGCCGACGCGAGGTTTGCAGTGACTGAACTCTTGCCCACGCCACCCTTTCCACTCATGATAGCAACAGTATTACCAACTGACGCAAGTCGCTTTTGCAAACGATTGACTTGCTGTGTTACTTGTTCAACGATGTTAGAGCCGCCATCGGCGGGGAGGTCTTTATAGGTTTTCATAAATCTCGGTTAATGATAGATAAACAACGGAATACCCGCCTGCGCTACTAAGGATTTGGTTACGCTGCCGAAGACGAACTCGGATACGCTTCGCTTCCCATACGCTCCCATGACGAGCAGATCAATTTCATGTTCTTGGATGTAGGACAGGATGGCTTCATCTGTCCTCCCTTTCAATTGGACCTTCTCGGTCTGCACCCCATACCTACGGAAGTAATCACCAAGCCTGCCGAGCAACTGTATTCCACGACTGGCATTATTGTTGACATTCAGGAGGGTGATGTCGCACTGATTCCAGATATGAAGTAGGAGAAACATCTGGATTGCTTTGGTAACTTGGACGCTGCCATCATAAGCGACGAGCACTTTTTTAATCGGTCTGACAGAATCGGGTACTGCAAGGACCGCGGTCAGCCCGTTATGAAGAATTCGGTCTAAGGTGTTCCCCGGTTCGTGTCTGACGTTATACCGAAAAAAGGTCTTCTGCCCGATCATAATAAAATCGTGGAATTTCGATTCTTCGATAATTTCCCGAAATGGGCTGCCCATCTCTGAATGGATGGAGTGGTGGATTCCCTTTTCCTGACAGGTGTTCCCAAAGTCTTTAAGGATACTAGCCACTATCTTTCGCGTCTCTTGGAAGTGCTGCTGGTCAGCAAGTTGATCGTAGTGCATCGCTCCAATCGGTGCGGGCCCACTTGCACGTTGAAGGCCCGGTAGGTCGATCACCCCGATGCCGGTTAGTGAGGCGTTATGTTCAAGAGCGATTTGCGTGGCATATTCGACCGCCGCCTGCGAATAGCTTGAGCCGTCGAGACACACAAGAATTTCCCCAAAATGTAACGGATCTCTGGGGTGCATTGGCAAACTCCGATCTAAATTGATATTCAAGACATGATTTTACGCTTGCGTCGGCTCCTCTTCATCACTCTCCGCTTCAGCAGGGTGTTCGGCCTGTTGGTAATATGTCCCAAGCACCTCATTGTCCAGACTCCGTCCTTCCTCAATCACCTGCGCTGCAAAATCTAGGTTGATTGTCGTGAGGTTCGCTTCCTGCGCTCGCTGCTCGACACGGGATTGCGTGATATTTCGCATAAACCCAGCGGGCACGAGATCCAACCGTGCACGGGCATCTGGCATCCATTCAAGTGAACTCTCAAATGTTTCTTCTTGGGAGGTATCAGCGGACTCACGGGACTGTGCGACAGCTTTCAGTTCGGGCGCGTCTTCGCGGACAGCGGACGCCTGATCCATGCTCTCGTTGATGATCTGCATCGCAAAATCGTTGGTGATTGTACCGATTTTCTGGACACGCGCCGATTTTTCGATTCGCGCTTTGACGTTGCGACGCATATATCCTCGTGGGACATTCCGTAAAGCCTTTTTCGCCTGATCTGACCACTGGAGGCGCACACCGTCGAAGGTTTGCTCTTCACTCACGCCGCCCTCCTGATCCGCAACCCTCTGGAGCGAATCTTTATCGACCATCTGGAATCGGTCACCGTCCACGCCGCAGACGGGACATTTCACGGGCTCTTGGTCGCGGGCGGCATAACCACAATCGCCACAGATGTAGGTCTTAATCGCATTGGAATCCAAAACCGTTTGCGTTGCAATCTCTTTGGCAACCTTGGTCATCCGTTCCGCTGAGCGTCCCGGCATAAAGGTCTCCATCGCCTGCTCAATGACGCTCTCGGTAATCACGGAGTGTCCGCGTTCAATGGCAAAACGGTGAACAGCGGTGCGTGCGATACCCTGCACCTGCGGTGGTGCTTTTGACATCCGATCTAAGGCTTCCTGTGTCCAGACCACCGTCTCCTCCGCTCTGACATCAACTTTGGGAACGTACCGCTGGCTCGACAGGAATACATTACACGGGGCAAGGCGCAGTAAGTTTTCGGTATTGCTGCCGATGTCCATATCGGGATCGCTGTGGACACCGATTCTGCCCAGCATCAACATCCACGGTTCAGTCTTTCGGGCGTATTGCAGGATCTTCTCAAACGCTTTGCCATCCAGCAAGGTGATTTTGAGGTCGTAGTTGTGGTCTTCCTTGGCGATGGTCCGGGCAATCTCTAGATGGGATTGATAGATCTTGGCAAGCCCGGTGTCAATTACTTCTTCGTGCAATTGTTCCTGCTCTTTGAATCGGAAGGTTTTGGAGGCTCGCTCTGTCAGGACGCTGACGACCGAATTGAAAACCACGTAGTGGAGATACGGGTCGTAGACACCAACTGCCTCAACCTGTCTACCGAACGCCTTGCCGAGCCGGATTGCTGTTTTCAATCCACCAAAGGACTCAGGGCTGCCATCGATCCCAACGAGAATATGCCCCTTCTGCTCGTGCATAGCTTCTATATTTCGGACTACAAGGGTATCAGTCTCAATACGCCGCACAACCCGTTCAACAACGCCGCCGAGTAGACTATCCTTAACGGCTCCCATACCGAGAGCACCCATGATCACGAGGTCGTAATCGCTCGCCTGGATGTCTTCCGCCAACTTGATGAAGTGTTTGCCTTCAGGCATTTTGGCTTCAAAGGGGATGTCATTTTCGGCGCATTTATTCTTCATGACTTCTAGGTAGGAATCAGAGATTAACTGAAGTCCCATCGTAATCAATGTGTCATGGATTCGGCGCTGCTTCTCAAGTTCAGCTTCGTCTTGATATTCTTCGGGCAGCGTGTACTCCATCTGTTTGAAGCGAACATCGTGCATCTTCGCGGCATAGACATGAGAGCCAACGAGTTGCGATTGAAATTTTTTGGCGAACTCTACAGCGAAATTGACGCTTGCATCGGAATGGTCCGAGTTGTCAACCGGTACATAGATTTTTTTATACATCCTTCTCCCTCCAATGTCGATTTTCCATTAACGTATTATATTTTTGGCTCATGTTGAGAAAGCGCGCAACAGAAACCGAGTTTTCAAGAAAAAACTCGGTTTCTCTTCGTTTCAAATATAATGTCTTTTATCCGTGTTAATTGTCAACTTTACTTCGGGCCAATCATCTGGCTGGGAACGACAACTCGGTCAAACTCTTCCTCACTCAACAGATTCAGTTCGACCACAGTCTGCCGTAGCGTTTTGCCTTCCTGATGTGCAGTTTTGGCGACCAACGCTGCGTTGTCGTAGCCGATATAAGGATTCAGCGCGGTGACAAGCATCAGTGAATCGTTCAGGTATTCCTGAATTTTCTCCTGATTCGGCTCAATACCAACGACACAATTTTCATTGAACGAATCACAGGCATCCGCAAGCAGCCGGATGGATTGGAGAGCGTTAAAAGCGATGACGGGCATAAACACATTCAGTTCAAAATTGCCGGATGCACCTGCAATAGCAACCGTCGTATCGCTGCCGATAACTTGGGCGCAAACCATTGTCATGGCTTCGCATTGTGTCGGGTTCACTTTCCCCGGCATAATCGAACTTCCCGGCTCGTTCTCCGGCAACAGAAGTTCGCCAATGCCGCAGCGAGGACCGCTGCCAAGCCAGCGGAGGTCGTTTGCTATTTTGTTCAGTGCACATGCTAGGGTTTTGATAGCACCGCTTGCCTCGACAATAGCATCTCTAGCACCGAGAGCTTCAAACTTGTTGGGCGCAGTTACAAAGGAAAATCCGGTACGCTTCGAGATTGCGGCGGCAGCTTTTGTCGCGTATTCGGGATGGGCGTTTAGTCCGGTGCCGACTGCTGTCCCACCAATTGGTAGTTCATACAGGTGTGGCAGCGTATGATCGATTGCGCGGAGCGAATTATTTAATTGCGTGACATATCCAGAAAACGCCTGTCCCAATGTCAACGGGGTGGCATCTTGGAGATGAGTGCGTCCGGTTTTAACGATATCCTTAAAGGCTTCGGCTTTCGCTGAAAGCGCATCGCGCAGAGCAGTCACCGAAGGAATGAGATGATTGTGAATGCGGTCAACAACAGCGACATGGATAGCTGTTGGAAAGGCATCGTTGGTAGATTGAGATTTGTTGACGTGATCGTTAGGGTGGATGGGCTCTTTGCTGCCGAGGACGCCACCAAGCATCTCAATGGCACGGTTCGATATCACTTCGTTGGCGTTCATGTTGGTTTGGGTGCCGCTGCCGGTCTGCCAAACGACCAGCGGAAAGTGATCATCCAGATCGCCCTCAATCACTTCTTGTGCGGCTTTGATGATAATTTCAGCCAGATCCGCGTCTAGCGTTCCCAACCCTGCGTTTACCTCAGCGACAGATTGCTTGACGATGCCGAGTGCCCAGATCATCTCACGCGGGAAGCGTTCCCCGCCAATCTTGAAATTTTGCAATGAACGCTGGGTCTGTGCTCCCCAATACCGATCTGTTGGGACCTCAATCTTCCCCATGCTGTCTGATTCAGTTCTTGTTTGCATTTACCTCTCCACACCTACATCATTTCTGCGGTCGAAAAATCCGGAAAAGCTTTTTGATCGGATCATAGAATTGGTCTACAACCCGTTCTTTAAGTGGAATAATGGCATTATCGGTAATCGTGATATGTTCCGGACAGACCTTCGTGCAGCATTTAGTGATGTTGCAATAGCCGATGCCATCCGTGTCTTTCAATTCCTCCAGCCGATTCTCATTGTCAAGAGGATGCATCTCCAGAGCCGCGGCGTAAACGAAAAATCGGGGACCGATGAACTTGTCGTGCAGATCATGCTCGCGCAGCACATGGCACACATCCTGACATAGGTAACATTCGATACATTTGCGAAATTCTTGTACGCGATCAATGTCCTCTTGTGCCATTCGCCAAGTACCGTCTTCAGCGTCAGGTGGTCTTGGATTGAACGGTTTAATTTTTTTCTTGACTTCAAAGTTCCACGAAACATCGGTGACCAAATCCTTGATGAGCGGAAATGCGTGCATCGGCTCAACCGTCACCGGCGCATCAAGCGGGATGTCGTTAAGCCGGGTCATACACATCAACTTGGGATTTCCGTTGACCTCTGCCGAACAGGATCCGCACTTCCCGGCTTTGCAGTTCCAGCGTACTGCGAGATCGTTCGCCTGTTCCGCCTGAATCTTATGAACGACATCGAGAACCACCATCCCTTCAGAGACCTCTGTTTCATAGTCGACGAATTTCCCTTCATTAGCGTCGCCTCGCCATATTCTGAACGTTGCTGTTGCCATTAGCCCATCTCCTCTATCACTGCTTGGAGGTCTTCGCGAATTTCGGGTATCGGCTCCCGAGTGACCTCCATTTCACCATCTGCATTCTTGCGGACGACGGTGTTATACCTACCTGCCCCCGGTTCCTCTTTCTCAGGATAATCGTCACGAGAATGGGCACCGATGCTTGCCCTTCGTTCCAACGCTGCAAGCGCAATAGCTTCAGATATTGTGAGCATGCAATGCAGATCCAGTGCTGTGTGCCAACCCGGATTATACTCACGATTCCCAACGACCCCCGCTTGGTCGGAGCGTTCTGTGAGTTTCTGGAGTTCTTCGCGGGCGTTGTTTAGCCCTTCGTCGCTCCGAGCGATGCCAACGAGATCTTGCATCATATCTTGCAAATCGTACTGAATTTGGAATGGATTCTCACCCGCTGCGTTGTCGAAAGGCTTTAACGCCCAACTTGCAACTTCCTCGATCTCCGCTGCGTCTACTTCACCTGCACCATTTTCTTTGGCAAATTGTGCGGCGTACTCACCTGCACGCTTACCAAAAACCAGCAGGTCAGAGAGCGAGTTGCCGCCTAATCGATTCGCACCGTGCAATCCTGCACCACATTCACCCCCCGCGAAAAGCCCCGGCACCGAGGTCATCTGTGAGTCGGCATCTACCCGAATACCGCCCATGATGTAATGGGTCGTTGGTCCCACCTCCATCGGTTCTTTGGTGATATCAATATCCGCTAACTGCGAAAATTGGTGATACATGCTGGGTAGCTTCCGTTTGATGTGCTCTTCGGCGTTGGAAATCTTTTCCGAGATCCATGAAATATCGAGAAAGACACCGCCGTGCGGACTTCCGCGCCCTTCTTGTACCTCGCGAACAATACACCGAGCCACATGGTCACGTGTGAGGAGTTCTGGAGGCCTGCGAGCATCTCGATCGCCCTGTGTATATCGCCAGCCTTCTTCTGGGTCGTCAGAGGTTTGATTCTGATAAAGCTCCGGTATATGGTCAAACATAAATCGCTGCCCCTCGCTATTCGTCAGAATTCCGCCCTCACCGCGGACACCCTCCGTGACTAGTATACCCCGCACACTGGGGGGCCAAACCATGCCGGTTGGATGAAACTGTACAAACTCCATGTCAATTAATTCGGCACCTGCATGGTAGGCGAGCGAGTGTCCATCGCCGGTATATTCCCAGCTGTTGCTCGTAATTTTATAAGCCTTGCCCACACCACCGGTGGCAAGCACAACCGCTTTGGCGGAGAACACCTTGAACCGCCCTTTCTCGCGCTCGTAACCGAAGGCTCCAACAACGCGACCGTCGTTTTTCAGCAGCGATATGACTGTGCATTCCATGTGGACATCAACACCTTGATGGATACCGTGGTCTTGCAGGACACGAATCATTTCCAACCCGGTGCGATCCCCAACATGAGCAAGTCGAGGGTATTGATGACCACCGAAATTTCGTTGCAAGATGCGTCCGTCCTGCGTCCGGTCAAACAGTGCGCCCCACGCTTCTAATTCGTGGACTCGGTCCGGGGCTTCTTTGGCGTGAAGTTCTGCCATGCGCCAGTTGTTCAGATATTGACCGCCTCGCATGGTGTCAGCAAAGTGAACGCGCCATCCATCTCGCTCGTCAACATTTGCTAGTGCTGCAGCAACACCACCTTCCGCCATAACCGTATGCGCTTTGCCGAGCAAAGATTTACAGATCAGTCCTACAGACACACCGGCAGCCGAGGCTTCGATAGCAGCTCTCAGACCTGCACCGCCTGCCCCGATGACTAACACATCATATTCATGCGTTTCGTATTGTGCCACTACAAAATCCTCCAGTCCGACAAGATTCCCATCGAACACAACCGAACATAAACGTCCGAAAGCCCTACCCAGCATAGGCTCATCCACGCCCAGAGCATGTGGCGACGATTCAAACAACTGACGCAATTGTAAGCAGTTCGACGAATGGGTGCGCCTGAAAGCCTATCGCGGATGCCCCCGACAAGATGGCGCAATGAGTGGCAACCGAGCGTGTAGCCACCCAGAAATATAACATTGCCTGTCAATATTAGTGTACCAATACCGATACCAAACGATTTTCCACCGCTCCCATCGTCAAACCATAATGCTGTCCAAGCATCGTAGGCAAGAATCACTATGAAAACGAGCGCAAGATACAGGAAGTAGCGATGCACATTTTGAATAATGAGCGGAAATGAGCCTTCGCCCCGGTATCCCTTGCGCGGTTCACTAACAGTACATGAGGGTGGATCCGCCCAAAAAGCTTTGTAATAGGCTCCGCGATAGTAGTAACAGGTGAAACGAAAACCGAGCGGTGCCCAAAGAATGAGAATTGCCGGTGAAAACCAGAGAGGCAACCAGTCGGGCTTACCATCAAACCAACTATGTCCTGAATCATGTCCTGCGGTATCAAATAGCAGCGGCGAATAGAAGGGAGACAGATATGACTCGTGATGATAATGATCCCCCTGAAAGACCGCCCATGTTGCATAGAGACCGAAAATAGATAATCCTAGAAAGACCACTAGCGGTTGCACCCACCAAGCATCGTGGCGTCTAGTTTGACCGAATCGGCGATCGGTTAAAGTTAATTCTGGATGATTCATGAACAGACTCCTTATTTTTCAAGCAACGTTCTTATATCTTTACGCAACTGCTGCAGCGACCCCGGGCTTCGGCTTTCATAGTAGCCTCGCAACTGCTGATTTCGATCAACGAGCACAAACCGAGTGCTGTGAAGAATTTCACTTCCTCGGTGACCGGTTGCTAAGTTAAAACCTTCGTGAGCTAGCTGATAGATAGCCGTTTTCTGCCCTGTCAAGAATGCCCAACGACCACCATCCGCCCCATAGTTATCCGCATAACGACGGAGAACTGTAGGCGTATCTCGTTCGGGATCAACGGAAAAAGAGACAAAATGGACAGCCTCCCCCGCAAACTCGTCTTGCAGACTTGCCATCTGAACTGTCATTGGTGGACAGATTGTTGCACAACTGGTAAAGATGAAATCTGCAACCCAGACTTTGTCGTGGAGATCGGACGAAGCAAAGGAGGTGCCAAACTGATCTGTCAAGGAAAAGTCCGGCAGTTGTTGATGAACTGCGAATTCCGACAATGCACTTGTCGACTCTGTGGTCGCGCCGGACTTTTGGTGAACAAATGACCAGAGATTGGCACCTAAGATGCCAACAATCACGAGGGCTAACACACCCCAGAGAATTCCGCGCAGCGTGCGATCACTGGGTCTAGCGTCCTGTTCTGAAGATTTCACTTCGGCTTCCATAGACATGCAGCATGAACCCTAAGACGTGGAACGTAAAATTTACCACGTTTCACGCATTACTTTTTAGATTAGTGAGATGTATCAACGACCTGCGATTCCGCCTTAGCTCCCTCATGGCGAGCATCGTCCATCAGATCTGGCAGCAGCATAAACACGAGAAAAACACAGATAATAAAAGGTGTCAACGCAATGACCATCAAGGTCTTCTGCTCAAATTTCAGGTGCATGAAATAGAGCGCGACATAAAGCGCCTTAGAACATGCCATACCAATCAGCAGAAGTGCTATCACAATTTTTGGAAGCGGCATGTAGACGACAGCAACTTCAGCGACCGTGAGTGCAAGCAGTATCCAAAATATTCTCATGTATTTCGGATGTTCTTTATGAGCGTGTTCCATCTTGATTCTCCATTCGGTGATTACAGTAGATAAACAAAAGTAAAGACCATGATCCAAATTAGGTCAACGAAGTGCCAATATAGCCCCAAAATCTCGACTTTGTGGTTATACTCGGCTGTGTACGTTCCTCGCAGCCCCTTAATCAAGATAACGATGAGGTAGATGACCCCACCGGTGACGTGGGCACCGTGGAAACCTGTAATGGTGTAGAAGGTGGGACCAAAGAGCACCGAGCCGGAAATCTCAGCACCAGACAATCCGTGATGAGGGATCGTGGTGAGGGTGAGACCGTGCTTGATCAGGGCAGTCCATTCATATGCTTGGAGTCCCAAGAAAATTAGTCCACCCAGAATGGTCAAGCCGAGGAAGGTACACATCCTCTGTTGATTCCCGTTCTGGATAGCTTCGAGGGCTTTGACCATCGTAACACTACTACAGATTAACAGAAAGGTCATACCCGCTGTGAGGTTAATACCGAGTATTTCGGGTGGCGGCACCCACTCCGCTGCGCCAGCGCGTATAGCACCATAGGCAGCGAGCAATGCGCCAAACGACATCGCATCGCTAATAAGAAAGAGCCACATCCCCAACTTGCCCAGACTGTCGGGCGTGAGGGATGGTTCGTAGACATCTGCGGAATGATCGAGTGTTGTAGTTTCTTCCAATTTTCACACTCCTTTCACATTAGAAGGTGGTTTACGATTATCGGCCCGATGTGTGCGGTAGTATACATAGAACACGCCACCGCCAATTAGACCGGAAACAATATAGGGCATCGCCATAAGGAATAGAATACTCCACTTGAAGCCCTGAACAATTGGGTCATCAATCGTTTTACATGAGGGACAGGCTTCCACAACTACCGGTACGAGTAATGCGAGAACCAAAATCCCTACTATAAGTGAAAAATATCGACAAATCATAAAAAATCTCCTCGGCGTTTTTCTTCTCCATTTAGATTAAGTAGACAAGCACATAAAGAAGGGGCCATAACACGACAACAAACGCCCAATAAATTGCACAAACTTCAACCCCAAGGTAGTGGTTCACTGAAAACCGACCGGCCATTGCTCTAGCGAAAACAGCTAACAGCCAGAGGACTGCGATCAGAACATGCAGGGCGTGACAACCGATGAGGACGTAGAAAACTGAGCCGTACACTCCCGACGAAAGCGTAAATCCATGCTGCACTAATCGTACCCATTCGGAACCTTGCACAACAAGGAAAATTACCCCAAGAAGTCCCGTGGCGAAAAGCCAGTTTCTGAGTTCTTTCTGACGGTCTTGCCGAATGGCTCGCAGCCCTTGAAACATCGTATAGCCGCTCAAGAGCAGGACGATTGTGTTCAGTCCAGTCACACCAATGGGCAAGCGGACATCAGCCTGTGAGGGTGGCGGCCAAGTGACACTCCCCAAGCGGAATACAAGGAATGTGCCAATCAACCCCGCGAAAAACATGATTTCGGCACCGAGGAGTACCAACACAGCTAAACGTGCATTGCTGATTGGTCGATCTTCCCCTTCGGCATGTTCGTATGATGTGTGGTCTACTTCATTCATCGGCGGTGAAACCCCTTGATTACAATACGTTAGTTTTTGACGATTGCGAGAATCGTTGCAAAAATAAATAGGACGATAAATACCGCGAATAAGAACCAACCGATGCGTCGGTTGTGACTCCGTTTTTCATTATCACTCATATAGATTTAATGCCTCCATGCCATTATGCCAACCTGTCGAGTGCCATTGCCAGAAACACCAGCGGCAGGTATATCAGTGAGGCGTACAGCAACCGTTTTGCTGCTATGGTCGATCGAGAAATTGATAGGTTAACGCCGAACCCAAGAAAGATGATACTCAATGTAAGTGCGGAGAAAAAATAAACGATACCAGCGATGCCTATTAACGTGGGCAGCAATGCCACAACGAGCAGCCCAAGACAGTTGATGACAATCTGTCTGTTCGTGCTCTTGCCATCTGGATGAATAACCGGCAGCAAGCGGAATCCAGCCTGTGCGTATTCGTCGCGATAGATAAACGCGATTGACAGTGAGTGCGGCAGCTGCCAAAGGAACAGAATTGCAAAAAGCACCCACGCCTCAATATTGAGTGTTCCTCGCGCTGCAACCCAACCGATAACAGGGGGCAATGCCCCCGGAAACGCTCCTGCAACGGTACAGAGCGATGTTTTCTGTTTCAGTGGGGTATAGACGAACAGATACGTCACAACGATGGCTGAGATGACCAATGCGCCTAGGGCATTTACGGAAAATGTCATATAGAGCAAACCGCTGACAGTCAGTAAAACCCCAAAAAATAGGGCTGTCGTCGGTTGAAGCCGTTGATCCGGCAGCGGTCGATGGCACGTTCTCACCATTTGAGCGTCCAGATCACGTTCAAGGTACTGATTTAGAGCTAATACGCCTGCTGCGGATAACCCCGTGCCGATGATAGTGTGAATCAGTTGCAACCAATTAAGTGGTTGCGAGGAAGCAATATAAAAACCGGCTGACGTTGTAATCAGTATCATGGAAACGAGCCGCGGCTTTGTCAGTTCAACCAGCGTCGATACTCGGCGGCTCATTTGGGATACATCACTCCCTAGCGTCTCTGTTATTGAAATCATACGGACACCTCATCGGAAACAAGCCTTCGACTTACAGCAGGTTCAGATCTACTGGTGAAGCGACAAATGTTCAGGGTTAGTACAACGGAAGCAATCAGCATTAAAGCACCAATCGCAACATGGGCGGTTGTGATTATGACACCAGCAACAGGAGGCACGCCCTTGCCAAAAGCGGTGAACTCGGCGAGGTATGCCCCGAAGCCCAAAGTCAATTGTACGGCAAGCAAACCGCTCAACAGTAAAACAGGACGAACTAGGTCTGGACTTTCCGGATAATTCTTCAGGATTCGCCTCAAAAGCAGAAATATGTGAATTGTTACTACCCCTGCAAAGAGCAGGTGGGCATCTAGTCGATCTCCTGTATGCCTTAACACAGCACCAAAGATGAATTGGACGTAGATAAGCCCTAAAGTGATGAAACTCAAATTTCTCAGGCGTGCAGCGTCTGTGGTCTCAATCTTTACCGATGTTTGTAACCAACTGCGCGATGTAAACAACGCAAGACTTGCTGTCAACGCAAAAAACGCTTGGGCAAAACAGGCGTGTATGATAGCCAAGACCCTGCTGAGATTCGTAACGCGGAGACCACCCATTACCCCTTGTGCGATGACTGCAACGAGGGCGATAACGCCAAGCCATTTCATCCATTTCCGTGCATCTCTTGCCCAAATTGATACCATCAACGCAATCGTCAGAAAACCGACAATAGACCCGATCAGTCGATGGCTATGTTCGTATAGCACACCGTGGACGTATACATCAAGCCGCTCGCCCGATTTAATCAGCGTATAGGTGCGTTCATTCGCTTTATCTGCGAGTTTCCATCTGCTGCCTTGTGCTTCGGTTGAAATTATAACATTTTCTGATACGGAAATCTCGTTTTTTTCAAGTGCCTTTCGTAGCTTTACGGACAGGCTGCCCTTATCCAGATCGGCTTGAAGATTCGGGTCAACGCTGAACAGGAATCCACTTACTGTTTTCGAGAGCGGATAGAGAAACATATTGTATCCGAAGGTCGTGGGCCAATCAGGAACAGCCATCCCCGAATCTGTGCTAGTAACAAGCCCCCCCATGCAGATCAGAATGAAAGTTGTTACAGCGGTGAGCACAGCAAGTCTATGCAGCCATGGACGGTACATCGAATCAATCTTTTCCTCTCCACAGTTTAGTGATTTAGATTAGGACGCAGATGAACGCTGCGTTCATCTGCGTCCCATATTAGGCTTAATCGGCAGTTGCGCCGGCAGGGACCGGTTCGCCGTGCGGTGATTCGCCGTTCGGCTCTGTTTGTGGCGTCCAGTCCGTTTCAGCACCGGGAACGCTGTACTCATAGGGTCCGTGATACACCTGCGGAATTGCTCCAAAGTTACCATGAGGAACAGGTGTTGGCGCGTACCATTCCAAAGTGGTTGCTTGCCACGGATTTTGTTCAGCCACTTTGCCGCGGAATATACTCCAGAACACATTGAATAGCAGCAGGAATTGAGCCACACCCAAAATAAATGCACAAATCGTAATAAATACATTTATTCCTTGCATATGTTGTAAGAATTCATACTGCATCGGGTTGGCGATGCGTCGCATGTGTCCCCCAACGCCGAGGATGTGCATCGGGAAAAAGACACCGTTAAAGGCGAGGAATGAAATCCAGAAGTGAATCTTACCGAGGGTCGCATTCATGTGTCGCCCAAACATCTTGGGGAACCAGTAAAAGATGCCGCCAAAGATAGCGAAGACACTTCCACCGAAGACAACATAATGGATATGTGCCACGATGTAGTATGTATCGTGTATGTAGATATCCACTGGCGAGTTTGCCATATAGATGCCGCTAAGACCGCCGATAACGAACATCGACACAAAAGCCAACGTGTTTAACATCGGCACTGTGAATCGGATTGATGCACGGTGAAGGGTGCCAAGCCAGTTAAAAGTTTTGATTGCCGAAGGGACAGCGATTAACATCGTGGTAGTCATAAAACTCGCTCCCAATGCCGGGTTCATCCCGCTCTGGAACATGTGGTGTCCCCACACAATCCAACTGAGAAAAGCGATCGCTATCATAGCAAAAACCATTGATTTATAGCCGAAGATGGGCTTTCTGGCAAAGACCGGAAGCATTTCGGACGCCATACCCATGCCGGGCAGAATGAGGATATACACCTCTGGATGCGCGAAGAACCAGAAGAGGTGTTGCCACAGCAATGGATCACCGCCACCTTCCGCCAAGAAGAAGGACGTCCCCGCCATCCGGTCAAAGAGGATCAGTGCGAGCGCAGAAGCGACAACAGGGAATGCAAGCAGTAGCAAAATTGCGACGATAAAGAGTGCCCAAATCGCAAGTGGGAGACGGAACCAAGTCATCCCCGGTGCTCGCATATTGATAATGGTGGTGATATAGTTGATAGAGCCCATTAGCGAGGAGATGCCCATAACGATGAGGCTGATACACCAGAGATTCTGTCCCCAATTTACACCGCTAAGATCAACAACTGAAGAGAGGGGCGCGTATCCAGTCCAGCCTGCAGCAGCGTGTCCGCCGGGGACAAAGAAGCCGGCCATCATGATGACCGCTCCCAGCAGGTTGGACCAGAAGGATAGCATATTCAGAACAGGAAAAGCCATATCTCTGGTCCCGATCATCAGTGGGATGAGGAAATTACCAAACGCCCCAACAAGCAACGGCACAACGACAAAGAAAACCATGATGGTGGCGTGCATTGTAAACAGCGAATTATAAAATGCTGGGTCTATCACGCCGCTGGGTATGTTGGTCTCTAACCATGTCTCTTTATCGTCGTCGAACCGTTCCTCCCATTTACGGTCAGCAGCGGTTGTGACTTCACCCTCCTCCATATATGCCTTGGAAACCCCGATGACAGGAAGCGGTTTGTCGGGCCAAGCGAGTTGCCAACGGAAAAGCAGCGCTAGTCCGCCCCCGACCATGAACATAATCAGACCAAAGATCAGGAATTGCTTACCAATCATTTTATGATCAAGTGAAAAGAGATATTTACGAACAAAACTCTCTTCATGATGATCATGAGATTCATGTGCGTGATCATTCATTCTATATTGACTCCTTTCTTTTCATTATTCTCCCCACCGTTCATTTACCCACGCTGCATAATCTTCTTCCGTGTGGACGGTAAGGTATCCGAGCATCCCGGAGTGTCCAAAACCACAGAGTTCAGCGCAGGGGATTTCATAGGTGCCCGGTTTCGTTGCTTCAAACCACATGTTTATAAACCTGCCGGGAAGGGCATCCTGCTTGAGCCGGAGTTGAGGAACAAAGAAGCTGTGAATAACATCCTCGGCAGTGAGTCTGATATGCACCACTTCGTTAACGGGAACATGCAGTTGATTCTCAAGTTCCAAGTCATCGTCAGTGCCCCATTCGCCATCGGGTCCCGGGTAAGTCATGTCCCAGTTAAATTGTTTCCCACTCACTTGAACGACGGCACCGGGGTTACCGGGAAATTGGGAAGGGAATTTAATCTTGTTCCATTGTGGCAGACTCAACATTGCGAGTCCAAAGACAATGACGGTGGTAGCAGCAGTCCATACGATTTCAAGGGTTGTGCTACCTTCAATATACTCCGCTTTGCGACCTTCTTGGAAGCGATACTTAATAATGAAGACAATGAGTACCGCCATAACAGCCAAAAATACAATTGAGGTGATCCAGTAGATTAGGATAAAGAGGTTATCCACCCCTTGTCCAAAAGTTGAGACATTCTCTGGAAGCCATGCCGGAAAATTCAGCCAATTCATTAAAAGCTCCTTTCGAGGCTGCTGAATTTGTAAGTCGATCTCTTTTATGCTACGTTCGGACGACGGTATGCCGTTCGAGCAGCACCAAAATACGTAATAACACAGAATGCGCCAGTAACAATTAGCGATAACGTCAGTTGAGGAATCTCCTCAGAGACTATAGATGCGTTGAAGTATAGACAACGACGCAAGGCTGCAACCCCATAGGTGAGCGGATTCAACTTCATCGCCCACTCAAGGAATGTCGGCACACCAGATACGGGGAAGAAAGCACCGGAGAGCAGCCAAACCGGGATAAGAATAAGATTCATAATCGCATGAAAGCCTTGCGTTGAATCCATTCGCCATGCGATCGTTAATCCTAAGTTTGTCAGACCAAAGGACAAAGTCAACATCACACCGAGTGCTGAGAGTAAAGAAAAGGGGCTTAACAGCACTCCAACTATCGGTGCGAGAAACAGAAAAAGTGCACCCTGAAAGAGTGCTAACGTCGTACCGCCAAGTGCTTGTCCCAACACGATAACCCATCTTGGCACCGGCGCAACAAGCACACCTTGAAGAAAACCCTCTCGACGGTCTTGGACAATCGAGATTGTTGCGAAAATTGTCGTAAATAACAGTGTAAGCGTGATGATACCGGGGTAGAAATATTCGATGTAGCTTGTTTCAGGAACGCCGGGCGGGTTAAATGAGGCGTTTAGCCCACCGCCCAAAAGCAGCCAAAAGATTAACGGTTGCACAATCGCGCTCAATAGACGGCTCCGTTGGCGTAGAAATCGAATGATTTCACGCCACCAAATCGTCGCCACAGGAAGTAAAAATCTTGATATTAACAAAGTTTAGTTGAGTGCGTTGTGTTGATGAAGTAAATCGTTAGCTATCTTTACGCTCAAAGTGATTGCGTAGCACATTCTTAACATACTGAGGAACTTCTTCTTGAGCTTTTGCTGCTTCTCCTCGTAGCCTATCATACTCAGCGATATCTTCATCAACCCATAGAATATCTAACCTTCGAATATCTCGTGTCGCGATATGGCTGTATGATTCTGGATATGCCCAATAGCATGACTCGCAAATACTGACTTCTCTTTTCCTCCAATTTTCACAATTTTCGCAACTCCATGATTTTGCTCTATTTGCAGAAGCACAGAGGAGCATATATTCATTCACATCGTCAAGGTCAACATTCTCACCAGCAATCTCAAATGGAACTCTGTGATCGATTTGCAATTCCCGTTCTGGAAATGGCTCAAGATATATGTTGCAACGGGCACCATACTTTTTAATTAGTGCCTCCTTTAATTGGGAGGAGAAGGCTGTCCTACCATACAACTGAGTTGTTCGGACTTCTGAAGGATCACCGAACTTATATGCGGCGATTTTTCTGCCGTCAGATCCAGTTACACGGAAGGTCTCCACTGGAATACCGTGCTCACGAACATCTCTTATCGCTCGTGGTGGATGGTTATAACCGTATATTTCTCTCAGTTCTTCCGTTGTAATTTGACCGTATTTAAGAATGTGGTCAATTACCGTTCGGGGTCTTTTCGCTGTAACCTTCTTTAGTAACCCTAGAAATTCTGGAGGAAGTTTTGGCCTAGTCATAGACGGGCAAACTCTAGCTGAATTTGTGATTCTTTTTCAAGATTACGCTCTTCACCGTTCAAACGCTCTACCAACGCAGGCGACAAATATAAAGATTCAACAGTTTCATGGTTATAGCCTAAGAGAGTAGCTTGACTTGATCTACCAGTATGTATATTCAAGTGTTTTAGAGACAGCCTACGAGGAAGCAGCTTCCCATGAGTTTTTTCGCCGGTTTGTCCGTCATAGCTAATAATATATGAAACATCTTTTTCATTCATTATTTGAAGGGCATCTACAAATTCATCATAGGAAAGCCCATTGTAGTACCTATGGTCTCTCGTAAAGGATATGCCTTGGTAAGGTGGATCCATATAAACTAAATCGTCTTTGTCAGCTTCCACCGCAACCATGCGAAAATCAACAGCCGAAAGCCTTGTTTTTCCAGCGAGTAGAGCATAAACACCAAAAATTTGTTGCCGCATGGTTTTGGGACGCATACCCCAACGCCGATTATCAGCACTCTGATTAAATTTGCCTTCAGCACTGTACCTTACAGAACCTTTTACGATTCGTGCCAGAAGATAAAGCAGGTGATGCGGTTGATGCGTTGCGTTGAACTCGTCACGGATTCGGAAGAAGAATTGTTTTTTATTTGAATGTTGTTCATTCCAAAGTTTTTCATAACCGCCTGCCAACTCGTTAGGTCTTTCCAATATTTCTTTCCACAGTTCCATCAAGGGTTGATTTAAGTCATTGAACCAAAATTGTCTTGTGAGTCCGTGTGCAGCAGCAGCAATAGAAACCGCACTAGAACCACAGAATGGCTCTATAAGACAACGCACAGAACTTGGGAAATATGGAAGAATATATTGAGCAATCCCTCGCTTACTCCCCTGATATGGAAATGGATGTGGAATCGAAATGTTACTCAATGTTTTCATGGGCGTTCGGTTATTGCAATAGCAAACTAACGCTCTCTCCGAGCACAATAGTGGCGAACGGTTGTATTGATGAATGAGTTTAGTCCTTCGCCCTTGCTGGCTAATTCCTTCATCTCTTCAATGTTTTCAGAGCCTGCACTTTCATACGTGTATTAGGTAAACTGAGCCACTAGAAAACTGGACCCTAATGAAATCTGGACCGTTTTCATACGCCACGATTCCTGACCCTCCGCTAAGATTCCTATAGCGTTCCACACGGACCCTCCTATGTAATATAGCTGTATTTTGCAAGCCCATCAAACAAAGGTTAATTAAAGTGCCGTCCCGTAAGTTTGATGAAAACGTCTTCCAACGTCGGCTTTCCAAAGCGCACAGATCGAATTTCGTTCGGAAAGGCAGCGACTACATCTCGAACAAATTCATGCCCGTTGCGGCACTCAATGTGTAACGCCCCCTCAATCGAGGCTGCCGTATTCCCAAACCTTTGGTTTATTTTTGGTGCAAGCTGTTCAGGTACAGGAGAATCAACGATGACAATATCTCCACTGACCCGCCTTTTCAGTTCATCCGGTGTCCCGATGGCAACCAACTCTCCTGCGTTGAGAATTCCCACGCGGTCACACGCTTCCGCATCATCTAAAATGTGGGTTGTCAGGATAACCGTTGTTTCTTGCAAGTTCGCCAAATATGCTCTGAAACTTCGGCGTGCCCCGGGATCGAGTCCAGTGCTCGGTTCATCCAACAGCAAAAGTTTCGGCTGGTGGAGGGTCGCCTTTGCCAACTCCGCACGCCTTCGCAGTCCACCCGATAGTGTTTCCACATCCTCATGAGCGCGATCGGTCAATTCAAATTGGTCGAGAGCGTCTTGGATCCGCTGCTTCAGCGTCTTACCGTGTAGCCCGTAAAGATGGGCGTGGTGTCGAAGATTTTCGGTGACGGTAAGTTTTTCATCTAAACTTGGATGCTGAAAAACCACACCCAGATACTGCCTGACACTTTTCGATTCACTGGCAAGCTCATGACCAAGAATATTGACAGCAGCTTGATTCACCGGAATCAGGGTAGAGAGTATCTTAAAGAGTGTGGTTTTACCGCTGCCATTTGGGCCAAGAAACCCAAAGACTTCCCCTTGTGAGACGCTAAAGGTTACATCTACAAGTGCCCGTCGGGGCCCGTAAGCGTAAGAAAGGTTCCCCACTTCAACCGGGAACATTTTCATTGGAGAGAATTTGATTGTAATCCCTCCTTGTCGAGGCCTTGATTTTCAGTGTATTTCGTTTCGATCGTTGGATTATTGTAGATCTGTCTGTAGCGCATCAACGAATGTATCCGCTGCCCATTGATTAATACTTTTTCCACTAACTTCTGCTGCCATGACAATCGCTGCATGAATTTCCGGTGGAATGTGTAACATTAGGTTACCAGAATAAGGCTTTTGAGGCGGGCGATTTAGTTTTTCACAAGCTTGGAGATAGTCATCAACTGCTTCTTCAAAAGCAGCCCGCAATTCTGTAACGGATTCGCCGTGAAAGCCAACGACATCACTGATACCTGCAATATGACCAGTAAAGCAGCCATCTTCATGACTATAGTCAATTCGAGCGACATATCCGCTATAGCTCATTGTATTCATGGCGTTATTCCTGCTTGTCGTAGAAAACGTCGGGCGTCACGCACTTGGTATGGTTTTGCTTCTTTCTGGGAATGGGGTCGGTGAAAAGTAGCAACAACATTATTCAGTTCAAACCGTACTCGTGAACCTCTTCCTTCAATTGATTTGGCACCAAGTGCTGTGAAAAGGGCTTCAATACGCCTCCATTCCAGTGTGGTCGGTACTGGCGTGCTGAAAATATTGCTCAGAGTATTTTGATGCCGTTTGTTCATTAACTTTATGATAGCAAAATGTGCTATCATACTCAACAATCTTATGGATAATCGGATACTTAATAGTCTAATGCAAAGGCATCATAGTACTGATTAACTACACACTTCAACGATCTATACTTAAACGCTAAGACACCGAGTTTTTCGGAACAAACTCGGTGTCTTAGCGTAGGGATTTTCAGCATTTACTTTTTGAGTGCGAGAGTAAAGTCTTGTGTAACCGTTCCCCCGGCTTCAACAGTAACCGAAACGGGTGCGTCTTTATTTGAACCACAGGCTTCTTGCCAATATCCTAACTTGTAGGTGCCCGGCGGAACATTCTCAAGCGTATATTGCCCGTTCTCGTCGGTGACCGCAAAATATGGATGGGGGATATACGCAATCCATGCCTGCATCCAACCGTGGACGTCACATTTGACGTTTACGGGTCCTTCCGCTTTCTTTACCGCTTTAATATTCATCTTGCGTCTGGTTCCCGGCTGCGATTTATTAAAAGCAGGATTTGCCGAGCTGAAGATGTGGACGTTATGGTTGATTCTGTCGGGATTGATCATGGTCAAGCGTGTTCCAATCGGAAGGAGACGCACATGTGGGTCAAACTGACAACCTTTCTGATCCATCTCGTATTTGGTGCCGCTTGGAAAATCCGCTCCTGATGAGATATCCATCAGGTAAACGATTGTGTTTTTCAGAGCATTTCCTTCGCCAAGAACAATCGACTCATCATGCTTGTCGGTTTTACCACACACTTGTGCGTCTTTGGTAATTTCCAGTTTTTTCATCTCAGGCGCGGCCCCATCAAATTTTACCATGCCGCTAATAGTACCGCCGTTAGAGACACTCATCGCTTTATAGGAAGTCGGGAAGACCAGCGATTCGACTTCTTCGTCTCCACCGGCAGCGGTGGCGGTGGCAACGTAAACACACGCGATGAGCAGGGTTAGGGTTGTAGCAAGTATAGTTTTCATTGTTGAACTCCTTTTGGAATTAGGGTTGACACAGGTTATCAGTGAGAGGTAATTATGTTTGGCTGTTTCAAATACAGCCCAGAAAATTGAACTTCTCTGTCATAAGAGAAGTTCTCTCCGTTTATGGTCTACCTCTCATCTATTGTAGAGGTATAGTAAACTACAGCAGTACAAGTACTCCTCGATTGGGATCATCTGCAAACGATGCAATATCCGAGTAATGGTTTCTCAGTATACGTTCGATAGTAGGCGTTGAGCAATTTCCCCGTCTAAGCCAAATCACCTTTGGAGGCACCCCATGAATCACACTTCTATCACTGAAGTCTACATCCTTTGACACAATGAAATAGTCGTTTTCAAGGGCATAATTCCACAACTCGGAGTCATTTGCCGTGTCTAGCCCAACTATTTGAACATGAGTGGAATTAGGAAACAGATCCGCTAGCCGCTCCACCAGCTTGGGTGATAGGTTCTGATCCAATAGAAGTTTCATTAACGCGAATAAGCATCTGCGCTTTTTCCCTGTCAGCGGCATACGCGAGACATGCCCGAATGTCCGCCTCGTTTAAGTATGGAAAATCATTAATAATTTCTTCAATGGTCATGCCCGAGGCCAGATAATCGAGTACATCATAAACTGTGATCCTCATCCCACGGATACATGGTTTACCACCGCGCTTGTCGGGTTCAATTGTGATGACATCTTGGTAATCCATTTACTTGACCTTTTGTCGAGGTTATGATAGTCTCCTAAGTCTCAAGCCAACAGTCTAATTCCTATGTATTCTGTCGTCTCCGGACGCTATTTCTCAAACCGAAAAGGAGACCGACAGAAATAAGGGCAATCAGTGGCGGATAGACAAATCGCTTATTTGATGGAACAGGATCAAGGACGAATGTATACCACGTTGAAATTGCTCGCTTCGTTTTTACATCGCCATTTGCGCCATCCCACGCGGAAAAAGCGATGGGTATAAATACGCCCGGTGTAAACTGCACGTCATTTCTTGTATCATCGGTTGTGAGCGATCTCTTTACCCATAATTGATATTGCCCATCTTTGTAAACACCCTCAGCTTGTATTGGGCTTTGGTCAGATTGGACTGTTGCTTTATCGATCCCCTTCGCAGTCATCTCTGTGACCGTTGACGGTTCGGCAACCTTCCAACTCCAGAGATAGACGGGACGGCGGTCGCCATAGATAAAGTAGGGTTTCGGATCCGTCGGACCTTCAGAAATTTTCACCGGAAACTGAATTGCTAAGGCATCTTCAACCGTTTCCCCGGTCTCGTCATCTGTCTGGGGCAGGGTTTTAGTGCGATCATCCCATGTGAAGAGAAAAGCGATTTCATTATCGTTATAGAACGACTTTGCCATTACTGAATCGATCGAGGGGTTAAATTGTCGCGGGTCAATAACAATTTGACCGACCAGTGGAAAATAACTGGCTTCTTGAATTTCATTCCAAGCTTCATCGTTCATGCTCGGCAACGCCCCTGCGCGATATTGTGAGCGTAGCACTTTGTCACCAACCGCCGCTGGCGGTCGCTCTTCGGGTCCTAAGGATTTCACATAATTTGCGAGGTGCCAACTTTTTTCAAAAATCGGCTTTAGGGCTGTATCGAGTTTAGTCTGTTCGTCCGGAGTGAGCTCCACACCTTCTTCAACGTTGAGCATGATGTCCTCAAACATAAACAGCTTTTCTTCAAGCACTGCGTATTCTTCCTCCTCCGCCTCTGAAAGACCGTCGTCATCCATTTTGAGTTCTAGCTCATTCATACGCGCCGATTCCTCATCTGTCAGACCGAGCCGGAAACTTGAGATGAACGAGGGCATCGGTGAGCCAGCGATGCCACCGATAAATCGCTTGAAGATATCCTCAGTTGTTGCCCCACCCCGATAATTCCACTGTTCCCAAAGATTGGCGGGCCATGTGCGAAACCCCCATTCATCCGTAAGATCTGGGGCAGATGTACCATCACCTCTGCCGACTACGCCGTGGCAATCGACACACCCAAGATTGGTGTAAAATTCTTTTCCTTTGGCGACGCTCTCTTCAGAATATGGAACTTTGCCCGACACATCAATTAACCGCGGAGAAGCCCCCTCAAAGCCGTCGTAGAAGGTTTTGATATGGGCGACGAGCTGCCACTGTTCATCCTCCGTCAGGATTTCGCCCCAAGCGGGCATAGAGGAGCCTGGCATACCGTTGGAGATGATGTCGAAGAGGTCTTGATCGGTCGGCAGTTGAGCACTTTCTGTTGAACGGATTTTGTAGAGCCCCCGCGTGAAATCTCTCGGTCTTGGCAACAGGTTTTCTGCTGCAGATCCATCGCCAGCACCTTCTATACCGTGACAGTGTGCACACTTATCTTCATATAGTGCCTTTCCTTCTTCGGAGGCTGCGGGTGCCTGTTTGCCTTGGGCAAAAACTGTAATCGAAAAAACTGCTAATAATAGAATAAGACTAGCTACCGTAATTAGGAATGAAGTTTTATAGGATTGCTTTTTCATTATTTTTTTCTCGCTCCCAATTCCACATCTCAGTTAATCTTTTTCGGGATTTGGGGTCGTTTTATACTTTTTAATGCGCCGCTTCACCGAATGTTCTCGGTCGATAGCCTGTGTACTCAGAGAGGAAGAGGATTACGTCCCAAATCTCCTCCTCTGTCAAATGGTCTTCCCAGACCGGCATGGCAGAATCCCAAGGAGTCGCAGCCGGCGGCAGACCGGGACCTCCTTTACTGATACGCCAGAAGAAGAAAGATTCTTGGAAGTTCGGAATAATCCCAGGGTCCTGAAAGTTTGCAGGCGGTGGGTTGAAGCCGTGAGCGAAATGTCCCTCTCCATCAAGATCATCGCCGTGGCAGTAGAAGCAGTTTTGATAATAGACCCGGCGTCCGTTCTCTACATGAGCCTTAAATGCCTCCTTGTCATCTTTCTCAAGATATCGGAAAGGATTCTCTACTTCTTGCGTGGGGCCGATAACCTTCTCGCGGTACGTCAGTTCATCAGGCGGAGCTGGATGGGCAGTGCGCAGCGCAGCGGGTGGATCTGCTTTTGTCGACATTTCGGAAAAGGTTAAACCGAGCATAACCAAAGGGATAAGGACGAACAGCACAGTGCATCTTGTCCTTCTAGTATCATCAGCTAGAGTCTCTTTGATAGGGCGCAGAAATTCTCGAAACCTATCATCTTCGACAGATACGTGAACCAGAATCGCCAATAGAATAAGTCCCAGATACATTGAGATCACACTGGCAGGTAACGGAACAGACCACACGCCACCGATGAAAAATTTCAAAAAGAGCCAAAGCACAACAAATATGACTAGGCATTTTGTGAAAAGGGATAATCTTTGCATGGCGGTTTAATATTCCTTATTCGGCGGTTGCTTCTGCTTCTTCAGCCGCCGTTGTTTCTATCGCACCCGTTAAGCTTGCTAGATATGCAAGTAGATCGCTCATATCCGAAACCGACAGTAACAGCGGAAAGTTATTCGGCATCGGGGAAGTTACAACTAGTCGCTTACCGAAAGCACGGCTGTAGGTCGGTCCTTCGTCGATATCGAATGTATCAATGATCTGCTCCTCACCATCAACGATTAAGGTGACTTCGTCCTCATTTTCTGATACCAACTCCCCAACGATAACATTCTCATCAAAGTCAATCAACGTCGCTTGAACCTTCACATTCGACTTGGAAATTGTCTGGGGTTCTCCACCCACCTGAAGCGTAATGCTTTCGTCGGTCTCGTCTACGAGATCACCACTTACGGTGGCTCCCGTGTCGGCAAGCGTTACTTGAATCCAGAAGTATCCTTTTCCTGTCAGATCTGTCAATTCTTCAATCGGTTCTGGATCAAGGTCGTTCAATAGAATGGTGCGTTCTTCCTCGTTGCCAGCTGCGTCCTTAACACGCACGCTGATCTTCTCATTATCTTGCGTAACAAGCGTTCCCTGAATTGTGGCACCGCCGGTTTTCACCGTAATGGAACCGTATCCGCTCACAATTTGGGCATTTGGCAATAGGACGGATTCCTCAATATACCGGAGGCTGTTTAACCCAGCGATATCCGTCAAGTCGGGTGCAGCGACAACTTCGACTCCCTCATCAAGTGTTTGACCGGCGGGTTGCTCTACACCAGCAACGGCGTGACACGCTATACACTTCGCTCCCTCTACAAAAACCTTTTTACCGCGTTCAACGTCGCCGGTGAGGAGGGGCGGCAATTCCTCCACTACAGCCGCTGCGCTTCCGATATCAACGGGCGGCTCAAACTCTGTCACATCCACTTCACCGCCCTGACTCTGCAAGAACGCAATAACGGTTTCGATTTCCAACTCGGTTAGACTGATTGGTGGTTTCCAGACCGGTGGCATAATGTTACTGTAGCCGGGGACGAGGAATTTGTGGGGTTCATAGGTGGATTCGATGAGATACTCTTTTGCGGTTTTCCCCGGTTGGCGTGTCGCAGCGTGAGTGCCAATATCGGTTAAATCGGGACAGCGACTTTTTGGCGCAGACGGATCAAGTGTATGACAGGTGTTGCACTTTCCTTTTCCGTTAAAGATTATCTCTCCAACCTCAATAAACGCATCCGGCGTCCGGTCTACGGCGTTAGGGTCAAACGTTGCAGTTGATGTCTCTGGCACAATGCTGGCAGCGAACGCATAGAACCAGATCACCATCAACGCAAATGACAGGAGTTTGACCACGCTCTGCCAGAGTATGATACTCGCCAACGCAAAGATGAAAAACCACGCTGACCATGGCAGCAGGTTTTCCGAAGCGATCGGGAAAGCCGGGGCTTTCGCGATATAGGCGAAAAAACTCACAACCATTAAAATTAGGCAGATAATTCTAATTAGTTTTCTTTGCATCGCTCTCATTCCAATTGTGTTTGATTGTTAATCATCTCCTGTAGTGGCTTCTGCTTCAACGGGTGGCTGTCCCTCTTTTTTCTTATCGCCCCACAAACCGAGCCAGAAAATAAAACCTACCAAAGCGAAGAAAATCACTATAATAACGGCAATCATGTTAACGGCATCCGCGAGCAGAGGGGTGTGTGCATCGGGCGAGGTGTCAGGCATTACACCGAAAATATGCCACGCCTCCCGGAGCCCCGACCGTGCGTAGCCCATCAACCCCATCAGTGAGGTAAAGGTAATGGCGAGCAGAATCAGCACATATTGAGACCGCTCTGTCATTTGCCCCCAGTTGATTTCGCTTGAACGCATCGCCTTTCGATACATAATCAAGTCAATCACTGTCACCACAATCATTACTGCTAATGCGACCAGCACTTGTATTGGCGTTAGGACATTGACACGGAAGTCAGTGTTCACCCTGAACCCTACGATTCCAATTATAACAATCGCTGCGACAGCTAGCCCAAAAGTAACTGCGATGGTTATATTGCCCGCTTTGCGCCAACTCACTGTCGGTGTTTTACCGGATCGACGGTAAAACAGAAAGCTGAGAAAGGTGGTCAAGATAATGAGATTAACAACCGTGTTCTTCGCTGTCATCAAGCCGAAAAGTCCAACGAGCGGGTGATTGGGTCCCCCCATTGCAGCCAACTCCGTAGGCGTCACAATGAGTGTGCGCGGTGTCATCCAGATGGCGACAGATAGAACGATGATAGCGATCATGTAAGGACGAAAACGGGCGTATACCTCCCCGCCTGCGATGCGGGTCATGCCAGACCAGAGATAGTAATTCGCTCCGATGAACAGTACCCCAATCATGACTGCCTGAATAATAAACAGCCACGAGAAGAGGCTTCCCATCATGTTGATGCCCATCGTCTGGTTAAACATATAGATTTCTCGTCCTAGCCAATAGCCGGCAAATGGCAGTGGAATCAACCCACACAGCGCGATAAAATTGCCCGTATATCCCATCCAGTCGTAATGCGCCCTGTCTTCCTGCGTTTTGGCAGCCAAGAAACGAAAGGCGGCATAAGCACCGACGATAGCACCGCCGAAAGCAATATTTCCAATGAGGCGGTGGATATTGACAGGCATCCACGTGTAATTATTGACTGCCTGCCACAGCGTCCCGATAAATGCGCCCGACTCATCGTGGAGTGGAATTGCCTCGTGGGCGGGTTTGGGTCCCATAATCGCTGGGCTAGTTTGATACGTCAGCCAAGAGTTAGAGACAAACATAATCGCTGTACCAAATACGTTCAGGAGCACACCGAGAAAGAGGTGCCACATTTTCGACACCTTGCCCTGCATCCGATCCCACCCGTAAGAGTAGAGATACAGCGTAAAGGTCTCCCCAAAGAACAGGATGACGTAGAAAATCATTGTCGGACCGAAGATTCCTGACAGTTTGTTCATCACTTTCGGGTAGCACCAGATGAGGATAAAAACGAGTACACCCCCCATCAGAGCTGTCGTTGAGAACGCTCCCATGCAAAGTTTGATGAACTCCTGCGCCATCTTATCATACCGCTTGTCCTTTGTTTTCATTCCGACAAACTCAATGACAACCGCGAACATTGGAACACCCAAGATGAAGGAACCGAATAACAGATGCAGCTGTGCAGCAATCCAAGCGGCGTTACGGCTGCCGATCCCCGGGAAGGGGCGGTACTCTGTGTCAGTCGCATCTTGGGCGAAGACAGTCACAGCCGTCAACAACAGATAGATGACAAGCAGACCGAACAAAAGATATAGCCTGTTTTTGGACTGGTTCATACTGGAATGTTTGGTGAGATACATTGTTTTTCTCTGTTACTCCAGACTTAATATCGGGACTCGTGTCAAAAGCAAGTGTCAAACACTAAGGACTTAAAACGTGATGCGTGAAACGTGAAAGCTATTTTGGGGGATCATGTTCAAAAATGGTGCAACAGAAACCGAGTTTTCAAGAAAAAACTCGGTTTCTACGTCGGTGATGTTATTTCGCGCCTTACTTCTTCTTAAAATCGGCACTGGTAAAGTCGATCTGGACATCTCCGTCTGCAACTTCAACAACTTGTGCTTTTGTCGTTCCAAGTTCCTCGTGCCACGCTTGCACACGATATTTGCCGGCGGGGACATCTTTAATCATATAGGCCCCTGTATCGTTTGAACCTTCGTAGGCATCGGAGCTGACCCATTTGCCCTCTTTGTCTTTATATCCTGTTACGGCGTAATAATCATTGTCTGTAACAAAGATATATCCGGTCATCCAGTTGTGGATATCGCAGGTGAACTTAATCGCTTCACGTTTTTCTAATTTTAGAGGTAGCATTTTACCGGGTCCGGGTATTTGCCAATTCGGTGCCTCGTTCTTCGTGGCATGAGAATGGACGTTATGTGCAACCGGGTCGCTGGAGGTCACATCTACTGTGGTCCCTGCGGTCACAACGAGAACATGTGGATAATACATGCAGTCAACCTGATCCATAACTGGATTTTTGGTGGGGATTGTTGGCTTCGCGCCTCGTGCCCGCAAGTAGACGACAACGTTTTTAATTCCTTTGCCTTTGGAAACCACAAGTGCTTCAGATTTACCACTTTTCAGGGAATCGACACAGTGCTGGTCTTTGGTCGCTTGCAACGCTGGTCGCGCTGGGGCATCCCCATCATACATCACGGTTCCGGAGATTGTGCCAGCATACGTCAGGCTTGCGATGAGCATAAAACTGAGTGCGGTCAGAGTTATTGCAGTTTTCATGATTTGAACAGATCCTTTCTTTATTAAATTCCGATCTTGAAACGATTGTATGTTGATGGCATTTATGATAGCAGCATACGGATAGGAGATCAAGCGTTAAAAAGAAGATGTCACGGATATCCGTGAACTCCGTTTTCTTCTAACCAATGGTGCTGGTTTATAAGAGTTGACAGACTCAAAGTGAAACGTGATGCGTGAAACGTAAAAACAATTTGTTCATGGGTTCACCGGTGCATTAATGAGTTTTTGAGCTCAATATCCTCAAAAACTCACCCCAAAAGTTTATAGTTAGATCGTATAAGCGTCAGCCACACGTTTGAGCGACGCGGCAGCCCACTGAACGATAACAACCGCTGCAATTGATAGCAGAATGCTACCCAATCGTAGCACTATACCTCGAAGTTTCCCTTTTCGTGGAGGGGCTAGTAAGCGCAGCGCGGAGAACAGATCTGCAACTAGAAAGAACAACCATGCAACGTTGATGATGGACAAGATCTGGTAGAACGAAAGTCCGATATACATTGGACCGAGTATATGGATAGGGAATTCCTCGCGGTTAGAAGCGTGGTCAATCCATATATACGCAATTAAGAACAAAGCAACGTATACAGTTACTCCGAGAACAGTGGTATACCAGATCTGGCTGGTAACCCTCTTCAATGTGAATCTCATTTCAGGGTAACCTCCTAACGAAGAAATTTCAGTTATAGGAGGGGTTTGCCGAAATATACCCGCGAAACCAAAGCTTACCGCAAACTACGAAACATCATGAAACCGTAGATCTTCGCTGTCACTTTGGTAGATTGGGACTAAGAAGACTACAATGACTTGTTAAGTGAATGCAGCCTCACAATAACCTCACAAACTCGTCTACACTGAGCTCTGCTTGTCTGATGATGCTACGCAAGGTACCTCTATCCAACTCTTTATGGTTAGGAACAACGACTTGAGCGAAAGGATTATCTCGACGCAAAATCAGATGACTTCCATGCTGTCGCTTCAGGTAAAATCCAACCTTGTCAAGTGCTTTGACGCAGTCTCTTCCTGAAATCCTCGGTAATCTGCTCATACAGCTACCACCAATGCCTCAAAGTGTTCTTCGGGGACTGGCAGCCCATCTTCCTCTAGAGAAACAATGTATCCTTCAATTGCCTCTTTGATATTGGCGATAGCTTCTTGCTTCGTTTTTCCTTGACTGATGCAACCGAGCAAGCTAGGGCATTCAGCAACCCAATAATTATCTTCGCCCGGGTAAATAACCACTTGTCTCATTGTTACATCTCCATTCTGTCGAACGAAAAAAAATCAGTTATGACGGGGATTTGCCGAAAAACGCCCGGCAACCAAAATCTGCCACAACCCCCAAAACGTTATTAAAACCGAAGCCCCTGCCCTCAACGAGTGGCTGGTGACAGGGGCCGGTTGTGCACATCTAACACTGAGGATTACTCAAATGCAACAAGTTCGCCATTTTCGACAGTCAGTATAATTGGGTCGTAAACCGCGTCCCCGACTTCATCAAAAGAGAAATTCCCCATAACGGTAGGGAAATCCATGGTCTTCGCCAACGCGTCTCGAACTGCCGTTGCCTCGGTCGATTGTGCATTTGAAATCGCTTCTGCTAGGATATAAAGGGTAGCATACGATTGTGCCGCCCAAGGATCCGGTTCGATACCAGGATACTTCACCCGGTACTTCTCGACGAAGGCTTGATTGCCCGGTGTGTCAGCCATAGCACTCCAATTGGTAAAAGTAATCGCGCCCTCGGCGGCCTCCGCTGCGATTTGCACTTCGTTGCCGGTCAGATCGGGAACAATGTACGTAACAGAGGCAGGGATACCAACCTCACGCCCTTGAATCATAATATCGGTCATCTGGGCGGATAAAGCGGAGATAAAGACAACGTCAGGATTTGTCTCCATTATCTGAGTTAATTGTTGCCTAAAATCAGTACCGTCGGTTTGGATGGTCTCTGTAATCACAATATCGACACCACTAGCCGCAAGCACTTTAGTTACCTCCTCGTTGCTACTCGTGGAATAGACATCGGCCTCATCATATATCAGTGCCGCCCGTTGATAGCCGAGTTTTTCCTGACTTACCCGGATACCCGCCGGATTTAGGACATTTGTGGGGAGCCCTGTACGGAAAATAAAATCGCTAAGTGCGCTCAGACCGGCAGCGGAAGAGAGCGAGCTAAAACATACAACTCCGTTCTCTTCTACTATTGGCGCTAACTCTCTGAGCTGACTTGAGAAAGTGATACCGGTGATAATGGACACACCATCTTGATGAATCAGTTTATTCAAGGCTGCCTTCGCGCCTTCAATGGTGCTCTGATCATCCTCAATGATGAAGGTGATTTGGGGACCACCATAGTGGTTAATCTCTGCTTGAGCGAGCTCAAAGCCACGTTTCATCGGTAAGCCATACAGGGGACCGTTTTCGTCGTCCAGTGGCAGGGAGACACCGATAATAATTTCTCCGGGAAGTTCCGTATCAGGTGGCATTTCGGGGGGGGCGGGGACGAGAAGTTGCCCAATCTGGTCACAGGCGGAAAGCCCGACAATCAGGGCAGCAATTGCCAATACAAGCGCGAATTTGGTGAATCTGCTGATATTCATTTTGAACCTCCTTGGTTTCAAACGCAAAAATTAAGGCGGGGCAGATTCAGAAAATCTACCCCAGCCTGATTCGCTATTGATTGATATTTGGAACAGGTTATTGAAAAATGCCTTTAGGCATAAAACCCAAGTTGTAGGGACCAACGATGTTGTCCCCTACTGTCGTTGAGGATTATTCAAAGGCTACAAATTCGCCGTTTTCGACAACCAGTATATTCGGGGCATAAACTCCGTCCCCATCAGCACCAAAAGAGAAATTTCCTAAGACGGTAGGAACATCCATGGTATGCGCCAGCGCGTCCCGAATCGCCGTTGCATCGATGGAGTGCGTCGTCGCATACGCCTGGACAATTGCCGCAGCGAGAATATTGAGCGTGGCATACGATTGTGCTGCCCAAGCGACCGGTGCCTCTCCGTATGTCGCTGTATAGCTTTGGATGAACGCTTGATTCATTGGGTTGTCATTCATGCTGAACCAACCGATAGAAGTAACGACTCCCTCAGCCGCATCACCCGCGCCTGTGACCTCAATGTCAGTCATCTCGGGAACAAAAATGTGTACAGAAGGCATAAGCTGGCGCGCTTCGATCATAATCTGAGGTATATGAGACCCTAACGCGGAGATAAAGAGCGCATCAGGATTTGCTTCCATTATCCGAGTTAATTCCTCCGTATAATTGGTAGCATCACCTTGGTAGGTCTCCATGGCCACAACGTCGACACCATTCTCTGCGAGCGCGTCCCTGAACGCTTTGTCACTCAGTGTAGAGTAGGTATCGCCGTGATGGTATATTGTAGCTGCCGTCTGGTAGCCAAGTTTCGCTTGAGTCGCCATGACGAGAGGCGGGTTAAGTATGGCCGAGGTCAGTCCTGAGCGGAAGGTAAAGTTACCGCGTCCCTCCAGGATCGGGGCAGATGAAACTGAGCTAAAAAGGACAACCTCGTTGTCTTGGGCAGTTTGAGTTACCCCTTCCAGCTGAGTAGAGATAGCGAACCCGACAATCGCAGGCACACCCCCTGCAATCAGTTCATCAACAGGACCAACGGCACTCACGCTTTGGTCATCTTTTTCGACGAGTTTAATTTTTGCGTCGCCGAGCAGCCCTGAGTTGTTAATATGTTCGCTAGCGAGCCTAAAGCCATCTAGCATTGGTAAACCATACGCGGCAGCGAATGGTCCTGTTTGTGCAACAACAACACCGATGGGAATCTCGGGAGCTTCCATCTCAGGTGGCTTTTCAGGCTGTGGAGGAAACAGCACTTGTTGAACTTGGTCACAAGCAGAAAACCCCACAATTAGGGCAACGATCGCCAGTACAAACGCAAATTGGGTGAACCTTCCGATATTCATTTTAGATCTCCTTAATTTTGAAACTAGAAAGGTTAGGATGGGCAAAACGGATACGCACATTTTCGTATCTATTTCCCATAACTAGACTCACAGCTAGTTTAGCAATGAATTGGTTGGGGCTGTTTTACTCTGTTTGACGACGCACGATGGGAGGAACGATGGGCTCAATCATGCGTTGGCGTTGGTCGAAAATTCTCTTTGATAAATGTGAACAGTTCTCGCTGTTCTTCATCGGTTAGGTAGTAAAAAAATGCCGGCATACTATCCTTGCCGGCATCAATACTGTGAATAAGTTGTTCGTCGGTACGACCCTCCCAAAATTCGGTTGTCGTCAGATTTGCAGGTTCTAGCTTTTTGAACCGTCCGATCCGTCCATTGCCTTCACCGTTCGCACCGTGACAACCGGCACAATATCTAGCATAATTGTACTCGACTTCGGAGCCGTATCGCGTACTGGGATCGACCGCTCGACAGAGCCAAATCAACCAACTCATGCTAGCGGCAAATATCCCAACAATGATGAGAAGATGTCGAATCATTTGAACGGTACCACCTTTGCTATTCGCATGATTCCACTTAACTCGACAGGGCGGAGGAATCTGTCCGTTGTTCTGGAGCAACACGACTACGGCATACGGAGTATGCCTACTACCTTAAGGAATCTGTCCGTTGTTCTGGATCAGCTCTAGATTCAAGTGTCTCAATAACACCTGCGCCGACACTATCGCCCCAAACGTTAATGGTTGTCCGGCATCGGTCAAGGAACCAATCAATAGTTAGGATTAACCCAATACCTTCGATCGGTAGCCCAACAGCTTTTAAGACAATCACCATTGTCACAAGACCTGCTTCAGGGATACCCGCGGCACCGATGGCGGCAATCGTCGCGGTCAGAAAGATAACAACCTGCTCCACAGGACCTAAGGTTATTCCGTAGACCTGTGCGATAAACATTGCAGCAACGGCTTCGTAGAGTGCCGTGCCATCCATGTTAATCGTTGCACCGAGTGGTAAGACAAAACTTGAGGTCCGATTGGATATGCCATTTTTCTTCTCGGTGCCTTCCATTGTCAGCGGCAGCGTCGCTGAACTTGATGCTGTAGAGAAAGCGTTTAATAGTGCTGCTCCCATCCCTCTTGCATAGGTCAGTGGGTTCCGTCTACCAATTAGAAAAAGGATTATAGGTAATACAACAAGGGCATGCATGGCAAGTCCAAATATGACGGTGAAACTATATTTCCCAACTGCCAGCAGCTCTGGCAAAAATTTGGTAAACCCACCGGCGCGCCCAATACGGCCTGCAACCAATCCGAAGATGCCAATCGGTGCAAAAATCATAATCCAGTGAACAATACGCATAACACCATCGTTCAGCACCGAAATAAAATTAATGGCATTCTGCCCACGTTCACCCAAGATGGAAAATGCACAGCCAATCAGCAGTGAGAAAAAGATTAGCGGGAGGATATCCGTTCGCACCATTGCGTTGAATAGGTTTCGCGGAATCAAGCCTTCTTTTCCGGTTTCCTCATTTCCTATCAGGACTTCCGACAAGATGTTGCCGATGTTTCTCTCTTCTTTGCCGCGAACTGCCCCGGCGATGGGCAAATCGATCTTTACGCCTTTTCCTCCGGGTTGAAGTTCCGGTTCATCGGAAATGAGCTGCCCCCCAACACGCCGAAAAGGCAGGCGTGTGCCATCCTCCGCTTCGATATAGACCTCCTCGCCTCCTTGGAGAGATTCCCACAACTTTACGGTAGCGGAGTTTTCAGTCATTGACTCAATCGCCCCCTGCACCCCTTGGTCAGGCAGAATCAGCGCATACCTGTCATCGTAACCTGTTTGTTCCCAAGTACCGTTCGTTAAAGTGACAGTGCGATTATTTTCACCACCAACTGTATATGTATATTCTGGATGATCTGCGCCGCGCGAAATCCCTTTTCCCGGTTGGATAATGTTGACCAAGATGATGCCGATGAGCACCGAAATCCCAGTGGTCGCCATGTAGTAGAGCACAGTGCGCCCACCTATTGGACCGAGGTTGCGGATGTCCCCTAAGCCGGTAATCCCAACAATCATTGAACACATGACCAGCGGGACGACAATCATTTTTAGCGCATTTAGGAATATGTCACCGAGCAGGGTTGTCTTTGCAGCGAAGCTTGGTATCCAACCACCGACGACAAGTCCAACGATGATGGCAATGACAATACCGATGAGGATCCGTTGGCCACCATTTCCTGCCGTTGAGGCTTCGGAAGATACGGAGGGATTGGTTTGAAGCATTTGTTAGCCCCCTTTTAGTAACGCGGTTCATTAGTTCATTGGTTTATTAGTCGGGCAAGATGCCCAACCTACGGGGGATGGTTTAGTTCATTAGTGGATTGGCTCACTAGTACATTACTCGCCCAACGAGTTGAGGTAATCTCTCACCAGCCGGATCTGCTCTTCGGCATCATCAACTGCAAAACCATCAACAGGTTGATGTGCGCCGCCGATTTTGGGCCAAGCTTGCGGCATTGCAGTCCCCGGTTGGAAGGATTGTGGATCTTTGAGCCATTCAATGACCCAGTCCGCTTTGAGACGACCCTTCGCTAATGCGAGATCAGGACGTCCGGTTTTATCGCTGCCCGGTGGTATAACTTCGCCTTGTTCCGGGTGGCAGGAGATACACTGGAGCGCGTCAAAGATCTGTTTGCCGACACGGAGTTCCCTTCGCGACGCCGGTTGTAATGCGATGGTCTCATATGGGAAAACCTCATCGTCAAGCGTAGAGAAGTATTTGACAAGTGCGGTCGCTTCCTCGTCTTCTAAACCGAAAGTCGGCATCCGAACTTCAAGCCCGTAGCGGATAGGAGTCGGTGCCTTCAGGAACTCAAACAACCACTCCGGATAAACCTTAGCACCTTGCGCTTGCAGGGTAGGCGGGGCAAAGCGCTTGGCGTTTAGTAGGTCTAGTTCTTCATTAGCGGCGACCACATTCACGAAATCGCCACCTTTTCCTTCGATGTCATGGCAGCCGGTGCAGTTATATTTTTTCGCCAACCGGCGCCCATCATCAATCTGCCGCGTCTTTTCGCTTGGGTGGTGGAGATAACTCACCGGGTATTTTTCAGGTTGGAAACTCTTGAGCAGAACAGCAAGGGCGCGTGCATCCTCCTCACCAATCGTGTGTTCGCTAAAGACAGGCATTCGGGAGACAATACGACGCGTTTGATAGCGTCTTGGATTGGTTATTTTTCCGATTGTCCAACCGTGCCAACTGTGTTCGATATCTGTTGTGTCTCCAAAGTCTAGTTCGTCAGCTATCTTGGCACCAAATTCACCGAGATCTGCGCCGACCTTCGACTCATTCTCGAAGCCGGGGATACTGTGGCAACCGAAGCAACCGTAGGTCCGCACTAGCTTTTCGCCTTCCATCGGATCAATCGCTGCGTGGGGATTTTCGTTGCCAGCAATAGGAGAGGTTGCCGTCTCTTGCAACGACATCAAGTAGGCAACCGAGTTGTCCACCTCGTTCTCGGTCAGACGCAGACTGGGCATCACTGTGTCGGGGTCGTAAGATCTTGGATCGCTAATCCATTGACGGAGAAATTGTGGTGTGAGTTTGCTGCCGACATTATCCAATTTTGGTGCGAAGTCGCTTCCGAGTCCGTCAACCGCATGGCATGACAGGCACCCAACAGATTTAACAACCTGTTCACCGGCAGCAATCGCACGGGGTGCTGTCGAGTATGAGGCATCGCCTTGATCTATAGCAGGATCTTTCATCTGTGCCAAATATGCCGCAATCGATTTCACTTCATCAACAACCCGCTCAACGGCGGTGTCAGGATAGGGATATTTTGTGCCATCGTCCTTTTGGAGGATAATGCCGGTGTCGGTTTTGGTGACGACGCCGTAGTGCTTATTTCCATTTTTGAGATAAACCGCTTGGGTCAACTTTTCGACGGGGAAGAAATTTGGCATCTTGGTTTCTGGCAGATAGGCAGTTGGCTGTTTAATCCATCCTTCCAACCAGTCCACGCTGTTCACTTTACTACCGATTTTGGCAAGCGATGGACCCACTTTGTCGAGGTCTGCTAACACGGAATAGCCCTCAACAGCATGACAACCGTGACACCCAACGTCCTCAAACAGTGCCATCCCCTTTGAAAGGACCGGCGCATAATCTTGGAGCTGCCCGGTCTCTGGATTGGGAGCATCTAGCATCATCACGCCATCGTGGCAGCGACGACAGTTAGCCTCCATATAGCCGTGCAATTCCTCTGAGGCTTTACCGGTGTGTTCATCCAACCCCAAGACCGGCGTCAGCCAAAACTCTTTCTTATGGTCTAGGGCGTGTGCGGCTTTTTGGGTCAGCCCTTGTCCCTGTCCGCCGTGGCAGGGCGTACATCCAAATCTTTCGACGGGATGTTTGCCGAGTAGCACATCACGGTGGGGATGCGTCTGAAGTACAGGATCATATCCAGTCTCATACGCGATTTCGACAAGGTCAGCATAAACATCTGGATCGGTAAAGGTCAATTTGCCATCTTCGCTCAGTTCGTAACTGCCATCTTCGGCATCTTCTTCATCAATCAGCACCGTTTCGCTGCCCTTTTTAACATAGGGATGTTTTAATTGGAGTGTCAGCAGGCTTTCGCCGTCCCCCTCAATTTCCTCAAACTGCTCTTTGGCATATCCGTCGTATCCTGCTTTGTCTGAAGCAAAGTGGCAGGTCGCGCATCGATCTGCTGTATAATCAAAATCTTCGATGTAGTATTGCACGACCGTGCGGGTCTTTGTAAAGGGACTTTCTGCCAGTGTACCGATGAAAGTGCGCTTAATACCGCCAACGGAATGGAGTTTCTCCTCCAGTCTGTCAACGGTGGTGTATTTCTCTTTATCCGCTTTCGCCTCCTCAATTTTCGCCTGAAGTTCACTAATCTTTGTCGGAATCATTGTGTCAGCAGCATTATACTTCCGAACGAGGAGATATTCAGCTAGGGCAGCCTCAACGTATCCATTGGTGTCATAAACCTCAGCGAGATCCTTATAAGCAGCGGCAAGGTTTTGCTCCGCCGCGAGTACAGCATCCGTCAGCTCTCCTTCAATCCGGCTCTCAAACTCATCTAATTTCTTTTTCCATTTTTCTGCTTCTTCTGTTTCCCCGTGGTGCAGTGCATACTGATATTTATAATTGATTGCATCCGATTCACTCTGGTCAAATTTGCGATCCTGTAAGGCTTCGTCTAGCTTAATCTGCAACCCTGCAATCGTATCCTTTAGCGTCTTCTCCTGTTTAGGGTCAATTTCTTGAGGTGCTTCAATTTCAGGCAGATCTTGTTTCGCTGTTTCTAACTCAATCTTGGTTTTCTGATATTCGTATTCGTAGAATTGCCGCTGAATCTCCTTCCATGGTCGTCTAGTAATTGTTTCGTTATAGAACCCCCACAACGTAACGAATCCTAGCAACCCGGAAAGGATAAAAAATAGTGCTGCGTAAGATTTTTCCTCAACCCGAACTTCTTTATTGCTCCTCACGATTCGTATTGACTCCTTACTGTTTGAATGAACGAATTACACACTGTCCAATACGTTCTAGATATTGAACCACGGAGTAACCCAAATGTACTTGATATTTAATGTCCACCGAAGAATCATCTTGATTGGCAAAGCCATCATCGTTAAAAACAGGAATGAGACAACGATGTAGCGGACCAAACCCAACTCTTGAAGAAATTTGCTCGTTCCTTTCTTCAAAAAGTAGTAGATGGGTCCCAGGGCAAAATATCCGACGACAACACACATCCCGAAGATACCAGCGGGTTGTTCGTTTCGGATGCCGACTAGGTAAGATAGGTTGACGTTGGTTAAGGGCACAACTTTGTGCGGATCCCACTCTTTCCATGGGGCGAAAAAGTTCCAACCGGGTCCCCTCAAGAAGGTGCCGACGACCATCAGCACGATCCATAACACGAAAAAGCCGAAACAGAAGGTTATAAGTGCAAACGGACGCTCCTTCAGGGTATAGTAGCCTTTCCCTTTGGGATTGATATCTATATAGGGGATGGCGATTAGACCGGCGATAATCAGCCCCGGCAAAACCACACCTGCAATCCACGGATCAAAGTAGACCAACATCTCTTGTAGTGCAAGGAAGTACCACGGGGCTTTAGACGGGTTAGGGGTTACTGTTGGATCACTCGGCTCTTCGAGCGGGGCGTCAATGGTAATAGACCATATCCCCAGAACAAGCATTATAATGATCGCACAGAGAAACTCGTTGCGGCAGAGGTAGGGCCAACAGTAGACTTTATCGTTAAGTGCTGCTTCGGCGGGTGTGCCAGCTAAGTCATTTCTACGCCCTTGGCTGAATGCGAGCCAAGTGAAGAAAGGCAACAACAACACGATTGCAACAATCGGAACGTTATCAGGCTTCGTAACCAATAGGAGAAAAGGATCCATATACCACCTCAATAAATAGGGATTAAATGCGTGAAACGTGATGCGTGAAACGTGATGTGTAAGTTGGTCATTGGTTCATCAAACGACCTAGTGGATTAGTGAATCAAAAAGTTTCTGTTGCACCATTTCTTAGCATGAGTCAAAATGAATTCATTACTTATAGAGGTCCAGAAATACCACCGTCCTTGCGGACACGCCAGAAGTGCAGAGCCATCAACACGCTTGCCAAAAGCGGCACAGCAACGCAATGTAGGATGTAAAACCGCAAGAGGGTTGAGGGCCCGACAATTGTTCCGCCAAGGAGGGCAAAGCGCACATCATTCGATTGGGTGACAATATCCTGGGGGTGGAATGGGCCTTCATGCCCTAAGACGGGTGTCGCTCGCGCCATGTTTGTTCCGACGGTGACCGCCCAGAATGCGAGCTGATCCCACGGTAGCAGGTAGCCGGTAAAACTAAGGAAGAAGGTGACAAGCAACAGGATAACGCCGACACCCCAGTTAAATTCGCGAGGCTTTTTATAGGACCCGGTCAGGAAAACACGAAACATGTGAAGCATCACTGCGATCACCATGCCGTGGGCTGCCCAACGGTGCATATTGCGCAGGAGCATCCCAAACGGGATGTCAAATTCAAGATACTGAATATCACGGAACGCGTACTCTGCGGTGGGACGATAGTAGAACATCAACAACACACCTGTAACGGCGGTGACAAGAAACATCAGAAAGGTAATCCCGCCCATACACCATGTGAATCGGAAATTAATCGCGTGGCGGGTAACGCGGGGAGGATGCAGATGGAGCCAGACATTTTGGAGGACTTGGAGGGTATATCGTCTCCCTGTTTTCTCGTAGCCGTGGCGAAACATCGACTGCCAAATCTGGTTATTTGTGATTTTCTCTTTTAATCCATTACGTCTCTCATTCATAATTACAACTCAGCCCGCTTCGCGTTAGCATAACCAAGGCTGTATAGCTCCTTTCTTGCTCAATTTAATTTTCTCGTTACGACCGCACCAAAAGGGTATAATCTGATGGCATGGGAAAGAGTAGCAGTCAGGGGAGGAACATAGGTTATGAATCGCCGCCCCCCTAAACCCTTAAAGAGGATCCCGCTTTCCCCCAATCGCCTCGCTCTTCCAGAAACTTTACGGACTTATCAATCTGCAGCTGTCCATCTTCCGCTAGCGTAATTTGGACGCGCTCAAGGGGTCTCGGTGCAGGCCCCTCAAAGTGCATTCCCTCACGGTCAAATCCGCTTCCATGACAAGGGCACTTAAACTTCTGTTCGGACGAAAGCCATCGGGGAGTACAACCGAGATGCGTACAGATTGCCAACAGTGCGAAAAACTCGCCATCTTCTTTCCGAACAATCCAGACACCGAACGGATCTTTTTTGAACTTCTCGCTAACCGTTCCCGGAGGATATTCGCCGGGAAATCCAGCCTTGAAGACCGAAGATGGTTCAAAGAGGACACGTGGGTATAAGAATCGGATCAATCCGGGACCAAAGGCAAGCCCGGTAGCAGCGAGGAAATTTCCCCAGCCCAGAAACTTAAAAAATGAACGTCGAGATAGCACCAACTTCACCTCAAATTTCAAAGTTTGTGGATTTTAGTAAAACGGCGTGTAAAAAGCAAAGGACACGACCCGAGTATTTTGATTGCAGTTTGTCGAATCGGCAGTCATTATAGCATGACGCAAAACAGAGATCAAGGCATAAAATAATAGGAATCACGGATATCCGTGACCTTTCTTTACAATGTTTATCAGGCTGAATAAAACTTCAAAAATCGGACAATAGCCTTGATCTCTGAACCGAAAAAAGCACAGCGAACTCCCTCTCGACCCCTTTAGATATTTGCATATTGAGATGGTGCTATGTAAATCCGTACTGACGTGTACATATGCACAGATTTCCAAGACTCAAGCATTGACCTTGACGTGTGTGCCCTCCATCTGCTCGACAACGTGCTGGATCATATCCTCAACTGTCTTGAAGGGATGGTCTGGATATTGTTCCAAACTAAAGTTCATGTCATTCGCGCCAAAGACGAACATATCAATACCCGGTTTGCCGAGGTGTCGTGCATTGGTCACAGCATCGATCGATTCCAGTTGGATAGCAAGGATGCCGTTGTTGTTCCACCATTCGGCGTACTCCAAGCGTTCCATCTCCGGTTTGAAGCCGTACCCCGAACTGGGTCCCCAACTCCTTTTGCCGATTGGTGGATAGTAGAAGGCGTTTATCGCCTCATCGACGGTTTCCTCGTCCTCAACCTGTGGCACCACAATCGAAAATGGACCTAGGTCTAGGTAGTTCCCGATTAGGTACGCTTGCCGCGTGTTTTTGATACGAAATTGGGTAGGTACGCCCAACTCCGTTGCCATCGCGCAAAATGAGACCAATCTGTCCTCATTGAACGCTGCGTGCTGACTGTCAATGGAGACTACATCGTAGGAATCTTGACTGAGAAGGGCTTCGAGTTCACTCCGTGACGCATCTATAGAGGATCCTGCGACTTTAAGGCTCTCGCCCCGGTGTAGACGTTGTTTTAACGATTCTGACATGTTTTGCTACCTCCTTGATGTTATTGGTAAATTATTTTCGTCCTTTATTGAGATGTCTGTTCCTCGGTTGGTGGGACTGATTCTTCGTTCTTGCCCTTTAACCGCACTGTGTTCATCACATCGCCTTGGCGAAGTTGATCGACTACATCAATGCCCGCAATGACTTTCCCAAAGGTTGTATACTGACCGTTAAGGCTAAAATAGCGAGAAGGCTTTGTGTCCAAGCAGATGTAGAATTGGCTGCCTGCGGAGTCCGGTTTGTTCGCTCGTGCCATAGCCACCACCCCTTTTCTGTGTCGAGGCATCTTTGCGCGAAGTTTCGGATTTTGAAACTCGCCCGGAATTGTCCACCCTGGCCCACCACTACCACTACCCTCCGGATCCCCGCCCTGAATCACAAAGTTCTCCACATATCGATGAAAGGTGAGGCCGTCGTAAAAGTCCATCTCAACTAACTTGACGAAGTTGGCAACAGTCTTCGGAGCAACGTCTGGGTAAAGCTCCATTTCGATGGCACCTTTGTCTGTTTCGAGTACAACAACAGGATGGACAATTCGCAACCGTGCAAGGATTGCCCGGTGATCCGATAGTCCACCGACATCAATAATTTCACACTGTTTTCCCTCTTCAACATTGCGAAACTCACCCTGTAGGCTTGGACTAATGAGGATGTGATCGAGCAGATTTTTCTGATCTTCGTGGCTGTATGTATACCGATTATCCGCTTCAACTGCATTGGCGGTTTGCAGGAAATCATCCCAGATATCATCGAACCCACGGAGCCGGTTAATTACTGGCGTTGCCGGTGTGTCGTTCAGGCCTCCCATGACGATGACATTTTTACCCGCGATCAAGCCCTTCACAGCCTGCCGGCGTACAACGGTGGCTTGTGCAAGCCGTTTAGCATCGTTCGATTTATGACGAGAAATGAGATGAGTGATCAGAACATAGAAAGGTTGATTGTCAATCTTCAATTCGACACCCAGAAATTTTGCGGGGTTCACATCGCGTTCTTGGCCATCGACAAAGTAAACTTCACGTTCATCTGGAAAGTTCGTTGCGCTTCCCGGCACGATCCGAAATTTCGTGAGGATGGCGACATCTTGACCGGTATAGGTATCTCTGCCTTCATCGAAAGCGATTTCCCAGTTGTCGGGACTTGCGAGATAATATCTGACTTTTTCAAGGACAGCGCGGTTCTCCACCTCAACGAGTCCGACGATATTCGCTTTGTGTGTATCAATAAGTTCGGCGATGGTTTTGGCTTTTGCCTCATATTGCTCTGCGGTTGGCACAGGCACCGATTTACTGACAACCTGTCCGTGCGGCTCCTTATCATCGAAAAAGAACTCGGTATTCAGTAGAAAGATATCAATTTCAATATCCCCAATCGCTGGACCAAGGGCGCACAATATCAAGCAAATTACTACAAAAATTGTAGAAACGGGTTTATAACGCATCTCACTTCCTTCCATCAAAATACGCATTATAGTGAATTCAAAAAATAAAGAAACACTTGTGCCGCCCGGTAGGTGCGGTTTGATGAAAATTAAAAAAATAATTCGGTAATTTGCTAGCGACACCGGCGCGGGGGAAAACCGCGCCTACCGTGTGTTTGGAGGCAAATCGGAATTACCGATTTAAATACTTAAACTTCATGTAACCGCACCGCATCGGCGCAGTTAGAAACAGCGCCTACCAAACGGAAGAACGGTAGTTTCATTTTCCTAACCGCACCGGTTTGGCGTGTCCCATTAATTCTAAAATCTACTATAGGTTCAGTGTGTTATTCCTCAACTGTTTCCCAATCAAGATTGTTCTCATTCCACTCAAATACGTCAAGCTGCCCAAATTTTAGGTTAATCGTCAAACTTCTGGGAGTCGGTGAACTGTCAAAACGGTTAAAATCACGGATGACCACATAGGTATGCTGCCCACCGGAAATCGCTGCACACGCATCAATGAAATCGTCGAGATTCTTAATTGCTCGTCCATTGATTTCCAGAATGACCACCTTTGAGTTACCGCTGCGTTCGCGGATGCCAACACGGGAAAAGCTACTCCCTGCATCTGCATGTGGTAGGTAGACCCCATCAGCCTCAAAGTAAAGCAGATGCCTGAGCTGAGGCGTTATATCGTGGAAAACAGATCCGGCGAATCGGACGAATCGGCGAACTTTCTTCAACTCCATATCTTCTACCATGACTTCAACCGTCACAGCCTTTCCGTTGCGATAGATATCCAAGATCACGCTTTCCCCGGCGTTTTCATTGAGGATTGCATCAAAAGTATACAGGTCATCACGAATTAGTTTTCCATTTATCCTATAGATGATATCGGAAGCAAGAAGGCTTGCCTCACCTGTCGTTTTGGGAATAATCGATTCAATCTGTATCACTTTCGGTGTTCCCGCCTCAGAGGGACCTATCTCTGCACGGGAAGTTTCGGGTAATCCAAAATGCTTAATTGCCTCCCCAATCGAGATTAACTCCAAATCCACCCCAATCTCCCCACGCTGGATTGTCCCTCCGCTTTGAATCTGTTTGAGGGTATCAATCACATAATTGATTGGTAATTCAAAGCTAGAGGTATCGGTTCCACGCGCATGGATGGCGATGACCTCGCCTTTCGTGTTCCATACCGGACTGCCGCTTGATCCACCTGTGCGATCAAACGTTGTATGGATGTAGCTGGAATGCCGATCGCCTTTGTTCACATTGAGATTGGCAACCCTACCACGCTTGATGGAATACTCCTCTTTCTCATTATTGCCGATTAGAAGCAGCTCGTCCCCGAGCGCAAGATCTCGCCATGAACCGAGTCGCACAGCTTGGAGTTCAAACAACACTTCCTTCGGATCAATCTGATAAAAGCCGAAGTCATGCGTGGGATCGTAGTAAAGCACCTGTGCTTCTGTAAAGCTACCATCGTAGAAGTTGATCTTGACATAGGACGGACTGCTGCCCGTGACATGCCGATTGGTCGCGATAATCCCTTGCTCAGCATCAACGATGAAACCGGTGGCGAAACTAGTCCCTTTTGACTCCGTTTCAAACACAACCTCTGAAGAGGTCTCCACATTCACAACCATCGGTTTGAAAGCAGCAATCTGGTCTGTCCAATCGTGTTCTGCGACGCTTTCTGAGACAGTACCCCCGGTTCCCAAAACAACTGCCAGAAACCAGACGACAATCTTTCGTCTAATTTTGGGTTGTTCCAATCTCAAATACATTATTATTCCTCCATTATTAGATATTTGTCGTCCTGTTGGGGATTTGGGGTATTAGTTTTGGACATACTTTGCTTACACATTGCGCTCCTCTGGAGCGCGTGGACTAGTCCCATCACCCTTCTATAGACATATCGCTCCTCTGGAGCGAAAGGAATAAGGGCAACCCCAAGGGGTGTTCCTAAACACACTCTAATGTGGCATCAATTATCCAAGTTTCTCTCGGACAACATGTGCTCCCTCATTAATTGCATCAAAGAAATTTCGGACTTCGACGCAGTCTCCCACTTCGTAAACCTCGCATCGCAGGTCAGCAGCTTCAATATCCCGCTTGAGTCCGCTTCGTGGCGTATAGCCTCGACTGATTATCAGCGTGTCAACAAGCTGGAATTCCTCTGTCCCGTCGTCCGTGACAAGTATAACACCTGTCTCATCAACCCGCTTCAGCTCACGGCTCGCTAGTATCCTCGCCCCTGACTCCCGAACACCTTTTCTAAGCACCGCCAAGTTTGTGCCGTGTTCTTTCAATTTAATGACATCGTCTTCGCTACGGCGTGAAACCAGAACAACATCACGTCCCTGCTGTGCGGCAAACCACGCGACCTCATATCCGACAAGCCCTGCACCGAGCACCATGACCCGCTCGCCGATCTCCAGTTCGTCCCAGCGGACTATCGCGTCAATTGCGGTAATCACGTTGTCTCCGTCAATGCCGGGGATATCTGGAATAATTGCCTCGCCGCCTGTTGCAAGGATCACGACATCCGGGTCGTCAGCTCTTAGCGCATCTAACGTCACGGTCGTACCCGTCCGAACCTCCAAGCCCACCTTCTGAACTTCTGTAATATAATACTGGAGCAGACGTTTAATATCCCACTTGAAATCAGGTATCGACGCCGAGATCATCTCTCCGCCAATTACATCCCGTTTTTCGTATAGGACAACATCATGTCCCATCTCCTTGGCGCGCAAACCCGCCTCTAGACCGCCGGGACCCGCTCCGACGACAACCACCTTTTTGGGCGAATCCGTTTTGTTGAACGCAATCAGTTGTTCTCTGCCGACGATGGGATTTGTTGTACACTGCACCCCGCCCCGATCCATGACCACAAAGGTGTGACAAAAATTACACCGAATACATGGGACAATATTCTCACCTTCATGGGCTTTCTTTGCCCAGTGTGAATCGGCAATCAGCGTGCGGCCAAGGGCAACCATATCAGCGCGCCCCTGCGAAATAATATCTTCTGCATGTACAGGATCGGTGATTCCGCCCGTAGCGATAACAGGGATTTTTGCGCCGTTCTGCTTAACCTCCTCTGCCAGATCAACCAGCGTATTGGGCTTGATATAGAGCGGTGGCACAGATGGATGGGTACATTCCACAAATCCTTTGACCTGCATAATCGTCGCGGAAGTGGTTGCCACATGCAGGTAGGCGACGCCGAGATTTTCCATATATTCCGCAATCTGGAGATGGAGGTCATCTTTCACGTCTTCGTCGTATCGATCATTCACGCCACCATGGAGATGTTCGTGTGCACTGAACTTAAAACCGACCGGAAAATCTTCACCACAGACCTGTTTAATCCCTGTGACAATTTCGGTGCCGAACCGCATACGTCGTTGAAAATCACCGCCGTAGTCATCCTCCCGTTGATTTGTATGGGGCGACATAAACTGTCCACCGAGATAGGAATGTGCACAGTGGTATTCCACCCCGTCGAAACCGGCTCGTTTCGCGCGCGCTGCCCCCAAGATGAATGCTTCTATCACCCTCTTAATATCATCCACCGTCATTTCGCGCGGCACTTCGGTATAAAGCTCACTCTCGATCGCGGAGGGTGCAAACGGTTCAACATACGATTTTCCGCCTAGTACGGCGATTTGCATGAAGATTTTGGATCCGGCATCCTTGACCGCTTCTGCCATGCGCGTCAGTCCTGGGACAAATTTATCGTCCCAAACCGCTGTGGTAATCACACGTTGTTCGGGCCAGACGGAAGTGAATTCAGTAATGATCAGGCTAGTTTCGCCCTTCGCCCGTTCAACCAGAAAATCTATATAGCGGTCAGTGACGTGCCCTTCTGGATCGTGCAGCCCGACATCAAGCGGTGCCAAAACAACGCGATTTTTTAATTCTAGTGAATCAACCTTTATTGGAGAAAAAAGGTGGGGAAACTGCATACCGTATCTCCTGTTGTGTAGATGTGCAACTCAAGTAATCACCAATCCTGAACCGAACCGTCCTCCCGTCGCAAATGCGGGGGTTCACCCGGTGTGGGCGGGTACGCGGCTGCGGCTTCTTCGTTCAGATCAATTCCCAAGCCCGGGGCTTCAGGAGCGAGGAGATAGCCATCTTCTGTCCGCAAATCGTGTTGGATGACTTCATCCATCCAACCTGACGATGGGGCGTATTCTTGCACCGCACAGTTGGGAATCGACATATTCAGATGTAACATGGCTGCCGAGCTAACAGGACTTGAGGTATAGTGACACGCTAGCTCTTGATAATGCACTTCTGCCATCGTCGCGATTTTCTTCCCTTCGGTGATGCCGCCGCTATGACAGATGTCCACCCGAATGTAGTCGATTAATTCCTCCTCGATCAGTTCCCGGAACATCCATTTCGTCGGCAGTTGCTCGCCGGTGCCAATCGGAACATTTGTGTGTTCACGTAGCGTCGCAAACGATGCCGGATTCTCGGAGCGGATGGGATCTTCGACAAAGAATGGGTGATATTCCTCAATCGCGTTGCACAACTCAATAGCGCGGGTTGGCGTCAGACGGGTATGCACCTCAAAGATGACCTCAGCCTCGTCACCGATTGCCTTCCGCAACGCACTAAAATGCTCAATCCCACGCATGACTGCGAGTTTTTGATTGAATCCACCCTCAATCGTATCAATGGGCGAGATGCGTAAGACTTTCCACCCCTCTGCCAACTGTCCCTGCGCGGTTTCAATGAGTTGTTCCGGTGTCCCACCACCGGTATGCCGATAGACCAGCACCTTATCCCGCGTAGCACCACCAAGTAACCGGTAGGTTGGCACACCGAGTGCTTTTCCTGCCAGATCCCACAGCGCAATGTCAACCCCGGCGAGCGCAGATTGGAGCACGGGACCACCACGCCAGAATGTTCCGCGGAAGATGTCCTGCCATATATGCTCTATTCGGGTAGCGTCCTGTCCAATCAGGAGCGGTTTAATATGATGTTCCAGCGCGGCGACAACAGCCAGTGATCTGCCGCTTAACGAGCCTTCTCCAATGCCATATATCCCTTCGTCAGTAATAATTTTAACGTATATGAACTGACCTACAGGAAATACTTTGAGATCTGTAATTTTCACGGTTTTCCTCCTGATTAATTTGCTAGGGCGTGTTGTTAGACGCGGAAAGACGCTTCCCGATCATAATGATAGCATGACCCTATATGTCAGTCAAGATCAAAATCAAGCGGTATAGATTGAGTTGCGCGACATCAATAGCTCATTAGTTCATTTGGGTAAAATCCAACTTTTGATCAGCCATCAGTTTTGAGGCGTTGGGTTTCACTATCTTTGGGAGATTTCAACCAGAATCGAATCCCCAAATCCCAGTGGAATGCTTAGTGTATTTTTGATTGGTTCCGCTCAACCCAACCTACGTACTTATTGACCCACTAGGACGGAAGTTGCGTTTTTACATTGAGATGCCGAGCAGTCCGCGGGTAAATTGGAAATCTGTGTTTCCTTTCCCATAAAGTTTGGGTGTGTAGCGGCGCGAGGCGACCTCTAGGATAGTTTCCAACATTTGCGCTGAAAAGCCCTCCGGCGTCCAATTCTCATCGGTGGGTAAGAGGTCCAGATCCGCTTCATAGATTGATCCTGTCGTCCCCTCCGTCGTGGCTTGGATGAGTGGAATCATACGGTGTGCCTGAAGGGGATGCCCAACGACATGCGCGAACATCAGATCAACACCAGTTGCTCCCAATCCTGTTAGCGTTTCTACAACGTGGTCCGTGGGAGTTTCCATGAGATGAAATCCGGGTTCAGTGATAGATTGACCGTAAGCGAGGGTATTCTGTAATGGGACTTGGGAAGAATCACCAAAGGTATACGCAACATAGACGGGCGAAGTCAAGAAGGTCGCATTTGCGGGAACAACGACTGTCCCACCTGCACCGGCGATGGTTTGGGTGAGATGCGCTAGACTCTGTGCCGCTTCCTTTGTCACTTTTCCACTGGAGGTCAATCCAATCCGAAGGTGTTCCAAACCGACATCGGCGTAATCGGGTTGGGGCATTGACTCCAAAGATCGACTGAACCAATCCTCGACTTTTTGGATCACAGCATCAATGCCGCCATCCAACTGCACACTCGCCCAACCGTATCGTTCAAGTGGGATATCCTGTTCCGTGAGTGCGTGGCGTATGTAGTCGTTGTGAGTCTTTTCACAACCGTGTTCTAAGGGCAAACCGAATGCAACCATTGGATGAATCAGATGTCCGATGAGTGTACGCCTGTAGATGTCCTCCGAATTGCCTCCCGATACACCACAACCCTCCGTATGTGCTAATGCAACATAACGCGAAATGCCGTGTTCGTGTCCGAGCCCTTTTTGGTTAAGCCGGTCAGCAATCATCTGGGCAATCTGACCGGAGCAGAGACTTGTCGGCAAGATCAACCCGATCTGATCGCTGCGGTAGCCGCTTTCGGTCTGTATCGCACTAAAGGTGTGTCCTGACTGTGGGATACTGAGTTGAATTGGGATCGGCTCACCGGTTGGAGCGTCGGCTGAAAGCACTGCTTCTGGATTGACGGGACCTGTCTGCTTCCAATTTCGCCAGACTGATACCTGCGAATGCCCCGCCTTTTCTCCGACAGACCGCTCCCCAGCGGCAACGTTAACGGTAAGATCGAGCATCTGCTGCCCCAACTCCTCCATCGGTGTGCCATCTTGGTAAGCACCGGCGTTGACATCCATGTCGTTCTTCAACATCTCGTATCGATCGGTAGTGGTAACAATTTTGATTGTCGGCACAAAGGGGAAATTCGTAATGGATCCGTTTCCGGTGACAAAGAAGATCATATTTGAACCGGAGGCTACCTGTCCCGCGATGCTTTCAAGGTCATTACCGGGGCTGTCCATAAAGTAGTAGCCCGGTGCGCGCATCCGTTCTCCATAATTGATGACATAATCAAGACAGACTTCCGGATCGCGTTTCATTGCGGCACCAATTGATTTAATGACAATGTTGTATAACCCCCGAAAGTTATTTCCACCGGAGGGATTGGCTTCGGCCGTGTGACCGTGCCAACGCGCCCGCTCCTTAAATCGTTCAATTGTGTCTAAAAACGTGCGAGCAGTTTCAAAATCCCTGGCGTTCTGTAGCACATACGGTTCAGCACCGATCAGTTCGTCGGTTTCTGCAAGATTGGCGGCACCGCCGTAACGGATAACCTCCTTCGCAACGTATGCTGCCAATGGGTTGCCGGATACGCCGGAGAATGCGTCTGAGCCACCGCACTGAAGCGCAATTTTTATGTTGGAGAGAGATTCCTCGGTACGCTCTGTTGCGTTTACCGGCCCTAACCACTCTTTGATGATTGCCTCCCCTACGTCCAAACTAGCATCAAAGCCGCCCTGTATGCTTAGAAAGCGGTGTAGTACCGCCTCTGATGGATAGTTATTTTCGGTCATATAGTGCTGCAGCATTTGATTCGTCACTATCCCCGGACCGTAATCAACAGCCAAGACCGCCCCGATGTTAGGATGGGTGGTAAAACCGGCGAGCGTCCGAAGCAACATTTCAAGGTTATTGGGGGTTGTGCTTTCCCCGCCTTCGGTGTGCGTTACGGCAACGACTCCGTCAATGTTTTCGTAATTTGCACTAACCTCTTTGAATCGGTCAGCAAGCGTCTTCGCATAGCCGGAAGTTTGGGAGGTTGTTCCCATGATAACGATATAATTTCGTGTTCCGACGCCACGCCCTCCATCCCGTCGATAGCCGAGAAAAGATCTCTCGTGGTCATATCGAGGAACCTGTGTCCCCGGCTGGAATGTGTCTTCATCAAGGATGTAGGGAGCGATCTGATCTTTGAAGTTTGGGTGGGACGGTAGCGCGAAGTCGATATCGCGTATCCCAAGTGCGTCCAGGATCTTCTGATTACAAGCATAGTCACCGGGGGATAGGTCAGTGATTGCAACCCCGAAAGGCAGCCCCCACGACAAAAGCGGTTCCCCTTCGGGAATAGCCTGAATTGCGAACCGGTGTCCCTCTAAAATTGTATGAGAGATGGTGAAACGATGACCGTTGTAGTTAATCTTTGCGCCAGCGTCTACCCTTCGTGTGGCGATTGCCACGTTATCGTCCGACGCTGGTAGTCTGCCAATCTCTTGAAAATCGTATTGATTTGCCATGAAGCACTCCTTTGTCATATAATTTCAACAGTTGCCGCATTATGATAACACATAACCCGTTTATACTGACACAAACTTTGCAAATTCCCCTCCTATTTTTGTATTGACTGAACCCGCTCATGTATGTTAGGATAGGATTTTGTAGAATTATCAATCATTTCAAATACTCAGCATACATGACCCTATGATTTCATACATTATTGGAGCAGTCTATTTCGTCCTTATCTTTGAAGTGCTGCTAATCATCAACTCATTTCGATATGCACGTCGGGAAAGAAATGCCAAACGACCAGATTATACCCCAAAAGCGGCTATCATTGCGCCGCACTATGGCTGGGATGATCAGACAGCAGAGAATGTAAAGCGGCTGCTCAATCAGGATTATGCAGGTGCGTATGAAGTGTTTTTTGTCACGCACGCAAAGGGGGAATCCGGCTACGATGAATCCTACCTACATCTGCTTGAGATCGCTGAAGGGCATTCCAATGTACATACACTGCTTGCGCCGAATATAGTGGATAACTCCCTCCCGCGCTCACAGAAGGTTCAGAACCTGATGACGGCAATCGAAACATTTCCAGATGATATTGAAATCATCGCTTTTGTTGATGCGGATGCGACGATTGAGCGGGATTGGTTGACGCTGCTGGTCCAACCGCTCCAAGACAAGAGGGTTGGAGCGACGGTGGGAGCGAGATTTTATTTTCCGCATACCTTAAATACAGCATCGCTTGTCGAGGCAGTTTGGATCAATTTTCAGATAGCGTTGCAAGGCGATCACCGATTCACTATGGTTTGGGGCGGCTCCAACGCAATCCGTCGTGAATCCTTTGAGCAAAGCAAGGTACTACAACGTTGGGCCAACGCAACCATTGAAGACCACAATTTGACGCATGCGGTGAAAGACCTTAAACGTAAGGTTCATTTTGTGCCAGATTGTATCGCGATTACCCACACTGAGAAGCGGACATGGAAACAGGTCATGGAGTTTACCAACCGGCAGGTAGTGATGACCTTTCGGATGGGGCTTAAGGCGCAGTGGTGGGGAACCTTGTTGGCACTTCTGCCGAAGGCACTGCTTGTGATCGGTTCAATTCCGCTTACATTCTATGCCGATAGAAGATTTCTCCTCGTATTGCTTGTTCCATTTATAGAGATCCAAAGCTTTCGCATGTTTTCTCGAAACTTGCCCCGCTGGCTGAAAGATATACCTAAAATACGTGAAACCCTCCGCGCTGCCTCGCTAGTCGTACCGCTAGCGATGTTTCTCGCAGGACTGAACGCGGTGTACGCGCTATTTCAGAGTAAGATTGTATGGGGTGGTGTTCGATACGAGATTCTTTCAGCGACAGAATCTCGCGTTTTAGGACGGACCACAGAAGAAAGGTAAAACCAAGGCGTAGAGCGGAGGAAGATCGGTTTAAGTCTTTAAGCGTCCATAAGTTTATTTAGATTTGGTGTCCTGTAACAGAGAGGAAGACTATGGCAATTCGAAGTCGTGTTTCACCCCGTTTTTTTGTGAATGAACTTGCAACTGCGCTGTCTGATGATTGGGCAACCTCCTACGCACTCATGAAATATCAGATCGCGAAGGAAAGTTTTAATTGGAGGCATCCGTTTGGTGCCACGCATGGCAAGGGCGACGATGTCCAACTGGTGAGCTTACGAATCACGGATATGTGTAACCTACGTTGTCACTCCTGCGGCCAGTGGGGAGATAACGGATACCTGCTAGGCGAATCTCTCAAATCGTTGAAGCAACGGGAGGTTCCCGTTGAATACTACAAACGGCTCGTCGATCAGGTTGTTGATGCCGGCTGGTCTCCTGTATGGTATATCTGGGGCGGCGAGCCGATGCTCTACCCCGGTTTGATTGAACTGCTGCATTACATCAAAGAACGGGATATGGCAATCTCGCTTGTGACCAATGGGACCCATCTCGCCAGACGCGCCGACGATATTCTGGAAACATGCAAAATTCTATATTTGAGCGTTGACGGACCCAACGAGGAAATTCACAACAATCAGCGTCCTGGGGTTTCGGAGAATTACGACAATTTTAAGGACGTAAAAGCGGCCCTTGAAACATTAAGCGCAGAAAAGAAGCGGCGGAATGTTGCATTTCCGTATATCGTCCCGCTCAGCTGCATTACGATGTACAACATTGACTATGTAGTTGATCTCTACAAATTCACGAATCAGTATGCAGATGCACAGATCTTGTACTTGACGTGGTGGATTGACTCACATGCCGCACAGGCACACACCGAAGATTTTGAGGATCGTTTTGGATTTAAGCCCCAAACTCACTACGGTTGGATTGGAACGTGGAAAGATTTTGATCACGGTGTTATCCTCGATAAGTTTGAGGAGATGGAGCAGCTCTCGAAAGAGACACGGCGATGCCCACCGATGATGATGCCAAAACTCAACACACGAGATGAGATCCAGCGATACTACACCGACCACACGGAGGCTTTCGGTTATAATCAGTGTGTGAGCATTTACATGACAATGGAAATTGACAGTAACGGCGACGTTAGCCTCTGTCGTGATTACCATGACTACATCATCGGCAATATCAAAACAGATGCTGTCGAGGATATGTGGAATAACGCCGCCGCTCGTAAATTTCGCAATTCTATCAGCACCGACGGTCCCATGCCTGTTTGTCGTCGATGCTGTGGTTTAATGGGATTTTGAAAATAAACAATTCTCCTATTGCGATGCGGGAATAAGCCCTTTGCTTGCGAGGAGGGCAATGACACGTTCGGTACATTCTTCGAGGCTCTGGTTGTCTGTATTCACAGTCAGTTCCGGCTGGCTCGGTGCTTCATAAGGTGCGCTGATTCCCGTGAACTCTTTGATCTCGCCTGCCCGTGCCTTTTCGTATAGCCCCTTCGTATCCCGTGCTTCACACACCTCCAACGGGCAATCAACGAAGACCTCCACAAATCGCCCTTCGTCAAGTAGGTCACGGGCATTGTCTCGGTCTGCACGGTAGGGCGAAATAAAGGCTGTCATCACGATAACACCGGCATCGGCAAACAACTTCGCAACTTCCCCAATGCGGCGGATGTTCTCCTCCCGATCTTCCGGGGAAAAGCCGAGGTTCTTATTCAAACCGTGTCGGATGTTATCGCCATCAAGGACATAGGTGAGACGCCCGCGTTGGTATAGTTTACTTTCCACTTCCAAGGCGAGTGTGGATTTGCCGGAGCCTGACAACCCTGTGAACCAGATGACACATCCTTTCTGATTGAGCAGCTGCTCCCTGTCTGTCTGGACAACGTTTGCTTCGTGCCACGTAATATTCGTCGCCTTCTGTTCTACCATATTATTCTCCTATTTTTTTGGAATTTAAAGGTGAGGCATCGCTAGATAGTGGTAGCCAAAGTGATATTGTTGTTCCCTGCCCGACAACGCTTTTACCCTGTATATCCCCACCATGTTGCTCAAGAACACGTTTTGCATTTGCCAATCCAAGCCCAGTTCCCTGTGATTTTGTTGTGAAGAAAGGTTCAAAAAGTCGATTTAAATCTTCCGGGGGGATGCCAACTCCCGTATCCACAACATCGATACGTACCTTGTCTGAACTGTGTAATGTAAGGATTTCCAATGTGCCTCCATCGGGCATTGCATCCATAGCATTTAATACGATATTCATAAACGCCTGTTTCAACTTATCTCGATCCAATGAAACCGATGGGAGGTTTGGGGCGAATTTCTTGATTAGGGAGATCTGATGGTGATTCAGGTTAGCCTCCATCAGATCCAATACCTCCTGTAAAACCTGATTCAGATTGCGGGGGGCAAGGTTAAGCACTGCCGGATGGGCGAAATCCATGAACCCTTTGACAATAACATCAATCCGCTCAATTTCTTCGAGGATATACTGCATCGACTGCTTTTGCTTCGATTCTGGAAGATCTTCTTTTCGCATCAACATCTGCGCAAGCATCCGCATTGACGAGAGAGGGTTCCGAATCTCATGCGCGAACGATGCTGCCATTTTTCCCGCTGTAGCGAGGCGTTCAGCACTTATCAGTTCATTCCGCGAATTTCGTAGGTCACGTGTCATCTGATTAAACGCAACGGTGAGATCACCAATTTCGTCGTGTGTTTTCGCCTCGGATTGTTCGTTCAGGTTTCCCCCGGCGACCTTCCGCGTGAATTGCACCAAATTCGTGATCGGATTGGTAAGGTTCCGCCCAATAAGATGGCTGATAAGCGCAACTAATAAGATAACGACAGCGGCAATTCCGAGCATTAATAAAGTTATATCCCGTTTTGCATCGGCGATTTTATCTATAGGACGCATCAGGCAATACAATCGATCATACGCCTGCGGGTAATAGATAACTTTATAGTGTTTGCCATTGACTATTACATTTTGTGAAACAAAGTCCAAGTTTGATTCCTTGATGCGTTTACGGACTTCGTTCAACTTCATATCCTCAGCGAAATTCGCCCAATCTCCGGGGAGTGTGGTGTGATTCACAGTGTTATCGCTACTCACAACCGTCACTTCTGCACCGTACGCTTCCTTCACCTTCTCTGACTGGTGAATAAAGCCGGTGTCCTCAATGGTCTCAAGCCACTCTTGGGTCTCACGGCTAACCTGTTCATCGTATTTCCGATCAAAAAGCGTGATCGCAATGACCGGCACGATGAGAACAACCACCGTGAAGAGCAGAATGAATGGAAGAACAATTTTGGTTTGAATACTGTATCGGCGCATAAGCATCAGTGGCAAGATACTTGCATCCTTGATGCAAACAAAACTAGACTGATTATCTCACTATTTTGACCCCCCGATAAATCGGGGCTGACTCATTACTATAGCCGAGATTCAAGCCAGATGTCAAGTTGAAAGCACCGACCATAGAAATTCAGGAAATGAGAAAATTTGATACAGTTGGGAACAATTTGATACAGGTCGGTGTGTAATAAAGAGATTGGCATCGGTGGCTGCGTACTTGTATGTATTGCCCGCTTCGCACTATAAAGGAGAACGGAACGTGATTCAACGCAACACTTTATTCGCATCTTCAACACCCACACCTCTGCCTGCCGACGAAAAAGAGCTTGTCGAGCGATTCCAAAACGGTGAACAGGAAGTTTTTAACGAGCTAGTCACCAGATATCAGGGGAAGATCTATAACTTGGTTTATAAGTATGTGCCTAACTCCGAAACAGCGAAAGATCTTTCTCAAGAGATCTTTATCAAAGCCTTCCGCGCCTTGCCTCACTTCAAACGACAATCGGCATTCTATAGTTGGCTCTATCGGATTGCCGTCAATCTGTGTATTGACTTCATTCGCCAACAAAAACGGGGACAGCCTCTGTCGTTTGAGGACCTACCCACAGGGGGCAACGATGAAGCAGCTTTTAACGATGTAAGTCCATTGCCGCCAGACCAGATAGAAACGAAAGAGCTTGGACAAATCATTGGTCAAGCGGTACAGCAACTCCCGCCCAAACAGCAGCATGTCTTTAACCTGCGCTATCACGATGGACTTCAATTGAAGGAGATTGCCGCACAGTTGGATCGATCTGAAGGTACAATCAAAGCGCATCTCCACCATGCCCATAAACGCCTCCGAACCCTTCTGATTCCGTACCTGAAAAATGAAGATCCCAAAGACAATCCCAATGCTTTAGCGTTGGGTCAGACGGCGTAATTTTAGTTGGTTTTCTTGGCAAAAAATGGTATATTTGGTTTGTCTTTCGGTGAGAGCATGTCAGCCCTATCGCACGGTAGGGTCTTCCACAATCCACTGACATGGACACGCAAGACAGCAAGACCATCCAATGTTAAAAACACACAAAATAGCACTGAATCCGAACAACGTCCAAGCTACTCAATTTGCACAGCATTGTGGCTATGCTCGTGTTGCCTATAACCACGTCCTTGCTGATTTCAAAGAAGGGTTAGCCAATGGTGAGTGGCACAGTCATATAGAGTTAAACAAACGTTTCAATGCTGTCAAGCGAGAGCAATACGAGTGGTGTGACGCGTTAAACCAACGTGCTGCTCACAATGCGATTTACTTCAACTTTCAGAATGCTGTTAAGCGTTGGAAGGCAGGTGAGAGTCGGTTTCCTAAGTTCAAGAAGCGTTCACGGGGTCAAAGTTTCCAAGCAGACGCAGGTCGGGGCACAACTATTATCGAAGGACAGCGTATAAAACTACCTAAGATCGGTTGGGTTCGCATGTTCCAAACACTTCGACACCTCGGCACTATCGTCAAAGTTGTAATCTCCAAAACTGCTAACCGTTGGTTCGCTTCTATCACTGTAGATACTTTCGCTAACGATACTATTGTTGCCAATGGACATCTGCCTGTTGTTGGTGTTGATGTAGGTATCAATCACTTAGCGGTCACGTCCGAAGGTGTATATCACGAAAACCCCAAAGCCTTAAAGCGTTACGAGCGGAAGCTAAAACGGCTGCAACGTCAGTTAAGCCGTCGAAAGAAAGGCAGCAGCAATTGGCGTAAAACGAAAGCCAAGATTACCAAGCTGCACTACCGAATCACCTGTATCCGACAAGATGCCCAACACCAAGCAACAACGGCTATCGTCAATGGTGCGAGTCGTATTGGGATTGAGTCGCTAAATGTCGCCGGTATGTTAAAAAACCACAGACTTGCAAAGGCATTATCGGACGCTTCATTATCCAGTTTTCTGTCTATGCTCACATACAAAGCAGAACGGTTAGGCGTTAAAATTGTAGAAGCAGACACCTTCTACCCGTCGAGTAAGACGTGCTCGGCTTGTGGGGCAAAAGACAAAGACCTGTCACTATCGGATAGGACTTACCATTGCAGTGATTGTGGGCATACCCAAGACCGAGACCTTAACGCTGCGATAAACCTCAGAACCGTCGCCGTGGGACACACGGAGACGTAAAACGCTTGTCCGCAAGGATCCCGATTTATCGGGGTGGAGATTTTGTAAGTCCTCACCTGCAACATGAGGCAAGAATCGATGAAGCAAGAAAATAGCATGGAGACAGAAAATGTCTACCAATCAGTCTATTAAGAATCCCAATGTTTCAACTTTGGGAGCAGTCAAAAACTGGAATGGGCACTCACCCCTTAACCGGGCTCTGCGAAAGAAAACTTCCCTAAAATTTATCGTTATGATAAGATAGGTCCTACTGAGACACATGGTGTAAATTACTGCTGCTGAGACAACTGAAGATAAAAATTCGCAATAGATATCTCCGGTGAAAGCCGATTGGATGATGCCTTTTTCCGATGAAAGATTTACAGACACTCCTCCAAAACGTAGACGAACTCCTCAATACACCGGGCGAAGTGCCTCCACCCTCCCCGGTCTCAGCAGCTAACGCCCAAGATGAAACCACAGACGAATTACTCGCAGCACTCCAAAAGTATTTTGGTTACGTTGACTTTCGGGATGGACAGCGTGAAGTTGTTGAAAAGGTTCTGAATGGAGAGAATATTCTTGTGGCGTTCCCGACCGGCTACGGCAAATCGCTCTGCTATCAGTTACCGGCGTTGATGCTGCCGGGGATAACTGTGATTGTTTCTCCCCTGATTTCCCTGATGAAAGATCAGGTCGATGCGTTGCGCGAGCAAAAGATTTATTCGGTGGCACTGCTCAACAGCAGCCTAAGCTGGGAGGAGTACCGTGCGGAATTGGAACGTTTAGAACGTGGGGAGATTAAGCTGCTCTATATCGCTCCAGAGCGTTTTCGTAGTCGTCGGTTTCTCAACCTGCTCAACTCACACCAGATCTCCCTGTTTGTGATTGACGAAGCACACTGTATCTCTCAATGGGGACACGATTTTCGCCCTTCCTACCTCGCGCTCCGCGACGCTATCCGTGAATTGCATCCGAGTTCAATTGCCCTGTTCACAGCGACAGCAACCCATGATGTACGGAAAGACATTCTGGAACACTTAGAGATTCAACCGCCCCAAACCTTCACCCGTGGTATTGAACGTCCCAACCTAAAATTCAGTGTTTACGAAGTTCCAACGGATGCTGCAAAGTATCCACTTCTTGATGAATACTTGCAGCAGCTAAGGGGCAAAGGGATTGTGTACGCTGGACGACGGCGTGAAACGGAGGAAATCGCATCGCATCTAAAGAAGCGTGGGCACCGTGTTGATTTTTATCACGCTGGACGCACAGATGTTGAACGCAAACGGGTACAAGATCGGTTCTTTGACGATGGTCCTGACGGGCTTGATCTGGTTGTCGCGACCAATGCGTTCGGGATGGGAATTGACAAATCCGACATCCGATATATCATTCATTGGACAATGACAGGAACGTTGGAGCAGTATTATCAAGAAGCAGGGCGCGCTGGACGCGATGGTAAAACCGCACATTGTATCCTATTTTATTGCCCGGACGATAGAGGGTTGCACGAGTGGTTCGTTACGGAGAGTGCGCCGAATAAACCGGACCTCCTCAAACTTCTGAAACTCATTGAGACCTTTCCTTCGGTCAGCAGCTTTCGGATGTTTGCGGCGGAGGACTTAGAGCGTAACGATTTCAATGCGGACAAAATTCGCGTCGGGATTAACCACTTGGAGAAACTCGGTTTCTTGCGGAGATTGTATAATGTCCCTTCAAGACTCTCGGTGAGAACACGTCCGCTTGAGTCTAGCCTGACCGTGGAGATTGCCAACGAATCACAAAAGATTTTACTACGCCACTTGCATTCTCAATCGGGATTAAACGTCTTAGATTCTTGTAGAAAGATGGATCTGCGTCCCGACTCCCTCATGGAGCAGCTCATTGACTTGCAGAGCGCGGGGTATTTGAGGTATTGGGGGACGGAAGATTTGATGTTGATTGAATTACTGGAAGACAGCGATCTGTTCGCTTCAATGTCGGCGGATCAGATGGGGTTTGAGGACTATCTTCGTATTAAAAACCGTCAGATTGATCAGATTGTCTTTTACGCGCTCGCAGAAGGATGCCGCGGGCGATTGGTACGCGAGTATTTCGGAGAGACCGTCGAAGCGGATTACCGTTGCGGGAGCTGTGATCTGTGCGATCCGAATCTGCGCTTGGTCCCCCTGAATGAGGAAAATGATAATGCCAATATCCAATGATTCTATTGAACAGAAACCGAATCTTGTCTTTGTCATCACCGATGACCAAGGCTATGGGGATTTCAGTTGTCATGGGAATCCGATAATCGAAACACCGAATTTGGATGCGCTGCACAGCGAAAGCCTTCGTTTGACCAACCTGCATGTTGGTCCCACTTGTGCACCTACACGAGCAGGCATTATGACCGGGCGTTACTGCAACTGCACCGGTGTATGGCACACTATCGGTGGTCGCTCGCTTCTCCGTAACGATGAACGCACGATGGCGGATATTTTTCGGGCAAACGGTTACAAGACAGGTATGTTCGGGAAATGGCATCTGGGGGATAACTATCCCTACAGACCCCACGACCGAGGGTTTGAGGAAACACTCTATCACGGTGGTGGGGGAATTAGCCAAACACCAGATCATTGGGGAAATGACTACTTCGATGATACTTATGCCCGTAATGGGGTTAAAGAACCGTTTGAGGGCTATTGCACCGATGTCTGGTTCGATGAGGCAATGCAGTTTATCGAAAGAAACAGAGAGCGTCCTTTCTTCTGCTATCTGCCAACCAACGCCCCACACAGTCCATACCATGTCCCAAACGGCTACAGTGAACCGTATCATGGGCGTATCCCCGACGCAAGAGCTAACTTCTACGGTATGATTGTCAATATTGATGAGAATCTGGCGCGGCTCAGGAATCATCTCCGCGAACTTGGGATTGAGGATAACACTATTCTTATTTTTATGACTGACAACGGTTCCGCTGAAGGGTGTACGCTCGATCAGAATCAATTTGTCAGAGAAGGTTTTAATGCCGGAAGGCGCGGGAGGAAAGGTTCGGAGTATGAGGGCGGACATCGTGTACCGCTTTTCATGTATTGGCCCAACGGTGGATTCACAGAAGGCAGGGATATTGACCAACTCACTGCGAACATTGATCTGCTCCCAACGTTGATAGATTTCTGTCAGCTAGAGGTTTCGGAGACCGACTTCGGAGCGGGTAGTTTTCACGGTATGAGTTTGGCACCCCTTCTCAGGGGAGAAATAGAGACGCTGCCTGAGCGTGTCATTGTGACCGACTCTCAACGGGTTGAACACCCTATCAAGTGGAAACAGAGCGCGACCATGACGCAACGTTGGCGTCTGATTAACGGCGTTGAACTTTACGATATAGAGGTCGATCCGGAACAACGAAACGATGTTGCCGCTGAACATCCTGAGGTTGTCGAAGCATTGCGAGAACATTACGAAGCGTGGTGGGAACTGGTATCGCCGCGTTTTGGTGAAGACCCTCCGATTGTGTTGGGCACGGAGAACGAAAAAGAGCCCGTCTTGACTACTCACGATTGGCATGGCGAACAGCACGCTTGGAATCAAGGGCATATTCGTCAAGGGCTTGTGTGTAACGGATATTGGGCAATTGAGATCGCTGAGGATGGGGAGTACGCCTTTGAGCTGCGACGGTGGCCCAAGGAGGAGGATAAGCCGCTTACTGCTGGACTTCCCGGTGAAACCATCGACTGGTATCATGGCGGGAAAGCTCTCAATCTGAAAACCGCCCGCTTATGCGTTGACGATCAGGAGGTAACACAATCGATTGATCCGGAGGCAGAGGGCGTTACGTTTACGTTCCGTCTCGCTGCCGGTGAGATGCAGCTGCGGACATTTCTGACTGATGATGCGGAGGAATCGATCGGTGCTTACTACGTTTATGTGACAAAAGTGGCTTAATCATGTGAAGATCTGTGCTTTTTCGTTCTCGATCCAAGAGTTGAAAGATGGCGGTTATTGTGAATCCTGACAGTAGTGAAGCGGATCTCGTAACAGGCACCAATTTTAGTCATCACACCAAAATCCCATAAACCGATTTTTACATCCTGCTTCGTAGAGGTTGGGTCTCCCAACCCTTTGTTCACACATTAGAGTCCATTCCGAGACCAGGAACGATACTAGCAACTTGGGTTATAATAAGGGAACTCTTTATACAACCCATACCCAATAACGGAGCCAACATGAAAACAAAAGAATTCCTTCGTTTCACCTTATCTGCAATAATAATCTATCTCACTAGCAGCACACTCAATCTTGACGTTGCTGCCTCCCCGCCATCCGGAAGCAACGGGACGCATTTCCACAGTGTTATTGATGGTCAACGAAACAAACAGCATTCCGACCAATTCCCCAACCACCACTACGCCCGAACTTCCGTTGCGAATTTGAATGTCGGCGAACCGCGCACGGTACGGCTGGTCTATTTGCTGCCCAATGACCGCGCGCATCGCGCTGAAGTGGTTCAGCGAATGAAAGATGAGATTCTCAGGGTTCAGACCTTCTACGCTGAACAGATGGAAGCACATGGTTACGGGAGGTTAACCTTCCGCATCGAAACCGACGACCAAGGCGAGCCGATAGTGCATCACATGGACGGGCGATACCGCAATGCCAGTTATAACGCCACTTTCCTTCCCGCTGAGGTGGCGGATGTGTTCAACCACATCGAGAATGTTTACGTCACCGTCATTGACGGCACACGTCAAGGAGCTTACGGGGGTGACTACACCAAAGATAGCGGATTCGTGGTAATGGGTGGCGGATTTACCTTTGCAGTAATGGCACATGAAATAGGACACGCCTTCGGACTGTCTCACGATTTCCGTGATGATGCGTACATCATGTCGTATGGACCCGGGCAGACTCGGTTATCTGCGTGCAGTGCCGAATTTTTGTCCGTACATCCCTACTTCAATCTCAATAGCCCAACTGAACAGCTGACTAGCAGCAAACTACCTGTCATTGAAGCAACTTCTCTGCGTTTTTATCCAGCAGGTGCACAGAGCCTCCCAATTCGACTCAAGGTCAATGATAGGGTCAACGATTCAGATGGACTTCACCAGGTGATCCTATCTGTTCGCACAAGAGAACCACACTCCTCCGTCGGACATTGGGAAGTGAAAGCGTGTCGCCGACTGTCGGGCAGGGAGACCACCGCTTTATTCGATTATGATGGCGTTATTCCGTCCGCTGTCGGGACGAGTCTTTCTGACTCCAGTATACATTGGATTCGTGCCGAAGCCGTTAATGCCAATGGGGACGTAGAGGAAACCATTTTTCCGCTTGTGGAAAAATCGCCACACCATATCGCTACCCTTGAGGGGCACACAGGGGCGGTTCCTTCTGTGGTATTTTCACCTGTTGATGCGACCCTTCTCGCTTCCGGTTCGCTGGATGGAACAGTCAAACTGTGGGACGTGGCAACACGACAAAATATCGCCACCCTTGAGGGGCATACGAGTCAGATCAATTCTGTTGCATTTTCATCCGATGGAACGGTCCTCGCCTCTGGATCTGCGGACCGTGCCGTCAAACTATGGGACGTGGCGACACGACAAAATATCGCTACCCTTAAAGGGCATACACGGTCGGTTGTTTCTGTGGTATTTTCACCTGTTGATGCGACCCTTCTCGCTTCCACTTCGTGGGATGGAACAGTCAAACTGTGGGACGTGGCGACACGACAAAATATCGCCACCGTTGAGGGACATACGAATGCGATGGATTCTGTGTCATTCTCAGCCGATGGGGCGACTCTTGCTTACGGTTCGATGGATGGAACAGTCAAACTATGGGACGTGGCAACACAACAAAATATCGCCACCTTTGAGGGACCTAGGGGGATGACTTCTCATGCAATTTACCCTTCTTCTGTGGTATTTTCACCTGTTGATGCGCCCCTTCTCGCTTACATTACGGTGGATGATGGAATAGTCATGTTGGACGTGGCAACACGACAAAATATCACTCCCTTTGAGCAGCCTCTTTGGGAAATTTATTCTCTGTCATTTTCGCCCGATGGAACGGTCCTCGCCGCTGGAATTGGCACTCCTGCCATCAAACTGTGGGACCTAACAACGGGAATAAATTTTGCCACCTACCGGCAGCCATCTGTAGCTGGTTCTATGTCATTTTCGCCCGATGGAACGGTCCTCGCCTCTGGATCTTTTTCTTTTGATGCTTTTAGTGCATCTCATGATCGTACCGTCGAACTGTGGGATACCACTATCGCCGAAACCGAACCTTCACCAATTTCAGCCGATGTCAATAGCGACGGAAATGTGAATGTTCTAGACCTGGTCTTGATTGCAGCCAGTTTAGGACAGTCTGGGCAGAGTAATGCGGATGTCAACAGGGATGGGGTTGTCAATATTCTAGACTTGGTATTGGTTGCGGGTATGTTTGATGGTGCAGCTGCCGCGCCTTCAGCGCAGCCAGAAGTACCTGAGCCCCTCACGGCGGTAGAAGTTCAAGGTTGGCTGACCGACGCACGGTCACTTGCGGCTAAGGATCCCATCATGAAACGTGGGGTTGTGGTGCTTGAACAGCTCTTGATATCCCTCACCCCAAAAGAGACGGAACTGTTAGCAAACTACCCGAATCCGTTTAACCCGGAGACATGGATTCCCTATCGGTTGGCAGAGGATGCTTTCGTGACGTTGACCATCTATGACACAGTGGGTCAAATTATCCGTACCCTTGAGATTGGACATCGGATCGCAGCGGCTTACGAGAATCGGTCAAAGGCAGTCTATTGGGATGGCAAAAACGAGTTGGGTAAACAGGTGGCTAGCGGCGTGTACTTTTATACCCTAACGGCAGGAGATTATTCCGCCACGCGGAAGATGGTGATTTTGAAATAGTATCAAATGACCTGATGATGGTTGGAATGCTGATATCTATTGCCTTTCATCCATCAATCAGGAGGAGCTCACAATGTTTGACCTGAAATCGAAGTCGCGTGAGGTCAGCGAGCGCGACTATTGTGTGCTTGAAGATGATGCAGAGGAATCAATTGGTGCTCACTACGTTTATGTGACAAAAGTGGCTTAATCGCGTGACAATCTTTGTCCTTTCGTTTTCGATAAAGGAGTCAAAAATGCCAACTACTGTGAATCCCGACACCAGCGGAGAAGAACTCATCACAGTCGCCAACTTTAGTCATCCGACCGAAGCGGATCCGGTTGTGGCGTGGCTGGAATCAGAGGGTATCGAGTGTTTTGTTACCAATGAGCACACCATCACTATGAATTGGCTTTACTCAAATGCCATTGGTGGTGTTGGGGTGCGAGTAAAGGCAGCAGATGTCGAACGAGCGAACGAAATTCTCCAAGCTGTTTTGAATCCCCATGCCCTTGAGGGTGAACCAACCCCGTCAGATTCTGAGATGGATCAGGGAAGTGACGCTAATAGCGAGATCCATTGTCCGCAATGTGGTTCAGAGAATGTGTATTATGAGAAATTCTCACGCCGTCTGGTGTTTGCTTCATGGGTGATTCTAACCGTTCCCCTTCCGTTCTTTAAGAAAAAATGGAAGTGTCAGGAATGCGAACATCTGTTCAAATAGTTTTCCACCGGTTTGAGAACTGGACGATTACCCACCAACCCGCTGTTCAAACGCACGGATCTCGTCCTCACCCTCCAGAATCCCGATTTCCAGATGAAATTCTCGGATTTCACCGGGCTGGATATATTGCAAATAGCCGTGTTTGCGATTCCAAGCGCGTCCCAGCATACTGACATTGCCGGGTTCAATGCCGGTTACATACGTGCCCCTGTGGAAGTGTTGCCAATGGGTAACGACAGGCATCTCTTCAATAAGGAATTTCCAGTACAGTCCAAGTTGTAGATTGTCGTTAATCAGCCCGACATGTACGTTCCCCTCCGCGTCTGCGATGGGCCGGTGTATGTACACATCGTCGTGTGCTTCTTGCTGCGGTTCAAGTGCCACGGCGTAGTCTTCAGGGCTGACCTCCTTGTCTTCCAACCATTCCGTAGTTTTCTCACTATTGATTAGGACGCGGCTACCGGCATCCAAGACTGGAAAGCCGGGGTTTGTATGGTAGACAAACATCAACGGTGAACGATCGACACTAAGATTCTCAATACGGTCATAAATCCGCAGACATTTTTCGCCTAGCACCGTAGAGATTTCTCGCGTGAGTTCCAGATTCGTTCCGAAGACCACTGCCTCACGCATCTTTCCTCGAACACGAACCGCATAATCTTCCCCTTCCCATCCACAATCAGCGACAACACCTTTGGCTGGAATAAAGGAGAGGCGACCATGAAGCCCAAGTTCCTCGTCTTCCTCTTCGGGATCGACTTCAGGATGACCCGTAAAGATCATACCGCAGCTGGTCACCAATCCGCCAAAGAAACCGCGCATCCACCCGTAGCCTTGGGGTTCGTAGAAGGCGGGCCCCACATCGCCGGTACTGCCACGAAAGCCGAGGGACATCCCCTTGTAGTGGGCGGAGGCGACATCAAGGGAACGCCCCGGCAAAATCGAAAAACAGAGACCGGAGGCGTTAAACACTTCAATCAGATCGGAACCCCGCTCGTTGCCCTCAATCAATTCTGCACGGCGCGCGCTTGCCAGTTGGGTCATATCGCCGACCAATTCCAATAGCTGCTGTTTAGTGTACTGACGTCCGAAAAGTTGTGGCATATTTATCCTCCTTTAGATAATGGCTCATGTTAAAAAAAGTGCAAAATACAAAAAGCGTAAAACGTGATGCGTAAAACGTAAAAAACATCGCTCATGTTAAGATTTAGTGCAAAGAAACCGAATGTTCGTAGGGGTTGGGTCACCCAACCCTTACGGCGGGCGGGGGGACCCCGCCCCTACGATTTCGCTTCGTGTTTTGCACTTTCTTTTTACATGAGCCAAAAATATTAGCTCACAAGAATTTCTGTCAGTTCCCTTAGCGATGATATTTCAAAATCGGGTTGCTGCTCCGTGTCATTATCTGCGCCTTGGCGATTCAGCCAAACAGATCTCACACCAACCTGCTTCGCACCAATGATGTCATTTTGGAAAGAGTCGCCCACATGCAGAAGCTGCCGTTTTGTGCAACCTGCAAGTCCGATAGCAACCTCAAAAAGTCGTGGATCCGGTTTTCGGACGCCGTAATCTTGGGCAAGTACCACAAATTGAAAGTAATCCGCCAACCCACAACGATCCGGATAGGTATTACCATTGGACAATATACCCATGATATAGTGATCGCGCAGCGCATTTAGCGTGGGGAGCACATCGTCGAAGAATTGGATATCCTCAAATCGATGTTTGAGGTACAGTGCATGGAGGTGAGCGGCTAGGTCCTCGTTAGGCATTCCGATAAACTGAAGTGTTCGCCTGAACGCTTCGAGCCGAATTGCTTCGTGGGTCACCCTTCCATCTTTTTGCTCCTCAGCAACTCGATTCCGAATGGCAATTAATGTTTCGATAGAGAGGGAATCAGGAGTGGAAGGAACGAGGCGGCAGAGCTCCTGCAACGCGCACCCTAGCGCGTGCCGCATCACGCCTTCAAAATCCCACAGCGTATCATCTGCGTCAAATGAGATGGTTGTAATCTCATTCATTGTCTAGCCATCTCCTTAACATCTGTGCTCTCTCAACCCTTCCGAACTTCAGATAGGCTTGATACTCGTACTCTAACGATAGAACAGGCACAAGCAGCCCCTCAATTTCTACCATTTGCCGATAATGTGCCGGATCTATAACCTCCTCCCAGACACCATCTGCTCCTCTTTTCTGAATGTCGCCCATGATCTCCACCTCGATACCATCAATTTGCAATGCCCCAAAGTGGGATCTAATTCGCTCTGTAGCGGAAAATTGGACCTTCCTGATGACCACATCTGAAAACAGGCTTTCAATTGCATAAGCACCTGCTTTGTCGGTTTGGATGTCAATATCGTTGGGTTGGACGGGTACCCCCTGAAGTACGAACCCAAAACTCCCTGTGATCACCCAATTCACATCTGTGTTGATCAACCGTGCATGAATCTGTCGAAGGATGTTTAGGTAGACGGGATCAATCATCGTTTTTTCTGCTTTAGCGTTTATCGTCTCCATAATTCTGGCGCAAATAAAACCAAGACTGTGTATAGTTCTAGCCGTCCGAGTAACATACAAAAGGATAGAATCAATTTGCCGAGTGTAGGGATATGTGCATAATTGTCAATGGGCCCAACAGATCCAAGGCCGGGACCTATATTCCCCATGGTTGCGATAGTTGCGGCAGCGGCACTGATCAGATCCAACCCCAAGGTCGCCATGATACAGGTAACAATTGCAAAGATACCGATGAACAGGAAGAAAAAGCCGAGAATGTGTGCCATTACCTCTTGCGGAACGACCCGGTCGCCAAGCTTAACGGGGAGCACCGCGTGTGGGAGTATCAGCCGCTTAATTTCGACATATCCTTGTTTGATAAGTAGGAGAAGACGAACGTGTTTCATCCCGCCGCCTGTTGACCCTGCACATCCACCAAAAAACATTAGGATGACTAAAATAAATTGTGAAAATGCGGGCCACTGCTCAAAGTCGAAAGTTCCGTACCCGGTCGTTGTGATAATTGATACTACCTGAAAGGAAGCGTGATGCAAAGCTGTTTCAAACGAATCAAAAACAACCTGATCGCCCACCTTTGCGGTCATTGTGTTCCAGACAATCAAACTTATACACAGGAACAGCGTCAAGCCGTAGAAACGGAACTCTGGATCGCGAGCGTAGCTTTTGAAATCACCACGTAAGGCACGGTAGTGTAGGGAAAAGTTCGTTCCGGCAATGAACATAAAGACGATGATAACAACATCGAAGTAGACACTGTTGTATTGACCGATGCTCAAATTTTGGGTTGAAAAGCCACCGGTTGCCATGGTTCCAAAGGTGTGGCAAAGGGCATTAAACCATGTCATTCCACCGAGCCAGAGCAGCAGCATTTCAGCAGCAGAGATAAGGACATAAACACCCCAAAGCAGTTTTGCAGTCTGTGCGATGCGTGGTGTGAGGCGGTCTTTTTGCGGGCCGGGCACCTCCGCACGATAAAGCTGCATCCCACCGACCCCCAGCATCGGTAGGATGGCTAAAGCGAGTACAACAATACCCATGCCACCCAGCCAATGCGTCAGGCTGCGCCAGAAGAGGATAGCATGGGTTAGATGCTCGATTTCAGCGTGAACGGTCGCTCCGGTCGTCGTGAAGCCGGACATGGATTCAAAATAGCAGAATGAGAACTCCACCAGCCAACTTCTGCCGGTTTCTGCAAATACACGATTGAAAAGATACGGGAGTGATCCAAACAGTGCTGTAACTGTCCAGCCTAACGAGACAACTGCGACGCCTTCTTTGTTACCAAGTCCTTGGTTCGATCTAGTCGTAAGACGGAGTGCCAATCCTACAATGAGGGTGAAACAAAAAGAGAGAATAAATGCTTGCAGGTCAGATCTGTCATCCGGTGTCCTATAATAAAGGGCAATAAGCAGCGGACACAGCATTGCTGCAGCAAGACAAATCAACAAATTACCGAGTGTATATAGAACTAATTTTAGGTTCACGGCATCATGAGGTAGTTCATTTTCTTTTTTTCCCAAGGAAACGCTTAGTTTGAGGTTCTACAAAGAGTTTTTCAACAACAGGAATTGAATCGGGCATGGTAAAGATAATCACGCGGTCTCCCGCTTGGATCACGCTTTGTCCGGTAGGAATAAGCACCCGATCCTGTCGCACAATGGCACCTATCAACACATCGTCGGGCAGCATGCCACCTAGGTGTTGAATCTCGTTGTAGGTAATTTGCGAATTGGGCCCCGCGACCAGCTCGATTACTTCAGCGTCAATCTCACGTAGGGTTGCTGCTGAAACAATCTGTCCCCGGCGGACGAGCCGGAGGATGTTGCTGACCGCTGTCAGATGACGACTCACGGCAGCATCAAGGGTTGGAATATTTTCCAAGATTGGTAGGTAACGCGGTTTTTGAACGAGGGCGAGCACACGAGCTGCCCCGTGCTGCTTGGCGGTGACACAAGCCATCACATCATTTTCATCATAGCCTGTTGCGGACACGAATCCGTCTACCCCGTCAACGCCGGCTTCTTCCAAGAAGCCGGGGGTAAGGTAGTCCCCATGTAAAACGGTTGTTTTTCTCAGGATTGTTGATGCGGCTTCAGCCTTTTCTCGGTCGGTTTCAATCATTTTCACCTGTGTGCCATTTTTCTCAAGGACTTGTGCGAGGGATATTCCAATCCGTTCAGCACCAACGATAATGATGCGATGGATTTTTTGATTTAATGAAACTCCTGAAAGTTCAAGCAGCTGGGAAGTTGATTCACGACTGCCGATGACAAAGACCTCATCCCCTTCACTAATGAAGTCCAGACCTTTGGGAACGATCGTCGTGCCATCTTTGCGCTTAATTGCCGTAACACGTAAGTCGGAGGGGAGGCCGTGATCCGCTAGACGGCTGAGGGGTGTGCCTCGAAGCGGGTTGGTTGGCTTTACCTGAAATGCGACTAACTGTACCTTACCGTCCTCAAATTCGACGATTTCACGAGCTTCTGGAATATTCAATAGACGGTAGAATTCTTCCGCACAGAGTTGTTCGGGATTAATCAGCAAATCGATCCCGATATCCTTTGGGGATAAATCCGTTTCGTTGGCGAAGTAATCGGGATCGGATACGCGCGCTACCTTTGTCTTCACATCGTGTCGGGCGGCAATCACGCACGCCAGCATATTGATTTCGTCGGAGTTTGTTACCGCCATGAGAAGTTCTGCTTCTTTAATCCCAGCTTCTACTAATAAGGAGGGTGAAGCCCCAGATCCTTCGAGCGTTATTAGATCTAACTGCTCTTGCACACGCTGGCAAGCCTCCTTCGATTGATCGATGAGAATGACGTCGTTATTGTCTTCGACCAAGAGTTTAGCTGTATGAAATCCAACTTCCCCCGCGCCAATAATGATTGCTTTCATTGGTTCATTAGTTGATTGGCTGATTAGTTCATTAATGAACTTTTGAACTAAGAGTCAAGGTTAATAAGAGTCAATTGGTGGACAGGCACAAATAAGGTTTCGATCCCCCTGAACTTCGTTAATTCGTGCGACGGGGGGCCAATACTTGCGTTCGCGGATCCACGGTGCCGGAAAAGCCGCTTTTTCTCGAGAATACCCGTGAACCCACTCGGTCTGTGTAACGTGCACCGCGGTATGAGGCGCGTTTTTGAGGACATTGTCGGAACGATCAGCTTGACCGTCCTCAATTTCGGCGATTTCTTTCCGGATAGAGATCATCGCTTCACAGAAGCGATCTATCTCAACCTTCGATTCACTTTCGGTCGGTTCAATCATCATCGTTTCCATAACCGGAAACGATACAGTAGGTGCGTGGAAACCGTAGTCCATCAACCGTTTAGCGACATCACCTGCTCCAATGCCAGCGGTTTTCTTGAAGTCACGGAGATCAATAATACACTCGTGCGCGACAAGATCCTTGCTGCCTTTGTAAAGTACCGAATAGAAAGGTTCTAAGCGTTTGGCAATGTAATTCGCGTTCAAAATTGCGATTTCCGTTGCATGCTTGAGTCCCATCGCTCCCATCATTGAGATGTACCCCCAAGAGATTGGAAGAATGCTCGGACTACCCCAAGGTGCAGCTGAAACTGGACCAATCCCATCTTTCCCACTGACCGGAATGACCGGGTGGGTTGGAAGAAAAGGGACCAGATGTGCTTTAACACCGATTGGTCCCATTCCAGGTCCCCCTCCACCGTGTGGGATGCAGAAGGTTTTATGCAGATTCAGGTGGCATACATCTGGACCGAAATCTCCCGGCCGACATATCCCCACCATCGCGTTCATATTGGCACCATCCATGTAGACCTGTCCGCCGTGTTGATGAACGATTTCGCAAATTTCCTGAATTTTTTCCTCAAACACTCCATGGGTGGAAGGATAGGTAATCATTGCCGCTGCGAGTTCTAGACTGTGCTGTTCCGCCTTTTCCCGAAGATCCAAGAGGTCAACATTTCCTTCATCGTCACAGTCGATGACCACCACCCGCATACCCACCATCACAGCACTGGCAGGATTCGTACCGTGTGCAGATCGTGGAATGAGGCAGATATCCCGATGCTTGTCACCATGGTACTGATGGTATTTGCGTATGACTAGAAGCCCCGCATACTCTCCTTGCGAGCCGGCATTCGGTTGCAAGGAGATGCCGGGAAATCCTGTTAATTCCCCCAACCATGCTTCGAGCTGCTCAAAAAGGATTTGGTATCCCCTTGTCTGTTCGAGGGGGGCAAACGGATGCGGTTGGCTAAACTCGGGCCAAGTGACAGCAAGCATTTCGGCGGTAGCGTTTAATTTCATGGTGCAAGATCCGAGCGGAATCATCGATGTGGTCAGGGATAGATCTTTCTCTTGCAGCTTGTGGATGTACCGCAGCATCTCTGTTTCGGAGTGGTAAGTGTTGAAAACTGGATGGGTGAGATAAGCACTTTTTCGTTGCAATGATTCAGAAATTTCCGATTGCGCTCGAAGGGCTAAACCTTCGACTGCAAAAGGTAGAGGCCTCCTTAATGCGAAGATATCAAGTAGATCTCGAACCTCCTCAATAGTTGTTGTCTCATCTAGCGAAATCCCAACGCGGGAGTGATCGAGAACTCGGAAGTTGATCCGATGTTTGTCGGCAATAGCGGAGAGATCATCGGGAGTAGGAGTGCTCGTCGGGTGTTGATTAGTTTCGGCATTACGGAGGTAACTCGATTCCTTGAGCAGATTCAGATCGACACTAAATGTATCAAAGTAACAGGTATCATCAAGCACATACCCTAATCGCGTCAATCCTTCACGGAGAACACCTGTGAGCAGATGGACGCGCTCCGCAATTCGGCGAAGTCCATCGGGACCGTGATAGACTGCATACATGCCTGCTACTACTGCCAAGAGCACCTGTGCCGTGCAGATATTGCTAGTCGCTTGTTCTCTGCGGATATGCTGTTCCCGCGTCTGGAGTGCGAGACGGATTGCGGGCTGCCCTTCAACATCCTGAGAAAGTCCTGCAATTCTCCCCGGTATTCTACGCTTAAATTCTTCTCGCGTTGAAAGGAAAGCGGCGTGGGGACCGCCATATCCAATTGGCACCCCAAACCGTTGGGTGGATCCAACCGCAATATCAGCGTTGAATTCGCCGGGAGATTTCAGAAGCGTTAGGCTTAAAAGATCAGTGGCAACCACTAATAATCCGCCAGCATCATGAATCTTTTCAGCAAAATCAGTATAATCATAAACCGGACCATCGCTCGCTGGATATTGGACAAGGGCACCTAACAGGGGCTCGTCAAACACAGCAGTCCGATGGTCACCAATTACTAATTCAATCCCTAGTGGTTCTGCGCGGGTTTTCAAAACCCCGATTGTTTGGGGATGACAAGTCTCCGACACAAAAAAAGTCTTGCTAGCACCGCGCTTACCGGCGACCAAGCACATTCCCATCGCTTCAGCCGCTGCCGTGCTTTCATCTAGTAACGACGCATTGGCAATCGGCAGTCCGGTCAGATCGATGATCATTGTTTGAAAGTTCAATAGGGCTTCAAGCCGCCCTTGTGCAATCTCCGCTTGATACGGCGTATATGCAGTATACCATCCGGGGTTTTCAAGGATATTTCTCTGGATGACAGGCGGCGTAATGCAGTTATAATAGCCCATTCCGATAAAAGACCGCGAGACCTGATTCTGGGCTGCGATGTGCCTCAAGTCAGCAAGCATTTCAGACTCTGTTTGGGGCTTACCGAGATTTAGTGGCTGGTAGTAACGGATACTTGCCGGTAGAGCATCTTCAATCAGCTCATCAAACGACGCATATCCAACCTTTTCTAGCATCGACTCAATGTCTTCCAAACGGGGACCGACATGACGGTCAACAAAAGTGTCTACAAAATTGAGGGATTGAAGGGGTTTATTCATTTTCCTCTGTTTCGATCATTGCTTGATATTCACTTGCGGACATGAGCTCCTCCAATTCGCCTGAATCGCTCATACGGATTTTAATCATCCAACCGGCGTCGTAAGGTGCTTCGTTTACTAACTCCGGTGCATCTTCAAGTTCTTCATTGATTTCCACGACTTCGCCACTGACAGGGGCATTGAGATCAAACGCTGCTTTAACGGATTCAATGACGCCAAACGCTGTGTGCTGCTCAATAATTGTACCGACCTCTGGTAGCTCAACGTAGACAACATCTTGGATTTCTGCTTGTGCGTAGTCGCTGACACCAACATCAACGATGTCGTCTTCGCATCTCGCCCATTCGTGGCTTTTCATATACTTTAGATCTGCCGGAAACATCTAATTTCTTCTCCTAAATCGGTGTTTGATAAAACGGCGTTCTAACCACCTTTGCGGGATGACGTCTCCCACGAATTTCAATTTCAATCTTGGTGTTAATTTTGCTTATTTCAATGGGAAGGTAAACAAGACCGATATTATATTTCAGGCTGGGTGCGGGCGCACCGCTCGTGACTTCCCCAATGTGCCGATCTTTGTGATAAACTGCGTGGTGCGCTCGTGCAATGCTGCGATCCAGCATTTGAAAACCCATCAAGCGACGTTTAATTCCTTCGTCATCTTGCCGAATCAGGGCCTCTCGACCAATAAAATCGCCTTTGTCAAAGGCTACCGTCCACCGTAATCCGGCTTCCAGCGGCGTCGTTGTCTCATCAATATCATTGCCGTATAGACACAATCGCGCTTCTAGTCGAAGGGTATCCCTTGCACCAAGTCCAACCGGCTTCCCACCGATGGCATCTATTGCATCATAAACGGCAGCCCACAAATCCGCACTACGCTTGGCTTCGACATAAAGTTCAAAACCAATCTCTCCGGTGTAGCCCGTCCGTGAGATAACGGTTGGAATTCCAACAACCTCTCCCTCTGCAAACCGGTAATAATTCACCGTTGATATGTCTACATCAGTAAGCGTTTGAAGGCACTGAGGCGCATTTTGTCCTTGCAGCGCAACGAGAGCAGTTTCGTCGCTCCGGTTTTCGATTTCTACTCCCGTTTCACTGTGCGTGTGTATCCACTCCAAATCCTTTTCTATATTTGAGGCATTGACGACGAACATATACCGGTCGGCTGCGAAACGGTAGAGGAGCAGGTCATCTATAATTCCGCCTGTTTCTGTACACATCGGCGTATAGAGTACCTGTCCATCGACCAATTTGGCGGCATCATTAGTAATCAGCTTTTGAATCAGTGATAGGGATTCGGGACCTCGTATTTCGAGTTCACCCATGTGTGAAACATCAAATATCCCTACATTCGACCTGACGGCTAGGTGTTCGTCAATGATGCTGCTATACTGCACCGGCATCTCCCAGCCGCCAAATTCGATCAGTCTGCCGCCAAGTTGTTTATGAACGTCGTAAAGGGGAGTACGATTGAGTCTTTCTGTCACGGCTTATCTTACACTAACCCATAAATCCGAGCCAAATTATCTCCAAAAATCAGTGCTTCGGCATCGTCTCCCAATTCAAGGCGACGGAGGGCGTTGATAACTTGGATCGGGCGATATTCGGGTGTATTGGATCCGAAAACAATCTGTTCAGGTCCTAACTCATCCACTGCTTTCTTAACTTCGGTGGGAACGACTTGGTCCGGATCGGTTCCCCAACGGCGATGAAAGCGGAGGATAGTTGTGCCTAAAGAGATGTTTGGATTCGCTTTTGCGGCTTCGATCCCAGCCTCAAGGTCATCGGGAAATCCCATGTGATCCATGATGACGGGGGTTTCAGGAATCCAACTTGCCACGTTGCCTATGCGTGTGGGGTGGCAATTTGCGGGTCCTGAATGGATTGAAACAATCAGTCCATTGTCTCGCGCTGCCTCGGCGACCGGCTTGACCATTTCATCATCAACATCATACCCGTGAACCGCCGGCATCAACTTAATACCTTTCATACCCCATTCGGTTGCGGCTTTCCGGACCTGTCCAACGGGGTCATCTTCGTTGGGATGGACGAGCGCGCAACCGAGGGCACGCGGGTTGTCCTTTATCGCGTCACCAAGTTCCTGATTGTTCGGTTCGGGCTGGGTGTTGGGCATGATGACAGCAACGTCCATGTCCGCCTCATCCTCAAGGACTAACAACTTGTCTAAATCCAATTTCCCGTTCTCATCGCGGAACGAGTCGTTCAAATAGGCTTCAAAATCTCCTCGCATGGTTAATCTCCTTTTGAGTGTAAAGTGTGAAACATGAAAGGCAACTATAATTTTGCTTCTAATTCATTCAAGATTTGCTGAGTTTCAAATTCAGTTCCCAAAAACGTGCTGATTGTGCCATGTAAGTGCTTCAGCAGCAGGCGAGTAGGTCTGATTGGTGACAGACCTGATACGCTTTCCATGTAGTTGTAAAATTTGCTGTACGGATATATCATTTTTTTGATCGTCTAAATAGGCTGCCGTCATCACGGTTAAATCGTCCGGGTGAACTGAAATTATACCTTCATCAAATGCCCAATGATGCGTTCTACACAAAGATACTCCATTGCGTGGATCGTCAATCCCATTTTTGTGCTTAGGAATAATGTGTGCGGCTTCTACCTCACACCGGCCTCTCAGTGTTTTCAGGCGAAATCCACAGACAGCACAGCAATGCTCATATTGGGTAGTTACTATCTTACGAAAAGCGATGTTCCGCGCAAACGTCTTACGCAAAGAGCTATCTTTTTGAACTGAACGGTCAAATAACTGAAACTTCTCCGAAACCAGTTCGCTTAATTGCGTTTCTTGCCGGTTAATTTCTTGATGTTGAACAGTACTTACTTCAGGAACATTTATTAGTATAAATTCCCATCCACTCTCTGATAAAGCATATCGTCCATCTAAAAATGCCATTAAGTTCATCGCACGTAACCAGTTTATGCGATGACGACATTGATTGCCCTGAGTACTCTTACTCCAAGTCTGCACTTGTGGGAATTGTTCTTTAATTACTTCAAACCACATTGTCCGCAACGTTTCAAAATCGATATTGTTATGAACACCGAGAACTTGCAGACACGCGAACATACCCACAAAACGTTTCTCAAAAATCTCAAGCAGCACTACTGGAGAAGCAGAATCTAAAACAGATTGTCCATCACGGGTTAGATAACATCGTCCATTGCAAACACTTACTAAACCGCTGCTTATTAGGAGGACAGTACATACATTACGTGCAAAATAGCCGCTTAACACAAATGTTGTTTGAAGCCATTCAATAGTTTCTTCAGGAGTAGGTTTAAGTGCGTTCAACCATCTAAGCGTCTGAAGCAAATTATCAAATTGCTCTGACACGCTACCGGCCATTGGATAGAATGTCAATTTTACTGTGCTCAAATCTTCTAATTGACGCATTGTATTGCCTTCTCTCAAAACTATAGAACCTCTATCATCCAATTATGGTCTTGCTCTTTTCCGAATAAATGGTCGCAGTTCTCTCCGCAGGCAACACATCGAATTCCTTCGGTTATTTCCCTATCCCAAGTATAAGGATCTTCATCAATGATGTTTCCATCTTCATCTATTGATTGATACAGTTCATATCTGATAGATCGAGTGAATTGTTTGCCATTACAGTTCGGACAGCGGGCTTTTCTCGCTTCAGGTATAAGCTGCGACATGGTAGTTCTCCATTTTCCGTGTGGTCGTATGCATCCCTCTCACGCCTCACTGTTCTTCAACGATCACTCCACCGGCTTGGGTTGAATCAACTGTACGGGCGTTCGCTTCTAAGTGATCCCGATAGATGTCATAGGCGGTTTTCGCCTCTGACTCAGTTTCATAGCGTAAAACAAACGCGGTCATTGTGTCGATCCAGTCGGTCGAGGATTTTTTATGTAGATATGTAGCAGAGCACCCGGTTACGTTTGGGTTGGATTCTAGCAAATGTTCGGGCAGGAAACGGTGGATTTTCTTCAAGGTCGCGCCGGAGGGGAAGTACTTTTCGCTGTGAGGCACCCTATTCTCTGAAGGGAGAAGCGTCAAAAGATGTGGTGTTACCAGTGGATCTTTGATGTGGTCAGCAGTTGCTTTAGCAAGTTCAACCATGCCCTGTTTAATTTGACTAGCAAATTCGTAACCCTCAATTTTTATGAAGTATCTACCTTTCCAGAAGTTAAGTTCTCGTCCAGAAATGATTGCTCTACTACCGACCCACTCAAATTCATCCTGTGGATAGCGATCGCGGCTATAGACACCGAACGCGTTCTCTGGAGTCCCCATGTCGAAGACCTCTAAAAGAATCAGCGGCTGAGATCCGAGTCGGGGGGTTTGATACTCGACAGAAGCACCTTCGATAAAGCCGTAGCTGTGATATAGTTCAGGGTTTCCACCAATCACATTTTTGTATAACTCTTTCCCAACATCAACGCTCGGTTTTCTGACTCGAACCCAGTAGGACGCTTCTTCATTTGCAGGCAATAAATCTATCGGTTTTTCGGTTGTGATTAAGGAAAGTGAATCAATCTCAAGAAGCCCCTCCGTTGACACTTGGTCAATTTGACGCGAGAGGTTTTTCGCTGCCTTAGCGGTTCGAGCCTTCCAAACGCCATAGACATATTGACCATTCTGGCTCACAGCGGTGTAATTACCTTGCTCATTCTGACACGAAAGAAACAGTAGTATCCAGGATGTACAAACGATCCAAAGATACTGCCGCCATTGATGAGAAATCTGAAAACGTGGCGTGTCAAACGTGATTTGCGATTCGTGATAAGTCACAGTCCTATGGTCTCACAAGTGCCGTTCCGAGCAACAAGCATCTATCAGCCTACCATTGTTCAGCAAGCGTACTATAGAAATCATCGACTAATTCTTCAATAAGTCGTTTTTGTGCCTCTTCCCGCGTTTCTGGCGGCTCCCCTAGCCCTTGAACAACATAGAATTCGTGAATTTGGACATAATTATCTCTACGATCGATAATTTTATTCTGTTTCTGATCCCTAAATTCATACTCAATCTCTAAACTCATGCGAAATTGCTCAGGCCGATTATTCGCATCATAACGGGAGGGTCTGAGATCGTAATCCAAGATAATTATATCCAGCCGTGCGTCATTTCCATCACGCCACTTCTGATTAAAACGGCTAATGAGTGCTGCCCGAATTATTTCATCGTGTGGATTATTGGAGGAATCAAATGTGAAATCTGGATCCTGAATCTCAATCGGAGAAATTGCAATTGTCTTTATATGACTGAGATAGTCTGAAGTTGACACGTAACCGCATCCCGAAACGACACAGATCAGAATTAAGACGCCTAGCGAAAGCGCAGTATGTAGTTTAGCAGCGAATCGCACAAAATCTCGCATAGTGGTTGAGAAAACCAAAGGAAGTTTCATCCCAAACCTCCGGAGTGAATATTTGCCGTATCTATTGGATTGGATAGGGAAGGGGTGGACTATTCTAAACCGAATCCCAGTATTACGGATTTAACAATCCACTTCGCTTGGTGAATTAACCATTCGCGACGGGTCACAGCGAGAACAAAGACGACTCCCAGCAGAACCAGGATAAATGTCAAGAGGTAGGTCAACCATTTCTTATCAAGGAGATCTCGTTCTCTGTTAATTATTCCTCTCGTCCTCCGGTTGGGGTACTTGGCTTGCACTTGAGACACCCCCAAACATTACAAGTGATGCGTGAGATGTGAGCAATCGCTCACATCTCACACTATGGCTGGTATTTCGTCCGATGGGACGCACCGTCTCACCTATTTATAGCAGATTTTAGCGTTGATTGGATGCTGCAAATCGGTGAGGTTAGAAACCTCGCCTACCAGGGAGCGAAAGAGCTCGCGGAGTTACGACACACGGCGTGTGCCTACTACTTTCACTGTACTAAAATCTCCCTTTGGGGATTCTTGGTGGACGCCGATCTCGTGAATCGCTGTTGCGATTGTGCCGCGAGTTACGACCATCACGGGGTCCTCTGCTTGAACGGTTGTCTCGTGAACGCGAACTCCCCCGATCTCGTGACTCCCCTCGCTCTGACGCAGTGGAATCTTCGCTTACCGGGTTGCTTGCAAGCGTCAGGTCAACCCGTCCTTGGTCATCGATCTCAATGACACGTACAGCGACCTCATCGCCGATGTTCATCACATCTTCAACCTGTCGGACGTACCCATCTCCCATTTGAGAGATATGAAGTAATCCGTCTTGGCCGGGTATAATCTCAATAAAAGCACCAAATCCTGTTATCCGGGTAACTTTTCCGGCGTATTCTTTGCCGACCTCAGGAATCGCAGTAATGGAGAGAATCATCTCTTCAGCTTTGTTAGCAGCCTCAGCATTGAATGATGAAAGTTCGACCCTCCCATCGTCCTCAATATCGATCGTCACACCAGTTTCCTCTTGAATAGCCTGAACGGTTTTACCGCGTGGACCAATCAAATCTTTGATTTTAGAGGGCGAAATTTGGATTTCATAGATACGTGGCGCGTGCGGAGAGATCTCATCGCGTGGCTTATCTATAACTTCACCCATCTTATCTAGGACAACCATGCGTGCGTCTTTTGCTTGATGGATAGCTCTTCGCATCAAATCCGGTGTTACCCCATCAATTTTGATGTCCATTTGGATAGCTGTGATGCCATCCGGAGTGCCGGCGATCTTAAAGTCCATGTCGCCGAGGAAATCCTCCGTACCCAGCATATCCGTCAAGATAACCTCGCGATCACCTTCCTTAATCAACCCAACACCAACTCCCGCCACTGGTTTTTTGATGGGCACCCCCGCATCCAATAATGAAAGGGTTACGCCACATACGCTTGCCATGGAGGAAGACGCGTTCGATTCAAGAATCTCGGACACTGCGCGAATTGTATATCGGAACTCTTCCCGACCGGGAATAACTGGTTGAATCGCCCTTTCAGCGAGCGCACCGTGACCGATTTCTCTGCGCCCGGGTCCCATAATTCTCTTGACCTCGCCGGTGCTGTATGGTGGGAAATTGTAGTGTAGGAAAAAGTATTTTCTCACCTCTCCCGTCAGGGTTCGGTTCACATCTTCGTCACCTTTGGTTCCGAGTGTTGTTACACAAAGTGCCTGCGTTTGTCCGCGGGTAAAGAGCGATGAACCGTGTACGCGAGGCAGGACACCAACTTCACCCGAAATTTCTCGAATATCTGTGACTCCCCGCCCATCCACACGTTTTCCTTCATTCAAGATTGATTGGCGCATCTCTTCTTTTTCAATGTCGCCTAATATCGACATAGCATCCTTCGTAACATCGGGACCATCTTCTTCTTCATCAACATCATCAAGAATTTCCGATAGGATATCTGCCTGGACCTGCTCGAGATAACCTTCACGATCCTGCTTTTGATCCATGCCAATGGATTCACGAATTCGCTGTGTAGCGAGGTTTCGGATGCGCGAACTCAGCCCTTCATCAATTTCCTTCATTTTGTACTCGCGGTCAGGCTTCCCGCAAAGTGCAATTAAACCTTCTTGAAGTTTAGTGATCTCTTTAATCTCTTGGTGGGCTGCTACAATTGCATCAATCACTTCATCTTCTGGCACCTCGTGCGCCCCACCTTCAACGGACATGACCGCATCGGTTGTTCCACTGACGAAAAATTCTAATTCACATCGTTCCAATTCTTCATAAGTCGGATTGACACAAAATTCTCCATCTAGTCTTCCAATGGTAACGGCACCAACAGGACCGCTAAACGGTATATCAGAGATACTGAGTGCTGCCGATGTTCCGATGAGAGCAGGCACATCAGCGGGATGGCTCTGATCAGATGCAAGCACTGTGCACATGACTTGCACTTCGACTTGGAAATCCTTAGGGAAAAGCGGGCGAATGCAATGATCAATTAAACGCGCCGTCAAGAGTTCACCCCCGCCTGGACGTGGTTCACGTCTACCATAGACGCCAGGGATGCGCCCTGCCGCATAAGATTTTTCACGATAATCTACGGTTAACGGGAAGAAATCTAGATTTGACTCTCTTTTATCAGCGACGACTGCCACCAAGACAACCGTTCCACCGTATTGTACCCAAACCGCCCCATCTGCTTGTTTGGCAACTTTTCCTGTCTCAATTGAGAGGTTTTCACTCCCAAGCTGCATTTCAACTTTCAATATCTTTCCTCCTCACAATGTTCTACGGTGGTTTACTAGCCTCTCCTGCCTGAAATTGTGTCACGAATTCCAAGTTGAGTAATCAGATTACGATACCGTTGAACATCTTGTTTGTGCAGATAACGCAACAACCGACGTTGTTTGCTTACGAGTCTAAATAGTCCCTGCCTCGAATGATGGTCTTTTCTATGTGTCCTAAAATGTTCCGTCAACTCCCGGATGCGAGTCTGGATAATTGCCACCTGGACTTCTGGTGACCCGGTATCGCTATCATGGGTTTTATATGCTTCGACCAATTCTCTTTTTTGATCAACTGCAAGCCCCATACAAATTCACCTCCTTTTTCATCTTTCCCTTTTATACGCTATGCGTTTTTTGCATATACATACGGGTAAATATACCATAAACCCAAGCGTTTTGTAAATCAAATTCTCTTTCAATCTAAGTGAGACTTAGCAGTAATGCACATTTCTGTCCTTCATTCGCTTCAAAATGGCTTTAGCCATAGTAACATCTCGTTTAATCTGCTTAACTAACATCTCTGGGTTTGGAAATTTCTGTTCAGCCCGAATCTTTTCGATGAAAGAGATTTCTATTTTTTTTCCGTATATCACTTTCTCAAAATCAAATAGGTGGGTTTCAATCTGAAACTTTTCTCCGTCAAATGTAGGTCTGGTCCCCATATTTAGCACGCCGGCGAACATACAGCCCTCCAACTTAACCTGTACGGCGTAAACTCCACTTGGCGGCAACATCTGATTTCCGGCATCAACGTTGGCAGTAGGAAACCCAATCTGCCGGCCACGTCCCTCGCCTTTTACTACCTCACCCACGATTGAGTATCGGCGTCCTAGGAGTTCTGATGCGAGGTTAAAGTTACTGTCTGCAATTGCTTCACGGACTCGTGTACTATGAACGGGCTTGTTGTGAAGTTGTACGGGCCCGACAATCATTACATCAAATTGATGCTGATCCCCAAGCTTCTTTAAGGCGTCGGCGTTGCCGGACCGTCCTTTGCCAAACTGCCAATCATAACCGACAATAACTTGTTTGGCGTGCAATCGCTGCAGTAGAACTTGTTGAACAAAGGTATTAGGAGACATCTGCTGTAAGTACGCATCAAAGCGTGCAAAAACCACAGCATCAACACCGAGCTGTTTTAATATTTCAATCTTCTTTGGAAGGGGTGTCAGAGCTGGCGGACATCTTTCAGGAGCCAGGAAAGCCAAGGGCGGAGGGTCAAAGGTCAGCACAAAACTCGCTAGCTTGTTTTTTTTTGCTTGGGTCAAAACCTGTTGGATAACCGCTTGATGTCCAATGTGTAGTCCATCAAATACACCAACGGTAACGATAGACTCCTGAAACGATTCAGAAAGGGCTTCTAGATCATAGTAAATCTGCACGATTCAATCTCCAGAGACCGACGATCAAAAATCATCAAGTCAATGCAACTGCCGATGCAGCATATCATCCACTACATCAATTGGGGTCACAGCCTGATAAGCCAATTCGGGGGTACGCTTAAGACTATCGAATGTGTGTGCCGCCTCGATTTTGAATACGCCCGATCGTGTGCGGGTCAGTTCTGAAAGGTGGGCACCACAACCTAAGGCTGCTCCAATATCTGCAGCAAGGACTCGAATATACGTTCCTTTAGAACAAACAACTCGGAAATGGACTTCAGGTATATTAAACAGTAGTAACTCAATAGACTCAATGAAGACTTGTCGCGAACGGCGCTCGACCTCAATCCCTCTGCGTGCCAACTTGTACAGGGGTTTCCCTTTATGTTTTACAGCGGAAAACATTGGCGGCATCTGCTCAATTTCCCCAACAAATTGCTGACAGACAGCTCGAATTTGATCGGGGGTTATCCGATCCGTATCCGCAGTCTTGATGATTTGTCCGCTGGCGTCAAGGGTATCTGTTGTGATCCCCAATATAAGCGTACCTTCATACTCTTTTGTACCAGCCTGTAACGCCTCAAATAGTTTTGTTCCATCTCCCAGACAGACGAGCAAAACGCCGGTAGCATCTGGATCGAGCGTACCGCCATGTCCTGCCTTTTTTACATTTAGTATGCGTTTCACGCAATCGACCGCTTGCCTTGAGGTAATCTTTGTGGGTTTATTCAGATTAAGAACACCGTGAATGCCCATTGTCTATCAAGGGGGTTTTACCGAAACAGTCCGATCAACTTAAACAAACACCATTTTGTATGCCTAATTGAAACGATCAACCCCATGACTTACGGTGAAACCTACCCCAATCTCCTAACAAATCTCCATGTCTCAACGCTTATTGTAATTCAGATTTATTCATCCCTCATTCGTTGCTGCGTTATCGCCACGAGTTGTGAGATCGCCTCTTCGCAAGGCGCGTCGATTTCACAGCCGGCAGCGCGTTGATGTCCACCGCCGCCAAATACGGAAGCAATCTCGCCAACATCAATAGCCGATTTGCTCCGCAGACTCGCTTTCGATTCACCATTTTTCTTTTCACTCACGAGGATTGCCACCTCAACGGTGTCAATCGAGCGGATATGATTGATAAATCCATCCACGTCGTCGCGGGTTGTTCTGGTTTTACGAAACATCTCCTGTGTTGCATACAACCAGCCAATTTTACCATCAGGTGTTGTGCCGAGTGTTTGGAAAACTTCGCCAAGCAACAGAATAGTTCCAATAGGCAAACTCTCGTAGACAGCCCGATATACTTCATCAACGGAGATCCCTTCCTGAATTAGTTCCGCTGCAACATGGTGCGCCATCGGCGTCGAATTTGAATATCGAAAACAACCAGTATCAAACATAATCCCTGTGTAAAGGCAAAGCGCTCGTTCCTTTCCTATTGGAGTTCCATGATGTTGGATCAATCGGTAGATTATTTCCGATGTTGATGAGGCATCAGTTTCGACGAGATTGTAATCTCCAAAGGGCTCCGCAGCGGTATGGTGATCAATATTGACGGTTGCCTTGGTCGGGACTAGGGAGCGGGATAGGTAAGCACCGATGCGTTTCAACACACCTGCATCAAGAACGACCAAAACTTCGGGAAAGTCATTCTGAAAGGCTTTGACAGACAAGATGGCATCGCAGAAGGGAAGAAATCTGTAATTCGGTGGCGCGGGATCGGTGTTGAAAATTTTGACCTGTTTGCCGAGGTCTTTGAGGAAGGAGTAGAGAGCTAATTCGGATCCGAGTGCATCGCCATCCGGATTGACATGTGTTGAGAGTGCAAAAGACTGATGTTGGTCAAAGACCCGTAAAATTGCTTGATAATCTTCCATAGCGGCTGAACTAATTCGGCTCAATAGCCTCGTCATCGGCAGGCGATGAAACTTTTTCTTGGGTATGAATTCGTTTGAGCAGGCGATCTATTCGCATTAATTGATCTACAGAATCGTCTAATTCAAAACGCAGTTCAGGGGCGTGGCGTAAGCCAATTCGTTGCACTACCTCACGCCGCAGGAAACCGGCAGCATTTTTAAGTCCTGTTATTGAGTTCCGTTTCTGCCGCTTGTCACCAACGACACTCACCTTGACATCCGCATACCGCAGATCTGTGGAAACTTGAACTTGAGAAATAGTGCAAAAGCCGACTCGCGGATCTTTAAGCTCTCGTTGAATGATGTCACTTAATTCTCTTTGTATAAGCACGCTCACGCGGTCTGTACGTCTTCCTGGCATTATCTCCCTCAGATTCTCTCTCATCAGGACAGAATTTCAATTTCGTAGTCTGTTAATTCTGCCAACAAGGCATCCTCGACAAAGTTAACAACATAAGATAAAACACGATTGAGATGCTTCTTATCATTTGAAACAGATACCACCCCAAGCACAGCTTGCTGATGCGTGTCAAGCCGATCAACTTCGGCAACAGCGATGTTAAAGCGATTTTTCAGGCGGTCGGTGATGCTTTTAACCACCTGCCGCTTCTGTTTGAGCGAATGGCTATCTGGAATGGTTAGCCAAATTGTACAGACACCAATATGCATAAGTGCAAAAAGCGTAAAGCGTGATGCGTAAAACGTGAAAACTATTTGTTCACTGGTTCATTCGTACATTGGTTCATTAATAAACGGGTGAACTCATGAACTCAGTCGGTTTCGGTTACACAATTTCTTTACATGATCCAACAGAAGGGCTCGCCGGTGCAATCTTCGTTTCTACCTCAATGAACGTGGTATGCGCTCGTGGGTATAACACTCCAACACATCGTCCACTTTGAAATCATCAAACGCACTGACACCGATCCCACACTCGTAGTTTGCCTGGACCTCAGTAACATCTTCCTTAAAATGTCGTAACGAATCAACCTGCCCTTCGTAGATTAGACGATTGTCTCGTAGGACGCGGAGGGCGTAGTTACGAATGATTCGCCCCCAATTCACATAACTGCCTGCAATCGTACCCATGCGTGGTGTCCTGAATAACTCTCGAACAATTCCTCTACCGACAACCACCTCTCGAACTTCGGGTTCAAGCAACCCTTCCATCGCTGATTGAACATCAGAAATCAGGTTATAAATCACGCTATAAGTCCGGACATCAATGTCTTCGTTCTCCTTCGCGATTAAGGCACCAGTCGTGGGGTGGACATTAAAGCCCACAACAATCGCGTTGGAGGCAGATGCCAGTAACACATCCGTTTCGGTAATTCCACCAACAGCTTGATGAATCACATTAATCTTGACTTCATCTGTGCCTAATCGTTGCAGGGAATCAAAGACAGCTTCGACGGAACCTTGTACGTCACCTTTAACAATGATATTTAGCTCTTTAATATCGCCTTCCCGTATCTGGTCGAAGAGATCATCTAAACTGACACGGCTCTGCGGTCCTAGTTGCGTCGCCCGATGTTGCTCTTGTCGAGATTCGCTAAGTGCTTTTGCATCTCTTTCAGAAGCAACCGCAAAAAATTGATCTCCAGCTTCCGGCACTCCTGTAAAACCAAGTACCTCGACCGGGGTTGAGGGTGGCGCATTTTTCACACGCTGCCCTCGGTCATTTATCATGGCACGAACTTTTCCGTAATAACGACCAGCAACAAAGGTATCACCAACATGTAAAGTCCCACTTTGGACAAGCACAGTCGCCACGGGCCCGCGTCCTTTATCCAATTTAGCCTCGGCAACTGTCCCACGAGCGGGTTTATTTGGATTGGCACTGAGCTCAAGCAATTCTGCTTCAAGGAGCAGCATTTCTAACAACTCTTCAATACCGATCCGTTCCTTCGCAGAGATTTCAACAAAAATTGTCTGTCCACCCCATTCTTCGGGGACGAGATCATATTCTGCCAACTGTTGCTTGACATAATCTGGCCTAGCGTTTTCGACATCCATTTTGTTGAGTGCGACAAGGATTGGAACTCCCGCTGCTTTTGCGTGGTTGAGTGCTTCAACTGTCTGCGGCATCACGCCATCATCTGCTGCGACAACAAGGACGACAATGTCAGTTACTTGCGCGCCGCGAGCACGCATCGCAGTAAATGCTGCGTGTCCGGGTGTGTCGAGAAAGACGACGCTGCCACTTTCTAATTCTACATGGTAAGCACCGATATGCTGGGTAATCTGTCCCGCCTCTGTATCCATGACATTTGATTGTCGGATGGCATCCAGCAAGGATGTTTTACCGTGGTCGACATGCCCCATAATCGTAATAACAGGTGAACGTGCGAGAAGATCTGCTGCATCATCTGGCTCATCCTGAAGGATTTGCTCTTCCAGCGTCAATCTACGAACAGCTTCAAACCCAAACTGGTTGCTTATGGTTTGTAGTGTCTGGTAGTCTAAGCGTTGATTAATGCTCGCCATGACCCCCAATTTCATGAGACGCATAATCATTTCGGTGCCCTTAAATCCTAGTTCGGAGGCAAGGAGGCCAACAGTAATGCCTTCTTGGATCTGCGGAACAGTTGTGACTGCTTTTTCTTCACTGATTGCTGCGTCTTCTTTGGGGGGATCTGTTTTTGTCGCAACAACCTTTGCTTCGTCAATAGTGGAAACAGCTGCAACTTTTTTAGTTTTTTTTGTTTTCTTTTTTGTGCTAGGTGGTTCAACTTTGGCTTCAGGAGGTTCAGCGGGCGATGGCTTTGCAGCGTTTCGTTCGGTCTCGATCAACTGGACGGTTTCGGCATCCAGCGTACTCATGTGGTTTTTGACAGGAATGCCATACCCATGCAGTTCTTCAACAAATTCTTTGCTGCTTACCCCATACTGTTTTGCGAGTTCATAAACTCTAATTTTTTTAGTTTTAGTTTGCGTATTTTCGCTCTGCTTGGTTTGACTACTTTTCACCATTTATACCTCCTCTACGTTTCTATGACTCACCATATTAAGGAGTTCTTGTTTGAAAGAATCAATAACTTGCCTTGAAAAATTGCTTCGCAAGTGAGTATTGATTTTCTGCGACTTGAAAGTGATATTAATGCATGCTTGTGATTGGCATACATAGGCACCACGTCCTGGCAACTTACCCGTTGAATCTGTTTGAAGGTTTCCAGCCGCATTCCGCACAAATCGAAGTAGATCTTTCTTGGGAAATTTACCCCAGCAGCCGATACAGGTACGGATAGGCATCGCAGCCATGTGACTCTCCTTAAAACGATGAGTAATAGCAACCCTCTTGGTAGATTTAAGCCGAAAGTACCTTCGATGCAGCATGATGAATCTTCTCAGCAGTCTTGGAGCCAATTCCCGGCAATAATGAGAGTTCCTCCAATGTTGCTTGAGCGATTGATTCAACTGTCGAGAAACCGGAGTCCTTAAGGAGTTCAGCAGTTTTAGTACCGATACCCTCCAACTCGGTTAAATCGAGTTCCGCTGGGGTAGACGAATCAGGCTCGACGGGTTTGAACAATTCTTCTGCGATTTCTTCTTTAAATTGTACATCCGCTTCAGATTCGCTTTTTATATCGATTTTCCAGCCAGTTAATTTCGCAGCGAGACGTGCATTTTGTCCACGCCGACCAATTGCTAGAGATAGTTGGTCATCCGGCACAATCACTTCTGCACTTGTATTTTCTTCCTCAATGTTCACACGCACAACGGTAGCAGGTTGCAAGGCATTCGCAATGAAGACTGCGGGATCCTGATTCCATGGAAGGAGATCTATTTTCTCACCCTCTAACTCCCTTACAACTGTTTGGACACGTGACCCTTTGACACCCACACAGGTGCCAACCGCATCGATACTTTCATCTGTTGCAATAACCGCGACCTTCGCGCGGTCTCCGGGATCACGGGCAATTGCCTTAATCTGAACTAAGCCATCATACACTTCGGGAACTTCTATTTCAAACAAGCGGGCAATTAGACCATTATGCGTACGTGAAAGAATAATTTGTGGTCCTTTCTGATCTACGTTGACCTCGACGATCAAGCACTTCAGTGCATCCCCCCGTCGATAATTGTGTGGGCGAGGCACTTCACTATAAGGGAGGAGGCCTTCCGTCCGCTCTAAGTCGAGGATCAGGTTCCCCCGTTCGGTTCGCTGGAAGTAGCCTGTGATGACTTCGCCTTCCTGTTCTTTATACTCCTGATAGATCTGTTCTCGTTCTGCTTCTTTTATTTTTTGGACAAGGATTTGACGCGCTGTTTGGGCTTCAATCCTCCCAAATTCGCTTGGATCGATTTCAACCTCAATAACCTCATCTAGCTGGGCATCGGGCTTAATCTTTACTGCTTCCTCAATGGGAATTTCCGTAGCAAAGTGGTGCATAATCTCAACCACTTTTTTCGGGACAAAACATCTAATATTCGCTAACTCGGGATCAATTTTAATCGACACTCCTCGTGTCGAGCCGTAGCGCCGCTTGGCTGCTGAGTATAGTGCTGCTTCAATTGCTTCAATAAAGATTGTCTGCGGCAGCTCCGTCTGATCCATAATCTGACGAATGGTCATGACTAGATCATTATTCATTGTATGAACTCCGCCCTCCATCCAAACCTTTACCACATCAACTGGATTTGGGCTTGAACAATATCGGAAATTGCAATTTGAACCGTCTTTCCAGAACACAGGGTCAGCAAGATTTCCCCATCGCTGACTTGGTTTAGGGTGCCGTTCAATTGTGAACAATTTTCGGTTGTGGTGGACACCTCGACTTGCACCTTTTGTCCCAAATTCCTGCGGAAATCGGCTTCTGTAATAATCGGTCGATTCAGTCCCGGCGAAGCGACTTCAAGATTGTATGCGCCTAGTATCATGTCATGCACATCAAGAATCGGGTTCGCAATGCGACTGACCTGTTGGCAATCTTCGGTGCTTACACCACCGGGCTTATGAATCAAAAGTTTTAACGTCTGGGTATCAACTTGATATTCGACATCAACTAACTCAATTCCTTCATCAGCTAGAACAAGTGATAGGAGATCGGAAACTGAAGATGCTAGTGAAGATGTCATATTGTGCACAGTGCCAAAAGGCACCAACATGCCCCCGATAAGATTGGTTGCAAAGCAGTTTGATGTTCTCTGACTCCGCTTGACCCCAGTCTTTCATTAAAAATAACGCAAGTTGCTAGTTATAGTGTGGCTGCTTGTCCGAATCAGGATTCTCCGGATTGAAGGATTTACAAGATAGTAATTGTGAAACGCCCCATAACACGAATGAAGCCAAGCGGTCTGACTATCTACATTGCACACCGGTACGATTCCGCGGTTTGGCAGGGCACTGACAGGTAAAAAAATATTTTCAATGGCCTAGACGGGTATTCATAATTGACAGGTGTGCCGAGTATCCCGATGGTCTCTATATTTGAGCGATTTTACATAAGCGTGCTACGCTAAAGTGGTTGCCTGTGAAAGGTTTGCTGACCTGCCATATCAGCATTGATTTATGACCAAATCTCCTGATAAATGTCAATACGCTCTAGCAATTTGGGTTAAAAATAATAAAGAGCGGGAAAACCCACCCCACTCTTAAAAAGACCGAAGAGTAAAACTGTAATCAAGCAACGATACTAGATGCAATATCTTAGTGTTGAATCTCCAGCATCCCAATTATCTGGCTGATACACAAAAAAACCGCGATTGGCTTTCCTCTTGAGAAGGATTTCTCGCGGCAGATTAAATAGTATCATAAGGGACGGAATTATGCAAGTAAAAATGGAAAATTGCCAATACCTTTCCCTCGATTAATAAAAAAACGCCGTGTTGCCAAGTTTGAATCTTTGAGGCTCACGGCGTTTTATCAAGTGCTAAGTTTGGAAAGCTATGTGATACTATTGACGTACTCCCAAATCTAAAGAATTGGGATTTAGACCTAAACGGTTTTTGTTAAAATTTTGTTAAAAATTACTTGGAGTGGCCTGAATCGGAATTTCGTTAGACTTTTCTTTCTCTATCCTGCCCGCTTTGAGCGAAGAATGTTTCACATCACCCAACCGGACAATACGAACTTGGGGCGATAGCGGGCGCATCAACTCACTAGATGGAGGTTCTGTCGAATTAAAAAACGTCAACTTGACCATAAAGATTGTCAACATTAAGTAAAAGAGCATCGCAGTGTAGTTGACAAAGGTAGGGTGAGGTCCTAATTTGATGGCAACAAGGATACGCGCAATTGGATTCACTAGAAAGTCCAAAATGGAGTGCCGACGAGTTTGACGGATTTGGGTCTGAATGCGCTCGACAAGTTCCGGTGGCGGAACAGGATCTGGAATACTTTCGAGCACAGCGGCAGTGTGTAACATCTCCTCATATTCGTTTTGGCAAACTTCACATTCGAGGAGATGTCGTCTGTATTCAATCCTTTTTTGATCTGTTAGGTCCGGATGTTGATGTAGACTAAAATATTCGATAACTTGCTTACAGTCGAGACTCATATTTGTCCCTTTTCTGTATTGGCTCATGTTAAAAGAACGTGCAAAATACAAAATGCGTAAAACGTGATGCGTAAAACGTAAAAAACATTAGTCCATCGGTTCATTAACAACCGAGTGAACTCATGAACGCGATCGGTTTCGGTTACACCAATTCTTTATATGAGCCTCTAAATTTTTGAATCGGAATAATCGTCCGTATAACTTCCGCTTAATCTAAGCCCTTACCTAATCTGGATTCGGGTCTATAGGGCTATTTGCATTGTCAGCTTAGTGGAGGTTTAAGCCTTCAAGTTTTGACTTGAGGTTCCTCATCGCTGTATTCAAGCGCGAGGCAACTGTACCCTCCGAACAATCAAGTAATTCGGCAATTTCACGATATTTCATCTGCTGCATATAGAACAGAGTAACAACGATCCGCTGTTTCGATGGCAATTGATCAATCGCATGTTGTACTAACTGGTCACGTTCTGTTTTCAGAAGGATTCGATCTGGAGCATTGCTCGGATATTGCCCGTCTCTTTCCTGAACATCCCTCGCATAAAAGGTTAATGTACGCTCACGGGAATCTGACCGACGTTTGTACTGCTGACAAACGTTGATCCCCACTCGGTACATCCATGTCAAAAACTTCGACTGGAATTGGAAGGATTGGATAGATTTGTAAGCTTCAAGAAACGCTTCTTGCGTCGCGTCCGAGGCATCATCAGGGTTACCAAGCATCCGATAAGCAAGCCCATAAATCCTAGCATGGTGGCGCTGCACCAATTCATTGAACGCTTCCGCATCTCCTTCAACTGTTTTTTGGACGTAGATTTCGTCGGGAATCATAGGTCTGCCCGCTTGAACGTTTGAGTCAGTACCATTATTATAGTTGGTGAGAAGATTTCACAAATTTCTTCAAATAAAATATTGAAACGCATTTAGCAGATCTTTAGTTACACTGTGAGTTGGGCTGCGACAGCCACCTAACACTACGACAGGGGAGAGTGAGATTTTCCTATTGACTTCCCAATCTGATTTTGTATAATGGAGTTTATTTGGGGAATCTTGCATTCAAAAGTTTCATGCCTCCGTCGATGATTCAATTGAATTAGATTTTCGTAGAAACGATGCTGCTGAGAAGGAGAGATTTTAATGCGGATCGACTGTCAAAGCCACATATTTCCTCGGGCGTATATTGATGTGCTTGCCCAAAACCCCCATCCACCGCAGATTGAATTTCGACGCACAGAGCGGGATAGCTCTGATGGATCAGCTTGTTCGGATGCCTTGACTGGAGAGCGTAGGAGTGGGCGCGAAATCCCGAGTATCTCAAGCGAACAGCAGGGTAACGAGTTTGTCATCACTTACGGTGATGTCCAGCAGTTTCGGCTACAGGAGGAGATGTATCTCCCCAAACGTAAACTCCAAGACATGGATAGAGCAGGTATTGACATGGCACTTATCAGCACCAATATCCCGGGGCCCTGTATGCTTGCTCCCGATTTGGCTATCAAAGGCGCGCAGACAATCAACGATGCCATTGCGGAGATGATTCAGCAACACCCCGACCGATTTGCGGGACTTGCTAGCCTCCCTTGGCAGGATGTGAACGCCACCATTGATGAGATGAACCGTGCACATAACCTAGGGTTCTGTGGTGTTATGCTGTATTCACACATCGGCGGACGCCCTGTGGATGACCCAGCTTTCGACCCCATCTACAGCCACGCTCAAGCGAAGGAGTTACCGATTGTCTTGCATCCCACAGTCCCAACATGGGGAGAGGCGATTAAGGATCACTCAATGATTCCCATGATGGGGCTTCAGGTAGACACCAGTTTCGCGCTCTTGCGGTTAATACTCGGCGGCGTGCTTGAGCGGTATCCTCGGTTGAAGGTTGTCATGCCTCATGTCGGCGGCGTTTTGCCGTACATGATGGGCCGCATTGAGCATCAAACGGAAGTGATGGGACGCGGGCGGGAACACATTAAACACCCCCCAAGTGCCTACATGCGCCGCATTTATTTGGACACCGTTTCTCCGTCTACACAAGCGTTGCGATACGCTTACGACTTTTCTGGACCAGAGTATCTGGTGTTTGGCACCGACCACCCTTGGGTTGATCCGCAAATTTTTGTGACGCTTGTTGAGGAAATGGATATCCCCGACAGCGAGAAAGTGCAAATCTTCGGTGGCAATGCCGCGGAATTGTTTGGTCTTAACATGTAATATTGGATTCGGCTCGCTTCTTCCGAATCCCCAACTTCCAATCACTGGGGTTAAGATAACCTAAGTTGCTAGTTGCGATTCTAAGTAACGATGTATAATGTCGGTTAGATTCCGACTCAGTGAACTTACCACTGCAAACCTCACCTTAACTGCGTTGCTGGAAACAGCAAAGTGGGAAGCAAAGGGAAAAGGCGAACAACTCGGCGTGAATGCAGACACGCTAAGACGTTGCGTCCGGTTAGAGTGATATGACCAAATGAAAATTGAACTGATGTAAGCCTCGTTATTAGGAAACAGGTGAATCTGCGTGGGCGTGTCCACCTATGCGCGCTATACTAACAGCCTGTGGCTAAAAAAGCGTATGTCGTATTGTAAAGTAATTCTAGCATTTACCTTATGTAACGCAAGTTGCTAGTTGAATATCCATGGGATTTCCGTTAGAGTATTTGTGTTCTAAACAAAACTCATAAAACAGGAGAATCCCATGGACTTAGTAATCGTAGCATTTTATACAATTTGTGACGATCTCTTAATTCAACACCGATACTTAGACGACCCAAGAGCCAAAATGTCTGCCGCAGAAGTGATGACCACTGCCTGAGTCGCAGCCGAACTGTTCGGTGGCAATCAACAGAAGGCACGTCAGCTACTCAAAGAGCAGGGATATATTCCCAATATGCTCAGTAAAACACGATTCAACCGACGCCTCCACCAAATTGCACCGATGTTTCAAAGACTTTTTGAATCTATAGCCACAGACTGTAAAGCTCAAAACCCAGACCAACTCTATGTCATCGACTCGTATCCCGTCCCAGTGTGTGACCCCATTCGTATCTCTAATGCCAAACTGTATCAAGGGGAAGTGTGGCGCGGGGTGATAGCCAGTAAACGGAGATACTTCTATGGACTCAAACTGCATCTGATGGTCACTGAAGATGGCGTACCGGTTGAGTTCTTTTTAACACCGGGCAGTTGTAGCGATGTGATGGGATTGCGATACTATCCGTTTGACCTCCCTCAAGGGGCAACTGTTTATGCAGATAGAGCCTACTGTAATTATGGCATTGAAGATGCATTAGCTGAAGCCGGTATTACGCTCAAGCCGTTGCGAAAAAAGAACAGCAAGCGGCAATATAAGTCGTGGGAAGTTTTCCTCCACAATCACCGCAGGAAGCGTATAGAGGTAACAAATAGTCTCATCACCCAACGCCTACCACGCTCTATTCATGCCGTGACTGCCGCTGGATTCGAGATAAAAGTCGTTTTGTTTCTCATTGCTACTATGATTACGCTCATCATCAAATAATACACTAGCAACTTGCGTTATACTATAGCAAGTCAACCACATCCGACAATTAGCGAAAGTATCATAAATCTGCTTGCCAAAGAACAACTAACCACCGCCGAAATCGTTGACCGCCTAAACGGATCACGCACAGCCATCATGGACGAAATCAAGGGGCTCATCGACACAGGTGATATAGTAAGAGTCAAGCGAGGGGTTTACGCCCTCAGAACAACTTAATAACCGGAACGGAGCTACACCATGACACCTAAACAGAGTGTATGAGTGTAACGAGTCAAGGGATGTGAAACGTACAGCATCTGCGTAACTGGACAATTATCTTCTTTGACTTCACGCCCTGCAAGAAGGGACGGGGCTTTAGGTGTCGCTGAGAGTGGAGCCGCCTGTTGCGTTTCATCTAGTCGAGGATATACTGTGCATCCTCGTTTCCGTCTTTTGCTTCCTGCTCAAGCGTGGTCTCCCATCCCTGAAGTTGTTCTTGATGCTCATATTTGCTCCTGTCCTATAAATTGTCCGGGGGCTAAAAAACTACCCGGTTCAGTGTTGGCGTGGGTTTTACGAGTTATCGTTTTGCTGTGTCCTACGTTTTGTCCGTTTGGTTTCACGGTCGATGAGCCGTGAGAGTTCAACTTCGACACATTCGCGCACAACATCAGAAACATTCCAATCCAACTTAGCGGCGGCATTCTTAATTTTGTCTTTCAAAGTTTCTGTCAGGTTGATGGTAAGCCTTTCGGTGTATCGTTCCCTCACAATCCTCCCTCCCTTCTTGTGTTTTGGGATATTCAGAACAATATTCTGCGTCCCTTTTATTATAATACTCCATGCAATATATTACAAGATAAAAAGCACGCTGTATAACAAGATTTTCCATTGCAATATAGGCATCGCATCGGTTATAATAGTGTGTTGTAATAATCCTTACACAACATTAACACCGATTTGACTACAGCCCCAGTAGATCGGTCAGTGTCTTGGGGTGGGGACTACCCCGCTATACCACAAGCCTTGTCAGGCGTAATCCTAAAAATTCGTAAAGGAGATTATCATGAAATCGAATCGTCCGTTTTATATCGCGCTCAGTTGCTTGTTCGCATTGACAATCACCGCATTCGCACAAGAAGAGAAGGTTAACCAAGAGAAAATAGAGGATATTACCTTTGAACTGGCCAAGCCTCTAAAGTTCGCAGACGGCATCGAAAGAAAATCCTTCACCAAAGCCGAGATTGAAGCCCTTCGCGATTTGCCCGTTGATATGGGAGGGAACAAAACTGATGGAGCAACGCTAAGGCACAGGCAAAAAGAAAAACTCCATGTGCGTACGTGTAGAGAATATGATGATGCACTGGAGGCTGGCTACGCTCCCGGCTCAACCTACGACATAGCAATGGCATCATGGTTCAAGTATCCATGTGGAACGCTTCAATTACTTCAGCGAGCAACCCGCCATAAACGGAGTTTTTTGCCGCCCCACAACCAAGAACTGTTTGATCTCAAGTTATTGCCACTTAAACTTTTTCCTATCGTGAGCGATTATGAGCAGACCTACGGGCGCGATATTGAGAATGAAACTTATCATGACCAAGCGGAAAAGGGGGAACTCGAAGTGATAGAGAATACCCCACACAAGTTTGTTTGTAAAGACGATGGATTGAAGCAATACTTAACTGAAGTGGTCCGGGCGGACTTTAATGGCGACGGGACTGAAGATATTCTGTTTCACGAAGCAGTCTATGCGATCGGAGGGTCATACCGCACCTACAACTTTATCATCTTGACCCGGAAATCGAGTGGAGGGAAATATGAGAGCATCTTCAAAAGCGGATTCGTCATGCTCCCTAAACATTTGGATAAGGCTTTGAAAAGCAGATAAAACGCTACAGGAGGATTTCAGATGAACCACAAGCAGAAGTTGGGATATATGCCATTAGGTGCAGGTATTCTGGCAGTCGGTATCATCATCGGGCAAGTTGTAACACCGGACATTGAGGCTGAGCTTACCCCCATCCTTTAGACAGCGATGAATGGGATTTAAGATATAAAATCTGAGCAACGTGGTCCAGTGTAAACGCCTGATTTTACTGGAAATACACCTCGTGAGGTGTTCGATAGTTAAGTGCTTGATGAAACCGGTGTTGATTGTAAAAGTTGAAATAATCTCTCAATCGACAACAAGCCGTAGTCACCGAATCATAGTCGTTGAGATAAACCTCCTCATACTTGACACTGCGCCAAAGCCGTTCAATGAAGATATTGTCAAAATAGCTACCTCTTCCGTCCCAACTGATGGCAATATCAGCGGCTTTGAGTCGATTAGTAAAGGCATCAGAAGTGAACTGACTGCCTTGGTCATTGTTGAATATCAAGGGTTTGGATTGGCTAAGGGCACGTTCGAGAGCCGATAGACAAAAGTATACGTCGAGTGAGTTTGACAGTTCCCACGACAACACATACCGGGAGAACCAATCCATAACCGCTACCAGATACACAAACCCACTGGTCAGGCGAATATAGGTGATATCCGTTGCCCAAACCTGATTGGGTCTAATGATACTTAGTCCCTTGAGTAAATAGGGATACGTTTTCGATGGGTTGCCCGTAGCTGAAGCTGTGGGTTTGGGATAGATAGCCGCTAATCCCATCTTCCGCATCAACCGTGCCACCCGTTTTGGGTTGATACTATAGCCTTCAGAACGCAACCATGCGGTCAATCGAGGCACGCCGTAAAACGGTGTTTTTGTGTACTGCTCATCTATCAACCGCATGTAGCGTAGATTTTGTGCCGATTCGCCTATAGGCTGGTAATAGAACGAGGCTCTAGCCAAGCCTAACAGCTCACATTGTCTGACAACCGAAAGACCATGGCACGTCTTGTCAATCAACTGTCGTTTCTGTTCAACGGAAAGGTTGAGTTTTTTTTTCAAGCCAGTCCAACTCCACCTTCAACTGACCGATTTGACGATACAGTTCTGCTACTAACTGGTCGGTGTCAGCCTCCGCTTTTGTTTTGAGCGTCCGTTGGTAAACAATTGAGGTAATTGCTCAAGCACCTGTTTCTTCCATTGGTTGACTTGAGTCGGGTGCACTCCATATGCACTGGCTATCTGAGCGACTGTTTGTTGATTTTTTATCGCTTCAATAGCCACCTGTGCTTTAAATTGACTCGTGTACTGCTTTCTACGGGACATGGGGGTGAAAACTCCTTTCTTTGTTAGGCGTTTCTGACCCATATTCTCGCACAGATGACGACTGTTTTATAGTCCAAAATATATCTTATTCAGGTGCCCAGGTTTTGGGGGTAATTACATTATCGATACCTCTGCTTTATTAGACGATATGGGTCAGTCCGCTGAAGATGTGATGTATACTTTCATGGAGGCGTGGCGTAATGCTGACTTTGAAGCAATGCTCCCGTTATTGACAGAGACTTTAAAAAGAGATGAGGAAAGTGGTAATCTCTATGAGAGATCAGATAGAACGATAACGGCTGAGGATGTCAAAAAGTTTGAGGAGATAGCGGCGTCGCAAGGATATACGATCGATACAACTACGATTGAGAGGAGTGAGGTAGGAGAGCATTCGGGATTCGAGCACGTGCTTAAAACGTTTAGTCAAGCAGACATTGCGAACAGCAAGTATGTTGGTGATGAGTTCCATTTCCAATTAAGCATGCCTGCAATGGGGCTGCCGGAGCTGCCTTTGAATGTGGAGATCGAGGCAGAAACACCGATCTCCGTACCAGACTACCTCGTTAAAATGAAGAAAGTAGATGGGCTGTGGCGAATCTATGAATATGGGTGGAAGAGATGACGCGGTAGTGGAAATCGCCAGTGTTTAAGCTGATTCTTAAAATGTATAGCCGGCGGGCTTCATTAGGCGAATGGTTTTGTCCATTCGCCTTTTTTATTGCCTGTCCTTGAATGAACACAAATAGGTCGGCGCTGGCACCCCAAGTGGAATAGATCGTTTTGACGAAATCCACTTTGATAACGACAATGATGCAATGTCGCAGCGATCAGCGACCAGTTCCCGGCTCACGTGGAAAGTCGTGCTTGACATGGAAACCGGTTGCGAATCCGACATTCTACTGAGATTTTTAGGAGATGTCTGTCTTTGGTTGGCTAGCCCCGTCAGACAAACACCTCTACCTGCAACCGGTTGGGATTGTTTCCTGTGTTGAAAACGGCGTTTAGAGACAATGTCGTTTGTTTTGCATCACGGAGATAGTCTGATGCCTGATCATCGCCGTAGCATCGCTTGATAGCGTAGAATAGAGGAGGTAGCCCGGATTGTTTAGCGGCGATTGTATCGACTCTATTTATCCTCAGTTTGAAAAACTCTTGCGTAGTCATTGTTCTAACTCCTTCGGTATAGCGGCACAATACAAGCCTTCGCCCGTTTTGGGGTTAATGTTTAATAGGTTGCCCTTTTTCATCGAGGTAGATAACGTCAATGTAGAATGGAATCTTTGGTTTCGGAGCCACTCCCGCTTTCCACTTCCCAATTTCATGGACCAACCCTTCGGGCACGCCTGTTCCGGCGCTGATTGTGCCGGGTTGGACATAAATGGTTGCCAATCGGTTCGGGATAAAGACCCCATCTTTCCCCAAACTCCCGCTAGAGACTCGCCAATCCTTTGCCCGCGCTTGTTTTATCAGCGTGTGCAGTTTTTCGCTCATTCTGATGTCCGCTTCGAGGACTTCATCCCAAGACGCTGAATCTGCCAACTCATACCAATCTTTCAAATCAGCGAGTTCTGCCGGATCCTTTATTGCGCGGTAAATGTCCCATCTTCCGCCAAGATACGCTGCATAATCCTCATAATCCTCAATCTTTATGTTCATCTTCAAGATTCGTTCAATCCATTCGTCGGTGGGGACAACCGTCTCTAACTTTTTATCCCGCTGCCCGCTGCTGCTTCTGTATTTTGGATCAAAACGTTTCATTACCTGTAAGACATCTTCAGGTGTATCCTTAACCATCGGTTCATACCAATCCACAAACGCTTTCAATTCGGGGGTTAATTCTGCCTTCTTTTCACGGGGATAGTTACCCGCTAACACTTGGGCAGCGATTTTTTCTATAGAGTTTTGTGTGAAAGAGGAATACAATCCGGCAATGACAACGACCACAAGAGCAAGAACAGCGAGAATTGCAATCTTTAATTTCATAAATGTCCCTCCTTTTTGGTATTTCAATGGGTCAAAGCGTCTAAATGGATAGTGACCGCGGTGGATTGTCCTGTATCCTCGAAATGGACCTGATGTAGATACACCCGCGTGATAAAATACCACGCATTGGGCGAGTAGTAATGTTTTATCTGATCCTTTGGGGAATACCCCAGCCGCCGGAACACGTCTACCGGATCGACATATTCGCTGAAAGACACCCGTATCCGATGCACCCGTTCTTCGTATTCAGGATCGAAGGTCAGATCGACCGTTGGCTTCCGTTCCCACTGATCCACTTGACCGTTGTGTATCTGATACCTCCTCGTGTTAAGTTTGCCGATGATGTCTTGGACATCAGTTTGTCCTTCTTCCCACCGTTCCTCATGTTTTAACTGGCACGGCACCATCTCATGCAATAGGCTCTCAGCAGTGGCAGGTGTTTCGCCGGCGAGTTTCTGCACATCAATGACATATAGGGGTGGTGCTGCCCCGCAACCGATAATCACAACCCCCACGATAATAAAATATAGCGGCGTTGTCAAATTTCTGGTGCTCATAACCAACTTATCCCCCTCTGTTCTTCGATATAGATGATACGGAGTTGATTGAACCGTCTGCCCCATAAGATAAGGCTGATTGCCCCGTCGTCCCATTGATACTCCGATACATGCCCGCCCTCACGGCGGCGTATGTGGCGCATGTTGTGCACCAAGAAGGTCTCTAATTACTTACTCACAACGCCTCCCACAACCTCAATAAGAGAGCACACAAGATAATAAATAAAATAAAGTATGACACTTCCAATGAAGTAGCTAAGACGGTTCAGCCGTCCCTTGAAACTCAGATGAAGTTTGACACTTCGTAACATGCTCATACCCCAACGCCTGTTAGGAAATATCAGCCCTATCCCCTAAAATGAAACTTTTGCCAATTCCAGAAAGGAATACGGGTTAATACCCCCCTCATCGTAAGGGACGACTTTCAACCAACTCGGCTGCGTTCCTCCCTCAATCGCGGCGTGATAGTCTTTTAGGTCAGGATCGCAGAGCAGCCCGACCAAATCTCGCTCGATACTGCCATCGGGATTTGCTAACTGTAACCACCACACATACACCGTGTCTCTATATAGCGGATAGACCTTGCCGGTATACCGGTCAAAAAGTCCGTTATCTACCTGCACCCCTTGTTTCCAAAGTTGGATAAGCACACGATGGACTAACTCGTGATTCAAAAGGGACAGACTCGTTTTACCCGGCACCAACGTTCTCCACCTATCCCCATAGCCAAGCCCTATACTCAGTGCAAACCACTTATCAGGCATCAACTGTCCCCTCTCTAGAGCAGCCCATATATTTTGATGCGGATAATCCGACGGAATATCGGGATACAAACCCAGTCCATTCGGGGATTCAAGTGGCGGCAAAGCCGCGCTGTCCGTGTCGATTATCAGGGTATTCCACTCCGCCCGCCCAGGATGCCACGGTTGATCATGCGAACCCCACTCTGACCACCCCCACCCTAACCACCATACACACGCCCCACCCATAATAAGCACCACCGAAATAAATGCGCTGATAACTACAGGCTTACGCAGAAACTGACCTAACATCGTCATTATCGCTTTCATAGGATACCTCCACTTATCGACCACGACACCACGCTTTTACAAACGTCTCCCTGCTAAAATTGTGTGTCCCCCAGTCAATAAAGCAGAGTTTCGTCTCACCGACGGAGCCGAGAGTTATATCAGACGACGGGTATTCTACCTGATAGATGTACCACCATCGTCCCGCTGTGCGAGCTTCCCACGTATAATGCTCAATGGAAGACTCGATGAGATCTAACGGAGCAAATCCCAACCACTCAAGCGCGTCCGGCTTGCGGACGTACCTATCGAAATACACAACGACACGACGCGCTCGCGCATCGCTCTCCTTGAAATAACCCTCAACACGGGGACGCTGATCCGTGTCGGCAAGCACTATCTCATAGATTCTGACAAGATGCTGCCCCTGCTCCTCACTGATCAACCGGGCGTCCGCCATCTCTTTCAACCGAGAATCGAAGTCTTCAGCTGAAGTCCCCAGTAATGCGTCTATATCAAGTGGGACGGTGACACTATTGAACATAGAACAACCCATCAATAGAAAGGCAATAAGCATCGCTAACAGCGAACTGATAAATAGATCTCTACACTGACCGAATTGTTTTGTCACAAGATACCTCCGCTTATCTAACCGATCCTCCAGTCGTTCCAGCGCGTGGAGGAACGTCTCGCCTTGCTGATCCAAATCTTCGGTCTGCTTGTTCAGTCCGCTTTTCATCGCGCAACGAATTGACACTTATGGGGGCGATGAGTGGGATTGGGATTATTGAATTTACTGCGGTTTACGCTTGTATGGGCGTATTTTGGTTCTGTGGTTAATTGTGGGCACGATTATACCGCCTCTGCTGTCATTCTCAGTTATTATGGGTGGGTTGCCAGTTGTGATGCCGTATAAAACGTATTTAGCCGCGTCATGGCTGACTTTCCAACCGTTAGCGAAACCGCGCTGATATTCAACGGTTTTGTTGCGGATTTTCTTTTGCACTGCTTCGGGGAGCGTTAAGTTTATTAAGTCTGTGTGGTAACTGTAGTAAGCGAAACCATTCACTCTGTGGGGATAGTCGATTTTGGGATAGTCGATTGCGGCGTTGTAGCCATCTACGTGTCCTAGTTTGTAGTCCGCTGTTACAGCAGGCTTGGTTACAGCAGGCTTGGCTGAGGGTTTTGCAGCACACCCAGATAGGACTATGGATATGGAGACGATTAGAATTGGTGCGATGAGGCGGTTGGCGTTCCACGCTGAAAAGTCCATTTACTATTCCCTCCTATTATGGTCAAAGTCCCCACCCGCGTAGGTAACTCGCCGATGAACTTTTATGCTCGCGATTAGCATGATGATACCGTGAATCACTAGTGATACCATCAACGCCCCTGAAATTCTCTTGGCATTCATTTTATTGCTCCCGATTTGGCATTTGTAATACCGTGATGAACTGCCTATTAGCGAATCGCAGTATCTTGAGTCAACGAACAACAGGTATTCACGCCTGAAGTAGAGGCAAATTGTATGCCAACAGGTATTTGCGGAGATGACCACTGAATTTGCTGTTTCCATTAATCTTAGAACCTGCCAAATGCCCAGAATCGTTTAGAAAACCCAAGTACGTATGCACTAACGCGTGCAGAACCTCAGAGCAAGAATCAATGCACCCAAACATAATACAAAAGATTTTAGACCGTTACATCGGCACCCTAAGTTCAACTCGCTTTTCGGCGAAAAACGTGGGTTTTCGATTGGCTGAGAATCACTACGTTCATCCCGACATGATCGGAGCGTCGGGACCGGTTCGGCAACCGGCTCTCCATGTAGAACCAAAGCGTAAGCAATACTGATCCATCACCCCACGATGACACACATCGACAAGCACGGGCGCAACTAGCCCCCTATATGAGTTTTTCATAATAGAAGTCTTTCATCTGCCTTGCTCCAAGAGCCGAATGATTGTCCAACATCAGACGTTATTTCAGAATAACCATTCTCCGCGTGGCGGAATAATCCCCCGTCGAAAGGTGGTAAAAATAAACACCGCTTGCTACAGCCTCACCAAACTCATTTCTGCCGTCCCAATACGCTGCCCGACCGCGAGTGCTGTATGTCCCGACCTGCTGATAACCGAGATCAAATCGACGGATAATCTCCCCCTGTGTATCATAAATTGAGATAACGACTTCCGAATCGGCAGAGAGTTGATACGGAATCCATGTTTCAGGGTTAAACGGGTTAGGGTAGTTCTGCATCAGCATCGGCTTATCAGGAAACAGCTCCCGTATCGAAACCCGTTCACGGACCATCTCCACAGGTATCGCCCGTGTTCGGGAATCCGCCAGTTGCATCTCAACAATCTGGATCGGCGGTTGTGCCGAATGGAGTTTTGTTTCTTTGACATCAAAGACAAGCGTTGCCAGCGCACCTGCTGCGGTTACCCCCTGCTGCGCTCCCTGCCGTGTGTGCATCAGTTCGAGTTGTGTCCCCTTTTGCGCGAGATGCCAGTAGCTGTCGTTTTGTGCCTTAGCTAACACGGGACTGGGTGAAGCCGTCATGAGTTCTAATACCGCCTTATCATACTGGATAGAGAAATGGTAGCCGTAAAGATCTTCGATCGCAGTGGTGTCGATAGAGACGGTCAACTGTCGTATATCGGTCGCACTCGGCGTCATCGAGAGACGCAACTCCCCTTCAGGCAAGACTGATCGCAGTTGCCCAAAATCAGCGGGGGGCGTGGCGGTAATGAAGTTTTCTCCGAAATGTTGACCGACAAGCACCAGATCGAAGACATCAACCTTGCCATCTTGATTGACATCATAGGGCGGAAAGACCCCAAAAACGCCGCCTTCGTCAAATATGAGCGTGAGTGTGTAGCTGAAATCATCGCTAGGCTCTCCGAAAAACGATTCGACCTCGATATAGTAGGTGCCGTTTACAGGGATCGTAAATCCGTTTCGTAGCTCATCAAACTCTAACAAAGTATCATCTTCAACCCCGCTCCAGATAGACTCCGCCAACCACTCGAAGTCGGCATCATACAAACTCACGCCTACGCCGGCGAACAGGAGGGTTGGATTCAACTCGACATTTAACCGAATGATAGAGCCTTCGGTCGCGGTAAACTGAAACGCATCGGTATCGCCTTCAAAATTGATCACACCCGCAATCGGCACATCATCTTGAATCGGGGTCGGATCGCCCCACCGTGCGTCATGATCATCATCTTGGAGTTCGCCTTCAGATAAAGTGAGCGTATAGGGGGTATCATCATCTGTCGAGAAACCGCCGCTGATTTCAACACAATAGACGCCATCGGTATGGACTTCATAGCCATCAATCCGCAATTCTGAGTCACCGAAAGTCGATACTAACTCCTCACCCGCTTCATCAAAAAGACTGAGACTCACATATGTAAATTGACCCGCGCTTTCGACTTCAAGGTGCAAGGCAATCACATCACCCGCCGCTGCATCGAACCGAAAGCCGTCCGAGTCATCGCCAAAGGGGTTGTCAGGATCGCTAAAAGGACTGATCACCCCTGTTATCGGTTCGTTGCGGACCAATGGCGTCTCCTCGCCGCTACCACAGGAGGCATGGTCGTCAACATTTTCTGTTATCGACAACGTATAGGAATAGTTGATACCCCCAAACGGCGCGTTCAGCTGCGGCGGAGCGATGTTACTCACTGCGAGCAGATACGTCCCATCGGCGGGCAATTCTTCATTCACACGGGAATCAATCCCACTCGGATTGAGTTCGGCAAACGGATCAAAAAAGCCGGTCAAAGCATCATCGTTTTTGGCAAAAAGTGCACCATCGGGTCCATAGACAACCAGTAGAGAGTCAAGCTCGGAGTCGTCCTTCTTAATCGTGATGTCGATCAGCTGACCTTGCTTACCTTCAAATGAGAAGAAATCGGTATCACTACTGAAGTCAATGAAACTCTCTACCGTGTCCCCAATTGCTACCGCGGTCGCCGCGTCAGATGTATCGCCGTGGCTGTCTATAATCAGTGCAAGTTTATAATCGTTGGTCGCACCGTTGACACCAGAAACGGTCACAAGATAATCGCCCGACACCAATTCAAGCGATGCGACATCCTTCGTCTCAAACGTCACGTGCACAACACCATCAGCACCGGTCAATGTGAGCATTAACTCCCCGTAGATCGGTTGGAAGTCAATCCCCAACCCCATCTGCATCGGCTCTGCCAAATTGAAGGTATAGTAATCATCATTATCCGTTGTGTGGATCGACAACTCCTCATTGACAAATGGAAGCTCAACAACAGCTGCGGTGTCCGCTGTGTCGTTCTCCTCGAAGGCATCTGATACCAATTTAGGTGGTGTAAGGAAACCACGCCCCTCCATAACCCCCAAGATGAGATCCTGATTGACACCGCCATTTAACCCTTGATCCGCTACAAATAGTGCCGACGCACCATCAACAAATTCTGGATCGGACGACAGGTAAAAATGGCTCTCAATCACCAAACGGATAGAACCATCGCGTCCGAGGGCTTCAAACAGCTCCCATAGCGATGCCGACCACATCTCACCATCAGCGTGTGGTTGACCCACGATGTCTTCGGGATAGTGCTTAGAACCGTTGACGGGACGGGTGCCTCCATATTCAGGATCATGACTGCCTACCCAGTCAAAAACAATCGTATCACCATAACCATCGCTGACTGCGGTAAAAAAACTGGCTGCGATGAAATCGCTGAACCCTTCATGGATCGCGCTACCTTCGCCGCCAAAGATGCCGGGGACCTGTCTATCCAAGATAGCGTGTCCATATTCGTGGATAATCACCTCTGCATCTTCGGCAAGATCCACGCCACCATCCCCGAAATTAATCGACATATCAGTATGATCGTAGAACGCATCGGGTCCCTCACTGACATGGACATTTGTAGGGATCTGCCAATCATCGACAAAATCGAAGCCGATCCCTTTCAGATAACGGGCGACCGTATCGACATGATAATAGACCATCACTTCTTCAAATCGGGGATCGTCTCGGAGGTAGTTAAACTCTAAACTCGGCTCGTTGGCACGATCGGGGGTCAATCGGGTGCTCACATAACGACCATCGAGAAAACCGCTGCCGTCCAACTCAAGGAGTATCACATCGGTGTAGGCTGCTTCGGGTATAGCGTCTGCTGAATCGTCTTGGTCCATCAGCGTGTCATCTTTGAGTGCGACAACCGGACTCGGATTAAACACGCGCCCCCGCCCATCAGCGAACCGGAGCAGATCTTGTCGGTGTAACGGTTCGCCCGTGTGGGCGTCTATAATATACTCCCAGCTCACCAACGGATGACGCAAGTGCACGATTGCGCGGTAAGCGAGGCGATACGCATCGGTATAGTCGTCTCGTTGTCCCGCCTCCTCAACCGGGAAGACTACCAACTCAGCAACCGATGGCTTCCGTAAATCAAACCCACCGAACTCCGCAAGTGCGATGCCTATCGCCTGTTCTGCTGAGAGCGATGCCGATGTGCTGATGTCAATCTGTGGGAAGTAGTTGCTGTGGATAACTCGTATCTGACCGGAACGGTTGCTGTGGACCGAGATTGACGCACCGTAGACTTCAAGACCCTTGTAGTATTGATGGAATCGGATATGCTTGCCCGTTAAGCTAGTTTGGATACCCTTTAACCGCAACTCGACCGTCGGATCAGTCATCGCAAACAGGTCGCAATAGTCGCTCAGACATTGACGTGCTGATGTTTCAGGTGTCCCCGGTGGCGCAGGTAAGGTCAGATTGTAAAGGCTTCGCACCGTCCCTCTGTCCCGATGCCAGCGAACACGGACCCCGGTGGCTGAAGCGGATTTAAGCCGTGGCAATGTTGATGCCGCTTTCAATTGAAGTGCCTGTCTTGCTCCCATTTTGGCATACACCCATGATGGAATCGATACCAACACTGCACAAAGTCCCAACACAACCGGTAACGCCCGAATCAACTTATTCATCAACTCTTCGCAGTGAAGACCCCGTTCTTTAGAGCGGGGAGGAAACTGCGCTCCTTTTTCGTTGAAAAGTTGTGTGAAATATGGTACAGTTCTTATGGCTTTCGTAGGGGATTTCTACCATCCCGAACCCTTCGGGATGTCCCCTACACCTCGTAGAAAAGGAATGAAAGCCAGAAAGCTAACCCATATGAAAAAGAGTTATGAATATCGTGCCTATCCTACGACGAAACAGCGACATACTTTTTTGCTTTGGCTTGCCTTGTTGAGAAATCTCTACAATCAAGCGTTAGCGTGGCGGATAGACGCTTACAAGAAAAATAACGATTCTGTCAAATGGACGACCCAAGCCAACGCCTTACCTGACTTGAAAGCAGCCTCCAAGGCTTATGCAGGACTTCACGCGGATGTTCTCCAAGATGCGATGCGCCGTTTGGATAAAGCGTACAAAGCATTCTTCCGCCGTGCTAAGAACGGGGCGGCACCGGGCTTCCCACGCTTCAAAGGCGAAGGGCGATACCGGTCAATGACCTTTAGCCACCTGTCCAAGCAGCTGGTCCGGAGTGTACATCGTAAGTTTGCCAAAGTCGTTGTTCCGAAAATAGGACACCTCAAGATTCGTTATCACCGTCCTTTACCTGACGGCAACATCAAGAATCTGACGGTCATCAAGCGAGCCAGCGGTTGGTATGTAACTATCTGCGTCGAAGTGCCAGCTCCTATAGAAGTCCCTGTCCACACGACGATTGGCGTAGATGTGGGACTTAACTCGTTTGCTGTCGATTCGGATGGCGAACATATCCCCAACCCCCGCCATTATCGTAAATCCGAAAAGAAGCTTGGCAAACATCAACGCGTACTGAGTCTGAAAAAAAGCCGATTGGTATACTTCCGTTTTACACCGGACATAGCCGTGCACTCTTGGGGACGCAAATCCTTACATCATCTAAAACTCGTAGATGAGCGCACCAGGGGGCGCATCTTTGAGAAGTAAAATTATGACCCCCGATTCCTGCTGGTAAGCGGATTGATACAGTCTTTTGATGCTGCTGAGGTCAAATTGATGTTCCTCAGTTGGGAATGCTTCACATGGATCGTTGTTCGCATCGTGCGCTAGCGATAACTTCAGTTGGACCGGATCTGACTCCAAAAACATGCCGTTGGTAACAAGGGTAAAGTGGTGTTCCTTACACCCACCGCTGAACGAGACACTGACCGACAACGTATCACCCGTTATCCCCGCTGTGTTCAGGACATATTCATCAACGCCAAACGATTCAACCCGATTGCTAATAATCACAGCGGACCGGTCTATTCCATCGGGGACATCAGAGCCGTCTGTAACTCGATTCTGTATCTGCTCACACCCTATCAGTGAGAGGATCGTGAGGCTCAACGTGAGTCCGATTCCATGGGACAATTTCATGTTTCAGTTCCTTTCTGCAAGAGTGTCTGTTAATCATCGACTCCTCACCTGAATCCGGGCGACCTGTTCTTCAGGGAGGTATTTTTTCAATGCGGTCTGAACGTCCCGCGTATTAAGTTTTTTCGGGGTGATTAACACACACTTATTCCCGGATCCGGTTGACCACTCCCTTCCAAACTCCGAATAAGTAAGCATACGCGAAGCTCTCGTGTTGATGGGATTGCCAATCTGAATCTGCTGTTGAGCATCATCATATTTGATAACCACTGAAAGGTGCCCCTTGCCAGAGCGTTTTGATTGGATAATGGGAGCCCAGCCTGTTGCGACAAACGCTTTTAACGCATCTAAATCACAGTTGGACACAACGCTGAGGTTTTCGACTTGCCCTTTTGTCGTCGCATAGAGGTCTTCAAGTCGGTTGACACTAGGTTCATTTTTGAAGAACGCTTTCAGGAGTGGTTTCTTCGTAACATCAATCGCAGCAGTAGCAGGTAATGCCCCTGTCGCGGGAGCGGTTCGAGTTGCCATCGGTGCTGAAGTTGAAGCAGATTGTGAACGAGTTGCACTAGGGATAGGTGGCATCTTTCCGGTTTGAGGGGGTGGTCCGCAACTCACCAAAAGTAGACATAAAGCTAAGATAAACACAGTGTAGCAGAAATGGGTGTACATGATTTTCTCCTTGATACCCTTTCGGGGTTGGAATCTAACTCAGGTTGATTACATGACTCAATATTGGCAGTATCCGTCCTCACGATACCGCCGGAGGCGGGTCTGACGGCACGCCGCGCAGTCTCTGTAGCGGGGCTGGGGGTCCCACCACAGTTACAGAGTCCCCGCGCCGCGCTTTGTACCGCCTTTGACGTGCCTTAACCCGTTGCAGATTGTTTCTCCGCATGCCGGCGTCTTCCATACCTCATAAGCATCCACAGTCGCTTAGAACCGTTGTGACGATACTTGTGATAGCCTGCCATTGTCAAAAGTAATCGTCAAAACATAGGGATTGTCAATCGGGCTATTTCCACAATCGTAAAACCATGATGACTCCTGAACTTTGTCCGGCTCTCCCAATAGCTCACGGACTTCGGTTAGCAAAAGTCCCTTTGGCAGGAGATCTTGTATCGAGACACAAAGCAGAAAACGGTCCAGCTTAATTTCCCACGTTTCCTTCGTCGTTTCTTCCCTTAAATCCCTGAATTTCCGAGCCGCTTCTTGGCGAGCGATATCCGGTTTTAACCGAAACAACACATACAGTTTAGGTTCATCATCGTAAGCCTTTGGCTGACGGTATCCTTCAATTAGTTGCGTTACCTGTTCATCTGTTAATTTGATGACCTCGTTGAGCGGTTTTCCGGTGATGTGCTTGATAGCTTCCTCATAGCAATGATGGACGGGGAAGTTATAGTAGTTCAATCGATTCCAAGCACCTTCCCACCCATAGGAGTGGTCGGATTCAATAAACCACTTTTTGAGGTCTGGGAGTGCCTTTGGTTCCTTAAAGTAGCCAAGTAACAAAGCTGCCACTGTTGAACCCCCATCGCGCAGTCGGACACGCATAATATCAATCACCTTAGACCGGTGTTTCTCCAGGAACAACCGATCCGCTTTGTCATACAATAATTGTTCATATTCTTTTTGGGGGTTCAGACGAATGTCCAGTGCTTCAGGAACCCCGACCCTCATTGCCAATTTGTGATTAAGCAGATAATTGAACCGCTCTGCTTCGGTCATCTGTCTGCGCCCAATCGGATCATCTACAATAGCCAACAGTGCGTCCTTGTCTTGTCCTTCGTATGTTCTGGCGATGTTTAGAATGGCTTTAGCAGATTGGTCATTCGGCGCGACATACCATAATGCACGGGCAACGGACCACCGCACATAATGATCCTGAACCCGTTTCATCGTTTTGGTCAATGCCGGCGCAGCAGCACTATTGCCAGGCTTCATCAATGCGTCAGCCGCTATCTCAACAATGCGCTCATCTTTATCGTCGAGAAGGGCAATCAGTTCGGTAACCGTTTTGTGTTCGGTCTTCTCTGCAGCGCAAAGGATGATTGATATGAAACTGATACACAACAATTTTACGGCAAAAGCCGTGGAAGTAAAATGATGCCTCATTCGTTGTATACTCCTATGGTTAGCGTTTTATCACTCTGAAAACAAGGGATCTAATTGGCGGCAGTTCGTCCCGAACCCCACGAATGGGTCAGACTCTGGTCCCAATTTTTACCAGTCGGGGCTCACTGCCATAAGTTCAATCCGATCCTTATTCAACCGCCTCGTCGTCTCGCAGATTAACGATCGCTTCACCTTCGTTTTTGAAGTGTTTGAACATTGTAATCAGTTTTGCCATGACAAGGGTGCTGCTGATATTGTCACTAATGTTGATCACACCGATGCGCCCACCTCTGTGTGCGATCGATACATGCAATCCTGCCAATACACCGATGCCAACGCTATCTATCCGTGAGACACCGGCAAAATCAAACAGGAAGTTAGGCGATTCCATGCTACCTTTCATTTCGTCAAAAATTGCGCGTCTGAACTCATCGCTTGCATGACCAACGATTCTCCCGATTGGTTTGAGGACAACGACACCATCTTTTGTGTCGGTTTGTATTTTCATGTCAACCCCTCCCTTAGATATATACCGTTTTCGCCACGATTTATCTCCTCTTTTCGCTTATCGGACATCTCCATTCGGAAATCCGTTTCTCAAGCGAGTCACGGTGTTCCTTAGCCGTTGATTCGTGGGCGTGCCTAGATACTGGGTATTCGATGCTAGACCTCAATCCAGTAGATACCCTTACACCAATCAACCAACCACTGTGTGTATTACCGGGTCTGGTTTGCCTCATATCAACCGATCTCACGTTTTGCGGATCTATGTCTATCTGAGCACCGCTAATCAATGTTAAAAACACCGCTCTTACTCCATTCAACTGGTATATAGGAGTTACGCACTTCAGTAGGGAACGCAGATCTGCGTTCACTACGGACTCCTTATGGAGCCTCTGCTGTAGTTGCCCGATTCATCGGTCGTTGGAGATAGTGTCTTGCGGCGATAAATCGCCGAACTACAGGTATCTGAGTGTTCAACTGCGTAAGTCCTATCTCAATTAAATCCCGATTTGTTGAAGTTCAATCACAAGGCTAGCATGGGGAAGTGCGCTTACCTTGCAGAAGTTATCGCTCCTCATGGTAGCTTTCATATCTACGACCATGACGGTTTCAGGCTATCAATGTGGTTCTGGTTCAACTTGCCCACCTCAACTCGGAGATCGCGGATTTCATGTCGTAGCACCTCAAAACGCTCGTCCATTTGACTAGATTTCTTATCCAGCCGTTTCTTCAGTTGCCCGGTGCGATAGCAGTTGAGGACGATTTGCCCAAGAAATCCCATCACAAAAATAGCAACAAGGATGGCATGACTCGGCGACCATGCTGAAAAGTCCATAGGTATCCCCTCGCGCTCAGGCCCTTCAGCGTCCCAATCGGAGAGTTCCTTCTCGATGGTCACGGAGCTTAACTTGAATTGACCGAGTGCGCGCCTTCCTTGCGTTCATGAAAATCCCTTCCTATTGGCATTTAGGGAATCGGTGAGCCGTTTGACATCGACCGCTAGTGTGTCGCTGAGCTCCATTTCGAGCCGATTTATCAGATGCTTATGTTCCGCGATTTGGATAAGCAGATTGCAGATCTCCTCTTTCTTCAAGACACTCTTATTCAGCACATCAACAGACATTGAACTGTCCAAGTGTTCTATCTGTTGTGAGAGTTGCTCAATCACTCGCCGGATCTTGTCGATTGCTGCGCGATCCATCGTTCTCCTTTCGTTTCATGAAAAGGGCGGTGGAGGCTCCCCCGCCCCCGTCGATGCCCCTGCACAACGGATAGCCTCCCCTTGTAAACCTCGTTATGCAGTATTTATCTCTACCACAAGCCGTGTTATCTGCGATGCGATATTGGTGGTGGAGATGACCGTCCCGACCGATTGGTCATCGTCCATTGAAAAACAAGGAGTCTCAAAAAAAACAATGAACGGTTTCAAAAACCTCCACCATAAGCTATTAGGTAGAGTCCGTATTTAACGATCTGGTATCTCGAATGTGCCTCCCGATTTCATACTATGCACCTAACTCAAAATCAAGTGAACTGTAATGATGACTAACTGCCAGAAGTTGGCGGCAGTCAACCCGTTTCTCGACGAAGGAGGAAGAACGCTCCTCTGATGGGTCAGAGGCGCAGCGGATTGACTGTCATAAGCCCCAAGATTAGTCAATGCGGAATTCTTGCTTCACGCCGTTGACGACGACTTGATAATCCCCCGGCTCCAACGTGCCAATGGCAATCCGTTCTCGATAAAGAACTGCGAGTGCTTTACAACCTATGTTTGTTTCTTGTGTTATGGTTGTAATCTCAATCGTGATTGTGTTTCCGTCCCACGTCTGATCGGTTGCATGGTGGTCTGCACACCCACCAAACTCGCCATGCGCTTCGACAAATACTTCGACAGGATCACTCTCTGATAACTGCACCTCCACATATACGATAGACATCTCTGCAATCACAGGAGTAGAATCACCGTCTGTTGACCCCTTGTCCGAATCGGCACGTATCTCATTTACGATAATGTCACAACCGGTGCAATATACAACAGTTAGGATTAACACCCCGATAACCCAAAATGCCGGATATTTCTGCATAACTCGAATCATTAAAGCCCCTCCCATGATAAAACGGGGGACGCCCGATCACCACAAGCGTCCCCGTTATTAGACCTACCCGCCACTGTAGTCGCCATGTCTTTTAGCAAAACGGGCAGACCTAATTCGCTGAAGTTTCTTTGCTTTGCCGAAGGACACTTCTTTCCCTGCGGGGTATCCTCACCATGAAATCCCCCCTTTCTTAGCGCAGTTTTACCTGTCCTAAGCCTTAACTCCCTATCGCTCGGAGATTGACGATCGCTTCGTTCTCACTGTTGAAATGTTTGAACGCCGTAATTAGTTTCGCCATCACAAAGTAATTTTTGAGGCTGGTGCTGAGGTTCGTGACCCCGATAACCCCACCCTGTTGTACGATCGACACATGCAAACCGACTAGCACGCCCACAGCGACACTATCTATCCGTAGGCAATCGGCGAAATCGAACAGAAAATTGGTGGCTTCAGAAGTATCTTGCAGGTGGGTTTCAATCACCTGTTTGAGCTTATTGCCTGCCGGACCGATCAGTCTTCCATGAGGCTTTAAGACGATAACACCATCTCTATTTTTAACATCAATAGTCATTGCTCCCCCTTTTGGCAATGTTTTTGTGTGCGGTCATACTCTATAAGAAAGGCTTCATGTTCGAGCGATGGATTGCGTATATCCATCTCTACTAAAACTTTTGTCAGTTCCCAGTCAACGCAACGATTCACCGCCTCGGCAGCGGGAGAATGCGTTTCGGCTGCCGAGGGCTCCGTAGCAATCGGTTCTGGCTTTTTGGCAGCAGCCCCCTTGCCAGACGCGACTAGCACGTAAGCACTGCCGATCCAACACCCGGCTATCATACACGCCCCACAAATGAGCGAGGAACTTTTGTGCTTTAGCTTCACTCTAACACCTCATCCGGCAACAGAATCACACCGCACCCGATCCGAGCACCGGCAGCCCCCGACGGTTGGGAGGTAAAATCATCTGCACCCGCATGGAGGATGATTGATTTACCGACAACATCTCGGTCAGACCCGGTGCCTATCTCCCACAGGTCGGTCGTCAATTTAATCACCCCCGTGCCATCTTGACCGATTGTTATATTGCCGATGTCGCCAAGATGGAACTCACCTTCGCCCCATTTGCCGTGTGCGGTATTCGTCGGATTCCAATGACCGCCGGCTGACGAGCCGTCGAGCGAGCTGCAATCGCCATATTCGTGGATATGAACCGCGTAATCCCCCGGTGGAAGTCCTTCTATCTCAATATAGAGCGTGATTGTATCATCGTCCTGTGTGAAGGTTGCTACACCACTGAAATCGCCACCGATCAGTGGATCAACAAAAGCAAACGCCTCTGTTGATGTTAAAAAAATCCCTAGCTCCTCTACGAACTCACAACTCACCAAAATAGTAGTAATGCTTATCAAAAACAGCACTCCAATCGTTTTCATCGGCTAATCCTCCCTTTTGGGATCAGTGTCCACGGGTAACGGTAAATTTAGGTTTCAGCTTCATCGCTCTTTCCGTATCTGCGATCACTTTTGCATAATTACCAATGAGAGTGTAAGTGTATTCACGCCACAGATACGCCTCTGCAAAATCGGGACGCCTTGCGACCACTTTGGTATAGTCCGCGATCGCAAGGTGGAGGTTGGGGGCAGGGATAGATACCGGTTGTGCAGAAACAAAGCCTGCCCCAACAGTGAATAACAAGCAGATTATCAGAACGGCGCGTAAGATGGTAAAAGTCCTCCTTTATTCAAAGACCTGAAGTTCGCCCTCCTCAACAATCAGCACCACCGGATCATAAACCGCGTCACCGACCGCGTTAAAAGAAAACTTGCCCAGAATCGTATCGAAATCTGTGATATTCGCCAGCGCATCCCGAATCGCCGTTGAATCGGTATCGGTAGATTGGGTACGGGTCCTAGGCACATCCGAAATCGCTTTCGCTAAGATATAGACAGCAGCATACGGCTGCGCCGCCCAGACGCTCGGCTCCATACCGTATTTCGCGGTATAATTCTGAACGAAAGCACCATTGCCCGGTGTGTCAGCGGTGCTGACCCAACTGGTAAAAGTAATCGCCCCTTCCGCGGCATCACCCGCCTTTTGTATCTCATCCACAGATAAAACAATACTAATAAACGGAATCTCGGAAGGGATCCCAAGCTGACGCCCTTGGGTCAGAATCTCAATCACCTCTATCTGTTGGGCAGATACAAAGATGACGTCCGGATTTGATTCCTTGATACGGGTTAATTGTGCAGAAAAATCGGTATCACCGGTCTCGAAAGTTTCTGAAGCCACAACCTCAATACCGCTATCGGCAAATGTCTTCTTGAATAGTGCGTCACTATCCCGAGAAAAGAGATCGACACTATCCCCTATCGTTGCTACTTGTTGGTAGCCGAGTTTCTCCTGAGTCACCTTGACCCCATCAGGAATCAGTGCCTCGGTGCTGTGACTTGCCCTAAAGATAAAATCGCCAATTTCTGTCAAGCCAGAGGCAATGACGACCGGGCTAAAAGCCACAACCCCATTTTCTTGTGCAATCGGAAAAACCGATCGGGCGACGTGTGATGTCCAGACACCGATGATGACGGGGACCTGATCTTTATGGATCAGTTTGTTGAAAGCCGCAACCGCACCTTCAACGGTGCTTTGGTCATCTTCGACGATGAACTTGAGTCTCACATCGCTGAGTTGTGAATTGTTAATCTCTTCGAGCGCCATGTTAAACCCATTTTCCATTACTAACGCCCCCGGGCCAAATTCACCGGGGCCTAACACTCCCGTCTGTGGTAAAACGACACCGATAGCGATTTCTCCACCAAGCCCTTCCATCGGCACCGGTGCGGGGACAAGCAGTTGCTGAATCTGGTCACAGGCGGGAAAACCCGCAATTAGCCCGATTATCGCTATGACAACTATGAATCGCTTAAACATTGTGATATTCATCAATATCTCCTTGCTATTGCTTTGGATAGGCGGGGCACCCGAAGGTGCCCCTTCCCATGAACCTAACTCGTAAATAGGGACCGCCACAGTAGGGTTCCTCTATATTAGGGAGGACTGTTTCAAACCACCCCTAATCCCTGATAATTAATGAACCAATGAATTTCGGTCGTCATCGAAATACCAAGAGTAATATCTCCTCGGTATCTGCCCCGTGTTTATCAGCGAGCTGCTCAATAGACATCTCAGGATTATCGACAACCAAACCGTCTGTTTTAAGCCGATCCACAAGCACACTCACCTCTATACCAACAACCGGCGCGAGCAGCTGAATCGAGGTCTGCTCAATCTGCTCCACAACCCGATCTTCAGCATCTTCTCCACCTCGCATCACCGTTATCGTAACCAAGCTGATACCGACTACCCACCCCACCGCGATAATCCCTACACTTTTTTGCGAGAAATATCTGGTAAACGGTCGCCAATTACTCAAAATATGGAGCACAATGCCAACAGCAAATCCAATACCTACGATTTCATGAGCGAATCTGAACGGATCCGCCGTAACAAAGAACATCAGCAACCCCGTCGTCGCAACAAAGATACCTGCACCGATTATCAACGGCGTTGCCAACCATCGAACCTTTACGTTTTTCATACACTACCTCTCATTTAAGGATTACCATCTTCCGCACCGCAGAATAATCGCCTGCGGATAACTGGTAGAAATAGACACCGCTGACAACAAATTCACCCCACTGGTTACGACCGTCCCAGTAGGCAGCTTGCGTCCTACCCGTATAGAACCCTGCCTGCTGATACCCCACATCCAGCCGGCGTACCAACACCCCGTTGATGTCATAGATAGAGATTTTCACATCGGCGACTGAAGCGAGGTGATACGGAATCCATGTTTCAGGATTAAACGGATTCGGGTAGTTCTGCAACAGGAGATTGCGCTTCGGTTGACCGATGCGTTCAAGCCTGAGGGACAACACCGCGTCTGCCAAGTGCTCAGGGGTCACTTCCGCAGTGAAGGTGTGTGATTCAACATTGCCACCCGGACCGATAACACGGACTTCGATCACATCTCCCACCTCGACAACCCCCCGCCGGGACAAGTCGGCGGTCGCCGCAGCGAAGTAATCCCCTCGAACCGATGCGGTTATTGTCCTGTCTGTTCTCAGGTTACGGACAACCACCTGATAGCCATCAAACGCTGGTTTACCCACCAAATGACCACTAACAACAAACGCCCACGTCTCTTGGGCAACCCCCCTGTCGCCCTTTATCAAGGGGGTAATGGCGGGGGCTGCTGCAGCTTTATCCATCTGATTTGTCCACTCTGAACCGACAAAAGCAAATTGGCGGGTTTCTGGAACATTGACGATATAGCCTTTTCCACCTTCAATAGCAAAACCGTCGTCCGGTGCGCTTAGTGTCCAGCCGACGAACTGCTGGTTTGCCGTATCGAGGGTGATGACGGTTGTCGCCCCTGTCAGCGCGGCAAGCGTCTTAGCACTCATCGGTTTTGGGGGTGCCAACGGCACAGAAATCATGTTTAGACCTTTAGCCAATGTGACATGGTACGTGTTACCAAAATAATCACTCTCCGCCTTGTCAGCGAGTCTAGCGATAAATCCGTGTCTGCGCCCATCTGCTGAGTCATAGTGTCCGACAACGGAGCCGTCCTGATTGATATTCCAGCCCTCCGTGCTGACGCTGCCCGGAAAATGCAATTCCTGTAGCCCGCCAAGTTGACCGACAGAGGTGCGCGGGACACCATCAAACGTTTTGAATCGGGTAACGATAGCCCCTACATCGTTGATACCATGCACAAAAAAGTATTCGTACTCCGCTGCATCGGGAAGGTCGAGAGAGGTAAACCTGCCATCCGGGGTCCGTACGTATGGCTGATATACTCCGTTAGCATCTACGTAGCTACCCACTATACCCCCACTCGCGTTCACAAAATCGGCATATGTTTCTGGTGACCCAGGAAACTCAACGATTATCTCGTCTGAAAAGCCACGGCGCCCCCCATCAACCGCGATAAAATTCCCCGTCAGTGCACCGGTCGCATCACTGATACCGTATATCTCCGTTTCGACAGCATCGGAGAAATCATATTGTCGCAACTCGCCATCTGTCAAGATCACCCCATGGTGTAGACCGTTGTTATCTTCGTAGTAGCCAGCAGCACCCCAATCGTTGTCGAGCGCGTAGAAATAGGTGTTCAGTGAGCCGGGATAATCGTAGGTCTCAAACTCGCCATCTATCAGCGTAAAAGCGACCATCTTTTCACCGTCGGGGCTCGGTGTGTAGCCCGCATAATCCTCAAAGTCAGAACTCGCTGTCACCGCCAAAAACTCTACACCGGGAACATCAATACTCTCATAAGTGTAGCCGGAGTCAGCGGGTTGATTGTTAACTTGTGCTGCGGTGTTTCCTAGAAAAAAGGTATTGAGACATACAAACAACGTAAAGGTATAAAACAAAAAGTTGGGTTTAATCTGAGCGGCTATCATAAAAATCTCCGTTAGGTTATTTTTTTTGGCTCATGTTAAGATTTAGTGCAAAGAAACCGAATGTTCGCTTCGCGTTTTGCACCTTTTTTTATATGAGCGAACATCAAAAGGCTCATTTGCAAAAGGGAGATTGCTCGCCTCCGCCACAACGTCTGTAGCCAAGACGCACTTCTCGCCCACACCAGCAGCAGCCCATCGCCTTATACCGATGTTAACGTGCTTGGATTTTTCAATGCTTGCACGGCGTTTGGATTCGGTCATACAGGTAGACGATCCCCCTGATAGGCAGACACTCCACCTAAAGATAAACTTCGATATTGTATAATGGGAAACCCTTCCAACCCTTCCAACCCTCCCAATCCCCGTCCAAGGGGAGCGGCAGGCAACACCGAGGACGGTGAAGTGGACTCCTACCGCGGGAAGGATAACTGGATAAATTAGCATAAACTGTGCCAATGCTTAATCAAACGAGGGCAAAGCCTAAGGAATCCTTTGATAGCTTGTCTTTGAAGGATACAGGCGGTTAGATGGCGTGAGAGTGGATGGGGTGAAGATGTCGCAAAATGCGACAGTTGGAATCAATTAAGTGGGAGGATAGCGGCGGAAAGTCTGTAACAAAGCTATATAGAGGCGGGGTTGTCGCAGAATACTATACTACTTTTCGCATTTTACGACAATTGAGAAGGGTTATTAAATCTACCGCTTGGTAGGTACTGTTTGTAACCGCACCTACCGAGGGGCGAAGTTATTCATGAGTTTACTGGTTCATTCGTTCAGTAATTACCCAATGAACCAATGAACCAACGAGGAGAAACCGAGTTTTTTCTTCAAAACTCGGTTTCTTTGCACTAAATCTTAACATGAGCGTTCTTTGTCAAAATTGGTATTATATTCACTATAGGGGCTTCAGGCGGCAAGGGCCATTGGCAGCTGCTTGTCGAAGTATTCTACCGGGGTACACCCCTCTAACGCCTCCAACGGCAGTTCTAAAAAGAAATCCGCAGCCAGCCCAACAACCGTCAGAAACTGTTCAAGATAGAAAAGATGATCTGCGTTTTGAATCGTGGTATAAATGCCCTTAGAAAGTGCCTCTGCAAATTTCAAACAATGGCGGGGATTGGTGCAGGTGTCATGCTCACCGGTGAAGACCAAAGTCGGCACGTCTGGAGAATTCGTCAAGTCCAGATGTGAGAGAGTTATGGCCCGCAGCATGTTCTGTTCATATTTCTTTAAATCGTCCGTGGAAGCTGTGGACACTATTGACCGCAGGACTCGCTCCATTGAGCGGCGTTTCGCAACAAACTTTTGCTTATCTTGGCAGATTAAAAACTGAAGCACACTATCCACAAAATCGGCTTTTTTCCCCTCTCGCAACAGTGTGAGTGATTTTTGAATATCTTTGACCTGCTCAGCCGGGATCTGTTTCATGGATCCAGCTAATATCATTCGATTCACTTTATGAGGATACAATTGGGCAAAACCGTAAGCGACAGCCGTGCCGTAAGATATTCCCAACAAATTTACCAGGGGGATTTCCTCCATTTCGAGTACCTTCAAAAGGGAGTTTGCCAAGAAATCGAGACCGTAATGGGCAGGTAGCGGGTCGGAGAGCCCAACCCCTGGTGGATCAAACACAATGACCGGGGCGAATTGGTTCAACCATTCAGCGTGCTTCTTCCACCCATCTATTGACTGAAAACTTCCGCTGATAAGCACAAACGGGGCAAAATTGCTTTCAGCGTTGGGGTAAACCTTATAGAAATAACGAAAGCCATCAATACAAAGTTCGATATTCTGTGTTTCCATTGTGATTCCTTAAGTTTGGAGGCTGATATAAAAAGAGAGTGCAAGGCATGAAGAGAAACCGAGTTTTGAAGAAAGAACTCGGTTTCTGTTGCACGATTGCTTAACATGAGCCTAGTTTTTGTAGGTCGATTTTCCAAAATCGACATTTTCCTGTCGGGACCTGTTTACTTACTACACATACCCAGAGATATTGCGTGGGGCATTGAAAGCCTGACCGCTTGCCATCATGCCTGTATTGAGTGATGGGAACGCCCAATCTTCATCACGCAAAGTCTGCAACCGCTCGTGAATACTGGGCAACAGTTTAATACCAGTTTCAAAATCAACAATCCGATTGCCCAAATAAAAGAGATACATCGTTGTTAACCAGTTTGTGAAATCCTTCTCGGTATGCAGGTGCCGCTTCATGTTTAACATAATCCAAGCGAAGTGGACATACACGTCGTAACAGGTTGAGCAGTCTCTCTCATTACCAACGGAACACCGGCGGGTTGTTTTAAGATCGGGGTTGTAAGCACGAAAATGCGTATTGTATGGATTCCCATTTTTAACACGCTCTCTGTTTATCTCGTTGTCAAAGGTAACGCTCGGGCAAACGTCATAACCCCATTTTTGACCGAACAACTCTCCTGTTGAGACAACTTCAGCGAGATAAGGCGACATCAAAATCTTATCGGGATGTCGTTGAATCGCCCGATCAATCTCATGACGGACCTTTTCAAAGCCCCTGGTATGATCGAACTTTCCACCTAAACTCGATACGTCACCATAAAAATTGAAGGTAACGTAGTTGCCGTTGGCAACACACTGATCGACTACACTTTCAATTTCATGGGCATTGCCGGGGGAAGTCGTGTAGTACCAAATTGCACGGGGGTCATCTTTGAAATTTTTTAAGGCTCGATCAAAAACATCAATTTTCCCATACCCTCGCAGAACTGTATCCGTCTCATGGTCGCCCCAGATAGAAATACCGATTGGCATATTTTCAAAGCCATCGTAAGGAATTTTGCGGAGCCCGTTGGTGACAACAACCAGCCAGAAATTGTCATAAAGCTTTTTGAGGCGATCCAACTGGAGAGTGGGTTCCCCACCGACGACTGTTATGTAATTGGTCCCCCTCACTTTTTCCTCCTCAATAAAAGTGTCAAGCACTGCTTCATCGCTAGGCGATTTATGCTCGTCTAGGTTCTCCGCAAAAAAGTAACAGCCTTGGCATCGAAGATTGCACAAGTGTGTAATGTCTACCAGTATAGATTTGAGAGGACCGGCTTGCCTAACCTCAGAAAACATCTGATTCAAGAGCGGATCCTGCAAATATGTTTTTAATTTACTACCCATGTTTTGCTCCCTGTATGAATGATGTAAGTACTAATAAAGAGTTGAATTACCAAGAGTAATGTGAAAGAAAAAAATCGTTTTTTTTATCATAATCTCCTTTCTTTGATGGTCTAAGCACACAGAGTGCATGAACCGTGCCAATCTCCAATTCAGGGGTGGGGAAAGGGGACTAACGGCGGACAAATCCCTTCAGGACAGGCTTTTCACGAGAGCACGCCGTTTTTTTTAGATTTTTTTCAGGGCGCACAGGTTACTTTTGAATGTCGCAAAATGCAGCAGATTAGGAAAAGGTAGAGGGGAGAATCGGCGGGGAGCCTGTGATGACGCGGGATGCGGGGAAAGTGCTGCATTCTGCAGCTTGGTCGCATTATGCAGCAGGAGATTTGGTTACGGCACACGGATGAAGAATTAATTTATTAATTGGGTAATTTCCGAGCGATGTCCGGTGCGGGGGGAAACCGCACCTACCGGGTCTGGGGAAATATAGAATTACCCGTTTAATTTCTTAAAACCCACGAGTGTGCCTACTACTATGGGGGTTACGGCACACGGAGGGTGCCTACGTAATGTAATAACCTGTTGATAACGTGATGCGTGATTGAAAAATTACTCAAACCGTGGGGGTAGGTTGCCTAACCTGCCGTGTCCCGATGGAATCGAGATTGGGAAATCTGCACCCACGAGGGTTTGTAGTTGACTACAGTGCTTTGACCGTTCAACTGCGTAAGTCCTAATGTTTTTGCTGCGTGACTCTCCCCCCGCTTGCGGGGGGATTAAGGGGGGGCTGGAGGTGCACTTCACTTCGTGCTTTGCACTTTCTTTTTACATAAACCTAACGCAAGTTGCTAGTTATAAAACCCGCTCGGCTCCGACTTCGCCAATCCGTTCTTAGGACTTCAATTTATCGTCAGCTTGGCTCTGGCTATACACATTGCGCTCCTCTGGAGCGCAGGGATTGAACATGTTACCCTTCTATAGACATATCGCTCCTCTGGAGCGAAAGACAAAGGACCTACCAGATGGTCGGGGAGGCTCTGCCCTGACAAAAAACGGTGGACTTTCAACGACTAGCAACTTAGGTTAAACCTAGGAGTTACGCACTTCAGTAGGGAACGCAGATCTGCGTTCCCTACGAACTCCTTGAGGGTGTCTCTGCTGGAGTTGCTCAATTTATCGGGCGTTGGTAACAGCGTGCTGTAACGATAAATCGCCCAACTGCAAGTCTAAGACTCTCCAAACAGGGCGGGGGAGCGTGCAACTGCGTAAGTCCTAAAACCAAAAAAAATAGCCGTTGAATGCCCCGATTGTGTGGGGCCTCCAACGGCTATATCAGGTGAGTGTATAGTGATACTATTTCAGTATTACCATTTTACGGGTCGCCGAGAAGTCTCCTGCACTCAAGCTATAGAAATAGACGCCACTTGCAACCTGTTCACCGAATTGGTTCCGACCATCCCAGTAGATGGCTTTGGCTCTGGACTCATACACTGCTGCGGATTGATGTCCCACATCAATGGAGCGTACCAAGCCACCATTTGCATCGTAGATGGTTAACGACACGTCGGCATCCTCTGATAGACGATACGGAATCCACGTCTCTGGGTTGAACGGGTTCGGATAGTTGCGAAGCAGCTCCGTCCCAGCGGGAATCTCATACGCGATCAGATCTTCCAGCTGGATAGTGCCGCGCTTCACATCGTCCACTGTAACGAGATGCCGCACCGGTTCGACACCAATCCGCGGATCCAGCGACTCAGCAGAAATCTCTAACACATCACCGACCCGTGTTGCGCGAGCGTTAGCTAGGTCAACCAAGGTCACGCTATATCCGTCTGCTGTTTCGACAGAACTGATCTCGCTAACAGAAGCCTTCGTTGTCAGGTTTTTGACCTTGACTCGGAAACCTTCCTTCGCGACGCCGGCACCTTCGTCAACGATAGAACCGAAGACGGACAGGCCAGGTGTCTGGTTATCGTGTATAGCGCGCGCGATAGGTGCTGCGCCCGCGGCCTCGTCGTCCCGGATCATGATCTGCATCTGGCTCAACGGCATAGCGTATCCGGCCGGCGGTGCCCCAAGCACCAGTCTGAATGTCTCGTGCTCGGCGTCGGCGTCCTGCGCCGTGGTGATAGTCCCCGTGCCGATTGTCTCGCCGGCGGGGATCGTAATCGACGACAGCGGTCCGTAGTCGCCGGACTCTGCCCATATAGCCGTCAGCGTCACCGGGATGACCACTTGGCTCGCCGCCGTTTCCGACAGCGTCAGTGTCACCGTCACCGACGAGCCCTCGTCCACCGGGTTCGGAGACACTGACATCCGGATTGTGGGGCGCGTCTGCGCCGGGACCGCGATCTGCGCGGCGGGCGGCTGCAACCTACTGACGATGATATCGTAATAAGTGCTGGCAGTACCGTCCGCATAAAACAGAGCAATCCACACCAGCGTGTTGCCACTGGATGCCAGGTTCACGGAGTTGGAGGTGCCGGATGCGGAGACTATTATAGTGTCGGTGATTACGTCGTACTGGTACGGTATTATGGAACCTACCTGAACAACGACGCCGGTGGCGGTCCATGTGGGCGTGATGCTCACGCTGGTCGTGTCGTGCGGGACGCTCGCCGTATAAGACCTTGTTTGACCATCGGCGGACGTGAACGTCTCGGTGATCGGGACAGCTATCCCGTCGACCGACAGCGACAGGCCGGTCAGGTGCTGCCTTGGTGGCACCTTCGGCTTGCCCGTAGCGAACACCCAGGGGCTCTCAAGAAAATTGCGCGCTATCGCGCGTACGCGCACCCGGTAGTCCGTATTGTTGGTCAAGCCCGAAATTGTCCAGGAGGTCGCGCTGGACGAGGGATTGTAGCGCGTCAGCACCCAGGCGACGCTGGGGTCGCTGCCCGACGCCGCCGCGGTGTCGGCGACTGCGCTGCTGCTCGCCGAGGTGTATGCCACGTCGTAGCCGGCGATAGCGTCCACCGGCCGCGTCCACGCCAAGCGCAGCTCCCCATTACCCGCCGTGACCGTTAGACCGGTTGGCGCGGCGGGCGGCTTGCTGACGATGATCCTGTAATCAGTGGCAGCGTTCCTCTCATAAAACAGGGCAACCGACACCCAAGTGTCGCCGCTGGATGCCAAGTTCACGGATGCGGAGGTGCCGGATGTGGAGACTGTTATAGCGTTGGTGATTACGTTGTCATGGTCCGGCGTCGCGGAACTTATCTGAGCATCGACGACGGTGGCGGTCCATGTGGGCGTGACGCTCACGCTGGTCGTGTCAGGCGAAACGGTCGCCGTATAAAACCATATTTGCCCGTCGGCGGACGTGGACGTATGGGTGATCGGGACCGCGGTCCCGTTGGCCGACATCGACAGGCCGGTCAGGTGCTGCCTTGGTCCCGCCGACGCGGGAGGAGCAGCGAATAGGAAAAGCGCGCCGAGCAGCGCGATAGCAGAGAGGCAACGAAGGAAGCGGGCTTGATCAGATATAAGACCTGTCTCTACTGTTGCACGATTTCTTAACATGGGCGAAGATGAAATGATTCTTGTTGTTTTCAATTTTCAGTGTTCTACCTTTCATTGTAATGGTACATCTTGTTGTGATCTAAGGACATGGAACGCAAAACGCATGAACCGTGCCAACCTCCAATTCAGGGGTGGGGAAAGGGGACTAACGGCGGACAAATCCCTTAAGGACAGGCTTTTCACGAGAGCACGTCGTTTTTTTTTAGATTTTTTTCAGGGCGCACAGGTTGCTTTTGAATGTCGCAAAATGCAGCAGATTAGGAAAAGGTAGAGGGAAAAATCGGTGGGGAGCCTGTGATGACGGGGGATGTGGGGAAAGTGCTGCATTCTGCAGCTTGGTCGCATTATGCAGCAGGAGATTTGGGGACGGCACACGGAGTGTGCCTACTACTATGGGGGGGTTACGGCGCACGGAGGGTGCCTACTACGCTCTAAATTATTCTGACACGGACAGTTGATACATCTTCAATTTCCGATAAAGGGTCCCTCGATTGATACCCAAGGCTTGGGCTGCCTTGTTAACATTATTGTCCGTAGTTTCGAGGGCGTGGGCAAGTACTTGCTTCTCGACCTCCACAAGCGGGACGATTGTCGTTGAGGAAAGGTGCGGAGAAACAGCTTGGGAGGTGGAAATCGGAAGGATAGACGAGGATAGATTGGACGCTTGTAGGCTATCCGTTGTCTCAAGCAGGACAGCACGTTCAATGATGTTCTCTAACTCACGTACATTGCCAGGGAAGTCATGCCATATCAACAGTTGTAAGGCACTTGGGGAAATTTCACTGATGGATTTGTTAGTATCTTCGACATATTTTTCTAAAAAGTGTCTTGCCAATAGGGGGATATCTTCGCGCCGCGCTCTGAGTGGTGGAATCTCGATCGGATAGGCAGCGAGGCGATAGAAAAGATCCAGACGGAAGTCGCCTGCTTCTACCGCGGTAGTTAAGTCCTGATTTGTCGCTGCGATGACTCGGATGTCAATCGGAATCGTTCTGGCTCCGCCGACACGCTGGAGCTCCCGTTCTTGAAGGACGCGCAACAACTTGGCTTGCAGGTTAAATGGCATATCGCCAATTTCATCGAGAAAAATTGTTCCTCTATTGGCTTGTTCAAATTGTCCGATTTTTTGCGCTGTCGCGCCTGTGAAAGCCCCACGTTCATGTCCAAAAAGTTCGCTTTCAATAAGTGTATCGGGAATCGCCGCACAATTGACGACGACAAATGGCTCCGTTTTTCGATCACTATTAAAATGGATGGATTGGGCGACTAGCTCTTTACCTGTCCCGCTTTCCCCCTGAATCAGCACGGTGATGTTGGTTTCAGCCGCACGTTGTATCAACGTGAACACCTCTTGCATCTCTTGGCTCTTACCTATGATGCCACTAAAGGAGGAGGTTGTTTGGAGCGTGTTACGTAAGCGAACGACTTCGGATTTCATCCGCTCGAATTCGATCTCTTTGGAGGTGTCGCGGTAAGTGATAATGTTACCGGCAATGTTTCCCTTATCATCATGCACCGGCGCGGTCAGGCGACGAAACAACCGGGGTTTTGATTCGCTAACTTCCATAATATCTTCCACCCTTCCGGTGGTTCCAAAGGGTGCGTTTATCTTCGCTTCAGGAGAGATTGACTCTTGAAAACGCGCTTTGACCCGTGCTTGATGGTCGTTGGGTGCCATCTGCTTCAATTCACTTTCTGTTAATTCGAACAACTCCTCATACCATTGATTTGCAAACACCAAGGATCCGTTGGTGTCAAACATTCCGATGGCATCTCCCGTAGAATCCAGTACCGTTTCAAGCCTTTTATGACTGATTATCAGTTGCTGTTGGTTTTTGATTAATTCCTGTTCAGCCTGCCTTTTTTCCACGTCAATGTTCCACTTTTCGACAAGGGAAAGGGCGAGCTGCTGAATCTCCTCCTGCACGAAAGGCTTTCTGATATAGAGCAATTTATGAAGCAATTCCATATCATGGATCATCTCAGGCAGCGGCCTATCCGTGTAAGCGGTCATGATGACGATCTCCATGTTTTTATCAACCTGTCTAATCTGATGGATTGCTTCAATCCCATCAATTCCCGGCGGCATTCTGACATCAATGAATCCTACAGCAATGGGACGGTTCGATTCCTTACTCGCTTTCACGATTTCACACGCCTGCTCCCCGCCCATCGCATGCAAAATTTCAAAGTCTGGCAGATAGGATTTTTCAGCTTCATCAAGAAATAGGTCTGCGAAAGCATCCGTTTCTGCCTTACTACTCTCTGCTGCCTGCATAGAGTTGAAAGTCAACATATCTTCAAGATCATCGTGGATCTCTTCTTGGTCATCAACAACCAAGATGCGATTGTTCCAATCCGTTTTTAATTCCATTGAATCCCCTCTTATATTTAACAGAAGTTTGGTAGGCACTGTTTCTAACTGCGCCGATGCTTCCTGTGTATGGTAGGCGCTGTTTTCAACTGCGCCGATGCGATGCGGTTAGGAAACCGTCGTTACCGTTCTTCCATTTGGTAGGCGCTGTTTTCAACTGCGCCGTTTCCACCCTCACGGCCTCCCATTCGGTAGGCGCTGTTTATAACTGCGCCAATGCTTCCTGTGTATGGTAGGCGCTGTTTTCAACTGCGCCGTTTCCACCCTCACGGCCTCCCATTCGGTAGGCGCTGTTTATAACTGCGCCAATGCTTCCTGTGTATGGTAGGCGCTGTTTTCAACTGCGCCGTTTCCACCCTCACGGCCTCCCATTCGGTAGGCACTGTTTATAACTGCGCCGATGCTTCCTGTGTATGGTAGGCGCTGTTTTCAACTGCGCCGTTTCCACCCTCACGGCCTCCCATTCGGTAGGCACTGTTTATAACTGCGCCGATGCGGTACGGTTGCAAACCAAATCTACCGGGTTGGACTGAATTCGGTGCGGTTAAAAACCGCACCTACCGGGCCTGGGGAAAGCTTGGTAGGCGCTGTTTCCAACTGCGCCGTTTCAACCGACACTACACCCACTATTCCATCTGGAATTTGCATCGCCAATATGGATAATCTCGAGCTAACGCGACTATACCCGCTCTCACAGGGTTCGCATAACAATAGCGGATTGTTTTGTTTAAGGCCATCTCGTCCCGAATGCCCCAATCGGTATAACCTTTCTGCCAGAGAGATCCGGTCCGGGATAAATGTTTGTTAATCTCGTGTGCTGTAAAGCGTTTCATCGAATGCAAAACTTGTCCCAAGGTCTGCCCTTGTCCAAGTTTAATAACCGTGTGTACATGATCCGGCATCACCATGATACATACCCATTCCTGGCGATTCTCTGTTTCGAGCCAGTCGAATGCTTTGAAGATAATTGATGCAATTGTGGGTTCCATTAGAATTTTCTGTCGCTGGTGTGTACAGATGATGATATGGTAATATGTGCCTTGTATTGAAGTCCTGCCTTTGCGGAGATTGTGGCTTCGATGTTTGGGACCGGTGTTCACGTTTGGTTTTCCTCCATATCTACCATTCTCGTATTTGGTAGGCGCTGTTTATAACTGCGCCAATGCGATGCGGTTAAAAACCAAATCTACCGGATTGGGCTGAATTCGGTGCGGTTAAATGAAAATTAAAAAAACAGTTCGGTAATTTGCTAGCGACGCCGGCGCGGTTGAAAACCGCGCCTACCGTATGTTTCGAGGAAAATAGGGATTACCGATTTAAATACTTAAACTTCATAAAACCGCACCTACCGGGCCTGACAATTTATCGCCCCACTATGGGAGAACAGAGGAGAGCCGCAGCATGACACGCATCGTCATACCTTTGCCGATACCTTCACTCACCGGCTCAATTTTCCCGCCGGCTGCGATGACAAAATTCGCGATTGAATGCAAACCGAGCCCGCTCCCCGATTCCTTTGTGGTATAACCAGCGGCAAAAATCAACTTGTTGTTTTCCCGTTCTACGCCTATACCGTTATCAATCACCTCAAGACAGTAAAAATCTCCATCAATATAGGTTCTGACACGGATGCGCGGGGTCCCATTGAAACCGCCCGATTGAACCGATTCATCAATGGCTTCAATTGAATTTTTGATAAGATTGACCAACATTTGATGAAATTGACTCTCCTGAATCCGAATCTCTTGTGGCGCGTTTTCGCAGTCGATATCAATCTCGATCCCTCTTCTGTCGATCGACTCTTGCTGTAACTTTAGCGCATCATCAATGACCTCATAAATATTGACATCCTTGCGGACTATACTTGAATTGCCAAATGACTTTTGTGTGATGACAATATCAGCGATATGTGTCGCCCGCTGTTTGATCCGTTCAGCCCGTTGTAACCACCTATCGTTTTGATTTTTAAAATCGGCGGCGATCGCACAAATAAACGGGAGCACCTGCTGCCCTTGTGGGTCGTTTTTGATGTAATCAATCCAATCATCTTCACGCGCTTTTATCGCGCTAGCCAGGGCAGTAAGACGGGGGATTAACGGATTGCCGTGTAACTCTCTCTGGAGTATTTCAGCGCCTGACGTTACACTGTTGATTGCGTTGCCGATGTTGTGGAGAATCGTATCGACAATCTCCAGCCGGCCTTGTGCAAATGCTTGGGTCAACGCTTCTTCGGCAATCATTCGCTGAGTCACATCTCGAAATACAGCCACGCCCCCCTTCGCGTTGCCTTCGTCGTCCTGTAAGGGGCTCGCACTGACGCTGATAAAAACACCTTCTGGTACATTCGGATTGCGGACAAACATCTCTAGGTCGTCTACGATTTCGCCTTGGATGGCACGCACTAACGGGAGTTCATCTGTTGGAAAGGGCGTCACTCTATCGGGGAAAAAGAGCCCATAAGTGTCGCTCCATTCATCGGTCTCCGCCTCTGTTGCCCCGATACCGATAATTCTTTCGGCACTTGGATTAAAAATTCTAAAGTTGCCATCTACATCAGCGACGACCACCCCATCACTGATACTATTAAAAATGGATTCTAGCAGCGCACCCTGCTCTTCAAGTTGTTGGACCATGTCTTTCAAATTGATTTCTGCCTGTCTGAGTTCGGTGACATCGCGCGAGACGGATACGCTTCCTGTTATAGCACCTTGCCCGTCATATAGGGGTCTCGCACTGACACTTAAATGAATCCCCTCCCGCATCATCGACGGATTGTAGACAAACATCCCAATGTTGTCTGCCGGCTCACCGCGAAGGGTACGTGCAATCGGAAGCTGATTAGCGGGGAAGGGCGTTTTTTTATCGGGGAGAAAGAAGCCGTATTGTTCAACGGCCTCCTGTCCACTTATGTGCCGCAGGCTACGACCGGTCATCTGTTCCGCAGTCCTGTTAGCCATGATGTATTGCCCTTCCTTATTAGCAAGAATCACACCATCACTCATCTGATTCAAAACGGTTTCCATCAGTTGGTTCTGATTTTCCAATTCGGCGACGGTCTGTTCCAACTGAATCTCTGCTTCCTTAAGCTCGGTAACATCGCGGACTAAGACAACCCCACCCATCATCTTCCCATCTGGGCCTTGTAGAGGCCTCCCGCTAGCCTTGATAAAAATACCTTCCGACAATGCCGAATTGCGGACAAACAACTCAATGTCATCTGTTATCTCACCGCGCATCGCCCGGGTGAGCGGAAGATCCTCTCCCGCGATAAGCGTTTTTTTATCGGGGTAAAAGAGACCGTATGCCCGAGGCCGCTGATCAATTTCTAAATCCCGTACCAAAGGTACACCAACTAATTGTTTCATCTTTTCAGAAAAAAATAAGTATCTCCCGTTTGTATCGGTAGCGAGTACGCCATCGCTGATACCGTTCAAAACGGTTTCCATCAGTTGGTTCTGATTTTCCAATTCGGCGACGGTTTGTTCTAACTCAATCTCTGTCTCCTTAAGCTGCGTGACATCGCGGAAAGCGATAACGCTACCTCTCACATTACCGTCGTTAGACTTCAAGGCTCTCCCACTCACGTTGACATAAACACCCTCCGGTCTCCCAGAATTGCGTATAAACACATTGAGATCGTCTATTGCTTCACCGGATATGATACGCATGAGCGGCGGTGCTGCTGGAAAAGGTGTCGTTTTATCAAGATGAAAAATACCGTATGTTTCAGCCCATTTATCAGGGGGCGTCTCTGCTGCCTCCATACCGACAATTTGTTCTGCCTCCGGATTCACAAGTAAAAAACGCCCCTTCTCATCGGTGACGGCCACCCCATCACTGATACTGTTAAAAACGGTTTCCATCAGTTGGTTCTGATTTTCCAATTCGGCGACGGTCTGGTCCAACTCAATCTCTGTCTCCTTAAGCTGCGTGACATCGCGAGCAACCACCACCCCTCCTATCAAAGTGCCGTTTTTGTCGAGTAGAGGCCTCCCATTTACACTGACATAAGCCGCCTGTGACGATTGCCCGCCGCCTACACGCATTTCGACGTTGTTTGTCGCCTTACCTTCGATGGCCAGGGCGAGTGGAAGCTGATCTGCGGGAAACAATGCGTCTGTAGTGGGATCAAAAAGACCGTATTGCTCAGATGCTTGGGGAAGATCTAACTCCTCAAAATTGCGACTGATCATCCTTTCCGCAGCTGGGTTAGCCATTATGTATTGCCCCTTGTCGTCAGCAACGACCACCCCATCACTCATACTATCAAAAATAGTATCTATCAGTTGAGCCTGCTTTTCCAGTTCATCAATGGTCTGTTCTAACCTGGCCTCCGTGCGCTTGATCTGCGTGACATCGCGGAAAACAATCACGCCCCCCTTCACAACATTTTCCTGATCCTGTAGCGGTCTCCCATGGACATTGATAAAACTACCATCCGGATTTTCCGGATTGCGTATAAACAGATCTACTCCATCTGTGGACTTACCCTGAATGGCGTGAACGAGTGGTAGCTGATCCGAAGGGAAAGGGGTCACTTGATCGGGATAAAAAGTGCCATATTCTTCAGCCCATTCATCGGGTATCGTCTCCGTTACCCCCAGACCGACAATCCGTTCGGCACTTGGATTAACAAGTAAAAAAATCCCCTCTTCATCGGTAACAACGACACCATCACTGATACTATTAAAAACGGTTTCCATCAGTTGGTTCTGATTTTGTAGTTCAGTAATTGTTTGTTCCAGCTTTGCTGCTGTTATTTTGTCCTTTGTGATGTCGCTAATAATGGCGACGCTGCCTCTAATCTCCCCATTGCTACCAAATAGAGGGACTGCACTGCCCCTGGCATAAACCCCATCCGGTTGCTCCTTATTGCGTATAAAGAACTCGCCCGCTTCTAATACCTTACCCTGGAGAGCCTGTGTAACCGGCATCTGATCGGCCGGTATATATGTTTCTTGATCCGGATAAAAAATACCGTATGTTTCAGCCCACTCGCTCGGTTTTACCTCCCGTGGCGGCATCCCGAAAATTCGTTCGGCACTTGGATTGGTGAGTAATGCGCTGCCCTCTGGATTGATAACGATGATACCATCACTGATACTGTTAAAAACGGTTTCCATCAATTGGTTCTGATTTTCCAATTCGGCGATGGTCTGGTCCAACCGATTTTCCGTTTCTCTCTGCTTCCTCATATCGCGGAAGGTCACAGCTACCCCTGTGATGTTTCTCTGTTTGTCTCTGAGAGGCGCGGCATGATAGTCAATGGCGACTTTTAGACCAGATTTAGCATTGAGGTGGGCATTATCGCGGGCCTCTGACAATCCCCACTGGATAGTGATTCCTTTGTGGAGTACATTCATCAAACTCGTTCTAATAGACCTATTCGATTCTCCAACCGACACACTGAAAACGTTCGTTATGTACACCCCACCGGCTTCTTCGAGCGGCCAGCCCGTCAAGAGCTCAGCAACCGAATTCATAAATGTTACGAATCCACCTTCGTCCGTGGTAATCACGGCATCCCCAATATTGTTGAGAATCGCAGATCTCCGCTGCTCCTCGTCCATGGCTTTCTGATCTTCCGCATACCGGTAAAGTTGACTTTCGATAATCAGGCGTAACTGGTTCGTTTCATACGGTTTGAAGACATAGCCAAATTCCCTAGTTACCTTTACCTTCTCTAATAAATCCTCGTTCATGGAATCAATCAGATATACCACCGGAATGTTGAAACGGTTAGATATCTCCTGAGCAACTTCAAAACCTCCCAGCTGCCCTTCAAGTTCTGTATTGATCAAGGCTACGTCGGGACGTATTTCCGCCGCTTTTGCAACCGCTTCCGCCTCGGATGAAGCGACAGCGCAAACAGTGTATCCTAGCGTTTTTAAGCGTGCTTCGATGTCTTCAGCAATAAGGGGATTGCTTTCAACAATCATGATCTTCGCATTTGCCATTCTGTTTTTCCTTCCCATTCGTTCATCAGTCGCATCAGGCTTGCCCGGCACTACCCTCCCGTTTGAGATGCGTTTGACGCGTGTCGTTAATTCTAAGATCTATCATAAATGCCTCTAACCCATCATGTGCTCATTCAATAGGTGTCCCCCACGCCGGTCCGTAGAAGTGCGTCTCGCGCGGCGCAGTCATTATAATAAAAAACGATTGACCGCCGGTAATCGTGTGATCCCCCGGATCCGCCGCGCGCCCCACCGCCGCGAACTTACCGTCTACCGTTGTGACGACTATAACGGCTTCCTCGTAGACACGCAACAAATCGCTCACCTGTTGCAAGGCGACTGACTGCCGTGGCAGACCAACAAAATTCAACCCACGCTCAAACCGAAACGGATCCGGCAGCCGCGTCCCTACCAAGGTGAACGTCGCCGGTGCATCGGTTAATACGGCAATCCCCTGATTGGGACCGAGTATAACGTCGGTCTCCTCGCGCGTACCCATAAACCCCTCCTCACTACTGTAGATGAACATGAGGATCGGTTGGATAAGTTCATACAGCTCCGCGGCAGTTTGAATCCTGTGCAATTCATTATTGACAGCGTATACCGTCAACGGTAGATGAATCAGATTCCACCCCTGTTGTAGTTGCAACTCGAATTGGTAAAGTTGACGGTCCCCCGGTCCGCCTCTGGTCGTATCAGCCACAGTTCTCCGCACCGCCTCGATAAGGGTCGCCTCCGCGCTAAAGAGTTGTGTCTGGTCAATTCCTTCAACACTCGCTTGGACACTATTTGTCCCTATCATAGAACCGAGGGTGAGTGTCGTCTGCGCTTGTCCGTTTGCGTCGGTGGTTGGGGTGGTGGCACTGAGAGCACCGCCGCCTGCGGTGACAGCAAAGGTGACTGTCGCCCCTGCCAAGAGTCTGCCATTCTGGTCTTGGACTGCCACAACAAACGGATTCGCTAACTCTTCACCGGGGGCACCCTGCTGGTTACCGCCTGAGATCTTCACCAGTTTCGTGGCTACTAGCGGTGGAGTCTGTGTTGTTGGTGTCGTTGTCGTTGGAGTTGTTGTTGGTGTCGATGTTGTTGTTGTCGTTGGAGTTGTTGTCGTTGGAGTTGTTGTCGTTGGAGTTGTTGTCGTTGGAGTTGTTGTCGTTGGTGTCGATGTCGTTGGAGTTGTCGTTGATGCCCCCTTTCTTCTGCCAATGAACCACTGTGAGTAGTCATAGCTATGTGCTATAACAGAAATATCGCCTTCTCCAATGGGGAAGGTTATCTTATATCCATGTGCCTCCATCTCGGCGACGGTATGGCCCTCACTCCCCTCCACCCTGAAAGTATTGGAGTCGGGAGTGAGGGGGGTATCCGATGGTATCTCTCTAAGCGCAACACCCCCATGATCGCCGAATGCTGATATTATTGACGTCAGTAAAAAAATAAGAATAATCAGTGGTTGCTTCATCTATCGCACCTTTCTTTTTTAAATTTCGTTCATGTAAAGAATTAGTGGAATCCACCATTAATTCTCAGGCCCACCATAGTTAGGTTCAGCTGACATTTCAGCGCAACCGGACAATCAAGGGGGTACATAGAAGGATGATTCTTCGTAGGGGGTGGGGCTCCCACCCCTTTGCTCATACATCAAAAATTATTTCGGACTGCTATCGGTTGATTTGCCAAAATCAATCGACAATATCTATGATATTCCGGGTAGATTGAGCCAAGATTGTAGCGTGACACCCCGCCTGAAGATAATCTTTGATATTGGATAAATGGGAAACCCTTCCAACCTTCCTTGGTCTCGATTTATCGGACCCAATCCCCGTCCAAGGGGAGCGGCAGGCAACACCGAGGACGGTGAAGTGGACCCCTGCCGCGGGAAGGATAACTGGATTTATGAGCATAAACTGTGCCAATGCTTAATCGAACGAGAGCGCAGCCTGAGAAATCCCTTGATAGCTTGTCTTTGAAGGATACAGGCGGGCGGATAGCGTGAGAGTGGATGGGGTGAAGATGTCGCAAAATGCGACAATTAAAATCGATTAAGTGGGAGGATAGCGGCGGAAAGTCTGTAATAAAGCTAGATAGAGTCGGGGTTGTCGCAGAATACTATACTACTTTTCGCATTTTACGACAGTCGAGAAGGCTTATTGGTACATTGCGCTGCGAAGAACGGAATGACAAATCGGTTTGAAGCCAAGTTCTTGGGAACTTTAATCCGACTCGACGAGTTGATACAACTTCAATTTTCGATAAAGGGTGGATCGGTCGATGTTCAAGGCTTGAGCGGCCTTGGTGATATTATTGTCCATCACCTTGAGTGCGTGAGCCAACGTTTCACGTTCAACCTCTTGAAACAGCGGGATTTCTGTTGGGTCGCGGAAAAAGAAGATAGGTTTGGAAGAGATCCTTGACAGAATCTTTGGAGGCAGGTTACTCGATTGTAACTGTTCTGTGGGCTCAAGCAGAACGGCGCGTTCAATGGCGTTTTCCAGCTCGCGCACGTTGCCGGGAAAGTCATACTGCATCAATAATTGTAAGGCATCGGCGGAAATCGCTTTAACGGATTGCTTCATTTTTTCGGCGTATTTTTTTAGAAAATGGTCCACCAAGAGTGGAATATCTTCGCGCCGGTCTTTAAGCGGGAGCACCTCAATTGGGAAAGCCTCAATCCGATAGAACAAATCTTCTCGGAAAGTGCCCGCTTCCACCGCCGATTCTAAATCCTGATTTGTCGCTGTTAGCACGCGGATGTCAATTCGGATATTCGCTGTACCGCCGACGCGCTGGATCTGCCGCTCTTGAAGCACACGCAACAATTTCGCTTGTAGAGCCAATTGCATATCACCAATTTCGTCAAAAAAGATAGTCCCGCGATTCGCTTGTTCAAATTTGCCGATCCGTTTCGTTGTGGCACCGGTGAATGCCCCGCGTTCATGCCCAAACAGCTCGCTCTCAAGCAGTGTTTCAGGAATGGCAGCGCAATTTACCGTAATAAAGGGCCCCGCTTTTCGATGGCTATTCGCGTGGATAGCGCGTGCAACCAATTCTTTACCAGTACCGCTTTCTCCTGAAATAAGCACCGTAATATCACTTTCAGCTGCCCGTTGCATCAACGTGAACATCTGCTGCATGATTCGGCTTTTGCCCACAATCTCATCAAAAGAGCGGTTCGTCTCAAATTCGGCGCGTAAGATGTCACGAATAACGCACAGACAGGCTATAACCTCCTGATTCTCATCAAATAACGGGATAGCACTCGCCCTGATGTGGATTCCCTCCGGCTGCTCCTTATTACATACAAAAAACTCTTGATCTCTTATTTCCTCGCCGTGGGAGATATGTGTGAGAATCTGATCCATCGGAACGCGTGTTTCTTTGTCAGGATAAAAAATACCGTACGTTTCAGACCATTGACTGGGTAATGTATTTGGGGGCTCCGTACCGAAAATCTGTGGCAGACTTGGATTAGCGAACAATATTTCACCACTTTTACTGAGCACCGCGATGCCATCATACATACTATCAAAGACGGTCTTCAACAGTTGGGTTTGATGACGTAACTCGCTGATGGATTGGTTTAATTGCCCCTCCATCCTTTTATACTTACTGATGTCGTGGAACGTTATAACGATGCCGGTAGGGTTTCCCATCTCGTCCTTGATGGGGGTGATGTTATAGTCAATAGGGATTTCTCGACCAGATTTCGCAATGAGGTGGGTATTATGGTCGTCCCCAGAAGCAGAAGACGATCCCCCGGTGATAACAGATCCTTTTTCAAATACCTCTATCAAAGACATGCCTTTTATAAGATTCCCGACGTTTCCAACAGAAATATCGAAAATATCCGTTACCTGCTTTCCAGACGCTTCTTCCATTTCCCAACCTGTCAACGTTTCGGCAACCGGATTCATAAATGTTATCAATCCCTGTCCATCCGTGGCAATTACAGCGTCACTGACACTGTTAAGAATTGTAGATAGCCGCTCATCGTTTTCTGTGTATGTATGCTGCGCTTTCATTTGTTCGTCTTTCTGGCTGAAACAACTCAGATTGCGGAAAATAGACAGAAACAGTTCGTCCATGCCACTGTCCTAGCTAGATAACGGTCTGCCAGTGAGATAGACTTTGATTGTATAGATGGGATACCCTTCCAACCTTTCCAATCCCCGTCCAAGGGGAGCGACAGGTAACGCTGAAGCTAGCGAAGTGGAGTCCTGTCGCGGAAAGACTTATTCAAGAATATAGCAAAATACGCAAAACTGAGTCAACAAAAAAGAGGGGATTTTTCTTTTTTGGCAGGCGGGATATACTACCCACGTTTTTGAATACACCGGGAGGGTGCCGCGGGAACCGGATTGGAGGCGGTGGACGCTGCATTGGTGCAGCGGAGAACTTACAGGACGGTGCATCATCGAACTAGACGGGAGTTAAGGAGAAGTGCATGAAGATTAGTGTTTAATACCCTTTCCGTTTGAGAAATCCTTCCAACGCTTCATGGACAACATCTGTTTTGGTCAAACTTCGCGCAATCTTTTTTTGCTCAAAAACAAAGGTACTCAGCCGGTCAGCTAATTCGGGGGTACATCGAAACTCCTCGCGTACCGTTCGATCACTCCCTTTCCTCTTGATTGTCGGTTGCCTGCGTTCCGTCATTCCGTCATGACGGCGTGTCGTAACATCATTATGGGGCTGTGATGGAATGTCAGAATCAGGTTCGTCTTGAAGAAACGCATCGAGACTTTCCGGTCTTTGACCGATGGGTTTCTCACCTAACATTGCTTTTCCTTTTCCCTTGAACTGTTCTTTTTTCATGCGGCTACCCTCTCTAAAACCTCATCAATAAGGTGATTAAATTCTTTAGCAATTCTGCTTTTCGGCTGATATTCCATAACGCAAGTTGCTAGTTATATGCGATGCAGTAAAAGGCGACTCCCAGTATCCGTAGGTCGGGCATCTTGCCCGACTCATAGCCCCAGCGGGGCGACATGTGTATAGAAAACAGGATAAAACCAACCTTAAAGCCCCAGCGGGGCGACATGTATGTGCTATCGTAACGCAACTAGCAACTTAGATTATTTATAAAAAAACCCTTTAGGTGTAAACCCCCAATCTTTAGATTTGGGATACACACGCTTTAGCGTGATTTTTCATTGATTTTGTAGGTCAAAAATAGTATACTTGTCTCGGCTTTCGTGGGAAGGTATGACGCCACCGCCCGGTGGTGCTTCCCACATTCTTTCACACAGGAAATGAAAGCCAGAAAGCTAGTCTCCGATGAAAACTTACAAGTTCAAGTTGTATAGCAATCATGGTAATGGTGAGTTGCATAAGACGATAGAAGGTCGTGCTTCTGTCTGGAATCACTGCGTTGCCCTTCAGCGTCGCTACTACGCTATCTATGGCAAATATATCAGCAAGTTTAGGTTGATAAACCATATCTCCAAACTGAAGCGAACCCACCGATTTGCCCATTGGAATCAACTCCCCAGTCAAGCGATACAAGACGTAGCAGCACGGATTGACAAAGGCTACCGTGCGATGTTTGAAGCGCGTGCTTCAGGCAAGAGATGGGGCAGCCCTCGTTTCAAGCCCCGTCGCAAGTATAAGTCCTTCACATTGCTTCAGGCAGGTTGGCAACTGCTGCCGGGCAATCGCATCAAGATAGGAAAACGTATCTATTCCTATTTCAAATCCCGTAAGGAGAGGACATAAGACTATCTTCGGATAGCTGTCCTTGTTGATAGCGCAATTCCACACCTAACGGAACGGGTGAGAATCCCAATCCTTTAGGTTTGGGAGTATGTCAAAAGAGAGCCTTGTTGAAACATGGAACGGCTATTGTAGCTGATGGAGATTTGCTTTTAACCGTTCAACCCAACCTACGGTCTGAATTCGGTGCGGTTTCAAACCGCACCTACCGGGTCTGAGGAAAATTTAGAAGGTTCGGTACAATTGAGGAAGAAATATGTCTAATTTGAGGCAAGAATTATTTGAAATTGATGTATACGGTTTCACCATCCTTGAGAATGTTCTCGCCCCTGACGAAGTGGCGGAGATGAAAGCGGTTCTAGTCCGATTGGTAGATGAAAAGGGGGTCGATCGGGGAGATTGTATACATATCTCGAACCTGCCAACAATGGATACGGTCTTCTTCAAGACGATTGATCATCCGAGAATTTTGCCACTACTTGAAGGGACAATGACCAATCGTGTACCGCTGATTCTCGGTAGTCTTAACGCTCGTATCGTCCGTCCCGGCGATCCGGTGCAACGTCTGCATGGGGACATCCTTGAGGATCTGATGAAGAAAGATGGGAAGAATCCTGTCATGATGAACACGGTCTGGATGCTGGACGATTTTACACCGGAGATTGGGGCGACCCGGATCGTTCCCGGCACACACAAAAGTGGGATAAACCCGCCGCCCGAAGACGTGGCAATCCAACATGTGTCGACAGCCACCGCACCAGCGGGAAGTGTTCTTGTTTTTAACGGTCAGTGCTGGCACGGTGGCGGTGCAAATACCGGTGATCGGGATCGTCATGCGATTTTCGGGCACTACCGGATTGGTCCCATGATGCGGTTTCAACTAGACCCACATCACCGTTTCCCGGAGGAGTGGCTAGATCTACTCACAGATCGCCAAAAGCAGCTGCTGCGGATGGAGAATGGGGTGGGTGTGCCTCATGGCGCAGATCACTATGAGTAAATTGGAGGCAAGGTTAGATTGTTGAATCTGACCTGTTGTTCGCTTGAGTTATTGATTGTAGAAGCAAAATGTAGCTGTACAACATTTTCCCATTTTACCCACGAATTTGGGGTTGGGGAAAAATCTCATAGATATAGTGCCAAGACATCATTGCATTGTTATTCAGCATTACCACCACTTTAAGAGGTAATTTATGTTACGCTTGAAGTATGCCCTCATCGGTTATGGTCGTCGAGGTCGATCACATCTTGAAACTGCTGCAGCGTTGAAGAACACCTTTGAAATTGTAGCGGTTTGCGATGCCCATCCGGCATCAGCGGAGGAAGGGGCGACACAGTTCAACGTGAACCCTTATACCGATGTTCGCGAGATGGTTGACCGCGAGAAACCGGCTGTCTGCGATGTTGTCGTACCCGCGGAACTGCATCATGTGGTCTCTTGCTATTTATCGCGTTGCGGCATCCATCACAACGTCGAGACTCCGCTCGCACCAACGCTTGGATTGATGGATCTGATGATTGAAGAGGCAGCGAAACACGGTGCTAAACTGCAAACCTCCGAAAACTTTCCGTTTGTCCCGGTTGAACAGTTTGTTTGCAAACTCCTCCGTGAAAATGTCATCGGATCTGTCCACAAATGTTACCGTCTCTTTTCAACGACAGGGTATCACGGTCTAGCTGCGATACGGTGCCGGCTGGATGCCACGCCTGTCGCTGTCAGCAGTATTAGCCACACGATGCCGGTTGTTCCCTACGTCGACCACGCCAAACGTGACTTCAATACCGAAAGTCTAGAATTCTACGCTGTTGATTTCGATAACGGGGGCATCGGAATCGCAATGGTTGGGAATAAAAACAGTCGTCTCGGTCGGAACTCATTGGTCGGTTTCGAGACCTGTGGCGAGCGCGGCACGATTGTGACCAACGGCAATCAGGGCGCGTCGGGAGGTGAAACGGTTAACGTTTGTACCGCCGCAGATATCACCGATCGTGCAGGTCAGGCGAGGACTTACGAATTTCAGCGTGAATATGCTGAATCAAATGTCATTAAGCGGATCTTTGTCGAACTACCGGACGAATTGGGCGGAACAATTGAATGGGAGAATCCGTATTTGGAGGCAGGACTCCAAGAACGCAACATCTCATTGGCAACGATGCTTGATGGGATTGGGCGCGCTGTGCGGGAGGATGTTGATCCACTCTGGACGGGTGAGATGGGAAGGGCGGATCAGGAGATGGTTTTGGCTGCCGGCAGATCAATTTGGATGAATCGGCAGCCGGTTGCGCTGCCTTTGCCGCCGGATCCGTCTGAGGAAGAAGCGTTTGACCGAAATTTTGAGCAGCGGTTTGGCGTCCACCCCCGTGAAGATTTGGAGAAGGCATTGGCAGTCAATTTTAAGGCACGGTGATGCGTGTAGCAGAAAATCTTATAGTAAATTTTAGAATTAATGAAACACTCCAAATCGGCGCAGTTGGAAACAGCGCCTACCAAACATGGAGAGCGAAAGTGTCTATTTATTTTTTAAATTCACTATAATCTCATGAGTAAGGTTGTAACACCATTCTGATTTTGTAATGAGGAGGATATTAACCCATGAATGATGCCGAAAAATATCTGTTTGATCTCAACGGCTATCTCGTGATTGAGGATGTGCTCACGCCGGATGAGGTTGCCTTTGCCAACGAAGCCATTGACCGCCATGGGGATCAGGGGCGCACTCGCCCGCGCGATCAGGCCTTAGACGGTGGTTCCCCTGCGCTCAGAGGTGATAAAGGACGCGGGGAACTAGGTAATATGCTCAACTGGGAAGAACCGTGGTGCAATCCCTTTCGAGAGATGTTAGCACACCCACGAATAGTCCCCTACCTCAACCAAATCCTTGGCAAAGGCTTTCGGATGGATCACCACATGTTTCTACTGTCGATGGAAAAAGGAGCGGAAGGGTTCATTTTCCATGGATCTTCGGGGCCGGGTTTTGATCCAAATCAATATTACATCTGCCGCAACGGTCAAATGCACTGTGGACTGACCGTCGTGGCGTTCCAACTCACGGATGTAAATCCGGGTGACGGTGGATTGATAGTTATTCCGGGCAGCCATAAGAGCAATTTCCCATGCCCTCAAGAGATGCGGCGTTATGAGAACTATCAGGAGCATGTACGGCAGGTTGTGTGCAGAGCGGGTGGCGTTATCATCTTCACGGAAGCGGTGACGCATGGGACGTTGCCTTGGACATCGGATGAACCACGTCGGTCGATATTAACCCGCTACACGGCGGGCAACTTAGCGTATGTTCCAGCCTATCCCGTTCCTGAATGGGCAAATGAGAGACAGCGGGCGGTAATGGAACCACCGTATCATACGCGGCTCGATCGCCCTGTGTTGGAGGAATAAATACGGAAATTCCTCAGAATCTATCAATATAAGGAAAAGATGTCTAAAGGTACAATTTATCCATCGGAAGCTAAGACGCTTCAGGATGCACACACCGGCACGAAGATTCGGCAGGTAACGGATCACCCGTCAATTCATCACCACCCCTTCTTTTTTATTCCCGCGTATGATGACGATATGCGGTGGTTGATTTTCATTTCATGCCGTACCGGTTCACCCCAGATCTTTGCTGAAGAGCGTTCTACTGGCTCGCTTATCCAACTGACGGATCGTCCGGATCTCAGCGATTGGTCGGTCTACCCCTCACACGATGGTAGTGCCGTTTTCTTCACGGCGGGCACAAGCGCATGGCGGTTAGACCTTGAAACCCTTGAAGAACAGGAGATGGTCAATTTTGCCGCAACACAGAGCGAAGAAAAAAGTGCGGTTTCTCCTGTAGCGGGAACAACAGGACTGAGTTACGACGATCGGTGGTGGGCTGTACGCTTCAACGTTGGTGAGGTCTCAGCGTTAGCAATAATCAACACTGAAACCGGTGAACATGAAATTATTCTCCGCCGTGACAGTGTTGGTCATTTGCAATTCTGCCCGGACGATGCAAACCTGCTTTTCTACGCGGGTCCACTGACTGACCGTGTCTGGGTGATTCGGCGGGAGGGCAGCGACAACCGTCGGTTGTACGTCCGTAACGGTAAAAAAAACGAATGGATCACCCATGAGTCGTGGATTCCCGGCACACGCGAGTTGGCATTCGTTGATTGGCCTCACGGTATCCGATGCGTCCATGTAGATACAGGTGTTGAGCGGCGCGTGACGTCTTGTAACGCTTGGCATGCAATCTGTAACCGTCAAGGCACACTGATGGTTGCCGACACAAACTTTCCCGACATTGGTATTCAGCTTTTCGATCCGCGCGATGGAATCGGAAAACCTGTGACACTGTGCTACCCGGAGGCGTCCTCCATCGGTGAACACTGGAACGGTCCGTTTCCGTATGCGAAGGGACCAGTTAAGGTCCACTCCGAGCAACATACCCACCCGCACCCTTCTTTCAGTCCCGATGGGAGACTAGTGGTTTACACATCGGATCGCACTGGGCACAGTCAGGTATACGAAGCTGAAATTCCAGAAGGATTGATAGCCTTTTAGATCCATCCCCGTAAAAATAGTCAATAGCTGATCGGAAGAAGAATCTTGTCCGTTGCAAATTGTCTATGTTAGAATATACGCATCCTACCAAATATGATTTCAAAATTGATGTATCATGAGAAAATTACGGTGAGATATGAGAGCTGTTATACAACGTGTTAAATCTGCTAGTGTAACCGTCGAAGGAGCTGTTGTCTCGGAGATTCGGGTGGGATTGCTCGTTTTTCTCGGCGTCGCTCAAGAGGATACCCCTGCCGATGTCGATTATATGGCAAGCAAGATCGCCAATCTCCGAATCTTTGAAGATAACGAAGGACGAATGAATTTATCCATTTTAGATATCGGTGGTGAAGCACTTGTTGTCTCTCAATTCACACTCTGTGGGGATTGTCGCAAGGGGAGACGTCCTAGTTTCATTGCTGCTGCCCGTCCTGAGAAAGCGGACCCGCTCTACCAAGCGTTTATGGACGAGATCTCGCGGTTGGGGGTGCCTGTCAAGGCTGGTGTATTTCAGGCGATGATGGATGTCGAGCTGATTAACGATGGACCTGTCACGATGATGCTAGATAGTAATAAACTGTTTTGACCCATAAATGCTCTTACTTTGGGAAGGAAGATATTATGGAACGCAAAATGGAACTTGGCTTGTACCTATTCGGCGAAGTGGACGAGGAATGGCTGACCTTTGTCAATCAACTGGGGGTTGAGGCTGTGGTCATGGCTAACCCTCGACTGCCGGGCGATGGGCGTTGGGAATTTATGGATCTGCTACAGATGCGAACGGCGATCGAAAATGTGGGTCCCCGCCTCGCTGCCATTGAGAATGTTCCACCCTCTTTTTATGACAAAATCATGCTCGGTTTGCCCGGACGGGATGAACAGATTGAGAATATGGCAGCTACCATCCGCAATATGGGCGCAGCAGGTATTGATACGCTTGGTTATCACTGGATGCCCAACAGTGTATGGCGGACTTCCAACACGACGCCCACTCGGGGAGGTGCAACAGTTACCAGTTTTGATATGGAACTTGTAAAAGATGCACCACTTACCCACGGACGGGTCTACACGGAAGAGGAGATGTGGGAATATTACGAATACTACATGCAGGCGATTCTTCCCGTCGCAGAGGAGGCAGGTGTACGGCTTGCGCTCCATCCCGACGACCCGCCGGTCGAATCTCTTGCAGGGATACCTCGTCTGTTTCGTAGCTTTGAAGGTTTCAAGCACGGCATATCGCTCGTCGACAGCCCGATGCACGGGCTTGATTTTTGTGTGGGTTCTTGGTCTGAGATGGGACCCGGGGTAATTGATGCTGTCCGTTACTTTGGCGAACGCGATCGGATTTTCTACGTTCATTTCCGGGATGTGCAGGGGTATGTTCCCAAGTTTGCGGAATCCTTCGTAAATGATGGGAACTGCGATATGTTTGAGGTGATGCGGGCATTAAAGGAAAGCGGATTCAACGGGTGGATGATTACGGACCATGTTCCGAATATGATAAATGATACACCGCAGGGGCACCGTGCACGCGCCTTTACGATCGGTTATATGGCAGCGTGCCTTGAGAGATTGAACGCAGCCGAATCTGAAAGATAACCTTTTGAAGTTTAAAGATTCTTGAACCAAACGATAGGTTCGCGGGTAAGTGCTAAGGAGGGCACAACTTTGACAGGATAAACTGTCGTAAGTTGGGAGACAATGAACGGATTACAGTCAGCACAAATATTAGCTCTCAATGAAGTCGTTGAGGAATTGAGGGAAAAACTAAGGGACTGTTTGGTGGCAATTGTGCTCTTCGGCTCACGTGCACGAGGCGATGCCCACGAGGAAAGCGATTGGGATATCCTCGTCATTGCTCATGACCTGCCAGATCGCTCATTTCGCCGTCATACCTTCTTGAAAGCGCAACTGCCACTGAAGTGGCGCGCTGCTATTTCCCTCATAGCAAAAACACCAAAAGAATTTGAAGCCGCATTGCCAGCTTTTTACTTGGATATTGCCCTAGACGGGATTGTACTTTATGATCCCCACCGTTATATGCAGGAAAAACTATCCCATCTGCAGACATTAATCCGTAAGAAGGGGCTGCGACGAGAAAAAATCGAGGGGAGTTTTGCTTGGCAGTGGGATAAGTTCCCCGGCTTCGATTGGTCTATCGAATGGGACACGGAGATGTGATGAGGTCCACAGACGCGACGTATCGTTTTAGAATCGCACAGGGTTTCCTAGAGGAGAGTCGTCAGGATGTTGCATTGACGCGTTGGCGTTCTACGGTGGACAACGCACAATTAGCAACAGAAAATGCAGCTAAAGCTGTGTTAGCTTTGGTGGGACCTGTAGGCAGAACCCATCAACCCGCTTTGTTATTGCGCGAGGTGCTGCAAGTATTTTCTCCATCTCACCAAAAATACGTTGAGAGGCTTTCTGAACAGGCTGAGATGTTAGGCTTTGATGTGCATGTCCAGACTGACTACGGTGATGAGATGGAAGGGGTCACGCCTTGGGAATTATTCAATGAAGATGATGCTCGTAGTGCACTGGCTATCGCTGAAGAAGCAGTGGGACTAGCACAATTGATAATTGAAGCACTCAACCAATGACAATTTCTGAGTTTGTAGTGGTCAGTCTGATGTGTGCGTCTGTAGCACTACTTCACACAACCAGTTATAAATTACAAACAGATGGTGTATGCTTTGAGTCGGACTCGAATTCTCTACGTTATCGATTCTATGGGCAGAGGCGGGGCTGAGACGCAGTTGCTCAAGACCTTAGCGCGACTACCGATAGATAAGTTTGAAGCCTTTATCGTGTTAAGTCGTGAGCCTGGTGTTTCCTATGAGCAGCTTGCAGCACTCCCGATCGTCCAGGAAATTGTCGTCCTACATGATGCAAGTCGCTTTGAATCTCAACCCTACCAGAGCAGATTTCCTATACTATCCTTGGTACAGAAGGCTTTCAGGTTAGTAGGTATTATAAAATCGGTGAAGCCGGCAATTATCCATAGTTGGCTTTGGTATTCCAATCTTCTTTGTGGGCTCGTTCGCCAATTCTCTTTATTCCCTCTAAGATCGGGTACGCACTGCCCTCTGATTGTCTCACAGCGAGGTGACTATTATGCGAGATATGGTCGCACCAGACTGTGGCTGACAGAAAAACTCATCTACCGCCACGCCGATACCCTCTTAACCAATTCCGACTGTATTCGAGACAACCTTCAACACCGTTATCCCGACAAGCGTATCCTCGCAATTCGGAATTTCCTAGAGCTGCCCGACTTACCTCAAAAATCGCCTTGTGACACTCCATTTGTCTGGCATATTGTGAGTGTTGGTCGATTGACTGCGGAGAAAGGGCATCAGTATCTCATTGAAGCGTTGCACCTGCTCAACACAAAATTCAACCGGCAAAACTTCACAGCGACAATTCTAGGCGATGGTGCCTTGAGAATGGACTTAGCGCAGCTTGCCAATCGTTACTCTCTGTCAGATCGGATACAGATGCCCGGTTTCTGCGACGATATTTTTTCTATGCTATCTACCGCACACCTTTTCGTCCTCCCATCGCTGCATGAAAGCTCACCAAACGCTCTCATTGAAGCGATGGGGGTTGGGCTACCGTGCATCGCTTCGAGCGTTGGAGGCGTTCTCGACCTTATTGACCATCAAGAAAATGGGCTACTTATTCCACCACGGGCGAGCGGGGCATTGGCGGAAGCGATCAATGATATTTTAACCGATCAGGAATTGGCAGTATATCTGGGGCGAAATGCAAGGCGAAAAATTGAGGAGATGTTTGATAGCAATAGGTCTATCCAGCAGCTGGAAGCGGTTTATCAGGATTGCCTGTGTATGACTTCCTGAAATCCCTTTAGATAAATTTGTCTCTTTAGATGATGTTTCGTGTTATTTTCAGAGTATCACGACACCTCCGATAACCAAGGCTATACAGAGGAGACAATCCAGTGAAAAAGATTGCGCTATTTCTGCTTTTGGGGATTCTCTGTGTTGCCCTTGTTCTGAGCATTGTCAATAAGTTGTTTTGGCAACATGACAAGCAAATCAGTGTCTACACCGAAACTGGAGAAATCGGCCTCTACAAGGAATCTTATGCCCTCGTCGTCGGAAACGGAAGCTATACAAACGGCTGGAATCCACTTGATGGAGTTCTCGAAGATGTAAAAGAGGTCGCTGCTGTTCTTGAAAAACATAGCTTCATCGTCACACTGGAAACAGATCTCAAGAAAGCTGATTTTGATGCTGCGTTTGAGGCGTTCATCAGGAAGGGAGAGGGTAAAGATAGCCGCCTCTTGTTTTATTATACGGGCCACGGTCATACGGAAATCAATAAACAGACCGGCGAAGAATCTGGCTATCTCGTCATGGTAGACTCTCCGATGCCGATGACGACTAGCAAAATTGACGGGAGCCGAAACGTAAGTATACGATCACTAGCAGAAGAGGCAAGACAGATTGAAGCACTCCATGTGTTATATCTGTTCGATAGCAGCTTTTCTGATAGTGTTCTCGACACCTCGCATAATCCGCAGCCGTGCACCGTTCAGAATAGCGTTAAATATCCCGCAAGGCAGTTTATCGTTGCAGGTCGTGCCAATGAGCCAACCCCCGACGCTAGTGTGTTTAAGACAGCATTTCTGGATCTGTTGGAAGGGCGCGTTACGGAGCCGATTCCAGATGGTTACATTACAGGCGAAGAGTTGGGGCTGTATCTAAACCACCATGTCCCAGAGTACAAGCATGTCCAAACTCCACAGTACGGTAAAACCAACGATCCCCAGTTCAGCCGAGGGGATTTTGTTTTTGTGTCTCAAGGTGGCAAAATCACATCGGGCACAAAAATAAACTGGCTAAAAGAGATTGTTGGAAAGGATGGGGCGAAAATGGTGCCTATCCTTGCAGGCGAGTTTAAGATGGGAAGCAGCGATAGAGATGCCGATCCTGACGAAAGCCCAATCCATATCGTCTACCTTAATGCGTTCTATATGGATGTACATGAGGTGACGAATGCACAGTATAAGAAGTTTGTTGATGCTAACCCGGAGTGGGAAAAAATGTACAGATATAGCAAATACCGCGATAATCATTATTTAAAGCATTGGCATGGAAACAGCTATCCAAGTGGTAAAGGGAATCACCCTGTTGTTTATGTGAGTTGGTATGCTGCGGTGGCGTATGCGGAGTGGGCGGGTAAGCGTTTGCCGACGGAGGCAGAGTGGGAGAAAGCGGCGCGGGGCGGCTTGGCAGGTCAGAAATTCCTTGTATGGACACCTATGGGGATAGCTGCCCCCAATCCGTATGGACTCTACGGTATGGCAGATCAGGTGTGGGAGTGGTGCCTTGATGAGTATGATCGGTATTTTTATGAAAATTCCCCACGTGAGAATCCGATAGCAAGGGATCCAATTGCAAGGGGAGATAGCATTCAACCTCTAGATGGTTTGATAAGCTTTGAAGGACAACGCATTAAAGGAGACCGTGTGCTGCGCTGTGGGTTAGGGCATGATGGGTACGGGTACGCGCGGGTCGCCGATCGTTCGCATACCTATCCGCAACTAGCAGATTACTACCTCGGTTTTCGTTGCGTGATGCCTATGATTCCTTGAATCTTTACCCTTTATCCCTTCCGTACCAGCAAGAACGGTGTAGGGAATAACGATCGTTGTTCCCTACAAGACATTTATCGTCAATTTTCCCAAAATGCACTATGAATTGTACTACTGAAAGTACCTAAATAAAGGAGGAAGGTTCATGACAGATCAGCCGATCAAACTTGGTGTCGTTGGCTGTGGCTTTACAGGCAGACAAACGATTTTCGCAACCACTGTAATGTCGCGTATGACCACTGTTGCGCTCGCAGACCTCGATCCCGCGCGGCGCGAAGAGGTCGCCGGGGAATATTCTGTACCACGGGTCTACGCGGATTACCGGGAGATTCTTGGAGATGACGATATTGACGCGGTGTATCTCGGCACTGCTCCTGATGTTCGTCTGCCAATGGTGATAGAGACGCTTGCTGGGGGTAAGCATGCGCTGGTTCAGAAGCCTCATGCGATTCGGGCAGATGAGATCACGGAGATGGCAGAGGCGGCGCAAGCGGCAGATAGGACGCTGCAGTTCTGTTATTTCATGCGCCACTACCCTCACAATCGTCAAATCCGCAGGGCGGTGCTTAACGGTAAGATAGGAGATCCGTATCATGCGCGGATCTTCGGGAAATATAATCATATCCCGCCCCCGGACGACAACTATCGTTGGCTGCATGTCTACGGTCAGAAAGGGGGATCGTTAGGGCAGCACTATTCTCATGAGTTAGATCTGGCGTGGTGGTGGATGGGTTGTCCGAAGCCAGAGTGGGCGTTTGGTGCCAAACATGTAGTTTATCCGGCATACGATGGTCCCGAGGGTGCTGCCGATGATTACTTCACGGGACTGGTCGGTTTGGAGGGCGGGAAAACGATTCAGATCGATTGCTCACGGATGGTGCATACCCCCACGCCAACCATCATAGAACTTTACGGCAGTACGGGGGCAATCACAGGCGGGGGGATTTCGAGGCACAAAGATGGTGAGTTTACCCGGGAGGAGATTGATGAACCGCTAGATATAAAGCATAGCGAACCTCCTGAACCTCGCCCCGTCTTCTTTTATGAGATTGAGCATTTCGCAATGGCGATCGCTGGCGAGGTTGAGCCGGATGTCTCTGCCACAGATGCCTATACGTTCATGAAAATCCTTGACGCTCTTTACGATAGCGCGAAAGAGGGACGAAAGGTTACAATTGGATAAACGAAATCTTCCTAACTTGGTGCTACGCTGTTAATCTTTCTTCGATGGGGTTGGAGAAGGTGCTGGCTCCTGTTTTGACGGTTGTGAAAGGGGTGATTCAGGTTTTGGACGATCCTTGAATGTTGGTATTGGGTTGGGAGGATTGTATCTTTCGTCTATGTTCTTTTTTTGGGATGGTATTGACTTTACTTCTGACTGAATTGCCTTTTTCTGGGAAGCACCTTTTTTTGAATTCATTTTCTTAGTCTCGATCTATCCGGGATTCAATGATATCGGGATCGGCAAATGCTGTAATCATCAGGCAATCTGACATAAGTAGCGTGAACTATTAGTTTGCAGATTGGGATCACAATCTAACAGATCGTGGTACAAAAGAACACTTTTATGAAATAAGTTTTTGCAAAGGAGATACTCCGATGAAAAACGGAGTTGGGTTTCACTCTATCTGTCCATAAGGGGGTGTTGTTGGACGACCAAGCCTCTATTGGAATTGATAGGGATTGACGTTTAACCGTTCAACCCAACCTACGGACTGAACCAAGTCCATCACATCATGGAAAAAATTGTAGCACATACAGCTAGATTTTGTCAATTGTTTGAGAAAGCAAACATGAAAGGAGATTATTATGTCCAAACGCAAAGTGTTGATGGCAAGACGTGAAGATCCTGAAGTTGAGGCGATACTCAAAGATGCGCCATCAGAGGTAGATATTCAGTTCCCAGCGCCGGGTGAGTCGTTGGACGATCACCTCGCAGATACCGAGATTATCTACGGCGGGATCCGTGAAGCAGATCTCCCCAAAGCTAAAGCGTTACGCTGGGTGCAGCAACCCTCAGCAGGCGTCGAAGGTACGATGTATACTGCCTTCAAAGAAAGCGATGTAATTTTGACCAACTGTCAGAAACTGTATGGCTTACAAATTTCTGAGCACGCTTTCGCACTCCTGCTCTCCCTGACGCGTAGCATTCCGGCACAACTGGAATTTATGAAGGAGAAACACTGGGAGCGCGTCCCGTGCATCGAATTGGCGGGGATGACCATGGGAATTTTGGGGCTTGGTGGCATCGGTCGAGCGGTTGCGGCACGGGCAAAGGCGTTTGAGTTTAAGGTCATTGCGGTTGATTCGGAGCCGATGGATAAACCGGATTGCGTCGATGAACTGGGCGGACTGGATTGGCTTTCGGAGTTTATGAGACAATCGAATGTCGTGATGGTCTGTTGTCCAAGTACCCCTGAAACTCACAAACTGCTATCGCACGAGCAGTTTGGTCTTCTGCAGGATGGAAGCTATCTGGTCAATGTTAGCCGAGGTAAAGTGATTGATGAAGATGCGATGATTGCAGCGCTGCACAGCGGCAAGCTCGCTGGAGCGGGGTTAGATGTTACTTACATCGAGCCGTGTCCACCGGATAGCCCATTATGGACGGAGCCGAATGTGATTTTGACCTCTCATAGTGCGGGGGCATCGCAGCACATGCGTTCTCGTGCGATGCGCCTGTTTGTCGATAATCTACACCGCTACGTTAAAGGTGAACCGTTGGTTAACCTAGTGGATAAACAGAAGGGGTATTGACAGGGATTAAGTTCATTGGTTCATTGATGCTGTCGGGTAAAATGCTCGACCTACGGATATGGTGTTGGGTTTCACTGTATTTATCGTATAAAAGGGTGTTGTTGAAAAGCATAGATTCTATTGTATTTGATAGGGATTTGCTTTTACCGTTCAACCCAACCTACGTGCTGCCAAATGTCAATACGCCCTGGCAAAATAGTGATAGATTTTAGGATAGGATCGTGCTATAATCACCCGTCATAGAACCGGAGATTTTGTAGGGCTTCGCGGAGGGTTCATTGGCGTACCTCTATGGAATTCAGGTTTTCATACGAATTGTCCCTTTAACAACTATAAATCCGTCACTAGAGAATTGACGGAGTAAGAGAGGAGTTTTTATTATGCGATGTGTCTTTGTCGGTATTGAATACGCTGGGAAATCAACCATAATCAAGCTGCTAGATGCCTATTATCGGCAGCGTAGACTACCTGTCCACGGAGACGACCATTTCACCCTTCCGGATGCCTCTTTGAGTGCAGAATCACGAGCGTTAATGGTTAATTTTCCCGATGACGTTAAAGAACGCTCACAGCGGATGCAGATTCAGTACCATGTTGAAGTCATCAAGAATTATCCGAATACCCTGATTGCAGGCTGGCATATTGAGGAAGCGGTTTACTCAGATATGTACGGCGATGATCCGGATAGCCCCTACTATAAGAATTACTCGTACAGGGCACAACGGATTTACGAAGCACAGGTGTTTGAAGCCCGTTTGCCCAATGTAGTTATGATTCATGTAACCGCTAGTGATGAAGCGATTCGGGAGCGGATGCATGCAGATCCGCACGAGTATCAGATTATCAAAGAGGGAGATATTGCGGAGGTCAAACAGCGTTTTGAGGAGGAGATCGAAAAGTCGCTCTTTACCCAGAATGGACGTAAGATTGTGGTTGACACCACAGGAAAAACACCTCAAGAATCCTTGGATGATCTGCTAATACTTTCCGAACCGCTGATTACTCAAGAGGAGCTAGCCATCCGTGCTATACCCGTCCCTGAAGGAGACTATGAGGTGCGGTACGAAAACGGTGTGCGAAAGATGGTTCCAGTATAATAACACGATTCTTCACCTTTCAACCGTCTCGCCATTGCGTATAGACTTTTGATCTCACCTTCAACACGGCGGGCAGGAACAAGGATTGGAAGGAAGGAAAAAGGACTTTTTCTTTCCTTCCTCTTCTTTCCCCTTCAAACTTCAAACGCAGCAATTATAAATCTTCACGGATTTCGCTTTCCGGTTCCTCACCCACCCTTACCCAAAGCTGCTTCGTCTCATCGACAATTCGACGCGCCTCCTCCATCCGCTCATGGGCCTCTGGCTTTGTGGGATTGTATCGGGCAAATTTGACCCAATCGCAGTTAGAGAAAAACTGCCGCACTAGATCTTTTGGGATATCTTCGGGCTGCAAACGATCGAGTAGCTCTTGTGTGGTCAGTTCAAGCGCAGGGATATGATATCGTGCCGTGATATACTGACGGATAACATGAGAGATTTCGGTGTGGTATACTTTCACTTCACCTTGTGCGACCCAATTCATCCCCTCTATCCGACTCAGTTGCTCATAAGCGATTTCGTGAGGTTGACGTTGAGGCAGTACTTCAGGCTGTAGATCCATGGGTTTAGCCCGCCTGCGGCGGTAAAAAAAGATAGTCGCACCGATGGCAATAATCACCAGAGCTGCTGCTAAAATGTAAAGAAACCAATTCGGGGGCACGGACCGAGGTCCCTTGATTCCCTTCATCTCGGTGGCACCGGCGGGCTTGACAGACCGGACCTCAAACAGGTAAGCAGGTGTCTGGATACTTCCGCTGTCTCCATCAGCGCCGGTATATTTAATTGCGATAGGAGGAAGGGTGTGTTTGCCGATAGCGAAGGCGCGTAGTGGGTAGGTTACTTCATAGTGTGTTTTACCTGTCAGTGGGCTTTCGGGTTCGATTCGTTTCACCTGAGGCTTATCTGCTTCTAAATGTTCGTGCTCGCTGAGGTCTATGGGATCTAAGTAGAGGTGCAAGTTCTTATCGGCTTCAATTCGCAGTTGCAACCGAACCGGATCCCCGATTGTAATAGTGGCAGGGTTAAAGTTGTGTGAGAGGATACGAACAGCTTCTTGAGCGGATGCTTCGCCCGAGGACGCGAGCAATAAGACAAAAGTAACGATGCAGCAGAGAAAACATGAAAAAAAGAGGTAAAAAATACGACCCGAGAGCATATCCGAAAGATACGAAATGCTAATTTCTAATTTCTCTGCTAATTCACCTATCATCATATCTCTCGACTTCAACACATGACGAATAAGTGCGTAATTTACGGGTGCAATCGTTACAGGTTTAGCCATCGAAAAAGACTCCGCTTGGGTTGTTTTGTCACACCCTTATTATACAACATTTTTACAGTAATGGCAATTTTCTTGCAGAGCGAAAAAGAAAAAAAACAAAAGACTTCGCTAAGGAATTGATTAGTGATTTGACAGGTAACTGCCACGTCAGAACGAGATACGTGCCACAACGCCTACTTAAAGACTTGTTCCTTGCGATCTTTTACCGCCCTGTTCGGTCCCACCATACCTTCAGAAACTCCGGAGGAGGTCCATAGTCGTTTTCTTCCTTATCCCCCGGTAAAAAGGCGAGTTGCACGCCTTTATAGATAATCCAGCCAAATAATATCGCAGGGACAATCGGCTCTTGCTTGGCCCAGTCCGGGGTCATTGAACCGAAATAGAGAAATGCGTGTAGGCATACATAATAGGAAATCAACTTCTTCCCGCTATGATTTCTGTCATGGAGACGCTTAGTATCTCTAGCCACAGCCAACCATGTCCCTAAAAAAACAAATATAAAATACCCACCAATCTCTATATTTGCCTTTTCAAGTTGAATGACTAGAATTAACACCAGAGTCATAAAAACAATCGTCATAAGCGATGTCACCCACCACATCTGCAGGGACATACGTCCCCGAAAACGAAAAAACAAGTCTCTAATTGCCTTTATCCTTTTCACAGTTTTTTTCTCCTTACTGATACCCTCTCAGGTTATCGGACATTTTTTTTGCTTATTGAGACGGGACAGATCCGCACTATCACTGGATCTTTATTTTCAGATTTTCCCAAAAAAGGGTTAATAATGTCCGATAAGAGTATTTATCGGATATTATTCCTTGTTGTTGTCAATTATGTTTGCTGCGTCTTCTAATTCTTTTTTGATTTCTTGGTATATGTTTCTTCCTGTGTATTGTTCTGCTATTGCTAGTATGCCGCATGATATAACAAACATGCTATCCTCTTGTACAGGTGTTAGGTCGATAGTAGTGAGTGGGATTGTGATTGGATTCTTTTTTTCTTTGCCTGTTAGGCTTTTGTAGGATATTTCGTATTCAATGAATCCGTTTATTGCCTTTTCTTCTATAGTTTTTTTACTTGTTATTAGTCCGTAACGTTCTTTGGGTTGCATTTCGCTTTTTTGGATTGCTTTGCTCAGTCCTAGGTCTGGAAACGGGTCTTTTATAATTTTGATGCCTTTTGCGGCACCTGTTCCGGTGTTTTCTATTACGATTGTGTAAAGGTATGCCTCGAGTTTTCCTGTTTCCCGAATGTCGAGAGATTCTCTGATTATACCGGCGACTTTGTATGGTGCTATTTTGATCGTGATGTTTGGTGTGTTGTATGTTTCGAGGATTTTGTTTGTCAATTTAACGTAACGCCAAGTAATAAATGCTAACGCAGCGGTAGCGATTGCGGTGATGCCAGCGGGAATTGCTGCAACTATGGTTTCCAACACTGTTTTCTCCTTTCAACTCCCCTGTCTTTTGCATTGTCGCCACAAGGGAGGCGTGGGGAGGTGTGCCTGCCTTGCTGCTTTTATCACTTCAGAAAATAAAATTCAGTAATGCTGCAAGGATTCCCACAATCACACAAGCAAGGACAATAACACCGCACATCCCCCCTTCTGGCTTCTGTTGTGACTGTCTCACCTGCTTTGTTGGGCGTTCCTGTTGTTGTTGACTTCGCCATTTCCAGTGCTTCTCCCTGTGAGCGATCGCCCGCTGTATAGTCTCAAGAACCATTTCGCTCTCATCGTTTATCTCATTTCCGGTAAATCTTAAAACAATCCAACTTCGCAACTGCAACTCCCTTGATTGGTATCGATCTTTACAAAACGGCTTATAATCCTTATGCCATTGATAGCCGTCACAATAAATCGCAATCCGTATATCAGGAAACGCGAAATCAGGAATAGTGACCTCCATATCGTGAAAATAATCTATCCTGTGCTGGGCCCGCAACTCACGGGCGCGGTCAACTGTTAGATGTGGGTATAAGTCCCGCAACAACTCACGTTCTATCGGAGACTCACATCGCTCCAATAATTCATTTAGTCGATCTTCATTCATTCCAAAATTCCTAAATGTCCGATGTGATGGGAATTGGAGAACTGCAATGAGGCAACAACGGGAAGAATCGTAAATACATTTTCAGTTTAGAAATTGGCTTATGTAAAAAGAAAGTACAAAGCATGAAGAGAAACCGAGTTTTTGACAAAAATTCGATTTCTGTTGCATGACAAAAAATCTCACACTCACTATTAATTTCTTTGCACTTCTGCATATTACTGAACGGGTTGGACAACAATAGATTTTGGAGCCGTTGGGCATTGATACTGGCACACACCGCAGCCAATACAGCTAGCAGAAAGGACTTCAACCCGTTTTTCGGAATCGAGCCGAATTGCTTTTTCGCCAATTGGACAGCTATCAACACAGTCGCGGCAATCAATCCCGTTGGAGCGCAGACAGATGTCATAATTGACTTCGGCTAAACCGATCTGGATCTCATGGACCGATAATTTCTGCAAAGCGCCGCTTGGGCAAACCTGCATACATTCGAGTGAATCACAGACAACGCACGGTTGGTCGTCCGGATTGATGTAGGGTGTCTCTGCCAAATTGGGTTGGTCGCTCTGCAAGGATTGAATGGCATCTGCGGGACAACTATCGACACAGTTTCCACACCGCAAACAGGTTTCCAAAAATGTTGTTTCCGGCAGTGCCCCCGGTGGTCGTAACAGTGCTTTCTCGGCGGGGAGATGTGGTCCAATCTGCGTATCTAAGTACTCAGCGACCGGCTGAACGAGCCTTGTAAATGCCTCCTGAAAGAATGTACGCCTACCGTGGGGCTTTCCATCGTCGGATTCTGCCATTTGATATAACCCTTACTTGAAACGTGATGCGTGAAGCGTGAAAACAGGTGGAAACGACGGCCTTATCAACTCGCACCCACAGTTATTATGACAGCGGATAGTCGTAGATGCGGTAGCGTTTATAAAGCCTCGCGCCCATGTTTTCAGCCGCCCGATTCATCAATGTATTGTCTTCCAAAACCCACGACATCTCCCCTCGCCGATAGCCTTTGGCGACCCCAATTTTATAAACTTCGTAGTACATCAGTGCGTCAATTCCTTGTTGGCGATATTTTTCCTTGATCCCAAACGTTAGTATGCGAGCTGTGTCAATTTTACGTTTGTGCCAGAGAAGTTTGAGAAGTCCGAGTGGCAACAGACGTCCATTGATGTGTTTTAGCGCAACATAAAAATCGGGTAACGCAAGGATAAAGGCGACAGGTTCCCCTTCAATTTCAGCGAAGAGCAGCAGATCTGGATCAATGATCTGGATTAGCTCCTCCGCCATGTAATCGATCTCCCTGTCTGTCATTGGGATAAATCCCCAATTTCTCTCCCATGCGGCGTTATAGATTTCCTTGAACCGCTGAATTTCCTGATGAATCTGTTTTTTGACGAGGGGACGTATCGTGATTTTTTTGCGTTTTTTGATCCATTGTACCGTTCGCTCAAGCCGTTCAGGCAGCTGCACCCCATCGGTTATCTCGTAAGCAAGCAAGTCCTTTGCCTTCTCAAAACCGAAGTCTTCAATGAGATTAGGATAATACGGTGGATTGTAGGACATCATAATCATAGGGGAGGAATCAAAGCCTTCGACAAGCAATCCACAATCGTCATTTGTTGAGTAGTTTACGGGACCGCGCATCACTTCGAGTTTGTGCCCCCGCAACCATTGTGCAGCACGGGAAAGCAGTGCTGCCGAGACTTCTGAATCTTCAATGGACTCAAAGAATCCGAAGAATCCCGCTTGTTCTTCGTGAAAGTCGATATGGGCATCATTTTTAATGGCAACAATTCGCCCCACAACCTGTCCTTCACGTCGGGCGATCAGAAATTCGGCTTCGGCATGGTCAAAGAAGGGATAGTTGGCTCTATCAAGTCGCTTCTTGAGGTCCCGGCGTAATGGGGGCACCCAATAAGGATTGTTACGATAGATCGCCCACGGCAGGTTGATAAAGGCTTTTAGATCGGCTGGGGATTGGACAGGAGTCACATCAACTTCAGAGGATTGTTTACTGGAACGCATTTTGCGAAGATTCACCTACTTTTTCGGATAACCCAGCTTTTAGATCAGCCCCAACTTCCTGCCCACTTTATCAAATTGCTCAAGGACAAAGTCGAGTTGTGCATCGGTATGGCTTGCCATATAACTAGTGCGCAGGCGCGAACCACCGGGAGGTACTGCTGGACTGACAACGGGATTGGTGAAAACGCCTGCATCGAATAAATTCTTCCATAACATGAAGGTATTCATATCATCGCCAACAATCACTGGAACAACGGGGGTTTGTGTGTCCCCGATGTCATATCCCATCAACCGGAGACCTTCCTGCATTTTTCGTGCATTTTCCCATAGCCGTTTGCGTCGTTCCGGCTCAGACTTGATGATTTCCAGAGCGGCGTGGACTGTTGCAACCGCGGAGGGTGGCATACTTGCGCTGAAAAGGAAAGTGTTTGCATGGTGTTTTAAGTAATCAATGACGGCGGCTTCTGCAGCGATAAATCCACCGATACATGCGAAAGATTTGCTAAACGTCCCCATAATTAAATCGACATCATCTTCAACACCAAAGTGTTCAGCGGCACCGGCACCTGTTGGGCCGAGGACACCAACGCCGTGTGCATCGTCAACCATCAAACGACTCCGATGTTTCCGAGCCACTTCGATGATGCCGGGGAGATCACCGATATCACCTTCCATACTGTAAACTCCTTCAATGACAACTAGCTTGCCTCTATCAGGATCAGCATTTTTCAATTTGTTATCTAAGTCGTCCAAGTCGTTGTGTCGGAACCTCGTCATCTCGCCCCAAGAGAGGCGGCACCCATCAACGACACATGCATGGCTCAACGAATCAATGAAAGCGATATTCCTGCGTCCTACAAGGGTATCAATAACGCCAAGATTGACTTGAAATCCGGTGCTAAAAACCAATGCAGCTTCTTTGTGAACGAAATCGGCGAGTGCTTCTTCAAGCGCAATATGGATATCAAGGGTCCCGTTCAGAAATCGGCTGCCCGTGCAACCGGAGCCGTATTTTCGCCCAGCCATCTCAGCAGCTTCAAGGACTTTCGGATGATGCGTCAACCCGAGATAATTATTCGATCCAATCATTACTTTCTTCTCGCCATTAATCATAACCTCTGTATCCGCGGAGGACTCGATTGGAATGAAATAAGGATAGATTCCTGCCTCGAGCACTGCTTTATATTCTTGTCCTCGCGTGCTTTTGCCATAGCTAAAATCGTAGCATTTTTCAAATAGATCCATTCATTGGTTCTCCTGATGTCTTAGACGCTGAACATAAAAAATGAGTGTGTTTATTTTCAAATATCCTAAAAAAGACTGAATCCCACATACTTCTTGGGGTGTGCTTCAATATCCGCAGCCAGTACCTTGAGGTTATAAATTAGTTTTGAGAGTTCTTCAGCGGTTTTCTTATCGTTGGCAAGTTTGCTCAGTGAACCTTCTCCAGTGTTAATCTTGACGAGCACGGTTTCTAACTGTTTCGTCGTTGCGGTTAGGTGATCGAACAGTTCAGCTCCTGATGTCAGTTTGTCGAGCGTATTTCCGGGCGTATTCAGTTTATCGGTAAGTCGGGCAATTGATTCGGTAGAAGTTGCGATAGATTCTGCCAAAGACGGATCCGAAACGAGCTTACCAACTGTCCCTTCACCCGATTGCGCCTGATTAATTAACTGTTCTACCTTTTGGGAGGTTGCGACAGATTGATCATACAGATCTGGACGATTGATGATTCTGGCTGCTGTTCCTTCGCCGTTCTCAATTTTTTGGATGAGCGCATCAGCGGAGCCGATGAGTGCATCAAGTCGATTGAAACGCGCTTCAAGACTTTCGAGGCTTTCCAAGATGCGTTCTGCTCGATTAAAGAGGGCAGGGTCGGTATTTAGCTTTCCTAACGTGCCTTCGCCTTGAACTGCTTGCTGCCCCCACTTTGCTGCCCAAGCGGTGCTCTGCGTAACATTCTCAGCAATCTGCTTCTTGGAGAGGAGTTGGGGGAGCAAGCCCTCCCCTTCGTTTAATTCTCCAACGAACTCAGAGACATTGTTTGTCGCCTGATCCAGATTCGTGTAAAGCGCTGCATCCGAGAGCAATTTTGCAAAGGTGCCATCGCCGGATTGTATTCGACTCACAAGACTTTCAAATCGAGTCAAAGAACTATTCATATTTTCACTCACTGCAATTGCTTGATTCAGCAGAGAGGACATTTCTGTCGGGACAGTGCCCTTCAATGTAACACCTTCAGCCACCGAGGTGCCTTGAGGTGTCCCTAGCGAGATGTCCACATATCGACTCTGTGTAAAACCGACCGATTTAATCTGAACAATTGAATCGCTCTTGATTCGTTGCGCGGCTTGTTGATTTAGATTCAGCTGTATTTGGACTTTTTCCACACCATTTTGGCGAATAAAATCGACGGTCTTGACTGTTCCAACCTCAATTCCGGCTAAACGTACCACGTCTCCTGATTTTAACCCTGATGCGGAATCAATAACGGTTTGTACAGTAAAACGATTTTGGACGGCTCTTAAACCATTGGCAGCAAAAAGGGCAAGCCATAGTAAAACGACACCACAAATCAATGAGAAAATTCCGACTCGTAATTGTGACCACGTGACCTGTGATCTCTGTAATCGCATGAATATTACCTCCATCAAAATACTACAATTCGTTGCACTGCAAACTTTTTACAAACGCACAAGATCGGTTGTGCGATAAGAGCGACTCGGCGGTTGAATGAAGCGTTGAATATAAGGATCTTTTGCTGCCATCAATTCATCGGCAGTTCCTTCAAAGAGGACTTCTCCCTCGTATAGAAAAACGAAATGATTGGAGATTTGAAACGCCGCAGATAGTTGATGGGTAACAAGCACTGAAGTCATCCGTTGCTGGATCTGTTGTTTCTGGATGAGATCACAAATGAGGCCTCGTGCAATTGGATCCAAACCACTAGAAGGTTCATCATAAAGAATAACTTCAGGATAAGAGGCGAGTGCCCGTGCGATAGCGATTCGCATTTGCATTCCGCCGCTGCATCGATCAATCGAGAGATCTGCCGCATCGTGTAAATCAACCATCTCCAGTAATTTCTCCGCCTCCTCCCTTACCTTTGAAATCGGCATCGCCCTCTGTTCATAAAGCGGGAAAGCAACGTTTTCCCACGCCGTGAGTGAATCAAAGAGGGCACCGTGTTGAAACACGATTGCCATTTTGCTCCGAACCTGCTGTTGCTTGGTCTTCGGAAGTGCCGCTAGGTTTTGTCCGTTTATCCAGATTTCACCGCTTGTCGGTTCATACAACCCCGCTATGATACGAAGGAGGGTTGTCTTTCCAGATCCACTCGTCCCAATAATAGCGGTCACCTTGGCAGTTGGGATGTCAAAAGTGATATTTTTGAGGATATGTTGCGCGTCATTGGAGAAGAAGTTAATGTTTTTGAGTGAAATCATAGAAAGCGTGAAACGTGATGCGTGAAACGTGAAATCCATTTGTTCATTGTTGCCCAACCTACGGGGGTCACACAAGAAGAAAGTGTAAGCCGAGCTTTCGCGTTAAATGAATCCTCGCTAAAATGAATGCACAATCGTTGTCATGATAGAGTTGGAAATAAGAATAAGAAGCACGCAAGCAACTGCAGCCTGAGATGCGCCGGCTCGGACCCCTGCGGTGCCTCCCTGAACGCGCAGTCCATAGTAACAAGCGATTGAAACGACAATAAAACCAAATACGGTCGATTTGGTTAGTCCCCAGAGAACATCGCCGGGGGTGATACTGCTCAAGGATTGATTCAGGAAAAACGATAGACTCATTGCGCCCGAAAGTTGTGCTACCAACGCGCCTGTAAGGATTGCGGCGACACCGTTTATGGTGGCTAGTGCAGGAAACATAAGCGTCCCAGCAGCAATACGTGGGGTAACTAACTTCCGAAACGGGTCTACGCCCATCGTCGCCAAGGCATCAATTTGCTGGCTTACCTGCATTGCGCCTAACTCGGCAGCGGCAGACGAACAAACACGGGTCGAAACAATCATCGCGGTGAATACGGGGCCTGAACCTCTTATAATCGAAAGCCCGGTCAACTTTCCCAACAACACGTTTGCCCCAAAGGTACGCAGCTCTGCTAGCGTTTCCAGCGTGATTAAAGCACCAATACATCCGCCCGCAATGAGTACAATCGGAATCGAGCCAACCCCCATGATGTCCATGTGATCGAAGAAATCGTGCCAATATCGAGGCTTTCTGTATAAGCTCCTTGCAACATTTGCCATGAAAATTACAAATTCCTGTATTTCGATAACTCGTAATTTCAGCCAATTGTTGATGGAGTGTACAATTTGTTTCATGATGGGTGGCGCGTGATGCGTATTGCCCTATACTTTTTACGGATTTAAAGACTCGTCATGCAGATTGGCCAATCTCAATAGGTTAGGAGTTGGCAGCGTATCAATCGAGTATCGGTTTTCGCATCGTCGGTGAGGGGATCAAACGATCAAAAAGCCATTGGGGCAGGTTGTGAAAGGAAAGCCGGGTAAAATTTTACGTTTCACACCTAAACATTGTATTGAAACAGGAGTCTAGCATAAACGATATTCTTCTGAAAAAAAAGTGGATCCGTTCTTTTTCTATAATAATTATAAAGCTGTAGGGTCGTATTTATCTGCTTCCGAAAAAAGAATTTAATGAACCAGCTTTTTAGAGGTGCTATTGATGATATAAATTGACTTAACATTTTTGCGCTTGGCTCCACATAATTCTGCATGGATTCATATATAAAATCGATAGTCGGAAGTATGTTTTGGGTTATGTCAACATTTTTGATTAATAATAAATTGTGCCTTTCAGCGGCTGCTGCATACTCCTCAATGGTATTGGGAACCTCTGCAATTTTACTACTGCTATCTTTTTTAAACATCCCCGAAACAAGTAGATATCCTTCAGGTGATAAAAGCGTAGTACATTGACGAAATCCGATTTCGGTTGGAAAATAATTTTGAGATTCACTCATGAGAATCAGATCGAATTTGTTATCAATGTCGAGATCCTCAAATTTCGTCTGTAAGAAGGTTAATTGTGAGAGATCATTCTCAAAATACTTCGCATGGTTACTATCTGGTGAGATCGCGGTTACATCATATTCCAATTTTGAGAGTGCTCTTGACACATCTCCAATTCCACAGCCAACATCCAGAATGCTTTTAACATTCTTAGGAATCGCTTTTATGAGCATATCTGTATATTTTTGTTGCCCATCTCGCAAACACTCAAGGGTTAGTTTATTATCTCCCTCTGTTAGTTTTTCGCTTTCCGCCCAATATCCGTAATGCAATGAATTTAACTTTAAGATTTCTGTGCAAAAAAACAGTTCTAAATCTAATCCATCAAATTCGGTGATGTTTTGCTTACCCATACGATTCTCTGCGTTAAGTTTGGTTCATCAACTACAAGCAATTTGGATGCCACGGTTATTGGCTCATGTTAAAAGAAAATGCAAAATGCGTAAAATCCCGCAAGGCGAGGATCCTCGACGTATCGGGACGTAAAAAACATTAGCTCATTGGTTCATTAGTCCATCGGTTCATCAATAAACGAGTGAATTCATCAACGGTTTTTGATATACCCAGATCAGAAAGGGTATCATACTTACCAAGAAACTGTTGAAATTATGCCACACCATCGTCGCAAAAATGCCACACTGAAAATCCGACTGCACCTCTCTATAATAGTAAGTGTGGATTACCCCAACTCGGTTCAACACTTGACAGGCGGGGAGACCCCGCCCCTACAAGAAAATCGATGGTGTTTCAATAACTCGCAACTCAGGTTATTTTGATGCACTCTTGAAACGGACTCAGCGTGGCCGTTGCTGAACTACTTTTCAAATAACGATTCATCCACTTCGGCGTTAATGATGGCCTCGCTGAGAGTGCCTTCAAGGAAGGGTTCACCGTTTTGGTGAACTACAGTACGAAAGCCAATTTTAACTCCGGAGATATCCCGATAGTCATCAATAAACTCCTCCGCTTCCACCGGGCCCGCTTGCCCCAAACTCTGATACGATTTCTTAACAATATACTTCGTTTCCTGATCAACAAAGAGTTTTAAGGCATCTGCATCGAATATGGTGATTCGTATTACGTCTGCCGATTTGCCGTTTACATCTTCTGTCCCAAGATATTGAGCAGATACGTCATCCCCGGAAAGATGGACCAGCAGGTTGATGGTATTCCGAAGCGCGTCCTTTTTGAATTCTTCGACCTGAGAACCGGGCATAGGTTGAACCCCTTGAGGCATAGCCATCCAAGCAGATTCGCCGTCAAAGACTTGGCTCATCTGTATACCCATAGGTTGAAGCGTTATATCGAGTCGAATTTTGTATGGTAACACGCGAGAGTGTTTTATATTTGCCTGCATCATTCCCCCAGGGGTGTTGAGGGTGTATTGTCCCTGGGTGACGAGACTTCTCACAGACTGTAATTTCTCAGTACCACCATATACCTCAACAACGTCGGCGAGAATCATCTTTGCTTTTGCAACATCCGCTTCACCTGCTTCGGGGACAGGTTCAGGAGAGGGCGGTGGAATGGTAATATCGACCTCTGTGACATCTCCGAGTGTATTTAACGGTTTATCAAAATCGCTGGCTTTGCCGACGGCGATGAGTGTGAATTTATCGGGATGCAGGTATTCAGCGGCAACACGCTTGACATCTGCTTTCGTGACTTCTCGAATCCCCGCCATGAGTTGTTCAACGAAATCCTGTGGATAGTCATGATATTCATATCGGAGCGCTCGAGACAGAATTTCTCCCTTGGTATCATAGTCAAACACAGAGGAATTCATGAAGCCGTCAATTGCTTGTTTTAACTCTTCGTCGGTAACCTCTTCAGCCCGCATCTTTTCAACTTCAATCAGAATCGCTTCGATTGCTGTTACAGTGGCTTCCGATTTGGTTCCACATGCAATGAAAAAGACGCCGGGGACATCGTAACCTGCGCCGTAATTGTTTCCAACAGAATATGCCAGCCCTTTTTCAACTCGGATGCTGTTTATCAACCGGCTGGAAAACCCAATCCCCAGAATTTGGGACATCACCACCAGAGCAGGATAGTCTTCGTTCTTACGTAACCAACCGATATGTCCCATACGGATATTGGTTTGGTTCACGTCATCCTTGTTTACTAGCGCGACTCTCTTCCCATGGGTTTCAGGGACTTTTGGTTTTTCAGGGAGGTTGATCTCCGCAGGTTCCCAACCCTTGAAAGCCTCCTGAATTTTTGGCAGCATAGTTTCGGAATCGAAGTCTCCAAGCACACCAAGAATGATGTTGTTCGGGTGGAAAAATTTCTGATAGAAAGCGACGAGGTCGTCACGGGTGATACTGTTGATCGTATCATATTCAGTTGTGCGTGCATACGGACTGTCTGCACCGTGGATGAGTTTGCTGAATTCTCGTCTTGTGATCGCCCCCGGATTATCATTTCGTCGCGCAATACCACTGCGATGCTGCACCTTTTCTAACTCGATTTTATCCTCTCGGAACGCGGGATTCATGAGGATATCAGCGAGGATGGATAGCCCTATATCGAGGTCTTCCTTCAACACCGACACAGACGCTGAACCGGCATCGTCACCGATGCCCGTTTCAACGGAAGCAGCTAGATTCTCCAGAATTTCATCAAGTTCATCTCCGGTTTTGCTTATGGTGCCACCTGTTCGCATGACGGCCCCAGTGATCGATGCCAATCCAACTTTGTCCGCAGGTTCGTAGAGTGAACCGGTGCGAATCCGGACGGAAATGTCAATGATTGGCAGTTCATGGTCTTCTAGGAGATAAACAATCATCCCATTATCCAATTCAAACCTATCAGGAACGGGTGGCTGCGGTTGATTTAGGGGCGGATAAACGAGCCCTTCATGGGGCTTGTTTTGTGCATCTCCAGTAGCAGTAATCAAAAGAATCAGGGCAAAACTCCATATCAGCCAATACAACGGGTACTTTTTCACTGACTTTCCTCCTTTTCGTCATCGTCTGTCGATGTTACAATCTCTCCGACGGATCTGTTGGAATCCACAAAATATTCGTTTGCAACCCGTTTGATATCTTCGCTCGTCACTTTTTCAATCCGCTCAAGCGACTTAAACAACTCTCGCCAGTCACCCAGAAGGAATTCAGTGCTGCATAACATTCCAGCTAGCCCCCTATTAGAACGAAGCGAACGAATCAATCCTGCCTTTGCCAGTGTTTTGACTTTCTTCAGTTCCGCCTCCGAAACTAACTCTGTTTTGAGACGTTCAATTTCCTCCAAAATCATCTCTTCATTTTTCACGTTGGTGTGTCCTTGCGCGGGGAATGAATAGAAGAGGAAGAGATTTGAGTATTTGTCGCCCGGAAATCCCGGGAACGCACCGGCAGAGATAGAGACCTTTTCATCTCGAATTAATTTCTTATATAGACGTGATGTTCGCCCTGAAGCCAAGATATCCGTTATTGCACCAAATACAGCGTTGTCTGGATGTCTGACTTCCGGTTTGTGGTAGGCGATAGCGATGAATGGCTGCGTCTGTTCTACAATTTTGACGCGTCGTTCCCCTAGCTGTTTCGGTTCGGCAGTCTCAACACGGGGTGGATTTGGGCGAGCAGGCATTCTCCCAAAGTATTTTTCCGCCATCTGGATGACTTCATCGGCATTTACATCACCAACAATCGCAGCGACCATATTGCCGGGGGTATAGTATTCCTTAAAAAACTGGAGGGCCTCCGCGCGGGTTGTTGTATTAATATCTGACATGTGACCGATGATCGGATGACCATAGGGGTGTGCTAGATATGCTAGTGCTTGGAGTTCCTCAATCAATCTACCGATTGGACTGCTTTCAGTTCTCATCCGTCGTTCTTCTTTGATGACGTCCTTCTCTTTAAAGAACTCTCGCATCACGGGATCAATAAATCGCTCAGATTCGAGTGCCATCCACAGCTCAATCCTATTTGAGGGCAGGCTATAGAAATATGCAGTCCAATCAGCGGAAGTGCCGGCATTCACACCGACAGCTCCTTCCTGTTCTAGGATCTTTGTATATTCTTCACCATCGGAGTATTCAGAGGCTTCCTCTTGAAGCTGCTTGAATTCGGCTTCTAATCCACCTAGCTTTTCCGGATCTGCGTGATCTCCTTTTGCCCATTGGACTCTGAGTTGATCAAACACGTCATCCATTTTGTCCATAAGAACTTTTTCTTTATCATACCCTTTTGTTCCGAGGGTCGTTGTTCCCTTGAACGCCATGTGTTCAAAGACATGGGCAATTCCAGTGTTTCCATATACTTCGTCAGCACTACCGACGTTGACATAAATATATCCGGAAAACACCGGTGCCTCATGCCGCTCAAGGATGATGAACTTCATACCGTTGGACAAAACATGCTCTCTGATTTTTTGTTCAACATCTTCAAATCCGGCTGCATATAAGGTCGCTGCACACAAAATAAATAGAAAACAGACGAGGCAGCACAGCCTTCTTTGAGTCTCAATTGTAGTTATTCTGGACCGTTGCATTCCGGTTCTCCTTATAATATTGTGAAAACTTACCTACTCTAAAAAAAAGCCCAGAGACAATGTCTCTGAGCATCTTAATTACCAACGAGTTATCATATTTTACTCATCATCCCCGTTTTCTTTAACGACATCAAAATCGTGAAAATCTCTGCCGATTTCGGTTGAGATAATGCTTAATGCTGCTGAGGCACCTTCGCCCGCGGAAATAATTGCTTGTGTTCGCTGACCACGAGTCAACCACCCAATAACATAGAGATTCTCAATGGCTGTCTTCCCCTCTCGATCGGCAACAATAGCGTCATCATTATCGCTATCGGTATCAAGCCCAAGCGTTTCGGCTAACGCCTCCTCCAAACCGGTTGCAACGATAAGATATTTTCCTCGGTGCTTATCACCTGTTGCCGTACTCACGGAAAATTCGGCACCACCAGTCTCGATTTCAGTTACTTCGACGTCAAGAATTTTGCCGCCGAATCCTTCGACCTGTTTCCGCGAAATTTCTTGAAACTCAGTTCCGGTTATCTGAGGAATGCCCAAGTAGTTGTAGAGCATCGCGTCATGCATCAAAGTTTTATTTTGACCAAAAACGGTTACATTCATGTCGTTTTTGGCTAGGAAGAGTGCGGCACTTAAACCGCCGGGACCATCACCTATAATTAGAATATCTGCCATCGTGTTTTTCCTTACAATATTGTTTTAAGATTGGGTGTTAAATGTGCTTACACGCACGTCTATAGTGGAGAATTTATCCGTTACTGCTTTTGTCAAAACCATTTGAAGATATAGGACTGATTTTAGCACACCTCATTTAGAAATGCAAGCACTAAATTGGTTTGACATCGGGGCATTTAATTCTCCCGTAGCTCGATTGCCCGGTCAAGGCTACGGCGGGGCAAGATGCCCCGCCTACGGATTCAGGGCATTCCGAAATCGGTCAAAAAACGGAAAACTATGGTAGATGATAGAATTACTTAGACAGTTCCAATGGACATGTACAGATTGGGAAATCTGTACCCACAAACAACCCTCCTAGCCCCCCTTATCAGGGGGGAAACCCTTGTCAGGGGGACTTTGGCGAATGTTCACTTATTTGTCTAATTCACCATAAATAGCCCTATGGTTTTATACAAGTCGTCTTATTGCTTGCTATAGCAATCGGGATTCTGGAATTGATGCCATTAAGTAAAACTTATTGGTCTGGATTGGACTGGCGCAGGTGTTTTGGCATGCGGAAAAACCGACCGCCGGTTTGTTCGGTCAACTTCCATTGAAAGTCACCTTTGCCCGGCACACCGATAACATACGCCCGCACCCCCAATGATTGACAAAGCATTATCGCACGTTCCGGTGGGATAGTGCCGGTGGTTGGTTCATCAGTTAAAACAAGGATAAAGCGACGGGAATCACGACGAAAGTGAAATTGTCGCAGCCCTTTCGCAATGGCATCCGTAAGGTGTTCGTCCCCACCAAAAGGATCTGCAAGCAGATCTCGTATCCCGGTCTCCCTAATCGGCATCTGGATGACATCTGCACCATCGACTGATTTGATTGCATCCTTTGCCTCTGCAAAGCGGATGAGTCCGATTTGATAGTCAATTGGTAGAAGATTTAATCTCCCAATTAAGGTGCTGATACCGAGCATTATTGCTTCAGACTTACCTCCCATACTACGACTGTAATCGAGCATGATGACGATGTCTGCTATCTGGTGCGTAGGGGCTTCTGGATGGATACCGAGGTAAACGTTGAGTTTATCCCCTTCTTTCCGAATTGTATAGACTCGTCCGCTGCCATGATCGGTGATTACCCATACCTCGCCTGGTGATCTAACCAAGGTGGTGGCACTTTCAGCAAGCCGCCAAGTCTCAGAAAGGATAACGTTGTGTTTTTGAAATTCTCGACGGAGTTTTGCGGTGAGGATGTCTCCGTGATCATCGAAAGCTGCTTGGAACTCAAGTCCAACGCTGAATAGCAGTGCACCGGCATTTCGACGGATATCGGTGGCAATTGTACGGAAGAGTTGAACGAGACCGCCCCTACTAGTAGGTGAAGCCTGCAAACTAGTTCTCTGTCTGACCCCACCGGGAATCTCTTGCCATAGCCCACCGGTTTCTTCTGCAAGGCGTGCCTGATATTTCTCCGTGTGTCCTAGCACATTGACATGTAATTCATATAACTGACAGGTGTCGATAACCTTCTGACGCATCTCATCAGGGTCGGAATCCATTCCAAATCGGGTCGTGGCGGGCTCGTCCGTTACCAGTACCAGAAATTTATCAGCGTTTGTACGAAATTCCATGGAGTTAAAAGTGTCCATCATCGCATCGAGCGCGTGTTCGTCACCACTCAATCGGATTTTTCTCATCTGATGTCGAAGCATCCCGACATCTGGTACAAGCGGACGACGTTTCAGCACTTGTCCCTCGTGCCGAACACTAAACTCAGTCATGCCCAGAAAATATTCGATGTTGATCTCATCAAACGCATCGGTCATACTGAACAGATTATCTGCAACCTGCTGAATGTTATCTCGCATACTTGCACTTGTATCGAGTACAAAAACGACATCAACCTGATCTCTCGTGCGCGTATCAATGATATGTTCAGCGATGCGGCGCAAAGCCTCAGCAAAGGGAGTATCGGGGGCGGTATCGCTCGTGGTTGAGCCATCCTCATGGCCCGAGCCACGCTGACCGGGACGATTGCCGACAGTTCCGATATCCGACGTGCTAGCAGATTCCAGCGCATGGATGCCGCCCTTACTGCTCCCTTTGGCTCGTTGTCGATTGCTTCTCACTCCTTCCCCGTCGCTTGTTTGGAAGCGCGTTGAAACCTCCTCATTAATCCGCGCTTCGCGGCGATTGAGTCGTTCTGCCACTGTTGTAACATCGGGAAGTTGGTCTTGGGGATTGTGTTGATCGGGGGTTGAACTGTGAAGCAAAGGCTGTGCTGATAGCTGGAGAGTCTCACTAATCTGATTTGCGGAGGTTGTCAGTTTGATCGTTTGGGGTTGGTGGACAATTGATGATTGAAACTGTCGTGGAACTCTGATTCGCTTCGGCGGGGGCGGTTTAAGCGTTTCTCGGCGTGACTTGAGGAGGTCTTTCTCATCAAACAGTTCAATCTCCACCAAATCTTCAAACCTTTGTCCATTTTGCTGATAATATATGAACGTCAATATGATAGCAATGCAAAGATAGATGATTAGAGAGATGAGTAAGGCATGGATTGATCTGCGGCGACGGTTCTGAGGTATCATGGTTCCGTTCCCTAGTCATGACAATCGCACTACCCAGACACAATCTGCCCATCCTTCATCTGAATCACTCGATCCGCATCCTTTTTTAAGCCCTCGTGATGCGTTACGATTGCGATCGTGGTTTGGTGTTCTTGGCGCAGCTCTCGAACAAGACTCATCAGATTCGCACCCTGCCGGCTATCAAGATTCGCGGTAGGCTCATCTGCAAAGATAATTTTCGGGTTGTTGGCAAGGGCACGTGCAAAGGAGACGCGCTGCTTTTCGCCGCCTGAAAGTTGTGCAGGTCGATGGTGTAAGCGTTGCTCCAACCCAACCTGAGTGAGAAGTTCCACCGCGCGCTTTTCTGCTTCGCTGCCCTTCATGCCAGCAATATTCATGGCGACCATCACATTTTCTACCGCTGTTAGGTACGGAATAAGGTTAAATAGTTGAAACACGAAGCCAATCTTCTCGCTGCGCAGTTGGGACAAATCGTGATTTTCGTAGTCGATCTGTTCTCCATCAATCCAAACATCACCTTCACTCGGTGTGAGGATACAGCCGAGTAGGCTGATTAGCGTCGTCTTACCACAACCGCTATCGCCCATGAACATTACCAATTCGCTCTCTTCAATGGTAATATCAACTTGGTCAACAGCCACTACCCTCGCATCTCCCTCGCCAAAATGTTTTGTTAGTCCTTTCCCTTCGACAACGATTCCCATCAGGTTCCTCCCTACTCTCCTAGCACTTCGTGTGTCGCCTCACTTAGAAATAGAACGGAGAAAAGCGACAGTTCATGCTAAATCCAAATCGAAAATCTGTACCGGAAGTTTATTCACCTTTCGCGCTTCAGTTCTACAGATTAGACCTCTCCCCTAAATGCAACCATTGGATCAACACTGATTGCTTTTCGCGCGGCGAGGTAACCGCCGGCGCAACACACAACAAAACTGATCAACGCGACAATACCTGATTCGACCGGGTGAATTGACACGAAGATTGGCGCAGCAATAGCAAAGATGTACGATAAAATCAGTCCACAAATTACACCTACCACCGACATCAGAACAACCTGCTTAATTATCAGCGAAGAAATGTAAAAATTGGAGGCACCGATTGCCTTAAGGACTCCAATCTCTTGTGTCTTTTCGAGCGTTGTGACGTAGGTGATCATTCCGACGATAAGCCCCGCGGCAATCCAGAGCATTACTCGCAGAAATTGAACAGCCTTCATCGGTTCATCTACATAGGTGGCAATAATATCGCGAAGTGTTTGTTGCAGGGTACGCACATCAATCGTTTTGAGTTGTTCATCGAAGTTTTCGAGTTCTTTCGCGGCTTTCTCAGGCGTATATCCGTCTGCCGCTTGAGCTATCATCATATTGACGTGAAGTGAGTTTTTAAGCAGCACTTCCTGTGCAGTCCGAAGATCCATAAACAGCAGCGGCGTGTCGAGAACAAACATCAAGCTTTTTGCCTTTCCAACCACCTTGAGTTCCTTGTTCCCGATCAAAATCCGTTCTCCGATTTCGAGATTCATCTTTTCATCGACGACTACCTCACGCGGTGGAATATCCGCCTCCGCCCAGCCTTCATATTGACTAGCAGTTACCAGTCGCCCCTCGGTTAACTCAAATTGCGTTGGTCCTCCCAATTTGTCCGCCTTGTATCCCACAACAACTGCTTTGCCAAGTTTTCCACGAATTACAGGTCGCGCATGTGCGAAAACCAGTGGTGATACCGAATTAGGTTTCAAGGGTTGTGCGCCATCAAGATAGGCAAGGTGTTCTGGGACAAGCAGTGAAAAACCGATAAATGCACTGCCGGAGCCTTCTGCGGAGATCCAAATATCCGCTCCTGTGAATGTAGGGTATTGTTGAGCTTGGATGCGCATACCATTCATGATTCCCCCCAACATCAAAATAAGGGCAATTAGCACAGTGATGCCAATCGTGGTTAAGATGACCCTTGCCTTGCGATAATTCATGTCTTTCAGAAACACGTTATTCAATTTTCATGCTCCTTTCCATATCAGGTGGAAGCGAGGAAGCGAGTATGTGGGGGAGCGAGTGTGTGAGGAAGTGCTAATGCTTTTAACCTTTCTCCCCCATACCCTTTCACACCTGCTGTTTATTGTCCCCTCACCTCCGCGCCACCTCAGGTTCTCAGGGGGACTTTGGAAACTTTGCGTAGGTTAGAGTTATTGGTAAATATCCACTTACTTTTAGCAGTCACTATATATCAAACCGGAAATTAGGTGCATCACTGTTATCGTGGAAGCAAGGATTATACCATTGATTAAGCAAATGATCAGGGAGATAACTTTTTTCGGTGCCTTACGTTTTTTCGGTTGCTCCATATTGAACTATAGTAGATTTTAGAATTAATGGGACACTCCGAACCGGCGCAGTTGGAAACAGCGCCTACCAAACATGGGGGGGCGCAAGTGTTTCTTTATTTTTTGAATTCACTATAATACCTCAATTCTAATGACTATCAGAGCAATATATCAGTTACTATTGAGGCAACATGGGCGGATTTTCGAGTTATTTCGTGAATCCCTCAACTTATTGTAAGCACAAACTGCCCAATCTGTGGCACACGCAGGGTTTGATGCACCGTGATGGGCAATTTAGTGAGTTCATTTTATCACGGATTACTAGTCGAGGCAAGCGATAAACCTGAGTCCGACTGAGATTCAGGTTGACTTTGGGACACAGTAATGATATAATTTCGCCTGCTTTTAGCACTCACTATGCGAGAGTGCTAAAAGTTCCGATTTTTGGAATTGTTATATATTGTTCTATTATGGACCTGTCTTTAGTAGGGTTTATCGAGAATCCGTCCTACGGCGGGATTCTTTCCAACAAAGTGCACAGATCCTGTCTCAAGATGAAGCGAAACACACGCTCATCTCTTAAAATTGATTACAGCACATTAATTAAGGAGGAACGCTATGGCAGTAAAACAGCTGATCTTCGATGTAGAAGCAAGGAATGCCCTTAAGGAGGGAGCAGATGCGCTAGCCAACGCCGTGAAGGTCACGTTGGGACCTCGAGGGAGGAATGTTGTTCTCCAGAAATCCTTTGGCGCGCCCGTGGTTACCAGTGATGGTGTAACGGTGGCTAAAGAAATCGATCTCCCGGATCATTATGAGAATATGGGGGCGCAATTACTGAAATCCGTCGCAACCAAGACCAATGATGCGGTGGGAGATGGTACAACCACGGCAACCGTATTGGCACAAGAAATCGTTCACGAGGGACTCAAAAACGTTGCCGCCGGAGCAGATCCGATGCAACTGAAAATCGGGATTGATAAAGCCGCCGAAGTTGTTGTTGGGGAACTCCAGAAGCAGAGCAAATCAGTCAACACAAGCGATGAGATTGCACAGGTCGCATCAATTGCCGCCAACGATAACGCCAATCGTAGCGACATTGGAAAGACGGTTGCCAATGCGATGGACAAAGTTGGAAAAGATGGCGTAATTACGATTGAAGATGGCAAGGGTGCTGAAACAGAGGTCGATATTGTTGAAGGTATGCAATTTGACCGCGGCTACTTGTCGCCCCATTTTGCGACAGATCCCGAATCTATGGTTGCTGAACTGGAGGATCCGCTTGTCCTGATTAACACTGAGAAAATTAGTACAGTTACGGATCTAGTTCCAATTTTAGAAAAGGTCGGTCAACTTGGTCGTCCGCTGCTGATTATTGCTGAAGATATTGAAGGAGAGGCTTTAGCGGTGTTGGTTGTGAACAAACTGCGTGGTGGGCTTAGGGTTGTTGCAGTGAAAGCTCCCGGCTTCGGAGACCGTCGCAAGGAGATGCTTGAAGATATCGGTATTCTTACCGGTGGTCAGGTAATTTCAGAAGATATTGGCATCCGTTTGGAAAATGTTGTAGCCGGTATGTTGGGCAGTGCAAGACGTGTTATCGTTGACAAGGATAACACAACGATTGTTGGCGGAACTGGTGCCGCAGAGGATGTTCAGGCACGGATTGGACAGATTCGGCAACAAATCGAGGAAACGACCTCTGATTATGATCGGGAGAAGTTAGAGGAGCGCCTTGCGAAACTCGCTGGCGGCGTTGCCGTTGTTAATGTCGGTGCCGCGACAGAAGTTGAGATGAAAGAGAGAAAGGCACGATTTGAAGATGCTTTGTCTGCAACCCGTGCAGCTGTTGAAGAGGGAATTGTCGCGGGTGGTGGCATCGCATTGTTAAGAGCCGGTGCTGCACTTGAAGATTTTCATCTTGAAGGCGACCAAGAAACCGGCGTGAACATTGTCCGAAGAGTTCTGGAATCGCCGATCCGAACCATCGCTGAAAACGCGGGCTTGGAAGGATCCGTCGTTGCTGCAAAAGTCAAAGACGGTGAGGGAAGTTACGGCTTGAATGCTGCGAACGGAGAGTATGGCGATCTGCTTGACGCAGGAATCGTTGATCCGACGAAGGTGGTACGATCTGCAATCCAAAATGGTGCGAGTGTGGCAGGATTGCTGTTGACAACCGAAACGTTAATTACAGAGGTGGAGGAAGAACCAGATGACCATGGACATCACCACCATGGGCATGGACACCATCACCACCACCATTAATCACCACATGCTAACTCCACAAACCTGTCCCCGAAATCCGTTATTAGGGCACGAAAAAGCCATGCTGTCATATAATGGCAGCATGGCTTTTTTATTTCCGTATAGATTGACACATCTTTTCCCACTATTGTTCTGTCGTCGTCCTCTCCTATTAACACGCACACTAAGAATCGCGAATATATTTCAGGTTATCCCATTCGCAATCGAGGCAGAAAATATCTGTTTGACTTAGATTCTGTATATTTTCACTCCCACATTGTGGGCATACTTGGATTGCTTTAGCTTCCGATTGATTTTCCTGAAAGATGTTCAGATAGTATACTTTGATTTCTCCCTCGTAGCGGTGTCCCAACGGACAGCGGATACGTTTGATTGAACGGGATTCAATCCGTTCAATCATCTCTCGCAGAAACGGAATGCGCCGTCCACAAACCGGGCAAGGGTTTGGATATAGTCCTTTTACAACGATAATGTCTGTGTCTTCTTCTCGAATTGTGATTGGAATTGAGAAAGCTCCTTTAAGCGCAGATACCGGATCTTTTTTTGCCTCAAGTCCCTGTTGGAAGTTCGATTCTTCTACAATCTTTTGATGCGTTTCGGGACTAAGGACAATCTCTGCTGGAATCATCTCTCCTCTGAAACTGAGCGTTATCGCGTAAATTCTATCTAATATGGGTGACGATTGAATTGACTCCACCCCCTTACTCGCGTGGTACGAAGCAATGGTTTGATCTTAAAGTGAGTGTCGGGATTCGGAGATCCCTCCTACAGGAGAGCTAAACGCTCTTGCCTTAAAGTAATAAGTGCACATGCAGTTGGATGGGCGATGCAACGCTAATTCTACAGAAGATAGATTTCCTTGTCAACCCCTAAAAGTAAAATTTTAGGGTCATTTAGTTTTCGGCCTTTTAGCCATTTTGTTTGGCAAGTCGCAACCGGGAAATCGCATCTACAGTGAAGCGTCGGAATTCGGGGGGGGGCTCCTATAAGAGAATTAAATGCCCCTAGTCCGCTCCAGCATTTCAGTTGACGGTGTTTTCGGTATGGGGTATAATTCATCAAATAACTGGGAACAAAGAAGGAACTTTGATGCGATTTACTTACCTGTGGCCATGGTGGGCGGTTGTGCTTGGACTTGCCGTCATGGCTGGTATTACAGCATACGGGTATCTCCGCTTAAATCGGCCACTGAGTCAAAGGTTTAGGGTGCTTCTCATCGGTTTACGAATTTTGGCAGCACTCGTGCTGTTGATTTGTCTGCTTGAACCGGTGCTGATTGAGCGAAAAGATATCACTCCACCAACAAATTTGTTGGTTCTTGCGGATACCTCTCAAAGCATGCAACTTAAAGATGTAGAGCTGGAGGGACAGTTTTCAACACGACTAGATCTTGTGAACCGTATCTTATTTGATCCAGCCAGTCACTTTCTCTCCACCCTAACCGACCGATTTGACGTTCACCTGTACCGTTTTGATAAACAACCTCACCAGATTTCCGGTGAATCTAGCTCACTTGATGCAGTGGGAGGATTAACGGATATTGCGACCTCAATTAATGATGCTTCTAAGGAGTGGCGGGGGCAACTGCTTGCGGGTGTAGTCCTGCTCACCGATGGGGCGCACAACGCCTCAACGTCTGTGGTTGATCAGGTAACTGAAACACAGATTCCCATTTATGTAGTCGGTGTTGGCGATCCCGAACCGCCAAGAGATCTCAAACTCTCCGGAGTTGAAGTCAGTCCTGTCGCCTACACGGAGCACAGTGTGCCGATTCGCGTTACTGTGGATCACGCAGGCTATTCAGGGAGTCAGACCCGTGTTTCACTCATGACGGATAATCAGGTTGTGGATTCGGTGCCGATTACACTAACGGATAAGTCGAAACAAACGATTGAGTTCGCTCTGAATCCTCAGGAGGAGGGTATTTTTCAATACGTCGTTTCCGTTCCCGTGCTTGAAGGTGAGTTAACCGCCGAAAACAATACGCGAGCGTTTCCACTGAAAGTGGTTAAGACCAAGTTACACCTGCTTTACATTGAAGGACAGCCCGGCTGGGAATATGCTTTTCTCAAGCGCACACTAGAACGCGATCCAAACATTGATTCGACCTGTGTTATCCTATCAAGCAGATCACTGAACCAACTCCGTGGAACACTGTTAGCCCGTTACGATCGGCATTATCCGCAGATAACTCAGCGATCCCGTATGCCTCAATTTCCAAAAACGCTAGATGACTTACTATTTTACGATGTACTTATCATCGGCGATCTCCGCTCAAGCACGTTAACTCCACAACAGCACACAGCGATTGTCGATTTTGTCGAAAAAGCGGGGAAAGCAGTTATATTTCTCGGTGGTCGCCACTCACTCGGTCACGATGGTTTTAGAAAAACTAAGCTTGCTGCACTTCTGCCGATTGTCATCCCTCCCAACGGTTGTTACGTGCGAGACGAGGACTTTAGTCTTCAATTGACGCAACAGGGTATGTACCATCCGATCACCCGTTTGGGAGATACACAAACAAAAGTCGAAGCCTTATGGCGCGATTTACCGCCGTTATCGCGCTGGTTGGGTGGATTTCAGCTCAAAGGCGGGGCGACAACACTCGCTGAGTATCACTCAGACAGAAATCAAACGAGGTTGCCAATCATGATTTTTCAACGTTCAGGATTGGGAAAAAGTCTTCTAATTGCTGCTGAAGGACTGTGGAATTGGGGATTTGGTGTATGGAGTTTCAAAGATGAGGACGATACTTATCCTCGCTTTTGGGGGCAGACGATTCGCTGGATGGCAACACGGACAGATACCAAACGGATCAATGTCACTACAGATTTGACAACCTACTCAGTTGGCAATGAAGTCCAAATCATCGCGTATGCCTATAATGAGAGCTATCAGCCGATGGTTGCTGCAGATCTTAAAATAGAAGTGACACCGCCGGACGGAAAGTATTTTCAAGTCCGAACCAGTGTAGGTTCACAGAGCCCTGGCACCTATCGTGCCCAGTTCGGTGCAACCCAAAAAGGGGCGTACTATATTCGTGCTTCAGGTGTAGATCGCTCTGTCTCGCTCGGTGAGGATTCAACAGAAATCTTTGTCGAATCTCCATTGGCAGAGTTTGAGAATCCAGAACTCAACGAAGGTCTGCTTAAACAACTCGCAGCCAAAACCGGCGGTCACTATGTCTCAATTGCCACCGCTGCATCGCTACCCGACAAGATCAAGCCGGTTCAAGAATCGGTCTTTGCGGTTCAGGAACGTGAGTTGTGGGATAACCCAATCGTCCTAATCCTTGCGGTCGGGTTCTTGGGGACGGAATGGTTTTTGCGGATGCGGAGAGGGCTGGTGTAGTTGGGAGATATGATGGATAAAACAACTTGGCATCAAATGAATTGGGTATTACGTTTCATATTTTGCGTTATGTTGAGTATCGTTCTAGTGATCGGATCCGCCCAAAGTGCTGGTGAGAAGTTTGTTATCGCTCAAGTTCAATATGGCGGAGGTGGCGATTGGTACGGCGATCAGACCACCATTTCCAATTGGCTGAAAATTCTTCGCGCCAGAACGGATATTGAGGCAGCAGAAGAACGTGTTATTGTGAAATTGACGGATCGGAATCTGTACCAATACCCGATGCTCTACATTGTGGGGCATGGTAACATTCGCTTCAGTAAGGAAGAGGTCGAGGCATTACGTTTCTATTTGACCCACGGCGGCTTCCTCTTTGTGAATGATGATTACGGGTTAGATGAAAGTTTTCGTCGTGAAATACGCCGCGTGTTTCCTGATCAATCCTTGCAACCTATACCGAATTCACACCTCATCTACCACTGTTTCTACGATTTTCCCAATGGACTTCCAAAGATCCATGAACATGATGGAGAACCCGCGCAAGGGTTAGGGTTATTCCACGAAGGTCGAATGGTCGTTTATTACGTCTACAGTTCAGATATTGGGGATGGTCTGGAAGATCCGAAGGTCCACCCCAAAGATACGCCGCAGGTTCGCGAGCTGGCTGCGAAGATGGCAATTAATATTGCGGTTTATGTATTGACGCATTAAATGAAAAGGGTACAAAAGAATGGAGATTATACCGTGTCGAACTCAAATACGGAACAAAGCTATCAAGAAATTATTAATCGGCTGCGCTCATTGCGAAAGCAGTGGCGATTGCTGCTTTTCTCCCACAGTTTACTTCGGTGGTTGGGTACGATTGCCTTCGCTCTTGCCCTTGTTTTTATAATTGATCAGGTTCTGCCTTTACCACGCCTTCTCCGTATGGGCATAGTGTTGCTGTGGTTAGGGATCGGTGTGTACGCAGCGTTTCGCTATCTAATTCAACCTGTATTCCAAAAGCTAACACACGCCCGTGTGGCTGCTTATGTTGAAAACCGCTATCCCGGATTTGAAAACCGTATTTTGAGTACCATCCAACTCAAGCCAGAAATGGAGAACAACCGCTTCGGCTATGCCTTAGGATTCATAGAGAGGTTAATTGAAAGCACACATCAATTGATGGACGAGATTGAAAGCAGGAAAGTCTTCTTGCAAGAGTTTATGAAACTCAAGCGGTATGGTGGTTTTGCCCTTATCGCTGTCGCGCTGCTGCTTATTACTCTTTTCATTTTTCCGTCCGCAGCAAAGGATTTTGCACAAGCATTTGACGAACTACCTAAAACGCCGCAGGATATTCTGGTCGTCCAGATTGATGAGGTCCAGCCGGGGAACCTACGAATACAATCAGGGACGGATGTTACTATCACCGCGAAAGTGACGGGGCACTTTGGGGCCCCTGTGCATCTCTATTATCGGGTCGGCGGTGGAGGTGAAACGATGGCATCGGTGAGCGCGTGGCGTAATCTTGTGATGACAAGAAATGAAACTGAAATCGCCTACCGCTTCACGTTCAAAAATGTCACGCAATCAATGGAATATTACATCGTGGTGAAAGAAGAACAATCAGAACGTTTTCATATCACTGTGACTCGCGCCCCAATCCTAAGTCGCTTCCAACTTAAACTCAACTACCCGAAATACACGCAACTTTCCCCGCAGATAGTTGAGGAAAATCTCGGCGATGTCACCACCCTTATTGGAACAATGGTTCATTTTGAGGGAGACGGAAATCAACCCATCGCCTCGGCGAGACTGGTTTTTGAAGAATCGGATCCAGTCAAACTTACAGTCTCAGAAGGCACCCGGTTATCCGGCAGCTTTATCGTTCAGCGTAGCGAGAAGTATCATATTGAACTAATTGATGTCGATAACATTTCAAACTCACAACCGATTGCGTACACGATTCACGCGATTGAGGACGCTGAACCTCAAATCGAGATTGTTGCACCGGGGAAAGATGTTGTGCTTGACGACTCGATGATTGTTTCTCTGCAACTCGATGCGAAAGATGACTACGGTGTGGAGAAAATTCAGCTTGTTTATCGGGTTGAGGGTACAGACGATGACGTAATAGTGCCTTTGAAAACGTGGGATCCAACGGATACGCTAGTCTTTATCGAATTTCCTTGGGACATCGATCCTCTAGGACTGTATCCGGGAGATATCATCTCTTACCATGCCGAGGCAATTGATGCGGATAATGTTTCTGGACCAAACATCGGCAAATCCAATATCTATTCGATCCGTTTCCCCACGCTAGCGGAACTTTACGATGCGGTCGAATTTGAGCAGGAAGTCGAGATGCAAGGGCTTGAAGCGTTACACGATGCTCAGGCGGAGCAAACTGCGATAGTCGATGAACTACTAGATAAGATACGGAAGAGCCAAGAGCTAACCCTGAAAGATGAGAAACTGATGGAACAGGTTCTCAAAAATCAGCAAGAGATTGAGAAAACAGCGAAAAATCTAAGTGAGGAGATGCAGCAGACTGCTGATCAGATGGAGAAACAACAGCTGTTCGATATGCAGACGGTAGAGAAGTTTCAGGAGTTGCAAGAGTTGATAGATCAGGCACTCTCGGAGGAGCATAAAGAGTTGTTGCGTAAGTTAGCAGAAGCGTTAGAGATGCAGGAACTATCTGAGCAGGAGCAGAAGTTGATGGAAGCACACTTTAATCAAGAACGGTTTCTTCAGCAGCTTGATCGGCTGAAAGATCTCTATAAACAGATGATCATTCAACAGAAGCTAGAAGCGGCGGTTAATCAGACGAAGGAACTCGCTGAACGCCAAGAACGTCTAATGGAACAGTTGAGAGATCTCGCTGACCAAGTTGATCAGAACAGTGCGCTAGATGAGGTCCAGGGTGCCGACACGCCCCGATCGGATCCAAAACAACTTGCCCAGCAAGAAGAACGTATTGCGGAAGGGATGGAGGACCTGCACCAAACTCTCAATGAACTCGGGGAGGAGATGTCAGAATTAGAGAATCTCAAACGGGTTGCTGATGAAATCAAACGGCTAAATCAATTCGCACGAGACGTACAGATCGCGCAAGATCTTCGATCCGCAACCCAACAAATTCGTGGCAATCAGATGCAGCGCGCAATGGAGTCTGGAGCGGCGGCGCAGCAAGGACTTACCGAACTGCATCAAGGACTGGATAATGCGTTAGAGTTTATGGAAGGTGGAAATGCAGAGGAGACTTTGACCGCAATACGCGACGCGGTGCGGAGCGGTCTCTATCTTTCAAGAACCCACGAGGAAGCGATTGAGGGGACCGACGAAATTTTGCAATCTGGACATGGACAGTATTTGCCGGGTGAAGTTAAGCAGTTGCAGGGACTCGCAGCGAGTGAATTAGGACTAGCAGCGGGTCTTAACCTGCTGGCGGATCGGCTTTGGGAATTAGGCACGAACCAGATGCAGATTGACCCTAAAACCGTTTGGCGGCTTAACGCTGCCGCGGATGCCTTTGAACGTTCTGCACGAGCTTTGGAAGATAGGAAGCCGAACCTCGCTGTCCCGATCCAGAAGCAGGGATTGGCAGACCTCAATCAATCTATTGCGGATCTGCTCGAAGCAATGGATCAGATGAATCAACAGATGGGGGAAGCCGGGATGCAAAATATGCTGGAACAACTTGAACAACTGGCGCAAAGTCAGGGACAACTGAACGAAATGGCACAGCAGCTGAACCAGCAGATGCGGAGACAAGGACGCACGCCAAGCAACGAACAGATGCTGCAGCGGATGGCGTACGAGCAGCAGATGATTCGGGAAGCCACAGAACGGGTAGCGGACATGATGGAAAGACTGTCAGAAATGCTCGGCGATCTCAACAGTATCGCTGAAGAGATGAAAGAGGTGGAAGGCAAACTTCAGCAAGGCAACCTAAATCAGCAAGTGCTAGACAAACAGCGGGAAATCTTGACACGGATGCTCGAAAGTTCCAAATCGTTGCAGAAGCGAGAGGTCAGCAAAAGAAGAAAGAGTGCAGTTGCCAAAACACCAACAGCCGCCGGAGATGGTGCGCCACCACTCGACCCCAAGTTGCTAGAAACCATACAGCAGATTGAATCAAATCTCAGGTCCGGGGAGCAGGAAAGTTTGCCACCGCAGTATCGAGAACTGATTCAGCAGTATTTCAAAGCGTTATCCGAGCAGACGCAGAAAAAATTGTAGATTGACCGCCTTTTAAAGCCTATCCGAAAAATCATTGTGGCATATTTGGCGGGGCAAGATGCCTCGCCTACGGAGGTGGGGTACTGCCAGAAGGTATTCTAGGGACTTTTCGCAGTAGGTTTTGTTCCCGCTGCGACAATGTGCCATAGAACGCCTCGGTCAGCATTGGCGTGTCTTCGTTTGCCTCCAGTCGTTCACGGCTGATATTGTACCAGTGGCGATTGTGAACAATAACGGCAAAGGGGCGGGATGTACTAGTGCGGTTGGGTGTGCCACGGTGGATGGTACGTGGATCGGAGATTAGTACGTCGCCGGCTTTGAGTAGCAAAGGCTTGAGAGCGATCTTGCCCGCATTAGCTCTTTCCAGCGTCTCGGTTCGGGGCAGATGTTGGGTGCGTTCTGCGACTTCAAAGGGACCGTTCTCGAGGGTCATATCAATGAACGTAAATCGCACGGACAGCAGCGCGGGTGGATGGCGATGTGCTGGCTCTTCTTTGAACAGAAAAGGTAGATCTGCGTGGACATGCTGATATTCCGATCCCTGTATCGGTGTGTCCGTGCCGTAATAGGAGATGTGCATGTCCTCACCCAAGATGCGGCTGATAATCTCGATTACTGTGTCGTCGTTGAAGAAGGCGGAGTGATAGAACGGCGGCGCGAAGGGCAATCCAATCGCCCATCGATTGGGTCCGCGGTTGCCTTCGGGAATACGGGTGGCGACATCTTGCAGTAGCGGCTCAAACGCTTGACGGCATTCTTCAAGTTCCCTCCGAGGAAAATGGCCCGGTAGGATGCAGTGTCCGATGTCCAGAATTTCTGCGACGCACTCGTCAATATCGATTGGCATTGTGATTTCCTCACCCAACGGTAACATTCTAATCGCAACGTAATTGATAGAAACATTGAATTCTCAGAGAGACACATCATAACACACGGCAGGGGACAAATCAATCGCAAAATGGTTGTGTTGATCGCAGATTTATAATTCTGTGCTACAGCTCGCTTTTTTAAGATACCTAAAAACAACTGCCGGCACCGGCAATGGGAGCGTTTCTTATGGTTGACAAAACCGCTGATAGTCTTGAGACATTTTCTTGGAAAGATCACCGGGTGCTCGTAGGAGATGGCAGGGGTGGATACCTGTCAATTCCGGCGGAATATCAGTTTTTGCCACGCTTCGGCAACGCCAAGGTTGTCCCTTTTGGTTTGGCAAAGATGGATAACGGCGAGATCCTACTGCTAGGCGCAGCAAAGACCGATCGCATCACTTTTCAAAACGGTGAAGAAACCGTCGCCGCCATCAGTTCGGATGGCGGAGCCACCTGGAGTGATTATCAGGCGATTGGCTATGGTCGTCCTGTCATGTTGACCGATCTGGGCGGCGGCACCCTCAGTTACAATGACGGTGGACTGATGGCGGAGTCAGGTTCGTCGCTCTGTTTCAGCCATGACTACGGCCGGACATGGTCGGAACGGATTCCACTGGCAAAAGCACCGGATGGGAAAGACTTTTGCTCCGAAGGCAATCCGCTTGTAGACCGCGACGCGCAAGGGCGCGCCACACGGATTGGGTGGACGGGTCAGACGTTTCCGGACAACTTCAGTTTCGACAAAGCGATTTGTGGCTGTGTCCGATGGTCAAATGATGGTGGACGGACGTGGGAAAACCATAGTTGGCCCGAGGCGTGGAAATGGCAAGACACCTGCGCGGGAGTGACGTATGAACGTGGCTGTGGGGAAGGTGCCATGGTTCGTGCTGCGAACGGGTGGATTATCGCTGCGATACGTACCGATATGCTCGGCAAGTACATTAAGTATCATTACGACAACTTTGAGGGGACAGGTATCTCAATTTCCAAAGATGATGGGGCAACGTGGTCGCCGGTTGAGCATCTGCTGGAAGCGGGCCGGATGCACGCTAACCTCCTCCGCCTCCCGAACGATGATCTTGTGATGACCGTTATCCGACGGTTAGATATCCGCGGGGGTAAATTTGCCAGTTATCGACGGGGCTGCGATGCCCTCGTCAGCCACGATCACGGTCAGACGTGGAATTTAGACAGGATGTACATCCTTGACGATTGGTCCTACAACAACCCTGCCCAGTGGTATGAATGCGTCTCTGGACACTTGTATTCGACTTCGCTGGGCGATGGTTCAGTGCTGACCGCATACGGTCATTACCCCAACGGCGGTGTCCTTATCAAATGGAAACCTAACCCGTGAAACGTAATGCGTGAGCGAGTTCATCGGTTCATTCAGTCCCAATGGAGCGATAGACACAAAACCGTCAATTTTGGAAAATCGACCTACTGAAGTGATATAATTTGCACAAGGGTTACGGCATACGGAGTATGCCTACTACTATTTGCATTTTTACCAGTCTCCCGGCGGCGCAGACGGTGCGCCGTAAGGCTTGTAGTTGGGTCCCCTACCGTAACGTAGTGGCCACCCTTGCCCTCCAATCCAGCGAAATTCCTCCTTCTTCCCGCAGAGCCAGTAGAACATGTGAGCACTTTGGAAACGGTTAGGACCGTAGTCCGCAGCCTCAAAGTCGAAGTCGGGTTCAATTATCCAGTCTCGTTCTGGTGGCACGGTTCGCCAGTAGTTATACTTCAACATGTGACGCATTCCTTCCGCTGTCGAAGCAGAACGGCGGTGCCAGATTGAGTAAACGGTGATGAAGATTGAACCTGCTGGCGCGGTCGTTTTCACCGCTCCCCGAATGTTTCCGTAGTGACTCATGTAACGCGCAGATGCGTTAAAAAGATGTGAACCGGGCAATACTTCGGTGGGTCCGAACGATTCCGGCGTATCCTGCGGATAGTAGAACACTTGCAGATAATTTAGTTCAGGTCCCCACTTGGAGCCGGCGTCCCGATGCCACCCCTGACCTAACATCGGGCACTTAACCCGATGTTGACTCATCATAACCGGCAAGCCGAAGTTTTTACCGAGTAACGATCGGACTGCGCTGGCTGCCTGTGGATTGAGTATCACATTATCGACGAACCAGTCTTCTTTGAGGATTTCGGCGGGTTCAAAATAGGTGTTCTCTTCTAGATACGCAAACGCTCTGCGGTTAATCTCGTCTGGCACAACGCCTTTCAAAACGAGAAAACCCTGTTGGCAGAACTCCAGCACCTGATTGTCTGTCAGTGTTGGAGGGCAGTCATACGTCCTGCGTTCTAGGTTAAACCGTTCCTCTTCTGTCAGTTCCATTGGGGATCCTCCTCCTGATAAAGGGGCTTGAGTTGGGAATAAGCCGGTTTCTGTTCCCCGAATTGCTCTCGCGCATCGGGGTGGTGATCATTCATCTGGGATTGATGTTACCATCAACCTCAAGCAGTCATACCCGAGGACTAGGCGGGCGCACCCAATACATCCTCCTATTCGACCTTGCTCCAAACGGGGTTTACCAAGCTTCCGATGTCACCATCGGAACTGGTGCGCTTTTACCGCACCGTTTCACCTGTACAACGCCGAAGCGTTGTAGTCTGCTTTCTGTTGCACTTTCCATAGCGTCACCGCTCCTGGGGGTTATCCAGCATCCCGCCCTGCGGAGTCCGGACTTTCCTCATCCCGATCTCTCGGAACGCGATCGCCTACCCAACTCAAGCGTTTGAGTATAATACCATATTGGACGTGAAACGTGAAACGTAAAACGTCAGGTCCTTGAATTTTCCCCCTGAAATAATCTCGTCTTTCGCACATCTCTTTAGAGATTCCACACTACCTTACTCCCGCTGCCGCTTTTGCATTCCTTTAATTCTCCATCAACACGGAAACGTCAACACACTATCGTTATCTGGGGCAACCGTTTCGTAACAGAATCGAACGTGCAAAAATGTTAGCAATAGTTGCCAATATTAGCACTAGTTGCTTAGCAACAGTTGCTAACAATAGGGTTAATTCCTTCGACAATTTTTTGCCGTATTTCGCTGAAAGCCTTATGGTGACTGACTTTGGGGCGTTCTTGCCTTTTTTGGCATGGTAATTGCCTACAGAGGTTATGAAAGTCCCGGAAGGAGTCCGGGGTAGAACGTCTCAAGCAAATTTATATTGGCGCAGTGCATGGGTCGATTCTACTGGGATTATTCCGTGTTATTCTTACCGTGACAGGCACAAATTAATAGGAAACTTCAGGACACTTCCACCCCCGCTTACCCTGAAGCAACCTTCTAATTTTCTTGACAATTTTTACAAGGAGGATATACAATGAAACGCAATTTTTGGAAACACCATTGTTTGCGAATTTTTGTTTTATGCTTATTTCTAATAAACGTCTTCCCATTCACTCCTGATACCATTGCTGACTACCAAACAGAGAAAGTGAAAGTTGGCCAGATAACGGAAACGACTGAATGGACTGACTCTGATGGAAAAAAGCACACAAGGGTTGTAACGACGTATATTTACGAAGAGCGAGAAAGACATCACTCACACTGGTATAGCGACCCCGCGAAAATAGCAGCACTAATTGCCGCTGGAGTAGCTGTTGCTGGACTCCTCGGGGGAGGGTAGTGTTGCTGAATTCTTCATCAACAACAATGGAGGAGGAAAATGAAATACTCTTTGAAGTATTCTTTGTGGTGCGCTGTGATTCTGCTTTCGGTTTCATGGTTTCTACAGGGGTGCTCGGGAACCGTGAAAATGGAGAAGGTGAAAGTTGGCGAAATAGCAGAAACAAAAGAATGGGTTGACGTTGACGGAAGGCAGCACACAGAAACCACAATCACCTATATATACGAAGAGCGAGAAAAGGCGAATGTACTAGAAAACAAAAAGGCACCAGAAAACAAATCAGACGACTTCTGGTGGCATTACATTACGTTGATGAGTGCTCTGCTATTATTAAACTAACCGCGGAGGAAATTGCACAATGAAGAAGATTCCATGGCTTGCATTTTTTCTGTCCTTCTCCCTGCTTGTAATATTCCTTGTTTCACAAACGCGGGAGACAGAAAAAGTAATGGTAGGGCACCTCCATGTACCGGATCATCAACATAGTGACATCCATTCTCACCCACACAGTGAACAAATACCCGGTAAAGTTTCGTCTCCGACCACTGCAACAAATAAAGCGGTGCAAAAAAGCCATTCAGCCCAGCTTAGTCGTGAGACTATCCAGACTACTGCTGCAGAAAATAAATCAGTGCAAAAAAGCCATTCAGTCCAGCTCAGTCATGAAACTATTCAAAAAGCGTTTGCCGAAGCCATCACCCTTAAGGAAACCAACTTTGAATTGGCACAGGAAAAGATTCACGCAGTAGCAGCGGCACTTGGGGACGGCGACCCTAGTTGGGCCGAATACTTACATCTTAGAGGACATAGTTTGATGGCAGATGGATACTTGGATTTGGAAAGTGGGCTTCGTTTTTTTGAATTGGAAAGAGAACTCTTTGGAGAAACTGAAGCGCTCCAGAAAGCAATAGAGGATACACAGTTGAAAATTAAATGGAATGAGGAAATCCCGCAGATGAAGTATTTAACTCAACCCATTCAAGATCTTCGGGCGTGGATGAAGGAAAATGCCCCATCCGAATCGAGGCTTGTCGAGAACCACTATTTGGAAACACTAAAGAAACGAGAAATGGAACCTATCGATCTTACAGAAAAGTGGCTGACCCCACAAGACCGTGCGGATGTCCGCTACAAAACCTTTTTTGAAGCACTAGCGATTTTGCCGGAGGACTCGCTGACACTTAGAGTATTCTTTGAAAGCGATATTGCAAATGCACAAGAGACACTTTGGGCTGAACAGGCTGTCCGCCAAGCTGAATCCCTACCACCCCCCAAGCCCCAAAAAACCTCACATCATACTTGGGATACGAAACATTCTATCGCAGAAGATTCTGCTAGCGTTAGTGATGCTAGTACGTATCCCACTACTGAGGGGGCAGAAACACTTAGCCAAGCAGCGGTTGTTTCAAAGTCCTTGCCCATTCCCACGTTGGGCAAGACGGATTCTGTCCAACGTTTTGGTCCAGAGAGCGGTCAGGCCCAAGAGGCACTGCAAGAGGCATCACGTCGAGGCACCACCTCACCGAACGAATAGTGAACCGGCTTCCCCCATTTTTCTTAAACATTTTTGAACCTGTACCTGGTCCTGGTTGTCAGATCCATCTCACCTTTGGTGTTTTCTTTTTACATTGCTTCAATTTCATCATCAAAGTGCTTCGACTCATCCCCAACCGATGAGAGGTTATTTATTATGGTAAAGCAAACCATACAACTTGGGGGTCTCTTGATACTTATTGGGGGCGTTGCCTTCTATTTCTACCTGAGATACACGCCTCCACCTGAACCAGTTAAAGTCTACAAAGTGCCAAAGCGGTCTCCCAAGCGGGTGGCATCTGTTGATGTGCCGCCTACCCACCCGCCACAGAACATGTATTTCGAGCCCGTTCCTGTTCATGAGATACATAAGGCTGCCCTCTTCGCTCCAGATGAAAACGTTGCCCCTTGGGTGATTGAACAATTTAATCAACTGAATATGTGGTTTCAGGAAACCTATCCGGACCTTATTGAAGTGAGTACCATGTCACCAGAGGATTTCTTGGAAGTATACCCCACCAACGAAGCACAAGAAGCATTTCAGAAACGGGCCCGAGCAGCCCAGGCCGCGCTTTTTGGGCAGCTTCGCAACCTGCTCACGGAGGTCCCCCGTCCGGTTGTAGAAAAATCATTATCTGTTGCAAAGGATCATTTCACCAAAATGTGGGGGGCCGAAACCGCAGAAATGGTCATGACTAAACTTCGGGCAGAATTGGATTTGTAGCTCAAGATTTTTAGAATACAAACATCTTCACAGTGACCGGCGCGTTGTCGCGCCGGTCTTGTTTTGGTCTTTTTCTATAAACAACATCTCCACTAATTCTCCTCCCTATTCGCATTTCGTCCCCGTGAGATGCCAATCTCACCAAATCAGCCACCTCTTTGATTCTTATCCTCCCCCCGAACACAGGGAGGCTGGAATCGGGAGGTGGCTTTTTTATTTTTAGATGCCACAAGGCACGTATAAGCACCAAAGTTACTGCCCCTCTAATTTTTTTTAAAAAATCTCGTCTTTTTCCATGTCTTAGCTGTCTATATGGTTAAACGGATCGAAATCAGCCAACCTTCTCATCCAAATTACCATCCAGTCTGGAGGTAAGCGTGGAAAAATCAGATGAGGCTTTGATGCACCAACTTCAGACGGGTGATTTGCGTTCGTTTGATACATTGGTCAAACGGTGGGAGAAGCAGCTGCTGAATTATTGCTATCGAATGGTTAACGACATCGTGTTAGCGGAAGATCTTCGGCAGGAGGTGTTTCTTCGCATCTATCGTTCTGCCAAGACGTTTCGTGCAAGGGCGAAATTCTCCACATGGATGTATCGTATTGCAACGAATCTCTGTCTGGATACGCTTGCCAAGCAACAACGTCGAAAAGAGACCCCGATTGCAGCCTATCTAGAGTCAGAATCTGAAGGTTTCGGCGAAAGATTTATCGATCCGTCGGATCTGCCGGACGCAGCTGTGCTGAAGAAAGAGATTGAAGACAGGGTACGCTCGGTGTTGGTGCGTTTGCCGGAAGATCAGCGAGTCGTGGTTACCCTGCGGCATTACAACGGCATGAAATTTCGAGAGATTGCTGAAATCTTGGAGTGTCCTATCAGTACGGTCAAGTCGCGGATGGTAGCTGGAATGGAACGGCTTGGTCGAATGTTGTCAAAGCAAGAATAAATTTCTCAGCGTTCATCGCTGATTTACGTACAAAGGGGGTGTTGGCATTGGATTGTAGGTTTTTTAGAGAGCAGATTGTGGTTGGAAGCTACGAGGAATTGGACGCAGAAGGAAAAAAAACGTTGGAAGCACACTTACAGACTTGCCGTGAGTGTGAACAATTCCAAGCGAATCTAAAGGAGACGCAAGGAACCCTCGATCAGTGGGCGGAGGTAGATCGTCCAATTGACATAGAAGCGTTGCATGGGGCAATACAGTCTAAACCTTTGCCGTGGTGGTCCCAATTGCCTGCATGGAGATGGCTCTCTTGGGGAGCAGCGGCTTGTTTGATTTTGGTCATCAGTCTTTCTGCGCTGGCGTGGATTGGTGTTGATTTTAAGTGGGAAGACCGCGGCTTGACGCTTAGGATTGGGCAAGAGGTGCTCCCGGAGATTACAGAGCAGGAATTGGTACGATTGCTTCAGACAGAACGTCACGCCACCCAAGTGGAAATAGTAAAACAACTTCAAGGGGCGTTGGATGAATTCAGCGAACAACTCCAAGTCCATCTGGATGAACGGCAGAAACAGGCAGATGCACAACTGGCGTTGATCTATCAGGGGTTGCAATCACAACGGATACAGGACTTGGAGCTCATCCGTCAAGAGCTTCAGCACCTTGCCGGTGCGACGGAAGCTGAATTTCTTGAGACCCAACGCGCCTTTGAGTTCATCCTTGCTTCTCATGTGTCTGGAATACAAGAGGATATGAAATAACATTATACAAACTATAAATTGTATAAAACATGAAACGCGAAGGCTCAGAAGATTCACATATTAAAGGAGGATACAATCATGAAATTCTACGTGACTCTCACTATAGCTGTGCTTGGCATCAGCTTGGTTGCTAGCACTATATCTGCACAAGATGAAATTAACTACACCGAGATGGTGGAAGACCTCAAGGTGATGTGTCGAATTATTGATGAAACAATGGACGAGACATTTGAGAACGATTATGTCAAAGGCGGATTTTTCCGTAGAGGCGGCTGCCAACACCTATATCTCGAAGGTTACGGTGCTATGTTCCTGCTTGACGTACGGTTTCCTGTTGCGGAAAAAGAGATGAAGATCGTTAAGACAGAGAAGAAAACGAACTTGTGGGAAAAACACGAACGAGAAGTTCGACATCAAAGTCACCCAGAAGAAGCTGCATGGATGGTTGATAAAAACGAATCATATAGTAAAGAGAAAGTTGATGAACTCAAGGAACAGCTTGCTTATCTTGTCGGTGAGTATGGATCCCGTATTGGTCAATTGACGTTTGATGATAGGATCTCGTTTGTGGTTTTTGGTTATCCTGATTACGCGGTTGACCTTGAAACAGATTTTTTGGTTGAAATGCACGTCGTCGAACACGTTGGCGCAGATGCGATGCCTCACACGCGGGAAAACCTTGAAGACGCCAGAGCAACCGTAGAAGAACCTAGGGAAACAATCACAGAGAAGAAGAAAATCCTTAAAGAGGCAAAAGAGGTTGTAGAAGAAATAAAAGAACTGAAGGAGAAAATCGCATCGCAGGAGAGACAGCTCCATCTTCGTATTCCGGTTCCGCCGACACCTCCGATTCCACCAGGTCTTCCCCACAGATTCCGTGGCAAACCTGCAACAACACTGATTCTGACTTTCAAACGGAGTCAACTTGAGGACAAAAAAGGAGCGGATTGGGAGGCTTTGCTGAAAGCAGCGGAGGTTGTGGAGTATTGAACCGCTCAATTGAAGAAGATAAACCCGATATACATGAGCACTGAAACGAGGTTTATAAAAACCAAGGCACCCTTCATGAATCGGGATTGTAGACGGGGAAAGAGGTAGACTGACGCCCCAATTGTGACCAATATTTCGATCGCAGATACAATTCCGCCGTGATGTCTGGGATCCCAGTAGGAGACGGGGCTATGGAAACGGTATTGGAGGAAAGGGAAGAAGTGTCGATGCCCGTCATCTTGGTGGAGGAAGAAATCGCCTGCAGCGTGTAAAAGCAGACTCAAAGAGCAGATGATGAGGGGATTGGATTTACGCCAGTAACCAATCCCAAGGAGGATAAGAAAGAGCGGGATGGAGTTGAAGATATCAAAGAGGTTTTGCCACTCCGGGAGGAAATACCGCTCCCCCCAGATTAGGCGTTGTGGGTGCTTGAGGATGAACGCCTCGACCGCAAAAAAGATAAACATCGGCAGGTCCGGCAATGCGGCACCGATGAGGGCGTAACGGTGGAGATGTGGTGTTGCCTTCCGACTCAGAACTGCGATGTTAATGATGGCGTGGGATTGGGTGTTCATTGGTTCATTAGTTCACTTGTTCATTCATGAGCCAATGTGAACTAGTACTATTGGTTTGGCTCATGTTAAGAAATAGTGCAAAGAAACCGAGTTTTCAAGAAAAAACTCGGTTTCTCTTCGCATTTTGCACTTTCTTTTAATATGAACCATTGGTTTTATGGGTTGGTGTATTTGATCGTTCCCTCATCCAGCATAGTCAGTAGCGCAGAGTCATCTACATCAAGCGGCAGGGTAATCTTCGCACGACGGCGGCTTGACTCGTAGGTCGAAAAGATGAGTTCTGTCGCTTGAATCGCCTTTCGTCCGCTGAGCTCTGGTTCGCGCCCTGTTTTGACGCAATCGATAAGGTCGAGTACGGCGAGAACGGTATCTCCACCGGGCGGCACAACACCGTCGAGGTTCGGTGCTTCCCAATCACTTGCTCCGCCTCGGAGGACGCGCACAGGCGGCTTATCTCGCCCGCTAACCTCAATGATGCCGTCTGTGCCGATGATGCGATTTTGCACTCCGCCTAGCGAAGCTGCGCCTGTCGCGAGGAGACCTTCCACTCCGTTTTTATAGCGAATCCATGAGACTCCACTTGTCTCTACCGGCACACCAAAAACGAGAGTTTCTTCATCTACATCAATTTGACCCATCACCCATTCCGCCGGCTCGTCGTTGTTGTAAAAGAAGAACATATCGAACCAGTGCGTTCCCCAGTCAATCATATTGGGGCACGCCCCCTCAAAACGGTAGACTTGACCGATTGTGCCGTTGTTCGCCAATTCCTTCGCTTTGATAAAGCTTGCACCGAAGCGGCGTTGATGGCAGAAGCTAATCATAACGTCGTTATCCACACACGCTTGATAGAGTGCTTTGGCGTCGCCCCATGTCGGTGCCATCGGTTTCTCGGCGTGGATGGCTTTGATCCCGCTATTCGCCGCTGCGATAACCATCTCTTTGTGGAGGGCAATCCACGTGCAGACGCTGACGAAATCGAGCGATTCCTTATCTAGCATCTCACGGTAATCTTCATAGGTTCTCGCAACTCCGAACTGTTCTGCGAAATTCCCGCGAGCCTCTTCAAAGGGATCTGCACATGCGACGATCTCCACATCCGGCGATGCCTGATAGCCTTCTGCATGACCACGTCCACGTCCACCACAACCGATAACACCTGCTTTGAACAGTGCCATAAAGTTCTCCATTTTGGTTTATTAGTTTATTAGTCACTTGTTCCCCGATAAATCGGGGCGGGGCAACCCCGCCCCTACGATTTCTGTTGCACGCTTTCTTAACATGAGCCTCTCATGTTTTACATCGGTTTCTGCGCTGTTATGATACCCAACCCGTCCGGCAACGTATCTCGCTTAAAGTCCACAAATCCAGCTGCTGTTATCCAATCGTGATATTCATCTTCGGTATAAGCCTGTCCTTCGTCGTAGATGTTGATGAAGATAGTGTTGGCTATTGCAGCCCCCCGTGGAGAGATGCGAGAGTTATCGAGGATACCGATCCCCAAGATATAGATTACACCACCCGGCACCATGGTTGCGTTGATGTTTTTGAGGGCACGTTGTGCATCACTCGGTGAAAGCACCTGAATGAATGACTTGAGAATAACGGCATCAAACGATCCGTGGAGTGGGGCTTCTACCATATTCCCCGTAATGACTTTGACTCGGTCAGATACGCCTGCCTCTGTCACGAAACGTTGCGTGATTGGCGTCACATTCGATACATCTACAACCGTTGCTTGGATATGGGGGCAGGCTTTCACCACTGCGATGGCTACGCCACCGGAGCCGCCGCCAACGTCTAACAACCTCTGACAGGACGAAAGTCCGTACTCGTTTACTAGTGTCCGTCCTGTTGTGAGGGCACCCGGATGCAAGCCTTGGTAGAACGTTTCTAACGCTTCGTGGGGCATCTGTGTGTAGTCGTGCTTGGCTTGTGGCTGTCCGGTGCGGATGGATTCCGCTGTGTGAAGTGCCGCATCCCACAAATCTACATACAGCGGATGCACTCCGCCCATGTAGGCTGGACTGCCGCGGACCAGGAAGTGGTTTGCCTCGTCGGTGTTGGCAAAACGATCTCCTTTCACGGTTAAGAGCTCGGCGGCCACAAGTGCGTAGAGTAGCGGTTTGAGTTTAGCCACATTTACACCGATAGCATTGGCAATCTGCTCAGGACGCATGGGACCGGCTTTGAGCGGTGTGAACAGATCAAGTTGCATCCCCGCTAGCAGGGCAAAGGACGGATAAACATCCACCAGCTTCTGGATGGTCTTCGGTTCAGGGGGTGATCTCATGTGGGTGCCACCTTATCAACATCGGTGTAAGTATCTCGATTCATTGTAGCAGCAAAGCATCTGCGTGTCAATACAGTATCGCTTGCCACTAGGGTCATTTAATTCTCCCCTATTATTGTCTGAATTATGGATAGACGCGGATTAACAGATTACAAAGATAAAAGATGCTATCGACAGTTGGCGTAAGAACGCGCAATGAATTGCGCTACTACAAACGGTGGGGAGACCAGATGCCTCGCCTACGGGTTTGGGTCAGCCCGAACGGTCAAAAAATGGAAAACTAAATAGCCCTAGCTTGCCACGAGTATGAATCGACTGTTATAATAGAGGAAGTTATTATCCAAAACCTCAGTGGGGAACAACGATCGTTGTTCCCTACGATGCTGAGTTTTTGTGTCGAGATGTGAATCTCGACCTACAGATTGTTGATACTTCACACCCACATATCCTAAAGAATATGGCAAGCGATTTAAATCCTTTCATTGAAACGCTCGGACGAGAAGCGTTGACGCAGATCCAACTCAAGGAGCTGCAGGCGATGCTTGCTCCGGTGTTAGAGACCAACTCATTCTATCGGCGAAAGCTGGGTGAAGCGGGTGTGAGGCAGCCGGAGGATATACGGACGCTTGAAGATTACCGGCGGCTGCCCTTTACCACGAAGGAAGAACTCTCTGCTGACGGAAAGGCTCACCCACCCTACGGTACAAATCTCACATTTCCCCGCGAACGGTATATCCGTATCCATCAGACCTCTGGCACGACCGGTGAACCGCTGCGGTGTTTGGACACTGAAGAAAGTTGGGATTGGTGGGCGCGGTGTTGGGAGACGGTCTATAACGCCGCCGGTGTGACCTCAAGTGATCGAATCTTCTTTGCATTCTCTTTCGGTCCTTTTATCGGCTTCTGGAGTGCTTACGAAGGTGCACGACGGATTGGTGCATTGTCTGTTCCGGGTGGCGGAATGACTTCGCTGCAGCGGGTACGAGTCATTTGCTCCAACGATATTTCGACACTGATCTGTACCCCCACGTATGCCTTGCATCTCGCTGAAGTTGCCGAGGCAGAAGGCATTGACATCGCCAACGCTAACGTCCGGGTGACTATCCACGCCGGTGAGCCGGGCGCGAGCCTGCCGTGGACGAAACATCGTATCGAAACAGCATGGAACGCGCGCTGTTACGATCACCCCGGCGCAACGGAGGTAGGTGCTTGGGGATTTGAGTGTCAGGCGCAAGCTGGTGTACACTTGAATGAGGGGGAGTTTATCTGCGAAGTTATTGATCCTGCGACCGGCGAACCCGCTAAAGAGGGGGAGTTGGTTATCACCAACCTCGGTAGGGTTGGGATGCCGGTCATCCGCTACCGCACTGGCGATCAGGTCAAGCTGGAAACTGAACCGTGCGAGTGCGGACGGACTTTTTGGCGGCTCGATGGCGGTGTCATCGGGCGCATCGACGACGCGCTGATTATACGCGGTGTGAATGTCTATCCGAGTACCATTGAGAACATCATCCGTCGTTTCGCTGAGGTAGGTGAGTTTGCGGTAGATGTCTATCGGCAGGGCGCGCTTGATGAGATGGAGATTCGGATTCAGAGTAGTAGTACGGATTCGGACATGACTGCCCAAGCTGTCGCCAAGGCGGTTCGTGAATCTCTGGGACTGCGCGCGGTGGTGAAGCCGGTGTCTCACGGCACCCTGCCCAGTTTTGAGTTGAAAGCGCGGCGGTTTACGGATCATCGTCGAAATTAAAATTAGAGTCGCGATTCGGAGGGCACGTCCCTTACCATAACCGGTGTAGCATTTTTGCAACGGCGGTGTGGCATAGTTTCGACACCTTCTTTGTGAAAACCATCCTTCCTTTGAAATAACAACTCATATTAAAAACGGACGTAAAGTTGCCCGGAGAATGGGGTTATCAACACACTCGGTTTTTGTACTACCTCTTTAGGGGATTTGAGATAATTGTGGCATCTAAATTGCTCAGGGTTGATGCGTAAGTGAATTTCGTTTGGTGATGATTTGGGGCAAACCTTAAAGAAAGGAAAATTAGTTCAGCACCTACCGCAACATGTCAAGGAGGATAGAGATGAGATGCAAAATTGGAACGTATCGCAAATATCTCTGTATCGGTTGGCTTTGTCTATTGATGTTTGCTGCCAGCCAAATGGGACATGCAGCATTGAAGATTTACTATGTGCAAGTTGGAGATGCCTTTTGGGAGAACACACTCTGGCGAATGGATATCAATGGGGAAAACAAGGAATTATTCCTTGAACCACCTATTCCGATGCTGAGTCCCCCTATACTTTCTCCAGACGGGCATCACCTCCTGTTTACAACCAAGAGAGCCGAGCAAGTCGGACGAGAACATGAATCGAAACTGATGTTGATGAATCTTGATGGCAGCGACTTGCGGGAACTGCTTGTCGTTCCGCCGCGCCATACCATTTCCGGACCGGAATGGTCACCAGATGGTAAGTGGATTGCTTATAGTGTTGCCGATCTAGAGCGGCAACCCATCAAGCCTGAATTGTTCGTGATGGACGCTGAGGGACTCAGCTCCTTTCAAATTGCTCCCGATTTAGAAGCCCTTATTAGTGGCTTCAATTGGTTTCCTGACAGCAAGCGGCTTGCCATTGGCATTGCTAAACCCCTCGAGCACGGCAAGCTTCATTGGATTGATGCTGCACCTGACGCGGAACCCCAAGCGATGGATGTCGAATTCTTTGCTAACTCAATTTATTGGTCTCCAGATGAAGAACGGACAATCGTCACCGGGTCAATGCGGGCAAGGGGAAGGCAGGAGCTATTTGTGGGTGATGCGTTAGGCAAAAATCTGATTCGCCTTGATGATGCTGGAGAGCTGAACAGAGTGCAGTGGTTGCCCGACAACAAGCATATAGCCTATGGGTCTGTTGTTTGGAACCGTGCCGATAATGTGGTGGAAATGGATGTGGCAGTGATGAATGTTGACACACAAGAAGTTCAGCGTTTGACCGACGATGGTCAAAGCAGGTTTGTCTTCTGGCACGACGCTGCCCTTGCGGTGGAAGCTGCAGAAAAGATATTGACATCTTGGGGTGTAATCAAAAGCCAAGTCATAGACACCAACAAGTGAGAGAAAAGGAGACCCAACAGATGCAACGGAGATACAACCGCGCATATTTTGTTTTATCTTTAGGTCTGACACTGCTGATAGTAGGCGTTGGCACACAAGCAAAAATCGCCTTTGTGTCTGACAGGGATGGACACAGTTGGGAAATCTACGTGATGGACGACGATGGGGGTAATCCTCGAAGACTCACGAATAGTCCGGAGGAGGAATGGTATCCCTCATGGTCCCCTGACGGCAAACGCATTGTCTATTCTTCCGGTGATGGTGACTGGGAGAAAGTAGACATCTACGTGATGGATACCGATGGCGGAAACCCACGAAAATTGACCAAAAATCCCGGGGTTGACGATGATCCTGCATGGTCGCCGGATGGGAAACGCATTGCCTACTCTTCCGAAAGGGATAGAAACACTGACATTTACGTGATGGATACCAATGGTAGGAATTCTCAGAAGCTCACGAACGCAGGAAGTAACTATTCTCCCTCATGGTCTCCTGATGGGGAACGCATCACTTTCAGTTCCTATAGAGGAGATCAGTTCAGTGAAATTTACGTGATGGACGCCGATGGAAAGAATCTTCAAAACCTCACCAACCATCCAGCAGAGGACTGGAGTCCCACATGGTCTCCTGACGGTGAACGCATTGCTTTCTCGTCTGATAGGGATGGACCTAGGGATGGACCTCATGAAATTTACGTGATGGACGCCGATGGGGGTAATCCACAAAGACTCACAAACCATCCGGATAGGGATTTCTTGCCCTCATGGTCTCCTGATAGTAAACGCATTGCCTTTGCGTCTAATAGAGTCAGGAGTTTCGACATCTATGTGATAGATGCCGATGGTCAAAACCTTCAAAACCTCACCAACGTGATGTTCGGGAATGACACTGCTCCTACGTGGTTTCACCCTAATCTTGCGATTGCTCCCGCTGCGGTTGCTCCCACAGGCAAGAAACCCACAATGTGGGGATGGTTCAAACGGATTGGTCAATAATTATCGTGGAATGGGACACGTGAGGTCTTGGGATTCGGAAATCTCGCTCCATCCTGATTTCGTTCCGAGAGGCTTCGGTCTGCGGGAGAACTAAATTCCCTTATTAACAAGGAAAATAGGTATGAAACGTAAAATCGGGACGTATTGCAAATCCTTCTGTGTCGGCTGGCTTTGCTTATTGATGTTTGTTGTTAGCCACATGGCGCAGGCAAAATTGAAGATTTACTATATGCCGACCGGAAAATGGGAACGAAATCTTTGGCGGATGGATATCAATGGGGCAAACAAGGAGCTGGTCCTTGAATCGCCCGTTCCGATGGACGATCCTAAACTTTCCCCAGATGGAAAGCAAATTCTGTTCACACTGCCACCTTGGCTTAAAGGTGAACTCATGGTGATAAATTTGGACGGCACCGGCTTGCGGAAACTCCTTGCAGATCCACCGCGTCCGGCCAATATGGATGGGGAATGGTCACCAGATGGGAAATGGATTGTTTATGAAGCCTTCGATCCGGATTTGCGTCCCGCCATTCAAGTGTATGTAACGGATGCTCAAGGACTTAACTCCTTTCAAATTGCTGCAGATATAGAAGAAGACATGTACGGGCCCTTTTGGTTTCCGGACAGTAGACGCATCGGCTTTACGGTTAGTAAACGGGGTGCAAAACTGCATTGGGTTGACGCAGATCCCAACGCGAAGGCAAAAGAGATGAATCACCGATTCTTTGCCCATTCAATTCGTTGGTCCCCAAATGGAAAACGGACAATTGTCTACGGGTCAATAGAGGAATGGGGACATTGGGACCTGTTTCTCGGTGATGCGCCAGCCAGAAAACTGGTTCCTCTTAACGATGAGGCGAATCTAGGTGGGAGGGCGCAATGGTTACCGGACAACACGCATATTGTCGGTACGAGCGGTTTGGGTGATCACAATGGTATGGCAGAAGTGGATGTGGTGGTGATGAATGTTGACACCCAAGAAGTTCAGCGTTTGACTGACGATGGTCAAAGCATATTTGTTTTCTGGCACGATACTCCGCTCGCGGTGGAAACTGCGGGGAAGCTGTCGACATCTTGGGGCGCAATCAAAAGCCAAGTCATAGACGCCAACAAGTGAGAGAAAAGGAGGCAGGGCAGATGCAACGGAAATATAGTCTCGCATATTTCGTTTTTGCTGTAGGTTTGACGATGCTAATGGTAGGCGTTGACGCACAGGCAAAGATTGCCTTTGTGTCTGATAGGGATGGACACAGCAGGGAAATCTACGTAATGGACGCAGATGGGAATAATCCCCAAAGACTCACAAATAGTCCGGAGCATGAATGGTTTCCCTCCTGGTCTCCCGATGGCAAACACATTGTCTTTGCTTCCAGTAAGGATGAGGATTGGGTGATAACAGACATCTACGTGATGGACGCAGATGGAGGGCATTCGCGAAAACTCACCAAAAATCCCGCAGAAGACAATTTTCCCTCCTGGTCTCCTGATGGCAAACACATTGCCTTTGCTTCCAGGAGAGATAACAGAGCCACAGACATCTACGTGATGGACGCAGATGGCGCGAATCCACAAAAACTCACAAACCATCCCTTTGCTGACGATTCTCCCGCATGGTCTCCTGATGGTGAACGCATTGCCTTCGTGTCCTATAGGGATCACGAGTGGGGAGAAATCTATGTGATGGATGCAGATGGGGGTAATCCGCAAAGGCTCACAGACAATCCGGTGGCTGATTGGGATCCCTCATGGTCTCCTGACGGTGAACGTATTGCTTTCTCATCTGATAGGGATGGGAACTTCGACATCTACGTAATGGACGTCGATGGGGGTAATCCGCGAAGACTTACAAATCATCCGGATAGGGATTTTTCGCCCTCTTGGTCTCCTGATGGCAAACGCATTGCCTTTGCGTCTAATAGAGTTAGGAGTTTCGATATCTTTGTGATGGACGCTAATGGTCAAAACCTTCAAAACCTCACCAACGTGATGTTCGGGAATGACATGGCTCCTACGTGGTTTCACCCGAATCTTGCGATTGCTCCCGCTGCGGTTGCCCCCGCAGGCAAGAAATCCATAATATGGGGGTGGCTCAAGCGGGTTAATCAGTGAGATATCGGGATTCGGAGAGCCCTCCTACAGAGAACTATGGTGAATTTCAAAAATAAATAGACGCCTGCGCCCCCGATAGGTGCGGCACCCTAACCATCCCGCATTCACTCCAACCCGGTAGGTGCGGTTTCCAACCGCACCGGTTTGGAGTGTCGCATTAATTCTAAGATCCACTATAAATGCCCTCAACAAGGAGAATAGGTATGAAACGCAGAATCGGGACGTATTGCAAATCCTTCTGCTTCGGTTGGTTTTGTCTATTGATTTTTGGCGTGAGTCACATGGTGCATGCAAAATTGAAGATTTACTACATGCCGACCGGAAAGTGGGAACGAAATCTTTGGCGGATGGATATCAATGGGGCAAACAAGGAACTGGTCCTCGAATCACCTGTTCCGATGGACAATCCGATACTCTCCCCAGATGGGCAGCAAATTCTGTTTATGCTGCCACCTTGGCGTAAAGGTGAACTAATGGTGATAAATTTGGACGGCAGCGGTTTGCGGAAACTCCTTGCTAACCCGCCGCGTCCGGTCAATACGGATGGGGAATGGTCACCAGATGGCAAATGGATTGTTTATCAAGCCTATCATCCGGATTTACGTCCCACCACTCAATTGTATGTGACGGATGCTCAAGGACTCAACTCCTTTCAAATTGCTACTGATATAGAAGCAAACATGTACTTTCCCTTTTGGTTTCCGGACAGCAAGCGCATCGGCTTTACCGTCCTTAAACGCGGTGCAAAACTGCATTGGGTTGACGCGGATCCCAACGCAAAGGCAAGAGAGATGAATCACCGATTCTTTGCCTACAGAATTCGTTGGTCCCCAAACGGGAAACGGACAATTGTCCTCGGGTCGATAGAGGAAGACGGAATGGAGGGATTGTTTCTCGGTGATGCGTTAGCCAGAAATCTGGTTCGTCTTAATGATGAGGTGATGCCAGCGTGGGGGCAATGGTTACCGGACAACACGCATATTGTCGGTACGAGTGGTCCTGAGCATCCCGACGGTGTGGTAGAAGCGGATGTGGTAGTGGCGAATGTTGACACCCAAGAAGTTCGGCATCTGACCGACGATGGTCAAAGCAGGTTTGTTTTTCTGCACGATGCTCCGCTCGCGGTGGAAGCTGTGGGGAAGCTATCAACATCTTGGGGAGCAATCAAAAGACAGGTCATAGATGCTGAAAAGTGAGGCTCATGTTAAGCAAGCACGGGCGGGGAGACCCCGCCCCTACGAATTATTTTCGTGTTGTGCGTTTTCTTTTTTCATTAGCTAATAAAAGAGAAGGTGCGTATATCTGAGAGGGAAGCTATGATGACTTTCTTTCCGGCACATCTACTCCCGATCTCAGCATAAAATCTCGCATGATTTCTAGCTGGTCCTCCTGCCCACGTCCTTTACTGCAGAACGCCCTAAAAATATCTTCGACTAGCGGACCGATTTCTATCGGTATGTCAAGTTCCTTGCCCAGTTCGACCGCCAAGTGCACATCTTTAACGGCCAGATCCGCAGCGGAGTTCACATCCTCGCCAGCCAAGAGTAAACCGATTGTTCGGCGCAGGTACATACTATCGCCTGTGCTGGTCTTGATCACATCGAGCAGTGCTTGTGGGTGGATGCCCGCCTTGGCACCCATCGCCATCCCTTCGCAAACACCAGCAAAATTGATGAACATGATGAAGTTGTTTACCAATTTGGTTACGTGTCCACTACCTATCGGTCCCATGTAAGCGATATGGCTACCGATGCTCTGAAACAGGGGTTGAAGCCGTTCAAAATCCGTCTGCTCACCACCCACAAATATGGTGAGCGTCCCGTCTCTCGCACCAAATACGCCGCCACTAATCGGCGCGTCGAGGACGTGGAATCCTCTTGACGCACCAATTTCAGCGATTTTCTGTAGGGTTGTGGGTGAGTTGGTGCTCAGATCGATGTAAGTACCGCCGCTGTTCAGACCTGCGAAGATACCGTCTTCACCGAGAACAACTGCTTCGACCTCTTTGGGCCCCGGTAGCGAAGTAAGCACCACGTCTGATTGGGCTGCTACGTTCTTTGGGCTTGTCCCCCACTTTGCGCCGGCATCCTCAAGCGGCTGTCCCATTTCACGACGGAGATCGTGGACTGTTAAGTTGTATTGGGCTTTGAGGAGGTTTGCTGCCATCGGATTGCCCATATTACCCAGACCGATGAAACCAACGTTCATATTAATCCTTCCAATTTGGTTTACTAGTTCATTAGTTCATTGAACTAGTACTCAGTCATATAAGTTTTGCATATCAACAAGGGGGTCGGGTGACCCGACCCCTACGAAGTATTATGAGTCTCGATCCATATAGACAATCATAATTTGCCTGACAGTGTACTAGTACGCTTTATACATTGCGCTCCGCTGGAGCGCGGGTATCATAGGTATCGGCATTCTATAGATATATCGCTCCGCTGGAGCGAAAAGCGTTTGACCGACGGGGAAATCCCGTCCCTGCACTGTTACACAATTTCTTTACATGAGCGTATTTTGAATGCGTAAGTCCTATGTGTTAATGCTATCTAGCGTGATTCATCTTGTGTGGGGAACTCGGCGGGCATGGTGATTTCAATGACCTCAAAATCATCGGAATACTCCAGCACTTCATGCTTGATTCCGGGGGGTTGATACCAAGCATCGCCCGCCTCAACGCGGATCTCGCCGATGTCTTCAAAGTCAAGTCGTGCCCAACCCTTGAGCAGGTAATTCATCTGGAAGTCGAGGGCATGGGAGTGGTAGCCCATGGGTCCGTCACAAGATTGGTTGGCGCGAATGACGTGTGCCAATACCTTGCCATCGGTGGCGGTGTTGATCCCCAGATCTCGGTAGAGGAAATAGGGGCGTAAACCTTCTTCCCAGTTAGCATCCTTTATGTGCGAAGCAAATGCTCCACTTATTTTTTCACTCATGCTGTAATTCCTTTCTGTATGGGATGGTAATGCACAATATCTTTCATAACCAATGGTGCTAGTTTGTAACAATTGATAACGTGAAACGTGATGCCCGATAAATCGGGCAACTACAATCTGAAGTGCGTAATCCCTAAATAAGTTAAAAATTGAGAAAGGCTTCAATTTCCGATGCTGTTGGTAAAGCGGGGATGACCCCGATTTTCTGTGTTGTTAAGGCTCCTGCTGCGTTGGCGTATTTCATGATTTCTTGGAGTTGGTTATCATCGAGTTCAGGCAGTTTTCCCGCACCTTCGGAGGAACGCATTATTTGTGTTAGCATCGCTGCGACGAATCCATCACCCGCACCGAGTGGGTCTACCACTTCGACCTTGAATCCGTCCACATAACCTTGATGCAAGCCGTTATTGTAATAACAACCGTGTTCGCCTAGCGTCACGATAACCAGTTCCACGCCGGTCTCCAAGATTCGCTCACTTCCCTCCTCCAATTCAGGAGTGCCCGTGATAAACTCCCACTCCTCGTCAGCGGCTTTGACGACATTCGCATACGGCATAACTTCCCAGATCCAGCGTTTAGCCTCTTCCGGCGCATCCCACATCACCAGACGCAGATTTGGATCGTAGGAGATGAATGCGCTAGCTTCCTTCGCATACTGAATCGCCTGCAACGTGGCGTCGCGGACGGGTTGGTGACTCAAACTGCACGAACCGTAGTGAAACACGGCTGCAGATTGAACATACGCTGCCTCAATTTCGTCAGGTCTGAGCAGGATATCCGCCCCCGGATTGCGATAGAAAAGGATGTCCTTTGCGCCATCGGATCGGGTAGCAACAAATGCTAATGTTGTCCGGCGATTCGCCTCTGAGATGAGATGAGAGGTATCAACACGACTCTGTTTAAGTGTCTCCCGCAGAAAATTGCCGAACGGTTCATCGCCAATTTTGCCGATAAACCCTGAATCAACGCCAAGTTTTGCCAAGCCAACGGCGACGTTCGCAGTTGCACCGCCCGCTGCTTTGGCGAATCCCGGTGCTTCTGCAAGCGTGACATCAACTGTTGTGGAAACGAAATCGATGAGTAGTTCACCGATACAAATCGCTTTGGGCATCTTTATTCCCTTCCGCAATTCATTCCTATCTTTATCAGGACTTACACAAATTGAACAGAAACATGGTACATTTTGCTGAAAAGTTGTTATTTTGTTGTATTTAACCCCCTAAATCCCCCTTATCAGGGGGACTTTGAGAGGGAATGCGTAAGGCCTATTTATAGTAGATTTTAGAATTAATGAGACACTCCAGATCGGCGCAGTTGAAAACAGCGCCTACCAAACATGGGGGGCGAAAGTGTCTATTTATTTTTTGAATTCACTATATATTAGAATTGACGCTTTGTTACCTTCCTTGTTGTTGGTCGATTGGTGTGAAAGGCACCGTTCGTCGATTAGCAGATAGGTGCGGTTTAGGGAATTGATTGATCGGAACAATCTCAAATTCTACGAGCACGGCTTGTTTATCCGTTGGTGCCTGAGCCAGTGTCAGCGTATCGTTCGATAAGAGTGGGAGCCGTGGTTGGTACAGCGTCATACTCATGACAGCTGCGACCACTGCCAATGAAGTTACAACGGCATAGGGACGCACTCGCGTCCGAAAGCTATAAAGCATCCATGCAAACGATGACTCCAGTCGCCGTAGGACACGACGAATAACAGGGATTCGCTCCTTTTCAATTACAGTGATTGCTGCGGCTTGACGCATTAGATCCGACAGGAAATTGTCAGAGGTTTTCACCGGCTCAAGTTGGTGAAGGATTTTGTTTGTTTGTCGGAGGCGCATTGTCTCGTGTGCACAACTTGAACAACGCTTGAGGTGCCACTGAATCAGCTGAATTGTCCACAAGGGCATCTCACGGTCTACATAAGCGGATAACTGTGGTTGAACATTTTCACACTTTAGCATGGGAACTCTCTCCAATTCCAACTTCTATTAGGAGTGTTTTCATATTCTGGCGGGCGCGATGGATAAGCGATTTCACGGCACTAACAGAGCACTCAAGCACTTCTGCGATTTCATCGTACCTCAGATTTTGATAGCTTACAAGAAGCAGTGCCAGACGTTGGTTTTCAGGTAAGCGGTTAATTGTTTGTTGGATGATGATTTGTCGTTCCTTTTTCTCGTAGACTTCGTCGGGCAGTTGACTGACATCCTGCATTAACTCAAAATAGCTGACATCTTCACTGTCAGGCACAAGATCGTCAAGATAGGCGGTATTGCGTCGCTTCCGATCCCGAATTTCATTACGACATAAATTCGTTGCGATAAGATACAGCCAATTTTTGAATCGACACTTCGGCTCATAACGGTTCGCACTCCTGAAAACGCGCAGAAACGTCTCCTGCGCCAAGTCTTCCGCTCGGTGATAGTCGCCTACAGATCGATAGATGAAATTTGTGATGAGGTCTTTATAGCGCATCACGATTAACTCGAAAGCACTCATGTCACCGTTTCGACACTTCATCATCAATTCTTCGTCGGAGGTACGCAAAACGCATTCTCCTTCTTTTTAGGAGTAGAAATCTTGAAACGTTGACCTAAGATTATAACATCAGAATAGCAGCGGATCAATGATTTTATAAACACCGTTGCCCTGCTAGAAGTTTCGCTCAGTGATTTTTGTTGACCAGTGGTTGATAAATTGGTAAGATAGCTGCGCGTTTATCTATGATCATAAAATCCAGCGTTTTCCGATGGTGCACCCGAATCATAGAACGGGAGAGTTAAAGGAGAAACACCAATGAGAGTTGTTACCGGCGGGATCGCCCACGAGACCAGTACTTTCACCACAGTCGAAACAGATTGGGAGAGTTACAAGGAACGGTTCTACCTGCGGGGCGAAGAGATATTAAATATATTCCGACGCACCAACACCCCAATTGGCGGATTTATTGACGGTGCGGAAACTCACGGTTTTGAACTAATTCCGACCGTTTTCGCTGAAGCACACCCCAGCGGACCAACCCCTCGAAACATCTTTGATGCTATTTTGGAGGAGATATTAAACGGAATTGCTGAAGCCGGTTCAATAGACGGGGTGCTGTTTGGGTTGCACGGCTCGATGGTGGTCGGATACCTTGAGGAGCCTGATAGCATTGACGACCCAGAGGGTCATATACTGGCAGCGATTCGTCAGGTGGTTGGTCCAGAGATTCCGATCCTTGCACAACTGGATATTCATTCCAACGTCTCTCCAGAGATGGTTGACGCTGCAGATGTGTTGATTGGGCGGGAGACCTATCCGGAGATTGATATGGCGGAGCGCAGTCGCGAATGTGCCGATGTGCTGATGTCCATTGTGAATGATGGCAAACGCCCGACGATGGCACTGCATCAAATCCCGATGATCTGGGGGATACACCAAGTCACAGCGCACCCACCGATGCGGGAGGCGATTGAGGAGCTGCATCGTATCGAAGCCCAGCCCGGCGTCATCTGTGGTTCGATTGCAACCTGCTACTATTTAGCGGATGTGCCGAATATGGGCGCATCGGTTTACATCGTGACCGATAATGACCAAGCCTTAGCTCAGAACTATGCTGACCAGTTGGGGGAATGGATCTTTGAGCGACGCGAAACGTGGCACGGTCCTTCACTGACAACGCGTGAAGCCCTAGAAATTGCCGAAGCGGAGGGAAAATTCCCGGTGATTTTTGCGGATCGAAACGACAATACCGGCGGTGGTTCCCCGGGCGATAGCACCGGTATGTTGGAGTGTTTCATAGAAGCGGGGCTTCAGGATGCCTGCATACTTTACATCGTTGATCCGGAGGCAATTGCAGCGTGTCATCGCGCTGGCGTGGGCGCGACGTTGACCCTAGATGTTGGTGCCAAATCAACCCCCACACAGGGGCAGCCTATCCGCATGACAGCAGAGGTGATTGCGCTGTCGGATGGCGATTTCCGTTACGATGGACCGATGCTTGCCGGTTTGAGCAGTACCATGGGACCATCAGCGCATATCAAGCAGGACGGTATTCACGTCCTGTTGGTCACGCAGCGGGAGCAACCCTTTGACACCGCCTTTTCGCGTACACTTGGACTAGAGCCGCGCCAGATGCGCTATATCGGGGTCAAATCTTCCGCCCACTTTCGCGCAGGGTTTGAGTCGTGGGCGGGGGCGATCCATGTTGTGTATGAGCCTAGCGTCCATACACTGAGTGATTTGACCTTCAAACGACTCGGTCGCAGATTATATCCCTTTGATAATATCTAACACCCGACTTTTGAGGAGAGCGTATGAAAATTCCAATTCTATACGGAGCACGAGATCTTCGCATGGAGGAACACCCCCTTGATACGGATAACTTGAAACCGACAGACATTTGGATTGAGACCGAGATCTCCGCCCTAAAAATTGGGACAGATCGCGGCAACTATGAAGGTGCGGAACAGGTCCCAGGCGCACCGGGCTATCCCCGATGGGTCGGGGACAGCAACTTGGGGACTGTTCGTGGTATCGGCAGTGAAGTGACTCGTGTAAAGGTTGGTGATCGGGTTGTGACCCGTCAACCTCACCAATCCGAATATATCACCGACGAATCGGCAAGCATTGTCAAAGTGCCCGATGGTGTTCATCCAGAGGATGCTGTCTACACCCATCTCTATGCCCTCAGCGGTCACTGCTATCGCAAAGCGCATTTTCAGCCCGGTGAGAATGTGGCGGTGGTCGGGCTAGGGGTGCTTGGATTGGGAGCGGTTGGATTGGGTCAGCCCTTTGGGGCAAGGGTTGTTGGAATTGGCAACAGTCCCATCCGCTTAGAGATGGCAAAGCGAATGGGTGCCCACGCCGCATTCCTGTATAACGATCCTGATCTAGATACAAAGTTAGATGAATTTACCAAGGGTATCGGCATTGATTTGGTTATCCTCACGGCAAATCCTTGGCCCGCTTTTCGCACATCTCTAGAGATAGTCCGGGATAACGGTCGCGTATCCGTGGTCAGTCTGCTTGGGCGTGGCGAACCGTCTCTCGATTTTAATCCGTTGCCGATGGAATTGTTCTATAACAAAGGGATCTCAATCATCGCGGTGTCCGGACCTCCAGGGTATCTTTATCCTACACCTGAAACCCGATTCCACAATGATCGACAGGGAGATTATATCGTTTCGTTAATGGCGGAGGGACTCGTTGAGCCGAAGCGGTTAGTCACCCATCGCTTCCACTACACAGAGATAGTCAAGGCTTATGAGATGGCGTACCATCGGGAAAAATCGATGTTGGGCGTCATTTTTAATTGGAAGGATTAGAAGAATTTATGTCCAATACAGAGATATGTTTCCTAACCGCTACAGAGTTGATGCGTCGGATCCGTGCGAAGGAGCTCTCCGTCAGAGAGGTTATGGAAGCACATTTGGCTCAAATCGAGCGCGTTAATCCGAAGGTAAACGCCATCGTTACACACTTGGATCGCACCGAAGTGATAGACCAAGCAGATGCCGCGGATGCAGCGTTGGCGCGTGGCGAGGAGGTGGGTCCGCTGCATGGGCTGCCCATAGCGCATAAAGATCTCGTTGAAACCAAAGGGATGTGCACCACCTACGGCTCTCCAATTTTTAAGGACTTTGTGCCTGAACACGACGCTCTGATTGTGGAACGTCTGAAGAAAGCCGGAGCTATTACCATTGGCAAGACCAACACGCCGGAGTTTGGTGCTGGATCGCAAACCTACAACGAGGTGTTTGGAGAGACGCTCAATCCGTATGACTTAACCAAGACCTGTGGCGGTAGTAGTGGCGGTGCTGCGGTTGCGTTAGCCTGTGGTATGCTGCCTATCGCAGATGGGAGTGATATGGGTGGTTCGCTTCGCAATCCCGCCAACTTCTGTAATGTCGTGGGCTTTCGCACTTCTCCGGGCAGAGTGCCTGTGTGGCCCGCCGTGTTGGGTTGGTTTCCGATATCGGTGGAGGGCCCCATGGCGCGGACAGTACAGGATGCTGCCTTGATGTTGAGTGCAATTGCTGGTCCCGATCGACGCGCACCGATCTCTATCAGTGAGCCGGGGGAGATGTTCTCTCGCTCCCTTGAACGTGATTTCAGTGGTGTGCATATCGCTTGGGATCGAGATCTGGGGGGACTGCCGGTGGATCCGCAGGTGACTGCCACCATTGATGCACAACGAGGGATCTTTGAATCGTTAGGCTGTGTAGCTGTGAACGACGCTCCGGATTTCACGGACGCGGACGAGGCATTTAAGGTGTGGCGTGCATGGCGTTTTGAACTTGCTTATTCCAAGCTGCTAGAAACCCACCCGGACCAGATAAAGGAGACCGTGGTTTGGAACATCAAAGCGGGTATGGAGTTAAGTGGGCAACAGATTGGGGAGGCAGAGATTAAGCGGACAGCACTTTATCAGCGTGTGCGGGAGTTCATGGAGACTTACGAATTTCTGATTCTTCCCGTTAATCAGGCACTCCCCTTCGACGTGAAGCAGCGGTATATTACTGAAATCAACGGCGTGAAAATGGAGACATATATCGACTGGATGCGCTCCTGCTATTACATTAGCGTTCTCGGCTTACCTGCGATTTCGGTGCCTTGTGGTTTCACCCCCAACGGTTTGCCGGTAGGTGTCCAAATTGTTGGGCGACACCAAGACGACTTTGGTGTGCTTCAATTGGCTCATGCCTTTGAACAGGCGACAGGTTTTTGGAAACGGAGACCGGCTGTGGCTGAATAGTATAGCGCGAGTTACTGCTTATTGTTCCGCTATGGCAAATACTGAAAACGAGCAGGAAACAAAGACAGAATTTTGCTATATACATTGCGCTCCTCTGGAGCGCAGAGGCAATAGAGTATCAACATTCTATAGACATATCGCTCCTCTGGAGCGACAGGTAAATCACTTCAGTATGGTGTTGGGTTTCACTTTAACCTATTTATAAAAAGGTGTTGTTCAAAAGCATAGATTCCATTGTTATTGATAGGAATTCGCTTTTACCGTTCAACCCAACCTACGTGCTAAAGCAACGGGTAAGACTCCCAATGCTTTAGCTTTGGGAGTATGCCAAACAGAAAGGAGTAAAACATGTCTGAACGTACCTATGACGTTACCCGTTCTAATGAACTCTACCAACGGGCTGGCGAAATTATCCCCGGCTGGACACAACTGATCAGCCGACGTGCCAGTCAGTTTGCTAACGGCGTTAGTCCGACCTATGCCCAACGCGCTAAAGGCTCACGTTTCATTGACGTAGATGGAAATGAATACATCGATTGGGTCAATGCAGTCGGCGCGATTATCCTCGGTCATGCGGATCCGGTCGTGGATACGGCGGTCAAAGAGCAGATTGATCGCGGTAGCCTTTACACGTTGAATGGACCGATCGAACTCGAATTAGCGGAGGAACTGATAGTAACCATCCCAAGTGCTGAGATGGTACGTTATACCAAAGGTGGCGGCGAAGCCTGTGCTGTCGCGGCGCGCATCGCACGAGGCACAACCGGCAAAGATAAGATTATATTCTGCGGCTATCACGGTTGGCACGACTGGTATCAAGCGGCGAATTACGGTGTCGATCCTGAAAGCGGTGAATATCCGTTTGCAGGGATTGAACCGATTGGTGTCCCTCAAGCACTCGCGGGAACGGCTATTCCCTTTGTTTACGGCGACCTTGCTATGTTAGAGGGATTGCTAGAGGAGAATCAAGGTGAGGTTGCAGCAGTTATGATGGAGCCCGCTCGCTCTGAGTTGCCGGAGCCGGGATATCTGGAAGGCGTTAAAGCCCTTGCCCACAAGCACGATGCCATTTTTATCTTTGACGAGGTATCTTGTGGTTGGCGGTATTCGGTTGGTGGTATGCAAAGACCTCTAGGAGTTACCCCAGATATGACGGTCGTCGCAAAGGCGATGTCAAACGGCTATCCGATGGGTGCTGTCGTTGGCTCACGAGAAGTGATGGAGCCAGCCAGCCGTATGTTTATCTCCAGTTCCTATTGGAGTGATAACATTGGACCTGTTGCTGCATTAACGACGATTCGTGAATTGAGACGTCGGAACTCTGAGGTTCGGTTTAAGGAACTTGGCGAGAATTTGCGTTCCGTTCTCAACGAAGTAATTGATGCGAGTGGGCTATCAGGTTCCTGTACCGGTCTCCACGCAGCCCTTGGTGTTTCCCTTGACTTGCCAGACGAAACGTTGGCACCCCAAGTCAAAACGCTATTTGTCCAAGAAATGGCAAAGCGAGGGATCCATTGTTATATGGGATTTAAGGGAACGCTTGCCCACACCGAAGAAGATATCCGTTTGACTGCTGATGCGGTGGCGGGAACATTGGGTGTGATAAAATCCGGTGTAGATGCGGGAGATGTTGATAGTTTGCTGGAATCTGATCTGAAGAAGGATCCGTTCCGTCGCTTGGTCCGGTAGCTCGCCTTAAAATCCTGCTTGTTTTTTTATAACCCGTTATCGGGAGATTTTTGCTTATGCTAATTATTGATGCACACCTTGATCTTTCTTGGAACGCTCTTCAAGGTAATCGGGATTTGCTGCGTTCCGCTTATACTATCCGCACACAAGAGGTCGGCACTCCCGGTAAGGGACGCGCCCAAGGCACCGTCGCATTCCCAGATATGCGTGAGGGGCGACTCGCGGTATCCGTTGTCACCCTGTTTGCCCGTTCCACTGGGCGACCTGCACCCCATGCGGATTATGCCTCACCAGTCCAGTCCTACGGCGTTGCCCAAGGACAGTTGGCTTACTATCGCGCTTTAGAACACGAGGGTCATATTCGCATGATTGCAGATCGCGCGAATTTGGATAGCCATATCGCCGATTGGGAGGCGTGGGAAGGAACCGGATCGGCTGACACTCCACCTCTTGGGTTTGTAATCAGCATGGAAGGGGCGGATCCGATTCTAAAGCCGGAGCAGCTGGAGGAGTGGGTCGGCGGCGGTCTGCGTCTGCTTGGACTTACGCATTATGGGCCAGGACGTTACGCCGGCGGGACAGGCACCGAACTGGGTTTAACTGAATTGGGCCCGCCGCTGCTCGCTGAAATGGAGCGGTTAGGCGTTACCCTCGATCTCACCCACTGCTCAGATCAGGCGTTCTGGGAAGCGTTAGAGCATTACGAGGGATTGGTGTTAGCAAGCCATAACAACTGCCGGGCACTGGTGCCCCATCAACGTCAGTTCAGCGATGAACAGTTGCGAGCAATTTTTGAACGAGATGGTGTGATTGGCGCAGCTTTTGATGCGTGGATGTTGCAACCGGGTTGGGTCTCCGGACAGAGCACAAATGAAGCGGTCACGCTGAACACAGTGGTTGACCACATGGATCATGTATGCCAATTGGCGGGCAACAGCCGTCACGCTGGCATCGGCACAGACCTTGACGGCGGCTATGGACGGGAGCAATCCCCTTGCGATTTAGATACCATTGCCGATCTTCAAAAACTTGCGGGTTTGTTGGCAGATCGCGGTTACAATGATGACGATATTGCCGCCATTATGCACGGAAACTGGCTGCGGCTACTGCGCCAAGCATGGAACCATTAACACGGGTTGCGACAAACGGAGGCAGATTATGAGCGTCGATGAGCGTAGTGTTATAGATCTATTCAGCTTGCAGGGCAAAGTTGCGGTGGTAACTGGGGCATGTGGCTGGTTAGGATCAGCGATGAGCCGGGCTCTCGCTGAAGTAGGTGCACAGGTTGTAGTTACCAGCCGTGATGGGGGACAGGCTGCTGAGTTCGCCGCGTCGCTGCCCGGCGATGGACATTTAGGCTTGGGATTTAGTCAGGGCGACACCGACTCGATCCCCGACTTCGTCGCAGACGTGGTGGAGCGGATGGACAAGATCGATGTGTTGGTCAACAACGCTTACGGCGGTACGGCACCGGACATCGACAACGCTACGGCAGAGGATTTTAATCAGGCGTATCATGTCGGTGTGACAACGTATTTTTTGTTGGCGCGAGATGTGATGCTTCATCTGCGCGAGAATCAGCGTTCTGGATCGATTATCAATATCGCTAGCATGTACGGTGTCGTGGCAAGCTATCCGAGTGCCTACGAAGGGTTATCGGCAAACAGTCCTCCGAATTACCATGCCCTCAAGGGTGGTGTAGTGCACTTGACCCGTCATCTCGCAGCGTACTGGGCACAATATAATATACGGGTCAATGCCATCGCTCCCGGACCGTTTCCCAAGCCAGAGGTACGTGATGGCGTTGAAGGCTTTATCCCTCGTTTGGAGGAGAAGGTCCCGTTGGGACGGATGGGAAGACCAGAGGAGTTAAAAGGGGCTGTGGTGCTGCTAGCCAGTGATGCCGGCAGCTATATTACCGGTCAGAATCTGTTAGTTGATGGTGGGTGGACTGCTTGGTAGGAAGCCTAGATTGACAGCGGATGGAAAACACATCTACGGTCATATAGGTCTTATGTTGATTGATCCTTCTGCAATGCTGCTACCTTCTCCTTCAAAGGACGGTAGACATACTCATTCATCACCGCAACCGCTCCACGGTCAGACTGATCACGGACGACCTCTGCATAAGCCTCTAACGCTTCACGGGCAGTAACCAGTGCCGTCTCTGCATTCTGTACAGCGTCAAGGGGCTTCCCATCAGTCTCCGCAATCGCAGCACGACGAACCGCAGTAATCATATCCAAATAACCGATACCGAATTTTAGACGCCCAATCCAATAATCCACGTAACTTTGTCCGGACGGTTGTGCTTTTTTTCGCGCCCGATATGCGGCGTCCAACGCCCGTTGATATCCTTGCTGGTCTTCAACCAGTTCATCGGAGATCGGTTGAGGCGTCCAGTGCTTGGTCAGCATACCGGGGACAGGAAAGGTCAATCCTAGTCCATGATCTTCGAGAGCAATCGTTGTTCCTTCTACTTCACGAAATGTCGTCAACATATCCTCGATGCACTCTTCCCCACAGACAGCGCGGATCTGATCGCGGTAAATGTCCTCATGTGTTACTCCTTCTTCCCAAGCTGCTTTCGATAGATAGGCAACACATGGATTATGATCGGCGATGAGCCAGTAGCGTGTCGAGAACCCTGCCCAACCGTGCCGAATCAGGTCTTTTGTCAACTCGTGTAGGGAACCCGTCGCCAATTGTGGTAACAGTCCCACGTTGTCATCGTGGAGCGTGTAAATCAGGCTGCAGGCGTGTTCTTGGCTCGGAACGTTTTCGAGGACTTCCCGCCGTTTGACAATGCGCGACGCGGTGTAGTCTACGAAGTTTAGTGTTTCCCAACCGCAAGGCACAAGGCTTCCAAGAAGTGGAAAGAGTTCCTCGGCTACGCTGTTGTAGATAAATTTCATGTCGGGACGACGGGACTCCTTGAGCGCATGTGTCTCGTTGAGGAGTCGGTCGTAAAAGTAGAGGGCAACGGTGTCGCCTTTGACCTCCTGTAGGGCACGCTCTTCTCCGCCGGGATATGCAGAGCGTTGTGTCGCAGCAGTTAATACATCATCAAGCGAACGTTTTGATGAGATATTATACTTTGTATCGAGTGCCTGCCATGCCCGTTCATACAACCCCGACCACTGCCGAAACTCTGGCATCCCCAACGCCACATAATCTACTTCAGGATAGGTATCCACTGTCGCTCGTAGCACAGTCGTTGCGAGTTCAGCGAGCGCAGGATCATCGATATCGGTCTCCGCGCTTGGCACAACAGTCAACTCTGCTAACTGATGGACTTCTTGGGCATCGTTGAGTAATGGTGCAAATTCAGGCGGAAATTCGGTCAGTGTCGCGACGATGACGCACTCCATCCCGCGCTGGTGAGCGTAGTCTATTAGGTTATGTACTAATTGCTCGCCTGCCGCCGTAAATTCCTCATAACTCGCACCGCATGGCAGATCGGGATTCCAGAATTCTTCCTCATCGCCAAAGAGGTGCCGTCCCACCATATCGTCGGTGATGGGGTAGTGGAAGTCGAACCAGAGCGTCGCCGATTCTCGCTTGACCCCTTTGGCCTCGTAGTGTAGAAATGGTTGCCAGGGCCAAACAGACAGGAGAATGCGGTTGAATTTGAGTTTTACCAGTTGGTCGAGCACAAGACGATAATCCCCCATGCCCCACGCTTCGGGCCCGCACGCAAAATCGTTGATAACCCGCCATTGACGAATCGACAAGGTGGGTTCCATCACGATATCTACATCGGGGAGGTAAAATTTTCCAAGCGGTGGTAATACGTCACCGTGCAACAGATAGCGTACACCCCAATGCTCGACCAACTCGTATACTGCCCACAATGTCGCACGCGGACTGCCGCCCCGAACCATGAGCGATGGGCACCCTTGACATTGGACACGGCGCAAGATGAACCCCTGTTCGCTAATCGATGGGGATTGATTTTCTTCAGTTGTGCCCTGAACAGCAGTCTCGGTGTCAAGACTGCCAATGAGAAATAGTGTTCCTGCTTCTTCAGACATACTCGACATTGGACGGGTTTGTATGCCAAACAATTTCTCAAGGTAGTCGCAAAGTTGCTCTGCAGCAAATCGTTCTAACTCAGGGGCATTCTCATTGATAATCACAGCAACTCGCGTATGAGCTACATAATCCGTCTGCATCTGATTTTTCCTTCCCGTTTTGTATTGAGAAAAAACGGAAGTTGTGTGGCTTTAGCCCATTCCCAATTATTCAGAGGGTGACTTTTTAATTCTGCCATTTTTAGAAAATTCGAGCACTGTTCCTGCTTTGAGTAGCCTGCCTTTAGGAGATTCCCAATCCTTTGCTAGAGTTGCGTGTTTGAGATGACCATTTTCAAAGAACTCCACCCAAGTCCCGGCCTTTAACCAAAGACCAGCCGGTGATTGCCAATCTCGATTGAGCATAAGACCAACGACTTGTCCATCTTCAGTGTACAAAATCGGCGTATTCGCTCTCGCTTGGGTGCTATCAGGAAACTCTCGGTCTTCAGGAAACACGGCTACCTTCGGGTTGCCGTTTTCATAAGATTGCAGGACGTGAGGTTTCCCAGACTTTTTTAATAAGACCTTAAATATTTGCTCGGAGGGGAAAGCCTTTTCCTCGTGCCGATACTTTTCCAAGAGGGACATCCATGTTTCTGAAGTCGCATTTGCTAAAGGTAATATTAAAAGTGAGTCGGGATCCGATTGCTCAATTAAGGGAATTAAATCCGGATTTTCTTCCAAAATCTTTTCTAGCCAATCGAGACTTAATGGAGTTAAAACCAACGAGGTATAGTCCTCATCAATTTGGACTTTATACACAAGATGAACCGGTCTCCAATGAAATATTGACCAGAACGTGAACGCAGTATTTGTGAGAGAATTCATATCGCTAGATACCGTGTTATCGTTGGAATCATCGAAAAGATCCAAATTAAAATTTGCCATGATGATGTCAGCGAAGTACGAATCTTCTATCTGAAAAAGCTTGATTTGGGCGACAGAGATTTTCCTATTTTCATCGAATATTTTTACCGTGTTATCCTCAAAAAACCACGGCTTTATATTCATTGGTAAAGCGTCACCGTCAAGAACTATAAAAGAGAGCCATTCTCCTTCAAGTTGGGGAAAGTCAACAACGGCTTCGTCTGTGTAGAAAGGGTTTAATGACTGCACAGTATTATCAATATCAATGCAGCCTGCAAATATGCTGGATAACAAAACGAATAGGCAAAGATATAGCTTCGCAGTAGCGGTTGCCCAATTAACCGTAAAAGCGAAGTGACTCGTCCATACCACCGAAGTAACTTGAGAAACTCGCCAGCTTTTGTTTTTTTTCCTCATGATTAACGTTCCTCCTCAACATGTTAGGATGACCCTTTCCTGTTTGACAATCTCTTTGACGTGTTTATAGGGGGCGACTTCGATTAATTCCAATGTCTCCGGCGACAATTTTGCCTGAATTTCGTCTGGGAACGGTTCAAAGGTCCCATAGGTGGTGTATTGCGGCATGTAGCGCAATATAAGGAAGCGGCGGTCTCGATCTTTCGGTTGCCAAACGAGGACACCGTGGGTGAGTAGTTCCGAAATAATAACCACATCGCCAGCGCGAGGTGTGATATTGGTCACGGCTGGATGCGGTTCCGGGTCGATCTCATCGCTGTCCGGTACAAACAGATCCGGTGGGCGTAAAAATTCGCTTTTGTGGGAACCCGGAATCACGACGAGCCCTCCATCACCGGGCATCACATCGGTCAGGTAGAAGAAGACAACGAAAAAGTCACAGTAGATCTGTCCGTCTTGGCAGAAATAACGGGGCATTTCTGGCCCGCCGCCGCCTTCTCGCGCACAGTGCAGCGGGTGAAACCATTGTCCATGGGTATTTCGCCCCAGGCTGCCACTGGTAAACCGGGGTTTGTTACCGGTCAACTCCTTAACGATGGGCCAAGTCACTGGATGAAAGCAGAGAGACTCCAGTGCCTTGTCGAATGCGAAACCGTGGGAATAGGGGGTAAAGTCAGGACGTTCTAGATTTGCCCCAAATCCGGGTTCCCATTTTTCGGGTGGGGTGCGGATGTAGCGATCTGCTGCCTCCTGGGCTTGTTTCAGTTCTTCAGGACTCAGGACATTCTCTAGGTGCAGATAGCCAGTTACATCAAGCAGGTAGCGTTGTTTGGGGGTCATTGGGATCTCCGATAGTAATTAAACAGTGCAGCATTTTGCAGTACGGGGTTTGGTGCATCTTAGGTTTTGCTCTCTGTATACCCTGGCGATTCTCCTCAAGCACCCAGAGTTTTGTACTTTTTGAACACAAACTTTGACCATTCGGCAAGCCAAATGAAGCACCGTGCAGGCTCTTACAACGAATTACTGTAATTCTGCTTGTGTTTTGTTTGCACTTCCGATATAATAAAGGCATAAAATCTTGGTATACTATTTTATTAATACCATGGATTTCAGATGAGACTCAGATCTTGCGAACTTGCAGCGCAATAGGTAGGAATCTGGGTTAGAGTCAATACCATATTCTAACGACTATTGGGAGTGAAAATTTTATGGCAAGTGAATCAATGACCATCCGTGAGAGCTCGGATGCGAAAATTATTGACGTGAATGAAGACCTCGGCAGTTATGCAGCCGCCGATTTGCGAAAAACAATCGATAGCCTGATTAACGGAGCAGCACTGAAACTCATTGTGAATTTAAGCGAGGTCCAACATATTAACAGTACGGCCATCGGTGCGATGGTTGGTTCTGCCAAGCGACTCCGTGCGAGTGGTGGAGACCTTAAGGTTTACGGTCTGGCGGAGAATCTCAAACGGACATTTGATCTAGTGGGAGCTTCTAGCGTTCTCGAAATCTATGACTCAGAGAGCAGTGCACTCGCTGCGTTCTAGGCTGCCACTTAGACGTTGATGTAGAAAAAAACTTCAAGCACTAGGGCTTGGTTTGTACGTATAATGTTTGCGCCAAGCCCTTGGCTTTTCAACTTGGTGTTCTGGTATGACTCAAGCACAAAAAATGGAGCAGGAAATTCTCAAACTCACAGTCCCTAGCTGCCTCAAGTATATTCGTCCAATTCAGATGTTTATTGGACAACTGGCGCAGCAGCTTGGGTTTTGCCGGACCCGTATCTATGATATTGAACTCATTATTGATGAAGTTTGTAGTAACGCCATCGAACACGGCTCAGAAACTCCTGATTCAGGAATTGATTTGACCCTAATGTTCGATTCAAGCAAATTAGAGATTCATGTTCGAGACAAAGGCAAATCTATACGGAAGAATTGGCTGGCAACAGGCAGGCTAGATGAAGTTTCTCAAAAGATGACTCCTGACAGTGAACGTGGACACGGCATCTTTCTCGCGGAAAAACTTTCAGATTCCCTCGAAATACTGACCAATCCGCTCGGGGGAACTGATGTTCAAGTTGTTTTCTACTTTTCCACAAGCAACGCTTCTTAACACGTGAAGGAGCAGACTAATGGAATTTAACATTCGTCAAAGGGCTGGGGTTACCATTTTCAGTCCAAGTGGTGAAATCATTGGAGATGCCAGTCGTGAGTTTCGGGAAGTAGTTGCCGAGCAACTTGCTTCAACTGCTGAGTCACCCAAATTTTTGTTTGATTTTGCCACCACCCCAATGATGGATAGTACTGGACTGGGAGTGTTAATCGGAACGTGTTCAACTATTATGCCTAAAGGCGGACAGGTTGCTCTCATCAATCCGAGCTCGAAAATTAAAACTCTTATCGCTGCATCCAAATTAACCACGATGTTTGAAGAGTATTCAAACGAAGATGAAGCGATAGCTGCGCTGACAGCCGGTTGAAATGACCTAGAGAGATTGGATGGAAGTGTCGTATATGGTTTATGCTCTGATACTTCTAAGTAAGTCTTTTAACCATCTTGATGAGTGTGCCAGACTTTTCGTAAGTGACATGATCCATACATGATTCGATCAGAAAAAGCCCTCTCCCACTACTTTTGAAGAGATTTTCGGGCTCCATTGGATCTGGGACCTCTTCACGGTTGAAACCTGGGCCTTCATCTTGAATGATAACTGTGAATAGATCTGGCTCCATAATGAATTCAAAATATGCGCGTTTCTCTGGATCTTCCTGATTCCCATGTTTTATCGCATTGGTCCCCGCTTCAACCACTGCCAGATTGATTTGGTCGCTTGACTCTTCCTCCAGGGCCATCTGGCTAAGAATTTCCGTAATGACAGCATGCAAGGTGTGAACCCACCGTAGTGAGCTGGGAACATCTAGGCGAATCACTTGTGCAACTGTTCGTTCCACTTGGTCTTTTCTCCCATATCATTTGGTTAGCCATCACCGGGTCACGAAGTGGAAAGCGTACGACACCGAAGGCGAATGTAGGTAAGCATATCCCTCGTTATTGTTATTTGACTTACTGAAACATTTTCGCATAATCGCGGGAACATCATCCTGAAGAGGTAATAATCCTATGTCAGAAGCATCATCGTGCATCCGCCAAAGCGGAGATGTCAAAATTGTTGATGTCAACGATTATTTGGGAAGCTACGCGGTTGCTGAGTTACGCGAAACACTTGCAGACCTCGTCAACCAAAACATTCAGAAAATTATTGTGAATTTGAGTAAGGTCGAGCATATCAACAGTGCGGCAATTGGAGCCCTCGTTGGCACCGCGAAGCAGCTTCGCCTTAAAGATGGAGATGTCAAAATTTACGGCTTGACAGAAAATATCAGGCGGACATTTGATTTAATCGGTGCTTCGGATATTGTTGAGATTCACGACTCAGAAGATAGTGCCCTTTCCACGTTCTAGGTTACGTTGACGAGCAATTCGCTAATTGATTACGGATTGCATATCCTAGGTCTATTTTCGGTTTTCTACCACATCGGACCGCACCCATCAATAGCAACAATCGTAATATCGTCGTCCTTCGGTCTGCCATCGCTAAATCGGCTTGTTGTGTCGAGCACGGTTTCAACAAGGACAGGTGCAGGTTGATTGATTTGTTGCGTGATGACCTCTTGGATACCTTGAGGGGTGAACTCCTCTCCCCGTGAATTTTGGAGTTCATAAGCACCATCGGTATAAAGAAATAATCCATCCGAAGGGGTGAAAGGGTAGTGGTGTGTTTGATATGTCGAGTCTGGAAGTAATCCTAGCCCTTTTCCCGTGGCCTGATCTCCGATAGGTTTACAAACATTGCGCTGGCGCTGGACCAAGAATGGAAAGGGGTGTCCTGCGTTCGCGTAGTGTAGTGTCTCGTTAGAGAGGTCAATAACGGCGCAGAACGCTGTTGCGAACATATATTGTTGTGAACTGATCATCTTGTTAAACCGGGTGTTTAATTCTTTAAGCAAGCGTCCAGGGTCGTCAGTCTGAACGCTCATCTCCTCGACAATGGTTTTAATAAATACAGTGATAAAGGCTGCGGAAACTCCATGCCCCATCACATCGGAGATGAAAACGCCTAATCGCCCCCGTTCAACCTCCCACAAATCGAAAAAATCTCCGCCTACCACAACTGCCGGTGTATAGTGCGAAACAATGCGGAATCCCAACAAATCGGTGATTCCTTGAGGCATTAAGCTATCCTGAATTTCACTTGCCATCTGCAACTCTTTGTCCAAACGTTCATTATGCATCTTGAGCTCACGATTGGCGTGTTCAAGTGCGTCATGGTATCTTTTGATACGCACGAGTGAACGAACACGAGCGAGGACCTCATGGCTATCAAATGGCTTGGATATAAAATCGTCGGCACCTGCCTCAATTGCTCTGATCCGATCCTCCTTTTCCGCAAGTGCGGTTACCATCACCACCGGAATAAATTGGGTGGACTCCTCCGCCCGAATCTGCTGACAAACCTCAAATCCATTCAGCCCTGGCATCATAATATCCAGCAGAATTAGATCGGGTGCCTCAGTCTGCACCAGTTCCAATGCTTCTTGACCACTGTTTGCTGCGAGAACGGTGTATCCCTCCGCTTGAAGCCGAATTTGAAGCAATCGGATGTTTTGCGGTTCATCATCAACAACAAGGATTCTGGCGTTGGGTGGTTTATTCATTATTCTCGCGCCCTTCAAGAGGAGACATGGACTGATTACGGTTTACAGATCTGGAGAATATTTAGGAAAATTACACCATAAACCGATCCTTATCTGTACTACCGAGGTCCGCTAACGCTTCATCTTCAGTATCATAGAGATCAAAGACATTATTGAGCTTAGTGATAAGCAGCAACGATCTGACAGATCTGTCAACATTTGAAAGCAACAACTTCACCTCGCGTCGCTGCAACGAAGTACGCAGGGCGACCAGCATGCCCAACCCAACACTGTCCATTAAGTCAACATCTTGGAGATTCAGGACGATATTTTTTCCACCGCCATCAACCAACGCCTGAATTTTGTCGCTCAGTTGGATTCGATCTTCGCCGAGGATACTACCTGAAATACGGAGAATAACATTCTCATTTTGATATTTGACTGAAAGATCCATGATGTAATCTACTCCTATTAGAAATATGCAACCAAGGGGTGTAGCTACAGTTTATTAAGAGGTATGCCTGATTCGAGAGTAAGTGGGGCGTAATGCAGATTTCCGAATCGGTAACTCTCCGAATTGCAAGCTAGAGATTTGCGCCCCGATTTATCTCTCCCATAATTAACCACATCTTTTAATTTATCATAGCCCCATATTGAGCGTCAATTGTTTTTTTTGTAGACTATCCTGCCCTCTACTCCACTTGGGTACTTGGAAAAGCACAGCCTATTTGCATGTTTACGCATTAAGATGATGTTCCACCAAATCCACCAGTGCATGTGTATCAACTGGCTTGCTGATGTAGTCATCACAACCTGCATCGCGAAATTTTTCTGGTTCGCCTTTCATCGCTGCCGCAGTGAAGGCAATAATTGGCACATGACGCCATTCGGAATTGGCTTTAATTTGTCGAGTCAATTCTTCCCCACTAATGCCCGGAAGCGCAATATCCATCAGAATCAGATCCGGTAGTCTAGCTTGTAATATCGCTAGTGCTTCGTCTGCATCAACAGCTTCAAGTACTTCATAGCCCTTTGCATTTAACACGATCCGTACAATCTTTCGATTCATTTCTATGTCTTCAACCACTAGAACCCGTTTGGTGTTCATGAGCGTGTCTCCGCTTACTGAGTTGGCGTTCGTAAACGTTCGATCCGTTTGATTGTGGCTAACAGTTCTTCTCTGACGTTGCCCGTCTTTCGGATAACTGACTGAATCTGACCGTTGAGCCGATCTCGATCTTCGTCAGTGAGATCCAACGCTGTGCAGATAATAATAGGAATGTCACAGGTTCGCGGATCACCGGTTAAATGCTGAATGACTTGGAATCCATCCACTTGAGGCATCATCATATCAAGAATAATTAGATCCGGCGATTGAGAAATTGCTGTTTCAATCGCCTCGCTTCCCCCATACACCTTCAGGACTTCATACCCATCGTTGGTCAGTACAGTGGACAGCAGACGCACCGTCTGCGGATCGTCGTCAACAACAAGGATACGAGGTGAACCGTCGCGGCTGGGCAGTTTTAGAGATTGGAGCGAAGTGAGAAGTGCTTCTTTATCAATAGGTTTGACTAGATGGTCCACCGCTCCCAATCCAAACGCTAGTTGACGTTCTTCGGTTACCGAAATGATGATGACCGGAATCGATTGCAAGTTTGGTTTCGTCTTCATTTCTCTCAACACTTGCCAACCATCCTTTTTCGGTAGCAGAATGTCAAGCGTGATCGCGAAAGGTTGTATTCCAGCAGCTTTTGCGATGGCTTCTTCACCATCTGTGGCATACTCTACTTGATACCCTGCTTCCGTCAAGTAAATTCCCAAAAGTTGGGAGGCTTGTGCGTTATCCTCAGCAACTAAGATGGTGCGGTTGCTACTAGAAGCGACGGTAGTTTCAGAATTAGAGGCATCTGGTGCAGTGACTTCAACCTTTTGTTCCTGTTGGTGTAACGGGAACGTGAAGGAAAAGGTGCTTCCTTCGTCTATCTCGCTGTCAACCCAAATCTTTCCTCCATGTAACTGAATTAGCCGATTGGTCAAGGCTAATCCCAATCCAGTTCCACTATGTGCACGGGTGCTTGAAGCGTCGAGTTGTGTGAAGGGTTGAAACAATTTTGCCCGATCCTGTGGCGAGATGCCCACACCGGTATCAGTCACACTCCCCAGCAACGCAGAATCAGAAACTTCAAACTTCGTAGTAACTTTTCCACCTTCATCGGTGAACTTGATGGCATTGGAAAGCAGATTATAGAGGATTTGCTTGAATTTGATCTTGTCTGCTTCTATCCAGACATCCCGATCCAATTCGAGGGTGAGTTGGATTTGCTTCCTATTTGCAAGGGCATTAATGATAGTATTGACCTCTGTCACTGCTTCCTGAACGGAGAACTGCTCTAGTTGCAGATCCATTTTACCAGCCTCAATTTTTGACAAATCAAGGATATCGTTAATCATAGCAAGGAGATGATTTCCGCTGGTATGGATGTCGAGGACTAACTCTTTCTGCTCATCGTTAATGGTGCCTATGATTTCATCACGCAAAATCTCGGAAAATCCGATAATTGCGTTTAACGGCGTACGGAGTTCGTGACTCATGGTGGCAAGAAATTCACTCTTGGCGCGGTTTGCGTACTCAGCGGCATCTTTGGCTTCCTGCAATGCGATTTCAGCCTGTACTCGATCCGCAATGTTAGTATTAATACCAACCCAATTGATAATTTTCCCCGAATCGTCCCGAACAGGAGTACCGATAAAGATAAAAGTTTTATACGAGCCATCCTTAGCTCGAAACCGACACTCGCCGCTATATCTCTCGCCATGTGTATATGCGCGTTCCCATTTTGCGAGTACGTCCGGAAGATCTTCCGGGTGCAACGCTTCTGCCCACCGGGTCCCTAATGATTCCTCGTCGGAGAGTCCCGAAAACTCATGCCAAGCTTTGTTGAGAAGGGCAACCTGACCATCAGCGTCTGCAACCCAAATAACCTGTGGCGCTGCTTCGATGAGCGTCCGATAGAGTGCTTCTTGGGAAGCTAGCGCCCTTTCGGCTTCTTTTTGCTTGGTCACGTCTCGCCACGTTGATCGACTTGCGACAATCCTGCCTGTTGCGTCACGCATAGGTGTCGCTTGCAGCAGCACGTCAACGGTGCTGCCGTCTGCCCGGCGCAGGGTCCGTTCCTGCCTGATAACCTCACCTGTTTCGACGAATGCTTGGGACGTTTGCTGTGCAGCATCTATTGATTCGGAAGCATATAGATCCAAGAAAGAGTTGCCTGTAATCTCCTCTTTGCTGCGCCCGATAACATCTGCAAGGGTTTGGTTACACTCTAGAATGTTTCCGGTAACCAGATCAACGACAGCCATCATATCTGGCGCGTTTTCGTATAGGTCACGATAGTGGACTTCTGCTAGCTTACGTTCGGTAATGTCTCTTGCAACGGCATAATACAACTGCTCTTCCATGGATACCGTTGAACTCCATAAGAGCCATTTATACGAACCGTCTTTGCACAAGTAACGATTTTCAAAGGAAACGACATCTTCACCGGTTGTCATGATTTTCTGGGCTTCAGCAATTGTCGATTCCTGGTCTTCAGGGTGAACAAACTCGATGAATGGCTTAGTTTTAAGCTCCTCCACTGTAAAGCCGAGCGTCTTTTCCCACATTGGGTTCAGTTCCTTGAAGTAACCATCGAAACCGGCGATACACAGCATATCCAGCGATAGGGTAAAAAAGCGATCACGCTCAATGGTATCGGCAGGAATAGTCATGGTGGTTTCCCTCCTTCATTTTTCCGTCTCGACTTTAGATTATCATACGGATATATGGCACCTTGGGTGGCGTCATTTTTTCTTGAGTACTATCAACGTAAAATCGTCAAAGCGTTGGGCTTCGCCTTGGAACGCTAGTGTTGCGTTATAAATTTCTGTACAGATTTTGTTGGCATTCGCGTAGCGGAGTTGTTTTATAAGTTCCTCTAATCGCTCTTCGTCATACATCTCTTCATGGATATTTTCCGTTTCGGTGACCCCATCGGTATAAAATAACACCATATCTCCGCTGTAAAGTTGAACCGTTTCCTCTTCATATTCTAACATCTGACGAAGCAGATGGTCAGGATACATACCTATCATTAGGCCGCCTGCATCTAGTCTTTGTATGCTGCCCTCCTTCCGTACAATCAGTGGAGAGTTATGCCCCGCATTCAGTGAAGTAAGTTTGCCTGTTTCTGGGTGTAATCGCGCGTAAACAAGTGTTGCGTATTTGTCAATTGGGCTACTCTCGCTGATAAGGGCATTCAGTGCCATTGCCTTCGCCGTCAGGTCTGCGTGTTTAGCAACCTCCGAAAGCAAGCCCGCACGAAGCGTTGCCATTAACAAAGCTGCTTGCATGCCTTTGCCTGCAACATCAGCAATGACTAATCCCCACGATCCATCTGGCTCCTGAATGTAATCATAATAGTCTCCCCCGACACCATCTTGACGCGGTATACTCAGCCCACTAACTTCATAGCCTGGAATCTCTGGAGATGCTTTTGGCAGCAGATTTTCCTGAATTTTTGCTGCTTCTTCCATTTCCATCTGTAATCGACGTTTCTCAATAGCTTCTTGATAAAGCCTCGCATTTTCGATTGCCACCCCAACTTGTGTAGCGAAGGCTTCAAATAGAATTCCATCTTCATCGGTAAACTCTAGTGTGATACCGGTTCGATCTTCTTTAGTGAAAACAGCGAGTATTCCCAAAATTTCACGTCCAAAAACTGGAACTGCTATCAGATTCTTTTCACCAAACAACATAGCGGTTTCTTGGTCGTTATGAATCTGCATTCTCCCTTCCGTCGCCACTTCACGAAACATAGACAGTGTAGGGTGTATCTCTCGATTAGATTCTAAAGGAATCGAAAAATCGTGCGGGTCAGAGGGAAGTTGTAAATTATGCACGAAACGATTTTTGGTTTCAAGTTGCCGTGTAGCTGTATTAATAAGCATCAGACAACCCGCTTTGGCGTCTAGCAGGCTTACAGCATGATTGACAACCTCTTCTTCTAGCTGTTGTGTGTCGAGCAATTTAGCAATTTGGGCAGTTATGTCAGAAAGCATAAAGAGGCGAAATTTGGCGGCGCGCATATCCTCTTGAGATCGGGAATGTATAATCGCAATTGAGATATGGTCGGCGAGGATATTTAGTAGATCTGGCATCCACCTTGCATCTTTGAAGTCAGCCGCAAATTCGCCAAGGCTGATAACACCGAGAAATTCTCCGTGAATTTTTAACGGTGCCCAGAAGGTTGTATTTAGAACTCGCAGCTGTGGCTGAATTTTATTCAAGAACGATTTTAGAGGGGAAGGAGGCTGGGACACATCAAAAGGAGAACACTGAAGCATGATACCAATTTCATCAGGTATAATCGGAATGATTAACGCTTCATAGGCAGACTGGTCTGCGATATTAATTGATGTTTCGATGGCAAGCAAACCCTCTAGGGAATTGAAGCGCAATATAGCCCCCGTGGATGCCTGCAACGTTTTGAGGACCATTCGCAGATAGGCTTGGCTCGATGCATCAAAGTTGCTTTGCCCAGAAACGATGGCTTTACTAACCGCTTCAATCTCAGACAGACCCAGAATTAGTCGCTGCATGTCTTGTTCAGCTAAATCAGTCTGCATTCAAATGCCTCATATTTGATGTAGCCGCTCACCTAGACGAAAGAACCTGAGTCTTTCACACGGAAACATACCTACCTATTTTGAAAACCGTATCAGTCAACGAGATAACAGATAATACTTGAGGGGAAACTGACGCTTTAACCGGGCTCCTCTCGGCGAGTTAAAGCGCCAGCAATCAAGCACTTACTATCACACTGACAATAAATTCTCTGGACTTATTTTCAATTTGAGACACCAACTCCCAAATCCTGACAGATTGAGGATGGAGAGATTGGATAGAAGCTACACTAGTAAATCTATCTGGGTAAGGAAGGTGTTTTTTTATTTATCAGCAAGTGCAGCAATCGCTTCATCCTCACTGCCGAAATGTTCAAATGTGGAGATTAATCGACTCCTGATAATGAGGCTTTTGACGTTCTTCTCACTGACGTTGATAACTGCAACTCGACCGCCTTTTTGCATAATGGATACGTGCGCTCCCAGCAGGGTTCCGAGTCCAGAACTATCCATCATTGAAACATCAGCAAAATCAAATACAAATTTCGGCACACCGGAAATCTTTGCGTTTTCCTCGTTAATCGCGGTGCTGAGATCGCGAACAGCTCTTCCAATAACCTTGCCCTTGGGTTTTAAGATGACTACATCATCTCTTTGACGAATATCGACAGCCATTGGCTTTCCTCCTATGTTTCAATCTCAAATATTATGGTCATATTACTGCCTGCCGCCAGAAACTGTGCTTTTTGCTTGTTATCTTGAGGCTTGAAACCCCTCATTAAACAAAGTCAAAACTCTCAACGTCAGAGATACTTCGCAAAACCTGCCCTCAAATGTTATTCAGGTTTTAGAACCTGAACAGCACTCGTCGAAGCGATGAGCGTCGCCTTCAAAAGCGCAATTTTATCCGACGCGGAGTATAGTTTTTTGTTCCGCTAAACATCTCTTATTCTAAAGGAGATACAACTTTTTGTCAAGTCTTTAATTTCCTCAATTCAATGCCGGTTTTCTACTTTAACCTTGGGGCAGTCCTCTAATTCTATGGAAGTTTTTCCAGATTTGCTCTCAATAATTAGGGACAATGCTGTCTCATTTGCGTTCAATAATAATCGTGTTAGTCTAGCAAACCCATTTATCCCAAATGATAGAGTCATTTATAGTGAATCTTAGAATTAATGGGACACGCCAAATCGGTGCGGTTGCAAACTGCACCTACCGGGGGGCAAAAGTATCTATTTATTTTTTGAATTCACTATAATTCTCTTGTAGTTCGATCTCCCGGTCAAGGCTACGGCGGAGAGACCAGATGCCCCGCCTACGGATTCGGGGCATTCCGAAATTAGTCAAAAAACGGAAAACTAAATAGCCCTATCAAATGAGTATTCTGCTTGACAGGGGGTTGCAAGGTATAATAAAATTTATAGGATAAGGGAAACAGATAGCAGAAGGGGAACCATTATGGCAAAAATGAAACAGACCGATGCGACATGGGGTGCGATCTTTGATAGAGAGAGTAAAGCAAAGGTTGAGCGGAGTATTATTGAGGTCCTCAAGGGAGTCCCTGTTTTTGAGGAATTGAGCCATCGTGAAATTCAAAACATCGCACGAATCGCTTACCAGCGACATTATAGGGTGGGGGAAGTCATTATCCACGAAGGGCAAAACGCAGCAGGAATGTATATCATGGTGGACGGCCAAGCAGAAGTTACCAAAGCCTTAGAAGATGGCACAATCCTCCACCTAACAACCTTAGAAAATAGCGAATTATTTGGTGATGTCGGGTTGTTGGACAGTTCTCCACGGACAGCCACAGTTAAAGCGACTCTCGACTCAAGTGTTATCGGTTTTTTTCGTCCAGAACTACTTGAGCTAATGAGCTCAAATCCAAGGTTGGCCTCCAAAGTCATCTTCAAGTTAGGTCAAATTCTCACGGCACGTTTTCGGTTTATACACAGTGAATTTGAAAAGGCACAGGCAGAAATTGGTCGTTTGAAGGCACAACTCTCAGCAGCATCAAGCACAAACAAGGAAGATAAAGATGTAGCCTCCAATAAACCCTTCATTGGCGGATCAGGGTTGGAGCTTGAAGCACCGGATTCTATCAACCCGGAAGCCTTCGGAGAGGAAGATAACCAATGAACGGCTCTGCTAATCGCGATACGCCGCCCCACCCACCCACTGAAGAAACGACTTCTAAGACGATTGATCCCCCCAGTCAAATTAATACGGAGCAGTTACACGCCCAAACGGCAACGCTCGCCAGAGAGACGATTATTCCGTTGAAACAAAATGTTGAAACAATGACGTCAGATATCCGGTTGGTCGTCCGAGAAAGCCGCGAACAGACCCGTCAAGCACGGGTAACGAATGCCTCTCTGAAAGTTATCGCCTTTGGTACAATATTGATTTCGCTCGCAATTTTTATTGGTGTTGTCTATCTGCTCAAGGATATCCTCGCACTGGTAGCGATCTCGTTCCTGATTGCTTACATTTTTAGTCCAATTGTAAATCTCATCGAGCAGAAGGGAATCAACCGGACCCTTGTGGTCATTATCATAACGCTATTAATGCTCAGCAGTTTTGCTTTCCTTTCAACAGTGACTGTTAATAGCATCACCGGACAGATAAGGAAGTTCAGTGAAGTGGTGTTGAACGTGGGTACGGGGTTTGAAGATAGTTTCGACCGGAGCGAAATTCCAGAGGATCTACGACAGAAGTTTGAGGAAGAGGGTGTTACGCTTTCTCAGAATGCAGCAATTGTTGTTGAAGAAACAGGCAACAGATGGAAACTGAACGACACCGGGAATCGCCGGATATACGATATTAGGAAAGAAGACAATCAACTCAAAGTTTACAAAACACTTGCACATCTTGTCGATCTTGAAAACCTTGTTGATACAGCCACAACAGCGTTGAATCTAATTCCCAAGCCCTTTCGCCTCCCCGTAATCAACTATCTTGGGGGAACTGAAAGCCTAGAAACCTCGATGGGAATCTCTGAGCAAAAACCTGTTCACACAATCAACCGCGAACAGGTTAATGCTCTTGTTGGACAGGTGCAAGAAAAAATTTTGGGATTTGTGATTGGACAATCTCAGTCGATTTTCAATGTAATTGGTAGCTCTGCGAGAGGCGCGTTTTCAGCATTTACAACCGGTGTCATTATCCTATTTTTAACCTTTTTTCTTCTTAATAGCGGTGATCAGATGAAGAAAGCCCTGATTCAGATAGTGCCGAATCGTTTCTTTGAACCGGCTTTGGTGCTGATTCAGGCACTTGATCGTCAGTTGGGCGATTACCTGCGTAGTCGTTTGATTCAGACAATAATAATCTCAATAATTGCCGCAATTGGATATTGGGTTTTAGACCTACGGTTTGCACTTCTTATCGGGATTATCGCTGGACTGGCGAATTTGATTCCGTATATCGGCCCATTCATTGGGGCGATTCCTGCAATTATTGTTGTCTTTTTAGGTACTCGATTCGGACCTGGTTGGAGTCTACTAGCTGTTATCATTCTGACGCTTGTGATACAAATCATCGACAATGCGGTTATTACACCATTGATAATAGGCAAAAGTGTTGAATTGGGGCCCGTGACAACAATTGTCGTGGTATTGCTCGGTGAGCAGTTACTCGGTTTAATCGGTTTGCTAATGGCAGTTCCGATTGCGGCAATGTGCAAGTTAATCATCGAGGAAGTGTGGACGGAATTTAAGGGTTACTCACAGTCAATTCTTGTGGGACACTGACTTCAAACAACTCAGCCTATTCTGCAAAACTGACAACCCTATATCGGTGGGGGTAACTTGACCTATGTCCACCAATTCAGATCTGACGGACGGCGACTCACATGACGAAAGAAGAAGTAAAATCTGCGTTGCATCGGGGAACTGCTTTTTTAAGACAGCAGCAAAATTCCGCGGGCAATTTTGAGGGGCAACTCTCTTCAAGTACCTTCCCTACTTGCGCCTATGCTTGGGTGCTCTTTGCCCAAGATCAGTTGCCGGATGATGGATTAATCGATTGGTTAATTAAACATCAGAATCCAGACGGCACATGGGGACTTGATGCAGCCAATCAACCAAACCGAGAGGCGACACTGTTTGCACAACTCATTTTAGAACAGGTTTGGCAACGGCAACCCAGCCCGCAACTTGCTGGAGTCCTCGCACGTATCCCTGCATATCCGCTGAACCTTGCCTTGATTAAACTTTCCTATGCAGCTTTCGGCGACTTTGATTGGAACAAGCTAGCATTGCCGAAACGTATGCTCCCCGTGATGACGCTGACGAAAAAGCTGCTGACAAGGTTTCCCTTCCTGCAATCGTTCCTCAAGCCGCCGACCCACCTCCTTCCACCGGTTGACCTATTCAACACCCGAACCTTTGAGGCACTGTTCATCGCGGAGCAACACACGCTTGTGCCAGTCTTCATCCTAATCGAACTGAATACCACACGACGTCCGGAGATGATTGCTTCATTGGTCAGTTGGCTCATAGAGCATAAACTTTCTGATAATAGCTGGTTTCGCGTGAATTATATCACTGCGTTGTCGGTGTTAGCACTCATCGAGCTTCAAAAGCATATAACAGGCCACGAACCCACTTTGAACCCTGAACCAACGGAGCCTGCTCAATCAGAGGAGATTCAGAGGTTAATCGACGGCGGAATCGCATGGCTGCAATCGACACGGAACCCAGACGGTGGTTGTCGAGAGGCGTTAAATCTCAATATTTGGGACACAGCGCTAAGCGTACTTACGCTCATTGATATTGGCAATGTAGACGCGAATAACACCATTCAACGCGCAGGCAGGTGGTTTATTGACAACCAGAATCCGGATGGTGGTTGGGCGTTTTCGGCAATGGGCAGGACCGGCAGCCTTCTGAGCGACGCTGATGACACGGCGTTAGCCACACTTGCGCTGTTGCGGTCGAAGATACCCGACAGTACTGACGCAATTCAGCGAGGGCTTCATTGGTTGAAGGCACACCAAAGTCCCGACGGGAGTTGTAGCACATATCTGCCGGGCCAGGGTGATGTCGGGTGTGTGAGTCTTACCGCCCACGCGATCGAAGCATGGTGTGAAGCAACGGGGATGGAAGCGGAAATAGATCTAGCCTGTCAGTGGCTAGAAGATCAAATTTCCAAAGAGGGGTATTGGTCAGATCTTTGGCTTGCCAAACGGACGTATGGAACGGCTTGTGCGATTATCGGTCTGATCAAAGCAGGGAGAGGCGCCTCTCCGGCGATTGCGCGTGGAGTGCGTTGGCTTGAGTCGGTCCAAAACAGTGATGGCGGTTGGGGCGAAGACATGTTCGGTAATCTGACCGATAGCACGGTTGAGCAGACGGGTTGGTGTACCTATGCCCTACTACTCGCTGATCGTGAGAGTCCCACTGCTCAAAAGGGCTTGGAGTTTCTTCTTAGTCGTCAGCGTCCGGAGGGCTCATGGGATGCTAGTTGTGTCGGTATCTATTGGGAGATCATCGGCGGTTACGCGGATCCAATCTACGCTGTGGTTTTTCCGCTGCTTGCATTGAATCAGTACCTGAAGGAAGCCAAGTGAAGCGATGCACAAATGCGCTTACGAGTTCAGTGTTCCTTGATCTATTGGGAATTATGTCCACAGTTTATCTCAGATGATCTCTGTTATTATTCCGGTTCTTAATGAAGCGAAGATTTTAGACCAATCGCTATCTCGACTCATACCTCAACTAAAAGACCATGAGTTGATTATCGTTGATGGGGGCAGCACCGACGAAACCCCGTTGATTGCGAAAAGGTACGGACAGGTAATTTCCGCTGAACGTGGGAGGGCTCGTCAATTAAATGTGGGTGCTGCGGTGGCGAGGGGAGACATTCTGCTTTTCTTGCACGCGGATGTGTGGCTTGATGCTGGAGCCGTTGAAGGCGTTGAGACCGCAATCTCAGTGGGCTATGTCGGCGGAGCGTTCACACAGCGAATTGAAGGAGATCCCCCCTTGTATCGGCTGATTGAGCGTGCTGCCAATTTCAGGGCAAAACGGCTGAAGATTTTCTACGGCGACGGTGGGATTTTCGTTCGCCGCACCTACTTTGACCGAATTGGTGGTTTCCCCGATATTTCGATTATGGAAGAGGTTGGGTTTTCTCGAAAACTCCGTCAACATGGCAAGGTAACGCTTTTGGAACCAAGAATTCACATCTCCGCTCGCCGCTGGCAAAAGAACGGCATCCTCCGCACGACCTTCACAAATTGGTTCATCACCTTGCTCTATCTGCTACGCGTATCCCCAAATCACCTTGCAAAACTGTATCGCCACATTCGGTGATTCAGGGTCGGTGAACCTATTCTTGATACCCCTGCCTTGCCCAGACCTCCTTCGCATACGCGATAGTTGCCTCTGAAGGTTGAATATCACCGAGGATGCTACTTGACGGTTGCCCTTCTCTCTTACGTTTTGGATCTGGAGACCAGTCGTCGTTTTCATAAGACTTACGGGCAGATTCCACCCGAAAATCGGGGACTTCAATTGGGGCAGAATCGTTAAGAGCAGACCGCCAAGCGAGAATGCCGACAATACTCATGTCGATCCCCCGGTAAACGTCCAGATACGGTTGTTCACCCGTCCGAATTGCCTCCGCAAAGTGGTAAGTAGTAAAGAAATCGCCGCCACCATGCCCTGCGGTTGTCGCTTCGTTATGATGGGTTGGAAAATCGGGCTTGTAAACGATTTCGGCAGGCTCTCCTTCATCTTTCTCCCAAGGCTCGCGCCACACTCGCAGGCGTTGTTTGTCGCCATGACGGCTGTTTTCCATCAATCCCTTATTGCCGTGGATACGGACGTAGTTACCGTGCCCCCGCAGTGCACCATGCAGGGATTTCATCACTGCATCGTTATCCATCCGACAAATAATGACAGCGCAGGTGTCGCTGCGTTTCATGTGCATCGTCTGGGTTGGATCATCGAAGTCGTAGGGAACTACGAATCCATTCACCTTCACGGGACGTGTCCCCGTGATGTACATTACCGGTGCAATGGAGTGGGTGCAGTAGTAGGTAGATGGAATCCAGTTCCGCCAGTGGTCGGTCCCGCAGCTGCGAGCGAGTTTGACTTCGGCGGGATCTGGGTGCACATACTCGCCCTCGCCGTACTTGAATTCGCCAATCCGTCCCGCTTTGTACAAGCGATGCATCTCCTGATTGTAGACCATATAGGGATAGTTTTCGGCGAACAGATAAATCTTTCCACTTTTTTCAAAGGCACGCGCTAGTGCCACCGCTTCCGACATCGTGTGGCAGGCGGCGCACTCACTCATTACATGTTTGTCTGCGGCGAACGCCTTGATTGCGAAGGGTGCGTGTTCGTGAAAATAGTTAGCGAGTACTACTGCATCCATGTCGTGTTCAAGGAATTTGTCGTAGTCAGTGTAAGTAGTCACACCGAGCTGATCACCGACCTGTTTCAGTTTCTCCTCCCACGTGTCGCAGACAGCCACCAGCTCCAGTCCGACCGCTATTGCGGATCGCATAAAACTTTGCCCGCGCCCGGCACCGACAACTCCCACGCGGATACGTTTATTCTCAGAAGTCTCCATATTAGATACCTCCAATAGCACAAAAAAACCTTGCGAAGGCTCAAAACCTTCGCAAGGTTGGGATTTTCAATTCAACTTGGCCTATCAAGTGACGAACTCTTTTAAGTTGGTAGATTTCTTTATAGCAAAAACACAAGGCTCATGTTAAGAAATCGTACAAAGAAACCGAGTTTTGAAGAAAAACTCGGTTTCTCTTCGCATTTTGCACTTTCTTTTTATATGAGCCAAACACGAATATCAAAACACTTGAGTCCAACGCCCTACTTCTTGTCCTGATCGGCTTTCTTGTCGTCATCAACAACTTCATAATCGGCGTCGATCACTTCGCCATCAGCCGATGAAGATGTGGACTGTGGTTCATCCGTTGGTGCGCCCTGATACTCTGGTCCTGCAGATGGGTCACCACCGGCTTCAGCGGTTTGCTTATACAGCTCTTCCGAAGCCTGATGCCAGACCTGCATAAGACTTTCAGTTTTTGCTTTTATGTCTTCAGTATTCTGGCTTTCTAGGGCTTTCTTCAACTCCGCAACGGCATTTTCAACATTACTCTTGATTGCCTCATCAACCTTATCGCCAAACTCACTGAGATTCTTCTCTGTTTCATAGATCAACGAATCCGCTTGATTATGTACCTCCACCTCTTCGCGTTTCTGCTGGTCTTCGGCGGCATGGGTTTCGGCATCTTTGACCATCTGATCAATTTCCGTTTCAGAGAGTCCCGACGAAGCGGTAATGGTGATGTGTTGTTCCTTACCTGTCGCCTGATCCTTCGCAGAAACGTTGAGAATACCGTTTGCATCAATATCAAATGCCACCTCAATCTGCGGCATACTGCGCGGTGCTGGCGGGAGGCCATCGAGTTGGAAACGACCAATCGTTTTGTTGTAGATAGCCTGTTCCCGCTCACCCTGCAACACATGTACATCAACAGTAGTCTGATTGTCTTGCGATGTCGTAAAGATTTGTGATTTCTTGGCTGGAATTGTTGTATTCCGCTCAATAAGTCGAGTGAATATTCCACCCAATGTTTCGACGCCCAACGACAGCGGAGTTACATCAAGTAGCAAGATGTCTTTCACGCCTTCATCGCCAGACAGGACACCGCCTTGAATTGCGGCACCAATTGCAACGACTTCGTCGGGATTAACTCCCTTATGGGGCTCCCTGCCAAATAGCCGCTGTACCGCCTCCTGGACCTTAGGCATCCGTGTTTGTCCACCAACCAGTATGACCTCTTCAATGTCACTCGCGGATAATCCCGCATCGGCGATGGCTTTCCGGCACGGTTCAAGCGATCGTTCAACGAGATCGTCGGTAATCTGCTCAAGTTTTGCACGGGTCAGGTTGACATTGAGGTGTTTCGGTCCGCTCGCATCTGCGGTGATAAAAGGCAGATTAATATCGGTTTGCATAGCGGTTGAGAGTTCGCATTTCGCTTTTTCCGCCCCCTCTTTTAACCTCTGTAGTGCCATATTGTCCTTACGGAGATCTATTCCTTGCTCCTGCTGAAATTCCTCAGCAAGCCAATCGATGACCTTCTGATCGAAATCGTCACCACCGAGGTGGGTATCGCCGTTGGTACTCTTGACTTCAAATACACCGTCACCGATTTCAAGGATTGAGATGTCAAAAGTCCCCCCCCCCAGATCGTAGACTGCAATATTTTTATCTTTCTGATTATCCAGTCCGTAAGCCAATGATGCAGCTGTTGGCTCGTTGATGATGCGGAGTACTTCCAATCCGGCGATTCTACCTGCGTCTTTCGTCGCTTGACGCTGCGAATCGTTAAAATAAGCAGGAACTGTAATGACAGCTTGCGTGACCGATTCACCGAGGTAGGATTCTGCGGTTTCCTTCATCTTCTGAAGAATCATTGCAGAAATCTCAGGTGGTGCATGTTGTTTATCCTCGATTTTTATAGACACATCACCATCTTTATCGCTTGCGGCCTCGTAGGGAACGCGGTTTATTTCTTCGCTCACTTCCCTGTACTTGCGCCCCATAAATCGTTTGACAGAGAAGATTGTATTTTTCGGATTGGTGACAGCTTGCCTTTTGGCAACTTGCCCAACCAATCGCTCTCCCTCTTTCGTAACAGCAACAACAGATGGCGTTGTTCTAGTGCCTTCGGCGTTTTCGAGTACTTTCGGCTCACCGCCTTCTAAAACAGCGACACACGAATTTGTGGTTCCCAAATCAATTCCAATGACTTTACTCATCCGAAATCCCTCCATAAAATTAATGATTATTGATGTAGGTATCTGCTCACTACTTATGTCTGATAATCCGAATCCATCGGAAAATGCTTAATCTCTTCACCTGAAGCGTCTGGTTGTTCCGACCCGTTGAAATATCCTGCCTGTTGTCTTGACGACGTGCTATCGATTGTTGTTTAAGATTTAACGCACGAGAAACGAATCCTAGCAGCTGTGGTAAATCTATAGGTTTTGATATGAATGTGTAGGCACCCGCTTCAAACACGTCAAATTTTACCCCCTGTGATGTGTTTGCACTCATAATGATGGCAGGCACATTTGGCTGAAATCGCTTAATTTGTTGAAGCAATTCTGCCCCCGTTGTGTCCGGAAGGTTAAAGTCTAGGAGCGCGAGATCTATCGAAGCTTCCCGAACAATTTCTAAGGCTTCATATCCAGTCTCTGCGGACACAGCATCGTAACCGGCACGAGTTAATACCTCGCCCAAGACCTCCAAAGAAGCCATATCATCATCAACTAGAAGAATTCGATAACTGTGCCGGATCATCTTTTAGTGTTCCTTTCCTCCCACTTCCAACGATACAGATCGTCTCACGGACAAAATCCGCGTTCACTTAGCAAATTAGCAGGCAATATACATGCCAACCTAATAACCATAGGCAGCAACGCACGCGACAGCCGGAGGTTTCCTAGAAATGCCAGAATGGCAATGTCATATCTCGGGCTGCTTGTCAATATGACGCACACAATTTGTTCAAACGCCCTAACGCCGTGCGCTGCGCTTTATATTGCTCGAAGGCAGGAGGAAATGTAGTACCAAGCAATAGTTATCATAGAAATCTTCACTAACAGTGCACTTTACTGCAAAATCGACCTGAAAATCCCCGTTTTCAACGGTGCTACTTTGCTTCGAGCCAATTCGCCCCTGCATGGATATCAACCTTAATGGGTACATCAATCTGACAGGCATTCTCCATCAGGCGTTTGATTTCTGCCAATACCTCCTCTTGCTCGGATTTTGGTGCTTCAAACACCAACTCGTCATGGACTTGCAGCAGTAATTTCGTCCGCTTACCATTCTTCGCCAGATAGTCATGAATCCCAAGCATGGCAAGTTTGATAAGTTCTGCAGCTGTGCCCTGCATTGGGGCGTTAATAGCGACGCGTTTGCCAAATTCTTGGGTGTTTCGGTCAGCGGCTTGGATCTCCGGCACATAGCAGCGTCGTCCGAGGAGTGTTGTGACATATTCTTGTTCTTGCGCTTTTGCAACAATCCGGTCAAAATAGTCTCTGACACCAGCATAAGTCTGAAAGTAGTTATCGATTAATTGTTGGGCTTCACCAAACTCAATCTGAAGTTCGTTGGACAGGCGGAACGCGCCTACACCGTAGACGATTCCGTAATTCATTGTTTTCGCCTGACGACGCATATTATCGTCAATCTCCTTCGGTGGCAGACCAAAGATAAGAGAAGCGGATTGTGCATGGATATCCAGATCTTGCTCAAAGGCGTCCCGCAGCCGATCGTCTCCAGAAAGGTGGGCGAGGATACGCAGTTCGATCTGTGAGTAATCTGCAACAATCAGCGTATGGTCGTCATCGCTGGCGACGAATGCCCGGCGAATCTCTCGTCCTTCAGCGGTTCGCACGGGGATATTCTGTAGGTTTGGATCGCTGCTGCTGAGTCGTCCTGTCCGGACCCCAGCTTGGTGGAACGATGTATGGATGCGTTTTGTATCCGAGTTAATCAGTCCAACCAGTGCGTCGGTGTACGTGGATTTGAGTTTGGCAAAAGAACGATATTCCAAGATCAGCTCCGGCAATGGGTGGTGTGGAGCCAACCTTTGTAAAACTCGGATATCGGTGGAGTAGCCTGTTTTTGTTCTGCGCGTCAGATTCTTCGGTAAATTGAGTTCTTCAAATAAAAGCTGCCCCAGCTGTTTTGGCGAATTGATGTTAAATTCTTGTCCTGCCTCTGCATAAATCTGATCCATTTTTTGATCAAGACGCTCTTGAAATTCCTGCGATAATTGTCTGAGGTAATCTCCATCCACCTGAATCCCTGTCAATTCCATATCAGCAAGCACAGGGATCAATGGCATTTCAATATCACGGAAAATATCGGTCAGTCCTTCCGTCGCCAAGCCCGACGCAAACTTATTCTTGAGTTGTAGTGTGATATCTACATCTTCGCAGGCATACTCGGTAATCTGTGGAAGCGGTACAAGGTCCATCGTAATCTGTTTCGATCCTGTGCCGATAAGGTCTTTAATCGAAATCATTTTGTGGTTCAGATGGGTAAAGGCGAGGTCATCCAGACCGTGGCTGGCGGATGCCGGATGTAGCAGTCCAGAAGCGAGCATTGTGTCGAACGAGATACCTTTCAAGTCTGCGCCGTGACGTTTGAACACCTTAAGGTCATATTTTATATTCTGCCCGACTTTTTGATAAGACGGATCTTCAAGAACGGGGCGGAGAGCCCCCAAAACTTGATCTTGGGAGAGCAAAGATGGCGTATCAAGGAGGGAGCTCAGAATCGGAATGTAATATCCCTCATGTGGAGCGGTGGTGATGGCAATACCGACAATCTGGGCATCAATTGGGTTGGTTGAGGTCGTCTCCAAATCTACGGAAAATTCCATATTTGCCTTGAGTTTCCCAATGAGATGCTTCAAGCCAGCTTCATCCGTAATCATCTGATAGTTTGTGTCCGGTTTCGGCATTTCCCGGTCTGTTACAACTTGGTCAAGTAGGCTATGAAACTCAAGTTCACGGAAAAGTGCTAGCAACGCTTCGTTGTCTCTATCTCCAATCTTGCACCCTTCAGGTGTAATAGGCAGTTCAAGGGCGGTTTCGAGGGTTGCCAGTTTTTTGCTCAGTAGTGCGTGGCTCTCGCCCGCCTCCAGCTTGGTGCGGAATCGCTGTGGTACTTCATCAAGACGCTGGAGGAGAGTTTCGATTGTGCCAAATTCAGAGAGTAGTTTAGGGGCAGTCTTTTCTCCAACGCCGCTGACGCCGGGGATTTGATCCACGCTATCGCCTGCAAGTGCAAGGTAATCCGGGATTTGATACGGCTCTATTCCGTAACGTCTTTTGCACGCTGCCGCGTCATAGATTTCGTATCCGCCACGCGGATTGACGCGATGCACCTTGATCTTCGGGGAGATCAACTGGAGCATATCCTTGTCATTGGTCATAATCAGCACATCGAATCCCGTTGCCTCCGCTTGCTTCGCTAAGGTTCCAGCGACATCATCTGCTTCGTATTCGTCCATTTCTACGGTCGGGATGCCAAGTGCTTCGACAATTTTCCGAACATAGGGAAATTGGGAAATGATTGCATCTGGGGTCGGGGGACGATCCGCTTTATAGGCGGCGTACAGTTCGTCTCTTTTACTTTTTCCGCCTCGATCAAAGCAAATCGCTATGTACTTATTGCCATCTTCAAGCAGTTTTAGCAGCGTTCTTGTGAAGCTAAGAATTGCGGCGGTCGGTTGACCTTGGGAGTTGGTCAGTTGTTGTTGCATTCCATAAAATGCACGATATACAAACGCTGTCCCGTCAATGATTAGTAACTGCTTTGTATTATTTTCTTCTGCCATTGTCTCTCACCTACACTTTTCCTACGCGTTGTGCAATAAATTATGATCCATTGAGGTTATGCTTTATTGAACGGCTTTGGATGTTTCCGCGGTTGCCGATATAGCACCCTTATAATGCCAACTGAAGTACTACCGCAGTACTTGCAACAGCGATCGGTGCAGCGATGATAGTTTGAAGATAGGTGTGCCTTTTCCGGTGCACCCTTGCCCATGCAATGAGCGGCAACAGAATAAACAGGTAGACGAACTGACCGCTGATTAGTGTCGCAAGCCCTGTCATACACCCTGCAGCAACCCCACTGTGGAAGCTGATTTTCCACACTCGTGTAATTAGGGTAAGCACAACTCCGTTGATGACGCAGGCAATACAGAGCCAGATAATTTCCCGCGGCGCATTGAGGAGGTGTAAAATGCCGCTGCCGACAAGGGCACTCACAAGCGAAAATATCAGCGGTTTAGCGCGTTGTTCTCTGACCGTTAATCGAAAATCGCTCAGTTGCCCTATACGAAAAAGTAACAGGATAAAAAGCATCGGCAGCACACTGGCAAACAGTATGACAATCACCATCCACAACAATCCCTGCTGGGTCGTCGCGACGGACATACGGACGATTAACAAGATTGACGCAAGCGGCAATAGGAATGGATTGAAAAGCACGGATATAGTAACCGCAATTCGATCGAGCATTTGTGTATTTAGTGCCTGACGGATTACTTTAGAGTCAGAGCTGGTATCAGGCATGATTAACGACCTCCGACGATTTCTGCCGGTTCCAACGAATCTTCCCACGACTCCATTCTCGATAGATTAGGAAAGCACCCAATACCAACAATCCATCGTGGATTAACCGAATGACCAAGCGATACAGTGCCAAGAAACCCTCGATTGTCATGTGCTGAGTCAACCAGTTATTCAGGTCCCCATCAGCCCACTGGTCTATGTATAGTCTAAAAATATAACTCGGAATCAAGCCTAATGCAGGAGGAAAAACAAGCACCACTGTGATAATGATTAAACCTATTGAGCGCATACGGATACATAGCAATCCCAACAAACCTGTGAGCACTAACGTTAGGGTTAAAGTAACACCTAAAAGTGTGCCTTGTACAAAATCAAACATCGGCGAATCCTTCCCGTTTTTTTGTGCATAACGAAAGTGTATCATCTATTGTATCATATCATCTGTATTTGTGCATATTCAAATATACTGTTTTCTCTTGACACTCTCCCTTATTTTTGCGACAATAATTTGATAACAGCCTAGTTATCTGAATCGCGGATTAAATAGATGACGCGGATTGCGCGGATTTTTGGCTGAATAAGCTATCAAGAGTTGGGTTGCACTTGATTTTTGAAATTTGAATCAGAATCATCTCCCGAAATTGTCGTATTCTGCTTGGTGTTTTTCATCGGTTGAGTTCAACCCAACCTACGTGCTGGTTACGGCATACGGAGTATGCCTACTACTTTGACGCAGAGGGTTACGGCATACAGAGTATGCCTACTACTATCAATCTAGGAGTAATTTTAGATGAAACAACAATATCTACATATTTTTGTAATCCTTTTGTTTGTAATATCTTCTGTCTATGTTGTGGATGCTCAAGTGATTGGGGGCACACTGATTTTTGGGCGTGGTGGCGATTCTGTCGGACTTGACCCCGCGCAGGAAGAGGATGGCGAATCCTTCAAGGTGTGTGAGAATATCTACGACAGACTCGTACAGTACAAGGATGAGAGTACGGAAATCGAGCCAGCATTGGCGGAATCGTGGGAGTCATCGGAGGATGGATTGACGTGGCGGTTTAATCTTCGCAAGGGGGTTAAGTTCCACGATGGTACACCTTTCAATGCGGATGCGGTGCTTTTTTCTCTCAACCGTCAGCATGATCCAGATCACCCTTTCCATAATGTGGGCGGTTCCTACACCTACTGGTCGTACACCGGATTGGCTGAGATTGTAGAGGAAATCACTGCGCCAGATGCGTATACAGTTGAAATAATTCTCAAACGTCCCTATGCCCCTTTCATCTACACTATCGCAATGACACCTTTTTCGATTGTCAGTCCAACTGCCCTTCAGAAATGGGGCGTGGATTTTAAGAATCATCCGGTCGGCACAGGACCGTTCAAGTTTGTACGTTGGGACCGTGAGGATAAGGTTGTCTTGGAGGTAAACAAAGACTATTGGGAAGGACGCCCACCGCTTGACAGAATTATCTTCCGATCTATCCCCGACAACTCAGTCCGTCTTATCGAGCTACAAAACGGAAGTATTCATGCAATGGAATTTCCGAATCCGGATGACCTGCTCCAGATTCGTGAAGACCCCCAACTTAGGATTATCGAACAACCCGGCATGAATATCGGTTATCTTGCAATGAATTTCGATAAAAAGCCTTTCGACAATCTCAAGGTTCGCCTCGCTGTCAACCATGCGATTAATAAGCACGAGATTGTCACAGAGCTTTATCAAGGCATGGGCATTCCCGCCAAAAACCCCATCCCCCCGACGATGTGGAGTTATGATGACTCGATTGAGGAGCACACCTACGATCCGGCAAAGGCGAAGGCGTTACTTGCAGAGGCAGGTTACGCAGACGGTTTCGAGACGACGCTGTGGGCATTGCCGGTGCCACGTCCTTACATTCCTGATGGGAGTGCCCTTGCCGCAGCGATTCAATCGGATTTGCGTCATATTGGAATCATAGCGAAGATTGTGACCTTTGATTGGGGCACGTACTTGGAAAAGACCAAACACGGTGAGCACGATACAGCAATGCTCGGTTGGTCTGCGGATCTCGGCGATCCGGATAACTTCTTCTACTATCTGTTGAGCAAGGAAGCAGCACAAAAACCGGCGGGAAACATTGCGTTCTATCGCAGCGATGAGATGCAGGCACTTCTGGTCGAAGCACAGTCAACGATGGATCAAGCCAAGCGGATCGAACTTTATAAACAAGCCCAAGCACTTTTTCACCGCGATGTTCCTTGGGTTCCACTAGCGCACTCCAAACAGATCTTAATCATCAACAAACAGATTAAGAATCTCAAACTTCACCCAACATCGTGGAAGTATTTTCGACAGATCTGGCTTGAAAAGTGACGTGACAGATGATTGTCTACATCTTGCATCGACTCCTCTCAATGGGATTATCGCTCTTCGGTGTTTCGCTGCTCGTCTTTTTCATGGTACATCTTATTCCCGGTGATGCTGCTCTCGCAATTCTCGGTGAGCGTGCGACAGAGGAGGCGTTGACGGAACTTCGTCGCCAGATGGGGTTAGATCAGCCGCTGTATAAGCAGTACGGGGTGTTTCTGTGGGATTTGGTGCATTTCGATCTGGGACGTTCGTTTAAGACCAACCAACCGGTCATTGACGAAATCCTTCGTAAATTTCCTGCGACGGTAGAGCTGACGCTCGCAGCGATGATTTTCTCAATTTTTTTCGGCGTAGCTGCAGGGATTATCGCTGCCGTCAATCGCGGAAAATTTTGGGACTACACGACGATGTTCGGATCGTTGGCAGGGATCTCAATGCCAATCTTCTGGCTTGGGTTGATGCTTATCCTACTGCTTGCTTATACCTTTCCAATTTTTCCCAGCTCACAACGGCTCGACGCTGTATTAGATCTTGACATTCAGCACCGTACCCACTTTTATCTGATTGACACCCTGCTCGCTGGTAACTTCGCTGCGTTTCAAGATGCGCTCGCTCACCTCATCCTTCCTGCGATAACACTTGGCACAATACCGTTAGCAATCATTGCTCGTATGACACGGTCTAGCCTCCTAGAGGTTCTGAACCAACAGTACATTGTAACCGCCTACGCGAAGGGGCTACCCAAATGGGTCGTGATCCTCAAACATGCGCTAAAAAATAGCATCATTCCTGTGTTGACAGTCATCGGTCTCCAATTTGGCTATCTGATGGGCGGGGCAATTTTAACGGAGCATATTTTTTCTTGGCCCGGATTGGGTTCGTGGCTGCGGGCTGCTGTTGAAGCGCGTGATATTCGTCCAGTACAAGGCGGCGTTCTCTTTGTTGCCACGGTTTTCATGACGGTAAACTTGATTGTCGATCTGCTCTATGCCTATTTTGATCCGCGTATCCGAATTGGGGGAGACGCAACATGAGGGAACATCGTCGTCAATTTTATCAGGAGCTGCTGCGGCAGAAATCGGCGGTGATTGGCGCATCGATTTTGACTTTTTTTATCGTCATCGCAATCTTTGCCCCGCTGATCGCAACACATGATCCTCGCAATGCAGATGTAACTTCACGTCTCAAAGGTTGGTCTCAGGAACATTACTTTGGGACCGATAAGGTAGGGAGGGATATTTTCAGTCGCATTGTCTACGGTTCGCGGATTTCAATTAAAGTTGGGTTGGTTGCGATGACGTTTTCAATCTCGATTGGTGCGCTATTGGGTATTATCGCTGGCTATTATGGGGGTTGGCTCGACAACAGTATCATGCGGGTGATGGATATGATGCTTGCGATGCCGAGTATTCTGCTAGCAATGGTCATTGTCACTATCTTGGGGCAGAGTCTGACAAATGCGATTATTGCTGTCTCGATTGTTTACATCCCACAATATGCTAGAATCTTGCGTGCGTCTGTCCTCACTATCCGCGAGCAGGATTATGTAACTGCTGCCCACGCCATTGGGGTGAGTGACTTTCGCATTCTGACCCGTGCGATTCTGCCCAACTGTCTTGCGCCGCTGATTGTGCAGGCAACGTTGGGGATGGGAGCAGCTATTTTGGACGCTGCCGGTCTCAGTTTTCTTGGGCTTGGTGCCGAAATCGGTGAACCGGAGTGGGGTGCGATGCTCAACGAGAATCGGGCGTTGATTCGTCGGGCGCCGTGGACGGTCATGACGCCGGGGATTGCAATTTTCCTAATTGTTTTAGGGTTCAATCTGTTGGGGGATGCACTGCGGGATGTGTTGGATCCACAGGTGAAGACGTAGGACAAACGTGATTCGTGAAACGTGAAAACAACTTGTTCATTGATTCATTTCTTGCAGCTCACACAAGTTATATAGAAAGGGTAAAAATGAAAATTACAGATATAAAGCCTTTGCCGGTATGGGGAGGTGCTCGGAATTTCTTCTTTGTCAAGGTCGAAACCGATGAGGGTATTTATGGAATCGGTGAAGGTGGGATCACTTGGCGGGAACTCGCGGCGACGGAATGCGTCAACCACCTCAAATCCGTCTTAATCGGCGAGGATCCACGGCGCATCGAACACCTGTGGCAGGTGATGTTTCGGGGTGGTTTTTTTCCTGCCGGGCGGATTGCTTGCTCTGCGATCAGTGCTATAGACATCGCGCTGTGGGATATTCGTGGGAAAGTTTTGGGTGTGCCCGTCTATGATCTGCTCGGTGGGCTTGTTCGTCAGAAGGCGGTGTGTTATCCTCACGCTGTCGGCAATTCCGCTGAACAACTCGCTGAACACGCACGGTCACTCGTGGAAGATGGGTGGAAATTTGTGCGTTGGGGTGTCCCGCAGCAGGGGGATGTTCTTGATCCATCGTGGGCGGTCCGGGAAACCATCAAGCAGTGTGAGGCAGTTCGGGACGCTGTTGGGGAGGAGATTGAGATTTTGATTGACGTGCACACGCGGCTAGATCCGCCCCATGTGATTCCGCTCTGCCGTGCTTTGGAGGGTTATCGTCCCTATTTTATTGAGGATCCGTTGCGCTCTGAAAATATGTCCACATACCATCAGCTAGCGCGTCACGTTGCTGTGCCGTTGGCGGTGGGAGAGCAGTACGCCACGAAGTGGGAATTCCGTGAGTTGGTTGAGCAGGAACTGATGCAGTATGCACGGATTGATCTCTGTATTGTTGGTGGAATTACAGAAGCGAAGAAGATTGCCGGTTGGTGTGAAGCGCATTATATTGATTTGGCACCACACAATCCGCTCGGTCCTGTTTCGACGGCGGCGTGTCTGCACCTCGACCTCGCTTCGACGAACTTCGGGGTGCAAGAGCTCCCAAGCAAACCGGGGACAACGCTGCCCGATGTCTTCCCGGTGCAGTTGGAATGGGAGGATGGTTATCTCCTACCACCGACAAGTCCGGGGTTGGGGATTGAATTTGATGAGGCGGCGGCACTGGCTAATCCGTACCGTGAGGTTGATGCACCGCAGTTGCGTCGGCCTGATGGAGCGTTTACGAATTGGTAGGAGACAAAGTAGGGACAGGGCAACCACAAGGGTTGCCCCTACAAAAATGGCTAATAGGCTGAAGTAGTATCAGTGCGTCTTTACTCGTGCCCAAGTCGTCGTCAATTTGTCGGTTGGTTCAACTGATAGTTTACCTGTGATGTTTTGGAGCAGCTCGTCTCTACTCAACGGTCTGTCGTAAATACGAAGGATAGCGATTGAGCCGTTGAAGTTTCGATCCCTGTCATGAGAGGTAAATATTGAAAGCCACATAGGCTCTTCAGGATCATAATCTTGATCCATTTCAACCTGCCCAACCTTTTCGCCATCTTGGTAAGTTTCAACCATTTTCTGATCGGTGAAGACAAACGCGATCCAGTGCCACTCCTTTTTCTTAATATCGATGCCGAGATCTTCCGGGATTAACCATTTCCCCTTATTATTCGCTCTACCCTTAAACCGTGCGATGAGTTCGCCGGTATCCGGTCCGTTGAGGGAAACCTGAAGGTGTTGTAATTCTCTGTCACGAGATCTGAATCCAAGAACTTGGGAAGCAACAACCAGATCAGGCCATTTGGGCCCGTTGCGTTTGATGAGGACCTCCATCGTCCAATCCTCAAGTTGCAGTTTGGGGAGCAGATCCGGAGGTCCCCCAAAAGTTTCTGACTTTCGTGTAGCAGTATACCATTTTGCATCCTCATTGATACCGAGTGCAGGTATTCTGATTTTCCCCTCTTCAAATTCAGGCACCTCATTGTCGGCTGGCATTTTTCCGCCGGCTACGCCGAGGTTTCTCCAAGCAATTTCCCGCCGATTCTGCTCACTGGCATCGAGGTGGATTATTGCACCGGGAATAACCTTCTTCTGTGCGCCTGCGGGCAAGCTAGTGAGCCCCAAAACAAAAACCGTGCAGTAAACCGCAATTCTGTTTCTATATTTCATTTGAAAATATCCTTTTTGGGCAAAGGCTAGAGGTCAATGACCACTTTTCATCGCAGCCCACGATGTAGCGAGCTTCCCCGATGGAGAAACCGCGAAGATTGCTATATCAAGCCCTTTTCCGAGCTGTTTTACATCCGTATCGGTCAATGCAACATTGAATATAGCTAGTTCATCCATAATGCTTTTACTGAACGAGTCAAATCGCGCTGGCAACAACGCCCCGATGTATATCGACTGTCCGTGAGGTGGTGCCAATCTCATTTTCTTCACCCCATCGCCGTGTTCAATAGGCTTCGACTCGCCATCAATATAGAGTGTTGGTGCCCTCTCTCCGTCTTTGGCAACAACGACATAGTGGTGCCACTGATCGTCCTTTATACCACTGGCTCCTTGAAATCCACCGTCATACCAGAAATAGAACATATTGTTAAAAACTTTGTGGAGTGCAATACCGTATCCTGCACCGTGCCATTGCCATTCTGCCCCCCTATGTAGAATGAAATAAGGTGCCACATCGGTCGCCTGTAGCCGTGGTGGTCGTTTCACCCATACCGAAATCGAGATGACCTCCTCAAGGTTTAAGCCTACATCGTCCGGCACCTCCAGGTAGTTTTTTCTGGTGTCACTAAACTCTATAGCTCTACCGAATTTCCCATCAACGAGTGCAGGTTTATTTATCAGTTTAGCATCATGACCGTTGCCGGTAATATCTGGGATGCCCTTCATACCAGCTTCTTCAAAGGTCCATATTGCAACGGCTTTCTCCAGAAATTTACGTCCCGTCAACTGAGCATCGCTGACCGTTGTGAATACTGTGTTCAGGACGATCAGGCTGATACCGATTGTGCTGAACTTTGTCAAAGAAGTTCTCATAATTTGCGTAATTCCTTTTTCCCTAACTCATCGACTCTGTTTAAGTGCAGCCCATGTTGTGGCAAGTTTGCCCAATGGAGAAACTGCGAAGATTGAGTTATCAATCCCTTTCCCAAGCCGTTCAACATCCGCTTGACTCAATGCAACGTTAAAGATGGCAAGATCATCTATGGTGTTATTGGTCCACGAATCGAATCGTTCGGGCAACGCTGCTCCGATGTGTAGTGCACGCCCCGGTGAAGGTTCCAACGCGATTACCCGCTGACCATCTCGAATTTCAACCTCTTTTAATTCTCCATCAATATATATGGCGGGGTCTCTTTCTCCATCTTTGGCAACAACAACGTAGTGGTGCCACTGATCATCCTTTATCCCGTGTACTCCTTGGAATCCACCCTTATACCAGAAATAGAACATGTTGTTAAAAACCTTATGCAGGGCTATTCCAAAAGTTGGTCGACCGTGTTGCCATTCTCCGCCCTTTTCGAGAATAAAATAGGGTGCGGTATCGAGTGCTTGTAAGCGCGGTGGTCGCTTGACCCAAACCGAAATCGAGATGGCTTCATCAAGATCGAAATCCTCATGGTGTGGCACTTCCAAGTAATTTTTTCTGCCGGCATTAAACTCTACTGCTTTACCGAATTGTCCCTCAACCAATGAGGGTTTATTCATCATCACCGCATCATGACCGTTGCTAGAAACATCCTTGACAAAAGGATCGTTATCTTTATTTCTTTCCGTTCCCTCAAAGGTCCATATCGCAACAGCGGCTTCTAGAAGCTCCGGTCCTGTCAACCTAGCATCGCTCACACCTGTCAACATTAAACCGATAATAATTAAGCCGAGTCCAACCCTACCTACCCTATTCATGAAAGTATTCATATTCAGTGCCTCCTTGTATATCAATCCGCAAAGTACGTACACCGACGTGTTGACCTAAATCCAATAACCTTTACAGTGTATCCACAAAAGAATTGGATGTCAACGCAAAAGTGATTTCTTTGCGCTTGACTTGTTTAGCAGAAAAATGTTAATATGTTTATGCTATTGAAACTGTCTTTCCACGAGCTTTTCTAATTATGCAATGTTACGTCAAAGTTACGTCAAAATTGGATCTGTTGTCACCCAATTTTATAAATTGTTGCAATCCGCGGCGATTGAAGCAAAAAAGATAGGATTTGGGGCTACAGTCGTGGAAGTTATGGTAGTATTCCATCAAAATCCAAAACTATATAATAAGGAAGGATGTTACGATGAGAAAAGGGCGAATAATCTCTATAGCCTTAGTTCTTGTATTTGCGTTCGCATTGACGCAAGTTAGTTTTGCTGCGCCAAAGAACTTTGCACTCAAGTTTGATGCAAAAAAGGATAATGGAGAGAAAGGAACACGGATCATTGTTGACCACAGCGAGGAATTAAACCTTGCAGATAAGCTAACGCTCGAAGCATGGATTTATGCCACTGCCCTAGATTCAGGCGGCGGGAGAATGATGATTACCGGGAAGGCAGATACCTGGATGCACGCTCTCCTCAACGATGGGGGTGCTTACCAAGGGGCGGTCAACGCTGCTCAATGGAGTTGGGAAGGCTCAGGCAGAGTCAGTTTAGAGAGATGGACCCACGTTGCGCTGTCCTTCGATGGTCGTGCCTACCTGCTCCACGTTGATGGCAAGTTGAAAGATGAAATCGAAGATCCGGGGGATATTAACACATCTCTGTCTGATGTTTATATCGGTTGGCTTCCTCAGTGGAATGAAGCGTTTACCGGGTTAATCGATGAAGTCCGGATTTCCAACATTCCCAGATACCCAGCCGCCAATTTTCCAAGACCGACGACCGAGTTTGAAGAGCGGGATCGCAATACGGTTCTCCTCCTGCACCTTAATGAAGGAAACGGTGGCGAAGCTAAGGATTCGTCCGCTTTTGAGCATCACGGTTTAATCGATGGTGCGACATGGGAAGAGGTGCCAGATGCGCCCTTCAAACCGTTAGCGGTCGAGCCGGGCGTAGGCAAGCTATCAACGACATGGGGTAAACTCAAACGTAATTACTAAATCTTATCCAAATTGTGAGGAACAACGATCGTTGTTCCCTAAAAGTAATACGGGATCTTCTGATTATTTGCCTCCTGATTTCCGATTGAATCATCGTATATCGATTTCAGGAGGCTTTTCTTTTTTGATTAAAGTGGGGTTCATACGCAATTATATTTCGGCAGATATTAACTGAGGTGTCAAATGATTTTAATGAGTCCGTCTGTGCGCTTGGGAAAGACATCGGAGGAACGAGCTGCTTTCCTCCAAAAAGTTAAGCTAATGGAAGTTAAGACTGTGACTACAAACACGCCTGCTGATTGGAGCGATGCGGATGTTGAGGAAGCCAAGCGGTTCCTTGATGATCACGGCATCCGAGTCGGCGAGTTTAGTGGGCATCAGGGGGGATTTGGCTCTGCGGATCCGGCTGAGTACCGAGCTGCCATTGAAGGGCATCGTCGTCAATTGCGCCATGCCCACATCATAGGCGCGCACTGCATCGCCTGTGCGGTACTCATAGGTAGAATCTGGATTGACGAGATGCCAAAAACCTTTGCGGAGCGGGGTGGCACCATTCCTGCAATGTGGTCTGAGGAGACGTGGCAACGGTGCATCGGTGCGGTCGAGGAGCTCATGCCCTATGCGGAAGAATATGAAACAGATGTAGCAATACACCCTCACATCATTACGCCGGTCTATTCTGTCGAGCGCTACCAGGAACTCTTTGATGCCGTTCCCTCCCCGCGCCTGAAGGCCCTTTTCGACCCCGTGAATATGACAGGTCCCCATATGTTTCTTAGAATGACGGACTTTATCAATGAGATTTTTGATGGGATTGGGGATAAAATTGTCACGATGCACGCAAAAGATGCTACAATGTGGTCGGCGAAACCGATTAGCATTATTAGTCGTGTGGATGAAGCCGTACCGGGTACCGGTATGATGGACTATGCGACAATACTCCAGCGGTTAGATGCCTTAGACACCGATGTTCCGGTCCATGTAGAGCATTTCCCTGAGCTAGAGACAATTGCAGGTCAGCAGTATATTCGGCATGTTGGCCGGGAAATTGGTGTAACTATTGGTTAGCGGCGATCCTTACGCTGATGATTGGCAAATAAATGAGGTGAGGTTATGACTGAACAAGCGGCATCAGGTTGGAATATCATGGTTGTGGTTTCGGATACGCTTAGGACAGCGTACCTGGGAGCGTATGGGAATAAATGGATTCATACCCCCAATCTGGACAGGTTCGCCCAAGATAGTGTGCGATTTACAAACGCACATCCAGAATGTCTGCCAACAATTCCGACGCGTCGCACCTTGCATAGTGGTCGACGGGCGTTCCCATTTCGGAATTATCGTCCTGTACCTTGGGATAATGTCTATATCCCGGGTTGGCAGCCGTTATCGTCCGACGAAAGCACGATAGCGGAGGCACTTGTCCGTCAGAATTATCACACCGGTTTCTTTGCGGATGTCCCCCATTATTTTGTGCCGGGGATGAATTTTACGCGTGGATTTCGGCAGTGGGAGTTTATCCGTGGTCAAGCGGAAGATCGGTACAACGCTATAGCACATGCGGATGAGACGCTGCTATCGCGCTACCGTGGGGGTCCGGATCGGATTCGGGCGCATCTAGTCAACGTGCAGCCGGAACGGGCAGAAGAGACATGGCCCACGGCACGCACGTTTCGGGCTGCGATAAAATTTGTCGAGCAGAATTATAACAACTCCCCGTTTTATCTGTACATTGATAGCTTCACACCGCATGAAACTTGGGAAGCACCGCTTCACTACTACGACCTCTATGGAAGTCGAGAAGACCGAGAACCGATCTATCTCTCTGCTCCCTATGGACCACTTGATCGTAATCCCGAAGTCGAAGAGCGTCTGCCTAGCATTCGGGCAAATTATGCCGGCTTGGTAACGATGGTCGATACATGGTTTGGGAAATTGATTAATACCATCGACAGGTTAGGACTGAAAGAGAATACGCTCGTGATATTTCTAGCCGATCACGGGACCAACTTCGGTGAAAATCCCGATCGTGTTACCGGAAAACCGGCGGATTTCATGTATCCGGGAACGATGGACATCCCTATGCTGCTACGCCACCCGTCAGGGGTAGCGGCTGGAAGCACACGCGATGAGCTTGTCTACAGTTTGGATGTACCGGCCACTGTCATTGCATCCGCCGGTGTCGAACCGATCGGCAAGATAGAGGGGCAAAGTCTACTTCCACTAATAGAGGGAGGTAGTGAATTTGAGGAGCGGGAGTATTTGACCTGCCGCTATGGTAACTCGGTTTGGTATAAAGATTCAAAGAATTGGTTCTTCAGTGGTGTGGATTTCCAAAATTCGCGTCTCTTTGATCTAGAAGCGGATCCGACGTGTCAGCATAACATTGCAGCGAGTGCGGGAGATCGGCTCGCACTTGCGCGGGAACGGATCTTGGCGGATGCTGGCGGTGAACTACAGCACTATGAACGTCAGGAAAAGACTGATGCGCTGGGAAGACCTGAGTTTGCAGAAGGGAGATAAGTTATTCAGGACTTACGCAAATTTAGCACACAGGGGGTAGATTTTTGATTTTTAACCCCCTAAATCCCCCTTATCAGGGGGACTTATGAACGCGCTGCGTAAGTCCTATGGCTCATGTAAAAAGAAAGTGCAAAACACGAAGCGAAATCGTAGGGGCGGGGTCTCCCCGCCCGCCGTAAGGGTTGGGGGACCCAACCCCTACGAATATTCGGTTTCTTTGCACTAAATCTTAACATGAGCGAATCCTATAAGAGTTGGGGTTCACTGAACTTGTGGGATTGGAACCGGAATCACGTCCCGTAATCGTTGCGTGATGGTAGGTGTTTTTCATCGGTTGCGTTCAACCCAACCTACGGGCTTAGTCCCAAGTTTTTAGGTGTAACGGAGGATAAGGCAAATGAGTCCACATTTCTTTGAAGGGATTGATGGAATTGAGCGACAAGGGAAACCGAGAGATTGTGGCCTGACGATGGTTATCGATTGGGGCATTGGAATGCACGAACAGGCGGACCTGATCGAGACTGGGGCAGATCACTTTGACTTCGCAAAAATCGCCGTCGGTATCTCCCGCCTGTTGTCAAATGACCTACTGGCAGGGAAGTTGAAAAAGTATCGGGAACACCGGATTGAGCCATTTGCGGGAGGTATGTTTCTCGAATACGCAGAGGTGTCCGGGAAGGCGGATCTCTACTTTCCTGCGATCGTTGAGGCGGGTTATCGCTGGGTTGAGGTATCGGATAACCTAGGAGCCGTTTCGGTTGAGTGGAAGCGGAAGATGATTCGTCAAGCGGTCGATGAACACGGTTTGCAGGTTATGGGTGAGGTCGGGAAGAAGGAGGGGCTTGCAAGCGAAATCCCCTTTCCTGACGATGCACAGGGGTGCCTCGACGCTGGCGCAACACTTGTACTTTTAGAGGCTGCTGAGTTGGTCAGCGAAGACGTTGACACGGCACAGGCCGTTGAGGCAGTTGTGGAACTGGTCGGGTTGGAGAACGTGATGTTTGAGTTGCCCGGGCCGTGGATCGCTGGGGTGACTGCACATGGCATTCATCACCTTCGTCGCCAATTGATCGATCGATATGGTCGAGAGGTCAACTTAGGCAACGTCGCACCCGCTGATCTCGTGTCGTTAGAAGCGTATCGCCGGGGGTTGGGGGTTAATGCTGGCGAGGTTAAGTGTGAAACGGTCAGAGGTTCAATAGTTCATTAGTTCATTGGTTCATTATGAGGAGGGACAATCAGTATGGTTTATGGAAGTGGTGATTATCGATACGAAGTTGTAGAAGGTTGGGGGCAGATACCGCAGTTAGGACTAGCCTCCGCTGTCGCTTGTGACTCCCAAGACCGTGTCTATGTGTTCAATCGGAGTCCTAACCCTGCCATGCTTGTTTTTGAGCGAGAGGGTCGGTTCATTGGTTCTTGGGGCGAAAATATCTTCAAAGCACCGCACGGGATTTGGATAAGTCCCGATGACGAAATCTACACCACAGACACCGAAGATCACACAGTTCGGAGGTTTTCGCTTTCTGGAGAACTTTTACAAACGTGGGGCACTGTGGATGAACCGGGTCCACCAGGGCAGCCATTTAATCAGCCGACCCGTGCGGTCTTATCTCAGTCCGGCGAAATGTACATTTCGGACGGCTACGGGCAATCGCGGGTTCACCGTATGACGCTTGATGGCGAAGTTATCACTTCGTGGGGGGCACCGGGGGCGGGCCCCGGCGAGTTTAACCTACCGCACGATGTGACGGTGGACAAAAATGACCGGGTTTACATCTTAGATCGTGGAAACCTACGGTGTCAGATTTTCGATTCCAGCGGAGAATATCTGACGGAGTGGGGCGACCTTCGTTCTCCCAATGATCTGTTCATCGACTCGGATGATGTGATTCATATCGCAGAGGGTGGACAGCGCATCACTGTCATGACGCTTGACGGTGAGATTATCACCCAATGGGGCGAGAAAGGCGAACAGGCTGGACAGTTCAGCAATTCGCCACACGGTATATGGATTGATTCCCGCGGCGATGTCTATATCAGTGAGGTCATCGCGGAAAAACGGTTCCAGAAGTTTGTGCGGGTTTAATTCAGTCAGTCAAAGCGACGCATTATTGCGTCGCTTTGACCTCTCTCCGACGAGTGTGCAGCACAGGTTCAGTATAGCCGTTGGGGACCGTCCCGCCCTTAAAGACCAGATCAAGTGCTGCTTGAAAGGCGATGCTTTTGTCAAATTCGGGTGCCATGTTTCGGTAGTTGGCATCTCCCTCATTCTGTTTATCAACAATAGCTGCCATCCGCTCAAAGGTTTCTATGACCTGTTCCCGCGTCACAATACCGTGATGTAGCCAGTTGGCAATGTGCTGACTCGATATACGCAACGTTGCTCGGTCTTCCATCAATCCAACGTCGTGGATGTCTGGCACCTTCGAGCAGCCAATTCCCTGATCAACCCAGCGTACCACATAGCCTAGTATTCCTTGGGCATTATTATCCAGTTCCTGCTGGATTTCCTCTTCACCGAATTCTCCCTTCGATAAGGGGGGGGTCAGGATAGCCGACAAGCTGGCGCGTTCCCGACTCGCAAGTTCTGCGTGTCTGTTTTTGACGTTGACCTGATGGTAATGTAGGGCGTGGAGTGTGGCAGCTCTTGGCGAAGGCACCCAAGCGGTCGTCGCACCGGCTTGCGGATGAGCTATTTTCGTTTCCATCATAGCTGCCATCTCATCTGGCATCGCCCACATCCCTTTACCAATCTGTGCCCTACCGGGGAGTCCGGTCTCAATGCCGATATCTACATTCCAATCTTCATAAGCAAGCATCCACGGTTCGTTTTTGATGTCAGGCTTGGGTATCATCGGTCCGGCTTCCATGCTAGTGTGTATTTCATCACCTGTCCGATCTAGGAAGCCAGTATTGATGAACACGACCCGTTCTCTCGCTGCACGGATGGCTTCTTTCAAATTAATAGTGGTTCGACGCTCCTCATCCATAATCCCAATCTTCAGCGTATTTCGTTCAAGCCCAAGTGCGCGTTCTACCCGTTCAAATAGTTCGATTGTTGCCGCAGCTTCTTCAGGACCGTGGAGTTTGGGTTTGACGATATAGACGCTTCCCGTCTGGCTATTGACGTACTCCCCATTTCTTTTGAGGTCATGTATCGCTGCCAGCGATGTGACCATCGCATCAAGGAAGCCTTCGGGAATTTCCTGATCATCTGCCGTGGTGACCGCATCGGTGTACATGTGAATCCCAACGTTCCGAATTAGCAGGAGACTTCTCCCTGGAAGCGTTAGTGTTGTCCCATCTGGTGCCCTAAAGGTTTTATCTGCATCTAGCCTGCGGGTCATCTGCTGTCCGTCCTTCTCAAAGGTCGCTTCCAGCGTTCCTTGCATGATGCCGTTCCAGTTGCTGTAAACCTTTGTCTTGTCTTCAGCATCAACAGCGGAGACAGAATCTTCGCAGTCTTGAATTGTAGTGACAGCTGACTCAAGCACCACATCTTTTACGCCTGCAGGATGGTCTTTTCCAACAATATGATCGCGGTCAATTTGGATCTCAATGTGTAATTGATTATTTTTCAGCAACACACTAGACAGTTCACCATCTTTTTGATTAAACCCGGCAAATTTACTGGGGTCAGCTAACTTCACTTCGCTGCCATCGCTAAGCCTTACAACCAATTGGTTGGTTCCACCAACATCTTTGAGTGAGAATTGCGTGACTTCTGAGAACCGTCCCTGTTCAAGCCCTACGATCTCATCTAGAAACGCTTCCACTTGGGCGATGACGGCCGCGCCGCGCTCAGGGTTGTAACCCGCATCTTTTTGCCCACGCCCTTCTTCCGAAAGCAGATACGTGCCGTACAGCGCATCGTACAGACTGCCCCAACGGGCATTGGCGGCATTCAGCGCGTAACGGGCGTTATCCACCGGCACCACCAGTTGGGGACCGGAGACCGTCGCAATTTCAGGGTCTACATTCGCCGTGGTCGCTTGGAAATCTCCACCTTCAGGGAGGAGGTAACCAATCTCCACTAGAAATTCCTCATACTCATTTGGTTCAACCGGTTCGCCTTTTGTAGATAAATACCATTCGTCGATCCGTTGCTGCAATGCGTCTCGTTTGTTTAGAAGAGCACGGTTTTTGGGTGCGAGGTCGGCAACAATTTCACCGAGTGATTTCCAAAAGGTATCCGCTTCCACATCTGTGCCGGGTGCGATCTCGTCTTGTACCAGACGATACAAGCCCTCATCAATTTTGAGCTGACCCACTTCAATTCTATTTGCCATTATTTTTTCTATACCTCCACGTTTTAGGACTTTCTGAGACAATCAATTTTTGACGATTTCTGCATCTGATTTTTATTTTAACCCGATCTGTCTCAACCTGTCAAGATGCTTGCGTTCTAACCGGGGATTTTTGTTATATATTTCGCTGATCTAAGAGTAGAGACGGGCGCAGATCTCGCAGATAAAGGTTGCATGAGCGAGATTAAAAAGGTTACGTTTCACCCGCGCAAATGAAATTTTCCCATTTTTCCCGCGCAAATGGGAAAATTGTCCCTATTTCAGCATGAAACGTTTTGTCATAGACCTCCATTCGCATTACAAACAGTTACAAACAATTACATTTTATCGTTGGGATTCTTATTGTTGATTGCAGAAGGATTTTGAGCACTCAACTGCGTAAGTCCTATATAATTTTCGGCTTTTTAACCATTTTGTTTGAAAAGTCGTAAACGGGGAATCGCCCCGACAGAGAGTTGGTCGGGATTCGGAGATCCCTTCCTGATAAATCGGGATGCAAACACCTACAGAAGAATTAAATCCCCTGCCTTTTTCTTTCACTTTTGACAATACAGATCGAGTATGGTATTATACAACTTTAGACTAACTCTCGATTATCGTGTTACAGACCGCATAGAAAGAACGACTGGAGCCTGCCCGTAGCTTACCCTTGAACGGAGTGAAGAAAGTACAGCAAAAGGGGTTCCATTACGAAGCGATTTCTGTAACGATGAGAGTTGGATTTATAGGGGACCTTAGAATTAATGAGATACTCCAAACCGGTGCGGTTGTATGAAGATAAAAAAAACAGTTCGGTAATTTGCTAGCGACACCAGCGCGGGGGAAAACCGCGCCTACCGTATGTTTGGAGGCAAATCGGGATTACCGATTTAAGTACTTAAACTTCATAAAACCGCACCTACCGGGGAGCGAAAGTGTCCATTTATTTTTAGAATTCACCATAGTGTTAGAGTGAAGCAATCGAAAAAACTTGGAGGCAGGACATACAAACTGATGAATAAACTCAAATTAGGTATTCCTAAAGGATCACTACAGGAATTCACCGTTGACCTTTTCAAACAAGCGGGCTACACAATTACAATCAGCGGCAGGTCATACTATCCGCCCATCGATGACGACGAGATTGAGGCGATGCTGCTGCGCCCACAGGAGATGGCACTTTACGTGGAACGCGGTGTCATTGATGTAGGGTTGGCAGGGCGAGATTGGGTCCGCGAATGCAACGTTGATGTGCTAGAAGTCGCATCGCTGACCTACGGCAAGATGACCACGCAGCCGGCGCGGTGGGTGCTGGCGGTTGCAGAAGATTCCCCGATTCAGTCTGTCGCAGATCTGGAAGGGAAAGTCATCTTTACCGAATTGGTTGAAGCGACAAAATCATACCTCAAGGATAATGGTGTCAATGCGACTGTCAAATTTTCACACGGCGCAACGGAGGCGAAGGTTCCTCATCTCTGCGATGCAATTGTAGATATTACGGAGACTGGCAGCACCTTGCGCGCCAACCAGTTAAGAATTGTTGATGTTGTCATTGAATCTGTAACGATGTTGATCGCCAATAAGGAGAGTTGGACGGATGAATGGAAACGCCATAAGGCGGAAAGTTTGTATATACTCCTTTCTGGAGCATTGGCGGCCCAAAACAAGGTCGGACTCAAGATGAACATTGCCAAGGAAAACTTACAGTCCTTACTCGCTATTTTGCCGGCGATGAGAAATCCAACGATTTCCCAACTGAGCCAAAATGGGTGGTATGCTGTCGAAACGATTGTCGATGAGCATATTGTCCGAGACTTTATCCCAGAGCTTAGGGGTGTGGGCGCAGAAGATATCATTGAATACCCTTTGAGCAAAGTGATTCCGTGATGGGCGGGTCGTAAAACATGCGTTAATTCCGCGTACTATTTTCGGCATGATTCACGCTATTACGTGCATCAAACGGAGGTAAATGGAATGAAAATTCAGATCAATCTATGTTTTTTTCTTATTCTGATTTGGGTAGTTACCGGTTTTGGCTGCGGTGAAGATTCGTCCTCTCCTTCCGTTGGAGCTGGAGAAGAATCTGACCAGACACTAGATTTGGAAGAAGATTCGCGATCTGGAATGGTATCGGGAATTATCACTGACGCCAAGACGGGAAACCCAATTCAGGGGGTAACCGTCAGCCTGTTAGACCAAACAGTGCAGACTGGAGTAGATGGCAGTTATGGTTTCGCGGAGATCCGTTATTCGGATAACCACAAGTTAACCGTCATGGGCGTTGATCACCAACCTAAAATGCAGCCATTTAAGCTTAAAGCTGAACAGGTACAATTAAATATCTCTCTGGATCCGAAGTTTGGAGCGGTTTCAGGTGTTATTACCGATGGCACAACACAGAACCCGATTCAGGGCGCGACTGTCAAGCTATTAGATGAGACAATGATCACTGACGCAAACGGCAAATACAATTTTATAGGGGTTCCCTATTCGGAGAATCTTAGTTTAATGATTATTGCGACTGATTATCAGCCCCAAACAGAAAACTTTCAACTGAGGACTGGCCGCGTTGGATTGAACATTCGACTTGTGCCCGCAACGGATCCACAAATGGAGATTATTCAGTTCTTGGAGCGCTTTTCAGCACTAATTGAATCGTTGGATACAGGTAAATTGAAGACAATCCAAGATCTCTTTTCGGAATCGTACCTTGCAGCAGATGATCCCATCACCCTCCTTGGTTTAGCAACAGGCGTTATTCCCGCAAAATTCGACGACGTTAGTCAAACGATTATCATAGTCTTTGAAAAGTATGACGCGCTCCAATTTCAGTTTAATAAAATTCAAGTAGATGTGACTAATTCACGGCAGGCGTCCGCGCGCTTTACTTTACACATTATCAGCGAAGAGGGTCCGCGACCCGACAGAAGAGAGATTCTCGTTGATTGTCTAATAGATTTTCGCAAAGAGGATTTGGTATGGAAAATAGTTTTCTGGCAACTTTTCAACGTAGAATTCCTTCTATGATATAAATTTTGCACAGGGATATGACAAACGATTCTATCCAAAATCAGGTTGAGGCACTACGGGAACAGATCTGCTACCACGAACGCAAGTATTTCATCGACGATCAGCCGGAGATTTCAGATCAGGCGTATGATCAGTTGATGAAAGAGCTGGAACGCCTTGAAGTTGCGCATCCTGAGTTCATCACACCTGATTCACCGACACAGCGGGTCGGCGGAGAAACGACACTTGGCACCAGTGTCCCCCATCGTAGGCAGATGTTGAGCCTTGATAATACGTACAGTCCTGAAGAACTATACGATTTTGATCAGCGTGTGCGAAAGGCACTACCTGACCAGCCTATTGCGTATGTGACAGAGTTAAAGATTGACGGTTTGGGGGTTGCCTTGCTCTACGAGGAGGGCAGGTTGGTACGCGGTGCTACCCGAGGAGATGGAGAATATGGTGAGGATGTAACGGCGAATCTACGCACCCTCCGCACGATTCCGCTGAGGCTGAATTCAAAACGGTCGATACCAACCGTTTTGGAGGTTCGAGGTGAGGTATTTATTCCGAGGGATCGATTGGATGAGGTGAATAGGCAGCGGATTGAGGAGGATCAAGCACCTTTTGCAAATGCGCGAAATGCTGCGGCAGGTTCTGTTCGCCTATTGGATTCTACCATCACAGCGTCACGTCCGTTGGATATTTTTATTTATACTCTCGGTTATGCGGAAGGGATCGAAATTGGCAAGCATACGGAAGCACTGGCTTTGCTTGCGGACCTAGGGTTCAAGATGAATCCTTATACCGAAGCGCATTCATCGATTGAAGCGGTCGTTGCGTATTGCCATCAGTGGACTGCCGATCGGGAGGCAATCCCTTACGATACCGATGGGATCGTCGTAAAAGTAGACTCACTCCACCAGCAGGAGGCACTCGGTAGTACAGCGAAAAGTCCGCGTTGGGCGATTGCCTGTAAGTTTCCCGCCCGTCAGGTAACAACACAGATTGAAGCAATTGAAGTACAGGTTGGGCGAACCGGTGTCTTGACACCCGTCGCAATCCTGTCCCCTGTACAGTTGGCAGGTGCGACGATAACCCATGCTACACTGCATAACGAACAGGAACTTATCCGCAAAGATGTTCGCGTAGGGGACACAGTATTTCTCGAACGGTCGGGAGATGTTATTCCGAAAATTACGGGTGTATTGACGGATCAACGGCAGGGAACCGAAAAGACCTTTCGTTTGCCGGATCATTGCCCGGTGTGCGAAACGCCTGTGCAGCGGTCAGAAGATGAAGCGGCGATCCGTTGTGTAAATGTGGGTTGCTCTGCACAGTTGAAGCGGCGAATTGAACATTTTTCCTCGCGGAATGCCCTAGATATTGACGGTCTTGGACCCGCGATCGTTGAGCAACTAGTTGGGGTTGGGTTGATTCGTGATGTTGCGGATCTCTACGCCTTGAAGCAGGCGGATCTGGTCAGTCTTGAGCGGATGGGAGAGAAATCCGCAGAAAACCTCATAAACGCCATTGAATCAAGTCGCGTCATTCCGGTCGCAAAGGTGCTGTTTGGTCTGGGGATCCACCACGTTGGCGCGAATGTCGCAGAACTGCTGATTAACCACTTCTCTTCAATTGATGCTCTTGCCGATGCAAGTATAGAAGATATTGAGAGTATTCACGGCATTGGACCGCAAATTGCGGAAAGTATTGTCGATTTCTTCTCACAACCGAGGGTTCAGGAATTCCTGAAACGGCTGAAAGATGCAGGGCTTCAGTGGGCAGCCGAATCAAGTGAATCTATAGAAGTTGCTGATAGTATCTTTGCCGGTAAGACTTTTGTTTTAACCGGTTCGCTTTCGACGATGACCCGTTCTGAAGCCTCCGAAAAAATTAAGGAACGTGGTGGCAAGGTTAGCTCTAGCGTTAGTCAAAAAACAGATTACTTAGTCGCTGGAGAATCGCCGGGTTCTAAATATGACCGTGCCGTTCAACTTGGCGTTCCTATCCTGACTGAACAGAAGTTTACCCAAAAGTTGTAGCGTCAAGGCGATTTTTGTGGCGGAAACATTCTAACGAATTTTTACTTTTAATCTGTCCGTTTTTATGCTATAATCCCAATAGTTTCTTGAAGACAGATTAAACTTTTTTGTTAAAAGTAGGTTTTACATAATCGCCTCGCACATCGCAGGCATACCGGTCCATTTAGAGGATACAGATCAAAAAAACCAAGTTATAGTTGGACTCAGATTGTGTTTGAATCCATCATGTTTCAAGTAACCGCAGAATCTCGAAAACAGTTGTTCTGGAATAGGCTTGTGAGGTGAGGGCCGGTTGCCTTGCATTCTAATTTGTCGGCTAATGACAGAACAATAGAATAGGAGAAAGAAAAATGAGAGGTAATCGCGGAAAAGGCAGTAAATCCCTAGATAGCTCAAGCAAAGGTGTTGTCAAAAAGACAGCGACCAAAAAAGGACGCAAAGAAAAGAAGCTCGCTAAACAAGAAAAGCGAGCGAAAAAAACGTATTAGACAAATCGGGCGATAGCTTACAGACGAACAGACCCATACCTCGCGACAAGACAAGATTGAAACCCGCATCACGGTCTGCTGTTTGTGCTATCGCCCTTTTTTTTAGGAGTTACCGCATCGTGGAATTTACACGGAATCAGAAAAAAGCGCATGATCTCAATCGCTACATCAGCGTGACCGCCGGTGCCGGATCTGGAAAAACAGCGGTATTGGTCCACCGATACCTTAAGATTTTGCTTGAAGAAAATTTGCCTCCCAATCAGGTTGTCGCAATCACGTTTACCGAGAAAGCTGCGGCGGAACTCAAACAACGCATCGTCAACGAGGTCAACATAAGATTAAAGGAAGATCCGCGCAACGCACAGTTAGAAAGCATCAAGACAGGAATGCTCTCCGCGCAGATTTCCACAATTCACGCATTTTGTGCGCAGATTTTGCGAGAGTATCCGGTTGAAGCGGGTGTTGATGCAGGTTTCAGCGTGTTACAAGGGATACACCAGCGGTTGGCTCTCCGTGAAACCATTGATTCTACGCTCAGAGAGATCGCCGAGCGTTCCGATGAAGATGAAACTCGTGTGAAACTTGTAAAATTACTGCGAATCTTTGGAAAAAGTCGGCTTGAGGGACATTTATCCGAACTGGTGAATCAACGTGAGGTGGTGGAGCGACTGAGGCGCGACTTATACTGCCGTACGGATTCAGAGGTGTTGGAAGGTTGGCATGATTTTGTACAATCGCAACTAGAGGAGAGTTTAATAGATCGGTTCCCTCTTGAGGATTGGTCACGTTGTCTGAACAGCGTCTTAGAAATTGCCAAAGGGAAAAATAAGAGGAAGGTACAGGAATTAACAGATCAGATTCAGCCGGATATGGAGCTACAGGAGGTTGCTCCATTTTTGACAGAGATCGCACCTCTTATCGTAACCCAAGGCGGAACAATTAGCAAGCAAAATTTACTAGGCAGGAATGTCAGGACGGAGGCGATCGAGGGGGAGATTGATTTTCTTGTTCATGCAGCAAATCATGTTCTATCCTTTCCAGTTTTTACCGATGATGATAAACTACTTATTCGCATGACTCGCCTGTTGATACATATCTATGACGATGTTCAACGCGCCTACGAAAATCGTAAACGCCAAGCGGGACAACTCGATTTCGATGATCTTCAGATCAAGGTTAGGGACCTATTACAGCAGGAATCAATTCGCGAGCAACTCGCCCAAAGATACCCTTATATCATGGTTGATGAGTATCAAGATACGGATCAGCTACAATATGAGATTCTTAAGCCACTGATCTCGGATTTCAAATCGGGCAATCTGTTTATTGTTGGCGATCAGAACCAGAGTATCTACAGGTTTCGTGGGGCAGATGTGCGGGTATTCGATCAAACACGGCAGGAGATCACCGAATATCAATCTGCATTGACCAAAAACTTTACTTGGGCGGGGCAGATACTTGATGCAAACGACTTAGAGAAGCGCGGTGCCCTCCGTCTTCCTGAAAATTTTCGCCTGTTGCGAAATCTTGTGGGTTTTGTCAATCTGGTTTTTGGGTCGCTCATGAAAGGCCGGAATGAGTTTGAAGTTGAGTATGAGCCGCTGATTCAGGGGAGGATCACGGATCAGCCTGGCGATGTAGAGTTGCTCATCGGCTCAAAGGGAGAGGCAGAGGGTGAATCAGAATCTCCAGTTGACGAAAATGATCTGATTGTGGCACGCATTTGTCACTTGGTCGATACAGATGGAACGATTTGGAAGGCTGAGGACAACGGTGAAAAACCCCGGCAGATCCGATATGGTGACATTGCCATTCTCATTCGGAGCCGGACGCGCCTACCGGAGATTGAATCTGCCTTGCTCGAAGCGGAGATTCCGTACAAAATCACCGGCGGTATCGGTTTTTATCAACGTCAAGAGATTTACGACATCGGTAACTATCTGAAATTCCTTATCGACCCCGACAACGATGTGGCACTTGCCGGGGTTCTTCGCGCCCCATTCTTCGGTGTTTCAGATGTAGAGTTGTATGAAATAGCGCAGCACTCTTCTTCAGTACCATTCTGGGAGAAGGTCCAAGCTTACGTCGATTGGGAAGATCAATCTTCAAGCTTTCCGATAAGCGATGCGGTCCAGATACTACGAAGTCATATTAAAATTTGTCACCATATCCCGCCGAGCGAACTCATCCGAAAAATTGTCAATGAAACTGGAATGGTCGGTGTGCTTTCTGTTGGGCAGAGTGGCGAGCAGCGGTGGGCGAACTACGAAAAGTTATTGGGAATTGCAAGGGAATTTGAAAGATTGGGGTTCACAGACCTCCACGATTTTTTGGAACGGTTGAATCTACTGATTGAGGAGGAAGAACGCGAGGGACAAGCGACAACACAATTGACAACGGATGCCGTTGAGATAATGACCATCCATGCGGCGAAAGGGCTTGAGTTTCCGGTCGTCATCCTTCCTCACCTGGATCGAAGGGCTACAAGGTATGACCAAGAACCGTTGATAGATGATCTATTAGGTATCGGTTTTAGACCTGCGAACCCGGACAAAAACTACGAACAGAGCGATCCGGGGGCAACACAGTTGATGCGGGAACGCGCAACTAACAAAAGAGTAGCAGAGGAACAGCGTCTCTTTTACGTGGCAACAACCCGCGCTCGGGATCGCCTGATTCTATCGGGAACCCTGAACGAGAAAGGAGAAGCGAAGGGTTGGTTTGGCTGGCTGTTTGATGCCCTAGGGCTTTTAGGGATGCCCTCGGCAGGCGAACTTCTATATCCAACAATGATCCAATCTCTATCAGGAGAGGAAGATACGACAATCCCCTTCGATCTACCAATCCGAATCATTAAGTCCCCTAATGAACTCGATTTTGTTGAAGCAGAGGCCTCCACCCCACCACTGTCAATCGAATTTCCTGCGTACCATATCAAACCGTTGATCCCTTCCTCTGTGAACAAGACCGTCTCGGTGACGGAACTTACAACGTATGCTCACTGTCCAACGCGGTTCTATTTACAGCACCAGATTCGAGTGCCGTCATCGGAAGTCCAACCCGGAGTAGTCACTGAGACAACTCATAAAGATGTTAATCGCTTTCTGGACTCGAAAGTTGAGGAGATAGCGTTACACACAGATGAAGTTTATCATGAACGGCACATTCACGCCGAGATTGGTTCTCATATAGTTGAAGGTACTGCAGATAGGTTTTTCAAGGATTCAAGGGGGTTGTGGCAGGTTATCAATTACGAAAGAGGTAGAATTGATTGGGAAGGAATCGGCGATCCGGCGGATTATTATCGGTCACAAATCGAACTATATGCCTTGCTTGTCCACCGACTCTATCCGGATCAGCACGTCATACCGGTGACAGTCTACGTTACAGATCCCGCCACGGCATACTCGTTGGAGATAATGAGAGAAGAATTAATGGATATCGAGAGCACGTGGCTAGAACGGATTAACGGGATACAGAAGGCTGTAAATGCCGATGCAATCGGGGCGGGAGGGTTTGAAAAGAATAGGGACCATTGTCCATCGTGTCCCTATTTTGTTGACGGGGAGTGTATGGTTTCAGATTAGTAGCAGTCAATTGCTTGCGTACTTACCCGCTCTCCCCGCGCTGCGCTTGTTAAATTCTTTACCGAAATCTTCCGATCTAATGCCCCCTCCCTTTAGGGTGTGGGAGTATGTCACTGCACGACATCTCCTTCGATCGGCTCGACTTGCACCTTCACGTTAGTGAGATGCTCAACCACCCGTTCAAGTTCGTCAGGCTCACCCCTAATCTCCAAGATAACCCACCCGCGGTCAGACGTAACATCGGCGCGTCGAATGCTCGTGATCACGTTGTACTGCTGACCGATGTTGTGGATGATAGGCTCAGTGATCAGGTCCGGAGGGAAAGTCAAACGAAGTCTTAAAACTGCCATATCTGCCACTCCTTTCTGAATTAAGGGATTCTATTCTGCATCACGCTTCGTGTGTATCGGCACTTCCACAAAGTCCGCATCATCCTCATTCCAAGCGAAAGTTTTTGCGGTTTTAACCTCCCGGTCATAGATGGAGACTACAACATAAGCTGCCCCGGGGTACATGGGTTCGTCCCAAGCCGTTGCATCCGCTTTATCTTTTTCCGAAAAGTAAGCATCGTGATTCGGGTGTGAATGATAAAATGCCTTAATCGGTCGACTCTCGGTTTCAGCTTCTTTGTGCACGCGGATTAAGTCGTTTGGGTCTATTAGATATGCGGTGCGTGCGTCGCGGGGATATGTATCCGGATCTTCGGCGTGTCGTTCATTCTGTATATTCCGGCACTCCCGGACGAATTCCCGGTTCCCGTCGCTCAAAATGATGCCACAGCACTCATCGGGAAATTCGGCTTTTGCGTGCGCGTAGATTTGATTTAGAGTCTCACTTTGTAACTCTAATGCTTCAGTCTCTTTGATCATCTGACGAACCGCCTGCGATTGCAGGGATGACCGAGATTTCATCGCCATCCTTAACTGCCGTTGCATTGCCATCTAAAAAGCGAATATCTTCGTCGTTGAGATAAATATTAACAAAACGGCGAATATTACCGGCTTCATCACAGATGCGTTCTTTGATTCCCGGATAGTTTGCCTCAAGGTTTTCGATGAGGCTTTCAATTGTGTCTCCCTCTGCTTCAACTTCAGGCTGATTTTGTGTGAGCCTTCTGAGAGGGGTTGGAATACGTACGGTAACAGCCATTGCAAAACTCCCTTCGTTGTAAGGTTAAGTCAAACGTGACCAAAAAAAATTCGGTCTTAATTGTGACAGGTTCTATATTGCGTAGTGAATCCCGCATTCTTTCTTATTATCTTCGTCGGCAGACGGAGCATTTTGCCAGCGCCACCGTCCCGCCCTTTTCGGTTCGCCGGGCAGGATTGGTGTCGTGCAGATAACGCATCCGAGCGATTCATAGTATTGGCCGTACTTCTGGGGTTCCATCAGTGGGTTCACCGGGATATCGTGTTTGTGAATGTACTCCCAAATCTGTGCTTCGGGCCAATCCGCCAGTGGGTTGACTTTCAGTATAGGACGGCCATTGTGCTCGATGATTTCCGCTTTGGGAGTGCTTTGCCGATTACTGGATTGATCTCGTCGAAGCCCGGCAAACCAGACATCTAGTGTATCCAACAATCGCTGCATTGGTTGTACTTTCCTGATGTTACAGCAATATTCCTGTTTCTGTTTGCTGTCGAAGAACAGGAACTCCCCATGATTTATGACCATTCGATCCACTGCTTCCGGCTCCGGGGTGATCCTCTCAATACGAATGTTGTAATGCGCTTCGACATGCTCGAAGAATTCATAGGTTTCAGGAAACAGACGCAGTGTGTCAATTGTACAGGCTCTAAATGGCAGCTTGTTTTCGCAAGCCATGTGGAGCAGAATCATTCCGGATAACTGTCCGCTCGTAACAATTGCGGCCCGTTCCTTAAAACGTTTAATGAGGCTAAATAGGATCTCCTGCGGTTCTTCGAGCAGACGAATTTCGTAGCAAAGCTCTTCATTTATCAGATCTTGATTTGTTAATTCGTTCAAGGGATACCCAATCCTTCCTGTATGCACGGAACATGATAAACGAGTAAATTGGTGAATCGAGTGCCTTATAAACTTCCGAACTCATTTCCCTATTTTTAGTGGATCTTAAGAATTATGAGCCCCCCCAACCGGTGCAGGGGAAAACCGCACCTACCAACGGGGCGAAAGTGTCTATTTATTTTTAGAATTCACCATTACTCAAAACCGGCTTCCGCACCGATTTCTGATTCAAAATACTGAGCGAGGCTAAAATAACGGTCTCCCGTATCTGGTAAAATTGTGACAACAGTTTTATCTTTGCCAAGCCCGTGCGCCACTTCCAATGCGGCCTGGACATTTGCCCCTGACGACATCCCAACGAGCAAACCCTCGGCTTTTGAAATCTGCCGCATCATTCGATAAGCCTCTCCATCAGACACAGTAATCACCTGATCGATGACATTAACGTTCAGCACTTCTGGAATTCTGCCTGCTCCAATACCATCAATACGAGTCGGCCCCGGCTGGCCGCCGGATAAAACTGGGGAGATGCTTGGTTCCACTGCAACCACCTGAGTCTGCGATCGATGGGTTTTGAGGACTTCTCCAACACCTGTTAAGGTTCCCCCCGTTCCCACGCCGGCGACAAAAAAATCAATCTCACGGTCAATGTCGTCCAGAATCTCGCGTGCTGTTGTTTGTCGGTGAATTTCAGGATTCACCGGATTTTCAAACTGATTGGGCATAAAGTTGTGTGGATTCCGTGAGATGATTTCCTCAGCTTCCCAGATCGCTCCTCCCATCCCAGCGTCCTCAGGGGTTAGTATAATCTCTGCGCCAAAAGAGGCAAGCAGAGTATACTTTTCCCGGCTGACGTTCTCTGGCATGGTCAAAGTAACGCGGTATCCTTTTGCAATAGCGACAATCGAAAGCCCGATTCCTGTATTGCCTGCCGTGGGTTCAACAATTGTGCAGCCCGGTTTGAGCAATCCCCGTTCTTCGGCGTCGGCTATCATGGCATAGCCAATCCGATCTTTGATACTGCCGCCGGGGTTATACGATTCCAGCTTCGCTAAGATTGTTGCGTCGTCTGGTCCGGGTAGGTAGTTCAGGTGAACCAGTGGGGTATTGCCGATGAGGCCGATGAGGTTTTCAGCAATCTTCATGTTTCTCTTTGCTCACAGTTCAAAAAAGAACAGGGTGGAAAGTTTGCCTCCATAACTTAAGGATTGGTAGTATTAGCCAATTTTAGACAACCTTATAACTTTAGCACACTTTATCTTGGTGCGTCAAGTTTATTTCATCTTTCACAATCTCAAAGCCCCGTCTCCGACGTTTTTCTTTCTTCTTTGGACTTTGCAGCATAGGAGTCGCGGATCCAACGTTCAAGCATAATATCTGGGTTGTCCATTACCGCTTTAGTAAAGGTGAACACAGACCGCCCAGTATTTTGCCGAATAAGGTTCAGCCCGTGTTGGTAGCTCTGCAATAGTTCTTCACAGATCTCCTTTGGCGTTCGACTTTGGTCAATCGCCCTTTGGCATAAGAGTTCTGTCGCTTCATCATCAAATTGAATTTGCATCTGATGTTCGTTCTGGAAACCTTCTTCGTACCGGCGAACCCGCTCACGCATGACCATTCGGCGGTTGTAGTCGGCATCTTCGAGAATCCGTTGCAGTTCGCCTGCTGGATCCTTAACAACCGCCTCTGTTACAACGAACTCGCGGATACTAGAGGACGGCAGTTCAAACTTATATTCGCGCAGCGTTTTTTCACAGACCGTCATCAAGGCACGCGCTCCTGTTTCTTGGACGTATGCCCCCTCGGCAATTTGATGGAGTCCTGCATCGGAAAACAACACCTCAATCCCGTACGCTCCGAACGCTCGTTCATACTGCCGGACGATAGATCCCTCGGAATGTTTGAGGATATGGTAAAGATCATCTGCGGCCAGGTTTTGGCATATAACATGGACAGGTAAACGCCCGATTAATTCGGGCTCAAATCCAAACTCGATGAAGTCTTGCGGTGTTACAAACTGAAAGGGATCCTCCAACCCCGTTTGACTTTTTACCGTTGCGTTAAATCCAATATTGCTCTGATTCATGCGTTTGTTGACGATTTCTTTCAGGCCGTTAAATGCCCCACTAATAATGAACAGGATATGGCGTGTATTGATGATCCGCTTTTCAACCACCCCTTTCTGTTGGAACTCCATCATGGCTTGCATCTGAGATGCTGCATCGTAACCGGCGCGGAGATCGACCTCTGTTTCCTCCATCAGTTTGAGGAGACCAATCTGCACACCCCGTCCGCTGACATCACGTCCGATGATATTCGGTGGTGTCGCAATTTTATCGACTTCGTCGAGATAAATAATACCGTATTGTGCTAATTCAATATCGTCGTCTGCCTGTGTGACTAGGTCTCGAATCATGTCATCGACATTCGCACCGACATAGCCGGTTTCACTAAACCGGGTCGCATCCGCTTTGACGAACGGCACACCGATTAGCTTGGCGATATGGCGAATCAGGTAGGTTTTACCAACGCCTGTCGGTCCGAGCATGACAACATTCTGCTTTGAGTAATCAGTGTCAGCAGCTTTCGGATTTTCGTGGACTTCACGCACATGATTATAGTGATCACACACAGCGATCGCTAACGCTTTCTTCGCATCATCCTGTTTGATGACATAACGGTCGAGATAATGCTTGACTTCCTTCGGTTTGAGGTCAAATTTCAGATCGAATGTCTTTTTTTCAGGGGCGGAGGCACTTGAATCGTCAGTTGTAGTTGTATCTGGTCTTGCCTGCGACATTGTAAAGTTGACAGTACCGCCGTACTTCCGCTTAACGAAATCCTCAAACTCCTTCTGAATTTCCTCAATGGTCGGTATTTTTTTGTTTATTCTTTGGTGAGACATATTTCACCTCTGATAGGAGTTACGCACTTCGCTGGTAAAAATCGTATACTCCGTACAGGTTAGGCAACCTGTACCCACTATTACAGGTTGGGAAACCCCAATTTCATTGGACGTTGACGTAAAGAAATGGCGGCATCGTCAAAGCAACAACATCATCTTCGCCGGAAATTTCCTTCGCTACTCCCAGTGCCTGTTCTAAATCTTTTGCCCAATCTACGCCTAATCTCTTGGCAACGCGGTCATCTTTGGGACCAACCAAAATGACTTTGGACAGGTATTTCAGCGCGTAGGTCGCCCAATACCAGACGGTGAAGGGGTGAAATCCGTGATACGCGAATTTGTTACGATAGCAATCTATTAAATGAGAGTCATGGGCATATTGCGCTTGAAACTGATTTTGCATTTCAAATGGCTCGGTGGTTTCGGCAAGGACTTCGTCGAAGAACTTCTTGTAGGGAACGTGATATTCTTCATGGAAGACTTCAAAGGTTGGATTCAAGATAATCACGACGCCCCCCTCTTTAACCAACGGCTTGTTATAAAACCAGTTGAAAACGTACCCCAATATATCACTGACAACCAAGACAGGGTTAATCCGGGCACCGATAGCATACGGACTCATATCGGGCAATCCAAAAACCAAAGTGCTGAACTGCTTAGGAACGTCTATCATCAACTGATTTTTCATCGCTTCAAGGGTTTTGGGATGAACGCCATCAATGGTGCCGGCGTTGATTTCAATCGGCTCATAATCAGTTCGGATGCTTTTGAAGATTTTGTACCGTAAAGCCTCTGGCAGCAGAGACAGTGAAGGGGGTGTCAATGTTTTTAGCATTTTTTCAAAGCCGTTACATTGCACATTTGGCTTACCCAGCTGGCGAAACCCTGGGGGATAGATTTGGTTATTCATGGCGGCTTCGATAACCATGATTTTACTATGATCCTGAATAACTCGGCTCATCCGCTCAATACAATGGTGCATGTTTGATCCACCGGGTTGCATAACATGCGGACTCTCCGCAGTCATGTGTGGGGAGTGGTGTGGGGCGATTGAATTATATGTCCCCATCCCAACAGCAACCGATTTGTGTCCACCGTTGAGGGGAATTTGGATGGTGTCAACATAGATCACTATATCACTTTCCACCACAGCACGTTCGACCTCAACGATTTCGTCTTTGCCCGTCTTGCCTAGATCAACGATATTCTCACGATCTTCTGCATCAAAGTTTCTTAACTGATATGGATAAAACTCGTTCATAATTTTGCGGCCTAACATATATGCCAACTCGTGTGTCTTCATTTTGCGATGAAGTCCGCCGGCACAAATTAGCTGTATATTATTCTTCTCGACCCCGTAGGAGTAGAGCATAGACAGCAATGCTTCGATCATAATCTGGCGCATATCCGGTTTTTTTGTCATTGGAAAGGGCTGACAGTTATTATCGAAAGCAATCAGGACCTTACTGTTTCCATTGACCTGTTCTTTGAGGGGCGGCATTCCGAGTGGATTTTCCACAGCCTTTTTGAGATGCTCTGGCATTTCGGCGCGGCTCACTCCCGGTTTTGCCGGTTGTGGATAGTAGATTTCCGAGTTATCAGGCAATTTTGCGTTAATCAGATGATTGCCAGAATAGGTCAAATATTTCATGGTCAGTTTTCCTTTGTGTATTGTAACGATTTAATCTTGAACGGGTGTATATTTTAATCAGTTTGGGGTTGACATCAACAAAATTATATAGTATTATATCGCATACAATAGAATTATGTCCGTTATACGACGTAATTTTGAAAAATCTGAAAGAGATATAGACAAAATGTCCAAGTATGCTGAAAATGCGATGCTGATTATGCGCGTGATGCGACATGCACAAGCTGCGGTGAAATCACGTTTTGTGCAGCAGGTTGTACCGAAGAAACTCACGATCGTGCAGTTTAACGCTTTATTGCACCTCCATTGGTATGGGGGTGAATCTGGTATGACTATCAGCGAACTAGGAGAACATCTTGGGCTCGCTCACAGCACTGTCTCCGGCCTTGTAGACCGCCTAGAGCGCGATGCGTGGACGATTCGTCGTAAATGCGATACGGATCGTCGGCAGAATCGTATACAACTGACGGAAAAGTCTGAGCAGCTTTTTCAGGACAGAGCAGAGAGCGCGACTGATTTCTGGCATCAGACAATTGGACAGTTGACTTCAGAGGAACAGGATGACCTGATCCAAAGTTTGACGCGCTTGAAACAGGTGATGGACAAACCGGTTTGGCCAAGTTATGATCAGCTTCACCCTCGCGATCCGGGTCATGTGAAAAAACGTCTGGAAGCTGAGTTGGACGAATTGGCACATGCAAAGTTGACTTCAATTGGTACGCGGTTTATCTTGGCACAGATGGCGGAACAGCAAAATCAACATGAACTCGCCGCCTACCTAAAGCAGGTGGCTTCGGAGGAGATCCGCCACGCCAATAAAATCTTTGCACTGCTTGGGCATGAACAAAGTCTCAAGACAGCGTTATCAGATCTGATTCGCCAAGATCGGGTCGTGCTTGAAGAAGTATTAGACCTCGTGGATACCGCACAGACTGCGGATCACAAAGAAAGTTTAGAGCTGTTACAGCAAATCGTTCAAGATAATAAGAGATATAAACGCTGGTTTTCTAATATGTTCAAACAGATAGATTAATCTGGTATTGGCTCATATTTTGTGAGAGGCAAAATGCAAGAAGAAGATTACCAAAAAATATTACCACGATGTGTACAAGCATTTCCTGATGACGCAAAGCTGATTGAGCAGTTTCAACAGGGAGATAAATCGGTTTTCGATGAATTGGTGGTCCGCTACCATGACCGTACCTACCGACTCGCGCAACGTTTTGTCCCGAATTCCGAAGATGCCCTTGATATTACTCAGGATGCTTTTATCAGAGCCTATCAGGGACTCCCAGATTTCAAGCGAAAGTCTCAATTTTATAGCTGGCTTTATCGCATTACTGTCAATCTTTGCATCGATTTCTTGCGTAAGAACGCGCGGCGCGAAACGGTGAATTACGCGTTGGAATCTGATGACCTACCGATGATGAATATCGCAGATAGCAATCTGAGACCTCCAACCCAAGCTGTTGAGGACAAAGAGCTATTGACCTATCTCCGGCGGGCGATTATGCAACTAGCTCCCAAACAGCGTGAGATTTTCATCCTTCGCCACTGGGAGGGCCTTTCGCTCAAAGAGATTGCGAGTACGTTGGGACGTTCAAGCGGTACTGTGAAGGCGCATCTCTTCCATGCACACCGGAACTTGAGAAAGCTGCTTCGCCACTATCTTCAGGCGTAATCTATCCAACGATGGATGGAATATCAAAACTGAGCGGTAAGAGTCATTTGTCATCTGCCAGCTCATGCTCTGCATTAGGCTCAAGCACTTCTTTGTCGTACTTGATTGTCTTCCCCGTAATACCCTTCTCTTTAAGCTATCCTACCTCTAGAGTGATAAATGTCACTCCGTCAGAAGTCCCATTCCGTCTTAACAGTTCCTAAGCCCCCTTGACGTATCCCGAACATAATCAAACAGAATCTTGCAAACGACTCTATTGTGTCGATTTACTGGGTATTAATCGATCAGTTTAAGGCTTACCCAGTATGTATTGGATTCGGTATTTGCCGGGCTGATGCAAGCATATCAAAAAGGCAACTATGTGTCAAGATGAAAAATCTGTTTTATCTTGCACACCGCTTGCCTCATTTTTTTCGGTTGACCCTATTTTCAGAGTAATGTATCATATCCGACGTACTGAATGTTGTAGACGAATAGGAGGCATCACAGATGGCACAAGCTGACATTGGGCTCATTGGATTAGCCGTGATGGGCGAAAATTTGAGTCTCAATATTGAGAGCCAAGGGTTTCGGATCGCGGTATTCAATCGTACAGTCTCAAAGGTGGATGATTTCATCGCAGGACGGGCAAAAGGTAAGAATATTGTTGGCACACACTCAATCAAAGAGTTCATTGGCTCACTGAGTGCACCGAGGAAAATGATCCTAATGGTGCAGGCTGGTGCTGCGGTTGACGCATGTATCAGCGAATTGACACCACATCTCTCAGAAGGCGATCTGATCATTGATGGCGGAAACTCGAATTTTCAAGACACCATCCGTCGAAACACTGACCTCGCAGCGAAGGGGATACGATTCATAGGGACCGGCATCTCGGGCGGAGAGGAAGGGGCCCGATATGGGCCTGCGATGATGCCCGGCGGCACCCCTGAAGCCTACGCACTTGTCGAACCTATCTTTACGAAGATTGCGGCCCAAGTTGATGGTACTCCGTGCGTGTCTCACATAGGTCCCGATGGTGCCGGGCACTATGTCAAAATGGTGCATAACGGGATCGAATACGGCGACATGCAGATCATCTGTGAAGCGTACGCTCTGATGAAACACGTCCTCGGCATGAGTGCTGAAGAGATGCACCAGGCTTTCAAAAAATGGAATGAAGGTGAATTGGATTCATACCTTATTGAGATTACAGCCGACATCTTTACGCAGACAGACAAATCAGGTGTCCCCCTTGTGGAAGTTATTCTTGATGCTGCCGGGCAAAAGGGCACGGGAAAATGGACAAGCATTTCTGCCCTAGATACCGGCATCGCCGCTCCTACCATCGCTGAGGCTGTCTTCGCACGGTGTATCTCGGCGGTGAAGGAGGAACGGGTCAAAGCCTCGAAAATTATCCGTGGTCCCAGTGGCAAATATGAAGGCGACAAATTAGAGCTGCTAGCGGCTATCCATGATGCCATGTATGCTTCCAAGATTTGCTCCTACGCACAAGGGTTTGCGTTGATGCGCGAAGCGAGCAGCGAGTATAATTGGGATCTCGACCTCGGCACAATCGCTCTCGGTTGGCGCGGCGGGTGCATTATTCGTGCCCGTTTCCTGCATCGAATCGCTGATGCCTATGAGAACGATCCTAATTTACCCAACCTGTTACTTGATCCCTACTTCCTTGAAGTAATTGAACGGACTCAGGACAACTGGCGGCATGTGGTAGGAACTGCTATGCAGCTTGGGATTCCGATACCGGCGTGTAGCTCGGCACTCGCTTATTTTGATAGCTACCGCAGTGCTCGTGTATCTGCGAACCTGATTCAAGCACAACGGGATTATTTTGGCGCACACACCTATAACCGGATTGATGCCGATGGTAAGACAGTTGTGGGGGTGGATGGACAACCGACCACTTTCCATACGGAGTGGATGGTGGAGGGTAGGCCAGAAGTGGTTATTGATTAAAACACGAGGCCCATGTCAAAAGACAGGACAAAACGCAAAAAACGTGAAACGTGAAAATTATTGGTTTCATTAGTTCATCGGTACATTGGTGCAGCCGGGTTAGGAATATCAATTTATAGGGATAAAAGAAAGACAGGACAAAACGCAAAGAGAAACCGATGAACGTTTGAATTCATGCCTATCTGATAGCCCGAGTTGAAAGGAGAGAATTGAATGGATCAAGATGCAGCGGCAGCGTTAAAAGACTTCCAACCGAGACATGACTATTTTGTCGGAATTGATTCGGATGGTTGCGCGTTCAATTCGATGGAGGTTAAGCACAACGACTGCTTCAGTGTCAACCTGATTAAGCACTTTGGGCTTCCCGCGGTTTCGCGGCAAGTCCATCAGGCGTGGGATTTTGTGAACCTTTATTCCACAACGCGCGGCTGCAATCGTTTCAAAGCGATCCTTCTTGTCAGTGACCTTCTTCGGGAGATGCCGAAGGTTCAAAAAGCTAGTGTTTCGGTGCCAGATTTTCCGTATCTTCGGGAATGGTCAGAAACGGAGACCAAGCTCGGTAATCCCACACTCGAAGCAGTGATTGAAAATACAACGGGAGCGCAGCGAGAGGAGTTGAGCCAAGTGCTTGAGTGGAGTCTTGCTGTCAATGATACTATCGCTGAGATTGTCCACAACTTGCCGCCTTTCCCCGGCGTCCGTGAGACGCTGCAAAGTCTACAGGGACGAGCCGATGCGATTGTCGTGTCAGCGACCCCCAACGAAGCACTCAAACGGGAATGGGCTGAACACAATATCGACCAATATGTTGCGGTAATCGCAGGGCAGGAGATGGGATCCAAGACGGAGCACCTCACGTTGACAGCGAAAGGGAAGTATCGATCGGATCATATCCTGATGATCGGTGACGCTCCCGGCGATTTGAAAGCCGCTCGGGACGTTGGTGCGCTGTTTTTTCCGGTCAATCCTGGATACGAGGAGGAATCGTGGGAACGCCTTGTGGATATAGGAATGGATAAATTCTTCAACAATGAGTATGCCGGAGCGTATGAAATAGAGCTAATTGAGGAGTTTGAAGCGTTATTGCCCGAAGTACCGCCTTGGAAATAAAGTGCCTATGACGGGCAACACAAAGGTAACTTGGGGAAAATAGGGCATTGCCCTTTTCTCTGTTTTTTATTTTCAACCCCCTAAATCCCCCTTATCAGGGGGACTTATGAACCAACTGCGTAAGTTCTATTTTTAATTTTTTGAACGGAGCGATATATGAAAATTTTGGTACAAAGACCAAATTCAGATGAAGAATTGAACCAAATCATCCGGGATGCTGCGGGTGATGAAAACAGTGTCGTATTTGCCAACTCGCAAGAAGAGTACGTCAGGGAAGCTGCGGACGCAGAAATCCTCTTTGGTGGCTGTAGTGAGGAACTGTTCAAACAGATGCCGAAGCTGAAGTGGATTCAGTCTTCTAGCGCAGGGATGGATAGTACGCTGCATCCTGCTCTGATAAATAGCGATGTCATTTTGACGAATGCGGCGGGGTTGTATGGCTCTCATGTGGCAGATCAAGGTTTTGCGCTGCTGCTTGCTCTCGCAAGAGGCATCGATCAATTCACTCGTAATCGGGATCAGCGCAAATGGGGTGGTGGAAGACCGATGATTGAGATTGGTGGATTTACAATCGGCATCGTTGGCATGGGCGGGATTGGTCAACACATGGCGCGACGCGCCAAAGGCTTTGAGATGTACGTCATCTCTGTCGATGCTTACCGCACGGATAAACCTGATGTTGTTGACGAACTGATGCCGATCGATCAACTGCCGGATCTCATGAGTCGCGCAGATGTGGTGATGATCGCCTGTCCACTGACAGATGAGACACGCGGGTTAATCAACGCTGAGAATCTCGCACTGATGAAGCCGAGTGCTTATTTCATCAATGTTGCCCGTGGGCCAATTGTTGACGAGCCTGCCCTTATCGAAGTTCTCAAACAGGGAAAGATTGCTGCCGCGGGGCTGGATGTCACCGAAATTGAACCGCTTCCGCCGGATAGCCCTTTGTGGGATATGGACAACGTGATCCTCACGCCGCACGCTGCTGGGGGGTCACAGCATCGCCCACGCCGCACTATCGAGTTTTTCTGCGATAATATCAGGCGATATAAAGCGGGTGAACCACTGAAGAATGTGGTTAGAAAAACACTCGGATTTTAGGAGAGATCAAGGGGCGGGGAAAAACGGTCCCTTTTTTGTTGGCGCGAAAATGCCACTCGTTTTTCACTGGGTTCATCTAGGAGGAATATGATTCATGGCCCAAGCGAAAAATGAATATGATGACATTGCCGAAGCCTACAGGGATTCCAAACAGCTGTCATTTCGGAAGTATCTTGAAGAATATTCTCTCTTTGAGATGTTGGGAGAAGTTCAAGGGAAAAAGGTTCTAGATCTGGCTTGTGGCGAGGGGTTTTACACCCGGAAGATTAAGCAGGCAGGTGCTGCTGAAGTCACAGGGGTCGATATTTCCGCTGAAATGATCCGATTGGCGGAAGAGGAGGAAAGGGATCGCCCTTTAGGATGCAAATATCTAAATCGAGATGTGGCAGAGCTAGAGATAGCTGAATCGGTTGATGTCGTTGTAGCAATGTACCTTTTGAATTACGCTAAAACTAAAGAAGAACTCCTTCACTTTTGCCAAGTTAGCTATAATGTACTGTGCTCAGGAGGACGATTTGTTGGGGTCAATGACAACGTTCGGAATCCCCCTAAAGGTACTGTCTCCTTTGCCAAATATGGATTTGAAAAGGAGTGCACTAGTTCTCCCAAGGAAGGAGATGTAATCTTATATAAACTTGTCAATGAAGACGGGCAGCAGTTTGAGTTCAAAAATTTTTACCTCGCGCCAGAGACCTATCAATGGGCTTTTCAAATTGCTGGATTTTCTGATTTTGAATGGGTCAATCTCGATTTAGCACCCGCTCAACAGGGTAACTCGTTCTGGGCTGAGTTCCTGTCCAACCCTCCCCTAATCGGTCTTATGGCATCTAAACGCTAAATCGTCCCTCATGGTGAAGGACACATCTCAATAGTCAGGATTTCTACGGATGAACTTTTGATAGGAAGTGAAAAAAGTTTGAACCGTGAAGAACGGTCCGGTGTGATATATCTTGATACGGGCGAATTATGGGAAAAGGAGTTGTGTGCCGTGGCATTGACATCAGCGCAATGCGAATTTTTCAAACTGTTCGGGTATATCTATCTTCCCAACCTACTCACGGAAGATATTGAGTGGTTGACTGAGGAGCACCAAGCAGTCTTTGAGAAGAAGGGTATGGTGCATGATGGTGGAGGGCGTAGTCGTCGCCACTTTGACCTCAATGTGGCGAGTCGGGCAAAAACAGACGCTGAGATTGCTGAACTTGACAGTTATCTCCAGCGGGATGGCAAGCCACGGTATTATCCAAGGTCACAAAGCGTCCATTCAGAGGTTATGCGCCAGACTGCTTCGCCTGAACGAATGTATCATCTGGAACAGGTCATCGAACGCGAAACATATCTCTCAAAAATGTAATAGGCTTAACGGCGGCAATATTGAAACTATTGGGACCTACGCAGCCAACTATAGGCGAGGCATCTTGCCTCGTGCCACTTATGCTGAAATGCGTAAGGAATTCACCTAAATAAATATGAGGAAAATAATAGTGCAATTCACTTCAGTTTTGATAACACTCGTATACGTCAGCTTTACTGTATATTTGTTAGGTTGCAGTGAGACTGATGAGGTTCAAGATGAAATAGCAGCAATAATCCCTGTCAACTTCTCAAACGTGAAAGAAGCAGGGGAATACGCGGTACGAATAACAATTACCGGACCCAATGTGGCAACAATCACAACAGAGCAAAATCTTACTATCAAGCCGACAAGCCAACCAGTTGAGGACATTGCTCTCAGTGAAGTCCATTTTGGGGTGAATCAGGTAATAACAATCGAAGTGCTAAAGGGTGAAACAGTTTTGTATCAAGGAGCGGGTGAGGCTGGCTTTGTTCGTAACTCTTCAAACCGAATAATAGAGATTACAGTAAATCCACTAGGACATGAACTTATTGCACTATTTGAAGTTGTCGCTGCGGATGTGGGCGATCTTTTGGGTGGACAAATAACCGTTGATGCCAGTCAATCCAACGACACACATTACGGGATTTCCGAAGTAGAATGGGACTGGGGGGACGGGCAGCAGACAGAATCTGGCGAGGAACTCACGGCATCACACACTTATGAGCGAGTTGGAGAGTATACTATCACCCTAACGTTACACAATAGTGCTCCGAGTCCCATCACAATGGAGGCAGAGAGAGTGATAAATGTCACTGCCGAACCAGAGATTTTGTCCAAGATCGATGGCACAACAATGCTGCTGATTCCTCCTGGCACGTTTGAAATGGGGGATTCCTTTGGAGAGGGCTTGCCTCACGAATTACCGGTTCACACCGTCTCTGTCAGTGCTTTCTACATGGATGTGACGGAAGTAACTAATGCTGCGTACAAACAGTTTCTCGATGCGACGGGACACAGGGTGCCAGAGTCTTGGGATGATCCCGCCCTCAATGCGCCTGACCAACCTGTTGTGGAGGTGTCGTGGCTTGATGCTGCTGCCTATGCCCAATGGGCTGGCAAGCGACTTCCGACTGAGGCAGAATGGGAATACGCCGCTCGCGGCGGACGGGCCGGTATGCGGTATCCTTGGGGCGATGAAATCACTCATGATGACGCTAACTATAAAGGCAAAAATGACAAAGATATATGGGATGGTCCCGCCCCTGTTGGAAGTTTTGCTGAAAACGGCTATGGATTATATGATATGGGGGGCAATATATGGGAGTGGTGCACTGATGAATACGATGCTAAATTTTATGCTGTGAGTCAGGAAAACAATCCAATTTCTGGTAAATTGATTACGTTTACTAACGATGATTTTGCAAATGTAGCGACCCGTCGTGTACTCCGTGGAGGCTCGTGGAACAGTGCAGCTGACAAAGTACGCGTGACAAGTCGCAACTTTCTGGATCCCCAGAGCACAAGTCAAATTACCGGTTTCCGCTGTGTGAAGACACCTAAGCCGTAGTCTTGCACTATCATCACACCGGATTGGAGCTATGTAGAAATACGATTATAGATTCGGTTCAATTATAGCGAACAATCTATACTCTAAAGGTCAGTGATGATAGCATAGTGCGTTTTCATAACGCCCGTTTTTACCAAAACCGTCTTAAATCATGGAGGGTGAGTGCTATGGGGGATCGTTTAAAAGATAAGGTAGCAATTGTAACCGGTGCCGGATCAGTCGGACCGGGGTGGGGGAACGGCAAGGCGACCGCTGTGCTCTTTGCACGCGAGGGAGCAAAGGTGTTCGCTATTGACATTAACCTCGCCGCTGCGGAAGAAACCAAGGAGATCATTGATCAAGAGGGAGGGGATTGTACCGCCCATCAGACAGATGTTTCCAAGTCCGAAGCAGTTCAGGTAATGGTGGAACGTTGCCTTGAAACCTATGGTCGCATTGATATTCTTCACAACAACGTTGGGATTCTTGAAATCGGGGGTCCCGTCGAAGCGAGCGAGGAGAGCTGGGATTTCGTCAACAACGTCAATCTCAAGAGCATCTTTTTGACCTGTAAATATGTACTTCCTCAGATGGAGCATCAGGGAGGCGGTGCCATCGTGAACATATCTTCTATCGCCGGCATCCGCTGGCTGGGGGTCCCCTACATTTCTTACAGTACGACCAAAGGGGCAATTAGGCAGTTCACCCAGAGCATCGCCATTCAGTACGCGCAACAGAACATCCGAGCTAACAGCATTCTGCCCGGTTTCATGAATACACCGATGGTCGTCAAATCGCTAGCCGATAGCTATGCGGACGGAGATGTAGAGCAAATGATCGAGGTACGGAATGCCCTCTGCCCCACCGGAAAGATGGGCGATGCTTGGGATGTGGCGTATGCTGCGCTCTTTCTTGCTTCGGATGAAGCGAAATATATCACCGGGACGGAACTGGTTGTCGATGGTGGGGCGAGTTGTAAATGTGTCTGAGAAGGGGAGTAACATGGCGAAGTATCGTGCTGGAGTCATCGGGTTAGGCTGGATGGGAATGCTCTCTGATCTCGCCGGGCGGATTTGGGATCCGTATAACGTCGATGATGTAGATCGCCCCACGCCTGAACTCGATATCCATCGCAGCTTTCACCTCCACGAGTATCACAGCACAGGAATTGTACCTCATAGCTGGGCGGAAGTGATGTGGGATCGGCCGGAGATTGACCTAGTCGCTGGCGCAGATCGGGATCGGAACCGGTTGAAAGCATTCGGTGAACGCTACGGCGGGGTGGCACTTTACACCGACGCAGCTGAAATGCTGCACACAGAGGCACTCGATCTTGTCGCTATCGCTACTAACACGAAAGGTCGTGCTGATTTAACCTGCTTGGCAGTTGCCTGCGGTGTGAAGGGAATTGCGACGGAGAAACCGATGGCGCATACACTGGAGGAAGCTGACCGGATGGTTGAGGTATGTGCGAATGCCGGCGTGCCACTTTGCTGTGGTGCTATCCCGGTGAATCACCCCTCTTACGCTAAAGCAAAGGAATTGATCAACAATGGCACCATCGGCGAGATCCTCTCCATTGAGACGGAAGCATCAAACTCACAGAAGCAATATTGGTCCTATTTTGTTGACAGCGCGCCTGCATGGGTTATCGGCGTTGGTGACGAACCACGACGCGAATCGGGGAGCGATGAGTTCGCCGGACAGGGAATGCTCGTTGCTGAAGATGGCAAATCTATCCATTTTAGAAAGGGAGCAGGTGTGATCCGCCTGACCGGTACTGATGGCGAGGTACAATTTCATTCGGGCTATCCGGGCGGTTGGCGATTGTGGCAGGATATTGATACCCCCGCAGGACAACGGCGTGTAGAGATGCCGTGGCACCCTCCCCAATTTGTGGGTGGGTATAACGCTGTCTACGGACTAGCAGACATAATCGACTGCCTTGAGGGTAGACTTGATGAACCGAAGAACTCAGGCAGGAGAGTCGCTGTGGCACTTGAAGTTGAGCTCGGACTAAAGCAATCCTCCGCACAGGGAGGTGTGCGCCTTGACCTACCGCTCCAAGACCGCTCATCGGCTCTCCACTATGATTGGTTCAGATAGGGCACGTTTGGGCGTTATCGTTGAATTACACCGCTGTAACGTGCCCAAGTTTAATTTCACTAGAGCCAAGACAACTGATTCTTGTAATGCTGCATGAGCACCAGTATTAGGAGGAAATGTACGAAAATGATGAAAGCCTTATGTCAGATACAAAATAACTTATCGACAGGCCTACTAATCTGCATTTGTGTGACTATTATTCTGTCGAGCTTTAGCACCAGCGTAGAGGGACGTATTTGGTCTAGCACGAAACACCTGGATCGACATATTGATGCCCGATTGAAAGAAGAAGATATTAAACCATCGAAACAATCTAGTGACGCTGAATTTTTGCGACGTGTGCATCTAGATCTGACAGGGAAAATTCCCACCGTCGAAGCGGTTGTCAGTTTCCTCGACGATGGTTCTAAGGATAAACGTGAAAAGAAGATTGATGAATTGATTGGCAGCGAGCTCTATCTCGACTACTGGACACGATTGTGGACCAATTGGCTCATTGGTCGAGACGATAATGATAGAGAGCAACGGTTAGGATTAGAGCGGTGGATACGCGCAAGTCTTGCACAAAACATGCCCTATAACCAATTTGTCACAGCCTTGATTGCAGCAGAAGGTAGTGTGACAGAAAATGGTGCGGCGAACTATCTGCTACGCTACGATCTCTCACCGGTAGATCTCGCTGCTCACACCTCCCGGTTGTTTCTTGGGTTGCCGATGCAGTGCGCCCAATGTCATGACCACAAAACCGAAGCATGGTATCAGGAGGACTTCTACGGGTTGGCGGCGTTTTTTGCCAACATTCGTGTTGAAGAGATTTCCAAAATGGACGAGGAGAGCGGAGAACGCGTCGCAGAACGTATTTTGAAAAATCTCCCCGAAAGTTCAATCTATATACCGGGCACTCATGAACCCATCCCACCAAGTTTCCTTGATGGCAAACAGTCCACAACACGACCAACCAGACAGCGTTACGCCTTGAGTGAGTGGATAACTGCTAAGGATAACCCATACTTCTGTCATGCCATTGTCAACCGAATCTGGGCGCACTTCATGGGGAGAGGATTTGTAGAACCGCTGGACGGATTCGGGGAAGAGTATCCACCGTCAAATCCCAAATTGCTTGACTGGCTAGCGAAAGATTTTATGATTCATGGATATGATCTCCGATACTTGATGCGAACCCTTCTGAATACCAAAGCCTACCAACGCACCTCTGAGACAAACAAAAGCAATCAATATGACGATCTCTATTATTCGCACGCCTACGTTAAACCGTTGACCGCGGAACAGTTCTTCTATTCTATGCTAGAATCAACCGGTTTTGAGCGACTTCAAAAGCGGCGCGACCGTGGCCAACTGGAAAATATGAAACGCCGCTACTTGGAACGGTTTCTCTTTCTCATTGATAACGGTGAAATGGAGGAAGTTGAGGCATTCAACGGTACGGTTCCGCAAGCCTTGATGATGATTAATGGGCCGCTAGTCAATGACAGTGGATCTCACAAAGCGCGGGGTGGTCTCCTCCACTATATTCTCAAAACGAAGCGTACGAAGCGAGCACGACTCGATCAGATTTACCTTACGACCCTCTCGCGTTATCCCCGGACCTCAGAACGGACCTATTTCGATCGATACCTGCGGTCAAGTTTGTATCGTAACGATGCGCTTGCCTACGAGGACCTCTATTGGGCACTGCTCAACTCCGCTGAATTTGCGCTGAATCATTAGAGGTGCGGCGGGAGACTTAATCAACGAAATAGAAAAAAAGGAGATTCTCCTATCATGGAAATCAACCCGGAAACAACCGAACTGAAGAGTATGGTTCAGAACCTCAGCGATCTAGTAGTACAAATCTCCAAAGATGTTAATCAAATGCGTGGTGAGTTGAACCAGATTAATGAGCGGCTCGGTTCATTAGAAGGACGGATGGGCGCGATGGAAACACGAATGAGTGCGCTCGAAACACGAGTCGAACAACGGATGAGCGCGATAGAAACACGAATGAGTGCGCTCGAAACACGAGTCGAACAACGAATGAGTGCGATGGAAACACGACTTGAAAGACGAATCACGGATGTTTTCAAGTGGATGGTCGGCATGACGGTGCCGGTTTGGATCACTATCCTCGTTCTCATTATCACTCAGTTTATTAAGGGATAGGAAAAGGATTGCGATGAAGGCACAAGTTAGAATACCTGAAAGTGAAATATTCAATTCCCGGCAGCAGAGTGTTTCAAGACGTGATTTTCTCAAAGTTGGGGTGAGCAGTTTTTTGGGACTCATTGCGATGCAGCATCTGCAATCATCGGCGTGGACGCCGCTAGGGGGAATTGCAGCCCGTGCCAAACACTGCATTGTCCTATTCATGAACGGCGGCGCGAGCCAATTGGATACCTTTGACCCGAAGCCGGATACGCTTAACGCTGGTCCCTTCGCAGCGATTCCGACAAGCGCGGAAGGCATTCAGTTTTCCGAACATCTCCCCCAACTCGCGGAACAGGCGCATCATCTATCGATTATTCGGTCGATGGTTTCCCGCGAGGGAAATCATGAACGGGCACGCTATCTGCTCCATACCGGCTACGCGCCAACGGGTTCTGTGAGGCACCCGACCTTGGGTTCGATCGCCTCGCACTATTTGAACGATGAAGATTTTGAGCTGCCCAACTGTGTCAATATCAATGCCCCCGCTTTTACGAGCGGTTTTCTTAGCGCCGAGCACGACCCCTTTGTTGTCAGCGATCCGACAAAACCGATTGAGGATCTCAAATATCCCCCGCAGATGGACGCACGTCGATTTGAGCAGCGGCTCCGGATGCTGACAGATTTGGAAAAGGACTTCCTCAAGAAGCATGCGAATCGGAGTACAGAAGCGCATCAGGCTATCTATAAGAAAGCGGACAAGCTGATTAATTCCCCGCACGCAAAGGCATTTGATCTATCAAATGAGCCATTAGCTGTGAGAGAAGCTTACGGTATGACTCAATTCGGAGATGGCTGCTTGATGGCACGGCGGCTGGTTGAAACTGGTGTGAAATTTGTGGAAGTTTCACTCGATGGTTGGGATACTCATGACAACAACTTTGAACGAACCAAAAATCTTCTCGAAACACTGGACCCTGCTTTTTCGATGCTTGTGAAAGACCTCGCCGATCGGGACCTGTTAGAGGAAACTATCGTCCTGTGGCTGGGTGAGTTTGGGCGGACTCCCAGAATTAATGAGAATGATGGGCGTGACCATTTTCCCAACGGTTGGTCGGTTGTACTTGGAGGAGGCGGGATCCGCGGTGGACAGGTGATTGGTGCCACTAGTGAAGACGGTATGGAGGTTGTGGATCGACCTGTCTCCGTCCCTGACCTATTTGCGTCGCTCTGCTTTTCGCTCGGTATTGATGACACTGAGCAAAATTATTCCAGAGGTGGACGACCAATCCGGGTGGTGAATGATGGGAGTGTTATTGAGGAGTTGTTTGCTTAAATCATTTGGTAAAAAGGATGAACCTTCATTTTTTTTAAATTCTACGCGACCTCTGGCGGTCCGGTATAGCCAATACTCTGCCAGCCCGCCACATCGCCACCCTTCAAGCGGTAGGGATGGGGATAGATTTTGAGGGAGCGATCCTCTAACGGCAGAGGAATCCGTCCATGTCCATGGTGGGCGGACTGTTTTAGGGCGATCGCGATTTCGAGTGCTTGGCGGTAGTCGTGTCCACTGCAAACGGCATCTTCACCGGTATCTACTGCCTGCATGAGCCGTTCAATGGCTGATGTAAATCCGTCTTTTCGGGGGCTATCCAGAAATTCCGGCTGGACTGGCGTTGACGCAGCCCCCTGTCCTTGGATAAGGATTGGTTTGGGAGAGCTCGTCCATACCCGCCCATTCTCACCGGTAACCGAAGCGGGGCAGAACCCTTTCTGCTCTGTTGGGGGTTTGACAATTTCGCAGACGACTCCGCCTGATAATCCCAAGCGACCGTAAGCAGGGGAATCTGTCTCCACCGCTGCAAAATCGACTGGAGGCATCCAGCCAGCTTGCGGTGGTAACGCCCATCCTTCCGCCCATTCGACCTCCATACCGGTAAGCAGCCGCATGATAGTCAGCTGAACGCACCCTCCACCCGATACCTCTGTCGGCAGTCCGCCGGGAATCGCGGCACCGGTCAACTGACCGATATTGCCCACACGGATCCAATCGGCGGTTTCCAGAAGATAGGGCGCGTCCCAGTAGCCGGTTCCGCAGCCAAAGGCAGTCCCACGTTCCCGGCAGACACGTACCATCTCATCTGCCTGCGATAGTTCAACGGCTATCGGTTTTTCACACGACACAGCCTTGACACCGGCTTCGGCGCAGGCGATTACTGTCTCAGGATTATGACTGACGGGCAGAATAATTGAGACGATGTCGGGCACCTCTACCGCAAAGAGCTCATCTACGGTATCAAAGACGGTTTTGATGCCATAACGGTCAGCGAAGGCATCGCGCCTGTCCCGGGCACGGTCTACCAGTGCGACAATTTCGCAGTCTGGATGGCTGGCGTAAGCGCGTAGATAGAAACGTCCCCAAGTCCCCGCGCCTCCGACGATGGCGACTCTGTATTTTTTAGTTGGCAAGATGGAGCTCCTTTCGTCTGTTAATGCAAGTTGCTAGTTGATAAGCCAAGCGTCAGAGATTGACGCAATAGGCGGGAATCGGAATTCTCTCCTACACAAAACATGCCGCAGGAAGCGCACCTTCCAAATCACGACTCTGGTGGTTTATGCCTAATTCTATACACATGTCGCCCCGCTGGGGCTAGGTTGTTTCATTAGCACAATAGTGGTACGTACGTTGTACTGTGACGTAGTTTGCACAAGGGTTACGGCATACGAAGTATGCCTACTACTTAAAATCGGTCGGGCCACCAGACGTGTGGATAGTCGAGCGGAAAGAGGGTTTCCAGAACAGGAATAATTCCTCCAGTCACGGAAACATCGGGTTCGATGGCAAGATCTTCGATACTTCGCCGCCCCATCATCAGCTGAATCAGCTTGTTCTGCGGGATCTCAAGGTGGAAGGCATTCGCCTTACTGCTGGTGTATGTAACACGTCCCCGATCAATGCCCAAGCAGTCCTGTCCTAAATCCGTCGCGATTAGAATTTTTCCACTCCACTGTGAGAGATGGGCAGAACGGCGTAGGCGTTTTTCCAATTCACCGGTAATCGCTTTTAAGGTGCTGGATTGGTTGATAATCCGCATCATGCCCCCACGATTCTTTGGGTTCTGGATATTTGTCCGGCAGCCATAGCGACGGCAGAAGATAGCGAATGGGTGGTCAGCGGGCATTGAGCATTCAATTTGCGCTGCCCCAATGTGTTTGGCGCGATCACTAAGAAAGCGGATAATCGTCTCAAAAATCGTTCTGTTCTGGAATCCAATATCGCAAAGGATACATTTTTCCTTTGTATCATCACAGACGAAATAGCCGATTACCTCATCGGTTTCGTTCAGGACAACGAAAGGGTCAGCATCAATACCAAAGTTACTCCCCATCTTGAATTTTTTCCAACGGGCCTCATCCCTCAAAGGTGTCCCTGTGCGCTCGGCGTTGTTCGCTGCGTAGAGTGCCAATATTTTCGGCGCGTCCTCCGTCTCAAATTTTCGGATCTGATATGTGGAGACAGCCGCTTGTGCTTCCTCTGTATCAAGTTCCGCCCACGTTTCCGGTAGCACTGTTGCATAGCCGAATTTAGGATAGAAGTCCGGGATACCGAACAGCATGGCGACATCAAATCCGTTCTCTGTCATGAACGCTGTAGAGTCCTCCATGACACGCCGAGAATATCCTTTGTTGCGATGCTCCTCATTCGTGCCAACGCCGGCGATGCCGCCCAGCTTGAGTTGTGCTGTCCCGAATCGCATTTGGTATTCGTGGATCCAGAGGCGACTCACATCTCCCTTGTCTTCGATCGAAAGCGAAATCTTCCACACACCATCAGTCTGTGATAGTCGGTCAATTTTCATTGAATCCTTTCTATTGCTATTCTTACGAAAGTTACGGCATACGGAGTATGCCTACTACTATATTACGTATCACGCCCCACGCCATTGTTCCAGTGGGTGCCGGCGATCGGCGAGCGGCAATTCAACGCGGCGTCCACCTTCACGGTGCGATTGATAGATCGCCATCATCATTTCAAATGCCCAACGTCCCTCCTCACCGCTACTTGGGGGCTGTGTGTCTGTTTCGATGGCATGAATCAGCCGTCGGTACATGGTGACGATTGGCTCCTCAAGACCGACATCTGACAAGTCTACCTGCTGCCAATCTGAGAACTGTGCTGGCGCGCCTTCCATCGGACGCGGCAGGTGCCACAGGTTGTCCTGCACGTTTGCCGATGCACGTACCGCCAACTGTCCTTCCGTTCCGAGAACATCCACACCGTAATTCTCGCTCATCGTCTTGGCATAGTTGATAAAGTGTGTCTCACCCCAGATACCGCCTTGGAAACCGTAGTGAGCGATTGCACGTGTCCCCATCACCAATCCAGAGTCCCGATCTCGCGGAGACATTTCCTGCGCCTCCATAATGTCCGTCGGTCCGGCGGGTTGGTTGTCGTTGTAAACGGTTCCCGAACACCACTCTGGAACTCCGCCGAAGCAGAGCATCATGTCCGCGACGTGCGTTCCCATCTCCATGAACTCGTTTCCACTCTTGCGTCCGGCTTTGTTTCTCCCTCGGACCAAAATAACGTCGCCAATGACTCCTTCCTCCACCATTGCCTGTGCTTTACGGATGCCGGGGTTGACGTGGTTCTGCTGGTGGATGGCGAACTTCGCACCGGACCTCTCCGAGGCGGCAACCATATCATCCGCTTCGACAAGGTCAATCGCAATCGGTTTCTCACATAAGACGGAAATTCCGCGCTGCAGTGCCGCTACTGCTGGTCCATGATGGCCTCGTGTCTGCGTGGCGACGGTGACGAGGTCTAAATTGGCTTCGTCGTACATCTGGTCAAAATCAAGGTAACGTGCTTCGACGCCATATTCGTCGCCCGATTTATTGACGGCATCGGGAAAAATATCGCAGAGCGCGACGAGCTCAAATTCGGGTAACTCATTGAGGACTTGAAGATGGTGACGGCCCATGCCGCCGCAGCCAACGAGTCCTGCACGATAGGTTTTAGACATAATTGTGTCTCCTTGCGTGAAACGTGAAATCTAAAACGTAATGCGTGATAGCGTAATCTGACTTGATACTGATTAGCCTGTCGTAAACTACAATCACCGAAGTACGGCAGTCCTAGGCTCAAGGAATGAAAAAAGCCGTTTTCCCATGTTGCCCGGAGGAAAACGGCTTTTCGACAAGTGCGGGCAAACAAGTGTTTGTCCCTTCTATTTTTTTAATCCGCAGCGGTGGAGTATACCTCTGAACCCGCCTCCTTGAATTCATCGCTCTTTTCAGCCATGCCCAGTCGGAGTGCTTCCTCGTCGGTGACACCCTTTTCCCGTGCGTACTGACGGACATCTTCCGTGATCTTCATTGAGCAGAAATGGGGACCGCACATCGAGCAGAAATGCGCTTGTTTCGCGCCCTCTTGCGGGAGGGTTTCGTCGTGGAATTCACGGGCGGTTTCCGGATCGAGACTCAGATTGAACTGATCTTCCCAGCGGAACTCGAAACGCGCCTTTGAGATAACGTTATCGCGTTCTTGGGCACCGGGATGTCCCTTTGCGAGATCTGCAGCGTGCGCCGCAATCTTGTAGGCGATGACACCATCTTTTACATCCTTTTTGTTCGGCAGTCCCAGATGCTCTTTCGGTGTAACGTAGCAGAGCATTGCACAACCGAACCACCCAATCATCGCCGCCCCAATTGCGCTAGTGATGTGGTCATAGCCGGGGGCGATATCGGTTGTCAATGGACCAAGGGTATAGAATGGCGCATCGTAACAGTGTTTGAGCTCCAGATCCATATTTTCTTTAATCAGCTGCATCGGTACGTGTCCGGGTCCTTCAATCATCACCTGACAGTCTGATTCCCAAGCGATCTTCGTGAGTTCGCCCAACGTTTCCAATTCGGCAATTTGGGCGGCATCGTTTGCGTCTGCGAGGGCACCGGGACGTAATCCGTCGCCGAGCGAGAAGGAGACATCGTAGGTCTTCATGATGTCGCAGATCTCACGGAAATTGGTGTAGAGGAAACTTTCTTGATGGTGCGAGAGGCACCATTTCGCCATGATGCTTCCGCCACGCGATACGATCCCGCAGGAACGATTTGCCGTGAGAGGGATGTATGACAGGAGCACACCGGCGTGAATGGTAAAGTAGTCAACACCTTGCTCGGCTTGCTCGATTAGGGTATCCCGATAGATCTCCCATGTCAACTCTTCCGCCTTGCCGCTCACTTTTTCAAGGGCTTGGTAGATTGGAACTGTGCCAATCGGGACGGGAGAATTGCGAAGGATCCATTCGCGGGTCTCATGGATGTTTTTCCCCGTTGACAGATCCATAACGGTATCGGCACCCCATTTCGTCGCCCATCGCATCTTTTCCACCTCCTCATCAATGGAGGATGCGACTGCGGAATTGCCGATATTTGCGTTAATTTTCACCAAGAAGTTCCTGCCGATAATCATCGGTTCGGTTTCAGGGTGATTGATATTCGCTGGGATGATTGCCCGTCCGCGTGCGACTTCGTCACGAACAAATTCAGGCGTGATGAAATCGGGGATGAAGGCACCAAACGATTCGCCGGGGTGTTGATGGTTTAACGCATTCCGGGGAGCAGACTCACTCATGAGTGCCTCATACGCCTCAGCCCTTCCCAAATTCTCGCGGAGGGCGATAAACTCCATCTCAGGGGTAACAATCCCGCGTCTAGCATAGTGCATTTGGGTGACACAGCCACCGGCTTTTGCGCGAAGCGTTTTCCGTTTAAGGCCGGGGAAGTATTCCAAACGACCTTTCTGTTTCTCGCGCCGGCTGGCATACTGTTCGTGACCACGGGTCAGATACCCGTTGTCTTGGGGTTGAACTTCGCGCCCTGCATATTCCTCGGTATCACCACGCGCTTGAATCCAATCCGCTCGTACCGAGGTTAGCCCCTGCTCGCTATCACATGACTGTGCATCATCTCCCCACGGTCCGCTTGTGTCATAAACACGCAGCGGTTCGTTGGTTTCCATCTCACCGTTAAATGCCTGTGTGGGATGGAGTTCAATTTCGCGGAAAGGCACACGCAGCTCTTTATTCTGATTGCCAGAAACGTATACTCTTTTACTATTCGGAAAAAATTCGTTTGATTTTTCAGTAGCCATGGTCTCAACCTCCTATGCGACAAGCAAACGTCGAAAAAAAAACCGTTTCCCTGCATAAGGAAAACGGCTCGACATGCAAAGTCAGGTACAACGAATGCTGCTCTCTACTCTGCAACTCATATTTCCCTACGCTGGTATTATCCAGATCAGGTCCAAAGGGTATATTCTCAGTGCTCCGGGCCAAATCGGAGCGCACCCCAACATATTTATACAATTCTCAGATAGCGTTTATTCTCTCTTTAGAATTATTACAGAATTTCCAATTTAATGTTACAACGATTGCACGAGAAAGTCAAGAGAAAAATTTGATTAAGCTGCTTTCTTCCGACAAGCTAGTAAGTAATCCCGAAGATTTTTCGACGGTGTAACCATGACCACTGAACTGGATTGATTAATAGCATTGCGAGTTACAATCACGGCAGGTCGCGTACCGCTTTGCTCAGAACCTTCAATCGGATCAAAACGAACTTGATACACATCGCCACGGTTCATGAACCCTCCTCATCTAGCCGTAGAGCTTCCCAACCAGCTGGTTCATATTCTTTAGCCAATTGGTCATGGAGTTCCTGATATTCTGAATCTGCTGCCATCTGGGCAATCTGTACATCAATTTCTTCCTGTTCCAAGTATTCCAAATACCGCTGTAATGCTTGAATTAACAGGGCATTGCGACTTGGTGCACACTTTTTGTGAAGTGCTTTATTGACCCTTTCCGAGAGTTCAATTGGAATATCAATTGTTGTTCGGATTCGTTTTTTTTTCATTGAAGTCCCTCCTCATACGCAAATATAGCATCTGACCGACGTAAGCGCAAGTAATTTTTCCTTCAGACATCATAAGTAGTTGTGTATGTCGTGTTACCTCGGCAGCCAAAAGCCGCCATCCACCCGTAAACAGGCACCTGTAATATAGTCCGCTGCATCGGAGCAGAGAAACGCTGCTGCTTTTCCGATGTCCTCAATTGTTCCCAGTCTGCCCCACGGCAGTTTTTCGCCGCCTTCTCTCAGTTCCTCCTCTGTTGCAAAGTTTCGCTCGCCCGGTGTGTCAGTCCACCCGGGCTCAATGACGTTGACATTGATACGATGCTCGGTGAGTTCTGTCGCCATCGTGTATCCCATGTGGTTGATGCCTGCTTTTGCGGTATTGTACGCAACAGAACGCGCAAAGGGAATAAAGGCGTGAACGGAACTGATAATCAGGATTTTTCCGCCTTCGCCGCGCTCTACCATGTGGCGCGCAGCAACTTGGCTGCAATGAAACACTCCCCACATACAGACATCAATTGTTCGTGACACATCAACAACGGGGATCTCCAGAAACGGCTTGCGAATGCTCATCGCCGCATTATTCACAAGGATGTCTATTTTTCCAAACTGATCGATCCCCTGCTGCACCATTGTCTCGACAGCGTCTCGATCGGCAATGTCAGCACCAACAGTGATGGCATTGCGCCCAAGCCCTCGGATGATTTCAGCGACCTCTTCCGCTTCATCGGGATGGGTTCGGTAGTTAATGACAATATCCGCGCCGCACGTCGCCATCTCGATTGCACACCCCCGCCCAATTCCGCGCGAGGAGCCGGTGATTAAAGCGACCTTGCCCTGTAAATCAACCATATTTTGCCCTTTCTCACATAAATGGTTGGAAGAGTGGAAGGCGGCAAGGATGGAAACCCAATGTTCCAACCTTCCGCTAGAAACACTACAATGCTGTCCATCTCTTTTTTTCCAGCCATCCTTCCATCCCCCTCTTCTTTCTATCACGTTTCACGTTTCACGGCTACAGTTTCCACTCATCACCAAGGATTACTTCCAATTGATCATGTGGTTTGAAGTAATCGGTCGGATGATAATCTTCGCCCATGTATCCGAATAAACGCTGCCGGCGCGGTGTCATCCGCTCTAGCACATGCGGCGGAAGCGTTTCGTAGTCGTAGGGTCGGCTCCACATCTGACCGTAACGGAAGGTGACGCTTTTCCGAATCCGATCGGTTTTATTCGGTCCGACTGAGTGCCATTGCGCCCATGGAAAGATGACGGCATCGCCCGGATCGGCGAGCACTTGGATTGCTCCCTCTGGAATAAATCCGGGTTCCGGGTGCTCCGGGAAAGGTTTTTGCTGACTGCCCGGCACTAGCATGAAATTCGCGCTGTCCGGCTTTGATACATCGGTCAGGAAGAACTGAACCTTGAATTGTAGCGGGAGGCTTTGGGGGTGCGGGTGGATCTGCTGCAGTGAGGGTCCAGCGTCCGTATGGAAACCGAGTAAAGGGTCATCGCTGGGGTGTCGCGTGTAGATCTGCGTTCCCATGATCTGGAGGTAGGGTCCCATTAAGGCAAGAATCGTTCCGAAAATGTTGGGGTGATCTGTTAAGACATCTAGCGCATCCGTTCTTTCGATCGCTCGAATGATGGTGAAAGCACCTCGACCAAACTGAGGAGCATCTGGACCATCCGTTTCCCGGACGTAGTCTTCAATAACTGTATCGACAGCCCCCAACAGTGTGCGAACCTCTTCGGGGGACAACACCTGTTTTACAATGAGATAGCCTTGGTCATCCCAGTGGTTGCGTTGTTCCTCTGTCAAGTATCCGTTTACCATTACGATTCCTCCTAATTGTTTATAGTCGATGAATTTTGAGATTTTTGTCGGTCAACAACATTATAGACGATTTTGTGAGGGAGATCCAGTGGAAAGTGATTTGGCAAAATGTCAGCACTATTTTTTGATTGACGCGGGGGTATATATCTGTATAATGAGTTCTATTCCAACCTTTGGACGTAGGTTTGTCAATAGAAAGATTTTAGCTGGGGAGATAGCGTATGAGCGACGTACTATCGGTAGGAGTCATCGGTGCAGGAGGTATTGCCCGATCACATATGAACGCAATCGAAGCAAATGACAACATCCAGTTAGCTGCGGTTATGGATGTAGACGCTGATCGAGTGGGTGCAGCGGCGGCAGATTTTGGTGCTAGTGCCTATACAGACCTTGAGCCGCTTTTAGACGATGCACGGGTGGAGGCGGTGCATGTCTGTACACCTCACGCTTTACACGCTGATCAGGTGGTTGCCGCTGCAGAAGCGGGAAAACATGTATTGGTGGAAAAGCCGATGGCGTTGACGCTTGCAGATTGTGACCGGATGATTGATGCTTGCGATCGAACTGGGAAAATTTTGATGGTGGGCCAAGTGATGCGCTACTACCCAGTAAGCCGTGCAATACGGAAAATGATTGCTGATGGAGAAATCGGGCAGGTGGGACACCTGATACGGCGGCGGTATAGCTATTTCAACCCAACGCCAGCGGGGAGCGACTCTCGACATTGGTATCTCGATCTGGAGATGGGGGGAATCTGCGTCCTCTACTGCTTTGGACCGCACGAATACGACATCCTGCACTGGTATCTTAATTCACCTGTAACACAGGTCTACGCCCAAGGGTCAGAGAGCACCGATCTGTACCGAGGCCAAAAGGACTCGTATACCGCCATGATGACCCATGAAAATGGTGCGGTGAGCGTACTGTCGCAAACGGTTGTCTCTCATACCAGTGCTCATGATCAGTATATTGTTGGAAGCGAAGGCTCGATGATGCTGTCAGGTGACAGGTTGACCGTCAATGGGCAGGAGGTGTCGGTAGAAGGATCGAGCCGAGAGGGGATGCCCAACCAGATTCGGGAGTTTGCGACCTGCTGCCTTGAAGGTCGCGAACCTGATGCGAGTGGGCACTCTGTGCGTCATTCGATGGCGGTGATTGAGGCGGCTAAACTGAGTGCTGAACGGAATGCACCGGTTCAGATGTCTGAATTCGAGAGAGATTAATAAGTTTTCAACTGTTGATACGCTCTTCCATCAGAGATAAAGCGTGAAACGTGATGCGTGAAACGTGAAAAACCTGTTCGTGAGTTCATTGGGTTGAGCGTTGGGTTTCACTAGATTGAAGCGATTTCGGGCAGCATCTAACACCGCAATCTCAGCGTAATGTGTGGTGCTTTTTATCGGTGTCGTTCAACCCAACCTACGCTTAATACTCGAACGATATGGAAATGACATCTTCATCAACTAGCACCATAGGTTAATAAGTCAGCACAACTTGCCCACTCCAAAGCGAATTTGAACGGGAGGAAAGGAAATTTCTATATGCAACCACGGCAACGAAAGTACGGCACTGTAGTTGGCCCTCATCCTAGGACTGCCAACGCGGGTCTGAACATTCTTCAATCGGGCGGTAACGCGGTGGATGCTGCAGTCGCGGCTGCTTTCACCGAAGGGGTCGTTGAACCGTGTCACAACGGCATAGCGGGGTATGGTGGCTGCATGGTCATCTATCTAGCGGATCAGCGCAAGGTTATCGCCATCGACTACAATACAGTGGCACCCGCTGCAGCGTCGGATCAGATGTTTACCATCGAAAAGACCGACACTCCAGCAGGCTACCGCGTGCCGGGGAGAGTCAATCTCCATGGACCCTTGGCGGTCGGTGTTCCCGGTGTGGTGGCAGGCTTATGTTTGGCACTTGAACAATTTGGATCTATGCCACTCGCCGAGATAATTCAACCGGCTATTAGATCTGCCCGCTATGGCTATGCACCCAACACTGCCAATCGAGGTGCCATGGCTGGCAACGCAGAACGGTGGCTTCAGGATTTTCCAGAGACAGCGCGTGTTTTCCTGAAGAATGGTCGAGCACCGAAGCCGGGTGAACGGCTTACAAACCCTGATCTCGCTCGAACGTTAGAGACTGTCGCCGAGGGTGGAGCCCTTGCCTTCTATCAGGGGGGTATTGCACAAAAAATCGCTGACTATATCCAAGAGAGTGGTGGGTGCTTGAGCGTTGAAGATTTTCAGCGTTATACACCGAGAGTGCTTGAACCGTACGAAATCAGTTACCGAGGATATCAGATCTATACAGCCCCACTCGGTGCCGGAGGATTGACCACCTTGCAGATGCTCCGGTTAATCGAGGGGTACGAGGTTGGAGATACCTCTCTCGTTGAGCGAACCCATCTCCTCGCTGAAGCGATGAAAATCGGTTGGCAAGAGCGGCTCAGTCGATTCGGGGATCCCGATTTTGTAGAGATTGATATTTCAGCGGAACTTTCGGATTCATTCGTTGCTAAATTCGCACCGGAGTTGGAAGATGGGCTGGAATCACCGAAACCGGGAAAAGTTGTATATCACGAACCACTCAACTGTACCAGCCACATCTCCACAGCGGATAGCCGTGGGAACATGGTGAGTCTCACACAGACGCATGGCGGCGGGTTTGGCTCAATGTTTACCGTACCGGGGACGGGATTGCTGTTTGGGCACGGAGTGGGTCGTTTCGATCCGCGTCCGGGTTTTGCCAACTCTATCGCTCCCGGCAAACGCCCGTTGCACAACATGGCACCGATGCTCGCGTTGCGGGGCGATGCTCCTTTTGCCACTTATGGTATTCCCGGTGGTCGTACCATTCCGAACAATCAACTCACTATCTCGGTGAACCTCATCGATCTGCAAATGACCGCCCAAGAAGCCCTAGACGCACCTCGTGTGCACAACGAGGGAGCCGAACCGATTGGCGTTGAAGAGCGCGCCGGTACGGAGGTGCTCGAAGCACTGCGAGGACGAGGGCATCAGGTCGAACCACAGGGAGGTATTGGTGGACCTGGGCACGCCATTGTGCTTGCGGACAATCCGGCTGTCCAGTCCGGAGGCACTGACCCACGTGGCGAGGGTCGGGTCGCGTCCTTATAACAACACTTAACCAATCAAAGCGAAAAAGTATGAATATTTACGAAACCAATCTTTTTATCAATCCAGAAGCCCACCCTCCCCCGGAGTACGGTCCGGCACAGAAGGCATTACTGAATCAGGAGGCATTTGCCGATGTGAAAGCAGAGGTTACAAAGTTGCCCGGTTATGAACCAACGCCTTTAATCGCACTAAACGGTCTTGCTTTGACAAGCGGTGTTAGGACTCTGTGGTGCAAACACGAAGGATATCGATTTGAGGTGGGGAGTTTCAAACCGACGGGGCCCGTCTACGCGATGCTATCTGTGTTGAAAGGTGAGATAAAAAAAACCACCGGTGTGGAAACGGTTACAACGCAGGACTTGATAGATCGCAAGTATGAATCAGTGACACAAGAGATTGTCGTGTCGGCGGCAACATCGGGCAACCACGGACGAGCGTTGGCGTGGGGTGCCCGTATGTTCGGTTGTCGGTGTGTCATTTACATGAACGATGGCGTCAGCGCGGGTAGGGAGGAAGCGATTGCCGGCTACGGCGCGGAGGTGGTGCGGGTCCCGGGAAACTATGACCGAGCGGTGCAACGTTCTGTTATGGACGCCGAGAGATTAGGCTATTTTGTCGTTTCGGATGACAAATCTGCTAGGTATCCCCACATTGCTGGTGCGATTATGCAAGGCTACGCAATGGTCGCGGACGAAATCGTTCAACAGTTCAGGGGCACCCAGCCACCTACCCACGTCTTTGTCCCCGGCGGTGGGGGTCGATTTGCCGGTGCGACCTGTGGACATTTGTGGGAACGATATGGAAACAACCATCCGAGGGTAGTTGTCGTTGAGCCAACCACATCCGCTTGCCTGTACCAAAGCATGGTCGAAAACAGGGCGACAACCGTCAGTGGTGATGGTCGATCGGTTATGGACGGGTTGGTCGTTGAAGAAGCTTCCTCCCAAGCGTGGGATATTCTCAAGGGCGGTGCTTTCGCTTTTCTGACTATCCCTGATGAAGCGGCGATTGATGCGATACGGCTAGCAGCGGGAGGTATCAGAGGCGATTATCCGGTCGTTATCGGTGAAACGGGGATTGCAGGATGGGCAGGATTTATGGCCTCCATCTATGACGAAAATCTGAGCCAGCAGCTCGGACTCAATTATAACAGTCGGGTTGTCATCATCGCGACCGAGGGCGCGACCGATCCGGAGGTTTATCAGAACATTGTCGGTGCAAGCCCGGAAAGGGTTTTGGCGGGACCGAAACCTCGATCAACGGAATAGGAAGATTACAAATGGCAGATTGTGTTCTCCAAAATTTGATACCGGACATCGAGCACTTGGCAGAAACAAAAGTTGCGAAGTATAGACTTCCCGGTATGGCACTCGGCATTATCCGTGATCAAGAACTTGCTTGGTTCGGTGGGTTCGGCGCAGCGGATCTTGATTCGAGCAAAAAGCCTACTGAAAATACGATTGCTCGCATCGCTTCAGTGACCAAAACGTTCACGACAACTGCGGTTATGCAGTTGCGGGATGAAGGTAGACTCACGCTGGAAGATCCATTGTCGCGACACATTCCCGAATTCGCTTCGGCTCGCGCCATCCGCGATGATGTCGAAGGCGTGACGCTCCGCCGGTTGCTGACGCACAGATCCGGATTGGTCACCGAGTCACCAACGCACGGTTGGAATGATCTTGATTTCCCAAGCCGTGAGGAGATGCTCGCCAAACTGCCGGAGACAGGGATTGTCATCCCGCAGGACTCCGCCTTCAAATACTCTAACCTTGCATTTGGATTACTCGGTGAGGTGGTGTACCGGGTCACCGGTACGCCATACACCGAATACGTCCACACCAATATTATTGAGCCACTCGGTCTAACCTCCACAGTCTTCGACCTCACGGACGAATTGCGTCCTCACTTCTTCGTGGGCTATAACCCGACGCCGTACCAAGACCGTCCTGAACATGCCCCCTACGCCCACCTGAACGGTATTTCATCGGCGGGTCAACTGCATTCTACCGTCAGTGACTTGGCAAAATGGGTGTCGTTCCAATTCCAAACCGATGGCGGGGATCGCTGTGGCACGCAGGTGATCAAGGGGCAAACACTCGCAGAGATTCAACAGCCGCAATATGTCGAGCCGGACTGGTCGTCGGGGCAATGTCTAGGCTGGCGAGCGCCCCGCATTGGGGACCATATCTATCACAATCACGGTGGTGGGATTCACGGTTTTGGAACGCAGGTGTGGTTTAATGTCCCAAGTAAAACAGGGGTGGTTGTTCTTATCAACATGTGGCCCCCGCACGGCGGCCTTGAGATGGCGCAGGAGGTACTTGAGATGGTGCTGAATGCGGACGAAGCGGTACAGCCTGTACCAGCGCAGCCGACGCTTGCGCCGACGCCGGAGGCACTGCGACGGTTCATCGGTTATTATCGTGCTGAACCGGGGATTGATGTGAACATCGAGATGCGGGATGGCAGCTTGCAGCTTGTGGCTCACGGTGGTGCTGCATATTCCCTACATGCCCCGGCAGCCCTTGAACCGACTGATAAGGAGGAGGAATGGCTTGTTCGCGGTGGGCGCGCAGCCGGAGAGATTGCCGTTTTTGAGTTTGGCAACGATGATAGCGTGATAAGCTATGAGTTGGGAGCTTTTGTATTCAAAAAGTTGGTATGACGATGCGGTTGAATATGCGGCCTATCTTTCGGTCCAGATAAGATATAGTTTTGGAAATTACGCATAATCGCAGATTAGGCAATCTGCGCCACGACTCGCTAACTTCAAAATAATACACATTCCTCATAAGCCCTAAGTCTTCTGAATTATCCGCGGATGGTGCTACTGCATCCTTGAAATTTTGGGGACCCGAGCATTTGGGATATAGGCAAACGGAGACCACTCGTAATAGGCAGCATAAGAGTAGTACGGATTTTTATTTTTATGCCATGCTGTATCGGTGCGAATTCCCTCAAAATGCTCTATATCTAATTGCCCCTCCTTGACGACCCCTGAGACTGTAATTGGACGATTTTGCTTCCGCGCGAACGCTGCCATTTGCAACATCGATCGGATGCGAGGTTGATTCTCGAAATTGACGGTCTCCGTGCAGCTAACGCCGTTGATAACAATTCTCCATTGTCCTTTGTTGTAGGGCATCGGTGGCAAGAAATCACCGTGGTGAGGAGCGTCGGGAACCCCAAGTATTGATATGCGCTGCCCTTCGTACCCACTCAGTTGTGTCCCTAAGCTATCGGCGGAAATGGATTGATATGTCTTTCCACATCCTAGCCAAGCAACACAACCCCAGCATAGAAGTAGAATAATCTTTACCAATTTCACTTTTTCATCCCTCCTCAATTGACAGATGAACCCTTTAGGTAGGATAGTATACATTGTACGGTCGGTCAAGCCATAAATGTTTTCCTAGCGACTAGCTTGTCGATCAACCACCGTTCAATCGGCTTGCCAGTAAAAGACCTCAGGCAAACCTTCGGGATAAGCGTTATCAGGATCGTAGTCTTCGCCGGTAGCATTTTCCATGATCGGTGCCATGTATTCTTCCCAGCGTACGGAATCATCGCTCTCCGCCAGAATACGAGCGGCTGCAGCGTAATCCTCGACTTCCATGTAAAGAAAGAGTTGCAGACCGAACATGAAGATACTCATTCTGTGAACGCCTGCCCGCTGTAAATCTGCTAGCACCTCTTGCCAAACTTGCTGGTGTCGTCGGATATATTCCTCTTGCTGCCCCTCCTTCACACGCATGACAAAAGCAACACGCTGCATCGGCACTTCTCCTTTGAGAGCGTTATTCTTCAGCGCCCGGTATAGGCATGGTACTGAGCAATCCTCCATCAACATCCAGTGCAACACCTGTTAAAAAGGCTGACGCATCGGACAGAAAGAACATGACCGCATTGACCACATCCGCCACGGTGGCATTGCGCTTGAGCGGAATGCCTGCCGCGGTTTCTGAAAGGATCTCATCGGTTTTTTGACCTGTCGTGCCAATTTTCCAGTCGAGAACTGTTTGTCCCATACCGGTCGTCGAAACCCCTACCGGACAGACACAGTTGACGGTTACTTCGTAAGGTGCTAACTCGGCAGCGAGTGCCTTGGTCAATCCGACGACGCCGAACTTGGCCGCACAGTACGAAAGAATCATTGGACACCCAATTTTTGCAGCATCGGAACCGATGTTGACGATACGCCCACGTCTTCCACTTTCGCACAATAATGGTGCAGCTGCTTGGCTGCACAAGAACGGACCTTTCAGATCTACGTCTATCACATGGTCCCAATCCGCCTCACAGATTTCTGCCAATGGTGCAAAGTGGATGACACCCGCCGAATTGATCAGCGTATCCAATCCCCCAAAGGTTTCCTGACAAGCCGCCACCGCTGACTTTACTGAAACGGATGAGGTCACGTCGAGTTCCACGGGCAAGAGGTCATCTCCCCGATCCAAGCTTCGGGCGGCTTCTTGTAACTGCTCGGAATCTATGTCGCCGATTGCTACGCGTGCCTGCTGGGCGAGCAGTGCTTCGGCGATAGCCAAGCCGAAGCCGCTGGCACCCCCAGTGATGAGCACACAACGCTGGGTGCCTTCCATATCCGACATTTTGTATAAACCCTCCACAACAAAACAAAGCAGCTCATATGAAAAGAAAGTGCAAAGCACGAAGAGAAACTGAGTCTTGCCGAAAAAACTCGGTTTCTTTGCACTAATCCTTTACATGAGCGAACAAAGTGAAGTTACTTTTGTCGGACAAATTTTTGCAAGCGATGATCCGCCTGCACTTCGCTGACATAGATATCGCCGTGCGAATCCAACCAGATACCGTGTGGACAGGCGAAGAATTCGCCGGGAACAGTGCTACCGCGTTCGCTACCCCATTGGGTGATGATTTCACCGTCAAGCGTCAGAATCGTGACGCGCTGCTGTAACTCTGCAATGTAAACAATGTCATCGTCATCAATAAAGATGGTATCTGGCTCTAGGAATCCGCCCCACTCCTCAATATATTCGCCATCAAGCGTGAAAAGCTGGATGCGGTTGTTGCTCCGGTCTGCAACCATTACCCGGTTGTGACGGTCTACTCGAACGCAATGTGGGAGATCGAATTCACCGGGGCCCGTCCCCGGTGATCCCCAAGACTTAATGTACTCACCATCTGGGGAGTATTTGTGGATCCGTGCGTTTCCGTACCCATCGCTAATGAACATCTCACCGTCGGGACCGAGGGCGAGGTCTGTCGGTAAATTGAAAGGTTCACTCTCTGCACCGGGTTGATCGGGGGTCCCCAACGTCATGAGGAGCTCTCCGTCAGCGGTGAATTTGTGCATGACATGCACCTCTCGCTCGACACAATAGATGTTATCTTCGGCATCAATGAAAATACCGTGTGAGTCCTTGAGGATGTCCTCTCCCCACGAAGCCACGAAGTTACCTTCGCGATCGAATACAACCATTGGGCGTTCGCTTCGGCTATAAACATAAATCCTATCCTGTGAATCCACCGCAACTGCGGGGATCCAACCAAATTTCCAACCTTCGGGGAGTTGTCCCCAACCTTCTTGGACCTCATAGGTGTGGCTACCTGAACCGTATATCATAATACTATACCTCCAAGACTTAAAATTTGAACAATCTGTGAGTTAAATTACGAATACTCCCTAACGGTGTGGTATACTTTTCTGAACGTAATAATTTGAAATTCTTTCCAATATCTTCTGAGGAAGTTCTCAGAAAGTGTACCTATAGTCAAATTTAAAAGGGAAAAAAAATGAAAAAGAATTTAATCCTTCTATTGACAATAGCAGCTTTTATACTGTTCGGCTGTGCCCAATATTCGGGGGAGGTTAATGCGATAGCATCAGCAAAAGATTATTCGGATGATCGCATCCTCACAGTTCTACCGTACGATGCGATTCCTGCAATCCTAAATCCCGAATTTGTCTCTGCCAATAAAGCGAAACTCGCAGATGACTCGCCGGTGATTGGTGTCAGTTTCAACGGCGAAAGTCACGCCTACTCAATCCATCTGCTTAACGGACATGAAATTGTCAATGATGAGGTCGGGGGCGTCAAGATTGCGACGACATGGTGACCGCTCTGCAAGACGGCTATCGTGTATAGTCGCGAACTTGACGGAGAAACCTACACGTTTGGTGTGTCCGGCAAACTGTTACGCGATGCGCTGCTTATGTATGACCATCAAACCCGGACCCTTTGGTCGCACATCACCGGTGAAGCGGTGCAAGGTGAACTCAAGGGAAAACGGTTGAACATGTTAGCTGGTACACCGCGAATCAGATGGAAAGATTGGAAACGCAACCAGCCATTGACAAAAGTGCTCTCTGTGGCAAGCGATTTTCGTCGTCCCGATAGGCAAATCCAAGAAATAAGAGCCGATAATTACGCTAGGTATCATGCGAGTCCCGACACAGGTATCAGCGGCACACAGTATACCGATAAACGCTTGATGAACAAGGAGCTAGTTGTTGGCGTTCGTATCAATGAAAGCTATCGCGCTTATCCCTTCACAGCTTTTAAGAAGCAATCAATCATCAACGATGAAGTGGATAATATGCCAGTGTTAGCCTTTCATGATTTGGCGTCGAATGCGACCGCTGTTTTTCTCCGCACTGTGGCTGGACAAACATTGAAATTTAAGCCGGCGCAAGGTTACTTTGTTAAAGACACTCCAACGGGGACAACGTGGAACCTCATAACAGGGGTAGCAACCGACGGTAAACTCAAAGGACACAGACTAGAGCGGTTGCCGGCGATGAATATTTACTGGTTTGCTTGGGCACGCTACCATCCTGAAACAACTGTCTACAAATGAGGTGACTCATGTTAAGAAAGCGTGCAACAGAAACCGAGTTTTTGTAGGGGTTGGGTCACCCAACCCTTACGGCGGGCGGGGAAACCAGATGCCCCGCCTACGGTTTCTTTCGGTATTTTGCGCTTTCTTTTTTTATGAGCCAAGGTTTTATAGCCTCCTAGAATACACACATTGGGCGAAAGTCTCTCCAAGCAAAACTGCACGGAATGAGGGAAGGATAGTCCACTCTTCCCTCCGCCCAACCGCCACACTTCCCACCATCTTAACAATACCGCACACTTGATATTGTATCACAACCATCGATCTTAGTGGGAAGATTTGTTTTCTCACAAATTCGTAATTTTAACTTGAATACTTCATGTTTGTGTGGTATAATTCACAACAAGGAAAATAATGTTTTCTCTATTGTGAACATTTCGACATACAAATCTTCCGAAGATAAAGATATTGGCTGATGTAAAAAGAAAGTGCAAACCACGATTCATTGAGGATCCTCGTTCCGATCCATCGGGATTCCGCTACGCGGAACAAGCGGAATATGAAGAGAAACCGAGTTTTGCCGAAAAAACTCGGTTTCTTTGCACAAATCTTAACATAAGCGAAGATATTTTGAAGAAAAACAGACACAGGGAGTTATGTAGGGATTGGTAATTCAATGAGGCATTTAATCCCTCTAACTCTCCCTGTTTTTTTAGAAACAGGGACACTCTTTCGTAAGAGGGTGAATTGTGAGAAAGGAAGATGAGGTTGAAATGTATGAACCATTAGATTTTTATTTTTTGACGGTAAATCACCAAATGATTTTAATGTCAACCGGAACAGGAGGATGAACCGTGAGATGCTATAGAATTAGTTTGATTTTTTTCGGAATTATCAGTGCGATAGCTATTGGAGTCTCAGCTGAAGGACAGGAGATAGGTTCTTTTATTGAGCAACTGCAAGACAAAGAAGAGATAGTTGAGGTCCGTCGTAAAGCTGCTTATGCGTTAGGACAGATTGGCAATCCGGGCTCTGTCACAGTGTTGGTCCAGTCATTGAAGGATGAGCGTGGCGAGATCCGGGCTGCGGCTGCCGCCGCTTTAGTGCGGATAGGTACTCCTACTGTACCTGAATTGATACGATTACTAAAGAGCAGAGATGTTGTCGTTCGTTCTACTGCAGCTTACGCTCTGGGTCGGATTGGTGAACCTGATACGATCCCTGCATTGGTACACGCATTGAACGATGAGCGATGGGAAGTTCGTCAAAATGCTGCTTCGGCGTTGGGCAGGATTGACCAAGCGTCTCAAGCAGTTGTGTTCGCCTTAATTCAAGCGTTGAGCGACCAGCATATCAACGTTCGTATTTGGGCGGCTGCGATGCTGGGGCAGATTGGTGCACCAGCCGAAGCAGCTATTCCTGGGTTGGCACACGTACTCAATCACCAACAGGTGACCCTCCGTGGTACTGCAGCGAAGGCGTTAGGTCAGATTGGCGTACCGACACAAACGGCTGTTGCTGCGTTGATCAACGCATTAAACGATGAGTCGCTGTGGGTACGTGCCAATGCCGCTTATGCGTTGGCTCAAGTTGACAACTCCAAACACGATATGGCTATCCGCGTCTTGACAGAGGTGTCGCATTGTAAAGTGACTGGGGTTCGTTTGTATGCAGCATGGGCTTTAGATGCGATGGATGACCTCTCTCGACCGACGGTGATTAAGCTAGCAAGAACACAGTGATGCTTGCTCAAACTTGTAAGGTCTCGTTTCGCGGGACCGAAGATATCTGCCTCCTGATGTCAAATTAGGAGGCAGATCCAATTAGAGAACTATAGTGGATCTTAGAATTAATGAGGCACTCCAAACCGGTACGGTTGCAAACCGCACCTACCGGGGGCGAAAGTGTCTATTTATTTTTAGAATTCACTATAAACAGCCCGGCTCCAAAACTATACGATTGCACAATTGCTGGAAATGGAGTAAAATCTCTGTGTGATGTACCAAAGCACTTGGTCACAAATACTCTCAAAACAAAAAGGGAGCCGCAGATGAAGGATCGATTAAAAGTTGGCATTGTTGGCGCACGTAGAGGAGCCGGGCACATCCGTCCCTTCACAACCATTACAGAAACAGAGGTGACCGCAGTTTGTGATCTGAACGAAGATACCCTCCATGAGGTCGGGGAGCAATTTGGTGTTCCGAAACGGTTCACGGACTATGAAGAGATGCTCGCGGATGATATTGATATCGTCGTGCTGGGAACGCCTGAAAATTTGCATGTGCCGCAGTCTATTTCGGCGTTGGAGGCGGGGAAGCATGTGGTCAGTGAGGTGACGGCGGCGACCTCTATCGAACAGTGCTACGAGTTGGTCAGAGCAGTCCGAAAAAGCAAAACAAAGTATATGATGGCGGAGAATAAGTGCTATACGCGGTCGAGTATGCTGATCGGAAACATGGTGCGTCAAGGTTTGTTCGGAGACATCTATTTTGGTGAGGGCGAATATCTTCATGACATCAAAGTGCTGCATCACGATAGCAGTGGCAATCCGACTTGGCGGTACTATTGGCAGGTCGGCATAAACCGGTGTAACTATGCGACACATAGCCTCGGTCCGGTGATGGATTGGTTTGATGAACGGGTCGTTTCGGTGTGTTGTCTTGGTACTGGTGTGCATACGGACCCGGAGCACGCTATGGAAGATACAGTGATGATGTTGTGTAAGACCGAAAGCGGTGCGCTGATTAAGATCCGGATCGATATGCTCTCTAACCGTCCCGCAAATTCATACTTGAGTTTGCAGGGGACAAAGGGTTGTTACGAAGGTACACGGGGATTGGGGGATGTCGAAAAAGTTTGGTTGGCAGATTACCATCAACAGGGTCAGTGGGAGCCTCTCGCAAATTTTGAGGAGGAGTTTCTGCCGGAGAGTTGGAAAAATCCGCCGGAGGAGGCGGTGAAGGCTGGAGATGTGACTGAGGAATATTTTGAGATGAGGGGTTTTGTCGATAGCATCATCAATGACACCAAACCGCCAATTGATGTCTATGATGCTATGGATTTGACAGTGCCGGGATTAGTTTCTGAGGAGTCTATTGCGAATGGCGGAACGCCCGTTGAGGTGCCTGATTTTCGGGAGATTGATTAATCTGATGCGTGATGCGTGAAACGTGAAAACCATTGGTTCCTTGAGACAGGCAGGTTAAAAAAGTCTGATCTGCGTGAAAAACAAAGTGCAAAATGCAAAGAAAAACCAAGTTTTTGGCAAGTAGGCGTGGGGAAACCCCGTCCCTACGGTTTTTGTTGCACCGTTTCTCAACTCAGAAATTGAGCCTGAAACCGGCTTCGACCGAAGTTTTCTGAATTGGCTCAAAGTGTGTTTTACCCGCCGCATCTTCTACCCGCCGGAAACGGTATTCACGGAGAACGGCGACCTCAAACCTCGGAAAGATCTCATATCCAATTCGCACGATGAATGCGGATTTACTATCGAGACGGAAGAGATCCTCAAAAAAGCCTGGATCTTTGCTCCCTGCTTTCTCTGGAAAACCGGGATCTGGCTCGCCGATATTGCGTTTGAGATAGAATGCTCGGAACGACATCCGTTCAACTACCCCAGATTCCGTGATGCCAAGGTATAACTTTGGCTCCGTGTTGGTATAGTCCTCAAAAGTCGCTATAAAATTGACCTGCGGAATCGGTCTCACGGCGATCATTGAGAAGTAGCCTTGTCTTGCCTGACCTGCATCGTCCTCCTCATCCATCCCCAGAAAGTCTGGGACGGCACCCTTGGTAGCATCGTAGGTGTAATCAAAAATGGTCGGGTAAAATTGTGCGCCAAAGGTGCGGTACTCCAACTTAAAAAGAGCTTGCGAAAGCGACACACCAATTCCGATAGCATTTCCGATTGCAACATCGGTTACTTCATCAATCTCCTCCGCTTTCGTTTCCGATTTCGTGTTTAAGAAAGCCACATCATCGTATATATCTAGACGCAGCGACTTATTGTGAATAAGCGGAAAACCGATATCGACCCCCAATGCGATAAGCGGATCTCCGCCCGGAATCAGACTTGGATCGGGTTCAATGTCTGTTAGATAGGTCCCACCCAATTCCAGACTGTTAAGGAGTGGTATACCGCCCTCCTCCTGTTGCAGAGGCCGAACAAACACCCGCCCGCCAAAAACGGTCGGTGCACTGATGTTGTTAATGATTGTTTCAACCCCAGCCTTTTTCGTCTCTGTGCTGAAGTTTAGGCGCAAGCCACGACGGTCATAGTTTGAATATCCCGACATAATGAACCCGTGTCCGATAGTGGCGTAGTCCAACGCACCGAAACGGGTGTAAAACGATTCGCTGAGATGACCATAACGCACATAGCGAATAACCCGCAGGAGGGTACTTATATCGTCCCACGCTTCGCCATCCTCAGCGAGGATTGTGTGTTCGCCATCCTCAGAGGAACTGTAAAGCAGCACAAGCCCGAGTCCAAATCCGACTTTACCGAGATCTATCTCCGGCTGCAACTGAAACCGTAAAAACGGTTCGCCATTGATAAAGGTAAATCCAAGTCCTGAAAGTTCTCCCCGACTCAAAGCCATTTCTTCTGGATTCGGTGGTCCCCCGTAGGACAATGCTGTTTCGCCTGCAATTTCATTTTGTCCATAAGTTGTCAAGACACAGACCAATGATAACATTCCTATCCAAATGGCAACGCACCTACCTCTGTACATGAATTTCTCCTTGAAAAATAATTTTATCAGAACCTACGCAAATTTGGCACACAGGGGGACTTATAAACGTGCTGCGTAAGCTCTATTCATTAGGACTTACGCAGTTGAACGTTCAACGCCCCCGATGCGGACATCGGGATTCAGAGTAACTTGTAGTTCGGCGATTTATCGCCGATGCACATCGTTTCTAACCTTGGTCTCGGAACGGATGCCCGGTAAATCGGGCAACTACAGTAAGTTCTCAGGCATCGATTCTGTTTTGTAGGGAACGCAGATCTGCGTTCCCTACTGAAGCGCGTAAGTTCTATTTACATTAGTTTTTGTCCAAGTGGATAGTTCTCTCCACCGATCTGTGGCCGTATCCCCCTCATTCAAAGACACGGAATAGAATGTCAAAAACCGGATGATCGTCAACACGATGGTTGAATTTATCCCGACATAGCGTTATCTTTCTACGCCCACTTTGGAACTTGAGACGGATCTTAATTGTAGTACTCGGAATTAAGGCATCAAGGGCAAAAACTTCATAAAAATCTTGTCGTTCTTCCGGTTTGAGACTGATAGGGATGCTGTTGCGGAGTAAACTTGGAAAGAGCACTGCGTGCGGTACTTGGTATAATTCTGTATCTTGCCATCTATGTCCGATCTTCGCTTGAAACTGACACGCTTGAATCGTGATAGGAATCTGATCTCCCTCGTTATAGATGCGACACGAAACGAGAAATAGCAGATGTCCACCGCGTGTAATAAAGCAGTTTGCCTGTTTTGTTAGTAGCTCGACTCCGAGATGGCTTCCGCGTCGCCTTCGACTGTGGGTTCGCCTGCCGGCGCGGTCTGCATGGAGGTCATAGATCCATTTAGAGGCAGCAAGTATAACGGCGATGATACTGAGAATGAGGGCAATTGTCTCACGGTCCATTGGTGACTCAAAATTATCCTTACCTGACACGTAAGCCGCTTTTCCATTTCACGCTTTATACGTTAAATCTGTGTTTCAAGGAGAGCTACGCTCTTCGGATCTAGCCGATGATAATTGACAATTTCGTATCGATTCCCATCAATATCCTTAATCAGCACCCGTCCACCATCAAGTATGGTAATGTCACTCCGAGAACGCAGATCAAAAGCAACGGTGCCACTATCGGTTTCGACTTCCCACTCGGTGACACCGAACCGTCCCGCCAGGTCATGAATCTTTGTAATTTTTGGCATAAAATAGCATTTTTCCAATTCTTCCGCTAGAGCTGTCTGATCCGCTTTGTTTAACTGCTTTATGTCCTCAATCAAGCCAAGCTCGTTTTTATGGGCGTCAAGTAAACTGATGTACTGATCCGGTTGGGTCAGTGGAAACGTGCGCACCGGCTCAACAGGTGCGTGAACTGAGCCATCCGGCAGCTCCGCTTCCAACTCAGCAAATTGGTTGCGGTTAATTTTCACCAGTTTAGGGTCAAGAAATTGGACTTCATCTTCGATCCGAATGGGCTGTTCCACTACATCTACTCCTTTCACACTTCGCTCATCTCAAGACCAAGAGAAACCGGGTTTTCAAGAAAAAGCTCGGTTTCTCGTCATTTCATATTTCATTGCTACCACGCGCGAATTTTCGAGAGCTCGGTCTGCTTTTCGCATAAGTTGGCGTAAGTACCACCTTGGGCGATCAGTTCTTCGTGTGTGCCTATCTCATCAATCTGCCCTTCCTTGAGGACAACCAGACGATTGGAATGTTTGAGTGTCGAAAGGCGATGTGCGATTGCGAAGACGGTTCGTCCCTGAATCAGTCGCCCCAACGCCTCTTGGATTCTTGATTCGGTCTCCGTATCAACGGACGAAGTGGCTTCATCGAGGATGAGAATGCGCGGATTTTTGAGGATGGCACGAGCGATGGAGATCCGTTGACGTTCTCCGCCGGAGACGCGTGCTCCTCTTTCACCGACCGTTGTATCGTAACCATCGGGAAATTTAACGATAAAGTCGTGAGCGTTTGCGGCTTTAGCCGCTGCGACAATCTCTTGACGGGTTGCATCCGGTTTGCCATAGCCTATATTGTCGGCGACGGAACCTTCAAACAGGAATGGCTCCTGCAGCACCACGCCAATTTGCCCTCGCAGAGACCTGAGTTCAATATCGCGGCTATCATGTCCGTCAATAAGAATTTCACCTTCGTTTGGATCATAGAATCGGGTAACTAAATTGATGAGGGTACTCTTGCCTGCGCCGCTATGTCCAACGAGCCCAATCATCTCTCCCGGCTGAGTGGTAAAGCTGACCCCATTGATAGCGTTTTTTTCTCCATCGTAAGAGAAGAAAACGTCGCGAAATTCGACCTGTCCCCGCATATTTGGAAGGTGAACGGCGTCTTTACGACTTGCAACGCTAGGCGGTGTGTCAAGGACCTCAAAGACCCGCTCAGCAGACGTCGCAGCTCTCAGGAATCGACGGTTCATCTGAGCGAGTGTTCGTACAGGTTGTAAAAACCGCGTCATATAAGTCATGAATAGCGTAATTTCACCGAGCGTTAAGTCTCCATTGAGGATCTGCCGCCCTCCAACCAACCAGATGAGTACAGTCCCCAAATAGGTCATAAAGGTCATGATTGGCTGATAAAGTGTCCACAGTTTGGCGGCATTCATTTCTCCTTCAAAAACCTGATGGGTCTGCTCTTGAAAGCGCTCGACTTCGTATTTCTCGCGGGTAAACGCCTTGACAACCCGTATCCCCGGAATTGTACTTGCCAAAATTGTGCTAATCCCAGCGTAGCGCCTCCACAAGACGTGGAAAACCTTGGACATTTTGTGTCCAAAATAGAATGAGAAAAGGATAATGAAGGGAATCGGAAGCAACACCCAGAGTGCCAGCTGCCAGTTAACGGCAAACATGATAATGCACATAAAAATCAGCGTCATTGAATCGCCGATAATATCCTGTAACCCTTCAGCGATGAAGTCACGCAGCCGTCCGACATCCTGAGTGATGCGTGACATCAGATTCCCTGTTTCCCGCTGTTGGTAGAAATCGAGCGAAAGAATACTCATATGCCCATAGGCATCATTCCGCAATGTCAGGGTGATGCGCTGACCGACCCACGCCATCATGTACCCCCGAACTGCTGAGAAAGCTGCCGTAAAAACGTGTAATCCAACCATCAGAAGTACAATCATTACCACTTGTCCAAAAGCCCCCGGCTGGACCGGCTGTCCTCCCGTCATTGCCATTGTTGCGGGAACGAGGATGTCATCAATCAGTTGCTGAACTAGAATAGGAGGATAAACGTCAACAAACCGGATAACCAGCATAATCAGTAACGCTGGAACAGAAACTTTCCAAAATGGGAGGGCATACTTTAGCAAGCGGACGAGGAGTTTCCCTTTTTCAACACAGTTTGGGCAAACATCAGACCACCGTGGGATCGGGCGTCCACAGGTTTCACATCGAATCTTCTTTTTTCCGGGATCAACATACTTCCGACGCCGCTTAGATTCGTCTGTTTCCTCTGGCTTGGCCTTGTCAATTAACGATTCAATTTCTGGCGTTGCTTCGGCAAACTTGGGAACGAACCGCTTGGAGTAACGAGCAATTTCAAATGCTCCCTCTGCGGTTCGCACTTTCATGAAGTTATTACCGTATAACTCTCGTATTTCGATCTCGTCAATGGCTTCGAGTGCAATACTTTGGATTTCAGGTTCAGGCACACCATTTTGGTTAAAAGCGAGCAGGCGTTTCTCCGTCGCTAACACCCAATCCTTTCCGTAGGTGCCATCAAACTGTAGGTCTGTGGAGATAGCAATTTTGATATCTTCTTCTCCATCCAGCAAATCTTCAAGCTGATCTTGGAGTTCTGCTGGTACTTCCTCTAAAATTGTCATCTCTACATCGCGCTGTCTAACGTTACTCCTTCTACCGGAAGAACGAGCCATTCGATGCATGTCTCGTCTAGAAAATCCCCCACTGTGCATAGAAAACCTCCTTGCTGAAGCACCCAAACGCAAATCATACCGAAGGATTTGCATTTGGTTCTTTTTGGACGACGAAGTATAGAAAATGTTGAGGAGAAATTGGGGGGCGATACGAAGTAACAGGTAAAATCAGAAAGGATTCAGAGCAGAGGAAGAAGGGGAGGTGTATAGTTGTACTAGCAGCCGGTGGCGATAAATATCGCAACCTTCTGGACTAAATTACCTTCCTTCGCCATTGATGAAAGAAACAGCATCGGTGCAGAATATACGGCGTAATGCGGGGTTGCGTTAATGACGAAATCTAGTTGATTGTCTCCATCCAGATCTCCCGCCCAGAGCAGGGTGGGTATGGCACCATTCGTAGAATTGTATGCGAGCAGTTCCTGCGATAAATGTCCTTTGGATAGTTCAAGGCTGTAGTTTTCGAGTGAAGTAAACCCGCTCGGTCCTATCTCTCCCTCGCCATAAGCTGTCAAATGACTTTCGTTTCTGACATCCAATCTAAGGTTGAGGGATTTACCGGGACTCAAAATTGCCCCTTCAGCGGATAGTGTCTTGATAGATTCTGTTTCAGGCGGATCCAAACCTTTTATCAGAAAGAGTGGGCGTGTCTGCCCTTCCACCGACACCACTTTTCCGGTCTTTTCCCCGGCATTATCAACGAATGGGTCATAAACGGTTTCCACGGCAATCCTCGAAGGGATTAGCGTATACCCATCGGGTGTCGAATACAATCCCAGCCAGATTTCACCTGATTCTGCTGAGACCTCGTCGCCGTGGAACGCACCCACTTGCAAGAGTTGAATTTCAGATTCTACAGGCGATGCTGCTAATTGATCATTACACCCAAACATGATGCAACAGATCCATCCTGCGAAAAAAATAGACATTGTTATTGTGAATGACATACGGACTAACATAATCTTATTCCTCCCTACCTCAACTTGTGTTTCAACTTATCCATTTTCAAAGGTTTCAAAACTGTGTGATATTGTGTTGAGCAAGACGCGTGCCAAGACCATCAATCCTTTACGAGCAGAGGATATGAGATCAATTACCAACATAGCACATGAAAAGTGTCTCAGTTCAGTGACATTTGGGCCCACAGCAGATGGGTATGTGTCTCTAAACACACACACCCGCTCATCTATAATAAATTCTAGAGGCTTGAATTTTTGGAAGGTTCATGCTATACTGAGCATACACAATGAATGAATTAACCAGATAAACACCAATATACGTTATATCAAGTGCAATATACACTAAATCATTTGAAGGGACCCGATTCAATGAAAAAATGGATTGTTCTTTTGCTTTTTGTTGCTGCGCTGTGTGTGTGGCAGGCAGACGAAATATTTGCTGTGGGTTTTTTGAAGTTTGAGCGGGAGTTCAGTGGGAAGGGCTCAACGGACGGTTTTTTTAGCAAGAATATTCATGTGGGATTTGACGACACAGGCAACATTTATGTCAGCGACGCAGATAACCGGCTAGTCCAGAAACTATCACCAAAAGGTGATTTCATCATGCAAATTCCGAAAGAGCAGACTATGGACAATATACTCAGAAAGCCGGGCGATGTTGCTGTTGATGGAGTTGGAAATATTTATGTCGTTGATCTGGCTGTACCCCATCATATTCCGGCGACCGCAGATCCGAAGCTTTATTGGTTTGGCCCCTGTGTTTACAAGTTCAATCGAAATGGCGAGCTAATGCACACCTACGTTGTCGATGCGATTGACGTGCGCCCCAAAGTAGTTCTTCCCACGCGCTTGATGATTGACGAGGAGGGCAAAACGGCATTCGCCTATCAACCGAGGAACTATGATCGGTCAGTTCGCATTGATGTGAATAGCCAAAACCAGCTGTATGTATTAGATGGAAAAAACGCAAAGGTTCACAAATTTGGTGCGGACGGGGAGAAATTAATCGCGTTTGGCAGATACGGTGCGAGCAATGGCGAGTTTGACACCGATGCCTCGGACATTGAAATTGATGTTGAAGGGAATGTGCTTATTGCGGACACCGGTAATCATCGTGTAGTTAAATTTAATGCAGACGGAGAATTTATATTGAAATTTGGGGTGAAGGGACGTAACGAGGGAGAATTTGTCAAACCTATCGCCGTTGTCGCTTTGGCCTCGGGTGAGATTTTGGTTAAAGATAAGAGCCAGTTCAAACGGTTTTTGGGAAGCCCGCTCGCAAATTTCTTAGATGTTGTTTCACCGTCCGGGCAGGGGCTCGCTGATGTTTATTCAACGGGCACAGGACTTGTCAATTCCGTCATTGATACCACCCGCCCCCGTTCTGCCTCTCTTAACCCAAATTCACAGTCGTCAGATCTAGCTATCTTACATCGGCGGATTCGTCTGCTTGAGGAAGCAGAGTATCGCCGTTACCTCAACGACTATCTTGATGAAGAAGGTGAGCAAGACGAAAATAAAAAAGAGGAGGCGGAAGATCTGAAGGTTAAAGAGATTCGTGAGACAATCTATCACAACGTTATCGCGCGCGTACAACAATTTAGTAGCAACGGAAGATATAAAGGGCGTGTGGTTTACGAAGTGGATAGACAGAGCGCGGAAGATCACGATCTGGCTTTCCTTACCTTAGATCCTCTCGGTCACATTTACCTTCGCGATGGGAGTGATTTAATCATTCGTCAATATTCCATTGAAGGTTTTACGATTAAGCCGTCGCATATGAATGCAGTTTATAATACTCGGGCACTCAACCGCGATCATAACTTTCTCGAAGATTACGAGGATATCGACAAGGATGCGGACGTTGATGACCAATTGAATCTGTTACAGTTGAACAACTCCTTCTTTTGGACATATAACCTCTCAGAAAGCTGGAACCTGACGCTTGCGGATGTCTTCACCTACAATGAACAGGATGAACGCTATATAACACCCCCGAAAGAGGAAGATAGCTACGACTATGAAACCCAGGCGTTGACGAACACAGTCGTTGCCAATCTGAAATTTATCACCAACCCAAATGCCTACCACTACAAGGAATTCAATCTTTATGCGGAACGGATTGATGGTACAACAGACCTCTATCAACAGGCACTGTTTCCCAATCTGAACCGTCAAGGTCAGGAGGGAGAGGGTGATGCGAGTTCCACAGCCTTTGGGGTGAATTGGGACGTATTTACGGATGTCAATCTGTGGCTCGAATACACAGATTTGAATCCGGCGAACACGAGCCGTAATTTTGTACGCCGTTATTTCGATGCTTCCGGCAATCTCTACGAAGTCTTTGCCAGCCGCAATCGGGCAAGACAGTTCGTGGGTGAATTAACAATTAAGTTCTGAACCCCAACCAAGAAGGGAATATCATGGGCACCCGAACCGACTTTGATTTCAAGCGCAGAAAACAGATGCCGGTTTTTCCAAAAGCCAGCGGCAAAGCGACGGTTAATATTGAAGGCTACCCCTCGGAGGACGACCAACCCATGTCGGCAACGGGATTTCATGGCGTACAGATTACGACACTCAGTGACCAACTCAAGCGTTACTTTGGGAACGATAATCGCGTTTACATCGGTATTGACAGTTTTATCTATTATCAAGAGGGGGATCGCCGGAAATTTGTGGCACCCGATATTTACGTCGTCTATGGTGCCGAATCATTTCCAGAAAGGCGAAGCTTTTACACCTGGGCGGAAGGGGCGGTCCCTGTGGTGGTGTTTGAATTTCTTTCCGAATCTACAGCGGCTCACGACCGGGGCGACAAGATCAGACAATACTTAGTTGAGATTGAAGTTGATGAGTATTTTATTCATCAACCCGAAGGTGCCAAGTCTCCGGAGTTTCGAGGGTGGTGTCGAAGTCCATCCGGTGCAATTGAAGAAATCGAACCCGATGCACAAGGAGGATTGTTCAGTCACGCTTTGAATATGTGGCTCCGCTGGGAACATCAACCGGTAAGTGAAGTCAGATTGTTACGCCCCTATCTGCCGGATGGCACACCTATTCCTACCTCCGACGAATTGAAAGCAATGGCTGAAAGTGAAAAGCAACGCCGCCAACAACTTGAATCCGAATTAGAGCAGCTTCGTGCGGAAATGGCCGCCCTGCGAAGCGAATCCTCCAAATAAGCTTAAACAAAGACATCCAAGATTGATTTTTGAAAGAAAAGGGGAAAGTCCTCCGTTTTTCAATCATCAACGCCCCCAGAATCTTCCCTCCCAGAAATTTGTTTGACTTTACCCACGAATCTTGTTACACTGACTCCCCCGTGAAACCGGTGTGTTTTTCAACTGATAAAAGGACAACTGAAAGGCATAAACGGTATCAAACAAATCAACTTCTTCTACGACAAATGCTACTCTAATGGGACAAGAATCCCCCTCAAACAAAAGGAGAAAAACAATGTCTCACAAACGCAAAAACGTCGTCAAATTTTTCGCAATTTTGGGTTCAGCCGCGTTACTAGTCGCGCTGACCGCAACTTGGACATTGACGGAAGAATCTAACTGGTATCCCTCCAAATGGGGGAAAGATGATCAGCGCGGCGCAGCAAACCTGCTGACGGCTACAAAGGTTTTAGAGGCAGCTAGCCTGATTAAAGAAGGAAAAGTCTACCAACTCGGTCGGGTTTACGAAGCAGGAATGCCGCTGTTTGGCACACGCCACTATAGTTTGTTGATCCCTCAAACCGGCAGCACTGACCATAAAAACAAGGTCACGTGGCATGATGAGATTGTCAGTGGCGAAATTGGACAGATTGGCACGCAGTTTGATGGGTTAGGACACATCGGTATCGGCGATCTTTACTACAACGGAAACAATCGCTTCGACTTTGCCAAGCCCGACGGACTGAAGAAATTGGGTGTGGAGAACGTGGGCGTTTTCGTCACTCGTGGGGTGCTCATCGACGTTGCTGGCTATAAAGGCGTTGAGCATCTGGAGGGCGGTTACGAAATCACGGCTGAAGATATAGAGGGCGCGTTAAAAAAGCAGGGCGTGGAGATAAGGCCTGGCGATGTGGTCCTCACGCATACCGGTTGGGGTAAATTCTGGATGACGGATAATGAGCGCTATAACGGATCGGAGCCCGGCATCGGCATAGAGGCAGGCAAGTATCTGGTTGAGAAACAGATTGTTATGGTGGGTGCGGATAACTGGGGAATCGAAGTGATCCCGAATCCTGATGATTCGGTTTTTGTTCCTGTCCATCAACTATTCATTGCTAAAAATGGTATCTATAATATTGAGAACCTCATTACCGCAGAACTCGCAGCGGATAAGGTCTATGAGTTTGCCTTTATCTTCTCCCCACTGAGATTGAAAGGTGGTACTGGATCTCCGGGCAATCCGATTGCGATTCGTTGAGTTGGGTTTCGGCTATTGTCTTGTGATGGTTCAGAAGAGGGCAGCTATGATGAAACGATGGGATACGGCGACAACAGGTAGGTGGGCGAAGCCCTCGCCGCTGCTGTTGGTTTCCATAGCCTATTGTATCTCTTTCAGTCTAATAGTTTCAAGCTGCGATCATGACCAATCAAGGTTAGAAAAAGCACTCAAGACGTATCATAAATCTTATGAGCGTGATGAAAAGCCCTCTTCTGGTCTATTACTTGAAATACAAATCAGGGCGCTCAACGATGGTGATAGTTCGGTTCGATCGGCTGCCGTAGAAGCTCTTAAACAGTTAGATAACAAGGGACCGCTTCCTTCCTTGATAAACGCACTCAACCGTGATGACATAATTATACAGCTGGGCGCTATAGCAGCATTGGGAAAGTTAGGAGATAGCAGTGCCTTCCCTCATTTGATAAGCCTTCTCAATGATGACATTCAGTGGTTACGAGCGGAGGCTGCGGAAGCGCTGGGAGAGTTGGGAGACCAGCGTGCCGTACCCCATTTGATAAACGCCCTTAACGATAATGATAATATCGTACGATGGAGCGCCGCAGATGCGTTGGGAGAGTTGGGGGATAAAAGTGCAGTCGCTCATTTGATAGATGCGCTCAACGACGACGAGAGTGCGGTACGATGGAACGCCGCAGATGCGTTGGGAGAGCTGGGAGATAAGCGTGCCGTACCCCATTTGATAAACGCCCTTAACGATAGCGATAATTGGGTACGACAAGAAGCCGTAGCAGCGTTAGGAAAGTTAGGGGATAACAGTGCTGTACCCCATTTGATAAACGCCCTTAACGATGATGATAGTGCGGTACGACGGGAAGCTGCAGAAACGTTAGGCAAGTTGGGAGATAAGGAAGCCATACCTCATTTAATCAAGGCTCTCCAGCACGACCATAGCACGGTAAGAGCGGAAGCAGCACTTGCTTTAGGGGAGTTGGAAGATAAGGGAGCTATTTCTGCTTTGGTAAAATCACTCAAAGATCGTGATAGTGCGGTAAGAGTACGTGCTGGATACGCGTTGGTAGAACTGGGAGATAATCGTGCGGTTCCCATTTTAGTGGATGCACTTAACAATGACGATGAACTCGTGCCATTGATTGCGAAAGCAGCCTTGTTTAAGGCAGGGGGCAAGGCCGCTGTTCCTGCGATGATGATGAATTTCAAAGATGAGGAATTCTCGAAACAATTACGCACTGTGAAAGCCTTGGTAAAACTAGAGGATCACACTACGCTGCTCAAAATCTTAGGCAACAAGGAATATGATATTAAAATAAGACTTCATGCGGTAGCGGCGTTGGAACAATTAAATCAATAAACAGAAGGAAAGCCACGATGAAACACTTGAACGCGGTGACCCTAGTTCTCGGCCTGTTGGCTATCCTTACCTGCCTCATAACGACACCTTCAGGCGGTAATTCTGAAGGATCAGAATTGGAAAAGGGCATCAGTGCCTTCCTCGAAGTGGATGATTATGAGAACGCATTAAAATTGGTTGAGGGTTTTATTTTAGAGAACTCAGAGAAACCGATTGGGCATGCCATGTTAGCAAAGGTACTTGCTGCAAATGGGCAAACCGAGAAAGCGTTCAAAGCGTATTATCAGTTTTATAAACTGAGTGAAACACTCTCTGGAGAGCTGCTACTTGAACTACTGCTTGGTGCTCTCAACGATGATAGCTCGGAGGTACGAGCGTATGCTACCTATGTGTTGAGAGAATTGGGAGATAAACGTGCTGTTCCTACGCTGATAAATCTCCTCAACGATAACAATAGCGAGGTCGTACTGGAGGCCGCAATAGCATTGGGAAAATTGGGGGATAAAAGTACGGTGCCCCATTTGGTAAACGTCCTCAACCATGACTGGGACGAGGTACAGAAGGCGGCAGCAAAAGCGTTAGGGAGGTTAAATGATAAAAGTGCGGTGCCCCATTTGATAAAGATTCTCGATGACGATAATCGTTGGGTACAATCGAAGGCTGCAGAAACGTTAGGAGAGTTGGGCGATAAAAGTGCGATCCCGGCTTTAATAAACGCTCTCAACGATATTGTCTGGGTACGCCTAGCTTCCGCAGGAGCGCTGGTAAAGTTAGGAGATAAGCGCGGTGAGTCCGTTTTGATTGACTCCCTCAACCATGATAATAGCGCCATACGACGGACTGCTGCAAAAGTATTGGACAAATTGGGGGATGGACGTGGTGTACCTGTTTTGATTAACGCTCTAAACCATGATAATGGCACCGTACGAATGAATGCCGCAGGCGTTTTGGGAGAGTTTGGAGATAAGCGTGCCGTGCCCGCTTTGATAAACGCTCTCAACGATGACGATATCACGGTACGATGGGCCGCTGCAGGAGCGTTGGGAAAGTTAGGAGATAACAGCGCCGTTGACCCTTTGATAAGCACTCTTAACGATAAAAATATCTTTGCCGTAGAAGCGTTGGGAAAATTGGGAGATGAGCGTGCCGTGCCCGCTTTGATAAATGCTCTCAACGATGACAATAATATCACGGTACAATGGGTTATCGCAGAAGCGTTGGCAAAGTTGGGGGACAAGCGTGGCATCCCTGTTTTGATAAACGCTCTCAACCATGGCGAAGGTGTGCCACGATGGGATCCTGTAGACGAGATCTTGGTACTATGGAATGCGGCGACAGTGTTAGGTGAATTGGGGGATAAAAGTGCGATTCCTGGACTAATCGAAATTATCGGAGATGATAATCAGGACATGTACTTCAAGTTCGAGGCAATGAAGGCATTGGTAAAGTTAAGCCAATCTACCCACAAGTAAGGGAGTGGAGTATGCCCAAAACGAAGTATCGCGTCGGAATTATCGGTTGTGGCAGTATTGGGACGCGTTATGCGACCGCATTTCAGCAACTGCATGACCGCGTGGAGGTTGTTGCCGCCTGCGATATTCTTGAAGATAAGGTGAACACGCTCGTCGAACAATTTGAGATTCCGTCGACGTACACGGACATGCAACAGATGCTAGCCAAAGAAAGGCTTGATATCGTCGGTGTGACAACGCACAATCGGGAACATGTGGAGCCGACAATTGCTGCAGCTCAAGCCGGGGCTAAAGCAATCCTCTGCGAAAAGCCGATGGCGTTGAATATGAAAGATGCAGACCGAGTTATCGACGCGTGCGAGCGGTCTGGAACAAAGTTAGCGATTGACCACACCATGCGATTTGAACCGAATTGGCGTCGGGTCAAACAGATGGTGGAGGACGGTGTCATTGGGGCCCTATTACATATCGAGGTTCAGAATTACGGCGATACTAGTACCTTGCTGCACAACGGGACGCACAGTTGCGATGCTATTCGATGGTTCGGTGGAGATCCAGAATGGGCCATCGCAACCGTTGACCGGAGCAATGAACGCGAACGGATTATGAGTTTCTTCAGTCTCAACGACGGAATCACCGCGCTGTTTATGACTGGTGGACACTGGGATTATCGACTGGATGGCTGTTTCATCTTTGAGGGAAGCGAAGGGAAGATAGAGGTTCGTCCGCATCGCGGTTGGCAACCGCTGATTCGGCTTTGGAAGAATGATGGCGGGTTGGGAGACTTCCGTGAGGGAGAACAGATTGAGGCGATAGGCAGCGAACTGATTGGAGATTCGACAGGAGATGTGCCAAGCGAAGGTGCGTGGGAAATGGTCGCTTGTCTCGACGAGGACAGAGAGAGCGTTTCCAGCGGATACGACGGTCGAGCCGCTTTGGAGATGTGCCTCGCCGCTTACGAATCGGAACGGCTTGGCAGGGCTAAAGTCACGTTTCCATTGGCTCAAAAGGACTCTCCGCTTGAACTGATGCTCCAGAGTGGACAGCTTCCATACATCCCAGCGAGAGAATACGGTTGGGAATTGGGTTAAGCTTTAGGGAAAAATCTTTCAGGGTGTCATCTTTTTGCCCACCTCAACGTTTTATGTTTGCGTTGAGTCCCGATTCCATAGGGGCAGCAACTATTCTACTCGTGAAGGAGACCTTACCATGTTTTTACTCAGGGAGCTGAATCTGTTTCCTCTGTTTATAGCAATTTCTCTTTTCCTGATTCTGGGGTGTAGTGAGGGCGATCATGACGAGAATTTCGCGCCAAGGATTTCTGTCTTTGAGGCGGACTCCGATATTATTGAACCCGGCACCTCAGTCGGCATCAAGTTCAAAGCCGTTGACGTTGATGGTGACAAACTGTCTGTTGAATGGTATGCGACCGGCGGTACGATTGAGGGCGATGAACTCGGTGCGACTTGGACTGCTCCCGAAGAGGAACGAAAATACCTGATTGAAGTCACCGTAAGTGACGGCAGAAAATCGAACACAAGCACCATTGACATCCGTGTGTGGCGGACCCGTCCGGGGGATTATTACCCACTCGCTGTTGGCAATACATGGCACTACCGCGATGATGAAGGGAATCGGGTTATCTTTGAAATTGTTGACACAATCGATATTCAAGTTACCAGTGATCGAACAGTTAAAAGCTATGTCTTACAGAAATCGAGTCCTGACGAGGGGCTAGAAGGCATCCTTAATTTCTCCTACTTGGGTCATAAAATTGAAAATGGCGTTGTCAAAGGAATTTTCCAGCATGCACAGAATATTACCTCTGGCACGGAAGATACAATCCTTTTCTCACCTTTTTTACCGCTTTACAATTTTCCACTGATCCCGGGGAATACATGGCAAACAAGTTTTCAGGCAAAGTTGACCCCTGAATTGTTCCCGATTGGTGGCGGTGTAGATGAGTTTGAGGTACTTTCAGAGGAAACCTTGACGGTTCCGGCGGGGACGTTTGATCACGTATTTCAGGTACAGGAATCGTTTAAGTGGAGCATTTTCGATCATCCCCTCGACATAACGGTAGCCCAGAAATGGCTTGCCCCTAATGTTGGCATCGTCAAATTTACCCAATCTCAGATCCGTGATGATGTTACCGTTGAGGTTGAGTTTGAACTAGAGTCCTTTGAATTGGTGGAGGAACAAACCCCGCATTTAGCGATCAGAAACGAGTTCTTTTAAGGGTGCCAGCAGTTTCGCCGTAAGATAGGGACTGGATCTTTCTCCAACTGCATCAAGATTCCGGGTAGGCGGTGTCTCACGGTCATCGTGTTCTGGAATTGCCCCAGCAGATCTAGTGTCTTTCCAAACTTCACGACGCATCTCCATGCGATAGGATTCCAAGTTCCCATAATGTCCTTGGTCAATGCACTCCAGTCCACACCTCTCAAAACAGAGAAATGCAGCATAGTTATCGACACTGACTTGCAGCTCAAAGGTATCGGCACCGAGATGTTCAAATGCCCAGTCGATTGCCTGCTGCATCGCCTCTGTGCCATACCCCTGATAACGGCAATCAGGTCGAATAACAATAAACTCAAGTGTCGCAATTTTCTCATCCCTACCGGTGCATCTAATTAGCATAAAACCAACCAATTCACCGCTTGGCAGATCAACTGAAAGCGGGTGCGTATATTCGTCAGCCAGCCAGCGATGCCAATTGTCAACGTAAGTTTGGAAGGGCATGAACTGAGTGTGCAAGCGATTACGAAGGGTCGGCTCATTTGTCCAACCCCAACTTCGCCGCAAATCTCGCTCTTCAGTTGTTCTCAGTTTTAGGCTGCCGCCGTAAAGTTTTTCTAGCTCGCGTAGTTGAGTTTGCAGGATCGCCAGCTGATCTGTATATGAATCCGCCTGTCCCGCCGCGGTGCCAATTAGGCGCTGGTTCGGTTGATCAATGAACTCAGACTGCTTCAGTCGATTCTGAAAATAGGTGAGTTTCTGCTCATTTTTTTCAATAATTCGTCTCAATTTGTCAATCACTTGCTGTCCACTATCGCTTGGCACGTTTATGCCTCCTTTCGTACCGTTTTTTCTCTTTCTTCGGTCCTTCACGTTCAAATCTTCCTGCGCTAAATCCCGATATGCGCAAGTAGCTATCGTACCGCAACTCGCTAATTTTTCCATCTTCGACAGCACTCTTAACAGCACACCCCGGTTCATGTTGGTGGGTGCACGCTGCAAATTTGCATTCGGGAATGTAGGAACGCATTTCGGGAAAATAGATGTCTAGTCCCTGCTCATCATCAATCTCAAACAACCCAAGTGTACGAATGCCCGGTGTATCTGCGACAAACCCACCAAAATGGAGTGGCAGTAGGGCAACCTCCGTTGTGGTGTGCTGTCCTTTGTGCATCCGATCATCAACATCGCCGACGCGCAGCTGCAAGCCCGGTTGAATTTCGTTGAGTAGTGATGATTTACCAACGCCGGACGATCCGACGATAGCGGAAATCCGATCTTTCATCACTGCACGCATTTCGTCAATTCCAGCACCCGTTACAATACTGGTGTAGACGACATTGTAACCGATTCGTTCGTACAGTGCCATTTGTGCTTTCAATTTTTCCAGTTGGACCAGATCAATCTTGTTAATACAGATCACGGGCAACATGCCCGAAGCCTCTGCTGTCACAAGAAATCGATCCAGCATGCGTAATTTGAGTTGAGGGTTTCGTGCTGCAAAGATGACTAGCAGGAGATCGAGATTAGCTACAATGACCTGTGGCAATTTGTTTACGCGCGTACGACCAAATTGGGTCTGACGCGGTAGAATTTCCTCAATATAGCCTAGATCTGTTTTCGATTCCGATCGAGAGATTCGCACCTGATCTCCGACAGAAACGAGATCCACGTAGGGTAACTCTTTCGTTTCGGCACGTTCCCGTCTATCGGCTTCAATAATATGATGTCGCAATGAACAGTGGTAGAGTTGTCCCCCGATTTGGACATCATAAACCCCACCGTGTGCTTTGATAACAATTCCTTCATCCATAAAATAGAACCTCACAAGGTCAAATAAAAAAAGCCCGCAAGGAAACTCATCCTTACGGGCTTTCCGACATTACACCAAACGAGATCTTAAGTAGCCGTTCCCGGCGACCCGACACACAGATGGGCAGAGTCAAGACGAGTTTCCTGATTATCGAATGTGTTGTTTTTCTTACCGTAGTTAATTCGTTCAAGCATTTCTTGCATGACTTTGCACCACCTTTCGATATGCCTTAATTGAGTTGCTATCTATATCTAACGCCTATTTCTAATTGAAGTTGCAGCTCCGCTTATTTTAACACACTTAAACTCCAGCCTCAAGCAAAACTTCAGTCAATTTTCAAACATTCAGATCCATTAACAACAGAGATCGATACTGACTATCAATTTTTATGCCAACTAGTCCCAACTCCCCCTTGCATCCATGAATTCCCTTGTCATTGCAGGTTGACTTTGCTATAATAGGGATAGGTATGTGGCGCACTCTGAAAGATTACTGTTACGTATTTACGGCAAAATGTATAGGTCAGTGCATTGCTCGGCTGCCTCGCAAACTCGCTTTATTCATAGGTGTTCATCTTGCTACAGCTGTTTTCTTGTTGTCCCATCGCGAAAAGGATAAGGCGTGCAAGCATCTGGCACAGAGTCTTGGTATTGATCAGCCAATGGTAGGCAGGCTTGCCCGACGCTCCTTCCAGAATATCGGTAAGAACTTGATGGAATTTATGCAGCTGCCTCGCATGTCTCCTGAAACACTCCATCAACTTGTTACCCTTGAGGGCAGAGAACATATTGATAAGGCACTGACTCAAGGAAGAGGCGCGATCATCCTGACGGCTCACTTTGGCAACTGGGAACTTCTTGGTGCGAGCATTCTTGCACATGGCTATACAATCCGTGGGATCACCCGTGAGCTGCGATCCAAGCGTTTAGATGCGATTGTTAGCAGCTATCGAGAAAAGGTTGGCTGGCAAGGTATAGACCGAGATCGGTCGGTTCGCGAAGTATTACGCTGTCTCAATCGAAATGAACTGATTGCGATTCTTGCAGATGTGGACACCCGTACTCGCGGCATCTTCGTTGATTTTTTCGGCAAACCTGCCTATACACCTTATAGCCCTGTAGCGTTCGCGCTCAAGACCGGGGCTGCGATTTTACCAACTTTTATTGTCCGTCAACCGGACAATTCACATCGTGCTATTATCGAAGCACCATTGCTTCTACAACAGAGTGGAGAGAAAGAAGCAGATCTCTTGGTCAACACACAGCAGTTCACCAAAGTTATTGAATCTTACATTCGACGCCACCCGGAACAGTGGATCTGGATGCATGAACGCTGGAAAACACAACCTGAATAACCGACACTTACATATAGCCTTTCAAGTATCCTTCCTTTTGGTAGCTTTTAGCTTATTCAGTTTTGGCTGTGATAAAGCAGACGAAGAGCCGATACAGCCAGTCCAAGAAGCGCCTCAACAGATACTGTATGAGTTTTCAACCCAACACGCAGATGGGGGTATCACGCGGTGGACGCTTGTTGCCGAGAAGGCGGCATTCCTGAAAGAGATTGTGGAGATGCAAAAACCAACGGTCCAGATCTTTGAGGAAGGCAAGTGGGCAATAACAATAACAGGTGATCGAGGCGAGCTGATTGAATCGAGCAACGATATTCATATTTTTGAGAATGTTGTTGGAAAGAGCCCAGATGGGCACCTCTACACCGATGAACTTCACTGGCGCAACAGTGATGGCAAGCTGTTTGCACCGAACACCTCCACAATTGTGCGGGGTAACTCAACAATGGTCGGTCAAGAGCTGGAAGGCGATCCGACACTCGAAGTGGTTATAATGAAGAATGTCCAATCTAAAATTTATCCAAAGGATGAGAAATTTGATGCAACTGAGAATTAATTCTGTAACAGTTCCGAAACCTGCTGTGGCTTTACTTTGGGCGTTTGGCTTGCTCCTTAGTGTTCTTTTGCTTAATAACCGTGTGTTTCCAACTGATGAACAGGAGACATCTCCGCCTCAACAAGAGGTCATGGCCGATGAGCCAACTCTGGATGAGGACGTGATTGATGTTAAACACGCGGATCGCTTTGAGCAACGTGAAAAAGAAGGATTGACAATTTTTACGGGTAACGTTCAAATTGAGAGACCAAATGGCTTCCTGAATGCAGACAAAGTGACTATTCACGAAAACGTTGAAACAAATGAAACAGTCAAAACTGTTGCGGAAGGAAACGTCGAGCTTCGAGACGGGGATATTTTTGTCACGTGTGCCCACGCGACCTTGAACCACCTCACCGATATTATATATTTTCACGATGATGTCGTTGTTCTCCAAAATGAGGATCGGTTGGAAGCAGATAAATTTTGGTATAACCGGCGTACCGGTGAACGTTCTGGAGAGGGCAATATAAAGGTTCGATTTCGCGTAAAATCCCAAAAGGCATCTGAGTCGGATTCACAAGAAGAATCACAAGAGGAAGAGGAGACAGAAAGCAGTGGCGGTCCTTCAAACCCATGAACTTGTTAAAAGTTATACAAGACGTGGACCCATTGTCGTTAATCGAGTCAGTCTTGAAGTTGAGACGGGTGAAATTGTCGGCTTGCTGGGCCCCAACGGCGCGGGCAAGTCAACGACATTTTACATGGTTGTTGGACTGATCCGCCCCAACGCGGGACAAATTGTCTACGATGATGAGGACATCACATTTCTGCCGATGTATAAACGCGCCCGACGGGGCATCGGTTATCTCGCCCAAGAAACCTCTATCTTTCGGAAGTTGACGGTCAAGCAGAACATCGAATCTATCTTAGAGGTGCGCGATATCCCCAAACAGGAACGTGGACAACGAAGCGAACAACTGATGGAAGAACTAGGCATTTCCGAGTTAGCAAATCGTAAAGCATATACCCTTTCGGGTGGGGAATGTCGTCGTGCCGAAATCGCAAGAGCGTTGGCAGCATCACCGTCTTTTATTTTGTTGGATGAGCCATTTTCAGGGATAGATCCGATTGCAGTTCAAGATATTAAGCAGCTTATCTTACACCTACGTGATAGAAATCTTGGCGTGTTAATCACAGACCACAATGCGGCGGAAATGTTAGGCATCGTTGACCGTGCGTATTTGATTACCGATGGAAAAATCACGTTAAGCGGCACCCCGGAGGCACTTGTTGAGAGTGAGATTGCTAGGGAACAGTACTTAGGACATAACTTTGAATTGCGACGGCCTCGGATATAACGCAATCATTTGAGGAGATCAAGTCATGAACGTTAGGATGAGACAAACCGGGAGCTTACAGCAACGGCTGGTCATGACGCCCAAGCTACAGCAAGCGATCCAGGTACTTCTGATGTCACGGCTGGATCTGAAGCAGCATTTGAGTCAGCAATTGGAGCAAAATCCGCTCTTAGAGGAGATATCGGAGGCTGCTGAGCTTGCGGAAATTACCGATTTAGAAGGACTCGATCCGGATACCCAATGGAATGAACCCGAAGCAATTATCGATCGTGAGGATAAAGAACCAGATTTTGACTGGAAGGACTTCCTAGATGACTCCTTCCATCGAGGTGAAAGTGGAGAGTTTGAGCATTGGGAGAACAACGAGGTTCAGCGTCCCTCCGATATCGCTTGTTTCCAGTCGCTGCACGATTTTCTGATGGAACAACTTAGTATTGCCCCCTTTTCGGAAATGGAGCGGAGAATTGGTGAGCAGATTATTGGCAATCTTGATGATAACGGTCAGTTGCGGACCGGTCCTCTGTTCGATATTAACTCATTGTTCCAAAGCGATTTAGATAATAAGGTGCTCTCAGAATACCTGCACAAAGTAATCGAAAAAGGGCTGCGTAAGGAATTTGAAAACGACGAGCTTTCGTTTTCTCAAGATGCGACCATTACTGTGAAATCAGAAGGCAGCTGTTGGCTGATAACCGATGCAGCGGGTGAACAGACTTACACGGTCAACAAGGAGAATGGTCAACTCAATATCTACAACATCACCCTCGAAGATATTGCGGCCGCTGTCGGCTGCGATGTGGCTGAGGTAGAGGCTGTCTTGCACTTTATTCACAACAATTTTGAGCCGATCGGAATCGCTTATCGCACCATCTCGGAAACCCTTCTCACACAGATGAGAGCCGCACAAATCGAGAATCCACTCGCAGAAATGGTTATCAAGCACTATTGGGAGGATTTAACGGATAATCATCTCCAGCGTATCGCCCAAGGGCTTGAGGTGCAAATCAGCAAAATTGTAGAAGCGCGGGAACTAATTGGTACTTTGGATCCTTATCCGGGTCGCCATTTCTCCGATCCAAGGGATCCAAGGGCCCCCGAAACGATCATCCCTGACGTTACAATTGAAAAGATTGAGGGGGAATACCGAGTTATTACCAATGATGACGGTATGCCTCGGCTGCGTTTGAATCCAGTCTACGTCGATTGGATGATGAACGGAAACAAAAACTTAGATGCGAAAACAAAGGAGTGGCTAGAGGTTCGCAGAACTCAGGCAAGGGATTTGTTACAAAGTATTGTGCAGCGCCGCCAAACGATTGCAAGGGTAACGGAGGCAATTTTTGAGATACAAGCAGATTTCTTGGAGCAAGGGGTTGAGGGACTTAAACCGTTAGTATTAAAGCAGATAGCAGATATGGCGGGTGTCCATGAATCAACAGTCAGCCGGGTCACGTCGAATAAGTACGTCGAAACGCCTCAAGGTATCTACAGGCTGAAGTACTTTTTCGGGGGTGAACTCCCGACCGATTCCGGCTCAAATATCGCTGCAACTACAGTCAAAGAGAAAATCAAGGATATGATTGAAAATGAGGATGCAGCGAAACCGTTGAGTGACAAGGCAATCGCTGATGCATTGGAAACGCAAGGGATCCACACGGCAAGACGGACCGTTGCCAAATACCGTGAGGAACTTAATATTTTACCATCTCCTAAAAGGAAACGGAAATGGTAGGTAATTACTGACCGATTTGCGGTGAATCGGCAGCGACCAACCAATTATTACTTTAACAAAGGGAGTCCAAGTCATGCAAATCCATCTTATTAGCCGTCACCTTGAAATTACAGACGATATTCGAACTTACATTGAGAAGCGTGCTAAGAAAATCGAAGTAATTTTTAATCACGTTATCGATTTTCAGGTGGTTATGGAGGTGGAGAAAAACCGTTACCGAACGGAAATTACGCTTGCGACACGGAAAGCCACCTTCCATGCCCAAGGTGAAACACACGAGGTTTTTTCATCGCTCGACGACGTAATAGACAAAATCGAGGCGCAAATTCGTCGCCATAAAGAACGGATTAAAGATCGACGACATCGCATGTCTCGGCGTGAGGTAGCAGTGCAGTTAAGTGGCAATGCGGAGGACACACCGGTGGAATTGGATGCGAGTGATCCATCAAATATGCCGGCACCTCACTTCAGAGATCCCGAAAAGTTCGCTGCCAAGCCGATGAGCGTAGGGGAAGCTGTAATGCAGCTTCAGACTTCTGGAGATACTTTGTTGCTTTTCTTAAACGCACAGACGAATCAGGTCAACGTTGTCTACGAAGATGATAACGGTGAATATGGATGGGTTGAGCCTCAATTTGTCTAGAGGCGTTCGGGGGATGTGTTTGACTGAACGATAGCCTAAGTCTCGCCAATTCACATACGCGTGGTCAGCCTTTCCTCCGAGTGTAGCCTGTCTCAATTCATTGGGCGATCCTTCACCACCCCCTGTTAAATTACTGCACTGATTAGATTCATCCACCAAAGGAATAGTCGAATGCTAGACCATATAATGACGGTGCGTCAGCTAATCAAATATGCCGGTTACGAGTTACAACTTGAGGTCACGGCTGGCCATGATGGGCTAGATCGTGCACTCAAAACAGCGGAGTCGAACCGTCCGGGCCTTGCTCTGTGTGGGCATTACGACCACTTTGGACACGAACGGGTTCAGATTCTGGGACAGGGTGAAATTTCATATATAGAAAGTCTCCCTTCTGCGGAACGAACTGAAGTTTTACAGCAATTCTTCTCGTATGCTCTGCCGTGCGTGGTTGTTACAGGTGGCTTACCCGTGCCATCAGAACTTGTCGTTATTGGCAATCAGACAAATATACCAATCTTGAAGACCCGGCTATCATCTACGATCTTCACAACCCGGCTGCTGCTGTTCCTTGAAGATGAATTCGGACCTTCGGAGTATGTTCACGGGAACTTGGTTGATGTGTTTGGCGTCGGTGTTTTAATCCTCGGTGAAAGTGGAATTGGCAAAAGCGAATGTGCCTTGGAGCTCCTCCAGCGAGGACATCGCCTCATTGCAGACGACACTGTTCTTTTGAAACGGGTATCCGGCCACCGCGTTTTCGGGATGCGTGTCCAACCGGTGAAGCATTACATGGAGGTCCGGGGGTTAGGGATTGTCGATGTGATTGGACTCTTTGGGGTCACCGCGGTTGGCGATCGCACACAGGTTGAACTGGTTGTAACACTGGAACATTGGGACGAAAACAAGGTGTACAACCGAACGGGACTTGATGAGGAGGTTTACAGTTTTCATAATGAACGGATACCGTACCTTGTCATCCCTGTGGCACCCGGACGAAATATCTCGAACCTAATCGAAGCTGCAGCAATGAATCTCTGGGGACAAAAGTTGGGGTTCCACGCAGCAAAAGAACTCAATGAATCCCTCATTGCAGAAATGGCAGAGCAGAACGATGAAGCTGTGCTTGACGAATGGCAGCATACAACGCTTCATCGTGAAATTTTGGGGCCAACAAAGTCAAAGGTAATTTAACAGCCCCATCAGCCGATAAGGAAGATTATTATGATTGAACAATTGGTGACAATCCGCAATGCGCTCGGTTTGCATGCCCGTCCCGCCGGCGTACTGTCTCAAGCGGCGAATCAATTCTCTTCCAACATCTACATCCAAAAAGGGCTGATGAAGGTCAATGCAAAAAGTATCATGGGAATCATGATGTTAGCAGCAAACCGCGGCACTCAACTTACGATTCGAGCAGAAGGATCCGACGAGGAGGAAGCTGTTGAAGTACTATCAAAATTGGTTGAAAGCGGCTTCGATGAGGCAGGCTGAAATGTCTTCAATGGCGTTGCATTCCGACGGAACCAATGAAAATTGGGAGTATATCATATGACATCGGAAGAAAGATATCTATTTGACCTGCACGGATATTTGGTATTGCGCGGGGTGCTGTCCCCCGATGTGCGTCAGCGACTCAACGAAACGATCGATGACCTTGAAACGCTTGATGATAGTCGGACAGCAGCCTTGGGCGTGGAAAGGAAATATCGCGCTTCGGACAATGTCTACGCCCAGACGGGTGCCCCGCCGGAGGACGGTTTGGGGGATTATGACTGTGAGGTGCTCCGTTATGGAGGTCCCTTTGAGGAGCTCATTGACCTACCCCAGACACTTCACTATATTGAGGAGATGATTGGTGAGCCATCCCGGCTGGATGCAGCCAGCTTTATGTCACGGAACAGCGGAGGGGCATTTCGCTTCCATCACGGTTATGCGGAGTTACTACCTTATAGTGAGTATGCTTTCCAAGATGGAGAGTTCAAGTGCGTGAGCGTGAAAATTGGGTATGCGTTGACCGACGTTGATGTCAAAGACGGTTGCTTTGCTGTTATCCCCGGAAGCCACAAGAGCAACTTCACTAACCCGCTCGTAGGTCAGATTCCGGATCCCACCCATCCGCTTGTGCAGCCGCTGCCGTGTAGAGCCGGTGATGCTATTATTTTCTCCGAAGACCTATCCCACGGGGCTGTGGAAAACCGCGGTTCAAAGGTGCGCCGAACACTGTTTTATTCTTACGCACCGGCGTTTCACTGCACTTGGCACGGCTTGGCAATGACAGCCGAAGGTTTTGAGCAGCGTGCAACTCCGCGTCGGCTAGAACTTATCCAAGGACCTTCCCCATTTGCCCATACAGCTGAAACCGATGTCCGTTAGCATGAGTCCCGATGAGTTAAAAGCGGACATAATTCCTGAGAAATCGGAAGGTAGGTTCCATGAAACCCGCCACAGAAGAAGATGTCTTTGACTTGCAGATCGGTCTCGGTGAGTCTGAGGTCTCCGTTGAAGATAAGCATTTCTTCGATACGGCAGGCTACCTAGTGCTGGAGGGTCTCCTGAACCCCGCCCAAGTTTCGCAGGCGCAGGATACCTTGTCAAGGATTAGGGTGGCAACGCCGGAAAATATAACGCTCTTGCCAGGCGGTCCTGATGGCTGCGAACTCGTCAACGTCATTGAAGGAGGGGACACCGTTGAGGATGCCATGGCACTGCCGTGTGTCCTCGATTATGTGCAGGAATTTATCTGGGGACGCCAATACCGTCTCGTCGGTTCACGGGCAATATTCAGAACACCGGGAAAGAGTAGCCAACTCACCCAAGGCGGCGATGCGGATCCGAGACGTTATGCCCGCTACCGCTGCTTTGGAGATGGTCAATTCCGTTGTCTGATGATTACCTGCCTGATTGCGTTGACTGACACTTCCGATCGGGATGGGACGTTCTGCACGATCCCTGCCAGCCACAAAGCTAGCCTTCCACATCCCTATGAGCATACGGATCTGAACGCAATTGCGCCGTTGCACAACATCCCGTTGCGTGCTGGATCGGGTGTTTTGTTTACCGAGAACCTCTCTCACGCATTCCAACCAACAACTCGCGCAGGGGATCTGTGGTTGTCTTACCAGTACGGTCCTTCGTACATGGTCAATTGGCCCCGCTGCGAACCGTCGGCTGATCTGCTAGCGCGTACCGCCGCTGATCCTGCCAAGTCACATCTGTTGTTAGAGCCGTATTACCATCCCGCCGGTTCACAGAAGAAGAACAAGATGTAGTTGATTTCGGTTAAGACGATGTTATTCCCTAGAGTGTTGACATGGGGTGGCACGTCTACCGAAAACAAAAAAGGGCAAGCCGTAGACTCAATTTCTTTTCCCCGCCGCTTGCCCTTCCTGCAAATGTGAAAAAAAATCTCACGCCTTCGTGGTGAATGTAATCCGGGGAGTTTCTATGCTATCGCCCCCTGCATTGCTCACCGCGAACTTAATTGTATAAACCATACCGGGGAGCAGTCTTTGCCCCTTTTGAGCGTGTCGGTACAGTCTGACCGACTCGCCAAACCCAGCCTCACTCCATTCTACGATCCAACAAAGATCTTCGCCGTATTCTGGGAAGGGATCTTCACCACTGATTTTAGGACGTATTTCAAGATCTCCGACAAGTTTCTCGCTAAATCGGAAGGTAAAGCCAAACGCGTGTAGTTTGTCTATATCCACATCCACGTCACCGTCTTTGACCGTCCCTTCAATAATTCGAGGTTGTATGTATCCACCATCGACAAAAGGGAGTTTCACACAATCCAGATCTTCTTGATAGATGCCCGTTTCATCGACATAGCTGACGGTAAAACAGACTTGTGTTTGGAGAAAGTCTCTCGTCGACAGGGGATGAGTGGGCGGATGGATCGCCTCAAAAAGGCTTAGATCCAGTGTCCAAACCGTCGTTGATTGCCAAGCACCGACCGACATTGTTGGGTTGAGGGCGGCCTCAACCTCATTGACTTCGACCAGTTCCCCCGCGACTTCCCATTTCGGCGTATGTGGCTCAATTTCGCTAACTACGGTGACTTCGACCTGTGCCACTGGCTTATCGAAAACGAGTTCTATTTCCGGCGTATATCGCTCAATTTCGCTGACTGCGGGGGTGGTTTTTACCAACTGTGCCCTTTCCGGTGCCACGTCATTGTTACTGTTAGCCACGTCATTGTTACTATTATCGGTATCGCAGCCAATCAAAAACAGGACACAACCTACCGTTACAATCTGACCTGCAGCCTTCTGGCTTTTAACCAGAAGGCTATAAGTCATTTGTAATAAAACAGTGTTGATACGATTTAACAGGTTCATCATTTAACTCCCTACATGAGCCAGTAATGGGTTGAAAAACCAAAGGATACTTCCTGCTAAAGTTCTGTTTACATGGTCGCCCCAAGAACTAGCTACGCTCTTTCCGAATGGACTTCCCAAAAGTCCGTATGGCTTACTAATATCGTTAGGAGGACCATTGAAGCTAAACCGCCTAAAATTAACAAAATCAAGATCTATTACTTCAGCACCGTGATGTAACTGCCATTTGAGTATAAAAGCACTCGCCACCGCTGAAGCAGATTGTTCTCTAGCGAGATCCAGCGCAGCTAACTGGGCAAAATTGAATCCATACATTACCTTCCCGTTTGCACCAACCCTGTATCCATCGAAACCGCCGTGTACAGACTGCCAGGCATGAACACCTTCATGGACGACTGTGCTAAGATAGTCGATGACAGCGGGAGAAAGCACGATGTCTGCCGATGCTATCGAATTGGCAGAGAGACCTGCTGCATCGTACAAATCTTCGCTAATCTGAATTAGTTTTTCATCATTATAATAAAAACCCCTGCCCTTATTTATATGAGTAATTTGTATTCGCAGCTCAGCCGGATTGATAGAACCTTGGAACATGAAGTTGATAGCTGATACCTCCAGAGGACTTAGTGGTCTTGGAGCTTCGGTCTGCAACCCTGTTGGATCAACAAACTTGAGTGGATTATTCCGTGTATAGGCATACCAATTGACGCCATCGCCAATCGGGTTTCGTTGTGTGAACCTTCCGATGTAGGGGTCGTAGTAGCGGGCGGCGCAGTAATAGAGGTTACTATCGGCATCAAACTCCTTGCCGGTGAGCTTTCGGGTGTTATCGCTTGTCCCTGTCTCATTTCGTATTGCGCCAAATACATCGTACTCATAGCGGGTCAACACATTCTGGTTATCATCGGTTGAGACGATGTTACTTCCCAAAGCGTTTATGTGGTGGTATTCATACCGTTTATCGACATCGTTCACTAAGTCTGTTATCTCACTATCGGACAGCGCGCGGTCATAGATGGAAATATCGTCGAGGTATCCATGGAAGTGATTATGCCCGCCGCCAATGAATAGCGGTGCTGTGCTTGCGGCCAGGGATCCGGTCGCTGCGGTGGTTGCCGATTCGATGGTTACGTTGATGAAGATTCGCATCTGTGCGCCGTCGTACCGTGCGGTGACATGAGCCCACAACCAAAGCTCCAAGTCGGTGTCTTATTTGCATCGCCAGCGCCGAGGGTTCCGTGGTTAGCGCCATCGACATCGTGTGCGGTTGTGCCGGTTCCTTCATCGAAATGCCAGTGTGCGACGGCGTTGTGTTTCCGACGGTAGACCACACCATCAGCACCGTAGAGGTAACTCGTAGTGATTTTCTTGTTTTGGTCCAATTCCAAGACCGGCATCCCGCCATCGTAGAGGAAGTAGCGTGTCCCACCGCTATCGGTGACCTTCACCCGCTGTCCGCCACCGTCGTAGGCATAGCTCAGTGTCTGAGTCACGACCCCGTTACGGGTCTTCTGTATCTGTGTCAACTGTGAGCCGAAGCTGTAGGTGAACGCATCCGAATCGGTCCCTTCGCTCCGTTGGGTCAGTTTCCCTTCGGCGTCGTAGGTATAGTTCATCGTAGCGAAGTCCGTTTGACAAGAGCCGTAAATCGTGCTATAATCCGTATTCGTAACCCGCGGATTTTAAGGCGGGTTTAGCATTCAAAATCGTAGGAGTTAATAATATGCCACTTGGAAGAAAAATACGTTACGGAATGGTCGGCGGCGGTCCGGACGCATTCATAGGAGCGGTTCACCGAAAAGCTGCAGCACTCGACGGGGAAATCGACCTTGTTGCCGGGGCGTTTTCTGCATCACCTGAAAAATCGCAGCAACAGGGCGGGGAGTTGTTGCTTGACTCTAATCGCGTATACGACTCATATCAGGAAATGGCGGAAAAAGAGAGTGCCTTGCCCGAAGGAGAGCGTATCGACTTCGTGTCCATTGTGACACCAAACCACGTTCATTTTGGCGTTGCTAAAACATTCATTGAAGCAGGATTTCACGTCGTGTGCGATAAGCCGATGACAACGACGCTAGAAGATGCGGAAGCACTTTGCGGGTTAGTGAAACAGCATGATGTGGTCTTTGCGTTGACGCATAACTACACAGGCTATCCGATGGTGAAGCAAGCCCGTGAGTTGGTATCACAGGGGACGCTCGGATCAGTACGGAAAATTGTTGTCGAATATCCACAGGGATGGCTCGCAACATTTTTGGAGGGAGAGGGCGCAAAGCAAGCAGTTTGGCGGACAGATCCAAGCCAAGCGGGGGTTTCGTCTTGTATCGGGGACATTGGGTCACACGCTGAAAATCTCGCTCATTATATTACCGGCTTAGAGTTAGAGGAGATCTGTGCGGACCTGACCACCTTTGTTGATGGCAGACAGCTCGAAGATGATGGGAATATCCTAGTACATTATAAAGACGGCGCACGGGGAGTGCTGTACGCCTCGCAGATCTCGGTAGGTGAAGAGAATAATCTCCGCATTCGTGTCTATGGTACGGCGGCTTCACTCGAATGGCATCAGGAAAATCCGAATTATCTCTATGTCCGTTTTCCAGATGGTCCTGAGCATGTGTATAAGCGCGGTAACGACTACGTTGCTCCGGTTGCGGCGCACAACTCACGACTGCCCTTTGGACATCCAGAAGCGTTCATAGAAGCGTTTGCGAACGTTTATGTCAACGCTGCACGCACGATTGCTGCAAAACTCTCCGGCGAAACGCCAGATGAGTTCGATACAGATTTTCCGACTGTGCAGGATGGTGCACGGGGTGTTCACTTTATCCATAAAGCGGTCGAAAGCGGGAACCAACGGGGATGGGTGGACGCAAGCTATATGCCACCGGCGTAAAGAGAAGGCTCATGTCAAAAGAAAGTGCAAAATGCAAAAACGTGATGCGTGAAACGTGAAGACTTTGTTCATGGGTTCATTAGTTCATTACTGAACGGGGCAACTAACGTACTCAATCGGTTTCTGTTGCACGATTTCCTAACATGAGCCGAAGAGAAATGTAAAACCTATCATCCTTTGGAGTTGACAGATCCCTTACCAACTCTTTACTTTTGACGACCTAATACTAAGGAGGAATAAGATGGCAAGACCTGTAACACTATTTACGGGGCAGTGGGCGGATTTATCGCTTGAAGAGCTAGCGCAAAAAGCTAGCGATTGGGGATACGACGGACTGGAATTGGCATGTTGGGGAGATCACTTTGAAGTTGATAAAGCCCTCGAAGACGATGGCTATTGCCAAGGACGACATGACCTTTTAGCGAAATACGGACTAAAGGTCTGGTCAATTAGTAATCACCTTGTCGGGCAGGCAGTTTGCGACAATATTGACAGCCGCCACGAAGCTATCCTGTCACCCGATATCTGGGGCGATGGCGATCCTGAAGGGGTTCGTGGACGTGCTGCGGAAGAGATGAAAAAGACCGCCCGTGCTGCAGCAAAACTCGGCGTGAGTGTCGTCAACGGATTTACGGGTAGCAGCATTTGGCACTTGCTCTATTCTTTTCCTCCCAATGATCCTGCCCAAATTGATGCGGGTTTTGAGGATTTCGCCAACCGCTGGAATCCAATTTTTGATGTGTTCGATGAGGTCGGGATTAAGTTCGGGCTTGAGGTCCATCCGACCGAGATTGCCTTCGACATTGTGAGTTCAGAACGCGCCATCGAAGCGGTCAATGGACGTGAAACATTCGGTTTCAACTACGATCCAAGCCACCTTGGCTATCAGGGTGTTGATTATGTTGCGTTTATTGGACAGTTCAGCGATCGCATCTACCACGCCCATATGAAAGATGTGTGGTGGTCGTCGACACCGCGCCTCTCTGGTGTCTTTGGTGGACATTTGGATTTCGGCGACGCTCGACGGTATTGGGATTTTCGGTCAATCGGTCGCGGCAATATCGAGTTTGAAGAAATCATCCGTGCACTCAATAATATTGAATATGATGGGCCCCTCTCTATTGAATGGGAGGACAGCGGTATGGATCGGGAGCACGGGGCACGCGAAGCCTGTGCCAAAGTCAAAGGCTACGATTTTGAGCCATCCGCCCGGGCGTTTGATTCAGCGTTTGAAGAGTAATCGCGCAATTTCAGGGGAAGAATGGAAGCAACTGATTTCTTCTATTCTTCCAACTCCTTATGGCAATAATGATTGGCAGGGAAAACAATGACAAGTCAGAATCAGGAAAGCCTCTTGCTGGAACAGCGCAGTAGGTGCGAGGATCAGGAGAGCGTTCAAACCGTCCACTGGGATCCACGACAAACTACAATCATTATTTGTGATATGTGGGATGATCATACGTGCAAAGCCGCTGCCCGCCGCGTCGCGGAGATGGTGCCAATGATGAATCGGATGGTGTCAGCAGCGCGGGAGGCTGGCGTGTTTATCATCCATGCGCCGAGCGGCACGATGTCGTTTTATGATGACACGCCGCAACGTCAGCGAGCTATAGAGGCACCGCTTACTGAATCGCCGGTTGAAATCAAGTGGAACTATTGGGATCCTGAACGTGAGGGAGAACCGCTGTCTTTCATGCGGAATGGTGGGTGTGGATGTAGCGAACCGTGTCCCGGTTGGGTCGCTGATGATCAAGGAACCCGACAGTGGAAGGGTGGAAAAGTACCTTGGACTCGGCAAATCGAGACGATTGAGATTGCCTCCGAAGATGCAATCAGCGACGATGGTCAAGAAGTCTATAACCTAATGGAGGCGCGTGGCATCGACAATGTCATTCTGATGGGCGTTCACACCAATATCTGCGTTTCTGGACGACCATTTGGGCTCAGGCAGATGGTCTACCATGGAAAAAACGTTGTGTTATGCCGTGACCTGACGGATTCGTTTTTTCAACCTGTATCATCTGAGTTTAATCACTTCCGCGGAACTGACTTGATAGTCGAGCATATTGAGAAACATCTGTGCCCGACCATCACCTCCACAGGTTTTACCAAAGAACCCGCATTTCGCTTCAGGGAAGACACCGGCACTTAGGAGTGAGATTTTAATTATTTCTAATCTATTTTGTTTCCGGTGGTTCCGGTTCCGGCAGGCGATGCACCTCATTTCCCTCCACATTGGTCCCCAACATGATCAGTTCACAAGGTTCTGTCCCGAAGTTTCTAAAGATGTGATACGCACCGGTCGGCTTAAAAACGGAATCACCTTGTTCGATGGGATACCACTCCCCTTCAATATGGATGTGGCATGAACCGCTTAACACGTAGAACCACTCTTCCTCTTTTGTATGGGTGTGGTATTTCGTATTTGTCTCGCCGCCCGGAATCCGCGTCAGCCGGACTTCAAACTGTTCTGTGCCGTGTTCTTGCCATAGGGGTTTGAAGTCGCCGTACTGCTGCTCCTCGCCGGGAAAGAACTTAGGTTGCCATGGCATCTCGTTGGTTTTTACAATGTATTTCATGGGATGGCTCCTTGTAAAGTTACCGAGTGGTTCTTATTAAGTTAGGTTAAAGAAAAATCGTCGGACCTCTCTTCAGTCCCAACGAACCTTTTACATCCATTCAGAGAGATCGACACGCTCACCGGTTTCCGCCGCAATATAAGCCCCATAGCACACTGCGAGGATGTCCCGCCCCAGCTCTACCGTGCTTTTGGGCGGTCGTCCGTAAGCAATTGCTTGGCAGAAGTCTGTAAGTTCATGCGGGAAACCGTTCATCCAATCCTCGTCGGGGTTGGTCAGTTGCCAACCTGCACGGGTCTCCACCTTCTCCCGAATATAGGTATCACCCAAAACGTGATCGCTCGGTGTGTATGTCAGCATCCCTGTGTTTGGGTTGATGTTGCACTGCACCACAGCTTTGCTTGAATAGACTGTCAGGACGTTCTGAATACCGCCAAGCACAATATCTGATGCGGTAATCTGCGCGACGGTGTCGTCGTCAAATGTAATGATCATCGATCCCCAATCCTCGCAGTCCTTCCACCCTTCCTTGATCCACTTTTCGTCCTCATTAACAAAACTTTCAATATGCGTCAGGTTTGCGACCTCTGCGACAACGCTTTTTGGTTTGATGGGTTTCCCGTATTTCCGCTGCCCTTCGTTGTATTTCAGGTAGAGCGTCCCACCAACGGGATGACAGCCCTTGTTGTAAAGCGCACCACCCCCGGAGTATCGCCATTCCTTTGCGTAATCGGAATGCGATCCGCTGTGCGACTCTTCGGCAATGATGCGGAGGATGGTGTTGTCGCTCTGTGCAAGAATGTCGTTTGCCTTCTGTATGCTTGGCGCGTGCACCCAATTCTCCCCGTAGCAGAACGTCACACCGTTGCTCTTAACAGCGTCCACCATTTCGTCGGCCGCCTGTAGCGCGGCTTCAAACATCTTACGCCGGGATGTCTCTCGTCCCACAAGCGTTTCCCCGCCATCGCCAAAATAGCCTGTCAGTGGTTTTTCACAGATAATGTGTTTGCCGGCTTCGGCTGCCTGAATCGTTAGCGGATAGTGTAGGTAGTTGGGGACACAGAGATCGACGACAGTTATTTCCTCGTCCGCAAAGAGAGCTTCCGCTGTGGGATAAACTGTTTCTATATTGTGTTCTTGGGCAAAGGCGGTCGCACTCTCTTGGCTCCTCGCAGTGACCCCCTTGATCTGAACGTCCAAGCCGGGAACAAGCCGATAGTTGTGAACGTGGAACGTCGCGGAAAAGCCCGCACCGATCATGCCAATGACAACAGGATTAGTATTCATAGCATTTCTTTTTCCTCACTTGAGTTATTTGACTGCTCTCAAGCATAGATGCTTGGGATTCTTATGATAGCCTGACCAATAGCTGTTGTTCAGTGCTTGAACGTTATTGGGATTCAGGGCTATCTTGTGTGTTTTTGACATAGGAGTGTCTTTGTGTTTATCCTTTTCCATATCACTGAGAGGTGGGAGACCCTATCGGGCGATAGGGGGAATATTCCCCCACCGAAAGACGTCTCAATTATACCATAGTTTATAGACAGAAGCATACAAAATTACCGTGTTGGACCTAAGGCTAAAGCATTGGGTTTGTTGCTATAGTAGATTGTAGAATTAATGAGGCACTCCAAATCGGGGCGGGCTACGAAAACGAAAATACCGGTCTACCGTTGGGTAGGCGCTGTTTGTAACAGCACCTACCATATGTTTGGAGGAAAATCGGGATTACCGATTGAAATTCTTAAACTTCATAAAACCGCACCTACCGGGAGGCGAAAGTGTCTATTTATTTTTTGAATTCACTATAGTCAATTCTACCATCCGACACTCCACGTCGACGTTCAATTGTGAAGCAATCTTTATCGAGTGCTTAAATTCTATTGCAGGCACCTCAGGATCTAGCCAAAATCACATACCTAAAACTCGCCTGAGTCGCTGAAGCAACTTCCATGAAAAATAAGTATTTTGCACACTAATTTTTTTATTTACTTAAACGCCCTTCAATATCTCCCGCTGTAATATTGTCTCAACAATTCGAGTTTGTAACATGAATTCGGCGCAAGTATGCCAATTTCCTTCAATTAACCGCAAAGATACAGGGCAGGAAGGACGGGCATAAGACCAGTTCCAATAAGGGAAGTTCCAACGAGAAGATAGGGCTGGATTTCTCAATTTGCGATTCGTAATTCTCTCCCGCTCCCTGTCTCCTCGTTCCCTATATTGAACTGATGTTTCGTAGTATCAGTGTTTCGTCTTGACTTACAAGTTTTCACATGTTATTATTTAGCATACTAAACAAGACTTTTACTCCGTATAATTTCGTTGCATATTCTTTCTTTATAGGAAGGACTTACAATGGCTCTAGATCAAAAAGATATACGGGATGAAGTGCTTATGGCACTCAGATGTATCATGCGGGCAATCGATCTCTATTCGAGTTATCTCGTACGCTACCACGGGTTGACAACACCTCAACTTATCGTCCTAGGTGAAATTTCACGGTCAGGGAAGATAACAGCAGGTCAACTGGCGGAAAACGTCAACCTTAGCAATGCAACGGTCACGGGAATACTCAACCGGCTTTCAAGGCGTGGCTTGATAGAACGAAGACGCGCCGATGAGGATAAGCGCAGTGTTTTCGTAAAACTCACCGATTTGGGCAAAAGGGCACTTGCCAATGCCCCATCGCTACTCCACAACCGTTTCGTGGAAGAATTTGAGAAACTTGAGAATTGGGAACAAACATCATTACTTTCCACCCTTCAAAGAATCGCTTCGATGATGGAGGTGAAAAACCTTGATGCCGCGCCAACGCTTGTCAGCAGGAAAATCTCTGGGATCACCGAAGATCCCCCTGCCAATCCAGTTCAAGATGATTCAGAGTAAATCCAGAATACGGAGATTAATCAGAGGAAGTCCTACGCAAACTCCGCCAAACGCCTCATTCACAATCTCTCAAGAATTGCTTTAAGTTGCCTTGACGGACGATTCAAAGAAAAGTATAAAAATCCGTGCAGCGAAACGGATGTATCGCTTGTAATTCTCTGCGCAACGTGGTTAAAGTATTAGTAAAGATTGGCACTTCTGAAGTCCTAATCGCTGTCAAAAATGACCGATAAATCGTGATAACGTTAGTTCAACGTCAGCCAAAAGGTCCTGTTTGTGCGAACAATTAATTGGCTGCATAATTAGCAAAGCAATTAGCAAAACATCATCGAGCTGAGAGTACAACTTGGCTCAACAGGCTCAAGGAGTACTTCCAGTGAATTTTGAACAATTTTCTTTTGACCGGCGCATTGTCGCCCGAATTAAAGCAGCCAATTACACTACGCCTACCCCGATTCAGCAGCAAACTATCCCCATGGTGCTCGAAGGGCATGATGTGATGGGTTTAGCCCATACCGGCACGGGTAAAACCGCAGCTTTCATGCTGCCTATTTTACAACGGTTAAGCAAAGGCCCGTTCCGTCGTGTGCGTGCCCTCATTATTGCGCCTACACGCGAACTCGCTGAACAGATTCACCAGATGGGTCTTGATCTTGGCAAAGATACCGATGTGAGCAGCGTATCCATCTACGGCGGTGTGAGCAAAGTTTCTCAAGTCTCACGGCTGCGGAGTGGCGCAGAGATTGTTATTGCTTGTCCCGGTCGCCTGCTTGACCTCGTTTACGATGGCGATATCGACCTATCGTGCGTTGAGGTGCTGGTGTTGGACGAAGCTGATCGCATGTGCGATATGGGCTTTCTCCCCGATATTCGCCGCATCCTCAAGCTACTGCCGGCTCAACGCCAGACGCTTTTCTTCTCAGCGACAATGCCGGAAGATAGCCGCGAACTAGCAGATAATATCCTCAAAGATCCGGTCGTAGTCCAAATCGGAAAGACTGCTCCGGTGGAGACCGTTTCACACGCGCTCTATCCGGTGCCCGATATCCTCAAGAAAGATCTGCTGCTAGCAATGTTGCAACAGACACCCACCGGCCGGGTCTTGATCTTTACCCGCACCAAGTATCGCGCTCGTAACCTGGCGCGCGACATGGAAAAGGGTGGTTATCGCGCAGCAGCACTGCAAGGTAACATGTCGCAGAGTCAGCGGCAGAAAGCAATCAATGGTTTTCGCGATGGTAAATACGACATTCTTGTCGCCACGGACGTTGCTGCGCGCGGTATAGACGTGTCGGAAATATCGCACGTGATCAATTTCGATATCCCCGATACCGTCGATGCCTACACTCACCGGATTGGTCGCACGGGTCGCGCTCACCGGTCTGGTGAAGCATTCACGCTTACCGGACGAGCGGATGAGCAGATGATACGCGACATTGAAAAACTGCTGGGGACACGAATCGAGCGGCGGCGGCTACCTGATTTTGATTACGGTAATTCTGTATCTGAAAACCAATTCCAAAAGAACCATTCAAAGCCGCTACGAAAGACACTATCACGCCACAAGCGGAACCGCATTCGTCCCAATAAAGGTAGGAATAACCCCCGTCGCCGCTCGCCTTGATAAAAATTCTATGCGGGATTTGTTCTCGCTAATCAAGAGATCGCTTAAGATGCACACGTTACTTGGACACACTCAGGCGATGTTACCCGCTGCCCTCCTTAATAGTCCAGAATGGCAGCAGCGTATCCACTCACAACAAACCAAGAAAGGAATATAACTACAAGTGTCTTTCCCTAAGACTGCGCGTCATGCCGATGAGACTGACATTATTTACCCCGCAGTCATCCCCTTCGCACTCGTTCATCTTGCCTGTCTTGCGGTCATCTGGACCGGTTTTCAGGCTTCAGACCTGATGCTTTGTGGCGCATTGTACGCCATCCGCATGTTTGCCATTACAGGTGGCTATCATCGATATTTTTCACATCGCTCTTTCAAAACCAGCCGTGTATTCCAATTCTTACTCGCGTTCGTTGCACAGTCGTCAGCACAACAAGGCGCGCTTTGGTGGGCGGCCCATCATCGCAAACATCATAAATACTCCGATACTCCACAAGATGTACACTCGCCACTTCAAAACGGTTTCTGGTTTGCCCACTTCGGTTGGATTTTTTCGGCAACCAAGTGCCAAGCGGATTATGGCTTGATAAAAGATTTTATGAAATTTCCTGAGCTCGTTTGGCTCAACAAGTACAAACACGTACCACCAGCACTGTTGGGAGTCGGGGTGTGGTTGGTTTCCGGTTGGTCTGGACTGGTGGTCGGTTTCTTCATCAGTACGATGCTCCTCTTTCACTGCACATTTGCGATTAACTCGCTGGCTCACCTTATCGGCAAACAGTCTTACGTCACCGGGGATGACTCGCGCAACAACTGGTTTCTGGCACTCATCACCTTTGGTGAAGGATGGCACAACAACCACCACTATTTTCAAAGTTCAACCCGCCAAGGGTTCCATTGGTGGCAGATCGATTTGACATATTACGTTTTGAAATTCCTATCGTTTTTTAGAATTGTTTGGGACCTTCACGCTCCACCTGCCACCGTAGTTCAAGGGATACGTGGTATACCAAGAAACGTCATCGAACGAGTCGCCCAACGGTTGGCAGCGAGTTTCCCGATTGAAGCTATCGGTGAGCAAATTCGCCAAGCGTGGGCACACACACCCAGATTTGAAGAGCTACGCCAACGAGTCCGCCAATCCCGGCCCTCTGCTCGCGCTTTTCTCGCGGAGATTTGTCGTTCCGATCTACCAACAATGGCATCTCTGAAACATCACGCACAAGAGATGTTTGCACATAGCCAATATATAGATCTGATTGTTGTCCGAGCCCATGAGATGGTCGTTGACGCTATTTTAAAACATTTGTTCCATGATTTACCATCGCCTATGCCACAAGCTAGACATCTGTCCTAATTGAACCACCGAGACACAGTGGCAGAAAATAATGGGCATTGAAGTTCTGGGGTGATAGGCTAATAACAGAGCCCCAGCAGTCCGAGACCTCTCCTGAGTGTTATCTCTTCAACAAATCATAGTGACAATTGGTTTTCAGCACTTTTCTCTCACCAGAAAATTCTTAAGTCCGTGTTAGTCTTGTGTTAACGAGTTTCAGTCTAGCAGTCCCCAGAGCTGCTTTCGTTCATCGCTCCAATCTTCCCATTCTTTGGGAAAAATGTATTTCAACGCCTCTACATCACGCTTTCTGCCGCCGGCGGGAAAGTAGTTCCAACCCATCGCCCGGCGGGGACCGGCAGCCGTCTTGACACCTGTAGCGTGCCAGCAGCTCGGTGTCCAGACCAACGTCCAGCGCGGATCGAGGAGCACCTCAACCTCGGCGGGGTGCTTCGCATGAAGTTCCTTCGGTGAAAAATCATGCTGTCCCGTAGCAATTTCCAACTGTAACAGTTCTTCCCAGATCTCTTCCCTCGCTCTCAGATGGCTGCCAGGCAAGATGCGCAGTGGCGCATTCGTCGGATCGTGCCGGTCGAGTCCCGTTCGGAAGGACACCTGTTTGACATCGGGACCGCCATCGGCGTGCCAATAAACCTGCCGGTGTAGACCCTGACTCTCGGAGATAGCCCTCAACGCATCTCCCAAGCCACATGCACCTACATGCACCTGCTCGCAGTCTAACAATCGTTTAGCAGTCTCAATGAGTTGTGGTTGCTCCACTATCTGAAGGATTGGCTCCCCCACCGTAAGAAATTGGCAGGCAAGTTTGTTGAGTCCATTGGGCCAATCTGTGCTCGCCCATTTTTCCTCGCTTTCCACAGCGATCCGATCAATTGTGCACATTCGTCCCTCGCCAAAAGGGTTAGGTACAAAGAAGAATCCGTGCGTGTGAAAATGATCCGTCTGTGCCGTGGTAATCTCCATGATTTTTCATCTCCCTTTTATAGATCACGAACCAGAAATCTGAAGGCAATACAACCGAGCTTCCACCTCCGCAAATTCGGCGTGATAGCCTTTGGACAATGCGAGGACGTTATTGTGACGGACGCTCACGGATTGTTCAAACGTATCTCTTTCGCTGTAGATGCGTTGAGAGGCGTGCCCGTCCGCGGGTGTGAAACGGTAGAAGCAGATCGCTTCGCCAGAGATTGAGTTGGCAGGTGTTTCACTGATAATCAGACCATGCTCGCCACGATTGAAATCGTCGCCCGGTTCAAGGATGACAGCTGCTGTTTCAAGAAAGGAGGGCGTTTTACAAACCGCGACTTCGACAGGCTCCTCGTGTGCAAGAATTTCGTATGTTGTTCGATAAGGAATGGATGCGCGATATGCCTCGCCTTCAAAGACATCTGCACGGTCCCCAATGAGTCCGTGGGCTTTATTCCCGTTATGCCCAACAAGCAATTCGCATTGACCTCCGAGTACTACCAGCATTACCTCGTTACCCCCGGTGTCTTCAAAGAAAGATTCACCAACACCGAGATTGAGGATACCAAAATCAAGTCCTGTTATTCCCATTTCACCGCTCTCAATAAGTCGGGTATATCCTTTATCTGGTTTGTATTTTTTGAATAGGTTCATTTCTGATTTGCTCATTTAGATGGACTCGATTAGTGGTTTGCATATCCTAATTGCATTAGAATTTACGCAGTTGAACGGTCAAAGCCTTGTAGTTCGGCGATTCATCGCCTCTGGACATCGTTGCCGACGCCCGATAAATCGGGCAACTACAATCTGGAGTGCGTAAGTCCCGTGCATTATACCATCAAAGTCATTCGTGAACAATTGAAAATAGAATTTCCCATCAGTTGTCTCATTTTTGAGCGACGTGTTGGGATTCGGAGATCCCTCCTACAGATTGGCGATTGACAATTCCCGCGTGAATCGCTATAATTGACGGACAAATTCGGAATGTGATAGGAGCAGAGAAGGAAATCAAATATTTATCCAATGGAGAACGGTGATGAAACAGATTGATGGCGGAATAACCGCAGTACCGGGGTTGAAGGCGACCGGCGTCCACGCTGGATTGAAGCCGGATAATGAAAAGGATGTCGCTTTGATAGCAGCGGATGCACCGGCGGTTGCGGCGGGTGTTTTCACAAAAAATCGTGTGTGTGCCCCGGTTGTTTTGGTGTGCCGTGAAAATCTCAGTGACAACGCGGGTCAAGCGATTGTCATCAACAGCAAGAATGCTAACGCATGTACGGGCGAGGTCGGCATGAAGAACGCGCGACAGATGGCTTCATTAGTGGGGGAAGCACTCGGCATCGATCCAGGTCTCGTATTAGTGGCTTCGACGGGAGTCATTGGGCAGCAGTTACCGATGGATTTAATTACTAACGGCATCCGTCTTGCTGCGCCGGCGTTGGACCCAGATGGAGGACATGACGCTGCCCTTGCAATCATGACAACAGATACCGTCCCCAAAGAAATTGCCGTGGAGTTTGAAGTTGGGGGAAAAACCGTTCGGATTGGTGGCATGACAAAAGGGGCAGGAATGATTGCTCCGAATATGGCTACGATGCTCGCTTTTCTGGCAACAGATGTGAATATCACCGGTGAGCCGCTACAGCAGGCGTTACGCGACTCCGCCGCGAAGTCTTTCAATCGTATGACGATTGATACGGATAGCAGCACAAACGACACGGTGCTAATCTTGGCAACGGGCAGTGCAGGAAACCCAGAAATTACGGCAACAACTGATGATGACTACGAGGCATTCTGTGAAGCACTCGACTCTGCTTGCATTGAGTTAGCGAAGAAGATCGCGCGAGACGGAGAGGGTGCAACGAAGTTGGTCGAGGTGGTTGTAAACGGCGCGAAGAACGAAACGGAAGGAGAGATGGCAGCCCGTGCAATCGCGGAATCGCCTCTCGTGAAGACCGCTGTTTTCGGCTCAGACGCAAATTGGGGACGTATCATGATGGCGGCAGGAAAATCGGGCGCGGAATTTGACCCGTATCAGGTGGATGTTTGGCTCGGTGACTATCAACTGGTTAAGGATGGAATGGACGCAGGGTTTGATGAGGATAAAGCAACGGAACTGTTTTCCAAGGATACTGTGACGATTACTGTCGATCTGAATGCCGGCGAGGCATCTGTCACCATGTGGACGTGCGACTATTCCCACGATTATATTAGCATCAATGCGGACTACCGGACATAATATCAAAAGTTCATTGGTACAGTCGAGTGAAACCCCGCCCCGATTAATCGGGATATTAGAATACCTATCTTGCCGAGACTTCAGGTCAAGGAGAAATAACGCTTATGCTTACATCTGACGAAAAGCAATTTTACGACGAGAACGGTTATGTGCTAAAGCAAGGGCTTGTCTCATCCGAAGAGCTTGAAAAAGTTCAAGCGGAAATCCATGACATCCACAGTCGGATGGCAAAACAATCAATTGACGGCGTCGAGGTGGCGTGGGAGCAATTTGATGACCCAAACACGTCGTCGCGGATTAAACAGCTGATGCAGAGCGAACTGGTTAGTCCAACCCTGAACAAAATCTTGCGTTCGGACGCAATGCTGGATATTATCGAGCAACTGATTGGTCCCGACATCTCACTGTTTCACAGCAAACTACTCCCCAAAGATGCCAAAGATGGCACGTCAATTCCTTGGCATCAGGATTATGCTTACTGGGATCTGGACGATAACCGTCCACTGATGGTAAACTGCCAACTCGCAATTGACGCAACAACACAGGAGAACGGGTGTATCCAATTTGTCCCTGGCAGCCATAAATGGGGGTTACAGGAACATGAACGGGGACAAGAGAAGTTTCGCCTGTTTCTGCCGGGACACTACCATGAACGAGATGATGCCGTCCCAGTAGAGATGGAGCCGGGGGCTGGTGTTTTTTTTAACGCACTAATTATTCATGGCTCCGCTGCCAACACATCAACGTACCCTCGACGAATGAATACCTTCGCCTATAATGTTACAGGTAACGGCGTGACCCAGTGCCGCGAGGCACTTCGGGGCAAACCGCTCTGAAATGTTAGGCAATAACTTGAGGCATTCGAGCCTTGACAGGTTCAGGACTTAGAGCCGTGGTGTAGTGGCACCCGCCGCTTCCAGCCGCATGACACCAAGCACCGTCTACATCCTTACCAGATTCACGTTAATATACGAGGGCTTTGAAAATGCAATCCATCGCACGGGCATGGATGGTCGGGTGTGTGCTCATCGTCATGAATTGTTACTGGCTCATACAGATGGAGAGCCTCCGGAGAGCTTTTGGCGCGACGTTTTTTTCTTTGTTTTTTAATGCAGTCTTTACGCTCTGGGTGCTCTTTTTATTGAATCGACTGCTGCGCCGATTTACGCCGAAACTCGCCTTTGACAACAGGGAGCTATTGACCATTTATATCATGGTCAACATGGTGTCATCACTCTGCTCCTATACCGCCCAGTTGACAGTCATACCCCATGTCATCACCTATCCCTTTTGGGGAGCGACGCCAGAAAATGATTGGCGACAACTGTTCCACAAAGACCTTCCCCAATGGCTTATTGTTAACGAACCGTCCGTTCTGATAGGGTATTATCGCGGCGAAGCCAACTTATATACAGCCCGCCATTTGGCAGCATGGCTACCTCCACTGCTCTGGTGGTCATTTTTTACCCTTGTCCTCGTCTTTGTCATGTTGTGCATTAATATTATCGTCCGCAGGCAGTGGATTGAACACGAGAAACTCGCTTATCCGATCGCTGAGATTCCGCTGACTCTAGTCCAGTTGGGTGGATATAGTCGAATGATGTGGATTGGATTTGCTATTACTGCGGGGATTAATATCGTAAATGGACTCCATTTCTTGTATCCGAGTTTCCCGGGATTAACATTTGTCCAATTTAGACATATCGGCTACATCTTTACAGAGGAACCGTGGAACGCGCTCTGGGCAATGCGAGTCTCATTTATCCCTTCGATTATTGGGTTAAGTTTCTTCATGCCTCTTGATGTCCTGTTTTCGTGTTGGTTCTTCTATCTTTATTGGCAAGCGATGCGGGTTGTGGGTGCTTTCGCAGGTTGGCATACATATCCGGGCTATGGTCGGCATGTCTATATCGTGCAAGAATCGGTTGGGGCATACTGTGCTGTTTTAGCGATTGCGATTTGGCGGGCAGCGCGACACATGGTGCGAGTCCGACAGCAATCTGTTATCGGAAATAGAGAGCGGGAGATCGAGGAGGCCCCAATGTCATATGTAACGGCATGGTGTGGAATGATCTGCGGGATGATCATTCTTATGTTATTCTGTTATAAGGCTGGCATGACAATGGGCGTGGCAATAGGCTTTGTCCTTTTTTATTATTACATCTCAACATGCATCACTCGACTTCGCGCTGAATTTGGCTTCCCACTCCACGATGTTCACTTTGGGGGTCCGATTCAGATGATTACCTCTGCGTTCGGGACTGCGAATTTGTCGCAACGGACGCTTGTCGCCATGCCGTTCTTCTGGCATATCAGTCGTATCTACCTGAGCCACATCATGCCGCATCAATTGGAAGGGTTTAAGATTGCCTCAAGAAGTCGAATGAGTCCTAAAAGGGCTTTCTGGTCAATGCTGTTGGCGTGCGCTTTTGGAATCGTAGTAATTTTCTGGCTCCTACTCCACCTCAGTTATCGCTACGGTCTTGAGAATACACCTTATCCACGCTGGGGAGCAGAGGTCTGGTTTTACCTACAAGACTGGTTACGCAATCCGACAGAAGTGGATTATATTCACATGGCTCTGATGGGGTTGGGGGCTGTGGTCGCGTCCTTTTTGGCGTTTATGAGAGCACGATTTGTTTGGTGGCCCCTCCATCCGATGGGCTATGCGCTGGGGGGAAGTTTTGGGATGAGCTTTTTGTGGACCTGTTTGCTGGTGGCTTGGATCTTGAAGTGGTTTATTCTACGATATGGGGGAATTATGCGATATAGGCAAATTGCTCCCTTGTTCCTCGGATTGATACTAGGGGAATTTACAGTGACTGGCATCTGGACAATTCTTGGTCTTTGTCTCAATTGGCCTGAACTATATAATTTTTGGCATCCCTGATAGGTGTGCAATTCCTCATTCCCAAAAAAATCTAATCAGAAGCAGGAAAGCACGGAGCAATCCATTTTTGCTGGTAATTTTTTCTCTACGCTGGTTGAGGTTCCCTCCTCAACTCCAGCGATACACGGTATCCTTCCAAGCCCGGATCCGTGTCGATGAGTGCCTGAACGGCTTCATCATTCCGGCGTTGGGCGGGAAAATGATCAGCGTTGGCTATTCGCAATGCCAGTCGGGCCGCCGCCGAACTTCCTTTTCGCAGATTTTCCAGCTCCACTTTGTCTAGCGTATCGTACGCCGTATGCCCATAACCTCTGCCCGAAGGCGGGGCGTCGGGGTCACCCATGTGGCCTGTTGGAACACCTTTTAGGACGAAGGGGAAGTGATCAGAATAGGGATGCATATGCTGACCGACAGGAATGTCAGCTGCAAGTTCCTTTGCGGCATTTCGGAAGAACGGTGCTAAGTCTTGCCAACGATGCAGCACCACACCTTTTCGGCTCGAACCGCCTGCTGCATCAAGATTATACATGAAACGAACGCTATCTAGTTCGCCCTCATGGGCGTCTGCATAGCGAAAGGCACCGGTTAACCCAATTTCCTCGGTGCCGAAGCCGAGGAATCGAACCGTTCGCTTGAGTTGTTCACCGGCATACAGAGCGAGCACCCGTGCGGCTTCGATGACGAGTACCATACCTGACGCCGGATCAACGGCACCCTGCGAGATGTCGTGCCCATCGTAATGACACCCCAAAATCACCATCTCATCGGGATTTTCCTTTCCCGGCAGATCGGCGACGACGTTCCACGAGGTTCGGGGCTCATTGAGGTCGGTTGTGTGAAGGCGTAGTTTAACTGTCCCCTTCCGCTCCATCAGCCGCGTCAGAAATTCGCCATCCTCCTTGCATATCGAGATACCCGGAATAGGAGCAGGTTGGTCGTTTTGTAGGCTCCCTGTTTCGGGTCCGACGCCGGGGCTTTCGCTGATAAAAATAAAGGCACTCGCACCGCCCAAAACGGAACGTTCATATTTTTCCTTGCGATGCACCCATCGTCCCAGGTCAGGGGGAGATGCGCTGCCCGCCATTACGATACGGTCCTTCATCTCATCACCTAGGGCCTCGTAATCTGCGGGACTGCCATAGCCGACAGAGATTAATTCCGCCGTAGTGTCGTCAGCGGGACAGTAGGGTAGTGAGATGCAGTGAAGTGATCTTTGGATCGGCTCGATAATTTCCAACGTTGCCGCGCCTCGTGACCAACCTGCGTAGGAATAGGACTCCAATCGAGCGTCTTTGAGACCGTAACGGTTAAAAGTCTCGCAGATGAAGTCTGCAGCCCTGCGCTCGTCTGGCGTACCTGCGAACCGGGATCCGAAGTCGTCGCACAACACGGTGAGGTTGTCCATCACCTCCCGCGATGTGTAAATGTTACCAACCATCTGTTGATCTATTTGCAAATATGGATTTTTTGTGCTCATATCAACTCCTGATGATGGATTTGTTTCTTTAATACGCTAGCCCAACTGATAGCTGCTCGTGCCCTCATAGTGTTAGGAAAACATTGTAGGATTTGCTTGCCATCATTAGTTTTCCCGCACGACTGCTAGCGGTGGCTCTCCTTCCCATACCCGCTGAAGATTCTGGAACACAAATTCTCCCCTTCGCGTCCACGTATCGTAGGTTACACCCGCGACATGCGGCGTGAGCAGCACATTGTCCAACTTCAGAAGGGGATTGTCTGGGGACGGTGGTTCTTGCTCTAGGACATCAAGGGCGGCTCCAAGGATGCGTCGTTCACTTAGCACTTCTGTCAAAGTGACTTCGTCCACGATGGGACCTCGACACGTATTGACGAGTACGGCTGTGGACTTCAACAAAGAAAGTTCATGTCTGCCAATAATGCCACGGGTTTCGGGTGTAAGAGGCAGATGCACCGTCACAATGTCTGACTCTCGAAGCAGGTCCTCCAATGCCGTGCGAGTTACGCCAAGCTCCGACTCTATGTCCTGAATAGGTGGATACTGATCATAGTAGAGGATGCGCGCTCCAAAGGCACGCAACAGATGAGCGACACGCCTTCCGATATTTCCAAGCCCTACAATTCCGACGGTCTTTCCGTTGATGGTATATGTTGAAGATCCGGTGTCAATATCACGCCACTGGTCTGTCCGAACATTGCGATCTAACTCTATCAGACGGCGATAAAAGCCCAGTATGAGCCCGATAGTATGCTCTGCGACATCAATGGAATTCGCCCCCCCATTGTTGGCAACAGGAATGCCAAGTTCTCGGCACAGGTTCACATCCATGCTATCATAGCCCGCGGCGACTAATTGAATTAGTTTGAGGTGGGGAGCGGATCGTAGCACCCGTTCTGAGATTTGGCCGGGGAATAGGATCAGAAAGTCCGCATCCTGCACGAGAGGGATTTTCTCCTCATCTGGCAGATCAGTTGCGTGTACGCTGACCTCAAAACCCGGTGGGGCATATTGGGTCAGCAGGGGTGTTATTTCTGGGGATAAAAAAGTAAAGAATCTGACTTTCGGCATATTCAATTAATGGACGACAATGATGCTTTGAGCGTGATTTATGTGACACTGTCGCGAACATAGTTGGGCGTCAGTGAGAAGTAATCGCTAGATTGTCCATTACGCAATCGGTCATAGCCGATTCGTGCGATACTCGCGCCGCGCGGCACGTTAAAAATCGGATCAGCAAGAGGCACATCTTCGCCGAATTGCGCCTGAGCAACGGGGGCGTATCGCCGCAGACCATCACCAACAAAAATCACATCGTCATCAATCTGACTCAACAACGACTCAATCGGCACACAAAGATCGTCAGACTTTCGCAGGAGATTTTGCCCTCCACGAAAGACTGCACCGTATACTTCATCTTTTCGTGCGTCGAGGATTGGGCAGATTAGTTTGTCTGTGTAGCGGAGATTGTATGCGATTGCTTCCAGCGTTGAGATACCGATGATCGGTTTCTTGAGGGCGTAACAGAGCGATTTAATTGTGCCGACCCCAATTCGGATGCCTGTAAATGACCCCGGACCGATCCCAACAGCACATGCGTCAAGATCGTGTACAGTCAGATCGCCCCACTTTAAGATTTGGTCTATAGCGGGCATCAGCCTAGATGAATGGGCTTTCACAATGCTGAGTGTGTGTTCAGCAATGAAACGTTCTCCATCAATCAGACCGACGCTGCCGATGGGCGTTGATGTATCGACACCAAGAATTTTCATGTTCGGGGAACCATTAGAATCCATCGTCAAACTCTATCAAAAGCTCAGAACGGTATGAGCCACTACGGTCTTTCTAAAGATTGGAATTGCCTTTTCGATTCATCACTTACCAACACAAGGATTTTGGTTAAAAACAACGTATCAGCAGTCAACTCTTTTTTACTGTTTTGGGTTGTTCTCAAGTAGTTGCTGAAGCTGCACAGTTAGACTCGCTAACGGAAGACCCACCACGTTGAAGTAACATCCCTCGATTCGCTCAACGAAAGCACCAGCTTTGCCTTGTATCCCGTAAGCACCAGCCTTATCTGACGCTTCGCCACTACGGATATACGCGAAGATCTCCGATTGGTGTAGTGTCCTAAAATAGACCGTCGTTTTTTCTGCCCATACCACTTCGTTTTTCCGCTTGATATCAATTAATGCAACACCGGTGATCACTTCATGTCGGTTTCCGCTGAGTTGTGTTAGGATTTCGACAGCGTGTGCATCATTTTCCGGTTTACCGATTGGCTGACCATCAATGACAACAACGGTATCTGCACCGAGAACTATACCTGCATCGAACTTGGCAGCGACCGTTCTTGCTTTTGTAAGGGCAAGTTCTTGGACAGCATCTGCTGGAGATGTTGTGATTTGAGGTTCTTCTATTTCACTGGGGTATACTTTAAATTCAAGACCAACCTGCTTGAGCAAATCTGCGCGGCGTGGTGATTTTGAGGCGAGGACAATATTGGGGAGGGTGTTGTATAATTGGGGGCTTTCAATCATTTAAGTTGAAACCACCGAGTGTTGCGTTCGGTCCGTATCTGTAGCAATCCGGCGTCTATCAGTTCTGTGAATCCCTTCTCAATTTCCCACTTGGATAAGCTAATTTGTTGTAGCCGTTTATCGAGCTGAGGTGCCCGGAACCATCCATCCTTCATTGGGGATTGGTAGGTATCTCTAAACACCTCTAGCGCGCCATATAGACGCAGGGCTGTTGACGAAAGCCCCACTAATGGGTTGATTGCGCCGTAGCAAGATATTATTGCTCGTGTCAGAGACATCGTTCTCTCCTGGCGTTAAATTGGTGTTTATAGTGGACTTTAGAATTAATGAGACACTCCAAACCGCACCTACCAGGGTGCGAAAGTGTCTATTTATTTTTAGAATTCACTATAATTGGCTTTTGTCAGCCTTTAACACCAATTGGCACGATACGGGTACACAAAAAGTTCTCAATAAGACTAAACGCTTAGCCAGAGAAAACCGTTTCAAAAACAGGTGGCTCATATAAAAAGAAAGTGCAAAGCGCGAAGAAAAACCGAGTTTGCAAAAAAAAACTCGGGCTCTTTGCGCTAAATCTTAACATGAGCGAAACAGGTATATTAGACGTTATCCCTCCTATCTTTTGTAACAGATGCAAAGTTTTTACTTCAAAACATCTAGTCATTTTCAACGCGAACCGTGCCATCTCCGTCCACCGTTAGCTTGGTGGTCCCCAGTGATGAACAAGGTCCGTACATGACAGCACGCTGTGTCTCTGTCATGTCCTCAACAAGTTCTTCTCCCCAATAGATTTCTGGCGGAGCGATTTCTCTTGCCACACCTGTACGCACGGAGGTCCGGTCAGCATATTTGAAGAGCACCGATCGCCGGTGATGTTCAGCACGCCAAGCGAGGGTGCCGTGGGATTGGGCACCATCCATGAAGAAAATCACGTCTCCCGCTTTCATCTCCGGTTGAAGCACCACGCCCATATCGTCATCACAGGTTCGCACACCGTGAGGCATGGGAAATCTAGATTTGTGGCTGCCGGGCACACAGGCGAACCCACCTTCGCCTGCGTTGATATCAGACAGTTGCCAAGTCACAGTCACTCCCCCACAGTGCATTTTGTTGTTCTGGTGATGATAAGCGACGTAGGGTCTATGTGGTTCTCCTTGTCCGTGCATGACCAGTCCTTCGGTGCCTTGCACACTGTCGGTCACCCAAGGGCCGTGATCGAATCGGAACCCCGTCCCACACATCACATTGAGGCGCATGATGATTTGCGGATGTACCAGCATCTTGCGGAAAGGTTCACAATATGGCTCGTTCAGTTCTAGTAGGCCGTGCAAAACACGTTGTTCAGTGCCCCGCAAGGTTTGAGAATCTTGAGCACCCGCGTTGGGTTGTCCAACGTGAATTTGGTCGGCACAGTGGTCGATAGCCTCATTGGCTGCTGCAATTTCATCAGCGGTCAGCACATTTCTAAGGATAAGGTATCCGGTGAGATCCCAGAAGTAGCGTTCACGTTTGTCCATTTTGCATATCTCCGTTTCGCAAGTTGTATCGGTACGACAGTTAATGTTGGCTCGGTGTTACTCCGCCACCCAAGTTTTCTTTCCATCGGATTTAAGAGTGGGCAGACCTCCTGTGTGAACACCTGGACCGTAAAGCAGAGCATGTTGTTCAGGCGAGAGGGATTTCGTCCACTCGCCGAAGCGTGCTTCAGGTGTAAAGAATCGTCCCACCGCACGGGCGACACCGCGGGAAGCGTATTTGAAAAGGATGGAACGCCGTTCCCCCTTACCTTTCCAGGGAAGTGTACCGTGGGTGGCGGTCTCTGCAAAGAAGAGGACGTCTCCTGCCTTCATCGCCGGCTGAACAGTCAATCCCATGTCGTCTTCCACAGACCGAACGCCTTCAGGTGTAGGTTCGCAGGCTTTGTGGCTGCCGGGCACAACGGCAAATCCGCCATCACCTTCATTGACATCGGTGAGTTGCCATGCCACAGTAACGCCTCGACAGTAAATAGCTCCATTCTGCTGATGATACCAAACCGCCGGGCTGAAGGGTTCTCCCGCTCCATGTAATTGATGCCCTTCCGTTCCAGCTGTTGCCCCAATCATTAAGGGTCCATGGTCGAGACGGAATCCTTTTCCACACATCCCGTTTAGGCGCGAGACGACCACCGGATGGACTAGGAGTTCGCGAAACGGTTCTCGATAGGGTTTCTCCCATCCCAACATCCCCGTCAGTTCTAACCGCCCTGTTTGCCCTTCAAGCGTTGATGACCCGCGTGCTAGTCCGCCATCATCAACTGAACGGGCACGAATCTTGTCGGCATAGTGATCAATAGCTGCATTACATTTGTCAATATCTTCTGGCGTCAACGCACCGCGAACGACAAGATAGCCTGTGAGATCAAAATAATATTTTTCTTCGTCGGACATGACACATTTATTGCTGTCCATGGATTTTTCTCCTAAATCTCTGGATATAAGTGAAATACCAAATCATTGGGAACAGAAACCGCTACCAGATAAACGCTGAGACGTTGCATTGGTTGGCAAACAGAAGTCGGCACACTTACAAATTCTCGATACGCTCAACGAGAAGTGTTGCAAGGGTTTCAATCTCCTCTTCACTCGAAACAACCATATCTGCAAACACCTTGCTCGGCTCAACCCAAGCGAAGTGCATTGGGCGAGTCGTCGCGTAATACTGCTGGATGCACGAATCCACTGTGCGCCCCCGTTCCTGGATGTCGCGGAGCATTCGACGGATGAAACGGATATCGGCAGGCGCGTCAACGAATACTTTTAGATCAAGCAGCGACCGGATAGATTCAAGTGCGAGTAGCAGAATTCCTTCGGTCAGCACAACTGCCTTAGGCTGAAGCGTAAGGGTTTCAGGACAGCGTGTATGTGTTGTGAAGTCGTAGCGTGGGACCTCAACAGCGTGCCCACATCTAAGTTGGCGTATCTGTTCGGTTAATAATTGGACATCCAACGCGTCAGGGTGATCGAAATTTACCGCTGCACGCTCTTCAGGGGACAGATAACTGAGATCTTTGTAATAGGCGTCTAGGCTCAACACGACAGATCTATGATTGCCTAGTCGTTCATGAATCGCTGCGGCGAGCGTTGTTTTGCCAGACCCACTTCCCCCTGAAAATCCAATGAAGGTGGGCGTCAACCCGATTGAGGTATCCATAGAACCATCTTCAACACCTACAAGGTTGCATACGCTTCGTAAGCGATGGTGAAAAACAGCATGACCATCGAAACCAAGTTATACGCCTGTCTCTCGGTTTAACTCAAAGTCTGCGAGTGCATCCCTTTCGTTTTGGTAGATAAACTTCTCAAGATTTGCTGCACCCAACTGCTCGAAAATGCGTGTTAGCGTGTCCGATAGTCCATAAACTTTGAGGTCACCACCGCGCTGTCTTAATTCACTTGTCTTGCTGACCAATATGCCTAATCCTGAACTATCAATTCGGCGCGTTCTGCTGAGATTTACAATGACTTTCATCGTGTTTTGACTGATAAGCTGTTCCAGTATTTGGCGTAACTCAACTGATGAAAGCGCGATGAGGTCAGTGTCAATATCAATGATTTGAATCGTTGCCTTTTGACGCTGAATTTGACGCCACGTATCAACTGCGATTTGTACCTCCGCACTTGACAGGGGATCAGCTAATCCCATTACTTTGTAAGAGGCGATGTCATCGGGTGCTTCAGCTGATACATCTAAGTTGTGTTCTGGTGGAAGGTACTCGCGAATCGTTATTGATTTTGTTGCCATGAGAGATTCCTTTCTCGTGTTAAAAAAACTGCCTCGCTCCAACCCATCAATGGGCGAAGACCGAGCATCTTTATTTTACCTTAGTTTGCCCAGATGGTCAAATAAAATCCCGTTGTCCCCCCGACTAAACCGTGTTACAATATCGACATCACAGCAGGTAAGAACCTATGTGTTCAGTCCTAATTCAAATTATAAAGGAGGACTTTCATGAATACCTCAGATCTACCCAATATCCTGTTCATTATGTCCGACGAACACGCCCCGATGTACAGTGGAACGTATGGGCATCCCTTGGTTAAGACCCCGCATATGGACCGTCTCGCTGCCGATGGCGTCACGTTTGCCAACGCCTACTGTAACTCTCCCCTCTGCATGCCTTCGCGGATGTCCTTCATGACGGGTCGCTATATTCACCACATCGGTGCTTGGGACAACGCTACTCCGCTCCCCTCTGACACTGTTACTTGGGCACATCTGTTGCGTGGAGTTGGCTATGATGCCGTTCTCTCCGGGAAACAGCACTTCGAGGGGCTAGACCAACTTCATGGATTCCGTGCCCAACTTGCTCGTGATCTTCACGCTGAGAACGATCATGGCGTCATTGATTGGGAAAACGGCACGCCCGCTGCAGCCCGCCCCTGGTCCTGTCTTGAGGAGGCAGGTCCCGGCACTACTACGGAGATCGAAGTAGATGATTTGGCAGAGGAGCAGGCGTTGGCTTACCTCCGCGATCCGGCGCGCAAAGATCAACCTTGGGCCCTCAATGTCTCTTTCATCGCTCCCCACTTCCCGCTCGTTGTGCCGCAACGGTTCTGGGATCTGTATCCTCTTGATGAAATTGACCTCCCGGAGATTCCGGAAGGACATTTGGAAAACCAGCATCCGGTCTTCAAGCGGATGCGGCGTATGTTCGGTTGTGTTGACTTCCCCGAAGAACTGGTGCGGAGAGGACGGGCAGGCTACTACGGTCTAATCACTTACCTTGATGAAAAGATTGGCCGCCTCATCAAAACCCTTGAAGAAACCGGACAGTTAGATAACACTGTGATTGTACATACAAGCGATCACGGCGAAATGAATGGAGAGCACGGCATGTGGCGGAAATCTAACTTCTATGAAGCCTCCGCTCGTGTACCGCTTCAAATTGTTTGGCCCGGACATCTTCCCGCTGGTCGTTGGGTCGATGAGGTTGTATCGCTGGTTGACCTTATCGCCACCGTCGTTGAGATCGCAGGTGCGACGCCCATCACCCCCCTAGACGGTGATAGCCTGCTGCCGCTAATGCGAGGTGAGGCGGGATGCTGGAAGGATGAAGCTTTTTCCGAATACTTGGCACACGGTGTGGCGCGTCCGGTCGCTATGCTTCGACGAGGCAGATACAAACTCATCTACAGTTTGGGCGATGCGCCGCAACTCTACGATGTTCAAACCGATCCAAATGAATTTCGTGATCTCGCCGGAGATACCGCATACCGGTCAATCGTCGAGAACCTTCAGGCGGATCTGCTATCTCATTGGGATCCTGTTGATTTAGAGCAACGTGTACGGCGCAGCCAGAAAGAGCGGATACTCATTAATGCTGCTACCGAGGGGGCATGGCGCAGATTTTAGTATGCTCATGAGGCGGAATCATCAAGCCCCAGAAGCCCTAGCGTATCACGATGTAAGATTTGGTCGGGCAGATCTTCCGGCAGCGGCGGCAGCCGCATCTCTTGGGAGAGTTTAACGATATCGTGTAACCCCTTGACGGATTCATCAAAAGTGGTTATAGGATAATCGGTGCCGAAAAGCAGTTTGTCGGCAACACCGTATTCGATCGCCAATCGTAACGAATTGTAGTATTGCCAGGGACGGTAGAAGAGGGCGGAGATGTCGGCAAAAACATTGGGCTGCTTTCGGATGAGAACAATGGCTTCGGCTTCCCAAGGATGTCCCATGTGGGCAACGATCATCTTCAAATCGGGAAAGCGCAGTGCGATATCTTCGAGCAGCACCGGATTGGCGTACTTCAGCGGTGCCTTCCGAGGATAGGTTGTGCCCTGATGGAGCATGATCGGCAATCCGAGTTGTTCCGCTCGCGCGAAGATTTTCAGGGCGCGGGGGTCTAGCGGATCCCAGCCACCATAGATCGGACTCATCTTCAGTCCACGAAGCCCCAGCTCTTGGACAGCCCGGTCTACCTCCACAAGCGCGTTGTCATCAGTCGGGCAAATTGCCGCAAAGCCGATCAGTTTCTTCGTATCCGTGCGAATATATTCAGCAACAGTATCGTTGACCGTAAGAAATCCGGTGAGCGGTGCACGTAACCCAAACACAATCGCACGATCTACTTTCGCTACAGCCGCAGCGTGCATCTCCGGTGTGATGTCTAAGTCAACCTCTTGCCGACGCATGATGAAGGTTTCGCGGGCGAGTTCCTCGGTAAGTTCCCCTGGATATCGCCAGAAATGGGTGTGGCAGTCAATGATCATGGGCATCCCAACCTTTTTTGGTTCATTAACGCTATAGACATTAATCCGTTTTTCTCGTAGCTTGAGAATATTCGATAGCAAATGCAATCATCGCATCCGCGACTTTGATTCCTGTAACTGTTTCGATTTCTTCAAATCCCGGCGATGGGTTGACCTCCAACACCATTGGACCTGCTAGCGTCTCCAACAGATCTACCCCCGCAATATTCAACTCCATTGCTTCTGCAGCTCGGATTGCTGTGTCAATGTATTCGTTTTGAAGTTCAATAGGATGTCCCTGTCCGCCGCGGTGGACGTTCGATCGAAACTCGCCTTCCTGTGCGGTTCTCCTCATGGCAGCAACAACCCTTCCGCCAATGATGATCACTCGCACATCGTTCCCTGCCGACTCCCCGATAAAAGGTTGGATGACATAGTCTTGATGGAGATCACACATTGCACCAATCGCCGACTGTAGCGATGTCGGGGTATCGAGCAGTAAGATTGCATTGCCGTGAGTACCCTCAAAGGGTTTCATTATGAATGGGTATTCGCCGGTTTGATGGACAGATCTATCCACGTAACGGGCTGAACCCGCGGCAAAACTAGGCGGGACAGGTAGTCCATGCTGGGCAAGGATGCGGAGGGCACGGAATTTATTTCGGGCGTTTGCAATCGCATAAGATCGATTGACGACTGGCGTACCATTCCATTCAAAATGTGCCACTACCTCCTCACCGTATTGCGCTGTTGACGCACTTAGCCGTGGGAGCACAACATCGAAATCTGTGGCGGGAGTTTCTTCGTAGTAAATAGGTGCTCCTGAACCGCCGATATGCAGATAGAATCCAAATGGGTTAAGAACTTTCGGTATGTGCCCGGCTGCGAGTGAGGCTTCAACCAATCGTCGAGTGGCGTGATTTTGCGTGCCGAGGGAGATGATGCCAATTTTGACTGCTCCCAAAGTTGAAACATTGGGATTCTTAATAGACTGATTGGTAGACATTTTCTGTCTCCATGCTATTTTCTTGCTTCAGCGATTCTTGCCTCGTGTTGAAGGTGAGGACTTACAAAATCTCCACCCCGATAAATCGGGATCCTTTCGGACAAGCGTTTTACGTCTCCGTGTGTCCCACGGCGACGTTTCTAAGATTTATTGCAGCGTTTAAGTCTCGGTCTTGTGTATGCCCACAATCGCTGCAATGGTAAGTCCTATCCGATAGTGACAGGTCACTATTTTTGGATCCACAAGCGGAGCAAGTCTTACTGGACGGGTAGAACGTATCGGCTTCCACAATCTTTACGCCTAACCGTTCTGCTTTGTATTTGAGCATAGCCAGCAGACTTGATAATGAAGCGTCTGATAATAGCTTTGCAAGTCTGTGATTCTTTGTACACCATACTTTGCCAAGAAAATCAACTAAAATTATGCTGTCTGACCCAACGCTAAAGCATTGGGATCGTTTCCAGTATTTTCAAATCCTAATTTCATTGCCTCGACATTCCGACTGGGGCCTATATGGATCGCTGACTCTAAGTTCTGTTAGAACCGAAGCCTATCCGCTAAATCTCCGTTTGCTGATCTCCCAGAAAAGCTTCGAGTTCCTCAATGGTGTCGAAGATCCGTTCGCACAGATGCTCGAAAAATGGGCTACGTGCATGGGAGTATACGGCATAAACGGGTTTGTTATAGCGCGAGGCAAAGTTCATCTCACTCAGGACGCCGGGGGAGAGTTTATCCGTTGGATAGATAACAATAACAAAATCGCTCTGGTGAATGAACTGATAGTCTCTGGAGATGGTGCGTGTTTTAATCTGCACGCTGAAATTTTGATCTATATCACTGACAGTTGTGATCTTACTGTCAGCTGCCTCCTCCTGAGAGGGTTCCGTAGAATGAATCAGGTCCATATCCTCAATGTCGAGCGGATCAAATATGATAAAATCTTTCCGCATCTTTGAACCAAACCTACGGATGTTTTCAATCTGATTCGGTGCATCTCGGCGGATAAGCGTGATCGGATAACTCAGGTAAAATTTCTTCTTTTTTGAAAAGAGCAGGTCGTAGACGTTTTCCAGATTGTGCTGTCGAGCAACGGTATAGTGATTTTTTCCTTTGAGGTTAGCGAATTGTTTGGTCAGAAATTCTTCTTCGTCGAGCCAGACATTAATTTCATCGCGTCTCATGCCCCCCCACTGCGGATTATCTTTCATACGTTGAGTGATGTCCGCAAGATTGTCTACCACATTGACAAATACGTCAGCCGGAAAACCCTGCACATCTTGGAATGAGACGCCTTCAACCAGTTTTCCATTCCAGCGAAAGCAAGCGTGCAGACCGACGAAGGTGTGGTCATAGCCGTGTGCAGCGTTGGCAATCTCATAGAAAGCCGATCGGCGTGCCAACGACAGGACAGCGGGATCAGAGTCGAGCACTTTGTCTGTGAATTGAATTCCGGAGGCTGCAGCTGCACTGTGCATAAAATCACCGACGTTGAAAAAGCCAACCCGCAGCCCTTTATTGCAGCAGAGTGCTTCAAACTCTCCCATCAATTCTTTTCGTCCTGAACAACTGATTCCTGTGCAGATGATGTTCATAGAAATGCTCCGATTGGGGCAAGCACATCTAAGTTTGTCTAGCTAGCAAACCTGATGGAGCTCAGAATCGCAGGAGGAGAGAAACTCGGTGAGCATTGCCAACAGCTTGGTCTGGAACGAAGGCGTAGTCAAATTGGAAGTTGACGTTTTGCAGAGACGCTTCCCCTATTCGACGCAGCCCGAACCCAGCGGTCAACCCATTTTTAGGGTTCTCTCCTTGGCTAAAACTATATCCAGCGCGAAGGGCAAGCATATTGTAGAACCAATTCTCTGCCCCCAAATGGAAGGTTGGATACCCAGCAACAATTGGGTAGTTGACATCAGCAGCTAATGCAAAAAGGTCTCGTGGTTGCCTTCCACTGTCAGGGTTAGGTTCAGCGCGGACCTGGTAAGCGAATCCACCTCGCACATTCATTGGCAGATTTTCCCCTGTATCCAGAACACCGAGATTTTGCGCTGCGATTCCTATGCCAAGCCGATTGTTCGCGATTCGCAAAAGCATTCCAACATCGGCAGCAGCACCAATTGAATCTTCAACGTCAAGTTGCTGAGAAATTGTTTTGGCTGTTGCTCCAACCGACAACTGTGGGGATAAAATATACGCGAGGGACAATCCCGCAGCAAAACCACCGACTGTGGCGGTGCTGTCAGGTTCCTCGGTTGCTCTACGACGGCGTTCGATCTCTGTAAACGCCCCGAGAAAACTTGCCCCCCAAGTGCTTCTGTCGCTGAATTTTTGCGCATAACCGAGGAATTGGTTACTAATATCTGCAATCGAGAAATTCTGCATGGCAGTAAATTGGCGTTCACCCACCGCTGTCAACCCAGCGGGATTCCAGTATAGCGTATTGACATCGTTAGCCAAGCCTGCGAACGCTCCTCCCATCCCAGCAGGGCGGCTGCCGGCTTCAATTTTAAGGAATGCAGCACCCGTTGTGCCGGCATCGTCGTGAATATCCGCAGCAAAGGCGGGGAAAGCAATGATTACAAAAAATAGTGTCAGAATCAGGATTTTCAGGATTTTAGGATTGCAGCAATCCCTGTCTTTTAATCCTATCAATTCTGTTAATCCTTTAATCCCGATTAATTCCTGTTTTAGGGGCATCTGTTTCTCCAATTCTGTAATTTGGTTCATTGGTTCGTAAATGAATGCCTGAACGTTTGAGCTATATTCATAAGGGTCGCTCCCATCTACTCTACCACGACAATCTTCCCGATCGCATTAGTGCGATTACTCGTCACCACATCCTCGGCTTCTAAGCGGAAAATATAGATTCCACGGGCAACATCAGTGCCGGACTGATTGGTGAGATCCCACCTCACTTTATTGTCGCTCCTACCAGTGCCGAGATCATCGTATTCCTTTTCGTACACCAAGTCACCGGCGAAATCGTAGATACTTAGGACAATCTGCGCGCCTTCACCCCCGGGGACGTTGACTTCAAAGGAGAAATTAGCAATTTCACCATTTGAACGTCTTGAGAGGCTCAGTGGATTAGGCCAAACATATGTTGGGCCTTTGAAGATAAGTGACACTGAGAAATTGACAGTCACGGCATCGTAAATACCAGCATTACCGGCGCGATCGGTAACGCGAACATCTAGGTTATATTCACCAGACTGAGAAGGCAGAAAATCAATTGACCAGCGACTCCACGGATCTTCCTCTTCCTCACTGTCATCTTTTGCAACAACTGGGTCAATTAGTAGCCCATCAGGGCCAGTACCGACCACCTCAACTAGCGCGACTTCAGATGCAGGGATTTCATCCTCAGACGGATCACGTGCAGTGCCTTGCAATGGCAACGGTTCATCTTCAAAGGTTGTTTCTCCAGCTAAATCGGTGAGTTCAACGACCGGCTTTGTTGTTTCAAAGAGGAACTGTGTCGTGACCGAATCAGTTGGCTGGAAGCCGAGATTTGCAGAATCCAAGCCAACACTGGTGATAGTCACCTGATAATGTCCCTGCTCATTGAGTGGGCCAGATTTGAAGCGGATGCTGTCGGTGCCGTTCTGTGTCGTGGTTCCGGTGATAACGTCTCCAGCAGGAGAACGGACGGTAACTGATGAGTTGACCAAATCGGGTCCAAGGCCGTAACTGCCATCCGGATTGACATCGGAGAACTTTGCATCAATGATGATGCTGCCACTCTTGTTGGTCGCTGAAGGGTAATACGGATCATTCGAGTCAGTAAGCAACGGTTGCCCATCAATAAACAACGAGTTAGCATCAATCATCGGTGGACGTGTGTCGTAGAAGAAGGGGTAGCTGACCGCTTCAGTGACGTTGCCCGCCCGGTCCTTCGGCACAATTGTTAACAGATATACACCGTCTTGACTTCCATCGCTAGCGAGTGGCATAACTAAGTTTAACACAAGAGCCTGTTCTTCATCGGTGGCAAGCGTTCCCTCAATCTTGCGGTTCCGTCTGGTATCATTAAGGGTAATCCATGACAGATCAAGGTTATCCCAATCCACCCCGGAACTTGGTTCGTCATCTGCGATAAGTGCCCCGACCGAAACCAACGAATTATTAACACCCGGTTCGGCAACGATTAGTTGAATAGAGGTTGGGACCACCTCGGGTGCAATGGTATCATAAGCAAAGGTAAATTGCTCCGGTTGTCCCTGTCGCCCTGCGCTATTGATGGGTATTACTACAATAGTATAGGTGCCATCGTCGGAGCCATCGGTGGCGAGTTCTTTCAAGAGTCGATAAATTAATAATTTTCCTCGACGCACCTGCTGTCCTGGCACTGTTGTGCCATCGGGAGCAAGCAGCGCGATTGTCGAACGGTCCGCCCCTTCATCCTCCGATTGAAGTTCAACCGAGACCTGATGGAGCGGTTCGTTTGTGAATGCTTCTTCCGCAGGCGCGGTTTTGGGAACGGTTGAAATAACAACCGGCATACCGGACGAAAAGGTGAATTGTGTCTCAAATGGGGCGTTTGATCCGTTGCCCGCGCGATCGATTGCCTCCACACGGATTGTATAATTGCCATCCGCTACAAGACCGCTAATTTGCAATGTTAGTCTTCGATTCCCATCGTTGCTCTGCACGCCGCTAACTGGAGTGCCGGTTGAATCTAATAGCGTCAACATTGATTCGGCGAAATCAATGCCACTACCACCGAGGTCGTTCAGACGCACTGTAATCAACGTTATATCGTCACTACGGAGACTGCCATCGGTTGGATTCGTGCTGACAAGTGTTGGAGCTTGCGTATCATAAACGAGTTGATGTGAAATCGAGTTAAGGTTAGCGGCCTTGTCCATCAAATCTAGAGTGACGGTGTATATCCCATCGTCGCTCCCATCGGCTGTAAGCGGCTGCGAAAGTGTCAGAAAGATTTGAGATTCCCCATCGTTGGTCTGAACTGCTGGGACAACATTCCCTCCGGCATCAAGTAGCTGAAGGTGTTGGTCTTCAACCTCCAAACCCGCCGGTCCTACATCTTCAATCTGAGCAGCGATTTGGATAAGCTGCCGACCGATGTAGGACAACGGCTGCGTCAGATCAATCGGCGTTACCAAAGTCACTTCAGGCTCCTGTGTATCAAGCGTGAATTGGTGCCGAGCTGGTATTCCCAATCGGCCGTCACTATTGATGGGGGTGATGGTTGCGGAGTAAACCCCATCTACCGAACCATCTGTGGCAAGCTGTAGTGGTCTCCACACAATCTGGTTTCCTCCACGTGCGGTTTGAACCCCCTCAACCTCACCATGGGGCCCCGTTACGGTAATTGTCGAACCATCCGAAGTCAAATTCAACCCGGTGGCACTGACATCTTCAAGTGTTGCAATGATTTCCTCCAGCCGGTTCACAAACTCGACCGGTGCCATTCGTCCACCAATCGTTACCTCAGAAACAGTACTGTGACCAAGTTCCAAACCGAATTCGTACTCAACAGCGTGGCTTGAGACATTGCCCGCCATGTCCCGCGGTGTGACTGCGAGCGTGTAACTCCCCGACTGATACAGCGAGGCAAAGCTGACGATGATGGTATCTACGCCATCATCGCGAATATTGATGTTGAGGGGTGTCTTCCCCGGACCGAGTAACTGGACACCGGTGCCAACCAGATCTATTCCACTCACCGGTGTTGTTGCGCCATTTGCATCAGAAAGCTTGATAGTCAATCCATTAAACGAAGTCTCAATAGCTGTTAATCCGTTTAATGGGAGGATTGTTGGCGTTTCTGTGTTCACCATCACAGAAACGACGGTTGGGATAAGTGTATCGTAGATGAATGTGTGATCGGCATCCGTACTGTTTCCCGCCTTATCAACAAGCGACAGTTGGATGGTGTATTCGCCATCCACTGAACCGTCCCGTGATAGAAGCTGATTTAGTTCCCAAGTAACCGATGATTGCGCTTCATCTACCGTTTGATAGCCAAGGATTGATGATTGATCCGGTGCTTTTAAGAAAATTGTCGTAAGATCAAAATCGATGCCTTTGCCGCTGTGGTCTTGCAATGTCGCGCTGACTTCGGTCAGGTGGGTGACGGCTGCAAATTCAGTCGGTGTAGTGGCAATAACCTCTGGTTTGCGCGTACCGTAGAAAAATGGAAATTCAACCGGGCTTGTGAGCATGTTACCTGCTAAATCGGTGGGAGTTACCTGAATACGGTAAAATCCATCGTCGGATCCATCTACGCGCAACGGATTGAACGAAAGATAAACTGTATCTACTCCATTGTCACTCTGATTCGTGCCAACTGGCGTCCCTTCGGGTCCGATAAGGCTTACGGTTGTTCGCAAAACATCCATACCACTGCCCTCTCCATCAGAGAATTTCACGGTAATCTGGTTGACTGGAGACGTAATCAGTTGAGCTTCTACACCGGACAACTCTATAGCGGTCCCATCGTTTTGTGCAACAAGAGCGGTATGGATAATAGGTACCTGCGTGTCGTAGCGTAACGCATAGGTTCTTTCTTCAACGTACCCGGCTTTATCAACAGCCCTGACACGGAGCGAGTATAGCCCATCAAAGTTGCCTTCACGGGTGAGCGGAGTTGCTAACTCCCACCCAACTGTTGCTTCATCATCGTGATATGGTGTGCCGGGGACGACCTCTCCTGCAGCATTGAGCAACTGAATCAGCGATTGATCGAAATCAATACCGGTGCCAACATCACTAACAGTTGCTTCTACCCGCCTCAGAAATTCACCTACGTTAGAAACAGTTGCGATCGGTTCAATGTGGCTGACTGTTTCAATAGTAGGCTCTTCGGCATCGTAGATAAGCGGCAATGGAATACTACGGTTGCCCGCCCGATCCGCCAGCGTAACAACAAGGGTATACATACCACCCTCTGGCAGTATACGAGAGCGAAACGCAAATTTACCGGCACCATCGTTCGTTTGTGCACCGTCGACCATAGCACCATTTACATCAAATAACTCAAAGGTTGATGTAGAAACGTCAAATCCACTTCCCTCCACACCTGCAAAGGTATCAGTCACTTCAAGTTCAACCTCAATCCGTTCAGTGGTCAGCGGATTTGCGGTCCGAATTGTTGAGACAATCGCAGGTGCTTGTGTATCGTAAATGAGTTCAATATTTCTTGTCTCAGCATTGCCCGCTTTGTCGGTCGATCTCACTCGAATAAGATAGGTGCCATCCTGACTTCCATTGCGGCGTTCTAGAGGCTGATTTAGTCGAAATCCTAGTACGTCATTATCTTCATCAGAGATAAGTGTCCCTTGGACCGGAACTTGTGCCCCATCCGCTCGAGCGAAACGAGCCATCTCAACAGATGTTTTACTAAAGTCAGTGCCACTGCCGTTTCCGTCGTTAAAGGTCGCTGTCAATACAGATAAGGGACTTGTCAGGAAGGCTTCTACTCCTTCTGAAGTGTTCAGTTGAACCCCTGATCCCGATGTAAGAACTAACTCAGGGACTTGGGTATCGTAGAGGAAAGGGATCTGAATCTCAACCTCATTTCCTGCACGGTCTCGAGACTGCACTGTGATGGTGTATCTTCCATCGTAAGAACCATCTGTCGCCAGAGGAAATCCCGGTGTCCAACGGATACCGTTTTCTCCAACTTGACTCTGGATCCCAGCTATTGTAGCTCCTTCAGCCCCACTCAAGCGAACCGTTGAAGCGGTATTGACCCTAGAGTCAATGTTATCCGCCAAGGTTACATCAACGAAAGTGAATTTTGTGGTGGTAACCGTATCGGGAGTCAACTCACCAACATCGGTTGCAATGCTTGTGACCATCGGGGCAACATTATCAAAGGTGAAACTGACTTCATCTGAGACAATATTGCCGGCTTTGTCTGCACCAGAAACACTGATTGTGTAAACACCGTTTTCATCACTGGAATCAACAGACCGATCGAGCGTCAGCGTGATGCGACCTGCCTCTTCATCATGATTAACCACTCCACTAATTTGTGCACCGTTTGCATTCAATAAAAGAATTTCTGTAAAGGTTGAGTCAACATCAATAAGGCTTCCATCACCCACGTCGAATATTGCCTCAATCTGTTCAATGGGTGTATTCTGAAACGAGTTCCGCCTCGGCGTTAGCTGGGCAATGATAGGAGACTTTGTGTCAATTTGGAAACTACCGAGTCCAAAAGTCACCACGTTACCACCCCTGTCAGTCCCATGCAGTTGAACGGTGTAGGTGCCGTCACTTAATCTCGTATCTAAGCCATCAACCCCCGTCCAAGTAAATGTGTGATTCTTCCCTTCCGTAAATCGAGTCAACGGAATTGCCGGTCGATCTGACGGATCAGTAAATTGCAACTCAAGTTCCACCAAACTCTCGGAAAGTCCGTAGTCAATTTGTATTTCGTCTGTGATAGTATCCCCATTCGGCGACAAATCCCGTTGGAGAGCAGTGGCTGATAGTTGCGGAAGTTCATTGTCAATTATCGCGGAAAGTTGAATCGCAAGGTATCCTGACTCCGCACGACTCACTTCCTCGTTGGGAACAGCGTCAATTTCGATCCGAATCCGATACCGTCCATCGCTGAGTGGGTGCGGATTTTTCTCCTCTTGCTGTCTGGAAAAATCATTCCCGTCCCACGCTTCACGGATGGCTGTTGGAGGGGCGAACTGGTCAATTCCGGGCCCAACTTCCCCTGTAATTACCCAATCTTCGTCAACACGAAATTGCCCATCAGGCTTACCAACCCCACTCGGACCATGCGTATCAATGATAATCCGGAAATCACCGAAATCGCCATCGGTGACAAAACTAATGAGGAGCGTATCTTGTACACCATCTCCATTTGGGCTAAAAACATTGTCCTCATCAACATCATCAATCGCCTGCGGTGAGGTCTGAAAGCGTAACGCCCAAACGAGCGATTCGCCTTGCATAAAGAAAAAGGATGGAAAAAATTGGAACAGAAGGATAAGGATAAATAAACAGCACCCGTTTTTAGATAATAGCGTAGAAAGAGCTTGTTTTTTCGGGTACGGACGGTGTCGTTTTGTAGGTTTGATAATTCGCACGCATTTCCCCCTATAATTGCTTGGATATTATTTTAGGATTTTTCAGATGTCTTAACAAATGATGATTAACTGATCAATTCATTGGACTCGATTTGTGTTAGACGCAAAAATATCAGTTTGGTTGAGAGATAGCCTATGCCATGGAAAGCGATTATTTCAGAGTAGATAATTGGATTGTATTTGGTAACGTTCAAGGGTAGGTAGATTCATTTGGGTACTTTTGGCGGCGTTAATTTTCTTCTCGCGCTGTTTGATATTGCTTTTCAGTGAGCGATTTGAGACGTAAATTTCGCGTTTCTAGACACTGCGGACACCTCAGTGCGATGTAATACTCTTCACTGAACATCTCATCGATCCAATCGTCTCCGGTCAGTAGTTCATCTTTCTTTGCTAGAAATTCATCCATCACCTCATATTCGCGGTTACAGTCGGGACACACCTTCAGATCGTGTCCAATTTGGATAACATCTAGCCAACTCATATCTATCCTTTCAAGGGGGGGTGGTGTCATTCATTCAGCCCCCGCACAAAGTTGTGCAGCGTGTTGCACCCGGCGCATCACATCGACATTTGCACGTGGACGACCGCCCACATGGATGGTATCAAAGAACCCTTGTAGGCTTTCACGCATACCTACAAATCCGTAAGCGGGTGCGGAAGCAGGTGCGTGTTCAGGATGCCAATCGCCTGTTTCGGCACGCCATCGCCACCGTCCCGTCTGCAAATCCGTGATAATCTCTCCTGATTGACAGGCAACAGTCAGCTCAATGGTGGTCTCCTGTGGTATAACCAAGTTGAATTCAAGTTGACCGATTCCTCCACCGGCATAAACCAGCGACGCCCAACCGGCATCCATCAGCGTCCCGTTGCTGTGGCGACCTCCCACAACAGACGCTTGAACCGCGGCTCGTCTGAAGATACAATCCAGAGCATCGAGATACCAACAGCCCAGCCACAGGAAGAAACTCTGCCCCTGAACTTCGTCATACCACGCGCCACCTTCATACCCCCAGTTGCACCACAGACGGATCTTCGCCATCAACGGCTCGCCTATCCTACCGGACTGAATGCACCTCACTATAGCGTCCATCACCGGCAGGTATCGGAGTTCCAGATCAGCTTGAACCACGCCGCCACCCGCTGCCAACGTGTCCAGTACCTCCGAGGCTGTCTCCGAGTCTACCGCAACCGGCGGCTCAAAGAACAGATGTTTATTTGATTTCGTCGCTGCTTGAAGGGCCGGGGCGTGTAGAGAATTGGGGAGTGCAATCAGGACCGCGTCGACGGTTGAATCGTTCAACAGGTCGTGGTAGTCCGCAAACGTCTTTGTCCCCACGCCGAATGTTTGCTTTGCGAGTGTTCTTGTGGTATGACTTCGAGCGGAGACAGCCACAACTCGAACCTGAGGCATCTCGCCAAGCAAGGGTGCGTAGGCTTGGCGAGCCCATTGACCAAAACCGATGAGTCCAACATTTGTCATGGCAGTATTCTACTTTGTGTTGTTCTGTAATCAGCACCCAACGGACTTAATCTCTATTGTATTGGTGAAAAAGAGGTCGGAATGAGGGTATTCGAGAATACTTCCTCAACAATTGGTCCATTCGCTTCGGTTTCTTCGCGAGCTTTAAGCCATTCGGGATCTGCCCGGAAAGCCTCCCATGCAGCGTCCATCGCCGCTTCACTTTCATATCTACAGATATACACCAATTCATTGGCATCTGACCGTGTCCAGAATCCGACGACCTCTATGCCATACTTTTTGAAGATACCAAAGGTGATATTTTCAAATCGGCTAAGGATATTCGGCATCTTGCCTTCAGGAATTCTATAGGTGCGAAGTTCATAAACCATCGTTATTCTCCTTATATAATATGTTGGTTGTTTGGCGGTGTAAAAATTGAACACCGTTGATTAAAGCGTTTCTCGTGATGCAAAGCGTACATAGGGCAAAAAGCCCAATAAAATCTAGCCTAGTGGCGTTACCATAACCCAGAACGGTTGGCTTCCAACGGCGTAGTCTTGAAGAGGCTGTAATTCACCTGTTGTTGCGTCCACACGATAGCAGGTCATTGTGTCCGCAGCCTCACCGGCACCGTATAGAAAGGTGCCCGTCGGGTCAATATTGAATGAGCGTGGACTTGCCGAGATTGGAAAATGCCCAAATACACTGAGCGATCCGTCGGTGTCAACGTTAAATCCGACAATGCTGTCGTGCCCCCGATTGGATGCATACGCCCACTTTCCATTCGGATGCACCTCCACATGAGCAGTCGCGCCACCTTCTGTGTAGTCTTCTGGTAAAGTCGAAATATTCTGGAAGATTTGGAGCGTCCCCCTTTCGGAATCGTAACGGTGAGCGGTCACTGTGTTGCCTTGTTCGTTGACGATATAGGCAACATCTCCTTCGGGTCGAAAACAGATATGGCGGGGCCCCGTTTCATCGTCAGGTGGTGTGAGCTCGGCGGGATCATTGGGGGTGAGTTGACCCGACTCGTTATCAAAACGGAATTGGTAGGTCCTGTTATTCGGGCAGACGTGTGGCACAAAGACGAACTGATCTTCGGTCACTGCGATGATTGCGTGAGCCTTCTCGCCGGTATCGACATATTGCACTAGTTCTCCGATTGTGCCATCATTCCCTAGCCGATGAACGGTAACACCACCCCCACCGTAGTAGGCGGTGAGCAGGAAGCGACCATTTCTGTCTGTGGTGAGGTGAGCGGGAATACCGATGCCGGTGTCCACCTTGTTAACGAGGGTGAGTTCACCTGAGTCGGTATCCAGACGAAAGCTAGCCAATGTGGTTGATCCCACATGACCATCGTACATTATCTCTCCAGACGGGTGCAGACAGAGAGCACCTGAAGGTCCGTGGGCGTTACTGGTCGAGCGTAACTGTAATTCGCCCGAATCGGGGTCCATGTCGTAGCATTTTATCTGTTCGTCCCCAGTGAGGGAAACAAATACGACACATCGGTTTTTATCGGTTTGCATTATCAAAATTCTCCTTTAGGGCTAAAACCCCAATCTTCAGACTTCTTAGTCCCGATCCATCGGGGTTTGGGATACAGTTCATGCTCTGGCATCTTCTTGATTTGTTTAACAAAGTATGATATAATATGGGTAGTTATTGGCACCGGGAAGCAGGAATAGACGCCAGTATAGGGGCAGGGCGTTGTCCCTTGGAGAAGGCATCGTAAGTCGGGGGTCGCCTCGCAGGTGTCGTTGATACCACAATTAGAAAGCGTCCTGATAAGATCGGGACAAATGCTTCAGCTTTTGGAGTACGTCAAATAATAAACTCCTGTCTTGTAACAGTTCACTCAAATCTATAAAATCCATTCGGGTGAGGAAAATTCAGCGTAAAAATGGCTGATACATCATTTTAGACATCGACCATCCTTTCACACGATCCAATTTCGCACCCGAATGGCTCAAATTCTACCATTTTAGACCAACTGATGCCAATCGAATTTTGTGTAAACTTAGCACGACCCGCAGTGGCGACTTGACCGTCGTACAAGCGTGGATAGTTCTATTCGGGGACTGATTGTGAGCGAACCTGCCACATTGTAACCTCCGGTGGGTCTAGCGTCAAGGAGTAGAACTTGGTCCCCGGAGAGATATAAAATCGCAACTTGATGTAGAACTCTCTTTCGGGAAGATTGGGGTAGCTCGATTGGCGTTCCTCGCTTACACCGGGCCATTGGGGAATGCCATTCCACGACAACACGGTGCCAAGGGTATCACCGCGGATAGGATCACAATCGGCGGCGGTGAAACCGGGGATGGACGCGCCGGTATCTTCCAGCACTTCATATCGTAGTTCGCCTGCTGTGGCGTCCACGTTAACCGTCACTTTTCCCCCTGATTCCTGACGGAAGCGATGCGTGGTCAGGGTTCCCGGCGCATACGAATCCGCTTCCACACTGACATACCCACCGGATCGGAGTTGCGCCACCCCGATCCCTGTCTGATGCTCTTTTGGACTAAGCGCGTAGTGCAATTGTGGTGTACGGTTGTTGTGGGTTACACCGACCCCGTTGTAGTAGAACCAAAGCTTCCTATTGTGATGAATAGGGCCAGAGACGTACATAGATCCCCAGTCCCATGCGCCGGGTTTACCACGAGGAAAAAATAGCTGGCGATACCGCTTCCATGAGACTGTATCACGGCTTACCGCCAGTTGCGGCTCAACGACCCCATCCACCCGCGCTGGGAGTGCTGGCGATCCTCCGGTGGTTCCCCAGTAGAGATCCGGTTGTTCAATGGCGTATGGTTCGGTCAAATCAGTAAAAAAGACATTAAGCATGATGATATGTAATCCACCGTCTGTGCGATTTGCCATATCATGTCCTGCAGCATAAAACTCCGTCCCCAGCGGGTCATCAAGGTCTTGATCAATGACTGTGCGTAAGCCCGACCAATTGAGGCAGTCCCGACTATCACGCCGTCCGAGTACGCGGGTTCGACGGCTGGAACCGCGCTGGCTATAGAGTATATAAGGCGCGTCGGGGTCGACGGTGCCACCGAAGGTTTCTGCGGGAGATCCGAATGCGAAAAACTGTTTCTGATGGTTGTGGGGACCGGAGGGATAGTGGCACCAGTTGTATCCATCCGCCGAGTAGAGTGCCTGCCAGACGCCTTCGTGGGGCATAGTGGTTATCCGCTTCCACCGATAGGTTTCATCTGTTTCATGGGGGTCGTAAAGGAGGGTCCCCAGTTGTGGGCAGTCGCTGGGCCAATTGATGATGTTGTTGGCTTTGGAACCTTCAAACTCGACAACCCCCAAATTAGGACGTTCCCAATGCACCCCATCGCTGGACTCAAGGACGCACATCAAAGAGTTCACACCTGTATAGTACATCCGAAAGGTGTGATTTTTCTCATCGTAGATGATTGGTCCGCGAGCAGGTTCGCTCTCCCACGACCGATCTGGGTTGACTGTGTGAAGCGGTTCGTCAACAGTAATCTTCTCTGGACAATTGAGAACGCGATGCGCTCCAACCATCGATTCGATGAAGAAATCGTCTATAAATAGCTGCTTTCCCGGATACAGTTCCATGTGGTGTTCCTCTCGGTCAATTGTACATACCGGTTGTCGTGTTAAATCCGTTGACATGTTGTCAATTGCTGTGCTATGATGATGACGTTTTTTGAGAAACTATCCATTTTCTGCCTGTTAAGTATACAAAATTGAGGAAAAAGAAACAATGAAGAACTCAAGGGAACAGAAACAGACGGACGATGCCGTGCGAGCAGCGCGTGTGGATAATCTGCTGCGCCCGGGGGTGTTGGATGCCTTTGACCGTACGACCTTCGAGCAGGAAGGATTTTGGGTGTGGGAGGGCGTACTGACCAATGAAGGTCAAAAGCAATTCACAGCTAGTCTACAGCAACTGCAGCACATGAACGACTGCATCCTTATGGATACCGACTGGACTGCCATCGACTTTGAGACGCGTGGGTTGGCACCGCCGCCGCCCGAGCAAATTACCCCAGAGTTTTTGGAATCTTGCTGTGGTGGATCAGAGCAGATGCCCAGCTTTCTCAGATCGGAGGTGCGTGCCTACATGCACGAGCACGGACTCCTCGGTCCGGGACCTGCGTTAGTCACACGCGGATACGAGTCGCAGGGAGTGATGCCGGAATATTTTCCAGCGGGATACGATGACTTCATTATGGATGTCACCACTGCCCATCCACAGATGATGGAACTATTCAAGAAACTCTTCGGCGACCGTTTCGTGCTTGACCACTGTTTGATGCTTAACCGGGCAGCTAGCTCGCGAGGGAGACGTTGGCACGCTCACCAGTATCGAGATGGACAGTACGAAGTCGAAGACCCTATCGGCACCGGCAAAGCATTAACCCCTGAGTTTCTGCAGCAGCAATGTATCCGAACGCTATGTTATCCAGAAGGGGCAGAGAGCGGGGACGGCGCGGAACTTGGGGTTATACCGGGATCCCACCTTTACCGCATTCCTTTCAAATGGAACACGGAACGCCTCGATGAAGACGCGGACATGCAAGCCAATTGGCTGAAGGGAAAGACGCACGCCATCACAGGCAAGCCGTTGGAAATCGTACATCTATCACTACCCCCCGGAAGCATGGTTTCGTTTGTTCACCATATGCCGCATCACGTTCAGCACCGTCCGCCGGGGGCACCGACCCGGTGGGGATTGTTGATGGCATATCGAACACCAGATTCCCAAGCCTCCCCAGCCAAATGGACACACGGCATACCCACGCATTGGGTAGAACGTACTGCGGCGGCGGGAAAACTGTCCGATGCGGAGAGACGTGTGTTTGAAGCGGACAATCCCCTGAACTGACCTATCAAGCCTGTGAATCCACAGTCCGTCCGCCCGTCAGCTCCCTGTCATAGCTTGGTCGAAACAGCTCAGTGAGCACAACTGGCAACTCACCCCGCTGCGCCTTCATTGCCCATACCAGTGGGATCGAATGAGACGGTTGGGCGTAACCGGTCACATCACTCGGTTTCTTGTAGCAGAAAAGTGAGCACCAACGAGTATCCCTGTCCAAGGCTTTGGGTGACACCGCATGTGCGGCGTGCGATAGACAGCAGACGACGGTTCCCGGCGGAATTGAGAGATATTCAATTTGAAGAGGCTCAGAAGTAACGGGATGCACCCGTCCTGCCAACCATTCCTTCTGCATCTTTTCGTCAGTGTCAGCCCAGCACCCGCCTGGATCCCGAAAGAGATGGCTGCCCCGAATGATTTTCAGCCCCCCGTCGTCTTCAGCTTCAAAACCTTGAGGGTAACAGAGCGTGAGATTGAAATTTGGTTGCGCCTGATACTCCGACAGGCTCGCTACACCGCAGTTATCAGCACCGCCGCCGATTTTATGGCTGTGCCACGCGCCACCGGGATAGCCTGGGGGTCTCGTCAATAGCTGGTTATGATCGAAATAGATGTCATCGCTGCCGAGGCTCATCCGTTGCAGTTGGAGCATCTGGGGGTGCGTGAGGACGTTCATTAAGTAGGGAACATGACCTGCCGGAAAATACTCTGCAAACACGCTGTGCTGCCGCAACGTCTTCACACCAGCCTCATCGTTTGATTGCGGCGCCTTCTGGCTCCCTCCGAGGGCGTTATTAATCTCCTCAACGGTGAGAGATTTTGTTGGCAGTGTGCGACCAAGAGTGCCCCAGTCAATCTGTGTCCAATCTGATTTCAGCAATCTGTCGTTGAGTTGCTGACCATATTTCAGTGCTGCTGTCCAGTCCTCGACGGTTTTGGGTGTCATAACCTCTCTCAGAACAGCGTATCCATCCCTCAAAAAACTGGCATGGTCAAATTGTGCAGCAACTGCTGACATGTTGAATAGAGGCTCGCGACTTGCTTCTAACCGGTCCCAATCGTCATGAGACCACTGCACAGGGGAGTGATTATTAGCGAGAAAGCTAGGGCGAGTGGCACTTGCAAGTTCGCCGGTCGGACGCAGCAGGAGTTGTGCTAGCGTCGGATCGGATACTTCGGGAACGAGAAGTGGGTTTTGTGGCATTGTGGGGGCGGAATCAGGAGATGATACTTTTTCCTTCATGGTTAACCTACCTTCCCAGACGCTGCGAAGGGATTTCTGAGAAAATTCAATAATTGAGATCTGGACTTTACCGGTTTAGAACACCGAACTTTTTCTTGATCTGTCGGACCGATAATGATAGTATCTCGTTGCAGTTTAGCACTTTGGGGGTCGGCTGTCAAGCGGAAAAAGCTGCGCGATATAACGGGCACCGGAGTTCGTAAAACTTATCTATCCAAGGTCTGAATAACTCCCTGAAGTCTCACAAATTCAGTTACACCCAAATCAAAAAGGATACGATGATGATAAATATTATAATGGCCGGTGCTGGAGGGATTGCCAGAACACACGTCAGTTCGCTGATGCGTATTCCTAGCGCAAATGTCGTTGGCATCGTTGACCCGAATAAGGAGCGCGCTGAAATCCTTGCAAGTACGGTTGGGGCAACGGCTTATAAGAACTTAGAAAATTGTGTGGATCGCGCTGATGTGGTATACATCCTCACGCCCCCTTCTACCCATCGGGAATTGGCACTGACGGCGATTGAAGCTGGAAAGCACGTCGTCTGTGAAAAGCCGATTTCTATCTCCTTAGCTGATGCTGTGACCATGGTACAAGCCGCCGAACGAGCTGATGTAAAATTGATGATCGCTTTTAACAATCGGTTTAGAACGGGGTTTAATCGTCTCAAGGAGATGGTTCACACCGGTACATTGGGTAAACTTGTCAATATGTGGAGTCAACGGATTGGTCCCGGAATTCCTCAAGGGTACAATTGGCGGACTGACCCGCAACTGATGTGCGGAATGAGTATTGAGTCCCTTTCACACGATATTGATCTTATCCGATGGATAGCGGGAGAAATCGTCGATGTCCGCGCAAATATTGTTGTCTCCAATCCAGATCTGAAGGGTTTCGATGACAATGCACATGTGGTTCTGACCCTATCCAATGGAGGCACAGCCGTAATTCATGCCAGTTGGTCCTCTCACCTCGGCATGAACGCCCGAGGGATCATTGGCACTCTAGGTACGGCGGTTGTGGATGGTCCGGGACTCTGGACTGGAAAACATTTCCGTTGGCAAACCTGTGAGATGGAACACGAGCACATTGAAGTGATCGATGATTCCTATGCCACCTCAGATTGCTACGAGATGGAAAGTCGTCATTTTATTGATTGTATAGCCAACGATCTGCCCCCGTCAGTTACGGGTGCCGACGGCTTGGCGGCTCTTAAAATCTCACACGCCATACTCGATTCTCATCACAAAAAAGAGGTGATTTCTTTGTGATTATGGAGAATCGGTGAAAGGCATATCTGGAGGAAAATATGCTCACCAAACCACAACAACAACATTTTGAGGTGTTCGGATTTGTCGTACTTCGGCAACTGTTCTCCCCCAATGAAATGGCTATCATTATCCGCGACTTTGAAGCAGCGATGCTCGAAGATCGAGATGGTAAACCCTTCGATGGTAAAAAACGCCAACAAGTGAACGACTGGTTCCTTGGACGACCATGCGCGAAATTGCTGGTCAAGAGTGAACGTATCGAGGGACCGATTGAACAACTACTAGGACCTGGTTATACGTTCCACCAAGGAAACGATGGCAATTTCTACGTGGGAGATACTGTCTGGCATCCGGACATGGGGTGGGATCCGCACATCCCGGAAGGTCAAAGCGACCCCAACAAAAATGTCGGGCGTGGCGGTATCATTACCATCCGAGCATCAAGATTGCATTTTATCTAGATCCGGTCGGCAAGGACACGGGCTGCCTGCGTGTTATTCCGGGCGCGCATCGGAATCCGTACCACGATCGGTTATGGTCGCTTCACCTGAATGTCCCTTCCGCTGCGTCGAAAGATGATCCCCATAAGTTTGAGAATGTGCGCCCAAAACTCCTTGAAATGTGGGAGCAGGCGACAGGAAATAAGGAGGGTGCGGAACGATTCCTGTCGGATCCCGATGTGAATCACTTCGGACTAGCACCGTGCGACATTCCGAGTTTCCCCATTGAGTCTGAGCCGGGCGATGTTGTCTTTTTCAGCCATCAACTTTGGCATGCGTCGTTTGGGGGACGTGTGGGCAGACGGATGTTCACGCTAAACTTCCGTAGTGCGGAAACTGACGATGGGTAACGTGAAACGTGAAAACCATTTGTTCATGGGTTCATTAGTTTATCGGTGCCTGGCACCTTACAGGGATAATTTGAAAAGAGGTGCAAAGTATTAAAGTCTCCGCGAATTAACACGAATCTTCAGAAATAAAAGAAACACTAAAGACGAGCAACCACAAGGGTTGCCCCTACAGTTTGCCCAAAACCCAAAATGTTCGGGCGGGGAGTGTCCGCCCCTGTGATTGTTGTCGCCCAATTTCTTTACATGGCGAGAAAATTCGTTAGAAAGGCATATTATGGAATATCGTGAATTTGGAAGAACAGGGATGCGGTTGAGTGTTATAGGGACGGGAGGACTCCTCGCACACTATTGGGAGGGAGAGTCCGGTCATCCGCCACCCGAAGAGAAGCGGCGGATTTATCTGCGAGCAGCCGAAGCCGGGATAAATCTATTTGACATGGGTTACGGGGATGAAATTCATATCCCGGAAGAGTTGAAGGGTAATACGGACGAGCACCACTTCTCCCTGAAAGTAGGCGCACCCACAGCAGCAGATTTAGAAGGCATAATTGATAAGCATCTCGTGAATATACGTAGAGACGCGATTGACATCCTCCGGGTGCACTATTACGCTTATATGAAGGATGTCCAGTTGAGGAAACGAATCGCCGATCTCAAACAGATGGGGAAGGTGCGATCGCTTTGTACAATACGCCATTTTGAGGAGGACCAAGATGCCTATGTAACGCGCGGTCCAGAAAAGGCGGCGGATGCAGACTTGGTTATCTACAATTACGTCTGCCGCGATCAGGCAGCAGGTATTCGGGCATCCTCCAAAGCGGGAAAGGGAGTCTTGGTAATGAAGGCACTCGGCGGGCAGTACCTGAGTTGGGCACATAAAACCGGGACGGACTGGACCAAAGCGACGGAAGAGACTCTGGTGAAACTTTCGCCCCTCGGTGAGAGTATGCGTAGCGAATTGTCGCTTGTCTATTCTTTTACGGCTGGTCCTTGGAGTGAATTGGCTGAATCGGAGGAAAAGATTTCGCCGACCGGGAAGGCGTTATCGTGGGTGCTTGAGAATCAAGGTGTGAGCACTGCTTTGGTGGCGGTTGCTAGTGTCGCGGAACTTGAGGTTGTGTTGGAGGGCGTATAGAAGATCCCTCTCACAAGATTGCTCAGTGAGGTTTTTATGGATATACAATTGACATCGGTTCAGAAAGAGGAATACGAACAGGATGGTTTCACTATCGCCAAAAGTGCTTTTGATTCAGATGAGTGCGATCGGTTTATCGAATATATGATGGATCTACATGCCGGGCGCAAGACTGTCGAGGGCTATCCCCCACGGAAGCCAGACGACTGGCGGCGGACGCACAATCGTTCCCTGCACGAACCTGTGGGATTAGAGTGGATGCTGGATAGCAGACTGTACCAACCGTTGCGGACGCTTCTCGGCGATGAGCCGGATGCAGTACAGAGTATGTATTTCTATGTCGGTTCGGAGCAGCGTCGGCATCAGGACGCATACCATCTTCCGGGCTGCATGTCGGCATGGATTGCCCTGCAGGAGGTTGGCGCGTGGAATGGAAGTATCCACGTTCAAGTTGGTTCTCACAAAGGTCCGATCATTGATAAGAAGGATTTTAGAACCGACGAAAACGGCAAACCGGGACCTTGGTATGGTTGGCAGCACGAAGACGCATTCGAGGCTCTATTTGAACGCAATGGGCTTCCAGAAGTCACTGTCGAAGCCTCAAAGGGGGATGTGGTATTCTTCCACGGTAGGCTTATCCATCGCGGCGGTCCAATTTTGGAGACGGGGGCATTCCGCCACAGTTTCGCGTGCCACTATATCCCCCAGTCTTTTAATCCTTGGCCCTACGAAGCACTGCCGAGGTTGCGGATTTCATTCGATAGGGTTTGCCGATTTACGCCGACCCATTAAGCACCAGCAACAGATCAAAAGGAAGTAGATATGAAAGTAAAAGGCATTGACTTTGTTGTTAATCTATTCCAAGCAGATAGAAAGAAACTGGAACAAGCCATCAAATTCTACCGGGACATACTGGGGATGCCGGTATCGTACAATCCTCAATCTAATCCTCATTGGGCAGAACTCTCAACGGAACCGGTAACGCTGGCACTTTGGGATGCGGGCCCACCGGGAACAATGGTTGCACTTGCTGTAGAAAACATACATGTCGCAACGGAAGAGTTGCGCGACAAAGGGTTTTATGTTGATGGCCCCAAAGAGACGGCTGTCTGTTACATGACATTTTTTGAAGATCCTTTTGGTAACCGCTTGATGCTTCATCAGCGCAAAGATGGAACTTGGGGATAAGCACACTGCCTTGATTCAAGTTCTAACACTTCGCTGCTAGTTAGCAGTTTAAGTCGTTGTTTTCCTAATACTGGAAACAAGCGGGGAATATATCTCTAATATGGCAATGGGATTCAGGATTATCAATCTGACTTTAAATAATGTGGGGCAACTCTACCCAGAATCCGGAGAAATCCACGAAATCCGACGGGCATGGGTTCGGAAAATGTTACCCAAGGGGTTCCGGCGCAAAGTGGCATTCGATGAATCGAGTGAGAAAGCCGCTTCGATTGAATGGATGCCTGTTGAACAAGCCCTTGATAACCTTCAGGGCACTTTCGTCAACGTCATTCTTTGTGTGTTCGATTGGCAAAACCACAATCGTCTCGGCGATGCCGCACAGCTACTGCTTAGTGAGGTAGAGCGGGATTCTCAAATGCAAGGACGGGGAATTGCATTGTGGTCGTGGAAATCGAAAGAAGTATTCTTTGAGCGAGGCTATAAGATTATCGAAGGAGAAGGGGAATACGTTCTTCTGTTGAAGGCGTTTGCACCACATCAGCAGGTATTTTCAATCGCAAAAAGAACGCCCCAAGTTGAACTGATATCGGGAAAGGTGGTCGTGGACGTGTATTGGAATCTTGCTTGCTCGGATTGTGCCTACGGATTTCGCTGCCTCCAGTGGATCCGGCAAGCGGTTGATGATGCGATCGCCGAGGTTGGCGATATGGTTGTTCTACGTGAACATCTGCTTAATCATGTCACTATCGCTCGCTATGGAATTGCGGACAATATTGCTCTTATCAACGGCTTAAAGATCGATATTTTTGATCAGTCGAGAGAATCGTTCATCGAAACCATCAAAAAGCTCGCCTCTGAACCTCTTGGAAAAATCGGAATGGGGACTCCAAGCTGAGTTGCACCTCTTTTCCCACGGCTTCTCGTCACCTTTTTCACTTGAATGATCCGCTGCACTATTTACGTTTACGTCTTTGCACGCTGTTCACCTTAATAGCCCAACTGCAACTCTTAGTCTGGATCGGCTGCGTCAACGGATCCTCCCAATCGCATCAACCAACTTATCCGCTCCAAAACGGATGACATCCGTGGCGGGTAGTCCTGTCTCTCGCTCTGTGTCCTCAACAGCTTGATGGGCTTCTTCTTCGGTGAGATCAAAGCAGTTGAGACCGATCCCAATGACTTTGGCGGGTTTAATGGGGTTGGCAAGCATCTCATACTGACGGATCAATTCTGGTACTGGAGGGAGGGGCACAGTGTACCGGGCGACAATTTTCCGTGAAGGCTGATGGCAGAAGATTATGGCATCGGGCATCGAGCCGTGTAGGAGACTCAATGTAACACCCGAATAGCCGGGGTGCACCAGCGATCCCTGCCCCTCGACAATCAGGAGGTCATGCGCCTTCGTTGCCCCTTCCAAGACAATCTGCTCTGACGCGCCCGCTGTGAAGTCGGATATCACCGCGTCAATGGCGATTCCCCAGCCGGAGATCATAATACCATTCTGACCTGTCGCACAAAATTCGGCGTCCACGCCCCGATTTCTCGCTGTCTCTGCGAGTTCAATCGCTGTCACCATCTTGCCAATTCGACAATCTGATCCAACGGTCAGGATAACCGTTTGATCTACTTCGTCGGCTTTGCAGGTTGCAATCGGAAGGTCTGCCGGAGGCTTTCGTACATCCCACAACGTGACGTTGTTACGTTTAGCGAGGTCGGCAAGTTGTGGATCGTCACTCAGGAACCAGTGGAGTCCACTCATGACATGCAGCCCATGTCCGATAGCTTCTTTCAGAATCGCTATCCACGGTTCGGGCAATTCACCCCCCGGTGGCGCGATTCCAATGGCGAGCATCGTTGGGTTCAATTCCATCGCTTCCGCAAGGCTGCTAAGGACCGGAATTCCCTCTCCGATCTCAATAACCTCACTGACATCTTTCCCAGCCTGTTCGCTGTCAATAACAGCGACGACGTTATCGGTATGGTAGCGTACCAACACCGTCGCTGCTTTTGATTCGAGGATGCCGAATGAACCTTCGGCGAGAATGACCATTTTATGTTCTTTGGGATTAAGTTGTTGTGCCATATAACTCGTCCTTATGTTTCTAACAGGGTTTGTCATTGTTCCGCTAATCGCGCTGATTTATACTCAATTATACTCTCACCATCAGAAATGGTTTCGCACAGATTCGCGTAGATTCGTGGATTCATTGATGCGACCTGTTTTTGGCAGTAAGTTCAACTTTTAGTTGCAAGAGTTGTGCCTCTGGAAGATTTGTAATTTCAGCGATGAGTCTAATCTCCATTCCCCTTGAAAGCATTGCCTGGGCGGTTTCAATTTTGCCTTCGAGGTGTCCTTCTCTTTTGCCTTCTATGTGCCCGTTATGATAGATTTGCTGCTTCTCTTTTTCTAGTGCAGTGATTAACATGGTCCTTACCTCCTCTTCGTTTCGATAGATGGTTTCTAATGACTCATAATCCTCAGACGCAATCCGTCCGTGGAGTGCCAATTGCTTGAACCAGTTTAAGAACAGACTGACCGCCCGCTTGTCCGCTTCCGATGAAAACAGATTCAGCAATTCCGTCTCCAGTACATCTACATCGTAATGTGATTCAGCTAAAAACAGCGTGGATACGATATTTCGGATTTTCAACAGAGCTTGTTGGCTGTATTGGTTCTCAGCAATCAGGAAATACTGAAAATCTAAAGCAAATGCGCCCAATGACGGCGTTTGTTCAATTAAATCAGAGAGGTTAATTGGTGCTGTCCAGCGGTCTTCTCCATTGTATAGCACGATAGGAAAGACTGCGGGTAGTTTTTTGACCTGTCTGTGATTGGCAATATAGTCCATGTAGAAGTTGGTGATGTAGTTGAGGACCCGTAACGCCATGAACGGATCAATGGTAGATTGAAACTCAATGAGGATGTAAATATAAACCTCATGGTTACGCAACTGGACTTTGTAAATCAAGTCGCTCTCGGTTTCTTGGTAGTGTTGAGAGATGAATGATTTATCAAGCGTTTCACAAGTCGAAAAATCGAGTTGATCGATCCATTGTTGTTTGACAAAGGTTTCAAGCAGTTGTCGAAATATGGTTTGATTGGAAAAGAGTTTTTTATATCCGCTATCGTGAATGTTCACCGTTAGTCCCTCTCAAGTTGCTTTGAACCCTCAATGAAGCATCGGGGGACTTACGTCAGACGATTTGCCTATTCACCCAGTCGCTGATTGGTAGGGCTATCGAGTCGGTTCCCCTGCGTCTCACTCTGAATTTGTCGGGCAATGATTTTTACCGGCGTTGCCTTGGGCGGCACAACATCTGTATTGACGCGGTAGGTTCGGTCGTCTGTGCCCCCAGGCAGCGGATGGTTAAAGATTGAGTCTGGATCGCGGTAAACAGCAATGATATTGTGAAACAGCTGAGTGGTGAACTGGTTACGGAGAAAGCGTCCACCAGTGAAAACCCAGTGGGTTTGTTGCATCGGCTGCTTCGTCATCACATTCCACACCAGTTCTTCGGCACGATGCCGAATGATCTGCTCACCGCGTGCCCATTCGACCCATAGCTCGACCGGATCGCCTTTGGGAAGATGGGGATCGCCTTCCACAGTGAGGTTCATACCCGGATTCAGATTCAAGCGGAGCAGCGCGAGTTGGATGTGTATCGGCTCTGCGTCGAGCATAATGAGGCTCTCATGTGTCTTGCCCAATTCACCGACAGCAAAAAATTCGAGGATGGTCTCCGGACTGATAAGGTTGATTTCACCGTTCATCACCACTTCATGTTTATTGGCATCAACAGTGACAGTCCCAATTTGATAGATGCCATCACCGATCTCCTGAATATCGGAAGCTGGGTCAATCGCATCTGCGGACTCCGGGCGGATGGTTAATTGCTGTGATATGGTATTGTTATCGCGATTCAGGTCCGCAATATCCTGACTTGGGTCAACGACGACATAGAGTGTAAGATTTCCGTCCTCGCTTGGGATCCAATTAATTTCAGTAGTGGTTTCATCAAGATTCTCATTAAAGAGGACCTCTTGAGAATCGATTTTTCTTCCCCCTTGCGCCGGAGGTCCATCGTAAAAATTTACAGGAATCGTTGCTTCAATTGGTGCGCCGGTATTTGTCAGTGTTACGCTGATTCGTACAGGATCGCCGACACGCGGCGAAGGCGGAGAGTAGCGCAAGCTACGGTTCACGGCACCGAGGTCTGGCTGCATCGGTTTCGGCAAGGAACGTGTCAGAAACATCAGCGCGAAGCAGGTTGTGGGGAAATAGTCCTCGTGATCGATCCAGCGTCCATCGGGTTGCTGCTCGGCAACGAACATACTAGCGATGTCCTGATACCAATCATGTCCAACCAGCGTATCCTGTTTCGGTGGGATGTCGCAGAAACGTTGTAATGTCACAAAATAGTAGTGATGCCAAGAGTTCGCGCCGGGATTGCGAGTAAGTGACCAATGTTTTTTGACCCACTCCAACCCCTTCTGCACCTGTGGGTCCTCAACAGGCACGCCAAACGCGCGGAGCGTCCAAAGCCCTGTCGCGGTCATGCTACCGTAGACGCCTTCCGCCCAAGGTGAGCCGTGCTCCACCCGATTATAGAGCCAACCGCCGGTCTCTGTCTGATTGCTGCGAATCCATTCTTCGGCGCGTTTCCAAGTCTCTGCGGGAACGTCAAGTCCCCACTGTTTTGCAGCGTAAAGGGCGTAAATAACCCAGTTAAAGTGCGCCCCATCGGCTGTTGCCCCGTAGCCCCAACCACCAAAATCTCTTGGATCTGAAAACTCCTCGCCCCCAAATGGCAACTGAAGCTTAACGAGCTGATTCACTGAAAACTGGGCACGCTTGCGATATTCTGGCAGGTCGGCAGCAACGAGCGTGGGCAAAACGATGGAGTGAACGTAGGCATCAAAGGAATTCCAATCCTGCTGCATAAGAAAATCGAGCCCCTGTTGTATAGCAGGATCTGAGGAAGGAACCCCCGCCGACATCAAAGCGAGCATCGCAAGCGCAGTTTCTTGCTTACTATCTTCCCCCAAGTCCCACGCTGGACCGGGTATAAGATCTTCAGGCAACCCTTTGAGTGTCGCGCCGCAGATGACACAGATTGAGATAAGTTGATTCTCGGAACCGCACTGTAAGCAGGTGCGGTTATGTTTACCCTGTTGGGCTCTTACCCACTCCACCCCTCTTTGTATTGCGTTTTGGATCTGGTTGGGAGTTGCCTTGGGAAACGTGCGTCGTGTAGCAGTAATCGAAGTGTGAGCGATGTTATTGCTGCGGTTGGCTTCCTGAATCTCTTTATCGTCCCCCGCTGGATTAACGACAGCATACACTTCCGTTGTCCCGGGCGGTGGTCGCCATTGCGTTTTAACGCTTTTCGATTCGCCAACTCCCAACCCCAAAATCACATCTCTACACATAATCTGTAGGGGCGTTGTATCCGGGGCACCTTCGTAAAGATTGACGATAAGATCTTCATTCATGGTCGGAGCGACCTGCCCCACGTTTTTAACAATGATAGAAATCGTGATCTCCTCCCCCTCAAGCGGAGATGGGTTGGAAAACACAAAACTTGTGCTGTCCACCTCAAAGTCTGGCAGCGGTGCCTGTTGTGCTTGCGTATGAAATGCAATAAAGCACAGCATCAGGGCAAGAAGGAAGCGAAATCTGTTCATACGAACCCCCCTTTTTTATTCCGAATAAATCGGGATTAGTTAGGAAACAAATTGAGAGAATCAACGATTTCGGATAAAACACGAGCCAGTGAGCAGATAGGCAGTGCTATTACCCATTTTCCCTACATGTGTTATTGCCCCGCCCAATTTCCAACGGAGACAAAAGAGGGCTGTGGTATCGGATTTTCAAACAACTGCTGCCCATCGGCAGAAAACTTACTGACACCACCTTGAAAGGTTGATCCAAACTGATCTGCGACCCAAACGCTGCCATCTTGGGAGCTGGCACAAATAGAAAGAACTGCCATCCCGGCAGGTACTTCCAGCAATTTTTGCCCATTCGCAGACAATTTGACAAGGGTATTGCCGTCGGCAACAACCCACAGATTGCCATCCCGCTGGTTGACACTCGGGGAGCTAGGCAGTTTGAGGTCGGTAACTCTCAGCAATTCTTGGCCGCTTGGGCTCAATTTGACAATGACATTGCCGTGTGGATCTGTCACCCACGCATTGCCAGATGTGGAATTGACACTGACATACTTGGGTTCTTTCAGTTTTACCGGAGAGGTCGCAGCGGCTGCGCCGGCTGCACTATACCGAGCAATCGTTCCGCGGGAATCTGTGACCCAGCAGCTACCGTCAGTGCTATTGACTGCAACTGTTGGTTCGTGCACACCAGTAATCGTCGCAAGCACCTGACTGCCGTCGGCTGAAAACTTCTGGACCGTATTAATTCCACCAATCCAAACGGTTCCGTCGGTTGGGTTAACTGAGACGGAGTGTGGACGCTCTATTGGCGGAAGTTGGGCGAATGCGTTGGTTGTCGGATCAAATCGGAAAACCGCATTCGCAGCAGAGACAGCGATCCAAACAACACCGTTTTGAGGATTAACCACGGCAGCTTGTGCCTGAGTGAGGCCGGGTATAATCGTTGGATCCGCCAGACCATCTGCATTAAGTTTATAGACTGTATCCCCGCCGCTAACAACCCAGCATTCGCCGTTGTAATTCGCATGAAGGGGACTGAGCAAAACCACGATGAGAACAAGTATCACTGGTAGCATCTGTAGTGTCCGAGAAACACACTTTTTCATCTGAGTTCATCTCCTATCAATTTTTGGGCATAATCGTTGTGAAAACAAGTTGCGCCAAGGCAACAATATGTCAATAGATTAACACATCCACTCGTAATGTTCAAGCATTTTTGGCAGACCGACAGCTTAACCTTGCTCATGGGATGCGAATCGGTTATAATTATTGCCATCAGTCAAATCGTGACCAGGATACAGCACTTTCGAGACTCCGTGGAATCTGCGATAAAGATATGAACCCCCTAATCCTTAAAGAGCTGCGTTGTTACGCGCATCAACCAAAGTATCGCCGCACACAGTTTATTATTCTATGCACTCTTGCTTTCGCGCTACTTGCCACAGCGTTTGAGCAATTCGCGTTAAGCCGTGGGCGACCACAAATTCTGGTCGGCGAAAGTATTTACGCTCTCCTCATACCACTCTTTTTTTGCCTCTTACTTGGCTTGGTTGTCCCACTGCAAGCCGTTGAATCTTTTCAGATTGAACGACACAGATCGAATTGGGACTTACTCAATCTCACACCCCTCGGTCATCGAAAGTTTCTGCTTGGCAAACTGATGGGAGCGGTTTTAGGGTTATTATGGTGTATTGGGTTGACGATTCCACTCTTTGGCGTATCAGTTTACACGGGCGGATTGGGGATTCATCAACTCCTTCAGTGTGGATTGGTACTTATCGCCGGATTTACCGCCTTTTTTTTTATTGGCGCATGTTTTACCTTGCTGGGACACCCGAATCGCGCAATGGGGCGGAGTTATGCCGTTGTGCTGTTATTGAGTTTGATTCCACTTATCATGCCTGCATTGACACCGTTGGTGGGTATCCCGACTATCTTACTAGAATTGCTGCAGGTGCTGAGTCCGTTGTGTGTGCTAGTTGCGATCGTAAAGTCTGACACCTACATTGCCATTGGCATTGTACCGGTTTGGGTGTGGATGGTACTCTATCACCTAATTCTATCCGCAACGCTTTTTGGAGTTTTGAACTGGCGACTTGAAAAACAGGTGCTGTCATCATAAAACAGTTTGATTTCATCTTAACGCTCACCTTTGTTGGGACAAACGTAAGTCTGTTTTTCCGACTGAATTTGATGTCGCTTAATTTTCACGTATAAAAGAAAGGAACCAAATAAAAAATATGAGCTTTCACTTCAAAGATGACTATCTTTACTGCGAAAACTTAAAGATTAAAACCATTCAAGACCAGATTCCAGAGAGTCCGTTTTATCTCTACAGTCTCACACAAATAACAGAAAATTACAAGGCTTATGAAACCGCACTGGAAGGTATTGAATCAATCATCGGTTACGCCATTAAAGCAAATAACAACCTGACAATCCTCAAACATCTACGTGAGTTGGGAAGTGGTGCGGTGCTGGTGAGCGGGAACGAATTGCGAATTGCGTTGGCAGCGGGATTTGATCCCAAGCGTACCGTGCTGAACGGAAACGGCAAAACAATCGATGAGCTGATCCTTGCAGCGGAGCACGGCGTGATGATCAATATCGACAGCGAGTTTGACCTGGAACATGTTCGAGAGGCTGCTAAGGAAGTGGGCAAGGTAACCGACGTTCTGATCCGCATTAACCCCGACGTTGACCCTCAAGTCCATGCCTACGTCTCAACAGGAATAAAGAATTCTAAGTTTGGTATCCGAAATGAACAGCTGCACTGGTTCCTCGATCAGATAAAAGCCGAACCGCTCCTCAATCTCGTTGGTGTTCACTGTCATCTCGGATCAACGATCAAGAAGGTACGAATCTTCCGCGATGCCACTATCTTGATGATGGAGTTCATTGAAAAGATTCGAGATGAGGGATTCGATCTGAAATACCTGAATATCGGCGGAGGGTTGGGGATTGACTATGAAAAAACGGGGGAATCAATACCAACCCCTTCCCATCTAATTGATTCAATTAGGGATGTGTTGAGCAATGACATCAGATTGATTATCGAGCCGGGCAGATCAATCATTGGCAATTCAGCGGTGCTTGTCAATCGGGTCACCGGCGTAAAAACAAACGGTAACAAACATTTCATCGTCATTGATGGAAGCATGGCGGAACTCATCCGTCCAAGTCTATACGATGCGTATCAGCATATCGACTTTATTGAACCCATCAATGGCAAAGTGGCAACTTATGATGTTGTGGGACCTGTTTGTGAATCGGCGGACTTTCTCGGCAAGGATCGGGTGCTCCCAACGCCCCACGAAGGTGCCGGGCTTGTCGTCCACGATGCCGGGGCGTACTGCTACGCGATGAGTTCAAATTATAACCTCAAGATGCGTCCACCGGAATATCTTGTTGATAACGATCGCTTAATCCAAATCCGTCGCTCAGAGACGTTTGAAGAGCACATGCGACTCTTTGAAATGTCGTCCGAATAAGATCCTAGGTCGGACTTTGAAACTCAGAAAGTGTTGTCTTGACAAAGTATAAATTATGAGTGTGCCAATTTGACATAGTGCAGATGAGCAGACTTTCGTTTATATCGACCGAAAAATTTGCTCAAAGATGCTTGATGTGCGTTTGTAGCGTAATTGGAGCGAAGTAGAATTGCTTTGGCATGTCATTTGCGTGACTTAGTTATGATTGATATTTCACGCAATACACATCAGGAGGAATTATTATGCGCATTGACAAATTTACACAAAAGGGTCAAGAGGCACTTCTAGAAGCGCAGAATTTGGCACAGAAGTACAACCATCCGGCGGTCAAACCGGAACATCTGCTCAAGGTGCTAGTTGAGCAAGAAGGCGGTGTCGTTCCATCTGTTCTCAAACGGATTGGTGTGGATACCGATACGCTGGAACAGCGGATCGATGAGACGTTGGATCGCATGCCACGCGCCACAGGTGCATCGGTTCAAGTTGGAATGGATCGGGACATAGTTAGTATTCTCGACGCGGCAGAGGCAATCGTCGATAAGATGAAGGACGACTACACGTCCACCGAACATATTCTGCTAGCGATGGTACAGGCGAAGACATCTACAGTCCGCGAACTGTTAGCCATCTTTGGCGTGAACGAACAGAGCATCATGGATGCCTTAATGGGTATTCGCGGCTCCCAACGGGTCAGCAGCCCGACACCCGAAGACCAGTATGAGGCGTTGGTCAAATACGGTCGTGACCTGGCGCAGGAAGCCCGTAAAGGGAAGCTAGATCCCGTGATTGGTCGGGACGAAGAGATTCGGCGCACGATCCAGATTCTGAACCGGCGCACAAAAAACAATCCGGTACTCATCGGTGAGCCGGGTGTTGGTAAAACCGCTGTCGTCGAGGGACTTGCACAACGCATCGTGCGGGGTGATGTTCCACTCGGTCTGAAAGAGAAAAGGCTTGTTGCGCTTGACCTCGGCGCGTTGGTCGCCGGCGCAAAATATCGTGGTGAATTTGAGGAACGTCTGAAGGCAGTGCTACAAGAGATTCAGAGTGCCGACGGACAGATTCTTCTTTTTATTGACGAAATGCACACCCTCGTCGGCGCGGGGGCAGCCGAAGGTGCGATGGATGCGTCCAACATGCTCAAGCCGATGCTAGCGCGCGGTGAACTCCACGCCATCGGTGCAACCACGCTCGACGAATACCGTAAGCATATCGAAAAAGATGCGGCACTTGAACGCCGGTTCCAACCGGTTTATATTGATGAACCCTCCGTTGAGGATACCATCAGCATCCTGCGTAGTCTCAAAGAGCGGTACGAGGTACATCACGGCGTCCGTATCACCGATAGCGCAGTGATCTCCGCTGCAACCTTGAGCCACCGCTATATCAGCGATCGTTTTCTGCCGGACAAGGCAATTGACCTTGTAGACGAAGCAGCGAGCCGACTCCGCACCGAGATTGATAGCAAACCGGCAGAATTGGACACCGTTGATCGAGAGGTCATGCAGCTGCAGATCGAGCGAGAAGCCTTGAAAAAGGAGAAGGACGCAGGGAGCAAAGAACGGCTGGCAAAAATTGAAGAGCAACTTGCCAATCTTGAAGAGAAAAGCACGCAGTTGTCCGTCCGTTGGCAAGCTGAGACAAGTGCAATCGAGAAGGTACGTGGTATCCGCGAGCAGATTGACCAAGTCAATCTGCAAATTGAGGAAGCAGAGCGTCAGACCGATTTACAGCGAGCTGCCGAACTCCGCTATGGTCATCTCCGTCAGTTAGAGAATGATCTTGCTGACGCCGAAGCGGCACTTGTACAACTTCAGGGCGATGGTGCCCTGCTAAAGGAAGAGGTAGATTCCGAAGACATCGCCGCCATTATCAGTAAGTGGACAGGAATTCCGGCGAGTAAACTGCTAGAAGGTGAGATCGAAAAACTGGTGCAGATGGAAAAACGGCTGCATAACAGAATCGTCGGGCAGGACGGTCCCGTTGAAGCGGTGGCGCGGGCGGTGAGACGAAGTCGTTCTGGCTTACAAGACCCGAATCGTCCGATCGGTTCGTTTATTTTTTTAGGACCGACGGGTGTGGGGAAAACCGAACTTGCGCGTGCGTTGGCGGAATTCCTGTTCGATGATGAGCAGAACATGGTGCGGATTGACATGAGCGAGTACCAGGAACAGCACACTGTAGCACGCTTAATCGGCGCACCGCCGGGATATGTGGGGTACGACGAGGGCGGTCAGTTGACCGAAGCTATCCGACGCCGTCCCTACAGTGTTGTGCTGCTCGACGAAATTGAGAAAGCACACCCGGAGGTGTTCAACGTCTTCCTGCAGGTGCTCGATGATGGTCGGCTCACCGACGGTCAAGGTCGCACCGTTGATTTTCGCAACACGGTCATCATCATGACCAGCAACATCGGCAGCGACTCGATTCTGAATATCACGGATGACCAAGTGATGCGTGAGCGGGTGACCTTTGCGCTTCGTGAGCATTTCCGTCCGGAGTTTCTGAACCGGATTGACGAAGTGGTGTTTTTCCATCGTCTAGAAACCGAACACATCCGTCAAATTGCAGAAATTCAGCTTGGTAACGTGCGTCAGTTGCTCGCTAAACGAAAGATCTCGATTGAGATGACGGATGCGGCGGTGGATCTCCTTATCGAAGAAGGCTATGACCCTGCCTACGGTGCACGCCCCCTTAAACGAGTCATTCAGCAGCGCATCATTGATCCGCTAGCGATGCAGGTTATCCAAAACGAGGTACGTGATGGGGATCATTTGCTGATTGCGGCAAAAAATGATGAACTCACATTCACAGTGCCGGATCCGGCTGCGGAAGATGCACTCGCCGCAGGTTAAACACGCAATAGACGGAAACGCTGCCATTCCAAACGCGAGGCCCTCTATATATGCCCTCGAAAAATCTGCTACCCAACGCCAGTTTTGAACTCGACTTAGGTGATACCGTACCGACAAATTGGGGAGATACACAAAATGAATTGACCTTACAGCTGCACCTCGATCTGAATCCCGACGAAATAGGGATAACTCAGGTGCCGCAGGTGCCGCCGCGTAGTGTAGCTATGGACGAGACGGTTGATGGTGAACGTGCAGCGCGGGTTGAGACAGAGGTTACTCCTCATGAAACGGCGGTAAATGGCAGCACCGCTGTAGGGCATCTGCTTTCACCGATGGTAGGTATCGTGCCCTGTAGGCCATATACCATTTCGGTTTATGCACGGAGCGATGAGGCATCGGCAAAACTTGAGATGGGATTGTGGACGCGTCCTGTAGACTTTACACAGTCCCCCGATTCGCTCAGTTATGCCATGCCACTTTCAACGGAATGGCAGCGTTTTTCATTTACCTGCTGCACGGACGAACTTGAAAAGCGCGCTGTCGTCGACTTCAAGGTTACGGCAGATAAACCGGGAGAGGTCGTTTGGTTCGATGCCGCACAGTTGGAGCGGGGACCACAGGCAACCGAGTTTGAAACACGCCGAAACGTCGAGGCAGCGGTTGCTGGATGCCCCGGAGCTCGACCCCGTCAGGGACGGCGGGACAGCTCGCTAATTCACCTCAATGACGGACCGCTCAAACTATCTCTGACAACATATAATCATGCAGCCGAGACGGTCAACGAACCGATCACGTTGGAGGTCAGAGAGCTTGTCGGAGGGCGCGTAATCTTTACCCACACGCTTACGGACCCCATCCCACCTAGTCGAATCGAACGTAGACTCTCGTTGGATTTCCCGTTAATCGGTGAGTTCCGCGCTCGACTTATCGCAGGAAACGGAGAGCAGATCAGCCCGGAGGATTACATCTTCGTCAACTATCCGGTTTTCGAGGAAACCTATCAGGGCGTGGTGTACACGAAACGCAGTGCCGTGCACGAAATACCAGCTGAACGGAGTGTGCTGCCGTGGACCAACGACCGGAACTGGTACGCTGACACGCAAGCGACGTTGATTGTTACCGACGACGACGAAATCCACGCGCAGATGAGCGATGGACACACGGTGATGCGTACCGGTGATGGTGGACGAGCTTGGGACAATCTACAGACGACTAAGACGGTCAACACTGTATTGCGCGACGGGACGTTCCTAGCGGTGGAATCCGATGGCGAAATGTTGCAAGTATCGCGATCAAGCGATCAGGGGAGGACATGGCAGCCGCTCGGCAAAATTGAGTCCTCCGAACATCCGCAGGTCGGGGGGATTGAACAGTTACACGATGAATCGCTGATTATACCGGTCGGCATTATCAGCTCTCAGACGGCAGCGGGTCCACTTACCGTACATGCGTTCCGCTCAACCGATGGCGGCACGACATGGTCGGCTGGTTCACCAATCTGTCCGGGGGGTGAGCCGCAAATTCTTGAATTACAGTCAGGAAAACTACTCGCCTTCTGCCGTAACAATCCGCGGGTACCGCCTAATGATTTACAACGTCCGTTTCGCAATGAAGGTCCGTGGCGTTTGTGGCAGCGGTTTCAAGGTGCTCGCAATCTCTCCTCCTACACGAAGCGCGTCACGCTGGCTGAGTCGGATGATAGTGGACGGACGTGGCATAGTCAGCGTCCGGCGACGTTTCTGCTAGAAGAGATGCACGGCGGTGGCGTACAGTTGCCGGACGGGCGGGTTGTCTTTCTTTATACGCACCGTGGGCCAACATATCGCGGTGGCGAGCGAGCGAAGGTGAGCTGCGATGAAGGACGAACTTGGCGCGACGAATTGTATTTCATGACCGCAACGCCTTCGTATCCGGGGTACTCTGGTAGCTGCGTTTTACCACCCCATCTGGCAGATGGCAAACCGGGGATGATTCTTACACTTGTCGGTGAGCGATCGGAGCGCAACTGGGGCAGCGAAGGTCCCGCGACACCGGAGGGCTTTCAGTATATGCCGCGTGTCCAAGCAATTCGTTGGCGACCTATAGAATGAGCAAGAGGTAGTGGGTATGTAAGGAAGCGTGTGAACGTGTGTTTTCACTCGCCTCCATGCTCCCTCGCTCACTCCCCTCCTCGTTCACCGAACTGGGTTGATAGTACCCCAATTCATTTTTCTTAAAAAAGTGCGAACTTAATCCAAACTTATCTGCCCAAAGGAGCAGAGACACAAGATTATAGCCGAAACCTACATATTATTGATAATAACTCCGTGGTTCGGCACTAATCCAACATTCATTTGATAAAAAAGAAGGAGATTTTACCATGAAACGCAGATGGTTCGTACTCACAGCGATTCTCGCAATGGCAGCAATTACCGTTTTCCTGACCAATCAAGTTACCCAAGCCCAACGTCCAGACCGCGGCGGAATGCGCGGTGGTGGTGGAGGCGAAAGACGTGGTGGAGGCGGAATGCGTGCCTTTAATCCCACCTCAATTATTGACAACTCGTGGATAGACCTCACATTTTCTCTCAAGGTCGATGATGAAACACTCATCAAAGCCCGTCCAGTTTATCAGAAACATCGTGATAATCTGCAGAAAACTCTCAAAGAAGCTCGTGAATCCGAGGATCGCAGCGCACTACGCGAAGCCTTCGGGAAGATTGGCAGTGGGTTTCAGGCAGATTTGAAAACAGTTTTGACCGAAGAGCAGATAACCAAACTTGACGAACTCGCCCAGAAGCGGAGGGGGCAGATGATGAATCGCGGTGGTGGTAGAGGGGGTGGCGGCGGCAGAGGCCGCTAACTCATAACCTAGGAACAAGGGGAGATATGGATTCGTCCATTCTCCCCAGATCTCTGTCTTGGCAACAAAGGAGGATAGTCGATGCAAAGAAGATGGATCATTGTCATAGCACTTACTGTCGTGGTCCTGATATCCGGCGGTGTGCTGCTGTGGATTCAGCGCGCCAAGGCAACCAGGGAGGAAGCCAACAGCGCACCCGAAATCAAGACCGCTATGGTTGAGCGGGGCAATATTGAGGTGACAATTGACGCCACCGGGACCATTGAGCCGCTTAACATTGTTGAAGTAAGCTCCAAAGCCAGCGGTAAAATTTTAGAAATCACCGTTGAAGAAGGGGATTATGTGGAACAAGACGCCGTTATTGCGCGTATCGAAACCACCTATGTTGCAGCGGATCTGGAGCAGGCAAAAGCGGACTTTAACGCCTCTCAAGCACGCCTTGACCAATCGGAGATTAATATCGAATTGCAAAAGGAACAAACTAAGATTCAGATCCAACAAGCGGAAGAAAAGTTAGCTGAGGCAGAAAAACAGTTGGAACAACTCAGAGAACAGATACGGATTGAAAAAATAACCAATAAACGCCAATTAGAAGATGCAGAAAATAGCCACGACATGGCAAAGTTGCGATACGATCTTCTAACATCTAAAACGGTGCGAGAGGAGGAAAAGAAGCGTGCAGAGGCTAGCGTAACTCAGGCAAAAGCCAACTTTGACCTTGCCAAAAAGGAATATGAGCGAAAACAGAAACTTTTCGAGGAGAAATATATCTCAAAATCAGATCTCGACGCTGCTGAAACGCAGCGTAACTCAGCACAAGCGCAATACGACTCGGCTGTGGAGCAAGCCAAGCTAGTGGTACAACCGGCAAGTGAAGCGGAATTAAAACTCTCAGAAGCTGAGATTAAGAAAGCCGCGTTCGCCATTGGCGCAGCGAAAGAACAGATTGAGAAAGAGAAGTATCGGGATATGGAGATAGAGATTCAGCAGCTTCGTGTCACACAAGCCAAGGATGCTTTGGAGTTGGCACTTGCCAACCAAAAGCAGATCGATCTGAAGGAAAAAGATCTTGAAAGTTCCCGGGCACAATTCATGCGCAGCGAGAGTGCTTTGCAACTTGCAAAAGAAAGCTATGACGATACGGTTATTCGTGCGCCCATCTCCGGAACGATTCTAGAAAAAAGGGTGGAGGAAGGACAGGTAATAGTCTCCAGCTTTGGCGGGGGAGGTAGAGGCGGCTCTGTCTCGTCCGAAGGGCAGGTGCTCGCAACGATGGCGGATCTCGAAAAGGTTTATGTGGCAACGGAGGTTGACGAAACCGATATCGGCAAGGTGAAAGTCGGTCAATCTGTGACCATCACCGTCGAAGCCTACCCGGACCAGCCGCTGCAAGGGCAGGTACTTCGCATTGCACCACAAGGGCAGGTGGTTCAAAACGTAACGACATTCAAAGTTATCACCGAAATTACAAATACGCGTCCAAGGGGCCGAGGGCGTTGGGGGAGAGGCGGTGGATTCACGGATCGCGGTGGTGGCGGTTTCCCCCAAGGTGAGAGTCGGGGCGAATTTACGCCGGAGCAGCGAGAACGTTTTCGACAGATGCGTCGGCAGCGACAGGATGAAGCGACACCATCAGAGACTACCGAAATCTCCAACGAGAATGCAGCGGCTGCCGATCCTACAGAAGCACCTGATCCGTGGATGGCTATGGCAGACAGCTTCTTCGGTGACGCAGGGACGCAAGAAGCTGCGCGTGAGGAAACCCCGTCCGAAGAGACGGATACCCCGTTCTTGAAGCCGGGGATGAATGCGACTGTCGAAATCGCCGCCACGAATAAACGGAATATACTAGTTCTCCCGAATGAAGCGATTTTGTCTTTCGGGAACCGAAAAATGGTCCGTGTCATCGGCGAGGATGGTCAGCCGGGACGTCCACAACCTATTGAAGCTGGCGTGAGCAGTTTTGATAGGACAGAGATCATCTCTGGTTTAAGCGAAGGACAGGCAGTCGCTGTGGGTGGTTTCGAGCGCAGAGGCGGTGGAGACATGGAACGATTCAGACGTATGATGGGCAATCCGGCTTCGACAATGAGACGGATGCAGCGAAGTGCCGGTGGCGGAAGAGGAGGCCGGTAACAGTAAGGGAGGAATCGTATAGATGGGAACGCTCGAAAGTTTAGCAAACGCGCTACGCAGTTTATTAGCAAACAAACTTCGATCGGCGTTGACGATGCTTGGTGTCATTATCGGCGTGGGAGCGATTATGACCACCACCTCAATCGGTGAGGGGGCAAAAGCGGACATCACGGAGCGCATCCAGACGCTCGGAGCGAATATCCTCGCCGTCCGTCCGGGTCAGAGTCGTTTTCGTGGACGCAGTTCGGGGCAGGATCGCCAGAGCCTGAAGTACGAAGATGCTATGGTGTTGAGGGAACGCGCCCAAAACATTCTCTTAGTTACACCGGAGGTATCCTCACGCACACAGATCAAGCACGGGAACAAAAACCACAATACGACGATTGTCGGTACAACGCCGGAGTATCAGGTAACAGCAAATTTCCCTGTCGAGAAAGGCGCGTTCTTCACCGAGAACGATGTGCGGACTCGGCGGCGGGTATGCACGTTGGGCAAGACAGTCGTTGATGAACTGTTCGGCGAGGGGATAGATCCGATTGGCAAGACGGTCAAAATTCGGGGACTTAACTTCCGGGTGCTTGGCATCATGAAGGAAAAAGGGGCGAGCGGTTGGCGAAATCCGGATGACCAAGTCTTTATTCCGGTATCAACGGCAATGAAACGAGTTTTTGGCAGGGATCATCTATCAAGTATCAACGCACAAGCGATCAGTAGTGAGGCAATGGAGCCAGCCCAAGCTGAAATTGAGGATCTCTTGCGGAAACAGCACAAACTCCCTGCTAACAAGCAACTCGATTTTAACGTGCGGAATCAAACGGAGTTCCTTGAGACTTTGGAAGAATCGGGGCAGACGTTCACCTACATGATTATGGGCATCGCAATTGTGTCCCTGATCGTCGGTGGGATTGGGATTATGAATATCATGTTGGTATCGGTGACGGAACGGACGCGGGAGATAGGTTTGCGGAAGGCGGTCGGTGCCAAACGTCATGACATCCTAATCCAATTTCTGATTGAGGCAATGACGTTGTCGATTCTTGGGGGGCTGATTGGCATTGGCGTTGGGATATTCGGGTCAAAAATGGTGCCATCAATCTGGGGATGGCGGACGATCATTTCACCGATGTATACGGCGGTAGCGTTTTTCGTTGCGGCGTGGATCGGCGTTTTCTTTGGGGCGTATCCGGCATGGAAAGCAGCGAAGTTATCCCCGATTGAAGCCCTCAGACACGAATAAACAAATTCAGCACAAATGCGTCAAAGAAGCATCTGGAGGCGTTTGGGTTAAATATCATCCTCAACCTCACCTTGACTACCTCTTCAGAGGAAGGAGGCAAAGCAGACGATCTTTCGTTTTACGCATTACGCATCACGCATCATATTTCACACACTATGTTGCACTTTGCTATCCTCCCTATTCGTCATCGGCTGCGATGGAACAGACGAATCCCTCCGACAGAGTGAGGAGCTAATCCGTTCAGGTAGACATGATGAAGCAGTTCCCTTGCTTACGCAGGTCATCGCAGCCGACGACCGGAACCCGAAAGCCCGGATCTTGATGGCACAGGCACATGAAGCACTGGAAAACTACGATCGCGCGATTCCCCAGTTCAAAGCTGCAATTCGATTATACGTTGCCCAGCCCGAAGATCGCGCGATGGCACGACTGCAGCTAGCGAAGATTTATCTGAGATTGGGGGTTCGCAAGGAGGGGGTCAATCAACTGCGCGCGATTGTCCATTCTACATCGGATAGCGCGGTGATACAACAGGTCGCAGGACTGGTCAGTGATGCTTATCAAGTGACTCAGATCACAAAGGGCAATCCAGATAACTACTCCCCGAACTTCTCCCTCGATGGCAAACAGATCGCCTTTGCATCGTCCCGCTTGGGTAACAGTGAAATCTATCTGATGGATGTGAATGGAAGCAATCTCCGACAGATAACGTTCACACCGGATTTTAATGAAGATACTCCGAGATTTTTGGGTGATTCACGGTATATAGTGCACAGCCGCGAACCAAAAAGTGCAGGCGAAATCCATATTGTCCTCCAGAGCGATGGAACAACGCCGGTCTACGCGGGTATTTATGCCACTCACCTCGATAGAGAAGTAACACACGAACTGCTACCACTTGGATTGGGTGTCCGTGCACCATCAACCCCCCTTTTCCCCCCGCTAGCGGGTGGATTAAGGGAGGGGTGGAAGCGTGTGGTTTATGAGGCAAGTAGGAATAGAACCTTAGACCTATACCTCCTAGATTTGAACGACGTTGATCTGGAAAACATGAGGGGAAGCATAATCGTCCCTATCCCCATTACTGATAGTGAGGCAGACGAAGGCAGCTCAACCTTTTTTCCGGATGGAGAACGGCTCGCATTTGTGTCTGCGGGACCAGAAGGCACCGGCCCGCGTCGCGTCGCCCCCGGTCGTAGCAAGCCGCTTCATCAAATCTACACCATCAATGTTGATGGCAGTGATGAAAAACATCTGAATCCCAACCCTTACGACTGCTACAGCCCGGTGATTGCCCCTGATGGAAAAACCATTGCCTTCGTCTCCGGGCGGATGGATGACATTGAGATCTATCTGATGGATATAGATGGGACCAATGAACGACGCATCACCAACGGCATCGGTGTCTCAGTACAACCTGCCTTTTCGCCAGACGGGCAAAAACTCGCATTTGTCTCTGACCGGAGCGGCACCCTCCAAATCTACCTGATGTTCTTTGACCAACCAGTAACACGAAATATGTTAATCCAACATCTACAAGGGGAGTAATTTCGCCACCAGAACCATCATTCTCGAATGTTTGATGCACATTCGAGCTATCCGAAAACGAAAGGAAAGATGTCTATGGATTGTGAATCACAGAGAGGTACCCTCTTTTCGAGAAAAGCACCTTACCAAATCTATTGGCTCATCTGTTTATTTGCGTATTTGCTTGCTTTAACGCCCCTTATGGTCAGCGCCTCCCAAAACGCTACTGAATATCAGGCGGAGGCGTACCGGACTTTTAGTAGCATCGAGATTGACGGCGATTTCAATGAGCCGGACTGGCAAGAAGCCAAACCTGTCGGACAGTTTAGCCAAGTCGAACCGGATGCGGGTGATCCGATGACCCTACCGACTGAAGTTCGCGTTCTCTATGATGAAGAGAACGTCTACTTCGGCTTCACCTGTTTTGATTCAGACGTTTCCAAAATAGTTGCCAATGACATGCGCCGCGACGCGCGCGAGTTGCATGAAAACGACTACGTTTTTCTCATTCTCGACACCTATAACGATAAACGGAGCGGCGTCGCGTTCCGCGTTAATGCGTTGGGAGCGGTACAGGATACCGCAATAAGCAATAGCGGCGATAGTTTCAACAGGGATTGGGACGCGGTAGTAGATTGTCAAAGTCAAATTCATTCTGATCGCTGGACCTCAGAAATTTCTATCCCCTTCGGTCAACTCCGTTTCAAAGAGAGCGAAGATATGACGTGGGGGCTGAATTTGTCGCGTGGTATCCGCCGAACCAATGAGGAAGGCACATGGGCACCGGTCCCCTCGTCGTATGGTGGTCGCGCGAAATATCGCACCGCCTACATGGGAAGTCTGGTAGGCATAGAGGGAATCAAGCCGAAAAGACAGATTGAGTTTTTGCCTTATGTTTTACCCGGTGTGAGTCGAATCGAAGAGGATGATCAGACGGATGGGGAATTTGAAGTTGGTTTAGATCTCAAGTACGGACTGACTACGAATCTCATTGCTGATTTGACGTTTAACACAGATTTTGCACAGGTTGAAGCGGACGAAGAACAGGTCAACCTGACCCGCTTCAGTCTGTTCTTTCCTGAGAAGCGTCCGTTCTTCTTGGAGGGGGCAAGTCTCTTCGATTTCGGCGTTCCGCGTCCTAGCTTTCGTCGTCCACCGCCGCTACTCCTTTTCTACAGTCGTCGCATCGGTATCCAAGATGGACACCCTATTCCAATCATGGGAGGTGGCAAGATTACGGGAAAAATGGGGGCCTACGGCGTAGGATTGCTCAATGTGTTCACCAACGAATTTCACACGGATGAATCAATTACCGATCCCGATGAAATTGTCGATGTGCCACGCACTAACTACGCTGTGCTAAGGATGACGCGAGATCTTTTCAGTGGCTCTCGTGTTGGGTTGATTGCTATTAACAAGCAGGATTCAGAAAACTACAACCGCGCCGGTGGGCTTGATTTCTCGTATCGTCCAGCGGACAGAATGGAAATTCGTGGGTTCTGGGCACGAACAGCGGATTCAGAGGACGAAGCAGATATCGGAGGTAATGATGCGTGGTATATTGGCTCCAATTGGCAGGATGATCTCTTTGACCTGTCGGCTGGATACACCGATACCGGTGACAATTTCAACCCAGAAGTTGGGTACGTTCGACACCAAGGAAGCCGTCGATTCCGCAGTCAAATGGAGTACACACCTCGACCTCGTAAATTCAGCATTCGCGAAATTCAGGTGGGGCCAGAGATAGACTATGTTCTCACTCAGGACAATGAATTGGCAACCCGCGATCTCACACTCGGTAGTCGGATTGAACTTGACAACGGTGAACGGATTACGCTTCAAGTCACACGTACAGCGGAGCATCTCAACGAAGATTTTGATATATACGATGATATCGTTATCCCCGTTGACGAATATGAATTTAATTGGTTCCGCGTAATGGTCGAAACTGCACAAAGCGGGATGTTTGCCGGACAGTTTGGCGTGAATGCTGGTAATTTCTTTGACGGGACCCGACGGGGTTTCGAGATTGACGCCAGCTTCAAACCGAGCGGACGGTTTGTGGTAGAAACGCAGTATCAATTTGAGCGAGTCGAACTCCCTGCGGGATCTTTCAATGCAAATTTGGTGGCAAGCCGGATGGTCTACTCCTTCTCTACTCGCCTCTTTGCAAAACTGTTCGCACAGTGGAATAGCGCAGACGATGTGGTTTCAACCAATTTCCTGCTCAACTATATCTACCGGCCAGGTAGCGACTTTTACTTCGTGTTTAACCAAGTTTATGATGAGGATAGCGGGAGTATTGGTCTCTCAGAATCAACAGTTGTCGGAAAGATGACGTATTGGTGGAATCCGTAAAGCAACCGCTGGGGCTGAACAACGAATAGGGAAGGAAGGAGTTTCTTGATGAAACGTTTTTTGTTTTGGGCACTTGGACTTGGATTAGTACTAAATGGACTGTTGGCAATCCCTTCGGTCAGCCTTGCGGCGGAGGGAGAATGGTCAAAAAAGACCGACATGCCTTTTCCAAGACTCTTTTTCTCGGTGAGCGCAGCTGGTGAACTGGTTTATGTTATAGGTGGTATGCTCGCCGAACCGATTGCAAGGGTCGATACCTACACGCCAGCGACTGATACATGGGCGCAGAAAGCAGATATGCCAGCCGCACGCGCAGGAGTTGTGACTACGGCTGTTAATGGAAAGATATATGCCATCGGTGGCTGGAATAATCAAGCCCCTGCGCTTTCGACCGTAGAAGAATATGATCCGGCAACCGATAGGTGGACGCAGAAAGCGGATATGCCCACGGCACGAGTGTTTTTCGCAACTGCTGTTGTGGACGGAAAAATCTATGCCATCGGTGGCATCGCAACAAACTTCGGTCCTGTGCTACCGGTTGTCGAGGTATATGATCCAGCGACTGACAAGTGGGATCAAAAAGTTGATATGCCAAATCCTCGGTCAGGAATGTCTGCGGCAACTGTGAATGGAAAAATCTATCTGTTCGGCGGCACGTCTAACGTGCAAGGTCCCGTGCTTGCAACCGTTGAAGAATACGACCCCACGACGGAAACTTGGACACCAAAGGCAAATATGCCAAGCAAAAGGAGTGCGCTAGTAACCGGCGTGGTTGGAAAACAGATCTACGCGATTGGTGGTGCTGCCGTCATACAAGGTCCGGGTCTGTCCACGGTTGAGAGGTATGATCCCGCGAGTGATACATGGTTGCAGGAAACGGATATGCCAACGGCAAGAGTGTTCTTGGGAGCGGGTGTTGTGGACAATAAGATCTATGCCGTTGGTGGGGTTGCAGAAGGGCTAGGCCCAGCCATTCTCCCTGCTATGGAAGAATTTGATACCGGCACCTTGCATGTCGAAGGAAAAGAAAAGCTGCCAGTACTGTGGGGGCAAATCAAGCGAGGAGATTCAAACAGTGACGTTGAATGAGATGAAAGAGCAAACTCACATTTCTAAGAAACGGATGAAGGATCTCTTTGTCGCCCAGTTTGCAAAACCGTCGGACTTAGAGGAAATGAACTTGAGTCAATTGACGCCGTTTCAGCGGGCACTATTGGTCATCGATGGCACAGTGACACGGTTCATCGAAGCCTATACATTTTCTCCGGTCGAAGTTGTGCTGCTCCACCAAGAGATGCAAACTCTACCGACAGATCATATTTGGCTCGACGCTGAAAAAGGAACAGAAATTGTTGCTCGTCAAGTGATGCTGCAAACGGGGCAAAAGGACGCGCATCAGCCAATCATCCACGCTTACGCGACCTCAATCATTGTGCCAGATCGAATCTCACAAACCATCAGAGAAGGCTTGACGCTCAAAGGTCAAGGTTTGGGACAGCTCTTGCAGCGCAGCGGTTTAGAAAGCCGACGCGATCTGCTGTGGTGGGGGCTTAAACGCCCGAAAGATTTGCCGGAGGCACTCCTTCATTTGGAGGGGCAACCGTTTCTCAGTCGCACCTATCGTATCGTTGCTGATGGACAATCTATCATGCTGATCAACGAACAGTCGCCGTTTGACAGATACGCCTGAGAAAACGATTTTTTTGTAAAATACTTACAAATATGCACCTCAAATCCTTCACGTTTTTCCTATTGCAGTCGTCCACGTCCGAGAAGGGGCCAAACTGTTTCGACGACACCCTCGCGGATACCGTAGATTTCGTCGTGTAGCGCGACGGTAACATCTGAGTAGCCGATAACAAACTCGATTTTGTCTCCGACACGCGGCGTTTCGCTCGGCTTAGTGAGTTTCACCGTCCCGTGTTCCGCTGACATCCCCACCGATTCTACGTCCGAAATTCCGATGGGATCTGGATCTGCTGCGCCCACACTCATAGTCTTTCTCCCGGCATCGCAGATAATCCGCGTGGGGGCGGGACGACTCGTAACTGTGGCGAGAACTGTAAGGGCATACGGGTGTTCAACACCATACTGATAGCGGTAGATAACGTCACAGAAGATTCCACCCCCTGCCTGAATTTCCGTGATACCCGGCTGAAAAGCACTGATCCAGTAAGTTCCCGTTCCGCCACAACTGATGACGTCGATAGGCATCCCTTCGTTTCGGCATTTCTGTGCGGTGTCCGTAACGGAGGTCAGCGCATCGTCAACGATCCGCTTTTTCTCCTCTGGATCTTCAATACGGAGCGCAATCGACTCCCATGTAAAGAGACCCGCAAGCTGTACCCCTTCCCTACCGTGGATCTTACGAGCCAGAGCGAGTGCTGGTTCTCCAGGATCTACGCCAGCTCGATCCATACCCGTATTAATCTCAATGACGAGGCGAATACGCACCCCCTTCTCACGGGCTGCGCGGTCAATGGCTTCTACGTGCTCTTCGCAGTCAACAGCGACCATGACATCCGCATGTTTTCGTAAATTGACCAAACGAGCAACCTTCTGCGATCCAACAATCTGGTTAGCAATGAGGATGTCCTTCACACCACCAGCAGCCATAACCTCCGCTTCACCGAGTTTGGCGCAGGTAACACCGATGGCACCTGCATCAAGGAGTTTATGGGCGAGTGCGGGGCTTTTCATCCCTTTTGTATGGGGGCGCCAATTGACCCCGGCTTCGTGAATAATGGTAGACGCCATGCGGTCAATGTTGCGCTCCATTGTCGGCAAATCAATCAGGAGCGCCGGCGTATCTAGTTCTTCCTTACGAGAACCGACGAGATTCGTGTGTGCTATCATAGTAATCCCGCAGATCCTACCAAAAAATAGTTGAGGTAGGATCTGCGGGCTCCTTTCTGTTAATTAAGGTCTGAATTCCTCTTACGTTTTACGTTTCACGCTTTATACCGGCTTCAAGTGTTTCAATAATTGCATCTACATCGTAGACGCAGCCGCCCCATGTTCCGCCACCGACACTCTGGAGCGCCGCCCACAGACGCGTATCGTCCGGTAGCAGGTCATCAGGGGCGAGGTCCGGACGTGGCGACCTCTCGGCTAAGACCTGCGTACCAGCCTCAACACCGAAAATTCGGTCTCCATGACCGACCAAATCAATGCTCCCTTCAAGCCGATTCCGATCAACACGAATCTGGATCTGATCGCCGTCAATCAACTTGCCAATAGGTCCGCCTGACAACGCTTCTGGTCCGACATGTCCGATGCACGCGCCGGTAGAGACACCGGAGAATCGCGCATCGGTGATTAGGGCGACGTGCTTGCCGAACGAAAGGTGTTTGAGCGCGGCAGTAATCTGGTAGACTTCCTCCATACCAGAACCCATAGGACCGCGGGAGCAAAGCACCATGACCTCGCCCGGCTTAATCTGGTCGTCCTCACTGCTTTTGAGTGCCCGAATCGCGTCGCGCTCACGGACAAAGACACGGGCACGCCCGGTCATTCGATACACGCCATCTTCATCAACAACGCTAGGATCGATCGCAGTGCTTTTGATGACGGAACCCTCCGGCGCGAGATTACCACGCGGAAAGGTGACCGTGCTAGTCAACCCACGCGCCTTTGCGGCTTCTGGGGTCATAATCACATCGTCCGGATCAACTCCATCTCGTTCCATCAATAGATCTCGGACACGCTGCCGACGTTCCGATTTCTCCCACCAATCGAGGTTTCGCCCAAGGGGTTCGCCTGAAGCGGTGAGTACGTCTTCGTTCAACAGACCTAACTCCCGCAAATGCAGCATCACTTCAGGCACACCCCCCGCTAGAAAGAGCTGAACAGTTGGATGACCGACAGGCCCATTGGGTAAGACATCAACAAGGCGAGGCACTTGCCAATTAATCTCCATCCAATCTTCGACGGTTGGACGACTGAGTTTTGCTGCATGGGCGATGGCAGGGATATGCAGGAGTAGGTTGGTCGAACCTCCGCAGGCGGCGTGGACAACCATCGCATTCCGCACCGCTTCATCTGTCAAAATATCACTCATCTTGATACCCTTTGCGTCGAGGTTGACCAAGGCACGGGCGGACCGCTTTGCCATATCTGACCAGATTGGTTGACCGGATGGTGCAAGCCCTGAATGCGGCAGCGTCATCCCTAGCGCCTCGCCAACGACCTGCGATGTTCCAGCAGTTCCAAGAAATTGGCATCCGCCCCCCGGACTTGCACACGCTTTGCACCCGAAGTCAGAAGCATCCTCCAAGGAGATCTCCCCGTGTGCAAAACGGGCACCGATGGACTGAATCATGCCCGCATCCTCACCTTCGGTCGGCGGTAATGTCACCCCACCGGGGACTAATACGCACGGCAGATCGCGCATCGCAGCGATTGCAATCATCGTGGCAGGTAACCCTTTGTCACAGGTCGCAACCATCATCACCCCTTTGCGCGTCGGCATTGACCGAATGAGCCGCCGGAAAACTATTGCGGCGTCGTTACGGTAGGCGAGGCTGTCCATCATACCGGGGGTGCCCTGTGTACGTCCATCACATGGATCCGAACAGAATCCGGCAAACGGGATCATGCCTAGCTCTTTAAATTCCTCGGCGGCAGCCTGCATCAACAAGCCAACCTCCCAATGCCCGGTGTGGTAGCCAAGCGCGATTGGACTCCCATCCGGCGCGCGGATACCTCCTTGTGTGCTCAGGATGAGGAACTCTCTCCGATTGAGTTCACCGGGTGCCCATCCCATACCCGCATTATGACTCCATGCGAAGACATCCCCGCTCGGCAAATTGAGCAGCATCTCCGGCGTGAGTGGCAGACTGCCCTCAGGACCGGATGAATGGGTTTCCAGATCGTAAATTGTGAGATCGTTAGAATCTAGCAGTTCGTTGTAAGCAACAGTTTTCTTAGAAGCCATGTTATGTACCTACTTTCGTATCCAAACAGAAAAACGCCCCATCGTGTTGCACGTATCACAGCGGTTTACCGCGTAACGCCTGCCGACACTGCATCAACCCGTTGCCTGTGACGTTATAAGCGAAGGTGTTCATTCGTCGAGGTAGGCCAGAGGTGTTGGCGGCAGAGCCGTGAATAATCAGCGCGTTGAAAAAGACCCCATCCCCCGGTTCCATCTCCACTTGGACAGCATCCTCACGTTCATGGTAGTGTCCCGGCAAAAATACGCCAAATGTTTGTTGACGTCGTTGATGTTCCTGCAAACCCCACGTATGGCTGCCGGGGACAAATTGGATGCAGCCGTTCTCCCGAGTTGTGGCATCAATTGCGAGTTGGCAATTCACCATCAGCGGACGGTTATCGTCCCGATTCCAATAGGCATAATCCTGATGCCACGGAATCGCCGTGCCATCTTTGGCATCTTTGGGGAGCAGCTTGCTGTGATACAGTGAAACATCGGGACCAATCATCTGTTCAATAATGTCCAACATTGTATCTGATCGCAAGATTTTGTTCAGGGTCGGGCTTATCACCTCACTGTGCATCAGCTGCTTGAGGCGTGGGGGCAGGGTGGGGTCATCGAACTCTTCCCATGAGAGACCAACGTCCTCAACCGGTTGTTCCGCCATGCGATTGTGAATGTCTTCGATCTCTTCACGGATTTTTTCTATATCTTCAGGTGAAGCGAGGGCTTTTTTTAGAATAAAACCGTTCTCCTCGTAGGATTGCTTTTCTTCGGGGGTGAGCATCAATTTCATTCCTTTCATAGTAGGGAACGCGGATCTGGGTTCCCTACGAAGTCTAGGCAAATCGAAGATAGATGGCATAGATTGCAAGTCCGATCATGGCAAGGAAGCAGATCCAAAGCACTGCGTCGGACTTCCCTCCCGGTGCGATGCGGCGGTCTGTGCGGAAATATCGCAGGTAGATTGTATTGCCCGCAACGAGCGGCATCATCATCGCCCCAATCGTGCCACTGATAGTAAGCATCCAGACCGGATTCTTAATAAAGAAATAGCACAACGACTGGATGGCTGGTGCAGCTACTGCCCAGATACGTCGCACACGGACTCTCTTTTCGTAGTCGTTGGGGTCAATCACACCGATAACACCCATTACATCGGCGATCATTCGTGAGCCACCGCCAAGCCCTGAAACCACCGTTGAAAAGAGGACAAAGAATCCTCCGAACATGAACAGCCACCACGCCCATTGACCTAACGTCTGTGTGTACATATTAGACAGAATGCTGAGCGTATCCAACCCATCGGGCATCTGCCCCATACGGTTCAGGACACCGGCACCCAGCATGTAAAAAGGAATCGTCGCAAAAGTCAGGACAATTAGCGTCAGAACCACATCGGTCTGCATAACGCGAATCCAGCCACGCGCCCGGTTTACCCAACCTTCGCTGTCATCGGTCGGTCCGGTGAAACGGGCATAGCCCTTTTCAGTGCACCAGTAGGTGTACGCCATCGACTCACCGGCATTGACCCCGGTGCCTCCATAAGCCGCCAATGCGGCTGCGATTGCGAAGGTGGGAAAATCAAACCTCAGTCCAGCTCCCACGTCCGCCCATGTGATAGCATACTCTGTGAATTGCAACAGGACCGCACATACCAGCGTAATAAAAGTGAAGGTCACAACCATAAAGGTTAGCAGCTTTTCGAGGAAACGATAGGTGCCGCTCAGAATTAGCACTGCCGTCACTACAGCAACAATAATTGTCCAATATCTGGAATCCATAAACGGCATCATCATGCTCAACGCCTGTCCCGCGCCCCCATAAATTCCACCACCGCCCATGAGACCGGGAATCTGTTGCAAAAACCATAGCAAAATAAACCAAGACATTTTGCTGCGGAAAAAGGGAAACTTGCCGGGGATGTCGTTGAACGCAGCGAGAGCGGTACTGCCCGATGAGACAGCGTAACGTCCGAGTTCCGCCTGCACAATACTCTTACCCCAGCAACTAAGCAGCATCCACCAGAGCATTACAAAACCGACCGTCGCGCCGAGCGTTGTCGTCAGAATAATTTCGCCTGACCCAACCACGGAACCAACTAAGATTAACCCCGGTCCGAGAAACTTGACCGTATTCCAAAAACCGACGGGAGGTTCTTGAATATATTCGCTTCGCAGCGCATAGGGATCTTCAGAGTGCCTCTCTACATTTGTATCTTCGTTTTCTGCCATAAATTCAGTCCTTTCAATATCAGAAATTCAGTTTCAATCCAGCTTGTTTGCACAATTGATTAACAGTTATCCAACCGGGATCTCTTGGTTCTGCTGATGATATGCCATTATCATTTCGCGCAGTGCATCTTGAAGCATTCCTCGGCAATCTTCCAAAGTGCTTCCTTCGGTGATTACTTCGGGCCATTCGACTAATTGTCCCATATACCCGGAATCTATTTTTGTATATTTTGCAGTATAAGTCATTAACATTTTATCGACTCCTTTCAATCAACCGATTGATGCCATTTTCAAATGTCCACGCCACTGTGTCTGTAACACCTCTTTCAACACCTGATGCACGGGTTGGCTCAGACTTGGATCCGCCTTAGCGAGCCGATTTGCCTCCGACTTAGCGATCTCAAGCAATGACGCATCTTTGAGGATATTAGCGATTTTGAAGTCTGGAAGCCCGGATTGACGAGTTCCAAAAAATTCACCAGGTCCTCGGATTTCCAAATCTGCCTCCGCAAGCTCAAAGCCATCGTTAGTTCGCGTCATCGCCCTGACTCGGCGCACCCCATCGTCGGTCATTGGTCCACTAATCAGATGACAGGAGGATTTATGTCTGCCGCGTCCGACACGGCCCCGTAACTGGTGCATTTGCGACAGTCCAAATCGCTCTGCGTTTTCAATTACCATGAGCGAGGCATTGGGTATGTCAATCCCAACTTCGATGACGGTGGTAGACACCAGAATATCGATCTCCTTATTTTTGAAGCACCCCATCACGTCCTGCTTCTCCACCGATCGCATCCGTCCATGTAACAACCCGACTCGTAGATGCGGAAACACATTCGTCTGAAAGTGGTCTGCCATCTCCGTTGCCGCCTTAATTTCCTCTAACTTTTCTGACTCCTCAACAAGTGGATAAACGATGTACGCCTGTCGCCCACGTTGGACCTCCTTCTCTATCTGCGCGTACAGTTTTTCGCGATCCTTTTCCTTCACCCATCTTGTCGTTATCTTCTGACGCCCCGGCGGCATTTCGTCAATCACGGACACATTGAGGTCGCCATAAATTGTCAGGGCGAGGGTCCGCGGGATGGGGGTCGCCGTCATAACCAAGACATCCGGAGTTGTCCCTTTATCACGGAGTGTCGCACGTTGCATCACACCGAATCGGTGTTGCTCATCAATGATTACGAGCCCAAGCTGATGAAACTCGACACCCTCTTGGATTAGGGCGTGCGTCCCGACAACGACGTGAGCCGAACCATCAGCAATAGCAGCGAGGGCTTCGTCACGCTCTGTTTTGGAAAGATCGCTTTTGAGTAGGACGACTTTCAAGCCCAGCGGTTCAAGCAATTCCGACAGGTTGTAGGTATGCTGTTCGGCAAGGATTTCTGTGGGCACCATCAGTGCCCCCTGATACCCGCTCTGAATCGCGCACAACAGCGCGACTGCTCCAACGATTGTTTTTCCGGATCCGACATCTCCTTGAAGCAATCGATTCATCGCCTGACCGTTCGCCATATCCAATTTAATATCTTCAATCACCCGTTTCTGCGCGGCGGTCAGTTGGAAGGGCAACGCCTCAATAAACCGATCTAACAGCTCACCTTCGACTTGGAAAGCAATTCCTTTCTCCTCCGCTTTCCAGCGTTCTTTTTTCAGTTCAAGTCCCAATTCTAGAAGGAAAAACTCATCGAACGCCAACCGCCTTCGCGCTGCATCTTTATACCCCTCGGATGAGGGGAAGTGCACCTCTTGGATCGCCGTGCACCGATCTATCAATTGATTTCGTTGTCGGATGTCGAGCGGCAAAATCTCTGGATATCCCTCGGCATACCCGTCTACGACTGTCTTGGTCCACTGGCGAAGCATCCGTTGGGTCAACTTCGCTGTCAGCGCGTACTTAGGTACGATCCTACCCGTATGGATAAGATCTGCGTCCTCCGCTTCAAGTACCTCAAAATCAAAATCGGTGGTTTGGATTTCGTTGTTGCGGCGGGTAAATTTGCCGCTCACGACAACAGGTGTGCCGACTTTCAGTAGGTTCTTGAGATAGCCGACACGACGTCCAAAGTTGACCAGCTGCGCCACGCCGGCTTGGTCATAGACAGCAATCTTGCCGACGGACTTTGCTCCCTTGCGATTCGGCGTGAATTCACTTTGATTGACCACTACGCCTTGAATCGTTTCGTATTCGCCGGTACGTCCTACGTCATAAATTGACCGGAAATGCCCTCGATCGAGATAGTCGCGCGGGTAGTATTCCAGCAGATCGCGAATAGTACGGATATTGAGTTCTGCTATCAGTCTCGCTGCTCGACGCGGTCCGATTCCACTGGCATATTGGATTTCCGTTTCCAAGAATTCCAGCGACACCGGATCGGTTGAGATAGGGACATCTTTAATCTCTACCTTTGCTGGGGGGGCAGATTGTGGATCATCATGTGAAATTTGAGATTCCGATGAATCGGGCTGGACTGTGAAATTTGAAGAGGACGGTTTAATCGTCTCTGGCGTTCCACTGCCCTCTGGGGTGGCAGGAAAAAGCGTTTGTTGACTTTTACCCTTCCCGGCGCGTTCCACCGGAGGAGCAGGTGCCTTTGACGATTGGCTAGGCGATGATTGAAACAGAGGAAGATCGTCTGCTCCCGCTGTTGCCGCAGGTTTTTTAGTCGGCGATGCCTTCTGATTTCCTGATTCTATCCCTTCAATCTGTTCGATAGCGGTTTCCACGGCCTCCCGACGCTTCGTCGGCGATAACGCCCCATAATCTGAAAACAGATTCACAAGCGAAGCCAACATCTGCTTTTCAGTGGGATTAAGCGTCAACTTTTCGGCATTCCTAACCCAGAGTTGGACATAGGCACCTAAGCCGTTAATCACCACACTGTCTTTGCAACCGCTCCGAATTTCCTGCTGAAACGGACGTTGGATCGTTGCTAGAATTTTGGTAAGCTCATTCATTTAGCCTTCTTTCAAATACAGGGGAGCTTCATCTTGGATTGTGAGAGATTATCCAGTCCGGTTACGCCTCATCAACAAGCGCGTCTTTGACAAGCGGCATCAGCCAGCGATTCATACAGAAGCAGTACCAACGGATCGGTTCCTTTTCAGCGATGAGCGTATGATGGACGCCCGGCGCATGTCCGATAAGATCTCCCGCTGAAACCTCAAAGATCTGCCCGTTTTGTTCGACATGCCCTGAACCTTCGTGGATATACCAGAACTCCTCGTGGCTGTCGTGGACATGGTTGGCGGCACGCGCTCCGGGCTCACTGCTATTCTGATCCCAATGATCTAACGTTGAATGCGGTCGAGCGTGCGGATACCGGTAGCAAGAATCCCCCTCTTGTGGCGGCAGCTCTTCACCTCGGACCAGTGACGGCTTGCCGTGAACATGGTCGCCATGTGGATCTCCAATACCATCTCCCAACGCCTCCGCAGCAATCTCCCAAGTGACGGAATGGAACGCAACGTCAAACCATTTGACGGGTGTATCCCCGGCGGTAAGCGAATGGGGCACTCCCGGCGGCGTGATGATCAGATCTCGTGGTCGGATTCGGGTGGTTTCGTTGCCACGCGCCATCGTCCCTTCCCCACTGATTATAATCCAAAATGATTCACGCGATTCATCAATAATCTTTGGAGTACGCATCCCTGCATTGAGGGTACGGATAGCGAACCGCTCAAGAGAACGACAGTCCTGATCTTGTGTCGCGTATTCAAGGGTCGTCCCTTCGAGCAGCGATTTTGGTTCGGGTAGGTCTGTATACTGAATGTGCATATTCCACCTCTTGACAAATCATCTAACTATTGGATACGGTATCAATTTCCCGGCGGTAGTGGCAGGTCTACACGCACATTCCCGCGCTCTTGCGACTTGAGGAATCCGACAATGATCTCGACCACTTTCTTCGCTTCCGACGCAGGAGAGAGTAGTTCGCCACCGTTCTCTATCACTCCAATGAGCTCTTCGATGTAGGCGGGGATACCAGTTATCATGTGTGGCGGTAGGTCGAGCAGCTCAGATCTACTGGCACCGGTCGACAAAGTCACTGTATTTTCTACATCCAAACGTCCTTCCTCACCAATGATCTCAAGACAGAAACCGCTCGCTTGCCCCTTCGATGCGTTAACGAGTGCCCGGACACCATTCTTGAAATGAACATATCCACTGCCACCGGGGTCGCCAGCCGGGCTACGTCCGCCATCGCCACGGTAGGAAAAGTAGTCTTCAAAGCCCTCATCTAATTCTGCAAACACCCACTCCGGTTCAGATTCAGCAAAGAAGCAGACACCGTCAATCAGGTGCGTACCGTTGCGGAACAGCATGGCTCGGGGACCGCCCATGTGTGCCACAATGCGGCGCACACCACCGATTGCCCCTTCTCGGATCGCCTTGCGGGCGCGATGATAGGCGGGCCACCATCTTCGGGTGTGGTCAATCGAAATTGGCACACCGTTCGCTTCGCACGCAGCGATCATGCGATTGCAGTCGTCAACCGTTGTGGCAAGCGGTTTTTCGCAGGCTATCCCCTTTATTCCCGCGTTTGCTGCGTCAACCACAATATCGGTGTGGCGGTTGTCGGAGGTGACAACGCTGAGGAGGTCGAGGCTCTCTTTTTCAAGCATCTCACGGTAGTCTGTATAGGTCTGTACATCAGGAAGCACATCACCCCATCGTTCCTTAAACTGGTCAAACAACTCTGTTTTCAGATCGCACACCGCAACCAGATCTGTGTGTGGGAGTGCTGCATAAGATGCGACATGCGAACCCGGCATCGGGGTGTTCAGCACCGCTTCTGAATCCGCTTCCAAACGATTTGCCCCGATTCCCGATAGCCCCACTACGCCGACTCGGTATCTCTTTTCTGCCATCGCTGATTCTCCTTTTGGATTACCTATTGTCATTAACAATCAATGGTCAATCCATTATACGTAATTGAGGAACGCTGGTCAATACAAAAAACCTTCAAAGCATAGAGACTACGTTTTAGCATTTGACTTTTCAGCGAAATTTGATACACTTGAACGAGATCAAAGGATTTTTCTGATTATTTAGAAAACCCGTTACTATCAACCGATATTGAAAATTGGAGGAAAATGATGAGTTTTGCTATCTACGATTATCATAACGACGAGGACATTCGTAATGTATTGGTTACGCCACAGATCCGCTCCCGTTTTTTGCGGATGGAGCCCGGTTCAGTCGCCGATATTCACAGCCACGACTTGGGACATGAAATTTTTCTCATCCTTGAAGGACGGGTTATTTTCGAGATTGGTGATGGGGTTGAGAAACTGGGGCCCGGTCAAATGTGCGTTGCCCTAGCCGACGAGGTCCACCGAGTACGCGTAATCGGGGATGAACCGATGATCATGTACCTCTCGGTGACACCACACATCCATCCGACCCATACCCCACGGACAGAGGACGGAGAACGGCTGCCGCATCGGTTCGCATCGCCCAACGCCTACGACCTAGATGAGGACCCAAACAAACCGATTGAAGAACTGATTGACCACCATGTTGAGGTTGCTGAAAGCCTTGCGGAGGCAGCGCAAGCCTGTGCCCGTGCACAAAAAGAGATGGGGGCTAAACTCAAGGAACTTCACGCTAATGGGGATAATCCCGCTGCCGTTGAGGCACGGAAAGCGATGTGGGAAGGGGTCTACACGATGTACAAGAAGGTTTATGAGTTTGGCGAAGTGTGGAATGAACTCGCACCGCGGGCGGCGGAGAATGAACCGGAATAGCAGGATTTTTTTGGATGGTGGGGGTATTTTGTACCAGTGCAACAGAAGCTGAGGTTTTAACAAAGGGCGAATAGGCGGGGCAAGATGCCCCGCCTACGGAAGGTAGATCAGTTCTATTCAAGGTTGTCCGCAGATTTTGTATCAGCACCGACAGTGATCACACCGCCCACGAGATTTCCCTGACAATGGTTGGCAACGATGAGGTTCTTATCGCTTGTCCCACCTTCTTCAACCCCGTAGGCTTGCGTTTGTGTGTCCTGATCGTCGAGACATCTATTGCCGGTGACCGTCATCTCGCTGACATCTATCAGGGCAATTCCACTATATTTGCCCGGTTCCTCCTGTGAGTTGTTCAAGCAGATATTGCTGTTGATAGTGTTATCTCTGCCACGAGAGGCTTCGATGCCGTGATGGGCATTGTCCACACAGGTGTTGTTGGCAACGATGTTGTATTGATCGCCGCCGTCGGCTAGACCGCCGATGCCGTGCCGGTGGTTGCCGTAAAAGGTGCTTTCGCTGACAACGGAATGGCGGACGTTCATACAGAAATAGAGTCCATCGCGACCATTATCCCGCCCGATGTTGTTTGTCCAGAGACTGTGCTGGACGGAGGTGCCGGGGTGGAAACCGTGTCCCAGACAGCCTTCGGCGAGGCAGTCGCTGACAATCGCTCCAACTCCTCCCTGAACGCTTACACCGTCCGCGAGCCAATGCTGTACGACGCATCCCCTCACACGGGCATCTACCGTCCGCACTAGATGTATGGCAGACACGGTAAAGTCGACAAAAACACTCTGACCGTTTGCATTACTCCCATCAATGCAGAGTGATTCCAATTCACACCCGCGCTCTTCCCAACCCACAAATGCCGAAAAAGCGTGAGCTACCCCACCATTCCGCTCTGGATGGCAGGGACGATTGATAGGTCGATCCAGATGGAGCCGGTTTTCGTTGATGTCCACAATGAAAGCGTGTGTGGCGTACCAACCGTGTTGTGCCTTGTCGAACACACTGACTTCCATGCCAACGGTAAATTCCGATCCGTTTTCAACGTGAACGGAAGTCTCACCCGCTTGGGCTTCGTTCATAAGTGGGGAAGAAATCTCCGGCGCACGGACGATGCGACTGGATTGCCCCGCACCACGGATAGTGACGTTGGAGCGCAGCCGTACATGGCGATGTAGGGTATAAACCCCCGGTGGTACCCAGACAAGCCCTCCACTCTTGGGGAGGGCATCAATCGCCTCTTGCAGTCCAGAAGTGAAGGAACTCTTCTCATAAAAATCGGTTACATTCTGAGCGGCTTCTATCATGATGCCTGTATCTATCCTTTGTACCAAGCCCCATCACGATTTAGAGGTATGATGATTGGCTTTTGCTGTACACATTGCGCTCCTCTGGAGCGCAGGGATTAATCCTATCACCGTTCTATAGACATATCGCTCCTCTGGAGCGAAAGGTAGGGTGCTTGACGGGCGGGGGAACCCCGCCCCTACGAGAGAGTCAATGGATTTTGAGTGACTAGCAACTTGGGGTATTATGTATCAGAGTGGCGTATCGCCGACTTCCTGAATCCATCCTCGCGTCCACTCGACGGCTTCTAATTCCAAATCGCAGATACAACTGGCGAGAAAGATCATCCCATCAATACGACCGTCACAGAGCCATTGCAGACCGAGTTCACACTGATGTCGCATCAAGTCAACCGGCATCGGTTTGCGACTACCGTAATCGTACATGTAGCAGCCGAGTATTTTGCGGGGTGATAGAGCAAGTTCTTCGGCACGCTGGAAGTTTTTCTCCAGATCCACCAATTGGTCGGCAGTCCACGTCCAGAAGGTGACAACATCGCAAGTTTCCAGATGCGGACCGACGGGGTGTTCGAGCTGATGGTTGTAGAGAACAACCCACAGATCTAACTTCCGATCCACTACGGTCAACTGTTTTTGAATGGCATCCAGCGATTCGACATCATGGACAGCGACCTTACCGGTTGCAGGGTCACTGAAGAAATCATCCATCATCACGCCGGTAAAATTCGGGAATTTTTCCGCCAGATTGCGGGCTGCTTCCACCTCGTAATGCTCCGTGGCACCACCTGCCCCAACGATAGACCATACGACCTGTTTCAACGACCGCAACGCCAGTGCGTACTGTTCATACGGCGGTTGCGGCAAATCATGATAACGCACCAATATCATGTTGGGCACGTTAAGATAGAAAGCACCTTCTGCTGGCGTCATCCGTGAAGTAGCGGTCAATCCCCAGTGATCATTGTGGCTACCGGCATGGTGCCCCCAGATCCAGAACCTATCCCTCACAATACCGTTCCCCATGAGATCATCTCCTTGAGTTCTCTGTCTCGACTTATCACCTTCTCTAAGAGAGGGCGTTGTTTATTTGACTTTCTTCTGTGCAAAGATGGGATTTTCGAGAAGCGTTTGCACCTCGTAGATTGACCCCGTTCGGTCGGAAGACGGTTGAGGAATGCGGACAGGAGTGGAAACGACACGTGGTTGATTCGTGGGTTCTCCACGCAGCGCGAAGGATTTGAAAACGTTCCAATCCCCACTATGTATGGGCCAAGCGTCGAGGGCGCAATACTGAAGCAACAACAGACGGCGAGGGTTGCTGGAACTATTGGGGGCGGAACCGTGCAGCGTACGGACATGGTGAATCGAGATGCCGCCGGCTTTGACTTGCACAGGGACGGCGTTATCCGCATTGAAGTTGGGATCCGTTACCGCACCGACGAAGACTCCATCTTGGTGATGGTCATAGGTCGGTCCCTTATGGGAGCCGGGCACAACCATCAGACAACCATTTTCTAGCGACATATCGTCAATCGCTACACCTACTGCCAGCAGGTCATCGTTGGTATAAGGGTAGAACGCCCAATCCTGATGCCATTCAACGGGACTGCCAAATTCGGGGTATTTCATGTTGAGTTTGTGACCATTATGGCTCACGCCGGGACCAATCAACTGTTCAACGATGTCAAGGATGCGGTTATGGTGTAGCGTCCGCTCATAGACAATATGGTGTAAGACGGGATTCTTGATTCGACGCACACGCGGGTTTGCTGGGGTATGCCCCGGTTCAAGGTCAAACACATCGGTATGTTCAGTGACCTCACGGGACTTTTCAACAAACTCATCTGTGGCACGGCGCAGATCAGCAACCTCCTCCACCGAAAGCACATTTTCGACACCGAGATAACCATTTTCATTGTAAAAGTCGATCTGTTCTTGGGTTAGCATGTGAAACTCCTTTCAACTAAGAAATGTTGAGAGTAACCGTTCTGTTAAGAGATAACGCCAGTGAGTGCTGAACGACTACGTTGAGATCCTCAATTCATTTTACGTCTTACAAATAGAACTTACACAGCGGTTGTATATCATTCGCGGGAAACCGGAACTTTCCATCATTGTCTTCAAAGGTGGACGAATTGAAGCGCAGGAAACAGTGGCGAATCTTTTGGAAACGTGCAAGGAGACGCAGTGGTTGTGAATTTGCCACAATCGTCAAGAACTGATAGGAAGAAATCTGATCATATCGGCATATTCGTCTGGTTGTGCCGCTACCGATATTAGCACCAGTTCCTCTGCTGTTTGCCCTATTGACATCTCGTCATTCAAGATGAAGATGGTTGGCACATGGTGTCCCGCTGCAAGATGGTCTCGGAGGTGAATAGGCATTGACCCCCGATTTTCCGTTACCAACGAGAACCCGTTCGCCTCGCACCAGAGTAGAATATCCGGGTCAAGCGTACCGCGTGAGGGCGTACCGGGATCACCGATGCACCAGACAATGATTTCAGGTCTGTGTTGGTGCACCGCCATCTTTAAGCGGGGGGGCACATGCTCATCGAGAAGGTATTTGCGGGCGTTCATGGTGTTTTTGGGCTTCAAAATAGTTACGTACGTTTCCGTATTGTTTGCGAATTTCACGTAATCTGAGTGTTGTTGGATCCGGATTCTTTGCCTGTTCAGTCCGCATCCGGTTTCCGTGTTCGATCCACTCGGTCAGATACTGACTAATCTCCTCCTTATTGTGCAAGTAATAGGTGATTGTTGCGTAGACCTGTTCTAGTGTTAAGGCGTGGCGATAGGTTTCTTCAATCTGCTCCGGCGACCAGCCGCGATGAATATAGTCGTAGAGAATCCGTTCAATGCCGACACGAGTTCCCTTCAGTCGGATGTCGTTTGGTGCCTGAAAGTCAAAATAATCTGCAAGTTTCATAATCTACCTCTTATGTTTCATGAATCTGCCCTGGTAATCAATTCGACTACCCTGCCGGTCCGAGCGGAGGCCATACCAGCCAATAAAATCTCAGTAACATGACGCGCTGCATAAACGTGCGACAGCGGTGGCTGCTTGCCATCACGGATACATTCTGCGAAATGCGTGTGCATATCGCCAAGATCAGCGTCTGAACAATCAATCGCTTTCAAATCTACAGGTGCTGTCTCGCGGGTGTAAGATGTCGGCGTCCATTGACTCAACGCAGCCCCATCCTCCCCCGGCAACGTAAGTTTTCCCGCTGTGCCGTGAATGCTTGCACCCCACGTCCGGGCGGGATCACACCAGCTTGTTTCAGCGGTGACGATGCCCCCTGATTCCATTTCGAGAACGAGCGTCGCCACATCCTCCAACTCGGTCGGTTTATCGAAAGTGGTTGCGAAACCGGTGACACGCTTAAACGTCCCTAGCATTGTGACCAATCCGGAGACAGCGTAGACACCCATATCAAAGAGTGCCCCGACGCTCGCCCGTTTGGCATCAAAGAACCAGAGATCATCATCTTTCTCACCGAAAATGTCTTTAATCTCTGCGTAGTAGATTTCGGGACCGCCGTGACTGCTTCGGAACCGCGCCCCCGAAACTCTGCCAATCGCGCCTTCCGCTAACAACTGACGCGCCTTGCCGATGGATGCACTGACGTGAGGAAGACACATCACGGTCAAGTGATTTCTTTCTGTCGCCTCCACAAATTGATTGGCTTCGTCCATCTCACCGCACAGCGGTTTCTGCATCAGGACATGCTTCCCTGAATCCAGCGCTTTGACTCCCCAAGACACATGGAGCGGGTGCGGCGTACCAACCAAAATAGCATCAAGCGAGTCGTCTGCGATAATCGAATCGTAGTCTTGCGTCCAGCGGGGGATGTTGAATTGCTCACACTGATGCTTGAGTCGATGTTCTCGCCTGCCCCCAAGCACGGCAACCTCAAAATCCTCCCCGGCAACGAGGGCGGGAAGATGCAGCCGACACACAATGCCACCGGCACCGATGACACCCAATCTAATTTTCGCCATATCCGTTCCTCTAATTATCGAAAAAGTCTTCGTCACCTTCAGGGAGATACTGCTTTGTGGCTTCTTCGTTGAGTTCGACTCCCATACCGGGCGTGTCCCAAACCGTGATGAATCCATCTTCGACAATGGGATCTGGCAGTCCTTCGACGATATCGTACCACCACGCGGGGTTTCCGGTCGGATACTCAAAAGCGATATAATTCTGGGGCAAGGTCGCCGACACCTGAACGAGCGCGGCAAGACCGATAAGTCCATCAAGTACCCCGTGGGGCGCCATAAGAATGCCGTGCAGGTCTGCGTATTCTGCAACCCACTTCAACTCCGCGATGCCGCCGATGTCACATGGGTCGGGACCGATTACATCCACGGCTCGTTTCTCGATTAGATCTTTGAAGTTCTGTCGGAGGTAGATCTGTTCGCCGGTGTGAATTGGTGTCGATGTGTTTTGCGTTACGTCTCGATAGAGGTCTGCTAAAACGTACGGCACATAGTCGCCGGTGATCATGTCTTCAAGCCACATCACGTTTAACGGCTCCACAGCCTTTGCAAGTTTAAGTGCATCAGGAACTGTCAACCCAGGACCACAGTCCAAAGCCAAACCGACCTCATCTCCCAAAGCCTCCTTCATTGCCTGAATACAATCAATCGTATAGTTCAGCCCACGCTCAGTCAAGACACCACTCGTCCTTGCAAAACGCCCCGGTTGGACTTCACCGTAGAAGTAGTCCGGCCGATTTGGCATTCCGCTATGAAACGCGATCCCCTGCTTAATAATGGTGAATCCTTCGGGGGAGGCTTTCATCCTTTTCATATTTTCAGCGTGGGCTTCTGGCGTATCTCCGTCCATCGGATACCTGACCGCACCATTATAGACCCGAACTTTATCCCGGATTTTACCGCCCAGTAACTTGTAGACCGGAACCCCCGCTGCTTTGCCGGCGATGTCCCAAAGTGCCATCTCTATCGCACTTACTGAGCTGCCCCACGGCTTAAAGCTACCGCCTTTGCGGATCCGCATCATCACTCGTTCCACGTCCGTGGGATCTTCCCCGACTATGAAGTCCTTGTAAAACATAATATGAGGTTTCAGGTAGTGTTTACTAGCCTCCACCTCTCCCAACCCGCTGATTCCTTCGTCGGTTGTTATGCGAACCACAGGGTTGGAACCTAAGACAGTGCATTTTAAATCCGTAATCTTCATTGATATAAGTTATCCTTTGGATTTGGTATAACCTTACCCCTATAAACTGATGGTGTTAGTTTGTAATTGTTGATAACGTGAAACGTGATGCGTAAAATCCCGTTCCGAGGATCCCGATGTATCGGGACGTGAAAACTTAATCGAAAAAGTCCTCGTCGCCTTCAGGGAGATACTGCCTTGTGGCCTCCTCGTTGAACTCGACACCCATGCCGGGCGTGTCCCAAACCGTGATGAACCCATCTTCGACGATAGGATTTGGCAGCCCTTCGACTATATCATACCACCACTTGGGGTTTCCGACCGTATACTCGAAAGCGATATAATTTTGGGGCAATGTCGCCGACACCTGAACGAGGGCAGCAAGACCGATGAGTCCAATGAATATACCGTGGGGTGCCATAAGAATGCCGTGCAGGTCTGCATATTCCGCCACCCATTTCAGTTCTGCAATCCCGCCGATGTCACCTGGATCAGGACCGATTACATCCACAGCCCGCTTCTCGATTAAATCTTTGAAGTTCTGTCGGAGGTAGATCTGTTCGCCGGTGTGGATCGGTGTCGATGTGCTTTGCGTCACGTCTCGGTAAAGATCCGCCAATACGTACGGCACATAGTCGCCGGTGATCATATCTTCGAGCCACATCACGTTTAACGGTTCCAAAGCTTTCGCCAGCCTAATCGCGTCGGGAACTGTCAATCCAGGTCCACAGTCCAAAGCCAGCCCGACCTCATCACCTAAGACCTCCTTCATCGCCGCGACACAATCAATCGTATATTTCAACCCGCGCTCAGTCAAGACCCCGCTGTTCCTTGCAAAACGCCCTGCCTGGACTTCACCGTAGAAGTAGTCCGGCACCTGATTTGGCATTCCGCTATGAAACGCGATCCCCTGCTTAATAATGGTAAAACCTTCGGGCGAGGCTTTCATCTTTTTCATGTTTGCAGCGTAGGCTTCCGGGGAATTTCCGTTCATTGGAAATCTGACCGCACCGTTATAGACCCGAACTTTATCCCGGATTTTACCTCCCAGTAGCTTGTAGACCGGAACGCCCGCTGCTTTGCCGGCAATATCCCAGAGTGCCATTTCTATGGTACTCACTGCACAGCCCCACGGCTTAAAGCTGCCGCCTTTGCGGATTCGCATCATGACCCGTTCTACGTCCGTGGGATCTTCTCCGACTATGAAATCCTTGTAAAACATAATATGAGGTTTCAGGTAGTGTTTAGGAGCTGCCACCTCCCCTAGCCCACTGATTCCCTTGTCGGTTGTTATGCGAATCACAAGGTTGCTACCCAAGACGGTGCATTTTAGATCCGTAATTTTCATTGATAGAAATTGTTCTTGGAGTTTGGCCTAACCCGCTGCAACCCTACCACTCACTCGGAATTCGTGCGTGTTCGGTGTAGGACTTAACGATGTTGATAATAAGCGCAATGTCGTTACGAGCATCGACCACCGATGTACGACAGGGGATTCCCTCGGTGATGCAGGCGTGGAAGTGGCGGATTTCACGGCTGAAAGCACTCTCCCACACTATCGCCGGCTCTTTGAGAACCGTTGTGCCATCCGCTTCAATCTCATGTACTGTGACGGTAGAAAGGATACCGCGTGAAAATCCGGTGGGATATTTGACAATCACGCGCTTGGTGTCGCCGTAAACCTCTAGCGTTTCCTTGAAATCCCACAAGCCCGGAATGGCTGCCCATGTATAAACGAGACGGACCTCGTTTGGATATTCAAGAATCGTAGTGATACCCCGTCCACCGTTCCACAACTCCGTACTAGCCACCGCCTCCGGCACACCAAGCATGGCGCGGAAACCGTAGAGGTCATGGATGCCGCTGCCTGAGAGCGTAGAAAAGGCACTCCCAGCCTCACCAGATATGTCTCCGATAGCATCGTGGCGCGCTTTCGCTCCATCCTCACCCGCTTCAACCATCGCGTCTGGTGGAATGTCATCAAATCGCTTGATTCGGAAGTTTTGGAGATGAAGGTCGTTACCGCAGTGCAAGTGATTCGCCTGAACGAACCGGATATCGTCCATCGTATCAACTTCGCTTTTTGCCAACTCAAATGCGGGATCGTGCACTTTCATGTACCCCGCTTGCCCAACCTTACCCGACGCCTGACACGCAGCACCGATAGCGTCTGCCTCTTGAATGGAAAAACAGATCGGTTTCTCAATGAAGACATGCTTGCCTGCATTGAACGCTGCCACGGCGACTCTTGTCTTTGGATCAGAGTGGCAGAGCAGCACCGCGTCTACATCGGATGCGAGGAGCTCGCGATAATCCGTTACGTAGCGCGGGATATTGAAGGTCTCGGCAACATACGCTGCAGCACCCTGCGACACATCGCAGACGATAGGCACCTCAAATTCGTCCTGAAGTGCTTTAAGATTGGGTAGATGATGGACCTGAGCAATTGCCCCACACCCAATAACGCCAATGCGTACTTTTTTCATATAGTTCTCCCGTTGAAGATTTTCTGATTTTGCCTCTCAAGCAGTGTTATACGGCACGGCACGCCGCAAAGAAGTCCTCATTCGATGCAGTGAAGCCACACTGCTGCTCAACCTCTCGAATCGTAATTTCGGTGGTGAAAAGCTGGTCAAGCGTATCTGGGAACTCCACACCTGTAGTTGCATCACGGAGGAGAATGATGTTGTACCCTCGCCGAGTCATCGCACGGATGCCGTAGTCACGACCAACTACGCACCAGTTGGCCGCAAAACCGACATAGAGCAGGTGTAAGATGCCTCGCTCCTTCGAGAGTTCATGCAGTTGTTCCCCCGTTGCGATTACAAAGTCCTCGTCCTGCACTTCGATTGCTGGGGACATTCCCAATTTGTCAGCAAGGCTGTCCCAATGGATGCCAATACTCGGCGGCTGATTGCGCGGTCCCCGGTAGGCAGCGTATTCGCCGGTCCGACTCCGGAATTCCGGCGGAGGCCAGTCGGGTGGAGACTGGACTTCGGGAGGGGTATGCCGACCAAGTTGAGAAAATTGTCCGGCAACTTCCGGGCAGGGGGCATGCACAATTGTCAAACCCGCCTCACGCGCCGCGTTGAGTGCAGGAACGATTGCGTTGACGGTTACATCCTTTGCGCGTTCGATCCAACTCTCAATGAAATGTACGTTCCAGACATCAACTAACACAAACGCAGTTTGTTCAACAGGCAGCGGCATCGTGATTTCGCGTCGGATGAAATTTTCCTCGCGACATGGCACCTCTACAGGGGTGCTGTCCTGAAAATATCGGACACACAAATCCAGCGTTCGCATATTTTATTTCCTTTTTGGGGTTCGCTTGGCAACCAACTTTACCCCGATACGAGACCGGGATTCAGAAACCCCGATAAATCGGGACTAAGAAGCATACGGTCACTTCAAGCGGCGGGTGGTTCAGACGGGTGAGGTTCGGAAGGTGGGAAGTGGTTAGATAAATAGATAAGCAACCTTGCGAAGGTTTTTGAAACCCTCGCAAGGTTTGAGTTGATTGAAAAAAATTAACGGAGTACTACCTGCTAAAATTCGTTCGAGTATTTCGACTCTTGATGGCACCCCAAGTTGTGGTAGCTTTGCCTTTCGGGCTAACAGCAAGTGCACCTGCCTCAAGTCCATCGTCCATGATGGTCCGAATTTCGTCTTCACTCAATGCACGATCGAGCAGCGCGACATCGTCCATGAGCCCGTTAAAATTACCGGTATCATTCGGACGGGTACCAATGATGAATGGATCTCCGGCTGCCTTGAGGTCTGGCAGTGCGTTACACGGGTCGTCACCGTTTGGGCTGTCCCCATCGAAACATTTCTCCAGTCCTTTTCTGCCATCGGTATAGACGAGCAAAGACGGTTGTTTCCATAGCCCAACGACATGATGCCACACGTCATCCGTTAGCAGGTCGCGTGGTGCTGGAGCATCAGCCCACTTGCAACATCCATCGGCACCGAAAACAATACGCGCTGTCTCTCCTGCGCCGAAGTTCAGCTCCCAGACGATATTTCGGCTTCCATCTCCGCCCGGAAACGATTCGTTTGAAAACATACGTTGATTCAAGTTGGGAGTAGATTGTGCCTTAACCCACAAGGATATGGTAAACTCGTCAAAGGCGTTGTAGTTCTGTGGATTCGGGATGGTAACGTTATTCATTTCCCCATCTACATGGGGGAATTTAAGCGCCCCTCCAAATTTACCTGGTTCTCTGGTTACACCACCTGCGGTGATGTTATTGATTGTACCGTCTGCGTGGTGGCCACTTGCATCAACGATTGCAGCGCCATCTGCCTCATCAAAGAGCCAGATTCCTACGATGTCCTCGTCTGCAAGCTCAATTTTTGTATACCCTGAATGCGTGAAGATCAGCCCAAGAGCGACAAGACTGACACACACCAAGGTCGATTTTAACACCGTGTTCATTCGTGAACCTCCTGATATTTACGAGTCGATGCTGAGTCGTTCCAGCAGAATCAAGAATTTGGCGGCACACTGCCGCTTCGTCTAGTATCTAATATTAGCATTTTTCACAAATTATTGCAACCATTTTTTGATGTCACTTCCCGTTGGGTTCTGTAATTTCAATAATTTGATTGACTGGAACCGTTTCCATTGTATAAACATATCCACTTGGAAACGTTGCGATGATTTTATCAATGACCGTATGATCCCCTAAACCGAAATGCAGAGCGAGTGCATTTTGGCAAAGGTAACCGGAACCACTTTTGACTTCAGCCATCTGTGAAACGTCCTCGGTAATGACTTCGACCCGCGCACCGATCCCCGCCCGGTTACTTGTAGTTCCACGGATGTGCACTTTCACCCAATTGTTCCGATTTCCGCCATCGTTCCTGAGCAGTTGTGGCTTTCCATCGCTGTTGGTGACTAATATATCTACGTCACCATCATTATCATAATCTCCGAATGCAGCCCCCCGACTGGGTGCTTTTTGGGATAGATCGAGTCCGACATTGGCTGTAACCTCTTGAAAAACTCCGCCCCCTAGATTCCTGAAAAGGTGATTGACCTGCGCGTAAGTTGTTTCAGGGGTGAACTTCTCAACATTGCCGAAGATATGTCCGTTGGCGATAAATATATCCTTGGCACCGTCGTTATCATAGTCGAAGAAACAGACACCCCACCCCAAAGATGGGTAGGTGCTTTCGCCTGTGCCAGAAATATAAGAAGCGTCAGAGAAAAAACCATCTCCATCATTATGGTATAGGGTTGCCACTTCGTCCTGAAAATTAGTAACCATAATATCCAAGCGACCATCATTGTTATAATCCCCAAAGTCAACGCCCATGCCGCTCCCCATCTCGCCGTTTTCGTTCAACGCAACGCCTGCAAAAAAAGCCATGTCGGAGAATGATCCATCGCCGTTATTGTGAAACAGGTGGTTCTCATTCGTGTCGTTCGCCACATAGAGGTCAATATAGCCATCGCTGTCGTAATCACCCCAGACGATTCCAAGCCCTCTGCTTCGCGATTGGTAAACGCCCGCTGCTTGGGTGACTTCCGTATATGTTCCGTCGCCATTGCTTCGATAGAGGATATCCGCCTCGCCCACGTATTCCTGCGGGTTGCAATAGGTGCGTACCCCCTTATTCTCGCAGATTTTGTTTTTATCCAGTTGGTACTGAATATAGTTGGTCACATAGAGATCAAGATGTCCATCATTATCATAGTCTGCAAAGGCGCAAGAAGCCCCCCAACGCCCATCTGCAACATTGGCTCGGTCTGCCACATCGGTGAAAGTACCATCTCCGTTGTTGCGATAGAGACGATTCTTTCCAAAATTGGTTACATACAGGTCAAGATGTCCATCGTTGTCATAATCCCCGACACAGCAGCCAACACCGTAACTTTTGTCTCCCACCCCGGCAAATTCTGTCACATCAGTGAAGGTCCCGTCCCCATCATTTTGATAGAGGCGATTTGTTGGTGGCTTCTCCGGTTGAAAACCGGGCAGATCCGCTCCGTTGACGAAGTAGATATCAAGATCTCCATCGTGATCGTAATCAAAAAATGCTGCTCCTGAGCCGAGCTGTTCGACAAAATAAAATTCACCGCTCCTGCCGTTTGTATGCTTAAAACCGATGCCGGCTTCTGCGGTCACGTCGGTGAAGGTTAGTGTTTGGGCTGCGAGAGTTAAAGGCACAAATAGTAAGATGAGGAGAACGTGAAACGTGAAACGTGAAATGTGATGGACGAAACGTAATGTGTATTGCGTATTGCGTATTGCGTAAAGTAACCTTCCTTCCATTCTGCTTTTCCTCATTTCTTCTGTTCGGCGATTGCTTTTTGGATTAATTTCTGGCGTGCTACATAGTCCGGATCATTGGGTTGTAAGTCAAGTGCCGTGGCAATAGCTTCGGCGGCTTCCTTGTATCTTCGCGCTTTATAAAGAGCGTATGCGAGGGTGTCCCAGTAGGAAGCGGTTGGCTTTAACTCAATAGCCTTTCTCGCAAGTGTAATCGCGTCACCTATGTTTTTTTCGCTCTCGGCATAGAGCCAAGCGAGTGTATTACAAGCCGGGGCAAAATTTGGGCGAAGTTGGAGAGCGGTCTCAAACGATTCAATTGCTTTCTCAACTTCACCCTGTTTGTGATAGATACTGCCCAATTGATAGTGACCTGCAGCAAAATTGGGTCTGATCTCAAGTGCTTGTTGGAGATATTCCGCTGCGGTTTCCAAATCATTCTGTTGGAGCGCAATGGTGCTGAGTCGTGCATAAGCCGGCGCGAAGGTGGCATCCATATCCAGTGCTCGCTGAAACGCTGTTAGCGCGTCGTCAATTTCTCCCTCCTTCAGCGATTGCTCTGCAAGATTAAACCGTTCCTTCGCCTTAATCTCCCGAAACTTTTCCAACTGACGTTTCCCTTCCTCCTGTTTGCCCATCCGGAAATAGGCATTCGCCAGTTGATAGTAGGCACCTGTGTGATTTGGATAAAGTGCTATCGCTTTTTGGTAAAAGGGAACGGCTTCCTCAAACTTCCCTTGTTGGGTCAAGAGGTAGCCGAGTTGGAAATGTGGCAGGGAGAGCTCCGGATCCAATTCGATGGCAAGTTGATATTGGGTTTTCGCTTTTTCAAATGCCCCCTTCCTCGCATAGATTAAGCCGATCTGGTAGTGTCCGAGCACCTTTAAGCCGTATTGTGCACTTGGTGAGTCGGGATCGAGTTGCAGCGCAATTGCGTAATATTCAACTGCCTTATCAATCCAGCCCAGTCTGCTGCAGACAATTGCAAATTGAGCGTATACTTCAACCTCTCGCGGACGAATCTTGATCGCCTCCGAGAGATGTTCAACCGCTTTGAAAAATTCGCGTTGACTCGCGTACAGATCTGCCTTCTGGAGATGCGTCTGAAATTCAGACTCCGAATAGAGGGAGAAGCTGCACAGATTCAGGCAAATCACGATAAGGAAAAAGGAAATCCATCTGTTATGTAAATTGACCATCTGATGTTACCTCAGTACTATTGCTTATTTTTGTAGACAATCGAGTGATTTTTTGTTAAACTTTTATAAGGATTCTCAGGTCTTATTGTGGGGATTTGGCAACCAGAATTGCACAAGCTATCAGTAGCTCAACAGGGAGAGCATAAAACTCTCCTCTACCAGAACGCAGAAGGAGTGCATCAATATGAAAACGTCTAACAGAACTATCCTCACCCTCGCGCTTATCATGGTGCTGACATCCTCCATAGCACTTGCCGCGAGCCCGGTGAAGAGACCAGTGCTTTACTTCAACCCTTTAGAAACTCGGCAAGCCAAGGGCGACAACGCTTGGAAGAATGCCGGCACCGCTGGCGGAGAAATTAGCAAGGGCGAAGCCAAACCAGTCCTTGAAATGGGTCCCATTGAAATTCCATCAATCGGTCTTAAGGCGGACGATGCCGCCTGGTATACCGCAACTCGGTCTAAGACAGTTTTCGCCAACGAGGCGGAAGACCGCAAAGCACCAGTTCTGAATCTCGAAAGTTTCACCATTGGGCTCCTTATGCGAGTCAACGGTCCATATTTCGCAGAGGAAAACATCATTATAGGCATCCAAACCGAGGGGAAAATACCGCCTCGGGCACATGAGCAGGTTGTTCGGATATGGTTGGATGTCGCCGGCAAAGGCATTGTCCAAAACGTAAGTATCGCCCAAAATGTTATACAAGCCCGTCACGACTTTTCAAACAGGCGAAATAAGCTGAAGCTTGGAGAAAACGAGTGGCATTGGATTCATATTGCCTTTGAAAGTGGTGTGAGTGTGACCACCTACCTCGATGGCACAGAGGCCGCCTCCAATCCAACAGAAGTTAAGTGGGATCCGGCGCACAATCTGAATCTTCACGGCATATTCACCTCTAATTTTGAGGTGCAGCAGCGGACCTGTAACTGTTCCATCGCTATCTACCGAGTCTACGACCGGGTGCTCACCCCAGATGAAATCAGCAAAAATGTGAGAAACTCGCTGTCGGTTGACCCGGCTGGCAAACTCGCCATCACTTGGGGCAAGATGAAGCGTGGATTTTAGTTTGGAGATTTTCCCGTACAGATTATCTCCAAACTCTTCACCAATGTTTCAATACCTGTTCGATTAAATGATTGATTTATAAACAGGAGATATCAGACTCTCATCTAATCCATCAGGAATAGATCAAAATGAAAATATCTAACAGTGCTATTCTGAGTACGGTCCTGATCGCAGTCCTCATCTCGTCCATAGCGTTTGCCGCGAGCCCAGTCAGGGACCCCGTGCTCTACTTTAATCCTGTAGAAACACACCAGCAGAAAAACGACGGTGTGTGGCGGAACGCTGGTACAGCTGGTGGCCAAGTAAAAAAAGGGTTTGGCAAGCCGAACCTTGAACACGGCACCATTGAAATCCCTGCAATTGGCGTTAAGTCGGACGATGCTGCTTGGTATACCGCAACTCAGTCCAAGGAAGTTTTTGCTAACGACGAGGAAGATAAAAATGCACCTACCATCCATCTTCAAGATTTTACCGTCGGGCTCCTTATGCGAATAAATGGTCCCCTCTTTTTGGAGGAGCACCAAGTCTTTGGGCTCCAGACTGGGCCCTGGGCTCCCATCAAAGATGGCTGGAATGCCGGGGCACCGAGGGATCAGATTGTTCGGGTCTGGTTAGATGCTAACGGTAGTGGGATATTCCAAAACATAAGCATCGCCCAGAACGTCGTGCAACATCGCCAAGACTTAGCAAAACGAAAAAACAAGCTGAACATCGGGCAGAAGGAGTGGCACTGGGTGCACATCGCCTTCAAAAGCGGCGAAAGTATAAAAATCTACCGAGATGGCACCGAGGTTTCCAACACTCCAACTGAGGTGGAGTGGGATCCAGCGCACCAAATGCTACAGCACGGTATATTTACTTCCGCCCGTATTGAACAGCAGCGCACCTGTAACTGTTCCATCGCTATCTATCGTGTTTACGACCGGACACTCAGTCCGGACGAAATTACCAAAAATGTCAAAAACTCGCTATCGGTTGACCCGGCTGGCAAACTCACCGTCACCTGGGGCAAGATGAAGCGTGGGTTTTAGCTTGCAAATAGGAAAAAGCGTCTAGCGTGTCTCAAGTTTTGAAGCTATTTTTTCTCAACTTGAGATACGCTAGAAACTTCCTTGGGGCCGTCCGACGAATGATTCGGAAACAGCATCCAGTTTTTCTCGGACAGAATCATCAAGTGTCCAACCGACAGCACCAATATTATCGTTCAGGTGTTCGATTGTATCGGCACCGCTGATAGCGACTGTGATTTCTGGATGTGAAAGCACCCAAGCTATAGCCAGTTGAGCGGGTGTTTTCCCCAACTCATCAGCGAGCTGCCTAACGGTTGTTATAACCTGCGCGGAACGTTCATCCATCATTCGGGCAAAATCGTCCTTACGTCCCGCGAAAAGAGTTCCCGATGGTGGTGGGCGATCCGGTGAATATGCCCCACTGACAAGACCGACTGCCAACGGACTAAACGCCATCGCACCCAATCCCATATCTCTTACCATACTAAACATCTCACCTTCCATCTGACGATTTAGTAGATTGTATAGATTTTGGACGCACATATACGGTGCTACGTTGCGCTTGTCCGCAATCCAGAGAGATTTGCAAACTTGCCACGCTGCATAGTTGCAGCACCCGACGTAACGCGCCTTCCCCGCACGAACGATATCGTCTAACGCCCGTATTGTCTCCTCAAGTGGCGTTAATTCATCGAAGCGATGGACTAGATAGACATCGACATGGTCTGTGTCCAATCGCTTGAGCGATCGCTCCACTTCGCGCATGATGTGATATCTCGATAAGCCTTCATCGTTCGGACCTGATCCTGTGGGGGCGGCGACCTTCGTGGTAATCACAACGTTATCCCGCTTACCTTTGAGTGCCTTGCCCAGAATCACCTCTGAACGCCCCTGATTGGCTCGATCATCCATTGGACCGTACCAATTTGCACAATCAATGAGGTTAATTCCAAGTTCAAAAGCGTGCTCGATGACTCTCTGGGCTTCTGCTTCATCGGGCTGCCCTCTGAAACCTAAGCCAAAAGCCAGCCGGCTCACTTGGACACCGGCGGTTCCAAAGTTCACATATTCCACAATTCTATCTCCCTCTGTTGAATTTTTTGCGATCTATATTTCAATACCATGTTCCGCCATTCAAGTAGATCATATACGTCTGCTGTTGTGTCAGAACGCCGTAGATCATCCAGAGCCCGCCGGTGATAAAGTCACCCAAGATTAAACCAAAGAAGAACGGGATGGAGCGTTGATACCCCCTGACCTGACCAACCCGCAAAATAATGGCTTTCACTGTCCAACTGATGAGAAAAGTAAACCAGAAGTAATCAATAGCAAAACTAACGGCAAGTGGGTAACCGGCAGGGTGAAGGGGCCACCAAAAGAAACGGGTTCGTAAGACATGAAGAATTATCACGATCGCCATACCAACGCCCATGAATGTAGTGCGCGGCACGTCGGGCGGCATTGGGTGAAATAGCCAATTTTCTAATCGGGTCCACGCAGTATTGGCGACCCAACCCTTGAAGAATGAGACTCGTGCCGATGCACCGTCTCGGTACATCATGTCTAGGTTTGTCCACATTCCAACGACGAGTGCCACAGCTGCCCCGACCATCATCGCAATTATCAATCTACGACCGTTAATGCGAGCAACTTCAGCCATCTTGAGCGGCTCAAACTGATTTGGCATCGCGTGCGAGCGATAACTCCGATTGAACCATTGATAAAAACTCATTACGGTTAAACTACCACCACCCCAAGTCAGCGTCCCTAAAGCGGTCACCATCATGTCCGCAGGATGGTTGAAGATACCGTGGGGTGCCCCGAATTCCGCTCTTAAGCGGGTAACAGCGATAGCGATAGCAAAATAAAGTCCAAAGAAAACTGGAATCGCTATCACCGACATGCCCGCTTGATAAGAGAAAATAAACATGAACAGAAATCCGCCAACTAGTCCGAACAATGCCGTTCGATAGCGCATTGGTTCATCAGCATCGGCAGCCGATTTTTCAGAAAATGCTGTCCGAAACGCAAAAGCCAAGTGCCTCCGCGTCACCCAAATAGCAATGAGGCACATGCAAATCCATGCACCGGCAGACTGTTCATAGAAGTAGGGAAAACCGGGGAGCGTGTCCAACCCAAGATAGCTACTTAATACGCGGCTGAACTGGCGTATCAGGAAGAAAAACCAGCAGGTAAACGAGAGGTCCAACGGCAGAAAAAAACCGAGCCCGATCATGAACGGATAGAAAGATATCATCGTATTGGACATCGCATCCCAAGGCTTCTCAGTGAGCTGTCTGCCGATAAAATGTAGCTTGAGATGAAGGTATGGAACAGACGGGAAAAGGACATGTAACCCGTTCATGAGGTCCAAGACGAAAGGGATAGAGAATCCGACCCACAGTAGACCATTCCGCAAAAAATGCGACGACTGCGCCATCGCTACAGGCAGCTGGATGATTGGAAATGCGAGCCGTTCAGTATGCACCCACTGCCGTCGAACGAGGGTGTTGATGCAGTGGAGCATAAATAGCAAGACCAGTGTGAACACCGTCCAAACTATTATAGGACGCATCCATGCTTTGAAGTGCTTAGGCTCGTAAAAGGAGGCGTCCCCTTCATAGTATCCGGTTAATATGGCATCGGGTGGGCTAGCGGTAAACCAAGGCGGGATGTAATGGAAAAAGAGTTCCTTCCATTCATTCTCTTGGGTTGCAAATTGGTAGGGATGGAGCGCGATAGCGAAAAGATCTTGCAACATCCCATACGATGCAATCGAGGTCGAGACCACAATCATCGAGTAGATGGTGAGGAGTTCTCCCATCGAGAATTGAATCCGTGGCCACAGTCGCAATATACCGTTGTTGAGCACGACCAACCAGAACAGGAGAAAGATCGGATAGATGAATATCGGCAGTGCAGTCGCTTCCGCTCGGTATTTCATCTCCGTAATTGTTACCCAATAGGCATTGAAGGCGACAAGCGCCAGACCAATTAGGACAGCGCGTCCCGTTGCTCCTTTATTCCGCGGCTGTGTTTTAATTTCTTCCAATCACAATCTCCATTTTGACAAATGACCCGAAAAACAGATTTCGTATGTCCTCAGACACTCAGGATTTTTCCTTCTCTGGCTGATTGGTAGATTTTCTCCAACAGTGCAACGGTTCGGCGCCCTTCCCTGCCATCAACTCTCAGATCTCCACCTTCCTCAAAAGCCTGAACAAAATCTTCGATGATACTGTGAATAGGATTCTCAATCTGTTGGAGCCGTCCCTCTAACCCTTCACCGAATACACGCATCTTCCCACCAAGTACATCGTCAACCAGAATCCCACCTTCAGTCCCGTGTACTTCAGCACTGAAATAGACGCTTGTCGGAAAGGTTGTTGTTCCAACAACGACCCCTTTGGCACCGCTCTTAAAATTCACAATCGCGAGCCCGATGTCTTCGGTTTCAATGTCGTGATTCATAATTGCCATCTCACCGTAGACCGATTCAAAATCGCCCATGAACCAAGAAATAAGATCTAGCAGATGCGCCCCCTGATTCGCTAGAGATCCGCCACCATCCATCTCCCACGTTCCGCGCCAACCGCCGTTCCGCTCAAAATACTCGTCGGCTCTGAACCACTTGAAGCGGACCTCGCCCAGAATAGGCTGACCGAGCCAGCCACGCTGAAGGGCTTCGGCGACGCGATAGTTGGTATCCACATAGCGGCTTTGATAATCAACAGCTAGCTTGACACCTGCCTCGTCACAGGCAGCGATGAGGCGATCGCAGGCTTCGGTCGAAACATCCATCGGCTTGGTAGTAATCACATGCTTCCCCGCCTGTGCTACGCGGATGCCGAGTGCTGCGTGGGTCCCGCTCGGCGTCATCACCATAACGCAGTCGATATCGCTCCGACCCAAGACATCATCCAGATTCGGTGTCCACTCGGTGTCCAGCTCTTCAGCGATCTGTTTGGCAAGAGCTTCATTCAAATCAACGACGCACTTCAGTTCGGCACCTTCTGTGTTTTTAATCATCCGCGCGCGGCTGCTACCCACGCCTAAACCTACAACTGCGAAATTGACCATATTGTAAAATCCTTTTGCGTGAAGAGTCGTATATCAATACCTTGATTCGTTGCAAAACCTACAACCCGCACCATCAATTCGATAGGGACAGACCAACTTACGACGGTGGATTAAGCAGGTCATTACCCTAAGTAATAGCGAGAATAATCAAAACACGCATTATCATAGTATGTGAAATGTGTATTGTAGCACCTTCTTTCATCGTTGGCAAGCGGAAAAAATGTTCTTATCATCAAAGTGATTCAAAGCCCTGATAGAGTCGGAAATCCTCCGTTGGAATTGGGAATAACCCGGTAAATTAAGTTGACTGGATACTTGGAATTTCTGTAAATTTCCTGTGTAATCCAAATGAATTCGGGATAAATCCCTGGAATCGATAGACGGTTTTTGATTGAAAGACACTCGTGAGATGTGCTATAATCATTTTGTTTTTGTATGCCAAACCTCAATCATACTGCACAATTTTCTTCAATAGAGTGATTGCAATTATCTAAAATGGGAGTGAAATACAATTGAAAAACAATAGATCTAAGTCAACGAAAAAAGATTCAAAAACTACGAAACAGACAACCGATTCACTAGTTGTAGCAGATAGACCAAAACAAACACTTCCCACGCCGGCAATTACAGCTAAACCGGAACGCGGCTTATTCAGGAAACGGAAACTTAAGGGAGATCCCAAAGCAGAACAAATTAAACAGATTGTCCTCGACAATGTCAGTGCCTTCTCAGAGGCTGACGCGCGGATGTTGCATGGAATTTTTGCGCTTTCGCAGACAACCGCAAGAGAAATCATGATTCCCTTATCGGAAATGGTGGCGGTTCATATTGCCACGCCGATTGAACAGGCAAAAGCGATGGTACAGCATTCTAACTATCAGTTTGTTCCAATCTATGAAGAACGGATTGACCGGTTAACGGGAATCGTGAGTATCATGGACATTTTATACGCTCCACAGGGAACGAACGAACTCAATACCTTCATCAGGCCTGCATACTATATCCCAGAAACAAAGCTGATAGGTGAATTACTTGAAGAATTACGGCTTGCCACAGAACCTGTGACAATCATTATTGATGAACACGGTAGCTGTGTTGGATTTATAGGTTTGGACGATCTCCTTGAGCAGATTGTGGGTGAGATTCGCTATTCCCATAAACGGCAGCCGCTACATGTCGAAGCACTAGGGAACAATTCATGGACACTCGATGCACGAACACCGATCGATATTGTTAATACAACACTAATTACAAATATTCCCAAAGATCGCTCCGATACGATTGGGGGATTTATACTCAAACTTATTGGTCGGTTGCCAGAACAGGGCGAAAAAGTGACCTATGACACCATCGAATATACCGTTGATGAGGTCTTTGATTACGGTATCACTGTTATCCACGCCAATAAGATACCGTCGCAGGTTTCTGAAGAAGCACCTAGCGGTTGGGATAATATCACACAGAAATTGACAGGTTCGTCGTAACAAATTCTTCATGCCATTTTGGAACAATTAAAATCACCACATCCCATCTCGTTTTATGTCTCACGTATGACACCGTGAGACGCATCCCCTTAGAGCGATCGATAGCACATCTCTCTGACACCCCATGCCTAAAGCGCACTGGCTGAAATCCGAATTAGCCCAACTTGATCAAGCTGGGCTTTCGCGATCACTCCGTTCCGTCATGACAGCACCAACAGGGCGCACTCTGCTTGATGGACGCGAGGTTATTCTGCTCGGATCAAACAACTACCTCGGCTTGAGTGTGCACCCAATAGTGGTTGAAGCTGCTGCCACAGCTGTGCAGAAATACGGAACGGGTGCCAGTGCCTCTCGCCTGATGTCAGGCAATTGTCACCTTTACACCGAACTTGAGGCAAAGATTGCTAAAGCGAAGGGGACAGAAGCCGCCCTTGTTTTCGGTTCTGGATATCTAGCGAATATTGGAACAATCCCTGTGTTGGTAGGTGAGGCAGATCTGATTCTCAGCGATGCCCTCAATCATGCAAGTATTATCGATGGGTGCCGCCTCAGTCAAGCGACAAAACAGATCTATCGGCATTGCGATGTCGAGCATCTAGAGTCGCTACTCGCACAATCAATGAAATTTAGACACAGGCTTATTGTGACCGATGGCGTCTTCAGTATGGATGGCGACATCGCACCACTCCCTGAAATCTGTAAACTAGCTGAACAATACGACGCAACCGTAATGGTTGATGACGCACATGGCTTTGGCGTTTTAGGGGAAACCGGTGGTGGGGCAATTGAACATTTCGGATTGGAAAATCGTGGCGTGATTCAGATGGGAACGTTGAGCAAAGCGATCGGCGGATTGGGGGGATATGTCGCCGGCAGCATTGCCTTGATTGATTTCCTAATAAATCGAGCGCGGGGATTCATTTTCACGACAGGTCTCCCACCCGCCACCTTGGCAGGTGCTTCGGCAGCGATTGACGTAATCCGTTCCAACCCTGAATTACGCCAACGGTTGTCATCCAACGTTCTTCTGCTCAAAAATGCTTTGCTGGAAAGAGGATTCCAACTGCTACCGAGTCAGACCCAAATTCTTCCGCTGCTCCTCGGTTCTGTGGAGGTCGCGTCACGGTTCGCTGAAGTTCTGCTTGCACACGGTGTATACGCTCCTGCTATTCGACCACCCACCGTACCGGAAGGAACGAGCCGGTTGCGGATTTCTGTAATTGCATCTCACACAACTGAAGATTTAGAGACAGCGGTTAAGGGGTTTGAGGCCGCAAGGGCTGCCACCTCGTAGATAGAAACAACCAACCTAGCGACACAGCCATGATGTTCTTTAGACCTCACGCGATAGCTCAATCTGGTCGAATGACGTAATCTCTGGCTGACCGTGCCCAACCGCAACTTTCGCATTGCCCGGACGTTTGCACAAGCCGGTTTGTAGACCGGCGGCGCGGGCTGCCTCTAACTCATCAAGCACATCGCTTAAAAAGAGAATCTGTGCGGGCGGCAGACCAAAGCCTTTGGCGATTGCTTGGTAACTCGCTGCTTCCTTTTTTGGACCGGTGGTTGTGTCGTAATGCCCTCGAAACAGGTGCAGAATATTCCCAACTGCGGTATGCCCGAAAAATAATTTCTGCGCCGCAATGCTCCCAGATGAAAAAATGCGGACATCGCACCCAGCGTCGTTCCAAGCCTGAATCGCAGGGAGAACATCATCGTAGATGTGCGCCTGCATTTCGCCACTTTCAAAGCCAGACTGCCAGATTATGCCTTGAAGTGCTTTCAGTCCCGTCGCTTTGGCATCGCCATCCATCAATCGAAGGACCTCCGCCCGGAGCAGTTGCTGCTGTTTGCCCACCTCAGTCTCGCTCCCACACCACGCAACGAAAGATTCATAACCGGCGTCTTTGGCAATCAGATCGCACACCTCGTTTAACACCGTCGAATCCCAATTCGCAAACAGATATTGATCCAATTCGCGGCGGACGAAAGGGAACATCACATCGTAGACAAAGCTGACCGACGAAGTTGTGCCTTCGATATCGAGCAAGATTCCACGTCCGGAGAATTTCATTAAACTTGCACCACAGGCTCAATGTCGCTAGTAGGAGACAGGTAGGCTGGTCCCATGCAGACAGGCGTGTAATTCTCATGAACGGGATTGTCAACATAGTGCGGTGTCCAACCCGACATATCCTCAAACAGACGAATGCAGCGGATGGTGCGGTCATCGCACAGGTCGAACCAGTGCTGGGTCCCCGTTGGCACGCTGATCAGATCGCCGCTTTCCACTTGGATTGCAAATACCGGCGCGTTATCTGGATGAATGTGAAAGAGTCCGCTTCCCTTGATAGTGAAGCGAACTTCATCCTCGCTGTGCGTGTGTTCCTTGTTAAACTTTGCCAACATATCGTCTAAGCCGGGCGTCTCTGGCGTGACATTAATCACATCTGCCGTCACAAATCCGCCTTGTTCCTTGAGGCGTTCGATCTCTGGGGCATAAGCGTCCAAAATTTCTTCGTTTGTCGCCTCGGAACCAATGCGACCCTCGACCTCCCATTTTTCATACGAGATGCCGAACGGTTTCAGAAATTCACGAATCTCTTGATGATCGGTGATTTCTCGGTTTTCGTCTTGCACTCGAATGCGAGCCATAATGTACCTCCTTACTGAGGTTGGGTGTCCCAACCCATCGGGCGAGGCAACCTCGCCCCTACGATTCAAGTTAAGGGTTGCTTGTTGAAACCTACATCGCCCCAGCAAATGTCAGACGCCGAGCGACGCATTCAAATAGAAACTCAAAAATTTCGATGTGTCGTTTCGCTTCATCTAGATCGCCTCCCCATGTATACAGACCGTGCCGTCGAATTAAAAATCCGTGCTGAATAGGAGACTCGGAATCTTTCAAGCATTGGCGTATCTGTTCGGCTAGCGCGGGAATATCCTGTGTATTGTCAAAGACCGGCACCCACTCAGCATGTTCATGGGTCGTTACGCCGGCAAGCCCCTTTAGCATTTCATAGCCTTCAATCCTGAAACCCCTGTCGTAAAAATAAAAATCTGAGAGCAGCGTGCCCCAGATGGAATGTGTGTGCATCACTGATCCAACATCAGGTTGTTCAGCGATAGCAATATGTAGCAGCGTCTCCGCCGATGCTTTCGGCTGTTCAACAACGATGGGGAAACCGTTGCCATCCACACGTACAAAATCGTCTCGCGATAGGCAGCCTTTATCTTTGCCGCTTGCGGTAATGAGTAACTCCAGCGGCTCACGGCGAGTCACCACGCTGTAATTACTACTCGTACCGAGTGACCAACCACGCGCGTGAAAATGATTACCGACCTCGCATAGTGCGTCTATCTCTTTTTCAAAACCCGTAAGGGCGGTCTCGGATAGATTCAAGGCTTTCTTCCTACATGGTTTGTTAAAAAATGTAAAATGGTGTTTCGGTTATTTTTCGTTTTTTCGTTTGACAAAAAAACAGAACAGGGTAAAATATTGTAGCGCATTTTGTGAAAGACATCAAGCGAAAGCAGCACCTGAAGAACATAGGCAAGCGCGGAATTAAAGCATTTCCAATTACTATATCTATCATAAAATTATGAGCAGGAGACGGCACAATGGAATTAACGCAACAGGACATCCACCACTTTCAGGAGCAGGGGTATCTCGTCATTCCCGAATTTTTCTCTCGGCGTGAGGTAAAAGCACTGCAGGCTGAACTCGACCGCCTGTTTCGAGACGGGTTGTTGCGGAACGTTGCAACCGATGGTGACGGAAAAACACACTCAACTACACAATTCAACTTCCAGATCTGTCCGATTTATCATAAAAGCCACTTCTTCAGAGCGATGCCGTTTGATCCTAAAATCATCAACGTGGTAACGCAACTCATCGGGGACAGGATCATCGAGCATCTGGATCAGATTTTTCTGAAACCGGGCAATACCGGCTCACCTACCAATTGGCATCAAGACAACGCTTACTTCAAGATTAGCGACCCCTTGCGCGGCACGGCCATGTGGACAGCTCTTCATGACGCAACAGCCGCCAACGGAACCCTCCGTGTCATCCCTGGCTCTCATCGAGAACAGTATGAACACTCCCGTGATCCTCATAGCGACCATCACATCCGATGTTACCCGCCAGAAGAACGCGCTGTATCCCTTGAGCTGCCCGCAGGAGGCGTCGCATTTTTCTGTTACGGCACCGCCCACGCTACCGGTCACAACAACACCCCCAAACCGCGCGCCGGCTTGGCGATTCATTTCCTGCACACCGATTATGCTCAACCGGAGCTAGTCGAGGACAATCGGACGACCCGCCCCTACCTGACAGGTATAGAAGCAACCGGTGGGCTCAAAGAATATGGTGTCAAGATCGAAGGCACTTGGGAACAAGAAGTGGAACGCGTGCTCGCCGGTGCTGCAACCGCCGCATAGCACCAGTTTTGGTTGTAAATGCCCACGACCAAATCTATTAGAATGGGAAGTTGTTCATGGGCCGGCTACAGTACCGTTGTGTTTGATAAAACTACCCAAGTTCTGCCCACAGCATTAACCCGGCAGTTTCGGTTGAAAATCCGGCGGCGTGTTATCCTGTACCTGTTGCCTCAATTGACGGATGAAGTCAGCTTCAAGTCTCCGGTTATGTTCAATCGTGCACTCCCTCGCCTTGACCCGGTTCTCCATATAAAAGCGCGAACCTACCAAACAGATCCCAACCGCATCCACATAACGCTCGTCAAGTATCGAATCTACCAATAGGTAACATACAGCTGCATGGACCGCACCGGAGATTAATCCACTTTCTAGCTTGCCGGCATAGAGCTGCCCAGCCCCTGGAAAAAAGGTGGACATCCACGCAGCCAGTCGAGGAGACTTGAAAGGTAAAGGCGTGTTTGCATAAGTAACATCGGCTAGCTGCACAGAGATTTGACTGAGGGGAGTACCCGGCTGCAATTGTTGAATCGTTCGGAACTCTGTTATCGCTTTGAACCAAGCGCGTTCATGGATATAGCACCAGCCCCGTAGGTATCGTGCCTGCGCCGCTGTCTCTCCGCCTCCGTCTGCACTAACAATAGAAAAAAAAGTCGATCGGGCGGTCGAATAGTTTTTAGCATCAAAATAGGTTCTGCCGAGCATCAGTTGCGCTTGGAGATTAAGTGGGGAATTGGGAAACTTTTGCGTAACTTCCTCAAATTTCTGTCGAGCCAGTTCTCGGTTACCTTGATGGTAATAACTCAATCCAATCCGGTAGCGTGCAAGGTCTGCCCTCGGTATATCAGGATGATAAAAAAGTAACCGCTTGTACTCGAGGATTGCGGAGCGATAAGCACCTTGGTCGAAAAGGTGCTCGGCGTAGAGAAACTGACGCATATCGGATTGGGGCTGAACGATGGTAAGCAGGGAAATCAAAAAGCAGGAAATCATCAGCAAATTACCCCAAATTAAGCAAAAGCCGTTGAGAAAAGAATGGAGGGAAATATTGGGACGCTCCTCCAATCCGGGTTTTGGGAGGCCCTAAAAGCGGGTGGCCAAAAACAGAAATGCCATATCAGGCGGCGGTGCATCCGAAGCACTGAACAGATCGGACTCAGAAATCCGCTTTCGGAGCCTATCTCGGAGTTGATCTTCGTACTGGTGGTTAAAAGCCTTGGCGTACTGCCAGCTATCATAAATACTGTTGATATAAAAAAATAGCCCGATGATACCCACTGGAATCGCAACCTCGTAGCGTTTCTGCTCGATGTAATGAGCTGTCCCTGCAGCAGTAGCACCGACAACTAACAGGGAATACATACCATCAGAATATTGCCCACTATAGATTTGCCCAAGCCCCGGAAGAAACACTGAGAGCAAACTAGCGGTACTCGGAGATCGACGCGGGAGCGATTCTGACTGCCGAGCTATGCGTATCAGTTGATCGCTCATTTCCGCAAAGGGGGTTTGCGAGTATTTCATCCGCACCTGCTGCCACTCTCGCGCTGCAGCTGTCCAATCTTTTTGGTTCATATAGATTGTTGCAATAATAAACTGCGCTCGCGGTGCTAACTCGCTTTTCGGATGGTCCGATAAGAATTGACGTAACGATGTAACTGATGCATCTTGATTGCCGCTCAAGAGCTGACATTGCGCGATATTAGATCGAGCGCGCTCAATAAATGGGCTTTGTGGGTAGTTTTGAATTAGCAATTGGTAGGCTTCTATTGCTGTGTCCAACCTTCCCATATTCTGATACGAGGCAGCGATATGGAGTTGAACAAAATCTGCTTGGGTTGTACCCGGGTAAAGGAACAGGTAACGTTGATATTCATGCACAGCATTCGGATAGTCCCCTTCCCGAAAGAGGGATTGTGCAAAGCCCAATAGATTATCAGCATTAAAGTTTTGTGAATGGACAGGGAAAGATAGGCAGAGGAAGAGATAGAAACAACAAAGAAGCAAAAAGGGGTATGCCAATTTCATACGAGTATCAGGATAAAGGCTTACTAGGGGAACGTTCCGGCTCAACTTGCGGGTCATAAGCGTGTACCTTCATTGATCCATCTGAACTGCCTCTTAACCTGACGAAGCCGCTTGGCGTAAGTCGTGGATCGCGCTTCGGAGATCATCTTGCCCGAAAATTGCGGTCCCAGCCACTAAAATTGTCGCCCCACAACGCCCAACCAACGCCGCAGTCTCTTGGTTGATTCCGCCATCAACCTCGATTGCGACATTCAGTTTTCGGGTTTGAATTAGCTGCGATAGCTGATCAATCTTGTCAAGCGTATCCGTTTGGAACGATTGACCACCGAATCCGGGCTCAACACTCATTGGCAAAACCAAGTCAATATCACCAAGATACGGTTCAACTGCTGCTATAGGTGTTTTGGGTCGCAGGGCTATGCCAACCTTGACACCACTGTTCTTAATCTGATCGATAACTGTCGGGAACTGTTTCTCCAACTCAATGTGAACCGTGATAAGATCCGCACCCGCATCAACGAAAGCATCAATATACGTCTGCGGGTCAGTGATCATCAGGTGTACATCAAAGGGAAGATTTGTGTAGGACCGGATTGACTTGATAAATTGAGGCCCCATTGTTAAATTGGGGACAAAGTGCCCATCCATCACATCGAGGTGGATGAGATCCGCGCCCGCTTCAGCCACTCGGCAAACCTCCTCACCAATTCGGCTAAAGTCTGATGCAAGCATGGAGGGCGCGATCATAATGTTTCGCTCTAACAATTGCTCACCTCATAGCACCTATCGAATTTTGGCAAATTCTACCTATTTCAGTTTGAAGGTCGCGTTAAGTCCCGCTTACCAATCATACTCTCGTGTATCGACCAGTCGGTTGTCTTCATAGATACGCATCGTTGCTTTACCCACAACACGGACCGGCGGTTTCTCAATAAGTGTACCGGACTTATACCGGTCATCAACAACCTTAATCAACTTTTTGCGCTCATCCTCTATGACAATCCGCACCCGTTTGTGAGTCGCACCGGTCGGGGAGACTGTGTGTTTTATCGGCAGATAGCCTCCCTTGTCCTCTTGCTTTCGTTGGGATCCGCTGACATCAAAATTGATCGCTTGCCCAACCTGAAGTAGTTCACCCACACTCGGTTGATGATTGATAATCACACCTTGATCAATTTCCGGGTGTGGTTTATACACCAATTCACCAATTTGGAGTCCGTGTGATTCTAGCAAGGGACGCGCCTTATCAATTGGCATAAGACTGAGGTCAGGCATTCGTAATAATTTTGGGCGGACCCCCAAACTTAATAGCAAATGAACCTCGCCATCATACGGGTACAGAGTCGTCGCTCTAGGGGTTTGTGCGATGACAGTATGCACCTCCGGATACCGATCGGTATAGACTGCTGCAACCTTTCCCCGTCGCAATCCAACGTCTGTGAGTAACATCTCGGCATCGCTCAATAATCTTCCCGTAACATCGGGTATCGCAACCTGTTCACTACCCGAACTCAAAGTAAGTCGAATGGGCTTGTTCAATTTAATCTTGAAATTCGCCGGTGGCTCTTGTTCGATAACTTGTCCTTCTGGAAAGTCAGGGCTCGGTTTTCTTTCTTGCACAGAATCGACTGCCAATCCTGAACTCGTGATAAGCAATACCGCTTGTTCGTAACTTTGTCCTATTAAGTTGGGCACAGCAACTTCTGGGGTGCGGACTTGATGTGGGATGATCCCAAAGAGGAAAATCAGTCCGATAACACCAAGCACTCCGAGACAAAGCACTAAAACTTTAATAACAGCAAATAATATGGCATTTCGACGCATGTTCAACCTATTAATCTATTGGCGTTTCCTTACGAAAAAGCTGATCTCCTGTTTTTAACCGATACCCATTTATAAAGGCACTAGCGTCCATTTCCTTCTTGTTCGCGGGTTGGACACGATCTAGTCGTAAGTGTCTGCCTCCCAATCCGTAGCGATCATTTTCCGTTTCGACTCTATCCGGGCTGCCCGTCCCGGTACAGACAATGAGTTCTTTGTTAGACGTAACCTCAATTGTACCGATAGGAAGTTCTGCGGAATTCAGATGGTCGACAACAGCACAAGCAGTTATTTTTAAGCGGAGGTCATCATCTGTAGGATACTCGTCCGCTTTTACCCATGTATATGCGCCGGGCCACATCGAAACGCCACGCACCAGATTACGAATCTGATCTGCCGGCTGCTTCCAATCAATTACACCCATCTCCTTGATGAGTCGAGGCGCGTGGGTTGCTTGGGAATGATCTTGGGGGTGATGTGGTGGCGGACCATCCGAGATACGCCCTAACGCTTGAATTAACAGGGAAGGTGCCAAATTTGCCAATCGGACTGAAAGGGTAGTCGCATCATCCAAAATATCAATGGGCAAACTGCTTTGCAGAATAATATCCCCCGTATCTTCTCCTTCATCTAGCAGCATAATTGTGACCCCTGTTTCCGTCTCGCCGTTAATGAGCGCCCATTGAATCGGGGCAGCACCCCGATATTTTGGGAGGCACGAAGGATGCACATTAATACAGCCATAGGGCGGCTGGTCTAGCACCGATTTCGGAAGAATCTGACCGAAAGCAACGACAACGATCACATCGGGTTGAAGTTCTCGAAGCACACGAACAGATTCACGGTGCCGAACCCGCTCCGGCTGATAAATCGGGAGATTGTGAGTCGCGGCGACAACCTTGATGGGAGGTGGAGTAAGCCGTTTTCCTCTACCGCTTGGACGGTCTGGCTGTGTTACAACCCCAACGAGTTCAAACCCCTCCGCAATCAATTTTTCTAAACTCGGAACCGCAAACTCACTTGTTCCCATGAAGAGAATCTTCATTTTCATCACCGCTTTTTTCAGATGGTTCCGGTCGAGGTTCAAGCAGTTCTTGATCTTCGGGACGCAGCAGATCGGTAAACAGAATCCCGTTCAGGTGGTCAATTTCATGTTGCAAAACTCTTGCCATCAGATTGCTAGCGTCAAACTCAATTTTATCCCCATTCGGCAGCAGTCCTTCTACCTTCACAATCGCTGCCCGCCGAACCATTCCCCGTACCCCGGGCAAACTTAGGCAGCCTTCTTCGCCCAGTTCTTCACCGAGGGTCATTGTAATGACGGGATTAATCAACGCAATCCGTGGGTACTCCGGTTGGTGTTCTTCGATGTCAATGACGACGATTCTTTTGGACACACCGACCTGTGGTGCTGCCAGACCAATCCCTTGCGCCTCGTACATCGTCTCAAACATATTTTCGACAAACGGATGTAAATCTGGATTAATTTCTTGGACAGGAGCAGCCTTTTGCCGTAAGATAACAGCATCGTTGGTTTGGATTTCTAAAACAGCCATAATATGAAACGTGACATGTAAAAAAGTGAATCGATAAGTCAAAAATAATCTGGGGCGTAAGCCCATCAAAACCGAATGTGAACGAACGGTACAACAAATCCCTGCGGCTCATCGGGGTTCCAATCGTTCTGCCCGACACGTTGGATTGGGGCTCGGCGTGGAGGAGTTATAGGTTGTGGCGAAGTAGGAATCAATTCTTCTGAAGGATTTTTGTCATGCGTATGCAGCCAATCCCAGAAACCGATAAGGAGCGCGAGCGACACCGCAGATGCCCCGATAACTTTGAAATCTGTCGTGGAGAGTTCCGGTGCGAACTCGTTTTGTCGAATCATTTGGATACCCCGTACACCTACATAGCTATGAATCGCTGTAAACGGCAGCGCAATGATCGTAACAATTTCAAAACGACGTAATGTGCTTTCATGGTAATCCTCCTCTTCCTGCTGACGGGCGGACGATGCTTCTTCTTCCGGATTTTCCTGAAGTTGGGCAAGCGCATGAGTCGCAATTATCACGGTTAACATCAGCATGATAAGCAACCTAATTTTCGATCTGTTTCGCTTCATCGTAGTCTCCTCGATGCTGAAATAGGTAAATCATTAACATCCCGGCACCGATACAAACGGCGACATCGGCAACGTTGAAAGTAGGCCACCAGAAACCGGGCAGTCGAAATTGAATAAAATCTGTGACTTCCCCCAAGCGAACACGGTCTATAAAGTTACCAAGTGCACCCCCAAGCAGAAAACTGAGCGCAATTTTCATCCACAAGCTCTCGCGGAATTGTCTGTAGTAGTAGCCAATGAAGCCAATCGCAACAATTGAGATGATAACTAGCAGTACACTTTGCCCCGGCATCAGCCCAAACGCAGCACCGTCATTTGTGTCATGGCGTAGATTGAGTATCCCCGGAATTATCACATGTTGACCGTGACGCGGAATATGTTGTTGAATCAACCACTTAGTGAATTGATCCAGTAATAACACAGGCAACGTAATACCAAATATAGGTAAAATTAATTTTAGTATGTTTCTCTGCATTGAAAATATCCTTTCCTTTAGCGGCCCCTTTAATGCACATCTGCATCAGCACAGTAAGGAAAATTAGCATGGGAAGTCCAATTTTTCAAAAAGATGCTCGACAATTCGGGCTCATCTTCGCTTCGGGTGTCATCCGAAGGCGAATCAGTATCCACCCATATTCGGATTGAAGCGTAGATTTGTTCGGAAAAAAAAGGAATGATTGGTGCAAATCGCTGTACCAAGACATACAAAATCCCTAATAGCATTGTTTGGCAAGATCTTTTTTCCAGTACTGGTTCCGACGCATTGAACCAATCATCGACGAACTGTTGAAGATCTGATTGGCAAAAGTTTCTCAAAAGACACCACGCTTGATAATAGTCGCGTTGCTGGTAGGCGAAATCTACAGATTGCAGCACGCTAGCAGTGGTGGATAACTCCTGTGTATCCGGCATCATTAGTTCGAGCTGGGTTTCATCCGGATCACGGGTAAAACCTTCAAGATGACCTAATATCGTGGCACAGAGATCTTGAATGGCACTGTATTCTTGTTGACACTGTTGGAGATGCACCTCGATTGATGACGGGTCCAAATTGGGTTGGATGCAGAACAAACGCAGCACATCCTTTGGATATTCCTCCATCCAGCTTGGGTTGACATCAACCGATTGGACATTTGAACGATCTCCTGTCAAATCCACATTCAACGGCTCCACATCGGAGATAGCAGCTGAAGTCAAAACGAACTGAGCGAACCACTTATGAAATTGATTCGGGTAAAAAAAGTAGACATTAACTGAATTAATGTCATTTCCCTTGGCACCAAGATTGTTAATTGCGTTGAGAAGAACTGCAAAGCGTCCATCAAGGGTAGTGAATTCTTTCCGAAATTCCTTTCCATCACAGCTAGGACATAGGGTGTTTGGGGGCAACAGATCCTCCGCATTCAACTTAAACCAACTATCAGCACCGCGACGACTCACCAGAGTACGGATGGATTTGACAATTCGAGCGTCAGAAAGTTCCCGTCCACATTTTTGGCATTGAAAAAGAGGTATCGGAGTCCCCCAGCCTCTGTGACGTGAAACCGTTGGAGGCGGTAGCTCTTGAATCGTTTGTTGTATCCAATCTTTATCTTTAGGATCATAGTACGCCAAATGTTCATCTGAACAAAGTACCCGCTCCCTCAATTGATTGCTGTCTAAGGAAAAGACCCATTGTTGAACGGAACGAAACAGGACTGGCATATCACACCGCGAACAGTGAGGCTGATGCATCTCCTTAGATTCTGCGGATATTAGGTAACCCCGTTTTTCCAATTCAAAGGCAATGAATTTTCCGGCGTCGGAAACTTCAAGGCCACAAAACTGCTCGGAATCCTCCGTCAAACGTCCGGCGTCATCAATAACCGATGTGATTGGAAGCTGTAGGGTTTGAGCAATCCGATAATCATCAGGGCGGTGCCCCGGAGTGAGTGGCCTAACCCCGGTCGTTGGTTGATGCATTGTCCCATCGTCCCACGCATC